>NZ_JAHKNI010000022.1 GCF_018860155.1 Nocardia albiluteola
TTCGGTTGACCGGTGAGCTGGATGTGGAGGCGTTGCGGGCGGCGGTGGGCGATGTGCTGGAGCGGCACGAGTCGTTGCGGACGCGGTATCCCGCGGATGGTCTGGGCGGGTTGCCCTATCAGCAGATCCTGCCCGTCGCCGACGCTCTGCCGGGTGGTCTGGTCGTAGAGCCCGCAGCCGACCCGATCGCCCGGATCGGCGCGCTGATATCCACGGGATTCGATGTGACCCAGCAGGTTCCGGTGCGCGCACTGCTGCTGCGGAACGGCCGGGATCACCTGCTGGCGATGGTGGTTCATCACATCGCCGGCGATGCCGAATCGCTTGCCCCGCTGGCGCGCGACCTGGTCACCGCCTACCTCGCCAGAAGTGTGGGCGGCGAACCCGGGTGGGCGCCATTGGAAATCCAGTACGCGGATTACGCGGTGTGGCAGCGCGAGGTGATCGGCGAGGACAGCGACGAGAATTCCGTCGCGGCACGGCAATTGGCGTATTGGCGCGAACGGCTTGCCGGCTTGCCGGCCCGGCTCGCGACCGATCGCCCCCGCCCGGCAGTGGCCTCTCTGCGCGGCGCCAGGACCGTATTCGCCCTGCCGGCGCAGGTGCATTCCGGGCTGATCGACATTGCCCGCGAACACAAGTCGTCGCTGTTCATGGTTGTGCACGCGGCGCTGTCCGCGATGCTGGCCCGGGTCAGCGGCGGCGTGGAGATCGCGGTCGGGACGCCCGTCGCCGGACGTGGTGAACGCGCCCTGGACGACCTGGTCGGCATGTTCGTCAACACTCTCGTGCTGCGCACCACGGTCACCCCGGAAGGGAGCTTCGCCGACCTGGTCGACCAGGCCCGCGAGACCGACCTGTCGGCGTTCGCCAACGCCGACATCCCGTTCGAGCGAGTCGCGGAGGTGGTGACCGGTGGCCGCGCCCACGAGCAGAACTCGCTCTTCCAGGTGATGCTGTCGTTCCAGAATGCGACGCAGCCGGTGCTGGAACTGCCGGGGCTGACCGTGGCGCCCGTCGATACGGACGCGGTGGTGGCCAAGTTCGATCTGCAGGTGATCGTGGAGCCGCAGCGCGCGGCCGACGGCTCGCCGGGCGAACTCGCCGTCGCGCTCAACTACGCCACCGATCTGTTCGACGACACCACGATGCAGGCCCTCGGGCGCGCGCTGGAGGGTGTGTTCGCCGCGGTGGCCGCCGTCCCGGGCGTGCTGATCGGCGAGATAGATCTGCTCGACGCCGGGATAGCGGCCACCCAGCCCGCAGCGGTGATCGAGGCGGAGGCTCCCGACGGCCAGACCGCCGCGGTCGACAGTGCGACCGCCATCTCCCGCGGCACCGCGTTCAGCCAGGCGCTGGCGGCGATCGCGGAGGACGACCCCGACGGTCCGGCAGTGGCCTCGGGTGACGACGAGATCAGCTACGCGACCCTGCAGGCACGCGCGTCCAGGCTGGCGCGGGTGCTGATCGGGCGGGGTTGCGGTCCCGGCACGGGTGTCGCGGTGCGGCTCGGTGGAGGCGTCGATTCGGTCGTCGCGATCTGGGCGATCCTGGCCGCGGGCGCGGCGGTGGTGCCGGACGGCGCGGCCGTTGCGAGCCCGGTGGGCGTCGCGCTCGGCCTGATCTCGGGCCCGGACGATGCCGCCGAGGACACCGCGGCGGCACGCCCGGCCGAATGGCTCCGCCTCGACGACCCGGCGCTCGCCGCCGAGATCGCCGCCGCGTCCCCGCGCCCGGTGACCTACGCGGACCGCACGCGCGATCTGGCCGGCGAGGATCCGGCCTTCCTCGCGGGCGAGACGGTGACCTTCGACGAGCTCGCGGTGCTGGTCAATCGCTGCTGCGCGCGCACCGGGCTGACCTTCGAATCACGCACGCTGCGCCACGGCGGCGCCGGTGACCTGGCCACGGTCGTCGAGGTCGCCGCCGCGGGTGCCGTCGGCGCCACGATCGTGACCACGTCCGCGCCCGCCGGTGAGCTAGCCGACGTCCTGGCGCAGGAATGGGTGACGCACCTGTTCACGGGCCCGGGCGCCACGGCCGAACTAGACGGCGAACCGATCGAGGATCTGCATGCCATCGTGCTCGACGGCGGATCGGCGGCCGTGGTGCTGGACGAATTACCCTGGGTGAATACCGTTGTCGCACTGAGTGATCTGCGGTAAGGCCGGGCGCAGTTCCGGTCGGACCCGACCGCGCGGCATCACCGGCATCCCGCCGCGGTCTGCGGTCGCGCCACCGGGCGCCCGGACGGTCCGTCGACGAGCGAGCACGGATGCGGTTCGGATTCGGGCGAACCTCGTTCACATCCACTGCCGAGGAGCCTGCGGCAGCGGAACAGTACGCTGGTTCGGGCACTCATCGACGACACAGAGGATCCATGGTCAACCTGATCAACCTGGAACAGGTCAGCAAGAGTTTCGGCATCACGCCGCTGCTCGACGACGTCTCGCTCGGTGTGCAGGAGGGGGAGCGGATCGGGGTCGTCGGCCTCAACGGCGGCGGCAAGACGACGCTGCTGGAGGTGCTGACCGGGATCGAGGAGCCCGACGGCGGGCGGGTGAGCCGGGTGAACGGCCTGCGCATGGCGGTGGTCACCCAACGCGGTTCGCTGCCCGCGACCGCCACGGTCGGGGATGTGGTGCTGGCGGGGCTGGCCGATGACCAGATGACCGACGGTGTCGCCGAGCACGAGTGGGCGTCCAACGCGCGCATCCGTAACGTCATCGAGGGCATCGGCATCGCCGATCTCGGCATGGACTCCCCGGTCGAGAACCTGTCCGGCGGCGAGCGCCGCCGCGTCGCGCTCGCCGCCGCCCTGGTGCGCGAGCTGGACCTGCTGGTCCTGGACGAGCCCACGAACCACCTCGATGTCGAGGGCGTGCAGTGGCTGGCCGAGCACCTGCTGGCCCGTCGCAGCGCGCTGGTGGTCGTCACCCACGATCGCTGGTTCCTGGATACCGTCGCCACCCGCACCTGGGAGGTGGTGGGCGGCAAGGTCGAAAGCTACGAGGGCGGCTACAACGATTGGATCTTCGCCCGCGCCGAACGCGCCCGCCAGGCCGATGCCACCGAGGCTCGCCGTCGCAACCTCGCGCGCAAGGAGCTGGCCTGGCTGCGCCGCGGCCCGCAGGCCCGCACCTCCAAGCCGCGGTATCGGGTCGAGGCGGCCGAGGCGCTGATCGCCGACGTGCCCGCCCCGCGCGACACCGTGGAGCTGGCCGCGTTCGCCCGAAAGCGCCTGGGCCGCGTGGTGATCGAGCTCGAGGACCTCACGCTCGCCACTCCCGATGGTCGCGAACTCGTGCACGACCTGACCTGGCGCCTGGCGCCCGGCGAACGCGTCGGCCTGGTCGGGGTGAACGGCTCGGGCAAGACCACCCTGTTGCGCGCGCTGGCCGGTGACGCGGATCCGGCCGTCGGCAAGCGGATCCAGGGCCAGACCATCCGGATCGGCTGGCTGCGCCAGGAACTCGACGACCTGCCCGTGAATATGCGTGTGCTGGAGGCGATCTCCGATGTCGCCGAGCGAATCATGCTCGGCGACAAGGAGGTCAGCGCCGGTCAGATGGCGGAGCGGCTGGGATTTTCGCCCGCCAAGCAGCGCACCCCGGTGCGGGACCTGTCCGGTGGCGAGCGCCGCCGGCTGCAGCTCACCCGGATCCTCATGGCCGAGCCGAATGTGCTGCTGCTCGACGAGCCCACCAACGACCTGGACATCGACACCCTGCAGCAGCTCGAGGACCTGCTCGACGGCTGGGCGGGCACTCTGGTGGTGATCAGCCACGACCGCTACCTGATCGAGCGCATCTGCGACTCCACCTGGGCGCTGTTCGGCGACGGCAAACTCACCAACCTGCCGGGTGGCATCGAGGAGTACCTGCGCAGGCGCGCGGCGCTCGCTGGGGCGGGACGTGCCCCGGCCGCGGGCGGTTCGGCGGCCGCCTCGGCGAATTCGCCCGCCCCCGCGACGGATTCGGCCGCCTACCGGGCCGCCCGCAAGGAGTTCTCCCGCCTGGAACGGGCCCTGGAGAAGCTCACCGAGCGCGAGGAGCGCCTGCACACGGCCCTGGCCGAGGCCGCCACCGATCCGGATCGGCTGGTCACCCTCGGCGTCGAGCTCAAACAGGTGCAGGCGGAGAAGGACTCCACCGAGGAGCGCTGGCTCGAGCTCGCCGAAGAGGTCGGCTAGCCAGGCGCTGGTACCTAGATCATGGTGGCGGGAATGGCGTTGACGAGCCCGCCGTCGATCAGAAGGTCCTGCCCGTTGACGTAGCTCGCCTCGTCCGAGAGCAGAAATGCCACGGCGGCGGCGACCTCCTCGGCCGTGCCGACCCGGCCCGCCGCCACGAGAGTGCCTGCCGCGTCATGCGCCTGTTCGGACACCTCCGCCCGGTACGCGGGGGTGTCGATGTAGCCGGGACTCACCGAGTTGACTCGAATTCGCCGGGGCGCCAGCTCTGCGGCGAAGGTCCGCGCCAGATTGTGCACGGCCGCCTTGCTCGCCGAGTAGAGAGCGGTGGCGGGCGCGCCGCGATGCACCGCGAAGGACGCGTTGATCACCACCGCGGCCCGATCCGGCAGCAGCGGAAGCGATTTCTGGATGGTGAAGTAGACGCTCTTGAAGTTGGCGTCCACGACTCGATAGAACTCGGTCTCGGTGACGGTATCGGCGGGCTGGAACGCGCCGATACCGGCGTTCGCGAAGACCGCATCCAACCGGCCGAAACGCTCCCGGACCATCTCGAACAGCGCGTCCAGATCGGCGAGATCGGTGGCATCGCCCGCAATTCCGGCAGCGCCCTCGCCGAGCTGCGCGGCCGCGTCGTCCAGCCGGACCCTGTCGCGGCCGGTGATGATCACCCGGGCGCCCTCGGCCCGCAGCCGCCGCGCCGTGGCCAGCCCCATCCCGCTGGTACCGCCGGTGACGAGGGCGATCTTGCCGTCGAATCGAGAATTGTTGTGCGTCATGCTTTCAGCCTGCCGACGCTCGCACGCGGCAAACAGAGCGGACTTATCGTGGGTGTGGCACCACCCGGCTCAGGCCAGCCGGGGTGCGGCCAGGCGCAGGCGTCGCAGACCGTCCAGCCGCTCTACGGTCGCGGTCCCGGCGTGCGGGTGATAGAGCACCAGATGCCAGCACGGGTGGTCGGCGACCGTGAGCGTGGTGGCGTCGAAGAACAGTTCCCCGGCTTCGGGATGCCGCAGCGCGTTGATCGCCTGCGCGGCGACGCCGACCTCGTGGCGGTCCCACAGCCGCGCGAATTCGGGACTCAGATCGCGGAGATCGTCTACCACCCTGCGGAATTCGGGATCCTCGGGGGCGCGCGCGGCATCCGCGCGATACGCGGCCACCACCGCCGGCGCCTCGGCCGCCCAGAATTCGCGCATCGCGGTGTAGCACGGGTTGGTGAAGTAGGTGACCAGGCAATTGTTCCCGGTGCCACCGTATCCGAACACGGACCGCGCGGAGTCGTTGAACGCCAGCACATTCCAGTACCGATCTCGCAGCACCGCGGGCCGCGGCTCCCAGGCGTCGAGCACCTGGCGGATCTCCGGGGTAATCGCGGTGGGCGAATCTTCGCCCGGCAGTGGCGGATTCATTCCAGCCAGCACATACAAATGCGCCCGCTCCGGCCCGTCCAGCCGCAGGGCCCGGGCGACAGCATCGAGCACATCGGCCGAGACGCTGATGTCGCGGCCCTGCTCGAGCCACGTGTACCAGGACACTCCGACCCCGGCCGTCAGAGCCACCTCTTCACGCCGCAATCCGGGCGTGCGCCGCCGCCCGGCCGAGGACAGCCCGACGTCCTCGGGCGCGAGCCGGGCGCGCCGGTTTCGCAGGAAGTCGCGGAGTTCTTCGCGCCGTGTGGAGCCGACGGTCACAGCCAGACCTTGGCCACGTCCGAGCCGAAGATCAGCAGGTGGGCGTAGCCGGCGATCAAGCCGAGCGCGCCGCCGTGCACGAACAGCAGCCACTCGTCCTGCTTGATCGCCGCGCGCAGCATGTCCACGAAGTTCTCCGGTGACAGCGCCGCCATCTGCTTGGCGATGTACCGGCTGACCTGGGTGCTCTGCTGGGCGTTGAAGGCCGGATCGGCGAAGGCGACCGGCGCCAGGCTCTTGGCCTTGTCGGCGAAGCTGTCCTGCAAATTCTCGTAGTCGCGGTTGCCGATCATGAATTTGAACGGTGCGCGCACGGGCCCCAGCGCGCGGTCGGTGGCCGGGCGGAGGGTGTCCTCGAGCACCTGCATGGTCCGGTCCGAGCGCGGCCCGTTCAGCAGTTCGTCGCCGACGTTGGCGATCGTGATGATCTGGGTCGCCACCAATTCCGCATAGCCCTCGGTGATTTCGGGCTGGCGCTTGATCAACAGGCCTTGCCGCCACGGGCACCACCATTTCGGCTGGGCCGGGGCGAAGATCATGTTGATGCCGATCCAGTTCACCACCCAGCCGATCACCACCCCACCGATCGGCAGCACCGCCAGCGGCGACCAATGCGTCAGATGCAGGATGGCGACCAGCACCGCACCCATCGGCGCGCCGAAGTAGAAGCCGAAATTCTGCATGAATCGCAGTTCCTTGGCGCCCAGGACCTGAAATACCGTGTTGAGCAGCTGCGGGCGGGTCTGGAAATAGCGGATCACCATCTGCTTGACATCGAGCAGCTGCTCGATGTTGGTGCCCAGCTCGACGGTCAGATCGCGCAGCACCTCGGGAAGTTGCTCGCGCACCCGTTCGTGCACCATCTCCCGGACCGGGGTGGGCAGATTGAACCAGAGCTGGGGATGCTCGCGGCGCGCGATTTCCTCGACGATGTCGCGGATCTGCTCCTCGGCCAGGGTGGTGAGGTGTTCGGCCAGGGCGTCGGGCTCGAGCTCGCGGTAGAAATCGCTGACGCTGCCGAGCTTGGCCAGGCCCTTGTCCACGGCGATGGAGGCCATCTTGTCCGCGCGCGAGGGCACGATGCCCTGCCAGCCCATTCGGCCGTCATACCGCAACAACGGCAGCACCTGAACTCGTTTGGGCAGGAAGTGGAACAGTGATTTCAGCCCCGGCACCGAAATGCCGTGGAAGGCAAGTGGCTTGAACAGCATCAGGACGCCGGTCCAGTTGGTGATGTAGCCGATGATGCCGGTGAACAACGGGATCGTGATCAGTTCCATCAGGATGGACGGCTCGATATGAAAGAAACTGACTAGCACGACACCCTCCTGCCGAACCCGTACCGGTGACCGCCGCCTCACCGGTACCTCAAAGTACCCCGTCGGCATGCTGGACCTTACTGCGAATTTGCGATAAGGATCCACTTTGACGCCGAATGTGGCCCACGGCGCGCCGAGATGAAAGACTTTCGCGCAGAGACCCCAGTCACACCCGCCACGCGGTGGCCTCCCCGGACGCGGGCGCGGCGGCCTCCCGGCGATAATCTGTGGGCGGTTTCGTTCACCTGGCGAGGTTCGGAGAATGACGTGGCAGACGACAGGACCGGACACGAGGTGGTCCGCCCCGGGTCCCGATCCGTGGAGCGCAGCTCGGATGTGGAGCAGCGGCAGATCAGCAACGAGGCGCGGCTGATTCGCGGCGTCTTCCGCGCCGCCGGGCTGGCGGCGGGGACGGCGGTGCGCAGCGGGCAGTGGGCCGTGGGCACCACCTTCGAGGTCACCAAGCAGATCACCCAGGCGGCACTGGACGGCGATTCGTCGGCCGACATCGCCGAACGCACCGGCGCGGCGCTGCAGTCGATCGCCCGCAGTGTGCTGGGGGTCACCGAGGGGTCGGTGCGCGAGATCGTCAGCTACGTGCCCACGTCGAACGGCCATCAGCCGCAGGCGATTACCGGTGGCTATGTGCGCTCGGCGACGATGGACGAGCTGCGGCGGCGCGGCGATGCGCTGCTGGCGCGGTCGGCGGATGTGTATTTCACCGAGGAGGTGCATCCGGCCTACGACCGCATTCTGGATCAGCTCGCCCCCGACGAGGCGCGCATTCTGCGGTTCATGGCGCAGAACGGCCCGCAGCCGTCGGTGGACGTGCGCACCAACCGCCCGCTGGGCATCGGATCCGAACTGGTGGCCGGGGATCTGACCTCGGTGCCCGAACAGGCGGGCGTCCGGTATCCCGACCGCGCGCGGCACTACCTGATCAACCTGAACCGGCTCGGGCTGCTGGCGAACTCCGACGATCCGGTGCTGCTGAGCCGCTACATGGTGCTCGAGGTGCAGCCGATCGTGGAGACCGCCCTCAAGGCCGCCGGACGAGTGCCCAAGATCGTGCGAAAGAGCCTGCGGCTGACCGAATTCGGCGAGGATTTCTGCCGCACCTGCTTCAGCCTGCCCCCCGCCTGACCTCTCCCCATCTCTTCGTGGCTCCCGCAGGGGCCACGCGACAACTGATCTCGCAAGAACATGGGTAACTCACCGGGGACGGGCCCACCGGGAGCGGGCCGTCACCCGCCGGCCCGAGGAGCAAAGCGCGTGGCCAGCAGCGGCACGCTAAAGTCGCGGAGAGGCGGAACAGTAACACATCTCCCAAATCACGGAGAACCGGGTGTTCTGATGGGATTGTTGAGGTATGGATTCCGATGCCGTCTCCGCGATCAGCCGGCTGAAGTTCCGCTACCTGCGGGCGCTGGATACGAAGTCCTGGGACGACTTCGCCGACACGATGATCCCCGACGCGACCGCAACCTACAGTGAATACCTGCAGTTCGAATCCCGCGACGCGTTCCTGGCGTTCATGCGCAACACCCTGGGCCCGCACGTCATCACCGAGCATCGCTGCGACCATCCCGAGATCGACGTCGAGGGCGACACCGCCACCGGCACCTGGTATCTGGCCGACACCGTCCTCATCCCGGGCCACAACATGCTGCTGCGCGGCGCGGCGTTCTACTCCGACCGCTACGTCCTGTGCTCCGACGGCCAGTGGCGCATCTCGCACACCGGCTACGAGCGCACGTACGAGGTGGTCCTGTCCCTCTCCGACCTCCCGAGCCTGCGCCTGACCTCCAGCCGCTGGGGCCTGATCGCCCGCGAACCGGGCATGGAAGGCCAGCCCCCGGACTCCGCGGAAACCATGGGGTGAGGGGTCTTCCACCTCACCCCATGGCAGCGGAGGCCGGCGCATCCTTCCCGGCTGTGCCTAGTCGGCGGTGGCGACCAGGGGCTCGAGGGTGAGTTTCGGCAGTTCCTTCTGGATGTACTGCAGCCGCCACTTGTCGCTGAACAGGGCCAGGATCGCGCCGTCGGTGCGGGTGAAGACCTCCACGCCGCGCTGGCGGTCGAGTTCGGGGGCGGAGTCGGCGTCGGTGCGGCGGGCCAGCTGATAGGGCAGGAAGTCCAGCTGCGTCTCGACGTTGAATTCCGATTGCATGCGGGCGGTGACGACCTCGAACTGCATCGGGCCGACCGCGGCCAGCACAGGGGAGGCGTCGCCACGGCCCTCGTTGCGCAGCACCTGCACCACGCCCTCGGAGTCCAACTGGTCGATGGCCTTGCGGAACTGCTTGTACTTGCCCGCGCTCTGGGCGCGCAGCGTCGCGAAATGCTCGGGCGCGAAGGACGGGATCGGCGGGAATTCCACCTTCTTCTCCACGAACAGCGTGTGCCCGGGGGCCAGCGCGGTCGCGTTCACCAGGCCGACCACATCGCCCGGATAGGCGGTGTCGACCGTGGAGCGCTCGCGGCCGAAGACGGTCAGGGCGTATTTGGTCGCGAAGGGCCGCCCGGTCTGGGCGTGGGTGACGACCATGCCGCGCTCGAACTCGCCGGACACGATGCGCATGAACGCCAGCCGGTCGCGGTGCGCGGTGTCCATCCCGGCCTGCACCTTGAACACCACCGCGCTGAACGGGTCGGTGGTCGTGCGCGCGGAACCGTTCACGTCGTCGCGGGGGCCGGGCGGGGGAGCCAGGGCCATGAGGGTCTCGAGCAGCTGCCGCACCCCGAAGTTCAGCATCGCCGAGGCGTAGATGACCGGCGAGGTCTGCCCGGCCAGGAACATCTCCTGGTCGTGGTCCTGCCCGGTGGCCGAGAGCAGTTCGCTCTCCTCGGCCGCGGTGGTCCATACCTCGCCCTCGCGCGCGGCGGCCTCGTCCACCTCGTACGACTCCTCCGGCGCGATGGTCGCGCCGCCGGCGGTCCGGGTGAAGTGGATGTATTCGGTGGCCGCGCCCTCCTCGCCACGGCGCAGCAGGCCGCGGAAGTCCCCGGCGATGCCGACCGGCAGGAACAGCGGGGTCGGGGTGAGGCCGATGCGCTCGGCGATCTCGTCCAGCAGCTCCAGCGGCGCGCGGCCGGGGCGGTCCCACTTGTTGATGACGGTGATTACCGGGATGCCGCGGTGCCGGCACACCTGGAACAGCTTGAGGGTTTGCGGCTCGAGGCCCTTGGCGGCGTCGATGAGCATGACCGCGGCATCGACGGCGGTCAGCACCCGGTAGGTGTCCTCGGAGAAATCGGAGTGACCGGGGGTGTCCACCAGGTTGATCACGCAGTCGCCGTATTCGAACTGCAGCGCGGTCGAGCTGACGGAGATGCCGCGCGCCTTCTCCATCTCCATCCAGTCCGAGACTGTGGACTTGCGCCCGGCCTTGCCGTGGATGGCGCCCGCCTCGGAGATGACCTTGGCGTGCAGCGCCAGCGCCTCGGTGAGCGTGGACTTGCCCGCGTCGGGGTGGGAGATCACCGCGAAGGTGCGTCGTCGCGCGACTTCCTGCGCCAAGCGCCCGGACGTGGTCGCGCTAGGGGACGGGGAATTCACGGGGGGACGCTCCTTCAGCAGGGTAGGCAACCCCCTCAGCGTACTTGACCGGGGCGGTCCGGCCTGAGCACGCACTTTCCCGGCATTCGCAACATCAAAAGGATCTGCGCGAATCGTTGGGATGGTGCATGATTGGGCCGGGACCGTCGGGCGCTACTCGGCCCAGAGTGTCGGTACCCCGCCCGTGCAGGGCCGTTTCTGATTCGTGCTATCCTCTTCAGGTTGTCTCGGCGAGGGTGTGAGGCACGAAAGTACATCACACCGTGATCGACGCGGCTCGGCTTTCCGGCCGTCCTCGTTCGTATCTTCGCCCGACGAGCAGACCCTTTGCCAGGGCAGTCCCTGGCCAGTTAGGTAAAACCGCCCGGAGAGCCGTAGGAGCCCATCAGTCATGTCCGACGCCAGCCTTCTCGAAGCCACCGTCCGTACCGAGTTCGGCAAGGGTGCCGCCCGCCGCACTCGCCGCGACGGCAATGTTCCCGCCGTGCTGTATGGCCACGGCGAGGCCCCCAAGCATCTGGCGATCAACGCCCAGGCGTTCGCCGCCATCCTGCGTGAGCACGGCACCAACGCCGTGGTGAACCTGGAGATCGAGGGCACCAAGCAGTTCGCGCTGACCAAGTCCGTGGTCGTGCACCCGATCCGCCGCTACATCGAGCACGCCGACCTGCTGATCGTCAAGCGCGGCGAGAAGGTCGTCACCGACGTTTCCGTCGTCGTGAGCGGCGATGCCGCCCCGGGCACCCGGGTCGCCCAGGAGGCCACCACCCTGTCGGTCGAGGCCGATGCGCTGAACATCCCCGAGCAGATCGAGGTGTCGGTCGAGGGCGTCGAGGCGGGCACCCAGATCACCGCCGGTTCCATCGCGCTGCCCAAGGGCGTCGCCCTGGCCGCCGACGCCGACACGCTGATCGTGAACGTCATCGTCGCCGAGGCGGCCGAGGCCGAGGCGGGCGCCGAGGCTGCCGAGGGCGAGAGCGCCGAATAAGACTGCGTTCCACGGTTTTTCGATGGCCGAACTGAGCCCCGCGCTCGTGGTCGGGCTGGGTAATCCCGGATCCGAATACGAGCGCACCCGGCACAACATCGGTTTCATGGTCGCCGACGTGCTCGCCGAGCGCGTCGGCGGCCGTTTCACTGTGCACAAGAAGTCCGGCGCGGATCTGCTCGAGGCCCGGCTCGACGGGCGCAAGATACTGCTGGCCAAGCCGCGCTCGTACATGAATCTTTCGGGCCGCCCGGTCGCCGCCCTGGCCCGGTTCTTCTCGGTGCCGCCGACCGAGGTGATCGCCGTGCACGACGAGCTCGATCTGCCCTTCGGCAGCATCCGCCTCAAGCGCGGCGGCGGCGAGGGCGGCCACAACGGGCTGCGTTCGCTGTCCAGCGCGCTGACCACCAAGGACTATCTGCGGGTGCGCATCGGTATCGGCCGCCCGCCGGGGCGCCAGGATCCGGCCGACTACGTGCTCAAACCGTTCGCGACCGTCGAGCGTAAAGAGCTTCCGGTAGTCGTCGAACAGGCCGCCGACGCGGTCGAACTGCTATTGCGCGTCGGGCTCGAGCCCGCGCAGAATCAGCTGCACTGAGCCCAGACGGAACAACTGATTTCGTAAGAACATGGGTAACTCACCGGGGACGGGCCCACCTCGAGCAGGCCGTCATCCGCCGGCCCGACGAGCAAATCTCCTGGCATGCAACGACACGCTGAAGGCGCGGGGAGGCGGGACAGCGGCTCCGGGCACCGCGTGGAAATATCCGGAAAGTTGCCGGGATAGGCCGGTAAGGCGGATTTCACTTCTCCAGACCTGAGATGATCTGTCCCGTGCAGGATTACACGCAACTTTTCGACAGGGTCCGTGGCACGCTGCTGGGCGGGGCGATCGGCGATGCGCTGGGCTGGCCGATCGAATTTCTTCAGCTGGAGCAGATTCGGGAACGATACGGTCCCGGCGGCGTCGAGGATTTCCTGCCGGGACGCGATCCCGGTGCGCCGCAAGAGATCACCGACGACACCCAGATGACGCTGTTCACCGCCGAGGGGCTGCTGCGGCTGCCGCCGGGAGTCGATCCGGCGCCGGTGCTGCAGCACGCCTACCTGCGCTGGCTGCGGACCCAGCGCGAGGACGGTCCCGGCCCGGCTTCCGACGGCTGGCTGGCGAGCCATCCGTTCCTCTACGCCCGGCGCTCGCCGGGGCAGGCGTGCATGTCCGGCCTGGACCTGCAGGAGCGGGAATATCGCGCTCCCGGGCAGCTCGGCGAGCGCGGCCCGGTCAACTCCGATTCCAAGGGCTGTGGCACGGTGATGCGGTCCGCGCCGTTCGGGCTGGCCGGATTCGGGCCCGACCTCGCGTTCACCATGGCCGCGCGCTGCGCGCAGCTCACCCACGGTCATCCGACGGGCTACCTCGCGGCGGGCGTGTTCGCGGCCCTGATCGATCGCGTGCTGGCCGGGGTGGAGTTGCGAGTTGCGGTGCAGCACACCATCGCTCAGATCGAGGGTGGCCCCGCGTCCGACGAGACCGTGGCGGCGTTGCGCCGCGCGGTCACCGTGGCGGACGAGGGTGAGCCCTCGCCCGAGCGGGTCGAGCAGGTCGGTGCGGGCTGGGTCGCGGAGGAATGCCTTGCGGTAGCGGTGTATTGCGCGCTGGTGGCCGCGCGGACCGCGGATCTGCGTGGAGCGCTGCTGCTTTCGGTCAACCACTCCGGCGACTCCGACTCCACCGGCGCCGTGGCGGGCAATCTCCTCGGCGCCGTCCACGGCCTGTCCGCGTTGCCGATGGCGTGGGCCGGGCGCGTGGAGGGCCGCGACGAACTGGTCCAGGTGGCCGACGATCTGGTCATGAACTTCCATCTCAAGGACCGCACCACCCTGGCCCCCCGCTACCCCATCGACGCCGGGGCGCACAGGTAGGCCCGAGTGGAAGATATCCGCAGGGGCGGCGGGCTGCTGATCGCGTTCCACGTCGCGATGAATGCCCCGCTCGTGGTGGATGCGGGCACCCGGAGAACGGGCTTCCCGGAATCGGTCGAGCAGGTGCGCGACGAGGTCACCCGGATGTGCCTGGGCTATTTGTGCGGTGACCAGCGGTGAGTTCGACTACCCGTGCTGCTTCTCGGCCGTCCAGAACGACGCGCGGTTGCGCAGCGCCGCGAGTTCCGGGGGCAGATCGGGCATGTCCGGCATCGGGCGGTCGTAGGAGGCGAACAGCTCGGGCACAGTGATCCCGCGCACCGTCCAGCCGCGCTCGGCCAGCCAGTCGATCGGGTCCGCGCGCGCGTCGTCGTACCAGAGGTCGAACGGTGCGTCCGAGCCCCACGGGCCGGCCTGCATGCGGGCCTCGATGAACGTGCGGAATCGCTGCAGATCGCCCGGGCCCGCGGGGCCGCTGTGCGCGCCCAGCCGGCTGCCCCCGGCCGACAGCTCATCGATCCGTTCGAACAGCGAATCCTGCGCCACGCCAGGCAGATACGGGAGCAGGCCCTCGGCCAGCCAGGCCGTGGGCGTCGCGGCGTCGAAGCCGGCGGCGGTCAGTGTGGCCGGCCAGTTCTCGCGCAGATCGGCGGCCACGGTCCGCCGGTCGGCCCGGGGCTCGGCGGCGTGGTCGCCCAGCACCTTGTTCTTGAACTCCAGCACCGTATCCCTGTCGATCTCGAAAACGGTGGCGCCGGCCAGCCAGTCGAGGCGGTATGCACGCGCGTCCAGCCCGGCGGCCAGGATCACCGCCTGCCGCACGCCGTGTGCCGCCGCGTCGGTGAAGTAGTCGTCGAAATAGCGGGTGCGCGGGCCCATCATGCGGAGGAAGAAGTCTTGCTCGTCGATTACCGACGGATCGGTCAGGATCTCGGCGAACCGCGGCTCCCCGGCCGCCTCGACGAACCAGCGGGCGAACTCGTCGTGAATCAGCGGGTCGCGCCGCTCGGTCTCGACGGCGCGAAACGTTGCCACGCCCAGCGCGGTGCGTCCGACGCTGCTGACGATGTCCCAGGTATCCCCGTCCGATCGCATGCCAGCCACCTCGCTGTCGATCTTCCCCGTGTCCTCGACGGTACGCCCGATCGCGGTCTCGGGGCAGGTCCGAAGGGCACCGTCAGGCCGGGGCCAGAGCGGCCACCGCCTCGACGAAGCGGTCGAGTTCGTCGGGGGTGACGAAGCAGTGCGGGGAGGCGCGGACCACCGAGTCGAGGCGGCGGGCGGACATGTCCAGCAGCGTGGAGCCGCGGTGGCTGACGGTGACGGTGATGTCCTGTGCCAGTAGGTGATCGCGGATGTCGACCGGTATCGCGCCCTCGATGGTGAACGAGACGATGCCGCCGTGCCGGGTGCCCAGATCCCGCACGGTCACCCCCGGGATCTGCGCCAGCGTCTTGCGCAGCTGCTCGGCGTTCGCCGATATGGCCGCGTAGACGTCGTCGGGGCCCAGCTCGAGCAGGTGCCGCACGGCCGCCCCGAGGCCCAGGCGGGCGGCGACATCGCATTCCCACAGCTCGAAGCGGCTGGCGTCGGCGGCTAGGCGATATTCGTCCGGACGCGTCCACGACGCGCTGTGCAGATCCAGCCGGGTGGGTTCCATGGTCGCGGCCAATTCCGGTCGCACATACAGGAATCCGGTGCCGCGCGGCCCGCGCAGCCACTTTCGCCCGGTCGCGGACAGTGCGTCGACGTCCAATTCGGCGACGTCCAGCGGTACCTGCCCGGCGGACTGGCAGGCATCCAGCAGCACCAGCGCGCCGACCCGATGCGCGATGCGCGCGGCCTCCCCGACCGGGTTGACCAGACCCCCGTTGGTCGGAATGTGTACCAGCGACACCACCTTGACCCGCTCGTCGAGCATCGCTGCCAGCGCGTCCACGTCGAGCTGGCCGGTGTCGTCGCTGGGGATCTGCTCGACGACGGCCCCCGTCGCCTGGGCGCGCTGCAGCGCGGCGATCGCATTGCTGGCATAGTCCGCCCCGGAGATCAGGATCCGGTCCCCGGCCTGCAGGGGGATCGCGTAGAAGAAGTCGGTCCACGCCCGGGTTGCGCTGTCGCTCAGCGCGATAGCCGAGGCGTCGGCGTTGACGAGCGTGGCGATGGCGATCTTGACCGACTCCAGATCGTCCAGGCGCTCGTTCGCGGCGCGATAGCCGCCGATCTCGGCCTCGCGGCGCAGGTGCCCGGTGACCGTGTCGAGCACCGCGCGCGGGGGCAGCGACGATCCGGCGCTGTCCAGGAATACCGGCGTCGGCCAGGTGACGTTGTCGTAGGCCGGGATATCGGCGCGAAGTCGGTTCAGATCCAGCACCTCACCGACGATAGAAGATGACCGCGGGCGGCGGGGCGGCGAACGCACCGATCGGTGGGGGCGGTGTGGATCCTGGCCGATTTGGGCAGGTCAGGGCCTAAAGTTGACCGTTTGTCACCATTTCGTCAGATTCTTTTGTCAGTGGGCGCCGCTACTCTGGTTCGGTCGGCGAAAAAAGGGTCTGGCTCGAGCAGACGTTTATGGCTCGTGCTGCCCACCCACGACACAGCTACAAACGGCACTGCTGCCGCACGGTCGATACGACGGTGCGGCGGAGCGGAGGTTGTCATGGCAGTCACGGCGTTTCGCGCCCTTCTCGGCGCGGGTACCGAATTCAGCTCACGGGCCGCGGCCGAGGCCTATATCGGCGGGGTGTGCTTCAAACAGGGCCCGCCCAGACTCATCGGCGCCGAACTCGAGTGGCTCACCGCATCCGGTGAACCGTCGGCGCCCGCCTCGCGTCCGGAGCTGACGGTGCTCGCGGATGCGCTGGGGTCCTATGCACCGCCGTCTATTTCGCCAGACTCCCCAGCTCTACCACTGCCCGGGGGCAGCCGCGTCACCGTGGAACCCGGCGGGCAGGTCGAACTCTCCAGCGCCCCGTTCGAGTCCGCCGCCGAACTGTGCGAGCGCCTCCGGGCCGATGCCCACCATCTCGAACGACTCCTCGAATCCCGTTCCATTCGGATCCTCTCCGCCGCCGCCGATGGCGTTCGCCCGGCCCGGCGGGTCCTGCAGCTGCCGCGATACCGCGCGATGGAGCGTTCCTTCGCCGCCATCGGCCCGTTCGGCAAGCTCATGATGTGCAATACCGCGGCCACCCAGGTCAGCGTCGATGCCGGCGCCGATCCCGCGGAGGTGGCCGCGCGCTGGACCGCCCTCAATACCATCGGTCCCGCCCTGTTGGCGGCCTTCGCCTGCTCCCCGGATCTGCACGACGCCCCCGCCGGTGCGTGGGCCTCGCAGCGCATGCGGGCCTGGTTGCGACTGGATCACGCCCGGACCAGGCCCCCGGCGCTGGACTGGTCGGATCCGGTCACCGCGTACGCCCGCTGGGTGCTCGACGTGCCGCTGTTGTGCGTGCGCAGACCCGCGGGTGAGGCCGACTGGGCGGCGCCGCCCGAGGCCACCTTCGCCGACTGGCTGTGCGGCGCCCTGGACGACGAGATCGGCCGCCGTCCCGACGCCGCCGACCTCGACTATCACCTGACCACGATGTTTCCACCGGTGCGGGCCGCGGGCCATCTCGAGGTGCGCTACCTCGACGCGCAGCCCGGCGGCGGGTGGACGGTGCCGATCCACGCGATCGATGCACTGATGTCCGCGCCCACGGTCGTCGCCGAGGCGACCGCGCTGGCCGCCCCGGTGGCCGGCTGCTGGCTGGAGGCGGCGCACTACGGCCTGTCCGGCGCCGATATTCGCTCGGCCGCGGTGGACCTGCTGAGCCTGGCCGCGGCGCACGCCTCGGATCCGGGCGCCGAAAGGCAACTCGTCGCCGCGGCACAACGATGTCGCGACGGCCGACCACCCACCGGTGAGGCGCTGCGCCTCACGGATTCGGAGGCGGAAAGGTAATGCGGCACAGCGCATATCGCGATGTGCCGGATTGTCCTCGACACCCGGACCGGAGTCCCGCCGTGCTCCGGCTCACGGGCGGGCCGAGGGCGCCCGCCCCGTTCGCTGCCTCTGTGTGGTGTCGCGGCTGTGCCGTGTGCCGCACGGGCGGCGGCATCCAGCTGCCGCGGCGCCTCGAGACTGCTCGGTCGCGCCGGTGTACCCGCCCGCCGCGCTGTGGGCCGGTGGCCTCGACCCGTGTCAGCCGTATCGAAGCGCCGATCATCTTCGGCGCGAACCACATTGGAGTTCTCCCATGACCGTTCATCTACCCGGTACCGACCATGCCGAGACCGAGCGCCTGCGCGAGCGCATCGCGCAGGTGCTCGTCCGGGCGCGCGATCGGACCGCGACACTCACCGAGTGCCTCGACGAGGCCGAACTGGTGGCCCAGCATTCGCGCCTGATGAGCCCGCTGGTGTGGGATCTGGCGCATATCGGGAATCAGGAGGAATTGTGGCTGGTCCGCGATGTCGGCGGCCGGGAACCGGTGCGCGAGGACATCGATCGGCTCTACGACGCCTTCCAGCATCCGCGGGCGGATCGGCCCGCCCTGCCGCTGCTCGCGCCCACCGAGGCCCGCGCCTACACCGCCACGGTGCGCGAGAAGGTCTGGGATGTGCTGGCGGACAGCGATTTACGGGGCGGCCGGCTGATCGCGGGCGGCTTCGCCTTCGGGATGATCGCCCAGCACGAGCAGCAGCACGACGAGACGATGCTGGCCACGCACCAGCTGCGTACGGGACCGGCGGTGCTGGCGGCGCCGCCCGCGCCCATGGCGGCCGTGCCGGTGTCGGGTGAAATCGTCATCCCGGCAGGCGAATTCGTCATGGGCACCTCGACGGACCCGTGGGCCCTGGACAACGAGCGGCCCGCGCACCCGGTCCGGTTGCCCGGCTTCGCGATCGACGCGGCGCCGATCACCAACGCGCAGTATCTGGAGTTCATCGACGACGGCGGATACCACCGTCCGGAATTGTGGTCCGAGCGCGGCTGGGCGCATCGGCGGTCCGCGGACCTGTCCGCACCGCAGTTCTGGGAGCAGGACGGCGGGGGTGCCTGGTGGCGAAGGGTTTTCGGCACGATGACCCGGCTGCGCCCGCGGCAGCCGGTGGTGCACGTGTGCTGGTTCGAGGCCGAGGCGTACGCGAACTGGGCGGGCAAGCGGCTGCCGACCGAGGCCGAATGGGAGAAGGCCGCGCGCTTCGATGCGGCGACCGGGCGCTCGCGCCGCTATCCCTGGGGCGACGCCGATCCCGGCGACGCCACGGCCAATCTCGGGCAGCGGCACCTGGAACCAGCCGATGTCGGCGCCTATCCGGCCGGGGCCTCGCCGGCGGGCGTGCACCAGCTGATCGGCGATGTCTGGGAGTGGACCGCCTCGGGCTTCGAACCGTATCCGGGATTCGAGGCGTTCCCGTACCGCGAATATTCCGAGGTGTTCTTCGGCGGCGACTACCGGGTGCTGCGCGGCGGGAGCTTCGGCGCCGATCAGGTGGCCTGCCGCGGCACCTTCCGCAACTGGGACCATCCGATTCGCCGCCAGATCTTCTCCGGCTTCCGGCTGGCCCGAGACCTGCGATCGGACGAGTGCTGATGTGCCGCCACCTGGGCTATCTCGGGCCTGCCGCGCCGGTCGGCGAGATCCTCACGCGCGGCACGCATTCCCTGCGCAACCAGGCGTGGGAGCCGCAGGACATGCGCGGCGGCGGCACCATCAATGCCGACGGGTTCGGCGTCGCCTGGTGGCTGCGGGACGGTGGCGTCAGCAGATATCGCAACCCCGCGCCGATGTGGACCGACCCCGCGGTGGATGAGGTGCTGCCGCAGCTGCGTTCGACGGCGGTGCTGGCCGCGGTGCGCTCGGCCACCGTCGGTGCGCCCGTCGAACGCAATGCCAACGCCCCGTTCACCCACGGCCGCTGGGCATTCAGTCACAACGGCCGGATTCCGGACTGGCAACCTGCGCTCAGCGAGATCGCCACCGAATTCGGCTCGCCCCCGCTGCTCGAGGCCGAATCCCACACGGACTCAGCCGCGCTCTGGGTAATCGTGCGCGGACTGCTGGAAACTGCTGATACCACAACCGGAGCCCGCGCTGGTGAGGCCGACGGTGCGGAATCCTTCCCGCACAGCGAAAGTCTCGTACCGACAGAGAAAAACGCTGCCAATGGTGCGCATCCGGATGGTCGGTCTGCGGAGGGGGCCGCAACGACTGCTGTCGCGACCGGACCGGGTTCGGTGCAATCCGCCGTTGGTCGGCGCCCCGCGAACCCGGCGGCGAATGATCCCGCGCAGGTGCTGCCACGAGTTATCCGCGCAGTCCTCGCCCGTTCACCCCGATCGCGCCTGAACCTGCTGTTGGGTGACGGCGAAACGCTCTGGGCCACCACCATTCACCACGCACTGTCCGTCCTGGTGACCGACGAGTTCGCGGTGGTGACCTCCGAACCCTACGACGACGATCCGCGCTGGCAGCACATTCCGGACCGGCGGCTGGTGACGCTGCGGCCGGGCCGGTTCTCGATCGTCACGCTCGACTCCGAAGAATCCGAAAGGGCACTGGCATGACCGCACCGATGGTGGACATCCATCTGACCGACCACGACCTGGCCATGGCACTGCGCGCCGATGCCCTGCGCGGGCTGACCTCGAGCCCGAAGACGATGCCGCCCAAGTGGTTCTACGACGCGCGCGGCAGCGAGTTGTTCGAGGCGATCACCGAACTGCCCGAGTACTACCCGACGCGCACCGAGCGCGCCCTGCTCGAGCGGGTGGTCGGCGAGATCGCCCGTACCGCGCAGGCCGAGGTGCTGGTGGAGCTCGGCGCGGGCTCCGCGGCCAAGACCCGCCTGCTGCTCTCGGCCCTGAGCGCTGAGGGGCCATTGAAAACCTATGTGCCGCAGGATGTCTCCGAGTCGGCGTTGCGCGGCGCCGCCGAGCAGATCACCGCCGAGTTCCCGGGCCTGGCGGTGCACGGCGTGGTCAGCGACTTCACCGACACCCTGCACAATCTGCCGGGCGGTGGCAGGCGCATGATCGCCTTCCTCGGCGGCACCATCGGCAATCTGGTGCCCGCCGAGCGCGCCGAATTCCTCTCGAGCGTCGCGCAGGTGCTGGAGCCGAGGGAGCAGTTGCTGCTGGGCGCCGGGCTCGTCATCGATCCGGCGGTACTCGTCCCCGCCTACGACGATGCTGCCGGTGTCACCGCCGAGTTCAACCGGAATGTGTTGCACGTGTTGAACTCCCGGCTGCATGCCGATTTCGATCCGGACGCGTTCGCGCACATCGCGCTGTGGGATGCGCGGAACGAATGGATCGAGATGCGCCTCGAGGCCACCCGGGACATGACCGTTACGGTGGCCGATCTGGATCTGACCGTCGAATTCGCCCGCGGTGAGCAGATGCGCACGGAGATCTCCGCCAAGTTCCGCGTCGACGGGCTCACCGCCGAGCTCGACGCGACCGGATTCCGGGCCGAACAGGTGTGGACCGATCCGCAGCACCGATTCGCGTTGATACTCGCCGAACGTCGCTGACGTTCGTTGCCGCAGAGCCGGCGGCGCCCGCCGGGGGGCGGCGCCGGCTCTGCGCTGTCACGGTGCGCCGAGGGGGGACCGCAGGCCGGTGAACACGCGGCTGATCACCAACTCGATCTGATCGGTGGCGCGATCGATCGGGCCGACCGGCTGGAACAGGTGACTCAGCGTCAGCCGCACCAGGATCTCGACCATCGTTTCCAGGTCCTCATCGGACATGGCGGGCACCTCGTACTGGGCCCGCAAGGCGGCGGTGAGCGCCGTGACCGCCCGGCCGAGCACGGGTTCGGGCTCGGTGACCAAGGCGGGCAGCAGTGTCGTATCGCCGCTGTGACGGCCCGACAGCACCGCCTTGAGCAGGGTGTTGTCCGCGCCGGTGCGCAGGGTGTACTCCGCGGCGCGGGCCATACCGGTGACGGGGTCGTCCGGATGTTCGGCCACCGTGGCCACGATTCCGCTCAGGAAGGTGCCGAGCTCACGCTCGATGAGCGCGTCCGCGAGCGCCTGCCGGGTGCCGATCTCCTTGTACAGCACCGGTCGGCTGATCCCGACGTCCTTGGCGATGCGGGACATGTTCACCGCACCCCACCCCTCGGTACAGACCACGTCACGGGCCGCGTCCAGGGCCCGTTCACGCAGCAGCAGACGCATCTCGGTCTGAAAGTTCGGCGCTTCAGCCATGGGGGCCATCCTACGTCAGCGGTAGATGTGACTCTGTTATTGACAACTCTACCTGAGTTGTATTCACTGGATACACATTCGCTGAAAGTGTAAACGGAGTCTGACATGACGACATCTCGAATCGGGGAATCGGAGCGCTCGGAGGCCGAGCCCCGGCCGTGGCGCGATCGAAAGCGATACCTGTGGCTGCTCGGGCTGGTGGCGCCGACCGCGCTGTTCATCGCGACCGCGCTGGTCTGGGCGTTCAATGAGCTGGGCTGGAACCTCGTGGCGCCGGTCTGGTGGTGGGTCGGCCCCCTCCTGGTCTACGTGGCGCTGCCGCTGCTGGATCTGTTCTTCGGCCCCGACGGCCACAACCCGCCGGAGGAGGTGATGAAGCAGCTGGAGAACGACAAGTACTACCGGTACTGCACCTACGCCTACATTCCGTTCCAGCTGGTCGGCCTCGGCTTCGCCTGCTACCTGTGGACGGCCTCGGACCTGTCCTGGCTGGGCATCCACGGTGGCCTGGGCCTGGTCTCCAAGATCGGGCTGATGTTCAGCGTGGGCGCCATGGGCGGCATCGGTATCAACACCGCCCACGAACTCGGCCACAAGAAGGACGAGCTGGAGCGCTGGCTCTCGAAGATCACGCTGGCGCAGACCGCCTACGGCCACTTCTACATCGAGCACAACCGCGGCCATCACGTGCGGGTGGCGACGCCCGAGGATCCGGCCAGCGCCCGTTTCGGCGAGACGTTCTGGACGTTCCTGCCCCGCAGCGTCTGGGGCAGCCTGTCCTCCTCGTGGGAGCTGGAAAAGGCTCGCCTACATCGAATGGGCAAGAGCCCGTGGACGATTCACAACGACATCCTCAACGCCTGGCTGATGACCGTGGTGCTGTGGGGCGTGCTGGTCGTGATCTTCGGACCGATGGCGCTGCCGTATCTGATCGGGCAGGCCATCTATGGCTTCACGCTGCTGGAGACGGTGAACTACCTCGAGCACTACGGGCTGCTGCGGCAGCGGACCGCGAGCGGCCGGTACGAGCGCTGCACCCCGGTGCACAGCTGGAACTCCGATCACATCGTGACCAACATCTTCCTGTACCACCTGCAGCGGCACAGCGACCATCACGCCAACCCCACGCGCCGGTATCAGACGCTGCGCAGCATGGACGGCGCGCCGAACCTGCCCAGCGGTTACGCCAGCATGATCACGCTTGCGTACTTCCCGCCGCTGTGGCGCCGGGTGATGGACCACCGGGTGCTGGACCACTACGACGGCGACATCACCCGGGTGAACATCCAGCCCCGCAAGCGGGACCGCGTGCTGGCGAAGTACGGAGCGTGCTGATGTCCGCCTATCGCTGCCCGGTCTGCGACTACCTCTACGACGAAAAATCCGGCGCGCCCCGCGAGGGATTCCCGGCCGGCACCCCGTGGTCCGCGGTACCCGACGACTGGTGCTGCCCCGATTGCGGAGTCCGGGAAAAGCTCGACTTCGAAGCCGCCACCACCTGAGGAAAGGACTCCCCGATGAGCATCGACTACAAGCTGTTCCGTTGCCTGCAATGCGGTTTCGAGTACGACGAGGCGCTGGGCTGGCCCGAGGACGGCATCGCGCCCGGCACCCGCTGGGACGACATCCCCGACGACTGGTCCTGCCCGGATTGTGGTGCGGCCAAGTCCGATTTCGAAATGGTCGAGGTCAGCCGGGCATGAGTAGACGGATCGTTATCGCGGGCGCCGGCGTCGCCGGTGCCACCGCGGCCAAGACCCTGCGCGCCGCGGGGTACACCGGCCGGATCGTGCTCGTGGGCGCCGAGCACCACGGACCCTACCGGCGTCCGATGGTGTCGAAGGATCTGCTCGCGAACCCCGACGCCGCCGCCCGCAGCCTGCTGGAATCCGAAGGGTCCTGGGCCGAACGTGATATCGATCTGCGGCTGGCGACCACGGTCGCCGACATCGATACCGACCGCCGCCGCGTCTGGCTGAGCAGCAGCGAGGCGCTCGACTACGACAGCCTGCTGCTGGCGACCGGCGCGCAGGCGCGGCGGCTGGAACACCATCACCATCAGCCGATGCGGGTCCGCACGCTGCGCGGCGTCGCCGACGTCGAACCGCTGCGGGCTGCGATCGCGTCCGGACCGCTGCTCATCGTCGGCGCGGGCCTGGTCGGACTCGAGGTCGCGGCCACCGCGCGCGGGCTCGGCGCGTCCGTGCGCGTTCTGCACGCCGGCTCCGCGCCGCTGGATCGCATTGTGCCACCGCAGATCTCGGACCTGGTGCGGGACTTGCACGCCGAACACGACGTGCTGATCGACAACGATGTGCGCCTGGCGGGACTCGAGCAGATCGACAGCGAGGGTGTCGTCGCGACGGTCGCCGACGGGCGCACCTGGCACGCCTGCTCCGCGCTGGTCGCGATCGGCGCCTCCCCCGACACCGCCCTGGCCCGCACGGCCGGAATCGCTGTGGACAACGGCATTATCGTCGACGAGCAGTTCCGGACCTCGGCCCCGGGAGTCTTCGCCGCCGGCGATTGCGCGAATGTGTTCACCCCGCATCGCGACCGGCACGAGCGCAGCGAACACTGGAACAGTGCCCAGGCCCAGGGCGCCGCCGCCGCGAAAGCGATGCTGGGACAGCCGATCACCGGCATCGACGTGCCGTGGGGCTGGTCCAGTCAGTACGGGCTCAGCCTGCAATTCGCCGGATGGCCGCATCCGCACGACGAACTCGTCGTCCGGGGCTCGATCGAGGCGCGGAACTTCACCGCGTTGGCGCTGACCGACGGTGCGCTCGTCGGCGCGGTCGCGGTCGGGCGCCCGAAGGACATCCGGGCGGCACGGGCACTGATCGCCGCGGGCGCGGTGCGGCCGGGTTCGGAATGGGCCGACGAATCGGTCGACCTCGTCGCCCCGGAGCCGGTCCCGTTGCCCATGCGGGGCTGAGCGTCAACCATCCACGCCCGTAAGCCGTTTCGCCCGCCTGGTGGTTGCCGCCCGAACGCGACGTAGCGTGCGGCGAGCTCCGGCGTCACGCGGCGCCGAATGCCGACCGCGCCGGGATGTCAGTCGCGGATACCGCTCGTGACGGCGGCGATCCACTCCATGACCGGGCGCATGGTCTCCCAGGACTTGCGAATCTCCTTGGCCGCGCGCGGAGTTGGCAGCCAATCCGGCGCGCCGAACTCCCGGCTCACCACCAGGGATTTGTGCCGGAGCAGATCGATGCGCGGGTGGTCGGCCGGATAGCCCTTGGGGCGGGTTTTGAGCTTGTCGCCGCCGACGGTGTACCCGGCGGACGTGACCTTCGCGAGGATCCGCTCCAACTCGTGCCCGCGCACCTCGTCTGCGATCGTGGTGCGTAGCCGCGCGAGCTGATCGGGTGTGGCGGCGTAGATTCCGGCGGCGACGAACAGCCCGGCCGCGCCGATCTGCACGTACCACCCGGCCCCGGGCGCGGCGTGCACCACCGCGCCCTGATGGTCCTTGTAGGGCACCTTGTCCTTGGAAAATCGCACGTCCCGGTACGGCCGGAAGAGCTTGGCCGGGCCGAAATCGGGCTCCAGCTCGGCAATCAGCGCGGCCATCGGCTCGCGCACCGCGGAGTCGTAGACCTGCTTGTGCGCGGTCCAGAACGCCTTGGAATTGTCCGCCTCGAGGTCCTCGTAGAAATCCAGCCCCGCGAGCGGGAATCCCATGAATCCACTCATAAGCAGAACCCTAGCGCGGTGCTGTGACACCTAACGGTGGTGCCGGTGCAGGTGCAGCGACGGCGCGACCCAGAAGATGACGACCAGGCCGACGACCGTGGCCGCCACCGAGGCCAGCGCGGCCCACTTGCCCAGGCGTTCGCCGCGGCGATGACCGATCGCACCCAGCACCAGACCGATCAGGCCCAACGGCCAGATGCACGAGACGAGGGTGATCGCGGCGCAGACGAAGCCGACCACCGAGAACACCGAGAACGGCTTTCGGGTGGCGGGCGCCTCGGGCTCGACCGGCGGGCACCGGCACGGAACCGGGTCGGGGCCGAGACGTTTCCAGCTGCCGGACGTCTCGTCCTCGGGCGGATGCGGGGGGTGCGGACCGGGAGTCGGCTGTTCGTCCGGACCCTGCCGGGCTCCCGGATACTTCCAACTGCCGGGATCGTCGGAGAACTCGGGTCCCATGACACGTCCCCCTTCGCTGTCGATGTTCCCGTGCAACGTACTGGTTACCACGACAGCGGCGTTCGCGCGCGGCGACGGGCCCTCGGGGTCGGTGGGCCGGTGAGTCGGGCGGTCGCAGGGGCGGTGAGCGGGGTCAGTCGCGCGGCTCGTCGACGACTTCCATGGCTGCGAGCTCGGCCGGACGGTCGTCCTCGGCGCGCTGCTCGTCCCGGCGGCGGCGCTTGGTCCACGACTGTTCGAGATCGGCGGTGATGCCCTGGCGGCCGTCGTCCTGGTGGTAACCGATGACCAGATTTCCCGGAGGGTCGGCGATATAGCGCTCGTACTCGCGGACCTCGTCGGCCTGCTCGTCGTCGCCCAGGTCGTAGTCCAGGTCCGGCTCGGCCTCGTCCATCTCGAGGACCTCGTCGATCAGCGGATCCTGTTCCTGCTCCGGGGTCATGTTTCACCGCCTCTCCGCAAGAGCGCAACGTCGGTAATTAGCCCCAACGCTACAGCCGAACGTGCACGAAGAGAATGGGTGCGCGGTGTCGATGCGAGTCGTGCCGCGGTGTGCGATCACACCGCGGGCACGGCCCGGTTCTCAGGCGTTGCCGTTGAACAGGCCGGTGACGGACCCGTTCTCGAAGACCTCACGGATGGTGCGGGCCAGCAGCGGAGCAATCGAGAGCACCGTCAGCGAGGGGAACTTCTTGTCCTCGGTGATAGGCAGCGTGTTGGTGACGATGACCTCCTTGGCGCCGCAGGAGGACAGCCGCTCGGCGGCCGGGTGCGACAGCACGCCGTGGGTGGCGGCGATGACGACATCGCCCGCCCCGGCCTCGCGCAGCACGCGCACGGCCTCGGCGATGGTGCCGCCGGTGTCGATCATGTCGTCGATCAGGATGCAGGTGCGGCCCTCGACGTCACCGACGGGGCGGTGCGACTTGACCTGGTTGGGCACCAGCGGGTCGCGGGTCTTGTGGATGAACGCCACCGGGGCGCCGCTGAGCGAATCGGCCCACTTCTCGGCGACCTTGACCCGGCCCGCGTCGGGCGAGACGACGGTGACGTTCTCGGTGCTGTAGTGCGTGCGCACGTACTCCGACAGCTGGATCAGCGCGTGCATGTGATCGACAGGGCCGTCGAAGAAGCCCTGGATCTGGTCGGTGTGCAGATCGACGGTGATGATGCGGTCCGCGCCGGCGGTCTTGAGCAGATCGGCGACCAGGCGGGCGGAGATGGGCTCACGGCCGCGGTGCTTCTTGTCCTGGCGGGCGTAGGGATAGAACGGCAGCACCGAGGTGATTCGCTTGGCCGACCCGCGCTTGAGCGCGTCGATCATGATGAGATGCTCCATCAGCCATTCGTTCAGCGGAGCCGGAAAGCTCTGCAGCACAAAGGCATCCGAGCCGCGCACCGACTCTTCGAACCGGACGAAGATCTCGCCGTTGGCAAAGTCGCGCGCGGTTTGCGGGGTAATGGAGACGTCGAGTTCCTTCGCGACCTGCTCGGCCAACTCGGGGTGAGCGCGCCCCGAGAACAGCATCAGGTTCTTCTGGTTGTCGGTCGAGAACGCGGTCACTCTGTGTTGCCATCCTTTTGCTCGATTGCCTGACTCGCCCTGTCGGCGGCCGCGATTGCCTCGGCCGCGGCCTGCGCTGCAGCAGTTCCGGGACGGTTCCGCTGCACCCAGCCCTCGATATTGCGCTGCGCCCCGCCCGACACGGCCAGGGCACCCGGCGGAACGCTTCTACGCAGCACAGTACCCGCCCCTGAATAGGCTCCGTCACCCACCGTGATCGGCGCGATGAACATGGTGTCGCTGCCGGTGCGGACGTGTGAGCCGATGGTCGTGTGGTGCTTGTGCACGCCGTCGTAATTGACGAACACGCTGGACGCGCCGATGTTGCTGTACTCGCCGATCGTCGCGTCGCCGACGTAGGTCAGGTGCGGCACCTTCGAATGCGCGCCGATGGAGGCGTTCTTGGTCTCGACGAATGCGCCGAGCTTGCCGGAAACCCCGACGACGGTGCCCGGCCGCAGATACGCAAAGGGGCCGATGGCCGAATGGGGACCGATGGTCGCGCCCTCGCCGTGGGTGCGCACCACCCGCGCGCCGTCGCCGACCACCACATCGGTGAGCGTGCTGTCGGGCCCGACCTCGGCATCCTCGCCGATCACCGTGTTGCCCAGCAGTTGGACGCCGGGCCGCAGCACCGCGTCGCGCCCGATCCGCACCCCGACGTCGATCCAGGTGGTGGCGGGGTCGATGACGCCCACCCCGGCCCGCATGTGCCGCTCGACGATGTACCGGTTCATGGTGCGCGCGGCCGCGGCCATCTGCACCCGGTCGTTGACCCCGGTCACCTTGGCCGAATCGATCAGGCGTGCGCCGTGCACCGGATGCCCGGCCTCGCGGGCGAGCTTGAGCACGTCGGTCAGGTACAGCTCGTGCTGGGCATTGGCCGTGGTGAGCCGGGAGACCATCGTGCGCAGCACGGTCACGTCGAAGACGTAGACGCCCGAGTTGACCTCGGTGATCGCGGCCTGCTCGGGGGTGGCGTCGGCGTGCTCGACGATCTCCCGCACGCGCCCCTGCGCGTCGCGCACGATGCGGCCGTAACCGTTGGCGTCGTCGGGCACGAAGGTCAGCACGGTGACCGCGGAGCGCTCGGAATAGCTGCGGTGATCCGCCAGCAGCGCCGAGAGGGTGTGCCCGTCCAGCAGCGGCACGTCGGCGGAGGTGACCAGCAGATCGCCGGTGAAGTCCTCCGGCAGGGATTCCAGGGCGCACTGCACCGCGTGCCCGGTGCCCAGCTGCTGTTCCTGGATGGCCGGGGTGATCTGTCGATTCAGTTCCGCCGCAACGGCATTCACCGCGGCGCCGACCTGTTCGCGGTCGTGGCCGATGACGGGGATCAGGTAGGAGGGGTCGATCTCGTGTGCGGCGTGCAGGGCATGCGCGAGCATGCTGCGGCCGGCCAGCGAATGCAGGACCTTGGGCGTCTTGGACCGCATCCGGGTGCCTGCCCCGGCCGCGAGAACGACGACGGCGGTCTGCTGTGGCATGGATCTCCCTCGGCTGGCGTCGTCGGGCTTCATCGTCGTACGTACACTGTTCGGGCCTGCTCGCCCCGGACGGGGACCAACCATAGTCACCGCGTCCCGCGCTCCGCCGCCAGGACTCGAACCTGGACTAACTGAACCAAAATCAGTGGTGCTGCCATTACACTACGGCGGATTGTCACACCGGCGGATCGTCGAACCCACCGCTGCGCCACGGCATGCGGGATAGATCCTCGCATGCGAGAGCCCGATAGGGCTAGTCAGTCCCGCCTCCCCGAGAATTCAGCCTGCCGATGCAGGCCGCGAGCCTTGCTCGTCGGGCCGGTGGTTGACGGCCCGGTCGGGGTGGGCCCGTCCCCGGTGAGTTGCCCATGGGCTTACGAAATCAGTGCTCTCGCTGGCACATCGTCGCCGGATCGCCTGCGCCGAGAAAGTCGGCGAGTTGTGAAGGCGTACAGCGCGGATACAGGGTACCTGGAACAGCGAACAACTTCGTCTGCAAGAGTTGTCGGAGCAGATCTGATGGATGCGCATGGGAGGTGTTGCGATGACCACCGGTGAGCACGGCCGGTCGGGGCGCCCGCGCATGACCGGGACACAGCGGCGCCAGCAGCTCATCGAGATCGGGCGGGCGCTGTTCGCCGAGCGCGGCTACGACGCCACCTCGATCGAGGAGATCGCGCAGCGCGCGCAGGTGTCCAAACCCGTTGTCTACGAACATTTCGGCGGCAAGGAGGGGCTCTACGCGGTGGTGGTGGACCGCGAGATGTCCTCGCTGCTGGACATGATCACCTCCTCGCTCACCCGCAACCGCTCCCGGGTGCGGCTCGAGCAGGTGGCGCTGGCGTTGCTGACCTACATCGAGGAACGTACCGACGGCTTCCGCATCCTCATGCGAGACCAGCCCGCCGCCGCGGCCGAGGGCACCTACTCGAGCCTGCTGAACGAGGCGGTGAATCAGGTCGCGCACATCCTCGCCGGCGATTTCGAGCGGCGCGGCTTCGACACCAGCCTGGCCACGCTCTACGCGCAGGGGCTGGTCGGCATGGTCGCCACGGCGGCCACCTGGTGGCTGGACGAACGCCAGCCCTCCAAGGAGGTGGTCGCGGCGCATCTGGTCAACCTCTGCTGGAACGGCCTGACCCATCTCGAGGCCGATCCGCAGCTGGCGTCGGAGTGGCCCGACCGGAGCGCCGCGCGGAGGCAGGGTGCAATGGGGCAGGAACTGGACAGTTAACCCAAAATTAGCGACGGAGGCTGGTCTGAATGCTCGATTCCACTGGCGGGCGCCGGTCGGGTGGTACGGTTCACCCATCCTTCAAGTGCTGTTCGAGCTGTGATGTCGGTCAACTTCGGGATGTCGGTCTACTTCGGGATGGCTGGTTTGAGGACAGGCGGATCTGATGGCTAGGCAAGCGCGCGCGGAGATTACGCGCGATTCCGTCCTCGCGGGCGCGGCCGATGTCTTTCTGCGCCTGGGCTACGCGAACGCGAGCCTGAGCGAGATCATCGCGCAGTCGAACGTTACCAAGGGCGCCCTGTATTTCCACTTCGGCTCCAAGGAGGAGCTGGCGCGCGCCGTGGTCGATCAGGGTAACGAGCGACTGGTCAGTGCCTGCCAGGGATTCTTCGATCCGCGCGTGCCCGCGCTCGAGGCGTGCATCGGAATCACCTATGTGGTCGCCGATCTCACGATGAACGACCCGATGGTCGGCGCCATGCTGAAGCTCACCCATCAGATCGGCGACTACCGCGGCGCCACCGGCGACAACATCGCCAAGACCTGGGGCGAGACGCACCGCGTACTGTCCGAGCGCGCCATCGCGCAGGGCGACCTGAAGCCGGATCTGGACCCGGAGACCATCGGCCTGCTGCTGCAGGAGATGACCGCGGGCGTGCACATCACCGCCGTCGGCACCGAGTCCATCGATCAAATGGCCGTGCGCATGGAACGCGTCTGGTACTTCCTGCTGCCCTCGATCGTGCCCGAGGAGAAGGTGGCCTATTTCCGGGAGTTCGCGGCCCGCAGGCTCCGTCGCTACGTGCCCTAGACCGCGGGTGGAACTCCTGTCGGTGGCGGTGACTAGACTCGTTTCGCCGCCCTAACCGCTTAGCTGCGCCAGGAGTCTGTTCATGTCCACCCAACGTCCACCTCTTGCGGGACTGGCCGCGGTGGCCGGCGCCGATGCGGCGCTCGCCCAGGTCGAGAGGCTGATCGGCCGCACGCCCGTGCAGTTGGTGGCGCCCTCGGCGGTGCGGCCGTTCGTGGCCGCGGCGATGGCCGGGCAGCGGCCGCTGGTGGTGGTGACGGCGACGGGGCGTGAGGCCGACGATCTGACGGTGGAGCTGGCCGAGATCGTCGGCGACGGAGTGGCCCTGTTCCCCTCCTGGGAGACGCTGCCGCACGAGCGGCTCTCGCCGAGCGCGGACACGGTGGGGCGCCGGCTGCAGGTGCTGCGGCGCCTGGCGCATCCCGACGACGCGTACTCCACCCCGCTGCGCATCGTGGTCACCACGGTCCGGTCGCTGATGCAGCCGATGGCCTCGGGCCTGGGCGATATCGAGCCGGTGGTGCTGCGCATCGGCGCGGAATTCGATTTCGACGAATTGGCCGAGCGCCTGGTCGAATTCGCCTACGAGCGCGTCGACATGGTCGGTAAGCGCGGCGAGTTCGCGGTGCGCGGTGGCATTCTCGACATCTTCCCGCCCACCGCGGATCATCCCGTCCGCGTGGAGTTCTGGGGCGATGAGATCAGCGAGCTGCGGCCGTTCTCCGTCGCCGATCAGCGCTCGCTGTCCGAGGTCGCGGTGGATGTGGTTGTGGCGCAACCGTGCCGGGAGCTGCTGCTGACTCAGGAGCTGCGCATGCACGCGGCCAAGGTGGCCGCGGAGAATCCGGCCGACGCCGCGCTGGTCGAGATGCTGGACAAGCTGGCCGAGGGCATTCCGGTCGAGGGTATGGAGGCGTTGCTGCCGGTGCTGCGCCCGCAGGGCCTGCAACTGCTGACCGAGGTGCTGCCCGCGGGCACCCATGTGCTGCTGTGCGATCCGGAGAAGATCCGTACCCGCGCCGCGGACCTCGTCCGGACCGGACAGGAATTCCTGGAGGCGTCGTGGACGGCGGCGTCGTTCGGCGGCGCGGCCCCGCTCGGCGCGCACGGGCTGGATCTGGCGGCCTCGGCGTATCGCGGGCTGGATGTCGTGCACGCCAACGCCGACGAGCGCGAGATGCCGTGGTGGACACTGAGTCCGCTGTCGTCGGGAGATCCGGCCGAGGTGGTGCTGCCGGTCATGTCCGCGCCTGCCGCGCGCGGCTCGCAGGAGTTGGTCGCGACGGTGTTCGCCTCGCTGCGGGCGCACGTGACCACGGGCGGGCGCGCGGTGATCGTCGTCGCGGGACACGGTACGGCGCAACGCTTTCTGGAGCGCCTCGGTGAGGCCGAGGTGCCCGCGGCCACGCTGGAGCCCGGCGCGGAGCCGGTGCGCGGGCTGGTCGGGGTGCTGTGCGGGTCGCTGCACGACGGCATCGTGTTCGACGACGCCAAACTGGTAGTCATCGCCGAATCGGATCTGACCGGCAACCGGGTCACCGCGCCCGGCGAGGGCAAGAAGCTGCCCGCGCGCCGCCGCAACCAGGTCGATCCGCTGGCGCTGAGCTCCGGCGACATGGTCGTGCACGATCAGCACGGCATCGGCCGCTTCGTGGAGATGATCGAGCGCACCGTCGGCGGGGCTCGGCGTGAATACCTGGTCATCGAGTACGCGCCCGGCAAGCGCGGCCAGCCCGGCGATCGGCTGTTCGTGCCGATGGATTCGCTGGATCAGCTCTCGCGCTACGTCGGCGGGGAGATGCCGAGCCTGTCCAAGCTCGGCGGTTCGGACTGGACGAATACGAAACGCAAGGCGCGCAAGGCCGTTCGCGAGATCGCCACCGAGCTGGTGCAGCTGTATGCCGCGCGCCAGGCCGCGCCGGGGCACGCCTTCGGCGCCGACAGCCCGTGGCAGCAGGAGATGGAGGACGCGTTCGCGTTCACCGAGACCCACGATCAGCTCACCGCCATAGCCGAGGTCAAGGCGGACATGGAGAAGGCGGTCCCGATGGACCGGGTGATCTGCGGCGACGTCGGCTACGGCAAGACCGAGATCGCGGTGCGCGCGGCGTTCAAGGCGGTGCAGGACGGCAAGCAGGTCGCGGTGCTGGTGCCGACAACCCTGCTGGCGCAACAGCATCTGCAGACCTTCGCCGAGCGCGTCGCCGGATTCCCCGTGACGGTCAAGGGCCTGTCGCGCTTCACCGATCCGGCCGAATCCCGGGAAGTGCTGGAGGGCATGACAACCGGCGAGGTCGACATCGTCGTCGGCACGCACCGCCTGCTGCAGACCGGCGTGCGGTGGAAGGATCTGGGCCTGGTCGTCATCGACGAGGAGCAGCGGTTCGGCGTCGAGCACAAGGAGCACATCAAGGCGCTGCGCACCCATGTCGACATGCTGACCATGTCGGCCACGCCGATTCCGCGCACCCTGGAAATGAGCCTGGCGGGCATCCGCGAGATGTCCACCATCCTCACCCCGCCCGAGGAGCGCCATCCGATCCTTACCTACGTCGGCGCCTACAACGACAAGCAGGTCGCCGCGGCCATCCGCCGCGAGCTGCTGCGCGACGGCCAGGTGTTCTACGTGCACAACCGGGTGTCCTCGATCGACAAGGCGGCCAAGCGGATTCGCGATCTGGTGCCCGAGGCGCGGGTGGCGATCGCGCACGGCCAGATGAACGAGGACACCCTCGAGCGGACCGTGCAGGGCTTCTGGGAGCGCGAGTTCGACGTGCTGATGTGCACGACCATCATCGAGACCGGCCTGGACATCTCCAATGCCAACACGCTGCTCGTGGAACGCGCCGACACCCTCGGCCTGTCGCAGCTGCATCAGCTGCGCGGGCGCGTCGGGCGCAGCCGCGAGCGCGGGTACGCGTACTTCCTGTACCCGCCCGAGAAGCCGCTCACCGAGACCGCCTACGACCGGCTGGCGACCATCTCGCAGAACTCCGATCTCGGCGCGGGCATGGCCGTGGCGATGAAGGACCTCGAGATCCGCGGCGCGGGAAATGTGCTGGGCGCCGAGCAGTCCGGGCATGTGGCCGGGGTCGGCTTCGATCTGTACGTGCGGCTGGTCGGGGAGGCGGTGGAGGCGTATCGCGCCGCGGCCGACGGGAAGCCGATCGTCACCGAGGAGGAGGTCAAGGAGGTTCGCATCGACCTTCCGGTGGATGCGCACATCCCGCCCGACTACATCGGCAGCGACCGGCTGCGCCTCGAGGCTTATCGCAAACTCGCTGCCGCCCAGGATGATTCGGCGCTGGCGAAGGTCGTCGAGGAGCTGGTCGACCGGTACGGCCCGCTGCCGGTGGAGGTCGGGCGCCTGGTGTCCGTCGCCCGGCTGCGGCTGCTGTGCCGCGAATACGGGCTCACGGAGGTCGGCGTCACCGGCACCACGCTGAAGCTGTCCCCGATGCAGCTGCCGGACTCGAAACAGTTGCGGCTCAAGCGTTTGTACCCGGCGGTGACCTACCGCCCGACCACCGGCATCGTGCAGCTGCCGCTGCCGCGCGTGGAGGACAGCGTGGGCGCGGCCCGCGTGCGCGATGTGCAGCTGCTGCAGTTCATCGCGGATCTGCTGCTGGCGCTGGACGGTAAGCCGCAGGGGATGGTGGACCTGCGGGTGGCGACGGAGATGTCGGAGCGGTGAGCGAGGCGGATTCCGCCCGGATGGCGCGCAGCCTTTCCGAGGCCGTCGAGGTGATGGACCGGCTGTGGAATTTCGGCGGCTGGGAGGTCACCCAGACCCACGATTCGCTGCGCCCGTACCTGCTCGAGGAGACCTACGAGCTGCTGGATGCCATCCAGCACGAGGACAGCGAGACCATCCGCGAGGAACTCGGCGACCTGCTGCTGCAGGTGCTGTTCCACTCCCGCATTGCCGAGGCCGCGGGCGAATTCACCGTCGACGACGTCGCCGCGGCCCTGGTCGCCAAACTCGTCCACCGCAGCCCCCACCTGCGCGATGCGCCGATCGACCGGGCCGCCACCCTGCAGGAGAAGATCGCCGCCCAGGAAAAGGCCTGGGAGGAACGCAAAACCAGCGAGAAGGCCCGCCGCTCCTGCCTCGACGGCATCGCCATGGCCCAGCCCGCCCTGGCCCTGGCGGAAAAGATCCTGTCCCGCAGCCGCCGCGCGGGCCTGCCGGACGAGTTGATCCCGGCGGATTTGCGCACGGTTCACCTGGGCGGCGAGGACAGCGCCGAGGAGCGGTTGCGCAAGGCCGCGCTGAGCTTCGCGGCGCAGATCCGCGCCGCCGAGGATGCCGCCGAGGCCGCGCGCGGCGCCCGCCTCCCTCTGTCGGCCACCGATTGGTGCACGTACTGGCCTCGCTGACCCTCTACACTGGCTGTGAGCGGGGATCTGAGCACGCCGTTGGACGGAAAGGGTGGTGAGCCGGTCATGGCGCATGCGTTCGCTTATGACGACGTGGATCCCGAAGCGGCGCTCAAATACGCGGTGCAGATCATGGATGAGCGGGCAGAGGTCGTGGAGGGGCGGTTCGTACTGGTGTCACCGACGTGGGATCACGAGAACCTCGTAGACCTGATTCGAAACCAGCTGTATCAGCGGGTGCGGGAGCTGGGGTGCCGGATGGGTTCCGGCAATCTGGATTTGCCGCGGTCGTCCAATTGGTACGTACCCGACTTGGCGGTGGTTCCGAGCGAGCTTGCCAAGGGCGGTGGTGCGCTCCTTCCCGATCAGACGTTGCTGATCGTCGAAGTAACTTCGAAATCGAACGGTGATACCGACCGTAAGGTCAAGCGCGAGCGATATGCGCAGTATGGCGCGCCGCTCTATCTGCTGGCGGACCGTCAGGAGCGGAGCTGGACCCTATATTCGGACCCGCACGACCTCGGGTTCGCCGAGCAGGACGGCCCGCATCTGTTCGGTACTCCGATCGTGCTACCGGATCCGTTCGGGATCACGGTGGACACCTCCGATTTCTGACATCGGTGAACGGCATGTCCCGACTGCATCGGATCAATTCGGACCCGGGTATCTGCCACGGCAAACCAGTCGTGCAGGGGTTGCGTTATCCAGTCGGGATGCTCCTCGAGCTGCTGGCCGCCGGGATGAGCATTGATGAAATCCTGGCTGACTATCCCGACCTCGAGCGGGACGATGTGCTCGCTGCCCTCGAGTATTCGACGCTTGTCACCGCGAGGCGGACAACAATTCCGTTCAACGCGGAATAAGGTTCTTCGTCGGCTCGCCGAAGGTGGGCGATTCGGTTGGGGCGTAATACTTTTCGCGATAGCGGCCGGGGGTGGTCCCGAACTGCCTCTTGAACGCGTGCGAAAAGGCATAGGGCGTGGCATATCCCACCTGTTCGGCGATCGTGGCCAGGGGTTCACTGGTGTCGCGCAGCGACGCCGCGGCCAGCGTCAGGCGCCACCAGGTCAGATAGCCCATCGGTGGCTGGCCGACGAGTGCGGTGAAGCGGCGGGCCAGGGTGGCGCGGGAGACGGCGGTCTCCGCGGCCAGCCGGTCGGTGGTCCAGGCGGCCGACGGGTCGGTGTGCAGCGCGCGCAGGGCCGCGGCGGTCACCGGATCGTTCAGTGCCGCGGGCCATACGCCGGTCCGATGGTCGTCCATCCACGCGCGGAGCATGTAGATGAGGAGCAGATCGAGCAGGCCGGGCACGGCGATGCAGGACCCGGGGCCGCGCCGGTCCAATTCGCGCCCGAGCAGATCGATGGCCGCGCGCAGCTCGGGGTGTTCGCCGATGCGGGCGGGCAGGTGGATGAGCGCCGGCAGCTCCTCGACGAGGGGATGCTGCCCGCGCCGGTCGAGCCGGTACTTGCCGCAGAGGATCTCGAATCCGGCTGTCCGCGAATCCACTTCGACGATCTCCTCACGCCAGCGCTCGAAGGGGATCGCCCGCGCCGCGGTGGCCGGATCGGCGGGAGAATCGGCGATCACATGCCCGATCCCGTGGGGCAGCAGCACCGCGTCGCCGGGGCCGAGCAGCACCGGATCGCCGCCGTCCGGCAGCACCCAGCAGCTGCCCCGCAGCATGATGTGGAAACCCGCACCGTCGTACGGATCCAGGCGCGTGCACCAGCCGCCGCCGCGGGACCGCAGCCGGTTCGACGACGGTTGCCCCAGGCGCATGGCGGCGATCGCATCGCTGAGTACGTCCATGCGTTGATGATAACTCCGATACTCATCCATGAGACGATCCAGTATTTCTGCGAGCCGAATAAGCATTGATCAGCGCACAGTCGCGTTTTTAAGCTCGAGGACATGGAGAGTTCGAAGAGCATCGTGCTGGGGGATGTCGAGATCTTCCGGGTGATCGAATTGCAGGGCCCGCTGCGGCCGGGCCCGGATCTGGTGCCGGGTATCGACGCGCAGACCTGGCGCGACAATGCGGAGTGGCTGGCGCCGGGGCACTGGGACCCGGGCACCGAACTGACCCTGGGCGCCGTGCAGACCTGGGTGCTGCGCAGCGGCGGCCGCACCATCCTGATCGACACCGGCGTCGGCAACGGGCGCGAGCGGCCCAGCAGCGCGATGTTCCACCAACGGCAGAGCGATTTTCTGGAACGCCTGGAGCGGGCGGGGGTTCGCTCCGAGGACGTGGACATCGTGGTCAACACCCACATCCACGGCGACCACGTCGGCTGGAACACCCGCGACTCCGACGGCGAGTGGATCCCGTCATTTCCCAACGCGCAGTATCTGATTCCGGCCGCCGACGACGCCTACTACGGCCCCGCCGGCGGCTACGCCCACGCCCGCCGCCCCGACGATCGCCTCCTCTACGAGGACAGCATCGCCCCCATCCACCGCGCCGGCCTGTCGACGCTCTGGGACGGCACCCACCGCATCGACGACAACCTCACGCTCGAATCGGCCCCCGGCCACACCCCGGGCTCGGCCGTGGTGCGCCTGGCCTCCGGCCCCGACCGCGCGGTCTTCGTCGGCGACCTGGTCCACACCCCCATGCAACTCCTGCACCCCTCGCACAGCAGCTGCCTGTGCCTGGACCCCCATCAGGCCGCCGCGTCCCGTCACCGCATCCTCGAACGAGCCGCCGATGAACGGGAATTGGTCGTCCCCGCCCACTTCTCCGGCCCCGGCGCGGTGGAAATCCGCCGCACCGGAACGCATTTCACCCTCGGCGAGTGGGCCGCCACCGAGCTACCCCGCTGAACCATCGCGGCTGACTCGTTGGCGCGCGGGAGCCTCGAAGCCGATTCGGCAACCCTCCTTATTAAAGGTTGCGACCGCAGCTACCCGGCGGTCAATGCGGCGATCGAACGACTCGCGGAGGTCGGCATTCTCCGCCAGCTTTCGGTCGGGCGTCGTAACCGAGCCTTCGAGGCCCCGGAGGTCATCGCGGCATTCACCGCCCTGGAGCGGCAACTGGCCAGGCCGGAGGGGGATACGCGCCACTCTCCGGTGGGGCGGCCGGTGCCTCGGCGGCGGTAGGATATCCGCCGCCCTACTCCTCGGCGAGATACCGCTCGACGCTGGCGACCTTCGAGGTCATGCCGTCGGTGATGCCCGGGCGGACGTCGGCCTTGATCACCAGGCTGCAGCGGGGGGAGACGGCCATGACGGCGTCGGTGGCGCGCTTGATCACGGCCATGACCTCGTCCCATTCACCCTCGACAGTGGTGTACATGGCGGTGGTCTCGTTGGGCAAACCGCTGGCGCGCACGACGCGCACGGCCTCGGCGACGGCGCGGCCGACGTCCTCGCCGACGCCGAGCGGGGTGATCGAGAAGGCGGCAATCATGCCCCCACCTCCCTAGCGCTCGGCTCCGGCACGATCGCGGGCGCTGCTGTGCCCATTGTTCGCTCGCTGCGCTCCCTCACGAGTGCGCCTCCGTCTCGGCCAGTTTGCGCAGCGTCGCGACGCGGGATTCCAGATAGCGCAGCTCGGAATCGTCGAGCACGTCGCGCTGGATGCCCGCGGTGATGGCGAACGCCGACTGGTGATGATCGTCGATCACGTCCACGTCGATGTCCACTGCCGCATAGTCGTCGGCGCCGGGCATCGGATCGGCCAGCACGTGGGCCCGCCCGCGCGCGCAGATGGCGACGTTTCCGGCGCCCAGAATCAGCAGCCCCACCTCGCGCCGCGCCCGCAGCCGTGCCAGCGAGCCGCGATCGGACTTGAGGCTCAACAGGATTCGCTTGTCGCCGGCGCGCACCGGCCAGGATACGGGGATGGCGTGCGGGGCCGGATCGGTCGTCACCAGTACCGCGATCGTCTCCTGCGGCCACTCCGGTAGAACGTCCAGTTCGGGATGATCGGTCTGGGACTCTTGACGCTCTCGGGCTCCGGCTGCCATCTTTGCTCACCTCACGGTCGGCTATGCGGCGGGCTGCGCCACGATAGCAGTGTAAGCCGTTGCGCCGCATGCCTGCTGGGTCGCATGTACTTTCCACCGAGTAACGACACGTGCACCCACGCCGGGCGGACCGATTCGCCGAGCGTACCCGTTGGCGTGGATGATCGTCCGGTCCGCTGGTGCCGGTGATACCGAGCGTGCCCGGTAGGGCGCGCGACCGCGGGGAGCCTCGACACGGTGCGCGGCGGATCAGGCCGGGGTGAGCGTGCCGATCGGTAAGTCCCGCGCCCAGTCGGCGGCCTGGTCCTGCGGGCGGGTGGTGGTGGACGCGTCGTGGCGGGCGTGTTCGCCGAACTGGGTGGCGCCCAGGCGGATCAGCCGTTCCGCGCAGATCTCCCCGCCGCGATTGAAGGTGTCGTCGTACACCGTGTCGCCGAGGCCGAAGACCGCGAAACGCAGTCCGGTCAGGTCGGGGAGGCGGTCGTCGAGCTGGGCGAAGAACGGTTCGGCGCCGGTGGGCAGCTCGCCCGAGCCGTAGGTGGAGCAGACGATGAGGCAGGGCCGGTCGAGGTCGAGGTCGTCCACGTCGAAGTCGGACATATCGCGCACGGCTGCCTCGTGATCCGATGCCAGCGCTTCCGCAATCGCCTCCGCGGCGCGCTCGGCGGTACCCATCTCCGTTCCGAACAGGATCGTCAATTTCATATGGTAAGGCTACCCTAAGTCGGTGAGATCCCGACAATTTCGGCTCCGCGGACGTTACCGCCGTGAAAACTGCACCCCACCAGGGCGGTTTCGGATTGACTTCTGGTAGCGCCGGCTGCATCATTCGTAACAGTTCCTCGTCCATATGAGGTCTATCGAGTGACCGGCCGATGTCTGTCCGGTGAATCCCGCCGACACTGCCCTTCGGTTCGCCGAGCGCCGGTGCCGACATCTGCGACAACCACTGTGGCGCACTACCGCGCCCGTCTCCGAGCGAGGTGAGAACGAATGGAAATCCGGTCCTTACGGCTTCGATTGTGGGCTGCCTTCCCGAACAGTCTCACCGAGCGAAGTATTCACTAGCGCGCTGACGCAGCTTCTACCAGCGCGCTCACGGGGTTTGCGAGCCCTCCGTCGTCGTGGCGGAGGGTGTTGTGTGTGTTCGTCTTTCACGGGTGCCGGTGCCCGCGGGTCCGCAGGGGCGGGCCGTCCGGGCCGGACAATGAGGCAGGAGATGGTAATGGTGGAATTCGGTGCGGTCGACATGACCGGCTCGGCCGGTGTGCGCAATCTGGCGGTGTCGGCCGCGGTGGTCGGTGATCTGCGGTATCTGCGAGCCGAGTTCGCGGCGCACGACGTCTCGTACCTGCTGGTGCGGGACTCGGCCCATCGGCTGGTGCTGGCGGTGGACTCGGCCCATCGCACCGCGTTGCGCCGGGTGCTGGGCGCGGCGATGGTCGCCGGTTTTACGTGTAACGAACTGCGTCACAATGTGTTCCGGCTCGGGCGCGATCTCGATCCGGCCCATCATGTCGAGATCGAGCTGTGGGACCACCACGGCGACACGGTCGAATGTCCCCGTCCGAACGCGCTGACTCGCAACGTCTTCGACCTCGCCGATGTGAACCCGACGACGGTGCTGCTGTACGACGCGAGCTGGCCGACCCTGGACGGCATGTTCGCCCCGCATGCCACCGATGTCGGCTTCGACATCGATATCGTCTACTCCTGGGTCGATGGCAGCGATCCCGAATTCCGCGCTCGCCGTGCGGGAATGATGGCGCAGGTGGTCGTCGGGGAGGGAGACGAGGCCGACGCCCGCATCCGCCAGATCGACGAGCTCCGCTATGCGCTGCGCTCGGTGCACAAGAACGCGCCCTGGATTCGCCGCATCTTCATCGCCACCGACTCCGAACTGCCGCAATGGCTCACCGACGATCCGCGGGTGACCGTCGTGCGCGCGGTGGACCACTTCTCCGACACCAGTGGGCTTCCGGTGTTCAACTCGCACGCCATCGAATGTCAGCTCCAGCACATCGAGGGTCTGTCCGAGCACTTCCTGTACTCCAACGACGACATGTTCTTCGCGCGCCCGGTGCGGCCCTCGATGTTCTTCACCCCGGCCGGGATCAGCCGCTTCATCGAGGCGGGCACCCGGATCGGACCGGGCGGAAACAACGAGCGCCGCAGCGGTTTCGAGAACGCCGCCCGGGTGAACCGGCAGCTGCTCACGCGGCGTTTCGGGCCGGTCATCACCCGGCATCTCGAGCACACCCCGGTTCCCCTGCGGCGCAGCGTATTACACGAGATGGAGCAGGTCTTCGGCGAGGACTTCGCGCGCACCCGGGCCAGCCGGTTCCGCGCGGCGACCGACATCTCGGTCACCAATTCGCTCTACCACTACTACGCCCTGCTCACCGGGCGTGCGGTGCCGCAGGAGACGGCCACGATGCGGTACGTCGACACCACCCGCCACGCCGGTTTGGCGCTGCTCGAGGGGCTGAGGAGGAGCCGGAACGCGGACTTCTTCTGTCTCAACGACGGCAGCTTCCCGGAGGTCGCCGAGACCGAACGGGTGCGCGCGGTATCGGAATTCCTGGAGGTGTATTTCCCGGATCCGGCTCCGTGGGAGGAGATTCCGGACGACGATTCGCTCGCGGCACTCGAATCGGGAGCGGCATAAGAGGATTCGCCATCCCCGTGGAGTGACTTCGCCGGAATCGTCGTGCGGCCCGGACCGGCCGGCGGCCTGGTCGTGATGTCCGACCACCTGTGGAGGGTCCCTCCGGGGATCAGCTGATCGATTCGCCGTCCGATTCGGGTGCCGACGCGTCGAGGACCTCAGGAATACGCGATGCCGGAGGAATGATGATCCCCTCCTCGGCCAGCCGCCGCGCGGCCTCCTCGGGGGTGGCCGGCTGTCCGACGGTCGGTCCCTGCGTGAGCGGAACCACCGAATGCACCACGGTGTCGGGATAGACGTGCACGTAGTTGAAGCTCTGCGCCCCGTCCCGGCCGCGCTGCCCGCCGTCGGCCACCGCCAGATCCTGGCTGTAGCACGCGGAAGATGCCACGGACACCGGGATTCCGGCGAACGTCGCGGTGGTCGAGAAGTGCAGATGGCCGGCCAGGATGCTGCGCACGTCGGTGCCGTCCAGCACCTGGGCGAGGCGGCGCTGGTCGCGCAGTTCCACGGTCACCGCGAGATCCTGGATGCAGGGAACCGGGGGGTGGTGCATGGCCAGGATCGTTCCGAAGGGCGCGGGTTCGGCCAATACCGAACGCAGCCAATGCAATTGGTCGGTGGTGAGTTCGCCGTAGTGGTGGCCCGGCACGGTCGTGTCGAGCACGACGACGCGCAGCCCGTCGAACAGGTACACCCGGTCCAGCGGTGCGTCCGAGCCGTCCTCGTCGAGCAACTGTTCGCGCAGCGTGGCGCGGTCGTCGTGGTTGCCGGGCACCCACACGACCGGCACACCGAGTCGGTGCGCGAGCGGCTCGACCAACGCGCGCAGGTCGCGATATGCGGCGATCTCGCCCCGGTCGGTCAGGTCCCCGGTGAACACGATCGCGGTCGGGGTGATCCGGCTGGCCTCGGCCCGGGCGAGCAGTGCGCGCAGGCGCTCCTGCGCGTCGACCGCTCCGTAGAGCCGGCCGTCGGCGACCAGATGGGTGTCGCTGAAGTGAAACAGAACATGGTCCGGTCGCGGGTATTCCGCAACTCTGCTGATGTGCACCGGACTCCTCCTGGCGTACTCGCCCTGGCTCGCGCTCCCTCGTGAGGATATCGAAGCCTTTCTCTACAAAGTGCCCACGGCCGGTGTCCGCATGCTTACACGAAGGTGAGAATTGCGTGTCGATCGCGGCCGATCGGGCGGGCTGACTGCCGCAGGTGCGCCGAGCCTGACGTCGGTACGCTCGGTGGCCGTTCGATCGGTGCGCTAGCTCGAGCTGCTGCCGACCCGTTGCGCAGGAGGGCCGCTTCGCAGCAGCGAACGGGCGTGCAGCAGCGCGAAATACCGGCGCAGCATCAGCGTCGCGGTGGTCGCCAGCCCGGCCGTCAGGCCCAACCAGACGCCCGCCGCACCCAGCCCGGCGGGGAAGGCCAGCAGCAGCGCGACGGGGAGGCCGACCACCCAGTAGCCGACGAGCGAGAGCCGGAATCCGGCGCGGGTGTCGTGCAGGCCGCGCAGCAGGCCGTTGCCGATGTTCTGGGCGGCATCGAAGAACTGCAGCACGATCGCGATCAGCAGCAGGGTGTGGGCGAGTCGGACGGTCTCGCTGTCTTGGCTGGTCAGGAAGGGGTGCAGCACCAGATCGGGCGTCGCGATGTACAGCACCGCGACCAGTGCGACGACCACGGCCGCGTGCCGCAGCGCCAGCCAGGCCAGGCCCCGGGTGCGCCGGAATTCCTCGCGGGCCGCCGCCCGGCTCACCAGGATCGACGCGCCGTGCGAGAGCCCGATCGCCACCTGGAACACGATGTAGACCAGCTGGTAGACGACGTTGTGCGCGGCCAGCGCGGCCGGGCCCAGGGTGCCCATCGCCAGTGCCAGCACCGAGAACAGCCCGGCCTCCGAGCCGTAGGTCAGCGCGATCGGGGTGCCCAGGCGCAGCTCGGCCGCGATCATGGACCGGTGCGCCGGCCACATCCGGATCGGTAGCGTGGGGCCGAGCAGCGCATCGCGCCGCACCATCGCCCAGAACACCACGCAGGTGATCAGGAAGACGAGCGAGGTGGCGACGCCGATCCCGGTCAGGCCCAGCGCGGGCAGCCCCGCCCAGCCGTGCATGAGGGCTAGGGCCGCAACCAGATTCAGCGCCACCGAGCCCAGCGTCACCAGCAGCAATGCCTGCGGGCGCTGCATGCCCACGGTGTACTGGCGGATCGCCTGGAACCACAGGCAGGGCAGCAGGCCCGGGGCCAGGGCCACCAGCATCGGCCGGGCCTGCGCCAGGACGTCGGCGTCCTGGCCGAGCCAGCGCAGCGCCCAGCCCAGGCCGATCAGCACCGCCGCGCCCGCGATGCCCGCGACGGTCGAGATCAGCAGGCTCGCCCGGACGACGTCACGGATATCGTTGTCCGCCCGGGTGTTCCGCTTCTCCGCCCGGCTCACCGCCGTCGCGACCTGATTGCCCGTCGCGGTGATCAGCCCGACACACATGGTGCGAATCTGGTTGAACAGCACCAGCGCCAGCCCACCGGCCGCGACCTGGTCGACCCCGAGCGAACCCATCAGGGCGATATTGGTGGTGGACACCGCAACCTGCGCCAGCTGCGTCATCGCGATGGGGGCCGCGAGTGCCGTCAGCTGTCGCCCGTCGGTGCGGATTGCCCTCCCGCTCACCGCAGTCGACCCCGCGACGTGTTGCGCACCAGGGATGTAAGCGCGCTCGCGGATGTCTTCCAGGCATTCGACCCCATAGGCTCGGGGATCCCGATTCCCATGAGCCCGGCGTGATTTCGGCCGCGATCTCGCGGCCGGATTTCGGCCGAGAGCACGCCGGAACGACCGTTCGGCCGTGTGCTGGACGGCCGGATCGGCTGCACACCCCGGCGCGTGATCGGCTGTTCGCCGACCCGCGAGGTCCGTGGTGCCCCACCGTGGGTGGACTGCGCGCGGCGCCGATGGGCGGGGTTCGGTGCATTCACCGCGCGCCCACCAGGTCTCGGTGGGCGGGGGCGTAGCGGTCGAGCAGGGCGAGGACCTCGAGTTCGGTGGCCTGGTCGAGCAGGTCGCGGTCGCTCATCCAGTCGTCGTCGAAGATCGTGTCGAGGTATTTCTCCCCGCCGTCGCAGACGATGGTCACCACGGTGGAGGCGGCGGGAAACTCCTCGAGGCGGGTCAGGGCGGCGTGCACGGAGCCGCCCGCGGAGCCGCCGATCAGCAGCCCGGTCCTGCGGGCCACGGCGCGGGCGGTGGCGAAGGCGGCCACGTCGGACACCTTCAGGCCCTCGTCCAGCAGTGAGTAGTCGACCGCGGTGCCGACCGTCGCGCCGGGCGGGGTGCCGGTGCCGGACTGCCAGTACGGGCCGCCGGGGCCGCCGAAGGCGATCGAGCCGACCGGCTCCACGCCGATCACCCGCGCCGGGCGGCCCAGTTCGCGCAGCCGTCGCGCGGTGCCGAACAGCGAGCCGCCGGTGCCGACCGCCGATAGCAGGATATCCACCCGGTCCAGGTCTGCCAGCAACTCCTCGGCGACCGCGTAGTAGCCCAGGGCGTTCGCGTCGTTGTTGTGCTGCTCGGTGAAGTAGGCGTCGGGGCGGGCCGCGGCCATCGCCTCGGCCAGATCCTCGCGCGCCGAGGTCGCGAGTGCGTCGTCGTCGCTGTCGGCGACGTATACGAGCTCGGCTCCCATGGCGTGCATCGCGCGCAGTTTGTCCTTGCAGGCGTGGTGGTCGACGACCGCGGTGAAGCGGTAGCCGCGTTCGGCCGCCACCACCGCCAGACCCAGTCCGGTATTACCCGATGTCGATTCGATGATATGCCCGCGATCGTTCAGCAATCCACGGCGCTCGGCGTCGAGCACCATTTCGCGGGCCATCCGGATCTTGGCCGCGCCGGTCGGGTTGAACTGCTCGAGCTTGAGCAGCAGCCGGGTGCCGGTGGCCGTCGACGCCAGCTCGAACAGTGGGGTGTTGCCGATCAGGTCCGTCACGCGCGTGACGAGCGGCATGCGGGTCTCCTCGATGGTGAGTTGTGAGTGACAGGTGGTTCGGGGGTGGCGCGTCGTTCAGAGCGGGCCGGTGTCGAGCCGCCAGCGCATCCGCCCGTCCGGTGTGGACCGCAGCACCACCTTCGGCGGGATCGGCAGCCCGTGGAACGCCGATTCGTTCGAATCCATCTGGTAGCCGGCGGTATTGGGATAGACGAGCAGGTCGCCGATCGTGGCGGCGCGGGGCAGCGGGATGCGCCGCCAGCTGAGCATGTCGGATTCCAGGCAGGTCGCGGCGCCGACGCAGGCCGGGGTGCCGGCGCCGGGCCGGGTGGGCCACAGCACCGGATCCGGGAGGTATTCGCTGTCGAACCACTGCTCGGACAGGCTCAGGCTGGTGCCGTCGACGGTGAGCAGTTGGTACGGATGGCCCTGTGCAGTACGGATTTTCACGCCCTGTACTCGCAGTACCGTGCTTCCCGCGCGATCGAGCAGGGCCCGCCCGGGTTCGATGGCCAGCCGGATCCCGTTCTCGCGCAGCCGCCGTGCCAGCTGAGCATGGTCGAGAACGGCCGCGAGCATGACCGGTCCCGGAGTGTCGCAGTGATAGGGGTAGTAGGTGTCGAAGGACTTGCCCGCATGGAACCGGCCCGGTCCCGCTGCGGCGAGAAAGCCCTGCCACGCCTCCACGCCCACGTAATCCACGGCGAAGCCCCCGCCGATGGAGATGGTCCGCGCCCGATGTCCCCGGGCGCGGGCGGCGAGGCATCGATCGACCAGCGCGGCGGCCAGCTCCGATCGGGGGATCGGATCGTAGCCGGACAGGTGAAAACTGAAGCCCTCCAGCATGATCGGCCCGAGATCGGCGCGGTTCACGGCGGCATCGAGTTCGGCCGGGGTCATCCCGAAGCGGCTGTCCGAGCCGGGTGGCAGCACCCGAAGCAGCACGCGGACCGCGGATCCCAACTCCACCAGGCGATCCAGCTCGCCCGGCTCGTCGACGGCGATCAGCGCCCCGTGCCGCGTGGCGAGCCACAACAGCTCCGGCGACTTCGCCGGACCCGTCACCACCAGATCCTCGCCCCGCACCCCGTTCGCCAGCGCGGCCACGAGCTCGCTCACGCTCGCAACATCTACTCCCGCACCATGATCCGCGCAGGCGCGAACGACGCACGCGGCCTTGTTCGCCTTCTTCCCGTAGAAGATCGCGCCGTCCACTCCCGCCTGCTCGAACACCGCCCGGAACCCGTCGATGTTGCGCCCGACCCGCTCGGGATACATCACATGAAACGGCCTGCCGATCGCGAAGGCCATGTCCCCCAGGAGATCCGGGTCTTCGAGTAGTCGCTGTTCCCACTCGTCCCGGTGTGCGGGCATCGGCGGCGCGGCAATCGCGAGTCGATCGTCCGCGATGGCCGACGTGCCGCCAGGTGCGGCTGCGGCTCGGTTCGCGCCGGGGCTCAATCCCACAGGGCGACCTCCGTTCCCCGGCCCTCGGCGATGGCACGTTCGGCAAGGGCGTGGGCGACCGCGATATCCGTCAGCACCAGGCCGCTGTTGTAGACGAAGATGCGTTCGTCGTCGCGGGTGCGGCCGGGGGAGCGGCGGTTCAGGATCTGCGGCAGTTCGGTATCGACCCGGCGCAGGGTGCCGTCGGGGCCGGCCATATCGGTTCCGGTGAGGGCCATCTGTTCCGCGCTGGTCGCGACGACCCGGTCGGCGTCGGCGAGTGTCGAGGGGGCCAGGCCGTAGCCGACCAGAACTACCGTGGAACCCGGTGCGAGATCGGCGGATTCGAGGGCGACCTTGGTGCCCGGGCCCGCGGTGGCCAGCACCACGTCCGCGCTCGCCGCGGCCTCCCGCGGATCGGCGACGGTCTGCAGTTCCAGCTGCGGGTGGTGGGCCGCGAGGTGGTCGTACACCGCCTTCATGCCCTCGGGGTGGGTGCCGTAGAGCATCAGCCGATTCAGCTGGGGATTGGCGGCGAGCAAGTGCGGCAGCGCATTTCGGCCCTGGGTGCCGGTGCCGATCAGCAGGACGCTGCGGGCCCCGGCCCGCACGGTCTCGCGCACCAGCAGCGCCGACACCGCGGGGGTGCGCAGCGCGCCGACGCGGGCGCAGTCCATCATCGCGATCGGCATGCCGGTCGCGTCGTCGTACAGGGTGATCGTCGTGTAGTAGCGCTTGGTGCTGCGGTCGTGGCTCGGATCGAACTTGTACGAGGTCTTCATCGCCACCACCCGGCGGCGGCCGTCGCGGCCCAGCATGGCGTACGCCACCGACCAGCCGTCCGGATGGGCCACGCTGAGCTTGCGTGGATTGTCCGAATCGCCCGCCGCCAGTGCCAGATACGCCTCCTCGACCGCGCGGACCACCGCGTCGGGGGTGATCGGAACGTCGGCGAGGTCGCTGCGGGACAGTACGCGCAGGGGTGTCGGTCGAGCACTCATGTCGATCCTCGGTTCGCTGGTCGCAGGTGTTCAGTTCAGATCCGGGGCAACGGTCCCCGGCGGCCGGGCGACGGACCGCGCCGAGAACGGGGTGACCGTGTGCTGCCCGTATCCATTCTCCGCCGCCTCGGCCGCCGACCGCCGCCGTTGCGGGAGCCGCACATTCACCCGCTTGAGCCACCGGTCGCTGCCGTCGTACCGCGGGGTGAACGGCACGCGGCCGTGCACGACCGCGTCGTTGTCGACCAGCAGGAGCTCGCCCGGTTCCAATATCGCTGTGCGACAAACTCTTTCGAGCTCGGCTCCGAGATGCTCGTAGGCGCTGCGGAATTCATCGTCCGCGTCGTCGATCGGGGTGTAGGCGGGGTCGTAACGCAGCGTGGGCAGGCCGTCGCGATCGCCGACCGTCGCGACCGGTGCGGTGGGGTAGCGGTGAAAGTCGGTGCCGTAGGAGACATCCGGCAGGATCGGCAGGTGCGCGCGGCCCAGGAGCCGGCGCTGCCGCTCGTCCAGCCGCACCTGCCGTACCGAGGACACCGTGGTGCCCACCCGGTCCGGGTTACGCAGGCAGCCCAGCATGAGCAGATGCGCCCGGCCCGGATGAAAGGCGTCCTCGGTGTGCGGACTCAGCAGCGTGGTGCTGCTCGCGCCCGACTGCTCTTGCTCGTGGCCGGGGGAGGGGACGATGTTGTTGACCAGGCGCCCGCCCTGCTGGCCGCGCCAGCCGAACGGTTCCCCGGCCGCGCGGGCGAGCAGCAGCATCGCGATGTCGAGCTCGAAGCTCGAGCGCCGCTGCTCGGGATCCGCGCTCCATGCGGCGGCCTCCCGCCAGTCGCGCGGGGTGGGGCCGAGCTCGTCGTCGCGCACCGGTAAACCGCTGATGATCGTTGCACCGGCGCTGGTCGCGGGGGGTGCGACCCCGGTCCGCACCGCATCGGGCAGGTCGGTGACCCGCGCGTCGACCAGGTCGATCAGCCGGGGATCGGCAAGGGTGGGGCAGGCCTGTCCGGACGACGAGGCGACGGCATCGATTGTGATGGCAATCTCATGCGCCGTATCGCATACCGCCCTTGCGGCGGCTGCGGGAAGGGTGCGGCGCTCGAGTTCTCCCGAGGGTGTGGAGGTGGGTGTGCCGTGCGGTGGGTGATACGTCTTACGTTCGCAGAGAACGTGTTTCACCAGGTCTTCCCTTCTGCGAGGCATGGTGAAGCAGGTATGGGCCACTCGATCTGCGAAGGTAGTCGCTTCAACATCATTAAGCAAGGCTTACCTAATGAATGCTGGCAGTGATAGAAGATGGGCATCGCACACGGCGCGGTGCGGCGTGCGTCGAGCCCGGGCTCACCTCTGTGAATCCGTCGCAGCCTCCCCGGGGCGCGGATCTTCGTGGTGATGCTCACTCGAGTCCCGGGGCTGTCGAGCCCCGTCGGGCCCGATGATCTGGATGATGGAGTAGTGCGTAAGTCCAGGACCGGTCGTGGCGTGATTCCCGCTGCGCGCGCCGGTTTGCCGGCCGTCGCGGCGCTGGTGTTATCCGGATGTCTCGCGCTGTCGGGATGCGGAAGCTTCGAACACCTCCCGCCGATTCCCGACGGAATTCCGCCCGCCCCCGGCGCCCCGACGCCCGCGATCAACCTCGATGCCCCGGGCCGCACCGCCGAGCAACTGCACGACTGGGCCGCCGCGCGGTCCCGCGCCCTGAGCATCCCGGTGACGGCGCTCGAGGCATACGGCTACGCCGCGGCGGTCATGGCCCGTTCGCACCCGGACTGCGGCATCGGCTGGACCACCGTGGCCGCCATCGCCTACGTGGAGAGCAGGCACGGCAGCCACGGCGGCGCGCACATCGACCCCGGCGGCAACGTCGCCCCGCCCATCCGCGGCATCCCCCTGGACGGATCCCCCGGCGTGGCAAGGATTCTCGACCAGGACGCCACCGCCCGCACCGGCAGCCCGGTCTACGTCCGAGCCATGGGCCCCTTCCAATTCCTCCCCGAAACCTGGCAGCGCTGGGGTGTGGACGCCAACGGCGACGGCATCGCCGACCCCGACAGCATCGACGACGCCTCCCTCACCGCCGCCCGCTACCTCTGCGTCAGCGGCGGCGACCTCACCGCCGCCGCCGGCTGGCAGCGCGCGCTGCTGACCTATAACCAATCCACGACATACATGCTGACGGTCCGCCGTGCGGCGGCGGCCTACGGCGTCGGCCGCCACCCCTGATCAGCACCCTTGATTCGGCCGACGCGCCGACAACCCGACGACCGGCGTGCCCAGCGGCGGCGAAGCCTGTCCGTTCGGCTGGAACTCGCCCGCGAAGCGATGGGCACAAGAAGTAGACCTGCGGTTTTCGGCGCGGCTCGGCGTTCGGGTACCGCTGCGCATTCGACGAAGGAGCAAGCAGCGGTGCCCGAACGGCGCGCCCCTCGGGCGCCGAAAAACAGCCGGAGCGAAGCGGAGGCGATCAAACACAGTAGGCTCGCACCTGCACGGGATCCCGTGCGACCTGCCCATGGACGGCGGTGAGCAGGACCGTTGTTGCAGCCGAAGGAGTGTCGTTTTCGTGGCCATCATCGAACAGGTCGGAGCTCGCGAGATCCTGGATTCGCGCGGTAACCCCACCGTCGAGGTCGAGGTTGCACTCGACGACGGCACGCTCACCCGGGCGGCCGTACCTTCCGGCGCGTCCACCGGCGAGCACGAGGCCGTGGAGCTGCGTGACGGTGGAGACCGCTACGGCGGCAAGGGCGTGCGCAAGGCCGTCGAGGGCGTGCTGGACGAGATCGCACCGGCCGTGATCGGCCTGGACGCGGTCGAGCAGCGCACCGTCGACCAGGTGCTGCTGGATCTGGACGGCACGCCGGACAAGTCCCGGCTGGGCGCGAACGCGCTGCTGGGCGTCTCGCTGGCGGTCGCGCGCGGCGCCGCGGAATCCTCGGGCCTGGAGCTGTTCCGGTACCTGGGCGGTCCGAACGCGCACGTGCTGCCGGTGCCGATGATGAACATCGTCAACGGTGGCGCCCACGCGGACAACAGCATCGACTTCCAGGAATTCATGATCGCCCCGATCGGCGCGCCCACCTTCCGGGAGGCGCTGCGGTGGGGTGCGGAGGTCTACCACGCGCTCAAGTCCGAGCTGAAGAGCAAGGGCCTGTCGACCGGTCTGGGCGACGAGGGCGGCTTCGCCCCCGAGCTGACCGGCGGCACCCGTGAGGCGCTCGACCTGATCGTCGCCTCCATCCAGAAGGCCGGCTACAAGCCCGGCTCCGACGTTGCCGTGGCACTCGACGCGGCGGCCACCGAGTTCTACACCACCGGCCAGGGGTACAAGTTCGAGGGCAGCGTCCGCTCGGCCGACGAGATGGGCAAGTTCTACGCCGAGCTGCTGGCCGCCTACCCGCTGGTCTCCCTCGAAGATCCGCTGGCCGAGGACGACTGGGACGGCTGGGTCGCGCTCACCGACCTGATCGGCGACAAGGTGCAGATCGTCGGCGACGACCTGTTCGTCACCAACCCCGAGCGCCTCGAGGACGGCATCGTCAAGGGTGCGGCCAACGCGCTGCTGGTGAAGGTCAACCAGATCGGCACCCTGACCGAAACCCTGGACGCGGTCGATCTCGCGCACCGCAACGGCTACAAGACCATGATGAGCCACCGCTCGGGCGAGACCGAGGACACCACCATCGCCGACCTGGCGGTCGCGGTGGGCAGCGGCCAGATCAAGACCGGCGCCCCCGCGCGCAGCGAGCGCGTGGCCAAGTACAACCAGCTGCTGCGCATCGAGGACGCGCTGGGCGATTCGGCCCGCTACGCCGGGGACGTTGCGTTCCCGCGCTTTGCCGCCGAGGGGTAGTACCGTCGGATCCGTTGTGGCCGCGGCGCGAACGCCGGATCCCCGGGTGGGATCCGGCCGCGCCGCGGTGTGGATCAGAGGCGATTTCGAGGTGTGAGATGACCGAACGGCGCGGTGCCGGTCCCGGCGGACGTGGTGACCGCCGTTCGTCGCGGTCGGCGAATTCCCGCCCCGAGCGTCAGCGCGCCGCCGCGAGCACGCAGGCCCGCACCGCCGCCGGACAGCGGGCCGGGCAGCGCCGGACCTCGAGCTCCAAGGCCGAATCCGGTGTCGCGGAGAAGAAGTCGGCGCCGCGGTCCACCGGACGGTCCAGATCCCCGCGGGCGCGCGAAGCGAAACCCAAACGCGAGCACCGGATCCTGGGCCTGTCCACCGGCCGCGCGGTGGTGCTGGCGGCGGTGCTGTGCGCGCTGGCGCTGACCCTGGCGGTGCCGACGCGCACCTATCTGAGCCAGCGCGCGGAGGCGACCCAGCTGGCCCAGCAGCGCCGCGACCTCGAGGCCGACGTTGCGCAGCTGCGCGAACGCCGTGCGCAGCAACAGGATCCGAACTACATCAAGTCCGAGGCCCGGGATCGGCTGCGGCTGGTGATGCCCGGCGACACCGCCTACATCGTGCAGGTGCCCGGCATCGAGCAGCCCGCGGTCCCCACCCCGACGGCCGCGCCCCGCAGGCCGGACCCCTGGTACACCCAGCTGTACCGCAGCATGGACAACCCGCAGCCGGCCGCCGCGCCGGCCACGACCGCACCCCCGCCACCACCCACCCCGGAAGGACCGCACCGGTGACCGAGACCCCACCCAGTGACGCCGATCTCGAGATCGTCGCCCGGCAGTTGGGCCGTCTGCCGCGCGGTGTGCTGGCCGTGGCCTATCGCACCCCGGACGGCCAACCGGCCGTGGTGAAGACCGCGCCGCGGCTGCCCGACGGGACCCCGTTCCCCACGCTGTACTATCTCACCGATCCGCGCCTGACCGCGGAGGCGAGCCGCCAGGAGGCCGAGGGCCTGATGCGGCCGATGCAGGAGCGGCTGGCGACGGACCCGGAGCTGGCCGTGGCCTACCGCAAGGCGCACGAGAGCTATCTGTCCGAGCGCAACGAGATCGAATTCCTCACCACGCACACCGATTTCAGCGGCGGTGGCATGCCGGACCGGGTGAAGTGCCTGCATGTGCTGATCGCGCACGCGCTGGCCAAGGGGCCGGGACTGAACCCGCTCGGTGACGAGGCGGTGGCGCTGGCCGCCGACAACGGCCTGCGCGGGACGGCGATTCCGGCCGATTGGCCCGCCTACGCCGATCTCCATCCGGCCGAGTCCTGACAATGCCGACAGCTGACGAGAAGAGGGTGGCGCGATGAGTAACCGGGTGGCCGCGGTGGACTGCGGCACGAATTCGATCCGATTGCTGATCGCGGATGCCGGCGCCGACGGCCGCCTCACCGACGTGCACCGCGAGATGCGGATCGTGCGCCTCGGGCAGGGCGTCGACGCGACCGGGGAGCTGAATCCCGGCGCGATCGAACGTACCCGCGTGGCCCTGCACGACTACGTGGACCTGATGCTCGAGACCGGCGTCACGACCGTGCGCATGGTCGCCACCTCGGCCACCCGCGACGCGCGCAACCGGGACGACTTCTTCGCTATGACTGCAACGGAATTGGGCCGCGTCGTCGAGGGCGCACAGGCCGAGGTGATCACCGGCGACGAGGAGGCGCGGCTCTCGTTCGCCGGTGCGGTCGGGGAATTGTCCAGCGCCGCAGGGCCTTTCGTGGTCGTCGATCTCGGCGGCGGATCCACCGAGGTGGTGCTGGGTGACGCGAGCGGCGTACACGCCGCCTATTCGGCCGATATCGGTTGTGTGCGGATCACCGAGCGCTGCCTGCATTCGAATCCGCCCACACCCGAAGAGGTTGCCGCGGCACGGTTTTTCGCCTCGCAGCGCCTGGCGCAGGCGTTCGGCGTGGTGCCGGTGGAGCGGGCGCACACCTGGGTCGGCGTGGCCGGGACCATGACCACGATAGCCGCCGTCGCGCTGGACCTGCCCGAATACGATTCGGAGAAGGTACATCTGACGCGCATGAGCCTGGATCACCTTCGCGCCGTGTGTCATCGGCTGATCGGCATGGACCACGACCAGCGCGCGGCACTGGGTCCGATGCATCCGGGGCGGGTCGATGTGATCGGCGGGGGAGCGGTGATCGCCGAGGTGCTGGCCGACGAGCTGGCGCGCCGGGCCGGAATCGGTGAACTCATCGTCAGCGAGCACGACATTCTCGACGGAATCGCTTTATCGATCGCCTGATCGGGTCGGGGAACGATTCCGGCGTGCCCGCGGCCGGAATCCACTACGGCGCTGTGGATTACGCGGACGCCCGCCGAACGGCGCCTCGAGATGGCCGGGCGGGACCGGGATGGTGAACCGGGACGGGGTCGTCCGTGCGGTCGCGGCGCGATCGATCCGCCCTCGGATTGCCGGGCATATGGACAAGGTTGTCCGGTAGGTCGCGGAGATGGGGTGTCAGGGGTGCTTTTTCGATGCGTGCCTCGGGTTGTGCGCGTCGGCCGGCCCGGGGCGTCGTGCGCTCGTCGAGCGTGGCGTTTCGCCGTGACGTCCGGTGGTTTCGTTTCCGCAAACGGCCATCCGCGACGGTAGGGATTCGGTATGACGTGTCCGTGTTCCCCGCCTCGAGCCGTGAGCAGGAGATGCGGGCCCGGTACCGGGCGCATCGCCGCCGGATTGTTCCTCAACTACCCTGTCCAGGGGACTCGCGGATATTCGGTGGCAAATGAGTGACGTGAGACACGATCGGGCTGTGCAATCTGATCAGTTGATCTAGATCACAGCGCAAATTAGCCTGGCACACTGCTCTGATTTAGAGCAATGTGATCGGAATTAACGTGTATGTCACATAAACCTGACTACTCTGCCTCCCGGCGGCGGCCCGGCAACCCGGTTCGCTCGAAGTACTGCAACCCAACCCTGGTTGCTGAGAAATTGCGTGCCATGGAAAGGTCGAGCGCATGACACAGGTGGACTACCGGCCCGAACGGGCTACCGAACGGACTACCGAACGAACCCTGTTCGGGCATCCGATCGGGTTGGTGAATCTGTTCGGGGTCGAGCTGTGGGAACGGTTCTCCTACTACGGCATGGTCACGATCCTGGGCTACTACCTGTACTACTCCCTGACACAGGGCGGGTTGGGGCTCGAGAAGACCACCGCCACCGGCATCGTCGGCGCCTACGGCGGCGTGGTGTACATGTCCACGGTGCTGGGCGGCTGGCTGGCGGACCGGGTGCTCGGCATGGAGCGCACCGTGTTCTACGGCGGCGTGGTCGTCATGGCGGGGCATATCGCGCTGGCCGTCCTGCCGGGCCTGTCGGGCGTCGGCGTGGGTCTGATGCTGGTCGCGCTGGGCAGCGGTGCGCTGAAGGCGAACGCGTCCTCGCTGCTGGGCACCCTCTACGAGAAGGGTGATGCGCGCGCCGACGGCGGATTCACGCTGTTCTACCTCGGGGTCAACATCGGTGCCTTCGTCGGCCCGCTGATCACCGGCGTGCTTCAGACCGGCCTCGGATTCCACTACGGCTTCGGGGCCGCCGCAATCGGTATGGCGCTGGGCCTGATTCAGTATGTGGTGTTCCGGCGCAACCTGGGCACGCACGGTCGCATCGTGCCGAATCCTTTGCCGCGCAACCAGATCCCGATCGTGATCGGATTCATCGCCGTGGTGATCGTGGTGATCGCGGTGGCCGCGCTGACCGGGCTGGTGAAGCTGTCCAACGTGTCGTTGTGGACCACCGGCGTCATCGCCTTCGCCGCCATCATCTACTTCACCGTCATGCTGCGGAGCCCGAAGGTCGACGCGCTGGAGAAGACCCGCGTGCGGGCGTTCATTCCGCTGTTCATCGCCAATGCGGTGTTCTGGTCGCTGTTCCAGCAGATCTTCACCGTGCTCGCGGTGTACTCCGACGAGCGGATGAACTGGTCCATCTTCGGCTGGACCGCGCCGTCGAACTGGATCGGCTCGGAGGAGCCGGTGTGGGTGATCGCGCTGTCGCCGCTGTTCGCGATCATGTGGACCCGTCTCGGCGGCCGCGCGCCCAGCACGCCGCGCAAGTTCGCCTACGGCGTCATCGGAATGGGCGCGGCCTTCATGCTTTTCGTGCTGCTGACGGGATTCCACGGCAAGACGGTGCCCGCGCTGCTGGTCTTCTTGATTCTCGGCGCCTTCGCGATCTTCGAGCTGATGCTGTCCCCGATCGGGCTGGCCGTCACGACAAAGCTTGCGCCCGAGGCATTCCGGGCCCAGATGATGGCCCTGTACTTCTTCTCCGTCGGCATCGGCACTTCGATGTCCGGCGTGCTCTCGGACTATTACAGCCCGCACCACGAGGTCGCCTACTTCGGCATCCTCGGCCTGGTCACCATGGCGGTCGGCATCGGCGTCTTCCTCATCGCACCCCGGGTGAGCCGTCTGATGGAGGGCGTCCACTAACTTCCCAAAAGAATTCCGAGACGGACGTACGACTTCGGTACGCTGTCCCGGGAGCCCCCATAGCCCAATTGGCAGAGGCAGCGGACTTAAAATCCGCCCAGTGTCGGTTCGAGTCCGACTGGGGGCACGTACGGCATCCACACATGCCACTCCTGTGCTCTGAGCAGGGGTTTTCCGTCTTCGCGCAATCAGATGGTGAGCTGGGCGATCTCGAACAGCCGGCCACGCATCCATCGGGCGCGTTACTGGTCGAGCAGTTGCGGGCACATTTCGCATCACACCGATGCAAGGACTGCTGCAGAATCCGGTGGAGTCAGGTCAAAGCTCGCGGTTGCGTGCGAGACTCTGTGTATGGCTGCCGATGCTGCACTTCCGCCAGGGTTTCATTCGGTGACACCTCGAATGGTGGTCAACGACCAGCTTGCCGCGGTCGGGTTCCTGCGGACGGTATTCGGAGCCGTCGGCGACGTCGAGCCGAATCGACCGACCGAGGTCCGTATCGGCGACTCGCTGGTCATGGTGTCGGGATCTGGCGAGCGCGAGGTGTTTCCAGCCTTTCTGTATATCTATGTCGATGACCTCGCCGCCACATATCAGCGAGCGCTGACCGCGGGTGCGGTCAGCGTGGAGGCACCGCTCGACACGCCTTATGGTGACCGCCGAGCGATGGTCCGTGACTCGTTCGGCAACGTCTATCAGATCGCGAGTCGGGGCGAGACCACCGTGTGAGGTTGCGTGCCGTTCTCGGTCAGACCGTTTCGGCGTACGCGACTGATGTCGATCCGGGCGACTCGCCGGTCCCTGACGGTGATGTCGATGACGGCGAGCAGGTGGCCGCCGGGGGCGATGACATGGACCGGGCGCCCGCCGATGAGCATCGGCGAGCTGGCTCGGATTCGGTCGGCGAACAGCGTCGTCTCCTCGGCGACGGCGCGGGCGCCGGTGACGACGGCCGGCGTGCCGGGAGGGAGGAGGGCTGGGTCGGCGACACGTACGCAGTCGTCGGTCATGAGGGCGACCATCCGGTTGATGTCGCCGCCGGCGGCAGCGGCGAGGAACGCGTCCACGACGGCACTGTCGATAGTGGTCGCCCTCGGCGCCGGTTCGGTCGCTTCGATTCGGCTGCGGGCCCGGCTGGCGTGCTTCTTCGCGTTATCCGGGCTGGTGCCGAGAGCGTCCGCCACCTCGCGGAATGGGATATCGAACAGGTCGTGCAGAACGTACGCGACGCGTTGGGCGGGCGTCAGCAGGTCGAGGACCACCATCAATGCGCGGGAGACGTTCTCCCGCTGCAGATAGTGCTCGTCCGCTGCCGGCGCCTCGGTGGGGAGCGCGTCGGCGAGCAAGGGCTCCTCCCGACGGCGGTTCCGCATTCGTAGCTGGTCGAGGCACACGCGGGTCAGGACGGTCGTCAACCACGCGGCCGGGTTGCGGAGGGCGCCGGCGTCCGTGGTCGATGCCTTGATCCAGGTGCTCTGCACGGCGTCCTCCGCGTCCTGGAGGGATCCGAGGAATCGGAACGCCATTGCCGTCAGCTGCGGCCGGGCCGCTTCGAACTCCACGATTGGTACCACCGGATGTCACCTTTCCGAGGCGGGAAACGTCGGGACGGATGAGACCACCAACCACGTCCGACGGTCCACCCCCGAGGAGACACTTGCCGATGAGCGTACAGACGGTCCGATTCCGCACCGATCCCGCACCGATCCCCGCAGTGACCCTGCAGATCGCAGCGCTGTTCGCACGGGCCGACGACCCAGCGCTGCGCTCCCGCACAGTCATGGGCGGGTGCAGCGCATGATTACGACCCTGTTCGCCGCCACGATCGTGTGCATCGTCGCGAACGCTCTCATCGCTGTCGCCGACTACGCCAAGGCGCCGTTCGTGTTGAAGAACTCTGCCGAGGTGCACGTTCCCGCCGGCGTTCTGCCCTACCTCGCGACGTTGAAACTGGCCGGGACCCTCGGGCTCGTCCTCGGTCCGACGGTGGCGCCCTGGCTCGGCGTCGCCGCCGGCATCGGGCTGATCCTGTTCTACCTGGGCGCCGTCGTTGCCCACGTCCGAGCCCGCGTCTTCTACAACATCGCCTTCCCGGGCCTGTACCTGCTTCTCGCGATAGCGTCGGCCGTCTACATGGTCCACCTGGCGGCCGGGTCGTAGCCGGTGCTCCCGCAAGCCCGCTCAGCTCGGCCACCACGGCACCTCGCTGCTCCATCCTGCTGCGAGCTCGGTGCCGGGGTGAGTCCGATTGGGGGCGTGAGAGTTTGGTTGCCGCCCGGATCAATCCTGCGTGGCCCGGAGGATATGCCGCTCCAGTAGATCGTTGAACGGCGCGCCCAGCGACTGCACCGCGTGCTGGGCGCCGGGGAGCACCGCGTGCTCGCCGCCGATGTGCTCCGCCACGGTGGCGGCGACGGCGGTCAGGACGGGGGAGTGGTCGCCGGAGCACACCAGGGACGGGATGGATTGCTGGGCAATGGTTTCCAGGGGGAGGCGGGTGTCCCAGGGCGGGCGGCAGGTGCGGAGGCGGGCGATGGCGCGCCATTGTTCGGTGGTGAACTCGGTGTCGGCGGGCAGGCCCGCGAGGCGGCCGTAGACGCCGGCGAACTCGAGTAGGTCCACGGGGCGGTCCCAGCGCCAGCGTTGGCGCATGCTCACGACGGCGGGATGGGACAGCACGCCCAGGCAGGTCGGCTCGATCAGGGTCAGGGAGGCGACGCGGTCGGGCATCGCGGCCGCGGCCACGAGGCAGCCGACGGCGCCGTAGCCGTGCCCGACCAGATGGGCCGGTTCGGATTCGAGGAGGGAGAGCAGATCGCCGGCGTCGTGCAGGTAGTCCCCACCGGGGAACAGTGCGCCGTCCCGGACGCCGCGGTGCAGGATGTCCAGGCGCATCCGTTGCGCGAGCGGTAGCTGGGCTGCCCAGCTGGCCCGCGCGGCCCGCATGCCGTGGACCAGGATCACCCGTGGCCCGGCCGTGCCCCTGCGCTCCACCACCAGCCAGCCCGCGTCGGTCGGTTGTGGCCAGGATGCCGAGCGGCTGTGGCACACCGATCGAATCGGATTCGGCGTCACCCGTCCCCGGAAGCGGTACGGGCAGTCTCGATCCATCTCACATACTCCTATGGATTGCTCAGGACATCTGTCCCGCAACGAGATCGGACATGGTGGCCGGGTGCACAAAGGTCTCGGCGAAGGCCGCGGCGACTGCGGGATTCTGCCCGGCGGTGAGCAGCAGCTCCTGCATCCGCGGCGACGGATCGAGCATGGATATGGTCCACTCGGCCGCCGGATGGGCGATCTCGGTCAGCCACGGCTGGGCCGTGGCCCGCATCCATTCGCGGTCGAACGGTCCCTCGGGCGTGGCCAGGATCGCCTCGGCGTAGCGGAAGCCGCAGTACACCGCGTTGTTGGCGCCCTGTGCGCCGCCGGGATCCATCCGGCACACGACATCGGCGCCACCCAGGACCGCGGCGCCCGATGGCAGAACGCCGACCGGCTCCCGGACGGCCGGTGTCACGCCGCCGGCGAGCGTGGCGCCGGCATCGGTCAGTTCCACGTCGCGGAAGCGGTCGGCCAGCTCCGGCGGCAGGTACTTCACGATCAGCGCCCGGATCAGGTCCAGTCGAGCGGCCGGGGTGCGCGCCTCGTCGAACACATCCAGCTCGCCGCCCGGGAGCGCGGCGAACATGATGTTGTCGGCGCGGCGCTCTTGTCCGGGCGCGCCGACGAGACAGGGGGTGGTGACGGCCTCGCCCAGACCCGGCAGCGCCACATAGGCGCCCATGCCGTCCGGGTCGGGCGCGACGCCGTCGAGGTATACCGCCAGCATCCGCCGCATCGGCCGGTCGGGCATCGGGTGCGCGGCATCGGCCGGGAAGCAGGCGGCCAGATCTTTCGACGCCCGGGTGACCACGGTCAGGTCGTAGTCGCCGGCGTGCCGGTCGGCCTCGGCCGCCGACAGCTCGGTGATCCGCAGATCCCCTCCGGCGGAAACGAATTCGGTCATCCGATGGCTCAGCGCGGTGCGCTGGTCGACGCTCTGCGCGGGCCGGCTGAACGGCGCGGTCCACGTCGTCACCAGTGCGGCGTCGACGGCCAGATGGAATCGGATGCCCAGGATCTGCGGCGCGGTCTCGCGCCAGGTCCCCATGCCCGCCGCGGTCTCCAGATCGAGCGTGCGGGGGAATTTGACCTGCGTGCTGGTGACCGAGCCGTTCAGCACCTGCTCGGCGGTGCGGTCGGCCACCAGGGTGACGGGCACTCCACCGTCCAGCAGCCGCCGCGCCAGCGGCAGACCGCATTCACCCGCACCGAACACCCGCACCCGAGCCATGCTCCGCCCTTCCGGTTACCGCGCCCGACCCGTCCAGGCCCTGTCTCCAAGTCTGGGCAGATAGGTAGTCCCGGCACATCCGCACATCGCATCGGTGACCTGCCGATGTCGTACCGAGCTGCGGGTTTGCCGGTCGGGCGGACGCCGTGCGAACCAGCCGTTATGCTTTCCACTCATGTCAGCGGGACATGCGGCGCTGGGGGTCGGTATACCTACGGACAGCGACGGTTTCGTCGGCCGGGACCGCGAGCTGGACCGCATCGCCTCGCTACTGTCCGACTCCGCGCGCCTGATCACGCTGGTCGGCTCGGGCGGAATCGGCAAGACCAGGCTCGCGATGGCCGTCGCGCGCAGAATGCGCAGGGCGCAACTACTTCCGGTGCACTGGGTGTATCTGGCCCGCCTGCCCAAGGGGGCGAGCGTCGGCGCGATCGAGGACGAGATCGTCGGCGCCGTGGTCGACGGCGACTACTCCGCGCGGCCGGGCAGGCAGACCCTGATCGACACCCTCGGCCGGACCGACGCGGTCGGCCGGGTCCTGCCGACCGTGCTGGTGCTGGACAACTGCGAACACGTGCTCGACGAGGTCGGCGAGGTCGTCGCGGAGCTGCTCGACGCGGTCCCGGGCCTGACGGTGCTGGCGACCAGCCGCACCGCGATCGGCTGGGTGGACGAGCACGTCGTGCCGATCCCGCCCCTGACGCGCGCGCAGGCCGTGGCCCTGTTCCGGCAGCGCGCGGACCTGGCCGGCCGGCCCGTCGCCGATGCCGATCTGCCCGTGGTGGAGTCGATCTGCCGTCATCTGCACTGCTATCCGTTGCACATCCGCCTGGCCGCGGCGCGACTGCGGTATCAATCCCTGCCGATGATCCTGCGCGATTTGGATGGCGCCGGGACCGACCGCCGGTTGCGCTGGTCACCGGGGTTCCGGGTGGGTGCGGACGAGCGCCATCGCGATCTGAGCGCGGTGATCGGCTGGTCCTTCGAGCTGTGCGACCCGGCCGAGCAGCTGCTGTTCCAGCGGATGTCGGTCTTCGCCATCGGCCACGACAACAACCCCGACGACATCGACCTCGACGCCGAGGGCGGCTACTGCCCGGACGTCGGCGCCGATCTGGCCGCGATCGAGGCGGTCTGCGCCGACACCGACCACGGCGGGCTGGCCCGGGACCGGATCGAGGGCCTGCTGGAACGACTGGTCGATCGATCCATGGTGTCGATTCATGTCGGCGCGGACACCGTTCGATACTCCCTGCTCGAGAGCTTCCGAGTGTTCGCCCAGCAGCGCCTGCGGGAGGGCGGCGACGGCGAATGGCTCCGGCTGGCCGCGCGGCACCGCCGCTACTACCGCGACCGCATCGCCGAGTACTGCATTCAGTGGCTCAGTCCGCGGGAGCAGGAACTGCTGGCCCGGGCCCGCGCCGATTCGGACAACCAGCAGTGCGCCGTCGACGGCAGCCTGTCCGATCCCGACGAAGCCGTGGTCGGCCTGGAGATCGCGACCGGCCTGATCGCGCTGCGAATCCCGTTCCTGCGCGGCCATCTACGGGAATCGCGGGCCCTGGCCGAGCGCAGCCTTGCGGCCGCCCGGGCGCTGGGACAGTGCCCGGCCGAGCTCGAGGTCTCGGCGCTCGCGCTGATCGGCTGGCTCAGCCTGTGCCAAGGGGTGCGCGACGACGCCCTGCGCATGCTGGACGATGCGGTCGCGATCTGCCTGGAACCGCAGGGCCTTTCGCAATGGCCCGCCGATCCGGCGACCGACCTGGGATTGCCCGCGTCGGTCGAATATCTGTGGGGCAGTACGCTGATGCTCGTCGACTGCGATGCGCGGGCAACGATGGTGCTGGCGCGCGCGCGATCCAAGTTCGCCGCGGCGGGCGATCTCGGTGGCGTCGCGATGGCCGAGCTGTTCGAGGCACTGGCGGCGGCCCTGCTCGGCTCCGCGGAGCAGGCGATGGAAGTCACCGGCCGCCACCTGGTTACCTTCGTATCCTCCGGTGCCGCATGGGCGACCTCGTGGGCCCGGCTGGCGCGCGCGATCGCCGAGGCGGCGCACGGGGACCCGAATGCGGCTATGGCGCTGTGCGATACGGCGCTGGCCTGGCAGATTCCGATGCGGGACCGCTGGGGCGGGGTCTGGGCGGTGCATATCCGGGCGTGGATCCTCGCGGCCATGATCGATGCCACGGCGGCGGAGCCGGACGGATCGCGGGATCGAATTCGGCAGTGGGCCAGGGAGATCGCCTGGATATCCGGCGGAACATCAACCCTGCGACGGCAACTGGGCATCGACCTGAACAACCTGCGACCCTTCGGGAGGAAGACCGTCGAAGCGGACGCACTGGCTCGTAAAGTGTTGGGCGACAGGGAATTCGAGATAGCTGCCCGGCGTGGTCTGGGGCAGCCGGAGGCCGTCCTGGCGGCCGGAGATCCGGGCCCGGGGGTGCCGCCCTCGGATGGTTCGGCCGATTCGGGCGCGCATCCGACGCGGTGGGACGAGCTGACCGGTGCCGAGCAGGAGGTGGCCGTGCTGGCCGCAGCGGGCATGACCAATACCGCGATCGCCGCGCGGCGCGGCACGTCCCGCCGGACGGTGGACGCGCAGATCGCGGCCATTCTGCCCAAGCTGATGATCAGCACCCGCAAGGACATCCGTACCCTGCTGCCCCCCGAACATCGCGCGGCGGCCGATCGCGAATCTGAACGCCGTGCCGCGCGCCCGCGGTGACGCCGCTGCCCGTATCGCCCGTTTTCGTTCGGAAGATGCCCAGCTCGAACCCGTATACCGATGACCGCGACCTACCTGCGCCGAGCCGCGGAACGTGGCCCGCTGCGGGCGCCCGGGTAGGGAACCGGTCGGTCGGATGAATTCGAAGGTCTCGACAGTCCGAAAAGCGCCAGCTAACATAGGGTTTCGACGATAACGCGTTGTCGCCCTAGGCGTCGGGGCATGTAATTTCCGCGCTCTGTGATTCGTGACGTTCGCCCGCATCAGGGATATACATCCGCGAGGTAATTGAAACAGTGTGATGTCGAAAAGGGGCCGTCGATGCAGCCGTTCACTCTGCCCGATTTCTATCTTCCCCATCCGGCTCGGCTCAATCCGCATCTGGAATACGCCCGAGAGCATTCGATGGCATGGGCGCGGCGCATGGGAATTCTCGACGAGCCCGGTCCGGACGGGAGTCTGGTGTGGGATGCCGACCGGCTCACGCGCATGCAGATGCCGCTGCTGTGTGCCTATACCCATCCCGATTGTGATGCCGACGCGCTGGCGCTCATCACCGAGTGGTACATCTGGGTCTTCTTTTTCGACGACGATTTCCTCGCCAAATTCAAGAACACCCGCGACCGTGCCGCCGCCGTGCGATATTTGAATCGGCTCGAGCTGTTCATGGCCGAGTCCGGCGCCGCCGCAGCCGAACCCGGCAATCCCGCCGAGGCCGGCCTGTCGGATTGCTGGGCACGCACCGTCGGGTCCATGTCGCCGGACTGGCGGCGGCGCATGGCCCTGAGCACGCACAACCTGATGGTCGAATCGCTCTGGGAGCTGGACAATATCGCGAGCGACCGGGTGGCCAACCCAATCGAGTACGTCGAGATGCGCCGGCGCGTGGGCGGCGCACCCTGGTCGGCCAATCTCGTCGAATACGCCACCGCCGAGGTGCCCGGCCGCTTCGCGGGTGAGCGTGCGCTGCGCACCCTGTGCGACACCTTCTCCGATGCGGTGCACCTGCGCAACGACCTGTTCTCCTACGAGCGGGAGGTGCGGGTCGAGGGCGAGAACGCCAATGCCGTTCTGGTGCTGGAACAATTCCTGGGGCTACCGACCCAGGCCGCGGCGAATCTGGTCAACGATCTGATCACCAGCCGGCTCACGCAGTTCGAGGACACCGCGCAAGTCGATGTGCCGCAGCTGTTCCTGGACCGGGCCGCCGCGCCCGCCGAACAGCATGCCGTCGCCCGCTACACGCTGGGGCTGCAGGACTGGCAGGCCGGCGGGCACGAATGGCACCTGCGGTCGAGCCGCTACATGAACTCCGGAATCGATCCCAAGCCAACGGGTCTGGGTACGGCGGCGGCCCGGCTGCTGCCGGGGCTCCGCGTCCGGGTGAACCAGCACACCCCGCCGGCCCGGACCTCCGGGCCGCTGCCGGTCACCGGTCTGTCGATGCCGTACGGCGCGGACACGAACCCGCATCTGGGCGCGGTCCGCGCCGGGCTCGCGGACTGGGTGGCGGAGATGGGGATGCTGGATCCTCTCCTCGGGTGGACCCCGCAGTCGCTGGCGGACGCCGACTTCGCCCGCCTGGCCGCCCTGGTCTACCCGGAGGCCGATGCCGCCGCGCTGGCCGTCCGGGCGCGCTGGTGCGCGTGGGGATTTCACGTCGGCGACCTGACGACCCGGGTGTGGCGCGCGGATCCGGCGGCCGGGCGGGCGCAGTTGCGCCGCCTGGCCGCGATCGCCGTCGCCATCATTCCGGCGCCGGCGACACCGGTCGAACGTGCCCTGTGCGACCTGTGGCGGACCACGGCGCGGGCGCGCACCCGCACGCACCTGCGGGTCGCGGTGCTCCGGTTGCTCGAGGCGTGGCAGTGGCGGCTGGACAACGAAACCCGTGGGCGCATCCCGGATCCCATCGATTACCTGGAGATGCGCCGCAGCGCGTTCGGCGGGCCGCTGGTCGCCGTGCTCGCCGGGGCCGGACCGCTCGGCGGCGCCCTCGACGACGCGAGTGTGCTTCGGCAGCTGGAGAATTCGGCATTCGATCACGCCGCACTCGTCAACGATCTGTACTCCTACGGTAAGGAGATCCAGGCCGACGGTGAGCGGCACAATCTCGTCTATCTCACCGAGTCGTTCCTGAACTGCCCGCGCGAGGCCGCTCGCGACATCGTCATCGATCTCGCGCAGCAGCGTTTACGCCAGTTCGAGCAGCTCGAGCGGGAGCAACTGCCCGCATTCTGCGCCGGTGGCGACCTGTCCGGCGAGCAGCGACGCGCGCTGCTGACCCGGGCGCGCCGGTTGCGCGACTACATCGCGGGAAATCTGGCCTGGCACCAGATCGGCGGCCGGTACGTCGACGCCGCGGTGCGACGGCACCGGCCGCGGCCCCGGATCGCGGGTCCGACCGGGCCGTTCGCGGGTACGTACGCCCGCATCACGACTCCGACCAGTTCTGCGGCAATCGAAGGGAGTCCGTGATGGGTACGGCCACAGCAGGTTTCGGTGGTCTCGAGCGAAGTAGCGCGGGAGGGGCGACCGCGGTCGCCCGGATCCTGGCCCGGGCCAAACTGGCCACGGATCCGCTGCTACGAGCGGCGGTGGAGACCTTACCCGGCGAGCTACGGATGATGGGCGGCTATCACTTCGGCTGGTGGGACGAGCGCGGCACGCCGACACGGGCCGAATCCGGGAAGGGCCTGCGGCCCGCGCTGGTGCTGGCCGCGGCGAGGGCCGCCGGCGCCTCCGCCGAGGCCGCGCTACCGGCCGCGGTCGCGGTCGAACTCGTGCACAACTTCACGCTGATCCACGACGATGTGATGGACCACGACGAGATGCGCCACGGCCGCCCCACCATCTGGAAGCTGTGGGGCGCCACCGACGCCATCCTCGCCGGTGATGCCCTGCAGGGCTTGGCCATTCGCCTGCTGGCCTCCGAGCCGGGCGTGGGGGTGGGTGCGATCGCCCGTCTGGAGCAGGCCGTCATCGAGCTGTGCCTGGGGCAGTTCCACGACTGTGCCTTCGAGACGCGTCAGGACGTCACCCTCGACGAATGCCTGGAGGTCGTGCGGCACAAGTGCGGTTCGCTGCTCGGCTGCGCGTGCGTGCTGGGCGCCCTGGCCGCCGAGGCCCCGCCCGGGGTGATCGACACGATGGACACCTTCGGCCGCGAGCTGGGCATCGCCTTCCAGCTGGTCGATGATCTGCTCGGCATCTGGGGCGATCCGGCCCGCACCGGAAAGCCGGTCGGTGCGGATCTCGTGCGGCGCAAGCATTCGCTGCCGGTGGTCGCGGCGTTGTCGTCGGGTACGCCCGCCGGTCGCGAGCTGGCCGAGCTGTATCGCGACGGGCGCCCCATGGATCCCGTGACGATCGCGCGCGCGACGGACCTGGTCACCCTGGCGGGCGGAAAGCGGTGGGTGCAGGCGGAGTCCCGGCGCTATCTGGACAGTGCGGTGTCCCAGCTGGCCAACTTTCCCGCCTCGGGGGATCTGCATCACCTGGCGCACGCCGTCGTCCACCGCGACCGGTAGGCCCACCTCGAGCCGTCCCGGGCGCGGGATGCCGCCCGCGTCCGGGGACGGCGCGCGAGTGCACCGGTATCCCGGTCGAAAGTACCTAAGCGTGACGGATTCCAGGCCGCGCGATTCTCAATACCTTTGTGTACAGCGACAACGAGCACAAAGGAGCATGAAATGTTCTTCACCACCCCCACCGACGGCACCACCCTGGCGTACGAGGAGTACGGGACCGGCGAGCCGATCGTCTTCCTGGCCGGGGCGATGCTGAACGCGGACATGTGGGAGTGCCAGATTCCCTTCTTCGTCGAGCGCGGATACCGGTGCATCGCGCTGGACCGCCGCGGACACGGCCGCTCGGACCGGCCGGTGTCCGGATACGACATCGCGACCACCTCCGCCGATATGGAGGCGCTGCTGGATCACCTGGATCTGCGCGACGCCACCCTGGTCGGGCATTCGACGGGCGGCGCGGAGATCGCCCACTACCTGGCCCGCCGGGGCACCGAGCGGGTGGCGCGGGTGGCCTATGTCGCGGCGATCCTGCCGTATCTGCTGCAGGCGCAGGACAATCCGATCGGGGTGCCCGAGGCGGCGCTGGAGGCCATGCTGCACGACATTCGCACGGACCGCTCGAACTGGCTTGCGCGGCAGGCCCAGGCGTACTTCGCCACCCAGCTGGCCACCGGGGTCTCCCCGAGCCAGGTTGAGCTGACCTACCAGCAGTGCCTGTCCTGCTCGCCGTGGGCGATGCTGAAGATCCAGGAGGCCATCGCCCGCTGCGACAGCCGGGAGGCGTTGCGCTCCTTCGATATCGACACTCTGATCGTGCACGGTGCGGCGGACTTCTCCGCGCCGGTCGAGGTGACGGGGCGGCAGCTGGCCGCCGCGCTGCCCGAGGCCGTCTACAAGGAGTACCCGACCGGCGGACACGGCCTCTACGCGAGCCACGCGGATCAGCTGAACGCCGATCTGCTCGAGTTCATCAAGGCATGAGCGGCGCGGATTCCCGATATGAGGAAGATCCGGGAGCGGGCAGCCCGCTCCCGGATCGCCGGTGGTTCAGTCCGCGACCAGATCCGCCACGGCGGCGTCGGCGGCGATGACCTCATCCGACGCGGCGACCTCCGTGAGCGGGGTGCTCGCCCGATTGGGCAGCAGGATTGCCGCGACGATGACCAGCACGGACAGCGCCGCCGAGACGCCGAACGCCAGCTGCATGCCGCTCAGGGCGGCGTGAATCGGGTTGGCGCCGTGCGAGACCAGCGAGGTGCTGCGGGCCGAGAGCACCGTGATGACCAGCGCGGTACCGAATGCCGCGGCCACCTGCTGCAGGGTGGCCAGCATCGAGCTGCCGTGCGAGTACAGATGCTGTGGCAGCGCGCCGAGGCTGAGGGTGAACACCGGCGTGAACGCCGCGGCCAGCGACAGCATCAGCAGGATGTGCAGGCCAACCAGCAGCCAGTACGGCGTGGTCAGGGAGATCTGCGTAAATCCGGCCAGGGCGGCGGTGATGCCGATCGAGGCCGGAATGACCAGCACGCGGCCGCCGAACCGGTCGAACACGCGCCCGACCGTCGGGCCGAGCAGGCCCATCGCCAGACCGCCGGGCATGACCAGCAGACCCGTCTGCAGCGGGCTCAGTTGCCGCAGGTTCTGCAGATACAGCGGCAGCAGGATCATCGAGCCCATCATCGCCAGGAACGCGATCGACATCAGGACCAGGCCCTTGGCGTACGCGCCCGACAGCAGGGTGCGCAGGTCCAGCAGCGGAGTTCCGTTGCGCTGCAACATCACCTGACGACCCGCGAACGCGCCGATCAGGATGAGCCCGGCGGTGACGATCAGGGCGGGGGTCAGCACGCTGCCCTCGCCGAACCGGCTCAGGCCGAACACCAGCCCACCGAAGCCCAGGGCCGCGAGCACGACGCTGAGCCAGTCGATCGTGCCGGCCTCCGGCTCGCCGATGTTCTCCAGCTGACGCAGGCCCAGCCAGGTGACCGCGGCCGCGATGGGCAGCACGAACAGGAACAGGTAGCGCCACGAGCCGAGCTGCAGGACCAGGCCGGAGATGACCGGACCCATGGCGGGGGCCACCGAGATGGCCAGGGTGACGTTGCCCATGACCCGGCCGCGGTCGTGCTCGGGCACCACCGTCATCAGCGTGGTCATCAGCAGCGGCATCATGACCGCGGTGCCGCCGGCCTGCACGACGCGCCCGAGGAGCAGCACCCCGAAGTCGGGGGCGATGGCCGCGATCGTGGTGCCGGTCAGGAACACGCCCATCGCGAGCCCGTAGGCGCGCCGGGTGGTGACCCGCTGCAGGAACCATCCGGTGATCGGGATGAGTGCGGCCATCGCGAGCATGAACGCGGTGGAAACCCATTGCGCCGTACGGTCGCTGACCTTCATGTCCACCATGAGGCGCGGGATCGCATTGATCATGATGGTCTCGTTCAGGATCACGACGAAGGTCGCGAGCACCAGGAGCCGGATGACGGTCGGCGTCCGACGCCCTGTTGGACGAGCGTCTAGGTCGGCGGACATGGGGTACCTCCGGGAGCGTTGAACGGGGTCGGGATGAGCGCCACCCGTTGTTGGGTTCGGCGCCATACGAGTGAGGACGGAATCTATCGGGTCAACTCATCGCATCCGCGAGAGTATTCCAGCGGCTGTCGGCAATCGCACCTGATTTTCCGGGTCGCCGCTCCTTGCGGAGGCCGGAAAATTCCTGCTCACGGACCGGAGGTGGCCGAAAGTGAGCTGCACCACGTCGGCGAGATCGCCGCTGAGAAGGAATCGGTTCACCGATTTCGTACCGGCCGTGTGTCGGTCGGCGCCGTACGGCCGGTGCCTGCGCGCGGTCGATGCGTCAGCGTCCTGTCGCCCGGCCCGGGAGCTCGAACTCGCCGAGGGTCGCACACCGCTTCCCAGGGGTGGACGGATCGCCGAGCACCCCACCGGATTTGGAAGGCTTCTCGCCCGGTGCGGCGGCGGGCTCGGCCAGCGTTGCGGCGCGCATATTGCCAGCTAATACCTACTGGATGGTCGCTCGAGAAGGGTTCGAAACCGACCGATTTCGCCGCAAATTACTACCGCAAAATCGACGAAGGGTTCGACGACCGGGCGTTCGGGGCGATACCATGGCTTCTGGCGAGGTGATGTACGGGGCGAATACCATTGCATCCCCGCCGCTGCCAGCCTTTCGACTATCGGAGCTGACCTCATGACCGCAGAGTTCTACCGGATCTCGGGCGTCGACTCGATCGTCCCCGAACGAGGTCCGACGGCGCTGCGGATGCTGGTGGGCGGGCAGCTGCGCAAACTTCGCAACCAAGCAGGTATCACGCCGGAGCAGGCCGCCGATCATATTCGCGGCTCGACCGCCAAGATCAGCCGACTCGAGTTGGGCCGCACGGGTTTCAAGGAGCGCGACGTCCGCGATCTGCTGGAGCTCTACCACGTCGACCCCGACGATATAGGCGAGTTCCTGGAGCTGGTGCGCAGGGCGAACGAGCCCGGCTGGTGGCACCGCTACAACGATCTGATGCCCTCCTGGTTCGAGACCTATATCGGGCTCGAGCAGGCGGCGTATTCGATCAGAACCTTCGAGGCGCAACTGGTTCCGGGGCTGCTACAGACCGAGGACTATGCCCGCGCGGTGGTCGCGCTCGGCCACGGAAACTCCGACGCCGCGCGCCGGGTGCAGCTGCGCAAGCGTCGTCAGGAGATGCTGGACTGGCCCTCCGGGCCGACGCTGTGGGCGGTGCTGGACGAGGCGGTGCTGCATCGTCCGCTCGGCGGCGTCGCCGTGCTGCGCGGGCAGCTCGAGCATCTGGCGCAGATGAGCGAGCATCTGCGGGTGACCATCCAGGTGCTGTCGTACGCCGCGGGCGGCCATGCGGCACTGGGTAGTTCGTTCACGATGCTGCGCTTCGCCGAGAAGGACCTGCCCGACGTGGTCTACACCGAGCAGCTGAGCAGCTCGACCTACATGGACAAGCAGGCTGATCTGGAAAACTACCGCCGCGTCATGGACCGCATCAGCGTGCAGGCCGAGACCCCCGACCGTTCGCGCCGGATGATTCTCGACGCGGCCGCCGCGCTGTGAGTTTCCCGATCGAATCATTGATGCCGGATTCTGTTGAGAGCGTGGGTGGCCCGGAGAGGGACCTGCGCGGCCGGGAGACCGAGATCGCCGTTCTCGCCGCACTGGTGAACACCGCGCGCGAGGGCGGTAGTGCGGCAGTGGTATTGCGTGGCGAGCCGGGAATCGGCAAGTCCGCGTTGCTCGATCATGCCGCCGCGCGGGCGGGTGGGCTGCGGGTGCTGCGGGGGGCGGGCATCGAGGTGGAGGCCGAATTACCGTTCGCCGGTCTGCAATTGCTGCTGCGCCCGGTGCTCGGCGGGGTGCGCCGGCAGGCGTCACGGCCGGCGGCGGATACTCTCGCCGGCCTGCCCGAATCCCAGCGCAGTGCACTGGAATCGGCGCTGGGAATCGGTGCGGGCGCGGGCGCGGATCCGATGCTCGTCGGACTCGCCGTGCTATCGCTGCTGGCCGATCACGGGGGTGAGTCCGGCGCGCTAGTGCTGGTCGACGACGCGCAGTGGCTCGACCGTGCCTCGCGCGACGCGCTGCTGTTCGCCGCCCGCCGGCTCTACGCCGAGGGCGTGGCGATGGTCTTCGCGTCCCGAGACGGCGAGGGCGCGTTCCCCGCCGACGGACTGCCCGAACATCGCGTGACCGGCCTGTCGCCGGATGCGGCCGCCGCGCTGCTCGACGGGCTCGAGCTCGCACCGGCCGTGCGCTACCGGCTGCTGGCCGAGGCGCAGGGCAATCCACTTGCCTTGCGGGAGTTGCCGATCGCACTGGCCGCTGAGCCCTCCTCGGATCTGCGCGCGGGCGCGCTGCCGCTCACCGACCGGCTGCGGCTGGCCTTCCACGGTCAGGTCAGCCGCCTGCCCGCCGCCACCCAGGGCCTGCTGCTCGTCGTCGCCGCGCACGAGTCCGGGGATCCGGCCGTGGTGCTGCGGGCAGCGGCAACGCTGGGCGCCGACATCGACGACCTGGCCCCCGCCGAGGAGGCGGGCCTGCTGCGGTGGACCGGCGGACGTCCCGGTGCGGACGGCTGGGGCCGCGGCGGTGCCGAGGGCGATACCGCCGGTGCGGCAATCGTTTTCAGGCATCCGCTGATTCGTGCGGCGGTCTACGAGCGCGCACCGCTCGGGCAGCGGATCGCGGTGCATCGAGCCCTGGCCGACGCGCTCACGGACACCGAGGACGCGGACCATCGCGCCTGGCACCTGGCCGCGGCGGCCGCGGGACCCGATGCCGAGGTGGCGGACGCGCTGGAACGCACCGCGGTGCGGGCCCGGGAGCGGGGCGGTCAGCAGGCCGCCGCAGCGGCCTACGAGCGTTCGGCCCGGCTCAGCACCGAGCCCGGTCCGCGGGCGCGGCGCGAGGCGCTGGCCGCCCAATCCGCCCTGGAGGCAGGGGATCTGGACCACGCACGCAGGCTCGCGCGGCGCGCGATCGGGCGCACGGACGACAATGCCCTGCGCGCCGGCCTGTTTCAGGTGCAGGCCCTCGCGACCTTCTGGCAGCGGGACTATCCCGCCGGGCACCGGCTGCTGCTGGACGGCGCGGCGCTGATTGCCGAGACGGATCCCGGGCAGTCCGCGGCGCAGCTGCTGCAGGCCATCCACACCGGCTGGTACCTGGGTGAGGGCGCGCTGGCCGAGGTGCTGGAACGCCTCGGCGCGCTGGAACTGCCACGGGCGCACCCGATCACGCCCGCGGCGGCGTTCGTCGCGCGGCTGCTGGACTCCGGGCCCGGTGCGCCGCCGCCGTCGCTGACCGACACCCTGGCGGAAATCCGCGCCCGGGGCGAGGTTTCGGACCAGGTGCTGATCATGCTGTGCGGGGTGGCGATGGCGCGCGGTCAGGACCGCGCGGCATACGACCTCGCGACCGGCCTGGCCGCGCGATACCGGACCACCGGCGCGGCCGGAAGGCTGCCCACGGTGCTGTTCTTCGTCGCCGAGGTGGACGGCTTCACCGGTCGTCCCGGCGCCGCGCTCGCCACCGCCACCGAGGGCCTGGAGCTGGCCCGCGTCACCGGCCAGCAGCAGTGGATCAGCCAGCTCAGCAGCGTGCTCGCCTTCGTGCACGCGGTGAGCGGGCGCGAGGAGGAATGCCGGGCCGCCGCGTCGGCGGGCCTGGGCGGGGACAGTGCGGGATCCCTTGCCCCGGGGGCGGGTTGGGCGCAGTGGTCCCTGGGCCTGCTCGAACTCGGGCTCGGCCGCGCCGAGGCCGCGCTGTCGCGGTTCGAGCGCCTGACCCGGGAACCGTGGAGCCACCACATCTGTGCCACCCGGTCGATTCCCGATCTGGTCGAATCGGCCGTCCGGGTGGGCGAGCCCGAGCGGGCCGCAGCCCCGTTCGCGCGATTCGAGGGCTGGGCCGCGTCGGTGCGGCAGCCCTGGGCCGACGCCCTGGTCCTGCGCTGTCGCGCACTGCTCGACGACGCAGCCGCCGAAGACCTGTACACCCGGGCCCTGGCGGCCCACGATGCCGACGGCCGCCCTGTCGAATATGCCCGTACCGCACTGCTTTTCGGCGAATGGCTGCGCCGGGAGCGGCGCAAGGCCCCGGCGCGAACCCATCTCACCGAGGCGCTGACGATCTTCTCTCGGCTCGGCATGGAACCGTGGGCACGGCGGGCACGCAACGAACTTGCCGCTGCCGGCGCTCCGGAGGCCGGTGAGCGCCCCCGCGACCGCGCGGTGGCCGGGCTGACCCCACAGGAACTGCAGATCGTCCGCCTGGCCGCCCAGGGCCTGTCCAACCGGGACATTGCCGCCCAGCTGTTCCTGAGCCACCGCACCGTCGGCTACCACCTCTACAAGGCGTACCCGAAACTCGGCGTGACCTCGCGCGGAGAACTCAAAGATATTGCCGCACAGCTCGACTGACCGGAGTCAGGCCTCGCGATACTCCGTTATCCACAGGGAAGCATCGGAGCGACGAACTCGCAGCCCGGCAGCCGGCGTCAGGCTGAGACGGCACGGGCCGGTTGACGTCAAGGGTGCACCCACCCATCGTGCCGAGCTCAGCCCTTGCGGGCGACGGCGCCCCAGCAGTTGACCTGCTCGTCGGGGGTTCTCGGGGTGTGCAGCGTCGGCCGCCACCGGTTGACGACGACGACCCCCGGATCCAGCAGCTCCAGGCCGTCGAAGAAGCGGGCGAATTCCTCCCGGCTGCGTTCCTGGGCGTACACCCCGCCCTGCCGGTACATGTCCAGGGCCTTGGTCATGCCGACCGGATCGAGGTCGGCGGTGATGTGCGATGCCACCAGGACCGAGCCGGGTACCAGGGCGTCCAGCAGCGTGTCGACGATGCCGTAGGGGTCCTGCTCGTCGGAGAGGAAATGCAGGACCGCGACCAGGCTCAACGCGACCGGGCGGTCCAGATCCAGGGTCTCGTGCAGCTCGCGGGAGTTCAGGATCGCCGCCGGGTCGTTCAGGTCCGCATCGAGGTAGACGGTGCGCCCCTCGGGTTTGCCGTGCAGCAGCGCACGGGCGTGGGCCAGCACGATCGGATCGTTGTCGACGTAGACCACCCGGGCCTCGGGGACCACCTCCTGGGCGAGCTGATGCAGGTTCGGCACGGTGGGAATGCCGGTGCCGATGTCGAGGAACTGCACGATCCCCATGTCGGTGAGCGCAGTGACCGCTCGGTTCATGAAGTGCCGATTGTGGCTTGCGGCCTCACGAACCGTCGGAAACGCCGCGATGACCTTCTCGGCCGCGTCCCGATCCGCCTGGTAGTTGTCCTTCCCACCGAGAACGTAGTCGTAGATCCGGGCGCTGCTCGGCGTGTTCAGGTCCGCTTTCGGCTTCGCGGCGTCCTCGAACTCGGTCATCATCCTCCGTCGGTCCCGGCCGCCTGCGTGGCGATGCCTCGGCAACGTATCAACCGGATTGTGCGGCAACAAGAGTGAACGATACGCCGGACCCCGTCCGAGCTGCACCGGAACCGGTACCGCGGCGGCCTCCTCAGGCCTTGGAGCGCAACGGGCGCAGCGAATTCGGCAGCAGCGGTTCGGCGTTCGCCGGGCGCGGCGTGCTGATCACGTACAGGATCACCAGCAGCACGCTCAACCACACGTAGGTGTCGCCGACGATGTGCTGCCAAGGGGTCCAGGACAATTCGCGGTTGTTGTCGCCGGGCAGGCGGTTCTGCGGGCCGTCCACGAAGATCCAGGCCGTGGCCAGCAGGAACAGGTACCAGATCAGCGCGCGGCGCCGCGGCAGCCGGGTGGCCGCGCCGACCGCCGCCAGCAGCGCGGGGGCGATCCACACCCAGTGGTGCGACCACGAGATCGGCGAGACCAGCAGCGTGAATACCGCGTTGAACGACATCGCCAGCGGCGGATTGTCCGCCGCGCGCCGCATGGCGGCCACGGCCAGCACCAGCAGCGCCAGGCCCAGCACCGCCCACAGCGCGGTGAACGCCGGCTCGGGCACCCGCAGGCGCGAGAGCACGCCCTGGATGGACTGGTTGGTGCGGAACGACGAACCGCTGAGCCCGGACACGTTGCCCATCCCGCCGAACCAGTACTTCGTGGATTCGTGCGGCATCAGCGCGAAGCCCAGCGCGGTCGCCGCGGCCCCGGTGACGGCGGCGGTGATCGCCGCCTTGTAGTCGCGGCGGATCAGGAAGTACAGCACGAACGCGGCCGGGGTCAGCTTGATCGCGGCGGCGATGCCGACCCCGATGCCGCGCCGCCACTTCGGCTTCTCGGTCAGGCAGTCGGCGGCGACCAGCACCATCAGGATCAGGTTGACCTGGCCGAAGTCCAGCGTCGAATGCACCGGCTCGAGCAGCACCCCGAGCGGGATCGCGCACGCGGTCGCCCACAGCACCAGCTCGGTGCCGCGCTCACCCCACACCCGGCGCGCGGTGAGATAGATCGTGATCGACAGCGCCAGCACCGACACGACGAAGAAGGCCCACTGCGTCACGCCCCACGGAATCAGCGCGAACGGGCCCAGCGCGATCGCCGCGAATGGGGGATAGATGAACGGCAGCCCTATCCCCATGGTGGTCTTGGGCAGCGTGCCGTACATGTCGACGCCGTGGATGGCGGCCTGCACCCCGAGCCGATACACCTGCAGATCGATGAACACCCGGCTGATGGGCAAAATCGGCCAGCTCGGATGCGCCATCCACAGCACCGCGGCGGTGACGAGGGTCGGCGGTACCAGCCATCGGACGCGTCGCATCGGACGGGTCGCGGGCTGCTGACGTGCGGAGTCCGTGACACTAACCATCCGGGATGAGGTTACCTGCTACCCCCGTATACCACCGAACCGCCTGTGTCCTGCGCCGATGCACTCCCGGCGCGCGATCGAGGACTCGGCCCGCGCACCGAGCTGCGCTCCGCCCGCCCAAGACGGCTCGAACCCGGCGGCCGGTCACCGCAGGGTCGACCACGACAGGCGTCGGGGGTGAATCGGCGGATCAGGACATTTGCGGCTTTCGAGACGCCCCGTAGCATCGGATCCGCTATGACGACAACCCGACCGATACGCGCCGATGAAGCGCCCCTGGTGCTGACCACCGATCCGCCGCGCAGCCTGTCCCTCGCCGATCAGACCGCGTTCTGGGCCAACCTGGGTGTGAGCCTCATCGGCTTCACCGGCGCGATCTTCGTGCTGCAACCGGCGGGGCATCCGCAGCTGCCACTGGTCGGAGCGCTGCTGGCGACGATCCTGGGCACCGTGCTCGGCACGGCCATGGTGGCCGCGGCGGGCGCGGTCGGGGCGCGCACGGGCGCCCCGGCGATGGCCAACTTCCGCGGACTGTTCGGCACCAGGCTGTCGTACCTGCCGACGGTGGCCAATATCGTGCAGTGCATCGGCTGGGGCGTCTACGAGCTGACGGTGATCGCGGGCGGTGTGCTGGCCCTGACCCACGGCCATGCCCCACACGCGCCGGTGATCATCGCGGCGGGCGTGCTGTGCACCGCGATGTCGATCTGGCCGCTGCGGGTGCTGCACATCCTGCGCCGGTATGTGACCGTGGCCGTGGCGATTTCGATGCTGTACTTCACGGTGCAACTGCTGCGCCATCCGCTGCCGCACGTGCCCGGGACCTCGTGGAGCGGATTCTTTCCGGGCGTGGACACCGCGCTGGCGGTGGCGGTGTCGTTCGTGCCGCTGGCCGCGGACTACACCCGGCACGCCCGGTCGGCGCGCGCGGCGTCGGGCGCCGCGATGGTCGGCTATTCGGTCGCCCAGACCTGGTGTTATCTGCTGGGTGTCATCGCGCTGATCCAGGTCGGCGGGAATCCGGACAAGATCTTCGACACCTTCCTGGGTGTCGCGGCGGGCTGGGTGTTCTTCGCGGTGCTGGTGCTGCGCGAATCGGATCAATCCTTCGCGAACGTCTACTCGACGGCGATGTCGCTGCAGAATCTGCTGCCGCGGGTGGACCGGCGCATCCTCGCGGGTGCGGTCGGCGCGCTGGCGACGGTGCTGGCGCTGGGCGTCCACGATTTCACCGGGTTCTCGAATTTCCTGCTGCTGATCGGCTCGGTCTTCGTGCCGCTGTGCGCGGTGCTCGTGGTCGACTACTTCCTGGGGCGCGGCCGGCAGGGCTGGGACCTGGACGAACGGGCCCCGGCCCGGCCGCTGATGCTGCTGCCGTGGGCGCTGGGCTTCGCGGTCTATCAGCTGCTCAACCCCGGATCGGTCGGCTGGTGGGCGCGCCTGTGGGGGCACGCCCAGGATGCGCTGCACGTGCATCCGGGCTGGTGGTCCTCGGCGTCGCTGTTCTCGTTCGTGGTCGCCGGTGTGGCGACCGGTGTGCTGGTGCTCGTCGAGCGTCGGCCCGCGCGTGAGTGAAAGCGGCCGTGAGCCTGCTCCGCCGGGATCGGCCGGGCATCCGTGACCGCGCGCGACCGGGCCGATGCGGGCCTGGTGTTCGGGATGGGGGAGGCCCGGATGGCCGCGCCCGACTGGCCGCCGTTGACGCTCGACGAGATCAATAGTGTTCTGGCCGACTGTGATTCGGCGTCGGGAGGTCTCGCTGCTGAGATCGAGTGGCGCAGTCCTCGGCCTTTGTCGTCGACCGTGCGGGTGCGCCTGGACGACGGTGCACGGCTGGTGGTGAAGCGGTTGCCGGTGGCACTGCGCGATGCCGTTGCGCTCGCCGAGGAGCACGCATTCATGAATCACCTTCGGGCACGCGGGATTCCGATTCCCGAGGTGTGGTCGCGCACGCACGGGGAATTCAGCTACGAATTCCAGGCACCGGGGTCGGGCGACGACGCGTATCGCGGCGATTTCTCGTGGTCGCCGTATCGTTCCACGGGGCACGCTGCCGCAGCCGGTGCCATGCTCGCTCGAATACATTGTGCGGCACGTGGTTTCGATGCGCCCTCCCGGCCGCCGCGGCCCTTGCTGTCGGCGCAGTGCACGGATCTCGTCACGGATGTCGAGCGGCATGCGGCCGCTCGCCCAGCGCTGGGGGCGTTTCTCTCCGAACGGGATTGGCAGGCGGAACTCGGGCCGGGGGTACCGCCCGCGGTCGACCTCGCCGGTCTGGAACCACTCTGGACACATAACGACTGGCATGCCACAAACCTGCTGTGGCGCAGCGATAGCGCCAGGGGAAGCGCCGGTGGCGGAGAGCTCGCGGCAGACAGTGCCGACGCGATCACGGCGGTGTTCGATTTCGGATTGGCCAATCGCACGACCGCCGTCTTCGACCTGGCGGTCGCGATCGAGCGGTTCGCCGTCGACTGGATCGGACTGCGCGATACCGGTGTGGCCCGGATCCACACCGATCAGCTGGCCGCCTTCCTGCGCGGATACGCCGAGATCCGCCCGCTCGCCCTCCGCGAACGCGCCATCCTGCCGGAGATCTTCCCGCTGGCGCATGTGCACTACCAGCTCTCCGAGATCGACTACTTCCTGTCGGTGCTGCCGCGTCCCAGTGCTGGCAATGCCGACATCGCCTATCGCCACTACTTTCTGGGACATTTGCGATGGGCGGAGTCGGAGCGCGGAAGGGAGTTTCTCGATCTGCTCCGTCACATACCATGCTGAACCGGCATTGTCTGAGCAACCCGGAGATCTGGGTCACAGATCGCGGCTGCTAGATTCTTCCGGCACGTTCACGCAGTTCGTGGCGTCGATAGATCGCGCCACAGATCAAGGAGAGACGGTTGGCTACCCCGGAGCCAGGTCAGCGGGAAACCGGCAATTCATCGGCTAGCCGGCGCAACGCGTTGTTCGCGACCAAGTCGGTCGAACAGTCCATGCGCGACACCGACGAGCCGGATTCCAAGCTTCGCAAGGACCTGACGGCCTGGGATCTGACCGTCTTCGGCGTCGCCGTGGTGGTCGGCGCGGGCATCTTCACCCTCACCGCGCAGACCGCGGGCACCGTGGCGGGGCCCTCGGTCTCGCTGGCCTTCGTCTTCGCCGCGATCGCCTGCGGGCTGACCGCCCTGTGCTACGCCGAGTTCGCCTCGACGGTTCCGGTGGCGGGCAGCGCCTACACCTTCTCCTATGCCACGTTCGGCGAGCTGGCCGCGTGGATCATCGGCTGGGACCTGATCCTGGAACTGGCCCTGGCCGTCTCGGTGGTCGCCAAGGGCTGGTCGCAGTATCTGGGCAACGTGATGGGCTCGCACTCGCCGGTCGTGCACCTCGGGTCGGTGTCCTTCGACTGGGGTGCGGTGCTGCTGATCGCGGTGCTCACCGTGCTGCTGGCCCTCGGCACCAAGGTGTCCTCGCGGGTGTCGGCCGTGGCCGTCGCGATCAAGCTCGCCGTGATCGCCGTGGTGGTGGTCGTCGGCCTGGGCTATTTCAAGACCTCGAATCTGAAGCCTTTCATCCCGCCCGCGCAGCACACCACCGGCGGTTCGGGCGTGCATCAGACGCTGTTCTCCTGGCTGACCGGCGCGGGCAACAGCAACTTCGGCTGGTACGGGCTGCTGGCCGCGGCAAGCCTGGTGTTCTTCGCGTTCATCGGCTTCGACGTCGTCGCGACCGCCGCGGAGGAGACCAAGAATCCGCAGCGCAACGTGCCGCGCGGCATCCTGGGCTCGCTCGCGATCGTCACCGTGCTGTATGTGGTGGTCTCGCTGGTGCTCACCGGCATGGTGCCCTACACCGACCTGGCCGGTAAGAACGCGACGCTGGCCACCGCGTTCGCGGTGCACGGGGTGACCTGGGCCAAGAACCTCATCTCCGTCGGCGCGCTGGCCGGCCTGACCACCGTGGTGATGGTGTTGTTCCTGGGCCAGACCCGGGTGCTGTACGCGATGGCGCGCGACGGACTGCTGCCGCGCAGGCTCGCGCACACCGGATCCAAGGGCACCCCGGTGCGGATCACCCTGATCGTCGGCGTGGTGTGTTCGGTGCTCGCGGGTTTCGTGCAGTTCGGCACCCTGGAGGAGATGGTCAACATCGGCACGCTGTTCGCCTTCGTGCTGGTGTCCCTCGGTGTGCTGATCCTGCGTCGCACCCGCCCGGATCTGCAGCGCGGCTTCCGTGTCCCGCTGGTCCCGCTCATCCCGATCCTCGCGGTGATCGCGTGCGCCTGGCTGATGCTGAACCTCTCGGTGGAGACCTGGCTGCGCTTCCTGATCTGGATGGTCGTCGGCTTTGCGCTGTACTTCACCTACGGTGTCCGGCATTCGCTGTTGCGCAAGAGTTCTCGATAGCGCGGGAGTTCTCGATAGCCTGGATGGTTATTCGGCCGGCGTTCGGATGATGCCGCGCTGCGGGACGGTTTCGGCCTCCGCATGCGCGGCGCGGGCCAGGGCGCGGGCGCGGTCGAGCTGGCCCAGCACGGACTCCCATCCTGCGTGCGCCGCGTCGGGGCGGGCGCTGTGCAAGGTCTCGCGATGGATGCGCAGCAGGGTGCGCGAGGCCTCGGCGGTATACGCCGCCGCGGCCAGCTGCGGCGGTACCGAATCGAGGCTGCCGTAGAGCTCGGCGATGCGGTCGGTCAGCCAGTAGGCCTCGAAATGTGCCTGGCCGTATTCGTCCTCGCCGCGCACCGCGACGCCGCTGGGACCCGCGGCCCGCGCGCGATTCTCGAGGCTGGCGACATCCGGCGCGTTGGCGAGCGACTGCCGCAGCTGCGCGCCGACCACCCGGTAGAGCAGGCCCGCCAGCATGGCCTGCTCGATCCCGGCGGTGTCGTCGCCGGCCGTCGTCCGGCCCCACACCTGCTCGGCGACGGCGTCGACATCGGTGCACAGGATCGCCAGCGCCGCCCTGAGCTGTCCGTTCGTAGCCATCGTGAAACCCGCTTCCCTGCCGTCGACCAGACACCCCGTGGGCCGGGGTGATCGGGACGGACCCCCGCCCCTGTCGATCGGAAAGGCTACCTTTTGGCAAACCGTTTGACTATACGGGCCTACCTGCTGTTTTCGGGTCGGTGTCCGAAATGTGCTGAATGGTATGGCTACTTCGGTGCACAATGAGGGCGGCGGCCAGCAGCCGCGAGCCGTCGGGTTCGCCCGGGTCGGTTCCGGTCAGCTCCGCGATCCGGCGCAGCCGGTAGCTGAAGGTGTTGGGGTGGACGTGCATTTCGGCGGCGGCCGCCTTGCGGTCCGAGCCGTGCCGCAGGTGCGCGTCCAGGGTCTCGAGCAGGTGCGGGCTGCGCAGCAGCGGGGCGATGCGCCCGGCCAGCCGCTCGCGCGCCGGTCCCGGGCGGGTGAGCTGGTACTCCAGCAGCAGATCGTCCAGGCGGTAGGCGCCGGTAGGGCGGTTCAGCAACCGGGCCAGCTCGGCGAGTTCGGCGGCCAGGCGCGCGGCGTCGGGCACGGATTCGCGTGGCGCCGAGGGAATCTCGGCCAGAATCACGCTCGTGCCGAACTGATCGGCGAGTTCGGTTGCCAGCCAGCCGGATTCGTCGGTGCCGGGCTCGGAATCGGCGGGCAGCAACGCGATTCCGTGCGACCCGTCGAAGGTGTGCAGGACCGCCGTGCCCGCCAGCTGATCGACGCTCTGCTGCAGCAGCCGGATGCGCCGCCGGGTGAGCAGCGTGGCCACCGCCGCGCGATGCTCGCCGGGCGGCAGTCCGATCGCCAGCACGGTGTAGCGCCCGGCCAGTGCAATGCCCGCCCGGGCGGCGAGTTCGGTCGCGGGGTGCCCGCGCAGCAGCGCCGCGCACAATGCCCGGCGGGCCTCGCGCTCGGCGTGGTAGATCGACCGCTCGACCTCGGCATACGACTCGACAGTGATCGTATTGATGTGCATGAGCAGCTCCAGCATGCGATCGCCGAAGTCGACGAGCTGATCGAGGTCCTCCGGATCGCTCAGCGCCACCGCCTCGCTCAGCACCTGCCGCGCCGAGGCGTGCACCGCCTCTACGAGCAGCCGCAGCGGAAGCCGGTCCTGCGCATGGCGTTCCACCGCCGGAACGATGAACTCCGCCACCTCCTCGTGGGTGAACGCGCGGCCCTGATCCACCGCATGCAGGAACGCGTGCGCGCAGCCGTGAATGACCGGGAGCACCTCGAGGAAATGCCCGTCGGGCAGGTCCGCGGCCGGCGGGGTCGAACCCAGCCCGGAGGCCAGGATGCGCTCGGCGATCTGTGGCAGGCGATCGAGCATGCGCACGGCGAGGGTGGGTGGCGGGGGCATGGGCCGATTGTTACCGGCGACAGTGCAGGCGGCAAGGGGAGCGCTCAGGGCGCCTGAACTTTGTTCCGCACGACAATGTCACCGCGGATACCTGCTCGCCCGAGTGCAGTGACACCGGCCGTTCCCCCGGATTAGCGTCGATTCGGGTCGATTCGGCGGGAATCGCGGTGTGGCACCGGAATTGGCGGTTCATTCACTGCGGCAACGAATTTTGTGTACGGAGCGGCCGGGGTCGACGAAAGGTTGCAATGACGCACACAATGGGGCGCAGGGTATTCGGCGCGGCCGTGCTGGCCTGTGCCGCCGCACTGGGAATCACCGCGGGCGCGGGGGCCGGATACGCCGCGCCGCCGCCCCCGCCCACCGAACAGCAGTTCGCCGACTACCTGGCCGCGGGAACGCATGCGGACGCGGGGCGGCGGATTCGGCCGATCGTGGACACCGGTAGCGCGGGCCCGAGGCCCAGCTGGGCCTCGGACACGCTCGGCGCCGGCCCCGAAATGTCCTCCTACCTGGCCGCATTCGCCTACAGCCTGAGTCATCCCGACGCGGCGCCGCCGGGAGCGAACAACTGGGGATGCACGCCGGGCGCCGCACATCCGGATCCGATCGTGCTGGTGCACGGCACCTGGCTCGATGCCTACGACAGCTTCTCGGCCATGTCGCCGAGGCTGGCCCGCGCCGGATTCTGTGTCTTCGCCTTCAACTACGGGCGAAGCGGACTGCTGGACGGCGGTGGTGTCGCCTCGGTGCTGCCCGGGCGTTACGGGGTCGGCCCCATCGAGAATTCCGCGCGCCAGCTCGGTGATTTCGTCGACCGGGTGCGCGCGGCGACCCACGCCGATCGGGTCGACATCGTCGCGCATTCGCAGGGCGCGCCGGTCACCGATCAATATCTGAAATTCGACGGCGGTACAGGCAGGGTGGCGCGGGTGATCAGCCTCGGCGGCACCCATCACGGCACCACTCTGCTGGGCATGGCGACGCTGGGACGGCTGCTGGATCGGCTCGGCGTGCCCATCTTCGGCTTCTACCGCCCGATCATCGGCCCGGCGAATGTGGAGCAGGCGGTCGGCTCGGACTTCCTGACCAGGCTCGGGGCGGGCGGCGACACCGTTGCGGGGGTCGCCTACACGGTCGTGGAATCGCGCTACGACGAGGTGATGAACCCGGTCGCCCTGGGCTACCTGCGCGCGGGCCCCGGCGCGACCGTGGACGACATCACGCTGCAGGACGGGTGCGGGCAGGATCTGTCCGACCATCTCACGATGATGTATTCGCCTCGCGCACTGTCGATCGTGCTGCACGCACTGGATCCGATAGGGCATCCCGCGCTGGTGTGCACATTCAATCCGTGGTTGGTCGGCGGCGGAGGTGGGTTGTGAGAAGCAACGAATACCGCGGCAGCACTTGGTTTTCCGTCAACTCGATGTGCTCGGACCGGGGCGGGCACTACGGCGACGGCGCATTCCGCCCGGTGACGCGCGTGGACGAGCGGGATCGTGGCGGCGGTGGCCCGTATGCGCTGCGAGGGCGGGTGTGAGTTGTGACGAGACGAACGGTGGTTGCCGGTGAGCGGAGAGACGCGAATGGCCGAGGGAGACAGAGTGCGCGGCGCTCGGCGTGGTGACCGTGTGTGGCCGCTGCGTCCGGACCGGGACCCGTTCTATCGCACGCCCGGTGGGTTCGAGCGGCTCGAGCCCGGCGCGCTGCTGCGCAGTCGTGAGGTGGAGCTGGCGGTGTTCGGTGTTGTCCCACTGCGGGTCTCGGCGTGGCAGCTGCTGTACCGCAGCGTGGATCTGCACGGCGCTCCCGAGGTCGCGGTGACCACGGTGCTGCTGCCCCGGGGCGCGAATCGCGCCCGGCCGCGGCCGCTGGTGTCGTATCAGTGCGCGATCGATGCCATCGCACCGCAATGCTTTCCGTCCTATGCGCTGCGCCGCGGTGCCAGGGCGCTGGGGGCCGTGCCGCAGCTGGAGGTGCCGCTGATCATCGCCGCGCTGGCCCGCGGCTGGGCGGTGTCGGTGCCGGATCACGGCGGCCTGGGCGGGCACTTCGGGGTGCCGCGTGAGCCCGGTTATCGCGCGCTGGACGGGATCCGGGCCGCTCTGGGGTTCGGGCCGCTCGGCTTGAATTCGCGGACACCCGTTGCGCTGTGGGGGTATTCGGGCGGTGGGCTGGCCACGGCCTGGGCGGCGGAGCTTGCCGCGGGGTACGCGCCGGAGCTCCGGATCGTCGGCGCCGTGGCCGGGTCTCCGGTGGGCGATCCGGGTGCGGCCTTCGTCCGCCTGAACGGCACCCCGTTCGCCGGATTCGCCATGGTCTTCCTCGCGGGTCTGCGGCGGGCCTATCCGCGGTTGGACGCGATCCTGCTCGCGCATCTGCGCCCGTCGTATCTGGAGCTGCTCGCGAAAGCCGAAGTGACGCCGACCCTTCCGCTGCTCGCCCGGCTGGCCGGGCGCGATGTCGACCGGCACTGCGAACCCGGTCTGGCCGCGCTGCTGGACCTGCCGGACATGCGGGAGGTGATCGCGGACATCCGGCCCGGCGGCCTGGCCCCGGCGATGCCGATGCTGGTGTTGCAGGGCGTGAACGACGAGGTGATCGCCGTCGCCGACGTGGACGAGCTGGTGCGTCGCTACCTACGCGCCGGGGCACGGGTGCGGTACGTGCGGGACCGTCTCAGCACCCATCTTCCCTTGCAGTTCATCGGAATTCGAACGATGGCGGACTGGATCGGCGACCGTTTCGCGGGCATTCCCGCGCCGGAGGGAACTGACACCGTCTGGTCGGTGGTGGCCTCGCGTAGGTAGGCCTCGGACCGAATCCGCGGCGGCTACGTCGATCGCCATGTGGCTACTCGGCTCGCCGCAATGAGTGTCGCTCCGGCGCGCTGCTAGTTGCCGCGGTGTGCGACGGGTGCCGGCGAGCCGGCCTCGCGCGCATCGAATTCGGCACGGGCGGTGAGCATTTCGTCGCGATGGTCGACGGTCCACATGCCCATGGCGTGGGTGATGTTGCCCAGGTCGAGGCCGAGCGCGGTGAGGGAATACTCCACGCGCGGCGGGACGGTCGGGTATACGGTGCGCTGGACCAGGCCCTCGCGCTCGAGGCCGCGCAGCGTCTGGGTGAGCATTTTCTGGGTGATTCCGTCCAGGCGGCGGCGCAGCACGTTGAATCTGACGGGCTCCTCGCTCAGGCGCAGCACGCCGATCACCAGCAGCACCCACTTGTCGGCGAGCAGGCCGAGCAGTTCGCGGGCCGGGCAGCGGTGCAGGTAGCTGTCGACGAGGTCGTTCTCGTCGATCCAGTGCGGGGCGCTGGCGGTATCCATCGGGTACCTCGGTATCTAATTAGTGCCTACTTTCCAATGGTTACCAAGCATCGCAGAATCGCTGTCATGCGAGCAATCAGTCAGAACACATTCGGTGGTCCGGACGTCCTCGAGACCGTGGAGATCCCCCGCCCGCAGCCCGGCCCCGGGGAGGTGCTCGTCCGGGTCGCGGCGACCTCGGTGAATCCGGCCGACTGGAAGATCCGGGCCGGATACCTGCGGGACCGGCTGGGGGAGCCGCCGCTCACGCTCGGGCTCGACGTGGCGGGCACCGTGATCGAACGCGGCGAGGAGGTGACCGGGCTCGAGCGCGGCGACGAGGTCTTCGGCGTCTTCATGAGCCGCTTCGGAGCCTATGCGGAATACGCTGTGGTACCGGCGAATACGCTCGCAATCAGGCCCGCAGGGCTGGATGCCGTGCAGGCCGCGGCCCTGCCGACCGCCGCCCTGACCGCCTGGCAGGCGCTGGCAAATCTGCGTGCCGGGCAGCGGATCCTGATCCACGCGGCCGCCGGTGGCGTCGGCCATGTCGCGGTTCAGATCGCCAAGGCCCGGGGCGCCTCTGTGATCGGCACCGCCCGCGCGGTCAATCACGACTTCCTGCGCTCGCTCGGCGCCGACGAGCTGATCGATTACACCACGGTCGATTTCGCGGAGGTGGTGCGCGAGGTGGACGTCGTACTGGACTTGATCGGCGGCGATTACGGGCAGCGGTCGTTGCGCACGTTGCGCGCGGACGGCGTCTACTTCGACACCCAGGGCTCGGACGCGGAGGGCGATCCGCGGTACGTCCGCGTCTACATGGATCCCAACAGTTCGGACGCCGGCGAGGTCGGAACCCTTGCCGCGCAGGGAAAACTGCGGATCGAGATCGAGCGCGTGATGTCGCTGGCCGACGTCGCCGAGGCGCACAAGCTCAGCGAATCCGGCCGGGTGCGCGGCAAGATCGTGCTCGTGCCGTGGGAGGACGGCGGCCCGTCAGCGTGAGACGGTGAATCCGGATCCGTTCGCGGAGATGGGCCCGGGCGTGTGGTCGCCGTGGACCCTGCTCCCGGCTACGCGGAGGATGAAGACCTGTCCCGAGACGCCGGTGCCAGCGGCAGGTGCTCGAAGGAGTAGTAGAACGAGAGCAGGCCGAACACGATCAGGGCGGCCAGCGGCTCCCACAGCGCCAGCGCGGTGGCCAGGATGTAGACGACCGCGCCGACGCAGAAGCGAAACGTGGCGACGCGCAACGCATGCCGGTCGATTCGTGCCTTGAGGATGCCCGGCCGCAGCACCGCATAGAACCACACGCCGCTGAATCCGGCCGCCATGGCGATCATCACCAGGCCGTAGACGAATGCGCCCGTCGCGGTGTCCCCGCCGTGCAATTCGTGGCTCAGCATCTGGCCGAGCATGTCGGTGGGGAACGGCACCAGCACCACGGCCATGAGCAGCAGCAGATTCAACAGCTGCAGCGGCCGATCGGCCCGCGCCACGTGCCGGAACATGGCGTGGTGGTTCATCCACATGATCCCTACGTTCAGGAAGCTGACCGCGTAGGCGAGCAGGGACGGCCACATGTGCAGCAGTCCCGAGCGCAGATTGCCCTCGGGCGTGTGGAAGTTCAGTACGAGCAGAGTGATGGCGACGGCGAACACCCCATCGCTGAACGCCTCGGTACGGCCAGTATCCATGCGCAAATTCTGGCCCATGATCCCCCGGCGTGTTACCGGTACTCCGCCAGGCGAGGCCGCACGCCCAGGAAGATCGCCACCGTGACGAGGGCGAACAGCACGTAGGGCAGCCAGGTCGCCCAGCCGCTCAGCGCGTCGATGCCCGCGGGGATCGCCGTGTCGAAGGCGTGCTGGTTGATCCCGATCAGGATGTCGAGCTGGGAGTTGAAGGCGTCGAAGTCGCCGTCCGAGGAGCCGGGCTGCGGGTTGGTGTCGAACGAGATCGCCTGCCGCAGGTCGGTGGCCGCGTCCGCGCGCAGGGTGTGGTCGTCCGCCTGGTAGGCCCGGTAAGCGTCCACCGTGGCCTTGGCCGCGTCGCCCTCGCCCGCGAAGGTGATGTTGTGCAGTTCGTCGCCGAACAGGCCGCCGAACGCCGCGCCGTGCCCGCCGTCGACCGCGTCCACGCCGGTTACCAGCGCCGGATAGTACTGCGGCAGTGCGTAATACTGGGTTTGCGTGGGCATGCCCAGCTGCACCAGCCGCTGCGACTTGCTCAGGAACGCGTTCTGATAGTCCTGGGCCCGGGCGGGATCGGCCAGGTACCGGCTCTCGTCGGCGTTGGCGTCGTAGCCGATGGCGCGGGCCTGCTCGAGCGACAGCAGCGAATCGAAGGCGTCCTGTTTGGCCGTCCGCAGCTGACTCTCGGCCTGCGCGGTCGCGATCGCCCCGCCGATCACCATGGCCAGCGCCAGCGCGGTGGCCACCAGCAGTGCCGGGTTGAGCCATCGGCGCATCATCAGCCGCAGCATGATCTGCAGCCCGATCAGCGCCACGAACAACACCAGGGCGAAGATCGCCAGCCACATGCCCGAGACCGCCGCACTGTGCCGGGTCGAGGCGTAGGCGGTCTGCAGCACGGTGCTGTTCTGATCAGTGAGAATCTGTGTCTCCCTGAGCATCCCGGCGTTCATGTCGGTAGCCTGCTGGTACTGGCTCAGGATGTCGGCCGAGGGGTGTCCGGCGGGGTTGTGCCCGGAGCTCTCCAGGAGTTCGATATTCGCGACCAGCGCCTGATACTGGCCGAATTGGTCGAGCAGATTGTTGACGGTGTCCTTGGCGCCGGCGTCGTTACCGGCGATGGCGGTGGCCTGCTGCAGGTCCCGGTCGGCCTGTGTGCGGCGCTGTTCGTAGGTGGTCAGCGCGTAGGTGCGGGTATCGGACAGGGCCGAATCGTCGCCCACCAGAAGCAGATTCGTGGTCTGGGCGTCCATGTCCGCGAGCGCGGAGGCAAGATCCTGGCTCGCGGCGACGCCCGGCGCGGTCTTGTGGCCCAGTGAGTCGATGCCGTTGCGCAGCGCGCTCGCGCCCAGGGCGACGGTCAGGGCCGTGGCGAACGCCGCGATCACCGCCACCACGGCGAGCAGCCGGATCCAGGCCGGGCGGTCCGAACGTTCGGGGAGTCGGTCCCTGGCCGTGGAGAGCACTCCGCGCCGGGCGCTCGGGGCATCGGGGCGGACCTGGGTCGCGGTCGCAGCTCCGCTTCGCTCCGCTGCGACCGTAGGTGCTGTGCCCGTGGTTCCCTCGCTTCGCTCGGTCACAGCTCCGCTTCGCTCCGCTGCGACCGTTGGTGCTGTGCCCGTGGTGCCCTCGCTTCGCTCGGTCACGGTCGCGCTCCTGTCGATGTGCTCGTATTGACCTGTGCTCCACTGGTATCGGGCAGATGCTCGGGGACTGCCTGCATAACGCTTCCCTCGTGGTGATTGCCGGCGCGGGCGTCAGATCCAGCTCAGTGGCCGGATGTCGTTGGCGCGGTTGACCAGATCCCGGCGGCTGCGCTCGTCGGTGGAGAGCCGGGCCAGCGTCCGGTACTGCGATTCCAGGGCACGGCGCAGGGCCCGGTCGTTCAGCGGGCAGTCCAGAATCTGCACGGCGCTCGCGGCTCCGCGCTGCTGCGATGCCAGCGTGCGGGCGGCGTCCAGCACCTGGATTCCGAAGTGCGCCTTGCGCTCCGGATCCAGGTCGAGTTCGCCCAGCCGCTGCCCGGCCACCACCAGATACTGCTCGGTCGCGGCCTGCACCCGGATGCGGACCGCCGCCAGGCGGGCCGGGACGAAATAGCTCGAGGTCTCCGGCACCGACTCCACCGCCGCGATCGCCCCCTCGAAATCGCGCTGCGCCAGCAGGGTTCGCGCCAGCCCGAAGGCGGCGCTGGGATAGCTCTGGTCGGTACCCCACACCAGCCGGTACAGCCGCGCGGCGGCGGCCGCGTCGCCCGCGCACTCGATCGCCGCGGCCAGGGCCAGCTTCGGCGCCGCCTCGCCGGGCAGCAGATCGTAGGACTCGTCGAAATGCGTCCGCGCGGTGCTGAAGTCACCGCTGTTGAGCGCGGCCAGGCCGCGATGCCAGCCGATCCGCCAGTCCGCCGCCTCGGTCTCCTCGAGGCCGTCCAATTCGGCGACGGCGGTGGCGGTGTCGCCCGCCTCCAAGCGGGCCCGCACCAGGGCCAAGCCCACCTCGTAGGTCTGGATCGGGGCGGCGGTCAGCATCGCGACCACCCGGGCCGGGTCACCGCCGCCGGCCGTGGCCAGCCAGCGCGCGGCCGGGTCGGCCGAATCCACCAGCGGCACCGGCAGAGTCCGCGTCACCGCGGCCGGGGCCAGCGGCGCGGGCCAGTTCCGGGGTTCGGCCCCGAATACTCCGCGCTCGGCGCTGAACACTGTGGACAATGCCGGATGGGCCACGCCCTCCTGCGCCGCCACCACCTCGCGCAGCACGCCGGTGAGCTGTTCGGCCATCTCCGTCGCGGAGCCGAAGCGATCGTCCGGATCGGGCGCTGTGGCGCGGCGCAGCAGCCGCTCGAGCGAGGGATGCTGTTGCAGCACAGGCACATCCACCGCCGGCGGAATATCGTGCACGTACCGCTTGCGGTAGTCGAAATTGAAGGTCAGCACCGCCAGGGTGCGCCCGATGGTGTACAGATCGGATTCGATCGAGGCGCCCTCGTCCTCGAGTTCCGGCGCGCAGTAGCCGTCGGTCTTGAAGCCCACGCTGTCGTCGTCGTCCACCCTGCGCACCGCGCCCAGGTCGATCAGCTCCAGCCGTTCCTCGCACTGAATGACGTTGTCCGGCTTGAAGTCGCAGTACAGCAGGCCCAACGAGTGCAGGTACCCTATGGCGGGCAGGATCTCGAGCATGTAGGCCAGACCCTGTGCGGGCGGCAGGGGTTCGAGCTGCCCGGAGCCGTTTCGCTTGGAGCGCAGCTCCTTCAGGGAGGCGCCGCCGACGTACTCCATGACGATGTAGCCGACCAGCTCCCCGGTGCGCGGATCGGGGTGCTGCACGAAGTTGTAGATCTTGACGATGTTCGGATGTTCGACGGTGGCCAGGAACTGCCGCTCGGCCACCGCGGCCGCCATCGCATCGCTGTCGCCGCTGTCCAGCAGGCCCTTGAGCACCACCCAGCGGTCGCTGACATTGCGGTCGCGCGCCAGATAGATCCAGCCCAGGCCACCGTGGGCCAGGCAGCCCAGTACCTCGTACTGCCCCGAGACCAGATCGCCCGGGGACAGCTTGGGCGTGAAGGAGAATCCGGCCCCGCAGTGCGCGCAGAAACCCTCGCTGCGGCCCGCGCGGCCATCGTGCCCGCGGCCGACCTCGTTGCCGCACCGGCTGCAGAACCGGTCGCGCTCGGGTACCTGCGGATCGGTCATGATCGCGGTCGAGGGATCCCGATACGGCACCGGGGCGATCGTGACGAGTCCGGCGCCGAGGTGGCCGCGGCTCGATCGCGAGGTCCGGTTCGAGCGGGAGCGGCTGGATCCGCGCCGGGTCGAGCGGCGCGAGATGCCGGACGAGGCGCCCGCGACGGTGGCGGAGCGGGGGGTGGAGGCTGATCGGGCCGCGGCGTCCTCGGGAGCCAGGCCGCAGACCGTGCAGTAGCCGTCCTCGATGACGCCGGAACAGCCCGGCTGTTCGCACCGCGCGACCGCGGCGGGGGAGGCGCCGGCGCCGGGCGCCACCGGTTGTTCGGGAGCGAGCCCGCAGACGTCGCAATACCCCTCCCGGATCGTGCCCGTGCACTCCGGTTGCTCACACCGCGTCATCGCCGCCCACCCGAAACTGTTCGCTGCTGCCGCCGTGTGGAACTCGTCCCCACCCGGTACCGCTCATGCTGCCAGAGGCCGCCGTAAACAATCCATAAATATTTCGCGAAGGGAATTCCCACCGTCGGAGGGCGTTTCGGCCGTTCCGTTACCGGCCGATCTTGTGTGTCTGCCTGCGCGATGGGGGGCAAATGCGGTTCAATGATCGTGATCGACGAGTTCTTCCTGCTTGCTCCCGCCGTTTGCACAGTTCGCCCGGGCGGGTGGTCACGCCAGCATCACCTCAGCATCCGAGAGGACAACGAACGTGAGCATGGTTCTCGCCGCACATGAGATGTACACGACGGTGCTGGCCCAGGTCGGCAACCCCACCCCGGAGACCCCGCCGGCGGCCGACAAGCTGCTCAAGCTGGTCCGGTACTTCACCTGGTTCGTGCTGCTGTCCGGCGTCACCGCCGTGACCTACGGCGGCGGCCGCTTCGCCTGGGAGAAGTGGAGCGGCGGCAACCTGGAGTCGCCGAAGATGGTGGCGGGCGCGATGATCGGCGGCGGCGTCGCCACCAGTGCGGGCACCATCATGAACGCCGTCATCGGCAGCTGATCCGCTCGAATGGGGTCCCCCGCCGGCCGGGGGACCCCATTCGCATGCGTCAGTGCTGGTTCAACATGCCCTGCATCTGCTGGATCTCGGCCTGCTGCGCGGTGATGATGTTGTGCGCCAACGTCTTTGCGTCGGGATTCACCCCGCCCGCCAGCTCCGTGTTCGACATGGTGACCGCGCCCTGATGGTGCTCGATCATCATCTTCAGCCACATGGTGTCGAAGGCCGTGCCGGTCGACTTCTCGAGCGCGGTCATCTGATCCTGTGACATCACCCCGTCCATGGGGTGATCCATGGTGGCCGTCGGCGCGGGCTTGCCGAAGCTCTTCAGCAGGCCCGCGAACTGCATCATCTCCGGTGACTGCGCCTTCTCGATATTCGCCGCCAGGGTGATCAGCTGCTGATTCTGTGACCGGCTCGGCACCAGCTTCGCCATCTCGACCGCCTGCGCGTGATGTGGGTACATCATGTCGAGGAAGGTGACGTCGGCGGCGTTGAAATCGGTACGGGCCGGCGCCGTCGAGCTCGCGCTCGGCTGGCTCATGCCGGGCATGTCGGCCATCGGCGTCATCGTGCCGCTGCCGGACCCGCCGGAGCTGCTGCTGCAGCCCGCGATGAGCAGTGCGGCGGCGATTCCGGTGCCGGCGAGGGTGATTCGGGTGCGCGAACTGAACATGGTTGTACTCCTTGGTGATTGCGGATTCCGTGTGTGCGGGGACCCGCATCCGCGTGCGTGCACACGCCGATGCGGCGGTCCATCAGATCCGCAGAATCGACAATTCGGCCAGGGAGGGCATCGTCCACGGCGGCGGACGGGCGCGCCTGGACAGCCAGCGGGGAGCGGGGCGCGCGGAATCGGCTGTGCGTCCGGAGATCCGGCCCAGCAGCGCCAGGCCCAGGAGCAGGGTGAGCGCGGTCAGGATGAACACGCAAGCATGCATCTCGGCCATCGTCATCCCGCAGCCGCCGCAGTCGCAACCGTGCGTGGCACCCATTCCCGCCATCGCGCGCATCGGCACAGCCGGGGCTGCGCTCGGCGTCGTCGCGTCCGAATCCGGTATCGCCCGTGGCGCTTTCGCCATCGCCCGGGAGGAGATCGGTGGGGAGGGGTGCGTGCCCGCGAGCGCTGTTGCGGTAACGGGTTGTGCGCGTGACCCGCCCAGTCGGGCGGGGCCGAGAAGCGAGGTACCGGGTTGTGTGTCGGATATCACTCGGGCGGCCACTGCGGACGCCATCGCCGAGCCGGGCCTGCCGGCCATCGGCATCGCGGGATCCTCGGCGGTGGCCGAACCGGCCACGGCCGATGTGGTAATCGACTGTCCCGCAACGTGTCCAGCGTGCATCATGCGCGCGGGTATGAGGGCGACGATGTGCATGACCAGCACGCCCGCGAGCAGTGCCCAAAGACCCAGCGCCCGGACGTATCCGGGTGCGGAGGTCTGGCGCCGATCGATCACGGGGACAGTGTAGCGATCTTTTAATACCCCCTCCAGGTATACCCCGGAATAGCCGCGTCGGCGGCGCGTTGAACTTCCATGTTGAAGTAAATGCGAGCCAGAGGGACTGCGTGAGCACCGCCACAAATAAATCCGCCCCATCCGCGACCGCCGCCGTCGGCTTCCGCTCCGAACGCGGCCCGATCCTGATCTCCCTGATGCTGGCCAGCGCACTGGTGGCCCTGGACTCCACGATCATCGCCACCGCGGTGCTGACCATCACCAAGAGCCTCGGCGGTTTCGCGCAATTCCCCTGGCTGTTCTCGATCTACCTGCTGGCGCAGGCGGTGACGGTCCCGATCTACGGCAAGCTCGCCGACACCTTCGGGCGCAAGCCGGTGATGCTGTTCGGCATCGCGGTGTTCGCGCTCGGCTCGCTGCTGTGCGGGCTGGCGACAAGTATGGTGGCGCTCATCGTCTTTCGGGCGATACAGGGTGTCGGCGCCGGGGCGGTGCAGCCGATGTCGATGACGATCGCGGGCGATATCTACACCCTCGAGGAGCGCGCCAAGACGCAGGGCTACCTGGCGAGTGTGTGGGCGCTGTCGTCGGTGCTGGGGCCGCTGCTGGGCGGCGTCTTCTCCGAGTACCTGAGCTGGCGCTGGATCTTCTTCGTGAACCTGCCGCTGGCCGCGCTGGCGGCCTGGATGCTGCTGCGTAGCTTCCGCGAGACCGCGCCGCGCACCCGCCATCGCATCGACTATCCGGGCGCCGCGCTGCTCACCGTCGGCGTCGGGGCTGTCATCCTCGCCGTGCTCGAGGGCGGGCAGGCGTGGGCGTGGTCCTCGCCGATCAGCGTCGTGCTGTTCGTCGGGGGTGCGGCGGCACTGGTGCTGTTCGCGCTGGTGGAGCGGCGCGCGGAGAATCCGGTGCTGCCGCTGTGGACGTTCAGTCGCAGAATTATCGTGGCCAGCAGCCTGATCTCGGTGCTGGTGGGCGCGATCATGCTCGGCCTGACCTCCTACGTGCCGACCTATGCCCAGGGCGTGCTGGGCGTGGACGCGCTGATCGCGGGCCTGACCGTGGGCGCGCTGACCCTCGGCTGGCCGCTGGCCGCGTGGCAGTCGGGCCGGGTGTACCTGCGGTTCGGCTTCCGGACCTCCGCGCTGCTCGGCGGCGGCCTGGCGACCCTCGGCGCGGCGTCGTTGCTGCTGCTCGGCGCGCACTCGTCGCTGGTCGAGGTGGCCGCGAGCTGTTTCGCGATCGGTATCGGCATGGGCCTGACCGCCAGCCCGACTCTCATCGCCGCGCAGAGCAGCGTCGAGTGGACCGAGCGCGGCGTGGTCACCTCGAACAACATGTTCGCCCGGTCGATCGGCAGCGCGGTGGGCGTCGCGATCTTCGGCGCGCTGGTGAACGCGCGGGTCGGCCACGCCGCCCATCCCGCGCCCGCGGCACTGGCCTCGGCGGTGCACTGGGTGTTCCTGGGCGTGGCCGCGATGGCGCTGGTCATGGCGATCGCGGCCGTCGGCATGCCGAAGGGCCGGGCGACGACCACCCCCGAACCCACCCCGATCACGGATTGACCCAGCCACGGGTGCGGCGGCTCCGAATACCGTGTGGTGCTCGGTGGATGCCACAGCCTGCCGGGCACTGCTCGGATACGACCGACGCCGATGCCGACAGGGCATTGAGCCGCCAGGGGTGCATCGGCGTCGGCCCGGGAGCTACCCCGCGCGCTGCTGCAGGCTCACGACGCGGCTCACCGCCGCCGCGTCGTTCGTCGCGGCGTCGTACAGCTGGGCCAGATCCTGCTTGAGCGCCGTGCGCGAGGCGCCGTCCAGGTAGACCATGTGCCCGGACGGATAGAAGCGAACGGTCAGGTTCTTGCGGATCGTCGCATCCGCGAGCGGCATCTGCTGCAGGTCGGTCACCGTGCGGTAGGCCGGAGTGACAAAGTCGTAGTAACCGTTGGCGGACAAGACCTTCAGATCGACATTGATCGCCATCAGCGCGGCCAGATCGCCCGCGGTATACAGCGCGCCGTTGGTCTGCTTGGCGCCGGTCGGGTCGACGTGGGTGAAATCCCAGTTCGCGAACACCGCATTGTTCAGGTCGACGAACTCCGAGGTCGAGGTGTATTTCAGCTGCTCGTTGAGGTACGAGTTCCACATCGCGGTGTAGACCCCGGAGACCGCCGCCATCGTCGGATCGTTGCCGCCGGCATTGGGATCGACGGTGCCCGCGATGCCGGAGTCGATGCCCGTCACCCGGCCGTCGTACGCGCCCAGCGCCAGGTTCCGATCCTGCAGCAGCGCGGTCAGGAAGCGGTTGTCGATGACCAGGCTCCAGGAGTCCAGCGTGGTCTTGTCGATGCCGGTGTAGGCGGCGAGCTTGTCGATCGTGGCCGGGTCGGACTTCGGAAAGGCCTGCAGCGCAGCGGCATACGCGCCGCTGGCGAACTGCTCGACCTCGGTGATGAAGGCGGCCAGATCGGCGGGCGCCGGGGTGATGCCCAGGCGCTTGTGGAACCACGCGTCGGCCGCGGCGGTGGGCAGGGCGGTGGCCGGGTCGTTCACCCTGCGGTAGTCCAGGATCGAGGACTGCAGGGTGATGCCGTTCAGATCGACCCCGTCCTCGTGCAGCTTGTAGGCGAGCACGCAACTGCGTGCGGTGCCGTAGGACTCGCCGAACAGGAACTTGGGGGAGTTCCAGCGGTTGTTCTTCGTCAGATACCGCTTGATGAACTCCTTCAGCGAATCGGCGTCGGTGTCGGTGCCCCAGAACTCGCGATTCTTGTGGGGTGCAACGGCACTGGAGTACCCCGTGCCGACGGGGTTGATGAAGACCAGATCGCTCTTGTCGAGCAGGCTGTCGGGATTGTCCTCCATCGTGTACGGGGCCGGCGGGGTGAAATCGGGCATATTGGTCCTGATCCGCCGTGGCGCAAAGGATCCCAGCAGCACGAACACCGACGACGAGCCGGGGCCGCCGTTGTAGAAGAAGGTCACCGGCCGCGCGGCCTCGGGCTGATCGTCCTGGGTGAAGGCCACATAGAACATCTTCGCGTTGGGCTGGGACGTGCCCGGGTCGATGGTGACCAGGTGGCCCGCCGTTGCGGTATAGGCGATTTCGTGGCCGCCGAGGGTGATCGTGTGATGGGTGACCGCGGCGGTCTCGGCGGTATCGGTGGTGCTGTCGTCCGGGCCGCTGCCGTAGGCGACGGTATCGGCGAACGGCTGATCGGTACTCATTGTGAACCACCCCGTAATTCGATTGTTCGGGCATATCGCTTGGGGCAGTGCCTGTTTCGAAGAACCGAATACCCCCCGGCCGAGATGCCGCCCGTATGGGTCACAGCGTACAAGCCGTGCCGGGGCCGCGCCAGGACGAACTGTCCGGGTCTGGCGAGCAACCCGTCAGCAGCGCATGCGTTCCGGCGCTGGTCAGCGGCACGTCGTTATGCGTGGGGTGGATGGGGGAAGGGATAACTACCGGGGTGCGCGCGACGTTTCGGCAACGATCTAGCACACTGTAGGTGTGCACGAGGTCGACGACATACTGGGCCGTTTGCGGCGCCACCCCGACGTGGAAGCGGTGAATCTCTACGCGGTCGACGCCGCGGACCGGTTGATTCTCGATGTCGCCGCCGATGCCCTCGCCGCGGCGGGGGACGGCCGGGTCGCGGTCGTCGACGACGGGTACGGCGCGCTCACCCTCGGCGCCGTTGCCGCCCACGACCTGCACGGGGTGCGGGTGCACCAGGACCTGCTCACCGGTGAACTGGCCCTGGCCAACAACGCCCGCACGGTCGGACTCGCCGATCGCTACACCCCCGGCGCGCTCGATCGCGAATTGTTCACGGGCGTAAGGGTGGTGCTGCTGCGGCTGCCGCGGGCGCTGTCCGGATTGGCCGAAATCGCCGACGCCATCGCTCGATACGCTGATCCCGACGTACAGGTATTCGCCGGCGCCAGGGACAAATATCTCACCCCGGCGATGAACGACGTACTGGCCGAATCCTTTTCATCGGTGCAGGCCAGCCGCGGGCGGCAGAAGTCGCGGATCCTGACCGCGCGCGAGCCCAAATCTCTGGGCGACCCGCCGTTTCCGATTCGCAAGCGACTGGACGAACTGGATCTCGAGGTGGTTGCGCACGGCGCCGCCTTCTCCGGTCCGCGCCTGGACATCGGCACCCGTTTCCTGATCGAACACCTGCGGCGCATGAAGCCCGACGCGCGTGAGGCGATCGATCTCGGTTGCGGCACCGGCATTCTGGCCGTCGCCCTCGCCAGGGCCCGCCCGCACGTGAGCGTGGTCGGCACCGATCAGTCCGCGGCCGCGGTCGCCTCGGCCCGGGCCACCGCGGCTGCCAACGGCGTCGCCGATCGGGTCCGGATCCTGCGGGACGACGCGATGTCCGCGCTCGCTGACAACAGCGCCGATCTGGTCCTGTGCAACCCGCCCTTCCATGTCGGTGCGGCGGTGCACACCGGCTCGGCGATCAAGATGTTCAGCGAGACCGGGCGGGTGCTGCGCCCGGGCGGCGAGCTGTGGACGGTTTACAACTCGCACTTGAACTATCGCGGCGTGGTGGAACGAGTCGTCGGCACGACCGACGTGGTCGGGCGTAATCGAAAGTTCACCGTTACCAGGTCGGTTCGGGGTTTGCGCGGGCCCGGTACGCAATAGCGTCCGACGTGGGCGCGAATTCCGGACGGTAGAGTCGGATTTGTCCGCTTTCTGTCCGGTTGGGAACTTGTGTTCCAGGCCGGACGTTGGATACTCAGAACGGCCCACGATCGCCGTGGGTTGCGACTTCCGGAAAGGCCAAGAACGGTGCGCACTTCCAGCAACCCGATCTTCAGAAATCTGCCGCAGCAGCAGCGCGGCGGCTACGCGGGGTTCGGTACGCCGCCCGCCGGCGCCGGACAGTTCGACCAGTACGGCCAGCCGTATCCGCAGCAGCCCTATCAGCCCTACCAGCAGGTCCCGGCCACCCGGCCGATGACCATCGACGACGTGGTGACCAAGACCGGCATCACGCTCGGCGTGGTCACCGTCATGGCGATCATCTCCTACGCCCTGACCGCCATGAACAGCGCGCTGGCCGGGCCCCTCGCGGGCATCGGCGCCCTGGTCGCGTTCGTACTGGTCATGGTCGCGAGCTTCGGCGGCAAGCAGGACAACCCGGCCCTCGTGCTGAGCTACGCCGCCTTCGAGGGCCTGTTCCTCGGCGCGATCTCGTTCGTGTTCACCAACGTTCAATTCCGGGGTGTCGGCGGCGGCGGGCTCATCGCCCAGGCGGTGCTGGGGACATTCGGTGTGTTCTTCGGCATGCTCGTCGTCTACAAGACGGGTGCGATCCGCGTCACGCCGCGCTTCACCCGGATGGTGGTCGCGGCCATCATCGGTGTGGTCGTGCTGATGCTCGGCAATCTGGTCGCAAGCTTCTTCCATGCGGGCGGCCTCGGCCTGCGCGACGGTGGCCCGATGTCGATCGTGTTCAGCCTGATCGTCATCGGCATCGCGGCGTTCAGCTTCCTGCTCGACTTCGACGCGGCCGACCAGTTGATCCGCGCCGGCGCCCCGGAGCGCGCGGCCTGGCGGGTCGCCCTGGGCCTGACTGTCACCCTGGTGTGGCTGTACCTCGAGATCCTGCGCCTGCTGAGCTACCTGCAGCGCAACTAGCCGACTGCTTCCGACTCGAACGGGTGGTCGCCGGAAATCCGGTGACCACCCGTTTTGTCTGTCCGCCCCGCCCGCTACGCGATGTCCCGGGTCACTGCGCCGGTCGCGGACTCTTCGATGGCGGCGAGCAGCCGGTGGTGGCGCAGGGCGGCCTCGAAGCTGGGATTCGGTTGCCGGCCTTCGGCAATGGCCCGGGCGACCTCCCGGTAGAGGGCTGCGATATTGGCCGGTGGCCCGGATCGGACGCCGACGGGGACGGTGCGGTATGCGTCGGGCACGGCCAGGGTTTCCTCGCCGATCCGGATGTCCCAGTCGCCCCAGTGGATGAATGTCCCGGGCTGGGCCGGGGTGGCCGTCAGTGCTCCGTCGCTGCCGACGATCTCGAGGCGGAACCCGTACCGGGCGGGTCCGTTGCCGCCGTGCACCGCGACCGACGCGGTGGCGCCGCCGGCCAGCCGTCCGTGCAACAGCACGTGGCTCGCGGTGGCATTCGGCACGGTTCGCTCCGTCCCGGTGACGAGCACGCGATCGTGCGTGCGGGGCAGCCGCGCGGAGACCTGCGTCAATGGGCCGGCGACCCGTTCGAGCGTGGCGAGGAAATGGCCGGCCATGATGGTTAGGATGTTGGTTCCCTCCGCGGGATCGAGGCCGAACGCCAGGTCGGACGGTATCCGGCTGCCGCCCCAGGGAGAGCCCTCCGCCACCAGCGCGACGGATTCGAGCATGCCGATCCGGCCGTCGGCCAGGAGGTCCGCGGCGAAGCGGGCGCTCGGGGAATGGTGGCCCTGCAGGACGATCGCGTGAACGACGCCGGCGGCGGTGGCGGCCTCGGTCAGCTCGGCCGCCTCGCCGGCGTCGATGCCCAGCGGCCACTCGGACACGACGTGCTTGCCGGCGTCGAGCGCCGCCCTGATCACGGCGGCATGCCCGGAGGCCTTCACCGAGACGACGACCAGGTCGACCTCGGGGTGCGTGACGAGTTCGGCGGCTCCGGCGAAGGCGTGCCGCGCGCCGTGGGCGGCGGCCGCCCGCTCTGCGCTGGCTCGGTTGGTGGTCGCGACCGCGGTCACGTCGAACTCCTCGAGCGCCGCGAGCGCGGGTAGGTGCGAGCCGTCCGCCCAGCCGCTGGCCCCGACAACTCCGACTCGGATCATGCGCACTCCTTAGTTGTGTACCTCTCGGTATGAAACTAGGGGGCGGGAACGCCTCCGCGCAAGGGGTAATGTACCGATAGGTAAGAAACTATGGAGACAGCCCGGAGGACGACATGCCCGGCGGACGCCCACGCTCATTCGACGCAGACGCCGCACTCGACAGCGCGCTGGAGGTGTTCTGGCGGTACGGCTACGAGGGCACGTCGCTGACCGACCTGACCGCCGCGATGGGCATCAACAAGCCCAGCCTCTACGCCGCCTTCGGCAACAAGGAGGAACTGTTCGGCAGGGTCCTGGCCCGCTACCTCGACGGCCCCGGCGGATACGCCGCCGAGGCGCTGGAGGCGCCCACCGCCCGCGAGGTCGTCGAGCGGCTGATCCACGGGGCGGTCGACCTGACCGCGGGGGAGAATACGCCCCACGGTTGCTTGTGCGTCAAGACCGTTCAAGCGGGTGGTCCCGATGCGCGCGCTGTCCGTCGGGACGCCGTCGCGGTCCGCAAGGCCGGCGAGGCGGCGCTGCGCCGGCGTCTCGAGCAAGCCACCGACCTGCCGTCCCGCCAGGAACCGGCCGCGCTGGCCGCCCTCATCCACACGATCTCCGACGGCATCGCCGTCCAGGCCGCGGCCGGGCGCAGTCATGCCGAGCTGCGGCAACTCGGCGACTCCGCGCTACGCGCCCTGCTGGGCGAGGGCGCGTAGCCCCGTCGCGCCTACATCTGCGGACCTGTATCCGTTCGTTCACGGGTAATTTCTCAGGCATGCCCGGAATTCAGCCCAGTGTCCAGCCGCCGGCCCGCAGCGCGGATCATGCGTCGCCCACCGGTGCGCTCCGATCATGGGCGCGGGCTCGGGACGGCGTTCGCATCGCGTACCAGGTTGCGGGCGAGGGCTTCCCGCTGCTGCTGATCGCCGGGCAGTCCAATAATCACCACTGGTGGGACGGCATTCGCGACGACTTCCACGACACCCATCGCACGATCACCCTCGACTACCGCGGCACCGGCGACAGCGACAAGCCCGACATCGTCTACAGCACACCGGGATTCGCCGACGATGCCATCGCGGCCCTGGACGATCTGGGCATCGACCGAGCCGACGTATACGGCACCTCGATGGGCGGGCGGGTCGCGCAGTGGGTCGCGGCTCGCCACCCCGATCGAGTGCGTGCACTGGTACTCGGCTGCACGTCCGCCGGCGGTAAGCACAGCATCGAGCGCGGCAGCGACATCCGCCACCTGCTCGCCGACCCGGCCACCTCTCACCAGACGCTGCTGGACCTGATGTACACCCCCGACTACCTGGCCCGCACCACCGGTCCGTACCAGACCCTCGGCGATCCCGACATGCCGTCCTATGCCCAGCGCCGCCATTTGATCGCGAGCCATCGCCACGATGCCTGGGACGCGCTGCCCGACATTGCCGCCCCCACCCTCGTCATCCATGGCGCCGACGACCGCTTCAACCCCGCCGCCAATGCCCCGCTCATCGCCGAGCGCATCCCGGGCGCGCAAGTCCGGTTGATTCCGGGCGCGCGGCATGCCTACTTCGAGGAATTCCGTTCCATCGCAAGCCCTTTGGTGAAGAAGTTCCTGGCCCGAGTCGATCGGCAGCAGCCCTGAAGCCGCCGCGCCATCGCGTCCCGGCTCGGCCGCGACATCAGAGTTCTTCTGCGGCGAACTGTCTCAAATGCTCCGCAGTGGTTGTTACGTCGTGCATTCCCTGGCATACACCCAGGACGAATTGCTCTGCTGTGTCCACGTTGAAGTCGGCATCCAACGGGTGGCCGTTGAGATGTAGGAAGACCCAGGTCGCATACCAGGCAATACGCTTGTTTCCGTCGACGAGCGCGTGATTGCGGGCCAATGATTCCATCAACGCCGCAGCCTTGGTCCACACGTCGGGATAGGCATCCTGGCCGAAGACGCTCGATTGTGGCCGCGCCAAGGCGGAGTCGAGGAGCCCGTAGTCTCGGACTTCGTCCATACCAAGCCGTTTCGCCAGATTCAGCAGTTCCTGCAGTGTCAGGTACTGCATCAGGCGAGTCTCCGGTTCAGCTCCTCACTGACCCGTAGGACATGTTCGGCCGCCTCGTTGAACACGCGCGCCCGCTCATTGATCGCGGTGATCACCGCATTGTGCACGAATACCTGCATGCTGACCCCCTCCGCTTCGGCACGCTCACGCAAGGAGGTCAGTTCCTCCTCGCTGAACCTCACATTGAGACCTGCCATCACTCGATGGTACCGAATGGTACCGCGTAGTGCTGACTGGTTTCACGCCTCAGCCCCGGCGATGCGGCCCCCGGCTGCCGTGGCTACACCGAGGGCCGGACCGACTGTCGGGACGATCAGCTGAGGCGCTCGATCACCATCGCCATGCCCTGGCCACCGCCGACACACATGGTCTCCAGACCGAACTGCTTGTCGTGGGTCTGGAGGTTGTTGATCAGGGTGGCGGTGATGCGGGCGCCGGTCATGCCGAACGGGTGGCCCAGGGCGATCGCGCCGCCGGAGACGTTCAGCCTGTCCAGGTCCATCTTCAGCTCGCGGGCCGAGCCCAGCACCTGCACCGCGAACGCCTCGTTGATCTCGTAGAGGTCGATGTCGTCGATGGTCTTTCCGGCCAGCTTCAGCGCCTTGCGGACCGCCTCGATCGGGCCCAGGCCCATGATCTCGGGCGACAGGCCGGACACGCCGGTGGACACGATGCGCGCGAGCGGGGTCAGGCCCAGCTCCTTGGCCTTGGTGTCGCTCATGACGACCAGCGCGGCGGCGCCGTCGTTGAGCGGGCAGGCGTTACCGGCGGTGATGGTGCCGTCGGGGCGGAACACCGGCTTGAGCTGCGAGATCTTCTCGTAGGTGGTGCCCGCGCGGGGGCCGTCGTCGGTGGTGACGACGGTGCCGTCCGGCAGCGTCACCGGGGTGATCTCGCGCTCGAAGAAGCCCGCCTTGATGGCCTCCTCGGCGCGGTTCTGCGACCGCACGCCCCAGTGGTCCTGGTCCTCGCGGGAGATGCCGGTGTACTGGGCGACGTTCTCGGCGGTCTGGCCCATCGCGATGTAGATGTCGGGCAGCTCGCCGCTCTCACGCGGGTCGGCCCAGCGGTCCGAGCCGGCCTCGCTGCGCTTGGCGGTGCGGGCCTCGGCCTCGCCGAACTTGCCGTTGTGGGTGTCGGGCCAGCCGTCGGAGGTGCCCTTCGGGAAGCGCGAGACGGTCTCGACGCCGGCGGAGATGAACACGTCGCCCTCGCCCGCCTTGATCGCGTGGAATGCCATGCGGGTGGTCTGCAGCGAGGAGGAGCAGTAGCGGTTCAGGGTCACGCCGGGCAGGTAGTCGTAGCCCAGCTGGGTGGCGACGACCTTGGCCATGTTGAATCCGGCCTCGCCACCGGGCTGGCCGCAGCCGAGCATCAGGTCGTCGATCTGATGCGGGTCCAGTGCGGGAACCTTGTCCAGGGCGGCTCGGACCATCTGGGTCGCGAGATCGTCCGGACGCATGCTGACCAGGGAACCCTTGCCTGCGCGGCCGATGGGGGAGCGGGCGAACGAAACGATGACGGCCTCGGGCATGAGGACTCCTTTATCGGACGGTGAACGACCAAGCGGCCGTTCGGTACACACGAGCGGAATTCTCCTCCGAATTTACGTCGCCTCTGTCGGCCGAGGAACACCCGGTATGCCTCCGATGTCCGAACCGGCCGTGAGGTGTGACACTCGGCCGACGCTTCAGGCCCGGACAGGCCGCGGGTCCGCGGGCCGGGATTCGTGGTCGGTGAGTTCGCGCAGGACCGCGGGGAGCAGGTGCCCGGCCGCGAGTTCGTATCCGGCGGCCGAGGGATGGAAGCCGTCGGCGGAGAACAGGGCCTCGGGGGCGCTGCGGAAGTCGCGGCCGAGCAGATCCCCGATGCGGACGGGATATCCGCCAGCACTCCGGGTCGCAGCCGCCTGCGCCCGTGCCAGGCGCGTACTCCACCCGTGCACCAGGGTGCGCAGCGGCTGCGGAATGGCCATGACCGTGCCGAGATCCGGGCAGGTGCCGACCACGATGACGCTGCCCGCCTCGTGCAGCCGGTGCACCGCCTGCCGCAGCCGGTGCGCCGAGCGCGATACCGAATGCTTCTTGGTGACGTCGTTGGCGCCGACGAGGATCACCGCGACATCCGGCGGCGGGCCCGCGACGAACATCGCATCCACCTGTCCGGCAAGGCCTTTGGAGGTAGCCCCGGAGATCGCCTTGGTGCTCAACCGGATTCGCCGGCCCGTCGTGTCGGCCAGGCCGCGCGCGATCCGGACCCCCGGAACCTCATCGGGGGTGCCGCAGCCGACGCCGGCCGCGGTGGAATCGCCGAAGATCATCAGGTGGACGTCGAACCGCACACCGATGCGCCATGATTCGGGCTTTCCGCAGCCGGCCGTGTACACCCCGTCGGCCTCCGGCGGCTTGGCGGTGTCGCGGCCGATGGCGGTGCGCGCCGAGCGGGCCTGCGCCATCAGCAGGCGATAGGTCGCCCACCACGCGGTGCCCGCGCTGGACCCCGCCGCCACCGTCGCGACACCGGTGACCGCGAGCGTGCGCCATGTGCGCGTCATCGTCAACGACCTCCTGGGTATCGCTGGATCTGTGTTCGCACCGGACGCCACGAGGAACGTTCACCTCCGCACATCGGTTCCCGGTGACGGTGTGCGGCAGCCGCCGGAGCGGTGGCGGATGCGGGCGGCGAGTGCGGGATCCGGTGCGGCGGTCGCGATCCCTGATCTCGTCTGCATATATAGTGCCGCATTCCGCGCCGCGCACAAGCGCCGGATTTCCCAAAAAACGCACCCCTGACCCGGCTTTCGGGTATGGGGTGCGTTTGTCCGTGACGACCTCGGCTCAGTGGCCCGGGGGCGGCGGTGGACCCGGGACGACGAAGGTGGCGTGCGTGGGCACGCTCAGGTTGTTGGTGCTGACGGTGACATCGATGGTGCCCGGTCCGGTGTTCTGGTAGAGGGCATACAGGATGCTGCCGTAGATGCCCGCGACGACGTTCACCCCCCACTGGCCGACCGCGCCGGTGTTCAGATTGCGCCACGCGACCGTGGTCTGCACGTTGCACAGCGGTGCGAGCGGATAGGAACCGGAGCCCAGGCCCGCGATAGGCTGGGCCTGGATGTTGATCACCGCCCGGCCGCCGTAGTCGGGGCTGGTGTCGGCCCAGGTCCGGATGTTCCCGCCACACAGTCCGCCGTAGAACAGGCTGGTGGTCTGGGGGAATTCGGTGGTCTGTGCGCCCGCCACGGCGGACGACGCGATCGCCGTCGCGGCCCCGACGGTTCCGAGCACGGCTGCGATACTGCGGGCACTCTTCGGCATCCTCACGCCGCAGATGATAGGGCAATCGCGATGCCATCGGTGAGAACTGATTTCGCGAGTACATGGGTAACTTGCCGGGGACGGGGGAACTTGCGGATCTATCGGCCGCCGGCCGCCAACGGTACTTGTGTGGCACTCGAGTCTGGCCTGAAAACGCGGGGAGGCGGACAGCCGTTCAGCTACTTCTGGAACTATGGGCGGCATGCGCATCGCGAATCACGTCGTCGAGCTGATCGGCAATACTCCGCTCGTCCGGCTGAACTCCGTGGTGGGTCCGGAGTCCGGCCTGGTGGCGGCCAAGGTCGAGTACCTGAACCCCGGCGGCAGCTCCAAGGACCGCATCGCGGTCAAGATGATCGAGGCCGCCGAGGAGCAGGGACTGCTGAAGCCGGGGGGCACGATCGTCGAGCCGACCTCCGGCAACACGGGCGTGGGCCTGGCATTGGTCGCCCAGCAGCGCGGGTACAAATGCGTCTTCGTCTGCCCGGACAAGGTCAGCGAGGACAAGCGAAACGTGTTGCGCGCCTACGGCGCCGAGGTCGTGGTGTGCCCGACCGCGGTCGCGCCCGAGCACCCGGACAGCTACTACCAGGTCTCCGATCGCCTCGTCCGCGAGATCCCGGGCGCGTGGAAGCCGGACCAGTACTCCAACCCGGGCGGCCCGGCCAGCCACTACGAGACGACCGGCCCCGAGATCTGGCGCGACACCGAGGGCAAGGTCACCCACTTCGTCGCGGGTGTGGGCACCGGCGGCACCATCACCGGCACCGGCCGCTACCTCAAGGAGGTCTCGGGCGGCAAGGTCAAGGTCGTCGGCGCCGATCCCGAGGGCTCGGTGTATTCCGGCGGCACCGGGCGGCCGTATCTGGTCGAGGGCGTCGGTGAGGACTTCTGGCCCAGCGCCTACGATCCGGCGATCCCGGACGAGATCATCGCGGTCTCCGATGCCGATTCCTTCGAGATGACCCGACGCCTGGCCCGCGAGGAGGGCCTGCTGGTCGGCGGCTCCTGCGGCATGGCCGTGGTGGCGGCGCTGCGGGTGGCTGAGCGCGACCCGGAAGCGGTCGTCGTGGTGCTGCTGCCCGACGGTGGTCGCGGCTACCTGTCCAAGATCTTCAACGACCAGTGGATGAGCTCCTACGGCTTCCTGCAGTCCCGCCTGGACGGCAGCGTCGCCGAGGCCACCGTCGGCGACGTGCTGCGCGGCAAGTCCGGCGCGCTGCCCGATCTGGTGCACACCCATCCCCAGGAGACGCTGCGCGACGCCATCGAGATCCTGCGCGAGTACGGCGTCTCGCAGATGCCGGTGGTCGGGGCGGAACCGCCGGTGATGGCGGGCGAGGTGGCCGGCAGCGTCACCGAGCGCGATCTGCTGTCCGCGGTGTTCGAGGGCCGCGCCCATCTCACCGATCCGGTGTCCAAGCACATGAGTCCGTCCTTCCCGCTCATCGGCTCCGGCGAGCCGATCTCCGCGGTCACCAAGGAGCTCGAGGCCACCGACGCGCTGATGGTGGTCGAGGACGGCAAGCCGATCGGGGTCATCACCCGGCACGACCTGCTCGGGTTCCTGAGCGCGTCGGGGATCCCGTCCGCACACTGAGCATCGTTCGCTGCATGATTGCTAATCTCCCGGCCGAGGCGTGATGCTTTCGGCCGGGATGAGCGGCAGCTGCCGCCATGTAGCTAATCAGCTGGGAAAACTGCGCTGAGCAGGCTGCCAGGCCGCACGGCTGCGGCGATAACTGGTATGTAACCCGTTGTTACATATGTCTTGCGCATCATAGGTAGGCATGGACCGGTGGCAGGCGATCTCCTGGATGGCGTTGCCGGCGGCTGTGCTCGGCGCGTCGGAATTGCTGAACCGGATCCGGTTCCCGGCATTGTCGATGATCGCGGCCCCGGCCCTGGGGCCGCCCTCGCGCTGAGCGAGCGCCCGCCCGCGCCGCTGTCGTGCGGAGTGTCGACCGCCGTGCGCGCGATGCTCGGGGGCTCGGATCGCTTTGCCGCTCGATTGCCTCGAGCGTCGTACCATGTGGCGTCGAGCACATTTCTGGTGGATACGATAGGTCTCGACGCTGTTACCAAACGGTGTCCAAGGTCCCCGAAAACCGGGTCGAATCGGCCTCGTCCAGCTCGACACACCGACTTTTTCTGTGATGTAGGTCACCGATAGGTAACGATTAAATCGCCCGCTCACGGCGTTATAGCGACCTCGGATCGTCCACTCCGAAGGGTCGCAACACCAGTTGTTCACCTTTGATTAGGTTTACGTTAACCTACCGCAACCATCCTGTGACCTCGTTGGTTCTCAGACCCCGAGTCTGGATTACACGAGGAGTTGGTGACGCTCATGCGGAACACGATCGCTGCCGCCGTGCCGGGAGGCACCGCAGTTGCAGCGTGTGCCGCCACGGCAGCAGACGCCTCCCGCGTCGTTGCCGGACCGCCCGGCCGCCGCTGAGTCGAGCCGAATCCCACGGGGAGCGCACAGCCTCCCTCTCGAGTCCACCAGCATGTCGCACCGGGGACGAGCCCGCCGAGAGCGGTGCCCGCCCCTGATCGGTGCTGCCTGCTGCAGGCCGGTAACGGCCGAAAACAAGAGTAGGAAACGTCGATGTCGAGTACGTCCAACAAGAGCAGTAGAGCCAAGGCGGTCGCGCGGACCGCCGGTGCGGCAACCCTGGCCGTGGCCGCCCTCGCCGCCATCACCTCCGCGGGCGGGGAGCACACGACCCAGGTCAAGCCGGTCGCCCTGGCCCACACGATCGCCGAGGCCACCGCTCATCCGGCCGCCGCGCCGATCGCTGCGCCGATCGCCGCGCCGATCGCCGCCGCCCCTGCTCCCGCGCTGCCGCTGCCGCCGGCCCCGGCGCCGATGCCGCAGGTGCTGCCGCCGCCCCCGCCCCCGCCGGCGCCGGTCTACGCGGACAACCTCGACGGCTGGATCCACCAGGCGATGGACATCCTGGCCGCGAACCACATCCCGGGTAGCTACTCGGGCATCTACCGCAACATCATCCGCGAGTCGAGCGGTAACCCGCAGGCCATCAACCTGTACGACTCCAACGCCGCGGCGGGTATCCCGTCCAAGGGGCTGCTGCAGGTCATCGACCCGACCTTCCGGGCGTACCACGTCGACGGCACCTCCTGGAACATCTGGGACCCGGTCGCCAACATCGCCGCGGCCTGCAATTACGCCGCCGACCGCTATGGCTCCATGGATAACGTCAATTCGGCCTACTGACCGGTCTTCTCTCTCGCAATACTTGAACCGGCAATATCCACGCAAATAGTGGATAGTTGGATTTTTGCGAGGTATAACCGAATTGGAGTTCCGGTATCCGGCCGGGGCCGCCTGGGTGCGAGGGGATGATTCGTGAACACGGTCGGCTCGCTGTTGCGAGATATCGCGTCGTGGGTACCGGATATCGCGGTGGCACTGGTCATCGGTGCGATTACCGCCATGCTCGGCCGCATGGTCATGGGCTGGGTCACGAATCGAATCGGTGATTCCGGGTGGGGTCGCATGCTGGGCCGCTTCGCGGCCGTGGTCCTCTGGGGCGCGGGGGGCGCCACGGCGCTGGGCCGCGTCGGGGTGCCGTCCGAGGTCACCGTGCCGATCCTCCTGACGGTGCTGCTCATCGTCGGCGGCGTGCTCGCGGTGCTGCTCATCGGCGGTGCGGGCGGTTCGACGCCCGCCCGGCGGCCCCGGCTGTACCTGGTCGACAGCGAGCCCCACGCGGGCTGATCGCCGGCGGTCGGGCCCTGTCGCCCCCGAGTGCCCTTCCGGCGCGAACCTCTCTCGCTGCTGTACCGATCTTCGGGGCGGGCTGCGTCGTGACGTGTTCGAGTCGTGACGTATTGGCGTCGTGGCTCGTTCGGGCCAAAGGACTTTCGGGTGCGCGGCGGTCAGGCCATGCTGGTGGACAACATGCACACACCGGCCAATCTCAACTGGATCCATTCGGCGCGTACCCAGCCGGCGGTATCGCGCGGCGCGCGCAGCACCGCCCGCTCCGAATGTTCCACCAGTCCGCGGGCGTATCCGGCCAGCAGTACCGACACCGGCACGACCGCCGAATTCTCGATGCCGAGCTCGAGGATGTCGCGGATCGCGGCCGCGTGCTGATCCAGTGCCGCACACACCGCCGGTGATTCCCGCGCCGCGGTCAGCGCGGGAACTCCGTGCGATTTATGCAGACGCTTCAAAGTCTTACGCGCCGACACTTCGAGCAACGCGGAGCCGAACAAAAACACCCCGACAGCCTAGCAACCTCCGGGCATTTGCAGAGAGTGGGAATCCCATTCGGCTCGCCGCTCAAATTGCCTGTCAGCGAAATGCTCTGGATCCGGTCAGGGCCTCACCCAGCACCAGCTGATGCACCTCCGCGGTGCCCTCGTAGGTGAGCACCGACTCCAGGTTGTTCGCGTGGCGCAGCACCGGATAGTCCAGGGTGATTCCGTTGGCGCCCAGGATGGTCCGGCACTCTCGCGCGATCGCGATGGCCTCCCGGGTGCTGTTCAGCTTGCCCGCGCTGACCTGTTCGGGCCGCAGTTCGCCGCGATCCTTGAGCCGGCCCAGATGCAGCGCCAACAGCTCGCCCTTGCCCAGCTCTACCGCCATATCGGCCAGCTTGGCCTGGGTGAGCTGATACGCGGCCAGCGGCTTGTCGAACACCTCGCGGGTGCGCGCGTAGTCGATGGCCGCGGCCAGGCTGTCGCGGGCGGCGCCGAGCGCGCCGAAGACGATGCCGAACCGCGCCTCCGACAGGCACGCCAGCGGCGCCGCGAGGCCCTTACCGCCCGGCAGCATCGCCTCGCCGGGCAGCCGCACCCCCTCCAGATCCAGCTCCGCGGTGATCGAGGCGCGCAGTGAGAGCTTGCGGTGCATCTCCCGGGCGGTGAAGCCCGGGGTGCCCGCGGGCACCAGGAAGCCGCGAATCCCCTCCTCGGTACGCGCCCACACCACCGCGACGTCGGCGACCGAGCCGTTGGTGATCCACATCTTCGAGCCGTCGAGCACCCAGTCCGCGCCGTCGCGGACCGCACGGGTGCGCATCCCGCCCGGATTGGAGCCGAAATCGGGTTCGGTGAGCCCGAAGCAGCCGATCGCCTGACCGGACGCCATGTCCGGCAGCCAGCGCTGCTTCTGTTCCTCGGAGCCGAACCGGTGGATCGCCGTCATGGCGAGCGAGCCCTGCACCGACACCATGCTGCGCACGCCGGAATCGACCGCCTCGAGTTCCATGCAGGCCAGGCCGTACTCGGTCGCCGACGTGCCCGCGCAGCCGTACCCCTCGAGATGCATCCCCAGCAGGCCCAGCTTGCCCAGCTCGGGCGCCAGCTCGCGGACCGGGAACGTGCCCCGCTCGAACCAGTCCGCGATATGCGGTCGCAGCCGCTGCTCGGCGAACACCCGCACGGTGTCGCGGATCTGAATTTCCTGGTCGCTGAGCAGCGAATCGATTGCGAACAGCTCGTCTACGGTCACCATGCGATCCACCCTAGGCCGCGCTCACCCGGCCGATCGACCGAACGCCGCGGTCGGCGGCGCCACCCGGCGGGCCGGGCGAGGGGGAGCGCTCCTAGGCTGTGAGCCATGACCGATGACCAGCTGGGGTTCTCCACACGGGCCGTGCACGCCGGATACGAGCCCGATCCGCAGACCGGTGCGGTGAATGTGCCGATCTACGCCAGCTCCACCTTTGCCCAGGACGGCGTGGGCGGGCTGCGCGGCGGCTTCGAGTACGCCCGCACCGGCAACCCGACGCGCACCGCGCTCGAGGCCAACCTGGCCGCCCTGGAGTCCGGGCGCCACGGCCGGGCCTTCTCCTCCGGCATGGCGGCCACGGACTGTGCGCTGCGCGCGACGCTGCGGCCCGGTGATCATCTGGTGATCCCGGACGACGCCTACGGCGGCACCTTCCGGCTGATCGACAAGGTCTTCACGCAGTGGGGCATCGAATACTCGGTCGCGCGGGTGTCGGATCCGGACGCGGTGCGTAATGCGTTGCGCCCCAACACGAAACTGGTCTGGGTGGAGACGCCGACCAATCCGCTGCTCAACATCGGCGATATCGGCGCGCTGGCCGAGATCGCGCACGCCGGCGGCGCGAAGCTGGTGGTGGACAACACCTTCGCCTCCCCGTACCTGCAGCAGCCGCTGCTGCTGGGCGCCGACATCGTGATCCACTCGACCACCAAATACCTCGGCGGACACTCGGATGTCGTCGGCGGCGCGCTGATCACCGACGATCCCGAACTCGATGCCGCCTTCGCCTTCCTGCAGAACGGCGCCGGCGCGGTGCCCGGCCCCACGGATGCCTTCCTGACCATGCGCGGCATCAAAACCCTTGCGGTGCGCATGGATCGGCACTGCGACAATGCCGAGACGATCGCGGAGTTCCTGTCCGGGCATCCGGCCATCGCCCAGGTCATCTACCCGGGCCTGCCGAACCATCCGGGATATGCGGTGGCACAGAAGCAGATGCGGCGCTTCGGCGGCATGATCTCGGTGCGGCTGGCCGGTGGTCGGCAGGCCGCGCTCGACTTCTGCTCGCGCACCACGCTTTTCACCCTCGCCGAATCCCTGGGCGGGGTGGAGTCGCTGATCGAGCACCCGGGCGCGATGACGCACGCCTCGACCGCCGGGTCCGAGCTGGAGGTGCCCGAGGATCTGGTTCGCCTGTCCGTGGGCATCGAGGACGTCAGCGACCTGCTCGCCGATATCGAGCGCGCGCTGGGGTAATCGCCTCGCGACAAGACAACAGCGGCCGCACCGGAAACGGTGCGGCCGCTGTGTTGTTTTCGGAGGTTCGCAGCGGCGCTCGACCGGCTGCTGCCGACCGGCCGGGCGCGTCAGCTGTGGTAGGGCTCCGCGCTGACCAGCGTCACCTTCATGATGTTGCCGTTGGGGAGCGTGTACTCCCGCGTCTCGCCGACCTTGGCGTTGATGAGCGCCCCGCCCAGCGGGGAGTTCGGCGAGTAGGTCTCGAGGTTCGAGCCGCCCAGGCCCTCCTCGCGCGTGGCGATCAGGAACGTCTCGGTGTCGGTCTCGTCGCCGTCGTAGTAGACCTTGACGACCGAACCCGGCAGCGCGATGCCCGACTTGGTGGGCGCGACGCCGACCTTGGCGTTGTTCAGCAGCTCCTGCAGCTGGCGGATGCGGGCCTCCTGCTGACCCTGCTCCTCGCGCGCCGCGTGATAGCCGCCGTTCTCCTTCAGGTCGCCTTCTTCGCGGCGCTCGTTGATTTCGGCCGCGATGACCGGACGATTGGCAATGAGCGCGTCGAGTTCGCCCTTGAGCCTCTCATGCGACTCCGGTGTCAGCCAGGTCACTTGCGTCTCAGTCATCTCGATCACTCCCTCGTAGTTGTTCCCGGCTAACCGGGATTCCCAAATACCTGCAGCCACATGCGCCCCACCCTGGGGCGCGCGCGGCCGCAGTGGACGGCTAGAGCCATCCCTGGGGGAATCCGTCGAACCCCGACAGGCCCTGTTCCCGTGTGGCATTGTGTGCCGGGAACCGACAGCGCTGGCCGCCAATGCAGCAAACACGGCTCCGAGCGTTCGGAACCGTGTATCGCATCATTTTACCACGTTTTGCAAAGGTGCAGGTCGGGGCGGTGATTGCCAGGCGATTCGCCGGATGCGTCTGGATGGGCCGGTTCAGCCCGCCCGCAGGTAGGCGGGTACGTGGCTGCCGCAGCCGTACACATCGCTGGCCGCCGGTTTGGCGAGGCTCCGCACCGTGACCTTCATTTCCACGGTACCGCTGTTCGAGGGCGCGATCAGCACCTCGCGGCGGCCGACCTCGTTGCCGTCCTTGTCCATCGCGCGGACGAAACAGAACGCCGGCTGTTCGGGATGGGTGCGGGTGACCTTGAAATGCGCCTCGACGGTGGAGTCATTGACGACGGAGTAGCCCAGCTGTTCGGGGTCGACGTCCTTGGGGCCGAACTGCTTGAAGCCGAGATAGGCGATGACCAGGCCCAGCGCCACGACCACGCCGCCCAGGGCGAGCGGCATCCAGCGCGGGGTCCGGCGCCGGCGGGTGGTCCCGTAGCGATCCCCGAGCGAGCGCGACGGGGCCGCGGTGTCGGACCGTCCGGTCTCGGGTGCGGCCTCGGTCATGATCTGCTCGCTCCTCTATCTCAGTGCGCCGTGCGCTACCAGTCGATGGTGCCCCATGCGGGTATCGCCCGGTTGCGCGGCCCCGCGTGGCCGAGAGCCGCGACATCGTGACGTACCCACCCCGTGGGCTCCGCAAGCTCCGCCCACGCACCATCCCCGGGGGGCAGCTCGGAACAAATGTGGGCCGGATGGAACTATAGGGAGAGAGATCTGGCACCCCTGCCCGAATGTGTGGCGGAGAGCGATGAGGTGACTAACGGATGAGCAATGAGGTGAGCAACTAGTGAGCGGGTTCCGCCTCATGGCTGTGCATGCCCACCCCGACGACGAGTCCAGCAAGGGCGCCGCGACGACCGCGAAGTATGCCGCGGAGGGCGATGACGTCCTCGTGGTGTCGCTGACCGGCGGCGAGCGGGGATCGATCCTCAATCCGGCGATGGACGTGCCCGGCATCCTCGACCGCATCGAGGAGGTGCGGCGCGAGGAGATGGCCGAGGCCGCCAAGGCGCTCGGGGTTCAGCACCGCTGGCTGGGGTTCGTCGACTCGGGCCTGCCCGAGGGCGATCCGCTGCCGCCGCTGCCGGAGGGTTGCTTCGCGTTGGTGCCGCTCGAGGAGGCCACCGAGGCGCTGGTCCGCGTCGTTCGCGAGTTCCGGCCGCACGTGATGACGACCTATGACGAGAACGGTGGCTACCCGCACCCGGATCACATCATGTGCCACAAGGTGTCGATGGCCGCGTTCGAGGCGGCGGGGGATCCGGAGCGCTTCCCCGACGCGGGCGAGCCGTGGACCCCGCTGAAGCTGTACTACGACCACGGCTTCAGCATCCAGCGCATCGAGACCTTCGCCGAGGAGTACGAGCGGATCGGCGAGCCGTTCCCGATGCAGGAATGGCTGGACCGGTTCCGCAAGATGGCCGCCGAGCGCGGCGACATGTTCGGCCGGGTGACCACCCAGATCGAATGCTCCAAGTACTTCCCGCAGCGCGACGACGCCCTGCGCGCGCACGCCACCCAGATCGATCCGAACGGCGCCTTCTTCGCCATTCCCATGGAGATGCAGCAGCGGCTGTGGCCCACCGAGGAATTCGAGCTGGCCAAGACGCGGGTGCGCACCGAGATCCCGGAGACCGACCTGTTCGCCGGTATCGAAGATCCACACACCGAGGTCACCGACCGATGATTCTGACCGTCCTGGCGCAGGGCACCACCACCAACCCCACCGGCCCGGAGTTCGGCAAGGCCTCGCCGCTGGGCCTGGTGATCATCCTGGTGCTGCTGGCGGGCACCGTGCTGCTGATCCGCTCGATGAACAAGCACATCAAGGGCCTGCCCACGGACTTCTCCCCGGAGCATCCCGAGCCGGACCAGGCCGCCGACGAGGGCACCGATCCGGGTGCGGCCGAAACGGAGACAGGGGCGGATCCGGCCGCGGGCTCGAAGCCCGAGGCCGCCGCGAACTCGGAACCGCCCGGCACTCCCTGAGCTGCCGCGGCGACATCCGCACCGGGTTCGAGACGCACTCTCTCGCATGTCGAGGGGGTGCGTTTCTCGTATCCGGGCCCGGAACTATGTGGTCCGATTGCCGCCAGCCGGATGATTCCGGCATTCCTACCGTCGGTGTCATGGAAACCGACCTCATTCCGGATACCCGGGTCGCGGTGCTGCGGACGCCTGTCGTGTGGTTCATGGCGCTGGCGGCCGCGACCGGCACCGCCAGTATCTATCCGTTGCAACCGGCTATCGCGGAGGTAGCACGGTCGCTGCATACCTCGGTCGCGGCCGTCGGAACGGCGTTGGCCGGTGGACCGGTCGGCTATCTGGCCGGCCTGGCCCTGCTGGTGCCGCTCGTCGATCGGTATGCGCCGCGGGTGGTGGTGTCGGCCCAATTCGGTGCTCTGGCAGTGGCTTTAATGGGTGCGGCGGCGGTGCGATCGGCGTGGCTGCTCGGTGCGGCGATCTTCGTGATCGGGGCTGGTTCGGCGATCGGGGCCCAATTGAGTTCGGTCGCGGGACGATTCGCGGACTCGCATCGGCGAGCCACCGTTCTCGGGATCGTGACCGCCGGAATTTCGTCCGGGATCCTCGCCGGACGAATCGCGGGTGGGTGGCTGGCGAATGTCATCGGGTGGCGGGGCATGCTCGTCGTTTTCGCCGTCGCCTGTCTCGTTCTCGCCTCGGTCACCCGCCCGGTGCTGCCGGCGGCGGCGGGAACTGCCACGCGCGGCTATCCTGCGACGCTGCGCGGAATGCCCGCCCTGTACACCCGGTATCCGGTGCTGCGGCTGGCCGCCGGTCGGGGCATGCTGTGGTTCTTCGCCTTCTGCACGATCTGGGCGGGGCTCGCGGTCGCGCTGTCCCAGCCGCCGTTCTCCTATTCGCCCGAACGAATCGGCCTGTACGCCTTCGCCGGGCTGCTCGGCGTCGCCGCCACCCGGATTTCGGGGACGTGGACCGATCGCGTCGGCGCCCGCCGGGTGATCCTGATCGGCCTGGCGCTGGCCGTCGTCAGCACGGTGACTCTTGCGGTGTTCCTGTCGAATACGGCGATCACCCTGCTGTGCCTGGGCCTGTTCGATGCCGGACTGTTCGCCGCGCAGGTGGCGAATCAGAGCACGGTGCTGGCCATCGATCCCGGTGCACCAGCCCGTTTCAACAGCGCGTACATGATCGTCTATTTCATCGGTGGCAGCCTCGGGACGGCGTTCGGCGCGGCGGCGGTCAGCTGGTTCGGCTGGGCCACCACCGCGGCCTGTGCGGCTGCCGCCGTTGTATTGGCCGCGGTCGTCACCGCCGTGATACATACGCGCACTGCGGCTTCCGCGCGGTCGTAGTCGACCTACGGTGTCCGGCAACTCGATTCGAGTTGCCGGACACCGCCGTCAGAACGGCCAGTCGGCGCGGGCGCCGGCCTCCAGCAGACCGATCATCGCGAACGCCTTGTCGGACAGGCCGCCGAAGACGTGCCGGTTGTGCGACCCGCTGGGCGCATGACCGAGGCGGTACCCCGCCAGATTCCAGGTGTACAGCGGCACCGTGTCGGGCAGTGCCCGGTCGACGTCGCCGCCGGTGGCCTGCTCGTCGGTGAGGATCACCACGCGATCGTGCCGCGCGAAGTGCCCCCGCACCGCGCCGGCCGTATCGGTGCCGCCGCCGATGAAGTAGCCGCCGGACTTCCACCGCTCGACCGCACGCAGCAGCGACTCGCCCCGCCGCTGGCGGAACACCCGGCTGCCCGCGTCGCCCTCGCCCCACGAGTACGAGACCACATCGGCCCGCTCGCACCGGTTCGCCAGCGCGAGGCCGAAGACGACCGCGGCGTCCCAGCGGCGCAGCGCACCGTCGCGGGAGAAGCCCGCGTTCATCGAGCCCGACGTGTCCACCAGCACCAGGGTGCGCCCGGACAGCGTGGGCACCGAGGCCAGCGAGTGGCCCAGCGCCCGCTCGAGGGCATCGCCCCAGCGCAGCGACGGCGCGGCGCGGTACGCCGACAGGAACCGCATCGGCAGCTGCCGCGAGCGCGCGACCTGCTCGGGATCGGCGAGCTTGGCCGCTACCTCCGCGGCGACCTCGTCGGATACCCCGGCCTCGTCGAAATTGCGCAGGTTACGCAACTGCGCCATGTAACCCATCGACGGGATCAGGGCCTCCCAGACGCGCGCGTCCATCGGGCCCTGCAGCCAGCCGGCCACCGACTCCCAGGTCATGCCCGCGCCACGCAGCGCTTCGCGGGCCCGCTCGGCGTCGTCGAACAGCGTCCGGCGATCCGCGACGGGCGTGGCGAGCAGTTCCGCGCGGGCGCGCAGGATCCGCAGGCCCTCGCCGGGCGCGTTGTCCCGGTTGTGGCGCCGATCCAGTGCGTGCGCGAAAAGCTCACCCTGCCAGGGCTTGTCGGCCATGGGTGCCGGGTGCGTGAGGTCGAGCACGTCGCCGAAGCGCACCGCGTGTGCGGTGGAATCCCACTTGGCCAGGGCGCGCTCGTCGTACAGGCGGCGGGCCGCGTCGGCGACGCCGCGCTTCACCGGCTTGGGCAGCGCCCGCCCGTAGGTGGCGAACCAGTAGGCGATCAGCTCGCCCGGCTCGTCGGCGCGCTGCAGCACGGAATCGATTGCCTGACGGCTCATTCCGGACTGTCCGGCCGAAAGCCGGGCCTGCGCGAACTCGGCCGCGCCCACGAGTGCGGCGGTGCGCATGTTCGCCGAGGTGCGCAGCCAGCGCAGCAGGCGCGCGGTCCACTCGGGATCGGCGAGGGTGTTCTCGCGCACCAGCACCGCGGTCGTCGCGTGCGCCGGAGCTCTCGTAGAAGGTGTTCTCGCCCACCATGTTCGATACCGCGAGTAGGAACAGTTCACCCTGTGGCGTGCGCTCGTAGCCGGGCGCTCCCTCGTAGGTGCGTCCGGTCGGCGTGCGTGCGGACTTCACCGCCGAGGTCGCGGCGGCGCGCAGGCGTCCGGAATTGAACTTACTCACAGGAATTCCCCCACGTCGTGCGGGGAGGCGAGTGCGGCCCGGGAACGCGACGAAATCGCCGCTTGTCAGGCGGCGGCCGGATTCGAACCGGCGCTACCGGATTCGGAAATCCGGGAGTATCCGTCGTCGGCGCATCGGGCTGATGCACAGGCCTCCCGAGATCGAAACGCCCACGGACTTGTGAAATTGCAGTTCGAAGTAGCCGTGGGCTTCGCACCGGGAGGTGCGAAACTATAGCGCCCGAGAACAATTCGGAAACGGTAACCGGCTCTTGCGAGCCGACCGGATTCCGGGGAATCCGGTACAGGAGTCGAACCTGATAAACCAGAAGTAACCGTTTCCTGCGCACCGGGCGTGGTAGTTACGGTAGCGCGCTGCGGAATTCGCCGCATCCCATTTTTTTTCGGGAGGGGCGCCCTAGACAGGATGTCGCCCGGTCGGCCGCGAAGGTGTGTACGCCCGTGCGCGAATCACGAAGTTGGAGAAGGATCCGGCCAGTGCTTGTACCTCGTGCCGGAGTCGTTGTGGCAGTGCGTGATCGAGTTTGGTCAGTGCGCAGGCGGTGTCGTCGGGGGGCGGCGCGCCCGGTCGCGACCAGCAGCGAAACCTACGCCGGTGCCCGAGGCTGCCGACGTGAAGGTCGGTGGGTGAGAGGAAGGTGTGCGCCCGAGATCCCTGGCGGTGGCGGTATTTGCGAAATGCTCTCCCGCTGAGCTACGCGGACCGAAGTCCGGGCGGGATTCGAACCCGCGACCCTTTCGTCCGAGAAGTAACCGCTACCTGCGCACCGGGCGCACTCGAAAGGATAGCGGCCGGAAATGCGGGCCGCAAACGAATTCCCGCGATGCGGGCCCGAGATCTGTTCGGCAGCAGGGGAGTTGGTCACCGGGTAACCCGTTCCAGGATGTGAAACCCGAAGTACCTGTTGCCCGCGCACCGGGCGCCGCCGCGGCGGGATTTCGGCGCCGTAGCGGCGCCGCCGATTCACACGTGCAGCGAGGGGTGTGCCCGAGATCCAGGTCGGCGACGGAACATGCTGCTCTGCCATTGAGCTACCAGGCCGCGAAGCCTGGGCGGGACTCGAACCCGCAACCCGCCGATTAAGAGTCGAAGTAACCGCTGCCTACGCACCGGGCACGAAAAGATATGGTACGGGCGAGTATTGATGCACCGCATCCCATTTTCCCGGACCGGAAACCAGCAGACCGTCGGCGCGGCGAATTCGGTTGACCCGGGATCGCCTCGGGTGCAGGCTGGCCCGCATGGAGAACCTTCGCGCGGCCGCCGACCTGTTCGCGGTGGGCGAGGTGTACCCCGAGGACCTGCCGATGATCGCCGCGGAGGCGCTGGCCAGGGGTCTGGATTCACCGGCGCTGGTCGAGTTGGCGTGTATGCACCGCAACGACTGCGGCAACGCCCCCGAGGTATTTCTCACCGCTCTTCGCGAACTCGACCTGATCGCGGCCATCGAGGCGGATTGGCCGCGCCGCGAGGCCGATGTGCTGTTGCGGCGGGCTCGCCATCACGCCGAATATGCGCTGTCCGCCGAGGGCGACACCCTCGCCGCGGCAGAGCGTATCGCCGGATTGCTGAACCTGCTCGTCTACACGATCGAACGACCGAACCCCGCCCTCGCCGGCCCGGCGGGCGATTTCGAGTGGCTCATCATCTACTGGGAGGCCGGCCTCGACGATCGCGAATCGATTATGGCGCAGATCCGGCGGGCATGTCGCAGCCTCCTCGACGGGCCGCCGTTCGAGTCCGTCTTCCGCTGACGGTTGGCGGCCGCTCGATCCGGTTGTCCGGACCGGGCCGCGTGAGAGCCCCGCGTGTCCTGCTGGACGGCGGCACACGCGGGTGCGGGCGGCGGTCGCGATCAGAACGGCCGCTCGTGGTGCCGGTGGCGGCAGATGTCGCAGTCGCAGTCGAAGTATCCGATTCCGGCGCTGCCGTGGGCGCCCCGGGCCTCGGCCTCCTCGAGGTCGGCGTACCAGGGCCGCCGGCCCGTCGAGCCGGGTGAAGCGGTGTTTCTCATACCGGAGAAATACCCATTCCCCGGGATCGGCGAGTCACGGTTTCGGCACGCGGGGGGCGCGTCTCGGGGAAGCGAATCTGATGCTCCTATTGCTGTCAAGCGGTTGTGAGCCATTGTCTGTAGGTGTTGGCGAGTTCGTCGTCGCGTTGGAGTCCGCGTTCGATGCGGGAGATGGTGGTGGGCCAGAGTCCGAAGTGGCGGGCGG
>NZ_JAHKNI010000023.1 GCF_018860155.1 Nocardia albiluteola
CGGCCCCCGCGCCCGCCCCCGCACCGGCCCCGGCGCCTGTCGCCGCGGCTCCCGCTCCGGCACCGGCTCCGGCTGCTCCCGCGCCGGCCCCCGCCCCGGCGGTAGCCCCCGCGCATGCGGCCGCCCCGAGCAACGGGAACGGCGAGATCCCCTACGTGACCCCGCTGGTTCGCAAGCTGGCCGCCGAGAACAACGTCGACCTGGCCGCACTGAAGGGCTCGGGCGTCGGCGGACGCATCCGCAAGCAGGATGTGCTGGCCGCCGCGGAGGCCAAGGCCCCCGCCGCCGCAACTCCCGCGGCACCGGCACCGGCACCGGCTGCCACCGCAACGAAGGCTCCGGCCGCGCCCGTGGGCGTGCGCCCCGAGTTGCAGGCCCTGCGCGGCACGGTCCAGAAGGCCAGCCGCATCCGCCAGATCACCGCGACCAAGACCCGCGAGTCGCTGCAGACCACCGCGCAGCTGACGCAGACGCACGAGGCCGATCTCACCAAGATCGCCGCGCTGCGGGCAAAGGCCAAGGGCGCCTTCGCCGAACGGGAGGGTGTCAACCTGACCTTCCTGCCGTTCTTCGCGAAGGCGGCCGTGGAGGCGCTGGGCGTGCACCCCAACATCAACGCCTCCTACAACGAGGACACCAAGGAGATCACCTACCACTCGGCCGTGCACCTCGGTATCGCGGTGGACACCGAGCAGGGCCTGCTCTCCCCGATCATCCACAACGCCAGCGACCTGTCGCTGGCCGGTCTGGCCCGCGCGATCGCCGACATCGCCAACCGCGCCCGCACCGGCGGTCTCAAGCCGGACGAGCTGGCTGGCGGCACCTTCACGATCACCAACATCGGCAGCCAGGGCGCGCTGTTCGACACCCCGATCCTGGTTCCGCCGCAGTCGGCGATGCTGGGCACGGGTGCGATCGTCAAGCGCCCCATGGTGATCTCCGGCAACGGCGACGAGTTCATCGGCATCCGCTCGATGTGCTATCTGCCGCTGACCTACGATCACCGGCTGATCGACGGCGCCGACGCCGGACGTTTCCTCACCACCATCCGGCACCGGCTGGAGGAGGCCGCGTTCGAGGCCGATCTCGGCCTGTAGTTCTCCTGGTAAGGAAATTCGGTAACGCAGCATGAGGGTTGTGATCGCCGGCTCGTCCGGTCTGATCGGAACGGCACTGGTGGTGGCGCTGCGCCGGGACGGGCACGAGGTGTCCCGTCTGGTGCGGCGCCCCGCCGCGGCCCGCGACGAATTCGCCTGGGATCCGGCCCGGGCGCAGGTGCCCGAGCGGGCCCTGCGTGGCGCGGATGCGGTGGTCAACCTCTGCGGCGCCGGCGTGGGACGACGCCGCTGGAACGGCACCTACAAGCAGGAGCTGCGCGACAGCCGAATCACACCCACCGATGTGCTGGCCACCGCGGTCGCCGCCGCGGGGGTGCCGACGCTGGTCAACGCCAGCGGGGTGCACTACTACGGCGGCGACACCGGTGATCGCGTCGTCACCGAAACCTCCCCCACCGGAACGGGTTTCCTGGGCAGCCTGTGCCGCGATTGGGAGGCCGCGGCACAACCGGCCGCCGACGCCGGGGTGCGCGTCGTGCTGCTGCGCAGCGCACTGGTGCTCTCGCGGCGCGGCGGCATGCTGACCATGCTGGAGCCGCTGTATTCCCTCGGACTGGGCGGGCGACTGGGCAGCGGCCGCCAATACATGCCGTGGATCTCGCTCGACGACGAGATCGGTGCCCTGGTCTTCGCCCTCACCCACGAGAGCGTGCGCGGCCCGGTGAACATGGCCGGACCCGCACCGGTCACCAACGCGGAGTTCACCCGCGCGCTGGCCCGCACCCTGCACCGGCCCGCCCCACTGGTCGTCCCTGCGGTCGCGTTGCGGGTGCTGATCGGCGAGTTCGCCGAGGAGGCGATCCTGCACGGCCCCCGGGCCATCCCGGCCGCCCTCGAGGAGGCGGGGTATTCCTTCCGGCACAACACCATCGGGCAGGCCCTGTCCGCACTCTTCGCCGCCTGACGGGCGCTGTCGGGCCCGGCCCCAGCACGGGATGAGGTCGGTCACTATCGGACTCGGCGGTTCATAGCGTGGGCGAATCGGCGGTTACCGTGGGATTGTGAGTGACAACGGGCATCGGGTGCCGATTCGTGACGCGCGGCCGACGGACCTGCCGGAGATTCTGGCGATCCACAACAACGCGATCGCCGAGACGACCGCGATCTGGGATACCGAGCCCGCGGACCTCGACGAGCGCCGCGCCTGGCTGCGGGACCGCGAGGCGGCCGGGTTCCCGGTACTGGTCGCCGACATCGACGGCGCCGTGGCCGGATATGCCAGCTACGGCCGGTTCCGGCCCAAGTCGGGCTACCGCTTCAGCGTCGAGAACTCGGTGTACGTCGCCGATCGGTTCCATCGCCGCGGGATCGCGACCGCGCTGCTGACCGAGCTGCTGGCCCGGGCCGAGCGCGGCGGCCGGGTGCACGCGATGATCGCCGCGATCGAATCCTCGAACATCACCTCGATCGCGCTACACGAGAAGTTCGGATTCGGGACCGTTGGGGTACTTCCTGAAGTGGGTCACAAGTTCGGCAGATGGATGGATCTGACATTGATGCAACTCACATTTGTCACCGTGGATCTCGCGGAATCAGGTAACGATAGCGTAACGTCCCGATAGTGAGTGAGCCCGTGAACATCCCCGCAGCAACCGGCGAGCCCCTGTTGACCGAAACCACCGCGCTCCCGGTGATTCCTCCCGCCCGCCGGCTCACCGAAACCGCCCGCTTCGACCAGACCCCGGTCGACGTCGACTATCTCGGCCTGGTCGAGTACCACAGTGCCTGGGAGCTGCAGCGCCGCATCGCCGCCGAGCGCGCCCAGGGCCACGGCCGGGATCGACTGCTCCTGCTGGAGCATCCGTCGGTCTACACCGCGGGCCGCCGCACCGAACCGCAGGACATGCCAATCGACGGCAGCCCCGTGGTCCACGTCGACCGCGGCGGCAAGATCACCTGGCACGGTGCGGGCCAGCTGGTCGGCTATCCGATCGTGCGCCTGGCCGAACCGGTCGACGTCGTCGACTACGTGCGCCGGCTCGAGGAGGCGCTGATCGCGGTGTGCACCGGGCTCGGACTGGACACCGGACGCGTGCCGGGCCGGTCCGGAGTATGGATCCCCGCGAACTCCCTGCAACCCGAGCGCAAGGTGGCGGCGATCGGTGTGCGCGTCGAGCGCGGCGTTGCGCTGCACGGCATCTCGCTCAACTGCGACTGCCCGATGAGCGGCTTCGACGCGATCGTGCCGTGCGGCATTCGCGACGCCGGGGTGACGACGCTGAGCCGGGAACTGGGCCGCGAGGTCCACGTATCCGAGGTGCTGCCACTCGTGGCCGACGCGATCGTGCGGGCCCTCGACGGCGACCTGCCGATTTGCAATCACGATATTGCGCACGTCACACCGGTCGGAGCCGGAACCGGCGCCTGACGCGGCGGGCGTAGCATCGTTCGGGTGACTTCCGTCGATACCCCGACACCCAGCAATCCGGTTTCACCCAACGGCCGGAAGCTGCTGCGCATCGAAGCTCGCAACGCCGAGACTCCGATCGAACGCAAACCCTCGTGGATCCGCACCCGTGCCACCATGGGCCCGGAGTACACCGAGCTCAAGGGCCTGGTGAAACGCGAAGGGCTGCACACGGTCTGCGAGGAGGCGGGCTGTCCCAACATCTTCGAATGCTGGGAGGACCGGGAGGCCACGTTCCTGATCGGCGGCGAGCAGTGCACCCGCCGCTGCGACTTCTGCCAGATCGACACCGGCAAACCCGCCGCGCTCGACCGCGACGAGCCGCGCCGGGTGGCCGAGAGCGTGCAGGCCATGGGACTGCGCTACTCGACGATCACCGGCGTGGCCCGTGACGACCTCGAGGACGGCGGCGCCTGGCTCTACGCCGAGACCGTGCGCGCGATCAAGCGGCTCAACCCGCACACCGGCGTGGAGCTGCTCATCCCCGACTTCAACGCCGTGCCCGAGCAGCTGGCCGAGGTGTTCGCCTCCCGTCCAGAGGTGCTGGCACACAACCTCGAGACGGTTCCGCGCGTGTTCAAGCGCATCCGCCCGGCCTTCCGCTACGAGCGGTCGCTGGCGGTGCTGACCGCGGCCCGCGAGGCCGGTCTGGTGACCAAGTCGAACCTGATCCTGGGCATGGGCGAGACCCCCGAGGAGGTCACCCAGGCCATGCGCGATCTGCACGAAGCGGGCTGCGACATCCTCACCATCACCCAGTACCTGCGGCCCTCGCCGCGGCACCATCCGGTGGATCGCTGGGTGAAGCCGGAGGAATTCGTCGAGCACTCCAACGTCGCCACCGAGCTCGGCTTCGCCGGTGTGATGGCCGGACCGCTGGTGCGCTCCTCGTATCGCGCGGGTCGGCTGTATGCCCAGGCCATGACGCATCATGGCCGCGAAATCGCCCCGGAGATGGCGCATTTGGGCCAGGAGGGCACCGCCTCGCAGGAGGCGACCTCGGTGCTGGCCCGCTTCGGTTCCGGAAACGCCTAGCGCAGAGCCCCCTCGCCATCGCTCGCGGTGTAGCTGCGGATCTTTCGAATCGGTGACACACGAAGGTCGCCGGTGGGAAGCTCGGATTAACCACACGTGTCTACCTCGGGAGCACAGATGGTCGAGAGAGCGAGTACGCCGGGCGTCAACGGCAAGGCGCTGACGGCGCAGCGACCGGAGGATATCCGCAATGTGGTGCTGGTCGGGCACTCCGGTTCGGGCAAGACCACGCTGGTCGAGGCGCTGGCAATGGCCACCGGCGCGCTGACCAGGGCCGGACGGGTCGAGGACGGCACCTGCGTCTCGGACTACGACGATATCGAGCAACGCCAGCACCGATCGGTGCAGCTGTCGGTGGTGCCGGTCGGCTGGGACGGGATCAAGATCAATCTCATCGATACGCCGGGATATGTCGATTTCGTCGGCGAGCTGAGGGCCGGTCTGCGTGCCGCGGACGCGGCCCTGTTCGTCATCTCGGCCGCCGCGGGCGCGGATGGCGTCGGCGGGCAGACGCTCGCGCTGTGGGAGGAGTGCGCCGCGGTAGGCATGCCGCGAGCGCTGGTGATCACCCATCTGGACGCCGCCCGCGCCGACTTCGACGACATGGCCGCCACCTGCCGCGACGTCCTGGGCGGCGGCGCGGCCGAACGCGTACTGCCGCTGCATCTTCCGGTGTACGGCAAGCTCGGTGCCGACGGGCACCGGCCGGTGATCGGGCTGGTCGATCTGCTCACCGAGCGCGTCTTCGACTATTCCGCGGGGGCGCACACCCAGACCACGGCGACACCCGAACAGTCGGCGCTGCTCGAGCAGGCACGCGGGCGGCTCATCGAGGGCATCATCGCCGAGAGCGAGGACGAGACCCTCATGGAGCGCTACCTCGAGGGCGAGCAGATCGATCTCGCGACGGTGGTCACCGATCTGGAGCGCGCGGTGGCGCGCGGCACCTTCCATCCGATCCTGATCGCGGCGCCGCCGCCCGAGGGCGCGCGCGAGGGGCTGGGCATGGTGGAGGTGCTGGACCTGATCGCCCGCGGATTTCCCACGCCCGCGGAGCATCCCGTCTCCGCGGCCGATCCGGCGCGCGGCTCCCGGCCCGCCCCGCTGGCCTGCGATCCGGCCGCGCCGCTGGCCGCCGAGGTGATCCGGACGACGTCGGATCCGTACGTCGGACGGCTGTCGCTGGTGCGGGTGTTCTCCGGAACGCTGCGCCCGGACGAGACCGTGCACGTCTGCGGCCACGGCGTCGACGGGCACGGGCCGGACGGCGCCGGGCATGACCACGACGCCGACGAGCGGGTCGGCGCGTTGTCCGCGCCGTTCGGCAAGCAGCAGCGCCCGATCGGCGAGGCCATCGCCGGCGATATCGCCTGCGTCGGAAAGCTCGGTCACGCCGAGACCGGTGATACCCTGTCCGCCCGGGAAACCCCGCTGCTGATCGAGCCGTGGCCGATGCCCGAACCGCTACTGCCGGTGGCGGTGCGGGCGCACAGCAAGGCCGACGAGGACAAGCTGTCCCAGGGGCTGTCCCGGCTGGTCGCGGAGGACCCCTCGGTGCACCTGGAACAGAACAGCCAGACCCACCAGCTGGTGCTGTGGTGCCTCGGTGAGGCACATCGCGACGTCGCACTGGAGCGATTGCGCTCCCGCTTCGGGGTGCAGGTCGACACGATCGAGCATCGGGTGGCGCTGCGGGAGACGTTCGCCTCCACCGCGTCGGGCCGCGGCCGGCACGTCAAGCAGTCCGGCGGGCACGGGCAGTACGCGATCTGCGAGATCGAGGTGGATCCGCTGCCGGAGGGTTCGGGAATCGAATTCGTCGACAAGGTGGTGGGCGGAGTCGTTCCGCGGCAATTCATTCCGTCCGTGGAGAAGGGCGTGCGCGCCCTGGCCGCGCGCGGCATCGCCGGCGGATACCCACTGGTGGACGTGCGGGTGACGCTGTTCGACGGCAAGGCCCATTCAGTCGATTCCTCCGATGCCGCATTCCAGACCGCCGGGGCCCTGGCGCTGCGCGAGGCCGCCGCGGCCGCACGCGTCAGCCTGCTCGAACCGATCGCCGAGGTGGCGGTCACGGTCAGCGACGACTACGTCGGTGCGGTGCTGTCGGACCTGTCCAGCCGCCGCGGCCGGGTACTGGGCACCGAACCCGCGACCGCGGGGCGCACCGTGATCCGGGCCGAGGTCCCGGAGCTGGAGCTGAGCCGCTACGCCATAGATCTGCGCTCGATCTCGCACGGGTCCGGGCGGTTCACGCGGGCATACTCGCGGCACGATTCGATGCCGCCGCAGCTGGCGGACAGTATCCGATCCCAGGCCGAGGCAACGGTGTGAACCGGGCGCGTCGAAGCCGATCGCTGGCACTATCCTGAGTGACATGGCAGCAGGTAAGGGCGGCGCCGCGGCGTCGAAGGAAGCGAAGGCCGCAGCGAAGGCCGCGCGCAGGAAGGCGTCCAAGGAACGGCGCCAGCAGCTCTGGCAGGTGTTCCAGATGCAGCGCAAGGAAGACAAGCTGCTGCTGCCGATGATGATCGGCGCCGTCGTCGGCATCACCGCGATCCTGGTGATCATCGGCCTGTTCCTGCACATGCAGTGGTACATGCTGCCGATCGGCCTGGTGCTGGGCGGCCTGGTCGCATTCATCATCTTCGGCCGCCGCGCGCAGAAGAACGCGTATGCCCGCATGGACAATCAGGCCGGCGCCGCGTGGTGGGTGCTGGACAATCTGCAGGGCAAGTGGCGGCCTACCCAGGCCATCGCCGCCACCGCACAGCTCGACGCGGTGCACCGGGTGATCGGCCTGCCGGGCGTCGTCCTGGTCGCCGAGGGCTCCCCGCATCGGGTCAAATCGCTGCTGGCGCAGGAAAAGAAGAAGACCGCCCGCCTCGTCGGTGACACCCCGATCTACGAGGTCGTCGTCGGCAACGAGGAGGGTCAGGTGCCACTGAAGGAGTTGCAGCGCTACATGACCAAACTCCCCCGCAACATCGACGCCAAGCGCATGGATCTGATCGAGGGCCGGCTGTCCGCGCTGGCCACCCGCGGCGGGCCCGCGCTGCCCAAGGGTCCGCTGCCGGGCGGGGCGAAGATGCGCGGCATGCAGCGCACGGTGCGCCGCCGCAGCTGAGAATCCGCACATGCCGAAGGCCCGCCTCACCCGAGGCGGGCCTTCGTGCGTCAGCGGGAGCGGGCCAGCGCCGTTCCGGTGGCGCGGTCGTGCATGCCCCGGCCGTCGGAATCGGCAAACAGCGCGGGCACCACGAACACCAGAAGCACCTGGCGAACCAGCGCGCGCACGAACCCGACCGACGCGTCGGCATCCACCCGCACGACCCGCATGCGCAGGAAGAACTGGCCGGGGGTGAAACCGAACAGCGTCACGGTGGCGACGCCGATCACGAACCAGACCAGGAAGGTCGGCGTGGACAGTGCGCTGGTGACCGCCTCGAAATTGGACGGCGGCTGCTGCCCGGCCGCGACGTGCATCTTCGCAATGATCCGCACGGGATCGGGCCGGACGATCAGCGCCGCGACACCCGTCGCGATAATCCAGTCGACGAACAGCCCCACGGTGCGCCGAGACATCGAAACCAGCGATCCGGCACCGGATTTCGGCAGTCCCAGCAGCTGGCCCGGGTACTCGTCCGCTTGCGGATCTCCCGCGTCGGGTCCGGACAGCCAGGAACCGGTAATACGTGCCATGCATCCAGCGTAACCACGGCCGAACCCGCGATTCACCCCGGTGGCTCGGCCGGATCCGCCGCGATACCCACGGGATTTGCCGCAAGGAAGCCGACGGCGACCCGGGACCGCGCGCGGAGTGTCCCCGGCCACATTTTTCGGGACCTTTACATCCGGTCGATACTGGGCGGTGGCAGGATATGCCTGCTGGTCGAGCATGCTCGCGGATTGCCCGGTCGACACTGACGGCCGGGGCCCACGGGCATCCGCGGCCGGCACGACGTGTAACACCAGCGAAACACAACCTTGATTGTCGGGAAACACCGCATCCATAACGTTCAGCAGCGATGCCCAGCGATCGGTACGAGCTGGGAAACGATCCGTAAGGAGTACTAAGTGGCGTTCAGCACGGCCGACGAGGTCATCAAGTACATCAAGGAAGAGGAGGCCGAGTACGTCGATATTCGGTTCACCGACCTTCCCGGCGTGACGCAGCACTTCTCGATTCCGGCCAAGGCCTTCACCGCCGACCTGGCCGAAGAGGGTCTGGCTTTCGACGGCTCCTCGGTTCGCGGCTTCCAGTCGATCGACGAGTCCGACATGCTGCTGCTGCCCGACTTCAGCACGGCTCGGATCGACCCGTTCCGCGCGGCGAAGACGCTGAACCTGAACTTCTTCGTGCACGACCCGTTCACCCGCGAGGCCTACAGCCGCGACCCGCGCAACGTCGCCCGCAAGGCGGAGGAGTACCTGCGCTCGACCGGCATCGCGGACACCGCCTACTTCGGCGCCGAGGCGGAGTTCTACATCTTCGACTCGATCCGCTACGACTCGGCCATGAACGGCGCCTTCTACGAGATCGACTCGATCTCGGGCTCCTGGAACACCGGCGCGGAGTTCAACCCGGACGGCACGCCGAACCGCGGCTACAAGGTTCGTAACAAGGGCGGCTACTTCCCGGTCGCGCCGTACGACCACTACGTGGATCTGCGCGACAAGATCTCGACCAACCTGCAGGACGCCGGTTTCGAGCTGGAGCGCGGCCACCACGAGGTCGGCACCGCCGGCCAGGCCGAGATCAACTACAAGTTCAACACCCTGCTGTCCGCGGCCGACGATCTGCAGCTGTTCAAGTACATCGTCAAGAACACCGCGTGGCAGGAGGGCAAGACCGTCACCTTCATGCCCAAGCCGCTGTTCGGTGACAACGGCTCGGGTATGCACGTGCACCAGTCGCTGTGGAAGGACGGCAAGCCGCTGTTCCACGACGAGGCCGGTTACGCGGGCCTGTCGGACCTGGCGCGCCACTACATCGGCGGCATCCTGCACCACGCCCCGTCGCTGCTGGCGTTCACCAACCCGACCGTGAACTCGTACCACCGCCTGGTCCCGGGCTTCGAGGCCCCGATCAACCTGGTGTACTCGCAGCGCAACCGCTCCGCCGCGGTCCGCATCCCGGTCACCGGCAACAACCCGAAGGCCAAGCGCCTCGAGTTCCGCGCGCCGGACTCCTCGGGCAACCCGTACCTGGCCTTCGCCGCCATGATGATGGCCGGCCTGGACGGCATCAAGCGCAAGCTCGAGCCCGCCGCCCCGGTCGACAAGGACCTCTACGAGCTCCCGCCGGAGGAGGCCAAGAACATCGCCCAGGCCCCCACCAACCTGGCGTCGGTCATCGACAAGCTCGAGCAGGATCACGACTACCTCACCGAGGGCAACGTCTTCACCGAGGACCTCATCGAGACCTGGATCGACATCAAGCGCACCCAGGAGATCGCCCCGATCAACCTGCGCCCGCACCCCTACGAGTTCGAGCTGTACTACGACGTGTAATCCTGACCTGCGTGTTTAGGCCCGATTCGGGCTCTCGGTACGCAGCGGGTACGCAGTAGAAAGTCGAGTCCATCCGTTCGGTGATCACTCCCGCGATCACTCGGCGGGTGGACTCGTCTGTATCCGGCCACAGGTGGCCGTATATCGCACGTCGCGAAGCGCGCGCTCGATCTGCCACGGCAGCGACTGGGCCACTGCCAGGCAGATCAGTTCCGAATCGGTCAGTATCGGGGGCCGGCCCGTCCAGCGCGGTCCGGTCAACTCGTCGTCGATCTTGACGTACAGCGCGGTCAGAAGGGTATCGAGGTCAGAACTCACAAGCCGACGTCGATACCCTTCCCCGCAAGAAAACTCGAGCCCCCACGCCGCGAACCGGGCCACAAACCCACCCGTCGAGCCACTTGCACCTTTACACGCGGTTCAACGTGTCCGAACACAGATAGCCGAAAGCCCTGCCGGTCAGGCATTCTCCCGAGCGAGGTAGGCCAGCGCGGGAGCGGTCTTGGTCGGAACGAACTCGACCACCTCGTACGTTGCCGCGCCAGCCACGCCGAACGGATCTTGTTTCAGGACCGCGTCGAGCTGGGCACGGGAGCCGACATCGGCCAAGATCACACCGCCCGTACGCGGCACCCGACGCCCCGACGCGACGAAAACGCCCGCAGCATAGTTGGCGTCCAGCCACGCACCGTGCTCAGGGATCAACGAGTCGATGGTTTCCAGGTCGGCGGTGTAGGTGAGTATCACGACAAACATCAGCTCATCCTCCCCCACCGCCAAACTCTGGACCTCGACACCACCGCAGAAACGAGTTGGGACTTACTCGTCTAGTGGGTTTGGAACATGTTCTCTCCACGGACTACCTGCTGTCGGTGGTCCCACGACGGTGGCAAACGACACGGTTTCTTCTGATCGCGGGAGCGGCCCTCCGTCCATCTGCGGCGAGGCGTGTGCTGGTGAGCTGGGTCGCTTTCGGTGTCGAGCCGCTCCCGGTGATCGTTGCGGAGGGTCTGAAGGAGTGTGAGCGGATCCTATTTCGCGGGTGCCGCGGGCTGGAGGGGGTCTTTGCAAGCGGGGACGTTGGGCGGGCAGGGTGCGAGGATGGTGGAGAAGTATTGGATGGCGGCGAACAGGGTGATGGGCCCGCCTGCGAGGATGAGGCCGGTCATCGAGCCGACCGCGCCGAGGGTTGCCGCGCCGAGGACACAGCCTGCGATCGCGGCGCCAACGAAAGGCGCCAGCAAGACGATGACCGGGCTGCTCAGTACGGCACCGGCCGCGGCGCCGACAAGACAGCCGATTCCGCCTCCGAGTACCGCGCCGAGGATGGCGCTCACGGCGGCGCCGATGGTGACTCGCTGGGTGAAGGTGCCGAGGGCCTGTGCGTCTCGCGGGTTGACCGATTCGGCGATCTGCGCGGCTTTGCCTACGGGGATGATCTGGTCGGGGCTGACGGCCTGGACGGGGCGAGGGTTGTCTTTGGACGGGGTCAGGGTGGCCGTGGTGCCGTCGACGCGCGCATCGATGGGGTGCGCGGTGTTGTCGATCTGGTAGGTGAGTGGGAGGGCGGCGACCGGTTGCCCGTTGTGGTCGGTGAGGACCAGTTGGTCGTCGATGATTTTCAGTTTGCCGTCGGTGGTGGTGAGGACGGCGGAGCTGCCGTCGCGGTGTACCTCGTAGTGCACGGCGTTCGGTGGTTGTTCGCTGGGTTGCGGCGCGGCAGTCGCGGTGGCGGTGGTGATGGCAATGGCTGTTGCCGCGAGAATGGCGGTCGCGGCGGTTTTCCTCATCTTCATGGTGTTCCTCAACTTCATCGGTGAGATCGGCGCAGCCGGTTGGTGGTCTGTGCCTGTGGGGAGGTGGGGTTACGTGTCGGCGGTGGCGGTCATTTCGTGGAGTAGTTGTTCGGCCCGGGGCCATGGCCCGTAGCCGGAGGCGGGGTCGAGGTGCCCGACGGGGCCGAGGTCGACCAGGCGGCTGCCCCAGGCTTCGGCCAGGCCAGCGACGCGGCGGCGGGTGGCGAGTGGGTCGTTGCTGCTGGCGGCGAGGATGCTGGGGAACGGCAATTGCCGGCGTGGGAGGGGGTTCCAACCATGGCGGGTGAGCTGGTCGGTGGTCGGGTAGCCGTCCGGCAGCGGGGTGTCGAAATCCGGTGGTGTGACCAGCAGGGCTGCGTGGATGTCGCGGGTGGGGTGCTGCGCCCAGTGCACGGTGGTGAGCACGCCGGCGCTGTGCGCGACCAGCACGACCGGCTGCGGGACTTCCCGCAGGGTGGTCTCCAGTGCGGTAACCCAGGCGTCGCGGTTCAGTCGCGCGTCGCCCGGTGGCCGGCGCACGGTGCGGGTGCTGGGAAGTGTTGCGGCGAGCTGGTTCTGCCAGTGGTCGTCGCCGTGATCTCCGAGGCCGGGGACGATCACGACGACCGGTGCGGGGGTGTGGTTCACGGTGCTGCTCCAGGAAACTCGCGGGCCTGCTTCGGGCGGGGTGTCAGATGACGAGTCCGCCGTTGGGGCTGATGATCTGACCGGTGAGGTAGTGGTTGTCGCCGGCGAGGTATACGGCGAGGGAGGCGTACTCCTCGGGGGTGCCGAGGCGGCCGACGGGGATCATCTGATAGAGGCTGCCCAGCTGTTCGGGGGCGGCGGTGTCGAGATACGCCTGGAACGGCGGGGTCAGCACGCCGCCGCAGGCGATGGCGTTGACGAGGATGTTCGCTCCGGCAACGTCGAGTGCGACGGTTTTGGTGAGGCTGGCCACGGCGGCCTTGGAGGCCGAGTACCCGGGGCTGTGGGTGCTGGCGGCGGAGATGCCGGCGACGGAGCTGATATTGACGATGCGGCCGTGGCGTTGTGGCTCCATGTGGCGCAGGGCGGCGCGGGTGCAATAGAACACGCCGTGGACGTTGACCTCCCACCATTTGAGCCAGTCCTGGTCTGTGAGACTGCTGGTGATGCCGAGCGAGCGGCGTTCCATCGGAGTGGTCATGTAGGCGTAGTGCAGGTTGCGGCGCTCGGTGTCGGCGGGTGAGGACGGCACGAGTGCGGCGTTGTTGACCAGGATGTCCACCGTGCCGAAGCGGTCGGCGGCATCGGCGAACATCCGGTCCACTGCGGCCCGATCGGAGACATCGCAGCGCACCGGCAGGCAGTACCGGCCCAGCGCATCGATCTCTTGTGTGAGTTCGGCCAGTTTGTCGTCCTGGATGTCGCAGGCGACGATGTCGGCTCCAGCGCGCGCCATCGCCAGCGCGATGGCCTTTCCGAGTCCCTGGCCGGCGCCGGTGACGACGGCGGTTTTGTCGGTCAATGTCATGGGCATTTTCCCGTCTTCCTTACGTGTTGCCGCTGCCGGCAACGGCGTGGGAGGTGGTGGTGTGGGGTGGCTGGTTTCAGCTGTGGGTGCGGAGTTCGCGTTTGAGGATCTTGCCGGTGGCGGTCATCGGCAGCGCTTGGACGAATTCGATGTGGCGGGGGTATTTGTAGGCGGCCATCTGATCTTTGGCCCAGGCGATGAGGTCGTCTTCGGTCGGCTGGGCGCCGGGAGCGGGGATGATGTAGGCCTTGATTTCCTCACCGTGGCTCTCGTGCGGGATGCCGACGACCGCGGCCAGGGACACCGCCTCGTGGGTCATGAGGACTTCTTCGATCTCGCGGGGATAGACGTTGAGACCGCCGCGCACGATCAGGTCCTTGGCACGATCGACGATGTGGTAGAAGCCGTCGGAGTCGCGGCGGGCCAGATCGCCGGTGCGGAACCAGCCCTCGCGCATGACCTCGGCGGTGGCATCGGGCCGGTTGTAATAGCCCTTCATGACGTTGTGGCCGCGGATGACGATCTCGCCGACGACATGGCTGCCGGTGAGGGTGTTCCAGTCGTCGTCGACCAGCCGCGCCTGCACTCCCCACACCGGTGTCCCGACCGAGCCGGGGCGCGGACCGTGCTCGAGGCTGCCGAACAAGGCCATCGGGGAGGTTTCCGACAGGCCGTAGCCTTCGAAGATGTCGATGCCGAACTGCTGACGGAATCGGGTGAGGATCTCCACCGGTAATGCGGCGCCGCCGGAGAGGGCCAGCCGCATGCACCCGGCGATCGCGTCGATGTCGATGGTTTCGGTGTCGTCGAGGGCGTTGAGCAGGCCCCAATACATGGTGGGAACGCCAGCGAACACGGTGATTTGCTCGGTCTGCATCAGCGCCAGCGCGGCGGCGGCATCAAAGCGGGGGTGTAGCACCAGGGTTGCGGCGACGGAGAATCCGGCGTTCATGTTCACCGTCTGACCGAAGGAGTGGAACAGCGGCAGTACCAGCAGATGCCGGTCGTGACGGGCCGGATGGTTGTCGAACTGCCGGTTCGCGGTGAACGCGTTGAGCAGCATGTTGGCGTGGGTCAGTTCGGCGCCTTTGGGTTTGCCTGTGGTGCCCGAGGTGTAGAGGATCACCGCGGTATCGGTCGCTTCCCGGACTCGGGTGGCGAACTCGGTGGGCTGGGGCCGCAATTGCGCGGACAGGCCGTCGGCGGTGCCGTCGTGCTGCGGGGCAGGTGTGTCGATGCGGAACAGATGTTCACATCCGGGTGCCTGGTCGAAGCCGGCGCGGCCGTAGTCGCCGATCGGCAGGTCGGTTGTACCGTCGTGGCAGAAGTAGGCTTTGGCGTCGGAATCGTCGAGGTGGTAGGCGATTTCGCGGTCCTTGAGCAGGATGTTGAGCGGGACCACGACCGCGCCTGCTTTGAGGATGCCGTAGTAGATGATCGGAAACCACGCCAGGTTGGGGCACGACAGCGCGACTTTGTGACCGGGCTCGATGCCACGGGCGACCAGCAGGTTGGCGACCTGGTTGGCCGTAGCGTCCACCTCGGCGTAGGTGAGGCGATCACCGGCGGCGACGAGCGCCTCCCGCCCCGGGGTGATGCGAGCTGAATCTTCCAGCAACACAGACAAATTGAGCATGACAAACCTTCATTGACAGGATTCGTGAACGGTGACCAGGCGGCAAGGATCGGCGAATGGGACCGGTCAAGCCGATGGCGATACGGCCTGCAACCGAGCCAGCGCGTGCAGGTCGGCCGGGTGGGCACGCTTGCCGACAATCGCGACGGCCAGGACGACGAGGTAGACCAGCGGAACCAGCCGCAGCGCGGTGGCCAGCCCGTAGTGGTCGGCGAGAAAACCGACGACCAGCGGACCGGCCGCCAACCCGAAAACGTTGTTGAACAACACGGCCGTCCCGAACGCGGTAGCGCGCAGGCTCGCGGGGGTGAGACCGACGACCAGGGAAGACACCGCACCGGTCGAACCGGCGACGAACGGCGCCCCGATACCGAGCACGATCAGCTGGGCAGGTCCGGTGGGCAGACCGAAGGCGACCATGAGCACGACGAGAGACACCGCGCAATACACCACCACCGTGCTCCACAGGCGAACGGGCTCGGTGCGGGCGACCCGGTCGCTCACCATGCCGCAGCCGATCATGCCGACGCCGATCAACAGCGCATACACCGCAGCGGTGAGACCAGCGCGATCGGGGGCCATCCCGTAAGAGCGGTTGAAGAAGCTGGGCAGCCAGGCCATCAGCACCGCCGACACGAACAGCTGCAGACCCCCGGCCAGATAGACGCACCACACCGGCACCGTGGAGAACAGGCTCGACAACGGCGCCCGCACGCTTGGCCCCGGGTCTTGCTGAGCAACGGCGTTGTCAGCGATGTAGTGGCGTTGCAGGCCACGTTCGGACACGAGCAGCCGGAACGCCACCACTAGCAGCAGACCGAAGACCGCCATCGCAGCGAAGGTCCAGCGCCATCCGATGTGGCGGGCGATCACCCCGCCCAAGGCGATTCCCAGAACCGAGCCGAAGGAACCGCCGGCGAGGAATGTCCCGCTGACCGAGGCGCGCAGCCGCGGGGCGAAGACGCTGACCACCACGGCAGCACCGACGCTGCCATAGGCGGCCTCACCGACCCCGAGCAGGAAACGAGCGCCCAGCATCTGGCCGAAGTTGCCAGCGCATGCGCACAGCAGGGTGGCGACGCTCCAGAAGGTCGCCATGATCAACAAGCTGCGCACCCGCCCCCAGCGGTCGGCAAGCAGCGACAGCGGCACCGTGCCCAACGCAACCATCAACGCGACCACGCTGGTGAGCGCGCCCAGCCGCGAATCCGACAGTCCCCATTGCGTTTTCAGATACGGGAACACCCCCGGCAGGACCTGCCGGGACATGTAGTCCGACAGCAGCAGCCCGAAAATCAGAGCGAACACGACCCACGGAAAGATCCGTGAGCGCCTCGGCGATGTGCCTGCGGTCCTCGCCGACGAGTCGGTGGGGGTGGTGGAGATGTCCATGGCGCTTCCTCGAGCCTGGTGGACCGGCGGAACCGCCGCGCACGGCCGGTCCGTCGGCGAACGAACAGGGCGGGTTGGGTCGGCCGCGATGTGCCCGGCCGACCCACTCGCCTGTGAAAGGTCAAGCGTGGTGCAGGAATCCGACCTGGCCGGGCTGCCGGTTGGGCGCGAACCCGATCTTGGCCAGCGCGTCGTCGGTGTCGGAGTAGACCTCGTCGAACAGGTAGATCTCGCGCGCCTCCTTGCAGGAAGCCACGTTGCGGCCCAGTTCGTCGGCGATGCGGACCATCTGCTCGACCTGCTGCACCGAGGTGCGCCGCTCGCCCTTACGGCCCCACAGGTTGTCCTCGATGCCGACCCGCACATGCTGACCCAACGCGATCGCGATAGTGCACATCGGGGTGACATTGCGCATGATCGTCTCGATGGTCAGCACCGCCCCGTCCGGCGTGCGGCGGATGAACTCGAGCAGGTCCGCGGGATGCAGTCCCGCCGCGCCGCCGCCGATCGCCACGTAGTTCAGCACCAGCGGGCCGGTGTAGAAGCCGCGCCGAATCAACCGCTCCACCGTCTCCAGCTGAGGCAGATTGCCGAGCATGAACTGCGGCTGGATGCCGGCCGCGGTCAGCCGGCGCAGATGCTCGAGGTAGAACTCCGGCCCGGCCTCGACCACCATGTCGCGATATGCCTTCTGCAGCACCGGGTTCAACAGAGAAGTGCCCGCGATGTCGTCGTCGGAAAGCAGCTCCATAACGTTCATCTGGCTGGTATTGATGGCGATGGTGACCTGATCGGGCTTGGGATCGAGCTCGGCCAGCATGTGGCGGGTGTCGTAATCGAGCCACTTCGCCTGGTCGCCACCCTCCGGCGGCGCGAACGAGATCGACCCGCCGACCTGCAGGATCATCTCCGGCACTGCTTCCCGGAGCCGGCCCAGCATCTCGTTGAACATCTCCAACCGTTTCGATCCGTGCCCGTCGAGCTCGCGCACGTGCACGTGCAGCACCTGCGCGCCCGCGTTGTAGCAGTCCACCGCCTTCTGGATCTGCTCGTCCATGGTGACCGGAATGTCGTCGGAATCGCCGGGCAGGAACTCCGGGCCGTACGGGGCTACCTGGATAACCAGTTTCTCCTGGTTCTCCGGCAACAGTGAATCATCGAGGTAGTGCATGATCGTCCTTCCTGATCGTTGTGAGTTGCGCGGTGCGGAACGGGATCACCGCTGCGCCGCGCGGCGACGCTCGAATGCGTCGAGTTCTTCAGCGAGTACCGGGACACCGAGGTTGCAGGCGTGAATGCCCAGCACGCTGGTCAGCTCGAGAACGGCGAGGATCTCCTCGCGAGACACGCCCAGTTCCAGGGCGGCGCGAATGTGGCGGCGCACCCCCGGCGAGTACATGTGCGTGCACGCGGCGTCGACCGCGATGCTCAGCAACTCCACGAACTGCGGGGACAGCACGCCACGGCGGATCGGCAGCGAGCCCATGGACATGAATTGCTCGGTCCATTCGGGGTCCCAGTCGAAGAGGGTGTCCCACAACGGATTCCACGCGCCCTGAACGCGCATGGCGTCCACGACGGGGGTGGGCACGGATTCCGGTTCGGCGGTAATGAGGGCACCTCCTGCGATGCGGTGAAACGTGATTGGCGTCACGATATGCGAAAAGTGTCCCGATAGCTTGACTGCTTGGGGCAAGTAGTTTGACAATTTGAGACATTGCATGAAAGGAATCGCGATGGCTCCGATGGTCCGAAGTGCCGTCCTGACCGGCTACGTCGATCTGACACTGTCGCTGGGTGTCGACCCGATGCTGCTGTTGCGATCGGTGGGCATCAGCGCCGCAATGCTCACCGCCAGCGACGTCTGGATGCCCGTAACCGCGGTGGACCGGTTACTGGAATACACTGCGCGCGAAACGAACTGCGAAGAATTCGGGCTACTCATGGCCGCGCGACGCGGCCTGTCCAACCTGGGGCCGGTCGCTCTCGTCGCCCGCGAGGAACCCGATATCCGCAGCGCGCTGCATATCGTGCTGCGCCACATCTCCCTGCACAACGAGGCGTTACGCACGCGACTCACCCAGACCGGCAGCCTTACCACCATCCACGTCCAGGCAGCACCCGACGCCTCCCTCGGCCGGCAGTCCGCCGAACTCGCCGTCGGCGCCGCCTGCCGTATCCTGGGCGAGTTCCTCGGGCAGGATTGGCGCCCCCTGACCGTCTGCTTCAGGCACAGCGAACCGGCACTTCGCGGCCGTGCCTACCAAATCCTCGGCCCCTCAGTCGAATTCGAGCAGACCTTCGACGGAATCGTGTGTTACACCCACGACCTCGACGCCGCCAACCCGCTCGCCGATCCCCTGCTCCGTCCCTACGCTCGCGAATATCTGCGCTCCCTGGCCCCGGCCGGGGAATCCATCACTGACCAGGTCCGCGCCATCATCGAAACCATGCTCCCCACCCAGCAGTGCACCGCGGCCATGGTTGCCGACCGTCTCGGCATGGACCGCCGCACCCTGCACCGGCGCCTGGCACGCCACGGGGAGACCTTCACCACCGTCCTCAACGCCGCCCGCCTGGACCTGGCTCATCGCTACCTCACCCACCGCGACCGCAGCCTCAGTGACATCGCCGCCGAACTCGGCTTCTCCGAACTGAGCGCCTTCTCCCGCTGGTTCCGTCAGCAGACCGGCCACAGTCCCGGTCGCGCCCGAGCCCGATGAGAATCGATCAGAGGCAGCCGATCGATGGGCCTTCCGCCTTCGTCCGGTTCTGTACGCCCTCGGTTGCAGAACCGAACCTGGACCGCCCCTTGCTGGGCGGCGGCGATCTCAGTCCCGCGCGCCGGGTCCTGGGCGGGAAGCGATGGCGGACAACGAACTGCCATGCGGTCGACCCAATGGAAGAATTCCAGTGCCGATCCAGCGAACATGCGTCGTACCCGGCCCTGGAGGGCGCGCACGTGGTGGCCGGGCAGGAAGTCGCACTACGACGTGTAAATCGTCTGCAGCACAAACTCTTACGACTGAGCCCCGGCCGATTCGGCTGGGGCTCAGCCCGTTTCCACACGGTACGGTTGCTCATCGCCCGTCCACCGACTCGACGACGCGGCCCGGAAGTCCGCCGCCACGAGACAATCGGGCTGCCGTCCGAGTCCGGATGCCCGGTGAAACAGCCCGCGCACGAAACGGCCGCGGCATCCATACGGTGCCGCGGCCTGGAGTGTCGGATCAGAAGTGCGGGTGGCAGCCGAGCGAGGCGCTGTAGACGGCCGGGCGGCCGCGGCTCGCGGCCAGGTTGGCGCGTTCCTCACGGGTGAGGAAGTGGCGGGCCAGGGAGCGGCGTGCGTAGTCGCGCAGGGCCGGAAACAGGGGACGGTGCTCGGCGCGGTGCGGGCGGGTGTGGAGCATGGCGTGAACTCCTCGATGATGCGCGGCGGTCCGGGAAACGTGTCACCGGAGGGCTCGCGGAGGTGGACTGATATCGGCGCGTGGTGCGATCGGGCGGGCCCGCCGCGTCGGCGTCAAGGTATCGAGGACAGTATTCCGGAGCGGGCGCGGCGATGAGACCGAGCGCTCCGCACTGATTGTTTAGACCTCATTCACCTTCCCTTCACCTTGCGAGAATTCCATTCTGCCATCAAATCGCGCAGGTCGTGCATCAATTTTTCGTGAAATCGGTGAGCGGCAAGGATTTCCGCCGTATCCAACTCGTAACCTGCACGCGGACGCTCACCGTGGCACACACGGACCCGCCGGCGAATCGGCGTCCGGTTCACCAACCGGGCCCGCCGGTGACGTGCACCGGCGGGCCCGCGTGTGGTTCCCGGCGATCGGATAGATCCCGACAGCCGGGCGAAATACCTAGGCGCCCGGCCGTTTACCGTGGTTGGCCTTCTTCCTGCGACGGGCGCGCTTCTTGTCGGCACGCCTGGACATCGCAAACCCCGATCTGTCTCAGTGAATTTCGGTCAGCTGGGCGGTGAGCCGGGCCAGGCGTGCACGCATGCTCAGGTTGTCCACCAGCGCAGCGGGTTTCGCCGGTTCCATCCGGACGAGTAGCCGCCGTCCCGCACGGGCAGCTCCCGGACACAGAGCCGGGCGATCTCGGCGGCCACCTCGGCGGCCGGGCGGCCGACCCGGCCGTAGATCTTCAGCCGGGCCCGCTCATGCAGAAGCGCAGTCGAGACGCGGGTACGAGCAGGTCAACGCCGATACAGGCGGAGCCCAGCCCCTTCGGGGTTCTCGCGCCATGAATTCAGGCCGATGGAACGGACGTCAGCCGCACGATGGCGGCTCGTCCTCGCCACCGAAGCCGAAGCGCTCCACCATGGTCGGCGCGGGCTCGCGGCGGCACGGCGACAACCCGAGGATCCCGGGCGTACCCGGGATCCGGTGCGGGGCACGAGTGTTCGTGCGCATGTCGGCCATGCCACCATCAGACCCGCCGACGATATCGCCGGGCAAGTCCCCCGGCCCGTATTGACGAAAAATTTCCGGACCGCCCCTCGACCGGACCGGCCCGTACCCGCTAGGACAGGGGCTGTAGGTCCAGGTCGGCGAGCAAATCCGGGTCGGCGAGCATGTCGATGGCGGTGATGCGCCCGTCGGTGACGGTGAAGTCGAACACCATCCTCGGCGCGCCGCCCGCCGACCACACCGCCCCGGCATTGCCGTCGATGAGCGTGAGCAGGGCGGCCTTGGCGCGGCCGCAGAAGGTCTCGGCCACGTCGCCGGCGCCGCGCACCTCGGCGGTGGCGCCCATCAGCGCCGCCGCGCCGTCCGCGCGTAGCACGACGTCGGGATCCAGCAGCGCCAGCAGCTCGGCGAATTCGCCGGCGCGAGAGGCGTTCAGGAATGCCTCCACGACCTGCCGCTGCCGGTCGCGATCCACCTCGACCTCCTCGACACCGCGCACGCGCCGCCGCGCCCGGCTCGCGAGCTGGCGGGTGGCGGCCGTGGACTTGCCCAGAATCGGGGCGATCTCGTCGAACGGCATGCCGAACAGGTCGTGCAGCACAAAGGCCAGCCGCTCCGGCGGCGTGAGCGTATCGAGCACCACCAGCAGCGCCGCTCCGATCGAATCGCCCAGCAGCACATCGTTTTCGGGCCCGGCGACCGCGGGCGGCTCGTGATCGATCAGCGGATCCTCGCGCCGGGTCTTGCGGGAGGACAGCATGTTCAGGCAGATCCGTCCGGTGACGGTGGTCAGCCAGCCGGCCAGATTCTCCACCTCGGCGGCATCGGTGCGGCTCAGGCGCAGCCACGCTTCCTGCACCGCGTCCTCGGCCTCGGCTGTGGAACCGAGGATCCGGAAGGCCAGCGCGCGCAGCCGGTCGCGCTGCTGCTCGAAGTGGCGTGCCAGCAGGTCGGCATCGTTGGTCATGGTCGTCGGTCTCCTCCGCGTTCGGTTGATCTTCTCACCTCCGATGACCGCCGGCACGTCCCAGCTGTGACACGTCCGCGAACAAGTGCGAACTCGACCGATGTCGCCGATCCAGCTCCTGGACAAATAATCCGCCTCGGATGTCACATTCGGCGCTCCTCATCCGTCGTATAGGTACACGACACAGACGGCGCGGCGGGTACATCGCCCGGGCGGAGCAACGGAGCTCCATCCGCTACCGGTCCGATCCTCGACGAGGCGGACGGATCGGCCGCCGCGCATCCACGGCGGGGATCCCCAGGGCCATCCTTGCCCTCATAGCGACATGATGAGAGACTTATGTAGTAATACTCTCATCATGTCGATGAGGTGGCCTCACGCAGCAGAGTGATCAAGGGAGATCCGCATGACCGCGTCCACGACCCCGACCGAGCGGCCCGACCGCGACCGCCCGGCCCGGACGCCCTTCACGCCCGAGAGCCGGATGTGGGACGAGGTCGGCCTGATCACCTTTCCGTTCACCGCCGGATCGGCCTTCCTGCTGCAGACGATGGAGCCCTCGATCGCCGCGGTGGTCGACGAGCATTCGACCTTCCGCACCGACCCGATGGGCCGTGCCATGCGCAGCATCGCCTCGGTCATGATGTGGATCTACGGCGGCGACGAGGCCCTGGCCGAGGCCGATCGGCTGCGCACGATGCACGCCTCCCTCAATTCCGTTGATGTGCAGGGTGTTCGGCACACCGCGCTGTCGTCCGGGCCGTGGGCCTGGGTGCTGCACACCGCGGTCTACGCGTATACCGAGGGCAACCGGCCCTTCACTCGCACGCCGCTGACCGAGGCGGACAAGGAGGAGTACTACCGCGAGGTCGTCCAGCTGATGCGCAATTTCTCGGTGGCGCCCAAGGAAATTCCCGAAACCTACGCCGAGTGGCTCGACTACTTCCACGACAAGGTCGAAAACCATTTGGTGGCAACCACTGTCGCCGACGACTTCCTGCGGGTGAGCCGCCGCGTGGGCGCCCCGGCCTTCCTGCCGCGCCCGCTGCGCCCGGCCTGGCGGATCGCCACCGCACCGGTGAGCCGCATGCAGTACTTCTTCACTGTCGGCACCACACCCCCGTCCGCCCGCGAGAAACTCGGCCTGACCTGGACCGCCACCGACGAGGCCACCCTGCGCGCCCTCGGCTGGATCATCGGCCGCACTGTCCCCCGCCTCCCCGAACGCCTCCGCTACTTCCCCATCGCCTACGAGGCCCGCCGCCTCGAACGCGACCGCGCCCGCCTGCGCCGCATGATCGACCTGCGGCCGGTATAGCACTGTGCGGGACCACGATTCACGTGGTCCCGCACTACCGTTGATCTCAGTTCCAGAAGCCCTCGTGCACCGTGCGAGCCTCGGGCAGCTCGACCGGGCCGACAACCGGCAGTTCCCGCTGCCCGGCGGCGAAGACGGTCCGGCACGGCAGCGCCATCGTCGGGTTCTCCGGGCTGGCGCCCGTCAGGGCGAGCAGTTCGTCCTCGCCCAGGGCATAGACCACGCGGCCGATGCCGCCCCAGTAGATCGCCCCCGAGCACATGGCGCACGGTTCGGTGCTGGTGTACAGGCTGCAGGTGCGCAGGAAACCGGGCTCGTATCGCGCGGTTGCCATCCTGACCAGGTTCGTTTCGGCGTGGCCGGTGGCGTCTCGCCCGGTGGTGACCGTGTTCTCGGCCTCCAGCAGCACGGCGCCGTCCGGCCCGGCCAGCAGCGCGCCGAACGGATGGTTGCCGTTGGTCCGGGCGCGGCGCGCGATCGCGACCGCGGTGTGCAGGTGGTCGATGTCCCGGCCGGTCGGTGCCGTGATCGGTGCGGTGCTCATGCGGAGATCTCCTTGGTGTGCGGGGTGGATGCCGCGCCACGGCCTGCCATCGGGTCATACGGACACCGGCGGTCAGCCAGGCCAGCGCGCCGGAGTAGCAGTCCAGGCAGCTCGAGGCGATCGTCGAAATGCCGAGGGCGAGCATCGTCACGGTCGCCAGCGCGGGCGGCAGGACGTGGGTGACGAGGTCGGTGGGCGTGCCGATGAACACGAGCGTACCGATGGCCGCACCGAGGCTCGCGATCCAGACCGAGCCGAGCAGGGCGCCGGTGAACGCCAGCCCGGCGCAGCGCCGGATCGGGTTACCTCGTCGTCGCCGGGACCGCCCACGGCGAGCAGGATGGGGCCGATCCCTGGGATCTGGCCGCCGACATCTGGACCACGACGGCATCGCCGCCCTGCTGCGCCGGCACCTGGACGCGCTCGAGCCCGCCGCGGAGGGCGGCCGAATCGCATTCGGCCGCAGCACGGCCCGCGACGCCGCCACGCTGACCGCGGCCCTGGAGCAGGCCCGGCACGCCGCCCGGCTGGCGAGCGCACAGCCCGCCCGCCTGGCGATGATCACGACCGCCGACCTCGACTCACACCGTCTCCTGCTGGCCGATGTCCCCGCCGACGTGCGCGGCGCGTTCCGCGACCGGCTGCTGGGCCCGCTGCACGCCTACGATGCCGAGCATCGTTCCGAACTGGCGCATGCGCTGCGAATCTTCCTGGACGCCAACGGATCCCGGCGCGCGACCGCCCAGGAGCTGCATATCCACGTCAGCACGCTGCACTACCGGATCGGGCGCATCGAAGCGCTCACCGGCCGGGATCTGGGGACGGCCCGGGACCGCGTCGATCTCTATCTCGCCTGCACGATCGACGAGATTTGAGATGACGCCGCCGGAGGCCGGCAATCCCCGACACGGCGGGATCGAATCGGACAATCATCCGACCGGTGCGGCGGCCGCGAGAGACAATGACCGCGACAGGGCGCGGTGCTGGCGAAGGGAGCGGTGATGGTCCGGAGTGAGACGGGCGAGTTCGACGGGCAGGGCGGGCGCGTGTTCTGGCGCGCCTGGGTGCCGGAGGAGACCGTGCGCGGGGTGATCGCGCTCTCGCACGGCGTCGCCGAACACTCCGGGCGCTACGAGCATGTCGGACAACGCTTGGCCGGCAACGGTTTCGCGGTATATGCCCTCGACCACATCGGGCACGGGCAGTCGGCGGGCGGCAAGGCGAACATCGGCTCGATCGACGCGGCTGCCGACAATCTCGCGACGCTGCTCGACCTCGCCTCGGCGCGGCACCCGGACGTGCCGCGCTTCGTGCTCGGGCACAGCATGGGCAGCCTGATCACCCTGTACCTGGCCACCCGCGCCCCGCTGGACGTCGCCGGGGTCGCGATCTCCGCACCGCCCCTGGACATTCCCGCCGTCCCGGCCGCGCAACGCCTGTTCGCCCCGCTGCTGAGCCGCTGGACCCCGAATCTGGGTGTGCTGCAACTGGACTCGTCGATGATCAGCCGGGATCCCGAGGTGATCCGCGCCTATGACTCCGACCCGCTGACCTACCGCGGCAAGCTCCCCGCGCGCACCGGCGCCGAGATCCTGCGGGCCACCGAGATCGTCCGGACGCGCCTGGATCGCCTCACCGTGCCGACGCTGGTCCTGCACGGCACCGCGGACGCCCTGGCCGCCCCGTCCAGCGCGGACACCGTCGAGGAGCGCGCGGGCGCGAAAGATCTGACCGTCATCCGCTATCCCGGCCTCTACCATGAGGTCTTCAACGAGCCCGAGCAGGACAGGGTGCTCACCGACCTCACGGACTGGCTCGACAAACACCTGACCGCGAGCTGACGAACCGACCTCGGCGGGAACCAAGTCCCGCCCAGCGGCAGGCGCGACCGGGCCCGCCGCCCCCGTCTCGGTAGGATCCGGGAATGAGTACTCCCACCGACGGCAGGATCGCCTTCATTCGCGCCAGCTGGCACCGGCCCATCGTGACGCAGGCGTACGAGGGTTTCCTGGCCGAGTACCGCGACCTCGGCAACGATCCCGCGGCCGTCGAGGTGTTCGACGTGCCCGGCGCCTTCGAGATCCCGCTGCACGCACAGCGCCTGGCCCGCAGCGGCCGCTACGACGCGATCGTCGCCTCGGCGCTGGTCGTCGACGGCGGCATCTACCGGCACGACTTCGTCGCCACGGCGGTGATCGACGGTCTGATGCGAGTGCAGCTCGACACCGACGTCCCGGTGTTCTCGGTGGTGCTGACCCCGCACAACTTCCACGAGCACAGCGAGCATGTCGAGTACTTCACCCGGCATTTCGTGACCAAGGGCGCCGAGGCGGCTCGCGCCCTGGCGACCACGCTCAGCTCGCTGCGCGCACTGCCGGTGCACTGAAAGCTATCGCTTGTCCACCAGCACGTTGATGGTGGCCTGATCGTTCGCGGTCCGGGGCTTGCTCAGTCCTCGAGGGCGCGGTAGGTCAGGTCGAGGAACTCGTCGCCCAGCGGGATGAGCCACTCGCCGGCCACGATGACGCCGTTGGTCTGGACGAACAGCAGCGCGACGAGATCATTGACCGGATCCGCGATCCAGCTGGTACCCAGGCCACCCGGCCAGGACACGGTGCCGACGGCCGGGCCACCACCCGGTTGACGGGTACGAACCTGGACCCCGTAACCGAAACCTTGCTCGTCCCACATGGTTTGACCGAGCGGCGGGTTGAACGGCGGGGCGGCGTGCTGTTCGGGGGTGAGGTAATCGCTCGACATGGCCTCGACGGTGCCGCGCGACAGGATGCGCGCGCCGTCGAATTCCCCGTGCCCCAGCAGCATTCGCGCGAACCGGGCGTAGTCCTCGACGGTCGATACCAGGCCCGCCCCACCCGAGGCGAACAACGGCTCCGCGGCCCAGGCCGTGGAATCCGGATGGTCCAGCACCGATCCGTCGCGGGCGTACAGGACCGCGAGCCGCTCGCGTTTCTCCTGCGGCACAACGAATCCGGTGTCCACCATGCCGAGCGGCGCGAAAATACGCTCGGCCAGCACCGTTTCGAGCGGCTGTCCGGTGATCCGGGCGATCAGCACGCCCAGAACGTCCGAGGCCGTGTGATAGCGCCACAGGGCGCCGGGCTGGGCGAGCAGCGGGAACTCCCCGACCCGGCGCATCCAGGCATCGGGCGCCAGCCGCTCGGCGTCGGGGATGCCCAGGGCCGAGGCGACCGGGTCGGCGGTCAGCGACATCAGTTGCGGACCGAGGCCGGAGCGCCCCCAACCCAGCCCGAACCGGTAGGTGAGCAGGTCCTCCAGGGTGATCGGCCGGTCGGCGGGCACGACATCCTCGGGCGAGCCGAACGGATCACGCATGACCATGCGGTTCGCGAGTTCGGGCAGCCAGGGATCGACCGGATCCGACAGCCCGATCAGGCCCTGCTCGACCAGCTGCAGCATGGCCACCGCGACAATCGGTTTCGTCATCGACGCGAGCCGGAAGACGGTGTCGCGTTCCATCGGCGCTCCCGCCTCGCGATCGCGCCATCCCGCGGTGTCCACCTGGACGAGCTCACCGTGCCGATAGATCGCGCCGACCAGCCCGGTGATCTCTCCGCGCTCGGTGTACCCCGCGAGGACCTCGCTCAGCCGCTTCAGCCCGTCCGCCGAAAACCCGCTCGCCACAACCCGTTCCCTTCGCTACACAACGCCCAGGACAACCGGCCCTCGGCTTAGATATTCCCGCGACCTGCGCTGGACCTCATTCCCGGCGCGGACGTAATGCCAACGCGCCCACCCCCGCGAGCACCATGTACACCCCGACCACCCACAGCCCCGCGCGCGCGGTGCCGGTAAAGTCCTCGAGCCAGCCGGTGATGTACGGCGCCGCGAAACCGCTGATATTGCCCAGCGAATTGATCAACGCGATTCCGCCGGCCGCGGCCGCGCCGGACAGGAAGGTGCTGGGCAGCGCCCAGAAGGTCGGCAGCGCGGCCAGGACGCCGACCGCGCAGATCGTCACCGCGGTCATCGCCGCGAACGGATTGCCCAGGTACAGCGCGATCGGTATGGCGACGCCGCCGATGACGGACGGCAGCGCGACATGCCATCGCCGCTCCCCCGTCCGGTCGCCGTGGCGGCCCCACCACACCATCGCGAAGGCGCCGATAACGTAGGGCACCGCGGTGATCAGCCCGCGCTGCACCACCGAATAGTGCGTGCCGTACTGCTGCTGGAATCCGGCGATGATGGTGGGCAGGAAGAACCCGAGCGCGTACAGCCCGTACGCGATGCCGCCGTAGATCGCGGCCAGGCCCAGGATCCGCGGATGGGTGAGCGCCTTGCGCAGCGTCCAGTGCTCGGCGTGCTCGAGTTCGGCCTCCTCGCGCGCGAGTTCGGTGGCCAGCCAGTCCCGCTCGGCCGCGCTCAGCCACGTCGCCTGCTCGGGCCGATCGGTGAGGTAGAACCATGTCAGCACCGCGAGTATCAGCGCGGGAACGCCCTCGACCAGGAACATGAATCGCCATCCGGCCAGGCCGAAGACGCCGCCGCCATACCGGATGACCAGACTCGACAGCGTCGACCCGAGCGCGGTCGAGATCGGCACCGCCACCATGAACATCGCCACGATCCGCGCCCGGTAGCGCTGCGGGAACCAGTAGGTCAGGTACAGCAGGATGCCGGGGAAGAATCCGGCCTCGGCCACGCCCAGCGCGAACCGCAGCACGATCAGCACGGTCGCGTTGGGCACGAACACCATCGCGGTCGCGATTACGCCCCAGCTGAGCATGATCCGCGCCATCCAACGCCGCGCGCCGAAGCGGTGCAGGGCGAGATTGCTGGGCACCTCGAGCACCAAATAGCCGAGAAAGAAGATGCCCGAGGCGAACCCGAATATCGTCTCCGACAGTCCGAGATCGTGTTTCATGCCGCTGGGACCGGCGAACCCGATGTTCACCCGGTCCAGGTAGTTCACGAAGTACAGCAGCCCGAGAAAGGGCACCAGCCGCACGCCGACCTTGCGCAGCGTGGTCCGGGAGACATCAGTGGCTTCGAACACCTGCGTACCTTCATGTCCGGATTGCCGGATGTCAAGTAGCGCAGGGCTATGGGTACACGGCGATTTCGATCAGGTTGCCGTCCAGGTCGCGGCAGTAGTGCGAGATCATCTCGCCGAGCGCGCCGATCTTGGTCACCGGGCCGTTCGTGATCCTTACCCCGGCGGCGGTGAGCTGGCCGTGCACCTCCTCGGGGGTGCAGGTCGCGACGAAGCACAGATCCTCGGATCCCGCCGACGCCACCGCCCCTGTCTCCCAGACGGCTTCGTCCGTGTCGACCGGTCGCAGGTTGATCTTCTGGTTGCCGAAGACCAACGCCGTGCGCCCGGCGGGACCGAAGGTCTCCACCCGCATGCCCAGCACCCGCTTGTACCAGGCCGCGGTGGCGGCCACGTCGCGACAGTTCAGCACGATGTGATCGAAACGTTCCACGCCGAAACCCATGCGCCGCAGCGTACTCCGCGGAGCTAAACCTGCTTGCGGTGCGGGACGAACTCGAGGGTCAGCAGCGCCGCGGCGGTGAAGACGATCTCGCGCCAGCGGATCAGCACGAAGCGCTGGTTTCCGAACGAGTTGAACTTGCGCAGGAATCGGTACAGCGACTCCAGCCGGATCATCGGGTCCAGGGCGCGGGCCAGCATGTACAGGGCCTGCTTCGATCGCGAGCGTTGCTTGTCGCTGTACAGCTCGGGGAAGGCCGCGAAGGCCAGCGAGATGCGCTCGACCCCGTGCTCGCGGCCGTAGTCGACCAGGTCCACGATCATGCGCTCGTCCAGGCCGTTCGGGGCGTCCTTGCGCCGCCACGGAACATCCAGGCTCAGCTCGGTGCCGTGCCCGGCGGCGCCGTAGCGCTGGAAGCCGACAACGCGCCCCTCGCCGTCGCGGGCGAAGACCACCAGCATGCCCGGGTTCCGGCCGTCGAGCAGGTGGTCCAGGATCATCGAGAAGCCGCGGGTCTGCCGGCCGTGATGCCACTGGTCGACGATCTCGTACAAGGTGTCGCGCAGCTCCGGGGTGAGCTCGCGCTCGGACACGATCTCGGTCTTGACGCCGAAGTTATGGGTGCGGCTCACGGCCTGGCGCAGGTTGCGGAACTTGCGGCCGACCATGTCGAAGCCGCCCACCTCGACGACCACGTCGCGCCCGATCGGGATCGCGTGCAGCCCGTGGTGCTCGGCCGCGCGGGTGCGCCACAGCTCGGTGACCTCCGGACTCGCGCCCAGCACCGCGATGCGCCAGCCATGATCCATCGCGAAATCGGAGAACTCCGCGACAAGACCGCCGAAGGCGGCGCGATCACCGATCGGATCCCCTGCCACCACCGCGATCCCGAACCGGGTGCGGTAGCCGATGGCCGCGGTCGAGCCGGCGTTGAAGAAGTAGGTCTTGGACGAGTGCATCGCGAACGGCGCCAGCGGATCGCCGACCGTCTGATCGACCAGCGCCTGCACCCGGTACCGCTGCTCGGGCTGCGGGCGCGAGCCCACCGGCAGCATCGCGATGCAACCGGTGGCGGCCAGGAAGACGAAGCCGATCAGCGGATGCGCGCTGCGGTACGCCATGTTCGACAGGCCCAGCACGATCACCGCGATCGTGACGTGCGGCAGCGTGATCGGCCGGCGCAGATGCAGCCCGCGCGCGATGAACAGGCCCGAGATCGAGGCGGCGACGAACCAGCCGCGGTCCACACCCTCGCGCGAGGCCCGGTCGGCCGCGTACACCAGCACCACGCCGACCAGCAGCAGCACCAGTATCAGCGGCAGCCGCACGGCCCGGGCCGGCTGCAGCGCCACCTGCCGGTAGGTGCGATAGCCGGAGACCGCAGAGTTCAGTTCCGCCACGTCACAACCCCCGCCGCGACGGGAACGGCCGGTGGTGGGCGTGCGGCACGTCCACTAACATCCTCGACATCTTGGTCCTCCCGACGGTCGCGTCCTCACGACACACTATGCGGAACGCAGGTTCCGGGTCGATGGACCCCGGGAAAGACCGCGCGGTAATTCCGCGTCATCCGGCCGAATCCGGTGTCCCCTCGTCTCGGCATCCACTTCGCCGATCTGCCCAGACTCGGCGCCGCAGTGCATGCGCGTCTGTACTAACCGATATCGCGTGAAACATGTTCCCCGCAACGGGTTTATGTGTTGCCCCACACCGCAATCCACTCGGGATATTAAATGAGCAAACTCGTAGCAACCTCTACGCCAGCATAGCCCGGCCCGCCGAGCCTCGAGGCGAAGCGCCTACGAGTACCCAAACCCATCACAGCTATCTCTCAGGCAGCGCCTATTGATACCGAACAGAAACATGAACGATCCCGCTCCTTCCGCACGCCGGATCCCACCGTCGTCCGGGGACTATCGTTCGGAGACGACACACCGAACTCATCAGGAGAGGCGGGGGTATGCATCCCTTCCGAGCCGCCGTCGAGGCCCGCGACGAGACCGCCGTCGAGGCACTGCTGGCCGACAACGTGGTCTTTACCAGCCCGGTCGCCTTCAAGCCCTACCCCGGCAAGGCGATCACCGCCGCCATTCTGCGCGCGGTGCTGCGGGTCTTCGAGGACTTCCACTACGTCCGCGAGATAGCCGACGCCGGCGGCCGCGACCACGCCCTCGTCTTCGAGGCGAAGGTGGACGGCAAGCAGATCACCGGCTGCGACTTCCTGCACTTCGACGAGAACGGCAAGATCGACGACTTCACGGTGATGGTTCGCCCCCTCTCCGGGGCTCAGGCGCTCGCGGCGCGCATGGGCGAACAGTTCGAGCGCATCCAGGCCGAGGCCACGGCCCAGCTCCAGCGCGAGGCGGCCGGGGCGTAACCGTCGACCGGGCACACCGGGCCCTCAGGTCAACGAACTCACTCGCCCATCCGTTCCTGCGCGGCGGAGACGGTGTCCTGCTCGCGCGGCGGAAACTCCGCAACCGCGCGGCCGCAACCAGCGGAGCGTAAACCTCGGTCGGATCGAGTGCACCCCACGGCACGGCCGGTACGGCGCTCAGGCGTCCCGCGTGCCACGCGCGCACCGCATTTCTCCCACGCGCGGCGATTCTCAATCCCCGCCGAACACGCGCTCCACCACCGTCTTCGCCCGTCGCGTCACGCGCATGTAGTGGTCGAGGAATTCGCTGCCGTCGTCGTTGGGCCAGCCGGCTACGCGGGCTACGGCGGATAGTAGGCGGCCCGGGCCGGGGAGTTGGTCGGCGGGTTTGCCGCGCACCAGCACCAGGGCGTTGCGGGCCTTGGTCGCGGTCAGCCAGGCGGTGCGGAGGAGATCTACGTCTTCGGGATCGAGGAGGTCGGCCTGCTCTATTGCCTCCAGGGACTGCAGGGTGGAGGTGTTGTGCAGGGACTGGACCTCGTGGGCGTAGCGCAGCTGCATCAGCTGGACCGTCCACTCGATGTCGGCGAGGCCGCCGCGGCCGAGCTTGGTGTGGGTGGCCGGGTTGGCGCCCCGCGGCAGGCGCTCGGAGTCGACCCGGGCCTTGATGCGGCGGATCTCGCGCACCGAGTCGGCCGAGACGCCGCCCGCGGGATAGCGGACCTTGTCGATCAGGTGGAGGAATCGGACGCCAAGGTCCTGGGCGCCGGCGACCTGATGGGCGCGCAGCAGTGCCTGCACCTCCCAGGGCTGCGCCCACTGGCGGTAGTACGCGTCGTAGGCCGCGAGCGTTCGCACCAGGGCTCCGTTGCGACCCTCCGGGCGCAACCCCGCGTCGACCTGCAACGGCGGATCGGTACTCGGCGCACCCAGCAGACGCTGTACCTGTTCGGCGATGCCGATGGACCACTTCACCGCGACCGTCTCGTCCTCACCAGCCCGCGGATCGCAGACGAACAGCACATCCGCATCCGACCCGTACCCGAGCTCCAGACCGCCGAGACGGCCCATCCCGATCACCGCGATATCCGCGGGCGCGCGCCGGCCCAGCTCCGCCTCGCTGGCCCGGACCACCGCCTGCAGCGAGGCCTCGAGCACCGCCACCCACACCGAGGACAGCGCCGAGCACACCTGCGGCACCTCGAGCATGCCCAGCACGTCGGCCGAGGCGACCCGGGCCAGCTCGTGGCGGCGCAGCGACCGGGCCGTGGCGACCGCGCGGCGCGGATCGTCGTACCGCCGGGCGCCGGACATGATGCCCCCGCGCACATCGTCGGCCTTCGGGCTCAGCAGCAGCGGACCACCGGGGCCGTCGGCGAACATGCGGATCGTCTCGGGCGCATTGATCAGCAGATCCGGCAAATAGGCCGAGGAGCCCAGCACGATCATCAACCGCTGCGCGATCGCGCCCTCGTCGCGCAGCTCGCGTAGGAACCACGTCTGATCGTCCAGGCCCTCGGACACCCGGCGATAGGCCAGCAGTCCCTGATCGGGATTCGGTGTCTCGCCGAGCCATTCGAGCAACGTGGGCAGCAGCAGCGCCTGGATGCGGCCCTTGCGGCCCACCTCGCCGGTCAGCGCCTTGAGGTGACCCAGCGCGTTCTCCGGGGCCGCGTAGCCCAGGGCCGCGAGCTGACGCACGGCCGCGGCGGGGCTCAGCCGCAGCGCGTCGGCATCCAGGCGGGCCACCGAATCGAGCAGCGGGCGGTAGAACAGCTTGGCGTGCAGGCGGCGCACCCGCATCGCGTTGCGCTTGATCTCGCTCTGCAGCACGCCCACCGCGTCCTGCCGGCCGTCGGGGCGCATGTGCGCGGCCCGGGCGAGCCAGCGCATCCCCTCCTCGTCGTCGGCGGCGGGCAGGGTGTGGGTGCGCTTGAGCCGCTGCAGCTGCAGCCGGTGCTCGAGCAGGCGCAGGAACTCGTAGGAGGCGGTGAGATTGGCCGAATCGTCGCGACCCACGTAACCGCGGTCGGCCAGCGCCGTGAGCGCCTCCACCGTGCCCTGCACGTGCAACGACTCGTCGGCCTTGCCGTGCACCAATTGCAGTAGCTGCACGGCGAATTCGACATCGCGCAGGCTGCCGTGCCCGAGCTTGAGCTCGCGCTCACGCAGATCGGCGGGCACGAGATCCTCCACACGCCGGCGCATCGCCTGCACGTCGGCGACGAAATCGGGCCGCTCCGAGGCATTCCAGACCATCGGCATCAACGCCTGGCGGTACTCCTCGCCCAGTTCGAGATCGCCGGTGGCGGGCCGATTCTTCAACAGCGCCTGGAACTCCCAGGTGCGCGCCCACCGTTTGTAGTACGTCACATGGGATTCCAGCGTACGCACCAGCGCACCGGCCTTGCCCTCGGGCCGCAACGCTGCGTCGACCTCGAAGAAGGCGCTCGAGGCCACCGACATCATCTCCGCGGCCAGCCGGGTGGCGGTGGTGTCGGCCGGTTCGGCGACGAACACCACGTCCACATCGGAGACGTAATTGAGTTCGCGCGCACCGCATTTGCCCATCGCCACCACCGCGAGGCGCACCGAAACGGGCTGGTCCCCGCAGATCCGCGCCACGGCGACAGCCAGCGCGGCGGTCAGCGCGGCATCGGCCAGATCGGTCAGCTGCCAGCCGACCGTCTGATACGGCAGCACCGGCTCGTTCTCCACGGTCGCGGCCAGATCGATCGCCGCCAGCAGCATCAGCTGATCGCGATACCGCTTGCGCAGCAGCGCGACCGCCTCGGGCCCGGAGATCCCGGCCCGGTACAGCATGGGCCCGGCATGCTCGCCGGTCTCGGGGGTGGCGTGCACCGCGTCGAGCAGATCGGCGATCAGCTCCTCGCGCGTGGGCAGCGCCGGACGCCGTAGCAGCTGCCAACCGTCGGAATCGGCCACCAGATGATCGGCGAACGCGCTGGAGGAGCCGAGGAGCGCGAAGAGCCGGCCCCGCAGCGAAGTGTCGGTGCGCAGCGCCGAATCCAGTGCCGCCCACCGCGTTCCGAGCTGCTCACGCAGCCGGACCAGGGTCAGCAGCGCCAGATCCGCGTCGGGCGATCGGGACAGCGCCCACAGCAGGGGAACGCTGTCGATGTTGTCCCACGCCAACTCTCGCAATGACTCGGCTGCGGTCGGCTCGAGCAGTCCGAGCCGACCCACACCGGGCACCACGGAACGGGCTGTCGGTGGCCGTACCATGCAGCCAAAATTACACGGTCGGACCGCGCCCACGGCACCACATACCCCCGTCCCGAGAGATTGTTCCCGGTTCGTGGCGCAGCGGTGCCGCAGGCGTGGCTACAGGCCCAGGTACTCCTTGAGCTCCCACGGCGTCACCTGCGCGCGGTAGCCCGCCCATTCCAGGCGCTTGTTGCGCAGGAAGAAGTCGAACACGTGCTCCCCGAGGGTCTCCGCGACCAACTCCGAGCGCTCCATCGCCTTGAGCGCGTCGTCCAGGCTGGCCGGGAGCTCCTTGAAGCCCATCGCGCGGCGCTCGGCGGGGGTCAGCGACCACACGTCGTCCTCCGCCTCCGGCGGCAGCGTGTACCCCTTCTCGATACCGCGCAGGCCCGCGGCCAGCAGCACCGCGAAGGTCAGGTACGGGTTGCAGGCCGAATCGGGGCTGCGGATCTCCACCCGGCGGGAGGAGGACTTGTTCGGGGTGTACATCGGAACCCGAACCAGCGCAGAGCGATTCGACCGGCCCCAGGACGCCGCCGTGGGCGCCTCGCCGCCGTGCACCAGGCGCTTGTAGGAGTTCACCCACTGGTTGGTGACCGCGCTGATCTCCGGGGCGTGCTCGAGAATGCCCGCGATGAATGCCCGCGCGGTCTCGGACAGGTTGTTCGGATCGTCCGGATCGGCGAAGGCGTTGGCCTCCCCCTCGAACAGGCTCATGTGCGTGTGCATCGCCGAGCCCGGGTATTCGGGGAACGGCTTGGGCATGAACGTCGCGCGCACGCCCTCGTCGATCGCCACCTCCTTGATGAGGTAGCGGAAGGTCATCACGTTGTCGGCCATGGACAGCGCGTCGGCGTAGCGCAGATCGATCTCCTGCTGGCCCGGCGCACCCTCGTGATGGCTGAATTCCACCGAGATACCCATGGATTCGAGCGAATCGATGGCATGGCGGCGGAAGTTCGGTGCCGACTCGTGCACGACCTGATCGAAGAAGCCACCGGTATCGGCCGGAATCGGCGGCCTGCCGTCCTGCGGGGTGTCCTGCAGCAGGAAGAACTCGATCTCCGGATGCACGTAGCAACTGAAGCCGAGATCACCGGCCTTGTTCAGCTGGCGGCGCAGCACGTGGCGCGGATCGGCCCACGACGGCGAGCCGTCCGGCATCGCGATATCGCAGAACATGCGCGCCGAGTGCTGATGGCCCTTGCTGGTCGACCACGGCAGCACCTGGAACGTCGACGGGTCCGGCTTGGCGACCATGTCGGCCTCCGAGACCCGGGCGAAGCCCTCGATGGCCGAACCGTCGAAGCCGATGCCCTCCTCGAAGGCGCCCTCCAGCTCCGCCGGAGCGATCGCCACCGACTTCAGATACCCCAGCACATCGGTGAACCAGAGTCGCACGAAACGGATGTCCCGCTCCTCCAGCGTGCGTAGCACGAATTCCTTCTGGCGATCCATACGCGCGAGCGTAAGCATGGCTCGTTAAATCCGTGTTACATCCCGGCTCCCGACGCGCTAGAGATATCGTGCGGTGCCCCAACCGCTATCCGCAGGTGAGCCCCTTCGCCGGTTCCTTCAGGTCGATCAGGTAGCTCATGACCGCGTCGTCGACGCACTGCACGCCGCCGGACAGGAACACGGTGTGCCGGGTGCCGCGGTTGGTGATCAGGTCCGCACCCAGCTGCTGGGCCAGGTCCACACCCGCCTGATACGGCGTCGCCGGATCGTTGGTGGTCGAGATGACGACCGTCTTGGCCAGGCCCGGAATCGAGAGCTTGTGCGGGTTCTCTGTACTGGGCACCGGCCAGAACGCGCAGGTGTCCAGCGGCGCGGCGTTGGTCCCGTGGCCATCGTCCAGGAACGGCGCGGCCTTGCGGTAGGCGGCGTCCTGCTGGGCGGCCACCGCGCGGTCCTTGATCGCCGGATCGTCGACGCAGTGGATGGCCAGGAACGAGTCCTGGGAGTTGTCGTAGGTGCCGTTCTTGGTGCGGCCGTCGTACAGGTCGGCCAGCTCCAGCAGGATGTTGCCGGTGCCGTGCTGCAACTCGGTCAGGCCCTTGGACAGCACGTCCCAGTTGTCGCTGGCGTACAACGTGTTCTGCACGCCGGTGATCGCGTCACCGTAGGTCAGCCCGCGGCCGTCCCTGGTGGGCACCGGGCGACCCCACAGCGGGTCGACCAGTTTCTGGAACAGCGCGGTCGCCTGCGCCGGATCCGAGCCCAGCGGGCAGTCCGGCTTGGTGGCGCAGTCCTTGGAGTACATGTCGAAGGCCTTCTGGAAGCCCGCGGCCTGCTCGACGGACTCCTGCGTGGGCTGCTGGTCGGGATCCACCGCGCCGTCCAGCACCATCGCGCGGACCTTGTCCGGGAACTTCTCCGCGTACGTGTAGCCCAGGCGGGTGCCGTAGGAGTAGCCGACGTAGTTCATCTTCGCATCGCCCAGCACCCCCCGGATGACGTCCATGTCCTGCACCACCTCGCGGGTGCCGACGTGGGCCAGGAAGTCGTTACCGGTGCGGTCGGTGCAGTGACCGGCGAACTGCTTGTCCTCGTTCTCCTGTGCGGCGATGCCGGCGGCGTCGTTGGATTTGGACGGCTCGGCGCGCTCGGCGTCCCATTCCTTGGCGGTCAGGCACTTGATCAGCGGGGTGGAGCTGCCGGTGCCGCGCGGATCGAACCCGATGCGGTCGAACCGCTGCGCGAGCTGGGTGTCCTGGCCCTGCTGGACCATCCAGACGCCGGACTGCCCCGGGCCGCCGGGGTTGAACAGCAGCGAGCCGATCTTCTGGCCGGTCGCCTTCAGCCGGGACACCGCGATCCGGGCGGTCGGGCCGTCGGGCTTCGCGTAGTCGATCGGCACGGTGATGTGCGTGCACTGCGCGTTCACCGGCAGCTTGTTGTCCGCAGCGCCGAAGCCGTCGCACGTACCCCACTGCGGGGTCTGCTTGTAGAACTTGTCCAGCGCGGCGGTGTTCGGCGTGGACGTCGCGGACTGTTCCTTGGACGTCGTGGAGCAGGCGGCGGCCACACACATGAGGGCCACGACGACAGCGACCCGACCGGATCGCAACAGACCGGGGCGGTGGGGCGGGGGTACGCAGGGACACGGCATGCGAAAGATCCTCGCATCCCGGCGCGTGTGATGAAGTCCATGGTCTCGGGGCGTTCACTCCGGTACCGGGCCGGTGGCATGCTGAACACGTCATATCAACCCGGGGACCCGGATGGGCCTCGAGGAAACGACGAAAGGGACATCGATGTCCACATCCGATGCGGAAACCCCTGCTTACGGTGCTACGACGCGCACTTCCCGGCGAAAGACGCGAGTGCAGCACCTGCAGCAGATGAAGGCCGCGGGAGAGAAATGGGCGATGCTCACCGCCTACGACTACTCCACGGCGAAACTGTTCGAAGAGGCCGAAATCCCTGTCCTGTTGGTCGGCGATTCGGCCGCCAACGTCGTCTACGGATACGACACCACCGTGCCGATCACCGTCGACGAGCTGATTCCGCTGGTGCGCGGGGTCGTACGCGGCGCACCGCATGCGCTGGTGGTCGCCGACCTGCCGTTCGGCAGCTACGAGGGCTCCCCGCAGCAGGCCCTGGCCAGTGCCATCCGCTTCATGAAGGAGGGCGGCGCACACGCGGTGAAACTCGAAGGCGGCGAACGAGTCTCCGACACCATCGCCACGCTCGTCGCGGCGGGCATCCCGGTGATGGCGCATGTCGGGTTCACCCCGCAGAGCGTCAACACCCTCGGCGGATTCCGGGTGCAGGGCCGCGGCGACGGCGCCGATCAGCTGATCGCCGACGCGATCGCGGTGCAGGAGGCCGGGGCGTTCTCGGTCGTGATGGAGATGGTGCCCGCGGAGCTGGCCGGGCAGGTCACCCGCAAGCTCACCATCCCCACCGTCGGCATCGGCGCCGGCGCGGATTGCGATGCGCAGGTGCTGGTCTGGCAGGACATGGCCGCCTACACCAGCGGCAAGACCGCCAAGTTCGTCAAGCATTTCGCGCAGCTGGGCGATCAGTTGCGCAGTGCCGCGGCGAACTACGCCGATGAGGTGCGGCGCGGGGTGTTCCCCGCCCCGGAGCACAGCTTCTGATTCCACGCTTGAATCCGTTGGCGCGGCGCGCGGTCGGCTATTGGGCTGACCGCGACGTCGCGGACGGGTAGGGTTCCTCGTCGTGATCACGGGGGAATGTCGGGCTACCGCACCGGCTTTCACAGCGGTGCGCGGCCGGCGGGCTCCCCGACCGCACCACCCGATGAAGGACACCCATGGCTCAAAGCGGTACCTATCTGTGCGACAACACCGGCGATTCGGCAGCCGGCTTCGGCCTCGGCTCAGCGGATCTCGGCATCCCCTACCAGCGCCCCGACGGTACGTGGGGCTACGTCTTCGGTGACAGCTTCACCGGCCAGGAGGCGACCGATCCGTATATCGGGAGCCCGGTCGTGCTGTACCAGAGCACCTTCGACGCCTCCGGACGGACCCCGATCGCCTTCACCGCGTCCCAGCCGAGCCCCAAGGTCGCGCAGGTGTTCAACTACAAGCACAACGCCGACAACGGATTCGGCACCGAGGTCAGCCGGATCCCCAACGACGCGATCACGCTGAGCCAGAACGGCAGCACCCGGATCTTCATCCAGTACACGTCGGTCAACGCCTGGGTACCACCGGGCAGCGCGAACGACGGATCGCTGATGGGCGGTGTCGCGTACTCCGAGGACGGCGGCGTGACCTGGAAGGATTTCGACCAGCACTGGCCGGGCGACGCGCAGGGCAGCAACGGCAGCCTCGAATTGATGTGGACCTTCGCCGGCGTGGATCCCGACGGCTATCTCTACATCTTCAGCAAGGCCTGGAACGGGAGCCACAACTACACCGGCGACAAGGGGCTCATCCAGCTGTTCCGGTATCAGCCCGCGGACTTCTTCGCCGGAAACTTTGCCGCGCGCGAGAACTGGGCATTCCATGAGGGCTCCTGGCAATGGCTGCCCGCCGCACAGGCCGGCGCGACACCGCTGTTCACGCCGGGCAACAGCATCGGTGAATTCTCGGTCAAGAACATCGGCGGCACCTACGTCATGAGCTATTTCGACGTCACCGACTACAGCATTCGCACCCGCACCGCCCCGCGCCCGGACCGGATCTGGACCGATCCGAAGACCCAGGTGGTGGGCAACCGGGACCTGGTGTTCTCGCGGTGGTTCCGGCCGGTGCTGAAGAACCTCTACGGCGGCTACATCCACCCCGGCAGCCCCGATCCGTCGAATCTGACGCTGATCATCAGCGCCTGGGACGGCAACCACGGCGATCGCCCATACACCGCCACCCAGTGGACGGGATTGTCCGCCTGAGGAGGTGAGCGCCCCCGTCACCGCCGGAGGTGGTGCGGTACTCGCGAACGGTGGCAAACTCGGTGCCAACGGATCAGGATTCGAGCAAAGGGAACAGATGGTACTGGCCCAGGCGAAAACGAAGCGGAGCCGACGGGCGACTCGCGGGGCGATGGGGGTGACGGGGGTCGCGGTGGCCGTCGCGCTGATCGCCGGGTGCGGGAGCGGTGGCTCGCCCGCGGGATCCGGTGGATCGCTGTCGAGCACGGCCACCACGACGGCCGCCGCGGCGCCCACCAAGGGCCAGGTCATCCCCGACCCGTCCGATACGGTCGCCCAGCAACTGTGCGACCAGATCAAACCGCAACTGTCGGACTGGCGGGTGCAGGGGCCGACGCTGGGCGGCACCGCGCTGAACATCACCGTGCACCAGTGGGCGCTGGGCAACGGCGGGCTGGCCATGAGCGCCCGGGTGCTGACCGACAAGGCGATGGTCGACCGCATCACCATCAAGAATTGTCCCGATATCCGCACGCAGGCGATCCAGGCACTGAATCTGCCGGATCTGGCCTCGGGCATCCTGTTCTGATGCGCACCCTGTATCCGCCCCTGGAAGTGAACCGCCACGGCATGCTCGATGTCGGGGACGGCCAGCAGCTGTACTGGGAGGAGAGCGGCAACCCGGACGGCAAGCCCGTGGTCTTCCTGCACGGCGGCCCGGGCGGCGCGACATCGCCGTTCCACCGGCAGTTCTTCGATCCGAAGGCGTACCGGATCGTGCTGTTCGATCAGCGCGGCTGCGGGCGCTCCACCCCGCACATCGCCGACGGAGCGAGCCTGGAGGTCAACACCACCTGGCATCTGGTCGCCGATATCGAAAGGCTCCGAACGCATCTGGGCATCGAGCGCTGGCAGGTGTTCGGCGGCTCGTGGGGTTCCACGCTGGCGCTGGCCTATGCGCAGACCCACCCCGGCCGCGTCACCGAGCTGGTGCTGCGCGGGATATTCCTGTTGCGCCGCAAGGAGATCGACTGGTACTACAACGGCGCCGCCGGATATGTATACCCTGACGAATGGGAGAAATTCCTGGCGCCGGTGCCGGAGGCCGAGCGCCGAGGAGATCTCGTCAGCGTCTATCACCGGCTGCTGCATTCCCCCGATGAGCAGGTCGCCACGGCGGCCGCCATGGCGTGGTCCACGTGGGAGGCCGCAACCAGCGCACTGCTCCCCCAGCCCGATCGCGTCGCGGAGATGGGCCAGGCGCGTTTCGCGCTGGCCTTCGCCCAGATCGAGAACCACTACTTCGTGCACGGCGGTTTCCTGGACGACGGCCAGCTGCTGCGCGATATCGACCGCATCGCGCACATTCCCGGCGTCATCGTGCAGGGCCGGCACGACATCGTCTGCCCGGCCGTGAGCGCCTGGGATCTGCACCGGGCGTGGCCCGAATCGCAGCTGCACATCGTGCCCGATGCCGGACATTCCGCCAGCGAACCGGGCATCGCCCATCATCTGATCGAGGCAACCGACAAGTTCCGGGACATCTGATGGTCGCGGCAGCCGGTTCGGCGCTCATCGACGCCCTGGGCGACGATGTGGACCGGCTGCTGCGGGCCGAGCCCGAGGTGCGCGAGGATCGCCCCGATTCCGTGCACGCCATGCGCGTGGCGACCCGGCGGCTGCGCAGCCTGCTGCGCTCCTATCGCCGCCTGCTCGAGCCGGGGCCGGTGGGCGAGATTCGCGACGAATTACGCTGGCTCGCAGCACTTCTCGGAACGGCACGCGATGCGGAGGTGCGCGCCGACCGCTTCGAGGCACTGCTCGCGGACGTGCCCGACGCCGAAGGTGCCGCCGCGCAGCGCCGCACGATCCGGCGGCTGGTGCGCACCGAGCGCGTCCATTATTCGGCCGCGCACCGGGTGCTGCTGCGCGAGCTCGACGCCCCCCGTTACGCGCAACTGGTCGAGACGCTGCGGGAGCTGCGCCGCCGCCCCCCACTGCGCCGGCGGCGCGCCGAGGCGGAGGCCACCCGAGCCTTCGGTTCGGTGCTGCGCAACGACTTCCGCGAACTGAGCGGCCTGGTCGGCGACGAGGTCGCGCTGCGTGCGAACCCCGCGGTCACCGCGGCTCAGCGGATCGAGCACCTGCACGATATTCGAAAGTCCGCCAAGCGATTACGCTACAGCGCCGAGGCCGCCGCGCGAGTGCTGGGCGATCCGGCGACCGAACTGGCCGAGCGCGCCAAGAACCTGCAGACGGTACTGGGCGATCATCGCGACGCCATCGAGGCGATGGAGACCATCCGCACCACCGCCGCCCGCACCCGCACCGCCGACACCTCCCCCTTCGACCGCATCTACCAGTCCGAGGCCGACGCCGCCCGCAAGGCCCTCGAACAATACGCTCCGGCTACGGAATTCATCCGCCTGCGCTACGACTCCCTCTGAGCCGCCCGGCACATCCCGACCGCCCGGCGGGCCCGGTTATCATCGGACGCAATGTATGTCGACTTGATGCTCGATTCTCTCGAGGGACTGTCGGTGGGGGATGCGGTGGGCCAGCAATTCCCGGTCATGCGCCGATCCATTCCGGAACTGCTGGCGGGCGAGGTTCCACCCGGCCCGTGGGAATGGACCGACGACACCGAAATGGCCTGCTCGGTGGTCGCCGAACTCGCCGGTCACCGCGCGATCGACCAGGACCGGCTCGCGATGTCGTTCGCGAAACGGTTCGATCCGGCCCGTAGCTACGGGTGGGGGGCGCAGCACCTGCTGCGCAAGGTTCGCCTCGGCCATCCGTGGCGCAAGCTGTCCGCCGCCGCCTTCGATCACCGCGGCTCCTGCGGTAACGGCGGGGCCATGCGGGTCGCCCCGCTCGGCGCCTACTTCGCCGGAAAGCCGGAAAGGGCCGCGGCCGAAGCGATCCTGTCCGCACAGGTGACACACATGCATTCCGAGGGCGTCCTCGGCGCGGCCGCGGTCGCCGTCGCGGCGGCGATCGCCGCGCAGGCCCGGCTGCGCGACACCCGGCCCGGACCGGCCGAATTCCTCACCGCCGTCCTGGAACACCTCGACGGCGGCGAGACGACCGGGCTGATCCGCCACGCCCGCACGCTGCTCGGTGCGCCCCTGGACCGGGTGGTGAGCGAGCTCGGCAACGGCAGCATGGTGACCGCCCAGAACACGGTGCCCCTCACGCTCTGGGTGGCGGCCACCCACCTGCACGACTATCCCGCCGCGATCGCGACCTGCCTTGCCGCGGACGGTGACATCGACACCACCGGCGCCATCACCGGCGGGATCGTCGCCACCTACACCGGCACGGCCGGGATTCCGCCCGGCTGGCTCGCCGCGCGAGAACCGCTGCCCGACTGGTTGACCCGGGACCCTCGCGTGCGGCGCGGCGGAAAATCCGGGTTCGACCGCGTCCGGCAATGGTTCTCGCGCTGACCGCGGCGCTGCGCGGCTGAGCGGGGCACGAAAAAGGCCGACCTCGGACCCGGTCCGGAGTCGGCTTGATTCGGTTCGCGCCGCACGGGAACCACCGCCCGCGCAGCGGTTCCGGGCGCGGGCGCGAACTACTGCAGCGCCAGCATGGTGCCGCTCAGCTGATCGAACGGCCCGAAGACGGTGAACACGACACGTCCGTCCGGGTAGTGCGACGACAGATCCGCCGCCGAATCGAGCGCCTGCCCGAACGACGCCGCGGACGGGTGCGGGATCACCCCGATGGTCTGACCGATGTGGGTCTGGTGCACCCATTGGGTGTCACCCGGGCTGAGATCGATCCGGACCCCGCCGTCCAGCGGCGTGACCGCGACCGCGGAGGCCGAGCCGGCCCCCAGCACAGCCAAAACCGAAGCGGCACCGGCGATCAGCGCACCGGCGGCCAACTTGCGAACTGCTCGCATATAGACAGAACCTGCTTTCCGACATTCGTTGACACCCATAGACCTCAGCCGCCACCCCCGACGGCGAAGTCATCCAACGCGCAATACCTTATGACGGCAATCACTGTTCCGGCCACTTCGACGCGAATCGCCGCGCGCGACACGCCGATAACAATCGGATGTCGGCCGAATTGGCCGGATTCCGGTCACGGCGAATGGCGCATTGGAGACTCCGGAATCCGGCGAGGCATGCGGTGCCTGCGTTTTCGTGTGCCCGTGCGGATCGGACCGCCGGATCGACCGCGGCCGCCGGGATTGCGGCGATCGGGCGGCGCGCCATGGCGTGCCCGTTGTCATCATCGGCGTGGCGCGACGGTGACCCAGCGCGCCGATCGACATGATTCAGAGCGGGTCAGCATAACTTCCGCCTCCGGTCGCGTCCGGTCCGGTGGGTCCGCGGCGCGCCCCGAAGTGGGACGACGCGGATGCGTATTCAGCAGTTTCTGCGCCACGGCCGGGCCGCTGTTAATGTGGCCGGAAGTTCACCGGGGACGGTCGACCCGCCTCGCTGAACCCGCACGCATCAACAACACCTGAGGGAGTTTCGCACCGAATGTCGTCCATCGTCTACGACTACCTGCTGCCTATTCTGGGACCCGAACAGGCCACGCACTGGGCCCAGATCCTGGTGATCGCCCCCGCGGGCTAACCGACAGCACGGTTTTTCCGCACCGACACAACGGCGGTCCCCATTTTCAGGGGCCGCCGTTTTTCGCGTTTCAGTCCCTGCCGACGCCTTCGGCGCTGTCGGCGTCTTCGACACTGCCGGGTGCCTGGCCGTGAACGACGGTCTCGTCGCCGGCGGCCGCCCCGACATTGTCCGTTGCCTCTTCATGGTCGGCCGCCCAGATACTGACCGTCGTGTCCTCGGCGCCGACCGCCCCAGGCCCATATGTCGTCCCGTCGGTGCCGGCCGCGTCGGCACCATCCTGCCCCGCGTTGTTCGCCCCCGGAGTGGACCGCTCCAGAAATCGCAACAGCTCCACGGGGAACGGCAGCACCAGCGTCGAATTCTTTTCCGCCGCCACCTCGACCACCGTCTGCAGCAGGCGCAGCTGCAGCGCGGCCGGTGCGGCCGCCATCGTCGCACCCGCGTCGGCCAGCTTCTGCGAGGCCTGCAGCTCGCCCTCGGCGGTGATGACGCGGGCCCGGCGCTCGCGCTCGGCCTCGGCCTGCCGCGACATCGAGCGCTTCATCGACTCCGGCAGCGCCACATCCTTGATCTCCACCCGGTCGATGTGCACGCCCCAGGACAGCGCCGGGCTGTCGATCATCAGCTCCAGGCTCTGGTTCAGGTGCTCGCGGTTGGACAGCAGGTCGTCCAGATCGCTCTTGCCGATGATGTTGCGCAGCGAGGTCTGCGCCACCTGACCGATGGCGAACAGATAGTCCTGCACCTCCACCACGGCCTGCACCGGATCGATCACCCGGAAGTACACGACCGCATCCACCCGCACTGTCACGTTGTCGTGGGTGATGCCCTCCTGCCCGGGCACCGGCATGGTGACGATCCGCATCGGCACCTTGCGCATCCGGTCCACGAACGGGATCAGCATCCGCAGGCCGGGATCGCGCACGTCCCGCACGCGCCCGAACCGGAACACCAGCCCCCGCTCGTACTGTTCCACGATCCGGAAACCGGCCCCGGCCCCGATCGCTCCGAACACGGCGCCGATCGCCACCACCGTGCCGATGATGCCCAAGATGTCCATATCGCACCGCCACGCGAGTTGCCCGGCACACCAAAGAAACCGGGCCCTACATCGATGATGGCACTGAATGCGCTCACCGGCATGGGGACTTGAGACGAGTCGGTCTGTAAGCCGGATCCTGTCCCCGGCCTGCGCCGGGGGGCGACCATCCATCTGGGTGCACCGTCGCCGGGCACCTCGAGCGGTCCACCCGCGGGCTCGGGCGAGCAGCCCTCGAACACCCGCGCAGCCGCACTCGCGAGAATGCGGCCTTCGACCTTGCTCCGGGCGGGGTTTACCTAGCCGCCCCGGTCACCCGGGGCGCTGGTGCGCTCTTACCGCACCGTTTCACCCTTACCGATGCTTGCGCATCGGCGGTTTGTTTTCTGTGGCACTGTCCCGCGGGTCACCCCGGGTTGCCGTTAACAACCGCCCTGCTCTGTGAAGTCCGGACTTTCCTCGGCACCGGGCGGCGGCACATGCGTGCCCGTTCCCGTCGCCGCGGTCGCCCGACCGACTCGTCTGCGGGAATTATGCCGCATCGGACCCGCGCGTGGCGATTCCGATGCCCGCCCCGGCCCGTTTCAGGCCCGCGACCGGGGATCCAGCGCAGCACGTCGGTTCCGGAGCAAGTACCGTATTCCGCCATGGAGCGTGTCGAGGTGGGGTTCCCGTCGGGAAGCGAGCAATGTGCAGCGTGGCTCTATCGGCCGGACGGCCCGCCGAAACCTCGACCCCTGGTGATCATGGCGCACGGCCTGGGGGCCAACCGGGAGATGGGTCTGGACCGCTATGCACGACGATTCGTGGCGGCCGGAATGGGCGCGCTGGTCTTCGACTATCGCCATTTCGGGGACAGCGAGGGTAACCCGCGCCAGCTGATCAGCATCCGCCGCCAGCGCGAGGACTGGCGCTCGGCGATCAAGTACGCGCGCACCGTCAAGGGGTTCGACGCTACCCGAATCGCCCTGTGGGGCACCTCGTTCGGCGGCGGCCACGTGCTGTCGATCGCGCACGAGGACGACTACCTCGCCGCGGTGGTCGCCCAGTGCCCGTTCACCAGTGGCTGGGCCTCGATGACGGCCAGGGGGCCGATCGGCACCCTGCGCGTGGGCACCATCGCGCTGCTCGATCAACTGCTCGGCCCGATCTTCCGCAGGCCGATCAAGGCGCGACTGGCCGGGCGCAAGCGATCCGCGGCGCTGATGGGCGCCTCGGACGTGCCGGAGGGGTTCGGCCGCCTGGCCGAGGAGAGTGCGACGTATCAGCCGAAGGTCGCCGCCCGCATCGGATTGCGGGTGCTGTTCGACTCGCCGTGGCGGCGCACCAAGGGCATCAAGGTACCGGTGCTGTACTCGCTATGCGACGAGGATTCGGTGGCACCGATCCGCACCTCGCTCAAGGCCGCGCAGCGCACCAAGCACGCGATCGTCAAGCGGTATGAGATCGGGCATTTCGACATCTACTTCGACGACTGGTTCGAGAAGGCCGTCTACGACCAGACCGATTTCCTGGTCTCGGTGCTGCGCCCCTGATCCGCAATTCCATTGCCCCGTGCCCTGTCCCGGGGGCACTATCGGACCATGATCGTGCGACAGGTCGGGACGCAGGACTGGGAGACCGTGCGGACCGCGCGGCTGGCGGCGCTGGCCGGCTCTCCGCCCGGAACATTCGCCACCCTGCTCGAGGAGGCGCAGGATTGGGACGAGCAGCACTGGCGCGACTGGGCCGCCCGGCGCACCATGTTCGTCGCCGAATCCGACGCGGGCGTGATCGGGTGCGTCGCAGGGACTTCCGAGGGCGAGGTAGCGGTCATGGTGTCGATGTTCGTCGCGGCCGAGGCCCGCGGCACCGGCACCTCGGACCTGCTGATCGAGGCGGTCACCAGTTGGGCGCGCGCGGGCGGGCACGCCGAGCTGCGGCTGTGGGTGGTGGAGGGTAATACTCCGGCCGAAAAGCTGTACCGGAGGCTGGGTTTCGTGCCCACCGGCCACTACCGCGAGACCCGGGTCCACGCCCCGGACCGCGAATACCAGATGGCTCTCTCGCTTCGCTGAATTATGGATCTCGCGCTGCGCTGAGTGCCGCTACAGATAGGACGTGTCGTTGACCAGGCGGACCGACGCGCCGCCGTCGGGGTAGAACTCGGCGATCGACAGCGAGGCCAGGTCCAGATGCAGCCGGTACAGCAGCGAGGGGCCCACGGCGAGGGCCAGCTGCAGCAGCGTCTTGATCGGGGTCACGTGACTGACCACGACGACGTTACGGCCCGGGTAGAGCCCGATCAGATCGGCGCGCACGGCCTCGATCCGCTCACGCACCGCGCCGAAGCTCTCCCCGCCCGGGGCGGGCACGGACGGATCGGCGAGCCAGCGCGCGTGCAGCTCCGGGTCGCGCTGTGCCGCTTCGGTGAACGTGAGCCCCTCCCACTCACCGAAGTCCGTCTCGATAAGCCGGTCCAGCACCCGCACCGGGGCGTCCAGGGCCTGCGCGACCGCGTCGGCGGTCTCCCGCGCGCGCCCCAGCGGCGAGGTCACCACCGCGGCGATATCTCCCTTGGCCGCAAGGTATTTCGCCGCCCTGGCCGCCTGCTCGCGGCCGAGCGCGGTCAACGGCGGATTACCCCGGCCCGAATACCGCCGCTGCACAGATAGTTCCGTCTGACCGTGCCGCAGCAGCAGCAGCCGGGTGGGACGGCCCTGCGCGCCGGTCCAGCCGGGGCTCGCAAGCTGCTCCGGCTTCGCCTGCGCCGCACCGGCATCGGCCGGCCCCTCGGGCTCGCTGAGCGGGCGTAGCGCGGCGCCGGGAGTCTCCTCGGCCTCACGCACCTCCTCGACGACGGACCCGTCGTCCATCGCCTCGTTGGCGAGCCGATCGGCATGTGCGTTCTGCGCGCGTGGGATCCACGCGAACTCGACCCGGTCGAATCCCGCGACAAGCCGGCGGGCCCGGTCAGCGAGCGGAATCATGGCCGCGTGCTTGACCTTCCAGCGGCCCGACATCTGCTCGACAACCAGTTTGGAGTCCATCCGGACCTCGACCACGCGCGCGCCCAGTTCGCTCGCGGCCTCCAAACCCGCTATCAGCCCGCGGTATTCGGCGACGTTGTTGGTGACGACTCCGAGGAATTCTTTGCGCTCGGCCAGCACCCGCGCGTGATCGGCATCCCACACCACCGCGCCGTACCCCGCCGGTCCGGGATTACCCCGCGAACCGCCGTCGGCCTCGATGATCACGTTGGTCGTCACCGCGGTGCACCTCCACATCGGTCTCGTCGGTCCGGCCCGGCAGCGACTCTCGCATCGGAGCGGCTCGGGACAGTTGCGGCGATCTTCACCGCGGCCGCCTCACAGCCCGGATTGCTTGGTGCGCACCATGATCGCGCCGCACTCGGGGCAGCGGATCACCTCGTCCGGTGCGGCCTTGGCGATCCGGGCGATCTCGCCGCGGTCCAGTTCGATGCGGCACGCGCCGCAGCGGCGGGCCTGCAGCAGGGCCGCGCCGACGCCGTGCTGGACGCGCTGGCGGTCGTAGACCGACAGCAGTTCGTCCGGGAAGGCGCTGACCAGCTTCTCGCGGTCGGCGGCGCAGCGCTGTGCGGCCACGTCGAGGTCGGCCAGGGCCTCGTCGCGGCGGCGCTGCGCCTCGCCGAGATCCTCCTCGGCCTTGGTCAGGTTGGCGCCGGTGTGCTCGTGGTCGGCGACGGCGGCCTCGCGCCGCTCCATCACCTCGAGCAGGTCGTCCTCGAGTACACCGCGGCGGCGCTCCAGGCTGCCCAGCTCGTGCTGCAGCTCGGAGAGCTGTTTGGCGCCGACGGCGCCGCCCTCGAGCATGTCCCGGTCCCGTTGCTCGCGCTTGCTGACGCCGTCGATCTCGTTCTCCAGCTTGCGGATATCGCGATCGAGGTCGTCGAGCTGGATCTCGACCTTCACCGCCGCGTCCTTGCGGGTGATGCGTTCGGCCTCGAGCCGCTGCACCTCCTGCTCCTCGGGCAGCACCTTGCGGCGATGCTCGATCCGCGTCACTTCGGCGTCGACCGCGGCGAGGTCGAGCAGCTTGGCCTGGATCGATGGTTCGACATTCAACGCGGGATGTACTCCTCGACACTGTGGACTGGTGCGGCGCGGGCCCGGGTGGGCCGACACCGAAGGTCCCACGGTACTCCGCGTGCACCCGCACACACCTCCCCGCCACCCGTTTCGCCCGGATGGCAGCAGATAATTCGGCGGAGGCCGAAGCGATCATGTGACACGCTCGACCCGTGAGTGTCCATCATTACGAAGTCGAGGTCCGCTGGAGCGGCGCGACCACCGATTACCGCTCGTACTCCCGCAACCATGAGGCCCGGGTCCCGGGACGACCGCCGATTCCGAGCACCGCCGACCCCAAGTTCCGCGGCGACGAGTCCCGGTGGAATCCGGAACAGCTGCTGGTCGCGTCGCTGTCCGAATGCCACATGCTCTGGTATCTGCATCTGTGCGCCGAGGCCGGCATCGTGGTCACCGACTATCACGATGCCGCCGCGGGCGTGATGGACAACGTCAGCTTCCGATCGGTGACCCTTCGCCCGCGGGTGACGATCACCGACGCCGCGCGCGCTGACGCGGCCCGCGAGCTGCACACCGAGGCGCACAAGCGCTGCTTCGTGGCCAACTCGATGAATTTCCCGGTGACGCACGAGCCGCAGATCGTGACCGGAGCCTGACGCCGGGGCCGGGGCGCCCGTTCAGTCGTCCGCGGCGCCCACGGTCCAGGGGTCGGTGCGCAACGCGCTGACCCGAGTCTCGAGCCCCGGCAGCGCCGCCTTCACCACACCCGCGGCCTGAGCGCACCACGGGTACTCGGTGGCCCAGTGGGCCGCGTCTATCAGCGCCGGGCCGCCCGCACGCAGATGTTCGTCGGCGGGGTGGTGGCGCAGATCCGCGGTCACGTAGGCGTCCACACCGAGCCGGGATACGGTGCCCAGAAAGGAATCTCCCGCGCCGCCGCAGACCGCGACCGAGGCGATCCGCCGGTCGGGATCGCCCGCCGCGCGCACCCCCCAGGCGGTGGCGGGCAGCGCGGCGCGCACGCGAGCGGTGAAGCGGCGCAGCGTTTCCGGCTCCGGCAGCTCGCCGACCCGGCCCAGGCCCAGACCGGTCGGCAGGCTCGCCCGCTCGGTGACGTGATAAGCCGGTTCCTCGAACGGATGCGCGGACCGCAACGCCGCGAGCATCGCGGCCCGGGCCGACGGCGGCGCCACGACCTCGATCCGCTCCTCGCTCACTCGCTCGAGCGCACCGATCGTCCCGATCGCCGGTTCGGCGCCCGGCAGCGGGCGGAACTGCTCGACGCCCGGCATCCGCCAGCCGCATTCGCGATAGTCGCCGCTAGCGCCCGCCCCGGCCGCGAACAGGGCCGCCAGCACCGCGTCCGCGTCCGCGGGCGGCACGTTGACGGACCAGAGATCCACGGCCGCGGCGGATTTCGACTCGAGCGGGCCGGTGACGCGCAGCCCCAGCGCCTGCGCGAGGGCATCGGAGACGCCGGGATCCGCGGAGTCCGCGTTGGTATGCGCGGTGAACAGCGCGCACCCGTTGCGGATGAGCCGGTGCAGCAGTGCACCCTTCGGCGTATCGGCGGCGACGGTGTCGACCCCGCGCAACAGCAGCGGATGGTGCACCACCAAAGCCTGTGCGCCCCAGTCGATCGCCTCGTCCACGACCGCGGCCGTCGCGTCGACCGCGAACAGCACCCGCGTCACCGTCTCCCCCGGATCGCCGCACACCAGCCCCACCGAATCCCACTTCTCGGCCAGCCGCGGCGGATAGGCGCCGTCCAGCACCCCGATCAGCTCTCCCAACCGCACCTGCGTCACCGCGATACCTCCTCGACTCCGGTCATCCCCGACTCATCGCCCATCCAACACGGCCTCGCCGGGCGCTCATCATCCATCGTCCCGTACCGCCCGACTGCCTGATATCGTCTCGGCATCCACGCCTGCTCGCCCACTGCCGCAAGGGGTTTCGGGCCCACGCCCGGATCACAGCCCGACTTCGCGCAGGGCAGCGATGAGCCGGTCGACCTCGGCCGGGGGGCGGACCGCCAGGCGCAGGTGGCCGGGGCCCAATCCGGGGAAGGTGTCGCCGCGGCGGACCGCGATGCCGGTCTCGGCGAGGCGCTTGCGGAGCAGTTCGGCGTCCGGGACGCGGATCAGGACGAACGGGGCGCGGGCGGGTTCGTGCACCGCGATGCCCAGCGCACGCAGGCGCGGGATCATCGCGGCCCGGTCGGCGGCGATATCCCGTGCGCGAGCGTGTGATTCGGCGACCGCGTCCGGATGCGCCGTCGCCGCGATCGCCTCCAGCTGCAGGGTGCCCAGCGGCCAGTGCGCGCGGCCGTGCCCCAGCCGGGCCAGCAGCGCCGGCGGTCCGAGGAAGTATCCGCAGCGCAGTCCGGCCAGTGCCCAGGTCTTGGTGAGGCTGCGCAGCACCAGCACGTCCTCGAACGGCTGTGCCGCAAGCGATTCGGGCTCGCCGGGCACGGCGTCGGCGAATGCCTCGTCGACCACGACGAGGCGCCCGGGCCGCCGCAGCGCGCGAATCGTCCGCGCGGGGTGCAGCACCGACGTCGGATTCGTCGGATTGCCCAGCACCACCAGGTCCGCCGCCTCGGGAATCAACGCGGGATCGAGTTCGTACGGCTCGGGCAACACCACCCGGGTTACCGCCACCCCGGCCTCGCGAAGCGCCAGCTCCGGTTCGGTGAACGAAGGATGGACGACCGCGGCAAGCCCCGCGGCCAGCCGCGGCAGCATCGCGAACCCCTCGGCGGCCCCGGCCAGCAGCAGCACCTCCTGCGGGGTGCGTCCATGACGCGCCGCGACCGCCGACCGGGCGGCGGCCTCCTGCTCCTGCCCCGGATAGCGCCCCAGCTCCCCCAGCCTCGCCGCCAGCCGCGCGCGCAACCATCCGGGCGGCCCGCTGCCCTGCACGTTGACCGCGAAGTCCAGCATCCCGGGGCGCGCGTCCACGTCTCCGTGATGCCGAAGCTTCGCCGGATCCACCTCACCCGGATCACCCGCACCGCCGAGCGCTCCGCGCCCTCCTTCGGCGGTCTCGGCGCCAGCGCCCGATCCGGCGACCGTCGAGCGCGCGGGACCGGCACCGGTTCCCGAGGGCACGTGCGGCCCCTCGCTCCCGGCGTCCCATGCTGCGGCGCGCGCCGACAGAAGCCCTGGTGAGGGGCTCGTCGGCGACTGCGGCTCGGGTGTGGCCATGGTGTCCTCGGGCACAGCCGTCCACCCTACGTGGCCACCGCAGGCAGCGAACCGACACAATGGCTGTTGTGGGCGAGCTGCACGTGACATTCGTACAGGATGCGCGTTGGTGGCGTTGGGTGGGTGCGATGAGATTGGGAACGCCCTGGTAGGCCGGTTTTTGAGCGTTGGCAAGCGTTCACGGCCTCTAGGGTGTTCAGGGCAGAATTCGTAGAAAAATCGTAGCGGACCGGTCAGCGCTCTGGTGTGGCTGTGCCGCTGCTACCACGGGTTCGCCGCCATCGGGCTGGCCAGCATGGTGCTGTACGAACAGCACATGCCGGTCCCCGCAGGAGTGCTGGCCCGTCGCCGAAAAGTGCAAGTCGATCTGCGACCAACTCGAGGGTGTCCTCGGGGAGCGCCTCGCCGAGAAATATGCCCTCGATGCTGGCACGAGCACGCGAGCCTACGGCGACCCGATGATGCGGTGGGACGGTCCGGACCTTCCAGGATGTGCGGAGCAGATATGACGGCTGGGGTTGGCAACGCAAACGGTCTGCGAACGGATTACCGCCGATATCGCCCTGCCTCGCCCAAAAGACCGTCGAGGATCGACCTGACACTTGACAAAAACAGCCCACATATCAGAGATATTCCCGCACTTGCGGCACCGCGCCCCATTATTCAACCGCAAATGCCGCCGACTTCATATCGTCCGCTCGATATACAATTGCCATTTCAATTACGTGCAATTTTCCCGGTTGGGGTAGATATACGGAGGCGTTCGAGGAAATAATGAAAACGTCCCCGTCTCTGGCGGGCTGAGCGATCACAGTTGCACGCCAACTTTTGCCGATCAGGGCGAGCCACAACATACTCGAACCAGCATACGGAGGGACCATGACCTCGGGAGCCACCTATCCGACCGCGAACGGCGAGCGCTTCACTCTGGACGTTGATATGAACGCCGACGTGCCCCCGTACGAGGACTATCAGCACACCGACCATCTCGACAACTTCACCGTGATGGAGGTCGTCGGCAAAAGCCGCTGTCACGGAATGCACCTCGAAGGGCTGACCTACCCGATCACACCGATCGGGATGCACTATCTGCTGATTCACTACGACGTCCCCGAGATCGACGAGAAGGCCTATCAACTCAAGGTCGACGGCCTGGTGAACAACAAACTGACCCTGGATATGGACAACATCCGCAGCCGGCCGAAGGTCACCATGCCGGCCACGATGGAATGCTGCGGCAACGGTCGAGCGAGCCAGCGGTGGCGGCTGTGGGCACACGTCCCGTGGAATCACGACGCGATAGGGACCGCCGAGTGGACGGGTACGCCCCTGCGCGGGGTGCTCGAGGACGCCGGACTCCGAGACGACGCGGTAGAGGTCCTCTTCACCGGGCGCGACAAGGGCATCCAAGGCCCTCCGGATGGGGCGGAAGTGCAGTACTTCCAGCGCAGCCTGTCCGTCGACTACGTGATGAACAGCGACAACGATGTCTTGCTGTGCTATGAGATCAACGGCCAGCCACTGCCGCCGCAGCACGGATTCCCGCTGCGGCTCCTGGTTCCCGGCTGGTTGGGGGCGACCAACGTCAAATGGATCGACTCGATCGAGGCGACCTCTACCAGGCTCACCGAGCGCCAGATGAAGTGGTACAGCTACGCCGAAAATGACAACGACCCTAACCGCATTCCCTGCACCTTCCAGCAGACTCGAGCGATGATGATCCCTCCCGGCATCCCCGACTTCCTATGCCGGTTCCGCCACCTGGAAGAAACGTCGGCCGTCGAGCTACGTGGCCGTGCCTGGGCTGGCGGACTTCGCATCGAGGAAGTGGATGTCAGCATCGACGGCGGAAAAACCTGGTCGCCGGCAAAGCTCGACGCCCCCTTCGGCAAGTGGGCCTGGGTTGGCTGGTCGTTCATCTGGAAGGGCGTCACTCCTGGTCAGTACACACTGCGGTGCCGCGCCAAGGACGAACGGGGCAACATGTCGAAGGACGACGACTCGGTGCACGACTACTACGCGATGGACATCACCAAGCCGCAGTATGTCGATGTGAACGTGTATCCCAAGGGCACTCTGGCTCCACTCAACAAAATCCCATTGCCAGTGCAGTTCCCGTCACTTTGAAAAACGGGCAGTGCGCAAGTGGGCGGGAACAAGCCGTGTCCGGCGTCAGCGGCGACTGAGCCGAGGCCATCGTCGGGGTCTCGGCGGCGTAACTGTGAACGCCGTCCCACCGCAGCAACGATGGAGAAGAAATGACGGAAAAGTACACCACGACCGGTGCGGGCGCCCCGGCGCACAGTGATGATCGGTCGTTGACCGCGGCTGTGAGTAGGGCGCGGCAGTTGGTTGCTCCTTTTGTGGCTGATCGGATTCGTGGTGTTCGGTTGTGGCGGTGGCTGGGTTACAACATGAACGACGAGCTGCCGAGCTACCGTCATGCAACACCGCCGCGGCTGCACGAGGAATTGCGGCACGACTTCGGAGGAGTAGCGCCATGACGGCCACGGAGCTCGGTGTTCCTGTGGTGCCGCCCCTAGCCGAGGGCTCAGCAACCGCACCCCCGTCGACGGGTCCGTTGATCGACACCTACGGGCGCGTCGCGACCGATCTGCGAGTGTCGTTGACCGACCGTTGCAACCTGCGGTGTACCTACTGCATGCCAGCCGAGGGCGTGTCGTGGTTACCCGCCAGGCAACTGCTGCAACCCGACGAGATTGTCCGGCTAGTACGCATCGGCGTGACCCAAATGGGTGTGACCAGGGTGCGGTTCACCGGTGGAGAACCATTGCTGGCCAAGCATCTCGAGGAGATCATCGCCGCGACCGCATTGCTCCGTCCCCGCCCACAGATCGCGCTGACCACCAACGGAGTGCGGTTGGCCGAGCGGGCGGAGACCTTGGCGCTAGCCGGTTTGGACCGGGTCAACGTGTCGCTCGACAGCATCGATAAGACGCACTTCGCGGCGATCACCCGCCGCGACCGGCTGTCCGATGTGCTGGCCGGCTTGGCCGCTGCAGGCGCGGCGGGTTTGCGACCGGTGAAGGTGAACGCGGTACTCGATCCCGAAACGGGCCTCGACGATGCGGTACCGCTGGCACGCTTCTGCCTGGAACATGACTACCAACTACGGATCATCGAGCAGATGCCGCTGGACGCCGGACACCAGTGGCGTCGTGAGGCCGCGGTGACCGCGGAGCGGGTGCTAGCAGTGCTAAGGCACTATTTCACATTGCAGCCGGATCCGGTGCCGCGGGGTTCGGCTCCAGCCGAGGTGTGGTGCGTCACCGATCCCGCGACGGGCCGCACCGGAAAGGTCGGCGTCATCGCATCGGTATCGCAACCCTTCTGCTCGACCTGTGACCGCACTCGGCTGACCGCCGACGGACAGATCCGCAGTTGCCTGTTCGCCACCGAGGAGACCGACCTGCGAGGGCTGCTGCGCAGCGGAGCCGACGACGACGCAATCGAGGCGGCCTGGCGTGCGGCGATGTGGTCCAAGCCTGCTGGCCATGGCATAAACGACCCGAACTTCATTCAGCCCACACGACCGATGAGCGCGATCGGCGGCTGACGTGACCACTGAGTCGTACAGATCGATTCACATCACCGTCAGGTGTTCCACGGCTGCCCGCGCCGCTGGGGGCTCCGATTCCTAGCAGGGCACGGCCCGTGATGGTCGCGGGCACGCAGACAGATCTGCTGCTGGCGTTCCTGGTATCTGCGGCCACATCTTCTACGCTGCAACTCTTCTCGATTGTGATAACACCGCCAACCTCATTGGATACCCCACCGGCACTACACAATCGGCGCACGGAGGAACCGGTGCTCTGGTCATCACTTTCACCGCCCCCACGGCAACGGCGCCTGCCCGGCCGCCACCACACCGGCCAGCCGCAGAGTGAACAACGGTCACCGACTCCGCCCGTACCGCATACCCGTCCATCCCGGAGTTGCGGAAAAACCGGCAGATCCACCGGCGACAACATATCCGCGGCCAGTCGCCGCTCTAACAGACTCGCCGGCGGAGTCTCGATCGCGTCAATGTTCCGACCGCACCCGACTCACCGCCGACGGCATAGTGCCGAGGAGTTCGGTGGCGGCAACCACGGTCGATTGGGCCCACTTGCGGTCGGCATCGAGTGGCATCTGTGCAGTGGCGTACCGCGATGTGGCACACACCAGTCGGACACGCGATATCGGCGCGGTTGGATTCGTATGCCCGCAACGCATGATGGGAGCTATCGATGGTTGAGATCCGTTACTTCGCTGCGATGGCCGACGCTGTAGGCACTGCCAGTGAGCATCTGGCCGTGCCTGCCGACGCGACTATCGCAGACCTGCGGCGGATACTCGTCACGACCCATGGGTCCCGCCTCGCTCCGATGCTGAAGGTGTGTGCGTTTCTGGTCGGAGACGAACTCACCCGTGACGACGCGGCGCGCCTCACGCCTCGGGTCGATGTCCTCCCCCCGTTCGCTGGAGGTTAGCGCTTGAGCTCGGCTGGCAACATCATTTGCCAATAGATAGCTAAACTGGTCTCGTGCCCCAATTTCGAATATCCGAAGCCGCCGAACTTTTGGGCGTCAGCGACGACACTGTCCGCAGATGGGTCGACGCTGGGCGGCTCCTGACAACTGACGGCGTCGGTCCTCGCATGGTCGATGGCGCAGCGCTCGCTGCGCTTGCCCAGCAGCGCGCAGTCGGTGCGTCGCCGTCCGCGCAGCCTGTTTCAGGTGAGTCGGCTCGTAACCGCTTGGCCGGTCTGGTCACCAATGTAGTGCGGGACACTGTGATGGCACAGGTTGATATTCAGGCCGGACCGTTCCGGCTGGTTTCACTGATGAGCCGGGAAGCTGCAGACGAAATGGGGCTCGAGCCGGGCAGCCTGGTGGTCGCCTCGGTGAAGGCCACGAACGTCGTCGTCGAGACACCCGTGCGCCGACCTCAAGCGCATTTGCCGACATAGACGTAGCGGTAACGGCTTCCTGCGACGCGGACTAGGCTGCTGGGCCGGAACGACGCCGCCCACTCCGGCGGGCGCCCACCGCGTCCGCGATCCGCCGACAGGCGATCGTCACTACGGGCGCTCACCCAACGGACGACCGGACCGCAACGCGTCTGGTCCACGCCCACTGCCACCGCAGTCACACCAAACACGTTGGCGTGCATCGCACTTCTAGCCGACCTGTGAGCCTTCAGGGCTTGCTCGAGCCGGTGGCCTGGAAAGCGGGCACGGCCGGTTCTTAGTAGCGAGGGCGTGGCAACACGCCCTCGCTACCCGCCGAACGCTGGTTCGCCTTCCTCACCCAACAGCCCGTCCTCTGCTACGCACGGATTGAAGCCAATCCGTCGCACCCTCCCGGTGGCCGAGGCCTCACTCCACGCCGATGGTTACCGCTGTTGACTTGATGAGTACCTTTGCGGGCTGGCCCACCTGCAGGCCCAAATCGAGCGCGGCGTTCCTGGTCACCGAGGATGTGACGACCTGGCCGCCACCATCGAGCCGAATCTTCACAATTGCCATGACAGCGCCGAGGTCGACTTCGGCGATGGTTCCGCTGAGCTGATTCTGGGCCGATATTCGCATACCTGTCTCCCAATCTTCGGTGGTTTGCGAGGAGTGTAGGCACGCTCGTTGCACGCCGTCGGTACGCCGCGCCGCGCGGCGCTTCACTCGGAGTCTGCTCGAGCGTCTACTAAGCGCGCCGTACGGTGCTAATTGGTTGCTTAGCCTGCGGCGGCCACTCCGGTCCTCGGCGAGCTCGTCGAGATTGGGTTCGCCGCCTGGCAAGATTGAAGTCAGCACCAATAACAAAAACACCTCAGAGGATGCTGAATTCGAAGCTCCCATCGGCAAGTATGCGTAGGTCGGGTGGAAATACAGGTCGCCCAACGTCAAGCGTGGTCAGTACGTGCTGAGGCGCCGAGCAACCGACGCCAAGGCGATGTCGAGAAGACGACAACGCCGCGCGGCTACTCCGCGATGGGCGTACCCAAGCCGCAATACGTCAACGTCGGAGTGCGGACGAAGGCCGAACTAGCTGAGGGTGCCAGGGGCGCTGTGCCCATGGCTCCCGACCCTCCGAGCCCAAAACCATAGCCGAAAGATTGCCGTACTCCCTGCATTCGTGTTGAATCGCAGGTGAAACCCAGAGTTTTCGGGTGCTGCGCATTTGCACAGTGTCGCCATAAGTCTGCCGAGAAGGCTCGCGCATCATACCGCAGTAGCGAGGAGATGGGTACGAAAATGGCCGGAAACTACCGCACCAACGAGGTGGGCGCGCCGTCGCCGACCGATACTCATTCACTGACCGTCGGCCCTAACGGTCCGATTCTGCTTCAAGACCACCAGCTGATCGAAACCATGGCCCACTTCAACCGAGAGCGAGTCCCCGAGCGGCAGCCGCATGCCAAGGGCGCTGGAGCTTTCGGGCGTTTCGAGGTCACCAACGATGTGAGCGCCTATACGAAGGCGAAGGTCTTCGCCCCGGGCACGAAAACCGAGGTGTTCGTGCGGCTCGCGGGCAACGCCGGCGAGCGCGGCAGCGCCGACACCCTGCGCGACACCCGCGGATTCTCGGTCAAGTTCTACACCACCGATGGGAACTTCGACATCGTCGGAAACAACGTCCCGATGTTCTTCCTCCGCGACCCCATCAAGTTTCCGAATCTGATCCGAGCGGCGAAACGCCGGGCGGACAATAATATTCACGACCACAACATGACGTGGGATTTCTGGACACTCTCGCCGGAGTCCGCGCACCTGGTCACGCTGGTCATGGGCGACCGCGGCATTCCGAAGACGTTGCGGCACATGAACGGGTACGGGTTGCACACGTTCAGCTGGATCAACGCCGATGGCGAGATCTTCTGGGTGAAATACCACTTCAAGACCGATCAGGGCATCGAGTGCCTGACCCAGGCCGAGGCCGACCGGCTCGCCGGCGTCGACCCGGACTGCAACCAGCGCGACCTGTTCGACGCGATCGAGCGCGGGGACTTCCCCAGTTGGTCGCTGAAGGTGCAGATCATGCCGTTCGAGGAGGCCAAGACCTACCGGCTCAACCCGTTCGACGTGACAAAGGTGTGGCCGCACAACGACTATCCGCTGATTGATGTCGGCACGATGACGTTGGACCGTCACGTCCGCGATCACCACACCGACGTGGAGCAGGCGGCATTCGACCCCGGCGCCCTAGTACCCGGCACCGGGTTGAGCCCGGACAAGCTCCTCCTCGGCCGGAGTTTCGCCTACGCCGACGCGCAGCGCGCTCGGATCGGCATCAACCACAAGCAAATCCCGGTCAACGCTCCCAAGGTCGAGGTGCGCAGCTACGCCAAAGACGGCGCCATGCGGGTACTACCTGTCTCCGACCCTGTGTACGTGCCCAACTCCGCAGGTGGACCGGTGGCTGATCCGGCACGCGCCTCCGAAATCGTCTGGCACACCGACGGAGATTTTGTACGCACCGCTTACACCCTGCGCCGCGACGACGACGACTGGAGCCAAGCCGGAGACCTGGTGCGTCGCGTGATGGATGAACCTCAGCGAAAGCGATTGGTGAGCAACATCATCGACCACATGTGTGATGGTTCAGGGGTGAAGGAGCCAGTGCTGTCGCGTGTCTTCGAGTATTGGCGCAACATCGACCCGGACATCGGCGCCCAGGTCGAACAGGAGTTCCGCGCCCGAACCGGCTCCTGAGTACCTACCTCAGCGGGATGACCGGCTTGGTTAGGTGTCGTTCAGCCCCGCCTCTCTGATGGCATGGAATGTGGCAGGTTGTGCTACTCACGGTCCCTCGGCGAACGTGCGCGCCCCTTTGGCCTGCTGAGGCCGTCGGGGCGCGAACGAGCGCGCTATCGGCGATACCACCCTGAGGAGAGGCAGTGGCGCTGCGGGCTGTGGGGGTCACCACCGCCGTCCGTTACAAGTCGGGGGCTCGCCGCCGCCCAGAGCAGCGGCCTGCTCTCGGTCGGCACCGACCGCACCGTGACCCCCGAGACCGGTGCCGCGATCCGGGTGTGGGTGTCACCCGCGCTACCCCCGGCCGCACAAGGCATCGATGCCGACAGCAGGTTTTACGCTGCGACCGAACAGATCTGGCAGGTCTACGACGCCATCGACCCCCAGTTCCGGATCGCGGTCGTGCTCGGTGCGTTCTTCGGGCTGCGGCTCAGCGAGATCGCCGGGGCAGACATCGAAGATTTGAACTGGTCCACCCTGATCTACACTCCGGGGCTTCAGTACCGGAAACCGAGTTGCCGTGAACCAGACCGACTCGACGCCCCGGATGACAGCCTCAAACGCCCCGCCTCCACAAAACCGTTCCCTGTCGACCCCTGGGCTGCAGATCTGCTGCGGCAACTGTTGGACGGGCGCACCAGCGGTTACATGGTCATCGTGAACGGCGAGCGCGTCGCCTCACATCAGATCTCCAGGGCAATCGCGGCGGCCGTAGACAAGATAGGCGGCCCGATGGCCGAACGAGTGACTCTCGGGCGACGCTATCCCGAGCGCCGATTTACCTCTCACGGTCTGCGCCACTACTACGCGTCGACGCTGTTAGCGGTCGGCGAGACCATCGCGACCGTGACTATGAAGGTCCGCCACAAGTCGCCGGTTACCACCTTGAAGGTCTACACACACCTGGTGAATGCTGGAAAGCGGCTCGACGCCGATACACTTGGTGCGGAGGCGCAGCGGGGCCGAAGAGCGGTGGCCGCTGCGGGCTGGAACACGCATGCGGCATAAATCGTAGGAGATTCGTAGGATGGACCCCGTGACCACGCAAACATCCTGGTCACGGGGTTCATTTAATCAGCGCCAGCTGAACGTGACATTCATCTGCACCGGGAACATCTGCCGGTCGCCGATGGCCGAGAAGATCTTCGCCGCGTCCGTCGAGCGGGCCGGGCTCTCGGATCGGGTGCGCGTGAGTAGCGCCGGAACCACGCCCTGGCATGCCGGCGAGGATGCGGATCCGCGCACCACCGCGGTCCTGGCGCGGCACGGCTATCCGACCGGGCATGTGGCGGCGGTCGTCGGGCCCGACCACCTCCGGGCCGATATGGTCGTCGGCCTCGATCGCGGGCACGACCGCTACCTGACCCGCAACGGCGTACCGGCCGCGCGCCGCCGCCTGCTGCGCAGCTTCGACCCGGACGCCTCGACCACCGACGTCGAGGATCCGTACTACGGCGACGATCGGGACTTCGAGCGGGTCCGCGAGGAGATCGAGGCCGCCGTCCCGGGACTGCTCGACTGGGTGCACGACCAGCTCGGTGAACCGCGCGAGGCGCCACGGCGACAGGGCGAACCGCAATGAGCGTGCTGCGCCGGCTGACCTTCCTGCTGCGACCCAGCTGGGCGATTCTGGCCATCGTCGTGGCCGCCTTCGCGTACCTCTGCTTCACGGTGCTCGCGCCATGGCAGCTGGGCAAGAACATCTCGACCTCGCACCGCAACAACCTGATCGCCGATTCGGTCCGCGCCGCGCCCGTCGAGGTCACCACGCTGCTGAACACCCCGAACGCCAAGGACACCGAGTGGCGGCGCGTCACCGCCGAGGGCAGCTACGTGCCCGGCTCGACGGTGCTGCAGCGGCTGCAGCGCCTCGACGACAAACCCGCATACGGCGTCCTGACGGAGTTCCGGCTGCCCGACGGCCGCACCCTGCTGGTCGATCGCGGCCTGCTCGGGGCCCCCGACGGCGCACATCTGCCGGTGGTCGCCGCTGCGCCGCCGGGCGCGGTGCGGATCGAGGGCCGCGTGCGCAAGTCCGAGGGCACGATTCCCGGCAAGGAGCCGATGACCGAGAACGGCTACCGGCAGGTGTATTCCATCGACACCACCCAGCTCTCGACCGTGCTCGGCACCCCGCTGACCGGCATTCCGACCGGCGGCCCGGGCGGTTACGTGCAGCTGGGCGACGGCCAGCCGGGCGCGTTCACCCCCGAGGCGCTACCGCAACTCGACGCCGGACCGTACCTGTCGTATGGCCTGCAGTGGATCGCATTCGGCGTCATGGCCCCGCTCGGCCTCGGCTACTTCGTCTACGCCGAGATTCGCGAGCGCCGACGCGAACGCGGGACGGGCGAGACGCCCTCGACTCCGGTCCCGGCCGGACCTCCCCACACCCCAACCGATTCCACCGACGGCGTCCCCGAACCGGCCCCCACGGACCAGCCCCCGGAACCCGCCGCGGCGACCCCGACGCCACCGCCTCGGACCAACGCCGACCGCCTCGCCGATCGTTACGGCGGGGCCCGTCGCTGATCCGGCGGAACCTCGGCCGGAACAGCGGCTCCTTCGCCGGCCGACGGGTCGAACCCGACATCGCATGGCCCGCACCGGCATTCGCAGTCGGCCGGCCGTCGAGCCGATCGGCGCCCTCGCGCCTTGGAGTCGGCGTCGTGGCTCAGGCCGTGTGTGAGGGAGTGTAGCCCGCTGCCTCGACCTCAGGGATCCCGGCACCGACGCGAAAGTCTCACGGGCAGACCATAATCGGCGAGAGCCGGCGGGTGATGCGTAAGACCGCCGCCTCGAGTCGGGCGATCGCGGTTATCCGGACCGGGATAACCACTACGCCAGGGCTGTTCAGCGCTAGCAAACACTCGGCATCGAGTCCGCACCGCTCGTTCCCGAAAAATGATCAGCCAAACGTCAATGAACCATTAAAGTTGTACCAGGCGGGTCGGGAAGTCTGGTCGACGATTTCATCGTCCATGTCATGAGGTTTTTCCATGCCCTTATCCCCACCACCTCGATCGATTCCGTTCTCCGCCATCGGATCTCGTTCGGGTCCGGTACCCGCCGCATTGGCGCGGTCGCGATGAGCGCGGTATCGCCGTTCGCCGCCGCCGTCCTCATCGCCGCCCTCGTGGGCCTGGCGGCCGTGCTGTCCAATCGGCTGGGGCGATGGGTTCCGGTACCCGTGTCGGCACTGTTCCTGGTGGGCGCGGCGCTGGCCTCCGATGTCTGGCCCCGCCTCGAGACCATTCCGTTCGATGCCGTCGAGCAGGTGGTCACGGTCGCCCTGGTGGTGATCCTGTTCGACGGCGGCATGCAGATCGGCTGGCGGCAGTTCCGGGCGAACGCCGGCGCCATCGCGTGGATCGGCGTGGCCGGAACGCTGGCGACGGCCGCGGCGCTGGCGCTGGCCGCGCACACCCTGTTCGGGCTGGGCTGGCGGATCGCGCTGCTGCTGGGCACGGCACTGTCGCCGACGGATCCGGCGGTGGTGTTCTCGGTGCTGGGCCGCCGCGAGATCGGCGGCCGCAGTGGGATTTTGCTGCAGGGCGAGTCCGGGGCCAACGACCCCGTCGGGATCGCGCTGCTGGTCGTGCTGCTCACCGCGACGCGGGTCGATATGCGGTCGGTCGGGGCGGTGGCCACCGGGTTCGCCGTGCAGATCGTGGTCGGCGCGGTGGTGGGCCTGGTGGGCGGGCTCGGGCTGCTGTGGTTCATGCGGCGGGTACCGCTGCCCGCGGCCGGGATGTATTCGCTCCGAGTTCTGATGTGCGCCATGGCAATCTACGCCGCCACCACCCTCGCGCACGGCTCCGGATTTCTCGCCGTGCTGGTCGCGGGCGTGGTGATCGGGGGGCAGCGCGCGCCCTATCGCGCGGAGATCGAGCGATTCCATTCGGCGCTGGCCAATCTGGGCGAGATCGTCGCATTCGTCATGCTGGGCTTCACCATTCAGGTGACCGGACCGCACGGGGTCGTGCAGGGCGGCGCCTGGTGGATCGGGCTGGGCCTGGCGATACTGCTGACCGTGGCGATTCGCCCCCTGCTGGTCGGCGCGCTGACCTGGCGCATCCGGCTCGAGCGTGGCGAACGGCTGTTCGTGCTGTTGACCGGGCTCAAGGGCGCGGTGCCGATCCTGCTGGGCAGCTTCATCGTGCACGCGGGGGTGCCGGACGCCCGGCGCGCCTACGAGATCATCTTCGTGGTGGTGGCCTTCTCGGTCATCGTGCAGGGCAGTGCCGTACCGATCCTCGCGCAGCGGCTCGGGCTGCCGCTGCGGACGGTGAATCCGCGGCCCTGGACCATGAATGCGCGATTCGAAGAAGAGCCCGAGAGCCTGCACCGGTTCACCGTCGCGGCGGGTTCGACCGCCGACGGCGCCACGGTCGCGGGACTGTCCTCGGAGGATCTCTGGGTGAGCGTGATCATCCGGCGCGGCCGGTTGGTGACCGTCACCCCGGAGACCCGGCTGCGCAGCGGCGATGAGGTGCTGGTGCTGGCCGAGCCCGCGGCCACGCCCGTCGTCGCCGCGCTGTTCCGGACCGATCCGCTTGGGCCACAGGCTCTTTCGCGCGGTCCGAGCGCCACCGGCCGCCGCTACTTCCGGTCCGCATCGCTCTGGTTCGAGCGGCTAGCGCCAGGCGGCTCGCAGTGACTGCGTGTGATTCATCGGCCGCCCCAGGATCGGTCCCTGCCGGTCGGCGCCCCGATCGTGGCGGACATAGGAGTTGTAGAACCCCAGGATCACGATGCCGCCCCACGCGGTGAGAAACACACCCACCCCGGGGGCGCCGATGCACAGCCCGAGGAATATGGCCGCCCACACCACCAGCAGTACCGCATCGAGAACTTTCCCCATCGCATCCCCACTTCCCCGGCGGCGAAATACCGCCGACAACTGGGAGTTTATGCCGATGTAACACGGCCGGGTTTACATCCAGACGGAATCAATACGCATATCTGCCGCCGGTGAGCGCAATGGCGGCGATACATTTCGGTCCGCCTCGACCAGCGAGCCGCGAGCGCCGGCGCAGCGCCGCACGATGTTCCGGCAGCGGTCGAATGTCGCAGCGCCGCACGACGTTCCGGCGGCGGTCGATGTGAGGGCCGCGGCTGGGCATTCCGATCCCCTCGATCACCGAACCTCGGACGCAGCGCCCGCGCGACATTGCGGCGGTGGTCCGGCCAGGTACCTGTCGGGCATGACACCGGCGTACTCGCGTCGGCCGATGCGACGCCGCTGTCAGAAGGCGAGGGCTGCGGCGGCCGCTGTACACGCCGCGGCGCATTGAACGGCCGCGGACAGGCGCACGGCGCGGCGCAGATCGGCGACGTGGGGCGCGGGACCGTCGCCGAGGGTGGGGCGGATCTCGATGCCGTGCCGGTACTCCGTGCGTCCGCCCAGGGTGATGCCGAGCGCACCGGCCATCGCCGACTCCGCCACGCCCGCATTGGGACTCGGATGCTTTCCGGCATCGCGGCGCCAGGCGCGCAGCGAGGCCGCGGGGCTGCCACCGGCGAGCGGGGCCAGCGCCGCGGTCAGTGCGCCACTGAGCCGGGCCGGGAGCAGATTGGCCAGGTCGTCGGTCCGGGCGGCGGCCCAGCCGAAGTCGCGGTAGCGCTCGTTGCGGTAGCCGATCATCGCGTCCAGCGTGTTCACCGCGCGGTAGCCCAGCAGGCCCGGAATGCCCGCGATCGCACCCCACACCAGCGGCGCCACGGTCGCGTCGGAGGTGTTCTCGGCGATGGATTCGACTGCGGCACGGGCCAATCCGTCCGCATCGAGAACCTCGGGATCGCGCCCGCACAGCGACGGCAGCAGCGCCCGCGCCCCGTCCACATCGCCCACCTCGAGCCGATCCGCCATCTCCCGTCCGGTCCGCGCCAGCGTCGTCCCGCCGAGCACCGTCCAGGTGGCCAGCGCGGTCAGCGCGGCCGAGGCGACGAACCGCGCCGCCGCATCGCCACCCCGCGCGGAGCCCGCCCGCTGCGCCACGACGCCGACCAGGACCGTTCCGCCGACAAGCACCGCCTCGTGCATCACTCCCGCACCCCGGCGCGCGCGATACGTCCTCGACTCCAACGCCGCAGCGGCCGAACCGAATCCGGCCACCGGATGCCACCGCCGCGGATCCCCGAGCATCCGGTCCAGCGCAAACCCCAGCACCAGCCCCACTGCCGTCGACCACCGCGTACTCACCGAGCGAGGGTAACCCGGCCGACCGACTCCACCGGCACTCCCTGTCCGCCGCAATCACCGCCGGTCCGGTCCGGCCGGGCCCAGTCCGCCGGACCGGACCCAGCAGGCCATGCTCGACACGTGCAGCGGGCCCGGCTCGGCGGCCGGGTCCGACAGTTCGGGCCCAGTTGGTCGAATCCAGCGGGCCGAGTCCGGCGGGCCCGTCCCGGCAATCCCGTCCCGGCAATCCCGTCCCGGCAATCCCGTCCCGGCAAGCCCGTCCCGGCGGGACGGGTCCGGCGGGACGGGTCCGGCGAGTCGAGTCCGGCGAGTCGAGTCCGCCGGATCCGGCGAGCCGAGCGAGCCGAGTCCGGCGGGTCGAATCCAGCGGGTCGAATCCAGCGGGTCGAATCCAGCGGGTCGAACGCGCGAGCACCGGCCGCGGTGAGTTTCTGTCGGAGTAGGCCGATAGGCTCACCACGGGTGTGCGACGGACGTTAGGGATGCTGGCAGTGACTACCGATAACCCCGACGATGTCGATGGGATCGACCGCGCGGAGCTGGCGCGCCGGTTCGAGGAGCATCGGCCGTATCTGCGACGGCTGGCATACAGCACGCTGGGCAGTCTCACCGATGCCGACGACGTGGTGCAGGACGCGTGGCTGCGGCTGCAGCGATGGCACGAAAATCGTTCCCCCGGTGAGCGAATCGACAATCTGCGCGCCTGGCTGTCCACCGTGACGGGCCGGCTGGCCCTGGATCAGCTGGGTTCGGCGCGCGCCCGCCGCGAGCAGTACGTCGGCGAATGGCTGCCCGAGCCGGAGGTAACCACCATCGACGATCCCGCCGACCGCATCACCCAGGACGAGCGGGTGACGACCGCCCTGCTGGTGGTGCTGGAATCGCTGACCCCGGCCGAACGCACGGCCTTCGTCCTGCAGGACGTCTTCGGCATGTCCGGACCCGAGGTGGCCGAGGTGGTGGGCCGCACCCCGGCGGCGGTGCGCCAGCTGGCCTCGCGCGCCCGCAAACACGTCGAGCAGGGCACCCCGCGCTTCCCGGCCAGCCACGACGAGCAGAAGAAGGTGGTCTCGGCGTTCGCGCTGGCGTGGCGCTCGGGCGACCTGAGCGCCCTGCTCGGCGTCCTGGACGAGAACGTGCTGCTCACCGCCGACGGCGGCGGCAAGGTGCCCGCCATCCGCCAGCCGGTGCGCGGCGCCGAGCTCATCGCCAAGATGTTCCTGGGCTGGTACCGCGCCGGTGCGGGCGCGTGGGGCCGCATGGTGGAGGTCAACGGCGCCCCCGGGCTGCTGGTCTTCGACGGCACGCATACCGGGGTGTTCTCGTTCACCATCGACAACGGCAGCATCACCGCGATCAACGCCGTCCGTAATCCCGACAAGCTGCGCAATCTGCCGACCGAGGGTGAGCCGGACTGGTACCTGTGACGGCTGGGCCGGGCCCCGGCTTCCTCACACCCCGGACGGCCCGCCGATCGCGACGAGCCCGTGTGCCTGCGCGACCTCGGCCGACAACAGGTGTCCTGCATCGGCAGTCAGCCCGTGGCCCAGGCCCGGGTGGGAGCGGCACGCCGCGCGCCAGCCGTGATCGGCGATCGCGCGGACGTACGGCAGGGTGGCGTTGGTGAGCGCCACGGTCGCCGTGTGCGGCACCGCGCCGGGCATATTGGCCACACAGTAGAACAGCACGTCGGCCACGCGGAAGGTGGGGTTGTCGTGCGTGGTGGGATGCGAGCTCTGAAAGCATCCGCCCTGGTCGATGGCGATATCGACCAGCACCGAGCCGGGTCGCATCCGGGCCACCAGGCTGTCGGGCACCAGTTGCGGCGCCCGTGCGCCCGGCACCAGTACGGATCCAATCACCAGATCCGCGGCGAGCACCGCCCGTTCGACCTCGGCGGTATTGGATCCGACGGTGGTCAGCCGGCCGCCGAAGCGAGCATCGAGCTCGCGCAGCCGCACCAGATTGGTGTCGAGCACCGTGACGTGCGCACCCATCCCGACCGCGACGGCCGCGGCGTTGGAGCCCGCGACGCCGCCGCCGAGCACCACCACCTCGGCCGGGCGAACTCCCGGCACACCGCCGAGCAGCACCCCGGAGCCACCGTTCGGGGACATCAGATGATGCGCGCCGGCCTGGACGCCGAGCTTGCCCGCGACCTCGCTCATCGGCGCCAGCAGCGGCAGCGATCCGGCGGGACCGCGCACGGTCTCGTAGGCGACCGCGGTGATCCCCGAGCGCAGGACCGCCTCGGTGCACTCCCGGGAGGCGGCCAGGTGCAGAAAGGTGAACAGTACCTGTCCTGCCCGCATCCGCGAATATTCCGGTGCGATGGGCTCTTTCACCTTCAGCACCAGTTCGCCCTCGCGCCAGGCCTCGTCGGCCGAGGGCACGATCCGTGCACCGGCGGCGAGATATTCGGCGTCCGGGAATCCGGATCCCTCCCCCGCGCCGGTCTCGACGAGCACCTTGTGCCCGTACCTGTTCAGCTCGCCCGCACCCGCCGGAGTCAGTGCGACCCGGCGCTCCTGCGGTTTGATCTCGCGCGGCACCCCGATTCTCATACCGCCATCGTCGTCCACCACCCACCCACACGCCACGATCCACGCCCGCGATTCGCAGATTGGCTACCAGAAGGCAACTGCGCGACCGCATCCTCACCACAGTGGACAGCTTCCCGAGGCGTCCGTACGGCGTACGACCGGGGCGCGGGTAGGTTGACGATCATGATGATCCAACTGGGTGAGCACAGTCCGCAGGTCGACGAGTCGGCGTGGATCGCGCCGAACGCGACGGTGATCGGGCGGGTGCGCCTCGGTGAGCAGGTCGGCATCTGGTACTCGGCGGTGCTGCGCGGCGACCTGGAGGACATCACGATCGGCGCGCGGACCAACATTCAAGACGGCTGCGTACTGCACGCCGACCCCGGCTTCCCGCTCACGGTCGGTGCCGGAGCCTCGGTGGGGCACAACGCGATCCTGCACGGCTGCACGGTCGGCGACGACGTGCTCGTCGGTATGGGCGCCACCGTCCTGAACGGCGCGGTGATCGGCGCCGGCAGCCTGATCGCGGCCAACGCCCTGATCCCCGAGAACGCCCAGATTCCGCCTGGCTCGCTGGTCGCCGGCGTGCCCGGCAAGGTCCGGCGCGAGCTGGGCGAGGCCGAGCTGGACCGGATTCGCCTCAATGCCGCGGTCTATCTGAACAATCTGGCCGTGCACCGCGACGGCATCCTGATGTGACACATCACACACACGCCGGGACCGCGCAGAGAACTCTTGCTAGCATCGTCCCAGCGTGCCCGTGGTCCGGCCCGCGGAGCCGAGTCGGCAGGCGGGACACGGCAATTCCGTTCCGGGGGCGGCACGCGAGTGTTGGGCAAGGAGGTTTCACGGTGTCGTACGAGCAGAACGGTATGCACCGACCCACGGGGCGAATCAGTGTGGCCGATATTGCCGCACAACCGGGGGGCATCGAGGCGCTGCAGCGCCGTGTTCACGAATTGCGCTCCAGTGGAATAGATTTCGCTGCCAATGCGATCGAGCGAGAGATGGCGGCGCTGAACCTGCGCTGAGTGGGCGGGACGGTCGCCGCGGCGGTGCGCGGCCGGTGAGACAATGACTCTCCATCCGTTCCGCCGTCCCCCATCGAACGCAGCCCCACCGATCGACTGGAGTCCCGATGCCGTCTGTACCCCCCATCCTGGCGCGGATCCTGGAGAAGCCGCGGGCCGACGGCGAGCAGCTGCTCGAGAGCGCCCTGTCCGCATTCCTGGACTTCGGCATCAAACGCACCAGCATGGGCGAGATCGCCCGGCGCGCGGGCATCAGCCCGGCCACCCTGTACCGGCGCTTCGAGTCGAAGAACGAGCTGGTCGAGGCGGTCGGCGTGCGGGAGGCTCAGCAGTTCATCGCCGATATCGACCGGCGGGTACAGGACATCGCCGACAACGAGGATCAGCTGGTCGAGATTTTCGTCGTCTTCATCACCGCGCTGGCGCGCAACGAGCTGTTGCAGCGGCTGCTGCGCACCGAACCCGAGCTGATCCTGCCGCGGCTGACCATCGAGGCGGGGCCGGTGCTGGCGGTCGGTCGCGCCTATCTGGCCGACAAGCTGCGCGGCCTGCAGAAGGTCAACGACGAGTTGGACTTCGACGCCGACCTGGTCGCGGAGGTCATGGCGCGGCTGGCGCAATCCCTGGCGCTGACCCCCGACGGCCTGATCCCACTCGGCGACGAGCACGCCGCGCGCGAATTCGCCCGCAGCACACTGCTACCAATGCTGGGCGGGCACCGGCGCTAGGGCGCCGGCAGGTCCGCGCCGACGCCGAATGCCGCATTCACCCGCTCGTCGAGGACCCGCGGGTCCGGATCGACACCGGCGTCCACGCAGGCGCGCACCCACGCCGCCAAGGCGACCGCGGACGAGGACGAAGGATCCGGAACCGGTAGCCGCGCAACGTATTGCGTGATCCACCGCCGCCGCCCCGCATAGAGCCGGTTGCCGCACACCGCGTCGTAGAAGCGCAGCCCCAGCGCCGAATTCGCCACCCCCATCAGCAGATAGGCGAGCGCATCGCTGCCGATGTCGGGAAGCGACATCCAATAGCAGTCGCCATTGACGATCGCTCCGCTCCGATCCAGCGCAAAGCGCGGCGCGACACTGATATCGGGAAAGACCAGCTTGGGATGCCGCCACAGATGCGGTCGCTGCGGCACCCAGATCTCGAACCATTCCCGCCCGCCCGTGGTCACGTAGTCGCGGGCGGCCAGCACGTCCTTGTGCTCGGCGAGATAGGCTGCGGCCGCGGGGAATTCGGCCAGGTCCACCGGGGTGCGGCGCTGCCGGTTCACGTCGTAGGGGTACAGCACCCGGGTCGGATGCGCCCGCGTGATCCGCCACGGCGCGAGGTCGTGGTGGGTCAGCAGATCGAACAGCAGCTCCGATTCCGGCCGCGGCCGCCGCCGCTCCCAGTCGTCGGAGATGAACACCCGGTCCGCGGTCGTCTTGATGCCCACGCGGATTCGCGCCACCTCGCCGAACGTCCGCCAGGTGCCCGCGCGAACCTGGCGCAGCCAGGCGTCGATCCCGGGCCGGGACATCCGCCACGGAGTCGCGGGATCCACCACCGATTCGCCGCCCGGCACGGAACCCCCCGCGTCACCGGAAGATCCGCCCGGCCCGGGGAACTCACCGGGGTCGAGCAGGCCCGTCTCGATCACGATGTGGCGGCCGTCGTGCCGCACCGAGCAGTCCCGCGCCGCCGACAGCGCCGCGAAAAGATCCGTCCCGCAGCCGGGTTCGCCGTCGGCCTCGTAGGCGGAGACGTAGCGACAGGGGACGCGCAGCGGGGCCCGCACCGCGACGGTGACCGCGGGCAGCACCGCCGCCTCGAACAGCTTGGTGTCACCGAGATCGTAGAGTTCGACCGGGGCCAGCTCGGCGCGCAGCAGGGCGCGCAGATTGGCACCCGCCCTCGTGGTCAGAAAGCGGTTGGCACACAACAGGCCCAGTACGCCGCCCGGCCGCAGCAGCCGGGGAACACTGGCCACGAAGGGGTGGGTCAGGTCGATCCGCCCCCGCAGGCCGAACCGGGTGCTGAGCATCCGGGCGGTCGCCGCGCCCAGCTGCTGGGTACGGACATAGGGCGGATTGGTGATGACCGCATCGAAGGAGTGCTTCTCCAGTTCCGATGCCGCATAGAGGAAGTCTCCGACGCGCCAGTCGACGGACAGCCCGGCCGAGCGCTCGCGCGCCACGGCCACCGCCTCGGGATCGAGGTCGTATCCGGTCAGGCACAGCGCAATCCCGGGAAATCGCTGCGCGGCGGCCCGATGCACCGCCAGCAGCAGTTCACCGTCGCCACACGCGGGATCCAGGATCCGCAGCCGTCCGTGCGGCACAACGTGTTCCAGCATCCGCTCGGCGAGGAACTCGGCGAGCCGGACCGGGGTGTAATGCCTGCCGTGCCGCTTGCGCACCCCTGCCCCGGCGGCCGCACTCACCCGCCGGTCCGCCGCGCGCCCGCCCCGGCCGTCCATACCGGCACATTCTGCCCGGGACAGCCCGCGAAGTCCGGGTGACGAGCCGATACGCTGCCGAGTGGAGCCACAGATGCTGGCACGTCAGCCGAAAGCGAGCCCGAATTGCCGCCGCCCACCGACCGGATGAGGTTCGTCGTCACGATCGCGCCGCCGGCGTCGTACCGGTACCGGGAGGCATTTCGCGAGGTGGCTGAGACCGTTCATGCCGCGCTGCTGCGCCTGGGCCACGTCAGCATCCTGTCCGACGACCTGCGAATCCCCAACCGGCGGCACATCGTATTCGGCAGCAACACGCTGTCGTGGTGGGACCTGGAGGTTCCGGACGACGCCATTCTCTACAACCTCGAGCAGATCGTGCCGGGATCGAAGTGGGCGCAGGACGAATTGCTGGCGCTGTTCCGCCGCCACACCGTCTGGGATTACAGCCGGTACAACGTCGCGGCGCTCGCGGCGGCGGGCGTGCGGAACGTCCAGCATGTGCCGATCGGCAGCGTGCCGGAGTTGGAGCGAATCCCGGCGGCCCCGGTGCAGGACATCGATGTGCTGTTCGTCGGCGAGCCCAACGACAGACGGCGCGCGCCGATCGAGCGACTGCGCGAGGCCGGGGTAAACGCCCGGGCGGTCAGCAACGTCTACGGCGCATCCCGCGACGCGCTGTACGCGCGGGCGAAAATAGTCCTGAACATCCACTACGACCTGCGGGTCTTCGAAATCGTCCGGGTCTCGTACCTGCTGGCCAACGGCATCTTCGTGGTGTCCGAGGACTGCGTGAACGACGACGAGACCACGGAATTCTCCGATGCGGTCGTCTTCACCGGATACGACCGGATCGTCGAGACCTGTCTGCGCTATCTCGCCGATCCCACGGCGCGAGCCGTCCGTGGCGCCGCGGGCCGGGAGATCATGCGGCGCAGGCCGGCCGCGCGGTACCTGCACGACGCCGTCCTGGGGCTCCGCGCCGCACCGGACGGCCCTCGCCTCGACCGGGCCGTCGACCCGGCCGAGGCGCCACGGCTCAGCCGAGGCTGAAGGGCTTGCCCCAGAGCGTCTGCGTGGAGTCCATGACGTTGTCCTGGATGACGATCGTGGTGTACGAGCGGGCCTCGGCGTATCCGGCGCAGCCATCGATCGAGATCGTGTGGTCGACAAACTGATTGGTGCCGGAGGTCCCGGTGAAGTTGTAGACCTGGATCTGCTTGGTGGCCACCTGGCCCGGCTTGAGCGTGATCGACATCGACGGGTCCATGTACGGCGTCGGGGTCGAACCATTGAAGGTCACACCGCTGTACCCGGTGCCGACCGTCAGTCCGCCACCACCGCCGCCGCCGCCCCCACCGCCGTTGCCGTTGCCACCCCCGCCTCCGCCGCCCCCACCGCCGTTGCCGTTGCCGGCGGCGTCGTTGCCGCCGCCCTGATCCCCGCCGCCGTCGCCGTTGCCGTTCTGCGAGTTGTTGTTCTGCCCGGAGGAATCCCCGCTGGCGTTGGCGTGCACGCCGGACCCGAGATCGATCTGGCAACCGACGAGGTAGCCGGTCTCGATGTGCCCGCCGGTGACCTTGATGTTCGCCGGCGCCTTGGCATTCACCGTCGACACCGCCGAGACCCACGCATTGCGCGAGAGCGGGCTCGCGGCCATCGATCCGGAGATCGTCGCGCTCTCCCCGGTTCGGTCGACGTGCACCTGCACCCCGTCGTGGGTGGTGTACCCGGCATGGCCGTCGGGCAGCGGCACGCGCGTGTCCGCGTCGGCCGTCCCCGCGACGAGCAGCAGCGGCACGCACGCGCCCGCCACGATCGCACTCCCCAGCGCACCTCGCACGGCACGGTTCCTCTCCTGCGGGCCGAAAATCTTTGCGGCGCCGGCGTTCATAGCAAATCTCGTCCCCATCGCGATCACCCGATACTGAACGGCTGGCCGTAGAGGGTCACCTCGGCGGTGCCGCGGTCGTTGGTGACGGTCAGCGTGCTGTACGCACGTGCCTGCGCATATCCCGCACACCCGCCGACCTGCACGCCGCGGTCGTGATATTCGACGCCGATCGCGCCCGCCTTGGGGTCGATCTTCTTGGTGTCGAACTTGACCTGTGCCACGGCGCCGGGCACCAGGTTGATGCTGGGCACGATCTCCGGCGTCGCGCTGCTGGGGCTCACATACATATCGCCGCCGAGCGAGAGCCCGCCGGACAGGTCGACCTGGCAGCCCACCAGATATCCGGTGACCAGCTGACCGCCGGTGGCACCCGGAACAGTGGCGAAGACGGTGGCGGACATGCTGGCGGTGCGCGAGAGTCCGTTGAAGGCGATCGATGGGGAGATGACGGCCTGTTCGCCGGTGCGGCTGAAATCGACCCGAATGCCGGTCGCGGTCGTCAGGGCTTGTCTGCCGTTGGGTAGCGGTACCACGGTATCCGCATGCGCTGCGCCACATCCGAGCAGCACGACGGCCAGCCCCGCCCCTCCGCGCGTGAGCCAACGACCGGCTCCGGTAACCAGATTCATATTTCCTTCATCAGTCGGACGACTGGCAAAAATCCATATGCCAGGGCAAACGCAGCCTACGCTTGTTGATCTAGGTAAGCATCAGCTGTGAATCAGCCGGGAATTCGCGGTGAGCGGGGTCGGATCGATGGCTTTCCGGAACAGGATGCCAGGTCATAGCCGTGTACAGAATTGACCGGAGAGTACTCCGTTCCAACCGGTGAGAATAGCCGACCCTCCGGTCCGCTATTCGGCGAGAAATGCGCGCGCGGCCGCGATCTGCCCGCCGCGCGCCATCATGATTTCCACGATGCCGCGGCGCGCCTGGCCCGCCTCCACCGAGATTGTCACGTAGCGCCCGGCGACAAGGGTCTTGCCGGCCTCGGCCCCGGCGGCCCGCGCGACGAACTCCTCCGCGTCCACCACCGTTCCCGCGGGCCATTCCAGCACCGCCCCCGGCGCCAGCGCCGCGCGCACGGCCCGGGCATTGCCGCGCGCGGCCTGCTGCAGCAGCTCGGTCGCCTTCCGCCGCCCCGCCGGGCCGACCCGCACGAATCCGCGCGCGAAACCCAGGGCGCCGCCCACTCCCTGATTGCCCAGCAGCTGCGGGGTCAGCTTCGCCCCCGCGGCCAATCCCCGCGGGCCGGCGCCGAGCAGCTGCGCGATCATCGTCGGAAGCTCCCAATGCGCGTGCAACGTAACGATTTTCAGCTCGCCCCCCACCCGCTCGACGTCGTACCGCAGATGCATCGGCACCCGCAGCGTGACGCCGGTGGACATGGTGGTCTCGATATCCAGATCCCGGTAGACGGTCATCCCGCACACCACATCGTTCTCGACGAAGAATGCGATGCCGTTGGGCCCGATGAACGTGTCGTAGAAGCGCTCGATCGCCGCCCGCCCGGTATGCGGGCGCGATCCGACCGGATCCTCGACAGTGGCGCCGGGCGCGAACAATCCCACCCAGGCGGCGCGGTCGTGTGCGGCCACGGCCCGAGGCGACGCCTCGACGGTGGCCAGGAGTTCGGCGGCGGATGCGTTGGCGGACATCATTTCCCTTCGTGACGTGGGGCGACAGGCCCACGAACCAACCTATAACCTGTTCTATTTCGTGTGGGGTGAACGAGTGTAAATTCATTACCTCTCGGGCCCGGCAATCGGGCAGACTGGCGGCCATGGGTCTGCGTACAGCGCCGGCGGGGGCGGGAACTCGCACGAAGTCATGGCTGCGGCCGAGACGACTGCTGAGCATCGCGGCGGTGGCCGCGCTCGCCGCGGTGGTGGTGGCCGGCGCCTCGATCGGATGGATCCGATATCGCGCGCACGGCCTGGAGTACTCCACGGCGACCGTGCCGTCCTCGGACGTGGCACTGGTGCTGGGCGCGGAGATCTACCCGGACGGGCGGCCCTCCCCCTATGTCGCCGCCCGGCTCGACCTTGGCGCGGACCTGCTGCGGGCGGGCAAGGTGAAGGCGCTGCTGCTGTCCGGCGACTACGGCCACCGGGACTACGACGAGCCCGATGCCATGCGCAAGTACCTCGTCGGCAAAGGAGTGCCCGCCGACAAGCTCGCCGTCGACTACGCCGGCTTCGACACCTACGACTCCTGTTCGCGGGCATACCGCATCTTCGGTGTACGCCGGGCGATCGTTGTCACCCAGGACTTCAGCGTCCCGCGCACCGTCGCACTGTGCCGCTCGGTCGGCCTCGAGACCACCGCGGTCGGCGACCACACCCAGGCGCACAACCTGACCTACGACAAATGCTGGGTGCGCGACCAGCTCGCGGCCACCAAGGCGATCTATTCGATTGTGGTGCAACCCGATCCGATCCTGGGCCGCCAGGAGACCACGGTCCGCGACGCGATGGCCGCGAATCGGTAACCCGTCAGCGGAAGGTGCGCCGATAGGCGTGCGGGCTGACGCCGGTGGTGCGCTTGAAGCGGTCGCGGAACGCGGTGGGGGAACCGAATCCCACCACGGCGGCGATGCGGTCGACGGTGTGATCGGTCGTCTCCAGCAGGTGCTGAGCCCGCCGGACGCGGGCCCGCCGCACCCACTGCAGCGGAGTGGAACCGGTCTGCTCGCGAAAGTGCCGGATGAGGGTGCGCGGGCTGGTCCCGGCCCGGGCGGCGATGATCCCGACGGTCAGCTCCTGTGCCAGATTGTCCTGCAGCCATTGAATTGTCGGCTCCAGCGTCCCGCCCCGCGGGGTCGGCGGATGCGGCTGCACGATGAATTGCGCCTGTCCCCCTTCGCGTTCCAGCGGCATCACCGACAGGCGTGCCGCATCGGCCGCCACCGCGGAACCGTAGTCGCGGCGAATCATGTGCAGGCACAGGTCGAGTCCCGCCGCCGCGCCCGCGGAGGTCAGGATCCGGCCGTTGTCGACGTACAGCACATCAGGATCGACATCGATGTCCGGATGCATCGCCGCCAGCAGATCCGCGGCGGCCCAGTGCGTGGTGGCGCGCAGGCCGTGCAGCAGTCCGGTGGCCGCCAGCGCGAAGGTGCCCGAGCAGATCGAGGCGATCCTCGCACCGTCCGCGGCAGCCTCCAGCAGCGCCGCGCGCACCGACTCGGGCAGCGCGGTCACGGGCTCGGCGGTGCCGGGAACGACGACCGTATCCGCGCCGCGCAGCCCGTCCAGGCCCCACGGCGCGCGCAGGGTGAACAGCCCGGCGTCGACCTCCGGACGCCGCGCGCAGATCCGGATTCGATACCCCGGACGGCCGTCGGCCAGCCGGGTGCGGGAGAACACCTCGATCGGGGTGGACAGGTCGAACGGGATCACCCCGTCGAGCGCGAGGACGGCCACGGTGTGCATGGTCCGAGCCTAGCCCCGGGTTGGCGCTTTTCCGTTGGGGGTTGTCGAAAATGCCACTGGGCGGTGGTCAGCGGCGCACCTAGCGTCGTCGGTGGGTTCGCCCCGGAGCCCGGACACCCACTGCCCGAGGAGATTTCGTCCATGTCCTACGTCGCGCCGATCGTGATCGGCATGCTCTACGCGCTGCTGAACTCCCTCATTCGCGAGCCGCACCGGCGCCGGTTCAATGCCGTCATGGTGGCCGGAGCCGGCGCCGCCTATCTCAGCGGCGGCGGGTTCGGCGTCTGGGAGCTTCCGTTCGCCGCCGTCATCACCTACTGCGCCTACCGCGGCCTGGAATCGTGGCGCTGGATCGGCGTCGCCTGGCTACTGCACAGTGGGTGGGATCTCCTGCACTATCTGAAGGGACATCCGATTCTGCCTTTCGCACACAATTCCTCGCTGGGATGCGCGATCTGCGATCCCGTCATCGCGGTGTGGGCGATCCGCGGCGGACCGGGCCTGCGTGGTGATGGTTTCCCGCGCCGGTGGTCCCGCCGGGCGCAGCCGGAAACCGCCTGATCACCTGGCATCTCTCGGCGACGGCCCGGACCGCCACTGCGATCTCACCCGGGCAGGCTCTGCATCACCAGCCACAGCCGGCGGGGCAACTCCCCTTCCTCGAAGCTCTCCACTCGCTGCAGGGTCCACCCGTCGGCGAGGGTGTCGACCAGCTCTCGGGAGAAGAAGTGCACCGCGAATCCGCCGTGCTCGAAAATATCGTCGCCGCGGGCGATTCCGGCCCCGTAGTGCGCGTCGCCGGTGTGCCGCACCGTGTACACCAGCGTCCCGCCGGGCCGCAGCACCCGCCGGACCTCCGCGCCCAGGGCGAGGATTTCCTTGGTGGACAACGCCATACACAGCAGCATGTGGGCGAACACGGCGTCGACCGACGCATCGGCCAGCGGAAGCGGTTCGCGCACGTCGGCGACCGCCGTCTCGACGGACAGCCCGTCGACCCGCGCCCGGTCCTGTAATTGGCCGAGCCCGGTGGAGCTGAAATCGGTTGCCCGCACGTGAAATCCGAGGCGGGCCAGATACAGCGCGTCCCGGCCGTGCCCCGCGCCCAGCTCGAGCACGTCGCGCGCACCGGCGTCCCGGAATACCGCGCCCGCCTCGATCGCGGCCTGCGAGGGCTGGTCGCCGTACATCTCCGGATGTGCCCGATAGGTCTGCTGCCAGTGTTCTCGCTGGGTGTCGGCCGGGTCCCGCTCGGCGTCCCGCATGCCCTCATCCTGACCGACGGGCACCCGCGGCCCGGACACCGGGTGCCCGCGCCGCAGTCAGCGCCAGCTGGGCAGCCAGAGGTGGGCCTGCCAGTTGCCGACCGTGACCGGCCAGCCCGTCATGATCGGCCATAGCCAGGCGAAGTTCGCCACGACCAGCCCCACGTACAGGCACACCAGCATCAGGCTCAGTGTTTGCCGTTCGCCGCCGGCCAGGAACCGGGACGCGACCGCAGCCGGATACAGGCCGGGCCCGGAGCCGCCCGGATACGCCGCGGCGCGCGCGAACGGGGCGGGGCCGAGGATGTCGCCGAGCACCAGCGCGATGCCGATCACCAGGAACGGAGCCATCGGCACCGCGTAGAAGAAGTACATCTGCCGGTCCAGATCCATGAACCACGGCAGCAGACCGGCCAGGTACCCCACCAGCATCGCGGCGTACCGCCAGTCGAAACGGGTCACCGTCCGCCAGATCCCCCACCCCAGCATCGGCAGCGACACCCACCACATCGCGGGCGTGCCGATCAGCATCACCGCCGACACGCACGACGCCTGCCCGCAGCCGGTGACCCCGGTGTCGGCGTAGTGGTACAGCATCGGCCGCAACCCCATCGGCCACGACCACGGCTTGGACTCCCACGGGTGGTGGTAACCGGCCGAATTGGTCAGGCTCTCATGGAATTTCAGTGATTCGCCCTGGTTGTGCCACAGCGAGCGCAGCGCGTCCGGGATCCAGGACCAGGTGCCCCCGGCGCCGATCGCATTGCCCACCGAGTACCGGTCGTAGCCGTCCTCGCTGGCGAACCACAGGCTCCAGCTGCCCAGATAGACCAGGATCGGCACGAGGACCAGCGTGGCGAGCGCGGGCACGACGTCGCGCACGATCGTGCCCAGCCACGGCCGCGGCACCCCGTACGCCCGCCGGGCGGCCACATCGAACAGCACCGACAGCAGCCCGAACGCCACGATGTAGTACAGCCCGGACCACTTCACGCCGGTCGAAAGTCCCAGCAGCACACCGGCACCGAACCGCCACCACCGCACGCCCAGCCGGGGGCCCCACGCGCTCACCGCGATACGCCCCTGCGCATCCGCGCGGGCCAGCCGTTCGCGCACCACGTCGCGGTCCACGATCAGGCAGCCGAACGCCGCCACCACGAACAGCGCCTGGAAGATGTCGAGCATGCCGATGCGCGAGGTGACGAACGTGACGCCGTCGCAGATAAGCAGAATTCCCGCGATCGCGCCGAGCATCGTCGAGCGGGTCATCCGGCGCGCGATCCGAACGACGAGCAGCACCAGCACGATTCCGACGATCGCCGCGGAAAACCGCCAGCCCCACGGGGTGTAGCCGAAGATCGCCTCCCCCAGTGCGATCATCTGCTTCCCGACGGGCGGGTGCACGATGTAGCCGTAGGCCGCGTTGTCCTCCACCCCACCGCCGTTGAGCATTTCCCAGCCCTGATGGGCGTAGTACTTCTCATCGAAGGTCGGCGTGCCGCCATCGGTCGGGTACTGCAGATTCAGCAGCCGGGTGATCGCGGCGAACGCGGTGATCACGAGCGTGACCACCCACCCGCGCAACCGATCCGCGGGCCCGAAATCCGGGGACGGGCGTCGCGGCGCCGGACTGGAGGAGCTCGGTCGCACATCGATCACCTGGGCCACAGTAGTGATGGTATGTGGTCGCCCTCACCACCGATCCTCGGCGTTGCGCGCCGAGTCGCGCGGTTTCCGGCGGCCGGCATGTCACCGCCACCGTGCGCGGCTCCGGGCGGACCCCGCTGCATGAGCTCACCGGCACCCACGGCGAACGACTCGAGATCGAGACGGTCGACATCACCGAGCCCGCGCAGATCGCGGCGCTGCGCGACCGGCTGGCAGGGCGGCGGTTCGATCTGCTGTTCGTCAACGCCGGGGTCACCAACGAACCCGAAGGCACGGTGGCCGAGACCTCGACCGAGGAGTTCACGGGCACCATCGCGGTGATGTCCTCGGGCCAGGGCAGCGTGACCAACAACGTGAACGGCGGCCACGAGGTCTACCGCGCATCCATTGACAAAGCGGAGCGCTGTTCCATATTGTTTCGGAACAGCGCTCCGTTTTCATGCCGGGCGCGGACACTCCCGCGACGCCGACCGTGCGCGCGGAACTCGATGAAAGAGGCGTTATGAGCACACCGTTCACCGAAGCCGCCGGATTCCCGATCGCTACCGCATCCACCCCCGTCATCGCCTTCGCGCCGGTGGTCCTGCCGGTGCCGGGCCGGACAGTGGACCTGCGGGTCAAGGTCTCCGCACCCGCCACGGGGAGCGATTTGCCGGTGATGCTGCTGTCACACGGCCACGGACCGTCGAACTTCGTATCGTCCCTGCACGGCTACGGGCCGGTCGCGGACTTCTGGGCGGCGCACGGCTTCGTCGTCATCCAGCCGACCCACCTGGATGCGATGATGCTGGGCCTGCGCGAAGCCGACGACCCCGATGCGCCGCTGTACTGGCGCTCGCGGGCGCGGGACATGCACCACATCCTCGACCACCTCGATCTGATAGAGGCCGCCGTTCCCGGACTGAGCGGGCGCCTGAACCACGACCGGATCGCGGCGGTCGGGCATTCCATGGGCGGGCACACGGTCGGGCTGCTGTGCGGCCAGCAGGTCACGGTCGAGGGAACTCCGGTGGATCTGGCCGACGCCCGGGTCAAGGCGGGTGTGCTGATGGCACCGGCGGGCGGCGGTCAGGACGTATCCGCCTTCGCCGCGGAGCACTATCCGGTCCTGCGCGCCACCAGCTTTGCGACGATGACGACTCCCGCCCTGGTGATCGTCGGCGACAACGATTGGAGCCCGCGCTTCTCCGAGCGGAAGGACTGGCGCAGCGACGCGTACTTCCACAGCCCGGGCCCCAAGAGCCTGCTGACGCTGTTCGGCGCGGAGCATGGCCTGGGCGGGGTGTCCGGGTACGACGCGAAGGAGACAACCGACGAGAACCCCGAGCGTGTCGCCGCGCTCCGGGCGCTCACCTGGGCCTACCTGCGCAGCACGCTCTACCCCGGCGACTCCGCCTGGGCCGATGCGATCGCCGCGCTTCGCGATATGCCAGAACCCTTGGGGCGCATCGAATCCAAGTAGGACCCGCGCGGTGCGGGCGGGACCGGCCATCACCCTCGGCGCGACAGCAGGGCCGTCCCGACGATCGGGTCGGGCGCATCGTGCACCAGGTGCGCCCCCACACCGCGACTCCACCTGCCGGGCCGCCCATTCATCGACTCACCGCCTGAGACCACCGGCTGCGGCACTCTCGAGAACCGCACTCCGATGACCGGATACTCCGGCCTGCAACGTATTTCGTCCCCAGCCGACCAGTCGGCGAAACAGGTGATCCATAGCAAACAGTCCGATCAGGGCGATACCGAATGCCGCAGCGCCCCACGGGCGCAGGCCGTAGGCGAGCGTCAGGGCGAAGGCCAGAGTGCCCGGGCACGAATGCAGGGCGCCGTTCAGCAGGTTCTCGGCCGCGGGGAATCCCGCCCTGCGGTGGGTGGTGAGGGTGATGATCCACAGGCCCACGGGTGCGCAGGCCAGCAGGCCCGCCAGATGCGCGCCCAGCACCGGCTCGAATTCGGTGAGGCACACCATGATCGAGGCGATGACCAGCATCCGCACAGGCAGCTCCCAGCGCGCGGGCTTCGCCGTCGAGGCGGGCGCGGCCACCGGCGGCCACATCAGCAGACCGGCCGCCGTCGCGACGACGACAAGGACCGCCATAACGGGTGCGGATCCGATCGCGGCCACGAGTACCAGTGCGGCGCCGATGATTCCGAGCGTGACCACGACCGCCGCCAGCGGGCTCCGAAGCCGATGGCCGAGACGGCCGTATCCGACGCCGAACACAACCACCACCAGCAGACCGGAGGCCACGCCCGCGGCGGCCTGCGCGGCAGCGGTTCTGCCGTCGGTGATCAGAATGATCGCGAGAAAGGGGAAGGAGTAGAGGGGCAGACCGGCCACCCGGCCCCCGAGTCGGTGACCGAGCCGTCGCTGGAGCGCAGTTATCACAAGGATCGTCATCACCGGCAAGGCCACGCGCAGAATCAGAACATCCATGCGGTTCACGTTTCCATGACATCTTCCGAATATGGATCGTAAATCCGTTGATACAGGTGCATCTCACCGATCAAAACTCGACACTTGCCTCGATAGGCCGAGTTATTCACAATCAATGCATGGACGATATCGACCGCTCACTGGTCCGGCTGCTGATGCGGGACGCCCGACGCACCTACAACGAACTCAGCAAGGATGTGCGGCTCTCGGCGAACACCGTCGCCGACAGGGTGCGCCGCCTGCACGCCTCGGGCGTCATCGGCCGCTTCCGGGCCGAGTTGGATCCCGCCGCACTGGGGCGCGGTTTGAGCATGGTCGCCGACGTCCGCCTGCGCGACGATATCGACCGCCTGAGCTTCGAGATCGCGGTTCGCTCTGTCCGCCAGGTGGTTTCGGGGGCTCGAATGACCGGGGAGTACGACTACCAGCTGCGCCTGGCCTGCATCGACCCGGCGGAGTACGAGACCGTGGTGGATCAGCTCAAGCGCCAGCACGGCGTCCGGGAGATCCGCAGCCGGCTCGTGTTGCACGACATGGACATCGATGCGGGCAATCTCCTCGATTTGGACTGATCACCCTGCGCCCCATGCACTTTCCGCACTGATGGGTGCCACCGGACCATGCGAATCACCGGAGTGGATGCCGAGCGCTTCCGGCCCGTCGGCGACCGCTCCGGCGGCAGGCACGTGGGGGCCGTGGCGTTACCGGTGTCCGCCCTCGTTCCCGCTCAGCGCGGCGGTAAGGGCGGGCCGATCGAGTTTCCCGCGCGGTGTGCGCGGCAGGCTGTCGAGGCTCAGGATCCGGACGGGCATGCTCGGCCCGGGCAGTGTGCCCCGGAGCAGCCGCCGAATTTCCGGGACGGTCGGAGCATCGGCGCTCGCGACGATCGCGGCGGCGGGCACCTCGCCCATGCGCGCGTCCGGCACCGCGACGCAGGCCGCCTCCGCGACGCCGGGGATCGCGGCCAGGGCGGTCTCCACGGCGGTGAGGTCCACATTGAACCCGGCCCGGATCAGCATGTCCCCGGCGCGGCCGAAGAGCTGTAGTTCGTTGCCGCGCACCAGCCCCCGGTCCCCCACCGACATCCAGCCGTCGACCGGACCGCCCACGACGCCCGCGGCGGTGAGGTACCCGTCGAACAGCATGTCGCTGCGGACGAAGACCAGCCCGTCGCGGACCTGCGCCTCGACCCCGGCGAACAGCTGCCCCGCCGAATTCTCCAGTTCGGAGCCGAGCCCGCGGTCGAACGAGACGAAACTCAGCTCCGAGGCGCCGTAGAAGTGCACGAGCGAGGCGTTCGGCAGCAGGGCCCGCAGCGCCTCCCGGCCCGAGCGGGGCCAGCGGGCCGCGGACGAGAGCACCTCGCGCACGCTTCCGATCGGCCCCGGCACCGATCGCACGGCGTCCCAGGCCAGCGTCGGCACCGAATACAGGTGTGTCGCACCGCCGTTCAGCGATATCTCGACCGACCGCAGGTCGACGGTCGCGCCCCGGGTCAGGGCATGCAGGGCGCCGTAGAGGAAGTGCGTGTGGTCGAGCACGCCGGGCACCGCGACCCGGTCTCCCACGCCGATGCCGAAGGTAGCGTCGGAGCGATCCAGGGTCGCGGCCCACGATTTCTGGTTGCGCACAAACAATTTCGGTTCACCGGTGGTACCGGAGGTGATGCCGACCAGTAACTCGCCACCGGGTTGCGCAACGCCGAACCTGCCTTCTGATTCGAGGTCCGCGGCGGTGTGTATCGGTCCCTCGAGCCCCATGCGCCGCAGTCGCGGATGCTGGCGCGCCTGCGCGATCACCACGCCGGGCGCGGTAATCCTGAGCATCCGGGCCAGCTGATCCGGCGGCAGATGCCGATGCAGCAGCACCACGCTCACCCCGGCGCGCATGGCCGCCACCACCGCGACAAGCGAGTCGATATCCGAGGTCGGCAGCACCGCAACACGATTCATGCCCAGCAGTCCGGCGGCGGCGCGGGTGACGCGCCCCCAGAATTCGCGATATCCGATCTCGCCGTGCCGCGACACCACCGCGGCCGCCTCCGGATGCGCGGCGACCCGCCGGGCGATGCGCGCGGCCAGTAGCTCGGTCATCCGCTCAAGCCTACCGACGGCGTCGCTGCCGGACAGAACCGGGCCATCGAAGCTCACCCGCGAACGAAGCCATGTTCCACACCGCGCCGACCACCCTCGCACCGAGTCGCCGTGGGCCTAGTAATTCCGGGCTGGAGGCGCGAATTCCTACCCAGGTATGTCGACGACGCTCACATTGGCTGCTAGACGTAGTCCATGCAGACTTCGGGTATGAAACTGAACGGTTCACGGGTGCTGGTCACCGGGGCCACCGGCGGCATCGGCGAGGCGATCGCCGCCGCGTGTGCCGCGGCGGGCGCGAGCGTGATCGTCTCGGGGCGGCGGGCCGAGGCCGTGGCGAAGGCGGCCGCGCAGGTCGGCGGGAAGGCGGTCGTCGCGGACCTCGCCGCGGACGGCGCGGTCCAGTCCCTGCTCGCCGAGGCGGGCGAGGTGGATGTCGTGATCGCCAATGCGGCCCTACCGGGCTCGGGCGATCTGTTCGACTACACCCCCGAACAGATCGATCGGGCGATCACGGTGAATCTGCGTGTGCCGATGTTGTTGACGCGCTTGGCAGGTGAGCAGATGATCGCCCGCGGCCGGGGGCATCTGGTGTTCATCAACTCGCTGTCCGGCAAAACCGCCTCGGGCGGCGCCTCGATCTACAACGCGACGAAGTTCGGCCTCCGCGGATTCACGCTGGCATTGCGCGAGGACCTGCACGACCGGGGCGTCGGAGTGTCCAGCATCTATCCGGGCTTCATCCGGGATGCGGGCATGTTCGCGAAGTCCGGCGCGAGCCTGCCGCGGGGCCTCGGGACCCGCACGCCCAAGGACGTCGCCGATGCGGTGGTGAAAGCGGTGGAAAACAACATCGCCGAACTCGATGTCGCGCCGGCACCCCTGCGGCTGGGCGCCGCCATCGGCCTGGCCCTGCCGAAACTTTCCGTCCGCCTCTCCCGCCGGATGGGCACGGAGATCATGGGCCAACTCGCCGAGGGCCACCGCGTCCGCGACATGCGGTAAACCGCGCGTCCGGCCACGATGGCGGCCGCGGCCAACGTATGCACTCATCCGCGGCCACGCTCGGGGCAGCGGGGACCGGATCGCATGAAGCGGGCGCCATCGCCGACCCGGTAGGCCGCCCGGGCGGAACCCGGGGCGCAGGCGCGGATCCCGGACAGGTCGACGTGCACCGGGTACGGGACCGCGGTGGTGAGGGTTTCGGCGTGAACGCCGGCCGGCGCCGGGTCGTACGCACCGGACTCGTCGTCGAGCCAGTACTGGTAGACGATCGGGCGATCGTCCTGTCCGCGCTCGACGCGCCAGAAGTTGGCGATTCCCGCCGCGGCATAGAGCTGTGGTTTTCGGAACCACTCGTCGCTGTAGGAGATGGTCGACACGATCTCCACCACGAGGGCCACCGACTCGGCGGGCACATACTCCGGCGCGCAGCCGGCCGGTACCCGTGACTCGTCGACGACCACGATATCCGGCCTGGCGACAGTGAATTCATCGGCCAGCAGGCGCCGATCGGCGAATACCGCATACGGCGCGCGGCGCGCCCGCTGCAGCCCGCCTGCCAACGTCTCACGAGTAACCCTGTGCCAGTACCCGATTCGCCCCCGCGCAACGATCCGCCCGGCGATCAACTCCCAGTCGAACGGCAAATCCCGCCTACTGACCTGCTCATAGGTAAACCCTCCGCGAGCACCCCGCGCCCGCTCGACCGGCCTGGTACCCATCGACCCCACCTTCCCCACCGCGGAGGCATCCCCAACCCCCGATCCGCCCCCACGCTAGCCCTCCGCGGCCCGAAACCCCAGCTCATCCCGACATCCGCACCCCGGACATCCATAGCCATCGCCTGGCGAGGCTTCAGGACTGCTGAGCTTCCTTCTCGGCATGCTGCGCCTGAGCCAGCTGTTCGGGCGTGTACCGCAGCGAGATACCGATCATGCCGACGACGATCGAAGCGAGGCCACATAGGAGTAGCACCAGCGTGTAACCGCTACTGAGGGCGGTGATTTCGTGGGGGGTCATATCGGCTGCCTTACCCGTTCGACCGCCCATGGCCAGGGTGCGCGAGGCCGCGACGGGGCTCAGCAGCCCCACCGCGAGTGGAGTACCGAACGCGAAGATCATCTGGCCGATTGCCGACAGCGGCCCGACCTCGGACACCGGCACACCGACGAGAAGGCATTGTGGCGCAACGACGATAACGATGCCGACGCCGAATCCGGCCACCAGCAACAGGATCAGCAGCGTCGGAAAATAGTGCACCGAGCCGTCCAGGGTCGAACCGTACAGTCCGGCCGCCGCGAGCAGTACCGCCGCGGTGCCCAGCAGCCACCGCGGTTTGACCCGCTGCGCGGCCATGGAGGTGACGGCGCTTCCCGCCCCGGCGCCGAGGGTGAACGGAATGGACGCGAGGCCGGCCTCCAGCGGGCTGAACCCGACGACGTTCTGCAGGAACTGGGCCACGAAGTAGGTCATCGCGCCGAGCACACCCGAGCCGAGCAGCAGGGCGACAAAGGTCACCGCACGCTGGGGGTCGCGGAACAGGCCCAGCGGCAGCACCGGGTTCTCGGCAAATCGTTCCGCGGCGACGAACGCGGCCAGCAGCACGAACCCGGCGATCAGGGAGCCCACGATTGCCGGGCTGGTCCAGCCCATCTCGGGCCCCTCGGTCGCGCCGAAGACCAGGCTCGTGCATCCGAGCGTGCCCAGTACCGAGCCGCGCACGTCGAGCGGAATCCGATGATGGTCGGTGTCGCGGAGCGCGAAGACGGCACCGAGCACGATGAGCACGCCGATCGGCACGTTGATCAGGAAGATGAACCGCCAGCTCAACTGGGTCAGCGCCCCGCCGATCACGAGACCACCGACCGACCCGACCGCGACCATCGACCCGAAGATGGCGATCGCCTGGGTTCGCGCCTTCCCGGGCGCATAGGTGCTGACGACCAGCGCCATCGCCGTCGGTGCGGCCATGGCGGCGCCGGCGCCCTGAACGGCGCGCGCGGCAATGAGCATCGCCTCGTCCTGCGCCAGTCCGCAGAACAGCGAGGCCAGCGTGAACACGGAAACACCGATGATCAGCATTCGCTTGCGGCCGAACATGTCCCCGATCCGGCCGCCGAGCAGCATCAGCCCCGCGAAGGTCAGGCCGTACGCCGTGACCGTCCATGCGCTGCCGGAGCTCGACAGCCCCATCTGATGCGGATCCTGCAGCCGCGGTAACGCGAGGATCACGATGGTCCCGTCCAGCACCACCATCAGGTTCAAACCGCTGAGCACCAGGATCGGCAGCCCGAAGGCCCGCTGGGTCACCGGATATTCCATCGTCACAGCGGGATTATCGGGCACAGTGTGCCACTGTAACCGATACCTTCCGTACCAAGAATGCGCCCGCTCCCGGCCATGCTGTCCATTCTCCTCGGCTGCGCACCGCGTTCGATCCGCATCGCGCCCTGTTGCACTCCGGCCTCGACCTCGGCCGAATCACTGCCCGGACGCGGATTCGACAGGAGCGGGGGCGCCGGTGGCGAAACCGGCCGTGGGCCCGATCACAATGATCGCCGGTGGACGAATGCCCTCACCGCGCACGCGCTCGGCGACCGTCGCGAGGTCGGCGCGCAGCACGCGCTGGGTGCGCAGGCTGCCCTCCTGTACGACGGTGACGGGGGTGTCGGCGGGACGGCCGCCCTCGAGCAGGGCGGCGGCGAACTTGTCGATTCGCTCGACCGCCATGAGCAGCACCAGCGTGCCGCGCAGGCGAGCCAGCGCGGGCCAATCCACCAGGGAGTCCGGATGATCGGGTGCGATATGGCCGCTGACCACGACGAATTCATGGGTCACGCCGCGATGCGTGACCGGAATCCCGGCCAGCGCGGGCACCGAGATGGCGCTGGTCACGCCGGGCACCACCGTGACCGGAACACCCGCGGCCACGCACGCCTCGAGTTCCTCGTAGCCGCGGCCGAAGACATAGGGGTCACCGCCCTTGAGCCGGACCACGAACTTGCCCGCCTTCGCGCCCTCGATCAGCGCGGTATTGATGGCCTCCTGCGCCATCGCGCGGCCGTACGGAATCTTCGCGGCGTCGACGACCTCCACCTCGGGCGAGAGCTCGGCGAGCAGCTCGGGCGGCGCGAGACGATCGGCGACAACGAGATTCGCGCGCGCCAGCAACCGCCGCCCGCGCACGGTGATCAGATCCGGATCACCGGGCCCGCCGCCGACGAGCGCCACGCCGGGCGCGGCGGGTTCGGAATCGCCGGTGACCATCCCCGACTGCAGCGCCTCGAGCAGAGCGTTGCGCACGGCGGCCGAGCGGCGGTGCCGTCCCCCGGCGAGCACCCCGAGGGTCATGCCGCCGTAGCGCGCGGTCGCCGGGGTGACGGCGGTGCCGCGCCGGGCGTTGTCCGCGCGCACGCAGAAGATGCGGCGAGTTTCGGCCTCGGCCACCACGGCGGCGTTGGTGTCCGGCTCGTCGGTGCACGCGATCGCGTACCAGGCACCGTCGAGGTCGCCGCCGACATACTCGCGCAGCTCGACGGCGATCTGCCCGGATGCCGCCATTGCCTCGACGGCCGGGGTCACGGTGCGGCTGATCACGCGCACGTCGGCACCCGAGGCGATGAGCAGGCCGAGCCGGCGCTGTGCGACCGTGCCCCCGCCGACGACCACGACTCGGCGATGGGCCAGATCGAGCCCGACCAGATAGTTCGGGTCACCTGTTTGCTGATCGTCCTGCGTGTTCGGCACAATTTTCGAGCCTACGGGCTGCGCAGGCCCGATCCGCAACCGCCCGGACTCAGAGCTGCCCGCGGACCTTGTCGGGGGTGATCCGCACGATCACCCGGTCGGCGTCGTTCACCGAGTTCGGGTTGAACTCGAGATACGGCTTGCCGGTGTACTTCAGCGACAGGCGATCCGGCAGTTCCTTGTCCGGATCCGGCGTGATCGTCACGGTGCCACGGATCTCCGCGTAGGTGAACGGGCTCTCGGGCGGCACGATCATCACCGTGACGCGCGGATCGCGCGCGATGTCGCGGTACTGCTGGCGGCCGACGGTGGTGGAGTACACCAGCTCGTCCCCGTCGCGTTCGATCCAGATCACGGTGAGATGCGGCTGCCCGTCGCGGCTCAGCGTGGCGAGTGTCGCGTACACCGGGGTGTTGTCGATGTGCTTCTTCAGGCCATCGGAGAATTCCACTGTCATATCGGATGCGAACCTGGCCCGCCACCCCGGCATTCCCGAAATTCGAACCCGCGCGGGATATTCCGGCTCGTCACCTAAGCTGCGGGCATGCGAACGTACGCGGTACGACTCGTGACGGTGCTCACCGCCCTGATGTACGCGCTGGTACCCGCCGCCGCAGCCCACGCCGACACTCCCTATCACCCTGCGGGCGCCATCGAGGCGAAATTCTTCCAGCCCGGGCCGTTCGCGGTGAGCTCGCGGTTCGGTTTCGGCTGCTGCGACAGCACCGGCGCGAAGTACGACATCTGGTACCCGGCCGATCTCGGCACGGCTCGCCATCCCATCATCACCTGGGGCAACGGGACGGTCGCGGTACCGCGCCAGTACGACTACCTGCTTGCGCACCTAGCGTCCTGGGGCTTCGTGGTGATCGCGACCGAGAATCAGAGCACCGGGTCGGGCGTCGACATCGCCAGGGCCGCACGGTATCTCATCGATCGCGCGGCCGACCCGGCCAGCATCTTCCACAACCGGCTGGACCCCGACGCGGTCGGCGCGATGGGACATTCCCAGGGCGCAACCGGTGTACTGAACGCGATGGCTCTGTCCGGCGGCCTGATCAAGACGGCGATTCCGATCGAATTGCCCATGCAGGCACTGTGTTTCGCCGGATCGTGTGCCGACCCGGCGAAACTCCGCTCCGGATCTGTCTTCTTCGTCAACGGATCGGGCGACGGATTCATCTCGCCCTCGACGCCGTGGCTGCCGCTGCCCGGGCTGCAATCGAACCGTCAGTACTACGACGCGACCTCCCGCACGGTAACCAAGAGCTGGGGCACGCTGATCGGCCCCAACCACAACGATGTTCAGGGCCGGACCGACTGTTCGGGCGCCTCATCCGGATGCACGACGGGCGTCTACGGCTATCTCGGCTACCCCACCGCCTGGATGATGGGACAGCTGTGGGGCGACATGGCGGCGTGCGCGGCATTCACCCCGGGCTCGGGCGAGTTCTTCCGGCCGAACCTGAACTGGACCAACCAGATCGGCACGGTCGCGCGCTGACTACCGTTCCTGCGGAGCGTTCTGCACCCAGTGAAATCCACCGTGTCGCACGGGAAACGCGTCGGCATCGAACCGCTGCAGCGCGATGGTCACCGCATGCCCGCCCACCTCGCCGGTCAGCGCCGCGCGGTCCGGCGCGGGCTGGGAGAAGGTCAGCGCCCCCAGCGGCTCGGGCCGCTCGGCGATCGTCGCCAGGACGATCCGCCGGCTGCCCGGAGCGACGGTCGCCCGCACGTACTCGATCGTGTCGTCCATACGCTGATAGGCCACGACACCCGGATACTCGAACACCATTCGGCGCCAGCGGGTCTGGTCGGTGACCAGCGGCGGCACGACCTGCCCGTCACGGGTGAACTCCGACACCGTCCAGATGCCGTACAGCGGCGGCTTGATGTGATCGGGGCCGATCTCCTGATAACCCCGCAGGCCGACGTGCACCAGCCCGGCCCCCACCCACACGCCGATGATCACCTGCACCAGCGCGGCGATGCGCCGCGCCCGGACCCCGCGGAAGGGGTATGGAGCCCTCGAGGGCCCCGCCGCGCGTCCCAGTAACACCGAGGCCAGCCGGCGCACCTCGGGCGCCAGCAGCAGCAGGCTCAGCAGCATCAGGTGAAACGACAGAATCTTGACCGGCACGTCGAAGGTCATGTTCAGCACGAAGACCTGCGCCATGTCCACCAGCGCCAGCATCGCCCCGAGCAGGGCGGTGCGGGGAATGAACAGCAGCACACCGGCGGCCATCTCGGCGGCGCCGAGCAGCATCTCGTACGGCGGAGAGGAGCCGACCTGATTCCACAGCACCCCGATCGGGGTGAGATCTCCGTACGGTGTGAGCAGGGTGGTCAGCGCGGGCCTGGGCATCTGGGTCGGAATCAGCTTCGCGAAACCGTAGGACAGCATCTGCCCGGCCAGCAGCAGCCGGACGACCAGCAGAAACCAGCCCGCCAGGCGCCGGTAGGAGGTGCGGCGGCGATCCAGGAGCGTCCACACAGCCGTGGCAACCAGCGCGATCACGAGCAGGCAGCACAGCTGCACCCAGAAGATGGCCTGATCGCCGCTGCCGCTGAAATATGCCCGCGCGCCGACGCCGAAGACCACGCGCCCCACCCACCCGAGCGCGGGTTCGAACAGCCGCTGCATCCACATGCCCGACCGGGGCGACAGTGAGCCGAGGAACCATCCCGCACCCATCAGCGTGATCTGCGAGATCGTCAGGCAGAACAGCCCGAAATAGACGAAGCAGAAGCGGAACGCTATACGAGTGAGCGGATTCCACCCCGCCTCCGGCCCATCTGTGTCCACGCGTACCCCCACCCCACCGCCCCCGTCGGCACTCTCCTGCGCCCCGGGCCGATTCTCCTCCGCCGTAGTTGTTGTCATGTGCACCCCCTATCCGATGAAGCCGCTGACGATTTCACAAGACCGCACCGCCCCGGCCATCCGGACGATGCCATCCTTGATACACCACGCCACCGACATCACCGCCGCATATCCGCACGAACCGCGCCGACGCCTCGATCCCCGGGGCAATCGCGGATCCCGGTGAGCGGAACTGCGCGAAATCGGCACCGGATTCACCACCGGCCATGACTAGAACGCGTTACATTCCCTCCATCGCACCCTCCGGTCACGACGGCGCCGCACCCGTCGGCGACCGGTGGCACGCAGGCACTTCTCACGCTCAGGAGGTCCCACATGGCGACCGAATCCGATCATGATCCCGAACAGGCCTGGCACCTGACCGTCAGCACCCGCGACCTGAACGAAACCGCCGCCCGCCTGGCGAGCTGGCTGGGCACGAAGGTGGACTGCGCGGGGACGGCGAAGGTCACCGGCCTGACCCGCCCGCAGGCCGGGGGCATGTCGTCCACGACGATATTGTTCGATGCGAGCTGGGAGGCCGGCGGCGAGCCCGGCGGCGGATCGTTCGTCGCCCGGATGGCGCCGGAGCCGCAGTCGTTTCCGGCATTCGAAACCTACGACCTGACACGGCAATTCACCATTATGCAGACGGTCGCCGCGCAGGCCGATGTGCCCATACCGGGACTCTGCTGGCTCGAGGAGGACGAATCCGTCCTGGGCGCACCATTTTTCGTGATGCGCCGGGTGGACGGCAGGATTCCGGAGGACAACCCGCCGTACGTCTTCGTCGGGTGGCTGCACGATGCCACCCCACAGGAGCGAATGCAACTGACCCACAACACCATCGAGATCATCGCCAAGATCCACGACATCGCCGAGCCGGTCGCGAAGTTCCCGATGCTGACCACGCCCGGCGCCGAGTCGGCGCTGCGCGCGCACGTGGACGCCGCCCGTGCCTGGTACCACTGGGCCCTGGCCGACGACGGCTATCCGATTCCATTGCTGGAGCGGGCCTTCGAGTGGCTCGAGCAGCACTGGCCCGAGGATCCCGGTCCCGACGTGCTCAGCTGGGGTGATTCGCGCCCGGGCAACATCATCTACCGCGAGTTCGATCCGATCGCGGTGCTGGACTGGGAGATGGCGGCGCTGGGACCGCGCGAGCTCGACGTCGCGTGGGTCATCTTCATCCACCGCTTCTTCCAGGACATCGCCACCCGATTCGGCCAGCCGGGCCTGCCGGACTACCTGCGCCGCGCGGACGTGGTCGAACACTACGAGGCGATCACCGGATACCGCCTGCGGGACCTGGACTTCTACCTCGTCTACGCCGCACTGCGGCACGGGGTGATCATGGCCCGGGTCAAGCGCCGGATGATCCACTTCGGCGAGGACACCGACACCCCGGACCGCGACGACTACGTCATGCACCGCACCTGTCTCGAGCAGTTGCTCGACGGCACCTACGACTGGGAGTGAGAGATCGTGCCCGAATCCACCGGCCCCGTACCCGTTCCGCTCGACGAGTACCCGATCCACCAGACCCCGCTGTCGCTGGCCCGCGTCGCCAGCAGCGACCGGAACTTCTACGACCGCAGCTATTTCAACGCCCACGACCGGACAGGAGGCACCTTCCTGGTGACGGGCATGGGCGTCTATCCGAATCTCGGCGTCACCGACGCCTATGCCTGTGTTCGCCGCGGCAATATCCAACGCGCCGTGCGCTTTTCGACCGAACTGGGCGATCGCGCGCTGGAGCAGCGGGTCGGCGGCTACCGGGTCGAGGTGATCGAACCGCTGCGCCGCCTGCGAATCATCTGCGAGCACGACGATCTCGGCTTCGATCTGACCTGGACCGGTTCGTCCCCCGCCGTGATGGAGCAGCCGCATCTGATCCTGGCGCACAATCGCCCGATCATCGACGCCTCCCGCTTCGCCCAGCTGGGTTCGTGGGAGGGCACCCTCAGTGTCGAGGGCGTCGACCTCGCCGTGGACCCGCAGGTCTGGATGGGCAGCCGGGACCGCTCCTGGGGCATCCGGCCGGTCGGCGAGACCGAACCGGCGGGCCGCGCGGCCGCGCAGGGAGCGGGCGGATTCTGGTGGCTGTACGTGCCGCTGCGGTTCGACGACTTCTCGATCATCGTGATCGTGCAGGAGAATCCGGACGGCTTTCGGACACTCAACGACGCCACCCGCATCTGGGCCGACGGACGGGTGGAGCAGCTCGGCTGGCCCCGGGTGCACATCGAATACCGGTCGGGCACCAGGATTCCCGTCGCGGCGCGGCTGGAAATGACCGCGCCGGACGGCAAACCGGTCGAGGTGGAGGTGAGTCCGCAGACCTTCGTACCGCTGCACGTCGGCTGCGGCTACGGCGGCGATCCCGACTGGCAGCACGGCACCTGGAAAGGAACCGATTGGTCTTCTTCGGTGCGCTACGACCTCACCGACCCCGCTGTCGCGGGGCGCATTCCCTGGGGCGTCATCGACCACGTCGCGCAGGCCCGCTGCGACGACGCCGAGGGCTGGGGCCTGTTCGAGCACGCCAGCCTGGGCCGCCACGATCCGACCGGATTCGCCGACTGGACCTCGGTCGCACCCTGAGCGCGCGCACCCGCCGCCACCGCGTCCCGCCGCGCCTGCGCCGATGTGACCCGGCTCTCGGGTAGCCTGCCAGCGATTACAAGCCCGGACCGCTCGCGTCCGGGACGGCACAGCGAAAGGCGAAGCACCATGAGAGCATCGGTAATCTCGCGTGTCGCGGCCGGAGCCGTGCTCGCGGCGGCCACGGTGACCGCACCGGCACTGCTGACACCGGCGGCATCCGCCGCACCGGAATCGGCCATCTCGGTGTCGATGGCGGGATCGGCCCTCAGCCCGGTCAACACCGGCACCATCGGGTGCCGGCAGACGGCCGTGGCCACGGTGAAGAATCCGGACGGGAGCCCGGTGTCCCAGGGCAACGTCGACTTCTTCAGCCATCTCGCGGGACTGAGCGGCAACCTGGTCGGCACGGCACGGATTTCCAAGGGCACCGCCAGCGTCGTGTGGGCCCCGGACCGCGCGGGCGAGCACGTCATCAGCGCCATCTACTACAACGACGGCGCCGGGGTGCAGCCGGTCGCCGGCTCCGCGGTGATCAGGGTGCTCCCGTTCCCCGGCGTCTGCGTGTAGCCGGCACCCGGTCGCGGGCGGGCGCGCGGTAGCCCGCCCGCGGCACACCTGCCGGCTACCGCCGTGCCCTATCGTCGGGTCCATGCCCAAGCTCCGGACAAGAGTGATCGCGGCCGCGGAAGCGGCACTGGCCCAGCGCAAGTACGTCTCCCCGGTGGACGTGCTGGTCGGACTGGGCTGGTTGCGGTCGGCGCACGTCGAGCAGTGGCGGCAGGGCCGGGCGACATCGCTGCAGCAGCTGGCCGCGGTCGACGCGGGCCGCATGCGCGAGGCGGTGGCGCTGCTCGGCGAGTGGGCCCGCGCGGGCGGCCTCACCCCCAGCGACACCGCCTATATCGCCGGAACCCGCGACCAGGCGCCGCTGTCCTTCGTCACCGGCGGGGACGACGCGGAGTTCCGCATCCATTGGCTCTCACCGAATCTGAGCCCGGCCCGGCGCGAGCAGCTCGTCAAGCGCCAGAACAAGGCCCCCGATCTCATGGTGGTGGAGGCCGCCTCGGAGTGGAGCTGCGCCGAATGTTCGGGCACCGGACCGTATCTCATCATGTCCGACGCCGGAGCGTTGTGCCTGACCTGCGCCGACCTCGATCATCTCGAATTCCTGCCCGCCGGGGACGCGGCGCTGAGCCGCCGCGCCAAGAAGGAGAGCACCCTGGCAGCGGTCGTGGTCAGATTCAATCCCCGCCGTAAACGCCACGAGCGCAAGGGAATTCTGGTCGAGGAGCAGGCCCTTTCCCGAGCCGAGGAGCAGTGCCTGGCCGACGAGGAGGCGCGGCTGCGCCGCCGCGAGCGCGATGCGGTGCGGCGGGCCGATCAGGACGTCGAATTCCAGGCGCGGATGACCGCGGAGATCCGGACGCTGTTCCCGCACTGCCCCGCCGAACGCGCGACCCTGATCGCCGACCATGCGGCCCTGCGCGGCAGCGGCCGGGTAGGCCGCAGCGCCGCGGCGAAGGTACTCGACCGGGAGGCCGTCACGCTGGCGGTGGTCGCCTCGATTCGCCATCTCGACACGGACTACGACCACCTGCTCATGCAGGGCGTCCCGCGCCGCGAGGCGCGCGCGAAGATCCGGCCGACCCTGGATCGGGTACTCGAAGCGTGGCGCGGGTGAGCTAGGCCGAGCCGGGACGCGCGACCGCGATCGTGACGGCATCGATCACGGTCTTCGTAACGACAAGATGCCCTGTGCCATAGCACTTTACGCAGGCCAGCAGTGCGGCTGCCTCGGCGACGCTGGCGGTGGCCAACGCCGCGGCCGTGCGCTGGGCCGGATTCGGCACCTCGACCTCGGCAAGCTCCGCCGGTGAGAAAGCCACTGTCGACGCTCGCAATTCGTGTGCCGCGCGTTGGAACCCCGGCTCGCGCGCGCGCCGATCGACAGTGGCGAGACATCGAACGCCGCTGTCCCCCACGATTTCCCGCACGGCGTGCACGATTGTCTCCCCCGCCGTGCCCGGGCGGCATCCGACGCCCACCACCGGACCCGATATGGCGGACCGATCCCCTGCAAGCCCGGCCCGCACACTCTCGGCCCACGTACCGCCGTCTGGCCCCTCGCCGGTCCGGACGTCACCGCCGCTGCCTGGCCCGCATTCCTCGGCAGCGACACCGTCGTCCGAGCGAAGTTCGCCGCCGGAACCCACCGGAGTGCGCTCGTCGATCACCGCGGGCCGGGTCGGCGCCACCCGTCGGTTCACGAGGCCGGGCCCGAGCACCACAACCCGTGTCCGGGCGTGGTCTGCAACGGGGCCCAGGAGCGCCGACTCCGGCCCGGGGGGCTCATACATCGGTCGGGTCCGCGGCGAACTCGGCGGCCGCAGCGACGAATCGTGCGACCGCCGAGGGATTCCCGGCGGGGTGAGTATGCAGGTAGGACGCGTGCACCCGGTGGACCACAGCCCCCTCGCGGATCGTCTCACCGATGGGTGCACGCCAGGCCCATGCGGGGGTTTCGGGACCGGCGGCGGTCAGGCGAGTGCGGTGGAATTCGTGGCCGCGCACGCGTTCTCCGGACGTCCACAGCGGAGAATTGCTCAGCGCCACCGCATCCCGGTAGCCGAGGGTCAGGCGGGGACCGAATTCTGCCGTGGCGTCCACGACTCCGGCCATCCGATGACCGTCGAGGCTCTTGGCCAGGTACAGCAGCCCCGCGCATTCGGCGTGCACCGGCATACCGGCCAGGCACGCCCGGCGCACGGCGTCGAGCAGTCGCTCGTTCGCGGCCAATTCGGCCGCGTGCTCCTCCGGGAAGCCGCCCGGCAACACCAGACCGGCGGCGCCGGTGGGCAACTCGTCACGGAGCGGATCGAAGACCACCACCCGAGCGCCCGCCGCCGCCAGCAGTTCGCGGTGCTCGGCATAACCGAACGTGAACGCCGCCCCACCCGCCATCGCGATCGCGGGCGCGGGATCAGCGACCCGAACCTCGCCGGCGGTCGCAGGCACGACACTCCCAGCGGCAATCGACCGGCCGAGCCGGGCACCGAATGTTCCTGCGCCGGACCGGCCTCCAGCGGTGCGACCGGATGTAGCCGCCGCTTCGAGGGCAGGCTCACCTGCGGCTGAGGGATCGACGTTCGAAAGCTCATGGGCCGCCGTCAGCTCCGCGACCGGATCCCAGATCGGGCCGCTGTCCCGGGCATCGGCCAGGCGCGCTATCGCCGCCAGATCCACGTGCGCGGCAACGAGTTCGATCATCGCCTCCACCGCCGAACTGGCCGCCGATCCGTGCTCGACAGCCGGTATCAGCCCCAGATGCCGTGAGGGGACTGCCAATTCGCTCATGCGCGGCAGCGCACCCAGCACCGGCAGGCCCACCCGGTCGCAGGCCGCGCGCAGCACCTGCTCGTGCCGTTCGCTGCCGACCCGATTGAGAATCACCCCGCCCAGCCGGATCTCGCTGTCGTAGGTGGCGAATCCGTGCAGCAGAGCGGCCAGGCTCTGGCTGTGCCCGCGGGCGTCCACGACCAGGACGACGGGCGCGCCCAGCAGCGCGGCGATCTGCGCGGTCGAGCCCTCCGCCACGGGTGCGGCCTGGTGCTCGTCGATGCGGCCGTCGAACAGGCCCATCACCCCCTCGACCACCGCCAGATCGCAGCCCTGCGTCCCGTACCGGTACAGCGGCAGTATCCGTTCGGCACCCACCAGGACCGGATCCAGGTTCCGGCCCGGTCGCCCGGCCGCCAGGCCGTGGTATCCGGGATCGATGTAGTCCGGACCCACCTTGAAGGGGGCCACCGCGTGCCCTGCCCGACGCAGCGCTCCGATCAAACCCGTTGCGAGCGTGGTCTTTCCGCTGCCCGATGCGGGGGCCGCGATCACCACCGCGGGGGTGTTCACCACGCGCTCGATTCGCGCGGCTCACACGACCGCCGCTCGGCCACTCCGGCCGGGGACCGCCGCGTCCTGGCGATCACGGCGAGTCCGGTGCGGACGTTCGCGCGGGAGTGGTTCGTGCGGTTCACCATTCGATACCGCGCTGCCCCTTGCGGCCCGCGTCCATCGGATGCTTGGTCTTGGTCATCTCGGTGACCAGGTCGGCGGCGTCGATCAGCGCCTGCGGCGCGTCGCGGCCGGTGATCACCACGTGCTGATTGCCGGGGCGGGTGCGCAGTGTCTCGACCACCTCGTCCAGATCGACCCAGCCCCACTTCAGCGGATAAGTGAATTCGTCGAGCACGTAGAAGCGGTGCTGCTCCGCGGCCAGGCGTCGCGCGATCTCGCGCCAGCCGGACAGCGCCGCGGCCGCGTGATCCTCCTCGCTGCCCTGTTTGCGCGTCCAGGACCAGCCCTCCCCCATCTTGTGCCATTCGACCGCGCCGCCCTCGCCGGTCTCGGCGTGCAGCCGCCCGAGCGCGCGAAAGGCCGCCTCCTCCCCCACTTTCCACTTGGCGCTCTTCACGAATTGGAACACCGCGACGTCGAACCCCTGATTCCAGGCCCGCAGCGCCATCCCGAACGCCGCGGTCGACTTGCCCTTGCCCGGCCCGGTGTGCACCGCGAGCACCGGCTGATTGCGCCGCTGCCGGGTGGTCAGCCCGTCCTCGGGAACCGCCTCGGGAACACCCTTGGGCATCGACTCCGCTCCTTCCGCATATGAACTGCCGACCCACGTTGCCACATCACCGCCGGACCACCATCCCCGCCCCGCGTGGGCACGGCGTCGACCGGTCACGAGGGCCCGCGTCATGGCCGATGACAGGGCCCAGCTCGACATCCGGCATGCCGAGCCCTCGGAACAACCGGCCGGATCAATACCGGCGGCATGAGTGGACGCTGTTGCGCGGCGGAAGGCGGACTATGTACCGCGCGGGGCGTACATGATGATCGCGACGCCGATCAGGCAGATGGCGGCACCGGTGATGTCCCAGCGGTCGGGGCGGAACCCGTCGAGGGCCATACCCCACAGCAGCGAACCGGCGACAAACACGCCACCGTAGGCTGCGAGTATGCGCCCGAAGTTGGCATCGGGTTGCAGGGTGGCGACGAACCCATACAAGCCCAGCGCGACGATTCCGGCCCCGATCCAGGCCGAGCCCCGGTGTTCGCGCACGCCCTGCCAGATCAGCCATGCCCCGCCGATTTCGGCGACAGCGGCCACAGCGAACAACACGATGGAACGCAGCACGGTCATGACCGTGACCCTAGAAGATCATGATCAGCGGGCAGCCGTGCGGGCGCATCCACATCCTGCACCGGTATCGCCAGTGTTCGGCCTCCATGCGTCGTCCCCGCCGCAGCGCGTACCAGCACCGCGCCGAGCCCGATCGGCGCCCACCACCGTCGTCGAGTCGTGTCTGGGTTCAGCAGCCACAGTCGATGCCCTTCGCGGGCGCGGGGTGATGTCTGCAGCGAACGGCAGTGGGCAACAGGGGCTTTCGCTGCACGCAAGCAGGTCATCGCAGCCCGCGGCCAGTGCTGCCCGTAAGGTGTCACGCACGGCCGTCAGCTCCGCAAGCTCGGCGTCGACCTCGGCGAGTTCGGTGAGCGCCCGCGCGTGCAGGCCCGCGTCGGGGCGGCCGTGGCTTCCAGCAGGTCGGCGACTTCCTCCAGGGTGAACCCGAGTCGCTGGGCGGCCTTGATGATCCGCAACGTCATCACCGCTTGCTCGGGATAGAGCCGGTGCCCGCCCAGGGACCGGTTCGGCGAGCAGGCCACGACGCTCGTAATAGCGCAGGGTCTGGATGTTCACCCCCGCCGCCGCGGCGACCTCACCGGTACGCCCGAACGCAGTCGCGTGCGTTCATCCGGCCTCGGATCGTCTCTGCCCGTTGATCTTCGGCTCGTCGCGCCGGCCGGTTCGGCCAGACGGGGGAAGCGACAGTTCCGTACGTTCGGTTCTGGTTAGTGATCGCCGAGGAAGGTCTCTCTCACTTCGCGCAGCGCATAGATAACAAGCACGTACCCGGCCAGCGGATCGGCCCACCACCAGCCGACCAAGCTGTTGAGCACGAGCCCGAGCAGCACCGCCGCAGCGAGCAGACCGTCGATCAGGGTGACCCGGCCTTCGGTGGTCAGGACCGGATTTCCCAGCGCGATCCCCGTGCGCGCTTTGCCTGCGGCCAGGCCGAACATGACCAGCGCCGTGATCGCTGTCCAGGTGATCCCCAGCGGGGAATGCCGAGGATGAAACCCGGTAGCCAAGACCACGGTCGACTGGACCAGGAGATAGACCGCCAACGCGGCGAAGCCGCCGCCGATCAGCCGCAACGCAAGCCGTTGACGTGCCTCGCCGGTGCCCGACAACTCCCAGATCACGACGGCGGAGGCTCCGATCTCGATCAGAGAGTCCAGCCCGAATCCGGCCAGCGCCACCGACTTCGCCGAGATCGCAGCGACGGCGAGAATCACGATGCCAACCACGTTCCAGGCCAGAGTGATGTACTCGAGGAAGAACCCTCGCCGAAGCAGGCTCCCACGAGTCGCGCCATCAATCTCAGTCACCACGGCAGTCTCACACGAACGCACCACATTGCTCATCCTGTTCAAACCCCGCCCGCCTGCCAACGCTGTGCAAGGGCCAGCCGACAGGGAGGGGCTTACACGGCTTCGGGTGGGAAGTCGGGACCCAGTTTGTGTGTCAGCGGAAGCGGTATGTCCCGCGAGGCAACGCCCGTGCCACTTTCCTCTGCAGGCCGCGGAGGATCTGGGCGGTCTCGCCGTCCTGGATCCCGGTGCAGATCGACCACTCCACGCCGGCCCCGAATACATCACTGCTGAAAACGATTTCGGTGGCTACCAGTGTCCGCCGCCAGTCCTTGGCACTCAGCGGCTCGTTCGAGCTGAGCTCTGCAATCAGGCGCTTCGACTGCTGTGACATGTCTTCGGCACTCTCGAAGTCCATCGCGAGCGCGAGCGCGTCAGTGCATTTGGATGGGCCGAACCACTGGACCAGGCCCTGGACCAGCACCCGCCGCTCATCACTCGATAGTTCGATTGCAATCAGCCCGTCGCCCTCCACCTGTACAGGATGCCCTACCGGACTTCGCCATCCGGAACCGATGAGGCTCAGGGTTCGGCCGGCCCGAGCCTGGCCAACTCGACCTCGAAGATGAATGGGTAGCCGCCGAAATAGTTGGTTTGCCAGCGAGTTCGGACAGTGGCGACATTATCAACGATCTTGTCGATTGTGCATCCGACGGAGGCGGAGGCCGGGTAGGGCGAAGCTGGGAGCAGGTCTCCACCTAACGCTCCACAACCCGAACACTTTAACGGTCGAAGGCCCAGCGATTCGGATCGCGCCGGTAGGCGTTCGGCGGGTGAAGACCATGGCTTGACCTACCGATTCCACCAAGTTGTCGGCGATCGGCGCTCCGCGGGCACATCGGAGACCACCGCGCACACCCCCAAGCGTCAGCTCGGGTCGTTCGCTCGGTATGCGGCATAGGATGTGTGCGGCTCCGTTGCGGTGCCCGCGGCAGGTGCGAGACCAGGAAATCCGGATGACAGTGATCGGATAGGCGGGTTAGCTTCGCCGGGTGAATCGCCAATGGTTTCTTGTCAAACGACCGGTAGGCATGGTTGACGACAGTAGCTTCGAGCTCAGGAGCGGCTCTGTACCGACCCCCGGCCCGGATGAGGCACTTGTCAGGGTGGTCTGGCTGGCTTTCGATCCGACTCAGCGGGGCTGGCTCAATGACGGCCCGAACTACATGGATCCAGTGCCACTCGGTGCGGTGATGCGCGCCGGTGGCGTCGGGCAGGTGGTGGCATCCCGCAACGCCGACTACGCAGTGGGAGACTGGGTTTTCGGGATGGTCGGATGGCAGGACTACACGATCGCCTCGGGTCAGGGGCTGCTGGGACTGAATGTCGTTCCGCCAGGCATCGAGCCCAAGGCGATGCTCGGCATCTTCGGCGCGACCGGACTTACCGCTTACTTCGGCATGATCGATATCGGCAGACCCTCGGCCGGGGATACCGTGCTGGTGTCCGGAGCCGCCGGCGCGACCGGGTCCATCGCAGGCCAGATCGCAAAAGCGCTGGGATGCAGGGTGATCGGAATCGCGGGCGGAACCGCCAAGTGCACCTGGGTCACCGAAATCGCCCGGTTCGATGCGTGCATCGACTATAAGGCCGACGACGTCGAGGCGCGGTTGCACGAATTGGCTCCCGATGGTGTCCACGTATTCTTCGACAACGTCGGCGGCGCCATCTTGGACGCTGGACTGGCGAATATCGCCGAGCGAGCCCGAATCGTGGTCTGCGGCAGCATCTCTTCCGGCTACGAGGCGGGCGAACCACCTCCTGGACCACGCAACTACATGCAGCTCGGACTCAAGCGGGCACGGATGGAGGGATTCATCTTTCTGGACTACCTCGACCGATTCCCGGAGGCATTCGGTCGGCTACACGAATGGATGACCCAAGGCCACATCGTGTACGCCGAAGATATCCAGGAGGGCCTCGAACTCGCGCCAGCCATGCTGCGCGGCCTCTTCGAAGGGCGCAACCTCGGCAAACAACTACTCCGCATCGCACCCGACCCACTGTCGAAGCCCTGACCTTGCTTGAACTGACCCACAGTCTCGGCTGCTCGCCGACACGACCGCCGAAAACCATATGGGCGGCGATGATCTCATCACTCCACGCCTTCTGTACGCACGGTAATCGGCACGACCGTGCACTGACGACGTCCGATCGGCGGGCTCAGATGACTCCTGCCCGTTGATCTTCCACGCATCCGCGCTGGCCGGTCCGGTCAGCGCGTAATGCGGCATTAGCGGATGCGTGACTACTGCCTAGTGCTCGTCGGGTAGCAGGAACCGATGGATGGCTGCTGCCAACTGTCGCAACTGCTCACCCGCTTCCAGATAGGTCACGGCCGTCGCCGCCCAGGAAAGGGATTCACTCGACTGACGGCGCAGGCTCCAGTCGAGCCGAACATGTCCCAAGGCCAGGTGCCGCGCCTCGACCCGAAACTCGTGGTCCATACTGTCCCACACCCGAATCCCCTGCCAGCCGGCGAAATCCCGCTCCAACGTGCCGAGAAATCCCGGTAGCGAACGACCGGAGACGTAATCGAGGAGGAGTCCGCGCGTCGAGGCCACCATTCCACCGGCAGACAACTCCACACACACCGCCACGAAGTCATCATCGTATGGAACCGTGCGATGCCACAGCCGCACCCGCGTGCCGACGGAACGGTCCATGACCTCGACCGCTTCATCTCGATCGACCATCTCACTGTCGAATTCGCAGATCACCGTTCGAGACTAGCTACCCGGCTGTCGGCCATATCAGAGCTCGGGGCACGGCGTCCACACCAGCTCGATGCGCGGCCAGCGCGGCCCCTGTTCAGTGCGTGCCGCGGCGGAGACGGCCTCAGGACGTTGAATCCCCTGCGGGCACTGAGCGTTGACTCCATCCGCGCCCAATGCGGCAGATGAGTGTGAGGTTCGCTCGATGCTCATCTGCAGCCGAAGATCGTTGGACTACTGTGGCGTCGTGGGGTTTACCGACTTTTGGCCAGGTGATGTCGTCTACTTCCCGGAGGGGCCGTTCAGCGGTATCTGCGGGGTTGTACGGGAAGTCGACACCCGTAACGCCAAGCTGCGCATCGACTTCGGCGAGGGTCTTGTCCACCGCGAAGGTAACGTGCTGCGGGAACGGCGCCACAGGCTGACTGTGGAATTCGACGAGGTCGAGTTGGCCTAGAAAACCTCATCTGCCGACAGCTGGATGCCTACCAGACCGCTTGCTCGCGAAACGATTGCCCCCGGTACTCGACCCACCACACCGGGAGCGGCGTGAACGAGCGTCCCGCGTGGTCGGTGTCGTTCTCGCCTCCAGCCCAGTGGCCGGTGTATGCCCGGAACGTACGGAAATCGGCTACTTAATACTGGCGGTAGGGCTCGTTCCCGGCCAGGATCGGGTCCAGGTACCCGGCGAGGTCGCTCTCACATCGGCTGCCCACCAGTGGGTTTGGTGTGGCTCTCTCATGGCGTGCGTCC
>NZ_JAHKNI010000024.1 GCF_018860155.1 Nocardia albiluteola
CACCTGTCTCGCGTTCGACGCGTTCCCGCTGATCGCGATCCGGGTGTTGCACGCCGGGCCGAGCGCGGTGTCCGGATTGGCGGCGGCGGGGCTGGCGGTGGGAGCGGTGGTCGCCTTGCCGCTCGGCGCCGAGACCGAACTAGGCACGGCCAGAATGGCTTTCATTGCGGCCATCGTCGCAGAGCAGGAACACGAACCACTGCAATGACCGCTGGTGCCCGGAGCCGCCGCGTGAGGCCCCGGACACCAGCTCGTGCGGTCTTCAGCACGCTGACCCTTGTGGACGCAGTAATCGGATGGAAGAGGCTCGGTTACCGCAGCATCACGTCACATGTGGACGCGAAGAACTCGCCCGTCTTGCCGCCGTTTCCGCCGTCTGGAGTGTCCGGTCCGCCATGGCCGCCCCAGATCTGCACGATCGCCGCCCGCCCGGTCCGACGCGGGAAGGACGCGAACTCCCACTTGCTGGAGTCCTCTTCCCGGTGCGAGCCCTGGACCTCGACCAGGAAGGGGATCGGCTCGAGGTCCTGCCAGCTCAAGCCGTCGGCGGGATCCCAGCCCGGACGAGTGACGAACCACCGATGGGACCAGGACTCGTTCGTGTGATACGCCGTGTAGTCATAGCTGAAGGCCTGAGTGGCGGCGGAGGTGTCGAGCTCTGTCAGGGGCCAGTCCCCCAGTGTGGCGTCCGGGGCCAGATCCAGCCCGCGGAAGGCCGGATTACCCGTCGACGGCACTGTGCCATTCTCGAAGAACTTGCGGTATTCCAGATACTTTCCCGTGTTGTTCCACGGGTAATCGGCCAGCATCCGTTCGGCTCCCGGCACCACCTCCTGCCAGACCGTGCTGGTGTTCAGGCGGCGTGCCTCGACACAGATCGGCGAAGGGTCCGAGTCCCGGATGGCAACGGCCGCACGGCTGCGCGGGTGGTTGACCGTACCGTGGCGCGGCGATGCGTCCAGACCACCGGAGCGCGTTTCGGGCCGCGCGGAAACCGACCATTGACGGGCGCGCTCCAGGCCGACAGTCACCTCGTTGGAGAACGCGGTGAACTGGCCGTCGACCTTGGCACGGATCTTGACGCGGTATTCGGCGTCCGGTTCCTCGCCCAGATCTACCCAGTGACTGTTGGACGGAGTCCAGTCCCAGGCGGGCCAGTAAAGGAAGACCGTTTGGCGCACCTCACCGTTGATCCACACCTCGTAGAGGTGCGGATAGGGTGCGTCGCCGTTGTTCCAGTCCTCCGGGGGCGGCCACGCCCCCTGGTCAGGCATGTTCTGACCGATCCGCCATAGCAGGCTCAGACCGTACATCGTGTGCTTACCGTCATCGCGGTACGCGCCTTCGCCGCGAAGATCGGACGGGGTAGTGCCATGGGAGCCGCGCATAGTGCCTCCTCTGTTGAATGGAATCCACCCTTGCAGGCCGCCCCACACCGAGGGCGACATGTTGCCGAACAGTAGCTATCTGCGATCGGCGCTACTCAGGATGACACGGAATGGGGTCATTGACGACAGAAGATGAAAGGAAATTCTCGTCGAATCGAGCGTTGCTGCATGATTGCCATCTCCGGCAACCGCAGCAGCAGGAGTAACGCCGCGACCACGGCTGGCCGTTCGCGTTCGGGACTTCAAATCCGCGACTGAACGGTGCCGTCGACGACGTCACGAGAAGGCCCGGGGCGGAAAGCCGGCAGGTGCGGTCATTCGGGGGGTGCAGACGTCAGGCGGGCTGCGCGGCGTGCGCTGGGGCGGCGGTCTGCTGGGCCTTGTGCGCCTTGCTGGTTTCGCGGAGGATCAGCAGGCCGGTGGCCGCGATCAACGCCGAGGTCAGGCCGTGGACGCCGAACGCGGTGGCCGTGGAGCCGTGGTGGGCCAAGACGTTGATCATGTCGCCGAGTGGGGCGACGGCCGTCATCAGCAGGATCCAGCCCAGGGCACGGCGCTGGCCGGTCACCAGCAGGATGCCCGTGCCCAGGCCCATCGCGAGTTCGCGGCAGCCTTTCACGATGAGGAAGCCGCTGCCGTCGCCGGAGGGCCAGCTCGGCAGGCCGAAGCCCGGGGCGGCTGTCGCGGGGGCCAGGACGAAAGAGATCCCGAGGTAGAGGGTGAACAGCACGGTGGCGGCGGCCAGGACGGTGTTGAGGTTCTTGCGCGACATGGTTGTTCTCCTGTGACGTTCGGACGGTGAGCTGTTGCCCGGCAAGGCATCCGGCCCTGCCGAGGGGTACTGCCCGGCTGGCTGCGCTCTCGTGCGAGCCGGCCGGGCGCTGAATCTTCGAGTTACCGATCGGCGGTCACTGGGACAGCACGTCGCCGGGTCCCAACTCGAGGGTGAGATGGAAGATCAGCGGTCGTGCGGTGAGGTCGAGATCGTTCTCTGTCATATTGTCACAGTAAGTGACAGTCGATTTAGATGTCAATCATGTTATGTGGCAGTCATGTTGGGTTGCTAGTGTGGGGTCATGGTGAACCGGCCGCTGGACTCGCGTGGGGTATTCCTGTTGTCGCAGATCGGTCATCACGTGGCGTACCGGTTGACCGAGCAGCTAGCGCGGTTGGATCTGGATCCGGCCCACTTCGCTGTCCTGGGCCACCTGGCGGCCGCGGATGGCCGCAGTCAGCAGGAACTCGCGGATCTGCTGCGAGTACACCGCAACGCGATGGTTGGATCCTCGCACCACTCGACGAGACCGAGCGAACCCTGCTGCTTCCCCTACTCCACCGCATCGCCGCACACGCGGGCCTCCCTCCCGGAGTACACCCCGGCCTGCAGCGACGGCGCCGCGCACGCCGGGAAACACGGTGAACTCAGCCCGCCAAGCAGTTTTCGGTGTTGCAGGAGGTCGGCGTACTGGTCGATACCCCCTCCGGACACAGAACGAAACGAAAGCCGTTGCGTAGCAACGGCTTTCGTCGTTTCTGCACCTGGCCTTCACTCGAAGCGTGAGATCGATATCCAGCCCACGTTTCGCCGTCGAAGACGAACAAGAGGTCCGTCGTCCAGTGTCTCCTCACGGATCGAGCCGACAGAGGGCTTTTCCCACAGTGGCCCCGGACAGCATCCCCAGCAGCGCGGCGATCGCGGATTCGATACCGTCGAAGATGGATTCGCGGTGGATCAACCGGCCGTCAGCGAGGTAACCGGACACCTCTCGGCGCATCGAGTCTTCGAGATGGGTGAACGAGCCGACCCGGAACCCCCGCATTCGCAGCCCTTTCGACACCATGGTGAACAGATTCGGCGGGCCGGGCACTGCGCTGTCGTCGTAGCCGGCGATCGCGCGCGGCCAACGCACCCACCGCCCCTGCGGCCGATGACACCCACAGAACGTCCGTCGTGGTCAACTCGAGTGTCTCGAACAGTCCCACGTACGCGGTGAGCCCGGCACTGCCCAGCGGGCCGAGGAACCATTGGATCGGCAGTTGCCCAGCATCGATCCGGGCCGGGGCACCGTAACCGCCGATGGTCTGCGCCCGGGTTCCGACGATCGCGTATTCCCGATAGCCGAGGGTATGGGAGACCAGATCGCCGATGGCGAATTCCGGTGACCGGGACGCGACGACGGTGCCGAGGGCGAGTCCGGAGAGCTCATCGCCGGGCTGTAGCGGCGGCAGATACCCGTTCGGTGTGGTGTCGGCGAGCCGAATCCTGATGGACGGATCGAAAGCGTGCGGATCACTGTGTGAAAGCGACCTCGGGCGTCCGCGCGATGAGCAAGCGGCGAACAGCGCCCGCGGCGTTCAGCTGTGCGGTCGCATTGAACGATGCTTCGAACGCACCGGCTCGGGTGGTGCGACCGACAACCAGCTCGTACTCGCCGTTCACCGCACCGACATCGATGTGGTGGGTCAGCGTGCTCTTCTCCCGCTGTGCCAGGTAGGCGATCAAGCCGTCGCGATCGCCGACGAATTCGGCGCTCTGCCCAGCGCCCTTGGAGAACTGCACGGACATCGCGAAATCTTCGGCGATCATGCCGAGCACGCGATCCGGGTCGTCGGAATCCATATAGGTGAACCAGCGAGTGAGAACCGGAACCGTCGCCGTCATCGCCGCGCCTCCTCACGCGAGGGCTGAACTGGTAGCAGCGGGAAATCCGCGCTGAACGAGACCTGATAGCGGTCGATACGATCGTCGGCGTCGACATGCATTGCGGCGACGAACCAACCGGTGGTTACGGACCCGTTCTCGGTAACCGCGCCGTACGCGAATTGCATATCGCCCTCGGCGGCGACGCGCAGCAGCACGTGCTTGCGGTCCACCGCCGACCTGCCGCTCAGATAGGCGAACATCGCCGCCCGGCCGCGGTCGCGGTTCACGCCCGCGGGCAGGACCATGGCGAACTCGACGTCCTCGGCCAGCAGAGCAGTCGCGTCCCGCAACCTGCCGCTGTCGACCGTCGCGTAGTACTTCTCGATTACGTAGCTCATGAATTGAATTTAGTTCAAAGAATCGCATCTTGTCGAGAGGTCAGGGCGTCAGGCTTGACCGACTCTGGATCACACACGGACACATCGCCGTCCGGCATTGGGCCGTACTCGGACAACGCGCAGGAGTACGGCCCGCGCTCATCGAAGGGCGATCGGTGACAGCCTGGGCGCGGCTGGCGTATCGGCTCCGATCGCCGGGACCGGGCAGCGGCGCTACGCGGGCTGCGGAGTCGGTGTCGGGTGCCGGTGAGTGGCCGCGGCGTCGGCAGCAGCCAGACCGAAGACCAGTGCGGGTGCGATACCGCCGGCGTAGGCATGGTCGTAGAGACCGCCGATATCGGATCCCGCCGCATACAAGCCGTCCACGATGCCGCCGGCTGCGGCGAGCACCCGGCCGTGCTCGTCGATGCGGATCCCGTGGAACGGAAAGGTCAGCGCCGGACGGGTTTCGATCACGTAATAAGGTCCCCGGTCCAGCGGTGCCGAGTCGTGCACGCGTGCAGGTTGCACCGCCGGGCCGGCCGCGTTCACGGCGCGGATCTCGGCCGCGATCGCCGCACCGTCGTAACCCCACTCCGGTGGCAGGTAGACGAAATCCTCCAGGCTCTCGGCCATTCCACACCGGCCGCCGCGGCGCTGGGCGAGGTCGAACTTGTCGACCGCGATGGCGCCCTCGACGTAGCTGCCGAGAACCCAATCGCGATACACACGTTCGTCGGCGACGAGTAATCCGCGTGACTCCGGCTGGTCGAGCAGTCGCATCGCGGTGAGGTGATCGCCCATGGTCTCATCGGTGAATCGGCGATTGTCGAGGTTGAACAGCAGGGCGTGCTCGCTGTAGTACAGCGACAGTGCAACGAAATCGCCGGAGTCGCGGAACGGAACGTCGGCCGGAACGAGGTGGCCGTAGAACCCGGACCGGGGTTCACCGGTTGCGGCGCCGACGACTTCGGCCAGTCGCAAGCCGGCCCCGCAGCTGGCCGGATTCGAACGCAGCTGCATCACGCCCGCGTTCGGATGGATGTGCTCGCAGGCCAGTCCGGGATCGGCCTGGAACCCGCCGGTGGCGAGAATCGTTGTGCTCGATTCGATTTCGAGCTCGGTTCCGTCCGGCAGGCGCACGTGCGCACCGGTGACGACTCCGTTGTGGCCGAGCAGTGCCAGGGTTTCGGTCTCGGTGAACAGTTCGCCGTCGGCGCTGACTCGCCGTCGGCATTCGTCGATGTACTGGTTGGTGTCGAACTGGTGGCCGGTGCCGTAACGCAGGATCGGCACGGCGTCGGCGCATTCGACACCGAGCGAGCGAATCCAGGCGATCGCGTCTGCGAACCCGTCCACGAGCGCCCGGCGCAGAGCCGGGTCACCGTCGGGGTTGACCTCGTCCATCACCTCGTGCGTCGGCGCCGTCCACGCGTATCCGGCGTACCGCGCCGACCCGCCGACGGCCGCTGCCCTCTCGACCACCACGACCGAGCTGCCCCGGTCCAGTGACCGGGCCGCTGCCGTGAGCCCGGCCATGCCGGCGCCGATGACGAGTACGTCGGTCCGAATTACCTGCATTCTTGCTCCCTGATCGAAACCGCTGCCGCGCAACGCAGCTCGCGGTATGACAAATCTGATGTGGGCCGTGGTCCGGCGGCTCGGAATCGAGAGTCAGACGGTGAACCGCCCGCCATTGCTCAGCAGCACCGCACCGACGACGTTCACCGCACCTGCAGAGGCGAGGTACAAGATGTTGTCGGCCAGTTCCTCGGCGGTCGCGTAGCCGCGGGTGGGACCGTCGTTCATCGATGCCCGCAGATGCGCCGGTGTGCGCGCGGCCATCCCGGTGTCGACCGGTCCGGGTGCTACGGTGTTGACCCGAATTCCCAGGGGCGCCACCTCTTTCGCGACCGCCTGACTCAGCGCGTGTACACCGGCCTTCGACGCGGAATAGTGCGGATAGCCGATCAGGGTGTCGAACGCCGAGGAAGATCCCACGGTGACGATCGCCCCGCCACCGGTTCCCCGCATGACCCGGACCGCCTCACGCAGCATGAAGAAGGTGCCGTCGAGATTGATCGCCATCACCCGGCGCCAGTCGGCATCGTCCAACCGGGTCAGCACGTCCACGGGCTCGTTGCGCTCGGCGGCCTCGTATATCCACTGCTTGCTCTTCGGATCGTCGACGCCGGCCGCATGCACCACCACATCCACCCGGCCCTGCTCGGCGACGGCCGTATCGAACATCTCGCGTACCCGGGCCGAGTCGGAGACGTCGAACCCGACCGGATGGCCGACGCCGATCGCGGCCGCATTCCGTACGGCGGCATCGACATTGATATCGCACAGGTACACCGCCGCGGCGCCACGCTGGGCGAGCAGACGCGCGGTCGCCTCGCCGATCCCCGATCCCGCGCCGGTCACCACGGCGATTTTTCCCTCGAACTGATCTGCGGTCATCGTCGCTCTTTCCTCGTTGGTGCTGTTGGCCGGGGCGTTCAGCGGAAGATGGACTCCCAGTCGTTGCGGAACTTCTCGGCGCCGGCGCCGACGGTGACCTCGAGATTCTGTGCGGGCACATCCTGGGCGACGGCCAGTGCGCCGTCGATGCCGGGCATCGCGGACCCGTAGCCCGGCGAGGTCGCCTGCTGTCCGGCCTTGGTGACCATGAAATCGGCCAGGACTTGGGCCGCGTTCGGGTGCGGCGCGGTGCCCAGGGCGAGTCCGTACCACTTCGCACCTCAGGTGTACTTGCCCGCATTCCAGCCGACCGGGGCGCCGGCCGCACGCTCGGGCAGCATCGGATTGCACATCAGCGCGGCGGTGATCTCACCCGAGGCCATGGCCTGGCTCAGCGGTTGGTGTTCCAGCCGAAACCGAACAGGATGGCGCTCTCGGTGAAGAACTTGCCGCCGATGATGGCCTCCCGCCGACGATATGCCGGGTCGTCGAAGCTCGGGCCGTGCACCGCGACCGCTGTATCGGAGTTCTCGTTCGCGTGGATCCATGCCTCGTCCGTGGTCACCGCGACATCTCCGATACCGCGGTGGGTCTTCTGCTCCGCACCGATCCGGGGCAGCAGTTCGGAGTCGATTCCGCGCACCACCGTCAGTTCGATGTCGGGGTAGGCGGATTTCCGCAGCCCGCCAGGGCGAGCGCGGCTGCCACCACTACGACGGCAGTTCGGAATATCTTGTGCATCTTGTTCTTTCGCTTCATGCGGCGGTGTTCGAGCACCAACTCGAGGTAGTCGTCCGAGCGACGGCGCATCCCCCGGTGGTGGCGTGCACGACGTGGCATCGCTGCACCGCCCGCGGCCCGACCGCAGAGCGCCCGGCATCTGGTCGTGAAGACACTCGAGACCCGAACGCTCCGGGCCGTTTACGGGGTTACTTGGCCGGTGCCGGGGCGGGCGCGGGTTCGTTGATAGTCGTGAAGTACTGCGCTATGGCCATGATCGTGAGCGGTGCGGTCACCAGGAGCTGACCGACGGCGGTGCCCAGCGCTCCGACGGCCACGATGCCACCGAGACAGCCGACCGCGGCGGCCGGGATGAACGGGCCGAACATGCCGATGATGGTCGCGGCGGCGACCGTCGCACCGGCGATGCCGCCGAGCACGCAACCGACGGCCGCACCGCTCAGGCCACCCACCATGGTTCCGACGGTCGCGCCGGTGGTGATCGTGCTGGCCATCCGGTTCCACGCAGCCTGTTCGCGGTCGTACGGGTTCTTCCAGGGCGCCGAGTCCTCGTACGGCAGGGCGACGGGCCGGTAGCTGGCGTGCGCGAGGTCGAACTGGGGTGTGAGCGTGGCGGTGTGGCCGCTGATCTTCGCGGCGATCGGGAAGATGAAATCGTCCACCCGGAACGACAGGTGGGATCCGGCGAGCACCGTTCCGCTGGGGCTCTTGATCGTGAATACGCCGTTGTCCGCGTTGAGGGTTCCCGCGTCGGTGGTGATGACGGTGCCCGTCGGTATGGTGGTCGTCTTGTAGTGGATCGTGTTCGGCGCCGGGGCGGCCTGCGCCGTACCCGCGATGCTGACGGCTCCGGCGACCAGCGCGCACGTGGCAGCGATTTTCCTCATCGGTGTTTCCTCTCATCGGACTCCTCGGCTTCGCCGCCGGGGAGGTGTGGTCCGGCGCGGGGCGCCGGGGATGTCGACGGTCGGCGGACCGACCGGACCTGTTCAGGGGAAATAGGGGTTGGCTCGCCGGCCCGGTCGCGCCGACTTCGAGTCGGGCCGGCCGGGTTCGGGAGTTGCGACGGGGCTGCTACCGCCGGACAGCTGCCTCCACTGCGCGTGCGCGACCTGGGAGGTGATGTGGCACCGGTCGAGCGCTCGACGGAAGCCCATCGCGTCCAGGGGCTTTCACGTCATGCCGCGGTGATCGCGTGTGGGCTCGAGGTGATCGTTTCAGCGGCGGCGTATCCCTCGGTGATGGCGTGTGCGACGCGACGCGGCACGGCCGCATCGCCGATCACCTGAATGCGGGCGTGCGGCAACTCCTGCATCAACGACTGCCAGTCTCGGGCGACCCGCTCGCCGACTGCGATAAATCGGTCGCAGCTCAGCTGAGAAGTGCTGCCGGACAGAATGCTTCGGTAGGTCACTATTGTCTGCGCGGTGGCTTCCGGCGCGGGGGTCACCTCGACGAGCGCAGCCTCGACAACGAAGGTCACCGGGTGGCCCGCCAGCCGCTTGCGCAGCTGGACCCGGCTCTCCACGGGAATCGACGCCGCGAATGCGGGCCCGGGAACCAGCACCGTGACCTCGGCCGCGCCGGCCGCCAGCGCCGACTCGACCGCGCCGACACCCGCCCAGTACCCGAAGCCGTCGTCGGCGACGACCACCCGGCATCCCGGCCCGATCCTGTCCCGCTCCAGGATGACCTCGGTGGCGCAGAACGCACCCTCCGTCGACATCTCCGTCGCGCCCGTGGCGATGATGATCTCGCTGAAGCCGTCCAGATCCGCCGGGCGCGCGGAGTGCTCGAGCTTCAGCGTCGCAGCGCCGATGTTGGCCTGATAGAACCGGAGCAATCGGGCCCATCCGTCGCGATGGGGCGCCTGCGCGGCGGTCCGCAGCTGCCCGCCGATGTAGGCACCGGCCTCGAACAGCGTTACATCGTGCGTGGGCGCCAATCGCAGAGTGGCCTCCAGCCCGGCGGGTCCGGCACCGATGATCGCCACGCGATTGCCGGGCCCGGGTCGTCGGCCGAGCCGCAGCGGCGTCGCCGGACGGTCGCCCGAGCCGCCGGGGCCCAGGTCGGGATTGACCGAGCACAGCAGCGCCGGGGTGAAAGTGCGGCAGTCCTCGTTGCAGGAGACGCACGGGCGGATCGCGGCATCGTCACCGCGGAGCAGCTTCTCGGCGATCTGCGGATCGGCGATGAACGGACGCGCCATGCCCACGAGATCGGCGCCGGCATCCAACGCCGATTCGATGTCGCTGCGGGACCGGAACGCCTGCGAGACCAACAGCGGTCGCGTCGTCGCGGCTCGCAGGCGGGCTCCGTGTGTCAGCAGCGGCGGCACGTCGGTGGCCATGTCGCGGACATAGGTGGTGCGAACGCCCGCCGTCACATTGAGGTAGTCGAACATCTCCAGCAGCGGCAGCAGTTCGCACAACCCATCGATGTCCAAGCCGGCCTCTTCGGCGCCGTCGATCGAAACCCGCACGCCGAGAACGAGATCCGCGCAAGCATCGGTGATCGCCGCGTGCAGCCGGTGCAGTATGCGGACCCGGCCGGCGATCGTGTCAGCATCGGCGCGCTGGTTGGAGGCCGCGGACAGGAACTGCGCGAGCAGATAGCCGTGCGCGGCATGCAGTTCCACCGCGGCGAAGCCCGCTTCGGCGGCGTGCCGTGCGCTCACCACGAAATCGTCCACGACCCTGTCGATATCGGCCTCGGTCATCGTGCGGGCACGCACCGGTTCGCGTGGGGACCGGATGGCCGACGGCCCGATCGGATGCCCCCAGATCTCCGCTCCCAGCGTCTCGCGCCCGAGATGCACCAGCTGGCAAACCGGTATCGAACCCTCCTGGGCGATCGCTGCCGCGCGTTTGCTCAGCCCAGGGACTGCTTCAGGTCGCCACGCCTCGGTGGTGTTGCCGATCCGGTTGGTCGATTCCGGGCTCACCACCGTTCCGCCCGCGATCACCATCGCCGCGCCGCCGGCCGCGCAGCGCCGCCAGTACTCGTCGTCTCCCGGCTGCGCCAGACCACCTGCGACGGCGCCGGACCCGTGCGCGGTGGCCACCAGGCGGTTGGCCAGGCGCAATGCGCCGATCCGTAGCGGAGCCGACAGTGTGGCCATGAGATCCTCCTTGAACTGGATTCAATTCACATTATTGCCACAGAGTGATTGACACCACAAGGCCCTCTGGCCTAGTTTCTCAAACTGACATCAGTTCAGTTAGGTGGATTCGGTGACCTTTCAGCAAACGCATCGCATCATTAGGGCCCTGTCGAAGGCCGTCGCCATCGGCGCGGTCTTCGCCACCGTCGCGGGCCTGAGCGCCTGCGGTGGGGCTTCCGGGACGACGAAGCCGGTATCAGGGAGCTGGTCGGACGTAGTCACTGCCGCGGAGCACGAGGGCAAAGTGGTGCTCTATTCCAGCCAGAAACCGGCCAATCTGGACGCCCTGAAACGGGCATTCGAGGCGAAGTATCCGCAGATCCACATGGAGTACGTGCGCGGGACCGATGCCGATATCAATCCGCGGGTGGAGACCGAGAACAAGACCGGCAAAGGCATAGCAGATGTGCATATGTTGACCGACATGGGCTGGGTGCAGGCCGCCGCGCAGTCCGGCACCTATTCGTCCGATCTCGTAGGTCCCGACCTGCACGCCGCCGAGTACCGGCCGGAAGCCAGCGTGTTGCACAACCGCTTCGCGCTCACCAGCGCCGCGGTCTTCTCACTCGGCTGGAACACCGCGGCCGTCCCGGGCGGGCTCAGGGATCCGCGCGACATTCTCGATCCGAAGTACCGGGGCAAGATCGGCATCACCAACCCCACCGGTATCGCCGCGTACGTCGATATGTACCAGTACTACGAGAAGACCTACGGTGCGGACTACTGGAAGCGGCTCGCCGAGCTCGCGCCGCGGGTGTATCCGAGCGCCCTCGGCATCGCGCAGGCACTCACGTCCGGTGAAATCTCCGTCACTCCTTCCGTGCAACCGCTGACCACCGAGGTGGCCGCGGGCGCGCCGGTGAGTTGGGTTCTGCCGCAGTCGCCTTTCGGAACCCCTTGGTACAGCCATGTCACGAAGGTGGCGCCGCATCCGAACGCCGCGCAGGTACTGGCCGATTTCATGGTCACCCGTGACGGACAGGTCGCGCTCAATTCCGGGTACGCCGCGGTCCTGCCGGACATTCCCGGTGCCGTCGCCCGAGCCCAGGACCTTCCGACGCCGAATACGGCGAACCTGACGCCGGACAAAGTTTCGCAGTATTCCCAGGCGTGGTCGAAGCGCTTCCAGGGCTGATCGCCGGCGCAACCCCAACCACTCCCCCCTTGACGAAGGACAGCAGATGGACGAGACAGCCGAGCCGCTACGCGGCGTCAATGTGCTGGTGACCGGGGCATCCGGTGGGATCGGCGGCGCGACCGCGGAACTGTTCGCCGGGCGTGGCGCGACGGTCTACCTCACCGACGTCGACGATGCCGCGGGACGTGAACGGGCCCGCCGGCTCGGGCCGGGCGCGCACTATCGCAGACTCGATGTCACCGCCGAATCCGATTGGCAGGCAGTCGTTTCCGAGATGGAATGGGCGGACCACCCGCTCCAGGTGCTGGTCAACTGCGCCGGTTCGGCGCTGAAGGCCCCGCTCGAGCACACCACGCTGCAGCAGTTCCGCACGATCCTCGATCAGCATCTGGTCGGCACCTTCCTGGCCTTGCGGACCGCCGCGTCGGCCATGCGCGACGGCGGCGCGGTGGTCACCATCTCGTCGCTGCGCGGCGTGCTGGCCACCGCCGAGCTGGGCGCCTACGGCGCCGCCAAGTTCGGCGTCCGTGCGCTGACGAAGGTCGCGGCCCTGGAGCTGGCTAGCCGTGGTATCCGGGTCAACTCGGTGTGCCCAGGCAGCATCGAAACCGAGATCACCGCGGGTCCGGGCTTCGAATCCGACGACGTGCAGGCCTATGTGCGCAGCATCCCGATGCAGCGCCGGGGTTCGGCCGAGGAGGTGGCCAAGGTGATCGCGTTCCTGACCGGCGTCGACAGCGCCTACATCACCGGCGTGGACCTGCTCATCGACGGCGGTACCGCCGCGGGCGTCTACACCCCCAAGCGACAGCCGCAGGAGGTATGAGCCGATGTCGCAATTCACCGTCGCCGGGCTCAGCAAGACCTACGGATCCAACGTCGTGGTCGATCAACTCGACCTCGAGATCGAGGAGGGAGAGTTCCTGGTCCTGCTCGGTCCCAGCGGATGCGGAAAGACGACGACGCTGCGCTGCCTGGCGGGATTGGAAACCCCGCAGGGCGGATCGATCACGTTCAAGGACCACCTCGTCTTCGACGGACGGGCCCGCACGAACGTGCCCCCGCACAAACGCAATATCGGGATGGTGTTCCAGTCGTACGCGCTGTGGCCGCACATGACGGTCCGGAACAACATCCGCTATCCGCTGAAGGTGCGGGGGCGCAAACATGCGATCGCCGAGGGCGCGGTCGAGGCCGCCGCGCAGATGGTGGACTGCGGCGCCCTGCTCGATCGCTACCCCTCCCAGCTCAGTGGCGGGCAGCAGCAGCGGGTGGCCGTCGCGCGCGGTCTGGTCGCACAACCGGATCTGGTGCTGTTCGACGAACCCCTGAGCAATCTCGACGCCAGGCTGCGCGACCAGGTGCGCACCCAGATCCATCAGCTGCACCAGAAATTGGGCTTCACCGCGGTATTCGTGACCCACGACCAGGCCGAGGCGTTCGCGCTCGGCGATCGGCTCGCGATCATGAAGTCCGGCAGGATCGAACAATACGACGCACCCGAACGGGTCTTCGAGAATCCGGTGTCGGAGTACGTCGCAGCCTTCATCGGCATGGCCAACCGTCTCGAACTGCACCGCGATCACGACGGCTGGCGCACGTCGGCGGGAGATGCCATCGACCTCACTCATGCGCTGGTCCGGGACTCGGCCGATCGAGGCTCGGCGGCGGTCGCGCGACTGCGTCCCGACGACGTGCTGCTACATGCCTCGGCCCAGGACGTGCCGCTGGGCAACGTCGTCCTGAGCGCGGAACTGGTCACCTACGAATACGGCGGCCGCTACTTCGACGTGACGGTGGCGACAGGCAGCGAGCAACTCCTGCTGCGAGCGGATGCCGCGACACACGGTCCGGCGCTGCGCAACAGCCGCCCCGGCGCTCCAGTGGTGGTCAGTTTCTCCCCCGCGAGCCTCCGGATCTTCCCTCCGGCAGGCGATCTCGACCCAGCGGTACCCATCGCGGTACCCGTGAGCGCGCAAGGACACCCCTGATGACCTCGCTGAGCATCACCGCCGCAAGACCTTTCGCGATTCCGGCGCAGTGGCGGTCCCGGATCGGATACCTCGCTCTGCTCGCGGTTCTCGCCTATCTGGTCGTCGTGCCGATGATCCGGTTGCAGGCGCTGGCATTCCAGGACGGAGCGCACGGCTACCGGAGTCAGTACGGCCGATACGACATCGGCGACACGATCCGGACCACGATCGTGCTGGCCGTCGGATCGCTGGTGATCGCGATGGTCCTCGGGACCCTGCTCGCCTTCGCCGCGAGCCGGCTGCCGGCGCGCCTGTCGTTCCTGCGCATCGTGCCGATCCTGCCGATCGTGATGCCCGCGGTCGCCAATATCGTCGGCTGGACGTTCCTGCTGTCCCCCGGCCCGGGTTATCTCAATGTGCTGCTGCGCCACCTGCCCTGGTGGAGTGGCTCGGACACCGGACCGGTCGACGTGTACACAGTGCCCTGGATCGTCATTCTCACCGGTTTCGGTCTGACCTCGTTCGTCTACCTGTTCGTCAGTGCCGGCATGCAGAGCATCAATGCCGAACATCTCGAGGCGGCTCAGATCAGCGGGTCCTCGACCGTCGGCGTGTTCTTCCGGGTCGTGCTTCCCCTGCTGCGCCCGTCGCTGGTCTACGGCGGCGGCATCGCCCTGCTGCTGGGCCTGGGCCAGTTCACCGGGCCGCTGCTGCTCGGGCAGAACAAGGGCGTGAAGGTGCTGACCACCGAAATGTACAGCCGGGTATCGGAGTCACCGTCGGATTTCGCCGCGGCCGCGGCCGCGGGTTCGCCCCTGGTGCTGTTCGGGCTCGCGGTGGTATTGGTTCAGAAAGGGTTGCTGGGCAACCAGACTCGGTTCGTCACCCACGGCGGCAAGGCATTCTCGGCGCCGCCGGGACGCTCGGCCTGGGCCTCGGTCACCATGGCGATCTACGCCCTGCTGGCCTTGGTCATCCCGCTGCTCGGGCTGGTCGTCGTCTCGTTGACCCCGTACTGGTCGGGCTCGCTGTCCCCGCACATCCTGACCCTCGCGAACTTCCGCAGTCTCGCCTCGAACCAGGCGATCGTGGACTCGGTGGTCACCAGCGTCGTCACCTCGCTGGTCGCCGTGGCGATATGCATTCCCATCGGTTACGCGGTGGCCACATTGCTGGTGCGCGGCAGGCGATTCCGGATCCTGGCACTGATCGCCGACCTCATCGCCGTGTTGCCGATGGGTATTCCGGCGGTGATCTTCGGTGTGGGATTCCTGCTGACCTATACGGAACCGCCGCTGATCCTGTACGGGACGCGCGCCGTCATCATCCTGGTCTACATCGTCCTGATGCTGCCCTACGCGATCCGGATGCAGATGACCGCGCTGCTCTCGCTGGGCAACACCTACAGTGAGGCGTCGGCGACCAGCGGAGCATCACCGATGGTCACGAACATCCGGGTAATGCTCCCGCTGATGCGCCCGACCATCCTGAGTGCGGTCGCGCTGATGTTCATCCTGCTCACGCACGAGTTCGCCGCCTCACTGCTGGTGCGCGCATCCACCACCCAGGTGATGGGCACCCTGTTGTTCGATCTGTGGGAGAACGGCTCCTATCCACTCGTCGCCGCGATGGCGCTGCTGATGACCGCGGTCACGACCGTAGGCGTGGCGGCCGCGATGCTCGTGGGCGGCCGGAACGTGTTGAGCAATCTGTGATTCGGACCAGGCGGCGAAAGCCGGAAGTGGAGAGATGGATATGACGGCCGGTAGTGCGAGATTGCGCGACAAGGTGGTCCTGCTGACGGGATCCTCCGGTGGCATCGGCGTGGAGATCGCGCGGCGGCTGGCAGACGAGGGCGCCGTGCTCGTGCTGACCGATCTGGATGCCGAGGCGTGTGCGCGGGTGGCAGCAGAGATCCCGAATCCAGACCTACACCAGGTGCTCGAGCTGGATATCAGCGACGAGCAGCAGTGGCGCAATGCGGTCGAGGTGATCGCCGAGCGCTTCTCGGGCCTGGATGCGCTCGTCGCCAACGGTGCCATCGGCAGCCTGGCCACGGTGGTGGACGAAGATCTCGAGCGGTACAACAAGGTGATCGCGATCAGCCAGACCGGCACCTGGCTGGGTATGAAGCACGCCGGTGCGCTCATCGAACGCACCGGCGGGGGGTCGATCGTCAACCTCTGCTCGGTCCTGGGCACCGTGGGCGGACTGGGCAACAGTCTGGCGTATGCGGCGGCCAAGGGCGCGGTCCGGACGATGACCAAGAATGCGGCCCTGCACTGGGCGACCAAGGGTGTGCGGGTCAATTCGGTCCACCCGGCATTCATCCAGACGCGCCAGCTACTCGACCGATACGAGGGCAGTGACCGGCACCGCGCGATGCTCGAGCACACCCCGATGGGCCGGCTCGGCCGAGCCGAGGAAGTCGCTGCGGCGGTCGCATTCCTGGCCAGCGACGATTCGACCTTCATCACCGGCACCGAACTCTACGTCGACGGTGGGTGGACCTGCGTGTAGAGCGGGTCCGGAAACGACGGTGTGGACGTCCTCAGCGAGCAATGCCGAAGACGTCCACACCGTCGTTGTCCTTGGCGGTCAACACATTTCGAGCGACCAGCACATCGAGATGCGCGAGCGTCTCACAGGTGGCGAACATCTGGTCGAAGGTGCCCAGGGTGTCGAACCGGCGGTCGTGCCGCGTCCAGGTCAGTGCCTGGGCCACGGCCGATCCCGTGGAGGACGCCGAATCGCCGACGACGGTGAGGATCTGAGCGAACCGATGTTCGTGGTGAGCGAGCAGTGCGCGCGCTCGCCGGCCGACGCTCCCGCCGGGAAGGCCGTGGGCGGGCAGCATCACCGGTGCGTCGTCGTCGCTCAGCAACGTCAGCGAGCACAGGAAGTTGTCCAACGGCATTTCCCATGGGCCGAGTTCGAACCCGATCGAGGGAGTGATCGTCGGCAGCACGTGGTCGCCGGTGAACATCAGATTTCGATCGAGGTCCCGAAAAACCATGTGGCCCTTGGTATGACCGGGAGTTGCCTGGGCGTACAGACGGTACCCGGACAGTTCGACGGTGCCCGGCCGCAACCAGTGGTCGGGTGGCTCCCAGTCCTGTGGATCGAAAGGCTCGGCCAAGCTGTCGACTCGGGCGCGGGAGGCGAGATCGCTTGCGCCCGCACGGCGTAGCTCGTGCAGGGCATTCTCGGGCTCGTTGGTGCCGAGCCGGTGGATGGCCTCGAGGCCCGAGGATTCCTCGGCGCCCAGATGGACCCGGCACCCGTGCCTGCGACGCAGTTCGACGGCAAAAGTGTAATGATCGCGATGCACGTGTGTGACGAACACATCGTGGATCTCATCGGGGGAACGGCCGATTCGAGCGAGCCCGGTGGCGAGTTCACGGTAGGTGTCCGGCCGGTGCCAGCCCCCGTCGATCAATGCCAGGCCGGCAGCGGTTTCCAGCACGTACACGTTGATCGCACGCAGTCCGTCCTGTGGCATTTGCAGCGGAATGCGATGGATGCCTTCGGCTACCGGGTAACACCCGGGTTCCGCCCAGTGCGTACTCACGCGGCAGTTTCGGTGAGCGGCACCATCGTGCGCTCGTCGCCGAACCAGATCATGCGACGCCCCCGCATGGCGCCGACGTGCCGCACCGCGGCCTGCCATTCCGGACTCGCCAGCGCGACGTCGAGCGCCTCGCGAGACTCGAAGCTCAGGATCGACAGGCCGTCCCACCCCGCGGACTTCTCGTCGATCGACTCGAGCAGTTCGGTGTGCTGCCAGCGCAGCAGTCCGGGCAGGGGGTAGGTGACCTCGGCGTGTTCGCCGCGCCACCACTCGACGAACTGCTCATGCGACCAATCGCTGGGGCGGGATGCCAGAACGATGAGGTTGTACACGATTCTCCTAATTGAATTCTGTTTGGTTTCTGCAGGCGTGCCGAAACCTGCCCGGATGCGCCTCGGATCTACTTGACCAGCATCCGGACGGCCGAGGTGCTGATCGTCTCGGTGATCTCGGCCAGGCTCAGATTGCCCTGGGGCCGGTACCAGCGCCAGATGCTGACGATCATGCCGAGGATCAACTGCCCGAGCAGACGCGGGTCGCCCTCGATGAACACGCCGGCGTCCATACCGCGCGACACCAACCCGGCCCAGTTCTGTTCGATCTGATGTACCAGCTCCCGGGAGCGCAGCCGTTCGGCCTCCTCCTTCTCGGACTGGCGCGGTGCGGTGAGCAGATCCATATGGCTCTGCAGGATCCGCCGTTGCAGGGCATCGGTCGGTGTCCCCGCCAGGGCTCCGGCGACCGCTGCGCGCAGAGCCTGCTCGGGCTCGTCCTGATTCTCGGTGGCGGCGACGAAGCGGTCGACGGAATCGGCCAGTTCGAGGCGCATGATCGTCAGCAGGCAATGCGCCTTGGACTCGAAGTAGTGATACAGCGCGGTCTGGCCGATACCGACCTCGCCCGCGACCGTTGCCCACTTGGTCTGCTCGTATCCGACCTGCCCGAATTTCTCGATGGCCGTGCTGAGGATATGGCTGCGCTTGGAACGGGCGCTCTCGCGGCGAGCTTCGGTATCAGCGACCATTAGTGAAATACCCCCATGCGTCTCGTATATATGGCCGGATCGACATTACCTCACCTGAGCTGAACTCGAGTCAGTCGAGGTTGTCAAGCGGGTCGCCAGGCGAACCGCCTCGGGCCGGTCCAGTTTGCCGACCCGGTTCTGCGGCAGATCCGGCACGGTGAACAGATATTCCGGCCATTTGAACTTGGGCACGTCCGCGGCCGCGAGCTGCATGGTGACGCTGTCCAGCGTCAGCGGCGGTCCATCGGTGACGACCAGCGCGGCCGCCCGCTCACCGAGCAGATCGTCGGGCACCGCGACAACACAGATCTGGACGACCGCGGGCAGGCCCGCTATCGCCGACTCCATCTCGTTGATATCGATGTTGCGGCCACCGCGGATGATGATCTGCTTCTGCCGGCCCAGCACGCGGATCGAGCCGTCGCCGGCCACCTCGACCAGATCGCCGGTGGGCAGAAATCCGTCGGGGGTGAGTTCCGGCGGTACCGGAACACCCTCCCTGGCGTAGCCCACGAACAACGACGGTCCCTTCACCTGGGCATCGCCGACCTCGCCCGGGCCGAGGATGTTCCCCGCGCCGTCGACGGCTCGGACCACGGTGCCCTCGAACGGACGGCCATCGCGGCCGAGGCGGATCGCGGGCGGGTCGTCGATCCGCGGCGTGGTGTGGCCGAGGCATTCGGACATGCCGAACACCCGCAGGAAGGTGGTGCCGAGGCGGTTCTCCGCCGCGGCCATGGCGCTCTCGTTCATCGGTCCGCCGCCCACGGTCATCGCTCGCAGCGCCAACGTGCCAGGGGATTTCTCGACCAGCGACAGCTGCAGGGCCATGGTCGGAACCAACATCGTCCAGGCGACGCGATGGGTCGCCATCGCGCGCAACGCGGCGGCCGGGGACCACTTCTCAATCGTCACCATGCTCCCGCCCAGGTAAGCGGGCAGATACATGCCGAAGCAGAACGCGGCCACCGACGACAGCGGAACGAACGCTCCGATGGCGTCGCCGGGCCGCACGCCCACGACCTCGATCGTGCGTGCGCAGGCGTAGCGGATGGCTTCCTCGGACTGCACGACGCATTTGGGACGGCCGGTGGATCCCGAGGTCATCGCGATGGCCGTCCCGCCGCGCCAGCGTTCCACCGGTCCGAACGGCCCCGGCCGGGCGCACACCACGCGACCGGCGAAGGCGTTCTCCCGGAGGGAGAAGTCGGCGGGCACGTCCCACCGATCCAGCGGCTCGGGCTCGGCGAAGACCAGATCCGGCGCGATATCGGCCACGGCGAGCCGGAACTCGGAGTCGGCCGCGTGTGGGCTCAGCACCGCGACGACCCCGCCCCGCATCCCGACCGCGAGCGCGGCGGCCACGGTGTGCCAGGTGTTGTCCGCCTGCACCAGTACCGTCGGGGCGCCCGGATCGATCGCTTCGATGCGGGCGGCCAGAGTCGTTGCCGCTGCGACGATCTCACCGAGGGTATGTTCGCCGAGCTCGTCGACGACCGCGATCCGATCCGAGCTGTGCTGTGCCCGCTCGAGCAGTTCTTTCGCGAGTATCTTCATCGTCTGTTTTCCTCGTGTGGACTGTCGGTTCTTCGCTGCGTGCTTGCCGGTCAGCGGGCCAATGGCGGCGGAATCAGCACGGCGCGTCCGGTGATGTCACCGGCGCGCAGGTGCCGGTAGATCTCCACGCCGTCGGCCAGTGGGTAGGAGGTGGCTTCCACGTGCAGGGCCCCGCGCCTCGCCATGTCGATCACTGCGACCAGATCCGCGTGCGGACCCCAGAACGGTGCCGTGACCCGCCAGCCCGCGGCCAGGCCCACCTGCTTGCCGACCTCCATCCGGGCGCCGGCGCTGCCGACCACCGTCAGGCGCCCGCCCGGTGCAAGGAGCCGGATCGCAGGCTGCGCGGTGTCCGGTGCGCCGGCGAAGTCGATGATCACATCGGCACCGTCGGTCAGGGCCGTTCGCAGAGAGTCCACGTCGGGGAATGCTGTCTCGGCGCCCAGCCGCAGGGCCATCTCGCGCGCGTCCGCGCGGTTGTCGACGGCGAGAATTCGACCGGCGCCCATATCGCGCAGGATCTGCACACCAAGGTGGCCGAGGCCACCGACGCCGATCACCACGCAGGTCGCGTGCGCATCGATCAGGTCGGCGTGTTCGCGCACCGCGTGATAGGCGGTCAGCCCCGCGTCGGTCAGCGGCGCGGCCACGGCCGGGTCCAGACCATCGGTGCGGACCAGATGCCGGGCCGACGGGACCAGCATCGCCTGGGCCAGCCCGCCGTGATATCCGAGTCCGTTGCCGATCGGCGCCGGGGCGCCGGTGGTGCGCGGCCGCAGCCGCAGGCAGTAGTTCTCCCGGCCACGCGCGCAGTTGCGGCAGTGCCCACAACTCCAGATCCCGTGCACCACAACGGTTTCGCCGAGCCATGTCGGATCGGCGTCCGGTCCGGCAGCCAGGACGGTTCCGGCGACCTCGTGGCCGAGGGTGAGCGGCAGCGGGCAGTCGAAACTCGCCGCCGCCGCGTCCATGACGTGCAGATCGGATCGGCACAGTCCGGCCGCGGTGACCTGCAGCAGAAGTTCCTCGCCGACGGGCTGCGGTACCGGCACTTCCCGCAGTTCCGGTGGCCGCCCCCATTCGGTCAGCTGTATGGCCAACATCAGCGTGCCGTCCATCCGCCGTCGACCACCACGGTCTGGCCGGTCATGTACGACGATGCATCCGAGGCGAGGAACAGCACCGCGCCGTCGACCTCCCCGGCCGCACCGCCACGGCCGAGCATGGTGTTGCGTCGCACCCAACCGGCGGACTTGTCGTTGCTGAACAGCCCGTCGGTCATCTCGGTATCGAACCATCCCGGCACGACCGCGTTGACGCGGATCCCACGATGACCCCACTGACCGGCCAGTTCGCGGGTCAGTCCCAGAACTCCCGCCTTGGATGCGGCGTAACTCGCCCCGCCGATCGGCGCGGTCGAGGCCAGTCCGATGATCGACGAGATGTTGACGATCGACGCGCCTCGTCCCTCCGGCAGGGCGGTGGCCGCGGCGAGGGCGAGATGGAATCCGGCGAGCAGATTCACCTCGAGCAGGGCCGCGAAACCCTCGGCCGATTCCTGCTCCGCCCGTGGGGGTCCGGGCATGCCCGCGTTGTTGACCAGCACGTCCAGGCGGCCGGTCTGTTCGTAGCAGCGATCCACCAGCGCCCGGCGATCGTCGTCGACGGTGACATCGCAACGAACCGGCACGATGCGCGGATCGCTGTCGGCCAGGGCGGCCAGGCGGTCGGTGCGGCGGGCCGCGGCGAACACCGTGGCCCCGGCATCGGCGAGCGCCTTGGCGAAGCCGAGCCCGAGGCCCGCAGAGGCGCCGGTGACCACGGCTGTCCGGCCGGGCAAGCCGAACAGGCGGGTGAGGGTATCGACGTCGGCGGTAGTCCGGGTGTCGGTCATTGCAGCATCCACCTCAGTACACCGCGGTCCGGCCACCGTCGACCGGAATGATCGCGCCGGTGGTGTAGCTGGCCGCATCACCGGCCAGATGGGTGACGAGTCCGGCGATTTCCTCCGGTCTGCCCAGCCGTCCCGCTGGTAGCCGATCGACGATCTTCGCGATGAACTCGTCATCCCAGTGCTCGGCCATATCCGTCGCGAACCCGCCCGGCAGGACACAGTTCACCCGAACCGTCGGCGCGTACGCCTGGGCGAAAGCCAGGGTCAGGGCGTTGAGCCCGCTCTTGGCGGCCGCGTACATCGTTTCCGGCGGGCTCGGCCGCAGGGCGCCGATGCTGGAGATGTTGATGATCGATCCGCCGTCGGCCGCGGCCATCCGGGCGCCGGCCGCGGCCATCAGCCGGAACGGTCCCTTCAGGTTGACCTCGATGGTTTTGTCCCACAACGATTCCGTCACTGACGCGAGATCCTCGGCCACCGGTGCGATGCCCGCATTGTTCACGACGATGTCCAGCCGCCCGAACTCCGCGATGATCCGGTCGAGCGCCGGCTCGATGGTGTCCCACTTGCCGACGTGCAGTTCCAGCGGATGGGCGCTGCCCACCGGGGAATCGCCCAACCGTGCCACCGCCTCCTGGCAGGCCGCCAGTTTCCGGCTCGACACGATCACCGCGGCGCCCGCGTCGCGCAGTCCACGCGCAATGGCCAGTCCCAGGCCCCGGCTGGCACCGGTGACCAGGGCGACCTTGCCGCTCAGATCGGATGTGTTCATCGGTATTTCTCCACTTCGAGACGAGCGATCGTGCGCAGATGCACCTCGTTGGGGCCGTCGGCGATCTGCAGTGCGCGGGTGATGGCGTGCATCCGGGCAAGGACGGTGTCGTTGCTCACCCCGGCGGCGCCGAAGGTCTGCACGGCGCGATCGACGACGGTGTGTGCCACCTCCATCGCCGCGACCTTGATCGCCGCGACCTGCGAGCGCACCGCGGCGTTGCCCTGGGTGTCCATCAGCCAGGACGACTGAAGCACCAGCAACCGGATCTGATCGATCTCGATGCGGCTGCGCGCGATCCACTCGCGGACCACGCCCCGATCCGCGAGCGGGCCACCGAATGCGGTGCGTTCCAGCGCCCGGCGGCACATCAGCTCCATGGCTCGTTCGGCCATGCCGATGGCGCGCATCGCGTAATGCATGCGGCCCGGCCCGAGCCGGCCCTGAGCGATGGCGAAACCGTCGCCCTCGGAGCCCAGCATGTTCTCCGCGGGCACCCGGACGTCGGTGAATTGGACCTCGCCGTGGCCGAGACGATCGTGGAAGCCGAACATCGGCAGATCGCGCAGCACCTCGATGCCGGGGGCGTCGGCGGGTACCAGGATCATGCTCTGCTGGCGGTAGGTCTTCGCCGCCGGATCGGACTTGCCCATGAAGATGATCAGCTTGCAGTCCGGATCGAGAACTCCCGAGGTGTACCACTTGCGCCCGTTCAGGACGTACTCGTCACCGTCGCGGCGAATCGTCGAGGTGATGTTGGTGGCGTCCGAGCTGGCCACCGCGGGCTCGGTCATCGCGAACGCGGAGCGAATCCCGCAGTCCAGCAACGGTTTCAACCACTGTTGCTGCTGCTGCTCGGTGCCGTACATGGCCAGGATCTCCATGTTGCCCGTGTCCGGCGCCGAACAGTTGATCGCTTCGTTGCCGATCACCGAGCGGCCGACCACCTCGGCAAGCGGCGCGTATTCGAGGTTGGTGAGCCCCACGCCAAGGCCGTCGTGTGTCATGAACAGGTTCCACAGACCCCGCCGCCTGGCCTCAGTTTGCAGATCGCGCATGATCTGCGGCTGTTCGTGCGGGTTGGCATTCGCGGCGATCTGCGCGTCGTACACCGGTTCGGCCGGAAATACGTGGCTGTTCATGAAGTCTTCGAGTTCGACGAGCAGATCCCGGGTGCGGGCGGAGTAGGAAAAGTCCACAGTGCGGCTCCTGAGCGGCAGGGCGAGGGTCAACCGGCGAGTAGCGCGGTTCCGGTCTCGATGAGGCGAGTGATGGTCGCGGGCAGTTTCTCCTGGTCCGGATCGTGATGCCGGCCTTCGCGATGCCTGCGGAGGTTATGGCCCATGATGGCGGCCATCTTGAGCCGCCCGAGCGCGTCGAACCAGGTTTGCTCGGCGAGCGTGGGCCCGCCGGCGCAGTAGATGTCCAGCAGTTCCGCCGCGCTGGGCAGACCGGGCACCTCCCGGCCGACACCGGGGAAATTGCTGCCGTCCGCGAAGACGTGGAACCATCCGAGTTCCACGCGCGGATCGCCCATGCTCCAGATCTCCCAGTCGATCAGGGCGACCGGTTCCGGGCCGGCGGAGATGATGTTGCCCAGGCGATAGTCGCCGTGCACGAGCCCCGGCGTCATCGGCTCGGGGATCCGGCGTTCGAGCAGTGCGAGCAACCGATCACCGCCGGAAACCAATTCGGGTGGCACGGCGCCGAGAGTGCGTGCCCAGCGGGCGAGTTCCTCGGCGGGCGTCAGCGCGGACACGGACATGTCGGCCGAATCCACCGCGTGCAGCGCGGGCAGCAGCTGCGCGGCGTGGCGCATCCGGGCCGCGGCCAGGTCCGCGGCGACCGCGGGATCGTCGAGAACCGGCTCCAGCGACTCACCGACGACGAGTTCCATGGCGAACCAAGCGGGTTCGTCGCTGTCCACCATCGCGATGCGCGGCACCGGCACGGGAGTCTGCGCCAACACCTGCATGATGCGAGCCTGACGCAACATGTCGTGGCGGCCGATCGGTTTGCTACCTTCCGGCACCGCCTTGACGACATATGATTCGCCGCTGGTTTCCGCCCGGAAGGTCAGGCCGGAATGGCCACCGGGCAGCCGTTCGAAGGACGTCAGGCTTACGCCGAAATCAGCGCGCAGTCGCGCTGCGACCCGCTGTTCCAGTGTCGGGCTCATGGGCGCGGCTCCTTGGGCAGGCCGAGCACGCGCTCGGCGATGATGTTGTGCTGGATCTCGTCCGTGCCGCCCGCGATCCGGTATCCGGGCGCCCCGAGCACATGTTCGGTCCACGCGAAGGTGCCCCACGCGCCGGAATCGGCGGCCAGATCGCGGCCGAGCAGCAGCCGCACGACCTCCGAGGTCCGCGCCATCGTGTCGGTGGCCAGCAGCTTCCCGATCGATGCCTCGGGTCCCGGATCGCGCCCGGCCACCACGGCCGCGGCCACCCGCATCGCGGCGACGCGCTGCACATAACCGCGGGTCACCAGGTCGGCCACTCGGTCACGTTCGAGTTCGGTGAGGACACGATCCAGATTCCCGGCCAGCGCGATCGCGCGATCGGCATTGGCCAGGCCCAGGTTGGCGCCGTCCAGGCGCTCGGCCGCCAGCACGGTCAGCGCGACCTGCCACCCCTTGCCAACCGGACCGAGCCGATAACCGTCGTCGAGACGAACGTCGTCGAGATAGACCTCGTTGAAGGAACTCCCCCCGGTCATCTGCCGGATCGGGCGCACGGTGACACCAGGGGTGTCCATCGGAACCAGGAACACGGTCAGGCCCGCATGTTTCGCGACGGCCGGATCGGTCCGGCACACCGCAACGCCGATGTCGGCGATCCGGGCGCCGGAGGTCCACACCTTGTGCCCGTTGAGAATCCAGGCGTCGTCGTCCGTCCTGACCGCCCTGGTCCGTACCGCGGCCAGATCCGACCCCGCCTCGGTCTCGGAGAAGAGCTGGCAGGCAATGACATCGGTGCGCAGCATGGCGCGCACATACCGCTCCCGCTGCTCCTCGGTGCCCCACTGGTCGATCGTCGGTGCCACCAATTGCTGTGTCACCGAGAACATTTCGGTGCGCTTCGGCAGGTCGAAGGCTTCCTCGGCACGCCGGAACGCGAGTACGTACGACAGCGGGAGTTCGCGCCCGCCGTAGCCGCCCGGCCAGTTCAGCGCACCCCAGCCCGCGTCGAACTTGGCGCGTTCGTAGGCGCGCACACGCTCGGTCTCGGCACGCTCCTGGGCTTCGGTCCAGTTTTCGAAGACCGCGACCGAATCGGTCCCGCTGCCCCAGGGACTTTCGGTGCGGGGTGCGGCCACACCGGCGAGCCAGGACGTCGCTAGTTCGATGAACCGGTCCAAATCGGGAATCGTAGGTTCGGTCACTGTTCTTCTCTCGATCGATGTGCTCGGCTCACACCGAGAGCACGGTGCAAGCGCTGATCCCCGGCGCGCCGTAGACGTGGGTGAACCCCACCCGCGGCGTCCCCCGAACCTGCCGGGCGCCCGCCGCACCGCGCAGTTGGGTGACGATCTCGTGGACCTGACGCAGCCCCGACGCGCCGATCGGCTCACCATTGGCGATGCAGCCGCCATCGGTGTTGACCGGCAGGCGCCCACCGATTTCGGTGTCGCCCGCGGCGAGCATCGCCTCCTGCTCGCCGTGTTCGCAGAAGCCGCATTCGGCCATGTGCATGATCTCCGCACCGCTCTCGGTGTCCTGCAGTTGTGCGACGTCGACGTCGCCGGGACCGATGCCGGCCTCCTCGAACGCCGCGGCCGCCGCGTCGGAGCTCACGCTGGTCGGTTCGCCGCTGCCCTGGATCGCCGGGCTGAACACCTCGAAAGAGCCGAAGCGGCGGGTGCGGTGACTGATCGCGCGCAGGCGGATGCCACGCGCGCCCAGGCGCCGGGTCGCGGACTCGCTCGCCACGATCACCGCGGCGCCACCGGTCCCGGGTGAGCAGAACATGAACCTGGTCAGCGGGTCGTTCACCATGGGGGCCGCGGCGATCTCCGCCGCAGACATCGGTTCGGTCCGCCAGGCATTGGGGTTGAGACTGCCGTTGCGGTAAGCCTTCTCCGCGACCCTGGCCAGCGTCATGGTGGAGATGCCGTGCAGCCGCATGTACCGGTTGATCTTCGCGCCGAAGAACTGCGTGGTGACCATGAGCCCGGCCTCCCCGTAGCCGTGCGGCAGACCCCATTCCTGCGGCATCGGGTCGAACGCACCGCGCGGATGCTTGTCGAAACCGACGGCCAGCGCGATCTCGGCGATACCGGAGCGCACGGCATTGACCGCGCCGAGCAGCGCGCTGCCGCCGGTCGCGCAGCCGTTCTTGACGTTGGTGAACGGTATTCCGGTGAAGCCCAATTCGGCGACGAGGGTATCGGCCAGGCCGGAGCTGTCGCTGCCACCGCAGGCCAGCTGGATGTCCGGCCACGTCAATCCGGCGTCGTCGAGGGCGGTGTTGATCGCCACGACCGCGAGCTGGCGGCCGGTGACCTCGGGCTGTCTGCCGAACCGGGACAACCCGGTGCCGATGATCGAGACCGGCTGTGTCACTGCGCCTTACCTTCCTGAATGAACGTACGAGTCGCGAACCGGGGCACCGGCGCGACGGCGACCAGCCGCACCTGCGCCCCGTCCAGTTCGGCGAAGTCGGTGCAGTCCAGGACCGCCTCGACCCTGATGCCTTCCGGAAGTTCGACATATCCGACGGCGAACGGCGAAAAGCCTTCGCCCGGAACGACATAGGGCGGTGATTTGGGCGCGAACCGTTGCACGGTGTAAGCCCAGACCACGCCATGGTCGCTCAGGGGAATCGCCGTCATGGTCGCTGTGGCGCACCGCCCGCACATCGTGCCGGCCGGGAATGCGACGGTGCCGCACGTCGTGCACCTGCTGCCCTCGAGTGCGAGGACCTCCGGAACGCCCATGTCTTTTCCTTCTTACGCACGCGGAAAGGATTGAACCGGTTCGTGGTTCAGCGACCGACCCACTTCGGCTGGCGCTTCTCCAGGAAGGCGTTCACGCCCTCGGCGGCGTCCTCGGATTGCAGCGCGTTGCCGACGGCCAGGTGCTCCATCACCATCAGCGACTGGATGTCCGCATCCAGGCCACGGTCGATGGTCATCTTCGTGAGCTTCATCGTGAACGGGCTCTTGTCGACGATGGGCGCGGCGAAATCGGCGACCAGCTGGTCGAGTTCGGCGGCCGGCGCCGAGGCGTTGATCAGGTCGAACGCGGCGGCCTGCTGACCGCTCAACAACTTCCCGGTCAGCATCAGCTCCTTGGTCTTGCGGATGCCGATCATGCGCGGCAGCCGGTAGATCGGTCCCGCGCCACCGAACAGCGCCCGCCGGATGTGGAAGTCGCCGATCTTGGCATCGTCAGCTGCGACGGCGAAGTCGCAGGAGATCATGAGCTCGAAACCACCCGCGGTGACATAGCCTTCCAGTACCGCGAGCGACGGGGTGTTCATCGAGTACAAGCGGTCGCAGACCTTCGCCGAGAGCACTGCCACGTCCATGGAGGTGGTCTTGCCGACATAGTTCGCGCGCAGTTCATCGAGGTCGAAGCCCGAGCAGAAGGTGTTACCGCGGCCACGCAGGACGAGCAGCTTCAGCTCGGGGTCGTTGTCGACCTCGACGATGATCTCGTCGAGCCGGTGCAGCAGCTCGGTGGTGACGGCGTTCTTCTTGTGCGGGCGGTTGAGCCAGACCCGGGCGATGTCGCCGTCCTTCTCGAGCACGATGTGGTCGGTGTCGATCATGTGGCCTCTTTCGATCGGGGAGAGTTTCCTGAACTGGATTCACTTCAGTTTTACCGGCTGGAATCACCGGCGTCAATACGCGTCACCGACGAGGTTCAGCGCGGCGGCGCCGACGCTCACAACCCGACGAGCGCGGCTATCGTGGCGCGATGCGTACGGGAACCACCTTGTGCCGCTTCATTTCCCATGGCCCGACGGAAATAGGAGTGGGCGGGATGCTCCCAGGTGAAACCGATTCCGCCATGCAACTGGACAGCCTCGGCTGCCGCCTGGACAGCCGCGTCGGTACACACCGCACCGGCCACCGCGACCGCCAGCCTCGCCGCATCTGGGTCCTGAGCGAAGGCCGCAGCCGCATATCGGGAGGCCGATCGCGCACGCTCGAGCAGGACCAATAGGTCGGCAAGCCGATGCTTGACGGCCTGGAAGGAGCCGATCGCCCGGTCAAACTGCCGCCGAGTCGACGTGTAGGCCACGGTCATCTCGAGCAGCATGTCGACAATCCCGGTGTTCTCGCTGGCGAGGGCAAGCGCGCCGAGGTCGCGCAAGCGTGTGGCCGCGGCGGCGGTCTCCCCCGGCTCCGTGAGTGCGACGGCCCGAGCGCCCCGCAGCGTCACGTCCGCCTGTCGGCGGGTGGGATCCAGAACCGTTCGCTCGGTTCGTACGCAGTCCCGGCCTGGACGCAGGGCGAACAGGCGGCGTCCGTCCTGAGAGTCCGCGGATGCGACGACCACATCGGCATCTCCGCCGCAGGTGAGGTGAGTGACGGTACCGTCGACGACCCATCCGGCCGACGTCCGGGACGCACGCAGATCGTCCGTGGTGGCATCCAGGGCGCTGACAGTGGCCAGCAGATCTCCGCCCAACACGCCCTCGAGGAGGTCGTCGTCGGGGCGGGTCAGCAGAAGGGCCTGTACCCCTAGCACGGCGGAGCTGAAGACCGGCTCGCAAACCAGTGCGCGCCCGCACTCCTCGAGAATCGTCGCCAGTTCGGCCACGCCGTATCCCAGCCCGCCCCGATCCTCGGGTACGGCGAGTCTGGTAACCGACATGTCGTCGACGAGAGCCTGCCAGAGCGATGCCGAGAACCCGCGTTCCGTGGATGAGGCTTCGCGAACCTGGGTGATGTCGCCGCGCTTACCCAGCAGCGCCCGCAGAGACTCACGCAGGGCGAACTGCTCCGGACCGGGTATGAACCCGGCCGTTTCCGAACGTGGCCAGCGGATTTCACCTGCGGCCGCCAATGGTGTGGACATGATCCTCCGGTTGAGCTGAGTTCAGTTCGATAGTCTGAGAGTAGCGAGGACATGCCTCGACCAGAAGGCCTCGGCTGAACTAAGTTCATTTCATGATCCATCCACTCGAGGGCTGACCACGTTCGCTGACACGTGAACCCCCGAGCAAGCCCGCACACCCGGCCGCCAGTGCGGACGCCGATGCCAGCCGATCGGCACCAGTCCCGCCCCGGCAGGGCCCGTCGCTGGGCACAATCCGCGGCAACCCGAACTGGGAGCCTCGCCCCGCCACTATTTGCCTATGACGAGCAGCTTTCGTTGCTGTAGGAGGTTGGCGTAGTGGTCGATTCGCCCTCCGGACGACGCCGCCAGGAACGGCCACCACCAGTGCGTGACAGGAATACCCTATGGTTATTCGCTATTTAGCTATAGTGCTAAAATGCAAACATGACCGAACTCGGCCCTGAGGAGGAAGCTGGTGTGTTCCGCGCGCTGGCCGACTCGACGCGCCGGCAGATCCTGGAGGATCTGCGTTCGGGCGAGTTGACCGCGGGTGATATCGCCGCGAGGTTTCCGATCAGTGGTCCGTCGATCTCCCGGCATCTGGGCGTACTGAAGGCAGCCGGGCTCGTCCGAGAGCGACGAGTCGCCAATCGGATCTTCTACTCGCTTGTCGAGGAACGACTGGCGTTGTGTGTCGGCAGGTTCCTGAGCGCGATCTGCCCGGAACAGGTCATCGTCAAGCAGCGCAGAATGCGAACCACGAAGAACAGGGGTGCCGGATGAGACCTCCGCGGATGTCCAGCCTCGTCGAGCGACGCCTTCTTGTGAACTACCGAGTCGCCCCTGAGGCAGCCGCGAGCTTGGTGCCGCCGCCTATGCGACCCCAACTGGTTGACGGTTGGGCGGTCGCCGGCATCTGCCTGATCCGCCTCGGACAGTTCCGACCCAGTTGGCTGCCTGGCTGGGGCGGGCTGCGCAGCGAGAACGCGGCGCATCGCATCGCGGTTGAGTGGGATGGTCCGCAGGGACGCTCGACCGGGGTGTATATCTCGCGTCGCGACAGCGGCTCGGTGATCAATGTCCTTGCCGGTGGGCGGCTGTTTCCGGGTGATCATAGTTTGGCGCGGTTCGACGTGCGGGAGACGGCGCAGGACCTGCATGTGGCTTTCGCCAGTCAGGACGAGACGATCTCGGTGAGTGTGGACGTCCGGACCGTCGAGCGGTTCCAGGGAAGCGAACTGTTCGCCGATCTGGCGCAGGCATCGGACTTCTTTCGGCGTGGCTCGGCCGGATTCTCGGCCACGCGTGGCGGTCAATGCCTCGATGGGCTCGAACTCCGAACGGACTCGTGGCACGTCGAGCCGGTCGAGGTCTGCTCGATTCGGTCCACGGTCTTCGACGACCGGGACCGGTTCCCGCCAGGCAGCGCGGTGCTCGACTGCGCCTTGCTGATGCGCGAGGTGCCTGTGAGCTGGCGCCCCCTTCCGCCTCTGCGAATCGTTGCCGGCTCTGCGACTGCAGGGAATAGCGCACGCTAGGAATAACACCCCTCCACCAGTACTCCGGCACACGCTCTACATCCTCCACGCCCTCGAGCGCAACAACGACTACGAGAACGACGACACCTACATGTACGGCGGACCCGCGTTCGAGATCGAACTCAATGCCAGGCTGCTGGGGCGGCAACTCGCCGGGCACGACAGCGACCGCGACTGATCGGCACCGCGGCGTTCCGCGACCAGCGCGACACCAGCCCTCGGTGCAACGGTTCCCGGTCCGTGTCGCGCTGACCGGCCGCAACAGCGGGTCCGATCTGGCGCAAGCGGTCTTGGATACCTCCCTAGCGAAGCAGGGACCCTTATCGGAGTCCGCCACGATCGACGCTATCCAATGTGGCAGCTCGTACGTTGTCGCATTGCGGCGGAGTGTGTTTCGCGGCCGGTTCGGCTGAGCGTACCCCCTCGGCGGAGTCCGATCCGGCACTGTCCGGCGTGACTGCTGTGACGGCGGCTCGAAATCCTTTGATACCAGTATTTTTCGTGTGAATTGGTGTCAAACTCCCTCTGGGTCAACAGGTGTGGATCCCGCGATGGTCGGCAGGAGCTGGTTGTGTCATGTGAGAGTGATTCTGGTGTGTTTCCGCATCCGTCTGCGGATTCGGGCCGTGTCCGTGAGGTTCTCGGGCTGCTCATGCCCCTATCCGGCAGACGGAAACTGGCGCGACTGTTCGTTCCGCTGGTCTTGCTGATGGCCGTGCTCGTGGCGCCTTTCCAGACGCAACGGGCCTCTGCGGACGACGGAATGACCAACATTCTCGATCACAAGTACGGTCTGTTCGTCCACTACCTGCCCCGCCTCACGGTGAACTCCAGCGGCGTGGCCGTCGAGGACCCCAACGCCCTGGCGAACAGCTTCGACGCGAACGGGTTCGCCAACGATTTGGCCGCCGCGAAGGTGCAGTACGTCATCTTCACCGCCTGGCACTCCAAGATGGTGGCCCTGTATCCGAGCCAGAAGATGCTGGACTGGGGCCTGCCCAACCACCGCGTCGACCGCGACCTCATCGGGGACATGATCACCGCGGTCAAGGCCAAAGGCATCCATGTCTACCTCTACACCCATCCCCGCGACGGCATGGAATTCACCGACGCGGACAAGCAGCAGACCGGCTGGGGCACACAGCCTCACCCGACCGATCAGCCCTATAACCCGGGAACGGACTTCAACCGCCCCCGATGGAACGCGTTCATCAACGACATCTACCAGGAGTTGATGCAGCGCTACGGGGCACGGATCGACGGCCTGTACCTGGACGAGGGAAGCCCCCAGGGCGACAGCCAGAACGTCATCGACTACCCCCGGCTGCGCAACACGATCAAAGCGGTCAGCCCCCGCGCGGTCCTGATCCAGAACAACTACGGCAACCTGTACGGCCTGGACATGGGCATGAAGGAGTACTTCGGCCAGCAGGAGTTCGCGCAGACCAACGGGGACCTGTGGCCCGGCTACGCCGAGCCCGTGGCCGCGACCATGCGCGGAACCGGAACCTCCTGGTGGGCATCGGAAACCGGCGGCTCGGTGAAATACTCACCACAAAGCATGTTCCGATACACCGTCCTGCAGGCGGCCACCGACAGCGAGGGCGGCGGCATGGCCTGGGCCGCTGGCCCCTATGCCGGCGGCGGCTGGGAACCCGGCGTCATGCCCGCACTACAGCAGGTCGGCACCTGGATCGACCAGATCAAACCCTCCGTCGAGGGCACCCGGCCCAGCACCTCCTACCCCACCAAGGCCGGAACCCGCATCACCGACCTGTCCTGGGGCGTAGCGACCAAATCACCCGACGACCGCACCGAGTACCTCCACGTGCTCAAACCGCCTGCCGGGCAAACCCTCACCCTTCCCCTACCCCAGGACGGCAAAGTCTTTTCAGCAGCCTCCCTGGTCAAGGACGGCATGCCAGTCTTGCTCACCCAGGACATCAACCGGGTCAGGCTCACCATCCCAGAGTTCTGGGACGCCAACGACACCGCGATCAAACTGACCGTCTCCAGCCGCTCCGGTCCCGTCGCCCTCTACCGCTGTTTCAACCCCGGCACCAAAGATCACCTGGTGACCACTCAATCCGGCTGCGAGGACCCGAGCCACTACTCCCTGGAAGGTCCGCTCGGCTACGTCTACCGCAACCAGGTCGCGGGCACCGTTCCCCTCTACCGCTGCTTCAACTCCAGCACCAGAGATCACCTGGTGACCGGTCAATCCGGTTGCGAGGACTCGAGCCACTACTCCTTCGAAGGTCCCCTCGGCTACGTCTACCGCAACCAGGTCGCGGGCACCGTTCCCCTCTACCGCTGCTTCAACTCCAGCACCAGAGATCACCTGGTGACCGGTCAATCCGGCTGCGAAGACCCGAGCCACTACTCCCTGGAAGGTCCCCTCGGCTACATCATCGACTGAACCAGGCGAACATGCCCGAAACGAAAGATCGAGTACATCCTTGATGTGACAGGCTGGCCGAGGCCCACCCCCGCCCCGGCCAGAACGCAGTACCGCCTCACGCACGAGGCGTCAGCGATGCCGAACTGTCCGCCGAGGTACTCCAGCGCCTCCCCCAGCACCGCGTTCGGCATTGGTTCGTTTCCCGAGCTCCCGCAGGCGATTTGGGCTTGTGCCTCGCATTGTTGAAATACCTGGCTGCTTGGTTCGCGCTGGTCGGGTCGTGCGGTGCTGTTGTCCTGTCTCTTCGAAGTTGAGGCACCCCACTGGCGTTGACCTGAGGTGCCGCAACATATCGAGACGGCAAATGGCGGATTCGTCTGTCGTGCATCACCCGTCGGCGAGACGTTGGATGGTGGCGCTCAGCCAGGCCTGGAGATCAGCGGGGTTGCCGAGTTCGGAACGCAGGACCCGGCGGCGGGTCGAGACGCCGAGCACGAAAGCGTCGATCGCTGAGGCTCGGCTGCGGGCATCCGCATCATCCAGGCCGCTGTCGCGCAGGTAGCGGTGCAGCGGCTCCAGCGAGTTCGTGTCGAGGAAGGCGGCCAGCGCCTCCGCTGCCTGCGGGCGTTCGCCGGACGCGCGTTGCAGCACGAGCAGCGGATCCTGCCCGGGTGCACCGAACCAGCGTTGGACAATATTCGCCGCGAGGCGCGAACCCAGCGTGGAGCGGTCGCCGTCGATGGAGTCCGAGACCGCGATCTCCACCTGGGCCGCCGCCAGGAAGAGGCCGTCCTTGCCGCCGAAGTAGCGCGTGATGAGGTTGGGTGACACGTCGGCCGCGTCGGCGACGCCTTTGACGGTGATCGCCGTGTACCCGTGCTGAGCGAACTGGCATCGTGCGTGTTCCAGGATTCGTTGCTTGGTGGCGGCTGCATCGCGCACTGTCATGTATACGAGCATACACATTTATGTGTACAGTGATACACATGAACGACGAGATGCGGGAGCGACTTCAGTTGACGCGGCGTGTCACGACTCCATGGAGTGGTGATGGGACCCGCGGCATTACCGGCACCCATCTCGACGAACTGCTCGAACGCTGGGCGAACGGATACGACTGGAGCGTGCACGAGCGCCGCATCGGCGAATTCCCTTGGCAGACAGTGCAGGTGGGCGACACTGAGCTGCGCGTGATCCATCGGCGATCCACCGATCCCGAGGCTCCGGTGGTTGTGCTGCTGCACGGCTGGCCGGACTCGGTGTTGCGATTCGAACGCGTCCTGCCCCTGCTCACGGATATGCACGTGGTGGTTCCCGCGCTGCCGGGCTTCCCGTTCGCGGCCCCACTTACCGTGCCGGGTATGTCGGTCAACCGGATCGCCGGGATTATCGCGGACGCTCTGGATGAACTCGGTTACTCGCGGTACACGGTGTCCGGCGGCGACGTGGGTGGCACCGTTGCGGAAATCCTCGCGGCCGAACACCCGGATCGGGTGGCCGCCCTGCATCTGACGAACATTGCCCCGCAGCATGCGTTCACCGCGGACCCGTCCAAGCTCGCGCCCGACGCGGCGGCCTTCCTCGCCCGGGCGGCGCAATGGTTCCGCACCGAGGGCGGGTACATCGCGGAGCAGTCGACGCGGCCGAACACCCTCACCGTCGCCCTCGGCGACTCACCCGCCGGACTCGCGGCGTGGATCGTCGAGAAGCTGGAGTCCTGGTCCGACGAGTCGGCCTTCACTGTGGACGAGCTTCTCACCTGGGTCACAGCCTACTGGGTCACCGGTACGATCGGCACCTCGTTCGCCACCTATACCGAACCAGCCGCCCTTCCTGCCCGGATCGACACGCCGACAGTGCTTTCCGTGTTCCCGCGCGACATCAAGCCGGAGCCGCGAAGCTACGCCGAGGCGTTCCTGAACGTTTGCGATTATGTGGAACACCGTGCAGGCGGCCACTTCGCAGCCTGGGAACAGCCCGAGGCCTACGCCGGTGACGTACATCGTGCGGTCACGCTGGGCGGATGAACGGAGGCAGCGGAATACCTTACGGGCCAGCACCTTCGAATCATGGTCGGTGACCACCACCATCTGCGTGCGGTCCGCCAAATCGATGGCGATGATCGCATTGGTCACCGGCACCAGCGCCCGCAACCGAGCCAAGCGAATGTTGCGGTTGCGATCACCCCGGGACACGCCGTTACCGTTACCCATGGAACGTCCTCCTACAGCGAATGGGACACCAAGCCCGACAAGCGCACCAGGAGGACGTTCCCCACGTCCAGACCCTCGCGGGCAGAACGTATTTCTATGCCGAACACCGGACATCCGCCCGAATTAATCCATTGCCGCACAAGGTAATTCGCCCCGTGATACCCTGTTGATCGTCGTTCGATCTACGCGGGAGGCATGTGATGGCCGAGCAGGAACCGGGACCGGAGACCGCGCCCACGCTGTCGGTGCACTACCGCGACGGCAAACCGGTCTTCGTCGCCACCGGCGGGTCCGTTATCCCGAGCGTCATCGAGGTAGAGGACGTCAACGGCAACGTGGTCGCTCACTATCCAGTAGACACGACACCGACCGCGCGAGGGGTGCGTGTGAACTTTTGGCAAGGGATCAGCATCTCTGACTGAGCGGTCCCCGATGACGAGACCACCCGGGAATAGAGCCAGGTGATTTCGTTCCGACTCCACGAAACCGGGGGAACATCACGCTCTCCGGATAAGCGGGCGGCAATCCTCGTCTGATCCCTAGTTGTGATGTGTGGAGGCGGTTCGTGGTCGGGATAGCTACCCGTAGCGGACCGGCGGCCTGACTCCTGAATCGCCTGTCGCCCGTTGGTTGGGCTGACTCTCCCGGGTATGTCGTGGCGCCGGTCCACGTTCACGGCGTGACTGAAGAGAAGTTGACGACGCTATCCGCCGAACGTGTAGGGTGCGAAGCCCCCCGTGTCAGGTTTCGCCCTGAACACGGCGCCCGCGGCGGCTTCCGGGTCCTGCAGTCCGAAGCGGGAGGTGGTGATGTAGAGCTCGGAGTAGTCGGGGCCTGCGAACGTGCAGGCGGTGACTTGCCTGACCGGAACCGTTATATCGGCGTCGTGTCGCCCTTTGTGGTCGAAGTGCCGGAGCAGTCCTGAGCCGAACGAGGCGAGCCAGACTCCGTCGGCTAGGTCCACGGCGATGCCGTCGGGGAATCCGTCGCCGACGGTATCGGTATAGGGCCGGCGGTCAGCTATCTGGCCGTCCGGGCCGAGTTCGAGGACGTCGATCCTGCCGGTCAGGCTGTCAACGTAGTAGGCCCGTGTTCCGTCCCGGTTCCAGGCCAGCCCGTTCGAGCAGCCGATGCCCGTGATCACCTCGACGGCGTCTCCAGATGGTTCGAAGCGCCACAGCGCTCCGGCGCCTGGAGTGAGGTCGTAGGCCATCGAGCCACACCAGAACCGGCCCATAGGATCGCAGGCTCCGTCGTTCATGCGCACGCTCGGGTCGGTCCAGCAGGTCACCGCTTCGGTCACGGCGAAGTGCTCGTTCAGAAGGCAGAAGCCGCGTTCGAGGCCCGCCACGAATCCACCGACACGGCGAGGCCGAAGCGCGGCGACCACCTCACCGAGGTGCTCGCGACGCGTCTGCGCCCCGCGCTCGTCGATCAGGACCACATCGCCGGCCAGCATGTCCAGCACCGCGAGTCCGTGGCGGCCGAGCCAGACCGGTCCTTCGCCGTGATGGGTCACGCTCTCTGTGAACTGCTGGGCCTGGATGCGTTTCATGGTCCCTCGCTGATCGGCTCGTCGGTGAGCACACCGTCCATTCGCCGTAGGATCCGGTCCGGGTTGGCGTTGCGGAGCCACGGGGGCAGGGCGCTGTCAGGGACGTTCTGGTATGCGACGGTTCGGAGGAAGCGGCCGATGGCACCGGCGCCGACCGACGTGTGGCGTGCGTCGCTGGTCGAGGGGTATGGGCCGCCGTGGAACTGTGCCCAGGTGACGGCGACTCCGGTCGGCCAGTCGTTCACCAGCACCCGCCCGGCGCGCTCGGCAAGCATCGCCACCAACCCGGTGACATCCTCGCCGGAGCCGCAATGCACAGTTCCGGTGAGCGTACCGGGGAGTGTCTGGATCGCTGCTTGGAGTTCGGTCTCGGACTCGTAGGTGACCAGTACGGTGCTCGGTCCGAAATGTTCCTCGGTGATGGTGTCGGGATCGGCGATCAGTGCTTTGGCGGTAGTCGAGGTGACGGTCGGCGCCTCGAAGGCGCCGTGGTCGTCGGGAGCCTGTTGTCCGACCGCGACGAGGCCGATCTCGCTGTGGGAGAGGAACTCTCGCAGGGCGGAGCGGTGGCGGTCGCGGATGGCGCGGTTGAGCATGACGCCTGCGGGACTCTCGGCGGTGAGCGCGGTGATCCGCTCGGCGATGCCGCTGCCGGAGGGGATCAGGATCAGGCCGGGCTTGGTGCAGAGCTGTCCGCTGCCGAGAAGGAAGGAGTCGGCTAGGCCCGCCGCGATCTGTTCGGGGCGTTCCCTACTGGCATGTGCCGTCACGACAACCGGGTTGATGCTCCCCATCTCCGCGAAGAAGGGGATCGGGTTGTGGCGTCGGGAGGCGATGTCGACCAACGCACGGCCACCGGCGAGGGAGCCGGTGAACGCGCCCGCCGATACGCGCCGGTCGGTGAGTGCGGTGCGGCCGACGTCGAAGCCTCGGATGACGGCGAAGGCTCCCGGCGGCACACACTGTGCGGCCAGCGTTCCCCTGATGGTTTCGGCGACTGCTTCGGACAGCAGCGGGTGTCCGGGATGGGTTTTGACGATGACCGGGCAGCCGGCCGCCCAGGCGCTGGCGGTGTCGCCGCCGGCCACGCTGAAGGCGAACGGGAAGTTGCTGGCGGCGAAGACCAGCACGACCCCGATTCCGGCGCGGATGGAACGCAGGTCCAGGCGGGGTGCGGGGAGCCAGGACGGGTCACTACGGTCGATGGTCGGCTCGAACGGCTGTCCTGTTTCTGCGTGCGCGGCCAGGAATCGCAGCTGCGTCGTCGTGCGGACGACCTCGCCGGTCAGCCGGGCGTGGGGCAGCCCGGTCTCGCTGCCGGCCAGTTGCACCAGTTCGTCGGAGCGGCGGTCGAGCGCGTCGGCGACGGCCCTGATCCATCGGCCGCGTTCCGCGGCGCTCATGGCGCGCAGGAGGGGCGCTGCCGCCCAGGCGGCGGCCAGGGCGTCTTCGAGCTCTTGCGCGGTGCTCTCCTCGATCGTCGCGAGAACCGCGTCGTTCCTGGGGTTGACGCTGGTCAAACTCATGTGAGCAGCCCTTCTAACATGCCCCGGTCGTCGGTCATGACGTTCGACAGGGCCCCGACCTGGTCGATGGTGATAGTGGCGCGGTCACCTGGCCGTAGTCCCTGCCCGAGCGGGGGCACGATGCCGGTTCCGGTGCTCAGGACGACGCCGTCAGGAAATTGCTCCCCCTGGAACAGCCAGTGGACCAGTTCGTCATAGCCGCGTCTCATGCAGGAGGTTGTGGCCTCGCCGGAGAACACAGCCTCGCGACCCCGATACACGGTCATGGTGATAAGCAGATCCTCGGGGTTCCTGATCGTCCACCACGGCACGATCGAGGTGGACAGCAGACAGCTGCCCGGGAACACTTTGGCCTGCGGCAGGTAGATCGGGTTCACCGCCTCGATGCTTCGCGCGGTGAGGTCGTTGCACACGAGCGCGCCCACGATTTCCGCGTGCCGGTTCAGGACCAGTGCCAGTTCTGGTTCGCATACCGAGTCGGTGCAGTCCGGGCGCAGGCCGCCGGGATCGCCGTCGGTGAGCACCCGCCAGGCGGCGGATTTGAAGAACAACTCCGGCCGGTCGGCGTCGTAGACCTCGAGGTAGACCTTCTCGAAGCCGGATTCTTCGGCACGGGCCGTGCGTGAGTGCTGGTAGGTGACTCCGGCGCCCCATACCTCGGTCCGGCCATCGATCGGCACGAGAAGCTCGACCTCGCCGGGGTCGAGGCGGTGCTCGCTCGATGCGGCGTCGTCGATGGCCTGCCGGATGTCGGCGACCCTGTGCTGAAGAACCTCGGCCATCGTGGGGAACGGTAATTCGCGCAGGTGCTCACCGTCGTGGAGGCCGACCTTTGTTGTCCCGTCCGGCCTGCGCCAACGAACGAGTTCCATCATTGCTCCTTGTCTCACGGGCGGGACGTTCGGGCGGTGTCGAGTCGGCTGATCCGCCGTCGGGCCGCATCGTCCTCGCGTAGGCCCGGCACGAGTTGCAGGCCGAGGCCGGGTTCGTCGGACAGGGTCGCTTTCCCTTCGCGGATCTGCGGCAATCCCGTAACGACCTGGGGGTACCACGTCCGCAGGTAGGCGCGAACGGTCTCCTGGAATAGGGCGTTGGGCTGCGACATCGACAGGTGGAAGCACGCGGCCAGGGTGATCGGGCCGGTGCAGTCGTGCGGGGCGATGGGTATCGCGAAGGTGTCGGCGGTGCTGGCGACCTTGCGGGCCTCGGTGATCCCGCCGGTCCACTGCACGTCCAGCGTCGCGTAGGAGATCTTGCCCTGCTGGAGCAGGGGCAGAAAGCCTCGTCGGCCCATTGCCGTCTCGCCGAGTGCGATGGGTACGCCGACTTCATCGCACAGGGCGCCGATCGCGTCGATAGCGTCCGGCCGGATCGGGTCTTCGACCCAGAAGGGCTTGAACGGCTCGAGGGCGTGGCAGATCTCGATCGCGGCCTGGCGCGACCACAGGCCGTGCAGCTCGATCATCAGGTCCATATCCATGCCCACGGCCTCGCGGATCTCGCCGACGATGCCCAAGGCCGCGCTCAGATCCCTCGGGCGGATACGGGTGCCCGCTGAGGCTTCCGCGGCCCGGTCGAAGGGCCAGATCTTCATGCCGCGCAGACCTTCTTGGTAGAGCTCTTTGGCCAAGGCGGCGGGTCTGGTGAGGAAGGCGTGCAGGTCCTCGTATTCACCGGCTGCGTCTCCCCAGTTGGAAGAGGTCTGCCGCGAGGTTTGCTGGATGTAATCGGGGCCGGCGCAGGTGTTGTAGACGTCGATGGTGTCGCGGACCGGGCCGCCGAGCAGCTGGGCGACCGGTCTGCCGGTTCGTTTGCCCAGCAGATCCCATAGCGCCATGTCGACCGCGCCATTCCCGCGTACCTCCACGCCGCCGCCCTGGTATCCCACGTAGGGGGCGAGCAACGCTACCGTCGCCTCGGGGCTCGGATCCTCTTGGCCGAGGAGTAGCGGGGCGACATGGCCGTGCAGATAGGCCTCGACCGCGGCCGACTGGAAGAAGGCGTCGCCGAGGCCGACCTCGCCGTCGTCGGTATGCAGCACGACGACACACAGGTTGTTCTGGAACTTGGGTCGCAGAGTTTCCAAAGCTACGACTCGCACTCGCGTCACATGCCTTTCTTCGATTCGATGTCAGGGCCCAGGTGGGCCGCCGACGGGCCATGCCTCTCGTGGTCAGGCGACCTTCGCCTCACGTTTGCTGACCGCGGCGATATTGGCGGAGTCGACCACTTCCGCGCCGGTGTCGTAGGTGAAGGACGGGTAGCCCGGGTCCATCTGCTGGGCCAGCAGCGCCGCGGCGACCCAGCCCTGGGCCCAGGGATTCTGGCCGATGGTGTAATCGATGCTGCCGTCCTGGACCCCGGCCAGTACCGGGGCCGTCAGATCGAATCCGCCGTTGGCGAACTTCCCGACGAGGTTCTTGCTCTTGGCCCAGGTGGCGACGAACTGGCACTCGAAGGCGGTACCAGCCCACCCGACAACAGAGTGCGGGTCGCGGCTGTAGCGGCCGTCGATCTTCGAGACCGCTCCGGCCTCATCGGTGCCGACGATAAGCTCCTCGGTGGTGAACTGCGTCCCGTGCGCGTGGTTGTAGTCCGACACTGCCTGCCTGATGCCCTCTCCGCGCTGCTCCAGGGCCGAATTGCCGGCCTGGATCTTGCCGATGATGATCGCGCCGTCCTGGCGGCCGGTGTACTTGGCGACGTGCGCGAGGATCTGCTTTCCGGCGGTGACCCCGGCGGGCACGAAGTTCTGCCCCACAAAGGCGACGCCGAGTTTCTGGTAGTCGTCGCTGGCGACGTTGGACAGGATGACCTGGATGCCCGCGGCCTGGGCCGCCTTGATGACGCCGTCGTAGGAGGTGTTGTCGATGCGGGTAAGGATGAGGCCGTCGGGCTTGGAGTTGACCGCGTTCTGCATCATGTTGACGACGGTCGACTGGTCGAAGGTGGCCGGGCCGATGAACTGGGCCTGCCACCCCACGGCCTCACCGAAGGTCTCAAACCCCTTCTGGACCGGCCCGAAGAAGCTGTTCTTCTCATGGACGACGAAGATGACCTTCTTGCCCTTCTGCACCCCCCCGCCGCCGGCCCCGGCGTGAGCCGGGGTGCACGCCGCCAGCGCGCTTGCGGCGAGGGCGGTAGCGCTGACGCCGAGGATGCCTCTGCGACTGAAAATGCCGGACGGGCCGGTCTGGGCGGGATCGGACATCTGATTCATCTCACTTCTTCGGGAGGGTTGTCCCTGCGAGGGGACAGAAACGGTGCGAGGGGTGGATAGCGCCGTTGGGTGTGGCGCTGGGGCCGTGGCGCTGTCAGCGCATCGCCGCCTGACGGGTCGCGACCAGCCGGTTGACCAGGACCGCGGCGAGGATCAGCCCGCCGGTGGCCACCTGCTGCCAGTTGCCGTCGACTCCGAGCAGCACCAGGGCGTTGACGATGAGGCCGGCGACCAGCGCGCCGAACAGCGACCCGGTCACGCTGCCCACGCCGCCGCTCAGGCTCGCCCCGCCGACGACGACCGCTGCGATGACGCTCAGTTCGAAACCGTTCCCGGTCAGCGGGTTGGCGCTGCCGAGCCAGCCCACCAGCAGGAAAGCCGCCAGGCCGCACAGTGCGCCGGTCAGGCAGAAGCACAAAACCTTGACCCGGTTCGCACGGATGCCGGCATCGACGGCGGCCTTCATGTTGCCGCCGGTGGCATAGATGTCATAGCCGAACTTGGTGCGGCTCAGCATCCAGCCGAAGGCCAGCATGACGCCGCCCATCCAGACCGTCTGCGCCGCCAGCGATCCGATGGCGTTACCTCCGGCGAGGCTGTGGTACTGCTTGCTGGCGGTGGCCATGACCGGCTGACCGGAGGTGAGTAGCAGGGCGAAGCCGCGCAGGATCGCCATGCCGGCCAGGGTGACCACGAACGATGGGACTTTGAACACCGTCGTTACCAGGCCCTGGACCAGTCCGATGCCGGCACCCAGGACGATGACGAGCGCGGCTGCCTCATAGGCCGGCATCGACCACTCGGTCAGCGCGTAGGCCATCACGACCGACAGCAGTCCGTACTGCGAGCCGACCGACAGGTCGATCTCGCCGGCGACGACGACCAGCGTCATGCCGGTGCCGATGATGCCGATGAACGCGATCTGCTGGGCCACCGAGAGCAGGTTCTCGCTCGTCAGGAAGTTGTTCACGAACAGTGCGCAGTAAAGGAAGATCACGACGGTGGCGACCAGCACGCCGAACTCGTGCGCGCCGAACACCCGGCGCATGCTCCCCGCTCCGGCGTCGCGGTCCCGGCTGTCCACGGCATGGATGATGTCGGTCATTGGGCGCTCCTGCGGGCGGTGGCGGTCGGTGCGGATGCGGTCTGTGCCGACTCCCCGGACGTGCCGAGGATGCGGGAAACGGCGTCGGCGGCGGTATCTCCGAGGATCAACCCGACGACATCGGTCGCGCTCGTGGAGTGCACATCGCGGATGCCCTGCACCTGTCCGGCGCGCATCACCACCACCCGGTCGGCTACGGCCAGCACATGGTCGACGTTGTGGCTGACCACCACGACCGTGGTTCCGCGCTGCTTGAGATCGGTGATCAGCTTCAGGACGTTCGCCTGCTGCTCGGGGCCCAACGCGGCGGTCGGTTCGTCGAGCAGAACGACCTTGCCGCCCTGGTGAACGGCGCGGGCGATGGCGATGCACTGACGCTGCCCGCCGGACAGGCCACCGACCGGCAGGCGCACCGAGGGTATCCGGATGCTGAGCTCATCAAGGACCGCACGCGCCTCGCGGCGCATACGACGGCGGTCCACGACCAATCCGCGCCGGGGCTCCAGGCCGAGGAACACGTTCGTCGCCACGTCCCGCTGGTTCACCAGGGCCAGATCCTGGTAGACAACGGAGATCCCGTGCGTTGCCGCGTCCCGCGGGCCACGCATCGACAGCGGTTTACCGTCCATGGTGATGGTGCCCGAGTCGGGACGTACCGCTCCGCAGAGCACCTTCATCAGAGTCGACTTGCCGGCGCCGTTGTCCCCCATGAGGCCGATGACCTCCCCCTCGGCGATGGTCAGGCTGACGCCACGCAGTGCTTCGACGCCGCCGAATCTCTTGCGGATGTCCGCTACTTCGAGAACAGGCATATGCCTCGATTCCTCTCGGTCGGGTTCTAGAGCGACCGTTCAGTCGCTCTGGTCGGGGAGGTTTGCGATGTACCCGCTCAGCACCTCCGCGAGGTCGGGGCTGCTGGCGGCGCGCTGGATGAGGACGTCGGTGAGCGCGGCGTCCAGGTCCGGCCCGTAAAAGTGCTGGGCCGTCTCGATGTGCTCGGTCATCGCGGCGCGGGCCGCGTCGGGGTCCTGGTCGGCGATCGCCTCGAGGATCACATCGTGTAGCGGGGCCGCGACCCCGCGCACGGCGCGGTCGGTCAGGCTGCGGAGCACGACGCCGTGGGTCAGCGGCCGGATCGACCCGAACATCAACTGGATGACCGGGTTCCGCGAGGCCACGGCGATCGACTCGTGGAAGGCGACGTCCAGGTCGGCCGTTGCGGCCAGCGACTTCTCCCGGTCGAACGCCGCAAGGATCCGGCGCATATCGGTGAGATCGGCCTCGGTGCGGTTCTGCGCAGCAAGCGCCGCGGTCTGGCCTTCCAGCATGACGCGGGCCACGACCAGGTCCCGGGCCGTCACCTCGCCACGGCGCGCCAGCAGCGTCGCGTCCCCGCCGTGACTGCTCGGGCGGTGCGCCCGGACGAAACTTCCCCGGCCCGCCGCGACGGTGATCAGACCTCTTTCCTGGAGCGCGCGCAGCGCCTCCCGGATGACAGGGCGGCTCACCTGGTACGCCAAGGCCAGCACTCGCTCGGACGGCAGCCGCGTTCCGACCGCCCATTCTCCCGAGAGCAGCCGCGTTTCCATCGCGGCTGCGACATCCGCACCCGAGGGCGGGGTGTCGGACAAACTGGTATTACCGGTCATGCCGACAGGTATACTCGCCTCCGTCCGGCAGCGTCAAGAGTCCGCCAACAGGCGCTCTCATCGGCCGGCACCGCGGCTTCGAGCACGACCTGGGTTCAGGACGATCAGGAGGTTGATATGGAAGCGGCTTCGGACTCGGGCCCCTGGGGCCTGGCCGGACGCCGGGTGATTCTCACCGGCGCCCTCGGCGGGATCGGGCAGGTCATCGCCGCGGCGTTTCAGAGAACGGGCGCACGCGTTCTGTTGACCGACCTGCCCGACGCGAGCGCAGCCGCCGAGGCTGTGACCGCTTCGGGCCTCGCCCAGAGTGCGTACGCGGCCTGCGACACCACCTCGACGGACGATGTCACAGCGCTGTTCGACCGGGCAGCGCAGGTGTTCGGCGGACCGGCGGACATCGTGTGCGTGCACGCCGGGGTCGTCGGTTCGCATCCCATCGTCAACTACCCTGTCGAAGCCTTCGACGACCTGATGGCGGTGAACCTGCGCGGCTCGTTCCTCGTCGCCTCAGAGGCCGCGCGGCGCTGGCTTGCTGACGAGGCGCCAGGGATTCTGATCTTCACCACGAGCTGGGTACAGGATGTGCCCTGGCCGGAGATCGGCCCTTACTCGGCCAGCAAGGCCGCCGTCCGATCGCTGATGCGCACCTTCGCCCGCGAACTCGCCCCGCAAGGCATCCGCAGCAACGCCGTGGCGCCCGGAATCGTCGGCGTCGGCATGGCCAAACGCCAATGGGACTCCGATCCCGCGTATCGGTCCCGCGCGCAGCGCGCCATCCCCCTCGGCCGACTCCAGACGCCGGAGTCGGTGGCCGATGCGGTGCTCTTCCTGGCCTCGCCGATGTCCGCGTACATGACCGGCGCCACCCTACTGGTCGACGGCGGGGCGAGCCTGTACCCGATGGACGAATGAGGCATCTGATCTACCCGTTCAGCCGGTGCGGTGTCTCGACTTCCGAGAATTCGCCCTCGGCACCCCCGAACTCCGGTGCCGAGACCGAGCCCGGTCGCCCCACACCCGCACATGCGACACCGTCGGCCTGCCTCACCGCTGGCCCCGTGATGGCCGACTCCCTATCGAAAGGCTTCAAGCGATGCTCGCCGCCCGATGGCACGACCGTGAGGACATCCGCATCGAGGATGTCACACCGCGAGAACCCCGCAACGACGAAGTGCTGGTCAAGGTCCACTGGTGCGGCATCTGCGGCACCGACCTGGAGGAGTACCGCGCCGGACCCCTCATCATCCCCACCGGCCAGCCACACCCGCTGAGCGGACGGATGGCCCCGCTCACCCTCGGACACGAGATCGTCGGCGAAATCGTCCGGGCTGCCCCGGACGGAACCGGCCCCGCCGTGGGGACCTACGTCGTCCCGGACGTGGTCAACGGCTGCGGACAGTGCTGGTGGTGCCTGCGCCACCAAGAGGGCCTGTGCCCGAGCGTCTGCGTGCCGGGCCAACAAGACGACGGAGGAATGGCCGAATACATGGTCGCCAAGGCCCGGACCTGCGTTCCGGTCCCGGCCGGACTGTCGATGCAAACCGCCGTCCTCGCCGAACCCGCCGCCGTGGCGGTCCGCGCCGTCCGCAAGGTATCCGAGATCTTCGGCGCCACCGCCATGGTCATCGGCGGCGGAACGATCGGCCAACTCACCGCACAGGCCGTGCTGGCCGCAGGCGCCGCGGCCTGCTGTCTGGTCGACCCGTCCGACTACCGGCGCCGGTTCGCCGAAGCCCACTCCCCGGTCCGCGCCTGCCCACCCGACGGCCTCCCCGACGTCGTGGCAGACCTGGGCGCGCCAGGCGTCGACGTCGTGTTCGAATGCAGCGGCGCCGCTGGACAACTGACGCGGTCGATCGACCTGGCACGGCCGGGCGGCACCGTCGTGGCCGTAGGACTGGGCTCCCAGACACAGCCCATCCCACTCCCAGCCCTCGTCCTCGGCGAGCGCCAGCTCATCGGCTCCGCAGCCCACCTATGGGACACCGACGTCGCCCACGCAGTGCGGATGCTGGCCGACGGGCGCCTCAACGCCGCCGACCTTGTCACACACCAGATCCCGCTACCCGACCTGGTGACCGTCGCACTCCCCCTGCTCTCACAACCAGATCCCGAGGTCCTCAAGATCGCCATCGACTGCCGCTGACCGCACAACCGAGGCACCCACACCGCGACCGGCGCCCGGCGCCACGACAGCAGTTCCCGGTCTCTCCAGCGCCGACCTGACCACCTTCTGTCGACTGGACGAGCTCGGGCTCGAAGTCACCGGCCAGCGGCTCGATCCCGACCGCGCGGTCCTCGCATGCCGTCTCGTCGAACCGGACCAGTGGTGTCGACGCTGCGGCTGCGAGGGCGTGCCTTGCGACACCATCCTGCGCTGGTCGGCGCACGAACCATTCGGGTGGCGGCCCACCACGCTGCACGTGACGGTCCGCCGATACCGGTGCAACGGCTGCGGCTACGTGTGGCGCCAAGACACCAGCCGCGCGGCCGAACCAAGGACCAAGCTCTCTCGACGCGACGTGGCCTGCGCTGGGCTGAACAACCACTCCCAAGCAAAGGAAGCTCCCACGGCCCCAGAGAAGACGTCAGCCTCCGGAACGACGCCCGGCAACGGGGGGCGCCGCCGGAGCGGTCACTCCACCGGATGAGGCCATACGCTCGCGCCACAACGCCTCCCCCAAACGAGTAAGCGCTGTACCTAGATCCTTCCACTCGTCCTCAGCGAACACCTCATGGTCGTAGTCCGCGATCAACTGGGTTGCCCGCTCGAGCACCTTCACGCCACGGTCCGTCAGCTCGATCACCGCTGCGCGGCCCTGCCCCCCGCTCCCGACGGTAGCGATGTATCCCTCAGAGATCAGCGCGTCGATGATCGGATGCAGGCTCTGCACTTTGATCCCCGCTCGCCGCGCCAGTGCGCTGAACGATATGCCTGGATCATGTCGCAGGTGCCCCAAGAGGCCCAGGCGTCGCAGGGACAGGCCGATGCCCTTCAGTGAGTCCTCTAATCGTCCTTCCAGAAAACGCCCCTGGAGGATCATGATCATTGTTGGCCCCAGTGCCGAGCCGGCGTCCCCTGCGTCTGCCATTCACGCCTTCCTTCCGTGGCCATGTCGGAGCACTCCCACCGTATCGGAATAAACAGGTCGACCGTATGGCCTGCGAATGCTCCGCCACTCCTCCTGTTGCACGCGCTGGGCGAGGATGCCATCGACTGGGAGGCGGTTATGCTCGCCCTCGCCCCGAGGCGCACCCCCAGCCACCGAGAGGGGACCCGCCGGGGCCATGAATGCCAGGGTTGACGGGTCTACGCCGGGGCGCCGGACGCTCCCGGGCGGAGGATCTCCGACGGGGTGCGGCCGGCGAGGGTTCGCGCCGTGCGAGTGAGGTGTGCCTGGTCGGCGAAGCCCGCGAAAGCAGCCGCGGCGGCCGCGGACTCGGCCGGTAGTTCGGTCATGGCGGTGCGCAGCATGGCCCATAGGCGTAGCCGCGGGAGCGGGATACCCACCCAGTCGCGGACGAGGGTGCGCAACCGCGGCTGGGAGAGCCCGACCTGGGCGGCGACCGCGCCGATCGTGGCGGTGGACCCGGGGCGGGTGATCTCCCGCACCGCGTGGGCGACCCTGGAATCGAGCGGGGCGCCCGCTCCGGCGAGGGTCGCGAGCTCGGCACGGGCCGCGTCCAGGTCGGCGCCGGGGCCGGGATGGTCGAGGGCCGCGAGTACACGTTGGGTCGCGGTCTCGTTCAGGCGGGTTGGGCCGGTGCCGAGCGCCAGCTCCCATGGGTCCAGAAAGAGGGCGACGTAGGCCGCCGAGACGGCGCAGGTGTGTGCCAGCTGCGGCGGCACGATCACGCCGACCGCGGTGACGGTGCGGTTACCGCCGTAGCCGACCTCGACACCGCCGCCGAGCGCGAGCACGATCTTCCACGCTGGGTGCCGGTGGGGACGTACCCGAAAGGCGCCGGACTCGGCGAACATCGTCACCGCCGGGCCGGACGCGAAGTGGAGGCGGCGATCGTTTCGTTCAAGCGTCCACGCCCGGGTCGGCGGCACTGTCATGGCATGAATTGTATTGTGGCCGTCGCCTTGGCGGCCTTCCTGATGGTCAACGGCGTCGCGCACTTCGTGCGCCCGGACTACGTCCGCCGGTTGGTCCCTTCCTGGCTGGGTCGCGCACGACTGCTCGTCGCTGCGGGCGGGGTTGCGCTGATCACCGACAGTGTTCTCCTCCTCGCGCCGCGGAGCCGAGCGGCGGGCGGGTGGATTGCCGCGGCGATGATCTCGGTCTTCATCGTCGCGCATCTCGATGAGCTGGCCCGGGTAGTGGCTGAGCGGCCGCGCCGTGCTCGCGGGTTGGCGAGCACGACCGTCAAGGTGCTTCTCAACTTTGCCTACATCGGTTGGGCCGTCGCTGTTGCGACGACGGTGTGAGCCACCAAGGCCTGGCCGAACACTCGCAGAACAGCCACTCGAGTCGCCCGGCCGAACCGGAGCTTCGATGTGCCGTCAGTCTGCCAGTGTCTGCCTGATCAAGGCGCCCTTGCGTCAGCACCGCGCACTGCCGGGACTGCCGCAGCGACTGGCCACACTGGCGGATCCGCGGCACCGGCGCGGGAAGCGTCAAACACCCATACGGGGCCAGGCGATTCACGAGTCACACCCGGTCTGAAGAACCAGCACCACCCTGCCAGCCAGCCCCAGGCCGGCCACCACCAACACTTACAGGCGGTTCAGCAGGGAGCCACGGAGCGCCAGTAGTTCCCGCTCGAGGAGTCGGAATCGTCCGGCCGGAGAACGCGGCCCGATACTTGGAGGGCGACACGTCGAGGATTCTCCGAAAATGCAGGCGGAGGTTGGATCTGGTTCCCAGTCCGACGCGCTCGGCGATCTGGTCGACCGGGAGCTTCATGGTTTCCAGGAGCGCTCGGGCAGCGTCGACTCGAGCGCGGAGGACCCACTGCAGCGGCGTGTCGCCGGTCTCCTCGAAGCGGCGCATGAAGGTGCGCAGCGACATCCGCGCGTGCGTCGCGAGATCGGTGACTCCGAGTGGTTCGTGAAGGCGCGTCAGCGCCCATTCTCGGGTCGCCGCGAGCGTATCGCAATGCGATGCCGGGCTGCTTCGGGGAAGGTACTGAGCCTGGCTGCCGCTCCGATAGGACGCCGTCACCAAACGGCGGGCGATGTCGTTCGCGACGCTCACGCCGAGGTCGCGCCGGACGATGTGAAGGCACAGGTCGATGCCCGCCGCGGCACCGGCTGATGTGAGGACCGAACCCTCATCGACGAACAGAACATTGGGCTCCACCAGGATGTCCGGATGGCGCAGCGCCAGCATCTCCGCTGCGTCCCAATGCGCTCTCGCACGCCGCCCGCGCCAGCGCGGTGCCCCTGGTGCCGAGTTCCCCTTTCCGGCAGATTGGCGTAACCTGCAGTCTGCCTGCAGGTGGACGCGGATGCATTGCGGGATGACGGGAAGGAAGGTGCGGCGTGCTGCCGGAACTCGACGCTGCCCGGGGGTTCTCGTCCCGGACGCTCGACCCGATGGCTCGGGCCGCCATGGTCGTACTCGGCGGACTGTACGCCGCAGGAGTGGTCCGACGGGTGAGGTCCGGGCAGCGCTGGTCGGTGACCGGGACCCTGGCTTTCGCGCTGCTCGGACTCGGCATGCTCGTGGTGGCCACCATGTCGTCGCTCGCCGGACCAGCCAAGGAACGGAGTCATGCCGATGTAGGCGAGGAAGTAATCGCAGCGGCAGTCACAAGTCTGCCAGCCGAAACGTCTTTCACATCGCGCTCGATTTCGGGTGCCTGAGCAATAGGAACGGCAATGTTCTTCATGCGTAATTCACGATCGGCGAAGCGCACTGAATCATGACCAAGATCCTTCTTTCTCTCCATGTCCTGGCTGCCATCATCGCGATCGGCCCCGTTTCCGTTGCGGCCAGCATGTTCCCGCCGGCTGCCCGCCGTGCCGAGGCAAGCGAGTCGGACACTTCCACGGCGGCTACGATCCAACTCCTCCACCGAATCTGCCGGGTCTACGCCGGCATCGGTCTGGCAGTCCCGGTACTGGGGTTCGCCACTGCCTCGTACATGGGCATTCTCGGGAGTGCATGGCTGATCGCATCGATCATCTTGACCGCAGCGGCGGCTGGCATCCTCCTCGTCCTCGTACTGCCCAGCCAGGACAAGCTCCTTGCGCACATCACCACCAACGGCACCATCGAGCGATCACACACTGCTCAACTAGCCATGTATACCGGCTTTTTCAACTTGCTGTGGGCAGCAGTCACCGTATTGATGGTCGTCCGTCCCGGCTCCACCACGGGAGTGTGAACATGGACAGCAACCGCACCCCTCTAAAGATTGCGGCCCTGGTCGAACTCACCTCCCTGGCAATTCTCCTGATAAATCTCACCACGGTGCATAATGCGTCCGTTGCATCCTTGACCGGCCCAATCCACGGATGCGGGTATTTGGCTGCAATCGGCAGCGTCGTGCGCGATCCGCTGAAGCGAGGTGCAATCGTCGTTCTGGCTTTAATTCCTGGCGTAGGGGCTACTCTCGCTCCTTTTCAAAGGCCCTCAGTTACAACACATTACCTTCAGATTCTACGGCGGCAGTGTTGAAATCAGCGGGGAGTCCGCATACGTTAGATGTCATCGAACACACGGGTTAGGTAAATCTGCCGCATCGAGGGATACAAGTCCCCTCTTGCACACACCAACTTGGCGTCGCCACTATCACTCGGTGATGCGCGGGAAGGCGCTCGGAGACCCGCGACACGCATCAGGCCGAGATGGAACGCACGATTGACATGCAGCGACTGGGATGGCCCGGCGACCAGGATTTCGCGGTTCGCATTACCGGGCGCCTGCGACCACGCCGGGACTCGAGCACCCACCTCCGGACGCGGACCCCAATCAGCCCGGCACATCACCGACCCCGAAAAACAGCATCCCAGCCCTACCCTCGCCATCACCGACCCGAAACAGGCCAGCCGGACAGCTCGACAGCAAGACCTCCACCGACCCGTGACCGGCGGCGATGCGAGCGAAAGCACGTTCGGCAGCTACACCCCCGGCCTGATGATCGCGACCACCAGCCGCGACCTGGCCCCCACCGCGACGGCCCGGCAGGACCGGTCTGGGCCCCGTGGACAGCCGAGCACGGCGACGCGGTCACCCACTGAGTACGACTGGCCGATCTCCCCGAACGCGGCCCACGAATCGCCCATCACACCAGCACCGAACTGCCCTACAACGAGGCAGCCTTCGACCATCACGACCCCCAGATCCAGAACCGCCTCTACCCCAACCAGACTCGACCCACCACCCGATACCCGGCCTGGCACGACACCACCGAGGACAACGGCCTTCGGGAATGGGACATCGCCGCCTAGAAACCTGCCGCCGGTCGGAAGTCGAGAACAACCTGTGCCCGCGTGAAACCGCCAGCGCAGACAGAGGATCCATCGCGGCGCGGGATTCGCGTCAGCCTCCGGCAGGTTGCTCAGCTCGCCGTATGGTCGTCGGCGTGACCTTCGATGATCCTCTGCAGGCTTGCGGCGTCGCCGAGCTCGTGGCGCGCCTCGGGATGCTGGAAGTAGTACTGCAACGCAAAAAACACCCGAGGAGCGCCGATCGAGAAACCGCTAGGTCGAATGCCGAACGTATCGTGCTCGGCACGAACGGAACTAGGCTTGGAGCGATCAAAACGTTCGCCACAACGTTGCACGCCATCATCGCACGGCACTTCTTCAGTACCTTATGAATTGACCCCGTAGATTCGCTGGTTTAGTTGCTTGCCGACATCGGTGAGCCAGTAGACCGGTACCGGCAAGCCATCGAGGCGCGAGGTTCCGGAATCCACATAACCGAAATTTCTCAGCCAGCGCAACGCGGCGCAGCAGGCCGACCGGATCGTCGCCATCTACGACCGATTGAAACTGCGGACCTACGATGCCGAGCGGGTAGCACACCAGGCCCTGGCAGCACGGGCGTGACCGCTTATTCCTGGGATTCCCTCCGGGGCGGAGGATAACTCACAAACCGCCGAGCCGCGCGAGCACATCGAATGCAGTTTCGTTGGATTGGTACAGAGTCCGTATCTCGGCCACTGTGGCGTCGTGGACCGTGGGGTTCTGTAGCGCGAGTCCGTTTCCGAAGACGGTCACGTTGTAGCCGTCATCGGCGGCCTCCAGCATGGGGCCGGTCGCAACGCCCTGTCCGACAAGGCGATCCAATCCTTCGCCGAGGAAGTAGAACCGCCACAGCGGCCCGATGTCGACGCCGTATGCCGCCTTGGTCCGATCGATGATCGGCAATCCGACCCGGGCGATCCCGTCCACGATCTTGAAGTGATCGCCCGCATCCTCCGGCCGTGCGCCCACTGCCGCGACCGAATACGTCAGATCGACCGTGAGATGCGCGTTGTACCCGGCCATTGCCACCCGCGCACCGGAGACGCCACAGTCCGCCGCCAGCGAAAAATACTGCGCCCAATGCGGTTCCACCGCACCGCTCGCGAACTCACCATGGAAGTTGACCAGAATCCGCCGCGCGAGTTCTAGACTCACCGCGTGCGCATAGTCCGGATGGGCGAACGCCGCAGGGTCACGCTGCAGCGGCATCACGGCCCGCTGTTCGGACAGATCGAGCCCGATCAGGAACAATCCCCGCCGATCCCGATGCCGCATCAGAATGTCGGTGATCCGGTGATGCCGCTCGATAGCATCCTCCAACCGCCGCATCGGCGAACCGGTCAAGGTGCTGGTATCGGACAGTGCGGCAATCGAATTCACCTCGCGCTCGGACAACGTGCTGCCACAACCCGCCGTCGCGGCGGACGACGCCCCGGCTGCCGCCGGTGCGACTCCGAGCGCCACAGCGGCACAAGCCGACCCAACCAGTACCCGCCTCACAACCCCGACCCGGCGCATCCGGATTCCTCCTTGCAGTCGTTGCGATTGCAGGCCTCACCGCAGTTGCAGTAATTAGATCTCATCGTCCTGATCGACGACTGCGCCGACACGTGCCAGATCTTCCGCGAATGGGGCGGCAGCGCCTTCCATTTCACCGACGCCCGCACCACCATGCGCTACGACCGCGCCCGCACCAACCTCGACCGCCACCCCAACTACATCCTTGCCGCCTACATGGCCTCCGGCACATGCCGATGAGCGTGAATCCGGATACCGACACCCGGTCTCGAATCGCGAAGTCGGAATCCCGCCAGTGTGGAGAACCAGTCGCTGTGAGGATCGGGAGAATGACAGTCGATGTGATGACCACTCTGCGGGCCTTCTATGCGGCCGAGGCCGCGTACCTCACCGAGGGCGCCGAGTTCGAGCAGATGGCCGCGCACTTGGCCTCGGACGTCGTCATGTATCAGGCGTCCAGCCTGCCCTACGGCGGCGAATGGCGTGGGCACGAGGGCTTCCGGAAGTTCATTGCCACCATGGGCGAAAGCTGGGACGGCCTATGGTTCGACGAACAGCAGTTCCTCAGCGACCAGAATCGGGTCGTGGTCTACAGCCGCGGCCGGCTGCGCGCACGATGTACCGGCCGAACAGTGAAAACGTCACTACTGCAATGGATCAGCTTCCGAGACGGCTTGATCACCGAGTTTCGCCCGTACTACCACGACACCTCTGCGGTGCTGGCCGCACTGACCGAGTGATCGAATCCTAGTCGAATCTTGTCCGGGAGACCCAACACCGAACCGACGGCACTCCGGCAGGGAGATCGACACCATGACCGACAGGACCGGTGTCTGCGGCTAGAGCCACGACGTGACGCCGGAAGTGAACCCAGCGTGACGGCCGCAGCAGATCGGCCCAGGATTCGGTCGATTCGTGGTAGCCGTCGGCGATCGCGACCCGTCGGCACTGTGCGTGCGGCGCTGGTGTGTGGCACGCCCCGGAAGCCCGCCCGGCGAGTCTGGGCAAGCCCTTGCAATCTCTACCCTCGTGTGATTAGCATCTCAGCAACCAGGGTAAGAATGGAGATCTCCTGTTGGAGGCTTCATTCTGCCCTTTTTGCGGTATAGCCTGCGACAGGACGGTCTCCCGGCAGAGAGGCCGGGCATCGTGTCCAGCAAAGTACTTCGTGGCGTTCACGACGTCGTGTCCTATATCGACGAACAACCTCGGATTGCGGGCCGCGCAAGCGTCATCTGGTGGCTGGCCCTAGGCGGGCTGTTCCTCGACGCGTTCGGCAACTCGGCGCTGAGCGCGGGACTCGGCCCCATGACGAAAGACATGCACCTCGACGCCACCCAGGTAGCGATTCTGACCTCACTCGCATCGTGGGTCGCCGTCGTCTTCAATCCTCTCGGTGGCTGGATGGCCGATCGGTCAGGCCGAGTGCGGCCGCTGATCCTGGCGAAGTTCCTGTCGGTCATCGGCGCTGCCTGCTGCGCCTTTGCGCCGGGCTTCGAGGTTGTGCTCTTAGGGCGGTTCTTCGTCGGCGCCGCCTACGGGATCGACTTCGCTATTGCGATGGCGCTGCTGGCCGAATTCACCCCGGCACGCTTCAAGAGCCGGCTGAACACGTGGCAGGGCGTCTGGTACACCGCGGTCTCCAGCAACCTGATTCTGGCGATCGGGTTCTACGATCTCGGTGTCGGTCAGGCGATCTGGCGGTACGCGGTCGGCTCGACGGGTGTGGTGGCGCTGGCGCTGCTGGTCGCGCAGGCGCGATACATGGTCGAGAGCCCCATGTGGGCTGCCCGCAAGGGACGCCTGGAGCAGGCGGCCGAGTCGATGACCAAGATCTACGGCGAGGAATTCACGGCGGCGCCGGCGGGTGATCGGACCCCGATTCGCAACCGGGCCGATGGGGGCTTGGCGAACGTGGCCCTGATATTCCGGGGGATCTATCTGCGCCGCACGCTCTTGGCGAGCACCGTGCAGATGGGTCAGTCCATTCAGTACTTCGCCGTCGGGTGGTACCTGCCGATCATCGGCCTTGCACTTTTCGGGCACAGCTTTACCGTGGCGACCCTCGGTGCGCTCGTCTTCAATGTGTTCGGAATTGTCGGCGGTTTCCTGTCCCCGAAGATCGGTGCGCGGCTCGGGTTGCGCCGAGCATCCGCGCTCGGGTTCGGCGCGGTATTCGTCATGCTGGTGATCTTGGGTATCTGGCATGCGCATCTGCCGCTGGCGCTCGGCTTCCTCATCCCGTCGTTGTTCATCCTGTTCCACTCAGCAGGCCCCGGCGCCAACGGCAAGACGCTGTCCTCGCTCTCGTTCCGCAGTGAGCTGCGCGCCGGAGCCAACGGAGTGATCGGTGCGATCGGAAGCGCCAGCGCCGCACTCGGACTGCTGATCTTCCCGATCCTGCAATCGCGTTTGGGGCTCGGCCCGACGTTCCTGATCCTGTCCGTGGTTCCGCTGCTCTCGTGCATCGTGTGCTGCGTGATCACGTGGGATCCGACCCGAGCCGCACTCAACCCTGACGAAGAGCAGGACGCACCCGGGTTCGCCCGATCCGAGGATTACGAGCCGGGCGCCGACGGCACGGCCGTGCAGAACGGGGTTCGCGTATGAGCTCGACCGCCATCCTCGCAATCGACGAGGGGACAACGGGAACCCGCGCGGCCTGGGTCACCGCCGACGGTGTCGTGCACGATCTGGAATACCGCCGCCTCGCGGTATCGACACCGAGATTCGGCGTGGTCGAACAAGACGCCGGCGAGATTCTGGAAAAGACACTCGACGTGTGCAGGGCTGTTGTCGCCCGCGCAGAGGCGGCCGGCGCGAGTATCGCAGCGGTGGCACTGGCCACCCAACGGGCGACGGCCGTGCTGTGGGACACCGTTACCGGGCAGGCGCTGGTTCCCGCGATGGTCTGGCAGGACTGCCGCCACGCGGACGAGCTCGCAGCCCTTGCCCCGGAGTGGGACAGCACGCTCATGGCCGAGGTAGGACGCCCGACCGGGCTGCGTTCGCCCTACCTGTGGGCCGCGCACAAGGTGCGCGAAGATCCTGCGGTGGCACAAGCCCACCAGGCGGGTCGGCTCGGATTCGGAACCATCGAGACCTGGCTGCTGTGGAATCTCGCAGTGGAGCGCACCTATGCGGCCACCGCGACCAACGTCACCTCGGCAGGGGCATACGTGCTGGCCGAGCACGCCTACCACCGGGACTGGATCGCCGCGCTCGGATTCCCGCTCGAGCTCTTGCCGGAGCTGCGGCAGGACGCGGACTGCCTGGGGCACACCGACCCGGCCACAATCGGGGTCTCGGCCCCCATCCTCGCGGCCATGGGCGACCAGCACGCCGGTGCGGTCGGCCTGGGCTGCCTGGAGCAGGGGCAGGCGATGTGCGTGCACGGCACGGGCAGCTTCGTGGACCTGATCACCGGAACCGAGCCGCCCGCCCGGTCCGCGCTCCATCCCGGGACGCTCACGGTCACCGGGTGGCGCAGAAAACAGGAAACCGTCTATGCGGTCGAGACTTTCACCGCCACCTCGGGGTCCGCCCTGGACTGGGTATGCAACACGCTGGGCTGGTTCGATTCGGCGCAGTCGATCAGCAAGCTCGCGGCCTCGACCACCACGTCGAATGGGATCGTGTTCGTTCCGGCGCTGGCGGGGATTCGGACACCGGTGGTGGAATCACAGGTCAGGGCGTCGCTGACCGGGTTCTCCATGTCGAGCACGCGCGCGGAGGTGGGGTACGCGGTTCTGGAGGGTATTGCGCAATCCGTGGCTGACTCCGCGGAGGCCAACGCGGAGGTCGCGGGGCTCGACGTGACGCACATCGTGGTCGGCGGCGGCTTGTCGTCGAGCGATCCGCTCATCCAGATGCAGGCCGACCTGACCGGGATCCCGATGCGACGCCTGCCGGACTCCGGCGTGGCCAGTCTTCGGGGGGCCGCGTTCATGGCCGGTTCCGACGGACTGCTGTGGAATTCGCTGGCGGAGGCGGCGTCCACGCTCGCTGCCGCGGAGGTCTTCGAACCGAGGCTCGCCGATGGCCTTCGACGCCGCCGACGGGCCGCATGGAAGGCCCGGATAGCCGCAGAACTCGAGCTCGTCGAGTCCCGGGACGCACCGCCACAATCTGCCATCGCCCCTGTCCACAAACAACTTTCGGAAGGATGAACACATTGGTTTCGCTACGCTCGGTATCCATGCCCGCGCGGAGGCCGGCATCGGCGCGGGCGCGGATGGTCTCGGATGCGCCATTGCGGCTCGATCGCGCCGAACAGCTTGCCCACCTCGACGGCGGAGACTTCGACATCATCGTCGTCGGTGGCGGGGTCACCGGCGCCTACACGGCCATGGACGCGGCGCTGCGCGGATTTCGGGTGGCGCTGCTGGAGAAGGACGACTTCGCCTCCGGCACATCATCGAAGTCCTCCAAGATGATCCACGGCGGACTGCGCTATATCGAGCAGGGCAATCTGGCGTTGGTGCGGCACTCGCTGCTCGAGCGGCAGCGCCTGCGCAAGAACGCGCGGCACCTGGTCCAGCGGCTGCCGTTCCTGTTCCCGGTGCTCTCGCACAACGGGGTCTTCGACCGCCGCCTCGCGGCGGGTTTCGAGAGCCTGCTGTGGACCTACGACCTGGCCGGCGGCTGGCGCGAGGGGATCTTGCACCAGAAGCTGACCAAGAACGAAGTGCTGTCACACTGCCCAACTTTCAAGGCCGAGCACCTCGACGGCGGCTTTTTGTACTATGACGCCCGCGCCGATGACGCGCGGCTGACGCTGGCCCTGGCTCGCACCGCGGCGTTCCACGGCGCCACCGTCCTCAACGGAGCCCGGGTCGCCGAGGTGACCCGCCAGGGCGGCAAGGTCAGCGGCGTCGTCGCCGAGGTGGGCAACAGACAGGTCCGGGCCCGCGCCGGCGTCGTCGTGCTCGCGACCGGCGTGTGGCTGCGCGATTGGAGCGGGGCGGGCAAGGACGTCGAGGTCCCCAACATTCGCCCGGCCAAGGGGGTGCACATCGCGGTGCCCTGGTCGAAGATCCGCAACGACTGCACCGTCACCATCCCGGTCCCGGGCCGCAACCGTCGCGCCACCATAACCCGTTGGGGCAACACGGCTTACCTGGGGACCACAGACGAGGACTACCGCGGCGACCTCGACGACGTCAACTGCACCCGCGAGGAACGCGACTTCCTGCTCGACGGCGCGCGGACCGCCCTCAACATCGACATCGAGCCGCAGGACGTGCTGGGCAGTATCGCCGGCTGCCGGCCGCTGGTGGCGCCCCCGGGCGGAAAGACGGTGGAACTCAAGCGAAATCACGAGGTCCGCACCGATCCCGACGGCCTGGTCACGGTGGTGGGCGGGAAGCTGACCACCGCTCGGCATATGGCGGAGCAGACCGTCGACGCGGCACAGGCCGTACTCGGGCGAAAGGGCCGCTGCCGCACCAAGTCGGCGTACCTGCTGGGCGCCGCCGGTTACGATCCGGAAGCGATCGTCGCGTCCGGGGGACTCGCCTCCCACCTGGGGGAACGCTACGGCACCGAGGCCCGTTTCGTCACCGACATTCTTGCCCAGGACCCCACCCTGGGCCGCCCGATTGTCGAGGGCCTCCCCTATCTGGAGGCCGAGGTCGTCTACGCGGCACGGCATGAGCTGGCCCGCAGCGTCGACGACATCCTCTCGCGTCGGACGCGGGCGCGGATCATGGCCCGCGACGCCTCGGCCGCCTCGGCTGAGCGGGTCGGCGAGCTGCTGATGAAGGAGCTCGACCTCCCCCGCTCGGAGGTGGCCGACCAGGTCGCCCACTACCGACTGCAGACAGCACACGAACGCGCAATCCTGATGGGAGACAAGTAGACATGATCAGCAAGGAAGCACTGAAGCGCGGATACAACCGGGGCAATTACACGGTGGGCGCGCCCACCCAGCCCCTCTTCGCGCAGCACGTCGGCCCGGTCGACGGGGAGCCCTGCTTCACCGATGACCCGGTGTCGGTTCCGGAGACCGTCATCGAGGCCCTGACCGCGGTCGCCGACCGAGTCGACACCGAGCCGGCGGCGGTGCGGGAGGGCACCCGGGACTGGTGGGCCGGCACAATGATCGCCGAGACCGGCGGCCGCCCAGCCACACCGCCGGCGGTGATAGCGCATGTGTCGAGCGCCGAGCAGGTGCAGCAGGTGATCCGGATAGCCGCTGCCGCAACGATTCCCGTGACTGTCTCGGCCGGCCGTAGCAATGTCACCGGCGCGGCCCTGCCCGTCCGCGGCGGCATAGTGCTGGATGTGTGCGAACTGAACCGGTTCCTCGGCTTCGACGAGCAGAGCCAGATCGTCGAGGTCGAGCCGGGCATGTTCGGCGATCTTTTCGAGCAGAAGATCCAATCCGAATACGGGATGACGATGGGTCACTGGCCTTCCTCGTATGCGATCAGCACCGTCGGCGGGTGGGTGGCCTGTCGCGGTGCCGGCCAGCTCTCGACCCGGTACGGGAAGATCGAGGACATGGTCTTCGGCCTGGATGTGGTCCTGCCGAACGGGGAGCTCGTCAGCGTCGGCGACAGCGCCCGTGCCGCGGTCGGTCCAGACCTGTTGCAGCTGTTCATCGGCTCCGAGGGAACCCTCGGGGTGATCACCAAGATCCGGCTAAAGGTGCACCGGCTGCCGGACTACGGGCGGGCGCACGCCTACGCCTTCCACAGTTTCGCCGAGGGGCTCGAGGCCTGTCGCCAGATCGTCCAGCAGGGCGCGACCCCGGCCGCGCTGCGCCTCTACGACGGCCTCGAGAGCGGGGTGCAGTTCGGCCTGCCCGACACCAATGTGCTGCTGGTCGCGGACGAGGGCACCCGGGAGCTGGTCGACGCCACAATGCAGATCAGCGCTCGGGTCTGCGCCGAGACCGGGACCGAACTCGACGGAGACGCGATCTACGAGCGTTGGCTCGACACCAGGTATCTGACCGGCAAGAGCGCCGAGGGCTTCACCCGCAGCGCCGGTTTCGTCGCCGACACCCTGGAGATGATCGGCAAGTGGAAGGACCTGCCGGCGATCTACGACGAGGTTGTCGCCGCGATTGCCGCCGTGCCGGGCACGCTGGCCGGCTCGGCGCACCAGTCCCACGCCTACGTCGACAGCGCATGCCTGTATTTCTCGCTGCGCGGCAGCGTAGAGGTCGCGGATCGAGCCGCCTGGTACCGGGCCGCATGGGATGCGGCCAACGAGGTGATCCTCCGGCATGGAGCCACGCTCAGCCATCACCACGGCGTCGGTCTGCTGCGCTCGCCGTACATGGAGCGGTCGCTAGGCGCGGGGTTCGAGGTGCTCCGGGCGGTCAAGTCCGCGCTCGACCCCGAAAATTTGCTCAACCCGGGCAAACTGGGTCTCTAGTACCGTAAGTCGAACCGAACGGTTTGTACGAAAGAAGGTCGACACCGATGCCCCCACTACCCGGCGAACTCGACCTGTGGCTGACCCGGAACCCTGTGATAGCCGCCGTATTCGGCGCCGAGTCGGTCCCGGCGTTCCTCCGGTCCGAATGCCGGGTGAACATCCTCGCGCACGTGTCTCTGCACGAGTTGGCAGGCCTGGTCCAGACGCTGTCGGAGGCCGGTCGGTTCACCTTCGTCAACGCCGATGCCTGCTCGGGCCTCGGGCAGGATCGCGGTGCCGTGGAGTATCTGAAGTCGATCGGCGCACCCGGCGTCGTCAGCACCAAGGGCGCGCTGATCCAACGCACCACCGCGGCGGGGATGGTGACCATGCAGAAGGTCTTCGTCACGGATCGGTCCAACCTGCCGCGCGCCATCAACTCCGTGCGGCAGAACCGACCGCACCTGGTGCAGACGATGCCCTGGCCGGTGCTTTCCCATCTCACACCGCCGGAGATCGAAGGACTCAGCCCGTTCGTCGCCGCCGGGTTCGTGCGCAGCGCCGCCGACGTGTCGGCAGCGCTGCGCGAGGGTGCGCGCGCCGTCTCGACCAGTGCGGCGTCGTTGTGGGATGCGGCGGGCCGCTGATGCTGACACCAGGCGGCGCCGCCGGCCCGGCACAACCACCACCATCTTCATCAAGGAGCAGCATGACCGCGAAGTACTTCCAGGTGATCGCGCACTACCGGGCGCGCCCGGAGTCCGTCGACGCCGTGATCGAGCACCTGCACGAGCTGGCCGCGGCCAGCCGCGACGAGGCGGCCAACCTCTCCTACGAATTCTTCCAGGATGTCGACGACCCCGCGCACATCGTGATCCTCGAGCGGTACACCGACGCCGCCGGATTCGCGGCGCATCGCGAGCAGGAGCATTTCCAGCGCATCGGGCTGGGACAGATCATCCCCCGGCTCGACAGCCGCACCGTCGACACCTTCGCCGGCGCAGAGTAGTAAACGCCGGCGGTGGTGGGGCCTTCCTCGCGGGCGTGGTTCCAGCGGCCGAGGGGCGTCCCCACCTCCTGATCATGCCGGGCCCCGGTCGGCCTACCGGCGGTTGATCTCGTCGATGCGGCGGGTCAACTCGGCCAGGCGGGCCGCGGCGTGCGAGCCGTCGAGCTGCGCCTCGAACGTGGTGCGGGCCGCGCTCACCAGATTCTCGGGGATCTGCGGATAGGCGTCGGCAATCGCCCAGAGGGCGCGCTCGGTCTCGTCGTCCAGTCCGCTGCTGGTGGTCAGGGCGCCGCCATCGACGACCGAGGCCAGCAACCGTTCGAAGTTGCGACGCAGTTGGTCGGGTGAGAGTGGTTCGAGCACAATGCCTCCGTGTGGTACTGCCGGTCAGCCGGCGAAGAATTGGGACCTGCGCATCGTGCTGTCGAGCACGTCCCGGATCACCAGACCCACATCGAGTTCCGGGGCTAGATTTCGGTAGCGGACCTCCCGGACCGGGATGCCGCCGTGGGTCACCGTGAGCACGCTGTGGTGGCGGCCGGTGCGCTCCCAGCGGACGATGACGGCCAGATCGTCCGCGTCGATCACCTGCTCGCCCAGTCGCAGCATGAGCCGGCCTCGCTCCCGGTAGAACAATACGAGCACGCCCTCGATATCGCCGAACAAGCCCCTCAGCAAGCCCGCGGACATCGGCGCCGGGCGCATCGCACCGGTCGCCGGATCCAGCTCGGCCCACTCGGCCCAGTCGCCGTAGCGCTGCAGAAACAGCGTGGCCGGAATCGGCGGCTGGGCCTGCGGCTGCGGACGATGGCGGCCCGGGCGGTTCGACGGCCCGTTGCCGGGCGGCGCCGCGGCGGGCGGTGCCCCGCCGTTCATCGGCGGGAGCGTCGGAGGATATCCACCCGCGGGCGAATCACTCTGGGGCACAGCCGATCCAGACCAGTCGTTCGGAGGCGTAGCCGGGAGCTGGTGGTCGGGCCACCCGGCCGGATGCCGCGGTGGTGAAGGATACCCGGGCAACGGATCCGGCCCGTGGTTCCCCTGCCACGCCGACGGATTCGGGCCGGGCTGCCCGGGTGCGCCCCCTCCCTGATCCGGCTGCGCACCGGGCGGGCCCCATGGGGCGGGGTGAGGCACCTGCGGCATCCCTGGAGCAGGCGAGATCGGCTGCGGAAGCTGGCCATTCGATCCGGAACCTGCGGCACCGAGCTGACCGGAGCCGTCCGGAGCTTGGGGCTGCCACCGCGCAGGGCTAGGCACACCGGGCACCTGCGGCGTCCCCGGCGTCGGCCAGGTCGGCTGCGAGGTCCACGACGGGCTATTCGATCCGGAGCCCGTGCCACCGGGCTCACCCAGGCCATGCGGAACCTGCGGCTGCCGGCCCGCGGGATCCGGCCCGCCGGGTACCGGGGGGATACCGGGGGTGCGCGAGATCGGCTGTGACACAGTCGGTTCGAAGTACGCGCTCAAATTGCCAGAGTTGCCGGCGCCCGGACCGGCGTGATGCCGGTGGGGCCGATGGTGTTCCGCACAGTGACGATCATCCCTGTCATGATCGTCTCGGTCATGATGATGCCGGTTGCGGTCGTCCCGGTCGTGGTCGTCGTCATGCCGGTGGTGATGGTGAGGCAGGCCGGGCTGTGGGGGTTGGTGGCCCGGTGGCTGCGGCTGGTGCACAGGTGGCTGCGGCTGGACCACGGGTGGCTGCGGTTGCTGCACGGGCGGCTGCGGATGCTGCGCCGGCGGCGGAGGCGACGTGGGCAGCGGACCGGGCTGAGCCGCTTGGAAATTCGGCCAGTTGTATTGGTACTGGGGGAAATAGTGCGGTACGCGCGGCGGCCGGAACTCGAATGTGTCGTTGTCATCATCGCCCCCACCGTCAGCCCCGCCGCCGGTCCCTCCACCATTGGACCCACCGCCACTCCCGGCACCGAATTTCCGGCCACCTGCCTGCTGCTGCTCCTGCCGCTCCGGTTCCTGCTGCTGCTCCGGTTCGTGCTGCTGCTCCTGCTCCAGTTCCTGCTGCTTCTTCTTCGAGTCCGGCGGAGCCTGACGCTGCGTCGCGGCCCGCTCGGCCTCCACCGCCTCCTCATACTCACGGAAGTCACTCGCCGCACGCCTACCCCACTCACGCGCCTCATTCACCCTCGCCAACAGGCGATCCCACTCGGACTGGAACTCACCACCCGTAACCTGCGAATCCAACCGCTGCATCTGCACATTCAGCCGATCCGCCCGCGCCACCGCTTCCGACACAATCCGCCCACACAACTGTTCGGCGCTCAAACCCTCCGGATCAATACCCAACAGCCGCGCAGCAGCACGCATCCGCTCCAAAATCCGCTCTGACAGCGGGAGTGGCGATTCCACCTCGGCCCGCTCCTGCTCCGCCCGCTCTCGTTCCGCCTGGTCCGTAACGCGCTCGGCCTCGACCGCCTGCTGGTACTCGCGAAGGTCACTGGCAGCCTGTTTGCTCCACGCGCGGGCCTGGTTCGCCTGCGCCTGCAAGCGATCCCGCTCGGCCTTGAATTCGCCGCCGGTGAGGCGTGGATCCAAATGCTGCTGTTGTTCGTCCAAACGCTGGGCCCGCGCGAGGGCTTCCGACGTGATGCGCCTACGCAACTGTTCGGCGCTCAAACCTTCCGGATCGAAGCCCAACTGCCGCGCAGTGGCACGCATCCGATCCAGAATCCGCTCCGACAGCGGCGGCGCAGATTGCTTCTGCTCGGCCTGTTCCCGTTCCGCCTGCTCGCGCTCAGCCTGTTCGCGTTCCGCTTGCTCACGCTCGACCTGCGCACGTTCCGCCTGCTCCCGCTCGACCCGCTCACGCTCCGCCCGTTCGCGCTCCGACTGCTCCCGTTCACCCCGTTCCCGTTCGGCCAGCTCGCGTTCAGCCTGCTCCCGCTCCGACTGTTCACGCTCGGCCTGCTCCCGCTCGGCCTGCTCGCGTTCAGCCTGCTCACGTTGTTCCTGTTCCCGCTCCGAATGACCCTGTTGCACAGGCGATCCGGATCGGTACTCGCGGACGAGCAACCGGTGCAGCACGCGCGCGGGCTCGGTGGCGTTGTCGCCGTTGAGGGTCACGTCGAGGAAGGCGTTGGCGAGGGCCTGCGCCGGGGCCAGGGTGTCCTGCTGGAAACTGCCGCCGCTCAACTGATCCAGCCAGTCCAGGTACTCGGGGAGCTCGAAACTTCCACGGGTGGAGGCGAAGTAGCTGAGCAGTACGTGCACCGCCCGGTCGCGGGCGCGCATGCCGCCGGTGTAGTCGAGCGCGTGGCCGATTTCGTGCGCGATGAGCGCGTACACCGGCCGGGCACTCACGCCGGCCGGGGCGAAGTCGTTGCGTTCCTGCTCGGCCAGCGCGGCCCGCAGTCCCTCCGGATCCAGGGCCGTATCCCGGTTCAGGGTAATGGATTCGGCGTAATAGCTGCCGTCCGGCCGCCGCCGCCAGACCGATTCGGCGCGCCCGCCGTGGGTCGGCGCGCCGATGTCGATGCGGTGCAGCTCGATCTCGGGATGCCGGGTCAGCGCGTCGTCGATCGCCCGCGCGTACTCCCGCAGCGTGTCGAGATCGATTGCGGGATCGTCGAATCCGGCCACCTCGAGCGGTGGTCGGCCGGGTTCGGGGTCGCCCGGATGCCGCGCGGTGAGCTCGGCCACGATTCCAGGCCGGTCCAGCGCCGACCATACGTCCTCGATCGGAGCGCCCGCATCGGGCAACGGTGCACCGGCATCGAACGATGAGTCGTGCTGCCGATCCGGTTCCGGGAACGCGTCGCTGCCGCGCTCGAGCTCGGGGCCGTCGCCGCGCCCGGTGAACCGGTCGGTGGCCCGCCGGAACATGCCCCGCTGCTCGGGCGCCAGATCGGCCTTGGGATTTCGCAGCACCGCGGCGATGCGATCCACCAGGCGCCTGGGGTTGCGGTCGGACATGCCCTGCAGGTACCGGGCCAGCGCATCGGTGGCGTCGCCGCGGGGCCCGGGGACAGGCACCCGCCAGCCGCCGTGACCGTCGCGCTCGAGCCACACATCCAGCACCATTGCGTCGACCACGAATTCGTGCCGTTCGTAGATCTGCGGATCGCGCTCCGGGTGCAGCCCCGCGATCGGCAGCGACACCTGCCGCGTCACCAGGTCGCGGGCGGCGGCGGCCGGGTGCGGCGCCGCGATCGATGAATCCGACTGGGCCAGTGTGTATCCGTGGTACACGAAGTAGCCGGGTTTACCCTCGACATCAGCCTTGTCGCCGTAGGGGTTCTTGGGGGTACCGCCGGTGCCCGCCAGGCGCGTTGTGCCCAGCGGCAGGAACGCCTTGGGACCGAGTTGCTTCAGCCACTCGTCGAAACCGATGCGGATCTCGCCCGTGGCGCGATGCCGCAGGTAGTAGTCGAGCATGTGCGCCCGGGCCTCGTGCACGGTCGGCGCCCGCGAGGAGCCCTCGGCCTCGTAGTCGTGAATCACCCGCGCCTGCAGCGCCCCGTCCGGTCCGGGCGCGACGACCCGGTATTCCAGCGCGCGGCTCCCATCCCACAGCGCGTTCTCGTACTCGGGGATGCGCGCCCCCAACTCGGCCAGCGCGTCGGTGTGCCCGCCCAGACCAGCGAAAACCACCAGGCGCCACCGTTTGTCATCCTTGCTGTGCCAATCCCGGACCCGGGCGACGTTGTCGGTCAGCCGCTCCACGCTGATGTTCTCGGCGTGCCGGTGCACCATGTCGTCGATCGTCCGTCTGGCGAATGCCCGCACCGCAGCAACGTCCTGCACGGGGTGCGGGGCCGCTGCCTGCGGGACCACTTCGGCCTCGACGGGCGCCGTCGTCCAGAACCGCTCGGTGGGGCCGGCGGAGGCACGGATCACGTCGAAGGCGATCTCGGCGCGCTCGGCTCCTACCCGATCGATATAGCGCCGCAGCGCCTTCACACCCGCCTGGTAGGCAATATGCTCGGGCGTGCTGCCATCGGCCACGGGCGCCGCGCGAGCGGCCTTTCGAAGAGCCTTGTCATAGGCGTCGGTGTAGGCACGTTCGGCCGGGCCGTGAGGAATCGGCCGACCGGACCCCCGCAGCACCCGGAATCCCTCGATCTCCAGCGCATACTGGCGGCTGCGCCGGTCCCGCAGCGTCGGAGTATCGGCGTAGCGCCGGGCGTCGTAGGTTTCCGGCCCGGCGGCGATACCGTGCGCGCGGTCCCATTCGGCGCCGTAGTACGCGGGATAGCGCAATCCGTCGAGGGTCGGCCCGGCACCGTCGACGTCGAGCAGTTCGCGCACGGCCCGGACACCGGCTCGGTACGCCGCGGCCGTCAGCACCGCGCGATCCACGCCGGAACCGTATTCGTCGCGCGCGGTCTTCAACGCCTCCTCGAAGACCTTCACGTACTCCCGCTGCAGCGGGTCCCACCTGAACTCCGAGCGTTTATCCAGCTGGTGCGATTCGACGCCCATCACACGCGCGCGCTCGAGATCCATCCGGTACGAGTACTCGAGGGCCAGCGTCTGGGCCTCCGCCTGGCGATCCAGCATGCGGCCGATGTATTCGTCGCGGTACATCGTCAACCGCTCGGGAGCACCGTCCGGCGGGGACATCTCGGCCATCATCGCGGCCCGGAGCAGCTCCGCGGCCTCCTGTGCCGGCAGTCGAGCATGAGGGAGCACGACCGTGCGGGTCGCTGGGTCGTAGCCGACGCCGCGCCGGGTATACGGTCCCTCGCCGTCCCTGAACTCACGGACCTCCGGCTCGGTGCTGAACCGCACCCCCACCCCGTGCCGGTCCAGGGCCGCGACTGCCCACGACCCGACACCGCTGTGGTCCCGCCTGGTCAGCATACGCAGCAGCGACGCGGCGTCCTTCCAGGGCACGGGATGCGCTGGCACGCGCGGTGTCTCGGCCGAGCCCTTCGCCGCCGTGTGGGCGCGGCGCGCGGCCTCGGGATCCGGATGCGGGGCGGCACGGACCACACCCGAGTCGTCGACGATGACCTGGAACAGGTCGCGGTACATCAGCCCGGCGGGCCGCTCCCGACGGGTCCGCTGGTGCAGGTCGAGCGCGACCGGGCTCACGACCTCGGACGTGCACCAGTCGAGCTCTGCACGTGCCCGCTGATGCCGTTCCGCCAGCTCGGCGGCCAGCCAGGTGTCGGCGTGTTTGTTGTTGCCGAGGTACCACCCGCCATCTTTGTAGCGGATCATCTGCTCGGCCCGTTCGGCGATCGTCGCGGGAGTGCGGTGCTCCGGCAGCTCGTGACCGTTCCGCAACCGCTGATACACCCGATCGAACGAGGCCTCCAGCTCCTCGACCCGCCGCCGCGCCGCGACCTGCCGGTGCACCAGCTTTTGCAGCTCGCGCGCGGATTCCGTGGTGGCCGGGACATATTCGGGTAGTTCGTCGGGGCCAGTGGGACGCTGGGCCGCCTCCCACTCGGCCGCGCCGATGCCGCCGCCGATCACCTCCAACCCGAAGCGATCGTCGGCCAGCAGTGCCCGCAATCCGGCCTCCCGGCCGATCTGCGCCAGCTGGGTCTCCGGTTCGGAGTGCACGGCGGCCACGGCCTCGTCGTACGCGGCGAGATAGGCCGACCGCAGCAGCGGGGCGAACTCGGTGACGTCCGAGGCCGGCCGGGTCAGCGGCGTGATGTCGAGCCCCGCATCGCGCAGTTGCCGGAAGAACTCGGTCTCCGCGACGAACGCGGCGGCCTCGACATTCCGGTGCGCCGCCATATGCCCGGCCTCGCCGAGTGCCCGGATCCGGGCGGGCTGCACCTCCAGGAATCCGGACTGGACCGCCTCGGCATACGCCGCGGCCCGGGCCAGCGCCGCGGCCTGCCGTATGTGGTCGCGCCCGGCCGGATCGATGACGATGTCCATCGTGCGGCCGTCGAACGAATCGGCCGACCCGACCCGGTCGCCGGGCGCGGCGAACCGGACCGATGCCTTGACGGTGTCCAGGACATCGAGCAGGTTACGGCCGATATCCGTGTGCGACAACAGTTCCCAGACCTGCACCAGGTTCCGGTCCGGCGGATCGGCGATCCAGCGGTCGGGCTGGTCGTGCCTGCCGTACGCCGCCCGGCGCGCCTCCTGCACGATGCGGTTGCGTTCTGCCCGCGTGAGCGGGGCGGCCGGGACGCCGTCGGGCGCGGGGGTACCCGGTGGCGCGGCGGCGGCATCGGTTCCCGTGCGCGTCGACAGATCGCCGGACAGGCCGGAACCGGGGTCCGATCCGGCCTCGCGCAGCAGCAGGTCGTAGAGCACCCGGGCGGGCTCGACGGCCTGGTCCCCGTTGAGCACCACATCCAGGAACGCATCGGCCAGCGCCTCCGCCGGCCGCAACGAACCATGTTCGAAGGCATAGGCACTGAGCTGTCGCTCCCACGCCAGATACCGGTCCGGATCGACGTAATCATGGGTCGCCGCGTAATGCTCCAGCAGCGCGGTCCGCGCCTTTGCCCGCGCCCGCATACCGCCCGCATAGTCCAGGGCGTGGGCCAGCTCGTGCACGATCCGCGCGAACACCGGACGGGCCGCCACACCGGCGGGCGCGAAACCGTCCCGCTCGGCGACCACCATCGCGTCCCGCAACTCCTCCGGATGCGCGGCGAAATACCGGTTCAGCGTGATGGATTCGGCGTAGTAGGCGCCGTCCCGGCTCTTGCGCCACATCGCCTGCGCGTGATGACCACCCTCGATCGGGCCGATCTCGATCCGCCGCACATCCAGCTGCGGATGCGCCGACCACATCGCGTCGATCGCACGCGCGTACTCCCGCAACGTATCCGGATCGACCGCGGGGTCATCGAACCCACGCACCTCCAGCGCCGGACGCCCCTGCGCGGGGGTGCCCGGCGGATACCGGCGCGTCAGCTCGTCGACGATGCCCTGCCGATCCAGCCCCGACCACACATCGTCCACCGGCGCCACCGGCGCGGCCGGAATCGCGAGATCGCCGCCCAGCCCGCGCACGATCTCGTCCCAGGCCCGAGACCCGGTGCGCGACAACCCATCCGGATCCGACGCCCGGTCCAGCACGGGCGCCGCCGCCCGATCGAGTCCACGCCCCGCGTTGCCCGGTAGCGGAGCCTTGCCGTCGCGCAGCAGCGCCTCGATCCTGCGCAGCAGGCGCTTGTCGTCCCGGTCCGCCATGCCCGCCAGATGGTGCGAGAGCACGTTGGTGTCGTCGCCGTGCTCGGCGGGCGCCGCCACCCGCCAGCCGAGACCGTCTCGCTCGAGATAGACATAGAACCCGTGGAGGTCGTGCAGGTCGGTCACCTGCACCCGGCGCTTGTCGAACCGCACCTCGTCGACGTCCCGGCGCCGCAGCTCCGGCAGCCGCACCCGGCGAGTCACCAGTTTCCAGGCCACCTGGGCCGGATGCGGCCGTTCGGGCGGCGAATCCGGCTCCGCCCGATGCTGACGATCCGACTCCACCAGGCGGTGACCGACCTCCAAGAAATCGTCGCTCAGCACGGTCACCTTCCGCGAACGACCGTTCGACGGGTGCACCGTGGTCTTGCGGAACACACCGTCTGGCAGTTGCCGCAGCCATTCCTCATAGCCGAGCGTGGTCCGTCCCTCACTGCGATAGCGCAGATAGTGGTCCAACATCGCATCGGCCGCCGCATAGGAGTCCGGCCGCCGATACGGCCCCTCCGCATGCTCCGGGAGCATGGTGCGGACAGTAAGGTCTCCTGCCGCGTCACGCTCGACCACGCGATATTCCAAGGCGTGCGAGCGATCCCACAGCACGTTCGCCAAATCCGGCCGGTGCAGGGCCAATTCGTGCAGCGCGTCGATATGACCATCCGAAGTCGCCACCACCAGCAGCCGGGGCCGGCCGTCCTTACCCGCACCGGGCAGCACCGCCACGTGATCGGTCGGCCGCTCGCCACCGTTCGCGGCCTCGATCGCCGCGTCCAGTTCCCGATGCGCCAGCGCGATGATGTCCGGGCCACCGATGTCGGCCGCCGGGCCGGGCCGGGGCTCGTCCGTGATCGGAAGCGAAACGTCACTGTCCGAGGGGTGACTCCAGCGCCAGTCCGAGCCGTCGACGAATGCCCGGACCACGTCGGCCGCGACCTCGGCGCCCGCGATGCCGTGCTTATCGATGAAGCGGCGCAACGCTTCTCGTCCCGCCTCCCGGGCCACCTGCTCAGGCGGCGGCGCCTCCGCCGACCGCCGCGCGGCGCGGGCGGCCTTCCGGAACGCCCGGTCGTAGGCCTCGTCATAGGCCTGCTCGACCTTGCCGACCAGAACGCTGCGCCCGTTCCCGCGCATCTCGCGATAACTCGCCACCTCCATGTCGTAGGCCTGGACGAGCCGCTCACGCAGCTGCGGGGTGTCGGCCGGCGGTCGCGCGTCGACCGGCTCGGTACCGGGGCCGACACCGTGAGCGCGGTCCCACTCCGCGGCGTAGCGCTCCGCGTAGGTCGGTCCGTCGCCGAGCCGGAGGGTACTCAGGCCGGCTCGGACCGCACGCACCCCGGCGCGGTGCGCCGCGGCCCAGAACAGGCTGGAGTCCACGGTGTTCGCGTCGTACATGCTCCGCGCTCGCTTGGCGGCATCGACGTAGGCGTCGGCGTAGGACCGCCGGAGCTCGTCGTCCCCGATATCCCCTCGGTCCCTGCCCAACGCCTCCTGACGCATGCTGATCACGATGTCCTCGAAGGCCAGCGCGTGCGCCTCGGCCTGCCGGTCCAGCATCGTGCGGACGTAGTCCAGGCGGGACATGGTCAGCCGCTCCGGCGGCTCGCCCCACGGTGGCCGCAGCTCGACCTGCACCGCGGCCCGGATCAGTGCCGCGACCTTTTCCTCGGGCGACTGCTCATCGTCGAGCACCAGGGTATTCGTGGCCGGGTCGTAGCCCGGGCCGCGCTCGCCGAGCTCGGCCCGAAGGCCGTAGCGCACCGCGACACCGTGGCGGGCCAGCACCCGGCCCGCCCAGTGGTTGGCCGGGTTCAGATCGGACGGGGTGCCGCTCAGAATCCTCGGCAACAGGGCCGGATCCCTCTCCAGCGCGGGCGAATCCGACCGCTCGGACGCGATCGGCAGTCGCTCCCGGCCCGGCCCGGCCGGGGCGGGCAGCACCGTGCGGACATTCTCCGGCCCGGCCAGCTCGGCGGCGGCCTCCTCGATCCGGCCCAGCTCATCGAGCACCCGGGCATGCCGGTCGGCCAGCTCGATCAGCAGCCAGCGGTCCCGCTGCCCCTGACCCCAGGCCCGATCGGCGGCGCCGGAATACCGCGAGAGCTCGGGCAACGGCCGCATCCATTCGGTGCGCCGCACTACGTCGGCCAGCCGCTCCGCCATGGTGCCCGGCATCTCGGCGTCGCGGATGTCGAGGGTCACGCGCAGCCGGGCATAGACCCGGTCCAGGGCGGCCTCCAGCAGGTGGAGCTGGCGAATGGCGGCGGCGTGCTCGCGCACCGATTGCACCAGCGCGCGGGCGATTTCGGGGGTGGGCGGGAGGTATTCCTCGGCGGTGCGCGCGCGCTGGGCGGCCTGCCACTCCCGCTCGGCCTCCGCGTCGAACCGGTCGCCGACGTGCACCGCGAACAGCGGATGATCGTGCAGCGCCGCGACACCGGCGGCGCGGCCGTGTTCGCGCGCCTGTTCCAGCGGCAGGCCGGACTCCCGCGCCGCCGCGACCGCGGCATCGAACGCGTCGAGGTAGACGCCGCGCAGTTCGGCCGCCACCTCCAGCTCGGCGGATCCGCGCCGGGGTATGTCGTAACCGGCTCGATGCAGTTCCCGATACAACTCGGCCTCGCGGCCGAAGGCGCTGGCCTCGACGCGGCGATGGGCCTCGACGTGCGTGGCCCGATCGAGTGCGCGGACACGGGCCGGTAGCACCTCGACCGCGCCGGCGGCCACCGCCTCTGCTCGGGCCGCGGCCCGCACCACGGCGGCCGCCTGAGCGAGCTGGTCGCGCCCGCTGCTGTCGATGTCGATGACCATCGTGCGGCCGTCGAACAGGTCGCCCTCGCCGCCGTGGTCTCCGATGCGCACCGCGGCACCCACCGCGCGCAGGGCGGCCGCCGCCGCCCGCCCGGTCTCGGTGTGCGCCAACACCTCCCACACCTCTGCCGGCGCGGGATCGGCGCCGCGGGTCAGCCAGCCGTCCGGTTGATCGGCGAGGTCGTAGAGGAGCCGCCGCAGCTCCTCCTGCGCCTGCCGGATCGCGGCCGCATCGGGCCGCGAACCTCGGCCGTCCCAGCCCGGCGGCACGGCGGCGGCATCGACGCCGCGCTCGCCCTCCGGCGACTCGCCGCCGGCCTCCGATGTCACCCCCTGACTCGGATCCTGTTGCAGCCCAACGCTATCGGGCTGCGAGCCCGCGGCGGTCTCGCCGCCGGTGGGATCCAGCCCGAGCGCGCGAGCCTCGGCCAGCAGGCGATCCTGGGCCGACAGGGCGCGCCAATAGTCTCCGGCGATCTTGGTGATCGCGTTCTTGACCGGACCGTACCCCTCGAGCTGGGTGCGCAGCACCGAATGCTCCTCGGCATCGCCCTGCTCGCGGGCGGCACGGGTCTCCGCACGCAGCCGGTCCCACTCGGTGCCCGCGGCCCGGACGACGGCGCGGGCCGCATCGTTGCCCGACAGCGACGGATCCAGAGCGAACGCCCGCCGGGCAAGATTCAGTTGATCGTGTGCGGCCTGCTGCGCGGCCCGGGCCCGCCGCAGCTGCCGGGTGTACTCCGAAAGCGGTTGGGCCGCAGTGGCGGTGGCATGATCCGGATGTCCGGACGCGGTCAGTGGCACGACGGTGCCACGCATCCGGACCTGCCCGTCCTCCTCGGCTACCGCGTCGATGCGCACGCCCAGGCCGCGTCCCAGCACCAGGCGCGGCGATTCGAGGCGGCCGGCCGGCGCGAAGTCCGTGCCCCCGACGAACAGCGCCGGGGTGCCCTCGGGCACCGTGAGCTCCAGGTGATAATCGGCCTCCGGGCCGCCGGACGTCCTGCCCAGGAATCCCTGCAGGTAGCCCGGCACCTCGTACACCGATCCGGCGATGGCGTCGCCGAACAGGCCGTACTCGCCGTCGAAGCTGAACAACACCGCGTCCGGCAGCGCCGCCCGCCCCAGTACCTCGTCGAGCACCGGGGCCACGTCCGCGGACAGGCCGGACCCACGACCCGACAGGAATTCGGCGAGCACGCCGCGCTCGGATTCGGACAGCCGGTCCAGCACGGGACCCCACACCTGGTGGCTGTAGTACAGCCGCTCGCGCACCGGGCCGATGGACTCGGGTCCGTGCGGGGTGCTCGAGAGGGGTGCGTTCGGGGTGGGAGCGCTCGAATGCGGTGCGCCACGTGCGCCGGGCGGACCGCCGGTCTGCGACGGCGCACCACCCACACCGCTCCCGTCCTGCCCGCTACCGGCGTCCGGCCCGGATGTGGGCGGCGGGGTGGTACCCACCGCACCGGTCGCGGTCAGGCCCAGGGCCTTCAGCTCCGCACGGAGGCGATCCTCGGCGCCCGCCGCCTTCCAGTACTCCTCGGTGGCCTCTGCGACGTTCTGCCGCAGTTCGCGGAACTCGGCTACCCGGGCACGCAGCGCTGCCCCGCCGTCGGCGGGCGGGTTACCGGCCTCGACGTCGGCACGGAACTGTGCGATGTCCGCCTTCAAGGGCGCTTCCCGCTCGGCGAGCGCCCGCAACGCGGCGCGCGCCAAGTCGTTGCCGCGCATCGCATTCGGATCGGCGCCGGACGGCATCGCCAGACTCGCCGACCGCACCAGCCCGCGCAGCGTGTCCAGCGCGGCCTGCCGGCCGGCCTGCTCCCGTGCGATCTGCCGCTCGTATTCGGACGCCGAATGCGCCGGTGTCACACCATGTTCCGGCACGGAGTCCGGCACGACCGTCGCCATCACCCGGGTGTAGCCGTCGGCCTGCGACACCGAGTCGATCCGGATGTGCGCCCCGCGGCCCAGCAACAGCTGCGGCGACTTCAGCCGCCCGTCGGCGGCGAACTCGGCGCCGCCGACGAACAATGCCGGGGTCCCTTCGGGCACGGTCAGTTCGACGCGGTAGCCCTCGTCACGGGCCGGCGGCATCTCGCCCAGATAGGTCCGCAGATAGCCCGGCACCTCGTGCACCGCGCCGACCGTGCCGCCGTCCGGGCCGAACAGGCCGTGATGGCCGTCGAACACCGCCAGCACCTTGCCGGGCAACGGCGCCCGTCGCAGGACCCGGTCCAACGTCCCGGCCACGTGTGCCGACAATCCGGAGTCGTTGTCCACCAGGTAGTTCCGCAGCACCTCCCGCTCGGGAACGGACAGCTTGGACAGCACACCGTCCCAGACCCGGTGCAGGTACCGCAGCTTCCCCGCCGCGTGGCCGAACACCTCCACGTCCCTGCGCATCGTCACCGCGCCCGGCGGCGGCGCGGGCTGCGCCGACAGCTCCGCGTCGCGGGCCCGCGCCTGTTCCAGCGCATCGGTGAGCGCGGTAACCCGGCCCTGGGCGGCGTGGAACCGCTCGGCGGCCTGTTCCAGCTCATCGACGTGCACCAGCCGATCTCGCAGCTCCCGGGCCGCGGTCAGCCGGTTGCGCAGATCGCGGAACCACTCCTGCCGCACCGCTTCCTCGGCGAGCCTCGCGTCGCGGACCGCGGCGGCCTGGGCCCCGACCGCCGTGGCGCGGGCCTCGATCGCCGCTGCCGCCACCGCCCGCTGCGCCGTCGCCCGCGCCAATCGTGCTGCGAGCCAGTTCAACTCGGACCGTCGCGCGGCCGGGGCGTGCACCGCTCCCGCCGCGCGCACCGCCTCCTCGACTTCCCGTATCCGCGCCCCCGCCGTGTCGACCCCGTCGAGCGCGGCGTGATGCCGCTCCAGCAGCTGCTCCAACCGGTTCACGTTGTCGATCAGGTGGGCCTGCTCGGGCGCACCCAGCACGCGCTGACGCTGCGCGCGCAGCCAATCCTCGCGCGCCGCAGCGTCTCCTAGCCCGTCAGCCAGCACCTCGGGCGCCGGGATGCGGGCCGCGCCGGCCGCCGCGAGCAACTCGGCACGGGCGGCGTCGCGGAGGGCGGCGGCCTCGCGCTGCCGCTCGGCCAGCCCGGCCAGCTCGTCGTGGCGGGCCGCCGCCTCCGTCGCCGTCCCGACCCTGCGCAGCGCGGTCCGGGCGCGGCCCACCCGCCGGTCGAGCGCCGTAACCCGTTCGTGCGCCGCGTGATACCTCCGGGTGGCCGTCTCGAGGTCGCCGACCCGGCCCGCCCGGTCGCGGGTCTCCCGCGCGGCCATCAGCCGCGCACGCAGCTCGCGGAAGTGATCCTCGAGCGCCGAATCCTGCCGCATGTGATCGGCGAGCAGCACACCGGGCGGTACGCCGAGTTCCCCGGCCAGCGCCTCCACCTCCGCGCGCGCCCGGTCGCGATCTCCGGCCGCGTACTGCCAGTCTCGCAGTGCCGCTTCGGCATTCGCCCGGGCCACCAGCGCCGCCGCGACCGACTCGGGCAGCGCCGCGGCCCGGTACAGCAGGTCGCCCCGCAGGCGCGCGGTGACCTCGGGCGCGTTCGCGGAGGCCGCCGACTCCGGCGGTTCACCGAGCTGCCGGGCCCAGAACCCGCGCTCGGCATTGGTGGTGGCCGCGGCGAAGCGCTCGACCTGACCGGCCCGGATCGCCAGCGCGAGCGCCGCATTGGGGGTCGTCCCGGACAACGTGTCGGCCAGCGCCTCGTCGGCCAGCCGCAGCACCGCCTGCACCGGATCCTCGGGCAGCCACGGATGCCGCTCCCGCATGCCGGTCGCCGCCAGGATCGAATCGGCGCGGCGCTGCTGGGGCGATTGCCAGCCGGGGTCCGCGGCGATCGGCCGCACCGCATACTTGATCTTGGACATCGGAATCAGCTTGTCGCCCTCGTGTTCCGGGGCGTCGGGCGGCAGCAGGTCCGGATGCACGAACTCACCGTTGCGGACCACCAGGTGCCCGCTGAGCGGCGCCCGGTTGTTGTCCCAGTCGAAGCCCAGGCGGGCGGCGTGCTCGTCGGCGTCGTGCCAGGTGGAGTTCGCGTGGGTGTCGAGGTAATGCGCCTCGGCCCAGGCGTCCTCGAGCAGCAGCAGATCCGCGTCGCGCGGGGTGGTGCGGCCGTCGCCGTCGCCGCGGCCCGTCAGCCGCAGCAGCGCGTCGGCCAGCTGGGGTATGCGGTCGTAGGTCCTGCGGACGAACCGGCCGTCCGGGTCCGCCGCGTCGCGTACCAGCATCTGGTCGCGAACCAGATGGTCGGTGATGCGTTCGATGCGGGCCTCGAGCTCGTCGGCCGACAGCCGGGTGCCGTCGGCCCCGCGGGCGAAGCTCAGCCCGTCCGCGAAGGCGTATCCCGCATCCCCTTGTGCCAGTAGCGGATCGCGCGGCCCGACCAGGATGTCGGCGATCTGGCGCACGTGGGTCTTCTGCTCGTCGGCGGCGAGCCCGCCGATCACGTGCGTACCCCAGGCCTGCGCCGCATCGAAGAGCGCGATGGCGCGGTCCCACTTCGGCGACGTCACCTCGTCGCGGTCGCGCGGCGGGGCATGCTCGGTCGCGTTCCAGCTGCGATGCGCCGGTTGCACATTCTTGTCGGGCTTGGGATGGAAGCCCTTGTAGCCGCGGACGGTGCGCACGATCGGAATCTTGCGCAACACCGGGTGTTTCGGGTCGAACGGGCCCTTCGGCGCCCAGCGGGTGTGCGCCAGCACCCATTCGCCGACGCCCGGATGATCGCGGAACCATCGCAGCACCCTCGGGTGGGTCTTCGTGGCCGAATAGATCTGCACCCACCGTTTGCCGATGGTATAGAACGCGCCGTCGTAGGGCAGGGAATGATGGGCTTCTTCATCCCAGCCCGGCGGCGGCGCCAGCTCGCCCATGCCCTGGTGCGCCCACTCCTCGGCGCGGCCCTGCTCGGTCATGCTGAGGATCTCGCCGTAGCTCATCTCCGGCCAGTGCCCGGTGAGCCACCACATGAGGAACGGTTCGACCTCGTTCTGGAACGGCTCGGCGGCCCCGGTGCCGCTGAATCCGTCCGGCATCTTCTCCTCGTACTGACGGGCGCGCTTACCGGAGTTGTCGTCGCCGCCGAACGGCGCCCAGCCCTTCGGCGACAGCCGATAGTCGCCGACCTGCGGCTGCCACGGCTTCTTGCCGGCGGCGATGTCCTGGAGGTCCTTCTTCGTGAACTGCGGCTGGTACGCGGTGTAACCGCGCGCCTCGCCCTCGCGGACGTTGTGCCAGTTGCCCTCGGCGTCGCGCCAGCGCACCAGCGTCTCACCGGGCTGCGCTCCCCGCGTGAACCGGGCGATCTCCGCGGCATACCGGCCGTCGTTCGCACCGGTCAGCCAGCCGCCGACGGTCTTGCCGACCGACCGCGCCGGGCCGTCGGTCAGCTTGCTGTCGTCGGGTTGCCTCGGGCGGGCCGGGCTGCGGAGCGGCAGGGCCGTCATCTCGCGGGCCAGGTCGCCGAGCCGGACCACGCCGCTCACCCGCAGCGGGCCGTCGGCGCCGGCCCGCGGGCCGATGACCTCGCGCCGCACCTGCGGCGAATCGAGCTGCCGCACAACGACATTGCCGTTCTCGTCGCCCGTCACCGACACGTAGTCGACCACCACGCCGGGCCGCGCCAGCAGGCGGGCCAGTTCGTGCCTGCCGGCCAGCACCGCCGCCAACGCCCGATCGTGTTCGGCCGCGGCCGGCCGGCCGTGCTCGGGGCGGCCCGCGACGACGATGATGCGCGGTTGGCGGCCCCCGTCGCCGTTGGCGTCCGGCACGCGGCCGCCGTCCACCCAGACGTTGTCGCTCATCCGGCGCAGCGGTGACGGTTCGTCCGGCCCGGCGCCCGTCGCCGCCCGCCACCGCGCCTGTGCGGCATCACGGTGCGCGCCGGCCACGGCCACACGCCGATCGTTGATGCGGTCGATCTCGTGATCGGCGCGGGCCACCGCCTCGGTGGCGTCGGCGAGCTCGCGCAACTGCTCGGGCGCGTGCCGGGCGGGATCCGCGGGGAGGCGCTCGCGCAGCTCGAACATCCTCCGGCGCAACGGTTTCGACCGCTCAACGGCGGCCTGGCGCTGATCGGCGAGGCGGCCCAGCTTCTTGTGCGCCTCATCCGACTGCGATGCGTCGTACCTGGCGCCGCGCTTCTCCAGCTCGTGAATGCGATGGTCGATCTGCTGGATCCGGTCGCCGAGGGCGTAGTACTCCTCCGCGGCCTCGGACATCTTGTCGATCGAATCCTGCCGCTGGGCGAGCTCCTCCTCGCCGAGGCTCTCCTGTTCCGACACCGCCGGCGCGTCCAGGCCGGCGGCGAGCTCCCGATAGCCCTCCAGACCGCCGGTCAACTGCCGGACGGTCTCCGACCAGGCGTCCCGCTCCAGCACCTTGCCGGCACGGTTCTCCAGCTTGGCTCGCCAGTACTCCTGATCCATTGCCAGGCGCTGCTTTTCACGCGCCAGTCGATCGAGTTCGGCCTGGGCCGATTCGGGCGCCTTCCCCTTCGGCCGGGCCGCGGGCGCCTGGGATGCCGGATCCGGCTGGGCCGCAGCGGCTTCGGCCGCCACGGCGGCAGCGGCCTCCTGATCCTCGGCGGCCGTCGGGGCGCGCAGCTCGGTGAGCAACACGCGACCCTTGTCGTCGACGCGCACCCGCTGGTACACGAAGCGGCCATCGGCGCCGAGAAGCGCCGAGCGAGTTTCGGCGCCGAGGATGCGGTCCGGATCGGCGCCGGGCGCGACCAGCACCAGCCGGCGCGGTTCTTCCCCGGATTCGGGCACCAGACGCGCGAGTTCCGGCTCCGGGTGTGCCGGATCGATCGGGCGGCCGTGCAGGCCCCGCGGCCGGCCGCCCTGTCCGGCGAGCACATCACGCGCCGCCAGCACCGCCGCATCCGCCGCCAAGCGGTCGCGGGCCGCCACGAACCTGTGGTCGTAGGCCGCCAGCAACTCGAGCACGGTCCTGCCGATCCGGTTGACGCGCTGCGCCTCCTCTTCGATCGCGCGCCGGCGCGCGTAGAAACCGTCGCGCTCGTCGACGGGAAGTTCGGCCCGGTTCCACAGTTCGTTGGCCCGGGCGGTGTGCTGGTCCATCAACGCCCGGACCGCCCGCGCCAGCGCCCGCGGCTCCGGATGGGGGTCCTCGGCGCCGATCTTGCGCGCGGTTTCGACGATCTTGTCGTAGATCTTGTCGCCCGCGGAGTCGAGCTGCTTGATCCGGTATGCCAACTCGCTCAGCTGTTTACGCACGGCACGGTCGGACGGGCGGTATTCGCGCTCGCCGCCGGTCGGTACCCAGTCGCCGGGACGGCGAGCGGGCGGCGGCGCGGGCGGCTGGACGGGTGCGTCGTCGGGGTGGTGCTCGCCGACCCAGATCCGGCCGTGGTCATCGAGCTGGACCCGGTAGTAGACCGAGTCGTAACCCTCGAGTGCCAGCGCGCGCCGCCGTTCCTCGGGCAGGTAGATGTCGGGGTTGTCCGTTTCGCCGACGGCGACCGCACGGCCGCGCTCTCCCGCGTCGCCCTTCACGGTGCGCATATGCGCTATGCCCAAACGGATTCGGCGGTATCCCATACCGATCGGCCGCGGGCCCTTGTCGTCCAGACCGGTGCGGCAGTTCAGCACCTCGTGCTCGGCCTCGGCCTGGGCGTCCGACCGCCGGATCGACTCGTTCATCGCCGCGACCCGGAACTCGTCCAGCTGCTTGCGCAACGTCTGCCGCTGCCTTGCCGCGCGTTCAGCATCCTTCGCTTGCCGGTCCAGTACCGCATCGGAGATCTTCTCGCGAGTGCGGCCCGCAGAGTCGACGCCGTGCTGCCTGGCCAATTCGCGCAGCCGGCCCCGCGAGGTGCGCGGATCGTTCAGCTCGGTCCGCAGCGCGGCCCGCTGCGCGGTCTCGTCGCGGGCCTGCTGCTCGATCCGATCGCGCAGTGCCTGCTCCAGCTCGCGCTCGCCGGGCAGGTCGACACCGAGTCGTTCGGCGCGGCGGCGCAATTCGACCATCGGAGCGCCCTGCTCCGCGTCTCGGGCCAGTGCGCGCAGCCCCGGTGCGGCGGCCGCCGCGGCGGCCCGCTCCGCCTCGGCATCGGCAATCCGCCGGCGCAGCGCGGCCTCCGTCGCATCACCCGGATCCAGACCGAGATTCGTTGCGCGACTATGCAATTGGTCGAGGTCCTGCTGTTGCGGCTCGGGTTGCTGCCGGTCGTCGCGATGCTGTTGCTCCGCATGGTCGGCGCGCAGATTCAGCCGATCCCGGATCACCTGACGCAGCACCTGATCGGGATTCAGGCCGGCGTCGCGGACTCGCGCCTGTACGCCGCCCCAGGCCCGCACGCGCGTCTCGGTGGCCCGGGCCAGCTCGCGCATCGCCCTGCGCAGCCGCCGCGTCTGTGGCCGATGCTCCTGCTGGTTGCCGTTCCGGCGCCAGGGACGGCGCTTCGGTGCTCCGCCGCCCGAGTTGTTGTGGTCCGGGTCCGGCGGAGCCTGCTCACGCTCAGCCTGCTCCGGGGCGCGCTCGGCCTCGACCGCCTGCCGATACTCGCGGAAGTCGCTCGCCGCATTCCTGACCCACTCGCGCGCCTCGTTCACCCGCGCCAGCAACCGATCCCACTCGGACTCGGACTCACCACCGGTAACCTGCGAATCCAGCTGCCGCATCTGCTCGTTCAGCCGATCCGCCCGCGCCACCGCCGCCGAGGTGATCCGTCCGCGCAACTGCTCGGCACTCAGACCTTCCGGATCGATACCCAACTGCCGCGCGGAAGCACGCATCCGGTTCAGAATCCGCTCCGACAGCGGGAGCGCCGATACCTCTTCGGACCCCCGGCCGACCAGGCTCCACATGACGTTCTCGTGTTCGGCCGCCATCCGGGCTCGCCATTCGGCCCGCTCGAGGCGCTGCTGCAGCTCCCAGGCGCTCTGGTCGACGTCCTGCTCACTCTCGGCGCCCTCGGCGACCGGCTGCTCACCGGCCGACTGCCCGGCGTCGCGCCCGCCGGCGTACTCCCACATCCGGTCGGCGTGCTCGGCCGCCATGCGGGCTTCCCATTCGGCCTGTTCGGCCCGCATACGCGCGCTCCACGCCGCGCCGCTCTCCGGGCCCTCACCATCGCGCTCGACGAGACGATTCGCCTCGGCCCGCAGCGATTGCGCGCGACGGGCGGCGGCGCGGGCGTCCCAGTCGGCGTTGGCGGCCCGCGAGCGCGCCAGCACCCGCGACCCCGGATCGCCCGCATCCGCGGAATGGCCACTGCCGGATCCGCGCGGCGGCAGCTCCGGCAATTCGAGCTCTTCCGCGGGCGCCGGGGCGACACAGCGCACCGTGCGGACGCCGGTGAGGGTGCCCTGGATCAGGACCTGGCTGAGGTCGCCCTCCTCGTACAGCGGCTTGAATCGCCAGGTGGCTCCCTCCGGCGGCGCGCCGGTCCGCCACTCCACGATCACGCCGTCATCCTGGGCGAATACCTCGGCCGTGCGCCGGCTGCGCGACCACGACGTCGAATCGCTGGTCTGCGAAAGACTCCGGACGTGCGCCTCACCCGTCACGTCCGCGGTGCCACGGGGAACCACCCGTCCGGACAGCGCCGCCTCATAAGCCGGATTGACAGCGCCGTCCGGCAACAGGCGCGGGATACCGCGGTACAGCGGGGTGGCGTTCTCGCCGGTCGGGAGGGCGCCCTCGCACAGCACCGTGCCGTCGGGGGCCGCGCTGGGGTCGGCCGGCGACGAATCCGAATCCGGCGCGGGAAGGTCCGAGGACGCGCCGGGACGGCTGAATCGTACTGTGGCACCGACATATTCGCCGTGGCGGCCTTCCAAGGCGCGATAACCCGGACCGGTGGCGGCGGCCTCCTCCGGATCGCCGAAGGTGACCTCGGTGAAGCCGAAGCGCTCCGCCAGCCGGCCGGTGAAGGTGACCTTCGCCGCTTCCTCCGGGGTGAGCAGCAGCTCCTGAATGGCGGCGTTGAAGGTGTCCAGGTTGTCCGAGAGGTACCCGGCGGCCGACCACTCCCCCTGAATCACTCGCACCCGATCGCCGAGCGCGGCCATCAGGTCCGAGAACATCTCGTAGCCGGTCGGGGTGCCGGGGCCGACACGCACCTTCACATGCAGTACGCCGTGCTCGTCGACGGAGCCCCGGATACCGAAATCCGCGCTGCCGCGGTAGAAGTTGCGGTAGGTGGCCGAGCCCTCCGGGTGCACCTCCTCGCCGGGCGTCCGGTTCCCGGCGGAACGGGGCGGTGTCCCCTCGGCGGTGGGCGCCCCGGCGGCGCGCGGGTTGTTGGCGCGTTTCCACGCCTCGTGCAACAGTTCGCCGTAGGTGCGCCCGTCGCCGTTGGGGTCGTGCATCTCGACCAGCGGGCGCAGTGCGTCCACGCCGGCTTGGTTGGCGATGCGGTCCAATTCGCTCGAGGGAGGCGACGGATCGTCCCGTTGCGCCCGTTCCCGGGCCGCGCCGTAGGCATCGACGTAGGCGCGCTCCATCGGTGTCTCCGGGAAATCCGGCCGGTTCAGCTGTGCCATCGCCGCGATTTCCATGGCGTGCGCGTCGGTTTCCTCGCCGAGCATCCGGTCCACGTACGGTTGCTCGGGACCGAGCAGTTCCCCGGGAGCGTGCGGGTCTCCGCGCTCGCCGGTATGACGCGAATCACCACCGAGCGGAACGACATTCGCGGCCGGATCGTCGTGCTGGTGCCCCAGCCGGACATGCACGGCGGCGTGCACCAGCGCGCCCAGTTGCCGGGTGTCGGTGCCGCCGGCATCGAGGATGACCCGGTTGTGCGCGGGCACGTATCGAGAGCCGCCGGACGAGTCGTGGCCGATCCGCACGCCGTGCTCGTCCAGCACGCCCAGCGCCCAGCGGCCCATCTCGCTGTCGGCCAGTTGCTCGCGCAGTTGCGCCACCTTCTCGGCCGACGCCGCGGCGGCCAGCTCTCGCGGCGGAACCGGCTGCACGGGATCGTCCTGCGCCACGTACGGCCGGTCGGTGATGTGCACGCGGACCTGGCCGTTGCGCAGGGTCTCGACGTTCAGGTACTGCGTCTCGGCGTCGGGATGTGCCAGCGCGGCGGCCACCTCCGGCGGGGCCGCGCGGAGCACCCGCTGATGGTCGCCCGCGGCGGCCGCGATCAGCACCGTAGGCCGGTCGCCGGGCACCACGACGACACGGTCGCCGTACTGCACCGCGCCGTCCCGCCCCCGAATCTCGGCGGCGAGCACATCGCGGGACGCGTCGCGGGACACCTGCCCGACCTGCGCGTCGTAGGCGGCCCTGGCGTTGTGCGCCCGGTCGGCCGCGTCCTGCAGGGAGCGCAGCTCGTGCTGCCACCGCAGCAACTGCGCGCGGTCCGCGGCCGGCAGGTCATCTCGGGACAGTGCTCCCGCGGTATAGCGCAGCCGGTCCGACAGCAGGTAGTCCAGCATCTCCCGGCTCATGGTCGGGTCCATGCCCAGCCGATCGGCGAGCCTGTCGAACGCGGCGGTCCGCTCGCGGACACGCACATCGGCGATGTGCCGGTCGATCGATCCGATCCGCAGCCGGTCGACGAGGGCGGGGTCGGCCGGAACGTGGCGGAAGTCGCCGTGCCGCGAGGGCCGGTCGGCGCGCACTCTGCGCCAGTAGTCGGAGTAGAACCCCTCGTAATGCTGGCTGCCGTGGTCGGCCCCGAAGGTGGCGATCACCCCGCACAACTGCTCGACCGCGACCTCGTGCGCCTGGTCCTGCCGCTGCGCCGGCGTGGCGGGGTCGTCGGAGGTGTAGGCCGCGAGTGCGCGGTCGTAGGCATTGCGATAGACGTGTTCCAGTTCGTGCTCCGGAACGTCGAAGCGCGCGGCCCGCAGTTCCTGCGCCAGCCGGAAGCGGCGGCCGGTCGCCTCGGCCTCCTCGGCGACCATCTCCCGCACGAAATCGGGTTCGAGCAGGTCACGCACCCGTTCCAACGCCGAGGTGCCGGCGGCGAAGCGTTCGGCGTGCACGCTCTCGTGCGCGAGGCTCAGCACGTGCCCGATCAGATTCGAGTCGCCGGTGTACACCGTGGCGATCAGGTCGGCACGACCGAATCCGGCGCTGCGGCCATCCGCGCTCGGCCCGTGGTCGAAATTGCCGTGGAAGAGGCCACGGTCCCAGGCGGCCAGTATCGTCTCGGCGGTCGGGGATCCGAGATCGCGCAGTATCGACCGCAACCGCCCCTCGTGATCGTCGAGGGCCTGGCCGATCGGCACCTCCAAGGTCGAATACGACTGTGTCGAATACGATCTCGCACCGTAGCGGCGGCCGATCCGCACCAGCGGATGCCGCGGCCGGCCCTTGCCGTCGAAAAGGATCGCGTGGGTGCCGCGCACGTTCGCCGGCGTGGACCCCAGATACTCGTGCACCTCACCGGTGGACGGATCCCGCTTGATGATCGTGCCGTGCTCGTTGACGTACAGATAGGCATGCGCGCCGGCCCCGTAATCGTCGACGACCAGGGCCACGTGCCCGTGGCGCCGCCTGCCCCCGATCGCATCGACGATGGCGCCGTGGCCGGAGTACGGGCGCAGCTGGCCGAATGCGGCGCGCTCGAGCTCCTGCGCGGTCACCCCCTCGAGGCCGACCTCGCGGTCGAACATCCGGATGAACTTGCTGCCGGTCAGCTCGACGATGAGCTTCAGCGCGAGCGGGGCACACCTGCCGCGGTTCGCATCCTGTTGCGGCGCTTCGCTCGTCGCGGCCGGGCCGGACCCGCGGCGCACGGAGTGCGGGACGGAACCGTCGGAGGTCGGCGCATGCGTCGCGCGCGGCGCCCGCGCCCCGGTCTGCGGTGGCGTGGCCGAGCGGTCGTGCGCCGGGCCGAGGTCCGGTTCGGCGCTCCGCCGGGGCTGCACCGAATCGGCGGAAACCACCACGACGCCCGGATCCGAAGTCGCCGTGGCCTTTCCGGCGATCGGGTGATCCCGCACAGGATCGCCGGACTGTTGCGGCGAATGATCCTGCGCCGCGCCCGGATCCGTCGTCGCCCGTGCCATCGCGGGGGTCCCGGAATCACGCACCGGCATGTCGGATTGTTGTGGCGAACGATCCGGCGCCACAGTCGAATCCACCGGCCCGGGCACGGTTCCCGGCGTCGGCATAGCTCCGGCGGCTTCGTGGCCGACGAGCTCACCGAACGCCGGCAGAGCGCCCGGATCCGTTGTCGCCCATACCATCGCGGGGGCCTCCTCACGCACCGGGGAGGGCGATTGGTCCTGCGCCACAGTCGAATCCGCGGGCTCGGAACTCTGGTCACCGAGGCCGTGGGTAGCGGCCGGCGGGACCGATTCGGCGACCGGAGCATTCGGTTGCGATTCCGCGATTCCAGGATCCGCGACCCGCGCCTCCGGCGAGTGGACGGTCGACGAATCCGGCTGCGACCCCGCAACTTCGGGATCGGCGGTGCGCTCTCCGCCGCCTTGTGTCTTCGCGCCGTCGGCGGGCACGGCGCCGGGTGTGGTGGCGTCCTGCCCGGCGGTTCCACCGGCGGACGGCGTCTCCTGGGTCCTGGGCGGGGGTACGGGCGGTTGTTCGCGGGTATCGGCGCCCGGTGTGTCGCGGGTGGCGGTGGGCGCCCGGCTGGCGCCCGGCGGGGCCCGGCTCAGGACCAGCCGATCCGCCGCGGCCTTCTGCAGGGGCTCGACCAGGTCGCGGAGTTGCTGTTCGCCGGCCAACCGGGTGTCCTGAGCCACGGTCTCCGTGCCGGGCGCCGGCGTGACGACGTCGGCCGACTCGTCGTGGGAGCCGGCGGCCTGCGAGAAGCGGATCACGACGTGCTGTACGGCCGGGTTGTCGCTCAGGGCGTAGAGGTCGTCCTCGGGCGAGGTGTAGTACTGCACGCTGCCGCGCTGCCCCGCCCGGGCAGCCCGGTTCTCGGCCTGGATGTCGATATCGTGCGAGACGGCGGAGTGGCCGGTGACGATGACGTGCAGGCCGCCCTTCGCGTTGACGTCGGCCCCGATCTTGATGTCGACGCCGCGAGCGCCCTGCATGTTGATAACCAGGACCTTGCCCTCCTTGCCCGCCTCGTCGAAGATCGCCTGCAATCGTTCCTCGGCGTGGACGCCGTTCTTGGCGAACCAGCGGGCATCCACCGCCACGTGTTCGACGCCGGCCTCCGTGAGCCTGGACGAGATCTTCCCGACGATGTCGTTGCGGTGCGCCAGCACCAGCTGCGGGCGACCCGACTGTTGATTCAGCGCGATGTCCTGGGGGATCTTGTCCAGCTTCTCGGCCTCGGTATCCGATACATCGTCGGCGCCGTGCAGCAGCTTGGAATCCTCGTTTCGCGGAATCTCCGTGACGCCGATTCCGTAGTCCTGCTGCAGCTTCCCGGCCACCTGCTCGGACTTCGCCGTGCCCGACGCACCGGTCTTGCCCTCGTAATGCTCGTTGATCAGCTCCTTCGCGGACTTCTCGTTCGTGCTACCCGGGTCGTCGCGGATCTGCAGCCCGTGCTTGGCCTCGATGGCCTGCGCGAGGCCACCGTTCCAGCGGCTTTCCGTCGAGGTCTCCGGATCGAACATCACCTTGTGTGTGGTCTGATCAATGATCAGCACCCGGCCGTCCTCGACGATGTAATGGACGTCTTCCTGGTATTCGTATCTGGCCGCGGCGGCCATGTTCAGCCGGTTCAGCTCGTCGTTGGTCAGCTCCCGGCCCAGTGACTCCTCGACCTTGGCCCGGCCCTCGTCGGTCAGCACGGCGGGCCCGCCCTGCTGGCCGGGCTTGCGGCCGAGATCGGCCTCCGTGAGGACGCTGTGGCCCTTGGCATCCTTGGCCAGGCTCTTGTCGAGCAGTTCGCCCGCCCCCGTCACCTCGGCCTCCACCTCGGCCGACGCCGGCTCACCCGCCCCCTCCGACAGGATGTAGGTGGTGTTGGCATATACGAGCGCCTCATCAATCTCATCGATGGCGACGTGCTTGCCGGGCGGAATGTTGCCGCGCAGGTGACCGAACCCGACATCCTCCATGGTGCCGATGTAGATCGTGGGCCTGCCCTCGGCGGGCGTCGCGTACTCGTGGTCGGGGTTCATCCGCACCACATCGAAACCCAAGTCGTGCAGTGTCTTCAGATACGCGGTGACCTCGCGATTGGCCAGCGTGTCCCGGGTGGTGAGCACTTGGACCTTGCCGTGCTCGACCGCGTCGATGGTGGCGCTGGCGAGGAACACCATCGACTTGCCCTCGCCCGCGTCCATGTTGATCGCACCGTCCCGCATGGCGAGGGCGCCCATGACCTGCACCTCACGCATGATCTTGCCCTCATCGGACTGGCGGATCGCCTCGATCACGGCGGCGAACTTGTCGGCCTCCGAGCCCGATTCCAGCATCCGGCGCAGCGTCTCCGGCGCGGCATCCTTCAACTGCAGATGCTCGGGGACATCCTCCGCGGTCCGGGCGTGGTAATAGTCCCGTGCCGCCTTGGCCGCGGCCCGGTACGCCTCCGTCAGCGCCTTGCCGCGGACGCCGCCGGCATGGGCGTCGCGCGCCGCGGCCACCAGATTGTCGGTGGCGTCCCGCAGGGTCTCCACGTGATCGGCCACCGCGGCGTGATATTCGGCCTCGGCCGCGGCCAGCTCGCTGCGCTGGCTAGCCGCCGGATCCTCGGTCCCGGCATGGTCGGGGTGCGTTTCTATAAGGACGGCACCCTGACCCAGCGCCTCCTGCGCCCGCCGCAGCCGCTCCTGCGTCTCGTCGACGCGCCGTTGCGACTCGTCGATCCGGTCGCGCTGCCGCTGTTGTTCGTGGGCGGCGCGGTCCCGGGCCTCGGCGATCTCGGTCTCGTCACGCGATGCTTGATCGGTGCGTCCGCCGGTGGGCTCGGTATCAGCGCGCTCCTTGGCGGGCATCTGCGGTTCGAGTCCCGCCTCCCGGTTGCCCGGCTCCGGCCGCCGGTCGCGATCACCTGCAGGAGTGCGGTTTTCGTCGAGCACGGCACGGGCACTGTCCTTCTCCGGTGAGGCGGCCTGAGCACCGCGTTGCTCCTGCCGCCCGGCCGTCACCTCCTCGGATTTGCCGGTGGGCGAGCCGGTCCCGCGCTCGCCGGCGCCCGCCGCGCGCAACCTCGACTCGGCGCTGTCGCCCGATGCGGTGGCGCCGCGACGCTCGACGCCGCCGCGGTCGTCGGCGATGCCCGCGCGGGGAGCGCCCTCCGGTCCGCGGCCACTGGTCCGGCTCCGGGGGTCGGCGGTGCCGCGCACGGTGGACGAGTCGCGCCCGTCGGTGCGGGAGTCCGAGCCTGGAGCCCGGCCATCGGCCGGTGGGTCGATGCGGCCGTCGCCGTTGCCCGCGGCGTCGGTGCGACCCGACGCGTCGATACCCCCGCCGATTTCGGTGTGGCTGCCGGTATCGACGCCGCCCGTGGCATCGGCGAACTCGTTGCCCGAATCACCAACCTGCGCATCGGATGTCGCACCGGTTCGATCGGTGGACGGGGTCGTGCCGGACGTAGCGTCGGAATGCGGCGTCGTGCCGGACATGGTGTCCGAGCGCGGCGTCGCGCCGGATGGGGCGTCCGAGCGCGGACTCGCGCCCGGTGTGCCGTCCGAGCGGGCCGAGCCGGCGCCCCCGCCGGTAGACTGCGCGGATGTCGTTGTGTTGCTGCCTGATTCGACGCCGGATGGAGCCGCGCCGATGGTGGTTGTAGTCGGCACGACGGTGTCGGATGCCGATTCGTTTGTCGCCGAGGTAGTTTCGGAACTTGTGCCGGAACGACCGCCGGACCCGGTATCTCCGCCGGAGTCGGTGGACACACCGCCGGTCGACGAGGTCGACGTCGAACTTCGCGGCAACCCGCCCGCGCTATCCGTAGAGTGCGCCGTCGTGGTTCCGCCGCCCGTGCTCGAATCCTGGCTGCCCGCAACGACATGGCCGTTCGACGAGGCCGAGACATCCGGGGTCCCCGCACCGGTCCGGGGCGGGGCGCCGTTCGACGTGGTGTCATTCGGTGCGTGGCCGTTGACCCCCGACCCCTCGGCCCCAGATCCATCGGTGCCGTGGCTGTTGACCAGGTCGTGCGGTGCATGACTGCCGTCGCCGCCCGGAGCGGCCCCGATGTTGGACAACACACTCGCCAGACTCGAGGACTTCCTGAAATTGAAGTGCTCGCTCGCCCAGTGATTCATCTCGTGATTGCCGGAGGACAGGACACCGGTCGCCGCGGCGCCGGTCAGCATGCGCCAGTCGAAGTGGGTGTTCTCGACGGCCTTGTCCCAGCCCTGGGTGGCCACCTGCGCGGCGAAGTTGGTGCCGAATGCCCCGAGCGCGTTGATCTCCCCCGAGGCCACGCCTATTCCGGCGCGGGCGGCCCTGGCGGCCCACCGGCTGGCCACCGCCTGAGCATCCTTATTGGTGACGTCTCTTATCTCGTTCTTGAAGACATCCTTGAAGAGGGTGGAGCCGAGCCCCTCCGCGACGCCTCCGCCGAGCGCGCCGCCGACCGCCGAACTCAGCGCCGTGATGCCGACCTGGCCCCAGTCGACGTTGTGCCGGGTTCCCTCCATGACCTGCAACTCCTGGATGCCGACATCCTGGAGAGTGGCCATCAGCGTGCTGATCACGATGTGTCGCAGAATGAACTTCGCGAGGGCGTTCTCGGCGAGCCTCGCCGCCCACTTCTCCATCATCTCGAGGCCCTCGCGGCCGATGATGCGCGCCGCGATGCGGGCGGCGCCGACGATGAGCGCCTCCTCGATCGGCGCGGTAAACGGTTCCAGCCACACCATCGCCAGGTCCGCGGCCGTCATCACCAGCGTGGAGTAGAACATCATCTTCTGGTACTGGATGTTCGTACCGCCGCCGTAGACGGAGTCGCCGACCTGCGAGAAGTTGTCGGCCAGATCCGACAGCGACCCCTGACCGTCCCGCATGGTCTTGAAGTCGTCGATCATCTGCTGGACGCCGTCGCCGATATAGGCATCGACGCTCGCCGCCTGCGCGGCATCGATATCGGACAGAATGTCGCGCAGCGAACCGGCCGCGGTGTGCCAGTCGCCGGCGAGCGCGAACATCTGGTCCTCGTCGCCCTGCGGCCACTGCATCTGGATCAGGTCGCCGACCCACTGCAGGCCGCTGGGGAATTCGAGCGTCATCCGCCCTGCCCTCGGTTCACCAACTGGAGTCGGTCACGCGGCCGCTGGGCTCGGCGCTGCGGTCGATGTCCTCGACGTCGGTGAACCGCAACCCGCCCCCCTCCGGCGGCGGTTCGCGGTCCGGCGAATTCGGTCGCGCCAGCGAGGGCTTCGGCGGCTCGCCGAGCCCCGCGCGCAGATCGGGCATCCCCTCGATCAGGTCGGCGAGGCTCGGCATCCGGGCCCGATGCGAACGAAGCGGCGCCATCAGCTCCTGGTTCTTACGGGTCAGATCCTCCGCGGCCCGCTGAGCGGCGTCGGTCACCGCGCGCGCGAGCGCCGACAAGGTCATATCCTCGGCGCCGGGTCCGAACTTCGTCTCGACGACGACCAAGGCGGCGTTCACCGTGACCGACACCCGGCCCTTGAGGACCGTCGCGGTACCGAGCAGTTGGGCTCGATCCCGCTGCACCTGCGCGATCATCTGCAACTGGGTCTGCACCCCGTCGACTACCGCGGCTAGGTCCGCCTTGGCCCGCTCGTTCGTCATGGTCGGCCGATCCAGCCCGGCCTCAGAACTGACCGGCGCTCTGCTGATCAGCCGTCTCCCACTGGTCGGCGGACTTGTACTGCGCCTGGGAGAAGCTGTCCATGGTGTCGGCGATCTGACCGGCGCCCGTGATCAGGTTCTCGCTGGAGCCCTTGTAGCCCTGCTTGTCGTCGCCGTAAAACTGCTGTCCGAGCGAGTCGTTGCCCCACACCGGGCCGCGGGCCACCATCGACGCCTGCAGTGTGGTCAGCACGTCGTAGATGCGATCGTGCACGCGTTCGGTCTTATCGGCCGCGGTGCGCAGCTTGTTCACCTCGACCATCATCTTGTCGGCCATCGCTCGTCCCTCCGTCGGCGCAGAAACCCCTGAGAGCACCATGACAGCCGCCAGCGAACTCGCCGTGGCGCACAAGTGAACCGGCGGTAGCGTGTGGTCGAACCCGTGTGCGAGCAGGCGAAACGATCACAGGCCCAACAGATTCCGCTACGCCGAGAATTCCACCTTTGGGCCGTATCAATCCGCCTGCGGTCGCAGTAATCTCGTGGGTGTTCTTGTCCGCGGGCCGTCGGGCTCGGCTGGATCGCCACGACGAATGAAATGATGGGGAGCCATCATGTCCGACACCGTGAAGGTGGACACCGCCGCGCTGCGCGAGGCGGCCCACCGAGTCGGCGATCTGGCCGACAAGGTCACATCCGTATACGACACGCTGATATGTGCCGTGACCGGCGACGAGGGTGCAAGCCACTGGGGCAGTGACGATCCCGGTACTCAGTTCGCCAACGGACAGAACGGCACGGGCGGTTACGTCAAGACCGCTGCGAATCTCGAAGGCGCACTCTCCAAATCCGGCGCCACGCTGAGCGAGTACGCGGATAACATCACGCAGGCGGCCGACCTCATCGACAAGATGGAAGCCCAGAACGCCGGTTGACCCACCCATACTGACGGCAGGCCGATATGGTCTCGAATGACGGTGTGCCGGAAGGAATGCCATGGCCAATGAGGCATTGAAAGCTCAGGTCGCCGAGCTGATGAAATCGGTTCAGGATTACGCCGCCGCCACCGCGCGGGCGCGGGAGCGCCGAGAGCAGCTGATGGTGACGGCCGAGGCCGCCGACGGCCGGGTCTCGGTGACAGTCAACGCCGACGGCGTGGTGATCGACGTCCAATTCGCGGACGATGTCGACGATCTGGACTACGGCGAGATCGCGGCAGCAGTGCGAGTGGCGGCGCAGGACGCGGCCGCCGCGGCGGTCCGCGAATCGGCCGAGATCACGGACGTCACCAGCCTGGCCCGCGACCTCCCCGGATTCTCCGAGATCCTGCCCGGTCTACCGGATTTCGATCAGATCCGCACCATGTTCCCGTCGGCCCCGAGGGCGCCGACCGATCTGCCCGGCTCGCCGTCGCGGACGGCTGCGCAGGCGGATCGAGAGCGGGGCAACCGATCCGAGGTCAACGACTCGCAGTGGTGAACCGGACGCGCACCGGTTCCGTAACCGCGGTGGAGCCGTGGATCGAGGGTGGTTATGAGCATCATGTTGCCGGACTGGGCCGCTGGCATCATCGGTGTGCTCGGCGGCGGCACGTGGCCCGAGGCCGACGAGGATGCGTTGTTCGCCCTGGGCGCAGCGTGGAAGCAGGCAGCCGGTGATCTGAAGGCTCTCGACACCGACCTCGCCGACGCCAAGTCCGCGGTCGACGTGGCGTATCCCGAGGGGAAGGGGCATGACGCGATCGTCGCGGCCCTGGACCAATTCGTCACCGGCAACTCCTCGTTCGACACCCTGTCCGGGTTCATGGACCAGCTCGGCGACTATTCGGACGGAACCGGTGCGAGCATCGAGCACAGCAAGCTGCAGATCCTGGTCGCCGCCGCGGTGACCGTGGCGATGCTCGCATCGGCGGCCATCCCCGGCTGCCAGGCGGACCTGCCGCTCGCCTGGGCCATGCTGCGGATGGCGCTGATCGGGATCCTGCAGGAGTTGTTCATCGAGCTGATACAGCTGGAAGAGGGGCACATCAAGAGCCTCGACGGCTGGGAGATCGCCTTCTCCGGTGCCAATATGGCGGCGAGCGAGCTGGGTGGCCGGTTGTTCGGCAAGGGATTCGGCAGTCTGCTCGAAAAGATGCTCGCCGGTCCGATCGGCAAGGCCGTCGGCGAGGATCTTCTGAAATCGTTCGCGGGAAAATTCGGCCAGCAGGCGCTCATCGGAATCGCCGGGGGCACAGGAGGACTCGTTGCCGGCACCGTGGCCGGCGAGGCGCAGTCCACCATCATGCGTGGCCTCACGACCGGGGACTGGCATCTGGACAAGCCCGAGTTCTCGACCAATATGTTCCTGAACCTGGCGGTGAGCACCGGGCTGCATTCGGCCCTCTCGGAGCACGCCCCGGGGACGACGGCGGACACCACGGCCGCACCGGACGTGCCCACCGTCACCCCCGACGTTCCGGTACCCGATACGGGTACGGCGCCGACCGATGCGATAACCACCGATTCGGCGTCGCCGAATGGAATCCCTGCTCGGAGCGCTCCGACTGTCACGGAGCAGAGCGGCGGCACGGCCAACGACAGCGGCCCGATGATCGGTCGCAGCGAAAGTCAGGTCCCCACAGTCGATTCCGACGCGAATCAGAACAAGCCCCCGGAGCAGGCCGCGGCGGAACCTCGTACCGGGACGCTGAAGACCGCGGCGCCGGGCCCGGTGCGGTCGAGCCCGGTCACATCGAGGCCGGTGACATCGGATACCGCTCCCGTATCGGACGAGATCCCCGGGCAACCAGCGCAACCGGCTGCCTCGATCGCTAGCAATTCCGCATCGGAAATCCCAGCGCCTATGCGCGATTCGCCCATCTCTGCCGCGCCGACGAACGAAACCGCCACGCCGATACCGGGTCCCGCAACGGCCGACGAAACAACAACGCCGGTACCGGCCTCCGCGACGGCGGCGGGCGTGCTCCCGGATGCCTCGACCACCGGCGCCCGGGGCAGCGGACCGTCGAATCCGCAGACCGATCTCGAGCCACTCCCCGTGGCGAATCGGTCCACGGCCGTCCCGGAGCCGTCTACGCCCGCGCTGGATCCCGTTGCCGCCGACACGATTTCCCGTATCGATCAGCCGACCGGCAACGAGACGGAATCGCAGGGCGCCGCCGCTCCCGCGGCGCCGCAGAAAACACAGGACACGGGAAAATCTCAGGTACCGGCCAGCGACCGGGTTCCGGCCTCGAAGGAGGGGGCGCGCAACGGCCGTACCGAGACCGTGGGTTCCAAGAGCCCGAACGAGCGCCCCACCCGCGCCGTCGTCTCCGCCGATGATCCGGCCGCCCCGAGGGCCGTCGATGCCAAACCCCAGTCCGAGATCCAGGCTCGCGCGGGAACCGCGATCGAGGCGAATCCCGCCGACAAGAGTTTCCGGATCGGCAGCCCGGTCGAATCCGACGACCCGTCACACCAGGACCTTTCGGCGACACCGCCGGAGAATCCGCAGCAGTTACCGGAGAATTCGGCGGAACAGCCGTCCGATCAGGATCGGGCCGCCATTGCGCGTGCGCGCGGGACCCTCGCGACGCTCGATCGGTACGAGGGCGAGCATCCGCCGCAGATCGCTTCCGTCCGAACAGACCCGGATCAACCATCGGCGTACGAGTGGCGGCGCTATCCGGATCACCCCGACGGACCGCTCAGCGTCGTCCGTATCCCCGTGGATATCGCCGTGGATCCGAGCAGCGAGCCCGCCACCGGCGATCGTCTGGAGGCGGGGCTGTGGGAGAAACTCCGGTCCGCCGGTGACTCCTTGTTCAATCGCGGCCACACACTGCCCTCGGGTGATCGGTTCCTGGCCGAGCTGGTCCCCGCCACCGACGAGGGCAGCGGCGCCGTGAGCCTGTACCTCACCGAAAACGGCGAATTCGGCACCCTCCATGAGGGCACCACCGTCGACGACCTCGCCCAGCGCCTGCACCAGGACCTGGGTTTGGAGCCCGGATCCGGCCACGGCCTGAGCGAGGACGACCTCTACAAGTTCAGCCGGGCCATCTGCAGGGTGAACACCGACGCGATGCTGGGCGGTCTGGAGCACATCCAGCGCCTCGGCAGGTACGCCGAGCTGGAGGATCGCGGAAACCAATACGATCTCGAGGACATCCTGCGGATGCCCGGAGAAAATAGGTTCCGGATCGGGGTCAACCCGGAGGAATACAGGCGGCTCATCAATCCGGGCGGTCTCGCCGCGCCCGGTCGCGGCGACAACTGTGTCATAGCCTCCCTCTCCGCGCTGGCGACCTTCTACGGCGACCCGACGGTCTCGGTGCCCCGCGCGCCCACCGTGGTCGACGGCGAGATGACGTACACCGGCGTGGGCGATGCCGAGTGGCGGCAGATCGGTCCCTGGATGGGCAATCGCCCGTGGGACAACTTCAACGACGGCACGAGGACGATTCCCGAGCAATTCGATGCCCTGCGCGCTCGGATCGAGAGCGCAGGGCCGGGATCCGCCGCATTGGTGGGGTGGGGGTGGAAGGTATACGACGCCGAGCAAAATCCGCTGTTCAACCCGGACGGGACACCGATGGTCAACAGTGGCCATGCCATCGTCCTCGTCTATCCACACGACGCCCAGGGTCCGGTGTGGTTCGATCCACAGTCGGGCGAGATCATCACGGACCCCCGCCTACCGGAAGATGTGGTGCAGGAAGCGGCATCGCTGGAGTACGTCGCATTCGAACCGCCTGGAGGAACCCCAGATGCCACCGGAACTGAACACCGAGGAACAGGTCAATCACTATCTGACACAGGCATTCGGAACGACCCGACGCTTCCGGGTGATCCCCTTCGACCACTGCTGGGTGTGCCAGGCGACGCTGTCCCCGGAGCAGATCGCCCGGAGGGAACACCTGGGCCTGGGCAGCTACCTGGTGGACAGGCGAACCGGGGTGGTCACGACGATTCCCAGCTCGACGCCCCCACACCTGGCGGGGAAGCGGTACGACGAGTCGGTCCGGATCGGCCGGCCCCTGCTGGGACGGCAGATCTATCCGCACCTGTCCCGGGTGATCATCCGGCGAACGCGGGAGGATCCGAAGACGATCGAATACCAGGTGCGGATCGAATCCCTGGCCCAACCTCCGGAACCGACCAGGGAATACCCCCTGGAGATCACCAAGACCAGCCTGGCCTGCCGACCGGCGACGCCACCGGGGGCGAGCGTGGCGGCCTGGGCGCAGTGGCAGGCCCGCACGAACGGAACCTGGCCGGAACAGGGGACATTCGAGGAGTAGAGCCCTCCGCGGAGGGGGGCGGCGGCCCCCTTCCGGGCGCCTCCGGCGAGCAGCTCGAACCCTGGCAGCGGGGTATCGGTGCGCACGGCGACGCCGAACAGCCCACGCCGCCTCCGGAATCGCAGCCCGACAGACCGTTCTCCCTGTCGACCACGCCGAACGGCCACGACGTCGAGGCCGCTGCGACCCGGCCCGCTGCGGTCGAGCCGCCAGGTCCGTCGAAGCCGGGGGCACATCCGGACGAAGGCGCCCAGCGGACATCCCGGCAGCCCGACGGGTCGGACGGACCCGTCCGCCCCCGGCTCCGTCCCGTCAGGCTCACCGCATTCGAGGGCGAAGACACGAATGAGCCTGCGCCGCATGCCGAGATGCCCGGCACCCTGGCATCGGGCGAATCACCCACATCGCATGAATCCGGACCTGCCCGCCTCGTCGCGGCGCGCAAGCAGGCCGTCCAGGAATTCAGGGCCGCGTTCCGGGACGGGGCTCCCGAGGAGACGCTGCGAGAACTGGCTCGCCGAGCCGGGCAGGCGCTCAGGGACGAGCACAAGCTACTGATGGATTCGCTCAACGATCTGCCCTACGACGATGTTCTGCGGCAGCTCGACCTGCTCGATCTCCGGGACGCCCCCCTCCAGGAGCAGACACCCGTCCAGGACGTGGAGCGGGCGCTGTCCGGTACGGGCTCGGCACCGGGCGGAAGGGAGCTGATCATCGGCGGCGGGCGTGCATTCCGGCCGCTGGCACGCGGCGAGTTGACCGTCAACATCGATCCGGAGGCCCGCCCTCACCTGAAGGCGGATGTCGCGAAGATGGATGCGCTACCCACCGGGACATCCGGTAAGGCCGTATTCGAGAATGTGGGACTCGATCAGCTCACCGCGTCCGCCGCCGCCCAGCTTCACCGCGTGCTCGAGCCCGGTGGACAGCTGGTGATGACGACGGGCCCGAGGTACTTCGCCGAACAGGGGTTGCGCGAGGCCGTCATCCGCACGCTGGAGAATGCCGGATTCACCGATATCCGATGGGAATTCAACGAGGAGGCCGATATCCGGCCGTTCTTCGACCGGGACGACGAGGGCACCATTCTGCTGTACTCCGACGGTGAGCCCCGGCTGCGCTGGGTGCCGGAATCACCGTTTCAGGTCACCGCGACGAAGCCGGGCTCCCCGGAGGCATCTGCGGATGACAGTGCGGCGCCGCGAAATGCCGGGACCACGGTTCCGGACGCCCCGGCCCGGCCTCGGCTTCGTCCTGTCAGGCTCACCGGATTCGATACCGGGGACTCGAATCAGCCCACCAGACCTGACGCCCCGGCCCGGCCTCGGCTTCGTCCCGTCAGGCTCGCCCCGCTCGATGCCGGGGACTCGAATCAGCCTCCGCCGGTTGTGAATCCGGCCGGTGGCGGATCGGGTGGTGGTGACCATGGTCCCGACATCAGCGAGTTGCCCACGCGGCCCGGAGGCACACAGGACGAGACCGCGAACGCGTACGGTCAGGGCCTGCGGCCGCAGGGCGCGAACCCGAACCCCCAGGGGCCGATCACGGTCGACCAGATCACGCCGCCGCAGCCGGGCGGCGGCGATGAAGCCGCCCAGATGGCGGGTGGGCAGCAGATGCAGCAGATGATGCTGCCGCCGGAACAGTCACAGCAGCATGCCCCGCAGCAGCCGGATATGTCGCCGAATCCGCCTGTCCGCGAGGCGGTTCCGAAGATCATCGATCCGCGAGACCTCGTTCGCCAGCAGGTGATCCTGAACCGGGAGCAGGACGAGCTGAACGTCCGTGACAATCGGCGCATCGCCACGGAACAGGCGCTCGCCGACGAGCGCCTTGCCGCCCAGAACGAACTCGACAGGGCGATCAGGGAAAGCCGGGACGTGCGGAACCACACGGCCCGGGTGCGTGCGGCGCAGGACGCCGAACAGCAGTTCCGCAACCAGGCCGACCCCGACCTCGACGAGCTCCGCAAGCGAGTCGCCGACCGGCAGCAGGCGGTGAACAAGGCCCTGCGTCAGACCGGGCGTCCCCCGGCGGGCCTGTACGACAAGGTCGCGAGCGCGGAGGCCGAACGGCGGGCCCTGCGCGGGCAGCGGGCGGGCGTGCAGACACTACTCGATCAGGTCAAGGCGCAGATTGATGCCCTGCGGCAGCACGGAAACGGCGCCGATCCGGATGTGGCCCAGCGGATGAAGGAACTGCTGGACCAGCGTACCCAGCTGATCGGGGACAAGATCGGGCTCGACGAGAAGTGGGTTCAGGCCAATATCGCCGTCCACAGCCTGCTGCGATTCGGTAACGACCAGAGCGGGGCCACCGTCGATCTGAGCAGTGCCCGCGTGATCGCCCGATTCGAATTGCCGGTCAGCGGCAACGATCGGATGCAGGTGAATTTCACCAGGCAGATGCTCGACGAGCAGGTGCGCAACGGCAACCTGTCCCCGATTCTTCCCGAGGAGCTCCGCAGGCCGATCAGCGCGGTCCGCGCGGTGCTCAATGAATCCGGATCGACACCCGAGCGGGTGCGGGCCGCGCTCGACGCGGCGCGCAGCCAGATCGATCTCGCCGCGCGGAATGTTCCCGATCCCAGGGTGACCGCCTACGCCCACAGGTTGATCAATGAACTCGAGACCGGATCGAGTCTGCCCGAACAGCATTGGTGGCAGCGGGCGGCGTGGCGCAGCGGCGTGGTGGATTCTCAGTCGGTCACGAAGACCATGCGGGTCGGGGCGGATATTGTGGAGGCCGGGAACGGGACCCGTTATCTGCGGTTCAACAGGCTGACCGACATGATCGCGTACGAGGCCAATAGATATTACTTCGGGTCCGGCGTCTGGGACGGGCTCTCCGATGTGTTGCCGCCGGTCGACCACGAACTGCTCTGGCACGAACACTTCGGCCTGGGCTATTCGGCGTCGGCTAATACCGCGGTCGTGGAAGCGAGCGGCCGGCGATTCGAGCAGAATGTGGACCAGCGCGATTATTTTGCCGTCAAGATCAATCCTCTCGCTCCCGGCCCGGCCTTCATCGAACAGCATGTCAACTTCTGGCCGGAGGCGGAGTCACAGCAGGATCCGGCCACCTTCGACCCCGCGCTGAACCTGCACGATGTCGACAAGGTAACGATCAAGAACTACTGGGCGGTCAACCCGAGAATATTCTTCAACCATATCGCCCTCGCCGATGTCCCACTGACGGCAAGGATCGTTATGGACACCGTGTTCACCAGTACCGACAACGGTGCGCCGACGGGGGCCGTCAATTACTCCCTGCAGCTGATGGGGAGTTATTCGGTCCTCGAGAATCTGGTTCAGAAAACCCTGCCAGGCATACTCGGTGCGAACCATATCACGGTGCCGCCGGATTGGGCGCTGAAAATTCCCGATGTGGGCGGCGACTCCACCATCTCCCTCAATCTGAACAAACTCTTCGGCGGTGGTGCCGGGGCGGAGATCCCACCGGAGATGCGGGATGCCCTGGCGCGCGCGGGCATATCCGTCGACCGGAACGGCAATCTCGCGAACCCGCCGGATCGGTTCCCCAGGCTGCCCCCGCCATAGGAACGTCGAACGAGCTCTCGATCGAGCAAACCCAGCCAGAAACAGCAGGAGATCATCATGGGTGGCCAACCGTACAGTGGCGAGCCGGACCTCAGCGATCCGGGAAGTCTGGAGACGCAATGGTCGAATCTGAGCAAATCGGCAGGCCAGGGTTCTTTTGGATTCGCCCCCTCGATCGCCGCCGACTGTGTCAAGGCCTGCATCGCCGCGATCGAGAGTCTGCAGGGGCTGCGACAGAATTCGACCAAGCTGCTGACCATCCCCAACGGCGCGTTCGGTACGCTGCCCTATCATTCGGGCGATCTCCTGGAGGCTGCGTTCAACAAGCTGGTCGGCAATATGAACGACTCCCTGGACGTGCACTCCAGGATTCTGACCGATATGGGTGACACCTTCATCTCGGCCGCCACGGCCTATGCAAAGGCCGACCACGAATCGACATCGAGTTTCACCAATCTGTCCGGAGAACTGCACAACCCGACACCGGCCGCGCTGCAGTACGGCGTAGATACCGACTCGCTGAGCTCCCTGCCGGTATACGGCCAGAGCCGCTACAATAATACAACCGGAAACGTTCCGGGATTCAATGTTCCGGAATTCAATTTCCCGGTCGACTACGAAAATCTTCCCGCGCTCGCGACCGGAGATCAGCCCGGCAGCATGGCCGCCTTTCAGCTGGTCACACTCGGTCAGACGATAGACAACAAGCAGGTGTATACCGCCGCCAACAACTGGACGCACCTGTACCTTCAGCTGAACAGTACCCGTACCACCCTGGCGCAGCAGATCTCGAAGGCAATGGAATCCGGTAGCTGGTTCGGATACGGAGCGAGTTCCGCGAACGAGGCGGTCTACAACGAGGTGTGCATCCTCGCCGATCTGGCCTCTCACGCCATGCTGGTGGCGAACAATCTGGCGTATGCGCAGGATTGGCTGGCTCAAGCGAAGGCCGCGATGCCGACCTCAGCCACCGTCACCCAGAACGGCAAGAGCTATCCGATGGACGCGGCGACGCTCAACAGCTACCGGGATCTGTACCAGTCCACATATGCCAGCCAATACGATAAGTCGCGAAAAGATGTGCCGACCATCGTCGCGCCGCAGAGTAAGAACAACAACGGAAACAACCAGAACCAGAACGGCGGCAATAAGGGTAATAACAACGGCGGCACGAATAACGGCAACAACGGGGCGGCGAACAACGGCTCGAGTTCCGGCGCCGGATCTCACTCGGGAGCCGGTGCGGGTTCGCAGTCGGGTACTGGTTCCGGTGCGGGTGTTCACTCGGGGTCCGGTTTCGGTGCGGGCTCGGTGTCGGGGTCCGGTTTCGGTGCGGGTTCGCATTCGGGTTCCGGTTCCGGTGTAGATTCTCAGTCCGGCTTCAGCCCGGGGAGCGCCGTAGGCTCCGGCGCCGCCGCTTCGGGCGCATCGACCGCCGCACAGCAACAGGCCCAGGCCGCACAGGCTCTTCAGCAGGGTTTGCAGACCGGTCTATCGGCACTGCAGCAGGCATTGCAGGCCGGGCAGCAGGCCGCCCAGCAGGCGCTGGCCGCCGGACAGCAGGCCGCGGCGCAGAATGCGCTATCGGCGCTGACCCCCTCGGACATCGCCGGCCTGGCCGATAAGGCCGCTGCGCAATTCGGTGGCACCGCGGCCGGATCCGCCGGCAGTGGGATGGGAGCGGGTGCGGTCCAGGCGCTGGGCGACTATCAGGGGCAATCTCGCCTGTTTCCCCGGGCTGGTCTCATCGGTCCGACGGCCCCCGGCTCACCAGCGGTCGCGGTGCCGGGCGTGGCGGCCGGCAGCATGCCATCAACAGGCTCGCCCATGGGCGGCATGGGTGGCGCCGGACAGAACAGGGACAACGACAAGGCCCACAAGCGCGCGAAATACCTCGATTCGACCGCCAATCTCGACGAGGCATTCGGCACCGCGCCCGATATGGCTCGCCCGATCGTCGGCGCCGCCGATCCGGCAACCGAGCAGGCCCAGCCGGTTGAGCAACCGGTCACCGTGCGGACCGTCGAGGGCGAATCGCAGGAACCGCCGGTCTCGTCGCGCAAGACCAAGGTTCGCGTCCACAGGCCCGATCAGGGACAGGGGCGGCAGATCACGGTCTGATCGTCGCCGCACGTGCTCCGGTAATCACCGTGTGGATCAGAGCGATTCGTCGCGGATCGCCGTGACGATCGCGGCGATGCGATCGTTGATCAGGTCCACCAGGCCACGCGCGTCCACCGGCTTCGCGATCGCCGGATCGCCGGGCAGGATCGCATACCGCCCGTCGCCGCGTCGATCGCGCCACTCCAGGCGGTGCCGGGTCGTGCCGCGCACCCCGAATTTCGACCGGGCCTGCACGATGTCGAGCCTGCCGACGGTGTCGAATCCGGCGCGGGTAAACGCCCGATACCGTTGCGCGGCACTGTCGTCCCCGATGTACACCGGCGACAGGCCGTATTCGTAGTCGACATCCTCGGCCGAGGCGCCCGGCACGACGACCTCGCCCAACTCGCCCGCCGGCATCTCCGGCAGCGCGGCGACCACGACGGCGGCCAGCTCGGGCACCTCGCATTCGGCGAGGTCGTAACCGCCGCTGTGCCAAATCGTCTCACCGGGGCGCTGAACGACGACCGCGGCCAGACCTGCCCGGCGCGCGCCCAGGACCCGGATGCAGCCCTCCGGATCCTCCATATCCTGCCCGTCGTAACCCTGGACCTCGATCCGGATGTCCGGCCCACCGAGCGCATCGACAATGGACCGCAGTTCCAGATCGTTCAGGGTGCGCAACCGATCGAGTACCCGCTGTTTCTCCGCCCGGTACTCGTGCTCGTCGGTCATCCGCTCGGTGTATATCAGCGGCGCCGGCAGCCAGTCGTGATGCACGCTGTCCCACAGCGTATTCCACCCGAAGTCCGTGAAACTCCACGCGCGACCCATCCGGCTGTGCTCCGATCCCTCATCCGTATGGCGGGGATCCGACGAATCGCGTGGGCACACGACTCGTCGGATCGCACACGCATTTTCGCAGTTTCCGCACGACTCGGCTCGGCGCCGAAAGACATTTCGCCCAGCGCGGGTGCGATACACGGAGGTGGGTGAGATACTGTCACCGTGTTGCAGCCTCCTCCAGTGACACCGCCACCCTCGCTGATCGCTCCGCCCCAGGCACTCACGAGCCGGGATCTGGACGGCGTCCTGCGCGTGCTGGAAGACTGCGAGCGCGCACCCTCCGCCGGTGATCTGCGGGCCGTCGCACTGGAGGCCATGGCGCGTTATCTGGGATATCGAGAGACCACGTTCTTCATGGGCGAGACGTTGCAGGACTGCTTCGTCGACGATACCGCGATACTCAACGGCCGCGTCGCCGGTCTGCTCCCGCAGTACCTGGAACACTGGCACCGATACGACCCATTCGCGCGGCCGCCGTCCGTCGGCTTTCTCGCTCGGTACGACGTGGCGTCACTGGACTGGTTTCCCCGCCCCAGCCGACCCGATATGCGTAACTACCTGGACAGATTCCTGTTCGCCAACAGCATGCACGCCAAGATCGTGATTCTGTTGCGGAGTTCCCGTGCCGTTGCTGCGATGGGTGTGCTCGATTCGGAGTCGGGCGCGTTCGGACCCCGCGATCTGGCCCTGGCGCGGCTCATCGGGCGTCATCTGGGCGGTCTGCTGGATCTGCATCTCGCGGCGGACAACACCGCCGCTCCGGCTGTTGCCCTGTCCCCACGACAAGCAGAGGTGGCGGGACTCGTCGCCGACGGCCTGACCAACGCCGAGATAGCCCAGCGACTTCACATCGGTGTCGACACGGTGAAAAAGCATCTTACCCAAGCTCTTTCGATAACCGGCTGCCGGAACCGGACGCAGCTTGCCCTTCGCCTGCGCGGGACGCGGTCGTAGCGGCTCCTCCTGCTGGCCGCGGTGCACCAGGATGAACACGCTCTCGTGCGGTGCCCGGTTCATCGGCAGCGGAGTGGGGCGGCCGACGACGTCCGGCGCCCGGCACGACCTTCGCCGGCGAGGGACTCACGGCCGAGCAGTCCACTGGACTGCAGAACTCCGTGAACGGCGGCCGCCAGCCCTGGCGCCTGGACCGAGTCCAGGTCGCAAAGTCCTTCGTGCAGGGCCGATTCGGCTGGATCAGCGTGCAAACGAGCATCGTCACCGGCGGAGATCGCCTGCTAGGCCCGCCGAGGTAGGCCAGCGGCCACCGCGTCGGCGCGGGCGTGGCCCGCGCTGGTCCGCACGCGGCGGGTCGCTGGCCACGACACCGTCGATAGTCACTTCTGCAGGCTGACCGACGCTGGCGATGAGAACCGTTGCACGGCAATCGGATCGTCATCCGCCCTGAGCGTCGAAGCAGTTCACCGACGGCAAACCCAAGCCACTCAGACGATCTCGAGTTGATATGCAGCCTGGACCCAGAAGCCACCGGGCTCGTAC
>NZ_JAHKNI010000025.1 GCF_018860155.1 Nocardia albiluteola
AGGATGCGGCGATCGGTGACTACGTCCGCTGGCGCAACCAGCACGCCCGACCGATCCGAGACTTCGCCGTCGGCTCGAAAATCCGCCGCCCGGATTACCTACCCAACGTTGCGTGACGCGGCACTAGAGCACCAGAACCGATGAGCCCGCGGACAACGACGCCAAGATCGCGGCAAAAATTCCGGCGGCGACCGAGCTTCCAACGATCATAGTGAACCTCCTGAATGATCCTCATACTGGTCCGACCCGAAACCATTGTGCGGCTCGATAATTCGAATAGCCAGCCCCGCGGAGCCAGTACTTATGGGGGCTGGCGCGGCGGGCAGTGCATTGCGATCCTTCGAATGATCAGGCCAGCGGGGCGATGCCCGCGGCGGTGAGGGTGTAGGCGTGATGGGCGTGGTCCGTGGTGACGAGTTCGAGCACCGACTTGCCGACCTGCTCGGGGGTGAGCGCGGGCCCGCGCGACCGCAGGAACGTCTCGACGTCGAGTCCCTCCCGGGCGGCGTAGGCCGCCACCGCCGTCGCGCCTAGATCCGTGGCGGGGGTCAACTGCGGTAGCACCGAGACGAATTCGATGCCCAGCGCCGCGCGTTCGGACTCGTCGGCGGCATATCGTGCGATGAATCGGACGGTCGCCTTCGCCCCGGCATAGCCTCCGCTGAGCACCGACCCGTGCAGGGCCGCGCCGCTGGAGAACACGATCACCGAGCCGCCGGGCTCCAGCGGATTGCGCAGAATCTCGCCCGTCCACGAGAATGCCTGCGCCACATCGATATTCCAGTTGGCGCTGAAGCTCTCCCAGGTGTGCTCGTGGAGGGGACGCATCGACGGGGCGGCGCCCGCGCACAGCACGACCGCGCGCGGGCGGTACTCGTGCAGGAGCAGGCTCGCCGTCGGCGGATCGGCGGCGTCGGCGACCACCGCGGTGAAATTCGGGCCGAGTTCGTCGCGCACCGCGTCGAGGTGCCCGCCGGTCGGTCCGACGCCGATGACGTGCGCCCCGGCGCCCACCAGCGCTCCGGCGATACCGCGGCCGAAGCCGCGCCCGGCTCCGGTCACGACGGCCGTCGTTCCGCCGAGGTCGCCGGACTTACCCAATTCATTCACGGCCTTCTCGCTTTCGTCGAGTGATTTCAGGTCCACACTCATTCAGATACGTCGCACCATCACGATTCATCGGTTCCGCATGGCCGGGCATCGCAGAGCGTGGGGTCTCGGCCGATCGGGTGCTGCCGCGCGACGATTACGGACCGAGCGATGAATTCGGAGTTCCGGAGGGATCTGTATTGCGGAGGGGTCTACCCGGCCCCCGCGACGTCCAGATCAGGAGTACCACCGTGCCGGTCCAGGAGGATTTCATCGAGCGGGGGCGCCGTTCCGTGCCGAGCTGATCGCACACTGCTACCGCATGCTGGGCTGTACCGCATCGCGACCACCGCCTGCCTGCGCGCGCTGGAGAACCGCTCCCGGCGCGTGCTGCCCGCCGGGCTGGGCGCGGGCTCGACCGACCCCGAGGCGATCCTGGATCGCGAGCTTGGCGCGTACGAGTGGCTGCAGCCGCTGCCGGACGCCTTTACGCCCGAAACCGCCACGGTCGCAAGGGAGAGCGTGCGGCTGGCGGTGATGACGGCGATGCAGGAACTGCCCGCCCGCCAGCGCGCGGTGCTCATCCTGCGCGACGTCGTCCAGTTCAGCGCCGCCGAGGTCGCCGAGCTGCTCGAGACGACGCCCGCCGCGGTCAACAGCGCCCTGCGGCGGGCCCGCGCCCATCTCGCCGAGGTCGCCCAGAACGACGACGCGTCCGAACCGGACGACGCCGAACGCCGCGCGCTTCTCGATCGCTATCGCGGCGCATTCGAAAACGCCGACCTGAAGGCCCTCACCGAACTCCTGACCGCCGATGTCAGGCTCGAAATGCCGCCCGTGCCGGTGTGGTTCACCGGCCGCGACGCGGTGACCCGATTCCTCGTCAAACGCGCCTTCGCCACCCCCGGCGACATCGTCCTGATCCCCACGGCCGCGAACGGTCAGCCCGCCGTCGCCGAATACCGCCGCGACGCAACGGGTGTCCTGCGGGCCCCGCCTACCACCGGACGGCGTCGCCCCCAATCGGGTGCCGGTCGCTGGGGCAGATAGGCGTGATCGGTTGGGGCCAAGCCCTATTCGGCTGCTCCGACGGAGAACACCGCGACCAGAAAGTCGGATTCCTCGGTGAACGGCCGCAGATCCCAGGTCGACAGCAGCAGGTCCGCGCGCAGCCCCGCGGACTCGGCATCGGCGAGGAATTCGTCGAACGCGTACCCACGCCCGCTCCCGAACCCGACGACCACCCGGCCGTCGGGCGAAACGTGCCGCGCCAACCCGGCCAGCACGTCGCGTCGCGTGGACTCGGCCACGAAACCCATCACATTCCCCGCGCACAGCACCGCATCGAACCCCGCGGCGATCCCCCGCGCCGGCAGATCCAGCCGGGCCAGGTCGCCGACGAGCCAGCGCGGCCCCGGGTAGTCGGCCTCGGCGGCCTCGATCAGCGTGGGATCCACGTCCACCCCGACCACCTCGTGCCCGGCCCGGTGCAGATATCCGCCCGACCGCCCGGCCCCGCATCCGGCGTCCAGCACCCGCCCGCCCCGCCCGAGCATGGCGTCGACCATCCGCGCCTCGCCGAAGATGTCCTTCCCCTCGGCCGCCAGATTCCGGAACCGCTCCGCGTACCGCGCCGAATGCGTCGGATCGGCGGCGGTGATCTCTTCCCATTTACTCGGTACGCGTGAATTCATCGTCGAATCCTTTCACGGTCGGGATACGGGCATCCGGCATGCCTATTTCCCGCACGGTGGATGGTCGCCACCACCGCGCGCACAAGCACCTTCCCGGTAGGGAACCGGCGAACCCGTGTCGCGCGTGAGGACAGCTCCGCCAACATGATTCGCAAGGCCGCGGCGGACGAGGAGGTCGGCGAGACGGCCGAGGATATGTAAGCCATACCGCCGCAGCCGGTCCCGTATACCCTCGGTGGAGTGCTGGAACCTCTTCTTCGCCTGTCGAGCCGCGATCCCGGGGTTCGGATGGAGACCGTCCGGTGTGCGGACCTGACCGCCGAACGCCTGCACGAGCTGCACCGGCTGGCAAACCAACTCGCCGCCGAGGATTTGGAGCATTTCGCCGCGCACGCCGAAACCTGCACGCTCGTCAACGTTTTCCGGCGGGCCGACACTGGCGAGATCGTGGGTTTCCAGTTCTGGACCACGGTGCCGATCGACCTGCCGCGCAGCCATATCATCGCCGGCGGCAAGCTGCGGATGCTCCCCGAATTCCGCAATCGCGGGCTGCATCTGCTGGCCGGGCTGGAATTCTTTCTCCGGACCAAGCTTCGCCACCCGCTGACCCGCCACTACCGCGTCTCGCTGGCGAGCATCTTCGGCTTCGTGTCGCTGACCGGATCGCTCGCCGAATACACCATGTTCGGCGGGACGGGGGAACCGCGAGCGCTCCGGGAGGCGGTGATCGCCTGGGCGCGGCGCAGCGACTTCGTGTTCCGCCCCGAGTCAGGCCTGTTCTTCGTCGACATCTTCACCACCGAGGAGACGCTGCGCCGGTACCCGGACTCGTTCTTCGAAAAGCCCGGCGCGCGAGCGTATATCGCCGCGAATCCGGAGTTCCGCACCAACGGCAGCTATGTGGCGTTCTGGTTCCGGTTCACCCCGCGGAACCTCCTGGCGATGTGCCGGGCCGTCGCGCGCAAGCTGTGACGACGGCGGGTCTCAATGCCCGATTCTCCGTGTTAGTCTAGGGGCCGCCGCTATTTCCGCTCGGCATCGCTCTGGTTCGGGCGGCTGGCGCCGAGCCGCCGGTGAGAGCGGTCACTTGGTGAAGTACCACTCCTCGGGAGCCCGGGCGGTCTGCACAGCCGGGAACGACACTCCGCCGAGATTCTTGGCCACGACCTCCATATAGGTCCGCAGCGGCATATTGATCTGCCCGGGCAACGTCTTGACCGCGTAGTCCTCGTATTTGGCCATCGCGTCCTTGTCGTCGGAATGCATTGTGGCGTTGATCAATTCGGTGAGCTTCGGGTCGTCGTAGTTGCCGATATTCTGGCCCGAGCCCGGCAGCAGCAGCTGATCGCCGGTAGGCACCGCGTTGTACTGCTGATAACCGAAGTAGCCGATCTGCCAGTCGCACGCCGGGCCGGAGCCGTGGCAGTTGCTGACGTCGTCCATCACCGTGTTGAACTCCTGGCCCTTCAGGTCGAACACGATGCCGGCCTCGGCCGCGTCGGACTTCCACTGCTGCACCACCCGGCCGTAGATGGGATTCCCGGTGGAGTATTCGAAGGTGAACTGCAGCTTCGTCCCCGCCGCGACGCCGTCGCCGCACTGATTGTCCGAGACGCCCGGGGTGGTGCAGACCATCACGCCGTTCTGTTCGGTCCAGCCGTGGCCGGTGAGCAGCGCCTTCGCCTTGGCCTTATCGAAAGGGTAAGGGCCGGAACCACGCTCGGCGTCGGCGATGTACGAGTTCTCCGGTTTGACCGGGACCGGGCCGGTAGTCATCGCACCGTAGCCGCGCATCGCGGCGTCGATATCGGTCTCCTGGTCCAGGGTCATTTGGAGGGCCTGGCGGAGGTAGAGCTGCTTGAACGCGGCGCCGAACACAGGATTGTCCATATTCAGCATCGAGGTGCTCCAGCCCCAGCCGTACGCGGGCACCAGGGTGTAGTTGGCCTGCAAGGGATTCGTGCCGGGCAACTCCTGCGAGGCCTTCTTCGCGGGCAGGGCGGTGACCTGCACCGAGCCGACCGAAATGCTGTTTCCCGAACGCAGCGTGTTGAATTCGGCGTCGGTGCTGGTGAACGGCTCCATCCGGTAATGCGCAAGATGCGGCTTGTCCGGACCGCTGTAGGCCGGGTTCGGATCGTAGGTGATGTGGCCCTGTGCGTCGAAACCCGTCAGGTGCCAGGGGCCGTCGACGACCTGCCAGAGGGGGTCGGTGGCGTAGGTCGAGAGGTCCTTGCTCTTGGTGTAGAGGTATTGGTAGACAGCGTCGCACTTGGACTGGTCCGCGGTGCAGCCGCCGCTGCCGGGCGCCGCCGAGTCCGAGGTCTTGTCCCACGCCATCGGCAACGGGGTGATCTGCGCGAGCTCCTGGCCGGTGAACCAGGTCGGCGAATAGGTACCGTTGAGCTTGAGGGTGACCTGCTGGGGACCGGTCTGGGTCACCGATGTCACGTTATCGGGGAACTGACCGACGACGTATTGGTAGAAGTTCTGCTTCTCCGCGGCCAGCAGGTGCATCCAGAACATCACGCTCGCGGCGTTCACCGATTCGCCGTTGGACCACTTGTACGGCTTCAGGTCGATGGTGACGGTGGTGTTGTTATCGCTGTACTTCGGTGGTGCGGCAAGGCTTTTGGTCTCGTTAACGCCCGTGCTGCCCGTGCTGTCGCCGAACCAGTACAGCTCGCGGTACATGAGCTGCTGCAGATCACCGGTGGCGTAGCCGCTGTTGTGGGACGCGTCGACCATCGGGAAGATCCAGTTCGGTTGCGTGCCGGGCGCCTCGGCGAATACGGCCGTACCGCCCTGCTGTGGCGTTCCGCCCGAATGCGTGCTCCCCGAACCGCATCCGGCCAACATCGACGTCGCGACCAGGGCCGCGCCCACGGCGCTCGCCAGTCTTGTGATCCTCATCCTGCGTACCTTTCTTCCCTTGTGGGGTGCTTCTCATCCAGCGGGAAGTGACACGCGGCCTGGTGGCCGCCGGTGCCGAACGTCCGCATCCGAGGCTCCTCGTGCGCGCAAATCTCCTGTGCCAGCGGGCATCTGGTCCGGAACCGGCACCCCGACGGCGGGGTGCGCGCCGAGGGGAGTTCGCCGGTGATCACGGCATCCCCGCCGCGACCGGCCGACGGGTCGGCGACCGGGACGGTATCGATCAATCCGCGGGTGTACGGGTGGCGCGGATTCCGGTAAACGTCCGCGGCCGGGCCGCTCTCGACCAGCTTGCCCAGGTACATCACCCCGATCCGGGTGGACAGGTAGCGCACCACGGACAGGTCGTGCGAGATGAACACGTAGGTCAGGCCGTGCCGCCGGCGCAGGTCGATCATCAGATTGAGGATCTGCGCCTGGATGGAGACATCGAGCGCGGAGACCGGCTCGTCGGCGACGATCAGCTTGGGCTCGAGCGCCAGCGCCCGCGCCAGTACGATGCGCTGGCGCTGGCCGCCGGAGAACTCGTGCGGGTACCGCTGTGCCGCAGCGGCGGGCAGGCCGACCTCCGCGAGCAGGTCCCGGACCCGGGCCGTCCGTTGCGCGCGGGTGCCCACACCGTGGATCACCATCGGCTCGGCGATGATCGCGCCGGCGCGCATCCGCGGGTCCAGCGCCGCGTACGCATCCTGGAATACCAGATGCGTGTCCTGACGTTGCCGCTGTAATGCCTTGCCGCGCAAGGACATCAGATCCGCCCCACCGATCCGGACGCTGCCGCTCGTCGGCGCCTCGAGGCCCACGATGCAGCGCCCGACCGTCGTCTTACCGCTCCCCGACTCACCGACCAGACCGAACGTCTCGCCCGCGGCGACGGTGAAGCTGACGTCGGCGATCGCGGATACCGCGCCGACCCTGCGCCGCAGCACGGCGCCTGCGGTCACCGGGAAGTCCTTGACCAGGCCCTCGACCTCGAGCAGTGGCTGCCCCGGCCCGGCGCCCGGCCTCGCCGCGGAATCCGCCGGGCCGCCGGGCGATTCGGCCGCAGCCTCCGGTGCGCCGGGTGTCCGATCGCGCACGGCGATGCGGCTCCCCGCAACTCCGACGGGATGCAGGCACGCGAAATCGTGCCCCGCGACGTCCCCGCGCAGCGGCGGATCCTCGGTGCGGCATCGATCGGTCGCGTACCGGCATCGCTGCGCGAACCGGCACCCATTCGGCGGGTTCAGCAGATCCGGTGGCAGGCCGGGGATGCTGTAGAGCGGGTCGCCGCTGTCCGCCGCATTCTCCGGCAGCGCTTGGAAGAGCGCCTCGGTGTAGGGATGGCGCGGGTTGCCGAACAGCGATCTCGTATCGGTGAACTCGGCGATCCGGCCGGCGTACATCACCGCGACCCGGTCGGCGCGCCCCGCGACCACGCCGAGATCGTGCGTGACCAGGATGACCGCCATGCCGAGCCGGGTACGCAGGTCATCGATCAGTTCGAGGATCTGGTGCTGGATCGTCACGTCGAGCGCCGTAGTCGGCTCGTCCGCGATCAGCAGATCGGGCTCGCAGACCAGCGCGCGGGCAATCATCACGCGCTGTCGCATTCCGCCGGAGAGTTGATGCGGGTAGTCGTCGAGCCGCTCGGCCGCGCGCGGCAGGCCGACCAGCGTCAGGATCTCGATCACGCGCTCGCGTCGCTCCGCGGCGGTGAGGTTCGAGTGCAGCCCCAGCGGCTCGGCGACCTGCCTCCCGATCCGGATGGCCGGATTCAGCGAGGTCAGCGGATCCTGGAAGATCATTCCGATGCGGCCGCCACGCACCCGCCGGAGCTCGGGCTCGGACATCTGCGCGATGTCCTGGCCGCCGAGCAGTATGCGTCCCGAGGCGATCCGACCGCCCTCGGGGAGCAGGCGCAGGATGGACAGCGCGGTCATCGTCTTGCCGCAGCCGGATTCGCCGACCAGGCCGAGCAACTCGCCGCGGCCGACGTGCAGGCTCACGCCGTCCACCGCGCGGACGACGCCGTCGCGGACATCGATCGTGGTGTGCAGGTCGTCCAGCTGCAGCACGGGGGCATCGGTCATCGTCGCCTCCGCAGCCGGACTTCGAGTGCATCCCGTAACGCATCACCGAGAAAGTTGAACCCGATGACGACGAGCATGATCGCCACGCCCGGCGGCAGGATCATCCACCAGTAGCCGTTCTGTACGAAATCCGTTGCGTTGGAGAGCATGTTGCCCCAATCGGCGTGCGGGGGCGCGATGCCGAGGCCGAGGTAGCTCAGCGCGGCGACGAGCAGGATCGCGTCGGCCACCTGGAAGGTCGCGTTGACCACGATGGTGCCGATCGCGTTGGGCATGATGTGCCGCAGCACCGCCCGGCGGTTGCTGCCGCCCATCATCGTGACCGCCTGCACGTATTCCCTTGTGCGCAAGGACAATGTCTCGCCCCGCACCAGGCGCGCCGGGCTCAGCCAGGCACCGAAGGACACCACGACGATGAGCAGCCCGACCGACGCGCTGAAGATCGACGAGAGAATCAGCAACAGGAACAGCGTCGGAATCGCCAGCAAGGTATCGACCACGCGCATCATCGCGGCGTCGACGACACCGCCGGCGAAGCCCGCGATCGCGCCCCACATCGTCCCGAACGCGGTGGCGATGATCGCCGCCGCGACGCCGATCTCCAGCGACGCCCGCCCGCCCGCCATCAGCCGGCCCAGTTCGTCGTAGCCGACGTCGTCGGTGCCCAGCGGATGCACGGCGCTCGGCGGCTGATTGGCTCCGGCGAGGTCCGTGCCGATCTGGTCGGTGTGATACAGCGCCGGGCCGAGGAAGCAGAACAGCAGGAAGAAGACGACCAGCCCGAACCCGACCAGGGCGAGCCTGCTCTCCAGCACGGCCCGCAGGGTGATGCGGAACCCGGAGCGGGCGGCGGGTACCGCGGCGGCGGGCTCGTGCGATCCGGCGGGCGGCGGGAGGGTCTGATCGGCCATCAGTACGTCACCTGCGGATCGAGCACGGCATAGCCGATATCGGCGAGCAGCGAGCCGACCACGGTCGCGACGGCGACCATCAGGCCGATGCCCAGCAGGATCGGATAGTCGTGCACCTGCGCCCCCTGTACGAAGACGAAGCCCATGCCGGGGTAATTGAACACTTGCTCGGTGATCAGCGCGCCGGCGAACAGCTGGGGCAGCGTAAGCCCCAGCAGGGTGACGACGGGAATCAGCGAATTGCGCAGCACGTGCCGCAGCATCACCCGGCCGTCGCTCGCACCGCCGGCGAGTGCGGTGCGCACATAGTCCTGGGTGAGGTTCTCCATGACCGACGAGCGCACATAGCGGCTGAACGACGCGATGGTGATCAATGCCAGCGTCGCGACCGGAAGGATCAGGCTGGACACCTGGCCGAAGACCTCGCCGAGCGTGTCGCCGCTCGGCCCTACCGGCGAGAACCAATGCAGCTCGATGGCGAACAACAGGATCAGGAGTTCGCCGAGGAAGAAGCTCGGCATGGCGTAGAACGCGAATGACAGCCCGGTCACCGCGTAGTCGCCCAGGGTATTTCGTTTGCGCGCCTGGTAGATCCCGATCGGCACAGCCAGCAGCACCGCCACCGCTGTGGACAGCGTCATGAGCACAAGGGTCTTCGGCAGATGCTGGGCGATGACGTCGACGACCGGCTGGTTGAGTTTGTAGGAGTAGCCGAGATCGCCGTGCAGGACCCTGCCCGCCCAGCGAAGGAACTGCACGACAAGGGGCTTGTCGTAGCCGTTCTGCCGGGTGAAGGTGTCGATCTGCTGCCGGGTTGCCTTGGGCCCCAGGATCGCGCGGGCCGGTCCGCCCGGCAGCAGCTGCAGTAGAACGAAGGTGAGGACGGCAACCAGGACGACGACGATGCCCGATTGCAGCAGGCGACGCAGCAGGTACCCCGTCATGTGCGTCTCCGGTCTGCCCGGCCCGCGACAATCACCGGCATCTGCGACGACACCGCCACGAATGCGACTGATCGGTCGTCCAGCGCCATACGCGAATGTTAACCAGGCGCCACGCCCCCGTCCACCGGACAGGCCCCCGAACTCCTTGCGCGGCATCGTTTGTGCCCGATAGCGCGTGATCGATTGGGTAAAAATCCCGGCGAGCGGAATTCTCGCGATCCAGCCCGAGCCCAGCGGACTCAGCAGACGGCGGACATGACCGGTACCGCCGATGCACCGATCACGGCGGATGCGTGTTCGTGAAGGGGAACGGCTCCCGAAGGAACCCGCCCGCCTATCGGCCCGGCGAGTGCCGATGCAGTACTAGCACGACAGCAAGAAGGGCATGAAATCTGTTGGGGTGCAACGGCAACACTCCGGCACTGCGGGACGGGTGGAGAACAGTCAGCTCGGAGTGTTCCTCGCCTACGCCGGGCGGTCCGGCCGGGCGTTGATCGATCGCGAACTTTATCTGCCCGAGTCCTGGATCAGCGACCGGGACCGTTGTATAGAAGCAGGGGTTCCTGAAAACCGTTGCAGTCAAGGGGTTGTCACGAAACCACGACTGGCCGAAGCGATGATCGCCCGCGCTCTGGACGCAGGTGTTGTCGCCGGGTGGGTAGCCGCGGCCTGCGCCTACGGCCGGGATGGGAAGTTCCGGGCCTTCTGCGAGGCTCGGCGCCTGTCCTACGTGGTCGAGGTGCCGGTCAAACAAACCGTGCCCGACCTCGACGGCCGCCGCCGCGTCGATACCCTCATCGGCCGCGCCCCCGCCCGGGCGTGGCATCGGATCTCGTGCGGTCCCGGAGTCCGCGGCGAACGCGAATACGACTTCGCCTGGGCCACCGTGGCCTCCTTCGGTGACCTGCCGGCCGGGTTCGTACGCACCCTGCTTGCCCACGCGGGCTGGGCCCGATCACAGTCGCCGACATCCGCCGTCTCCTGGCGATAGTGCACCACCCAGCCCGCACACTCACCCACGCCCTCGCCGCCGCCCGCTGGCGACGACACCACCAAGCACATGTCAGAAAACTCCACTACCAGCGGAAACGATGATGACACAACGAAATACAACTGTCGTGTACTCCAGCCGTAGATCGTGACCTTCAAGTTGGAGTGGTGGGGTTCCCGCTGGTCTAGCGCAAATCGGATGTACAACGTCAGTGCTGTGCCGCATAGTGAGCGGGTGTCCTATTTCGACATCGAGGGTTACCAGCCGCAGTGGCTCCAGGGTCGCCGCGCGATCACCGCTTCCCACGGTAATCGGCTTCATGCGCTGGTCGGACGTTACCTTGACCACGTCTGGCTGGTTTGGGATCGCGATGACGACGAGTGGTTCGCCGACGGCCCGGTTGTGTTGGACTTTGAGGGCGAGCAGGTGGAGATCAATCATCAGAAGTTCGCCGACCTGTCGGTCACATGGGGCACTGTCGATCCCATCGGGCGGGCCACCTGGTCGAACGGCGATGATGATGACCCGGAGGTCTACACCTTTCATTTGGCTTGGAGACACGGCACCCAGTCCGAGTTGACAGCTCTTGGAGGCAAGCAACTCCAGGCGGTGGAGTTGCTTGAATGGGCCGGTCGGGATGTTGCCAACGGCATGGTCGCGGTCAGTTTCGTCTTCGCCGAAGGCCGGGTGACGATCAGCAACGCCCTCGATGAGAACTGCCTGGAATTCGGTGCACCGGCCTCCGACTACCGTCGCCACCTGCTCGCCGGCTCGGATTGATCGAGATCAGCGCCCGATTGCACGAGAAAATGTAAGTAGACCTCCGATTCTGCTAGCTGTCATTCCTGCGGTGCCTGATTCGGGTGCGGGTGGCGTGAATCGGGGGTCCTGAAGGCTTTGGTGGCGAGCGCGATCTGGACTCAGCAGCGGCTGCATTATCAAAGATTCGGACGGTTCTGCACCCAGTGAAACGGGGTGCTTCGCTGCGGGAAGTTGTTCGGGTCGATCCGGTCGAGTGCGAGTGTTACCTGGTGGCCGTCCAGTTCGCCGGTCAGCACGGCTTTGTCGGGGGCGGGTTGTTGGAAGGTGAGTGTGCCCAACGGATTCCGAGTGCGGTCCGGCTTCGCCGTCGATCCGGATTGCAGTGTCCCCGCGGTCAGCCGGATCCGATGGTCGGTGGCATCCAGGTCGGCGGGAACGGTTGCCAGGGTGTCGTCCATCCGTTGGTAGGTGACCGCGTCCAGATAGTCGAATACCACTGTTTTCCAACGGGTTTCGTCGGTGGTCAGCGGTCGCACCGGCTGGCCGTCGCGGGTGTACTGCGACACCGACCAGATGCCGTACAGGGGAGGTTTGGGGCGATCGGGCCCGCTGCCACGCCAGGCGTGCCAGCCGCCGTGCACCAGCGCCACCGTAATCCAGATGCCGAGCGCGACCTGCATCAGCGCCGCGATACGGCGAGATCTCGTGGTGTGGAACGGATACGGCACGGCGGAAGGGCGAGTGGTGCGGTTGAGCAGCAATACTTGGATCAGCCGTCGCGCCTCGGGCGCCAGCAGCACCAATGACATCAGCAGAAAGTGCGTGGACGAAATCTTCTCCGGCACATCGAAGGTCATGTTCAGCACGATGATCTGCAGCGTATCGATCAGGGTCAGCAGCGCGCCGAGCAGCGCGGTTCGCGGAATGAACAGCAAGATCGCCGCAGTGATTTCCGCGGCGCCGAGCAGCATCTCGTACGGTCTGGACATACCTACCTGCGACCACAGCACAGCCATCGGCGTGAGGTCACCGTATTTGGTCAGCAACGTGGTCAGCGACGGCTGCGGCATCTGCGTCGGAATCGCCTTGGCGATGCCGAAGCTCAACATCTGGCCGGCCAGCAAGAGCCGGATGACGAGAAGATACCAGCCTGCGAGCGTGCGATAGTGCGTGCGACGCCGGTCCAGCACCGACCACGCCACTGTCCCGGCCACCGCGACGGCCAGGATGCAGAACAACAGCACCCAGAAGATGGTCTGGTCACCGACGCCGTTCGGATACAGCTGTGCTGTGGTACCGAACAGGTGCTCTCCCACCCAGTTCAGGGCGGGCTGCAATTTCCGGATATGCCAGTACTGCGCGCCGTAGCCCAGCCAGTGACCGAACCATCCGGTCAGCACGAAGACGATCGGCGGAGTCAATAAGCAGAACAAGCCGAGGTACAGGAAGCAGAACCGGAACGCGATGCGGGTGAGCGGTCTCCACCACACAGGCTCGGGTCGAGCCGGCTCCTCCTCGGCGTCATCGGCGGCGATGGTTGCGACTGCTGACAACCTGAAGTCCTTTCGCTCAACAAGATGCGTTATGTCAGCGACCAGTAACGGACCGACGTGGCATATGGCGCTGCCGCAGCGTCTCCCCGGTGAGTGGCTGATAGTTACCGAGGTCGGGACCGGATCGCCGAGAGCGTCGGTCACTGCTGCATCTTCGGATCGTGCGCGGGGTCGGGATACATGGGAGGGCAACCATGGGCGATCGCCTCGGAGCACAGCTCGTAGTGCCAGGGCTTGCGGTAGATCTGGGGAGGCCACCGTCCTCCTCGGTAGCCCTGCCACCGTGGCCGCCGCGAAGGACTTCGCGGAACGAGGACACCCATGACGATGCTGATCGACGGACGCGGGTTTTGATGATCGCAGCGGTGACGGCGACCAGGCCGACGCCGGTGGTCCTGTGAGTCCTGGCGGACCTCGTTCGTGCTGCGGTTGGGTGACTCATGCTGCCAGTCAAGGCGCCGTGGTGTTGTCGGCCCGTATGTGTTTTTCGATATGCCGACGATATGCGCCGGTTCGTAGCATCGGAGCATGCGTGTGTTGGTAGTCGAGGACGAGCCCTATATGGCAGAGGCCATCCGCGACGGGCTACGCCTGGAGGCGATCGCCGCCGACATCGCCGGTGACGGCGACACCGCTTTGGAACTGCTGAGCAACAACGCCTACGACATCGCCGTCCTCGACCGCGACATTCCCGGGCCCTCCGGCGACGAGATCGCCAAACGCATCGTCGCCTCCGGCAGCGGCATGCCCATCCTCATGCTCACCGCCGCCGACCGGCTCGACGACAAGGCCTCGGGGTTCGAACTCGGCGCCGACGACTATCTCACGAAACCCTTCGCACTCCGAGAGCTCGTGCTCAGGCTCAGAGCACTCGACCGCAGGCGGGGCCACAACAGACCGCCCGTGCGGGAGATCGCAGGTCTGCGGCTGGATCCGTTCCGCCGCGAGGTTTACCGCGCCGGCCGCTACGTCGCGCTCACCCGGAAACAGTTCGCCGTGCTCGAAGTCCTCGTCGCCGCCGAAGGCGGTGTCGTCAGCGCCGAAGAGCTCCTGGAGCGGGCGTGGGACGAGAACGCCGACCCGTTCACCAACGCCGTGCGCATCACGGTCTCGGCACTGCGCAAACGCCTCGGCGAACCCTGGATCATCGCCACCGTCGCCGGCGTCGGGTACCGCATCGACACAGCATCCGGCGCCGGGCGTGCGGGGGCGCATCGTGGATAGGGCGCCCGGGTTGAGCGTTCGCCTCAAACTCACCCTCAGCTATGCCGGATTCCTCATGCTCGCAGGCGTCTTGCTGCTCACTGCTGTGTGGGTGTTCCTGCTGCGGGGGCGTACCTCAGCCGATAGTCTCGTTCCCAGCTTCTCCAATCTCCTGCGCGTCTTCGACCCAAGCAGCAACTTCGGCCCAGTCGTCTTCGTTCCAGCGGCAGCCGTAGTGCTGGCGTTCCTGCTGGTGTTCGGTCTGCTGGGCGGGTGGATTCTCGCCGGCCGCATGCTCGCCCCGCTGCATCGCCTCACAGAGGCCACCCGCATGGCCGCGAACGGATCGCTCTCCCACCGAATCCGGCTACCGGGCCGCAGAGATGAGTTCCGCGAACTCGCCGACAGCTTCGACGCCATGCTCGCACGGCTGGAAGCACATGTCGCCGAACAGCAGAGGTTCGCCGCCAACGCCTCCCACGAACTGCGGACCCCGCTGGCGATCACCCAGACCCTCCTCGATGTGGCCCGCAACGATCCGAACCGCGACAGTGACGAGCTCGCCGAACGCCTCCACACAGTCAACGCCCGAGCGATCGAACTCACCGAGGCATTGCTCCTGCTCAGCCGTGCCGACCAGCGGTCCTTCACCCGAGAACAAGTCGACCTGTCCCTCACAGCGGAAGAAGCCACCGAAGCGCTGCTCCCCCTCGCGGAAAAGCGCGGCCACACCATCGAGACCTCCGCCGAGATGGCGCCCACCATCGGCTCGCACGCGCTCCTGCAGCAAATGACAACGAACCTCGTGCACAACGCGATCGTCCACAATCTGCCTGAACAGGGCACCGTGTGGGTGACGACCAGCGCTCACTCCAAGACTGTGGTGCTCACTGTCGAAAACACGGGCGAGAAGCTCACCCCCCGGTTGGTTTCCACGCTTGTCGAGCCGTTTCAGCGTGGCACCGAACGAATCCGCAGTGATCATGCAGGTGTCGGCCTCGGCCTGGCCATCGTCAAGAACATCGCCCAAGCACACGACGGCACCCTCACCCTCACCCCCCGGGATGCTGGGGGGCTTTGTGTGACGGTGCAACTACCCGTCGCGCCACCGCACACTGGTAGATGACGATCAGCGGCATTGCCGCACGGCATCGATGGGGCGTAACCGGACAAGCGAGTGGGACAGCACGAACCGGTCACGACGACATCGTGTAATCGTCCGCCATCGACAGCGAGCATCGACAGCCACGAGCCCATCCAGAAGCTTGTGCACGACACGCCTCGGCTATGCGCGCTGAAGCACGAAAACGGTTCGGGTAACTACACATATACAACAAAGCCGCAGGCCGTTGAACTGCGGCTTTGCCGATCTGTGGTCCTAACGCTAATCAACCCGAACCACCCGACGTCCGAAGGGCCCCCGCTGCGCATCAAGCCGGTAGGCACGCGGCAGGTGACGTCCAAGATGTGACCTGCGGGTTCGGTGAATCGTTGGTGATCGACGTTCGCGACGCGCCAACTGGTCGGCGGCTGAACCATCGCGATGTCCTGCTGCCGTCGCAACCAGCGGAAAAACGCTCGATAAGCGGCAATGAGTACGTTCGAATTGCGGCTTGCCCCTCAACTCGCGAGTCGAGTCCGCGAGCAGCGGGTCACGAACGGCAGGTCGATTGCCGCGTGACCTCGCAAGGCAGGATGTGTGTTCAACAGCTCGCCGACCGAATTCAGGACCTGCTGTTTGGCGTCGGGTTCGAGCGTGATGATGTAGCTGCGGGAGGCCACCAACTCAAGTAGTCGTGCGCGGGGAAGGCGGTAGACCCACTCAACATCGTGGCGTTCGATCGGCGCGAAAAGCGAGCCGACGTAGGGGTTTTCACTGTGCATGTCCTGTTCGGAACCCTGGTGCATTATCTGCCCCAGATCTGCCACCCAGGGTTCGCGCTCGTCGCGGATATTCCACACCAGCCCGAGTCGACCGTTTTTCCGCAGGACACGTCGAAGCTCGGGTGCCGCCGCGTCTACATCGACCCAGTGCCACGCCTGCGCGACAACAATCGCATCGACAGAATCCTCCTCAAGCGGGATCCGTTCGGCGGTCCCAGCCAACACCGGAATATCTGGTAGCGACCGCGCGAACTCGCGTCGCATGTTCTCTGACGGTTCCACCGCGACCACATCGAATCCGCATTCGGACAATCCGCGGGTCAGTTGACCTGTCCCCGCTCCCAAATCGAGTACGTCCTCCGCTTCGGGGTGGACAAGCCATCGCACAGCTTCCAGCGGGTAGGTTGGTCTCGACTTCGCGTACTCAACTGCGCCAGCACCGAATGCCCCTGCCTGAGCCCGATCGAATCCACTCGTCACACCAACGACGTTAACGATCCGGAGCAAGCCACAGTGCGGCCACGTCAGAATGCCGCAAACGCGACATCGACTCCGCGTAGACCACACTCAACTCGGCATGAGCGCGCACTCGTTCCAGGTATAGCAAGCGCACGAGTGCAGCGTGTACGGCCTGACCGACCGGCCCCGACGACGCAGCCAGCATCCGTCTGCGCTGGCTGTGCCACCGCCGACTTCCGCCATCGACAGCGAGCAACGACAGCCACGAGCCCATCCAGAAGCTTGTGCACGACATGCCTCGGCTATGCGCGCTGAAGCACGGAACGGTTCGGATAACTACACATATGCAACAAAGCCGCAGGCCGTTGACCTGCGGCTTTGCCGATCTGTGGTCCTAACGCCAATCAACCCGAACCACCCGACAGCCGAAAGGCCGACACTACGAATCAAACCGGTAGGTACGCGCATGACGGCATCGAGAGCGTGACCTGTGGTTTCGAATTCTCAGTGGACTCAAGGTATCGTCGGCGGCGGGGCGGGTAACGACGAGGGCAGACCTCTCACCGGGTTGATGTCGTTCGGTTCCGGGTACGGGGTATGGAGTAAGGGGCCCACGTCCGGTAACTGTTTCGTCCCGAGCTGGCCCAGCGCCTGCGCACGTTGTGCCGGGGTAAGGGCCTCCCATGCGCGAGTGTCGGAGTACCACTGGCTGAACTGGTCGTAGTTGGCCAGCCGTGGCCGGATGGCGCCCTGCCGCGGCTCGATGTCATCGCCGAATTTCTGGTTGTAGTCGCGAACCTGCCGGTCATCCGCGGAGTAGAGCAGGAACTGTTGCGCATTGGTGTTCGCGCCGTAATGGGCCGGTTCGCCGGGTGTCGGCTCGTCCCGCAAATATTGGAGATACTTTCCGGCCAAGGCGATGTCGACCTGCTTGTCCTCTTCCATGAGCTTGGCCAGCTGTGCGTCGTTCAGCGAGGACAGCGGTGTGTCACCGACCGTGATCCCGTATTGGTCGGCCAGCATCCGGGCTGTCGGCAATTTCATGTGCGCGATTCCCAGGGACTTGGTCGGATCGACCGTCTGTGTCAGCATCCAATCGAAGATGTGCCCGAAGTCTTGTTCACCCGCACCGAACAGCCCGTCGTCGCCCTGGTACCACTGTTGCTCCTGCCACAGGATCGCAAGCAACACCGCCGGATCGATTCCGTCTGCGGTGGCCTGTTGTTCGGTGTAGGCGATGAGATCCGGGGAGAGGTTGATCGGGTGGAGACGGTTGTTCGCCAGGCGATTGGCGATGGCGATCGGTGTGTTCCAGCTAATCGCGGTGGCGAGGTCGGTGTCGGCGGCTTGTGCGCTGGCAAGTAGTTGCTGGACGTCGAGTTGGAGAATGCTCAGCTGTAGGGTGCGAGCCTGTTGTTCGGCAACTGTGAAGGGGCCGTCTCTGGTCGGCACTACCGCCCCGTCGCCGGCGATGGCGAAACCGGCCTGCTGGGCCTCCGATCGCAGCCCGGCCAACCGCGATTTCACGGCCGCTACCTCGGCGGCGGCGGATTTCACCGCCGCGGCGATCCCGGCGACCAACTGGCCGTGTGAATCGAAGTCCGTCTGGGTATTGCCTACGGACTGTCCTGCTGCGATCGACGCAGGACCGCCCCACGAGTCGAAAGCCGACAGCGAGCCCAGGTCGGATACCCGCCCATCGCAGTGGGCCGCTTGCTGGGTACAAATGTGGAATACCGCATCGATGTCGTCAGGGTTCCAGCGATCGATGTCGGCTATGGTGATATCGGTTGTGGACATGTGTCGACTTCCTCTGCGCGTGGCAGGAACTCAGAGCCGAAATGGCCGGTCTCCGCTGGCGACGATGCGAGCGATGGCGGTGCCGGATCCGCTATCGGTGCCTCGGTAGGTGCGGATTGCGTCTTCCAGTCGTGTGGAAAGTCCCGTCAACCGACCGGTCAGGACAGCAGCGTTGTCGCGGAGATGAGACAGCGCCTGTTCCATCGCTTTTCGAGATGCGCCCACCCACCCTGCCGCTGTCGCGGCCTCGATCGCCGAGTGGCCTGAATCGAACATCTGGTGACTGTCCTGGTGCCAGTCCGACAGCTGCCGCGCGGAGAGATGCATTTCGATGTAATCAACTTGAACGTCCGTCACGGGAACGCCTCCCCCAGAGGATTGATCGTGTGACCAAGTGTAACCCGGATGGGCCGTAACTCGTAGCGAAATACGTTACCGCCCCGGCCAATTCGGTCGTGCGCTACCCGTTCAATCCGGAGCTACGCGGAGACCTGGGCGGCCGATCATCAAGAGGTCGCGGAGGTCGTCGCCTTTGCCGAGGACACGCGGAGGTGGCATGGGACTCTCCGGGGCGCCAAAAATGCTGGCATTCTTTTCTCCGGGTTGAGGAGTTCCGTATAAATATACGGCAGTGCGGAAAGCGGAAACATCCGCTGGTAGGCGGATATTTATTGGTCCGGAACTGAACTTTTGCGGGCGTGGGTCGTGTTCGTGTACACCAGTCCGGTGGTCATCTTAAGACAACCGCCGCGGCCGCCCCTCGAACTCGGCGACATGCACAAAACCTACCGATCCGGGGACAGCTTCTCTGCCCGCGACCGTCCCGCCGGCGCACACGAGTCGGCGGGACGGGTGTGAAGAGGCGATCCCGGTGTACGAGCGAACCCTCGCCGACGCAGAGCGGGTCCTAGGCCACGACGATCCCAGCACTCTGACCACCCGCCACAACCTCGCCTACACCTACCAGTCGCCGCCGCCGTTCATCGTGCGAATGGTTCGGGTTACTACACGAATGCAGCAAAGCCGCAGGCCATTGACCTGCAGCTTTGTCGATTTGTGGAGCTAATGGGACTCGAACCCCTAACCCCCCACGCAGGCGTGGTGACGGCCCGCGTGGTTGTGCGCGGTCGAGCTCGGTGACTTTCAGGGCTGGTCAGGCGCGACGATTCTCCGCTTCGGATTCGACCGCGGCACGGATGTGGCTGATTGATGCCACGTCGGTCGTCGCTGAACAAGGCGCCTCACAGGGCTGTTGGCTGCACCCCTGGCTGGATTGCTTCCCGCAGAGGGGACTTCTGAATGGGCAGGCCACCCTGTCATCTGACCTTGCAGCAGTCCCGCGCCTCGTGGACACGGACCCGGTGAGCGACTCGGTCACCGGTGTCGTGCACGGATGTGCGAGCCGTTCGACGGCTCGACCGGTGACATACCCGGAGAGGCTGTCGATCACGCGGTCCTGCGCGGCGAGCCGCTGTTCCATTCGCCGGCATTCGCGCAGCACGGCCTCGGCGTCGAGGAAGGTCTGTTCGGATCGGCGGTCACCAGCGCGGCCGAGTACGTCCTGGCCGACCGTGATCACGATCATGAACAGCAGTTGCGCGAGAGTCGACAGAAAGGTCATGAACAGGAACGGGTATCGATCGAAGCGCTGGATTCCGGCCTGCGGCAACAGAATCCACAGCAGCTGCGATCCCGCCGCCAAATAGAACGCCCAGATGCTGCCCAATTTGGTGGTGAGCCAGGCCGCGATCCGATCGTTGCGGGTCACCACCCGCTCGGCAGCCCGGGGCGGATGCTGCACCTGATGTCTTTCGGTCCGGGGCTGGCGGTTCGACTCCAGCAGGCTGAGGCTGCGCCACAGCACCTCATCCTGCCGGTCCAAGTGCGCCTGTAGGTCGGCGACCTGCCGGAAGATCGCCTCGGTGTGCTCGTAGGTCTGCACCGCGCGCCGCTCCGCGTCGGCGCTCAGAACGCGCTGGCCGACCAGAATGATCAGGCACAGCACCAGTTGCGCCGCGTTGTTCAGGAACAACAGAAACGGGAACGGGTATGGGTCGGCTCGATGCAGCGGACCCCACCAGGTCGCCAGGGCCATGTACCCGCTGAAAACGACGAGCACCGCGTACACGGCGGGCATCGATCCCACCCAGCGGGTCACCGCGGCGGCAACGGCATCGTTCACCCGGATCCGTTGCTCACCTGTCCAATCTCCTTGCATGTAATTCCGTTACACCCCAATACAGTTCGAGCCGTTCACCAGTGCCCCTCGACCCATTCCGAAGACCCGGCGGGCCGACCCGAGGTCGGCCGCCGGGCATCCGAATCCGAGATCGGTGAACGCGTCCCGATACATTCGACGCATGGCCCGCTACTGGCGGGCCATGGCCGCGCGGATCTCGCCTTCCGTGTCGGTGATCGAGGTGCCGGAGACGTCGATCGTCACGGTGTGCAGGGTTCCGGTGAACCGGAACGGGGCCTCGTAGTCCACGGTCACCGCCGAGCCTGGATTGGCACCGCAGTGCAGCCCGCCTGGATTGAAGACGATCGGTGTGGTGACGGGGAAATCGGCGTGACCGATGAGACGGCCGTCGAGATAGAGCGACGCCCGACCGGGTGCTCCCTTGCCCGCGAGGAAATCCGGCAGCCCGGTGGGCTGGAACTCGAATCCCAGGCGATGGCGCCCAGCGGGAATCGGCTCGTCGGAGGACACGGTGAACCAGGACCGGCGCACGTAATTGTGCACGTAGTGCAGTCGGCCGTGCTGCAGGTAGAACGACCAGCCGCCGGTGTAGGCGCCTTCGCACAGCAGCACCCCTTCCGCTCCGGCGGCGGGAATATCGACGTCGGCGATGATCTGGTGCCGCCGATTGAAAAGCCTGGGAGACAGTGCCGCCGGGAGCATCTGGGTGCCGGGCCGCAAGGTGTACCTGGTGCGGTTGTCCGTGAGTTGTGGCCGCTCGTCCAGCATTCTGATCACTCCCCTGCCGTCGACCGGGAACACCTGGTATTTCCCGGCTTCCGCGTACCACAGACGGATCAGCTCGGCGAGCTTCTCGGGGTATTGGGCAGCCACATCGGTGTTCTCGGTGAAGTCCTCGGCAATGTGGTAGAGCTCCCAATGCCCGGCATCGAGTTCGGCGAGGTCCTGGGCGGTGATCGGCGCGCCGAAGGGACGTTCGGACTCGGCGAACGACGGGCCCGGCCAGGGGCATACGGCCCGCCAGCCGTCGTGATCGATCGCGCGGTGTCCGAGCATCTCGAAATACTGGGTGCGACGGCGGGCCGGTGCCGCGGGGTCGTCGAGAGTGTGCGCGAAACTGACACCGTGCATCGGGGTTTGCGCGACGCCGTTGATCGTGTCCGGCGGCTCGATGCCGAGCAGGTCCAGAACGGTGGGCGCGATATCGATGAGGTGCGCGTACTGGGTTCGCACCTCGCCGCGCGATTCGATACCGCGCGGCCAGTGGATGAGGAACGGATCGCTGGTGCCGCCGCGGTAGGTCTCACGCTTCCACCGCCGGAACGGGGCGTTGCCGGCCCAGGTCCAGCCCCACGGATAGTGGTTGAAGGTGGTGGGCCCGCCGAGGTCGTCGATATCCGCGAGGCTATCCTCCACCGGCTCTTGCGCGTTGTTGAAGAACTGCGCCTCATTGGTGGTGCCGGTGACGCCGCCTTCCGAGCTGGCGCCGTTGTCGGAGACCACCGCGATGATGGTGTTCTCGAATTCGCCGATCTCCCTCAGGAAGTCGATCACCCGGCCGATGTGATGGTCGGTGTGCGTGAGGAACCCGGCGTAGACCTCCATCATGCGGGCGGCCAGCCGGCGCGCGTCGGGGCTGAGGGAGTTCCAGTCCGGTACGTCGGGATCCCGCTGTGACAGTTCGGCATCGGCCGGGATGATGCCCAGCCGCTGCTGTTCGGCGAACACCGTCTCCCGGTACGCCTCCCAGCCGTCGTCGAAGCGGCCCTGGTATCGGTCGGCCCATTCCCGTGGCACGTGGTGCGGAGCGTGGGCGGCCGCGGGGCAGAAGTAAAGAAAGAACGGTTTCTCCGGCGCCGCCTGCCTGGCGTCGGCGATGAATTGAATCGCCTTGTCCGCCAAGTCCTCGGTCAGGTGATAGCCCTCTTCCGGGGAGCGATCCGGCTCGATCTGGTGGTTGTCGTAAACCAGGTCGGGATACCACTGGCTGGTGTCGCCGCCCATGAACCCGTAGAAGCGTTCAAAGCCACGCCCGAGGGGCCAGCGGTCGTACGGTCCGGCGGCCGACTCCTGATCGCTGGGCGTCAGATGCCATTTGCCGACGGCGTATGTGTTGTAGCCGTGTGCCAGCAGGGTTTCCGAGAGAAATCCGTTGGAGAACGGGATATTGCCGTCGTATCCGGGGTAGCCGGTGGCGAATTCGGTGATCGACGCCATGGCGTTGGCGTGGTGGTTGCGTCCGGTCATGATGCACGAGCGCGACGGCGAGCACAGGGCGGTGGTGTGCATATTGCTGTAGAGCAGGCCACCAGCCGCCAGTTCATCGAGCCGGGGTGTGGCGATCGGGCTGCCGTAGCACCCGAGCTGTCCATAGCCGACGTCATCGAACACGATGACCACGACATTGGGTGCGCCCGCGGCGGCCCGGACCCGCCGCGGCCATGCGGGGCTGGATTCATCGACAGTATGTCCGACTTTGCCGGGAAAGGCTGTGCCAGGGGTGTATTCGGTCAAGGCCATTGATCGACTCTCCGTTTCGAAGCATGGTGGACGGACATGGCCCCAAGCTAGGAGGGACACGGCCCGGAGCGCTCGTGTGCCGATGCCAAAGTCTCCGCACCGGATTGTCGCCACACGACAAACACGGGTAGATTCCGCGGTCATGAACATCGAGTGGTTGCCGACCGGGCGCCCCGACGCCGAGCGGTTGTGGCGCGAGGTGCTGCGGCCGATCGCGGCCGACATACGATCCGCGGCCGGGGAGCTGGCGCAGCGAACCGTCGCCCGGACGCGAGCCGAACTGCCCGACCTGTTCCCGGACACGCAGACCGTCGCCGAGCAGCTGGTCGCCACCGAAGCGGGCCTGCGGCAGCTGGCGCAGATCATGGAACTCGGCGCGGATCCACGAGGGCTGGAACTACCGCCGTCGATCCAGGCCATCGTCCGGTCCGGCGTCCGGCGTCAGATCGCGCTGGCGGACATGATGCGGTTCTACCGCTTGGCTCAAGAGCTGCTGTGGCAGTGGATATTCGCCCGCATCGCCGCCACCGCCCGGGATGCGGCCGCCCAGTCCGCCGCCGTCGAACTGGTCACCGGATGGATCTTCGCCTACGCGGATGCGGCGATGGTCCGCGTCGAACGCATCTACGAGCTGGAGCGCGAGGCTTGGCTGCACACCGCCGCGTCGGCCCGGTCGGCGGCGATCGAGGAAATCCTCACCGGCCGCGAACGAGACAGCCTGCGCGCATCGACACAGTTGCGGTACGAGGTGAACCGGCACCATATCGGCGCGATCATCTGGGCGGAGAGCGGGCCGGGCGACGACGCCCTGCCCGCGCTCACCGGGGCCGTCGCCGCCGTGGGGCGTCTCGTCGCGGCCGAAACCACCCTCGTCCAGCCGATGGGCACGCTCGCCGTCGCGAGCTGGGGCAGCCGGCGTGTGGCTTTCGACGACGCCGACCTCGACGCGCTGCGATCGCCGCGAGTCACGCGGGACGTTCCACCTGGCGTCGCCGTCGCCGTCGGCGAGCCGGGCCATGGGCTGGACGGGTTCCGGCGCACCCATTCGGAAGCGGCGCACGCCCGCCGCGTCGCCGCGCTGGCCCGCGGCCGTGGCGAGACCGTGACCCGATACCGGGACATCGCGGTCGCGGCGCTCGCCACCGCCGACAGCGCGCACGCGCTCGACTTCGCGACCAGGGCGCTGGGGGCACTGGCCGCAGACGACGAGTCCACCTACCGGCTGGCCGTGACCCTGGCGGTCTATCTGGACGAAAACTGCAGTCGCGTCCGCGCCGCCGAACGGCTCACCGTCCACCCCAACACGGTCGCGTACCGGGTCCGCCAAGCCGAAGCACTCCTCGGCCGCAGCGTCGGCAACGACGCCCTGGAGTTGCGGGTCGCCCTGGCGATACTGCCCACGCTGCCCGGCCTGGCCCACACCCGGTCAACGGATTTGTGATCCGGCGACAATCAGCGAGCATACCAACCGCCGCGCCGATGCCGCGGACCGACACCGGGTTCGCAACGACCGGCGACCGGCTGCGCCGCCTTCACGGTCGAACGGATCCCGCACCCGCCGGTGGGACGGTCAGGTGCCGGTGCAGCAGCGGACCGCCGACCCCGATGGCAAGCGCGAGCGCGAGGCCGACGAGCCCATGGACCCCAGGCAGCGTCGGCTCGAACAGCCAGGTCGCCAGCATCGCGGCCGCGACGAGGACGGCCTTCGCTGCCGCGAGCCGAAGCAGGGATATCCGGGGAGCGGTGGCGGGCCGACCGGCCTCCCACCGCCGCCTGATCAGATGCGCACCGGTCGGGACGACCAGCAGCACGGCCCCCAGCCGGAGGCCGTGCTCCCACAACGGCCCGGTCTGCAGCACCCACAGCAGGCCGACCACGACGCCGACGATCAAGTATCCGGCCCACATCAACACCGCCACCCGGCGCGCCCTCCGGGCCGAAATATGCTCCGGTGCACGGCTTTCCACGAACATTGGGCCTCCCTCACACTCGGACGACGGCCGATCGGGCGGCAGCCCCGCCGACCGGCGGAATCGCGAGGCGAGTGCGACGCGTCCGTACTCGCCCCCTGCCGCGGAATCACTTCGCCGACGCATCCGCTTTCACCAGTGACGTCGCGTCGAAACGTGCGGTGTGCCGTCGCCGATCTGGGCGCCCGAGACGTCACGCAGCATGGCTTGCAACGGCATCTCCTCCGACCAGCCGAGATACCCGTGCGGGACGACGGCGTCGTTGATCTCGGCGAACGCGGCCTGGGGCGCCCACCACTTGAAAGGATTCACGGTTCGTCTCTGTTCGATGCTCATTGATGTTCGGGGACTTGATGTTTCGTCATCGGGTGCGCGCGGGCAGCCGCCACATCGACGCGCTGCCGACCGTGGCCGCCACGGCGAGCAACCAGCGCACGACCCGTGCTTTGCGCGGGCCGTACGGGTACCACAGCGGTTCCCAGGGCAGAGGGCGCACGCGTGGTGCGGTGATCGCCTGCTGACGCGTGTACTTGCGCAGTCCCGCGGCTCCGCCCAGGCGCGCACCGGATCCCGACCGCTTCCATCCGCCGTGCGGCAGCCCCATCTCGAAGAGATTGGCGACCACATCGTCGACGTTGACCGCGCCGACCTCGAGCGCACGGGCGATCCGCTCGCCGCGGGCCCGGTCTCGGGTCCATACCGACGCCGACAAGCCGTATCCCGACTGATTCGCGCGCCGGACGGCTTCGTCGGCGTCGGCGACCTTGACGATCGGAATGGTCGGCCCGAAGGTCTCCTCGCGCATGCACGACATCGTGTCGTCGACGTCGACGAGCACGGTCGGCGCGAGAAAGGCGCCGTTGTAGCCGTCGTCGCCACCGGTGAGCGCTCTGGCTCCGGCGTCGAGCGCCTCATCGATATGACGCTGCGCGATCGCGCGCTGGGCCGGTGTGGCCATGGCGCCGAGGTCCACGGTGTGGTGCACGCGGTCGTCGCCCTGGCGCAGCGCGGCGACCTGGTCCACCAGACGCGCGACGAATTCGTCGTGGATCGGCGCTTCGACGTAGACCCGCTCGATCGAGACGCACGCCTGGCCCGAGTTGAGCAGTGCGCCCCAGGCGATTCCGCGCACCGCGCGATCGAGGTCCGCGTCGGCCAGCACGATTGCCGGATCCTTGCCCCCGAGTTCCAGGCTGTAGGGGATCATCCGGTCCACGCATCGGTGCGCGATGGCCTGCCCGGTGCGGGTGGACCCGGTGAACTGGACGTAGTCCACGTTCTCCACCACCGCGGACCCGGTCACGCCGTCGCCGGTCACCACGGCGAACACCGCCGGCGCCCCGATCTCCCGCCAGCCTCGCTGCAATTCCAGCGCGGTCAGCGGCGTCACCTCCGATGGCTTGAGCAGCACCGCCGCGCCGGCGAGCAGGGCGGTGACGGCGTCCGCGCCGGGAATCAGCATCGGGAAGTTCCACGGCGAGATCACACCCACCACGGGGTAGGGACGGTGGATCCGCGTCATCCGCTTCGGCGCGCTCAGCAGTCCCGACGGCCGGATGCGTTCGTCGGCGAGGAATTCCGTTGCGTGCCGGGCGAAATAGCTGATCGCCTCGGCCACGAACGGCAGTTCGATCTCCGCCTCGGCGCGCGGCTTGCCCGACTCGGACTGCAGTACGTCAGCGATCCGATCCTGTTGCGCAAGCAGCCAGTCGCGCAGCTCGCGCAGCCATCCGGCCCGGGCCGCGGACCCGATCGCCTCCCATTCCCGTTGCTGCTCACGCAGTTCCCGGACGATCGCGGCCACCGCCTCGGGCCGCTCGTTCGGCACCTTCGCAAGTACCGTGCCGTGGATCGGAGACAGCACCTCGATCTCGCCGGTACCGAAGGGGTGCTGTGCCGTGTCCGACCCGCTCATGCCGCACCGCCGGTGAGTCGCCGGTGGTAGCGCTCTCGGAGCACGGGGTCGACGGTCGAGATGCCCGTCATCCACTTCGGCATTCGTGTTCCGGCGGACAGCTCGGTGCGCACCACGCCGGGCAGGACGAGCGTGACGGCGATGCCGTCGGCGCGCAGCTCGCGCTCGAGCGTTTCGGTGAACCCGATGACGAAACGCTTTGTCCCGCAATAGGTGGCCAGACCCGGCAGTACCGTCACGCCGGCCAGCGACGCGATGTTGACGAGGTGCCCGCTGCCCCGCGGCCGGAACCGCTCGACGGCGAGGCGGGAACCGGTGAGTACGCCGTTCACGTTGATGTCCACCATCCGCGCGGTCATCGCGGAATCCTCGTCAGAGAACAATCCGGTCGGCATGATGCCGGCGTTGTTCACGAGCATGTCGAGTGGACCCAACCCGGCCTCCGCGGCGGTGAGAAAGGCAGAGAACTTGAGGATGGCGAAAACCGTGCGCCACGCGGCCTCGAAATCGAAGTCCGGGCGTCCGGCCGACTCCAATTCGGCCAGACTCATGATCTCGGCTTCGTCCCGGTCTTCGTCGACGCAGACGACGTGCTGGACCTTGCCGTCGCGACGCGCCTCGAGCACTTTCGGCAGGAACTGCGCCTCGCACACGACAACGGTGTTCTCGGCGTTGGCGAACAGGTAGCCGATCTGCTCGACGCTGCTGGCGTTGTAGATCGAGAACGGGGTCGCGCCAAGGTGATAGGCGGCGGTGTCGACCAGGTGGAATTCGGGCCGGTTGGTCAGCATGAGCGCGACGATGTCGCCGCGGGAGACGCCGAGGACCGCCAGTCCCGCGCCGATGCGCCGGACGCGCTGGGCGTATTCGCGCCAGGTGATCGACACCGCGCCGTCCGAGGTTCGCAACGCGATCTGGTCGGCGCGGGCCGCCGCGGTGGCCTGAAAGAGTTCGCAGAAGCTGCCGGCCGCGCGTATCCGCTCGATCGCCGTTGACTCGGGCATAGGAATCCTTCAGCAGATGGGTACGTGTATCGGTAACTTAGTACCCAAATGTGTACCCAGTCAAGGGTCTCTGTACGATGAGCACCTGAATTTCGAGCCAAGGACAGCCGGAAGCAAAGGATCACCGATGCCAGCTACGCGGACCAGCCCACGCCGGACGGGCACGGTGCGCCGGATGAGCGAGGAGCGGCGCGACGAGATCCTGCAACGCCTGGAGAACATCATCCTGGCCGAGGGTTTCGCCGCCCTGACGATCGACGAGATCGCCGGTCGGCTGCAATGCTCCAAGTCCACCCTGTACGGCGTCGCGCCGAGCCGGGAACAGCTGATCATCAAGACGTTCGAGCGCGTCTTCCGCGTCCGAGCCGAGAAGATCGACCGGCAGGCCCGCGCGGCCGGCGCACCGCGAGAACGAATCATCAACCATATCAACGGAGTTCGCGACGAGATGGCGACCCTCTCGCGGGCCTGCTACACCGACATGCGAGCCTTCGAGCCCGCCGACGATCTGTACCGCCGCAACGCCCACGCCTCGGCCGACCGATTGCGCGAATTCATCGACGAAGGCATCTCGGATGGATCCTTCCGGCCGGCGAACGCGGAATTCCTGGGCCTGGCGGTGAATTTGCTGCTCGAGGCCGTGCTCGACGGAACCTTCGCCGACCGCCTGCAACTGTCGGACGCCGACGCCTACGTCGAGATCACCACCCTGATCTTGCACGCACTGTCCGCGCCCCCACGGTAAGGGCGCGTTCACCGTTGCAAGCAGGAGCAGCAGGACCAACAGATCCACTGCAATCCGGTCGCCGCCGGAGCGCTGCAATCGCATATGCATCGGGGAATACCGACCAGAAGCGTAGTTCTCGACATCGCCCAAAGGCGGATTCGCAATCACGACGTCGACGGTATTAGCTCTGTGATGTCGGTAGAACTCACTGGCAGTGGGAGTTTCACCCCACTGCGGACCGCGACACACGCGACACGCCGAGGTAATCCCTACCGCCAGTAGGGGTGCCGCTCAAGGGTTGATCATCGGTGAGCGCGGCGACGTCGAGCCCGCGGTGAGTTCGGCTCTGTCCCTCTAATGGTCTTTCCGGCGTTGTCTGTGAGTGGGTAGGGCAGACTCGGACTCTCCGACCTCCACGATGTGGGATGGCCCGGCGACCAGGATTTCGCGGTTCGCATTACCGGGCGCCTGCGACCACGCCGGGACTCGAGCACCCACCTCCGGACGCGGACCCCAATCAGCCCGGCACATCACCGACCCCGAAAAACAGCATCCCAGCCCTGGCGTCGCCATCACCGACCCGAAACAGGCCGGGCCGGACAGCTCGACAGCAAGACCTCCATCGACTCGTGGTCGGGGGCGATGCGAGCGAAGCTTTTCCACCTCCACCCCGCCACGTCCTCGACAATGGTGATTGCGGATCCATTTCGACATCTGATAATCAAATGCGCATATATAGGTACCGAGGTATTTCTGGCAGGCACCCGCACGGCACCGACCCACCGAGAGCGACGTAGCAGATTCCAAGACATTCATGGGTCCCCCCGAACTCGCTGCCACAGATTTTGTGGCAGGCGGCAGACGATCCGGCCGCGCGCTAACCGGCCGCCCAGCGCAGTTCCAGCACCAGCCGAACAGCCCCGAAACGGCACAGGACGTGGCCGAACCGCGTCAGTATCAGGACGTCCACAGGACGTCACAGGTCCACGAACAACAACGAACAACAACCGCCAACATGCCCCAACAACAACGAACCCGCAGGTCGCAGCGGTTCGGCGGACGAAAGCGGCCGGTCGCCAGTAGCATCCAAGGATGCGATCGATACGCAAATAGTCGACCCCGCTGTCGTCCGGATAGTTGGTCGATATTCGCTGCAAATAGAGCAAACCCGCAGCTCAGCAGTTGTTTGGCACGGCGTGGACCAGTGGATTCAGGCTGCCGATATTAGTGATCGCCGATTCTCCGGGGACCCACAGAACGTCGACAGGACGTCGCGGAATCATTGAATCATTACCACCCTCTCCCGGCACCCTCCGACAGACTGCTGGCGAGCCTGCGTAAGCGTCACGGCGTCCGGATCGTCGTGCATGATGAATCCACCACATATGCCGAAGCCGTCCGACGTTGCGCTGCCTACTGCGCAGCAGGTATCGGATCGTTCGAGGCCCGCGCAGCGTCGTCTTCGACTTCTGCCGCTGCACCTACCGATTGGAAGGTCCGCGTGATCTCGTGGTCGATGCGTCCAGCGCGCGTTTCCGAACAGCTCCGGCCAGCGCTCGAACACCGCAACGCGGTGCCCGGCCTTGCCGAGCAGGGCGGCGGCCGTCTGCCCTACGGGTCCGTATCCGACCTGCACTACGTCGTACATGTCATTCAACATTGGTTCTGCATCAGCTCCAGGGAGTACATGCATAGCTGTCGCGGCGCTGGCGCCGGTCTGCGACAACAGCCAATTGAGCATATTCAATAGTGGCAAATGTCGCGAGGTAGCTCTCACATGAAGAAAGTGGCATGATCGATACGTATTGATCATGTCTGGATCGGTACTATGCCTGGTAGGGCGGAGAGGCTGGCATGGGCGAGTGACTGCGCTCGAAGATCGAGTAGCTCCAACACGAGACCGGGGACGCCGGCGATGATCGAGCCAGCTCGGTACACGACCGTGGACGCAGCGTTGAGTCGAACCGAACACGCGGTGCAGGCGATCACGCATCTCGCTGAGCGCGCGGCGCCCGGGGCCAGGTTGGGTACCAAGGGGGAACTGCAGGAGTGGTGCGGAGTTGCCAAGGGCACGTTCAACGAAGCGCTTCGCATCCTGCAATCGCGTGGCGTGATCTCGGTCAGACCCGGGCCCGGTGGGGGACTGTTCGTGGCGTCTCCGACGCCGATCGCTCGTCTGGGTAACTCGATACTCTCGCTCGACGCCGCTGAAGGCGACGTCGCGGACGCGGTTCGCATCCGAGACGCGCTCGATCCGCTGTTGATCGAGGATGCGCTGGCGCACGGATCCGCAACCGACATCGCGCGAATGCGTGCAGACTTGGCGGCGATGCAGCGGGCGATCGACCAGACCGATGCCACGGACTTCGTCCATTCCAATTGGAAGCTGCACGCCACGATCGCCCGGGTCAGCCCCAATGCAATCTTGAAGTCGATCTATTTGAGTCTGCTCGACCTGATCGAGTCCCATACCGTGTCGGTTGAGCCGACCGGCGAAGAACCGTTGTGGGACTACATTCGTCAGCGATACCAGTTACATATCGACCTCGTCGACGCGATCGACTCCAGAGATCGCCACAGCGCGTTGCGACTCATCCATACCCACAACACAACACAAGGCGAGGGGCCTGGTTAGGACTCGCGGCTCCGCCCCGTTCAGCCGCTCCAGGTACCGCCACCCGCGTACCCAAACCTGTCATTCCCGCGTGCTTTTGGCGGGAATCCACCTGGCACGTAACAGGTCAACTATGGATCCCGGCCAAAGGCACGCCGGGATGACGACATCGAGCGCCGGACGCACGGCCCGTCACCGGGAGCGGGCCGCCAGGACCGCGGCCTGCACCGCCACCGAACCTCTCACGCAACGCTAGCCGTGAAAGATGAGATAAGGGGCGAGCCCGAGCAGGCTGACGACCAGAGTGTATTTCAGTGTGCGGATGGGCAATGCGCGTGCGACAATCCAGCCCAGAAGTGCTCCGGCAAGTTCGGGGATGGCGATTACTGCGGCCAATCGCCAGTCGATGACGCCGACGGCGAAGTAGCCGAGGGTGCCGATGCCAGCGATGGCTACGGACTGCACTTGAGCAGCGGCGATTGCCGACAGCACGGGCACATCGAGCGCGATCAGCAAGGGCACGGCGAGAACGGGGCCGCCGACGCCAACCAGCCCGCTGGCGGTCGCGACGCCGAATCCGAGGGCCACGACCGTGATCGGACTGGGGTGCCGGTGTGAGGTATCGACCGGGGAATGGCGGTCGCGGTACCACACGAGTGCGGCGACGGCGGCGACGAACGCACCGAGCAGAATGCCGAATGCCTGACTGGATACTCCCTTGTTGATCACGACGCCGAGTGGGGCGCCTATGACGGCGGTGGCGGCGAGGATCAGGGCGGTTCGACGGGTACTCCGGTCGCGGAGCTGCCCGGAACGGGTGTAGGCAGCGGCAGCCAGTACGCCGGTAGTGATATTGGTGACCATCGCGGTACCGGCGATCTGTGCCGGAGACAGGTTTGTGAAGGCGAAGAGACCGATGGTGACCAATACGCCGCCGGGACCAAGGGCGGTGACCCCCACACCGGCGACGAACCCGAGTACCGCCATGCCGATGAGCAATGCGGGTCCCAACCCGGTCACCGACGCACCAACTGCCGACGATTAACAGATATTTCCGAATACGTGACAGCCACGGCGAACCTCCAACAGGCGATCAAACGGATGAATCGGCTGATCAGGCGTTCAGTGGCCACGCAAATTTTCGGATTCGTCGTCCAGAATCGGCAGTGCTGACTCGTACACTTCGTTGCCCTGCTGGGCGACGATCGTGAGGACCTCGAGGACCTGTTCACGGGTGGCGCCGAGCTCGAGTGCGGCCTGAATATGCCGGCGGGTACCGGGCTCGTACATGTGGGTCAGCGCCGCGTTACCGGCCACGCTCAGCAGCTCGATCCACAGTGCGGGCAGCACGCCATCGCGCGAGAGCGCAACCTTGATTTCGAGAAAGGTCTCCAGCAAGTCGGGGACCAATTCGTACATACTCTCCCACCGCGGATTGAATTCACCTCGATCGCGAAGCCGGTCACATGTTGGCGTCGGATGCGCGGGCGTTGCGGGTTCGCCGCGCTTTCCTTTCCGGTCCAGTTCATCCGCCAATATCGGAGTGCTGGTGGCGCAGGCGTTGATGCCGATCACCGAGGACAGCTCGATGACTTCGAGGAGTTCATCGCGAGTCGCACCGAGTTCGAGCGCGCGGCGGATGTGGCGGCGAATTCCGGGCGTGTACAGGTGAGTGGCCGATACGTCGATCGCAAACCGGATGAGCTCTACCAGTTTAGTGTCCAGGACACCGCTCGAAGTCGGCGGAACATCAATCTTTCCGGCCAGTTCATCAGCGAGGCTCGGCGTATTGTCGATAGTCAATTTGATCCTTGTCAATAGTTGCAGCGGGTGCTGTCCAGATATGACTCGAACTCGGGAGTTCCGGGGGCAGCTGCCGCACCGATCGATGTGCAGTCACCGTAACGACGATCGTGTGTGGTTGTTATTCTTTTCGTCGCTCGGTTTTAGCATTTAGTAACGTGAGGTGATCATCAATGGGGTTTCGGTCCGATGACCTTGGGCAGAAGTCCATCCCGGTCGGCGCGCTGTCGCCGCTTCCCGAGATCATGCGCGATTTCGGCCAGGACCCGTGGGAGTTGCTGGAATCACACGGTGTGACGGCGCGACTGTTGGCCGACCCGAAGCGGCCGGGGATCCCGATCACCTCGCACGGCCGCATCGTTGCGGACGCCGTGGCCGCGACACAATGCGACCACCTGGGCCTGTTGCTCGGCCAGCGAGGCTTCCTCGACAACACCGGGCCGCTTCGATTTCTCATCCTCAACACGCCGACGGTGCGCGAGGCGATCGAGGCGCTCGTTCGATTCGGTCCGATCTGGCATCGCGCGGTCGACAGCGCGTTGTCGTACGAACAGGGCTACGTGAGTCTTTCCATCACGATCGACGGCGTGTTCCCGGGCCGCGACCAGATCCTCACGTCCTATCTCACTGCCGTCGTCAAGATTCTGGAGATGGTCCTGGGACGGTCGTGGCGCCCGACCGCGGTGCGGATCTCCCATCGGGAGCCCGAATCCGCCGCGCTGTACCGGCGATTCTTCCGCGCGCCCGTGCTGTTCGACCAGCCCCAGCACAAGGTGTTCTTTCCCGAGCAACTGCTCGACGAGAAGCGGGCCGGGTCCGACCGGCGACTGGAGAACTTCCTGCGGCAGGAACTCATCGAATTGCAAGGCGCCGAACAGCCCGACCTGGTGCGTCAGGTCCGCGATGCCATCGAAAGCCTGCTGCCCACCGGAGAATGCACTATCGAGCGAGTGGCCGCGCTCTTCGCCGTGCATCGACTCACGCTGCACCGCCGTCTCGCCCGGCACGATACGACGTTCGAGGCGCTGGTGGACGACACCCGGCGTCGATTGGCCGAGCAAATGCTCACCTATACCGACCTCCCCATCGCCGAGGTCGCCGCAGCGCTCGGCTACCGCAACCAAGGCAACCTCACTCGCGCCTTCCGGCGCTGGCACGACACCTCCCCCCGAGACTGGCGCGCACGACCACCTGCCGACCCGGCCTGACGAGCAATCGACGCTGTCCCGCCGCTATGTCACGCCCTGCACGGGTGGGGGGGACCATGATCCGTCGATGGCTTCATCGCTGGGCAGAATAAGGCGCAGAACCAGGAAGTAGGGTCCGGTCTGCGGGCAGGGCAGCCAGTTGGATTCGCCGGTGGCCGGCGGAGTGCTCCGAATCTCGAGGGTCAAGCCACCGTGCTCGTCGTAGGTGAGGTCTGGTGTGCGGTCACCGATGGCGTACCGATTGATCGGGTTGTCGACGAAGTTCGTATCCAGGCCGTAGAGCGTCAGTGACCAGAACGCCCGCCCGAGAAGTTGTATACCGGCCCCGAATCGGATCTCGTACGCCTTGTCGCCGGTCAGAGCGTCGCCGGCCGAGTCGACGAAGGTGAGGGCAATGATGGCCTCGTCGGGATCGTCGGCGACGATCGCTCCCAGACACTGCACGGCGGCACGGGTCAGGAAGTCGCCGCTGTCTCCCGAACGCCCGATGTTCGCGGGTGGGGAGATCCAGCCGTTACGAACTATCCCCCGCCCACCCATCGCCACGCCGATCAACTCACGGCCACGCACCGCCGCGCGGGCGAGTCCCCTTTTCGTGGCGTCGTCCAGAGCGTCGACGTCCAGTCCGGGACCCAGCCCTATTTCTGCCCAGGAATCGACGAGGTCGCTGTGGCGGCCGGGGGGATTCTCGGCCATCGCCTTGTTCATCGTCTTCCACGGGGCCAACGGATCCCCGTCGTCGGCAAACGGCGGCCACACGTTTCGGTCCTCCGGTGCCGGCTCGTCACTACCCCAGCGGCTCAGTGGGGTAAGACGGTACTGGTCCTGCAGCGTTGTCACGGTGGGCAGATCCGCCGGCCCGTCGATGAGGGTCCTGCCCATTATCAGCACGGCCGGGGTGCGCGAGGCGGGCAACGCATGGACATCCGCGGGTAACGTCCCGTCCCAGCCGGGCCCGATGATCGCGAACGATCCGGCGGCTGAGCCGGTTGTGCGCGTTCCGACGTAGGCGAAGTTGTCGGAATCCATGCCGGCCATCAGAAAGGCGAAGTACCGGTCCCCCATGTGAGGGTGGGTCAAGATGATCGGCTCCTTGCCCACGTCGAGCCACGCGATCGAATACAGCACGTCCTGGTTCGGTGAGCCGCCATCGCGATAGGAGGCGTCGGTGAGCTGGCGGGCATGCCAGAACTGGTTCAACGCGGCATACGGTGACCGCTCCGGGTCTCTGGGCACATTAGTCCACAGATAACGCAGCGACGATAGATGAATCCAGGGGAACCCGTAGACAAACGCCTGCACTCCCTGGGTGTAGGCATGCTCCTCACGCCAGTCCAACTCCCCGGCGCCGTTGCCGTTGATCACGATCAAATCCTTTCATTGTGCGTATAAGCCTCAGTGTTTTCGGCGAAGTTCACGACAGTGCTCGGCTGCCGGCAAACCGTGGCGAGCGGGATGACGTGCGCGTCCCGGACCGGCGGGAGAAACGCAGGACGCCGTCGTCGATGCGGCCGTTGCGCAACCGGAACAGGTTGATCACGTAACTGGGGACCTTCCACGGGAATCGTGAACCGGCCATGGGGAATTCATGCACGGAACGCTGCACGTATCCGGACTGAAGATCGAGCATCGACCGGGTGGCTCGCGTGGGGTCGTCGTTGATCGGGACGCATTGCTCATAGCCATGAACGTCCAGGTACCGCAGCAGCCGGACGACGTATTCGGCGGTCAGGTCGGCACCCAGAGTCCAGGAGATCTTGACGCCGCCGAAGGCAAACGCGAAGTTCGGGACACCGCTGAGCATCATTCCCTTGTACGACATCGTTTCCGGCAGTTCGATGTCGTGGCCGTCGACGCCGAGCTGGATTCCACCGAGGGCAAGCATCCGTAATCCGGTGGCCGTCACGACGATGTCCGCCTCGAGTTCGGCGCCGGATTCCAGGCGCAGCCCGGTCTCGGTGAACTCCTCGATGTGATCGGTGACCACCGATACCCGCCCACTTCGAATCGTCGAGAACAGATCTCCGTCGGCAGCCAGGCACACGCGCTGGTCCCACGGCCGGTAGCTCGGCCTGAAATGGGTGTCGACATCGTAGCCGGGTGGAAGCTGGCGGATAGTCGCCTTGCGGATCGCGGACCTCACGAAGTCCGGGCGGCGTTGGCCGATCTGATAGAGCAGCGTGCTCTTCAGAATGTTCCGCCACCGCACAACGGAATACGCACGACGAGATCCGAGCACGCGTTGCAGAGTTCTCGCGAGCGAATCCTCGCGGGGCCGCGCGAGGATATAGGTGGGTGAGCGCTGCAGCATCGTGACATGCGCGGCTTGGTCGGCCATGGCCGGGACAAGACTCACAGCCGTTGCGCCACTGCCGATTACGACGACCTTCTTACCGGCGTAGTCGAGATCCTGCGGCCACGCCTGCGGGTGACACACGGTTCCGCCGAATCGCTCGATACCGGGGAATTGCGGCGTATGGCCGGCGTCGTAGTGGTAGTAGCCGGAGCAGACATACAGGAAGTCACAGGTCACGGTGACCGTTTCTGCGCCGTGGCGCGCCGCCACCGTCCAGCGGGCGCTCTCGCTGGACCATTCCGCGCGGACCACCCGGTGCCCGACATGGATATACCTATCGATCCCGGACTCGGCGGCGGTGTCACGGATGTAGCGCAGAATGGATTTCCCGTCCGCGATGGCGTTCGCACGTGTCCACGGCCGGAACTGGTAACCGAGCGTGTACATGTCCGAGTCGGACCGCAGGCCGGGATACCGGAACAGATCCCATGTCCCCCCAGTGGTTTCGCGCGCTTCGACGATGGCGTAGGTCCGCTCGGGAAAGGCGGACTGGATGTGGTGTGCTGCGCCGATGCCGGACAGGCCGGCACCAACGATCAGCACGTCGACGTGCTCGGGCACGGTGGTCACAGGACCTCCTCGTGGAACTCGCACGCCGACGTGCAGGTGCGAGACCGAATCAGGCTGGTGCGTCAGCGAACCGGTGAAACTGCCGTGGCCGACGAGCACCGCGCGGGTGGATTCTGAATGATCAGAGCAGCCACTGTAACTACGATCACGCGACTACTTTTCTCATTAGGTTCCAAGCTTTTAGCATTGCGTTTCAGGTTCGTCGACCAGTAATCCACACCGACAACGGGGCTGGAAAATGCTGCGGCTGTTCACCGAACATGTCCTCCCCGCAATCAGCCCCAAGCGACTCTCCTACCCGCCGCCGTGGAGGACGGGACCGAAGAGCTGTTCACCGATCGGCTTGCTGACGGCAGCCTGACAGTCGGCCCAGCCCTGTTCCTGTGCAGCGCGGCCGGAAGCGGTTGGTGCAGTTCGGAGTCGATAGCAGCGCGATCCATTGGTTCGCGGCATCCGGTGTGCCGTAGGGCACCAGCCCGAATGCGATCGCGGACACGTCGATCAGAGCACGCTGCAAGCGCGGCTTGCGCGAAAGCTGGTCGGGTGACTCGAAATTCGGCGGCAGACGGAAAACGAATAGCCGAAAAGTTCGGTGGCCCGGGCGACCCGCTGCAGGACGGTGTTGCGGCGGGCGTGCAGCCGCCCGCCTGTTCCTCGATCGCTTGTCAGGCCTGAACCCAGCCGAGCGAGGCGAGGTCCAGTTGTGAGGCGACGGAACCACATTCGTCGCAGGTGCGTACGGTGACGTCGGCGTTGTAGTTTGCGCAGGCTCGCTGGTAGTAGGCCAACGCCGAAACGTCGTTGTCGTGGTCCCATTCGTAGCGCCGCAACTCGCTGCCGCAGTTCGCGCAGTACCATGACGCGCCCTGGCGACCGGCCTGCAGGGCCTGGTAGCGGATCGTTACACCCTCCTCGACGGGCACGATCCGGTGTGGTGTGCCCGCGGGAATGTAGACATGGTCGCCGACGCCCATCCGGAACCGGTTGACCGAGCTGTCGTGCAGATGCACGTCGACGGCCCCGGAGAGCTGGCTGAGCACCACGTCTTTCTGGCAGATCAGGTGGAACGGCTGAGCGACCCGATTGCGCGAAAGGTAGATCTGCGGATCGGTGTCGGCGGGCAGTACAGCAGCGTCGGCATAGTCCCCGAGCTCGCTCGCGGCTTGGAACGCGTGCAGCATGCGACGACGGTTCACTCTTGTCCTCCTCCGACCGAAAACCTAAAGTATCACCATAAGGAACAGTGTTTACGATTGTGACACCACCGGCAGGCGCCGACAAGAGGAGGACGTATGGACCAGGCTGTCGTCGATCAGGTCCAGCTGGCGGACACCAAGCAGATCCAGCCGCCCGATCCCGATCGCGAGCCCCTCAAAGCGAACGTGTTCGAGCGAATGGCCAAAGGCGCCGCCCAGCTCATGCCGCTGTTTCCCTACGATCACCCGGGAGCGATCGTGCCCTGCGGCAGCGTTCTGATCGGCGGTCCCGAGGAATCGTATGGTCAGTTCTTCCACTGGAACACGGTCTCCGAGGTCGTCGTCTGCTACGGTTCGCACAATTCAGCGCTCGCGCCGGCGCAGATCATTGCTACGCGGAATCTGCACGGCGTCAATTCGCGACTGTCGGACGAACGCGACCCGGACGCTTTCGCCGTCATCATGGTCACCCAGCATCAAGCCGAGGACGGTGCGCAGGCGGAGGCGATGATCGCGCGCTGCTCGAACTGCCATGCCGAAATCCTGCGCCACGACTACGACTCCACGCCGCCGAAGCCCGAGGACAGTCGGCAGATCGGAGTTCGCCAGTTTCCGACCACTGTCGGCTCCGCGCGGTTCGCCGAGCTGCGCAACACCGATGAAATTCGGGCCTGCTCGGAGTGCGGGTACCGCAACGAGCCCTTCCCCACCGCCGGATGGGGTTGGAGTCGACAAGTCAAGCAGACCACCGCCGCCAATGCCGCGGAACATGCATTGCGCCGGGCGGCGAGCGCTGCTGCCGCCCCAACCGATCATCCAATCGTCAACGCTGGCGCACCTGCTCCTGAGCCCTCGTTATAACGCGATATCGCGGACCGCATCAACCACAACTCCGAGCAGTTCGGCGAACTGCTCGGAGTTGCGGGGTCCCACCGGCCCGCAGGACCTCGGCGACATAATCAATCTGTATTAACAACCGAATTCGATGCGGACTGCTTTGCGCCGCACCGGGCTGCGGCAATCCCTGTCATCGCGGACGAGCTGTGCAGTTCCGTTCAGAGCTGGTTAGCTGCAGCCCCACCACGGGGGACGAGGCCGGACCGACCCGCCGATCGGCGCCATCTAGGACAGGCCGCAGTGCCAGGCCGGTCGCCGCAGCGACCATGACCGGCAGGGCGGTCAGGAAGTAGATGCTTTGCGGCGAGAACACCGCCAGCAGGTATCCGACCAGGATCGGGGCCACGATCGAGCCCAGCCGCCCGACACCGAGCACCCATCCGGTCCCGGCTGAACGGGACCGCACCGGATACGCCATCGGCGTTGCCACGGCAACCGCTGTCACTGCGCAGTTGACTGCCATCCCCACCGCCGCGGTTAACACAATCGCGACGGTGGGGACGGTGAACAGCGCGGCGAACCCAGCGATGATCACCGCAGCCGCCACCGCCGTGGTCCACAGCACGCCAGAGAGCCGGTACCGCAGCGTGGCGGCACCGAGCAACACCGATCCGATCACGCCGCCGAGGCTGAGCAGCAAACCGGCCGCCGTGGCCTGCCCGGTGCTGCCGCTGCTGACCTTGACCAGCTGCGGAGTCCAGGTGTTGAGGAAATACCAGGCCGCCATCAGCATCGCCTGTGTCACCGATAGCAGGACTGTAGTGCGCCACGCGCCGGCGGCGAACAGCCCGGCCGGCGGCGGATCCAGTGGCGCGGCAGCGAGTGCACCGTGAGCGCCGGTACGGTCGGCCTCGATGCCGAGTCTGGTGGCGATGGCGACGATTCGGGCGCGAGCGGTTTTCGTGCCGACCGAATACAGGTAGTCGACCGACTCCGGCACCCAGATCACGATGGCCGACAAGGCCAAGCCGGTCAATGCCACACCGACGACGAAGATCGCCCGCCAGCTACCGCCGCAGAGCGTGACAACCGATGCACCGATCGCACCACCGACGAGTGCTCCCAACGGCATTCCGGTCAGGTAGATGCCGGTCACCAGGCCGCGGCGCTGGTCGCTGGAGTACTCCTGCACGATAACCACCAGGCTCGGCACGAGGCCGCCGATGCCGAAGCCGGTGATCGCACGCGCAGCGATCAGTACCTGCACGTCGCCGGCCGCCGCCGACCCGACCACCCCCACCAGAGTGACGGTCAGCGCGCAGATGACCAGTCTGCGACGACCCACCCGGTCGGCGATCGGCGCCAGCAGAAAGGATCCGGTCGCCATACCGGCCAAGCCGCAGCTGAGCAGAAATCCCCTGGCTCGGTCGGAATCGACGAAGCCGTGCGGGAGGCGCGGCAAAACGAACCCCATGGCGAACACATCGAAGCCATCGACCGCGACCGCGAACAGGCAGATCGCCACGACGGCCCACTGGTATCGCGTCATCGGCGATGTACGCAGCAGTTGCCGGATGTCCACTACCGGCCCTCTCCACGTGATCACCGGGCGGTCAGGCGACACAGATTCCGGGGACGGCGATCTTCTTGTACAGGTGCGGCGCCGCGGTGCAGGATTCGGGGTATTTGGCGATCATCTCCTGGAACTCCGGGGTCTGGAACGCCCGTGCGATGTTCTGCACGCTCTCCCAAACCGCCACATTGATGTAGCTGCCGCTGCCGTCTATACCCTTGTGCAGCTGCGCCGAAATACAGCCATGACTCATCATGAAGGTACCGTCGTCCTTCCACAGCCGCAGGAACTCCTCCTCGTCGTCCGGCTCGACGTGGAATACGTTGACGAGGACTATAGGACCCTCCTCCTGTGAGGCGAGCTGTTGGAAGAACGTAGTGCTCTTATCCAATTCAAGTAGTTTCACCATGGAATTTTCCTTTTCTGATCGAAATTATTAGATTCCGGTTGGTTGTCACAGCGACTCGAGAGTTTGCAGCCGCAGACTTCGCAGTGACGGATGTGCGACAGAATCACAGTCGTCGGTACCGCCGAAGCCCTACTCCGACAACAGCTTCAAGGCCGCAACCGGGCAACTGAGCACAGCGGAATTCACTGCAGCCTTGTCCGACTCCGACACCCTTTCCTCGAGGACCGTCAGATCACCCTCCTCATCTACTGAAAAGAATGAGGGGGCAGCAGCCTCGCACATGGCGTGACCTTCACAGCGGTTTCGATCGAGTTCGATCTTCATCAAATCTCCTCTCCATTGATCCAGACGGGGACCGCATTAATCCGCCTGGTCAGAATTCCTCCGCACTTCTCCCACGTAGCATCCGGCGTCAGCCGCATCGCAGGATAGGCATCCATGAGTGCGCCGATCGCCAATCGGGCCTCGATCCGCGCCAGCGGCGCCCCGATACATGCGTGGATTCCTCTTCCGAACGCAAGGTGCGCGGCGGAATCCGGTCGATCGATTCGGTAGCTTCGCGAATCGTCACCCCACCGCTTCTCGTCGTGATTGGCCGATTGGATGTTCAGATAGAGCTTCTTGCCCGCAGGAATCGGACATTCGGCGAGGGTGACATCCTCGATCACCGACCGGACCATGAATTGCGCAGGCGAGTCCAGGCGCAGTGACTCCTCGATCGCATTCGGCAACAACGACCGATCGGCCACCACCGCCGCCCACTCATCGCGATTCTCGAGCAGTCGATAGAGGCAGTTGGCAATCAGCCCGCGAGTTGTGTCGGTCGCAGCCACAACGAGCTGGAAGAGATGACAGACGACATGGAGTGTCGGCAATTCCTCCTCGCCTGCTTCCTCGAAGCAGAGGTTGTCCAGCACATCCTCATGACGATCTTCGGGGTGGGACCGCCGCTGTTCGACCAGTTGCGCCAGGAACCCCATCAGCGAGGCGAACTCGGGCAAGCCGTCCGTCGGTTCCGGTACAACACTGACGATGACGTCGGCCCAGCCCTGGACTTCGCGCCACGCAGGCTTCGGGATCCCGATCAGCGCATAGAGAACCGCAGCGGGAATGAAGTGCGCATAGTCCGCGTACACATCGACGCGACCGGAGTCAGGAAGCGCCTCGACTGCGTTGCGGACGATACTTTCGACCTCGGGCGTGAGCTTCCGCAGACGCGCCGGCGCCAAGTTCTTCAGCAATCTGGTTCGCAGTATCCCGTGTTCCGGTTCATCCGCCTGGGTTATGAGGGTGATGGGAGTCTGCACGTCCTCGGCGCCCACCGTGAAGTTACCGCGGCTCGAAAAGTGTTCGGTGTCATCGAATACTGCTCGGACAAGATCGTCGGTGTTCGCGGTGTAGAGAATATCGCTGACCCTACCGACGGGGCATCCCCTTCTGGATGCCTGCATGAAGTCATCGGGATCAGGGATATGCGCGGGATTCAGCGGATTGAAAAATTCATCCGAGTCCACGGGAGTTGCCATGTCGTTCCTTTCCATTCACCCGAGAAAACTCGGGATCGAGTACCTGGACCGCCGGGAGATGTCAGCTGGCGGTCACAGTGACCGGCAACGACTCCAGGCCGCGCAGAACGTTGTTGAAGTGGCGGACCGGTGTCCCGGCCTCGATGCGTGCGACCTTGGCAAGCAGCGCGCGGAGGATTGCCTCGCCTTCGAGAACCGCGAGAGCCTGACCGGCGCACCCGTGCAGGCCATAGCCGAAGGCGAGATGGTCGATATTGCTGCGCTGGACGTCGAAGCGGTCGGCATCCGACCACTTGCGCTCGTCTCGATTTCCGGAGCCGTAAAGCACAGCCAAGCGGGCGCCGGCAGGTACCGTGACGTCCTCGGCCACCCAATCGACGCGCGCGGTGCGCCCGAAGACCTGGACCGGCGATTCATAACGAAGGACCTCTCGAAAGGCCTGCGGAACGAGAGAAGGGCTGCTCCGCAGCACATTCCACTGATCCGGGTGCTCAGCCAGCAGCCAGACCAGGTGACCGAGTGCATGCACGGTGGTGTCCATCCCCGCGGTGACGTAGGTCATCACCAGCCACGGTGCGACCTCGGCCGGAATTCGGCCAGCATCGACAGCGTCGTACACGGCCCTTCCCATACTCCCTTCCGCCAGAACGTCCCGGTTGGCGCTGACCATCACGTACTCGGCCAATTCCGCCAGCCTCGGGACCGCGGCGAGAGTCCGGTCGTTTTCCGGGCCGAAGCAATTGAAGTTCGCGTCGATCAACTCGAGCAGCGGTTCCCGCCCGGACTTCGGCAACCCGATCAAGTCACCGACGATCTCGACAGGGAAACGGCGCGCAAGATCGGCCACCGCGTCGAACGAGCCCCGAGTGAGCAGGCGATCGACAATTTCTTCGGCGCGCCGGTTGATTTCTGGTTCCAGATTCCGGACCCCTCCCGGCGCCAGGCGAGAAGACAGGACGCTCCGCAGCGCGTCATGCACCGGTGGATCCGCCCGGATGATTCCTTCACCGATGTAATCGTTGAACGGCTTGTTCAACGAGATGTCCACAGAGGAGAACGCTTCCCACTCACCGAGCACGTGACGAACTTCTCGATAGCGGGCAACCGCGAATACATCGTGTCGATCCAGGTAAACCACCGGCCCCGCGTCACGAAGTGCGCGAAACTCGGAATACGGCGCGGCCATGACCTCTTCGGAGAAGAGATCGACATCAAAGTGTGGAATCGTATCTGTAGGCGCGTTCACTGTGCATCTCTTCGAGCGTCCGGATTCCGGGCCAGTCTGGTGAGTTTCGGCGCTGATATCGGAAAATTCACCGCGGCGGCGGTACCGAAGCCCACGTTTCCATCGGCCGGTGGCCAGGCCAGCAGGACCCGACGATCCTCGAACGATCCGTCGATCACCATGGGCTCACCGCACGGAGGCAGCTGCCCGGCAAGTCGGATGCGGAGCCCGAAGACCTCGGTCCAGAAGAACGGAGCCGCAGCGCCGAGCCGGGCTTCAGGCTCGCGGCCGAGTAGTGTGGCAGCCGCGATCGTGGCCTGTGCGGACGCATTCCACCAGTGCGGACTGCGAGTGTGCCGGCCGCCGCCGCTCGAAGTGCTTGTGACATCGCCGGCCGCGACAATGCCGGGAGCAACCCGGCAATCGCTGTCGACAACTACGCCACCACTCAGGGCGATACCGCTGCCGCGTAGCCACTCGGTATTCGGGACGTCGCCGACCGCCGTGACGACCACATCTGCTTCGGCGAGCACGGACCCGTCCGCCGACTGCACCCGATCGACCCCGCGGTCGGTAGGTCCGAGTTCCACACCGCCGGTGGAGACGCGGATCTTCACCCCTTTCTCGGCCGCGGCGGTCAGAACCATATCCGACAGCCGGGGGCCGAGACGGCCGGCCAATGGAGTGATTTGATCGACCACCGTGACCGTCTTACCGAGGCTCGCGGCAGTCGAGGCGATCTCCAAACCCAGGAATCCGCCGCCCGCGACCGCTACATCGCGAGCGTCCTGGAAGCGTTCGCGGAGCGCGATAGCATCGTCGAACGTTCGCAAGGTGATCTCATCGGCGTGCTGCGACAACCGACGAGCTCGAGCGCCGGTCGCGATGACCAGGCCGTCATAGCGGATGCTGTCGCTGTCACTCAGCTCGACGCGCTTTCGCTCCATATCGAGACCGACCGCCGTTATGCCACTGACAAGGTTGAAATCGTCAGCGGTAGAAAGAAATACACTGTCATCGGGCTCGGCGCCGCTCAGGACACCCTTCGACAGGGGCGGTCGGGCGTAGGGCCGGTGCAGTTCGTCTCCGATCACGGTGATCTCGCCGTCGAACCCGAGCCGGCGCAGGGCTGCAGCCGTAGCACAACCTGCCTGGGATCCTCCGACCACCACCATGCGACGGAGTCCGCTCACGATGCCGCCGTCACAGAGAACCGGTGAAACTTGTTCTGCCCCATTATAACTCCTGCCATCACTACTTTGATCAATCCGCCGACCCGCGGCGAGGCCGATATCTCACCCGATGGTCAATGTCTGGCTCGCCGGCCGACCGCGACGTTGTAGTCCTCGACATTGGTAATGGTCTTGCCGCCGTCACCGAACTCGAGCAGAACTCGCCACAGCAGCCGAATGCGATTGTCCGACCACAATCCCTCCACCGGCTCGATGCGGTAGAAAACCTGCTGCCCCTGGTCGGGCACCTTGATGTTGTCGTACATGGATGTGTCTGCAGCCCAGGGGAATTGCTCCAGGCTGAGTTCTACAACCCGCTGAATCTCCGCAGGATCGGTAACCAGAGTGGCGCGGCCTTGGATCTGCAGGTAGCGGGTTTCACGCCGGCCCGCGTAGCCGCTGGGCGGCAGATAGCTCATGGTGTAGCTGACATCAGGATTCCGCTGCATTTGCACATGCTTGCGGGTGTAGCTGAAGGTGTGCGTGTAAACGACGAGTCCGTCGCTGGCGAAGTGCATATACGACGCCGACGGGCGACCGTCAGCATCGATGGTGGCGAGAATCCCGATCTCTTCGGTCCGCAGCAGTTCGATGATCGCCTCTTGAACCTCTGCCACAGACGGCTCGGGACTGGGCATCATTGCCTCCAATTGAGGTGCGATAGAAACGTTTTGGAGACGGAAGTGGGTGGCCGTCATACCGGGGTCGATGAATGCGACCCTTGACGACAACTGTGGGCGTCATCACTTCACGGGTGCAATGCCGTTCCGCTGTGCAGAAATCGCGGGACATCTCGACAAAGAAGCGACTGCTGCGCAGGTCAGGGGTGCACCACTACGGTCAACTGTCGCATCAGCTTTATGAAATGCGGCGATTGCACGTCGGTCAGCGGGCGGAGCAGTTCACGTTGCACGTTTCGCACCGATGGCGTGTGCGCCAGGAGCTCGCGACGTCCCTCGGTCGACAACCGCACCGTGTTTCTACGCCCGTCCACGGCATCGCGAGCGCGGATGACAAGCCCGCGGGCCTCCAGGCGGGCGATGACGTCACCGCCGGTCGACTTGTCGAGAGAGGTGAGGCGCCCGAGCATGCGCTGGTCTATCAGAGGGTGTCCATCCAGCACCAGCAGCACGCTGTACTGAACGGACGTCAGCTCCGTGGACACCAGATTCGTCCACAACAAGGTGTGCAGCTGTTGGGCTCGACGAATCAGATGCCCCGGCGCTGTATGCAATCGCAGCGCGGGTAGGCGCAGAGGCCATCCCGGCACGGGTGCATTCACCGCGATATCCGCAGTGCCGCTGGGCGGTTCACCGCGGTAGGCGACCTCACGGAGAAGTCCGAGCAAGTCCTCGCCGTCGTCGAAGGACAGCGGTTGAAGCAGTTGGTGCTGCACCTCGACCACAGCCGGCGCGGCCGTCAGCAACGCGACTCGGCCTTCGGCTGTAAGCCGAGCCAAAATCCGGCGGCCATCGACACGATCACGACGTCTGGCCACCGACCCCCTGCGTTCCAGACGACGCAAAATGTCGGCGGCAGAGGCCTTGTCCAGCGACATCAACTCGGCGACGGTCCGCTGGTCCGCCTCCTGTTGTTGTCCCAGCACAAGAAGTACGCCGTACTGCACGGAAGTCAGCTCTCTCGGCGACAGCTGCTGCCATGCCGCAACATGAGCCTGTTGAGCACACCGAATGAGATGCCCCGGAGTATTCATCAACGCAGGCAGCCCACCCGGTTCCACCCTTGTACCTTCCGTCTCCGGCAAGGTAACTCATCACCTCGCCTCGGTAGTCCCCCGTTTCCGGACCTGAAGTCTACGGGGATCCGACGGCCCAATTGCCGCTGTGCAAGGGCACTCCCACATCATGCCGGTCAGACCGGGCACCGATTGGCCCCCGAAGTCGGGCACGCAATCGTGTGGTCGGCGGCCACTCGCGCCGTCAGAGGCAGGCCGATGCCGGAGAGTTCGAGCCGGATGTCGTCGCCGGCCGCGATCGGCCCGACACCGGCGGGAGTGCCCGTGGTGACCACGTCTCCCGGATAGAGGGTAGTGACGGACGAGGCGTACGAGATCAGTGTGGCCACACTCCAGATCAGGTCTGCGGTATTGGCCTGCTGGCGCAGCTCACCGTTGACCCAGCAACGCAATTCGACATTGCGCGGGTCACCGAACTCATCGGCGGTCACCAGGACCGGTCCCATGGGAGTGAAGGTGTCGAACGACTTCCGAGTCGAGCGGTCCTCCCCGCCGCGCATGGTGATATCCAGCAGCCCCGTATAACCGAATACGTAGTCGAGAGCTTCGTCTTCGTCGACCTTGCATGCGGTCCGGCCGATGATGACCGCGAGCTCGCCCTCCTGGTCGAATCGCCGGTCGTGATAGGGCAGCTGGATCGTGCCGCCCGGATCGAGCAATGACGAAGGAGCCTCGAGGAAGAACCCGAGCGCACCGACCTGGGCATCGACACTCATCTCGACCTGATGGTCGCGGTAGTTCACGGGTGCGGCGATGATCTTCGACGGATCCATGACAGGGGTCCTCAGTGTGGCGTCGCGCAACAGGGTCACATCGGCACGCAGTGGCGTCGGCCGCGCTCCATCCCGGGCCCAGCGCTCGATCACCGTCCGCATGCTGCCGGCCAGCGGGATGATCTCGCCATCCCCGATCAAGTGACCTACTCGACCATCGTCGTAGGAAACCAATCGCATGTCGTGTTCTCCTGACCAGTCGGCCGAGCTGCGCGGCCCACTACCAAACTAGGATGTATACGTACTATATTTCTCGTAGCATATCCGCTGAGCAGGTGGTACATCCCACGAGATTAGTCCGTATACAAACTTTTAGACTCTGCGCCACACACGTGCCGCACCTGGCCCGACACCGAAGAAGGGACATCGTGACCGAGTACACGCCAACGGGCAGGACCGCTTCGCCCACGCGGTCTCCGACGGCAAGGGCCTCACCTTCGGCTGAGACAGCCCATACAGCCCTCCCGGGTTGCAGCGCGTGACACTCCGTGTGCCGCGTTCGTGGGCTCGAGCTCTTTTCCGCCCCGGCGTGGGGCGCGTTCGTGTAGTTATGAAAGGAATTGCGTGTCTCAGATAGTGCGCGGCGTCATCGCCAGGTCGAAGAACGCTCCCGTGGAGATGACCGCGATCGTCATCCCTGACCCAGGCCCGGGCGAGGCGGTGGTTACCGTGCAGGCGTGCGGCGTGTGCCATACGGATCTGCACTACCGCGAGGGCGGCATCAACGACGAGTTCCCGTTCCTGCTCGGGCATGAGGCCGCGGGCATCGTGGAATCCGTGGGCGAGGGCGTCACCGATGTGGAGCCCGGCGATTTCGTCATCCTCAACTGGCGCGCGGTGTGCGGTTCCTGTCGCGCCTGCCGCAAGGGCAAGCCGTGGTACTGCTTCTCGACATTCAATGCGGCACAGCCCATGACGCTCACCGACGGCACCCCGCTGACCCCGGCGCTGGGCATCGGTGCGTTCGCGGAGAAGACGCTGGTGCACGCCGGCCAGTGCACGAAGGTGGATCCGAGCGTGTCACCGGCCGCCGCGGGACTGCTCGGCTGCGGCATGATGGCCGGCCTCGGCGCGGCCATCAACACCGGCGGCGTGAGCCGCGGTGACAGCGTGGCCGTGATCGGTTGCGGCGGTGTCGGAAACGCGGCCATTGCGGGTGCGCGGCTGGCAGGCGCGACCACCATCATCGGCGTGGACATCGACGAGCGAAAGCTGCAGTGGGCCAAGAGTTTCGGTGCCACACACATTGTCAATGCGACCAACGACGATACGGTGGAGCAGATTCAGGAGCTCACCGGTGGCTTCGGCGCCGATGTGGTGATCGACGCGGTCGGCCGCCCGGAAACCTGGAAGCAGGCCTTCTATGCCCGCGATCTGGCCGGCACCGTGGTGCTGGTCGGCGTGCCCACGCCGAACATGACGCTGGACATGCCACTCATCGACTTCTTCTCACGCGGCGGCGCTGTGAAATCCTCCTGGTACGGCGACTGTCTGCCCTCTCGCGACTTCCCCTACCTGATCGAGCTGTACAAGCAAGGCCGCCTTGACTTGGATGCGTTTGTGACCGAGACGATTTCGCTGACCGACGTGGAGTCGGCCTTCACCAAGATGCACCACGGCGAGGTGCTGCGCTCGGTGGTGCTGTTCTGATGGCACGCATCGACCACACCGTCACCACCGGCACCTTCAGCCTGGACGGCGAGACCTTCGACGTCGACAACAATGTCTGGGTGGTCGGCGACGACCTGGAATGCGTGGTCATCGACGCCCCGCACGATGTCGACGCCATTCTGGACGTGATCGGCGCACGCACGGTGCAGGCCATCCTCGCCACCCACGCCCACGACGACCACATTCGGGTCGCGCCCGAATTGTCCAGGGCCACCGGCGCTCCCGTGCTGCTGCACCCGGACGACCTGGTGGTCTGGCGGCTCACCCACCCGGACATCGATCCCGACGGCGAGTTGGCCGACCAGCAAACAATTGCGGTCGCGGGTACGACATTGCGCGTGCTGCACACCCCTGGGCATGCGCCGGGCGCCTGTTGTTTCCATGCGCCCGACCTCGGGGCGGTATTCACCGGAGACACTCTCTTCCGGGGTGGCCCCGGAGCCACCGGCCGGTCGTACTCCGATTTCGATACCATTATCAATTCGATCCGCGGCAAACTACTCGAGCTGCCTCCCGATGTGAAGGTCCATCCGGGCCACGGGGAGTCGACAACCATCGCCGCCGAGACGGCGCACCTCGCCGAGTGGATCGAGCGCGGACACTGAGCGCTCACTGCATTGAGGACGCTAGGCGCCGGTGGCGGTGGCTATGGGCGGTGACACACTGTCAGGGTTGACCGGTGAGACAACTGCCCTCATCGCGGCTGGCGCCGACCGTTTCCAGACCCGCCTGGCGAGTCTGGAGCGGGAGATTACCGAGGCGATCGTGGCGGAGATTCCGATGCTTGCCGCCGAGCCCGTGGCGATCGCCAAGCTGCGCGTCGGCATGGCCGCCAACCTGCGGCAGCTGCTGGTTCTGATGCGCCAGCACGATGATCGGCTGCTACCCGGTGTGCCGCCGGACGCCCTGGACAATGCGCGGGAGCTGGCCCGCCGGGGTGCCGGAGTCGAGGTGGTCCTCCAGGTGCACCGGGTGGCCCAGCGGGAGATCTGGCGGCACTGGATGGACGACGCGGTCGCGGGCTCCTCGCGCCGCCTGATCGCGGTGCTGGACCGGTCGCTGCAGGTACAGCCGGGGTATGTCGATCACGTGCTGAGCCAGGCGCTGGCGGAGCTGCAGCGCGAACGAGACCCCCTGCTCAGCGGCGATCTCGCGCGGCGCGGCGAGATCGTGCGCTCGATACTGGGCGGTGCGGTGCCAGGCGACGGCCTGCTGGCCCGGCGGCTGCGATACGACATCCACGGCCGCCACACCGCGGTGATCGTGTGGGCCGAGGACGGTGCCGAGGACGATCTCGCGTCGGTGGCGTTACGGTTGCTTCCAGCGCCGGCGCGCCGCCACCGCTGACGGTCGCAGCGGGCACGGCGTTGCTGTGGGTGTGGATCGCCACCGCAATTCGTCACGGCCACACTCGGCCCGCTCGCCGCGGAATCGGGCACGGCGCAACGACTTCGGGAAACACTGCGGATCTATCTGGCAGAGGCGGACCACGCGCCGCGGACCGCTCGGCGGCTGCACACCCATCGCAATACCGTTCTGCAGCGAGTTGCCCGCGCCACCGAACTACTGGGCTATCCGCCGGGCGAACGGCGCTTGACGGTAATGCTGGCCCTGGAACTCGACCGTTGGGTGCGCTCACCGACGGGAGCTGTGCCGGAGTAACTCCCAGGCGTTATGTGCAGCGGCACATGCCGTAGGCGAGCAACTGCTCGGCCCGATCCTTCAGGGCGGCGCCGGCGGCTGAATCCAGCACCCCGAGGAACCGAGTTCAGGCGGAGATGTCGTCACCTGTGGTTATGGAAAAATACTGCGGCACACCATGTTCGAGCACGACAATCTCGGTACCGTTCGGGGCCAGATTCTTCAGCAGCCCGCAATGCATGTTCTGGTGGATTTCGGCCAGGCCGGCCTGGTGGATCGGTATCGCCACGCGTGGTGCAACCGCACGCAGATAGTCGATGCCCTCCCCGATCTTCATCCACGGACCACCGATGGGCAGCAGGAGAACGTCGATGGGTTGCGCAGGATTGTCGAAGGCGTCACCGGGGTGTAGCAAGCCGCCACCGAGGATGAAACCGAGGTTGTCCGAGGGCGGCAGCGCGGAGTGGATACAGGCGTGCTCACCGCCGACGACACGGATGTCAATTCCTCGGACCGACCGTTCGTCGCCCGATGCTACGACATGACTTGCAGAGCCCGCCGCATCCTTGTGTCCTGCTTCCGCCAGCACTCCGGCACTATGCGTACCGAGCACCAGTTCGGCAGTCGGGTTGTCCGCAAGGAGCTGCGAAAGCCTGCCGACATCAAGATGATCCGGATGGCTGTGCGTGATCATGATCAGATCGAGATCGCGAAGCTGCTCGAAACCGCGTGAATAGGTACCGGGGTCGAACAACACCCGGCGCTGTGAACCATGCGCGTCGGAAATCTCGGCGTAGACGCACGCGTGGCCGTAGTGGGTAATTTCCATGTCAGGCTTCCTCCCAGTCGAACTGTGATCAGGCGGTGGTGGACAACCTGAATTGCACCGCCGAGCGTGATGTGACGAACGGACGGAGTTGCTCCACCAGACTCAGGTGGTCTGGGTGTTCCAGATATGCGGCCAGCGAGTCCTCGCCGTCGAATACCGCGCTGATCGCGTACGACACATTGCCAGGTCGCAGTCCGAGGTCACGCCCGTGCCGATAGGACACAACACCCGGAAGCGACGAGGACAGGGCATCGAGCCCCTCTTTGAGCGCGGTTATTATCTCTTCGGGCAGGTCGTCGCCGAAGCCGAAAGCCACGACGTGGGCCAGGCTCATGCGTTATCCCTTCGTGGAGTGGGCACCGGTCATCAGTGCCGCGAGGTCGTCGGGTTCGAGGAACGAGGGCGGCGGAGGGGGTCCCCACGCGTACAGACCTTGCAGCCCGTGCAGAACCTCCGGGCTCCACAGCTCGTCCTCCGGACAGGTGTCCATGTCCGAGTAGTATTCGGAAAAGTTGCCGGCGGGATCCTTGAGATACCAGAAGAAGTTGGCGCCCGCGTAATGACGGCCCAGGCCCCAGATGTGACGCTCCGGGTGGTCTTCCAGCATGCTGAAGGCACCCCGGCCGACTTCATCGATATCGTCGACCTGCCAGCTGGTGTGATGCATGAAATTGACCGGAGCCGCCATCACCAGGACGTTGTGGTGTTCGATCGAACACCGCAGAAACGCCGCCTTGTCACCCATGTAGTCGCTGACTTTGAATCCGAGGCCGTCGACGAAGAACCGCATCGTGGTCTGCAGATCCGTGGTGCCGATAACCGCGTGCCCCAACTTGCGCGGCCGCACCCGGTCGGTGCGGGAGATGAACGGAGCTCTCCCCCATCGGTCGATACGCCCGGGTCCGTTGTAAGGCGTTGGCAATACGGGCGGTGCAATGACAATCCGCGGCCGGACAGCGACTCGAACCACAGTTCCGGTGACCGGTTCCACGGCCCGCACGGAATCGAGTTCGGATCGGATGATAATTCCGAGCTCGGTGAGTTTGCTTGCGACGGAGCCGATATCGTCCGCATCATCGGCGGCGATCGACAGTTCCACCAAGCGTCGCTGCGGCGCATGAACAAGTTCGAGCTGTTCGCCGCCGTTGACCGTGGCGAACCGACCAGCTCCGAGCGGTTCGAGTCCGAAATCGGTGTAATAGCGGATGGTTTCGTTCAGGTTCGGTACGCCGATGGTGACCTTGCCCAGTCCGTGCAGTGCCATGATTCTGTTCCTTTATTCGGCGGCTACGAACTTCTGATGCAGCGTCCCGATGCCCTCGATCCAGGTATTCAGGCTTTCACCCGGCTGCAGGAACCGCTGGGGCTCCCGGCCGACGCCGACACCGGCCGGAGTCCCGGTGAAGACCACATCGCCCGGGTACAGCGTCACAGTCTGCGATAGACCCGAGATAAGTTGTGGCACAGGGAAGATCAGATCCCGGGTACGCCCCTTCTGGACGTCCTCGCCGTCGATCGAGCAGCCGATCTCCAGGTCGTCCGGATTATCCAGCTCATCCGGAGTGACGAGCCAGGGCCCCTGCGGCGAGAATCCCGGGAACGACTTGCCCAGGCCGAACTGCGGTGCCGGACCGCGCAACTGCGATACCCGCTCCGAGATATCCTGGCCGACCGTCAGGCCGGCCACCGACTCCCAAACCTGACCGGGCTCGGCTCGGTGTAGCTCCCGCCCGATGACGACAACGAGTTCGACCTCCCAGTCGACGTTGCCGCCCCTGGGCAATACGACAGTGGAGTAGGGGCCGCTGAAGCTGGAGACGTACTTCGTGAAAACCGGCGGGAGGTGATCGGGGGCTTCGAATCCGGATTCCGCAGCGTGCGCTTGGTAGTTCAGTCCAACCGCGAACACCTGCCGAGGTGCCGGTGAGGGCGCGCCCAGCAGCATACGATCCAACGGGAAGGAATGTGCTTGCAGCACATCAGCGGACACCGTGGACGCCCATTGCTTGAACTCGTCCCACTTGGCGAAGATCCGAGCCGGGTCGGGACCGAAACGCCCAGCCGACACCGCCACGATCTCCGCCGCCTTCTCGGCGCCGTCGGCACCGAGTACGAAGACCCCGCGACCGTGTAGGTTCGCAATACGCATAGCAGTAGTTCTCCTCGAAGTAGTGGATTGAGTCGGGCCCTCAGGCAGCACCGGGAGCCGGCACCGTCGCGACGCCATTGCGCATGCGGGCCGTGTACCCGGCAACGAGTTCGGGCGCGCCGGCCACGCCCGGAGTGGTGCCGAAGATGTAGTGATCGGGCCGGATCAGCACCGCGGCAACACTATTGGCGTCGAACCAGCGTCCCCACTCGCCGGTGAAGTCGCGGAGATCGGAATTGCCGTTCGCCGCTACCGATGTTGCGATGATGTCGAGCTCTGCGAGCGTCTGCTGTACCGACGCGCTCAGCAGCTGCCCGGCCGGCTGATCGGATGCCAGCAGCAGGACCGCACCATTACCCGTAGCGATGTCGAGTAGTTGCGGCGAACGGTCGACTTCAACGGCGAACTGCGGGGCCAGAGTGCCACTCAGCGCGCAGTCCGCGAGAACGACCCCATTCCCCAGAACCGGGCGGGCCGCCACCGGCAGCACCTTCGCAGGGTCGGCGCCGCCCGCGATCATGCGCGCATCGCGCTGTGCCGCCTGCTCGGGGTCGAGTACGCAGATCACCTTGCCGAGCTCCACGGACATCGCGATCGCATGCTGCAGGTGAAGGCTTCGTTCACTGGTGTAGGTGTCGAGCAAGGCGGGTTCCGCGACCCCGCGCAGCACGCGATCCAGCTTCCACGTCAGGTTCGCCGCATCGCGCAGTCCCGAACACATGCCCTGGCCGGCGAAGGGAGGCATCTGGTGGGCGGCATCCCCTGCGATGGCGAGTCGTCCCTTGACCCAGCTCTCGGCCCAGCGGGCGGCAAAGGTGTACATCGCGTGCCGCTCGAGGCGTGTGTTCTCCTCGGTTCTTCCCCATCCACCGAGCAGCTTCCACGCTGTTTCGCTCGTGCCGAGGTCGGCAGGGTCCTCGCCGGGCAACCGCATGAACTCCCAGCGTCGACGCCCGGGGCCGCCGGAAACGATCGTGGTCGGGCGAACCGGGTCGCACAGCTGCCAGTTCATCGGCAGCCATTGCTTGTCGTCGGTGGGGATGGTGTCCACGATCAGCCAATCGAAAAAGAACCCCTGGTCCTCCATTGCGACGCCCATGCGACTGCGCACGAAACTGTTCGCGCCATCGCACCCGATCACGTATCGAGCGGTGAAGGTCCGGGCGACCTGTGTGGGCGACACGACTTGGCCAGGCTTCGCCACTCGGGTGTCACCAGCCGAGACAACGACCCGATCTTGGTGTTCCTCGATGTCGATGACGTCGGCGCCACGCACCAACTGCACGGTGGGCATGGATTCGACGGCGCGCGCGAGCACCTGTTCCAGCTGCGGCTGGGAGAAGAAGTTCGCGGTTGGCCAACCGTTGGGCCCGGTCCCGGACCAGTCGATTCGCAGTAGCGCCTCGCCTGCGGCGTTGCGCCATTCATAGAAGTCCGGCACGGGTTCGGTGATGGCTGTGACCTCGTCGGCGAGGTCCATCGACTGGAACACCCGGCCGATCTCGTCGTCGAAATGCACCGCGCGGGGCAGCGGATAGGCTTCGGGCCAGCGTTCGACCACGACGACGTCGTGCCCCAGCTGCCCGAGCATGCGTGCAGTCGCCAAGCCGACCGGGCCGGCGCCGACAATCACCACGTCGTGATGTGAGTTCTGCATGAATCCTCGCTACGGGAGACACCCGATGGGCATAATTGAGCCCTATTGAGCATGATTAATACGACTAGATTTGCCCGGCTTGCGCGTTTTGTCAAGCCAACGGGCGAGATTGATCAGGTTTGATTCGCCGCCGAGGTCATCGCCAGGTTGGCCGAAAGTGCTTCGGCCGGCGCACATCTGGGCACGAAAGTGGAGCCGCAACGGCGTTGCGGAGTCGGCGAGAGCACCTTCAACGCAGCACTCCGCATCCTGCAGACACGCAGGGTGATCGCCGTCCGCTTCGGACCCTCCGGGGCGTGTTCGCAGCGAGACCGAATCATATTGTGCGACTGGGTAATTCACTTCTCTCGCTGGATGCCACCGAAGCAGATGGGGCCGACGCGATTGCGACAAGCGGCCACCGACGACGGGGGCGGGAGACCGGTCGCGGGCGATGCAGCTGATCGATCAGCAACGCATTGCCGCTGTCCCGCAACCGAATCCGCCAGGTTGAGTCAAGCGTCCAGCCTTCTGGGTCTGCGGTCAAACGGTCGCGGAACCGGCGAAATCCCCGGCAGGGCCCGACACGACCAGATCATCCCAGCCCAGGGCCGCGAGGTCGATTTCGTCGGCAACCGTGCCACACTCACCGCACGTACGCGCCACCGTGTCGGAGTTGAACCGTGCGCACGCTGTCGCGTACACGCGGTTGGCCTCAGCGACGTTGTCGTGCTCCCACTCCAGTCGATACAGGTCCGCACCGCACTTTTCGCAGAACCATGCCGCCCCCTCGGCGCCGAGCTCGAGTGGCACGTACGACAGCATCACACCTTCCTCGATCGGCTCGATACGATGTGGCGTTCCGGCCGGCACATAGACGTTGTCACCGGTCGTGAGGGTGAAGTAGTTGACGGAGCTGTCGTGCATCCGGATCACCGACCGGCCCGACAGCTGCGCGATGACAGTGTCGTGGCTGTAGAGGTGGTAGAACGGTTGCGGCAGCCAGTTTCTCGACAGAGCGACCTGCGGGTCCACGTCGAGGGGCAGCACCGCGAGATCAGCGTAGTTCCCGATCTCGGCCGCGGTTTTGAAAGCCGACAGCATACGACGACGTCCCATCAGAGCTTCGCCTCCTTCGCAGCCTCGGTGAGCGCTCGGTGTGCCGCGTTGGCGACCCGGGTCTGGCCGACCATATTCGCCCACCGCCAAGCCTCGGTATTGTGCGGCGGATTGACATGACCGCAGTTTTTGCAGGTCCGGCCCTCTTCGGAGTTGCGTATCACCGCGAACTCCGCCGAACCGACCATGGTTGAGAACTGCCGGACCACATCGTCTTCCTGGCCGCCGAACTGCGTCGGGTCGAAGTCCGGCGCGCCCTCCGCGGCGGCGGAGTACGCGTGACGGACGATTTCCTTCTTACACTTCTGGCATTTACCGACCATCGCCTCCTCCTGCCCGGCCTCCGTCGATTGCACCTGGGTGACGGTGACGAGGACGAACGCCTCCGGGTTCTTCTCATCCCGCAGGAACGAGTTGACGCCATGGTATTTCTGGGTCGCCATGATGGAACCGCTGTCGAGCATCGCCTGGTTCGACCCGTAGGTGACCGCTACTTCGGAGACCGTATTGGCATGGAAGAAGTGGCCATGGTTCTTGTCCGGCCCGCCCCACATCACCGCGCCACACGGCACGACGGAACCGGCGTCTTCATAAGGAAACAGCGGCATCAGTTGCGCCGCGGCCTTGGCCATGCGCTCGTAGACGCTGACCTTGAGCGGCTCCTTCCTACCGGTGGGCCCGGGAATACGCCGAGTCGCACTCAGTTCCGGAATCCTCACCGCCTCGACAACTTCAGTCATCGTTTCGACTCCTCGTGCTCTATATGAACCCCGGGTTACCGACACCCAGGCGACGATCGGGTTGCAGCCGCAGCCCTGAAGAACCCCTCGCGGGGAAGAGGACGTGATCGCCACCGTCACGCATCAAATGTGTCATCATGCGTGACGGTGACCCACATCACGGAACAACTGTAGCAGCGTTGGCGAACGTGATGCAAGCAGCGCAAAATCCACAAAGGCCAGGACAAGCAGCTACCAGACGGCCGGATAGCCAGAAAAACAACGCCCCGGGACGCTGGTCGCGTCCCGGGGCGTTTGACGATGTGCAAGAAGCGATCAGCCGAAGCTGGCTCCGAGTTGCTTGGCCGTACGCATCGCGGCCGCGCCTACCTCGCGCTCCCATTCGGCATTGGTCCGCGCGCGCGGTGCCGTGACCGAGATCGCCCCGCGCACCCGACCGTCACGGTCGCATACCGCAGCGGCCACCGCGCCGACATCGGGTTCACTTTCACCGTCGTTGACGGCATAGCCACGTCGACGAATCTCTTCGAGCTGCTCGCGCAGCACGGATTTACTCTGCACCGTCGCCGCGGTCGCCGGCTCCAGCGCCTCGTCCGGGTAGATCTTGTCGAACTCGCCTTCGTCGAGTTGCGCCAGCATGGCCTTGCCGCCGGCGGTCGCGTGCGACGGCAGTGTCCACCCGATACGACTTCCGGTGCGAACCGTCTGCTCACTTTCGACGCTGTCGATGTACACGACCTCCGCGCCGCGTTGCAGACCCAGATGGACCGTTTCACCGGTTTCATCACGCAGACGCAAGAGGGCATTGCGGGCGACAACCCGGATCTCGATGTTCTGCAACACAGCCAGACCGATGTCGATGAGCGCGGGCCCCGGTTGATATGCGCGCGAGAATTCGTCCTGCTCCACGAACTGGTGGAAGCTCAACGTCGTCAGCATCCGGTGGACCGTCGAACGCGACAACCCCATGGCGCGACTGGCCTCGTTGACCCGGATCTTCGGATTCTCATTGAACAGAGCCAGCAACCGCAGCACGTTGTCGACCGCACCGATCATGCCCGACGGACGATCCACGGAGGTGTCATCGGCAGACCTGCCCATCGCTTTCGGCATCGTCTCACCCGCAAAGCCATCGATCCCCTCGGCACCCATTGCTACACGGTATCCCACCCGGTCACACCACCCTTCACCATCGACAGCCCGGAAATCGATCGATGACCCGGATGTCATACCAGCCCGTCGAGCAAGGCCGAGCCGGCAACGATCGGAGGACAACCAACCTACCCTACTGTTCCTTGATACGGATCAGCCATCCCCTACGCGGAACAGTGTGCTCATGGGCCCGAAACCTCCCCACACCGCCGAGACGGGCCGCACATCCGCTTGACAAACCCCAAATTTCGGCGTCTCACCTGCAAGGTCACGTCTCGGGCAGGATGCGGCCGGGACTTGATCTGTGACACGCATCATGGCATCATTCGGAACACTGTTCCTCAGAATGAAACATTGTTGAACACTCTCCCCTCTCGAAGGAAAACCATGTCCTTGTTCTTGAGCACCCACCAGTCACCCGGCCTCTCCGAGGAAGAGGTCGCGGCTTACGGCCCCGAAGTGGCCAAGGGGGTACATGCCACGTTCCGGCACCTGTTCGCCAACAGCGACTCCGGCTACATCGTCACCGTCTATGAAGCCGACTCCGAGGACGCCGTACGCCAGGAGTTCGAACGCGTCGGCTTCCCGGTCGACGAGATCACCGAGATCGACATCGAATTCGATGCGGCCCAGCTGAACCAGGCGACCGCCTGACATGGCCACGCAACTCGAGCCCACGCTCGACCGGCCGATCCAGCTGCAGTTCCGCGGCGACTGGGGTCAGGCCAACATGCACCGTATCTGCGGGTGGATCGCCCAGGAGCTCGGCGACCGTTGCCCCGAGGGATCCCGCTTCGGGATCTGGTCGGGCCGCGGTGGAACCGATCAGCTGGACGCCCTACAGGCCGGTGAGGTCGACATCACGATCGTCACACCGACGCCCGCCGTGCGCGCGCTCTATGACGGCAAGGTATCCATCGGCGGCCGGTCGGCCCAGCCCAATCTCCGAGCACTGGGAGTGATCGGACAGGCCGACCGGCTCGTGGTCGCTGTCGACGCCGAACTTCCGGTCCGGTCGGTGTCGGAGCTCGCGGCGATCGCCGACCAGCTCGTCATCGCCACCTCACAAGATGACGGTGTCAATCTCATCGGATGGGCGGCCCACCACGGTTTGCGGCTCGCCGACGCGGATCCGGACTCGCTACGAGCCGGCGGAGCCCGGTTCTTCTACTCCGAGCGCCCGTTTCCCGCAATCCACCAATTCGCCACGGGTAAGGCGAACGTCCTCATCCATGAGGCGATCAATACGCCGGCTTGGCAGCGCATCGCCAACGCGCGCCCAGTGCGCTATCTCGATTGGGGCACAAAGGTATTCGACGGCTTTGCGGCGGTCGGCTGGCCTGCGGCAGAGGTGGCCGCAGGATATCTGCCCGGTTTGGAACAACCGCTGCAGACGCTCAACTTCGCGGATTTCGCGATCATATGCCGCGACGACCTTCCCGACGACATCGCCTATCTCGCGACGTGGTGCATGGTCAAAACGCGGCGGGCGCTCGAGTCGCAGTACGCCCACTTCCCGCCCGACCACTCGCCCGTCACGTATCCGCTCGACCCCGCGGCAATGGCCGATACTCCGATTCCGCTGCACCCAGCCGCGGCTCGGGCCTATGCCGACCTGGCCGACGATACCGGCGACGACCACATTCTCATCTGGAGTTGATCGGGAATGCTCGACACAGACCTGTTGATCATCGGTGGCGGTCCCGTCGGCCTGTATGCCTGCTATTACGCGGGCATGCGCGGCCTGTCCGTCACCGTGGTCGACAGCCTTCCCCACCTGGGGGGACAAACCGCAGCCCTGTATCCCGAGAAGGACATCTATGACATCGCAGGGTTCCCGGCGGTCACCGGTCGCGAACTCGTGGCCCGGCTCACCGAGCAGGCCATGACCGCCGACCCCACCGTCGTTCTCCGTGCGGAAGCACTGCGGTTGGCGGACATGCCCGACAACGGATTCCTCGTCACCACGACCAACGAGAACAGCATCCGCGCCCGCGCGATCCTGCTCACCGCGGGCATCGGCCGCTTCACACCGCGGCCGCTCCCGGCCCTCGACGGCTACACCGGCGCCGGCATCGAGCACGTCCTCGACGCACCCCACACCTACGCCGATCGGGATGTGGTCATCGTGGGCGGCGGGGACAGCGCGGTGGATTGGGCCAACGCACTCGCGCCGCATTCGCGGTCGGTCACCGTCGTGCACCGCCGGGCGCGGTTCCGCGCACACGAAAGCTCCGTCGCCGCACTGCGATCCGGTGCGGCCCGCGTGCTGATCAACAGCGAGATCAGCCAGGTCCACGGAGCCACGGCGCTCGAAGCGGTCACCGTCCGCGATTGCACCTCCGGCGCCTCCGAACGTATCCCCGCGACCCTGCTGGTACCGGCCCTCGGCCATATCGCATCTCTCGGCGGTCTCACCTCGTGGGGAGTCGAGTTCCTCGGAAAGCAGATCCCGGTCGACACGGATATGGCCACCAGCCGCCCCGGCGTCTACGCCGCGGGCGACATCACCACTTACCCCGGCAAGGTGGCGCTCATTGCCGTGGGATTCGGCGAAGCCGCAACGGCCGTGAACAACATCGCGGTGGCGTTGCATCCGGACGAGCAACTGTTCCCTGGTCACTCCAGCGAGAAGCTGCCCGAGCCGGCGCAGTGAAAGGACAGCCCCCATGGCCTATGTAATCAATGAAAAGTGCATCAATGAGCTCGACGGCTCCTGCGTCGATGTGTGTCCCGTCGACTGCATCTACGAGGGCTTGACGAAGCGCTACATCAACCCGAACGAATGCATCGAGTGCGCGGCGTGCCTGACCGAGTGCCCGGTCTCGGCGATCATGGCGCCCAAAGACATCACAGACCCGACGTGGCGAGATGACAACGCGGCGTTCTTTGCGGTGCCCCTACCGGGCCGCGACGAAGCGCTCGGCGATCCAGGTGGGTCCATTGGCATCGGCCCCATCGGCGTGGATACCCCCCTGGCCGCTTCGCTCGCTGACGGGTAGCGCAGCACAATCCGAAACCGCTACAGCAGAAAGGACTCTCATCGATGAGCGTTGTCGAGGATGTTGTTCATGCCAGCCGTGCCCTCGCGACCGCAGGCCTGTCCGATATGGTCTGGGGCCATGCCTCGGTCCGTGACCCGGACGGCAAAGGAGCCTGGATGAAGGCATCCGGGTTCGGATTCGAAGAAATCGATGCGGGCCGCGTCGTACTGGTTTCACACAACGGTGACGTGCTCGCCGGCACCGGTAAGCGGCATCTGGAATTTCCGATCCACACCGAGATCCTGGCTCGGCGCACGGATGTCGGTGCGGTTGTGCATACCCATGCGCCCGCGCTCAGCGCCTTCTCGTCGCTGCAGCGCGATCTGTTGCCGATTTCCCATGACGCCGTGCCGTTCGCCCACCCACAGCTGCCCCGGTTCACGGTCACCGGCGCGTTGATCGCGACCCGAGATCTGGGCCGGGCCCTGGCCGAGGAACTCGGTGATGCCAACGGCATTCTCATGCCGCACCATGGGGCGGTGACCGTCGGCCCGGATATCGCAACCGCCGTCATGTACGCCGTGCTCCTCGAACGCGCCTGCCGCACACAGCTTCTCGCTGACGCAGCCGGGGGCCCGCAAACCGCTTCCGATGCCGCGGAGACCCGCTTCAAACGCGAACAGATCTGGAATCCGGGCCAGCTGAACATCGGCTGGGAGTATCTTGTGCGCCGCAGCGGCACCGAGGCCTGAGATGACCGCGGACCATCACAGACTGCGCGAGGCGATCACGGAAGAACTGGATCGAATCGACCGGATAGCCGCGCAACTCTGGGACGGCGACTGCGATTTCACCGCCGACAGCGGCCATCCGGGCTGGTCGTTCGGCCACGTCGCCGCCCACATTGCCAGGGGTAGCGACTTCTTGGCCGGGGTGCTGCTCACCCTGTCCAGCGGTTCCGACGAGCTGCGGAACAACGCACTCGAGCGGTCGGACGAAATCGACCGGGAGGCCACCCGTCCCGGCGCGGTCATCATCACCGACTTCGAACAGGCGGCTCACCGATTCGCGCACAGTATCGACACCGTGCCGGAAGACCGCTGGTCCAGCACCCGGGTCGCGACCGGCCGCATTTCGGCATCGGTCGAAGACATCATCGAAATATGGCTCCAGGAAATGCGCATCCACGTTCCCGCATTGACACTCGGCCACGAACAAGACAGCCGGGCACCCCGGAGCCAGTGCCTGATCACCGACTTCCTACCCGAGACCGCGCACCCACCGCGGCCAGCGGGCGGCGATCGCCCATGACCGCCGCGGGATGGTTCCCATCCGAAGGTGATGTCCACGTACGGATCTGGCTGGCCGGCGTGGTCTTCGACTACACGGCCGCCGCGGCGGCAGTTCGGAACCTGATCGATGATTGGATGCGAAAGCGTTGGTGCACACTCGAATTCCTGCAATCGACCATGGATGACTGTCGGCTGCTGCCGCGCCTGCCGTGCGAACAATTGTTCCTCGGACCGTGACCGGTAGCGCCGAACAACCTCATGCCCCGCAACAACTAGCCCGCCGATACCGTGGTCAGAAAGGCCTGGGGAATTCTCGGCCACGCATCGTGCCAGTGCCCCGTGCGGAGATCGGTTTCGAGAGCGCGGATCAGTGCTGTGATCGCAGGGCCTTCATCGCGTAGCGGGCGGATCAGACCGATTTCGGCGCAGGTGGCCAGCGCCGGGATGAGCGTGTCCTTGGCCTCGTCGGTTCGGCCCGCGGCAGCGCGGCATGCTGCGAGCAGTAGTTGTGCGTGCAGCGCGGCCCGCGGTCGCTGTACGGCGTCGATGGATGCCCGCAAGGCCGCGGCGCGGGTGCAGGCGGTGGCCAGCTGGGCGCGTGTCCCGTCGTTGAGCAGCAGGCGGATTTCGGAATCCTCGTTCAATTCGGCGGTCAGCGTTGCGATGCCGTCGTCGCCCTCGGCGGGTGTTTCGGCGATCGTGATCGGGAGTCCGAGCCGGATCTGTTCGTTGGCGATGCGTGCGGCCAGCCGCGGGAGGGCGAGAGTCCGCGCGATGCGGGCACTCTCGTCCAGGAGTTTCATCGCCGCATCGAGATCGCCGTGCACGGCTTTGATCCGGGCGCCGGTGGCGTACACGGCCATGATGAATTCGACCAAACCTCCCTCGATGACGTGTTCGCGCACTTCATCCAGTAGTTGCTCGGCCGCACCGAGTTCGTCGCGTTCGTAAAGCAGGTCACCGAGCAGTGCCCCAGCCAGCCGTGCCACGTAGGACCGCTCGCTGGACGCCTGCAGAGCGGTGCGGAAGCTGCGTTCAGCAGCGTCGATATCGAGTTGTTCGCGCGCGGCGAGGCCGGCCAGGCAGTGGCTGTACATCAGTCCGTATGTTCCGCCGATCTGCTGGTTGTAGGGCGCGGCCCAGTCGAGCCAGGTCCGCGCTCGGTCGAACTCGAACCGGTAGATCGCCAGAATCGCCGCAACGCCCGACGCCGCGGACAGTGCCCACGGGGAAAGGGTGTCGGTGCGGGCAAGGCAATCGGCGACCGTCTGGTCCGCGCCTGCTACCCGGTCGGCCAGTGCGCGGGCGAAGGCTGCGATGAGGGCTGCCTCGGCCGCGATGTCGGAATCAGCGCCGTGGACCGCACCTCCCAGCGCGGTGCGCACCAGCCGCAGCGTCGTATTCATCTCGGCGGGTTGGCGCAGCATCATCTGTGCCCAAGCAAGGGCGACCAGGAGCCGCGGGCGGGTCGCGAGCCCAGCTGGTGGAAGTTTGCCGACCAGTCCGAGCAACGTGGCGAACCGGGCGTGCTGGACATAATCCATCGCATGCGTCTCGACGAGCTCGACGGCCTGCTCCTCGTCACCGGCGGCGAGGGCATGATCGATTGCCTCGCTGAGCATCCCGTGCTCACCGAACCACGCGGCGGCGGCACGATGCAGTGCCTGCACCCGCTCCGGGTGGTCGCGTGCCAGACGTTGCCGCAGGAACTGTGCGAAGAGATGAGAGTAGCGGAACCATTCGCCGGACTCGTCGATTCGACGCAGGAAAAGATCACGCCGTTCGATGTCCTCCACCAGGGCTTGCCCGTGCCGTCGCCCGGTCAGCGCGCTGGTCAGATCCCCACAGATACGTTCGGGCAGTGAGGTTTCCAGTAGCACATCGAGAAGCGTGGGATCCACTGCATTCAGGACGTTTTCGGCCAGGTATGCGGCGATGGTGTGGTGCCGTCCCGACATGTGACTGATCAATTCGGCCGGATCATGATGTCCGCGCAGTGACAGCGATGCCAATTGCAACGCGGCGGCCCACCCTTCGGTGCGGTCGCGCAACCCGGTGACCTCGTCGCCGGACAACGGCAGCCCGCCCACCTCGACCAGGAACGAGTTCGCTTCCGTGTCATCGAAACGCAATGCGGCGGAATCAATTTCGACAAGTTCGTCGCGAACACGCAAGGTAGCCATCGGCAATCCCGCCGATGACCTACTGGTGACGACGATCTGCAAATGGTGGCAGCCGTTCTCCAGCAGGAACCGCAGGGCCCCGCCGGCGGCGGTGTCGGTGACCCGATGCCAATCGTCGATGACGACCGCCACCCGTTCACCGTGCTCATGGATCGTGTTGATCAGTGTGGTGAGGACATACCGCGTGGCCGGCTCGCCCTGCTCCTCTAGGACTTGATGCAACGACGGTGCCAGGGCTGGGCGGACGCGGTGAATGGCCTCGATGAGGTGCGTCAGGAACCACACGAGATTGTTGTCGTCGTGGTCGGCATTGAGCCACGCGACGGCGACGTCCTGTTCCTCGGACAGGTATGTTGCCCATTGGGCCGCCAGGGTGCTCTTGCCGAACCCGGCCGGGGCGTGGATCACGGTCAGCCGAGGCCGGGCTCCTGCCCGTAAAGCGTCGATCAACCTGCCACGATGCACCAGCGCCCGGCCCGATATCACCGGCCGGTACTTGGTCTCGGGACTCGGAGGCGCACTCGAATGCCGCACCGACGGTGACCAGTCGCTCCGAATCGCTGATGAGCCGGTGGTCTGGTGCGAGTTGGCCACGTGGTCATCGGCGGCGATCATGGGCAACGTCATGTCCTGCACCGCCACGCCGCTATGGCGCTGGATATCACGCAACAATTCACCAAACGCCGCGGCCGAACGCGGGCGGTCGGCCGGGTCGCGCGCCATGCTGGCCTCGATGGCGGCGCACATATCGGAGGAAAAGCCGTCGGGCCGCAGGTCCGGCACCGGGGCGTCGGCGATCCGCACGAACTGCGCTACCAATTGCTCGCCCGATCGGCGCTCGAAGGCGGCATGACCGGTGATCATGCAGAACAGCGTTGCGCCGAGCCCATACACGTCCGAAGCCACCGACGGGCTACCCGATCGCAAGACCTCGGGAGCGGTGAACGCCGGCGAACCGGTCACCACGCCGGCGGTGGTCTCGAAACCGCCCTCGATCCGTGCGATCCCGAAGTCGGTGAGCTGTGGCTCACCGTAGTCGGTCAGCAGCACGTTGCCCGGTTTGATGTCGCGATGAAGGATCCCGGCCCGGTGCGCGGTCTCCAGGGCGCCGGCGAGTTTGATCGCGGTCCCGATCGCCTCCTCGACGGGCAGGCAACCCTCCTTGCGGATGCGGGCCTCGAGCGAGCCGTGGGAATGATAGGGCATCATCAGGTACGGCAGCCCGCTGCGAGTGGTCCCGACCTGCAGGATCTGCACGATGTTCGGGTGGCCCGACAGCGTGCCCATAGCCTGCTGCTCGCGCACGAACCGCTCGACGTTCTCCGGTTCCTGACCCGAGGTCGCAGTCAGCACCTTGACCGCGACACGGCGATTCAACGCCCGCTGCCGACACCGGTACACCACACCGAAACCGCCTCGGCCCACCACGTGCGGATCATCGAGGCCGGTGCCCGCCAAATCCTTTTCGATATCGGGGGGCCGGTCGCGTTGGGTTGCCATCGGGTCCGAGTCGGCCATGGTCTTGCCCTGTCTCAGGCGTCCGCGGTGCTGCCGCGCTGAGTTACCAGTTTAGGTCGGCTGCATCACAGCCAAGCCGGCGCGGCTTCGTCTCCCTTGATTTCGACGCCTATCGCCCCGCGGCCGGTGGCCCAGCGCACCACCGCGGCCTGGGACCCCGACACCCGGGTGCTGTTCGGCTCGGACTCCTGGATCTCGATCGGCGGGCGGCCGTCGACGCACAGGGACACACCCGCGCCACGATCCCGGGCGCGCCACATGGCTACGACATCGGCCAATACACCGTCGAGCACGATGTCGGGGAAGTCGGCGAAACGACCACCGTTGCCGAGGTCCACGGCATGGATCCACACCTCACGGGCGCGCATCCAGGATGTCTCGGAGGCAGGAACGGTACGTCCCTGGGCGGTCCGCACCAGCGAGCGCCACGCACTCTCGGGCAGGTTCCTCCAGCGCTCGGCGAGCCGAGCGGTGGTGTGCGTGAAGAGGTTTCGAATCGCCGCTGCAGGCAACGTTGCGCCCTCGTGGATTTCCCGCCCGCGCTGCTCGGGCGATTCGTACATCGGCGTTTCGACACCACTTGCCGCCCAGTCCAGCAGGCGGCACAGCGCGGCCGCGTTGTAACCGACGTGGGCGACCAGGTGCCGCCGGGTCCACCCCGGCAGCAACGTGTCACCGTCGAGTTCGTCGTCGGTGAGTTCGGCGAGACGCCGTGCGAAGTATGCCGTTCCGCGGTGCGCGATCAGCAGTCGCTCGGGCAACGGTCGTGCGGCGAAATCCATTCCCGGCATCCCTACTTGACGATGGTCTTGTTCCGGACCGACCCGATTCCCTCGACAGTGACTTCGATCGTCTCGCCGTCCTGGATATAGCGAGCCGGCTTCCGGGCATGTCCGACTCCGCCGGTCGTACCGGTGCAGATCACGTCACCGGGCTGCAAGGTCACGATCTGGGAGATGTAGTGGACCAGCCGCGCCGGCCCGAAGACCAGGTCGTCGGTTGTCGCTGATTGCATCAACTCCCCGTCCAGTCGCGCCTCGATCCTGGTGCCAGGGACATAGTCGGTGTCCAGCACCGGTCCGAATCCCGTGGCCTTCTCGAACCATTTGCCTTGATCCCACTGGATCGACCGGAACTGGTAGTCGCGCATCGTGTAGTCGTTGACGACGGAGTAGCCGGCGATGCAGTCCGGCGCCTCGTCCTCGGATACCTGCCTCGCGCACTTGCCGATGATCACTGCCAGCTCGGCTTCCCAGTCGAGAGCCCCAGCGGCGTAGGCCGGAATCACCACATCGTCGTACGGCCCGGTGAGCGATTCCGCGAATTTCGCGAACAACGTCGGATATTCGGGCTTCTCCCGGCCCATTTCAGCGATGTGCGAGGCGTAGTTCAACCCGACGCAGATGACCTTGCCCGGCCGTGGCACCACCGGCCCGTAATCCGCAGTGGCGAGATCGATCGTCTTTCCGCTGCCCTGCCCACCATCTGCGGCTGCAGCGATGGACTTCCACTCGGGATGGACGAGCAGAGCCGACAGATCTCGGTAGCCGTCGATCACCGTCGCCGTCCATTCGTTATCGACGCGGACGGCGACGGTGGTTCCTTGCAGCCGGAGAGTTGCCAATTTCATCGGGAATCATGCTCCTTCGACGGTCAGCGAGCGGGACAGATGCAGGCGCTCCATGATGGGAGCGTCCGAGAACACGAAAAGGTCCAGCCGGGACTCGGATTCGATCGACAGCGAAGTCCACGACGGGACCGTGATCAGATCGCCCTTGTGTACCGTGTGCACTTCGCCTCCGAGATGGAAACGCGCGGTGCCTTCGAAAACCTGGTACACGGCCGAACCGACATCCCGGCGGGTGCGCGTCCGTGTCCCCTCCCGCAACCGGTGGAACTCTGCGCGCATGGTCGGCATCACGTCACCGCCATGTGTCGGATTGATGTAGCGGACGGCCGCATGGCCGGGCTCGACGGTGGCCGGATATCCCTCGTCTTCGAGCGCGAGCTGCTCGGTGAGAGCGCGGTCCGTATGCTCCCACCGGTACGCGGCGACAGGCGAACTCGCTGTGGCGTCGAGTCCCACCAGCGGCCGCAGCCCCGGATGCGACCAGAGTCGCTCCGAACGCGAAATGTCGGGAGTGGCGTCATCGGTGACGGCGTCCGAGCCGAATTCGAAGAAGCCGGTGTCGACGGCGCGGGCAAACGGGATGTCGAGTCCGTCGAGCCAGGCCATGGGCTGATCGGTTTCATTGTGATGACCATGGAAGTGCCAGCCCGGAGTGAGCAGGAAATCGCCCCGACGCATGGCGACCGGATCGCCGTTGACCACGGTCCACACACCTTCGCCCTCGAGGACGAACCGAAATGCGTTCTGGCTGTGGCGATGTTCGGGTGCGACTTCCTTCGGCCCCAAGTACTGAATCGCCGCCCACAGCGTCGGGGTCGCGTACGGAAGGCCCCCCAGTCCGGGGTTGGCCAACGCAATCGCCCGGCGCTCCCCGCCACGGCCTACCGGTACCAGGTCGCCGGCCCGGGCCGCTAGTGGGTACAGCTTCGACCAGCGCCATACGAACGGCATCGCCTTCGAAGTGGGCACCATCGGCATCAGGTCACCAAGTTGCGTCCACAGCGGGTTGAGGTGCTCCTGCGCGAAATCGATATAAAGCCGTTCGAGCTCGAGGTCCTTCCAGTCCGAAGACTGCTCAGCCGCGGTCATGTCTGCAGAACTCCTTGCCATCGAGCGGCAACAGCCGCACAAAACACCCCGTGCGGCTACGTTATCCGCGGCGATGACCCGCCCGGCAGAGCATTCTTCTCTCCAGAAAAGTATTCAGACCTCGATATCGCCGACGTCCGCCTCGATACCCCGAACGGTGCTCTGCATCTGTGCGATGAGGGGCCCACGCAGATGTTGTTGGTAGCGCACAACCGGGATCGATACCGAGATGGCACCGAGCGCGTCCCCGGCGCGATTGCGAATGGACATACCGAAGGCGGCGATGCCCATTTCCGTCTGCTGCAGGTTGATCGCGAAGCCGGCCTGCCGGCAACCGGCGAGCTCACGAACGAAGGTTTCGAACTGCTCCGGCGGCATCGTCCGGTCTCCCGGAGCCGAGTCCTGCTCGGGCCAGTCGGGGGAACGAAGATACAGCTGAGCCAGCCTGTCTTCGCGCAGCTCGGCGAGCAGTATCCTGCCGCCGGCCGTGCGTTCGGCATCGAGCACTTGCCCCTGCCGGTCGCCGACCCGCAGCATCTCGCTCGATTCGGCCGACAACAGGAATCGCACCTGCGTCCCGACCCGGATCACCAGGTTGACCGTCTCGCCACACCGGCTTGCGAGCGCTTCCATGTGGGGGCGCGACAGCTCGGTGAACTCCCGGGTCCAACCTCGTCGCGTGGGACCGGCGCCCATCGCCGGTCCGGGGTGATATCGCCGAGCCTCATCCTGGATAGCGAATCCGCGGTACAGCAGCATCGCGAAGAGGCGGTGCGCCGTCGACGGTGCAACACCCAGTTCGGTCGCGGCCTGACTCAATCGCACCGCCCCCACGTCGCGCAGCAACTGCACGAGTCGCAATGCGTTATCGACCGATTCCAGCATGTAAGCGGGCTTTTCGATCATCGGTCGATGACTCGATTTCTGCATAGTGGAATTATATTGTCCCGGAACATTCGCCCCAACGAGGGTTGACGATGTGGACAGGACGGATCTGAACAACGCACACATTGTCGTCGTCGGCGGCGGTATCGGGGGCGTCGCGGCCGCGCTCGCACTCGCCACGAAGGGCGCCGAGGTCACACTCCTCGAGCAGGCGCCGGAGTTCGGCGAGGTCGGTGCCGGTCTACAGATCGGACCACACGGATCGCGAATCCTGTCGAAATGGGGTTTGCTGGAACCGGCCCTCGCCATGGGCGTACAGCCGAAGAACCTCGTGTTCCGTGACGCATTGACCGCCGAGATGCTCACCACGATCGATCTGGGCGATGCCTTCCAAGCGCACTACCACGGGCCGTACTTCGTCATCCACCGCAGCGATCTGCACCGCCTGCTCGTCGACTCCGCGCGGAGCGCCGGGGCACATCTCGTCACCGGCGTCACCGTGCTGTCGGCGGTGACCGACGGTGACCGTGCCATCGTCACCAGCGTCGACGGACGGACCTGGCAGGCGGACGTCGTCCTCGGCATGGACGGGCTGAAATCCACACTGCGTCAACATATTTCCGACGACGATCCCGTACCGTCCGGCTACGTCGCCTACCGCGGCACCTTCCCCGTCGATCAGGTGGACGTCGCCTACGATCCCGACGATGTCGTCGGCTATATCGGGCCCGGCTGCCATTTCATCCAGTACCCGTTGCGCGGCGGCACCATGCTGAACCAGGTGGCCGTCTTCGAATCCCCCGGCTTCACCCGCGGAGCTGCGGAGTGGGGCGGTCCCGATGAACTGGCGGACGCCTACGCGCACTGCCATCAGAACGTGCGGGACGGCATCGAGCAGCTGTGGACAGACCGCTGGTGGCCGATGTACGACCGCGAACCGATCGACAATTGGGTGGACGGGCGGCTCATCCTGCTCGGTGACGCCGCACACCCGCCTCTGCAATACTTGGCCTCCGGCGCGGTGATGGCCATCGAGGACGCGGACTATATAGCGGAGTACGCCGCACGGCGCTACCCGGACCTCGGCACCGAGGGGTGGCCCGTCATCCTCGCCGAGGTCAACAAGCATCGAGCACCCCGCTGCAATCGGATCCTCACCACCGGACGAATGTGGGGCGAGCTGTGGCACTTCGGCGGAACCGCACGACTCGTCCGCAACGAGCTGTTCCAAACAAGGGACACAACCAGTTACAAGTACACCGACTGGCTCTGGGCGTACTCCCCCACCTATGCCTGATCCCGGATGGCACGACGATCAGTACCGGTCAGGCTTGCGCGGCGAGGTTCTCCGCGCAGGCAGCCAGTAGCGCGGACAGCGCACGCTCGGCATCGGATCCCATATCGCCGAGCATCTTTCGTTCGACCGCGGTCACCGCATCCTCCGCGGCACGCAGACTCGCCTCGCCGTCGGGGGCAGCGAGACCGGCCTGGTGCGCCCGATATCAGCACGGTCGGCAACCGCGACGAGTCCGGCTCGGCGCAGTCCCCCGAGCGCAAATAGGCTGGAACAGTTCCTCGTTCGGACCGTTTCTGCGCTTTGCGACGAACAGCGAACCTGCAGGTGGACGGTGGTTCGATACGACGAAACCATTGAAACCACGCTTCCAACCTTCCTGGCCGCCTGTCTATTTGGATCTACAGAACGTCGACAGGACGTCACGGAATCACTGGCGTTGTGGGCACGCTCCGAAAGGCCAGGCAACCGTGTACCGTACGCCGTCTTTGGCGACGATCCGATGGCCAGCGACGGATTTCCATCGTCGCGTCGTCCACGTGTCAACGGCATGCCAGATCCCTTCATCCTGGCAGTCGACAGCAGGAGGTCGGTGTTCGCGCGCCCGAAACCCTCGGACAGAGCGTGATCGTATTGATCGAGAAACTCCTGATCGATTTGCCGACCGTGGATTTCGCTGCGCTGGCCTGGCGCGATCACGGTGAGCGAGATGCGCAACTACGGTGCGCTCTTCTTAGTGAGCGTCCGGGAACTGTGGTCTTGCTCGGGTGAGTCGGCGTGACATGGTCATGATGGTGGCGATGTAGACCATGGCCTCGTGGTGGTCGGGTCGGGTTTCGTAATCGCGGACGCAGCGGCGGTGTTTGCTGATCCAGGCCAGGTTCGTTCCACGACCCAGCGGCGCGGCAGAACTACGGAGCCGGGATCGGTGCAAGCTCCGCCACGCCGAGTCGAATATCCCTCACCCCCAACCATATTCGCCGATCCGGCGCCATCGAACCCGGTGCCACCGAGCTCACCGGCAACCCGCCACCGACCACGGCTGAGCAGAGTTCCCGGACGCTCACTCAGGCGAGGGAACCTGCGTTTCCTGCGGTTAGCAGGACATGCCGAATATCCCTCTACCACCCGCACATGTGCCGTGCTACGATAAGTTATCGATCGACCACTAACTTAGGACTGAACATGACAGTCAAGGAAGACGCCCGCCGCGCTGCTGCCCAGCACACCCTGGCCGAGCACCTGCGCCTGACCGCCGCCGGACGCGTCGATGAATGGGTGACGCTGTTCGCCCCGGACGCGGTGCTCGAGTTCCCGTACGCGCCGGCCGGAGTGCCTCGGCGGGTAACCGGGCGAGACGCACTGCGCGCCCACATGAGCAACTTTCCCGAGACCTTTGACGTGGAGTTCGCCGACCTGGTGTTCCACGAAACGGTCGATCCGAGTCTGGTGATCGCCGAATTCCGCTCGAAGGGCACGGCGTTGCCGACCGGCAAGCCGTACGAGCAGACGTGCATCTCCGTCGTCCGAACCGACGATGACGCGCGCATCACCCACTACCTGGACTACTGGAACCCGCTGGTAGCCATCGAGGCGCTCACACCCCAGGATGTGCCGTCCAACCCTGACCTCAGCGTAACTTTTGGGGGCTGAGGTGGAGCCGTGTTTAACTGACGCCTATGCCCGCCGCCGGCACTAGCACGAAGAGCGACGAACGACGTCGGACCATCATGGCCGCCGCGGTCGAATGCTTCGCGCAAAAGGGCTTCTACGGCACGACGACGCACGAGATCGCAGAGTGGGTCGGTATCTCTCAGCCGTATCTCTATCGCCTGTACCCGAACAAGGAAGCGCTGTTCGCGGCGGTGGTCGACCACGTGTCCGTCGCAATGACCGAAACGCTGGTCGCTCACTCGCCGGCCTCGGGTGGAGCCGGGCTGGCGCCCGAGGCGGCGTTGGATGCGGCGCGCGGCGCATACACTGCGCTCGTCGCGGACCGGAACATCCTGCGTTTCCTCATGCACGCGAACTGTGCCGTCGGCGAGCCGCTCGTGGCGCAGGCCGTGCGCCGGTGCTACGCCAAACAGGTTGACACCGTTCAGCATCTGCTGGGCGACGATGACGCCGTGCGGCGCTGGTTCGGCGCCGGAATGCTCGACAATGTGGTCGCCGTGCTGGGTCTGGCCGACGTCGATGAGCCGTGGGCGCACGTCCTCACCACTCGATGACCCGACGCCGGCAGTTCGGCGACGAGGGCCCCGAGCCTTCCTCGTCGGCCAGCTCGGCCGGTGAGACTCGGCTTCTTCGCCCAGCTGCGGGGCAGGCTTCTTCCGAGGCAGCCTCCTGGTCATGAGAATGACGAGCGACCAGTTCACTTACTCGGACAAGGAAGCGTGGGCGAGGCAAATCCAGCTGACAACGCGGCGGACCGACGGCGGCTTTGGGTACTGCGCGGGGACTGTGGGTGGTCGTGCGGAATGGGTGCAGGTAGTTGAGCAGGATCTTCGGGCCGCCGCGGTAGCCGAGGTCTTGGATTTCGCGGAACAGCTGAGTTGCGTTGGTGCAGCCCTCGTTCCATCACTGGTGCAAGTAGGGCTTGAACTCCTCGAACACGCTGCGACGTCGCCCGGTGCCGGTGTTGACCAGTAGTTCCTCGACACTGGCTGCGCGGGCGAAACGCCGCACGGTTCCCCGGGCAAGACCGAGCCGGGCACCGATGGCGCGCAGGCTCATACCGCCGTCGAGCAGCGCGTGGACTGCGGCATAGCGTTCGCGAGTCCGGACCGCCCACTTGTCGGTCCGTTGTACTGGTGGCTCGCTCACCTCGGCAATCACCGGCGCTGGCTGCTGGTGCACAATTCGTCGCCATCTTCGTCAGCTGTGGCGTCCAGGCAGTCGCGATGCCGGGCAACGACGCGTTCGACCGCCTCGCCAAGGTTGTGCCAGACATGCCAACGGTCCGCGACCTGCACAGCATTCGGCGCTCCTGCCGCGACGCCGTCGGCATAAGCGCCAGCTCGATCTCGGCACACGATCTCGACTCCGGGATGGGCACGCAGCCACGCCGCGAGCGTGTCGGCGGTGCGGTCGTCGAGCACGTCAACCGGTCTCCGGGTTTCAATATCGATCAAAATCGTGCCGTAGTGGTGCCCGCGACGCAGCGCGAAGCCGAAACCGTTACGGCACAGCGGTCATCGACGCCGTCACTCACCAACGGATCGACGTCCTGGCCGACCGCAAGTCCGAAACCCTCGAAACAGGGCTGCGGAACAATCCTGGCGTCGAGGTCGTCGTCCGTGACGGATCGGCCACCTACGCTGAAGCGATCCGCCGCGCGCGGCCCGCCGCACTGCAGGTCGCGACGTCAATTGTGCCGACACGGGTGTCGAAGTCTCGGTGCCGGTACCCGTTGCGGGAGTTGGTCCGGTCGGTGCTGCGTTCGCCGTAGCCGGCGCCGCACATCGTGTCGGCCTCGGCGCTCATCAGCGACTGCACGAACGAGGACACCATCTCCCGCAGCAGGTCAGGGCTGTGAACGGCGAGTTGGTCTGTGAACGGAGCATTCGGGTCGATACGCTGGACAGCGGTCATCGCGTGAACTTTCTCCTCGAAGACTTTGGTCGGTCTGCTGAGGATCACGCGGTGACCATCCTCTACTCCGCTACGACACGCTCAGACTTTGCTGATGCTGGGGTCGTACACCACCTTGCCGGACGCAACCAGGCGCGGCGGTTGTGCCCGCCACCGAAGTGTGAGCCACCCCGGTGAGTCCGGAGTCTCCGGACCCGCCGGGAGGATTCACCGGAACCGGTTGCCCAGCGCAGTTCCAGCACTACCAGCACGCCCCGAAACAGCGCGAGACGTGGGCAAATCGCGTCGGTATCAGGACACTGGGTCATGTGCCGGCACTCAACGCGGGTTGTGCCGACTCCGATAGGCCGCGACGCTGGCCCGGTGCGCGCAGGTCCGGGTGCAGTACTGCTTCGAGCCGTTGCGCGAGAGGTCCACGAAAGTGGCCCGGCAGTTCGGCCCGGCACAGACGCCGAGACGAGCCGGACCGAGGGTGGCGATCACGGAGGCCAGTGCGCTGAGCGTGGTCACGGCCAGGTGCGCCGAGCAGCGGTCGGTGTCGGAGGTGACCTCGGTCCACCAGCGGTCGTGATCGTGGCGCAGCGCGGGGGTGGCGCGGCTGCGACGCAGGCCGTCATTGACCAGGACCGCGGCTCCCACCGCGTCGGTGCTTGCTCGTTCGAGCACGGCACGAACCGTTTCCCGCAACGCGCGGACCTCCGCCAGGTCGGCGCGAGTGAGGTGCTGCCGCATACCGGCCCCTTGCTCCGCGGCCGAGCTCGGAGACTCGGCTGTTCCAGCCAGGGAATGGTTGTCGAGGAAGTCCCGGAGTTGCTCCACGGTTTCGAGCGCGTCCTCTCCCTTGATCGGCTTCAGGGTGTTGGCAAGATCGACGGCCGTCTGGACCGCCGAGTCGGTGTAACACGCATCAAGCATTTGACGTGTCTCCTCCCCGGTCCGTAGCGTGACATTCATAGTAGCTTTCACATGTCACAACATGCTTGGGAGAAGACGATGATGCCGCAGACGATCCCGTCTCAAGGGGTCCTCCGCGGCGGATCGAACCACGCCCCGGACGGGCGCCGGCTGGGGCTGGTCCTGGGGATGCTGGTGCTGCCGCAGTACGTGGCACTGGGAGCACCGGCGGTGGCGCTGCCAGCTGTCGGCCGCGCGCTCGCGGTGCCGTTCGGGGCTACAGCATGGATTCTCGCCGCATGGTCGCTGGCCTCCGCGCTCGCGATGCCGATCGCGGGTCGGCTGATAGCCCGGTGGAGCCCGTTCCGGGTGCTCGTCGCCGGGGTCGTAGCACTCTCCGCGGGCTCGGCGCTCGCGGGTGCCGGCCCGACCCTGCTGGTCGTGATCGTCGGGCGACTGATCGGTGGCGCTGGGGCGGGCGCCACCGTGATCGCCGTCTTCGCCGCGGCAACCACACTTCCCGGGCGGGAACGGATCCGCGCGCTGGGAATCATTGCGGCCGCCAGCGCGACGGCGTCGGCTTGCGGGACCTTGCTGGGCGGGGCGGTGACCGCATGGCTGGGGTGGCGTGCCGTGCTCGCGATCCCGGTCCTCGCGCTGCCCCTTCTACTGGCCGCATTGCCGAGTAGGCGCGCGCTGACGCGGAACGGTAGCGGCGAGCGAAACGGCTCAACCGGGCGACTCGACACCGTCGGCGCGGCCGTGCTGTTTGTACTCGCCGGCTCGTTGATCACGTTGCTGCAGGCGCACTCGGTCGGGCTGCCCGCTCCGGTCACGCCCGTCGTGGCTGCCGCCGGGGTGCTCGCCGCCGTGGGGCTGTGGTGGTGCGTGCAACGCACGCCCGACGGGTTCGTGCCTCGCCGGGTGATATCGGCCCGCGGCTTCCTGTCGGCCGGGCTCGTCGGCGGGACGATCTTCGCCGGCTACTACGGGGTGCTGTTCCTCGCCCCGTCCCTGATCGAACAGGCCACGGGCGGTGGCGCCCTCGAAGCCGGCGCGCTCTTGGTCCCGGCCGCCGCCTGCTCGGTGCTGGCAGGGCGGCTGGTCGGTGCCTTGACCGACCGGTTCACCGGTTGGCAGGTGTCGGCCGGGCTTGCGGCACTCACCGTTGTCGGCGTGCTCGTGGTCGCTGTCTTGCACGGGCCGATCTCGGTTGTCGCCGGCACGGCGCTGACCGTGTGTGGGTTCGCCGGCGCCCAGGCCGTTCTGGTGGGCCTCGCGCCGGAGCTGGTCGCTACGCGCGACCGCGACACCGCACAGGGCTTGCTCAACTTCATGATCTTCCTGGGTGGCGGGATCGGTCCGGCCGCTGTCGCGGGCCTGTCAGGCGTCGTGTCGGTGCCGGTGGCGCTCGCCGTGCTCGCGGCACTTCCCCTGGCCGGACTCGTCCTCAGCCTGACCCGGCGCACTGGCGCCGGCCGCCGACCCGAAGGCGATGACACGCGTGGGAGTCAGCGATGACGGTCCACACCCCGGAGCCGGTCGACGGCTTCACCCTGTGACCTACATCTGATCGTCTTGCCGAGGAAAAGGAGCCCCGCTGTGGCCGCCGAGCCGTTCGAGGTCAGCATCACCGAAGCCGAGATCGCGGATCTACGTGACCGATTGCGACGGACACGGTGGCCCGAGCCCGAGCCGGTGGACGATTGGTCGCAGGGGTTGCCGCTGGCTTATGCGCAGGAGCTTTGCCGCAGCTGGGCGGAGGACTACGACTTCGGGTTCGCCGAGCGTCTGAACGTTTACCCGCAGTACCGCGACACGATCGACGGGCTGGGCATCCACTTCCTGCACGTCCGCTCGCCGGAGCCGGATGCGTTCCCGCTGGTCCTCACGCACGGGTGGCCAGGTTCGGTGCTCGAGTTCCTGGAGGTCCTCGGCCCGCTGACCGACCCGCGCGCGCACGGCGGTGACCCGGCGGACGCGTTCCACGTGGTCGCGCCGTCGCTGCCCGGGTACGGCTGGAGTGACAAGCCGTCAACGACCGGGTGGGGCATCACTCGCATCGCGCGCGCCTGGGACACATTGATGGTTTCGCTGGGTTACCAGCGGTACGGCGCGCAGGGCGGTGACTGGGGTTCGGCGGTATCCGGCGCGCTGGGCGAGGTGGCACCCGAGCGGGTCGCCGGCGTGCACCTGAACCTGGGATCCGTGAAAGCGGGCACGTTCGACGACCCGACGCCCGCGGAGCTGGCGAACCTCGCGGCCGAGAAGGAGTTCCAGCGCACCGGCCGGGGGTACTCGGCGATCCAGGCGAGCCGGCCGCAGACGCTCGGCTACGGCCTCACCGACTCCCCGGCGGGCCAGGCCGCCTGGATCGCCGAGAAGTTCTGGGCCTGGACGGACAACAACGGCTACCCCGAGGACGCGGTGTCGCGGCAGACGATCCTCGACGAGATCTCGGTCTATTGGTTCACCGCGTCGGCTACGTCGTCGGCGCGCCTGTATTGGGAGAGTTTCGCCAACTTCCGGGACAAGGTCACCGCGCCGTCGGGGCTGTCGGTCTATCCGCGCGACATAACCCGCCCGTCGCGGCGGGAGGCCGAGCTGCGGTTCACCGACCTGCGCTGGTTCGAGGAACTGCCGCGAGGTGGCCACTTCGCCGCGCTGGAACAGCCGGAGTCACTGGTCGAGCAGGTCCGCGGGTTCTTCCGCCTCTTCCGCTGACTGCCCGTCCCGTTCCCCGGGAAGCTCGCGTCCGGGTTCCGCCTTGTTGGTAATCCCGCGTCGCGATTGCAGCACCATTATCCCGACCTTGTGTGCTGCTTCGGTTCAGGCACCCTGAGTCCGCAATGGACTCCCGGGGTCAATTTTCGTGGCCGCCCCCGGCGCCCGTTCTGGTTGAATCGCCCGTATGGCAGCCACCGTACGCATCCCCGGCCTGGTGCTCACCGAGCACGAGTTCTCCGTCCCCCTCGACTATTCCCGCCCTGACGGCCCGAAGATCACCGTCTTCGCTCGGGAGATCGCCGATCCGGACGGGCTCGACCGGCCGCTTCTCGTCTACCTCCAAGGCGGGCCCGGGCACGAGGCGCCGCGGCCGTCGCGCGGGGCGCCGAGCTGGCTGCCGCGGGCGTTGCAGGAGTACCGGGTGCTGATGCTCGACCAGCGCGGCACCGGACGGTCCACGCCGGTCGGCACGTTGTCCGGCACTGCGGCCGAGCAGGCCGAATACCTCACCCACTTCCGCGCCGACGCGATCGTCCGCGACGCGGAGTTCGTGCGGCGGCAGCTGGGCATCGAGAAGTGGAGCGTGCTCGGGCAGTCGTTCGGCGGGTTTTGCACGCTCGCGTACCTTTCCCACGCTCCCGAAGGACTGGCCGAGGCCTTCTTCACCGGCGGGCTGCCGCCGATCGCGCGGCATCCCGACGAGGTCTACACCACGACGTTCGCCAACCTGATCGAGCGCAACCGCCAGTACTACCTCCGCTATCCGGGCGATCGCAGCCGGGTCGAGGCGCTGCTGCCGATGCTCGACGACGGGGCCGTCGTCCTGCCCGACGGCAGTCCGCTCACCGCGCGACTGTTCCAGCAGCTCGGGTACGTCCTCGGTGCCGGCGGCGGCGAGGAGGCACTGCACTACCTGCTCGAACGCGACCCGAAGTCCCCCGCCTTCGCGCACGACGTCGCCAACTCGCTGCCGTTCACCGCGCGCAATCCGCTGTACTCGGTGATCCACGAGTCGTCCTACTCCGACGGATTCGCCACCCGCTGGTCCGCCGAGCGCGTGCTGCCGGACGAGTTCCGCACCGACCGGACGTTGTTCACCGGAGAGCACGTGTTCCCCTGGCTCTTCGACGACTTCCACGGTCTCCGGCCGATGAAGGAGACCGCCGAACTGCTCGCCGCACACGAGTGGCCGCGGCTGTATGACGCCGACGTGCTGCGCGAGTGCACGGTCCCGGCGGCGGCCGCGATCTACGCCAACGACATGTACGTCGAGCGGATGTTTTCCGAGGAGACCGCGCGGTTGATCCCGACGCTGCGGCCGTGGATCACCAACGAGTACGAGCACAACGGCCTGCGCGCGTCGGGCGATCACGTGCTCGGACGGTTGATCGACCTCGTCCGCGGCCGTGTCTGACAGGTCGTGAGGGGATTCCCGCAAGGTTCCCCCCACGGACGGGCGAGGATCACGGCGCGGTGACCAGGTGCAGGGGCGGGTGCTCGTCGGGGCGGGACAGGCCGACGTACAGCAGTTGGGCGACGTCAAACCCGCCAAGTACCCGCCCGGCCGCGGAATGCTGGTCTCGCGCAGCCGGGATCGGGAGCTCATCCAGATCTGCCAGCTGCCGCCGGTGTGATTCGGGCGTCGTGACTGTCGCAGGGAAACGACATCAACGCCGCGTCACGCTTGATGTTGCATTGGTGGCAGACAACGGAATTGGTGATCGGGACGGCAGTAGCTCGTGGATGGTGGAGCATCGGTATCGTGTCGTGCGGGCGGTCCTGGACGGCGGTGAGATAGCCGCTGTCGCTAGGCAATTCGGGACGTCACGGCAGTCGGTTTACACCTGGATTGCCCGTTACCGCGACGGCGGACTCGAGAGTCTGGCAGACCGGTCCCGTCGGCCGCGTCACAGCCCGTCCCGGACAGCGGCGGAGGCGGAGGCAGCGATCTGCGAACTTCGCCGCCGACATCCGCGGTGGGGTGCGCAACGGATCGCGTTCGAGCTGTCCGAGCAGTCCGGCGGCCCGAAGCTGAGCCGCTCGACGGTGTATCGAGTGCTGGTGCGAAACGGGCTGGTGGACAAGCAGTATCAGCAGCATCGCCGTCGGTATCGGCGGTGGCAGCGGGATGCTCCGATGCAGTTGTGGCAGCTCGACATCATGGGCGGGGTGTTCTTGGCCGACGGAGGTGAGTGCAAGCTGGTCACCGGCATCGACGACCACTCCCGGTTCGTCGTGATCGCCCGAGTCGTCACCGAGCCGAGCGGGCGGGCTGTCTGCCAGGTGTTCACTGACGCCATGGCCTGCTACGGGGTTCCATCGGAAGTGCTGACCGACAACGGCAAGCAGTTCACCGGCCGCTACACCAAGCCGTTCCCGGCTGAGGTGTTGTTCGAACGGGTTTGCCGGGAGAACGGCATCAACGCCCGCCTGACCAAGCCTCGCACCCCAACCACCACAGGCAAGATCGAACGGTGGCACCAGAACCTGCGCCGCGAATTCCTCGACGAGGCAGGACCATTCGCCGATTTGGCGACAGCGCAGACCGCGATCGATGCGTGGGTGCACGGCTACAACCACCGGCGCCCGCACCAATCGTTGAACATGGCCACGCCCTACTCCCTTTTCCGGCCACGCCACAGCGACCCGGCGCAGCCCGCTGACGGCGGAGCATCGATCCCGGTGCGACTGCCCGACACCGTGAGTGCCCCGGCCGGAATCACCATCGGGCATCGGAACGCGGCTGCACCGATCGTGGACGAACGTGACGTGACCGCCGTGGAGTTCGAAGCTGTCGTCTCCCCGGCCGGCCGCATCCTGCTGCCGGGAAACCAGCAGCTGAAGTTCACCTCGGCCATGGCAGGCCGCACGTTCACGATCTGGGCCGACGACCGAACGATCCACGTGCTGCTCGGCACGGAACTGCTCCGCACTCGCCCATCGCGGCTGTCGGCCGCCGATTTGACCGCCATGCTGCTCAACGGCGCACGACCGGCCGGTCCTCAACCTGGCCCCACAGCCGTTTCTACAGGCATTCTGCCCCCGGGCGCGGTCGTCGAACTTGGCCGAACGGCCAACCGCGACGGCGATGTTCACCTCGCCGGGCAACGTGTTCCGCTGACAGCCCAGCTCGCCGGACAACGCGTCGCCCTGCGCATCGACGGGCATCTTATGCACGTGACCGCCGCAGGGCTGCTCGTCAAGACGCTGCCTGCGCCGATCCCACCCGAACGAGCCGCCCGACTGCGCGGCGCGCCCGCCTGGTCGACAAGCCGATGCCACTGCGGTCCCGGTCACCCCGAGCGCAGCGCCGCATCAACCCGGATGGCAAGGTCATGATCGCCGGGGAACGAGTGCACGTCGGCCGCAGCCACGTCGGCAAAACCGTCACCGTTGTCATCGAAGACACACTGTTCCGGATCCTCCACAACGACATCGAATTGTCCACTCACATCCGCAAACACCCCGGCCCGATTCGCCAGATCAGGGCCAAACCCCGACGAACCGCCTGACCGGCCGACACAAACGTCCAACATCACCTGCGACTGTCAAGGATGTCCCGAACGGGGACCGTCAAGGATCTCCTGAACCCCCACATTGACACCACCGGGACACCTTGTCGGGGTACGAGTTCGTCAACCTCGGGGGAGAACTTGGTCGACCTTCTGGCGAAGTCGCTGGACGACCATCTGGGATGCTCGCTCCGTCACCTCGAACGTGCGATGCGGGAATCCGGCCTACCCAGTCCCGCCAAACCGTTGCAGCAGGCCCGGCTCGAGGTGTCGTGGAAGCGGTTGCGGGACCCGTCCGAGACAAGCAGCGTACTGACGATTGGGGCCGAGTCGGGAATTCGCTCTGCATCGGCCGGCCTTCAACGCGGGCCTTTCGGGAACGATACGACATGTCACCAGCACAACTTCGAAAGAACCGCGCTCGCCAGCCGCCGACCACATGAGCCGGAGGCCCCGGCCGTCGACGAGCTCTACGTTCACGCGGTATTCAGCGCGGGTCGGTGGCAGGTCGCACTAAATGGTCAGCCGGGCGTCGGCCGCTCCGGCGGTGATCGTCAGTGGTGCCGGGTGTAGTTCGACGGTGTGGGGTGCGGGGTCGACCAGGTCGAGTAGCCGAGGCAGGTAGCCGGTCAGTACGCCGCTGTTGTGTGCGTCCATATCGGCTTTCGAGGCGTACTTTTCGATCACGGTGACGTGGAGCGGGTCGGAGCCGGGTTCGACGTAGAAGGCGTAGCGCTGGAGGTTGGGTTCGCTGCGCAGTACCGGGGGGATCAGTTCGGAGAGCAGCGCGAGTAGATCGGCGCCGCGCCCCGGCTTGGCGTGGAGGCTGGCGATGACGATGATTTCGGACATGGTGAATCTCCTTCTGGTGGTGGGGTTCTCAGCCGCCGAGCACCGGCAGGCGCAGTGCGGACGGTGTGGATGGGCCGTGGTGCACGGTGTGTTGTGCGGGAACGGCCTCATCGAGGGTGCCGAACTCGGGAATGGTGCGGGTGTGCAGATTGCGGCTGTAGCGCGGGAAACTGAATCCAGCGATCTGCACCCGGATGCGGTGGCCTGCGCGGAATTGGTGCGCGACGTCGTTGAGGGTGACGGTCACCCGACTGGGCTGCTCGGGGTCGAGCCAGTCGGTGTCGCCGCCGTTGCGGTATCGGGCGCGCTGGGCGCCGTCGGCCACGTTGCCCGCGAAGCCGTCGGGTTCGACGTCGACCAGCGTGACGCACACGTCCGCATCCGGGGCGCTGCTGGTGAGGTAGGTGACCAGCTCGGGTTGTCCGGCGATGGTCACGTCCTCGGTCAGCGGTTCGCTGGTGTAGACGAGTAGGTCGTAGGACCCGTCGACGGCGCGCTGGTCCTGGACTCCCTGCGGTGCCGCCGCGGCGTCCCCTTCGATCGTGATCGCTCCGCCATGGGTGGGGAACGGGTCGTGCGGGTCGGCGGTGAAGGTATCGGAGGTGGCGAAGGTCCTTCCGTGTTTCGCGCCTGGATGGGCGAGCAGTCCGTCGCCGGTTGCGGTGCGGGCGTCGCCGCCGGAGGTGAGAGCCCATTCCTCGACGGCCGTCTCGGGTGGCCAGGCGGGTGCGTGTGCCCAGGTATTCGAGCCGCCGACGAAGTAGGTGACCCGTCCGGGTCCGGACAGGTACCGGGCGGCGGTGGGGTAGGCGGAACCGTCGCCACCGCGCAGGTGCCGGTCGAAGAACGCGGCGAGTACCGGATTCCAGGTGGGCACACCGCCTCCGGCGTTGGGCAGGACGCGGGCACCGACCTGGCCGGAGGGGGTGTAGGTGCCGAAGTGTGTCCACGGTCCGGCGATGAGGCCGGCATTCTCGTTGCCGGCGAGCTGGGTGGCGAGCCGGAACTGGGTGGGGCTGGTGAAGTCCTGGTAGCCGGTGATCTGCAGGAACGGGATGGTGACGCGTTCGGGTTCGGTGAGCAGGGTGGGCCGGTTCCAGAACGGGTCGTGGGGCGAGCGCAGCCAGTCGGACCAGAACGGCGCGATCCGACTGTCGTCGAGCGGGCTGATGTCGGTCAGTGGCAGTCGGCTCACGGTGGCGCGGGGGTCGGCGAAGGCGTCAGCGAGTAGCTCGCGAACCTGCTCTTGCTCGCCTGCGTCCAAGGAAGTGTGGTCGAGGCCTTCGTGGCACAGGACGAGGCCGTAGGTGGTGAGGAAGCCCAGTTCGAACACTCCGCCCGGTCGTGCGGTGTGGTGCATGTCGGCGGTGGCGACCATGGCGACCGCGGCTTTGAGGTGTGGGTTGCGGGCGGCGACGGCTTGCAGGACGGCCATGCCGAGGTAGGAGGAGCCGTAGATCCCGACGTTGCCGTCGCTCCAGGATTGTGCTGCGGCCCAGTCGATCGCGTCGGAGGAGTCGTTGTATTCCTGTGTGATGAAGTCGAACCCGCCGCCGGACTCGAACCGGCCGCGGGTGTCTTGCACGAGCACCGCGAAACCCTGGCGGGCGAGCCACAGGGGGTCGGCCACGATGCCGGAAACCCGGTAGGAGTCGCGGCGGTTATAGGGGGTGCGGTGCAGTAGTACCGGCCATCGGCCGTCGTCGGCCGGGCGGTAGAGATCGCCGGTGAGAGTGATGCCGTCTCGGGTCGTCATGTGGACGCCGGCGTCGATGCTGGGTCGGTGCACGGTTGTCTCCTCAGAGGTCGACGATTGGGTCGGGTTGGATGCTCTGGGCTCGTTGGCGATGACGGCGGGTCAGGACGCTGCGTCGAACTGCGCACGCAGGAGGCGTTTGGCGAATTTCCCGGTGCCGGTTTTAGGGAGGGAGTCGACGAAGCGCACCTCGTCCGGCAGCCACCACTTCGGGACGAGCGGTCGCAAATGCGCCACGATGTCCTCGGGCGTCAACACGGCGCCGGCGCGAGCCACGACGAAGGCGACGGGTCGTTCGGACCAGCGGGGGTCGGGCTTGGCGACCACGGCCGCTTCGGCCACGGCCGGGTGGCCCATGATGTGGTTCTCCATATCGACCGAGGAGATCCACTCGCCGCCGGACTTCACGAGGTCCTTCGCGCGGTCGACCAGGTACAGGTAACCGCTGGGATCGATGCTGGCGACATCCCCGGTGCGCAGCCACCCGTCCTCGGTGAAGGCTTGATCGTCCGGCCGGTTGAGGTAGCCGGCAGCGATCCAGGGACCGGCAACATGGAGTTCGCCGACCGCAACGCCGTCCCACGGCTGCTCGATGCCGGTTTCGATGTCGACCAGACGCAGGTCGACCAGCGGCACGGGCTGTCCCTGGGTCGCGCGCACCTGCGCCCGCTGATCCTCGGTGAGCGTGTCATGCTCGCGCCGCACTGTGACGACCGTGCCGATCGGGCTGGTCTCGGTCATGCCCCAGGCCTGAGTGATCGGCAGCCCGGTTGCCGCGCGCCAGCCCTCGGACAGGCTCGACGAGACCGAGGCCCCGCCACAGAGCACCATTCGCAGACTGCTCAGGTCGTGCTCGCGCAGCAGCGGCAGCGCGCCCATCCAGATCGTTGGGACGCCGGCGGTAAGGGTCACGCGTTGGCGTGCGATCTGCGCCAGCAGCTGGTCCGGAGCAGTGTGGGCGCCGGGCAGGACCAGGTCCGCTCCGGCCAGCACCGCGGTATAGGGCAGCCCCCACGCGTTGACGTGGAACATCGGCACCACCGGCTGCACGCGGTCGCGTTCGCTGACGGCCAAAACGTCGGCGCCGAGACTGGCCAGCGCATGCAGCACAATCGAGCGGTGGGAGTACAGCACTCCCTTGGGATCGCCCGTGGTTCCCGACGTGTAGCACAGAGCGGCCGCGGAATTCTCGTCGTCGATCACGAATTGACCCGCGATGGGTGGCCTGGCGGCGAGCAGCGCCTCGTAGTTCGTGATGCGAGGGTCGGTGGGGATCGGCTCGGTCGAGTCGTCATCGATGACGACGATGTGGCGCACCGACGTGATACGGTCCGCCACCTGCCATAGCGTGGGCAACAGAGAACGGTCCACGAAAAGCACGTCATCGTGTGCATCGGCAATGACATAGGCCAGCTGGTCAGGGAACAGCCGGGTGTTGATGGTGTGCAGAACCCGCCCCGAACACGGCACCGCGAAGTACAGCTCCAGATGCGTCTGCGTGTTCCAGCACAGCGTGCCCACTCGGGCGTCGGCGGACACGCCCAGGCGGTCGAGAGCGGCGGCGAGTCGGCGGACCCGCTCGAAACAGTCGGCATAGGTGGAGCGGCGCTCACCGGAAGCGGTCGCAGTCACTATCGACTTGTCGCCGAACAACACTTCGGCCCGGTGGAAGACGTGAGGCAGACCGAGTGCACGGTCTTGCATCAGTCCAAGCATGGGATAACTCCTTTGTGGATTGTCGTGGGCGCCATGGGGCCTGACCACTTCTCCGGCGCCGCCGGGTGGGCGGTTTCCGTGAGGTCGGCGACGGAAGGTGCCTGCTGAATCAGGCCGGGCAGGTTCGGTTCAGACGAGCAGGACTCGGCGGCCGCGGGTGTGTCCGGCCTGGCTGTCCGTGTGTGCCGCCGCGGCCTCGGCGAGTGGGTAGGACCGGTGGACCGGGATGTGGAGTTTCCCGCGCGAGATGAGGTCGACGGCCTCGGCGAGTGCTTCGGGCATGCTTCCGCCGACGCCCGCGAATCGGATGCCGAGCATCGGCGCCTCGAGGTCGGCGATGGTGACCACCTTCTCCGGATCTCCGGTCAGGTCGAGGAGCCCGCGGATGACGCCCGCGCCGTTGAGGTCGAGCGCGGCGTCGACCCGGCCCAGCCGACGCACGCGCTCGACCCAGCCCGTGCCGTAGGTGGTGGCGACGGCGCCGAGGCTGTGCAGGTAGTCCTGGTTCGCGGGCCCGGCGGTGCCGATCACCTTGATTCCCCGGTCGCGGGATATCTGCAACACCGCGGACCCGACTCCGCCGGCCGCGCCGCTGACCAGCAGCGTCTGCCCCGGCTGAACGCCGACCAGGCGGATGATCCGCAACGCGGTCTCGACCACGGACGGATATCCGGCCGCCTCGGCGAAGGTCAACCCATCGGGCAGGCGCGCCCAGGAGGAGAGCACGGCGAACTCGGCGTAGGTGTTCGAGCCTCGGCCGAACACCGGGTCGCCGACCTCGATACCGGTCACGGTGTCCCCGACCTCGTCCACCACGCCCGCGGCGTCCTGTCCGACACCGGCGGGCAGCTCGATCGGGCGGATCCGCCGGAACTGGCCCTCGCGGGTCCGCCAGTCGTGCGGGTTCACCCCCGCCGCCCGCACGGCGATACGTATCTGCCCCGGACCGGCGTGGGGTTCGGCCGCCTCGGTCAGTTCCAGGACATCCGGGCCGCCGTACTCGGCGAAGCGCACTGTTCTCATACATCGACCGTAACACTAACTGTTATGGTTTAGCATCTGTTATTTTTTAGTCATCGTTACTAGTTTGAATCTGATAGCATCAAGAAATGACCGCACCGACAGGACGCCGGGAGCGCAAGAAGGCAGCGACCCGCCAGAAGATCGCCGAGACCGCCCTGCGGCTGTTCCTGGAACGCGGGTATGACGCGGTGGGCATCCGTGACGTGGCCGCCGAGGCCGACGTCGCCGTGACCACGCTGTTCTCCCACTTCGCCTCGAAAGAGGCCCTGGTGTTCGAGCAGGACCAAAACTTCGAACGACGCCTCACCGAGGCTGTCACGGACCGGGCATCGCACGAACCGCTCATACCTGCACTGCGGCGCGAGATCCACGCCATGGTGCGACACTGCACGGCGGAGGGCGCCGCCCCGATCTGGCACATGATCGACCGGACCCCCGCCCTGCGGCAGTACGAGGAATCGATGCGACTGCGCCACGCGGAGACGCTGGCAGCGGCCATCGCCGCCGATCTCGACCAGCTGCCCCCCAGCACGGCCTGCCGGGCGATCGCGAGATTCGTGATCGACGCCTACTCACTGGGTCGCGACGCACCTGATCCGGAGACCGCGGTGGACGAGGTCTTCCAGATGATCGAGGCCGCCTGGGCAGTCGCCTGCACTTCCAGCCGGGCGCCGGGAACTGTCCCAGCGGGCCGGGCAACGATCGCCCGGACCGTCGCAAATCGCTGACCAGTCTGATCTCGATGCCCCGCGACATTTGCTCTTCCCCCAGCAAGGCTGGGGGTGTTCATGCGGTAGACGTTCGCCGTAGCCGCAGTGGGTGGTCAAGCGCGCGCTGCCGGCTTGTTCTTCAGCAACGGGACAGGTTCGGGTCGCGGGTGCGGTACCGCCGGACCGGCAGCTGACCGCTACCTGCACCGCGTCGAGTCCGGACACGCCCAGTTCAAGGGCCTAACACGACAGTTGTATTTCGTTGTTTCATAATCGTTTTGGTTGGTGGCGGCGTTGCCGGGCGTGTGCTTGGTGGTGTCGGCGCCAGAGGCAGGCGGCGAGTGCGTGGGTGAGGGTGCGGGCGGGGTGGAGCACTATCGCCAGGAGACGGCGGATGTCGGCGACTGTGATTCGGCCCAGCCCGCATGGGCTTTTGGGTCGGTAGCGGCGGTGACGGCGAGGAAGGCGTGGGCGAGCATGGCCAGGGTGATGTGCCGATACCAGGGATACCATTTCCGAACTTGGTAGTGGTCGAGGCCGCATTGGTCTTTGGCGGCCTGGAAGCATTCCTCGACCGCCCACCTGGCGCCGGCGACGGCCACGACCTGTTCGCGCTCGATCGCGGCGGGGTGAAAGCACAGGTAGTAGGCGATATCAGCGGGGTTGTCGAGGGATCGGCGGGCGAGCAGGGTCCTGGTGTATCCGGCGGGGAGATCGCCGAAAGTGGGGAGGGTGGCCCAAGCCCAGTCGTATTGACGTTCACCACGTTCACCGAGCCCGGCTGAGACCCGGTGCCACGCCTTATCAGGCGCTCGGGCGACGAGCGTGTCGACACGGCGGCGGCCGTCGAGATCAGCCACGGTTTGCCGGACCGGCACCTCGAGAACGTAGGACAGGCGACGGGCCTCGCAGAATGCCCGGAACCGACCGTCGCGGCCGTAGGCGGCATCCGCGGCTACCCACCCAGCGGCCACTCCGGCATCCAGGGTCCGTGCGATCATCATCTCCGCAAGCCTGGGCTTCGTCAGAATACCTGAGCTGCAACGACTTTCGGGAATACCTGCTTCGGTGCAGCGGTCACGATCACCGATCCACGACTCGGGCAGGTAAAGCTCCCTGTCGATCAGCGCCCGACCCGAGCGCCCGGCGTAGGCCAGGAACACCCCGAGCTGGGTTCTCCACACGCCCAGCCGTTCCGGAGTACTGGCGTTGTACTCCCGCCGGCTTCACTCCCTTCTTCAGGAAGCCGGTCTCGTCCGGGACCAGGACACCATCTGGGCAGGCCAGCGCCTCGGCGACGTACGAGCGCAGACAATCGCGCAGCTCATCAGCGTCCCACCGCGACCGATTCAGGAAATGCTGCAACCGGCCCGGATCCACCTCCCCGGCAGCCTCGGACAATTGCCACGTGTTCTTTCGCTCCACCGGCGCCAGCAACCCCGTCAGATACGCCCGCGCCCACCGCCGCGGCTACGCACGATAGAGCACCCCCGCCACCCGCGCGAACACCTCATCGAAACTCGCACGCCACGCCGAAACATCCTCTGCGGCAACATCACCCAGCACAAGCCGACAAACTACCCCACGACCAAACCGACCGCAAAACAACGAAATACAACTGTCGTGCTAACACTCCAGTCGTAGTTTGTTGTGCCGCCGCACAGCGCCGGCACAACGAACTGGTTGACGGGGGCAGTGCGGCGTGTCGTCGCTGCCTTGATGCTGACCACCGTGCGGGATTGGGTCAACCCGGATGCGGTGGTCGTCGGCGACGAACACTACAACGGCAGCGGAGCCGATTACGATTACGCCGGATCGGAAGTGCTCAACGAGATCGGCATCGCGGACATCTGCGAACCGATCCGTGCCGTGCTGATCGACCGGATCAACCATACAGCCGGAGGTTGGTATGACTACCGGATAGGGCACCAGATCGACGCGATCGGGGTGCTGTGTATCAGCGTCGCCAGCGCAGTCAGTACGCGCTGTCCCGGCCGCGCGTTGGTGTCAACGCCGTGTGTCGAGGCGATCGTTGCGGTTCCGGGCGTGGGGCAGTCGGTTCGGCAACGGCGTAGGCCGATGTCTCCTGTGGCGGTGGTATCGAACGACAAGCATTTCTGCTCATCTACTGCGTGAGCGCAGGAACTCCAGTGCTTGGTCGGCGTGAACGTTCGCCCGCAGCTCGCCGGTGATCACGATGAGAACGGTGCGATCGGGACTGATCACGTAGGTGTGTCGTTTGACCGGGGCCAACTTGCCGAGCAGGCCGCGCTTGACGCCGAACTGCCGGGCGACAGCGCCGTCCGGGTCGGTCAGCAGCGGATATTCCAGGTGTTGCGTCTTGGCGAACTCGGCCTGCGTCTCCACGGTGTCGGTGCTGATCCCGGCGCACGACGCTCCGACGGCAGCGAATTCGGCCGCCAGATCCCGGAAATGGCAGGCTTCGGCGGTACAGACCGGGGTGTTGGCGGCGGGGAAGAAGAACAGCACCAACGGTCCCTGGGCGAGGAGTGAGTCGAGGGTATGGACTGCGCCGGACTGATCGGAGAGTTCGAATTCGGGAACGCGGTCGCCTGCCTTCATGCCCGGTGACCCTACCGGAGGCAAGCCACCACCTCGACGCACAACTCACGAGCCCGGTTCGCCTTCTCAACCATGTGACCGGAGTAGTCACCCTGATCCCACGCCCCGGCACGATCGGGCCGTTCGTCGACTTGGGCCACCCACCAACCGGATTCGTCGATGTCCTGAATCAGCCGTATTCCTCCGACCAATGGCCGACTGTCGGCACAGTCACCGAGTTCGAGGTCCTCCAGCACAATCGCGGTCAAGTTCGTCTCCAGCCTCTCGATCCCACCTTCCGATCAAGCACGACGAGCCTTCCCGCAATCAGCGAGTCCGAATGGTGCGCCGCCAAGAGCCGCCACCCCAGGTCGCAATGAACAGCTCCCCCGTGGGCGCGGTCAGTGCGCACGGCCAGATTCCAACCGCGCGAGGGTCAGCTCGAGCCAAGCGATATAGCTGGCGGTACTGGCATAACCCTGCTCGTGCGCCAAGGTCTGGATCTCACGCGCCCACAGCGGATCGAGTTCCGGGATCTGGGGGTCGTACTCGATGGGAAATGATGTCGCCGCGGAGATGTTGTCGTGTTTGCGGCGGTATTCCAGCTCGGTGCGCACGATGTCGATGGCGATCTCGCGGTCCAGCTGGCCCGCGAAGATCAGGCGCAGTTTGAAATCCGGATCCATCGGCCGCGTTGACGGCTCGAACGGTGAACGTGCCCAGTCCAGCAGCGCCTGGCGCCCGGCCGTGGTCAGCGAGTAGATCTTCGCGTCGGGCCGGCCCTCGCGCGGGTCGACCTCGAATTCCACCCAGCCGCGTTCGACCAGTTTGCCCAGGCGACGATAGATCTGCGGCAACTGCACGCCGTAGCCGATGTAGCGGCCGGGGCCCTCCATCCAGCGGCGCAGGTCGTATCCGGAGTAGCGGCCCAGTGCCAGCGCACCCAAGATCACGTAGTCGAGCTGCAATGGTCTCCTATGTTCCTAGGGATCTATGCTCCCACAATCCTGAACCAAGGGCGCGATGTCAAGATCCGGGGGGTGAGCGCACATCGGAAACCCGTGTGCCCGGCGCCGAGGAATCGGGGGAATTGGCCGACCTCGCGGCAACCCGGTAGCGGAAGCAATAGGAGTCGTCACACATATGCGACCCGCCGCGGATTACCCTGTTCGCGCCGATCTCAGGCTCCATCGTGGTGACCCCCGAGCCCGGGTCGTGGTCGATTTCCCACCGGTCGTCGCACCATTCCCAGACGTTCCGACAGGTGTTGCAGAGGCCGAATCCATTGGGCGCGAAGGCATTCACCGGAGCGGTGCTGGGGAAGCCGTCGGCGGCGGTGTTCTTGGCCGGAAGGGAGCCGCGCCAGATGTTGCAGCTGTATTCGCCCACGGGGTCGAGTTCATCGCCCCACGGATACCGCGCCTGCACCAGCCCGCCCCGCGCCGCGTACTCCCATTCGGCCTCGGTCGGCAGCCGCGTGCCCGCCTTGCCGCAGTACGCCTGTGCGTCGTTCCAGGAGACATGCATGACCGGATGATCGCCGCGCTCGGTCAGATCGCTGCCCGGCCCTTCCGGATGATTCCAACTCGCCCCGTCCACCCCGCACCACCAGGGCGTGCGTTCCGGACGGGGGGCGACCCGCCGCAGGGCGGCGGGGAGGAATCCGGCGAGGACGTACGACCGGCCCAGGCGCTCGGCGTCGGTGTGGTAGCCGGTGGCGTCGATGAACTCCGCGAACCGGTCGTTGGAGACCGCGCATGCGTCGATGAGGAAGGGACTCAGGCGAACCCGGCGCACCGACCCCTCGCCATCGGCCGGATATCCGCCACCGTCGTCTCACTGCCGGGCAGCGAGAGCATTCCGGTGAGGTCGGCCACGCCCGGTGGCCGCTGCACGTGTCCGACCCTCAGCGGGATCTCCACGGCATTCCCGCTCCGGCTCGGAGCGCAATCGCCCGGCCGGGATCCGCCTGTCTCATCCGATACCTTCCACGGGGTTGACTTGATCGGCTCATATGTTCCAGAGTACATATCATGGTCTGAGTCACGGTGGCCCGCCGAAGAAATGGCCGTTGCGGCGACGGCATGCGCCGTGTCTGCCGTGGCGACGACCTGATGAGGGGTCGTTCGAAGTACACAGTTTGACCAAGGAGGCGTTTTGCCCAAGAAACTGTCCGTCGCACGGCTCGGAACCGGCGGCCGGATCGGGATTCTCGGAGGTGCGGCCCTTGTCGCGCTCACCACTGCGGCGGCACCGACCGCAGCCGAGCCGGTGACCGGTGGCGCAGCCTGGCTGCATGCCGATGGTTCGGCGATCCGCGACTCCTCAGGGCGGCAGGTGCTGCTGCACGGGGTCAACGTCGTAGCGAAGACCGCGCCGTACTACGTCTCGGCCGATGGTCCGCTGACCTTCGGGCCGGGGGATGCCGACGCGATCGATGCCGCCGGGTTCAATGTGGTGCGACTGGGGTTGCAGTGGAAGGGACTCGAACCAGGAAAGCTGCCGCCCAACAGTCCACAGGTATGCGGTGTCGGCCAAGTCGAAGATCCCGGCCAGTACGACCCCGAGGTGGTGTCGGCGTATCTGGATCGCATTGCGGACACGGTGGACATGTTGGCTCAGCGTCACATCTACACGCTGCTGGATATGCATCAGGACTTCTTCTCCGAGCGGTTCGGTGGTGATGGGGCACCGGATTGGGCGCTGTGCACCGACGGCGATCCGATCGTGACGACGCCGAGCAAGTTCGGCGAAGTGTTGCCCGCAACGCTGGCGACCACTGGGCACTTCTGGCGCAATGATGTGCGTGGCGGGCTGCAGCAGGAGTTCCAGCGGGTATGGCGTGCTGTGGCATCGCGTTTCGCCGATGATCCCTGGGTGCTCGGTTACGATCCGTTCAACGAGCCGACGATCTTGGCGGCCGGCGACACCTCGATGGACACCCTGACGCAGTGCTTCTACGCGGGCACTCGCGATCCCGGTCGCGCGGCCGACGGCAGGGATTTGTCGTGCCCGGCAACCGTCCCTGAGGACGGTGTGTTGCAGGCGATCCGGTCGGTGGATGCCCACCACATGCTGCTGCCTGAACCCGCCATTCTGGGCGGCGGCCCACTGGGCCCGATGCCGGTCTCCAACACCGTTGTCAACTTCCACAACTACTGCCTGCTCAGCGTGGCCACCCGTAATCTTATGGGCGGCAACGGATTCAGTAACGGCTGCCGCGCCCCCGAACAAGAGGCCATGGATCGGGCCGCGGTCGCATCGAACGGACAGCCACTGCTGGTGACCGAATTCGGTGCCGAGGACGACCGATCCGACCTCACCACCGTTGCCGACCTCGCCGATCAATATCTGACCGGTTGGGTCTACTGGGACTGGACCACCTACGGCGCGGGTGGCGACCAGGCCGCCACGCAACCCCTGCAAGACGATCTTGCTCTGCGCCCCAAGGCCAGAGCGCTGGTCCGCGCGTACCCAACCAATGTCGCGGGAACCCTCACCGCATTGCACTTCGACCCGGACACCCGCGTCATGACCATGACCTACCTGGCATCATCGCCCGCGCCCACCGTCATCGCCGCCCCGGCTCTCGCGTACCCCGAAGGCTTCTGCGCCACCAGCAGCGAGGGGCACACGCAAACCACAACTGATCAAGTCACCGTGATCGCCCTGGACGGGCAGGACCCGACCGTAACCATCAAGCCTGGCCGTTGTACCGCTTGAACGCTGTTGCGGACCAGCTGTTCACATGTGTAGGCAAGGACCGAAAGGAGCTTTCCGGGTCATGACAACACCGGATCGGCGGACGGACGCCGAGATCGAACGTCGAACCTTTCTGTGTAATGGGCCTGGACCTGGTTTCGCGCCGACGATCGCCTCACCGCATTGGAAGCCGGAGCACAGCTTGTGCAGCTCGGGCTCGGAACGCTATTGATCGATCGCCTTCCGCTCGAGCAACTCGCGGACCCACGCGGGGAGATTGCGCGCTCCGTCGTGACGATTCTCGACGATCACGCGCAAGCACGAACCAAGCCCGACCAAAGTGTCGCTTAAGCAGCTTCATAACGCCTGTAGCGGATTCCCACAATTGAGGGGATGCGGGGGTAAAGCTGGGTAGAAGGGACCAGCTGTAACAGGTGCGAAGGAAGCCGAAGCACTGCAATACATTGATGCTACGAATCTAGCGGTGAAACCGAACGTTTGCAGCCGTCGCTGACTCAGCCCGCACGCATGTCCTCCACGCGCGGTCCTACCCGAGGACCGAAGGTGTTCGCAGTGGTCCGAGCACGCGTGCAGAGATACTCTGTCTGGTGTCCGCCGCGGGCGAATTGCGAGTAACCGATGGTTGAGAGCGATCCATTCAAAACGCAGCGTGATGCCGGTCTCGACGTCGTCACGGAGTTACGCGCAGCCGGGTTCGAGGACGCCGACGAGATCGGGCGGGGTGGTTTCGGGGCTGTCTATCGGTGTACCCAAATTGCCGCGGACCGCACCGTGGCGGTGAAGGTCCTCACCGGTGGACTGGCGGAGAACCGGGAGCGATTCTTTCGCGAGCAACGAGCGATGGGGCGGCTCACCGGGCACCCGAACATCGCCGGCATGCTCGAGTTCGGGGAAACCGGAACCGGCCGCCCCTACTTCGTGATGCCGTACCACTCTTGAGGCTCGCTTGACGCCCGCATCCGGCACGACGGTCCACTGTCCCTCGCGGACATGCTTCACGTCGGGGTCAAGATAGCGGGTGCACTGGAATCCGCACATCGAGCAGGAGTCTTACACCGCATTCCGAACAGCGCGCCGGCGCGGATCTCGGTATCGGCGGCGACCGGCAATGGCGCCCCCTGCGTGTCGGCGGGGATCTGGATGCCGAAGAAGGCGAGAAGGGTGGGAGCCAGATCGATGGTCTGCACCAGCGCCTGCCGCCGTTCCCCCGCGGCCTGGGTGCGCGGATCCCATGCGAACAGCGGCAGGTGCACCAGCTCGTTGTACCAGGGCTGCACCGACTTTCCCCACCAGCCGCGTTCGCCGAGCAGGAAGCCGTGGTCGGTGTTGACGATCAGCATGGTGTCGTCCCACAGGTTCAGCTCGTCCATCATGGCGAGCACCCAGCCCAGCGAGTGATCGCACATCGACAGCAGCGCCGCGTATTCGTGCCGAACGTGCTGCGCCTCGTCTTCGGTCTCGGTGACGCGCTTGTAGTCGGGCCAGTCGAAGTGTGGGCCGTCGTAGTCGTGCGGGTAGAGATCCTTGTAGTTCTTGTGGCTGAAGAACGGCTCGTGCGGATCGAAGGTCTCGATCTGCACGAACCAGCGGTCGGCGGCGGCATTAGTGCGGATGAACTCGAGACCGGCGTCGAAGGTCAGCGTCTGCGAATGCTCCGCCTCGGTCGGCATGTGACTGCGGTTCACCCAGTCCTGCACATAGGCCGGCATGATCACTGGCCAGATGGGTGTGAATCCCGTTCTGCTTCAACAATTCCGGCATGGAATCATCGAACGGCTCCAGCGGACCCCAGCTCCGGTGCAGGAAGTTGTGGCGGCCGGTGTGGATCTCGTGGCGGGCGGGCATGCACGGCATGGACCCGGCCCAGGCGTTGTCGAAGGTGACGGCACGTTCGGCGAGCCGGGCGAAGTTGGGCGCGTCCGTCCAATCACACCCGTACGGCGGTAGCATGCGCCGGTTCAGGCTGTCGAACATCGCCATAATGGCTTTCACGGGCAGTCTCCTAGTTTGCAGGGTGTAACGGGAGAAGACGGTTCGGCAGTGCTTCGACCGTCGCGTCCGGGCTTGCCACGCAACGAAATCCGGCATGGCCGGTGGAGCTGTCAGGGGTATTGGCCGAGCGGGCCGCGACCCGGTAGCGGAAGCAATAGGAGTCGTGGCATATGTGCGAGCCACCGCGAATCACCTTGCTGTCGCCGGTCTTCGGGCCGGACGGGTCGATGGTGAGGCCGGGCCGGTGGCCGGTGGTCCACCAGTCGGCGCACCACTCCCACACGTTGCCGCAGATGTTGTAGAGCCCGAATCCATTGGGCTCGAAGGCATCCACCGGCGCAGTGCCGCGGTAGCCGTCGGCGGCGGTGTTCTTGGCCGGGAAGCTGCCGCGCCAGATATTGCACCGGTATTCGCCGCCGGGGTCGAGGTCGTCGCCCCAGGGGTAGCGGGCTCGCGACAGGCCGCCGCGGGCGGTGTGCTTCCATTCCGCTTCGGTGGGCAGCCGCTTGCCGGCCCAGGTGGCGTAGGCGTGCGCGTCGTTCCAGGACACGTGGGCGACCGGATATGGCGGCCGCGGCCGTCCAGATCACTGCCGGGGCCTTCGGGTCGATCCCATTGCGCGCCGCTCACCCCACACCACCACGGGGTGCGCTCCGGGCGCGGGGCGTCGCGGCGCAGCACGGCGGGCAGGAACCCGGCGAAGACATAGGACCAGCCGAGCCGGTCGGCGTCGGTGTGGTAGCCGGTGTCCGCGATGAACTCGGCCAATTCGTCATTGGTCACCGCGCAGGCGTCGATCAGGAACGGGGACAGCCGGACTGGCCGCACCGGGCCTTCACCGTCACCCTGGTAACCGACCGCGTCGGCGGTGCCCATCAGGAATTCCCCGCCCGGCAGCGCGATCATGCCGGTGGTGTCCAATCGCCCAGGCGTGACCGCCGGGACGAACGCCTCCGGCCGACTGTCCGAGCTCGAACGCGACGGCGGACAGCAGGTCGGCCGGGAGTCGCCGTGGGCGTGATCGGGTGGATTCATCGAGCTCCTTCACATTCCGGACTCTGGCCACGGACGTCGAGGGCTTCCCTGCGGTTTCATTGACACACTATGACACAAGTGTCATAGTGAATCGTACTCAACTATTGGAGTGCATGCCACAGAGCCGGCGCACCTGCCGGAAGGAATCGCCGATGAAAATCGTCTACGTCGACGTCGATACGCTGCGGGCCGATCACACGGGCGCATACGGATATCAGCGAGACATCACCCCGAATCTGGATGCGATGGCCAAGGATTCGGTGTGTGTCGACCGGTATTACTGCTCCGATTCCGAGCAGGCCGACGACCTGTACCGCCACCTGCATCCGGACAACGGCGCGCTCGGCGCCTCCTGGACAGCCCAGGGCCCACTCATGTCCCCCGAGGAGCGAGTGATCTTCATGAATTTCCTTGCCGCCCAGAAGAAACCGGAGGAAGCCGCCAAGGACGCTGGCGACGCCGTCCCTTTCCGCCGGTTGCTGGGCGTGCGTGAGGCATCGAACGCCGAGTCCGGCGCGTGAACCGCGCACCCGAATCCCCGTTCCCCCACACAGGAGAAGAGATGACTCAACCTTTGCCCGCCGACGCACCCGATCTCGAAGCCCGTGGTCGCGATAGGAGTCCGATGTCTCAGCTCAGCCGCCCGCCATTCGATCCGGAGCTGGACGCTGTGTGGGACGTTGTTCTGGCCGTCGTCGGTGACCAGATCCCGACTCTGACCCGGGAGGCCATCCAGCAGTTGCGGGAGCGGCCCAGCTTCAAGCTGACTGACGAGATGGTGGCGAAGGCCGGTCTGGTGAGTCGCGAGCTCTCCATCCCCGGCTACGAAGGCGAGACCCTCGCCGCGACCGTGATCTCCCGTGCCGACCACACGGGCCTCGGTCCAGGCATTTACCACATCCACGGTGGAGGCATGGTGACCGGGCACCGCATGCTAGGCCCGGCCCAGATGCTGCCCTGGATCGTCGAGCACGACGCGGTCCTGGTCACCGTCGAGTATCGCCTCGCGCCGGAGTTCCCCGACCCCTATCCGGTCGAGGACTGCTACGCGGGGCTCGTTTGGACCGCCGACCACGCCGCCGAACTCGGCATCGACGCGGACCGGCTCATCGTCGCCGGCGGGAGCGCAGGCGGCGGGCTTTCCGCTGGCACTGCGCTGCTGGCCCGCGACCGGCAGGGGCCGAAGTTGGCCGGCCAAGTCCTGATCGGCCCGATGATCGACGATCGCGACCAGACCGTCTCCACACTCCAGTACGACGACGCCGGGATCGGGACACGCGCGTACGACCAACTCGGGTGGTGGGCCCTCCTCGGCGAACGACGCGGGACCGAGAATGTCTCGATCTACGCCGCGCCTGCCCGCGCGAAAGACCTGTCGGGGCTGCCGCCGACCTACATCGACTGCGGGTCGGCCGAGGTGTTCCGTGACGAGGACGTCGCCTACGCGACCGCACTGTGGGAGGCCGGAGTTGCGGCCGAGCTACACGTATGGGCGGGCGGGTTCCACAGCTTCCATGCGATCGCGCCGCACACCGCGATAGCACAGGCCGCGAATACAGCACGGAACGCCTGGGTCGCCCGCCTGTTCGGGCCCGGTGCCCCCAGGCGACACGCGAAGGTCGTCGTCGACCTCACCGCGCCGCACGCTTCCCACCACGCCCTGTCGAACGAGAAAGGCAGGAGCGGCCAGTGCGGCTGACACCCGGTGACGAATCGAGGTTCGTCGTCTACGGCGCGGGATGTATCGGCGCCTACCTCGGAGGATGGCTGCTCGCCGCAGGCTATCGCGTGGCATTCGTTCGCCGGACATCGTTCGAAGACGCATCGAGGTTCGGCTTCGGCGTCCAGGACAGACACGCACGGCAGGCCCACATCGTCCCCGATTCGTGCACCCTCATCACACCTACGGAGATCGGCCCAGGCGACACCGTCCTGGTGACGGTCAAATCCGGCGCCACCGATCACGTCGCAGCCGAGTTGAGCACCCTGTCACCCGGGTCGATCGTCAGCGTGCAAAACGGCATCAGCAACGTATCCCGCCTTCAAGCAACCAACCCAGGGGTCGCGGTCGCGGGCGCCATGATCCCCTTCAACATCATCCGCACCGAGGACAACATCTTCCGGCAGACCACGACGGGAAGAGTGCTGATCGGTCCGCAAGGGCAACATCTCGCGAACGCCCTCCTCAACGCGGGAGTCGACGCTGCCGTCACCGCCGACATCGAAGCAATCCAGGCCGGCAAGCTACTGATGAACCTGAACAACGCGATTCACGCTCTGTCCGGGGTGTCGCTCTCGCAAGAATTGAGCTCCCGGGACTACCGAGTCGTGCTCGCGGCAGCGCAGCGCGAGGCACTCGAGGCATTCCGACTGCACCGCACACCGGTAGCCAGTCCGCTGTCCAACATCGCCCCGCGGCTGATACCCACTCTCCTGCGCACCCCGGACATGGTGTTCAACCGCATCGCCCGGCCGCTCCTCGATTCGGATGCAGACGCCTCATCCTCGCTCCGGGACGACCTTCTGGCGGGAAAGAAAACGGAGGTGCGATTCCTCAACGGCGAAATCGTCGACATGCTCGAACGAATGGGCCACCACGCCCACGTGAACCAGACGCTCGTACAACTGGTCGAGCACGCAGAAAAAGACGGTCAGCCGTCGGCCATATCCGGGCCTCGGCTGCGAGAGGAGATACTCCGATCGCGCTGACCATTCCACGAGCGTGACCGGGCGACCGGATCACCCGTGTGGAGATTCCGGTACCCGCACGCGCCAGCCGACAGGGATACCCAGACGATGTCTATCATCCGGGGTAACATCAAAATCGGCCTGCGACAGTCCTGCCGCAGCACCACGCGACCCGGCCCTGTTATCCAGGGCAAGTCGGAGACGTGGCATCGATAGCCGCGAGCGTGACCCGCATCCGCAGCCATCCGACGCGCACCCTGCGCGCCTCCGCCGAGGCGTTCCTGGATACCCTCGGGCCCGGCAACCCACGCCGCGCCTACGGCATCGCGGTCGTCAAGACCGTCGACCAGCTGGACGGCCGCGGTCTCGACGGACTGTCCAGCCCCAGCCGGGCCCTGGAGTCGGTCTCCGACGACGAGACCGGGCGCAGCCCTCGAAACCCTGTGGGGCGCAGCGGCGGTCAATACGTGGAACGCGCGCCGCGCCGCGGTCGCGAAATGGCTTTCCTGGTGGCGTGAGCAAGGTTGGGATGCTCCGCGGGTGCCGTCTCGGCCGCGCGCTGCACCCCGCCGGACTCCGAAACGCGGTCGCGGACCCCGATCGACCGGCTCATCTCCCGCCGCGACATCCATCTGAGGGAGAAGACACTGCGGCGGATACTGTATGAAACCTGCGCTCGCGCAGATGAACTGCTTCAGCTCAATATCGAGGACCTCGACCTCGCTGGCCGGTGCGCCCGCGTGAAGTCCAAGGGCGCCAAACCCCGCAGGCCGGCGGTGCCCAGCCGACCGTTCCCTGAGCTCCTTGCTTCTACCGCACATTGCAGACCCACAAACCGATGGATTTGCCCACGCACGACAACCGATTGCCCGGCCGTGCTCGACCCTGGAAGGTTTCCATGCATCATCCGCCGAACATCCCGACTGACACACTGTGGGACGAACTGGCTCGTATCAGGGGCGAGTTGGCGGAGCTGTACACCGACCTCCATCAACATCCGGAGCTGTCGCTGCAAGAGTTCCGCACGGCCGCTGCACTCGCAGATCGATTGAGGCAGTTCGGCTTCGACACCGAAACCGGCGTCGGCGGGACAGGAGTGGTTGCCGCTCTGCGTAATGGTGAGGGCCCGGTGGTGATGCTGCGCGCCGACATCGATGCGCTACCGGTGCAGGAAAAGACCGGCCTTGACTACGCCAGCACAGCGCAAGCGCACGATCACACCGGTCAGCAGGTTCCGGTGATGCACGCTTGTGGCCACGATATGCACGCCACGTGCCTGATCGGCGCGGCAGCGGTGCTCGCCCACACCAGATCGACGTGGTCGGGGACGTTGGTGCTGGTATGCCAGCCCGCCGAGGAACTCGCCCGCGGCGCGCGCGCCATGATTGCCGACGGCCTGTTCGAACGGTTCCCGAAACCGGCGATCATCCTCGCTCAGCATGTCGGGCCGCTGCCGGCCGGAATGATCGGATACGGCACCGGCGCGATCATGGCGAGCTGGGATTCGATGGATGTGGTGCTGCACGGGCGCGGCGGACACGGATCACGCCCGGAGGCTGCCGTGGATCCAGTGTTGATGGCGGCGTCGGTGGTCACGCGGCTGCAGCGCATCGTCGCCCGCGAGGTTGCGCCCATCGACACCGCGGTGGTCACGGTTGGGCGGTTGCAGGCCGGCACAAAGGGCAACATCATTCCCGATACCGCCGAACTCAGCATCGACGTGCGTACCTACACCGAACCGACCCGGGCACTGGTGTGCGCGGCGATCGAGCGCATCGTGCGCGCGGAAGCCGCCGCGTCCGGCGCGCCGCGCGAACCGGAATTCGACTGGACTACAGCCGCGCCGGCATTGGTGAGCGATCCGACCGCCACCACGACGACGGTAGCGACGTTCGAGCAGCATTTCGGCAAGGACCGCGTTGTCGCCCTTCCGCCGCTGACCGGCAGCGAAGACGCTGGAATCTTGGCGGAAGCCGCAGCCGTCCCGATGGTGTACTGGTTTTGGGGCGGCATCGATTTCGCCTCCCGCGCAACCGGTTTCGAGCACGTTCCAGCCAACCACGCGCCCGACTTCGCCCCCGACATCGAACCAACACTCACCACTGGTGTCCAAACGCTGGTGCTGGCCGCGCTAACGTGGCTGGGCACCGATCCCCGGTCGACATCGACCACTTCCGAAGGACATGAACGATCCGTCTCCGCGTGAGAAGTTGCTCGCCGCAGCTCTGGACCTGCTGGCCGAGCGCGGTCGGCTCAGCGAGCTGACATTGCGCAAAACTGGCAGCTGGGCACCATCCATCGAATCCTGATCTACCACTTCGGATCTCGTGACGGGCTCCTGGCCGCGCTGCTGACTGAGTTGCGGATCGCCGAACAACAGATGATCCGGACGTCGTACGCGGGGGGCTCGTTCGACGGTGCCCTGGAGATGGTGCGGCAGATGTATCTCGATCCCGTCTACGAACCTCGGGTGCGAGCGTTCTTCTACGTACTGGGTCTGGCGGTGCAGGACCCGGACACCTACCAGGAGTTCCTCGGCTCGCTGAACGACTGGACCGAGCTGTTCACCGCGCTCGCGGTGGAGGAAGAGCTCCTCGGCGAGGCTGCGCGCAACCTCTACCGCGTCTGGTCCATGCGTGGCCTGTGGTCACCGCGGTGACCACAGATGACCGGGACTGGGCTCGGAACGAGTTTCTCGACGTGCTCACACAGTTGGGAGTTCGCGTTGACATAGGTGACTCGATCGATCCCGGTCACTGACACAAGACTGTGGACACCTGCGGTTGCGGCGACCGCTGCAGCACGGGAATCGTTATGCGCCGCAGTCGCCGCAGATGATCAGGGTACGGATTTCGTTCTTGCAGAAGCGATTCCGACTGGAGGCGGGTTGTGGTCATTTCTGATGCGATGGAGTGGCGTGCGGCATAGGCTGACACTGGCCTTGGGTTAGACGTATCGAGGGGGCGAGCATCATGGACCCGGTATCACTGGGTATCGCGGCAGCAGCGCTGCTGGCATCGAAATTCGGGGAAGGGCTGGCCAAGGACGCTGGCTCGAGCAGCTGGCGCGCCGTTACCGGACTGCGTGAGCTGATCGCGAAGAAGTTCCGGCACGGCACCGAAACCTCAACCGCCCTCAGCGAATCGACGCCCGGCGCGGATCCGCAGCAACAAGCGGCCGCCGCCGTAATGATCGACGCGGCCGCGCGCACGGATTCCGGCTTCGCTGCCGACCTGCGTCGTCTGATCGACACCGCCCGCACGGACGCCACGGTCGAGGTGTTCCTGGCGAACGCGTACGACCAGGCCCGGCAGGTGAACATCCGCGGCGACAACACCGGCACCATCAACCTCAGCTGACGGAGAATCCGAGGTGCCCGACTTCGAAGCCCACGCACGCGACGCCGCCCAGCAGGTCAACATCGCCGGCGACAACACCGGCACCATCAATCTGCACTCCCATCACCATGAGGCAGCTGCCCCTCCGCGAGAACCGGTCACCTCCACCCTTCCCCCGGCCCTGCGGGTGTTCGCCGGCCGCGACCGGGAGCTGAAACAGATCCTCGACGCCGCCGGACGAGAACGAGTGGTCGCGATCCACGCCATCGACGGCATGGCCGGGGTCGGGAAGACCACCCTCGCCGTCCGCGCGGCTCATCAACTCGCCGACCGCTTCCCTGACGGGCAGTACTTTCTCGAACTCCACGGCCACACTCCCGGCCGGGCACCAGCAGAACCGTTCGACGTGCTCGGCGAGCTACTGATCGAGCTCGGTGTCGACCCGCGCAGCATCTCCGGCACGTTGACCGGACGGCGGGACCTATGGCGCCACCTGCTTTTCGGCAAGCGGGCACTGGTACTGCTCGACGACGCCACCAACCGGCAGCAGGTCGAACCACTGCTGCCCAGCGGTACAGGCTGTCTGACCCTGGTCACCAGCAGACGGCGGCTGCTGCTAACCGACACTCAGCACCTAGTGCCGCGTCACGCAACGTTGGGTAGGTAATCCGGGCGGCGGATTTTCGAGCCGACGGCGAAGTCTCGGATCGGTCGGGCGTGCTGGTTGCGCCAGCGGACGTAGTCACCGATCGCCGCATCCT
>NZ_JAHKNI010000026.1 GCF_018860155.1 Nocardia albiluteola
ATCGGCGGGCGGCTGGCCAATATCGGCGGCACGGTCGTGGTCGGCGCGAACGGCGCGGTGGAACTGAATTCGCTCACCACCAATCTATTGCGAGTCCAGCCATGACACCGAAACGTCTGGTCGTCGGCATCAGCGGCGCGACCGGGATCGCCTACGGCATGCGGATTCTGGAGCTGGCACGCAAGGCCGAGGTAGAGACCCACCTGGTGGTCACCCCCGCCGGGCAGCTGACCCGCCTGCATGAAACCGATATCAGCGCGGGCGATCTGGCGGCGATGGCGGATGTCACCTATCGCCCGGCCGACGTCGGGGCCGCCATCGCGTCCGGGTCGTTCCGCACCGCGGGCATGATCGTCGCCCCCTGCTCGGTTCGCACGCTGTCGGCCATCGCGTATGCGAACAACGACAACCTGCTCACCCGCGCCGCCGACGTCACCCTGAAGGAGCGGCGCCGCCTGGTGCTGATGGTGCGCGAAACCCCACTCACCATGGCACATCTGCGCGCGATGACCGCGGTCACCGAATCCGGCGGAATCATCATGCCGCCGGTACCCGCCTTCTATCTGGGGCCCGAATCCGTGGCCGACATCGTCGACCACACAGCAGGCCGCGCGCTCGATCTGCTCGGCATCGATGTACCGGATCTGCCGCGCTGGGGCGAGGAATCGGTGCCGAACAACGAAACATTGATGAGCGAGGAAAAATTGATATGGAACACCTGAAGAGCCTGCGCGAGCACATTGCCCGGCTGGAGACCATCGGCGAGATCCAGACCATCGACCACGAGGTCGACTGGCAACTCGAGATCGGCGCGGTGATCCGGCGCTCCTACGATTTGCGCGCGCCCGCACCGCTTTTCACCAATATCAGCGGCTACCAGGGCACCGGGTTTCGGGTGCTCGGCGCACCCGGAGCGTTGAGTGCTCCCGAGCATCAGCTGGCCCGAATCACGATGGCACTGGGGCTGCCGGCCGACGCGTCGGGGCAGGAGTTGATGGAGGCGCTGGTCGCGGCGCGGGAGAAACCGGGCATTCCACCGGTCGAGGTGGACCGCGCCGACGCGCCGTGCAAACAGAACATCATGCTCGGCGACGACATCGACCTGCTGAAGTTCCCCACTCCGTGGATCCACGGCAATGACGGTGGCCGCTATATCCAGACCTGGGGCCTCAATATCGCCCGCACGCCGGACGGTTCATGGACGAGCTGGTCGGTCAATCGCATGATGATCCACGACCGCAACAGCCTGGCCTGTATGTTCGCCTCGGTCCAGCATCTCGGCGTGGTGCACACCGCATGGACCGAAATCGGCAAGCCGATGCCGATCGTCTTGGCGCTGGGAGTGGAACCGGGACTGCCGTTCGTTGGTGGTATGCCGCTGCCCGATCATGTCTCGGAAAGCGATTTCATCGGCGCGTATTTCGGAGAGGGTATCGAGGTTGTCCGCGCCGAAACCGTTGACCTGATGGTCCCCGCGACCGCCGAGATCGTCGTCGAGGGCTACATCAGCCTGGACGAGACGGTCATGGAGGGCCCGATGAACGAGTTCCCGGGCTACAACGCTACCGCCTCCTCACCCAAGCACTTGTTCAAAGTCACCGCGATCACCTATCGCGACAACGCGATCCTGCCCGTTGTGGCCGCGGGGCCACCGGTGGAGGAGGACCACACCTGCACCGCCACGATGCACGGCGCGGAACTGCTCTACCAGCTACGCCAAGCCGGGTTGCCGATCACCTCGGCCTGGCACACCCCCGAGGCCGCCATGCACTGGCTCACGTTGTCGGTGCGTCAGGACTGGCACGAAACCCTCGGTATCTCATCGGCCGAACTGGTGAAACAGATCGCCGATGTCGCCTTCACCGGTAAGGCGTCGGTGAACGCACCGAAAATCCTGCTGGTCGAAGACGACGTCGACATCACCAACGTGAACGAGGTGGTGTGGGCCTTCGCCACCCGCTCGCACCCCGACGCCGAGCGCGGCGAATTCCACTTCCCGCACCGGCTCAGCGACGACCTGCCCGTCTATCTCGACGAGGAAGAGAAGCACACCTACATGGCGGGCAAGGTCATCTACAACTGCCTGCTCGCCGATCTCTACCCCGACGGCAAACGCCCGGTGAAGGGCAGTTTCGAAAACGGCTGGCCCACAGACATTCAAGAACGCGTCCTCGCCAACTGGCGAAACTACGGCTATCGATAGGAACACGAAAATGTATCGCACACTCGCCTTCCTGGCGATTCTCTCGGCAGCCATGCTGGTAGGCCTCATGACCACCTTGCTGACCGTCATGCGCGGGCTGTGGAATCAACAGAGCGAACCCGACGCAGCCCGCAACTTCCAGGACTTCCTACAGCACGCGGGCACCAATCGGGTGCTGTCCACGCTCACCATCATCCCCGTCATCAGCGGCGTCTGGATGGCATTCCTGCACGCGCCGAGCAGCACCGCCAAGGTGTATGCGCTGACCGGCGGCGGGGTCTTCCTGCTGGGCTTCTTCATCTGGACCGCGATCTTCAACCTGCCGATCTACAAGGCCGTCGCCAAGTGGAGCCTGGCCGACGCCACCCCGGCGGACGTCCGCACCCAGATCCGCCGCTTCCACATCTCCAACATCGGCCGCCTCACCGCCGCCCTCGCCACCAGCGTGTTGTTTTTCGTGGCCACGTTCTGATCGACCCCACATCTCGGCCAGCACAGAAAACGGCGGCTACCGCCGCGTCGTCGCCGTGGGGCAAATCCAAGAGTCCGAGAAATCGGCGAGTTCCAGAAAGAAGCACAATCGATGGCGAAGATCGGATTCCTCGGCGCCGGACGGCTCGCTCGCGCGCTGGGCGGCCGGCTCGAAAAGGCCGGGCACATCACTGCTTACGCGGATGTCGACGGTGGACACGAGGAGGCGGTGGCCGGGGCGGATGTGGTGGTGCTGGCGGTCCCGTTCCCGAACGTGGCGCAGGCGCTGGACGACGCACCGTCGCTGGCCGGGCGGGTGGTGTGGTCGTGTGTGAATGCGATGACCGCGGACCTGTCCGGGTTGGCGGTCGGCTTCGACACCTCGGGCGCCGAACAGATCGCAGCCCTGACGCCAGGTGCCCGACTGGTGGCAGCGATACCGCCCTTCGCGGCCCAGATCGCCCGCCCGGCATTCGATTTCGATGAGGATCTGGCCCCGTCGGCATTCGTCTGCGGAGACGACGCGGAGGCCAACCACATCGTCTCCAGGCTACTGAACGATATCGGCGTGCAGGCCGTCGACGCCGGGCCGCTGATCCGCGCTCGCTATGTCGAACCAGCGATGATGCTGATGGTCAACCTGGCCTACGACAGACCGGTGCCACGTCACCTCACACTCCGGTTGCTGGAGCGCACCGGTGCGCCCGAGTAGCCGACATTCTCGAAAGGAACAGCAAGTGGCACTTATTGCACGGTTCATCGTGCTCTGGGATACACCGTCCGATACAGAGGCATTCGACAAGCACTATCGAGAGGTGCACATCCCGCTGTGCAGGCAACTGCCGGGTCTGCGCCGTTACACGTTGTCCCGTAACCCGAATCCCATTGTCGGCGAACCCTTTTATCAGGTCGCCGAACTCGACTGGGACAACATGACCGCGCTGCGTGAGGCGTTCGCCGGCGAGATCGGTTTGCGCACTGCCGCAGACGGTCTCGTGCTCCGCAGTTGGTCGGCCCAGCGCAGCATGGCCATCGAACTGGACGTCCGATACCCCGTGCTCTCGGAAGGATGACCGACCGGCATGACACATTTCAAGAGCCTGCGTGAATTCATTGCCGCCCTGGACGAGATCGGAGAGATCCAGCGGATCGACGCGGAGGTCGACTGGGATCTGGAGATCGGCGCCGTCATCCGCCACTCCTACGATCTACGGGCCCCAGCACCGCTGTTCACGAATATCGCCGGATACCAGGGCACGGGGTTCCGTGTCCTGGGCGCACCGGGCGCGCTCTCGAGCCCGGAGCATCAGCTGGCGCGGTTCGCGATGGCGCTGGGCCTGCCCGCCGACGCGCACGGCCGGCAGATCATCGAGACGCTGGTCGCTGCCCGGAGCCGGCCGGGCATCCCGCCGGTGCCGGTGGATCGCGGCACCGCGCCGTGCAAGCAGAACATCATGCTGGGCAACGACATCGACCTGTACCGGTTCCCGACGCCGAGATTGCACGGCCACGACGGCGGCCGCTACATCCAGACTTTCGGCATGAACATTGTCCGGACCCCGGACGGATCGTGGACGAACTGGTCGGTCAACCGAATGATGATCTCGGACAAGAACACCCTCGCCTGCCTGATCGCCGATACCCAGCACCTGGGCGTCATCCGGGCACAGTGGGCCGCGCTCGGTCAGCCGATGCCGATCGTCCTGGCGATCGGTGTCCAACCCGGACTGCCCTTGGTCGGCGGCATGCCGCTCCCGCAGGGAGTGGACGAATCCCATTACCTGGGAGTGATATTCGGAGAGGGTATCGAGGTCGTTCCCGCCGAGACAGTGGATCTGCCGGTACCCGCGACCGCGGAGATCGTCATCGAGGGCCACATCGCGGTCGACGAGACCGCAATGGAAGGCCCGTACAGCGAATTCCCGGGCTACATCGCCACCGAGGCCACCCCCAAGAAGGCCTTCCACGTCTCCGCGATCACCTACCGCGACGAGGCCATCCTGCCCGCGGTGGTCGCCGGACCACCGACCGAGGAGAACCACGTCATCATCGGCACCACCAGTGCCGCCGAGATCTGCTACGAGCTGCGCGCGGCCGGTCTGCCCATCTCGTCGGCCTGGTACAACACCGAGGCCGCGCTGCACTGGCTCACCATCGGCGTCGCAGCGGACTGGCACGAGACCACCGGCATGGGCTCACACGAGCTGATCGACGAGATCGCCGCGGTCATCTTCCGTGGCAAGCCCAGTGTCCACGCCCCCAAGACCCTGGTGGTCGAGGACGACGTCGACATCACCCGGATCGACGAGGTGGTGTGGGCGTTCGCGACCCGATCCCATCCCGACCTATCGCGCGGGGAATTCCACTACCCGCCTGCGCTGTCCGACTCGCTGGCGATCTACCTCTCCGACGAGGAGAAGCACAGCTTCCGGACCGGGAAAGTCATCTACAACTGCCTGCTCGCCGACCTGTACCCCGACGGGCGACCGATCAAGGGCAGTTTCGAAAACGGCTGGCCCCAGGAGATCCAGGACCGGGTCCTGGCCGACTGGCAGAAATACGGGTACCGATGATGCCGACGACGACACCCCATCGCGTAGTGATCGTGGGTTCCGGGTTCGGCGGACTTTTCGCCGCCAAGCGGCTCCGCCGCACCGACGTCGAGGTGACGCTCATCAGCGAAACCACCTCACACCTGTTCCAGCCGTTGCTGTATCAGGTTGCCACGGGAGTTCTGTCGGCAGGCGAGATCGCCCCGGCCACTCGGCTGATACTGCGCAGACACTGGAACACCCGGGTACTGCTCGGCACGGTCGTCGACATCGACGTCCACGCGGGCACGGTCGCCTCCCGGCTCGGGGAGCTCGAGACGGTCACCTCGTTCGACAGTCTCATCGTGGCGGCGGGCGCCGAGCAGTCGTACTTCGGCAACGACCAGTTCGCTGCCTACGCCCCGGGCATGAAATCCATTGATGACGCTCTCGATCTGCGGGCACGCATCCTCACCGCGTTCGAGCGGGCCGAACTCACCGAGTCGACGGAAGAACGCGATCGGTTGCTGACCTTCGTGCTGGTCGGCGGGGGGCCCACGGGCGTCGAATTGGCCGGTCAGATCAGCGAACTGGCCGGCCGCGCGCTCAACGGCGCCTTCCGGCGGTTCGATTCGAAACAGGCGAAGGTGGTCCTGGTCGAGGGCGAATCCGAGTTGTTGCCCACAATGCCCGCGAAGCTGAGACTCGCTGCCCTGCAACGGCTCACCCATATGGGCATCGACGTCCAGCTGAGCACCAGGGTCACCGACGTGGACGAGGCCGGCGTCACGGTGCGGGACGCCGACGGCACCTCCCGCCGGATCGAGGCCGCGAACAAGGTGTGGACGGCCGGTGTGCAGGCCGGCCCACTGGGCAAGCTACTGGCCGAGCAGTCCGACGGCACCGAGGTGGACCGTGCGGGCCGGGTCATCGTAGAACCGGACCTGACCATCAAGGGATTCCCCGATGTGTTCGTGATCGGCGACCTGATGTCGGTGCCAGGTGTACCGGGGTTGTCGCCCGCGGCCATCCAGAGCGGCACCTACGCCGCCGAACGCATCCGTGCCGGGCTCGCCGGTGAAGATCCCGCGCAGCGAAAACCGTTCAGGTACTTCGACAAAGGAAGTATGGCGGCGGTATCGCGCTTCGATTCCCTCGTGCAGATCGGCCGACTCCGATTCGGTGGCGTACTCGGCTGGCTGATCTGGCTCACCGTCCACCTCTACTACCTGGTCGGCTACAGCAACCGACTCGTCACGGTGGTCTCGTGGTCCGCCGCCTTCCTCGGCCGCCGCCGAGGCCAGACGGTGGTCACCCGGCAATGGGCACTCGCCGGTGTGCCCGAACCCGCGCGAACCAGCGCAGGCTCTGCCATTCCGACAAACAGTTAGGCATAGATCAATGACAACCGAGTTTTCTCGCGAGCTCGATCCCGCACTGCTGTTCATCGACGGTGAATTCCGTTCGGGCGCAAGCGGTGACATCGTAGACGATATCGATCCCAGCACCGAGGACGTCATCTGCACGGTGGCGCAGGCGACGTCCGAGGACGTCGATACCGCGGTCAGCGCCGCCCGGCGCGCCTTCGAGTCCGGGCCGTGGCCCGCGCTGAGCCCGAAGGAACGCGGCAAGCTGCTGATCCGCATCGCGGCCGCGATCGACGAGCGCGGCGACGAACTGGCCCTGCGGGAGACGCTCGACGTCGGCAAGCCGTTCGCGACCACCGCCCGCGACGACGTCGCCAACGCGGCCGACCTGCTGCGCTACTACGCCGGACTGGTCGAGCAGCTCGACGGATCCGCCCGGCCGGTGGGCGGCGATTCGCTGGCCTACACCCGCCGGGAACCGTTGGGTGTGGTGGGCGCCATCACCCCGTTCAACTTCCCGTTGAAGCTCACGATGAACAAGGTCGCCCCAGCGCTGGCGGCCGGGAACACGATCGTGCAGAAGCCCGCGAGTACGACGCCGCTCTCGGCGATCAAGCTCGCCGAGATCATGCACGACGCGGGCCTGCCCCGCGGTGTCTACAACGTCGTTCCCGGGCCCGGCCGCACGGTCGGTGATGCGATCATCAGCCACCCGGACATCGACAAGATCGCCTTCACCGGCTCCACCGCCGTCGGCAAGCATCTCATCGCCGCCGGTGCGGAGACGCTCAAGCGGGTCACAGTCGAGCTGGGCGGCAAGGGAGCACAGATCATCTTCGACGATGCCGACCCCGAGCGTGCGATCGAATCCGCGTTCCGCGGCGCGTTTTTCAATACCGGGCAGTTCTGCATGGCGGGCAGCCGGTTGCTGGTGCAACGCTCGATCTACGACGAGATCGTGGACGGCTTGGTCACCCGGGTGGAGAGCGCCGTGATCGGCGACCCGTTCGACCACGCCACCGAGCTCGGCCCACTCGCGCACAAGGCCCAGCTCGACAAGGTCGTCGAGTACGTCGGGATCGGCAAGGCCGAAGGCGCTGTGCTGCGCACCGGCGGCGAGGCCGGATACCGGGGATGGAACGGTCGCGGCTATTTCCACCAGCCGACCGTCTTCGCCGACGCCACCCCACAGATGCGGATCAGCCAGGAGGAGATCTTCGGGCCGGTGCTCACCGTGATCCCGTTCGACACCGAAGACGAGGCCATCGCCATCGCCAACGGTACCTCGTACGGACTTTCCGCAGGCCTGCACAGTCGCGATCTGCACCGGGCGCATCGCGTCGCGGCCAGGCTGCAAGCCGGAATCGTGTGGGTCGATACCTGGGGTGTGCTGCAGTCGAACACGCCGTTCGGCGGCTACAAGGCTTCCGGTTACGGCCGCGAGCTCGGCCCCGAAGCGCTCGAAGAGTACCTGCAATACAAGACCGTCTACCTCGGCCTCGACTGAGCACCCGACCACGGCAGCGATCAGGCCCGCAAGACACTGATCGAGGAACTGGTCGCCGACATCACCCGCACCCCTCCCCGTGCCCAGGGCGATCAGCAGGTGGCTCTTGCCGGTGGCTGATCACAGTATGCCCGGACAAACTGGGCCGAGCTGACCGGCTGGCAACCCTCGTCGACTGGGGTCTGGACCAGTCGATCAACTGATTCCTGCTCGCAGGTCTCGGCCATAGAGTGTCGAACAGATCGATCCCGTGGATCCTGTGACCCAGGTCCGACTGAAAGGCGTTGCACCATGGCAATTCTCGGCATTCTCGATGTCGTCGGCATCACCTCCGAGCAGTACGACGCGGTCGTCGACCGTATGGGCGTCGAGGGCCATGCCCTCGGCAGCATCTACCTCCACTTGGCCGGGCAGACCGAGGAGGGGATGCGGATCGTCGAAATCTGGGACGACGAAAACGAATTCGTGCGATTCCTCGACAGCACCCTGTTTCCTGCGATGGCAGCGGTAGGGGTGGAGGAGAAGCACACCATCACCGTGTTGCCTCTCCGCAATGTGTTCACCCCTAGGCTCAATGACCTGCCCGGCCTTAGCCGCCACGCCCACCCGGCCTGAGCAGATAGACGAGAGGTTAGGAAGGGCACATGCGTTTCACTACATTCGCTCGACGGGTGGTCCCACTCGTCGCGGTATTGGCCGCGGGCACGCTGCTCGCGACATCCTGCTCGTCGTCGCACGAGGCCGCACCGGCGAAGCCCGGTGCGTTCCCCGGGTTCGAGGACGGGACCGTCGACAACGATGGGATCACCGTTCACTACGTGAAGGGCGGGCAGGGGCCGGCGATCGTGCTGCTGCACGGGTGGCCGGAGGACCTGCAGGCCTTTCAGAAGGTCGCGCCCGATCTGGCCAAGGACCACACCGTGGTCGCGGTGGATCTGCCAGGCTTCGGTGATTCGGGGTTCGCCAAATCAGACAACGGCTATCAGGCTTTGGCCGTCGCAGGCGACGTACACGCGGTGGCACAGAAACTGAACCTCGGCCGCTTCGACATCATCGGCCACGACTGGGGCGGCGCGATCGGCCTGGCATATGCCGCCGAATACCGTTCCGACGTGGCGCATCTGGCGATTCTCGAGGCCCCGCCGACCGGTGACTACCTGAACCAGGTGCAGGCCAAACCCGGGACCTTCTGGTGGGATTGGCTGGCCAACGGCCCGAAGGGCGATCTGGCCGACCAGCTCATCGATGGCAAGGAGTCGACCTTCTACGGCTCTTTCTACCGGGAGGCCGACGGGGCCATTGGCAACTCCGAGAGCGACGGGCTGATCGCGGCGTACAGCAAGCCCGGCCGCACCCATGCCGGTCTCGAGTACTTCCGCCAGCAGGACGCCGGTGAGAAGGCCGTCGATGCGCTCATCGCCAAGGACGGCAAGATCACGATCCCGGTCCTCGGCATCGGCGGCGAGCACAGTATGGGCGCGAGCGTCGGCACGCTGACCGGCCATGTGGCCGAGCATGTCACCACCGATGTCGTGCCCAATGCCAATCACTGGGTGCTGGAAGAAAATCCGGCCTATGTGCTCAACAGCGTGCGGAACTTCCTCGAGAGTTGAGATCTTCGGCGCACGCGTCCAGGATGCGCCCGAATACATGGGAGACATTGGGGTCGCCGACTGGTGATCGCGCGAAACATCGGCAGCGCAGTCGTGCTGCGGACTGAAGTCAGGAAGTCGAAGGCAGACAATGAAGTTGCGCACGGGTGCCGCAATCGCGGCGATGACCATCTCCACTCTGGGTATCACGGCGGGAACGGCCGCCGCCGAACCGGTTGCCGATACCCCGGACATCCACTTCCAGACCACGCCCGCCGGCCGATCGGTGGTGCTGACCGCCGACGCCGGCACGCTGACAGTCGCCGACAACCATCTGCAATTCATCGACCGGAGCGGAACGACCGTTGCCACACTGCCACTGGCGTATCTGCGTGGTGCCGACGACCTGCCGATCGCGGCGCAGGTCGAGGGCACGACTGTCACGCTGACGCCCAGCACCGACCTCGCCGACGCCCGACCGGTCGAGTTGGGTGTTTCGGCGCCGCCGATCATGCAGGTGCGCGAGGAGCGCCGGTAGCCTGCGAACCGCCAAAACGGCAGGTCACTCCTTCGGTATCACCGTGCGTGCGCCTACCGGCTTGATCCGGAGCGTCGGTCCTTCGGCTGTGGGATGGTTCGGGTTGATTAGCGTTAGGACCACAAAACGGCAAAACCGCAGTTCAACGGCCTGCGGCTTTGTTGTATATGTGTAGTAATCCGAACCGTTTTCGTGCTTCAGCGCGCATAGCCGAGGCGTGTCGTGCACAAGCTTCTGGATGGGCTCGTGGCTGTCGTCGCTCGCTGTCGATGGCGGAAGTCGGCGATGGCACAGCCAGCGCAGACGGATGCTGGGCTGCGTCGTCGGGGTCGGTCGGTCGGGCCGTACACGCTGCACTCGTGCGCTGGCCATAGCTGCAACGAGTAAGCGCTCATGCCGAATATGGGGAGTGTCTACGGGTGTGCTTCGTTATGCCGTCAGCTCCATGAGCTTGACCACCGTGTTCCAGTTGCGGCTGGTGCCAATCAGATCATCTTCCAGCCTTCTCCTGGAGAGTCGTTCGGCCAGCTTGGAACGCCCGATTCCATTGGGTGCGAGCAGATACAGCACCCGATCCCCGAGCTGAAACTTCTCCGGGAGATAGTCGGCGCGATCGATGTCCGCGTACCGCGACTCGTCGACAGGTCGGGAGAAGAACGTGCAATGCAATTGCCGAGCCGCGACGTCGGCGGCTACGAAAGGGCAGGCGTCCACAATTTTCCTCAGGAAACCGTGGTCTCGTACGATTACATCGGTTTCGAACCCGAAGTGCCCGGTCAAGGCACGCGTGAGCTCTGCTGCGAGCCGGTCGCCGTCGCGCGAGTCGTCGAAGACCGCCTGTCCGCTCTGCAGATAGGTGCGCACGTCACCGAGCCCGAGCCCGGTGAGAACCATTCGCAGTTCCGCCATCGACATCCGTCTACCGGCCACGTTAACGCCACGCAGCAGCGCCGCATACCTCGTCACTCGGAAGAGTTTAGGCTGGTGCACTGTATTGGCTCCCATATCGGGTTCCCTGTAGTTCTCGTTGAAATCCGGTGGACTAAGGATCGTGCTACGTGGTACATGAGCGCAACAGAATGCCTGGTCACGCGGATCGCGCCTAATGCAAAAAGCTCCAGACCGATTCCTGCAGGCGATGCAGGTATGCGCTAACGACTGGCCCATCCCCGATGATTGAGACCGGCCCTGTCGTCAGTACCGTTGGCGCTGGACGACGCCGGTGATCAAGGAGTAGCAGTGCCATCGTGGTTCATCCCAGGGGCTCCTGGCTGGACGAGTCGGAATCTGCCGACCCGGCCCAGACCAGGCAGCGACTGGCCGCCCGGCTCGCTCCGGCAGCCAGCCGGATCTGGACGGTGCGGCGGCTCGACGAGGCCCCCGCGCTGGGCCTGGCGGAGGTGGTCGGCGGCGGCCCGGTGCCGTGGCTGTCGTGGATGCTGCGTCGCTCGCACTGGCGCCAAGGGATCATGGGCGAGGCTGTGGCCACCGTCGTCGAGCACCTCATCGCTGTGGAGGGAGTCCCGCTGCTCGAAGCCTGGACCAACGCTACCGTGCACCGTCGCACACCAGCTCGACAGTCCTCGCGCGCGACAGTGGACAGCCAAGGCAGGACACTGCCGCGCGGCACCTTCCCTTTAGGCCTGCAGCGAGCGCCGGATCGACGGTGCTCGGGCCGCGCCCAGTAGCCTGGCTCCTCATGCGGTTACTGGTCCTGGAGGACGACCCCGAGCTCGGCCCGGCGATCGCCCGGGGCCTGCGCGAGGTGGGTTTCGCGGTCGATTTCGCGTTCGATCTGGCCGACGCCGACGTCAAACTCGCCGTCAACACCTACGACTGTTTGATCGCGGACCGCATGCTGCCCGACGGTGACGCGCTCACCCTGCTGGCTGCTCAGCGCGCAGCGGGATCGACTCTGCCGATCTTGCTACTGACCGCGCTGGACGCGGTCACCGACCGGGTCGCCGGGTTCGAGCACGGCGCCGACGACTACCTGGTCAAACCTTTCGCGTTCGCTGAGCTCAACGCGCGGGTGCGGGCCCTGTGCCGTCGCGGTCACCCTGCTCGGCTCCCGCAGCTGCGTGTCGGTGACCTCGAGCTCGACCATCCACGCCGGCGGGTCCGGCGAGACGGTGTGCTGCTGGCCCTCACAGCGAAGGAGTTCGCGGTCCTGGAGGTCCTGATGCTGCGGGCCGGGGAGGTGGTCACCCGCAGCGAACTCATCGAAAGCTGTTGGGATGAGCTCACCGAACCGCTGTCGAACGTCGTCGATGTCCTCATCGGGCAGCTGCGCCGCCAGCTGGGCCCGCCCGAGCTCATCGTGACAGTGCGTGGTGCGGGGTACCGCATCGACGACCCGGCTACCGGCCAGTGAACACCCGCCCATCTGCCGTCGCGCGGCTGCATCGCGTCCGATGGGTGATGACCCTGCTGTTCGCCGCCACCACAGCTCTGTGTCTGCTGGTGCTGGCCACCATCGCGGTCCGCACCGACAGTCATTCGCGCACCAGCGATCTCGACAACGCGGTCAGCCATCGCGCCGACGGTCTGGCCCGCACCCTGTTCTACGACGCGCAGGGCACGCTACGGCTGGACTCGTTGTCGGAGGACGAACTCGCCCGCAGCGCGGAAATGCTCGCGATCCTGCAGACATCCCCGAATTCCGGACCGCAGATCCGCTCCGCCTACCCCGTCCCCGCTGCCCTGCCCGGGCAAGGCGAACTCGAGAAGATCTGGCAGGAAGTCCAGCACGATCAGGAGACCGTCCTGGTCGCCGCGGCTGCCGCTGATGGGCGCGAGTATCGGTGGGCTGCGGCCCCGGTCTGGGATGAGGACAGTATCGGCGCCCTCGTGCTGGTCGGAGCCGACCCGGCACACAGCCAGGCCGATCATCAGCGGCTGATCCAACGGCTGAGTCTGGGTTGCGCCGCGCTGGTGCTGCTGGCCGCCGTCGTGGGTCATCTGCTGTCCGGGCGTGCGATGCGACCCGCCCTGCGGGGGCTCGAGCAGCAGGAACAGTTCCTCGCCGAAGCCGCTCACGAACTGCGCACACCGCTGGCGACCTTGCGCCTGGTGGTCGAGCACGGCAGCGGTTCACCGCAACGGGCACCCGCAGCCCTGAGCGAGGCCCTGGGGCTCATCGATCGACTGGGCCGACTCGTCACCGGGCTCTTGGCGCGCGCCCGCGTGGAATCGGGCACCCAGGACGTCGAGCTGACCCCGCTGCGCCTGGACCAGCTGGTCCGCCAGACCATCAGGGAACTGCCCGACTCCACCGGGATCACCGTCACCACCGAGCCGGTCATCGTCGACGGGGATCCCGAGCTGCTGGCCCAAGCGGTCCGAAACCTCGTGGAAAACGCATTACGACACGGCCGGGGCACGCCGGTCGAGGTGAGGGTCACCGCGACCCGGGTGCAGGTCCGCGACCACGGGCCGGGGGTGCCGCCGCAGGACCGGACCCGGGTATTCGAGCGGCGAGTCACCGGGGCGGCGAGCACCGGTACCGGTCTGGCGATCGTCGCCTGGGTGGCCGGGCTGCACGGCGGCACCGCCCGCATTTCCCAGGCACCCGGCGGGGCCTCGGTAGAGCTGCTGCTGCCCGAACGCGCAGGCCGTTGACCTGGACTGCCGGGCCTCATCTTCATCTCATGTGGCACCAGGCAAGGTGAGACTCATGTCCACCTTCCGACCCGGCCTCACCTGGAGCCTGCGCTCCACCACCCTTCTGGCAGCCCTCACCCTCGGCATCACCGCCTGCACCCTGCCCGCCGACGGGACCGGTCCCGAGGAAGACCCGGCCGGCACCCGCCCGCCCGCGATCCGGGTCAACCAGGCCGGCTACGCCGTCGGGGAAGCAAAACAGGCCTTCGTGATGGGCTCGGAAGCAGAACTGAGCCAGGCCGGCTACCGGCTGGTGGACGAGCAGGGCACCACCAGGGCCACCGGTCAGGTCGGCGCCCGCACCGGCACCTGGAACAGCAAATACCCGGCCGTGCACATCGTGGACCTCTCCAGCCTCGACACCCCGGGCAACTACCACCTCGAACTCACCGGCACCGCAGCAGGCAGCTCCCCGAAATTCCGCATCGCTCCCGCCGCGGACCTGTTCACCCCACTCATCGAGGACAACGTCCACTTCTTCCAAGCCCAGCGCGACGGCGCGGACGTGATTGCCGATGTCCTGCACCGCAAGCCCTCCCACCTGGCCGACCGCCACGCCACCGTGTACGACGCACCTCGATACGACGAGGAAGGAAACGAGCTGCTCGACGCGGCGCTGACCCCGATCGGCGGACCCACCGACGTGTCGGGAGGTTGGGCCGACGCCGGTGACTTTCTCAAGTTCACCCACACCACCGCCTACAGCACCGCCGACCTGCTGCTCGCCCAGCGCACCGCACCGCACGCCGCGGGCCTGGCGCAAGAGGCCGGCCAGGGCGTGGCCTGGTTGGACAAGATGTGGGACGGCCCGACCGGCACCCTCTACGCCCAGGTCGGTATCGGTGCGGGTAACGACAACGTCCGCACCGACCACGACAGCTGGCGGCTACCGGAGACCGACGACGAACTGAACGTACAACCGGGCGACCCGGACTACCTGATCAAGAACCGGCCGGTATTGCGAGCGAACGAGCCCGGCGCACCGATCAGCCCCAACCTGGCCGGCCGCATGGCCGCGGTATTCGCGCTCGCGGCGCAGAACAGTGCTCACAGCGACCCGGTCGCCGCCAAGTCCTGGTTGGACAAAGCCGCCGCCGTCTACGCGAAGGCGAACACCGACCCCGGCGACACCTTGGTCACCGCGTTCCCCCGCAACTTCTACCCCGAGGACTCCTGGCAGGACGATATGGAGTTCGGTGCCACCGAAATGAGCCTGGCCGCCACAGCATTGGGCGACACACGCGCCACCGACTGGAAGCAGCAAGCGACCCGGTGGGCGGCGCAGTACATCGCCTCCGACACCAAGGGCACCCTCGGAGTCGCCGACGTCAGCGCCCTCGCCCACGCCGACCTGCTCGCAATCCTGCACGCGGACAACGAAAACGGCGCGAACCTGCAGGACGACCTCCGCCGACAACTCGACGACGGGGTCAACCGGGCCGCGAAAGACCCCTTCAGAGCAGGGGCGGTGTACACCGACTTCGACTCTGTACCACACACTTTCGGCCTCGTCGCCACCGCGCGGCTGTACCGCAACGCCACCGGCGACCACCACTACGACGCTTTCGGTACCCAGCAGCGCAGTTGGGCGCTGGGCGCGAACTCCTGGGGTAGCACCTTCATGATCGGCGCCGGTGAGGTCTACCCGCACTGCCCAGAACATCAAGTGGCCAACCTCACCGGCAGCCTCACCGGCAGCCTCGACGGCACCGGTGACATCCTGCGCGGCGCGGTCGTGAACGGCCCGAACGCCGCAGACAAGCTCGACGAACTCAACACGTTCCCGACGATGAAACGTTGCGCGTCCGATCCCGGTGCACCCTGGACCGATTTCGACGGGCACAAAGCCCGATTCCTCGACGACGTGGGCGCCTGGCAGAGTGTGGAACCCTCGATCGACTTCACCTCGACCGCCATGCTGGCCTTCGCCCTGTCACAGAGTTGACCGCTCACCGACGGCCAGCGGAACGTCCGCAACTAGCCGCTGACCGCGCGGAACGAGACGGCCATGCCGAGCTCTTGAAGATCAACGGACAGAGATCATCTCGGATGCCAGCGGGTCGGGCGATATGCGGAATCGCAGCAAGACCCGGCCCGGCCTCACCGGCTCGAACTGGGCGGAGGAATACCGCAGCAGACGAATAACTACCGTCCGCCAGGTGCGGTGCGGGGCAATTGGGCGTCGGCGAAGACGATCTCGGTCCTGAAACCCAAGACGCCTGCGGTTTACTGCAAGTCGATCCAGATCAAGGTTCCCAAGAACGATGCCGATGGAAATCCGTATTTCGCAGAGGAACCGGAATGGTCCTACAGCAGCGCGAACTGGGAACCCAGCAACATCGCCGATCCCGGAGATGAGGGCGAAGACTCCGGAGCTCAGTACTGGCGGAAAATCTTCACGCCGCTAGAAGCGGGAAAACCCTTCGATTCGCAATTCGATATCGGTCTGAAAGGCGCGGTGAGCAATACGGGACCGCTCGCCTGCGAGGTGATCGAAGTTCGGCAACCAGCGCCACCGCGAAACCCGTACTCAGAAAACGCACGTTCACTCTCGGTGTCGAGCCGCAAACCCTCTACGTCAACAATTTCCTCGCATTCGGACACGGCGGCCCAACGGTACCGAAAACCACGTTCCAATCCGACGATCCCATCGGACTCGCCTGGGAAAGCAACGGCACCCACTTCGTGATCTACGACGGCGCCGGGAAAGTCGTCTTCGACGACTCCAAAACCGAATGCATCCTGCCGGCAAAAACCGTCAAAAACGATACCACCTACACTCTGCGCGCCACTCTCACCCCCGGAAAGAAACCGTTCCCGAACAATTTCGAACCCATCTACCAATACGCCACCGTCGCCGTCACAATCGAGAACCCCACCCTCACCGGCCTCACCGTCACCGGCGACACCCAACTCCAGAGCCAACTCACCGTCACCGGCGACACCCAACTCCAGAGCCAACTCACCGTCACCGGCGACACCGAACTCCGGGAAGACCTTACCGTCACCGGCGACACCGAACTTCAGAACGACCTGACAGCTGATAGGGACCTGACAGTCACGGGAATGCTTACCGTTGCCGGCCAAGCTTCGATGCAAAATGGCCTCGACGTCAACAAATTCCTCAGACGGGATTCTAGAGATGTTATGAGTCATGGCAAGTATCAACTAATCAACGATCGTTACAGCCCAGAACTCTGTCTATTCCGCGAGTACAACGGGACAGTATCCTTGCAAACTTATGACGAGAGCAGACAGGAGGGATTCGTTTGGTATCTCCGGTATAGCGGTAATCCGGACCAATAATTATGGCATCCGGCTAGTTGTGGTTCCCGCGTCGGCAGCAACCCACCGGCACGCCACCATTAGCTCGGATCTCTCGTGGGGGCTGGCGCGTTGGCCTGACGGTGGCGACGAAGACTCGTCGGGGTAGCCCAAACGCCTTGCGGCGCTTGGGCCCCCTCGGAATCGGACGCGCCCGCTTTCCAGGCATCTCGGCTCAAGCAAGCCTTTCAGGGCGTTCGAGATGGCAGAATTCCCGTTCGGATAGTTGGGAATCGAGAGGAAAGACTGTCGAACCGTGCGGTATGCATGCCGATTGCGGCACAGCCTGTAGAGTACGGCCGTTCCCACACGTCACGCGTTTTCGATGGGGGACAACCCATGGCGATCAGTGACTCCGACATCCCATCTGAAAAACTCAGTCGCATGCTGCAGGTATGCCTGAACGGTGCCCGAACCCGCAACGAATTCACATCTCTCCCGGTGACCCCTGACGAGCTGGCGGCAGCGGCCCGGGACGCGGTTCGCGCCGGAGTTATGGACATTCATCTGCACCCCAAGGACTCCGCCGGGCACGACACCTTGGAGCCCGACCATGTCGCTGCCGCGGTGACGGCGGTGCGCGCAACAGCGCCGGGCGTCCGTGTCGGTGTGACCACTGGTGCGTGGACCACTCAGCACGCCCACCAGCGTCTTGCCTTTGTGCGCGGGTGGACCGTGCTGCCTGATCACGCCTCGGTGAACTGGCACGAGGACGGTGCCGTCGCGGTCGCAGAGACGCTGATGGCCAGGGGAATCGGGATCGAGGCCGGGATCTGGTCCGGAACCGATTCCGCCCGGCGGTTCCTCGACTGGCCGCATGTCCACCGGGTCCTTCGCGTTCTGGCTGAAGTCACCGACACCGACCCGTTCACCGCCCGCCAGACAGCCGCCGTTCTCCTGGACACGTTGACCGCAGTGACCGATGTACCGATCCTGCTTCACGGAGAGGACAGCGCAGCCTGGACGATCCTGGCCATGGCCGCAGCACGGGGCCTGGATACACGGATCGGCCTCGAGGACGTGCTTCACCTACCCGACGAGTCCCCAGCCGAGAGCAATGCCAGCTTGATCCGGGCCGCTCGTCACATCATCGGCCGGGCAGGCGGCCAGTCTCAATAACCGGCCGTGCTGTCATCGCGCCACTGCCGGATTCATCCTGTAATCGGCATGAGCGCGCGTTCCGGCTGGCTCCGGCCGAAGTCGGCCGAACGCGCAATCAGCGGCACTATGGTGCGTCGCCGGTGTCCCGGCTGCGGAAGTGCTGGCTGAGGAAGTGTGCGGCGCGGTCCAAGGCTTGGTCGGCTTCATCGAGTACGCCGGTGAAAGATTGGAACACGTGGGGTACCTCGGCGGTGACGTCGAGGATGACGTCCACGCCGGCCGCGCGGGCGCGGGCGGCCAGACGAGTCGAATCGTCGAGCAACATTTCGTTGGCGCCTGCCTGCAGGAGCATCGGCGGGAAGCCGCTGAGATCGGCGAGGACCGCCGGACTGAGCAGCGGCTGGCGGGGGTCCTGCCCGGCGAGGTACATGGCGCCGGTGTGTTCGAGGCTCTCACGGGTGAACACCGGGTCGACGCCGGCTTTGGTATCCATGCTTTCGCCGGTGCGAGTCATGTCGAGGCCCGGGGAAAACGCCACGATCGCGGCCGGCAGAGGCAATCCCGCGTCGCGGGCCGCGATACACGTGGTGACGGTCAGGCCACCGCCGGCGGAATCGCCGGCGAACGCGATGGCCGAGGGATCCTCGCCGCTGTCGAGCAGGGCACGGTAGGCGTTGAGGGTGTCGTCGATCGCGGCAGGGAAGGGGTGTTCGGGCGCCAGCCGGTAGTCCACCGAGAAGGCGCGAAATCCGGTGCGGGTCACCAGATTCGCGGTCAGTGACATCGCCGTCTGCGGCGAGCCGAACACGAAGCCACCGCCGTGGAAGTACAGGATCGTCCCGGGGCGCGGGGGTGTGGCCGGTTCGACGAGTACCGCGGGCCGGGCGCCGAGTGTCGTGGTTCGGGTGCGTATCTCGGTCGGCACGTTCATCTGGGACATCAGCACTCGGAATCCGGCGCGAATCTCCTCGACCGATCGGTCTCCGGCGGGCAGTGGCTGACGTAGCAGTGCGTCGATCTTCGCGCGTTGCTCGCTACTCATATGCAACCTTCCTAGGAACTATCTTCCTCTACACTATATGCCATGGAATATACATGGGCGGGGGCTGCCGTCAACCTGCCGAGCTTGTTCTCCGACCTCGTCCGGTGCGAGACGCGGCTGTACAACGCGCTCACCGATCGCCTTCGCGAGCAGCACGGGATCGTCACCTCGCAGTTCGAATCCCTGCGCTTCCTGCGCGATCACCCGGGGGCCCGGGTGGCCGATCTCGCGAACGAGTTCGCCGTGGGCGTCGGGGCGATGAGCAAAGGTGTCGACCGTTTGGAGAAGCAAGGATGGGTGGCGCGGCAAGCGAATCCGGCGGACCGCCGGTCGTCATTGCTGGCACTGACGGATGACGGTGGGCGTCTGGTCGAGGCGGCGGAACAAACCTTCACCCAGCAGCTGACCGAGCTGCTCGGCAACAGCGTCTCGGACTCTTCGCTATCGGTTGTCGCGCAGGTCTTTTCGCAGTTACGTGGCACACTCGAGCGCGACCGGATCGGCCTGCCCGCAGGCTGACCAGCACAGTCATCAACCTGCGCTCGACAACCGGTTCTGTCGGGGCTGCCTCCCGATCCGAGCCACAGCGGAGGCAACGCCACGTCGGCGTGATGCCCACAGCTGTGATGCTCTGTATTCGGCTGTGCCGCAGTTGATCTCGGCGCGTAGACCGCTCGCCCTTCGGCACAGCGGAGTGGGGCAGGTCAAGATGTCACCCATCCGCGGAGCGGTCCCAACCTACGACAGCAGCCGCCTACGCCCGCGATCGTCCTTGCGCATCCCTCGTGGGTATCCCGCGCTCGCGGAACCTGTTCAAAACGGTCATCGTGTCAACACCGAGGTACCTGCCAACTCGGGCAAGAGACCAACCCAAGCCATAAAGGTGGACAGCCTCATCGACCTGCTCAGCAGACGAGCCGCGACGACGCATCGGCACCCCGTGACGACGGAGAATCTCACTCACCGTCCGCCGCTCGATACCGAACCGGGCACCCAGTTGGCACACCGTCTCTCCACTCTTGTATCCGGCGATGAGTCCCTGGACCTGATCGGTGCCGAGTTGGCGGGCCCGGCTGGGTTTGGGTCGGTCGACAGGCACCGAAAAAGTCCAGCACCCGTTTGCGGCCCACCAGCCCGGCCTGCCGCGCGACCTCGAGCACCGCGTCGAAGATGCGGTTCGGCCGCTGCGAACGGGCCAGCCTTGCGCGCATGTCCACCAGCACGGTGTGCACGAACCCCAGGTAATCGAAATCCAGGCATCCGGCGGCATATTTCCAGCGGGCATCGAAAGCGAAGCGTTCCACCGCTTCCCGGTCCGAGAGCCCCTCGATCCGCTGCAGCACCATTACCACCGCCACGATCGACCGCGGCACCGAACGCCGCCCGACATCGATGAACAGATCGGTGAACATCTCATCCGGGAACAACCGGCCGCATTCACGGTGCAACACACCATAATCGAGTCCCCGGCCACCTCAGGTCTGAGGAAAAGTCGTAGGCCGGTACCTTTGACCTGCTGAATCATGTTGCGACACACCGTGGAGTGCGGGTTGCAGTGCAGGCACGGCTGCTCGATCGATCATGAAGGTTCCTTACGCCGTTCGTGATCGTGGAGTTCTGCCGTGCCTGCTGTGTCATCCTCGCCTATCGATGCCCTCTCACGCCAGGTGCAGACGTTGGGCCAGGTGACGGCGGGTGAGCGGTCGGAGTTGCTGGCGGTGCTGGAGTCGGTGCCGGATCCGTGAAAGAAACGTGGTGTGCGCCACAGGTTCTCGTCGATTCTGTTCATTTCGGTGTGTGCGGTGCCTCGGGTGCCCGGTCGTTCGCCGCGATCGCCGAATGGGCTGTGGATGCCGCCGACGAGGTGTTGCGCGGGCTGGGCATCGAGGTCCCGGACGGGTCCACGATCCGGCGAGCGCTGTCGAAGTTCACCGGCGACGGATTCGACCAGGCCGTGGGCGCGTGGCTGGCCGGGCGGCTGGCCGCGGCACCGGCGACGTGCCGGGTGCGGCGTCGCCACCGGCGGGCGGTCGCGGTGGACGGGAAGACCCTGCGCGGGTCCCGTGACGGTGACACCCGGGCGGTAATGGTGATGGCCTGCCTGGACCACGACCACGGCGTGGTGCTCAATCAAGCCCAGATCGACGACAAGAGCAACGAAATTCCCTCGTTTGCACCACTTCTCGACGGGATCGCCGATCTGACCGGAGTGGTGGTGACCGCCGACGCGTTGCACGCGCAGACCGAGCACGCCGAGTACCTGCACGGCCGCGGCGCCGACTACGTGCCTCAGCCCTGGCGTCCGAATAGAGACAAGATCCAGCGCCGAAAGTCATCGTGCCGCCGGTCGGTGGCGGTCGAAGTCGTTCGCCCTATTTCCAGGATTGGGAAGGCTTGTGGATTTGGTCCGGGAACGATGAGGGGCGTGGCGGGCATCCTTACTCATTCGCGCTGGGTCGGCATGGTCCATCGAAGCGGCAGCTCGATCGGTCGTGCTGTGCTCGTGACGGCACGCCGGTCGGCGCGGATTGTCGTTGTCGCCGTTGTAGTGTCGGGGTTGGTGGCCGGTTGTGGTGTGGGTCCGGGGCAGTCGCCACGTCCGGCGAAGATCGTGTACCCCGGTGACCGCTACGGGATCTTCGCAATGAATCCCGACGGGACCGGGGTCACCCGGATCGGCGAGGGCGACTGTCCGAACTTTGCTCGCGATGGATCCAAGATCGCCGTTGGTGGATTGTGGATCACGGTCATGGATCCCGACGGGGGCAATGTAAGGAAACTCCTCCACGGAGGGTATGGCTGCCCGGCATTTTCGCCCGATGGGGCGAAGATCGCGTTTACTCGCGGCACTGCCGTCTATCTGATGAATGCCGATGGCGGCATGCCGAAGCAGCTCTACAACGACCCCACCTTCGACCCGGTCGGTGGCTTTCAGACGGGACAGGACGTCGGATCGAGCGAGCGTCCCGCGTTCTCGCCGGACGGTTCGAAGATTGTGTTCGCCGAGGCCGGAGCCATGTGGGTGATGGCAGCGGACGGAGCTGGGGCGCGGCAGCTGCTACCGGGAACTTCCGCGCTGCGGACGTTTCAGGGCTACAACGATTCCGACCCTGTCTTCACCCCGGACGGAGCCGGGATCGTCTTCTCTCGCAGCCGCTCTTCGAATGCGGGGATCGACCGAGACATGGGGATCTACCGAATGGATGTCGACGGCCGGAACATCCGACTCCTTCGGACGAACGGGGACTGCCCGTCGTTCTCGCCGGACGGTTCGAAGATTCTCTACTCCCGAATGACACTCGATACAGCCTCCGAGCAGGGTGCCAGTTTTACGGAAGTCTGGGTGATGGACAGCGACGGCAGCAACCCGCACCGCCTGATAGGCCCGAAAGAGTCTGTGCAAGACACTCTGTGCGGCAGCTGGGGCCGGGCGGCGGACTCGTAACTGAGGGTTTGGGCGTCCACGCCGGGCGCCACGTTCACCGAACTCTGGGTGATGAATCGATAGGCGAGGATGACACAGCAGGCACGGCAGAACTCCACGATCACGAACGGCGTAAGGAACCTTCATGATCGATCGAGCAGCCGTGCCTGCACTGCAACCGCACTCCACGGTGTGTCGCAACATGATTCAGCAGGTCAAAGGTACCGGCCTACGACTTTGCCTCAGCCCTGCCGGCCACCCGGCCAGCGCAGAACTCCACCGTCGACCGCAGCAGATCACCCTGACTCGGCACACGCCCCAAACTCACCCCAGCATTCTGCTCGAGCCGGACCGGTCACCGCACGAAAAACACCAGTCACCTAGCCGACCTACGGCAGCGAATAGCTGGACAGGAAGCTCCAGATTTGACCGCGTAAGTCCTCACCGATGGGGCCGGTCGGCCACTCATGCGCAGTATTGAATTCCAAACGCCACACCAACCCGGTTGCATCCGCACAGGGCCCGGGCGTTGTGAAGGCGCCAAACAGATCGGTGGACATGGTGGACGTGGACGTCACCGCCTTCCTCGGGCAGTTGTCCCGGCTGATCCAGCTTTGGGTGTTGATCGCACCGACTATAGGGCTCGAGATCGGGTCGAGCCGGCCCTGGAATATCCCGACCGAAATCGGGCGTCCGGGTACGCACGGAGTCCCGAGGCTGAACGTCGCGGGGTTCGGGTCGATCGCGTCGCTGCTTTCCCAGCCCGCGACGGCGGTGAACACGTCGGCAGCGTCGCATGCCAGTCGCTGCGCCATGATGCCGCCATTCGACCAGCCCTCGGCGTAGACCCGCCGGGCGTCGATACACCAGGTCGATTCGACGTTGCGGACCAGGCCGGTCAAGAACGCCACATCGACGGACCCGCGCTCGAAGTGCCAGGTTTGGTCAAGGGCGATGCCCTGTGGATAGGCGACTATGAAGTGGTGAGCGGCGGCGTAGCTGCTCCAACCTGTCTCCGCCTCCATGCCTGCCGCCGTGTCTCCCGTACCGTGCAAACTGATCATCAGCGGAGCCGGACCTTTCAGACCCGGCGGTACATTGAGGGCGTACATCCGGTCCCCGATAAACCGGGTCACGGTCCCATGGGTCGGCTCCATGGTGCAGTTGGCTGCCGATGCCGGGGCGGGCGAGGAATATACCGCCATCGTAAGGATGAGAAAGACGCCAACACCAAGCGCGCAAGCCCGCCGAAGCAATCTGCCCGAGTAGGGAGCCACAGTGGTTGAGTGTCGCACGGGGCCGACCGTCGTTTCCGGGGTTCCGCAGAATTCCGAGCGTACGGAGCGCACGATTTATGTCCTGAACTGGGGTGACATGGAGATGCAGCCTGCAATCGTCGAGTACCGGAACTCACCGACTACGGGGTACTCCGACAGCCGTCCTTTGTCGGCAGCACGCGAAAAATCGGCGTTCCGTTGGCATAAGTAGTCTTAAGTAGCCGCTTATCGAGCGGTTTTCCGCTGATTGCGACGGCAGCAGGACATCGCGATGGTTGAGCCGCCGACCAGTTGGCGCGTGGCGATCGTCGATCATCAACGATTCACCGAACTCGCAGGTCATGTCTTGGATGTCACCTGGCGCATGCCTACCGACTTGATGCGCAGCGGGAGCCCTTCGGCTGTGAGATGGTTCGCGAGGATCTGGATACTGCCACGAACCCTGCCACCCAGACAGTCGATCGGAATGCGGGCCCACAGCTTCAAACCAACCATAGGGCGGCGACCTATCTTGGATGCTGGCCACGTAGTACTCGTGGCTGCTGCTTCTACACCACCGGGCCCGTTCGATATGCCGAGAATTGAGCGGAATCACCTCTTGCGCAATGTATTTCAACCTCGCCGTGAAGCGGTTGCGCCCAGGCGGGTTCACGCGGTCGATTGCGCGCAGCAGTTCTGGATACGCGCTGGAGGGGCGCTATCAGGCGTCGGGAACGAACAGGTCGAGGTGCGAGCAGGTCTGGCAGCGGTACGCATCGACCCGGAAATGGGGTCCAAATGGGGCTTTGAGCTTGGCGAGGAATGAGCCCGCGTTCGGGGTCGGGAACCAGTCGATACCCTGACCGGCCCCGGTCATGAACAGTCCGCGCGCGAGATCAGTACCGCCGCAGTGGGTACAGCGCCGTTCGGTCACGCCGACCACTCCGCAACGCTGGGTTCCTGCTCCCGGCCACCGCCCGGCGCTACCGATCGAGCAGTGATCCGATCCGGTTGTCTGCTTCGTTCTTGCACACGCGAATCATGGCATTGCCGATCGCGCGTCGCGAGCCCGGCCTACGACGACAGGGGAATAGGGCGACGTCTCACCTTGAATCTCGAGCCAAGCGACGGCGGCTCGCTGGTGTGGCGTGCCCATCGTCCTGATGACCTGTCTGTGATCGTCGAGTAGTGTGCGGACCCGGATATGGTGCGGTACAACACCATTCCGCGGCCGTACCAGGTCCAGGACGCCCGCCACAGCACGAAGAAGAACACCGTCGGCGCGAGGAGCGTCATCAAGGCAGAGCTGGCAACGAGCAGGATCAGAGCGAACGCGGTGACTCGGCGAATCCCGTAGCGGTCCATTGCTGCTGCGGAGAACGGGGCCACGGCCCCATACAGGACCATGTTGATCCCGACACCGGCGCCGATGGCGGTGCGGCTCCAGCTCTTCGCCTCGACGAGCGGATCGGTGATGAGCCCGGCGATCGTGGTGAACGATCCCGCGGCGATCAGGGCGAGAGCGGCGACGGCCACTATTGCCCAGGCGGGATGAAACCAACGGCGCCAACGAGAATCGCGGTGCTCGGCGGTGCCTGGAAAATGACGATCGTCAAACACCTGCTCGACGGTCCACTGCGCTACGGTGAGCTCCGCCGCCGTGTCGGTGAGGTCACACCGCGCGTTCTCACTCGCCAACTCCGCGAACTCGAACAAGACGGGATCGTGACCCGCCGGGCCTACCCCGAAGTACCACCCCGGGTCGAATACTCGCTCACATCCACCGGAAACGGCCTACGAGCCTTCGTCGCCGAGCTGAACCGGTGGGGCGACAACTACATCAACAGCCTCCCAGCCGAACCGCAGCAACAGAAGCAGTAGAACCACACCCCAGGGAGACCCGCCGGCAGATCTGCGTCACATGATCGCATGCCCCGCAGGGAATCTCACAGGTCGAACATCATCCACACGATGTCGTTGCGGTGACATCGCCGGCCTCACCTCGAAATCAACGGTCTGCAACCCTGCCTGCCCAGCCTTCATCTGCAGGCCAGCTGCCATCAGCGTAAAACGTTTTGTGTCAAGCGGTTCGGGTCGGTGCCCTGGTCTGTCGCCTGCCCGGCATAGTGGTAATCGGGATGGTTCCCGGCAGCGTGTAATCGGGTTATAGAGACGACGGGCCGGGGCTGCCCATGATGAGCGACGAGATCACCGGTAGGTGTCTCGATGCCGAGTGGGGCTCGTCCCGACCGCTCGCTCGACGCGCTGCGGTTTAGGCGGCGGCCGAGATCGTGGCCAAAGCGGTTCGGGTCACCGGTTTCGGCCAGGATCGCCGCGGCACTGACCGCGGACAAACCGACGATCGAGGTGACCAGCTCGGTCAGTTGAAGTTCGTCGAGGATCCCGACCATGCGGGCCTCGGTATCGGCCAGGCGGCGCTTGTTATCAGCCCAATCGCCCAGCAACAGTTCGATGCGTTCGAGCGCGCCGCAACGGTGGCCGAGCACCCCGGCCCGATCATCGAGTGCGGCAATTACAGCGTGTTCGAAGCTGTGCATTCTGTGGTGCAGTAGCGGGGTCGTCGGCCCGTTATCGAAGACCCAGCGTTTGGGCCAGATGGGTGGCCCACCAACGCAGTTGCGGACTCGGGTCGGTAGCTGCCGGGCCTGTGAGTCCAGCGCTGCGCCGGAACGCGGAACCGTAGAGCGGCTCGATGGCCAGGGCTTTGAACGATGTGTCGCCCCAATGAGTCCTGTGCGGCCGCGGTTCGGTATCGCGTCAGGACTCGCCGCGCAGTGCCGCCAATTCGGCTCGGGAGCGGATGCCGAGCTTGGTGTAGATGCGAGTCAGGTGGTACTGGACGGTTTTGGCGGTGATGAACAGCTCGGCCGCGACCTCGCGGTTGGGCAGGCCCCGGGCCACCAGCGCGGCGACGGCCTCCTCCTGCGGGGTGAGCTGATCGCCGGACCGGCCCGTGCGCTGGGCGCGCACCCCTGCGGCCTTGAGTTCGCGGTCGCAGCGGGTCACATATGTCCGTGCGTCGAGCGCGGCGAAAAGGTCACGGGCGGTGGAGAGTTCGGCGTCGGCCTCGCGGCGCTTCCCGGCGCGGCGGAGCATCTGACCGAAGCTCAGGCCCGCCCGGGCGCGGTCGTACCGCAGCGGCATCCCCTCGAGCTGCTCGAGCGCACCGGCGAAGGCCTCGCGGGCGTGCTCGAGGTCGCCGCACGCGCCGAACAGCTGCCCTCGGACCACGCGCAGCCGAGCCTGGGCGCTGGGCCGCCCGAGATCCGCGGCATGCCGCTCGTGCCGGGTGAGGAATGCGTCGGCCTCGTCGTATCTTGCCTCGGTGACCAGCGCGTGGGCGTACATGTCGGCCCACGGCCACTGGCCCGGATCGTCGGGGCCGTTCCACGCCCACGCCTGGGTCATCGGATGCAACGCACGCAGCACCCCGGCCGAGTCCGCGCGCGCCTCGGCCCATTGTGCGCGAGCCAGATACGAAGGCACACGCATGATCTCGTAGTCCTGCGGACCCGTCGCCGTGTGCTGCAACGAGCTCTGCGCCTCGGCCCAGTCGCCGCGCAGGCAGTGCACCGAGGTGGCGGTCCAGTGCAATAGCGGCGACGACAGGACGATGCCGGTGCGGTCCACCAGTTCGGCGGCCTCGGCGACGGTGCGCAGCGCGTCGTCCCAGTCACCGGTCAGGAACTGGACTCGGGCCAGCCATGCCCTGGCCCACAGCGAGATTCGCGTCGAGCCGCCGAGATAGGTCGTCGGCACGGAACCCTCCAGATCCGCGCGGGCATCGTCGAATTCGTCGGCGATCAGGCTCAGCCAGCCGCGTCCCATCATGATGCGCTGCACCTGAGCGCCGGTCCGGACCTGTTGGGACAGTTCGGCATAGGACCGCCGGGCCTCCTCGGTGCGGCCGTAGACCAGGCCGAGCCCGCGGATCGCGGCCGCCTCGACCGCCGCCGGATTGCCGGACCCGACCAGCGCGATCGCCCGGTCCGCCCAGTCCACAAGTTCCGTTGGCCGGCAGCGGCACAGCGCGTGCAGCACGTAGCGCTGGCAGATGAGCGCCGCCTGCTCCGGTTCTCTTTCGGAGTTCACCAGATCCCATGCGCGGGCGAGGCGGATCTCCGCTTCGGCGGGCCGCCCCCGGACCATCGCCAGATAACCCAGGACCGCATTGCGCAGGGGCGTCTCCCGCAGGCTTTCCACCTCGGGGATCAGGGCTGCGGCGGCGAAGATGTCACCGGCGCCGATCAGAGCGTCCACCGCACGGGTCAACCGGCTTTCGCGAGAGAGCCGATCGTCGGTGAGACGGCTCGCATCCCGCAGCAGTGCGGCCGCGGTTCCCCAGGCGCCCTGTGCGGCCTGCTCGGTGGCCAGCGCGTCGAGCCGGTCGGCCAGATCGGTATCTGGAACCGGTGTGGCGGCGACCAGCAGGCGCAGTCGGCGCACCGGATCCTCGGTCGATTCGGCGGCGCGGCAGCGCAGGGCGGCGGTCGCGGCCGGGCCCATGCCCGCGAGCACCGCGGCACGCAGCATCGGGTCGGCCGGGCCGATCTCGGTGAGGCCCTGCGGGCCCAGCCGCACCAGCCCGGTTCGGGCCGCTTCGTCCAGGACGGTGATCAGATCGTCATCGATACCGGCCAGCGCCGCCGCATCGCGCACCGCCGTGCCGGTCCCGAGCACGGCCGTCGACTCGATCAGCCGTCGGGTGGACGGCGCACAATCACCCAGTGCGGCACGCACTTCAGCGGTGACAGCGGCGGGGGCGGGTAGGTCCGGATCGAAGCCCGCCCACACCTGCGGCGGCACCTCGGCCAGCAACTGCTCGACGTCGCGGGCCACGCCACCGGTGTGCCGGCACAGCCGCTCGGCCATTGACGGGTGCAGCGCGATGCCGTGCCGCGCGGCCAGCTGCCCGACCTCGGCCACGGTGAGCGGGCCCACCCGGACGATGCCGGTGGCGATGTGATGCAGCAGATCGGGGGCGGGCGACGCGATATCCGCGTCCCCGGTGACCGTCGCCGCCACGACCAGCAGGCGGGCGTCCCGATGGTGCCGCACGGCCGACGCGAGCGCCTGCAAGGAGAGGGCATCGGCCCACTGCGCATCGTCCACCACAGCCAGAACCGTGTCCCGGCTCGCGGCCACCCACCGTGCAATTCGGGCCGCGCCTGCCACGGGGTCGTCTACGGCGCTGTCCGGGGTGACGGACAGGTCGGGGAGCAGCTGGAGCAGGATGCCAGAGGCGTACCGGGTTTCCCATGGTGCGGCGGTGGACCACAGGACGGGGCCCTGGTGACGGGCGGCCAGTTCGCGCAGCAGCGTCGTCCTGCCGTCTCCGGAGCGACCGGTGAGCAGGACGAATCCGGGGCCTCGAGCGGGGACCTCGCGCAGGCGGTCCACCAGGGCCGCGAGCGCGGCCGGATGTACCGCGCTCGACGGGCCCGTTCCAGTCACCCTGTCACCGTAATCCCCACGTCCGCGGCGGGAACGCGATCGTGGTGACGCGCTGTGCGGTCGCCTCAGCCGAGGTCACCACCGGCGACCGGCAGGACGGTGCCGGTGATGTAGGACGCCTCGTCCGAGGCGAGGAAGGTGATCGCCGCGGCCTGCTCGTCGAGCGTCCCGTACCGCTTCATCAGGCTGGAGTCGACCGTCTGATCGATATGCGCCTGGAACCAGGTCTGCTCCTGCCCGGTCGTCGGGGCTGATCCGCCGCGGGAGATCCGGCGTGGCGGCGCGTGGGTGCCGCCCGGGGCGGTGGCGACGACCCGGATTCCGGCGTCGGCGTATTCCAGTGCGAGCGAGGCGGTCAGTGCGTTGATCCCGCCCTTGGCCGCCGAATAGGGGATGCGATGGATGCCGCGGGTGGCGGCCGAGGAGACGTTGACGATGACACCTGCGCCGCGCTCGGCCATGGCCGGCAGGGCCGCGCGGCAGGCCAGCAGCGTTGTCATGAGCGATCGGGTGATCTCGGCCTGGATCTGCGCCGCGGTGAACTCGGTGAACGGCTTGAACCAGATAGCGCCGCCGACATTGTTGATCAGGATGTCGATCCGTCCGTGCCGGCTCAGGGCCTGGGTGACCATGTGCTGGGCGCCCTGCCAGGTCTCGAGGTCGGTGGTCACCGCGATCGAGCGGGGCAGCTCGCCCGCCACCCGCGTCACCAGCTCGGACCTGTCGACCAGGACGACCGCGCCGCCCTCGGCGCTGATCCGCCGGGCGGTGCGTTCACCGATGCCCTGCGCCGCGCCGGTCACCACGACGACCTTGCCGTCGAACCGGCCGGGGGAGATGAACGCCGGACGTTGTTCGCCCGCCGCGTCGGTCATCGCCCGCCGCATTGTGGCCTTCGACCGTTCGCTCGAGGGATGTTCCTCGCCGATCTCGTATCCGCCGGTGTTCTCGGCCGGCGCGACGAGCGGCGTGCGGACCTCGTCCGTGAGAAACAGCTGCTGACCGGCGATGTCGCGGGCCGATCCGACCGGCTGTATCGGATCGCCGGGGTCCAGTTCGCGGGAACCGCCGCTGCCGGGCCAGACGGCGCGACCGGCGATCGAGCGGAGTGCGGCCGAGTCGTCCGGCGCCTGGTTCGCCGCGCCGAGCGGAGCTAGGGGACCGGAGTGGAAGACCTCCTGACCCGCGATCGTGCGCCCGCCGAGAGCCCCTGTGGCGGAGACGGATCCGGCCTCCGGCGCCGGCATTATCGAATCGGGCTGCTGCGGAAGGGTTTCCGTATCGGCCCTCGAGGAGACAGTGGCTTCGGGCTCGGCGACGGCCGTATCATCGGCACCGCTGTCCGGTGTCGCGTCGACCGGGCGCGCCGGGGTCGCCGTGCCGGACAGCGCGAACTTCTCGTAGTAGAACCCGGTCGGCTCGATACCGCGGATGGAGAAGTCCTTGCGCACCGACTCCACCATCGCGGGCGGGCCGCACAGATACACCGCGACATCGCCGCCGTAGAGGTGCTCGTCGTGGATCAGGTTCGTGACGTACCCCTTGTTCGGCGCGGTGCTCCCCGGAGCGGAAACGCAGTAGTCCCAGGTGAATCCGTCGAGCCCGGACGCCAGCTCCGCCAGCGTGTCGAGCTCGACCAGATCGTCGTCGGTGCTCACGCCGTAGATCAGATGAGCGGGACGGCTCGTTCCGGACGCCCGCATCGCCCGCAGGATCGACAGGACCGGGGCCAGCCCGGTGCCACCGGCCAGCAGCAGCACCGCACGCTCGGTCTCCCGCAGGAAGAAACTGCCGTTGGGGCCGAGGAAGGTGAGCTCGTCCGATACCGCCGCACGCTCGGTGAGGTACTCCGACATCACGCCGCCGGGGGTGAGCTTGATCAAGAAGGTCAGGCTCTTGTCGGTCGGGCCGTTGCTGAACGAGTACGACCGGCTCTGCTCCGTCCCGGGAACCGCGATGTTGACGTACTGGCCCGGCAGAAAGGCCAGTGTGTCGCGGTCGACGATCTCCGCGGTCATCGCGACGGTCGTCGGCGAGAGCCGATCGAGCGCGGTGATCGTCGCGGTGTAGCGGGTGGGTTGGGTCTTGGCCACCGCCGAGGGACTCCGAATCTGCAGTACCAGATCGGATTTCGGCTTCATGCTGCACGGCAGCACGTATCCGTTCGCGGCCTCTTCGCTGGTCAGCGCGTCGTCGATATAGGTGCCGCCGTCGTAGTCACCGGACTCGCAGAACGCCTTGCAGGTGCCGCACGCGCCGTCGCGGCAGTCCAGGGGAATGTTGATGCGCGCTCGGTACGAGGCATCGGCCACGGTCTGGTCCGCGGTACAGGTGATGAAGCGAGTGACGCCGTCCTCGAACGACAGCGCGATCCGGTGGTTCATGACGGGCTCTTTCGCGGCTCAGAAGTGGTACACGTCGACGACGTGGTGGATGTAGTCGTTCTTGAGCACCACGGTCTTGCGCCGGATCAGCGGTGCGGCGCCGGAGAAGTCGATCGTGTAAAACGAGGTCCCGTAGTACGGATCGATGGTCTTGTACCGGAAATACATGGTGTGCCAGTTGAATCGGATGTCCACAAGATCGCCGCGACGTTCGATCACCTCCACGTTGCTGATGTTGTGGCTGGTGCGCGGCTCGGGAATGGAAGTGGCCGAGGATCTTTCGGTGCGGATGCGGAAGATCCGGTCCTCGAGGCCGCCCTTGTTCGGATAGTAGATCAGCGAGATCTGGGTTTGCGGGTCCTCGGTCAGCAGGTCGTCGTCACCCCAGGCGGGCATCCAGTAGACGACGTCGTCGGCATAGCAGTCCAGCCACTTCTCGAATTCCCGGTCGTCGAGGTAGCGGGCCTCGCGGTACAGGAACTGCTCGATGTCGTTGTGGGTGACGAGCTTCGAGCCCGCGTGGTTGTCGGCGGTGACGGTCATCGGAGCTCGCCCTCCAGAGACAGGCTCTCCCGCATTCGGGTGAGCCAGTAGCCGTGCTGTATCGGGTACAGGCCCTCGTCCTCGTTCTTCACCCCGGCCGAGAGCACGTCGTGCATGCCGAGGGATTCGGCGACGGGGTCGGGTCCGCTGAGCCAGTGCTCGGCTCCGCGGCTCATGTCGTTCCAGGGGGCCGCGGCGGCGCGGAAGGTGAGCTGGCAGGAACGGAATTCCTCCAGGTCGTCGGGGGTGGCCATGCCGGAGGCGTTGAAGAAGTCCTCGTACTGCCGGATCCGCCACGCCCGCGCCTGCGCGCTCTCGCCCTTGGGTGCGATGCAGTAGATGGTGACCTCGGTCCGGTCCGGTGCGATCGGGCGGAAGTGCCGGATCTGCGTGCTGAACTGGTCCATCAGGTACACGTTCGGATACAGGCACAGATTGCGGGAGCCCTTGACCATGAATTCGCCTCGGGCCTGCCCGAATTCGCGTTTGAGCTCCTCGATGCGCGGCCACAGCGGACGGTCCTGCGGGTTGGCCGCCCAGGTCCACAGGCACAGGTGCCCGTGCGGGAACGACCAGTAGCCGCCGCCGGCCTTACCCCATTTGCCGGCGTCCAGGGTTTTGGTCTCGTTCTTGGACGCGCCCGTATCGCGCCGGGAGGTGGTGGCCGCGTAGTTCCAGTGCGTCGCGGTGACGTGATATCCGTCGGCGCCGTTCTCCGCCTGCACCTTCCAGTTGCCGTCGTAGGTGTAGGTCGACGATCCGCGCAGCACCTCGAGCCCATCCGGTGACTGGTCGACGAGCATGTCGATGACGGCGGTGGTGTCACCCAGATGCTCGCGCAGGCTCAGCACATCCGGGTTCAGGCTGCCGAACAGGAATCCGCGGTAGCTCTCGAAGCGGGCGACGTGGGTCATGTTGTGCGAGCCGTTCTTGTCGAACGAGTCCGGGTAGCCGGCGCCGTCGGGGTCCTTGACCTTCAGCAGGGTGCCGTCGTTGCGGAACGTCCAGCCGTGGAACGGACAGGTCAGGGTCGTGCGGTTGTCGGTCTTGCGGCGGCAGATCATCGCCCCGCGATGCGCGCAGGCGTTGATCAGGCAGTGCAGCTCGCCGTCCCGGTCCCGGGTGATCACCACCGGCTGGCGGCCGATGTAGGTGGTGAAGTAGTCGCCCGGGTTCGGGACCTGGCTCTCGTGGGCCAGGTAGATCCAGTTGCCCTCGAAGATGTATTTCATCTCGAGTTCGAAGATCGCCTCGTCGGTGAAGATACGGCGATTCGCGCGGAAGACCCCGGCCTCTCGGTCGTCGATGATCGCGTCGGTGAGCACCTGTGACAGGTGATCGAACGTACTGGTCATGGGTCCTCCAACCGCGTCGGGAACTGCCTGCGGCGGAGTCGTCGGGACTGGGACGGCGTGTCTCCGCAGTGGCACGTGTTTCGATCGTGACAGCGTGTGACCTCAGTCACCCCAGGTGAATGCCCAGTCCTGACCCAGGGTCTTATTGATTGATCTCGCATATTAATGAGGCCGAAAATAGTATTTGTCTTGACTTAATATTCATATCTACCGTGACTCGATACACATCAGCGCGTCGCGGTGAATCGGAAGGAGGCCCGGAGATGGAACTTCGTCACCTGCGGTACTTCGCGACCGTCGCGGACACCAAGCACTTCGGGCGGGCTGCTGAACGCCTGCACATGGCCCAGCCGGCGTTGTCGCAGGCGATCCGGCAGCTCGAGGCCGAACTCGGCGCGGCGCTGTTCACCCGCACGACCCGCCAGGTCGCGCTGACCCCGGCGGGGGAGTTCCTGCTCGGTGAGGCGCATCGCGTGCTGGACACCGTCGAGGACAGCGTGCGCGGGGTCCGCCGGATCTCCGACGGACGGCTCGGGCAGGTCCGGATGGGTTTCACCGGCACCGCCGCGCTCTCGCACCTGCCCCGGATCGCCCGACGGCTGCAACACGAGCTGCCCGATGTCGCACTCGAAATCCACTCCGATCTGCTCACCTCCGCACAGTGCGACCGGCTGCGCGCCGGAAGCCTGGACCTAGGCGTGCTGCGGCCGCCGTTGCGGGGCGAGCAACTGGATCTGCGTGTCCTCGAGGTCGAATCGCTCATCCTCGCCGTGCCCGCCGACCATCGGCTCGCCGTCGAACCGATCATCGCCATGGCCGATCTGCGAGCGGAGGGTTTCATCTGCTACGCGGGTCGAGACTCGGTGGTCAACACGGCGGTCGTACGCAGTTGCCGCGCCGCCGGATTCAGTCCCCAGGTTGCGCACGAGGCAAGCGGGACCGGAGTGCTGCTGGCGCTGGTCGCCGGGGGGCTGGGCGTCGCGGTGGTGCCGGCGTCGGCTCGCGCGCTGCCGCTGGCCGGGGTCGTCTTCCGTGAACTGGCCGACGCCGAGACGGTCGAGCTGGCCCTGGCATGGCGGCGCGACATCGACTCCCCGGTGGTGCATTCGGTGCTCGACGCGCTGGCGGTCACCCTCGCGCCCGAGGGTGCCGCCGCATCCGGCGCCGCCCCGACATCCAACGACGAGCCCGTGGAGGCGCGACGATGAAAATCACAGGCGTGGAGGCGATTCCGTTCGCCATCCCGTATCGCAAACCGCTGACCTTCGCCTCCGGCGAGGTCCACGTCGCCGAGCACGTACTGGTGCGGGTGCACACCGACGACGGCGTGGTGGGAATCGCCGAGGCCCCGCCGCGCCCGTTCACCTACGGTGAGACGCAGGACGGGGTGGTGGCGGTGATCCGGAAGATCTTCGCCCCGCAGGTGATCGGGCTGAATCTCTGGCAGCGCGAGGTGATTCACGCCCGGCTGGGCCGCACCGTCGGCAATCCGGTCGCCAAGGCCGCGATCGACATGGCCGTCTGGGACGCCCTCGGCCGCACCCTCGACATCCAGGTCACCGAGTTGCTGGGCGGCTACACCGACCGCATGCGGGTCTCGCACATGCTCGGATTCGACGAGCCCGCCGCGATGGTCGCCGAGGCGGAGAAGATGCGGGATGTGCACGGCATCACCACGTTCAAGGTCAAGGTCGGCCGCCGCCCGGTGGAACTGGACGTCGCGGTCGTGCGCGCCCTGCGCGAGGCGCTGGGCGAGGGTGCGGAACTGTATATCGACGGCAACCGCGGGTGGACCGCCTCGGAATCCGCAGCGGCGATGAAGCAGATGGCGGATCTGAATCTGCTGTTCGCCGAGGAACTCTGCCCCGCCGACGACGTGCTGGGCCGCCGCTGGCTGGTCTCCCACATCGATGTCCCGTTCATCGCCGACGAATCGGTACCCACCCCCGCCGACGTGACCCGCGAGGTGCTCGGCGGATCCGCCACCGCCATCAGCATCAAGACCGCGCGCACCGGTTTCACCGGCTCGCAGCGCGTGCATCATCTCGCCGAGGGACTGGGCCTCGAGGTCGTTATGGGCAACCAGATCGACAGTCAGCTCGGGTCGATGTGCTCGGTGGTCTTCGGTGCGGCATATCGGCTGACGTCGCGACGCGCCGGTGAGCTGTCCAACTTCCTGGACATGAGCGACGACCTGCTCACCGAACCCCTCGAGATCTGCGGCGGCGAACTCACCATCCGCCCCGGCGCCGGACTGGGTGTCGACCTCGACCCCGACAAGCTCGCCCGCTACCGCCAGGACATCTGAAATCGACAGCCCGACAACCGAATACAGGCCAGTTACCAAGGAGGATCCGATGACCACCATCAACCCGGCCCCGACCGCCGCGGATTCCGGCGCCCGCGCCACCGAACGCTTCGCCGCCGACAAGACAAACGTCGCCGACACCCCGCCCGAGCGGGTGGACTTGCTCGCCCGTGAGGTGCTCGGCGCGGTGCACGACACCATCCGCCGGCACAAGCTCACCTACGCCGAGTACAACGCGCTCAAGGCGTGGCTGATCGGCGTCGGGCAGGGCGGCGAGTGGCCGCTGTTCCTGGACGTCTGGGTCGAGCACGTCGTCGAGGAGGTCGCCACCGAGCACCGCCACGGCAACAAGGGCACCATCGAGGGTCCCTACTACGTTCCCGGCGCCCCCGAGCGCGGTGTCGGTGACTCGGTTCCCATGCGGGACAACGAATCCGGCAGCCCGCTGGTGTGGACCGGCCGGGTCACCTCGACCGACGGCGCCGCCCTGAGCGATGCGACGATCGAGCTCTGGCACGCCGACTCCGACGGCCTGTACTCCCAGTTCGCGCCCGGGATTCCGGAATGGAACCTGCGCGCCGCGTTCCACGCTGACGCCGACGGCCGGTTCGAGATCCACACCGTGCGCCCCGCGCCGTACCAGATCCCGACCGACGGCGCGTGCGGCAAGCTGATCGCCGCGGCGGGCTGGCATGCCTGGCGTCCGGCGCATCTGCACGTGAAGGTCTCCGCACCGGGACACGAATTGCTCACCGCGCAGCTGTATTTCCCGAACGACGAGCACAACGACGACGACATCGCCTCCGCGGTGAAGCCCGAACTCATCCTCGATCCGCGCCCGGGGCCGAATGGCGGCGAAGCCATCGCATACGACTTCGTCCTCGACCGCGCCTGAGACCGGCACGGCCCGAACATCTTCCGATTCCAGGAGTACGACATGCTGTTCCACGTGCGGATGGATGTGCATCTGCCCCATGATCTTCCGCCCGACGCTCGCGCGGAGATCGTGGCTCGCGAGAAGGCGTACAGCCAGAACCTGCAGCGCGCGGGAAAGTGGCCGCAGCTGTGGCGGATCGTCGGCGAGTACTCCAACTACTCGATCTTCGACGTGGAGTCCACCGACGAGCTACACGAATTGCTGTCTGGGCTACCGCTGTTCGAGTACATGAGCCTGCACGTCACGCCGCTGGCGACCCATCCGTCCAAGATCTGACGGACCGTCAGGCTGATCGTGTCGATACTCGCCACCGAGTTCGGTCCCGTCGGATACACCGACCACGGGAGTGGCCCGGCCCTGGTCCTCGTCCACGGATTCCTGTTCGACAAGCGCATGTGGCAACCGCAGATCGAGTCCTTCGTCTCGATCGGGTACCGGGTGATCTGCGTCGATATGGTCGGATTCGGCGACAGCGCCGCGGCCCGCGGCACCATCCCGATGGCCGCGCAGTCCCGGGCGGTGACCGCGGTGATGGACGATCGCGCGGTCGGCGAGGCGGTGCTGATCGGATATTCCATGGGCGGGCAGGTCGTCCTCGACGTACTCGGCCGCCATCCCGAACGGGTCGGCGCGGTCGTGTTCTGCGACACCTTCGCCGGTCTCGACACACCCGAGGTCAGGGCCGCGCGCCTGGCCCTGGCCGATCGGCTGGAGGCCGAGGGCGTGCGTGACTATGCGGAGGAATTCCTGCCGCTCGTGCTGAGCGAACGCAGCGTGCGCGAGCGCCCGGCGGTCGCCGAGCGCGCCCGGGCGATGATGACATCCGCCCATCCGGTGACCGCCGCGGCCGCGCTGCGCGGTCGCGCGGCACGACCCGACTACACTGAAACCGCACGGGGACTGAACATTCCGGCCCTCGTGGTGGCCGGGGACGAGGACGCGTTCGACCGCGGGGTGCTCGGCGCCGAACTGGCTGGGCAGATTCCGCGGTCCCGGCTCGTGATCATCCCCGAGGCCGGTCACACACCCAGCATGGAGAGGCCCGACGCGTTCGACACCATCGTGCGGGAATTTCTCCAGTCGATTTCCCGAGGAGCACATCATGATGGCCGCGATTTCGTCCCTGGCTGACGCGATAGCAGAACTCGTCGGCGACGGCGACACGGTCGCGCTGGAAGGATTCACCCACCTGATCCCGGTGGCCGCCGGGCACGAGATCATCCGGCAGCGCAAGCGTGATCTGACCCTGGTACGGATGACCCCCGACATCGTCTACGACCAGTTGATCGGGGCGGGATGCGCGCGCAAGCTGATCTTCTCCTGGGGTGGCAACCCGGGAGTGGGTTCGCTGCACCGCTTCCGCGACGCGGTGCAGAACTCCTGGCCGGTGCCGCTGGAGATCGAGGAGCACAGCCATGCCGGGATGGCCAACCGCTACGTGGCGGGCGCCTCGGGCCTGCCGTTCGCGGTGCTGCGCGGATACGTCGGCACCGATCTGCCGTCGGTGACCGATACCATCAAGCAGATCACCTGCCCGTTCACCGGGGAGCAGCTCACCGCGGTGCCCGCGGTCAACCCCGACGTCACGATCATCCACGCCCAGCGCGCCGACCGGCAGGGCAATGTGCAGCTGTGGGGCCTGCTGGGCGTGCAGAAGGAGGCGGTGCTGGCGGCGCGGCGCAGCCTGGTCACGGTCGAGGAGATTGTCGACGAGCTCACGCCGCTGCCGGGCGCGATCGTGCTGCCCGCCTGGGCGGTGACCGCCGTCGCCGCCGCGCCCGACGGCGCCCACCCGTCCTACGCGCAGGGATATTCCGAGCGCGACAACGCCTACTACGCGGCCTGGGACGCGATCAGCCGGGACCGGGAGAGTTTCACCCGCTGGCTCGACGAGCACGTGTACCCCGCGAGCACCGAGGGAGTCCACCCATGACCATCACCGAAATGACCGACGAGGCAACGGAATACACCTCGGATGAAATGATGTCCATTGCCGCGGCGCGGGCGCTGTCCGACGGTAAGCGTTGTTTCGTCGGCATCGGATTGCCTTCCACCGCGGCGAATCTCGCCCGCACCACGCATGCGCCCGGGCTGGTGCTGATCTACGAGTCCGGGACGCTGGGTTCCAAGCCCGGCCGGCTGCCCGCCTCCATCGGCGACGGCATCCTGGCCGAGACGGCCGATGCGGTGATCAGCGTGCCGGAGGTGTTCAACTACTGGTTGCAGCCCGGCCGCATCGATATCGGATTCCTCGGCGCAGCGCAGCTGGACAAGTTCGGCAATATCAACACCACCGTCATCGGCGGGGACTACGCCCACCCGAAGGTCCGCCTGCCCGGCGCGGGCGGCGCACCGGAGATCGCGGCCTCCTGCGGTGAGGTGTTCGTCGTGGTCCGCCAGTCGCGCCGATCATTCGTCGAGCGCGTGGATTTCATCACCTCGCTCGGTCACGGCAGCGGCGCGGGGGAACGCTCCCGTCTCGGATTGCGAGGCGCCGGACCGACTCTGGTGATCACCGACCTGGGTGTGCTGCGGCCGGACGAAACCGGCGAGCTGGTGCTGAGCGCGCTGCATCCGGGCGTGAGCATCGAGCAGGTGCGAGCGGCCACCGGCTGGCAGCTGAGGGTCGCAGACGACCTGGTCACGACCGAACCACCCGGCGCGGCCGAACTGACCGCCCTGCGCGCGTTGAAGGCTGCGTCATGAGCGGGGCGTTCCTCTACGACGGCGTGCGCACCCCGTTCGGCCGGTATGGCGGCGGGCTCGGCGGGGTACGGCCGGACGACCTGGCCGCCCATGTACTGCGGGTGCTCGCCGAGCGGTGTGAGCTGGATCCGGCGAGCGTGGACGAGGTGGTGTTCGGCGCGGCCAACCAGGCCGGCGAGGACAATCGCAATATCGCACGCATGGCGGCGCTGCTGGCCGGATGGCCCGTTGCGGTCCCGGGCACCACGGTCAATCGGCTGTGCGGGTCCAGCCTGGATGCCGCCGGGCACGCGTCCCGGATGATCGAAACCGGTGATGCCACAACGGTTGTCGTGGGCGGCGTCGAATCGATGACCCGCGCGCCGTACGTCCTGCCCAAGTCCGCCAGGGCATTTCCCGCCGGAAACGAGACCCTGTACTCGACCACGCTCGGCTGGCGCCTGGTGAATCCGGCCATGCCCGCGCAGTGGACGGTCTCGCTGGGGGAGAGCACCGAAATCCTTGCCGGTCGTTACGGTATCGACCGCGCGGCCCAGGACGAGTTCGCCGCGCGCAGCCACCGGCTCACCGCCGCGGCATGGGATAGCGGGTTCTACGACGATCACGTGGTGCCCGTCCCCGGGACCGATCTGGTCCGCGACGAGTCACTGCGGCCCGGCACCACCGTCGAGACGCTGGCGCGGCTCGAGCCCTCATTCCGCGCCGAGGGCACGGTGACCGCCGGGAACGCCTCACCGCTCAACGACGGCGCCTCGGCGCTGCTGCTCGGCGGCGAGGCGCTGGCCGATCGGCTCGGCCGGGCGCCCCTGGCACGCATCGCCGGCCGCGGCGCGGCGGGTGTGGATCCCGAGGCTTTCGGCGTCGGTCCCGTGCAGGCGGCGCGAATCGCTCTGCGGCGCGCCAAAATCGACTGGAGCGATCTCGGCGTGGTAGAGCTGAACGAGGCCTTCGCCGCCCAATCGCTGGCCTGCCTGGCCGACTGGCACGAACTGGATCCGGCGATCGTCAACGTCAACGGCGGCGCGATCGCCATCGGGCATCCGCTCGGTGCCTCCGGCGGGCGCATCCTCATCCAGCTCGCGCGCGAAATGCGCCGCCGCGGCCGCCGATGGGGCCTGGCCGCACTGTGCATCGGGGTTGGTCAGGGCCTGGCCGTCGTCCTGGAGGCGGCGGGGTGATGCCGCCGGGTATCGCGGCAGCCACGAACACGCCGGTGAGATTATTCATAGCCGATGCCACCCTGCCGGACAGCGGATCTCACCATCCGGGCGAGAGCCGACTCGGGTGGCACCGGCACGAGCCGCATGGGATTCGCGGTGGAGTTCACCCTTGCGACGCGTGTCGCCGGATGACGCCGTAGACGGCCTCGGGGTCCTCGATCTGGGGGTAATGGCCCAAATCCGGCAGGCGGGTCACCACGGCGTGCGGGCGAAGGCGCAGTACCGCCTGGAGCACGGCCTCGGTGCAGATGGGGTCCAGCTCGGCCCAACCCAGCTCCAGCCGGCCGGGCCAGGTACGTAATGCGTTGTGCCAGCGGTCGGAGGTCGGTGGAGTAACGCGTTCGTGGTTGTAGTAGATCAGCTTGTCCAGCATGCGGTGACCATCGTTGCAGGCCAGCAGCGACCACTGGTCTGCCGCCTCCTCGGCGCCGAGCGGGTGCGCCCGGGAGAAGATGCCTCTGAACGAACGGCGGTAGGACGACTCGGTGGTTAGCCGAGTGACAAGCGGCCCGAACCGGCTCAGCAGGAGTTTCTGTCCCCGCAGCAGGCTGGCCCGCTCCCGGACCAGACTCGCGTTGAACAGCAACGCCGACTTCAGCGTGAACGACAATGTCCCGTCGATGTCGCGTGCCAGGATCTCGGTCGCGACCGAGCTGCCCATATCGTGGGACACCATGACGACCGGCTCGCCGGCGAACCGTTGCGCCAGTTCCTCGGCAATGTCGGCCTGTATTCCGAGCGAGTATTTCTTATCCCGCGGTTTGTCCGACAGTCCGTAGCCGAGGAAATCGAACACAACCAGTGGGTGCCCGTCGATCAGATCGAAGGCGCCTCGCCAGTCGTAGGAACTCGACGGATATCCGTGCAGGAACAGCAGCGGCGGTAGATCCGCGGCTCCCGCGCGCTCGCGTACGAAGATCTTGTGGCCTCCGACCTGCTCGAACGTGCCTGATCGCCGCCAAGCCGCGACCCGTGGGGTCAGGTTCGTCATCTCCACTCTCCGTGGGGTCCAGCGGTTGCATGTGTCCCGCGTGAATTTAGTCCTGCCGGGGTAGCCTGTCGGCGCCGTCGAGCGGCAGGTCGAGGGCGAATTCGAATTGGGCACTCCATACTTCCACGCGGCCATGGGCAGGTGCACACTTGTGGCATGGAGCCCGAGCCGCGCCGGCTGCTGAACGGCATCTCGGAGGTACGCGCGTTCTTTCACACCAACGCCGTACCGCTGTACTTCATCTCGCCGACCCCGTTCAACCTACTAGGCATCGACCGCTGGGTACGGAACTTCTTCTACCTGACGTACTTTGACTCTTTCGAGGGCGCACATCCGCGCGTGTTCATGCCCCGGCGGCGCGACCGCAGGGATTTCGGGTGCATTGAGGACGTGTGCAATCACCTCCTGTGCGATCCCGAGACACTCGAGTTCATCGCGCACCGAGGGCCCGGTGGCAAGGCATGCTTTGTGATGCTTGACGAGGAGACCCAGGCCCTCGCGCACAAGGCGGGGCTCGAGGTCATGCACCCGTCGGCGGCGCTGCGCCATCGCCTGGGCTCCAAGATCGTCATGACGCGCCTAGCCGAGGAGGCGGGCGTGCCGAGCGTGCCTAACGTGATCGGACGAGTCGGCTCCTACGACGAACTGCTGGCGCTCGCACAGGGCGCTGGGCTGGGCGATGACCTCGTCGTCGAGGCCGCTTATGGCGACGCCGGCACGGAGACGTTCTTTCTGCGCGGTCAGCGCGACTGGGACCATTGGGCCGGTGACCTGGTCGAGCAGGAAGTCAAGGTCATGAAGCGCATCCGCAATGTCGAGGTCTGCCTCGAGGGCACCGTGACCCGCCACGGCACCGTGGTCGGCACCGCGATGACGAGTCTCGTCGGTTATCCAGAGCTGACTCCGTATATGGGCGGCTGGTGCGGCAATGATGTCTGGCGCGGGGTGCTGCCGCCCGGACAGACGCACACCGTGCGAGAGATGGTGCGAAAGCTGGGCGACGTCCTGCGCCGCGAGGGGTACTGCGGCTACTTCGAGGTGGACCTCTTGCACGACCTGGACTCGGACGAGTTCTACCTCGGCGAGGTGAACCCGCGCGTGAGCGGCGTAAGCACGATGACGAACTTGACCACCGAGGCCCACGCCGACATGCCGCTGTTCCTCTTCCACCTGCTCGAGTACATGGACGTGGAGTACGAGCTCGACGTCGAGGAGATCAACTCGCGCTGGGAGCGGGGCTATGGCGAGGACGAGGTTCTGGGGTCAGCTGATGATCACAGAGACCTCGCCGGATCTCGAGCTCTTGACCGCGACCCCACGCACAGGTGTGTGGCACCTCGACGACGACGGGCGCATCTCCTTTGCGCGCTGGGGCAACGACTGGGACTCGCTGATCGACGAGTCCGAGGCCTTCTACATGCGTGTCGCGGCGCCGGGCGACTTACGCTGCAAGGGCGCCCAACTCGGCGTGCTCGTCACCCGCGGGCACCTGCAGACCAACGACTACCAGCTCACCGAGCGCGCCCGGCGCTGGGTCGAAGGCATCAAGGCGGAGTTCGCCTCAACACCCCTGGTGCCGGGTGAGGCGGCCACACCGATCGTCTCGCGGCTCGTTGCCCGAGCGTGAGCAGGGGGCTGCACGATCTGCTCGACGAACCTGGCATCGAGCGCGAGCGCCTGATCCAGGCGTTCCTGTCGTCCCCGCTGACGGTCAAACCGTACCTGGTCGTAGTCAGCCGCTGTGGTGACAAGCGCGTTTGCGACGCCTCGCCAGCTTGAAGCGCAGCGGCCGATGTCGCGGTCGGCGGTGTGCGACGACTGCTGGGACATCTCCGGCCTGGGCGGCTCACTGCGGATCGGCTCGCCGCGCCGGTTGAGCCCAGGAGAGCAGGAGCATGACGAAACTGCCCCCCGCCTCCCGCGCCCTGATTAACGGGACTTCGGCCGATCAGCCCCGCCGCGCACAGTGCCCTGGCCGGATTGCGCAATTGTCAAATCCCGTGGATCAGAATCTTTTCAGGTCGCGTCAAAAAAGGATTGAAAACAATAATTCGCGATGGCTACCGAAGTTGTCCACGAGGACCGGGCGGTAGCCGCCGCCATATCGGGTAAGTGGTCGGCGGATAAGCGTCCCCGTCCAGGTTTGCGATACCGTAAGCTATGACAAATCCTTCGGTTCTGGTGCTCGGGGCTACAGGAGGACAAGGCGGGGCTGTTGTCGATGCATTGCTGTCGCGTGGGACGGCAGTGCGAGCTATGGTGCGTGATACCCGAAGTCCGCGCGCACAACGGCTCGGCGAGTGGGGTGTGGAGCTGGTGGGTGGATCGCTGGACGATCGGGCCGCACTGGCGAGGGCGATGGCGAACGTCGCGGGCGTGTTCGCTGTGACCACGCCGTTCGAAGCGGGTGTGGAGGAGGAGGTCCGGCAGGGACGGGCGATCATCGGCGCGGCCGGTGATGCGGGGGTGGCGCATCTGGTGTTCAGTTCGGTGGCCTCGGCGGATCAGAACACCACGATTCCGCATTTCGAGAGCAAGGCGGTGATCGAGCAGGAGCTCACCGCCAGCGGACTCCCGGCGACCGTTGTCGCGCCGACGTACTTCTTCGACAATGCTCTCGGCGGCCGGCAAGAACTGCTCGATGGTGTGCTGGAGCTGTCCTTGCCCGCCGATCGGCCGCTACAGCAGCTGGCGCGAGAAGATTTGGGGCAGTTCGTCGCTCACGTTCTGGCCGAACCGCAGAAGTATCTCGGCGAACGCATCGAGCTGGCCGGCGATGCCCCCACCCCAGCCGAGATGGCCGCCGCGATCGGCGCTGCATTGGGGCGCCCCGTCATCCATCGGCAGACTCCACTCGACGCTATCGGCAACGCAGATATGCACGCCATGTGGACATTCCTCAACGGCGGTGGTTATCGCGTCGATATCGATGCTCTGCATCGCGCGAACCCCGAGATCGAGTGGACGTCGTTTCGTGACTGGACGCGACGAACCTTCACACGCTGACGCCGGAATGGGGCCGCCCACGCGGCCACCGCACGATCGGTCGAGTGCCCGGCCCACTGCCGGTGGCAGCGGCACCAGAACGACCTGGGTGCCCTTGCCGACAACTCGCAGTACTCTATGCCTGTGTTCTTCGCCGAGATCGTCGATATCGGATCCGCAGGCTTCGAAGATCCGCAGTCCCAGCAACCCGAGCATCGCCACCAACGCGAAATCGCTGGCGTGTGTCGAATCTCGCGCCGCTGCGAGCAGCGCCTCTAACTGCAGGTGCGAAACTCCCAGCGTCGGAGACTCGTTCGATAACCGTGGTCGGCGCACGTACTCCGCGGGTGAGTGCTCCAGGACTCCGTCGATGACACAGGTGCGGTAGAACCCGGTGAGCACGGCAGTGCGGCGAGCGACGGTGGAGGGTTCGAACCGGCGGGTCTCCTGCATCCACCGCACAAACCGTTCCACCTCCGGCCGTCTCATGGCCAGTGGCCTCAGCTGGTGCTCGGGGCAACATCGGAAAGGCAAGCAGGTCCGAGGTGCAGTGGATGCGGGAGCTTCCGGTGTAGCGGGCGAGGTGGGCCGCGCAGGCCGGCCGTAATGAATACGACCGCGGCGGGTCGCCCTTCTTCACCTGGCTCCCGTACGCGAATACCGGTGGCAGCGGCAACAACACCTACCTCGATCTCCATGGGTACTCACACTCGACACTGCTCGTCTCCGACGTGCGTTGGGGCACTGCCGCGGCGACACGTGGAATGTGCTCGCCGAACGTCCGGAATAGCGAAATCAGTGGCATCCGTGCATATCCCGACCCCGAAGTCCGCGGGCACCACGTGTTCTCGCCAGCGGAATTCGGGGCTTGTCGGGTGATCGTGGCCGTGTTGTCATGTTCCGCGGGAGCGAGGGCGCACGGCCATTCGCCACCGGGATGACGTCGAGAGGTGAGGGTGCGCGTGGAACAGGTGGAGCCGGTCGTGGCACACCGTGCGGAGTTGGCGGAGGAGTTGCGGGCGTACTTCGGTTCGATCGCCGCCGCCGAATTGGGCAGTGACGACGATATTTTCGAGCTGGGGCTGGTGAACTCGCTGCGGGCACTGGAGATCGTCGTCCACGTGGAGCAGACCTACGGGATCTCGGTCGAGGTCGAGGATCTCGATCTCGGCAACTTCCGGACCGCGGCCCGCGCGGCCGCGTTCATCGAGCGCAAGCGGTCCGGGACCGGGCCGTCGTGATCGATGTCGAAAAGGTGGTCGCGGCCGCGGAATCGGATGCGGCCCGGTGGGATCGCGATGGCTTGCCCGACGAAATGATCACGCTCGCGGCCCGGACCGGGCTGCTGGGCGCCGATCGGCCGGTGACATTCGGTGGTGCGGGACTGGATGCGCGTGAACTCGGCCGAATCGCGGCGACGCTCGGACAGTGTTGCACCAGTCTGCGATCGCTGGTCACGGTGCACGGCATGGTCGCCGCCGCGCTGGATCGCTGGGGCACCGCCGAGCAGCGCCGCGCCTGGCTGCCCGGGCTCACCGCGGGGGAGGTCGTTGCCGCGCTGGCGGCGACCGAGGCCGGGGCCGGGACCGACTTGGCAGGTGTCGCAACAACTTTCGAGGCCGATGGCGCGGACCGTTTGGTGTCCGGACACAAACTGTGGGTGACGTTCGGCCAGGTTGCCGACGTGTTCCTGGTACTCGGCACGGCGGACGGCGGACTGTGCGCCGCACTCGTCGAACGCGACCGTCCCGGCGTCTCCGTGGAGCCGGTCGAGGGCCAGCTCGGCCTGCGCGGCGCCAGGGTGGCCCATATTCGGTTCGACCGCGTGCGGATACCCGCCGCGCAACTGATCGCACCGCCGGGATTCGGCCTGTCCCATGTCGTCGGCACGGCCCTGGACCACGGGCGGTTCACCGTCGCGTGGGGGTGCGTCGGGATCGCGCGAGCCTGTCTCGCCGACGCCGCCGCGCACGCCGCCACCCGCGTTCAGGGTGGTTCCGCACTCGCCGAGCACCAGCTGATCCGTGCGACGCTCGGCCGCTGCTGGGTGGATGTCGAAGGCGCACAAGCCATCTGCGAGCGCGCGACCGAAGATCGGATCGCCGGATCTGCGCACGCCCTCGTCTCGACCATCGCCGCGAAGTACGCGGCCGCCCATGCCGCGGCCGTGGTCGGTGAAAGGGCGGTGCAGGTGCTGGGCGCGGCGGGATGCGCACCGGACAGCCGCGTCGGCAGGTTCTACCGCGACGCCAAGGTCATGCAGATTATCGAGGGAGCACAGGAGGTCGCCGAGGTGACCATCGGCGAGTACGTACTGCGGGGTGCGCGATGATGAACGCTCCGGTGCGGCTCGGTCCGGTGGCAACGCGGTTCCCCGCCACCTCCGCCCGAGTGGCCACCCTGGCCGAACTGGACGAACTTCCGGCACACCGACGCGAACACGCGCTGGCACTCGGCATCGAAACGGTGCACACAGCGGGCGAACTATCCGAGGTGGACCTGGCCGGCGCGGCGGCGACGGCGGCGCTGACCGAGGCCGGGCTCGACGCCGCCGACGTCGACGCGCTGCTGCTGGTCACCGGGCGCGCACCCCAGTACCTGCTGGCATCGGAAACGACACGGCTGCAACACCGGATCGGCGCCACTCGCGCCTTCACCGCAGGTGTGGGCGATCTCGGCTGCGTATCGGTCTCCGCCGCGCTGACCCTCGCCGCGGCGCTGCTGCGCGCCGACGCCGGATACCGCACGATTCTCGTCGTCGCCGCGGCCAAGACCCCAACCCGCAACCGCTACCGCCCACCCATGACACTGCTCGGCGACGGCGCGGCGGCGCTGCTGGTCACTGCCTCCGGCGGGCGCTGGGAGTTCGTCGACCAGATCCTGCGCAGCGACGGCAAATACGCGGACCTGTTCCGAATCGACTACCGCGACACCCCGTCGGCGGCATGGACCGAGGAATGCGCCGACGAATCCACCTACTCGTTCCGGCTGGCGGTCGAAAGCAAGAAGCGGTTCGACGTCATCATTCCAGAACTATTGGAACGCAACGGTGTCCGGCTCGGCTCGGTCGGGCCGATCCTCATGCAGAACCTGTCCGGCGGTGCGTTCGCGTTCTGGGAGGAGGCCCTCGACGCCACCATCGACGCGGCCTGCCGGAGCAATCTGGCGGCATACGGGCATCTGGGCTCGGTGGACATGCTGGTCAACCTGGAGGCCGCGGCGGCCACCCGCGCGTCCGGTGAATATGCGCTGCTGTTGAACAGCAGTCCGGTGGCCGCGTGGAGCGCCGGCCTGATGCGGAGGGTATGAGCGGTGGTGGCAATGGTGAAATGCCTGGTCTGGGATCTCGACGACACCATCTGGCCCGGCGTCGTCCTCGAATCCGATGGCGGGATCCCCAAACCCGAAGTGCTACGCGCGATCCGCACCCTGGACGAACGCGGAATCCTGCACGCCGTCGCGAGCCGCGGCGAACTGTCAGCCGCCACAGCGCATTTGCGCAGGCACGGCATCGAGGACGTGTTCTCGGCGGTCGAGGTCGGCTGGGGCCCGAAGTCGGAGGCGATCCGCCGGATCGCGGAATCGCTCGATATCGGGCGCGAGACCATAGCGTTCGTCGACAACGATCCGGTCGAGCTGGCCGAGGTGGCGACCTCCTGTCCCGAGGTCCGGTGCTATCCGGTCGATCGCATACCCGAGCTGCCGAACCTTCCGGAATTCACGCCCGGGACAGTGACATCCGAAGCGCGGCACCGCCGCTCGTACTATCGCGCCGAACGCGCCCGCCGTGTCGGCGCGGCCGAATTCGCCGGCTCGGATGCGGACTTCCTTGCGTCGTTGGGCCTGGTCATGACCGTGCGCGCGGCATCCGAAGAAGACCTTGCCAGGGCCAACGAGCTGACCGTCCGCACCCATCAGCTCAACACCACCGGGGTCACCTTCGATATCGACGAACTGCGGGAACTGTGCGCGTCACCACGCCACGAGGTGCTCGTGGCATCCCTGCGTGACCGATTCGGCGGCTACGGCACCATCGGACTGGCGGTCTCGGAGATCCGCGGCTCCGATTCGGTGCTGCTCCTGCTGCTCATGTCCTGCCGAGTGATGTCGCGCGGAGTCGGGACGGCGCTGATTCGCGAAATCGTCCGCCGCGCACGCGCGGCGGGCCGACGGCCGACCGCGGAATTCGTGGCGACCCCGGTCAACCGGGTGATGCTCGTGACCCTCAGATTCGCCGGATTCGAGGTGCTCGAATCCGACGGTGACCGTGTGGTGCTCGTATGCACGGTGCCACCGGAGGACATCAGCGGAACCGGCCATGTCGAGGTGGCCCGATGAGCACAGCAATGAGGGATGGTGGCCGGGTGGGCGGTGACCAGGCCACGGACCTGCTGCGGGGAATCCTCCAGCAGGCCGAGCGGGTACCCCACCGCACCGCGCTCGTGGTGGGGGACCGGTCGCTCACCTACCGCGAACTCGCCACTGCCACCGCACATCTCGCGCGCAGGCTGGTTGCCGCGGGCGTGCGGCCCGGACAGACGGTCATGGTGTACCAACGGCAGAGCCTGGACACTCTGATCGGCATGATCGCGGCTCTGCGCGCGGCCGCGGCGTGGTGTGTGGTCGAACCGGGCCGTCCCGTATCGGCGGTGCGTTCGGTGGTGGCGGACGCGACCTGTACCGCGCTGATCATCGACGGGCGCGACGATTCCACGACGCGTGACGAGGTGGCCGCGCTGGTGACCGGCACGGCGACGGCGGTGCTCGATATCGCCGAGGACACCGAGCCACCCGCCGTGGCGCTGCCGGACCAGCCGCCGCTGCGGTCGCCCGCGTACGTCATCACCACGTCCGGTTCGACGGGTGAGCCGAAGGCCGTCGTCGTATCGCGGGCCAACCTCGCCACCTTGATCGGCTCACGGAACTATCCGTACACCGACGGCGAGCTCGTGACCTTCTCGGCGATGCGCCTGATCTGGGATGGCTCCCTCTCGGCACTGGCCTGGGCGCTCACCGTCGGCGGCACCAGTGTGCTCCCGGACGCCCAGATGCTGCCCGACGTCGACGTGGTCGCCGAACTCGCTGTCCGCCATGGCGTATCACATTTCGTTGCGACGCCCTCGTTCTACCGGCTGCTGCTGCCGCGACTGGCCGAGCTGAAGTCGACGCTGCGGATCGTCACGCTCTGCGGCGAGCCGATGTCGATTCGCCTCGTCGAAGAGCACCGCGAGGTGCTGCCCTCGACAAGCCTGCACAACGAATACGGTCCGACCGAGGCGACCGTGACCTGTATCTGCCACGTCGTGTCGGAGACGCCGCAGCCCGTCGTGCCGATCGGCACGCCGACCGACGGCACGACGGCGCACATTCTCGACGGCTCGCTCCGGACGGTCCGCTGGGGTACTCGCGGTGACCTGTACCTCGGGGGCGGACAGGTCGCCGACGGTTATGCGGCACGGCCCGGACTGACCGCGGCCCGGTTCGTGGCCGACCCGTTCGCGACCGAACCGGGCGGCCGCATGTACCGCACCGGCGATCTCGCGCGGGTCGACGGCAGCGGTCACATCGAATTCCACGGGCGTGCCGACAGTCAGGTGAAGGTGCGGGGCGTCCGGGTCGAACGCGCCGCGGTCGAAGCGGTGCTGCAGGCACATCCCGCCGTGCAGGAGGCGGTCGTGCTGGATGCGATGGACTCCGACGATGTCGTGTACCTGGCCGCCTTCTGGGTGCCCGCGGCCGGTGTCGCGCCACCGCCCACCGTCGGCGCGCTGACCGGATACTGCGCGGAACGGCTTGTGCCCGAATCGGTTCCGGAACGGTTCGTGGCGGTCGACACCCTGCCGATCGCACCGGGCAGCAGCAAGCTCGATGAAGCGGCCCTGCGTGCGCTGCTGCACTTGCGTCCCGAACGGCGCACGGTCCCGTCACGGGATGGTTGGACCGAGAACGAACGGGCGGTTGGCGAGATCTGGTCCGAAGTGCTGCTGCACGACGAATTCGACCGTGAGGACCGGTTCTTCGATGTAGGCGGCAACTCCCATCGGGTGGTCGCACTCCATCTGCGCCTCGAGGCCGGGTGGCCGGGTGCGATCTCGGTGGGGATGCTGTTCGACCTCGACACCGTGGCCGCACAGGCGGACGCGCTGTCGGCGGATCCGGCGACCCGAATCGAGTCCGAACCGGCGGACAGCACGCCATTGGCTTTCGAGGTGTGAAGGACACCGTAATCGTGAATACAGCAAGCAACGACGACATCGCGATCGTCGGAATCGGAGTGCGCTTTCCGGACGCGTCGAACCTCGGCGAATTCCGCGCGAATCTCGCCGACGGCCGGGACTCGATCGGGCCGATGCCGGACGCGCGCGCGGCGGCGACCGGATTGGACCGCACCGTCGGCTACCTCCCCATGGGGCATCTGGCCGACATCCACACCTTCGACTACGCCTTCTTCGAACTGTCCAAACGCGAAGCATCGCTGATGGATCCGCAACAGCGCATCGCCCTCGAGCTGGCGCACCGGGCGATCGAGGACGCCGGATACGCGACCGCCACCCTCCGGGAGGCCACGACCGCGGTGGTGTTCAGCGCACCGATGCCGACCTACCACGCCATGGCGGTCGATCCCGGCCCGCTCAGCATGCTGGGCAACCTGCCCTTCGGCACCACGGCCCGCATTGCGCATCTGCTGGGGCTGACCGGGCCGTGCTACGCGATCGACAGCGGCTGCAATGCCTCGCTCATCGCCGTTCACCACGCCTGCCGCGAGTTGCGCTGTGGCGATGCGGATTACGCGCTTGCGGGCGGGGTCAGTGTGCGCGCCAACGGATCTCCGGAATGGACCGCCCGGACGATGACGGAACTCGCCTCGCCCAGCGGACAGTGCCGGGCCTTCGACGCAGACGCCGACGGCACGGTGCCCGGCGAGGGCGGCGCCGCCCTGTTACTGACCACGCTCGGCCGCGCGCGCGCCGACCGCGCGCCCGTCTATGCCGTTATCCGCGGCAGTGCCGTGCTGCACAACGGGCACTCCTCCGCGACGATCAGCACCCCCAGCGCCGCCGCCCAGGCGCGGGTGATCGCGAAAGCGTGGCGGAATGCGGGCGTCGATCCGCGCGACGCCGGATACCTCGAGGCGCACGGGTCCGCCACCCGGCTGGGCGACGCGGTCGAGCTCGAGGGCCTGCGCAGCGCCTTCGGTGGACGGTCGCGGCCCCTGCCGATCGGATCGGTCAAGACCAATATCGGGCATCTCGATCACGCCGCGGGAGTCGCCGGACTGGTGAAAGCCGCGCTGACCGTCGCCGAGGGCCGCCTGTATCCGTCACTGCATTTCCGCCGTCCCACCGGCGATTTCGATCTGGCCGCGGCCGGGATCGAGGTGGTCACCGCACAGCGATCGTGGGCCGCCGAGAGCGGCCCGCGTGTCGCCGGAGTCAGCTCGTACAGTCTCGGCGGTGCGAACGCGCACTGTGTCGTACAAGAGGCTTCCGACGATCCGGTGGTCGAACGACCCCGGGAGCCGGGTAGCCGGCTCGTCGGGATTTCGGCGCGGACCCCGGCGGCGCTTGCCGAACTGTGCCGCGAGCTGGCGACCGCACTGCGCGGCGGCGCAATCGATCTCGCCGACATCGCGTTCACGCTCGGCCGCGGCCGTACGCATTACGGATATCGCGTAGCGGTATGTGCCACGGGCACCGACGATCTCGTCGATGAGCTCGTGCGGCGTGGCGCGGGCATCGATGCGGACAGCGAGCAGCCGGTCTCGCCGCGAGTGGCCCTACTTCTTTCGCCCGGTGCGGTGCCCGTCGGGATCGAACCCGCCGAGCTGCCCGCCCAGCTGCCCGCGACGGGAGCCGTCGCCGATGTGCTCGCGCGCCAGATCGCGGTACACGATCGGTTGCGCGCCTGCGGGATCGGTTTCGCCGCGATTCTGAGCGGGGGAGCGTCGAAGTTCGCGGCCCGGTATTTGCTCGGATCGTCGGCGCCCATCGACCCCGACGAACTGGCAACCGCCGCGGCGGCTCCCGTCGTGGACCGGACCCGACTGCTCGCGGCGGCGGACACACTGTTGCGGGATGGGCCGGTCGTGTTCGTGGACCCCAGCCCGGACGGCATGCTGGGCCGATTGCTCGCCGAAGGCCTGCCGGGGCGTCCCGACGCGGAGATCCTGTTCGGCACAGCCGATTCGGGTGGCCCGACCGGCATCCTCGGCCGCCTCTACGAGCGCGGTGTGCACCTCGACTGGGCGCGGGTGAACGCCGACGACGGCCGCCGAGTGCGGCTACCGGGACATCCGCTGCACGGCTCCCGCTGCTGGGTCGAGTTGCCCACGGCCGCGTCCGTCGGGATTCCCGCTGCTCCGCGGTCCACTGCGGAACGACCGGAGGATGCGACGGAATGGCTGCGTGTGATGTTGCGCGAACTCCTGCACTCCGAGACCGAAATCGGTGCGGACGACGACTATTTCGACCTCGGCGGTAATTCGATCATCGCCGTGCAACTGGTCGAGCGCGTCGCCGAGACCTACGGATTCCGGCCCAAGCTGCTCGACGTCTACGAGCGCCCCAAGGTCGCCGATTTCGCCGAGCTGCTGCGTGCGGGTGCCGTCCCGGCGGCGGCCGAGCCGGGACCTGCGCCGATCACGCGGACCGACGAGCTGGTCATGTCGCCCGGGCAGGAGCGAATGTGGTTCCACCACCAGCTCGTTCCGGACACCACCCTCTACAACTACCCGGTCGTCAATGTGCTGCGGGGCGCGATCGATATCGCGGCCGTCAAGGGCACCTTCGAGGATTTCGCCGAGCGGCACGAACCGCTGCGCTACAACCTCGTCGAGATCGACGGACTGCCCGCGGTCCGGGTCCGACCGGCGCTCGGCGAATTCTTTCGTGTCGCCGATGTTTCCGGCGCGACCGACCCCGTCGTCGCCGCCCGCGAGCTGATTCGCCAGGCCGCCTCGACGCCATTCGACCTGACCCGGGACCCGCTGGTCCGGGTGCTGCTGGTGACGCTGTCACCGGAGGCGCATGTCCTGCAGGTGACTTGCCATCACTGCGTCACCGACGGCGCCACCCCGGGCATCCTCGCCCGCGAGATTCCCCAGCTGTACGCCGCCCGGCAGGAGGGCCGGGCCGCCGCGCTCGAACCGCTGCCGATCCGCTACCGCGACTACGCGCGCTGGCATCGCGGGATGCTCGAGTCGGGCGCACTCGAGCACGAGCTCGAATACTGGGTACATCTGCTGCGTGATGTGCCGAAGCTGCAGTTGCCGACCGATTTTCCGCGACCGCCGCGCAAGACGTTCGTCGGCGATCTGGAGCCGTTCACGGTGTCGGCCGAGTTGCTGGAGCAGTTGCGCGCGATGGCGAAGCGGGCATCGGTTTCGCTGTTCGTGGTGCTGCTGACCGGCCTTTACGTCCTGCTCGCGCGCCGCAGCGGACAACGCGACATCGTGATCGGCACGCCGACCACCGGCCGCACCCGCCGCGAGCTCGAAGGACTCATCGGCTTCTTCAACAGCACGGTCGCGCTGCGGGCCAACCTGTCCGGTCCCGCGACGGTGGCTGATCTGCTCGAGCGGGTGCGCGCAATCGTCCTGGGAGCGCTCGAGAATCAGGAGATTCCTTTCGAACGGGTCGTCAACGCACTCGACGACCAGCGCGACCTGTCCCGCACCCCGATCTTCGATGTCCTCTACGTCCACCAGGAACTTGCCGGCACGGGCAATCCCATCGGGGACGGCGAGATGGAATTCTTCGACCTGGAGCATTCGATACACAACGCGTTCGGCGGATTGCCCACTGGCACCGCGAAATTCGACCTCAGCCTGATCACCTACGATCGCAGCGACGGCCACGACATGCTGGCTTGTTTCGAGTACAGCACCGAGCTGTTCACCCAGCGCACGGCCGCGGGCTTCGCCGCCGCCTATCTCGACATCCTCGCCGAACTGGTGGGGTCGGCCGCCGACCGTCCGATCGACGAGCTCGTGACCGTCGCGACGGCGCCGGAACCGGTGGCGGCACTGGAAATCCCGTCGGACCGGCCGCGCGGCACCATGCCGTACACCACTGCGACCATTCGTGAGCCGCTGGACGCCGCACCCCGCGATGCCGAGCTGCTCGGCGCGTGGATTGCGTTGCTGGCCTGGTATTCGGGTTCCGACGAGGTCTCGGTCGGACTCGCGACGGGTACGGCCCACATCGACCTCGCCGACGAACCCGACGGGACCGAATTGCTCGCGCGGGTCGCAGCGGCGCTGGCAACACCGACGGCCACCAGCGGCGACGCGGCGATCCGCTATCGCACCGGCCGCCCGGATGCGGCGGAACTAGCGCTCGAGCTGGCGCGGACCGGTGCCTCCACCCTCATCGAATTGTCTTATGCCACGGAACTGTTCGACGAATCCACCGCGCTGGACATGCTCGGAGATCTGCTCCGGATGCTGCGCGCCCTACAGCGGACGCCGCACGATCCGGTGCCGGATATCACGCTGCGGAGTATCGCGGGAACGGAGGTGACCCGATGAACGACATCGTCGCGGTGATCGGGGCGGGCACCATGGGCAGCGGTATCGCACAGTGCCTTGCGCAGGCGGGGTACCAGGTCGAGGTCGTCGAACCCGATCGGAGTGCCGCCGAGCGCGCACGACGTGGCCTCGGCGAGGCGGTGCGCTTGGCGCTGCTGCTGGGGCGTGGTGATCGCCGGACCGCAACCGGCATCGGCGGGCGCGTGCGGTGGGTGGAGCGGATCGACGAGCTGAGCGCGGTCGGCTTCGTCATCGAGTGCGCGACCGAGCGGACCACGCTGAAGGAGCGGCTGTTCGGTGAACTGGACCGGCACTGCCCCGATGACGCTGTGCTGGCGTCGTGTACGTCCGCGATTCCGATCGCCCGATTGGCCGCCGCGACCGAACGACCGGATCGGGTGCTCGGCCTGCATTTCATGAATCCGGCGCCGTTGACGACCGCGGTCGAGGTCGTACGCGGCGAACAGACCGCCCCGCAGACCCTGAAACAGGCAACCGACCTCATCGCCGCGCTCGGCAAGGAGGCGATCGTCGTCGGCGACCGTCCCGGTTTCGTTCTGAACCGCGTACTGATGCTGAGCATCGCGGAGGCCGCCGCAACGCTGGACACCGGAACGGATGCCGCGACGGTGGATGCCCTGTTCGAGCAGTGCCTCGGGCACCGCATGGGTCCACTGCGCACCGCCGACCTGATCGGGCTGGACAACGTGGCCGACACCATCGAGGTGTTGCGACGCGAGACCGGCGCGTCCCACTACCACGTGCCGCCCGCGCTCGCGGCACTCGTCGACGCCGGACACTTCGGGCGTAAGACCGGACGGGGGTTCCATGACTATCGCTGAAACTGTGCACGCGTGGGCACCGAGCGATGCGCAGCGCGCGGCGCTCGCGGCCGGTGATCGCTGTGTCGACCTGTATCTCGAGCTGAGCGGCCCGGTGGACGCGGAGGCATTGCGAGCCGCCGTCGATACCGTTATGGGGGAATGTCACCTACTGCACAGCGTATTTCGCGGCGACGACACCGGCGTGCGGGTGTACGAAACCATGCCCATGCCGACCGAGGTGATCGTTGTCGACGGCAGCGATCCGGACCGGTTCGTAGCGTCGTGGCTCGCGGAAGAACGGTCGCGCACACTGGATATCGCTCACGGACCGCTGTACCGGCAGGTGCTGTTCCGGCTCACGGATGGCCGGCTCGGCTGGTTCCAGCGCTACCACCACGTGATCAACGACGAACCCGGAATGCTCGCGATCCTCGCGAGGGTCCGCGAGGTCTTGGACGGAGTGCATTCGGATCCGCCTGCGAGCCCACCGTTCGGCATTATCGCAGACCGCCTCGAGAACGAACGCCGTTATCGCGAGTCGGGTGCGTGGGCCCCCGACCGCGCCTACTGGGAGCGGTCCCTCGGCGCTACGGCCCGGCCCGAACCGATCCCAGCGGGCAGCGAGATCGGTTCGGTGACCACGGGACTGTGGACCGAGGTGGCGGCATCGACGGAGCTCACCCGGATCGCGCGCGCCTGCGGCGGTGGCGCTGCCGCCGTCGTGCTGGCCGCACTGGCCGTCTACGGATCCCGGCTGACCATGACGAGCGAGTACGTGGTCACGGTCGCCTACGGCGAAACCATGGTGCCGCTGCGGATTTCGGTGCCGGCGCACGCGAGTTTCGACACGATCGCCAAACAAGTGGGACTGGAACTGCGCCGGGCGCGCCGACACCGGTACATCTCCGATATCGACGAGCCCTGGTCCGAATCGCCGGTGCACGGGCAGTGGCCGCTCGCCCTGCATATGCTCGGCGGCGCGGCACTGGACCGGCTCGGCGAAGCCGCGATGACCGCGTCCTTCGGGCCCGGGGACGGGCTCACCGTATGTGTCGACGACGGTGTCGCAGGAGGCTGGCGCATTGCGGTCGCCGCGCGAGAGCATCGGGCGCACCGGGACCGCATCGTCGGGCTGCTGGATCGGCTCGCTCATACGCCACGCACGCCGATCGGCCGCATCGGCCTCACCGGGCCCGACGATAGCGAATACCTCGCGGGCGCCGGCCCGGAAGTCTCGCCGGTGACGCTGGCAGCCCTGCTCGCGGACCAGGCTTCCCGCTCGCCGGACGCGGTCGCGCTCGTCGGCGCCGGACGTCGCCTGTCCTACTCGGAGCTGCATGATGCGTCGAATCGGCTGGCGCGCATACTGATCCGGCTCGGGGTGGGACCGGAGCGGTTGGTAGCCGTGGCGATCGGTCCCTCGACAGAGCAGATCTCGGCGGTACACGCGGTACTGGCGACCGGTGGCGCCTACCTGCCGCTCGACCCCGAGAACCCCCGTGAGCGCCACGCCTACCTACTCGATGTCACGCGACCGGTGTGCGTGCTCACGACCCGGCGCGACAGATTCGACCCACCGCCGGGCATCCAGGTGCTCCACCTCGATGAACTCGACCTGTCCGGCGAATCACCCGCCACGGTGACCGATGCCGACCGGATCGCCCCGCTCCATCCGGAAAACCTTGCGTACGTGCTTTTCACCTCGGGGTCGACCGGACGGCCGAAGGGCGTCGGCGTCACGCATGCCGCCCTCGGCACACACCTCGGCTGGATGCAGCACACGCACGGACTCGACGGCACCGATGTCGTGCTGCGCAAGACCGCGCTGTCGTTCGACGTATCGGCATGGGAAGTGCTGTGGCCCTTCACCGTCGGCGCCCGGGTCGTGGTCGACGACTCTGGTGCGCACCGAGATCCGGCCGAGCTCGTGCGGCTGATCGCCGAGAATGCCGTCACCACAGTGCAATTCACGCCGTCTACGCTCGCGGCGCAGCGGCGGGCGGTGGCCGAGCCGTTCGCGGCGAGTGTGCGCCGCGTGCTCGTCGCGGGTGAGGCGATGACGCCGGCCCTCGCCGCGCAGCTGTCCGTCGTAGCGCCGGGCGCCCGATACGACAACCTCTACGGCCCCACTGAAGCAACCGTCGCCGTCACCCGGCACGCCGTCACCGCGCACGACGTCGACACGGTCCCGATCGGCGCGCCATCCTGGGATACGCGTGCGTATGTGCTGGACGCTTGCCTGCGGCCGGTCCCGGCAGGCGCACCCGGCGAGCTGTATCTCGGCGGCGCCGCGCTGGCTCGCGGCTACATCGCACGCCCCGGGCGCACCGCCACGCGGTTCGTCGCCGACCCGTTCGGTAATCCGGGACGGCGGCTGTACCGCACCGGCGACATCGTGCGCGCCACCGGGCACGGGGAGCTGGAGTTCCTCGGCCGCCGTGATTTCCAGGTCAAGTTGCGCGGTATCCGGATCGAACTCGGCGAAATCGAGGCGGTCCTCGCCGGGCAGGAGTCCGTCGCCCAGGCGGTCGCGGCCGTCCACCACGGGTCGGTCGGCGATCGACTCGTCGCCTACCTGACACCCGCGGCCGGGCACCGCATCGACTGGGCGGCCGTGCAGCAGCGGCTGAGCGAGGTGCTGCCGCGGCACATGGTGCCGTCGGCGGTCGTCGTGCTCACCGACCTCCCCGTGAACCGCTCCGGCAAGGTGGATCGAAAAGCGCTGCCCGCGCCCGTATTCGAGCCCGTGCCCTTCCGAGCGCCGCGCACCGAGACCGAACGCGAACTCGCCGCCGTCTTCGCCGAGGTACTGGGCCGCGACACCGTCGGCGTCGACGAGTCCTTCTTCGCGCTCGGCGGCGACAGCATCATGTCGATCCTGCTGGTGTCCCGCGCGCGGGCACGCGGCATCGCGGTGACTGCGCAGGAGGTGTACGAGCATCGCACCGTCGCACGCCTGGCGGCCGTCGCCGAGGCCGCCGACGGGGACGAAACACCGCGGCTCGACGAGCTGCCGGGCGGTGGCGTCGGAGAGCTGCCCCTCACGCCGGTGATTCGCTTCCTGGTCGAGCGCGGCGGCGACTTCAACCGCTTCTGCCAGTCGATCACGCTCGAGATGCCTGACGGAATCGACCGCGGCACATTGGTTTCCACCATTTCCGCCGTCGTCGACCACCACGACATGCTGCGATCGCAGCTCTACCGCGATGACACGGGCGAGTGGCATCTGATGGTCGCGCCGCCCGGCAGCGTCGATGTCGACTCGTTGATCGGTCATGTCGTCTACGACGCCGACCTCGCAGGTGCCGAGCTCACGGCGCTGGCCACCGCCGAACTGAATGCCGCGGTCGACCGGATCGACCCGGCGACCGGCGCGGTCCTGCGGTTCGTCTGGCTCACCCCCGAGCCGCGTAGATCACCCGGCCTGCTCATCATCGCCGCGCACCACATTGCCGTCGACGGCGTCTCGTGGCGAATCCTGCTGCCCGACTTCGTCTCCGCGTGGGCGGCCGTCTCGGCGGGGAGCACACCCGCGCTGCCCGGCGTCGGAACATCCATGCGAGCGTGGGCGCACGCGCTGGTCGATGCCGCGCGGCACGAAGCCCGGGTCGCGGAGCTGCCGGTCTGGCGCGAAATAGTCGATGGGCCGGATCCCGCCTTTGGTGACCGGCCGTTCGACCCGCACCGGGATCTCGCCGCCGATGTGGCGCACACCCCGATCGAACTCGATGAACGTGACACCGCCGCGCTCATCACCGCGATACCCGGCCGCTACCGCGCTCGGGTGGCGGATGCGCTGTTGACGGCGCTCGCGCTCGCGGTCATCCGTTGGCGGTCGCGACGCGGCGAAGGCGAGCGGTCGGTGCTGCTGCGGCTCGAAGGCCACGGACGTGAGCAGGACGCGGTGCCAGGCGCGGATCTGTCCCGCACCACCGGCTGGTTCACCTCGATCGTCCCGGCGCGACTCGATCTGACGGGGGTGGATATCGACGATGCCTTCGCCGGCGGCCCCGCCATGGGCGCCGCCCTCAAGGCCGTCAAGGAGCAGCTGCGGTCCACGCCCGACAATGGTTTCGGGTACGGCCTGCTCAGATATTTGAACGAGGAGACGGCGGGGGCGCTGCCGCGCAAGGAGCCGGGGGAGATCTCGTTCAACTACTTCGGACACATCACCGGCGTCGACCTTCCGGAGGAGCTGGCCGGAATCGGCTGGCTGCCCGCACCCGAGTACGCCATGCTGCCGATCCGCCCCGATGCCCAGCGCGGCGCGCTCGGCGCCGTCGAAGTGGATGCCATCGTCGTCGGTAACCGGCTCAGGAGCAGCATCGGCTACGCGCGCACGCTGTTCACCGACGCGGCGGGTGGGGAGCTGATTCACCTGTGGCGCGACGCGCTGGCCGCTGTGGCCAGGCATGCCCGGGATCCACGCACACGCGGCGGGGGCACGCCGTCCGACTTCCCGCTGGTCACCCTCACCCAGGGCGATATCGAGACGTGGGAGGCGCGGTATCCCGCGCTGACCGAGGTGTGGCCGGTCTCGCCGCTGCAGGCCGGAATGATGTTCCACGCCATGTTCGATCCAGGCGCGGTGGACGTCTATACAGTGCAACTGGTACTGACCCTGGACGGCGCGGTCGACGCCGTCCGGCTCCGGTCGGCCGCCGCGGCTGTGCTCGAGCGGCACCCGAACCTGCGCGCCGCATTCGACGTCGACCGGGACGGCACTCCCATCCAGCTCGTTACCGACGAGGTGGCACTGCCGTGGCACGAGATGGACCTGACCGAGGCACCGGACGGGGAGCTCGACCGCGTGCTCGACACCGAACGCGCGACGCCGTTCGATCTCACGCGGCCACCACTGCTGCGGTTCCTGCTGGCCCGCGTCGGCGCCCACCGCACCCAGCTGGTCGTCACCTTTCACCACCTGCTGCTCGACGGCTGGTCCATACCGCTGCTGCTGCGCGAGATCGTCGCCGGCTATGCCGGTTTCACCGGTGAATCGCCACGTCCCTATCGCCAGTACGTGGAATGGCTCGCCCGGCAGGACAAGTCGGCATCCCGGCGGGCCTGGGCGGAGGCGCTGTCCGGTGTGGGGGAGCCGACGCTGCTGGCCGGCGATGCACCCGTGCGCGCACCCGCTGTCTTGCCCCTGGAACACGAGATCACGTTGGACGAGACACGGACGCAACGGCTTTCCCGCCTCGCGACCGAGTTCGAGGTTACGGTGAACACCGTGCTGCAGGCAGCGTGGGCAATCCTGCTGGCACGCATGACCGATCGGGCGGATGTGGTTTTCGGTACCACCGTATCGGGTCGCCCCGCCGACCTCGCAGGTGTCGAATCCATGGTCGGGCTGTTCATCAATACCGTCCCGGCCCGGGTTCGGCTGATTCCGGAAGAAGCCGCGGGATCGCTACTCCGCCGCGTGCAGCGCGAACAGTTCGAGCTGGCGTCGCACCACCATGTGGGGCTTCCCGACATCGTTTCACAGGGCGAAGGCGATGAACGCGGCCTGTTCGACACGCTACTGGTCGTCGAGTCGTATCCCTTCGATGCGGCGCGGCTGCGCGCGGACGCCGCCACGAGCGCCGATATGACCATCACCGGCTTGCGGTCCCGGGAGGCAACCCACTATGCGCTGACGCTCACCGTCCGGCAGCGCGACCAGCTGCACATCCTGGCAAGCTGGCGTCCGGACCTCCTCGACGAGGCGACCGTGGCCCGGTTGGGTGAGCGCCTGGTGCGGGTGCTGCTTGCGATCGCCGAGAATCCGGATATCACGGTGGCCGATATCGATCCGCTCGATGCGGCGGAACGAAATCTGGTGCTGGAGCGCTGGCAGCGGCCCGCAACAGTGCCCGACGCCACCCTCGTCGACCTCTTCCTGGCGCAGGCGGCCGCTCGACCGGATGGCGTCGCTGTCCGGCACGGATCCCGCGCACTGACCTACGGTGAGCTCGACCATGCCTCCGCTGAGCTGTCGCGCGCCCTCACCGCCCGCGGGGTCGAGGCCGAATCGCTGGTCGCCGTGGCCGTTTCGCGTTCGGTCGAGTTGATCGTGGCGCTGCTCGGCGTGTTGCGATCCGGGGCGGGCTACCTTCCGCTCGACCTCGACAATCCCGCGCGGCGCATGGAATTCATACTCGCCGAGACGAATCCGGTCTGCGTCGTCACGACGATGGCCGACCGCGCCGCACTGTCCACCGATGATCTGCCGTGCCTGGTACTGGACGATGCGGACGGTCTGGTGCCCCCCGATATCGCGCCCGCGGCACCGAGCCCGGACAACATCGCCTATGTGATGTACACCTCCGGTTCGACGGGACAGCCGAAGGGCGTGTGCGTGACGCACCGCAATGTCGTCGCGATGCTCGCCGCCACCCGCTCAGTACTCGACGTCGACCACGACGACGTATGGACGATGTTCCACTCCTACGCCTTCGACGTCTCGGTATGGGAGATGTGGGGTGCGCTGGCGAGCGGTGGCACGCTCGTTGTCGTGGATTCCGCCGTGACGCGCTCACCGGCGGAGTTCGGTGAAGTGCTTGCGCAAGAAGGGGTTACGGTGCTCAGTCAGACACCGTCGGCGTTCTACACGCTGCTCGACAACGAGAGCCTTGCCGCCGGATCCGCGCTGCGGCACATCGTGCTCGCCGGCGAGGCACTCGACCTGCGCAGGCTGCGCGCATGGTACGACGCCCGCCCGGCCACCATGACACGGATCTCGAATCTGTACGGCATCACCGAGGCCACGGTGTATAACACGCACTCGGCGGTGGATCACGAACGCGCCCGGTCGGCGCGGGCCAGTGTCATCGGTCGTGGCCTACCGGGAACGACCGTCCGCGTGCTGGATTCGCGGCTGCGCCCGGCACCGGTCGGCGCGGCGGGCGAGCTCTACCTCGCCGGGTACCAGATCGCGCGCGGCTACCATACGCGCTCGGCGACGACAGCGGGCCGCTATGTGGCCGACCCGTTCGGCACGCCGGGCACCCGCATGTACCGCACCGGCGACCTGGCGCGCTGGAACGCCGACGGACACCTCGAATACCTCGGGCGCGGCGACGAACAGGTGAAGATCCGCGGCTACCGGATCGAACCGGCCGAGATCGAGGCCGCACTGCTCGAACACGATTCGGTGGCGCACGCTGCCGTCGTAGCCCGCGCCGAGGGGGCGGCGGCGCGACTTATCGCGTACGCGGTACCCACACCGGATACGACACTCGATCCCGTGGCGCTGGAAACATTTGTCGCGCAGCGTGTTCCGACGTATATGCGACCCGCCGCCGTGGTGCTGATCGATGCGCTGCCGCTGACCCTCAACGGCAAACTGGACCGTGCGGCGCTACCCGATCCGGTCTTCCGGGCGCGGTCGGCTCAGGCACCGCGCACCCCAGCCGAGCGGGCGATCGCTGATGTGTTCGCCGAGGTGCTCGGCGTCGACCGGGCGGGTGTGGACGACTCGTTCTTCGCGCTCGGCGGGGACAGCATCACATCGATTCAGCTCGCCTCCCGGGCACGGACCAAGGGTCTGCACGTCACGCCGAAAGACGTCTTCGAGCACCGCACAGTGGCCGCGATCGCCGCCGCGGCACAGCCGGCGGACTCCGGTGCCGAGGTGCGGCGCCTGCCGGAACTGCCCGGCGGCGGTGTCGGCGAGCTGTCGCTCACACCCGTCGTGCGCTGGTTGACCGAACGCGGCGGCACCTTCCGCCGCCTCAACCAGACGCTCACCATCGAGCTTCCCCTCGGCATCGACCGCGGCACTGTGATATCCGCGGTCGCGGCGGTCGTCGACCGGCACGACATGCTGCGTAGTCGGCTGTTCCGTGACGGTGCGGGTGAGTGGCGGCTGGAGACCTTGTCGCCGGGTACGGCCGATCCGGCAGAGTTGTTGCGCCGCTGCGAAATCGATGATTTCGACGCCCTGCGGGCGGTCGCTGCGGCGGAGGTCGACGCCGCGTCGGACCGCCTCGACCCGGCGACGGGTGTCATGGTGCAGTTCGTCTGGCTGGATCCGCAGCGCCCGGATGTGCCCGGCCGACTGATCATTTGCGCACACCACATCGCCGTGGACGGTGTGTCATGGCGAATCCTCATTCCCGATCTGCTCGCGGCCATGCACGCGAGCGCGAACGGTGCACCGCCGCAACTCGAGCCGCCCGGCACCTCCATGCGCCGGTGGTCGTACGCCCTGGTCGACGCCGCGCGTGATCCGAGCCGGACCACCGAGCTCGGTCTGTGGCAGCGCATCTGCGCGACACCGGATCCGCTGCTCGGGTCCCGGCCCCTCGACCCCGGCATCGATGTCGCCTCGCGCATCGCGACGGTGGATGTCACCGTGGACGAAGTGGTCACCGAGGCGCTCATTCGGACCGTACCCGGCCTGTTCCACGCCGGTGTCGACGAGATCCTGATATCAGCGCTGGCCGTCGCGCTGGTGGTTTGGCGGGCACGGCGGGGTGAGAACGCGCCGGTGTCCCTGCTCCGGCTGGAGGGCCACGGCCGCGAGGAACAGATCGTGACGGGCGCCGATCTGTCCCGCACGGTTGGGTGGTGCACCTCGCTCTACCCCGTTCGGCTGGACCTCACCGATATCTACGCGGCGGCGGCGCTGGCCGGTAGCGACGCAGCCGGAGCGGCGATCAAGGCGGTCAAGGAACAGTTGCGCGCCATCCCCGATCACGGGATCGGCTACGGACTGCTGCGCTACCTGAACCCCGAGACCGCGGAACTGCTGCCGAAACCGATGCCCGGACAGATCAGCTTCAACTATCTAGGGCGCGTCGACGATCGCGGTGCCGGACTGCTCACGACGCCCGCCGCTCCGGACCCCGACCTGCCTGCGGCCGCCGCGATCGATATCAACGCCATCGTGACCGGCTCCCGGCTCCACGCCGGATTCGCCTATCCCGAAACACTTCTCGACGGCGCCGAGGTGTCGGAGCTGGCCGACCTGTGGGTGAGCGCGCTCGGCGCGATCACTGCCCACGCGAAAACCGCGCACGCGGGTGGGCACACGCCCTCGGACTTCCCGCTGGTCCGGGTGAGCGGCGCCGATATCACCCGGTGGGAGCGCGCCTACGGACGGCTCACCGATGTGTGGCCGCTCGCGCCGCTGCAGCCGGGGCTGTACCTGCACGCCATGCTCGCAGAGCCGCTGCCGTCCGCTCGCACCGCCGTCGACGTCTACAACGTGCAGGCGGTGCTGCGTATCGGCGGGGGGGTCGACGGCGATCGGCTGCATCGAGCCGCGCGGGAAATACTGCGCCGGTATCCGAATCTGCGCGCGGCATTCGCGGCCGACGGCACCGGCCTGCCCCGGCAGGTGGTGCCGGAGACAGTCGAACTCCCGTGGTGCCAGGCGGATCTGCGTGTGGGAGGCGACCTGTCCGAACTCCTCGCCCGGGATCGCGCGCACTGGTTCGACCCGGCCAGGCCGCCGCTGATGAAATTCACCCTCGCCCGCGTCGGGGACGCGGCATACGTGTTGATCGCGACCTACCACCACCTTTTGCTCGACGGCTGGTCGGTGCCGTTGGTGTTGCGAGATCTCATGGCGCTCTACGCCTCCGACGATCCGCTGCCGCGGCCCGGGGGATCGTTCCGCGCCTACCTCGCGTGGAACCACGACCGCGACGCGACGGCGGCCGCGACGGTATGGCGGCGGGTGCTGGATGGAGTGCCCGCGCCGACACTGATCGTTCCGGCGGCCCGCACCCGGGAAATCGCTACCACCATCGCGGAATACCGGTGGACACTCGACTCGGACGCCACCGCCACGCTCGGCGCGACCGCGATGGCACTCGGGATCACGGTTAATACGGTGCTGCAGGTCGCGTGGGCAATCCTGCTGGGGCGCAGGCTCGGCCGCGCGGATGTGGTGTTCGGCGCGATCGTTTCGGGCCGTCCGGCCGCACTGCCAGGCGTCGAATCCGTTGTCGGACTGTGTATCAACACCGTGCCGGTGCGGGTGCGCTTCGCATCGGGCATGCCCGCTGCGGCGCTGATGCGTGCGGTGCAGGCCGAGCAGGCGGAACTGATCGAGCACCACCACCTCGGCCTGACGGATATCCATACCGCCGCCGGGCTGCGGGACGTACTGTTCGACACGGCGCTGGTGTACGAGTCCTTTCCGGTCGATACCGAGCAGCTCGCCGCGGTGGCCGCCACGGTCGGCGGCCTCACCGGTACCGGCGTCGAAATCCACGACGCCGTGCACTATCCGCTGACCCTCATTATCGATCCGGGTAGCTCGCTGACCGTCCGATTCGCTTACCTGCGTGACCTTTTCGACGAAACACAGGTGGCCACGCTCGGCGCGGAACTGCGGAACCTGCTCGCCGCGTTCCTGCGAGACCCGGATGCCACCATCGAGGAGCTGCGATGACATCGAGCTGGCCGCTGACCAAAGCGCAGCAACACGTATGGGTCGCCCAGCAACTCGACGACACCGGGCGACGGTTCGTGATCGGCGGGTATGTGCACATCCACGGCACGGTCGACGAGGTGGCGTTCGAGCGGGCGCTGCGCATCGTCGTGGCCGGCGCCGAGACGATGCGGGTGCAATTCGACACCGATGCCGAGGGCGAGGTTGTGCAGATCCTCGCGGATGTGGCCGATTGGCCTCTGCACCGCAACAGTTTTCGCGATGCGGCCGACCCGCACGGCGAGGCGGTACGTTTCATGTACGCGGCGCTCGACCGGCCCTTCGACCTGTGCCGCGCCCCGCTGTTCGAACATCACCTGATCGATCTGGGCACCGCGGGCACGGCGTGGTTCGTCCGATCGCATCACGCGGTTCTCGACGGCGCCGCCTCGGCCGCCATGGTCAAACGGGTCGCCGACACCTACACCGCGTTGGTCACCGGTCGGCCGGTGACGGAATCGGTGTTCGACCGGGTGGAAGCCTTGGTGGCGGAGGACATTCGCTACCGCGCCTCCGCCCGGTTCGCCGACGACCGGCAGTTCTGGGCGCAACGGCTCGCGGTTCCAGGGCCGGACGATGCGCCGCTGTTCGCCGGGATCCCGGCGATGGTCGATGGGCCCCGGTACATCAGGCACGTAGGAGCGCTCGACGCACCGGCGTGGTCTGCCCTCCGAGCCTGTGCGGACGTGTCCGGAACCGCGTGGCCGGCTTGGGTATTCGCCGCGATCGCCCTGCTGCTACACGCGGATTCGGGCGCACGCATGGTCACGCTCGGCCTCGCCGTGCCAGCGAAACGCTCCCGCACCGCGCTCGGTGTTACCGCGAATATCGTCCCGCTGCGCATACCGGTCGACCCCTCCGCATCCGTCGGCGAACTCGTCGGCGCGGTGCGTGCCGAATCCTTGATCGTCCTGCGCCACCAGCGGTACCAGCAGGCCGATATGCTCGCCGACCTCCGGGCGGGCGGTATCGGCGGCGGTGTCGTCGGCCCCACGATCAATGTGCTGCCCATGCAGAAGGACCTCCGCTTCGGCGCCGAAACCGCTACGCTGCGCCACCTCTCGGCCGGCCGCTCCGACGACCTGACGATCGGCGTATACGACAACGGCGAGCCGGTCCTGCCCCTCGTACTGGAATCCAGCACGCTCCGGTACTCCGAGCGCGATCTGGCCGCGCACCATCGACGGCTCACCGCGACGATCGCGGCCATAGCCGCGGCTCCGGAGGATCTTCCAGTCGGCCGCCTTCGAACACTGCCGGACACGGCGCTTCGAACACCGCCGGAGCCGGCTCTTCGATCCTTCCCAGAAGATCCAGCGCCCGCCCCCGCCGCGGAACTGCCGGAGACGCTCGTCGACTGGTTCGAGCGGACCGTCACCGAACGCTGCGACGCCACCGCCGTCGTTTCCGGCGCCGAGTCGCTCACCTATGCCGAACTGGACCGGCGCAGCCGGGGATTGGCCGAGCTCATCGCCGGATACGGTGTGGGCGTTGGGGAATTCGTGGGCCTCGCGCTGCCCCGGTCCCTGGATCTCGTCGTCGCCATGGTCGCCGTGCTGCGGGCCGGTGCCGCCTACGTTCCGCTCGACCCCGGCTATCCGGAGCAACGCCTGCGGGCCATCGTCGTGGATGCGGCCCCCTCGTTGATCGTCACCGGAGGGGAAACTACCCTTCCGGATTCGGTCTCGACGGTGCCCGTTTTGCGGATCGGAGCTCAGTCACAGGTTACCGCGACCGAGCCCGCGGCCCGCCCGTCAGCGCTACACCCCTCCTATGTCATTCACACCTCCGGCACCACCGATCGGCCCAAGGGTGTGGTGGTCACGCACACGAACGTCGTACGGCTGCTCACCTCGGCACAGCGGTGGTTCGGGTTCGGCGCAGACGACGTGTGGACCCTGTTTCATTCCACCGCCTTCGACTTCTCGGTGTGGGAGATCTGGGGTGCCCTGTGCCACGGTGGCAAGCTCGTCGTTGTCGACGCCGAAGTGGCACGTTCACCGCGCGACTTCTTGGATCTGCTGGTGGCGCAACGGGTTACGGTGCTGAACCAGACTCCGTCGGCATTCGGGATGCTGGTCGACGCCCTGGCGGGCATGCCCACCGCCGGCGACGGGCTGTCGCTGCGCTATGTGATCTTCGGCGGCGAACCGGTGGAGCCGTGGCGGCTGGCGGCCTGGTGGTCGCGACGCGATCCGGAGCGGACGCGTCTGGTCAATATGTACGGCATCACCGAGACAACGGTGTTCACCACCGGAACGCCCTTGGCGTGCAACCCATCCGCAGGCGATATCGGCATACCGCTACCGGACCAGTCCGTGTATGTACTCGACGCGACGCTGTGCGCGTGCCCGCCGGGCATCCCGGGCGAGCTCTACGTCACTGGACCCGGCGTCGCCGCAGGGTACCTGCACCAGCCCGGCCGCACCGCGGCACGGTTCACCGCCGACCCGTTCGGCGCGCCCGGCACCGTCATGTACCGCAGCGGGGATCTGGCGCGCTGGACCGGCACCGGCACGCTCGAATACCTCGGTCGGGCGGATCGGCAGGTCAAGGTGCGTGGTTTCCGGATCGAGCCCGGTGAAATCGAGGCCGCCCTGTGCGGACAACCGGCGGTGCATGCGGCGGCGGTGCTGACCGTCGAATACCGGCCCGGTGACCGCAGGCTCGTCGCCTTCGTCACGGGGGACCGCGTCGACGTCGACACCACTCGCACCGGCATCACCAAACTGCTTCCCGTGCACGCGGTTCCATCCGCGATCATTGCCGTCGACACCATCCCGATGACACCCAACGGCAAAATCGACGACCGGCGGCTGCGTGACATCGCCACGAACGGCGCCGCACGCGCTACCGCCGTGCCACCACGCACCGATATCGAGGCGCGGCTGCATGCACTGTTCGTCGATGTGCTCGGACATGACGGCATCGGCATCGACGACGGCTTCTTCGCCGTCGGCGGTGACAGCATTCTGGCCGTCCGGCTGGCGGATCGGGCGCGGGCGGCCGGACTCGCCATCTCGCCCCGGGATGTATTCGAACACCAGACTGTGCGCACGCTCGCGTGCACAGTCGGCACCGCTGGGCCGGTAGCCGAGTCCGCGGTCGCGATCACCGCGACCCCAACGGGTGATGGCCGCCAGTTCCTACCCGCGACACCATTGCAGTCCGGCCTGCTGTTCCATTCCCTCTACGAAGGTGACGGCCAGGACCCCTATCTCGTCCAGTGCGCAATGGAATTGGACGGCGCGGTCGACGGAGATCGGCTACGCGCCGCCCTGCGATCGGTACTCTCGCGGCACCCGCATCTGATGGGGTCCTTCGTCATCGACGACAGCGCGCAGCCGCGGTACGAGATTCACGAAGACCTCGAATTACCGTGGCGGGTAGTTGATCTCGTCGCCGCGACGGCTGACGAGAGAGAACGCGCCGTCGACCGGGTGCGCGCGGCGGACGCCCGGATCGATCCGCTCGTGGCGCCGCTGCTCACGGTCACCCTGATCCGCACCGAGGCGCGACGCTCTACTTTGGTGCTCACCTGCCACCACGCGCTGCTCGACGGCTGGTCGCTGGCAATCCTGTTGCGCGAGTTGCTGATCGGCTATCGCGGCATCGAGCTGCCGTCCGCGACACCGTTGCGCCGGTTCCTGGAATGGTCCGCAGCGCAGGATCGCGACAGCGCCCGCCGGGCCTGGGCGACTGCGCTCGACGGCGCCGAACCGAGCAAGGTGGCGCGGGCGGACCGGCAGCCGTGGCAGCGGCCCGAAGAACACACATTTCGAATGCGGGACGCCCTGGTCACCGCGCTGCGCGAACGGGCCGCCGAACGCGGGCTGACGCTCAACTCGCTGATGCAGGCCATGTGGGCGATGGTCCTGTCGAACCTGACCGGCAGCGATGACGTCGTCTTCGGTATCACCGTATCCGGCCGAGCGGGCGCCGAGATGGAACACGTTGTCGGGTTGCTCATGAACACCGTGCCCCTGCGCGTGCGATTGGTTCCGGCGGAGTCGCCGCTCGACCTGGCCGTTCGGATCCAGACCGGGCGCGCGGAACTGATGGAGCACGACCATCTCGGACTGCCCGACATCGTGTCCGGGGTGGGGGAGACCGACCTGTTCGACACCTCACTCGTCTTCGAGAATTTCCCCGTCGACACCGGCCTACTCGACGACCCGGACGCGGACTTCGCGGTGGCATCCGTCGAAGTCCGTGGTGGAACGCATTTTCCGCTCACGGTGGTCATCGTCCCCAGCGGCGGCGAGTTGACCTTCCGGATCGGTGTGCAGTTCGCCCGCATCGACTGCCTCGCCGATGCGGGCGACCTGTGGGCGCGCATGCTGGCCGCCTGCGAGGCGCTCGCCGCACCACAGCAGCCGTTGGTCGGGCGAGTCGTCCTGGTCGAGCGACAGATCGAGCTGCTGACTACCGGACACGGCGTCCGCACCGATATCGAAAACGGCAGCATCGCCGACTGTTTCGAATCGGTTGTGCGACGGTGCCCGCAGCGTGTCGCGATCTGGTCCGACGGTCTGGAGATCACCTACACGGAATTGAACGCCCGTGCCAATCGCGTCGCGCGGTGGCTCCGGGATCGCGGCGCCGGACCGGAAGTTCCGGTCGGCATCGCCCTGCCGCGCTCGGTCGATCTCGTGGTCGCGTTCCTCGCCGTCTACAAACTCGGGGCGGTGTGCGTACCGCTCAGCGACCGTTATCCGCCCGCACACGTGCGGCGTCTGCTGCGTTTCACACGAACCGAACTGGTGCTGGACGATCTCGACGGCATGGCCGCGACGACCGACGATGACAGTGACCTGGGTATCGCCATCGCGCCCGACGCGGTCGCGACGGTGATGTTCACATCCGGGTCGACCGGAGCGCCGAAGGGCGTCGAGGTGACCCATCGCAATATCGTGGCCCGGGCGCACGATCGTGTCGGCCATGGCGACGGGCACGAACGGGTGCTGATGCATCTGCCGCACACGTGGGACATGGTCGTATACGAGCTGTGGCTGCCGCTGCTGGCCGGTCGCACCGTGGTGCTCGCGCGGCCCGGCGTGCTCGATGTCCACGACTACGCGCGCGTGCTGCGCGCCGGACGTGTCACCTCGATGCTGTTGTCGGCGGGCCTGTTCCACCTGTTTGCGGAGCAGGCTCCGGACGAGCTCGGCCGCCTGCCGAAACTCGCGGTCGTCGGGGACGTGCTGTCGCCGCGGGCCGCGGTGGCCGTGCGTCGCGGCGATGACCCGCCGACGGTGCGGAACCTGTACGGACCTGTCGAGGCGACGAGCTTCGCGGTAGCCTTTTCGATCCCCGACGATGCGTCGCCCGAACGTCCCGTCCCCATCGGACGTCCGGCCGACAACACTCGCGTCACAGTGCTCGATTCGGCGCTGCGGCCGGTGCCCTCCGGTGTGTCCGGGGAGATCTACCTGTCCGGTGCGGGACTCGCCAACGGCTACCACCGGGCTCCGGCCGCCACCGCGGAACGGTTCGTGGCCGACCCGTACGGACCGCCCGGTGCCCGCATGTACCGCACGGGTGACCTCGGCCGATGGGATACGGGCGGGCTGCTGCATTTCCTCGGCCGCGCCGACCGACAGTTGAAGATCAATGGATTCCGGGTCGAACCCGGGGAGGTGGAGGCGGCGATTCGACGCGAGCCCGGCGTCATCGCGGCGATAGTCACGGTGCGGCGGGCCGGCAGCGGGCAGTCGCTGGTCGCGCACGTCGTCGGGCCTGACGGGGCCGACACCGCGGCATTGCGGACGCGGCTGGCCGCGAGCCTGCCCTCCTACCTGGTGCCGTCGGTGATCGTGCGGGTCGACGAACTGCCGTTGACCGCCATGGGCAAGGTCGATATCGGCGCGCTACCGATGCCGCCCGGAACCGATCCCGTTCCCGCGCGCACCCCGCGTCAGCAGGTCATCGCGGCAGCCTTCGCCGAGGCGCTCGGCGGCCGGGAGTTCGGCGTCACCGACGACTTCTTCGCGCACGGCGGCAACTCACTGTCCGCGATCCGCGTGGTCGCTGCCCTACGCCCGTCACTCGGCGTCGCGGTATCGTTGCGCGATCTGTTCGAGTCACCGACGATTGCCGCACTGGAGCAGGCGTTCGATCGGCGCGGCGGCACGGGGACTGCGCGTCCCGGTTTCACACCGATTCCCCGCACCGACCCGATCCCGCTTTCGCCCGCGCAGCTGCGCCTGTGGACGGTGAACTATCTCGGCGGGCAACAACCCGACTACCTGATCGCGACCGCTCTCGACATCCGCGGACCGCTCGACACGGCGGCGGTCACGGCGGCGGTCGGCGATCTGGTCGCTCGGCACGAAATCCTGCGCACCGCACTGCCCTATGCGGTCGACGGCCCGGTGCAGCGGATTCTGCCGATCGGGTCGGCGCAGCCGGATTTCCGCATCGTCGAGGCCGATGGTATCGACAGTGTCGACCGGGCGATGGAAACCGAGATGCGGCACGGATTCGACCTGACGGTGCGGCCGCCGCTGCGTATCCGCCTGTACCGGTTGGGCCCCGAGCATCACGTCTTGTTCGGGGTGGTCCACCACATTGCGGGCGACGGCGAATCCATGGGGATTCTCCAGCGTGATCTCCTGATCGCCTACCAGGCGCGGGCCGTCGGCCTGGTTCCGGAATGGCCCAGTCCGGCAACGCAGTTCGCGGATTACTCCATATGGCTGCGGCACCTGCTGGGCCCGGATACCCACGTACTCGAGCAGCAGACGCGGTACTGGCACACCATGCTCGACGGCGTGCCGGAACAACCGATGCTTCCCGTCGACCGGCCCCGCGCCGAGCGGCGGTCGAATACGGCGGCCGCGGTCCCCGTTCTCGTCGACGCCGACACCCACTGCGAGCTCGCCCGGACCGCCCTCGACTGCCGGGTGAGCATCTACATGCTGATACACACTGCACTCGCCATAGCGCTGAACGGTCACGGCGCGGGCACCGATCTGCCCGTCGGGGTGGCGTTGAGTGGACGCGATTCGGCCGGTCTGCAAGATGTCGTCGGGTGCCTGGTCGACACGGCGGTGGTCCGCGTCGACCTGTCGGGCGCGCCCACCCATCGCGAACTGGTCCATCAGGTCCGCGAGCGTGTTCTCGGCGCATACGAGAACAAGGAGTTTCCCTTCGATCGCCTTGTCGAACTGGTGAACCCGCGACGCTCCCGGACCCATCATCCACTGTTCCAGGTGATGGTGACCTACCTGCGTGGATTCGACATCGGCACGACCCCGGACGGATTGGCGATCCAGCCTCGACCGGTAGCGGTGCACCGAACCCCGTTCGAGCTATTGCTGAATCTGCGGGAGGAATACCACGCCGACGGGGAATGCGCCGGAATCCGCGGTGAGCTGGTTTACGCTGCTGAACTTTTCGACCAATCGACGGTCGAGTCCGTCATCGCCGCCATGACCAATGCGCTGGCGGCGATATGCGCCGAACCCGACGCACCTGTCGGCTCGGCTGAGCGTGAGTCTGTTGTGCGCGTGTCGTTCGGCGGTGGTGGTGTCTAGAAGGGTGGGATCGAAGTGTGGGTCACGGATACCGGTTCATCGCGATTGCGGAGACCTTACACCTGGCATCGTCGGCGGCACGCATTTCGTTCGCGCACAGCAGTCCGTAGGTGAAGCCGTTCTCGCCACCCGCTGTGCCCGCAGTCGTCGCGGTGCACCACAGGAATTGTGACGCTACGATGCCGTCGTTGTAGTCGCCGAGAAGGCGCGCGGTCCCGGCGGGGGTGGACCAGCAGCCGCAGGATGTTGATCGGCGGTTCCAGCAGGTCGGGCGCGCGACATCGAGGAAGAACACCTCGACCGCGGGATTCGCTGCGATCATCCGGCCATACGGGCCGACAACCACGGCGGGCCAGGGCATGCGGCCGGAGAGGATGTCGTGGAGCGCCGCGCCGACCGGATGCCGCAGCGCCTCGTTCAACGAGGATTCCGCAGCGGCCGAGGCGTATCCCGCAGCGTTCCGCCCGGTCCAGCTGGCTCCAGCTTCTGACCTTCCGGCTGTGCCGCAGCAGGTCACCCAGCGTGGGATCCATGTGATCGGATATACCGTGCTGTCAGCCGTGCAGCTATTCCCTCGCGGGAATTGTCGATCATGTCCGGTCTCCCCAGGATCGTGGTCATGAAGAGCTATCAGCTGACCGCGCCGGGCGCGGGTATCGACGGTGTAGTGCTGCGCGAACACGATGAACCGACGCCGGACCCGGATCAGGTCGTAGTCAGGGTCGCGGCGAACTCGGTAGGCTACCGCGACCTGCAGGTCGTCGCGGGCGACTACCCGCTGCCGGTCCGGCCCGGAGTCGTCCTGGGCTGCGAGGGCACGGGCGAGGTCGTCGCGGTGGGTAGCCGGGTCAGCCGGGTCGCTGTCGGCGACCGGGTGGCGGGGGCGGTGTTCCCCCGGTGGATCGATGGCCCGTTCAGCCGGGACAACGCGGCACAGCTGGGCACAATGCTCGATGGCCTGCTCACCGAATACGCGGTACTGGACGAGGACGGCGTTGTCCCGATTCCCGAGCACCTGTCGTATGCGGAAGCGGCGACGTTGCCGTTGTCCGCGGTGACCGCGTGGAACGCACTCACGGAGGGCCGGCCGCTGCGCAGCGGTGAGACGGTGCTGACTCTCGGGTCCGGTGCGGTGTCGACCTTCGCACTACAGTTCGCCAAGCTGGCGGGTGCGCGGGTCGTGGTGACCACCTCGAGTGCGGAGAAGGCGGACAAGCTCACCGCACTGGGCGCGGACGCGGTGATCGACTATCGGCGAAACTCGCAGTGGTGGCAGGAGGTGCGCGCGCTGACCGGTGATCGCGGCGCCGATCGGGTGGTCGACGCCACCGGTCCGCTCGGACAGTCGCTGCAGGCGGTCGCGGCGCGAGGAGAGATCGCCTTCGTCGGATACTGGGTCTCCGGCGCCGCGGGGGCGCAACCGATCGAGCCGGCAAGCTTGTTCAAGTCCGGCGCGATCGTGCGTTGCGTGGCCACCGGGAGTCGCGCCCATTTCCTCGCCCTCAACCGCGCGGTCGAGGCGCATCGTCTGCGTCCGGTGATCGACCGGGTGTTCGGATTCGACGAGGTGCCCCAGGCGCTGCGATACTGCCGGTCGGGTCAGGGGTTCGGCAAGATCGTCATCACCCATGAATGACGTTCGTGTCGACGTGTCGGTTGACCAGGGCTCTGAGCGGCGGCGGGCCCTGATCACCGGGGCCAGCCGCGGGATCGGTGCGGCCATTGCCCGCAGGCTCGCGCCGACGTACAGTCTCCACCTCGGGGTGCGCACTGCGGCGGCGGTGGCGCCGATAGTCCGGGAATTGCCTGGCGCACAACCATGGCCGGTCGACCTAGCCGACCACCCGGCCCTGACGGCCGCCACAGTGGCGTTCGACCGGCTGGATGTCCTCATCCGCAGCGCCGGTATCACCGCGGGGGGACGGGTGGAGGAGCAGCCGAATGCCGTTAGTGCCGATGTCAGGGCGTGTGTTGCGGTGCGGTTCGGCGATGGGTGATGAGATCGGCGACGCCGTCGAGGATCCGGTCCAGGCCGAAGCTCAGCGCGTGTGTCGGGCTGATCGCCGCGTTGTGCTCGCTGCCCGCCGCCGACCCCACCCGGGATGACACGGGGAACTTGTTGGGGTCGATGAGTCTTTGCAGGATCGGACCGACGATGTCCCACCATTGCGGGTCGGTCGGGTCGGTATTCGAGGTGCCTGCCGACAGGCGTGCGGTGCCGATCACGTGGGTTATGACCAGTGTCAGAACGGAATCCATTTCGATGTCGGTGAGGCCGATGCCCTCGAGTGGGCGCAGTTCGGTCTCGTATTTGATGGTGGTGTTCGGTCCGAGTACCGGCCGGCTACCGACGAGGTCGAGCATCCACGGATGGCGCTGGTAGAGACTCCAGTTGCGTTCGGCGATAAGTTCCATCGCGGCGCGCCACCCGCCGACGGTCCGCGCCGGCTCGTCGGGATCTCGGTAGAGGTCGGCGAGCACCGCGTCGTGCATGAGGTCGAAGAGATCGGTCTTGCCGGGCACATGGGTATAGAGCGACATAGCGCCAACGCCGAGCCTGTCGGCGACCCGACGCATGGACACGGCGTCGAGGCCTTCGGAGTCGGCCAAGTCGATCCCGGCGGCGACGATCACCCCGACGCTGAGGCCCTTGCGTCCCGGCTTCGGATGCAGGCCCCACAGCAGCGCGAGAGTGCGCGCGGGATCCGCCGGGGCGTCTTTCTGTGCTGTCACGGGGAACATTCTCCCTCCACCTGGCGCTATCTCTGCCATACGCTAACGTACGTCGTACGGTACACTGTACGTTCTATGGATGGGAGAGTGAATATGCCGATATCGGATGTGGCAATCGACGTCACTGATCTGCGGAAGAGTTATCGCGGGGCCGCGGATGGCACCGGACTCAACGGCATCGACCTGCGGGTTCCGGCGGGGTCGGTGTGCGGGCTGCTCGGTCCGAACGGCGCGGGCAAGACGACGACCGTCCGGGTCTTGTCGACGCTCCTGCGGTTCGACTCCGGCACAGTGCGAGTGGCCGGGTACGACGTTCGGCGTGAGCCGCGGCGGGTGCGGGAGCGCATCGGGCTTGTTGGTCAGAGCGCGGCGGTCGACGAGGTGCTTTCCGGGCGGCAGAACCTGGTCATGTTCGGGCGGCTCAACGGGCTCGCTCCGGTGCTGGCCCAGCGCCGCGCGGACGAACTGCTCGAACAGTTCGACCTCGCCGCCGTCGGGCGACGGCCGGTCGGCAAGTATTCCGGTGGTATGCGGCGACGCTTGGACCTCGCGGCGGGGTTGATCGTTTCTCCGCCACTGCTTTTCGTCGATGAGCCGACCACCGGCCTTGATCCGGCGGCGCGGATGCAGGTGTGGTCGGCCATCGAAGCGCTGGTCGCGGCGGGCACAACCGTGTTGCTCACCACGCAGTACCTGGAGGAGGCCGATCGGCTTGCCGATCGTATCGTGATGCTCTCGCACGGAAGGGTGATCGCCGAGGGCAGTCCCGCCGACCTCAAGGCCCGCGTCGGCGCGGACTGGCTGGAGGTCGCGCTCGCCGATCCCGCGGATGCCGAACAGACCGCGATGCTGGCCAAAGCCGTCGCCACCGGTGAGGTGACAGTCGATCCGCAATCCCATATGGTCCGCATCCCCGTCGCGGGCCGTGCCACCGCACTCGTCACGATGGCTGTCGCGCTGCGGGACGCGGGCATTGCACCGCACGACATCAACGTGCGACGACCGTCCCTCGACGAGGTCTTCATCCAACTCACCGCGACGAGCCGCGAAGCATGCGCCGAGGTCGGTCGCGAATGCGCCGAGCACGGAAAGGTTTCCGCATGACCATGGTGCAAACTCACAGGACGTCGGCCTTCGGCGACCTCCGGACCATCACCCGCCGCGACTTGACGCATTGGCTGAGCCAACCCGCGCCGATAGTGATCGGTTGGCTCTTCCCGATCATGGTGGTGCTGATGTTCGGCACAATCTTCGGCGGTGCCATCAAAACCCCCGGTGGGGGCCGCTACTACGAGTATCTGATGCCGGGCATGTTCGCGATGGCGATGCTGTTCGGACTCGAATCCACCATGACGGCCATCGCGACCGACACCGCGAAAGGGGTCACCGACCGGTTCAGATCGTTGCCGATGAACGACGCTGCCGTCGTCGGCGGGCGATGCCTCGCCGATCTCCTGAATACGGCGGTCGGGCTGACGGTCGTCGTCAGCACGGGCCTAGCGCTCGGCTGGCGCTGGCACGATGGCCTTCCCAATGCACTCCTGGCAGTAGGATTGCTACTGCTGCTGCGCTTTTCGCTGCTTTGGGTCGGGATCCTTCTCGGTCTGATGGCCAAGGGACCCGAATCGGTCGTCGTCGTTCAGGTACTGGTATGGCCGGTGCTTTTCCTGTCGAACGCGTTCGTCGACACGGCGACTATGCCCAAGTGGTTGGCGGTCATCGCGGAATGGAATCCGTTGTCGGCCACAGCTTCCGCCGTGCGGAAACTGTGTGGCAATCCCGGCTGGGCAGGCGGCGCGTGGATGACACAGCACTCGATCGTGGCGGCGTTGATCTGGCCGCTGCTGATCACCGCGATCTTCCTGCCGCTGTCGGTCCGACGCTTTCGCTCTCTGGGCGGCTGAGTCCTTGAATCTGGCCTGGTGTCTCGGCTGACAACGCGCCGAGACACCAGCGTCGTTCCCCCGGGCCGGAGTTTCGTCGGGTCGGATCCAGAGCTGACGGTCAGTGCGGAAATTGCCGCTCTGACCGGGCATGTCGCAATGTCACGTTGCGACTCATCGCCGTGCATGAAGGCGGGCGTTACCTGCCCCTGACAGGGGCAGGTAACGCCCGCCGCGCGTGGCCATACTGGGGTCCGTGAGCAGCAAGTCGGAGCTTGGAGCCTTCCTGAGGGCGCGTCGTGCGCAACTGCGTCCCGAGGACATCGGGTTGTCGGTGTATGACGAGCGCAGGCGCGTGCCTGGGCTGCGTCGCGATGAGCTGGCGCTGTTGGCTGGGGTGAGCGAGGCGTATTACACGCGGCTGGAACAGGGAGTGTCGTCCAACGCCTCACCGGAGGTGTTGGACGCAATCGCCCGGGCGCTCGGTCTGGACGAAACCGAACTCCGACACGTGCACGCACTCGCTGGCGCCGCGCGCAACGGCGGGAACCGGGTACCCAGGCCACCGACCCCCGAACGGATCACCGACACGACGAGACAGCTGATCGAGGCCTTCGGGGACACCCCGGTGATCGTGCTCGGCCGGCGCAGCGACGTGCTGGCGTGGAACCGCACCGGCCACGCGCTGTTCGCGGGGCATCTCGACCCACAGGGCCCTGACGACCCGGACCGGCGCCCGAACACGGCGAGGCTGGTCTTCCGGGACGCCCATACCCGCGAGCTCTATCCGGACTGGCCGAAGAAGGCCAGAGACGTGGTGGGACGACTACGGATGACTGTGGGCCGCTACCCCGACGACCCCTTGCTGGCGACGCTGATCGGCGAGTTGGCCATGCACAGCCAGGAATTCACGGCGTTGTGGTCCGAGCACAAGGTTCGCGCCTGGGACGTCGCGACCTACCGGATGCGCCATCCCCTGGTCGGATCCATGGAGGTCACACAGCAGGCCGTCGCCGTCCCGCTCGCGCCCGGACAGCGGATGGTCGCCGTCACCGCGGCCGCGGGTTCGGACTCCCACGCCGCGCTGGCCCTGCTCGCCCAGGCCGGGGGGCCGGTCGCGGCGCCGCGTCCGGAAGGCGCGAGACCGCATCCACGGCCGCGCACGGCGGCGGGTTCGACCGCTTAGCCCGCATCCCGAACCGACAGGCGCCGGCACCGTCGTCTCGGCATCTAGCAACGCCTTCCTGAATCTTTCTCCAATCACGCATGCGGCTTCCGCATGCCCGAATCTCGCTGAGAACCCTCGGCGAGATACAACCAGCCCACGAGTTCCGTGGCTGCTGCGAAAGGATCAACCATGTCCGTGCTCTACACCACCGAGGCGATCTCGACCGGCGAGGGCCGCAACGGCCGGGTCCGCACCCTCGATGGGGTGCTTGATGAGACCTTGGCGGTCCCGAAGGAGATGGGCGGCCCCGGCGGGGAGAAGACCAACCCCGAGCAGTTGTTCGCCGCCGGCTACGCCGCATGCTTCCACAACGGGCTGCGGCTGATTGCTGGACAGCAGAAGGTGAAGCTGCCGGAGTCGACTGTCACCTCCACCGTCAGCCTGCTCACGCTGGACGAGGGCCGCTTCGCTCTGGCGGTCAAGCTTGTCGTGCACCTGCCCGGCCTGGACCAGGCCACGGCTGATGAGCTCGTGGCGACCACGCACCAGGTGTGCCCCTACTCCAACGCCACCCGTGGAAACGTCGAGGTGATCCTCGAAGCAACTGTCTGACAAGACCTTCCCTTCGGTCGGGCCTTCCGGTCTGGACGGCCCGGCCGCAGGGGACCACCTGAGCAGTGTCCCCGGGCCGTTCTTGGATCCCACCAACGCCAGCGGATTATGGCATTTGTACTCGGCATTGGTCGCACGAACAACCACGGACGATCAGGAGAATCCCATGCCCTACTTCGACTCACACGATGGTACCCGGCTGCACTACCAGGACTGGGGTACCGGACAGCCGGTGCTGTTCCTCGCCGGCGGCTGGCTCAGCAGCACCTCCTGGGAGCTGCAGATGCTGCCGCTGTCCCGACAGGGACTGCGCTGCCTGTCCTACGACCGGCGTGGACACGGCAAGTCCGACTGGGTCGGGCACGGTTACGACTACGACACCCTTTCCGAGGATCTGGCGGCGTTCCTGGAACACCTCGACCTGAGCGATGTCGTGGTGGTCGCGCATTCCATGGCCGGTGGCGAGATCATCCGGTACCTGACGCGGCACGGCAGCGACCGGATCAATCGGATCATGCTGGTCTCGGCGACCCTGCCGTTCCCGGCTCGGACCGCCGACAACCCGGACGGTGTCCCGAAGGCCATCGCCGATGCGGTGAATGCGGCCCGCGCCGCCGACCGTCCGCTGTGGATGGAACAGAATGCGCAGGCATTCTTCGCAACCCATTTGGGTAACCAGGTGTCTTCCGCGCGCATCGCGTGGATGGTGCAGAAATGCATGGACTGCTCATTGCTGGCGTCCGACGCGATCATGGAGACCATCTTCACCACCGACTTCCGCGCCGAGCTGCGGGAAATCACGGTACCCACCATGATCATCCACGGTGATGCCGACGCCTCCGTGGCCATCGACATCTGCGGACGCAAGACCAAGGATCTGATCCCCGTGAACACCTACAAGGAATATCCTGCGACCGGTCACGGCATCATGATCACGCACGCGGCACAGCTCAATGCCGACATCGTGGACTTCATCAAGTCCTGACCGATCGCCGGTGTGCGTCAGTCGGAGCAGGCCGAGCCACAGGGGCGGGCCTGCACTCCGACCACCGCTTTTGGTGCGGCGAGTCAATCACGAATAGTGTTGCGCACCAACGTTATCCGCGGAGTGGTCGGCCGTTTGAGCTTCGACCGCAAGCTCTCCACCGTCGACCGCTGTTCGACGCGGCTCTGGCCTCACCCGTCCCGCCGACACGCAGGAATACCCCAACATCTCCGAACTCCGCTGATACCGGCCGGCCGTGGGTTGATGTGTACTGGAGTGTTCGATTTCGGCCCCTCGTAGTCTGCCCGGTCCTATCATGTTGAGTGGCAAGTCCATTGGACCGCAATCACCGGAAAGCCGTTAGCAGTGCCGGTAGGCCTGGTTATCCCGATTACTTTCGTGTGACACTCGCATTTCACATATTCGATTGGTGGTCGAATCATGCCTGAAATCCCAACGGAACCGACCCCGGAGTTGAACGGGCACAACGGTGTCGGACAACTCAGCCTCAGCACCGCGGCGGCACGCAAGTTGTCGTCGACGACCAAGTCCAAGCCGCAGATGCAAAGCATCACCCCCCGCTGGCTGCTCCAGCTGCTGCCCTGGGTCGAGGCCCGAGGCGGCGCGTATCGAGTCAACCGGCGACTGAACTACACGCTGGGCGACGGACGGCTGGACTTCCTCACGACCGGCGACCAGGTACAGGTCATCGCGGCCGAGCTGACCGAGCTCCCGCTGCTGCGGAACTTCGGCGACATCGACGTGCTGGAGGCGTTGGCCGACAGGTTCGTTCAGCACGAATACGACCCGGGGGCGGTCCTGGTCGAGGCCGGCGGCCCGGCTGACGAACTCGTCCTGCTCGTACACGGACGGTTCGCCAGGCTCCGTGAGGGCAAGTTCGGGCACGAGTCGACCCTCGAAATCATGGCCGACGGTGACTATTTCGGCGACGAGGAACTGATCGGTCCCGACGACACCTGGGACTACTCGGTCAGGGCTACCACGGCGTGCACGGTCATGGCGCTGCCGAAGGCGGCCTTCCAGGAGGTGCTCGAGCGGTCCGAGGCGCTGCGCGGCCACCTCGACCGGCACCGGACGACCACGGGCAAGGCGCAGAACGTCCACGGCGAGGCGGACGTGGAGGTCATTTCCGGTCATCGCGGTGAGCCGCTCCTGGCCGGCACGTTCGTCGACTACGAACTGAAGCCCCGCGAATTCGAGCTGAGCATCGCGCAAACCATCCTGCGGGTGCACACGCGCGTCCAGGACCTGTTCAACGAGCCGATCGACCAACTCGAGCAACAGCTCCGGCTGACCATCGAGGCGGTGCGCGAGCGCCAGGAATACGAACTGGTCAACAACAAGGATTTCGGCCTGCTGCACAACGCGGACTTCAGCCAGCGCATCTACACCCGCAGCGGCCCACCCACCCCGCACGATATGGATCAGTTGCTCAACACGGTCTGGAAGAACCCCGGCTTCATCCTCGCGCACCCGGAGGCCATCGCCGCGTTCCGCGACGAGTGCAGCCGACAGGGCATCCTCCCGGAGACCATCCACGTGCCGGGCGGCCGGCTCTCCGCATGGCGCGGGGTGCCCATCTACCCCTGCTGGAAGATCCCGATCAGCGAACACCGCACCACCTCGATCATGGTGATGCGGACCGGCGAAACCGATCGGGGCGTCATCGGCCTGCGTAAGACCGGCCTGGTCGACGAGTACGAGCCGGGTCTGAGCGTGCGGTTCATGAGCATCGACGAACGGGCGATCGTCAACTACCTGATCACCTGCTACTACTCGTTGGCCGTGCTGGTGCCCGACGCTCTGGGCGTGCTGGAAAACGTTCAGCTCGGGAGTCCCAATGGTCGCGGCTGAGGCGGACGCCGACCCCTTCACCCGCGCCCGTCGGCTGATCACCCCCGGTCTACGGGCGGCGGCGGACCGGATGAACTCGTCTACGCGCCAGGTCATCGGCTACCACCTCGGCTGGTGGGACGAGCACGGAAACCCGCTGGACGGGGACGGCGGCAAGGCGCTGCGACCGGTGTTGGCGATGCTCGCGGCGGAGGCGGCCGGCGGCACCGCCGAGCGGGCGACCAACGCGGCCGTCGCGGTCGAGCTGGCACACAACTTCTCGCTCTTGCACGACGACATCATGGACGGCGACCGCACCCGCCGCCACCGGCCCACCGCCTGGACCGTCTTCGGGGTGCCCGCCGCGCTCCTCGCCGGTGACGCGTTGAACACGCTGGCGACCGAGGCCCTGGTGGCCGACGGCCCACCGCTTGCCACCGCGGGGGTGCCCCGGCTCAATGAGGCGATACTGCGGATCGACGACGGCCAGGCCGCGGATATGGCCTTCGAGGGCCGCGCCGAGGTGCCGCTGGACGAATGCGTGACGATGGCGCGCGACAAGACCGGCGCGTTGTTCGCCGCCGCGTGCGAGCTGGGCGCCATGTCCGCCGGTGCGTCACCCGAACGGGTCTGGCAGTTGCGCCAATTCGGTGAGCACCTCGGCCTGGTGTTCCAACTGGTCGACGATCTCCAAGGCATCTGGGGTGATCCGGCCGTGACCGGCAAGCCCGTCATGTCCGACCTGCGCGCCCGCAAGAAGTCGCTGCCGGTGGTGGCGGCGCTCAACGTCGGCAACGGCCCCGCGACCCGGCTTGCCGAGCTGTACCTCGGCGACGAGCCGTTGGACGATGCCGCCCTCCAGACCTGCGCCGACCTCATCGCGGAGGCGGGCGCACACGCCTGGGCGCACCAGGAAATACAGCGTCACCTGGACCTGGCCCTGGCCTGTCTGCAGGCCGCCAACCCGGAGGCCGCGGCCGCGGGGGAACTGGCGGCTCTTGTTCGGCAACTGAGCGTGGGGCCGAGCGCATCGCCCGCCGCGACGCCGGGGCTGTACCGGATGCCGACGTTCGAGGGGCTCCGCCAGGCCCGGCTCAGCCCCCACCTGGACACGGCCCGCGCCCATGCCCTCGCGTGGGCCCGGGATATGGCCATGTTCGCGCCGCAGGCCGGCATCCCGCCGTGGACCGAGCAGCAGTTCCAGGGGGAGGACTACCCGCTGCTGCTGTGCCGCATGTTCCCGGATGCTCTCGGGGACAGGGTCGATACGCTCGCCGACTGGTGCACGTGGACGTTCTACGTGGACGACTTCTTCGCCAAGGCCTGCCAACGCACCGGAAGTACGGCGCCGATACGGGCTCACCTGGCAAGACTGCGGCAGTTCATGCCGCTCGACCCGACGGCGGCCATGCCGGTGGCGACGAGTCCCACCGAACGCGGTCTCGCCGACCTGTGGTCACGCACCGCGCCCGTGATGTCGCCCGGCTGGCGACGCCGCGCTCGCGAACGCATCGAGGAATGTCTCGGCGGCAACCTCCGGGAACTGCACAACTTCGCCACGGGGCATGCCACCGATCCGATCGAGTACCTGGAACTGAAGCGCAGGACCAACCCCGGTCCGCTGGCCGGGTGCCTGGCCGAATACGGCCAGCCGGCCGAGCTGCCCGACACGGTCGCGGATGCCCAGCCGATGCGTTCGCTGATCGACACCCTCAACGACGCGAGTCTGCTGGTCAACGATATCTACTCCTACCCGCGAGAGGCGGCCGAGGGCGCCGAGCCCGCCAATATGGTGCACGTGCTGCGCAAGTTCCTCGGTGGCGATCTCCAGCAAGCGGTGGATACGACGGCCGACCTGGTCCGATCCCGGTTGGATCAGTTCGAGCACGTCGCCGCTGTCGAGGTTCCGACGATGGTCGAGGAGTACGGCCTGAACCCCGCCGAGAGCGCCCGCGTGTTCGACTACATCGAGGTTCTGCGGGACTCGGTCCCAGGCTGGTACGAGTGGTTCACGCGAACCGCGCGCTACCCCCAGGATCTCGAGACGGCGAACCCTGTGGCGGTGACCGCCGCCGAGCCGACCACCCCCCGCCGCCTCGGCGGCCCCACCGGCCTGGGCACTTCCACCGCACGGCGGCTACTGCCCTCGTGAGCCCCGCCCCGCCGGCTCGAGACGGACGCTCGCGATCATCGAAACCAGCATCGCCGTCATCAGTTCCAGCACATTCCACGCAACGGGCGGCGCGGACAGCGCTTCAGAGGCAGGCGCGGATCACCGCGTCGGCCAGTAGGTCCATCGGGTCCAGCAGCTCGGAATCCGTTGTGACATACCGGGCCGCGAGTGGGAGTTCCGTGCAGGCCAGCACCGTCAGCGGGACATTCAGTGCGGACAGGGCGCGGTCCAGGTGGGCGGCCGCGCCGAGCGGGTCGGCACGCTTCACCGCGGCGATGGCTCTATCCACTTCTTGCTGCACAGGCTCGGAGGGCACGACCACGTCGACGTCGTGGAGCCGGTTCTGATAGAGGCCGGTAGCCAGGGTGCCGCGGGTGCCGAGCAGGCCGATGGGACCCGCGCGGCCGGTCAGGGCGGATGCGGTTTCGGCGACCATATCGACGAAAGTTGCTCCGGTGTCCGCGATCAGGTTCGGCAGGAAGAAATGTGCTGTGTGGCAGGGTATTGCGATCACGGCGGCGCCGAGGTCGCGGAGTGTGACTGCGCCGGAAAGGATCTCTGGGTAGGGATCGGTGCTGCCGTCGAGCACGGCGGCCACCCTGTCCGGCACCGTCGGGTCCGCCCAGATGACGACCCGCAGGTGGTCCTGGTCACGGGTGGCGGGCGTGCGCGCGATCAGCTTGGCGTAGAACTCCGCCGTGGCCGCGGGACCCATGCCGCCGAGGATGCCGACCAGCGGCCGGGATGCCGTCACTGGAAGCTGGACCGGTAACCGAACAACCCCACGGCCCCGCCGGTATGCACGAATACCACGGTGTCGGGCTCGGCGAACCGCCCCTCGGCGATGCCGCCCAGCAGACCCGCGAACCCCTTGCCCGAGTACACCGGATCCAGCAGGATCCCCTCGGTGGTGGCGAGCAGCCGCAACGCATCGACCATGGATTCGGTGGGAATGCCGTAGCCCTCGCCGACCCAGCGATCGTCCACCAGCACATCCTCGCGGCCGACCTCGGTTCCGATCAGCTCGGCGGTGCGTTGCGCGAGGTCGTGCACCGCATCGATCTGCTTCTGCTCCGGCTGCCGCACGCTGACCCCGAGCACCCGGGCAGGGCTGTGAACCGCACGAAGCCCGGCGACGAGTCCGGCCTGAGTTCCGGTGCTGCCCGTCGCGTGCACCACCCAGTCGACCGGGATCGGCGCGGCGTCCAACTCCAGTGCGCACCCCACGTAGCCGAGCGCGCCGATCGGATTCGAGCCGCCGCCGGGGATCACATACGGCCGGCGCCCCGCGGAGCGCAGGTCGTCGGCGAGAGATTCCATGGCCGCCTGCATATCGGTGCCGGACGGCAGCCTGTCCACGATCCGGGCGCCGAGCAGTTCGTCGAGGAGCACGTTGCCTGAGCGCTCGTACTCCTCGTCGCGCACCTGACGCCGTTCCAGCAGCAGATGGCACTCCATCCCGGCGCGGGCCGCCGCCGCCGCGGTCTGCCGCGCATGGTTGGACTGGGTGGCGCCCTGCGTGATCAGCACGTCGGCGCCCTGAGCCAGCGCATCGCCGACCAGAAATTCGAGCTTGCGCGTCTTGTTGCCACCGGTGGCCAGGCCGGTGCAGTCGTCACGTTTGATCCACAGATCCGGCACGCGCGGGTGACTCTCGCGCAGCCGTGCGGTCAGCCGTTCCAGCGGCTCGAGGGGGGTCGGGAAGTGCCCGAGCGGAAAGCGTGCGAAGCGCGTCATCTGTACCACGGATGCCATCGTGCTGGTCGACGGCGATCGCTGTCCAGTGCCGATCCGCGCCGAACATCTACCGGTGAGCCGATCCAGCTTCGACTATTGTGCGGTGTCTTCTGAACGGCCGCAGGACGGTTTCAACCTGCGAGCCAGCGACCTCGACCGGTCCATGGCATGTACCGCGCTGGACAACTTCGCCTCCAGCCCGAACCGCGCTGCGGGCCTGCTGAATTGGTGGAAGCAGCACAATCGACTCCGCTGAGCCCGGGCGTTCCGGGAGCAGTCAGCGCGTACACCAACGCCAGGTTCGCATCGGCCGCGGCGCCGGGGTCCGGGATGCACCGGCACTCCCGACATCGGCCGGCCGGTCGACACTGCCGGACTTCGACACCTCGGTCCGGTCCCGCATAGCGATCGACCGGCTGATCTCCCGTCGCGACGTTCATCTGCGGGAGAAGACGCTGTGGTGGATGCTGTACGAAACCTGCGCCCGCGCAGAGGAATTGCTACAGGAGGTAAATGTGATGACGCGAGCCGTCGCCGAACAGTCTTCTCCGCTCCTGCGCCCGGGGCACGCATTCTCCGCCTGGCTGATCGACACGCTACCCGGCCTCGGTTCTCGTGTGGTCGACGGCTCGTTGTCTGCGTGTTCGTTTACGGATCTGGCGAACCGGGCACTTGCCCTGCTTCCGCCAGCGGCCGACAACGATGTCCGTAGCGCCCGTCGACTGATCGTCGAGTTGGGAATCGTCGGCTCCTCGGTCGCCTCCTACTCTCAGCGAGAGAACCTCGACCTTGCGCGGCGTGATCCGGGATGCAGCCTGGCACGACTCCGCGTCGGCGAAGCGGGAATACCGTTCCGGGCCTATTTCAACACCCTTGTCGCACGGTCAGGTACCGGTCATCCCAACCGGGATGCCTATGCCTCCCTCATCCTCTGGAATGCGCCGGAGATGAGTGCATACCGGGGTAGCAGCCGAATCTGCACACTACCCAGTGTCTTCGACGACGGCCGCATCCGAACATATACCGCAGAAATCGGTGAAACACTGATCATCGAGCTGTTCAAACGTTGCGAAACCCTCGAGGCGGCCGCAAACATTGCCGTGCAACCGATTTGGGCCGATGGCGCATTCACCATGAGTCGTGATGAGATTGCTGAGCGATTCGCGACGGCTCGCCTGATGCTCGCCGGAGTCCGGCGGCTATTCCTGAATTTCTCTCGGGGCGATGAGCGGGGGGCGTTGTCGGTGGCCCACTTCATCGATGTCTTCCGCCAGTACGCCGTGCATTGGGATCACGGTGACGTCGCGCCCAGCGGGCCGCAGGACGTCCAGTTCATTCTGCGCGACCTGATGACCGGCATCGACATGCCCGGCTATGTGGATCATGTCGAGCGGATACTCGCTGCATTGCTGGCCGACGAGCGACAAATGGTCACGGATGCGGCGGCACAACCTTCGCTGCCCGAAGTCTTGCTGAACGAGGCCGGGCTGTCTCCGCAGCAGTTGGCGGCCCTGCCCGATTCGGAGTTGACAGCGGTCCTCCGTCGTTACCCGGTACTGGGCGAGTGCTATCTACTCCTCGAGCTCAATGCGCGACTTTCAGCGGCCCACCTGATGGTGGCGAAGAAGTACCTCTACAAGCCCAACCACCAACGAGACCAGGCCGGAGCGGCGGTCGCGGCCCCCGTCCCGAACGACAAAGGCATCACCGAGTTGCCCGAGTCCGCTCTGGACATGCTCAACCGAGCCCGCCGCCGACATCTCCTGTCCGCGATCGGCCGATGGCGCACCGCGGAGGTCGCTGCGATCTGTGGAGCGACCGTCCAGCGCGACATCTCGATAAACGACACCCTTGCCTTGTTCATGCCCCGGCCAGACCGTCTCCACTCGTCGCCGACCACCCTCACACATCTCATTCCAAGGAAAACCCTGACGGCGAGCGTCGTCGACGGTAGCGGCGCAGCGCCATGTAGGCGTTGATGGTGGTGGTGATCCGAATGAAGGCCGAGCCGATCACTCCGTGATGCCCAGGCCGCCCAGGATGCTCGCTGAATAGGCCCGGGGCGCGGTGGCCGGATTGCTTCGGCTCCGTTTCCCCGGACCTCTCGCCGAACCCGCCGTGCGCCTCTCGACGCAACGGGCGCTCCACGGTTCCTGCCGTCAGGCTGGTTGCAGGGTCGTCCATCGGTTGGGGATCTTGTGTCCGCGCCAGCGGTAACGGCTGACCGTCACGCTGCTTAGGTCGAACAACTCGGTCCCGTCCGCCGCGGTGATGGGTAGCCACCGCCCTGCGGGGGTGGTGTAGCGGCGGCGAATGTCGGTCCAGTTCCAGCGGTGCCGGGTTTGCAACATAGCGATCATCCGTCTCCAGACGAATCTGGTTGAGCCGCACGATCACATAGCTCAGACTCTGCTGGGATCCCCGATGGGTCAGGGCACGAACTTTCGCCTTCAGCGACCGGATTGAGGATCCCGGCTTTCAGGAACGCCTTGATCAGCGTCAGGACGCGTTTGTCCTTGACCCGCAACCGAACCCGGTCCATCAGGGCCGTGTGCTCGATACGGTCGAAACACGCCTCGATATCCGCATCCAGCACCCACCGGTAACCGCGAGTGCCGTTATAGTGGATCTCAGCGATCGCGTCCTGCACCCGCCGGTTGGGCCGGAACCCGTGTACCGCGGAACCATTCCGGTTCTCGAGGTGCCCTCGGCAGCCCTCTCCGACGCTCGGCTATCCTGGCCGGCGGATAGATCATCAAGGTGGTTTGGATGCGCAGCAGTAACGTCGATTTGGCCGCCCGGTGGTGGCAGTGGGCCATGTCGATCCCCAACGCCAAGAATCCGGTATGCGACGAGACCGGAATCCTTGCGGCCGAAGGTCAGCCCGACGATGTCTGGTTCCTCGCCGGAACTTTCGGTGGCGAGGTCAGCAGGTGCTGCTCCGTGCCTTCGGGTCGCCCGATTTTCTTTCCCGCCTTCAACATGTTCCACAAGGTCCGGAA
>NZ_JAHKNI010000027.1 GCF_018860155.1 Nocardia albiluteola
ACGAACACATCCGGTTTACGAGCCACCGGCACCACCTCCACCGGCAGCATCGCCGGTCACCGGCCGATGATCAACCCGCCACCCCGACTGCGGGTTTCAGCATCAACCTTTCAGGACACGGCACTAGCATTAGAAGTTCTCAACCCCGAACCGGCTACGGACCTGTTCCTCACCATCGCACAACGCAACCCGCACACTCGCGGCGAGCGAGAAGCCGCGGCCCGCACCGCTGACGTGTGCGGAAGGCTTCCACTGGCGATCGGGCTGGTTGCAGGGCAGGCAGCACACCATCCACGCTGGACAGCAGCAGACATTGCCACCCGGGCTGATGCATTGGCGACCGCAGCGAACCGGCTAGCTATACTCGACCCGGTCGATGATCCGGTTGTGCGCGTTGCTTTTGACCTGTCCTACCGCGACCTGCCACCCAAGCGGAAACTTCTGTTCCGCCGCCTGGGACTACACCCCGGACCCCATTTCGACACCTTCGCGGTCGCGGCACTGGCCGGCATCCCGGTTGCAGTGGCGCAGAACGAATTGAACGCTCTCTATGTCGACCACCTCCTCGACGAGACCGCTTCGGACCGATTTCGGTTGCATGACCTGCTACGCAATTACGCCCACACCCTCACCACCGGCGACCCCGCATTCGACAACGACCAAGCGGTGGATCGGCTACTTGACTACTACCAGACTGCCGCAAGCGCCGCGGATCGCTGGTTGGTACGCCGACCTCGGCCCACCGTGAGGCCCCCCACCCCGCATCGGAGCATTCCAACGCAGGATTTCTCTGGCGAGATGCAGGCAGTAGCGTGGATGCGGCTCGAGCGGGCGAATCTGGTGGCCTGCCTCGAAAGCGTTGCTACGAACTCATCTGAGCGGTTGCTGGCGTTGACGGGACTGCTGGCCGGGTTGCTCGAGCGAGACGGGCCGTGGTCGCAGGCGTTGGAATTGCACCGGCGCGCCGCAGACAACGCCGAACATCTCGGCGACCGGCTTTGTCTCGCTAATGCTTTCACCGATCTCGGTGTCGTACGCAGGGACACCGGAGACTACGGTGCAGCTACCGGCCTGGACCAGCAGGCGCTGGCAATCTATCGGGAAATCGGCAACCGCCTCGGGGAAGCCAATGCTCTCACTAATCTCGGCGTCGTACGCAGGGACACCGGAGACTACGGTACGGCTACCGACCTGGACCAGCGAGCGCTGGCAATCTATCGGGAAATCGGCAACCGCCTAGGGGAAGCCAATGCTCTCCGCAATCTTGGTGTCGTGCGTTGGGCTACAGGGGATTACGGTACGGCTACTGACCTGAACTGGCAGGCGCTGGCAATCTACCGGGAAATCGGCAACCGCCTAGGGGAAGCCGACGCTCTCCGCAATCTTGGTGTCGTGCGTTGGGCTACAGGGGATTACGGTGAGGCTGCCGACCTGCACCAGCAAGCACTGGAAATTTTCCGGGGCGTCGGTAACCGTTTCGGGGAAGCCAATGCTCTCCGCAATCTTGGTGTCGTGCGTTGGGCCACCGAGGATTACGGTGAGGCTGCCGACCTACACCAGCAAGCACTGGTGATTTTCCAGGGTATCGGCAACCGCCGCGGTGAAGCTGAGGTGGTCAACGAGATCGGGACGGTGCTGTTGGCGACCAGCGAACTGAATGAAGCCTTGAGGATGTTCACTGACGCACTTAACTTGGCCGAGACCATCGGTAGCCAACGTGAGCGAGCTCGCGCCCTGGAAGGCACCGCCCGCGCCCAGGCCGCCCTTGGCGACACCGACGCCGCCATCGCTCAACTCCGAGCCGCTGTCGATATCTACCGGCATCTCAAGGCCCCCGAGGCCGAAATCGCCGCCATGTATCTCAGCGAACTCGAAACACGCCCATTATCGAACTGATAGACACACCGCACACCGTTCCACGAGCACGACCCCCACCAGCAGCGCCGCCGCTTGGTAGGGACTTGCCGGGCAACATGTCAGAAACAATCACGAGCGCAGTCCGATAGGACAAGCGCGCACCCCAAGCGCTGGAGGGCAACGTGGCCAGGACGGGTCTTCTGTAGCTTCCCCTACCAACGGGATGTGCACCGCCGGCAGCTCGTTCACAAGATCAACAAGTTGATCGGGCAGCCTCTATGGACGGAGGACCACTGTTGAGTTGGATGCACGATATCGGTATTTGGATTGGCGACGCATGGGATTGGTTGCACCACGTTCGAGCCGACGCCTGGGCCGCATCAGCCGGATGGGCAACAGCGGTTATTGCACTCGGGACTGTGATCGTAGCTGGCCGCTATGCGAAGAAGCAGGTAGATGCGGCAATGGAACAAGCCGCTGAAGCTCGCAAAACTCGTGAGGAGCAAGCTCAGCCGAATGTCATCATGTATTCGGAGCCTAATCAAACGCACTGGCACGTACTCGAACTGGTTGTCAAGAATTTTGGAACGACGCCTGCTTACAACATTCGTCTCAACTTTGAACAGGCCCCTCAGGTCAGCCCAAGCATGGAGCCGGGCGCAACCGTAACCGAACTTTGGCACCCAGACGTCATTCCAATCCTTGCGCCGTGGCAGGAGTGGCGAGTTCTGTGGGACTCCGCAATAAGACGCTTCAAGACTGATCTCCCCCTCCGCTATGAGGGATTCGTAACTTACGAGGACAAAGGGGGGAAACCATTCGAAACCAAATCGATTCTTGATTGGGGCATACTCGAGAATGCAAATAAGGTAGTTACCAATACGATGCACGACCTTGTGGCAGAGGCGAAACAATCAAGTAAGCATCTCGCTTCTATCAACGAGTCTCTTCAAAAGTTCGGCAGTGAAGATTACGGCCTGTGGACATACATCGCCGATGCTCAAGAGGAGTCTATCCGGCGCCATAACGAAGCCCTCGAACGTCGTCGACAAATCGATGAGCTCAGACGGCAACTGGTACCCCACGAGTTCGAGACCTCAACCGGATCGCCTGCAACCGCACAACCCGCCAACGGTGAAACGGAACCAAGTGCGAAGGAGCCGGAATAGACAAACAACCTTGAAAACCAGCTGCGCTCTTCGGCGGATGCGATCCGTTGTTAGTGGATGTATGCCAGGGACGTCGGGGACCCCAAACGTCGCGGTGTGCGATCCGTACTCTCATGGGCCGGTTCGCGCACCATCACCAGCGGCGGCGGATTCTTCGATGTTGATGTAAAGCGCTGCACGAGTGTGACACCGTTGCAATATGCCCGCAGTACACGGGCAGTACACGGTTTGGCTGAGAAACGGCAGGTTGCAACAGGAAATGACAAACCATGCATATCCGCTATTAGTGCAGCTATTGATACATATTGGGAATCGTTGGGATGCATGCCAGGAATCTGCTTCCAGGTCAGGTGGTCGCAGGTTCAAATCCTGTCAGCCCGTCCTTCGAGATCCAGCCGCACTGTTGTCGAGCCCATGCAGATCGGCGTCTGAACACCCCGAAACCGGCTCAGGTCAAGAAATCGCCTCGGTACCATCTCGGCGACCTCGACAAACAGCGTCCCAGCCCCTCGCCCAACACCGACTCGGCGCAGTCCGGGCCGGACCGCGCGACAGCAAGACCTCCACCGGCCCCTCGCCGCTGAGGATACGAGACAAGCTTTCCCTTCTCCTGCTCCCGCCACGTTCACGACAATTAGTCAAATGCGCATATATCGGTACCAAGGTATTTGCCGCAGGTCCACGCACGGCATCGGCCTACCGAGAGCGACGTAAGAGATCTCAGAGATACATGGGTCCGCCCGAACTCGCAGTCACGGATTTGTGGCACCTGGCAGACGATCCAGCGGCGCCGAAACGGCCGCTCAGCACAGAACAAGCAACCGCTGAATCGCCCCGAAACAGCACGTGGCGTGGGCAAATCGCGTCGGTATCAGGACGTCCACAGGACGTCACAAATCCACGAACAGCAACAAACAACACCTGGCAACACGCACCAACAACGACGAACCCGCAGGTCGCGGCGGTTCGCCGGACAGACCGCGCAGGTCGAAAGTAGCATCATAGGATGCGATCGATCTGGAAGGGTTCCATCGCGTTCGGGCTGGTGAACGTCCCGGTGAAGGTCTACACCGCCACCGAGGATCACGACATCAGGTTTCACCAGGTCCACGCCAAGGACGGTGGGCGGATCAAATACGACCGGGTGTGCACGGTCTGCGGGCAGCCGGTGCAGTATGCCGATATCGATAAGGCCTACGAATCGCCCGAGGGCGACAAGGTCGTGCTCACCGACGAGGATTTCGCGAAGCTGCCGGTCGCGGAGAAACACGAAATTCCGGTCCTGCAGTTCGTGCCCGCGGAGCAGATAGATCCGATCCTGTTCGACAAGAGCTATTATCTCGAGCCCGATTCCACCACGCCGAAAGCCTATGTGCTGCTGGCCAAGACGCTCGATCAGGTGGAGCGGGTCGCGCTCGTGCATTTCACGCTGAGGCAGAAGACGCGACTCGCCGCGCTGCGGGTGCGGGACGGGGTGCTGGTGCTGCAGACGCTGCTGTGGCCCGACGAGGTGCGCGCGGTCGACTTCGCCGCGCTCGACGGCGCCGCCGAACCCCGCTCGCAGGAGATCGCGATGGCGCAGACCCTGGTCGAGAGCATGTCCGACGGATTCGATCCGGACCAGTACACCGACGAGTACCAGATCGAACTGAAGCGGCTGCTGGACGAGGCGATCGCCTCGGGTTCGGGCACGGTCGCCCGCCGCGAGGAACCGGCGCCCGCCGAGATGGACGCGGAGGTCGTCGACCTGGTCGCGGCCCTGCAGCGCAGCCTGGAGGCCTCCGGTCGCCGGACCGGCACACCCGAGCCCGAGAAGAAGCCCGCCAAGAAAGCGGCCAAAAAGACAGCGAAGAAGGCCGCGCGCAAGGGCGCGTGAATCGTCGGCCGGGAACCGCGCGATGGCACACTGTCGGCCATGGAATCCGACGCCGCGATCGTCCCCATGGGCTTGGGCCACCTGCGTGAGGTGCTCGATCTCGGCACGGAGGTGTTCAATACCGAGATCAAACCGTATACGTCGTGGTCGCTGACCTCGGTCGCGGAGCATCTGGACAATCCCGACGGCTCCTGCTGGGTGGCGCTGGATTCGGACCGGGTCGTCGGATTCGTGCTGGGCTCCATGGAATTCGAACTGCGCGAGGACTGGGCCTACCTGGAGTGGATCGCCGTCGCCCCCGATATGCAGGGCCGCGGCATCGCCGGGCGGCTGGTCGAGATGTGCTGTTCGGCGCTGTTCGCGCGCGGCGCGCGCCGCATCGTCACCGACGTCGAGGTGGGCAACACGGCCTCGGCGACGATGATGACGCGGCACGGATTCACCGACGCCACCACCGTCACCCTGTTCGTCCGCCCGAATCCGGAAGAGGCCGAGCGTGCCGCCGACGGTGCGACCCCGGGCCTGTCGCCGGCGGCCAAGCGCACCTTCGCACGCACCGGGCGGCTGCGGCGGTAACGTACGTGGTCTGAGCTCTCGTCCCTTCACCATCGGAGGAATCGCATGAGCAATCCGCCGGAACCGGGCGACTCGAGCGCCTCGGAGCCAGCCGACATGCCACATCCCGAGTTGAATCCACCGGAACAGCTCGGATTCGAGCTCTCCGGGACGCCGGGCTCGATCACTCCCCCACCGGGAACTCCGTTCGAAGACGACGCGCCCGCCGCGGGACTCGGCACACCACCTGCCGCTACGCCCGGGCTCGGTCCGGTCCCGCCCGGATACAGCGGGACCGGCGGACAGTCCCCGTCCGGCGGCCCGAATTTCAGCCAACCTCCGGGATACGGCACCCCTGGCGGACACACCCCATCCGGCAGCCCGAATTTCAGCCAACCTCCCGGATACGGCGCGCCCGGCGGACCACCTCCGTCCGGCGGACCGACCTTCGGACAGTCCCCCGGATACGGCACCCCGGGGCCCGCGACCCCCTCGGGCGAGCCGCCCTATGGCACGCCCCACGACTATGGAAACGGAGCCCGATACGGCCCCGACCACGGCGGCCCGTCGTGGCCCGGCATGCCGACCTACGGCGCGCCGCGGGCCTACGAGACCGGCCCGGCGGGGCACGACGCGCCCGGATGGGCCGATCCCTCCGACCCCGGCACATACGGATACGACGCGCCGATCGGGTACGGCGCCGGGTACGCCGGTATGACGCCGGGCTACGACCAGGCGCCGGGCGGACACGGCCGGCCCGCACCCGGCTACGGCGGATATCAGCCAACCGCACCGGGTTACGGCTATCCGCCGCCCGGTTACGGACCGCAGCCCCCGTACGCCAGCTGGCTGCAGCGCGTCGGTGCGGCGCTCGTCGACGGGATCATCATCGGCATTCCGGCGCTGATGTTCTACATCAGCGGATTCTCCGTCGGCATGCGGTCGCTGGATTGCACGACCGATGCCAACGGGTATTCGGTCTGCACCGGCGGCGGGCTCACCGGCGCCGGCTGGGCGCTGGTGCTGATCGGCTGGCTCATCACGGTGTGCGGCGGCCTGTATCTGACCTACCTCGTCGGCACCACCGGGCAGACGCCAGGCAAGAAATTGCTCGGCATCACGCTGATTCGCGAGGCCGACGGGCAGTTCATGGGTTTCGGCATGGCCTTCGTGCGCAACCTCTGCCACATCCTGGACAGCTTCTGCTACATCGGTTATCTGTGGCCGCTGTGGGACAAGAAGCGTCAGACCTTCGCCGACATGATCATGAAGACGATCGTGGTCAAGGTCTGAGTCAGCCGGCCGACGTCGTCGCGACCTGACCGCCCCACGTCGCCCGGGCTCCGCTGTCGCCGATCCGGTACACCTGCACGGTCGCGGCCACCCCGGCCGCGATAGCGATCACCGCGACGACGCCGACCAGGGCGCGCCCGAGCGGCCGATTGCGGGTCTCGCGCAGGTGCACCAGCAGCAGCAACAGCACCGCCACCAGCAGGCCGACCGCGAAGTAGATCATGGTGTCGCCCAGATGGGCGTGGTTACGAATGGCGGGCGAGCGGCCGATCTTGTGCTCGAGCCATTCGCCGGCGTCGGTCGTGATCGGGGTCATCACCACGCAAAACACGGACAGCGCCACTAGGAGCCAGATCAGCCTGCGGCGCGCCGCGGGCCACAGCGCGCTCACGACGGTCAGCAGGGCCGTGAGCGGCACCAGGACGACGATGATGTGGACCAGCAGCACGTGGGCAGGAAGACCGTTGATGGTCGACATAGCGAGGCGTTTCTCCTGAGGATTCGGAACAAGGCGGTTACAAGTATCGAAATCGTCGCTGAGAACACGCTGAGGCCCCGGGCCGAGTTCACTCGAGCACGACATCGGGCTCGGTGGCGAGCCTACTCGCCACCGAGCCCGATGTTGCTAACCACTCGCTCAGACGTTGTCGGTGCACCCCGACAGCACTACGTGCGCCGCACGCGGCGAGGCGGAACCCAGATCCGGGAACGGCGGGGCACTCATGCCCAGCGATTTCACCGCGGACTGCTCGGCCTCGGTCTTGGAGGCCGACCAGTTCCAGGAGTAGCGCCCGTCCGCGCCCTGCGCGACCGCACCGCAGGCGTTCACGATCTGGATAATGTTGTGGCAGTCCGGATGTCCACACTTGGCATCGGCCGCGTGAATGGCATCGGGATAATTCGCGTAGTTCAGCGCGTAGGCGACGGTACCCGCACTTTCCGAGAGCGAAAAGGCACCGTACGCATTGGGATTCGCGTTCGCGGCGCCCGCTCCGGCGACGCTGAGCCCGGCGGTCGACGCGACCACCAGACCCACGGTAGCCTTGCGCAGCAATGACATCGAAGAATCCTCCCCGGTTCGAGAAATATGTCGGGAGGATCATTGCCGAACGGTGGTGCTTTGTCCAATTCGAATCCGATATGGTGGCGCCCGAAATCTCCCGCGCCGCAACCGGATCGACAGCCGGCTCCGTCGGTGGGTCAGACGGTGAAACCGAGCGCGCGCAACTGCTCGCGGCCGTCCTCGGTGATCTTGTCCGGGCCCCACGGCGGCATCCAGACCCAGTTGATCTTCAGATCCTCCACCAGACCGCTGCGGACCAGCGCGTTGCGCGACTGATCCTCGATGACATCGGTGAGCGGGCAGGCCGCCGAGGTCAGCGTCATGTCCAGCACGGCGATGTCGTCCTCGACCCGCATGTCGTAGACCAGGCCCAGATCCACGACGTTGATCCCCAGTTCGGGGTCGACGACGTCGCGCATGGCCTCCTCGAGATCCTCGAGGAGGCTGAGCTCCTCCGCCGAAGGCTGCGCCGGAGCCTCGTTCACTGGCGTTTCACTCATTGCTACTCCCGTTCGTGGAGATCGTCTTCGCGGCCTCGGCCAAGTTCGTGCCCTCCGCGGACGCCGCCCGCACGACGGCGTCCTTGAACGCCATCCAGCCCAGCAGCGCGCACTTCACCCGCGCCGGATACTTCGCCACACCCGCAAAGGCGATGCCGTCGCCGAGCACGTCCTCGTCGCCCTCGATGGTGCCACGGCTGGAGATCATCTCGCTGAACGCGTCGACGGTCTTCATCGCCTGCTGCACCGGCAGGCCGATGACCTGGTCGGTGAGCACCGAGGTCGCGGCCTGGCTGATCGAGCAGCCCTGGCCGTCGTAGGAGATGTCCGCGACATCGCCCTTGTCGTCGATATGCACCCGCAGGGTCACCTCGTCCCCGCAGGTCGGGTTCACGTGGTGCACCTCGGCCTGGAAGGGCTCGCGCAGCCCCCGATGATGCGGGTGCTTGTAGTGATCCAGGATCACTTCCTGGTACATCTGCTCCATGCGCATGGCTTATGCAACCCCGAAGAAGTCCTGCGTCTTCCGCACCGCCGCGACCAGCGCGTCCACCTCGTCGAGGGTGTTGTACAGCGCGAAGGAGGCACGGGCGGTGGCCGCGATGCCGAACCGGCGGTGCAGCGGCCAGGCGCAGTGGTGGCCGACGCGGATCGCGACGCCCTCGTCGTCCAGGATCTGGCCCACGTCGTGGGCGTGAACGCCGTCCACGACGAACGACACCGCGCCACCGCGGTTCTCGCCCTTCGTCGGGCCGATGATCCGCACGCCCTCGATGGCGTTCAGGCCGTCGAGGGCCGCGGTGACCAGCGAATGCTCGTGTGCCGCAACAGCTTCCATCCCGACCCCGGACAGGTAGTCCACGGCCGCACCGAGCCCGACGACCTGCGAGATCATCTGCGAACCGGCCTCGAACCGCAGCGGCGGCGGCGCGAAGGTGCTGTGGTCCATGTAGACGGTCTCGATCATCGAGCCGCCGGTGATGAACGGCGGGGTGTCCTCGAGCAGCGCGCGGCGGCCATACAGGATGCCCACCCCGGACGGGCCCAGCATCTTGTGGCCGGAGAAGGCGGCGAAATCGACGCCGAGCTCGCGGAAGTTCACCGGCATGTGCGGCACCGACTGGCAGGCGTCGAGCACCACCAGGGCGCCGACTTCCTTTGCGCGCTGAACCAATTCGGTGACCGGGGAGACCGCGCCGGTGACATTGGACTGGTGGGTGAACGCGACCACCCGGGTGCGCGGCGACAGATCCAGCGAGTCCAGGTCGATCCGGCCGTCGTCGGTGACGTCGTACCAGCGCAGTGTGGCCCCGGTGCGGCGTGCAAGCTCCTGCCACGGAACGAGATTCGCGTGGTGCTCGAGCTCGGTGATCACGATCTCGTCGCCCGGGCCGAGCCGGTAGCGGAAGCGGTCGTCGGAGAACGCGTGCGCCACCAGGTTCAGCGATTCGGTGGCGTTCTTGCTGAACACGATCTCGTCCGCGCCGACGCCCACGAAGTCCGCGATCCGCGCGCGGGCGCCCTCGTAGGCGTCGTTGGCCTCCTCGGCCAGCGCGTGCGCACTACGGTGCACAGCGGAGTTGTGCGTGAGCAGGAACTCCCGCTCCGCGTCCAGCACCTGCAGCGGCCGCTGCGAGGTCGCCCCGGAGTCCAGGTACACCAACGATTTTCCGTCGCGCACGGTGCGGCTCAGGATCGGGAAGTCGGCCCGGATACGCCCGGTATCCAGCGCCGGCACTGCCACGTCCGAGACAGCGGTCATCTCATGCTCCTACAGCGGCCGAAGTGAATCGCACATACCCATTGGCATCGAGTTCCTCGGCGAGCTCGGGCCCGCCCTCCTCCACGATGCGCCCGCCGACGAAGACGTGCACGAACTGCGGCTCGATGTAGCGCAGGATGCGGGTGTAGTGGGTGATCAGCAGGATGCCGCCGTCCTCGCGCTCCTTGTAGCGGTTCACGCCCTCGGAGACGATGCGCAGCGCGTCCACGTCCAGGCCCGAGTCGGTCTCGTCCAGGATCGCGATCTTCGGCTTGAGCAGGCCCAGCTGCAGGATCTCGTGACGCTTCTTCTCGCCGCCCGAGAAGCCCTCGTTCACGCTGCGCTCGGCGAAGGCGGCGTCGATCTCGAGCTCGTTCATCGACTCCTTCACCTCCTTGACCCAGGTGCGCAGCTTGGGGGCCTCGCCGCGGACCGCGGTGGCGGCCGTGCGCAGGAAGTTCGACATGGACACGCCCGGCACCTCGACCGGGTACTGCATGGCCAGGAACAGGCCCGCACGGGCGCGCTCGTCGACGGACATGGCCAGCACGTCCTCGCCGTCCAGGGTGATCGTGCCCTGGGTGACGGTGTACTTGGGGTGCCCGGCGATCGCGTACGACAGGGTCGACTTGCCCGAGCCGTTGGGGCCCATGATGGCGTGCGTCTCACCGGATTTGATGGTGAGGTTGACGCCCTTCAAGATCTTGATGGGCTCGCCGGTCTCGTCGGGGTTGGCGACCTCGACGTGCAGGTCCTTGATTTCCAGGGTGGTCATACAGGCGGTTCCTTTGCGGGGTAAGTGGTTTCAGACGCCGATGGCGGCGAGTTCGGCCTCGACGGCCGCCTCGAGCCGCTCGCGGACCTCGGGGACGGTGATCTTCTGGATGATCTCGTGGAAGAACCCGCGCACCACCAGGCGCCGGGCGGCCTCCTCCGAAATTCCGCGGGCGCGCAGGTAGAACAGCTGCTCGTCGTCGAAACGTCCGGTGGCGCTGGCATGTCCGGCGCCCACGATCTCGCCGGTCTCGATCTCCAGGTTCGGCACCGAATCGGCGCGGGCGCCGTCGGTGAGCACCAGGTTGCGGTTGGCCTCGTAGGTGTCGGTGCCCTCGGCCGCGGCGCGAATCAGCACATCGCCCACCCAGACCGTGTGCGCGTCGGGCTTGTGCGAGGCCGGATCGCCCTGCAGGGCGCCCTTGTACAGCACGTTCGACTTGCAGTGCGGCACCGCGTGATCCACCAGCAGGCGCTGCTCGAAGTGCTGGCCGTCGTCGGCGAAGTAGAGGCCGAGCAGTTCGGCCTCGCCGCCGGGGCCGTCGTAGCGGACGGTCTCGGTCAGGCGCACCAGATCGCCGCCCAGGGTGACGTTGGTGTGCCGCAGCACCGCGTCGCGGCCCAGCTTGGCGTGCTGCGCGGTGGCGTGCACGGCGTCGTCGGCCCAGTCCTGCACGGCCACGGCGGTCAGCTTGGAGCTGTCGCCGAGCACGAATTCCACGTTCTCCGCGTAGGTTCCGCTGCCGCGGTAGTCCACGACGACCGTCGCGTTCGCGAAGTTGCCCAGACGAACCTGCACGTGCCCGAAGGCCGTCCTGCCCTCGCCCGGGCCGGTGATGGTGACCACGATCGGCTCGGCCACTTCGGTTTCCGCACCGACGGTGATCACGGTCGCCTGCTCGAAACTCGAATATGCCTGGGCGGCAACGCGATCCGCGGGCACGCCGCCCTCGCCCAGGCGAGCGTCGGTGCGGGCCACGGTCTCCACGCTCACCCCGGCGACCGGCGCGACCTCGACCAGGGCCGCACCGTCACGCACCGCGGTGCCGTCGTGCAGCCCGCGCAGGCGGCGGATCGGGGTGAAGCGCCAGGCCTCGTCGTGGCCCGAGGGCACCTCGAACGCGTCCACGTCGAACGAGGTGAAGACCTCGCCCTTGTTGAGCCCGGGCACCCGGCCCTCGGCGGCCTCAGCGATGTTATCGACCGGCATCAGCCGACGGCTCCTTCCATCTGCAGCTCGATCAGGCGGTTCAGCTCGAGCGCGTATTCCATGGGCAGTTCCTTGGCGATGGGCTCGACGAAGCCGCGCACCACCATCGCCATCGCCTCGTCCTCGGTCATGCCGCGGCTCATCAGGTAGAACAGCTGATCCTCGGAGACCTTGGAGACGGTGGCCTCGTGGCCCATCGTCACGTCGTCCTCGCGGATGTCGACGTACGGGTACGTATCCGAGCGGCTGATCGTATCCACCAGCAGCGCATCGCATTTCACGGTCGACTTCGACCCGTGCGCGCCCTTGTTGACCTGGACCAGGCCGCGGTAGGAGGCCCGGCCGCCGCCGCGCGCCACCGACTTCGACACGATGGTCGAGGAGGTGTGCGGCGCCAGGTGGAGCATCTTCGCGCCGGTGTCCTGGTGCTGGCCCTCACCGGCGAACGCCACCGAGAGCACCTCGCCCTTGGCGTACTCACCCATCATCCACACGGACGGGTACTTCATGGTGACCTTGGAGCCGATGTTGCCGTCGATCCACTCCATGGTCGCGCCCGCCTCGGCCTTGGCCCGCTTGGTGACCAGGTTGTAGACGTTGTTCGACCAGTTCTGGATGGTGGTGTAGCGGCAGCGGCCGCCCTTCTTGACGATGATCTCGACCACCGCGGAGTGCAGCGAGTCGGACTTGTAGATCGGCGCGGTGCAGCCCTCGACGTAGTGCACGTAGGCGCCCTCGTCGACGATGATCAGCGTGCGCTCGAACTGGCCCATATTCTCGGTGTTGATCCGGAAGTAGGCCTGCAGCGGGATGTCCACGTGCACGCCCGGCGGCACGTAGATGAACGAGCCGCCCGACCACACGGACGAGTTCAGCGCGGAGAACTTGTTGTCACCCGAGGGAATGACCGAGCCGAAGTACTGCCGGAACAGCTCCGGGTGCTCCTTGAGGCCGGTGTCGGTGTCCAGGAAGATCACGCCCTGCGCCTCCAGGTCCTCGCGGATCTGGTGGTAGACGACCTCCGACTCGTACTGGGCTGCCACACCGGCGACCAGGCGCTGCTTCTCCGCCTCCGGGATGCCCAGCTTGTCGTAGGTGTTCTTGATGTCCTCGGGCAGGTCTTCCCAGCTCTCGGCCTGCTTCTCGGTCGAGCGCACGAAGTACTTGATGTTGTCGAAGTCGATGCCCTCGAGGTTCGAGCCCCAGCCCGGCATGGGCTTGCGGTCGAAGATCCGCAGGGCCTTGAGCCGGAAGTCCAGCATCCACTCGGGCTCGTTCTTCTTGCCGGAGATGTCGCGCACGACGTCCTCGGACAGGCCTCGCTGCGCGGCGGCGCCGGCCGCGTCGGAATCCGCCCAGCCGTAGCCGTAATTGCCCAGGGAGGCAATCGTTTCCTCCTGGGTCAGCGGCAGGGCCTGATCGGCCGTGGTCGTCATTGCGCACTCCTTCCGGAGTTGGGTCGCGCCACCGCGGGCTGCGCGGCGGCGTCGGTTTCGTTCGGTTCGGGAGTAGGTATCTCGGGGGTCGGCAGGAACAGTGGCACGTGGGTGGTGCAGGCGCAGTCGCCGTTGGCGATGGTCGCCAGGCGCTGCACGTGCGTGCCCAGCAGCTCCCGGAAGGCGTCGAGTTCGGCGGCGCACAGCTCCGGGAATTCCTCGGCCACGTGCGACACCGGGCAGTGATGCTGGCAGATCTGCACGCCCGCACCGACTTTGCGTGTGGAGGCGGCGAATCCCGCGTCGGTGAAGGCCTCGGCGATCTCGTGCGCCTTCTCCGCGGTGGTCTCCGGCGTGTGCGGACCCAGCGCCTCGATCCCGGCGACGATCGTGCCGACCCGCTTGCGCGCGAATTCGGTGATCGCCGACTCCCCGCCGATCTCGCGCAGCTGGCGCATGGCCGCACCGGCGAGATCGTCGTAGGTGTGCCCCAGGCGGCCGCGGCCCGCCGCGGTCAGCTGATACTGCTTGGCCGGACGGCCGCGTCCCTGCTGCTGCCAGCGTGCGGAGCGGGCGGCCTGCGCCTCGCCCGACTCGATCAGCGCGTCGAGGTGCCGGCGCACCCCGGCCGGGCTCAGGCCCAGCCGCTCGCCGATCGCGGTCGCGGTGATGGGACCCTGCTCGAGCAGCAGCTGCACCACAGCCTCGCGGGTGTGACCCTCGCTCGCCGGCGCTGCGGGCGCGACAGCGTTCCGGGCGCCAGCCTGGCGCCCGGACTCCGCACTCGCGTTCCGCAAACCCACGGTTTTCACAACATCAGTGTGACGGAATTCCTTCCCGCATTCTAGTAAGGGTCGCCTGAGTAGTCCGGCCACCGGGGAGAACCGGCCGGTCGGGCCCGTATTCCGGCCTTCCCGCGAGCCCGGGTGAATTAGTCCGATCCCGTCACCGCCGCGGCTCGTGCCCGAACTAGGCTCTTTCCCCGTGGCGGTAGTGGAGGACATACGGCGCAGGTCGATCGCGGTAGGGCGCCGGGCGTTGGGCCTGGACGTCCCCGCACCCGATCACACCATCGCCGCGCTGCACACCAACGAGTCCGAGGCGCCCGGCCTCGACGCGCGGGAAATGGTGCAGTTCAAGCGGATTCGGTTGCTCGGCGCGACCGGCGCGGTGCTGATGGCGATCAGCGCGCTCGGGGTGGGCGCCCAGCCGGTGCATCAGAATCCCGTGTCGGGGATGCGGGTCGTCGGGATGTTCGCGCGGGCGGCCACCCCCACCCTGGCCATGTGCATGATCGGCACGGCCGCGGTCGTGGGCGCCTGGCTGCTGCTGGGCCGCTTCGCCGTCGGCTACGGCGGGGGTCCGCTGCACCGGCTGAGCCGGTCACAGCTCGATCGCACGCTGTTGCTGTGGATTGTCCCACTGTCCATCGCTCCGCCGATGTTCTCCAACGACGTCTACTCCTACCTGGCGCAGAGCGAGATCGCCGAGCGCGGCATGGACCCGTACGTCGTGGGTCCGGCGAACGGCCTGGGCCTGGCCAATGTCCTGACCAACAACGTGCCCAACATCTGGCGCGACACCCCCGCGCCCTACGGCCCCCTCTTCCTGTGGATGGGCCAGGGCATCGCCAAGCTGACCGGCGACAACATCATCTTCGGCGTCTGGGCGCACCGGCTGCTCGAGCTCGGAGGCGTGGCGCTGATCGTGTGGGCGCTGCCCCGGCTCTCGCGGCGCTGCGGCGTCGCGCCCGTCAGCGCGCTGTGGCTGGGTGCGGCCAACCCGCTGGTGCTGTTCCACCTGGTCGGGGGCGTGCACAACGATGCGCTGATGCTCGGGCTGATGCTCGCGGGCTTCGAGTTCTGCCTGCGCGGGCTCGAGGACGGCGTCGTCCTGGACCGGCGGGCCTGGGCGTGGATCGTCCTCGGCGCGGCGGTGATCACGCTGTCCGCATCGGTCAAATTCACCTCGATCATCGCGATGGGCTTCGTCGGAATGGCCCTGGCACGCAAGCTCGGCCAGGGCATCCGCCCGGTGCTGCTCGCCGCGGTCGTGATGCTCGTGATCGCGGTCGGCGCCACGCTGCTGGTCGCCGAGGTCAGCGGCCTGGGCATGGGCTGGATACACACCCTCAACACCGCCAACAGCGTGCGCAGCTGGATGTCGCTGCCGACGGCGCTGGGAGTCATCACGGGATTCGGTGGCGTCCTGCTCGGCCTGGGCGATCACACCACCGCGCTGCTGAGCATCACCCGCCCGATCGCCGAGGTCGTGGCCGGATTCTTCACCCTGCGCATGCTCGTGGCCACCTGGAAGGGCCGGCTCCACCCGGTCGGGGCCATGGGGGTGTCGCTGGCCGCGATCGTGCTGCTGTATCCCGTCGTGCAGCCGTGGTACCTGCTGTGGGCGATCGTCCCGCTCGCGGCCTGGGCCACCACGCGCACGTTCCGGGTACCCGCGGTGGTGTTCTCCGCCGTGGTCAGCATGATCCTGATGCCGCGCGGCGCAGACTTCGGCGTCTTCCAGATCATTGAGGCCGCGTCGGCCGGTTTGGTCGTCGGGGTGATCTTCATCGTGCTCACCCGCCATCTGCTGCCGTGGCGGAACCGTGCGGGGGTGTCTGCTCCATCACAGCCGCCCGCGGCATACCGTGTCACTTCGTGAACGGATCCTCTTGCGCCGTCAAGGTCGATGGTGTTGTCAAGCGCTTCGGCGAGACCACCGCCGTCGACGGCCTCGGCTTCGAGGTGCAGCGGGCGGAGGTCGTGGCGCTGCTGGGCCCCAACGGCGCGGGCAAGACCACCACCGTGGAGATGTGCGAGGGCTTCTCCGCACCCGACGCGGGCACGGTGCGGGTGCTCGGCCTGGACCCGATCGCGGACACCGACGCGCTGCGTCCCCGTATCGGGGTCATGCTGCAGGGCGGCGGCGCGTATCCCGGATCCAAGGCGGGCGAGATGCTCGACCTGGTTGCGTCCTATTCGGCGAATCCCCTGGATCCGCAGTGGCTGTTGAACACCCTGGGCCTGCAGGACGCCCGCCGCACCCCGTACCGGCGGCTGTCGGGAGGCCAGCAGCAGCGCCTGGCCCTGGCGTGCGCGCTGGTCGGGCGGCCGGAGATGGTGTTCCTGGACGAGCCGACCGCCGGTATGGACGCGCAGGCACGGCATCTGGTGTGGGAGCTGATCGATGCGCTGCGCCGCGACGGGGTCGGTGTGCTGTTGACCACCCACATGATGGACGAAGCCGAGCAGCTCGCCGACCGCCTGGTCATCATCGACCACGGCCGCGTCGTCGCCGCGGGTACGCCCACCGAGGTGACCTCCGCCGGGGCCGAGGGACGGCTGCACTTCACCGCCCCACCGAAACTCGACCTGACGTTGCTGACAACCGCACTGCCGGAGGGTTTCTCGCCGCAGGAGACCAGCCCCGGGTCCTACCTGCTGCGCGGCGACATCACCCCCCAGGTGCTGGCCACCCTGACGGCCTGGTGCGCGCGAATCGACGTGCTGCCCACTGATATTCGCATCGACCAGCGGCGCCTGGAGGACGTGTTCCTGGAGTTGACCGGAAGGGAGATCCGCAGTTGAGCCCCTCCCCCGCCACTGAGATCGGTATCGGATCACCGCGACGCACCGCAATCGCGACTCCGCACGACGTTCGACGGAATGCCAAGCGCAGGAAGCGGTTCGGCCCGCCCCCGGGAGCGCCGACCCTGCATCCGATCAACGACCCACACGAAGGGCAGTCCAGATGACCGACAGGGCCGCCCGTTTCGAGCCGGGCACCTTCACCCCCGACCCGCGCCCGGCCGCGCGGGCGGCGATGCTGGCCTCGCAGACCCGCATGGAGCTGATCCTGTTGCTGCGCAACGGGGAACAGCTGCTGCTGACCATGTTCATCCCGATCGCCATGCTCATCGGGCTGACGTTGCTGCCGCTGAGCAGCCTCGGCGTGCACCGGGTGGACCGGATCGTGCCCGCGGTGATGATGGTGGCCATCATGTCCACCGCGTTCACGGGTCAGGCCATCGCCGTCGGCTTCGACCGGCGCTACGGGGCGCTCAAACGCCTGGGCGCCACCGCATTGCCGCGCTGGGGCATCGTCGGCGGCAAGTGCGCGGCCGTGCTCATCGTGGTGGTGCTGCAGTCGATCCTGCTGGGGCTCATCGGTATTGCGCTGGGCTGGCGGCCGGGCGCGGCCGGGCTGGTCTTCGGCGCGGTGGTCATCGCGCTGGGCACCGCCACCTTCGCGGCGATGGGACTGCTGCTGGGCGGCACACTGAAGGCCGAAATCGTGCTCGCCCTGGCCAATATCGCGTGGTTCGTCATGCTCGCGGTCGCCAGCCTGGTCTTCGCCGCGGGCGACATCCCCAAGCCGCTGAGCGTCGTCGCCCGGTTGATCCCGTCCGGGGCGTTGGCCCAGGCGCTCGATCAGGCCCTGCGCACGAGCGTCGACTGGTACGGGCTGGTCGTGCTGGTCGTGTGGGCCGTGGTCACCGGCTGGCTCGCAACGCGGTACTTCAAGTTCGACTGATCGGCCTCTGCTTGCGATCCGGTCCCGACCTCCCGCCGCCTAGGCACCCACCGTTGCGCGCTGCGCCGTGCGTCACATCCGGATGCGCTCAGCCGACAGTGTCTGCGGTCGGGGCCCGCCGTAGTCGCTGACGTCCTCACCCACATCGGCCGCGCAGTTGAACGCTACCGTGCATCCGGCCGTCGCCGAATCCGCCCACCCACGTCTGTGTCCACGCGCGATGTCGCGTCCGAGCACGTTCAACCGGCCGCGCCCGCGTGAGAGCCGACGCCCTTGCCCGCCGCCGCAGACTCTACTGCCGTGCCCCGATTCGATCGCGCCGACCGACGCACGGCGGACGTCCGTAGAGGTCACGTCCGGAAATAGTCAGCCGACGGCACCCGCCGCCAGGGCCGCCGCCCAGCCGCCGTACTCGCTGATGTCCTTGCCCGACGCGGCGGCCGCTCCGTCGCAGCCGAATGCGGTGTGCCAGGAGCCGTCCTCGAGCTCGACCGCGCCCAGCTGCATCGGATGCGGAAGCTGCGCGAGGAAGCGACCGAGGGCTGCCGGCGACAGCAGCCAGCGCTCCCCCGCCACCGCGATGCCCGTCTCGCCGGCGGGGCGGCGGGTGACCGCGGGTTTGGGTGGGGTGGTGTCCAGGGCGGCCAGGCGGTAGTGGGGCGCGGTGCGCACTGGGCCCATCCAGCGGGCGCCCAAGTCTGTCAGCTGATGCTCGAGCGGCTGGCCGCGCAGGTGGGCGCCGAAGACGATCAGTTCGTGTGCGGGCGCGGCGCGCAGCGGCCAGACTGTCTCCGGCGGTGCCGCGGATTCGTTGTCGCCGTTCGGGATTCGGGAGGCGATATCCAGGGCCACCGCGTCCTCGAACGCCCGGGCGAGCACGGTGACGCCGAATTGCCCCGGGCCCGCGGTTCCGGCCGGGACCGCGACCGCGCACAGATCGAACAGATTGCAGAAATTCGTGTAGGTACCGAGCCGGGAGTTCGCGCCGATCGGATCGGCGGCCACCTCGGCGAGCGTCGGCTGCCCCGGCGCGGTCGGGGTCAGCAGTGCGTCGGCCCCCTCGAGACTCGCCAGCGCCCGCGCCCGCAGCGACTCCAGGGCGGCCAGGTCCGACACCAGTCGGTGGGCCGGAATATCGCGGGCCGCGCGGATGATCGATCCGACCGTCGGGTCGACCGATTCGGGGTGGGCGTCGACGAATGCGCCTACCGCGGCATATCTTTCGGCGACGAGTCCGCCCTCGTACAGCAGCCGGGCCGCGGCCAGGAACGGCTCCGGATCGACTGTCACGATCCGCACACCCCCCTCGCGCAGTGCCGCGACCGTGCGCTCGAAGGCCGTGCGCCACAGCGGATCCAGCTCGGGCAGCGCATCGAACACCGCCACGACGGGGTCCGGCGGCGCGGCGAACCTGACATCGGCGGGCCAGGCGCGGGCCCCCGCACCCGCCGCCAGCGCACCCATCGCCCGGTCCGCCAGCGGCAGATCTGCGGCGAAGATCGTGACGCAGTCGTAGGAGCGGCAGGCGGGCACGACCCCGTCGGTGGACACCACCCCGACGGTCGGCTTGATCCCGACGATCCCGCCGAACGCCGCGGGCACCCGCCCGGATCCCGCCGTGTCGGTGCCGATGGCGATATCGACCGCACCGCCCGCCACTGCCACGGCCGAGCCGGAACTCGAACCTCCCGAGACGAATTCGGGCCTATGCACATCGGGCACGGCGCCGTACGGGGAACGCGTGCCGACGAGTCCGGTCGCGAACTGATCCAGATTCGTCTTACCCACCACCACTGCCCCGGCCGCCCGCAGCGCCGCAACCGCCGCAGCGTCCCGCTCGGGGACGTACGCGAATGCGAGACACCCCGCGGTAGTGGGAATCCCCGCGACGTCGACGTTGTCCTTGACGGCCAGCCGCAGCCCAGCCAACGGGCCCTGCGCCGTGGCGATCTCACGGGCGATGTCATCATCGGCCCGCCGGTGAATCCATACGCTCATGGCCGGTACTCCTCACTCGTAGTCATCGCTTACCCAGATGCTTCACGTTTGATCGGGACACTGCACGTCCCCTTGCGGTGCCGCACGCTCCTGTGTCCTCCCGCGGCTCCGGCATCGCACCCATCCCCGGCGTCGCCGCCCGTCTCGGCACCGTGCCCGACCTCCGGCATCACCGCCCGGCTCCCGCATGACCTCGCGGCCCCGGCATCACCCGGGCGCCCCCGGCGTCGTTTTCACATCGTCACCGCGCCGACTGGGTGACGACGGATTGCGGCGCGTTGGGCACGCACGCGGGGTGGACCAGGGCCCAGTGGCCGTCATCGGCTCTCGGCGAGTTCTCCCGCGGTGCGCCAGGATTCGCGTTCGGCGGCGAAGGCCGCGGCCTGGTGGGTCCGGAATTCGGCGATCGAGGCGGCGTTGTCATGGACGAAGCGACGGTGGTCGGCGAGGCGGAACTCGCCCTCCTCGGTGCGGAGTTCTCCCCGGCCCGAGGCGAATTCGGCCCGCAGGTCCAGTAGTTCGTCCGGTTCGACGGGATACCAGCGGATGCGGTCGAAATATCGCAGCAACCAGGGGGATTCGCCGGATCCGTCGCCGCCGTGCCGCCATACCGGGGTGGTGCGGCCGACGAACTGGTAGCCGCCGGGGCCCTCCATGCCGTAGATGCACAGGTAGGCGCCGCCGATGCCGACCGCGTTCTCGGGGGTCCAGGTGCGCGCCGGATTGTATTTGGTGGTCACCAGGCGGTGCCGGGGATCCACCGGGGTCGCGACCGGTGCGCCCAGATAGACATCGCCGAGGCCGAGCACGAGATATTCCGCGGCGAAGACGGTGTCGAAAACATCTCGCACCGAAGGCAATCCGTTGACGCGGCGAATGAACTCGATATTCCACGGGCACCAGGGCGCATCGGCGCGGACGCCGTGCATATATCGAGTGATCGCCTCCCGCGTCGCCGGATCATCCCACGACAGCGGCAGATTCACGGTCCGGCTCGGCGCCACCAGATCCTCCGCGGACGGCAGGTGCGCCTCCACGGCGGACAGCAGCTCCAGCAGCTTCGCGGACGACAGCCGATCCGGGTCGAAACGCACCTGCAGCGATCGCACACCGGGCGTCAGCTCGACCACACCCGGCTCGCGATGCTCGAGCAGATGTTCGTGCAGCGCGTGCACCCGCGCCCGCAGACCCAGATCCAATGTCATATCGCCGTATTCGACGAGGATGCCGTCGTCGCCCGCACGCCGATAGGTGATCCGTGTGGTGTCGTCCGCCTCGGCGCGGGCGAGTACGCCGTCGTCGCCGTCCCCGCCGCTCGACAGCACGAACGGCCATCCGGCGCGCCGCGCGGGCCCCAGCGCACGCGGCGACGCCGCCCGTGCCGCCCGCACAGGAACGAAACACACGCTGTCGCCCGGCGTCAGCTGGCCGAGCTTCCAGCGATCCGCGGCCACCACCGTGACCGGGCAGACGAAGCCCCCGAGACTCGGCCCGTCCGGCCCGAGCAGAATCGGGGTGTCCCCCGTGAAGTCCAGCGCGCCGACCGAATACGCGGTGTCGTGGATATTGGACGGGTGCAGCCCCGCCTCGCCCCCGTCCGGGCGCGCGAACCGCGGTTTCGGGCCGACCAGCCGCACGCCGGTCCGATCGGAGTTGAAATGCACCTCGTAGTCGATGCCGACGATCGTCTCGATATCGGCGCGGGTGAAGAACTCCGGCGCCCCGTGCGGCCCCTCGGTCACCGCGAGCTCCCAGCGCCGCGACAGCACGGGCCGCTCGTCGGCGGGCACTCCCGAGCCGATCCGCCCCGCCCGCCCGAGCGCCAGGCTCTGCCCGGCCCGCAGCGCGGCCCCGGTGCCGCCTCCGAAATGTCCTAGCGTGAAAGTCGCCGCACTGCCGAGATATTCGGGAACATCGATCCCTCCGGCCACCAGGATGTAGCAGCGCATACCGGGCCCGCGCACGGCGCCCACTTCCAGCATCCCGCCCGCCGGTACCTGAATCGCCCGCCACATCGGAACCGATGCGCCATCGACGGTGACCGGCACGGGTGCACCCGTCACGCATACCCAACCCGCCGTCCGGAACCGCAATCCCGGTCCGGTCAGCGTGCATTCGAGACCGGCCGCCCCCTGCGCATTGCCGAGCGCGCGATTGCCCAACCGGAACGACAGATCGTCCATAGGCCCCGACGGCGGCACCCCCACATGCCAATACCCCACCCGCCCGGGCCAATCCTGCACCGTCGTCAGCATTCCCGGCCGGATCACGTCGATGCCGGGCCGCTCAGCCGCCGCCGCGTCCGCCACCGGAGCCGTCAGCCCCCCGGCCTCTGCGGCAACCCGATCTGATTCGAACCGACTCGGTTCGTACACGCCCGTGGGATTCGCCAGAGCCATCGACACGGCCCCTTTCGCGAGCAGGTCCGCGGGAGTCGATTCTCGTGTGCCTGTGTGACCTTCCGATGTCTCGGCGGCGAGCACGGACACCGGAGTCTGTTTGTGCACCCCCGCAGGACTTTCCGGCGCATCGGCCACGTCCGCGCCTTCTGAACGAACCGATTCCCTCGCAGGAGAATGAACCACAGACGCGACCCGTGCGGATACCCGAGTCGGTCCGTGCGCGCCGACAGGACTCTCCGGCGTATGGGCGGTGGGATGCGCGAGGGTCGCGCCCGTCGCTTCGGCGGCGTTCATAACCGAACCTCCTGAACGAATGGGTTGCAGTGCAATGGCATTCGGGGTGCGGACGTCAGCGCGTGATGACCATGCGCACCGGGGTGGGGTCGAATCCGTTGCAGGGGTTGTTGATCTGCGGGCAGTTGGAGACCAGGACCAGGGTGTCGATCTCCGCGCGCAGGGTCAGCTTCTTGCCGGGGGCCGAGAGGCCGTCGACGATGCCGAGGGTGCCGTCCGCCTCCACGGGGACGTTCATGAACCAATTGATGTTCGAGACCAGATCCCGTTTGCCCAGGCCCCATTTCATGCCCTCGGCGAGGAAGTTCTCCACGCAGGCGTGCTGGTGGCGGGTGTGGTGCCCGTAGCGCAGGGTGTTCGACTCCTGGGAGCATGCGCCGGCGACGGTGTCGTGATTGCCGACCTCGTCGGCGACAACCGTCATCAGCGCGGCGCCCGCGTCGGTGCGCAGCACGCTGCCGGTGGTGAGGAAGATGTTGCGCTGCGCGGTGATCGTGGCCTGGGCGCTGTAGCGTTCGGCGTGGTCGGCGGCCGAATACAGCAGGCAGTCCACGGCCTGGTTGCCGTGCAGATCGACGATGTCCAGATGCGCCCCGGCGGGCACGATCGCCGACCACGGCGCCCGGGCGGGCACGGTCTGATCCAGCAGTACGGTATGTGCGAGGGTGTTCATACGATTCTCCTTTGCGTCCGGGTTGGTGCGAGACGTCGTGACCCGCTCGAAGTGTGGTTACGCCCCGCCGCCACCTCCCGCCCGCTCGGCTCTGGCATGCCGTGGGGCCCGGCCGCGCCTACTTCGCTTGCTCACGCCGCGTCCTCCCGCCGAGCGCGGCATTCCAAGCCGACTCGGTGTTCTCGACCGCCCGTTGATATTCCGGGTCGTCGTTGTGCGAGACGGCCAGATCACCGCGGGCTTGCCACGCGACGACATCCAGGTCGGTGGCCGGCGCATCGTCCAGCGGATGCGGGGCATTGGCGATCAGCAGCGTGACCGGCAGATGCGTCAGCAGCTCCACCGCGGCGCCCGCCCCGCCTCCGCCGGTCGGAGTCAGTGCGCCGTCCGGCTCCACGCGCACGCCGCGGAACAGCGAGACGGTCGGGCCGATATCCCGCGGCGCCAGACCGTGTTTCGCACCGGCCAGCCGCAACGCCCGGCGAGCGTCCGGCCCCGGACCACAGAGCGCGTCGTGGTGCCCCGAGGAATCGGCGACGAGCGTGGCCAGGATCCGCCCCTGATCGGACAGCAGGGGATGTCCGATCTGTAGGTACGCCTGCCAGGGCACCTTGACGGTATCCGCGACATTCAGCCGCTCCCAGGGCGATTCGGCGCGCAGCAGCAGTATGTGCGCACACGCCGCGCCTCGAGGATCGGACAGCCGGATCCGGGTTCCTCTGGCAAGCACCACATTGGCGTAGCCGCCGTCCGGAATACGTTGCGCGAAGCGTACGTCCGTGGCCTCGATTCCCGCGGGGAGGTCGGGGCCCATGATCTGCGCGGCCGCCGCCTGGGAGCGGGCATGTACCCGCGCCCCGGTCGTGGATGCGGTGCCGGTCATAACGAGTCCTTTCTGCGTCGAAGTGATGCGATGTCCCCCGGAGCGATTCGCCGGATCAGGTCGATGAGCAGCAGCGCGAGGGCCGGCCGACCCAGGGGAACGCCGTCGCGTCCGGTCATGCGGGCTGCATCGCGGGCGCGGAGTCCCCGGCGGGGCGGTCGGCGACGAACCGGTGCACCACCGCGCCGACCGCGATGCTCGCAAGCACGAAAAGCGGTGCGGCCCAGAGCATCCACCACCCACCGCCGGTCGGTGTATACACCGCGGCGCGGGGCCAGGCCAGATTCACCGCCATCCCGAGACCCCACAGCACCGCCAGCGCATTCACCGGAATTCCGAAGCGGCCCAGCGAGAACAGTCCGGTATCGTCCGCGATCGCGCGGTTCCGGATGCGATGGACGAGCAGCGGCACGGTGACCAGCAGATAGGCCAGATACAGCATAACGATGCAGACACTCGCCAGCGTGGCGAAGATCGCGGCATTGCCGAGGTTCAACACCAGCAGCGCGATGGCGAGCGCGCCGATCACCACGGCCGGGAGCACCGGGGTGCCGAAGCGCGGATGCACCGCCGCCAGGCGCCGCGCGAACGGCAGCCGCCCGTCCCGGGCCATCGAGAACATCAGCCGCGACCCGGCGGTCTGAATCGCCAAGGTGCACACCGTGATCGCGACGGCCACGCAGCACAGCAGCACCCGGCCCGCCGGGCTGTCCAGCTTCGCGGATATCACATAGGCGAGGCCGTCCGTGGCGAGTTTTCCGTCGCTCAGGCTCGGAGCCGCGATCAGCGCGCCGAGCAGCATGAGCCCGCCGCCCAGCGCCGAGACCGTGAGCGCGGTCAGGATCGTGCGCGGCGCAACCTGGCGCGGATTCCTCGTCTCCTCGGAAAGCTCGCCGGCGGAATCGAATCCGACCATCACATAGGCCGCCATCAGTCCGGAGACCAGGAAGGCCGCCCAGTATCCGCCCGGCGCGGCGGTACTGTGATCGAAGACGACGCCCGGGCCGCGTTCGGTGTGGGTCAGGAACAGCGCGACGGTCGCGATCACGCCGACGATCTCGACGGTGACGCCGATGGTGTTGATCCGCGACATCACCTCGATGCCGACCACATTGACCACCGTCGTCAGCACCAGCAGCACGCTGCCGAGCAGAACCGCGTTCGCCGCACCGGATTTCGAGGTCAGCGCGGTGTCATGGCCGATGACTTGGAAGCCGCTCCAGACCGAGGGCAGCACCACCTGCAGGGCGATGGCGGCGGCCGCGGCCGTGACGACCTGGGCGATGATCATCATCCACCCGGCGAACCAGCCGACGACCTCACCGGCCAGGCGCCGCGACCACTGGTAGATGCAGCCCGAGATCGGGTATCGCGCGGCGAGTTCGGCGAAATTCAGCGCCACCAGGAACTGCCCGGCGAAGACGATCGGCCACGTCCAGAAGAAGGCCCCGCCGCCGAATCCGTAGCCGAATCCGAAGAATTGGAAGATCGTGGTGAGGATGGAGACGAAGGAGAATCCGGCCGCGAACGAGGCGTAGCGGCCGAGTTTTCGGTGCAGGACGGGCCGATAGCCGAACGCCTCGAGGTCGGCGCTATCGGACGATGTGGGAGCGGTGACGGTGGTGGACATGGGTGCGTGTCCTTCGGCGTCGGGGTCAATATCTATCGACTGATAGTTTTGCGATCCGGATCGCGTTCCCGGTGACGTCGATGTATCCGATCCGTGACGTGCGGTAACTTTTGGATTGCGGCTATTTCTGTCATATGACAGGAATCTCCCCGCGCAGGTCGCGGGCATCGACCACCACCGATGAGCCAGAATGGGAGCCGTGACGCAACTCGGACCCGGCCGCCCCCGCCTCGAGCCCCGGCGCCGCCGCGGGCCGACCCCGCGCGCGGAGATCCTCGACGCCGCCGCCGAGCTGTTCACCACGCGCGGCTACGCGAGCACCTCCACGCGGGCCATCGCCGACGCGGTCGGTATCCGGCAGGCCTCGCTCTACCATCATTTCTCCGCCAAGGACGACATCCTCGAGGCGCTACTGGACCAAACCATCTCCGCCCCACTGGAACTCCTCGGACGGATGAGCGACGAACCGGAGCCGTCGGAGGTCCGCCTCTACGCCCTGGCCTGGTTCGACGTGCACCAACTATCCTCGGCGCGTTGGAATCTCGGCGCGCTGTACCTACTACCAGAGTTGCGGTCGGAGCGCTTCGCGGACTTCCGGCTGCGCCGCAAAGAATTACGCGAACACTATGAGCGCCTGGCCGCCGCCGTAACCGGCGATGCCGCGGCAGACGCGTGGGCGCTGCCGTTCCGCCTGGTCGAGAGCGTGATCAATATCCGCTCCGACGAGACCGCCACGCCCGGCGATGTCGACCGCCTGATCCCGGACGCGGTCCTGCGCATGCTCGGCCACGACGATACGGCTGCAATCCGCACCGCCGCCGCCGACCTCCTGGACCGCCTCGCCGCCCAATAGCGCGAGCTGCCTGCGCCCGCAGGCGCCTGGGGCTGCGGGCAGCCCGAGTCGTCTCGACCATTCGTGACAGCTCGAGGACCTTGCCGAGTTCGCGTATCGCGGCGGCCACGTCCGGCAGCTGCGCGGCCGAGTCATCTACTCGGCCGTTCGCGACCGATCCAGAGGCCGAGCCAGCAGCGCGGTGGCGGCCGTAATCACCAGCAGCAGGGCGATATACAGCGAGAACAACCGCGGATGCGGGGCGGAAAGCTCCTTGAGCGCCGGGGTGGTGCCGCCGAAGATCGCGCTGGCAACGGCGTAGGGCAGCGCCATCACAGTGACCCGATGCCGGGCCGGGGCGATCGCGGCCGAGGCGCCGGTCAGCGTCGCGGACAGGGTCGCCACGCACACCGCCGCCCCGATCATGAGCACCCAGTAGGTGGTCACCGTCGCGGAATTCATCAACAGCTGCATCGGCAGCGTCGCCACCGCCAGGATCAGGGATGCCCCTGCCATCCAGCGCAGCACGCCGATCCGGTCGGCCAGCCAGCCCCAGGCCGGGGCGATCACCATGAACGCCAGCTGCGACACCACCCCCGCCCACAGCACCTGGGTGTCGGGCATCTTCAGCACGCTGATGGCGTAGCTGGTCGGCGCACTGATCCACAGGTAGTACGACGACAGCGAGCCCGCGGTCAGACCCGCCACGGCCAGCACCGGCCAGATCAACGTGCGCCACTCCCGCAGCACCGCAACGGTTTCCGAGGCGGCGGCGCGGTCCAAGGTCTCGGGCAGGGTGCGCCGCGCGAGCAGGAATACGAACGACAGCACCGCCGCAACCGCAAACGGCACGCGCCAGTACCCGGCCGTCATCGCCGCCGATCCGACGGCGGCCAGCAGCGCCGCGGCGATCAGATTCGCGCAGACCGTGCCCAATCCGTAGAAGATCGAATACACGCTGGTGCCCAGGATCCGCCGACCCTCCGGCGCGGATTCGTACATGTACGCCTGAGCGATGGCCTGCTCGCCGCCGAAGGAGAACCCCAGCACCAGCCGCCACACCAGCAGCAGCGCCGGGGCGGCCGCCCCGATGCTCTCCCGGCCCGGCGTCAGCGCCATCGCCAGGGTTGCCACACCCGCGAGCGAGATCGATACCATCAGTGCCGGCCGCCGGCCACGCTGATCGGCCAGGCGCCCCAGCACCAACGCGCCGACCGGCCGGATCACGAACCCGAGCGCGAAAACGCCCAGGCCGTACAGCACCGAATGCTGCAGCGAGCCACCGAAGAAGTGGGGCGAGAAATAGGTCACCAGCAGCGCGTACAGCGACCATTCGTAGGCTTCCAGCGCGGCACCGGCACCCGAGGCGGTCAGCCGATGGGCCAGGCGGGTGCGCGCAATCACAAGAGTATTCATGAGCGCGCCAACTTTAACACCGTTCAAGTGTTGATGCGACGTGCGGGTTCGATGCCAACCCGGACACCACACGGCCGATGCGCGTCAGCGCGACCGACGCCCTGGTTCGGCTTGCCGGATCACCGCGACGGGACGGCGAGCGGGACCGGTTCGGCGCGAACCGGCAGGCGGCTCCCGTCGCACCGGCCATGTGGGAGTCAGGGCTGCCCACAGGGCTTCACGGTTGGACGACGACCGGAATCACCTCCCCCACAACGTCTTCCGCCACCTCCCCGTGCGGCGACTCCGCACCGCTGCGCGAGGTCAGCTGCAGCGTCGCGAACGTGATGAGCAGCAGCAGCGCCACATAGCTGCCGATCAGCGCGGTGTGGTCGGCGGTGAGCTGCTTGAGCATCGGCACCGTCCCACCGAACAGCATCGTGGTGAGCGTGTACGGCAGCGCCTCGGCGGCGACGCGGTAGCGGCCCGGCACCAGGCCGGCGAGCACGGTCGGCATCATCGCCAGTATCGGCGCGTTCAGCAGGTGCGCGGCGACGATCACCAGCCAGAAGCCCAGTACCCCACCGTTTTCGAGCCCGTACTGCAGCGGGACGACGGCAATGGCCGCCGCAAGCGCGCCCGCCGCCAGCAGAAACCGGCACCCCACCCGGTCGCCCAGGCGCCCGAGCAACGGCACGGCGATGGTGGTCGCCAGCGTCGCGGACATCGCCGCCAGCAGCACCTGCTGATCGTCGAGCTGCAGCACGCTGATGGCGTAGGTCGTGGACACTCCGCCCCACAGGTAGAACGATGCCGACGCGCCGATCGTCACGCCCGCGACGACCAGCATCGGCAGCGCGAGCCGCCGCCGCGCCGACCACCAGGAGTAGTCGTCGTGGCGGTAAGCCTGGAACTGCCCGGATTCGACCAGGCCGCCACGCAGCGCGGCGAATACGAAGGACGCCACGGCGCCGACCAGGAACGGAACGCGCCAGTATCCGGCGGTCATTCCATCCGATCCCACGGCCGAAACCAGGCCCAGCACAAGCAGATTCGCGAGGATTCCGCCGACCCCCGCGGCCGCGGACAGCCAGCTCCCGCCCGTGCCGCGGCGGCCGGGCGTGGTCATCTCGTAGACGTAGCCGTGCCCGAGCGGGGCCTCACCGCCGAAGAAGAATCCCAGCAGCGCCCGCCAGCCCAGTACCAGCACCGGCGCCCCGGCGAACGCCGCCGCGCTCGGGGTCACCCCCATGCCCAGCGCCGCCACCCCGGCCCCGGTCATGCACACCAGCATCGCGGGCTTGCGGCCGCGCACATCGGCGAAGCGGCCCAGAATCACCCCACCGAACGGGCGCGTGACGAATCCGACCGCGAAGACCGCGAAGCCGGACACCAGCGAACGCTGCACGTCCGCACCGAAGAAGTTCGGCCCGAAATAGCTCAGCAGCAGCGGATACATTCCCCAGTCGTAAGCCTCCAACCCGAACCCGGCACACACCGCGACCACCCGGATCTTCGACATCGGCCACCTTTCTGGCGTCGGCACGTACCCATCCACGCGGCGCGGAGCCGGTCTGGACGAAAGGAAATGCACCACCGGCAACGGCCGGAGGCGGGCGGCGATTCGGTAGTCCCGAGCTGCTGTGTGAAGCGACGGCGAAGTTCACTGGATATTCGCTGCGGATTTCACGCTAGCGAAATCCCTTGCGACAACACGCCATAACTCGCGAAAGTGATCGGTGCGTCATCAGAAATCGGGATAATTCGGATCAAAACCAACTGGGCGGTTGATTTATTACATCAGCGGACCAGGTCGGCCGGAGTCGCCGTCGCGGGCTCGGTGCAAATCAGAACGGATGCCCCTCGGGGTCCAGGAGCACGCGGAAGCGTTCCCCGCCGGGCTGATACGACGCGAGGGTGGCACCCAGCTCGAGCAGCTGCCTTTCCGCCTCTCCGAGGTCCTCAACGCTGAAGTCCAGGTGGACCCGGCCGGGCGCTGCGGGGTCGGGCCACGGCGCCGGTTGACGGTTGGCAACACGCTGGAAGTCGAGGCGAATACCGGGGTCGCTGGTGAGCACGACGAAATCCGGGCTCCCGGAACGCAGCTGCCCGCCGAGGAAGGTCCGATAGAACCGTGCCAGGCCGACGGGGTCCGGGCAGTCGATGGTGGCGGCGAACAGGCGCGCACGGAGGGTCATGTGGAACACCTATCAGCCGCGCGGTCCCCTGTCAGGCGTTCGGGTGACCGGTGCGGCTACAACGACGGGCCGTAGTAGCCCGCGTGCGGCGGCTGCATCGGCCCGGACTACCATCGTTTTGTGCTGTCACGCGCCTTCATGCGACTCGTCGACCTGCTGCCGCTGCCCTCCCTTCGAGTGCAGCGGATCATTGCGTTCCTCGTGGTGTTGTCCCAGGCCGGGATCTCGGTCACCGGTGCGGTGGTGCGCGTCACGTCCTCGGGCCTGGGCTGCCCGACGTGGCCGACCTGCTTCCCCGGCAGCTTCACCCCGGTTCCGCACGCGGCGGTGCCGTTCTGGCATCAGGCCGTCGAGTTCTCCAACCGCATGGCGGCCTTCGTCGTCACGTTCTTCGCGGCGCTGGTGGTGCTCGCGGTGCTGCGGGCGCGGCGGCGGGGCGAGGTCGTCGCCTATGCGTGGCTGATGCCGGGCGGCACCGTGCTGCAGGCCGTCCTCGGCGGCATCACCGTGCGCGCCGGGCTGCTGTGGTGGACGGTGTCGATCCACCTGCTGGCCTCGATGCTGATGGTGTGGCTCTCGGTCCTGCTGTTCGCGAAGATCGGCGAGCCCGACGACGGCATCGCCGCGCCGCGAGTGCCCGCGCCGCTGCGCTGGCTGACCGTCCTGAGCGCGGTGGCGCTGACGGCCACCCTCGTCGCGGGAACCTTCGTCACCGGCGCCGGGCCGCATGCGGGCGATGAGAGCGTCACCAAACCCGTTGCGCGCCTGAAGATCGAGATCGTGACCCTGGTGCACGCGCATGCGGAGATGGTCGTGGCGTACCTCGCGCTGATCATCGGCCTCGGCTTCGGCCTGGCGGCCGTCGGCATGACGCGCGCCCTGCGCAACCGCCTCGCCGTGGTGATCGCGCTGGTGTGCGCGCAGGGCCTGGTGGGCATCGTGCAGTACTTCACCCACGTTCCCGCCGCACTGGTCGCCGCGCACGTGGGCGGCGCGGCCGCCTGCACCGCCGCCACCGCCGCCCTCTGGGCCGCCATGCGCACCCGCGAATCAATCACGGCGCAGACGGAGAGCCAGGTCGCGCACGCGTCCTGATCGTCACCGCCGTCCCAGCTCACGGGAGCGATGCACGGCCCCCGCCCGGTATCGGCGATAATTCCGGCATGCCGACTTACGCGTACCGCTGCCGCGAATGCACCGAGACCTTCGAGCTCCACCGGCCGATGAGCGAGTCGAGCGCCCCCGCGACCTGCCCCGACGGCCACGCCGATACGGTCAAACTCCTCACCACCATCGCCCTCACCGGCTCCGCGGGCGGATCGGCCGGCCCGACCCCCGCACCCGCGGCCGGAGGCTGCTGCGGTGGCGGGTGCTGCGGATAGGCGAATCTCCGCCTTCATATCGGCCGTCCACGGCAGACGGCCACGCCGACGCGGCCGAACTGCTGACCACCATCGCCCGCACCGGCTCCGTCGGCTGGTCCGCGAACCCGAGCCCGGATAGCCGAATCGCCACATTTGGCGTCGGCCGGCCTCGGTGTACGGACGACGGCGCGGACAGCACCCAGTAGTCGGCGCTCAGGAGGCGGGCCGGTCCGCCACAACGGCACACCCCAGGCCGTAGAACCGGGATTCGGCGCGGGCGGGGACCGACAGCTCACGGGCGGTATCGGCGAGTTTCTCGTTCGCGGTGACCGAGAATCCCTGTGCGACAAGCAGTGTGTGCATCTGCTCGGGAGTCCAGGCCGACACGTGGCGCTCGTGCCGCAGCGGGTTCTGGGCCCCGGACAGCGCGCTGTAGACACGCATCGCCCGGCGGCCCATGCCCGACAGGCGATACGGGACGGGATAGGTGGCGATCAGGCGGCTACCGGGGGCCGACCGTCCGGCCACAACCGCGAGGGTCGAATCGACCTCGGGCTGCGTCAGATAGGGCAGCACGCCCTCCCAGACCCACGTGGTCGCCACCGCCGAGTCGTGCCCCGCACCGGCTAGGGCGGCACCGAGCGCGTCGCGGCCGAAATCGACCGGGACATACGTCAGCGACTTCGCCACCGGTTCCAGCCCGTCTGCCCGCTCCCGCTTGTCCTGTTGCGAGGCGGGGTGATCCACCTCGAACACCGCCACGTCCGACAGCTCGGTCATCCGCCACGCGCGCGCATCCAATCCGGCGCCGAGGACGACGAGCTGGGAGTTGCGCGCCGCGCGAACCGCGTCGTCGATCACGACGGTGCGCGTGACCAGAACCGTGGCGGTGGCGGTCAGCATCTCGTACCCCAGCCGGTCCCGCCAGCCCGATGGTGCGGATTCGGTGCGGGCGTGCTCCACCTCGGATCGTTCCTCACTCCGAAGTAGTTGCACCGCAACGGGGTCGGAGAATCGCCCGGGCGCCATCCGTCCGTCGCCCACCGCCCGGCCCTGACATACCAGCACTGCGGTGCGGCTCGCCTGTTTGTCCGTCACGCCCGCCGATTATCGTCCTCGCGGACCGAATCCGCCGCTCGACATCGCGACGCGGCACGCCGGAATCGGCTCACGCGGTCGCGTTGGGCCCGATCCACTGGTCGAACAGCCGGTTCATGCCGTCGGTGACGAGCTGGGATTCGAGCCAGCTGTTGACCTCCGCGGCCAGCAGCGGGTCGTTCTTGCGGAGCAGGAAGATTTTGCCCGAGGAGTCGAATGTCTTGTCCGGGTGCAACACTCGCAGGTCCGGATGCTGGCGTACGCGGTAGCGGCCCTCGACCGAATCGGTCACGAACACATCGGCGCGACCGTTGGCCACCTGGTCCACGATCGTCGTGTTGTCCGGCCACAGGATCAGGTGCGCGGCAGGGAAATGCGCGTGCGCGAACTGCTCGTTGGTGCCGCCGGGATTCACGACGACCCGCACGCCGGGCCGGTTGATCTGATCGATCGTGGCGTACCTGCCCGCGTCGGCGGCCCGGACGATCGGCGTCTTGCCGTCGGTTCCGTAGTTGATCGAGAAGTCCGAGAATGCGCGACGCGACGCCGATTCCGACACGCCGCCGACCGCGATATCGCAGTTCTTCGCGCCGAAGTCCGCCGCCAGGGTCGGCCAGGTGGTGTGCACGAATTCCACCGGTTGATGCAGCACCCCGCCCAGGCCGTTCGCCAGATCGATGTCGATGCCGCGGTATCCGCCGTGGCCGTCGGCGATCGAATAGGGCGCGTAATCGCCGGTGGTACATACCCGCAGCGCGTCGCCGGGCTGTTGCGCCCCGGCCGGAACCGTCACGGGCACAAGGGATACAACACCGGCCGCGGCAGCGGCAAGAACATATCGGACTCGCATAGAACTTCCCAATGCCTCACGTCATTTGCGCACGTATCGTGCAGGTGCGCTCCCGGCATTCACCGGGCTTGACGGAGACAATACGTCACCTGGCCGCGGACGGCTCCGGCGCTGCGAATCGCAATGGCAGCCGCACAGCGCGTCTGCTCCGGGATCCACGTGGCCGGGCGGAGACGTCGACGTCACCGGGGACCGGTCCGGACACCTCGCTCACGATGCCGATCCGATCGCGGACCGGTACGACCAGGGGAGCCGCTCGAGATACCAATCCGAGCGCGACCGGTTCGGCGATGCGGGGGATCTCGTACGGCGAGAACCCTTCAACGCCGACTACTCGGCGCGGCGGGATCAACGCTCGTTGCGCGCCTTGGGGAATCGAGTCTGGCGGGCGACCCAGCCGGCCATCTTGGCCCAGTGGCCAGGGGCCGGGGTGACGATGGAGGTCAGCTCGCGGTCCCAGTGCTCGGTCTCGGTGAGGCCGTCCACGAGGCCGAACAGCGCCTTCGCCGTGGCCATATCGCCGACGACGCGGTCGCCCAGGATGCCGTCCTTGCCGACCAGGGTGATCCGCACCCCGGCGCGGCCGATCGGCTGCAGCACCGCGGTGGCGGAACCGCCGTGGTCGGCGACGAATTCCTTGACCGAATCGATCACGGCGGGCGACGGCTTCGCGGGGGCCGCTGTAGCACTCATGGCGGGAAGTTTACCGCCCGGTAAGTCCGGTCCGGCGCGCCACCGGGAATGAAGCGCGTCACTGCGGTGTAGAACCAGACCATGCATGCGATTCAGGTTTCCGAAAACGGCGGTCCCGAGGTCCTGCACTACACCGAGCTGCCGGATCCGGAGGCCGGCCCGGGTCAGCTGCTGGTCGACACCGACGCCATCGGGGTGAATTTCATCGATACGTACATCCGCGCGGGCGTCTACCCGCAGGAGTTGCCGTACGTCCCCGGCGCCGAGGGCACCGGCGTGGTGGCCGCGATCGGCGACGGGGTCACCGAATTCCGCGTCGGCGACCGGGTGGCCTGGGCGGGCGGTGCGCGGAGCTACGCGCAGAAGGTCACCGTCGATGCGGCGGCCGCGATTCCGGTACCCGCGGGAGTCGATCCGGCCGTGGCCGCCTCGGCGCTGCTGCAGGGCATGACGGCCCATTACCTGATCGAATCGGTCTACCGGCCCGAACCCGGCGAGTCCGTGCTGGTGCACGCCGGCGCGGGCGGCGTGGGCATGATCCTGACCCAGCTCGCGGCCGCCCGCGGGGTACGGGTGATCACCACGGTCTCGACCGACGAGAAGGAGGCCATCTCGCGCGAGGCCGGCGCGGCCGAGGTGCTGCGCTACGACCCCGAGCTGGCCCTGCAGGTGCGCAAGCTGACCGACGGCGCCGGCGTGGCCGCGGTCTACGACGGCGTCGGCAAGGACACCTTCGACGCCAGCCTCGACTCCCTGCGCGTGCGCGGCACGCTCGCCCTGTTCGGCGGCGCCAGCGGCCAGGTGCCCCCCTTCGACCTGCAGCGCCTCAACCGCGGCGGCGGCCTGTTCGTCACCCGCCCCTCGCTGGCCCACTACACCCGCGACCGCGCCGAATTACTCTGGCGCGCAGGCGATATCTTCAACGCGATCGCCGCGGGCACACTGAAAATCCGGATCGGCGCCCGCTACCCGCTCGCCGAGGCGCAGCAGGCCCACCGCGACCTCGAGGGCCGCAGGACCACCGGGTCCATCGTCCTGATCCCCTGAGTCCGTAAATCTCTGCCACAGAACGGGCTTCAGCAATCACGGCCGGTGAGACCGCGGTAGATGAAGCGGGTCAGGCCCGCTACCGCTTCGTCCTCCGCGAGCTCGACCGTGCCGTCCTGTTGCGCCTCCAGTAGACCCTGCACGGTCAGGAACATCATTGCCAGGCTGGCCTCCGGGGTACTCGGCAACGAGACCCCGGCCGCGGGGAATGCGTCGAGGTGATCGGCGATCTCGTTGCGCTGCTCGGCGCTGAATTGCCCTGCGAGCCGGGCGAATTCCTCGTTCACCAGGGCGGCCTGCTGGACCGCGCGCAGCACCGGCCAGTGCTCGCGCGCGAAGCGCCAATAGGTTTCGACGTGGAAGCGGACCGCGTCCGGATCGGTGAAGTCGGGATTGTGCGCTTCTACCTCGACGGCCGTATCTCCCTCGGCAGCAAAGTCTTTCATCAGGGCCTGGAGTAACTCCTCCTTGCTCCCGAAGTGATTGTAGAAAGATCCGGCCGCACGCCCGGCCGCCGCGGTGATGTCGGTGATCTTGGTGTTGAGATAGCCGCGCTCGGCGAACAACCGCCGCGCCGCACTCTTGAGCGCCTGTTCGGTCTCGGCCGAGCGCTCCTTGCGGACGCCACGTTCCCGGCGGCCGGCCTCTTCCCCGCGACCGTCCCGCGACGCACCACCGGCTCCTGCGACGCCTCCCGCGGCCATCGACACCACCTCCTTGACAGCGGAGCCTATCAACAGAATACTGAATCTACATTCACTGAACCACGATTCACCATAGGAGCTGCCATGTCACCCCAGGTACTCATCGCCGGAGCCGGGCCGACCGGCCTGACCCTCGCCATCGATCTGGCCCGCCGGGGCGTCACGGTACGGATAGTCGACCAGGCCGAAGAGTTCTTCGCCGGATCTCGGGGAGACGGCATCCAGCCGCGCACGCTGGAGATATTCGAGGATCTGAGCGTCCTGGACGCGGTGCACGCGGCCGGATCGCCGCAGGCGCCGATGCGCGTGTTCCTCGACGGCGAGTTCGTCACCGAGCAGCGGATGAGCGATCTGCGCGAGTCGACTCCGGATGTGCCGTATGCGAATCCGTGGGTGCTGGGCCAGTCCGATACCGAGGCGATCCTGCGCTCGCGCCTGGCCGAGTTCGGCGTCGAGGTCGAATTGTCCACGGCCCTGGTCACATTCACCCAGGATGCCGAGGGTGTCGCCGCCGTGCTCGCGGGGCCGGGCGGCCCCGAGACGATGCGCGCGGACTATCTGGTCGGCGCGGACGGCGGTCGCAGCACGGTGCGCAAGACCCTCGCCATCGTCTTCGAGGGCAGCACGGACGAATCGATCCGGATGCTGCTCGGCGACGTCCCTGCCGACGCGCTCGACCACGAGTTCGGCTACTGGTTCGCCGCGGCGCGGGAACCGGGCGCGGGAATCGCGCTGACCCCGCTGCCCGGACGGCGGCTGTTCCAGTTCGCGGCGCCGCTGGCCCAGGATGCCGAACCCACCCGCGCGGTGCTTCAGGACCAGTTCGACCGGCTGTCCGGGCGCGCCGACGTCGCGCTCGGTGAACCTGTCTGGTCCACGGTATGGCGGCCGAATATCCGTCTCGCACAGCGCTTCCGGGATGGACGGGTCTTCCTGGCGGGCGACGCCGCGCACGCCCATCCCCCCACCGGCGGGCAGGGCATGAACACGGGCATCGCGGACGCCTACAACCTGGGCTGGAAGCTGGCCGCCGCGCTCGCGGGCACTCCCGAGGCGCTGGACACCTACGAGCCCGAACGCCGCGCGGTCGCCGCGCGGGTCCTGGGCCTGAGCTCGGACCTGCTCGACAAGCACGTGTCGGGCGAACCGGACGCACTGCATCGCGGCGAGGAGACCCATCAGCTTTCGGTCACCTATCGCGCCCCCGGCGCGTCCGGCGCCCTCGTCGCGGGCGACCGCGCGCCGGACGCTCCCCTGCGCCGCTCCGACGGCACATCGATCCGCCTCTTCCAGCTACTCGCGGGCCCATGCTTCACCTTGCTGCACTTCCAGCCCGCCAGGACCTCCACCACTCCAGCCGACGACATTACGGTCCGGACCGCACCCGCCGACCTCACCGGCGCGGCGGACGACCTCCCGACGACGCTCACAGCGGGCTCCACCATCAGGGAGTTCTCGCTGACCACGCCCGATACCGACCCCCGCGGCGACCAGTTGCTCGCCGTCGACAACCACGCATTCACCGCTTACGACGCCGTTCCCGGCACCCGGATCCTGATCCGCCCGGACGGCTATCTGGCCTGGCGCAGCGATCGCTGACACGTCCCGCGTCCCCGGACGGACGTCCGACCTACATCGATGGATGAATCCCGGTGTGGCCCGGACGGTCTCGATCTTGGATCCTTTCTGCTGGCGCGCAAGCCTGTCCGCGCCGGTGCCCGTACGCTCTACGGTGTTCGGGCGACCGAGTGCGCGGTCGGAAGATGAGGACATCGGGTAGGGGTTGATAGCGATGTTGGTGAAGGTCCGTGGTGACGACCCGTCACGGCTGTCCAGTACCGAGCGGACGGTGGTGAACTGGCTCAAGTCGTGGACCGGGTCGCATGCGCTCGGCGGTATCGCGCTCGTGCGGTCGCGCGCGGCCGACGTCATCGTGTGGACGCCGAAGACCTGCGTGGTGGTCGTGGTGAAGGGCTTCACCGAGCGGGTCAACGGCACCCTGCGGTGTTCGGACACCGAGCCCTGGACCATCGACGGCGCCCTGGCCCCGCTCGAGGACGTCGACCAAGGCACCGAGCCGATGGACGAGATCCATTACCGCACGAGCGAACTCGAACGCGAACTGCGCTCCGCGCCCGGGCGCGAATCGGTCGCGGTGATGGGCATCGTGCTGATCATCCCGCAGCTGGGCACCCGGATCGCGCTGGAGAAAGGCCCGCTGCCACCGGGAATCGACGTGGTGGTGGGCGATGGGCCCTCGTCGTTGCGCGCCTATTTCACCCGGATCGCGGGCGACGAATCCGGCGCGGGCGGGCCCGATTCCTGGGATGCCGCGCAGGTCGGCCAGGCTCTGGGCATGCTCGGATTCGCAGCGGCGGCAACCTACTCCGATCTCGTCGCCGAGGGCTTCGGGACTCCCAGCGCGAAACGCGCCGCGGCACCGGAACCCGTCGCGGCGCAGCGGGCCGCGGCGCTGCCGGTCCCCGAGCCCGAGCCGGCACCGCCGCGGAGCGCGCCGCGTCCCACGCCACCGCGGCCGCGCTCCGCTCCGCCACGCGAATTCGCCGCCGCACCACCGCCGGTCACTCCCCCGCGCGAATTCGCCGCGGCTCGGGCCCAATCCCCCGCCGGGGCACCCGAATCCGGGGCGGCGCCGTCGTATCAGCCCACGCCGCAACCGTATTCGGTGCCGTTCGATCCACGCCCCCCCAAGGCCGAGCGCCCACCCCGCGGCAATCGCAGCATCGCACCGCTGATCGTGCTCGGCTTCCTGGTGGTCGTGCTGGCCGTGGCGGCCATGTGCACCGGCGGCGGAGGCGGCAAACGCACCACCCCGGCGCCGGGATCGTCCCAGACGACCCTCACCACACCACCGTCGTTCACCACCGCCCCCGAACGCACCATCCCGACCGACACCAACGGCCCGGCCTGCTTCCCCCTGCAGCCCTGCCCGGGCAGCTGAACATCGTCACAAAAAGGGCCGAGCGGTTTTCCACCGTTCGGCCCTGATGCGTTCACCCCTCAGAAGAACATATGGCCAATTGTGTGCCAGCCCAGCACGGAATCCACTGCCAGGCCGCAGAATACGACGGCCAGATAGTTGTTCGACTGCAGGAACAGCCGCAGCGGCTTCACCGACTCCCCGCGCCGCACACCGGCGTACAGCTGATGCGCCATCAGCAGGAACCACGCGCCCGCCGCCAGCGCGACAGCGCCGTAGATGACGCCCGTGGCCGGAATCAGCGCCAGCGTGGCCAGCACCGTGAGCCAGGTGTAGATGACGATCTGCTTGGTCACCGCACGCTCGGTGGCCACCACGGGCAGCATCGGCACCCCCGCCGCGCGGTAGTCCTCCTTGTACCGCATGGCCAGCGCCCAGGTGTGCGGCGGTGTCCAGAAGAAGATCACCAGGAACAGCACGATCGCGGGCCAGCCGATGGTGCCCGTCACCGCGGACCAGCCGACCAGCACCGGCATGCAGCCGGCCGCGCCGCCCCACACGACGTTCTGCGAGGTGCGGCGCTTGAGCCCCATCGTGTAGACCAAGACATAGAACAGGATGGTCGCGACCACCAGCAGACCGGACAGCAGATTCGCCTGCCACCACAGCCACGCGAAGGATCCGACGCCCAGGGTCACACCGAAGACGAAGGCATTGCGCGTCGGCACGGCCTCGCGCGCCAGGGGCCGCTTCGAGGTCCGCTTCATCACCTTGTCGATGTCGGCATCCGCCACGCAGTTCAAGGTGTTCGCGCTGGCCGCACCCATCCAGCCGCCGAACAGGGTGGCCAGGATCAGCCGGATCTCGACGTGGCCGCGGTCGGCCAGCAGCATGGTGGGGATCGTGGCCACCAGCAGCAGTTCGATCACGCGCGGCTTGGTCAGCGCGATGTAGGCCAGCACCCGCCGGGTCAGCGCCGAGAGTGGTCCGGTGCCGGTGACACGGTCCGCCAGCACCGTCGAGGAGGAGCCATGCGCGCCACCCGGGTGTTGCCCAATCCGCACTGTTTCTCCTCGCAGGTGGTGCATCGATCCGGTTACGGAACTTCGGCGCGCCAGCTCGGCGGAACCCCTTCGACCAGGGCACTCCTCCGGCGGCAGCGCCGACTACTACACACGATGGTAGACCCTGGCCGGGAGTGCTCCCGCACCCCCTGCCGCGAATCCGCCCCTGTCGCAGCCACAGTCTCGCCCCTCACCCGGCCCGGCGCCGCCAACCGGCGTCATGGCCCCCTGCCGATCGCGCCGGGCCGCGGCCCCGGCGCGCGGTCGCGCCGCCACGTGCGCAAACGACACCCTCGGCTCGCCCGGACGGTATCGGACAGCGCGAATACGACCGTGACGAAACAGTAGACACGGCCCGGTCCGGCAGGGTTCTGTCGTCACGACCGGGGCCGGGCCTCTAGGGTGGTGGGCAACAGCCCAATCCGCCCCTGAAGTTGACGAAGGTCAGGAGAATTCCGGTCGTGTCAGTCACAGACGACATCCGCGCCCTCACCCAGCCGAACCATCCGGCCGACTGGACCGAATTGGACACCAAGGCGGTCGACACCGTCCGCGTGCTCGCCGCGGACGCTGTGCAGAAGGTCGGCAACGGCCATCCCGGCACGGCGATGAGCCTGGCGCCGCTGGCGTACACGCTCTACCAGCGCATCATGCGCCTGGATCCGACCGATCCGACGTGGGCCGGCCGCGACCGGTTCGTGCTGTCGTGCGGGCATTCCAGCCTCACCCAGTACATCCAGCTGTACCTGGGCGGCTTCGGCCTCGAGCTCACCGATCTCGAGGCGTTGCGCACCTGGGGATCGCTGACCCCGGGCCACCCGGAATACCGGCACACCGAGGGCATAGAGATCACCACCGGGCCGCTCGGCCAGGGCCTGGCCTCCGCGGTCGGCATGGCAATGGCCGCGCGGCGCGAGCGGGGCCTGTTCGATCCGGCCGCCGCGACCGGCGCGAGCCCGTTCGACCACTTCGTCTACGTCATCGCCTCCGACGGCGACATCGAGGAGGGCGTCACCTCCGAGGCCTCCTCGCTGGCGGGCACCCAGGAGCTGGGCAACCTGATCGTCATCTACGACGACAACAAGATCTCCATCGAGGACGACACCCGCATCGCCCTGGGCGAGGACACCGCGGCGCGCTACCGCGCCTACGGCTGGCACGTGCAGGAGGTCGAGGGCGGGGAGAACGTCACCGCCATCGAGGCCGCGATCGAGGCCGCCAAGGCGGTCACCGACAAGCCGTCGTTCATCCAGCTGCGCACCATCATCGGCTACCCGGCACCGAAGAAGATGAACTCCGGCGCGGCGCACGGCGCGGCCCTGGGCGCGGACGAGGTCGCGGCCACCAAGAAGGTCCTGGGCTTCGATCCGGACAAGTCCTTCGACGTCGCCGCCGAGGTCATCGCCCACACCCGCACCAACTCCGCCGATCGCGCCAAGGCAGCGCGCGCGGCCTGGCAGGACCAGTTCGACGCGTGGGCCAAGGCCAACCCGGAGAACAAGGTCCTGTTCGATCGCCTGCAGAAGCGCACGCTGCCCGAGCGCTGGGAGACCGGCCTGCCGACCTGGGACGCCGATCCCAAGGGCACCTCGACCCGTAAGGCCTCGGGCAAGGTGCTGGCGCAGCTGGCCCCCGTGCTGCCCGAATTGTGGGGCGGCTCGGCCGATCTGGCCGAATCGAACAACACCACGATGCCCGACGTGCTCAGCTTCGGCCCCACCGCGATCAGCACCGGCGCGTGGAAGACCGACCCGTACGGCCGCACCCTGCACTTCGGTGTCCGCGAGCACGCGATGGGCTCGATCCTCAACGGCATCGCCCTGCACGGCCCGACCCGCCCGTACGGCGGCACCTTCCTGGTGTTCTCCGACTACATGCGCCCCGCGGTGCGCCTGGCCGCGCTGATGCGGATCCCGGCCACCTACGTGTGGACGCACGACTCCATCGGCCTCGGCGAGGACGGCCCCACCCACCAGCCGATCGAGCACCTGGCCGCGCTGCGCGCCATCCCCGGCCTGAACGTGGTGCGTCCGGGCGACGCCAACGAGACCGCGCACGCCTGGCGGACGGTCCTGGAACTCGGTAGCGCCGAACGGCATTCGCACTTCAAGCCCGCCGATGCCGTGCACACCGACGGCCCGTCGGCGCTGGCGCTGACCCGTCAGGACCTGCCGGTGCTCGAGGGGACCAGCTACGAGGGCGTGCGCCGCGGCGGCTACGTGCTGGCCGAATCCTCCACCGGCACACCGCAGGTAATCCTGATCGCGACCGGTTCGGAACTGCAGCTCGCGGTCGAGGCGCGCACTAGGCTGGAGGCGCAGGGCATCGGTACCCGGGTGGTGTCCATGCCGTGTGTCGAGTGGTTCGACGCACAGGACAAGGCCTACCGGGACGAGGTCCTGCCGCCCGCCGTCCGGGCCCGCGTCACCGTCGAGGCCGGAATAGCGATGCCGTGGCACCGGTTCACCGGTGCGGACGGCGAGAACGTGTCGATCGAGCACTTCGGTGCCTCGGCCGACTACAAGACCCTGTTCCGCGAGTTCGGCTTCACCGCCGACGCCGTGGTCGAGGCCGCCCAGCGTTCACTCGACAAGGTGAAGGGATAAGCGTTATGGCACAGAACGAAAACCTCGCGGCACTGTCCGCGGCGGGAGTATCGGTATGGCTCGACGATCTGTCGCGGGACCGCATCCGGTCCGGCAACCTCGCCGACCTGATCGCCACCCGCAGCGTGGTCGGCGTGACCACCAACCCGACGATCTTCCAGGGCGCCCTGAGCAAGGGCACCGCGTATGACGAGCAGATCAAGGAGCTCGCCGCGCGCGGCGCGGACGTCGACTCGGCGATCCGCACCATCACCACCGACGACGTCCGCTCGGCCTGCGACATCTTCACCGAGACGTTCGAGCGCACCGGCGGTGTCGACGGCCGGGTCTCCATCGAGGTCGACCCGCGCTTCGCCTTCGACACCGACAAGACGGTCGCGCAGGCGATCGAGCTGTGGAAGATCGTCGACCGGCCGAACCTGCTGATCAAGATCCCGGCGACCGAGGCGGGCCTGCCCGCCATCACCAAGGTCATCTCCGAGGGCATCAGCGTGAACGTGACGCTGATCTTCTCGGTCGAGCGCTACCGCGCGGTGATGGGCGCCTACCTGGACGGTCTGCGCAACGCGAAGATCGCCGGGCACGATCTGGCCCGAATCCATTCGGTCGCTTCGTTCTTCGTCTCCCGCGTGGACACCGAGATCGACAAGCGGCTCGAGGCCATCGGCACCCCCGAGGCCCTGGAGCTGCGCGGCAAGGCCGGCATCGCCAACGCCCGCCTGGCCTACGTCGCATACCAGGACGTCTTCGACGGCGGCCAGCACACCTCCACGTTCGCCGGCCTGGCCGCCTCCGGCGGCGCGACCAAGCAGCGTCCGCTGTGGGCCTCCACCGGTGTGAAGAATCCCGACTACCCGGACACCATGTACATCACCGAGCTCGTGGCTCCCAACACGGTGAACACGCTGCCGGAGAAGACCATGCAGGCCTTCGCCGACCACGGTCCCCTCGAGGGCGACAAGGTCTCCGGCACGGGCGCGGCCGCCCAGGATGTGTTCGACCAGCTCACCGCCGTCGGCATCGACCTGAGCGACGTCTTCGACGTGCTCGAGCGCGAGGGCGTGGACAAGTTCGAGAAGTCCTGGGAAGAACTGCTCACCGCTACCACGGCCGAACTCACCGGGGGCAAGTAACCGATATGGCCGGAGACGAGACAGCGGCCGTCCCGGTGAATCCGCTGCGCGAGGAGCGCGACAAGCGGTTACCCCGGATCGCAGGCCCGTGCAGCATGGTGATCTTCGGTGTGACCGGGGATCTCTCGCGCAAGAAGCTCATGCCCGCGATCTACGACCTCGCGAACCGGGGGCTGCTGCCGCCCGGTTTCGCGCTGGTCGGTTTCGCGCGCCGGGACTACAAGGACGAGGACTTCGCGCAGGTCGTCCTCGAGGCGGTCAAGGACCACTCCCGCACGCCGTTCCGCCAGGAGGTCTGGGAGCAGCTGTCCGAGGGCATCCGCTTCGTGCAGGGCACCTTCGAGGACGACGCGGCCTTCTCCCAGCTCGCCGCCACGCTCAAACAGCTCGACACCGAGCGCGGCACCGGCGGCAATCACGCCTTCTACCTATCGATTCCGCCCAACGCCTTCCCGCAGGTGCTCAAGCAGCTCTCGCGCACGGGCCTGGCCAAACCGGCCGATCCGGGCCCGGGTAAGCCCAAACCCTGGCGGCGAGTGGTGATCGAGAAGCCGTTCGGGCACGATCTGGCCAGCGCCAAGGAGCTCAACGCCCTGGTCAACGAGGTGTTCCCGGAGGAGACGGTCTTCCGGATCGACCACTACCTGGGCAAGGAGACGGTCCAGAACCTGTTGGCGCTGCGCTTCGCCAACGAGATGTTCGAGCCGATCTGGAACTCCAACTACGTCGACCACGTCCAGATCACGATGGCCGAGGACATCGGATTGGGCGGGCGCGCGGGCTATTACGACGGCATCGGCGCCGCGCGCGACGTCATCCAGAACCATCTGCTGCAGCTCATGGCGCTGACGGCGATGGAGGATCCGATCAACTTCAACCCGCGCCAGCTCCAGATCGAGAAGATCAAGGTGCTGCAGGCGGCCAAGCTGGTCGAACCGCTCGACGAGACCACCGCCCGCGGCCAATACGCCGAGGGCTGGCAGGGCAGCGAGCACGTCGTCGGGCTGCTGGACGAGGAGGGCTTCGACCCGCAGTCCAGCACCGAGACGTACGCGGCGATCACCGTCAACGTGGAGACCCGCCGCTGGGCGGGCGTCCCGTTCTACCTGCGCACCGGAAAACGCCTGGGCCGCAGGGTGACCGAGATCGCGGTGATGTTCAAGCGTGCGCCGCATCTGCCGTTCGACCAGACCATGACCGAGGAACTCGGGCAGAACGCACTGGTGGTGCGGGTGCAGCCGGACGAGGGCATCACGCTGCGATTCGGGTCCAAGGTGCCCGGGTCCAGCATGGAGGTCCGCGACGTCAACATGGATTTCAGCTACGGCGAGGCGTTCACCGAATCCTCCCCCGAGGCGTACGAGCGGCTGATACTGGACATGCTGCTCGGGGTGCCGTCGCTGTTCCCGGTCAACGAGGAGGTCGAATTGTCCTGGCGCATCCTCGATCCCGTGCTCGAGCACTGGGCCGCCAGCGGTAAACCCGAACCGTACGAATCCGGTACCTGGGGTCCGGACTCGGCCGACGAGATGCTCGCGCGCAGCGGGCGGGAATGGCGGCGGCCGTGATCGTCGATATGCCCGAGACCACCACCCAGGCGGTCAACAAGCGCCTGGTGTCGCTGCGCGAGTCCAGTGGCGTGGTCACCGTCGGACGGGTCCTCACGCTGGTGGTGTGCACGCTGGACAGCTCCGAGGCCGAAGATGCGATCGCCGCGGCCAACGACGCCAGCCGCGAGCACCCCTGCCGGGTGATAGTGCTGGCGCGTGGCGACCGGTTCGCCGAGACGAAGCTGGACGCGCAGATCCGCGTCGGCGGCGACGCGGGTGCGGCCGAGGTGATCGTGCTGCGGCTGCAGGGCGAGCTGGTCAATCACGAGTCCAGCATGGTGATCCCGTTCCTGCTGGCCGATACGCCCGTGGTGGCGTGGTGGCCGCGTGGCGCCCCGCAGTTCCCGTCGCAGGATTCGGTGGGGCGCTTGGCGATTCGCCGCATCACCGATGCCACCTTCGCTCCCGATCCGCAGGCCGCGATCAAGAAGCGGCTCGAGTCGTACGCGGCCGGGGATTCGGATCTGGCCTGGAGCCGGGTCACCTACTGGCGGGCGCTGCTGGCCGCGGCCCTGGACGAGCCGCCGTTCGAGCCGGTCCAGTCGGTGACGGTCTCGGGGCTGCGGGAAGAGCCCGCCCTCGACATCCTGGCAGGCTGGCTGGCCTCGCGCCTGGGCTGTCCGGTGGTCCGGCGCACGGGCGAGTTGAAGGTGGAGCTGCACCGGCCGTCGGTCTCGGTCGGGATCACCCGGCCGCAGACCGGCCGCACCGCGACGCTCACCCGCACCGGGGAACCCGATCAGCGCTTCGCCCTGGCCCGCCGCGAAACCACCGACTGCCTCTCCGAGGAGCTGCGCCGCCTGGACGCGGACGACGTCTACGCCGAGGCGCTCGCGGGCATCGCGAAGGTGACCTACGAATAGGCTCGATCGCATGCGGCCTGCGCGGAATCCGAATCGGTACCCGCGCAGGCCGTTTCGCATCCTCGAGCCGAATCGCCGAAAGCGGCATCGCACAACCGAATCAGCGGACGAAAGGTGACTCATGAACCAGCCGAACGTCGAGGTGCATTCCGGCACAGCGGATCTGGTGGCCGCGGCGGCGGCGCACTTCGTCGCCGTGGTGACGAAGGCGCAGTCCGAGCGTGGGTCGGCGTCGGTGGTGCTGACCGGCGGGGGCACCGGCATCGGGCTGCTGGAGATGGTGCGCAAGTCACCCGGGGGCATCGACTGGTCGCGACTGGATGTGTTCTGGGGCGACGACCGGTTCGTTCCGGCGGACGACGGCGACCGCAACGACCTGCAGGCCCGCCAGGCGCTGCTGGATCACGTGCCGCTGGATCCGTCGCGGGTGCATCCGATGGCCGCCTCGGACGGCGAATATCCGGACCCGGTCGAGGCCGCCGCGGAGTACTCCGCCGCAGTGCACGCCCACCTCGCCGAGCACGGCTCGTTCGATCTGCACCTGCTCGGCATGGGCGGTGAGGGGCACATCAATTCGCTGTTCCCGCATACCGATGCGGTCCGTGAGGAGCACGAGCTGGTGGTGGCGGTGACGAATTCGCCCAAGCCGCCGCCGGTCCGGATCACCCTGACCCTGCCGGCGGTGCGCCGCACCCGGCACGTGGTGCTGGTCGTCGGCGGCGAGGCCAAGGCCGCGGCCGTCGCCGCGGCGCTCAATGGCGCGGCGCCCGTGGATATTCCGTCGGCGGGCGCGATCGGCACCGAGTCCACGACGTGGCTGCTGGACGAGCCCGCCGCCGCCGATCTCCCCCGCTGACCGGGACCGAAACCGCACATATTCCCTCCTCCGGCCCGGCCGCATACGTGCGGCCGGGCCGGAGTCTCTATGCGCTCGCGGATTTCCGATAGCCGGTTTCACCGTTTTCGCTGCGGGAAGCCCCGCCATGGCGGCACCCTTCTAGTGAAGCATCGACACAAAACTCGGTGCTTTGTCTCGGGGATGAGGAGCGGGGCGATGAGACATCCGGTTCGGGTCGGCGCGCTCCTGCTGCTCGGAGTCCTCACGCTCACGACGGGCGGCTGTTCGATGTCGTCACGATCCGGCGCCACCCACATCACGGCCGAATTCCGAAGTATCACAGGCATGTTCGAAGGAAATCCCGTGACCGTACTGGGCATCCGGGTGGGCCGCGTCGATCGAATCGTCCCACACGACACCTACGCCGAGGTGCACATCACCGTTGACGGCGGCGTGCAACTCCCGCAGAACGTCACCGCCGCACTGATTTCCCCCTCGATCGTGACCGACCGGCACATCGAGCTGACCCCGCGATACACCGGCGGACCCGAACTGCCCGCCGATGCCTACCTTCCGCTGGACCGGACCCGCAGCCCCGTCGAACTGGACACCCTCCTGAAGACGATCGACCAATTCACCGCCGCATTGCGTCCTCGCCCCGGCGGCACCGCGGGCCCGCTGGACGCCGACCTGCTGTCCCGGATGCTCGACGGCCGGGGCAAGCAGATCCACGACACCCTCGCGGCGCTGACGGGCGCCCTGCGGACCGGCGCCGCGGACCGGGATGCGATCTCGCACATCATCGTCACGCTGGACGAGCTGACGACGACGTTGGCCGGAAACGACCGCTGGGTGCGGGAATTCAGCAATCAGATCAGCCGGATGATCGAATTACTGGCCGAGCAATCACCGGGATTGCAGGCCACCCTCGACCAACTCGAGGCGGTGCTGAGCGGTACGGGAACCGCCTTCTACCAGTACCGCGACCGCCTCACCTCGGCCCTGACCGGACTGATCACCGTCGCGGAACAGCTCCGCGCGAATGCCGCCGGCGTCACCGAGATCACCGACGTCCTGCCGCTGTTACTGGAGAACCTCGACGGTGTCGTCGACCGGCCGGGCGGCCATGCCCGCGGGCACGTGGTGCTCGGTGCGTTCTTCTCCGGCGAGATCATCACCACCTTCTGCGAGCGCATCCAGATGCGGGCCGACGGTTGCCGCACCGGAGACGTGCAGGACCTCGGCCTGGATTTCGGCCTGACCGCGGCCCTGCTGGGCCTGTCGCGTTGAGTCCCGCCGAACCGGTCAGCGCCGGCCGACCGGCGAGAGCTCGGCCAGATGCGTCAGGAGGAACTCGTTCACCGCGCCCGTACGCTCCAGATGCACCAGATGCCCTGCACCCTCGACCTTTTCGACCGCGCGCAGATCGCGGACGTTGGCACTCAGCGTGGCCAGTGGGTCGCGGCCGCTGAAACCCTCCATGTCCGGGTCGTTTTCGCCGTACAGGAAGTAGGCGGGCACCTCCACGACCGTCGGCAGCTCCGCGGTCAGTTCCCAGTTGCGGTCCAGGGCCCGATACCAGTTCAGGCCACCGGTGAATCCGGTGCGCTCGAATTCCGTTGCCAGAATTTCGAATTCACCCTCGGTCAGCCACTTCCAGGGCAGCTCGGGGGCCTGCGGCAGCACGTCGAGATAGCCCAGGCCCGGCGGGTTCTTCCAGGTGTCCAGGTAGTGGTAGTCGCCACTGAGCGAATAGTAGACACGGGCCAGGAATTCCCTCGGGCGCGCAGCGAGTTCGGCGTCCGCCACCCCGGGCGTCTGAAAGTACGACAGATGGAGGAAATGCCGCTCGGCGGCTCGGGTCCAGAACGCCGAGGGCGCCTTGGGCGGGCGCGGGGCATACGGATTGTTCAGCACGAAGACCGCCTCGACCCGCTCGGGCGCGCGCAGTGCCAGCTCCCACACCAGCTGCGCTCCGAAGTCCAGGCCCACGAAAACCGCTCGCTCGGCACCCAATTCGTCGAGCAGGCCCAGCAGGTCGGCGATCACCTCGCGGTTGGTGTGCGCCTCGACGCCCTCGGGCGCCTCGGTGCGGCCGTATCCGCGCAGATCGGGGGCGATGGCGTGATATCCGGCCGCGGCCAGCACGGCCAGCTGCCGATGCCAGACGAACCAGCCGTGCGGGAATCCGTGACAAAAGATCACGGGAAGCCCCTCGCCCTGCTCGGCGATATGCATCGAGATGCCGTTGGTCTGCACGAACCGATGTGTTGGCTCCACGCCGCCTCCATTCATTACTAGAACATGTTCTCATTCCAAGGTAGTGTCCCGAAACTATGAGCGGAACACTTTCCGGCAAGGTCGCGGTCGTCACCGGCGCCAGCCGGGGCATCGGCAAGGGCATCGCGCTGGAACTGGGCGCGGCCGGCGCGACGGTGTACATCACCGGCCGCACCGCGAGCCCGGGCCGCCTGCCCGGCACCGTCGCGCAGACCGCCGAGGAGATCGCCGAGCTCGGCGGTGTGGGGGTGCCGTACGTGTGCGACCACCGCGACGACGATGCCGTGCGGGGCCTGTTCGAGCAGATCCGCGCCGACCACGGACGCCTGGATGTGCTGGTGAACAACGTCTACAACGCACCGGCCTCCGCGCGCTGGCTCGGCCGCCCGTTCTGGGAGGTGCCGCCGGAGGCCTGGGACGAGAGTTTCGACATCGGCGTCCGATCCCATTACGTGGCAAGCGTTTTCGCCGCTCCCGCACTGATCGAGTCCGGCGGCCTGATCGTGAGCATCTCCTCCCCCGGCGCGGAACACTTCACCCACAACACCGTGTACGGCGTCGCGAAGTGCGCGGTCGACCGACTCACCGCCGATATGGCCCACGATCTCGCCGACACCGGCGTCACCGCGGTCTCGCTGTGGCCCGGCATCGTCAATACCGAACTGCTGCAAATGGTTCCACCCGACGCCGACGGCCGCCGCCTGATCACCCTGCCCGGCGAAGGCACCTTCGACCTGAACGAGGCCGAGACTCCCCGCTTTCCCGGCCGCGCCGTCGTCGCGCTCGCCACCGACCCCGACCGCCGCGCCCGGACCGGAAAGGCCTGGCGGGTGCGCGATCTCGCCGATGCCTACGGCTTCACCGACATCGACGGCCGCGTACCCCGCCTCGGCTGAGCAGAGAGCGCCCTACCGTCCCGGTCCCGATCAACGGCGCTTTGATCATGCGGATCCCGGGCGTAGTCTGAACTTTCGTTCAGCGATCACCGCCGACGATCGGGGGAGGACGGTATGCGGGGGCCCGAACATGCTGCGCAATTGGTGCGATTCTGGCAATCCATCGAGATGTTCAGCCCGCAAGAGGTGCCCGCGCCCAGCCCGCGAACGAACCGGCCCTCGAGCCCGTTCGTTCTCGACATGCCGGACGATGATGTTCCGCCGTGGCACGAAGATCATTGGATCCATCGAGAAATGCCGCTGCCGGAGGACAAGACCTGGCGGTTTACCGTGTACGGCGGAATCTTTGATGTCCAGAACGTATGCGTCGAGCTCGCCCGGGTGTTCGGCGACGACGGTGTTCAGCCCGACGGACGACGGGCCGGCCCCACCGCGATGTTCGCATTCACGCTCGATGCCCAGGGCACAGTGGTGGCGGACTCGTCGGTCCTGTCCGCATGCGCCTGGGCGATGAGCCGCCTTCGAGATCCCGGACCGAATGCGCGCGGCTGGCTACACGGCTTCGGAAAGGATGCCGCCGAATTTTCCGATGCAGTCGACAAGCTGGCGGTGCCTTCCACCACGAATTCGGATCCCGGTCCCGGCCCGTTGTCCCGCGCGGGCGCGGCGGTGGCCGAGCGGGGCCGTGCGGGAGCCGCGGAGGCCCTGATCAAGGGGGCGGGCGCCGCCGCGACGGCCGCGGCAACCGCGGGGGCGACGGCGGTCGGCGGGCCGATCGTCGGCGGGATCGCCGGTAAGGCGGCGGGCGCCTTCGTCGAAAAGGTCTTGGAACGCAAACCGGCCCAAGAGGATTCCGGTGACGCCGAGGCCGGAGCACCGGCAGCTCCCACTCGTTACCGCTTCACCACACACGACCTTCACGACTTCGTGAAACAGCTCGGCGACGGGCTCGAGATCACGGAAAATCTCGGTGTCCAGGGGGTCCGCGTGCAATGTCGCCAGATCGCCACCCGCTATGCGGATGACGACGGCGGCGGCGACCACACGTTTCTCAACAGCTACATCGCCGAGGATCTCGAGCGGGTCGAGTCCGCCGTCCGCGCCGGCACCATCGGCGCCGCACTGCGGGACTATTTGTCCGACACCATCGCCGACTCACAGCGGGTGGATGTCCGCACAAATCGTGACGCGATCCTCAGCGGCGTTGCCCCCACGATGTTCCCCGGCGGGCGATGGCCCGGCGCCCTCAGCAGACCGCTCGTGCTCGGCCAGCAGTTCGCGGTCAACCGTATGATGACCGAAATCGGCGGCACCGCTGGCATTTTCGCCGTCAACGGACCGCCCGGCACCGGCAAGACGACCATGTTGCGTGATGCCCTGGCCGGTCTCGTCGTGCAACGCGCCGAACGGCTCGCTGAGCTGGACCACCCGCGCAACGCGTTCACCGACCGGCTGGGACAGATCGACTATCAGGAGGACCGCGGCTGGTCCGTGCGCGGCCTGCGCCCCGAACTGACCGGGTTCGAGATCCTGCTGGCAACCGCGGGCAACAAGGCCGCCGAGAACGTCACGGCCGAGATTCCGGCACTCGCCGCGGTGGCCGGAGCCAGGGCGGAGGCCGTGGCGATCGACTATTTCACGGAAATCGCCACCCGCATGCGCAACGGTGACGCCTGGGGCCTCGCGGCCGCCGTCCTGGGCAATATGGGCAAACGTAGGCAGTTCATCAGCAGATTCTGGTTCGGCGACGATCCGCGCCAGGAACGGCAACCGTCCTCAGGTGAGCAGGAGCAACCCGTCTCCGACGACGAGGGAATGCTGCGTGTCCTGCAACGTGCAGCGAACGGAGTCGACGCACCGCCGGACTGGGCGACGGCGGTCCGTGAATTCAGGGACGCCCGCGCCGAGGTACACCGCCTCGCGGCCGAACGGCAGGTCGTCGCGGACGCTGTCGCGGAGCTCCCCCGGTTGGAGGCCGCGATTCGCGAGGCGCAGAGCGCCATCGACGCGGCCGACATCGAACACAGCCGATGGCGCGAACAGCATCGGATCGCGACGGACACCCGCGACGCCGCCTCCCACGCGCTGGAGCAGTGCACGGACGACATCTCGTTACATAATCAGAGCCGTCCCGGATTCTGGATCTTGCTGTCCACGCTGTTCCGGGCCGGACGGACGTGGAGCAGGCGCAGCGAAGAACTCGCCGACACACACAGCGCCGCCAGGGAGAAGCTGAGCCTCTGCGAGGCGGAGGTTGCCCGATGCACCGCGGGCTGGAGCACCGCCGCCGAGACCGGCCGCCGCTGCGTGCAGGACCATCGGGCCGCAGTGGCCGACGCACGCCGTCATGCCGATCTGATCGACGAAGCACGCGAGAACTGGCCGACCACAGTCCCTTTCGGGGAAGCGATCGCCGACGAGGACCGCTTCCAGTTGCTCAACGCCTGGTCCGACGAGGAATTCACCGCGGCCAGGCAGAAACTCTTCCTCCAGGCGCTCACCCTGCACAAGGCGTTCGCCCTCAATGCGGCCGGCCCACTGCGCAGCAATCTGGGTGCGGCAATGACGTTGATCGGCAACAAGGTTCGCAACACTCCCGCGACCGAGGTTGTCCTCGCGGCGTGGCAGGCGCTGTTTCTCGTCGTCCCGATGGTTTCCACGACATTCGCATCGCTCCCGCGGCTGTTTGCCGATCTGACCTCGGAGTCCTTGGGGTGGTTGTTCATCGACGAGGCGGGCCAGGCCACACCGCAGCAGGCGGTCGGAGGGCTCTGGCGAACCCGCCGCGCGGTCATTGTCGGGGACCCCCAACAGCTCGAGCCCGTCGTCACGCTTCCGGTCAGTGCCCAGCGGGCGCTGCTCGAGCACCATCGCGTGGATCACCAGTGGCTGCCGGACTCGACGTCCGTGCAGCGGGTGTCCGATCGGCTGGCCCGCTTCGGCACGATGCTCGCCGAGCCCGAAGGCGACGGCCGGTTCTGGGTCGGCGCGCCACTGCGCGTGCATCGCCGGTGCGACCGGCCGATGTTCGAGGTCTCGAACCGCATCGCGTACGGGGGCGACCTCATGGTCTTCGGTACGCCCGACCGTCAGCCGTTCGTCGATGACGACATCTGGTTCGACATCAGGTCCAACGATGCCGACGGCAACTGGGTCCACGCAGAGGGACGGCAACTGCACCATCTACTCGATATGCTCCGCAACGGTATGGGACTGCCCGCCAACAGCATTCGGGTGATCAGCCCGTTTCGCGACGTGGTGCGAGGCGCGAAAACCGTTGCCCGGCAAACCATCGGCCACTCTTTCGCCAACGACAACGTCGGCACCGTCCATACCGTGCAGGGACAGGAATCCGATGTCGTCATCCTCGTCCTGGGAACCCCACCGCACAAGGGTGGCGCCCGCCAGTGGGCCGCGGCCAAGCCGAATCTGCTCAATGTCGCGGTGTCCCGCGCGAAGCGAAGGTTCTATGTGATCGGCAACCGTGAGGAGTGGTGCAAGGAGCACAACTTCAGCGTGCTCGCCTCCTTCATGAAGACTCAGGCCGGCGAGATGTGAGACGGCTACTGCCGCCGCGGTGAGAGCGCCGGTCCAGCAGGAGAGGCAGCCCAATAGGGAATGCTCGTCCCAATGGCTACGGTTACAGCTGAGGTGAATCCTGTCTTCGCGCTGCTCGACGCCAAGCTGACCATCGCGCATTCGCAGATCCTGTGGCGCGAGATCATCGGCAATGTATTCGGCGTCGGCTCCGCGGTCGGCGGCATGCGGCGGCGGGTCTGGGCGTGGCCGATCGGGATCGTGGGCAACGCGCTGCTGTTCACGGTCTTCGTCGGGGGCATCTTCCACACCCCGCAGCACCTGAACATGGCGGGTCAGGCCGGTCGGCAGCTGATGTTCATCGCGGTCAGCGCGTATGGCTGGTGGGGGTGGTACCGGCACGCGCGGACCGAATCCGGGCTCGAGCATCGGGGCGTGGTCCCGCGCTGGGCCACGACCCGGGAGCGCTGGGTGCTGGTCGTCGCGATGGCGGTGGGCACCCTCGGGTTCGCAAAGCTGTTCGCCCTGATCGGCTCGTACGGGCCGTGGTCCGAATCGTGGATCTTCACCGGATCGGTGCTGGCAACCTACGGCATGGCGCGCGGGCTGGCGGAGTTCTGGGTGATCTGGATCGCGGTCGACCTGGTGGGGGTGCCGCTGCTGCTGAAGGCGGGCTATTACCCCTCGGCCACCCTCTACCTCGCCTACGCGGGCTTTGTGGTGTGGGGATTCGCCGTGTGGTTCCGGACCATCAAGGCCGCGGACTCCATGCCGCGGCCGGATCTCGCGGCAACCGGTACACATTGAGAGAGGGCCCGCCCAACGGCGAACCCTCGTAGTGTCGCGGACCCGCTAGCCGAACTTGATCTCCAGGCCAATGCCGAGGATCGCGATGACCCAGACCAGGCCGGTGAAGATGGTGATGCGGTCAAGGTTCTTCTCCACGACGGTCGATCCGGACAGGCTGGACTGCACGCCGCCGCCGAACAGGCTGGACAGGCCTCCGCCCTTCGCCCGGTGCAACAGCACCAGCAGCACCAGCAGCAGGCTGGTGATCACCAGGAGGATATCCAGGAACATGCGCATGTCCGATAGTTTATGCGTTACCTGGCGCAAAGCTCGCATCAGGTGATCGTGCGCGTCCGCCAACCGGGCGGCGACCCGCGGTCCACCGGTCGGGACTCCCTCGACGGGGCCGAAATCGCCCGGGCTCGGCTACCCGGCCGCAACGATGAGCACCGGTACCATCGCTCGCATGCCCGCACTGCTGCGATTGGTCCCCGTACTGGTCGCCGCCGGACTGGCCGCCGCCTGCTCCGGCCGGGCGACCACGGGGCCCGGGCCGACGCCGATGGGACACACCTACATCTCCACCGCCGTCACCGGCACCCAGATTCCCGGCGGTGGGCCACTCACGCTCACCTTCGCCGACGGGCGGGTATCCGCCGATTCCGGCTGCAACACCAGCACCGGCCCCGTCTCGTTCGACGGCTCCGTGCTCCGGGTGTCGGGAATGGCGAGCACGATGATGGCCTGCGCAGCCGCCAAGTCCGGCGCGGATGCCTGGCAGACCGGGCTGCTGCAATCCGCACCGACCTGGAAGCTCAGCGGCAGCACCCTGACCCTCTCGGGCAACGGCACCAGAGTGACGCTGACGGACAAGCAGGTCCTGCGGCCAGATCTCCCGCTCACCCGCACTACCTGGGTGGTGACGACCTTGCTGCGCCCGAGCGGCCAGGTCCGCTCACAGACCCTCGAGACCGCGCTCCCGACTCTCACGATCGCCCCCGACGGCCAGGTCTTCGGCAGCGCGGGCTGCAACCGGATGACCGGCACCGCCCAGATCGACGGTTCACAGGTGACATTCCAACTGGGCACGACCCGGATGGTGTGCGCGCCGGACGTCATGGACGTCGAACGGCAAGTCCTCGAGGCCCTGAACGGCGCGACCGAGGCCACGGTCGATTCGGACACCCTCACCATCCGTAATTCGTCGAACAACACCGGACTCGTACTCCGCGCGGAGTGAGCCGCGGCCGCGCTCAGCCACGCGGATCGAGCGCACCCGGATACAACCGCCCGCGCCAACCTCGAACCGGAACACCGGGAGGCGCCGGGCCCGCTCGAGCGCGCGGCAGAAACGCCCACCCGGAGCCGCGGCGAGAGGCAGCATGGACACGTGATCAACGAACGGGAAGCTGAACTCGATCGGCGGTTCCGCGCCGCTGTGTCCGCCATCCGCCCCGGATCCGCCCGCGCCGCAACCGAGCCCGTGGTGCCCGGTAGCCGATATTCCGCCGCCGACGTGCTGGAGTTGTTCGACGCGCAGGTCGCCAGCCGGCATCTGGATCTGGCCGCACGGCGGCTCACCGCGGCCGGGCAGGGGTACTACAGCATCGGATCGTCCGGGCACGAAGGCAATGTCGCGCTGGCCGAGGTGCTGGCGCCCACCGATCCCGCACTGCTGCACTATCGTTCGGGTGCCTTCTTCGTGCGCCGCTGCCGCCGGGTGCCCGGGCTGGATCCGATTCGCGACGTGCTGCTCGGTGTGGTCGCCGCGGCCACCGATCCGATATCCGGTGGGCGCCACAAGGTTTTCGGCAGCGCGCCCGCCGCCGTCATCCCTCAGACCTCCACGATCGCCTCCCATCTCCCCCGCGCGGTCGGGCTGGCATTCGCGCTGGACCGGGCCACCCGACTGGGCCGATTCACCGCCTGGCCATCGGATTCGGTGATCCTGTGCACCTTCGGGGATGCCTCGGCCAACCATTCCACCGCCGTCGGGGCGATCAATACCGCCGTGCACACCGCGCACCAGCAGGTGCCGATGCCGGTGCTGTTCGTCTGCGAGGACAACGGGATCGGCATCAGTGTCCGCACACCCCCGGACTGGATCCAGCAGGCCTACGGATCGCGGCCCGGGCTCCGGTATTTCGAGGTCGACGGCACCGATCTCCTGGAGACACTGAGCGTCTGCGATGCCGCCGCGCGCTGGGTGCGGGAGAACCGCCTCCCGGCGTTCCTGCGGCTGCGCACGACCCGCCTGCTGGGCCACGCCGGATCCGATGTGGAATCGGCCTACCGCCGCGCCGCCGACATCGACGAGGACCTGCGCCGCGACCCGGTGACCGCCACCGGCCGCCTTCTGGTCGCCGCGGGCGCGGCGACCGGGCCAGAGGTCATCGCCCGCTATGACGCCGTTGCCGCCGAGGTCGCCGAGATCGCCGAACAGGTCCAGCGCGAACCGAAGCTCACCACGGCCGCCGCGGTCACCGCCACCCTCGCGCCGCACCATCCGGACCGAATCCGGGCCGACGCCCTGCGCACTCGGCCACTCCCCCACCCGGCCCCGCCGACCGAAACCGGCATCTTAGACACCCGCCGCCTGGATCCCGCCGACCTGAATTCCGCGCACCGCGAGGGATCCGGCGACCAACCTGCCGCCGAGGTGGTCCCCGCTGACAAATCACCCGAATCAGCGATGCGAGACTCGGCCGCGGCACCGCGAATGACGCTGGGGCAGGCCATCAATCACACCCTCGGCCAGTTGCTCGAGCGGGACGGGGACGTGCTGGTGTTCGGTGAGGACGTCGGGCGCAAGGGCGGGGTGTACGGGGTCACCAAGGGATTACAGCGCGCGTTCGGGGCGCGGCGGGTGTTCGATACGCTGCTCGACGAGCAGAGCGTGCTCGGCACCGCGCTGGGGGCCGCGCTGGCCGGATTCGTGCCGATTCCCGAGATCCAGTATCTCGCCTACGTCCACAACGCGCTGGATCAGATCCGGGGCGAGGCCGCGACCCTGCCGTTCTTCTCCGACGGGCAGTACCGCAATCCGATGGTGGTCCGCATCGCGTCGTACGCCTATCAGCGCGGCTTCGGCGGCCACTTCCACAACGACAATTCCGTTGCCGCGGTGCGGGATATCCCTGGCGTGGTGATCGCTTCCCCCGCCCGGGCCGACGACGCCGCGGGCATGCTGCGCACCTGCGTCTCCGCCGCCCGGGTGGACGGGCGAGTGTGCCTCTACCTCGAGCCGATCGCGCTGTACCACACCCGCGACCTGCATGCCCTCGGCGACGAGGGCTGGCTCGCGACCCCCACCGCCGAACCAGCCGACCTCGGCCGCGCCCGAATCTACGGCGACGGAACCGATCTCACGATCGTCACCTTCGCCAACGGCGTCCTGATGAGCCTGCGCGCCGCACATCGCCTGTCCGAGCGAGGAATTCACGCCAGGGTGCTCGACCTGCGCTGGCTCGCCCCGCTCCCGGTCGAGGACCTGCTCCGCCACGCCCGCGCCACCGGCCGCGTGCTCATCGCCGACGAGACCCGCCGCACCGGCGGTGTCTCCGAGCCGGTCTGCGCCGCCCTGCTCGACGGCGGCTTCACCGGCGCGATCGCACGCGTCACCAGCGAGGACAGCTTCGTCCCCCTGGGCCCGGCCACGGCGGCAGTTCTGTTGGACGACAACACCATCGAGACGGCGGCCACCAAACTAGTCGCCATGTGAGGTCGCACCGGTCACCGGGGCAGTGGCGTGCGAGGACAGCGTCGTCCCGCCGAGCCCGGCCACAGCCGCGGTCCTGTTGGACGACAACACCATCGAGACCGCCGCCACCAAACTTGTCGTGACGTAAGCACTCAGCTGGCGTCGTATGTGGCCCCCAGGAAGGACCGAATCGGTTCGTCGTCGGTCCACTCGGCCTCCATTCGAGGGCTGTGCGCCGATATGTCGCTCCCGACGGCGTCGGCTACTTCCTCAGCGCGGAACGAGAGTGGTGGGGAGTGCGGCGAACCCGCGATTGTTGGAGGAGTGGATGCGGCGCAGCCCGGCCTCATCCACCTCGAAATCGGCTGTGCGCGAGACGATCTCCTGCAGCGCGATGCGCAGCTCGAGCAGGCCCAGGTTGGCGCCGAGGCAGTGGTGGCGGCCGCTGCCGAAGACCAGGGTGTCGGCGGTGTCGCGGTCCAGATCGAACATCTCGGGACGGGCGAACACCTCCGGGTCGCGGTTGGCCGAACCGGTGACCAGCAGAATGCGCGCGCCGGCGGGAATCTCGACGCCGTGCAGCTCGGTCGGGGCGGTGGTGGTGCGCAGCATCGTCTGGCCCGTGGGGTCCCAGCGCATGGCCTCGTTGATCCAGTCTTCGATGCGCGCGTCCGCCGGCCCCGGCCCCAGCGCGAGGCGGCGCTGGTCGGGATGCCGCCATGCGGCGTGCCACACGTTGCCCAGCGTCAGCATCGCGGTCTCGATGCCCGCGCCGACCAGCAGGATCAACACGCCGACGATCTCCTCGGGGGTGAGCCGGTCGCCACCGTCGGCGGCGTCCAGCAGCCCTGACAGCAGATCGTCGCCGCGGCGCTGTGCCCGCTCGATGGTGAGCTCGGTGTAGTAGCCCACCAGCGCGCCGACCGCCTGCATGGCCTCGGGCCGTAGGTCGGTCGACTCGTCCTCGGTGTACATAATCTCCATGCCGAGCTTGCGGACCATATCGCGATCGGCCTGCGGCACGCCCACGAGTTCGGAGATCACCTCCGTCGGAAACGGCCCGGCGAATTCGGACATCAGGTCGAAGCTGCCGCGCTCGAGCAGCGGTTCCAGCAGCCCGCGGGCGATCTCGCGCAGCCGCGGCTCGAGCGACTGCACCCGATGCTGGGTGAACGCCCGCATCACCAGCCCGCGCAGCCGGGTGTGCTTGGGCGGATCCATCGCGACGAAGGAGAAGAACCGCTCCGCCTGCGGCCCCCAGAACGCCGGCTCCATCCGCATCCCGTTCGCGCTGGAGAACCGCTCGGAATCCCGCAATGCGGCCAGCACGTCGCCGTGCCGGGACAACGCCCAGAAGTCGTCCGTCTCGTTCCGGAACACCGGCGCCTGCTCACGCAGCCGCTCGTAGTACGGATACGGGTCACTGTGAACGTCGAAATCGTATGGGCTGTACTGCAACTGCATGACGAAGCCTTCCGGGTGTACCGGTTCACTAGCCGAGCTGACATGATCACAGTAGTCGACAGGAAAGAGGACGTCGTGGGCTCTGAATTCGCACCGGACGGTATCGATGTCACTACTCCGCATCCGGCGCGTCGCTACGACTACTGGCTGGGTGGCGAGAACAACTACGAGGCCGACCGGGAATCGGCCGAGTTGGTCGCCGAGGCGTTCCCGACGATCCGCTTCGCGGCCCTGGAGAACCGCAAGTTCCTGCGCCGAGCGGTGACCCATCTGACCGAGGAGGCCGGCATCCGGCAGTTCCTCGACATCGGCGCGGGACTGCCCACGGCGGGCAATGTGCACGAGATCGCGCAGGGCATCGCGCCCGAATCGCGCATCGTCTACGTGGACAACGACCCGATCGTGCTGATCCACGCCCGGTCCCTCCTGGACAGCGCCCCCGAGGGCGCCACCGCCTACCTCGACGCCGACGCCCGCGACCCCGAGAAGATCCTGTCCCATCCCGACCTGCTGGCCACCCTGGATCTGAGCAAGCCGGTGGCGCTCATGCTGGTGGCGATCATGCATTTCTTCACCGACGACGATCGTCCCCACGAGCTGGTGCGGCGGTTGTGCAGCGCGCTGGCTCCGGGCAGCTACCTCGTCATGACCCACGCGACCAACGACCACCTCACCCAGGAGGATCTGACCGAGACCCGAGAGGCCAACGAGCGCAGCGGAATTCCTTTCCAGCTGCGATCGACGGCCGAGTTCTCCCGCTTCTTCGACGGACTGGAACTGGTGCCGCCGGGGGTGACCTCCGTGATGACCTGGCGCCCGGAAACCTGGCGCGCCCACCCCCGCCCCGAGGCGGTCTCGATGCTCGCCGGGGTCGGGCGGATATCATGACAGTAATGCGAACGATTACCCGACGCGGATTCATCACGTCCGCATCCGCCGCCGCACTCGGTGTCACCGCGCTCTCGATGGCCACCGCGAACGCGAGCGCGCTGCCCCCGGAACGACGCGTCATCTACTCGTACGCGGGCGCTCAACCGCCGGCGGAACTGCTGACGCTCGCATCGAAGGGCCAGATCGGCGGCGTGATCTTCTTCGCGGACAATATTTCGTCGGTGCAGCAGATCGCCGGGGTCGCCGCCGAGTTCCGCAAAGCGTCCCCGACTCCGCTGATCCTCACCGTCGACCAGGAGGGCGGCCAGGTCAATCGCCTGCCCGGTGGTCCCGCGCAATCCGCCAAGCAGGTCGGTGCCAGCGCCGACGTGTCGGCCGCGGCCCGCGATCAGGCGGCGACGGCCGCGCGGGTGCTCACCGCGGCCGGGATGAACACCAACCTCGCGCCGGTCGTCGACGTCTACCGCACTCCCGGGGACTTCACGGACCACTACGGGCGCAGCTTCTCGAACAATCCGTCCGTGGTGGCGACGTGTGCCGGCTCGTACATCAGCACCCTGCAGGGCAGCAAGGTGTCGGCGTGCGCCAAGCATTTTCCGGGTCTGGGCGCGGCGGGGACGAATGCGAATACCGATGAGGTCCCGGTGACGATCGATCGGCCCGCGAACGAGCTGACAAGCGTGGACATGTTCCCGTATCAGCGGGCCATCCAGGCCGGTATCGCCCTGGTCATGCCGTCCTGGGCAAAGTATCCCGCCTTGGATCCGGCCAACCCGGCGGGCATGTCGACGATCATCCTGCAGAATCACCTGCGCCAGCGACTCGGTTTCCGGGGGCTGATCATCAGCGATGCCCTCGAGGCGGGAGCCCTCGGCTCGTACGGATCCACCGGAAATCGGGCCACCAGCGCGGACCGTGCGGGTGTGGATCTGCTGTGCTGCTCCTCGCGGAACATCGAGCAGGGCAAGGAGGCCACCCAGGCCCTGCGCCAAGCCGCACCGCGCTGAGGCCCGCGCCGCCGGACAACGAGATCGATCCCGGTCGCGCAGTGCGACCGGGACCGACTTCTCTTGCGGGACAGCCGCTTACGGCAGCGGGCCGCCCGCGGCGATCGCCGACAGCGTGGCGAATTCGTCGCCCTTGAGGGACGCACCGCCGACCAGGGCGCCGTCGATATCGGTCTGCGCGACCAGCTCGCCGACGTTCTTGGCGTTCACCGAGCCGCCGTAGAGCACGCGCACGCCCGCGGCGACCTCCGCCCCGGCCAGCTCGATGAGCTCGCCGCGGATGACGCCGCACACCTCCTGCGCGTCGGCCGGGGTGGCCACGCGGCCCGTGCCGATCGCCCAGACCGGCTCGTAGGCGATGACGACCTTCGAGATTTCCTCCGCCGTCAGGCCCTTGAGCGATCCGCGCAGCTGCTCGAGGCAGTAGGGCACGTGCTCGCCGGCCTCGCGCACGCCCAGCCCCTCCCCGATGCAGACGATCGGGGTGAGGCCGTGCTTCAGCGCCTGCTTGGCCTTGGCCAGCACGGTCGCGTCGTCCTCATTGTGGTACTGCCGCCGCTCCGAATGCCCCACCACGACGAAGGTGCAGCCCAGCTTGGCCAGCATCGAGGCGCTGATCTCGCCGGTGTACGCACCCGACTCGTGCACCGAGACGTCCTGCGCGCCGAAGGTGACCAGCAGCCGATCGCCCTCGATGAGGGTCTGCACGCTGCGCAGGTCCACGAAGGGCGGGATCACCGTGACGTCGACCTTGTCGAAGTACTTGTCCGGCAGCGCGAACGCGATCTTCTGCACCAGGGCGATGGCCTCGAGGTGATTGAGGTTCATCTTCCAGTTGCCCGCGATGAGCGGTTTACGTGCCACGGCTCAGTCCTCCAGTACCGCGATGCCCGGAAGTTCCTTGCCCTCCAGGTATTCCAGCGACGCGCCGCCGCCGGTGGAGATGTGCGAGAAACCGTTTTCGGGCAGGCCCAGCGTGCGGACCGCCGCGGCCGAATCGCCGCCGCCGACCACGGTGAACGCGCCCTTGCCGGTCGCGGTCACGATCGCCTCCGCGACGCCCCGGGTACCCGCGGCGAAGTTCTCGAACTCGAACACGCCCATCGGGCCATTCCAGAACACCGTCTTCGCCTCGGTGAGCAGCGCCGCGAAGCGCCGCACCGACTTCGGGCCGATGTCCAGGCCCATCCAGCCGTCCGGAATCTCGTTCGCGGGCACGATCTTCGAATCCGCATCGGCCGAGAACCCGGACGCCGCAACGATGTCCACCGGCAGGTGGATCACGTCGGCGAAGCGGTCCAGCAGATCCTGGCAGGTGGCCACCATCTCCGGCTGCAGCAGCGACGTGCCCACCGGAAGGCCCTGCGCGGCAAGGAAGGTGAAGCACATACCGCCGCCGATGACCAGCGTGTCGACCTTCGGCGCCAGCGCCTCGATGACGGCCAGCTTGTCCGAGACCTTCGAGCCGCCGAGCACGACCGCGTACGGCCGCTCGGTGGCGGTGGTGAGCTTGCGCAGCACCTCGACCTCGGCCGCGACCAGGGTGCCCGCATAGTGCGGCAGCACCTCGGCCACGTCGTAGACCGAGGCCTGCTTGCGATGCACCACGCCGAAGCCGTCGGAGACGAACGCGCCGTCGTCGCCGACCAGTTCGACCAGCGCGCGGGCCAGCTTTGCGCGCTCGGCGTCGTCCTTGCTGGTCTCGCGGGGATCGAAGCGGATGTTCTCGAGCAGCATCACGTCGCCGTCGGTCAGGCCCTCCGACCGTGCCAGCGCGTCCTGGCCGACCACGTCGCCGGCGAGCTGGACGTTGCGGCCCAGCTCCTCGGCGAGCCTGGCGGCGACCGGCGCCAGCGACAGCGCCGGATCCGGCTCGCCCTTGGGGCGGCCCAGATGCGCGGTCACGACCACCTTGGCGCCGGCCTCGGCCAGCGCCTTGATCGTCGGCGCCGAGGCGATGATACGGCCCGGGTCGGTGATGACGCCGTTGTCCAGGGGGACGTTCAGGTCGGAGCGCACCAGCACGCCCCGACCCTCGACACCCTCGTTCAGGAGATCCTGAAGTGTCTTAACCGTCATGCCGATTAGAGCGACTTGCCGACGAGGCCGATGAGATCGGCAAGGCGGTTGGAGTAGCCCCACTCGTTGTCGTACCAGGAGTAGACCTTCACCTGATCGTCGATGACCTTGGTCAGCGGGGCGTCGAAGATCGACGAGTGCGGGTCGGTGACGATGTCGCTGGACACGATCGGGTCGACGTTGTACTTCAGGATGCCCTTCAGCGGGCCCTCGGCGGCGGCCTTGAACGCCGCGTTGATCTCCTCGACCGTCGCCTTCTTGGCCAGGTCCGCGGTCAGGTCGGTGATCGAGCCGGTGGGGACCGGGACGCGCAGCGAGTAGCCGTCCAGCTTGCCGTTCAGCTCGGGCAGCACCAGGCCGATGGCCTTGGCGGCGCCGGTGCCGGTCGGCACGATGTTCAGCGCGGCGGCGCGCGCACGGCGCAGATCCTTGTGCGGGCCGTCCTGGAGGTTCTGGTCCTGGGTGTACGCGTGGATCGTGGTCATCAGGCCCTTGACGATGCCGAACTCGTCGTTGAGGACCTTGGCCAGCGGGCCCAGGCAGTTCGTGGTGCACGAGGCATTGGAGATGATGTTCTGGCTGCCGTCGTACTTGTCGTCGTTGACGCCCATCACGATGGTGATGTCCTCGTCCTTGGCGGGCGCGGAGATGATCACCTTCTTGGCGCCGGCGGCGAGGTGGCCCTTCGCCTTGGCGCCATCGGTGAAGATGCCGGTCGATTCCACGACCACATCCACGCCCAGGTCGCCCCACGGCAGCGCCGACGGGCCCTCCTTGATCGCCAGCGCCTTGATGCGCTGATCGCCGACCACGATGGTGTCGTCGCCGTCGAGCGAGACATCCTGGGGCAGGCGACCCAAGACCGAGTCGTACTTGAGCAGGGTCGCCAGCGTGGCATTGTCGGTGAGATCGTTCACCGCCACGATCTCGATGTCCGTGGTGCCGAGCGCCTTCTGCGCCTCGACCGCCCTGAAGAAGTTACGTCCGATACGGCCGAAGCCGTTGATCCCTACCCGGACAGTCACGTTATCGCTCCTCAGCTTTCCCGCGGATTCATTTTCCGTTGCCAGTCCACCCTAATGCCCTGCCATTACGTCACAGACAGGCCCCTGGTCGCGGTGAGGTCCGTTGGGTACCATCCCGCCTGCGCGCAGCCCAGCAGATCCTCGGGCGCAACCCCGTCGCCCCAGGGGTACAACATGATCTATCGCCACAAACTACCCGAATCGGGCGCCGCACGCCACACCAAAGTTACCGTGGCGCAAGGCAATTCACGCCGCACCTACCGGTCGGTCGCATTCTCCCGATCGCCGCCCGAGTGGCCGGACGTGCAATCGCCGCAGCGCGGAAACTCGTGCTGCGGCGATTGCCGGGTCGACCGGATCGGGACGAGCGGCTCGCGTCAGCGGGGGCTGACGCCAAGTGCCACCCGCGACCTCACGCGTCCTCGAGCAGTTCGGCGGTGACCGCGGATTCGGTGTCGGGGATACCCAGCTCCTTGGCCCGCCGGTCCGCCATCGACAGCAGGCGGCGGATGCGACCCGCGACAGCGTCTTTGGTCATCGGCGGATCGGCGAGCTGCCCCAGCTCCTCGAGCGAGGCCTGCCGATGCTCCACCCGCAGCTTGCCCGCGGCGGCCAGATGATCGGGCACGTCGTCGCCCAGGATCTCCAGCGCGCGCTCGACCCGGGCGGCCGCGGCGACCGCGGCGCGCGCGGAACGGCGCAGGTTGGCATCGTCGAAATTGGCCAGCCGGTTGGCCGTGGCCCGGACCTCGCGGCGCATCCGCCGCTCCTCCCAGGTCAGCCGCGTGTCCTGGGCGCCCATCCGGGTGAGCAGCGCGCCGATTGCCTCGCCGTCGCGAACCACCACGCGGTCGGTGCCGCGTACCTCGCGAGCCTTGGCGGAGATACCCATCCGCCGGGCCGCACCGACCAGGGCCAGCGCGGCCTCGGGGCCCGGGCAGCTGACCTCGAGCGCGGAGGAGCGGCCCGGCTCGGTGAGCGAGCCATGCGCGAGGAAGGCGCCGCGCCACGCCGCCTCGGCATCGGCGATGCTGCCTCCGACGACCTGGGCGGGCAGGCCGCGCACGGGGCGCCCGCGCACGTCCAGCAGGCCGGTCTGGCGCGCCAGCGCCTCGCCCTCCTTGGACACCCGCACCACGTACCGCGAGGTCTTGCGCAACCCGCCGGCGCCCAGCACATGCACGTCGGAGCCGTAGCCGTACAGCTCGAATATCTCCCGGCGGAGGCGGCGCGCGATGGAACCCATGTCCACCTCGGCCTCGACGATCACCCGGCCACCGACGATGTGCAGACCGCCCGCGAACCGGAGTAGCGCCGACAGTTCCGCCTTGCGAGATGAGACCTGCGAGACGGACAGACGGCTCAACTCGTCCTTCACCTCGGCTGTCATCGCCACGAGACCCGCTCCTTTCCACCCAACGCGGACCGCACATCCTGGCCCATGTGCCGTCCTTCGACTCGAAGTCCTGCTGATTCCGGCCGTGGCAGCCGGATCATCTGATCCAGTGCGGCGGCTAGCTTTCCGGGGTGGTGCCGGTCCGTTCCAGCCTCGGCAACATCAGCGAAGGTTACTCGCGCACGCAGCTGTTCGGCAGCTCTTGCTACATGTTCGCGTTCCCTACCCTCGGGTACCGACCCCGAATCCACCACCACGTGGTCCACCGCGAAATCCGGTGCGTGCTGGGACAATACATGCAAGTGACGCTCGGCGGAGAATCCGGCCGTCTCCCCGGGCTCGGCGGCCAGGTTGAGCACCAGGATTTTTCGGGCACGGGTGTGCACCAGCGCCTCGTGCAGACCCGGCACCAGCACGTGCGGAATCACGCTGGTGAACCACGATCCGGGGCCCAGCACCACGACGTCGGCGTGTTCGATGGCCGAGGTCGCCTCCGGGCTCGCGGGCGGATCCTGCGGTATCAGGCGCACCCGGCGCACCTTGCCCGGCGTGGTCGCGACGGCCACCTGCCCGCGGATGCACCGGCTCACCCGGGGATCGGCCTCCAGGCCCGAGACGTCGGCCTCGATGGTCAGCGCGGCCGGGGACATCGGCAGCACCCGCCCGGTGCAGTGCAGCATCTCGCCCGCCGCGTCCAGCGCGGCCACCGGATCGCCGATCACCTCGGTCAGCGCGGCCAGGATGAGATTACCCGCCGAATGCCCGGCCAGGGCGCCCGTGCCGCCGAAGCGGTGCTGCATCGCACGGGCCCACAGCCCGTCGGTCTCCTGCGCCAGCGCCGCCAGCGCCATCCGCAGATCGCCCGGCGGCAGCATGCCCAGCTCGGCACGCAGCCGCCCGGACGAGCCACCGTCGTCGGCCACCGTCACCACCGCCGCGATATTCGAGGTGAGCCGGCGCGCCGCGGTCAGCGTCGCATAGAGCCCGTGCCCGCCGCCCAGGGCGACCAGTGCCGGACCCTGCCCGTCCGCACTCATTCGCGCCCCAGATCCCGGTGCACCACGCGAACGACACCGACCTCGTCGCCCGCTTCTCCCAATGCCTCTCCCAGCGCCTCTGCCACTGCCACGCTGCGGTGCTTACCGCCCGTGCAGCCCACTGCCACGGTCATGTAACGCTTCCCCTCTTGGCGGTACCCGTCGGTCGTCAGATCTATCAGGTGGCGGCAGGTCCGCAGATAGTCCTGCGCGCCCGGCCGGGACAGCACGTACTCGCTGACCACCGCGTCCTGTCCCGTGTGCTCACGTAATTGCGGTACCCAATGTGGGTTGGGCAGGAAACGCAAATCCAACACCATATCGGCGTCGAGTGGAACTCCGTACTTGAAACCGAACGACTGGATTGTGACCTGCAGCGCGGCCGGCGCGCCGCCGCCGTAGGCCTCCTCCAGCTTGCGATGCAGCTGGTGCACCGACAGCGCGGTGGTATCGATCACCAGGTCGGCCGCGGTTTTCACCGAGTCGAGCCGGGAGCGCTCGGCCGCGATGCCGGCCGAGAGGGTGCCGTCGGCGCTCTCGCTCTGCAGCGGGTGGCGACGGCGCGCGAATCCGAAGCGGCGAATCAGCACGTCGTCGGATGCCTCGAGGAACAGGATCCGAGTGCGCACTCCCGCGGCCCGCAACTGATCGGCGACCGCCGAGAGGTTGCCGGTGAAGAAGCGGCTGCGCACATCCATCACCAGAGCCAGCTGCCGGATCGGCGGATCGGCGGAGACGCCCAGCTCGATCATCCGCTCGATCATCTCGGGCGGCAGATTGTCCAGGACGTACCAGCCGAGATCCTCGAGCACCCGGGCGGCCGTGCCGCGGCCCGCACCCGAGAGCCCCGTGACGATGACCACCTCGACGCGCCGGGTCGCAAGCGCATCGGCCCCGCTGCCGTTCGATTCCACGCTGGTCATGTCCTACCGGATCCGTTGCTGACTGTCATGCGATCATCCTGCCCTTCGGGACTGCTCGGTGCCGGACACGCAGGGCGGCCGACACCGAGACGTAACCGTGCCACATCGGATTCATGCGGGCGCACCAGCTCACTCGCCGCGCAGGGCCGCGAGCACCGCCTTCGCCGTCGCCACCCCGATCCCCGGGACGGCCGTGATCTCTTCCACCGTAGCCTGTTCGAGTCGGGCGACCGACCCGAAGTGCGTGACCAGCGCGGTGCGCCGCGTCTCTCCCAGGCCGGGCACGGAGTCCAGCGCTGAGGCGGTCATCCGGCGGGAGCGCTTGCTGCGATGGAAGGTGATCGCGAAGCGATGCGCCTCGTCACGAACCCGCTGCAACAGGTAAAGCGACTCGCTGTTGCGCGGCATGATCACCGGGTCCGGCTCGCCGGGCACCCACACCTCCTCGAGGCGTTTGGCCAACCCGATGACCGCGACGTCGGTGATGCCCAGCTCGTCCAGGACCTCCGCGGCCGCCGCGACCTGCGGCGCGCCGCCGTCGACGACGTACAGATTGGGCGGATAGGAGAACTTGCGGGGCTTGCCCGTCTTCGGGTCGATGCCCGGAGTCGGATTGTCCTCCGCCTCGGCGATCTCCTGGTCGCGGCGCAGTCGCTGGAACCGGCGGCGGGTCACCTCGGCGATGCTGCCCACGTCGTCGGAGCGGCCCTCGCCGGCGGCCTCCTTGATCGCGTAGTGCCGGTACTCGGACTTCCGTGCGAGCCCGTCTTCGAACACCACCAGCGAGGCCACCACATCGGTGCCCTGCACATGGCTGATGTCCACGCATTCGATCCGCAGCGGTGCGGTGTCCAGGTCCAGCGCCTCCTGGATGCCTTGCAGCGCAGCCGATCTCGCGGTCAGATCGCCCGCGCGCTTGAGCTTGTGCTGGGCCAGCGCCTCGGCCGCATTGCGCTGCACGGTCTCCATCAGCGCCTTCTTGTCCCCACGCTGCGGCACCCGCAGGTGCACGGCCGAGCCGCGCAGGTCGGTGAGCCAGGCCTGCACCTGCTCCGCGTCACCGGGCAGGGCGGGAACCAGCACCTCCCGCGGCACCACGGCCGCCGAGGTATCGGCGTCGGACTGCTCGGCGAACGCGGCCTGCTCGCCGTAGAACTGCATGAGGAACTGCTCGACCAGCGCTGCAAGTTCGCGCTCCGCGGATTCCGGCGCCGCCGCCTCGGAATCCCGGCCCGCGCTGGAATCCGGCCCCGCGCCGGAATCCCGCCCGGCGGCGGAATCCAGTCCGGCAGCGGAATCCGGCATGGAGACATCGGCTGCGGCGGCCGCGGCCAGCGCCGCCGCCTGGGCATTGCGCTCCGCATCCGAAGTCTCCGCGGCGCGATCGGCTGTGCTCCCGGCGGGGGCGTCGGCCTGCGCCGATTCGGGCGATCCCGAGCCGACCAGATCGACCGCGTCGCCGGACTTGTCCACCACCCAGCCACGCTGACCGCGCACCCGGCCGTCACGCACGTGGAAGATCTGCACCGCGGCTTCGAGCTCGTCGGTGGCGAAGGCGACCACGTCGGCATCGGTGCCGGTGCCCAGCACCACGGCCTGCTTCTCCAGGGCGCGGCGCAGCGCCTGCACGTCGTCGCGCAGGCGTGCGGCGGTCTCGAAGTCCAATTCCTCTGCCGCGGCGTGCATCCGGCGTTCCAGATCGCGGACCATGCGATCGGTCTTGCCCGCCAGGAAGTCGCAGAAGTCCTCGGCGATGCGGCGGTGCTCGGCGGCGCTGACCCGGTCGATGCACGGCGCGGAGCACTTGTCGATATATCCGAGCAGGCAGGGGCGGCCGATCTGCCCGTGCCGCTTGAACACTCCCGCGGAACAGGTGCGCATCGGGAAGACCCGCAGCAGCAGATCGACCGTCTCCCGGATGGCCCAGGCGTGCGCGTACGGCCCGAAGTACCGCACGCCCTTCTTGCGCGCGCCACGGTAGACGAACACCCGCGGATACTCCTCGTTCATGCTCACCGCGAGCATGGGGTAGGTCTTGTCGTCGCGATAGCGGACGTTGAAGCGCGGATCGAATTCCTTGATCCAGTTGTATTCCAGCTGAAGGGCTTCCACCTCGGTGGACACCACGGTCCACTCGACGGACGCGGCGGTGGTGACCATCTGCCGGGTGCGCGGATGCAGGGCGGCGATATCGGCGAAGTATGAATTCAACCGGCTGCGCAGGCTCTTGGCCTTGCCGACGTAGATGACCTGTCCGAACGAATCCCGGAATTTGTACACCCCGGGCTCGACGGGGATGGTGCCCGCCGCCGGTCGGTACGTCGCTGGATCTGCCACGTCACCAGACTAACGACCAGCACCGACAGGAAATCCGGCTGTCCTCACCCCAGCTGCCGCATCCGGCCCTGATGCGCCCGGCGCGCGCCCGCGGTGATCGCCTCGCACAGCGCGCGCTCGGGCTCGGACAGCCGGCTGCGGCGGCGCAGCAGCACGAATTCCAGCTGGCCCACCTCGGGCAGCCGCTCGTCCTCGACGGCGAAAAGCCCGGCGGGAAGCAGGCTTTCGGCGTGCACGATCACCCCCAGACCCGCGAGCACCGCCGCGCGCAACCCGAGCTGGCTGTCGCTGGTGCACGCGATGCGCCAGGTGCGGCCATGCAGTTCGAGGGCCTCGAGCGCGGCCTGACGGGTCATGCTCGGCGGCGGATAGGTCACCAGCGGCACCGGATCGGTGAAACCCGTTGCGCCCGAACGCCCCGCCCACACCAGCCGGTCGCGCCACAGCAGTTCCCCGTGCCGCTCCCCCGGCCGCCGCTTGCCGACCATCAGATCGAGCTCCCCGGCCGCCATGCGGGTCTTGAGATTCTCGCTCAACCCGACGGTCAGCTCGAGGTCCACGCCCGGATGGCTGCGCTGGAATTCCAGCAGCACGTCCGGCAGCTCGCGGCCCATCACGTCGTCCGAGGCGCCGAGGCGGATCAGGCCGGTCAGCCGCGAGTCGGAGAAATACCGTTCGGCCTGCGTCTGCGCGTCGAGGACGGCGCGGGCGAATCCGACCATCGCCGCGCCGTCGGCGGTCAGGGCCAGATTCCGCGTGTCGCGGCGGAACAGCTCCCGGCCCGCCGCCCGCTCGAGCCGGGCGATATGGCCGCTCACGGTGGATTGCCGCAGGCCCAGGATGCGCCCCGCGGCCGTGAAGCCGCCCGCCCGCTCGACGGCCAGGAAGGTGCGCAGCTGGTCCGGATCGAACATATTGATCACGATACGCGTTCGAATATATCGGATCCAACGTCTTTTGCGATCAGTAACCGGGATCGTATCGTTGTCCTGTGAAATTGTTAGCCAAACTCCGCATCGACGGCTTCATGCTCGGCATCCTGGCCAGCGTCGTGATCGCCGCCGTGCTGCCCGCGCGGGGCGAGGCCGCCCATGTCCTGGACTGGGCCACCAAGATCGCGATCGGAATCCTGTTCCTGCTCTACGGCGCCAGGCTGAAGCCGCACGAGGCGCTCGACGGGCTCAGGCACTGGCGGCTGCACTCGATCGTGCTCGCCGTCACCTTCTTGGTGTTCCCGCTGATCGGGCTGGCGCTGCGCATTCTGGTGCCCTCGGTGCTCACCGACGATCTCTACACCGGCGTGCTGTACCTGTGCCTGCTGCCCTCGACGGTGCAGTCCTCGATCGCGTTCACCTCGATCGCCAAGGGCAATGTGGCCGGCGCGGTGGTCAGCGCGTCGCTGTCCAATCTGATCGGCGTGTTCGTCACCCCGCTGCTGGTGATGCTGCTGATGAACACGACCGGCCAGGCCACGGTGTCGATGAGTTCCATCGTGGCGATCGTCGTGCAGGTGCTGCTGCCGTTCCTGGCCGGTCAACTGCTGCGCACCCGGATGCAGGCGCTGATGAAGCACGCCACCGTCACCAAGACCGTGGACCGGGGGTCGGTCTACCTGGTGGTGTACACGGCGTTCAGCGACGGCATGGTCGAGCACATCTGGCGCGGCATCTCACCGCTGTCGCTGATCGCGGTCGTCGTGGTGTGCAGCACGGTGCTGGCCTTCGTGCTGGCGCTGACGACCACGATCGGCAGGATGCTGCACTTCAACCGCGGCGACCGCATCGTGATGATCTTCTGCGGTTCGAAGAAGAGCCTGGCCAGCGGGCTGCCGATGGCGACGGTGCTGTTCGCGGGCCACGCGGTCGGGCTGATCGTGCTGCCGCTCATGATCTTCCACCAGATCCAGCTCTATGTGTGCGCCTGGCTGTCGGGCCGCTGGGGCCGCCAGGCCGAGGAGGCCGCGGCGCGCGAGGCCGCCGGGAGCGAACCCGTTGCGACCGAGGCCTCCTGAGCACAAGATCGTCAGTGACGGACTGCACGAGGAGCTTTGCAGATGACGGACGTGACGGAATCCCTGAGCACCGCCGGGGAGGCGCGGCTGCGCGAGAGCATCGGCCGCCAGACCCTGCTGACGACGCTGGGAATCACCATCGGCAGCCTCGCCCCGGGCCGCGTCGTCCTGCACCTGCCGTTCAGCCGGGACATCTGCCAGCAGAACGGATTCGTCCATGCGGGCGCCATCACCACGGTCGCCGATTCGGCCTGCGGCTATGCCGCGCTGTCCCTGCAGCCGCCCGATCGAGACGTCCTCACCGTGGAATTCAAGGTCAACCTCATGAGTCCCGCTGTGGGACAGGATTTCCGGGCGACGGCAACCGTGGTGCGATCCGGACGGAATCTCACCGTGTGCACCGCCGAGGTCGTCTCCGATGCCGACCTGTCGCGCCCGATCGCCCTCATGCAGGCCACACTCATGGCGGTCTCCCCCACCTGATCGGCTCGCACCGAGCTCGAACAGCCTTCGGCCGCAGCGGCTTCGGGCATCCGGCCTAGGAAGCGGCGATCCTGCCCAACAGCGTGCACGCGCGGGCAATCGTGTCCTGATCCTCGGGGCTGAGCGCGGCGAGCTGGGCGTCCAGCCAGGCGCTGCGTTGACCGCGCGCGGCCCGGGCCAGCTCGGCGCCTTCGGGAGTGGTGCTGAACAGCACCTTCCGGCGTGGAGACGGGCTGGTGGCCGGCATGGCCGATCGCGACGTCGAGGGAGTGCGGCGGCTTGCGGCGTCTTCTGGTCCGGCCGGGCGAGCGCGAACGCACCGCGCCGCCACCGCGCGAAACATCCCCGGCCGAGCCTTCGCCGAGCACCTGCTATTTCGTTGTGTCCATGGGGAATTCGCTGGACTCGCTGCCGCCCGCGGGGATGATCGGCAGCACCACCGAGGACGGGTGGGCGGGGTCGTGCAGGATGGTCTGGGTCGCGATCTGGGTGTCGGCGCTCTGACCGAAGGGCTGGCCGGTGTTGGGGTTGGGTGCGAATTGGGGGTAGTCGCTGCTGGAGATCTCCAGGCGGATCCGCGATCCCGCCTTGACCAGGTAGCTCGTGGGCCAGATCTTGATCGTGTACTGGTAGGGCTGGCCAGGGACGGTGGGGGCCGGGCTTTCCAACGAGTCACGGAAGGGGGTGCGGATGATGCCGTCGTTGAGATTCATCGTGGAGCCGTCGGGGGCGACGGCGACCAGTTTTGCCGTGAAATCGGTGTCGGGCGCGGTGGAGGAGGCCCACAGCTTCACCTCGGTGGGGCCGGTGAGTTCGGTGTCCGAAGGCATCGGCGCGGTGGTGTAGGTGAGCACGTCGGAGCGCTGTTCGACGACATATTGATCGTAGGGGCCCTGCGGGCCCTGCGATGCGCCGCAGCAGGAATGGCCCCCGGCGCTGGGCACCGGATCCAGCGGGTTATAGTCGTAGACGTCCGGCTGCTGCGGATCCTTCGGCGGCGCCGCGGTGAGGGCGCCGGCGCGTCCGCTCTCGCCGTTGCCACCGTTACCGGACAGGTAGTACGTGGTCCAGCGGGTGTTCGGCAGCGGCCAGGCCGTGGCCGTCTTCCACTTGTTCGCGCCCATCAGGAAGTAGTCGACCGTCGGGTGTCCGGCGACCTTGTTGTCCCGCCCCTTCAGGAAGTGGTCGTACCAGGCCAGCATCAGATCGTTGACCGGGCTGCTGCCGTTCGGATCGGCCATGTTGTCGAGCATCGGTGCGGATACGTCGGCGCCCGGGCGACCCCAGCCGACGTGGTCCCACGGGCCGATCACGATGCGCTGACCGTCGCGAGCCTCGGGAGTGCCGCCGTGCTGCACCATGCCGCTGAAATTCTCGGTGCCGCCCGCCAGGAACGCGTCGTACCAGCCCTCGAAGTCCAGGACCGGAACCTTCACGTTCGCGTACTTGTCGCGAATGCTCCACTGCTTCCAGTAGTCGTCGCGGGTGGGATGGTCGATCCAGTCGTAGAACCAGGGCGCCACGGCCGGATCGCCCGGGTGGAAGGGCGGGAACTGCTGGTACGGGCGGAATCCCATCCAGCGGGTGTACTGCGCCGCATCGGCCTCCAACTGCTTGGCCGTCGCGGTGTCGCCGCGGTTGACCGCCGCGGTCGCCCCGATCGTGCCCATCGCCCACGGCTCGACGAAGGCCAGCCGGAATTCGCCGCCCTCGTAGGTCCAGCCGTCGTAGTAGTCCGAGGCGGTGTTCGACGGCACGATGGTGACCAGGTGCGGTGGCGCCGTGACCGCCGAAAGCCATTGCGTGGCACCCACATACGAGGAGCCATACATGCCGACCTTGCCGTTCGAGCCCGGCAGCTTCGCGGCCCATTCCACCGAGTCGTAGCCGTCGTTCTGGTCGTTGGCGAATTCGGTGAACGTACCGCCCGAGGCGCCCTGCCCCCGGATATCCTGCACCACAACGAGATAGCAGTGCGAGGCGAACCAATCCGGGGCCTGGAAGCGAGAGGGCTGGATTTGCGCCGACGATTTGCCGTACTGGGTGCGCATCAGGATCACCGGCACGGGATCCGAAGTCTGCGGCCGATACACATCGGCCTTCAACACCACGCCGTCGCGCATGGTCGCCGGGACGTTCTCCTGTTTGGACACCCCGCAACTACCGCGCCCCTGGGCGGGCGGCCACGCCCCCGGCGCCGCGGGCCCGGAGGCGGACGGACCACTCGCCGATCCCCCGCACCCACTCAGGACCAGTATCGCGGCGGCAACAATCGCACCCGCCCGGACAATCCGATTGCGCCGCTGGCGATTCCACGACATCACTCGACGGTAACACCGCGCCATCGGCGACATGATCACATTCGGAAGTTTCGGACAGCCGCGGATCATCGGCACACCTCGCAGTCCTCGCCGCCCATCCGGCCGGCACGCGCTCGGCGGCCGGCGAGCTCGACCCGATCACCGCGCCGTCGCCCGGTCGACCATCCGATTCCGAACCGTCCGGCGACCACATGGCGCGGACTCATCGTCCGCCCCGCACTGCGTTGCGTAGTGCGCCCGCGAGATCACCGCGCTCGCCGATCTCCACCGCATCCAGTTCGAGCCAATCGGCCAGCTCGCGCAACGACCGTGCGAGTTCGGCCGCGACGTACGCGCTGTCCCAGCCGGGCTCGGCGAACGCACCCGGAACCAGCAACCGCCCCGCGGGCCGCTCGGCGCGCAGATCCACCCGCGCCACCAGTTCGCCGTCGAGCAGGAAGGCGAACACGTAATAGCCGTGCACCCGTTTGTGTTCGGGGGTGTAGATCTCGATGCGGTAGTGGAAGTCGAAGATCCGCTCGGTGCGCGACCGGAAGAAGATCAGCGGATCGAACGGGCACAGCAGCGCGGCACCGGTGATCCGCCGCGGGGTGCGCGCCCCGGCGCTCAGATATGCGGGCCTGTCCCAGCCGTCGACCTGCACCGGCTCGAGCTCGCCCGCGTCGAGCAGGTCGGCGATCGCGGGCTCGGTCTGCCGGCGGTGCAGGCGGTAGTAGTCGCGCAGATCCGGTTCGGTGGCGATGCCCAGGGCGGTGGCCGACCGGCGGACCAGCTCGCGCACGGCGTCGGGCTCGGAGACCTGGCGCGCGAGCACCTGCGGGGGCAGCACCCGCTCGGTCAGGTCGTAGTGCCGCTGGAAGCCGACCCGCCTGTCCACCGACAACTCGCCGATGGCGAACAGCTGCTCGCATATCACCTTGGTGTCGCTGTAGTTCCAGCCCCAATGATCCTTGTTGCGCGGGCGGTCCAGCTCGAGATGCCGCTCGACCTGCGCGGCGGTGCAGGGGCCGAATTCGCCGATCACCTCGAGCACATCCTTGGGCAGTGCGGGATTCCGCTCGAGCACCGCCCGGGCACCGCCCCAGCGGCCGTTGCGGTACTGCGCCATCCGCCAGCGAAACAGCGGCCAGTCCTCGACCGGAACGACCGCGGCCTCGTGCGCCCAATACTCCACCAGACGGCGCGGGCGGCGGGCGCTGTGACTCCATGCCGCCTCGTCGAGCAGCTCGCGATCATAGGCGCCGATCCGGCTGAACACCGGCGCGTAGTGCGCCCGCACCACGGCCGACACCGAATCCAGTTGTAGCAGCTGCGTTTTCTCCCACACCCGCCCGATTGCGCGACGGGTGGGCGCCGCCCCCGAACGCGGGGCCCCGAACCCCTGCGCGGCGAGGGCCGTCCGGCGGGCCGCGGCTGCTGTCATGGTGCGCACGACAGCACCCTGCCATGTGGTACCGACAAGTTCGCCGGGTCCTGGTTCACCGCCGTCGGATCTGATACGTTGAACGCCATCCGATACATTCGTGTATCGAAATTCGGACAGCGTCAGCGCCCACCGTCGCGAAGGAGTTCTCATGGCACCGTCACAGCAGCCGGATGCGATCGTCGTCGGAGCGGGACTGGCGGGACTGGTCGCCACCTACGAGCTCACCCGCGCCGGTCACCGGGTGCTGGTCCTGGACCAGGAGAATCGCAACAACCTCGGCGGGCAGGCCTTCTGGTCGCTGGGCGGATTGTTCTTCGTCGACAGTCCCGAGCAGCGCCGCATGGGCATCAAGGACTCCTTCGAGCTGGCCTGGCAGGACTGGCAGGGCTCGGCCGGATTCGATCGCGAGGACCAGGACCTGTGGGGCCGTCGGTGGGCGCGCGCCTACGTGGAGTTCGCCGCCACCCAGAAGCGGCAGTACCTCCACGATCTCGGCCTCCGGGTGACGCCGCTGGTCGGCTGGGCCGAGCGCGGCGGTTCGGCCGCCGACGGGCACGGCAATTCGGTCCCCCGCTTCCACCTCACCTGGGGCACCGGACCGGAGGTCGTGCGCGTGTTTCTCGAGCCCGTGCTCGCGGCGGAGCAGCGCGGCCTGGTCGAATTCGCCTTCCGGCACCGGGTCGACGAGCTGATCGTGCAGGACGGTGCGGTGGTCGGCGCCCGGGGCAGCGTGCTCGAGCCCACCGATCTCGACCGCGGCAAGGCGTCGTCGCGAGAAGTGGTTGGCGACTTCGAATTCCGCGCTCCGGCGGTGTTGGTCTCCTCCGGGGGCATCGGTCACAACCACGAGCTGATCCGCAAGAACTGGCCGACCGAGCGCATGGGTCCGTGCCCGCAGACGATGATCTCGGGCGTCCCGGCCCACGTGGACGGGCGCATGCTCGGGATCACCGAGTCCGCGGGCGGGCGCATCGTGAACCGGGATCGCATGTGGCACTACACCGAAGGCCTGCACAACTGGGATCCGATCTGGCCCGACCATGCCATCCGGATCATTCCCGGCCCGTCCTCGATGTGGTTCGACGCGAACGGAAAGCGGCTGGCCGCACCGAATTTCCCCGGATTCGACACCAACGCCTCGATGCGGGCGATCCTGGCCACCGGCTACGACTACTCGTGGTTCGTGCTGAATCAGACGATCGTCGAGAAGGAGTTCATGCTCTCGGGCTCCGAGCAGAACCCCGACATCACCGGCAAGGACCTGAAGTTCACGCTGCGGAGCCGGGTCGCCAAGGGCCCGTCGGGCCCGGTCGGCGCCTTCCTGAAGCACGGCGTGGACTTCGTGACCGCGAGCACCCTGCCGGAGCTGATCGCGGGCATGAACAAGCTCTCCCGCGGCCCCGAGCTCGACCTCGCCGAGATCGAGCGCCAGATCGTCGCGCGCGACCGCGAGGTGGCCAACAAGTTCAGCAAGGACGCGCAGCTGATGGCCATCGGCAACGCCCGGCGCGCCCTCGGCGACAAGATCGCACGCGTGGCCTCCCCGCACCGCATCCTCGACCCCGCACACGGCCCGCTCATCGGCGTCCGGCTCAACATCCTCACCCGAAAGACCCTGGGCGGCATCCAGACCAACCTGGACTCGCAGGTGATCGGCCCGGAGGGCGAGCCGATCACCGGGCTCTACGCGGCCGGTGAGGTGGCCGGATTCGGCGGCGGCGGCGTGCACGGCTACAACGCGCTCGAGGGGACCTTCCTCGGCGGCTGCATCTTCTCCGGGCGGGCGGCCGGACGCGCCCTGGCGCGGTCCGCGCGGTAAGCCCGGCGCAGTACCATCGCCCCATGATCGACCGGCCGCAGGCGCTCCTGTTCGATGTCCAAGGCACCGCAACGGATTTCCACGCCACGATTACTCGAGCATGCACGCGTATCCTGGGTGCGCGATACCCGGAGCAGGACTGGCCGGGATTCGTGAACGACTGGCGCGCAGCATATTTCGACCGCACTCGGGCGAACAATGCCTCCGACACCTGGATCAGCGTCGCCTCGGTCTATCGCGCCGCCCTGGACGACCTGCTGGACCGGCGGCGGCTGGATCTCGATCCGGCCGCGCGGCACGAACTCGCCTCGCAGTGGAAATTCCTGGACCCCTGGCCCGATGCGGTCCCCGGCCTGACCCGGCTGCGCACCCGTTACACGCTCGCCACCCTGTCCAACGCCGATGTCGATGCGGTGGTGAGCATCACGCGACATTGCGACTTCCCGTGGCACGCCGTATTCGCCGCCGAGATGGCCGGCGCCTTCAAGCCCGATCCCCGCGCCTATCGCATGGCCGCGGGCTATCTGGGCCTGGAGCCGTCGCGAATCATGATGGTGGCCAGCCACAAGTACGACATCCGCGCCGCTGCCGAGCTCGGCTTTCGGACCGCATTCATCGCCAGGCCACTGGAATTCGGCGATCCCGCGCTGGCCGATGCCGAGTTCAGCGACGAATTCGATATCAACGCACGGGATTTCCTGGACCTGGCCGATCAGCTCGGCTGCTGAGGCTCAGGGCAGCTCGTGGGCCGCGAGCGCATCCAACAGCCCGGTGCGACGCTCGGCCGTCGGCGCCGGGTCGACATGGGCGAACGCGCACCCCAGTACCGTTGCCGCGCCGTCGTTCTCGATGCTGTCGCCGACCATCAGGGCCCGCTCGGCCGGCACGCTCAGCCGGTCCAGGGTCCACTCGAAGATCGGCGGATCGGGCTTGACCACGCCGAGTTCGAAGGACAGGGCGTACACATCGATGTACCGATCCCAGCCGTGCGCGACGAAGGCCGGGCGGATATCGAAGGGGATGTTGCTGACCACGGCCACCTGAATCCCGTTGCCCGACAAGGCCTCGAGCACCTTGCCGGTATCGGGATAGGGCACCCATTCCCGCGGATCCACCATGCGCCGGTACAGCCGCCCGGCCGGGGCGGGATCCACGCCACTCTGGCGCAGCACCTCGGCGTACACCTCCCGATGCTTGGCGGGATCCAGATCGCGCCGCTCCCAGGCATCCTGGTGATGGGCATCGAAGGTCGCGGCCTGATGCACGGGCACAGTCATACGATGCAGCACCTCGGCCGATTCGGCCGCGTCGAACGGCCGCCCGTCGGCGTGGACGAGGTCCGCAGCCCAGCTCTCGTCGGCCTCGAGCCGGAACAACGTACCGGAGAAATCGAAAAGTACCGCTTGGAAGCTCACCAGGACAGCCTAACCGCCCGCATCCCCGGCCCCCCAAAGTCGTCCCATGACTCAGATCACCTATCAGCTTGTCTGAGGAGTTTGTTACCGTGGGCGCATGGTCGAGTCCCCCATCCTCCAGGTCACCGCCGTGGATTTCGTCCGTGGCGGCAGCGCGATCCTGTCCGAGGTGTCGCTGACGGTCCGCCCCGGTGAGCACTGGGCGCTACTGGGCCCCAACGGCGCGGGCAAGACCACGCTGCTGAGGATGGCCGGGGCGTACGAGCACCCGACCCGCGGCGCGGTCGAGGTGCTGGGCCGGCGCCTGGGCCGGGTGGACATGCGCGAGCTGCGCACCGCGATCGGTCACGTGGATCCGCGCCACACGCTGCCGTACCCGTTGCGCGTGCACGAGGTTGTGCTCACCGGCCTGACCAACACCGCCGATCTGCAGCAGCGCTGGACCCCGACCGCCGCCCAGCTTGCCGAGGCCGACCGGCTGATCGAGCTGCTGGGCGTGGCCCATCGCCGGGCGGCGCGCTGGCCCACGTTGTCCCAGGGCGAGCGCGGCCGCGCCCTCATCGCCCGCGCGCTGATGCCCAATCCCCGGCTCCTACTGCTCGACGAGCCCGCCACAGGCCTGGACGTCGCCGGCCGCGAACAGCTCATCGACCGGATCGATCGCTTGCAGGCAGCTCATCCCGAGCTCGCCTCGGTGCTGGTCACCCATCATCTCGAGGAGCTGCCGCCGGGCACGACGCACGCCATGCTGTTGCGCGAGGGGCGCTGCGTCGCGACGGGCCCGGTCGGCGATGTGCTCACCAGCGAGAACATCAGCGCCTGCTTCGACCACCCGATCCGACTGAGCCGGACCGACGGCCGCTGGCAGGTACGCAGCGACCGGACCGTGCACGCCTAACGGCCCGCACCGGGACCAGCTCCCCATCTTGCCATTGACAAGATAGGGAGGACGTGCGATGTTTGCAGGGCAACGCCAACCCTGCGCCCCTCGTCGAAGGTCCGGATCATGCCCACAGTGCCCTGGATAACCGTCAACCCGCCCACCGACTCGCAGGTTCAGGTGATGGCCTCCCGCCTGGAGGTGAAGTCACTGCACCAGGTGCCCGGATTCTTCCTGGCGTCGCTGTCCCTGCTCAAACAGGCGCGCAATTCCCCTGGCGCGCTGGGCGTTACGCTCAAGGCCGAGCTGCTGCGGCGCACCTTCTGGACCCTGTCGGCCTGGTCCGACCGGGAGGCGCTGTCCGCCTATGCGGGCTCGGAGCCGCACAAATCGACCATCGCCCGCAAGCGAAAGGTCATGCGCGAGTCCACCTTCACCTTCTGGATGGCACCGGCCACGGAGCTACCGATCGAGTGGTCCGACGCGCAACGGCGGCTGGCCGCCGAGCGCGCCGGATCCTGATCTCGGCCCGGAGCTATTTTTCGCCGTCGACGGGAATGTTGGCCACCACGGGGAATTCGCCGGTGTACCCCTCGCGCTGATGAGCGATGGCCAGCACCCGTTTCCGGACGACGAACCAGCCGATGATCAGCAGCGGAACGATGATCGCCAGGCTCGCGACGGTCCAGGTGCCGACCGGATAGTCGAAGCCCATCAGCACCAGCACGACGAACAGGAAGATCAGCGTCGCGATGCCCGTGTAGGGCGCACCGAACATCCGGAACGCCGGGCGCTCCATCCGACCGACCCGCCACAGCCGCCACAGCTTCAGCTGGCACAGCACGATCGTCGCCCAGGAGGAGAGGATCCCGAGCGAAGCCACGTTCAGCACGATCTCGAAGGCCTGCGAGGGCACGAGGTAGTTGAGCCAGATGCCGAACAGCGCAATCACACTGGTCAGCAGAATGCCGCCGAAGGGCACGCCGCGACGGTTCATCCAGCCGGTGAAGGTGGGCGCGCTGCCGTTCATGGACATCGAGCGCAGGATGCGCCCGGTCGAATACAGACCGGCGTTCAGGCTCGAGAACGCGGCGGTCAGCACCACGAAGTTCATCACCGAACCCGCATGCGGCACACCCAGTTTGGAGAAGAAGGTGACGAAGGGGCTCTCACCCGCCGAGTAGGCGGTGTAGGGCAGCAGCAACCCCAGCAGCACCAGCGAACCGATGTAGAACAGCCCGATACGCAGGATCACCGAATTGATCGCGCGCGGCATGATCTTCTCGGGATTCTCCGTCTCACCCGCGGCGGTACCCACCAATTCGACCGCGGCGTAGGCGAAGACGACGCCCGAGGTCACGGTGACCAGGGGCAGCACCCCGGTCGGGAACAGGCCGTGCGCGTGACTGAGCACGCTCAACCCCGTGCTGTGTCCCTGGATCGTGAACCGGCCGCCCAGGAAAACCGCGCCGACCAGCAGGAAGCCCACCAGCGCGACGACCTTGATCAGGGCGGCCCAGAACTCCAGCTCGCCGAACCACTTCACCGAGACCAGGTTGACGCCCAACACCAGCACCAGCGCGATCAGCGCCAAGATCCACTGCGCGACCGGTTGGAACACGCCCCAGTAGTGCAGATACGTGGCGATCGCGGTGGTATCCACGATGCCCGTCATCGACCAGTTCAGGAAGTACATCCACCCGGCGACGAACGCGGCCTTCTCGCCGAAGAACTCGCGGGCGTAGGACACGAACGATCCGGACGAGGGCCGGTGCAGCACCAGCTCGCCGAGCGCCCGCAGGATGAAGAAGACGAATACACCACAGACGCCGTAGACCAGGAACAGGCCCGGTCCGGCATTGGCCAGCCGCCCGCCGGCGCCGAGAAACAGTCCCGTGCCGATCGCGCCGCCGATGGCGATCATCTGTAGCTGACGCGGTTTGAGGCTCTTGTGGTAGCCACTGTCTTCCGCGCCGAGGAATTCCTTGTCCCGTACTCGGGTCATGTGACGGTTCAATCCTTCGCTGTGGTTTTGTCGAAGGCAGAGGTTACCTGGCCGATAGCGGTGGGGCGCACATCGACCTCGGATCCGGCACTTACCGCATGATCATACTGGTAGTGGCGTCAGAACTCGCTTGGACGGAAGTAGCTGACCCTATTGGCCGATGTTGACTGTGTACGAGTACTTCTCGCCCGCCACGGCGGACACCTGGAAGGTCACCGGCACACTCTTGCCGCCGACCTCGTTCACCGTGCACTTGCGGGTGCTGTCGACCGCAAGCTTCTGCAGGCCCTTGCAGTCGATCGAGGCCACATCGTTCTGGGAATAGGTCCGATACGTCTGGGTGATCTTGGCCTTGGCATCGTCGATGGTCACCACCGGGGCGTCGAACGCCGCCTCCACGTCCGGAATGCCGCCCTCGATCTTGGCGACCCGCACCGTGATCGGCCACGCCGCGCCCGACCCGTCGCTCGCCGTACATTTGACGCTCGCGCCGACCGCGGTGGCGGGCGTGCCGGCACAGGACGGGTTCGCCGGAGTCTCCGCGGCATCCTTGGTGAACAGCCGCGCGATCGCCGCCTGGGCGTCCTTGTCGGTGACCTGCGAATGCCCCGAGGACGAGCAGCCGAGGACAACCAGAATCGGCAGCAGAAGCAGCAGACGACGCATACGCGGAATCCCTTCGAGACAGCATGGCCGCCAGTGGGCTCGCGGCCGAATCACACAGAGCTATCACGGCATAACGGACAGTTCCACCGCACGGTCCCACAATGTGACTCAGGTCACTTGTCTTGATGGCAAGGGGGTCGCCTTGTCCGGCGCCACATTTCATGCAGAACACTACGGCGGGGTGGGTCCGTGGACCCACCCCGCCGTTGTCCGGCAAGAACCTAGTCGCCGTCGACCGGAATGTTCGCCA
>NZ_JAHKNI010000028.1 GCF_018860155.1 Nocardia albiluteola
CATCCGGTGCGAGACTTACGGCCCCCGCACCGGCCCGACAGATCAAATTAAGGACAACCCAGCAGGGCGTCAGTCGGACCCAGAGTCACGACCAGCGCAGGAACACGCCTTACATCATCAATGTCGGACCCTCGCGATACCGTCGCCGCGTGAGTGCAGTGCGGGCCGGTGTGTGGTTGACCGTGTTGAGTGGGTTGACGTTCGGGGCCTCGGGGGCATTCGCGAAGTCGGTGATGGGGGCCGGATGGTCGCCGGGGGCGACGGTGGCGGTGCGGCTGACGGGGGCCGCGGCGGTCATGGTCGTGATCGCGCTGATTGTGGATCGGCGGGGGCTGTTCGACAGCCTCGGGCAGGCGCGCACCGTGCTGGCGTACGGCACGATCGGCATTGCCCTGGTGCAGGCGACGTTCTTCTTCTCGGTGCGGTATGTGCCGGTGGGGGTGAGCCTGATGATTCAGTTTCTCGCGCCCATTCCGGTGATGGGATGGAACTGGCTGGCAAACGGCAGGCGGCCGAGTGCGGCGACGCTCGTCGGCGCGGTGCTCGCGCTGGTGGGCGCGGCACTGGTCATCGATGTCGTCCACGCGGGGCGGCTGAGCGTGGCGGGGCTGGCCTGGGCCACCGCATCGATGCTCGGCAACGCGGTGTTCCTGGTGCTGTCCGCGCACAGTTCCGCGATCCTGCGCCCGGTCGTCCTGCTGAGCACGGGCCTGACCGCCGCCGCGGCCACCGTCTGGGTGCTCGCGGCGGTTCGGCTGCTGCCGGTCGCCTTCGGCGATCATCCGACCACGCTGGCCGCGCATCGAATTCCCGTCGCGGTGCCGATGGCGTTGCTGATCCTGATCAGCACGGTCGTCGCCTACCTGTGCGGCGTGGCGGGTGCCGCGCGAATCGGGTCGACGCTGATGTCGCTGGTGTTGCTGAGCGAGGTGTTGTTCGCCGTGGTGCTGTCATGGCTGCTGCTCGGCGAGGCGGTGACACCGCTGCAGATGGCCGGCGGGGCCGGCGTCGTGGCCGGCATCGCGCTGGCCCAGCACCGGCGCGAACCGGCGCCGGTGCCCGTCTGACAAGACGAACCGGCCAGTGTACCCTAGGGGGGTATTAGGCGGGGCCGTGTGGGGCCCGAGCTGCAGGCCCCCGATGGACAGAAGCGAGGGAACACCGGTGACCGAGAACCAGACCGATCCCCCCGGCGAGGGCGCCGGCCAGGACGACACCGGGCACAACCATGCCGGGCACGGCTACATCACGGCCAAGGACGACTACCTCAAGCGCCTGCGCCGCATCGAGGGCCAGGCCCGCGGCCTGCAGCGCATGGTCGAGGAGGAGAAGTACTGCATCGATATCCTCACCCAGGTCTCGGCGATGACCAAGGCACTGCAGGCGGTCGCGATGGGCCTGCTCGAGGATCACATCAGCCACTGCGTCGTCGACGCGGCGGTGCAGGGCGGCCCCGAGGCCGAGGCGAAGATCAAAGAGGCCACCGACGCCATCGCCCGCCTCGTGCGCTCCTGAGGCCGTGCCCGTTACCGGGCCCGCAACAACGCCAGCGCGAAGGCGCCGAAGGAACCGGTGCTCACCAGGGCGCGGGCGATATTCCACGTCACCCACGGCCCCTCGAACCGGGCTCGGGCGCCGGCGGCGTCGGTCGGGCGCGCCGCGGCGAGCTGATCGTTCAACGGCACGCTGATCCCGCTGGTGATCAGGAACATGAGCACGTAGCAGACGAATCCCGCGATGATCAGGTACCGCACCGCCGGATCCCCGGTCCGCCAGTTCGTCACCACCGCGGCCAGCCCGACCGCCACACCGCCCATGAACAGCGTCATGAACAGCGGATTCACGATCGCGACGTTGATGTTCTGCATGACCTCGACGAAGGCGGCGTCTCCGCTGCGCTTCAGCCCGGGCATGACGGCGTAGGCGAACGCGGCGAACAACCCCGCCATCAGTCCCGCGACGATCGTCGCGACAACCAGTGTGGCCGAGCCGAACCCGCGCAGCGTCCCGCTGCCCTCGGCCGCCGCGACGGGGACGAAATGGGTGTTCTCGATCATGGCATTCCCTTTCTCCATGCATTTCCTTGGACAAGTGCCCGGATCAAGCATTAGAAATGGGGGTAACCGGGAACAACGACGCGTTGGGCAACGACCGTATAGACCCGCTCAACGATCGGGGACCAGGCAGTGGAGCGGCACGAGATCGAGGCCTTCCTCGCGGTGGCGGACGAGTTGCACTTCGGTCGGGCCGCCGAGCGCCTGCACGTGTCGACCGGCCGGATCAGCCAGACCATCAAGGTGCTCGAACGTCGTTTCGGCGCAGCGCTTTTCGAACGGACCAGCCGTCGCGTCGCGCTCACCCCGATCGGGCGGCAGTTCTACGAGGATCTGCTCCCGGGCGTCGAGCAGATCCGGACGGCGGTGTGTCGCGCCACCGCCGCCGGGCGCGGCCTCACCGGAACCCTGGACATCGGCTTCGTCGGGGCCGCCGCCGGAGAGCTGATCCTGGAGGTGCACAAGGCCTTCCGCGCCGAACATCCGGACATCGAGGTCCGCATTCGCGAGATCCAGATCAACGACGGCCTGGACGGGTGGCGGCGCGACACCTACGACATGGCGCTGACCGGCCGCCCGATCGTCGAACCCGATCTCGTCGTCGGCCCGACCCTCATCTTCGAGGACCGCATGCTGGCCCTGCCCGCCGCACATCCGCTCGCCGCCAGATCCTCGCTCTCACTGGAGGATCTGGCCGAGGTGACGCTGCTCCGCATGCCGCGCACCGTGCCCGATGCGCTCCTCGACGACCGGATCCCGAGCCACACGCCGAACGGCCGCCCGATCGCGCACGGACCGATCGCGCACACCTTCCAGGAGATCCTGGCCATGATCGGCGCCGGGACGGGCGCCTTCGTGGTCGGGGCCCAGGTCACCCGCTTCTACCTGCGCCCCGGCGTCCGCTACGTGCCCTTCCGCGACGCGCCGCCCGTCGAATGGGGTTTCGTCTGGCTTCGGGCCCGCGAGACCGTGCGGGTGCGCGCCTTCGCCGCGGCGGCCGCGCGACTCACGCGCGATTGCCGCAGCGAACGGAGTTGAGGCCCGCAACTACTCCCGGGCCGCCAGCGCGGAGGCGAGCGCGCGCAGGGTGGCGATGTAATCGGCATCGAGGGACTGGATGGCCACCTGATCCGCGCCCGCGTCCAGGTGGGCGGTGATGCCCGCCGCAATGTCGGCCGCCGTGCCGTGCAGGGCCAGGGCGTCGACGAGGCGGTCGCTGCCGGGCTTGGTCAGGTCCTCGTCGGTATAGCCGAGACGGCGCAGGTTGGAGGTGTAGTTCTGCAGGTCGAGGTAGAAATTGACGGTCTGTCGTCCGGTCTCGCGGGCCGTGGCCGGGTCGGCGTCCAGCACGACCTTCTGCTCGGCCACCAGCAGCGCGTCCGCGCCCAGGGTCGCGCGCGCCTCGCGGGTGTGGTCGGGGGTGGTCAGGTACGGCAGGGCGCCGGCGGTGCGGTCGCGGGCCAGGCGCAGCACGCGCGGGCCGAGCGCGGCCAGGGCGCGGCGGTCCTGCGGCACCCCGGCCTCGTCGAGGACATCGAGATACTCCACCAGCACGTCGTACGGCTTGCGGTAGACGTCGGTGTGCTCCGGGTGGCCCGCGCCGATGCCGAGAATGAACCGGCCCGGGAAGCGCGCATCGATGCGATGGAACGACTCCGCGGCATCCTTGGCCGGGGACGCCCACACGTTCACGATGCTGGTGCCGACGACCAGGTTCTCGGTCGCCTCCAGCAGCGACTCCGCCACCGGCAGATCCGCGCCCGGCGAGCCACCCAGCCACACCGTGCCGAAGCCCAGCCCCTCCACCACCGCGGCCTCCTCGGGGGTGACCCCCGAGAAGTGCCGCCATACGCCCAATCGGCCGAGCCCTCGATTCGTCATGCCCCGTCCCAACCTCGCCGGCCCGATCGGTATTCCGCGCCCTAGGCGGGCCCCAGCTCGAACTCCGGGTGCACATGCACCGGAAGCGGCTTCGTGGGTTCCGGCAGCACGCCCAGCCGCGCCCGCACCACCACCTCGACGACCTCGTGCGGAATCGAATCCTCGTCCTCGGGCTCGGCGATCTCGATGCCCAGCTCGCGGGCCGCGCGGTCGTGCAGCATCCGGGCGTCCAGGGCGGCCTGCACCTGCCACCGGAAGTCCTGGGCGCTCATCGGCTCCTCGTCGGCGGGCTCCTGCTCATCGGTCAGCCGCCGCGACTCCTCCAGCCCCGCACCGACGAAAGGAGCGAGATCGTATGCGGCGCCGCAGTTTTCGTCGTCGATGAAGACCAGGAAACCGTCCGTGCGGCCCGCGCGGACGAAGCTTCCGAAGAGGGTGGCCCCGGCGCCGTCGGTATCGGGCCAGCGGACGAACTCCCCGGCGGAGACCGGCTGGTCGAGCTCGCTCACCCACGCCGGAGCGACGACTCCGGCGCCCGCGAGCTCGGCGGCCGCCTCGCTCGCCAGGGCCCGCGCGGGCTCGGACGTCAGCTCCGCGACGCAGCGCAGGAACGCGACCGCGCCCGGCGAGGCCAGCTCCCGGGCCTTGTCGATGAACAGGCGCGCGAACACCTCGCGGTAGTCCTCGCTCTCCCCGTAGCCGACAGCGAGCAGCCCGGCCGCGAGATACTCCCCATCCACCGGCTCGTCCACCTGCTCGAATTCGGCGATGCGGGCGGCCACCTCGTCCATCATCTCGCCCATGCCGAGATCCTCGGGAGATGCGAGATCGCCGGAATCGGCCTCGACCGGGACCTCCGCCCGGTCCTGCTTCTTGGTCTTCTTTCCCTTGCGCCCACGGCTCACCGGACTCATGGGCTCCCAGTCTGCCAGCCCGCGTCGAGCAGACACACCGTAGTGTCGGGCGTGTCCGCGTTCAACCACAGTCCACGAGGAGCGATGAAGGAGACCCTGCACTTCACCGTCGAGCAGCACCGGGTCGATTACGTCTTCGATCGGACCTGGGGACATCTGCGGATACTCGTCGACGATGCACCCGTCGTCACCGACCGGATGCTGTTCTCTCTCCAGTACGTCAAAGAGTTTCGCTTCGCGGTCGGCGGCCACCCTGTGGTCATCACGAAGCGGCGCAGGCGTTTCCTGGCCGGATTCCACGATTCGGAGTACCGGGTCCAGGTGGACGGCCGACCGGTCGACGTCTCGCTGGTCACCGTGCCCTGACTCGAAACCTCAACCGCCGCAACATCCCCCGGGCACGGTCCGTATTTCGCGGGTCTGGGCGTTGCGGGCGGCCAGATCGGCATCGTCCGGATAATCGACCCCGATCAGGCTCAGGCCGTGCGCGGGCGCGACGGTCACCGAGCTCGAGCGCGCACGCTCGTCGAGCAGCCCGGCGATCCACTCCGGCGTGCGGCGGCCCTCACCGACCGCGAGCACCCCACCGACCAGGCTGCGCACCATCGACCAGCAGAATGCGTCGGCGCTGACGTACGCGGTCAGCAGCTCGCCGTCGGCCTCCCAGTCGAAGCGCTGGAGTTCGCGCACGGTGGTCGCGCCCTCCCGGCGACGACAGAAGGCCGCAAAATCGTGCAGCCCCAACAGCTTTCGCGACGCCTCGCGCATCGCCTCCACATCGACCGGGCGGCAGGGCACCACGCTGCGCGCGGCCAGCGGATCGGCGCCGAAGGGGGCGGTGGTCAGCCGGTAGGCGTAATGACGGCGGATCGCCGAGAAACGCGCATCGAAATCGGCGGGCGCGGGCCGAATTCCGGTGATGCGCACGTCCTTGGGCAGGAATCGGGCCATGCGGTGCAGCAGCTTCGGAAAGTCGATCTCCGCGGTCGTGTCGAAGTGCGCGACCTGTCCCTGCGCGTGCACTCCCGCATCGGTGCGGCCCGCGACGGTCAGCTGGACGGGCTCGCGCAGGACCTTGCTCAGGGACTCCTCCAGCACGCCCTGCACCGTCCGCAGCCCCGGCTGGCGCGCCCAGCCGGTGAAATCGGTGCCGTCGTAGGCGATGTCCAGCCGTACCCGAATTGCAACGATGTGCCCGGATGAATCGGGCTCAGTCACAGCGACCTCCTGGTTAACATGAGGAAAGCCCGCCGACCCGGAGGGGACGGCGGGCTTACTCATGGGCTCAGCCCCGAGGGGCAGATCCCCTACTCGCTCTTCTCGGCCTCGGCCTCGTCGACCGGGGCATCGACCGGAGCCTCGGCGGCGGCCTCTTCGACCTCGACCGGGGCGTCGACCGGAGCCTCCGCCTGCTTCTGCTGCGCGGCAACGCGGCGGGCGCGATCGGCCTCGTTGGTCACGGTCTTCTCCCGGACCAGCTCGATGATCGCCATCGGCGCGTTGTCACCCTTGCGGGGGACGGTCTTGATGATGCGGGTGTAGCCACCCTCGCGACCCTCGAACGACGGTCCGATGTTCGCGAAGAGCTCGTGCAGGACATCCTTGCTGCGGATGACCTTGAGCACCTCGCGGCGGTCGGCCAGCGTGCCGGCCTTGGCCTTGGTGACGAGCTTCTCGGCGTAGGGGCGCAGCGCCTTGGCCTTGGCCTCGGTGGTCGTGATCCGACCGTGCTCGAAGAGCGCCGTCGCCAGATTGGCGAAGATCGCCTTCTGGTGCGACGCCGACCCGCCGAAGCGAGCACCCTTCTTGGGCTTGGGCATTGGTGTTCTCCTTTGGGGAAGGCTCCCGGGGCTGCGGCCCCGAAGGCCTAAAGCTGTTCGGTCTCGGCGTAGTCCTGCTCGCCGTTGTCGGTGTCGCTGAACGTGCCGCTGTCGCTCCAGGTCCCGGTGGCGGCGTCGTAGCCGACGACGCTGGACGGATCGAAGGAGGCCGGGCTGTCCTTGAGCGACAGGCCCAGCGAATGCAGCTTGACCTTCACCTCGTCGATGGACTTCTGGCCGAAGTTGCGGATGTCCAGCAGGTCCGACTCGGTGCGGGCAACCAGCTCGCCCACGGTGTGCACACCCTCGCGCTTGAGGCAGTTGTACGAGCGCACGGTGAGGTCCAGGTCCTCGATCGGCAGCGCGAACGAGGCGATGTGGTCCGCCTCGGCCGGGCTGGGCCCGATCTCGATGCCCTCGGCCTCGACGTTGAGCTCGCGCGCCAGGCCGAACAGCTCGACCAGGGTCTTACCGGCAGAGGCCAGCGCATCCCGGGGGGAGATCGAGTTCTTGGTCTCGACGTCCAGGATGAGCCGGTCGAAGTCGGTGCGCTGCTCGACGCGGGTCGCCTCGACCTTGTAGGTCACCTTCAGCACCGGAGAGTAGATCGAGTCGACCGGAATCCGGCCGATCTCCGCACCCGACGCCTTGTTCTGCACGGCCGGGACGTAGCCGCGACCGCGCTCGACCACGAGCTCGATCTCCAGCTTGCCCTTGTCGTTCAGGGTCGCGATGTGCATGTCCGGGTTGTGCACGGTCACGCCGGCCGGGGGCACGATGTCGCCGGCGATGACAGCACCGGGGCCCGACTTGCGCACGTACATGGTGACCGGCTCGTCCTCCTCGGACGACACGACCAGGCCCTTGAGGTTCAGGATGATGTCGGTGACATCCTCCTTCACGCCCGGGACGGTGGTGAACTCGTGCAGCACGCCGTCGATGCGGATGCTCGTGACAGCAGCACCCGGGATGCTCGACAGCAGCGTGCGGCGCAGCGAGTTGCCGAGGGTGTAGCCGAAGCCCGGCTCGAGCGGTTCGATGGTGAACTTCGAGCGGTTCTCGGCCAGAACCTCTTCGGTCAGCGTCGGTCGCTGTGAAATCAGCATTTTCTTCCTCCTTCTGGACGCCCGCTATTTGACGCCCACGAACTGGATTGTGGGAGGCCCCATTCCGGGGAACACGGCCTCCCACCAGCGGCGCTGTTGCGCCTTACTTCGAGTAGTACTCGACGATCAGCTGCTCGTTCAGCGGTACGTCGATCTGCGCGCGCTCGGGCAGCTGGTGCACGAGGATGCGCAGCCGGCCCGGAACGACCTGCAGCCAGCCCACGTTCGGGCGGTCGCCGACGGTCTCGCGCGCCACCTGGAACGGCAGCGTCGGCAGCGACTTCTCCTTGACATCGATGATGTCGTACTGGCTCACCTGGAAGCTGGGAACGTTGACCTTGCGGTTGTTCACCAGGAAGTGGCCGTGGGAGACGAGCTGGCGGGCCTGACGACGGGTGCGGGCCAGACCGGCGCGGTACACGACGTTGTCCAGACGGGCCTCCAGCAGGCGCAGCAGGTTGTCACCCGTCTTGCCCTTCTGGCGGTTCGCCTCCTCGTAGTACCGGCGGAACTGCTTCTCCATGACGCCGTAGGAGAAGCGAGCCTTCTGCTTCTCCTGCAGCTGCATCAGGTACTCGGACTCCTTGATCCGCGCGCGGCCGTGCTGGCCGGGCGGGTAAGGACGACGCTCGAACGCCTGGTCGCCTCCGACGAGGTCGACACGCAGACGACGCGACTTGCGGGTGATGGGGCCTGTATAACGAGCCATTTTTCGCTAAATCCTTTCCCGCTAGACGCGACGCCGCTTGGGCGGACGGCAGCCGTTGTGGGGCTGCGGGGTGACGTCGGAGATCGTGCCCACCTCGAGGCCGGCGGCCTGCAGCGAACGGATCGCGGTCTCACGGCCCGAACCCGGGCCCTTGACGAACACGTCGACCTTCTTGACGCCGTTCTCCTGCGCCTTGCGGGCAGCGTTCTCGGCGGCGAGCTGCGCGGCGAACGGGGTCGACTTACGCGAACCCTTGAAACCGACATGGCCCGAGGACGCCCACGAGATGACGTTGCCCTCAGGGTCGGTGATCGACACGATGGTGTTGTTGAACGTGGACTTGATGTGCGCGTGGCCGTGCGGGACGTTCTTCTTGTCCCTGCGACGCGCCTTGGGCGACTTCTTGGGGCCGGAGGCCCGACTCTTAGGAGGCATTCGCTATCCCTACTTCTTCTTGCCGGCGACGGTCTTCTTCGGACCCTTGCGCGTGCGCGCATTGGTCTTGGTCCGCTGGCCGCGCACCGGCAGGTGGCGACGGTGGCGGATGCCCTGGTAGCACTGGATCTCGATCTTGCGGCGGATGTCGGCCTGCACCTCACGGCGCAGGTCGCCCTCGACCTTGAGGTCCGACGCCTCGATGTAATCGCGCAACCGGGTGACGTCGTCGTCGGAGAGATCCTTCGAACGCAGGTCGGGGCTGACGCCCGTGGCCGCGAGGATCTCCTTGGAGCGGGTACGACCGATACCGAAAATGTAGGTCAGCGCGATCTCCATGCGCTTTTCGCGCGGGAGGTCGACGCCCATCAGACGTGCCATGTGGCATTTCCTTCATGTTGCGGAGGTCTGCTCCCTGTCCGTCCCCTCGTGTGGGGCCCCGGCCTCCGTACCGGGGGTAGGTCTGGCATCCGCCCGCATGTCCTCACGGACGTTGCGGGCTCGCCGATGCCGACTGGCGCTGGGAGTTCTTCTTCTCTGCCAATCCGAACCGCGTTCGGTGCTTGGCCGGTGTGCGACGTGCCGGGGCTCAGCCCTGACGCTGCTTGTGACGCAGGTTGTCGCAGATCACCATGACCCGTCCGTGACGGCGGATCACCTTGCACTTCTCGCAGATCTTCTTGACGCTGGGGTTGACCTTCACGTCAAATCCAATCTGAGTCGGTGTCCACAGGCTGTGAACACAGGTTTTCCCCAGTCATACGACTGGGGAAGTTCTTGCCGGGGCCGAAGCCTCCGATTCCGCCCGGTCACCCGGCGGAAAAATCACTTGTAGCGGTAGACGATGCGACCGCGGGTCAGGTCGTAGGGGGAAAGCTCCACGACCACGCGATCCTCGGGGAGGATGCGGATGTAGTGCTGCCGCATCTTGCCACTGATGTGGGCGAGTACCTTGTGACCGTTCTCCAGCTCGATGCGGAACATCGCGTTGGGCAGCGGCTCGATTACACGGCCCTCGACCTCGATGGCCCCTTCCTTCTTCGCCATATCCTCCGCGATCCCGTTTGTGCTGAAACCCTGGTTGGTTGCAGCTGATCGGCTAGCTGTCACTGCCGTTTTCATCCACGAGCGGCGATTTTCGTGCACTCCCGCCGCCCTGGTGCCATACTCACCGGAGGACACATGCGGACATGAGCCACCGGCGGATAGGTGCACCGCCGACCTAGCTTACCCGCGCCCCCATCATCTGGCCAAATGCCCGCTTTCGCTCTGCGCGGACACCCGCGCTCAGGCCTCCAGCGCGGCGCGTCCGGTCCGCGGGCCCCACACCACGATCAGCGCGAGCATGATCACCAGCGCCGCGGTGATGACGGTGAACACCGCGCCGGGCCCGTGCCGGTCCAGCATCGGCAGCAGCACGAACGGCAGGATCGCGGTGCTGAGCTTGGACAGCGAGTAGGTCGCGCCCGAGGCGGTGCCGCGCACGCTGGTCGGGAACGATTCGGGTAGGTAGGTGTGCAGCGCGTCGGAGAAGACGTTGCTGGCCAGCGTGAACAGCCCGCCCGAGAGCAGGATCAGCGGCACGCTGGTGGCGAAGCCGAAGATCAGGCCGAAGATCGCCATCGCCGCGGTCGAGGCGAGCACCAGGTACTTGCGCTCCATCCGCTCGATCAGCGGGATCGCCAGCAGCGAGCCGATCGGATAGCCCAGGTACGTGATCGCCAGGTAGCCCAGCGAATTCACCACGGTGAAGCCCTTGTGCTGCAGCACCAGCACCGCCAGCGTGCCGAAGCCGTAATAGCCGAACACCTGCAGGATCATCACCGCGGAGAACAGTCCGGTGCGCCCGGCCAGCGGCCTGCGCAGAATCCGCGCGAACGGCACCCGTTCCCGCGCCCGGTCCCGGCCCGCGGTCCAGTGCGGCGACTCGGGCATCGCCCGCCGCGCGACGAACACCAGCCCGGCACCCAGGCCGCCGATCACGAACAGCCAGCGCCAGCCCGCGACTCCCAGCGGATGCAGCGGAACCAGCCAGCGCGCCAGGAAGCCCACCGCGGGCACCGCGCAGAAGCCCAGCGTGTACGCGATCGAGATCATCCGGCCGCGCACCTGCGGCGGCATGACCTCCGAGAGATAGGTGTCCGACAGCGTCATCTCCGCGCCGATGCCCAGACCCGCCAGCGCCCGGGTCGCCATCAGGAACCACACGTTCGGGCTGAAGGCACCCAGCAGCGTGAAGCCCGCGTACACCCCGATGTTGATCATGAACATCCGGCGGCGGCCGAAGACGTCCGAGAGCCGTCCCAGCACCAGCGCGCCCAGGAACTGCCCCGCGAAGGCCGAGGCGAGAATGCCGCTGAGCTCGGTGGTCGACAGGTGCATCTGCTGCTTGAAGACGCCGGTGATCGTCCCGGCCAGGAACAGCTCGTAGAGATCGAAGAACAGGCCCATGCCGACGAGGGCGACGAGTTTGCGGTGGACCGGCCGGATCGGCAGTTCGTCCAGACGCAGCCCGTCTCCGTTTTCCACCGACGTAGCCATCGCGCCCCGCTCCGATCTCGCAACTGCCCGGCAATCGCACGCGCCAGAGCGTGAGCCAGACTACACGGGGCACGGGTGCACTCCGGGCGAACTCGGCCGGACGGCAGATCCCTCCCAGTCGCCGGGGCCCGGGTAAACTGCGCACTGTCCAGACAACGGCCCAGCAGATCCCAGGGGGACACCAGTGAGCGAGCGCAGCGAGTCAGTTCCAGGCGCAGCGCACGCAGCCATGGCCCGCACCATCGAGATCGCCAGCGAGGTGCAGCTGTGAGTAACGAACTTCCCATGCTGCCGCCGTGGCTCTCGGAGGGCGAGGCCTCGCAGTCGGGTTACGAAGCGCCGGTACAGAATCTGCCGCAGCAGAGCCTCATCGCGGAGAAGGCGCCGCGGCGGCGGTTCGGCCGCAAGGCCGATGCCGAGAAGTCCGAGCCCGAGTCGCTCAAGAACAGCGGCAAGAAAAAGAAGAAGGGCAAGTCCGAGGAGGCGCCGGAGCAGCGCCCCTGGGGCGAGCCGCAGCAGGAATGGGGCCAGCCGCAATCCGAGGCGGCACAGAACTTTTCCGAGGGCGCCACGCAGACCTGGAGCGCGCAGCCGGACGGCGCTGCGCCGCAGCTGGATCCGCAGCTGCGCCCGCCGAATGCGCCGCACCCCAACGGGGATGGTGGCGGGTTCGCGCCCAACGGACAGCAACTCCCCCAGGGCTTCCCGCCTCCGGGCCCCGACCAGCAGCACCTCGCGCAGGGTTTCCCCGGCCAGGAACAGTACGGCCCGGGCCCGCAGGGCGGGTTCCCCGGCCAGCAGCCGCCGCCCGGCATGCCGCCGCAGGGGCCCCGGCAGTCGGGGCCGATCCCCCAGGTGCCCCCGCCCAACCGGCCACCGATTCCCGAGGCGCCGCAGGCATTCTCGGGTCAGGTCCCGGACGCCGGTGACGCGGGCGAGATGACGGTGAAGGTCGGCGGCCGTCCCGATCTGCCGCCGCCGCCCGAGGCGCCCCAGCGGCTACCGCTGCCCGAGCCGCCGGGCCCGGGCGAGCTCGCACCGCCCGAGGCCGCGGCCCGGCCGCACACGGCCCCGCCGCAGCCGTTCGTGGAGCCCGTCGCCGACGAGGCGCCCCCGTGGCTGGAGAGTCCGGAATCTGCTGCGGCACAGGTCGCTCCGGCCCCCGTTCCGCAGGATCCGAAACCCGCCGCGCCGCAGCCGGATACGGCCGCGCGCCCGGACAGCGGCAACTGGCCCGTCGCCCAGGGCGACGGCGACGGGCGGCATCGGGCATTCGATACCCCCGCGCCGACGCACCCGGGCCCCGAGGCCGATCAGACCGTCATGATGGGCCGCCAGGTCGATCAGAACGCGCCCGCGCCGTATCCGCCGGGGCCGCAGAACTTCCCGCAGGGTCCGCCCAACGGCTACGCCGGGCAGCCCCAGCCCGGGCCCCCGGGCCAGCAACAGCCGCCGCAGGGATTCGGTTCGCCGCCACAGGGATTCGGCCCGAGCCCCACGGCCCCGGGCCCCATCACCCCGGCCGACCCGCGGTTCGCGCCACCGGGCCCGCCGCCCGGGCAGCAGTGGCAGTCCCCGCCGGGCCAGCCGGCGCAGTACCAGGGGCAGCACCCCTATCAGCAGCAGCCACCACCGCAGCAGCAGTTCCGCGGCCCCCAGGGCGGCCCGCAGCCGTCGCTGGACGACGTCCCGGTGCGCCGGGCGAAGAAGGCGCCCGGCACAGGCTGGCGGCGCACGGTGCACCACGTCACCGGCGGCGCGATCAATCCCGGCATGTCGGCCGAGGAGCGCCGCCTGCAGGAGCTGGTGGCCCGCATCCGGCAGCCGGTCCAGGGCGATTACCGCATCGCGGTGCTCTCGCTCAAGGGCGGCGTCGGCAAGACCACCACGACCATGGGCATCGGCTCGATCTTCGCCTCGATCCGCGGCGACCGGGTCATCGCGGTGGACGCCAACCCGGACTTCGGCACGCTGTCCCAGCGCGTGCAGCTGCAGACCCGCTCCACGGTGCGGGATCTGCTGCTGGATCCGGCGATCAACTCGTACGGCGACGTGCGCCGGCACACCTCACAGGGCACCAGCCGACTGGAAGTGCTTGCCAGCGAGCGGGATCCGGCCGCCTCGGAGTCCTTCAGCGAGGACGAATACCGGCAGGTGGCGCGGATCCTGCAGCGGTTCTACAACATCATCCTCACCGACTGCGGCACCGGCCTGATGCACTCGGCGATGGCGGGCGTGCTGGAGCTGGCGCATTCGCTGGTGCTGATCTCCTCCTCGGCGATCGACGGCGCCCGCAGCGCCGCGGCCACCCTGGACTGGCTCTCGCTGCACGGGCACGATCACCTCGTGCGCAACGCGGTCGTGGTGATCAACCTGCCCCGGCCCGGCTCACCGAACGTGGGCATCCAGCAGCTGCGCGAGTACTTCCTCTCGCGCTGCCGCGCGGTGCACATCATCCCCTACGACCCGCACCTGTCCGAGGGCGCCGAGATCGAACTGGCCCGCCTGCACAAGAACACCAAACGCGCCCTGGTCGAGCTCGCCGCCACCGTCGCCGACGATTTCGCCACCGAACACCGGCGGTTCACTTACTGAACCGCCGGGCGGCGCTACGCGCCTGCGGCCGGATCGCATGTATTGCCGCGCAGTTGCGGCCGACGTGTGCGTATCACCGCGCAGTCGCGACCGGTCCGTGTGCCGGCGGGCAGTTGCAGCCAACACGCGATTCGCGGTACGCGTTGCCGGGTCGATGGCCGGGTGCTGTGCCGATCCAACCCGCGCCATGCCGCGTCGTTCCGCCCCTCACCGTTCGGCGATCGGCTCCAGGACGGGCTTGATGTCGATAATCGGCGTACCGTCCAGTGCCTCGAGTCCGTCGACTGTCACCGTCGTGCCCGCGACGGCGGTAACCGTCACCTCGTGCAGACCGATCGGGTTGGGGCGGTCGGGCGAGCGGGTGGCGAAGACCCCGGTTGCGGGGCGGTCGCCCTCACCGCGGGGGTGCACCTGCTGCACCGTGCGATCGGTGCGGTCCAGCCAGGTGAGGATCACGATGCGCAGGCCCGGACGCAAATCGGCTGCGGCGGTGGCGAATTCGGGATCGATCAGCAGATCCGCGGGCGGCGCGCCCTCATCGGCCTGCCGGGGGCCTTGGCCGCGAGTGGTCAGAATCGATTGCACGCGGCCGATCGGGCGCAGTTCGATGGCTAGGTCGGGCTGTGTCGTCATGCGGTGGGCCTCCTCGAATATTCACGGCGGTACCACACCATCATCCTTGCTGAATGCCGTTCCGCCGCGATAGGTTGCGCTGCGTGCTCAACAGACGTTTCGGGGTGGGGGTTCTCGCGCTCGCGCCGCTGGTCGCGGCGCTGGCGGGGTGTGGCATGAGCGGGACCGCGATACCCATGGTGTCGGACCAGCCGCTGGCGTCGTATCGCGCGCAGTTGAGCGCGGGCGATCAGCAGGAGCTGTCCGCCCGGGATCAGGAGCGGCTACTGGACCCGTGCGGGTTCGCCGACGCCACTGCCCTGGCCTCGCTGGGCAAGCCGGTGTCCATCGGCCCGGCGCAGAATTTCGAGGTGTGCTCGATCGACTACCCGAGGGGCACCTACACCGTCGATGTCACCCTGGGGCAGTGGGACGAATCCCCCATCCGGACAATCGATCTCGGCGACATCAAGCTCGGGGTGACGCCCAGTGGGACCAATACCTGCAGCATCACCGTGCCGTACCTGCCGCATTCGTTCAACTACGCGGTGACCAGTCACAACAACACCAACGCCTGCGACGCCGCGATCACCTTCGCCCGCGCGGCCCTGCCCCTGCCCAAGACCCCGCCGCTGCGCATGAACAGCAGGGTCAGCCTGAACACCCCGCTGACTCGCCTGGACCCCTGCGCCGTCCTGTCGGTCATCGGCAAGGACCGCCCACGCCTGCAGGTGATCACCAACACCACCCCCTACAACTGCGATTTCTACCTCGACTCGAACCACGACGCGACCCGCCAGGAACTCACCGAGAATCAGAAGCCCCTGAGCGTCCTCGCGGGCGAGCGCCGGCTCGGCAAGGTCACCGACATCAACGGCGTACCCGGTGCGGTGACCGACTCCGGGAGCGCAGGCGGCTGCCGGATCGACCTGTTCCTGGACCAGTCCCACCCGATCTCACGCGGCAACGACCAGTGGGTCGACGAGGTCGAAATGTCCGGCCACGGCAGCTGCGACTCGCTGAAGCGGACCGCGGCCGCACTGGTCGACGTCTACAAGAACATTCGCTGAGCGAAAACCAACGGCGAATTCCGCACAGGCGGGCGGATTTACGAGAGCCTGAACGCGGAAATCGTTGTGACGCCTGCGCGATCGGCGCCGCCTACCAGGCGGGAAGGCGGCGCCGGCCAGCCAGGACGTCGGCGACGAGGTCGTCGTAGGCATCGGCGAGCTCGGCCAGGTGATGCCAGGCGACGTGCAGGATCTCGTCGTTCGCGTCGAGGGTCATCAGGGCGTGGTGGGCGCGGACGGAGGCCTCGGCGATGCGGTCGATGACCGAGCCGATGGTTTCGGTGTGCAGGGTGGCGCCTAGGCGATGCTGCGGTATCGAACGGGAGATCCAGTCGTCGATCGCCATCACCAATTCGATACGGCGGCGGTCGATCTCGAGCAGCGTGGCCGGACTGGAGTCCGGTTCGGAACCGCCGTAGCCGATGAGGCGGCGCTCGTGCAGGACCGCGAGATCACGGGAGAACCACAGCAGGGGACCGCCGATGACGCGGTGACCGCGGCAGGCACGCAGGAGTAGGTCGGAGCCCGGCAGAATGCCGTTCATAAGGGCTTCCACCGCAGTCGCACCCTGCGGCACATCGGGAACTGCCATGACCATCGTATGAGTTGTCTCCGAACCCGCCACGTTGCCTCGCCGTCATCGCCGTACAACCCTCGTTCAGGACGTTCATTACAATAAACCTCTGAAAGTGAGTGTCAAGGGTCACACGCCACCGGGAGCAGCAGGGTAGACTTCCTTTCCTTGAAGTAACAACCCGTAGGAGCGAGATGGCGGACGGTCCGAGGTACCAGCGGATCGCAGACCTCCTCCGCGAGGAGATCCGCAACGGCACATGGAAGCCCGGAGATCGGCTACCGAGCCACAACGAGCTGGCCGATCAGATGCAGGTATCAATTACAACCGCTCGCAACGCAATTCAGGTTCTGGTAGCCGAAAATCTGCTCTACACAGCAACTTCGCGCGGCACCATCGTGCGAAGTCAAGAGGTGCTGGAATACATTGTCACCAGCTCGATCCGCCCCGACCGCCCCAAGTCCACCCAGGACATCTTCTCCGAGCTCGCCCGCGGCGTCGGCCGCGAGCCGTCCAAGCAGTTCAGCGCGCGCATGGAACCGGCCGCCCCGGATGTGGCGATGTGGCTGGGCGTTCCGGAGGACTCCTGGGTGGTGGCCCGCACGGTCGTGCAGTACCTCGACAACGAACCCTGGTCGTGGGAAATCAGTTTCTATCCACGGGACTTGGCAGAGGCCACCGGCGTCGACTCCCCCCACGACATTCCCGAGGGCACCACGCGCCGCCTGGCCCAGCGCGGCCACCCCGAATCCGCGCACCGCGACACCATTGTCGCGCGGCCGGCGAGTGCCGAGGAGGCCGCGGTGCTCGGCGTCGGTGTCGGCACCATGCTGCTGGATCACCTACGCATCGGCGCCAACGCCGACCGCGTCACCCGCGTGACCCGCCATCGCTCCATCGCCGCCCGCAACCGCCTGGCCTACGAACTCGGCGACGATGCCGGCACCGAGCTCATCCGCAAGACCCTCGGGACGCCGCAGCCCCCGGGCAATTCTCATTCCTTCGGTAACTCGCTGGTGCCGGGGCCGCCATGACCGTCCGCATTCGCCAGGCTGAGCTGTCCGATCTCGGCACCATTTGCCGACTACGGCTCCAGCGCACGGCCTGGCTTGCGGCCCGAGGCTCGGATCAGTGGACACGGCAGGGGCGTGGGCTCCCCATCGAGATATTTGCCCGCGCGGTGGGCCGCGCGGTAGACGCGCGCGAGACGTGGATCGCCGAGATCGACGGCGAACCCGCAGGCACCATCACCGTGAATGATCGTGCGGACGAAGGTCTCTGGTCCCCCGGCGAGCTCGCGGACGCGGTGATCGTGCACTACATGATCGTGGACCTGCGTTTCGCGGGCAACCGGGTGGGCTCGGCACTGCTGGCGCATGCGGCCGCCCTGGCCCGGCGGCGGCGCCGCACCTGGGTGCGACTGGATGCCTGGACGACCAACACCGGCCTGCACGACTATTATCGGCGCTCCGGATTCCAGCTGGCCCGCGTCGCGGGGCCCGACGCATCGGGGCCCTCGACGGCCCTGTTCGAGCGCCGCGCCGACAGCTGGCACCTGCCCACCCCGGCGCTCACCGCCCCCGCCCAGTTCGCGACCGAAGGCTGATCGACGAGGGTATTCGCTACTGCGCGTTGGCAAGCAGCGCGTACTGCGCGCTGGCGCGTTGCTGCACGTCGCTGAGCTGATCGCTCGACACCGTGGCCACATACCGGCGGTAGCGCACGCGGCAGGTGTAGCGGTTGCCGGTCGGACCGGCGTCGGCGTTCTCGCCGCAGCCCGCGGACGAGAGTCCGGGCGGGGTCTGAACGTCCTTGGGGGCGGTGGCATTCAGCGATTTCCACAGCGACGCCGCGGCCGCCTCGTCGCGCGCGCGCATCAGCACCGTGCTGCCGGACAGGGCGACCCGGTCGACACCGTCGGCGGCCAGCAGCGCCTTGGTCGCGGCGGGCTTGGATAGCCGGTGCAGCAGCGCCCGCGGATCCATGTCGCCCTCGGCCATCGTCGACTGCGGATCGAACCGGGGCTGCTGGTCGGGCGATACCTTCAGCGTGCGCCGCATCAGCCCGTCCGGGTCGTAGTCCAGGTGCAGCACATCCCTGCGCGACAACGGCTTCAGCGAGTCCAGCAGCGGCAGCTGGACATCGAGCGCCGTTGCGCTCAGCGCCGTCAGTGCGGCCAGGTCGGGCTGCGGGGTCCGGGCGAACAGGTCGACCACATAGGAGCCGTGGGCGATGCGGGCGCCCATCGTCCGGATATCCGGCCGCCAATGCGCCTTGGCCGCAGGGTATTTCGCCAGCTGCACGGGGACATTGCCGGGCGCCACGGCGAAGTCGACCGCCTCGAGATCCCCGGCCGCCGCAGCCGCGGAGGCGTCGTCGGGGAATTGGAATACGGTGAGCGACAACGCGGTATCCCCCGCCACGGCGTGCGCGTCCGGTTCGGAGCGGTCGGCGCCGTCCGCGCCGAATCCGAACAACATGCCGTCCCGCTGGAGCACCGCCCGAAATTGGTCCTGCGCCACCGAGGACTCGTAGTCGCCGGGCTCGCGCAGCACGCTCATCCCGCCGCCGACAAGCGCGGCCGGAATGAAAACGCCGGCGCCGACCTGCACCGACACCTTGATCTCGGACCCGAGCGCCACGTGCCCGGCCAGCCGGATGATCGCCAGCTCCGTCCCGGCGTCCAGGCTGTGATGGAACTCCGAACGGAACTCGAGCGGCTGGTCCGAGTACGCGCCGATGTCGAGTGTGCGGACATCGAGCTCACCGGCCACGGGACTACCGGGCACCGACATGCCGCAGCCAGCCAGGGCGATCGCGGCCACCGCCGAAACCGCCAGTACCCGTACCGTCTTCATCGCCGCCACCTCACTTGCTCCGCACCAGCCGCGCGTACTGCGCGGCGATCCGCTGCTGCGCATCGAGGAGCTGATCCGACCACACGGTCGCGGCGTATCGGTCGTGCGCGACGCGGCAGTAGTAGGGAATCAGGCCGAAGGTCGGATGCAGATCCTTGACGCACACCGCCGCGGGCAACCCCCGCGGCGAGGCCTGGCGCCGCAGAAACTCGTCCTGTGATTCCGCCATCACGAAGCGCTGGGCACCGCGGTAATCCCTGGCGCGCACCAGGGTTCCCCCGGCGTAGGCCACCCGGTCGATACCGGACTCGGCGAACACCCGCGCATAGCGATCCGGATCGGCCTCCAGCTGCAGATCGCCGCGCGCGTCGTAGACTCCCGGCATCGAGGTCCAGTCGTCCTGCTGCGGGCGTACCAGCGACCGGGCGAGCATCCCGTCGGGGTCCAGCGCCATCGCGCCGAGCCGATCCGGCGGCGTCGCGGGAAAGTCCTTCAGCCGGGCCGGAATCGCGTCGAGGCTGCGGTCGGCGGGCGCCTCGAGCGCGGGCAGATCCGAGACCTGCAGCAGCTGGTTCTCCTGGTTGTACACGACCGTGGCGAGCACGAACCGGCCGGTGGGATACCACGCGGTCAGCACCTGCTGCCCCGGCAGCCACGCGGCTCGCACATCGGGATGCCGCGGCAACTGGGCGGGTTGGGCGGGCCCCTTGCGCGGCTCGAATCCAGCCTGGGCCATCTCCGTGGCCGCCGCGGACGCGGAATCGGCATCCGGATAGAGGAATACGGTGTTGGACACCGTGTACCCGAGGGCCGTGTAATCCTCGTCCGACATGCCGGTACTGCTGAAGGCGCCGATCAGTCCGTGCGTGTCGTGGTCGATGGGATCGCGCGCCGCCCACTCGTACATCATCCCGACCGGGGTCCGGTTCCCGCCCGCGAAGACCTGTGTGGACCGGGTGTTGTTGTACTTCAGCGCGGGATCGATCTCGTGCGGCAGCGGAATGTAACTCGCCATCCGCTCGGCCTCGAACAGGCCCGCCACGAACCTGGGATCGTTGGTGTGAAACGGCTTCGGCTGGGACGCATAGGGTCCCGGATCCAGCCGCGCGAGATCCACGGCGGGCTCCGGGTCCCCGCCGCCGGCGGGCGACCCGCACGCCGCCGCGCCCGTCAGCAGCAGCGCGGCCACGGCAGTCACCACACAACGCTTCACGATCGAGCCCACCTCCCCGCCGAACCCTAACAGCCGACCAGGTCGCGCGGTGCCTCACTGCCACGCCCACCGACGTGCCCAGCAGAGCCGCATGCGCGCCGGGCAGGTGTGGTCGCCGGTGCGAAATGCCCCGTGCCGGCCCAGTTCAGCGGCGAAGCGTCTCCGCTTACAACGGCGGCAGATAGGCGATCTGCACCATCTCCTGGCCCGCGGTACGCGAGACCAGCACGCCGCGCCCGGGGGGCAGCTTGGTGGGCCGCACATCGCCGATGATCTTGCCCTCGTCGCGCGGACCGCTCATGATCAGCGCGGCCACCGACATGTTCTTCATGCCGCCCAGCACGGGATCGAACAGCGCCCGGGACACACCGCCGGTGCGGCGGGTGACGATCAGGTGCACACCGATATCCCTTGCCTGCGGCAGGTATTCGTTGAGCGGCAGCAGCGGGTTGTTCGAGCCCTGCACGACCATGTCGTAGTCGTCGACCAGGATGTAGATCTCCGGGCCGCTCCACCAGCTGCGCTCGCGCAGCTGCTGCGGGGTGATGTCCGCGCCCGGAATCCGCTCGGCCAGAAAGCCGACGACGTCCTTGATCATCGCGCCACAGGTCTGCGAGGAGGTGGAGTAGCCCGCCAGCTGCTCGCCCTCGACCACGCCGAGCATGGTGCGGCGGTAGTCGATCATGATGATGCGCGCCTGCTCGGGCGTACAACTCTCGGTGATGCCCATGGCGATGTTGCGCAGCAGCGTGGTCTTGCCGCACTCCACGTCGGCGAAGGCCATCAGGTGCGGCTCGGCCCCGAAATCCAGGACCAGCGGCTCCAATTCGTTCTCGCCGAGGCCGACCACGATCTTGGTCGAGCTCTGCTCGATACCGCGCGCCGCGGCCAGCTGCAACAGCTGCTCGCGGGAGAACTGATGCGGCAGCATGCGCACCTCGGGCGCGCGGCGGGTGCCCCACAGCTGTTCCATGCCCTGCTTGGAGAGCGCGACGCCCTCGGACACGGTGGCGGGATCGGTGCGGGAGTCCAGGCGCGGCAGCGCCATCAGCATGTGCAGTTCCTCGGGCGTCAGACCGCGGCCGGGACGCCCGACCGGGACCAGCGCCGCGGTCCGGCGGCCCATCTCCGAATCCGACGGATCGCCCAGGCGCAGCTCGAGCCGCGTGCCGATCTGGTCCTTGACCACCGCGCGGATCTCGCCCCAGCGCGACGCGGCGAGCATCAGGTGGATACCGAAGGACAGGCCCTGCCCGGCGATCGCGTGGATCGCCGGCTCGAGCGTCTCGAACTCCTCGCGGATCGTCGCCCAGCCGTCGATGACCAGGAAGATATCGCCGAACCTGTCGTTCTCCAGCGGATTTCCGGGCGGCATGGTGCCGTCGGTGCGAATCTGGGAGAACTTGCGGCGCCGGAACTCGGTCATGGATTCGATGCCGAGTTCGCTGAACCGCTCCTCGCGCTGGCGCATGATGGTGGTCAGCTCCGCGAGCGTGCGCCGGACCCTGTCCACGTCGAGGCGGCCCGCGACCGAGCCGACGTGCGGCATGCCGACCAGGCCCGCCATGCTGCCGCCACCGAAGTCCAGGCAGTAGAACTGCACCTGCTCGGGCGTGTGGGTGGCCGCGGCGGCCATGATGATGGTGCGCAGCGCGGTCGACTTGCCCGACTGCGGACCGCCCACCACCGCGACATGCCCTCGGGCGCCGGACAATTGGATGGTCAGCACGTCACGACGCTGCTCGTACGGCTTGTCGATGATGCCGATCGGCATCCACAGCTGGCCGTGCCGGTTGGCGGGCGAGCGCCAATCCGGGTCTGGCAGCAGCATGTCCACCGAGGGCGACTCCTCCAGCGGCGGCAGCCACACCTCGTGCGCGGGACGCCCGTGCCCGGTCAGCCGCTTCACCACGACGGTGAGCAGCGAATCCGGAATGCCCTCCTCGGCCAGCGCCTCGGGGGTCGGCGGCTCCGGCAGTGCGAGCGGATCGAATTCGGGCTCCGGCTCTTCCGGCGGTTCCGGGATCTCCACCGGCGAGGCGGTGAACACCGTGGGGCGCCCGCCGTGAATCCGCCCACCCGGGCCGACGACCGGCCCGGAGGTGGCCGGCGCCACGTACGGGCCCGAGACGTAGGTTGCGTTGAACCGCAACGGATCCGCGGCGTCGGTCTTCAGGTAGCCGGCACCCGGCACGCTGGGCAGGTGGTAGGCGTCGGTGATACCCAGCACCGCGCGGGATTCGTTGGCCGAGAAGGTACGCAGGCCGATGCGGTAGGACAGGTGCGAGTCCAGGCCGCGCAGCTTGTTCTCCTCCAGGCGCTGCGAGGCCAGCAGCAGATGCACGTGCAGCGACCGGCCCAGCCGGCCGATCATCACGAACAGATCCGCGAAATCGGGCTTCTGCGAGAGCAGTTCGGAGAACTCGTCGACGACCACGAACAGCGCGGGCAGCGGGTCCAGCGGTGTGCCCGCGGCGCGGGCCTTCTCGTACTCGGTGACGTTGGCGAAGTTGCCCGCCGAGCGCAGCAGCTCCTGACGGCGGTTCATCTCGCCGGCCAGGGCGTCCTTCATACGGTCGACCATGGACAGCTCGGCCTCGAGGTTGGTGATGACCGCCGCGACGTGCGGGAGCGGGTCCAACCCGAGAAACGTTGCGCCACCCTTGAAGTCGACCAGAATCAGGTTGAGCGCGTCCGGGGAGTGCGAGGCCACCATCGACAGCACCAGCGTGCGCAGGAACTCCGACTTACCCGAACCGGTTGCGCCGATGCACAATCCGTGCGGGCCCATGCCGTTCTCGGCGGACTCCTTGATGTCCAGGTCGACCGGCGTGCCGTCGGGCGTGATGCCGATCGGTACCCGCAGCCGCTCGCGCGGGGTGCGCGGGCGCCACACCTTGGCCGGCTCGATCTGCGCGGCGTCCGGGATCTTCAGCAGTGCCATCAGGCCCGGATCGGCGCGGGTCTCGTCGCCGAGGCTGACGATCTGCGCCGCGGTCGCGATCCGGTATCGGGCCAGCGAGCGGGCGAAGGTCTCGGCCTCGGGCAATCCGATCTCATCGACGGTGGCGAAGCGCTCCACCCCGGCCACGCTGCGCGCGCTGACCGCGCCGTCGCCGACGACCAGCTGCAGGCCGCGCCGCGCGGCCAGGCCGTTCTCGGGGGCGGTCAGGTCCAGCACCGTCACCGAGTCCAGGCCGGACTCGCTGACCAGTCGCTCGGTCCCGTTCACGTAGCCGTCGTCGATGACCACGAGCAGATGCGTGCGGCCCTGTGTTGGTTGCGGATTGCGCATGAACCGCCCGCGCTCCATCAGCTCCGCCGACAGCGAGGTCTCCAGCTCGCCCAGCGAGCCGTACATCATGCGCATCGAGCCCATGCCGTCGCGCGCGCTCGGATGCTGCAGGTGCGGTAGCCATTTCGCCCACGACCACGCCGGGCCGTCCGGATCCGCGCAGACGATCGCGACCGCGACGTGATCGGGACCGTGAAATGCGGTGAACTCCATCAGCATCGCGCGCACCAGCATGCGCGAGTCCTCGTCCGGGCCCTCGATGTTGATCGCAGGGAAGGCGCGCAGCGACACCGCGGTCGGCAGCTGGTGCACCACCGAATGGGTGCGCACGAACCGGCGCAGCGCGACCGTCGACACCGGCTCCAGGTCCTCGATCGGACCGGTCTCCGGACGGGCGAGTTTCGTTGCCAGCCGATGGCTTCCGACTCCGACGCGCACGTGCCCGAAGTCCGGGTCGTTGGGGCGGCGCTCCCACATCCGGCGGCTGCCGACCATCGATTCCAGGTCGACCGGTTCGGGATGGCTCCAGGTCAGCGATTCCAGCTGCTTGAGCCCCGTGCGCCGGACGTCCCGGCGGATCTGGTCGAGATAGCGGAAGTAGTCCTTGCGTTCCTCGTTCAGCTCACCGGCGGACTTGTTGCCGCCGCCGCGGCTGAAGCCCATGACCATGCCGACCATCGACATCATCATCATCATCGGGAACATCATCATCATCGGGTTGCTCAGCAGCGACTTCCCCTGCGTCGCAAACATCGCCATCATGCCGACGACGGCCACGATCATGACGACCGGCATGATCCGGGCGATCAGCGGGCCGGGCACCGGCCTGGTGACCTCCGGCGGCGGGCTGAGCGTCACCTCGCCACCCGGCGCCCGCGGCGGAGCGATGCGGGGACGGCGCACAAAACCTTCGGTAATCATGTTTCCCTACAGCTCGCTATCTGGAGAATCACCGGAACGCTTGCGGCGCAGCGGAATCGCCAGCAGTACGCCGATCCCCAGCACCGACAGGCAGGTGATCGAGCCGATGATCGCGTATTCGCGCGGGCGCGGATCCGGCGGCGACGGGAAGTACGGCGTGGGCAACGCGTGGGCCTTCTGGGCGCCGGTGCCGACGGGCTCGTCCGGCAGCACCTCCGTGAGCGCGGCCACCGGATCGATAAGACCGTGCCCGACCTTGTCGTCGCGCCCTCGGCCGGGTGCGTGGGCGGTGCGCTCGATGCGGTCGATGACCTGTCCGGCAGTCAGATTCGGAAAGCGCGACCGCACCAGCGCGGCCAGGCCCGAGACGAAGGGCGCGGCGAAACTCGTCCCCTCGATGGGCCGCACGCCGTCGGTGCCGTTCACGCTGTCGACCAGTCCGGTCCCGCCGGGCTTGCTGTCCAGGGACACGATCTGGCGCCCGATCGCGGCAGCACCCATCCACGGGCCCTGCAGCGTCAGATCCGAGACCGCTCCGCTGGGATCCACCGAACCGACCGACAACACGTATTTATCGAACCACGCCGGACTCGGTATCGTCTGCACGTTTTCCCAACCGGAATCCGAGTTCTGGGTCTTGCACGGCCCGTCCGACTGCATGTTGCCGGCCGCGGCGACGACCACCACATTGTGGTTGTAGGCGTATTGCACTGCCGCGCCGAGGGTTCCGTCGGCAGTGTCCCCGCCGGCCTGGGTGCAGGCCACCTCGGACACGTTGATCACGGTGGCGCCCATATTGGTTGCCCGGACGACGGCGGCGGCGAGGGTGAGCACATTGCCGTAGCCGGCATTGGCGATGGCGCCGGGCGCCGAGGACGACGACGAGTTCGCGGCCTCGTAGGCCAGGCTCAGCTGACGGATGGACATGATGGCGGCATCCGGTGCGACACCGGCGAATCCGTCGGTCGTGCTGGGCCGCGCGGCGATGATGCCCGCGACGATGGTGCCGTGGCCGTCGCAGTCGGTGAGGCCGTCGCCACCCGCGACGACGTAGTCGCCGCCGGGCTGCACCGGGGGCAGCCGCGGATGCGGATTCACGCCGGTATCGATGACCGCGACCTTCTGCCCGTCGCCCTTCGAGAACTTCCACGCCGTCGGAAGATCCAGCACCCGCTGCGCGATCGGCGCGTCCGCCGGGGGCGAGCCCGACAGCATCGGCGTGGCGCAGACGGTCTTCTGCTTGGTCGGCTCCAGCGGCCCGGGCCGGCCGCTCAGGTCCAGGGCGGGGCCGAGCGCGCCGGGATTCACCGACGGCGGGGAGACCGCCGTCGCGGGCCCCGGCACCCCGAAGACGGCCGCGCCGAGAATCGTTGCCGCGCAGGCAATCCGCAGGCCACCGCGCCGGACGCCGCCGGCGTATCGCGCCCCACTCATATGCCGCGGGCCATCCCGTATACGCCCATGATCCACAGCACCAACGGAATCACCGCGATGATCAGGGCGTACTCGAACAGCTCGCTGAGCCGCCGCATGACCGGGGTGATCTCGAGGTGCGGGCCGATGATGCCGAAAACCACCACCGCCGCGGCGAACAGCAGCAGCAGCCCCACCGCGAGCAGCCGGGCACTCGAATCGCCCAGCGCCACACCGGCCGTGGTGGCGACGAAGGTCACCGCGCCGCCGGCGATCAGCGCCCCGGCCTGGGTCAGGTCCGCGAACGAGCGCCCGCGCAGGGCCAGGATGATCGAGGCCACCGCGGCCAGCGCGATGCCCGGCCAGTGCGCGCCGCCGAGCGGATCGGCCGACCCGACCGCGCCGACCACCCCGGCCAGGGTGCATCCGGTCAGCACGCCGGTCTGATATTCGTTGGCCGCCTTGGCCCGTCGCCCCAGGCCGATGGCCGAGGGCAGGGCGGTGGCGCCGATCGCGCCGATGCCCTCGATCGTGGGGCGCGGCTCGTGGTCGGCCGGGTCGATGGCCCCGCCGGCCGTGGGCACCGGCGGGACGGGCAGCCGCGCCAGCACGGCCGACAGGCGCGGCACCGAGGAGACCACGACCAGCGCGCCCACCAGGAGCCCGGAGGCGATCTTGGGCAGCGCCGGATCCCAGATCATATGCACGGCCGCCGCGATCGCGCCGAATATCGAGACCGTGATGGCCGCCGAGAACAGCGTCGCCGCAACGCCGGTCGCGCGATAGCCCGCGGTCGCGACCAGCAGGGTCACGCAAAAGCCCAGCAGCACATGCGGACTGCCCAGCGACCCCGGGATGAACAGCGCCCCGGCGGTGAACATCAGCACCAGCCCGGCCAGTGAGAGCCAGGTGGCCGACAGCGCATCGCCGTAGCGGCGCACCGCGATCGCGGCGGCGACCATCGCGGCGAGGCCGACGCCGAGCGCGATGAACGGCGCCGCCAGCCCCTCGCCCTCGGCCCGTCCGCCGGCCAGCAGCAGCATCGCGATCACCGTCGCCACGACGGCGGCGACCAGTCCGGTCCACCGGGCGGCCTGGGGAGTCCAGCCGCGGAACGAATCCGCCGTCAGCCGCGATACGGCATCGATGACATCGTCGAACAGGGCGGGCGTTTCCTTCGCGCCGACCGCCCGCAGGACCAGCAGCTCGCCGTCGAAGACCTCGGCCTCGGTCAGGGTGCGGTTCGGCGAGATGGGCTCGCGGCCAAGGCGCGCCAGCGTCCAGTGCTGGGTCTCGAGCGATCCGGCGTCCTCCTCGGTGTCACCGGGATCGGGATTGCGCGATTCGATGAGTTCGACCAGCTCGCCGATGAAGCTGGCGACGGGTATCGCGGATGGCAGCCCGACGTCGAGCTGGGTGTTCCCTCCGATGACCGACACGCGGCACAGTTCGGGCTCAGCGGCGGTCCGGCCGCCTGGTGATGGTGTGCTCATGAGACAGTCAACCCCGATCCACGGTGACCAACGGTGCTCCGCACGACGATCTGCGTGCTGGCAGAACCACTCTCACCCCGTCAAATGCGTTCACGTTGCAACCTTTCGGCAGCGAACCTTAATCTATCCGACAGGAGGGCGGGGCGCGATCGGTAGGCTGGTCAGGAGAGATACTGGAATGGCCCAACTTCTAAGAAACATCGGGGTTCGACTGTTATGACCGGCAACCGCCAAGCACAGCGCGCCTTCGACGCCGGGGTCCTGTCGCTTGGGCTGACCATCGATGGGCAAGAGGCGACGCGCGATTTGGACTACGCCAAACTGGCGTTTCAACGTGCCACCGAGTGGGATCCGACGATGTGCGACGCCTGGCTGGGCCTGGCCGCCGCCGGCGACACGTCCCGCGAGGTGCTGCTGAATCTGTACAAGACCAGCGGCACCACGCTCTATCGGGAGCAACGCCGGCTCGGGCTGCAGTCCCGCGCGCTGTCCGGGCGGTTCGTCACGGGGTTGTACATCGACTATCCGCTGGCCAACTACACCGAGATCTGGTGCGCGCAGGCCGGTCAGCTGATCGCCGACAAGGAGTACGACGAGGCCGAGCGGGTGCTCGATGAGCTCGCCAATTTCCGGCGCGGACAGGCCCCGGGCCCGGACACCGAGGCCGACAATCGCCTCACGGCGTACCTGCGCGGCGTCATGCACTACAACTCCCAGCGCTGGCCCGATGTCATGACGGTGCTGGCCGGATCCGCCGAGTGGGACGATCCGTACATGGCCGCCGGTGCGCACGTCATGGTCGGCTCGGCCTGCGCCCAGCTGGGCCTGTTCGGCGAGGCCATCCGCCGCATGGAAAAGGCCGAGGAGGGCCCGATCCCGGCCGCCCGCACCACCGCCATGTTCTGCCGCGGCCTGTGCCTGCGGGAGACGGGCGAGGAGCAGCAGGCGCTGGCGCTGTTCGAGAAGGTGTACTCGCAGGCGCCCGATTTCGCCGCCAACACCGAGGCGATGCGCGACCGTACCTACCGGATCACGGTCACCTCCAAGGAGACCATCGCCGCGCGCACCGACCGCTGGGATCCCGCCTCCGCGCCCTCGATGCAGGAGAAGGAGGAGGCCGACAACCAGGACCGCGCGAAGAAGGTGCTGGAGCAGGCTCAGGAGCAGCTCAACCGCCAGATCGGCCTGAAGTCGGTGAAAACTCAGGTGGCTCGGCTGCAGTCGAGCGCGCAGCTGGCCAAGATCCGCGCCGAGAAGGGCCTGGCGGCCGCCGCGCGCGGCAACCACCTGGCATTCACCGGCCCGCCCGGCACCGGTAAGACCACCATCGCCCGCGTGGTCGCCAAGATATATTGTGGCCTCGGCATTCTGAAGACAGACAAGGTCGTCGAGGCCAAGCGTGTCGACTTCGTCAGCCAGAATCTCGGTGGCACCGCCATCAAGACCGAGGCGGTGATCGACAGCGCCATGGACGGTGTGCTGTTCATCGACGAGGCGTACACGCTGATCCAGACGGGCCTGTCCGGAGGTGACGCGTTCGGCCGCGAGGCCGTCGACACCCTGCTGGCCCGGATGGAGAACGACCGCGACCGGCTCGTGGTGATCATCGCCGGATACGACGGCGAAATCGATCGGTTCCTGGCCGCCAACGACGGTCTGGCGTCCCGTTTTTCCAAGCGCCTGCAGTTCCCCTCCTACAACGCCGAGGAGCTCGGCCAGATCGGCGGCGTCGTCGCCAAGGCCCGCGACTCCGAATTGTCCACCGAGGCACAGCAGATCCTGGTCACGGTCTGCGAGCGGCTGTACAACCTGGAGAGCACCGATCAGAGCGGCAACCCCCGCCGCGGCGTCGACCTCGCCGGCAACGGCCGCTTCATCCGCAACGTGATCGAGGCCGCCGAAGAGGAGCGGGAATTCCGTCTCGCCAACGATGATTCGGTCGATCTCAGCCAGATCGACGAGTCGGCGCTGATGCGCATCGAGGCTCCGGACATGCACGCGGCCCTGTCGACCATACTGTCCTCGCTCGGCCTCGCATAGCCTGCAGCCCTGAACAACTGAGCCCCTGCGCGACGAACGTCGCACAGGGGCTCAGCTTTTCGTGCCGTCAGTTCATGTTCGCCGCCGGGACCGCGTTGGGAGTCGGGATCGGCTGCGGGCGCGCGACCGGGGTGGCCGTCGAGGTCGGGGTGGCCGACGGCGTGGACGCGTCCGGGGAGCCGTCGGAGCTGTCGCCGGTGGGCAGGGTGTCGTAACTGGTCAGGGCGTTCTTCTGGGACAGTGTCGGGCCCGGGATCAGCTGCCCGACGATCGACCAGGGCGCCAGGTGCGGGGTGCCGCCCAGGCCCAGCATCTTCCCGGTGGCCAGATCCGGTATGCCGAAACGGATTCCGTTGTCGGTGATGTAGAACAGTCCGTCGCGGCGCAGGCTGCCCGAATCCATCCCGGTGGTCTGCACGTACTCCCCCGTCATCGGCTTGACGTAGACGTTGTCCACGTGGTCCGCGGAGCCGGTCGGGCTGGACAGCTTCACCGGTTGGTCGGTGCCCGGCAGCGGCAGGTGGGTGCCGACCAGCAGCCGCACGGTGGCCTTGTCGGCCGGATTGCTGGAGTCGGTCACCGTCTGCGTCGCCTGCCCGGCGCTCTTGTTCCACGACACGCAGGCCACCGGATCGTCCTCGGCGGAAATGAGTTTCGGGATCGCGTTGGGGAAGTGCGTGATGGGCAGCGAGGTGATCACCGAAATGCCACCCAGCACATCGGGTGTCACGGCCTTGACCTCACTCATCCCGTGCGAGTCGGCGTTGCGGATCATCTGCGCGGCGAACGGGCCGATCTTCTGCACGCCATCGGAGAGCACCACGTACATGTCCGGCGGACCGCTGCCGTCCGCGGCGGCCACCGAAATGACGCCTCCCACAGGCACACTCGACAACTTGCCGGGGCCGGGCGCCCCGGCCTGCGGAATGGTCGGCGGAGCCAGCGGCGGCTCCGGGTTCGCGACGTCGAGCAGGGCCGTGCCCGTCGGGCGAGCGGGATGGTTGGCCAGGTTCAGCGTGCGCGCGACAACCGTATCGTTGGGATCGATCTCGGAGCGCTTGCCGTCATACAGCAGGTACTCCTTGTCGCCGTGTTTGACCAGCACCCCCTCGTTGTTTGTCGCGATGCGGGCCTGCGAACCCAGCTGGGGCGGCCCTGCCACCACGGTCGAGGTGGTGGTCGAGCTGCCGAAGGCGTTGCCGTTCGCCGAGAGGGTGACCGTCTCGCACATCGACCAGTCCGAATGCTGGCCCTGCGCGGACCCCGGCAGCGCGGCGGGCGCGCCCGGAATCCCCACCAGCGGACCGAGGGTGTACGAGCTCAGCTTGTCGTCCGCCACCGACGTCGGGGTCTCGGCGCTCCCGGCAATCAGCCTGGCGGAGGCCAGATTCAGCGCCGGATGCAGCGCGGTGGTGCCCGACTGGTCCTTCACGATGACGTACAGCGCGCCGCTGGTCTTGCCGAGAATAATCCGCGCGTTGCCGATCGAGCCCTGCGGATGGATCAGGGCCAGGATCGCGGCGCCCGCCACCCCGAGGATGCCGAGGATGGCGCCGATGATCAGCGAGCGGGACTGCGAGCGCATCGGGTCGTGCAGCATGCGCACGTCCCGGCGGACCATGGCGTGGTCGAGCCGGCGCAGCAGGAATCGATAGCCGTTGACCTGTGCGCGGGTGGTGAGCTGAGCCGGCACTGGATCTCCCTCGAAACGCTAGGTCGTCGCCGCACCCGGTAAAACGGTGCGCCCCTCATGTCAAAGCCTATGTGGTTGTCCCTGTACCACGCCACTCGCAGCCGGAACAGGTAACGTAATCCGGGAAACCGGCCGATCCCACCACACGGGCGCCGCCGGTTTTGCACCATATTCTCATGAGCACAGTGGGGAAAGCCCGGTAACGATGACCGAAGAAGCGATCGTCTACACGGGGCCGAATCCTGCCCCCAACGCCGGCGCACCGACCGGTGCCCCCGGCCGCGCCCGCACCCCGGTGGCGCTGCACGATCAGGATTTCTGGTTCTTCCGGAATTTTCCGCTGCGGCTGGTCATCCCGGTGCTGCTGCTGGCCGCGCTGGCGGGCTGGATCGCTATGGCCTTCAAACTGCCCTGGTACTACTGCGTTCCGATCGGCGTGGTCGTCGTGCCGATCGCGCTGGCGCCGGTACGCCGCCGGCACCCGCGCTCGATCGCCGCGATGATCGCGGGCGCCATGGCCTTTCGCCTCAACAAGTGGCAGCACGATCCGAGCAAGGAGCCGCCGGAGGCGTTCGACGTGCCGCTGCCCGAGGGCGGCAGCTACGGCGTGCGCTGGGACGACGACCGGCTGATCACCATGCTGCGGATCGAGCCGCCGCCGGACTCGATGACCTGGCTGCGCCCGGGTTCGCTGGGCTCGCGCCAGGACCTGCAGCTCAGCGAGATCGCCAGCTGCCTGGGGCAATTCGACATCACACTCGATTCGATCGACATCGTCAGCACCGGGGCGCGCACCGCCAGCAACGGCGCGGTGGCCTGGCTCTACGACCGGATCCTGGGCCCGCTGCCCGCGATCGGCCGCCGCACGGTGTGGCTGGTGTTGCGGCTGGACCCGCTGGCCAACGCCGAGGCGGTGGACAATCGCGGCGGCGGCGGAACGGGCGCGCTGCGGGCGGCCATCATCGCCACCCGCCGGGTATCGAATCGTCTTGCGGCACGCAACATTACGGTGTCGGTGCTGACGGCGAGCGAAATCAACAGCGCGGTACGGCAACTCACCCACGGCATCAGCCCGGACCAGTTCAAGGAATCCCCGGATACGCTGGAATATCAGGGACTACACCTGACCAGCTACGCGATCGGGCGCGATCTGATCGCCTCTCCGGGTTTCGCTGACCTGTGGGCCGCGCCCAGCCTGTCCACCACCATCACCGTGCGGCTGCGGCCCATGCCCTCGCGGGCCGGGCGCGAGGAGAACGGCCAGCCGACCATCTCCCTGCACGCGCTGGTGCGCTTCGACACCATCCGCGAGCCCGCGGAGGCGCCCGTGCCGGGCCTGCGCCGGCTGCCCGGCCAGCAGCTGCGGGCGCTGCTGGACAGCCTGCCCATCGCCACCCCGCGCGGGGACACCCCCGACGATCACCGCGGTCCGCTGGACGCGCTCAACGGCCTGGTCGTACCCACGGCCGGCTGTGGCCAGCTCATCGGCGCCGACCCGACCGGCCGCGGCATCGCGGTGCCGCTGATCGGCGAGGGCACCAGGCATCTGGAGGTCATCGGCAAGCTCGACCTGGCCCAGCAGGTGGTGCTGCGCGCGATCGCGCTGGGTGCGCACACCGTGGTGCACACGATGCGCCCGGACGCGTGGAACACCATGGTCACGAACGTCGGCGCGCCGGGCTCGCTGTCGCTGGCGCCGCGCTCCGCGGGCGCCAGCCATCACCCGCCGCTGCCCGCGGTGCAGCCCGGAAGTCCCTATCCCACAACGACGGTCGTGGTATTCGACGGCATCACGCCCACCGCCCTGCCCGGCGGTGCGACGATCCTGCACGTGCGCGACGAGAACGGGCCGGAAAGCCCCTTCGACCCCGATGTCACGCTGTCCCAGGATCCCTCGCAGCCGAATATGATCACCGTGCGCACCGCGACGGATGCGGCGACGGTGCAGATGGTCACCACGCCGGACGAAATGCAATACATCGGTGAATCACTGGTTATGCGTTAGCATTTCGTCGCTGTACGGGAAATGAACGCCGGCGATACAATTCGGAGAATTACCGAGAACAATTCGGCCGGTCGGGCAGCTGCCCGACCGGCCGAATCTGTGTAGTCGTCCTACACGGTCCGGGGACCGCATCAGAAAACGTTGAACCCCTCGCCAACCGCGGAGTCCGCCGCCAGCGCGCGGTGCAGCGCGTCCTCGACCGACTGCTGCAGCTGGTTCAGCACCTGCAGCTGGTCGTCGTAGTCGTTGCCCCACTTCTTGAACACCGCGTCGAAGTTCTGGTTCGCGTTGTCACCCTGGAGGGCGTTGTGGAACTGAGCCGCGTAGCCCTTGAGGTTCTCCGCCTCGGTGTGCAGCGTGGAGCCCGAGTGCTGCAGGTCGTCGTACAGGGTGTTCATGGTCTGCGGGTCGTAATAGATTTCACCCATTGATCATTCCTCCGTTCGGCAAGTATCGAATTCGCCTGAATCAGGCGTTCTGCTGATCCATCGAGATCAGCTTGTTCAGGCCGTCGTTCACCGCTTTGGTCAGCGCATCGAGATCATTCTCGAGCGTGGTCGCGGTGTCGTGCCAGTTATTGGTGGCCTTGATGAACGCGCCGTTCGCGTCGCCCTTCCAGCCCGCCTTCGCCGCCTCGGCCGCATCGTCGATCTTCGAGATCTCGCTACGGATGGCAGTGATGGACTGCTCGAAATTCTGTGCCAGCGTCTTGACGGCGTCTATATTGGCGCCAACTGCTCCAGCCATTGTTCACAACCTCTCATCTTGGTTACTTATCGGAGACCGCATCCGATCTCCCTCAGAATAAGGGACTTTCGCACATATTTCAGGACTTATTGCCGCAGCCACCTTCCCCCGGGCAGCAATTCGATCAGCGCCGAAATCGCCTGCGCGACTCGCTGATCCGTGCCCGGTGTGACCGTCGACCACGAGGTCTGGTCGGGTGCGATGCCCGGCGTTACCACGATCCGGCCGCGGCCGGTGTCGTAGACCGCGATCGCGCCCGGCGCTCGGGTCGTGATGCCCTCGTCATGGTCGTAGGCCACGATCTCGGCATAGGCATGGCAGGACTCGAAGGCGAGCCCGAGTACGGTGGCCTCGCGGCCCGGCACCCCGAGCGCGAAGCACGCGTCGGCGTAGTCGGCGGCGGTGGTGGCCTCGTTGAGGCGCTCGCTCAGTTCGTGTGAGTGCGCAGAGAATTCGGTGATCTCGGCGGGTGTGCCGGAGCCCAGCACGCTCAGCAGCGGGCGGGCCAGCGAAGCGGCCGAACCGTCGGCCCAGACGGACTGCACGTCGAATTCGTCGCCGGTGCGCACCGCGAACGCGTGGTCGTTGCCACGCAGAGCCAGGCAGGCCCGCACGACGACGGTTGGGGCATCGGGATTCTCGGGGGTGCGGAACGCTCGCACCACCAGTTCACGTTCCGGCTGCGACAGCGTGAACAGCGCCTGCGCCAGCTCGGGGCTCACCTCGCCGTAGGAGTCGAAGATGCCCGCCGCGGTCAGCCCGGCGACGGTCTCCTCCTGAGCGTTTCGCCACTCGTCGTACGAATCATGCTGCGGCGCAACGGCCAGGGCCACGGGCAGGGTTTGCACCCCGAGCCGCTCGGCGACCGCGAACAGGCCGTCGTTGGTCAGCGTCGTCATCAGGCCGCCCCGGGCTGCGGGTTGCCGTGGGACTGCGTGTGTGTCTGCGTCTGCGCGGGCGGCGCCGCGGGGGCCGACGTCGCACCGCCGAGAACGGCCGGGGCGCTGACGACTCCGCTGTCGACTCCGAGGTGGTCGGCGCCCTCGATCGTCAGCCCGGCGCGATGCTCGACCTCGACCTGGGATGCGGGCATGGCGGGGGCGCCCGCCGCGACGGGGCCCGGCAACGGCGTGGCGGGCACCTGGCCGACGGCGTCGGCCGTCGCCGCGACCGGAACCTCCTGCGCCACTTCCTGCGTCGCGGGCGCGTCGTCGTATGCCGGTGCGACGTAGGCGGTCGGCGCCGGCGCGGGCATCGCGGCGGACAGGGCCGCGGGGTCGAAGCCCTGCGGCAGTGCCGCGGAGGAGATCTGGGGCATCGACGGCAACTGCGACATCGGCGAACCGGCCCGCTCGGCGATCAGCGCAGCATCGGAGGTCAGCACCGGCGGATGGTCCTGCGACCAGGGGGTGGCCAGCGGTTCGGTCGCGGCCTCGTAGATGCGCATCACCCGCGACGCCGCGGCCTTGGCGGCGTCGGCATTGGTGTCGGTGACCGCGGCGACGGCGTGGATGGGCGAGCCGAGGGCGGCGCCCATCGACTGCAGCATCTGCTGCGCCTGGACGATCAGCTCGATCTCGGCCATGTTCGGCATCGTGAGCCGGGCCAGCTCGTTGGCCGCGGCCTGCTGCTCGGCCTTGGCGGCATTGGCAGCCGCGGCCTGGGCCGCGCCGCCGAGCCAGTCGCGCAGGCTCGAAAGCCGGTCGTGCACATCGGCACTGGAGACCGACTGCCAGGCGCCACGCAGGGAGACCAGGATGGCCTCGTATTCGACCACCGCGGCACCGAAGCTGGCGGCGAGGCGCGACCAGGCGACGCCCGCCTCAGCCATCGGCAGGGGGCCGGGACCGGTGCCGAGATCGCGCGCGAGCCGGTCGGGCTCGCGCGCCTCCCAGACCACGCCGGTGAACCCGGACTGCGGTGGTTCGATCATGGCGCCTATACCTGCCGCGCCGATTCGATCCCGGCGGCGTTGTCGCTCTCCGCCTGACCGAAGTGGTTGACCTGCGCACGCAGCGAGGCGGCCAGCTTCTGCAGTTCGTCGACACCGCCGTCGGCGCTGGTGTTGAAGGAGCCCGCGACATCGTTCATGGTGCCCGCCGCGCGCAGCGACACCTCGTCGGCGCCGGCCGGCGGGACGGTGAGCGCGGCCTTGCTGGCGGTCAGGTCGTCGCGCAGGCGCTGGGCCAGCGCGTCCAGGCGACCGGCTGCCTCGGTGGCGGCCTGGGGGTCGAAATAGACTCCGTCGGACTTGTTCTCGGTCATGACGTCCTCACAATCGGTTCGACAATCACCATCACAACGTCAATTCTTTGTCCGGTGGCGCCTCGACGGTCTGCGGACTGGCGAGCGCGCCGACCACCGGCATCGTCACACCCTCCATCGGACCGACGACCGCGTCGCCGTTGTTACTCGTCACCAGGTTGTGGCCCGCCGCGTCGCCGATGGCCGAGGCCGTCGTGCTCTTCGTCGCGCCCATCGCCGCCGCACCGCCGCCCATCGGCATCATGGGTGAGGACCCACCGACCGACGAGGCCTCCACCGGCTCGGCGGCGACGCCCGTGCCCGCGGTCGATGCCGGAGTCGCGGTACCCGCGGGCGCTGTGCCCGCCCACGGGCTGAGCGGGGTGGCCGGCACCGCGGCCACGGCACCGCCGCCACCACCGAGACCGAAACCTCCACCGCCCAGCGAACTTCCGCCGGACTCACTCTTGTAATCGCCGAGTGCCGCGGAATCGTTAATGGGTTTGGCCGCGGCGCTCGGGTTGAGCGACTGCCCGACGCTGGCCAGCTGCTGCGCCGACTGCATGCCGGTGCTGAGCAGACTGCTTGCGGGAGAGAGCAATTGCATGAGCTGCTGCAGCGAGCTGCCCGACGACGAGGAGCCCGAGGACGACGCCGCGTCCGCCAGCGAGGAGACCGACTTGACCCCGGTGGGCGCGGCGGTGACCTTCACCTTCTTGCCGGCCGCGGTCATGTTCACCGAGTGGACCGCCATCTGCGCGCGCGTATTCGCCGTCACCCCAAGGCCTTCGGCGATCGCCTCCGCCGTCGCCTCGAGCAGGAATGCCTGCCCGCCGGGGACGACGAGAAACGGCGCCGTGATCGCGGCGGTGGTCAGGTACTTGCCCATGACCGCGGCCATCTGCGCGCCGCCGAGGGCCACCGATCCGGCGCCCGCGCCGAGAATCGCCTTCTGGCTGCCACTCTGGGTGGCCAGCTCGGTACCCGACGAGGCCGCCTTCGCACCGGTCGCGGCCGCCTGCTGTGAACCCTGGCCCTGCCACAGCTGCATCAGCAGCGGCAGGGCGGTGCTGCCCAGCTGCAGGACGGTCTGCAGGCCGGTGCTGATGGCCTGCAGGACCTGGGTCGGATCGGGCGTGTTCGGATGCGAAGCCTGGCCGGAGCCAGGCGCATTCGACCCCGCGGGCGCGCCCGGCTTGCTGGGCTGCGGCGAATTGTTCGTCGCCGCGGGCGCATTCGGGGTCGCGGGCTTGCTCTGTGGGTTCGCCGGGGAGTTACTCGCCGCCGGGGCGTGCGAGACGGCCGGGGCGTTGCTGGTCGCCGGTGGAATGCTCGGGGCCACACCGACCGCCGGATGCGTGGCGCCCCCGCCGAAGTGTCCGGTGCCGAAGGCCGAGGCCATGTCCGTCAGCGGGCGGACGATGGCCGTCAGGTCGATCTGCGGCAGCGGCGGCAGCCCCGGCAGCGGCGGCATCGGGGGAAGCTGCGGCAGCTGCGGCAATCCCATGCCGTGCAGGATGTGGCTCACCGGCTGATCCATCATGGGCGCCAGCGAACTACCCCGCAGCAGACTGGAGATGCTCGGGTCGATGGGGGCGTTCATCGGCTCAGACCGAACCGATGTGACCGGCCGACGAATCGTCGGTGTTCTGATAGTGATTCGCGGCGTCGTACGCGGTCAGCGCGGTGCCCGCATGCACCTCGGCCAGTTCGTTCACCGAGGAGATGTGGTTGGCCTGCGCATAGGCGAAGGAGGCCAGGAAATCCTGGCCGATCAGGCCGAAGACCGGGACCGCGGCGCCTACCGTGGCAGCCTGGTCGACGTTCCCAACCGTGGCGATCGTGGTCGCCATGGTTGCCGAAGCGTCCCCGTATCCTCGAATGGCATCTGGTGTCGCGGCAAGACGGTCCATCGAATTCCCCGCTCTGGTAAGGCAAACGTGTTGTAACAATGGTAGACAGACTGACCGACATCTCGCCAAGGTTCGCCTGCCCCCAATACATGGGTTCGGCGACTTCGCCCTGCAAGATTCACCAGCTGGCAACCTCGTCGTTGAAAGTATTAACCAGATCGGCCCGCTCGGCGAATGCGTTACGCGCCGCGGCATAGGCCGTGGTCACGAGGGTCTGCTCGAACTGCTCGGGCGTCATGCGCGAAATCCCGTCGGACAGTTCGAGATCCAGCAACGCGCCGTTGCCGTCGACCTCGACGGTCATCGAGCCGTCCTCGGACGTCTCCCGGCCGCGGATCGCGGCCATGTCGTCGCCGAGATCGCGCATGCGGTAGAGCCGCTTACGCACGCTGGCCTCCAGCTCATCCATCGACTCGTACATACTGCTCCCTCATACCGTTCCCCCCTGAACTCTTCGTCAACCCTGTCGCCGTCCAGGTACCGGCCGGCCCGTGTCAGATGGACCGCAGCCAGCTCTCGGGCTCGGTCTCGTACTCGTCTTCCTCGCGCAGCTCGGCCTGCGCGACCTCCTCGGTGGTGGGAAGACGCATCAGCCGCAGCATTTCCGGTGCGACCCCGGCCTCCTCGAACTCGGTGCGCCGGGCGAGGGCGGCCCGGTTGGCGGCCTGTTTGCACAGCCGCACCACCTCGCTCGCCAATGCCCGTGGGTCGCGCTTCAATTCGGCCGGATCGACCGAGATACCCAGCGGCAGGCCCTGTTCTGTGGTACGCACCGTGATGGAACCGGTCCGCGAGCTCGCGGTCCACTCGGTGAGCACGGGCTGCTGCTGCTCGACGCCCGGATCGCCCGAATCATCGGGACCCTCATCCGATCTCCCGGATTCGCCGACGATCGCATCGCTGACCACCGCATCGCTGACGACCCGGTCGATGTCGAACCCGGCACTCTCGGTACTCATCCGGTACCCCCATACTCACTCGCCCGGCCATATCCAGCGAACATGGTTCAGGGTACGTCCAAGACCGTCAAGCTCGCTCGTCAACTACAGCGCGCCCGGTGGCACCGGCGCGGGTCATCGGACCCTTGGCCCCCAAAACCAGTGGCACGTTACTGCGTGGCCTTGGCCGCCGGCATATGCCAGGATTGGACCAGACACGGTAGCCGATGAGGAGAGACGCTGTGGCCGGCGAGGATCTCCGAACCGTCGCAGGAGGGCCGAACGATGGCAGACATGAGCGATTTCACCAACCTCACCAAGGCCGCCCAGGGTAACTACATCCGGCTGGACCCACAGGCCGCGCAGGACTGCGCCAGCCTGTGCCACGATCTGATCAAAGAACTCACCAACACGATCAACGACATCCCGAATCTCGACAACGTCCAAGGCTTCGGCCTCGGCGTCCAGAACGCGATCGATCTCGCCAATGCCTACAACGCCCTCACAACCGAAGCGAAGGGTGGCGACTCCTCGCTGGAGCATGCGCTGAAGAAGCACCGCGACGTCGTAACGGACATGTTGGATACCTTCGCCGCCGCCGGCCGCGCGTACAAGACGAACGAACACGACTCCGCCGCAGAGCTTTCCAAGTACGACAAGATGATGGACGGATACAAGTCGCAGTCATGAGATTCCAGCCGTCCTTGCCGCATGGAGGTGACCGATGAGCGGCTCAGATCCCAATGTGAAGGTGAACGACTTCACACCCAAGAGCGAGACCGCCGGCCCGAGTCAAGTGCTCGGCACCACCAGCCAGATCGGAACCTTGGTCGACACGATCAACTGGACCACGTTTGGCGGGACGCTGGATACCCTTGTGCCGTACCGCAATTCGATTCGCACCGACCAGATCCGGGCCATGGCGGGGACCTGGAGCAAACACGGCGACAAGTTGAATGCGCTCTCCGCCCAATTCTATAACGAAGTCAATGCGAAGATTATCGATTCCTGGGATTCGACCGGCGGTGGCGTCGCAGCACAGGCCGTCAAGAACTACGCCAACCAACTGGTCCAAATCGCCGCCGTCGTCAGCGGGATCGCGAACAGCCTGAACTTCGCGGCAGATTTCCTAGACGTCGTGCGAACCAACATTCCCGACGGCCAGGGCATGTTGATCGACGGCACGTCGACGATTGTGACGGAAATTACCGACAACATAGACTGGCGCCGCATGGACACCTCCGGCGGCGACTACGCCGGGAACTACGACTACTATTACAACGCGTACAGCAACCAGGTTCATCAGCTGATGAAGCAGGCGTTCACGAAGCGGGCCAACGACGTCATGAACGAGGTCTTCGTTGCAGGCGGGAAATCCGTGGCCGCGGCCATGCCGATGTTCCCGCTCCCGCAGTCGGTGACGCAGGGGCTCCCGGACCCCACCGGCAAGACCACCAATCCGGGCCCCGGTCCCGGCGCCGGCCCGGGAGCAGGTCCCGGGCTGGGCCCCGGAGGCACGCCCAGCCTCACCCCCATGTCGGGTACCGGCCAACTGCAGTCCGACCTGGCCAAGCAGGAGGCCGCCCAGCAGGCGCAATTGCAGGCGCAGGAAAAGGCGCAGCAAGACGCGTACGCCAAAGAGCAAGCGGCACAGCAACAGCAGCAGCAACAGCAGGCCGCGCAACAGCAGCAACAGCAGCAGCAACAGCAGCAGGAGCAGCAGGCCTCGCAGGCCGCGCAGCAGGGTCTGCAGGCTGCGCAACAGGCGGCGCAGCAGGGTCTACAAGCGGCGCAGCAGGCCGCGCAGCAGCTGACTCAACCCGCCTCCGCCGATCTCGCGAAGGATCTCGCCAACGGCATGGGACTGGCCGGCATGGCCGGCTCGGCACTGTCCGGACTCAAGGGCGGATTCGGCGGCGGTGGCGTCGGCGGTGCGCTCAACAACGTCAAGGGCTCCCTGCTCGCCGCGGAAGAGCAGGCCTCCAAGCTGTTTCCCCGCGCCGCGATGGTCGCCAAGGCCGAGGAGGCCGCCGCGGAGGAGGCCCGCGCGGGATTGGCATCGTCGGGCGGCATGGGTTCGATGGGCGGCATGGGCGCCGCCGGACGCGGTCAGCAGGAGAAGGAGAAAGAGAAGAAGCGCGCCGAATTCCTGGATTCGGAGGAGTGGCTCGAGCAGGTCATGGGTGAAGCCCCGCTGACGTCGAAGCCGGTCGTCGAGGGATGACCGTTTACCGGGGGCGGCTGACTTCGCTCGAGCTCGTGGTGCTGTGGGAGATGCTGTCGGATGACAGCCTGCCGTTCCCGCTGATGCACTGGCCGGAGCAGCAATACGAGCAGGACTACATCCGCGCGAAAAGGGAAACGGCGGACCGGCTCGTGGGGAAACCGCCATTCCATGCGCCGCGGGGGTGGGAGTCCGTCGATCTGATGCGCCTGTGGAAGGCGGCGGTCAACCCGGACATTCTCATCCGGGCGGCGGGTGAGGCACCCGGCGACGAGACGGACATGTCCGCGGTGACGCGCGTTGTCGGATTGCGGCGCGAGGGCTTTGCGGTGGTCCTGGTCCAGCATCCGGGCGAGACCATCGACCGCGGCGGTAACGTCGACGTCTACCAGACCGACGTCGTCGGGTTGGCGAAGGCCGTGATCGAACGGCTGCCGAGGGTCGAGCGCGGCAAGCACGCCGAAATCCCGCTGCCCCCGCGGGAGCCCGAACCGATGGAATACAGCTACGGCGCCTCGCCGGTGCTCAATTCGAGCGCCGACCCGACCCGTCAGCGGGCCGACCGCTGGTTCAGGGCGAAGGCGACCCAGGTCGGCGAGCTGAGGATCGAGCCGGGCAGTGGGGTGCACTGGATCCAGGAACGCAACGGTTTTCTGGTGCACTGGCGTGACGTCGCCGACGACGGCCGCTACCTGATCGAGCCCAAGCCGAGTCCGGTCGCGGTTGCGGTGGACGACAACGCATTCGAGATATTCGTCAACCAGCGAATCGCCGCACTGGTCCGGCGGATCCGGGAGGACAGGCCCATCGACCGCGGCTTCCGAGTCTCCTAGCGCTGACGAAGTCATGTGATGTTCGACGAGATGACGCGGGACAGTCTCGACTTCTTACTCGAGACCGAGCTCTACGACAGACACCTGCCCGGCCTCGGCGCGGTGGTCGAGGTGGGCGATCAGCGATGGGAACTCGCGCTCGGCGTCTCGGACGTGACCACCGGCGAGCCGTTCCGGATCGGCGACCACTATCGCATCGGAAGTGTGACGAAATCGTTCACCGCGACCGCTGTCCTGCAGCAGATCGACAGTGGCCGACTCGGTTTCGACGACACGCTCGAACGCTTCGTCCCGGGAATCCCGAACGGCGAGCGCATCACGATCAAGCACCTGCTGAGCATGACGTCCGGCGTCCCGGACTTCGCCGATGTGACGGACTGGCTGCCGACGATCGAGGGCCTGTCGTTCGACAGCCCCGACGCGGATTGGCCGCAGGAGCGCAAGATCGACGTGATGCGAAGCAGGCCCGCGGCTTTCGAACCGGGCGCCAAGGCACACTACTGCGACAGCAACTACATTCTGCTCGGACTCGTGCTCGAGCAGGTGACCGGCAAGCCCGCGGCCGACGTGATAAACGGCGAGGTCGTCGCGGCGCTGCCCGGCCTCACGAGCACCGAATTCCCCTCGGCCGCGAAGCTTCCCGACCCGCATCCAAAGATCTACGCTCTCCTGCCCGACAACCACACGCTGCGCGAGCTCGGCGACATGAACCCCAATATCCTGTGGACGGCCGCCGCCATGACCTCGACGGTCGAGGACCTCCTGATCTGGGTGCGCGAGCTCGCCGACAGCACACTGCTGTCGGCGGACCTGCAGCGTGAGCGATTGACGCCGCGACACCTGGACGGCCGGCGGGCCATTCATCGGTACGGGCTCGGGGTGCAGCGCATCGGCGCGCTGGTCGGCCACAGCGGCATGACGCCCGGTTCCGCGGTCGCGGCGTACCGCTATCCCGCCGAGGACACCTCGGTCGCGGTCGTGACGAACGCGGGGGCGAACGACAACATCATCAGCATGGAGATCGCCCTCGCGCTCGTACGGGCGCTCTACCCAAGGTTTCTCGACGGCTGAACCGGCCCCCGCCCCGGCCGACTCAGAGCGTGAAGTCGGCCGCGGCGCCGGTCTGCCGCCGGTTGAAGCGTTCCTCGAACCCCTCGATGTAGATGGATGGCGCCGTCGACGAGGACGACTGCTCGATCACGCCGTCGTCGGCGATGTAGAAGATGGCGCGACCGATCGCGATCTCCCCCTCGGGGACCGGAACGAAGACCATCCAGCCCACATTCAGGCGCTCGGCGACCAACTCGTCCAACGGATATCGCGACGTGTCGATCCCCAGGCCCTGAATGTGCTCGCGGACAAGGATGATCGCGCGATCCTGCGCTAGTGCGACCGGCACCGCGGTGACGAGGCCCGCGAGCGACAGCTGATAGAGGGCGCCGTCGACATCGTCGGACGGGTCGTCGAACAGCGCGGCGAGCGTATTGCGGGTCACCACACCGGCTTCCGCGGCCGCCACCAGGTTCGCCGCCGCCGTGCGCTGCTCCTCGGTGGGATCCGCGCTGACGACGCCGCACACCACATCGGCGACGGTCTGCGCCGACCACACCCCGGGCACGGCCGCGCTGATCCGGTCCGACGTCGGAGACTCGCCGCGGTACCAGCTGCCGCGGTCCCACCAGTAGCAGAACGAGAGCATGCCGCGCGCGGCGCGCGGGTTGAGCACCTGGTTCGCCACCCACTCCGGGGCGCCGGCATACACGTCCGGCATCGGCTCGCCGTCGTTGTAGGCCGCGTCCAGTTCGGGGGCATCCCACACGCCGCCGGAGAGCACCGCGCGCCCGCCGGGCAGCACGTACAGCGTGGAGCCGCTGCGCGCGGAACCCTCGAAGACGCCCAGCGCGGGCAGGATTCGCGGACCCCACTCCGAACCGATGGCCACGAAGGCCGCCGCGATCGTCGCCCAGCGCGCCCACAACACCGGCAGCACCGGGAAGTCGTCGGACGAGGCCACGGCGGTGATGCCCGCCTCCTGGTCGTTGCGCGTCTGCGCGGCGGCCTGCTGCGGCGTGCGCCACTGGCGGTTGTCGTGGCCGATGTAGGCCGCGAGCCAGACCGGCACCCGATCGCGCGGGAAGGCCTGCAGATCGGCCAGATACGCGTCCGGGATCAGCAGCTGATCGTCGGGGAAGGGCTCGTCGCCGTAGTCGTAATCGACCTCGACCTGACCGGTGACGTCGAGCTGCACCACCATCCGCCACCACGGGCCGTCGCCCAGCTGCGCGGACAGCTCGCGCTGCATGCCGACGAGTTCGAGGATCTCGGTGGAGGGTTCGAGCCGCGCGACGCGGTCGGCGTCGTCGTAGTAGAGGGTGTAGCTCACCCCGCCGGCGACCGTGAGCGCGAAGATCGCCTCGAGCCGACGCCACCCCTCCGGGCCCGCGACGGCCAGCTCCCGCGCGATGCTGTGGGCCAGCTGGGTCGCCTGCTCCTCGACCGAGGACGCGGCCGGTTCCTGCGGCGCCTCGGAGTCAGCGTCGACTAGCGACTTCTCCGCTGCGGGCTCGGCGGATTCGCCGGCGGCGGGGGCCTGCGCGGCGGGCGGCGGCGCAGACTGCGCACCACCGAGGCCACTCAGGCTGAAGTTGACGTCCGGAGCCTCGCCGCCCTCGGCGGGATCCTGCTGCGGATCGGTCATATGGTCACGTCCTCCTTGTTGCCGCAACGGTCTGCCTCATCGCCGGCAACGGCAATCTTGCCGCGTGCGCCGCCGTCACGCCATACAACGGTATCGCCTCTCGGCGTCGACGAGGAAGTAACTGGGTGTCGTTGTCTCATTGACAGTCTCCATCAGCGGAAGATTCCGGCCCGGCGCCGCTCATCGGCCAGCAGATCACGCAACCACAGCCCGAAATCGAATTCGGCGGGCAGTCGACGATAACTGGTCTCGAATGCGCAGACTCCATTCCAGCCGACCTGGAATCTGACGTGACCCACATCCGGGTTACCCCAATAGATTCCGGCCGAGCCGCCGTCCAGATCGAACAGCCGGTCCCGCACGCGCAGCACCAGCCTGCCCCGGTCCCGGTAACACGCCACCGGCAAATCGCCTACGGTGCCGTAGAACCCGCTTGTCGGGCCGATGGGCCCGCGCGGTGTCAGGACCGCGCCGGTCGCCGGGTCCAGCATCGCGGTGCCGCCCGCGCCGTCGAACGACTGCAGGAAGACCGGTGCGGGAGCCTGTGGTTGCTCCGGTGCGTAGTATCGGCGCCCCTGAGCGTGCTGGGCGGCGGGCCGTGCCTGTTGCACGGGCATGGGCGGGGACATTCCCGGGGATTGGGGCATGCCCTGCTGCGCTGCGGATGTTCCCGGATCCTGTTGTGATGGTTGATTATTCGGGTCCTGCTGGGCGCCCTGCCACGAGCTGTCGCCGCCCTGGTTCCAGTGGCCGCCGTTCGGTGCGGGGCTGTACTGCGGGGAGTTGTACCCCGGGAGGCCTTGGCGCGGAGCACCGTTCGGTGGTGCGACACCGTTGGGCGGCTGGTTGTACTGCGGGGCTTGGTCATTGGTTCCGCTGTTCGGCCACTGCTGGTTGCCTGGTATACCGTTGCCCGGCTCGCCATTGCCAGACTGCCCGTAGCCTGGCAGGCCACTGCCCGGCTGGTCATAGCCTGGCAGGCTGTTGCCCGACTGGCCATTCCACTGCTGGTCATTTCCCGGGATACCGTTGCCCGACTGGCCGTTCCACGACTGACCACTACCTGGCTGACCGTTCCACGGCTCACCACTGCCTGGCTCACCGTTGCCCGGCTGGCCATTCCACTGATCGCCGCTACCCGACTGCGCCTGACCCAGCCGGCCCAGTTGTTCGACACCGTTCAGCACCTCCGACGGGATCGAGCCGAGCGCCTGTGCGAGCCCGGACAGGTCCGGGCCGGTCGTGCCCTGGCCGGTCGAGGACGAACCACCGCTCGGCACAACGCCGTTCGGCGAGCCCGACGGACCGGATGCGGCCACCGAGGCACCCTGTGTGGGGGTTCCACTCAGGCCCTGCAATCCGCCGGTACCGCCCGACAAGCCGAGCCCCGACAGCCCACCGGTCGGCGATCCGCCGGTTCCCATGGCACCGAATGACTGTGCGCCACCGTAATTCACCGCGCCACCGGACTGCGCAGGGCCATTCGGACCACCCGGATACCCGGAACCGCTCGTCCCCTCGGAGCCTGGCCCCCCGGGCCCGCCGGGTGCCTGCAGCTGCGGCGGTGGCGGCATGGTGAGGGACGGCCCCCGCACGGGACCATTGGGCAACTGCACCTGCGGACCGGGCGGCGGCAGATGCGGCATCCGCGCCATGTGCTCCTGCGGCGGGTGCGCCCCGGGCACGGTCCCCGGCTCGAACGCGGGACGAAGCGCAACAACACCGCTCGCACCGGCCTCACCACTCGACTTCCCGGAACCCTCACCCGACCCCGAACCCTGCTGCCCGGACTTCGAATTCGATCCTTCGTCCTTCGCCTCGCTGCCCTTACCCGTCGAATCCGGCGCGGGCTGGGACGTCTTGCCGTTCGCGCCGTCGCTGGACGAATCCGGCCCGAGCTGCGACGACTTGCCCTGCGCGCCCTTACCCGTCGAATCCGGCGCGGGCTGAGACGATTTACCATCCGCGCCCTCGTTGGACGAATCCGGCCCGAGCTGCGACGACTTGCCCTGCGCGCCCTTACCCGTCGAATCCGGCGCGGGCTGGGACGTCTTACCGTTCGCGCCCTCGCTGGACGAATCCGGCCCGAGCTGCGACGACTTGCCCTGCGCGCCCTTGCCGGTCGGATCAGGTGCAGGCTGCGGCGATTTGCCCTCGGCACCGTTACCGTTCGAATCCGGTCCGGGCTGGGACGATTTGCCCTTCGCACCCTCACTCGTCGAATCAGGTTCGGACTGCGGCGACTTGCCCTTGTCACCCTCACCCGTCAAACCCGGCCCAGGCTGCGACGACTTGCCCTGCGCGCCCTTGCCCGTCGAATCCGAGCCAGGCTGAGACGATTTGCCCTTCGCACCCTCACTCGTCGAATCCGGACCAGGCTGAGGCGATTTGCCCTTGGGAGGGTTACCTGTCGAACCCGGTCCGGGCTGCGGCACCTCGCCCTTCGCACCGTTACCCGTCGAATCAGGTTCGGACTGCGGCGATTTGCCCTCGGCACCGTTACCCGTCGAATCCGGCCCGGGCTGCGACGGCTTGCCCTTGTCGCCCTCACCCGACGAACCCGGCCCAGGCTGCGACGGCTTGCCCTTGTCGCCCTCACCCGACGAACCCGGCCCAGGCTGCGACGGCTTGCCCTTGTCGCCCTCACCCGACGAACCCGGCCCAGGCTGCGACGGCTTGCCCTTGGGAGGGTTACCTGTCGAACCCGGCCCGGACTGCGGCGACTTACCCTTCGCACCGCCACCGGTCGAACCCGGCCCAGGCTTCGACGGCTTGCCCTTGTCGCCCTCACCCGACGAATCCGGACCGGGCTGTGAGGCTTTGCCCTTGGGGCCGTTACCCGGAGCGGGTTGCTTCTTGGTGGGCGGCGCGGGCGGATCGCCGTGATCGTCGCCGGAATCGCTGCCGTCCGAGGACTTCCGGACGACCCCGCCGCCGCCCGGCTTGCTGAAACGGGCCGTTACGCCGTTCGTTTCGCCGACCGGCAGCGCCGGATCGTCGGGGTGGACCGTCACCTCGGTGAAGCCGAGTTCGCCCGCCAGGCGTCCCAGGACGGTGTGGCGGGCGGCGTCCTCCGGGCTCATCCGACCGTCCCGGATCGCGTTCGTGAAGGCGGTCAACTCGTCGGAGAAGCCGTCCCCGCCATGCCACGACGCCTCGATGTGCCGCACGCGATCGCCGAGCGCGTCCATCGTGTCGCGGAACATGGTCTCGGCATCGGGTGTGCGCGGGCCGACGGTGATCTCGGCGCGGAGCACCCCGTCGTGATCGACCGTGGCGCGCACGCCGTACGCGACATCGGGGCTGTAGTGGCGGGTGTAGGTCAGCCCGTGCGCGCCCTGCGTGATGATCGCCAGACCCGCCTCGCGCACCGCGGCGTCGTGTGCGGCCTCGGCGGCGTGCTCGGCCTCCCGCGCCTGCCGCAGTTCCTCGGCGACGCGTCCGGCCTCGGCCTTGGCCGCTGCGTACCGCTCGGCCGCCTGCCCCAGCGCCTCGGCGGCCTTCTGGCGCGGGTCGGTCTGTCCGGCCACCCGGGTGCGCTGCGCGGCATCCTGGGCCCGCCCGACCATCTCCGGATCGTCCAGCCGCCCCAGCTCATCCGAGGTGATCGGCAGCGCGCGCAGGGCGCGAGTACGGGCCGTCTCGCCCGCGCGACGTGCCGCCTCGAGCAGCTGCCGCCGGTGTGTCAGTTCGGATTCCAGGCGCTGACGCGTCTCGCGTGCGGTCCGCAGCACCTGCTCGGTGCCCTCGGGACCGGACGGCAGCGCCGGATGTTGTTGGGCGGGTTCGAGTTCCGGGCGCTGGTCGATGCCCGACAGCAGCGAGTCCCGCGCGGCCGCGGCGACCGCGTGCTGCGCATCGAGCTCGGCGTGCAACCGGGCCAGCTCCCCGCCCTGCTCGCGGGCCCGGACCAGTTCCTGCTCCAGGCTCACGACCACGCGCCGGGCCCGCAAGTGTTCCAGGGCGGCATCGGCGAACGCGCCCACCCGCCGGTGGTGGGCGTCGACGGGCTCATGCGGGGGCCGCGGCGGCGGGTCCGCCCGCAGCCGATCGGCCAGCGCCCGGACGTGGCCCTCTTCGGTCAGCCCGTCCAGGGTCGCGTGATCGATGCCCAGGGCCGCGGCCGCCTCGGCGCGGGCCTGCTCGGCGCCGCGCAGCAGCGCCTTGTGTTGCGCCAGTTCGGATTCCAGTCGATCCTGCAGCTCCCGCAGCAGGCCGCGGGCGTGCTGATAGGCCAGGGCCGACGTCGCGGGATCGGCCTCCTGCGCCCGCTGCGCCTGCTCGGTCAGCTCCCGGATCTGCTGCCGCAGACCGGGCAACAGCTCGGCCTCGGCCCGTGCCGCGGCGAGCCGGCGCTGCTCCATGGCGGCGCGAACCTCGGCGTTCTGCAGGCCGCGCTCGTGCGCGCCGAGCCGGTCGTTGGCCTGCTGCAGCTCTTGCTCGCGGTCCCCGACGACCGCCTGCGCCTGATCCAGCTGCCGCTGCACCCGCATCATGTCGCGGCGCAGCCGCACCACCTCGCGGGCCGCGTCCGCGAACCGCTGGATCGCCGCCCGGTCGGGCGCGTCCGGCGCACCGCTATCGGCCCGCCGATTCAGCTCGTCGACCAGGGCATCGACCCGCTTACGCTTGGTCAGGCCCGCAAGGGTTTCCGGCTCCAGCCCCAGTTCCGCACCGGCCTCATCGCGCCGAATCGTGGCCTGCTGCACCAGATCCTGCTGATGATCGAGGTTCTCCTGCTGCACGTCGCGGGCTTCGAGCGCCTCCTGCAACGCCCGCTGGTGCGGCTCGAGCGCCTGTTCCCTCGGCCCCTCCACCAGCTCCGTGCGCAGCTCCGCGCGACCCGCCGCGGTCAGCTCGGACCGCGCGAGGACACCCTCCACCGCGGCGAGATGGTCGTCGGCCGCCTCGAATTCGCGCACCGCCCGCTCGAGCGCGTTCACCTGCTCACGGCCCTGCGCGTCGGATTGCCGCGCCCGCAGGCCGTCGAAGTAGTCCCGCCCCTTGCCGATCGCCTCCACCGGATCGGCCAGCCCGACGGCCCGTGCGGGGGCGTCCAGCGCCTTCGAGGCCCGCGACAGCCTCGCTTCGGCGTCCGGTAGTGCCAGCCGGCTCCGATCGCGCGGCAGGAAGGTCTCCAGCGGATCCAGTCCGGTGTGCAGCCGGGACGGCATCTCGGCCCCGCGAGTGGCGTGGGCCAGGCGCGCGGCGGCCTCGTTACGCTCGACGATCGCCGCCTCGAGCGCCTTCACCCGGGCCGCACCCGCCGCGTCGGCGTGCTGCGCCTTCAGCGCATCCACGTACTCCTGCAACGCATTCCGCTTCAGCACTTCGCGGACCTCGTCCGGCTCCGCGCCCGCCGTGCGCGCCGCGTCGTCCAGCGCCCTCCCTGCGACCTTGGCCTGCTCGGTGGCGGTGGGGCCCTCCGCCTTCTCCGCCGTGCGGTACTCCGCGATCGCCTGCCCGAGCTCGTCGACCCGATCCAGGCCCGCGCGCCCGGTCTGCCGCTCCCGCAGCGCATTCAGGAAGTCCTGGGCCGGATCGTGGGCCAGCGCGTCCAGCACCTCCTGCGGATCGCGGCCCAGCGCCCGGGCGGCCGCGTCCAGCACCACCGAGGCGCGCTCGAGCCGCTCGGTGGCGCGCAGGCCCTCCAAGAGTTCCGCGAGATCCGAGCGATAGCCGATCCGGGCCCGCCAGTCCGACATCTCCGGACGATGCGTATCCCAGTCGAACTCGTCGGCGGCGGCGGTGGCGTTCGCGGCGTACCAGGTGCGCTGCGGATTGTCCTTGCTGTATACGGCCTCGGCGAGGGCATCGTGCAGCAGGAGCACATCGGCGGTCAGCGGATTGCGCAGGCGCGGAATCGTGTTGTCGACCAAGGGTTTCACGTCGATGAGCCGGTTGATCGCCTCGGCGACATCGGCGAGCTGATCCATGCGCCGCGAGATCAGCCGACCGTCGGGGTCGAGGTGATCGTGCACCCAGTGCTCGTTGTACAGCAGATGCTTGATCGCCATCTCGACCTGCTCGCGGGTCAGGTCCAGCGCGGGCGTCTTGGAGATGCCGACCACGTCGTCCTCGCGCGCGAAGTCCTCGCGCATCTCCTTGGCGATGCCCTCGGCGGCCCGGTTGATCACCTCATCGGTGATCTTCCCGGACTCCCCGTCGCGCACCAGCTGCCGGTACACCGAGTCGACGAGGGCGCGGATCTCGCCCCGGTCCTCGCTCTGGAACGCGTCGGACATCCGCTTGAACCGCGAGACGCCGGCCTTGGAACCCTCGCCGAACATCCGCTCGCCGTGGTCGGCGACCTTCTGCTCGCCGATCTCGCGGAGTTGCTCGGTGGTCAGTTTGCCCTGCTCCGACTTGCCCAGGTTCGAATCGGCCAGGCTCTTCAGGTATTTGTCGATCCGTCCCTTCAGTTCCGCGGCATATTCCGCGCTGGTGCGATCACCGATGAGCAGATGCTCCAGGGTCGCCTTCACCTGATCGCGGGTCAGCGTCTCGTTGTGGCCCAGCTTCTGCCCGGTCATACGCTCGTGGACAGCGGCGAGCGTCTCGTCCGTCTCGGCGACCTTGGTGGAGTGCGCGCGCGAGAAAATGCGCTCGAATCGCGGCTTCCCCTCGTCCGCGGGGGCGGTGAGATCGCCGAGCGTCTTCGGTATCGGGTTCTTGAGCTTTCGAACATCTTCATCCCGCAGCCCGGCCAGGAGCTTGTCGATGCTCTTGGGCAGCTTCTGCTCGAATTCGGGATGCTCCCGATCGGCCTTCGGGATGCCGTCGATCAATTCCTGACGAATCCGCGCCACGAGGGCCCGGGCGGCCAGCACCCGTTCGTTCTGGGCATGCTGTTTCAGCCCCTCCATGATCTTGTCGACCAGCTGCGGGTCCGCGCGGAACATTTCGTAGTTCCGGTCGGTCCACGACAGCAGCCGCCACTGATCGGTGATCGGGTCGCCGCCGACGAAATCGCTGCTCATGTGCGGAGTCAGCACCTCGACGATCCGGTCGACGACCGCGCGTGGCGCCCATCCGCCGGATTTATAGTCGATCAGAATCTTCTGCAGATCCGTCAGCGTCTTCCGGACGATCTCCGGATTCCCGTCGCGGAATGCGGGCCCGAATTCCTTTACCCCGGACTCGATATGGTGGCCGAGTGCGTCCACCAGGTCCGGGCGACCCGAGGAATAGATCTTCACCATCTCGGTCTGGAATTTCGTCACGACGTCGCGCGCAGCGAGCGCCTGCATCCGATGCCGGAATTCCTCCGGTGACAGATTGCGCAGCTGCTCGTACAGGTCCTGGACGTGCGCGGGCCATTCCTCACGCTGCGGATCGAGCGAATTCTCCCCGACGTGGCGTTCCGGGAACGGCGGCTGCGGATCCCATTCCGTCCCGCGGTGCCAGGCGTATCCGGCCAGGATGGTCGAGAACGGCGGCTTGCGCATGAGCCAGGGACGTTCCTTGATCCAGTCCCCGATCTCCGGATGGTTGTGGATGTACTCCTTCGCCAGCGGATGCTTCAACGCCATGATTATGTTGCGGAGCTGGCGCTGATAGAAGTTGAATTCACCGAATCCGGTGGCGATGTCCGGGGTGTACAAGTCGTGCGCGGGGATGTCACCGGTGAAATACGCATTGCCGGGGCCGACGAGGAACATGTTGAACTGGAACATATCCTTCGGATATTCGCCGGCCGGAATGTGCGAGAACGGCAACCCGAGCTGGTTGATGAAGTGCCCCAGACCGCCGAACCAGTCCGGGTCGCCCGGACGGTACGCCTCGAGCTTGTGCGTGTCGTCACTGCGCCGCCAGTGCGCCATGTCCGGATCGATCGAATGCCACTGTCCCCGGCTGTCGCGCCATTGACCAAGGTGCACACCGGCATTGCCGCGGTCGGGGCCGCTGTCGAAGTAGCGGCGATCGGCGCTGCCCGGGCCGTCCAGCGACTCGACGTGCACCCGCGCCGGACCGGCGACCATCTGCCGGTATTCGATGGTCGGATTCTCGAGCATGGCCCGGGCGACCCGCGGGTTCGTCTCGATCGCGCGCTGCAGCGCCTTGTCGAATTCGGCGCGACTGCCCTCGTGGTCCAGCCGCGGCCCCAGCACGATGACCCGCGGCGGCAACACCGGTCCCTCCGCGCCGGGTTCGGACGAACGGCCCTCGACGACCACGACGTGATCGGTCGTCTTCGCGAGGCCCTCGTCGGACAGCACGCTGTCCCACCCCCCGGTCAGGCGCGCCGCCTCGTCGTCGAGCCGTCCCAGGTAATTCTCGATGGGCCGCAACGCATTCGCGGTCTTGTGCAGCTCGTCGAGCATGCTGCGCACGTACTCCCCGGTGCCGTCGTTGCGGGCGGCCGCCTCCGCACGATGCGCGGCCAGCACCTCCCGCAGGGTGTCGGCATTCGCATGCGCCTGCGCATCGGAGATGTCGACGCCGTTGCGCCGCAACCGATCCAGCACATCGGACAGCCGCGCACGAAGCTCGCTGGCGTTGGTCCGCAACTCGTCGCCGTTGCGCTCCAGCTGATCCAGCAGGCGCAACACCTCCGGCCCGCTGCCGTCGGTCCGCAGGGTGACCACTCTGCGATGCGCATCCAGTATTGCGCGCAGGGCGCCGGGATCGCCGTTCAGCTCCACATCGGTGATCTTGATGCCGTTGCGCCGCAACTGATCCAGCAGCACGACCCGGCCCGCATCCGGGCTCTCCAGCAGCTTGGCGCGCTCGGCATCCAGGCGCAGCAGGTCCCGGGCCACATCCGCGGGCCGGGGGACGCCGTTGCCGACGCCGTCGGTCGCCAACTCCTGCAACCGTTCCTCGAGGATCCCCTTCTCCGCCCCGATGTTGTCGATGGTGGTGACCAGCTCCATCAGCTTGCGAATCTGCAAGCGCCGCTGCGCGATCTCGCCGGGCGAGGCCGGGCGGTGCTCGACCGTGCCCGGATTGTCGATGGTGGCGGGCACGACGATCCGGCGATCCTGCGCCTCGCGCAGCCGCGCCAGCACGGCCTGCTCGTAGTCGCTACCCGTGTGGTCGTGCACGTGGACCTTGTCCGCGAGCTCCTTCAGCTGCTCCTGCGCAGCCTGCTGTCGCTTGCTCAGGTCCTTCCAGCGCTCGACGAGCCGATCGTGCTCGGACTGCACGGACGGGTCCCTCTTGAGGGCCTCCACCTCGCGGTCCAGCGAGGCGATGCGCTGATCGTGCAGCGCGATCTCGCGGCGCGCGTTGATCAGCTGCGGGACGGCATCGAGCTCGTCGTAGTGCTGCAGCCCGGCCCGTTCCCGGACCTCCTGCAGTGCCGCGCCGAAGTTCTCGTCTCGTAGCGCCCGCCAGTTGCCCGTGTCGGGAATGCCCAGCTCGGCCGCCAGCGCGTTGCGCTGTTCGAGCCAGCTGGCGCGGGCCTCCTCGAGCGCCTCGCGGCGCCCGTGCAGCGCATGCAGCCGGGCGCGCGCGGGATCGTTCGCGTGTGGATCGTTGGGATCGATCGGATCCGGCTGTCCGCCGGCGGAATCCGGGTGCTCCTCGCGCTGCACGGCCAGGTTGCCGTGGTCGTCGGGGACGATGCGCAGCACCACCACCCGCGCGGGATCCTCGGCCAGCTCACCGATTTCGGGGTAGTGCTCGGCGGCGCGATCGAGAACATCGGCGGCGGACGCGGAGTCGTCCCAGAGCACCACGACCACCCGGCGGCTCGGGCCGTCGATGACGCCGATGTGTGGCTGACCGGGCACCGCGGTCGCGTTGACCGTCCGCAGCGCGGTCTGTTCGGCCACCGCCTGCATGTGGGTGAAGGCCGTCGCCTCGTGCTGGGCCGCGGCGCTGTAGGCGCGGAACGCATCCTCGAGCTCCTTGTACGCGTCTTTGCGGGCCTGGTTGTGGCCCTCCTGCACGGTGTCGCCCCGCACGGTCGTCGTCGTCTGGCCCCGTAGCTGCGCGATCGCGAGCTTCCCGCGCTGCGGATCGCTCATCTCGTTCCAGTCGACCCCGGACGTGTGCCGCTCGCCGCGCGCGTTCGCCGCGGCCTCGAGCCGGTTGACCTTGGCGATGGCGTCACGCAGCGGCCGCTCGGCCTCCACGCGCGGGCGCACGGCATCGGCGGCGGCCTGCTGGGCCTCGATCAGCCGCTGCGCGCGCTGCTCGTCCTGGCGCGTCCGCGTGGCGTCCACGCGGCGTTCCTTCGAGGACTCGACGGCGGTGGCGCTCGTGACTACCCGGCCCTTCTCGTCCAGGTGCACGTTCTCGGTGATGTATCCGTGGGGCCGCGCCACCGACGACGGCGGATCTCCGTGCAGCACAGCATGAATCAGGTCGGTGAGCGGTCCCTCGACGGTGTCACCGGTGCCCCGCCGGGCCAGGCGTCCCAGCGCGGCGGCGATCTTGCGCGGGCTGGGTCCGAGGTTCTGGTACTCGAACTCGGTGGCCCGTCCGTACCGGATGCTGGCCGCCGACGCGGACCGCTGGATCTTGCCCCCGACCCGCACCGGGCGCATCTTGTACCGGATACCGGTCATATCCAGCGCCTGCAACAGGCGGGAGCGCGCCGTGGCGACGGCGATGCTATCCCCGTGCGTGCCGTGGTCCGTGCTGGCGAGCAGGGCGGCGACCAGCGCGCGCCGCTGCCCTCGGGTCAGTCCGGGTCCGAGCAGCAGGCGGGTCAGATTCTCCTCGGTGAGCGGGAAATTCCCGGCCGCCTTGGTAAAGGCCGCGCGCAACAGTTCGTCGGTCTCGTTGCCGCCGGTGTGCGCGAGGTCCGTGCCCGGGTCCGGCGAATGCTGCTGGGAACCGGTCGATTCCGACCCTGTCGTACCGCCGGAGCCGTTGTCGCCCTCGCCCTCCTCGCCGGTTCCCTCCTCGTACCGGCGCACCGCCTCGGCGACCTCTGCCTGGCCGCGCGCCGCGCGCTCGGCCATGTCCGCCATCCGCCGCAGTGCCTCGTCGTCGGGGTTCGCGTCCGACTCGCGCCGCAGATCCGCTGCCCACCTGGCGGTTTCCCGGGCCTCCCGGGCTACTCGGTCGGCCTCGGTCTCCGGGCCCGACAACTGCCGCAGCCAGTCGGTCAGCCCGCGATGCTGGTCGGCGGTCCACTCGGCCTGCTCGGCGAGCTGGCGCTTGAGCCAGTCGTCCGGATCGGCATCAGATTCCCGGCGCGCCTGTTCGGCACGCACGCCCGCGTCGTGCGCGAGCTGTTCGGCCCGGTCGAGTTGCTCGGCCCGCTGTTCCTCGGGCGTCTGGGACATGTGGCGCGCCCAGTCGGCGTACTCGGTGTTGTTGCGCGCCAGCCACTCCGCCGTCTCCGCCCTGCCCTGTTTGCGCCAGTCGCCGGGGTCGGCGTCGGCCTCGCGACGCAGCTGCTCGGCGTGCTCCCGCGCCTCGCGGGCCGCACGTTCGATCGGACTCTCGGACTCGCCCTCGCCGCCGTCCGGTGGTTCCCGCGTGGCACCGACGCCCACCCGGTCCGGATCGTCCAGGTGCTCGATCGCGCGGTGGGTCATGGCCGCGCGCAGGTTTTCGCTGATCGGATCGACCGCGCGACCGTTGCGGTCGAACAGGATCGCCTTGGTCCGGACGTTGTCCGGCAGGCGCGACAGATCGGTGAATTCCTCGCCGGTGGTGAGATCCCGGACGACGGCGGTGCCGCGATCGTTGATCATCAGGTAGGCGTGGCCACCCACCCCGTACCGGTCAGTGACGCCGTACATGTCGACCAGCAGCGCGGCCGCACCGTGTTTCGCGCCCCGCGCCTGCTCCTCGGGCGTACCGAGCAGCGCGTCGGCGACCTCCTGATGCGATCCGAAGCCCCGCAGCCGGCCACCGGCGCTGGCCTCGATCTCGCCCTCGGTCATGCCCTCCACGCCGATCAGGCGCGAGGGCAACCGGATCCCGGTGGTCTTGTCGGCGAAGTGTCGCAGCAGATCCCGCAGCGCCAGCACCGCGCAGCGCCCGCGACCGGGGCCGATGCCGGCGATCGGGCCGTCCGAGGGGTGCACCGTGACATCGGAATGATCCACCGCCACAGCGGTATCCGCACGCGCACCGTCGCCGAGCGGGCGGGGTTCACCTGCCGCGGGCGATCGGCTCAGGCCCGAATCCTGCTGTGCGGTCCGCTGATCCGTAAACGCGGCCCGCGCATGCTCCTGCGATGGCCGCGGCCCGGAGGTACCGTCCCCGGTGAGCCGTGCCGAGCGCCGCCATGCCTCCCGGTCGTATTCCGGGCCCTGCCGCCGGACCTGCACGGTGCCGTCCGTTCCGGGGTCCACCCGCAACACCACGGCCCGATCGTGCTGGGGACCTACCAGTTCCGCGATCTCCGGATGATCACGGACCGCCTGTTCCACCGCGGCCCGGGCATCCTCGCCGTCGCGCACCACGACGGCGGCCTGCCGCGGCGGCCCCTCGATGATGCCGACCCGGTCGGTACCCTCGAGGGGGGTCGCCCCGGCGACGCGCAGCGCGTGCTGGTCCACGGCGTGATCGAATTGCACGTTCGTGCGCATGGCCTCGGCCACCATGTTGGGCAGATGACGTGCGGCGCGTTCCAATTCGTCGATCGCGTGCAACCGCTCGGCCGCATCCGGAGCGTCCTCCGGGACCCCGTCGCGCAGCCGATCCAGCACGTCCCGCAACTGGTCGGGATGGCCGAGGTCGCCGTCCTCGAACGACACCCCCTCCCGCGTTTCGACCTCCTGCCGCGCCTGCCGCAACCGGGTATCGGCCGCGGCGAGGTTCGCGGCCGCCTCGTGCTGCAGGCGCATCGCATCGCTGAGCCCGGACGGTGCGACCGCGCGCCGGTACTCCTCGATCAGCTCGGCGGCCTTCGCCAAATCCTGGGCCCGGCCGAGGACTTCCTCGCGCAGCTTGGCGTGCAGCTGGGTCAGCTGCTCGGGCGTGAGCCGCTCGTGGTCCTCGATGACGCCGTCACGGAAGGCATCGAAGACGCGCCCGTACTCCTTGGTGCGCTGCTCGAGCTCCTCCTGCAGCTCGGCGACCTTCGCCGCACGCTGAGTCTCATTGAGATGCTTGAACTCTCCGGTCCCCGCGCGGGCCGCGTCGAGGCGCTGGGCACAGTCGATGACGCCCGGGCCGTCGGCGTCCACGCCCTGCAGCCGGGCCCAATCCTTGTCCACCAGACGGAATTCGGCGGGGTCCAGTCCCAGCACGCGATCGGCGAATGTCGACAGATCGCCGCCCGCCACCTCGCGCAGATGGGCCATCGCGGAGTCGTCGTAGGCGCGGGCCTCGCCGTCCACGACGCGCGGGTCCGGACCCGTCCCCTTCCAGACGCCCTCGGACGGGTCCAGGCCGACGAGGGTGCGAGCATATTCGAGGATCGGGTCCTCGAGCTGGGTCTGGCCGTCCTCGCCCTTGCCGACCTTGGCGACGGCGCGGGACAGCTTCTTCGGCGAGAGCTCGGTGTCGTCCGGCACCACCTTGTTCGTGCTCGCATCGTACTTCGGCGGCTGCAGGCCGTCCTCGGCCAGTCGCAGCCGGCGCGCGAGCCGATCGCGCGCGGTATCCACGGCCTCGGGGTCTATCTTGCGCAGCTCACCCGCGTACTTGGCGAGCGCGTCGCTCAGGCGCCTGCGGTCGGTGCGGCTCGTGTCCGGGTCCGAGAGCCGCTCGGCGATGTGCTCGGCGGTGAGGTCCTGCGGATGCACACCCAGGCGCTTGGATACCATCGCCCGCGCGTCGGCGGCGTGGTTGAACTGCTCGACGTCGTGCGCGCCGCTCACGTAGTCGACCAGCGCCTCGATGCGCGCGGCCCGCAGGGCATTTCGCAGCCGCAGCTCCGCGATCACCGCCTCCGAGCCGGGCTCGACGAGGTCGTTGACGTTCAGACCCGCACGCCGGGCCAGATCCTCGAGATCCTCCTCGATCTCGGTGCGAGATCGAGGCGGGCCCGAATCAGCCGGGCTCGCAGGCGGTTCCGGCGCGCTCTCGATCCGTACCTCGTGCCAGGGCTCGTCGTCGTATCGGACCAGCGTGGTCGGCACGCCGTGCCCGCCGACCTCCGGCTCGACGTGCATCACGTCGGGCGATTCGAGCCGGAAGATCCGGACGGTGCCGTCGCTGTGCACCCGGCCCAGCCGGAATTCGGTCCGCAGGCCGCCGCTGTTGACCTCCTCGGCGAGCGCGGGATCGCGGGCCAGCGCCCCGGCCAGCACCTGCTCGTGGTCCAGCTCGGACCGCAGCACCACCAGATGTGGTGGCTCCCCGTCGATTCGCCACACGCCATCGGTGATCCTGGTGCCGCGCAAGGCATCACCGAGCATGACCCGTTCGGCCTCGCCGACCAGATCGCCGGTGGTGCGCTCGTATTCGTCGTTCACCCGGCGGTAATCGGTTGCCAGCGACCGCATCCGGTCGACGGCCTCCCGATCGGTCGCGACGGTGCCGTACAGGTCCCGCACCGTCGAGGCGAGCCGCGCGGGGTCCACCTCGGGATAGTCGGGCGCGAGCATCAGCTGCCAGTCTGCGACCTGGGAGCGAATCTGCTCCCGCGACAACGCATCCTCGAAGTAGTCGCGCAGCCCGCTCTCGATCAGCCTGCCGTGCTCGTCGAACAGCTCACTCGCGGTGGGCGGGGGCGGCGAGGACTTCGCGTTGATCGGCGTGTAGCCCTGCAGGCCCATGCCTTTGCCCTCGGCCAGCCTCTTGTCGACCGCGAAGCGGTGGATGGGGTCGTCGTCGAGCTGGTTGATGCCCTTGCTGAAGGGCACCTCCACATCCACCGCGTTGTACAGGCGGGCAGCCTCGAGCCAGGCCACGACAGCCGCGCCGCGCCTGCCGACCAGATATTCGAGCTGGTCGGCGACGTGCTGCACGGACTCCGGGGTGAGATTGGCCGGATCCAGCTCGATGCCGTGCTCGTGCGCGAGCGCGACGATCTGCTCGCCCAGCTCGAGTCGCTGCGCCCGCAGGTCCTCGACGTGTGCGAACTCCTGCTCCAGCCCCGCTCGGTCGTGCGGCTGGTACGAGAGTTCGGGGTCCTGGTGACGACCCGGCGCCTGCGCGGGGGTCTGCTCGGACTCGGTCGACGCCGGCGGGGCCTCCCGGATCGGCTCGGCCGTCGCGTTGAACGCCGCCCGCTGTTCCGCGGTGAACCCCTCCTGCGCAAGCAGTTCCGAATCGGCCTCGTCGATCTCGTAGTCGTAGAGGCTGCCGTCCCGGTTCCGCGCCGGAGGCACCGGATTGTCGTGGTGCGGAGATTCGTTGAACAGGAGTTTGCGGAAGAAGCCCGTGACCTCCTCGCGGCGCGTGGTGAAGAAGGAGTGGAACTCGAGGATGATGGTGCTCGGCAGCTGATCCTTCAGGAAATGCGAGAGATCGCCGACGTGCGCCAGCGCCTGCGACATCCCGTCGTCCACGTGCCGGGCGGGAGCGGGTGCGGGCTCGGGCGTATCCCCGTGGTGCGCCGGTGCTTTCGGCGGCGACACGTCCACCGCAGCCTTGGTACCGGGCGGCAGATTGATCTCCTTGGGCTCGGCCTTGCCGAACCGAACCCGGTTCCACAGCCGCCGCGCCAGCGACTTACCCTGTGGCTCTTCCTCTTTCGGTTCCTCGACCGCGCCGCCGGTCTTCGGGCGTTCGGCGACGACGTACCGCACGCCGCCCTGGCCGTCGGGTTCGGCGCGCAGGTAGATCTTCTCCCCGTCGCGCACGACCACCCGCCAGGTGCCGTTCGGGTCCTCGGGCAGCGGTTCGGAGACGTCGGAGATATCGGTCGCCTCGCGCAGCACGCGGGAACGCAACTCCCGCAACGTCTCCGCGGCGCCCTCGGGGGTGGCGAGTTCCTCCGGGCGGACGTCGAGCAGCCGGGCCCAGCCGTCGCGGATGTCGGTCAGGCGCGCGAATTCGCCGGGATCGGTGACCTTGCTCAGCTGCTCGATGTGCTCGGCCAGCGCCTCGACCGCCCCGGCGCGCAGGCCCGCCCGGTACTTCAGGTACTCGAGGATGCGCTCGCCGGTGTCGTCGGTCAGATGGTTATCGGTCACCCCGAGCCGCGCCAGCGCCTGCGCGCGGGCCTCCTCGAGGGTCAGCGCGCGGGTATCTTCCGGCAGGCCCAGCCGAATCGGGGCCCGCCCGCCGGGCAGCCCGGCGCGCACGCCGGACTCCTCGGGGTCCAGGCTGGTCAGCTCGTCCTCGGACATGGCGCGCGGCGGCAGGCCCCGGGCCACGTCGTCCAGCACGCCGCGGGCGCGGGCGACGTCGGCCAGTTCCGACAGCGCGCGCAACGGATCCGGGTGGTCGCCGAGCACGTCCGTCAGGCCCAGGGCCTCGATCAGCTTGCGCGCGTGCTCGGTTTCGCCGTCCGGCCGCTCGACCCGCGGCTCGTGCACGCGGCCACGGGTCAGGTCGGAGAGGAACTTGCGGACCGCCTCGAACGGGCGCTGGCCGTGCGGGGTCGAATCACCATGGGAGACAAAGTCGGAGAACAGCACCTCGCCCTCGAGCACCGGCTCCGACGTCGGCGGCGCCGGGCTGGTCTGGTGTAGCTCGCCGGGGGGCTGCGGCTGCGTGGTCGGCCCGGTGGTGTCCTCGCCGGTGCTCTCCCCCGCCGAGACCTTGCCGCCCCAACCGGCCACCGCCGCATGGTCGTTCGCGGTCCGCTCGGCCATATCGGCCATCCGGCGCAGGAATGGGTCGCCGGGATCGGCGTCCGACTCCCGGCGCAGGCCCGCCGCCCACTCCGCGGCCTCGCGCGCCCGCCGCTGCGCGCCGGTCTCCGGTTCCGGCGCGGTGTTCCACTCTGCCTGCTTGGCCGCCCAGTCGGCCTGTGCCGCTTGACTCTTCGCGGTGCGCTCGGCCATGTCGGCGATGCGCTGCAGGAGTGGATCGCCCGGGTTAGCGTCGGCGTCGCGCCGGGCCTCCTGCGCCGCCCAGTCGGCCTCCCGGGCCCGGCGCTGCGCGTCCCGCACGTTCAGGAGCGACTCGTCGGTCGCCCCGGCCGCATTGTGCATCGCCGCATGGGCCTTCGCGATCTGCTCGGCGGCATCGGCCACGGTCTGCTTGAGCGGGTCGCCCGGATCCGCGTCGGCCTCCTGGCGCAGCCGCGCGGCCCAGTCCGCCGTCTGCCGGACGGCCTCGTCGTCGGAGGGCTCCTCTTCGTGCTCACCGGCGGGTGGACCGTTCGCCGTGCCGACGCCCTCCCACGCGCTGGTGCCCCGGGCGTCGATGGCCTCGTCCAGCAGCTCGTCCCGGGTCTGCTCGTCGAGCTTGTCGACCGGCTCACCGGTGCGGTCGAAGATGATGGCCTCGGTGTCGTGAATGCCGGCGGGCAGCCGGGACAGGTCGTCGTACACCTCGCCGGTGGACAGGTCGTGCACCCAGACGTGGTCGTTGTCGTTGACCATGAGCAGCGCGTGACTGCCGACGCCGTAGTCGTCGGCCGGGCCGCGGTAGTTGGCGACCAGCATCGCCGCGGAACCGCTCTGCAGATCCAGCAGTTCGTCGCGGATCTCCGCCGGGGTCAGCTCCACCAGCTCACCGCCGGTGGCGGCCATCAGCTCCGCCTTGTCCATCCCGTCGAACCCGATCAGGCGCTCGGGCAGGCGAATTCCGGTGCGCTCACCGAAGCGCCGCAGCAGCGCGCGCAGGGTCAGCTCGCCGCAACGGCCGCGGTTCGGGTCGTCCGGCGCGTGATGATTCGACGGGTCGGCGGCCGACTCCGGATTGTGTTCCACCGCACCGTGTTCAGGGCCCGTCGCCGTGTCGGTGTGGGGGTCGAGCATGCGCAACGTGACGTCATCGCCGCCCCCCTCCCGGGTGTGGACCTCGACGACCTCGATCCGTCTGCCGGGGAACCGGTCCATCAGCGCCGCGTCGATCGACCGGCGCACGTTCAGGAATTCCGGATGATCCGCCTGCGGATTATCGAAGATGAGCTGCGCCTGCGCCCTACCGTCGTCGAAATCCCGGTACAGCACAACGGCATCCACCACATGACCGTTGCTCTCGAAGCGAACCATGCCCGAGCGGCCCGCGCTCTCGTCCGGTTCCCAGTTGTAGGTCCGGCTCAGATCGATGCCCACGGACTTGCCCAGCTGAACATGCGTCGGCCCGCGCGCCTCGAGCGAGTTCAGCACCGGCTGGTCCGCCGCACCGGGCTCCGCGTCGCCGCGCGAAATTCCGGTGACCAGCCCGGCCACCGAATCCTCTTGGGGACCAGGAACTTCGACCTGCCGGGGCACGATCTTGCGCGGCAGCGCGGGTTCCTCGGGTCGCCCGGCCGTACCCTCGGCGGGTTCGGCCGGCAGTTCAACGCCCGGTGCGGCCGGCGGCTCGGCGGGCAGTTGCGCGGGGCGGTTCTGACCTGGATCCTCCAGCGGTTCGGCGGCCTCCGGACCGAGTGTGCGATCGAAGAACTCGTCGCCCTCGTCCGTGATATGGATCTCGAGGACCTCGATCTCCCGGTCGGGGAACCGCCCCCGCAACGCCTCGTCGAGCATCCGGCGCACGTTCTGGAACTCGGGATTGTCCACCTGCGGGTGATCGAAGATGACCTGCGCCTTGGCTTGGCCGTCATCGTGATCGCGGTACAGCACAAGGGCATCCACGGCATGGCCGTTGCTCTCGATGCGGACCATGCCCGACCGGCCCGCGCTCTCGTCACCGCTGCCGCCATACGCCTTGCTGACGTCGATGCCCAGGGCCTTGCCCAGATTGATGTGATTGGGCCCGCGCGACTCGGCAGACTCCAGCACCAGCGAAGACTCGCCGTCGGCGCCCAGGCGGCTGCGCGGCGAGATGCCGGTGACAAGACCGGTCACCGAGCCCTCGATGGGCTTCTGGCCGTCGAGCTCCACCTCGACCCGCTGGGGCACGATCCTGTGCGGCAACGCGGGTTCCTCGGGTCGCCCGGTCGTAGCCTCGCCCGGTTCGCCGGGCGGCTCAGCGGGCAGTTGCGCGGGGCGGTTCTGACCCGGATCCTCCAGCGGTTCGGCGGCCTCGGGACCGAGTGTGCGATCGAAGAACTCGTCGCCCCCGTCCCTGGTGTGGATCTCGAGCACCTCGATCTCGCGGCCGGGGAAGCGGTCCATCAGTGCCGCGTCGACCATCCGGCGCACGTTCTGGAACTCGGGATGATCGGCCTGCGGGTGATCGAAGAAGATCTGCGCGTTGACGTTGCCCTTGTCGTAATCGCGGTACAGCACCATGGCATCCACGGCGTGACCGTTGCTCTCGATGCGGACCATGCCCGACCGGCCCGCGGCCGCGTCGCCGCTGCCGCCATACGCCTTGCTGACGTCGATGCCCAGGGCCTTGCCCAGATTGATGTGGTTGGGCCCGCGCGACTCGGCCGATTCGAGCACGAGCGAGGATTCGCCGTCGGCCGCCAGGCGGCTGCGCGGCGAGATGCCGGTGACAAGACCGGTCACCGAGCCCTCGATGGGCTTCTGGCCGTCGAGCTCCACCTCGACCTGCCGGGGAACGAGCTCGCCCGAAATCTGATGCGGCACAGCATCACCGGGTTCACCGGCGAAATCCTGAGCGGGGGTCGAGCCCCAATCGTCGAGATACTGCACCGATCCGTCTTCGGGCAGCGGCGTGTCCGACTGCTTGCCCGCGCCGTCGGACACACCGCGCTGGGAGTCCCAGTTCCGTCCGACCGTGTCACGCGAACCGCCCTGTGCGCCAGGGGATTGCGTATCGGGACCGGCCGCCGGACGCGCGTTCGGATCGACCGTGGGAGACTGGGTGCCGGGCTGCGCCGACCCGTCCGTCCCACCGGGGAGGATGCGGTCGGATTCGCGTGGCCACAGCCCCCGAATCGGCCGGTTACGGCCCAGCAGGATGGGCGGGTCGTCCTCGCCCCGCTGCCGGAACGGCTGCTCGTCGCCGGGCCGGGCCGCGCTGTCGTCGCGGGCGCGCGCCTCGAGCACATCGACGCGATGCATCATCTCCGCGTGCCAGTCGGGGTAGCCCATCGACTCGAACTCCGGGCGCAGCGCACGCACCATCTCCCGCAGGCGCCGTACCTGCGAGACCGTCATCTGGTGGTCCTTGACGGTGCCGTCGGCCTCGGTGTACCGCCCCTGCGCGAATGGGCTTGCGTCCCAGTGGCTGTGATCGTTGCCGAAGGCAGTGTGGTGGTCGATCCAGACGTCGTTGCCCACCATGGCGTACCCCGCACGCCGGCGCAGACCCAAATCGCGCATGTCGGTCAGCATGTCGTGCAGGGCAAGCGCCGCAGGATGATTCGTGGGATGGAACTGGTTCAGCATCCCGGTGGGATTATCGATCTGCCGGGGCATGTAGACCTGGTTGCCGATCGCGACCATCTCCGGCACGTCCAGCCCCAGCATCCGCGCCACCCTGGACGACAGCACCTGGGCGGCGGCCAGGTCCTTTCCGCCCAGCGTCATGCGGATCGCCTTGCTGCCATCCTTGAAGGTGATCCGATCGATCCGCACGCCGCCCTGCGGCTGTCTGGGAGTGATGCGTTCCACCGTCGGATCACCCTCGCGCAGCGCGCTCAGCACGTGCTGGCCGAAGGACTGCTCGCCGTTGGCGTCGTTCCACGCGCGTTCGTAGATGTCCCGGTAGAACTCGCCGTTCTCGAGGTGCCGCTCGACGGTGTCGCGGAGCGCCTGTACGCCGGCCTCGTGCGAGACATGATCCAGGTGCGCCCGAACGGAATTGGGGATGCTCGCGTCGCCGCCGACTCCGAGCCGGTCCGCCTCCGCGTTCCAGCGCCGGTAGAACGCGTCGGTGTACTGGTGCAGGCCCTCGGGTTCCGCCACCGCGACATGGGCATCCGAAAGTTGTATCGCCGAAACGATTTCGGCCGCCAACGCGCGCTGATGTTCCTCGAGCATGTCCTCGACGTAGGACTCCCGGCCCTGCCGGATTCGCTGATCGACCGTGCCCTCCGCGCCGCGGGCCCGGTGCATCTCCGCATGGATCGCCGCGCGCACGAGCGCACCCATGTGCTGCTCGTCGGTCAGGCCCGCATCCAGGACCAGTCGGTTCGCCAGGGGCTCATAGCGCTGCTGCAAGGGATCGTCGGTGTGCTCGATCCGGGTCTGCAAGCCCTTCAGGGTGTTGACGGCCCACTCGCCGACCGGGGTCTTTCCCAGCTTGTCGAGGATTCCGGCCATCCGGGTGTCCGATGCCTGGTCGGCCCAGTCGAACTGTTCGACCTCCGGCTGGTACCTGACGGCCTGGTCGGGATGCTGGGGCACGTCGTACATCACGGTGCCGTCGCGAGCCACCTGGACGGTCGCCCGGATCACTCGATCCGGCGGCAGGCCGTCGACCTCGCGCGCGACGGCGGGATCGCGCAGGACATCGTCGTGCCCGCCCGGAAGGGCCACCACGACGACCTCCCGGTCTGGGCCGGAGGTCACGTATGCCAGATCCGACAGGCGGGTGTTCGGCTCGCCGGGCGCAGTCCGCGCTTCGACCACCGCGGCGGCGGCAAGCCGGTTCAGCGCCTGGATGTCCCGGCCGGCACGCGCGGCGAAATTGCCTCGCCGGTCGACCAGATCCAGCAGATCCCGCAGCTGATGCTGCTGACGGAGCAGTTCCGGGCGCTGATTGGGGGGCGCGGACTGTAGTTTCGCCTCGACGTCGTCGTACTTCTGCAGGATTTGCGCGCGGATGTCGTCCGCGGGTCCGAGGGTGATCCCCTGTGCCGCAATCCTGTCCGTCAGCGCGGTGTGCAGGTCGTCCCGCAGGTTCACATTGTGATTGCGCCGATTCGCCAGGGCGCGTATTTGATCGGCCCGTGCCGTGTTCTTCAGTTGCTCCGGCGAGCCGGGGAGCTTGTCCCTCCCGCCGCCGCGCAGCGGGGTTCCGGCAGCCGCGGCGGCGGCCGCCGCCTTCCTGGCCCGGCGCCAGCCGTCATTGTAGAACTTGCCGTACGACCGCCCGTCCGCCCATGTGAAGTTTTTGACAAAGGCGTGGGCCCTGGCGAATGCCCTGAGATCCGCCTCCTGGGCCGTCGCGCCCTCGGCCAGTGCCTTCGCATGCTCCCTGTCGTAGACGTCCAGCACTGCCCGCTGCCGGGAGACGTGGAATCCCATTGGCTCCAGCTCCTTGACGAGCCGGCCCTGCCGCAGGAAGCAGTTGGTCTCCTCCGCGACGTTGTCGTAGACATACTGCTTGCGCGAGACCGTCAGTGGATCGTTCTGAGCAGTGCCGTTCAGATGGGCCTCGGCGTGAGTCCATTCGTGGACGTAGTACACCGCCTGGTCGAGATGGCGATTCCCGGACGTATACACCGACAGCCGCTGCTGATCGCGACTGAACTCGCCCCCGGGGACACCGCTGTCGGCCCGGTCGGTGAAGCGCTCGCGCACGGGCATCTGCTGCATCGCCGCCAACGCCTGCTGCCCGATCTTGGTGCGCCCCAGCAGTTCCTTGACCTGAGGCTCGACATTGTCCACGACCCGCAGCCCGATCCGCCCCTTTGCCGTCGGGTCGAACACCTTGTGCAGCAGGTCGTTTCGCTCCCCCTCGGTGAGCCGGTCGACCGGACGCCCCTTGGCGTCCATGATGATGACCTTGTGATCGCCCTTCAGCTCGTGCGGTTCGTCCGGCGGGAAGCCGTGTTCCTTGCCTTCGGCCGTGTCCCGGACGACGATATGGCCGCCCTCGTTGACCAGCAGGTAGCCGTGGTCGCCGACGAACATGTTCGCCTTGTTCGCCACGCCCGCATAGGAATCGATGATCGCGGCCGAGGAGCCGGGTCCACGTTTGATGAGCTCGTCGACGACCTTCTGCAGGTCCTTGTACGACTCGACCTTGCCACCCAGCGCGGCGCGCAGCTCGTCGAGCGAGACGCCGTGCTCGTCGATCGCGCGGGCGAACATGCGGATGTCGGCGTCGGGATGCATCCGCTGCAGCTCGCGCACCAACCCGACGGCGCATCGGCCGTTGGGGCTGCCGTCGAACATCCGGAAGTCCTCGATGGGGTCCACGCCCAGGGTGTGCAGCACCTGGCGACCCTCCGGGGTTTCCGAGAGCGCCTCCCGGATCCGTTGCGTCTCTGCGGGATCGGCGTGCTCGGAGAGTCCGTCGACAACCTCTTTGCCCGAGATGCCGTCGGGCAGTAGGTGGTTCATCGCGCCCGCCGACAGGCCCTCGCGCAGCATCTCGCCGGTCAGATCGAACTTCAGGGCGTTCACCTTCGCGGCCCTGGCGTCCGTCTCGCCCGCGGCCAGCATCCACTTGCGTGCCCGGCCGCCGAGGCGCTCGAGCGGAGCGCCCCTCTTGTTCACCAGGATCGCCTGGACGCGGCCCAGTTCGTCCTTGCCGCCGGGCACGAATTCCCGGGGCTCGTCGGTGTCGGAGAAGTGTTCGTAGACCTTCCCGTCGCGGACCTCGAGCAGTCGCATCCGCGCGCCGGCGCCGTACTTGTCGAGTGGGCCGCGCACGGTCTCGACCGCGACCGCCCAGGACCCGTCGCCCATGCCCTTCAGCCGCTTGATCAGACCCGGCTCGCCGTCGTGGAAGTCGTGCAGGGCACCGCCGGTCGCCCCGATGAGCTCCGCGGCGTTCGCGCCCTCCGCACCGACCACGCGGTCCAGGTTGCGCAGGAACTTGCTCTTGGGGAAGGCGGCCTTCAGCTTCTCGAGCGCGACCAGACCGCGCTTTTTGCCCGAATCGCCCGTGCCCGAGTCGTTCTTGTCCGCGCCCTTGCCGCCGGCGTTGTCGTGCGCGTCCGCGCGCGGGCGGGTGCCGTCGCCGGGGGCGCTGTCGCGCGCGGGCCGCGCGGGCTCACCCGGGGTGTGCTGGGCGACGACGACCGGCTCGGGATCCTTCTCGGACTTGTTGCCCTCGGAATTCTGCTCGTGCTCGAAGTCCTTGTCCGGCTGCGGTTTCGGCTCCGCCTGCTGATTCTGCTTGTCGGTCTCGCCGTACTTGTCGAGCGGCTTGTTCGGATCCTCCGAATCATGGTTGACGACAGCGTCTTTCGTGCCCTGATCCGATTCGCGACCGGGAGTCCCGTGCTCGTCGACCTGCTCGCTCTCGGATTTGATTGCGGCGGGCACCTTTTCGGCACCGTCGGCGACCGGAGCGTGGTCGGTGTTGACCGCCTCGTTCTCGTGGTCCACGCCCTGAACCGGCTCGACCTGCTCGTCCACGCCGGCCTGCACGCCGCCGCGCACCTCCTTGCCGGTGGACGTCGCCTGGACACGGTTCGGATCCGCCTGCCCGCGAACGCCGGCGCTGTCCGCGGCGCCCGCGCGGGACGGCGCCGGTTTCTGTCCGCGATTCTCGCCCTGCACACCCGCCTTGGGCGCCTGCGTCTCGGGGGTCTGGCGGACATCGGCGTTCTCGCCGGTCCGGGTGCCCACGGGCAGCTGGCTGCCGCGATCCCCGATCGGGCTGACCGGGTTCTGCTCCACCGGAGCACGGTCGACAGTCGGTGTGGGAGCAGGATTTTCGTTCGTCACCGGCGTGACGGGGCGGCTGGCGTCGAGCACGGGCGCCGGGGTGGGGGTGGGGGTGGTCTCGGTGTCGCCGACATTGTTCCGCTGGCTCGGGACCGACGCCTGATTGGAGGTGTCGCCGGTGGAATCCGTGGCCCCGGCGGGCATCACCCGCTCGCCACCGGGGTTGCTATCCGCCACGTTTGCACGCGGCGCCGTGGTGCCGTCACCCGCCATCTGGGGATCGATCCGCTCGCCGGAGGGGGCCAGGTCGGAGATCCGGGGCAGGTTAGCGGTGCTACCGGTGGAGTCGGACGCGCCTGCCATGCCGCCGCGGCCCCAGGTCGGGGAGTTCGCGAAGTGAGCGTTGATCAGCTCGTGGCCCACACCGGAAACCGCGCCGGTCGCCACGCCGCCGGTCAGCATTCGCGGGTCGAACTGCTGCTTGGCCGAGTCCCACGTGTCGCTCAGGGCGCTGCCCAGGTTGCCGTGGTCGTCGAACATCTTCTGGGTGAACGTCAGCCCCATCCCGCCGATGAAGCCCGTCGCGCCGCCGACGATGCCGCCCATCATGCCGTGCAGGAATCGCTTCAGCAGATTCGACGAGACGTTCTTGAGCAGGCCGTCCAGGGGACCGCTGAGCAGCCCGCCGCCGATACCGCCCGCCGCCGCGGAAAACGCGCTGGTGCCGACCTCCGCCCAGCTGAAGCCCAGCTGCTTGCGGTGCCCCTGGGCAACCTGCAGCGCCTGGATCGCCGCATCCTGCCCCGCGCCGATGAGAGTATTCAGCAGGATGTGCCGGAAGATGAATTTGAGGATCGCGTTCTTCAGGAAGTCTTCGATCATTTTCGCGACATACGCGCGAATTTGCGATATCGCCATTCGAATGCCGACCCGCGTAATCGCGATATCGGCGGCCGATTCCGGCGCCTCGGTGGGCGGAAACAGGGCCGCGAGGGCGAGTTCGACCGCGAGGAGGGCCAGTGAGGACTCCACCATCCACTGGCCCGCTTCGATCTGGTCGGCCGTGCCGTCGACCATCTGACCGACCTGATTGAACATGTAGGCCAGCCGGGCAATGGATTGATTGTTCTCGTCGGTGACCGCGGGTGTGACGCCGTTGGCGGTGCCGTCGCGGAGCTGATCGAAGACCGCGCCCGTCGCGTCGCCGCCGTTACCCAGCGAATAGGCGTTGACCGCGAGGGATTTGGCCCTGTTGATATCGTTCTCGAAGTCGGTCAGCTGGTTTGACGCGTTGTACCACACCTGCGCCAAATCTCGCATCGGCCCAGGATCCCCGTCGGGCCATTCGGAACCCGCCACCCAGCTGAGGGGGCCGCCCAAATCCATCGATGGTCACATCCCTCGAGTCACCAGCCGGAGTCGGTGACTCCGGCCTCGCGGGACTTGTGCTCTTCGACCACCTCGACGTTGTCGTAGACCATCGGGGAATCCTCGCCCGTGGCAACGCTGTCGGCGGCGGGCTTGCTCAGCGACGGCGGCGGCGCCATCGGCATGCTCGCGCGCAGATCCGGCATGCCGGGAACGAGATCTTGGATCTTCGGCAGGCGGGCCCGCTGCTCCTGCAGCGGCTGCATCAATTCCTTGGTCTTCTGGGTGACATCCTCGACCGCGGCCTGCGTCGCCTCGACGATCGCCCGGGAGAGTTCGGCATGGGTGAGATCGTCGATATCCTTGGTGAATTTGACGTCCACGAGAATATTGTTCGCATTGACCAATGCGGTGACGCGGCCGCGCCGCGCGGAACCCTTACCGATCAGCTCGGTGCGATCACGCTGCAGCCGCGCAATCGACTGCAGTGTCGACTGGATATCCTCCATCAGGTCCGGAAAGTCCTCCGGACCGGCAAGACCCACCATGACTACGCCCCCTGGGTGTAGGTGCTGGTGTTCGCGGTCTCGATTTCGTTCTGGATGTAATTCGCCGTCTGAACCTGGCTCTCGGCAATGTTATTGATGGACGAACAGAAACCCTGGTCTCCGTTGATTCCATTGTCCATCGTCGACCGGGTCGACAGATAGCCCGGATTGTTCTGCGTGCCATCACCATCGGCGAATGTTTTGCCGATCTTGTCGGTGCCCCAGCAGGTGCCGATCGCGTCGGCGCCGTTGGCCAGTTCGGTCCAGATTCCGGCGAGCTTGTCGCTCAGCGCACGGGTGACGTTCGCAGACCTCCGGAATGCATCCGGATCCAGGCTGAACTGCTGTTGAGTGTTGTTCCCCATCGCACGCACCTCTCCTGCCGTGTCATGGGGGCACGCCACGCCCCGCCTCGTCTGGACTCGTCTGCGCCGGTGCCGATTCCGGAGACGGCACAGACACCCTGCTGGTCAACGGTAACACCAACGCGACATGACAACCACCCAAATAAATAGGGGCAGGAGGACGCAGGTCGCCCGACCAGTCTGCCGCTATCATCACCGGCTCTGCGCTGGTCACGATGTTGGTTAGCGCTCACAAGGACCATCGGGTCGGAAAGCGTTGTGGGCTTGGGTAATCCGGGCTGCGGACACTCTATGTTCACGGCGTGATTGATGCTTGTCGCATCATGAAATCCGGCGCTGGACGTGCCCGGTTGATGTAGGCGGCACGCGGCCGCGACGGAGCGCGCGGACACGGCCACGAGCGCGTCGGCGGATGCTTCCGGTCACGAATGAGCCGGCTACCTCACCGGTCGTGAATGGACTTGCCGGACCCGATGATCGCGAGTGCGCCCGCAGAGGGCACCGATCCAGGCCGGGTCGACCGAGCCCGCCGATCGCGAATCAGGGGCACCGGCACCAATCATCACGAATGCGCCGGCAGACGGCACCGATCCAGGCCAGGTCGACCGAACCTGCCGATCACGAATCAAGGGCACCGGCACCAATCATCATGAATGCGCCGACAGACGACACCGATCCAGGCCGGGCCGACCGAACCTGCCGATCACGAATCAGGGTCACCGACACCAATGATCACGAATGCGCCGACAGACGACACCGATCCAGGCCGGGCCGACCGAGCCCGCCGATCACGAATCAGGGTCACCGGCACCAATCATCACGAATGCGCCGACAGACGGCACCGATCCAGGCCAGGGCCGACCGAACCTGCCGATCGCGAATCAGGGTCAGCGGCACCGATGATCGCTCACGCGAGGCGCGGCGGTGCGGGCGGCCGATGGGGCGGCCCGCACTGCCGTTCGCGAATAGGTCCTGCGAGTTCGATGTTCGCGAGTTCGACGGGCGAGATATCCGCCGGCGAGCACGTCGAGCGGCGCTACCAGGTGTCGGGCTGGTCCTCGCGAAGGCGTTGCTGGGCACGTTCGATCCAGGTGGCGAAGCAGGTGGTGAGGTCGTTGGGGGTGGCGGGGCGGACGGTGAGGTGCTCGCGAGTCTGCTGTACGAGGTAGCGGCCGTCGCGGGCGATGTCGACCCAGCGGGTGAGATGCCAGGGGGCGGGGTGGTGGAACAGGGAGCCGGTGAGCAGGGCGGCCGTGCCGCCACCGTCCATGGGCTGGCGGTACATGCGGTCGTAACGGTCGCGCGGGGTGTTGCGAGCGTAGCTTTCGGCGGGACGGCCGCGCAGGTCCTGGAGGTGGAAGGTGTCCGGCCTGCCTTGTCCCGCAGGGAAAGACGGCACGACGGCGGCCAGGCGGGCGGGCAGCTGCTCGGGGCGGAACATGCGGCAGCGGATCGGACCCTCGACGGTGTCGCGCGCGTCGGGATCGGCGGTCTGGGTGAGCATGACCGCGTGATATGCGGTGCGCCCGCCCAGGATTCGATACTCCTTCGGCGTTCCGTTACCGAGAGTCGTGGACTGGCCCTCGATTTCGATACGCAGCTCGGCGGTGGTGAGGGTCTGGAAGGCCAGCTCGATCTGGTCACGCTCGTCGCGGTCGTAGCGGGAGTGCACTGCCTGACGGTGGTAGTGCACCTCGTCCAGGGTCGGGAACCGGCTGGTGTACCCCATCGGACTCGGCAGCCGATCGCGCGCGTCACCCAGCCACAGCGCCGCGAAATCGTCCGTTTCCCAACGCCATTCGGCCATCATTCACCCTCTACTTCAAACAAGACTGTCCCCCGGCTGCACTTCCGGCTCGCCGCTCACTCCGGGTCGATCATTACATTGGCTCGCCGATCATTCCGCGCGCCGGGAGTTCAGGCGAGCGCGGTCAGGCGCCGGCATGCGGGTCCTCGTAGTCTCCGCCGATCACGCCGCCGGGAATGGTCTTCGGTTGGGGGCCCAGGAGTTCCTCGGTGTTCTCCATGTTCCGGAGCCATTCGGGCAGGCTGTGATCGGCGTCGTCCTCGCCCTTGCCCTTGCCCTTGTTGGCGCCACCCATGCCGCCCATACCGGTCATGCCCGTGCTGGAGGTGCCCGCCTTGGTGGCGGCTGCCGCGGCCGTGGTGCCGGTGGTCGTGTTACCGGTACCGGTCACGCTCTTGCCTAGGCCGCCACCGGAATTCGTGGTCGTACCGCCGTCGTAGCCGCCCGAGCCCGAACCGGTGCCGGTACCGCTGGTGAAACTGCTCGGCGTGGTCGACAGGCTCGAGGACAGACCGCTGTAGAAGCTACTGGGGAGCGTGCTCAGCGAGGTCGAGGCGTTCGAGGACTGATAGCTCGAGTGCGAGGTGGAGTCCGAGGACGAGGTGCCGGACTGGCTGCCCGAATCGCTGCCCGAGCCGCTGTAACTCGTACTGCTGGTGCTGTTTCCAATGCTCTGGTTGTTGCTGTTGCTGTTACTGTTACTGGAGTTCGGGTTGCCGCTGGTCGGGGTGTACGTGTACAGCGGGTTGGTGGGGCTGGTCGGCTTGGGGGTCACCGGGATCGACTTGTCCGCGGAGATCATGTTGGCGACGTAGTTGTTCTTCATCGCCTCGCGGGCCTTGTCGCGCTCGCTGTTGATCTTCGACAGGGACCGCGGACCGTGGTGCCCGAAGAAATCTCCATCCAGGGGATGCCAGATACTTACATGCTCAATCGGCTTGTCCACACCATTTTTGGTGTTCGTTACGCCATCCTTGGCGGAGCCGACCTGGCTGGCCAGGGCATTCAACGCGTCGGTCAGCTCCTCGGAGCGGCTGGCATAGTTGGAGATTGCGGTCCGGGAAGCATCGGCGGCCTTGCCGTCCCATGCGGCCGAACTCGACTGGCGGATACGCGAGGCGAAGAAGGAGGCGGCCTCGGACCATTTGGAAGCGATATCGCCGTACTGCTGTTCCGGGGTTTGCGCCGTCCCGGGGCTCAACGGGTCGAAGGCGTTGTAGATATCCCAGTGCGACATGCTGTCCGGGTTTTCGCCACCGTTGGCGATCTTCGGGGGTTCGTTCGAGACGGCCATTACTTCGACAGCCCCAGTCCGGGATTGGTGGTGACGCCGACCTGCATCGGGGTGCCGATCGGGCTGGGCTCGAGGTTCGCCATCTTCGTGTTGTATTCGGCGGCGAAATGGGCGTCCTGCTGGCAGAACTGCTGGGCGATGGTGTGGTGGAGGGTTTGGATGTCGTCGACGATTTGGTAGTGCTGGTCGAGGATGTCATGGAGGTTGTCGTCCGAGTCCGTGGGCAGACCCGCATTCGCGGCTTTACTGCGGAACCGCGACACCACCGTTCCAGCGGAAGGCAACTTAGGATTCGATTCGCCCAGACCCCAGTCAGTCCGGTTGGCGATATCGGTCGCGGTACTCTGAAGTTCCCTGATCACCTTCTTGAACGCTATGCAGTCCCGCTCAATGTAGGCGAACTCATCGGCGTTGAGCCTGAAATCCTTCTTCAGCCCGTTGCCGAAGCTAACGGTCAAGGCGCCGTTCTGGGCGTCAGTGATCAGGCTCGCGAGCGGCCCTGTCGGTGCCGGGTTACTTCCATCGGCCATGGTGCGGGTCTCCTCCCCCTACTTGATCCGACCGAGATCGACGGACGGCGAACTTCGAGCTTAAGCAGATGCCGGGATCATGGGAACCAGGTCCGCAGCCAGCTTCTTGGCAATCTCGCAGGAGTCCTGGGTCCCGGTCGCTTTGCCCGACGCAGGGTTGTCGACCGAAAACTCCAGCCCTCCGCCCTTCATCTCGACATGTATCAAGCAGGCAGCACGCAAGTCCTTCTGGCCGATGTTCTGGAACGTGATGGCCTGACGTCCGTCGATCGTCAGCTGCTCCACGACCTTGAATCGCGTGTTGGCCTGCACCATGGGGATCGTCAGGTTGGTGGTGCTTACATCGAGACCGTACCCGTCTCCGTTGTAGGTGCTCCATACACATCCACGCCATATAGCGCTGCCGTTTTGAGTGTCCGACTTGTTCGGGTCCGAATCCAAATGCTCCGCAGTGATGAACGACTGCGGCAGCTGGCACCCGTTGATCGCGGTCGGCACAGTCTGTGCGACCGTGGGCGTCGCGGAGGCACTGGACTGTCCCGCACTTGGTGTGCCGGAGTTTCCCCCGCCTCCACTGGGCCCGCACCCGGCCAGTAGCGCGGTTGCACCGGCAACCGCTGCTGCACAACGGATTCCACGTCCCCAGACAGTCATCTCGTCCTCTCAGCGCCGGTGCCGCGATATCGAGGAGGCCGGATCGGAATATTCCGCCCCCTCAACGGCTCCAATCGAACCTACAGGCCCGGTTTTTCCGCTGCAAGCGCAACTCTTGCCGCTGGTCAGATCCAGCGGTTGCCCTCGGGGCGCGCGAGCTCGCACCATACGGTCGTGCGGCCGTGGCGGCGAAATACGCCGGACCGGACACTAACATCCTGGACGCACTCGCTGATCAGGTCCTCGGCCTCGCCGAGAACAGCGGCATTGCCGGGGGAATCGTGGACCTCGACCACGAGCCGGTTCGCCGAGATCGCCCGCAGGCGGATCGTCATCCCGGTCGGGTCGGCGGGCTCGCAGTCTTGGACCGTGCCGACAAAGGCCTTGGTCAACTCGTAAGTGACCAGTTCGGCGTTGAACAGCACATCGGCCCACAGCCAGCGGGTGAGTGTGTTGCGGACGAACCAGCCCGCGACCGTCACCGAATCCCACTGCACGGTCAGATCGATCCGGTCGGGCCCGGTACCGGGCACGGCTCCCTGTGGCGGGACCGGATGCCCATCACCCGCACGGGAGGACAGGTGCGTTGCGATCGCATCCAATCTTCCTGCGAGGATGACGATTTCGCGGTCGTCCAGCAGCTTGGCCGCCGCATCGATGGCCGCGAACTCACACCAGGCCACACGACGGAGATCATCTCGCACTGTCTCGGCTTGCTCGCTCATCGTGCAACCGCCCAGCACGCCTCTTCCCGCGCTCCCCAGAGATCAGTACGGAGATCGTCCCGCAGTGTCGCGGCTTGCTCCCTCATCGCGCGACCACCCAACGCGAATCTTCCCTTACCGCCCAGAGATCGGCACACAGATCCTCCCTCAGTGTCTCGACTTGATCGCTCATCGCGCACCCACCCAGCACGACTCGTCCTGCGCTACCCGGAAACGAGTGCGTAGATCGTCCCGCAGCTTCTCGGTCTGCTCGCTCATCGCGCACCCACCCGGCATGAATCTTGCTGTGCTGACCAGAGATCGGCGCGAAAATAGGCCCCGGAGTGTCTGCTGCTCATCGTGCAGCCACCCGACGCGAACCTTGCTGTGCCGACCAGAGATCGACGCGAAAATAGGCCCCGCAGTGTCTCGGCCTGCTCGCTCACCTCGCAGCCACCCAGCGCGAACCTTGCTGCGCTGACCAGAGACCGGCGCGAAAATAGGCCCCGGAGCGTCTCGGCCTGCTCGCTCACCTCGCACCCGCCCAGCGCGAACCCTGCTGCGCTGACCACAGATCGGCGCGAAAATATGCCCCGGAGCGTCTCGGCCTGCTCGCTCACCTCGCACCCGCCCAGCGCGAATCTTGCTGTGCTGAGAAGGGATCGGCACGGCAGTTTCTCGGCTTGCTCGCTCATCGCGCTCCTGTCCGGGACGGATCTTCCCGTGCCGTCCATGGATCGGCGAGATCGGGCAGGCGGCGGCGGCCGATACTGACCTCGAACACGAGGTCGGCGTAGCCAAGCGCGATCTCCGAGACCCGCTGCCACAGATAGTGACTGCGTGGCTCGCCCGCTCCCCGTTCCAGCGCGACGCGTGCCGCCACGGAGTATTCCGCCATGCGATCGATCACCATTCCCATCGTCTCGGTGTGAAGAAATGCCGCGCCCGCCGGTTCGGGTGCGTGTGCGGACACCCAGCGGTCGACCTTGTGTACCACTCGTGCCCGGGCGCAATCAATTTCTGGAATATCCGAGATGGAACGTTCCAATTTCGACTCGTGCAGACCGGCTAATTCAGATCCGGCAATCAACAATGGATGTTCCTGCCGGACCACCCCGGCACAAGCCTGCGCCAGCAGGAACCTGGACGGGAGTTGCATGAATCTCATCAAGCCGCACCCCTCCAACGGCCGGCATTCGTCGATCCGCACCGCAACCAGGTCCACTGCGGACACACCGTTTCCAGGTCGAAGCCCTCGTCGCAGACCAGTGCCGGCTGGTTGTTCACGTGCCCGAGGTCGTAGACGACGATGGCATCCGCACCCAGTGTCGCGGCCAGTACCAGCGCATACGCGACAGGGTCGACCGCATCGGCGGGCGGATGGTTGGGTCGACCACAGGCGCGGTGGTCGAGTTGCCTCGACTCCGTTTCCTGTGGCCGCCCGCCGAACCGGACGTGCGAGTTTCCCCGCATCCGGCTCTCCATGGATTTCATGCCAGTGCTCCTGTG
>NZ_JAHKNI010000029.1 GCF_018860155.1 Nocardia albiluteola
GGCGATGATTGCTCCGGGATCGTGTGGTGTGCCGGCGAGGTGGGTGAGGGCGTGGGCTTTGGCGGTGAGATAGCGCGCCATCAGAACGTCACGGATGGTGCCGTACTCGGCGGTGCGGAGCAGATCGCTGGACGCTTGACCGTAATCCTGGATAGCTGACGCAATGTGGTCGGTACTGGCGACCGTGTCGGGGTGATCGAGGCGGCGGGTCAGATCGGCCAGGCGAAGCAGCGCTCGGACGTTGCCCTCGTGGCGGGGACGTTCGCTGATGGTTGCGGGGAAGCACGCCAGCAGATTTCGTGTAATTGCGGCCATGTTGTCACCGAACGTCGTGGTGTATATCTCCTGGTAGTTCGGATGGGTGGCGTAGGCCATGTCGATTCGGCACAGTCCGACGATGATGTCGGCCAGCTCCGCCGCTCGTAGGACGTCCTGAGGCTCGCGGGTTGAGGTCGGATTGGCCGCACATAGGCCGGTCAGCGTGGCGCCGATGGCGGCGTACGCGCGCATTTCCCGCTCGGGATCCTCTTCGCTGAGGGCACGGGCGTGTTCGGCGTGGAATCGGGCGAGTTCGCGGTGCAGGTCCCAACCGAGGACGTCGGCCAACGCGGACTCGGTCTCCTCGAGCGATCGGATCCGGCTCAGTGCCGTGGGTTCGTAGTCGGCCCGCCTGGCCAGCGCCGTCTCGGCCGCGGTCGCTGTGCGGGTGCACCGGATGCCCATCATGGCGTCCAGGCGCGAGTCGGGATCGACCAGGGCGAGACCGCGTCGGGCCCAGTCTCGGGCAGTGATGATCGGCTGCCGGTCCCCGCGGCGGTGGTGCTGCAGGTGACGTTCGGCCAGCTCGGCCGACCAGAACAACATGTCGGAGTGGTTGCCGCGCGCCGCTGCGGCCTCGAATTGGCCTTCCAAGCCCGTGATGTCGAAATGCCGGGCAGAGAACCGTGCCTCCAGTCGCTGCACATCGGGGTTCTCGGGACGAGTGCCGGCATGACTGTCACGGGCGGCCAAAGCTGCGATCTCGGCGGGAACCGTCCGGTCCTCGGCGGTCATGTTTTCCACGACCGCAGCGGCCAGGGCTTCGATTGTTTTGAAGTGTTTCCACATGGTCGCCTTGGGGATTGGGCCCTCGGTGCCATCACGGCGGATGTAGCCGCGCGCGGCGGCGCACACCTCGGCGATCGTCAAGCGATCGAGGGAACCGCCCGGCGTAGCGATCCTGGCCGCCATCAACCGCTCCGCCGCGGCGATGATCATCGCCCGAGTGTGCTCCTCGACGGTTCGACCGGTTCGTGCCTGGTAACTGGGCGTACTGCGGGGTTTTGCTGTGGACGACACCCTGCTGAGTCTATTGCAGTACACATCGTTGTGAACCTGTCCACCGCGATTTACGGTCGGAGTTCCGACCAAGAACCGGCGCACCCGGTGCCAGCGCGAAGGAGGACGCCTCCGTGGAGACGACTGCCGATAAACTCACCACACTGCGCAAGCATTTGGCAGTCGCGAAGGAGCCGGCCGGGGAGGCAGGGATCGCCAAACGTGCGGCGAAGGGCATCCCGAGCCCCCGCGAACGCATCGCGATGCTGCTGGACGCGGGCAGTTTCCTCGAGTTCGATGCACTGGTGAAACAGCCCGGCACCCCCGGCGCACTCTACGGCGATGGCGTGGTCACCGGCCGCGGGACGATCGATGGCCGTGCAGCGGTTGTCATCTCGCACGATCAGACGGTTTTCGGCGGATCGGTCGGTGAGACGTTCGGGCGCAAGGTCGCCAAAGCGATGGACTTCGCCGCCGATATCGGCTGCCCGTTCGTTGCCATCAACGACTCAGGCGGCGCGCGAGTCCAGGACGCGGTGACCTCGCTCGCGTGGTACGGAGCATTCGGCCGGCGACAGTTACGACTGTCCGGCGTCGTGCCGCAGGTGTCACTGATGCTGGGCAAATGCGCTGCCGGCGCAGTCTATTCACCGATCAACACCGACGTGCTGGTCGCCACCGAGTCGGCGTACATGTTCGTGACCGGTCCCGACATCATCCGCGAGACCACCGGCGAAGAGGTCACTCTCGACGAGCTCGGCGGTGCTTTCACCCAGGCCGAGAACGGCAACATTCATCACGTCGCATCCGACGAACAAGCAGCCTTCGACTGGGTGCGGAACTACTTGAGTTACATGCCGTCCAACTGCTTCGACCGGCCACCCGTAGTCAATCCGGGCCTCGAACCGGAGATCACCGACAGCGATCGGGAACTGAACACGATCATCCCCGACTCCGATCGCGCCGGTTACGACATGTACGAGATCCTGCTCCGGATCTTCGACGACGGCGAGTTCCACGAGATCGGTGATGCGAACGCCCGCAACATGATTACCGGATTCGCCCGTGTCGATGGCCACCCTGTCGGTGTCGTCGCCAACCAGCCGCTGATCTCCAGCGGATCCATCGACGCCCGCAGCTCAGACAAGGCAGCCCATTTCATCCGGCTCTGTGACGCATTCGGGCTACCGCTGGTCTTCGTCGTCGACACCCCAGGTGTGCTACCCGGCCTGGAGGAGGAGAAGATCGGCGTCATCAAACGCGGCGGCCGGTTCCTCTACGCAGTCGTCGAAGCCACCGTGCCGATCGTCACCATCAACGTCCGCAAAGCCTACGGCGGCGGCTACGCAGTTATGGGCTCCAAATCGCTCGGCGCAGACATCAACCTGGCCTGGCCCACCGCGCGCATCGCGGTCGTGGGCGCCGAGGCCGCCGTCGGCCTCACCCAACGGCGAACACTCGCCGCAGCCCCAGAAGCCGACCGCCCCGCCCTGCGCCAACAACTGATCGACTACTACAACGCCACAGTCGCCACACCCTGGACCGCCGCCGAACGCGGCTACATCGACGCAGTCATCGAACCCGCCCACACCCGGCTCGGAATCCGCAAGGCGCTACGGCTCTTACGGGACAAGTCAGTCGAGCACGGCCCCCGCAAACACAACCTCATGCCGTTGTAACCACACATATGCGCAATCCCGCAGGTCAGCCCGAAAAACCACGTTGGTGGATGCAGATTTAGCGCAGGCAGGCGTCACGGGATTTCGTTGGGCCACCATGCTTCCCGCGGACAGGGCTCCATTACCGGCGGGCGCGTTGGCGTTCCAGGCTGAGTTGGAGGTGTTCGGTCATGGCGTCCGCGGCGCGGTCGGGGTTGCGGCGCAGGATCGCGCGCAGGATGCGGTCGTGTTCGGCGATGGTGAGCTGACCGCCGCCCGGGACGCCGCCGAGGCGGAAGATGTGCAGGTGTGAGTGGAGTCGTTCGACGGCGTTGGCCAGCAGGTGGCGGCTGCTGGCGGCGGCGATGGTGTCGTGGAAGAGCTGGTCGAATGCCGCGAACTCGCCGTAGTCGGCGTAGCGCTCACCGGAGTAGGGGCAGGCGCGCATTCGCTCGAGGATGTCCTCGATGCGGTCCAGGTGGGTTTCGTCGCAGTTCTCGGCCGCGAGCGCGGCGGCTTTCGGTTCGAGCAGCAGGCGCATTTCGAAGAGCTCTTCGAGTCCCTGCGGGGTGAGTAGTTCGGTGGCCCGGTAGCCGGCCAGGGACCTTTTGGTGACCAGGCCGTCGGCTGCCAGGCGGGCCAGTGCCTCGCGTACCGGTGTGGGGGACACCTCCAGGGTGCGCGCGATCGCCTCGATGCCGACGCGTTCGCCCGGCTTGATTTCAAGGTCCATAATCATGGCCTTGACGGCTTCATAGACGGTGTCGGCCAATGCCTCGCGATGCGGCAACGTGCGCTGTTGGGCGAGCATTTTTCCCCTCTTCGTGCCAACTCGACCACTGTTCCGACATCCTATTGCATATAGCTCTCGGGCTGGTTGAGCTGGTAGGTGCGGATGGCGTTGCCGCCGAACACCGCCGCCCGTTCGGTGGCCGTCAGGCCCATGGTGAGTTCTTCGGTGGCCTGTACCACCCTCCCGTAGTCGGCGGCCAGGGTGCATACGGGCCAGTCCGAGCCGAAGAGGATCCGCTCGGGCCCGAAGAGCGACAGCGCGCGGTCGGCGTAGGGGCGCAGGTCGCGAACCGTCCAGGTGACCCAGTCCGCTTCGGTCACCAGGCCCGACAGTTTGCACACGGTGTTGGGCAGGACGGCCAGCCGGGCCAGATCGCTCGCCCACGGTTCGACGAGCCCGGCTGTGACCGCTGGCTTGGCCAGATGGTCGAGTACGAAACGGCATTCGGGTACCGCGGCGACGGTCTCCACGGCGGCGGGCAGCTGGGCCGGTGTGACGAGCAGTTCGTAGACCAGCCCGGCCTCGGCGACGGCACGCAGGCCGCGGCGCACGTCGGCGCGGCAGAGCCAGCGCGGGTCGGGTTCGTCCTGTGCTTGGTGGCGGATGCCACGCAGGTACGCGCCCGTGGGCCGCTCGCGCAGGGTGGCCAGCCGGTCGGCGATATCTGGGCTGGTCAGGTCGGTCCAGCCGACGACTGCGGCGATGGGGCCGGCGTCCGCGGCGAGGGCGAGCAGGTCGATGGTCTCCTGCTCGTCGGACACGGTCTGGACGACCACTGTGGCGGTGATGCCGTGAGCGGTGACCTGTGGCACCAGTTCGGGCAGGCCGAAGTTGCGGCGCAGGGGCGCCAGCGCCGCCCCGGTGATCCAGGGTTGGTCCCGAATGGTGAGGTCCCACAGGTGGTGGTGGGCATCGATGCGAATGGTCATGTGAGTGCTCCGTTTTCGGGCAGCAGTCCGGCGGCGGACAGATCTGCCCACAGCCGGGCGGGTACGGCCGACGTCGCGGCGGTGCTGTTCTGCCGTACCTGCGCCGGAGTGCGCATGCCGATCAGCGCGGTGCGGACGGCGGGATGGTTACGGGCGAAGGCGATCGCCACGGCTGCCGGGGAGACCTGGTGGCGGCGGCAGATGTCGGCGATATGTGTTGCGCGCTGGACTATTTCGTGCGGTGCGGGTTCGTAGTCGTAGGTCGCGCCGGGTTGCGGGTCGGCCAGCAGCCCGCTGTTGAAGATTCCGGCGTTGACGACGTCGACACCGCGTTCGGCACACAACGGGAGCAGTTCGGCACCGGCTTGCGTGTCCAGCAGGGTGTACCGGCCGGCGATGAGTACGCAGTCGATGTCGGTCTCGCGGACGAACCGCAGCGGGCTGCGGGTCTGGTTCACGCCGACCCCGATGGAGCTGACGACGCCTTCATCGCGCAGCTGGGCCAGCGCCGGGTACGCCTCGGCCAGCGCCTGCTCCTCGTGGTCGTCCGGGTCGTGGATGTACAGGATATCGACGTGGTCGAGCCCGAGCCGGCGCAGGCTGTCGTCGAGCGAGCGCAGCACGCCGTCGCGGCTGAAGTCGATCCGGCGGTCCCGGTTGGGGGTGTCGTAGAAGCCGTCGATGCCCTGGACATCGGCCGCTGGGCCGTTGTGCGGGACGAGCAGGCGCCCGACCTTCGTGGACACCACATAGTCGTCGCGGGGGCGCTGGGAGAGGAAATGGCCGAGCCGCTGTTCGGACAGGCCGACTCCGTAGTGGGGTGCGGTGTCGAAGTATCGGATTCCGGCATCCCATGCTGCGCGGAGAACCTCGTCGGCCTGCTCGTCGGTCATCGGCTCGAACAGGCCGCCGATCGGGGCCGCGCCGAAACCGAGACCGGTCATCTCGAGACGCCCGCGGCCGAACGGAACGGTGGCCGGCCGGTTTTTCCCGCTCATCGTGTGGCACCCTCGGCGACCGGGCGCAGCCGCAGGCCTTGCATCCCACCGTCCACGGCCAGCGCCGTGCCGGTGGTGGCACCGGCCAGCGGGCCGGCCAGGTAGCAGACGGCGACGGCGACTTCGCGCGCGGTCACCAGCCGGCCGGTGGGCTGGCGGGCGGCCAGGGCCCGCCGTTCGGCGTCGGGGTCTGCGGCGGCGTCGAGGAGCCGACCGACCCACGGGGTGTCGACCGTGCCCGGGTTGACGCAGTTGACCCGGATCCCTTCGCGCACATGGTCGGCGGCCATGGCGCGGGTCAACGCCAGGACCGCGCCCTTGCTCGCGGAGTACAACGCGCGCTGGGGCAGCCCGGCGGTGGCGGCGATGGAGCAGGTGTTGACGATGGCCGCACTCTCGCCGGAGGCCGCCGCCGTTTTCCGCAACAGCGGTAGCGCCGCAGCGCTGACCCTGGCGATTCCGGTGACGTTGACGTCGAGGACTCGCTGCCATTCGGACTCGTCGTTGTCCTCGACGGTGCCCTGCGCGCCGATACCGGCGTTGTTCACCAGGATGTCGAGTCGTCCGTGGCGTCGCTCGACGGCCTCGATCGCGGCGCGGACCGAGGTGCTGTCGGTGACGTCGCATGGCTGCCGGTCCAGCCCGGCGGGCACGCCGTCCGTGACGAGATCGAGCACCACTACCGATGCGCCGCGCCGGGCCAGTTCCGCGGCGACGGCCGCTCCGATGCCGGAGGCGCCGCCGGTGACCGCGGCGACCCGGCCGCCGAATTCCCCGCTCGCCGCCGGCGCGTCCGCTGTCTCGTTTCGTACCGTCATTGTTGCCCTCATTCCATGAGAAAGATCTGTTCCGCCGGCGCCCACCACTCGCCCGGGCGCGCTTCGGGGACCGGTTCCTGGCACGGGTCGGTCAGCCGCCACCAGTGCCGGGTGGCCTCGTCCGCGGCCATGGCGGCCAGATCGGCTTCCAGATCGTCGCCGTGATATTCGAAGTAGCTGAACAGCCGGTCGCCGAGCAGGTGGATCGAATAGTTGGTGATATTGCTGCGCCGCAGCCGGTCCAGCACCGGTTCGGGGACGGCGCGATGCAGCTGCCGGTACTCCGCGAGCCGGTCCGGTTTCACCCTGATGACCTGGGCGACGCGCCGCATCACGACACCACCTGCCGGTGTGCCCGTACCCGCTGGCGCTGGGTGCCCAGCCGCTCGATCTCGAGCTCGACTACGTCGCCGTCGCGCAGATAGGGAAACCGGCCGGACAGCGCGACGCCCTGTGGCGTCCCGGTGTTGACGATGTCGCCGGGTTCGAGCACCAGGTAGTGGCTCAGATGCCGGATCAGTTCGTGCACGCCGAAGATCATGTCCGCGGTGCTGGAGTCCTGTCGTGGCTGCCCGTTGACCCGGCTGCTCAGCCGCAATGCCTGCGGGCCCTGGGGCAGTTCGTCCGCGGGGACCAGCCAGGGCCCGAGCGGATTGAACGTCTCACAGGACTTGCCCTTCGACCATTGCCCACCGGAATCCTGCAGCTGATAGCGCCGTTCGGAGACGTCGTGTGAAACGGCGTAGCCGGCAATGCATTCCGCCGCCGCCCACGGTGATTCCAGGTAGCGCGCCGGCTTTCCGATGACCACCGCCAGCTCCACCTCCCAATCCACCTGCTCGGCGCCGGGCGGGAGCAGGACGTCGTCGTAGGGGCCGACGACGGTGTTGGGATGTTTGAAGAACACGATCGGCGCCTGGGGTGGCGGGCTGCCCGATTCGGCGGCGTGGGCGGCGTAGTTCTGGCCGATGCACAGCACGGCCTGCGGCCGCGCGACGGGCGGACCGATGCGGAGGTCCTGCGTCTCGCGTGCGACCGGGAGCGTGCCGGCCCGCAGTGCCGCCCGGGTCGCCGCTATGCCTCCGGATGCCAGGAACCGTCCGTCGATGTCGGTGGTCAGCGGGGTCAGCTCGCGCAGGGTGCCGTCGTCCTCGCGGACCACCGGTCGTTCCCGGCCCGGCTCTCCTACTCGCATGAGCTGCATCCTTGGTACCTCCTTGCTACGGCAATCCCGACGTGAGCCAAAACATATAGGAAATACTCAAGTTGTGGAAGCTTTTCTGCGCATCGAACGGTGCAGTTATGCATATATCCAGCTAGACAAGGGGTTGACGGATTGTGAGCCACATCGCATACTCGACGCCTGTCCACATTTCCTATAGGAAATTCGTTCGTTTGATGGAGGAAGCATGGCTGGTTCCGTGCGCTTCGACAGTTCGGCCGACCGTCGTGAGGAGGCGACCGTCCCGATCCCCCGCTTCGTGTGGGTGGTCGCGGTACTCGGCGGGATGGCCGGACTGCTCTACGGATACGACTCGGGCGCCATCGCCACCGCACTCCCCCTCGCCACGGCGCAGTTCGGGCTGACATCCACCGAGCAGGGCCTGGTGGCAAGCCTGATCCTGCTCGGCGCGCTGCCCTCGATCGTCGCAGGCACGCTGGCCGCCAAGCGGTTCGATCGCCGGCATCTGCTGATCCTGGCGGGCGTAATCTTCGTCGTCGGCTCCCTGGGCTGCGCCCTGTCCAGCACGGTCGCCGAGCTGCTGATCTCCCGGTTCGTGCTGGGCCTGGCGGTTGGGCTGGCCAATATGTTCGGGCTCATCTACCTCACCGAACTCGCCCCCAAACGCGTCCGGGGAATGCTGAGCGCGCTGTACCAGCTCAGCGTCAACGTGGGCATCCTGGTCGCCTACGGCACCGGCGACGCGTTGCGCGGCACCGGATCGTGGCAGTGGATGCTCGGCCTCGGCGCCGTCCCGGCGGTGTTCTTCCTGATCGGCATGATCCTCAGCCCGGCCAGCCCCCGCTGGCTGACGCTGCGCGGACGCACCGACGACGCGCACCGGGTGCTGTCGCGGCTGCGCTCCTCGGCGTCCGAGGCCGACACCGAAGCGGCCGAGATCCAGGACAGCCTCAACCATCAGGGCGCCGGCCTGCGCGAGCTGTACCGCCGCTACCGCCGCGCGGTGAACATCGGTCTGGTCCTGACCTTCTTCCAGGTGTTCACCGGGATCAATGCGGTCGTCTACTACGCGCCGACGGTATTCGCCGGCGCCACCGGCCATGGCAGTGACACCGGCACCATCGCCAACTACAGCGTCGGCGGGGCGCTGGTGCTGTCGACGGCGCTGTCGCTGCCGTTCATCGACCGGATCGGCCGGGTCAAAATGCTCGCCGTGAGCCTGGGCGGGCAGGTGCCGCCGCTGGTGCTGCTGGCCCTGTTCCCGCACGCCTCCGCACTGGACATCGTGTGCGTGTTCGTGTTCACCTTCGCCTTCGGATTCGGCGTCGGACCGGTGTTCTGGCTCTACGTACCGGAGATCCTGCCGCTGCGCGCCCGCGCCGTCGGCATGGGCCTGATCACCTTCGTCCAGTACGTGTTCAACTTCATCTTCTCGCTGACGTTCCCGGATCTGCTGGGCGCGATCGGATTCGGAGTATTCGGGATCTACGCCCTGCTCTCCGTGCTCGGAACGATATTCGTGCTCACCCGGGTCCCGGAGACGGCCAAACGCTCCCTGGAGGAGATCGAGGCAGGGTGGCGCCGCGGTGATGAGGAGCCGGTGTGCGCGTAGCGGTCTTCGTTACCTGCGTCAACGACACGCTCTACCCGGGCACCGGCCGGGCGACGGTCAGGTTGCTCACCCGGCTCGGGCTGGAGGTCGACTTCCCCGAAAGCCAAACCTGTTGTGGCCAGCCGCAATTCAACAGCGGCTACCGGCGCGAGGCGCAGCCGCTGGCACGCCGGACAGTGGCCGCCTTCGACGGATACGATCATGTCGTCGTCCCGTCCGGATCGTGCGCGGCGATGGTGCGCGACAACTATCCGCACCTGGTCGCAGGCGGCACGGATCTGCCACCCCGCACCTACGAGCTGACCGAATTCCTGGTGGACGTGCTGGGGGTGACCGATGTCGGCGCCTACTACCCGCACACCGTCACCTACCACCCGACCTGTCACGGGATGCGCATGCTCGGCCTGGGCGACCGGCCGCGCCGGTTGCTGGCGGCGGTCCGTGGGCTGGAACTGCGCGAGTTGGCCGGGGCCGAGGAATGCTGCGGATTCGGCGGCACCTTCGCGGTCAAGAACGCGGCCGTATCCGCCGCGATGGGCGCCGACAAGGCCCGCGCCGTCGAGGACACCGGCGCGGAGGTGGTCTGCGCGGTCGACAACTCCTGCCTGATGCACATCGGCGGCACGCTCAGCCGTCGCGACGCAGGAATCCGGCCCGTCCACATCGCCGAGATCCTGGCCAGTACACAGGAGGACCCACTATGAGCGGCACCTACATCGGCATGCCCGCCTTTCCCGCTGCCGCCGCGGTGTCCACCCAGGATGCCCGGCTGCGGGCCAACCTGCGCCACGCGACCCACACCATTCGCGCCAAACGAGCCGCCGCCGTCGCCGAGCTCGCCGACTGGCCGGCGCTGCGGGAATCCGGCGCCGCGCTCAAGGACCACACCATGCGTCACCTCGACCACTACCTGGTTCAACTGGAGGAGGGGGTCACCGCGGCCGGGGGCCACGTCCACTGGGCAGCCGATGCCGCTGAGGCCAACCGCATCGTGACCGAGCTGGTGCGAGCCACCGGCGAGACAGAGGTCGTCAAGGTCAAATCGATGGCCACCCAGGAAATCGGACTCAACGACGCGCTGGCGGCGGCCGGGATCTCGGCCTACGAAACCGATCTGGCCGAACTCATCGTCCAGCTCGGCGACGATCGCCCCTCCCACATCCTCGTCCCCGCCATCCACCGCAACCGATCCGAGATCCGCGACATCTTCACGGCCAGAATGCAGGACTGGGGCCGCGCCGCACCGCACAACTTGACCGACGATCCGGCGGAGCTGGCCGAGGCGGCCCGGCTGCATCTGCGTGAGAAGTTCCTGCGCGCCAAGGTCGCCATCTCCGGAGCGAACTTCATGGTCGCCGAGACCGGCACCCTGGTGGTGGTCGAGTCGGAGGGCAACGGCCGTATGTGCCTGACCCTGCCGGAGACGCTGATCTCGGTCGTCGGCATCGAAAAGGTTGTTCCGACCTGGCAGGACCTTGAGGTCTTCCTGCAATTGCTGCCCCGCTCCTCCACCGCCGAGCGGATGAATCCCTACACATCGACCTGGACCGGCACCACCGACGCGGACGGACCGCGGTCCTTCCATCTCGTGCTGCTCGACAACGGCCGCACCGACACCCTCGCCGACCGGGTCGGACGGCAGGCGCTCCGATGCATCCGCTGCTCGGCCTGCCTGAACGTCTGCCCCGTCTACGAGCGCGCGGGCGGGCATGCCTACGGCTCGGCCTATCCGGGACCCATCGGCGCGATCCTCACTCCGCAGCTGCGCGGCATCGCCTCCGAGGTGGACGCCTCGCTTCCGTTCGCCTCGACCCTCTGCGGCGCCTGCTACGAGGTCTGCCCGGTCGCCATCGACATCCCCGAGGTGCTCGTCCACCTCCGGGAACGGGTCGTCGAGACTGGTGCGGGGCACACGATCGAACGCAGCATCATGCGCGCGACACGCTGGATCCTCGACCATCCGCGCGCGCTGCGTGCCGGGCAGCGCCTCACCGCGCTCGGTCGCCGGCTCCGCCTCCGCCGACTGCCCGGTCCCGGCCGCGCCTGGACGGCCACCCGCGACCTACCGGCCGTGCCCGCCGAGTCCTTCCGCGACTGGTGGCGGCGCACCGAGAACCAGAGGACACACGGAGGCACCCGGTGAACAGTCGCACCCTGATCCTCGCCCGCATCCGCCGAGCCCTCACCGACGTTCCGCCCGATGAACAGCCCGGCCGGACACCGGTTCCGCGCGCCTACCTCCGCACCCATGGCACACATACCGCGGCACAGGCTGCCGACCTGCTCGCCGCGAACCTGTCCGACTACCGCGCCCACGTCCACCGCACCACCGTCGCCGCCCTCCCCGCGACGATCGCGGACCTGCTCGCGGCCCGCGGCGCCCGCACCCTGATCGCACCGGCAGGCATCCCCGCGGCATGGCTGCCCGGCACCGTCGAACGCGTACCGGACACGGCGGATCTCACCGCCGCCGATCTCGACACCGTCGACAGCGTCGTCACCGGCTGCGCCGTGGCCATCGCCGAGACCGGGACGCTCATCCTGGACGCCGCACCGGATCAGGGACGACGGCGGATCACCCTGGTCCCCGACCACCACATCTGCCTGGTGCGCGTCCCCGACCAAATCGTGGAATCCGTTTCGCAGGCCCTCGAACGCCTCGATCCCGCGCGGCCCCAGACCTGGATCTCCGGTCCGTCCGCCACCAGCGACATCGAACTCGAACGCGTGGAAGGCGTACACGGCCCCCGGACGCTGGACGTCGTCCTCGTCGCGCCCTGAGTCCCGCCGCCACACACCCTGTTTCCTGACAACGAAAGGCCGTCCCATGAGCAAAATCACCAACGTCGAATGCCGGCTCGTGTTCCTCGAACCGGAAACCGTGCGGACCGACGCAATGCAGACCTTCGTGCGCCAGGAAACGATCCTCGTGACCATCGAGACCGACGACGGCCTGTCCGGCACCGGCTACTCCTACACCATCGGCACCGGCGGGCGAGCCGTACTGTCGATGCTGCGCGACCACCTGGCCGATCGGCTGCTGGGTGCCGATGCCCGCAACGTCGAGGCGGTCTGGGCACACCTGCTCGCCGGCACCCGCGCCACCGCGGTCGGCGTCATCACCTCCCTCGCCCTGGCCGCGATCGACACCGCGCTGTGGGATCTGCGGTGCCGGCGCGCCGGAGAGCCGCTGTGGCGCCTCGCCGGCGGCGCGCACGAACGGTTGCCGGTCTACGACACCGAGGGCGGCTGGCTGCACCTGACGATCGACGAACTGGTCGCCAACGCCCGCGCCGCCAAAGCCGCCGGCTTCCGAGGGGGCAAGATCAAGGTCGGTAAACCCACCCCCGGCGAGGACGCCGAGCGCCTGGCCGCCGTCCGCGCCGAGGTCGGCACCGACTGGGAGATCATGGTCGACGCCAACCAGTCGCTGACCGGCCCGGAAGCGATCCGACGAGCCCGCACCTACGAACCCCTCGACATTGCCTGGTTCGAAGAACCACTGCCCGCCGACGATCTGTCCGGGCACGTGCGACTGGCACGCTCGACCAGCGTTCCCATCGCGGTGGGCGAATCGATCTACAGCGCAGGGCAATTCGCCCAATACCTCGCCGCCGGGGCCGCCGGCATCGTGCAGGTCGACGTGGCCCGCGTCGGCGGCATCACGCCATGGCTGAAGGTCGCGCACACCGCCGAGGCGTTCAACGTGCGCGTCGCCCCGCACTTCCTCATGGAGTTGCACGCCGGCCTCGCGTGCGCGGTGCCCGCCGGAACCTACGTCGAACACATCCCGCAGCTGAACGCCATCACCCACAGCGCACTGGTGATCGAGGACGGGCACGTGGTGCCGCCGGAGACACCCGGACTGGGGATCACCTGGAACTGGGACGCGATCGCCGACCTCCGCGTCGCCTGAGGATCGGGAGCTAACCGCGTGCAGCCAGTCCATCGCCCGATAACGCGCATCGTCGTCGGTCTCGGGTAGCCCGTGGGTGTGCACGTCACCGCTGATCCAGTCCACCGCGGCCAGTTTCGACGACGGGGCTAGCGCCCGGCCCGCGACCAGCCCGAACAGCACCCGCTCGGTTGCGCTCACGTCCCAGGGCGGACCGGGGCGAGGCTGCCCGAGCCGGGTCACGATCGCATCTATGCCCACCCACCGCCATAGATGATCCATCGGCCAAAGGTGAACAGCACCTTCGGGATCGCCCGTCCCTTAACCGGATCCCACACGTTGTGCGCCAGATGTGGATACCCGACCGCGCCGGACTTGTTGTCCCGCTTGGTCGTATTCACGTACGCTCACGCCGAGCGCAACCGCTGGATCGCCAATGGCACTGCACCTGACCACCATGTCGGATCGGCGGTGCCGTCGGTGGTGTGCCCGTCGCGGTGGACGTAGTGCCGCACATCTCGTCCCGGCGTCGTGAACTCGCGGGCCAGAGCGCGCTCGAGCCACTCGGCGCCGAACCGGAAGATTTCGGCCGCCACGCCTCCGAGGGGATGGAATTCGCCTTCGTAGACGCGAATCTCCTTGGGTGCGCGAACGAGTTCGTAGTTGGCGAGAGCCTGCTCGAGCGGGGTCAGCTCGTCGAACTCGCCGATTCCGTACAGCACCGGGCACGTGATGTCACCGACCAGATCACCTAGCGGCATCCGATCGGTCAGATCACGGTCGAAGGCCGCTTCGTCGTCGTAGCCTGCCATGTACATGTAGTTGTTCTTGAAGGTCGGCTGAGCTCGCTCGAAGATGGTCCGGAAGTCACCGGTGGGCGCCTCGAAAGCTGCCAGCGCCGCCAGCCTCGGATCTGTTGCGGCCGCACGTGATCCCCAGTATCCGCTCATGCTGATGCCGAACATGCCGATGCGGTGCGGATCCACCTCCGGCAGGCCGATCAGGTAGTCGATGTAATGCCGCACCGCACGTTCGTAGTTCGCGAGATCGACGGTGAGGCCGTGCGCCCGGCTCTCGCCTTGTCCAGGGCCTTCGATGGACAGGGCGACCACACCCCGCGATGTGTAGTACCGCTCGGCCGCGGCGATGTAATCCTCCTTGATCATGTCCATCCCGGGGCCGAGAATCACTGCCGGCGCCGAACGCACCGGCTCCGGTGGCAGGTGCAGCAGCGCGAAGATCTGCTTGCCCTCGAAGTCCAGCACCACCCGCCGGACCCGTCCGTCACGCAATTCCCCCAGCCGTTCGACGCAATGGTTGGCGCGCTCACGGAAAGCGAGTTTGCGCGGGTCGGCGGCCTCGAAGATCGAATACTGGGCCCGGCCCCACATCACCGCAGCCCGGGTGTAGAGGTCAGCGGCGGTGCGGGCAAACCCGTTTCGCTCATGATGAGCGGCGCGCTCCTCGGCTTGGGCAGCAATGCTCGCCCACGCCTTGGGCAGCATCGCCCCGCTCTGCACGAGTTCGAAGACCTTGTCGAAATCGGTGTGGTCGTGACCGAGTTGCTCCATGGTGCCCTTCGCCTGCGGGTGCAGGGCGTCGAATCCGCCCTGGGCGAGGGCGATGTCGAGGGCCCAGCTCTGGCCGACGGATCGAGTGGTCATGGTGATTCCTTCCAGGTAGGTTAAGTACTTATCTATTAAGTACTACGCTAAACTGGTTGTCAACCTCGAACGATCCGTAGACAGGACATGCACCGTGACAGAAGAGCTCGAATCGGACCGCGCGAGCGCCCTCGACCTGCTGGCCCGGGCCGCCTATCGGCTCAGCGCGGCAGACTCCCGGCTGCGGGGGCGTGCGACCCGATCCCCCGAGGCGCTGTCGCTCACGCATGCGCGTGCCTTACGAGCGCTGGCCGACCAAGGGCCGCTCACGATCAGCCAACTCGCCGCCTTGACCGAAACAACCAGCGCCGCAACCACTCAGCTGCTCAACGGCCTGGCCGCGGCAGGATATGTCACCAGGGAACGCGTACCCGGCGACAAGCGCTCGGTCCTGGTCGCGTTGACCGAGACCGGGCGCGTACGGTGCCGCGAGCGCATGGTGGCCATGACCGACTCCCTCCAGGAGGAACTGGCCGATCAGGACATCGCAGCGCTGAGATCCGCCACCGAGGTCCTCGATCGGCTTGTTGCGATCTATGACCGGCTGTGACCGCCGATCCCGAGAAGGTCAGCTACGTATTCGTGCCGGATGGCACGCCGGAAACCGTAGCCACCATCGCCGCGGCTTCCGAAGCGAGAAAGGGGAAGCATGATGGACATCTCAGGAAAACAGCTGCGCTCGTTGGCGCTGGCGCTAATCGTGGGAGTGGCCGCGTCGGCATGCGCGGGGAAGGGCAGTGCCCCGAGTAGTCATGCCAGCTCGTCGGCGCCCTCCGCCGCAGCACTCCCGACGGCCGAGCCCTCGTGTACATCCTCGGCTGCACCAGCCCAGTCACCGCTCAACGATGTCCACACCGCGAGTACGACCGTCCCGGACCGGCCCTTCGGACTGGTCTACGCGCAGACGGGCAACATTGCCTTCGCCTCGTTGAAGTCGGAACTCGGGGTGCTGTCCACAGACAGCACCCCGCCCCGGCTCCTCCTCGAGATTCCGCTTCCGGCCGCCAGTGTGGGGAAGGAAGGCGCCACCGGCGTCGCCCTCACCCATGACGGACGCGAGCTGCTCATCGCTGCGGGCAGCGGAGCGATCGTGGTGGACGCGGCCAAGGCTGCGGCAGGAGCACCGGGGGCCGTGCTGGGAACGCTCACCGGCACGGCCGGGACCAGCGCGATCGAGGTGACTGTCTCACCCGATGACCACTACGCCTTCGTCAGCCAGGAATACGGAGACGCCAGCACCGGCCATCGCGGCGACATCGAGGTCTTCGACCTGGGCAAGGCACTTCGCAGTGGATTCGGCCAAACCTCCCTCATCGGTAACCTGCCCCTGGGCCAAGCCGTGGTCGGCACCGCGATCTCCCCTGACGGACGCCGGCTGTACGCGACCAGTGAGATTGCCCCGAGCCAGAACCCGACAGCAGGCGCCAAGCACGGCGAGCTCAGCGTCATCGACCTCGCCACCTTGGAAGCGACTCCGGAAAAGGCCCTGCCCGGCAGCGTCCTGGCCGGATGCAACCCGGTACGGGTAGCCCCCTCACCGGACGGGAAGACGGTATGGGTCACAGCCCGCAAGAGCAACGCACTGCTCGCCTTCGACGCCGCAAAACTCACCACCGACCCCCAGCACGCCCTGCTGACTTCTGTCCCGGTCGGTACCGCCCCCGTCGGACTGACCTTCGTACGAGACGGCCGCCGCATCATCACCGCCGACTCCAATCGATTCCACACCCCAGGCGCCACCACCGGACTGACCGTGGTGGACACCCAGGCCGCCCTCACCGGCAAACCAGCTAACCTCGGACGCATCCAAACCGGCGCCTTCCCACGGGAGTTCGCTCTCAGCCGCGACGGAACGACCCTGTTCGTCTCGGACCACGACTCAAACCAGATCCAAGCGATCGACACCGCCACGGTGCCATGAGCTCGAGGATCTGGCAGCCCAGCTGACAGGTGGGCCCGGGGCTCGGTGCAGCGCACCGAACCCCGGGCCCACCTTTGTTCCGGTCGGTTCCGGCAGCGCGCAGGCCAGCCCAGCCGGGGTGCCGGGTGGCCGGAATCCGACCAGCTCGCTGAAGGGAACTGGGCGGCAGCGACGGACCATGGACAATGCGCCACCCGCAGACTCCAAAGCGCCACCGCCACCAGCAGCAGCGCCGCCGCGTACGCAGGCGGGGATGGCGCCCGCGCCGACTCCCGCGTCTGCACCGCAGCGCGTCCCGGTGGGCTGCTACCCCTTCCAGTCGAGCTGCTGAGGTCGCCGAGATGGTGAGACGACGACATCGCCGTAGCCGGGTTCGGAGACGATGGCGCTGATGTTCATGGCCGGCGACGCGGCACTGGTGGCGGTGCCCCGGGGCGCGCACGCCGCCGAGCAGCAGGCTGCGGCATTGACCGTGGCCGGGGTGTGCGCAGTGCTGGCCCGGCCGCCGGTGGAGCGCTGATGCTGCGGCAGCGTCGGCGGGTGCGGGCCCGTGATGACGCGCGGGTGCTGGTCGCGCTGCGGCAGCACATGCTCAGCCCTGCGGAGTTCGAGCACGCGCTCGTGCGTTTGCGCCGCCGCGATGGCTGTTCCGACGTGCGGGTGGTCGGCGGTGCGGGCGATCTGGGCGCGGACGTGATCGCCCGGGCACCGGACGGCCGTCGGATCGTGTTGCAGGCCAAAAGATATCGCAACGACCGCAGCGTGGGCAGCCAGGATGTGCAGCGGTTCGGCGGGAGTACTCGCCGCGTGGGACTCGCACTATGTCGCGTGCTGCACGGTTCGAAACGGCCACGGCGCGGCCGGCTGAACGCGCGCCGAGCCGCCGCACTAGCATTCTATATTGCTAGCATGCTAGTGTCGGCGTGTGAGCGAGACGGACGTCGAACAGTTCGATGTGTATCTGCCAGTCGAGCTGATCAGGCAGGTCAAGTTCCGCTCCATCGAGACCGGCATGTCGCTGTCCGCGCTGGTCGCGGCGGCGCTGCGGGCCTACCTCGATGACGACACCGCGTGCTGAGGGTGATCCGCGGCGGCTGGCAACTAGAAATGGGGAAACCTGTGACCACACAACGCAATCCATGGCCGGGGCTGTACGCGCTGGTCGTCGGGTTTTTCATGATCCTGCTGGATTCGACCATCGTCTCGGTGGCCAACCCGGCGATCATGCGGGAACTGCACACCGACATCACCAAGGTCATCTGGGTGACCAGTGCCTACCTGCTCACTTACGCCGTGCCGCTGCTGGTGACCGGCAGGCTCGGTGATCGCTTCGGCCCCAAGCAGGTCTACCTGACCGGACTGGGCGTGTTCACCTTGGCCTCGCTGTGGTGCGCCACGTCCGGCAGCATCGAGATGCTCATCGCGGCCCGTGCCGTGCAGGGCCTCGGCGCGTCCATGATGACGCCGCAGACGATGGCCGTCATCACCCGCACCTTCCCGCCGGACCGCCGCGGCTCGGCCATGGGCCTGTGGGGCGCGGTGGCCGGCCTGGCCATGCTGGTCGGCCCTATCGTGGGCGGCGTGCTGGTCGACCAGCTCGGATGGAACTGGATCTTCTACATCAACGTGCCGATCGGGGTGGCCGCCTTCGCGCTGGCCTGGTGGCTGGTGCCCGCGCTCGAGACGCATCCGCACCACTTCGACTGGATCGGCGTCGGGCTGTCCGCCACCGGCATCTTCCTGCTCGTGTTCGGACTGCAGGAAGGCAACGCCCACAAGTGGAATGGCGCCATCTGGGCCTTGATCATCGCTGGGCTGGTAGTGCTGGCCCTGTTCACGATCAACCAGGCCCGCAATACCGACGAACCCCTGGTGCCGCTGCGCCTGTTCCGCGACCGCAACTTCGCGCTCTCGAGCATCGCTGTCACCACCATGGGCGTCGCGGTCACCTCGATGATGACCCCGTGGTACTTCTATCTCCAAGCGGTACGCGACTTTTCGCCGACGAAGTCGGCGCTGGTCTTCGCCCCGATGGCGGTCGTCACCGCGATCACCGGACCGTTCATCGGCAAGATCTCCGACCGGATGCCGCCCCGGGTCACCCCCACCGTGGGCTTCGGCCTCTTCGCGGCATCCATCTTCGGGATCGCCGTCGCGATGCGACCGACCTCGCCGATCGCGATATTCCTGATGGCAGGTCTGGTCGCCGGCGTGGCCAACTCCTGCATCTGGGCGCCGCTCGCCTCGATCGCGACGCGCAACCTGCCGATGCATCAGGCCGGCGCGGGCGCGGGTGTCTACAACACCACGCGGCAACTGGGCTCGGTACTCGGCAGCGCCGCGATCGCCGCGCTCATTTCCGCCCGCATGGCCGCCAACGGACTGGGCGGCGCCGGGCTGTCCACCGGCGGCGGGGGACACTTGCCTGCCGCGGCGCTGGACCGGTTCAGCACCGCGCTCGGCCAGGCCATGATCCTGCCGGCAACCGTCCTACTGCTCGGCGTCGCCGCTGCGGCGCTGTTCACCGGATCGGGCAAACCGATCCAGACGCCGAACCCGACCGCGCTCACCGTCCCGGCCGATCGATCCGGCCGGCACTGAAACCCCGAGAGACTGGAGAAAACCATGACCACCAACGGCATCGAAATGATCTTCCTGCAGACCCACAACTGGGGCAAAGCGGCGAAGTTCTTCCAATCACTGGGCTACGAACTGGAATTCGACACTGGCCACAACTCCGGCCAGCTCCGAAACACAACCGGACCGGCCATCTTCATCGCCGAGGTGCCGGAAACCCAGAAACCCGGCATTCAGGCCGTATTCGGCGTCAGCAACCCAGGCGACCTACAGGTCGGCTCCGGTATCGAGGTGGTCTCCGCGCCCGAGAACACCCACTACGGCACCCGGGAGATGGTCGTACGTGACCCGGACGGACGGCTGTGGACCCTGTCGTCTCCGCTGAAGAGCGAGTAGGCAGGATGTCCCGAGCCGCAACAGGTCTCGCCCACCGGCCGCACACCATGGTGGTTGTGCAGGTCAATGACGACGCCACTTGCAGGCGAACGTGGACACCGACGCCCGTCGCAGGTCGACGGCCTCGGAGGCCGGCCGGCGGTGCCTATTCGGTCGGGGTGTTCGGCGTGGACGCCATAGCTTGCAGCGCGCCTTCGTGCTATGTATGCCGGTCTGGGCGGGCGGCTCACCGTGTGGCAACCCACCGGCAGATCCTGTTCTGACACAACAGTATTGACAGAGAGTTTCGGCAGGTCATGTTCTGCGGCGGCGGGCGCCGACGATCGCTGGGAATCGGTATCGAAACCGATTCGCCCCGGCGGCGGGTCGGGTCCAGGCGGTCCAGCACGCGAATCCCGTCCGGGTCGACACCGTCGACGAAACTGACCCCGTACCGATCTCGGCAGGCCCCTACGTTGCGGCTCGGACGACAGGCCTTGCTGATGCCTGAAAAGGGTGGGCAGACCGGATCTGTCGGTAGCACTGGACGCCTCATGCGCCCTATGTCAACATTGTAGGTCTACACGAACGGAGACGGCAGCTGCTCCCGAGGAACGGAGTCCCGTGATGGCCGAATCGCCGATCAACCGCAGTTTCTCCCGGTCCGATACCGGTAGTTCCGATCGCGTGGGCGACGGCCGCAGGCGCAGTCCGGTGACGCGGGACGTGGTGCTGGACGCGGCGCTCGAAATCGTCGATCGTGACGGGGTCGAGGGGTTGTCGATGCGGCGTCTGGCCGAGGCGGTGGGGCGGGATCCGATGGTGATCTATCGGCATGTGCCGAACAAGGCCGCGGTGCTCGACGGTGTCGCCGAGATCGTGTTCGCGCAGTTGTCGGTCGACACCACGGATTCGGACTGGATGGCCCAATTACGAGTGGTGGCACGGGATTTCCGGCGGCTGGCGCTGGCGCATCCGCGGGTGGTGCCGCTGCTGGTGACCCGGCCGCTGGCGACACCGCTGGGCTTGCGGCCGCTGGCCGTGCTGCGGCCACTGGAGGACGTTCTCGCCCTGCTGACGCGTGCCGGGTTCTCCGGTGCGGATGCGTTGCATGTCTATCGGGCGTTGTTCGGGTTCCTGTTCGGGCATGTTCTCAACGAGTTGCAGGAGATCGTGGAACGGCCCGAGGAGACCGACGCCTTGTTGCGGCTGGGGTTGTATCGGCTGCCGGTCGGCGAGTTCCCGCTGCTGCGCGAGTTGGCCCCGATGCTGGCGGCCTATGACGGTGCCGCTGAGCTCGAGCGCGGGCTCGATATCCTGCTGACCGGCCTGGCCGCGAATTCGACCGGCGCAGGCGGCGATCTTCGCCGGCGGTGATCTCAGCGCCGGTGTCGATCGCCGGCCGGGCCGGGCTGGCATGCGGGACGGTTTCCCTGGTGGCACTGCTCATCCGTCGCAATGCCGCAGGCCACTGTGCATGCGCGAGCATGCGCGCATATCGGGCCGGTATAGGATGAGGGCGTCGGGGGCTTCTCGAAGCTACCCGTGGTCTCGTCGTTACCCGGCGAACGAAAAGGGGCCGCCACGCGGTCCCGGTCAGGAGCGTCGTGATGACGCCACAACACGAGCCGATCCTGCTGGACCGCTCCTCACGCTTTTCTCTCCGCAGCGGCGCCCTGCCGTCGTCACGGCGGTTACCGACACCGCGAGCATCCCGCCACGGAGCGGTGGATGGGGCCTGGTGGCCCCACACGACCGAAGACCGGCGCTCATCCTTCGCAGGATCCCCGTCTCCTGCGGGCGGTCTGATATGACACAGAACCCGCCGCAGGATAGGGGCGGTGCCGCCGCCGACCGCGGCATGGGCCGATTCCGGGCAACCGCCGGCGGTGGGCAACCATTCGACACGCCGACCCGCACACCGCGACTGCTGCTCCGCGACTGTGACGAACAATCCAGTGGCGTCGACGGCGCCTGGTGGCCCAGAACCGACAACCTCACCGTAGAACTGCATGACCTGGTCACCGCCCTCACTACGCGACTGGGCGCGACCGCCCGGATTACCTTCGATTGGAATTCGCTGAGCCTGTCCCAGCGTGGCATCGACCCTCCCGATGGGATCGAGGTCGCCGGCCCGCTTCCGGGCCAGCCACCCCAGGTGATGTACGTCTTCGGGCCGCACGATCGGTGCCTTCGATTGTTGGTGATCGACCCCGCCACCACCGCAGACCGCGCCGACGCGCAGATGCGCAAGGCCGTAAGCACCATCGCGGACCAGTCGTAATCATGAACTACCCTGGGCGGCGGCATGGCCGGCCTCTGCGCTTTGCCTGCCGGCCGCTATCCGGTAGTGAGGTTCCTCGATTGTCGACCACCCTGTATCGCGGCGGCACCGACAGTGGCCGTCTCATTCGTCGTCGCGGGCGCCGGGATCGCGCAGCGGCCGATGCGTTCCGCCCGGATCGGGCAGGTGGAAGCTGTAGAAGCGGGCCGTGCCGGGGCCACGCTGTTTTGTAGGTGTTGACAGGTGGGTTGGTGCCGTCGGCGCGGCAGTCGACTGGCGGGCTGGGTGATGTTCTGGTGGATGAGCCCGACCTTTGGCCGGGGTGGTCACCGGGCGTAGGAGTCGTGAGGGACGGTCTCGGATCAATTGGTGTCGGACCCCTCGCTTACCATTGCGAGCGCATTCCGAGCCCGCAAGGAGAACGAAATGAACCCGGATCTGGACTCGACGCCGATCGTGTTCCTCAGTGGAGCAGGTCTTCCGGCCTGGATCTGGGACGGGGTCCGCGCGGACCTGCCTGTCGAGTCGGTCGTGGCCGCGTATCCGAAGCGGGCTGACGCGCGTCTTGTTGACTGTGTGTCCTCAGTGCTGGCGCAGGCGCCGGAGGGCTCGTTCACGATCGTTGCCCATTCGATCGGCGGTGTCGTGGCAAGTCAGATCGTGGCGACTGCGCCCGAGCGCGTTGCCGGGCTGCTCGGGGTCGCCGCCTCGTTCCCCGCCGCCGGAACGTCGTTCCTTGCGGCATTACCTGCGCCGCAGCGTGTTGTTGTGGGCCTTGTCATGCGTGTCGCGGGAACTCGTCCTCCCGAGAAGGCGATCCGCTCGGCGCTGTGCGCTGGCCTCGACGAGGGCGACACCGCTCGCATTGTGGCGGAGTTCGAGCCGGAATCCCAGCACCTGTATCGGGACAAAGTGTCCAGCAGGACGTTCCCGGCGCGCAGCGGGTATGTCGTGACCACGGCGGACCGACAGTTGTCCGCCGCGATGCAATATCGGCACGCGGCCGAACTCGGCTCCGGATTCCGTCGTGAGCTGTCCACCGGGCATCTGCCGATGCTGCAGGATTCCGCTTCGCTGGCGAAGGTCGTCCAAGAGTTCACTGCCAACGTGTGAAACCATCGACACCTGCGCGGAACAATCACCCTGGCGGGGACACAATGTCGGCGGACAGCGTGCGACGGCCGGCACCAGGCCGATCAGGATCACCCGCCGCGCCCCGAACGGTCAGCGCCCGTGCCGGTCCCGCTTGCATACCTCTCCGTGGTGTTCTTCGATGACGTGGTCGAGTCGGTGGCGGATCGCGGGATCGGTTGTGGCGGCTCGTGTTCTACGAAGCGCGGCGAGATCGCGCATCAGTTCCAGGTAGTCTTTCTCACTCACTGCGGACATCGGCTACCCCCGCCCCCGCCGCCGGCGACAGCGGTCCACTTCGCGTAGGTTCGTGCTCCGATTCTCTGGGTGCATCGGTCGTACGGCCGGGGCTGTCCAGTTGCCCACCGCATCCGGGTGCCGGCCTGTTCGGGCGTGGTGTCGGCGGGTATGACGAGTAGTGCCAGTCGGGTGCCCTTCAGGCCGTACAGGTGCATGATGCCGCCCTGTCCGCCGTCGCTGAAGGTGGATGCCGCTGTGTTCCAATCGAATCCGATTCGAGCCAGTTCGCCGGTCATTCTGAAATGTCACCAGGGGTGTTTCGCCCGGCCCTGAGCAGGTCGGTGATGGTCGATGTGTTGCCTCTGGCGGCCGCGGCCGCCATCGTGACGAGCGCGGAGTGGACGGTGGTGCAGGGCGGGACGATCAGTAGCGCGACCCTGCTGCCGGCGAGCCCGACAACGTCGAGGGTGTGTGGCGGCTTGCGGTGGAACCCGCCGAGCCGCACCCAGCTTGCACCGACGGTGAATCCGGTCGGTGCTTCATCCCAATCGTCGAGGTGGTAGATCACGTGGTGCACGAGGCCGAGCCGGGTCGCCAACACCGTGAGCAGGCCCGGCAGCTCGGTGGTGAGGTGATGGCTGTGGGGCCACCACGCACCGTCGACCCATCCGGTGTGCGGTGGTTGGGTGTCGACCAGCAGACGCAGCGAATGTGCGGGTGGCACGGGATTGTCGTATCGGGGTTGCGGTGAGGCCATGATCGATGCTCCCGTCTCGGCGCGCGGGCCGAATTCATGCGCCATAGTCGCAGCGCGGCGGCTCTGCCGGTGCGGTTGGTGCGTTCTCGGGCGCCGGCTGCGGGGTGCCGTGGGGGTATCGGTCCAGTCGCACCGTCTGCCCGGCGAATACGAGTTCGCCACAGGTACTCGCCCGGTCACCGAGACGACAAGTAACCCGATGGATGGGATCGAGCCCCACTGCCAAGACCGTGAGCAGGGCCGACAGCTCGCTGGCAAGTTCGTGGTCGTGGGGCCACCATGTCGGCCGCGCTCACATGCGCGTAGACAGCAACCTCTGTAATTGCCATGTCAGCGCTTGAACGCGCCCCTCAGATTGTGCTCCAGCCAGTCGAAGGGGCCGTGACTCCCTGTACGCCCTTCGGTGGGGCCCCGGGCACCGACGTCGCGGAAGCGTTTCTCAATGCCTTCCTTGGCGGTCCAGATTCGATGCGTGATCTTGTTCTCGGTCATCGGAAAAGATCCCGTCCCCGGATGTACGGTTCGGCCGCGGCAGCCAGATCGGCCGACCGTTCGACGCACGGACCGGTTATCGCTACAGCATAGCTTCGGCTACCCAATATGTCTACACTGTAGAATTACACAGTTGACATACGCCTCTCGCCACACAACGCGGCCTGGCTGGATGCCCTCATTACCGTCCTGAAGCCGACCGGCATGGCCGCGCAGCAGATGCTGAACTGCGCGTACCTCCTCGACAGCCACGCGCGGTACGGCGCCAACCTGCATCGCAACACCCCCCCAGGTCAGAAACACCCAGGTCGAATGGTTGAAATCTCCAGGCCCCCAATTGATCTCGACTATATTGGCAGTTCAGTGCCGGTCGTGACGACTCATGGGGTGCGGCTCTCCCATCAGGCCGTTCATGTACAAGTACGCAAGCATGCGACGATAGATCGGTGAGCACCAAGCCGCACGGCACCGGTGACGTACACCGGATGGCACCCATCCGGCGTGAACGCGTCCGCGCACGCACATCCGACCGGATCTACGACGAGTTGGTCTCCGCTATTCGAACCCTGCGCATCCCACCGGGCGCGTCGCTGTCCGAGACCGACCTGTCCGCCCAGCTGGAGGTCAGTCGCACGCCGCTGCGTGAGGCAATCGTGCGTCTTGTCGACAACGGGTTGGTGTCCGTCGTACCGCAGGTGGGCACGCGGGTGGAGCGAATCCGGTTACAGGACGTGGAGGAAGCGCGCTTCGTCCGTGAAGCCCTGGAACTGGCCGCCTTTGCGGAGGCATGCGAACGGCAGGACCGCGATGTGAGCACAATGCGGGCGCTGCTCATCGAGCAGGAACGTTGCCGTACAACCCACGACCTCAGTGCCTTCTTCGCCGCGGACGAGGCGCTGCACCAGCAGATCTTTGTGCTCAGCGGGCACAGCGGTGCCTGGACGATGATGCAGCCGATGAAGCTCCAGCTCGACCGGCTACGTCGGCTGAGCCTTCCCGAATCCGACACGGTACGGGAGCTGATCGACGAACACACCGCGATCGTCGACGCGCTGGAGGCAGCTGACATCGAGCGCGGTCAGACACTGCTCCGCGGACACATCAGCCGGGTACGCCGCTACGGTCGTATGTTGCGCGAGCAATATCCCGACTACTTCGCTGACTGACCCGAAGACGTGGAACCGGCACTCGGGGCTCGATACTGACCCCGTCGACTTATCGAATGGCCTGGGCGTAGCGGACCTCGGCCGCCAGCGCGGCCTCGGCGCCGACTGGCGACGCCGGTCCTGGACTGTCCGGGCTCGCGCAAAACGTCACCGACTACACCGATCTCATCGCCGCGAACCGGCAGCTGAATACTTGCATACAAGAAGACTGGTATGCAAGATTGTGGTCATGATTTCCGACACCGCCACCTGAGGCGACACCTCTCCCGCCGCCTACCGCCGCCGCGGACGAGCCCACACGATCGGGCTATCCGCGCGGCGTGCCGGGGGAGGCCCTCGGCATCGGGTAGGCCACACGACGTTTCCATTCATCGACGAATTCAGAAGCTGGAGTAGCCAATGGCACGCTTTGACGGCCGCAAGGTCCTGGTCACAGGGGCAGGTTCCGGTATCGGCTGGGAAATGACCCGACTGTTTCTCGAAGAGGGCGCCCAGGTGATCGGCGCGGACCTCGACCCCGACAGCCTGCCCGCTGGGGCGCACGCTGTCCGGGCCGACATCAGCGTCGAGGACGATGTCGCCCGATTGTTCGATACCGCGGCTCGCCTATTCGGTGGCGGAGCCGACATCCTGTGCAACAACGCGGGAATCGGTTCGACCACCGATGTCTTGGACGCCACGGTCGAGGAATGGGACCGCGTATTCGCGGTCAATGTCCGTGGCACATTCCTGTGCACCAAATACGCGCTACCGCACATGCTCGGCCAGGGCAACGGAGTCATCGTCAACACTGCCTCGGTCGCGGGGATGATCGGGCTCCCCGACCGGGCGTCCTACTCCGCGAGCAAAGGGGCGGTCATCGCACTGACCAAGCAGGTCGCCGTGCAGTGGGCCAAGCAGGGAATCCGCTGCAACTGCATATGCCCGGGCACAGTGGATTCACCGTGGGTGGGCCGGCTACTGGCGCAAGCGGGCGATAGCGATACCCGGCGCGCGCAGCTCGTTGCCCGTCAGCCCATGGGCCGGCTGGCGCAACCCGTGGAAGTGGCCAAGGCAGCACTGTATCTGGCCAGCGACGACGCGGCATTTGTCACCGGCAGCGAATTCGTCATCGACGGCGGAATTCTCGCCGGCTGACCTCCTGACACCGAACACAACGACTGAGAACGGGTAGAAGATGCGCATTGGTGTGACAGCCGGCCGAGCGAAGATAGTCACGGGCGACCGGGCGACCGACATCGCGGATGCGAGCGGAGGGCGCTTCGGGCCCGACCCCCTGGCGGTCTATGACCGGTGGGATGAATTCCTGCTCTGGGCCGGCGGTGTCCCAGCCTCCGATAGCGAGCCATTCGAGGTAGACAAGGCCGACGCCCCCGTACCGCTACCCCGGCAGCTGTTCGGAATCGGGCTCAACTATCGCGCTCACCAAATCGAATCAGGGCTACCGGAACCGGAGTTCCCGCTGGTGTTCACCAAGTTCCCCAGCTCGGTGACCGGCCCTCGAGGCACTATCGAACTGCCGACCGACCAGGTGGACTGGGAAGTCGAGCTGGCCGTGGTGATCGGGCGCCGCGCCCATCGCGTCACAGCCGACCGGGCATGGTCGTTCGTCGCGGGACTGACCGCGGCGCAAGACATTTCCGCGCGCGACGTGCAGATGCGGCCATCCGGGACACCGCAGTTCAGCCTCGGCAAGTCCTTCCCCGGCTTCACACCTCTGGGGCCGGTGCTGGTCACCACCGACGAGTGGGAAAACCCGGACGCGATCGCGCTGTCGTGCGAGGTCAGCGGTCAGCGGATGCAAGCCAGCAATAGCTCGGACCTCATCTTCGACGTCAGCACGCTTATCGCCTACCTGTCCGGCATCGTGACGTTGCTGCCCGGTGACGTGATTCTCACCGGCACCCCATCGGGTGTCGGCCTGGGCCAACAGCCACCGCGTTACCTGACCGACGGCGACGAAATCGTCACTCGCGTCGGGGATCTGGAAATGCGTCACCACGCCCGTAACCGGAGGTGAGCAGTGTTCACCACCGAGACCATCATCCCGTACCTGATCGGCCGTGGCGTACTTCCCCGGGGCAGCGCCGCCGCCGCGTACCCACTGTCCGGAGGGGTCTCGAACGAGGTGCTCGCAGTGCGGGGAGACGGGGTGGACGTCGTGGTCAAGCAGGCGCTACCGCGCTTGCGGGTGGCGCAGGAGTGGGTCGCCGACCCCGCCAGAATTCTGGTCGAGGCCGCGGCGCTCCGCCTGGCCGGCGAACTGGACCCCACCGCGGTACCAAAGGTGATCGACACCGACGACCAAGCGCTGACCCTCACCATCGAACGCGCACGCGGACAGTGGACCGACTGGAAAACCCAACTCCTCGCTGGAACCATCGACCCCGCGGTCGCCGGGACCGTCGCCACCGCACTCGCCCGATGGCACACCGGCACCGCCGACCGGAGCAGCCTCGCCGCCGACTTCGGTAACACACACTTCGAGAGCCTGCGCATAGCACCGTTCTACCGCGCGGCAGGCGCGGCCCACCCCGGCGTTGCCGGGAAGGTCGACGCGTTGGCCGACCAGCTGCTGCGCGAGCGCACCTGCCTGGTACACGGCGACTTCTCTCCGAAGAACATCCTGGTGAACGGTACCGACGCCTGGGTCATCGACTGGGAGGTTGCCCACTACGGGTCCCCGGTCTTCGATCTCGCCTTCCTCAACACCCATCTGCTCCTCAAAGCGGTCCACCGGCCCGAGGACACTCTCGGCTACCACGGGGTGGCGGACGCCTTCAACCACGGGTACACCAGTGCGGTGCACGGCGACCTGGTCCCGGAATCCGGGCAGCTGGCCGCGCACGTCGGATGCCTACTGTTGGCGCGGGTCGACGGCAAATCTCCAGCGGAATATCTCACCCACAGCGGCCGCGGACGGGTACGAGAGCTGGCCCTTGCCGCGCTCCACCGCGCGGCCGACCTCGAAGAACTCTGGAAGACCATCTCATGACGGACACACGCATCACTTCCCTGCTCGCGTGGGAAGCACTGGACTCCCGCGGGACCCCCACGGTCGCCTGCGAGGTACTGCTGGCCTGCGGCGCCCGGGGGCAGGCGATGGCGCCCTCCGGCGCCTCCACCGGCACCCACGAGGCGGCCGAGCTGCGCGACGCCGATCACCGCTACGCCGGACGTGCCGTCACGCGAGCCGTCGCCAACGTGGAGACCACACTCGCCGAGGCCGTTCACGGCCTCGACGCTCTGGACCGATCCGCGGTCGATACTGCTTTGCTCGCCACCGATACCGATGCCGCGCTGTCGAATGTGGGAGCCAACGCGGTGCTGGCGGTGTCGGTCGCGGCCGCGCTCGCCGCCGCCGATGCCCGCCGAATGCCCTTGTACCGCAGCGTTCTCGACGCCGGAGCCGCACCGTTGCTGCCGCTGCCGATGGTCAATGTCATCTCCGGCGGCGCACACGCAGGCGGCGCGATCGATATTCAGGACATTCTCGTCGTCCCGGTGGGCGCCGACTCGTTCCGCCAGGCGCTCGAATGGTGCTGGAGTGTCCGGCGGGGCACAGCCATGGCGGCCGAACAGCGCGGTCTATCGACTGCTCTCGTCGCAGACGAAGGCGGGCTCGCCTTCCCCCTGACGCGCAACCGCGACGCCTTCGACCTGGTCACCGAAGGGATCCACCGCGCCGGACTCGAGCCGGGGACGCAGGCAGCTATCGCGGTGGACGTCGCGGCCACCCAATTCTTCCAGGACGGCCGATATCTTCTCCGCACCGAAGACCGCGCGCTGACCAGCGCCGAACTCATCAGCGAATTCACCGAGTGGACAACCACCTACCCGCTGATCTCCATCGAAGACCTTCTCGCCGAGGACGACTGGGACGGCTGGGAACAGGCCACCGTACAGCTCGCCAGCACCCAATTGCTCGGCGACGACCTGTTCGTCACCAACCCGGCCCGGCTGCAGCGCGGAATCACCCATCACGTCGGCAACGCGGTGCTGGTCAAACCGAACCAGATCGGGACCCTTACCCAGGCGCGGTCCGTCGTGCGCGCCGCGCACGATGCGAACTACCGGACGGTGCTCTCCGCCCGCTCCGGCGATACCGAAGACAGCTGGCTCGCCGACCTGGCTGTGGGCTGGCGTACCGGCCAGATCAAGGTCGGTTCCACCATGCGCTCCGAGCGCACTGCCAAATGGAACCGGCTACTGCACATCGAACGCGAACTCGGTGCGGCGGCGGAATTCGCAGGCTGCGACGCCATCCGCCGGTGACTTCGATACGTTGCCGCGCAACGGGATCAGATCACGGTGCGGTTGAGGCCGCTGCCGGACCGATCCCGTGCAGGCACCGCTCATGGGGTGAAATACCCCGGGTGCTCGGACTGGACCCTTCCGGCCTGGTCGAGCACGTGCCGAGAATGTACCGTGATGACGCGTATACCCTCCTCGACGTCCCTGTTCTCGAGCAGATCCACAATGCGTATGTGCTCGTCGATGACGTCCCGCGTGATCACGGTCTCGGAAAACGCCAGTCGGCGAAGTCGGTCCAGCTGGAGCTTCGAGCGCTGTATCACGTTCCAGAGCCCCGGATAACCGCCCAGCCTGAAGATCTCCTGGTGCAGATCCTCATCCGAGACGAAGAAGGCTTCGACGTCGCGGTCGGCCACCGCCTGCTCCTGACGTAGCAGAATGCGCCGGAGCTCGCCGACATCGCCACCGGATTCGCAGGCTTGCTGGAATGCTGCCGTCTCGAGGGCGCGGCGAATGAAGCAGGCTTCCCGGGCCTGCGAGAGGTCGATGAGTGCCACGCTGGTCCGGACCTGGGAGACGACGCTGAGTAGGCCCTGATCGACCAGCCGGGAAATGGCTTCCCGCAACGGCGTCCGGCTTACCCCCAGCTGCACGGAGAGCTCGGCCTCGGACAGGAGAGCCCCTGGCTCGAGCCGCAGGTCCCGGATCGCCGACATGAGCTCGTCGTGGACCCGGTCCGACATGCGCTGCCGAGTAGTGCGGGCGACCTGCCGCAGACCTGCAGACGGTGCGGGTGGCGGCGGCCCCTCAGCGGACCGGGAAGTAGAAGTCATGCTCGATTTTGACTCATCGGGGGGCTTGTATACAAGTATGTTTGAACTCTAGTATGTGAGCCACCTGCAATCAAAGGAGATTGGAATGCAGCGGAGATTTCTCTCACTCGTCGCCGCCGGGGTCTTGACCGTTCTTGCGGTCTCGGGGTGCGGGCCTGCGGGCAGCGGTGGTGCGGGCGGCAGTGGCAAGAAGCTCACGGTCGGGCTGATCATGCTCCAGGGCGACGAATACTTCCGGGGGATCCAGACGTCGTTGGAAGCGGCGGTGAAGGCCGACGGGGGTACGGTCATCGCGGCCAACTCGAACAACGATGCGGGCGCGGAGGCTGCCGCCGCGCAGAACATGATCCAGCGCCAGGTCGACGCGATCATCATGCAGCCCGTTACCGTCGCCGGCTCGCTGGCGACGATGAAATCGATCAAGGGTGCGAGCATCCCGCTGATCTGCTACGGCAACTGCACGGCCGACGCCACGAGTCCCTCCGTTGTCAAGGGTGTCGTCCAGTCCGACAACACGGCCCTGGGAACGGCGACCGGAAAAGCCGCCGCGGAATACATCAAGAGCAAGCTCGGCGGGTCGGCAAGGATCGGCATCCTGAACTGCGACAGCGCGGCCGAAACCTGCAAATTGCGCAAAGCCGGCTTCAAGAAGGCGCTCCAGGATGCGGGCGTGACGGCCACCTATGCCTCCGACCAGGAGGGATTTCTCGCGGACAAGGCCACCACTGTCGCCACCAACATGCTCTCCGGGGATCCCGGCATCAACCTGCTCTGGGCCGCCAATGAGGGGGGCACCGTCGGGGAGGTGACCGCGGTCGGGCAGTCCGGCAAAACCATTCCCGTCTTCGGTACGGACATCTCCAAACAACTCGCCGGCTTCCTGCAGGACAACAACAACATTCTTCAGGCCACAACCGGGCAGGACCCGCAGACCACCGCGAAGGACGCATTCGAGCAGGCCAAGAACGCCGTTGCGGGCAAGGCGAACTCCCCGCTGGAAACCGACCTTCCCGGAATCACCTATACCCGTGACGATCCGGCCGCAGTGAACAAGTACCTGGGCAAGTAGGAACAGGAACGGCCACGTGCCGAGGCCCTTGCGCGCCCCGGCACGGTGTCTGCCCGGTCAACGATGAAGGAACGCTTGTGGATAAGACTGCTCCCCCGATCCTGGAATGCATTTCCCTCAGCAAAACCTATGGAACCGTCAAGGCGCTGGTAGACGTCAACCTCACCCTGCGTGCGGGGGAGGTGCGGGCCCTGCTCGGGAAGAACGGGGCCGGGAAGTCGACCCTGGTGAACCTCATCTCCGGGTCCCAGCAGCCGGATCCGGGCAGCGGAAGACTGCGCGTGTCCGGCAAGGAGGTGCACTGGAGCCGGCCGGGCGACGCCCGGGCCGGCGGCATCGCCATGGTGCACCAGGAGTTCAGCCTCGTGCCGGGACTGTCGGTGGCGGAGAACATCACGCTCGGTCGCTGGCCCGAACGCCGGGGCTTCATCGATGCCAAGACGTTGGAAGACAATGCCCGGCGGGCCATCGAGATGCTGGGCGAACCGATTCCGCTCTGGCAGGAAGTCGGCAACCTTTCCCTGGCACAGCAGCAACTCGTCGAAATCGCCAAGGCACTTCTCGACGAGCCCAGGGTACTGATCCTGGACGAGCCGACCAGCGCCCTGAACAGTCACGAGGTCCACGCGCTGCTGGCCCTGATCCGACGCCTGGCCGGTCAGGGAGTGGCAATCATCTATGTTTCGCACCGGATGAAAGAGATCCCACTGGTTGCCGACACACTCACCGTGTTGCGAGACGGCCGCGAAGTGCAGACCTTCGGAGCGCACGAAGCGAGCGCCGAGAAGGTGGCCGCGCTCATCGCGGGCGATAGCGGCCAGGTGGCGGCCCGGATAGCGCACCGGGATCGTCGTGACCAGCCGGTCGTACTGTCGGTGCGGGACATGCACATCCCCGGTGTGCTGGGCGGCGTCGACTTCGATCTGCACGACGGTGAAGTGCTCGGCATTGCCGGGCTACTGGGATCGGGGCGGACCGAGCTCCTCGAGGCCATCTACGGCCTGCGACCCGTCGTCCGGGGCGAGGTGTCCGTGGCCGGCGAACGCATCCTGCGTCGCCGACCCCGCCGCATGCTGGCCAGGGGAGTCGGACTGACCCCCGAGGACCGGAAAGGCTCCGGAATCGTGCCGATGCTCGGGGTCGGGGAGAACATCCTGCTCTCGGCCCGGGGCCGGGTGCTGCCGCGGTTCTGGATCAAGCCCCCGCGCGAGGCCGCCGTGACAAAGGAAACGCTGCGCGCGCTCTCGATCGTCGCATCGACATCGGGTCAAGAGATCGGCACGCTGTCCGGCGGAAACCAGCAGAAAGCTGTGATCGGCCGGCTGCTGGCGGCGAAGATGTCGGTGCTGCTGCTCGATGAGCCGACCCGCGGCATCGACGTCCACGCCAAAGGCCAAATCTACAAGCTCATCCGAGAGCTGGCCGAAAACGGGATTTCCTCCATCTTTGTCTCCTCGGAGCTCGAGGAACTCTCGGAAGTCTGCGACCGCGTCCTGGTGCTCAGGGATGGCCGGATCCGAGACGAAGTCGTCGGGGCCGGTGCCACGACGGAAAAGCTATTGGCACTTGCCATGAAAGAAGGCAACTGAAATGTCCCACCCGGAAGTCATGCAGCCCCAAAAAAGGGCCGTCGAATCCGAGGCCGGCGGCCTGTTCACGCGCATCCGCTCCTGGGAGGGCATCGGCCTGCTCGGCGTGCTGGTGCTGGTCTTCCTGGTGCTGTCCGTCACCGCACCGAACTTCCTCAGCGCGCGCAATCTGCTCAACATTCTTCAGCAAGCCGCCTTCTTCGGGATTGTTGCTTTCGCTATGACGCTGGTCATCGTCGCCGGCGAGATCGACATCTCCGTGGGATCCCTGGCCGCGCTGTCATCTGCCCTGCTGGGAGTCATGGTCGTCAACCTCGGATTGCCGATGTGGGCCGCGTGCATCGTGGTGCTCGCCGCCGCCGCTGCCATCGGCGCCTTCGCCGGATGGATCCGGGCGGTATTCGGGGTGCCGACCTTCATCGCCACGCTGGCCCTGTATCTGGGACTGCGTGGAATGGCCATGCTGATCACCAACACGTTCCCGATTCCCGTCGACTCCGGCAAGTTTTTCTACTGGGGGAGCGGAAAGATTGCCGGAGTCATTCCCGTCCCGGCCATCTATCTCCTGATCGTCTTTATCGTGATCGCGGTAATCGCACGCAAAACGGTGTTCGGCCGGTCGATCTACGCCGTGGGCGGAAATGCCAAATCCGCCGAATTGTCCGGCATCAACGTACGCACCATCCGGATTTCGGTGCTGGCGATCTCCGCGTTGACCGCGGCGGTTACCGGGTTGCTCCAATCCGCACAGCTGTCCTCCGGAAACGGCACTATCGCCAACGGACTGGAGTTCGATGCGATCGCCGCCGCCATCATCGGCGGCGCCTCGCTCAGCGGCGGCAAGGGGACCATCGTCGGGACCCTGATCGGTGTCCTGTTCATCGCCGTACTCATGAACGGGATGGTGCTGCTGGGGGTCGACCCCTATGCCCAGCAGGTCGTTCGCGGCGCTGTCGTCCTCGTCGCGGTCCTGGTGAACGTATGGCGCTCACGCCGGGCGACAACCTCGACCTGACCTGCGGGCCACCGCCACCCGAGGATCATCGACACAAGGAAGAAATGGTCACGATACCGCCCAACGACACCGAACGATTCGATCTCGTTGCCGCTTCGCTCTACACCCCGGTGCTCGGCGACGTCCTGGATGCGCTCGGCCGGACACACCAGTTCCTACCGGCTGCGGTGCAGCCGCTACTGCCCACCATGACCGTGGTCGGCCGGGCGATGCCGGTGCTGGTCGGGGACGTTTTCGGAATGCCGGCGAAGCCTTTCGGCAAACTGACCGAAGCCCTGGACGCTTTGCGGCCCGGCGACGTCTACCTGGCCCGCCGCGGCCGTCTCGATTGCGCCGCCTGGGGCGAGATCATGACTACGGCCGCACGTGCCGCAGGGGCGGTCGGCGCCGTCATCGATGGGTACCACAGGGACACCGACAAGGTCTTGGACCAGAAATTTCCGGTCTTCAGCCGCGGCAGCTACGGCCAGGATTCGGGAGTCCGCGGCACTGTGCTCGACTACGGGATTCCCCTCGAAATCGACGGTGTTCAGATCACCCCCGGAGACCTCGTCGTGGGAGACCGGGACGGCGTCCTGGTCATCCCGGCCGCCCTCGAGGACGAAGTGCTGGCCCGCGCGTTGGACAAAGCCGGCGCCGAGAACCAGGTCCGCCTCGCCATCGAACAGGGAATGAGCACCACTGAAGCCTTTGCGACCTACGGCGTCCTGTGAACGCCGCAGCTACAGCCCGCGATCGACAGCGAGAGGAGCAGAACGATGGGTTCCGTAGAACTTTTTCCGCAGCCTGACGTGGTGATCCGTGCCCAAGCCACGGTCGGTGAAGGACCTGTCTGGGACCGGCGGACCGGACGGTTGTGCTGGGTCGACATCAACAACGGCCTGCTCTTCGAGAACGACCTCGCGACCGGCGGGCAAAGCACCTCCGCCCTGGACACCCTCCTGGGCGCGGCGGCACCCCGGGCCCAGCACGAGGGATTCGCGGTCGCCGTCTCCGACGGTCTCGGGATCTTCGCCGACGGAAAGCTGGAAATCCTGGACCCGGTACTGCCCGAACCCACCCGGCGCATGAACGACGCCAAATGCGACTCGCGCGGCCGGCTCTGGGCCGGGAGCACCCACCTCGACTTCGTCCCCGGCGTCGGCGCCCTGCACCGATGGGACGGGCAGGCGCCCAGCAGTGTCGTGGCGACCGGATTCGCCCTGCCCAACGGCCTGGGCTGGAACGCCGAGGACACCACCATGTACCTGGCGGACAGCATGGCCAACCTGCTTTTCAGCGCGCCCTATCGCAGTGACGAAGGCGAGGTCGGACCATTCACCCCGCTGTGCGAGATCGACGGCGGCCTGCCCGACGGGCTCGCCGTCGATCTGGACGGATGCCTGTGGGTCGCGATCTGGGGAGGCAGTGAGGTGCGCCGGTACGACCCCTCAGGCGAATTGATCGGACGGATCCCGATGCCCGTCGAACAACCGTCCAGCTGCGCCTTCGCCGATGACGGAACGCTGTACATCACCTCGGCGTCGGCAGACATCCCCGAAGACCGGCTCAGCAAGCAGCCCCTCGCAGGCTCTGTCTTCGCGGTCGCCACCAACACCGCCGGTGTTCCCGTCCAGCCCTTCGCCGCATGAGCCCGCGAACCCTCGACCTCACGAGCCCGGATCTACAGGTCAGCATCGATCCCGGAAGAGGAGCGGACGTCCTCTCGCTCGTCCACCGGCGCACCGGAGTGGACGCGCTCTTCCGGACGCCATGGCGGGAACGCGCCGACGCGGTCCGCGACGGGCAGCGGCCCTCGACATACGACCCGGTCGCCGGATGGCTGGAGCAGTATCGGGGCGGCTGGCAGACATTGTGTCCGAACGCCGGCGACCCTCGGTCCGTCCACGGCGCTCCCGTGGCATTCCACGGTGAAGCCTCGGTCGTGCCCTGGCGGGTCGATGAAGCATCGACCGGCTCAGCTCGGCTGCAGGTGGAGCTGTTCTCGATCCCGGTGCGCATTGATCGGGTCATCGAGCTCCAGGGCCCGCGGCTGCACCTCGCCGATACGCTCACCAACCTGAGCGACATCGATCTGGAATTCGACTACTCGAGCCACCCCGCCCTCGGCGGCCCATTCCTGGACGGGGACTGCCGGCTCGACACCGGCGCTCGCCGGTTCACCAGCGACCCGGAGCGGGAAACAGCGATCGACTCCGGCTCGGAACACCGCTGGCCCGAGGCCATCACAACATCAGGAGAGCGTGTCGATCTGCGCCGAATCCCCCCGCGTGGTAGCTCACGCGAAGTGTTCGGGTGGCTGCACGACTTCACCGAGCACTGGGTCTCGGTCACCAATCTGGACCTGGGCCTGACGGTCCGCCTCGACTGGGACGGCACGCACCTGCCCTACGCATGGCTGTGGCAGGAACTCAATGCCACCCAGCAGTTCCCCTGGTATGGGCGGGCCCGCGCGATGGCCATGGAACCGGCAAGCATGCAGACAAGCGGTCCGGACCGGCGAAGCGCCCTGCACCTTGGCCCCCGGGCTGCGATCGAGATCCCACTGAGCATCAATTTCGACGACAGGAGTGCGTGATGGGTGAACACGACGAACGGGTCGCCCTCGTCACCGGCGGATCCCAAGGCATCGGCAAGGGCATCGCGCTGGCATTGGCCCGGCAAGGTTCGGCCATCGTCTGCCACGGGCAGACCGAGGACCCTGCCCAGGAAACGGCGGCGGAAATCAACCGCGCAGGCGGCAAGGCGATCGCGGTATGGGGACCGATCGGCGCTTCCGATACCAGCCGGTTCGCGGTCGAGCAGGCCATCTCCCGGTACGGTCGGCTCGATACCCTCGTGACCTCCGCCGGAATTCAGCGGTACGGCGACGTTCCCTCCACCCCGGAGGAAACCTGGGACGAAGTTTTCGACGTGAATGTCAAAGGAGTCTTCCTCGCCGCCCGTGCGGCCCTGCCCTACCTGCGCCAGAGCCCGGCCGGTGCCATCGCCATCATCTCCTCCGTGCAGGCCACCGCGACCCAGAACAAGGTTGCCGCGTACACGGCGAGCAAAGGCGCTCTCAACGCCCTGACCAGGGCGATGGCGGTAGACGAAGCCGAGTACGGGGTCCGCGTCAACAGCATCAGCCCCGGCTCGGTGGACACACCCATGCTCCGCACGTCGGCGGCGCTGTTCAGCGACGGCTCGGAAGAGAGCGCCCAACAGATCGTCGCGAACTGGGGCACTGCCCACGCCCTCGGCAGGGTCGCCAGGCCCGAGGAAATCGGGGAAGTCGTCTCCTTCGTGACCAGCCCTCGGGCCAGCTTCGTCACGGGAGCGGAAATCCGGGTCGATGGAGGCCTGCTCGCCCGCATCGCCGCCCCTCTTCCCGATACGAAGAACTAAAAGCACCGACGCAATGCCCGAATCGACCAGGGCCAACTGAAAGGTTGCATGATGATTCAACTGAGCGAAATGCTTTCCCCCCGGCCCGAGCCGCTCTGGAAATTGATCAAGCAATGCGGGGTCGACAACGTCGTCGCCCTCCTCAACGGAGCCGAACAGGACCAGCGCATGTTCGCCTCCGTCGGCAAGGACGGGTTCTCAGGGACTCCTTCCGACGATATTCCGTGGGGCGAGGCAGCGATCAGACGCGACATCGAAATTTTCGCCGAACACGGCCTCAAAGTAATCGCCATCGAGGACACGGCCCCCATGGACAAGGTCCGCCTGGGGCTCCCTGGGCGGGACGAACAAATCGAAAACATTCTCACGCAGATACGCGCGATGGGCCGGCTGGGAATCCCGACCCTGTGCTACAACTGGATGGCCATCTCGAGCTGGGGCCGCACGAGCGTGGACATCATCGGGCGCGGGGGAGCCCTGGTCACCGGGTTCAGGGCAGCGGACGTAGCAAGCTTGCCCCCGCTCGCCGAACCGGGCGAGATCACCGAAGATCAGTTGTGGGATGCGCTGGGCTACTTCCTCGACGCCGTCATCCCGGTTGCCGAAGAAGCCGGAGTCAGGCTCGGGATGCACCCCGACGACCCGCCCCGCGCCACGGGCCGCAACGTGCCGCACATCATGCGCTCCCCCGAGGCATTCCGGCGGCTGTTGTCGCTGCGCCCCTCCACGAGTAACGGCATCACGTTCTGCCAGGGCAATTTCGCCCTGATGGACGCCGACCTACCCGCATTGATCAGGGAATTCGGCGGCCTGGACCGAATCAGCTTCGTGCACTTCCGCGATGTCCGGGGCACCGCCGACGACTTCCAGGAAACCTTCCACGACGAAGGCCAGACGGACCTACCCGAATGCATGCGCGCCTACGCGGAGGTCGGTTTTTCCGGACCCATGCGTCCGGACCACGTCCCCACCATGCATGGCGAATCCAACGATCGCCCGGCATATGGCGCCCTGGGGCGCCTGTTCGCCATCGGATACATTCGCGGCCTCGAACAGTCGGTCTATGGCAAGCCTCTGCTCCCGATGGAACATGCCCTTTCTTAAGACCGCGGGCACCTTTTGTGCGTGCCTTGTTACCCATGTGCCGACCGAATGAGGGGCCGCAGGTCACACAGTGCCTGACGGTGCTGTGTGACCTGCGGAAATTTGCTATCTATTCGTCAATAATCCGGCCGACGTGTGGCTCCCTTCTGTCAACGGCCACGAATTCATCTGACCGTCGTCCGGGAGGAACATCCCCGCATGACTCTGCGTGATCCGCAAAATGACGAAGGTATCGACGATGTCGCTGATGTCACCGATCCACCCGACCGGATGCATAGGGCCAGGGCTTCGTGAGTGGACGGGTGTGAGCACTGCGGGGAGCGCGATGGTCATGACACCGGGCCGGCGGGTGCCCAGGGGTCGACGGGAACATGGACAAAACGCGGCCTATTCGCCCGGTGGGTTCCAGACGCCGGTGGCGGCCACCGTTTTCGCGTAGTCGGCGAAGTCGCGCGGCTCCCGGCCCAGTGCCCGCCGCACACCGTCGGTGATCGGTGTGTTGCGCCCGTCCATGACGGCGCCGAAAAGGTAGTCCAGCAGGGTGATCACGTCGGAGGGGACCTGGTATTCGGTGAGCGCGGTGACGAATTCGGGGCGCGACACCGGGACGAAGGCGATGTCGCGGCCGGTGGCGGCCGCGATCTCACCCACCGCGTCGGCGAAGGTGAGGGCGCGGGGGCCGGTGAGCTCGTAGAGCCGGCCGTGGTGTCGGCTGTCGGTCAGGGCGGCGGCCGCGACCTCAGCGATGTCGTCGGCGTGTACGAACGGTTCCGGCACACCACCGTTGGGCAGGGCGAGCGCTCCGGCCCGGATATCGTCGACGAACGCGCCCTCGTCGAAGTTCTGCATGAAGAAGCTGCACCGCACCACGGTCCAGGCCAGGCCCGAATCCTGCACGATCCGTTCACATTCCACGGCCTCGGGCTCGCCGCGCCCGGAGAGCAGGACCACCGACCGGACGCCCGCGGCCCGGGCCGCGGCGACGAAGGCGTGGACGGCCTCCGGAGCGCCGGGGACCGCCAGGTCGGGCTGGAACGCGAGGTACATCGCGGTGACGTCGGCCAGGGCCGCGTCCCAGGTGCCGCGGTCGGTCCAGTCGAAGGGAATGGAGGCGGTGCGCGAGCCGATCCGGACCCGGGCGCCGGCCGCGTCGAGCAGGGCCGCGACGCGCCGTCCGGTCTTTCCGGCGCCGCCGGTGACGAGGTGAAGGGGCTGGTTGATGCTGTTTTCCGTCATGCGTTCAGTACACCGGTGCGCGGGCCGTGGCGACATCGTCGAGGCGCTCGCCCGCATACGCGGGCGTCTACGCAGGAGCCGTGGACGCGTTGGCCGGCGAATCGTGCCGCGGCGACGTCTACGGGGGGTGTCGCGGCAGCCGAAACGTCGTCGCGGGCACGGAGAAATCACAGTCACTGAACCAAGCGCTTGCTACGCTCATTCGATGATCCCCACGATTGTTTGGGGCACCGGCAATGTCGGCCGCGCGGCCATCCGCGCCGTCGACGCGCACCCGGCGCTGGAACTCGCGGGCGTGCTCGTCCACAACCCGGATAAGGTCGGCCGCGATGCGGGTCGGCTCGCGGGACTCGACTACGACCTCGACGTCCCGGCGAGCGCCGATATCGATGCGGCCCTGGCGGGCGGCCCTCGGGCCGTGGTGTATGCGGCTTCGGGCGATGTCCGTCCCGATGGCGCGCTCGCCGACGTCGTCCGGGCCATCGAGGCCGGCGCGGTCGTCGTCACCCCGGCGCTGTACGCGCTCTATGATCCGCGCAGCGCCCCACCCGAAGTGCGTGATCCGGTGCTGGCAGCCGTCGTGCGAGGTGGTGGGTCGTTGTTCGTCTCCGGTGTCGATCCCGGCTGGGGCAATGACGTGCTCCCGCTGCTGATGAGCGGACTCGGCAGCACCGTCGATGTGATCCGCTGCCAGGAGATCTTCGACTACGCCACCTACGACCAGCCCGATTCGGTACGCTTTCTGGTCGGTATGGGCCAGCCGATGGACTATCTGCCGCCGATGGTGGCGCCCGGCGTCCCGACCATGGTGTGGGGCGGGCAGATTCGATTGATGGCGCGGACGCTGGGCGTCGAACTCGAGGAGATCCGTGAAACCCTGGACCGGCGCGCGCTCGACGCCACGGTGACTACCGAACGGATGGGGGAGTTCGCCGCGGGTACGCAGGGCGCGCTGCGCTTCGAGGTGCAGGGGATCGTAGCGGGCGAGGCATGCATCGTCATCGAGCACGTCACCCGCATCCACCCGTCCTGCGCGCCGGACTGGCCGACGCCACCGGACGGCGAGGGCGCGCATCGCGTGCTCATCGAGGGCCGCCCGCGCATCGAAATCACCGTCGAGGCCACCGACGAGGACGGAAACCGTTCCGCAGGCGGCAATGCCACCGCGGTCGGCCGAATGGTGAACGCTATCGACTGGCTCGTCGACGCCGAACCCGGACTCTATGACGCGCTCGAAGTCCCACTGCGCCCCGCAGTAGGCAAGCTCGGAAGGAAACACCCGTGATCATCGACATACCCGAGGGCAAGGATCCGATCGGTTACGTATGGGGCGAGATGGTGCCCGGCATCGGCCTCGCCGCCTCGAACTTCTCGCTGTCGGTGTATTCGCATTCCACCCTCGGACTGCGCGAATTCGAGGCGGCGCGATTGAAGATCGCCCAGGTCAACGGCTGCGTCTTCTGCCTGGACTGGCGCACCGAACGCGACGGCCAGAAGGTGGAGCCGGAGTTCGCGGACGCGGTCACCAACTGGCAGACCACCGAACTGTTCGACGAACGAACCCGGCTGGCCGCTGAATACGCCGAGCGCTACGCCACCGATCACCACAATCTCGATGATGAGTTCTGGGATCGGATGCGGGCGCACTACAGTCAGACCGAAATCGTCGAATTGAGCATGAGCATCGGGTCGTGGTTGGCCTTCGGGCGGCTGAATCACGTGCTCGGGGTGGATTCGGTATGTGTACTGCCCGGACATTCGTCATAGGCGAATGACTGACGCCGAGCATCGTGCGATCGAATGCCTCGATGACTGCGAGTCCGCAACCCGCCCCTCGGTGTGGCGCATGCGAGTGATCGAATTCCGCAGGTGCGCGAACGCATCCATGACATGGCCGAGGATGCGACCGAGGAAGGCACTGACCGGCGAACAGTCGCTGCGCGAATCTGCCAGCGGCGCTGACTATTTCAGTCCGCTGGCGATCAATGGATGCCGTCCGGGCGGTTAACCTCCATCTTTCACGGGGGTGATGTGCTGGCCTGATCGGGTACGGCAGGGCTGGGGTCCCGTTCAGCGGGTGGCTGCCGGGTTTCCACCGGACCCGGAATGGTTGCCTTCCGTCTCGTTGGGGCGAGTTGGTGCTGGTCAGCCTGGTTGCAGACGGGTCAGTACGGTAAGCGCCAGGCCGGTCCGGGGGGTGTGGTCCGACAGGCGCAGGTGGGTTCGCCGGGCGTGGCGTGCGAGGCGGGCGGGGATCGAGAACAGCCGCCGCCGAAAAGTTTTCGGTCTGATGCCATCGATGAGCTGTCGTTTCGTCCATTTCGGCGGGCGGCCCGCCTTCATGCCACGAGGCAGCAGCGGTGCCAGCCGCGCCCACTGGGCGTCAGTCAGATTCGCTCGCCTCGTCACCGATACGCTGGTCACGAGGTCTCCGGTATCTCCGGTTTTGCTTGGTCGCTAAACCACCTACCGGAGACCTCGCCATCCTCTTCTCATCGACACACCAATGCCGACAACATTTTTCAACTGACCAGCTGGTAGGTGCCGCTCGGCGGCATCCACCAACTCACACCACTTTTGACACGCGGCCTAGCGTCCATCAGCGCCGGAATATAAGGCGGTCCTGCTCGTTCCGGTCTGCCAGAAGACCGACACCAGCCACCTAGCGCTCTTGTGGGTGGTCACACCGTCGGCGCGCCTTACGCCCCGGCTTTGCAGCATTAATTACCATTTCTGTATGGACTGGCTGAACCTGCTTGTTCCACCGGTTGTCGGTGCGTGTATGGCTGGTGTTGTTACCCTTCTTGCTGCGTTAGTAGGCCCCGGAACTTACCGAGGCTGGCGTATCAAGAAACTACTGGACCTAGTGAAAGATCTTGATAGACACCAGTTTCCCGGACAGCGTGCGGTGCTTCTCGACCAGGTTAGGTGCCTTGCGACGCAGATGGCGGCGATCTATAAGGTTCCTCAAGAGTGGCGCCTATTGATGGTCAGTTACCTGCTTTATGGCGCATTGGCGGGCAGCACTTTTGCCCTTATCTCCCTGGCGTCGTCGGCGTCAGGGATGTTCCTGCTACTGGGCTCTATTGTTGTTGTAATTCTAATTTCCGTCACTTACGTGGCAATGAAGCCAGCCCAAGAGGCTTTGAATTACGTAAAATTTCACCGTGCGGAATTTATTCGGCGGGGGTTGCCGGAATCGTATGAGCTTCCACCGCGGCCAAGACCTTGGTGGTTCCGGAAATAGGACCATGGTGAATGCCGCATGAATTGCACTGCCGCACCGGCTTTCAGCTAACCAGGGGTGCCGGGGCCCGTTTCGACATGGAGCCCCAGCGCGCGCAGTCGCCCTGCGGCCTGCGCCACAACCGCGTGCGTACCCGACAGCACGGGTGTGCGACCCGTGCGTTCCACCTCACATACCAGCGCCACCGCGGTGTGCAAGCTGAGCTGTGGCGGGCGGCGATCAGCCATACCGTGGCGGGAGCAGTCGGAGGCGGTGCCGCGAGCGTGGGCCAGCCGAACTCCTGCCCACCTACGGGCGAGTGGCAATTCCATCCCTCCCTGGGGGTAGCCCGATCTCATACCAGGGTTGGATGGGATCTCGCTGGGCGCGGTCCTAGCGTTGTCCGCGTGACGATTATCCGGCGTTTGGGCCTCGACTTCGCATACACGTTCTTGGGATTACCCCTCGCATTGATCAGTTTCAGCCTCCTTGTGTCCCTTTTCGCGGCGAGTATCGGCACAGCGGTGATCTTCATCGGGATTCCGCTGCTCGCGCTGACGCTGCTGCTCGCGCGCGGCTTCGCCGACATCGAGCGCGTACGCCTACAGCAGCTGACGGGCAGGGCGGCACCACGGCCTCGGTACGCCGAGGCGCCCGAGGGAGCGGGATGGTTCCGCCAGATCACCTCACCGATCAGGCAGGGGCAGAGCTGGCTGGATCTGTTGTACGCCGTCGTCAACCTGCCGATCGCGATCGTCACATTCGTGTTGCCTATCCTGTGGTGGGCAATCACGCTGGGTGGTTTGACGTACTGGTTCTGGGGCAGGTTCATTCCCCTTGGTGACAGCCACGACATAGTCATCGAGACGATCATGGGCTCGGACACAGCCCACAATCGGACAGTCTTTTACACGATCGTCGGCGCCGTAGCGCTGCTCACCGTGTACACCGTCCAGCGGGGCAGCGCCGCCCTGCAGGCCGCCTTCGCGCAGACCTTGCTCACCCGGCTCGCCGTTATGCAGGGACGCATCCAGGATCTGACCACCACCAGCAGAGCGGCGGCCGTCTCCGCGGAGGCAACGTAGCAGCATGTCCTGACTTATCGCAGATGCGGCATTCGGAGCGTTCGCCGTAGCCGGCGCCGCACGCCGCGTCGGCCTCGGATCACGAGATGACCACCCTGCTGTCTCGGGAATCGACAGGCCCGGTAGCTGAGCGGCCGCCGCTCCTACACCACGCTATGGGCCGCAACTCCGCAGCCAGCTCCCTCCTCCGACACAGCGCCTCACGGCGCAAACGAAGTCTGTGCCAGATCCACGATTGGCGTTCCGTTGACAACCGCGTAGGGCCTGGTCGTCGAGTGAGTCATGCTGTGGTAGTCGATGTGTCACGAAATGAGCTCCGCGCCCAAGAGCTGACACCGCTGCGCGGGCGATCATGAAATGTTCACGAAGAGATTGGTTTCCTTTGTGTGGCACGGAAATCCGCGCCACAACGAAAGGACTCAGCTCTCATGATGAAGAACATTCTTGTCACCGGCGCCATCGCGATCGGCCTCGCCGCTGCCGGCACCGGGATCGCCTCCGCCGAAGAGGTCCAGGTCGAGGGCAACTACTCGACCCTGGCCGCCTGCCAGGCCGACGGCCCCCATGTCGAGGTGACCCGCAACAACGACAAGTGGACCAAGTGGGACTGCCGCCAGGGCGACGACGGCCTTTTCTACCTGTACCTGTCGAACTGATCGACATCGCCGCTGGGGTTTCCTCCAAGCCGCTGCCCGGGTGGCTCGCGAGGGGTCGCGCCACCCGGCGTCGCCGCGCACTGCATTCCGAGTGCGGATGGAGGCCGGTATAGACGTTCCCTCCGGCTATACCGGCCTTCACTCGCACTGGTGGAAAGCCGGCGAGAAGCGGTTCATCCCCTCCACCACAGCGAATTCCAGCAGAATGCCTACTGGGTTCTCGTGACGGCGGGCAGTGTTGCCGGCGGCAGCCACAGCGTGGCGATCGCCCCGCCGCCGGCGGCCGGTTCGATGGCGGCGTTGCCGCCGTGCACCTGTGCCACCCAGGCCACCAGAGCCAGCCCGATGCCGTGCCGGCCGCTGCGCCCGGCGACGCCGCGGTCGAACGGGTTGGCCGACAGCGCCGGATCGATGCCCGGTCCGTAGTCGCGGACGCTGATCCGGCCCTCGGCCACCTGCACCTCCACCGGTGCCGATCGGTTCACCGCACCGTGGGTGAGCGCGTTCTCCACCATGTTGCGGATCGCCAGGGTCAGCAGTTCCGGATCGCCGACCACCATCGAGGGCCGGGCGTCCAGGGTGATGCGGTCGTCCGGGATGTCCTCGACGACGGTATCGGCCAGCTGATCCAGCCGCAGCATGGTGCGTTCGGGATCCGCGATGCCTGCCTGCATGCGGGCCCGCGCGAGCAGACCGGTCACCAGCCGCGCCATCCGATCGGCCAGCCCGCGCGTCTCGTCGAGCACCCGGTCCAGGTCCTGCGGTGTGTGCGTCCGGGATTCGGTGATCAGCTTCATGGTGGTCAGTGGCGTTCGCAGCTCGTGGGCGGCGTCGGCGAGGAACTGCTCGTGCTCGTCGAGCACCTGGACCGCGGCTCGCATGCTGCGCCCGGACAGCACGTGCCCGGCTGCGCCGGCGGCGGCCACGATCAGCAGCCCGCCGGCGAACAGGCCGAGCATGAGCAGCCGATGCGCACCGGCCCCGCTCGTCGGCGGCGCGCCCGCCATCACCACGGCGACCCGATCGTTGTCGTCCCAGAACACCGGGGTGGCGGCCACCCGCACCGCTGCGCCGGACACGTCGACCCCGGTGTGCATCCAGGTGGCGTAGATCTGGCCCTGGGACCGGTCGACGGAGTCGGAGGCGAGGATCCCCAGATCGGTGTCGTCAGGCAGCTGCGATCGCAGATGGGTGTACACCTGTCGCCACTTTCCGCCGGTGGCCTTGCGGGTCAGCACGACCACGGCGGTCTGCTGGTTGGTCAGGTCGTCGTTGGCGATGGTGGATACGTCGACGGCCTTGTTGTCGGTGGTGAGCAGCACGGCCCGGGCCAGGCCGCCCGCCACCCGGTCCAGATCGTGATCGACTCCGCGCGCGCGGGATTGGCTGTCGACCCACACCACGCCCACCCCGAGCACCATCGTGCACACCGCGGTGATCGAGGTGACCAGCGCGGTGAGCATCCATCGGGTGCGCCGCAGCCCAGCCAGTGCGGGGCGGGTATTGCTCCTGCCTCCGCTTCGCTCCGGCGCGAGCGAGTACTCGGCCGTGTTCATCGTTCGCTCGCTGCGCTCACTCATGCCTCCGCTTCGCTCGTTAGTAGAACTGGCTCGAGAGCGAACAGGAAGCCAGTGCCGCGAACGGTCTCGATGACCGGCGGCGGACCGAGTTTGCGGCGCAGCTTGGCCACGAGCGCATCGACCACGTTGGAGGTGGGCTCGGCCATTTCGTCCCAGCAGCATTCGATGAGTTCGCTGCGCGAGACCACGCTGCCGCGCCGGGCCGCCATCAACTCCAGTACCGCGAACTCCTTCGGAGTCAACGACAGCAGGATCCCTCCGCGCTGCACCCGGCGGCGCATCAGGTCGATCTCGATGTCGCCCACCATGATCTGCGCCGCGGTCGGCTGGGCCTGACGCCGGCACAACGCGCGCACCCGTAACACCAACTCAGCCAGCGCGAATGGCTTGGCCAGGTAGTCGTCGGCACCGTTCTCGAAACCGGCGATGCGGTCGGCCAGCCCGTCACGGGCGGTGAGGATCAGTGCGGGTACGTTGTGACCGGCGGCGCGGGTGCCGGCGACCAAGTCCAGGCCGTCACCGTCGGGCAATCCGCGGTCGACGACCAGGCAGTCGTAGCGGTTGACCGCGATCTTGAAATCGGCATCGGCTATGTCTCCGGCCGGATCAACGGCGAACCCCGCCGCCCGAAGTCCGGTTGTGACCTCGTGGCACAACCGCTGGTCGTCCTCCAACACCAGAATTCGCACGCACCGACATTAGGCCATGCCTGCGCGCATCGCCGATTTCCTCAGCTGACCGGCCCCCGACCCGACACCACAGGGCGGCCTTGCGCGGTCGATGCGGGCACGCTCGCACCGATGCCAGAGACAGCGAGTCGGTCAGGTACGGATGTCCGAACCCGGAAGACCGTGCTGCCCTGCGCATCTCGAGCCAGCTGACGGCGCACGCCCGCTGGTTCCGCCCGATCCCCAGGTGTGTCGGCTAGCTGTTCGGCGGTGGCGGTCGGATGTACCGGATCCCCGGCCCAGGCCGCGGTCAGCGTGGGCTGGCGCAGCTGCGAAAGCAGTTCCAGGGCAGGCGGATTCGAGTCACGTGCGCCACGCATCACCGCCGGGAACAGGGCTTCCGTGATATCGGGTATGCGCACCTAGCCGCCCAGCCGCGTCGAGCAACTCGGCGCGCGATCCACCGGCTCACGGTCGAAGGCGAGGCGGAATTTCAACAATCCGTTGATCTCTTCAACAAGCGAGCGTAGCGTCGCCGTTTATCTAGAGAACGGAGGTTCCGCAATGTCGCGAACCTATGTGCGCCACATCGCACTACTGGCAGGTTTGGTCAGTTTCCTCGTCGCCTGCGGGGGCGACCCGAGCGGCGGCGGCACGACGTCGCATACACCGAGCGCCAACGTCCCGGACAACGCCGCGATCATCGGGGCGGTGACCAAGGATCCGCAGCTCAACGCCGGCCTGCCGGCGTCGATCAGCCAGGCGGGCACGCTGCACCTGGCGTCGTATATCCAGTCCGCACCCAACAACTTCTATGCCGCCGACGGCAAGACTCCGATCGGCTACGAGGTCGATCTGGCCAAGGCGATCGCGGCAAAGCTCGGTGTCGGTGTCCAGTATCAGGACATGACGTTCGATTCGCTGATCACCAGCCTGCAGTCCGGCCGAGTCGACCTGACCATGGCGGCGATGAACGACACCAAAGCACGTCAGCAGCAGATCGACTTCGTCGACTACTTCACCTCCGGCATCGCGATCATGATCCGCAAGGGCAACCCGGACGCGATTACCGGGCCGGATACGTTGTGCGGCAAGAACGTCGCGGTCGTCCAGGGAACGAGCCAGCAGAAGTTCGCCGCGGACCAGAGCACGAAATGCACGCAGGCAGGCAAGGCCGCGATCAACGTCACCGAGACCGAGAGCGACAACCAGAACCAGACCCAGCTGCGCACCGGTCGGGTCCAAGCGATCGTCAACGACCTGCCCACCGCCATCTACGTGTCCCGCACCGCGGGCGACGGGAAGTTCTTCGAGGTCGTGCCGGGCGAGCCGATCAACGGCGGTCCCTACGGTATCGGTATCAACAAGCAGAACAAGCCGCTCGCCGAGGCCGTGCAGAAGGCGCTGAACGAGCTGATCACCGACGGCAGCTACGGCAAGATCCTGCAGGCGTGGGGTGTGGAGAAGGGCGCGGTCAAGGAGGCCGTGATCAATGGAGGAAGCTGAGCTGCCGATAGTCCGCCTGAGACATTGGGGTCGCTGGATCGCCGCCGCGGTGATCCTCGCCCTGCTGGTGGCACTCGGCATCGCGCTCGGCAACGGGAAGATCGAGTGGGCTCGGGTACCGGACTTCCTGTGGTATCGCGTGATGGTGACCGGCCTGGTCAACACCATTGTGCTGGCAGTGCTCTCGCAGGGTGTGGCGATCGTGCTCGGCGTCGTCGTCGCGTTGCTGCGACGCAGCGCGAACCCGGTGGCGCGCTGGTTCGCGGCGGGCTACATCTGGCTGTTCCGCGGCCTGCCCGTGCTGCTGCAGATCCTGCTCTGGTACAACCTGGCGCTGGTCTTCCCGGTGATCTCCATCCCATCCCTTTTCCACGCACAGACCAATGTTCTGATCAGCGCGTTCACCGCGGCCTTCCTCGGCCTGGCGCTCAACGAGAGCGCATACATGGCCGAGATCGTCCGGGCCGGGCTGAACAGTGTCGACAGCGGACAAACCGAGGCGGCCAAATCGATCGGTATGACACCCGGGATGACCCTGTGGCGGGTCGTACTGCCGCAGGCGATGCGGGTGATCATCCCGCCCACCGGCAACGACTTCATCAACATGCTCAAGGGAACGTCGATGGCGTCGGTGATCGGCGTGACGGAGCTGATCCATGCGGCCAACAACATCTCCTCCAGCAACCTGTTGGTGATGGAGACCTTGCTCGCCGCGGCGGTCTGGTACATGGTCGTGGTCACGGTCGCCGGGGTCGGCCAGCATCGCCTGGAGCGCGCGTTCGGTGTGGCCGACCGGGGGCCGATGGCGCGCGCCGCGAAGGCGTTGCGGGGCGTGCCGTTAGTAAGGAGTACCCGTGAGTGACCCCCTGCTGCGAGCCGTGAGCGTTCGCAAAAACTACGGCAACACCGAAGTGTTGCGCGGGATCGATCTGGAAGTCCGCAAGGGTCAGGTCGTCTGCCTGCTCGGGCCCTCCGGCGCCGGGAAGAGCACGTTCCTGCGGTGTATCAACCACCTCGAGACCATCGATGGCGGCCAGATCTGGGTCGACGGTGAGCCGATCGGATTCCGGCTACGCGGCGGCAGGTTGTACGAGCTGCGGGAGCACGAGGTCGCCCGACAGCGACGCGACATCGGCATGGTTTTCCAGCGGTTCAACCTCTTCGCCCACCGCACGGCCCTGGAGAATGTCGTCGAAGGGCCGGTCCGGGTACTGGGTGTCGACGCCGCGAGCGCGCGGCGGCAGGGCCTGGAGCTGCTCGACCGGGTCGGGCTGGCACACCGTGCCGACGCCTACCCGGCGCAGCTGTCTGGCGGGCAGCAGCAGCGGGTGGCGATCGCCCGGTCGCTCGCGATGCGCCCGAAGCTGATGCTGTTCGACGAACCGACCTCGGCGCTCGACCCGGAGTTGGTGGGTGAGGTTCTCGAAGTGATGGGTACGTTGGCTCGAGAGGGGATGACGATGGTCGTGGTGACACACGAGATGAGCTTCGCCGCCGAGGCCGCCGACGAGGTGGTATTCCTCGCCGACGGCGTAGTTGTCGAGACCGGGCCGCCGGGTGAGGTGCTCAGCGCACCGAAACACGACCGCACCCGCCAGTTCCTCGCGAGGATTCTGTCGTGAATCCAGCGACGCGGATCTCGCCGCGGTACCTGCTGCAGTTCGATGAGCCCGCAGGATATCTGGACTTCGCGCGGTTCGGTCCGCCGTCGCACGCCGTGCTGGACACCACCGCGAGTCTGCTGCACGAGGCCACCACCGCCGGTCCGGCCACGGTAGACAACCTGATGCTGCAGGAGATCCGGGCCAGAGCGGCCGTGTCACGACTGTCCGGGTCGGATACCGACCATGTTGTGCTGCTCCCGCACACCAGCCTCGGCTTGTTCCAAGCGGCGTTCGGTTTCGGCGGCGAAGTGCTGGTATCGGCCGCGGAGTTCCCCGCCAACACCTACCCGTGGGCGCGGGCCGAGCAGGACGGGCGGCTCGTCGTCCGGCGGCTGGCCGGTGGGTATGTCACGCCGGAGCGAGTCGCGGCCGGGCTGACCGACGAGATAACCACGGTGAGCGTCAGCGCGGTCGACTTCCGCACCGGCTACCGCGCCGATCTGGCCGCACTGCGCGATGTCGTCGGTGACCGGTTGCTTGTCGTCGACGGCATCCAGGGTTTCGGCGTCACCGAGGAACCGTGGCAGGTCGCGGACATCCTCGTCGTGGGAGGCCAGAAGTGGCTGCGCGCCGGGTGGGGCACCGGGTTCGCCGTGCTGTCGGACCGGGCACTGGAGCGGATGGACCCGGTGCTGTCGGGCTGGACCGGAGCCCGGGACCCCGGGCTGTTCAACGACGAGATCCGTCCGCCGGATACCACCGCCGCCGCGTGGTCGCTGACCAATCTCAGCCCGATCACCTCGGGCGCGTTCGCCGCGGCGCTCGAACTGGTCGAGGAGGCCGGTCCCGGCGCGATCGCGGCCCGGATCGGCGAGCGGATCGGCGAGTTCTCCGACGTGCTCGCCGGTGTCGGCGCGCAGATCGTGTCCGCTGTGGATAGACGGGCCGGAATCCTGGCATTCACCCTGCCCGGCCACCCGGCCGAACAGGTTGGTCTGGCTCTCACCTCGGCCGGGATCGCCGCGACGGTCCGGCCGGAGCACGTTCGGCTGTCGCCGCACGCCTCAACCCCGCCCGCCAGCGCGGAGCTGCTGCGTTCCGCGCTGGAAACGCTGCACCGTCCGCGGAAACCGCTTCCGGCGCCCGCGGCCACGGCGGCCACGCCAGACGTGCTGACCGCGCTGGTCCCAGCCGTACCCGGCCTGGCCGCCATGCTCGGTCCCGGCAACGAGGTGCTGCTGCACGACCTGAGCCGGCTGCCGGACTCGATCATCGCGATCGCCGGCGATCTGACCGGACGCAGCATCGGCGGCCCGATGACCGATCTGTTGCTCAGCCTGATCCGCCGCGGCACCACCCAGGATCTGACGAACTATCGGACCCACAGTCCCGACGGCCGCCCGATCCGTTCGTCGACGCTGTTCCTGCACGACCCGGACGGGTCGGCGATCGGCTGCCTGTGCGTCAACAGCCTGGACACCGCGGCATCCGCCGACGGCAACGGCGAACCGGAGATCTTTCCCGCGGATATCGACAGCCTGCAACGGTTCCTCGTCGACCGCGCGGTGGGAAAGGTCGGCATCCCGGTGGATCTGATGAAGAAGCGTCACAAGGCGGCCGTCGTGCGCGAACTGGACGAGGCCGGCTTCTTCCTCATCAAGGACGCCGTCGACGACCTTGCCGGACGCCTGGACGTCACCCGCTACACGATCTACAACTACCTCAACGAGGTCCGGGCATAGCGGTAGGTGCCAGGCGATGGTTTCGGGTCCGGCGTGGTTGCCGTACCGGCCGATCGCCTACTCCCCGGCTGCGGGGCCGTCGCTGTGATGCAATACCCAGGTGCCGCGGCCGGCGGCCTTGGCGCGGTATAGGCCGATATCGGCGTCGTCCAAGAGCTTTTCGGCTTGTGTGCCGGCAGCCGGCGTGACGACGGCGCCGATGCTGGCCGACATCGTCAGCAGATCGCTGGGACCGACCGGAATCGGGTCTCGCAGCACCGCAAGCATCGTCTCGGCCGTCTCGTACGCCGTGTCGTCGTCGCAGGGCGGTGCGAGTAGAGCGACGAATTCATCTCCGCCGATACGGGCCAGCGTGACCGCCGGCGAGGTCAGGGCCGCGTCGAGCCTGCGGCCGACCTCGGCCAGCACGCTGTCTCCTGCGCTGTGACCGTACCGATCGTTGATCAGCTTGAAGTCGTCGACATCGAGGAAGCACAAACCGAGGTGATCGGCGGGACGGGCCACCGCGACAATGGCCTCCAGCTGCTCGAGTAAGCGACGACGATTCGGCAAACCCGTCAACTGGTCGTGACGGGCCTGCCACGACAGTTCCTCCTGCATAGCCCGGCGCTCGGTGATGTCCTCCCCGACGGCGAGCAGCCGCACGTCACGTCCGTCCATGCCGCGTACCAGCGTTATCGTCCACGCCCCCCAGCAGACGGTGCCGTCAGTGCGACAGAATCGGCCCTCGAGATACTCGGTGCCGCTTCCGCGTTTCAACAGACCGACGGCCACCTGACGGAGCTTGTCGCGGTCATCGGGGTGCATCAAGTCCAGAGCGGACACGCCCGGCATGTCCTCGGGGTTCATCCCGACCATCCGCGCCGTGGTGGGATTGGCCTCGAGCGTGATGCCGTAGACGTCGTAGAGCGCGATGGCCACCGCGGCGTTGTCGAACACCACGCGGAAGCGCTGGTCCGCAAGCTCCTGGCTGCGGACGTGGGCCTGCAACAGCTCGGTGGTGTAGCCACGGGCCAGCTCGCCCATCAGCGCGCCGAATCGCTGTGTCCGATCCGGCTGTGGCGACCGCCCCAGCAAACCGGTCAGCACCGCGGCGGTCGGGCTCATCATGGCGGGGACCGTCAGGTTCGACCGGACCATCTCGACCCCGACTCGGCATGCGGGCGACGGGTCGAACGATTCGGCCGACAGGGCAGCTTCCAGCTCCACGATCCATCTGGCCGTCAACCGGCTGATGTCGTGCGGCAGAGATATCAGCACGCCACCGCATTCGACCAGGGCTGCCGACCAGTCACGCGCCATCTCCGCAACGTCGCGACTGTCCATCCGCGATGCCCTTCCTCCACCGCTGGACCATCGAGGTCCACCACTGACGACCCTCCTGCTCGCTAACAACGAGCATACGAAGAACCGCCGCGGATGTCTCGGCCGTTGCCGGCAACCGGTCGCGCCGACGAGGGGCATCGGTCTCGCACTACTTGCCTACGGGCACGGCACTTGGACCAATCATTCGCCGCGTCGCTCGCGCAAACTGCTGACCTGGGGCGGCGGTCACTCGCCTACAGCGGGGGCATCTGACTGATTTGTACCAGTTCCCGGCCGCCGCGGCTGCGGGAGACCAGCATGCCGCGGCCGGGTGGATAGGTGGCGGGGCGGACGTCGCTGATCAGGATGCCTTCATCCTTGGGGACGCTCATCAGGAACGCGTCCACCGACATGTCCTTGAGTGGGCCCAGGACATTGTCGAACAGTGCGCGGGACGCGCCGCCGGAACGACGGGCGATGATGACGTGCAAGCCGACGTCGCGGGCCTGCGGGATGAGATCCATCAGCGGTAGCAGCGGATTGTTGTTGGCCACCATGTCGTAGTCGTCGACGATCACATACACCTCCGGCCCGGACCACCAGCTGCGTTCGCGCAGCTCGGTGGGGGTGATATCGGATCCGGGGATGCGTTCGGAGACGAAGCCCGCGACCTCCTTCAGCGTCGGAATCGAGGTTTGGGCGCTGGTGGAATATGCGGCCAGATGCTTGGTATCGATCGCGCCGAGCAGCGTCCGGCGGTAGTCGATCAGGACGATCCGGGCCTCGTCGGGTGTGGAGTTCTCCACGATGCCCTGCGCGATATTGCGCAAGAGGGTGGTCTTGCCGTTGCCGACGTCGCCGAAGATCATCAGGTGCGGCGAATCCGCGAAATCCAGCACCATGGGCTGCAATTCGGATTCGGACAGGCCGATCAACATCCGCTGGCGATCCAGCCGCACGTTCTGTTCACGGGTGATGGCCAGCACGTGCTCGCGTGGCAGCTCCAGCGGCAGCATACGCACCGCGGGTGCTCGCCGCTCGCCGTATATCTCCCGCAACGCCTCCTTGGCCGCGTTGACCCCCTCGGTCAGCGTGTTCGGGTCGGTGTCGGTGTCCAGCCGAGGTAGTGCGACGAGCATGTGCAGCTTGGTGGCGGTGAGGCCGCGACCGGGCCGGTTGATCGGCACGCCCACCGCGCCGCGCCGGTCCATCTCGGAATCGGACGGGTCGCCGAGGCGCAGCTCGATGCGGGTGCCGATCTGGTCCTTGACCGCGGGACGGATCTCACCCCAGCGGTTCGCGCCGAGCATCAGGTGGATACCGTAGGACAAGCCGCGCGCGGCGAGCGCGTGTACCTGCGGCTCGAGGAATTCGAACTCCTCGCGGAAGGTCAGCCAGCCGTCGATCACGAGGAACACATCCCCGAACAGGTCCTCGGACAAGGGATGTCCGCCGTGCCGGTCGGGCGGGAGGGCGGCCAGCTCGGCCTTGGCCTTGCGGAAGTCGCGCATGGTTTCGATGCCGAGTTGCAGGAAGCGGGCCTCGCGCCGGCGCAGCAGAGTGCTGAGTTCCGCGATGGTGCGACGCACCCGGTCGGCCTCGAGCCGACCGGCGGCCGAGCCGACGTGCGGCAGGCCGTTGAGGCCGGCGAGGGTGCCGCCGCCGAAGTCGAGGCAGTAGAACTGCACCTGTTCGGGGGTGTGGGTGGCCGCGGCGGCCATGATGACGGTGCGCAGCGCATTGGACTTGCCGGACTGCGGCCCGCCGACGATCGCGACATTGCCCTGCGCGCCGGCCAGGTCGATGGTGAGCACATCGCGCTTCTGTTCATACGGTTTGTCGATGATGCCGATCGGGAGCCACAGCTTGCCGTGCCGATTCTCCGGGGCCCGCCAATCCTCTTGTGGCAGCAGCATATCCACGGTCGGGGAGATGTCCAACGGTGGCAGCCACACCTCGTGCGCGGGTCGCCCGTGGCCGGTGAGGCGTTCGACCACCACCTGCAGCAGTGAGCGTTCGGTACCCGACGGTGGTTCCTCGGCGAGCAGTTCGGCCAGGCTCGGCAGCTCCACCTGCACCGGCGCCGCCTTCTGGACGGCGACGGCGGTGGCGGTGAACAGGCCGACCCGGCCGGCCGCCGCGCCCGCGACGACGCCTCCGGCGCGCCGGGCGACCGGCGGCGTATAGGGGCCGGAGACATAGGTGGCGTTGAATCGCGACGGATCCGAGGAATCGCTCTTCAGATAGCCCGCACCGGGCTGCGCGGGCAGGTGGTAGGCGTCGGTGATGCCGAGCACCTGCCGGGACTCGCCGGCGGAGAAGGTGCGCAGGCCGATCCGATAGGACAGGTGCGAGTCCAGTCCGCGCAGCCGGTTCTCCTCGAGGCGCTGCGAGGCCAGCAGTAGATGCACGCGCAGCGACCGGCCGAGGCGGCCGATCATCACGAACAACTCGGCGAAATCCGGCTTCTGCGACAGCAGTTCGGTGAATTCGTCGACGATGACGAACAACGCCGGCAACGGATCCAGTGCCGCGCCGTTGGCGCGGGCCTTCTCGTACTCGGTGACGTTGGCGAAATTGCCTGCCGCACGCAACAATTCCTGGCGGCGGTTCAGCTCACCGGCCAGCGCGTCGCGCATGCGGTCGACCATCGAGAGTTCTTCCTCGAGGTTGGTGATCACTGCGGCGACGTGTGGTAGCGGGTCGAGGCCGAGAAATGTTGCGCCGCCCTTGAAGTCGACCAGCACCAGGTTGAGCAGGTCCGGTGAGTGCGTGGTCACCATGGACAGCACGAGGGTGCGCAGGAACTCGGACTTTCCGGAACCCGTTGCGCCGATGCACAATCCGTGCGGTCCCATGCCGTTCTCGGCGGACTCCTTGATATCGATCTCGACCGGCGCGCCGTCGGGAGTGACCCCGATCGGCACGCGCAGCCGCTCGCGCGGGGAGCGGGGCCGCCACACCCGGTCGGCGTCGATGTTCGCGGCGTCCGGAATCTTCAGCAGCGCCATCAATCCCGGATCGCCCGCGGCGTCCTCGTCGAGGTCGACCATCTGCGCGGTGGTGGCCAGGCGGTAGCGGGCCATGCCGCGCGCGAACGTGGCGGCCACGTCGAGGTCGACCCGGTCGGGGCCCGCGAACTTCTCCACCGAACCCCCGGTGCGGGCGCCGATCACGTTCTCCTCCGCCACGAGTTGCAGCCCCCGGCGCACCCCCAGACCCGCCTGCGGGGCGGTAAGGTCCAGCACGGTCACCGAGTCGAGGCCCGCATCGCTGATGATGCGTTCGGAACCGCTGACATAGCCGTCGTCGATGACGACCACCAGATGCAGGCGGCCGGCCGTGGGCGGCCCGTTGCGCAGAAACCGGCCGCGCTCGAGCAGTTCCTCGGTGAGCGAGGTCTCGAGCTCCGAGAGCGACTCGAACAGCATGCGCGTGCTGCCGATGCCGTCGTTCTCGCGCGGATGTTGCAGGTGCGGAAGCCATTTCGACCATCCCCACGCCTGCCCGTCCGGATCGGCGGTGACGATAGCGAACACCATGTTGTCGGGGCCGTGAAAGGTGGCCAGCTCCAGCAGGATCGAGCGCACCAGCGTGCGGCCGTGCTCGCGCGGGCCCTCGATGTTGACCGCGGGGAACGCGCGCAGCGAGATCGCTGTCGGGAGGCCGTGCACCACCGAATGGGTGCGCACGAAGCGCCGCAGCGCGACCGTCGCGACCGGTTCCAGATCCTCCAGCGGCCCGGTCTCGGGGCGGGCGAGCTTGGTGGCGATGCGATGACTGCCCACCCCGATGCGCACATGCGCGAAGTCGGGGTCGTTCGGGCGGCGTTCCCACATCCGGCGGGTGCCGATCAGCGAGTGTAGATTCGCCGGATCGGGATGGTTCCAGGCCAGCGCCTCGCGCTGGGCGACCCCGGTCTGCCGCACGTCGCGCCGCAACTGCTCCAGGTAGCGGAAGTAGTCCTTGCGTTCCTCGTTGAGCTCACCGGCCCGCTTGCCGCTGCCGCCGCCACGGCCGGCGAACATGCCGACCATCGACATCACCATCATCATCGGGAACATCATCGTGAGCGGATTGGACAGCATCGACTTGCCGCTCATGGTGAACATCAGGCCTATCATGCCGCCCATGGCGACCAGCATGACCAGCGGCATCAGCCGCTGCCACAACGGATTCGGAATCGGCGTGCTGATCTCCGGCGGTGCGTTGAGCACCACCTCGCCGCCCGGCGGCCGCGGCGGCGCGATGCGAGCCAGGCGAATGAAACCCTGTGTCGTCGTCATGAAGGGCTCCTCGGGACGGTGGGCCGGCGGAGTGTGCGGAGCCGGCGGGGTGGGTGGGGTGGGTGGGGTTAGTCGTCGCCGGGCATGGCGAGCGGGGCGCGCTGATTCCGGCGGAACGGCACGGACAGACCCAGGGTCAGGCCCAGCAGCGCCAGACAGGTGAGTGCGCCCGTGACGCCGATCCGGCGCGGCCACGGGTCCATGGTGGCGGGCGGCGACGGTGCCGGAATCGGTTCGGCGGCGGCCGCGGCCGGGAGCGGCGCCAGCACCGCCGAGAGCGCCGCGACCGGATCGATCATGCCGGCGCCGACGCGATCGTCGTGGCCGGAACCGACACCGTGCGCGGTTCGTTCGATGCGATCGATGACCTGGCGCGCGGACAGCAGCGGATAGCGGGCGCGCACCAGAGCGGCCAGGCCCGCGACGAATGCGCTGGAGAAGCTGGTCCCGTCGACCGGGGCAACCTGGCCGTTGGCCTGCGGAGTGCCGTTGACCAGACCGGTGCCGCCGGGAGTGCTGTCCAGGGATATCAGGTTGCTGCCGGGGGCGGCGACCCCGACCCACGGGCCGTAGAGGGTGAACGGCGAAGGCGAGCCGTCGGCCTCGACCGAGCCGACGGGCAGTACGTATGGGGTGAACCAGGCCGGGCTCGCGACCGTGTTCACCGAATCCCAACCGGCGGTGCCGTTCTGGGCCTTGCACATGCCCTGTGTTTCCAGGTTGCCGGCCGCGACTACCACCACGACGTTGTGGTCGTAGGCGTATTTCAGCGCTGCGCCGAGGGCGCCGTCGGCGGCGTTGTCTCCGGCCGCGCGGCAGGACACCTCGGAGATGTTGATTACCGAGGCATGCATGTCGACCGCGTGGGTGACCGCGTAGGCGAGGGTGACGACGGTACCGAATCCCCCGGCCGACATCACACCGGGCCTGTTCGAGTCGTAGCTGTTCTTGGCCTGATAGGCCAAGCTGGTCTGGCGGATCGACAGGATGCTCGCGTCCGGTGCGACGCCGGAGAAGCCGTCGCTACCGTCGGGCGCGGGATGGCCGGCGATGATCCCGGCGACGAGAGTGCCGTGCCCGTCGCAGTCGGCGGTGCCGTTGGATTGGGAGACGTAGTCGCCGCCGGGCACGACGCTCAGGCGGGGGTGCGGGGTGACGCCGGTGTCGATGACGGCCACGAGTTGTCCGGCGCCGCGGCTGAATTGCCATGCCTGGTGCAGCTCGAGCGCGCGCTGCACGGCTGGCTCGCCGACCGGCGGTGGACCGGACCAGGTCGGGTGCGAGCACATCAGGTGCTGCTGCGACGGTTCGGGCGGGCCGACGGGCGCGTTGAGTACCAGCGAGTTCGGGTCCACCCCCGGTGGTGCGACGGCACGGGCGGGTCCGGCCGGGGTGAGAGTCAGCGCGAGCGGCAGCGCCAGGGCGGCGGCCGCGGCGCCGAGCCGGCGGGCGCGGGATGTCGGTGCCGCGCTAGCCATTGCGAGCCGGCGGGCGCGGGATGTCGGTGCCGCGCTAGCCATTGCGAGCGAGGGTGTAGATGTCCAGGATCCAGAATGTCAGCGGCCCGATCGCGCAGATGAGCAAGTACTCGAACCATTCGCCGGCGCGCTGTAGCAGCGGCGAGATCTCGAGGTGCGGCCCGGCGACGCCGATCAGCAGGGTCAGCGCCACCAGCGCCAGCAGCACCACCGCACCTGGCAGCGCCGCACCGTGGAGGCCGCCGCCGAGCAAGAGCGCCGGCGCGGCGAGCGTCGTGCAGCCGCCCAGTACCAGCGCCGTGGCCTGAGTGAGGTCGGCGAACCCGCGCCCGCGCCGGGCCAGCACAATGCCCACCGCGAATGCCAGTGCCACCGCCTGCCACCGATGTCCGGCGGCTTCGGCGACCGTGACGATGGTCCCGGCGACAGCGACCAGCACGATGCCCAGGACGATGCCGGTCTGATAGGCGTTGGCGAGGTTCGCGCGCCGCCCCAGCCCGGCCGCCGAGGGGATCGAGGTGGCGCCGATCGCGCCGATGCCCTCGACGGTGGGACGGGGTTCGTGATCGCGCGGGTCGATGGCGCCGCCCGCGGTCGGCACCGGTGGCACCGGTAGCCGCGCGGCCCACACCGCGATGCGTGGGGCGAACGTAATACCCAGCAGCGCGAGGGCGGCCGCGGACACCGCGGCCTTCGCCGGTGCGGCGCCCGCCAGCGTCATCACGGCGGCGGCGCCGCTGGTAAACGTCGCGGCGGTGACAACGGCGGAGAACATCGCCGGGCCGGTGCCCACGACCCGCAGCGTCAGCACCGCCAGCAGCAGCACGACCGCGGCGCCCAGCAGCAGATGTGGCGCGCCGAGCGGGCCGGGTACCAGCGCGGCAGCCCCGCTGCCCATGAACAGCAGTCCGATCAGCGACAGCGCGGTGGCGGGTTGTGCCGCGGCGTACATCCGGGCCACGACGGTGGCCACCACCAGGGCCAGCAGTCCGGCGCCGAGCCCGGTGCCACCGGCGACCAAGCCCTGGCCGTGCGTCTTCGCGATCAGCAGCAGCAGGCAGACGCCGAGGCCGGCGAACAGGGCGCCGATCATGCCCGTGCGGGCCGCGGACACGGAAGTCCAACCGCGGAAGGAACTTTCGGTGAGGCGAGCGACGGCGTCGATGACGTCGTCGAACAGCGCGGGGGCGTCGATCGCGTCGTCGGTGCGCAGCACCAACAGTTCACCGTCGTAGATCTCGGCCTCTGTCAGGGTGCGCGTGGCATCGATGGCGCTTTGGCCCAGCCGGGACAACGTCCAGCGCTGCGCGGTGAGCACGCCGTCGTCGTGCTCGTTCAGATTCGGATTGCGCGAGTTGATGAGCTCGACGACATCGGGGATGAAGGTGGCGATCGGGACGGTGGTGGGCAGCACCATATCCACTTGAGTATTGCCGCCGATCACAGAGACCCTGCACAGCTGCGGCTCGGAAGTCGATGATTCGATCACTGTATTGCTCCTGCATGCGTCCGCGTGCGGTTGAGAAGGCTCACGTCGTTTACCGCGAATTCACCGAGCGGGGCCATCGACGGGAACGGTGTCGCGGGCGACCAGCGCCGAGTGCCGGTCCAGCATGGGGCCGGACGGAAGCTGATCGATGATCTGCCAGGGCGCGAGTTTCGGCGGGGACAGTCCCAGCACGGTCGCGGTGGCCGCGTCGGGTATGCCGAATCGCACCCCGGTGTCGGTGATGTAGTACAGCCCATCGCGACGCGTACTGTCCGGTTCGACCCCGGTGACCTGGACGAACTCACCGGTGGACGGCGGAACGAACGCGGCATCGGCCATGGCGCCCTTGCCGCCGCCGACCAGGTGCAGCGGTTGTGCGCCGTCGGGCAAGGGCAGCTGCGTGCCGATCAGCACCCGCAGCTGCGCCGCTGGATCGTGAGGTCCGCGCGCCCAGGCCGCGCAGGCGATCGGCGCGGCATCCGCGGAGACGATGGTGGGGCGCTGGTCGGGGAACTGGTCGATCGGCAGGGTGTGCACCACCGGTATGCCGCGGATGGCGTCGGGGGCGACCCGCGTCATCTCGTTGCGCCCCATCGAATTCGCGGTGCGCAGCACCTCCGCGGTGAAGGGGGACACGGTCTGGATGCCGTCGGCGAGCGCGACGTACAGCGTGGCCGAGCCGGGCTCTGCTCCTTCGACCGAGATCACCGTGCCGACGGGCGCGCTACGCACCGCGCTGGGCGCACCGGCGTTCGGGATTGCCGGCACCGCCAGATCGGGCGCCGGCACGGTCGCGTTCAGCAGGCCGGTCCCCATCGGTCGCGGGGCTGTCCCGCGTAGATGCAGCGCGGATTCGATTGCCGCATTGGCGGTATCGACCCGGGCGTGCCTGCCGTCGTAGACCAGATAGCTGGCGCCGCCCTGGGTGGCCAGCAGCGCCTCACCCGCCGTGGCCCGGCGGAGTTGCGGGCCGAGTTGCGGATTGCCGTCCAGCACAGTGGCGGTCAGCCCGGAGCCGGCATCGTCGCACAGGGTCCACGCGGACCGGTCGCTCGACGGGCCGGGCAGGGTGGCCGGGGCGCCGGGTATGCCGAGCAGCGAACCACGCGGTATATCGGAGAGTTTGGTTTCCGCGACCGACGCGGGCGCGGCACCGCTGCCCGCGACCAGGCGCGCCGAGGCCAGATTCAGCACCGGGTGCAGCGTCTTGTCCACCATCACGTACAGCGCGCCGCTGTCCGAATCCATGATGATCCTGGAGTCGCCCACCTGCCCCTGGGGATGCAGGAACCCCAGCACCGCGCAGCCGCCCGCGACGAGCACGGCCAGCACGAATCCGGTGATCCACGACCGGCATTGGATACGCATCGGATCGTGCAACATGCGCACATCGCGACGCACCAATGCATGATCGAAACGCTGTAACAGGAATAGATACCCATTGACCTGTGCCTTGGTCGTCAACTGTGCGGGCAATTGCACCTCCTTCACCAATGCCTGAGAACTCACGAAATCCGCGAGCGTATGAGAGGCTACCGTATTGCGGGGGTGAGTGCCGATGGGAGATATGCCGAATGAGTAACGTCGCCGCCGTGCCGTCGCGTGCCGGGCAGGAAATGGTGAGCCTTCCGGAAAGCGGGAACGAGGTCATACCCGAAGTGGATATTCCACAATCCCCGGTGAACTCGGAGATTCCCCAGCTGGGGGGCGGTAGGCGTGGGCCGTTCGACCGATTTCCGTTGACGGAGGTGCTGCCGTCCGCGCTTACCGGTGCGGTCGCGGGAACGGCCACCGTAGCCCTTCATACACCGCTTTGGGCGACCCTCGGAATCGGTTTCGGAATTGCGGTTGTCGGCGTCATCCGGATTAACGAAAGAAATATTTGGCGAACTCTGAAAATGCGGGCCGCGCTGCGGTTGCGGAGTCGTCGCGACGGTGATAATGCCGGGTCGGCCGAGCCGTTCGACGTGCCGGTGCCGGACGCGGCCGGCGAGCGCTGCGGCATGCGCTGGGACGGCCGCCACCTGCTCACGATGCTGCGGGTCGAGCGCGCGAACGTGGCGCCGACCCTGTTGCGCCCGAGGGAGATTCGCACCGGCGATGCGGTGTCGCTGGCCGAGGTGGCGCGCTGCCTGTCGCAGTTCGACATCCGCCTCGCCGCGATCGATGTGGTCACCCTGGGCGTGCGCACCCGGGGCGAGCACGAGGTGGTGCGGCTCTACGAGCGGCTACTGGGCCCGCTGCCCGCGTCCACCTCGCGCACGGTCTGCCTGGTGCTGCGCTTCGATCCGGTGGCCAACGTGGAGGCGATCCAGAACCGCGGCGGCGGGCACGAGGGCACCCTGCGCACGGCGCTGGTCGCCACCCGGAGGGTGGCGAGCCGCCTGGCAACGCGCGGGGTGCGGGTGCGGATGCTGACCGCGGCCGAACTCGCCGCCGCCGAGGCCGAGATGCTGCACGGCGCCGCGCCCGGCGACTGGACCGAGCGGTGGCATGCGGTGCGGCACGGCGAGATCGAGCTGACCGGGTACGCGGTACGCCCACATCGGCTCAATTCCGAAGTGCTGGCGGGCATCTGGTCGCTGCCCGGGATGTCGACGCTGCTGCGTCTACGGTTGACCCCGGTACCCGGCTCGCGGACGCCGGAAGGGGACGGTGGCGAGGTGTCGGTGAGTGCACTGGTACGCCACGACACCCGCGCCGGCGGGCTCGGCGCGGATCGAAAGGTGGTGCGAGAGCTGGGATTGCGGCCGCTGGCCGGGCTGCAGCGGCGGGTACTGCTGGAGAGCGGATCGCTCGCGCCGGTCGGCGCCGCGTCCGGCCCGCCCGCCGCGCTGGCCGGGCTGGCGGTGCCCGCCGGTGACTGCGGGCAGGTGATCGGCGCGACCGAGGACGGCTTCGGTGTCGCGGTGCCGCTGTTCGGGCCGACGGTGCGGACGGTGGAGATCGTGGGCAGCCTGCACCTGGTCCAGCAGATGATCCTGCGCGCGGTCGCGGTCGGCGGGCGGGCTATCGTGCACACCGGGCGCGCGCAGGCGTGGATGCAGCTGGCCGCCATGGTCGACCGGCCCGAGGTGCTGTCGGTGACCCGGCCCGGCGGCGGCGCGCACCACACCGCGGCCGCGACGATCATCGTCTACGACGGAATCGGTTCGGCGGGACAGGTTTCCGAGGCGACGGTGGTGTACGTGCGAGAGCCCGACGAGGTGTCCGCGGACGCGCCCGAGGCCGACGTGGTGCTGGTCGAATCCCCGGAACAGCCCGGACGCGTGCACATTCGCACCGCCGGCGGGGAACTGGCGGTGCAGGTGGTGTCGATTCCGGAGGAGCGGCGGTATCTGGTGGACGCGGCAGGCTACCGGCGGGAAGTGTTGCAGCCGAGCTGATCCCGGGCGGCCCCCGCGCACGCCGCAGGGCCCGGCACCACGCTGTGCCGGGCCCTGCACCGGAACCGGACTACTCGTACGCGGAGAACGCGTTCTTCACACCGTTGTCGGCGGCCTTCGCGTTCTGCAGTGCCTGGCTTACCGACTGGGACAGCGTGTTCAGCAGCCCGATCGCGGTGTCCTTGCTGGTGTCACCCTCCGGGCCGAACTGGGTATCCCACTTCTTCACCGAATTCTGGAACGCGGCCAGACCAGCGTTGCCTTCCCACGCGGCCGCCAGGGCCTTGGCGTGGGTGTGGAAATCGGTCGACTCGCTACCGAGATCCTTCGCGAATTGGCTGAGCTGATCGGAAAGGTCCTGCAGGACCCCTTCCTCGTATTTCATGAAATCGGACGACATATCGAATCCTTCGTGTCGAGGTCGGTTGGGAGGCTCGTGCGTCAGGCCCGCAGCGAGGTCCATGAAGACGCCGCGCTCGGGGCGTCGGTATTCACCAGCTGGTTGAATTGCTGTTCGTTGTCACCCTCCAGGCCGGTGTAGGACTGGTTGCCCTTGCCGACCTCGCCCGTGATTTCGTCCAGGGTGCTGTTGAGTTTCTTGGCCTTGGCGTCCCAGGCGTCGGCGGCATTCGCGCACGCCTTGAACGCGGAACCCTGCCAGCCGGTCTTTGCCGCATCGACGGCCTGGGTAATCTTGGCGATCTTGGCGCGCAGGGCGTCCACCGAGTTGCCCATGTTCTGCTGGGCCTGTGCGGACGCGCCGGAATCATTCTGTACGACCATGGTCGCAGCTCACTTTCTCGTGTTCGAATTTCGGATGGGGAATCTCCCGGATACGACGCTCTAAGGCATCCACCTGCCCTCCGGCAGCGCCTCGATCAGCGCGGCGATCGCCTGCGCGAGGCGCCCGTCACCGCCCGGGGCGAGGGTGGTCCAGGCCCGTCCGTCGGCGGCGACACTGCCGCTTCCGATGATCCGTCCGGCAGGCGTGTCGTAGATCGCGGCGCTCGCGCCCGCGCGAACCGGGCGGGCCTCGCCGTGGCTGTAACAGACCAGTTCGGCGACCGACCGGCACTCACGCAGCGCCAATCCGAGCGTCACGGCGTCGGATTCGGGCATGCCGAGGCGGTAGGCGGCGTCGGCATAGCTGAAATCGGTCGCGTCGAAACGTTCCTGGAGCTCGGCGGTCGGCACGCTGAACGGCAGGAGGTCCGCGGGCGGGCAGGGACCCAGAACCGTCAGCAGCGGGCGGGCCAGCGTCGCGGGGACGTCGTCGCCCCAGACGGCGCGCACGTCCAGGTCGTCGGCGGTCCGAACGGCCAGGGCGTGGTCGAGGCCGCGGCGGGCCAGGCAGAGCCGAGTCACGGTGTCGTCGCGGCGAATTCGCATCACCAGCTGGCGATCCGGGCGGGCCAGCGTGAACAGGGCCGTGGTGAGTTCGTCGTCCAGGACGTCCCCGCCCGCATCGAGCACGCCGCGCTCGCACAGCGCGGTCGCGGTGGCCGCGCGCGCGGCGGCGAATTCCTCGTGGTCGGTGTGCCGGGGCCGCAGGGCCAGCACGGTGGGGAGGGTTTGCACGCCGAGCGACGCGGCGACGGCGAGCATGCCGTCGCTGGTGAGCGTTGTCATCGGTGATCGGCCTCCGATGCGGAGATGGGGGTGCGCATCATGCCCCCGGCGGTGCGGCAACGGGGAGCTGCCGGGTGTCCGGCGCCGCGCCCCGGCCCAGGACGGCTGGGGCGGCGACGATCGCGATGCCCTCGCCCAGGTCTGTGAAGTCGACGGCTCCGGCAGACGGTGCTTCGTCGACGGCGTCCGAAGTCGTTGCCGCCGTGACGGTGTCGTGCTTTACGGCATTCGGTGCCGGCAGCGGCGGAGGCACCGCGGTCAGGGGCTGAACCATCGGGGTGGGCTGCGCGATCCCGGTCACCTGGGACAGAACGGGTGGCGGCGAGGCGACCGGCGTCACCAGCAGGCTGTCGACGCCGACGGGCACGGTCGGGGTGATCGTCGCGGACAGATCCACCTGCGGCGCCTGCAGTTGCAGCGTGGGTTGCGCGACCGTCGCGGCATTCTCCGGCGGACCTTGCGGCGCCTGCTGTTGCGGGGCGCGGCCCGGCGAATTCTCCGCGATCAGGCTCGCGCCGTCGGAGACCAGCGGCGCGCGCTGCTGTTCCCACGGGTGCGCCATCTTCTCGCTGGCCGCCTCGTAGGTGCGCATCACCTGCGCGGCCTGCGCGCGCAGCTCGTCGAGTTGCTGTTCGGCAGTATCCAGCAGCCCGGCCAGCGGCGCCCCGAGCGGGGTGCCCTGCACCATGGTCCGCGCGATGCGTTCGGCCTCGGCGACCTCGGCGACGGGCGGCATGGCCAGCTCGGCGTTCTCGTAGGAGGTCGCCTGATGCAGCGCGGTCTCGGCGTTCTGGCGGGCCGCGACGCCGAGCCGATCCAGCCAGTCGGCCAGCTGTGCGAGCTGCGCGAGGCCGTCCCTACTGGATTCCGAGCCCCAGGCGTCGCCGACGACGGACAGGATGGCGCGATACTCCGCGGCGGCCTCGCCGAGTCCGGCGCCGAACGCGCCGTAGGTCAGGCCGGTCTCGGCCACGGGGGCCGCGCCGGGACCCGCGGTCAGCTCGTGGGCCAATTGCCCGGCCGGGACGGCATCCCACACGGTGCCGGTGAACCCCGGATGCGATGGTTCGACCATCGTGTTACTCCTTCTCTCGCGACGGCGGCGACTCCGCGGGCGCGAGGCTCACATCAGGGGGCCGAACAGACCGGCGGCATCACCGTCGGTGTTCTCGTGGGTGTCGGCGTGGGTGCGCAGGTTCGCGGCGATCTTGCGCAGCTCGTGCACGCCGCTCAGGTACGAGTCCCGGAACGACACGCCGACTACTCCGAGGGTTTGCGCGGTGCGGGTGGAGACCGGGTCCAGGCCCCCGGCCGCCGGGTGCAGGGTGTGAGCCGAATCGGTCATCCGGCCCTCGAGCACATCGGCGAGGTTGTCCAGCCGGCCGGCCGCGATCCGGGCCAGTCCGTGGTCGAAAGCGATGCGGCTCATAGTTTCTCCTCTAGAGACTGAACGGGGTGTCGGGGTTGCCGGCGGTGGCGAGGGCGCCGATGACGGGGGCGGCCACGTCGTCGGGCGCCTCGCCGACGAGTTCGTCGCCGTGACGCCCGGTGACCAGCGATTCGGGGGTGGCGGCAGTGCCGCCCCGGCCTCCGCCGGGTGCGATGCCGGCGCCGGGGACCAAGGGTGGCAGCATCTCCTCCTCGGCGGTCGTAGCGACGCCACCGAGCGGCATCGTGGTGAATTCCGACGATTCGGCCGTCGTCATCGTCACGACGCTCTCCTGCTGCCACTGGGTCAGGGGCTCGGAGGCGGCGATATTCGTTGCCGGGCTGTTGAATCCGCCGAGGCCGAACAGCGGCGCGGCCGCGGGCATCTTCGCATGGCTGATCGCGACGCTCGGTATGCCCGGCGCCAGTTGCCCGCCGACCTGCCGGGCGGCGGTCTGTAGCGGACCGATGACGCCCTGCAGCGTCGAAAGCAGCTGCGGCAGCTGGGTTTGCGAGCCGGAGGCGCCGGAGCCACTCGCGGTGGGGGTCTTCGTCGCGAGTTTACTGGTCTGCACCGCGCTGAGCTTCGGCTTGCAGGTGGGTTTCACGCGGGTGCCGCACCGGGCCATGTTCGCGGAGTGAACGGCCAGATGTCCCTTGGTCTTCACGGTGACCGCGGTGGCCTCGGCGCCGGTTTCCAGGGCGGTGGCCAGCAGCGCCGCCTGGCCCGGCGGGGTGATCAGGGTGGGCCCCAGCGCGGCGGCGGTGAGCGCGAATTTCGCTGCCACCGCGGCCATCTGGGCATAGCCGAGTGCGACCGTGCCGGCCGCCATACCCATGGTGGTGTGCATCTGCAGCGCCTGATCCGAGATCTCCGCCGAGGTGCCCTGGGCGGAGATCGCCGAGGTGGTCGCGGCGGCTGTACCGGCGCTCTGCATCGTCTGCAGCAGCGAGATGCCTTGTCCGGCCCACTGTGTCGCGGTCTCGATGGCCTGCATCACGTGCTGCAGCAGGGTCTGTGGGTTGAGCGCGCCGCCCGCGCCGAGCCGGCCGTCGCCGAATCCGCCGAACAGGTCGGTGATGGGCCTGACCAGTGCGGCCGGATCCAACGGCGGCAGCATCGGCGCGCCCGGGAGCACGGGTAGCGCGGCGGGCACCGCCGGCAGCGCGGGCAGTCCCATTCCGGCCAGCACCTGCGCGGCCGGCAGGCCCGCCAGCGGCGCGGCCGGAGTGTGGTGCAGCGCGTCCAGGACGGTCGGATGCAACGGCGCCACCAGGGGTTCGGCGACCGGAGTCATTGTCCGGCGATCCGCGTCGTCGCGGCGAAGGTGTCCACGCTGTGCTGCTCGTGCTGCTCGTAGAGCGCCGCGGACGCGTGGGCGGCGGTCGCGGTGGTGGTGAAGTTGTCGACCAGATCCGCAATGGCCGCACAGTGATTGGCCTGCGCGTAGGCGAAACTGGCCAGGAATTCCTGCCCGATCAGTCCGAATACCGGCACCGCGGCCGCGACGCTGGCGGCCTGATCGATCGCCCCGACAGCGCCGACCGTCACGGCCATGGTCTGGGAGATGTCGCCGTACTGCCGGAAAGTGCCGGGCCGTACATGGAGAATGTCTGCCATGGTGTGCTCCTCGTGATCTGCGATATGACTGCTACGCAGGGGTTTTGCGATGAATGCTAGAGAGCGGGCCGTGTTGGGCAACCGCTCGGAGCGGCGAAATTCAACTGTTCACCTGTTCGTTGAATTCGCCGATCAGCGCGCCGCGCCGGGCCAGGGCCCGGTGGGCGGCGGCCGCGGCGGTGTCGATCACCGCGCGGCCGAACTCGGCCGGCGAGAGCCGCGAAATGTCCACGGACAGCTGGATGTCCAGCAGCCGGGCCGACCCGTCCACGATGACGGTGACCGCCCCGCCGGCGCCGGTGTGCCGGATCTCGAGGGCGGCCAGATCGTCGGACAGCCGCCGCATGCGCTCGAGCCGGGTACGGGCGGACTCCTCGAGCGCGGCGAAGTCGCCGGTCGTCACCAGATGCTCCCGTCCGATTCCATCAGGCTTCGGGGCTCGTACTCGTGTACGGCCTCGTCGGCCAGTTCCATGCGTTCCACCTCGGTCCGTGTGGGCAGGCCGAGCAGCTCGACCGCGTGTGCCGGGATGCCGATCTCGGTCAGGTAGGAGCGGCGTGCCAACCCGGCGCGGCCCGCGGCCAGGCGGCACAGCCGCAACAGATCGTCGCCGAGGTCCCGGGGTTCGCGCCGAAGCTGGTCGGCGGTGACATCGAGGGTGAGGGGGATCGCGGAATCGGTTGCGGTGAGCTGGATCCCGCCGTTCCGCAGGCAGGCCCGGCCGACGGAGTAGGTGGCGAAGCCGGGCTCGTCCTCGGTGCGGGCGGCGGCGGGCATTTCGGTCGATGCGCCGTCCGGGGCGTCGGAGGCATCCGACGGATCCACGTCGTCGGCGGGATCCTCGCCGCCGAGGTAGACGCCGTCGTGCAGGACGGCGCGCAACGCCGCGGCCGCGCCGCCGGGGTCCGAATCCCACGATGATGCGGCGGCACAGGATGATTCAGGCACAGCGCTCGTCCTCCAGTGTCTGTAGTACCTTCGCGATCTCGGCGTCGATCATGGCCGCGAGCCGATGGCGGTCCGCCGGCACCGCGACAGGTTCGGCGCTCTCGGCGACGGCGTAACGGCCGACACCGCGCATATCGCGCCAGGAGACGCGGTGTGGGATGATTCCGCGCGGACCGAAGATCGAACTGCCCTGGACGATTTCGAAGGCGCCGGCGCGGTCGGCCGGATGCGCCAGCCAGGCCGTGCTGCGCCGCTCGGCATCCAGATAGTCGGCCCGAGCGGGGGAGTGGCCGTGCCGGTGGTCGGCCCGGCCGGACCGCCGGGACACGAGCGGGATCTCCGGTCCGCTCGCGGCCGGGCACGGCGGCAGCGTGCCGGCCATCGCCCCGGCCAGGCGTTCCGCCTCGCCCATAGTGATTGTGAATCCGCCGCTGTGCCAGACGGTTTCGCCGGGCAGCTGATGGATCAGCACAGCCATCGCACCCTGGCGGGCGCCCAGCACACGCAGCCGGGTCAGTGGATCCTCGTGGTCCGCCGGATCGATGGCGTGCAGGCGGACCAGGGCGTCGGCCCGCGCCACCCGGGTCAGCGCGTCGTACAGCGCGCCGTCGTCGCGGGCGCGCAACGCGGCGCGGGCGCCGGCGGCGAGCACCGCCCAGTCGTCGACGTTCGATCCGCGCTGCAACGCGAACAGCGGTGTGGGCAGCCCCTCCCCGAACAGACTGTCCCACAACACGATCAGCTCAACATCCGTCAGTGACCAGGACTCGCTCATCGGTCGAGCACCGGCCGCACGATGCGCCCCAGCGTGCCCATCGCTTCGTCGAGATGTTCGGTGGAGTCGAGGATGTCCAGGCGCTTGCGCTCCTTCTCCTCGTCCTTGCTGCCGCGCCCGCTGCCGATCGGGAACCCGGGTTCACGGCCCTCCTCCTCCAGCAGGCCGGCCCTGGGCAGCTTCTCCTCGGGCGGCAGCACCGACCGGGGGAACAGTTTGGACTCCTCGCGCTCGAGTTCCTCCTCGGCGGCGATCAGGCCACGGCCCGATCCCTTGCCGAGGCCGGTGCCGCCCAGCGTGCCGGGACCGCCGGTCGGGCCGAGAGAGCGCAGCGACACGATCGGCGGGATGACGCCGGACGACGGCGTCGTACCGAGCGGATTCGTCAGGAGGTCTTTCGTTGTTTCCGGTAGCGGGGGAGAGGTATTGGTGGAATTCGTCTCCCCGGTGGCCGGGTCGTACGTGGAGCCGCCGGTGTTGCCGCCGGCGTTGCTGCCGGTGGAGCCGTCGTAGTTCCCGCCGCCGTGATCGGTGGATCCGTCGCCGGCGGAGGATCCGGAATTCGAGGTGTCGTTCGTGTCGCCCGTCGAGGTGTCGGAGTTGTTCGAGTTGCTGTTGTCGCCCGCGTTGCTGTTGTGGTCGGAAGTGTCCGGCGTGTTCGTGTTCGTGTTCGTGTCGCCGGCCGGGGCCACGATCGTGGGCGGCGGCAGGATGACGATGCTGCCGCTCGTGGTGGGGAAATTATCGGTGTAGTAGGTGGTGAAGTTGCTCTGCATGATGCTCAGCGCCTGCTGGATCAAGGCGGGGTCCCCGCCGGCGTACATCTCGGGCGCGGGCGTCGGCGGGGTGGACGTGGCCTGGGTCTTCGCCAGCCAGCCGGAGGTGAACAGCAGATTCTTGCCGAGCAGGTTCATATCGCCGGTGAGCTGCTGGGAGGCGTACACGTACTGCGAGGTGGCCTGGATGGCGGCCTGCGCCCCCTGCCCGGTCCATTGATCCGACACGGCCGAGATGCGCTCGCGCAGCGTCGTGAAGCCGGTGCCGAGCTGGTTCGAGAGCCAGAACCAGATGCCCCCGGCATTCGCCACCTTCTGCGCGTCGATGGAGTGCCCGATCCGCCAGAAGTCGCCCCAGGCCAGCTGTGATCCGCTTTCGGGGCCGCCGAAGGTCCACGGGTAGTAGCTCGTGCCGTGCTTGGCATGGAAGCTGGTCGTATAGTTCGGAATCGTCTGCGGCTCCGGCGATCCGGTCGGTGCGGTGCCCGAGCCGGCGTCGAAGGAGATGCTGTCGAAATTCGTCGTGTTGTTGTGTTCGGTGGTGTCGTACAACTTTCCGGCCGAGATGAAGGTGTTGCCCATATCGGTGAGGATGTTGCGGTGCTGCACCAGCCGCTGCGGCATCTCGAGGGCGATCTTCTGCTGGTACACCATCGACAGATTCGCCCCGGAGGTCGTCAGACTGATCGGCGGGCTGGCCTGGGCGTAATTGCCCAGAATCCAGGTGTGCACGCCCACGACGGCGTCGAGCAGATCCGCGACGTGTTGCGCGCACTTCTCCGCGGTGCCGGATTCGAGCATGAGGTCGTTGCTACCGGTCAGGCCGGACCAGCTCGTGAAGTCCAAGACGTAGGGATTCGGTGCCACCGTGGTACTCCCGTGCTAGCAGTGATTTCTGGGTAAGGGCTCGCATTGCCGCTCAGCGCAACTGATCACGGAGGTTCTCCAGTCCCGCCAATGTCTCGGCGACGCCGGGGAATCCGGATCGGTCGTAGGTGACCGGCGCGAACAGTGCCTGCACCCGTCGTGCCACCTCGGCCACCGCCGCGCGAGACGCCGCGAGGATTGCCTCGGCGATGTCGTCGTGGTCCAGATCGGCGATGCCGGAGGAGAATTGGATATCCACGATGAGGCAGTCCGCGTTCACCGTCACCGCCACGCGGCGCTGCTCGGCGGTGCCGGTCGCCACCAGCACCGTGCGCGCCTGCTGCAGGCGGACGAGGTCGGCTGCCGGCCCGGCCGGTCCGCAGGATGTGTCGAGGGCCGGATGCGGCCGTGCGCCATCGGTTCCGGGCGCTGGATCGCGAGCGCCGGGTGGGGTCAGGAGCGCGGGCGGGGGCGGGGGGATGGCGCCCCGCGCGGGCAGTCCGTGGATCACCTCGGCGGGACCGGGTAGGCGCTCGAGCCGCTCGCGCAGCGGCGTCATGATCGCGTCAGCGCGGCGCCGAACCTCCGCACCGGCCGCCTGGGCGGCCTGCACGGTGGAGCGCGCGAGGCGGGTGTAGCCGAGTTGTTCGGTGTCGTAGGCGAATTCGATGCCGGCGAGCGCGCCGGAGCCGTCGGCCATGACGGTGATACTTCCGCGCTCGGCGGTCGCGGTGACGGTGAGGGCCCGACAGCGGGCGCGGGCGTCGGCCAGGCTCGTGATGACCTCGTGGATGCCGTCCAGGACCTCGGCGGTATCGGCGATCAGCCGGGTGTTGTGCCGCACCACTGTGCCTCCCGAAGTGTGCCGGCGCGCCGGCGTCCGAATCGGCTGCGTGCATTCACCATTTGTCGTAGACGCTCTCGCGGGCGGAACCCTGCCGAGACTCGTCCTGCCCCACGATCAGCAGCTCGGCGCATTGTGCGTCGATGCCGGCGCGCAGTTGCTCGCTGCCGGCGGCGACGGCCGCGATCGGTGGCTCGAGGTCGATGACGTAGCAGCCGTCACCGTGGTGTTCCTCCCAGAAGATGTGCTTGGTGACCTTGCCGCGCGGGCCGAACCTGGACTGGCCCTGGGTGATCTGGATGCTGCCCACGCGCGACTTCGGCGCTGCCTGCCAGTGCCGGCTCTGCGTGTCGACGGTGTCGCCGTCGTCGTAGAAGCCGCTGTTGCCACGGGTCCAGTGATCGACGCTCTCCTCCTTGTCGTAGCTGAGCAGCGTCACCCGGGGCTGCGAGCCCGGCGTCATCGGCGGCAGCCGGTCGACCAGGACCCGGGACATCGCCGCGGCGTCGCAGAGGGTGATCTCGAGGCGGTCGTGGCTGTAGAGGGAGGTGGGGTTGAAGCCCTGGATCACCACAGCACGGTCGCCGAATCGCTTGGCCGTCAGCAGATCCCGGGTGGCGTTGTTGTCCCGGGTGCCGAAGACCTGTGCGATGAGCCGGAGGTCGGGATCCAACGAGGCCTTCAGCACCTCGGCCAGCTCGGCGTCCCACCTCGCCTGTAGCTCACCCCAGAGGCGTGCTTTCGCGAACTGGTAGTCCCAGGCGCTGGTGATGGTGGTGACCGTCCGGAACGGCCAGCTGTTCGGGCGGCCGAGCAGGCGTTCGCGCAGCACCAGATACTCCAGGCCGGTGAGCTGCCAGGTGCGTTCCACTTACTGCTCTCCCTGTGCGGTGACGCCGGAGGCGGCGGGCTGATCGTCGACGACGGCCGGACCGCCCGTGTCGATCGTGAGGTTCGGGACCACCCCGGGCAGGTAGCCCTGCGGTCCCCAATTGGCCACGCCCGCACGGGGAGTCAGCGACAGATCCAGATCCAGGATCTTCGGTCCCGAGGGGCCGTGGTCGAACTGGTGCCGGAACTGGTCGAGTTCGGTGCCGACGTGGGCGGTGGCGTCGGCCATCGCCTGTTTCACGGTCATAACCCCGTTCTGGACCGCCGACGCCAGCGACTGCAAGCCGGGCCCGAGGCTGCTGGCGAGCTGCATGCCGAGCTGCTGCAGCATCGGTATGCCCGACGAGAGAAGCTGCAGCGCTTCGGAGAACAGGTTGAGCAGGCTCGAGGCGTCCATTCCGCTGGCGCCGCTGGCGAGTGGGCTGAGGCTGAACGGGTTGCTCATGCTGCTGGAACTGCTGCCGGATCCGGAGCCGGAACCGTGGGAGCCTCCGGAGCCGCTGCCGGTGCCGTGGCTGCCGCCTCCGGTGCTGTCGCTGCCGGATCCGCTGCCGCTGCCGCCGCCTCCGCCGCCGGATCCGCTGCCTTTGCCGCTGGTGCTTCCGCCGCCTCCGCCTCCGCCGCTGCCTCCGCTGCTGCTGCTTCCTCCGCCTCCGCCGCCTCCGCCTCCGCCTCCGCCTCCGCTGCTGCTTCCGGAGCCACTGCTGCTTCCGGAGCCACTGCTGCTGCCGCTGCTGCTTCCGGAGCCGGATCCGCTGCCGGATCCGCTGCCGGATCCGCTGCTGTTTC
>NZ_JAHKNI010000003.1 GCF_018860155.1 Nocardia albiluteola
CACAGGAGCACTGGCATGAAATCCATGGAGAGCCGGATGCGGGGAAACTCGCACGTCCGGTTCGGCGGGCGGCCACAGGAAACGGAGTCGAGGCAACTCGACCACCGCGCCTGTGGTCGACCCAACCGCCCTCCGGACGACGCCCCGGATCCGATCGGCTACGCGCTCGGCCTGGCGGCGGCCCTGGACGCGGCCGCGATCGTGGTATTCGATCTGGCCGCGGTGGACGACCGGCCCGCGCGGGTCTGCGAGGCCTTCGACCTGGAGACCGTCTGCCCGGCGACGACCTGGGCACGGGTCTTCACGTCGCCCGATCCGAACCGCGTTGTCCCCGAAGGGAACCGGTCGTGACGGCGGGCGCGGGCGAGCGCCGGACCGAGGCCGGGGGATGGGTGGCCGCGTGGCGATTGGTGCACTGGAGTGCGCGAATCATGGAGGTGGCCCGGGCGGACGGCAGTGCGCAGCCGCCGCTGCTACACACCGAATTCGTCACCGCCGCCCCGGATCTGGCCGAGGCCCGGGAACGATTCCCCGGCCTGTCGCCGCTGTGGGACGCGATTCGCCGCGAGTACTGGTCGGAACTGGTTGCACCGCAGTGCTACTCGAGCGGTATGGGTGACTGATAGCGGAACTGTGCAGGTCGAAGCCGTCGGCGGCCGAGCTCAGGACGCAGCGAACCGTGCGGCGAATAAGTGTCCGGTCCGGATGCGCAGGGGCACCTCGACACTCCTGGCCGGATATCGCTGCCTCGTGAGGTTCCAGCGCACCAGAGGTTCCAGGAGGGGTTGTGGCACAAGAGGCGGCCGACAGCATGCGCTGGCGGGCGAGCCTGGCCGCGGCACCGATCAGCGAGTCGTCGGTCCTGCTGGCCGAAGTACCTGCAAGACAACATGATTGGAGAAACTATGTCCTCGAGTAACGATGATGACTCGGTCGCGGCCCGGTTGGAACCCATGCCGGACGTCGCTGCGGCAGCGAGCGCCGCGACCGTCAGATCCGGCGCGGGACGAATGGCGCTCGTCGACGCCGAATTTCTGCGCACCGCCCTCACCGCGCTGTGTCCCTCCCCGGTGGAGGTCGCGCGCGAGAACGGCTCCTGGTCGGCGACCGTGCGCGGGCTCCCCATCGCCGCCGCGGGCACGGATATCGACACCGTCGTCGACGAGCTGATCGCCGCACTGCGCGCGCAGACGGCGAACGCCCCCGATCGGCTCCGCGATGCCCGGAATCACTACGGCGAGTGGGTACTGCGGCAATTGATCCAGCTCAGCGACGATGCTCAGCTACGAGAGTGGGCGATGGGCGGCGCATGCGTGCATCTCCAATGAGCCGGTAGGGTCGCGCGCACACGGAGAAGGAAGCCGATCGGCTCGCGATTCCTCCGCATCATGACGGCGAGTGGGTACTGCGGCAATTGATCCAGCTCGGTGGCTATGTCAACCTGAAGTGGCCGCGGCGGCGAGGGTGTGGATGGTCGCGGCGGCATTTCCGGACATCCAACGCCGCAGCGGATCTCACCGATCCAGCAGCGAACTCGCGGTATTAGGGCACCCCGGTCCGCAACCGGAACAGCATTCCCTCCGCGACAAGGCGATTGTTGGCGAGGTTACGCCGTCAGAACCTGATACCGATCACCGACCGCCATCGCCACGGCGAACATGATGCCCGGCACAGCGACCTATCGGGCACAAGCAGCGAAGACCGATTGGGAGACTTGCACTAGCGCAGTATCTGGGCGACGAGCCGGTCGGTGTACTCCTTCGGGACGGGTTCACCGGTGACCAGGGCGCGGTAGTAGATCGGGCCGACGAGCTGGTCCGTCAGGAAGTCGATATCGGTTTCCGGCGGCAGCTCGCCGCGGTCGCGGGCGCGCTGCAGCGGTAGGCGCTCGCGATCGCGCTGGCTGCCGAGATGGTCCGTGCGCAGCCTGGTCGCGACCTCCGGGTCGTGCTGCGCCTGTCCGGCGAGGGCGCGGAAGACGGCCCCGGCGTCCGACGTCGTCAGGAATTCGGCGAGGTTCCGCAGGTGGGTCCGCAGGTCTTCGCCGAGGTCGCCGCTGTCGGGCGGCGTGAGGTGCTGGGCGGCGTCGTCGGTGAAGGTGTCCATCAGGATCTCGGTCTTGGACGGCCACCAGCGGTAAATGGTCTGCTTGGCGACGCCGGCCCTGGCTGCGATCCCCTCGATCGTGAGCCCGGCGAATCCGCGCTCGACCAGTAGGTCGTCGGTCGCGTGGAGCACCGCGCGGCGGGCTTGCTCACTGCGCCGGTGCCGGTTTCCGTGGTGCGCGGTGTCGCTTGCCATTCGGGTCCTCCTCTGTGCGTACGGGAGTGCAGCGTGCTCAGGCCTGTACGCAACGCAACGTTGCGTCTACTCTAGCGGAATGACCGACGCCGACGGCATCGCCATGCACGAGTGACCCCCGTCCCCTGAAGAGAAAGCGCAACCATGTGCAACGCCTGCGGGGTCGCCACCCACGTCCTCGAATCCGCTCCCGACGCAACGGGCCCCGCCCCGGTCCGTAAGTTCGCGGCCCTACGTAACCGCGACTGTCGGCCGTATCTGTTCGGCGCCGCGCTGGCGATGATGGCCGACAACATCGAGCACGTCATCACCTACTGGGTGCTCTGGCAGAAGTTCCACTCACCGGCGCTGGCCGGGTTCGAGGTCATCAGCCACTGGGTACCGTTCCTGTTGTTCTCCGTCTACTTCGGATCGCTCGCGGACCGCCATGACTGCCGTCGCCTCATCCAAGCGGCGCAGGTGCTGTTCATGGCCGTCTCCGCGGCTTGGGGCGTGCTGTTCCTCACCGGCTCGCTGCGGGTTTGGGAGGCGTGCGTTCTGCTCGTCCTGCACGGCTGCGCCGGGTCGCTGTGGGCTCCGGGGGAGCAGCTGATGCTGCACGACTTCGTCGGGCACCGGGAGCTGCCCAGCGCGGTCCGGCTCAATGCCACCTTCCGCAGCCTCGGCATCCTGTTCGGCCCAGTGGTCGGCTCGGCGCTGCTGCTCGGGCTCGGCCCGACCGCGGGCATCTTCGCCAATATCGTGTTCTACCTGCCGCTTACGCTCTTCCTGTTCCGGACCAGGTTCACCGGCCATACCCGCGACGGCGGCGCGGCGCGACCGCGGGTCGGCGTACTCGATTCGCTGCGCGTGTTCCGCGAGGTTCGGTCGAACCGGACGCTGGTCAGCATGATCGTGCTCGCCGGGCTCGGCTCGTTCTTCGTCGGCGCGTCGATGCAGACGTCCATGCCGATCTTCGCGCACGACCTCGGTGCGGGCGATGCCGGACTGACCTACGGCGTGCTGCTGTTCGCCAACGGGATCGGCGGGGTCGTCGGCGGGATGCTGCTCGAAGCGACCGGCCGCATCAGACCGACGGTCAAGGCCGCCGTCGTCAGCACGGCGGTCTACGGACTGACGAGTCTGTGCTTCGCCGCCACCGCCAGCTATCCGCTCGCGGTCGTGATGCTGGTGGTCGGCGGGGTGGCGAACCTGGCATCGATGTCGATCGGGCAGACCGTCGTGCAGTTGCTGGCCCCGGCCGCCGACCGGGGCCGGGTGATCGGGCTCTACGGCGTGTCCTCCAGTGGACTGCGCGCGGGCAGCGGCTTCACCGTCGGGCTGGTCGGGGCGGCCGTCGGCGTCCACTGGTCGCTCGGGCTCAGCGCCGCCGCCCTGTGCCTGGGCGCCGCGGCGACCGCGCTCTACCTCCGGCGGAACCGCCGAGCGACCCGAACGACCGAACAGAATGGCGTGCTGCCCTAGGCGGTGTCTGCCACGCCGTCCGGGCTGACCATCCGCGGCATAGAGTGCGCGACCCTCGGCAAGGGCGCGTTCCGGGCTCGGCGCTGGGAAGCGCTGTCGGGCAAGCGATCAGGAGCTGCCGGCTGAACGCGCACCATGCGGCATGTGCGGATATTCCTTCGTGCTCGCAATCGTGTGCCTTTACGGTTTGCGGGTGACTGGGATACGCAGTCGTACAGGAAGGCTGTTGTCCGATGAGTAGATTCGCTGAGGTTATTGTCTTGGCACGCGGGGCCGAGGAGGTCATGGAGCACCTAGAACACACTGATGATTCCCGGCCATGGCATCAGACCTTCGTCGCAATCGACGACGCCAAGTTCTCGGGCGCAGGTTTTCAGTATCGTTCGGCCGAGTGCTACGCCTGGGTGATCCAGTTCTACCGAAACACCTGGGGCGAGCTGCTGTCGTATCTCGAAGCGCTACCGTGGCCGCGTCCGGAGTCAGTGCAGGTGCTCGTCCATGATGAAGAGGACGACTGCTTCGGGCTGTGGATGATCTACGACGGAAAGTTGGCCGAGGTTCCCCTACCGCACACGCGACGGGAGGGGTTCTACGACTCCGTGACAGGAGTCTTGATCAGAGAAGACCGGCCCGAGGGGATTTGAGCTCGCCGAGAGACGCTCATCGGCAGTAGCGGACGTTCTGCGGCGCACCAAGTTCCGGCCGGCGTCGCCTCGCGCTGGCCGGTTCGGTCAGCGCGGTATCCGGCATTTCCGGACGTTGAACTTCCATCGAGTCCCGCAATAGCCCGGCGCGTGGAACCGGCTTGTCCGCCGGAGTGGCTGGTACGGCAGGGATCTGCCGCTGGTCGGCCTCACCTTCGCGCGTCAGATCAGCGCCCGGGAGCTATTGGATCGGATGGGCGTCGACCAAAACACCGTGGCGGAGCGCGGGCCGGATGACTTCCACTACGAGCTGGGCGGCCATCTCTACACATTCGACGGATATGTGGTCAGCGCAGGGCATTACCGAAGCTGGGCATGGGCGTGGGAGCACGGCAGTTGGAAATCCATTTATGATCGAGGACTGGTGCTGCGCGCCTCGATCGGAACCGCGGCACTGGAGCTGCACACCAACATGAAACCGGGAGCGGTGTTCCAATACGCCGAGGACGGCCGCCTCATCACCCGACCAACCGTCCCGTCCTCAGCGGCCGGCTCCTGCCCCCAGCCTCGCGGTAGCTCCCGAGTCACCCAACGCGCGCGCCGACGCTTCGTGTGATGCAGACGAACCATCACATAATCGGCTACTTAAGCTGGATCGCCGCTGTCCGGGCTGATGAGCTGCCCGGCCTGACCTCCTTCGCCATTGGGCTCGAGTCCGACCTGGACGCGGTCACCGCCGGGCTTCCACTGCTCCGCAAACGCGTGCTCCTCACAGCCGCACAACGATGACACCGCAGACCCGCTGCGCTGCAGCACAACACCTTTCGTCACGGAAAGTGGGTCAGATCCCAAATCAAACCGTCACAACCAGCCCGGCGCGCCGCAACCGGGGCCACATCAGACCGTCACACCGGGGCCAAATCAGGCTGTCACAGCCAGCTCAGCGACGATGCACAGCTACGAGAGTGGGCAATAGCCGGCGCATGCGTGCACCTCCGCCACATCCCCGCAGGGCTCGAGACGTCGATTGCGCTCGGGGGACGGATCAGGGCGAACCCCTATCGACTTCGGTATACGTATAAATATACTAGAACCATGTTCGATCCCATCACCCTCACCGTCGGCGCCGCACTCGTCGGCGTCGGATGGCTCGGCGGCCGGCTGGGCCGCCGAGCCCCGAAGACCGCCTCCCTGCCCGCGCCGTGCGGCTGCGGACACGACTTGGCGCTGCACGATCGCGACAGCGGCGCCTGCCACGCCGAGATCTTTCGGAAGAATGGTCACGGTATGAAGGAATGGGTCGGTTGCAACTGTCGCCGCTACACCGGGCCCACGCCGCTCGAGGAATTCTTCACGCCGAGCCCGCTGCCTCCGGCGCAGTGAAGCCGCTCGCCCGGGGCGCCGGGAGCGCACCATCCCGGTTCCGCCCTACGGACCGGGAGTTCCGTCTGGATCCTGTGGGCGGGAGCTATCCGGTGGAACGGCTCTTGCGCGTCCCGCCGCGCCTTGTGATCCGTCACAACATCCGCGGCGGGGGATATTCCCCGGCCACAAGGCAATCCGATGGCACCGGATATGGGAAGCATTGCGGGATACCGTAATCGGTGCGCGCTACCACGGCGAGCGCGGAAGGAGCCACCATGTCCGTCACGCCCCCGGCCCCCGATCTGATCGTCTCCGGCCGTCCGGCTTCCCAGCCGCTGCAGGATGTCTGGGCCCTCTCGCGCCGGATGGTCGACCACTTCATCGCCAACGTCGCGCCCTGCGGCACGCTGCCGGACGACGTGCTGCACGGCGATGTCGCCACCATCACCCGGCTCTGCGTGGAGATCACCACCAGCATGCTCGACGGCGGCGACATCGCCGCGAAAACCGAACGGGTGCAGGCGGCCGCGGCGGAATGGGCCCGCGAGGGCATTCCGATCGACACCATCCACCTGGCGGTCCACGAGGGCTTCAAGATCGGCTTCGATCTGGTGTTCGCGCAGGCCACCGCCGAGGACTATCCGACCGTGCTGGTCACCACGCGCCGGATGCTGGAGATTCTGGGCATCCTGACCTCGACGGTGTCGGTCGCGTATGTGAAGGAGTACCGGGCGGTGGTGAGCGAGCATCACACCGCGGTGCACACTCTCACCTCCGCACTGCTGGGCGGGCATTCCACCGCGACGATGGCCCGGGAATGCGGTCTGGAGATCGCACCGTCCTATCACGTGCTGGCGCTATCGATTTCGCCACATCAACAGGAGCGCGACCCGCGGCTGGACGGGAAGGTGGTGGCGCGCCGCAAGCTTCGGCGGGTGCAGGCCGAATTGGCCACGTGCTGTGGGGAATCGGCGCTGTCGCTGCTGAGCGTGGACGGCGGCACGGTGCTGATCCCCGTGTCCACCATCGACGACGACGCGCTCGACGGTCTGCTGGCCAGGCTCAGCCGCGCCGCCCAGGCGCCGATCCGGGCCGCGATGGTGCACGGACGGGCCGAGGAGATCTCCGACGCCGCTGACCGCGCGCACGAACTGCTCGACATCGTGCATCGGCTGGACTGCCTGGACGGGCTGTACCGGTTCGACGATCTGGCCCTGGAATATCAGCTCACCCGGCCGGGCCCGGGCCGCGAACATCTCGGCTCGCTGCTGGACCCCCTCGACGACCACCCCGACCTGATGACCACGCTGCAGCATCACATCGCCAACAACCTCAACCGCCAGCGCACCGCGCGCGGGCTGCACGTGCACACCAACACCATCGATTACCGGCTCAAGCGGGTCGGGCAGCTGACCGGCATCGATCCGAATCGGCCCTCGGGCCTGTGGTACCTGCGATCGGCCCTGGTGGCGCGCACGTACCGATCATGATCGGTACCGTGGTGATATGCGTACCGAGGGAGATTCCTGGAGCATCACCACGGGCGTCGGATCCACCGCGCTGTACGTCGCGATGGCCCGCGCGATCGCCGGGCGCGAGCCCGATCCGCTGGCCGTCGATCCGTTCGCCGAGGTGTTCGTGCGGGCCGCGGGGCCGGAGTGGGCCGCGATGCTCGACGGCGCGTACTCGGGCAATCCGGTCACCGACTCCGAATTCGCTCGGGTCTTCCGGCAATTCCAGATCGCCCGCACCCGCTACTTCGACGACTATTTCGCCGCGGCGATGGCCGCGGGCATCAGGCAGGTGGTGATCCTGGCCGCGGGCCTGGACGCGCGCGCCTATCGCCTGGACTGGCCGGACGGCACGGTCGTCTATGAGCTGGACCGACCGCAGGTGCTGGAATTCAAGCGCGAAACCCTGTCCGCCAAGGGCGACAAGCCCCGGGCCGATCGTCGCGAGGTCGCGGCCGACCTGCGCGAAGACTGGCCGAAGGCATTGCGCGAGCAGGGATTCGACCCCGCATCGCCGACCGCCTGGCTGGTCGAGGGCCTGCTGATCTACCTGCAGCCCGCCGCCCAGGACGAGCTGTTCACCGCCCTCGATGCGCTCAGCGCCGCCGGCAGCCGCGTGGCGGTCGAGCAGATGGATCCCCTGACACCGCAGGACCTCGCGGCGATCGAGGATTCGCCCGAGAGCAACGACACCGGCGGCGAGGAGTGGACCAAGCTGATCTACAACGACCCGCGCCAGGAGGTCGCGGCCTGGCTGGCCGAGCGTGGCTGGCGTGCCGAACGGACCTATGTGGGCGATTATCTTCGCGCACACGGCCGTTCGACGGCCGGCCTCGGCCCGCAGGCGAGGCTGTTGCCCGCGCGGGTCAGCCTCGTCACGGGGATACGCGAGTAGTTACTTGCCGCCGGGGTGGCCGACGGTGGCCAGCGCCGTGGTCCAGTTGGTGGCGATGGCGCTCTGGGCGTCGGTGAGATTGACCTTGCCCGCACACACCAGCGAGTGCAGCTGATTCTCTACGGTGTCCTTCGGGTTGTTCGGGCCCGCACCGGGTGTGTGGCCGGGCGAGGGCGGTTCGACCCACAGGTTTCGCGGATCGTTGGGGTCGCCGCCGAGTTCGAGCGAGATCAGATGGTCGTACTCGGCATCGTGCATGGCGCCGGTGAAGCCGTAGGACTTGGCGTTGGCGTCCTTCTCGCGGCCGGTGATGTTGGCGGGCGGGCGGATCGAGGAGGTGTAGCCGCTCGCGCAGATGGTCTGGGCCTGATCGGCGGAGGTGACCTTCGGATTGGTCGCACCCGGAGTGCAGTTCGGGTCGGGAAGCGGCTGGCCGTCGGAGGTCTTGCCGTAATGGCATGTGCCGGGGGCCGGTTGGGCCTGCACGGTGTAGGTGCCCGAGGGGCCCGGACCCACCGGAACGGACGCGGCGGTCTTGGCTCCGGGGCCGGGCTGGTGGGCCGCGACGGGGGATTTCGTCGCATGGGCGGACGAGCACCCGGCGATGAGCATCGGAACGCAGAGTATGGACGCGGACAGCGAGATCAGGGTCTTGCGCGTATACATGAACTTCCCTCTAGCCGACGAGCTTTGCGTGCTCATTGTGGGGCATATGTCGCGAAACGCCCGCGTTAGACACGCGACCAGTTTGCTATCGAGGCGAAATTGGGTCCTCAGCATCGGTTTCGGGGGTTGCCTGGGCGGATTCGTAGATGTCTAGGGCGATCTTGACGGCCGCGTCACGGCATTGCTCGTCGGTCAGCTCGACATCGCCCATCATGCCGACGCTCCAGGAGATCGCCGCGAGTGCCTGGCGCGCATGGAAAATCGCCAGCGGATCACGGTCCGGCGCGGTGATGGCGTCGGCGATCTGGCGGAACTGGTAGCGCAGCGCGGCGCCGACGCCCAGCCGGCGGAACGCTGCCTGGTTCTCGTACATGAAGCGCGTCATATCGCGGCCGGTCTCGTGCATCACCGTGCCGTAGCGCCGCAGGATCTCCCGGCCCGCCTCGCGCGGTGGCAGATTCGCCGACGCGGCCCACGCGAGGATCTCGTCGACCCCGGCCCGCAGATCGTCGGCGAGGCTGACGACGATGTCCTCCTTTGCGGGGAAGTGGTAGTAGACCGCGGCTTTCGTGATGCCCAGGCGCTCGGCTATCTGCCGGATCGAGGTCTGGTCATACCCCTGCGCGGAGAACAACTCCATTGCCACCGAACGGATTCGGCCGCGGGTGTCGGTCCTTCGCCCTGCCACCCGCACCTACCTCAATGCCCGAGTTGTCCGATAATCGATTGCATGAGCGTACCGGCGCTGGTGGCGACCGTGCCGCCGATCAGCGCGCCCGCCACCATCTTCGGCGAGTCGAGGCTGCTCCCGCTCCACTTCTCCCAGGCGAACCGGCCGCCGGCATAGATGATCGCGGTGGTCCCGGACAGCAGCATGAACCACGTGAAGTAATGCACCAGCTGCATGATCTTGTTCGCCAACGGCGGGGTCTCCGGCGTCGGGTTCGAAATCTGGGCGAGGATGACCTCGTGCACGGCCAACATCATCATGGTGAGCTCGTTCCGCGGGGCGAATGGTGCGTCACATACATGGTAGGACGCAACCGCGTTCGCGGTGCCCGGTCGGAACGGTTGCTACCGAATGTCTTTCGTGTAGATCGGGCTTGACCGACGGGTACGGTGCTGCGGGGCTGTCGAGTTCGGCGTTACTCGTAGTCGAGACCGGCCGACAGATACGCCGCGGCCGCAATCCACTGCCGGCAGCCGACATGGCGGTCGTGCGCACCCAGAATGGTGCGGGCGCGAGCGTAGGTGAGATCCCACGGTTCACTGCCGCAATCGCCGGATGATGCGGGGCCGCCGTGTGGTTCGCGGAGGCCTGGGGGCCGAATCGTATGGGTCATGGACGCCTCTAGCTGTTCGCTGGGAATTTGCGGTGGTGATGGTGGCGCGGGGCCTAAACCGTCCGGCGTTGTCCGGCCGTGTCGTTGTTGAAGATTTTATGACGATGTCGCATGCAAATGCAAGAACATCTGCACAGACGAATGTACTTGTCCGGGGGGCGTTGGCGCTCTATGGGTCGTTTTTTCGGCCTAAAACCGACTGTCCGGTTGTTATTCGTTGCGGGATTCGCAACCTCTTCCGTCTTGACATATCAAGATCGATATTGTTGCCGCCCTTACGGTTTCGATGCGCCGAACTCTCGATCTCCGGCAACCGACGTGCTATCGTCGGAGTGTCGGTTCATATGCAAGAACATCTGAGTGAACATCTGCAAGAACCGGCGGTGCCGCACCGGGCGGCGGTTCGTCACACGTCAATTCGAGGAGGCAGAAATGACCGCAGGTGTTGGTCGTACGTCCGACCTGTCCTGGCGCAAGAGCACCTTCAGTAATCCGAGCGGAAACTGCGTAGAGGTGGCCCACATGGCGAATGGTCTGGTCGCCGTCCGCAATTCCCGGGATCCCGAGGGTGCGGTACTGGTCTATACGCGCCCAGAGATCGATGCATTCCTGCGCGGAGCAAAGAGTGGGGAATTCGACGATCTCGCAGGGTGAACGGTAACATTGGCCTCGGCGCGGTGTCGGTTCGCGACGAGCGGGTACGTATTCGGCAACTGCCGTGTACGAGGTTGTGACCTTCACTGCCGGTGATTGTCGAGCATCGGAGTAGATTTCATGATCGCAGAACCCGTTCGGATCGGCCGCGTGGAATCGCTTGTCGCCGAACGCGGTCCGACGGCCCTTCGGATCGCGGTCGGCGGTCAGCTCCGCAAATTGCGGGAGCAGGCGCAGATCACGCGCGAGGCGGCCGGCGAGTACATCCGGGGTTCGCACGCCAAGATCAGCCGGCTCGAGCTCGGGCGCACGGGTTTCAAGGAACGTGACATCCGAGATCTGTTGACGCTGTACGGCATTGACGATGCGGATGAGCGCGAGACGCTGCTGGATCTGGTCCGCAAGGCCAATCAGCCCGGCTGGTGGCATCGCTACAGCGATCTGCTGCCGCCCTGGTTCGAGACCTATCTGGGCCTCGAGCACGCCGCCAAGGCGATCAGAACCTTTGAAGGGCAACTGGTTCCCGGTCTGTTGCAGACCGAGGAGTATGCCCGCGCCGTCGTTGCGCTGGGCCATGAGAACGTCGAGACCAGCCGCCGTGTCGAGCTGCGCCGCAAGCGGCAGGACATCCTGGAGCGGCGTGGCGGTCCCACGCTGTGGGCGGTCATCGACGAGTCGGTGCTGCACCGGCCGATCGGCGGTCCCGATGTGCTGCGGGCCCAGCTCGAGCATCTCGTCGAGGCGTCGTCCTGGCCGAGCGTGACCATTCAGGTGCTGCCGTACGCCGCGGGCGGTAATGCGGCAGCGGGCAGTTCGTTCACGATGCTCCGATTCGCCGAGCCGGAATTGCCCGATATTGTCTATTTGGAGCAACTCACCAGTGCGCTGTATCTGGATCGGCAGCAGGACCTGGAGATGTACCGGCAGGTGATGGACCGGCTGAGCGTGCAGGCCGAGCCACCGGACCGCTCGCGCCGGATGCTGGTCGAAGAGGCCGCCAAGCTGCGCTGATTCCGCTACGGCGGGGGAGTGCGGTATCCCTTCGTCGTCGCGTGGCACGACTCGTTGATCACGAAGGGGCCATCGGCTTTCGCCGACGGCCCCTTCGCCATCCACGGCTCTCTAGTGAAATATTATTGCTTTATACAAGTTGAGGCGATGCGCCAGAATGCTTCCGGCTGGAGCGAGGTGAGATTCCAATCGTTCACCATCGCGTGGGCCGTACTGACGATTCGCTCGACATCGAAATCATCGCGTGTGGCCGCGCCAGTGGACTCGACCGCCTCGATGACGAAACACGTTGCGGTCTCCCGCGAATAAATCTGATGCCCGGTTCGGTTTCTATCGATAATTCCGAGCCGGCTGAGGTCCAATGGCTGGTTCATTCGAACGCCCCTGACGCCACGCCGTGAGCTGACCGAAGGCCTGAATTGGTCTCGGGTTCACCCTACGGCTGTCTGGTAGTCCCCTGTATTGCCTTGCATGCAGAGTCTATGACCGTGTAGCGAGCAGATGCAAGCACATCTGCAACATCGAATATGCAGTCGCAGACTGCATTTCGGCTGCTGAACGGTTGCTGTTGTCTGATTGCGGTGTGTCTCGGGGCTACCGTTACCGCGTTTATGGTGTTGCTATCTGGACGCCGGTTCAATCGTCGCACGGTAGCGGGGGTGCGTTCGACTTCATGAGAAATTGTCCGGAGTGTCGCTGGTGTGTCGCGGTGTGTCGCGGAGTCTGTGTCGTGTCGCGGTCTTCGGCGTGTCGCGGTGTGATCGCGATCCGTCACGGCGTGGCGCGGTGGTCGGCCCACTGCAGTGCCGCATCGCGCAGGCCCTGTGTCCAGACGTTGGGCCGCCGGTCCGCGGTGGCACTCCATTCGCCCGCCAGCGCCGCCGAGAAGGCCCGTAACGCACCGTGTGTCGCCGTGTGCCAAACCGGTACCCGGGCGGCCCAGCGTTCGGCCTCGACGGGTTCGCGGCCCGCGAAGATGAGCCAGACGATCCAGCACGCCGGATCGATCCATGCCGCGCCGCGCGTGGCCCACGGCCAGTCCACGAGCCGTGCCGTCCCGGAGTCTTCGATGATGACGTTGCTGTAGTTCCAGTCGGTATGAAGGAGTGCGGTTCCGCCGAACAGGGCCCGGTCCGCGGAGTCGGGGGCGTAGCGGCCCCAGCGTTTTACCGCATCGTTGAGTTCGACGTCGGGCGGGGGGTGCAGGCGCGCGAGCGTGGTCATCGTCGCGGCCGTCGCCGCCAGGTCCGAGTCGAGCCGGTAATCGGCGAAGTGTCCGGCTATGTAGTCGAAGCCGAGCAGATCCCAGCCTCCCGCGGTGAGCCGCCAGCGCAGCGCCGGGCCGATCGGCACGACGTGCGGTCCGAGCGCGGCCTCGCGCCGCTGGGTCCACACCTCCGGGTCGTCGGCGCGAATGCCCTTGACGAACGTGCGCCCCGCCGCGGTCTCGATCACGGTGGCGAGGTGGGAGCTGAACCCGGCATCCACGGATTCCACGCGCACTACGGGACCGGCCACCTTGTCGACCGCGGCCCGCGTGGCCTGCGGTAACTCGGTCCAGCTGCGCCGCAGCGCCGAGGTCTGTACCCGATCCACGTTCACCCTCGAACATCTACCGTGAATGCCCTACTCAGGCAAACGAACTCGAACGGCCGCAGGCCGGCCGCGACCGAAGATGCGCACGCGGTGACGTCGTGCGCCATGGGTACTCCTCGATTCGCCGGGAGCCCGCTGTGCTTCGCCGGCGTAGCGAAAACCACTCCGGCGCAGCCGATCTGCCCGACACCCGATGTCAATCCGTCTGTGCAGCACCCGTCGATACCGCCAGCTTCGGTCCGGGCGTCGTGATCGCAACGTGGCCGCTACCGCCGGTGGCGATATTCCCTGACATCGAGATTACGCTCACCGACTTGCACTCTGCCAGCGGGTTCGGCGGTCCCCCGGCGCACGTGCGGCGGCCGCTGCGCGTGCTCGGCATGGTGGCGAGCAAATGATACGTGCCCGTAGGAATTTCGCTCGCTCGGGCCTGTCTGTAACTGGTGATATTGACGATGAAATTGCATTTCGAGATATCGATCGAGTCGGATTTGTGTTGTGCAACTAGGCTTGTGGCCGATGGTTGATGAATTGTCAGTGGATCATCACGGTTTCGTGACTTCGATGGTTCCGTGGCCGTATCGTGATCTGCAACGCGGCGCCGGTGTTTGCGCGGTCGGTGCCGCGGTAGGCGCCGGCTCCGCACTCGGAACAGGAAGGAGAGCCCGGTCCGGTCGCCGCGCCATCCACTGCCGGGCGGCGTCCCGAAATCATCCGCCCGGTAACGCGCCTCGCACCTGGGGCAACTGGACTTCCAACCCCTCCCGCCACCCGGTGCGTGTGCGTCGTGGTGGACAACCCCGCCGGATGTCACCCTTACCCCAGCGTCCGGCGGGGCCTCCACATGACAACCGAATCCCGGTCCCCTAACCTGCCAGTCGTAAATGCTGGGTCGTAAGGAGTGCTCGATGTCGCGGACGACGATCACCGCGCTGGCGGCACTGGCGGCCAGCGCGGTGCTGGCCGCACCCGCCGCGGCCGATCCGCCGCCCGGGCCACCCCCGGTGAACTCGGCGATCACCCGATCCGGCCTGTTGCGCATCGAACCTCGCGGACCGCAGTGGGATCGGCTGTACGTCGAATCCGCGTCCATGCGGCGGGCCATCCCGGTGGATGTGCTGCACGGGACCGGATCCGGGCCCCGGCCCGTGTTGTACCTGCTCGACGGCGTCGACGGCGAGCCGACCTCGGACTGGCTGGCCAAGGGCCGCGCGGCCGAATTCTTCGCGGACAAGCCGGTCGACGTGGTGCTGACCGGCGGCGGCGTGGGCAGCATGTACAGCGATTGGGACCATTACGACCACACCCTCGGCCTGAATCGATGGGAGACGTTCCTGATCAAGGAGCTGCCGCCGATCGTGGAGGGGTATCTGAACTCGGACGGCCGCCGGGCGATCGCGGGCGTGTCGATGGGCGCACAGGGTGCGATGATGCTGGCCCAGCGGCATCCGGGCTTCTTCCACGCGGTGGCCGGAATCAGCGGCTGCTATTCCACCGCGGGCGATGTCGGGGAGGCCGTGACCCGGATCACCGTTGCCTCGCGCGGGGGCGACCCCGAGAACCTGTGGGGGCCGCCGGGTTCCCCGGAGTGGGTCGCCCACGACAGCTTCCTGGGTGCGGCGACGTTGCGCGGCACCGCCCTCTACCTCTCGGCCGCCACCGGGGTGCCCAGCGTGCCCGATCTCGACGCGGTCGCCGATGCGCCGGACGTGTCCGCTGCACTGCGGGCGGTGGGTGGCGGCGCGGCGCTGGAGGCCGGTGCGCTCGAGTGCACCGAGCGCTTCGCGCAACGCCTTGTGCAGCTGCACATTCCGGCCACGGTGAACCTGGAGCCGGCCGGAACCCACTCCTGGCCCGACTTCGCCGCGGAGCTGCCCGCGGCGTGGAATGCGATCGCTCAGGCGTTCCACGGCAAGGCAATCAGGCTCGATTACGGGCCGCGCTGAGCGTGATCTTCCGTGATTGGTTCGTGATTGGCGGGCATGGGTGTGAAAATCGGTGAAACCGTGGCGCATTGGCGACCGCATTGCACAAGTGCGAACGTCCTTGATCCGGATGAACTCGTGCGACCTACGGTTGCCGGCCGTCGGCGAGCTCGTCGATGAGGCGGTGGGTGTGTCACGCGGCGTGTCGCCGATCACCGGTACCCCGGTGGTCGGGTCGTACACTCTGTGCCGTAGACCTGGATGCCGGTGTTCGCCGACGGCGGCCGCCGCTCGGGTAGACGTCACGAACAGGTGTTTCGTGGCGATATGGACGTTGCGGATACGGACAGGGCGGTCGGGAGCGATGCGTATGACGGGCGGCCTCATGGTCGAGGTGGCGGACAATGCGGGCATAGCGGACAGTGCGGTGCGGTCCGGGCGGACGGGCGCGGGAGCCGCGCTGTGACCGCCGGACCGATGACCGCCGCGGCCCCGCCGGAGGGCGAGGCGCTGCGCCCGGCCCTGGAGAAATTCGGCTTCGCCGAGCTCAGGCGCACCGTCGTCATCGGCTCGGTGCTCGGCGGTTGCGTGGTGCGCCGGGTGCTGCGCGGTGGGCTGCGCAAGTCCGCCCGCCGCCGCTCGATGGCCGACGGCACCGTCGACGGCTTCGAGGTGCTCGGCCCGATGTTCGTCAAACTCGGCCAGCTGATCGCGTCCTCGCCCGGCGCCTTCCCGGCCGAGCTGGCCGATGCGTGTCTGCGCTGCCTCGACGACGTGCCGCCGTTCCCGGCCGTGGATGCGCGCAACATCATCGAGGCGGATCTGGGCCGCCCGATCGCGGAGCTGTTCCGGGAATTCGACGACACACCGCTGTCCGCCGCGTCCGTGGCCCAGGTGCACGGCTGCGTACTCGCGGACGGCCGCCCCGCGGTGGTGAAGGTGCAGCGCCCCGATATCGGCCGGAAGATGATCGTCGACCTGCGCGCGGCCTTCCGGCTGGCCGGGCTGATGGAGCGCCGCTCGGAGAACGCGCGCGTGGTGAATGCCGAGGGCGTGGTCCGCGATCTGTACGAGACCACCGTGGCCGAACTGGACTTCCGCAACGAGGCCGACAACCAGACCCGCGCTCGCGCGAACCTGCGGGCTTTCGGCGACAATGCCAGTGTCGTGGTGCCGGAGGTGTTCTGGGAGTATTCCGGGCCGCGGGTGCTGTGCATGGAGCGGATGAGCGGAATGCCGCTGGACCGGTTCGACGATATCCGTGCCGCGCACCCGGATCCGGAGTTGCTGATCCGCCGGCTGGTCAAGGCGTGGCTGGAGAGCGTGGTGGTGCACGGGCTCTTCCACGGCGACGTGCACGCGGGCAACCTGTGGCTACTGGACGACGGCCGCGCGGCGATGCTCGATTTCGGCATCGTCGGCAAGATGGGCCCCGAGTGGCGCAAATTCGTGCGGGCACTGTTCCATGCCAGCGCGATCGACGGGGACTTCCGCCCGGTGGCGCGGGCGCTGCGGGAGCTGGATCTCGTCGAAGGCGATGCGGGCGACGATGCCACCATCGGCCGCCAGCTCGCCACCGCGCTGGCGCCGGTGCTGTCGGGCAAACTCGCCAAGCTCGATATGGGCAAGGTGGCCGCGCGGCTGGTCGAATTCGGCAAGCGCCGGGGTGCGTCCGGGCCCGAGCAGCTGATCCTGATGGGCAAGCAGCTGGGATATTTCGAGCGCTACGCCGTTGCGCTGGCGCCGGGCTGGCGTCTGGGCCAGGATCTGTACCTGTTCCGGAACATCTTCCCGGACGAGGTGACGGCGAAGGCGGCCGCGGAGGGTGTCGAGCTGCCCGCCTAGGCCCTCGGGCCGGGCCGACGAAAGGACACGATGAACGGGTCGGACACCTACCGCTGGGAGCTCACCTACAACCGCTTCGACGGCACGAGCCGGGTGGAGACGGGCGAGGGACTGTTCGGGGCGCCAGAGGAAATCAGCGGGCGGGTGTGCCGCACCTATGTGGAGGTCGGGACCGCGCTGTTCGACACGCTCTGCGACGACGTCACCGATGGGCACTATCACGACGTGCTCGATGCGCGGGTGGAGGACAGGCCCGATCCGGATCGGCCCGTGCGGGACGTGCGCGGGCTGGTGTTCGATCACGAGGGCGTCGAGAAGTTCAGCCTGACAACGGAATTGGTCTATCGGACGGTGACGGCTGACGCCGTCGAGGGCTACCGCGAGGAACTGGCCGAATGGGAGCGCAAGGACGCCGAGCGGCGGGCCCGGCGCGCAAAGGCCGCGGCGGCGGGCGGGCGCCCGACGCTGCAGCCGCTGGATCCGCGGCTGCGCAGCCTGGTCGCCACCCTGCGGGTCGAGGCTGACACCGTGCGCGAGGAGATCTTCACCCCGGATCACTGCCGGGAACAGCTGGCCCTGGCCGAGAACACCGTGGCCGCGGCGACCGCCGCCAGGAGCAAGGCCGAGGCCAGCGGGGATATGGCCGAGGCCGCGCACGCGCACGCCTACATCCTGCGCTGGCGTCCGCGGATCGCCCGCTGGGCGAGCATGCTGGAGCTGACCACCGAGGCGTACGTGGACGCCGCCGCGGTCGAGGCGGAGGCCGAGCGCATCGCGAACATCCCGCCGTCGGATCTGCCGCCCGCGGACGAATAATCCGGGACGGGCCGTCGGCGCGGAGTTCGCCGAATCACAGACATAATGGTTGTGCACAATATAGTTGTGGTCTACAGTGTTGCTTGTGACCGATCAACTGGCACTCGATCAGCAGCTGTGTTTCCCGCTGTACGCGGCGTCGCGGGCGATGACCGCGGTGTACCGCCCGAAGCTGGAGGCGATGGGCCTGACCTACCCGCAGTACCTGGTGATGCTGGTGCTGTGGGAGCGGGACGGCCGCAGTGTCGGCGAGCTGTGCACGGCGCTGGCGCTGGACTCCGGAACGTTGTCGCCGCTGCTCAAGCGGCTCGAGGCGGCGGGCTTCGTGGTGCGCAGCCGTTCGGCGGCCGACGAGCGCCGCGTCGAGATCCGCCTCACCCCGACCGGCCGCGACCTGCGCGCGGCGGCCTGCGGCATCCCGGAGGAGATGGCTGGTGTCACCGGTCTGTCACCCGATGAACTCGGGACGCTGCGCGGCCTGCTGCAGCGCCTGAACGGGGCGCTGAGCGCCCATACCGCGAAGGAGATTTGAGATGGCAATTCTGTACACGGCCGAGGCGCTGGCGACCGGCGACGGCCGCAACGGGCACGCCCGCACCACCGACGGCAAGGTCGACGTCTCACTCTCGATTCCGAAGGAGATGGGCGGCAACGGCGAGGGCACCAATCCCGAGCAGCTGTTCGCGGCCGGGTACGCGGCCTGCTTCCATTCCGCGCTGCGGCTGGTCGGCGCGCGGGCCAAGGCGAACATCGACGACTCGGCGGTCGGCGCGAAGGTCGGCATCGGCTCGAACGACGCCGGCGGGTTCGGGCTGGAGGTCACCCTCGAGGTGTCGCTGCCGCACCTGTCCCGCGAAGAGGCGCAAGAGCTGGCCGACGCCGCGCACCAGGTGTGCCCGTACTCCAACGCCACCCGCGGCAACATCCCCGTCCAGGTGCTGATCGCCGAGGACTGAGGACACGGTGGGGCCGGGCGTGTGCACGGCCCTATTCGTATCGGCAACGCTGAGCCGAGTGTCGGCGGACCTGCCTCACCGCGCAGGCTCATCCGGTGCGGGGCGACAGCAATCGAGGAACAACATTGCCGAGGGTGATTACGTGAGCTGGTAATCCCCTCGGCGCCAACCATATCGACCTCAGGGGGCAGGACTGCCCGAGGCTGCCTGCGCTGACGCGTGGGCGATCGATCGGGCGCGACAGGACGAACCGAACAGAAGGAGCGAAAGCATGCGTGCAGTAGTAATCGAGGAATTCGGCGAGCCCACAGGCGTTCTCGCGGCCGCGGAGCGCCCGCTGCCGGAGCCGGGCCCCGGGCAGGTGCGAGTCGCGATGATTCTCGCGCCCATTCACAATCACGATCTGGCGATCGTGCGTGGCGTGTACGGCTACCGGCCGCCGCTACCCGCGATTCCCGGGACCGAGGCCGTGGGCCGCGTCGACGCGGTGGGGCCTGAGGTCACGGGCCTGGAAGTCGGTCAACGCGTGAGTGTTTCGGGTATCCAGGGGGCGTGGGCGGAGTACTTCCTGGCCGACGCGGCACAGGTGGTGCCGGTGCCCGAGGCGGTGAGCGACGAGACCGCGGCCCAGCTGCTGGCGATGCCGCTGAGCGCGCTGATGCTGCTCGAGGATCTCGATGTGCGACCCGGCCAGTGGATTGCGGTGAACGCCGCGAACGGCGCGGTCGGCCGCCTGCTGAATGTGCTTGCGCGCCAACGCGGAGTCCACGTGCTGAACCTGGTGCGCGGACCGGCGTCGGTGCGGGCGCTGGGGGAGCTGGGCTTCGAGCCGGTCGTGGACACCGAGTCCGCCGACTGGGTGGCGCGTGCCACCGAGTCGGTCGGCGGGGAGGGCGTGGCGCGCGCGGTGGATCAGGTCGGCGGCCCAGCCTCGAACGATCTGCTGACGCTGCTGGGCCCGCGCGGCGAGCTGATTTCCTTCGGTGCGCTGTCCGGGCAGCCGATGTCGATCAATCCGGGCGCGATGATCTTCAAACAGGCTGTGGTGAAGGGCTTCTGGGGATCCAAGCGCGCCGAGGAGATCGGCCCCGAACAGCGCCGGAAGCTGATCGGCGAGCTCGTCGACGCGGCCGCGCGGGGCGTGCTGCGGCTCGAGGTCGAGAGCGCGTATCCGCTGGAGTCGGCAGCCGAGGCCGCGGCCGCGAGCGAGCGCCCCGGTCGCAACGCCAAGATCGCGCTCACCGCGAAATAACCACCCTTCCCCGATGTGGATCTGGATGATTCAACGGCTCCGCATCGATGACGGCCCGGCCCCGGATTTCGGGGCCGGGCCGTCACCTACGAGAAGTGCCGTGTCCCAGCGCTATTCGGTGTCCGGACGGGTGAGGAACGCCATGACCGCGCTTTCCCAGGCGGCCTTCTGCTCGATCATCACCCAGTGCCCGCAGTTCGGGAAGATATGGATCTCGCCGCGCGGCAGCGTGCGCAGCGGCAGCAGCGCCATGTCGACCGGGCTGACCCGATCGTCGCGGCCCCAGGTGACGAGCGTCGGCGCGGTGATCTTGTGCAGCATCGCCCAGTACGGGGGCTGATCCGAGGCCGCGGCGGCCGCTACGGTCGCGGTCATGGCCGCGCGGCTGTACATGCGCCGCGCCGATTCCAGCGTCTTGGGCTCGGTGGCCAGCGCCCAGCGCTCCTCGATCATCTCCTCGGTGACGATCGTGCGGTCGTACACCATCGAGTGCAGCCAGCTGACCAGCGCCTCACGCGAGGGATTGTCGGTGAAATCCATCAGCAGGTTGATGCCCTCGCCGGGTCCGGGGCTGAAGATGTTGCGGCCCACGCCGCCGATGGTCACGATGCGGCGGAACAGGTTCGGCTGCGCGATGGCCAGATTCGCCGCGACGATCCCGCCCATCGAGTTGCCGATCACGTCGACCTGGTCGAGACCCAGCCCCTTCAGGAAGCGCAGCACCGCCGCCGGCGCGGCCACCATCGGATGCTCGTCGGTCGGATCGCTGACGCCGAATCCGGGGAATTCCAGCACCAGGCAGCGGAAATGCTGGGCGAAGAACGCGAGATTGCCGCGGTAGTTGCGCCAGCCGCTCACCCCGGGACCCGAACCGTGCAGCATCAACAGCGGCGGCCCGTCCCCGGCCTCGTGGTACCGCAGCACTCCCGCGTCCGTGTGCAACTCCCGCAGCGTGTTCTCGTACGTCAGTTCGGCCATCGTGGTGGATCCGCCTTTCTCGCTGGGCATTGTCGTTCCCTGCGGACGTTAGGGCATGAGGTCGGGCCGCGGTAAGGGCGCGTTCCGGCCACCGAGATCGCGGTAGCCGGTATTCAATCAACGATTGAATCAACGTTTGAAGTGTGTTTCACTGGGCGTATGGCGAGTGGCAGCGAGAAGCTTCAGAGCCCGGCGGGCACGCGGGAGCGGCTGTTGGCCGCGGCCGAGCGGCTGCTGCTGACCGAGCGGTACGACGAGGTGTCCGTGCGTGGCATCTGCGCGGCGGCGGGCGCGAATCCCGCTGCGGTGCACTACCATTTCGGCTCCAAGGAGGCGCTGGTCGCGGCGCTGCTCGAGGACCGGCTCGGCGAGCTGTGGGATGCGCGGCTCACGGCGCTGGCCGCGCGCGGCGCGTCGGTACCCGAGGTGGTCGACGCGGTGATCGAGCCGTTCGTCGAGCTGGCCGCGGATCCGGTGGGCAGGCTGCATCTGCGGCTGCTCGCGCAATTCGTGCTGGGGCGGCCCCCGCTGGTCTGGACCCGCCCGTGGTTCCGGATCGATACCTGGGACGGGCTGCTGCCCGGCCCGGACGCGCAGGAGGGCCGGCGCCGCCTGCTGCTCGCCTTCAACCTGATCATCATGCGGTTCGGCGCGGTCGAAGCGCGAGGTTCGGAACTTTCCGCGAATTCCGTTGCGACGCTGCGTGATTTCGTGATTGCCGGATTGATCGGCAGTACAGGAGAAGACAGATGAACGACGATATTTTCGCACCGGCCACGCTGGGGCCGATCACGCTGCGCAACAGGGTGATCAAGGCCGCCACCTTCGAGGGCCGCACACCCGACGCCCTGGTGACGGACGACCTGATCGCCTTCCACCGGGAGGTCGCCGCGGGCGGCGTCGGGATGACCACCGTGGCGTATTGCGCGGTGGCGCCGGGCGGCCGCACCGATCGGCATCAGCTCTGGATGCGCCCCGAGGCGCTGCCGGGACTGCGCAAGCTCACCGACGCGGTGCACGCCGAGGGGGCGGCGGTGAGCGCGCAGCTCGGCCACGCCGGGCCGGTGGCCAATGCCGCCTCGAATCGCGCGCCAGCGCTCGCGCCCAGCCGGATGTTCAGTCCGCTCGGCATGCGGATGATGAAGGTTCCGAGCGAATCCGAGCTCGCCGAACTCGTTGCCGCCCATGCCGATGCGGCGCGCCTGGCCGAGCGGGCCGGGTTCGATGCGGTCGAGATCCATTTCGGGCACAACTATCTGGCGAGCTCGTTCCTGAGCCCGAAGCTGAACCGGCGCAGCGACGGGTACGGCGGCTCGGACGAGAAGCGGGCCCGGCTGACTCGCGAGATCGCGCGTGCGGTGCGCGAGGCGGTGGGAGGGCGGCTGGCGGTAACCGCCAAGCTGAACATGGCCGACGGCGTGCCCGGAGGTCTGTCCATGGAGAGCTCGCTGCAGGTGGCGGCCTGGCTCGAAGCGGACGGCGCCCTCGACGCGCTCGAATTGACCGCGGGCAGTTCACTGCTCAATCCGATGCTGCTGTTTCATGGTGACGCGCCGCGTAGTTCGTTCGCCAAGACGCTGCCGATTCCGGCGCGCTGGGGATTTCGGGTTGTCGGCAAGAAATTCCTGCGCGAATATCCCTATCATGAGGCCTATCTGCTCGACCGGGCCCGGCAGTTCCGGCGTGAGCTGTCGATGCCGCTGATCCTGTTGGGCGGCATCACGAATCTGGACACCATGCGGACCGCACGGGCCGAGGGGTTCGACTTCATGGCCATGGGCCGGGCGCTGCTGCGGGAGCCGGACCTGTTGCGCCGCATTCAGTCCGATCCGGCGACCCGGTCGGCGTGCATTCACTGCAACGAATGCATGCCCACGATCTATACCGGGACCCATTGCGTGCTGCGGTTGGCGCGGCCGGTCGCGACGCCGACCGCAACCGAGTGACCGGGTTTCTGGGCGGTCTGGAACATCAACGGGCAGAAATGGATTCATCAATGATCAACAGGAGTGACGCACTGTGACAGGACGTTTGGCGGGGCGGGTGGCGCTGATCACCGGCGCGGCCTCGGGAATGGGCGCATCGCACGCCCGGGCGTTCGTGGCCGAGGGGGCGTCGGTGATGCTCGCCGATATCGCCGACGATGCGGGCAAGCTGCTCGCGGACGAGCTGGGCGAGCGCGCCGCGTACGTGCACCTCGACGTGACCAGCGCCGAGGAGTGGGCGGCGGCGGTGTCCGCGACCGTCGAACGGTTCGGCCTGCTCAACGTGCTGGTCAACAACGCGGGCCTGCTCGACGGCGGCCCGCTGGGCACGTACACCGAAAAGCAGTGGGACCGAGTGCTTTCGGTGAATCTGACCGGTCCGTTCCTGGGCCTGAGCGCCGCCCGGGACGCGCTCGTCGCCGCGCGCCCGGCCGCGGTCGTCAACATCTCCTCCGCCGCGGGCATGCAGGGCGTGTCCGGAATGCACGCCTACACCGCCTCCAAGTTCGGCGTGCGCGGGCTGACCAAGTCCGCCGCGCTGGAACTGGCCCCGCACGGCGTCCGGGTGAACTCGGTGCACCCCGGCGGCATCGCGACCCCGATGATCGGGGCCATGGCGGGCCAGGTGCCGGATATTGATCGCACCGCGAATACCGTTGGCCGGCTTGGTGTTCCCGAGGAGGTCAGCGACCTCGTCGTGTTCCTGGCGAGTCAGGAATCCAGCTATTGCACGGGCTCGGAATTCGTCGTCGACGGCGGGTTGACCGCGGGGCAGACCTTCGGCTGAGCCGAAAGCGCCCGCGCCTGAGCGGTCGGCGGCCCCGCACGGCCACTGTCGATACATTCTTGTATCGGTATGCCGCCTGGGCGGCTAGGCTCATGCGTGACACTCCGCCGTCCGCTTCGGCGGTGCCGGTGGACGGGCGCTCCGGAGCGGACGGTGGACCTGACGGCCCGGCGAACAGGAGAGCGCGGCATGAGCTTCGGGGACTTTCAGAACGAGATCTATTTCAACGGCCTGCGCGGGGTCTTGCCGGATCTGCCGATGAAGTTCGCCGAGCTCGAGGAACGGGCGCGCGCGGCCCTGCCGCCGTCGGTGTGGTCGTATGTCGCGGGCGGGGCGGGGGACGAGTACACCCAGCGCGCGAATGTCACCGCCTTCGAGCGGTGGGGGCTGGTTCCGCGGATGTTCGTCGGGGCCAAGCAGCGCGATCTGTCGGTCGAGGTGTTCGGCATGACGCTCCCGGCTCCGGTCTTCATGGCGCCGGTCGGCGTGATCGGGCTGTGCGCGCAGGACGGCCACGGCGATCTGGCCACCGCCCGCGCCGCGGCCCGCACCGGAGTGCCGATGGTGGCCTCCACGCTGACGGTCGATCCGCTCGAGCAGGTTGCGGCCGAATTCGGTTCGACGCCGGGGCTTTTCCAGCTGTACACCCCGACCGATCGCGACCTCGCGGCCAGCCTGGTGCAGCGCGCCGAGCAGGCCGGATTCAAGGGCATCGTCGTCACGCTCGACACCTGGGTGACCGGCTGGCGGCCACGGGACCTGTCGACCGGGAATTTCCCGCAGCTGCGCGGGCACTGCCTCGCCAACTACTTCACCGATCCGGTCTTCCGGGCGAGCCTGGCCGCGCCGCCCGAGCAGGATCCGCAAGCGGCAATCCTGCGCTGGATCCAGGTCTTCGGCAACCCGCTCACCTGGGAGGACCTGCCGTGGCTGCGCTCGCTGACGAAGCTGCCACTGATCGTGAAGGGCCTCTGCCATCCCGACGATGTGCGCCGTGCCAAGGACGGCGGCGTCGACGGCATCTACTGCTCGAATCACGGTGGGCGCCAGGCCAATGGCGGCCTGCCCGCCCTGGACGCACTGCCGGGCGTCGTGGAGGCCGCCGACGGCCTGCCGGTGTTGTTCGACTCCGGAATCCGCAGCGGCGCCGACATCATCAAGGCCCTGGCGCTGGGGGCAACGGCGGTCGGCATCGGCCGCCCCTATGCCTACGGCCTGGCCCTGGGCGGCGAGGCGGGCATCGTGCACGTGCTGCGCTCACTGCTCGCCGAGGCGGATCTGATCATGGCCGTGGACGGATATCTTGCGCTGGCGGACCTGACCCGTGACGCGCTTCGGCCGGTCTTGCGCTGAACGGGCGTCTCGGGGAGGCTGCCCGGGCCGAGCCTGACCCGTTCAGTCCGTAGGCTGTCTGCGTCCGGGAATGCGGCTCGAGAGGGGAATCGACAATGCAGGCAGCCCGTTTCAGCCGGTTCGGGGGTCCGGAGGTGCTCGAGATCGTCGAGCTGCCCGATCCGCATCCGGGCCCGGGGCAGGTTCGGATTGCGGTGCGCGCGGCCGGTGTTAACGCGAGCGACTGGAAGAAACGCCGCGGCCTGATGGACGAGGAACTCCCGCAGACCCTCGGGTACGAGGCGGCGGGCGTGGTCGACGAGCTCGGTGCGGGCGTGCGGGATGTGGCCCTGGGCGATCGCGTATTCGGATTCGCCGCCGATGGGTCGGCGCAGGCCGAGCTGGCGGTGCTGTCGCACTATGCGCCGATCCCGCCGTCGCTCGACTTCGCCGGCGCCGCAGCGCTTCCAGCGGCCATCGAGACGGCAATGCGCGCGCTGGATCAGCTCGGCCTCGTGGCCGGCGGCACGCTGCTCGTCAACGGGGCATCCGGCAGTGTCGGCAGTGCCGCGGTGCAATTCGCGGTGGCCCGCGGCGCGCGCGTGATCGGCACGGCCGGTCCGGCCAATCACGAGGTTGTTCGTTCGCTGGGTGCGGAGCCTGTCGCCTACGGCGAGGGCATGGCCGCGCGGGTTCGGGAACTTGCGCCCGCGGGTGTGGATCTCGCGCTGGACGTCGCCGGAAGCGGGGTGCTGCCCGAGCTCATCGAGCTCGCCGGTGGGAAGGGGCACGTGGTGACGATCGCCGATGTCGCGGGCGCCCAGGAACACGGGGTGCGGTTCAGTCGCGGGGATTCGGGTCGCGCGACCCATGTGCTCGGCGAGATCGGCGAGTTGATCGAGTCGGGCCGCTTCGTTCTTCCTGTCGCACAAACCTTCCCGCTGGCCGATGTCGCCCAGGCGCACCGCGTCGGCGAGGCCGGTGGGGTGCGCGGCAAGCTCGTCCTGGTGATCGACTAGCCGCCGCGCCTAGGCGGCCAGCGCCGCCGCGATGAGTGTGATCGCACCCGGCAGCGCCTGAACGAGCAGGATGCGGCGACTGGCGGTGAAGCCCCCGTACAACCCGGCGACCACGACGCAGGCGGCGAAGAAGATCTTCGCGGCGGACCCGACCGGATCCGAGGCGATGAGTCCCCAGATCAGGCCCGCGGCCAGAAAACCGTTGTACAGGCCCTGATTCGCGGCCAGCACCTTGGTCTGCTCCGCGAATTCCGGGGTGCTGCCGAACGCGGCGCGCCCGCGCGGCGTGGTCCACAGGAACATTTCCAGCACGAGGATGTAGACGTGCAGGGCCGCGAGCAGTCCGACGAGGATATCGGCGACGATGCGCATAGGGCGCGCCTTTCTGGAGAGAATTCACCGGCTCGGCCCAGCATGAACGGCCCGCAGCCCCGCGTCCGGCCGACGCGCCGTTCCGCGTCGTGTTCTACTCCGGCTCCCGGGCGGGCAGGCCGCGCAGCAGGACGTCGAGGAACAGGTCGAAGCGGGGCGCGGCCTCGCCGAGGTGGAGCGGATTCTCTTGTGCGGCAAGCCAGCTGACGAGCGAGGTGATGAAGATGTACCAGCTCTGCTCGGCGAGGGCGGGAGACACGCCGGCGCCGGTGAAGGCCGCGACGACCTCCCGCCGGACGCGGTCGAGGGCCCGGGTGGTGTGGCGGTGCGGCCGGGACAGGCGGGTGGCGTAGCCGGGGACGGCCAGGAAGCGATCGTGCATGGCCCAGGCGACGCGGGTGAGCCAGGGGCGCCAGTCGGGGCCGTGCGGGGTGTCCCGCGGCAGCACGCGATCGATCATGACCTCGTTGATGAGGTCGGAGAGCTCGTCGCGATTGCGGACCCAGCGGTAGAGCGCGCCGTGGGTGACCTCGAGGCGCGCGGCCAGCTGCCGCATGGTGAGGGTGTCCAGATTCGCCGAGTCCAGCGCCGCGTCGACGATCCGCTCGCGGTTCAGCTGCGCGGGTCGTCCCGGGCGGCGCGGGGGTGCTGTGGCATCGGCCATGGCCACGACTATACGAAATGGACCAGGTCATAATTAATATCCATTGGTCACAAATGCTGCTAGGGTCGGGCTGTGCCTCGGCGCGGGGCGGATCGCGGACAGGAGAGTCGGATGGCGCGGGAGTCAGCAGTTCTGGGTGTGGTCGCCGACGGATTCGAGCCGGTGCGCGACGAATTCGCCGCGGTGGCGGCGAGTGAGGGAGCCGATTATGCCGCGCAGATGGTGGCGTATCGGCGGGGGGAGTGCGTGGTGGACCTGTGGACCGGGCCGGGCATCGGCGGCGATTCGCTGCTCGGCGCGTATTCCGCGAGCAAGGGCGCCGCGCATCTGGTCGTCGCCCGGCTCGTGCAGGACGGTGTGCTGGATCTGGACCGGCGGGTGGCCGACTACTGGCCGGAGTTCGCCGTGCACGGCAAGGGGGAGATTCCGCTGCGCGATCTGCTGGCGCACCGGGCCGGATTGACCGGCGCGGACTCCGGTTTCACGCTCGAGGAACTCGCCGACGACCAGGCGATCGCGGAACGTCTCGGTGCGCAGCAGCCCTATTGGCGTCCCGGTGTGGCGTTCGGCTATCACGCGCTGGTCGCCGCGGCGTTGAGCGGTGAGGTGGTGCGCCGCGCCACCGGTGTGAGCGTGCAGGAACTGTTCGCCGAGCGAATCCGCGATCGGTACGCGGTGGACTTCCACTTCGGGCTGCCCGACGATCTCGAATCACGTTTCCTGCCAACGCTTCCCGCGGTGATGACCCCCGAGCGCCGGGCCGAATCGGCCGCACAGGCAACGGCCCCGGACAGCCTGTCCGGCATCGCCTTCAATCGGAACAACCCGCACGGCCCGCAGGTCTGGGAGCTGCCGAACCTGGAGGTGATTCGCAAGCAAGGTCCCGCCTCGCTCGGCGGCATCGCCTCCGCGCGGGGCCTGGCGCGCATGTACGCGGCGGCGATCGGCCCGCTGAACACCGCTGCGCCGCTGCTGAATCCGCGAACGCTCGCGGCATTCGGCCAGATTCAGTCCATCGGCTCCGACCTCGTGGCCCGCAGCCGCAAGGCCTTTACCCCCGGCTTCCACGCTACGTCCGAGTATTACCCGGCGCTGGGGCAGGGCTCCTTCGGACACAGCGGCGCGGGCGGGCAGCAGGCCTTCGCCGACCCGCGCAACGGCGTGGCCTTCGGCTACACCCGCCGGCTCTTCCCGTTCCCGGCGGGTCCCGGCCGCGACTGCGAGCGCCTGATTGCAGTGATCTACCACGCGGTCAACGCATTACGCTGAGCGCCCACACCGGACCGCATGCCGACCGGTGCCCGGGGCATCGGTGCGGTCGGCCCGGGTGCCGCCCTACTGGCAGTGGCCGCCCTTGAGGAAGAAGTTCCCGCCCTGGTACGGCGGGGGCGGCTGGATGCGCCCCTCCCACGAGATGCAGGTATGCGGCGCGTACTGGTACTTCGGGCCCGCGTACGTGGTGTAGTTGCCGTTGTCTTCCTGCATATGGTTCATATCGAGGCCGATGCCGGCCATCACGTTGATCGGCGCACCGGGCTGGTCCCGAACGGTGACAACGCAATTGGTCCCGTTGCCGTTGTTGTAGGTCAGGAAGGTGGTGCCGCCGAGCAGGTCTTGATGATCGATCACCGCGTAGCCCGCTCCGCATGCGCCGTTGTACGAGGCGGCCGACGCGGTGCCGGAACCCAGCGCTACCGCGCCGCCGGCGAAGGCGGTGAGGCTCAGGGCGGCGGCGGCAATGGCTCTGATCGAATTCATGCAGAACTCCGGAGTCTTTGTGCGAGTCGGAAGCGATCTCGGTTCGAGCAGCAGCGTATCCGGCGCAAGATTCCGCGACTATCCGCAAGCTGGCGGATATTGGTGCGCTCGGCCGCGGGAGGCCGGGTCCCGCCCTATGCGGCCAAGGCATTACGCCGAGTTGCGAGAGCTCGTGGCGAGGGTGCCCGGATCACGCAGGACCTCCTGGACCGCGCGCAGGGCCGCGCCGAGAATCGGCCCGCTGCGGCCGAGGGGAGACGCGGTAACCGTGCGAACATCGAAAGGTCGTACGGTGAGGCGGGTTTCGAGCTGGCGGCGGATGCGGGGCAGCAGCCAGGACCCCAGGTCGGCGTAGGCCCCGCCGAGCACGACCGCGGCGGGGTCGATCAGGCCGATTGCGCCGGCCAGCGCGATACCGAGTGCGTCCCCGGCCTGTTCGATCGCCCGCGTGGTGTCTCGGTGCCCGGCCCGGGCGCTGGCGGTGAGCACCGTGACCGGGTCCGTGCCCGGCTCCTCGCGCAGCCCGGCCGCGCGCAGGACGGCGTCCTGATTGGCGTACAGCTCCAGGCAGCCGCGGGAACCGCAGGGGCAGTGGGGGCCGTCCGGATGGACCGTCATGTGGCCGAGTTCCCCGGCGTAGCCGCGGGCGCCGCCGTAGAGGCGGCCGTCGATGACCAGGGCCGCGCCGATGCCGGCCTCGGCGGAGACGTGCAGGAAGTTCCCCGGCGCTCCCGCGCTCCAGAGTTCGGCCAGCGCACCGAGATTGGCCTCGTTCTCCAGTCGCGGGAGATCCGGTCCCGGCCAGAGTTCGCCGATCGCGACCTCGTGCCAGCCGAGATGCGGTGCGTGCGTGACGATTCCGGGTCGCTGGCCGGGCAGGCCGGGGATCGACAAGACGGGCGGCAGCGGACGCAGGCCCAGGTCCTCGGCGTCCGTCCGGACCGCCGCGGCGAGCGCGGCCAGCTCTCGCACCACCGCGACCGGCGCGCGGTGCGCGTTGTGCACCTCGGTGCGACGCCGCGCGCGCACCTCGCCGCGCAGGTCCACCACGCAGGCGCCGAGGTGCCCGACGCCGATCTCCAGCCCGAACCCGGCGGGCCCGGTATCGCTGAGCGCCAGCGTCCGCCCCGGTCGGCCCGCCCTGCCGGAGGCTGCGATCGGGCCCTCCCGCAGCAGGTTCGAGGCGATGAGCTCGTCGACGAGACTCGAGACGGCAGCGCGGGTGAGCCCGGTCTTTCCCGCGACGTCGGCGCGCGAGAGGTCCGACTCCGTTGCGACGGTGCGCAATACGAGCGCCAGATTCTGCCGCCGCATACCGGACTGGGATGCGGCCGCCCGGGGCGGGGCTTCGGTCACCGCGGCGCCTCATCGACATGTGAGACATCGTCGACGACTGGCGCCCCGTCGACGACTGACGCTCCGCTGGTGGGTGGCGCCCCGCCGACGAGCGGTACCGCCGTGCTCGGTGGCGCTGGGTCCCACGAGATCACGCTGCGCCCCCGGCGGTGAGCAGCGGCTCGGCCGCCCGCAGTGTCGCGGCGATCCGCTCCAGCGCCTCGGTGTCGCGGGGGACCGGTTCCAGCAGTGGGCCTTCGGCCGTGCGCCAGCGGCGGGCGACAGCGTAGGGGTCCTCGCCGGTGAGCAGTCCGGCCGCCTGGGCGGCCGCGCCGAGCGCGACCAGTTCCCCCGCGGGCGGGATCTGCACCGCTCGCCCTGACAAGCGAAGCACGGTCTGCTGCCAGGCCGTTCCGCGCGCGCCGCCGCCGATCAGCAGCAGGGGCGTCGCCGGATCGGGCGCGGGCACATCGCCATCCGATCGGGCAGTGTTGCGATCGGGCGATGTCTCCGGGTTCGATTGTGGCGAAGCGGAACTGTCCGCCTCGCCTCCGGCCGATGGTGCGGCGGCGAGTCCGATTGCGCTCGAAGGGCTGAGTACGAGATCCAGTGCGGCGAGCAGAGAATAGACGGCCCCGTCGTACGCGGCCTGGAGTAGCTGCCCCGGGGTGGTGTCGTGGCGCAGGCCATGCATCAGCCCGCTGGCGAACGGAAGCTGCGGCGTGCGTTCCCCGTCGAGATAGGGGAGTACCACGGCCGAGCCGCCCGGCTCGACAGCGTTCCGGTCCAGGCTCAGCAATGCGGCGATGCGGTCGATCGCCTGAGTGCAGTTGAGCGTGCAGGCCAGGGGCAGCCAGTCCGCGCCCGCATCGGCGAATCCGGCGACGACGCCCGTGGGGTCGTGCGGCCGGGCGCGGGTGCGGGCATAGACCGTGCCGGAGGTGCCCAGGCTGAGCACCGGCATGCCGGGCGCGAGGCCCAGGCCCAGCGCCGCCGCCATATTGTCGCCGGTGCCGACGCCGACCGGAATGCCCTGCCGCACCGGAATATCGGCGCGGGTATGGCCCGCGGGCCGGTCCGGCGACGCGACGATCGGCAGGGCGGCCGAATCGAGACCGATGGCCGCGAGCACCTCGGCGTCGTAACCGGACGGCGTCCACCACGCCGTGCCCGACACGTCGCCGCGGTCGGTCACACTCTCGCCGGTCAGTCGCTCGATGAGATAGTCGTGCGGAAGACGAACGGCCGCAACATGATCGGCATGGTGGGGCTCGTGTTCGCGCAGCCACGCCCACTTGGCGGCGGTGAACGAGGCGTTGGGTACCGACCCGATCCGCGTGGCCCACCACCCCGCCCCGAACCGGTTGACCAGCGCGGCGGCCTGCGGCGCGGACCGCACGTCGTTCCACAGCAGCGCCGGGCGGACCGGATCGCCCGCGGCATCGAGCGTGACCAGGCCGTGCTGCTGCCCGCCGATCGACAGCGCCTCGGCCCGTGCGGCATACCCGGTCTGCTCGATCGCCGCGCACAGCGCCGACCACCACTGCCTTGGGTCGCTCTCGCGGCCCGCGCCGGTACTGACGGTGTGCGGCGCGCGTCCCTCGCCCAGCACCTGCCCGCTCTCGGCGTCCACGGCCACGGCCTTGGTGGCCTGGGTCGAGCTGTCGAGCCCGATGACGACCCGCTGCGCAGCCATGTTCCGCTCCTGATTCCCGGACGGCCTTCCCATCCCGCTCCTAGCACACTATATTTGTTTTTCGAGTTTACAAATAGGGATTCCCGCGCAAAGTTCGGAGCTGCCCATGGCCACCACCGACCCGTTCACCCCCACCCCCGCCGATCGGTTCACCTTCGGTCTGTGGACCGTCGGCTGGCAGGGGCGCGATCCGTTCGGCGACCCGACCCGCCCGCCGCTGGACCCGGTGGAGTCGATCGAGCGCCTGGCCGAGCTGGGCGCGTACGGCATCACCTTCCACGACAACGACCTCGTCCCGTTCGACGCAACAGAGGCCCAGCGCGCCGCGACGATAGCGAGATTCCGTGCGGCACTGGATAAATTCGGCCTGGCGGTGCCGATGGCCACCACGAATCTGTTCACCCATCCGGTGTTCAAGGACGGGGCGTTCACCGCCAACGACCGCGACGTGCGCCGCTACGCGCTGCGCAAGACCATTCGCAACATCGACCTGGCCGTGGAGCTGGGCGCGAGCACCTATGTCGCCTGGGGTGGGCGCGAGGGCGCGGAATCCGGTGCGGCCAAGGATGTCCGGGTCGCGCTGGATCGGCTGAAGGAGGCGTTCGATCTGCTCGCCGCCTACGTCGAGCAGCAGGGCTACGACATCCGCTTCGCCATCGAGCCCAAGCCGAACGAGCCGCGCGGGGACATTCTGCTGCCCACCATCGGGCATGCGCTGGCGTTCATCGAGGAACTGGAAAATTCCGAGCGCTTCGGGCTCAATCCCGAAGTGGGACACGAACAGATGGCCGGGCTGAACTTTCCGCACGGCATCGCGCAGGCGCTGTGGCACGGCAAACTGTTCCATATCGACCTCAATGGCCAGACGGGCCCGAAATACGATCAGGACTTCCGTTTCGGCGCGGGCGATCTGCGCCAGGCATTCTGGCTCGTCGACCTGCTCGAGCGCAGCGACTACCGGGGCCCGCGGCATTTCGACTTCAAGCCCGCGCGCACCGAGGATTTCGACGGGGTGTGGACCGCCGCCGCGGCCTGCATGCGGAACTACCTGATCCTGGCCGCGCGGGCGCGCGCGTTCCGCGAGGACCCGGAGGTGCGCGAGGCGCTGCGCGCGGCGCGCCTGGACGAGCTCGCCGTTCCCACCGCCGCCGACGGCCTGGCCGCGCTGCTGGCGGACCGCTCCAGCTTCGAGGAGTTCGATCCGGAGGAGGCGGGCCGCCGTGGCATGGCCTTCGAACGGCTCGACCAGCTTGCGCTGGAACACCTGCTGGGTGCGCGCTGAGCGCCGCGACCTACCGGCGCGCCGTACGGTCCGGTCGGCACGGTTCGTTTGCGGGCGAATTCCTGAATGCCCCATGGCAATCCGGCGCGGCATCGCCGGCGCCCGGCGCCGCGTTGTCCAGACCGTCGCTACCTGACGCTGCGGCATCGGCGTGTCGCCTGGACGACACGCCGATGACCGGGACGCCGGAGTTTGTTGCGCGTCTATCCCGGGTACATCTCGTTCACATTTCAATAGGTATGCCTTCGTTAATGATTCCATTCAACGGAAGTAATGCTCGGTCGTAGCCCGATGTGATCCCTCCATCTCGGGTGGCACAACTGTGTCCATGGGGTTATGCTCTGCCCGGGTTGAAACCAGCTGTCGGCCTGCGTAATCGGGGTGAGTTCGCGCTGCGCGCGCCGCATCGGTTTCCGCGATTTTTCGGTTACTAGGGTGGAAGTGCAGAAATTGGCCGTGTCAGTGAATCCGCCCGACGGTCTTCCCGCCCATTCGCCCCGGCGTGAGCTCCGCTCGGCCTATGCGGTCTTCGGGGCATGCGCGGTCGTGATGGCCGTGGCCGTGATGGGCGCGGTGTTCAGCGCGCCGGTCGATGTGCGCGCGCCGCTGACGCTCGGCTGTTCGGCCGCGGGGCTGGTCGTGTGCGTGATCGCCGCCGCGGGTGCGTATTACGCCGCGCAGGCGCGTCGCTACCGCACCGCTGCCGAACAGGCCGAACAGACCCTCGAGGCGGTGCATCGGGAGGCCTCGGCCCGGCTGGCCGCGGTGCACGAGGAGCTCACGTCCCGGCTCGTCGCGGTCGGTGACGATGCCGCGATGCGCATTGCCGTGGCCGAGCAGGCGGTGAGCGAGCAGGCGGTGCGGGCCCGGCAGAGCGACGGCCGCCGCTCCTCCGCGCTGGCCGCATTCGCCGGCGCGGCGGGCCGGATGCAGGCGATGACCACCAGCATGCTCGCCGAACTTCGCGAGATGGAGCACAGGCACGGCGATCCGAGGGTCCTGGCGGACCTGCTGGCGCTGGATCACCGCACGGCCCAGGCCGGGCGCCTCGCCGACAGCATCGCCGTGCTGAGCGGCGCCCGGACCGGGCGGCGCTGGGCCAAACCCATTGCGATGGAATCGATCCTGCGCGGGGCGATGGGCCGAGTAGCGGGATATCAGCGAATTCGGTTGCGCGCCATCACCGATATCGGTGTCGCGGGGCATGCCGCCGAGGGCGTGATGCATGCGCTGGCCGAACTGCTCGACAATGCCTGCAACTTCTCCCCACCGACCACCGAGGTGCACGTCTACGCCGCCGAGGTGCCCGCGGGTGTAGTGATCACCATCGAGGACAGCGGGCTGGTGATGAGCGAATCCGCGCTGCGCCGTGCCGAACAGGCTGTGTCGGGCCGGGGCGCGGGCGAGCGTGGCGGCTCGGATCTGTCCTCCCTGACCGGTACCCGCCTCGGCCTGGCCGTGGTCGGGCACCTTGCTCGCAAGCACGGCCTGACGGTGTCGTACCGGCCCTCGGCCATCGGCGGCACCGCGGTGGTCGTGGTGGTGCCGCGTGATCTGACCGCGCGGGCCGAGCGCGCCGTCTCGGCAACTTCCCCCGCGTCGATTACCGCCTCCCACAACGACTTCCGGCAGCTGCCCGCGGCGCGGTCCGACACGTCTTCGCACGCGCTGGTCGCGCGCGACGAGCCCTTGGAGGCTCCGCTGCCCCAGCGGCGGCGGGGCAGCACCCTGGCCGCGGTCCATCCGGAAGGCCTGGGCGAACCGCCCGTGGTCCCGCACGTCACGCCGGCGGCGCCCTCGCGGCCCTCCGCGCTGGCGGCCTTTCAGCGCGCGGTCGCGGGGCTGGACGCCGTGGCCGGGAATACGCCCACCACCCCGCCCCCACCCGTGGAGAACGAACTATGACGACATCCGCGCCCGCTCAGCTGGGCTGGCTCCTCGAGCAGCTGCTGGCCCGCACCCCGCAGTCCCGCCACGCGCTGCTGTTGTCCAGCGACGGGCTCAAGATGTCGCACACGCCCGAGCTGACCGTGGACAAGGCCGATCAGCTGGCCGCGATCGCCGCGGGCATCCAAAGCCTCTCGCACGGCGCCTCGGTCGAGTTCGGCGACGGCAGAGGCGGTGTGCGCCAGTCGATGACGGAGTTCCACGGCGGGATTCTGTTCATCGTCCAGGCCGGGCAGGGCACCCATCTCGCGCTGGTCGCGGCCGAGGAGGCCGACGCCGGTCTGGTGGGGCACAACATGGCCGAGCTGGTCGAGCAGCTCGGGCACCACCTGGCGGTGGCGCCGCGGAACGGGGGGATCTCATGAGGTATCCGCGGCACGGCTCGGCGGCGGAGCGTATTCACGCGCCCCGCACATGGATACGGAGATGAGCAGATCGGTCCGGGACGAGGGGCCCGATCGGCTGTATACGCTCACCGGCGGGCGCAGCAGGCCGGATTCGGACGCCTTCGACCTGGTCACCCTCGTCGTCAGCGAATGCGCTCCCGTGCCGGGCATGCAGTCCGAACACGTTGCGATCCTGGGCATGTGCCGCGCGCCGACCGCGGTAGTCGAGATCGCGGCCGAGTTGCGGCTGCCGGTCGGCATCACCACGATCCTGCTGTCGGACCTGCTGCTCGCGGGTCGGATCACCGTGCGGCATCCCACCTTCGGCCAGGCCGCGCCCGGCGCGCGCTGGCCGGGGACGGCCGATGCCTCCACCCTCGAGAAGGTGCTCGTTGGACTTCGTAATCTCTGAACCGCCCACCCGCGCGAACGCACCGCTGGGGGACACCGTTCAGCAGGGCCTCAAGATCGTCATCGTCGGCGGGTTCGGGGTCGGCAAGACCACCCTGGTCCGCTCGGTGAGCGAGATCCGCCCGCTGGACACCGAGGCGACAATGACCGATGCCGGTGTGGGCGTGGATGATTCGAGCCGAGTCCCCGGCAAGTCGACCACCACGGTGGCCTTCGACTTCGGACGCATCACCATCGACGCCGAACACGTGCTGTACCTGTTCGGCGCGCCGGGCCAGGAGCGGTTCTGGTTCCTGTGGGACCGGCTGTTCACCGGCGCCCTCGGGGCGATCGTGCTGGTCGACCCGCACCGGATCGCCGACTGCTGGTACGCCATCGATCGCCTGGAATATCAGCACACCCCGTTCGTGGTGGCCTGCAACGACTTCGGGCATACCGCCGATCTCGCCGAGGTGCGCTCGGCGCTGGATCTGGATCCCCATGTGCCGCTGCTGGATTGCGATGCCCGCTCCCGCGCGTCCGGCAAGCAGGTCCTGATCACCCTCGTCGAGCACCTGTACGCCGGTGCCGTCCCGAGCCAGGAGTCCGCGACATGACCAGCCCCGAAGCCGGATTCGACCACCTCGCCTTCGAGCACAACGGCGCCTGTCCGGTGCACCGGGAGTCCGCGGTGGTGCCGCTGAGCGGTCCGCGGTTCCACACCGATCCGCACCACCTCTACAACGAGATGCGCCGCGACCACGGGCCCGTGGTCGCGGTCGAGTTGCCCGGCGGGATCCCGGCCTGGCTGGTGATCGGCTACCGCGAGCTGCACCAGGTAACCAGCGACCCGAATCTGTTCCCGCGCAATGTGGCCCTGTGGAATCAGTGGCCCAATATTCCGCCGGACTGGCCGCTGCTGCCGATGGTCGGCCAGCCCATGCCCTCGATCTACTTCACCGCGGGCGCGGAGCACCGGCGCCATGTCGACATGGTCGAGCCCGCGCTGGAGGCGATCGACCCGTTCGAATTGCGGCGCACCTGTGAGGATCTGGCCGACGACCTGATCGACGCGTTCTGCGGTCGTGGTGAGGCCGAACTGGTTTCGGAATTCGCCGTGGCGCTGCCGGTGCTGGCCCTGGCGCGGGTCATGGGATTCTCGGACGAGGTGGCCCCCGAGCTCGCGTGGACGATGAAGACCCTCGCCGACGGCGGCGCCGAGGCGCAGGCGGCGCACCTGCGGTTCATGGAACTCTCGCACGCGCAGGTGCGCATCGAGCGGGAGCGGATCGCGCACGGTGAACCGGACACCCTGATCGCCGCGATGCTCGGGTTCCCCGAGCCGTTCACCGACGAGGAGTATGGCTGCGACGTGCAGGCCATTCTGGCCGCGGGGCATCTAACGACCGCCGACTGGCTGGTCAATTCGCTGCACCTGATGCTCACCGACGACCGTTTCGCCGCGGCGTTCGGCGGCGGGCGGCGCAGTGTCGGGCAGGCGATGAACGAGGCGCTGTGGGAGGACGGCCCGACACAGATCCTGGCCGGACGGTGGGCCACGCGCGATACGCGCCTGGCGGACAAGGTGATTCGCGAGGGCGACATGCTCCTGCTCGGCCTGGGCGCGGCGAATCTGGATCCGCACGTGCGTGCGCATCTGGTCGACGACACCGAACCGGCGCACACGGGCAACAGCGCGCACTTCGCGTTCAGTCACGGCGAATACCGTTGCCCGTTCCCGGCGCAGCAGATCGCCGAAATCATCGCCCGGACCGGTATCGAGGTGCTGCTGGACCGGCTGCCCGACATCGACCTGGCGGTGCCGCCGCAGAACCTGGTGCGCCGCCCCTCACCGTTCCTGCGCGGAATGACCTCTCTCCCGGTTCATTTCACACCAGTTCGTGCAGTCGGAGGTTCCCATGACCAGTAAATGTCCCATTGCGATCGATCCGATGATGAGCGATCTGGCCGGGGAGACCGCCCGCGTGCGCGCCGAGGGCCCGGTGGCGCGCATCGACCTGCTCGGCGTGCCCGCCTGGTCCATCACCGACCATCAGATCGCCCGGCAACTGCTGGTGGATCCGCGGCTGGTCAAGGACATCAACGCGTGGTCGCTCTACGCCTCGGGCACTGTCACCCGGGAGTGGCCGCTGATCGGCATGGTCGACGCGGGCCGGTCGATGTTCACCGTCGACGGCGCCGAGCACCGCCGGCTGCGCATCAAGACCACCCAGGCGCTGACGCCGCGGCGCCTGGAAGCGTTGCGGCCCATGATCGAACGGTTCACCAAGGAGCTGCTCGACGACCTGGCCGACGCGGGCAGCGGCGGCGAGGTGGTGGACCTGAAGGCCGTCTTCGCCTATCCGCTGCCGATGCGGGTGGTCAGCGAGCTGATGGGGGTGGATCGCGCGGACCATCCGACACTGCTCGAGGAGTGGAAGGCGTTCTTCTCGCTGCTGACCCCGCAGGAGCAGCGCCTGGGCATCATCGAGAACATGATCGCGTACTTCTCGGCGATGGTGCGCGAGAGGACCGCGAACCCCACCGACGATCTGACCTCCGCGCTTATCCAGGCCGACGAGGGCGGCGAGCCGCTGACCGAGGAGGAGGTCGAGGGCAATCTGCGCGCGCTGGTCGCGGCCGGGCACGAGACCACGGTCAGCCTGATCGTCTGCGCGGTGCGGGCGCTGCTGACCCACCCCGAGCAGCTGAAGCGGGTACGCGCCGGCGAGGTCGAGTGGAAGCAGGTGATCGAGGAGACGCTGCGCTGGGACGGCCCGGTGGTGCATCTGCTGATGCGGTTCGCCACCGAGGACATCACGGTCGGCGACATGGTGATCGAGAAGGGGGAGGGCGTGGTGATGTCCTACCGGGCGATCGGTCGCGACACCGCCGTGCACGGCGAGGACGCCGACGATTTCGACATCACCCGGCCGACCGCGCACCGCAACATCACCTTCGGCTACGGCCCGCACATCTGCCCGGGCGCGGCGCTGGCCCGGCTCGAGGCCGCGATCGCGCTGCCCGCGCTGTTCGAGCGCTTCCCGGAGCTGAGCCTGGCCGTCGCGCCGGCGGAACTGCACAACCTGCCGGTACTGACTCAGAACGATCTGGCGGCCCTTCCGGTGCGGCTGGGCTGACCGCTTCGTCCCGGTAGGCGCGGCGTTTCCCACTCGCCGCGGCGGGTGGGGTATCGGATTTTTGTAACGTGTTCTAACTTGGAGGGTGATTCGTTACTCAGCGAAAGGCTCATGACCGATGGCCTCTGTCATCCCGCAGCACGACGATTTCCTGCACCGTGATCCGCTGCCGGTGGACATCCTGATCCGCTCGCTCGACCGCTACGCCGACCGCACCGCGATGTACGTCGGCGACGCCGAGCTCACTTACGCGCAGGTGCGCGATCAGATCAGCCGCTTCGCCCAGGCGTACGCTTCGCTGGGGATCGGCAGGGGCAACGCGATCGCGGTCCTGTCCGCCAACCGCCCCGAGGTGCTGATCGCGCAGGGCGCCAACGCGCTGTCCGGGATCCGGTCGATGGCGCTGCATCCGATGGGCTCGCTGGACGACCACGCCTACGTGCTCGAGGACGCGGGCATCGACACCCTCGTCTACGACCCGGCCACCTTCGAGCAGCGCGCCGCCGATCTCGCCGCGCGGGTGCCGGGCCTGAAGAATCTGGTCGCCTTCGGGCCCACCGAGGCCGGCACCGATCTGCTGGCCACCGTGGCGGGCTTCGAACCCCAGCGCCTGCGGGGGCCCGCGGTGAGCCCGGACGACGTGTTCAGCCTCGCCTACACCGGCGGCACCACCGGCAAGCCCAAGGGCGTGCAGATGACCAACCGCGGCACCTCTACGATGCTGCGCATCCAGATGACCGAATGGGAATGGCCCAGCGAGACAAGGTTTCTCGTGTGCACCCCGCTGAGCCACGCGGGCGGCGCGTTCTGGAATCCGACCAGCATGATGGGCGGCTCGATCGTGGTGCTGCCCGGCTTCAACCCCGAAAAGTTGTGCGCGGCAATCGAAAAGTACAAGATCACCGCCACGATGCTGGTCCCGACCATGCTGTATGCGCTGCTCGACTTCCCGGATCTGGACAAGTACGACCTGTCGAGTCTGGAGACGGTCTACTACGGCGCCTCGGCCATCTCCCCGGCACGCCTGGCCGAGGCGATCGAGCGGTTCGGGCCGATCTTCGTGCAGTTCTACGGCCAGGCCGAATGCCCGATGACGATCTCGCTGCTGCGCCGCGCGGATCACGACCTGTCCAAGCCCGAGCGGCTGGCCAGCTGCGGCCGTCCCGTTCCGTGGCTACACGTGGCGCTGCTGGACGACGAGGGCAACGAGGTCGCCGACGGCGAGCCCGGCGAGATCTGCGTGCGCGGCCCGCTGGTCATGCGGGGTTACCTGAACAAGCCCGAACAGACCGAGGAGGCAACGAAATTCGGCTGGCTGCACACCGGTGACGTGGCCCGCAAGGACGCCGAAGGCTTCCTGTACATCGTGGACCGCAAGAAGGACATGATCGTCTCGGGCGGTTTCAACGTCTTCCCCCGCGAGGTGGAGGACGTGCTGTCCGCGCATCCGGCGGTGGCCGCGGCCGCGGTCATCGGTGTGCCGGACGACAAGTGGGGCGAATCGGTGACCGCGATCGTGGTCCTGCGTCCCGGCAAGACCGTGCCCGCCGAGGAACTGCAGGCGCTGGTGAAGGAGCGTAAGGGGGCGGTGTACTCGCCCAAGACGGTGGAGTTCGCCGAGTCCATCCCGGTGAGCCCGCTGGGCAAGCCGGACAAGAAGGCGCTGCGGGCGAAGTACTGGGGCGAGGGTCGTCAGGTCAACTGAGCACAATTACCGAATGTGCCGGTCGCCCAGCGGATTCCGAAGGGCGATCGGCATATTCGTTTCTGCGTGCCGCAACGTGTGGCCGCGTAGTTGTGACCCGGCATCTCACGCAGCTTCCACCTGCCAGACTTCGGCGGCGGCCACCGGCCGCTGCGCGATCCGGATGCCGCGGACGATTGAAGCTGGGCGCTTACCCGGGCCGGAACCGCCGCCCGTCTTCCACAGCGTTTCCGGACAGTAGATCGGGATCGGAAGATGTTGGTATCGGTGAATAGTGACACCACCTGACGGTTGTGGTCGCAGGATCCACCTGCGCCGCCTCTCACGAATGGGAAGGCTCAGTAGTCTGTCCGGTCTCCCGAACAGCCTCGAGCTTGGCGATTTCGGTCAGCATCGTGTTCAGACTGACGTTGCCCGGACCGAGTCCGAGCGTGATCGGAGTGGCATGTGTCGGCAGGTCGAAACCGGTCGGGGGTCGTGGGGCGCGGCTCCGATCGGTCAGAGTGTGCCGCGCATGATCGGCAGTGAAGCAGTGCCGGGGTTGACGCCGAAACCTGCGGCCCAAGCGATCTCGTCGTCGAAAGCGGCGTCGCCTACCAGCTCCGCGGCAGCCAATCCGGCGGGCACCGCGTCCCGGTCACGCAGCAGCCGCCACTGCCGCACGGTGGCCACCAACACCCGCAAGGCCGGCAGCGCGGCGACCGCCTCGAGGTCGAAGACCTCGATCTCCGAGATGTCCAGGCGTTGCAGCGACGGCAATGTGGCCAACGGGGCGATGTGCACCGGCCCGGTCGCTCCGGAAAGGGAGAGGTCCCACAGGACCGGGTGACCCGCCAGCGGCTCCAGCTCGATACGTGGCGCGGTAAGGTCCAGCTGTTCCAGCGGAACCGTGTGCGGCACGGACAGCTGCACCGATTCGACACCGCGCACTTGCAGCTGCCGCAGCAGGGGCAGCGCCGCCAGTTCCGCGGCGTCGAACGAGTCACGGCCGTCGACTGTGAGACTCTGTACGGCGATTGCACCGGGAAGCTCCGCGACCGATTCGCCGGCGCCGCGCAGATGCGCGTGCTCATTCGGATGGTCGGCGATTTCGGTGTCGTAGTACTCCCACACCGACTCGCCCACTCGCAGGGATTCGACTGTCCGCCGCAGCATTGCGAGAACCGAGTCGTCCCGCCGAACAGCGGCGTCCAACCCGTCGGGTTCGAATTCGATTACCTGCCCCGACACTCCGATCGGACCGGGGTCGAGGTCGACGGCGGTTACGTCGCGGCCGCTGCTGCCGATGATCACCCATTTCGGGCTGCGCGAGATTCGGCGCACCACGCCGTGGGGCCAGGACTCGAGCACGGTGCGACCGAGGCCGGCGAATAGCGAGTCCCTCCAGGCACCGACAGTGCCGGCGCCGTAGTGATCGGCCACCTCGATGTCGTCATTGAGATGGGTCGCGGCGACGGTAGCCAAAGGCCGAAGCGCGGTGAAAGCCATCAGACCTTGGTCGTCATCGTCATAGCCCACCACCCGATACAGCGCACGCAGCTCCTCTGGTAGCCGGAAACCAATCCGCGACTCGGCTGCGGCGATCTCGGTTTCGGTTATTCCGGCGCCCAGCTGCGGTGCGTGGCCGTCTTGCCGAGTGCGCAGCTCTACGTACTCGCGGACCAGTTCGGCCACGGTCGCGACCAACCCCGGATCAGTGGTGCGGCCATCGGGGTTTTCGTCGACCGGCGATGGAACGGCATGGCCGGGGTATCGATAAGTGGGGTCGCAGATCACCTGTCGGGTGAAATCCCACCCCAGCTCGTTCTCGTAATGCTGTGACTGGCAGCGGTACTGGAACTCGTAGCTGTCGCCCCGCACTCGCAGCCGCATCTGCACCATGTCGTCCGCGTCCGTGTTCACGCCTAGTTCAGCACGCACCGCCGCCGAGATGGCTGCGGTATCCGGCCACTGTCGTGGCAGCATCAGCGTGCCGATCGAGCCGTGCGCTCGTGCGCCGTAGCCGCCCACCGCATTGTGGTGCATCTCCAGCGTTCCCGCAGTTGCACCGCGCGCCGCGAACTCTCGTGCGAGGTTTTCGACCTGTTCGATCAATTCAGTCATGTGGCTCACCTCAGTCATGTGGCTCACCCCATTGCAGCAGCATGTCGCGGCCACCTTAGCTACCCACATCAGCATGGCCGGTCTCCCAATGATGGGAACAGGATCCGGTGAACTCGGTTGCTCGGGTTTCCGCGAGAGGGGATTGACGCAACCTATGGGTTGCAATACTATTGCAACCCATAGGTTGCTACTACGGAGGTGTGCTGATGGGATTTCCTGATCGGATCGAGCGGACTATCGAGCTTGCGCACCCGCCCGCGAGGGTGTGGGCGGCGCTGACCACGGCCGAGGGGTTGGGCAGCTGGTTCGGTAACGAGGCGGGCATCGAGCTGAGGCCGGGTGGTACGGCGTGGATGCGGTGGAAGGAGAACGAGTTCTCTGCCGACATGCGGGTCGAGCGGGTGGAGGAACCGCGGGTGTTCGGGTTCACCTGGCATATATACGGGCTGCCCGAGGGGGATCCGCGCCGCACCTACGTGGAGTTCACGCTGGAGCCGGTGGCGGCGGGCACGCGCCTGACCGTGGTCGAGTCCGGCTTCGCGCAACTCACCGATGACGCCCACAAGACGGCGTTCGACGGCAACACCCGCGGCTGGTCCAGCGAGCTCGGCGAGCTGGTCGACTACCTCGATGCGGCCTGACCAGGAGGCGATTGCCGAGCAGGTCTTCGTGGCCCTGGCGGATCCGAGCCGGCGCGCGATCCTCGCGGCGCTGGCGTCCGCCGGGCCCGCCACGGCGACCGACCTGGCGGCCCGGCTGCCGATCACCCGCCAGGCGATCGCCAAACATCTGACGCTACTGTCCGAGGCCGGTCTGGTGACCGCGGAACCGGGGGAGCGGCGCCGGGTGCGTTACCGATTGTGTTCCGCGCCAATGCAAGTGGCGCAACAATTCCTCGCCGCGCTGGCGCGGGACTGGGACGGCCCGCTCGATGCGCTGAGGAACATCCTCGACAGGGAGCTGGAATGAAGACACCACCGATCGTTTCGCAGGACGAGTGGGAGGCTGCGCGCCTCGAGCTGCTGGTGCGGGAGAAGGAGGTGATGCGGGCCCACGACGAGCTGGCCGCCCGGCGCCGCCGGATGCCGTGGGTGGAGATCGGCAAGCAGTACGTATTCGACGGTCCCAAGGGCCCGGCGAGCCTGCTGGAGCTGTTCCAGGGCCGCCGTCAGCTGATCGTCTACCGCGCGTTCTTCGAGCCCGGCGTGGTCGGCTGGCCCGAGCACGCCTGCCGCGGCTGCTCCATGATCGCCGACCACGTGGGCAATCCCGCGCACCTGAATGCACGCGACACCACGCTCGTATTCGCCTCGCGCGCACCGCAACCCGAGATCGCGAAGGTGAAGGCCCGGATGGGCTGGTCCAGGATCCCCTGGTACACGATCACCGATGATTTCGATGCCGACTTCGGTGTCGACGAATGGCACGGCACCAACGCCTTCATTCGCGAGGGCGACCGGGTGTACCGCACCTATTTCATCAACCGCCGCGGTGACGAGTACTTCGGAAACACCTGGAGCTACCTGGACATGACGGCCCTGGGCCGCCAGGAGAACTGGGAGGATTCGCCCGAGGGCTACCCGCAGACCGCGCCCTACGAGTGGTGGAACTGGAACGACGAGTACGCCTCCGCGGTCGACGAGACCGCCTCGGAGTGGCTGGGCAGGGTCGCGAACGCCATCGACGAGGGCGAGGCCGGAAACCAGGCGAAGCAGGCACCGCACGACTGCTGCGCGCACCCGGCGGACTGACAACGCGAAAGTGCCGGTCGCCCACGGACTTCCGAAGGGGACCGGCACTTTCGGTACGGAAATCAGATCATCGCGCGCAGCGCGCCCTCCGGCTCCACGCCCATGGAGGTCAGGGCGACCGAATGGTACAGCGAGCCGGGGGTGTGGATGGCATGCTGCAGACCGACGTGGGCATCGCGCCAGAAGCGCTGCAGCACATTGGTTCTGCGGGCGGCGTTGCCGCCGGAGCGGGCGAAGATCTCGTCGACGGCGCTCACCGCGCGCCAGGCGGAGCGAACCTGGTTGCGGCGCACCAGCGAGCGGTCCTCGAAGCTGATGGCCTGACCGGCGTCGGCCTTGTCGTAGACGCGGCTGATGCCGTCGAGCAGCTGGGTGCGCGAGGCGGCGATATCGGCCGCGGCCTCCGAGATCGCCGACAGCACATAGGGATCGTCCTTGATCCGGGTGCCCATCGCGGTGACCCGCTCGCGCTGGTAGTCCAGGTGCGCGGCGAGCGCGCCCTCGCAGATGCCGATGACCGCCGAGGTGATGCCCAGCGGGAACATCGCCCAGAACGGCAGCCGGTACACCGTCTCGGTGCGGCCCGCGCGCTCGGCGGCGAGCTCGCCCTGCGCGACCTCGTCGGAATCAATGGTGCGGTACTCGGGGATGAACGCACCGTCGACGATGACGTCCTTACTGCCGGTGCCGCACAGGCCGATCACGTCCCACGAGTCGTCCACGATCGTGTAGTCCTTGCGCGGGATCACCACGTGGATCACCTTGCGCGGATCCGCGGGCTTGCCCTCGGCGTCGGCGACCATCGCGCCGAGCACGACCCAGTCGCAGTGGTCGGTGCCGGAGGAGAAGTTCCAGTGCCCCTTGACGATGTAGCCGCCGTCCGTCGGCACGGCGAGGCCCTGGGCGGCGTACGGGGACGCCATCCAGGAATCCGGGTTCTCACTCCACAGTTCGGCCTGCAGCTTGCGGTCCATCAGCGCCATCTCCCACGGATGCACGCCGCCCACACCGCAGACCCAGCCTGTGGATCCGCAGTGCTTCGACACCGCCATGACCGCCTCGGCGAAATCGCGCGGATGTGCCGCATAGCCGCCGAAGTCGGCGGGCTGCAGCATCCGCATGACCCCCGCCTGGCGCACCAGTTTGACGCTCTCGTCGGAGAGCTTGCCTCCGCGCTCGGTCTCCTCGGCGGCCGCGGCCAGCTGCGGGGCGACCTCCTCGACTCGGCGAACAACCTCGTGCGACATCCACGGACCTCCGAAATGCTGTCGGTAGTCCCCACCCCGTAGTGGGGACATTCCGACGGTAAGCGCATTCCGGCGCCGCGACGACAGGCATTCCCGGTGATCGGAACCGCTCCGACCAGGCGGTGCGCTACGAGGAGAGCAGCCCGGAGTCCCGGATCGCCTCGGCCAGCGGCTCCAGCACGGCGGGGTCGTGCGGGGTGGGGATGTAGACGACCGCCAGGTCCGTGCCCTGCTCGGCCATGGACGCGGCCCATTCGACCACCGCGCCGTACCCCTTGCTCGGGTCGAGCCGGACCTGCGCCGAGTGGGTGATCTCGGCGGGGTCGCGGCCGATGTCGGCGCAGTGGGCGGCCAGCACGTCACGCTTGCGGGCGAACTCCTCGGGGGTGCCGCCGGGGAAGTTCCAGTGCTGGGCGTAGCGGGCCGTGATGCGCAGGGTGCGCTTTTCGCCGTTGCCACCGATCACGATGGGCGGATGCGGGCGCTGCGGGCCCTTGGGCTCGTTGCGCGCGGCCTTCAGCTGGTAGTACTTGCCGTCGAAATCGGTTGTCTCCTGGGACAACAGGCCGATCAGCACCTGGCACGCCTCTTCGAAGCGGTCGAATCGCTCGGTGAGGGTGCCCAATTCGATGCCGTAGGCGCCGGACTCCTCCTCGTTCCAGCCCGCGCCGATGCCCAGTTCGAGTCGTCCGCCGGAGATGATGTCCAGCGCCGCGGCCATATTGGCAAGCACCGCGGGATGCCGATAGTGCACGCCGGTGACCATCGTGCCCAGCCGCAGGCGGGTGGTGGCCTGCGCGAGCGCGGTCAGCGTGGTCCAGCCCTCGAGGCACGGGCCGGTCGAATCGGAGAAGATCGGGTAGAAGTGATCGAAGGTCCATCCGGACTCGTAGACGTCGATCTCGTCGGCGGCCTTCCAGACCGCGAGCATGTCGGCCCAGGTGGTTTCCTGCGGCGATGTTTTGAAGGCAAAGCGCATGGTGAGAACGGTACGAGCTGGAGTGCGCTCCAAGTCAAGCAACACGCCTCGCTCGCGAACCGAAGGTACACGGTGCACCGGTTGTCACCGTCGGCCCGGACGGCGGAGAGCTCGCGTACGGAAAGTTAGCCAGTGCAGTGCCTATCGGGCCTGACACGCCGAAGACACGCCGAGTATTGCAGGTAGGGTTCACGATTCGTGTCCGATTGCCCGGTCTCTGCTGCTTTGCTGAGAGGTGCGAGGTGGTGACGCGGGCGCAGGAGGGTCGATGCATCGGGTGACGCAGCGGGAGAATACCCGGGCGGTGCCGCCGTGGCTGTGGACGGCACCGGTGATCGCGGCGGTGGTGGCCGCGACGGTGTGGGCGGTACGGCCGCATCCGGCGGCCTGCCGCTCCGCGGTCGTCCCGACGCCGGTCGTCCCGACGCCGGTCCGCGTCGTGACGACCACGAACACTCCTGCCCCCGAACAGGTCTCGGACGACGAGCGGGTCGATCCGCCGATGGCCGGCCAGGCCCGCTACTACACCTTCAGCCCGCGGGTGGCCTGCTCGTTCCCGGACCTGCCGCCGGACGGTTACTACGTCGCGGTGCCGCCCGACGAATACGCCGACAGCGCCGCGTGCGGGACGTACGTCGACCTGAACGGTCCCCTGGGCACCGTGCGCGCCCAGATCGTGGACCGCTGCCCGGGATGCGGCCCGCACCAATACGATCTGAGCGCCGTGGCCTTCGCCCGGATCGCCGACCTCGCGGCCGGCGTCGCCCGGATCGGCATCAGCCGCGTGCACAACCCCTCGCCCCCACCGGATCTGGTGTACCGGGTCGCCGACGGCTCGTCATCGGCCTGGCTGGGAATACAGTTCACCGATACCGGAAATCCGTTGAGCCGGGTAGAGATTCGCGCCGATTCCGGCGGCCCGGGATATACCCTCACGCGCGGCATGGACGATTCCTGGTCGATCTCCGGGCTCGGGCCGGGGCCGTTCACCGTGCTGGTGACCGACGACGACGGCCATCAGGCGGAGGTGCCGGGCATCACGGTCGACCCCGGGCGGCTGCAGCACACCGGCCACAGCCTCTACGCGCTGCCCGCGCCCTCGGCGGACGCCGCGCCCCCGGTGGCGTCTCCGATCGCGATGACTCCCGGTCCCGTGCCCTGTTCGTGAGCGCCCCCGCGCGCCGCCGAGCAGTCGATGTGTCATCATCGATTGAAACGCGTTCTAATTTTACGCGGGTGGCAGGAGGCAGTCGGGACATGGCAGATCGGGCGGCGCACCAGGACCCGCTATCCAGCGCGTCTCGTCCCGGCCGCCGGCGCGGTCCGGGCCGCCGGCTCGGGCGGCGCGTCACCCGGATGAACCGGGTGCCGGCCGGGACGATGGTGGAGCTGCCGGGCCGCGGCCGGACCTATCTGGTGGATATTCCGGGTCCCGACGGCGCGCCCACCGTGATCCTGCTGCACGGGCTGGTCACCACCGCCATGCTGAACTGGTTCCCGGCCCTCGAGGAGCTGTCGCAGCACTATCGGGTGGTGCTGTTCGACCAGCGCTGGCACGGCCATGGAATCCGTTCTCCCCGTTTCGATCTGGATGATCTTGCCGACGACGTGATCGCGATCGCCGATCTGATCGGCGTGCGGCGCCCGATCCTGGCCGGGTACTCGATGGGCGGCATCGTCGCACAGCTCGCCGCGCACCGGCATCCCGATCGCGTCGGTGGAATCGTGTTGTGCGCCACCACCTACCGATTCCAGGAGACGTGGCGCGAGCGAGCGTTCCACCGGAGCGTGGGCGCGCTCGGGCGGATGATGTCCGACACGGTGGCACGGCGCGTGGAGCGCACGGGGGAGCGGCTGCCCGAACTGCCGCAGATCTCCTGGGACACGGGGCGAATGGATCGGTGGGCGCTGTCGGAGATGCGCAGTGTGAACGGCCTGGCGATGGCGGAGGCGATCGCCCAGCTCGGCCGATTCGACTCCACGCCGTGGCTGGCGAGCCTGAAAGTGCCTGCGGCGGTGGTCATCACGACGCAGGATCGGGCGCTGCCGGTCTATCGGCAGCTGGAGATGGCGAAGATGATCCCGGGCGCGGAGATCTTCCTGGCCAAGGCCGGGCACGCGGCCTGCGTACTCGAGGCGGACGCCTTTGTCCCGGTGCTCCTCGAGGCCTGTGCGGCGGTAGCCGCCCGGCAGTAGGGGCGCCGCTAGTTCTCGGCGCGAGCGGCCTTGAGCAGTTCGGCGATGCTGTAGTGCACGGCCTCGGCCATCTCCTCGATGCCAGGGACCAGCTCACGGCAGGCGATGAAGCCGAAGTTCAGGTCGCCGCCGCAGGACAGCACCGTGATGTTCAACCCGGCGCCGTGGAAGACGGGCCCGAACGGATGCATCGCCTCGATGCGGTGGCCCAGGAAGTACAGCGGCACCTGCGGTCCCGGCACGTTCGATACGACCAGATTGTGCACGACCGGATGCCGGTCGGCCAGATCGAATTCCGAATATGCGCGCGCGGCGAGCTGGAACAGATTCGGCGGCGCGTACTGCGCCCAGTCCTGCAGGAAGTCCGCGCCGATCAGGTCGTGCTCCTGCTTGGCACCACGATTGAATTCGGCGATCAGCCCGAGCCGCTCGACGGGGTCCTCGATATCGGTGTAGAGCCGGGCGAACAGCGAGGAGACCTTGTTGATGCCCTGCTCGTGCCGGGAGGCGCCGTGCGTGGACACCGGGACCGAGGCGATCAGCGAGGTGTCGGGCAGTTCGCCGTGTGAGCGCAGATAGTCCCGCAGCGCCCCGGCCACGACGGCCAGCACCACGTCGTTCACCTTGACCCCGAAGGCCGCCCGGATGTCCTTGATGTCCGACAGGGTCGCCTTGGTGCACGCGATCGTGCGGTGCGGGGTGATGGTCCGGTTGAACGGCGTGCGTGGCGCGGTGAACGGAATCGCCATGCCCTTCTTGTCGTTTCGCCGCCGCTCGATGAAACCGCCAACCATGCCAACGGTTTTCGGCACCATGCCGAAGACGCCGAGCTTGGCGGGCAGGCGAAGCAGGCCCCCGGCGGCGAGCATCACGTCGTTCGGCGCCGATTCGCCGATCTCCCGTCGCTCGGGCTCCGGATAGCGCACGCCGGGCTCCAGATCGCACAGGTGCATCATCATGTTCGTGCCGGTGATGCCGTCCACCGCGGCGTGATGGTACTTGGAGATGATCGCGATCCGGCCGTCCGCGAGGCCCTCGACGACCCACATCTCCCACAGCGGGCGGTCGTGATCCATGGACCGTCCGGCGATATCGGCGGTGAGCTCGTCCAGTTCGCGCTGCCCGCCCGGTGCCGGAACCCCGATCCGCCGGATGTGGTAATCGAGGTCGAAGTTCTTGTCCTCCACCCACACCGGGTGATCGAGGTCGAACGGCACCCGATGGGGCCGGCGCCGCATGGACGGCACCAGATGCAGGCGGCGGCCGAGTTCGGCCTTCAGCTCGGCGAATTCGTAGTTCGTGCCCGCGGCGACGGGGTCCAGGACCAGTAGGGCGCACACGTGCAGTAGCTGAGTATCGGTTTCGAGGTAGAGGAAGCTGGCGTCCAGCCCGGTCATTCGTTCCATGCGTATAGCGTATGAGAACGTGTTCTATTTTTCCCGCTCAGTGGGACGGGAGATCCGTCACAAACCGGTCGGTCATTCAGTTCAATGTGGTAATGAGAGTCGCCCTCCGGTAACGAGATTCGGGTGGATACGGTTGCGTGCCGATTGGGTATCTCTTCGGCAGAGTTCGTTGCCGCCCCCCGGCGCACCTCCTACCTTGGGCCCTATAGGGCTGGGATAATAGTCACTGACAAGTGTCACTCAGCCTCTCACAACGGCGTGAGTAGGTGGGAATCATGGGCGACCGGAAGGGTTTGCTGTTCGGAAAATGGCGCATCGCAGGGATATTCGCCGTCTGGCTGGTGCTGGCGGGCGTGCTGTACCCGGCGCCGCGGGCCGTCGCACAGGGATGCGCGGCCGTGGACGTGGTGGTGGCCAGGGGGACCGGGGAGCCGGGCTATCTCGGCAGCGCGGTCGGTGATCCCCTGTACGCCCAGCTGCAACGCCGATTGCCCCTGAGTACCAGCGGATATCGGGTGAACTACCCGGCCGATCTGACCAATGTCCTGTCCGTCGGCGACGGCAGTGGCGACCTCGTCGCGCACGTGGCGGGTCAGGCCGCGGCCTGTCCCGGTCAGCGGTTCGTCCTGGTCGGTTATTCGCAGGGCGCCGTGGTTGTGCACACGGCGCTGGGCACCGGCATCACCGCCCCGATTCCCGGTGCGGTCCGGCTGGACGGCGCCCTGGGCTCGCGGGTGGCGGCGGTGCTGCTGTTCGGCGATCCGCTGCGGCTGGCCGGAACCGGCGTGCCGGGGGAGTACGCCGCCCGCACCGCGAACTATTGCGCCCCGGGCGATCCCGTCTGCGCGGGCGGGCTGAACCCGGCCGCGCACGTGGCCTACGGCGGCGATTTCGTTGCGGCAGCGGACTTCACGGCCAACCGGCTGTGAATTCGGACCTCGGGGATGGTGAGTCGGCGGAGTTTGCGGAGCCGGCGGGGTGGGTGAACTCAGCGGCGCTGGATTCGGCTCGGTGGCGGTACCAGATTCGGGTGAGCCGCGAGGTAGGACTCGAGGGCATCCAGATCCGACGGTCCGACGCCGCTGGGCCGGCCCTGGGTGAAGACGCTGAAGCCGTCGCCGCCCGAGGCGAGGTAGTTGTTGGTCGAAACCTGGTATACCGCAGCGGGATCGAGGGGTTGATCGCCGACACGGACCGTGTCGGCGATCACTTTGTGTCCCTTGGGCGCGGCGTCGGAGTACGCGTAGGTGATGCCCGCCGCGGACAGCACGCCCGGGGCGACGCGGTTGTCCCACTGCTGCTCGAGCAGCGCGAGAAGTTGCGCACCGGTCAGGGCGACGGTCACCACCTCGTTGCCGAACGGCTCCACCGTGTAGGCCTGCTCGTAGGTGACGGCGCTGCCGCTCAGATCCGCCCGCACGCCACCGGGATTCATCACTGCGACCGACGCCTGGGCGGGAGCCATGGCCGCGAGCATGGAGTCGGCGATGACGTCACCCAGCGGCGAATCCCCGCCCGGCGCCGGTTCGTTCGGCAGTGGCCCGGCGGTGGAGCCGATGACCCGGGCGGCCAGCGGCGCGGACTGGGCGGCGTAGAAGTCGACCAGTTTCTGTGTAGCCGGATCGGGGGTGACGGTGCGGGTGACCACCCGATTGACGGCCGTGGCATCGACCTTGCCGCCGTGGAAGCGCAGCGTGACATCGGTGATCAGCCGACCGTACGAGGCGCCCTGGGTGACCACCTTGCCATCGATGACGCAGTTGTAGGCCAGGTGGGTGTGGCCGGTGAGCAGCACGCGCACGGCCGGATCGACGTGCTGTGCCAGAGCGGTGACGTTCGGGGTGATACCCGCGCAGCCGTTGTAATCGGAGGGAGCCCCGTGGGTCTGCTGCGCGCCGCCGTCGTGGATCAGCGCGACGATCGTTTCCGCGCCCGCGGACTTCAGTTGCGGCACATACTTGTCGATGGCCTCGGCCTCGTCGCCGAAGGTGTAGCCCGCGATGGCCGTGGGCATGACGATGCCCGCGGTCGCCGGGGTCACGACGCCGACGACCCCGATCCTGTGGCCGCCGACCCGCAGCATCGTCCACGGCTGCAGCCCCGGGGGAAGTTGGCCGTTGGTGTCGGTGACATTCGCCGCCAGATACGGGAACACCGCGCCCGTGAAGGGCGAACCGGGAGAACAGCCGGTGGCGGCGCATCCGCCCTGCCGTATCCGTCGCAATTCCGGTATGCCGTGGTCGAATTCGTGATTGCCGACCGAGGAGGCGGCGACGCCGAGGTCGTTCATGTAGTCGATGGTCGGCTCGTCGTGGAACAGCGCCGAGATCAGCGGGCTGGCGCTGACGTTGTCCCCGGCGGACACGATCGCGCTGGCCGGATACGCCGCGTGCAGGCGCGCCAGGTGGGCGGCGAGGTAGGCCGCACCGCCCGCGGTGTACGCGCCGACGTGCCCGTTGCCGCCCTGCGGCGGTTCCAGATTGCCGTGCAGATCGTTGATCGCGAACAGGTGCACCTCGCCCGGTTGCGCGGGTGGCAGATTGTCCGTGGTAACCAGCGGAATGCCCGACGTTGCCGGCGGCACGGGCTTCGAGCCGTTGCCGCCGCAGCTGACCACGAGTACCACGAAGAGCACGGCGATCGTCGCCTCGACCGCGCGCTGACGCAGATTCATAGTCCTCGACTGTGACAGACCGAGGCTGCGTCCGCGCTGCGCGCCGGTGAATTTCGCGCGCTACCGGCCCGGCGGGCACCCGATCGTCATCCCTGCGGGCAGCGATCGGGTGCCTCCGGTGAACCGGAAATCACCAGTGCAGGCCGGGGATTCGGTTCGTGATGCGGGTGAGCGGGCCGGGCATGCCCATCATGGGCTGGATGACGGGCGCGAGGGTGAGCAGCAATCCACCCTCGCCGGACCGCTTCTCGGAGTCCGCCTGCGGTCGGTCGTGCTCGCTGTCTCCGGAAATACCCCGGGCGGCAGCGGAATCCCGATCCATCCGGAAACTCCGGTTCAGGATCGCCTTCTTCACCGACGGCATCACGGTGTCCAGCACCTGCGCGACGGTCCCGATCGGGGTGTCGATGCGGGCGGGGCGATCGGTCAGCGCCCGCACCACGATGGCCGCGGCCTGCTCGGGGCTGTGCGCGGGGAAGGAGCGGTACGCGTCGGTCGGGGCGATCATCGGGGTGCGCACCAGCGGCATCCGCACCGAGGTGAAGGTGATTCCGGCGTCGGCGTTCTCCGTCGCCGCGACCTCGCTGAAGGCATCCAGCGCCGATTTGCTCGCCGCGTACGCCCCGAACCTCGGCATCTTGGTCTGCACCGCGATCGAGGAGATGTTGACGAAGTGACCGGCGCGGCGCTCGCGCATCGAGGGCAGCAGCGCCAGGATCAATCGCACCGCGCCGAAGTAGTTCACCGCCATCGTCCGCTCGAAATCGTGCATCCGGTCGGTGGAGTTGGCGACCGAGCGGCGGATCGAGCGGCCCGCGTTGTTCACCACGTAATCGACGTGGTGGTAGTCGGCGAGCACCTGCTTGACCAGCAGCTCGACCTCCTTCTCGCTGGTGATGTCGCACGTGTACGCCTGGGCCGCACCGCCGTTCGCTCGAATCTCGGACGCGGCGGCCTCGAGCTCCTCGGTCCCGCGCGCCACCATCAGCACCGTGGCTCCGCGCCGGGCGACCTCGTGCGCGGTGGCCAGGCCGATACCCGACGACGCCCCGGTGATCAGGACCGTCCGGCCGCGCAGCCGATCGCCGCCGTCGGCGGGCCGCGCTCGATCCGGATCCATGGAGGTGCGCCAGAACTCCCACAGTGCCGGCGCGTAGTCCTCGAAGCGCGGCGGGGTCAGGCCGCGCAGCTGGGAGCGGGTGGAATCGGAGACGAAGTGCGAGGCGAACGAGACGTGCGGGGCGACCTCGGGCGGAATTCCCGACTGGTCCAGCAGATAGTCGCGTAGCCGGGGCACGCCCGGCAGCTGTGCCAGGGCGCGCAGCGCGGCCCCGCTGCCCGGCAGCGTGCCCAGCGCCGAGGGTGCGCCCCCGGCCCGGGCCAGCGCGGCGTAGATCTCGGCGAACGGCTGCGGTTCGGGATTGACCAGGTGGTACGTGCGGCGATTGCGACCTGGACGCCGGATCAGTTCCACCATCGCCGTGGCCACGTAGTCGACCGGGACGATATTGGTGGCGCCCAGATCGGGCAGCATCATCGGCAGCTCGGACGGCAGCCCCGCCAGGCGGGCGATGGCGGGGAAGAAGTAGTAGGGGCCGTCGACCTTGTCCATCTCCCCGGTGCGGGAATCCCCGGCGATGATCGCGGGGCGATACACCCGCCAGCGCAGCCCCGGCGCCTCGCGCACCAGCTTCTCGGCGGCGAATTTGGTTCGGTGGTACGGGGATTCGAGATTCTGCCCCAGGTCGAAATCGTCCTCGAAGAAGTACCCGCGGTGGTCCCCGGCCACGGCCACGGACGACACGTGGTGCAGCATCGCGCCCAGGCCGGTCGCCAGGGCGATCACCGCGCGGGTGCCGGTGACGTTGGCCGCGTAGGCGGCTTCCTCGTCGGCGGTCATGTCGTAGACCGCGCCGAGGTGGATCACGTGCTCGGCGGTCGGCGGATCATCGTGCAGCCCAAGGTCTTCCATGGTCAGATCGCCGATGAGCGGGAAGACGCGGTCGCTCGCGCCCCAGCCGTCCGTGAGCTCGGCGAGCTTGGCGACCGAGGCCTCGCGCACGAGCACGTGGACCACCGCCCCCGCGTCGCGGGCGAGCAATTCGGTGACGACCCGGCGCCCCAGAAATCCGGTGCCGCCGGTCACGATATAGGAGACCATCGTCCCTCCTGAATGTCGAACATGGTGCGACGCAACAACTTTCAGGTGCGTCATGACACAGTTCGTCCGGCATTCTCCGGTGGATGCGGACGCGAGCCATCCCCGCTAGCAAACTCGGGGATCGGATAGGAACCCCTTCGTGCCTAACTGGTGAGTAACTTTACCGGCGCGCGCAATTGTCTGCAAACCAAAAGGCGCTCCCCGTGGTGTGGGACGTGTCACCACGTGGGAGCGCCTATTGGTATCCGTGTCAATGGTTTTCATATAACCGGCGGTAGCGCTCGGCTACCCGTCGGCATCCGTTGCCGATCGGATTGGGGCGAGCTCAACCCTGGTGCCGGAGCGGGAATTCCGCGGCCAGCTCGTGGAACATCGCCGTATTGAAATCGAAAGCGCCCTGGCACTCGCCCAGGACCCGCTGGCGCTCCAACTCGTCCACGGCCAGGCCGTCGAGCAGGTCGCGGTACTCGCGCTTGAAGGCGGCCGGGTTCGGGATCTGATCGAAGACGTAGAACCGCACACCGTCGCCGCGCTTGGGCAGCTGCCACAGCTTCTCGGCGGTGCCGCGGATGACCTGGCCGCCCGACAGATCGCCCAGATAGCGGGTGTAATGGTGCGCGACATATCCGGCCGGCCACGTCTGCGCGCACTCGAGCACCCGCGTGGCGTAGGCCGCGGTCGAGGGCAGCGGTTCGAGGTCCGCGCGCCAGTTCTCGCCACCGAGGTGCGCCAGATCGTCCTCGAGGTGGGCCACCCGCGCGAGTTCGGGCCGGACGAACGGGCCCGCCACCGGATCCTGCGCGAGGGTGTCCGCGTGCTCCTCGAGCGCCCGGTAGATGTGCCACAGCTGCCCGGTGTAGCGGTAGAACGCCGCCACGCCCAGGCCGCCGCCGAGCATGTCGCTCATGAACGTGGAGCTCTCCGCGTCCGCGTGTTGCCGCTCGGTAGCGGTGCGGATGCGCGCGGAGAACGGCGCGATCTCGGGCGGCGTGCTGGTCTCGGGCATGGTCGGGCAGTCCTCGCTTCGGTCCGGCGCTACTTTGGGTTACCTAAATTCTGCCCCGACGATACCGTCCGGAGCGTGCGCGGCGAATCGAACTTTCGGACGGTTCGCCCTCGTCCGTCGGTCGCCGACCGGGGAATTCGGCCGGTACGGACGGGGGCGGTTTGTGACGGTACCCACATCGCGCGCATTCGCCGCCTCTATTTCGCCGGGTCGATCGCCCCGGATCCGGCGTTTGCCCACGATTCCGGGCCGCCGAGCCCCGGAAAAGAGCCCGCCCGGGCGTAACTCGGCGCGATCAGGCGCCGATACGATTGAGATGGGCCCGGACGGGGCCGCCGAATAGGGAAAAGAAGGATGCTCGGGACCGACTGTTTATGCGCCGCCACCCTTCGGGGTGGCGATTTCCGAAAGGCGGTACCGAGTATTCGCGCGCAAGCCGGGGGATCGAATGTCGTCGGATGAATCTCCCGGGACGGCCCGGCGCGCGGCAGGCCGCCCCCGCCCGCGCCCGCGCCGGGTGCCCGCGGTTCGCACGCTGCCCACCCTGCTGAGCCTGGCGGTCGAAGCAAATCCGGGCGGCGTCGCGGTGCGCGATGTGCACCGGTCGCTCACCTATCGCGAACTGGATGCTTGGTCAACGCGATTGGCGCGAGTGCTGATCGCCCGCGGCATCGGGCCCGAGGATCTGGTCGCCGTGGGCATCGAGCGCTCGGTGTGGTCGGTCGCGGCCGTGTGGGCGGTGGCCAAGGCGGGCGCGGCGTTCGTGCCGGTGGATCCGAACTACCCGCCCGATCGAGTGGCACATCTGGTCTCCGATTCGGGTGCGGTGCTGGGTCTTTCGGTCCGCGCGACGGTGGACCGGCTGCCCGGGGACTCCTGGCTGGTCCTCGACGACCCCGAGTTCGGCGGCCGATTGGACGCCGTGGGTTCCGAACCGGTTACGCACGAGGATCGGGTGCGCCCGTTGCAGGGCGCGCATCCGGCGTACGTGATCTACACCTCCGGCTCGACGGGGCTGCCCAAGGGCGTCGTCGTCACCCACGCCGGGCTCGCGAATTTCTGTGCCGAGCAACGCGAACGGTACGCGGTGACCGCGCGGTCGCGGACCCTGCACTTCGCCTCGCCCAGCTTCGATGCCTCGGTGCTGGAGCTGCTGCTGGCCATCGGCGCGGGTGCGAGCATGGTGATCGCGCCCGCGGAGATCTACGGCGGCGCCGAGCTGGCCGAGCTGTTGCGGCGCGAACGCGTCACCCATGCCTTCGTGACTCCCGCCGCGCTGGCCTCGGTGGATCCGGCCGGGCTCGACGAGCTGGCCGTCGTCGTGGCCGGGGGCGAGGCCTGCCCGCCGGAGCTGGTGCAGCGCTGGGCGATACCGCTCGCGGGCGGGGGTATGCGCCGATTCCACAACGGTTACGGGCCGACCGAGACCACCATCATGACCAATATCAGCGATCCGCTGGTGCCAGGGGAACCGGTCACCATCGGCCGCGCGATCCGGGGGATGACCTCGCAGATCCTCGATACCCGCCTCGGCGCGGCGCCGGGCGGGGAGGCGGGCGAGCTGTATCTGGCCGGGCCGGGCCTGGCGCGCGGATATCACCGCCGCCCGGGGTTGACCGCGGCGCGGTTCGTGGCCGATCCGGCGGGGCTGCCGGGCGGGCGAATGTACCGCACCGGCGATCTGGCCCGCACCGGGGCGCGGGAGAACGTGGAATACCTGGGGCGCAACGACTTCCAGGTGAAGATCCGCGGCTTCCGGATCGAGCTGGGAGAGATCGACGCGGCCCTGACCGCGCATCCGGAGGTCGATTTCGCGGTCACCCTGGGGCGCGAAACACCTTCGGGGGAAACGATCCTGGTTGGATACGTGGTGGCCACGCCCGGCACCGCGCCGGATCCGCAGCGGGTGCGCGACTTCGTCGCGGCCACCCTGCCCGCCCACATGGTCCCGCCCGTCGTGCTGGTGCTGGACCGGATTCCGCTGACCCCGGTCGGCAAGCTGGACCGGGCCGCGCTGCCGGATCCGCCGCTGTCGATGCGCGAATACCGCGCGCCCGCAACCGATCACGAGCGCGCCGTCGCCGCCGCCATCGCGGAGGTCCTGGGCGTGGAGCGGGTCGGGCTCGACGACGATTTCTTCGCCCTGGGCGGCAATTCGCTGCTGGCGGTGCGCGCGGCCGCGCGGATCGGGGCCGAGCTCGGCCTGCGGGTGCCGCCGCGGCTGTTCTTCACCGCCGACACCATCGCCGAGCTGGCCGCCGCGGTGGGTACCCAGTCCGAGCGACGGCGCCCGCCGCTGGTGCGCCGCGAGCGGCCCGATCCGCTGCCGGTGTCCGCGGCCCAGCAGCGGCTGTGGCTCACCAACCAGTTCGACACGGCCTCACCGTCGTACAACATTCCGTTCGCGATGCGGCTGACCGGCGACCTCGACCTGGGTGCCCTGCGCGCGGCGCTGGCCGACGTGATCGCCCGGCACGCGCCGCTGCGCACGATCTACCCCGCCCACGAGGGACAGCCGGTGCAGCGGGTGCTGCCGGTCGGCGAGGCCGTCCCCGAGCTGACACCCGAACCCGTAGCCGCGCAGGAGCTCTCCGGGCGCCTGCTGCTGGGCGCCGCGGCCGGATTCGACCTACGCACCGATCTTCCCCTGCGGGCCAGGCTGTTCCGGATCGGCGCCCGCGAGCACGTGCTGGCCGTGGTTGCGCACCACATCGCCTGCGACGGCACCTCGCTCGCGCCGCTGGCGCGGGACATGGTCAGCGCCTATCACTCGCGCAGCGTCGGATCGGCCCCCGCGTGGGCCCCGCTGGCGGTGGAGTACGCCGATTACGTGCTGTGGCAGCGGGATCTGCTCGGCGACGAGACCGACCCCGAATCCCTGGCGGCCACCCAGGCCCGCTACTGGCGCGAACGGCTGGAGGGATCGCCCGAACTGCTCGAGCTGCCCGCAGACCGCCCGCGCCCCGCGCTGCCCTCGGGCCGCGGCGGCATGGTCGCGTTCGCCGTCGACGCGGATGTCGTCACCGGGCTGCGGCGCATCGCCGACGCGCACAATGCCTCGCTGTTCATGGTCGCGCACGCCGCCCTGGCCGTGCTGCTGGCGCGGCTGTCGGGCACCGCCGACATCACCATCGGCACCCAGATCTCCGGGCGCGGGGAGCCGGAGCTGGACGATCTGGTCGGCATGTTCGGCAACTCCCTGGCGCTGCGCACCGAAGTCCCGCCCGGGCAGTCGTTCTCCGAGCTCATCGAGTCGGTGCGGGAGACCGACCTGGCCGCCTTCGACAACTGGGACCTGGGCATCGACCGGGTGGTGGAGCTGGTCCGGCCCGGCCACGCGCTGGCCTACGCGCCGCTGTTCCAGGTGCTGCTGATGCTGCAGAACTTCGAGCAGCCGCGGATCGCGTTGTCCGCCTTGGAGATCGAGCCGGTCGGGCTCGACATCACGGTCGCCAAGCTGGATCTGAGCGTCACGCTGACCGAGGAGCCCGGCGGCGCCGTGGCCGGTGCGATCGACTACGCCACCGACCTGTTCGACCACGCCACCGCCGAATCCATCGCGCGGCGCTACGTGGCGATCCTGACCGAGGTGAGCCACGACGAGAAGGTCGCCATCGGGGACATCCAGCTGCTGTCGGCCTCCGAGCGGGCGCTGCTGGCGTCGGTCAGCGGCCCCCGCGCCACGCCCGGCACCCTGTGGGACGGTTTCTCCGCGCAGGCCGCACGGACCCCCGACGCCGTCGCGGTCGTCTTCGACGAGCGGGAGTGGACCTACGCCGAATTCGCGGCCCGGGTGAATCGCCTTGCCCGCCAGCTGATCTCGGCGGGTGTGCGGCCGGAGACCCGGGTCGCGGTGGCGATGCGCCGGTCGGCCGACATGCTGGCCGCGGTCTACGCCGTGCTCGCCGCCGGTGGGGCCTACGTGCCGATCGATCCGGATCATCCGATCGAACGGATTCGCTACATCCTGGACACCACCCGGCCGGTCTGCGTGCTGACCGCGGGCGCGGATCCGGATCTGGGCGTGCGGATCGATCAACTGGACCTGTCACCGTACTCGCCCGATCCGGTGACCGACGCGGACCGGCGTGCGCCGCTGCGCGATTCGAATGCCGCCTATGTGCTGTTCACCTCGGGATCCACCGGCCGGCCCAAGGGCGTGGTCATCACCCATCGCGCGGTGGTCAACCAGATGCGGTGGATGCGTGAGCAATACGACCTCGGCCCCGGCGACACGATGCTGCACAAGACGCCCTTCACGTTCGACGCCTCGGTCTGGGAGTTGTTCCTGCCGTTGCAGATCGGCGCGCGGCTGGTGATCGCCCGCCACGACGGCCATCTGGACCCGGACTACCTCCTGGCGACAGCGCGACGATACGACGTGGCGATCCTCGAGTTCGTGCCGTCGCTGCTGGCGCTGCTGCTCGCCGACGACGCCGCGGAGCTACCAGCCTCGCTGCGGTACTTCTCGCTCGGCGGCGAGGAGCTGCCGCCCGCGCTGCTGACGCGGGTGCACGAGCGGCACGGCGCGATCGTGGACAACACCTACGGCCCGACCGAGGCGACCGTTACCTCCACCATGCACCGGTGTACGGGCCCGGTGCGGCCGGGCTCCCGGGTGCCGATCGGCCGGCCGATCCGCAATACCACCGCGTACGTGCTGGATTCGCGGCTGCACCGGGTGCCGCCCGGGGTTCCCGGCGAGCTGTATCTGGCGGGCGTGCAGCTGGCTCGCGGATACGAGGCGGCCGCCGGGCAGAGCGCGGGCCGGTTCGTCGCCGATCCGTTCGGCGGCGCGGGGACCCGCATGTACCGTACCGGCGATCGGGTCCGAATGGGCGCCGGTGGCGAGCTGGAGTTCCTGGGCCGCACCGATTTCCAGGTGAAGCTGCGCGGGCTGCGCATCGAACTGGGTGAGATCGAGGCCGCACTGGCGCAGGCCCCCGGGGTCGAGCGGGCGGTCGTCGTGGTGGCGCGGCAGGAGCGGGTGGGCGAGTTCCTGGCCGCCTATCTGGTGCCGGCGCCCGGACGGACCATCGACACCGCCGCGGTGAGCGACTCGGCCGGAAAGCGGTTGCCCGCCTACATGGTTCCGCATCACCTGGTCGTGCTCGACCGATTGCCGCTCACGCCGAGCGGCAAACTCGATCGCCGCGCGCTGCCGCCGGTGCACGCGGCGGCCGGGCCGGAGTTCCGGGAACCGGCCACCGCTGCCGAGCGCGCCGTGGCCGCGGTCTTCGCCGAGCTGCTCGGAACGCCGCGAATCGGGCTGGACGACAACTTCTTCGACCTCGGCGGCAACTCGCTGATCGGGATGCGGGCGATGGCCCGGATCAATGCGGCGCTCGGCACGGGCCTCGGAGTGCGGGATCTGTTCGATGCGCCGACCGTCGCGCGGCTGGCCGCCCGCTCCGGCGCGGGTGCCGCCGCGCCGCGCCCCGCACTCGTGGCCGGTGCACGGCCGCAACGGATTCCGCTGTCGTTCGCACAGCGCCGGATGTGGTTCCTGAACCGCCTGGCGCCGGATTCCCCGGCGTACAACATCCCGCTCGCGGTCCGGCTGACCGGACGGCTCGACGTGGCCGCCCTGGCCGCGGCGGCCGGCGATGTGCTCGGCAGGCACGAGGCGCTGCGCACGCGCTACCCCTCCGATGTCGAGGGGGCGTATCAGGACATCCTGCCCGCGGACGCGGTCGTTCCGCCGCTGACGCCGGAGGATGTCGACGGCGAGCAGGTGGCCGCTCGGCTCATCGAGATCGTCGGGGCGGGATTCGATGTCACCGCGGCCCCGCCCTTCCGGGCCGCGCTGCTCCGGGTGAACCCCGGCACGGAACCCGACACCGCGAGCGCTCCGTCGGCCGATCCGGAGGCCGGCGACTACGTGCTGGTGCTGGTCGTGCACCACATCAACGCCGACGGGTTCTCGATGGGGCCGCTGGCCCGCGACGTGGCCCTCGCCTACGCGGCCCGCGCGGCCGGTAGCGCTCCGCAGTGGCGCCCCCTGCCGGTGCAGTACGCGGATTACGCACTCTGGCAACAGCATCTGCTCGGCGACGAGACCGACCCGGACAGCCTCGCGGCGCGTCAGCTCGCCTACTGGACCGCGGCGCTGCGCGGCATTCCCGATCAGCTGGATCTGCCGTCGGACCGGCCCCGGCCCGCGGTGGCCGCGGGGCGCGGGGCGACACACCGTTTCGTGCTGCCTGCCGACCTGCATCGCGCGGCGGGTGTGCTTGCCGCGCAACGCCATGCGACGTTGTTCGGCGTCGTACACACCGCGTACGCGGTGCTGCTGGCCCGGCTCTCGGGCATCGACGACATCGTCGTGGGCACTCCGATCGCGGGCCGCGGCGCGGCCGAACTCGACGATCTGGTGGGCATGTTCGTCAATACCCTGGCGCTGCGCACCCGGGTCGACCCAGCCGCCTCCTTCGAGAGCCTGCTGGCCGCGGTGACCGCGGGCGACCTGGCCGCCTTCGACCATGCGGACGTGCCGTTCGAGCGATTGGTCGAGGTGCTGGATCCACCACGGTCGCAGGCCCGCAACCCACTGTTCCAGACGATGCTGGTGTTGCAGAACCAGCAGACCCCGAGCCTGGACCTGGGGGAGGTGTCGATCGGGCTGCTGCCCGCGGAGACGGGCATATCCCAATTCGATCTGAACCTCACCCTGAGTGAGCGGTTCGACACGGATGGCGCGCCCGCCGGGATCATTGCCGAATTGACCTATGCCACGGATCTTTTCGATTCCGAGACCATTGCCGGTTTTGCCGGCCGCTTCGAGCGGCTGCTGTCGGGAGCGGTGGCCGATCCGGCCCTGGCGGTCGGTGACATCGACCTGCTCAGCCCCGCGGAGCGCCAGGCCGCGCTCGTGCACGCCGGTACACACCTCCCGCGTCCGATCGCCCTGGTGCCGGCAATGCTGGCCGCTCAGGCAGCCTGTACGCCGGACGCGCCCGCGGTCGTCGCCGAGGACGCCACGCTCACCTACGCCGAGTTCGCGGCCCGGGTGAACCGGCTGGCGCGACGGCTGATCGCCGACGGCGTCGGCCCGGAATCGATGGTGGCCCTGGCCATGCGGCGATCGCTGGACATGGTGGTGACCATTCACGCGGTGCTCGCCGCGGGCGGGGCCTACGTGCCGCTCAATCCGGATCACCCGGCCGAACGCAATCGCTACATCCTGGATACGGCCCGCCCGCACTGCGTGCTGCTCGGCGCGGGCGTGCCGGAGGTGGGCGAGGATCGCTGGCGGCAACTGCGCATCGCCCCGGCGGAGCTGAGTGCGTACAGTGCCGATCAGGTGAGCGATGCCGAACGCCGTGCGCCGCTGCGTGCCTCCAATACCGCCTACGTCATCTTCACCTCCGGCTCGACCGGTCGGCCCAAGGGGGTGATGATCCCGCACGGAGCGCTCGTCAACTACGTGCTGTGGGAGCGGGAGCACTACGTCCTGTGCCCGGGAGACGTTGTGCTGCACAAGACTCCGGTCACCTTCGACGCCTCGGTGGTGGAACTGTTCGGCCCGTTGCTGTTCGGTGCGCGGATCGTGGTGGCCCGGCACGACGGCGAGCGGGATCTGGACTATCTGCTGGGCCTGATGCACCGGTACTCGGTCACGCAGATGAATGGTGCGCCCTCGCTACTCGGGTCGTTGCTCGGTGCGGACGCCGAGCTGCCCGGGTCGCTGCGGCACGTGCTGGCCGGCGGCGAGGAGCTGCCGCGCAGCGTGCTGACGCGGATGCGGCGGCGATACCCGGACGTCTCGGTCGACAACCACTACGGCCCGACCGAGGCCACGGTGACCTCCCTGATGCAGCGGTGCACACCCGACGTCCTCGCGGCGACCGGGCGGGTGCCGCTGGGCTGGCCGGCGATGAATACCGGTGTCTACGTCTTGGATTCGCGCCTGCGCCCGGTGCCCCCGGGCGTGGCCGGTGAGCTGTATCTGACCGGCGTCCAGCTGGCGCGGGGATATCGGGGCCGGGTGGACCTGACCGCGGAACGCTTCGTCGCCGACCCGCACGATCCCGCGGGCGGGCGCATGTACCGCACCGGCGATCTGGTTCGCCGCACGCGGGCCGGCGCGCTGGAATATCTGGGCCGCACCGATTTCCAGGTGAAGCTGCGCGGCCTGCGGATCGAACTGGGCGAGATCGAGGCGGCGCTGACGGGGCTCGAGGGCGTGCGGCAGGCCGCGGCGCGCGTGGTGACCGATGACCGGCGCGGCGACCGGCTCGTCGCCTTCGTGGCCGCGGCGGCCGATTTCGACACCCGGGCCGCGAAAGCGGCTCTGGCGGAACATGTTCCCGGTTACATGGTGCCGAACATCATTGTCGCGCTGGACGCGTTGCCGGTGAACGCGTCGGGGAAGGTCGACCGCAAGGCCCTGCCCGCGCCGGAGTTCGAGGCGACCGCCTATCGGGCGCCGGTGAGCGAGGCCGAACTGCTCGTCGCCGAGGTGCTGACCGAGGTGCTGGGTCACGAGCGGATCGGGCTGGACGACAACTTCTTCGAGCTCGGCGGCAACAGCCTGCTCGCCACCCGGGTGGTGGCCCTGCTGGGCGAGCGGTTCGGGATCCGGCCGCAGGTGCAGTGGCTGTTCACCGCGGCGACGGTGGAGGCGCTGGCCGCGACGGTGGCCGCCGCGGCGGCCGGCGCCGGCGTCGACGACGGCCTGGGCGTGCTGCTGCCGATCCGCGCCGAGGGGCGCGGCGTCCCGCTGTTCTGTGTGCATCCGATGCTCGGGCTGGCGTGGAGTTATGCGGTGCTGGCCGAATCGTTGCCGGGGCGGCCGCTGTACGGGCTGCAGACGCCGGCGATCGGCGAGCCTCAGACCCCGGTGGGATCGATCGCCGACCTGGCGACGCGCTACGTCGCGGCGATCCGATCGGTGCAGCCCGAGGGGCCGTATCACCTGCTCGGCTGGTCGCGCGGCGGGGTGATCGCGCACGCGATCGCGACGCGACTGCAGGCCGCGGGCGAGCGGGTCGCGGGTCTGACCATGCTGGACAGTACCTGTCATACCGATCCGGCCCGGTTCCGCGCCGAATTCACCGCGGCCGTGCGGGAGATCGGCATCGAGATCGGCCCGCAGGAGGATCTGGCCGCACTGCCCGACGACCGGCTGGCGTTGCTGATGGCGGCGATTCCGGCCGAACTGACGGCGCTGACGCCCGCGCAGGTGCGCCGGATGTACACCGCGGCGGTGACACCGATCGAATCGGGCCACGTCCCCGACCGGTTCGACGGCGATATCGTCTATGTCACACCGGAATTGGAGCCCGATCCGGACGGCGATCCGGCGGAGTGGCGCGAGTTCGTCACCGGCCGCGTCATCGAGCGCACCCTGCCCGCCACGCATGCGACGATGCTGTCCCCGGAGACGGCCGCTGCCCTGGCGGCGCTCGTGAGTCCGGTGGAACCGGAGGTCGACGTGGTCGCGGGCCCGGAGTAGGCCCTGGGGACCGCCGATATCGCCCGCCCGCCGTGCAGACCGGTGGGTACGGTCCGGCTGCTTCCGAATAATGCACCGGCGCTGGGGAATCCGGCCCTCCTGGATACCGAGGGCGGTGTCTGCGAGAACATCGTCGACCACTCCTGCGATGCGGGTTCGAAACGCTTTGGGGGAGTGCGACTCCGCGTGGATCCGGATCGTCGCGGCAACAAGACGATCGGGGCCGTGACCCGCGGCGACGGTGCCTACCGAGAGCTGCCCAAGAAAGTTTACGGAGTTTAATAATAGGTGTTCACAAAATAGGGTGTGGTGTGGTTCACTCGTCTGAACTCGTTCTAGAGGAGGCCACCCGTGTCCGCACCGTCCATCTCTCACGGCTTCGATTTCACCGACCCCGATCTGCTTGCCAAGCGTTTGCCTGTCGCCGAATGGGCCGAGCTGCGCAAGACCGCCCCGGTCTGGTGGGTCGAGCAGCCGCACAACATCGCCGGCTTCGGCGACAACGGCTACTGGGTCGTCAGCCGGCTGGACGACATCAAGGAGATCTCGAAGAACCCCGAGGTGTTCTCGAACTTCGAGAACACGGCGGTGATCCGCTTCTACGACGACATCGCCCGCGAGGAGATCGACATCCAGCGCGGGATGCTGGTCAACCAGGACCCGCCCGCGCACGACAAGCTGCGCCGCATCATCTCCAAGGGCTTCACCCCGCGCGCGGTGGAGAGCCTGCGCAACGCCCTGCGCGATCGCGCCGAGCGAATCGTGCACGAGGCCAAGAAGTCCGGCGGCGGCGACTTCGTCACCCAGGTCGCCTCGGAGCTGCCGCTGCAGGCGATCGCGGAGCTGCTGGGCGTCCCGCAGTCCGATCGCGGCAAGCTGTTCGAGTGGTCCAACACCATGATGGGCTACGACGATCCGGACTTCGGCGGCGACCACAAGATGGCCACGGCCGAGATCATGGGCTACTCCTGGAATCTGGCCGAGGAGCGGCGCGGGTGCCCGGCCGACGACATCGTCAGCCAGCTGGTCACCGCCGACATGGACGGCGAATCGCTCGGCTCGGACGAATTCGCCTGGTTCGTCATCCTTCTCGCGGTCGCGGGCAACGAAACCACGCGTAACGCCACGACCCACGGCATGAAGGCGTTCGTCGACTTCCCCGAGCAGTGGGAGCTGTACAAGCAGCAGCGGCCGCGCACCGCGCCGGACGAGATCGTCCGGTGGGCTACGCCGGTGATCGCGTTCCAGCGAACCGCCCTGTCCGACACCGAGATCGGCGGCCAGCACATCAACAAGGGCGACCGGGTCGGGCTGTTCTACGCCTCGGCCAACTTCGACGAGGAGCGGTTCGACAAGCCGTTCGAGTTCGATATCCTGCGCAACCCCAACCCGCACGTGGGATTCGGCGGCACCGGCACGCACTATTGCGTCGGGGCCAACCTGGCCCGCCTGCAGCTCGATCTCATCTTCAATGCGATTGCCGACGTAATGCCCAACCTGCGTCAGGTTTCCGAGCCCGTGCGGCTACGCTCGGGTTGGTTGAACGGAATCAAGAGCTGGCAGGTTGCTTATGAGTGAGCCCGCTAGGCGGGGCCGGGTGCCCGCGGTGAGCGACGCGGACATCCGGCGAGAGGCCAGAACCCTACTGGCAGAGCAGGGCCCGGAGGCGGTGACGCTGCGCGCGATCGCGCGCGCCCTCGGCATCACCGCGCCCGCCCTGTATCGCTACTACTCCTCGCGCGAGGATCTGGTCACCGCGCTACGCCTGGACATCTGCGCGGAGCTGGCGGCTCAGCTGGCCGCGCAGGTCGCGGAGCTACCGGACGACGGCATGGTGCAGCTGCTGGCCATCTGCCGCGGCTTCCGGCGCTGGGCGCTGGACCACGGGCCCGAGTTCACGCTGGTCTTCGCCTCCCCGGCGGGCGGGAACACCAGTGCCATGCGGCAATTCGACGAGCCGTTCGGCCGCATCTTCCTGCAGGCGGCCGGGCGGCTGCTGACCGCCTACGACATCGCGACCCCGCCGACGGACGCGATCCCCGAGGTGCTGTGCGCGGATCTGAAGCGGTTTCAGACCGAATTGCTTGCCGTGCTTGCCGAATCGGGACAGGACTTCCCGGCCGAGAAGCTCGATCTGGGCGTGACATACCTGATGATCATGTTCTGGGCCCGGATCTACGGTCACGTCACCCTCGAGGTGTTCGGCAATTACCCGATGGCCGTGGAGGATCCGGACGCGCTGTTCGACGCCACCCTCGAGGATCTGGCCCGCACCATCGGGATCTGACCGCGCGGGCGGCCTACGACGGCGGGACGATCGGGTACTCGCCGGTGTGGAACGTCGGCCGTCGAATTCCCTGGAATCGCTGCAGGATTCGCGGGCGCCGCAGGAATCGGGCGAACCATTCGCCCAGGGTGACCCCGGCGGCGAGGGCGCAGCCCACGCCGAACGCGGCCAGCAGCTGGTTCAATCCGACCAGCTGGTGGCCGTTGAGCAGCGCCGACAGGCCCCGGTACACCGTCAAACCCGGTAGCAGCGGGGTGATTCCGGCCACCGCGACCACCAGTGGCGGGGTCAGCGCCCGGCGGGCCATGAGACCACCGGCCAGGCCCACGACGCACGCGGCCACACCGGAGGAGACCACCGGGCCGAAGCCGGACTGCTGCACCAGCAGATAGCAGACCGTGGCGGACGCGCCGCTCATCCCGGCGGCGGCCAGGGCCCGGCGCTCGGCGTAGCAGGCCAACGCGAAGGTCAGCGAGGCCACCGCACCGGCGAGCACCTTCATCGGAAGGTTGTTGATGCTCTGCGTCGAGGACGAGATGTCGATCGGCGGCGCGACCGCATGCAGCAGATCGGCCGCCTTCAGCGCCAGCGCGACCCCGGCGATGATTCCGCCGGTCATCATCATGACCTCGAGCATGCGGGCGGAGGCGGTGATCGGCGCGCCGGTTATCGCGTCCTCGACGGCACCGACCAGCTGTAATCCACTGAGCAGCACGGTGATTCCGGCCGCGACGATGATCGAGGGATTCGCCTCGATGTGCAGGGCGAAGGTGGCGAGCAGGATCGCGGGGATGGTGGCGATCGCGCCGCCGACCATCGCCTGGAAGAACGAGGGCAGGTCGCGGTAGTTCAGCGCCCGGTTGGTGCGGTCGATTGCGGCGGTGGCCACACAGCTGGTCGCCGCGACCAGGATGCCGCCGCCCAGCAGCAAGGCGATCGAGGCCGCCAGCACCGCCCAGCCGGCGGTGGCAACCCAGCGGTTGTAGGGATGCGGCGCGGAGGTGATCTCGTCCAGGGCCGCGTGCGCCTCCTCGGGCGGGACCACCTCGCGCCGGATGCGGCGGGTGAGCCGGTCGACCGCGGCCAGCCGGGTGAAGTCGAGCGTGCGGTACTGCACCACCCGCATGGTCGAGGCGGGCGGCAGCTTGGGCCCGCGGTCGGCGGAGATACGAATCGAGTTGTAGGTGACGTCGATATCGCAGCGGTCCAAACCGTAGGTGGCGGCGATGAATTCGACCTGGGTGGTGGTGTCGGTGACCGCGGTGCCCGAGGCCAGCACCACCTCGCCGACCCGCTCGGCCAGCTCCATCACCTGCGTGACGGCGGCGTCGTCGGACAGGTCGATCGGCCGCAGCGGGGCCGGCGCCTCCACGACCGCGTCCACGGTGGCGATGCGCTCGGCCACCAACCTGTCGATCACCCTGTCGATCGCGCGTCGCCAGCGTGCGCGCCGGCGCGGGACCGCCGCCTCTCCGATCTCGACTGCATCCACCTCGTCACTCACATGAAACAACGTTAGGGGTGCGTAAAGAATGTGTCAGCCCCGGCACGCATATGAGCCACCGCCGACCGGGGCACGGTGATGCACCTCATCGCCGGTGTCGCGGTCACACGGTCCCGATGACGACAGTTCTCCGGGCGCGATACACCGACGCGCCGACGTGCGCCCTCGCCCGCGGGAGCACCCGGCCTGCCGAAGATAGGCTCGGATCATGGCATCCGAGAGCGACACCCGGACGGCGGACCATCTGCGCGCGGCCCTGGACGGCCCGTGGCGGGACGTGCGCGAGCAGGCCCGCGGCTGGCTGGACGACGAGAGCCTCTACGGCGATCCGTATCTGGACTACCGGGCGGCGCGCTCGCGGGTCCTGGACCAGATGCGCCTGGTCGCGGGATTCGGTGTGGCCGAACGGGGTTTCCGCGTCGAGCACGGCGGCACCGGCGATCCCGGCGGCGCGGTCACCGGGCTCGAGATGCTCGCCTACACGGATCTGTCGCTGTGGGTGAAGAGCGGTGTGCAGTGGGGCCTGTTCGGCGGCGCGGTCGAGAACCTGGGCACCGACCGCCACACCGAAGTGGTGAAGCGGCTGCTGACGCTGGACCTGCTGGGCTGCTTCGCGATGACCGAATCCGGGCACGGCAGCGACGTGGCGAGCCTGGAGACCACCGCCACGTACGATCCGGTGACCCAGGAATTCGTGGTGCACAGCCCGACCGAGTCCGCGCGCAAGGACTACATCGGCGGCGCCGCCGAACACGCCCGCATGGCCGCGGTGTTCGCGCAGCTGATCACCGGCGGCGAGGGCCGCGGCGTGCACTGCTTCCTGGTGCCGATCCGCGACGCGGTCGGCAACGATCTGCCCGGCGTCACCACGGGCGACTGCGGGCTCAAGGGCGGGCTGCCCGGTGTGGACAACGGCCGCATCCTGTTCGATCACGTCCGCATCCCGCGCGAGAATCTGCTCAACCGCTACGCCGACGTCGACCCGGACGGAACCTATTCCTCGGAGATCGAGAATCCCGGCCGCCGCTTCTTCACCACCCTGGGCGCCCTGGTGCGCGGGCGGGTCAGCGTTGGCGGCGCGGCCGCCGCGGCCGCGCGGGTCGCGCTGACCATCGCGGTCGACTACGCCGAGAAGCGCCGCCAGTTCGACGATCCCGACACCGGGCAGGAGGTGCTGCTGCTGGACTACCGCAATCACCAGCGGCGCCTGTTGCCGCACGTGGCGCGTGCCTTCGCGCTGGCGTTCGCGCAGAACGATCTGGTGCGCCGCATGCATCTGGTGCAGACCGGACAGGATCTGGATCCGGGCGCGCAGCGGGCCCTGGAAAAGCGTGCGGCCGGGCTCAAGGTCGCCCAGACCCGCCACGCCACCCGGAGCATCCAGGAGTGCCGCGAGGCGTGCGGCGGCGCGGGCTATCTGACCGAGAATCGCCTGGTCACCCTGAAGGCCGACACCGACGTGTTCACCACCTTCGAGGGCGACAACGTGGTGCTCACCCAGCTGGTGGCCAAGGAACTGCTGACGGCCTACTCCGACGAGGTGCGGGATCTGGACGCGCTGGGCTGGGTGCGATTCGCCTCGACGATGGCCCGCGACGTCGTGCGCGAGAGTTCCGGTGTGCGCCAGCTGATTCAGCGGCTGCGCGACCGCGGCGGCGATTCGGTCGACGACGGTGACCTGTCCCGTCGCGCGGTGCAGTTGCAGCTGCTGGCCGACCGCGAGGACTACCTGGTGCGGACCGCCGCGCACCGGCTGCGGGCCCGTGCCAGGGAGACCGGGCCCTTCGAGGCGTTCAACAACGCCCAGGACCACATCCTGCTGGCCGGCGAGGCGCACATGGAGCGGCTGGTGCTGGAGGCGTTCATCGAGGGAATCGCCGAGATCGAGGATCCACAGGCCCGGGCGCTGGCCGAAACGGTCTGCGACCTGTTCGTCTACTCCTCGCTGGAGCAGAACCAGGCCTGGTACATCATGCACCGATTCATGTCGGTGGACCGGGCAAAGCTGGTGCGCCGCGGGGTGAACGAGCTGGTGGACCGGCTGCGCCCGCACGCGGCCACCCTCGTCGCGGCGATGGGCGTCCCCGCCGGCACCCTGCGCGCGGCGATGCTGGACGATCCGAGCTCGCACCAGGGGGAGTAGGAGATCGGTGGGACGTCGCCTCGGCCCCACGCCCCATTAGGGTCGAGGCGTGAACCGACCGTCCACCCCGGCGATCCGCAGCACCGCGCTGCTCGCCACGATCGTCCTGCTCGGTGTGCTGATCACCGTCCTGCTGCCGCTGACCTTTCCGCCGGGCGCCGGCCCCACCGGATTCGACCGGGCCGTGGACTCCTGGGTGCACACCACCTTCGACGCACACCCCGCCGTGCTCCGGATCCTGGTGACGCCCAGCGACGCCTACGTCATCGTGCCGGTCATGCTGCTGGGCGCGCTGTGGTACGCGTGGCGGCGGGACTGGTGGCGGGCCGGATTCCTGCTCGTCGCACCGGAACTCGTGGTCGCGCTCAACACGTTCGCGCTGAAGTACGTGTGGCACCGGCATCTTCACCACTACCTGGCCTATCCCAGCGGCCACACCGTTCAATTCGTCGCGATCGCCACGGGTTTCGTGCTCGTCGCCCCGACCGCGCGCGTGCGGGCCGCCGAGTTCGCCGTGGCGGCGGTGCTGCTGGTGGCGATCGCGATCGGCATGATCGGATTCGGATACCACTATCCGACGGACATCGTGGGTGGCGCGGCCATCGCGGTCGCCCTGACGACCGCGCTGTACGCGGCGTTCAGCCCGGGCCGAACTGCACGAACGCCGAGGCTACGAACCACAGCAGCCACGCGACCGCGATGAGCATGCCCAGCAGCAGCGCCACCCGCATGAACCCCCGGCCCAGATTGATGCCGCCCTCCTGCGTCGGGTAGAGCTTCCACGGGCTGTACCAGGGCATCTCGATGGCCATCCGGGACGAGGGGGTCAGTGCGGCCTGCGCCTGCTCCTCCCGAAACGCCTCGGCCTGGGCCTGCTGCGGTCCGCCGTGCCACAGCGTGGTGTCCACCGGGCCGCCGAAGCCCTCCGCGACCAGGTCCTGCGGCGCGGGGAGATACGGCAGGATGCTCATCCCGCGGAACGACATCGCCACGTCGTTGATCGTCCATTGCGCCCGCCCCTGCGAGGCCTGCGCGTCGAGGTAGTCGGACAGATTCCTGGGGTTGTCGCCGAGCACCACCTGGAGTCCAGGATCGCTCCAGAACTGCCGCACCCGCAGTTCCGACCCCTGCGGCGGCACCACCAGCACCGCGCCCTGCACGACCCGCTGCCCCAGGCCGCGCTGGGCCAGCCAGCTCTGCAGCGCGTAGGTGTGATCGCGCGAGGAGTCCAGGGGCGTGCGCCGTTCGCCCCCCTCGAGGGTGACGACCTGGTTGCCCACCCGCCACGGACCGTCCAGCGGCACCTCCAGCTCGCCGGACACCTGCTCCACCAGCGCCTCGGCCTCGATGACCACGCAGCTGGACGGGGTCCACACGATCGCATCGAATTGATGTAATTGATCCTCGTGGAACAGGCTGCAGTTCACCGTGGCCACCCCGTGCGGATCGCCCGGGCCCTTCCAGGTGCGCAACCAATCGATGAGCACCCGCTCGGCCAGGGTGCCAGCGGCATTCTGTACGCGCACGAGCATTGGCGGCCCGCCCTTTCCCCTCGACACTCGTTATCGCACAGCTTAAGTGCTCGAACGGGAATGCAGACGGATCTGGCCCGTAAGTGTTTACCGGTAGACCGGATCGACGGGGGTGATCGGCAGCCGCAGCGCGCCCGGCGCCCACACGGGCACCGACGGCTGGATCGGTGCGACCGGCTCGATCCGCCGGTACGACTCGCCCAGTTCCGGGCGCGGATCGGCCGCACCCTTGTTGGGCCAGAACGCCATTGCGCGCTCGGCCTGCGCGGTGATGGTCAGTGACGGGTTGACGCCCAGATTCGCGGTCACCGCCGAGCCGTCGGCGATGTGCAGGCCCGGATGGCCGAACACGCGCTGATAGGGGTCGACCACGCCGCTCTCGGGTCCCTCGCCGATCACACAGCCGCCGATGTAGTGCGCTGTCGCGGGGATGTTGAACACGTCCATGGCCAGGCCGTGCACGTCGCCGCCCACCTTCTCCCCGAAGCGGCGGCCGATGTCGTGGGCCACCGGGATCCAGGTCGGATTCGGGGTGCCGGTGCCCTGCTTGGTGCGCAGCTGCCCCCACCGCCGGTAGGAGGTCAGCGAGTTGTCCAGGGACTGCATGACCAGCAGGATCACCGACTTCTCCGACGCGTGCCTGGAATTGAGGCTGCGCAGGAACACCATCGGATGCACGACCGTCGCCAGCAGGAACCGCACGAAGCGGAACGCGCCGCCGTCCACGATCGGCACGGACATCGGAAACAGCGCGTTCTGTCCCTTGCCGTAGTGGCACACCTCGATGTGGGTGTCCGGCTCGGGGTGGATGGAGGAGGTGATGGCCACGCCCTCGGCGAAATCGCTCCGCTCGCGGCTCACCACGTTCAGGATGGCCTCGGAGTTGCTGCGGGTAAGTTCGCCCAGCCGCGGCGACAGCCGCGGCAGTACCTTCTCCTCCCGCATCTTGTGCAGCAGCTTCTGGGTGCCCAGGGCGGCCGCGGCGAACACCACCTGCTCGGCGGTGAAGGTTCTGCGCTGCTTGCGAATCCAGCGATCCGAGCGGGCGGTCTCGATGGCGTACCCGCCCCCGACCATCGGGCGCACCTTCGTCGCGGTGGTCAGCTCGACCACGTGCGCCCCGGCCTGCTCGGCCAGGTAGAGGTAGTTGGTGGGGGTGGTGTTCTTGGCGTTGTGCGGGCAGCCGGTGAAGCAGCGCGCGCAGTGGATGCAGCCGTTGCGGCGCGGGCCCGCGCCGCCGAAGTACGGGTCGTCCACCTCCGTGCCCGGATCGTCCTCGTTGAAGAAGACGCCCACGTTGGTGGGGTGGTAGGTGTCCGCGACGCCGAGATCCTCCGCGATCTCGCGGATCACGTCGTCCGCGGGGGTGACGCGCGGATTGGGCGCCACGCCGAGCATGCGCTTGGCCTGGTCGTAGTACGGGGCGAGCTCGTCGCGCCAGTCGGTGATGTGGGCCCACTGCCGGTCGCGGTAGAAGTTGGGCAGCGGCTCGTAGAGAGTGTTGCCGTAGATCAGCGAACCACCGCCGACCCCGGACGCGGAGAACACCGCGCACCTGCCGAGCAGGCTGATCCGCTGCGGACCGGTCAGGCCCAGCCGGGGCGCCCAGATCGACTTGCGCACATTCCAATTCGACTTCGGAATGGACTCGGCCGGCCACCGGCGGCCGGATTCGAGCACGGCGACGCGGTAGCCCTTCTCGGTCAGCCGCAGCGCGCTGACGCTACCGCCGAAGCCGGAGCCGATCACGATCACGTCGTAGTCGAAGTCGGACATGGTCTTCCTCTCGCACAAGCACGCCGGACGCGCGCGCCGCGTGGAACACTTTCCGGCTCATTCTGTCATCACGGCTGGCCGCGCCGCCCACCCCCTGACCGACCGCGCCGGGCGGTGTGCGGCGGCCGCGGCCGGGTTTGCGCGTGGTAAAGAACCCTGGCGCGGACCGCCGTGTCACCGTGGTGTGCCGGGTCGTCCATCCCGTGACCGATCGCCGTGTCACCGTGGTGTGCCGCGTCGCCCACCCTGTGACCGACCGCCGTGTCACCGTGGTGTGCCGCGTCGCCCACCCCGTGACCGATCGTGTCGGCGCGGCGCACCGCTAGGGAGAATGGCGGTTTGCGCCGGATTGGGGTAAGCAACAGGCTGTGACGAGCGAACCCGGCGCCGAGCCGCCGGCACCGGACACCGAGCCGGTGCCCGAGCGCGAGCGCGCGCCCGCGGCGGCGACCCCGGATCGCATCCTGACCGTGCCCAATGCACTCAGCGTGCTGCGGCTGATCGGGGTGCCGGTGTTCCTGTGGCTGGTGCTCGCCGTCAAGGCCGACGGCTGGGCGTTCGCGTTGCTGGTGGCCAGCGGCGTCACCGACTACCTGGACGGCAAACTCGCCCGGCTGCTGGATCAGTATTCGCGCCTGGGCGCGCTGCTGGATCCGTTCGTCGACCGGCTCTACCTGGTTGCCACGCTGCTCGGGCTGCTGGTGCGCGGGATCCTGCCGTGGCCGTTCGTGGTCGTGCTGATCGGCCGGGATCTGGTGCTGACCGCGACGCTGTCGATCTATCGCCGCCGCGCCCTGGATCCGCCGGAGGTGATCTATCTCGGCAAGGCCGCGACGTTCGCGCTGATGGCCGCGCTGCCGTGGCTGCTGGCCGGTCAGATGGATTGGCCACTGGCAGGTTTCGGGCGGGCCTTCGGGTGGGCATTTCTGATCTGGGGCACGGCGGTCTACGTGTGGACCGGGGTGCTCTATCTCGGCAAGGCCCTGGCGGTGGGCCGCGCGATACCGGCCATACCGCGCAATTCGCCGCAGTGATTAAAGTGTTCGCCACAGGCACGCCCCGCGAAAGGAACTTCTGCTGTGACCGACCTTCCCGAGGATTTGCGCTATACCGAGGAGCACGAATGGGTGCGTCGACTGGGCCCGACACGCGTGCGGGTGGGCATCACCGACTTCGCCCAGTCACAGCTCGGTGACATCGTGTTCGTGCAGCTGCCCGCGGTGGAGACCGACGCCAAGTCCGGCGAGGGCATCGCCGAGGTCGAATCCACCAAGAGCGTCTCGGACATCTACGCCCCGTTCGCCGCGAAAGTCGTTGCGGTGAACGACGATCTGGATGCCTCGCCCGAGAACCTCAACACCGACCCGTACGGCGACGGCTGGCTGTTCGAGCTCGAGGTACAGGACGCGGCAACGCTGGATTCCGCGCTCGCCGAACTGCTCGACGCCGCAGGTTATCAAGGAGTTACCGCAGGCTGAAGCGGCCTTCACAGTTCTACCTGCACGGGATCGCCCTGGCAGGGTACGGTCAATGCCAACAGATGTGCGGGCGGCCGGTCCGGAATGTCGAAGGGCGCGACAGCCGGTCGCGCTGGGTGACGGCAGTGTCGGAATCGGAAGCTTGTACGGATAATCGGTTCGAGGAGGAGAGCAAGGGTGAGCGAGAACAAAGACCCGGGTTACGGGGAGAGCGCGGCCGAGACGACATCGGTATTCCGCGCTGATTTCCTCAACGAGGTCGACGCGTCGCGCTCCGCAGAGCAGACCGGCGAGCAGCCGGTGCAGGGTGTCGAGGGGCTGCCCGCGGGCGCGGCGCTGCTGGTGGTCAAGCGCGGCCCGAATGCGGGCTCGCGGTTCCTGCTGGATCAGCCGACCACCTCGGCGGGGCGCCACCCCGACAGCGACATCTTTCTCGATGATGTCACGGTGAGCCGTCGTCACGCGGAGTTCCGGCAGGACGAGGACACCTTCCAGGTGGTCGATGTGGGCAGCCTGAACGGCACGTACGTCAACCGCGAACCGGTGGATTCCTCGGAGCTGCAGAACGGTGACGAGGTGCAGATCGGCAAGTTCCGCCTGGTGTTCCTGACCGGCCCGCGACCCGCCGGCGAGACGGCCGGGCTGTAGGACTCGGCACGAGATGACAGGCGCTGCGCAGTGGACCCGCGGAGGGATGTCGATCGGCTCCGTGCTGGATCTACTGCGTCCGGATTTTCCGGACATCACCATCTCCAAGATCCGCTTCCTCGAGTCGGAGGGGCTGATCAGCCCGGAGCGTACGCCCTCGGGTTACCGCAGGTTTTCGGTCGCGGATGTGGAGCGGCTCAAGTTCGTGCTGACCGCGCAGCGCGACCAGTACCTGCCGTTGAAGGTGATCAAGGAGCAGCTGGAGGCGATCGACAGCGGTGCCGCGACGCTCGGGGTGCGCGAGGCGCGCGCTCGGGCGGACGGCGCCACGAACGGGTCCGGCGGTTCGGGGCGTATGCCCGAGCCCGCCCGGCCCGGCCCGGCTCTCGCCCCGCCGCGGAGGCTGGGCGTGGTCCCGGGTGAGGTGACCCCGGACGAGCTCCGGTTCGACGCCGAAATCCGTATCGCCCGTGCGGATCTGCTCGAACAGGCCGGGATCGAGGAGAAGTTCCTGGCCGAGCTGATCCGCGCCAATCTGATCACCCCGGGCGCGGCCGGATATTTCGACGCCGAGGCGGTGACGCTGGCGCGCACGGCCAAAGCGATGAGTGAATTCGGTTTGGAGGCGCGGCATCTGCGCGCGTTCAAGCTCGCCGCGGATCGCGAGGCGGCGATGATCGCGCAGATCGTGGCGCCGATCGCCAAGAGCCGCGACGCCGATGCGCGAGCACGCGCGGAGGAGACCGTGCGCGAACTCGCGGCGTTGTCGCTGACGCTGCATACCAGCCTTGTGAAGACGTCGGTGCGGGGCACCCTCGGAGGCTGAAATCTTCGCCTAGACTCGGTGTTACGGTCGGCCCTTGTGGTGGCATGCTGGACGGCCGCGAGTATTGGGAGGCAGTGGCGAGTCATGACTGAAATGCGTGTGATCGGCATCCGTGTCGAGCAACCCCAGAATCAGCCCGTGCTGTTGCTCCGTGAGGTGTCCGGCGATCGGTACCTACCGATCTGGATCGGCCAGGCCGAGGCGACGGCGATCGTGCTCGAGCAGGAGGGCGTTACGCCTATCCGCCCGCTCACTCACGACCTGATCAAGATCCTGATCCACGATTTGGGGCATACCCTCAAAGAGGTCCGGATCGTGGATCTGCAGGAGGGCACCTTCTACGCGGACCTGGTGTTCGAGAACGATCTGCGGATCTCGGCGCGTCCGTCGGATTCGGTAGCTATCGCCTTGCGGGTGGGTTGCCCGATCTACGCGGAGGAGCCGGTGCTCGAGGAGGCGGGGCTGGTAATGCCCGACGAGCGCGAGGACGAGGTGGAGAAGTTCAAGGAATTCCTGGAATCGGTCTCCCCGGACGACTTCAAGGCGACGGACAGCTGAGGCGGGCCCGGCGGCATCTCGGCTTGCTCGAGCGGGTCGTCACCTCGGCACGCTCCAGCGTGCCGATGACCGGGAGTTTGCCCACAGCAATAACTCTCACGTAGAGGTCGAGAAACACGCTCCGAGCGGAGTTTGGTTCGATGCCCGTGCTGCCGAGACAATCGGAAGGGTAGCCTCGACAGTTAGGCCGTTGTTCTGCTTCGGCAATGCAGTGAGGGAGTAGTCAGTGGGAGACCAACCGCAGACACCATCTGAGACGCGGCCCGCCGCGGTGGTGCAGCCAGGGCTGTTCCCCGATGACACCGTGCCCGACGAACTGGTGGGCTACCGGGTGCCCAGCGCATGCCAGGTGGCCGGGATCACCTACCGGCAGCTCGACTACTGGGCCCGCACCGGCCTGGTCGTCCCGTCGATCCGCAGCGCCACCGGGTCGGGCAGCCAGCGGCTGTACTCGTTCAAGGACATCCTGGTCCTGAAGATCGTCAAGCGGCTACTGGATGCCGGCATCTCGCTGCAGAACATTCGCATCGCGGTCGATCACCTGCGCAGCCGCGGGGTCGAGGATCTGGCCGGCATCACCCTGTTCTCCGACGGCGCAACGGTCTACGAGTGCGCCTCGCCCGAGGAGGTCGTCGATTTACTGCAGGGTGGGCAGGGTGTCTTCGGCATCGCCGTCAGCGGCGCCATGCGCGAGCTGACCGGCGCGATCGCCGCCTTTCCGGCCGAGCGGGCGGAGAGCCATACCGAGCGCCCCGAGGACGAACTCGCCTTCCGCCGCAAGGTACGAGAGAACCGTAAAACTGGGTAGCTCCCCGCTCGGACGTCGGTATCAGTCCGCATAGTGCGGGCGTGGCGGACCGGGGGAGGGGCCGAGCAGCGGCGACAGCCAATGCCGATAGAGGCGATCCCAGGTGCCGTCGGCGCGGATGCGTTCCAGGGTGGCATTGACGAACCGCACGACGTCGTCGTTGCCCTTGGGGATGCCGACAGCGTACGGCTCGTCGGCGATATTGCCGCCGACCACCTCGATGTTCGGGTCCTGGACAGCCAGGCCGGCGAGCACCATGTCGTCGGTGCTCACTGCGTCCACTTCGCGCTGCTGCAGCACGACCAGGCAGTCGTCCCAGGTCGGTACGGTCAGAATGGAGGCGGCGGGCTGCTCGCGCCGGATCCGGTCCAGCGAGGTGGTGCCGGGGACCACGCACACGCGCTTGCCGGCCAGGTCGGCCAGGTCGGTGATGCCGGAGTTCTTCACCGCCAGTACCCGCTGATGCGCCATCAGGTACACGCTGGAGAATGCGGCGTCCTGCCGCCGGTCGCAGGTGACGGTCATGGTCTTCACCACCACATCGACGGTGTGCTCTTGCAGGACGCGTTCGCGTTCGTCGGAGCCGAGCATCCGGTATTCCACCCGTTCGGGGTCGCCGAACAGATCGCGGGCGATCTCCTTGGCGATGTCGATGTCGAAACCGGCGAGGGTGGTGCCGCTGACCGGATCTCGGAAGCTGAACAGACTGGTGCTCGCGTCCGTTCCGACTACTAGCCGGCCGCGGGCGCGTATGGCGTCGAGGTTGGGGCCGCGGCCGACATCGACCGGGCGCAGGCTGGCCGTCGGATCCCCGCAGTGCTGCCCGATATCCGGCGGGGGTGGCGAATTGGTCGCCGCCGGAGCGGCGTTCACGGGCAGCGGCGGCGGTTCGTTGTAGCCGACCGTGCGATCGGGGGGCGAGTGTAACTCCTGGCCGCAGCCCGGCACCAGCAGAGCGGTCGCCGCCAGCAGGATGGTCAAGGTTCGCCGCGCAGTCATCGGTACTCCCGCAGTCTCGGCCACAGACCCAGCACCACGAACGCCGCGGCCAGCACCGACAGCGCCAGCGCGCCCGGTGCGAGCAGATCCAGTGCGCGGGCCGCGTCGAAGATTCCGGCGCGCAACGTGTTTCGGGTCTCAGCGATGCCGTTACCGAGCGCGTGGTCGAGCGTGTCCACGTTCACGGCAGCTCCGGTCGGGTCGGGGCCGACCGCGATCGCGTCGGCGCCCGGGAAGTCGCCGCGGGCCAGCGCGTCGTTCATCCGCTGGTGCGCTTCGCGCCAGCGGACCAGGGCGGCGCGGGCAGTGCTGACGTCACTGAAATCTGTTGCGCGGCGCGGGTATTGGTTGAGCAACTGGGCCACTTTGGTGGTGGCGTCGTCGTAGTTGCGGTCGTAGTCGCCACCGACTTGGCGGCGCACAAGTTTCAGGGTTTCGGCGGCACGGGCCCGCTCCACCTGGATGCGGCTCTGGGTCAGCTCGGTGGCCGGCACCATGCCGTTGTCGCGGGCCTCGGTGGTCGAGACTGCCGAGATCGACCCGGCGAGCACCGTCCAGGTCAGCAGGCTGACCACTGTGACGGAGGTCAGCAGCAGGCCCAGGTTGAACACCCGGCGCCAGCGTCGCGCCAGATACAGCTGGACGGCGACCAACGCGGCCAGCGCCACCAGCGGCAGCAGGATCGCCGACCATGGCGGCCGCACGTGATTGCGCTGGGTGGCGATGATCGCGTCGGACCGGTGCTGCTGCAGTTCTGCCGCCTCCGGCAGCATCGTGGTCCGCATCAGGTGCGACGCTTCGCTCAGGTAGGCGGCGCCCACGGAATGGTCGTCTCGGTTGTTGGCGCGGGCGGTTTCGACCAGGCCGGCGTAGATGGGCAGTCCGGTCGCGATGCGGGTGCGCAGCTGAGAGTCCGGAGCGTCGTCGGCGCTGTTCGACTGCGCGACCAGGTCGGCCGAGGCCTCGCCCAGTGCCTGGTAGTAGCGTTCGCGCACCGATGTGGGTTCCAGTCCGCTGGACAGGAACGCGGTGCCGGCGGCGGCGTCGGTCATCGACAGCGAGGTGTACAGGCTCTGCGCCAAATTGGCATCCGGTTCGGCCGTGTTCAGCAGATAGTCCAGGGAGTGCTGGCGGCTGCTCACCGCCGTAGCCGTCACCGCACCCGCCAGCAGGCACAATGCCGCCAGCAGCAACCCGAGGGCGATCAGCTTGGCCGGTGAGGACCGGATGAACGCGTGCAGATCGGTCGCATCCAGGCGCTTGTGCACGAAGGCGACCGCGGCCGGCGCAGAGGGCTCATCGTCTAGCCGATACCTGGTCTGAGTCGTATCCACCTCCATCCGGTCGCCTATGTGTTCGATGCCCCCTCACCCCATTGTGGTCCAATCGGGGCCGCTTTGGGCGTGTTGCGTCGAAGTAGCCGCCACCGACCTGCTGCTATTGCCAAAGCAGGGGCGGCTGGATTTCGGTGCCACGCGCGGCGATGTGGCCGTCTGGGCGGATCAGGATGAGCTCGCCCGGGCGGGGTGCGTAGATTTCCTGGAATTCGCCACGGCCATCGAGAATCCCGCGTGCTGTCGTGGAACTGATCCGGTGCACGCGCATGTGGATCGGGTCGAGGTTATCGGCGATGGTGGGATCGTCGTTGTCGAAGGCGATCAGGTTCCAGTGCGGGCCGCGGGTGAGGTCGAACAGATCGCCGCTGAACTCGGGGCCCGCCAGGCCGGTGACGTTCGGTGCCCGGTCGCCGGCAACCGGTGCCGCGGAGTTGGCCGCAGCTTGTTTGGGGTGGTAGTGGATGCCGAGGCCGGTGGTGACGGCGTCATCGGCGATCTCGCCCAGGGCTGAACTCAGCTCGTCGATATCGCCGCCCATCCGCTCGGTCGTGCGGTCGATCTTGTCCGTGCTCAACGCGAGGACCCTGCGGGCAACGGGAATCCGCTCGGCGCCATAGGTGTCCAGCAGGCCAGGGTCTGCTCCTTCGATGACCGCACCCAGTTTCCAGCCCAAGTTGTAGGCGTCCTGGATCCCGGTGTTCATGCCCTGACCGCCGGCCGGGGAATGTACGTGCGCGGCGTCGCCCGCGAGCAGTACGCGGCCCCGGCGGTAGTCGGTCACCATGCGGACGTTGACGCGATAGATCGAAAGCCAGTTCGCGCTGGTCAGCTTGACGTCGGCGGCTCGTTCGTCGAGCAGTTGCTGGTACAGCTCGAGGCTCGGTTCCGCCGGCTGCGCCTGCGCCGGGATGGGGGTCTGGAGTTGAAACAGGTCGCTGTTGGGCAGCGGCGTGAGCACGAGCATTCCCTTGTCGGACGGCCAGATGTGCATGTGGCTGTGGTCCAGGTCAGCGACGGTGACATCGCCGATGTACCAGCGCTGCGACTCGTAGGTCTGTCCCTCCAAGTGCAAGTCGATCAGCTTGCGGGTCGTGCTCTTGCCGCCGTCGGTTCCCACGACGTAGCGCGCCCGGATCGTGCTGTCGCCCTGCGCTGTCCGCAGGGTCACCGCGACCCCCTCGGTGTCCTGGGTGAGGTCGACTGCTGCCACGCCGTATTCGACCATGCCACCCAGTTCGCGCAGTCGTTCGCGCAGCGCGTGCTCGACATCGAACTGCCCGATCCACAGCGCGTCGGGGTAGGGAGTGTGAAAGGTATCCCTGGCGCGCACCACGATCGAGGGCCGATCGACAACGTCTCCGGACCGATCGTGGAATCGCACCGGCAGATCGGCGACGCCGGTGCGCACGACGTGATCGACGGCGCCGAGGTCGTCCAGTACCTCCAGCGAGCGGGACTGGATTGTCTTGGCCTTGGACGCGCGGTTCGGTGCGGTGTCCCGCTCGATCACGCGGCAGGTGATGCCCCGGCGGGCGAGATCGCAGGCCAGCGTGAGTCCTACCGGACCAGCACCGATGACAAGGACGTCGGTCTGGATCATGTCGTGGTCGCTCATCTCTTCCTCCCATGACAGCTAATTAGATGCAGAACTGCATCTTATGCTGCTCAGAATACGAGTAGTTGATAAGATGCGCAAGTGCATCCAAAGAGTGATCGAGGGGTCCACCGCCGCCGCGGGTCGGCGCTGCAGGAGGCCCTGTTGAGCGCCGCCTGGGCGGTGCTGCGTGAGAACGGCTACGCCGGATTCACCCTCGAGGCCGTGGCCAATCGGGCTGGCACCAGCCGTCCGGTCATCGCCCGCCGATGGGCCACCCGGCAGGAACTGCTGGACGCGACCATCGCCCACGTCGGCGCGCAGCGTGGCAACCCGACGCCCGACACCGGCAGCCTGCGCGGCGATCTGATCGCACTGCTACGCAGGGCCAACAACGCCCGCCTCGACCTCGCCACCATGCTGGGCGTGCAGCTTGGTGGCTACTATCAGGAGACCGGCAGAACCCTGGCCGACATGCGCGAAGCCCTGATCGGCGGACACGACCACGCGTTGGATGACGTTCTGGCGGCCGGCGTCGAGCGCGGCGAAATCGACCCCGACCGGTTGATTCCGCGGATCCGAGCCCTGCCCATGGACCTGCTCCGCCACCACGTCCTCATGACACTCGAACCGATGCCTGAGGAAGGCATCGAGCAGATCGTTGACATGATCTTCCTGCCGCTCGTCCGCCCCACGCGGGGATCGGATCAGTAAGCGACCGTGCCCCGTTCGGCTCCCTATCCCCACGCCGCCGTGGCCGCAGTCCCAACCGCCACTACCTGACGACGCTCCGGCCGGTCGGAGGGCAACCTACGTCAGGGTCGATGTCGGCTTTCTTGTTCTGCCAGTGCAGCCGTCGTGAGGGTGAGGTGTCGGGTCAGTAGGTCGGCGGCGGTGTCGGGGTCGCGGGCCAGCGCTGCCTCCTCCAATCGGCGATGCTCGTCGATGCCGTCGCGGTCGGGGTCGCGGTACGCCGACCAGCGGCGAGCCAGCTCGCTCGCGACCCACATCCGGTCGAAGGTCTCCAGCAACACCGGGTTGCCGCTCCCTTCCAGAAGGGTGCGATGGAACACCCGATGGGCCTCGGCCCAGGCCTCGCTGTAGTACTCGCCGTCCTCCGGGGTGAATACCGGTGTACGCGCCAAGCGGTGGTGGGCAGCTCGGACATCGCCCTCCCAGTCGACGTCACCACGTTCGATCGACATGCGTAGCAGGACCGGCTCGATGGTCCGGCGGGCCTCGCCGATCTGCTGCCAACGGTGATCGGAATAAGCCGGGACGGCGAAGCCGCGATTGGTGAGTCGTTCGGCCAGGCCCTCACCGACCAGTCGCACGAGCGCTTCCCGCACCACAGCCAGGCTCACGCCGTGTTGCCTGGATAGGTCCTGCGGCTTGAGCGCGACGCCGGGCGCGTACTGGCCGCGCATGATCGCGTGCCGCAAGTGTGTGTAGACCCGCTCGGAAAGCATCTGCTTCTCCGGCGAGGTCGGGGTGTGGGCCGTCCGGGTCATGGTTCGATCATAGACCATATTGCCGATAATCGATTATTGTTGCTATCGTCGATCTTACTGATCCGGTACACGACTCGAAAGGCCCGACACGATGAACGCAAACAACCCCTTTGCCAGGCTCCCCGAGGCGGCCTCGTTCACCGTCACCAGCACCACGGTGAGCGACGGCGCCGCCTGGCAACCCGCACAGTGCTCCTCCGGCACCCCGGGCGGCAAAGACGTTTCCCCGCATCTGAGTTGGAGTGGCGCCCCAGCAGGCACCAAGAGTTACGCCGTGACCGTGTACGACCCAGACGCCCCCACCGGCTCCGGCTTTTGGCACTGGGCTGTCGCCAACATCCCGGCCACGACGACCAGCCTTCCCGAGGGCGCCGGGGACGACGCGGGCATCGGGTTGCCGGTCGGCTCATTCCAATTGCCGAACGACGCACGGCTGCCCCGGTACATCGGTGCGGCACCGCCGGCAGGACACGGTGAGCATCGCTATTTCGTCACCGTGCACGCCCTGGATGTCGACGACATCGGCATCGCCTCCGACTCCACTCCGGCTCTGCTCGGATTCACCATCGCCGGCCACATCCTGGGCCGAGCGACGCTCGTCGCCACGGCGGAGACACTGGCGTGAGCTCCGCTCGAGGTGCCGGTTCCGCCACCAACGCGGATTCGTCGTACACGGCTTCCTGTGGCTGAGTCGAAGATGCGAGGACGGGAAATGAAACTACAAGGAAAAGTTATGAGCGACACCAACATCGGCCGCATGACCGATCGCACCGTGCTCATCACGGGCGCCACGGACGGACTCGGCCGCGAACTCGCGGTGCGTCTCGGCGCAGCGGACGCGCGGCTGATCCTGCACGGTCGCAACCCCGATCGGGCCGATGCGGTCGCGGCTGAGGTAACGGCCGCGAGCGGACACACGCCGCGGATCATCCTGGCCGACCTGTCACGACTCGAGCAGGTGGACCAGCTGGCCGACGAGATCATCGCCAGCACTTCACGATTGGATGTGCTGGTGAACAACGCGGGAACCGGCGGCCCCCCGGACGGGAAACGTGAACTCAGCGCCGACGGCAACGAATTGCTGTGGGCAGTCAACCATCTGGCCCCGTATCGACTGACGCGGCGCTTGCTTCCGCTGCTGCGGGCCTCGGCTCCGGCGCGGGTGGTGAACGTAGCCTCCGCCGGGCAGCACGAGATCAACCTCGACGATCCGACCCCCGAGAACGGCCACGACGCCTACACCGCCTACTGCCGCGCCAAGCTGGCGATGATCATGGCTACCATCGAGTACGCCGAGGAACTCGACGGGACCGGCGTCACCGTGAACGCCCTGCACCCGGCCACACTCATGGCGACGACCATGGTGCTGGAATCCGGCATCACGCCGATCAGCACGGTCGGCCAGGGCGCGGATGCCACACTTCGGCTGATCTGCGATCCGGGGCTGGCGCAGACAACGGGCCGGTATTTCAATGGCACCAGCCAGAGCCGTCCCCACGCGCAGGCCGACGATCCGAAGGCACGCCGTCGCCTGGTCGAGATCAGCGACACCGCAGTCGTTTCAGCGATGGGCTGAGGTCGCGCGCCGCGTGGCGTACGAGGGTCACAAGCGCCGCGGGCTGCCGGTGCCGATCCTGCCGAGATCCGCACTCGGCACCGCTCGGCTCCACGCCCGAAGCAGTGTCGAAATCCGCGCCGAAGCGGTTCCAATTCTCGCGCTCACGACCGGCGAGTGATATTTGACACCACACTGACGCAGAAGATGTTGGTAACGGCCAATTTTGACGTCTCCCCAATAGGGGTGATGGTGGTGGGTGAGTGCCTTTGGGACGCAAACCTCCCCGATCAGCGTTGACTTCCCTGTAGAAGGGATCCGCGGTCTCGCGCGACAGCGTCGAGTGTGTCGGTGTACGGGTCTACGTTTGAAAGGTTCTGCGCAGCAACACCTATAGGTAGTCGGTGGGGATGTCGGTCTGGCTACTCGACGCGCGGCTGGCCACCGACAACATCGCCACCGAGGTCGGCCGGCTCCGTGACCGGCCAAGTGAGGGAAGGGGTTTGGTGCTCAGCTCTTACTGCCACAAATTAGAATCGCGATCGATCGCAGCCCGGTCATAAATCGTTTGTAGGCGGGACCGACAGTAGGTACGCTCGCGGCGGGTTCGTCCGGGGATCAAGGATGTGGTTGTGCGAGCGCTTCTGGTAGTTGCGGTTTCGATAATGGTCGGCTGCGTGTTGTCGAGCGGGCAGCCCGCACGGGCGGACGACGGGCCAGGTGGCGGCCCCGCGCCGTCGACGGCGGCGAATCCCGCTCCATCGCCATTGCAGGAATGGATCAACAGCACCGTACCGGCACCGCAGCTGGCTCCGGGGCCGCAACATTCCGTCGGTGATTCGCAGGCGGCATTGTGGCGTGCGGTGTTGTCACCGCAGACGGGGGACCCGACCTTCGACTCCTGGCCCGCCGGCCTCGGTTCCCTGAGTCCGGGCCAGATCATCGAGTCGCGCGATGTGACGGCGACCACGGCCCCGCGCATGACGATACCGATTCAGCGCGCGGTGCTGCTGAAGTTCCGCTCCACCTCGGCGTCGGGCGCGCCCTCCTTCGGTACCGCGACGTTGATCGTTCCGGCGGCCCAGTGGACCGGGCCCGGGACCCGGCCGGTGGAGGTGAACGCGCTGCCGATCAACTCTCTCGGCGCGCACTGCACCCCGGGCTACCAGCTGTCGCACGGTGTACTCGACCACCCGAACACCGATCTCACGACGTTTATGCCGTCCATCTGGTGGGCGCTCGGTCAGGGGCACGCGGTCCTCGTGCCCGACCACGAGGGCCCGCTGATGGCCTACGCCGAGCCGAATGTCGCCGGGCACGTGATGCTCGATTCGATCCGCGCTGTGCGGGCCTACTCGCCTGGCGAGTTCCGTGACAGCCGCTACGTGGCCATCGGTTACTCGGGTGGGGCGATCGCCTCCTATGCGGCCGCGATGCTGCTCGACGAGTACGCTCCAGAGCTTTCCGGCGTGCTGGTGGGAGCGGCCTCGGGTGGGCTGGTCACCGACTATGCCGACGTGGCTCACCGGTTCAACGGCAACATCTCCTCCGGGATCCTGCTGTCGGTGACGTTGGCGATAGCGCGTGAACATCCCGAGATGTTGCAGTACATGAACCATCTCGCGCAGTGGGTCGCGACCTCTCCGGTGCGGGACATCTGCGGCGACGTCGACGGGCCGCTCGGTGTGGTCGGATTCCCGATGGATGTCGCGGCGAACATCGGCGACCCGCTCGACAGCCCGATCGCCGAAAAGCTGTACGGCCAATTCAATTTGGCCGATCGGAAATCGGCTGTGCCGCTGTACATCTACCATGGCGCGCTCGATCCCTGGATTCCCCTCGAGGACGCCCGGCGTGTGTACCAGCAACAGTGCAGCCGTGGTGTGCCGGCCGTCTTCCGCGTCGTACCAGGCGAGCATTTGATCGGTTATGTCACCGGCTCGCCGGGGCTCGACGACTGGATCACCGCACGGTTGCGCGGTGGGCCGGCGCCGAGCGAATGTGCCGTGCCGCGCTAGGCCCTCCAGGGCCTTACTCCCGGTCCGACCCGAACTCGTGGTCGGCATGATCGTTTTCGGAGCGCTTTCCGGCGGCCGACCAGCCGCCGGAGCGTGATGAGGCCGCGCGCCCGGCAGAGGTTCGCCGGGTTCGGCCGGACCGGGACGAGCCACGTCCGGCCGCCGGCGGGATCGGTGCGGACCTGCCGTTCCGGCCATTACGCCGGGGACATTTCGGACCGGTTCGACCGGCGGGCTCGGCCGAATCTCTCACCAAGACGATGGTGCGGACGATCTTCGGCGCTCTGCCGGCAGACAGCTTGATGAAACAAGTTATATGACAACGTCGTTCGGAATGAGGAAAATCGGTGAGATCACTTTCGATGCTTGTAATCACATTGCTGGCCGGGTGTATGGCGGTCACCGCGCAGCCCGCACGAGCCGACGAGGGGCCGCCCGGCACGTCCGGGCCGCCGCCGACCGCGGCCGATCCGGCGCCGTCCCCGCTGCAGGCGTGGATCGACCACACCATCCCTAGGCCGCCGCTGTCCCCGACACCGGCGCAGACGAGCGGCGACCAGTTGGCCCTGTGGAAATCGATATTGCCGTCGCCGACCGGAGACCCGGCGTTCGACGCGTGGCCCGCCGGCCTCGACGGATTGCGTCCGGGTCAGCTGATCGAATCGCGTGACGTGACGGCGCCGGTCGCCGCACTCGTCAACGCGCCGATCGCGCGGGCACTGCTGTTGAAGTTCCGAACCACTGGGGCGTCAGGTGCACCGTCGTACGGCACGGCGACCTTCCTCGTTCCCGCCGCGGCATGGACCGGGCCCGGCGCCCGGCCGGTGGAAGTGACCACCATGCCGATCAACGCGCTCGGGCTGCGCTGCACCCCGGGCTATACCTTCGCGCACGGAGTCCACGACAACAACGACATCAACGTCTTCCTACCGGGAGTCGGTGCGGCGCTGAGCAAAGGCCACGCGGTCCTCGTACCCGACCACGAAGGCCCGCGGATGGCGTATGCCGAGCCCACGGTCGCGGGGCACGTGACCCTCGATTCGATTCGTGCCGTCCGGTCGCAACTTCCGAAAGAGTTCGGTGACAGTCGTTTCGCGGTCAGCGGCTATTCGGGTGGGGCGATCGCGTCGTATGCGACGACGATGCTCCTGCACGAGTATGCACCGGAGCTGGCGGGTGTGCTGGTTGGTTCGGCCGTAGGTGGGCTGGTGACCGACTACGGCGTGGTAGCGCACGTGTTCAATGGCCACAGCGCGTCCGGAATCCTGTTGTCGGTGTCGTTGGCGATGGCGCGCGTACACCCCGAGATGCTGAAGTACATGAACCATCTCGCGCAGTGGGTGGCGACCTCACCGCTGAAGGACATCTGCGGTGAAGCCGACGGACCGCTCGGCGCGGTGGGAATCCCGATCGATGTCGCCGCGAATATCGACCATCCGCTCGAGAGCGGTATCGCCGAGGACATCGAGCGGCTGACGAACCTGACGGACCGCAAATCGGCTGCCCCGCTGTACGTCTACCACGGGGGGAGCGACTTCTGGATTCCCATCGCGGGGGCCCAGCAGATGTACCGGCAACAGTGCAGCCTCGGTGTTCCGGCCGAATTCCGCACCGTACCGGGCGAGCATGTGGCCGCGATGGTCGGCGGAGCCGGCGGCGCCGCCGACTGGATCGACGCCAGGCTGCGCGGAGAGCCCGCGCCGAACGAGTGCCCGACGCTTCATTAGCTTGCAATCCGCGGGCTATCGCGGGGCCTGCGGGACCATCGAATTCTCGGCATGGAGGCGGCCTGCGGTTAATGTGAAACAGCGTTACAGCCAGAACGTGTTCTATGTAGTCTCTTCTTCATTAAATAGGAGTTGTACTGGAGTTAATCTGCGCCGCACGTTATATTGCTGCAACACGTTCTAGATCATGAGGTAGGGGACTGTGCGGCACTGGGCTGTGGGAGTGATCGCTGGGGTGGCATTGGCCTCGGGGTTGAGCGGGGGTGTGGCACGGGCCGAGCTGCCGGTGTCCTACATGTTCGGGGCCGGGATCGTGAACGAGGTGCGCAACCCCGGTGGGTCGTTGCCGGGGAGCAACGACTGGCACTGCGTTCCGAGCGCGGCGCATCCCGATCCGGTGGTGCTGGTGCACGGCTTCGCCTCCAATGCCCAAACCGACTGGGGCACCTACGTACCGCTGCTCGCGAACGAGGGCTACTGCGTGTTCGCGGTCACCTACGGTGGTTACCCGCAGCAGCCGTGGCCGGTGCCCGCGTTCGCCGGATTGCGCGACATCGCAAGCAGCAGTGCGGAGATCGCGGCATTCGTGGACCGGGTACTGGCGGCGACCGGGGCTCATCAGGTCGACATCGTGGCGCACTCCGAGGGCACCGTGGCGGCGAACTACTACGTCAAGCGCCGCGGCGGGGCGGCGGTGGTGCACCGGATCGTCTCGCTCGGCGCCAACCACACCGGATCGGCGGCATTCGGTGCGGTGACCGCGCGAGACTACGCGCGGCGCAACGGCTTCGGGCCGGACTTCGAAGGCTCGATGGATGCCGTGTGCGAGTCGTGCCTGCAGGTGCTCGCCGGCTCGCCGCTGCTGACTGAACTGAACAGCGACGGGCTCTACGCGCCGGGGGTTGTCTACACCAACATCCTGACCCGATATGACGAGTTCGTCGTGCCCTATACCGCCGGCGCCGGCGATGCACCAAACGCAACCACCATCGTCGTGCAGGACGGGTGCGATATCGACTATTCCGACCACCTGTCCATTGCCGCCAGCCGGCGCGCGGCGATGTACGTCCTCAACGTGCTCGATCCGGAGCATCCACACCCCGTCCCGTGCGAGTTCGTTGCACCGCTGGTCGGCTGACCCCCATGCACACCCAACGCCGCATGCTGCTGAAATCGTTGCCCGCACTGCTGCTGGGTCTTTCGGCGCTGCCGCCGGCCTGGCTCACCCCGGCCGCGGTCGCCGACCCGCCGCCCGCGCCGCGCGACGATGCGGTCGCGCACCTGCTGGCGGCGCTGCGCCGCCCGGGCGTCGACCGGACCACGGCCGACCGGCTGGTGCTGGAATTCCTGAAAACCGATCCGGCGGTGCGGAACCTGTCGGAGTCGCTGCCACGGCCGGTGCGCGATGTCATCGCGGCCGTGGAAGGTGCGAGTAGCCTCACCGGCATCGGGGAGTCACCGTTCGAGCTGTCCGACGAGGTCGCCGAATTGCGGGCGTTCATCGACGCGCAGGCGCAGGAGTTCCCGGACATCCTGGAGAGCACCGGTCGCCCGGTGCGGTACGTGCCCGGCTACCGCTTCCACAATTGGGGCCTGACCGTGGACAACGTCCCCGAATACACCTTCGTGCCGACCACGAAGGCCGGGGTGTGCAACATCGTTGCGTGGGCGGCACGGCAGCGCCGGGCGGTGCGGGCGGCCGGGTACCGGCATTCCTGGAACGACGTCTTCGGCGCCGACGGCGGGGTGCTGATCTCCATGCTGCAACTCGAGCAGGTTGACAATCTGCCCGCCGACCTCGCGCCGGTCGACCGGGACAATCAGCTGCAGGGCTGCACGTTCGTCGGCATCGTCGACGGCAAGGGGCTCGTGCGGGTCGGGGCGGCCACCACCAATCAGCAGTTTCGCGATTGGATGCTCAGTTCCACCGGTGGAAACCGCCGCTGGACCCTGCCCTTGAACGTGGTGCTCTCCGAAATCACCCTGGGTGGCAGCATTTCGATGATTTGTCACGGGGCAGGGCTGCGCAACCAGACGATCAGCGATCTGGTCGCCGCGGTCGAATTCGTCAACGCGCGCGGCGAACTGCAGACGGTGTCGGATCCGGAGCTGATCACCGCCGCGGCCGGTGCTTTCGGCATCCTCGGCATCCTTACCGCGATCACCTTCCGGCTCGACCCGATGACGTACGCGAGCATGAAGCCGATGATGGTGCCGGCGCTGCTGGCGGTCCCGCCCGCGCCCGGCCAGCAGGTGCCGCCGGAGCTGGCGATCTCGGTCACCGACGCGCAACGCGACGCCGCCTGGCGCGAGTTCACCCGCCGCGCGGAACAGGACTACTACGCCGAATGGTTCTGGTTCCCCTACCGTCCCGACGTCTATGTCAACACCTGGAGCAACGACGGCCCGCCCGCCCGGTCGACTCCCGACTATCTCGACAACGTCCTGCACTACCTGGAGGAATGGCTGTCCACCATGCTCGAGCAGGTGCCGGCGTGGCGCGCTGCCCCCGGCCGGACGCAGGCCGAGGTACTGGGCGCGGTCACCACGGTCGGGCTGCTGCACTGCGGCCCGGACGATCCACCGGTGGCGACGCCGCTCATCGACGCCATCCACTTCCGGCGCGGGGTGCGCAATTGGCGGGTGCTGGACATGGAGGTCGAGATTCCGATTCCCGCCGCCGTGGACGGCAAGCCCGACTGGACGGTGCCCGCGCGCGCGTGGTGGGAGGCCATCAACCTGGTCTATTCCCGGCCCGATGCGCCGATGCGGGTGGCCCTGGAGATGCGGGTGATGGGTGGATCGTCGGTGGATATGTCCCCGACCTACGGCAACACGTTCGGCACCTGCTCCATCGAGGTACTCACCAGCCAGCTGGTGCCGCAGTCCGAGTGGAACAGCTTCATCCAGCAGCTCTACGATCGCTGGGCCGGGATCACCGGCGCGGACGGCGCGCGGCTCAATGTGCGCCCGCACTGGGCCAAGCAGTGGCCGCGCAGCATCGAGGGCCGTCGCCCTGCCGAATACCTGCGCGAGGTCGCCTACGCCGAGCAGATTCCCCGGTTCGCCGCACATGTCCGCCGGATCGCCGCGGCCGGCGGCGTGGATCCGGCGCAGCTGCGGGAACGCTTCGCCAATCCCCTGTTCGACGAGATCCTTGCGGCGGTGTACCAGTGAGAGCCCGACCGGTGAAAACCTTTGTCGCGATGTCGGTGGTGGTGCTGTCGACCCTGGGGATCGGTCCTGCCGCCGCTGCCGGACCGGAGCAGGTCGATGTCGTCATGTCCGACGGTGTGCGAATCGAGGCGACGGTGTTACCCGCCGCGCCCGGCAGCCCGCTGGTGCTGATCCCCGGTGAGGTCGGCGTGCCGCGGCTGATGTACCAGGCCCCGCTGCAGGCGCTGCACTCGCGTGGCTACACGGTCATCGTCTACGACCCGCGTGGCACCTTCGGCTCCACGGGCGAGTTCGACTTCGCCGGCCCGCGCGAGATCCAGGACGTCTCCGAACTGATCGACTGGGCCGGTGGCCGATTCGGCACCGGCGCGGCAGCGGTGGCGGGCATGGGCAACGGTGGCGGCACCGGTCTGCTGGCTGCCGCACACGATCGGCGAATCCGGGCGGTGGTCAGTCTCGGCGGCTGGGCCGACCTTACCCGGGCGTGGTTTCCCGGCGGTACCGCCGATGTCGAGGCCATCGGCACCCAGCGCCTGCTGGGCGGCGCCACCAGCCGGTTCGGCGCCGACGCCCGCCATATCCTCGACGCGGCGGACCCGCAGCGGTTCACCGCCGCCCGCGATGTCGACATGCGGGCACTGGCGGCCAACAGGCCCGCGGTGTTCGTCGGCCAGGCGTGGGGCGACTCGCTGTATCCGCCCCGGCAGCTTGTGGATGCCTTCGCCGGCTATCCCGGCCCGCTGCGGCTGGAGCTGTCCGCCGGCGACCATTCGGTATCCGACGCCCCCGGCGGCTATCTGGGCCTGCCCAACCACGATTGGGATACCGCCTACCGCTGGCTCGATGCCGCGCTGCGCGGCACCGACCCCGGCCTGCTCGGCGAACCGCCCCTGCACCTGGCCCCGATGACCAGCTCGCCCGCCGAAATGCTCGGCGGTCAGCAGTATTCGGCGCCCATGGCCGTCGCGGACCTGCGACCCACCACCGGGCTCGCGCTCGGCGCCGGCGTGCTCGGTGCGGCGGCGGCAGCCACCGCCACCACCCTCGTCGGCGGCGCCGCCGGCGTCGACAGCGGCCCGGTGTATCTCACCGGTGCACTGCAATATCTGGGGACCGTGCCGCCCACGCCATTGGGCGCTGTCAGCCCGGCGTGGCGTACCGCCGTGTTCGCCGCGCCGCGCCGGCTCGTCGGTCTGCCCGACCTCACCGTGACTCTCGGCACGGCACACCCCGCCACTCTCGTCGCATACCTGTACGACGAGGGCCCCGACAGCAGCGGTGTGTTGCTCAGCCACGCCCCCGTCACGGTGACCGGAACCGGTTCCGCCACAGTCGAATTGCAGCCGGTCGACTGGGTCGTCGCGGCCGGGCACCGGCTCACCCTGATCGTCGGTACCCACGACAGCCGCTACGCCGGTGTCACTACCCCTGGTGCCACCATCACCCTCACCGCCGGACGGCTCGACCTGCCCCTGCAGGACTGAGGATGCGGCTCCCCCGCCTCCCCGCGATTTCTGCGTGTCGTCAGATGCAGGGAGAACTGGGTGTCGGGCCGGCGGTTGGGTTGCGGGCCACCGCCTGGGCGTGCCCGGCGCTGCGTTTCGGCGGTCATCGGGTTGTCGTTCGGACCGCGGGTTGGCGCTGTTGGTTCTTGGCTGGCTGCCGATCTACCGGCAGGACATGTGCGAGCTGGTCGAATGATTCACTCCCAGGCCCGCACCCTGGGGTGAGATCCCGCCCCACCCTCGGGGGGCCGGGAGTGATCTCGAGGGTTGCTATCGCAGGTACCGCCGAACAGGGAAATTGGAGGTACGAAGATCGCCGCCACCGAGACCCTGGGATCCGATCATGCACTCGAAGGCTCCGACACTCCCGCCCGAACTCAGCAATCATGCACCCGTTGCGGAGACCGACAGCCGTATTCCTGCTGTCGCGCACCGCTTTCGTGCCGTGGCTGCGCTGAACCGTCCCGGTCGTGGGCATTCTCGCCGCCCTGGCACTGCTCGTTCCCTAGCTGGGGCCACCTGGAAATCGCGGCGGAGGCAGGTGGTGGCGGGCCTCGGTGCGCTCGGGGCTCTCGTGGTGTTCGTTGTCCCGCAGCCGGTTGCCGGGGCGGCCGTGGGTTCTGCGGGTGCGGAAAATCCCGCAGCCCGTGCGTCTGCGGCTCCGGAAAATCCCGCAGCCCGGGCGGCTGTCGCGGAGTTGACCGGAGCACATCCGGGGGCGGTCGCGATTCCGACGGATTTCGCCGACGAAATTGGATACCGGCCGGTGATCACGGACGGGCTGCTGGTCGATCCGGGTGGCGCATGTTCCTCGCCGGTGCGCTTGCCCGCCGAATTCCGGACCGCGTGCCAGGCGCACGACCTCGGCTACGACATGTTGCGCTACGCCGACGCCCACGGGCAGCCGCTGGGCCCGTGGGCGCGCCGAGCCGTCGACACCGCGCTCGAACAGCGAATGCGGAGCGCCTGCGATCACGAGCGGGAGCAGGCCCGGTGCCAGGCTATGGCCACCGTCGCGGTAAAGGCGGTGGACCTGAACTCCCGCCGTCAGAACTACGCGCCGCCCCGGCCCGAGTACCTCTTCGGGACCAAGCTCTCGGGCGAACATCTCGGCCTCGAACTCCTCGCCGTGGCCGCCCCTGTCGCACTGGTGCTCGGCGCTATCGCGCGTGCTCGTCGCCGACTGGCCCCGGCCGCAGAGTAGCGTCCATCCGCTGCTCGGGGCCCAGCTGCAAAGCGCTCATAGAGTTGCTGTGCTACCTGGCCACGACCATGCCGGACGGGTCGCCGCAGCTCACCCAGACCTGGGTGGACACCGATGGCCAGCACGTGCTGATCAACAGCGTGCTCACGCACGTGAAGACGAAGAACATCCAGCGCGATCCGCGGGTGGCGCTGACGGTCACCGATCCCGAGCAGCAGCGGCGGTACTTCCAGGTGCGCGGGCGGGTGCAGGAGGTGCGGAAAGAGGGCGCGAACGAACACATCGAAAAACTCGCCCAGCGCTATCTCGGCGGCCCGTACCCCTGGTACGGCGGCCGCGACCAGGTGCGGGTCATGTTCGTCATCGAGCCGGAGCGGATCAGCGGGATCTGAGCCGACGGAGTCCAGTCCCGACTCATCCAACAGGACCGGACTCCGACCAGCGGATGGACGCTACTTATTCAGTGTTCGCCCGAGTCCTCGTCTCTGTCCTTGTCCTTGCCCTTGCCCCCCTTACCTTTGCCCCCGCCCTTGCCGCCCTTACCTTTGCCCTTGCCTTCACCCTTGTCCTCGTTGTCGGCACCACCCGCGCTGCCGCCATCATCAGAACTCTGCGGGTCGAAGATCTGCACGGGTTCGACAGCACCGGCCCGATTCCTGTAGTCGGTGCCCGTGGCACCACTGAGCAACCTGCCTGTGTCGTGCCGTCCGTCACGGGCCTTCCCGGTGCGATCATCAACGGTCGCGTTCATCGGTGCAGGCTTCTCAGCTTGGGCCAAGGTCTTGCCGGACTCCGGAGCGGTTTGCTTCCCCACTCGCCCTTCTCCCGATCCCGGGTCCAACACCTGGGCGGTGGCCACGCCTGCGGACAGGAAGACGGACAGGATGCCGACCGCGGCGGCGGTCGCGATTTTGTGAATCAAACGTATAGCCCCTTCTCGTGCCGGAAGTGGTACGTGTGCGATCAACCGATCCAGCCTAAAAGCGGGCAGAAGCCTCGTCCCTGACCCTCAGTCCTGCGGCGATTCCCGCTATCGGGGGGGCGGAGGGTAATCCGAGACTTTCTCCTGTGGAGTTACCCATGTGCCAACGAGATCAGTTGGCTTGTTGGCGCCGCACCGCGCAGTGCGCCGGGGCTCGAGTCGGAGATCGGTGGTTGGCGGGGTCGGTAATACGTTCGACATGTGAACCGGCTTAGACTGGCAGTGCGTCGACGCCGTGCGGGAGAGTCCCGGGTTCGCCCGGGCGCCGAAGGAGCAGCACCTCCCCGTCAATCTCTCAGGCACAAGGGACCGTGCGGACTTTCGACGCCTCTGGAAAGCGATGGCCGCACACAATGCGGACCATCCGCCCATGGGGAAAGGGATGCGCGCATCCCGAATCTCTCAGGCGCCACGACAGAGGGGGAGGGCCCGATAGTCGACCCCGGTCGACACCCGCCCGAGCCCCTGGGAGCTGCCGTGACCCGACCCTTCGCCGACCGCCACATCGGCCCCGACTCCGCGGGCCTGGACCGCATTCTCGACGTTGTCGGCGTGCGCACGCTCGACGAGCTGGCCGGGCGGGCCCTGCCCGCGAACATTCTCGACGATCCGGCCGCGACCGGACTGGCCGGGCTACCGCCCGCCGCGTCCGAGCACGAGGTGCTGGCCGAACTCGCGGCGCTGGCCCACTCGAACGCCGTGGCCACCTCGATGATCGGCCTGGGCTACTACGACACGCTCACCCCGCCGGTGCTGGTGCGCAATCTGCTGGAGAATCCGGCCTGGTACACCGCCTACACGCCGTACCAGCCGGAGATCAGCCAGGGCAGGCTCGAGGCGCTGCTCAACTTCCAGACCATGGTCTCGGATCTGACCGGGATGGACGTCGCGAACGCGTCCATGCTCGACGAGGCGACTGCGGCCGCGGAGGCGATGACGCTGCTGCACCGCGCGAATCGGGGGAGCAAATCCCTGCGGCTGCTGATCGATGCGGACCTGTTCCCGCAGACCCGCACCGTGCTGTACACCCGCGCGGAGCCCCTGGGGATCGAGATCGTCGAGGCCGATCTGAGCGCGGGCGTACTGCCCGAGGGCGAGTTCTTCGGCGTGCTGCTGCAGGCGCCCGGCGCCTCGGGCCGCATCGTCGACTGGACGGCGCTGATCGCCGCGGCGCACGAGCGGGGTGCGCTGGTGGCCACGGGCGCCGACCTGCTCGCGCTGACCCTTATCACGCCGCCGGGCGAGCAGGGCGCGGACGTATGTTTCGGCACCACACAGCGTTTCGGCGTGCCGATGGGCTTCGGTGGCCCGCACGCCGGATATCTCGCGGTGCGCACCGCGCATGCGCGTCAGCTGCCCGGGCGCCTGGTGGGTGTGTCGGTCGACGCCGACGGCAACACCGCCTATCGCCTGGCGCTGCAGACCCGCGAACAACACATCCGCCGCGAGAAGGCGACCTCGAACATCTGCACCGCGCAGGTGTTGCTGGCGATCGTGGCCGCGATGTACGCCTCGTACCACGGCGCCGACGGGCTGCGCGCGATCGCGCGGCGGGTGCACGGGCACGCCCGCTCGCTCGCCGCGGGGCTGACCGCCGCGGACTCCGAAGCCGTTGTGCACGAACGGTTCTTCGACACCGTGCTGGTGCGGGTGCCCGGCGGCGCGGAGGCCGTGGTGGCCAAGGCGCAGGGCCGGGGGATCAATCTGCGCCTGGTGGACCACGACCACGTGTCGGTCGCCTGCGACGAGGCGACCACGGCTGCCCATGTGGCGGTGGTGCTCGAATCCTTCGGCGCCACACCCGATTCCGGTGCGGAGGCAGAGTCCGAGATGGTGGGGGCGTCCGCGATCGAGGACCGCACGTCGGAATTCCTGACCCATCCGGCGTTCACCCTGTACCACACCGAGACCGCGATGCTGCGGTATCTGCGACGGCTCTCGGACAAGGATATCGCGCTGGACCGCAGCATGATTCCGCTCGGCTCCTGCACCATGAAGCTGAACGCGGCCGCGGAGATGGAGCCGATCACCTGGCCGGGATTCGCCCGCCTGCATCCCTATGCGCCGGAACACGACGCGCCCGGCATCCTGCGGGTGATCGAGGATCTCGAGGCCTGGCTGTGCGCGATCACCGGCTACGACCGGGTCAGCCTGCAGCCCAACGCCGGGAGCCAGGGCGAGTACGCGGGTCTGCTGGCGATCCGCCGCTACCACGTGGATCGCGGTGACACGCATCGGGATACCTGTCTGATCCCGTCCAGCGCGCACGGCACCAACGCCGCGTCGGCGGCGATGGCCGGACTGCGCGTGGAGGTCGTGAAGTGCCGTGCGAACGGCGATGTCGACCTCGACGATCTGCGCGCGAAGATCGCCGACCACGCGGACCGGCTGGCCTGCATCATGATCACCTACCCGTCCACACATGGCGTCTACGAGCAGGAGGTCGCCGAGCTGTGCGCGCTGGTGCACGACGCCGGCGGCCAGGTGTACGTGGACGGCGCGAATCTGAATGCCCTTGTCGGACTTGCCCGTCCGGGCCGGTTCGGCGGTGACGTGTCGCATCTGAACCTGCACAAGACCTTCTGCATTCCGCACGGCGGCGGCGGTCCGGGCGTCGGCCCCGTGGCTGTGCGCGAGCACCTGGCGCCGTACCTGCCCGGTGATCCGCTCGAGCCGGGTTCGCACGCGGTGTCGGCGGCACGCTATGGTTCCGCGTCGATCCTGCCGATCACCTGGGCCTACATTCGCATGATGGGCGCGGACGGCCTGCGCCGGGCCACCCTGACCGCGATCGCCTCGGCCAATTACATTGCGCGGCGGCTGGATCCGCACTTCCCGGTGCTGTACACGGGCGCTGGGGGAGCGGTCGCTCACGAATGCATCCTGGACCTGCGCGAGATCACCAAGCGCACGGGCGTCACGGTCGACGATGTGGCCAAGCGCCTGGCGGACTACGGATTCCACGCGCCGACCATGAGCTTCCCGGTCGCGGGCACCCTGATGGTGGAGCCCACCGAGAGCGAGGATCTGCACGAGATCGACGCGTTCATCGACGCCATGATCGCCATCAAGGCCGAGATCGACCAGGTCGAGGCCGGGGTCTGGCCGGTCGCGGAGAGCCCCCTGCGCGGCGCCCCGCACACCGCGGCGTGCCTGGTCGGGGAGTGGACGCACCCCTACAGTCGCGAAACGGCGGTCTACCCGCAGGGCCTGGGCTCGGCCCGCGCGAAGGTCTGGCCCTCGGTGCGCCGCATCGACGGTGCGTACGGCGACCGCAACCTGGTCTGCAGCTGCCCGCCGCTCGAGGCGTACGCCGACTGAGCCGCCCGACCGGCGCCCGCGACCGGGCGGGCGCCGGACTCAGGGGGCGGTGAGCGCGTTGTTGATCGCGGTGCCGAAGGCCAGGTTGTCCGAGGTGGCGACCTTGGTGTAGGTGCCACCGGTCTTCTGTGTCAGTGTCTGCAGGGTCGCCGCGCCCTGGCCGCCGATGACGATGACGTCGATGCGGACCGGGTGGGCCGGATCCATCGCGGCGGTGATGTCGGAGATCAGCTGGGTGCCGGTGAGCGAGGAGTCGTCGTTCGGGCCGGCGGTGACCAGCAGCACCTTGTTGGTCCGGCCGGCGCCGAAGTTGCTCACCGCGGCCTTGTACGCCGCCTCGAGGGCCGGATAGGTGTGGTCCGAGTGCGACTCGGTGGCCGTGACCTGGCCGAGGGCTTGGGCCAGATCCGAGCGATGCTGCTGGGTGAGCGGGGCGGTCTTGGACACGACGCGGTACGGCTCACCGTCGATGTCCTCGGCATAGGTCCACGCACCGAGCCCGAAATCGCCGGGCATGGTGTCCAGAGTGGAGCTGATCGCGCCGACCGTGTTGTTCAGCCGAGTCATCGAGCCGTCGTTGGCCCCCATCGCCGCGGACGTGTCGATGAGCACGGTGGACTGCACGCCGAGCACCGGGTTCGCGAGTACCGAATGAACCTGGTCGAGAACCGATTTGGCCGGGACCGGCACGGGCTGCGGTGGCGCGGCGGAGAATCCGGCGGCGGCGAACAGTTGCTGCTGCGCGGGCGCGCGCAGATAGTCGGCGAACATGCCCGCGACGACCTGCTGGGTCTGATCGACCCAGGTACCGGTGAGCAGGGCGGCCGGGTGGTCGGCGACCGGATCGGATCCGGTGGGCCGGTATTCGGCCAGACCGCCCCGCGATTTCAGTTGCTGTTCACTAACTGCGACCGCGTGGATGGCTGCGTTCGAGGGGGGTGAAGCGGTGCCCACCGTGGTCAGCGCGGTGAGCGTATCGCCGACCTGCGGTGCGCCCTGGGCCAGCCGGGAGATTGCGGAGACCACCTGTCCGGACTTGGCGGACTCGTCGTTCAGCGGGTCCGAGCCCGAGACCGCGGCCCCGACGGCGGCGGCCGCGGCCACGGTGTCGTCCCCCGTAGGCATCGCCATGCGCAGCCCGCCCCAGCCGCTCAGGCCGACCTGGCTCAGCGACCCCTGCTGCAGCTTGGGCAGGTCCGACCAGCCGATCTTGTTGCTCGTCAGGGCCTGGCGCAGCTGGTCCGGCACGGCGAGCACGATCGGGCTCACCGCCACCGCCGCCGGGGTCCCCTCGATGACGCCGGGGATCCGCATGGCCTGGACCGACCGCGAAGAGTCCGGGATCCAGAGGGCCGGGGGCGCGCCCAGTTTGGTGTCCCAGGACTTGCCGGCGAACCCCGCCACCATGGCCGCCGACGCCTGCGGGTTCACCGCGACGGTGATGCAGTGGTCGCGGACGTGCGGTTTCGTGGCGTTGTACCGATCGGCGGCCGCGCGCACCTGGGTGGCGATATCCGGATCCACGGTGACATTCACGGTCGAGGGGCCCTCGACACATTCACCGGCCGCGTCGCGGCTCTGCGCGGCCGAGTGCCGCCCCAGCCAGAACCAGCCGACAACCGCCACCACCAGCAACAGCACCGCGACCACGATGATAACTAGACCTTTGCTGACGCCTCGTGATCCGCCTGCACTGCGATGTGTACCCACGGCGATCAGTGTATGGTCATGCGAAAATGGTCGCGCCGGACGGCCACCGTCCCGGCGCCACCGGGGCGCCGGGACGGTTCGGCTCTCATTCGCGGATCAGGCGCCCGCGGTCGTACTCGTGGCCGCCCCAGACGCCGGACTGGCCGGTGCGCGAGGCGAACTCGCCGCACTGGCGCCGGATGGGGCAGCCGGCGCAGATGCCGCGGGCGTACTCGAAATCCTGCGACGGGTACGGGAACCACGCATCGTGATTCGGGTCACCCCGGCAGGCCGCGGCCTGCCAGTCCTTCGCGTCCGAGAGCGGGAACAGATCCACCAGGGTCGGCTCCTGCACTGCGATTGTCATATCGGATCCCCTCCTTTCCCGGGGTTACGTGGCGGCCAGGTCCTTCCAGATCCGCCGTTGGGTTCGGGCCATCTCGTCGGGTGCCTTGGGCTCCCACAGCAACCGCATCCCGGCCTCCTCGGGCGTGCGGTCCGCCTTGCGGGTGTTGCAGGGCGAGCAGGCGGCGATGAGGTTGGACCAGGTGTTCGGCCCGCCACGGCTGCGGGGGCGAATGTGGTCCACCGTGCGGGCCCAGCCGGCGCAGTATCCGCACCGGTGGTCGTCGCGGCGCAGAATCCCGGCGAGGGTGGCGCGGCTCTCGTCGTCGTGCACCAGGACGCGGTGCTCCAGGTAGACGTAGCGCCGCAGCCGAATCGTCTCGGGGAGCACGACTTCCACGTGCTTGGAGCGGATCGGGAACCGCGGCTCGCGCTCGGCGACTGTCTCCGCGGCGCCGGTGATGAGCAGCACCACGGCCCGGTCGGCGGCGATCTCGGTGAGCGCCTCGTAGGAGGCGTTGAGCACCAGCACGCCGGCGTTTATCCAGTTGTCGGGGGTGGGGGCCGCGTCTGCGGCACGACGGAAGGTCATGGGTGTCACCATGTTTCGTGAAGAGGCGGAGCGGGAAGGGTGGCCTGGAATCAGGCTGGCAATGCGAGGTGGCCGAGCTTCCGGGCTCCGCGCTCATCGCACGCCGCGTAAAGCCGCTGCGGGACAGGGGTACTCATTGACAGAGGATTGGTCTCCGGGGACATCAGCCACCTCCTTCCGGTGCTCGCCGAACAGTGCACGGCCCCGCGCCCGGCGGGGTCGTTGATTCATCGTCTTCATGGTGGCACAGCGTTAGCGCGTTGTCGGGTTATTTTTTTGCCCCACCCGCGACCGTGCGACAGGTGCAGCATGCGGGCGGTCGGATTTATTCCCGGCCACTCGGTTTTATTCCCGGCCAGCCACTCGGTCACAGTGTGGAAAACGAGTGGCATTTCTCAGGCTGGTGGGCGATACGATCGAATTACATGATCGTGACGAAGGCTCGGGGTTGGAGCTGGAGCCCTCGCCGCGATGCCGGTTCCGTGTGGATTGTGGGGTGGCCCGTGTGGGCTCGGTGTGCCGTGGCGCTGATGGTCGTGGTCTCGTGCTGTTCGCTGGCAGCCACCGCGAACGCTCAACCGCCGGCGTCGAATCCGCCTGCGCCACCGGTGATTCCGCTCCCACGCAGCCTCAGCGTGCCCGATCTGCAGCAGTGGATCGACACCGTGGTACCGCGCCCGGCGCTGCCGGAGGCCCCGGCTACACCGCACCCCGGCGACACCGCACCGCGGTCCGGAAATGTGGCACCGCAATCGTCCGGTGCGGCAACGGATGCCGCGGCGCTGCGGCTGGCGGTGCTGCCCGACAACGTGGGTGATCCGCTGTTCGACAACCCTCCGGCGAATCTGGCGCAACTGACGCCGGGCCGGGTCGTCACCACCCGTGATGTGACCGCGACCGCGGCCCCGTTGCTCACCGTGCCGCTGCAGCGGGTGCTGCAGCTGAAGTTTCGTACCACCGGCGCACACGGCGAACCCTCCTACGCCACCGCCTCATTGGTGCTGCCCGCCACCCCGTGGACGGGCCCGGGCGACCGGCCGCTGCTGGTGAACAACCTCGCCATCGACGGTCTCGGACGCCAGTGCAACCCGGGATATACCCTGGCCCACGGATATTCGGCCAACACCAATTCCGCGGACTTCTTCCCGCCCTTGACCCAGCTCGCCGCGCTGCGCGGCTACGCGGTCCTGATCCCCGATCACGAGGGCCCGGACATGGCGTACGCCGAGCCGTACGTGGCCGCACATGCCGTGCTGGATTCCATTCGCGCCGTGCGTAATCTGATGCCCGCCGAGCTCGGTGCGAGCCGGTTCGCCATGACGGGATATTCCGGCGGGGCGATCGCCACGCGCGCGGCGGCGGTGCTGTTGCGCTCCTACGCACCGGAATTGGCTGGTTCGGCCGCGGGGGCCGCGATGGGCGGGGTGCCCGCGGACTACCGGATGCTCTCGACCACGATGAACGGCAATCTGGCCTCCGGGGTATTCATGGGGGCCGTATTCGGCATCGGGCGTGAGCATCCCGAGATCCTGGCCACCATGAACAACCTGGCGCAGCAGGTCGCCACCTCGCCGCTGAAGGACTCCTGCATGACCGTTGTCGGGCTGCCGGGCCTGCTGCAGCCCTCGATCGATATCGCCGCCAACATCGCCGATCCGCTGCACAGCGCCGTGGCGCGGCGGACATTCCGGGAGACCGACCTGTCGGCACTGAAGTCCGCGATGCCGCTGATGATCTACAACGGCGCGCAGGAATTCTGGATCCCGGCGGCGGGCGCGCGCGAGCTGTATCGCCAGCAGTGCGCGCTGGGCGTGCCCGGCATCTATCGGGACGTGCCGGGCGAGCACTTCATCGCCGGGGATACCGGGTGGGGATTGCTGGTCGCCTGGCTCGATGAGCGCCTGCAGGGCAAGCCCGCACCCGACGAATGCTGAGCCCAGGGATTCGGCTGCGTGCCAGGCTATTTCGACCGGCAGTCCCGGCGGCACGCTCATCGGATGGGGAGCCCGATGCCCACGGTTGGCGCGAAGGTGCCGGCGCCCATCGAACTTCGTGATCGCATCGCCGCGGGGTGGCCGCCGTGGCCGATACGCGCGGGTAGCATTTCCGTACGGACACTGTTGGATGTCCGTTGGTGGATGATCTGCTGAACGTCGTATGAATACCCGCGCGTGCGGTAGTGGGCTGTGCGGGTTGGCATGAAACTTCAAGCGTGAGCGAGCTTGCGAGCGAACCAGATACAGGGTGCGCTGCGCGCACGACGGAGCCGAGCGCCAGCGAGGTGGAGTCGTGAGCGCAGAACTCATTGTCCTAGTAATAGTCATAGTCACGGCCCTGGCTTTCGACTTCACCAACGGCTTCCACGACACCGCGAACGCGATGGCGACCTCGATCGCCACCGGAGCCCTGGGGCCGCGCACCGCCGTGGCGATGTCGGGGGCGCTGAACCTCGTCGGCGCGTTCCTGTCGGTGGAGGTCGCCAAGACCGTTTCCGGTGGGCTGCTGAACATCAACAACGTGCATCACATGGCGCTGCTCGAGATCGTGTTCGCGGGTTTGGTCGGCGGGATCCTGTGGAACCTGCTCACCTGGCTGTTCGGTATTCCGTCCAGCTCCACGCACGCGCTGTTCGGCGGGCTGATCGGCGCCGCGATGGCGGCGCTCGGGGCCAGCGGGGTGATCTGGACCGGTAACCAGAGCACCGGCCTGATCAACAAGATCATCATCCCGGCCGTGCTGGCGCCCGTCGTCGCGGGCGTGGTCGCGGGGCTGGGCACCTTCCTGGTCTACCGGCTCACTCGCGCCTCGGACGAGACCAAGGTGCGCAAGAGCTTCCGGATCGGCCAGATCGGTTCCGCGGCACTGGTGTCGCTGGCGCACGGCACCAACGACGCGCAGAAGACAATGGGCGTTATCTTCATGGCCCTGGTCGCGTACGGCACCTACACCAACCACGACTCCATCCCGATGTGGGTGAAGGTCTGCTGCGCGCTGGCCATCGCCCTGGGCACCTACCTCGGCGGCTGGCGGATCATCCGCACCCTCGGCAAGGGCCTGGTGGAGATCGACGCGCCGCAGGGCTTCGCGGCCGAGGCGTCCTCGGCGGCGATCATTCTCACCTCGGCGCAGTTCGGCCTGCCGCTGTCGACCACGCACGCGGCCACCGGCTCGATTCTCGGTACGGGCCTGGGCAAGCCGGGCGCGGAGGTGCGCTGGGGCGTGTTCGGCCGGATGTGCGTCGCGTGGGTGATCACCCTGCCGCTGGCCGGCCTCGTCGGTGCGCTGTGCTGGGGGATCACCGACCTGGTGGGCGGCCTCGGCGGTGTGCTCATCGATCTGGTGATCCTGATCGCGGTGTCGAGCTACATCTATCTGCGCTCGCGCAGCAACCCGGTCGACACCAGCAATGTCAACGAGGAGTGGGAGGGCGGGCTCACTCCGCCGTCCGACCTCGCCGAGAAATCCATGACGGCGGCCTGAGGGGAGCGCGGGAATGCATACACTCGATGCCATCGTGAAGTCGCTCGGCGAGGTGGCGCTGGTCGCGCTGATCCTCGGCGCCGGGCTGCCGCTGATCTTCGCCGTCGGGGTGCGGTTCTGGTCGATGGAGACCACGACCGCGAACGGCGCACCGAGCGGGCGCAATACGGCCGCCCAGGCGATCGCGTACCTGTGCTTCGGGATCGTGATTGTCGCGGTGCTGCTCGGAATCCTGTACATCGCCAAGGATTTCATCAGCCATACATTCGATGTTCAGCTGTTCGGAGCGAAGAAGAGTTGAGCCTGCCTGGGCGGTTTCTCGCCCGGAAAAGCTGATCTCACAACACAATTCGGGTCGAGGGGCCGCACCGCCGACGCGGTGCGGCCCCTCGGCGTGTTTTTTTACGTATTTCCCTCGCCGCGGGTACAGAATTGAGTGTCCGCCGCGCTTGCGTAAATCCCTTCGGGGCATGACGATTACAGCCAAGTTGCCGTCCCGGGCGTGTTGCTCGACGGCCGAATATGACCGTCCGTGGACCAGTCCGTACCCGGACCGACAGAACTGGTAAAACATGGCGTTATCCGAGGTTCTAGCGAAAATCGTCGAGTGGTTGCGGGCGGGATACCCGCAGGGCGTGCCCGAGCACGACTACGTCCCGCTGCTGGCCCTGCTCACCCGCCGCCTCACCGAGGACGAGGTGATCACGGTGACCGACGCCCTCATCGAGCACGGTGCGCTGCCGGCCGACCGTGCCGACGTCGGGGTGGCGATCACGAAGCTCACCCACGAGATGCCGCACGAATCCGACATGCACCGTGTGCGAACGCATTTGGTCGCCAACGGGTGGCCGGTGGACGACGATTGGGCGGGAAGGTGAGGCGCTCGCTGCGTCGTAGGCGGCGCTGAGCAGGGTGCGGCCATTTCCCCGTGCGGGTTCGGCGATTCGGGAGGCGGAGCCGGGCGTCGGCGCGATGTGGTCGTGAGCTGTCACCGAGGGTGGTAGACGACGAGTCCCCCGGTCGTGTTCGACCGGGGGACTCGTGAGGTGTGGCAGCTGGGCGCGCGGCTCAGCCCTTGGCGGCCAGCGCCTTGGCCTCGCGGCGACGCCGGTGCAGGATCGGCTCGGTGTAGCCGTTGGGCTGGGTGCCGCCCTCGAGGACGAGCTCCTTGGCCGCCTGGAACGCGACGCTGCCGGCGAAGTCCGGGGCCATCGGCCGGTAGGCCGCGTCGCCCGCGTTCTGCCGGTCGACCACCGGCGCCATGCGCTCGAGGCTCGCGACCACCTGGTCGGCGGTGACGATGCCGTGGCGCAGCCAGTTCGCCATCAGCTGGCTCGAAATGCGCAGGGTCGCACGGTCTTCCATGAGCGCGACATCGTTGATGTCGGGCACCTTGGAGCAGCCCACGCCCTGGTCGATCCAGCGCACCACGTAGCCGAGGATGGACTGGGAGTTGTTGTCCAGCTCGTTGGCGATCTCGTCGGCGGGCCAGTCGGGGTTCGCGGCCAGCGGGATCTCCAGGATCTGATCGACGGTGGCTCGCGCGCCGCCCCGGGCGATCTCGGCCTGCCGCTTGAACACGTCCACCAGGTGGTAGTGCGTGGCGTGCAGGGTGGCGGCGGTGGGGGAGGGCACCCACGCGGTGGTCGCGCCCGCGCGCGGGTGGCCGATCTTCTGCTCGAGCATGTCGTGCATCAGGTCCGGCATCGCCCACATGCCCTTGCCGATCTGCGCCTTGTGCGGCAGCGCGGCGAACAGGCCCGCGTCGACGTTCCAGTCCTCGTAGGAGGCGATCCACTGCTGCTTCTTCATGTCGGCCTTGCGGACCATCGGCCCGGCCTCCATGGAGGTGTGGATCTCGTCGCCGGTGCGGTCCAGGAAGCCGGTGTTGATGAACACCACGCGGTCGCGCGCGGCCTCGATGCAGGCCTTCAGGTTGACCGTGGTGCGGCGCTCCTCGTCCATGATGCCGACCTTGAGCGTGTTGGCGGGCAGGCCAAGCACGCCCTCGACGCGGCCGAACAGCTCGTTGGCGAAGGCGACCTCGTCGGGGCCGTGCATCTTGGGCTTGACGATGTAGACCGAACCGGTGCGCGAGTTGGCGACCCGGGCCTGGCCGCGCAGGCTGTGCACCGCGATGAGCGAGGTGAACAGGCCGTCCAGGATGCCCTCGGGCACCTCGTTGCCCTGGGCGTCCAGGATCGCGTCGCTGGTCATCAGGTGGCCGACGTTGCGCACGAACAGCAGCGAACGGCCGTGCAGCACAACCTCTTTCCCGTCCAGGCCGGTGTAGACCCGGTCCGGGTTCATGGTGCGGGTGAAGGTCTTGCCGCCCTTGGTGACCGCCTCGGCCAGATCGCCCTTCATCAGGCCGAGCCAGTTGGTGTAGCCCAGGACCTTGTCCTCGGCGTCGACCGCGGCGACCGAATCCTCGAAGTCCATGATCGTGGTGACCGCGGACTCCAGCACCACGTCCTTGACCCCGGCGGTATCGGTGCTGCCGATGGGCGAGGAGGGGTCGATCTGGATCTCGATGTGCAGGCCGTTGTGCCGCAACAGCACCGAGGTCGGGGATTCGGGCGTGCCGAGGTAGCCGACCAGGGCCGAGGCGTCGGCCAGGCCGATGTCGGTGCCGTCCTCGAGGGTGACCTCGAGCTCGCCGTCGACGATCTTGTAGGCCTGCGAACCGATGTGCGAGCCGGTGATCAGCGGCACGGCATCGTCGAGGAAGTTGCGCGCCCACTCGATGACCTTGTCGCCGCGGACCTTGTTGTAGCCGCTGCCCTTCTCCGCGCCGCCCGTCTCGGGGATGGCGTCGGTGCCGTACAGCGCGTCGTACAGCGAACCCCAGCGCGCGTTCGCGGCGTTGATCGCGAAACGGGCGTTCATCACCGGAACCACCAGCTGCGGGCCGGCGGTGGTGGCGATCTCGTCGTCGACGTTCTCGGTGCCGATGGCGAAGCCGGCGGGCTCGGGACGCAGGTACCCGATCTCGGTGAGGAAGGCCTTGTAGGCGGCCTTGTCGTAACCGGTGCCCGGGTTCTCGGCGTGCCAGGCGTCGAGCTTGCCCTGGATCTCGTCGCGCTCGGCCAGCAGGGCGCGGTTGCGCGGGGCCAGGTCGTTGATGACGGCCTCGGCGCCGGACCAGAACGCGGCGGAATCTACGCCGGTGCCCGGCAGCGCCTCGTTCTCAACGAACGCGTGGAGAACACTTGCGACCTGAAGCCCGCCGACCTGAATCCGCTCCGTCATCTACCTGCCTCACTTCGAGAAAGTCGGATGCAAAAAGTACGGTTGTCATGTTACTCGGGGGTAGTCCGCGGCCCGCTTCGGCCCCGATGGAAGGCGGCCGTCATTCGAGCCAGCCCTCCCGGTTGCGCTCCTGGAAATAGCGATCGTCGTCGTCTCGCCTCGAGTCGATGTTGCTATGCCTAATTCCTATTAGACGTGGTCGTGGCGGTTTTGGTTCCGGATATCGCCGAAGGGGTCTTGTGGTTCGATCGCGCGCGACTTAATGTACTGACTGGAACATTTCTGCGCGAGGGGAGTGGCCGGATGGAGCAGGCGCTGGCGGGCCGTGTCGTGTTGGTGACCGGCGGTAGCCGGGGGCTGGGGCGCGAGATGGTGCTGGCCTTCGCCGCGGCGGGTGCGGATGTGGTGATCGCGAGCCGCAAGGTCGACGGGTGCATCGGGCTGGCCGAGGAGGTGCGGCGCAAGCACGGGCGCCGGGCGCTGCCGGTGGCGTGCAACGTCGGCGACTGGGCGCAGTGCGATCGGCTGATCGAGACCGCCTACGGCGAATTCGGCAAGGTCGACGTGCTGGTCAACAACGCGGGGATGTCGCTGCTGTATCCGAGCCTGGACCAGGTCACCGAGCAGATGTTCGACAAGGTGATGGCCGTGAACCTCAAGGGGCCGTTCCGGCTGGCCGCCGCGATCGGGGCGCGGATGGCCGCGGCCGGCGGCGGTTCGATCATCAACGTCTCCTCGATCGAGGCGGCGCGCCCCGAGCCGCTCGCGGTGCCCTATGCCGCGGCGAAGGCCGGATTGAACGCGCTGACAGCGGGTCTCGCGCAGACCTACGGACCCGCGGTGCGGGTCAATACGATTCAGTGCGGTCCGTTCGAGACCGATATCGCCAAGGCGTGGCCGGATGCGCTGCGCGCGGAGCTGGTCCGGCACAATGCCCTGGGCCGGGTCGGGCAGCCGGGCGATATCGTCGGCGCGGCACTGTATTTCGCGACCGATGCCTCGGCATTCTGCACCGGGTCCACGCTTGCGCTCGACGGCGGCTGGCGATGACGCAGGCCGCCGCGCCGCGACGCCGGGGCCGTCCGCCCGCCGCGCAGTCGACGCCGGGCGCGACCCGGGCGCGGATCGTGAGCGCGGCGGTGGAACTGTTCGCGGAGAAGGGGTTTCACGGCACCGGTGTCGCCGAGATCGGCGATCGGGCGGGGGTGCAGCGGGGCGCGCTGTACTACCACATCGGCTCCAAGGAGGAGCTGCTGTGGGAGATCCTGCGAGACTACATTCAGCTCATTCTCGACGACGGGGAGCGCGTCGCGGATTCCGGCGACGACCCGATCACCCAGCTGCGCAATCTGATTCAGGGTTATGTCGAGCTGATCGTCGAGCGTCGGCGCGAGGTCGCGATCCAGCTGCGGGACGGTTCCGCGCTGACCGGCGAGCGCGCGAACGAGTTGCAGGAGCTGCGCGATCGGGTGCAGCGGTGCTGGCAGCGGGTGATCGACGCGGGGTGCGCCGCGGGCGCGCTGCGTACCGCCGATCACGTCGTCACCAACAGCCTGCTGGGCATGCTGAACACGGTGACCCTCTGGTATCGCCCGCATGGGGAGCGCTCGCCGGCCGAGATCGCCGACATACTCACGGCCACCGTCCTGGACGGGGTCCTCAACCACTCCTGCACACCCACGAAAGGCTGATCATGGCTTGGGATTTCGAGACCGATCCGGACTACCAGAGGAAACTGGACTGGGTCGCGGAGTTCGTCCGCACCGAGGTGGAACCGCTGGACCTGCTGTACCCGAACCCCTACGACCGCACCGACCCCGAGATCCGGGCGCTGATGAAACCGCTGCAGGAGCAGGTGAAACAGCAGGGACTGTGGGCGTGTCACCTGGGCCCCGAACTCGGCGGTCCCGGCTACGGGCAGCTGAAACTGGCGCTGCTGAACGAGACGATCGGCACCTCGCTGTGGGCGCCGCTCGTCTTCGGTTGTCAGGCGCCCGATTCCGGCAATGCCGAGATCCTGGCTCACTACGGCACCCCCGAGCAGAAGGCGAAGTATCTGCAGCCCCTGCTCGACGGCGAGATCGGCTCCTGCTACGTGATGACCGAGCCGACCGGCGGCTCCGATCCGACGGCGTTCCGGACCCGCGCGGTGCGCGAGGGTGACGAGTGGGTCATCAACGGCGAGAAGTGGTTCAACTCCGCCGCTGAATTCGCCGCCTTCCACATCGTCATGGTGGTCACCGACCCGGAGGCCCCACCGCACCAGCGCCTGTCGATGTTCATCGTCCCGGCCGACGCGCCCGGGCTGGAGATCGTCCGGAACTTCACGGTGCCCGGCTTCAGCGAGCACGAGGGGCATCTGCGCTTCACCGACGTCCGAGTGCCCGCAGATGCTCTGCTCGGTACCGAGGGACTGGGTTTCATCGTCGCCCAGACCCGGCTCGGCGGCGGCCGGGTGCACCATGCGATGCGCACGGTTGCCCTGGTGCGCAAGGCATTCGACATGATGTGCGAGCGCGCGGTGTCGCGGCCGATGCGCAAGGGCGTGCTCGGCGGGCTGCAGCTGACGCAGGAGAAGATCGCCGAATCCTGGATCGAGATGGAGCAGTTCCGCCTGCTGGTGCTGCGCACGGCCTGGCGCATCGATAAGGAACAGGACTACCTGAAGGTCCGGCACGACATCGCCGCGATCAAGGTGGCCATGCCGAAGGTGATGCACGATATCGCCCAGCGCGCCATGCATCTGCACGGCGCGATCGGCGTCAGCACCGATCTGCCGTTCACCGACATGATGACCTACGCCCAGGTGATGGCCATCGCGGACGGGCCCACTGAGGTCCACAAGATCACCCTCGCCCGCGAGGTACTGAAGCAGTACACCCCCGCGGATCCGGTGTACCCCAGCGGATACCGGCCCGCGCTGCGCGAACAGGCGCGGGAACTGGTGGCGCGCAGGCTCGAACACACCATCGGGAATTTGTGATCGCCGTCAGCCGCATCGTTCGTTAGCATCCTGGGCATGGATGCGGGGATGTCGGTCGGCGATGTGGTGCATACGGTGGAATTGGGTCCCGTGATCGGGCCGTATCTGCCGATCTGGGGTGGTCAGGAGGCGACCTACTGGTGGCTCGAGCGGCCCGATCTGCTGCTCGACCTCGTCGGGGGCGGGCAGGTCGCCCGAGTACCGATGGGCCGGAATCGCTTTCGGGAGATGGGGCTGCTGACTGTCGCCGCCGACGGCCGGTCCGCACACCTCGCGTTGGTGGCGCGGTACCGGAGTCCGGACGGTGGTGTGTCGCAGATCGCCTCCGTGCCGCTGACACGGGTCGACGAGCAGACGGCGAAGGCTGCCGTCACACGCGATTCGTGGATGGCCTTCTGCCGGTGGCTCGGCCGGGCAGCCCTGTCCGCTGCCGAGCGCGGCGAGTTGGTAGTCGTCGAATCCGGTGGCCAGGAGCCGCCTGTCGCTCCCTACGTCCTGTCCGCGGTGACCCGCGGGCCGGACGGGCAGTGGTACTCGCTGATCGAGACCAGCCCGGCACCGGTCGGCGCCGAGGTCTGGCGAGATCAGGCGCAATCCGGTCCGGGGCAGACCCTTTCGGCTCCGGCCAGCCGGTCCGGGGTCGAGGTTGCGGGAGTGCTGGCCGGATTGGCCATCGATACCTGGAACCGGCACCCGTTCGATCTGGCCCTCACCTACGGCCCGGGTCCTTCCGGGCCGTGGGTTCCGGAGCGCTGATCCCATCGCGTCGCGGCCTTGTGGCTACCATGGGTGACGCTTACCGATAACCTGATGTAAGGATTAGTGATGAGCAGCACCGCCATCGACATCCTCAATGTGCTCGTGGCACATGTGGATGCATTCTGGACCTGGCTGTCCACGGGGTCGTCCGGCTTTCCGCCGCTGTAACGGGACGTCATATCGGGCAAACGACCGCGCCCGCCGGAATTCCGGCGGGCGCGGTCGTTTTCGGGTCACAGCCGTTCGGGCCCGGGTAGTCCAGGCCTACGGCAGCGGGGCGGCGCCCAACTGGTCCAGCAGAGCAAGGATGAGCCCGACCTCCTCGCCCTGCTCGGTGATCATTGCCCGCGCTTCCTCTTTGACCGCGCCGGAGGTGAGCTGCAGGTCAGCGGCCCGGGCCATCGTGACGCCGCCCACGTGGTGGCGGTACATCAGCTGCAGGAACAGGACGGATGCGTCGTGGCCGCGGGCAGCGGCGAGGTTGTCGAGGTCTGCCTGGGAAGCCATGCCGGGCATGGTGTTCGGTGAGGTGGCGAGCGTCGTGGGTCCCATGGAATGCGGCTGTGTGGACATGGAATGCATCCAGGCCATCGGATGGTCGTCGGTGGGCGAGGCGTTCGCCAGGCGCAGCCAGGCGAGCAGCATGCCGATCTCCGTGCGCTGCGTCTGATCGATCTGCTGCGACAGCCGCAGCACCGTCGGGTCGGCCCCGGGGTCCAGGCGTTGCACCATGAGCAGTGCCTGCTCGTGGTGTGCGGTCATGTCCTGCGCGAAACCGATCTCGGTGGCGGTGAGAATCGGTGGGGCTGCGGGATGTCCGGGCACTATCAGTGGCCGCAGCGCGGCGCCGATCACCAGCAGGATCAGCGCGGAGGCGAGGTACGATCCCAGGCGGTACCAGCGGTCCATCTACGAGCCCACGATCGAATGCTGGTCCGCCGGTGGGGAATACACGCCGTTTCCCAGCTGCAGTACCATGAATCCGTTGTCGTTGCAGGTGGTCCACAGCTGGCTGCCGTGCCACTCCGGCGGGGCGAAACACCAGTCGCTGGAGACATCGCCGAAGGCGAGCATTCCCGAGCGTGGCGAGAGTGCCTTGGCCGGATCGAATTTCCCGTCCAGGACCGCCCGCGCCATCGAGAAGCCCTCCAGTGCGGGCGGTCCGATCAGCGAGCCCAGCGCGTGCGGGGAATTCCACAGCTGCAGGTTCTGCCCGGTACGCGCGGGCGGGTTGTAATACGCGATCTCGCGGGCGTGGAACGGATCCCGCACGTCGAATACCCGGATGCCGGAGGATTCCCAGCCGCAGGCCAGGGCGGTCGGATTGTCGGGGCGATCGGCCGCGCAGTAGTGCGCGTCGTAGGAGAACACCGAGCCGCCCATCGAGGAGGCCAGATTGCTGTCCAGGTGATTGGGCAGGTCGATCTCCAGCTTGATCTTGTCGACCACGCGCGGATTGCGTTCGTCGGAGATGTCGACGAGCTTGACGCCACCGGCCCCGGCCTCGTCGACGGTGAACAGATACGGTCTGCCGCCGTAGCTGACCGGAATGCTGTGCTGAGTGGCCCAGCCGTCCGTCCAGAAGACCCGGCCGATGTGCTGGACCTGGGGATTCGGGTCGCGGCGCTGCACCGCGCTGATATCGAGCACGGTGAACCCGGCCAGCGCCGAGAGGTACATCCGGTTGCCGTCGGGGCTGACCCCGAAGCCGTGCGCCTCGATTCCGGTCAGGCCCTGCCAGATCACGTGCGGGTCGGCCGGATTCGTCAGGTCGATCGCGCTGACGAAGCCCGGTGCGATCCCTGAGGCCCAATAGGTTCGCCCGTCCGGGGAGAAGCCGCCCTCGTGCGTGGTGATCGGCAGCGGCATCAGGAGATTGGATCCCGGCCCGGGATTGAGCAGCCGCGGATGCGCGCAGTCGGAGATGTCGTAGACCGACATGTACCCCGCGCCCTCGCCGATGGGAACGCCGGTGCCCACGAGCAGCTTTCGCGCGACATTGACCTTCAGGCTCTCCCAGGTCCCGGCCAGCATCGCCGGTTCGGTGAGCGTCGCGGTGAGCACCGGATGTGCCGGATCGGACACGTCGAGCACCTGCACGCCCTGCGCCGGGCCCAGCAGGTTGCCTGGGAAGAACGAGCCGGTGTACGAGCAGTGGTCGTAGGTGGTGGAGGTGATGCCGCCGCCGCGCCCCTCGTATCCGCCGACCAACGACATGTTGCAGGTGTAACCCTGTGTGCTGCGGCCGTTGTCGCGGTCGGCGGCCGGAACATCGCCCTGCAGACCGGTTTCCGGCATCGATCCGGGACCGCAGTCCGCGCGCGGCACGGAAGCCGTTCCCACATCGAGGAATTGCTGCACCTGGGTGGCGATATCGGACTGCAGGTCCGCCGACGCACCGCCGAGCGGCAGCGTCACCGCTGCGAGTAGCGCCGCCAACACCACCAGCACCGGTTTCGAACGCCGAATGCCCGTGAATCGCCCCATCGCGAACCCCAAACTGCCTGGCCGGTAATCCCCGTCGCGCGATCGCCTGTGCTGCAAGCAACGCCGACAGTCCGGAACGATAGCTCACATGACCCGCCGGTAAGTTCGTTTTGGGGACAGTGATTTTCGAGGATCTATCGGGGTCGATCGGTCGAGTTGGCTTGGAGATCGCTCGGATCTAATGAGGAATCGGTGCTTACCTGAGGGGGCGCGGCCTGGACGTCGCCGGGCGCGTTGGCCCGTCGGCCCAGCCAACGCGCGCCGAGCATCCGGTTCAGGCCGGCGACCATGTAGTAGATGTTGGTCACGACTTGAAGGACGATGAAGGTCACCGGCCAGAGCGCTCCGCTGAGCCCGGGAACGACGTGGATCGGCAGGGTGTACGCCATGACAACCCGAACTGCCGCGTCGCCGAGGATGCCGAGGCCCCAGATCACGCTCGACACCCGCCAGAGCCGCCGGAAGCGGGGGTCGACCTGCCACAGTGCGTCCCAGTCGCGGACGGCGAATGCCCGTCTGCCCTCCATGAACGGGCGGGCGAACAGGAACGCGGCCGGCCTGCGGGCCCATACGCTGGCCAGAAACCATGCTCCCCACAGGCCCGTTATCAGGCCCTCTTTGGTCAGCAGGAATCTCGGGTCGCGCGAGATGACCGCCGTCAGAATCGAGACGCCCAGCGTACCGAGCACCAGCAGGGACACGGTATCGGCGCGGCGCTTGACGGCCAAGCTGTAGCCCGCACCGAGAGCGGGAAAGACGGCGCCGGCGCCGAGCGCGACCAGGTTGTTCACCCCGAGACCGTGCAGCAGATAGTAGGCGGCGATCGGTGCACCGATGTCGAAGCCGAAGGTGGCCAGCTGGCGAGCCAGGTTGGCTGGTCGCCCCGCAGTCACCGCAGATGCCGCGTCCACCTGATCCTGGGACGACGCGGTGACGGGAGTCGTGCCGTCGGGTGCACTGGTCATCGCTGTGCCCTTGTCGCGAGATCGAAAGCGGTCGACACCTCGCGCCCGTACGCGGCGATGTCCAGGCCAGGTCGGATATCGAGAAGGAAAGGCAGCCCATCGATGGCGCGCTGCACCAGGGTTGTCATCACCGTCGGGTCGAAGTCGCGGAACTCGCCGCGTTCCTGTCCGGAGCGGAGTATGCCTTCCAGCACAGACACCGCCGGATGGCCGAGCTCCGCCGCCGGATCGAGGAGATCGACCGCCGTGGCGGGCCTCACCGGTAGATGACGCTCCTGATGCCGACCATGCGGACCATGCTGAGAATCGGGAGCCCGATAACCAGGTGCTCGATGGCGGTGGTGACGCCCACCCAGATGTCGTTGGAGAACAACAGGGGAGTGATCACCGCCGCGGCCGTCAGCATGCCGACGATCCAGGTGAAGAACACCTCCGGCGAGGGCGTTGCCAGGCGCAGCGCGTAGTAGAGCACCCCGGCCAGCACGGCACACAGGCCGGCGGCCACCGCGAACCAGTACGCGTCCTGCGCCATCGGGTTCCACACCCCGAACCTGCCGTTCTGGGTCATTCGCGTGCCGATGACCTCGATGACCCATGCGCACAGCCAGGCCGCGAGCGCCGAGACCACCGCCGCGGCGAAGACGCCTCCGGCGAACTTGCCGATGTCGACCTCGGGCCCCGACCGCCGGGGCCTGCGTTCCGGATAATCGGATCGCTGATACGCGTCGTATCCGGGGTCTCGGCCATAGTCGGGACGCCGGTCGTATCCCGGGTCTCGACCGTGGTCCGGACGCCGGTCGTAACCTGGGTCTCGACCGTAGTCGGGACGCCGATCGTATCCGGGATCCCGGCCGTATGCGGATTCGCTATAGTTCTCCGGCTGGTAGCCGGGTTCGTAACGTGCGGTGTACTGATCGCGTGGATCCCTGGGATTCAACCGCTGATCACCTCCGTCGAGAGCGTTGCGTGTGCGTCGAGTGTAGGGCCTGACCGATATTTCCGGTCATCGATCCTTACCCGCTCTCGTGGTCTCGAACACCTGCGCCGTTCGGCGGCTGTGCGCGCGCGGCGGCCAGCAGGCGGGTGCACTCGTCGAGCAGGCGAGTGCGTAACCGACCGGCGCGCTCGGTGAGATCGGACTGGCCTCGCACGTATTCCGCGCGGCCCGCGGGCGTTTCGATGCGGACGGGCGCGTAACCGTACTCGGACAGCTCGTAGGGGCTGGCGCGCATATCCAATTCCCGCGCGGCGCAGGCAAATTCGAAGCAGTCCAGCAGCAGTGCCGAGTCGGCCAGCGGGATCAGCTTGAAGGTCCACTTGTAGAGATCCATGTTGGCGTGCAGGCAGCCGGGCTGCTCGCGCAGGATCTGGGATTCGCGGGTGAGTGGCTCGGTGTTGCGCGGTACGGCCTCTGGGGTGAAGAAGCGGAAGGCGTCGAAGTGGGTGCAGCGCAGGGGCATCGACTCCACGACCGCGTCGGTGCCCGCATGGCCCAGGCGCAGGGGGACCTGCTGATGGCGGACCTCGTCGCTGCGATAGACCATCGCCCACTCGTGCAGGCCGAAACAGGACAGGTGCGCGGGCCGGGACGCGGTGGCGCGCAGGAGATTTGCCACGAACTCGAGGGTGTCGTGACGGCGGGCGAGATAGGCGGGATCGGCGGTCCACGCGGCGGCGTCCGTCGTTGCGTCCGGTGCGCGATGGTACCCCCGCGCACCGTCGTACTCGGCCGCATTTTCGAGTGCCACACCGTAACCGGGATGCCAGCGGCGTAATTGCGCCGGCTTGTGGCCGTAGTAGGTGAACAGGAAATCGATCACTGGATGCTTCGAGCCCGCGGCCCGCCGCTCCAGGTACGGGCCGACCAGGGCGTCGACCCGGTCGCGATGGGCCGCCGCCCGAGCGCGCCAATCGCGCTCGGGCAGTACGAGAATGCTCACACTACTCATGCCTGCGCCTCGCTGGCGCTCGGCTCCGGCATGCGCGGCGCGCGCTGTGCCGATGATTCGCTCCGCTGCGCACCGCTCATTCGGCGATACGGTGCGTCGCGTCGCGCACCGTGCCGACGAACTCTTCCACCAGATCCTCGAGGGCCACGATACCCACCGTGTTCCCGCGGCTGTCGACCACGCGCCCGAGGTGACTGCTGGTGCGGCGCAGCCGGGCCAGGGCCTCGTACAGCGTCGTGCCCATGCTGACCGTGGGCAGCGGGCGGATATCGGTGCGCGGGATGGGGGTGGCGGGGCCCGCATCGTCGTCGGCGACCTTGTCCAGCACATCCTTCACGTGCAGGTAGCCGACCAGCGAGCCGTCGTCGGTGCGGACCGGATAGCGGGAGAAACCGGTCTCGGCCACGGCGGATTCGATATCGCCCAGCGTGGTGCCGTCCCCGCGCAGCGGCACGCATCGGGTCGTGGCCAGGGGCACCATCACATCGGCGACGATGCGGTCGGTGGTGCCCAGGGCCTGGGTGAGCCGGCGGTGCTCCTCCTCGTCGATCAGCCCCTCCGAACGGGATTCGCCCAGCATCTCGGCGAGCTCCACCGAAGACACCGTGGTGTCGAGCTCGTCCTTCGGCTGAATGCGCAACGCCCGCAGCGACAGATTCGCCGCCAGGTTGTAGAGCATGATCAGCGGCCGCGCCAGGCGCAGCCAGCGGAGCAACATCGGAACCAGCAGCAGCGCAACGCGTTCCGGTCCAGCCAGGGCGATGTTCTTCGGAATCATCTCGCCCAGCAGCATGTGCAGCATGACCACCAGGCCCAGCGACAGCGCGAACGCGATCGGATGCAGCAGCTGGTCCGGCATGTGCGCCAAGCGGAACGGCCCGTGCAGCAGGTGGGCGATCGCGGGTTCGCCGATGCGGCCCAGCAGCAGCGAGCAGATGGTGATGCCCAGCTGCGCGGCGGCCAGCATCATCGACAGGTGCTCACCGGCGCGGATCACGGTGTGTGCGCCGCGTTTCCCCTGTGCGGCCAGGGCCTCGAGGCGGTCGCGGCGCGCGGAGATGAGCGCGAACTCGGCGCCGACGAAGAAGGCGTTGCAGCCCAGCAGCGCCAGCGTCAGTACGATCCCGAACAGATCACCCATGGCTGAGCTCCCACCCGGCCCATGGACTCCGCGCGTCGACTACCCCGGGTGCGGCGCGACGTGCCCGTGCGAGCGTGAATCCGGATCGGTTATCCATGGCTGAGCTCCCATCCGGCCATCGTGTCGGCGTCGACCGGCACCAGCAGCACCCGGTCGATCCGGCGGCCGTCCATGCGCTCCACGCGGGCGACCCAGCCGCCGCGGATGTGTGGCTCCATCGAATTGCGCTGCCCGGAGCCGGGATTGGGCAGCGTCACCTCGTCGCCGGGTTCCGGGATGCGGCCGAGCCGGGTCAGCACCAGGCCGCCGAGGGTTTCGTATTCGCCCTCCGGGGCGTCGTATCCGGTGGTGCGGGCGACCTCGTCGATCCGCAGCAGGCCTGAACAGTTCCATCCGGACGCGGTGCGGCGCACCTCGACCTCTTCCTCGTCGTGTTCGTCGCGCACATCGCCGAGGATCTCCTCGATGATGTCCTCCATCGTCACGATGCCCGCGGTGCCGCCGTATTCGTCGACCACCAGCGCGACCTGCATGCCGTCGGCGCGCACCCGCTCGAGCACCTCGTCGCCGTCGAGGCTGGCCGGCACGATCGGCACCGGGCGCGCGATCGAGCGCAGGCGGATGGTGCGGCGCTCCCGCACCGGATGCAGGAACGTCTGCTTGACGTGCACGACGCCCAGGGTGTTGTCCAGATCCCCATCGATCACCGGGAACCGGGAGAATCCGGTGCGGCTCGCGGCGGCGATCAGGTCGGCGATGGTGTCGTTCTGGTCCAGAACCTCGATCTTCACCCGCGGGGTCATGAGTTCCTCCGCGCTGCGCTCGCCGAACTCCAGCGAACGATCCACCACCTGCGCGGTCCGCTGATCCAGCACACCGCGCCGCGCGGACGTGCGCACCAGCGAGCCCAGTTCCTCCGGGGAGCGCGCGGAACGCAGCTCCTCGGCCGGTTCGATGCCCAGACGCCGCACCACCCAGTTGGCGGTGCCGTTGAGCAGTTTGATCAGCCAGGCGAAGACCCCGGAGAACGCGATCATCGGGATGGCGGTCATGCGGGCGGTGGCCAGCGGGGCGGCGATGGCGATGTTCTTGGGCACCAGTTCGCCGTAGATCATCGACAGCGAGGTCGCCAGGATCAGCGAGATCGCCAGGGAAATGCCCTGTGCTGCACCGGGGCTCGCGCCGAGTGCGGTGCACAGCGGTTCGAACAGCCGGGCCAGGACCGGTGCGGCGATATAGCCGGTGACCAGGGTGGTGAGGGTGATGCCGAGCTGAGCTCCGGACAGCTGGAACGACAGCGTGCGATGGGCCTTGCGGACCCGGCGGGCGCGGCGGTCACCCTCGCGGGCGTGCGCCTCGACGGTGCTGCGCTCGAGCGCGGTGAGGGAGAATTCGGCGGCGACGAACAGGGCGGTGCCCGCGGTGAGCGCGATGAAACCCACCAGGCTGAGCACTGTGAGCACGACTGACACGGTCAGCACCGTCCCCAATGTCCGGTTCGGACCGAATGACCTCTAATTGCTGCGATGACGGGGGCGCCGGGTCGGTCACCCGGCTCGGTAGAGGAGCCCTCCGTAGTGGCGCCCTCGGACGCGGGTGACAACTGGTTCCTTTCGCAGGTGGTAGCGGATTATCAAGATAAACGCCGTCCGCGGGAATTGTGTTACCGGGTCCGGCAATCATCATGTTACCGGCACTCACCCGCGAAATCCCGGCCGCGCCGCGCGGTGACGGTCACATCCGCACGCGGTCGCGATGTGCCCACTACGAGGCGATGCCCGCGGCGGGTGGCCACGGGCATCGCACAGACTTCTGCTGCTACCAGCCCGACGGCAGCGGGCGGCCCTCGGCGAATCCGGCGGCGGACTGCACGCCGAGCACCGCCTTGTCGTGCAGTTCGGCCAGCGAGCGGGCCCCGGCGTAGGTGCACGCGCTGCGCACGCCCGAGCAGATGTGGTCGATGAGGTCCTCGACGCCCGGACGCTCCGGGTCCAGGCGCATCCGCGAGGACGAGATGCCTTCCTCGAACAGCGCCTTGCGGGCCCGGTCGAAGGCGCCGTCGGTGACGGTGCGCGCGGCGACCGCGCGCTTGGACGCCATGCCGAAGCTCTCCTTGTACACGTTGCCGTTGCGGTCGGTGCGCAGGTCGCCGGGGGATTCGTAGGTGCCGGCGAACCAGGAGCCGATCATCACGTTGGACGCGCCCGCGGCGATGGCCAGGGCCACGTCGCGCGGGTGGCGCACGCCGCCGTCGGCCCACACGTGCACGCCGATCTCACGCGCCGCGGCGGAACATTCGGCCACCGCGGAGAACTGCGGGCGGCCCACGCCGGTCATCATTCGGGTGGTGCACATGGCGCCGGGCCCGACGCCGACCTTGATGATGTCGGCCCCGGCCTCGGCCAGATCGCGGGTGCCCTCGGCGGAGACGACGTTGCCGGCCACCAGCGGCACGCCCAGGCGCAGGTCGGCGACCGAGCGCAGCGCCTCGAGCATCTTGACCTGATGACCGTGCGCGGTGTCCATCACCAGCACGTCCGCACCCGCGTCCACCAGTGCCTTGGCCTTGGCCGGGATGTCGCCGTTGATGCCGACCGCGGCGGCGATGCGCAGCTTGCCCGCCGCGTCGACCGCGGGATCGTAGATGCCCGTGCGGATCGCGCCGGTGCGGGTGAGCACGCCCGCGAGCGTGCCGTCCGCCGCGAGCAGTACGACGAGGGCGGCGTGCCGGGATTCCAGCAGCTCGAAGATCTCGCGCGGCGATGCGTCGGCGGGGGCGGTGACGAACGAGGCGTCCGCGACCGCGCGCAGCCGCGCGAACCGGTCGACATCGGCGCAGGCGGCCTCGGTGACGACGCCGATCGGACGGTCGTTCTCCACGACCACGACCGCGCCGTGTGCGCGCTTGTGCATCAGGGCCAGGGCCTCGGAGACCGAGTGGTCCGGGTCGAGTACCACGGGGGTGTCGGCGACCAGGGACCGGCTCTTGACGAAGGAGATGGTGTCGGCGGCCGCGCCGAGCGGCAGATCCTGCGGGAGCACCACGATGCCGCCGCGGCGGGCGACCGTCTCGGCCATCCGGCGGCCGGCGACGGCGGTCATATTCGCCACCACGATCGGGATGGTCGTGCCGGTCCCATCGCTGGTCGACAGGTCCACGTCGAATCGGGACGCCACATCCGTCCGATTCGGGACGAGGAAGATGTCGTCGTAGGTCAGGTCGTAGGGGGGCTGGTGGCCGGGAAGGAACTGCACTCCCACGATTGTAGGGGACCGGCGGGAGTGTCCGGGCAGGCGCGGCGGGAACGGCGCGTGCCCGGATGCGCGGCCGGCCCGGCGGACCGGCCGCACCCGTCACGGATCGGGGTCGTCAGAAGACGATCTCGGCCAGGCGCGCGACATCGTCCGGGTCGTCGGTGCCCGGGTTGAACAGGATCTCGTCGGCGCCCAGATCGGTGAAGCCCGCGACCGCCTCCCGGACCGCCTCGGGCGTCGTGCAGACCGCGCCGGAGGTGATCTTCGCGAAATCCGGTGTGACGCTGTAGTAGTCGTAGACGTTGTCGCGGCCCGCGTCGCCGTCGCCCAGGGCGTAGTACGCCAGCGCGACGATTCGTGGCGAGCCCTCGCGTCCACCGCGCCGCCAGGCCTCGCGGGCCGCGTCGAACGATGGACCCACCATCGCGGGCGGCAGTGACCCGCCCACGTAGCCCTCACCCCAGCGCGCCATCCGGTCCAGGGCGGCCGGGGCGAAACCGCCGAACAGCAGTGGGATCTTCCGGGTGCCCTGCGGCACGGCCGGATTCGTCCCGCCGCCGACCGGCTTGCCCTCCCACACCGCGGCGTAGGTCTCCAGATCGCGGTCGAATCGCGCGCCCCGCCCGGACGTGCCGTACCCATCGGCCACGAAGTCGTCCGGCCGGACACCGACACCGACTCCGGCCGTGAGCCGGCCGCCGGAGATCCCGTCGATGCCCGCCAGCTCCTTCGCCAGCAGCACCGCGGGCCAGGTCGGGGCGAGCATGACGCCGCTCAGGAGCCCGATCGTGCTGGTCGCACCCGCCGCGGCGGCCAGCGCCACGGTGTCCTGGACGCCGGGGTAGGCGGTGCGGCCGACCGTGCTGAGCGTGGAGAAGCCGGCCTTTTCCGCGCGGCGTGCGAACTCCGGAATGCTGTCCGGGCGCACGTTGCGGATCTGGTTCGGCAGGCCCGTACCGATCTGAACCATAAGTGTCTTCCCCTCGTCGATAGCGTGTACCGACTCGAATGTACGTCGCGAATCGAGTTTCGGTTCGCAGTGCAGCTCAGGGGAGGTGTGGCCGAATCGGCGGTGCGCGTGAGGGATTCGGCCGAGGGCGCCGGGCGGCTGCGCGGGAGAGCTGACGCCGCCATCGGAATGTGAATGGGCGCTGGGCGATCCGGCGGCGCGGCGGTGGCGATGGCGGCCGAAGCGTAGCGGCGATCCTGACCGAAACGGATGCGCGCAAACGGAATCGAGGTGGGACGTGCGCCCGAAGAGTTGCTGCCCGGGCGCCAGGTCGAGGCGCGTGATGCGTGCCGGGCCGGGGCCGGGGAACTCGAGGTCAGCGCGACGGCCGATTGCTCCGGCGGGAGAATGGACGCTGGGGCTGGGTTCGGCCGGTGGTGTTCGCCGGGGCGGGCGGGGGAGCCGCGGGGTCCGGGATCGGCCGGCCGGAGGGCTGGCGGGCGCCGGTCAGGGCTGTCAGCTCGCGAGTGCCCGGGCGGATGCGGGATTCGGTCATGGTGACCCCGGCCCGGCGGACGAGGGCATCGAATTCGGCGCGTTCGTCGTCGGTGACCAGGGTGACGACGGTGCCGGTGTCGCCCGCGCGGGCGGTGCGGCCCGCGCGGTGCAGGTAGTCCTTGGGGTCGGCGGGCGGATCCACGTGCACGACCAGGGAGATGTCGTCGACGTGGATGCCGCGCGCCGCGACGTCGGTCGCCACGAGCACAGGGGCCGTCCCGTCGGCGAAGGCGGCCAGGGTCCGGGTGCGCTGATTCTGGGCCTTGCCGCCGTGCAGGACGACCGCACCGATGCCCGACTCCCGCAACCGGCGGGCAAGCTTGTCCGCGCCGTACTGGGTGCGCACGAACAGCAACGTCCGGCCCTCGCGGGCGGCGATCTCGGTGACCACGGCGCGCTTGTCGGCCTTGCGGATGTGCAGCAGGTGGTGCGCGATGGCCGGTCCGGTCGCGGCCGGGGCATCGGCCGCCGGGCTCGCGCCGGAAGCGCCTGTGGCAGAACCGGATTCTCGAGCGGCCCGCGGTGCGGCCGGGACCGCGGTGTCGACCGCGTGGGTCACCGGATCGGTGAGGTATCGCCGTACCAGCGTGTCGACGGCGTCGTCGAGCGTGGCCGAGAACAGCAGGTGCTGGGCGTCGGCGGGCAGCCGGTCCAGCAGCACGGTGACCTGGTCGAGGAAGCCGAGCTGGGCCATGTGGTCGGCCTCGTCGACGGCGACCACCCGAACGTCGTCCAGCGCGGCGGCGCCCTGGGCGATCAGGTCGGCGAGACGGCCCGGGGTGCCGATGAGCACATCCACGCCGCGGGTCAGGCGCTCGGCCTGACGCTTGATCGGGACGCCGCCGACGGCCGTGCCCAGCCGCAGGCCCAAGGCCAGCGCGGGTTCGTCGAGCGCCCGCTCGATCTGCAGGGCCAGCTCGCGGGTAGGTGCGAGGATCACTCCGCGCGGACGGCGCGGCGCCGAGGCGGCCCGGGTGAGCCGGACCAGCATCGGCAGCCCGAAGGCCAGCGTCTTGCCGGAGCCGGTGGCCGCGCGTCCGAGCACGTCGCGCCCGGCGAGAATATCGGGAATCGCCGCGGCCTGAATCGGGAAGGCACTGTTCAGGCCCGCCCTGCGCAGCGCCTGCACCAGGGGCACCGGCAGGCCCAGCCCGGCGAGCGCGGTCGCGGCCCCGCCCGGCTCAGACACTGAACAATCGGTCCAGCTCGACGAGCCAGGGAATCGCGACGGCGAGGGTCGGCACGATCAGGATGGCCGCGGCGGCGAGATAGGCTGCCGACGCGATGCGCAGATCCCCGAGCGGGCCGGACAGGCGCTGAATCCGGATCAGCGTGGTCGGGCCGCCCACGGCCATCGCGCCCTGCGGCGCGGTGGAGTTCGAGCAGGCCACCAGCGCGCGGGCCAGCGGCGTCGGGCCGGTGACCTTGATCGCGGAATCGTCGGCGAGCAGCTCGATCAGCAGCTTCACCGAGTCCAGCGCCGACTTGCTGCGCACGAACCGGGGGTAGGCCTCGTGCGCGGCCGTGAACGCCTCGAGCACCAGGTCGTGGCGAGCCCGTAGATGCGAGCGCTCGTGGCTGACGATGGCGGTGAGCTCGGGTTCCGACAAATTGGTGAAAGTGCCCTGGCTGAGCACGACCCGCCGGCGCAGGCCCGGCAGGCAGTACGCGATCGGCTCGGCCGCGGCCAGCACCCGGATGTCGGCGGCCCGGTGGCCGCTGAGCTCGCCGCCTTGATCCAGCAGATCGACCAGGATCCGGTGGCGGGTGCGGCGACGACGGGTGTGGATGCCGACCCGGACCACCATATAGATCAGCCGGGCGCCGACGATCAGGGTGAGCGCGAAGACGATGACGTACGCCAGCCACAGCGACAGGCCGAGCGCATGGATCTCCCGAGTAGGGGAGGTGGTGGGCCGCCCGTCCGGGCCGGGCACCAGCAGCAGGCTCGCGATGGCCAGGCCGGAACCGAACGCGCTGAGCACCGCGGCGAGGGCGACCGCCTGCCACAGCACCAGTGCCGCCCGCGGGGTCCGGTACGGCCACGAGGCTCGGCTGAGCAGGGCTGGGACCGGTCCCGCGAGAAGCAAAGCGAGACCGGCGAATACCGGCGCGGTTGCGTTCATGCTCAGCTCACTGCGTTGTGGGGCCAGGGCCCGAGATCGCGACGCAGGCTGCGTGCGGCCAGTGGATTCGGCCGCCGCAGCCAAACCTACTGCTGCGGGGCGACCCCCTTGTCGTCGGATGCTGTGCGCGTCCTGTCGGACGTGCGCGCGGCCTCGGTGGCTTCGAGCTTAGCGAGTGCCTCGCGAAGCGCCGCAGCCCCGTCGTTGCCGACCTGTTCGACGAAGTGCACCAGGGCCGCGCGGCGGCTGCCCACCTCGTCCGCCTGTTGCAGCGCGTCGACCATCAGGCTGGCGACCAGTTCGTCGCGGGTGTGCACCGGTGCGTAGCGATGCGCGCGATCGTCGCGCTGCTGAACCACCAGATCCTTCTTCGCCAGACGCTGCAGAACGGTCATCACGGTGGTGTACGCGAGTTCGCGATGCGCTGCGAGGGCCTCGTGGACCTGCCGGACCGTCTGCGGTTGATCGGCGGACCACAACTGGTCCATGACCGCTTTCTCGAGTTCACCAAGACCTGCCATCCCACAAGCTTACGGAGTCAACGACACAAACGCGTACTACGGGTCGTCGTAACCCGTCGGTAGCTGTGTGGGATTTTTCACGGGTGGTTCGGACGCCGGCCCGGGCGGCGTGGCGTTCGGCGGACCGTGAGCGGTGTCGACCGGATGTCGATCGTGGGCGACCAGCCCGGTCGCGGCGACGAATAACTGCTGACGCGAATCGAAGCATTGCTCAGAAAGCTTGGTAAGCCTAACCTATCTTCCGTTTCGGTCCGCATTGCCAACCGAGGAGGAGGTTCGAATGTTCGAACCGATCACCGCCTGCCCGACCCGTCGCTGCGAACAGGCCTTCGGGCGTGTCTGTGAGCGGCTGCGCGCGCTGCAGCCGGAGCATCCGCGCGTCTACGCCGTGGCCGCAATGGCCGAGCACGGCAGGCGCCGCTGGTGGCGGCTGTCCGACGGGCTGCGCGAGGGCCGCATCGAGCTGATGTACCGGCGGCACGCGGCCGAGATGAGCAGTGCCGACGTCGCCGCGGAGGTTGTCGCCACGGCGCTCATCCATGCCGTGGTCGGCCGGGTGGTCGCGCTGCTGGTGGCCGAGGGGCGGGCGTGGGACCCCGGGCTCGAGAACCTGTGGGTGCACACCGACAACGACGGTGGCGTCGACTGGGCGGGCCTGTCGGATACCACGATTCGCGTCGTGGAGGGGGATCGGCTGGCGGGGGAGCCGGGCGTGGTCGTGTTGCCGTGCGAGTGGGCGCTGCTGGTGTGGTTGGCGCATCGGTGTGTGGCCGCACTGACGCTGTTGCAGCAGAACGTATGGCGGTGTGCGGGGCTGAGCCCGCGCCGGTTCTGGGCGCTGGTGGCTGAGACCGTGGTCGGCGCGTCGACCTATGTGCCGGATCTGGCGGGCACCTCGTCGACGCGTGGTGCCGAGCGGGGGCAGGCCCTGCTGGCGGCGATGCAGGAGCTGGGCCTGCCGGTGCGGCGCTCTTGCCTGGTTAGGTAAGCCTGGCCTATAGTCGAGCGCGGCGCACGGATCGCGAGCGAGTCCCGAGGGCTGCGGTCGACTCCCCGATCCACTGCCGCGGCGGGTTCCGTCCTTCGGGCGGGACCCGCCGCTCTCGTCGGGTAACCCGGCGCCCGCGTGGTCTGCCTCACCCCTTCGTGACGTGGCACGGCCCTGTCCTGGACGCATACCCGCGGTTTACTACCGCACCCGAGGGTACGTTCTTACCCTGCGGATGCATCGCCGATATCGTCTGCCCGCGTGAGCATTTCGCATCGATTCGTCGAATCCAACGGTATCCGAATGCATCTCGCGGAGGCGGGCAGCGGCCCGCTGGTGGTGCTGCTGCACGGATTCCTCGCCTACTCCGCCGCGTGGCGGCATCAGCTGCCCGTGCTCGCAGCGGCGGGATACCACGCGGTCGCGCCCGACCTGCGTGGATACGGCGACACCGAGGCGCCCGAGGGCGTCCGGCATTACACCCAGCTGCACCTCGCCGGGGACGTGATCGGCCTGCTCGATGCGCTCGGCGCCGACCGGGCGGTCGTCGTCGGGCACGACTGGGGCGCGATGGTCGCTTGGACGACCGCGCTGTTGCGCCCGGACCGGATCCGCGCGGTAGCGGGCCTGAGCGTGCCGTATGTGCCGCGCGGCCCGCGCAGCCTGCGAGCGATGATGTGTGAGCGGTTCGGTGAGCGGCACTACATTCAGCACTTCCAGCAGGAGGGGCCGGCCGAGGCCGAACTGTCGGCCGATCTCACCGAGACGTTCCGTCGCGTGTTGTACTCGGGATCCGGTGCTGCGCAACAACTGTGGGATCCGGTCCTGGCGCCGGGCGGACGTTGGCTGGACGCCCATCCGGATCCGGGTGCACCGCCGCCGTGGCTCACCCCGGCCGAGTTCGACGCGCTGGTATCGACATTCGCGAGGACCGGCTTCACCGGCGGGCTGAACTATTACCGCGCAACGGATCTGAGCTGGGAGCTCATGGCCGCCTGGGACGGGGCACGGATCACCGTGCCGGGCCTGTTCGTGTACGGCGACCGGGACTCGTTCGGCGCCAACGCCCCGGGTCTCATCGGCGCGCTGCCCACCCTGATACCCGGGCTGCGCGAGACGGTGGTGCTGCCCGGCTGTGGACACTGGGCTCAGCAGGAGCGCCCGGCGGAGGTCAACGAGGCGCTGACACGCTTCCTGGCCGGGCTGTAGAACCCGCTACCACCCCGCGAACCGGATGGTCCGGGACCTGTGCGACTGTTTTTCTCATGACACAGCACGATCGGCCCGAGATCCGTTCGCTGGCGGATCTGACGCCCGCGGCCATGGCCCAGTTGAGCGAGGGATTCTTCACCGATCTGATCGGCCTGAAGTACACGGAGATCTCACCCGAGCGCGTCGTCGGGGAATGGGTGGTGTCACCCCAGCAGCACCAGCCCGCGGGCATCGTCAACGGCGGCGTGTACTGCACCGTGATCGAGACGCTGGCCAGCATCGGCGGCGGGGTCTGGTACGGCGATCGCGGCACGGTCGTCGGCGTGAACAACAACACCGATTTCCTGCGCGCGGTCCGCGAGGGCGTGCTGCGCGCGGTCGCCACGCCGCTGCACCGCGGCCGCCTGCAGCAGCTGTGGCAGGTCGTGATCACCGACGAAACCGATCGCGTCGTCGCGCGCGGCCAGGTGCGCCTGCAGAATCTGCCCGCCGCGGCGTGATGCCGCCGCGGCCCGGGCGACGCCGCAGGTCGAGGCGGGTTGCGCCGACGACCCGGGTGAGGGAGTCGGCTCGCGGGGGCGCGCCCGCCGTGCCAGAATTGCCGACACTTATTGATGTACCTTATTGATCCGCCCGAGGAGAGCCAGCATGCGATTGTCGCCGCATGAGCAGGAACGACTGATGCTCAGCTACGCGGCCGAGCTGGCCCGTCGTCGCCGGGCCCGCGGGCTGCGGCTCAATCACCCCGAGGCTGTGGCGATCATCACCGATCACGTGCTCGAAGGCGCCCGCGACGGCCGCACCGTCGCCGAGCTGATGGCCTCCGGCCGCACGGTCCTGACCCGCGACGACGTCATGGACGGCATCCCGGAGATGATCGCCGACGTGCAGGTCGAGGCGACCTTCCCCGACGGCACCAAGCTCGTCACCGTCCACCACCCGATCGGCTGAAACGCGTTATGGGTCAGGATCATCCGGGCGCGACCGCCCCGAATACCCGCAGCTCCCTGGTCCCCGGCGAATTTCTGTACGCCGAGGATCCCGTCGAGATCAACGCCGGTGCGGACCGGATCGAACTCGATGTGGTCAATACCGGTGACCGGCCGGTCCAGGTCGGCTCGCACGTGCATTTCCCGCAGGCCAACGCCGCGCTGGACTTCGATCGGGCCGCGGCGCACGGCCGCCGCCTGGACATTCCCGCCGGCACCGCCGTGCGCTTCGAACCCGGTCTGGGGCAACGAGTCTCGCTGGTGCCCCTGGGTGGGACCCGCGAAGTGTACGGGATCAGCCTGCAGGCCCCCGGGCCCCTGGACGCCCTGTCGGCCTCCACCGAACGCGGAATTGTGGACGGAACACTATGAGCAGACTCAGCCGCGCCCGCTACGCCGAACTGTTCGGGCCCACCGTGGGCGATCGAATTCGCCTGGCGGACACCGATCTGCTGATCGAGATCACCGAGGACCGCAGCGGCGGGCCGGGATCGGCCGGTGACGAGGCCGTCTTCGGCGGCGGCAAGGTGCTGCGCGAGTCGATGGGCCAGGCCCGCGCGACCCGCGCCGAGGGCGCCCCCGACACCGTCATCACCGGCGTGGTGATCGTGGATCACTGGGGAATCATCAAGGCCGACATCGGCATTCGCGACGGCCGCATCTGCGCGATCGGCAAGGCCGGCAATCCGGACACCATGAACGGCGTGCATCCGGATCTGGTGATCGGGGCGTCGACGGAGATCATCGCGGGCAACGGCCGCATCGTCACCCCCGGCGCGATCGACTGCCACGTGCACTTCATCTGCCCGCAGCTGCTCGAGGAGGCCCTGGGCGGCGGCATCACCACGATGATCGGCGGCGGCACCGGCCCGGCCGAGGGCAGCAAGGCGACCACGGTCAGTCCCGGCGCCTGGCACCTGGGCCGAATGCTCGAGGCCACCGACGGCTGGCCGGTGAACATCCTGCTGCTCGGCAAGGGCAACACGGTGCGCCACGAGGCCATGTGGGAGCAATTGCGCGGCGGCGCGGGCGGATTCAAGCTGCACGAGGACTGGGGTACCACGCCGGCGGCGATCGATGCCTGCCTGACGGTGGCCGATGCCGCGGGCGTGCAGGTGGCGCTGCATTCGGACACCCTGAACGAGGCCGGATTCGTAGAGGACACCCTCGCCGCGATCGCGGGCCGGGCCATCCACTCGTATCACACCGAGGGCGCCGGCGGCGGGCACGCGCCCGACATCATCACCGTCGCCGCGCATCCCAACGTGATGCCCAGCTCCACCAATCCCACCCGGCCGCATACCATCAACACCCTCGACGAGCATCTGGACATGCTCATGGTGTGCCATCACCTGAATCCGGCCATCCCGGAGGATCTGGCCTTCGCCGAGAGCCGGATCCGCCCCTCCACCATCGCCGCGGAGGATCTGCTGCACGACCTGGGCGCGATCTCGATGATCGGCAGCGATTCACAGGCCATGGGCCGCATCGGCGAGGTGGTGATGCGCACCTGGCAGACCGCGCACATGATGAAGCGCCGCCGGGGCGCGCTGCCCGGGGACGGCGCCGCGGACAACAACCGGGTGCGGCGCTATGTCGCGAAATACACTATCTGCCCGGCGATTACGCACGGCCTGGACCACGAGATCGGTTCCATCGAGGTCGGCAAGCTGGCCGACCTGGTGCTGTGGGAGCCCGCGTTCTTCGGGGTGCGCCCGCATGCGGTGCTCAAGGGCGGCGCGATCGCGTGGGCGGCCATGGGCGATGCGAACGCCTCGATCCCGACCCCGCAGCCGGTGCTGCCGCGCCCCATGTTCGGCGCGGCCCCGGCCGTCGCCGCGGGCACGTCGCTGCATTTCGTCTCCGAGCAGGCCATCGAATCGGGCCTGGCCGACCGCCTGCGCGTGCACCGGAAGCTGGTTCCGGTCGCCAACGTCCGCAGCCGCACCAAGGCCGATCTGCCGCACAACGACGCCATGCCTCGCATCGAGGTCGATCCGGACACCTTCACAGTCCGGGTGGACGGCGAGGTCTGGGCCGAGCAGCCCGCCGCGGAGTTGCCCATGGCGCAACGGTATTTCCTGTTCTGAGTGCCGCCCTGTCCGTGGTTCGATGAGCAAGCCGTCGATCTTGTCGGTGCGGGCTGGCACACTGATGGTATGACGAATTCCGAGTGGGACGCGGTAGACAACTATCTGGTGCAGACCATGGTTGGGGACGGGGATTCGTTTGTGCGGGAGGCGAATTCGGCCGCGGGGCTCCCGCCCATCGACGTCTCGCCGCCGCAGGGGAAGTTCCTGAACCTGATCGCGCGGTCGATGCGGGCGCGGCGGGTGCTGGAGATCGGCACCCTCGGCGGCTACAGCACGATCTGGCTGGCGCGGGCGGTCGGCGAGGAGGGGCAGGTCGTCACCATGGAATTCCGGGAACACCATGCCGAGGTCGCCCGGGAGAATCTGGACCGGGCCGGTGTCGGCAAGCGCGTCGAGATCCGGGTCGGTGCGGCCCTGGACAGCCTGCCCGTCCTCGAGGCGGAGCGGCCCGAACCGTTCGATCTGGTCTTCATCGACGCCGACAAGGTCAACAACGCCAACTATGTGCGGTGGGCGCTGCGCCTGACCCGCCCCGGTTCGGTGGTCATCGTCGACAATGTGGTCCGCGAGGGCGGCATCGCCGACGCGGACTCCCCGGACGAGATGGTCCGCGCCAGCCGCGAGGTCCTGGAACTGCTCGCCGCCGAACCCCGCCTGGATGCGACTGCCCTGCAGACCGTCGGGAGCAAGGGATGGGACGGTTTCGCGTACGCGATCGTTCTCGAGTGAGCGTCGTCGACTAGACGCTGCGAATGAGCCGGAATCGAGCCATACGATTCCGACCGTATCGATGCTCAGCCCGGCCACGGGGTGGTCGTCCGGTGTTCCTGGACCGATCGGGTTGTTGCCGGGCGCCGGGGGCGGCCTACTGCTTGCCGTCGTTTCGGGCGGGTGAGCGCTTCGGCTGTCGCGCCAGATCTTCCCAGAAATCGACGTACGCTTGCTCGTGCATGATGCCCAGTTCCAGTATCCGGGCGCGTGATTCGGCCCGGGCGCTGTCGTGCGGGTCGATCGCGGTATGCAGTTCGCGGTACTGCTCCAGCCATCGGCGATGCTCTGCCGCTTGGCCGTTGGCCAGCGCGACCACGTCACCGGGTGCGCCCAGATCGGCGAAAAACAGCTTCAGCTGCGCGGGATCGCGGGTCTCGGGCGGCGGGCAGACCGGATCGGCCAGCCAGTGCCGCAGCGCCGCACGGCCTGCGTCGGTGAGATGGAAGACCCGGCGCCGCCGTCCGGTCTCCTCCGCCTCCTCGCGCAGGAGGCCCTGTTCGGCCAGCCGTACCGGCACCCGGTAAAGCTGAGCGTGCGGGATCGGCCAGAAATACTCGACCCCCTCCTCGACCCGCGCCTTCAGCTCGTACGGGGTGAGCGGGCCGTGCCGCGCGATCAGCCCCAGCACGATGTGGTCCTGCAGCCCGAACTCGGGCATTGCCACCTCCCGTTCCTTCTTCCCATTGACACCATCTCACTGAGACTATACATTCATCTCGTCGAAACCGTATCAATGAGACTATTGGGAGCATGTGATGAGCGAATTCGGTATCGAGCTGTTCGAGCGCTGGGTCGTGCTGTGGAACGGCGATCTCGCGGTCGCCGAGGAGATCGTCGCGCCGGAGGTCACCCTGCGGTATGCGCAGCCGGGGGCGGACGCCTTCGACACGATCCGTGATCCGCAGGCGCTCGCGAAGCGGATCGAGCAGTTCCGTGCGGAACGGCCCGGGCTGCGATACGAGGCGCAGGGGGTGCCGGTAGTGCGGGCCGACGGTGAACGCTCGGGCATCATCGCCCGGCCTTACGGTGCGAGCCGCCCGACGCCGGACGGTGTGATGGACATCAGCGGGACCGACATCCTGCGCTTCGTCGACGGCAAGATCGTCGAGGTGTGGTCGGTGTCGGGCGGTGCGAACGGCCGCAGCTTCTATCCCGCCGTCTGAGTCGCGGCATGCCGGACAGGGCGGGGTTGTCGCCACGATCTCCCCGCTGAATCGGACGGCCTGGAAAGCGCCATCGGTGCCAGGGCGTTCTTGCCGCACTTGATCGGCACCGGCCGGCCAGCGTCGATCGCGACCGTGTCATCGGCTTTGGGTCTTATCGGCTCGGCGCACCACGGACCATACTGCGCCTCGAAGTTCGCACTGCGAGGTTTCACCGAATCGCTACGGGCCGAGCTTGCGGGCACGAATGTTGCAGTGACCGCGGTGTATCCGGGTGGGGTCCGGACACCGATTTCGCGGTCTGCGTGGCTGGCGCCGGACGTCGACCGTAATGCGATCGTCACCCGCTTCGAGGACCAAATCGCCCGGACCGATGCCGACGAAGCCGCCCGCCGAATCCTGGTGTCGAGCGCGGTAGCGCCCGGGTGCTGATCGGAGCAGACGCCCGGCGCACCGAACTCGCCGCCCGGATCGCTGGCCCGCACTTCGGCGAGTTCCTTCGGCTCATCTCAAGACCAAAGCAATGACGGGGCATCGGCACAGCGTTCGAATGATGGAAAACCTATCGCTGAAGGGGGCGACATGGCAACGAAATGGCTGCTGCTCGAGATGTTCCGGGGGCGGCGGCCCACCGTAATCGCGGTAGGGCGGGCGCCGAAGAAGTTCGTGCCTTTGGATAGCATCATCAAGAACCGAACCACGCTGGCCGAGGCCAGGGTCGCTATCGCGGAGGCGGCCGCCACTTACCGGCAGGTCGACCGGGTGTCCGCTGATGGGACCCGCCGTACTATCGCTGTGCCGCTGGTGATTTCGCCGAATCATCTGCACGGCGTGATGTTGCGGTCAGGTCCCCCAACCGAGGCTGTCCCGCCGCGGGACCGGGCTGGCGCATGGGTTTTCGACCTCACCGCCGATACGTCACGACGGAGTGATGATTTGCTTGCTCTCATGGGGTATCCGCCCGAGGAATTCGATGCACTTCGGGAGCATTCGATCGCTGCCGTATTCGCCGAACCGCTGACACCGAACTACGCCAAACAAGGTGACTCGTTAGCTCGGCTCGTACAAGCAGAGGATGGCGCCGAGACCCAACAGGTATGGACCATACAACGCCAGGACGGCGAGCTCCGCGCTGCTCATTACTCCTGCCGAATGGTCCACGAGACCGGACCAGATGCCAAGGTCGAGAAGTTGTTGCGTGGAATCACACACGATATCGGGCCGGCGACTGAGACACCTGTGGCACCACCGGTAACGATCCTCGAGCACCGAGTGCTCGACACGTCCGCTGACGAAGGCGAGTACCGCGTCATCATGAATGCGCGAACGCTGCAACTGCTGCGTTGGATGGGTCGGCCGATGCCTGGCATTGCCTGGGAAGGACTGCAGGACGAGCCGACGCCCGCAATTCACCCGGATGATATCGGCATTGCACGTGCGATGTCTGAGGCCCTTCGTGAGGGTCGCAGTGAGGGACGGATGCGTGTGCGAGCATTGGATGGCATTGGCGCTGGCCGAGGTGGTGGTGTGCCGTGCTGGCGCCGGGACGATCGCCGAACTGACCGCGTTGGGCAAGCCCGCGGTACTGATTCCGCTGTCGTCCTCAGCCGGGGGTGAGCAGGCGCGGGCGGCGCGGCTGCTCACCGAGGCGGGTGCTGCGATCACGGTGTCGGGGACGGTGACCAGCAAGAGCGTCGGTGCGGCTGTGGCGCAGTTGCTGAGCGATCCGGATGCCCGAGCGCGGGTGGGCAAGGCCGCGCGCGAGCTGGGGCGCCCGGATGCGGGGCAGCGATTGGCCAAGCTGGTGCGGGACGTCGCTGGTGGTGAATCGGTCAGGTAGCCGCGGGTTCGAGCGCGGCGTCGCACGCCTGGTCGCCAACGAGATCGACCACCTGCACGGACGGCTCTACCTCGACCACATGAAGCCCGGTGTCGAACCAATCTCCGTCGAGCAATACCGAGGCACCGACACAAACTAGACCTACTGACACGTGCACTCTTGGCGAAATCGTCTCTTAGACAAAGACTCTGCCGACACAGCCCTCGCAGATCTTCACCCTGCACCAATGAGTTGATCCCGGAGCTTGGCGATGTTCATGGTCGTCTTCAGCGGCAGGTGATCGGGCGCCAACCCGAATGCAGCGACGTGCTCGATGAGATCGATATTGGTCGCTGCAGGAATATCGAACTCTCGGAGCATGCGCCTGCGGATCGTATCCTGCGGCACAACAAGGCAACTGGCACGTGGGAATCGTTGCTGCACCGCGCGGGCTATCGTCGATTTGCCCGAGCCCGAGTTGCCGCGCAACACGATCAGGACGCTCAAGGCATCGCCTGTGGAGTCAGGACGCTGTCGAGTTTGCGAATGAATCGTGGAAGATGCGGATCGGTGGCGGGAAGTCCATACGGGTCCAGATCCCACCACAGGCCGCCGGCGAACTCGTCCGGATCCAGCGGATACTCGCGGGCGCGCTCGCCACGGGCCACGAACCACAGCGACACATCGATGTGCCCTGCCGTCTGGCCGACCGTGGTAGTTCGCGTGAGGAACAGAGGGGCGTCGCCGACCAGGTCAAATAGTGCTTCTATGCCCAGTTCCTCGGCGGCCTCGCGACGCGCGGCTGCGAGTGGATGCTCGCCGGGCTCGACGTGTCCGCCCATCGGCAGATGCAGGCCAGCCTTGAGGTGCTGCCCGAGATAGACGCCGCGTTCCCGAGGATCGATGAGGACCACGTAGGCGACCAGGTGGGGTGAGGGCGTCGCGGGTTTGGCGCGGCGGAAGATGTCATCGGTCGACCCGAGCCAGTCCAAAGTCGTTGCCATATGCCGTTGTTCGAGATCATCGAACGGCGTGATCCCGGCAATGATATCCGCAACGACAGCAGTGGCAGGCCCCATACCGGCGGACGTTACACCCGGGGTAGGACAGAACCGTTCACCGACGTCAAGGACGGTTGGCAAGGAGTTCGGCGTTGTCATAAGCTCGGCAACCGCAGCGAACGAGGAAGAAGCCACGCAGCCGAAGACGCCCACGTAGCAACATGGCGAGGGAATAGATTATGACCGAGCCGATCTCACGCCTACTTGTCGAGCGCGTCGATGCTCTCCGCAGCCGTGCCCAATGGATCTTCGTCACCGGCGTCCTGTCGGGCGAGCCGGTCCACATCGGCGATACCCTCACGGTCCAGCACGCTGGCAGTCCTACCGACGCGACGATCAGGACCATCGAGATCCACACGGCCCCAGGCAAGACGACGATCGCACTCGACGCCGAGCTGAAACCGATCATCGTGCCAGGCACGATCATCGAACGGCCCAGGACGCCGTGAGTGCCGACATTCCGGAATGGGAGCGACAGCTGAAGGGCGAAGTCGCTGCACTCCGCCGCAACAGTAGAGAGCTGACAAACGCATGGCAGCAGTGCGTGGCCGCGCCAAGCCCACGGGCTTGTGGTCGAGGTGGTCCGCCGGGTAGCCGCACGCTCGACAGCGGCGCCGCGACACCGACCAATGGGCACTACCCGGCGGGGCCATGGACTTCGGTGAGACCGCCGCCGAATGCGCCATCCGCGAATGCGCCGAGGAAACCGGCATCACCGCGCAGATCACGGGATTCCTTGGGGTGTACAGCAATCCGCACCATATCGTCGCCTACACCGACGGCGAGGTCCGCCAACGATACGAGAACTGCTACATCGGCCGCCCGGTCTCGGGCGAGCCGACGATCAACGATGAAGCCGACGGCGTTGCCTTTGTCATGCCAAACGATCTGGACGCCTATGATATTCACCCCAGCATGCGTCAGCAGCTGCCGGACTTCCAGTCCGATGGTTGTCAGTGGCTGTCCGTGATGTCTGGACGCTCCCAGCTGGGCATCGACACGCGCTACATCAACGTTGCATCGGTTACAACGGTTGAGTGACCCTGCAGCCGCTCGGTTCTGCGCATCTGGTGTTGGCGGACAACGTTGTTCACCTCGATCCGGCGTCGGCGGTGTTCGAGGCGATGTTGGAGGCTTGGAGGCGTCAGCAGTCTGCTCGGTTCCTGAAGGATTCGTGTATCGCCCCACGGCTGCGGTTGATGCGCCGGCTGGTGGACTTCACTGGGTTGTATCCGTGGCAGTGGACACCTGCGGAGGGTGAGGCGTTCATCGACGACCTGCGCAACCGGGAGCGGCCGCGCAAGGTGTCGACGGTTCGTGCCTACGAGGTCGAGATCAACCTGTTCCTCGAGTTCCTGTGCGATACCCGTTATGGATGGGCCGGGGAGTGTGAGAAGCGGTTCGGTGAGGTGCCGCAGCTGATCTTTCATGAGGGCAACTCGGTCGTGCACCGTGTGGATTACGAGGGCGACCCGCGTCGGCGGCCGTTGACCTACGACGAGATCCAGGCGTCGTTCGCCGCGGCCGAGGCGCGCCCGGGCAAGATCGCCGGGCGGGGTGTGAAGGGCGCGCTGTGCGCTGCGCGCGACGCGGCGGTGATCAAGACGATCTATGCGTTCGGGTTGCGCCGCACCGAGACCTCGAAGCTGGACCTGGTTGACCTGCGGTGCAATCCGAAGCTGCCGCAGTTGCACGGTGTCGGCAGCGTGACGGTGCGGTTCGGCAAGGCGTCGAAGGGCTCGCCGCCCAAGCGGCGGTCGGTGTTGTTGGTGCCGGAGATGGACTGGGCCGTGGATGTGTTGGAGGAGTGGCTCACAGAGCTGCGACCACGGTTCTCGCCGGGAAAGATCCGGCGCTGTGGGTCACCGAGCGGGTGGGCAGGTTCTCGCCGCGCTCGATCAACGAGGCGTTCGTGGAGATCCGGCGGGCCGCGGACCTGGACGAGAACCTCGATGTTCACTGCCTGCGCCACAGCACGATCACTCACTGGACCGAATTCGGTTATCCCCCAAGGTTTTCGCAGGCTATCTACAGCCCCCGAATGGGTGTCCATCACGTGCACCACGCAGGGAAGTACCGGGTGAATCGGCGTCGTGGAGGTGGTTATCTGCTGCCGTCCATCACGCAGATTCTTCGGAGGTTCGATGCTCGTACAGCGGGTACTGACGACCGGCTCGTCGCTTGATTCATGGAACGTTCTCGGCGACGGCGGGCCAGTAGAGCCGATCGAGCGCTACCTGGCCTACATGACCGATATCGAGCGGTCCCCGAACACGATCAAGGCGTACGCCCACGATCTGAAGGACTGGTTCGTCTACCTCGATATCCGCGGCCTGGACTGGCGCGAGGTCCGGTTGGAAGACCTCGGCGAGTTCGTCTCGTGGCTGCGGCTGCCACCCGCCGGCCGCGCCGGCGGGGTGGCCGTGTTGCCCTCCGCACAGCATCATTGCTCGGCGGTGACGATCAACCGAAAGCTCTCCGCCGTCGGTGGTCTGTATACCTTCCACGCCCGGCACGGTGTCGATCTGGGAGATCTGGTCACCGAGTTGGCCCCGGCCCAGCGGCGTAGGTCGGGGTGGAAGCCGTTCCTCTTCCACCTCAGCGGCGGCAAGCCCGAACGGCGGCGCACGATCAAGCTCGCTGCGGCCCGCAAGCGGCCCACCTTGATCACAGCCACCCAGGTGCAGGCCATTCTGGATAGCTGCACACGGCTGCGAGATCGCTTCTTGTGGGCATTGTTGTGGGACAGCGGCATTCGGATCGGTGAAGCCCTCGGCCTGCGGCACGAGGATCTGGCCGTGGCCGAGCGGGAGCTGACCGTCACCCGTCGGATCAACGACAACCGGGCTCGCGCGAAATCACCACAGCAGCGCACCGTCCCGATCAGCGCCGAGCTGGTCCGGCTCTACGCGGACTATCTGCAGGTTGCAGTTGTCACCTACGGGCAGCGTTGGTGGCTCAACCGTCCATCCCGTCGACTTCAGCCGAGACCATCCAGACCCGCACTCCTCCGACTGGGTCGCAACCGTGGCCGACGGCTGCGGCTAAGTCTGCACCCTTCTCATAGCCGACAACGGCACTGCCAGGCCACAATCGGGCGACGGTGCTCAAACACCCGGCCCAGGCGTTCTCAGCCGAAATATCTGAATAGAACAGATTCGACACCCCGACCGCCGACTCACTGCGATGCACGACCGCTCCGGCAACCAGCTGACCGTTGACATCCCGGCAGCCGAGCACCGAAACCGAGTCCTCAATCAGCAACTCCGGCCGGAACACCCCACCAGTCTGACCATTCCGACCCCAAGCGGCGGCCCAGTCGGTGAGCTCTCCAACGTCAGCAACAGCGGTCCACGGCTGCTGCGTCGAGGCCGGGGGCGGCCGATCCGTCGACCGATAGATCCACTGTGCCTCGAACAGCACGCGAAACCCGGCGTCGGACAGGTCGAGACAAGCAAAACTGTCCTTGACCGAGGCACCCGGCGTGCTGCAGTCGATCCGCGCCAGAATGTCTTGGACCGACGCCTGCGGACTCAGCGTCACCGCATCCGGATACAGAGGAGGCGTCCGACGCGCACTCGACCACACGGCAGCGTCGAATTCGCCTGTTATTCCATGCGACCGGCACATCACATCGCACCACTCGGCATTGTCGCGCGCGGCAACCCGCACCAACTCGTTCCGGTGAATCCCCGCTACCACGGATCACATGGTGACAGATCCGACCGCTCACCTGGTGACAGATACAACCTGCAAGTGGCAACTAAAACCTGTCGCCACACCGCGGTGGTCTCTCGTCATCCCGGTTCGGCAACACACCCAGACTTGACAGGGAAGACGCCTGTTATGGCTGCCAGGTTCACGCACGCCAACGTCGGCCCCGTCCGCTCGTCGGCCTCCGGTTCGCCGAGATCTTCGGCGAACCAACCGACAGAGCCGAGCAAGAAGTCCTGGAACGACTGTTCGATATGGCCCATGTCGGCGGCTGGAGCCTCGAAACGCTGCGACGCCGGGGCGACCAGTTGCGGCGCGTATTGGCGGCCAATGGTGAAGACAGGCCGATCCGGCTCAGCCAGGTCCGTGCCGAACTGGGCAACGTCTGGCAGTCCCGGATCGCGGCGCGGGTGCTCGAACAGTGCGGTCGGCTCGTCGACGACACCGAGTCACCGACCCGGCAGTGGATCGACCGCCGAACCGCCACTCTCCCACCGGGATTCCGTGACGACGTCCGGGCCTGGATGCTGGTGCTGCACGAAGGCGAGGAACGAGCGCGGCCTCGGGCGGAGGCGACGTTGCGCGCCTACTTCAGCCGGGCACATCCGCCATTGACCGAGTGGGCGAGCACCCGATCGCACCTGCGCGAGGTCACCCAGGCCGACGTGTCCGTAGTGCTGAACCGGCTGACCGGGCACAAACGGGTCGGAACGTTCGTCGCGCTGCGCTCACTGTTCCGGTTTGCCAAGCGGCACCGACTGGTCTTCGTCGACCCGACACGTCGCCTGCGCGTGGGTGCCGCGCCGTCCCGCGTGCCGCTTCCGCTGACCGACGATCAGGTCGACGCGGTCACCGCCACGGCCGTGACGCCGATGCAGATCGCCAACAATATCGAGATTCCACGCATCAAAACCTCACTCCCACAACAGTTTCAGAATACAGCCGATCACACCGAGCAGCTTCGCCGCTGCCTGACCGACGACACCCTGCCACTCCCGTTCCGCATCATCGGAGCGCTGGTCCGGCTCTACGCCCTCCCCGTCGCCCGCATTCTCGAACTCACCGTCGACCGGTTCTCCCGCGACGACACCAACGCCTACCTGATCATCGACCAACACCCCGTGGTCATGCCGCCATCGCTGGCCGCACTCATCGAACAGCAGATCCAACACGCCCCGGCGACCACCCGCCCAGCAGCGCAACCGCCCTACCTCCTGCCGGGGTGTCCACCCAGTCGGCCCCGGAACATCCACGGAGTGAGCGACACCCTCAACAAGCTCGGCCTCCCCAGCCTCGCCGCCCGCAACACCGCAATGATGGCCAACATCGCCGACCTCGACACGATCGTCGTCACCGACATGTTCGGCGTCAGCCCGACCTCCGCCCATCGATGGGCCGCCTACGCCCAGACAAGCTGGGCACAATTCCTCGCCTGCACCATCACCACGACCGAGCAGGCACCCGACGGCATGCCTGGCCAAAGTTGAACTGCTGCCCGGTATTTCGAGAGGACCGCTGACGTGTTCGTCTGCCGACTGAGCGAACCGATCGACTACGTCCAGGGCCTGGCGCCACTTCACAAATGGATCGACGACAACCCCGATCACCTCACCTGGTCAGACCCTCACGAGCCTGCTCCGCCTGGCCGGCCACACCAACATCGCCGCCGCCCTGGGACACCATGCCCGCGACTACAACCGCTCCGTCGAACTGCTATTGGCCTGCTGAAACACGACTTTGCCGAGGCCCTGCCTGGGTACCAGCCGCAGTACGTCCGCTACGGCAAGGCTATGCGCCATTAAATTGCTCAGCGTCTTCCAGGACCCAGGCCACGATCTGAGCGCGGGAGGTGAATCCGAGCTTGGACAGGATATGTTCCGTATGCCCCTCAGCGGTACGTTGCGCGATCACCAGTTTCGCGGCGATCTGCTTGTTGGTCAGGCCTTGGGCGATCAGTTCCGCGACCTGCCGCTCGCGTTTGGTCAACTCCCCCGACGGGCGCGCGGCGTGGGTGGGCTGCTCCCCGAGTGCATAGGCCACCGCGGCATCCATGCCCTTCACCTGGCCGCGCCGAAAAGCCGCCACGAATCCGCGCGCGCCGAGGGCGGCACGCACCGTCCGGTGGCATTCCTCGTGGTAGGCCAACAGCTCCGGGACGCCGAACAGGATGTTACCTGTGGACTGCCACAGTTCGCCCGCGGCTCCCAACAGAACGGCGGCGTGCTCGGCAGCCCCATCGGCAGCAGCGATCCAGGCAAGCGCCTCGAGACTCTGCGCGGCAAGCATAGCGCTGCGCACCCGCCGGTTGATGCGCAGCGCCTCGGTGAGCAGTTCTTGAGACCGTCGCCGGTCGCCCTGCTTCCATACCGCGGTGCCCAGGGCCCACAGCGCGGTGGACCGGAACACCGTTTCGCCGTATTTCTCGGTGATCGCCAGTACTTTCCCGTGATATTCGATCGCTCGCGCGGGGTCGCCGTGCATGGCATGGTTCAAACCGAGAGTGATCAAAGCGCCGACGTACCGAGACTCTCGCGGATTCGCGCCGAACACCTCGATGACGCGTTCGAGGGCGGCCGAGGCCGAGGCGAGGTCACCCTCGTAGAACGCCAGATAGCCTTGGGCATAGTCGACCAGCGCTCGGATTTCCGGAGTGGGAGCTTGCTCGGCGAGCGCGCGTGCGTGCTGCACCAAGGCGGCTGCCGCTTCGAGGTCACCCTGGATTGCAGCCATCACGGCGCCGGTGTGCAGCGCCTTGACACGGTCGGGTATCGAGTAGACCTTCGGGTGGGCCAGGATGCGGTCGATCCAACGCCGGCCTTCTCCGAGCAGGCCAAAGTACGTCCAGAACAGCCACAGCGCACCGGCGGTGCGCAGTCCGGCTTCGGCCGCCCCCTCAGTGTCCTCTGCCAGGCTGCATTCGAGCGCCTCCCGCAAATTGGGTTCCTCACGTTCCAGGCGCGCGACCCAATCGAGCTGGCGATCACTGACCCACTCGGCCTCGGCGTCCAGCGCCAACCGCTGATACCAGTCGCGGTACCGACGCCGTAGCAGATCGGCTTCGCCGGACTCCTGCAACTTCTGCCGACCGTAGTCCCACACGGTGTCCAGCATCCGGAACCGCACGACGGCATCGGATTCCTCCCGGATCAGGACCGACTTGTCCACCAGCGAAGACAAGACATCGAGCACGCTGCCCGGCGCCATATAGTATCCGCACACCTGCTCCGCGGCCTCGAGCTCGAAACCGCCCACGAACACCGACAAACGGGCCCACAACCGCTGCTCGTCCGGAGTGCACAACTCATAGCTCCAGTCGATACACAACCACAGTGTCTGCTGCCGCGTCGGCGCGGTGCGGCTGCTTCGAGTCAGCAACGCGAACCGATCGTCGAGCCGCCCCAGGATCTGCTCCGGCGACATCATCCGCATCCGCGCCGCCGCCAGCTCGATCGCCAGCGGCAACCCATCCAGGCGGGCACAGATGCGGGCCACGGTAGCTACATTGTTCTCGCCGAGGGTGAAGCCGCTCACCGCGGCGGCGGCGCGGTCGGCGAACAATGTCACCGCGTCATACCGCGGCAGTCCCCGCAACGATGGTGCCCGGCCCGGATCCGGAACCGTCAGCGGCAGCACATGCAGCACCGCCTCCCCCGCGATATCCAACAGTTCCCGACTGGTGATCAGGACCCGGAGGTTCGGACATGCCCGCAACAGTGTTTCGACCAACTCCGCCACGGCCACCACCACCTGCTCGCAGTTGTCCAAGACCAGCAGCGCCCGCCGGGCGGACAGATAGTTGATCACGACTTCGTGCAATGGCCGTGTCGACTGATCATGAAGGCCCAGTGCGCCTGCAACCACCTCTATCAGCAGCGATGGATCCGACAGATTGGCCAGGTCGACAAACCACATCTCGTCGTCGACATCGTGCCGCACAGCCGCGGCGGCTCGTAGCGCCAGTCGTGTCTTGCCGACCCCACCGACCCCGGTCAGGGTCACCAGCCGCGAGGAGGCCAGCAGATTCTTCACCTCCGCCACCTCGGTGCGCCGCCCCACGAAACTGGTCAGCTCCAACGGCAAGCTACCCGCTCTACCACGACCCACCACCACCGGTGGCGGGTCCCATCCCCGTGTCTGTGGTTCGTGGTCGCGGCGCTGCGGGACCGGTTCACCCTGCAACGCCATCTCATCCACACCGAACCCGTGGTGCCGTTGCACCTGCCGGATCGCCTCCCCCAATGCCTCCGCCGACGGCCGCTCACCCGGATCACGGCTCATCGCCGCCACCACCACCACCGACACATCATCAGTAACACCGCTGTCACGCAGATCCGGCACCGGCTCGGTGGTGATCCGCAGAAACTGGGTCACCACGTTCTCCCCAGTACGCCGCTCGAACGCCGCATGCCCGGTCAACGCACAAAACAACGTCGCACCCAACCCATACACATCCGCCGCCGGAGTCGGAACCCGCCCCTCGAGCACCTCCGGCGCGGTAAACGCCGGAGACCCGGTCACCGTCCCCGCCCCGGTCCGGAACCCACCCGCAATGCGGGCGATACCGAAATCCGTCAACGCCGGCTCACCGTAATCGGTGAGCAGAATATTTCCCGGCTTCACGTCCCGATGCACGATGTGCAACCGATGCGCGCTCTGCAGCGCCCCAGCGATCTTCACCCCGACCCACAACACCGACTCCACCGCCAGCGGCCCCCAGCGACGGATCCGCACATCCAGAGAACCCAACGAGTAATACGGCATCACCAGAAACGGGCGCCCACCCGCAGTGGTACCCGCCTGCAACACCGTGACGACATTCGGATGACCAGTCAACCGGCCCATCACCTGCTGCTCCCGCACGAACCGCGCCTGATTCTCCCGATCCAGCTCGGCGGTCAATACCTTCACCGCCACCGTCCGATCCAACGAGGCCTGCGTACACCGATACACCACCCCGAAACCACCCCGACCGACCTCTTCGGCATCCTCGAAACCGGCTGCACTCAACTCGTCCGCGACCGGCACAAACTCGTCACGAAACGTCTGAAACGGATCATCCTTACTCATCAATAATCCACCACCATATCCACAGCAACCGAAAAAGGCGCTCGCTGACGGACAACCCCCCAACGTATCCCACGCAACCGCAACCACACGGTAATCGGGGATAACACCTCGTGAGGGTCTGACCAGGTGAGGTGATCGGGGTTGTCGTCGATCCATTTGTGAAGTGGCGCCGAACCCTCGACGTAGTCGATCGGTTCACTCAGTCGGCAGACGAACACGTTAGCGGTCCTCTCGGAATACCGAGCAGCAGTTCAACCTCTGGCTAGGCATGCCGTCCGGCGCCTGGTCGCTGCGGGCTGTTCTGGCTGGCGTTGCCCGCGGCGGCACTGGCAAGCTCAGATCCACTGGAATCGGCCAAATCTGACGTCACTGACGGCATGTATCGCCCCGTCTGGGCGTGTCAAGCGAACGCGCGCTCATGCAGACGAGCGGGTAGTCGGGTGCACTTCGGTTGCCTGAGCCGTACCGTTCGGTGACGTCCGCACCTCTACGGGGTTCAGGTAGTGTAACCGCCTAGAATCCAACGAAGGTCGGCATATCCCCCCGGTAGGGATGATTTATCGGTGACGCCCCTTTGAATCCGGGCGACACCGCCGACAGCACCTTCAGCTACGGTTACTCCGGTATCCGCCCGATTTTCGGCGAGTACCACGGCGACCCCGATTACTACCGGGACCCCTTTATGCGACCGAGACGCCGACGCGGCAGTCGCGGCCACGACACTTCACTGCGGGGCGGGACACGCTTCCCTTCAAGACGCAGAGCTTCCTCGGCTTCGCCATGGCCCGCCTGCGCTCAGCGCTTCCCGCGCTGCTCGGCGGCCCACGCGGTCAGTCCTTCGTGACGGCGATACAGTCGACCTCGATGTCGAAGGGGCCCGTCCACTCCGGTACGCAGAAGAAGATGCGGGCAGGCGGGTTCTTCGGGAAGAAGCGCTTGTAGACCTTGTTGAAAGTGTTGAAGCGGTCGGCCGAGATGCACATCACGTTGCATTTCAGCACATGGTCGAGGTCCGAGCCGGCGGCCTCGAGCGCCTTCTTCACCTGGGTGAGGATGAGCTCGACCTGGTGTTCGAACGGCGCGTTCGCGAGGATTTCCCCGGTGTCGGGGTCGAAAGGCGGCATGCCCGAGACGAACACCATGTTGCCGGCCCGGGTGCAGGTCGACACCGGCGCGCCCCACTTCTCGAAATTGCTGTCGATGGGTTCGATCCGGATGATTTCCCGTTCCATGCTTGTTACCTTTCCCTAGCGAGCAGTGGGTTCCATATCTGATTGACCGACGGATGCGGCGCCACGACATGGCGAAGTACATCCACCGGTACCTTGGCGACAACGGCGAGGGTGGCCGCCTGGACTAGTTCGGCGAACTGTGGCCCGACGAAGGTTGCGCCCAGCAGTGTGTCGGTGTCTGCGTCGATGACAAGTTTCGCCCAGGCATCGAAGCCATCGCGTTGTAGGGCGAGAGTGTGATCCGCCTCCGGGAATCGGGCGGGGCGCGTAGTGACCGCGAAGCCGTCTGCGCAGGCTTGGCTTTCCGTGCGCCCCACTTCGACCACCTGTGGGTCGGTGAATATCACCTGTGGAAGGTTGCTCGCGTCACGGGCGATCAACTCGTCGTTGCCGAGCTCGCGGCCTCGGGCACGGGCAGCAATCACGTCGGCGACGATCACGGCGTGGTACTGAGAGATATGGGACAGCATTGCGCGCCCGGTGGTGTCACCCATTGCGTACAGCCAGTCGCCGTCGACTCCGATGGTCTGCAGATGGTTGTCGACCTGCACGAAGTCACCGTCGCGCAGCCCTACCGTGTCCAGGCCGAGGCCGCCGGTGTTGACCAACCGTCCAGTGGCCATCACGATTTCGTCGACTTCGATGCGCTGATCGCCGAAGGTGGCGGTGACGGCTCCGTCGACGACGGGGCGTGATGCCGCCGACAACTGAGTCCCGAAATGAATCTTTACACCCTTGCGGCGCAGAGATTCAGCGACCATTTCGGCGGCGACGGGTTCAGAGTTATGCAGTAGGGTATTTCCGCGCACCAATAGGGTGACATCGGAGCCCAAGCCGGCCAGGATGGTCGCGAATTCCACGCCGACGACACCGCCGCCGACCACCAGAGTGCGTGGCGGTACGTGCGTCATGACCGATAGATCGCGATTGGTCCACGGCTGTACGCTGGCCAGGCCTGGTATGTCGGGAATAGCGGGGCGGGTGCCGGTCACAAGAACGACCGCATGCCTGGCATGGAGGGAGTCCTCATGACCATCGGCGTACGTCAGCGTGACCTGCCGTTCCCCCGATAGCCGCCCGTGAGCATGGATTACTTCGATGCCGGCCTGCTTGAATGCGGCCACGGCCGCGTCATCGGAGAGATGGTTGATGATTTCGTCTCGCTTAGCGAAAACCGCAGCTATGTCCGGCTGATCGCTTTTCACCGTCTCGCGCACGCCTGGAACGGCTTTCGCTAAGGCAAAGACCTCAATCGGACGAAGCAGTGTTTTCGTCGGATTGCATGCCCAGTAATGGCATTCGCCGCCAATGAGGCGATCCTCAACCAAAGCGACCTTGAGCCCTTCGGCCGCAAGATAGGGCGCAACATGCGCACCACCTGTGCCGCCGCCGATGATGGCAACGTCGAATTCTTTTGTCTCAGGCATAGATACCTGCTCTCTTCGAAAATTCGCTTCGCACTTCGGAACGGAGTACGCGATTCACATGTGTATGTAGACCAGCATGCAACTGCCGCGCCCCAGCAAACATATAATATCGGTTTCGCCGTCGGTGTCATACAGATTCATTGAAGAGCTCCGTCTCGGCCTCTTCGGCCACCATGTACTCCGCGTACCAGTCGGGCCGGTTCGGATCTGCCGCGCCGGTCCACTCTTCGCGCTTGGGGTCGCCGTAGTACTCGCCGAAAATCGGGCGGATGTCAGAATAACCGGAGCTGAAGGTGCTGTCGGCGGTGACACCCGGATTCAAAGAGGTGTCACCGATAAATCATCCCTACCGGGGGATATGCCGAACTTCGTTGGATTCTCGTCGATTACTATCGGAACCCCGTGAGGGCGTGCTCGAATTCGGCGACTGCGTCCAGGATCTGGAAGAACATGTGATCTGGAAGAATATGTAGTGAACGTGCCGGGCCACTCGTTGGGGGTAGCGCCAGGGCGCCCACCGCCTGCAGCAGCGGGCGCCCTGATGTGTTCGTTATCGCCGGATCGTGTTCGGCGGCGGCCTGGGCGCGGGGGCGCCGGTGTCTGGTGGCTGCATGAGCATCCCGTCACGCGCTTCGGACTCGTTCTGTACCGTCATGAGATGCTCTCCATAATTGGGTTACACGACCCATTCTAATGGATTTTTTTGGTCTGTCAAACCCAAAAAACTTGGAGGATGCTGAGGAGTGTCAAGCGCATGCGCCGACTGTGACGGTGCAGGTGAAAGGCTTGGTAGTAGCGGTCTTGCGCCGGGCCGGGCCTGGAGTGCAGGGTGGTCCTTAGCGAGAGACGGCCGACTCGTCGATCTGGGCGCGGTAGCCCGCGCGCAGGATCGCGAGGATCGCGGGCGGGGTGATGACCTCGGCCTGTCCGCGCGCGGGGCGAGGCCAGCGGTTCTCGTAGCCGCGTTCGGTCCACTCGATTAGCTCCGAGTCCAGCACCAGTGCCGGTGTCCTGTCGTGCAGGACGAAGGCCCCGTTCGGAAGCGTGTGCCATTCCAGGTCGTGAAGGCGCCGCCGCCGGGTGCCCTTGATCATGCGTTCGGCGTGCAGGCGCCGGTTCATCTGCCGTGCGCTCGGCGGTCCCTCGTCGCCGCTCTCTCGCGGCCAGGCGTTTTTGAAGGCCGTGTAGTCGCGGTGGCGGCACTCTCCGCACGGGCGATGACCGGCGGCGAACGAGACGGCCTCGTCGTAGAAGAACAACCAAGTCCGGCGGTGCGGTTTCCACTGCTCCACGTGGCGGCCGTTGAACTCCAGCCCGCAGGTTATCCAGAGGTCCCCGCCGTGCAGGCGCACGATCTCGTGCCCTTTGTGGATGATCCCGCGATTGCCGGTCCAGGCGCCGCGTAGCGGTATGGCGGTGATCTCTCCCAGGGGGGTCACCCGGTTGCGGTAAGGCATGGTTCTGATGTCCTCTCGGTACGAACCCCGGTGGGGCTACGCCTGGCTGCCTCGGTCGTCGGGGGGCTGTGCGGCGAGCCGGGGGGCGGTGGGTGCGCGGCCCACAGGTGGTTGGACAGGTAGGAGCGCCAGGGTGAGATGTCGGCGCGGCGCTGCTCGAGGCTTATGCCGCGCTTCTGCGCGGCGCGTAGCAGCCCGAGATCTGTGGTGAGCAGGATGTCGGGATCGCCCATGGCGCGCATCCGGATGTATTCGGCGGTCCAGGGCCCGATGCCGTGCAGTGCCAGCAGGATTGCGTGTTCGGCGTCGCGGTCGGCCTCGGGCCCGAGCGTCAAGCCTCCCGACGCGCACGTCTCGGCGAGCGCGATCAGGGAGCGTGCCCGCGAGCGGGGCATCGCCAACGCCTCGGGGTTGATGGCGGCGAACTGTGCGGGTGTCGGGAACAGTTTGGCGAGACCATCCGGCATGGCGTCCGACCCGTAGTCGGTCACGATCTGATTCAGGCGCATGCGTGCGGCCTGAACGGAGATCTGCTGTCCGATGATGCCCCGCACGGCGATCTCGAAGCCGTCGACGGCGCCCGGCGATCGTAGGCCCGGACGTTTGAGGACTAATGCGGCCACCGCAGGATCGCTGCTCAGCAGCGCATCGATGGCGACCGGGTCCGCGTCGAGGTCGAGCAGGAACCTGATCCGGCGCAAAGCCACCTCGATGTCGCGTGTGTCTCGCAGTTCGAGGTGGCATTCGATCGCATCGCCTGCGTCCCATAGTGTGAAGCGCACCGGGCCGCCGGCGGTGTGCATCGTACGCGTATACGCGGTGTCGGTGATGCTCTCGAATGCCGGAACGGTTCGAAGCCGCAGGTATGCCAGCGTGTGGGCGAAATCCATGGGGGCGGTAAAGCCCAGGCGTACCGTCACCTCGCCAGGCATCGCGGAGGTTCCGCTGGTTCGAGCCTGAGCTCGAAGGACCCGTGGGGCCGCCCCGAACGTGGCTGTCAGGGACGAGGCCATGGCCCGTCTTCCGGAGAATCCCGCGAGCGCCGCGACATCGGGCAAAGTGAGAGCGGTGGATTCGAGGAGAGTCCGGGCCGTATGGGCACGCTCCGTCGGTCCAGGCCGCGATTGCTCCGCCTCATGTGTGGCCTTGGTGCCGCGACCGCCCGGCCGGGCGATGGCTTCGTTCGAGGGTTGGGGGATGGCTTCGTTCGCGGGTTGGGGGATGTTCATGCGGCTCGTCTCCTGAACTGCCCTGTTGTAGGCACTGTGTTCGACGCGGCGCTCAAGCCGCAATGACCGTCTCACACCGGATACGCAGATCAATCGGCCAAACGGTGTGGTGCCATGCCTCGGCCTGGGACTCTGTGGTTCCGATGATCGACCGGCCTATGCGGCACGAGAGCGGAACGCCCACATCGAACGGTTTCGATTCGGAGCGGGTCATCGGTCGCGCTCCTCGCATCGAGATTTGAGCTGGAAGACCCATTTTTTTGGGCCGTGCCGCCTAGTAGACGCCAAGATTTATGGGTTTTCAAGCCCAATTCTGGGAGTAGCATAGCTGGTATGACGAGCACTATCGAGGCGATGTCGAAACTGACGCCGAAGGGCCTGGCGACCAGGACGCGGATCGTCGAGGCAGCCGCCGAGCTGATCTACGAGCACGGCGTGCACGGCGTGAGCAACGAGGACGTGCGCAAGGCGGCCGGTGTGAGCGGGTCCCAGCTCTCGCACTACTTCGGCGACAGGGAGAGCCTCGTGCGTGCCGTGATCGCGTGGCGGGCCGACCGCATCATCGACCTTCATAAGATCCCGCAGCTCGGCGGGCTCGACTCCTTCGCATCCCTGCGCTTGTGGGCCGACTCCTATATCGAGCGGGAGGAGGTGTGCCGAGGCGGCTGCAGCTATGGGTCTTTGGCCGGAGAGATCCTTAAGACCGATCCGGATACCAGGGAGGAGATAGACGAGGGCTTCCAGCTGTGGGAGGACCTGTTCCGTCGCGGCCTGAGCGCCATGCGTGAGCGGGGGGAGCTGCGCCGCACCGCGGACCCCGACCAGCTGGCCGACGTGCTCATGGCGGCCTTCCAGGGAGGCATGCTGCTGACGCAGGCGGCCAACGACGTCACCCCGCTGCGCAATGCGCTCAACGGCGCCCTCGCCTACGTGGCATCCTTCGCCGCCCGCAAGAAGTCTGCGTAAGGCCGCATCCCACCGGAATTCGCGCACATACCCGGGCTCGAGCGCACACGCCAGGTTTGCGAGCCTGGCCGCAGGATCGCTTGGCGCGCGACAGACTTGCCGCATGGAACTGGAACTCGCGGTCCTCGTCGGCTTGCAGGCCTCGGGCAAGTCGACGGTCGTCGTATCCCGGTTCGCCTCGACCCACCTGTTCAGCAAGGACCTGGTGGGTTCGGCCAGGGACAAGGACCTGCGGCAGCGGCGCGAGATCGCGGCGGGATTGGGCCTGGGCCGAAGCGTCGGTCGGGGTCGCCGAGGAGGCGGATGCGCGCGTGGTGCGCCGCCGAGTCGATGAACGACCGGTCGCGATCACCTCTTGGAACTGCATTCTCGTCGCACAGCGGGAACTCGGGCAGGGCTGCGGTGAAGCCGTGCGCCAGGATCTGCCCGCAGCCGGCGATGTACCTGTACTGATCCGGATGGAGCTAGCGGGCGCTCAGTTGGTTTCGATGTCCGGCTCGTCGCTCATTCCCCATCCCCTTGTGCGTCTGCGATCAGCTGGTGGGCCTGGCTGAAGGACATTCCGTCGGTGGCTGCTCCAATATCGCCATGGGCGAGTTGGGTGGCGGCTTGCTGGAGCGCGCCCATGACCCGGGTGTAGAGGGCGGCGCCCGTGCTGATGCGCACGACTCCCGCACGCTGGAGTTCGGCGACGGTGACCGGTCCATCGGCCGGGCTCACGACCACGTTGACCGGTTTCGGGGCGACGGCCTTCACGATGGCGACCACGGAGTCCATGTTGGGCGGGTAGGGGGCGTAGAGCACGTCGGCGCCGGCTTCGGCGAACGCGGTCAGCCGCCGGATCGTGTCCTCGAGGTCGGGGCGACCCTGGATGAAGTTGTCGGTGCGGCCGGTCAGCATGATCCGGCCCTTGGCCACTTCGGCGGCGGCGCGCACGCGGGCGACGGCGTCGTCGAACTCGCGGATGGGAGAGTCGGGGTTACCAGAGGTGTCCTCGATGCCGATTCCGGCCAGCCCGGCCTCGATCGCGGCCTTCACGGTCGCCGCTACATCAGCCGGACGCTCGCCGTAGCCGTCTTCGAAGTCCCCGTTGATCGGCAGCGCGCTGAGCCGGCCGAGCAGGCGGGCGTGCTCGAGGTGCTCCTCGAGGCTGACCGCGTGTCGCCCATCGAGCCGCCCGAGCGCCGAGGCAAGCGCCGCCGAGGAAGTACCGATAGCCTCGAAACCGGCGGCCTCGAGCAGCAGCGCGGACAGCCCGTCCCAGGCGTTGGGCATCACGAACCCGCCCTCACGCAGGTGCAGGTCGAGGAACCGCTCGTACATATCCGGATTCGCCATGACCGTCCTCCTCGAGCGTGGATACCCGACGGCCCTCAGCGCGCCGGGGCAGGATCGGACGGGACCATCGGTCCCCAACCGTGCCCGGCTGTCCCCGCTGCAGCCGCGTACTGCCTGGGCCTGAGCGCCAAGCCGGGGTCACCTCGGCGGCTTCCTCAACGTTAGCTCCGGCACGAGACCACCCTATGTCGGGGCTGAGCGCCGCACGACTTCCGGAAGCGGTCAACGCAGACCTGCCGGCATGACTTCGACCGCGCCGAATGCGAGAAAGCCCCGACCTGGGCGTCGAGGCCTCGCAACAGAGCTCACGGCACGCACCACCTGCCCCGGTGCAGGAGTGACCTGTGCCGATATGAGCAGGGGGCGTTACCCGTCGGTCCGATCCCTGTCCAGCATGTGGACGCGACGGGCGGTCCGGCGCGTTTTTTGCTGGCTGCTGCTGGTGATGTTGACGCTGAGCGCTGCTGCGCCCGCCGACTCGGGGTCCGATCGGGGGGCGCCGAGCTGCGCCGAGGCTGAGCACGGTCGGGCAGGATCGCGGCGAGTTCGCGCAGCGTTGCCAGTGCCGCGGATATCTCGGGAAACTCCGCCGGGCGGGCCTTGTTGATGGCGTTGTGGAGCTTGTTGAACCCCACCCATCCCCAGTAGAGGCTTACCACCCTCGAGCCTTCTTCTGGCGGCCGAAGGCGATGATCGTGCCGGCGGCCAGGACCCCGAGGGCTGCCTGCAGGATCCAGGCGTGGTGGTAGTCGGCGATGGGGTCGCCACCTACGGTCAGGACGACCAGCAGGGCGATGCCGATGGCGGCACCGATTTGGCGGCCCATGTTGAGCACAGCGCTGCCGGTGGTGGCGCGGTCCGGCGGAAGGGTTCCGGCCGCGGCGTACATCGAGGCCCAGGTGAGCCCGCCAGCGATGCCCATGGCGATCAGCCCCGGGAACAGGCTGGTCCAGTAGTCGGAGCCGGTGTTCACGGTGAGCAGCCAGATGACGGCGGCAACTGTCATCGCGAGCGTTCCGGTCACGGTCGGCAGCACGCGTCCGAAGCGCTTGTTGATCGGTCCGGCCAGGACGGCGAAGACGATCGAGACGACAGGGGCGGGGGCGATCCCGCTGCCGGCGCGCAGCGCGGAGTAGTGCCAGATGTTCTGCATGAACAGCGCGCCGCCGAGCAGGAAGATCGAAAAGCCGGTGGAGAACAGGATCAGACCGACGGCGGAGGCGGTGAAGATGCGGCTTTCGAACAGCCGCTTCTCGATCACCGGCGAGGCGGCCCGCAGCGTGCGCTGGAGGGTCGCTACGGCGGCGACGGCCGCGGCGATGAACAGGCCGATCGTGCGTGAGTTGCCCCAGCCCCATGCGGGCCCCTGGACGGTGGCCAGGATCAGCAGGCCGACCGCGGCGAACAGGCCGATCACGGAGGCGGGGTCGGGCAGCCGGGTTCCCTTGGGCTGCCGGATCTCGGGCAGCAGGATGGCGCCGGCAATGATCGTGGCGATGCCGATCGGCAGGTTGATCAGGAAGATCCACCGCCACGAGATGCTCACCAGCAGGCCGCCGATGGGCGGTCCGGCGGAGGCGGCCACGCCTCCGGTGCCCGCCCACAGTCCGACGACCAGGGTGTGCTGGCGCTTGTTGAACGAGGGCAGCAGCAGGCCGAGGGTGGTTGGGACGATCATCGCCGCACCGACCGCCTGGATGGCTCTGGCGATGATCAGTACTGCGAGGTCGGGTGCGGCGGCGGCGAGGACGGATGCGGCGGTGAACACGGCGATCCCGGTAAGCAGGACCCGTTTGCGTCCCCAGAGGTCCGCGATTCGCCCGGCCGGGACGAGGGCGGCGGCGAAAACGATCGCGTAGGCGTTGAGCACCCAGGAGAGGGCGGATATGCCCGATCCCGGGTAGGAGTGGCTCATTCCGTCCAGGGAGACGTTCACGACGAAGAAGTCGAGCAGGGCCATGGATGCGACCGTGCTCAGCACGCCCATGATCGCCCAGCGGCGGGGGTGTCCTTCTTGGGGATTTCCAGGTGTGTTCGGCGCTGGCCTGGACGCGGGGGCGCCGGTGCCTGATGCCTGCATGAGCGTGCCGTCACGCGCGTCGGACTCGTTCTGCACCGTCATGAGATACTCTCCTCGATTGGGTTTCGCAGCCCACTTTACGTGCTTTTTTTGGGCTGTCAAACCCAAAGAGCTTGGTAGTAGCGGTCTTGTGCCATGACGCGCGTCGATCGTCAACGATTCACCGAACCCGCAGGTCATGCCTTGGGCATCACCTGCCGCGCGCTTACCGGCTTTATGTCGTGCACAAGCTTTTGAATGGGCTCGTGGCTGTCGTCGCTCGCTGTCGGTGGCGGAAGTCGGCGATGGCACAACCAGCGCAGACGGATGCTGGGCTCCGTCGTCGGGAGTCAGGCCGTACACGCTGCACTCGTGCGCTGGCCACAGCTGCAACGGGTGAGCGCTCATGCCGAAAACCGGACGTCCGCCCGAATTAATCCATTGCTGCACAAGGTAATTCGCCCTGCAATACCCTGTTGATCGTCGTTCGATCTACGCGGGAGGCATGTGATGGCCGAACGGAAACCGGGACCGGAGAACCCCACCATGCAGATAGTCGACGTATCCCCGACCGAACCAGAACCGGAGACCGCGGCCACGCTGTCGGTGCACTACCGCGACGGCAAACCGGTCTTCGTCGCCACCGGCGGGTCCGTTATCCCGAGCGTCATCGAGGTAGAGGACGTCAACGGCAGCGTGGTCGCTCACTATGTAGTAGACACGACACCGACCGCGCGGGGGGTGCGTGTGAACTTTTGGCAAGGGATCAGCATCTCTGACGAAGATGGGGCAGATCTCGAAGATGGGGCAGATCTATAACGCTGCTCGCGAGGAACAAGGCTCCGAATAGACTCGGCCCAACTCTTCGAGCGAGCACTCGTTACCGCACTCTCATAGCCGCATGGCGCGCGGTTCGAAACTGCTCGTCAAGCAGGAAGACAATAGCGCGACCTTCCTCATCAGCGACGACGGCACATCAACGCTGTTCGGCGAACACGCCGCCCAAATGCCCCGTCATGAGATCGACACCTGGACACCCCTACTCTCCGCGATATGCCACGAGAGCCCTTTCTGTCCCAGCCTCCTCCGGCGAAACCGACGCGCCAGACACTCCCTTCTGAGCCCGAGCCCCAGCCCGAATCGGAGGGGAATACTGCAGGGTTCGAATATCTACCCTCGACCAGTTGCCGTAGTCGGCAACTGGGCCTCGGCAAAGACGGCCTGGCGGAACGGCTTCCGGCTCGAGGGCTGCGTTCGCAAGCTGTGCGTCCACCCAGACGGCACCTCGGACGGATGGATCGCCACGCTACATCGCAACGACCCCCGCACACCATGCCAGTCATGGCCTTGGCCAGCTTAATCACTTAACCACCCAAATACACTGAGGCACAGGGATATCCGCGAATCATCCACCTCGGCCGGCCCTTGCTCGAGGTCAGGGTATCTGCCCGACAGGATGGTCCGTCAACTCCTGCGTACCCACCCCCGCCTGCTCCAGGAAGAACGCCGCAGTCGGTCGCGATCCGCGACCTACCCACCTGGGACCGTCGGCCCACCGCGAGCCATCACGAGGAGATCCTGCACTGGGTGCTCGGATGGGCCCTGATCGACCAGCACACATCATCGAACCCAAACGCGTTGCGCTCGCACTGTGCGCGGCATGGGGAAGCTGTCAGTCCCGGCGCTGCGATATCGCAGTACGCAGCACCGAGACCGCGCCGCGCAGAACCAATCCCGCCGCGACAACCGGGGTCAGCACGATCCACGGGCGGCCTCGGTTGTAGTCGATGTAGAACCGCAGCGCACTGCGGTGATGGTTGCGGACCTTCCGGAACGGCGCGTGGCGTGTCGAGCCGCCCTCGCGGTGGCGGATCTCCACCGTGGGATCGAGCACCACACGCCAACCAGCCGTATCGGCTCATCGGTGCGTCGCCCTTGACGGTGTAGTCGCTGACGAACAAGTGACGGTTGCTGGTGGCCGGCCAACGCCGGGCTCGATAGGTAAGCCAGTGGTAGGCAAGGGTCATCAGCGTTTCGTCCAGGATGATGCGGTGGGTGTGGGCTCGCGCGATGGTGAGGGTGCCGGCGCTGCGGTCGAGGTCATCGAGGTGGAGATTGCGCAGTTCGTCGACACCGAGGGCGTGGATTGCGACCAGGGCGACGGCGAGCTTGTCGCGGGGATGGTCGAGGGGGTCGAGCAGGCGGCGGAGCCGGTCGGTGGGCAGTGGTCTGGGAAGGTGGCGTGCGTAGTGGCGCACGAGGCCGCGGGCGGGGTCGGTGAAGATTCTCTTCTCGCGTTTGAGTCCGCGGAACAGCGATCGCAGCGCGGTGTGTAGGTTGTGCTCGGATCTGCCGCGGTGGGCTGTGACGGTTTACCTCGGGTCAATGACGATAGTCCGGCACTCAGGGTCGGCGTTGGAGCAGTGCCATGGCGGCCGCCCGCAGCTCGTCCCGCCGCCCGCCGGAATAGAGTTCGGCCAGCGCAACCTCGGCCACCATCGCGATCACCAGGTGTGCGACAGCCGCGGGATCGGTCCAGCCGAGCGAGGCCACGTCCGGTTCGATCAGCGTGGCGAAGACCCGGTTCCGGGCATCCACCTCGTCGATCAGATCGGTGTCCGTGCGTGATTGCGCGAGAAAGGCTTTCGTCCCCCGAGTGTGCAGACAGGCATCGAGGTAGGCCGCCATCCCTACCCGCAGCCGCCGTGCCCCCGGCTCGAGCTCCGCGATCGCAGCGGTGATCACCTGGGTCAACTGCTCGTGATAGGCGCCGTGCAGTGCGACGACATACCCGCGCCGATTCGCAAAGTGGTGGTAGAAGCTGCCTTTCGCCATCCCTGCCGCGGCCACCACCGCATTCACCGACAGTCCGCGCAGCCCTTCCCGCTCCGCGACATCGACTCCCGCTGCCAGCAGGGCATTGCGACCTGGCTCGGCTGAACGCGGCAAGGTGGATTCTCACTTCCTCTTTCGCGGGCACTGTCCACCCGCTAACCTGTGACCGACCGGTCGGTCATAGGTTACAGGATAGCCGACGAACCTCTCGACATGGAGACCAACGATGTATTTGGCGAGACTGGGCACTGCCGTTGCCACAGCGTTGACGGCAATCGCGGCCGGCACCGCGACCGCCGCACCCGCCCTGGGGCCCGATCCGACCTACAGCTACCCCAGCGCGGCGGCCGCACAGGCCGCCGATCCCGGCCAGGCGCCACCCGCCGCGAACAACTGGGCCTGTCGGCCCGGCCCGGGCCATCCGCATCCCGTCGTGCTGATACATGGCTTCAGCAATCAGACCCTCACCTGGAACACGATGTCGCCGGTGCTGGCCCGGGAGGGGTACTGCGTATTCAGCCTGACCTACGGCACCAGCTTCCTCGGACCGGTATTCGGTTCCCTCACCCCGATCGAGGACAGCGCGCACCAGGTCGCCGCCTTCATCGACCGGGTCCGCGCGGCCACCGGCGCCGACCAGGTCTCGCTGGTGGGACATTCCAACGGCGGCGCCGTCGCCTTCTACTACCTCAACCATCTGGGCGGTGCGCCGAAGGTCTCCGATCTCGTCAGTATGGCCGGTTCACTCCACGGTTCCACCGTCAGTGGTGCGGCCACGGCGGGCGGAGCGCTGATGGACGTGGTCGGCGCCCACCAGCAGGTGACCTCGATCTGCGGCCCCTGCGCGCTCACTCCCGGGTCACCGTTTCTGCACATCCTGAACCCGGATCCACGGGTGGCGCCCCGAGTGCGTTTCACCGCCATCGTCACCAAGTACGACGAGATCGCGACCCCATACACCACCGGCCTGATCGACGATGCACCCAACGCGCACAATGTCGTCGTGCAGGACTTGTGCCCGACCGACTACACCGATCACCTCGAACTCACCTACGATCCGGTCGCAGTCGCCGTCGTGCGCAATGCTCTGGATCCCGGACACCCGCAGCCGGTTTCGTGTACCACGGTGTTGCCATTCGTCGGTCTCGCCGGCCACTGATCGGATTCGGCGCCTCCACAGCGGTCTTTCGGCCTCAGCCGAGCGAGTCGGATCGCCGACCAGATCGTTTCTCGAGACATAGGCCCACCGGCACAGCGTTGTTCGGTAGGGTTGGCACGAGAGTTGATCCAGCACAACAGAATCCGATGTTCACCACTGCTGACTGCATCGCTTCGTACAGTTGACTGGAACCCGGTGAGCAGGTCCATCGGTTGTGAGAGTCCTGATGCGCCAGAATGTGTGCAGGAGGATCGATTACACCATGCAGCAATGATATTCACGACTGTCCCGCGCTGGGCTTGACCGCAGGACACGCAACCTCGGCGACCGATCACGTGGGATCGATCCGTTGGTGATGAACCGGCTGCTCGCATCGTGATCGTGGGTGGGGACGATGGTCACTGTGTGGCGGGCCAGGTGTGACCGGCCAGATCGACAAGCACCACACTGCCGTCGCCGAACAGGTCGCGGCTGCGGGGTAAAGGTCAGCACCGGTGGTCCGTCGAGGTCGAACCGCTCGAGCGGGCGGTCGCGCAGCGAGTCGCGCACGCCGCCGACCGGAGCGACCGCGCCGCCGGTGATCCAGCGGTATTCCTCGCTGTGCAGGTGAACCGGCAGGCCGGGCAAGAGCGCCGCCGCGATCCCTGCTGCTGCACCTCGACTCACACACGCTCGAGATCGAATCGATGAGCATTCCATCGCCCCACGCTCAGCAGAGCATCCCTCCACAAACCTGCTGGTGGCCGGGGTGGGTCAGGCGATGGAGACGGTGATCGCGCTGCGAATGACGGTGACGTCGAGGCCGGGCAGATGCTGGGCGATCCTTGCGACGATCGGCTGAATATGGCGGTCACGGCGGGCCACGACGGCGACAGTGCGCGAATCGATGACGTGGACGGAAGCGAGATCGCCCACGGTGGCGGCCCGCACGGTGTCCCCCGGAAGGATCGGGGCAGGCAGCGCACGCACCATATCCTGCACCGAGGTGATCACACCGCCCCCACGCAGTCGGGTCCCGACGGACCGATGGATGGCGGGCGGGGACAGAGTCGCGTTGGTCATCGCATTCCTAGCAGTCAGTGAGAAGAACTTCGAATGCAGAGTCTCATCGGGATACCGATTCAGCTACCGCACATGCAAGGCTGTCCGGTCGCAAACGCGCAGGCCAGGGCAATCCTGCCCACATCGCGGAGGACCTATGTCAGCCGAAATCCGGGCTGCGCGCCTGGGCGCCTGCCCGCCTACGCCGATATCAAGATCGCGAGCCTGGTCGTGGGATTCGAGATGAATAAGCGCTGAAGTCGTCCACAATGGCTGCTTCTGCTCGGTGACAAGACTGACCACGGTCCAGGTGGCTGACGCCTTTGCTGGTGCGGTTACGGTCAGGGTGGTGGCGGTCTTGCGTTGCCAGCTAACTGTGGAGTCGGCGGGATGTTCTTCGGAGCTGATCGCCGTGACTGCGGTAATTGTGGCGTGTTCGTCCATCCATTCCTGGCAGGTGGCCCGAGGAATCGGATACGGCTGGTACTGGGCAGCCGCCCGGAGCATGAACAGGGGCGCTGCCCGCCGGGCCGCAATTTCCGGGCCGGGGTCGCCTCGTTCGGGATCCCAGTCGAAGACGGCTTGGACCGCAGCGATTGCCACTGCGGCCGGGTCGCCGCGTTGCAGAATTCCATGGTGCCGGCAGTGGTGGCAGAGATCCGATCCTCGCCCCGGCTGGAATTCCCGGACCGTGGTCGTGCTCGCCGAAGTCGTGGGCCGGGGCCGAGCATGCTGTGAGTCCGACCGCCACGCACAGGGTGGTCAGGGCGGTCGAGCGTCGCCGACTGCGGTTGGGTGATCGTTTGGTGGTCACCGCATCTCCTGAGGTTGGGCGGCCTGTGCCGGGTTAGGTGTCGCGACAGTCGAATTCGATGCTGCTGCCGATGTCGGGGTGAAGTATCGGCGGACGCCGACGATATGGCCGCCGTCGGCGTAGCTCAACTCCTGGAGTCTCGGCGGTGCGTGCGGATCCGCGCACTGTGCGAGGCCGCACGGGATGCGTCGGTGCAGACGATGCCGCGCACGCGTATTAATCGGGGCGGGCCGATCAACTCCTTTGTGTGACACTCCACGTGCGGCGCGTCGAGCCCGCACGAATTCGGCGGTCGGTACCGATCAATGCCCCGATTCGAAACCGTCACACATGGCATCCAGGCCGGAGCGCAGCAGGTGGGCGGGATCGAGCAGATCGCCGCGGCCGGTGCCCTCGAGCGCGGCCAGGGCCGTGGGCGTGGGCCACCGCGGCGTGCCCTCCAAGAGCGCGGACAATCCTGAGGTCTCCTCCGGATCGCCGTCCCGCCGCGCCAGCATCGAGGCGCTGACCTGCTGCAGCGCGATGCCGGCGATGTAGCTCCACACCGACAGGGACATCCGGGTGGCCTCGTGCGGATCGCCGGTGAGCTCGCCGAATCCGTCTACCAGCCACGCCAGGCAGGCCAGGCTGGACGGGCCGAAGTTGTACCTCGGCACGGCGAATGTGAACAGCACCCATGGATGCTCCTGGTACAGCCGCCAATCGATGTCGGCGGCGATGCGCACCCGGTCGCGCCAGGTCCAGCCCGGCTCCGGATCGGGATATGGATTGCGCCGGGCCACCTCATCGGTCATCTCGGCCAGCAGCGCGTCTTTGTTCGGGACGTGCCGGTACAGCGACATCGCACCCGCGCCCATCCGGTCGGCGATGCGCCGCATCGACACCGCGTCCACCCCGGCCTCGTCGGCCAGCGCGATCGCCGCGTCGACGATGGCGGCGCGGGTGAGTTTGGTGTCGGGCTCGCTGCGCGATGTGCCCATATGAACTCGCTTTCGTTTTCCCGACGGGCTGCGTACGCTGTACCCAGATTACCGCGTACGTCGTACGCACGACTCGAAGGATAGGTGATGATCGATATCGACACCGGCGTGCCCGCGACTACGCGGCGCGCCTGGCTGGGCCTTGCCGTGCTGATCCTCCCGGTGCTGCTGGTGTCGATGGACATGTCGGTGCTCTACCTGGCGATGCCGACGCTGACCGTGCACCTGGATCCCGATGCCACCCAGCAGCTGTGGATCCTGGACATCTACGGATTCCTGCTCGCCGGGCTGCTGGTGACGATGGGCAATCTGGGCGATCGGATCGGCAGGCGGAACATCCTGCTGGCGGGGGCGAGCGTCTTCGGGCTGGCCTCGGTGCTGGCGGCCTTCGCCCCGAGTGCGGCGGTGCTGATCGCCGCGCGGGCGCTGATGGGGATCGGCGGGGCCACGCTGCTGCCCTCGAGCCTGGCGCTGATCTCGAGCCTGTTTCCCGATCCGCGCCGCCGCGCCGCCGCGATCGGCATCTGGACGGCCTTCTTCGCCGGCGGCTCCGCGGCCGGGCCGCTGATCGGCGGTCTGCTGTTGCATCAATTCTGGTGGGGCTCGGTCTTTCTGATCAATACGCCGGTGCTGCTGGTGCTGCTGGCGCTGGGTCCTTTCGTCCTGCCCGAACATCGCGAGGCCGCGCGAGGGCCGCTGGATCTGCTGAGCGTAGCGATGTCCATCGCCGGAATCCTGCCGGTGATCTATGCGATCAAACGGATGGCGGCCGAGGGAATCGACGCGCTCGCGGTGGTGCTCGGCGTATTCGGGCTGGTGGTGCTGGTGGCATTCGTGCGACGGCAGCGCCACCTGGCCGAACCGCTGCTGGACCTGAGCCTGTTCCGGCGCGGGCTGTTTCCGGTAGCGATCGGCACCTCGACGATCGGCATGATGGCGCTGGCGGGTTCGAGCTACCTCGTCAGCACCTACCTGCAGTCGGTGGCCGGGAAGGACGTGCTCACCGCGGCGGTGCTGGGTATCCCCGCCGCAGCAGCGGTCTTCGCCTGCTCGATGGGTGGCGCACGGGTGGCCCGGCGCCTCGGCACGCGCGCCGCGTTCGTGACCGCGCTGAGCGCGACGGCCGCGGGCACCCTGATGCTCGTCGGACTCGGCGTCGACGGCGGAATCGGCTGGTACATCGCGGGTTCCACAATCGCGGGGATGGGCTACGGCATCATGTTCACCCTCGTGTCGGAGGTCTCGGTGTCCTCGGTGCCGCCCGAGCGGGCCGGGTCGGCCGTCGGCATCTCCGAGACCAGTTTCGAACTGGGCAACGGCCTGGGCCTGGCACTGCTGGGATCGCTTGCGGCGCTGGTGTTCCGGTCCGGCGGGCACTACGCGCCGACGCTGGGGGAGACGCTGCTGCACGCCGGCGGCGATACGGCCCTCGCGCACGCCGCACGCTCGTCGTTCGTCCACGGGTTGCATGTCGCGACGGCCACCGGCGCGGGTCTGATGGCGATCATGGCGGTGATCGCGGTGTTCGCGGGGCGGCGTCGGGCGGCCCACACGCCGCAGACCAGCACAGCGGACCGCGGTGTCACGAGGTCGTAGGCGGGCTGCTGGGAGATCGTCGAAGACCCGCGGACTCCGCCGATTGGCGGGGACAGGCCGCGGGCGGTGGTGATCACGGTGTGCCGCAGCCGGAGCCGGGCCTCGGGAGGCGGGATCTACTCCACTTTTCGGGCGCGAAGATCACCGCCTGCGCATAGAGTCGAGTCGTGAGTGGAGCGCAGCGGAGCGAACCATGGGTGCAGTCCGCGTCGGGCGCGACGGAGCCGAGCGCCAGCGAGGTGGAGTCGTGAGTGGAGCGCAGCGGAGCGAACCATGGGTGCAGTCCGCGTCGGGCGCGACGGAGCCGAGCGCCAGCGAGGTGGAGTCGTGACCGAGACACCGTCCGGCAACGGACGCCCGCTGGCCGAGCGGGTTGCGACACGGCTGTTGTATCCCACCTTCCGCCCGCGCGAGCACGCCCTGCGCGAGGCGGTGTCGGGGAAGGTCGTGCTCGTCACGGGTGCCTCGCACGGGATCGGGCGCGAGACGGTGCTTCAAGCTCGCCGCGGCCGGGGCGACCGTGCTGCTGGTGGCGCGGTCGATGCAGGAGCTGGAGTCCGTGGCCGCGGAGATCGCGGATGCCGGGGGTGTCGCGCACGTCTACCGTGCCGACCTCACCGACATGGAGGCCACCGATCGGCTCGGGCGCGACCTGCTCGCCGCGCACGGACACGTCGATATCGTGATCAACAACGCGGGCAGGTCCATTCGCCGCGCGATCGACCGGTCCTACGACCGCTTCCACGACTTCACCCGCACCATCGACATCAACTACCTGGGCCCGGTCCGGCTGCTGCTCACCCTGCTGCCCAGCATGCAGGAGCGTCGTGCGGGCCACATCGTGAACATCTCCACCTGGGGCCTGCGGATGCCGCCGGCCCCGGGCTGGTCGGCGTACGCCGCGTCCAAGAGTGCCTTCGACGTGTGGCTGCGCACCGTCGCCACCGAGATCGCCAGTGACAACGTCACCACCACCTCGGTGTACATGCCGCTGGTGCACACCCGGATGAGCGCGCCCACGAACTTCGGCAACATGCCCGGCCTGACCGCCGAGGAGGCGGCCGACGTGGTCTGCCATGCCGTCGTCGCGAAGCCGGTGGAGATCTCGCCGTGGTGGAGCGGGCCGGTGCAGGCGTGGTCGGATATCACGCGCGGTTCCGCGCAGCGCTTCATGTCGCGGACCTTTCGCCGCTGAGCAGGCGGTTATGCTCGGACGCATGCAAGACCCGGACATGCGCGAATGAGTATCGCGACCCTGCTGACCCTGGCCGATTCGAGGCTGCCGATCGGCGGGCACGTGCATTCCGGCGGTGTCGAGGAGGCGGTGACCTCCGGGCTGGTGCGCGATGTGGCGTCGGTGGAGCTGTATCTGCGGCGGCGGATTCGCACCTCGGGGCTGGTGGCGGCGTCGCTGGCGGCGGCGGTCTGCGCGGGGGAGCTGGAACCCGCGCGGGCGGAGGCCGAGGCCGATGCGCGCACCCCCGCACCGGCGGCGCGGGCTGCCTCGCGAGCGCAGGGCCGGGGCCTGCTGCGACTGGCGAAACAGGTATGGCCGCAGCATGATTGGGCCGCGTTGCGATCGCGTCCGCATCAGTCGACCGTATTCGGGATGGTCGGGATCGCCGCGGCTGTGAGCCCACGGGAGATCGCGGCGGTCGTCGTCTACACCACGATGACCGGCGCCGCGACGGCCGCACAGCGCCTGCTGGCCCTGGATCCGGCAGCGGTCGCCGCGTGCACCATACGGCTCGCGGAGCTGTGCGACGCCACCGCCGCCGCGGCGGTGCGCGGCCCGGCCGCGCTGTCCGATCCGCTGCAGGACCTGCTCGCCCAGCGCCATCCCGACCGTGAAATGCCGCTGTTCGCGTCCTAGCAACCGACTCGTCGATGCGGTCGGGTAACAGGCCCGTCATGCGGATCGGGCAGGATGACCGGGCGAGAGGAGTTACCGATATGCCCCCACATCTGATCGACGGTGAACCGCACGATCACGGCCACGACCGCCCCAAGCGCACGCGCACAGCGGGCGAGCCGCTGCGGATCGGCATCGGCGGCCCGGTGGGGTCCGGCAAGACCGCGCTGACCGCCGCACTGTGCCGCCAGCTGCGCGACGAGCTGTCGCTGGCGGTGCTGACCAACGACATCTACACCACCGAGGACGCCGACTTCCTGCGTCGCCACGCCGTGTTGCCGGACGAGCGGATCACCGCGGTGCAGACCGGAGGCTGCCCGCACACCGCGATCCGCGACGACATCACCGCCAACCTCGATGCCATCGACGACCTGATCGATGCCAATCCGCCGCTGGACCTGATCCTTGTCGAATCGGGCGGCGACAATCTGACCGCCACCTTCTCCTCCGGCCTGATCGACGCGCAGATCTTCGTGGTCGACGTCGCGGGCGGTGACAAGGTGCCGCGCAAGGGCGGCCCGGGCGTCACGTATTCGGATCTGCTGGTGATCAACAAGACCGATCTGGCCCCGATGGTCGGCGCGGATCTGGCCGTGATGGATCGCGATTCGGCAAAGGTCCGCCAGGGCCGCCCGTTCGTGTTCACCTCGCTCACAGAGGATCCGGCCGCGTCCCCCGTGCTGGCCTGGGTGCGCGAGCAGCTGCGCGCGGCCGCGGGTTCGACCATTGGACACTGACCTACGCATCGTCGCCCGCCCCGGCGTCCTGCCGCGGATCCACGCCACGGGCGGGCTGGCCGCACGGCACACCGGCCCCGACACGGTCCACCTGATCGGCACGGCCGCAACACCATTGGGCGGCGACCGGCTCGATATCACGATAGTGGTCGAACCGGGCGCCCGCCTGCGCGTGCGCTCGGTGGCAGCGACGATCGTCCTGCCCGGCCGCACGACGCGAATCTCGCACGCGCACTGGCATTTCGCGGTCGGTGAGCAGGCCGAGCTGGACTTCGACCCGGAACCGACGATCGTCGCGGGCGGGGCCGCACACGAATCCGCCGGCACCGTCCTGCTGGCCCCGAATGCCCGCCTGCGCCTGCGCGAGCGCATCCAGATCGGCCGCACCGGCGAGGATTTCGGCCACTGGCGTGGCGACCTGATCGCCGATATCGCGGACACGCCCCTGCTCCGGCACCGCCTGGAACTCGGCATGGACGCACCCGCCGACGACGCCCTCTGCGCGCCCCGGGCGTTGACCAGCGTCCTGTGCTATCCCGACGACACTCCGTCGCGCACAAGCGGTTTGGATTCGGCGTTACTCGAGCTCGCCGCAGGCGGCACCCTGTACACGTGGACGGGTCCCCGGCTGTCGGACGAACCTGTCGACAACGCCGGCCTTCGTGTCGCTGCTTCGGCGCTCGTTAAGGAATCGCCCGGTCGCCGTGAGCCCACCACGACCGGGCACGGCTATGCCTGATCCGGCTGTGCCGCAATCGGATTCGATCACCGCGCACCCAGCGCCACACCGCGATCGCCCGGCCGCGGCAACCGTCGACAGCACGGCCACCCCCACCCGAACATCTGGTAGCCGGTCAGGAACACCAGGATCGGCGCCGCGGCGTCGACCAGGTGTCGTGCGCCACCACGCACGATGATCGTGCGTGCCAGCGTCTTTGCCGCGCTGCGCACCCCGGCCGGCCCGGGCGAGCGCTCGGGCCGGCCGGTGCGGGCTCCCATTCAGCGGGCGGGACGCGGGCCGACGATCGAGGCCCGCTCCATGACCCGGATCCGGGGCCAGTAGTCGCTGGCGGCGTAGTGCTGCACCGCGCGGTTGTCCCAGAACGCGACGGTGTCGGGCTGCCACTGCAACCGCGCCTGGTGCTCGGGGGCATCGGCGGTGCGGCACAGGCGATCGATCAGTGCCCGCCCCTCCTCGAGGTCCATGCCCTCGATCCGGTCGGTGAACACCCGGTTGACGTAGAGGTGCTTGCGGCCGGTGACCGCGTGCGTGCACACGACCGGATGCAGGACGGGCGGATACTGCGCGCGCATCTCCTTGCGCTTCTCCTCGTCGAGCATATGACCGAACGCACGGGTGAAATCGTGTACGGCATCGAGGTTTTCGACCAGGGCGCGGGTGTCGAGGTCGAGGGCGTCGTAGGCGGCGTACATGTCCGAGAACAACGTGTCGCCGCCGATCGGAGGCACCGAGATCGCATGCAGGACCGCGCCCATCGACGGCTGCTCCCGCCAGGTCACGTCGTGATGCCACGCGTTCTCGAATCCGCTGACCTGCGCGCTCTTTTCGAACCGCACCAGCTCCGGCTGACCGGTGTTGGACGGGATGAACGGGTGGACCTCCAGCGTGCCGAACCGGCGGGCGAAGGCCACCTGCTGTTCCGGGGTGAACGGCTGGTCCCGGAAGAACAAGACCTTGTACTCGTGCAGTGCCTGACGCAGTTCGACCACTACCGAATTCGGGAGCTCGGCGGTCAGATCCACCCCGGAGATCTCCGCGCCGATCGTCGCGGCCACCTGGCGGGCATCGAAATGCTCCCACTGCAGTCCGGCCAGCCGATCGCGCTCGGCGGCCATATAGCTGAACGGCCCCGACCACACCGGGTAGCCCGGCAATTGGACCGGCTGAGCACCGAATCCGGCAGCGGGATCTTTGTCGACAACGACTGTCATCACAACCTTCTTCCTCGAATTCCGGGATGTAGTCGTTTGACTACACTTGCGTGTTCATCACTGTAGTCGCGTGACTACACAGGGCACAACTGTGGGTTCTCTAAGGCGACCTACTGTCCGGACCCCGAGGCGGAGACGCTGCGTATTCCCTTCGACGACCCGGTCGGGAAGACGTAGATTCGCATCGGGAACGCCGGTGCCGTCCGCCCTGGGGCAGGAATGACAATCGACGCCGAGAAGATCACCCCAGGGGCAACGCGATGTACCGGGTGCGCCGGCCCCGGGCATCCAGCACGTGACCGAGACGCTTGTAGGTGCGCATGACCGCCTGGCGGCCGACGACCGTGCTGCCCGGCGCGAGCCGCGCGAGGACGCGCTCGTGGTCGCGGACCTCGAGATAGTTCCGCACCCACAGGGTGACCAGCAGATTTTCCGCGCCGATCACATGGGCGCTGACCCGGCAGGCGGTCAGGTCGGCGAAATAGCGGCCGACGGTGGCGATATCGTCGGCCGGCACGTTGAGCAACAGCGTGACCTCCCGGAACCCTGGGCTGGCGTCGGAGGAGGCGTCACAGCGCAGGGCCACGTAGCCCGCGTCGAGGATCCGGTCCAGCCGCCGCCGCACGGTCTGCGGTGAGATACCGCACTCCTGCGCCAGCGTGGCCAGGCTCGCGCGGCCATCGTGCGTCAACGCCGCCAGCATGGCCCGGTCGACCCGATCGGGGGAGAAGCCGGGAGACGCGGTGTGCGGGGGCGTCGTCAGGCTCCTGGTCTCGGACGGTTCGAGCACCCCGCTGCGCCACTCGGTGGCCTGCCGGTACACCTCCGCGGTGAAGAGCACATCGCGACGGATCACTCCGGGCAATCGCGCGAACGACGCGGTGACGACGTCGGTGAGCTCCGCCGGGGACGAGGCGAAGCAGTCCACCAGGATGTCGTACCGCCCGGACACCAGCGACACGGTGGCGAAGGCAGGCTCCTCGCACAGCTGCTCCAGCAGCGCCTCATGCGCGTTCGGTGTGGCCGCGATCTGCAGAAATGCCGACCAGCCGGCCGCCAGATAGCGGGGCCCGGGGGCCGGGGTGACCCACGCGAGGCGCGCGTCGTGCAACGCCGCCCACCGCCGCGAGACGGTGGCCGCGGACGACCCGAGCACCTGGGCCAGCGCGTCCCAGCCGATGCGCGGATTGACCTGGAGGGCACCGATGATCTCGAGATCGATCTCGTCGAATGTGGATGAATCCTGCACTGTCCTGCCTTCGATGGCTGATTCCCATCAATTCTTCGCGTTATGCAACCTCGACCATACGGTGTGATCCACCTCATGAATCGGGCGCCCGGCTCCGCGAGCTTGCCGAGCCGGGTGTCGAGGAAGTACGAAGGAGTCGACATGGTTCGCAATCTTCCGGCCGCAGTGGCGCCGCCGGTCGGCCGCACGATAGCCACAACCCTCGCGGCGATGGCGGTGATCGAATCGCTCAGCGGCGTGACGCAGGGCTATCTGAATCCGATCCTGCCCGCGCTCGGCCCCGTCTTCCGCATCGATGACCCCGCCATCAACGGGCTGTTCCTGATCTCGAATGTCAGCTTCGCCGTGCTGACGCCGATCCTGTCCCGGCTGGGCGACAGCTACGGCTACCGCCTCGTGCTGCGCTGGTCAACCCTGGTGGTCGCGCTCGGAGCCCTGCTGATGGCCGTGCACCCCACCCTTCTCACGGTCACCGTCGGGGTCGTTGCGCTCACCTGCGTGGTCGGATTCATCCCGCTGATGATGGGCATCATGCGCGCGGCCGCCCCGGCGCATACGCGCACCGGAGTCAGCGTGCTGATCGGCATCCTGATGATCATGGTGGGCTGCGGCGGCCTGCTCGCCGGCATCGTCAGCGAGCACGATCCCACGCTCGGCTTCTGGGTGGCGGTACCATTCGCGGCCGCCGCGGCGATCTGCTCGTTCGTCATCCCCGATGCCGGCACACCCTCGCGCGAGCCGCTCGCCGTGCTGCCGCTGGGCGCCTGCTCGCTGGGGCTGATCGGCCTCGTGGTGGCGCTGTCCATGGGACCCGACTGGGGCTGGGCCGATCCGAAGACGCTCGGGTCCGGTGTGGCCGGCGTGCTGCTGCTGATCGCGTGGATCCGCATGGACCTGCGTTACGCGCATACCCCCGGGCGCCGCTTCCTCGATCTGGGCATGTTGCGAATCCGGCGGCTCAGCGTGGTCACCGGCTCGACCTTCCTGTTCGGCTTCGCATCGATCAGCTACTTCGGGACCAACGACATATTTCTCCACGCGGACCCGGCCGACGCCGGCTACGGCTTCCGGATGTCGTCGTTCGCCATCGCGCTGGTGCTGGCGCTCACGTCCATCGGGTCGCTGCTGACATCGGTCTCCACCGCTCGCCTGCTCGCGCGATTCGGTGATCGCAGCGGCTTCGTCGTCGCCGGTGTGCTGCTCGCGGGCGGCTTCGCGACCATGGCCCTGGGGCACCGGTCCCTGGCGTTGTACATCGTCGGCTTCACGTTCTTCAACCTCGCCCTGGGCACGTATCAGGCCGCTACCCGCGCGCTGTCGGTGGAGGCGGTGCCGGTGCACGAGACCTCGTCCGCGGCGGGCCTGAACGAGCTCGCCCTGTCGGTGGGCATCGCGGTCGGCGCCGCGGTGGTGCGCATGCTGTCCGCGGCGTTCGTCTCCGGGACCGGGCGGATCACCGAGACCGGGATGCTGTCGATCTGGGCGGTCCTCGGGGTCGCCGCCGCGTTCGCCGGCGTCATCGGTGCGGCGTACCCGCGAGCGATGAAGACCGGTGCGGCGGAGATTCCGGCATGACCGTCGACGTCCCGGGCGTACCCCTGCACATCGCGGAGGGCATCACCGAACGGCTGTCCCAGGTGCGCTCGTCGATCCTGACCCTCAGTCATGCCCTGCACGCCGATCCCGAGCTCGGCGGCCAGGAGGAACGCGCGGTGCGTCGCGTCCGCGAGCTGCTGCTCGCCGAAGGTTTCACGCTCGATGCCGAACAGCCCACTGCCTCAACGGCATTGAGCGCTCGATCGGGCGACGGCGGCCTGACGGCCGCACTCTGCGTCGAGTACGACGCGCTACCCGGCATCGGACACGCCTGCGGGCACAATGTGAACGCCGCCGCCGCGGTGGGCGCCGCGCTCGCGCTCGCGGTCGTCGCGGAGCCGCTGGGGCTGACGGTCAAGGTCCTGGGCACCCCGGCCGAGGAAACCACCGGCGGCAAGGTGGACCTGCTCGAGGAGGGCTTCTTCGACGACGTCTCCTTCGCGATGATGGCCCACGCCGCCGCCGTCGACGCGGTCGGCGGGACCTCGCTGGCCATGTCGCAGTGGGACGTGCTCTACCGCGGCCGACCGGCCCACGCCGCCACCGCACCGTTCGACGGTGTGAACGCGCTGGACGCCATCACTGTGGCTCAGACCGCCATCGGCCTTGCGCGACAGCAGCTTCCACCCGGGGTCGTCGTCTCGTTGATCGCCGTCGAGGGTGGCAGCGCCACGAATGTCATCCCCGACCGCGCCCGGCTCGAGATCGAGGTGCGCGCTCCCGACGCCGCGACCCTGCGAGCGGTCGAGTCCCGGGTGCACGGCTGTCTCGCCGCGGGGCAGTGTGCCACCGGCGCGGAGTTGACGGTGAGCAGGACCGGCAATGCTTTCGCGGACCTGCGGCAGGACCAATTCCTTTCCGGCGCATACCGGAATGCGATGCGCAGTCGTGGCCGGACCGTGGCGGTGACCACCGACGCGATCGCCTCCACCGACATGGGCAACGTGTCCCATGTCGTGCCGGCCATTCATCCCCTCCTCGGCTACGACGTCCACGGCGCCGCCCACCACACCGCGGCCTTCGCCGAGCACGGCGCATCGGATTCCGCGGACCGGGCCGTCCTCGACGGCGCCTTCGGCCTCGCCATGGCCGCGGCGGCGGCGGCCCTGGATCCGATACAACGAGGCCGGCTCACATCGAACGGCGGACAGGTTACCCCGGGCCGCGGTAGGTCGAGGTCGGCAGGCCGGTGACGCCCAGGGTGGCGCGGAAGAGTGCGCCCGCCGCCGGTTCGGCGTTGTCGCCCAGGCCGTTTCGGGATGTCGTGATGTAGAGCTCGTTCAGGTTCGGGCCACCGAAGGTGCAGGCGGTGACCTGGGCGGCGGGGAGGTGGATGATGTCGAGCAGGGTGCCGGTGGGGGAGTACTGATGGACCGCGCCGCCGTTCCAGAGGGCCACCCAGATGTTGCCGTCGGCGTCGACGGTCAGGCCGTCCGGGGAGCCGGACTCCTCGGGAATCCGTACTGCGGTTCTGCGGTGGGAGAGGCCGGATTCCGAATCGTAGTCGAAGGCGTCGATGCACTGGGTGGGGGTGTCGACGTAGTACGCGGTGGTTCCGTCCGGGCTCCAGGCGAGGCCGTTGGAGATGGTGACCCCGTCGAGCACCGCGCGGGTGGTGCCGTCGGGGTCGAGCCGATACAGGGCGCCCGCGCCGGATGCCGCGTCGTATCCCATGGAGCCGCAATAGAACCGGCCGTCCGGATCGCAGCTGCCCTCGTTCATCCGGATGCCGGGATCGGACCAGAGTTCGGGCAGTGGCGTGACGGTGTGAAAATCGTTGTCGGCCAGAGCGAATCCGCGCTCGATCGCGATCACCACGCCGCCGTCCGCGCGCGGGCGCAGGGCCGCGGCCACCGTGCCGACCCCGAGTCGGCGGATCTCGCCTGTGCGGGAATGGAGTTCGAGCACGTCACCGGCGAGCATGTCCACCCAGCGGAGGCCGGGCCAGCCGTGGTGCCATACCGGGCCTTCACCGTGATCGGCGACCGGCGCGGTGATCTGTTCTGCGAGAGTCACGGGCGTAGCAGCACTTTCACCGAATCGCCGTCGCGCAGCGCCTGCAGGGCCATCGAAACCTCCTCGAGCGGGAACTCCCGCGACATCAGCGGGGCCGGATTCAGCGCTCCGGCGGCGAAGGCACGCACCGCGTAGGTCCACGCGCGCGAGGGTGCGCCGAATACGGTGTGCACGGTGATCTGGTCGAGCACCAGATCGGACGGTGAGATCGGGTCCGCCGGCCCGGCTGGAATGCCGGTCAGCACCGCTCGCCCGCCCCGGCGCACCAGCCCGATCGCCAGCCGCGCGGTCGCCGTGCCGCCCGCGGCCTCGAGCACCGCATCGTAACGCGCGCCAGAATCGGTCGGGTGCGTCGTGAAATGCGTTGCGCCGCATAGCCGGGCGAGAGGTTCACGCTCCGCCCGGCGATCGATGACGGTGAGCGCCCCCGGATACACAGCCGCCAGCAACTGCGTGGCCAGCAGCCCGAGGGTACCCGCGCCGACCACGGCGACCCGCTCGCCGGGCTGTACGGCGATCTTCAGACATGCCGCTGCGACACACGCCGCCGGCTCGAGCGCCGCGGCGGCCCGCAGATCGGCCGCATCGGGGAGTACATGCAGCAGCCGCGCGGGCAGGGTGAGGTAGCCGGCCCAGGCGCCGGGATCGGTGAATCCGGTCTCCGCGTAACCGCTCACACACAGATTGGTATCCCCGCTACGGCAGGCGTCGCAGCGCAGGCACGAGCGAAAGCCCTCGCCCACAACCTTTTTGCCGACCAGACCGGGCGCGACATCCGGGCCGACCGAGTCCACCGTCCCGGACCACTCGTGTCCCGGCGTCACCGGATAGGACACATACGGCGCGGGCCGGGTTCCGGCTACCACCTCCAGATCGGATCCGCAGATACCCGCCCACGCTACCCGGACCAGCGCCTCTCCCGGCCCGGGCTCGCGCGGTGCCATCTCCGCGACCCGCACCTGCCCCGGCGCGTCGACGTATACCGCCCGCGGGGACATCAGCGGGCCGCTCGGTGAAAACGGTTGCGGCACAGCACCACCGAGTGCCTGCGCGACGTAAATGAGCTCGGCGTCGGGTACGGAATCCGGCGGACGTCCGGGCGGAGTTCGGAGTGGAGGTGCTCGGCCGACCGCTGACTACCGGCATCCACGTGTGCGTGGGACATCATCTCGGGACCTCGGCATTCGCAGCCGGAACCGGCACCGCCAACCCCTTCGCCGCCCGCTCGGAGGTGGTCGCATCCGGGTCCAACCGGTGCAGCAGATCCAGCCCGATGCGCGCGCGGCGCACCCGCTCGCGGCCCAGTGCCACCGCGGTCGCCTCGAGATGCGTGCCGCTGGGGTAGATGTTCGGGGCGTTGCGCAGCCCGAACTTCAGATACACCGGCGCGGCGACGCGCACGATCTCGGCGATCTCGTAGTGCCGCACGAATCCGCCCTGATCGTCGGGGGCCTCGATGTAGATGTCCAGCGGAATGTCGACCGCGGCGCGGATCGTGGCCAGCTGGGACAGGCTCAGGTCGGTGGGGACGTTGTAGGTGTCCGCGCCCAGGTCCTGCGCGATCCGGATCGACGCCGGATTCGCCAGGCCCATCTGGACACTGATCTTGAATTGCAGATCGGCGGGCAGGTATCCCTCCGCGCGCATCCGCGCGGCGGTGGCCAGCACTCCGATATCGGTGATCAGCACGCTGCGCACCCCGAAATCGGCTGCCCGCTCGATGTCGAGCAGGCATTGGGTCAGCTGCTCGGCACCGCGGGCCTGCGCGGCGAGGGCACCCGCGCCGGACGCCAGCGCCGCGGCCCCCGTGGCCCATCCGGCCAGCGGCCGCGCGAACAGGCTCACCTCGACCGCGGCCCGCGCGCCCAGGGCCGCCATCGCCGCGAGCTCGGTATCGGTCAGCAGCATGACCCCGCTGCCCTGGGAGATCCGGTGCAACAGCACATCTCGCGCCGCGGCCTCCTGCAGAACCGCCTCCAGCACCGCGGGCCCCTCCACACTGGGGATTTCGACGCGGTACTGGGCGCCGTCGGGAAAGCGCTTCGTGCTCGACGCCGGGGCGGGACCGTCCGCTTCGGGAAAACCCCCGGCCCGCAGGAAATCTCGTACTCGTCCGGGCATGTGCTACTCCGTTCGGGCCGCCATCGCCGCGGCGGTGGTCTCGATCAATTGCCTACTCGCCTTCGCGGCGGCCTCGGGTCGGTGGCGGCGCACCGCATCCAGGACCGCCCGATGCATCGGCAGGGTGCGCTCCACCCCGCCGGGCAGCTCGCTGGTCGCCTCCAGCCCGTGCTGCAGTCCGGTCTCCAGGAGCCGCCCGAGCTGTTCCACCAGCTGATTTCCGCTGGCACGCAGCAGCGCCAGATGGAAGGCGAGGTCCGCGGCGACGAATTCGGCAGAGTGCTCGGGCAGCCGGGTCGCATGCTCGGCCATCGCGTCGTAAGCGGTGGTCATGGCGGCGATCTGGGCCGCGTCCACCCGCTCGGCGGCCAGGCGCGCGGCGCCCGGCTCGACGATGAGCCGGAGCTCGAGCAGGTCGCGCACGAACGACGAATCGGTGCTGTGCCAGCCGATCACCTCGGGGTCCATCAGATTCCAGGCCGAACGCGGCAGCACCCGGGTACCCACCCGCGGCCGCGGATCCACCAAGCCCCTGGCAGCCAGCGCCTTCACGGCCTCCCGCACGCCGCCCCGGCTCACGCCCAGCTCGGACGCGAGGTCGGATTCGTTGGGCAGCTGGGCGTTCTCGGCGTAGACACCCGAGACCACCCGTGCCCCGAGCAGGTCCACCACGCGCCCGTGCATCGTGCGATGCCTGCCCAGCGGGCCCGCCAAATTGGTCATGACCAAATCATCGAATGATTGGATGGTAAATGTCAAAGCGCTGTACCCTTCGGTTCGACTGCACGACAGGAATACTGATGAAGATCACCGGATTGATCACCCACGTCCTGGGCACGGCGTGGCGCAATCTCACCATCCTCGAGGTCCAGACCGACGAGGGCGTGACGGGGCTGGGCGAGGTCCGCATGCTCAACCACACCGACGCGCTGCTCGGGTTTCTGGCCGAGGCCACCGTCAATCACATCCGCGGCAGCGATCCCTTCGAGGTGGAATCGCTGGTGCACCGGATGATGCGCCTGGACTACGCGCGGGCCGGAGAGATCGCGATGTCCGCGCTCGCCGCGGTCGAGATCGCCTGCTGGGACATCCAGGGCAAGGCGCTGGGGGTCCCGGTGTACCGCCTGCTCGGCGGTGCGGTGCGCGAGCGCATCAAGGCCTACGCCAACGGCTGGTACCAGGTGGAGCGGACCGGCGAGCAGTTCGCCGCGGCCGCGAGCCGGGTCGTCGAGCGCGGCTACCGGGCATTGAAGCTGGATCCGTTCGGCGCGGGCATGTTCGAGCTGGACAATGCCGAGACCGCGCGCTCGCTCGAGCTGGTGGCGGCGGTGCGCGACGCGGTCGGGCCCGACGTCGAGATCATGATCGAGATGCACGGCCGGTTCAATCCGGCCACCGCGATCCGCTTGGCCGGTCTGCTCGAACCGTACCGTCCGGCCTGGCTCGAGGAGCCGGTGCCGCCGGAGAATCTGAGGGCGCTGGCGAAGGTGGCCGAGCACACCGACATTCCCATCGCGACCGGCGAGCGCATGCACACCCGGTTCGACTACCGGGAGCTGTTCGAGCTGCAGGCCGCGGACATCCTGCAGACCGATATCACGCATTCCGGCGGGCTCTGGGAGGCGAAGAAACTGGCGGCCACGGCGGAATCGCACTACATCCTGATGGCCCCGCACAACGTCGGCGGACCCATCTCCACCGCCGCGAACCTGCACCTGGCCGCGACGACCGTGAACTTCAAGGTGCAGGAACATTTCAACGATTTCGCCGATGTTTTCGTCAAGGAATGCTGCCCGGGCCTGCCCGAGGTCGTCGACGGGTACTTCCCGCTGCCGCAGGGGCCCGGTCTGGGCATCGCTCTCGATCACGAGAAGCTGGCGGACCATCCGCGAAAGCCGGTGAACTTCAACCTGTTCAGCACCGGCTGGGAGCGCCGCCAGGCGGCCGATGACTGAGTTTCGATCCGGTCCGGCGCGGCCGGACGACACGAAGTACACCCGGGGTACATCCGGGACAGTTGGTAGATGAGGAATTCCTGATGACAGAGAATATTTCCGATACGGCGGCCCGGATCACCGGTTCCGCCAGTCGGCGCGGAGCGTTGAAGCTGCTCGGTGGCGTGGGCGGCGCCGCGGCGGTGGGCTCGCTGCTCTCGGCCTGCGCGAGCGCGACAGGCACGAAATCCGGTGGCGGCGTGGGTAATTTCCCGTCCACGCCGGGATGGAAGTTTGTCTTCGTCAACCACGTCACGACGAACTCGTTCTTCATCCCGACCCGCACCGCCCTCGACGATGCGTCCAAACTGCTGGGCTTGCCGACCCCGCAGTGGACCGGCTCGGAGAACGGCACCGTCTCGGAGATGGTGAGTGCCTTCGACAATGCGATCAATTCCGGCGCCGCGGGCATCGCGATCCCGCTGACCGACAACAACGCCTTCATCGAGCCCACGAAATCCGCGCTGGCCAAGGGCATTCCGGTGGTCGCCTACAACGCGACCGCGCCGGGCAACTATCCGCTGGCATACATCGGGCAGGATCTGTACCAGTCCGGGCTGCTCATGGGGCAGCGGATCGCGCAGACCGTCACCTCGGGCACGATCCTGGTCGGCATCGCCCAGCCGGGCGCGAACAATCTGCAGCCCCGCCTCGACGGGCTCACCGCGGCGCTGAAGCAGGCCGCGCCGAATGTGGTGGTCAAGTCGATCAATACCGGTGCGGAGCAGGCCGGTGAGCTGAACGCGATGACCGCCGCGTACGCCGGTCAGCCCGACGCGGCGGGCCTGTACGCCGTCGACGCGGGCAGTACCGCCTCGATCGCCCAGCTGATCTCGAGCAAGAACATCGCGGGCAAGGTGCATGCCGGCGGCTTCGACACGCTGTCCGACACCATCAAGGGGGTCGCCTCGGGCGCACTGGATTTCACCATCGACCAGTCCGCCTACATGCAGGGCTTCCTGTCGGTGCTGTACCTGTACCTGTATCGGGTGTCCGGCACGCTGCTCGCGCCGCCGCAGACCGACACGGGCCTGACCTTCGTGACGAAAGGCAATGTGGCGGCGTACAACACGGGCAGCGCGTACGAGGGCCAGCAGGGGCACAACCTCGGCACGATGCCCTCGGCGATCCCGCTACCGCAGCCCTCGACCGTGCAGATCTGAGTGAGCGTGGATGGTGCGCAGAGCATTGCGTCAACGGGCACGGGCGACCCCGGCGGCAGAGGTGGCGGCGGCGTGACGGAACGGACCTTCGGCGCCGCCGTGCTGCAACCGCTGGTGCGGCAGAAGGAATTGAGCATCCTGATCGCCACCGTCGCGGTGGCGATCTATTTCAGCGGCACGACCCACGGGTTCAACAGCTCGGATAACTACCTCACGATCGTCCACTACCTGGCGCCGTGGGCGATCGTGGCCGCGGGCGAGGTGATGCTGCTGATCTGCGGCGAGATCGATCTGTCGACGGGCTTCATGTTCACCCTGTCGCCGTTCATTCTCATGTCGTTCTACAACGGCGGCACCCCGCTGATCCTGGCGGTGCTGCTGGCGCTGGCGATCTGCGCGGGAATCGGCGCGTTGAACGGCTTCGTCACCACTCGGTTCGGGATCGCGTCGTTCATCGTGACGCTCGGCAGTTCCTTCCTGCTGGAGGGTATCTCGCTGCTGATGTCGAACGGTGCACCGATCGCCGCGCCGTCCTCGGGCTGGGTGGTACAGCTGTTCGGCAAGGCCCATTGGGCCGAGCCACTGTGGGTGCTCGGAATCGTGGTGGTGATGCAGATCCTGCTGTCCGCCACGCGATTCGGCGTGAGCACGCAGGCCACCGGCGGTAATCCCGTGGGGGCGGCCGAGGCCGGTATCCGGGTGAATCTGGTGAAGATCGTGAACTTCTCGATCGCCGGCACCCTGGCGGGCCTCGGCGGCATCATCGACGGGCTGCGGCTGGGATCGTTCGATCCGACCAATGGCGGCCCGAACACGATGTTCCTCGCGGTCGCCTCGGCCGTGATCGGCGGCACCGCGCTGCTGGGCGGGCGCGGCACCGTGGTCGGCGCTCTGCTCGGCTCGATACTGCTGGGCATCGTCTTCGACGGCTTCGCCCTGGCCGGGGTCAACGCCAATACCTTCGACGTGGTGCTGGGTATCGCGATCGTGATCGCGATGCTGCTGAACGTGTACCTCGGTCACCTACGCAAGCGAGTGAGTCGCACATGACAGAGTCCGATTCGAATCCCGTGCCGGACAACGTGTCCGGCGGCGGTGATTCCGATGACATCATCCGCGCCGAGCACGTCGGAAAGCGGTTCGGTGCGGTGCAGGCGCTGCGCGATATCAATCTCCATGTGCGCCGGGGCGAAATCCTGGGACTCATCGGAGACAACGGCGCGGGTAAGTCGACGCTGATCAAGATCCTGACCGGATTCCATCAACCCGACCAAGGCCGACTGCTGTTCGAGGGCAACCAGACTCGGCTACGCTCGGTGATGCACGCCCGGTCGCTCGGCATCGAGACGGTGTTCCAGGATCTGGCATTGGTCCCGGACCTTCCGGTGTACCTGAACCTGCACCTGAACAAGGAACTCGTGCATCGTCCGCTGCCGTTCCTGCGCCGGGCGGAGATGAAGCGCAAGGCGCGAGAATCCCTGGACCGCATCGGAATCAACATTCCGTCGGTGACCGCTGAGGTGGGGTCCCTCTCGGGTGGCCAGCGCCAGGCCATCGCGGTGGCCCGCTCGGTGCACTCCGATGCCAAGCTGCTGCTGCTCGACGAGCCACTCGCGGCCATGGGCGCCAAGGAGGGCGGGCAGATCCTGCAGCTGCTGGATCGGCTCAAGCAGCAGGGTGATCTGGCGATCATCCTGATCGCGCACAACTACAGCCAGGTCGTGGACGTGTGTGATCGGGTGAATCTGCTCCAGCACGGCGAGATCACCTTCGACAAGCCCTCCGCCGAGACCTCGGTCGAGGAGCTGCTGGCCCTCGTGCACGCCGAATACCGGCTGCCGCGCGCGTTGGACGGGTGAATCGCCACCAGCGAATGAGGGGATGCGGGCCGCTCCGGAAGCCGGGGCGGCCCGCAGGATCGGATCAGATCTCCACTTCGTGCACCGCGGCGCCGGCACGCACATCGAGAATCGTCAGCAGCACCATCTTGCATGTTGCCATTTCGGACAGGTGCCCACGGAGGGTGATCACCACATGTGCCGCCGCTCGCCGGCATTCCTGGACGAGATCGACGAACGCGGGCGGCAACGTCCCATTCTGGGGCGAGGGCTCATGAAATACCGTGGCCAGCTCGAAGCCGAGCGACCGGGCGGCCCTCCGTAGCCGGTCTTCAATCGAATTCGAGTCGCCGTCACCGAGTAGATCGTCGCGCAGGTATCCGTATGCCAGAGGTAGTAGAACAGTAGTCATGGGTGATTTCGGTTCCGGTTGGCGTCGGCCGGCCACCGGAGACATTGCGTGGTGAGCCGGATGGATCTGTTATCGCTGTGCGGCCATCTCGCCACACGGCTACCATCATGCGCCCATGATAGCAAGAGCACATCGGTAACATACCTAGGGACTACCGATACCTGCTACGTACCTGCGGTCGCGCCGTGGATCCAAGCGCCTTCCCGGCAGCGCCGCGCGCCTGGGCCGAACACGGTCGTGACCGGCTAAGCATCGAACAACGACCGTCTCGTTCGGTCAGTGCGGTCGTCGGGTGGCTTCGCGCCGGACCTGGTCGGCGAATCCCCCGGGTATGTGCGCAGTGATGTCCGCGCGCGAGGTGATGTCCAGCTTACGGAAGATGGCCGAGATTTGGGCGTCGACGGTCCGGGGCAACTTGCCACGACGGCCGGCAATGGCGGTGTTGGTCCACCCGGCCGCGGCCAGAATCGCAACCTGCTGTTCGGTGTGGGACAGGTCGTACCCGTGCGATTCGGGGGCCTTGTCCGCTGACGTCTCGGTGGTCAGTGTGCCCAGCGCCAGCCGCAGTACCTCGTTGCGCTCCGGACGCAGACGCATGCCCCAGGCCGCTGCCGCGGCGTAGGCATCGGGTCCCAGTACCCGGGCGACGGCGATAGCCTTCTCGGATTCGTCGAGGAGGGGGCCCGATGCCTGCATGTCGGTGCCGAGCTTGGCTCGCAGGGTCGTGGTGCCGCCGGCCAGGTGGGCGATTTCGAGGGCCATGGCGACCAGCTTCTCGCGATCGGGTCGTCCGGCGGCGATCATCCTCATGGGTGCCCTGGAGGGTGGCGAGCCACGCGATGGTGGCCATGGCCCCGATCTGGAGTTCGGTGGGCTGCGGGATCGCCTCCCGGGTGGCGTCGAGGCAGCGCATGGTCCACTGGCGTATTTCTCGGACCGACCCGCTGGTGAAGCACACCTGCAGGGTGATCAGCCCGAGGCTGGGGAGCGTGGGCCGCTCCGGGTGCGCCGGCGCGGCCCGCACTGCCGTCTATGCGGTTCCGAAGGCGAAAACCGTTGTGGAGTTGTAGGTTTGGCCCGGATTGAGCGTGGTGGAGGGGAAGTCGGTGTGGTTGGGGGAGTCGGGGTAGTGCTGGGTCTCGAAGGTCATTCCCGCGCCCTGGCGGTAGATGTGACCGCTGGTGCCGGTGAAGGTTCCCGCGATGAAATTGGACGTGTAGAACTGGACTCCGGGCTCGGTGGTCGACACCGTTAGTGTGCGGCCCGACGCCGGATCTTCCACCTTGGCCGCCTCGACGAGCCCGGTGCTGCTGCCGCGGTTGATGACCCAGTTGTGGTCGTAGCCCTGAGCCAGCAGCAGCTGAGGGTCATCGGCGTTGATGTGCGCGCCGACCGCGGTGGGCGTGGTGAAATCGAACGGGGTGCCCTTGACCGGGACGATCTGCCCGGTGGGTATCTGGGTCGCGTCGGTGGGGGTGTACGAATCGGCGTTGATCGTCACCTTCTGGTCGTAGACGTTGAGCGCGGACTCGCCGGCCAGGTTGAAGTAGCTGTGATTGGTCAGGTTGATCACCGTCGGGGCGTCGGTGGTCGCCGCATAGTCGATCCTCAGCTCGTTCTTCTGATTCAGGGTGTAGGTGACCGTGGTCGACAGGGTGCCCGGATACCCCATTTCGCCTGCGGGACTGGTGTATTGCAGCTTCAGTCCGACCGTGCCGCCGCCCTGTAGCGAGGTTGCCTGCCAGACCTTGGTATCGAAGCCGTCGGTGCCGCCGTGCAGGCTGTTGCCGTTGTTGTTGATCGGCAGATGGTATTGGATGCCGTCGAGGGTGAACGTGCCCTTGGCGATCCGGTTGCCGTAGCGGCCGATGATGGCCCCGAAGAAGGTCTTTGCCGAGCCGGTGAGGGCGAGGTAGGAATCCAGGGTCGGGAGGCCGAGCGTCACGTTGTCGACGTGCCCGGACTTGTCGGGGACCTCGACGGATTGAATGATGCCGCCGTAGGTCAGGATTCGCACCCGCATGCCGTGACCGTTCGTCAGGGTGTAGCGGCTCACCGCCGTGCCACTCACCTGACCGAACGGCTCGCTGGTGATCGTGGGCGCGGCGGCGGGTGTGTTCGCGCCGCTGCTGTCGGCCGTGTTCTTCGTTGCGGTGCTACTGCATCCGGCCAGGCTGACGACCCCGGCGATGGCCAGTAGTCGCAGTAATGTCTTGCCGCGCATGGGCGCTCCTTGCACTCTCATCGAAATCCCCCGTGCCGAGCCATTATCCGCGCATTGCGGTGTTCGAATGGCTGGTTTCGGGCACGAATGTCCAATGATTGGATGATTGAATGAAAGGAGTTGAGCCCGGCGGAAAGCGGACCGAATGGTCTGCCTTCCGCCGGGCTCGTGCGCCGGAATCAGTCGCCGACGACGCGCGGTGGTGCGTTGAACGAATTGACCGCGCCGACCGCGGCGCCGGCCGCCGCGCCAACGGCTGCCGCGGGCACGGTGATCGCACCCGCGCCCATGGCGGCCCCCAGGACCGGTCCTGCGACGATGCCCACCGGAACGAACGGCAGGCCGGCCACGAGTCCGAGCACCCCGCCGACGAGGCCGGAGGTGAGCGCGACCGGTGCCGAGGCGGTCGCGCCCGCCACCGCGCCCATGGCGGCGCTGCCGATCGTCTGGCCAGCGATCCGGTCGGAACGGCTGCGTTCCATACCGACCGAGTCGAGGAAGGTCGCCAGATTCGCCTCGGCCTGGGCGGATTGGTCGTTGATTTCGATGGCCTGCTCGCGATCGATCCAGGCCGGGGCGGGCACCTGGACGTCGCCGAAGCGGAGCTCGCCCGGCGGCGGCGCGATCGGCGGAACGGCGGGCACCGGCGCCGGCAGGTGCAGGGCGCCGACCGGGGCCAGGTAGCTCTTGTCCGGCATGGGCCGGGCGTTCTGCAGCGAGCTGAGCGTGGTGCTCGGAATGCGCAGGCCCTGGTACGGGTGGACGTCGGGCGCGGAGGTCGCCGGCCACTGCGGGGCCTGATCCTGATGCGATGTCGGCTGCGGCTGGCTGGGCGCCGCGTTTGCGGTACCGCCTCCGACGATCGCCACTACTAGGGGTACAGCACCCGCCGCGACGACGCTGCCGACCCGATTGCGATGCGGGTTCGGCGCGCGGTGTTTACCTCCGGCCATCGGTCACCTTTCTTATGCAGGGGATATCGACGCACGGCATTCGGATCCACGGGGGGATCGGATGGGTCGACTCCTGGTATGCGCGAAAGGCGCTGATGTAGCTGAAAATTAACTGTTCGAGTGCTATCCGGCCTTAGGCGCCGGCTTGTTCGCCGCACCGTTGCCGGCGCCGAGGTCGGCCTCGGCGCGCACCTCGGAGGCATCCTCGTCGTTGCCGGCCAGCGCCTCCAGGGCCAGCCGCGCGAACACCCACTGCTCGGTCGCGGCCATCTGCCCGCGGTGCCGGCCGAGGAAGGCCACGAACCACTGCACGACGGTCATGAACCGGCTGCGGAACCCGACCAGGTAGTACAGGTGCAGCCCGAGCCACATCAGCCAGGCGAAGAAGCCGCTGAACTCCAGCTTGCCGATCTGGCACACCGCGTCGAAGCGCGAGATGGTGGCCATGCTGCCCTTGTCGAAGTACTTGAACGGCGCGCGCTGCGCCGGCTGCTGCTTGCCCGCCAGCTCGGCCTTGATCTGCTTGGCGGCATACGTCGCGCCCTGGATCGCGCCCTGCGCCTGCCCGGGCACGCCGGGCACCGACATCAGGTCGCCGACGACGAAGACGTTCGGGTGCCCCTTGATCGTCAGGTCCTTTTCGACGATGACGCGCCCAGCTCGGTCGACCTCGGTGCCTTCGGAGCGCTCGGCGAGCATCGGGCCCAGCTCGCTGGCCTGCACGCCGGCCGACCAGACCTTGCACGCGGCCTCGATGCGGCGCTCGCCGTCCTGGTCCTTGATCGTCACCCCGCGCGCGTCGACATCGGTGACCATGGCGTTGAGCTGAATCTCCACGCCCATCTTCTCCAGCCGCTGCTGCGCCTTACCGCCCAGCTTGGGGCCCATGGGCTTGAGCACCGCATCGGCGCCCTCGACCAGGATGACGCGGGCGTCGCGCGGATCGATGTTGCGGAACGTCCCGACCAGGGTGCGGTCGGCGAGCTCGGCGATCTGCCCGGCCAGCTCGACGCCGGTGGGTCCCGCGCCGACGACGACGAAGGTCATGAACCGGTCGCGCAGTTCCTGCGTGGGGGCGAGCTCGGCCTCCTCGAACGACCCGAGAATGCGCGCCCGCAGCTCGAGCGCATCATCGATGGTCTTCATGCCCGGGGCGTACGTGGCGAAATGATCGTTGCCGAAATAGGACTGCTGGGCGCCGGTGGCCACGATCAGGCTGTCGAACGGGGTGACGGTGTCCCGGTTGAGCAGCTCCGAGGTGATGGTGCGGTTGGTCAGGTCGATATCGTGCACGTCGCCCATGATCACCTGGACGTTCTCCTGCTTGCGCAGCACGATGCGGGTGGCCGGGGCGATCTCACCGGTGGACAGGATGCCGGTGGCCACCTGGTAGAGCAGCGGCTGGAACAGGTGGGTCGAGGTCTTGGAGATCAGGACGATATCGACCTCGGCGTGTCTGAGGTGCTTGCACGCGAACAGGCCGCCGAAGCCGGAACCGATCACCACCACGCGGTGGCGCTGCTTACCGCTGGTCTGGTTGCTCATGTTCTCCCGCTCCTCGCGCAATGCGTTTGGTCTCCCGACACGCCATACGGTAGTCGGCGACTCGCCGACAGTCACGACGAGCGGTTCGGTACGGCGCATTCGGTTCAGGCGTCGGGCGGGCCGGTCCCGGTGCCCGCGGGCACGATCAGCGGTCCGACGAACCGGTCGCCGCCGATGCTGTCGATCGCGGGCCACAGGAATGCGGTGAGCCCGTCGATGAATGCGCCGCGATCGCGGATGGGGGTGCGGCTCCAGTCCTCGGCCGACATCAGGATCGCGCCGGCGGTAGCGCTCGCCCACACGCGCGCAACCATGGGATCGGCGCCGACGGCCTCCAGGATCGCCTCGAAAACCACTGTGCCCCAGTCGGACAGCCGGGCGAAGAAGGGGCGGCGGTGACCGCACACCGTGGCATCGTCGGACTGCAGGCGCTGCATCATCAGGTGGTACAGGTTCGGATTCGCGTCGACGAAATCACAGACCAGCGCCACGATGTCGCGCAGTAGCTCGCGCACGGGCAGCGGCCTGGCCAGCAGCGCGTTCGCGGAGGCGAGCAGGCTCGCCATGTGCCGCTCGGCGAGCGCGTCGACCAGGGCGGGCATATCGGGGAAGACGGCGTAGACGGCGGTGCGGGCGTATCCGGCCTCCGCGGCGACCTGCGCGATGGTGATCGGCGTGCCCGTGGTGGCCACCCGCTCGGCGGCGTCCAGGAGCTCACCGCGCCGTGCGACGGGATCGCGCGGCGGCCCGGGGGGCCTGCCCCGCGAACGCCCGGAACCGCGCTGCGGATGCGCGGACCTCGTCTCTGGTGTATCCCTTGTCACAATCTCATCCTACCGGTAATGTACGTGATGTACTTTTATTGGGAGGCTCATTTTCATGGTCAGCGTCGACAGTGCCGAACGGGAAAACCTCGGTTTCCTGCAGATACCGGACAGGCATCCGATCGACCGATTACTACGCACCCTGCCCACTCGCGACAAGATCCTGGCCCCCGCGCCGGCCGAGAGCGGCCTGAAGCCGGTCCGCGGCGACGCGGGGCTGCCGCACATCGGGCGCTCGCTGCAGTTCCTGCGCTGGGGAACCGCGGAGCTGGTGGATCGCTATCACCGCTACGGGCCGGTCAGTTACAACCCGACCCTGGGGGTGCAGCGCGCGTTCGTCGCCGGCCCCGAGGCCGTCGACGAGGTTATCGCCAAGCGGCGCAACGACTTCGGCCAGGGCTGGGACTGGTTCATCGGCCCGTTCTTCCACCGGGGGCTGCTGCTGCTCGAATTCGACGAGCACATGTTCCATCGCCGGATCATGCAGCAGGCCTTCACGCGTGACCGGCTCGCGGCATACTTGGCCGCGCTGGGCCCGGTCGTGGACAAGGCCATCGGGCAGTGGGTGCCCGACGGCGCCGATGCCCGGCGCGTCAAGCTGTATCCGACGGTCAAGGATCTGACGCTCGAGACCGCGACGGACGTCTTCATGGCGGCCGATCCGGGGCCCGAGCGCAAGCGCCTCGGGGCGGCCTTCCTGGACTCCACCCATGCCGCGCTCTCGCTGGTGCGCCGTCCGGTGCCGGGCACGCCGTGGCATCGCGGCCTGCGGGGCCGCAAGGTACTCGAGGAGTACTTCACGCGGATGATTCCGGAGAAGCGGCTGTCGGACACGCCGGACTTCTTCTCCGCGCTCTGCCATGCCCGCACCGAGGACGGGGAGCAGTTCAGCGACGCCGACGTCGTGAATCACATGATCTTCCTGATCATGGCGGCGCACGACACCACGACGACGACCGCCACGGCGATCGCCTACTACCTGGGGCGTCATCCCGAGTGGCAGCAGCGGGTGCGGGAAGAGGCACTGGCCATGCACGCCGAGATCGGCGGCGCGGCGCCGACCATCGCCGATCTGGACAAGCTGCACGATCTCGATCTGGTCATCAAGGAGTGCCTGCGGCTGGTGCCGCCCGTGCCCGGGCTGGTGCGGAAGGCGGTCCGGGACACCCAGATCGCCGGGCATTACATTCCGGCCGGGACCTACATCGATCTCGCGTACGGGGTGAATCATCTGCTGCCCGAATTCTGGTCGCATCCGGAGCGTTTCGATCCCGAACGCTTCGCCGAGCATCGCCGCGAGGACAAGTCACACCGCCTGGCCTGGCTGCCGTTCGGTGCGGGCGCGCACAAGTGCATCGGCATGCACTTCGGCACCCTCGAGGTCAAGGTGATCATCGCGGCCATGGTGCGCGACTACGAGTGGAGCTTCCCCGACGACTACCTGATGCCGTGGGGTTTCAGCACCATCCCCTTCCCCCGCGACGGCGCCCCCATGCTGTTGCGCCGACGTTAGGCGTACCTCCGCATTCGCTCCGGCCGTGCGCGGTTTCGGACGGCTACGCCGACGGTGCTCGTTAAGCGTTGCGGGACAAAGGTTTCGGCGGATTCGCCGCGTTGCGAATCCGCCGGAACCGTCTTATCCGCGGCCCTGGAACAGCAGCTGCGCCACGTGGGTGGTGGTCTCTTCGCCGTCGTTGTAGCCGCCCTGGTTGCCCAGGTTGTTCATGATCGCCAGGGTGTAGCGCTCGTTGGGGCCGGCGAAGCCGACGGAGTTGACCACCCAGCCGGACTGCTCCTGCGACCAGCCGTTCTTCAGGCCCGGGCGCATCGCGGAACCGGCGCCCCAGACGCCCCAGTGCTGGTCGACGTCGACATTGCGCATGCGGTCCAGCAGATATGCCTTGTCGGCGGGGTTCATGTGGTCCAGGACGTTGGACATCAGGCGGTCCAGGTCCGCGGGCGTGCACTGCTGGAAGCCCCAGTCCGGGAACACCCGGTCGGGGGGTGTGGGACGGGGGACCAGGCCGGTCATGCCGTTGGCGCGGAAGGCGTTGTTGAACGCCCGGTGGTCCGGACCGGCGTATTTGGCCCACAGGATATCGGCCGCATTGTCGTTCGAGGTGGCGAGCATGTGCTCGAGCAGTCCGCGGTCCTGCGGGCTGATCACGATGGCGCCGACGCGCTCACGGTTGATCAGATCCTCCGCGATCGCCAGCTTGATCGTCGAGGCGGTCCAGAACAGCGTATTGGCGTTGTTGTTGCTGTACACCGCGCCGGTATTGCGGTCGCGCACAACGTAACCCGTGACACCCGGCCGGCCCGCGAGATACGAGTTGGCCTCGGCGATGCGCTGGCTCATATCGCAGTCGAAGCTGCCGATACAGCCCTGCACCCGAATCGGCACGGCCGCGGCGGGCGCGGGATGCACGGTGGGTGCGGCGGTCAGCAGACCGGCGGTGAGGACGCAGGCGCCGACGGCGATCCGCGAGGGACGTGAGGTGCGCGCGGCGGCGCGGGGATAACGCACGGTGCACCACATTAGACAGACGGGCGGCCCTCGCGCACCTCTTGAGCTCGGGTCGAGGTTGTGCTAGCAGCGGCGTGGTCGTTGCCGCGCAGCGGATTTGACGACGCGGCCGCGACCTCAGCGGAACGCGGCGAGCAGTTCCTCGACGCTGCGGCCGTTGAGGCGGTAGCAGTGTGCGAACGCCTCGGTGTGGCGGTCGCGGGGCCAGGAATGCAGGACGCTGGTGCGGCCGTAGTGCCGCGAGTTGACAAGTTCCCAGCGGTCGCCTATCCGGCGAACCGTGAACCCCGATCTGGGCATGAGGGGAATCACCGACGCAGACATCAACCGAACCAGCCTTTCGAAAACCGCTTCTCCCGTTGCCTCCCCGCAGAGCACTGTGGCACATCGCGCACCGGCATCCGGTGTGACACGCGGTAGCGAATTCTCCGTGGCGCACAGATGACGTGTCTCGCACGGATCCGCTTGTGTTGCTACGAATTTGGTATGTAGCAGGTATTTCGGTCAATACGGTGCTCATGGGCAATCGCTGCAGAATAGCCGGGTCATCGGCGGGAGTTGTGGCCGTAATCGGTCCCGCGGTGCGCACATGCGCCACGGTGTGTCGGCAGCGATGCGCCCGGAACCGGGTGCACGATGAATGGACCGTGGCAATCTGCCCGTGACAGCGCCGTCGGTGGGGCGCGTGACGCGTAGCCGAATGGTCGATCCGCCGAAGACGCGGGGGCGCGGGCGGCGATCACCGCGGCGAACGGAGGTGGAGAGTCGGATATCCGGGCGGCGTCGGTGATGCCGTAGGGTTGCGCTCCGGCCCGGTGCCGCCCGAGCGGAGGCGTGCGGGCGCTGTCCGGCGTATGCGCGAGGCGCCCCTGCCGCGGAATCGGATCGAGACGGCGCACGTGACCACACCGGTTCGCGCCGTCGACCCGGCCCGGATCGAGTGACCGCGCCGGTATTCGGCTTCCGGGGCCGCGCGCAGGCAACAACTACAGGAGGCGGTCGATGACGCTGTACATCCACCGGGCCGAGCGGGCGGATGTGCTCGCCGACGAGCTCGCGTCGGTGCTCGCGCGACCGCTGACCGATCCGTTCGCCGCGGAGGTCGTGGCAGTCCCGGGGATGGGTGTGCAGCGGTGGCTCGCGCAGCGGCTGGCCGGTGCACTCGGTGCGTCCGCCGGCGACGGGGTGTGCGCGAACGTTCGGTTCGCGGCGGTGGCCGCGCTGACGGCCGAGGCGCTGGGCGCGGCGACCGGCATCGCCCCGGACCGGGATCCGTGGGCCCCGGAGCGGATGGTGTGGACGCTGTTGCGCGTGCTCGACGCCTCGCTCACCGAACCGTGGTGTGCGGTTCCGGCTCGCCATCTCGGTGCCGCGACACGCACCGACGTGCCCGGAGCGGATACTGCCCGCGGTCATCGGGCGGGCCGGAGGTTCGCCACGGCCGCCGGTATCGCGGCGCTGTTCGACGGCTATGCCGCCCAGCGGCCGGCCCTGATCTCCGAGTGGGCCGCCGGCGCCGATACCGACGGCTGCGGCGCCGAGCTGCCCGGGGATCTGCGCTGGCAGCCCGAGCTGTGGCGGCGGCTGCGCGCGGAAATCGGCGCCCCGAGCCCCGCCGAACGTCTCCCGGGCGGCTGTGCGCGGTTGCGAGCCGAACCGGGTATCGTCGATCTGCCGCAACGGATCTCGCTGTTCGGCCCGAACCGCCTGAGCGCCGACCAGCTGGCGGTGCTGGCGGCCCTCGGACAGCACCGGGACGTGCACCTGTGGCTCGTGCATCCGAGCCCGGCGATGTGGGAGAGGCTGGCCGCCGAATGGGCCTCCGGTGCCGTGTCGTTCGATGCCGAAGATGAAACCGGTTCCACCGCAGTGATTTCCGCGCATTCACCGGCACGGGCCGAGGATGCGAGCGCGCTGTCGGTGGCACATCCGCTGCTGGCGGGGCTGGGCAGGGATGCGCGGGAACTGCAGCGGCGCCTCGGCGCGCTGGGGCCGGTGGTCGATACCAGCTATCCGATGCCCGCCGAAAGCTCCCCGCGGACACTGCTTTCCGCGCTGCAGGAGGGCATCCGGACCGACGTGTGGCCGCCGCGCGCCGATTCCGCGCTCGACGACGGTACGGTGCAGGTCCATTCCTGCCACGGCACGGCGCGGCAGGTCGAGGTGCTGCGCGATGTGCTGCTGGGCCTGTTCGCCGCCGATCCCACCCTCGAGGCACGCGATGTGGTGGTGCTGTGCCCGGACCTCGACACGTTCGGGCCGCTGGTGCGCGCCGCCTTCGGGCACGCCGATCCGCGCGGGCACGAGATGTCTACGGCCGCGGTCCATCCCGGCCACGGCCTGCGCGTCCGGCTGGCCGATCGCACGTCCGGCGCGGCCAATCCCGTGCTGGCGGTGCTGCTGAGCCTGTTCGAGCTGGCCGACGGCCGGGTGACCGTCACCCAGGTGCTGGATCTGGCCGCCGCCGAACCGGTCCGGCTGCGGTGCGGATTCGACGACGACGACATCGAGCGGCTGCGCGAATGGGCCGCCGAGACCGGGGCGCGGTGGGGGATCGGGCTGCGGCAGCGGCAGGCCTTCGGCCTGGGCGAATTCGCGCAGAACACGCTCAATTCCGCGGTCGACCGCATCCTGCTCGGCGTTACGGCGAGCGAATCCTCGCAGGACTGGCTGGATCTCGCGCTGCCCCTGGACGACGTGGACTCCGGCGATGTCGACCTCGCGGGCCGATTCGCCGAGTTCACCGACCGGCTCGCGGTGTGCGTGCGGGAGCTGCGGGGGCCGACCCCGGCCGACCCCGCCGGCGGCCCGCGGCCCGCGCACGAGTGGCGTCAGGTGCTCGGCCGCACGCTGGAGTTGCTCACCGAGGTGTCCTACGCCAATGCCTGGCAGGGCGTGCAGGCGCGGCACGAGCTGTCCGAGGCGCTGGAGCACGGCGGTGACGTCCCGTTGCGGCTGCCCGATATCACCGCGCTGCTGCACTCCCGGCTCACCGCGCGCCCGGGACGCACCAATTTCCGCACCGGTGAGCTGACCGTCTGCGGGCTGGCGCAGCTGCGCTCGGTGCCGCATCGCGTGGTGGTGCTGCTGGGCCTGGACGACGAGGTGTTCCCGCGGGCGGGCGGCATCGACGGCGACGACGTGCTCGCCCGTCGCCCGCGCGTCGGCGAGCGCGATGCTCGCGGTGAGGATCGCCAGCTCCTGCTCGATGCAATCATGGCGGCGCGGGAACGACTGGTGCTGGTGCACACCGGCGCCGATCCGGTAACCGGCGCGCACCGCCCGCCCGCGATCCCGGTCGCCGAACTGCTCGATGCGCTCGCCGCGCAGCGCGGCGGCGAGCTCGGGCCGGTCCGCGTGCGACATCCGTTGCAGGCCTTCGACGGCCGGAACTTCGATCCGGCGCGGCCGTTCAGCTTCGATGTCGTCGCGCTGGCCGGGGCGCGGGCCGCGGCCCGTCCGGCGCAGTCGCCGCCGGACTTCCTGCCGGCCCCGCTTCCGGCCGCGGTGCGATCGGATGTGGAACTGGCGGAACTGATTTCGTTCGTCGAACATCCGGTGCGGGCATTCCTGTGGCAACGCCTGGGCATCCGGGTGCCCGAGGAGGACGAGGAGATCGACGAGCGCCTGCCGATCGAGCTGGACGGCCTGGCGAAATGGAATATGGGAGAACGCATGCTGGCCGCCCGGCTGCACGGCACACCGGCCGAGGCGCTGCGCGCGGCCGAGTGGCGGCGCGGGACGCTGCCGCCGTTCGGGCTGGGTGCCGCGGTGCTCGACGACGTCGAGAACACCGTCGACCGGCTGGTGCGAGTGGCGCGCCCGATTCACGAACTGCCCTCGCGCAGCGTCGATATCGCGGTCGATCTGGGGGAGGGCCGGCTGCTCAGCGGTACCGTCGCGGACGTGCACGACGACGCGGTGGTGCGGACCACCTTCTCCCGCCTGGCCGCGAAGCATCGGGCCGCGGCCTGGGTGCGGGTGCTGGCCCTGGCGGCGACCGAGCGGCATCAGGGCTGGCGGGCTCTGACCATCGGCCGCGGCCGATTCGGCCGTCCCGCCTGGCGTTCGGTGCTCGCCGCCCCCAATGGCGCGGCGGCGCAGGAGATCCTGCGCGATCTGGTGGCGCTGCGCGACGAGGGGCTGGCCGAGCCGCTGCCCATCGCCCCCGCCGCCTCGGCGGTGTACGCCGAGCGCCGCTGCCAGGGCGCGACGATCGCCGAGGCGCGCGCCGCGGCCGATCAGGAATTCCTCGGCGGCCCGAACGGCCCCAAGGCCTACGGCGAGCACACCGACCGCTACCTGCGCTACATCTGGGGGCAGTCCCCGCGCCTGGAACTGCTGGAAACTCCGCTGCCCGAGCCCGATCCGTCCGGCGAGAGCACCCGCTTCGGCGCCCTGGCCCGTCGCCTGTGGAATCCGCTGCTGGCCGTCGAAACCCAGGGCCAGCCATGAAAGAGGACATGACCGAGGAACTGTTCCCCGTCGAGGCCCCCGCTCACCGCCCGCGCCGCCGCCCGGGCGCCAAGCCGGCGGCACAACGTTCCGCATCGGCGCCGACCGGGGGTCTGTTCGCCGAGCCCGGCGACGCGGCCGCGCCGGTTCCACCGCCCGAACCGGCACCGGGATTCGAGCAGGGCGCGACCGAGGTTGGTGGCATCCCCGAGGACATGCCGGAATCGGCGCGAAGGTCCGAGCCGAGTGCGGACGATGTCGGTGCCGTCGACATCGGCGGGCGCGCCTTCGAGTTGTGCGGGGAGTTGCCGACCGGGACGACCGTGCTGGAGGCGAGTGCGGGGACCGGGAAGACGTACGCGATCGTCGGGCTGGCGGTGCGGTACGTGGCCGAGGGCGAGGTCGATATCTCGCAGTTGCTGCTGGTGACGTTCAGCCGGGCCGCGACGCAGGAGTTGCGGGAGCGGGCGCGGGACCGGTTCGTCGCGGCCGCGGCCGGGCTGGCGGATCCCGATGCCGCGCGGCAGAGCGCGGACGAGCTGATTCGCCATCTCGCGCAGGGGGATTCGGTGCGCGTGGGGCAGCGGCGATCGCGGCTGCTGGCGGCGCTGTCGGACTTCGACGCGGGCACCATTGCCACCACGCACAGCTTCTGCCAGCGGATGCTGGACGAGCTCGGGCTGGCGGGGGAGCAGGATCCGGGCGTGCGGATGGTCGAGGACGTCGACGACCTGGTCGCGACCGTCGCCGAGGATCTGTTCCTGGCCCGATACGCCCGCACCGCACCGCCCTTCGCATTGAAGGACGCGCGTGCCCTGGCGATCGCCGCGGTCCGCGACCGGCACGCCCGGCTGGTCCCGGATGCGGAGGACGGCGACGAGACCGCCTCCGAGCGAGTCGCCTTCGCCGCCGCGGTGCGCGTGGAAACCGAACGGCGCAAACGCCTGTCGGGAATCCGTGACTTCGACGACCTGCTCGTGCTGCTGCACGACGTGCTCGCGGACCCGGTGCACGGCGAGCGCGCCCGCGGGCGGATCCGGGACCGGTTCCGGGTGGTGCTGGTCGACGAGTTCCAGGACACCGATCCGCTGCAGTGGGACATCCTGCGCGGCGCCTTCCACGGTCACCGCACTCTGGTGCTGGTCGGCGACCCGAAGCAGGCGATCTACGCCTTCCGGGGCGCGGAGGTTTTCAGCTATCTGGATGCGGTGGCGCAGGCGGACCGGCGCCGGGAGCTGACGGTGAACCGGCGCAGCGACGCCGGTCTGCTGACGGCGCTGGAACACGTCATGGGCGGTGCGACGCTGGGGCACAAGGAGATTGCCGTGCACCCGGTTCGGGCGGTGCGCCCGTGGACCCGGCTCGGGCTCGGTGGGCGAGACGAAGACCGCATGAGGGGCACCGACAGTGCGGGTGCCGCAAGGGAAGCCGACGACCACGCCGGTGAGCGCGCGACTGTTGGGCAGGGCGTCACTGGGCAGACAGACGGTGCGCAGGGCGTTGCTGGGCGGGCAGCGGCCGAGTCGGCCGGTGCTGGGCGGGCACCCGGTGGAGACGTTGCCGCCGGGCGAGCCGCCGGTGTCCTGCGAGCTGCTGGGGATCCGCTGATTCCCTTGCGGCTGAGGTGTTTTCCCCGCACCGGTGCGGGACCGCTGAACAAGCCCGGCTTCCCGGCGGTGGGCCGGCAACGCTCCCGCGTCGCGCAGGACCTGGCCGCCGATATCGTGCGGCTGCTCGACTCGAATGTGACGATCGGTGAGCGGGCCGCCGGACCCGGCGATATCGCGGTGCTGGTGCGGACCCGCTCGCAGATCGACGTCGTGCGATCGGCGCTGGACGAGGTGGGCGTGGCCTCGGTGCTGGCCGGTGGGGCGAGCGTCTTCGCCACCCAGAGCGCGGTCGACTGGCTGTGGCTGCTGCGCGCCCTGGAGCAGCCGCACCGCGGCGACCGGGTCCGGCTGGCCGCTGCGACCCCGCTGTTGGGCTGCTCGGCCGCCGAGATCGATTCCGGCGGAGCCGATCTGGTGGGTCGGCTGGCCCAGCAGCTGCGCGAGTCGGCGCGGCTGTTCGGCCGCGCCGGATTCGCCGCGGTGTTCGAGCGGCTGGCCACCGACGTCCGGCTCGCGCCCCGGCTGCTCGCGGTCGCGGGTGGGGAGCGCCGGCTGACCGACCTGCGGCACATCGCCCAGCTGCTCGATCAGGCCGCGCTGCGGGAATCGCTCGGCCTGTCGGCGCTGTCCCGATGGCTGGGCGACCGGGTGCGCGATCCCGCCTCGGGCGCGGTATCCGATCGCAGCCGCCGCCTGGATCGCGATGCCGCGGCGGTGCAGATCGCCACCGTCCATGCCAGCAAGGGCCTGGAATTCCCGATCGTGTACCTGCCGTTCGCCTGGGACAACGCGCGCAATCCGTATCCGGCGACGCTGGTGTTCCACGCCGAGGACGGCGGCCGCGTGCTCGACGTCGGGGGCCCGGAGGCGCGCGGCTACAACGACCGCAAACGGCGCAGCGAGACCGAGGAATCCGGGGAGGAACTGCGCCTGCTCTATGTGGCCCTGACCCGCGCCCAATGCCAGGTGGTGGCGTGGTGGGCGCCCACCTACGGGACCGGGGCCGCGCCGCTGCACCGGATGATCCTGGGCCGTATGCCCGGCAGTCCCGAGGTGCCGGGCCGCAGCGAGGTGCCGGTGGATGCGGCAGTGCTGGAACAGCTTTCGCAGTGGGCCGCCACCGCGCCGGGCGAGGTGATCGCCCTGGAGCCGGTGCAGCGGGTGCCCGCGGTCCGGTCGCGCTGGGAGCGCGAGGATTCCGTCCCCGCGGAATTCGCCGCGGCACGGTTCGATCGAACCGTCGACCAGGACTGGCGGCGCACGTCGTATTCGGCGCTGACCGCCGGGGCCCACGAGTCGCACGCCGCCGGACCGGAGGCGCCCGAGGGCATCACGGATGAACCCGAGGCTCCGGCCGCGGAGCTCGAGGAGGTCGAATTCGATTCCGCCGCACCCTCGCTCATGAACACGCTGCCCTACGGTGCCGATTTCGGCACGCTGGTGCACGGCGTGCTCGAATACGTCGATACCGATGCGCCGGACCTCGCCGCCGAGGTCCGCGCCCGCTGCGCGCAGGCCGTCGCCGAGCTGCTGGCCGACATCGACCTCGAGGTGCTGACGAGGTCCCTGCTCGCGGTGCTGCACACCCCCCTCGGGCCGGCGTGTGACGGCAGCGACATGGGATCCCTGGCGCGGATTTCCGGCCGCGACCGGCTGAACGAGCTGGACTTCGAACTCCCGCTCGCGGGCGGCGACAACCCGCGCGCCGAGCGGGTCACGCTGCGGCGGATCGCGGACCTGCTGCGCAAGCATCTGCGACCCGACGACGTCTTCGCCGGGTACGCCGACCAGATCGATACCCTCCCGGACACGCCCCTGCGCGGCTTCCTCACCGGCAGCATCGACGCCGTCCTGCGCACGGCCGGACCGCGTTTCGTCGTCGTCGACTACAAGACCAACCGCCTGGGCACCGGCGAGCTGACCGTGGCGCACTACACCCGCGACCGCATGGCCGCGGAAATGATGCGCTCCCACTATCCGCTGCAGGCGCTACTGTATTCCGCCGCCCTGCACCGCTATCTGCGCTGGCGCATGCCCGACTACGACCCGTCCCGGCACCTGGGCGGCATCCGCTATCTGTTCGTCCGCGGCATGATCGGCCCCGAAACACCCTCCGGTCATGGCGTATTCGAGTGGGATCCGCCGGTCGCGCTGGTGCGGGACCTGTCCGATCTGCTTGCGGGGAGGTCCGAGCGCGGGCGGGAGGCGAGCGAGTGATCCGCATCGATGCTGTGAGTAGCGGCTCGGGTGATCGCCCCGGGCTCGCGGGTGGCGGTGGTGCTTGTGCCGCGTGGTGGCGGCGGGACCGGGAGGCGCGATGACCGCGATTCAGTTGGCGCAGCGGGCGACCGGACTGTTACGCGTCTTCAACGAGGCGGGCGTGCTCTCGGCCGCGGATGTCCATGTGGCCCTGCGGCTGGGCAAGCTGGGCCGCGAGGAGAACGAGGCCGTGCTGCTGACGACGGCGCTGGCGGTGCGCGCGGTGCGGTCCGGTTCGGTGTGCCTCGAGCTGGAGCGGATGCACGAGATCGGTGTGGACGGTGAGGGTTTCGAGGGGGACGGCGATCCGGATCTGATCGATCCCGAGACCCTGCCGTGGCCGCGGGTGCCGGATGTGCTTGCCGCGCTGCGGGTCAGCCCGTTGATCGTGGGGAGCGCCGCCGGGCCGCTGCGCCCGCTGCGGCTGGTGGAGTCCGGCGGCGCGGGCCCGCTGTTGTATCTGGATCGCTACTATCGCCAGGAGCAGACGATCCGGGAGGTGCTGACCGAACGCGCCGCCACCCATCCGCTGATCGATCCGGAAACAATTCGGCGGCAGCTGGATCGGCTGTTCCCGGACTCCGGTGCGCCGGGTGATCCGCCGGATCGTCAGCGCGTCGCGGCCGCGCTGGCCGCGACCCAGTGGACCACCGTCGTCGCCGGCGGGCCGGGCACCGGAAAGACACACACCATCGCCCGCATTCTGGCTCTGCTGGTGGCCCATCAGCGCGCGATGCCGGGCGCGCCCGCGCTGCGCATCGCGCTCGCGGCGCCCACCGGCAAGGCCGCCGCGCGCCTGCAGGAATCGGTGCGCGAGCAGGCCGTGGAGCTGGAGCTGCCGGAGCTCACCGCCGCCACCCTGCACCGCCTGCTGGGCTGGCAGCGCGGCGGCGCCACCCGATTCCGGCACCACGAATTCAACCGGCTGCCGTACGACGTGATCGTCGTCGACGAGACCTCGATGGTGTCGCTGACGATGACCAGCAGCCTGCTCCCGGCGGTGCGTCGTGACGCCCGGCTGGTCCTGGTCGGCGATCCCGACCAGCTGGCCTCGGTGGATGCGGGCGCGGTGCTCGCGGACCTGGTCGCCGGACCCGTCGCGGGCCCGCCGAATCCGCAGCTGGAGCAGGTGCTCGGCGCGGAACTCGGAACCGGATCCGGCGCCCAGCAGGGCGAAGCGCTGACCGCCCGGGAGCGGGATCGGTTGCGCGGGGGCATCATTCGCCTGACCCGGGGCAGGCGTTTCGGCGGCCGCATCGCCGATCTGGCGGTCGCGGTCCGTGCCGGGGATGCCGATGCCGCGCTCGGACTGCTGACGGACGGGGGTGCGGAGCTCTCGCTCTGCGGACCGGACGACATTGCCTCGGTCCGTGTGGATGTCACGCGGGTGGCGCGCGACTGTACCGATGCGGCCGAGCGCGGCGACGCATCCGCGGCCCTGGTCGCCATGGAGTCGCATCGGCTGCTGTGCGCGCACCGGCAGGGCCGGTTCGGCGTCGAGCGCTGGGACTCGATGGCCGCCGGCTGGGTGGCCGCGGCCGGGATCGGTACCGAATCCGGTGCGGGAGGGTGGTTCCCGGGTCAGCCCCTGCTGGTGACCGCGAACGACCACGAGGCGCGGATCTACAACGGCGACACCGGCGTGATCGTCCGCGGTCCCGACGGTTCGCTGCGCGCGGCGCTACAGCGGGGCAGCGAGCCCTATCTGGTGCATCCGACCCAATTCCCCGGTGTCACAACGGTCTACGCGATGACCATCCACCGCAGCCAGGGCAGCCAGTACGGCACGGTCTCGGTGGTGCTGCCCGGTCCCGAATCGACGCTGCTCACCCGCGAACTGCTCTATACCGCCATCACCCGCGCCCGCAGGCACGTCCGCATCATCGGCACGGAAGACGCGATCCGCGCCGGTATCGGCCGCCGTGTGCTGCGCGCCAGCGGCCTGCGCGGGTGAGCCGGCCGGTCAGGAATCCCGCTGTGGTCGCGGGAAGGGCCGCAGCGCCCGCAGCCGCTGCACGTGGGATTGCTGCAGGTCGGTGAGGCGGCCCAGAAATTCCGTGACGAGGCGCAGCTGCTGCTCGGTGTAGTCGGGCAGCAGCTGTCGCTCGCTGTCCTGCACCAGAGGCATGATCAGCTCCCAGGCTCGGTCGGCCGCGGTCGCGGTCGCGCGCACCAGGAGCTTGCGGCGATCGGTGGGGTGCGGCGCGCGGGTGATGTAGCCGATCTTCTCGAGCCGGTCGAGCATGGCGGTGACGCTGCCCGTCGTCAGCCCGAGCCGATCGGCCAGCAGGCGCGGGGTGGCGGTGTCGGACGTCTCCTGAATGAGGATCTCCAGGCAGCGCACGTCGGTCTCGTTGACGCCGAGTAGGCGGGCGACCTCGCGGTCGAAGTCGTCCACCGCGGCCTGGTAGCCCTCCACGGTCTCTCCCAGCGTGGCAGCAATCCGGTCGGTTTCGCTTGACATTCGAGCAATTCGCCTTCCATACTAAAATCGCTTGATTCTCAAGTTACATGCTTGTCGAGCTTTATGATAGGAGTATCCCATGACCCACGCACTGATCATCGGCGCCGGCGTCGCCGGGCCGGTGCTGTCCATGGCCCTGCGGCGAGTCGGCATCGAGTCCAGCATCTACGAACGCGACGAGGCCGGCGCCGACCAGCGCGGATCCTGGCTGAACTTCCAGGCCAACGGCATGGACGCGCTGCACGCCATCGACGCGGCGGGCCCGGTCGAGAAGCTCGGTTTCCCGGTGGAGACCATGAGCTTCGGCAACGGCAAGGGCAAGCCGCTGGGCACATCGGCGACGCCGCCCATGTGACCTCGCCCGCGGCCGGGCAGGGCGCCTCGATGGCCCTCGAGGACGCGGTGATCCTGGCGCAGTGCCGTCAAGAACGGGCACCGGTCCTCCAACTCGAAGGCGGCGGGCCCGGTGGCCCGTGTGGTGCGGGATGCGCTGCTGCCCATCATGTTCCGCAGGGCGGCCAAGGACGGCGGCGAATCCATGATGTGGCTGCAGGGTCACCATATCGATTTCGACGACCGCGTCACCCCGATCGCCGCCTGACCGGCGGTTCGCTCACCGCTCGTCGAATAGTCCCGGAATCGCCAGCGCCCGTTCGACATCGGCGCGCCCGCCGAGGGTGACCACCACACTGCGGATCATGGTCAGCCGGGCGGTGGCCACCTCGTCCGGATCGGGTTCGGCCGCGGTCGAGGAGACCCGGTAGACGACGTATTCGCAGGTCTGCAGCGAGGTGTCGAGGTCCAGCGGGCTGGGCAGGGCGCGGCCGAGCGCGGCGAACTTGGCGCGGACCAGCGCGCGGATGTCGTCGAAGGCCCGTTCGCGGTAGGCCGAGACGGGGGAGGCCGGATCGTGGAGTTCGGCGAAGACCGGGCGCAGCATCGGCCCGTGCCCGCGCGCCCAGGCGAGGTAGGCGTCGATGATCGCGATCACCAGTTGCACCGGCTCGTCCGAATGCGCGAGCGCGGTCCGGAGGCCGCCGACCAGCCCCGCGTTGGACACGGTGAGCATCGCGTGCAGCGGCTCTTCGGCATTGCCGAAGTAGCGGTAGAACGTCGGCCGGGAGATGCCGGCCCGCTCGATGATCCGGGCCACGCTCAGGCCGCGCGAGCCGTGTTCGGTGAAGACCTCCCCGGTCGCCGCCTCGATGCGGGTGCGCACCTCGTCGGCCTGCTCGGGGGTCTGCGGGGGTCGTCCCCGGCGGGTGCCGCTGTGAGAGGTGAGCACGGCGTCGCTGGTCATGCGGTGAAACCTCCTCGATCGACGGCGTCCGCTTGACAAGACGCGGCGCGTGGCTATTAATCTAACACTAGTGTTCACGTAACACTGGTGTTAGATAAAAGACCGTGCCTGGGCAAGGCCCAGCGATCGAGAGGGTCACCGATGACGTCCGCCCCGCACCTGGCCGCCGTCGCGCCGGGTTTCGCCGTCGAGGCGGCCCCGGCACTGCCGCCCGCGCTCGTGCGGCGCCTGCTCGTACACGCCCGCGCCGGTGGGGCGCCCGCGGTCACCGTGTCGGCACCGGCCACCGGCGAGCTGATCGCCGAGCTGCCGCAGTCCAGCACCGCCGATATCGAGGACGCGTTCGCCACCGCCCGCACCGCGCAGGCGCAATGGGCGAAAGTGCCCGTGCGCGAACGGGTTGCGGTGCTGCGCCGCTTCCACGACCTGGTGCTGGCCGAGCAGGACGAGATCCTGGACATCGTGCAGGCCGAGACCGGCAAGTCGCGCGTGCACGCCTTCGACGAGGTGGGCGACGTGGCGGTGAATGCCCGCTACTACGCCTCGCAGGCGCAGCGGCTGCTGGCCCCGCGCACCCCGCGCGGGGTGCTGCCCGTGCTCACCCGGGTGGAGGTGCGCCATCGCCCCAAGGGCGTGGTCGCGGTCATCTCCCCGTGGAACTACCCGCTCGCACTCGCCGCCTCCGATGCGCTGCCCGCCCTGGTCGCGGGCAATGCCGTCGTCGCGCGGCCGGACAATCAGACCGCGCTGACCGCGCTGTGGGCCATCGACGCGGCCCGGCGTGCGGGCCTGCCCGAGGGCCTGTGGCAGGCGGTCCTGGGCCGCGGTTCGGTGATCGGCGGCGAGGTGATCGCCCGCGCCGACTATGTCGACTACACCGGATCCAGTGCCACCGGCCGCACCATCGCCACCCAGGCCGGGCAGCGGCTGATCGGCTATTCGCTCGAATTGGGTGGGAAGAACCCGCTGTTGGTACTCGCTGACGCCGATGTCGATGTGGCCGCGCGGATCTCGGTGCGGGCATGTTTCGCGTCGGCCGGTCAGTTGTGCGAATCGATCGAGCGAATCTACGTGCACGACAGCGTGTACGAGAAATTCGTCGCCGAATTCACCCGGCGCACCAAGGATTTGATTCTCGGCTCGGCGCGGGACTACTCCTACGAGATCGGGTCGCTGACATTCCAGCGCCAGATCGACACCGTCACCGCGCATGTCGACGATGCGGTGGCCAAGGGCGCCACCGTGCTCGCCGGCGGCCGCCCGCGCCCCGATCTCGGCCCGTACTTCTACGAGCCGACCGTGCTGACCGACGTGCGCCCCGGCATGACGGTGTACCGCGAGGAGACCTTCGGGCCGGTGGTGTCGGTCTACCGGGTGCACAGCGACGACGAGGCCGTCGAGCAGGCCAACGACACCGCCTACGGGCTCAATGCCAGCGTGTGGAGCCGGGACATCGATCGGGCACGGGAGATCGCCGCTCGGGTCAACGCCGGATCGGTCAACGTCAACGAGGGTTTCATCGCCGCATGGGGCAGCGTGGCCGCCCCCTCGGGCGGCCTGGGCATCTCCGGCGGCGGCCGGCGCCACGGACCCGAGGGCCTGCTCAAATACATCGACACCCAGACCATCGCGGTGCAGCGCGCACTGCCCATCGCGCCGCCGCCCGGCGTCTCCGAGGCGCTGTGGGCGAAGACCATGACGCTGTACTTCGGCCTCATGAAGACCCTGCGGCAGCAGTGATCTCACCTCCAACTCGACGGGAAGCGGATATGGATTCGGTAGCGGGCAAGGCCGTCCTCATCACCGGCGCGGCCATGGGCCTGGGCCGCTCGTTCGCCGAGCGGGCCATGCGCGAACGGGCGGCCCACGTGGTGCTCTGGGACATCAACGAGCAGGCCCTGAAACAGACGGCCGACGAGCTGGCCGCGCTGGGCCCCGGGGCGGTGCACCATCAGGTGGTCGACGTCTCGGACCGCGAGGCGATCGCGTCGGCGGCCGCCGTGGTTCGCGCGGAGGTCGGCGAGCTGGACGTGCTGATCAACAACGCGGGCATCGTGCGTGGCAACGGATACTTCTGGGAGACCGCGGATCCGGGCGACATCGAGCGCACGGTCGCTGTCAATTCCCTTGCGCCCATGTACATTACGCGAGAGTTCCTGCCTACCATGGTGTCCCGCCGCGCACCCGCGCGGGTGCTGAATATCGCGTCGTCGGCCGCGCTGGTGGCCAATCCGCGCATGAGCGTGTACGCGGGATCCAAGTGGGCGGCGCTGGGCTGGTCCGATTCGGTGCGGCTGGAGCTCGAGCAGTCCGGCAACGACCACGTCCGGGTCACCACGTTCTGCCCGACGTACATCAACACCGGAATGTTCAACGGCGCCAAGGGATTCCTTTTCACGCCGATCATCGAGCAGGACGAGGCCGTGGCGACGGCGTGGGAGGAGATGAAGAAGGGCGCGCCGCTGGTGGTGATGCCGTGGACCTCGCGCCTCAATCGCGCCATCTCGGGCCTGCTGCCGCTACGGGTGCGGGACGCGTATCTCGACGCGGTCGGCGTCTACCACTCGATGGAGGAGTTCACCGGCCGCAAGGGCTGATGCTCCCGAGCCGATGCCGCGGAATACGGGGCGTTCGGAGTCTGTCCCACCTGTGACATACTCGCCGAGTGGGCGGGTGCGGTGCTGCCCGAGGGAGGACGGAGGCAAGCATGGGCCTGATGGACAAGATTCGCAACGAGTTCATCGATATCATCGAGTGGCTCGATGAGACGAATACGACGCTGGCATGGCGTTTTCCGCGGTATGACAACGAGATCAAGAACGGCGCGCAGCTGATCGTGCGTGAGGGGCAGCACGCCCTGTTCGTCTACCGTGGCCAGCTCGCGGATCAGTACCGGCCCGGGCATTACCAGCTGGTCAGCGAGAACATGCCGATCATGTCCACGCTGCAGGGGTGGAAGTACGGCTTCAACAGCCCATTCCGGTCCGAGGTCTACTACATCAACACCCGTCCGGTGACCGATCTGCGTTGGGGCACACCGCAGCCGGTCACCGTGCGCGATCCCGACTTCAAGATGGTGCAGGTGCGCGCGAATGGCACCACCATCGTGCGGGTGATCGATCCGGCCGCGTTCCTGCGTCAGGTGATCGGCACCGAGAGCGTCGTGGACATGGAGCAGATCACCGAGATGATCCGGCGCAATATCGCGCTGGCCTTCTCGGACATGGTGCTGGCCAGTGGACTGGGCGCCATCGATCTGCAGGGCCGTCAGGTCCAATTGTCCGATCAGCTGCGTGAATTCGTCGCCCAGCGGGTGCAGTCGTTCGGCATCGGCATCGACGCGATCACCATGTCCATCTCGCTGCCGGAGGAGATCCAGCAGGCCATGACGCGCGGTGTGGCGCGCGGCGTGGAGGCCGGTGGATTCCTCAGCAACGTCGGCGATCTGAATCGCTACACCCAGGCTCAGGCCGCGGATGCGATGCTCGCGGCCGCGCAGAACGAGGGCGGCGGCAACGCGATGGGCGCGGCCATGCAGGCGGGGATGGGCGTCGTGATCGGCGGCCAGATGGCCGGGAACATGCAGGGCGGGCTCGCACCGCAATACCCCCAGCAGGGCTATCCGCAGCAGCAGCCCGGATACCCGCCGCAGGGCGGCTACCCGCAGCAGCCGGGCTATCCACCGCAGCAGCCCGGCTACGGCCAGACGCCCCCGCCCCCACCGCCGCTGCCCTCGCAGCAGCAGTTCCACGTCGAGCTCAACGGTCAGGCCGCCGGTCCGTACCCGCTCGACCAGCTGCGCCAGTTCGTCACCAGCGGTCAGCTCACCCCCCAGACCAACGTATGGTCGACCGGGATGTCCGCCTGGGCCGCGGCCGAGACGGTGCCCGCACTGGCCGGCCTGTTCAACAGCCCGCCGCCCCTTCCAGGCACCCCGCCCCCGCCGCCGTCCGCGCAGTAGGTCCGGCCGGTCGTTGCATGTCAGTTCGGTCCCGGGGGAGCGATGAACAATCCTGAACAGAATGCGGATCACCATCCGCCGCCCCTGCCCGGGGGCGGCGGACCGGCGGGCGGTTATCCACCGCCGGGTAATTTCCCTCCGCCACCGTGGACGAATTCGCCTGCGCCGCAAGGTGAGAGGGGCGCTCCACCCATGGGCGCGCAGCCGCCCCCGAACCTTTCCGTACCCGGGGGGCCGGCCGGTCCGCAGAGGCCGGGCGACTCACTGCCACCGGGTGTGAATTCGCCTGCGCCGCAGCGCGATAGTGCTGCCCCGCCGTGGGGTGCGCAATCGCCTGTGAACTTCTCCGTATCCGGTGGCCCGGCCACGCCGCAGGGTCCAGTGAACTACTCCGGATCGGGCGCACCGTCAGCGCCGCCGGCCGGCCCGGGTGCGCCATTGCCTGGTTCGCCCGCGGTGCCGGTTTGGGGTGGTCCGCAGCAGGGTTACGCACCACCCGTTTCTGGCGGCTCGACGATGCCGCCCGGTGCGCCGAATCGCGGTGTGCCGAATCCTGGTGCGCCACAGCAGTTCGGTGGTCCGCCTCCGATTCCGGGTGGTTACCCCGGGCCCGGTGGCGCACCTGCCAATCCCGCCCCCGGGGGTCCGGGCGGCGCTCCGGGTGGTTACCCACCACCGATGCCCGCTGCCGGTCGGCCGTTCACTCCGCCGGCGGGTGTCATGGGTGTGAGCATCAACCCCGCGGCCGCCGCTGGTGCGCCGCAGCCCCCCGCTCCGAAACCGCCTGCACCGCAACCCGACAGGGCCATGCTGCACAGCACCGAGCACACCCGCACCTATCCGTGCTCGGCGTGCGGCGGGCAGTTGCAGTTCGATATCGCCAGCCAGCAGTTGCGGTGCCCGAGCTGTGGCAACTACTCCGAGATTCAGGCGCCGCGTGGGCCGGTGACCACGCGCGATCTGCGAGCGGCGATGGGTGAGTTGCGTGCGCTGCAGGCCACCACGTCGGGGCCGCAGGTCACCGGCAATCACGAGATCAAATGCCAGAGCTGTGGCGGCACAACCTCGTTCGTCGGCAGCCTGACCGCGACGAGGTGCCCGTACTGCGCCACCCCGATCCAGCGCGACGACGTGCACAACGCGCCCGCGCGGTTGCCGGTCGACGGCGTGGTGCCGTTCCGCGTCGATGAGAAGAACGCGCGGGAGCTGGTGGAGAAGTGGGTCTCGGGCCGTTGGTTCGCGCCGAGCCAGTTCAAGAAGTACAAGCGGGTCGGCTCGTTCGCGAGCGTCTATCACGCCTACTTCGCCTACGACGCCGACACCTACACCTGGTACCAGGGCGAGCGCGGCATCGAGTACACCGAGACCTATCGCGACGACGACGGAGACCTGCAGACGATCACCCGGGTGCAGTGGTATCCGGTGCAGGGCGAGGTCGCGAACCAGTTCGCCGACGTGCCGGTGCTGGCCAACGACGCGGTGGATCGCGGCCGCGTCAAGGCGCTCGAGCCGTGGCCGATTGTGGAGGCGACCTCCTACTCGCCGGAGTACGTGGCCGGGCATCTGGCACGCACCTACGACTACGACGCCGAGGAGTCGCTGCCCGAGGCGCGTGCGGAGATGGAACGCGAGATCGAGCACACCGTCCGCCGGGACATCGGCGGCGATCAGCAGCGCATCCACTCGCTGAATTCGAACTGGAACTCGCTGGCGTTCAAGCATGTGCTGCTGCCGATCTGGCTGCTGACCGTGATCTATATGAATCAGCCGTTCAACGTGTACATCAACGGCCTGACCGGTCAGGTGTCCGGTGATCGGCCCTGGAGCAAGGTCAAGATCGCGATCGCGGTCACGGTGGCGCTGATCGTGGTGATCGTGGCGGTTGTACTGTTCATGAAGTTCCACGGCCACAGCGGCGCGAGTACAAGCGTGCATCACTCTTATCATCCGAAGACCCGGCGGAGGTAACCGTGGGATTGAGCCTGTTGCTGATCGTGCTGGCGCTGCTGGTGCTGGTCGGCGGTGTGGTCGCGATTCTGATGGTGATCGGGCGCCATCAGAAGCAGTCGATCGCCTACGACAATCAGGTGGTGCCGGGCATGCCCTCTCTCGCGCCACCGTCGTGGGCGGGCTCGCACGACCCCGAGGCCAAGCTGCACCGGCGCCTGCGCGACGCGGTGCGCGCGCTGCACACGGTCAACGCCTACGACACCGCCGCGAGCGTGAATCTACGTGCGGGACTGGAACAGTCGGCCCTCGCGGTGGACAACCACCTGATCGCCATCGCCGCACTGCCGCAGCCCCACCGGGACCAGGCCCTGCCCGACGCCACCGCCTCCGTCGAAGCGGTCGAGGCCGGCGTCGCCCAATACGCCTCCGCGACAACCAAACCCGATCCCGTCGCCTTCGAAGCCGGGCTGCAGGGCGTGCAGACCAGCATCGACGCGATCACCCAGCGAATCCAGGCCCTGGGCCCCGGCCAGCCCCCGATGATGTTCCCGGGCCGGCCCGGAGCCTTCCAACAGCCCCAGCCCGGTGGCGCATACCAGCAACCGCCGCTGGCGGGTGCATACGGACAGCCGCAGCCCGGCGGTTACCAGCAGCCCCCGACCGATGGCGGTTACCCGCAGCCAGGCCAGGGGTCTCCCCAGACCGGAGGCGGTACCTATCCGCCGGGTCATACTCCGGGGCAGTCCGATCCCGCCATCCGTCGGTCCTGATTTCCCGCACAGCCGCGAATCTGTCTGAACCGCTTCGGGTTCGGCATCGTGACCGTCAGCGAGGCAGTTCTGTCGTCGGTGCGCCCTGAGGCGGCGCGCCCGGCGGGGGTGAGATGCCCAGGACGACGGTCGCGTAAAGCTCCTCGGATTCGGCTACGACCGGTGTAAGCCCTTGGTGTGCAAGGATTTCCGTGGCCAGCGGTACTTGCGCGCGGCTCGCCTCCACCAGCAGCGCGCCACCGGGCGCGAGCCATCGCGGCGCGGCCGCGGCGACTCGACGGAAAACGTCGAGGCCGTCCGCGCCGCCGTCCAGGGCGGTGCGCGGTTCGTGATCGCGGGCCTCGGGTGGCATCTCGGCGATTCCCGCTGTCGGCACGTACGGCACGTTGGCGAGCAGCAGATCGACCCGCCCGGCCAGATCTGCCGGGAGCGGGGCGAACAGATCACCCTGGTACACGGCCGCGCCGAGTGGTGCCAGGTTGTCGCGGGCGCAGGCCACGGCGGCGGGCTCGACATCGCTCGCGGCCAGCTCGACGGGAATTCCGGCGGCGGACAGCTCGGTGGCCACGGCCAGCCCGAGCGCACCGCAGCCGCAACACATGTCGAGCACGACGCGCGCCGTGCCACTCTCCTGTCCGAGCGCATGCGAGACGGCGCGCTCGACGAGAAAGCCGGTGCGTTGCCGTGGCACGAAAACGCCCGGGCGCACCGCCACCCGCAGCCCACGAAATTCCGTCCAGCCCAGTAGATATTCCAGCGGGGTTCCCGAAACCCGCTGCGTCACCAGCGCTTCGAGCTCGGCCGCGCTCGAAGCGGCGTCGGTCAGCAGGTCAGCCTCCTGCTCGGCGAATACGCACCCTGCCGCCCTCAGCCGGGCGACCAGGGCTCCGTTGTCGGCCGTCGTCACCGAATCATTGTGTCCGACGTGCGGCGACCCAGGTCATCCCGGCGGGCGGTGCCGGGACCCGGGCCAGATTTCGTGTCGCGGCCGTGCATTCCGGCGGCACGTCGCACCGACGGGCCGCCCAGCCCGGCCCTACGAACTCGGCAGGAACGTATGCACCGCATCCACGTACATGCCCCACTGCGCGGCCTTGGACGGCGGGACCAGCGAGGAGATGATCGAATTCGGCGAGGTCATCGCGCCCACCACCCGGGTGCCCGCGACGATGAAATCGGTCACGGCCCGGCGAATGTGGTTGGGCGAGGTGATGACCACGGCGCCGCCGATCCCGCGGGCGCGCATGAGCCGGGTGCTGAACAGTGCGTTCTGCACGGTCGACCCCGAGCGATCCTCCACCAGGATGCGCGAGGGCGGAATGCCGTGCCCGATCAGCCAGCCCGCCATCGCGGCGGCCTCGGTCACGCCGTTGTGCGGGGCGCCGCCGGTGACGACGATCGTGGACGCGGGCGCGGCGACGGCCTGCAGCCACGCCGCCTCCAGCCGGTTCACGAGCTCGGACCGCATGGTGCCGTCGGGAAGCAGGCCGAAGCCGAGCACCACCAGGGCGGTCTGCGCGTCGATCATCGCTGGAATCGGATTCGGCAGGGTGCCGACGCCTGCGCCGATGGCGCCAAGCACGCCCCGCGCCCCGGCGGCCATTCCCGGATCGATCACGTTCAGCCTGGCGAACGCGGTCTCGCGGGTGACCAGATCCCCGGCGTAGTCGGCCCAGATCGCCTGGATCGCCAAGGCCTGCGGGTTGTCGGGGGCCGCACCGACCATGGTGCGGAGCCCGGCCAGCCCGGCGGCGTCGTTGCCGCCGATGAAACTGTCCTGGACCTGCGCGTAGAGGGGACTGGCGAGCGCCGGGACGGCGGCGGTGCGTTCGGCGGACGCGATGCCCGTCAGAGGTCCGGCGATGGCGAGCACGGCCGAACCGGCCGCGACGAGAGCTTTGACACGCCTTGCGATCTTCACTGCTGTCGACACCTTTCCGGAAAGAACGGGGTGACGCATGTGTAGCTGGCAATTGGCTCGAGCTCGATCGCCACCACGATACGACCGGAATGGTCGGCCGGCGAGGATTTGGCGTTGCGACATTCACGGTTTCATGTCGGTAGCGGTTGGGTTGCCGAACGGCGCGCCCGGAGCGCGGGTCCGGCGGGCGGCCGGATAGGGTGTGGGTTCGTGGAAACCATTTCGCTCACCGGCAAGGATCTCGCCGCCGCCCTCAATGCCGATTCCAAGCAGCGCGCCGCCGCGCTCGCCGAACGCGGAGCCGCGCCGCGGCTGGTGCTGGTGGTCGCGAACGACGACCCGGCCAGCGGGTGGTACGTGAAATCGCTGCAGCGCGCCGCCGAGCGCCTCGGAATCGACTGCGACACGGTCGATCTGGGCCCGAACACCACGGCCGACGCGATCCGCGCCGAGCTGCGCGCGCTGTGCGCGGATATCGCGGTGGATGCGGTCATGCTGCAGACGCCGCTGCCCGCCGGTGTCGCCCTGCGGGATGTCAGCCTCGCGATCGCCGCGGCCAAGGATGTCGACGGCGTGAGCCCGCATTCGCTGGGGCTGCTGGCCGCGGGCCTGCCCGGATTCCCCCCGGCCACCTCCGAGGCGGTCGTGGAACTGGCCAAACATCACGACATTCCGCTCGCCGGAAAGCATGTCGCGGTGGTGGGGCGCTCCAACGTGGTCGGCAAGCCGCTGGCCCAGCTGCTGCTCGCCGAGGATGCGACCGTCACCGTCTGCCATTCCCGCACAACGGATCTGGCGGCGGTCACCGGGGCCGCCGATATCGTGGTCGCCGCCGCGGGCCGCGCCGGGCTCATCACGGGCGAGCACGTGCGCGAGGGCGCGGTGGTCATCGACGTGGGCACCAACGAGGGGCCCGACGGAAAGATCGTCGGCGACGTGGATGCTGAATCGGTGCGGGGCAGGGCGAGCGCGCTGAGCCCGGTGCCCGGTGGCGTGGGCCCGGTGACGACCGCCCTGCTGATGCGGCACGTCGTGGATGCCGCGGCCGCGAGCCGCGCCTAGGTTTCCGTGGCGAACTCAGGTCACCAGTGCACGGTGACCGGGTCGCCGATTCCTACATTGTTGTAGTACCACTGGGCGTCCGCGGGTGCGAGGTTGATGCAACCGTGACTGACATTCGAGTGGCCCTGCTGGTTGACCGACCACGGTGCGGAATGGACGTAAACCCCACCCCAGGTGAGCCGTTCGGCGTAATAGACGTCGAGACGATAACCCTCGGAGCTGTTCACCGGAATACCGATGGTGCTGGAATCCATGATGACGTGCGACTGCCGTTCCAGGACGGGAAACGTGCCGACCGGTGTTTCGTGTCCGGGTTTACCCATCGAAGCGAGCATCACCCGGGGTCCCTGACCGGGCAGGAATACGGTGAATGTGTGCGCGGACATATCGGCGTCGGCGCGCGTGCCGCCGTTGCTGCGGAATTGGGTGTGCGCGGTACCCGCGCGGACGGTGAATTGCGTGTCCACCGGGAGATATCGGGTCGGCGTCCAGACCAGTTCGCGGTTGCCGTTCCAGGCATACGCCCCGGCCAACGGTCGATCGGCGCTGACGGTGACGGCCCGCTCGGCGAACGCGCGATCGGCCACGGGTGCTGCGAAATCGATCGTGACCGGATCGGCGATACCCACCAGTGCACCGTTCGATGGTGATATGGATTGCACGGCAGGTAACTGCGATTGGGGCGCGACGAATGCCGCCGCCGCGGTGCCCGTGGTGATTGTCGCGAGGGCCGCGATCGCTAGCGCGAAATAACCATGACGAATCATGTGCCGCATGCCCCACCCCCTTCGGATGGTGTGGTTATGAGGCATTTCATTTTAATGCGCCATGATCATGTCGATCTACAAAAAGTGCTCGCATCGTTACCAAACTACCGCATGTCGTGCCGCGGCGTGCGAGGGCCCGTGTGCATGCCGGATGCCCGTCTCGAGCCGAGCGGAAGGGGGATGCCCAGGACGGGGCCGTTATGGCGCGCTCAGCGGGTGATTGCCGCGATCACGTCGGCGTGCACGGCGTCCGCGCGGGCGGTGAGCTCGTCGATCCGCTGCAGCACCGGGGCGAACTCCGCGCCCTGTTCCGCGCCGAGCGAGGCCACGTTGATGGCGATATTGAGCCGCGAGCTGGTGGCCGCGGCGCGCGCCGCGTCGGCGGCCGCACCGATATCGGTGACCACGTTCGGGTTGCCGATGGGGAGCAGATCGGCTGCGAGGGAAAGGATCTCGTCGGCCTCGGCGACCACCGCGGCGGGCACCCGGGCGGCCTCCAGCAGGGCGGCGCCGATGGCCGCGGCGCGCGCGGCGCCCTGCTCGTCGGTGTCCTTGGGCAGCTTGTAGGCCGCGCCGACGGCGGTGAACGCCGCGGCGTCGGCGTCGGCCAAGGCCAGCGAGCGGGCGCGGGCGGCGTCGGCGGCGGCGATGATGCGGTCCACGACCGGACGGTTGTCGGCATCCTTGGCGCGGGTGGTGTAGCGGGCCACCATGGCCACGAGCGCAGCGCCCTGCGCGGCATGCAGCGCGGCCACCGCGCCGCCGCCGGGGGCGGGGATCTTGGCCGCCAGATCGTCCAGGTACCGCCCGATCGCCGCATCCCCGAAGGTCGTGGCGGCGGTGGACGATGCGGTGTCCTGAGACATGCTGCGGGGCCTCCCGTTTCGGTGATCGATCGGCGCGTACTACCCGGGCGTATGCGTCCTGGGACAACCGTACCGGGACCCTCGTCACCGCCTGTCACGACCCCTGCTGGGCGGCCGTACCCGGTGTCAGTAGGTTGTCGTTCATGCGTATCGGATTGGGCATCAATTATGCGGGGGGCTTCAAGGAGGTCGCGGCCGAGGTCGCCGATCTGGAGCGGGCGGGCCTGGACATCGTGTTCGTCCCGGAGGCGTACTCCTACGACGCGGTCAGCGCCCTCGGGTACCTGGCGGCCAAGACCGAGCGCGTGCAGCTGGCCTCGGGCATCCTGCAGCTCTACACTCGCACCCCCACCCTGACCGCGATGACCGCGGCCGGCCTGGACTACGTCTCGGACGGTCGCTACATCCTCGGCCTGGGCGCCTCGGGCCCGCAGGTGATCGAGGGCTTCCACGGCGTGCCATACGACGCGCCGATCGGCCGCACCCGCGAGGTCATCGAGATCTGCCGCAAGGTGTGGCGGCGCGAGCGCCTGGAGCACCAGGGCAAGTACTACACGATCCCGCTGCCGGCCGAGCGGGGCACCGGGCTGGGCAAGCCGCTCAAGCTGATCAATCATCCGGTGCGCGAGCGCATTCCGGTGCTGCTGGCCGCGCTCGGGCCGAAGAACGTCGAGCTGGCCGCCGAGGTCGCCGAGGGCTGGCAGCCGATCTTCTTCGTGCCGGAGAAGGCGAACGACGTGTGGGGCGACGCGCTGCGCGCGGGCAAGGCCAAGCGCGAGGCGGCGCTGGGCGAGCTCGAGGTGTTCGCCGGGCCCGCGCTCGCGATCGGCGACAATGTCGAGGGCCTGCGCGAGTTCATCAAGCCGCATCTGGCGCTGTACATCGGCGGCATGGGGGCCAAGGGCAAGAACTTCTACCACACTCTGGCTACCAAGTACGGCTACGGCGCCGAGGCCGATCGCATCCAGGAGCTGTACCTGTCGGGGGAGAAGGAGGCTGCCGCCAAGGTCGTGCCCGACGACCTGGTACGCGACATCTCGCTGATCGGCTCGGCGAGCTTCGTCGCCGAGCGGGTGGAGGCCTTCCGCGAGGCGGGGGTGACCGTGCTGAACGTGGTGCCCATGGCCGAGACGGCGGCCGACCGGGTGAAGCTGATCGAGCAGCTGCGCGAACTGGTCTGAACACGACGATCGGGATCCCTCGGTGGGGATCCCGATCGTCCGGTCGGTGGTGGTTGCCGTCCCGGCGGCACGCCGGGACGACGGGTGCGCCCGCCTATCCCCGGCGCAGCGCGGCCAGGGCTTCCTCCAGCGTCGGATGCAACGAGAAGACCTGATCCAGGCTGGTCATCTTGAGCTGGCGGCCGGTGGCGGGGCCGTCGGCGACGACGGCGATGCGGGTGTCGGCGCCCGCCCGCTGATGCGCGGCGACGAGGGCGGCCATCCCGGCCGAGGCCAGGAAGCTCACCTGGGACAGATCGATGATCACGGCCGCCGGCTTGCCGCCCAGCGTTGCCTCGATCGCATTCTCCAGCGCCGGGGCGGTCGCCAGATCGACCTCACCCGCCACCGTGAGGACGGTCGCTTCGTCGTGCACCGAGACCGATGTGGTCATCGCGTCGGCGAGGGGGTTCGCGTCTCCGGAAGTGTTGGTCACATCAAGACAATCTGCCATGAACCAGCGCTCCGCGCCGCATCGTCCGCCGTATTCACCGATGATTCGTAGCTTTCTCCGATGTGAAAACCCCAGCTACGGCACCCGATCCGGGAATTCATATCCGGCTCGCGACCGAGAACGATTCGGCGGGCAGTTTGGCCATCATATGCACGCGGGTGCCCACGCCCAGGTGGTCGATCACCAACTCGTCGGTCAGCGCGTGCATCATGGCGATGCCGCGCCCGCGGTAGCCCGGATCGTCCGGCAGCGGGCGCCAGACGCCGTTGTCGGACACCTCGATGGTGACCTGGTCCAGCGCGCAGTCGGCGGACAGCACGACGCGGCCGGGGGAGCCGCCGAGGTAGGCGTGCTCGATGCTGTTGGAGCACGCCTCGTTCGCGGCGGCGACCAGATCGGTGGCCAGCTCGTGCGGCACCGCGGCGGCGCCGAGCCATGCGGCGAACTCACGCCGTAGCTCGGCCAGCCGCCCTGCCTCGGCGGGCACGTCCAGTCGCAGCGCGCGCGGCGGCTGCCGGTAGACGACCATCGCGACGTCGTCGTCGTAGCCCGCGGCCGGGCGCAGCCGCGAGAGCACCGAGTCGGCCACCTCACGCGGCAGATCCGCTGCCGCACCGGACAATTCGTCGGCGAGCTCGTCGAAGCGGAGATCGATGTCGATGCCCCGCTGCTCGACCAGGCCGTCGGTGAACAGCACCAGGGTCGAGCCCGGCTCGAGGACGGTGGTGGCCTCGGGGCGCTGGGTGTCGAAAGTGGCCAGCGGCACGCCGCGCCCGCCCTCGAGCAGCCGGCCCTTGGCGCCGGGCGCCGCCAGCACCGGGGGCATGTGCCCGGCGTTCGAATAGCGCAGCACGCCGCGCTCGGGGTCCAGGATCGCCGCGCACACCGTCGTGCACATGGCGCCCGGAATGCGGGCGGCAACGGTGTCCAGTTCGGCGAGCAGCTGCGCGGGGCCCGCGCCGCGCAGCAGCAGAGCCCGTGCGGCCGTGCGCAATTGGCCCATGACGACGGCCGCGGACAGGCCACGGCCGACGCAGTCACCGACCACCAGGCCGATCGCGCCGTCGCGCAGCTGCACCACGTCGTACCAGTCGCCGCCGATCTCGAGCGGCGGCAGCGCCGGCTCGTAGTGCACCGAGAATCGCGGCGGCAGCTCGATCGGTCCGAGCATGGCCCGCTGCAGGGTCAGCGAGGTCGAGCGGGCGGCATCGAAGTTGCGTGCGCGCTGCACGGCCAGGCTGAGCTGCCCCACCAGCAGCGAGAACAGCGACCAGTCGCCCGGGCTGATCGCGCGCGGCGCGGCGAAGCGCAGCCACAGCGCCGCGTCGCCGGTCTCGCCCAGCGGCGCCACGATGCCCTCGGAGCTGGCCGCGCCCTCGGGGATCGCGAACATCGTGCGCCCGGGTCGCAGCCGGACCCGGTCCAGCAGGGCACGGGCCCGCGCGTCGAGCACCTGCCGCGACTGTGCAGCGTCGCCGCCCGAGACGTACAGTTCAGGCCCGGTCTGGCGGTTCGGCCACATCGACACGACCGCGGTCTCGGCGCCGATCGCGTGGCGCAGCTCCTCGAGCCCGACCGCGAGCACCTCGACCACGCTGGTGGAGGCGGCGACCGCGGTCGCCAGCCGCGAGACGGCTTGGTCGCGGGCCTGCGCGTCGTGTTCGGCGGTGACGTCGCGGATGGTGCCGACGAAGATCCGCTCGTCGTCCTCGGGACGGATCAGCGACGAGGTGCTGACCGCGAGCCACAGCTGGCGGCCGTCGCGGTGCCGCACCGGCATCACGAACCGGGCCGCCTCGGTGCCCAGATCGGGATAGTGCGAGTCGTCGGAGATCGCCCAGGGGTGCGGCACCGCGTACGGCACCGCGTCCGGGCCGTATCCGGTCAGCGCGCCGAAGGCCGAGTTGACCTCGGTGACGGTGCCGCGCGAATCGGCCACGAAGAAGCCGTCCTGCAGCGATTCGACCAGCGCGGTGCGGAAGACGTCGCGGCCCTCGAGATCGTCGGCGCGCAGCCGCTGCAGCTCGTAGGAGCGGGTGCTGTCCAGGAAGCCGCGGGTGGCCACGTCCAGCGCGGCGAGGGTCTGCAGCAGGAATTCCAGCGCGGTCCGGTTGGATTCCGGATCCTCGCCGCGCTGGCGGACCTGTTCGGACGAGGCCAGCAGATGCCACTGCCCCAGCAGCCGGAAGTGGTGTTCGGTGAGGTCCAGGATGCTGACGCCCTCGACGAGGGCGCGCCTGCCGAGCTCGTAGCCCTCCGAGAGGGTGTACTGGGTCGGCGAATCCAGGTGCAGGCGAAGGGCATTGGTGTATGCCTCGCGGAATTCGGCCAGCACGTTGGTCATAGTGGAGGCCTGCCGGTGGCGGTGACCCGCCTCGGCCCGCTCATGCCCGCGCCTCGCTGGCGCTCGGCTCCGGCATGCGCTGCCCTCATGGCGCCAGACCCGTGTGCCCGCGCTGGCGCGCGGCGAGCACCAGCGCGTCGTCGGTGTCCTTGGAGTGTTTGGCCAGCACGTCGGCGGTGATCTCGGCGGTCGGCCGGGCCAGGTCGATGCCGTCGACGAAGTCGCTGACGATGCCGTCGGTGGACATCAGCAGCAGATCGCCCGGGCGCACCGGCACGATCTGGGTGGGCAGGCTCGGCGGCAGCCGGTAGCCGACGATGCCCGCGGTGAGCAGGGCGGCCGCGCGGACCGCCGGTTTGCCGGGCGCCGCCGCGACGATGCGCGACTCGACATTGCCGACCCCGAGCCATTCCAGCCGATCCCCGGAGATGAACTTCGCGAGAGACAGTGCCGCGCCGCGGGTTTCGGTCATCGCGCGATGGCACATCACCGCCAGCACGTCCAGCGGTTCGGCCCGGTTCTCCGAAAGTACCTGTGCGGCACGGTCGGCCGCTTCCGCGGCGGCGGGGCCGTGCCCCAGGCCGTCGAGCACCGCGAACAGCGCCGAATCGCCGCCCGCGTCCAGCACCACCGCCCGGTCGCCGCACACCTTCTGTCCCGGGAGCGCGCGGCCCGCGGTCGCCCATTCGATGGTGCCGATGAGCCCGTCTTCATGCACCGCGGGGTACCCACTTCCACATCTCCACCAGCGTGCCCTGCCCGGGGGCCGAGTCGATGAGCAGCCGGTCCATGAGGCGCTTCGCACCGGGCAGCCCGAGACCCAGGCCGTGCCCGGTCGAATAGCCGTCCTCCAGCGCACGCGGAATGTCGATGATGCCGGGCCCCTGATCGTGGGCCTGCACCACCAGTGCGCGGCGTCCCTCGCGATCCTCCACGGCGATCCGCACCTCGCCGGTGCCGGCGTAACTGGTGATATTGCGGGCGATCTCCGAGATGGCCGTGGAGATCATGGTGATGTCGGTCAGGGTGAAACCAAGCTGCACTGCTAGTTCCCGCCCGGCCTGACGTGCGGTAACGATGTCTCCCGACACCTTGACCGCGATCACCATATTGTCAGCGACCACGGTTATTTCCGTCTTGGTTGCGGCGGCCGCTGCTCAGTTTCTTGTTGAGCCAGGACAGGCCCTCTTCGAGATCCAGGGCGGTGTGCATATCTTCGAAGGTCAGGCCGAGTTGGACCATGGCGAACGCGACTTCGGGCTGCAGGCCGACGATGACCGTCTCCGCGCCGCGCAGCTTGGTCATATGGGCGATCGTACGCAGCGAGCGTGCCGCGAACGAGTCCATTACGTCGATCGCGGTGACGTCCACGATGATTCCCTGCGCGCGGTACCTGCTGACGTAGGTCATCAGGTCGTCCTGCAGGCGCTCGGTATCGGCATCCGTGAGCGCGGATTGCACGGATGCGATCAGGTAGGTGCCCTGCTTCAGAATGGGTACAGGCATAATTCCCGCCCCGGGTTACCGTCCGTCGCGATCGGTGAGGCGCGAGATCTCGTATCCGAGCAATCGCTCCGCCTCTTCGATACCACCCTGCAGGTCGCCGACCGCGTTCATCTTCGTCAGGTCCAGGCCGATGGTCACCAGCGCCAGCGCGATCTCCGAGGACAGGCCGGTGAGGATGACGTTCGCACCCATCAGGCCCGACGCGTCGACGGTCTGCACCAGGTGGTTGGCCACCGTGGAGTCGATCATCGGCACACCGGTGATGTCGATGACGACGACCTTCGCGCGATTCGCGCGGATCGCGCGCAGCAGCTGTTCGGTGAGCTGGCGGGCGCGCTGGCTGTCCAGCACACCGATGATCGGCAGGATCAGCAGCTGCTCGCGCACCTGCAGCACTGGCGTGGAGAGCTCGCGGATGGCCTCCTGCTGCTGGCGGATGACGCGCTCGCGCTCCTGGACGAAGGAGATGGCCACAGTGTTGGCGATGCGGTTCGCGGCGGGCTCGTACGCGTCCAGCACGTTCTTGAGCAGTTCGAAGTCCGTTTGGTACTTCTCGAACAGGCTGCGGGCCAGTACATCTCGCAGCAACAGCACGATGCCGATGACCTCGTCGGTCTCGACGCCTCGCGGGATGATGCGCTCGGACAGGTCGCGGGCGTAGGCCTGCAGGGCCTCGACGCTACCGGTCTCGAGCACCTCGACATAGTTGTCGTAGATCGAGGTGGCCTCGGAGAAGACCTCCTCGGGCGTCATCGCGGTCAGCAGCTGGGCGTCGGTGATGCGCCGCGCCCATTCCTCGCGCAGCTCGGTGCGGTTCTGACGCAGATGCTCGACCAGCTGCGGAAGCAGGTTGTCGACCGGGCCGGTCAGCAGCGAATCCGCCGAAAGGCCGGTGGGCACGTCGGACATGAAAACTCCTGCCCCTTTCCGTAAGGGTAGGTCGGTTGCTCCTCGGGTCGCTCGCACACGGCCGCATCTCGCATGCCTTGCCGAGCCTAGTCTTAGCCGATACCCGCTGCTTGCCAAACGAAACATTGATAGCACGACGGTGACTCAGCCCGCATGCCCGTTGAGATTACCGATCTTCCCGTCTCCCGGGGTGATCCGCCTGTCCGACGGGCCGCGATGATGGTCGAGCAGTGTGTCGTAGATATCAGCCAGCGCGGCGAGTTGATCACGGTCGAGCACGTCGATCATGTTGCGCCGGACGCTGTCGACGTACGCGGGCGCGGCGGTGGTCAGGACGTCGGAGCCCTTGCCGGTGAGCACGGCCGCGGTGCGGCGGGCGTCGTCCGGAATCGACTCGCGGGCAACGAGTCCGCGCTTCTCCATGCGGGTGATCTGGTGCGACAGGCGGCTCTGCGACCATTCGAGCACCGCGGCCAGCTCGGCGAAGCTGCGCCGGTGGTCGGGCGCGTCGGCCAGGCGCGCCAGCACGGTGTACTCCACATAGGTGAGGTTCGCCGCGCGCAGCGAATCACGGCCCACGGCGGCGGCGATCAGGTCCCGGGTGAACACGAACCCGAGCCAGGCCCGGCTCTCGACGGTGTCGAGCCAGCGGGTTTCAGTCACGATGTTGCACCAGGCCCGTAATCGTTCATGCTGGTAGCGCTCACATTGCCCACAACCTTTACCGCACCCACACCGCGTCTCGTCACGCCTTCGCCTTCATCCGTTGTTCGTTCACCCCCCTCAATGAGAGGTACACCCACCCTGTTGAAGGTGCAACCTATATGTCATTAGGTTTGCCTTACAAATGGGCGGCGGTGGCCGCTGGATACAGTGCGAAATGCCGTCTGACGCGCACGTGCGGCGGCCCAGGCCCCCAAAGTTCGAGGAGTGTGCGATTCGTGACCGCGCCTGAGTTCCTGTACTCGGATCTGCTGCCGACCGGCGCGGACGAGACCCCGTACCGGCTGCTGACCACCGAGGGCGTGAGCACCTTCAGCGCGGGCGGGCGGACGTTCCTGCAGGTCGAGCCCGACGTGCTGCGGATGCTGACCGCCGAGGCGATGCACGACATCAGCCACTACCTGCGCCCGGCGCATCTGGCCCAGCTGCGCAAGATCATCGACGATCCCGAGTCCTCGGGCAACGACCGGTTCGTGGCGCTGGACCTGCTCAAGAACGTCAACATCTCCGCGGGCGGCATCCTGCCGATGTGCCAGGACACCGGCACCGCGATCGTGATGGGTAAGAAGTCCGAGGGAGTTCTGACCGGAGCCGACGATGCCGAATGGATCAGCCGCGGCGTCTACGACGCCTACACGAAGCTGAACCTGCGCTACTCCCAGCTCGCCCCGATCACCATGTGGGACGAGAAGAACACCGGCTCCAACCTGCCTGCGCAGGTCGAGTTGTATTCCACCGCCACGGATCCCGCGCATCCGGCGTACAAGTTCCTGTTCATGGCCAAGGGTGGCGGCTCGGCCAACAAGTCCTTCCTGTACCAGGAGACCAAGGCGATCCTGAACCCGGAGCGGATGCTCGAGTTCCTCGACGAGAAGATCCGCTCGCTGGGCACCGCCGCCTGCCCGCCCTACCACCTTGCAGTCGTCATCGGCGGCACCTCGGCCGAGTTCGCCCTGAAGACGGCCAAATACGCCTCGGCGCACTATCTGGACACCATGCCGACCGAAGGATCCATGGCCGCGCACGGCTTCCGGGACCTCGAGCTCGAGCAGGAGGTGTTCAAGCTCACCCAATCCTTCGGCATCGGAGCGCAATTCGGCGGCAAGTACTTCTGCCACGACGTGCGCGTCATCCGGCTGCCGCGGCACGGCGCGAGCTGCCCGGTGGCAATCGCGGTGTCGTGCTCGGCCGACCGCCAGGCGCTGGCGAAGATCACCCCCGAGGGCGTCTTCCTCGAGCAGCTCGAACGCGAACCGGCGCAGTATCTTCCGGAGCAGACCGACGCCATCCTCGGCGGCGACGTCGTCGAGGTCGACCTGAACCGGCCGATGTCCGAGATCCGCGCCGAGCTGTCGAAATACCCCGTGAAGACCCGGCTCTCGCTGACCGGGCCACTGGTCGTGGCCCGCGACATCGCGCACGCCAAGATCAAGGAGCGCCTGGACGCGGGCGAGGAAATGCCGCAGTACCTGCGCGATATGGCCGTCTACTACGCCGGACCGGCCAAGACGCCCGACGGCTACGCCTCGGGTTCGTTCGGTCCCACCACGGCCGGGCGCATGGACTCCTACGTCGACCAGTTCCAGGCCGCGGGCGGCTCGTTCGTCATGCTGGCCAAGGGAAATCGGTCCGCGCAGGTCACCCGGGCGTGCAAGGAGCACGGCGGGTTCTACCTCGGTTCCATCGGCGGCCCCGCCGCGCGGCTGGCGCTGGACTGCATCAAATCCGTCGAGGTCCTGGAGTATCAGGAGCTCGGCATGGAGGCGGTCTGGAAGATCGAGGTCGAAAACTTCCCGGCCTTCATCGTCGTGGACGACAAGGGCAACGACTTCTTCGCCGAGACGCAGAAGCCGATCGCGCTGCGGGTGCGCACCCGGTCCAAGGAACGCATCTGAGGGCGGGTTCCCGGCGTGCCCGTAGCCGGGGTCTGCCGTAATCCGCTCGGGTCCAGCGGATTACGGCAGCGCGCGGTGGCCTACCAGTCGATCCCCGAGCGCAACAGCCCGTCCGGGTCCACGCTGCGTCGCACCGCGCGCAGGCGGTCGAGGTTGCCCGCGTAGTAGCGCGCCGGATCGGCCGGTGGTTCCATGTAGTTGGCGTACGCCCCGGCGCTCGCGGACCCCAGGATGCGATGAGCGCCGGTGATCCAGTCGCGGGCGGCGGCGGGGTCGTCGGGGGCGTCCACGATCCACTGCAGGGTGGCGGCGTGGGAGCGCCAGGGGAAGGCCGAGGCGTCCGCGGCGGTGTCGCGGACGGCGCCGTCGAGCGGATCGATCAGGACGTAACCGGATGCGCCCGAACGGGATCGGGCAGTGACGATATCCACGATGGTGGTCGCGACCGCCGCGGTCAGCTCGGCCAGCACATCGGATCCGGCAACCTTCGTCGAGCGTGGCGTGGTCGAGCCGCCGCCGAGATCGTCGACGGCCGCCATGTGGTCGAGGGTCCGGCGATTGATGCCGGTGGGTGTGGCGCCCGCGGCGGCGGTGAGCGCGGCCCCGGCGGCGGCGCCCTGTCCGGCGGGCGTGACGATCAGCACCGCGCAGCCGAGTTCGCCCGCCGCCGAGGATATTTCGACGTTCGACCAGACCGTGCGGGCCGCGATCGGCTGCCAGCGTGCCCAGCCGGTGAGCACCTGTGCCGCCGCGCCGGCCGGGAAGCTCAGGCGCACGATGTCCCGGCTCTCGGCGGGGCAGGTGCGGTAGGTCAGTGAGGTGACGATGCCGGCGGTGGCGCCGCCGCCGCGCAGCGCCCAGAATAGGCCCGGCAGCTGCGTAGCGGAGGTCTGCGCCGAACCTCCTTCGGGCAGTACGACGTTCGCCGAGACCAGCCGATCGCAGGCGAGGCCGTAGCGGCGCGAGTCGACGCCGATACCACCGCCGAGGGTGAGTCCGGCGACGCCGACCGTGGGGCAGGTGCCCAGCGGCAGCGATCTGCCCGATGCGTTCAGCGCGGCCAGCACCGCGTGGGCGGTGGCCCCGGCGCCGATGGTGACCCGATCCCCGTCGGGGGTGATGGCGGACAGGCCGCGCAGGTCGATCACCACCGCGCCGGTAGTCGCCGAGGCGCCGACATACGAGTGGCCGCCCGCACGGACGGCCAGTGGGAGCCGGTGATCGCGTGCGAAGGTGGTGGCGGCCAGCACATCCGGTTCGCCGGTGGCCTGAACCACGGCGGCAGGGGTCTGCGAGTCGAACTGCGGATCGAAAAGCTGTGCGGCGGAGCGGTAGTCGCCATCGCCGGGAAGTGACAGCGTGCCCTGCAATCGCTTTCGCAGGCCGTCCCAATCCGCCGGATAGGCCCCCGCGGGCGGGGTGGACGTCAGGGCGCCCGCGCCGGCGGTGAGCGCGGCTGCTCCTCTCAGCAGGGCGCGGCGGGATACTCCGCGGCGGTCATGCGAATTCACCGGATGCGCTCCACGGGGTCGGGGTTTTTCGGTCGGCACAGGTGTCCGACGGTACCCGGTATACGCGGCCGGATCCGGCGTCGGTCCGCGCGGGGGACAGGGCGGTGAGCGCGAGCAACGCCGCGGCGCCGACCGTGGCGGCGGCCGCGAACAGCAGATGGGCCGGCGCTGGAGGCGATCCCGTGCCGCGGGGCGGGATGGCGTTGTTCGAGTTGGCGGCGGTGGCCGCCCCGGAGGCCATCCCCTTGCCCAGGGATGAGGGTCAGCTCGGCGGTCGCCGGATCCGGCGGTGCGGCGGCCGCCGTGACTTCCGACGCCGCGAGACTCAGCGCGAAAATCGGTGCGGCGGAGAGTATCCGGATCATGCGCGGCATCGGTCGGTACCTCCTGAGCGTGAGTCCGTCGGGCCGGGAAGCAATGGCGCACCGGTGGATCGATCGAGCGCCTGGGCGACAGCGTAGCGAATGATTGGTTAACGGCATGTAAGTGCATGGAGATCTCGCCGGAATGCACACTTCTCGCGTCGATGCTAGTGCTCGGTAGGCGATTTTCTCGAGGCTGTCAGCAAAGGCGGCGGGCCCCGCGCGGACTGTGGCACATTGCCGGTTACCATCTCGGCATGCACACGCGAATTGCTGGATCGATGCTGGTCTCCGGAATCGGGGTATCCGCGATGGCCTCGCTGATCGCGCTCCGAAACGAATCGGACATCCGTAACAAATTGCTGGAGGCCGACTTTCAGCTAACTGTGAAGAACGCGCCGGATGTGCTGTCCATCCCCGGTGTGGCGTAGATTGGGAACCGGCATTGTGGGTATCCGGCGACGTCCGGGCATCTGACCGGACCGTGCGAGACAATGGAGGTTGGGTTGCAAGGGCGGGTTGCGGACTCGGGCGGCTGGTCGGTGCCCCTCGGTGGCCGGAAACACGATGTGGACGCGCGGCGCGGTACCGGCCCGGAGCGTGGCGGGGCATGGGCTGGGCTGTGGGGTTCCTCGGGGTGGCTGTTACTGGAGTTTCCGACCGCGCTGCTGCTGGCGGTCTTCGTGGGCACCGGCTGGCTCGGCTATGCCCAGCACGGCCGGCCGACCAGGGACGCACCGATCCCCGCGGTCGTCGTGCCCGGCATCGGGGATGGGTCGGTCCCCAGCGTCGGTGCCGTGCTCGGTGATTCCGGAATGCGCTGAGTAGCGGACCGGCTCACGCGTCCAGGATTTGCCCGGATCGAGCAGTCCGTCCGGATCCAGGGCGTGTTTCACCGCGGCCATGATGTCCACGGCGGCACCGTGTTCGGGCCGCAGGTACTCCTTCTCGGCGAGACCGATGCCGTGCCCGCCGGTGGCGGTGCCGCCCACGGCGAGTGCGTGACGCACCATCTCGTCCGAGAACCGCCGCGCCGCAGCGCGGTTCGCGTCGGTGTAGGGCCACGGCACTCGGTGCCAATTCTGCGCCATCGATTTGTATCACCCTGTCGACCGGGTGTTTTCGTGCTTCAGACCCTGTCTGCCGCCGGGGCAGGTGCGGTGCTCATGGCGGCCGCGGCGGGTGCCGCACGATCGGACAGCACGAGCGCGGTGACGAGCCCGAGCGCGATCGCGTGCGCGAGGTAGACCGTGACCCCGGGGGCGGGCAGATATTGCGCGACCGTGGCCGCGGCGAATATGCCCAGCGCAGAACCGAATACGGTCGCGCTTGCCATCGCGGTGCGGCCGCGCTCGCCGCGGCGCTCGAGGATGAGCCCGGCCGGCGATCCGGTGACCAAGCCCACCGACAGGCCCGCGCAGATTCGTGCGAGGCAGGCGATCCAGGCCGAATGTGCCAGTGCCATCGCGCAATCGGCGCCCACCCCGATGCGCCACCACCACCCCCTGCGTGAGGGGGCGTACCGAGCAGGGGCAGCGCCGGCGTCAGCGCGAACAGGTACGCGGCGAAGATCACCGTGATGAGCAGCGGCGCGAGCGCCCAGGCGTGCCGGTAGTACGGCATCATGCCGGTCGCCGGATTCGGCTGCGCCATGATGAGCACCAGCAGTTCTCTACTCGACAGTGGCGCGGGCGCGGATGTCACACTGGCCCGGCACGCAAGGAGGGTGATGGCCCACTACAACCGCATCGCCGGACAGGATCTCGGTCGCCTGGCCGCGCTGAGCGATGGAATCTTCGCCGTCGCAATGACACTGCTGGTGCTCGACCTGCACGTACCCGCCACCCAGGTGTGGCACGAGCACCTGCTGTGGGCGCCGGGGGCGGCGTCGGCCGAGGCGCCGGTCTGGCAGGTGATCACCGACGTGGGCCCGAAGTTCGCGATCTGCCTGCTCGGCTTCGTGACGCTGGGCATGTTCTGGCTGGGCCAGCAGGCTCAGCTGAACCTGATCGCCCGTGGCGACCGGACGCTCGCGTGGATCCACATCATGTTCCTGTTCGGAATCGCGGTCGTGCCGTTCGCGACGGCGCTGCTGGCGGCGTTCACCGCCGCGCGGCTGGCGCTGCTGGTCTACTGGGTGAACCTGGTGTATCTGGGCCTGGTGCAGCTCGCCGGGCTGCGATACGCCGAACGCGCGGGCCTGCTGGGCGAGCAGACCGGCCCGCGGGACCTGCGGGCAATCCGCCGCCGCATAGTCGCCGTGCAGGGCCTGTACGCCGCGGCGGTGGCGCTGTGCCCACTGAGCACCTATCTGAGCATCGCCGTGATCATTGCGCTGCAGCTGGATTCGGCCGTGTCCCCGCGCATCGGCCTGCTGAACCGGCTGTGACGGCGCGGCCATGCCGACCCGGTCGGCATGGCGGGGCGCGGGTTCGTTCAGGATGGAGGGGTACCACCGGCACCGCTTCTGCGCCACCTGGGTGGAGCAGTCCATGCAGTGGGGGCCGGCCGTGCGCTACATCCGCAGCGGCGCCGGATTCATCGAGCGGCTCAACGACGGTGACGAGGCGATCACCGATATGCACGCCATGCTTGCCGATGTGCTGGGCGCCCTCGCGCGCGAGGGAAGGACCAGCGCGAACTCGACCTCACCTACGCGGTCCTGCTGTGGATCACCATCTTCGACGAACGCGTCATCTACGACCTGGCCGAGCATCGCGGCCGGCAGCCCGCGGAGATCACGGCGCATTCGACCCGGGCTGTCGCGGGGGCGCTGGGCATCACCGTGTGAGAGCGCGATCGCCCCCGCGCACCTGGTGTCCAACCTCCTTCCGGCGGTCGATCGTCGTTGCCGCGGTCGGCCCGGCATGCTCGGGTCGGGATCCTCAGCGAACCAGCGGATTCCGGCCGAGGCGGGCCGTACGACGGTGGACAGCACGCCGGAATTGCGGGGACCGAGAAGACGGCCGGCAGTGGGACTAGGGGGTGGCCAGCGCTTCGTCCAGCGTTATGGCCCCCTCGACCGTGTGCGCGATGCGGCGGCGGTTCGGCGAGCCCAGGGCTGTGGTCAGGTCCGAACCGTCGTGCTCGGCCAGCAGGTCGCGCGAATCCCACACCAGAAGCGTTGCGCTGACTGTGTTCTCGGCCGCCGAGTGGGCCAGGTCGTAGTGCGCGCAGGCAGGCACGTGGTCGTAGGTGATCCACAGGTCGTAGCCGGTCATGAACAGATCCAGATCGAAATCGACCGACAGGCCCAGCAATTCGCTGCGGCCGTTGTCGTCGACGCCGGCGAACGCCTCGTCGAGCGCGAGCAGCCGCGGTGCCTGTGGATCGGCCGAATCGAGCATCACGTGGGCGGCGGCGAACAGCGGCAGATGCAAGGAGACGGACTGCTCGCCGCCGGACAGCGCGCTGTGCCGGGCCACGGTGAGGCGGTCCTCGTTGCCGTCGCCGGTGATCAGCGTGAACGAGAAGATTCGCCAGGTGCGGTAGTCGAGTGTGGTGGCCAGGATTTCCGGATACGAGCGCTCGGGGTGCGCGGCGCGCGCGGAGCGGATCTCGGCGGCGAAATGAGCGCGGATGGTGGCCAGCTCGTCCGGGCCCAGCTCCGACGCGTCGCGGTCCAGCAGCTTGCACACCGCGCGCGCCGACTCGGACAGATTGTCCGCCAGCACCCAGTGCACGCCGATGGTGTTGCCCGAGGACATGCGGCGCTGCTTCATCTCGGTGCCCATGCGGGCGATGAGATCGCGTGCGTCGCAGGTGCGTTCGTGGATCTGCTGGGCCAGGCCCGTCAGCAGCGCGTCCTCGAGGATCCGGCGCTCGGCGTCGGTCAGCAGCAGCTCCTGATCCGAGCGAGCCGCGGCGATGCGCCCCGCGAAGTCGGCCAGGGCCGCGACGCCCTGATCGTCGTGCACCTGGACCACGGTCAGGCCGTCGGCGGCGTCCCACTGCAGCCGGTAGTCCTGGCGGGCCGCGGCCAGGGCGGCGTCGAACTCCTGCAGCGCCGCGGTCACCGCGCTGCGTGTGGACTTGCGGGCCGCCTCGCCCGCCCGCACCGAAGACGTTGCGGCGGAAAGGTTGTCGAACAGCGTCTGTACCTCATCCGGGAGCACGCGCAGCTCCATCTCCGGGCCGCCGGTCTCGATGCGGTAGAGCAGTTGCTCGGCGGTGGACCACGCGGCTTCGCTGCTGGGCCAGCGGCTCTCGGGCGGCGCACCGAGCAGGCTCAGCAGATCCGGTCGGGCGTAGGGCGCGAGATGTTTGACATCGGAGAGCAGTTCGGTCAATGCCGTGCCCAGCGCGTCGTGCGCGGCCCGGAAGGCGCCCTCGGCGGTGCCCACGCCCTCGATCGCCTCGGCCGCCGCCCGGCGCGCGGCCTTCTGCTCGGCGCGCGCCGCCTCGATCCGCTCGCGCGCCTGATCGAGCTCGCGGTCGATGTCGGCGGCCCCGGCGCCGAGGGCCTCCCGCAGCGTCTCGAGCTTGCGCAACTGCTCCTCGTACCCGGCGCGCGCGGACTCGGCCTCCTCGGCGAATGCCTCGGCCAGATCTCGCGATTCGGCAAGACGATCGTCGGTCTCGCGCGCGCGTTCGTGGTCGCGCTGATGGTCCCCGCGCAGCCGCAGCAGTGCGGTGCCGGTGTTCTCGAAGTGCCGGATGGCGGCGGCCAGGGCGTCGAGCTCGGCCGCATCGCGCGGGACGTTGTGGGCGGCCGCGACCGCCCGGACCTTCTTGTCGGCGACGGTGAATTCGCTCACCGCCTGATCCAGATCGCGCTCGGCCTGAGTCGCGCCCTCGGTGCGCGAGCGCAGCATCCCTGCGGCCTCGGACACCGCGCGCAAAGCCGCGGTGACGGCGTGGGTGCGCGGTAATGCCTTGGCGGCGGCGGTGATTCGGGTCAGCTCGGCGGTCGCGGCCTCCTGCTCGGTGACGGCGTCATGCCGCGCCTGCTCGGTGGCCTCGATCGCCTCGGCGAGCTCGGCCAGCCGCAGCTCGCGGCGGCGTGCACGGGCGGTGGCCCCGATGAATTCGGCGTGCGGTTTGGTGTGGCGGCCCAGCTGCACGCCCTGGCGGTAGCGGCCATCGGCGGCGATCGTGATGGAGGCGGACGCTATTCCATCGACGGTGCCGGCCGTCATGAGCACCGGGTCACCGGCGGTGCGGGCGCCGGCCGCGCGCGAGTGGCCGGTCTGCGCACGGGACGAGCCGGAGATCGCACCGTCGACTCTGAGTACGTCCGTTCCCGTTGCCGACGGGGCGGTACAACCGCCGGGCGCGGCGGCGTTGTCGGCGCGCGTGGTCGCAGTGCCGCCGAGTGCGGTGGCGTTGTTCTCGGGTGTGGTCGCGTTGCCCTCGGGCCGGGTCGCGGCATCACCGGGCGTCGTCGACGTATTCCGGGCTGCTCCGCCGGGCGATCGACGAGTGGGGGTCCCTGGCGTCGACGTATCGCCGCGGTTGACTGCGTCCGCGAGCGCGATGGAGGCGAGTACGCCGCGGACGGTCTCGCGAGGAACGGTCAGGGCATCCGAATCATCCTCTACCACAAGCACGTCAGCGAGAGTGCGCCCCGCCGGACGCAGCTCGGGAGGCAGCGGGACGAGGAACTGATCCGAATCATGTGGCGGCAGTTCGGCCCCGGTGCAGACCCAGCCGTCGAGCAGATCGGCCGCCTGCAGGGCGGACTCGATCCCCGCGGCGTGCTCGGGGGAGACGTCGTCGGCAAAGCGCACCAGGCGCCACAGCGGTGCGCCCAGGTGGGCGTCGCGGGGGCCGGTGCGGGCGGGGAACGGCGGTGGGGCGTCGTCCTTTTCGGCGGCGACCCGGTCCCGCTCCGCGCGCAGCGCGGAGGTCCGGGTGGTGGCCTGCTCGGCGGCGGCGAGCGCGGTCTGGCGTCGGGCGTGGATCGCGTCGGTGAGCGGTTCGGTGTGTTCGGCCAGGACCTCGGGCAGGGTGGGTGCATCGCCGGCGCCCGCCTGGCTCAGGGCGGCATCGAGCGCGGCGAACAGTCCGGCCGGGGAGTTCCCGGCGGCCTCGTCGTCGCTCTCGCGCCATGCGCGGCCGTGGGTATCCCACCATTCTCGCAGCGCCGCAGCGGTTTCGGAGCGAGCCAGGGTGACCGAGCCCTCGGCACGGGCCAAGTCGGCGGCGGCGGTGTCGCGTTGCTCGCCCGCGCGCTGGGCGGCGCGCTCGGTGCGAGTCCGGTCGGCGGCGGCGGTGTCGACCAGCGTCAGCGCCTGGCGGACCGCGCGCACGTCGGCATCGCGCTCCTCGGCATGACTGCGAACGGTCGTCGTCAGATGTTCCGCGCGTGCGGATTCCGGCAGCGCCGACCAGGCGATCCCGGCTTCCTCGGCGGCCGCGCGCAGCTCGTCCTCGCCGCGTGAGAGGGCCGCGGCCGCGGATTCGACCGCGGTGCGGGCCCGTTCGGCCTCCGCGCCGCGCTGGCCCACGGCCTGCTGGGCCTTGGTGGCCTTGTCGCGGTGTACCGCGGCGGAGGTCTCGAGGCGCCTGACCGCGTCCGCCAGGTCGTCGAGCTGCTGCTTACCCTCGTACGCGCTGGAGCGCTGCAGGGTTTCGCGGTCGGTGAGGGCCTGTTCGTAGGCGCGGTCGGCGGCCTCCGCGCGCGCCTCGGCGTCGGCTCGACCGCTCTCGCGGCGCTCGCGCAGCGCGGTGGCCGCGAACAGGGCGGTGCTCGAGTGGGTGACCGCGTCCAGGCGTCCGCGCACCTGCTCGACATCGCTCTTTGCCTGTACCGCAAGGTATTTGCGATACACGTCCACGAAGGTGCGGGTGGCGGTGTCGGCCTGGACCAGGCCCTCGAGGGTGCGCCCCACCTCCTCCATATCGCTGAACGAGCGGGCGGCGTCCAGGATCAGTTGCTCGTCCAGCGGCCGCAGGCCGTCGGTGAGCGCCTGCGAGAGGCCGCGCGGATCGAGGTTCTTGGCCAGCTGCGGGCGGCGCAGCGTCAGAATGAGATTGATCAGCTGGTCGTAGCGCTGCAGGCCCAGGCCGAACATGCGCGCGTCGATGGCCGCGCGGTAGTCCACCGGCCGGTCGGTGATGGCGTCGGTGCCGATCTGCTCCGCGAGCTGTTTGCGGGTGAACGGCCGATCGTCCGGTCCGATGAGCGAGAAGTCCACGCCCACACGGCCGTCGGCGACGAAATACCAGCGGGTCACCTTGTCCGAGGAGCGGGTGGCGCGCATGCCGATGCCGACGGTGACGATCTCGGGATCGTCCCAGCGCCCGCGCGCGAACTCCATCCACACGTACGAGTACGCCGATTCCTGCTTGCGGTACAGCAGATTCGACTTCATCGTGCGTTCTTCACCGGCGAACGGGTTGAGCCGGCGCGGCTCGATCCGCCCGTCGAACACGAACGGGAACAGCACCTCGAGGCCCTTGGTCTTACCCGAGCCGTTCGGCCCGCGCAGCACCAGCCGGCCGTCGGCGAAGCAGAATTCCTGATCGCGGTAGTCCCAGAGGTTGATGATGCCCGCGCGCGTCGGCACGAACCGAACTCCACCGTGTATGAGCTCCATCAACTCCCCTTCTGTGCTGAGTGGATCTGCCGCCCGCGGGCCGGCGCGCCCCGTGCGCGCCGAGCCCGGGAAGGCCCCGAACGCTGACGGGGATTCGGAATGCGGCGCAGTCCCCGGACGCCGAACCGGCCCCGAACCGTCCGTACGCACCGGGCGGTCATCTCGCGGGCCCGGAGGCAGCGGCGTGGTCGCCGAGTGCGGTTGCCGAGGCGAAGAGTTCGGATTCCGCCCGCGTGCGTACGGTGACGACCGCGCCGCGGTAGCGGGCGAGGGCGGGCAGGATCAGCAGGGCGTCGTCCCCGGGGGTGAGAGGCGCAACAGCCGAGACGGTCGGTGTCTCGTCGGATTCTGTTGGTACGGGCTCGGATTCGTGGACCGCCGATTCGGATTCCGCGGCTGCGACCGCGGATTCGGTTGCCGGCTCCGGCACGACGTAGCGCTCGAGCAGGTGCAGGCGTTCGAGCAGGGACAGCACCTCGCGGGTGAGGCCGGGGACGTCGGCCTGCCACTGGGCGGCGAAGGTGGACCCGTAGCGGTCGGTGAGGGCCTGGACGGTCTCGCGGATCCATGCCATGGGGATGATCGGGTAGCCGTTCTCCACCGCGTCGTGCGGCTCGTCCGGATCGGGCGAATCGTCCTCGGGGACATCGAAATCCGGCGGCACGACCAGGGGCGCGAAGACCGTCGACCCCGGGATCGCCTCGTCGAGCGCGGCCGCCAGGGCCGTACCCGGCTCGGGCCGCGGGCGGCGCTCGACGGGGTGGTCGATGTCCAGCACCAGATCCGCGATCTCGCCGACCAGCAGCAGCGCAACCTGGGCCAGGGTCCCGGTCCCGGGGAATCGGATGTCCGAGAAGCGGCCCGAGGTGTCGATGAGCGCTACGCCCTCGGCGCGGCGCTCGGCACGCAGGCCGGTGAGCAGCTCCACCTCGGCCACGACTTTCTCGGTGGCCAGTTGCGCCCGCTCCTCGCCGGTGAGCTCGCCGGCGTACACCACGGGCCGCTCGACCAGCGCGCGGCGCACCCGCCGGGCCGCCGCGGCGCGGGTCTGCGGCGCGGAACGGCCCGTGCCGCCCTCGGATTCGCCGCCCAGCAGTCCCTGCACGCTCTGCAGATGCTGCAGCGCCCGCGGCGGCCGGAACAGCGCGAGCACCACGGTCCGGTCGATGTCGTACAGCGCCTCGCCGGCCTCGGGATCCGCCGCCCAGCCGCCCGCGTCGCCGTCGGCCAGCGTCAGCGCGCCGCGCGCGCCCAGCCAGGCCACCGCGTCGACGAAGGCGTCGCGATCCGCGGCCCGGTCCGTGGAGAGTTCGAGCCCGTCCACCCGGGTCGCATAGGACGCCACCCGGTCCGCCAGCTCCGACAGTGTGATCTGGTCCCCGGCGCGACCCAGCGCTGCCAGCGCGAGCGCCAGGTAGGCGTAGCGCCGGCGGTCGAAGACGCGCTCGGCGGGCGTGCGCGCCGGGCGGCCGGGATCGAGCCGGTCCAGCACGGGAAACAGCCGCGCGGTGGTCTCGGTGACCTCGAGCCGATACCCGAAGAGCTCGGCCAGATCCTCGCGCAGCTCGGTGGCCCAGCGCCGCATCAGCGGTAGCGCGATGCGATCCGGATACGTCCGCGTGACAAGGTGATTGGACAGAATCACCCGCGCCGCGCGCTGGTAGCTGTCCAGCACAAGCGAATCGATCGAGCGTGCGTGGATCACGACTGTTCTCCCGCCCCGGGCGTCGCCGCGCCGGCTGCCCCGGCTCGCGCTGTCGGTCGCCCTCCTGCGGAAGGCGTTCGCGCACGGCCGTTCTCGCGCACCTCGAGGCGGCGCCCGTTGAGATGCAACAGGCCCCGCGAGGTCCGCACGACCGTCGACCCCGGATGCTCGCGCACGGTCAGGGTGACCCCGCTCTCGGATCCGGTGGTCCCGCTGCGTCCGCTGACGGGCACCCAGGCGGTCGAGGCGGCGTCGAGCAGCCGCAGCAGCACCTCGGTCTCGCCCTCGTCCAGGATCCGTTCGTGCACGTCGGCGGCGGCCAGGGACTGGGCCGCGGCGGCCCGCGCGCGCTGCGCGTCCAGCTGGGCCTGGCGCAGCCGCCGGATGCCCGCGTCGTTGCGCGAGATGCGCGAGGGCGCCCCCGGCGAGGGCGGGCGGCCGGTCTCCGCCAGGGTGCGCGCGATCTCCAACGGCGGTGCGTCCCACCACGATCGGGTCGCCGGAACGACATCAGCGTCCGGATGTTCCATGGACAGGTGGCGGGGGCGGCCCAGCCCGAAGACCGCGTCGAACAGCGCGTGCGCCGCCTCGGCCGACGGCGTCGCGGTGAACCACCCGGCCAGATGCCGCAGCGCCGACTCCCGGCTCACCCCGCCCTTGCGCGTCTCGGTGACCCGGCGCAGCAGCGAGAGCACCGCGGCGATGGCACTCATCGTCGCATCCCGGAGCCGCTCGGCCTCGGTTCCGGCCGGACCGTCGGCCGCACCGGATTTGCCTTCGCCCGAACCGATGTCGGCGGCAGTGCCGACGAACCACCCGCGCAGCCCGCGCCAGCGGTCTCGCCAGTCGTCCTCGCGATCGGCGACGTTCAGCAGGACGCGCTCATCGCACGCCGCGGCTCGCGCGATCATCTCCTCGACGCCGGTGTCCTGCACCTCGGCGATCGCGGCGGCAAGCCGCGGGGCGAACCGCGCCAGATCCATGCTGAACTCGCGCATGTGCGCCAGCAGCGCATCCTTGTGCGCGAGAAACGATTCCGGTGTCGCCTCCGTGGTGCGCACCAGGTCTCCGAGCGTCAGGTAGAAGTGCGCGGCCCGGTCGGCCAGCTCCGAGAGCGTGGTGTCGAGCCGTTTGAGGATGCGGTAGACCCGCTCGGCGTCGCCGGCGCGGTTGGCCTGCGCCAGCGCCTGCAGATCGGCCAGCAGCTCGGGCAGCACCAGGCGCGAGAGGGCCGCCTCGTCCAGCCGCGCGCCCAGCACCTCGGTGACCGCTCGGTAGGCGTGGTATCCGCCCTGGGAGAACTGGTAGACGAAGTGCCGGTTGCGATATTCGGCGAGCGTCGCCGCGCGGGTGCCGTCGTAGCTACGCTCCAGCACGCCCCACTGGTGCAGCTGTTCGAGCAGCGGTCCGACCTCGAGGGCGGACAGCCGCGGCGCGTCGGAGAACCGGGCCAGGGCGTCGGCGACGTCGCTGGCGTGCAGCAGCACCACATAGGCGGCGCGAGCCTGGTCGAACGCGCGCAGCACCCACAGGTATTCACCGCGCTTCTCGGCCGTGGCGAAACCGAACAGCCGCAGCCGGTCCTCGACCGCGAGGGCGTCGATTCCCGCGGGGGCGAAGACAACTCGGCCCCGCGGGATGGCGGAATCATCGAAAAGAGCGTCCGGTCCGGCCGCGCGGGTGGTATCCGGGGGGACCCCGGGTGCGGCCGCGAGGGAACCCGTGTCGACCGCGGGCGCGGCGCCGGGCAGCAATCCTTCAGCGGACTCGGTCACCGGGACAGGGTAGTACCGAACCCGAGGCGCGCTACGCGGTGCCCGGGCGTCGGCGCGCCGCGCGGGGCGTGCCGGGACTCCCGGCGCCTAGCGGCCGCTTCGCTGCGGCGCGTGCGACATGCGCACCGTCGGCTCGTCCGGACCGCCCTCGGCCGCACCGGTTCCGACGGCGACCGCGGAGCGCTCGACCGTGAGCAGGCTCTCCTCGTTGTGCTCGGCGTGATAGGCCCGTCCGCCGCCGTTCAGGCCGAACAGTCGCTTGGACCACAGCAGCCACAGCACCGCGACGATGTTGATCGCCAGCATGCCCGCGCGCAGCACGGTGATCTTCTCGGTGAGCTCGTAGATCTCCAGCGGCAGGAAGATGGCGGTGGCGATGACGGCGAAGTATTCACCCCAGCGCTGCGCCAGCCACAGCCCGATTGCCTCGATGAACTCGATGATGGCGTAGGCGAGCAACCCCGCCGCGATCAGGGTGAGCACGGTCGGGGAGAGCTTCCAGCCCTCCTCGATGAAGTGCACGATCTTCGAATTGTCCGGGTTCCAGCCGAGCTGGTCGGTGATCGGCCGGATGAGCGGCATTTCCTTGTCGAACGATTCGTGCAGTTTGGTCTGCGAGCGGCGCACCTGGAACACCCCGGCGGCCAGCGCGACGAACAGCACTCCGCGGAAGATCCGCTCGACGGCCAGCAGCCGCAGGATGAATCGGTCCCGCAGCAGCCGCCCGCGCGGCACCTCGGGCGCCTCGTCGGCGGGGCCGCGCCCGCGCGGCTCGCCGACGACGAAGTCGCCGCAGCGCAGGCACCGCCAGGCGGTCCCGGCGGGAGTCGAAACATGAAGGCGGCGGGCAAGTTCGGTCTCGTCGGGCGCGTAGGTGGCATGCCCCCGCCACGAGCAGGTCCGCAGACTGAAGTCCATCGCAGGAGGGTAGCAATTGTCGCGTTCGCGCGGGCGAATCAGTTTGTGGCCAGGCAGCGGAGCTGATCCAGATAGTTGTGGGTGCGCGGGTCGTCGGGATAGCGCTCGATCATCTCCCGCGCGGTCTCCCCGGCGATCCACATCAGCGACGGCAGCGACCGGCGCGTGCCGGAGAACGCGCGCAGGCCCTCGTCGACGGCCAGATCCAGATCTCGCTCGCGCACCGCCACGACGGCCAGGGTGAGCTGAGCCTCGGAGACGCGCATCGGTTTCAGGACCGTCCCGCAGGGCCCGGTGGACGTCTGGATCACTTGGCGCGCATGGCTTTCCGCGAGGCGGTCCTCGCCGATGGTGCGGCAGCAGTCCATGGCGTAGAAGTCGAACTTCTGCGGATCGACCACGAAGTGGTTGTCCAGATTGGCCGGATGGTCGAGGCGGTCCAGGATGGCGCGACCGCGGCGCAGCGCGGCCTCCATTGCCGACCGGTCGCCGATGCGCGCCCAGCCCTTGGCCTGCTGGGCGGCCAGCAGTACACCGACGCCGAGCTGCTGGGTGGTCGCCACGGCGGCATCGGCGGCGTCGATGGCGCCGCGGTAGTTGCCCTGGGTGAGCGCGAACCATGCCGCCATTTCCGCGCCCCAGCCGAGGATCTCGGCGTGCTCGGCCTCGCGGCCCAGCGACAGCGCGGCGCGCCGGGTGGCCTCGGCCGCGGTGCGGCGGCCCAGGTCGTAGTCGGCGCAGCCGACCAGTAGTGCGACCCAGCCCGCCAGCACGAGCACCTCGCGATGCTGCGCCAACGTAAGTCGACCGTCCAGTAGGGAAGTGATGCGGCGTAGCCAGGCCGTGCCCTCGGCGTGCAAATCGTGCGGATCGGCGCAGGAGTATTCGCAGCACAGCCGCTCGGCGGTGATGCGGATGGCTTCCAGGGTGGCCGAGGAGACGTCGGACATGCGCAGCCGGCCGAGGAATTCCAGGGTGTCCATCCCCGTGGACGACAGCAGCTCGTCGTCGCGATTGGGCCGGGCCTTGGGAAAGAACGCGGCGGTGACCGTGTCGAAGGCGGCGGCGATGATCGGCGCGTAGAACTCGTCCGGCCGGGACTCGCCCGATTCCCATCGGCGCCAGTTGCGTAGCAGGGTGCTGTCCGTCGGCAGGGTGTGCGAGGATTTGGCGCGCATCGCCCGTACCGCCTCGGTTTGTGACCACCCCCTCGCGTCGCGCTCGGAACGCATCCTGACTGCCCAGACGGGTCGATCGTCACCAGCGGCCACCTATGTAGTATCCCCCTAGTTAACGCAAGATGGCCCGGATAGGGCATCTCGATGTCAGTGGATTGACATCTGTAATTGCATTTGTAGATGATGCATGCTCTATACAGGAAGCTCCGAAGGCCCTTCGGTACCGCGGATCAGCGGTGTCCGGTCGCAACGGCAGTACCTCGTCCCAGCAGTACCCCGCCGCAGGCGGGTATCCGACAACAGAACAGCGAATTCTTATCCAGATCCAATGGAGGTTCGGGTGGAAGCGTTGATCTATGGGTATGTGCGTGACGAACTGGCCGACGGCCACTCCCAGGAGCTCGAGGACGCCATGTGCAGCCTCGCGGCGTCCGCCGGAATGTGTTTCGCCGCGACGTTCCATGAATCGACTACCGGCGACGGCACCGCGTTCGCGGAGTTGACCGCCGAGCTCAAGCGTGCCGACGCGCACCACGTGGTGGTGCCGTCGCTGGATCATCTGGCAGGCCAGACGATTCCGCGCGACATCCTGATCGCGAAGCTGGCGGAGGATGCCGAGGCCCGATTGTGGACGGTCGACCATCGTTCCCAGGTGCCGCAGATTCTGCCGGACGCCGAGACCGACGACCTGGCGCTGATCGCGACCACCGAGGTCTGATCGCGCCGGATCGCCCGTGGCCCCGGGCGGAAATCGCGCCGGGGCCAGGGAGTTTCGCAGTACTACATGCCGAACCCGGCCGCGGGACCGCCCCGGCGGCGCAGGTACTTCTCGAACTCCGCGGCGATGGCGTCACCGTCGATCTTGGACATCGCCTCGTTGAGATCCACCGCGGCGTCGCCGCGCTCCTCGAGCGAGCGCACGTAGTCGCTGACCTCCTCGTCACCGGCGGTCATCTCGTCCACGGCCGATTCCCAGTCCTCGGACTGGGCGGGTAGCTCGCCGAGCGGGACCTCGATGTCCAGGACCTCCTCGACGCGATGCAGCAGGGCGATGGTGGCCTTCGGATTCGGGGGTTGCGACACGTAGTGCGGCACCGCGGCCCAGAACGAGACCGCGGGCACACCCGCGCGCACGCACGCGTCCTGCAGCACGCCGGTGATGCCGGTCGGGCCCTCGTAGCGGGTCTGCTCCAGGTTGAACTGCTCGGCCGCCTCCTTGTTGTAGGCGGTGCCGGTGACCGGGACGGGACGGGTGTGCGGCGTGTCCGCGAGCAGCGCGCCGAGGATGACGACGGTGGTGATGTGCAGCTGCTCGACGAGTTCCAGGATGTCGTCGCAGAAGCTGCGCCAGCGCATATTGGGCTCGATCCCGTGTAGTAGCACCACATCGCGATCGCTACCGGGGGGCGAGCAAACCGACAGCGTCGTGGCGGGCCACTGGATCTCGCGGGTGACCCCGTCCACCTGGCGCACCGTCGGACGGTTCACCTGATAGTCGTAATAGTCCTCGGAATCGAGCTCGGCGAGGGGTTCGGCGTCCCAGATCAGCTCCAGATGCTCGACGGCGCCGCTCGCTGCGTCCGCGGCGTCGTTCCAGCCCTCGAAGGCGGCCACGAGCACCGGATCGCGCAGCGTCGGCAGGTCCGGATCGGGTGATGCACTGGCGTTCACCCGGCCAGCCTACGGCGTAGAGGCCCTGCCTTTCACGGCATATTGCTCGAGAGGGCGTGTCGATGCCGGGGGCATTAACACAAGGCGATGTGGAACGGTGCAAATGTGGCACAGGACACTCCACCGGGCCGCTACCTGGCGTTTACCCGGCGCACCGGTCAGAGCTGTCACAGGCTCCCACTACTCTTTAGTGCATGTCTGCGTCTTCCCGCATCGAGTTCGATACCACTCTGCTCGACACGCTCGCCCGGCGTGTGGTGATCGGCGATGGCGCGATGGGCACCATGTTGCAGGCTGCGGATCTGTCGCTGGACGATTTCCGTGGCCTGGAGGGGTGCAACGAGATCCTGAACGAGACCCGTCCGGATGTGCTGCGGCATATCCACCGCGCGTACTTCGAGGCGGGCGCGGATGCGGTGGAGACCAACACCTTCGGATGCAATCTGCCGAACCTGGCTGATTACGACATCTCGGATCGGATCCGGGATCTCTCGGAGCGGGGCACGCGGCTCGCGCGCGAGGTGGCCGACGAGATGGGGCCGTCGGCGGACGGCACGCCGCGCTACGTGCTGGGCTCGATGGGGCCGGGCACCAAGCTGCCGACCCTGGGGCATGCGCCGTTCGCGGCGCTGCGCGATGCGTACGCCGAGGCGGCGCTGGGCATGCTGGACGGCGGCGCCGACGCGATCCTGATCGAGACCTGCCAGGACCTGTTGCAGGTGAAGGCCGCGGTGACGGGCTCGCGGCGCGCGATGCTGACCGCGGGTCGGCGGATTCCGATCATCACGCACGTCACCGTCGAGACCACCGGCACGATGCTGGTGGGCAGCGAGATCGGCGCGGCGCTGACCGCGATCGAACCGCTGGGCGTGGACATGATCGGGCTGAACTGCGCGACCGGCCCGGCGGAAATGAGCGAACATCTGCGGCATCTGTCGCGCCACGCCCAGGTGCCGGTATCGGTGATGCCCAACGCCGGCCTGCCGGTGCTCGGTGCGAACGGCGCCGAATACCCGCTGACGCCGGAGGAATTAGCGCAGGCACTCAGCGAGTTCGTATCCGAATTCGGGCTGTCGATGGTCGGGGGCTGCTGCGGCACGACGCCCGAGCACATCCGGCAGGTCGCCGCGGCGGTCCACGGGACCGCCCCGGCGGTGCGCACGCCGGTGCACGAGCCGAGCGTGGCGAGCATCTACACCGCGGTGCCGTTCGAGCAGGACGCGTCGGTCCTGATGATCGGCGAGCGCACGAATGCCAACGGCTCCAAGGCGTTCCGGGAGGCGATGCTGGCGCAGGACTGGCAGAAGTGCCTGGACATCGCGAAGGATCAGACCCGCGACGGTGCGCACATGCTCGATCTGTGCGTGGACTATGTGGGCCGCGACGGCGCGGCCGACATGTCGGAGCTGGCCAGCCGCCTGGCCACCGCCTCGACGCTGCCGATCATGCTCGATTCCACCGAAACCCCGGTGCTGCGTGCGGGTTTGGAGCACCTGGGTGGTCGCTGCGCGGTGAACTCGGTGAACTACGAGGACGGCGCCGGTCCGGATTCCCGGTTCCAGAAGACGATGGCGCTGGTCGCCGAGCACGGCGCGGCCGTGGTGGCGCTGACCATCGACGAGCAGGGCCAGGCCCGCACGTGGCAGCACAAGGTCGAGATCGCCGAGCGGCTGATCGAGGACATCACCACCAACTGGGGCCTGCTCGAGTCCGACATCATCGTCGACACCCTGACCTTCACCCTTGGCACCGGTCAGGAGGAGTCGCGGCGTGACGGCCTCGAAACCATCGAGGCCATCCGGGAACTCAAGCGGCGGCATCCGAATGTGCAGACGACGCTGGGCCTTTCGAACATCTCGTTCGGGTTGAACCCGGCCGCGCGGCAGGTGCTCAATTCGGTGTTCATGCACGAATGCGTCGAGGCCGGGCTGGATTCGGCGATCGTGCACGCCTCGAAGATCCTGCCGATGAGCCGGATCCCCGAGGAGCAGCGCCAGGTCGCGCTGGATCTGGTGTACGACCGGCGTTCGGAGGGGTACGACCCGCTGCAGAAGCTGATGGCGTTGTTCGAGGGCGTCTCCGCGGCCTCCTCCAAGGCCTCGCGCGCGGAGGAACTGGCCGCGCTGCCGCTGTTCGAGCGCCTGGAGCGGCGCATCGTCGACGGCGAAAAGGCCGGCATGGAGGCCGATCTGGACGCCGCGATGGTCGAGGTGCCGCCGCTGCGGATCATCAACGAGACGCTGCTGTCGGGGATGAAGACCGTCGGTGAGCTGTTCGGGTCCGGGCAGATGCAGCTGCCGTTCGTGCTGCAGTCCGCGGAGGTGATGAAGGCCGCGGTCGCGCATCTGGAGCCGCACATGGAGGCCACCGACGATTCGGGCAAGGGCCGGATCGTGCTGGCCACGGTCAAGGGCGACGTGCACGACATCGGCAAGAACCTGGTCGACATCATCCTGTCCAACAACGGTTACGAGGTGGTGAACCTCGGCATCAAGCAGCCGATCGCGACGATCCTGGACGCCGCGATGGACAAGAAGGCCGACGTGATCGGCATGTCCGGGCTGCTGGTCAAGTCCACGGTCGTGATGAAGGAGAACCTCGAGGAGCTCAACACCCGCGGGGTCGCGGACCAGTTCCCGGTGCTCCTGGGCGGCGCGGCCCTGACCCGCTCGTATGTGGAGAACGACCTGACCGAGGTGTACAGCGGCGAGGTGCACTACGCGCGCGACGCGTTCGAGGGCCTGCGGCTGATGGACGAGATCATGACGGTCAAGCGCGGCGGCGGCGGCGATCCCGACAGCCCCGAGGCGATCGCCGCGCGCGAGAAGGCCGCCGAGCGCAAGGCCCGCCACGAGCGCTCCAAGCGCATCGCCGCCGAGCGCAAGGCCAAGGAGGTGCCCGTCGTGGTGCCCGACCGCTCCGACGTGGCCGCCGGCCTGCCCGTCCCGGTGCCGCCGTTCTGGGGCACCCGCGTGATCAAGGGCCTATCCCTGCAGGACTATTCGGGCCTGCTCGACGAGCGCGCGCTGTTCCTGGGCCAGTGGGGCCTGCGCGGCCAGCGCGGCGGCGACGGGCCCAGCTACGAGGAATTGGTGGAATCCGAGGGTCGCCCGCGGCTGCGGCACTGGCTCGAGCGGCTCACCGCCGAGGGCGTGCTGCAGCACGCCGCGGTCGTGTACGGATATTTCCCCGCGGTGTCCGAGGGCGACGATGTGATCGTGCTCACCGAGCCGTCACCCGATGCGCCCGAGCGCTACCGTTTCACGTTCCCGCGTCAGCAACGGGACCGATTCCTGTGTATCGCCGATTTCATCCGGTCGCGCGAATTCGCGGTACAAACCGGACAGGTGGATGTGCTGCCGTTCCAACTCGTCACGATGGGCCAGCCGATCGCCGATTTCGCCAACGAGCTGTTCGCCGGCGACAATTACCGCGATTACCTGGAGGTGCACGGCGTCGGCGTCCAGCTGACCGAGGCGCTGGCCGAATACTGGCACCGCCGCGTTCGCGAAGAGCTTGTGCTGGAAGGGCATTCGGTCGCCGACCAGGATCCGGCCGACGTGCGGGACTACTTCAATCTCGGATATCGCGGCGCCCGTTACTCATTCGGCTACGGCGCCTGCCCCGAACTGGAGGATCGGGCAAAACTCGTGTCGCTCCTGGAATCCGAGCGAATCGGTGTCACACTGTCCGAAGAGTTGCAACTGCATCCGGAGCAGTCGACGGATGCGTTCGTCCTACTCCATCCGGAAGCGAAATATTTTAACGCGTAGGATATTTGCGTTTCCGGGCTCGCGCAGAGTGGCAGGGTGGCTCGACGTCCGGGCGCAGGGGAAGGTTTTCACAACATGACATCAGACCGGCTGATTGCGGGACGCTACCGGCTGGGCGATCCCATCGGCTCGGGGGCGATGGGTGTCGTATGGCGGGCCAGCGACGTCCGCCTGCGGCGCACCGTCGCGGTCAAGCAGCTGCTCCTGGCGCCGGGCCTGACCCGGGCGCAGGCGCTCGAGGCGAAGATGCGGGCCATGCGCGAGGGGCGCATCGCGGCGCGGCTGCATCATCCGAACGCGGTCACCGTGTTCGATGTCGCCGAGGAGGACGGCCAGCCGTGGCTGGTCATGGAGTTCGTCGACGCGCCGAGCCTGGCCACCCTGATGCGCGAGAAGGGCCAGCTGGATCCGCAGGAGGTGGCACGGATCGGCGCGAAGGTCGCCGCCGCCCTGGCCGCCGCGCACGACGCGGGCATTGTGCACCGCGATGTGAAGCCGGCCAATATCCTGGTCGCCGACGGCGGCGCGGTGAAGATCACCGACTTCGGCATCTCCCGCGCGGTCGGCGATGTCACGGTCACCTCGACAGGATTTCTGGCGGGCACGCCCGCCTACCTCTCGCCCGAGGTGGCGCGCGGGGAGAATCCCGAATCCCCTTCGGACGTCTTCGCATTGGGCTCGACTCTGTATGCCGCGGTGGAGGGCCAGCCGCCCTTCGGGGAGGCGGAGAACCCGCTGGCCGTGCTGCATGCGGTGGCCGCCGCCCGGATCCCCGAGCCGCAGCGGGCCGGTCCGCTCGGGCCGGTGCTGATGCGGCTGCTCGCCTCCGAGGCGGGCGATCGGCCCACCATGGTCGAGGCGCAGCAGGAGCTCGAGGCCGTCGCCGAGGGCCGCGCGCCCGCACCCGTCAAGTCGGCCACCAGGATTCTGCCGAAGGCCGACATGACGACCGGGGATGCGGACGCGACCACGGTGCTGGAGAGCGGCGCGGCCGCCGCGGGCGCGACGGTGCACCTCCCCGCCGGCGGGGCCGCGCCCGCGGGATCGACGGTGGCACAGCCGAAGCCGGGCGCACCGGGAAATCGGCGGGTGCTCATCCTTGCCGCCGCCGGTGTCGTGGTGCTGCTGGTGGTCATCGGGCTCGTCGTCGCGCTGCGGGGCGGCGGCGGAAGTTCTCCGGTGGCGGCGGGAACCTCGCACCCCCAGGCCGCCTCGGCCGGGGTCGTTCAGATCGGTGCCGCGCCGAGCACGCAGGCCGCGAGCACGACGCGGGCGTCGTCGAGCACCGCGACGACCACCGCCACCAGCACGACCGCACCGTCGTCGACCACGACCGCACCGCCCGCGCAGCCGGCCGACCTGGGCGGTTTCATCACCAGCTACTACGGCAGGCTGCCGGGCAATACCAATGGCGCCTGGTCGATGCTCTCGCCCGGATACCAGGCCCAGACAGGCAGTTACGACCAGTACACGAGCTTCTGGAACGGCATCTCCTCGGTCGGCATCAGCAACGTCAAACAGGACAGCCCCGGGCATGCCACCGCGACGGTCACCTATACGTTGAAGAACGGCTCGACCACCTCGGAGACCCGCTGGTTCACGGTCGACTCGTCCGCCGGCCGTATGCAGATCTCCGGTTCCGGAACCTGATGTCGATCTCTACGGAAGGAAGCCGCAGGGTGAACGGAGTGCCCGAATTCGACACCGCCGCCGCATCCGGCACTTCGTCGCTCGTGGGGCCGACGGACAGCGATGTCCGGGTGTCGGTGCACTCCGGCGACGGGGAACTCCGGGCGGTGCTGTGGGACATGGACGGCACCCTGCTGGACTCGGAGAAGCTCTGGGACATCGGGGTGCGTGAGCTGTCGGTGGAGCTCGGCGGCGAGATGACCGAGCAGACCCGGCACGCTTTGATCGGCGCGGCGGCACCGAATGCGTTGCGGATCATCTTCGAGGGCCTGGGTCTCGAGCCGGACCCGGCGGCGATGGCCGAGGCGGGGCGGTGGCTCGAGCGGCGGGTGATGGACTTGATGTCCGGTTCCATCCCGTGGCGGCCCGGGGCCCCGGAGGCGCTGGCCGCGGTGCGGGCGGCAGGGCTGGCGACCGGACTGGTGACCAATACCAAGCGGTCGGTCACCGAGCTGTGCCTGAACACGCTGGGGCGGGAGTACTTCGACGTGACCGTCTGCGGCGACGAGGTCGAGCGCGGCAAGCCCGCGCCCGATCCCTACCTGCGCGCCGCCGAACTGCTCGGCGTGCCTGCGGCCCGGTGCGTGGCGATCGAGGATTCGGTGACCGGCTCGGCGTCCGCCGCCGCGGCGGGCTGCGCGGTGCTGGTGGTCCCGTGCGAGATCCCAGTTCCGCCCCGGCCCGGCTATTCGTTCCGCGACTCGCTGATCGGCCTGACGATCGACGACCTGCGCGCCCTTCGCCGTTCGGTGTAAACCGTTGCCCCGGTAGCGGATTGCCGCGATCCTCTGAAACCGTGTGGTCGGCGAGGGGGAGCGGAGCACGAGTGAGTTCGGTGTATGCGGGCCCATCGTTGATTGCCAACCGGTCGGTTTGTCATCTTGAATAGTGCTGCGCTGCATAGCGACTCGTTGGTATGTGATTTTTCCAGTAATCGCGCCGAATCCTGTACCGGGTGGGTACCGCCTTGCCACAATGGTCGCCATGGCAGCGACAGAGGGTCGGGCACAGGTATTTGAATCGGAAACCCTCGAGGCGCTGGTCGATATCGGCCGATATCCGCTGCGGAAACCGGGATCCGCGGCATGGGACGAGATGGTGGCGGCCGCGCGCGCCGAGCTCGCGCAGGACGGTTGTTGCGTGCTGGCGGGTTTCATCCGCCCCGTACTGCTCGAGGAACTGCGCGCGGAATCCGAGGCACTGGCCCCGCACGCCTACTATCGGGTCGAGCGGGTCAATGCCTACAACATCCCGCTGGATGCCGAACTGCCACCGGAACATCCGGGCCGGATCGTGTTCGAGCGCGGAAATGCCTTCGTGGCACGCGATCTCATCCCATCCGGGGCGCTCATCGAGATCCTGTACACCAGCCCGCTGTTCCGGCGTTTCCTCGCAGACTGCTTCGGCCTGGCCGAACTGCACGAGTTCGCCGACCCGCTCGCGGGGCTGTGCCTGAACGTCGTGACGCCCGGCAGGTCGCACCCCTGGCACTTCGACACGAACGAGTTCACCGTCTCGATGCTGACCCAGGCGCCGCAATCCGGCGGCATCTTCGAGTACTGCCCGGGGATCCGCACCCCGGAGGCCGAGAATCTCGGCGACGTCCACGCGGTATTGACCGGCACGGGGGAGCGCTTCGTGCGGCGGCTCGAGCTGCGGCCCGGGGATCTGCAGCTGTTCCAGGGACGTTTCGCGCTGCACCGGGTCTCGCCGGTGGCCGGGGACATCCCGCGCCACACCGCGATCTTCGCCTACAACGAACGGCCCGGGGTAGTCGGCACCGCCGAGCGCACCCGGCAGCTGTTCGGACGCGTCCTCCCGGATCATCTGGCCGCCGCGGGCAATGCCGTGCGCGGTGATCGACTACTCGACTGAACTGAGAGGGACGGCCCGTGCCGGTTACGTTGCACAGCACCACCGGAAAAGCCTCGTTCGACGACATCTACGACCGCCCCGATCCCGGCGACTACTACAGTCGCATGTCCGAATTGGACTACCGCATACCGGAATTGGCCAAACCGCACTTCGAGCGGTTGATCGAGGACTACCGGTCCGCCGCCGGCGCGGCCCCGACCGTCCTGGACATCGGCTGCTCCTACGGGGTCAACGCCGCCCTGCTGCGCTTCGACACCACCGTCGGCCAGCTCGCCGAGCACTACCGAGGCGGCGACACCGCCGCCCGCATCGCCCGAGACCGGGCGCGCCTGGCCGCCCGCGATCGGCAGTCGCAGGTGCGTTTCGTCGGCATGGACGCCTCCGCGCCGGCGCTGGCCTACGCCTCGGCGGCGGGGTTGCTGCACGAGGTCGTGCACGCGGACCTGGAATCGGGCGAACCGACCGAGGCGCAGCGGCGGGTGCTGGGGTCCGTGGATCTGGTGCTCTCCACCGGATGCATCGGCTACGTCACCGAGCGAACCCTGCTGCAGGTGGTGCGCGCGCACGGAAAGCGGCCGTGGATGGCGCATTTCGTGCTCCGCATGTACGACTACGAGCCGATCGCCCGGAGCCTGGCCGAGCTTGGATACCGCACCGAGCGCGCACCCGGAACCTTCCGGCAGCGCCGCTTCGCCTCGGAGGCCGAGCGAGACAAGGTGCTGAACACCCTGTCCGCCAAGGGAATCGACCCCTCCGGGGTGGAGGAGGACGGCTGGCTCCACGCGCAGCTGTTCCTGTCCCTGCCGGAATCCTCCGTGCGAGGCCGTGCCGTGCCCGATTGACCTGAGGTCGCCCGGCTTTCGCCAAATGTCCGATATCCGGTGCGCGAGACCCTCGTCGTCCCGGCACGCGTCCGGCCGGTATCGCCCGCGGGTTACTGTGTGCCAGTTGACTCCGGCCTTACCGCGCACGAACCGCCAGCTTCGTTGCCCATCGACCCATAAGGATCGCCCGTGACCGACCGCACCTTCGCCTTCGACGACCAGCTGCCGCGTGTACCGCTGCCGACCCTGGAGGACAGTGGGGCGCGCTTCCTGCAGTGGTGTGAGCCGCTGCTGTCCGAGCAGGAGTTCGCCGAAACCGAGCGCACGGTGGCGGATCTGCTGCGCCCGGACGGTCCGGCGCGCGTTCTGCATGCGGATCTGGCCCGGTTCGACGCCGAGCCCGGGGTCGGAAGCTGGCTCGACGAGTTCTGGCCGTCGCGTTATCTGGGGCGTCGCGATCGAATCGCGTTGAACGCCAACTTCTTCTTCCTGTTCCGCGACGACACCCCGCTGGCGGCCTCGACGGCGGCGCAGCAGGCCGAGCGGGCCGCGGCGATCGTCACCGCGGCGGTGAACTACAAGCTGCTGCTGGACGACGAGCAGATCCCGCCGATCGTGCAACGCGGACAGCATCTTTCGATGGCGCAGAACAAATACCTGTTCTCCGAGACCCGGATTCCCGGCGATCCGCAGGACACCGTGCGAGTGCCCTACAGCGACGAGTGGCCCGGGCCGTCGCAATCCCACCACATTGTGGTCCTGTTCCGCGGCGGGCTGTTCCGGATGGACGTACTCGGTCCGGACGGAATCCCTTATGCGACCGAGGATCTCGCCGACGGGCTGCGCGCGGTGATGAAGTCCGGCACACGTGCCGCGGCCGCCGGCACCGCCCCGGGCCACCTCACCACGCTCGCCCGCGCGCACTGGGCGCAGGTGCGCGCCACGCTGCGTGCCGAGCCGGTGAATGCGACGGCGCTGGACGTCATCGAGACGGCCCTGTTCTGCGTGTGCCTGGAGGATTTCGCGCCCGCGGACACCCAGCACGCCTGCGATCAGCTGCTGCACGGCGACAGCGGTAACCGGTGGTTCGACAAGGCGGTGTCCTTCGTCGTCTTCGCCGACGGCTCCGCGGGCATCAATGTCGAGCACTGCGGCCTCGACGGCACCACGATCCTGTCGTTCGTCGACACGCTGCTCGAGGCCCCGGTGGCCGAGCACGCGCGGCGCTCCGGTGCGCAGGCCCAGGGCCTGCCGCCGACCGAGGCGATCGAATTCACCCTCGACGGCGCGATGCGCGAGGAGATCGCCGCCGCGGCAGCGGCCTTCGCCGCGTTCGCTGCCGACAACGCCACCCTCACCGTGTCGTTCCCGGAATTCGGTACGGCGCAGGCGAAGGCGCTGGGTATGTCGCCGGATGCGTTCGCGCAGTTGAGTTATCAGCTCGCGCATCGCCGCAGCAAGGGCCTGACCGGCGCGACGTACGAGTCCATCGCCACTCGCCAGTACCGCAACGGGCGCACCGAGGCCATGCGGGTGGTGACGCCCGAGATCCTGGAATTCGTTGCGGCCATGGATGATCCGGCGGCCGCGCCCGGTGCTCGCCTGGCCGCCGCGCGGGCGGCCGCCCAGGCGCACGTCACCCGCGCCAAGGAATGCCAGCTCGGCGACGCGCCCGAGCAACACCTGTGGGAACTGCAGATGATCCAGCGCCGGCGCGGCGAGAGCCTCGGCGCGACCGAGCCGATGCCGTTCTACGACAGCCCCGGCTGGCTGATCACCCGCGACGACTTCCTCAGCACCAGCTCCGCGCCCTCGGCCAACATCGAGTACTTCGGATTCGGCTGCACCAGCGCCAAGTGCATCGGTATCGCCTACGTCCTGCTGCCGGACCGCTGGAACATCTACCTGGCCACTCCCGCGCACGTCGCCGATCAGATGCACGGCTTCGCCGAGCAACTGCGGATCGCGGTCGCCGAATTGCGGGAGCTGCTGGGCGGGTCGTAATCCCCGCGGGCACGCCGGGGAAAACCGGTCGAACCTGTGGTTCGCGCGGTGTTACGGTCGGGCCGTGACCGGCACCGCGCCGCCCGAATTCACCTGGCGGCGGCTGATTCCCGCGGACTACCCGCTGCTGGGCGGGTGGCTCGCGCAGCCGCACGTGCGTCGCTGGTGGAATCACGAGGTAACCCCCGACGCGGTGGCGCGGGATTTCGGGCCGACCTGGCGCGGCGAGGAGCCGAACGAGGATCTGCTGATCTTCGCCGACGGCGAGCCGGTCGGTCTGGTGCAGCGCTGCCGGCCCGCCGACTACCCGGAATATCTCGCGGATCTCGCGCCGCTGGCCGAGGTGTCGCCCGAGACGATGACGCTGGACTATCTCATCGGTGACCCCGCCCGCGTCGGCCTCGGGCTGGGGTCCGCGATGCTGCGCGCGATCATCGCCGCGACCTGGATCGAACATCCGCGCTCGGACCGCATCGTCGTCCCGGTCGCCGCGGCTAACCACGCCTCCTGGCGAGCCCTCGAGAAGGCAGGTATGCGGCGGATCGCTGAAGGGGAGCTCCCGCCGGACAATCCGATCGACGACGGCCGCCACTACATCTACGCCATCTCCCGCCCGGGGTCGCACTGACGATATTCGCTGCTGATGACGGCCGGATGCGCGGCCGGGGGTGCCGTTCATGGCCGGTTGTGGGTGTTGCTCTGATTGCGGGGGATGCGCGGCCCGGGGGTGCTGTTTGCGGCTGGTTGTGGGCTTGGGTGTTGCTCTGATTGCGGTGGGGTGCGCGGCCCGGGGGTGCTGTTTGCGGCTGGTTGTGGGCCTGGGCGGTGCTCTGATTACGGGATGTGTGCCGGATCTGAAAGAATGTCGAGTCGTGAAGACTTTCGAATCCCTGTTCGCCGAGCTCCAGGATCGTGCGGTCAACCGCCCCGAGGGGTCCGGGACCGTGGCGGCATTGGACGCCGGTGTGCATGCGCAGGGCAAGAAGGTGCTCGAGGAGGCCGGCGAGGTGTGGCTGGCCGCCGAACACGAGGGTGACGAGGCGCTGTCCGAGGAGATCTCCCAGCTGCTCTATTGGGTACAGGTGCTGATGGTGGGCCGGGGGTTGAGCCTCGAGGACGTGTACCGACATCTGTGACGGATGACCCGCGCCCGGTGCGCGGGATACGCACCATCTCCCTCCGTCACACGTCCGGAAAGGACATCCTCATGATTCGCGTCGCAGTCCCCAACAAGGGCGCCCTGTCCGAGGCCGCGGTCGGCATCCTGACCGAGGCCGGCTACCGCAAGCGCTCCGATGCGCGCGACCTGTCGGTGATCGACAACGCCAACCAGGTCGAATTCTTCTTCCTGCGCCCCAAGGACATCGCTATCTACGTCGGCTCGGGTGAGCTGGACCTGGGCATCACCGGCCGCGACCTGGCGCTGGATTCGGCCGCACCTGTACAGGAGCGCCTGAGTCTCGGTTTCGGCGGCTCCGCCTTCCGCTACGCCGCCCCCGCTGGGCGCGAATGGAAGATCGAGGACCTCTACGACAAGCGCATCGCCACCTCGTACCCGAATCTGGTGCTGACCGATCTGCAGCGCCGCGGCATCCAGGCTGAGGTGATCCGCCTGGACGGCGCCGTCGAGATCTCCATTCAGCTCGGCGTCGCCGATGCCATTGCCGATGTGGTCGGCACCGGTCGCACGCTGCGCCAGCACAACCTGGTGGCGTTCGGCGAGACGCTGTGCGAATCGGAGGCGGTGCTGATCGAGCGTGCGGGCGCGGACCAGCGCGACAAGGCGCGCAACCAGCTGGTCGCCCGCGTCCAGGGCGTCGTCTTCGCCCAGCAGTACCTGATGCTCGACTACGACTGCCCGAAGGAGCTGCTCGACGCCGTCGTCGGGATCACTCCCGGCCTGGAATCGCCCACGGTTTCCCCGTTGGCGGATCCGGCCTGGGTCGCGGTGCGCGCCATGGTGCCCCGCAAGCAGAGCAACGAGGTCATGGACCAGCTCGCCGATCTGGGCGCCAAGGCCATCCTGGCCACCGACATCCGCTCCTGCCGGGCGTTCTAGCGCGGGTCCGGCACGGTCTCGGGTGGTCCCGGGTAGGGCGGCGGGGTGCCGCCGAACGCGGGGCACAGCCGCTGGTAGTCGCAGAATTCGCACAGCCAGCTGCGGTTCGGCGGAAAATCGCCGGACCGCAGGGCGGTGCTGATCGCGGCCCAGAGGGCGGAGAGAATGCGCTCGAAGCGCAGCAGCTCCTCCCTATCGGGCCGATAGGTCAGGATCTGGCCGTCGGACAGGTAGATCAGCCGCAGCTCGGCCGGCACGATGCCGCGGATGCGCAGCATCATGAGTGCGTAGAACTTGAGCTGGAACAGCGCGCGATTCTCCGCGCCCGGTGCGGGGGAGCGGCCGGTCTTGTAGTCGACCACGCGCAGCTCCCCGTCCGAGGCCACGTCGATACGGTCGACGAACCCGCGCAGCGGGGAACCGTCCGGCAGGCGTACCTCGAGCATCGATTCGCACGATTCCGGGTCGAGGGCCGTCGGATCCTCCAGCCGGTAGTAGGCGCGCACGAGACGGTCTACCTCGCCCAGGAATTCGTCCAGGCCGTCGTCGGAGACCAGGGCCCCTACCTCTGGGCGATCTGTCAGCAAACGTTGCCAGGTGGGGGCGATGAGGGCGGCGGCCCGATCCGGAACCCGTTCACCGCTGGGTAGCCCGTACAGCGATTCCAGCACCGCGTGCACCATCGTGCCGCGCACCGCGGGCCGCGCGGGCGGCTCGGGAATCCGATCCACGGCGCGTAATCGATATTTCAATGGACATTGTTTGAAATCCATTGCCCGTGAGGGGGACAACGCCGGAGTGTGCGCCTCCGAGGGCTGCGGCGGCGGGGTGATCGCGGGCGGCGCTGACATACCTGGCAGGCTATCCCGGGGTACCGACACACTTCACAGAGGAGATCCATGACGGCCAGACGGACCGGCCCATTCACCGCGGGGGACCGGGTGCAGCTGACCGACGGCAAGGGCCGCCAGCACACGGTCGTGCTGGAGCCCGGCAAGGAATTCCACACCCACAAGGGCCAGATCCGCCACGACGCACTGATCGGCGCCGATGAGGGCACCGTGGTGCAATCCGCCAACGGCACACCGTATCTCGCACTGCGCCCGCTGCTGGTCGACTACGTGCTGTCGATGCCGCGCGGCGCGGCGGTGATCTACCCCAAGGATGCCGCGCAGATCGTGCACGAGGGGGACATGTTCCCCGGCGCCCGGGTGCTCGAGGCCGGCGCGGGCTCGGGCGCGCTGACCTGTTCGCTGCTGCGCGCGGTCGGTCCCGAGGGGCGGGTGCTGTCGTACGAGATTCGCGAGGATCACGCCGAGCACGCAATCCGCAACGTGGAGCGGTTCTTTGGCGAACGTCCGGCAAATTGGTCGCTGACCCTCGGCGACGTCGCGGACTACGACGGCGAGCGGGTCGACCGGGCGGTGCTGGACATGCTCAAACCCTGGGACGCGCTGGAAGCGGTGTCCAAGGCGCTGATCCCCGGCGGCGTGCTGATCGTCTACGTGGCGACCGTCACGCAGCTCTCGGAAACGGTGGAGGCACTGCGCCGGCAACAGTGCTGGACCGAGCCGCGGGCCTGGGAATCGCTGGTGCGTCCCTGGCATGCGGTGGGCCTGGCGGTGCGCCCGGAGCATCGCATGCAGGGCCACACGGCCTTCCTGATCAGCGCGCGGCGCCTCGCGGATGGCGTCATCGCGCCGAAACCGCAGCGCCGGCCCTCGAAGGGCTGAGCCGGCAGGTCAGCAGGGCGCCATCGCCATCGCCAGGATCGTGCACCCGGTCTTCTCCGACAGTTGCCAGCCCGCGGCGGTGTGCTGCCAGGACATCGGCACCCCGGGCATGGTTCCGTGCGGGGACACGACCGCGACCTGCGCGGTGGCGTCGTCGCCCTTGGCCTGCACGTTCGAGACGGTGAACCCGACCTTGCCGTAGTTGGCCAGGCCCTTGTTCATCTGGTCGATGTTGGCGCTGTGCCGGTTGCCGTCCACGACCAGATTGGTCTTGGCGGCGGTCGGGACGCCCGGATCGGCGAACCGGTCCAGGGTGCCCTGCAGCTCGGCCGACGTGGGTGCGGGGGCGTCCGCCGCGGCGATCGAGCCCCCGGTCAGGACCATGGCGACGGCGGCGGCGCCGGCCACGGCGATGCGAACGGTGCTGGTAGAGCGGGGTGCACGGGTGCGAGCGAGCATGTGGAGCACGTGCCTTTCAATCTGTTGCGAACAAGTCCAGTAAGGGTAGCCTAATCGTCAAGGGGTATTGGTGCCGGGCCGACATGTCGGTGCCTCGTGCTCTGATGGTGGCGTAACACTGTGGGCCCGCGAATGCGGTAGCCGCGGAAACACATACGGTGCGCGCCGCGTTACTGCTACAACGGTTACATCCGGCGAAAGGAGTTTCAGCCCACATCGTTCGGCCCGATCCGGCGGAATTAACCAGCCGGAAACAGGTTAGGTCGAGCTAACATGCTTGACCTGGCGACGAACGCGGCCTAGATGTGATCACGACGAAACCATGTCGGAAAGCGAGAACGGTTCGCGCCCGGTAGCGTTGATAGACCGGGACTGGGAGGAGCAGCATCATGAGCCCCATCGAGAATTCGGATTCGGCGGCCTGGAGAGAACTCGAGGTAGTACGCGCCGAGGCGGCTGCACTCCGAAGGCAACTCGCCGACTCGCCGGATCGTGCAAGAGAATTGGAAGCGCGCGTCGATTCGCTGACAATTCGCAACACCAAGCTGATGGACACCCTCAAGGAGGCTCGTCAGCAGCTGGTGGCCCTGCGCGAGGAGGTCGATCGGCTGGGCCAGCCTCCGAGTGGCTACGGCGTGCTGATCGGCGTCTACGACGATCAGACGGTCGACGTGTTCACCTCCGGACGCAAGATGCGCCTGACGTGTTCGCCGAATATCGACACCACCGTCCTGCACTACGGGCAGTCCGTGCGCCTGAACGAGGCACTGACGGTCGTGGAGGCGGGCAGCTTCGACCAGACCGGTGAGCTCGGCACCCTGCGCGAGGTCCTCGACGATGGTCGCCGCGCGCTGGTGGTCGGCCATGCCGACGAGGAGCGCGTGGTGTGGCTCTCAGGCCCGCTGTCCGCGCTGGTCGACGTGGACGACGTGGAGGATCCCGATCGCCCCATCCGGCGGCTGCGCGCGGGCGATTCGCTGCTGGTCGACACCAAGGCCGGATTCGCCTTCGAGCGCATCCCCAAGGCCGAGGTCGAGGATCTGGTCCTCGAGGAGGTGCCGGATGTCGGCTACGAGGACATCGGCGGCCTGTCCCGGCAGATCGAGCAGATCCGCGACGCGGTGGAGCTGCCCTTCCTGCACAAGGATCTGTTCCGCGAGTACGCGCTGCGCCCGCCCAAGGGCGTGCTGCTCTACGGCCCGCCCGGATGCGGTAAGACGCTGATCGCCAAGGCGGTGGCCAACTCCCTGGCCAAGAAGATCGCCGAGGCGAGGGGTGAGGACGCGAAGGAAGCCAAGTCGTTCTTCCTGAACATCAAGGGCCCCGAGCTGCTGAACAAGTTCGTCGGCGAGACCGAGCGGCACATCCGGATCATCTTCCAGCGGGCGCGCGAGAAGGCGTCCGAGGGCACCCCCGTGATCGTGTTCTTCGACGAGATGGACTCGATCTTCCGCACTCGTGGCTCGGGTGTGTCGTCCGACGTGGAGACCACGGTCGTGCCGCAGCTGCTGTCGGAGATCGACGGCGTAGAGGGCCTCGAGAACGTCATCGTGATCGGCGCGTCCAACCGCGAGGACATGATCGACCCGGCCATCCTGCGGCCCGGTCGCCTCGATGTGAAGATCAAGATCGAGCGGCCGGATGCCGAGGCAGCGCAGGACATCTTCTCCAAGTACCTCACGGAGACCCTGCCCCTGCACGCCGACGACATCGCCGAGTTCGGCGGCGACCGCACCAAGTGTGTGCAGACGATGATCGAACGCGTCGTCGACCGCATGTACGCCGAGAGCGAGGACAACCGCTTCCTGGAGGTTACCTACGCCAATGGTGACAAGGAGGTCCTGTACTTCAAGGACTTCAACTCCGGCGCCATGATCCAGAACATCGTGGACCGCTCCAAGAAGTACGCGATCAAGTCCGTGCTCGACACCGGCAACCCGGGTCTGCGCATCCAGCATCTGTTCGATTCGATCGTGGACGAGTTCTCCGAGAACGAGGACCTGCCCAACACCACGAATCCCGATGACTGGGCCCGCATCTCGGGTAAGAAGGGTGAGCGGATCGTGTACATCCGTACGCTGGTCACCGGCAAGAACGCCAGCGCCAGCCGCGCGATCGATACGGAGTCGAACACGGGCCAGTACCTGTAAGCCCGCAAAACACAAGGGCCGCAGCCTCAATGAGGCTGCGGCCCTCGCTCTTTCCGGGGGATGCTCAGGGGTGGGTGGTGACCGTTTGCAGGACGATGTCGGACTTGGGGGCGCCGTCGCCCGAGCCGTCCCGGGTGCCGCCCGCCGCGATGTTCTGCAGGACGTCCGTGCCGCCGGTGATGCGGCCGAAGGGGGTGTAGTTCGGGGGCAGCTGAGAGTCCTTGTACACCAGGAAGAACTGGCTGCCGTTGGTGTTGGGGCCCGCGTTCGCCATCGCGACGGTGCCCGCCGGGTAGGTCGCGCCCGCCAGGTTCTCGTCCTGGAACTTGTAGCCCGGCCCGCCCGAGCCGCTACCGGTCGGGTCGCCGCACTGCAGCACGAAGATGCCCTCGGTGGTCAGCCGATGGCAGTGGGTGCGGTCGAAGTACTGCTGGCCGGCCAGGAAGACGAACGAGTTGACGGTGACCGGCGCTTTCGCGGCATTGAGCGAGGCGGTGATGGTGCCGCAGTTGGTCTGCAGGACCGCGGTGTAGTTGGCGTGTGTATTGATCGATATACCCGGCGGATTCGGCCACTGCTTGCCGTTCGACTGTCCGGGGGCGGCGGGCAGGCAGCCGGGGGTGTTGGTGTGCAGTGGGACCGGCGCCGCCAGCGCCCGGCCGGTGGCCAGGAGTGCGATGGCCACACCGGCGGCCGCGAGGCCGATCCGCCGGATGGCGGCGCCTCGCGGTCGCCTGTCGACGTCGGGCTGCGGGGTCTGCGGAACGCTCTTCACCGGCGTGGGGCTCCTTCATAGCGGGACGGGATGGCGGGTCAGTCGCGGATCATGCCATCTCGTATGGCGGGTGTCCGCGGAAAGCCGATACCCGTTGTCCGCTAGCACTTACCCGTTGTCCCGGCGCGCTAATCGTCGTCTCGCGCGGGCGGGCGCCGGATGCCGGACCATTTCCGTCCGGAAACAGGTGGTCAGCGCAGGAGGTCCGCAAGCAGTACCCGGGTATCGGGGACGAACGGCCACCGCGGATCCCCGAGGTGTGCGCGCAGTTCCGCGTCGGTCCACCACCAGCCGGCGGCGATCTCCTCGGGCTGATGCCGGATGGGGCCGTCGTAGTGCAGCTCGTAGGCGAACAGATGGCAGCGCATCGGCCTGCCGAGCCATTGACCGTCCCACGCGGCCCGCGCGCGAAGCCGCGGCGGAGAGTCGGTCTCGCCGAGGACGATTCCGAGTTCCTCGCCCAGCTCGCGGACGGCCGCCTCCGCCGGATCCTCGCCGGGATCCAGCACGCCGCCCGCCAGGCAGTCGTGCATTCCGGCGAAGACCATCTTCGTGTCGGTACGGCGGTGCACATAGATCCGCTCGTCGTCGCGCGATCGCACCAGCACGCCCGCGCTGGCGTGCCACAGGCCCCGGGCGTACACCTCGGCGCGGTCGGCGCTGCCGGTCTCGCGTCCCTCGCGGTCGTAGACCGCGATCGTCTCACCCACCGCGCGCCTCCTGCGGATTCTCAGAAATCGGTGTCGATCTCGGCGTAGGCCGCCAGGATCTGGGCCTGCGCGTCGCGCAGATAGTCGGCCAGCATATCGGCCGCCGCCGTGGCCTCGCCGCGCTCCAGCGCCTCGAACACCTCGTGATTGCGGCGCAGATACGGGCTGTGGAACACATCCGGGCGCGCCACCACGTGGAAGATCAGCCGCAGCTCGTTCCAGACCCCGGCCATCATCGCATCCAGCAGCCGCGAATCGTTGAGCGCGGTGATCGCCCGGTGGAACTCCACGTCGACGGTGCCGACGCCGGTCCAATCTCCCTGGGCCGCAAATTCGTCCGCGCGCTCGAGCAGGGACAGCAGCGGCTTCAGGCTCAGTCCGGTGCGCGGATGTTCGCGCAGCGCAGTGCATTCCACCACTCGCCTGCACTTGTACACCTCGGCGACGTCTTCGGGGAGCGGAATCCGCACGAACACACCGCGATTGAGCTCGTGGGCGACCAGCCGCTCCTGCATCAGCGTGCGGAAGGCCTCGCGGACGGTGTTGCGCGAAACCTTGAGGGCCGCACAGATATCCGGCTCGGACAGGCGGGTTCCCGGACGGAAGTGCCCGTCCAGGATCCGATCACGGACGATATCCGCGACCTGGCTGGACAGGCCCGCGCGGCCGAGGTGGGCGCGATGAGACGCGAGCACCTCGTACGAATCGCCGGTGCCGCCCGATATCGCCGACGTCATCGCCACCTTCCCTGTTCACCCGAGCGGTCAAGTCCTCTTCCCTGAGATTACCCCGGCCTTCTCCGAACGATTGGATCGAAGTATTGCCGGATCGTAGAACGATTTGTACGATGAGATCCCTGCCACACCCACCCCGTTGAGACTCGAGGGGTCACTATGACCGATCTGTCCACCAGCACGTCCGACGCGCCGACCCGGCCGTTCGACTGGTTCCGCACCCTGGGCCCCATCGGCCGCCGCGCCTTCTTCGGGGCGTTCGGCGGGTATGGGATGGACTCCTACGACTTTCAGGTGCTGCCGCTGGCCCTGGGCGCGATCGCGTCGTACTTCGCGATCAGCACCGGCCAGTCCGGTCTGCTCACCACCGTCACGCTGGTCGTGTCGGCGGTCGGGGGCGCTCTCGCGGGTGTGCTGGCCGACCGCCTCGGCCGGGTCTACGCGCTGAAGGTGACGATCGCGATGTACGCGGTGTTCACCGTGCTGTGCGGCGTCGCCTGGAACTTCGAGAGCCTGCTGGTCTTCCGCGCGCTGCAGGGCCTGGGCTTCGGGGGTGAGTGGGCCGTGGGCGCGATCCTGGTCGCCGAGTACGCCGATCCGAGGTTCCGGGGCCGGGCGCTGGGTTACGTGCAGAGCGCGTGGGCGGTCGGGTGGGGCCTGGCCGTGTGCGTGTATACCGTCGTGTTCCAGTTGTTCGATGAGCGGATCGCCTGGCGGGTGCTCTTTTTCACCGGCGCACTGCCCGCGCTGCTGATCCTCTGGATCCGGCGCGGCATCACCGATGCGGACGCCGCCACTCGGGCCCGGGAGCGGACCCCGGCCGAACGTGGCCGTTTCCGCGCGATCTTCTCCGGCGAGCTGGCCCGCACCACGTTTCTCGCCTCGGTGATGGCGACCGGAGTGCAGGGTGGCTACTACACCCTGGCGACCTGGCTGCCGACCTTCCTGAAGAAGAGCCGCCACCTGACCGTGGTCGGCACCGGCGGCTATCTGGTCTTCCTCATCGGCGGAGCGTTCGTCGGCTACGTCTGCGGTGGCCTGCTGGCCGACCGCCTGGGCCGCAAGCGGACCATCCAGCTGTTCGCGGTGCTGTCGGTGGTGTTCATGGTCGCGTACACCCAGGTGCCGCACGGCGCCAATACCCTGGTGTTGCTGCTGGGCGTGCCGCTGGGATTCTCCACCTCGGCGATCTTCTCCGGATTCGGTTCATACTTGGCAGAGCTGTATCCGACCCGGTGTCGTGGCACCGGACAGGGTTTCACCTACAACTTCGGCCGCGGTGTGGGCGCGGTGTTCCCGACCGTGGTGGGCTACCTGGCCGCCACGTCGCTGGGGCTGACGGGCGCGATGCTCTTCGGTGCGTTCGGGTACGCGCTGGCGGTGCTGGCGCTGTTCTGGATGCCCGAGACGCGCGGCCGGGAGTTGGCGTGAGTCCGGGAATAATTGCTACACGGCGGGATTCGATGAAGGAGGCGTGGGTGATGTTCGATCTGAACAGCGATCTGGGCGAGGGTTTCGGGGCCTGGTCGATGGGCGACGACGACGCCCTGCTGGAGATCGTCACCAGCGCCAACATTGCCTGCGGCTTCCATGCCGGGGATCCGTCGATCATGCGCCGCACCTGCGAGCTCGCCGTGTCGCGCGGGGTCCGGATCGGCGCCCACATTTCGTACCGCGACCTGGCCGGATTCGGCCGCCGTGCGATCGCGGTGCCGCCGCGGGAGCTGACCGACGAATGTCTCTATCAGATCGGCGCGCTGGACGCGTTCGCCCGGGCGGCGGGCGATCGCGTACGCTACGTGAAACCGCATGGTGCACTGTATAATTCGGCGGCCGTCGACGGTGATATCGCGCGGGCGATCGCGGCCGCGGTGGCACGATACGGCGGGCTGAGTCTACTCGGGCTGCCTGGATCGCAGCATGAGACCGCTGCCGCGGAGGCCGGAATCGAGTTCTGTGCAGAGGGATTCGCCGATCGGGCCTACACCTCGGCGGGCACGCTGGTGCCACGCGGTCGCCCCGGTAGCGTTCTCGACGAGCAATCCGCACTGGCGCAGGCGATTTCGATCGCGGTCGACGGTGCGACACGCGATCCGGACGGCGAATCGGTCGCGGTGCCCGTGCGCAGCCTGTGCGTGCACGGCGACTCGCCGGGAGCGGTCGCGATGGCCCGGGCCATCCGTGATGCGCTGACCGGCAAGGGAATCGAGGTGGGTGCGTTCACATGACCGATAGCGGCGAATGGACTACGAGGACCGCCGGTCTGCCGCTCGGCATGGATTCGAGCTCGGTCGCGGCCGGCCGCGGACGTGGGCCGCGCCCGGCGACTGCGACCGGGTGTGACGTCGGGGCGGACGGGACCGCGGGCGCGGCGGCCTGTCGACCTGATGAGACCGCCGATGCGCGCGGCCCCGAGGTAACGGGCGGACCGGGTCCGCTGCGATGACGGAGATCTGTGCAGAGGTAGCGACGATGGCCGACGACGGCGGTATGGGCGAGCGGTTATCCGCCGACAAAAGGGGTTCGTACCGGTCGCGACGGGCTGCGGGGTGGTCTCATGAGTAGGACGCCCGCCGGGGCGGAGCTGATCGTTCGCCGTGCTGGGGACAGGGCGCTGCTGTTGGAGCCGCCAAACCGGAATACTCTGGCGGAGTTGATCTCTCGGCTGCAAGGCACACCGATCCCCGGGGTGAGCGACATCCTGCCCGCCGCGCGAACGGTACTGGTGACCTTACAGCCCCGGGCGGATGCGGCGGCGGTCGAGAAGCGACTGCGGGCCGTCAACGCGGTGGAAGGTGATACGCAAAGGACGGCGGATGCCGCTGCCGCCGTTGAGATTCCGGTCCGCTATGGCGGCGAGGATCTCGCGGAGACGGCGGCGCTGCTCGGCATCACCGAATCCGAGCTCATCGCGCGGCACACCGCGGCCCGATGGCGATGCGCATTCATCGGGTTCGCCCCCGGATTCGGTTACCTGGAGGCGCCCGAGGCGGGCCTGGAGGTGCCGCGCCGGGATCAGTCGCGCACGGCGGTCCCCGCAGGTGCGGTGGCCCTGGCCGGCGGATACAGCGCCGTCTACCCCCGCACCTCACCCGGCGGCTGGCGGATCATCGGTACCACCCAGGCCCGCCTGTGGGATCTGGACCGTCCCGAACCGGCCCTGCTCCGCCCGGGCACCCTCGTGCGCTTCGTAGCCGTGGAACCATCATGATCGCGGCGATGCACTGCCAAGGTTCCGAGAAGGCGGGGTCCGTGGCGTATACGCGGGTCACCGCCCGCTGCGCCGAGGTGGTGGTGAGTGACGGTTCGGTTGCTGAGCGCCGCAGCGTATTTCGTCAAGGTGGAGGCTTGGGCAGCCGTGCGGGCGGACCATGGACTCCGAGATGGAACTGTGCGCCGCCGAGCGTGCGGCGGGTATCGCCCGCGGTCCGGATGGCCGGATCGAGCATGGGCGCGACGAGCGAAATGGGTTGGACGATGACTGTTTCCGATGCCGGGGGAACGGTACGCGGAGGCCGGGGAGGTGCCGCGTGACCCGGCCTGCGCCAACCCGCGGTGCGGCCGCCGGCGAGACGACAACCGCGCCGGTGCGAGTAGTCGCGCCCGGCATGTTCAGCACGATTCAGGATCTCGGGCGAGCCGGATGGTTCTCGGCCGGGGTCGGTGTCTCCGGCGCCGCCGATCGGCGCTCGTTCACGCTGGCGAACCGGCTGGTCGGCAACGACGAATCCGCGGCGGCGGTCGAATGTCTGCTGGGCGGTCTGGTCCTGGAGTTCACCGCGCCGGCGGTGGTCGCGGTGACCGGCGCCCCGGCCCCCATCGCCCTGGGCGGGCGGCCCGCCGCACACGCCTCGGTGCTGCGCCCGGAGGCCGGGCAGCGGTTGACGCTCGGGGTGGCCAGCACCGGGATGCGCTGCTACGTGGCCGTGCGCGGCGGGATCGCGGTCGCGCCGGTGCTGGGCTCCCGTAGCCGCGACACCCTCGCCGGCATCGGGCCCGAACCACTCCGGGCGGGGGACGAGCTGCCGGTGGGACCGCCGCCCGCGCGCTGGCCGGAGGTGGACGTCGCCCCGGTCGCCGCGGTGACCGACGCCATGATCACCGCGCGGGTGCTGCTGGGTCCGCGCCAGGACTGGTTCGCCCGTCCGGAGGATCTGTTCGCCGGTCCGTGGCGGGTCAGCCCCGATGTCGATCGCGTCGGGGTGCGGCTCGAGCGGGGATCCGAGCTGCCGCCGCTGACCCGCGTCGATTCCGCCGAACTGCCCACCGAGGGGATGCCGCTGGGCGCGATCCAGGTACCACCCTCGGGCCAGCCGGTGGTGTTCCTGTCCGACCATCCGATCACGGGGGGCTACCCGGTGATCGGCACGGTCCTGGACGCCGATATCGACGCGCTGGCCCAGGCCCGGCCCGGGCGGCAGGTGCGGTTCGTTCGAGCCTGATCGCGGCCCTTACGGGGGCTTCCCCAGCGTGGCCCGGTGTGGGCCGGATCGTTGCCGTGCCGGGACCCTGATCGCGCCGCGGATCCTCCAGCGCGGCGTAGCGTGTGGTGCGCAGGGACTTCCGAGAGGGGATGGAATATGCCGCTGCCACAGGCTTTGGCGAAGTTCAATCGGCAGGTCACCAACCGGGTGTCGGGTCTGGTCGCCGGGTGGGCGCCCGGATTCGGCATCGTCGTGCACTCCGGGCGCAGGTCCGGCCGCGTCTATCACACCCCGGTGAACGTGTTCTCCCACGGCGCGGATTACCGGATCGCCCTCACCTACGGCAGGGACTCGGACTGGGTCAAGAACGTGCTGGCAGCCGGGGAATTCGAGCTCGAGACCGGTGGCCACACGATCACCCTCACCGATCCCGTGGTGCGCCACGACGCGGCAGTCTCCTGGGCTCCGCTGGGAGTGCGTCAGATCCTGAACGTCATCTCCGTCGATTTCTACCTCGAGGCGCACCCCGCCTGAGGTAACGGCCGCCGTTCCGGTCCGCGCGGACCGGAACGGCGTTGGCCGCGGCGAAGTCGGTTGGCGCGCAGGGTGTATCGGCCGATGACCCTATTCGAGGGTGAGCCGGATGACCGCGCCGCCCTGCTGCCAGGTCTGGTAGATGTCGGCCCGGTTGGGGTCGCCGGAGGCATCGAAGCCGATGCCGTTGAAACCCGCGTTCTGGCGATTGTCGCGGGCGATGATCTCGTACAGCCGCATCACCGTCTCCACGTCGGTGCACACCTCGGCCGCGGCGGTGCGCGGCCGGCCCCCCATCGACACCCGGACGGGTGCGTCCTTGCGAATGTTCTTCACCCACGGATGCAGTGCGGTGCCGATCAGCAGCGCGTCCTCGTGACGGGTGTAGGCAACCGGAATGTCGTAGCGCTTACCGGATTTCCGCCCGACCACGTGCAGCACCAGCAGCCTGCGCCCGACGATCGAGCCGAGCCCGGGCACCCGCAGCAGCAATCCGACGAACCCGTTCATCGCCCCCTGAAATCGCATGGGGCCACCGAGCCCCGAGGTCGACGGGGTGCCGTACGGGTTGGGCGCCGATAAATCCGAGGTCATGTCCGCTCCTTGTCAGTACACCCGGCAACAGCCTATCGACGCCGGCCGGATTCGGATACCGCGTGTGGACGTAAACCCCGGCTACGCCGCAAGGCTGATCGTGACTCGCCCACAGGGTGGATGGCAGGGCCCGCCCGGGTCGATAGATTCGGCGAGTCCGCTGTTCAGATTCGTGCAGGAGCGCCGTCGATGACCGATGTGGTGGAACGTCCGATCGACGACGTGGCGGCCGCCGAGCCGCCGCGCGCCCTGGCTGCCGTCGCAGCGATCGCCGTGGCCTCGGCGGCGGCGCTGCTGTTCTCCGCCTCGCGCTATGGATATTTCGGGGACGAGCTGTACTTCCTGGCCGCCGGGCGGCGCCTCGCCTGGGGATACGCTGACCAGGGACCGGTGCTGCCGCTGCTGGCACGGGTGATGGACACGCTCGTGCCCGGTTCGTATCTGGCGCTGCGGCTGCCCGCGGTCGCGCTCACGGTCGTGGCCGTGGTGCTGTGCGCCGAATTGGCACGCCGACTCGGCGGTAGCCGCGTCGCCCAAATCCTCGCGGCCGCCGGATACGCCACCTCGCCGTTCCTACTGGCGCAGGGCGCGATGCTGACGACGAATGCGGTGGACACCGCACTGTGGGTCATCATCACCTGGTTGCTGGTGCGCTGGGTGCAGACCCGCCGTGATGTGCTGCTGCTGCTCGCGGCCCTGGTGACCGCGGTCGATCTGCAGGTGAAATGGCTGATTCCGTTCTTCTGGGCCGCCGTCGCGGTATCCGCGCTCCTCGTCGGCCCGCGCGAGCTGGTGCGACGGCCGCTGCTGTGGGCGGGTGGGCTGATCGTGCTGATTTCCTGTGTGCCGGAACTGCTCTGGCAGGCCGGGCACGGCTGGCCGCAGCTGGGGATGGGCGGCGAGATCTCGGATGAGGCGGCGGTGCTGGGCGGGCGGCTGCTGTTCGTCCCGGTCTCGGTGGCGCTGTGCGGATTCCTGGGCACCCCGCTGCTGCTGTGCGGAATCTGGGTACTGTTGCGGCGCACGGAGTTCCGGCCCTATCGCTTTCTCGGAGCGACGCTCATCCTGCTGTACATCGCCTTCACGGCCACCGGCGGGCGGGTGTATTACCCGGCCGGGATGTATGCCGTGGTGATCGCGGCCGGTGCGGTGGGTATCGTGGCGGCGATGGGGCGGATGGCGGCCGCCTGGCGACGTACCGTGGCGATTGTCCTTGCCGCACTGGGCATTGCGGGGACCCTGCTGATCGTGGAGGGCGCGCCGTGGCGGCCCGCCGACCAGATCACGCCGCCGCGCAATGCGACCGAGGCGGCGGTGCAGATCGGGCTGTACGGCCAGTTCGGCTGGCCCGAACTGGACGAGGCGGTCAGCGAGGCGTACGACGCGCTCTCGCCCGCCGAACGCGCACACGCGGCCATCATCGCCGACACATACTGGCAGGCAAGCGCATTGGATCAGCTCGGCCGCGACCACCTGCCCCCGATCTACAGCCCGAGCCGCGGCTTCGGCTACTTCGCCACCCCGCCGGAAAACGCCACGGCGGTGATCGCCGTCGGCGGCACCGAGCCGGCGCTGCGCAGCCAATTCGAGCATGTCACGCCGATCGGCAAACTGAATACACGGATCGGTTTTCCCGGGAACACTCAGGACGTCACGATCTGGAAGTGTACCGGCCGGCTCGTGCCCTGGAGCGCCGTGTGGCCACGCTGGATGCATCTGTGACGACCGTCGAGCGGTTCCGGAGCGTGCGGACCTTCGGTGCACCGTCGGCCCGGGCGATTGCGATCGGACGGTGGGCGCGTCCGGAGGACCGAGGCGTTGGTCCGCGACGGAAATTGCTGCGGACCAACGCGTCGGAGTGATTGCGATCGGGCGGTGGGAGTGCCCGGAGATACGAGGCGATGGACCGCGGCGGAATTGCCTGCGGACCACCGCCTTTCACCGCGTCGACTCAGCGGTCGGTCAGCTCGGCGAGTTCACGCGCGGGCCCGAACCAGCGATTCAGCGCCCGGTGCAGGCCCTCCACATCGGAATCGTCTGTGGCCCACGCGATGTACCCGTCGGGGCGGATCAGCAGCGCGGCGGCCGGTGCGTCCGGCACGGTACCGGTGACGATGTCCACGCGGTCGGACCACTCCCGTGCATGCCGGGCCGCCGATCCGGACAGGTCCAGCAGCACCGGGCGGGCGGACCGGAGGAGCTCCGTGACCCGCCAGGTGCCGTCGGAGGTTTCGACGGTCAGCTCGGGAACCAAGTGCCCCGACAGTGGATGCGTGTCACCGGTGTCGTACCGAACATCCGATCCGGCAAGCAGATTCGCGATGTGCTCGACGACCTCCGGCAGCCGCAACAGCTCGCCGAACAGCTCGCGCAGGGCGGTCACCTCCGGTCCGGGCGCCACCAGGGCGCTCTGCGAGAGGCTGTGCATCATGACCCGCTCGGCGACCGGATACCGTTCGCTCTCATAGGTATCCAGCAGATCCGCCAGCGCGTCACCCCGGACGACGGCGGCCAGCTTCCAGCCGAGGTTGATCGCGTCCTGCAGGCCGAGATTCAGCCCCGGGCCGCCCATCGCGGAGTGCACGTGCGCGGCGTCGCCGAGCAGCAGGATCCCGCCGCGGCGGTAGTGCTCGGCCAGCAGGGTGCGCTGACCGACCGTGCGGCGCAGCGCATGTGGGCCGGGCCCCGCAGGCGGCTCCATCGGTACCGGGACGCCCAGCACGCGTTCGACGGCGGCGTGGATCTCCTCGAAGGTCACCGGGGCATCCTCCGGCACGGGATCGCAGTCGTACTCCATCACGCCGATGAGCGGTCGGCCGGGCTGGAGTTCGGCGAAGATGAACATGCCGCGCTCGATGCGGTTGTGGCCGAAGTTGAATTCGCCCGCACCCGGAATGGCGATGCCGCCGGTCGCGGTCCGCAGCTCGTCCGGTATCCGCGCGTGGCCGAACCGGGTGATCCGGTTGTCGGCGGAGGTGCCCAGGAATTCGATTCCGGTTCGCTTGCGCACCAGGCTCTTTCCGCCGTCTGCGCCGACCAGATACCGGGTTTCGAGCTCATACGGGCCGTCCGGTCCGGCGATCGTGACGGTGACGCCGTCGCCGTCCACGCGCAGGTCGCTGAGCGGCTGGCCCCAGCGGACCCGTATTCCGAGGTCTTCGGCGCGCCGGGCCAGCAGCTGGATCAGGCGCGGCTGCGGAATGCCCATGCCGTAGACCGGATTGTGCTGCAGCGCGGACAATTCCAGGCCCATGCCGCTGAAGATGTACCGGGGGAGCGGTTCCGGGATCTCGGTGGTTTCGCTGCCCATGATGTCGTAGTCCGGCGTCTGGTAGAGCCCCCGCATGTCCATGAGCCGGACCACCTGTCCGACAAGGCCGTTGGTCTTCGGCTCCGGGCTCGGGCCAGGGAGTGGATCCAGCACGACGGCCTGGACCCCGGCCAGCGCGAGCTCACAGGCGAGCATGAGACCGTTCGGTCCCGCGCCGGAAATGACTACATCGGTACGTGTTTCGGACATGACTGATCAACCCCTGTCATAAGTGGTGTTTCGACTGATATTTCGGTGGAATTGCGTGGCGCCGCACGACGTTGCGCGAATCGGCGGCACGACGGTGGGCCGCCGAATGCTCGGTCACCGGAACCCCGACGCGTGGAATACGTTCCCGCGCTGGAATTCTGGTGTCGGTGAGTACTGCGGTTTTACGCGGTGGGTGGGACGCTCGGGTCGGGTAGCCCCCGGGCGAGTTCGGTCAGGGCCCGGCGCAGGATCGTGGTGATCAGCTCGGGCGGATCGGAATGAACGTAGACGTCGATCGCGGTGACGTAGGCGGCATTTATCGTCGCGGCGACGAGCTTCGGATACAGGTCGGCCGGTGTCGTGCTGGTGCGATCGGCCACCGCCGCCAGCAGTTCCTCGCCCGCCGGGGATCCGACGACGGAGTAGACCTCCGGTACGGCCAAGAGCTTGCGGGTTTCGGCGAGGATGGCGGGAGTGGGCGTGCCATAGCCGGCACCGTCGGACGTCAGCGGCTCGAGCAGCGCCTCGGTCAGGGCTGTCCAGAGCGGTTCGCCCGCAGGGCGCGTGCGAAGGAGTTCGGCGCTGTGCCGGACCCGCTCGATCTGCCGGTAGGTCAGGGCGTCGTATTTGCTCGAGAAGTAATTGTTGAAGGTGCGGACCGACACTCCCGCTCGCGCCGCGATGTCCTCCCGCACCACGTTCTCGAGTCCGCGCTCGACCATCAGATCGAGCGCGGCATCGCTCAGCGCCTTGCGGGTATCGAGCTTTTTGCGCTCCCGCAGTCCGAGGGGCTGGTTGTCGGCCATGTCTCGATTGTGCGCCTAAAGGTGCCCATCGGGCAAGAGTTCCTAGCGAGAAAATTTGCCCAGTAGGCAAAAAGTCTGGATCGGGGTGCGAAACCGGACGTCTCGAGCCGCCGCGCGATGCGTGTGGCGGACAGTGTCATCGCGTCGGTCGGGCGAGGCGGGTCCAGGCCGGTGAGCTCGTGCACGCGCGCCAGCCGATAGGTGACGGTATTGCGAACCGTTCGGCCTCGAGGCGCTGCTCCAGCGCCGCCTCGACCTTGACCCAGATGCGCGGCACGCCGAGGAAGATCGTCGGGTGGACCTCGGTCAGCGCCTCGAATACGCGGCCCAGCTCGGGTTCGGTGGTGATCTGAGCGCCCTCGGTCAGGCTCGGATAGTGCGCGAACCAGCGGTTGGCAGCGTGCGCGTCCGGCAGATAGGACACCATCCGGTCCCGCGGGCCGCCGCCGCCGAATTCCTCGACGATGCGGGCGCTTTCGAGAAAATTGGTGTGGGTGAGCTCGACGCCCTTGGGCGGTCCGGTGGTGCCCTAGGTGTAGACGATCGTCAGCAGATCCTCCGGATCGACCGCGCGCCAGGACGATTCGAAATCGAAGCCGGGTGCGGGCATGGCCTCGACCGCGGCCAGCGGCACGGTGCCCGATATGGCTTCGTCTACGCAGATCACATGCCGGACTTCGTGTCCTCGCGCGACGGCCCGCTCGACTGCCGCGAGAACCTGTGATGCGAAATGGTTTTCGCAGATCACCGTCGCGTTGCCCGCATTGCCGAACTGGTAGGCGAGCAGCTCGACCGGATTGGTGTTGTACACCGAATACGGGGTTGCGCCGGTGTGCAGGACGGCGGTGCCGCACAGGTGGAATTCGGGCCGATTGGTGAGCATCAGCGCCACGGTGTCGCCGCGGCCGACGCCGAGGGCGGCAAGGCCCGTGGCGCTGATGCTCACCAATCGGGATCCATACTCGTGCCAGGTGATTCGCACGGTATCGCCCCGCGTGCACAGGGCCGCCGCGTCCGGGTGGCCGGCGACGGTGCGCTGGAACACCTCGCACAGCGTGCGCGCGGACGGGGGCGGCCATCGATGGTGAACTCACGACCTACCTTCGGCTCGGCGGGCCGGTGCCGAAAGTGGCGGCCCCGGTGTAGAACTCCAGCGGACCGCACCTCGGCGGGGGGAGGCCACCGGCAATCGAGCAGGGCCTCGGCGGCGAATTTGTGCACTCTGCACGACAGGGCTACCGAAGGAATTCGTGCGGTAGCGGTTCCGCGCGGAACGTGACGGCCACTACATCGAGTCGTAGTTCGGCAATGGTTGAGCTATCGTGGTGGGCGGGCGCGGTTCGACCGGCGCCCAGCGTCGTAGATTTGCCTACTCCAGCGTCCAGCTGCGTGGCACCGGCACTCCTTGCGGCGATCGATATGGCCCATCGGCCATCTCGCCACTGCGTGCCCCCGCTCGGTGCGATTCTGCCGCGCGACGCGGGCACCCCTGCCCGAAAGACATCCGAACTCCGTGAACACCACCTCCTTCGCCGCCCTCGGCGTGCCCGCCACGCTGGTCGCGGCCCTCGACCGGGCCGGTATCACCGCGCCGTTCCCGATCCAGGCCGACACCCTGCCCGACACCCTCGCGGGCCGAGATGTGCTCGGCCGCGGTAAGACCGGTAGCGGTAAGACCCTGGCCTTCTCCATTCCGACGGTCGCCCGGCTGGCCGGCGCGCGCCGTCGTCCCCAGCACCCCACCGGGCTGATCCTGGCCCCCACCCGCGAGCTGGCCACCCAGATCGCCGCCGCCCTCGAGCCCCTGGCCGCAGCGCACTCGATGGTGGTGACCACCGTCTTCGGCGGTGTGTCGCAGCACCGGCAGGTGAAGGCGCTCGCGGCGGGCGTCGACATCGTCGTGGCCTGCCCGGGGCGCCTCGAGGACCTGATGCGGCAGGGGCTGATCGCCCTGGACGCGGTCGAGATCACCGTCATCGACGAGGCCGACCACATGGCCGACCTCGGCTTCCTACCCGCGGTCACCCGGATCCTGGCCGCGACCCCCGCCGACGGGCAGCGGTTGCTGTTCTCGGCGACCCTGGACAACGGGGTGGACAAGCTGGTCAAGCGGTTCCTGCCGGGCGCGGTGCTGCACTCGGTGGACGAGGCGAACTCGCCGGTCGCCGCGATGACCCACCACGTCTTCGAGGTCCAGAGCCCGGCCGTGAAGAAGGACGTCGTGCGCACCCTGGCCTCGGGCACCGGCCGGCGCATTCTGTTCATGCGCACCAAGCATCAGGCCCGCAAGCTCGCGAAAACCCTGACGGCCGAGGGGATTCCGTCCGTCGACCTGCACGGCAACCTGGCTCAGGGTGCGCGCGATCGCAATTTGGCCGCCTTCTCCGACGGCACCGTGCGGGTGCTGGTGGCCACCGATGTCGCCGCCCGGGGTGTGCACGTCGACGACGTCGAACTCGTGGTGCATGTCGACCCGCCCGCCGAGCACAAGGCGTACCTGCACCGATCCGGTCGCACCGCCCGCGCCGGCAGCACCGGCGACGTCGTCACCCTGGTCCTGCCCGAGCAGCGCAAGGACATGGCCGCGCTGATGCGCAAGGCCGCGATCACGGTGCGGCCGCAGCCGGTTACCGCGCAGTCGCGGTCCGTCGCCGATCTCACCGGCGAGATCGCCCCGCTGGTCGCTGCCGCGCCGCCCGCCCCGAAGCAGCAGCCCAAGAAGGTCGCGGCGAAGCAGGGCGCGCCGCGTACGAAGGCGACGTCCGGGGGTGGACGCACCGACTCGGCCACCCGCCCGGCCGGTGGCGCGCCCGCGCGAGGTGCCCGCCGCGGCGCCGAGGGGACCGATTCCGCCCGGAACCGCGGCGCCGCCGCGGGACCGCGCCGGTCCGCGAAATCGGATGAGCCGCTGCGGAACAGCCGGCAGGCGGCCGCGAGCGAATCGGGTGGCGCCGGCAACGGACGCCGCCGCCGCGGTGCGGACGCCCCGGCGAACACCGTGCGTGACAATGTCTCTCGCGGAAGGTCGGCGGACAGCCGTAGCGACGGGCGCCGTGATTCCGAAGGGGCTCGGGCCGGTGCGCGGACAGCGCGCGGCGGATCGGCCGACGGCGGTGCACAGCAAGCGCATGCGGACGGACGCCGGGTCAATCATGCCGGCGGTAGTACGGCGCCCGCGAACACCGGGGCACGCAAGCGTACGGGCGCGCGCGGTGGTGCGGCCCCGGCGGGCAGCACCGGCGGACTGGCCGGATTCTCCCGTAGCGGTGGTGGCCGCCGCCGGGGATGACGCGTAGGCGGTAGCAGCCCCCCTGACCAGGGGGGCTGCGGCTGCCGAGGCGGGTGTCCGGCGGCGGCCCGATAGGCTGCGTACTCATGACATCGGAGCACATGGAGATCTGGCACAACCCGCGGTGCTCGAAGAGTCGCGCCGCGAAACAGGCCCTGGACGACGCGGGAGTCTCCTACACCGAGCGCCGCTACCTCGAGGAGCCGCCGACGGCGCAGGAGCTTCGCGATATCCTGGACCGGCTCGGCCTGGAGCCGTGGGACATCACTCGCACCGGGGAGGACGAGGCCGAAGAGCTCGGCATCGCGGGCTGGTCGCGCACCGCGGCCGATCGCGAGCACTGGATCGAGACCCTGGCCCACCATCCGAAGCTGATCCAGCGCCCGATCGTCGCGGGCGACAAGGGCGCGGTCGTCGCCCGCGACGAGCAGTCGCTGAAATCGGTGCTCTGATCGGACCGATCGCCGCGGGACGCCCTGCGGCACACCCCGATTCGTGAATCGGCGTGGTGCCGCTTGCCGATTCGGCTCAGCGCGCTGAGGTGACGCCGCGTCCGTCGCGCGGATGCGGCGCCGTCGTGGCCTCAGTACGATTCCACCGACGCCAGCGGATACGGCGGGTTGCCGACTCCGACGATCCGGAGGTTGCCCCAGGTATCGCGCTCCTGCAGCGTCGCGGCGGCCGGCGCGCGGCCCGGCAGGGTCAACTGGACCAAGCCGCGGCCCGGATCGGGCAGGGCGGCCGGGTCGGGGCCGCTGACCCGGCCGTACCAGTGATAGCGGCCGTCGATCGGGTCCGGATGGCCGTTCAGGGTGACCGTGACCGCCACCTCGGCGCCCGGCGCGTCGAGGGTGGCCGGTCCCGAATACTCGTGTGCGGGTTCGCGATCCGCCGCGACGGTGAGATCGAAATGCCTCCGGTGCGGCCGGCGCAGGGCGCGGTGCACGGAGACGATGCGTCGCGCCGCCGAATTCCTCGATGCGGCAAGCGGAGCCGAGTTCATGCGCCGGACGAATTCGTGCTGCGTGGCCGCCCGCACCTCGATGCGGGTGCTCGCGGTGCGGCGCATCAGTAGCACGCACTGCCGGATATACCGTGCCTGTACAGCGATTCCGGCCCCGCCGCAGTCCAATCCCGTCAGGAACAGATTCGGCAGGCCGTGCACGACAACACCGAGGAAGCTCGCCGGGCCGTCGCGCCACATATCGTGCAGGACAAGGCCGTCCGGCCCGGTGACAGGAATGTCGGCGAGATGTGGACCGACGGCCGCGATGACCAGGCGCGGGCGATAGCACCGGCCGTCGGTCATGTGCACCTGCCAGCGATCGGCCTCCGCGTCGAAATCCAGTGCGGTGACCCGTGATCGGTGTGTGCCGTCGGTCCGTTCGGCAGTCGCATCCTGCATGTCGAGGACGAGGTACTCGTCGATACCGGCGCGGTCGAGTTCGGCCGACACCGTGCGCCCGCCGGAACTTGTTCCGAGAATGACGATGTCGGCTCCGACCGTGTCGCGCCGATCCGTGGAGGGATCGAGCCGATCGCTCATCCGAGCAGTCCCTGTTGCCGCCAGATCCACTTGCCGACCGAGCCGATGAGTCCCTGCTTGTCCAGGAACGCACCGAGGTTGGCCGCGCCGATGCCGAGGGCCCGCTTGGAGTGCGGGTTGCGGCGGGCGATGCGGGCGGTCTCGCGGCCGTCGAGACCCGCGCGGGCGTACATGTGCCGGTTGGTCATCAGATGGACGAACAGCGACGCCGCGACCGCGACACACAGTCGGGTGTAGGCCAATTCGGCCTGCGACATCTGCGGCACCCGCCGGGCGAGTGCGTCACGGGCGAAGCCGATGTGCCGGGCCTCCTCGGTGACGTGGATCCGCATCACGCGCGAGACCAGCGGCTGCAGTTCGGGATCGTCGAGGGTGCGTCGCTGCAGCGCGTCGAAGATCTCCTCGCCGACCAGTGCGCCCACCCAGGTCATCGAGCCGCGCAGGAACAGCTGCAGCGACGAGATCAGCAGGCGTGCAGGCTGTGTCGGCCAGTAGGGACGCGCCTCGATGCGGTCGATCAGCTTGCCGAACATCATCATGTGCCGGCATTCGTCGCCCATCTCGGTGAGTGTGTAGTGCGAATACCTGCTCGTCGGATCGTCGTTCATCAACTCCCGCAACAACAGCCGGTTGAGCAGGTTCTCGAACCAGATGCCGACCGACAGCACGTTGGCCAGTTCCTGGCGGGACAGCTCGCGGCGCTGCGCGGGGGTCATCGATTCCCACAGCTTGGTGCCGAAGAGGGAGACGACCTCGGCCGGCAGGAACAGTTTGTCGGGATCCAGCGGGGCGTCCCAGTCCAGGTCGACCACCGGGTCGTAGGACTTCTTGACCGAGCCGGTCAGCAGGCGCTGCGCGAAGTTGTCCCTCGAAGGGAGCAATGCGGCGTCGTTGCCCATGGCGCTCTCCAACACTCTCGAAGTTAATGATACACGCGGTAACAGTCAGGTTAGTGAGACAAGTTGTAGCGGTCAATAGGCGGCCGGGTATCGTTTCGATATGTCCAGGACCAGCGGAGAACCCCCGGCGCGCCGCGCCGCAGACGGTCGCAGCACCCGCTGGGACGGGCACAAGGAGCGCCGCCGCGCCGAGGTGCTGGATGCCGCGGTCGAGGTGATCGAGGAATTCGGCGTCGAGGTGTCGGTGCAGCAGATCGCCGATCGCCTGAGCTTGCCGCGCCCGGTGGTCTACCGTCATTTCGACGGTCGCGCGGACCTGGACGAGCAGATTCGTCGCCGCATTCTGGACATGCTGCTGGCCGAGGTGATGCCAACGCTCCGGGCCGACGGCACCGTGAAGGACGCGGTGCGCGGCGCGATCGCGACCTACGTCGGCTGGATCGACCGCCATCCCAGCCTGCACCGCTTTCTGGAAGGTCATGCGCCACAGGGGGATCCGTCTCAGGCCCTGGCGGGCGTCCGGGACCGCATCGGCGGCCGGCTGGCGGGTCTGTTCGCCCTTGCGCTCACGCGCTCGGGAATCGATCCGATCCGCGCCCGGCCCATGGCCTTCGGTGTGATCGGCTTCGTGGACGGCGTCGTCACCAGCTGGCGTGCCGACCCCGCCACCACCCTGACCACGCACCAGATCGAGGGCATCCTCACCGAATCGGTCCTGGCCCTGTTCGAGGGCAACGCCCACAGCCTCGGCGTCCCCCTCACCCGCAGCACACCCGTCGCGGACCTGATCGCGCGCCCAGATCCCGTCCGCACCACCTGAATTCGCGTTTCTCACCTAATCGGCCACGCGGCCGGAATTGCCCGCGCCGAGGCGATGTCAGCCCGGATCCGGTGAGCGCCGCCGCGCCTCGGGGAGTGCGGCTGTGCCAGGCTGGTCGGGTGCGCATCATCGGATTGATCGGCGGGATGAGCTGGGAATCGACCGCCGAGTACTACCGACTTCTGAACGAGTTGACCCGGGAACGCCTGGGCGGGCTGCATTCGTCGCGGTGCATCGTGTATTCGGTCGACTTCGCGGAGATCGAACGAATGCAGGTGGCCGGTGAGTGGGAACGGGCGGGGCAGGTCCTGGCCGAGGCCGCGAAGGCGCTGGAGGCAGCGGGTGCGGAGCTGCTACTGATCTGCACGAATACCATGCACAAGGTCGCCGATCAGGTGAGCGATGTGGTGTCGGTCCCGTTGCTGCACCTCGCCGATACGACCGCCGCGGCGGTGCGGACGGCGGGCCGGACGACGGTCGGTCTGCTGGGCACCGCGTTCACGATGGAGCAGGACTTCTACCGCGGCAGGCTCGCCGAGCGCGGTCTCGAGGTGCTGATCCCCGGCCCCGCCGACCGCGACATGGTGCACCGCGTGATCTACGACGAGCTGTGCCAGGGCATCATCCGCCCCGAATCACGCGCCGCCTACCGGCGGGTGATCGACGAACTCGTCTCGCGCGGCGCCGAGGGCGTCATCCTGGGCTGTACCGAGATCGAGCTGCTGATCCGGCCGGACGACAGCCCGGTCCCGGTCTTCCCGACCACTCGCCTGCATGCCGAGGCCGCGGTCGCCGCCGCACTCGGCACGGCCGCCACGACGGGCGAACCGGTCCCGAGCGACTAGCCCTTGCCGCCGGTGTCGCGGTCCCGGAGTCGGCGCAGCGCGGCGGTGAGGGCCCCGGTGTGATCGCCGAGCGGTGCGAAGAATTCGCGATCGCACTCCTCCACCGCATGGATGGCGCGATTCACCAGGGCCGCACCGGATTCGGTGGGCGCCAGGGATCGGGCGCGGCGGTCGGTGGGGTGGTCGCGGCGCTCGAGCAGGCCCTTCTGCTCGAGCGCGCGCAGCACCTGGGAGGTCATCATGGGGTCGGTGGCGGCCTGCGCGGCGATGTCGCGTTGGGTGACCGGCTCGCCGCCCGATCGGCCGGTAAGCCAGGTCAGGGCGGCGAGCAGAACGAATTGGACGTGGGTCAGGTCGAACGGGGCCAGTGCGGCGCGCTGGGCGGCCTGCCAGCGATTGGTTACCTGCCAGAGCAACAGACCCGGACTCTCGTCGGCGTTCTCGAATTCGCTGTGCAGCTTCGCATTCACCGGCCGCCCATAGCGCGCGAGATGACCCCGAAATCGTGGGCGGTGAGCTCGACTATGCCGCGGCGCAGCACGATTCCCCAGTTCGGAGTGCTGGTCAGCTCGAGTTCGGAGCGCAGGTCGTCGAGGGGGATTTGACGGGCCTCGCGGTCGTAGTCGACCGCGCGTCGCCAGGGCTGGAAGCACCCGTCCTGCTCGTGCACCTGCCAGGCCGGGCCGTCGGCGACGGTGCCGATCGCGGTGAAGGATTTGATCTGCGCGCCCTCGCGCATGCCGGTGCGGGGGGAGTAGTAGACGAGTCCGTCGCCCGGCCCCATCCGTTCGACTGCCGCGCGCTTGCCGTGATTGGCCTGTGCGAAGCCGAGTTCCACGCCGCGGCGAACATGATCCCGCGAGACGACGGCGAGCCAGTACCTGCTCATACCAGCACCGCCTCGGCGGCCGTGACCAGCGCGTCGACATCGCGCTGCAGCGAGGCGGCCAGATCCTTGCCCATGATCATGGTCCAGAGCCCGCGCAGCGGACCTTCCATCGTGATGCGGACCTTGACCGTGGTGCGCCCGTCCTCGGTGGTGATCTCGTGCGCGAAGATCAGCCGCGCGCCGAGCAGCCGGGACGAGTCGACGAATTCCGTATCGGTGAGCGTGGTGACGACGAACCGCGTCTTCGGCCCGCCCTTGGGCTTCAGCACGCCGGTCGCGCCCTGCGCGAAGGGGCCGTCCAGGGTGACCCATTCGGTGTCCTGATTCCACTCGGGCCAGGTGGCCATGTCGGCCCACTTGGCGAAGAAGGCGGCGGGAGCGGCGGTCGAGGTTGCGGAGGCTTCGGCGATGAATGTCATGTAAGTAGTATGCGCGCTTACTATTCTTTCGTCAACCCCCGCGTGACTCTCGGTAGGTACCCGGCCCGTGCGGGCCGGTTCGATCAGGGCGGATTCCGGAACGCGGGCAGCATCTAGCCGTACACGTGGGCGGGGGCAGGGATGGTGTGCATCTCCGTCACCGTGAGGGTGGGCGTCATGTTGTCGGCCTGGGTGGCGCTGTTGGCGACGATCCTGCCCTGGACCGAGACCCACGTGTCGTCGGGCAGCGGGGTGACCGGGCCGTCGAGGTGGATGCGCAGGGTCTGGGCGTCAGCCACGCAGCAGGTGATGACGACGCGGGCCAGGTCGAGTCCGTCGTGCCCACCATCGAGGCGGGGACTGCCGTCCTCGTCGGTGCGGACCACGAAGCCCATCACGGTGACCTGCCGCCGGTCCAGCTCGCCACTGGAATCGTAGGAGGCGCGGTCGATCAGGTCGTACATGCGGATGGTGGGGGCATCGCCGGGCGGCATCGGCGAGAAGGGGAATTTGCCGTCGTCGCCGGCGGTCGCGGCGGCGGGTTTGGCGATACTGGCCTGGGCGGTGGTCCCGGACTGCACGGAGACCGCGCCCAGGGCGGGCGGAACGATGATCAGCAACGCGGCGATCGGCGCCAGCAGCAACCATTGCGGGCGGCCCGGGTGGTGGTCCGGTTCCGCGTCACCGCGCACGTCCCGCACGATCGCGACGACGGCGAGCAGCAGCAGTGCGGCCCCGCTGACGATCAGATACGGCCGCAGCCCGGGCTTGACGTACCGCAGAAACGTGCCGTCGAGCGAGATCCTGAGCACCGCCGCACCGATCAGCAGCAGCACGAAATTCTGCGCCGCCCGGTTCATCGCGCCCCCACGAACAGATATCCGGCGGCCGCACCGCACACCGTCGCCACCACGAATGTCATGGGCGCGAAGCGAATCGCGAACCGCCGCCCGAAAGTGCCCGCCTGCATCGCGAACAATTTCACGTCCACCGCGGGGCCGACCACGAGGAAGACCAGCCGGGGCAGCAGCGGCAGGGCCGACATGCTCGACGCGACGAAGGCGTCGGCCTCCGAGCACAGCGCCAGCACCACGGCCAGCAGTGCCATCACCCCGATCGAGACGATGAGCTGCCCGGACAGATCCCGGTACCAGGACGGCGGAACCAGCACGTGCAGGACCGCGGCGGCCATGGCGCCGATTACGAGGAACGCCGCGGCCTGCATGAAATCGTGCCGGGCGGCCTCGGCGAAGACCTCCCACCGGGACCTGCCGGCGGCGCAGTGATCATGGCCGGGCGGGCGCGCCCGGAACCACTCGGGCCTGCCGAACCGCGCCCACAGGTACCCCATGACGAAGGCGGTGGCCAGCGATCCGGTGAATCGCGCGGCCACCATGCCGGGCTGCCCGGGAAACGCGACCGCGGTGGCGATCAGCACGACGGGATTCACCGCCGGCGCCGACAGCAGGAAGGCGAAGGCGGCGGCGCCGGGTGCGCCCTGATCCATCAGCCGCCGCGATACCGGCACCACTCCACATTCGCAGCCCGGCAACGCGATTCCCGCCAGACCTGCCACCCCGATGGCCGCGGTTTCGTTGCGCGGCAGCAGTTTCCGCAGCATCTCGGGGGAGACGAAGGCCGCGATCGCGCCGCTGATGGCGACGCCGAGCACCAGGAAGGGCACTGCCTGGACGAAGACTCCGGTGAAAATCGTTGTGGCGGTTTGCAGTTTCGCGCTCCCACCCACCCAGCGGCTCAGCGTGCCCTGGAAGATCAGGCCGAGAGCCAGCAGTGCCGCGAGCACGTAGGTGGAGAACCTGTACAGCAGGCGGGTGAGCGGCGATCCGCCGGGCGGGGAGGTGGTGTGGCCGGTCGGCGTCGCATGGCCGGTGTGGCCGGACATCTCACCCGTTTGCGGTATCGACACGTGCTACCCCCATCGTCGCTGGCGAACCGAGCTGCTGATGACACTGTGCTGCACCTGACGATCCCACACACCACCGACAGGTGTGAATCCGGATTCGGTGCCGCGCGTGTCACCCAACGGACCCCGCCGCCGCCCCGGACGGCCAATCGTCGCCTAGTCTCAACTTATGCAGCGCATCATCGGAATCGAGGTCGAGTACGGGATCTCCACTCCGACCGAACCCTCGGCCAACCCGATTCTCACCTCCACCCAGGCGGTGCTGGCCTACGCGGCGGCCGAAGGCGTGCCGCGGGCCAAGCGCACCCGATGGGACTACGAGGTGGAATCCCCGCTGCGCGATGCTCGTGGGTTCGATCTCGGACGCCTCAACGGGCCCGCCCCGGTGATCGACGCCGACGAGGTCGGCGCGGCCAACATGATCCTCACCAACGGCGCCCGGCTGTACGTCGACCACGCGCACCCCGAATACTCCGCCCCTGAGGTCACCGACCCCCTGGACGCGGTGGTCTGGGACAAGGCCGGCGAGCGGGTGATGGAGGCCGCCGCGCGCTACGCCTCCAGCGTGCCCGGCGCGCCCCGGATGCAGCTGTACAAGAACAACGTCGACGGCAAGGGCGCCTCCTACGGCACCCACGAGAACTACCTGATGAGCCGCGATACGCCGTTCAATCAGATCATCGTGGGCCTGACCCCGTTCTTCGCCTCCCGGCAGGTGATCTGCGGCTCCGGACGCGTGGGCATCGGCCAGTCCGGCGATACGGCCGGATTCCAGCTCTCGCAGCGCGCGGACTACATCGAGGTCGAGGTCGGCCTCGAGACCACGCTCAAGCGCGGCATCATCAACACCCGCGACGAGCCGCACGCCGACGCCGACAAGTACCGCCGCCTGCACGTCATCATCGGCGATGCCAACCTCTCCGAATGGTCCACCTACCTCAAGGTCGGCACCACCGCGCTGGTGCTGGATCTGATCGAGGCGGGGCAGGACCTGTCGGATCTGCAGCTGGCCCGCCCGGTCACCGCGGTGCACGCCATCAGCCACGATCCCACGCTGCGGGCCACCGTCGCGCTCGCGGACGGCCGCGAGCTGACCGGCCTTGCGCTGCAACGGATCTACCTGGATCGAGTGGCCAAGTTCCACAGCCGCCAGGGCACCGACGACGCGCGCGTGTCCGATGTCGTCGAGAAGTGGGCGCACGTGCTGGACCTGCTCGAGCGCGACCCGCTGGAATGCGCCGATCTGCTCGACTGGCCCGCCAAGCTGCGGCTGCTCGAGGGCATGCGCAGCCGCGAGGGCCTGGGCTGGGCCGCGCCGAAGCTGCACCTGATGGACCTGCAGTACTCCGATGTGCGCCTGGACAAGGGTCTGTACAACCGCCTGGTGGCGCGGGGTTCGATGCAGCGACTGGTGTCCGAGCAGCAGGTCGTCGACGCGATGACCGCCCCGCCGACCGACACCCGCGCCTACTTCCGGGGCGAATGCCTGCGCCGCTTCGGCGCCGATATCGCGGCGGCAAGCTGGGATTCGGTGATCTTCGATCTGGGCGGGGACTCGCTGGTGCGGATTCCCACCCTGGAGCCGCGGCGTGGCACCAAATCTCATGTCGGCAAGCTGCTGGACGGCGTGCACACCGCCTCGGAGCTGGTGGAGCAGCTCACTACCTAGGAAGCGGCGACCGGCTACGCGGACCGCGAACGCGAAATCCGGCCGCTACGGTTCGGTGATATGGCTGCTGTGGCGTTGCGGAGTGAGCGGATCGAACCAAGGAGCCAGCGCGCTGTGCGCAGGACGGAGCCGAGCGTCAGCGAGGTGGAGTCCTGGGCACATTGCGGTGTAATCCGGCATGTTGTCGGCGCCGCTGGGTAGTGTTGAGGAACGAGCATCGGACTTTTTCCGGTGCTCGCCGATGATCAGTTAAGAGGAGGTCGGCTGCGATGGCACAAGAGCAGACCAAACGCACCGGTGGTGGTGACGAGGACGAGGGCTACGCCAGCGGCGATGGGGCCGGGCAGGAGCGTCGCGAGAAGCTGGCGGCGGACACCGACGACCTGCTCGACGAGATCGACGATGTGCTCGAGGAGAACGCGGAGGACTTCGTTCGCGCGTACGTTCAGAAGGGCGGCCAGTGACACCAGGTGACCCCATGCGGCTCCAACCGGGGTACGCCCTGTCATCCTTCTCCGAGCATCTGCGCTCGCACGCGCCGGAACTGTTGCCCAGCAACGGTTTTGCGCGCGCCGCCGACCCGGCCGTCGCGGCGGCCGGTGCGCAGGACATCGCTCCGCACGGCACCACCATCGTCGCGGTCAGCTATCGCGGCGGCGTGCTGATCGCGGGCGACCGCCGGGCCACCCAGGGCAACCTGCTGGCCAGCCGGGACATGGAGAAGGTGTACATCACCGATACGTTCTCGGCGGCCGGCATTGCCGGCACCGCCGGGGTGGCGGTGGAGATGATCCGGTTGTTCGCCGTCGAGCTGGAGTACTACGAGAAGATCGAGGGGGTGTCGCTCACCTTCGACGGCAAGTCCAACAAGCTGTCGAAAATGGTGCGTGACAACCTCCCCGCGGCCCTGCAGGGTCTGGCGGTGGTGCCGATCCTGGTCGGCTACGACGACCATGCCACCGACCCCGACAAGGCCGGTCGCATCGTCTCCTACGACCTGGTGGGCGGCCGGAGCGAGGAACGTTTCGGCTACACGGCCACCGGCTCGGGCTCGATGTTCGCCAAGTCGTCGCTGAAGAAGACCTACGCCCGCGGGATCGACCAGGATCGCGCCCTGCGCATCGCGGTCGAGTCCCTGCTGGACGCCTCCGACGACGACACCGCCACCGGCGGGCCGGATCTGATGCGCGGCATCTACCCGACGGCGATCACCATCGACGCCGAGGGCGCCGATGAGGTCTCCGACGACCGGCTGGCGGAAATCGCGCAGGCGATCGTGGCCGAGCGAGCGATCGAGGAAGGAAGTGCGACAGCATGACACTGCCGTACTATGCGTCGGCCGAGCAGATCATGCGCGACAAGACCGACCTTGCGCGCAAGGGCATCGCACGCGGTCGCAGCGTCGTGGCGCTGGTCTACGACAAGGGCGTGCTGTTCGTCGCCGAGAACCCCTCGGCGACGCTGCACAAGGTGAGCGAGCTGTACGACCGCGTCGGATTCGCCGCGGTCGGCAAGTACAACGAGTTCGAGAACCTGCGCAAGCACGGCATCCTGAACGCCGATCTGCGCGGTTACCAGTACGACCGCCGGGACGTGACGGGCCGGGGCCTGGCGAACATGTATTCGTCCCTGCTCGGCACGATCTTCACCGACCAGCTCAAGCCCTACGAGGTGGAGCTGTGCATCGGTGAGGTCGGCTATCCGGAGCAGGACCCGGAATCGGTGTTGTACCGGATCAATTTCGACGGCTCCATCGTCGATGAGCGCGAATACGTGGTGATGGGTGGCAACACCGATCCGATCGTCTCCGCGCTCAAGGAGTCCTACCGGGCCGGGCTCGAGCTCGGCCCGGCGATCGGAATGGCGGTCGAGGCGCTGCAGAAGGGCACCCCGGAGGGCACCGACAAGGAGAAACGGCAACTGGGCGTCCGCTCGCTCGAGGTGGCCACGCTGGAGCAGCTGCGGCCGCGCCGGTCGTTCCGCCGCATCTCCGGCTCGGCCCTCGAGACCCTGCTCGCCGCGGGCAATGACGAGGAAAAGGCGGCGAAGGGCAAGTCCAAGACCAAGAAATCCGAGGAGTCCGGCGAATCGGAGACCCCCTCGGCCGGAGATCCGTCGAACTCGTAGATTCCCATATTTTCGCCCGGAAGAGGCCCCTTACACCCGCTGACAGCGGGTGTAAGGGGCCTTGCCCGTCGGGCAGGTACCGCTATGCTTCGCACGCACAATCGTTGTGAAGACGTATGCAACCTTCTGCTCGCACAGCCACTTTCGGGCATGCCATAGCTGTAATGTCGATGGTGTGCAGCGACGAATTATGGGGATCGAGACCGAATTCGGGGTCACGTGTACGTTCCACGGCCACCGTCGGTTGAGTCCTGACGAGGTGGCCCGGTATCTGTTCCGCCGGGTGGTTTCCTGGGGCCGTAGCTCGAACGTATTCCTCCGCAATGGTGCCCGGCTCTACCTCGATGTCGGTTCCCATCCGGAGTATGCGACGGCCGAATGCGACAGCCTGGTGCAACTGGTCACCCACGACCGTGCGGGTGAGCGGGTGCTCGAGGAATTGCTCATCGACGCCGAGCAGCGCCTGGCGGAGGAGGGTATCGGCGGTGATATCTACCTGTTCAAGAACAACACCGACTCCGCGGGCAACTCCTACGGCTGCCACGAGAACTTCCTGGTCGTGCGCGCCGGTGAATTCTCCCGGATCTCCGATGTGCTGCTGCCGTTCCTGGTCACCCGCCAGCTGATCTGTGGCGCGGGCAAGATCCTGCAGACGCCCAAGGCGGCCACGTTCTGCCTGTCCCAGCGCGCCGAGCACATCTGGGAGGGCGTCTCCTCGGCCACCACCCGGTCACGCCCGATCATCAACACCCGCGACGAGCCGCACGCCGATGCCGAGAAGTACCGGCGCCTGCACGTGATCGTGGGCGATTCGAACATGTCCGAGACCACCACGATGCTCAAGGTGGGCACCGCGTCGCTGGTCCTCGAGATGATCGAGGCCGGGGTCTCGTTCCGGGACTTCGCCCTGGACAACCCGATTCGCGCGATCCGCGAGGTCTCGCACGACCTGACCGGACGTCGTCAGGTGCGCCTGGCGGGCGGGCGGCAGGCCAGCGCGCTGGACATCCAACGCGAGTATTACGCCCGCGCGGTCGAGCATCTGCGAAACCGCGAGCGCGATCCGCAGGTGGACGCGGTGGTGGATCTGTGGGGCCGCACCCTGGACGCGGTGGAGGCGCAGGATTTCGCCAAGGTCGACACCGAGATCGACTGGGTCATCAAGCGCAAGCTGTTCCAGCGCTATCAGGACCGCTACAACATGGACCTGTCCGATCCCAAGATCGCCCAGCTGGACCTGGCGTATCACGACATCAAGCGCGGCCGCGGCGTCTTCGACCTGCTGCAGCGCAAGGGCCTGGCCAAGCGGATCACCGAGGACGACCTGGTCGACGCGGCCGTCACCACGCCGCCGCAGACCACCCGGGCCAAGCTGCGTGGCGATTTCATCACCGCCGCCCAGGAGGCCGGCCGCGATTTCACCGTCGACTGGGTCCACCTCAAGCTGAACGACCAGGCGCAGCGCACGGTCCTGTGCAAGGATCCGTTCCGCTCCGTCGATGAACGAGTCGATCGGCTGATCGCATCGATGTGATCGGCCCAGGCTCGACGCCGGGTGCGGTACGAGAGTGCGTCGATGCAGGTCGATGGGCGAGCGTGAGGATCGCATTGAAGTGATACAGGCCGCCCGTCGTCGCGGGGCCTCCCGGAGGGAGGGCGGCGGCGTGGCGGTTCACCCCGGATTCGCTCGCGGGCACCGGGTACGCCGCTGAAAATGCGATACCACCGCGCATCGATCGCCGGACTCGCATTACTCTTGTCCGAGTGGCGATATCCAAGGTCGAGCGGCTGATGAATCTGGTTATCGCGCTGCTGTCGACCAGGCAGTTCCTGAGCGCGGAGCGCATTCGCGACAGTGTCGCCGGGTACGAGGAGTCCGCCAGCGACGAGGCGTTCAGCCGGATGTTCGAGCGCGACAAGAACGAACTGCGCGACCTGGGTATACCTCTCGAGGTCGGCCCGGTCGGCCGCTTCTCCGGCCAGGAGGGCTACCGCATCAACCGCGATGCGTACGAGCTCCCCGATATCGACCTCACGAGTGAGGAGGCGGCCGCGGTCGCGGTGGCCGTGCAGCTGTGGGAGTCGCCGGAACTGGCCGCCGCGGCCGAGGGGGCGCTGCTGAAGCTGCGGGCGGCGGGAATTCATGTGGAACCCGAGGCTGCTTCCGCCACGGTGCCCGCCGTGCCCGCGCGCACCAGGGGTTCGGAGGCGGCGCTGGGCAAATTGCTGGCTGCCATCGATGCGGGTCGCGCGGTCCGCTTCGAGCACCGGAACACGCACAGCGCGCCGTACCTGATGCGCGATGTCGAGCCGTGGGGGGTGGTGACCCACCACGGCCGCTGGTATCTGGTCGGGCACGATCGCACCCGCAATGCCGTGCGCACCTTCCGGCTGTCCCGGATCGGGGCGGACGTGACCGCGTACGGCCCGGAGAACGCGGTGCACGCGCCCGAGGGCACGGATCTGCGCGCGATCGTCAGGCAGGTCACGGGCGCGGCCCCGGTGACCGGGTCGGCGACCGTCTGGGTGGCCGAGGGCCGCGGACAGGAGATCCGCCGGCTCGGCCCGATCGTGGAGGACCGCGATGTCGGCGGACGTAAGGGTTCGGTCATCGAGGTGCCGGTCCGCTCGCGCGACTGGCTGGCCCGCCTGGTCACGGGCCTGGGCCCGGACGCTCTCATCCTGGCCCCCGCCGACCTGCGCGAGGACGTGATCTCCCGCCTCCGCTCAGTTCTGGATCGCACCGAGGTTCACGCATGAACGCAGCGGAGCGGAGTGAATCGGTGAGCCGGCGTGCCCTGCGCACGACGGAGCCGAGCGCTAGCGAGGTGGAGTCATGAGCGGAGCGGAGCGGAGTGAATCGGTGAGCCGGCGTGCCCTGCGCACGACGGAGCCGAGCGCTAGCGAGGTGGAGTCATGAGCGGAGCGGAGCGGAGTGAATCGGTGAGCCAGCGTGCCCTGCGCACGACGGAGCCGAGCGCTAGCGAGGTGGAGTCGTGAGTAGCAGGCTGTCCACGCGGCTGTCCCGGCTGCTGAACATGGTTCCGTACTTCCTGGCCAATCCCGGAATCAGTGCGGCCGAGGCGGCCGAGGATCTGGGGGTGACGACCAAGCAGCTGATGAACGACCTGAATCAGCTGTGGATGTGCGGGCTGCCCGGATACGGCCCGGGTGATCTGATCGATCTCTCGTTCTCCGAGGAGAGCGTGGAGGTGACCTTCTCCGCGGGCATCGACCGCCCCCTGCGGCTGACGTCCACCGAGGCGACCGCACTGCTGGTGGCGCTGCGCTCGATCGTCGACCTGCCGGGCATGGTGGATCCGACGGCCGCCCACGCGGCGCTCGCGAAGATCGAGTCGGCGATCGCGGGGACCGAGTCCGCCGCGCAGCCCAGAGCCGTTGCGCCGCAGGAGGCCCCGGCTGTGACGACCGTGCGCTCGGCGCTGGCGTCGGGCCGCGCGCTGCGGCTGGTCTACTACTCGGCGAGCCGCGATGTGGTGTCCGAGCGGGTGGTCGACCCGATTCGAATCGTGCTGGTGGACAACAACTCCTATCTGCAGGGCTGGTGTCGTCAGGCCGAGGGGGTGCGCCTGTTCCGGTTCGACCGCATCGAGGAGGCCACCGAACTGCGCGAACCGGCCCGCCCGCCCAGCCATGCCACCGATGCGGCCGCGGCCCTGGACCTGTTTTCCGACGATCCCGCGGTTCCGCTGGCGCGGTTGCGAATTCGCGCCGATTTCGGCTGGGTGCTGGACCAGTATCCGATGCACCAGGTAGCGGTCCTGCCCGACGGCGACGCCGAGGCCACGATGCGCTTCGCCACCCTGGACTGGATGGCCCGGCTGCTGCTGGGGTTCGGATCGGGCGTGACGGTGCTGGGCCCGCCCGAGCTGGTCACCGCCGTGCGGGAGCGCTCCGGCGCCGCGCTGGCGGCCTATGCCGCGCTCGCCGAGGACGGCGGGTACGGCACTGCCCCGCACGAGGAGGTAAGTCCCGCTTGACTTTTCGTGTGACGGTGCTCGGCGCCGGCAGCGTCGGGATCTTCGTGGGCGGCAAACTGGCCGCCGCCGGTGCGGAGGTCACCTTCGTGGGCCGCCCGCGCCTGCTCGACGAGATCCGGGCGCACGGCCTGCGGCTGTCGGATCTGGACGGCGGCGACGAGCGCGTCGCCCCGGACGCGTTCGGCGCGGAGACCGTGCCCGAGTCCGCCGCCACCGCCGACCTCGTACTGATCACGGTGAAGTCGGCGCAGACCGGGGAGGCGGTCGCAGAGCTGGTGGACCGGATCGGGTCCGGCACCGTCGTGGTGAGCCTGCAGAACGGGATCGGCAACGACACGGTGATCCGCGAGGTGCTGACCTCGTGCGTGGTGCTGGCCGGGATGGTGATGTTCAACGTGGCCCACCAGGGCGAGGGCCACTTCCGCCGCGGCACGGAAGGTGTCCTGGCCGTCACCGACAACCCGGCCGTGGATCGGTTCGCACCGCTGTTCGCCCGGGCCGGGCTGCCTCTGGACCGGCACGCGGACCTGCTGCCGGTGCAGTGGGCGAAGCTGCTGCTGAACCTGAACAACCCGGTGAACGCCCTGTCCGGCCTGCCGCTGCGCGACCAGCTCGCCGGGCGCGACTACCGGCGCTGTCTGTCGCTGGCTCAGGCCGAGGCGCTGGCGGTCATGCGGCGCGCCCGGATTCGCCCGGCCCGCCTGACGCGCGTGCCGCCCTGGCTGATGGTGCGGGTGCTGGGGCTGCCCGACGTGGTGTTCACCCGGCTTGCCGGCGCCGTGGTGGCGGTGGATCCGCAGGCGCGCTCGTCCATGGCCGACGATCTGGAGCTGGGCCGCCGGACCGAGATCGCGTGGCTGTCCGGCGAGATCGTGAACCTGGGCCGGATGGTCGGGATGCCCGCGCCGGTCAACGCCCGGTTGACCGAGCTGATCGGCGCCGCCGAGCGCGGCGACCCCCGCCGGTGGGCGGGTACGGAGTTGCTGGCAGAGTTACGTGCGGCGAAGTCCGGCGGCGTGGACGCGGCCCATTCGGCGCAGCGGGGCTGACGAGCGGGTTCGGTTCTTCCGGGTCCGGTAGCATCGGACATACCACAGTCTTTGGAGGTTATCGATGGGTACATTCGGCCCGACGCATTGGATCATCATTGCGTTGCTGGTGCTGGTGCTGTTCGGCGCCAAGCGGCTGCCCGACGCCGCCCGGGGCCTGGGGCGCTCGCTGCGCATCTTCAAGAGCGAAATGAGCGAGATGCAGTCCGAGGGCTCCGCGGCCGCACCTGCGTCCAGTCCCACACCCGCGCCCGCCCCGCAGGAGTTGCCCGCCTCGCAGCCGGCCGCCCCGGCCCCGCAGGTGCAGGTCAACCCGGAAGTCCACAAGGCGTAGCCGCCGCATCGTCGCCACCCGGCCCGCTCCGAACGAGCGCATGCCGCCGGGTGGTTTGCCGGGGTCCGGCCCAGATACTGCGATCAGCGAGGCATTGAGAATCCATGCGCATCCCGTTCGACCCCCGGCGCAGCAAGCGCAGGACGAATCCCGACGGCACCATGTCGTTGGTCGAACATCTGGAGGAGCTGCGCTCCCGGCTGCTCAAGGCGCTGTTGGCCGTCGCGCTCACCACCGCCCTCGGATTCGCCTGGTATCAATATGGATTCCTCGGCATTCACAGTCTCGGTGACATCCTGCGCGGCCCGTATTGCTCGCTCCCGGCCTCCTCGCGTGCGACCCTGAGCGCCGACGGGGCCTGCCGGCTCCTCGCGACCGCGCCGTTCGAACAGTTCACGCTGCGGCTCAAGGTCGGCCTCACCGCGGGCATGGTCCTGGCCAGCCCGATCTGGCTGTATCAGATCTGGGCGTTCGTCACCCCGGGTCTGTACGCGAAGGAACGCAGGTACGCGGTCAGCTACGTCGGCGCCGGTTCGGTGCTGTTCGTCATCGGCGCGCTGCTGGCCTACTGGGTGGTTGCCCACGCGCTGCGGTTCCTGATGTCCGTCGGCAACAACGTGCAGATCACGGCGCTGAGCGGCACGCAATACTTCAGCTTCATCATCAAGCTGCTGATCATCTTCGGGGTCAGCTTCGAAACGCCGCTGCTGATCGTCGGGATGAATGCGATCGGCGTGCTCAGCTACGCGCGGCTGAAGAAGTGGCGGCGCGGCATGATCTTCGGGCTGTTCGTCTTCGCCGCGATCGTCACGCCGCAGGATCCGATCTCGATGCTGTCGCTGGCCGTCGCGCTGACGGTGCTGTTCGAGGTGGCGGTGCAGGTGGCTCGGCTCAACGACCGCCGTCGCGCCCGGGCGAGCGGGGAGTGGGACGCGCTGTCCGACGACCAGGCATCGCCCCTGCCCGGCGCTGGAGGGATGGGCCAGGCGGAGCCGATCGCGGCCGCGGAGCCGATCGACCCGGCCGCCTCGATCCTGCACGACTCCGCCGCGGAGAAAACATCGAGACCCGTGTCGGACTACTCCGATACGCTGTGACGAGTGGGACAACGGTCGCCGATCGGCGAACTTGCGGCATTCACCGCCGAACTGAAATTCACGCTCGATCCGTTCCAGCTCCAGGCATGCGAAGCCCTCGAGCACGGTCACAGTGTGCTCGTCTGCGCCCCGACCGGGGCCGGTAAGACGGTCGTCGGCGAGTTCGCGGTGCATCTGGCCCGGGCCGCGGGCGGCAAATGCTTCTACACCACCCCGATCAAGGCGCTGTCGAATCAGAAATACGCCGACCTCGTCGAGCGCTACGGCCGCGGTCAGGTGGGCCTGCTGACCGGCGATCAGTCGCTGCATCCGAACGCGCCGGTGGTGGTGATGACCACCGAGGTGCTGCGCAACATGCTGTATGCGGGATCCGATGCGCTGCAGGGCCTGTCGTACGTGGTCATGGACGAGGTGCACTACCTGGCCGACCGGTTCCGCGGGGCGGTGTGGGAGGAGGTCATCCTGCACCTGCCGCCGGACGTGCGGCTGGTGAGCCTGTCCGCGACAGTGTCGAACGCGGAGGAGTTCGGCGCGTGGATGGAGACGGTGCGCGGCGATACCGCCGTTATCGTCGACGAGACCAGGCCGGTCCCGCTGTGGCAGCACGTGCTGGTGGGGCGGCGGATGTTCGATCTGTTCGATCAGAAGTCCAGCGATCAGAAGGTCCTGGTCGACGAGGATCTGGTGCGCTACATCAAGCACCGCGAGGCCGAGGACCGGATGAACGGCTGGGATGGTCCCCGGCATCGCGGCGGCGGTCCGCGCCGCGACTACCGTCCGGTGCCGCGCCCGGAAGTGCTGGCCAGGCTCGACGACGAGGGCCTGCTCCCGGCGATCACGTTCATCTTCAGCCGCGCGGGCTGCGACGGCGCCCTGGCGCAGTGCCTGCGCTCGCGGCTGGACCTGAGCCGCGACGACGAGCAGGCGGAGATCACCGCCATCATCGAGAAGCACACCGGCGATCTGCCGCGCGCGGATCTCGACGTGCTGGGGTACTGGAATTGGCGTGAGGGCCTTTTCCGGGGGCTGGCCGCACATCATGCCGGCATGCTGCCCGCGTTCCGGCACACCGTCGAAGAACTGTTCGTGCGCGGGCTGGTGCGCGCGGTATTCGCCACGGAGACACTGGCTTTGGGCATCAACATGCCCGCCCGCACCGTGGTGCTCGAGCGCCTGGTGAAGTTCAACGGCGAATCGCACGCCGAACTGACGCCGGGAGAGTACACCCAGCTCACGGGCCGCGCGGGGCGGCGCGGCATCGATGTCGAGGGGCACGCGGTGGTGGTGTGGCATCCGAACGTGGACACCAGCGCCGTCGCAGGCCTGGCCTCGACTCGCACCTATCCGCTGCGCAGCTCGTTCCGGCCCGGATACAACATGTCGATCAACCTGATCGACCGGATGGGCGCCCAGGAGTCCCGGGCGCTGCTGGAGCGGTCCTTCGCCCAGTTCCAGGCCGACCGGTCGGTCGTGGGCCTCGTGCGCGGCATCGAGCGCAACGAGGGGCAGCTGCGCAAGCTGCGCTCGCAGATCGACGACGACGGCTTCATGGACTACCTGTCGCTGCGCGAGCGGATCAGCCAGCGCGAGCGCGATATCGAGCGGCAGGGCCGCGCCGATCGCCGCGGGGCCGCCGTCGCCGCGCTGACCTCGCTGCGGCGAGGCGATGTCGTGGCGATTCCGAGCGGCCGGCGCCAGGGCCTCGCGGTAATCCTGGAACCCGATCAATCACCCGGCGATCCGCGCCCGCTGGTGCTCACCGAGGACAAATGGGCCGGACGCATCTCCGCGGCCGACTTCCCCACGCCCGCACAGCCTTTGGGGCGAATGCGGCTGCCGCGGCACGTGGATCACCACACCGCCCGCACCCGTCGCGACCTGGCCTCGGCCCTGCGCAGCACCGGGATCACCCCGCCCGGGCGGCAGCGCCGCGGAACCCGCGCCAAGGGTGGCGAGGACCGCGAGCTGGACACGCTGCGCCGTGCGCTGCGCTCGCATCCCGCGCACACCCGGCCCGACCGGGAGCAGCTTGCGCGCGTCGGCGAGCGCTACAACCGGGTGCAGCGCGAGACCGAGTCCATGCGGCAGAAGGTCGCGGCGACGACGAATTCGCTGGCCCGCACGTTCGATCGCATCGTCCAACTGCTGACCGAGCGCGGCTACGTCGACGCCCAGGGGGAGGTGACCGCCGACGGCCGCAGACTCGCGCGCATCTACACCGAGGCGGATCTCGTTGTCGCCGAATGCCTTCGGCAGGGGGTCTGGCGCGGGCTGGGCCCGGCCGAGCTGGCCGCGGTGGTGTCGATCCTGGTATACGAATCGCGTCAGGAGAGTGGATATCTGGGACCGTCCGGTCCGACCGCGCCGATCCGGCGCGCGGTCGGGGCCACCCTGGGCATCTGGGGCGAGCTGCGCACCGACGAGGCCGCGCACAAGCTGGAGCCCACCCGCGAACCGGATCTGGGGTTCGTCACCGGGGTGCACAAATGGGCCCGCGGTGACGGCCTGGGCGAATCGCTGCTGGCCAGCGGGGATCAGGGCAATGCGCTGTCGGCAGGCGATTTCGTGCGCTGGTGCCGGCAGGTGATCGATCTGCTCGACCAGATCCACAACACGGCCGACGACGTCGAGGTCGCCGGGACGGCGGCCAAGGCGGTGCGGGCGATCCGGCGAGGTGTCGTGGCGGTGGATGCCGCGTAGGCGGCGGTGGTCGGCGGAGGGGGGAGCACGGTCCGGCGGTGGAGCGGTCAATACGAACGCTGCGTGCCGGACTGTGATTTGATGCTTTCGAGCACCGACCGTGGTGAGAGATCTCAGGACCTCACACGGGGGGAAGCGTGGGTACGACGAGTGCAAGTGGAGGCAGGCAAATGAGCGGCCCGTACGGTCCGAACGACACCCCTGGTGCCGGGTCGGGGAGTCCCAGCGACCCGACTCAGTGGGGCGGCCAGCAGCAGTGGGGTCAGCCGGGCCAGGCGTCCTGGCCGCAGCAGGGCGCCGGCAGCGCCGATCCGACCCAGCAATGGAGCGGCCAGTCCCAGCAGCAGTGGGGGCAGCAGAGCTCGCCGTCGTGGCCGCAGCAGCAGCCTGCGCAGCCCTCGGCGTGGGAGCCCACTCAGCAGCAGTGGGGCCAGCCGGGGCAGCAGGGGCAGCAGTGGACCCAGTCCGACTGGTCCCAGCAGCCTGGGTCGCCCGCGCAGCCGTCGTCGCCGGTCGACGGCGAAGGCAAGAAGAAGTCGCGCAAGGGCCTGCTCTTCGGCGGGATCGGCGCGCTGGTGGTCGTCATCGTGGCCGTGGTGCTGGGCTTCGTCTTCCTGGGCAGCGACCAGCTCGACAACTCCGCCGTGCAGACCGGCGTGCAGAAGGTGCTCAAGGATTCCTACGGCATCGATGACGTCCAGGACGTCAGCTGCCCGTCGGGCGAAGAGGTGAAGGTCAACAACAGCTTCGATTGCAGCCTGAAGGTCGGCGGCGAGAAGAAAAAGGTCACCATCAAGGTCACCAAGTCCGACGGCACCTATGAGGTCGGCCGCCCGAGCTGAGGGTTCCGCACCGCGCGGCCGAATCGCGGGGGTGCGAACCGCCGGACGTGGTGCCCGCCGTGCTTCGCCGTGCGGCGCAGCTTTACCACCGGATCGCCGATCGGTCCGCCGATCAGTCGAACGTGATGTGGGAGCGAGGGGAGGCGGCGAAATGCCTGTACCGCGCGGGCGACCGGGAAGAGGCGGTACGGCGGCTTCGGGTGATTGCGGTGGACCCCGCGGCGGATAATGGCATGTTTAGTCAGAGACAGTGTCTGGATCGAATTGCAAGTACTTCGATCGGGACTTCCCGTGAAGCGGCGCGGCCTGGAGATTGATCGAAAAACTGACCGGCCGTGGTGTGCCGGATCTGCTCGAGATCCTGGTGCGCGAGCGCAGACAGGCGATCTCCGAGGGCAATACCCTGCAGCGGCACGAGCGCCCGATGCTCGCGGCCGCCCAGCGCGAAATCGACGCCGCGAGTTGAGCTTTGCGCGTCGACACGATCGGCCGAATGTCGATCGGGCGTCGAGGCCGCTCGCGCGCAGGTACGGGCCGCCATGGGTGTGAAATCGACGCCGCGAGTTGAGCTTTGAGGCGCACACGACGCGAGCGCGAATCGGTGGCCATGGCGGTTACGCGGTGTTCGATGGGCCCGGCTGCGACGGGCTTTCGCACAGGAGGGTGCGCGCAGGGCAGCCGGCGGCCCTCGTGCCGCAACCCGGGCGAGGCATAGGTTCCCGGCTCAGGCTCCGCGGTTGGCTATAGCGGCGATGAGGCGTTTGACCGGGCTCTCCGCGTTGTAGGCGGCTGCCAGGGCGTTCAGGCCGTCTGGGTCGGCGGGGGTTTCGGGGAGCGCGTCCGGGCGGGAGAGGTGCACCTCGGCGTCGCGGACCACGCGGACGACGGGGGCTGCCACCTTCAAATAGTCCTGTGCCGCAGTGAGTTTGGCGCGCACGCCCTGTGCCAGCTCGGCGTCCGGATCCGAGACGGCGGCGACCAGCGCCTCCAGGGTGCCGAAGCGGGAGATCAGGGTGGCCGCGGATTTGTCTCCGATGCCCGCGACGCCGGGCAGGCCGTCGGAGGCGTCGCCGCGCAGGGTGGCCATGTCGGCGTAGGCGGGCCCGGCATTCTCCTGGGGCACACCATATTTCGAGGCGACCTCGGCGGGGCCGAACAGCTCGGCCTTGGCCAGGCCGCGGCCGACGTAGAACACCCGCACCGGCGGGGCCGGGTCGTCGCGCACCAGCTGGAGCAGATCGCGGTCGCCGCTGACGACGATCACCTCGTCGGTGCGCTCCCGGGTGGCCAGGGTGCCGATGACGTCGTCGGCCTCGAGGCCCTCGGCGCCCGCGGTGGCGATGCCCGCCGCCTCGAGCACCTCGAGAATCATGTCCACCTGGGGGGTGAGCGTGTCGGGTACCTCCTCGGCGCCCGGCGCGGCTCCGGCCGAATCGTCGAGCCGGTGCGCCTTGTAGGAGGGCAGCAGCTCGACCCGGAATTGCGGCCGCCAGTTCAGATCCAGGCACACCACCAGCCGCCCCGGTGAGTGCCGGGCGATCAGCGCCGCCACCATGTCGGTGAATCCGCGCAGCGCGTTCACCGGCTGCCCGCTGGGCGCGGTGATCTTCTCCGGCACGGCGTAGAAGGCCCGGAACCACAGGCTGGCCCCGTCCAGCAGCAACAGCGGTCCGGCGGCAGGTGAGCTCATAGCGCAGACGGTACCTGCTCGGGCTGACAAACCAGCCCGGAAGGCGAGGTGAGGCGGGCGCTCCTGCCGGGACGACGATGTCCGGGCGGCGCCTATTGCCAAGCGGGTAACGTGAGGCGGCATGAGCGACCAGTCGGATTCACGGTTCGGTGCAGAGGTCTACGGGAAGCGGTTGGAGCGGGCGGCGGAGCTGCTGCGGGCCGCTCATCTGGATGCGCTACTCATTACGCCGGGCCCGGATCTGCGGTATCTGATCGGGTCGCGCGCGCAATCGTTCGAACGGCTGACCTGCCTGGTCGTCCCCGCCAGCGGCGCGACGCCGTCGGTGGTCGTCCCGAAGCTGGAACTGGCGGGGCTGGCGGGTTCGGCGGCCGGTGAGCTGGGCCTGCAGCTGCTGGACTGGGTCGACGGCGTGGATCCGTACCACATCGTCAAGTCCGCGCTGAACGCCGGCGCCCGGGTCGCGGTCGACGACGCGATGCCCGCGCTGCATCTGCTGCCGATCGCCGATGTGTTCGGCGTGCTGCCCGCGTCGGCGACGCCGGTGCTGCGACAGCTGCGAATGCGCAAGGACGACAGCGAGATCGAGGCACTGCGCCGCGCCGGCGCGGCGATCGATCGGGTGCACGCCCGGGTGGGCGAATGGCTGCGCGCCGGGCGCACCGAGGCCGAGGTGGCCGCCGACATCGCCGAGGCGATCGTCGCGGAGGGGCATACCGCGGCCGCCTTCGTGATCGTCGGCAGCGGTCCGAACGGCGCGATTCCGCATCACGAGCAGTCCGACCGCCGCATCGAATCCGGCGACATCGTGGTCGTGGACATCGGCGGCCCGGTCGAGCCCGGCTACTATTCCGATTCCACCCGCACCTATGTCGTCGGCGAGCCCGATGCGGAGATCGCCGAGCGCATCGCGGTGCTCGAGCGGGCCCAGGCCGCCGCGGTGGCCGCGGCCCGGCCCGGCGTCACCGCCGAATCCGTCGACGCCGCGGCGCGAAATGTGCTGACGGAGGCCGGTTTCGGCGAGGCCTTCATCCATCGCACCGGCCACGGCATCGGCCTGTCCGTGCACGAGGAGCCCTACATCGTGGGCGGCAACGACATCGTGCTCGAGCCCGGTATGGCCTTCAGTATCGAGCCGGGCATCTACTTCCCCGGCGAGTGGGGCGCCCGCATCGAGGACATCGTGGTGGTCACCGACGACGGCTGCGAATCGGTGAATCAGCGCCCCCATGGGCTGACGTCCGTGTGAACCCTCGCTCCGCAGAGATCTCCGGCGTCCTGACGGCGGTGCAGCTCGGCCGCACCGCAGAATCCATTGCTGCACAACAGGAGTGCGAGGGTGCCTGCGTCAGTTCTCCGGCGGGCACAACGATCCGTGGGACGACCTCGAGAACGCGGTGGACCTGACCGCCACGGGCTTGGTGCCGTACGGGAACGTGCACCATCCGCACGGGCACACTGTGGCCCGGACGAAACGACTCCGGGTACGAAGCCGAGGCGATCAGACGCAGCGCAGGGCCGCGCTCGACAGCAGGCGGGTGGGGCGGATGGCGATGACGACGCGGGCCGGGTTCTCGCGCGGAGTCCGGTACCGGACGGCGTAGCGCCGTTCGGCCTCGGCGACCTCGGCCGGGTCGGTGAGCACGTCGGCGGGACCCTCGAGGGTGAGCCAGCGGGCCCCGTCGACCTGGCTCACCGCGGCATACCCGGTGTGCCGCACATTGCGCGCCTTCGTTGAATCGCCCGAGGTGATAATGCGGACGATCCCGGCCTCGTCGTCCCACGCGAATCCGATCGGAACGACGTGGGGTGTGCCGTCGCCGCGCAACGTGGTGAGTGTCGCCAGATGCCGTTCGATGACGAACGCGAGCGCGGCCGGGGCCATTTCGATGCGGGTATCGGTGGCTGCCATGCAGCCAGGCTAACAATCGGCGAATTTCCGTCGTCGCGCCCGTGCTCAGAACGACCCGGCGGGTCGGCTGAGCAGCGGAATTGTCCGCTGGGCCTGGATGCAATTGCCGTGTGCCGTGTGCCCTGGACGGTGCGCGGATGCGGTCGTTCGTGAGCACATCCGGCGGAGGTGCTCCCGATGTTCACCGGGCGCGTACCGGTGGGGTTGGCGGCAGGGCCACGGGCTGTGTGGCGTTCGACGATGGCACACTGTCGGCATGGGTGTGCGGGTGGACGAGGGTGCGATCGTGCTGCTGGGTGGGCGCAGCGAGATCGGGCTCGAGATCGTGCGGCGGTGTGCGGCGGGCCGGGTGGTGATTCTGGCCGCGCGTCGCAGCGACGAGCTGGCGCGGGAGCGGGCCGCGGCCGAGGATGCGGGTGCGGCCGCGGTGCACTGCGTCGAGTTCGATGCCGACGATCTGGCCGCGCACCAGCCGTTGCTGGAGAAGATCGCCGCCGAACACGGCCGGATCGGCGCGGCGGTGCTCGCGTTCGGCGTGCTGGGTGACCAGGCTCGCGCCGAACAGGATCCGGCGGCGGCGGTCGCGGTACTGCAGACCGATTTCGTGGCGCAGGTCGGCCTGCTGACGATTCTGGCGAACATGCTGCGGGCCCAGGGCAGCGGGCACCTGGTGGTGTTCAGCTCGGTGGCCGGATTCCGGGTGCGGCGGGCCAATTACGTGTACGGCTCGGGGAAGGCGGGACTGGACGGATTCGCCACCGGACTGGCGGATGCGTTGCACGGCACCGGAGTTCACCTGCTGCTGGTGCGTTCCGGATTCGTGATCGGCCGCATGACCGAGGGGATGGACCCCGCGCCGTTCTCGGTGCGTCCCGGCCAGGTCGCCGACGCGGTGCTCGCGGGGTTGCGCGCCCGCCGCGAGATCGCCTGGGCCCCGGCCATGATGCGCCCGATCTACTTCGTATCCCGCTTCGTCCCGCGCGCGATCTGGCGGCGGCTGCCCCGATGACCGGCATGTCCCGTTCGGCGGGGGAGACCCGATGGTGATGATGCAGTGGTCCGGCGCCCCGATCGCGGTGGTGGGCATCGGGGCCGACGGCTGGGACGGGTTGGGGTCGGCGGCGCGCGAGGCCGTGGAGCTGGCGGACGTGGTGTTCGGTTCGGGGCGGCAGCTGGCGCTGGTGCCCGCGGCCGTCTCCGGCCCCGAACGGGTGCGGTGGCCCGTTCCGCTGCTTCCGGCGCTACCGGATCTCTTCCGCGCGCACCGCGGTTCGCGAGTGTGTGTGCTCGCGAGCGGGGACCCGATGTTCTACGGAATCGGGGTGTCGCTGGCGAAACTCGTGGGGCCGCAAGCGCTTCGGGTGCTGCCGCAGCCCTCGTCGGCAGCGCTGGCCTGTGCGCGGCTGGGCTGGGGGCTGGCGCAGACTCCTGTGGTCAGTGCCGTGGGGCGCAGGTTGGAGACGGTGCTGCCGGAGCTGGCCGACCGGCGCCGGATCCTGCTGCTGAGCTCCGACGAGCGCACCCCGGGCGAGTTGGCGAAGCTCCTGTCGTGCAACGGTTTCGGGTCGTCGCTGCTGACGGTGCTGGAACAGCTCGGCGGCCCGGCCGAGCGCGTCGTGTCGGGTGAGGCGGCGGTGTGGGACGCACCGCCGGGCGACCCGCTCAATATCGTCGCCGTGGACTGCCTGGCTGATCCGGGCGCACCGCGGCTGACCCGGCTCCCGGGCCTGCCGGACGGCGTGTACGCCGGTGACGGGCAGCTCACCAAGGCGGAGGTGCGCGCGCTGTCTCTCGCCGCGCTGGCCCCCGCGCCGGGGGAGCTGCTGTGGGACGTCGGCGGCGGGTCGGGCACGATCGCCATCGAATGGTGCCGTACCCATCCGGAGTGCAGCGCAATCGCTTTCGAGCGATCCGGCGCGCGACGCGAGCAGATTGCGGGCAACGCCGCGGCCCTCGGGGTGCCGGGAGTGGCGATCGTCGGCGAGGTGATCGCGGAGCTGGCGGACGGCGGACTCGCAGAACCCGACGCCATCTTCCTGGGGGGCGGGCTCACCCAGCCCGGTGTATTCGAGAGCTGCTGGGCACGCCTGCGACCCGGCGGACGCCTGGTCGCCAACGCGGTGACCGCGGAATCGGAGACGCGCCTGGTCGCCTGGGCGGCCGAATTCGGTGGTGCGCTACGGCGATTCCAGATTCACCGGGCCGAGCCGCTCGGCGGTTTCACCGCGTGGCGCCCCCAGCTGCCCGTCACGCAGTGGAGCGTGATCAAGCAGGCCGAGGTGGACCCGAACCCGGACGGGCAGCGGTGAGAATCCTGCTGCTGGGCGGTACTCGTGAGGCCCGCGAGATCGCCGAAACCGGTACGGATGAGCGAGAATTCGAGCTCGTCTCCTCGCTCGCCGGACGGGTCCGAGATCCGGTGCTGCCCGCGGGGCCGGTGCGGGTGGGAGGTTTCGGCGGAGTCGATGGACTGCGGGAGTGGCTGGCCGCCAACGATATCGATGCGGTCGTCGATGCGACGCATCCATTCGCGGGCCGGATCTCGGCGCACGCGGCGGCGGCCGCTGCCGCACTGGAGCTGCCGGTCCTGCACGTGCGGCGTCCCGGCTGGCGGGAGCGGCCGGGCGATCGTTGGCTCCGCGTGCCCGATGTGGCCGCGGCCGCGGATCTCGTGGCGGGGCTGGGGGAACGGATCTTCCTGACGATCGGTCGTCAGGAGGTCGGCGCGTTCGAGGGCCTGCGAGGGCAGTGGTTCCTGATCCGCGCGATCGACCCGCCGACCGCCGCGCTGCCGCGCGAGCACGAACTTCTGCTGGCCCGTGGGCCTTTCGACGTCGAAGACGAGGTGCGGCTGCTGAGTGCGCACCGGATAGATGCGCTCGTCACCAAGGACAGCGGGGGAGAGTCGACCGCGGCCAAACTCGGCGCCGCCCGCGCCCTCGGTATCCCCGTCGTCATGGTCGATCGCCCGGCGTTACCCGCGGGCGCGGCGACCGTGGAATCGGCCGCCGCGGTATGGGATTGGCTGCGGGTGCTGCGTTGAGCCGCGTGCGCGGCGGTTGTCGGCCGCGGAGGTGGCACGCCGTTGGGATGGACGCTCGAACTCCCCGGCGCGGCGAACGGGCGGCCAGGCTTTCAGGAGGGGTCGGCGGATGCGGGCGCCAGCAGTGTCGGCAGCCGGTCGAACCAATCCAGCACGGCCCGTTCGTATCCGATGCCGAAGTCCAGGGTCGCTCGCTCGTAGCGGGACATCGACTCGTCGGTATCGCCCAGATAGCGTTCTAGGCGTTGTTCGTGGATCACGCGGTTCGCCGCGATGATTCGATGCAGCCGCTTGGGTTCGACGAATTCGCCGAATGCCAGGGTCAGCAGCAGCGGTACCCGGATGGTCTCCGCGCCCGGGTCGCGGGCGATCCACTGCGCGAACGCCTCGCGGCCCGCCTCGGTGATTCGATACGGCGTCCGCTCGCGCGCGCCGGTCTCCCCCTTCTCCACCAGCCCGATCCGGGACATCGTCGCCAGCTCGCGATACACCTGGCTCTGGGTGATCGTCCAGAAGTCCCCGATCCGGTCCTGAGCGACGCTGACCAGATCCCACCCGGCCATCGGGCCCTCGTGCAGGAAGCCCAGCAGTGAGGCGGCGGTCGAGTTCAGTCCCCGCTTCGGTTCGTCCCCGGACATGCCACCCTCCTTCAATGTTCCACATAGGAATATTAACCGCTGGGACAGTCGTACCGCATCATCGGGCCACGTACCGGCGTGAGGTGTAGACGCGGGTGCCGGACGGGGTGTCGAACGCGGTGGTAGTGGAGGCGCCGATGATAAGCAGGGTGCGCATGTCCACCTCGGCGGGATCCAGCTCGGCGAGGGTGAGCACCCGCACCGATTCGCCCGGCCCGCCGACATCGCGACCCAGGATCACCGGCGTATCGGGCTTGCGGTGTTCGAGCACCAGCTCGCGCAACGCGGCGACCTGCCAGGTGCGCTGCGAAGAGGCCGGGTTGTACACGGCGATGGCCATGTCGGCGGCGGCCACGGCCGAAATGCGCTGTGTCACCGTCTCCCACGGCTTGAGCCGGTCGGACAGCGAAATCATGGCGAAGTCGTGGCCGAGCGGGGCGCCGACGCGGCTGGCGACCGCCCCGGCCGCGGTCATGCCGGGCAGCACGCGCACCGGGACGTCTCGCCACTGCGGATCGGCGGACTCCTCGATCACCGCCGCGGCCATCGCGAACACGCCGGGGTCGCCGGACGAGACCACCACCACCCGGGCGCCCTGCTTGGCCAGATCCAGTGCCATGGCGGCACGTTCGGACTCCACCCGGTTGTCGCTGGCGTGCCGCCGCTGCCCCGTGCGCAGCGGAACCCGGTCGATATAGGTGGTATAGCCGACCAGATCGGTTGCCGCGGCGAGGGCCTCGGTGACCTCGGGAGTCGTCCAGTCCGGGGAGCCCGGGCCGAGACCGACGACGACCACCTCGCCTGGTTCTGGCGAACTGCTATGCACTGCAAGGGAATCCATCACCGGCGGTGCGACATTGTCGTCGGCCGCGGACGGGCGGTCGGGATCGTGCGGGTCAGCTGCGGATCGCCGCGCTCGTGCGGCGGCCTCGGAATTGGCGGCCGTGAGCGGGATCTCGGTGGTGACCTCGGGTCCCGGGACGACGGTGATCGCGAAGTACGGCACCTCGTCGTCGGCGACATCGGCCGCGCGTAGCACACGCTGTCGGCCGGTGCTCGCGCGCTCGACATAATAGGCGTCGTCGATCCGTCCCGCATCGGAAAGCGCCTGCCGCACACCGGGATAGGTGCGCCCCAGTTTCATGATGACGGCGGCGTCGGCGGCGGCGAGCCGGCGGGCGAGCTCATCGGCGGGCAGGGTGCCGGGCAGCACCGTCAGCACCTGATCGCCCTCCACCAGCGGCGTGCCCAGGGCCGCCGACGCCGCGCTCACCGACGTGATGCCGGGGATGATCTCGGCGTCGAACCGGCCGGCGAGGCGGCGGTGCATGTGCATGTACGAGCTGTAGAACAGCGGATCCCCCGCGGCCAGCAGCGCCACGGTCCGCCCGGCCTCGAGATGACCGGCCAGCGTCGCGGCCGCCCGCTCGTAGAACTCGTCGATGGCGCCCTGATAACCGCCCGGATGGTCCGTCGTCTCGGTCGTCACCGGATAGATCAGGTGTTCCTCCAGCTGCCCGGGGCGCATGTATGCCGCGGCGATGCCGCGCGAGATGCTGCGTCCGTGGCGGGCGCTGTGAAAGGCGATCACATCGGCCGCGCCGATGATCCGCGCCGCCTTGACCGTGACGAGTTCCGGATCGCCCGGTCCGAGGCCGATGCCCCAGAGCTTTCCTCGGCTCATTCCTGTTCGCTCGCAATCGCATTCAGCGCCGCCGCGGTGATGGCGCTGCCGCCGCGCCGGCCGCGGACGGTGAGATAGTCGATGCCGCCGCCGAATTCGGCCAGCGCCTGCTTGGACTCGACGGCTCCGACGAATCCGACCGGGATGCCCAGCACCGCCGCCGGCCGGGGCGCACCCGCGTCGAGCATGTCCAGCAGGTGGAACAGCGCGGTCGGGGCGTTGCCGATCGCGACCACCGCGCCGTCCAGGCGGTCGCGCAGGAGTTCCAGCGCCGCAACCGATCTCGTGTTGTCCATGGTTCGTGCCAGCTCCGGCACCCGGGGATCGCCCAGCAGGCACAGCACCTCGTTGTCCGCGGGCAGCCGCCGTCGCGTCACCCCGGAGGCGACCATGGTGGCATCGCACAGGATCGGGGCACCGGCCCGCAGCGCGGCGCGGGCCCGGGCGACGACGCCCTCGGAGTAGTCCACGTCGGCGGCCAGATCGACCTGCCCGCAGGCGTGGATCATCCGGACCACGACCTGCGCGACATCGGCCGGGAACCGGGCCAGGTCGGCCTCGGACCGGATGGTCGCGAACGACCGCCGATAGATCTCGGCCCCGTCGGTGAGGTAGCTGGTGCGCACATCGGACATGCCGTCCACACTAGAAGTGCGGTTGTGCGTGGTCGGCCCCGGGCCTGGGCTGACGCCGCGAGGGCACGGCGCGGAGGCCACGATTGTGGCCGACTCCGGAGCCTCAGGTGCGGGGGCGCTCGAGGATTCTGGACATCACGATGCTGCTGCGGGTGCGTCCGACTCGGGCGTTCTCCCGGATGCGCTCGACGGTGGATTCGATCTCGGCCATATCGCTCGCCATGACGTGGACGAGCGCGTCCGCCTCGCCGGCGATGGTCCAGACGCCGACGATCTGCGGGATCGGCTCGAGGCTGCGGCGCAGCTCGGCGGGGGAGATGTTGTCGCGGTAGTACACCTCGACGTACGCCTCGGTCCGCCAGCCCAGCGCGGCCGGATTGACCTGCGCGGTGAAGCCGGTGATCTGCCCGCCGGTGACCATCCTGTCGACCCGGCGCTTGACCGCGGGCGCGGACAACCCGACCCGCGCCCCGATGTCCTGGAACGATGCGCGCGCACTCTTGAGCAGGTGGGCGAGGATATCGCGATCGATGTCGTCCACGACCGGGCCTCCGTTCGCCGCGCCTGCAATGAATCGCCGTTTCGAGCCGTCTTTGTGCAACGAATCCGTATTTCTCGCGCAATAGTACGCCGCTTACCGTCATTTCTAGCCTCGAGAACGCCGATCACAGGGAGTCCCGTTGACGTCTGTCGCCACGCTGCGCGCCCCCGAACCGTCCGGCGCTCGCCGGCCGGTGCCGCGCCGGTTCCTGATGTGCCGCCCCGACCATTTCGACGTCCGCTACGCGATCAATCCCTGGATGGACGCCACCGCCCCGGTCGATCGCGTCCGCGCGCTCGCGCAGTGGGATACGTTGCGCGACACCTTCGAACGGCACGGTCACCTCGTCGAGACGATCGCCGGTGAACCCGGGCTGCCCGATATGGTTTTCGCGGCCAACGGCGGCCTGGTGATCGGTGACCGCGCCCTGTCGGCGCGGTTCGCCAGCCCCGAGCGAGCGGCCGAGGGACCCGCCTATCACCGCTGGCTGACCGGGCGCGGATTGCACCGGGTCGCGGCCGCGGTCGAGATCAACGAGGGGGAGGGCGATTTCGCGCCCGCGCCCGGACGCATCCTGGCGGGCACGGGATTCCGGAGCTCACCCGCCGCGCATCGGGAAGTCGAGCGATTCTTCGGGTTGCCGGTGGTCTCGCTGGAACTGGTGGATCCGCGGTTCTACCACCTCGACACGGCGCTGATGGTGCTCGGTGACACCATCGCGTACTACCCACCCGCGTTCAGTCCGGCCAGCGCGGAACTGCTGGCGAGCCTGTACCCCGATGCGATCGTGGCCACCGCGCGGGACGCGGATGTGCTGGGCCTGAACGGAATCTGCGACGGCTACCACGTCTTCCTCAGCGACCGCGTCACCGTACTGGCGGACGAACTGCGGGCCCGCGGTTACGACCCGATCGGCATCGACCTGTCCGAGTTGCTGAAGGCCGGCGGCGGCGTGAAATGCTGCACGCTCGAAATGCACCACCGTGCAACCGAACCGGCCGCCATCGAATAATTGCCCTGGTCATCCCTGCTTCGCGCGTGGCCTCGGGCTCGCCGTCGGGAAGCGTCGGCGCGGATCGTTGTGGGGGCTGGTGCTGCGAGCGTCAGTCGCGCGGTCGACCAGGCGGGGTGATGCGGTAGCCATCCTGTTCGGCGACGACATCGGTGACAGCACCGCGCGGGCGGCCGCAGCGGCGTTCGCAGCCGGACCAGTGCTGGCGGCCCGCCCCGACGATCTCGGTCGCATCCAGGCCGCGGAGTTCGGCCTCCGGGGAATCGGACGGCCCGTGCTCACCCGCCGTGATGTCTTCCGGCGCATCGAGCTCCGCGGTGTGATGCAGCACCCGTCCGCCGGCGACCGCCGCCGCGGCGTCGGCACGCACGTCGGTGCGGGACTTGGCGCAGCCGGGCTGCCCCGCGCAGGCCGTCACCAGCAACCAGGGTGATGCGGCGTCGAAGATCAGGCCCATCGGCGCGAGCACCCGCACCACCTGCTCGGCGGCCCACTCGTCGAGGTCCGCCAGCACCAGGCTGCGCCAGGGGGTCAGCACGATCGGGCGGTCCACGGCGGCAAGGAATTCCGCGGTCCGGGCGGGCAGACTGCCCAGCGGAACACCGGCACCCAGGCTCACCAGGCCGTCGCGCTGATCGTGCCAGCCGATCGGAATATCGTGGGGCGCAGCGAATTCCAGCGACTCGGCGGTGGCCGGGCGGCCCAGGGCCGCGGCGATGCGGGCGGGGCCGTCGTCCACCTCGTGCACCCGCCACCGCTCACCGCGCAGCCCCTGGAATTCGTGCGCGGCGGCGAGCAGGACCGCGACGGCGTCGTCGGCCGGTATCCGGATGCCGCTGTCGCGTCCGCCCAGCAGCAGCGCGTAGGTGCTCTCGCCGGTCGCATGGACGCCGAAATCGCCGCCGAGGCCGCTGATGTCGCCGCGCCCGTCGTCGAGGGTGAACAGGACCCGGCCCGGCAGTTCGGCCAGCGCGGGGGCCGCGCGCAGCGCCTCGTCCAGGCGCGGCACCACATCACGCACATCGGTCAGGCCGCCGACGCGGCCCGAGAGCGGCGAAGCGATGATGTTGCGGACCCGTTCGTGGGTGGGGCTGGGTAGCAGATCCGCGGCCGCGAGCCGCTCGGCCAGTGCGGCGGCATCGTGGATCCGGCGCAATTGCACATTGCCGCGCGAGGTCAGCTCGATCGCGCCGTCGCCCAGCGTGCGGGCGGCCTCGGCCAGGGCCTGCAGCTGATCCGGGCGCAGGCGGCCGCCGGGCAGGCGGATCCGGGCCAGTGGCCCGTCGGCGGCCTCGTGCAGGCGCAGCACGCCGGGGCACGAATCGGGTGCGGAACGAGTCATGATGGGATCAGCCTACGGCGCGGCCTGTTCGGGCCGCTCACAACCCTTGCGCGGTCCGTTGGGCGATGTACTCAGGCCCCGATGTGGCGACGCCGGGCGCGCGCCCGCACCGGGGTGAGCATCGCGCGCGTGCGCAGCGCCCGCGGCGTCTGGTCCCACTCGTCGGCGAGCAGATTCGGGGTGGCGTGATGGTCGGCGTGGTCGCGGTGGACCGTGGTCGCGATGACGGTGAGGCCGTACAGGAGGGTCAGCGCGCACAGGGTCCCGCAGATCACCGCCCACTCGGTGTGGCCGCTGCCCGCGGCCGTGAGTGTCATCGCCAGCGTCGCGAAAGTTACCAGTGCGCAGAAGTAGCCGGACCATGCGGCAAAGTGATTGCGGCGGACCCAGTTAGGGGGCATCGGCATATTCTCAGCGTCCTCTCTCCCCGATCAACAGGCGCAGCCGGACGCGCCGCGCCCACCGCGGGGGTGGAGCGTAGCTCTCGGACAACAGATGTGGTTTCTCGTGACGGTGGATCCGGTCTCGGTGGGCCGTGGATTCGAAGACCAGCAGACCCGTCAGGGCGATCGTCGCGCAGGCGCAGCCAGCGATGACTGCCAGGGTGTTGCGATGTTCGGCGGCGGACGCGAGCGTCATTGCGAGCAATGCAACGGCAACCATCATGCAAATAATTCCTGACCAGGCAGCGAAGCGATTTCGCCTGGCCCATCCTGGTGAGTTCGGCATATGTCGAGCGTACGCCGGTGATGTCCGGTCCGGGAGCGGAATTCGCAGGTCGGGAAGGGTCCTCGCGGCCCGTGTCGGGGGTCGGCTGTAGCATCCCCGATGCCTGCCCCACACGAGGAATCCGGTGCAATTCCGGTACGGTCGCGCCACTGTGACAGTCAGACCCTCCCGGCGGGCGTACACCCTGATGGGCGCGTTACCCCGAGGAAAGGTCCGAATCGTGATCCTGTTGCTGTCCACCTCCGACACCGACCTGCTGTCCGCGCGGGCCAGCGGGGCGGGCTACCGGCTGGCCAATCCGGCCCGGCTGCTACTCGAGGATCTGCCCGCCCTGCTCGAGGGCGCGGATCTGGTGGTGGTGCGCATCCTGGGCGGTCGCCGCGCCTGGGAGGAGGGGCTCGAGGCGGTGCGTGCCAGCGGAGCTCCGGTGGTGGCGCTCGGCGGCGAAATGGCGCCCGATGCCGAGCTGATGGAGTGCTCCACCGTGCCCGGCGGTGTCGCGGCCGACGCGCACAACTATCTGGCCGCGGGCGGTGCGGGGAATCTGCTTCAGCTGCACAACTTCCTGTCGGACACGGTGCTGCTCACCGGTCACGGCTTCGAGCCGGCCGTCCAGCTGCCGAACTGGGGTGAACTGGAGCGCACGCCGCGCGCCGGGATCACCGGCCCGACGGTGGCGGTGCTCTACTACCGCGCCCAGCACCTGGCCGGGAACACCGCCTACATCGAGGCGCTGTGCGCGGCGATCGAAGGCGCGGGCGCCCGCCCGCTGCCGCTGTACTGTGCCTCGCTGCGCACCGCCGAGCCGGAACTGATCGACACCCTGCGCGCCGCGGATGCCCTCGTGGTGACAGTGCTCGCCGCGGGTGGCACCCGGCCCGCCACCGCCTCGGCGGGCGGCGACGACGAGGCCTGGGACATCGGCGCGCTGGCCGACCTGGATGTGCCCATCCTGCAGGGCCTGTGCCTGACCTCGGGGCGCGAGCAGTGGGCGGCCGCCGACGAGGGGCTGTCCCCGCTGGACGTGGCCACCCAGGTGGCGGTGCCCGAATTCGACGGCCGCATCATCACGGTTCCTTTCTCGTTCAAGGAGTTCGACCAGGACGGGCTGTCCACCTACGTCCCCGATCCCGAGCGGGCCGCCCGGGTGGCCGGCATCGCGGTGCGGCACGCGCGGCTGCGTCATATTCCGGTGGAGGACAAGAAGATCGCGCTCATGCTGTCCGCCTATCCCACCAAGCACGCCCGGATCGGCAACGCCGTCGGCCTGGACACCCCGGCCAGCGCGATCGCGCTGCTGTCCGAGATGCGGTCCGCCGGTTACGATCTGGGGGCTCACGGGGAGATTCCCGGACTCGAACAGGGCGACGGCGACGCACTGATTCACGCCCTCATCGCCGCCGGCGGCCAGGATCCGGACTGGCTCACCGCGGAACAGTTGGAGGGCAACCCGATTCGGATCGGTGCGGACGCGTACGCCGCCTGGTTCAGCACGCTTCCCGCGGATTTCCGGGCCGCGGTGGTCGAGGCGTGGGGCCCGCCGCCGGGCGAGATGTACGTCGACCGTTCGGCGGACCCCAAGGGTGAGATCGTCATCGCCGCACTGCGATTCGGCAATGTGGTGCTGATAGTGCAGCCGCCGCGCGGATTCGGTGAGAACCCGGTCGCGATCTATCACGATCCGGACCTGCCGCCGAGCCACCACTACCTGGCCGCCTACCGCTGGCTGGCCGACGCCGACGGCTTCGCCGCCGACGCGGTGGTACACCTGGGCAAGCACGGCAATCTGGAGTGGCTGCCGGGTAAGACGCTGGGCATGTCCGCGTCCTGCGGCACCGACGCCGCGCTGGGCGATCTGCCGCTGATCTACCCGTTCCTGGTGAACGATCCGGGCGAGGGCACCCAGGCCAAGCGCCGCGCCCACGCCACCCTGGTGGACCACCTGATCCCGCCGATGGCGCGCGCGGAGACCTACGGCGACATCTCCCGGCTCGAGCAGCTGCTCGACGAGCACGCCAACATCTCCGCCCTGGACCCGGCCAAACTGCCCGCCATCCGCCAGCAGATCTGGACTCTGATGCGCGCGGCCAAGATGGACCACGATCTGGGACTGGCCGAGCGCCCGGACGAGGAGTCCTTCGACGACATGCTGCTGCACGTCGACGGCTGGCTGTGTGAGATCAAGGATGTGCAGATCCGCGACGGGTTGCACGTGCTGGGCCAGGCGCCCACCGGCGAGGCCGAGGTGGACCTGGTCCTGGCCATGCTGCGCGCCCGGCAGCTGTGGAGCGGTGAGGATCATGTGCCCGGCCTGCGAGAGGCGTTGGGGCTGAGCGAATCCGGTGACGAGTCGCGCGAGCGGGTGGACGCGTTCGAGAAGCTGGCGCGCGAACTCGTCTCGGCGATGCAGGAGTCCGACTGGGACGTCGATGCCATCGACGCGCTCACCGAGAGCCTGTTCGTGAACGCCGCCGTCCCGGCAGGGGCGAATTCGCCGGAAGGCCAGGATGAACGGCGGGCCGCGGTTCGCCGAGTCCTCGGTTTCGCCGCGACGGAGGTGGTGCCGCGGTTGCGCCGGACCGGGGTCGAGATCTCACGCATCCTGCACGCGTTGAACGGCGGATTCATCCCGGCCGGGCCGAGCGGGTCACCGCTGCGGGGCCTGATCAACGTGCTGCCGACCGGTCGCAACTTCTACTCGGTGGATCCCAAGGCCGTGCCCTCGCGCCTGGCCTGGGAGACCGGCCAGGCCATGGCTGACTCGCTGCTGGAGCGGTACCTCGCCGATCACGGCGGGTATCCGCGCTCGGTGGGCCTGTCGGTGTGGGGCACCTCGGCGATGCGGACCTCGGGCGACGATATCGCCGAGGTGCTGGCGCTGCTGGGCGTCCGGCCGGTCTGGGACGAGGCCAGCCGACGGGTCACCACCCTGGAACCGATCTCGCCGGCGGAACTCGGCCGCCCGCGCATCGATGTGACGGTCCGGATCAGCGGGTTCTTCCGCGACGCCTTCCCGCACGTGCTCGCGATGCTCGACGATGCGGTGCGCCTTGTCGCGGCCCTGGACGAGCCCGCCGAGTCGAATTACGTCCGCGCCCACAGTCGGGCCGACCTGGCCGAGCACGGCGACGAACGGCGTTCCACCACACGCATATTCGGCTCCAAGCCGGGCACCTACGGCGCGGGTCTGCTGCAGCTGATCGACTCCAAGAGTTGGCGCACCGACGACGACCTCGCACAGGTCTACACCGCGTGGGGCGGCTTCGCCTACGGCCGCGACCTGGACGGCGCGCCCGCGGCGGACGATATGCGCAGCGCCTATCGCCGCATCGCGGTCGCGGCCAAGAACACCGACACCCGCGAGCACGACATCGCCGACTCCGACGACTACTTCCAGTATCACGGTGGCATGGTCGCCGCGGTCCGGGCGCTGACCGGCACGAATCCGGAGGCCTACATCGGCGACAGCACCCGGCCCGATGCGGTGCGCACCCGCACGCTGTCGGAGGAGACCACCCGGGTATTCCGCGCCCGGGTGGTGAATCCCCGCTGGCTCGAGGCCATGCGCCGGCACGGCTACAAGGGCGCGTTCGAGATGGCCGCCACCGTCGACTATCTGTTCGGCTACGACGCGACGACCAATGTCGTGGCCGACTGGATGTACGAAAAGCTTTCCGAGAGTTACGTATTCGACGAGACCAACCGCAAGTTCATGGAGCAGTCGAATCCGTGGGCGCTGCACGGCATCGCCGAGCGACTGCTGGAGGCCGCCGAGCGCGGGCTGTGGGAAGCGCCGGAGCGGGAGACGCTGGATCGGCTGCGGCAGGTGTATCTCGAGACCGAGGGTGAGTTGGAGTAGGGGTCCGCGCACCTCGTGAGCGGCCCGAAGCCTCGCACGCGTAACCGGAGTGCGTGATGGCGTGGCCGCCTACGACCGTGGTCGTATGCGCGGGTGCGTCCGGGAACGGATGTACCGGGAGCGCTCGAGGCATAGCGTTGTCGCATGACCTGGAACGAGCTGGCACAGAGCAAATACGCGGTGCTGACGACCTATAAAAAGGACGGCACACCGGTCGGGGCTCCCGTGTGGGTCGCACCCGACGGCGACCGGATTGTGGTGTGGACCAATCCCAAGGCATGGAAGGTCAAGCGGATCCGCCGCAATCCCGAGGTCACCCTGCAGGAATGCGATCGCCGCGGGCAGCCGGCCGGGGGTGAGGTGCTGAACGGCACCGCCGAACTCCTCGACGCGCCCGGGACCGAGCGGGTGCGCGGGCTGGTCGGGCACAAGTACGGGGCGCTCGGCACCGTGTTGATCCGGGCGCACAAGCTGTTCCTCGGGAGCGACCGCTCGATCGGCATCGCAATCACCGAACGGGCCGCCGCGGGGTAGTCGCGGGCAGTGCCTACGGCCGAGTCGGGCCCGAGGCGCTGGCCCTACCGTCCCGAATTTATGCGTCGGCCGTGATTTCGATGCCTACGGTGCCGCCGCGCCCGCGCCGCCATTGGCTGCCGGTCACGATCAGCCAGCCCTGCAGCGAATACTTCCGCTTGATCAGGCCGCGGACCCGGTCGCTGCCGGCCTCGTCCAGGATCCGCGCGTTGCCGTTCACCACCGCGCCGCGAGTCTTGCCGCCGGCGCTGCACGGCTGCAGGGTCACCGCGGGATTGTTGCGGATCCGCTTGACCTTCCAGCTGTCGGTGACCGTCCAGACGTAGAGCTTGCCGTCGTCCAGGGCCGCCCAGAGCGGCGTGCCCACCGGTGTGCCGTTCTTGCGGAACGTGGTCAGCAGAACGTAATTCGCGGTGCCGATCGCGCCGAAGGGATTGTCCACGGCCACAGCCTAGTTGGTTCGGAGGCGGGACGGCAGACATGCCTGGCGGTTCGGCCCGCCGATGCGTCGCCGATCCCGGGCCCGTCGATGCGGATTCCGCACGGCACAGGCGGCCGGCGGATCCCGACCGACGTCATTCCCCGTGGCCTCGCCGGTGTGCAGCGCCGATCTCGCTGGTCGATACGCATTCCAGAGCAGCCGATCCGGGCCGAGTTGCCGTGAGAGCGGCGGCCGTTTCAGGCCGCGAGGGTGAGGATCTGCGGCCCGTCGGCGGTGACGGCGATCGTGTGCTCGCTGTGGGCGGTGCGTGAGCCGTCGGCCGAGCGCAGCGTCCAGCCGTCGGGGTCGACGACGATCTTGTCGGTGGTGGCCGCGAACCACGGCTCGATGGCGATGGTCAGGCCTGGCCGCAGGCGCAGGCCGCGGCCCGGACGGCCGTCGTTGGCGACGTGCGGATCCTCGTGCATGGTGCGGCCCAGGCCGTGGCCGCCGAATTCGGTGTTCACCGGATATCCGTGTGCGCGGGCCACCGCGGAGATCGCGGCGGAGAGGTCGCCGATCCGGTTGCCGGGCACCGCGACCGCGATGGCCGCCGCGAGGGCCTCCTCGGTGGCGGTGGCCAGGCGCACGTCGGGCTCGGCGGGTGTGCCGACGATGACGGTGGTCGCGGCGTCGGCGACCCAGCCATCGATCCCGACCGCCAGATCCGCGGTCAGCATGTCGCCGTCGCGTAGCGTGTAATCGAACGGAAGTCCGTGCAGCACAGCATCGTTCACCGAAAGGCAGACGGTGTTGCGGAACGGGCCGCGGCCGAAGGAGGGCGCGTAATCCCAGTAGCACGAGACCGCACCGCGCTCCCGGATGCGCTCGCGCACGAACCGCTCGAGTTCCAGCAGATTCACGCCCACGCGGGCGCGCTCGCGCAGCGCCGCCAGCGTCTCGGCGACGAATTGCCCTGTCACGCGCATCTTCTCGATCTCGGCGGGCGTCTTCAGCTCGACCACGATGACCTCTCCTGTAATGGTATTTAAATACCACTGTAGCGCAGCCGGTATTTGTATACCACTTTGCGTTATTTTAATACCGGCCGTACGCTGGCCGCATGGTCCGACTGCCGCTCACCCCAGCCCAGATCGAGGCCGGTCGCCGCCTGGGCGCCTGCCTGCGCTCGGCCCGTGCCGGTCGGGACCTCGGTGAGGTCGCGGCCTCGGCCGGGATCTCACCGGAGACCCTCCGGAAGATCGAATCCGGCCGCCTTCCCAGCCCGGCCTTCGGCACGGTCGTCGGCCTGAGCCGCGCCCTGCACATCCCGCTGCAGGACCTCGCGGACGTCTGGCAGGCCGCGGCACTGGCCGAATCCGCATAATGGGCGCCGTCGGCGAAGCCGTCCGAAGCCGCGCATGGCCGGAGCGAATGCGGAGGTACGCCTAGGGGCGGCCGGATTGCGTGCGATGGCCGCCGGTGCCGATCAGCCGACGGTCAGTTCGGTCGGTACAGCGATGACGTCGACCATCGCCCCGTTGCGCAGGACGGTGACCGGCAGCGAGCGGCCGATGGCGTCCGCGAACAGGTGGCGTTGAATACCCTGGGCGTCATGGATTTTCGTGCGATCGACGCTGAGCACCAGATCGCCGCGGCGCAGGCCGGCGCGGGCGGCGGGGCCGTCGCGCACCACTTCCATGATCCGCAGCGCCGCGCGCTGGCCGGTGCGGGTGGCCACCGCCTCGGGTAGCGGTGCGGGCACGCCCACCACGCCGAGATAGGCGCGCCGCACCCGGCCGTCGGTGAGCAGCGTGCTGATGATCCGGCGGGTGGTCGAATTGATCGGAATCGCCAGTCCCAGGCCGATTCCCGCGACGGCGGTATTGACCCCGACCACCCGTCCGGACGAATCGGCCAGTGCGCCACCGGAGTTGCCAGGATTGAGTGCGGCGTCGGTCTGGATGACATCCTCGATCACGCGGGCGATGCGGCGATCCCCGACGGGAACCGCGCGCCCCAGGGCGCTGACCACGCCCGCGGTGACCGATCCGGCCAAGCCGAGCGGGCTGCCGACCGCCACCACCAGCCGCCCGACGACCAGGGAGTCGGCATCGCCGAGGACAGCGGCGGCCGGCGCGCCGCCGCGGGCACGCAGTATCGCCAGATCCGAGAGCGGATCGACCCCGACCACGTCGAACCGCGATTCGGTGCCATCGGCGAAGACGACATCGCCGCTGCCCGCCGACCCCACCACATGCGCATTGGTGAGCAGGAATCCGTCGTCGGTGAACACCACCGCCGACCCGCCGCCGCGCGGCGTCTGCACGCTCGCCACGTGCGGGGTCACCGCCCGTGCCACCGAGATCACCGTGCGCGAGTAGGCATCCAACTCGGCCGCGTCGTCCGAAGTGCCGGACTCACGGGACCGGATCGTTTCGTCGTCCACCGCGATCACCTGCTTACATCATTACAACCTTCCCACCAGCATGCGCTCGCCTGTGGGCCGTCGGTGCCCCCGTTCGCCGCGGGCCGAATCGATGGTCCGCGATCGCGTCGGTTGTTCACGCGTGGGACTTGCCGTATCGACCGCGTCACCGAGAACTGGACCGGAGTGCCCGAGGCCGACATCGCGCGGCTGATCGAGCGCTTCTTCCGCGGGCGCCGGCGCTGGTGCGGATGCAGGGGCGGCGGGAGGCCGTGCAGGTCGGCGTGTTCAGTGGCGGTCCCGGGTCCCCTCAACCGCATCACGCCGCCCCCGCTCACCGGCAGGGCGGCACATGGGAATCGAATCGGCCACCCCGCGCAGGCTGAGCGCGCGGTCCGATTCTCGCCAGCTTCCGCCTGTCGCCCGGGCTTGACTTGTCGATGCGACGAGATCGCGAATGGTGCGACAGAAATGGAGTCTGTGATGAATTCTCGCTTCGAGTCCAAGGTTGTGCTGATCACCGGCGCAACCTCGGGTGTGGGCGAGGCGGTCGCGCGGCGCGTCGCGGCCGAGGGCGCCGCGGTTGTGCTGGGTGCGAGGGGAAAGACGGACGGCGACCGGGTGACCGCCGAGATCCGGGCGGCGGGCGGCCGCGCCGTGTTCGTCTCGGCCGATGTCACCGACCCCGCCGACCAGGAGCGCCTGACCGGCACCGCGATCGAGGAATTCGGCAGGCTGGACGCGGCGTTCAACAATGCTGGCGCCGTCAAGGCGTTCGGCCCGATCCAGGACATCGACGAGGCGAGCTGGCGCGCCGATCTGGAACTGAACCTCACCGGGGTGTATTACGGCCTGCGCCAGCAGATTCCGGCGATCATCGCCTCGGGCGGCGGCGCGATTCTGAACAATGCGTCGAACCTGGGCGTGGTGGGCATGGGCTCGGTGGCGCCGTATGTGGCCGCCAAACATGGCGTCGTCGGCCTGACCAAGGCCGTTGCTCTCGAAACGGCCGCGCAGGGCGTCCGGGTGAACGCGCTGGTGTCCGGCGCGGTCGACACTCCGGCGTTTCGCGGCTCGATGGGTGCGACACCGGAGGGCGCGGCCGCGGTGGCCGCCCTGCATCCGCTGGGCCGCATCTCCCGGCCCGGCGAGATCGCCTCGCTGTGCGCCTATCTGCTCAGCGACGAGGCGAGCTTCGTCACCGGCGCGGCGCTGGCGATCGACGGCGGCTTCACCGCGCAGTAGTCCAGCGGTCGGTTCAGCGGAGGGCGCGAGCGATGTCGAGCACTTCTCGGCGTCCTCCGTGACCGCGGTGAGGCGGGTCTCGGCCCGGGGTCTGTGCTGGGTGGCTCGCGTCGATCGCTTCCGGGGGCCGGACGGCGATGGGGACGCTCGCATCGGCCGCGGCCGAGATGGTGTGCGCACTCCACCCGAGGTGGATGTCGGCTAGTGCGTAACGAATTCGCCTATATCGTCGACGAAGTCGCGGTATTCGAACAGGGCGAGGTCGAGCAGGCGGGCGACTGCGCCCTGCACCGCGCCGGCGTCGGCCGGCTGGACGGTGATGGTGCGGTTGCCCGTCTCCAGGTATCGGCCGTCGTCGTGAATGTCGTACCAGCGGACCGTGCCGACCTTGCGTGGCTGCTTGCCGCCGAGGTTCCGGGGGCCGCGGAATACGGTGATCACGCCGGCGCCACCGGCCGGGCGGCGAACCAGTCGCCGATAGCGTTGCAGCGGCGTGGATTCCCCGGTGTAGTGCAGTTCCGGTTGGCGCTCGGGGTACAGGTCGGCCACCGCGAACGCCTGGGGTGGATGACTGCCCGGCGCGACCCGCGGCAGCAGGCCACCCAGCTGAGTGGACAGCCGGTCCGCGGAGATGATGCTGACCTCGATGCGCGGGCGGCGAGTGAATTGTATTGCGAGAGCGGCGTGCCGGTCGTGGCGGGCGGCGGTGACCCGGATCGGGCCCGCCTGGTCGGAGACGCCGTGAATCTCGGCCCACACCTCCGGCTCGGTGAGCACACGGAACGCGCGCCGCAGCAGGTCTGCCTCGTTCCAGGTCAGCCTGCCCTGGTCGGAATACTCGTGGCGGATGTGCTCCCAGTAGCGGTCACGCTCGTTCACATGGGCGAAGCGAGACAGATAGGTGAGCGGATAGAGCATGCGGTCGTTCGCCGGCCCGAACCACAGGGCTGCGAATTCCTCCTCGTCGAACGACCAAGTGGTCATTATTCACCTATCGTGGGCTGAACGTACTGCCCGCTGAGTGTCGTTCCGGCGGTAAGGGATTCGCCGCGGGGATCGGCGCCTTCCCGGTTCGGATCGTCCGGGGACGGGTATTCGCCGATCGTGGGCTGGACGTAGCTTTCGGTGGGTGGTGTTGGGGCGGTGCGGGGCTCGTTGCCCGGGGCTGCCCCGGAATCGAGCCCGCTGCGGGCGCTTTCGGGGGTGTGGTCACCGACGTCGTCCGCGGATCCGTATTCGCCGATTACGGGCTCGACATGCGGTCCGGCGAACTCTGTTCCGGCCATGGACGGTCGTACATCGTTCGCGCGTATCGTCTCGGCGGCGGCGGATCCGATGCCGGGGTTACCGATCGCCGGCTGAACGAGGTGCGCCGTGGATGGTGTTTCGGCGACGGTGGGCTCGTTGCCCCGCGTGGTACCGGTATCGGGCCTCTCGTGGTCGCCTCGGGCGGTGTGGTCACCGATCTGTGGTTGAACGTTCTGATCGGTGTGCGGGGTGGACCCGACACCGCGGTCGAATATCGGACTGGCGGGGTCCTGGTCGACCGCGGATCCGTATTCGCCGATGACCGGCTCGACAGGCGGTTCGGCGCCCGCTGTTTCGGCTGCGGCGGGGTTGAGTTCGTCCTCGGTCGCCGCTCGTTCCCGGTTGTCTCGACGCGTGTGGTCGCCGATGGTGGCCTGGACGTAGTCCTCGGTGCGCGCCATCTCGGCCGTTGTCGACTCGTTGCCGAGGTCGACGGTCTTGCCGATTCGGTCGCGGTCGCCCTCGTATTTGACCCGCATGCGCGGCATCCGCGGATCGTGGTGCTGGTGTGGGTCGTCGCTGAGTTCGGCCGCGGCCGCGCCGGTGATCGCGGTCGCCGCGGGCTCGGTCAGCGCGTCGGGGGGAATCGAGTTCGTCGCGGCGGCCGACCCGAGCGGCGGAGTCGCGGGGGTTCCACCGGTCGGGGTGGGCGCGATCGGCCTGGGCGTCTGGGTATTCGGCGCGGGGCTCGGGGGATTCGTACCGGGGGTCGGGGAACTCGGTACCGGTGCTGGGGAATTCGGTCCCTGGCCGATCGGACCGGAATGGAGGTTCGGCCCGGGTGCCGAGGATCCGGGTGCGGGGGCGCCGGGGCTCGGCGGAGGGGCCGAAGGGCCTGGCGCCGGAGCGGTGGGAGCGGGCGGAATGTTCGGTGTCGATGGGGGATTCGGGATCATCGATCCCGCGCCGAGAGCGGGTGCGGCGATACTGGCCGCCGCGCCCAGTGCGGATCCGGCGGCGCTCGAGGCGGCCAGCGCGCCGGGCAGAGCCGTACCCGGCACCGTCGTCGGCAGCCGCGGCGTGTTCTGTGTGACATTTGCTCCGCCGCGCCCACTGTCGGAGGACCCGCCCGCGCCGGAATCTGTGGAACCGGGCGTGGCCGTGGCATTCTGCGCGCCGCCGGAGGAACCGGCGCTCGGTGCGGCCGTCGAGCCGGTGTCGGTGTGCGTAGTCGGCGCGGGTTGGTTCGAGGTCGCTTGGTTCGCCGTGACCTGGTTCGAGGTCGCCTGGCTCGCCGCGGCTTGGTTCGACGTCGTCTCGTTCGCCGCGGCTTGGTTCGATGCGGTCTGGCTCGCCGCGGCTTGGCTTGCCGCGGAATCGTTTGCCGCTGAGTGGGTTTCGGCGGGAGTCCGGCCGTCGGACCGGGAACCGTTGTCGGCGGGCGTGGTGTGCGTCCCGTGCTCCGAGCGGGGTGTATCCGAATCCGAGTGCTGCGGCGTGTCGTGTGTGCCGTCACGGGAGGTCGTATCGGTCGGGGCATCGTGCGGCGATGTACTGGCCGGGGTCGTCGGAGCGGTGACCGGCGCGGTGCTCGCCGGGCGGGTAGCGGCCGGAACCTGCGGGTCGCCGGTGAGTACGGTCCGGTCCTGCGGGCGATAGAGCACGTCGTTGGCGGTCGGGCGCGACGTTACGGAATTGTCCGTGAGCGCGGTGACGCTCGCGTCGGGATTCGTTACCGGCGTACCGAAAAGGCTGGTGTGCACACCGGCGGGCACGGTGCTGTCCGGCCGCGTGCCGAGGCCGGGGATATCGATGCTGGCCACGCCCGGAATCGACACCCGCACACCGTTGGTCGTCGCCGACGCCAGCGCGGTGAGGGGATTGTCGCCGGCTCCGGTCGAATTCGCCGGCGGAAAGGTCGGTATGCGGGCGTCTTCGGTGGTGAACGGGACCACGTAGCGCTGCTGCATGGTCTGCCGGGCGTCGTCCTGGGCCTTGCTGGCGTTGCGCGTCTGGGTGTCGAATTCGGTCGGATCCTTGGTCTGGTCGGCGGTGACCGGAACCGGCTTCGATATGTACGCCTTCGTGGTCTGCGCGGCCTGGGCGGTATTCGCCACGACCTGCCCGGTCTGGTCGAACAGGTCGGCCAGATCGGTGGCCCGGGTGCCGTATCCGGTCACCGCCTGCACCGCGGCCTCGGCGGCGGAGCCGGTCCAGTGGCCGTCCACGGCGGTGCGCACGGCCTGCACCAGGCCGGTGGTGGAGGTGCGCCACTGGTCGCCGGCTTGCTGCCAGGCCGTGACGATATCCGCGCAGTGATCACCGACCGTTTGGAAGGCGTCGTAGATCTGCTGATGGGTCAGGGCGTCCACATTCTCCGGATCGGTGATTCCGGGTGCGTCATAGGTTGTCACGCGGTGCCCCCGGCCTCCGGGAGTGCCGCCTGGGCCGCGCGGAGTTTGGCGGCGAACTCGCTGTCGGTCTGCTGCAGGCGATCACGGATCGTGCGGAACAGGGTCTGCAGTTCGTCGGCGGTCTTCCAATGATCCTGCAGGGTGTCGTAGGCGTTGTTGGCCCCGCCGCTGCCCTTGTCTCGCAGGCGCTGCACGATCGTGTGGGCGGAGGTCAGGATCGGCGACTGCTCGCCCACACCCCACGAGTCCTGGTTGTGCACCTTCTGCACCAGCTGCTGGATCGACTGGATCTCCGTCTTGCGCTGCTGCAGTGCCTTGTCCAGCGCCAGGAACGCCTGCGGCTCCACATTCAGCGAGACCGATCCGGTCTTGGCCTGCTCGATGAGCGGACCGAAGACCGGGGCTCCGGTGTCCTGTGTCATTGAGTCCCCACCTCGACTTGTGCGCGCCTGCCCCCGAGCCGAGTGGTTTCGATGCGGCAGAGCATCGCTGTCCTGGCCAGCGATTCTGCCACATGGGTGCGGGACACGGGTGCGGTCGGGGACCGAACGTCCGGTCCGGACGAGCGGCCCCCGCACAGTGGCGGACCGGGTGAGATGGCTGGGATCAGGTCGCGCGGCTGACCGAGGACATGTGGAAATCGGGAATCCGCAGCGGCGGCATCGCCGTGCGGGTGAACCAGTCCTTCCACTCGCGTGGCAGCGTGACCTCGGTGGCCCCCGCCTCGGTCGTGCGGCGCAGCAGATCCAGCGGGCTCTCGTTGAAGCGGAAGTTGTTCACCGCGGCGGTGACCTCGCCGTCCTCGACGAGGTAGACGCCGTCGCGGGTGAGCCCGGTGAGCAGCAGGGTGGCAGCATCAACCTCGCGGATGTACCAGAGGCAGGTCAACAGCAGCCCGCGCTCGGTGCGGGCGATCATCTCCGGCAGCGTCGCGCCCGAGCCGCCCGTCATCAGCAGGTTCTCGCCCGGAACCGTGATCGGTGCGTCGAATTCCGTTGCGGTGGCCCGCGGATACACCAGATTCTCGATGACGCCCTCGCGGATCCAGTCCACGCGCCGGGCCGGAAGGCCGTTGTCGAAGACCGAGAGCGCGGGTGAGGAGGCCGCCGTGGCCACGAACGGGCGGTACTCCAGGCCGGTCGCGCTCGGATCCGAGTAGAGGGTCAACCCGAGATCGGTGAGCCGCTCCCCGACGCGGGTGCCGCCCGCCCGCGAGAAGGCCGTGTGCCCCTCGTTGGCGCCGCGGCCCTGCATCTCCCAGTTCATGTAGATCAGCAGATCCGCGACCGCCGATGGGGGCAGCAGCGTCTCGTACCGTCCGGCGGGGAGCTCGACGCGGCGGGCGCTCCAGTCCAGCCGCCGCGCGAGCTCGGTCAGCAGTGCGGAGGCGTCGACATCGGCGAAGTCGAGGGTGCCCGCGCCGACCCAGGCGCTGGCGAGATCGGCTCCTGCGCCGCGCTTTCCGTTGATTTCGACCGATCCGGTCGGCTGGGTCCAGCGGCGGCGGATCCCGGTCGAGGTGCCCAGCCAGGTGGTGTGCAGCTGATGCTCGGCGAAGCCGTACAGCATGTCCGCGCCGTCGAAACCGGTGGCCAGCTCGCGCGCCAGGCCGGTGAAGACCTCGATGCCCGTCGCCGCGGGCTCGCCCGACCAGCCCGGGTCCAGATGCAGGCCCACCGCCTCGGGGTCCAGCAGCGGCATCGCATCGCGCGCGGGCGTGGCGGAGCGCGCGGCCTCGTCGCTGGCGCGCACCACCGATTCGATGTCGGCGGCGGCCACGCTCGTCGAGCTCACGCTGCCGACCCGGGCGGCATTCGGCCCCTCGCGCAGGATCGAGACCACCGCCCACTCGCGCGAGGTCGAGGATCCGTTGGTGGTCATGGAGTTTCCGGCCCAGCGTAGCGAGGCCTCGGACCGGTCGGTGACGATGACGATCGCCTCGTCGGCCCGCGAGGCGGCCAGGGCCCGCTCGACGACCTCGCCGCCGTGTAGGACGCTCATCGCCCCGCCTCCGATCGAGTATTGAGAATGTTGACCCCGCGCACCAGGACCGACGGGCAACCGTGGCTGACCGCGGCCACCTGGCCGGGCTGGGCCTTGCCGCAGTTGAACGCGCCGCCCAGCACCCAGGTGGAGGGTCCGCCGACCGCCTCCATCGAGCCCCAGAAATCGGTGGTGGTGGCCTGATAGGCGACATCGCGCAGCTGGCCGGCCAAGCGCCCGTTGCGGATCCGGAAGAACCGCTGACCGGTGAACTGGAAGTTGTAGCGCTGCATGTCGATCGACCACGACTTGTCGCCGACGATGTAGATGCCGTTCTCGATGCGGGAGATCAGCTCCTCGGTGCTGGTGTCGCGCACCGGATCCGGCTGCAGTGAGACGTTGGCCATCCGCTGAATCGGCACATGGTGGGCCGAATCCGCGTACGAGCAGCCGTTGGAGCGGTCCAGGCCCAGCCGCGGCGCGAAGACTCGGTCCAGCTGGTAGCCCACGAGCACGCCCTCGCGCACCAGATCCCAGCGCTGGCCGGCCACGCCCTCGTCGTCGTAGCCGACCGAAGCCAGGCCGTGCCGCTCGACGCGGTCGCCCGTGACGTGCATGATCGGGGTGCCGTACCGCAGCGTGCCCAGCTGATCGGGTGTGGCGAACGAGGTTCCGGCATAGGCCGCCTCATAGCCGATCGCACGGTCGTATTCGGTGGCGTGGCCGATGGATTCGTGGATGGTGAGCCACAGATTGGTCGGGTCGACAACCAGATCGGTAGGGCCCGGAGTAACCGTGGGCGCCTTCACCTTCTCGGCCAGCCACTGCGGGATCCGGGCGAGTTCTCCTGTCCAGTCCCAGACGCCGTCGGCGCCGGTGACGTACTCCCAGCCGCGCCCGGCCGGCGCGGCCAGGGTGCGCATCGTCTCGAACGCACCCGCACCGGCGTCCACCGTGATCGCCTCCAGGTGCGGATGCAATCGCACCCGCTGCTGGGTGATCGCTGATCCGGCGGTGTCGGTGTAGTAGGTCTGCTCCTTGACCTGTAGCACGTGCGCCTCGACGTGATCGACGCCGTCGGCGGCGGACAGGCGCTCCGAATAGTCCTGCAGCAGTGCTACTTTTTCCGGCGTCGGCACCTCGAACGGGTCGATCGCGTAGTCCGAGACCCACTGCGCGTCGCCGTAGACGGGCTCGTCCGCCAGCTCCACGCGCTCGCGGTTCAACGCGCGCAGCGTGGTCGCCACCGTCACCGCGCGGCGCGCGACCTGCACGGCGGTGGCGGGGGACAGGTCGGCGTGGGAGGCGAAACCCCAGGTGCCATCGACGATTACGCGGACCGCGAAGCCCAGGTCGATGGAGTCGGTGACCGCCTCCACGCGGCCGTCCCGCAGCCGGATCGACTGCCGGACCTGGCGGTGGACGCGCAGATCGGCGTAGCCGGCCCCCGCGGCGCGCGCGGCGCTGAGCGCGGCCTCGGCTAATGCGGCCAGCGGCAGCGCGCGGAACTCCTCGTCCACGGCACGGGATGCAATGCTCACGCAGCACACCGTAATTGCTCGGGAGCTGCCTCTTCAAGAACAAAAGCCGAGCGTGCGGGTGCGGACGGCGAATCCGTGGCGAGCCGCGCGCGTGCGGGCGCGTCGGTGGCGGGCGGCGCGGTGAATGCGTTGCGGCCCAGTGCGACACGCCGCGCAAACTGGCAGTGAGTGCAATGTCGCAGGCTGTGCGTGTGCGCGCGAGGTGTAACGCGCGGTGACACGCAGCCTGCCGGGTATTTGATCTCGTATGCCGTACTGTCTGCCCGCGTGCCGCCATCCGCCCTCCGTGACCGCAAGCGAGAACGCACCCGCCGCGCCCTGCTCGAGGCCGCCGTCGACATGTTCGAATCCCGTGGCTACGAGGCGACTACGGTCGCCGACATCGCCGCGGCCGCCGAGGTGGGCACCCGCACCTTCTTCAATTACTTCGAGAGCAAGGAAGAACTGCTCTTCCCCGAGCCCGACGAGCGCGTGCGCGCGGCCGTCCACGCCATCGCGACCCGCCGCCCGGACGAGCGGCCGGTCGAGGTGCTTCTGCGCGCGCTACGTGCGGCCGGCGACAATCCGGGCGAGCACCTCGGGGACGACCTGGCCGCCAGGATCGCGGTCCTGCGGGCTCAGGTCTCGCGCACGGTGCCCGCGGTCAGCGGTCGCGCGGCGCACGCGCAACTGGCGGCGCAGCAGGAGATCGCCCGTCAGCTGCGCGCGGCCTTTCCGGACGAGCTGGACGACGTCGGCGCGGCGGCCCTGGTCGGCGCGGTGATCGGCGCGGTCTCCGGGGCGCTGACCGTCCTGTTCTCCGGTCGCCACGCCATCGAGGACGGCGAACGCCTGCAGCGCAAGATCCGCGAGACCACCTCGCGCGTGCTCGCGCCCTGGCTGGCCGGGCATTCGACCCATGCCGCGTCCGGGGCCCGGCCGTTGCCCGCCGAGGTGCGCTGCTGAGCGCGGCGGACACCCCTGGCCGGTGCTGGACATTCGTGCCGGAGGCAGCTCGACATCGGTCGCGGCGAGTGGATGTGATGGCCGGGGCCCGATACGTGTGTGCGCGGCGGCGCCGCACGTCCGGCCGGGCACCCGGGCGCGCGTTCTAGGCTGAGGACGTGCGTCGATTCAGCCTGTGGCTCCGCGGCAAGCCCATGGTCGCCGATGCGATGCTGGCCGCACTGCTGCTCGCTGCCGATCTCGCCTCGGCCGTTCACAAGCGGCATCTGGCGCTCTATCTCGTATTCGCGGTGCTGGTTCCGCTGCCGGTGATCGTGCGGCGCAGGTATCCACGCGCAAGTGCGACTGCGCTGCTGGGCGTGTCGATTCTCAACAGTCTGGTGAGCGGCGCGATCGGCGAAAACCTGCAGAATCCGGCGCTGGGTGCGCTGGGCATCGCGCTGTACACCCTGGTCGCGTACGTGGGGCGGCGGGACGGGCTGATCTATCTCGGCGGACTGACCCTCGACGCGGCCCTGGCCGATGCGCTGAACCACGAATCGATCCCGATGACGATCGCGATCCTGACGCTGTACTACGCGCTGTGCTGGACCCTCGCGGAATTCCTCGGCGCCCGCCACGCCTACGACGCCGAGGTGGCCGCGCGGCTGGCGGTGGCCGACGACGACCGGGAACGCGCTGCGCACGAGGCGGTTTCGGTCGAACGCACCCGGGTCGCGCGCGAGCTGCACGATATCGTCGCGCATGCGGTGAGCGTGATCGTCGTGCATGCCGACGGCGCCCGCTACGCGCTGCGCACCGATCCGGATGCGGCCGATCGGGCGCTGGGCACCATCGCGGCCACCGGGCGCGAGGCGCTGCGCGAGCTGCGGCGCACGGTCGCGCTGCTGCGCACCGAGCAGTCCCCCGAACAGCTGCCACAGCACGGCACCGCCGGCCTGGCGCGGGTGGTGGGGATGATGCGCAGTGCCGGCCTCGCGGTCGAACTGGAGCTGGCCGGTGAACTCGACAGCATCGCCCCCGAGGTGAGCCTGGGTGTGCACCGCATCGTGCAGGAGTCGCTGACCAACACCTTCCGCCATGCGGGCCCCGCCCCGAAGGCGTGGGTGCGGGTGCATCGCCGGGACGAGGATGTGCTGGTGGAGGTCGTCGATATCGGCCATCAGTGGGTAGCACAGGAACCGGCCGCCGATCCGCCGCCGGGCACGTCCGCCCGTCCGTCCGGCGCGATGGCCCGCAACGGCCTCACCGGCAGCGGCCTCGGCCTGGTGGGCATGCGCGAGCGCGTCGCGGTCCTGGGTGGTTCGCTCGAGGCCGGGCGGCGCCCCGAGGGCGGCTGGCGCGTCCGGGCGATCATCCCGCTCACCCGGGATGGCTCCGAGTAGTCGCCGGTCGGGTCGCCCGCACGGATCGCCCCGGCGGACAAGTAGATTGGACGGGTGCCGATCACCGTACTCGTCGTCGACGACCAGGAGTTGATGCGAGCCGGGCTGCGGATGGTGCTGGGGGCGCACCCCGATCTCACGGTGGTGGGGGAGGCCGGCAACGGCGCCGCGGCCGTGCAGCAGGCCCGGGAGCTGGCGCCCGACGTGGTGCTGATGGACGTCCGCATGCCGGTGGTCGACGGCGTCACCGCGACGAGTCGGATCCTCGAATCCGGCTGCGGCAGCAAGGTTCTCGTCATGACCACCTTCGACCTGGACGAACACGCCCTCGGCGCGCTGCGGGCGGGCGCGAGCGGCTTTCTGCTCAAGGACACCCCGCCGGAGGACCTGATCTCGGCGATTCGCAGCGTGGCCGCGGGTGACGCCGTGGTCTCCCCGAAGGTGACCAAGCGCCTGCTGGATCGGTTGATTGCCGACGACCCCGGCGGCATGCGCGACAGCGCGGTGCTGGATGTGCTCACCGCCCGCGAGCGGGAGGTGCTCGAGCAGATCGCCGCGGGCCGCTCCAACGCCGAGATCGCCGGGGAGCTGTACCTGTCCGAGGCCACGGTCAAGACCCACGTGGGCCGCGTGCTCACCAAGCTGGGCCTGCGCGATCGAGTGCAGGCGGTGGTCCTGGCCTATGAGACGGGGCTGGTCCGGCCGGGGGCGTGAATTCTCAGTAAGGGTTCAGTCTCGGCGGGAGAAAATCCGGTCGCGCGGTCGTTGAATGGGGTAGATGGATTCGGAAAGGACCGTCATGCCCGCCGTACTGTTCGCCCTGTACCTGGTTGTCGAGATCGCCGCCCTCGTCGTGGTCGGCCATTTCATCGGTGCCGCCCTGACGATTCTGCTGCTCATCGCGTGTTCGGGCCTGGGCCTGATCGTGGTGCGCTCGCAGGGCCGCCGGGTGTTCGATCAGTTCCGGCGTGCCGGGCGCGGGGAGATCACCCCGGGCGCGGCGGTCGCCGACGGCGCGCTGGTCACCCTCGGCGCGGTCGCGATGTTCGTCCCCGGCCTGGTCACCTCCGTGCTGGGCCTGCTCCTGCTGCTGCCCACCCGAGCCCTGTTGCGGCCCTTCGTCTCCGCCTTTGCCAACCGCCGCATCGATCGCCTGTCGATGGCGGGCGGATATCGCGGTGTGGTCGTCGACCCGTCGGGTGATGTGGTCGACGGCACGGTCGTGCACGAGTACTACGACGACGGACAGGGCGCCGCTCGTCCGATGATCGACGGTAAGTAGCCGGATCCGCCGGCGCGCCGGTCACCGCACGGCGGCGCGCAACGCGGCCTCGACCGCACAGGTCAGCGTCTCCAGGTACGCGTCGTCGATGTCGCCGCGCATGATCAGCATCCGGAAGCCCAGCGGCGCGATCAGCAGATCCATGCCGAGTTCCAGATCCAGCCGGTCCGGCAGCTCGCCGCGGTCGATCGCCGCCTCCAGCACGGCCCGCGCCGCGGCCCGGCGCGGCACCGCGACCCCGGTGTACAGCACCTCCTCGAGCGCGCTCGAGCGGCCCGCGTCGGAGAGCAGTCCGAGGCCGATCCGGCTGACCAGCGGATTGGCCAACTGACCACGGATGCTGTCCAGCAGTTCGCGTAGGTCGCTGTGCAGGGCGCCGGTGGCAGGGGGCGGGGGCAGCGCCCCGGTGACCGCGTCGCGGATCAGCTCGGTGAGCATGTCCTCCTTGGACGACCAGCGCCGATACAGGGCCGCCTTGCCCACGCCGGCGCGCCGGGCGATCGCCTCCATGGACAGTCGCGCGTAGCCGGCCTCGGCGAGTTCGGTGAAGGTCGCCGCGGTGATCGCGTCGGTCACCTGCTGTCGCAGGGCGGCGCCTCCGGTTGCCGTTCGCTCGGTTGCCATGTACCGAGGATAGCCGAGACGGAACGGTTGCGTTCCATTTGATTCGGCGGTACGGTCGTTCATGAAACGGAACGGCACCGTATCGTTCCGAAAATGAGCGGAGAGCGGCGATGAAATTCCTCTACGACGACGAGTCCTTTTCCTTCGAGGCGCTGCGCGCGGCCGGATATGCCACCTATGCCGGCGCCGAACTCGGCGAGGTGCTGGTGACCTGCGGGCGGATCCCCGAGGGCGACGAGGCCGCCTGGTCGTCCGAGTGGGCCGCGACGGCCGCCCGGGTCGAGGGCATCGGGCGGGACGCACTGGCCGCCGGGCACCGGGTGAGCGCGCGCGAGGCGCTGCTGCGCGCGTCGAACTACTACCGGACCGCCGACTTCTACCGCCGCGAGGATCCGGCGAACGACGCCGAGTCCGCACGGCTGGCCACGGCGTCGCAGCGGACCTTCGCCGACGCCGCGGCCCTGCTCGATACCCCGGCCCGCGCCGTGCGGATCCCCTACGAGGACACGACGCTTCCGGGTTACCTGTTCCTCGCGGACGATTCGGGACAGCCGCGCCCGACGGTGCTCTACCACGGCGGATTCGACTCCACCCTCGAGGAGGACTACCTCGGGCTCGCCGCCGGTGCGTTGCGGCGCGGCTACCACGTCCTGGCCTTCGACGGTCCTGGCCAGGGCAGCACCGTGCGCGAACAGGGCCTGCACTTCCGGCCCGACTGGGAGGCCGTCGTCACCCCCGTCGTCGATTTCGCCCTCGCCCTGCCCGAGGCGGACCCCGCCCGGCTCGTTCTGGTCGGCACGAGCATGGGCGGCTATCTCGCGGCCCGGGCGGCCGCGTTCGAGCACCGTCTCGCCGCATGCGTGCTGCACGACGGCGTCTACGACATGCATGAACCGTTCGCGACGACCCTGGAGCTCGCGGCCCGGGCGCCCGGTGGGCTCGAGGCGGTGCTGGCGCAGAACACGCAGGCGCGCTGGGCCGTTCGCAACGGCCGGTGGACCTTCGGGGTGTCGACCGCGCAGGAGCTCGTCGAGGTGACCCGGCCGTACACGATGGCGGGGCTGGCCGACCGAATCGTGTGTCCGACACTGGTTCTGGAGGCCGAGAACGACCAGTTCTTCGAGGGCCAGCCGCAGCGCATCTACGACGCGCTGACCTGCCGCAAGGACCTCATCGCGTTCCGCGAGGACGAGGGCGGTGGCGAGCACTGCCACGAGGGTGCGGTCGCTCTGTGGCATCAGCGCACCTTCGATTGGCTGGACGAGCTGCTTGCGGCCTGACGGTCGCGCTCCCGGCGTTTACGATTCGACGAAGATGGCGCCCGCGGGCCGCCGCCACCGTGATAGTCCGGAGGGAGCAGCGATGGGATCACCGAGTCTCGACGAGTGGCTCGCGGGCGGCGAACGCCTCCGGGTGGGCGGGCGCGAGATCTTCCACCGGCAGGACGGTCCCGGTGCCGGGCGTCCGGTGACCCTGGTGCACGGCTTCCCCACGTCCTCGCATGACTGGGCTGCGATCATGCCCGCGCTCACCGAATCCGGTTGCCGGGTCACGACTCTCGACCTGCTCGGCTTCGGTGCGAGCGCGAAGCCGAGCGGTCACGAGTACACGATCGATGAGCAGGCATCGATCGTCGAGGCGGTGTGGGACCATCTCGGTATCGGCCGGACGGCTCTGGTCGCGCACGACTACGGCGTCTCGGTCGCCCAGGAGCTACTGCATCGCGACGCCGCGCGTATCACCGCCGCCGCGTTCCTCAACGGCGGCCTGTACCCGGACCTGCACCGGCCCGTCCGCGTGCAGAAGTTGCTGCACGGCCCCGCGGGCGCGGTCCTGCAGTACCTGTCGACCGAGCCGATGTATCGCAGGTCGATACGGGAAATACTCGGGCGTCCGGTCTCCGGCGACGAACTGCACGACATGTGGCGAGCGACCTCGATGAACGGCGGCAGGCGCGTGCAGCATCGGCTGCTGCGTTACATCGACGACCGGCGGGTGCACGGCGGCCGCTGGCAATCGGCACTCGAAAACTATGGAGGCCCGATGCTGTTCGTCTGGGGTCCCGCGGACCCGGTGAGCGGCGCCCATGTACTGCCTCGCCTGCGCGAGCGGCTGCCGGGCGCGCGGCTCGTGGTCCTCGACGAGCCTCCCGCGACGGGGCACTACCCGCAGGTGGAGAATCCGGAAGCGGTCGCCGCCGCGCTGACCGAATTCCTGCGCTGAACGGACTCGGCAAGGCGGGAGGGAACTCAGGGCCGCGAGAAGGTGCGGGAGTATCCGGCGGCGTTGCGGATGCGGAGACCGGAGGCGGTCATCGTGGACGGGGCGGCGGCGAGCGGGGCCGGCGGCTCCGGCAGACTGGGGTGTCGTGAGTACCCAGTTGCTGATCGGCGGTCGCATCCACAGTCCGAGTTCGCCCGATGCCACCTCGATGGCGGTGACGGGCGGGACCGTGGTGTGGCTCGGGGCCGAGCGGCCGGGGCGGGCGCTGTATCCGGATGCGGAGATCATCGATCTGGACGGGGCTTTCGTGGCGCCCGGGTTCGTGGATCCGCACGTGCACGTCACGGCGCTGGGGCTGCAGCTGACGGGACTGGATCTGTCGGGGGCGGGGTCGCTGGCGGAGTGCCTGTCGCTGGTCGGGGAGTATGCGCGGGCGCACCCGGACGGGGTGATCATCGGCGAGGGCTGGGACGAGACGCGGTGGGCCGAGGGGCGGCCGCCGTCACCGGAGCAGGTGGACGCCGCGGCCGGGCCGGGGCGGTCGGCGTATCTCGTTCGGGTGGACGCACATTCGGCGGTGGTGTCGACCGCGGTGCTGGATGCGGTGCCGAATATCGTTGCCGCCGAGGGCTACACCCGCGGGGAACCGCTGCGCGCGCAGGCACATCACCTCGCGCGCACGGCGGTGCTGGATCGGCTGGACCGAGCCCAGCGTGATCGTGCCCGCCGCGCCGCCCTCGATCACGCGGCCGCCCGGGGCATCGTCGCCGTGCACGAATGCGCCGGGCCGGAGATTTCGGGCCGGGCCGACCTCGCCGAACTGCTGGACTTCGAGCACGGCGTGGAGGTCCGCGCGTACTGGGGTGTGGCGGTGCGCACCGCCGACGAGGCCCGCACGCTGGCGAAGGAACTCGGCGTGCACGGCCTGGCGGGTGACCTGTTCGTCGACGGCTCCCTGGGTTCGCACACCGCGTGGTTGCGGGAGCCGTATGCGGACGGTGCGGGTACCGGCACGTCCTATCTCGACGTCGATGCCATCACCGCGCATCTGCGGGCGTGCACCGAGGCGGGGATCCAGGCCGGATTCCACGCTATCGGCGATGCCGCGGTATCGGCGGTAGCCGAGGGTGTCTCGCGGGTCGCGGCCGAGCTCGGCGGACCGGCCGTGGCCGCGCGCGGACATCGAATCGAACATGCCGAGCTGCTCGATGCCGACGCCATCGCCGTCTTCGCCCGGTACGGGGTCCTGGCGAGTGTGCAGCCCGGCTTCGACGCCGTGTGGGGCGGCCCGGACGGCATGTATGCCGCGCGGCTGGGCGCCGAGCGCGCCGCGGCCCTGAATCCGTTCTCCGCCATGGCCGCCGCCGGAATCGGATTGGCCATCGGCTCGGATGCCCCGGTCACGGCGCTGGAACCGTGGGCCGCCGTCCGCGCGGCCGCACACCATCGCACGCCGGGACATCAGATCTCCCCCCGCGCCGCCTTCGCCGCCGCCACCCGCGGCGCGTGGCGGGCCGGGGGTGTGCGCGACGGCGTGGCCGGCACCCTCGTGCCCGGCGCACCGGCCTCCTACGCCGTCTGGGACGCCGCGGACCTTGTGGTGGCCGCGGCCTCGGACACAGTGCAGCGCTGGTCCACCGACCCCCGCTCCCGCGTCCCCGGCCTGCCCCCGCTCGACCCGGGCGCACCCCTACCGCGCTGCCTGCGTACCGTGCACCGGGGGACCACCATCCATGCGGTGTAGTCACGGCAAGACCATGGACCCGCACAGTGTGTACCGACCACGGTGCCTCCCGAATCGGGTTGGTGCCGAGAGGCATTCGGTCCGGCAACAGAGTGAAGACAACGCGCGGTGAAATGGAGCGGCGGCCATGACGAGTAACCCGGCCGAACCGGCAGACGCCACGTGTGACGGTAACGCCGCGCGTGAGGATGCTGTCGCTCCAGGTGATGCCGCTGCACGAGAGAATCGCGCGCAGGGCGATGATGCCCCGCAAGGCGATGCCGCCGCAGGGCACGATGCCGCCGGGCGAGGCGATGCTGCGCGCGAGGATGTCGCTGTGCGTGGCGATGTCACTGCACAGCTGGATTCCGCCGCGCGTGAGGATGCGGTCGTGCGTGAGGATGCGGTCGCGCGAGATTATGCGGTCGTGCGTGAGGATGTCACTGTCCGAGCCGATGCGGCTGAGCTGGAGACGATTGTGAAGCCAGGGGATGCGGCTGTGGGTGACGACGGTGTCGTGCAGGGAAACGTTGTGCGAGGCAGCGGCCAGCAGGGCGACGGCGTCGCGTCGGAGAACGGTGCTGCATCGCGCAATACCGGGCATGGTGATGCTGCGCTGGGGGAGTCCGGGGCTGAGCGGCCCGGTGCAAACGCAGCGGCGGCCGGGGATGGCGGTGTGGCCGGGCGGGCTCGGGCGTGGGTGACGCGGCACCCGGGGCTGGTGCGGCTGGTGGGGGCGATTGTCGCGGGGCTGCTCATTTATGCGAGTTTTCCGCCGCGGACCTGCTGGTATCTCGCGCCGCTCGGGATTGCGGTGTTGACCCTGGTGGTGCGCGGGAGCGGGCGGCTGCGCGGGGGGTTCGGGTACGGACTGCTGGCGGGGCTGGCGTTTTTCCTGCCACTGTTGCCGTGGACCGGGATCTATGTGGGGCCGGTGCCGTGGCTGGCGTTGTCGCTGGCGTGTGCGATCTATGTGGGGTTGTTCGGGTTGCTGGCGCGGCTGGTGGGTGCGCTGCCGGGGTGGCCGCTGTGGGTGGCGGCGGTGTGGTCGCTGACCGAATGGGGGAGGTCGAGCTTTCCGTTCGGTGGGTTCCCGTGGGGGCGGCTGGCGTTCGGGCAGGGTGACGGGTGGTATCTGCCGCTGGCGTGGCTCGGCGGCGCGCCCGGAGTGAGCTTTGCCGTGGCGCTGACCGGAACGGCGATAGCGGCCTTGGTGATTGCGGTGCGCGGCGCGCGAGGCGGCGCGGGGCGCTCGGAGACCGTGCTGCCGAGCGCGGTCCGAACCGCCGGTCGGCGCAGGGCGATCGGCGCCGCCGCGGCGGGTGTGGTCGTCCTGCCCGTCGCCGGGCTGCTCCTGCGGGCCGCGCTGCCCGCCCCGGACGCGGGCGACCGGTCGATCACGGTGGCCGCGATCCAGGGCAGCGTGCCGCGCCTGGGACTGGACTTCAATGCCCAGCGCCGGGCGGTGCTGGACAATCACGTCCGCGAGACCGCCGCACTGGCGGATGCCGTCGCGGCGGGGCGGGCTCCGCAGCCGGACGTGGTGATCTGGCCGGAGAACTCCTCGGATATCGATCCGCTGCGCAACGACGACGCGTCCGCCGAGATCACCGCGGTCTCCCAGCGGATCCACGCCCCGATCCTGGTCGGTGCGGTGCTGCTCAACGACGACGATACGACCACCAATTCGGTGCTCGTCTGGAACGGCGCGGACGGGCCGGGGGAGCGGCACGACAAGAAGATCATCCAGCCCTTCGGCGAGTACCTGCCCTATCGCAGTTTCTTCAAGCACTTCTCGAAGTACGCCGACAAGGCGGGCTACTTCGTCCCCGGTCACGGCAACGGCGTCGTGCACGCCGAGCCGGGCCGCGGTGGTCCGCCGGTGGCGATCGGCGTGGCGACCTGCTACGAGGTCGCCTTCGATCGCGCCTTCGAGGATTCGATGCACGCCGGTGCGCAGCTGCTGACCGTTCCGACCAACAACGCCACCTTCGGCGACAGCGAGATGACGTACCAGCAGCTGGCCATGTCGCGGATCCGGGCGGTCGAGCACGGCCGCGCGGTGGTCGTCGCCGCCACCACCGGGGTCAGCGCGATCATCACCGCCGACGGCTCGGTGCGGGCGCAGACGAGCAAATTCGTCCCTGCCTGGCTCGAGGCGAGCCTGCCGCTACGCCACACCACGACACCCGCGACTGCCTCGGGCCCGTGGCCGGAATGGATGCTGTGTATTGTGTCCGCGATCGCTGTTGTGGCTTCGGCTATTCGGCGGCGAACCTCGCTGCCGCCGCAGACGGTGGACTGCCAGCCCATCGCCGCGCGGGCGAATCGATAGCGGCGAACGCGGTCTCCCAGGTTTCGAACACACTGCGCACGATCGGACCGGCGCGTTGAGGGCGCGTAGGCCGGCGTAGCGACAACATGTTCGCGGGGTTGTAGCGAGGTGCCCCTGTTTCAATTCTGGCTGTCTGAAGTACCCGTTTTTCGTGCGAATTTCGGTTTAATAATGGAGTTTGCGGAGAGTTAGCTTGCTAAGCTGCACTCCGGCAACGTGGTTCGAAGTGAAACATTCCGAGATCGCTACCGATCCGCTCGTCCCGATGCTCCGAATCATAGGGCGTGGATCACGTCCCACGGCTGGCGCCTGCGCGCCTGCGGTGGCGGTGCTCGGCGCTATGCGTAACCAGCGGCAGAACGGAGTGATTGATGAGTTCATTGGCCACCGATCGCGTAGACCAATGCTCTTCTGGCGAATTCTCAGCACAACCGTTCGCTCTGTCTCCCGCGCAGGTCGCCCTCTGGTATGCCCAGCGGATCCGCCCCGATGTTCCGCTCACTATTGCCCAGTACGTCGAGATACACGGTGACCTGGATGCGGGTCGCCTGCTCTACGCGATCGAGCGGTTCGGCGCCGAGGCTCAGGTCGGCCACGTGCGGATACTGGAGATCGATGGCATCCCGCACCAGGTGGTGGATCCCACCCGTCGTCCGGGCTGGGCACGGGTGGATCTGCGGCACGAGGCCGATCCCCGCGCGGCGGCACTGCGCTGGATGAACGCGCATGCCAGCAGCCCGATCGATCTCGAGCGCGACCCCCTGACGATCAATGCCGTGTTGCGCACCGGCGATCGCGACTACATCTGGTACTGCCGCGGTCATCACATCGTCATCGACGGCTACGGCGCGATGAACGCGCTCACCCGCACCGCTGAGATATATACCGCCCTGGAGAACCACACCGAACCGGTCGCCTCGCGCGCGACGCCGCTGGCCGAGATCTACGCGGGGGAGTCGAGTTACCGTGATTCCAGCCGCTTCCGCTCCGATCGGGAGTACTGGCTCGAGCAGCTGGCCGGCGTCGGGGAGGTCATGAGCCTGTCCACCGTCGCGATGGCCGCGGACTCCGATGCGGGCCGCACCCACGCGGCCGCGGTGCTCGGTCCCGAGGTCGAGGCTGAATTGGCCAATGCCGCAGGTGTTTTCGACACCCAGAACTCGACGCTGTTCGTGGCGGCGCTGGCCTGCTACGTCCGCGCCGTCACCGGCAACCAGGACGTGGTGCTGAGCCTGCCGGTCTCCGCGCGCACGACGGTCGCGCTGCGGCGCTCGGCGGGCGTGGTGTCCAACGTGGTGCCGATCCGGCTGCGTTTCGACGCCGCGACCACGCTGCGCGATGTGGTGAAGGCGACCGAGCTGCAGATCACCGGCGCGCTGCGGCATCAGCGCTACCGCTGCGACGACATCCGGCGCGATTGCGGGTATTCCCGGGATTCGCGCGGATTCTTCGGGCCGATGGTCAACATCATGCTGTTCCACAGCGAGCTGCACTTCGGCAGCCTCGTCGGCTCGCTCAACGTGCTGTCCACCGGTCCGGTGGAGGATCTGTCGATCAATCTCTACAACGGCGCCGGAAACCGCATCCACGTCGATTTCGAGGGCAATCCCAACCTCTACGACACGCCCGAGCTGTCCGTCCATCACGGCCGGTACGTGGACTTTCTGGCGCGGTTCCTGACCGCCGGACCGGACGCGGCCGTCGCGGCGGTGCCGGTCACCACCGACGCCGAACGCGATCTGGTGGTGCGGCGCTGGAATGCGACGTATGCCGGTCGCCGGCAGGGCACGCTCGCGGGCCTGTTCGCCGCGCGGGCCGCGGCGTCCCCGCAGGCGATCGCGCTCGAATTCGGCGACGAGACAATGACATACGCCGAGCTGTCCGAGCGTGCCAATCGCCTGGCCCGGGCGCTGATCGCGCGCGGTGCCGGACCGGATTCGGTCGTGGGGCTGGCGCTGCGCCGCGGGCTGGAGCTGCTGATCGGCATGTATGCGATCGTGCAGGCGGGCGCGGCGTACCTGCCGATCGATCCGGACCATCCCGTCGAGCGGACGGCGCACATTCTCGAGCAGGCGCGGCCCCTGTGCGTGCTGACCCTGCATGACGAGGACATCGAGCTGCCCGCCGCCACCGCGCGCATGGACATCGATACCGCCGAGCTGTCCGGCTTCGGCGGCGGCCCGATCGCCGATGCCGAGCGCCGCGCCGCGCTGCGCCCGGATCATCTGGCGTACGTGATCTTCACCTCGGGTTCCACCGGCCGCCCCAAGGGCGTCGGGGTCTCGCATGCGGCGATCGTGAACCGGCTGTGCTGGATGCAGCACGAATATCCGCTCGACGAGGGTGATGTGGTACTGCAGAAGACCCCCGCCACCTTCGACGTATCGGTGTGGGAGTTCTTCTGGCCCTTGCAGATCGGGGCCCGGCTGGTGGTCGCCGCCCCCGAGGGCCATCGCGATCCCTCCTATCTCGCCGCGGTGATCGCCGAGAAGGGGGTCACCACGGTGCATTTCGTCCCGTCGATGCTGTCGGTGTTCGTCACCGACACCGATATCCGGGGCTGCACGAGCCTGCGCCGGGTGTTCTGCAGCGGCGAGGCGCTGCCCGCCGCCACGGTACGCGAATTCCACGCCGCCCTTGCGCATTCGACGGTGGAGTTGCACAACCTGTACGGTCCCACCGAGGCCGCGGTCGACGTCACGTCCTGGCGCTGCGCCCCGGGACAGGACACCGTGCCGATCGGCGCGCCGATCTGGAACACCCAGGTGTACGTGCTCGATGAGCGCCTGTGTCCGGCCCCGCCCGGTGTGGTGGGCGAGCTGTATCTGGCGGGTGTGCAGCTGGCGCGCGGATATCTGGGCCGCGCGGGGCTGAGTGCGGACCGGTTCGTGGCCAGCCCGTTCGCGCCCGGCGCCCGCATGTACCGCACCGGAGATCTGGTCCGCTGGCGCGCATCCGCCGCCGGTGTGCTGGAATACCTGGGCCGCAGCGACTTTCAGGTGAAGATCCGAGGGTTGCGCATCGAGCTCGGCGAGATCGAGGCGGCGCTGCTGGCGCAGCCGCGCGTGGCACGGGCGGTCTGCGTCGCGCACAGCACGCACGGCGGCGATGAGCTCGTCGGATACCTGGTGGCGACCCCGGGCGCCGAGCTGGACGCCGCGGAGGTGGCCGACGGACTGCGCCACAGCCTGCCCGGGTATATGGTCCCCGCGCACCTGATCGTGCTCGACGAACTACCGCTGAGCTCCAACGGTAAGGTCGACCGCCGCGCCCTGCCCGCCCCCGCCGCCGGTGCGTACCGTTCCGGGCAGCCGCTCACCGCGCCACGCACCGAGGTGGAACGCGGCCTGGCCGCGATCTTCATCGAGGTCCTGGGCCACACCGAGATCGGCGTGGAGGAGAGCTTCTTCGACCTGGGGGGCAACTCGTTGTCCGCGGCCAGGGCGGTCGCACGGATCAACGGCTCGCTGGGCACGGATCTGTCCATCCGGGATCTGTTCGAGTCCGCCACGGTGGCCACTCTCGCCACTCGTCTGGATTCTCGGTACGCCGTCTCCGATCAGCCCAAACTTGTTGCCGGACCGCGGCCGGACCGCATTCCGCTGTCGCTGGCACAGCAGCGGCTGTGGATCCTGAACCGGTTCGCCGAACACGCCGGCGCATACAACATGCCGCTGGCCGTCGAGCTGACCGGCACGGTGGATCCCCAGGTGCTGCGCGCCGGGCTGCTGGACGTGCTCGAGCGGCACGAGAGCTTGCGCACCACCTTCCCGGATTCGGTCGAGGGGCCGACGCAGGTGGTGCATCCGGCCGCGGAGATCCCGCTGAGCACCGATCCCATCGACGCCACCGGCGCCGATGCGATGGCGCTGGCCGCCGAGTACGCCGGATACGGTTTCGACCTGCGCACCCAGGCGCCGATCCGGGTCGCGCTGTACGCTACCGGTCCGGACAGCTATGTCTTTCTCGTTGTGCTGCACCACATCTGCGGCGACGGCTGGTCGATCGCGCCGCTGGCCCGCGACCTGATGACCGCGATTGCCGCGCGTGCCGCCGGACAGGCGCCGCGATGGGCCCCGCTGCCGGTGCAGTACGCCGATTTCGCGCTCTGGCAGCGCGAACTGCTGGGCGACGAGGACGATCCGGCCAGCGCGCTGGGGCAGCAACTGAGCTACTGGCGCGCTGCGCTGGCCGATCTGCCCGATCAGCTGGATCTGCCGCTGGATCGCCCGCGCCCGCTGCAGCGCGCTGCCGAGGGCGCCCGCGTGGGCTTCACGATCCCGGCCGCCACCCGTCGCGCGGTGGCCGCGCTGGCGGCCGAGCGCGGCGTGAGCACCTTCATGGTGCTGCATGCGTGCCTGGTGGTGCTGCTGTCGCGGTTGTGCAACACCACCGACATCGCGATCGGCACCCCGATCGCCGGACGGTCGGATCCGGCTCTGGACGATCTGGTCGGCATGTTCGTCAATACGCTGGTGCTGCGCACCGAGGTCGATCCGGCCGCCGGATTCGCCGCGCTGCTCGACCGGGTGCGCGAGACCGACCTGGACGCCTTCGCCAATGCCGATGTGCCGTTCGAGCGCCTGGTCGAGGCGGTCAATCCCACGCGCGACGCCGGGCGGCATCCGCTGTTCCAGGTGATGCTGTCCTACGAGAACACCCCCGAGTTGCGAATCACCGTGCCCGGCACCGAGGCTCGGGTGGCGCCGATGGACACGGGCATCGCCAAGTTCGATCTGCAGCTGACCGTGCAGGAGGCCGACGACGCCACCGACGGCCCGCTGGCGGCCGAATTCGGTTACGCGACGGATGTTTTCGACGAGGCGACGGTAACGGCCATCGCGCAGCGCTTCGTGCGGCTGGTCACCGCCGCGGCGGCCGCGCCGAGCGTGCCCGTCGGCGACCTGAGCATCCTGGATGCCCGCGAGACCGGCAGGCTGGTGCCGATCACGGGGGCCCCGGGCGAACCGGCGATCACCCTCGCGCGCCTGCTGACCGAGACCGCGGAGCGGCTGCCCGAGGCGGTCGCGGTGCGCTACCTCGGCCACGACACCACCTACCGCGAGCTCGACGAGGCCTCGAACCGGCTCGCGCGCGTGCTGATCGGGCACGGCGCGGGGCCCGAGGTGGTCGTCGCGGTGGCGCTGCCGCGCGGGCTGGACTCGATCACCGCGGTGTGGGCCGTCGCCAAGACCGGCGCCGCCTACGTGCCGGTGGATCCGGGCTATCCGGCCGATCGGATCGCGCACATGCTCATCGACTCCGGCGCGATGCTGGGGCTGACGGACGCGCAATCCCATGCGGCACTGCCGGATTGGCCGGTGCGCGGGGGGCGGCACCGCAAGCGCTACGTGGACTGGCTGCTGGTCGGCTCCCCGGAACTGGCCGCCGAGACCGGGCGCCGGCCGTCCACCCCGGTGACCGACGCCGACCGCCATTATCCGATGCGCGTATGCCATCCGGCCTATCTGATCTACACCTCCGGCTCGACCGGCACGCCCAAGGCCGTGGTGGTCACCCACGCCGGTCTGGCCTCGCTGGCGCACGAGCAGATGCATCTGTTCGGCGTCACCGATTCCGCACGCACGCTGCACTTCTCGTCGCCGTCCTTCGATGCCTCGGTGCTGGAGCTGCTGCTGGGCTTCGCGGCGGGCGCCACCATCGTGGTCGCCCCGGCGGGGCTTTACGGTGGCGCGGAACTGGCGCGGCTGCTGCGCACCGAGCGGGTGACCCATGCGTTCATCACCCCGGCCGCGCTGGCCACGGTGCCGCCGGAGGGCCTGGACGAGCTCGAGGCCGTTATCGTCGGCGGCGACGCGTGCCCCGAGGAACTGGTCACCACGTGGACCGCCGCGCATCGCATGCACAACATGTACGGCCCCTCGGAGGCGACCGTCGCCGCGACCGCGACCGGCCCGATGGTCGCCGGCAGCGCCGTGCCGATCGGCCTGCCGATCCGTGGTATGCGGCTGTTCGTGCTGGACGCCCGGCTGCATCCGGTACCGCCCGGGGTACCGGGGGAGCTGTACCTCTCCGGGCCGGGGCTGGCGCGCGGTTATCTGGGCCGGCAGGGCATGACCGCACAGCGCTTCCCGGCTAACCCGCACGGCCGCCGCGGCGAAAGGATGTACCGCACGGGCGATCTCGTGGTCGCCGACTCCTCGGGGCAGCTTCGGTTCCTGGGCCGCGCGGACGATCAGGTGAAGATCCGCGGGTTCCGCATCGAACTGCGCGAGATCGACCACGTACTGCGCGCGCAGCCGGGCGTGCGATTCGCGCTGACCGTGGTGCACACCGGCGAGCACGGAAACCAGCGCCTGGCTTCGTATCTCGCCGCCGAGGGCAAGATCGACACCGGCGCGGTGCTCGAGGCCGCTCGGCAGCAGCTGCCCGCCTACATGGTTCCGGCCGCGATCACCGTCATCGACGAGGTGCCGATGACGCCCTCGGGCAAACTGGACCGAAAGGCGTTGCCGGAGCCCGTCTTCGCGTCCGGGAGCGCCTCGCGCGCCCCGGGCACCGCACTGGAGCGGCAGGTCGCGCAGGTCTTCGGCACGGTGCTGGGGCATCCGATGCCGGGCGTGGAGGACAGCTTCTTCGAGGCCGGTGGCAACTCACTGCTGGCTACCCGGCTCACCGTGGCGCTGCACGCCGAATTCGGTGTCGACCTGCCGGTGCGCGCGATCTTCGAGGCGCCGACCGTGGCCGGGGTTGCGGTACGCCTGACGGAAGCGCCCCGGACGCAGCGGGCGGCGCTGGCTGCACACACCCCGCGTCCGGGACGCATCCCCTTGTCGCTGCCGCAGCAGCGGGTCTGGTTCCTCAACCGCTATTCTCCCGAATCCAGTGCCTACAACATCGCATTCGTGATACGAATCGACGGCGATCCGGACATCGCGGCGCTGCGGTCGGGCATCGCGGACCTCATCACGCGGCACGAGGTGTTGCGCACGATCTTCCCGGAGGATCGCAGCGGGGCCTATCAGGTCGTGCTCGATGCGCACCGGTGCATGCCGGTGCTCGAGCCCGTCGCCACCGACGAGGAGGGCGCCGCGCTGGCGCTGCGGGACCTGGCCCGGCGCGGATTCGACCTGGCCCGTGAGATCCCCGTCCGGATGATGTTGCTGCGCACCGGCCCCGAGCGGTACGCGCTGGGCATCGTGCTGCATCACATTGCCGCGGACGGGTGGTCGCTGATCCCGCTGACCCGCGATCTCGCGGTGGCCTATGCTGCCCGTTGCGGCGGCGCCGCGCCGACCTGGGCGCCGCTGCCGGTGCAGTACGCGGATTTCAGTCTGTGGCAACGGGATTGGATCGGTGATCAGGACGATCCGGCCAGCGTCGCGGCCGCCCAGTTGCGCTTCTGGCGCGATGCCCTCGCCGATCTGCCCGAGGAACTGCCGCTGCCGTACGACCGGCCGCGGCCGGAAAGTCCGTCCCAGCACGCCGGTTCGGTGCGATTCGCGGTGCCCGAGGAGGTACGGCGGCGCCTGGACGAGGCGGCCCGCGCACACGGTGTGAGCGCGTTCATGGTGCTGCGCTCGGCCCTGGCGGTGCTGCTGCGCGCGATCACCGGCGGCCGGGACGTCGTGGTGGGCACGCCGGTGGCCGGCCGCACGGACACCCAACTCGACGAACTCGTCGGCATGTTCGTCAACACCCTGGCGTTGCGCTCGGATGTCGACCCGGACCGCGCGTTCGCCGAGCAACTGCTGGCGGACCGGGACGGCGAGCTCGCCGCGATGGCGCACGCTGATCTGCCATTCGAGGCGGTGGTGGCCGAGGTGCACCGGGGCAAGGACGCGCGGATCCGCCCGCCGCTGCAGGTCGCGCTGACCGTGCAGGACGGGCCGGTGCCCGTGCTGCGGCTGCCGGGCCTGGCGCTGCACGCGGAGGAACTGGATATCGCGCTGGCCAAGTTCGATCTGGAACTGCGGGTCGCGCTGGGCGGGGACGTCCCGGGTGATTTCGAATTCCTTTACGCCGCTGAACTTTTCGATGAAGGCACGGTGCGGACGCTGGCCGAGCGACTGGTGCTGGTGCTGACCGCGGTCACCGCGGATCCGCAGATCCGCATCCGCGACATCGACGCCCGCACCGAATCCGAGCGGACCCGGTTGACGCCCGCGCGCGGCCCGGTGCCCACCCCGCAGTGCAGCCTGGCCAACTATTTCACCGCCACCGCCCACCTGCATCCCGACCGCACCGCCGTGCGCTCGGGTGAGACCGAGCTCAGCTACGCCGAGCTGGACGAGTATTCGAACCGGTTGGCGCGCACACTCATCCGGCGCGGCCTGGGCGCGGGCGACCGCGTGGCACTGGGCCTGACGCGGTCGATCGAGTCGGTGCTGACCATGCTGGCGGTCACCAAGACCGGTGCCGCATTCGTGCCGGTCGATCCGAACTACCCGGTCGATCGAGTGCGGCACATGCTCACCGACTCCGGCTGCTGGGCCGGTGTCACCCTCGGTGTGCACGCGGAACGGTTGCGGCAGGCCGGAATCGGCGGTCACCACACCGACTGGATCCTGCTGGACGACGAGGACGTGCTGGCCGAGATAGAGGCGAGCGACGCCGGCACCGTCACCGACGCCGACCGGGTGCGCACGGTGTGGACCACGAATCTGGCCTACATCATCTACACCTCGGGGTCCACCGGAAAGCCGAAGGGCGTGGCCGTGACCCACGGCGGGCTGTCCAACCTCGGCGACGAGATCCGCGACCGGATGTGCGTCGAGCGCGGTTCGCGCACACTGCATTTCGCGACGCCGAGCTTCGATGCGGCGATCTACGATCTGCTGCTGGCCATCGGTGCGGGCGCCACGATGGTCATCTGCCCGCCCGATATCTACGGCGGCGACGAACTGGCCGCGCTGATGGACCGGGAACGGATCAGCCATACCTTCCTCACCCCGGCGGCGCTGGCGACCATCGATCGCGATCGCTGGCCGCTGCCGCATCTCACCGCGCTGACCCTCGGCGGCGAGGCGCTGGGCCCCGAACTGGTCGCGCGCTGGGGCGCGGACCGGATGCTGTTCAACGGCTACGGCCCGACCGAGACGACGGTGGTCATCACGCTTGCGGGCCCGCTGCGGCCGGGCGCGGCGGTGACCATCGGGACGCTGGTGCGGGGCGCGCGGGCGCTGATCCTCGACGACCGGCTGCGCCCGGTGCCGGTCGGGGTGCCCGGCGAGCTGTACCTGGGCGGCCAGGGGGTCGCGCGCGGCTACCTCGACCGCTTCGGGCTCACCGCGGCCCGTTTCGTGGCCGATCCGTTCGGGCCCGAGGGCGCGCGGCTGTACCGCACCGGCGATGTGGTGCGCTGGAACGACCGCGGCGAGATCGTCTACCTGGGCCGCGGCGACGACCAGGTGAAGCTGCGCGGCTTCCGGATCGAGCTGGGCGAGATCACCGAGGCGCTCACCGCGCATCCGGCGATCCGCTTCGCGCACACCGAGGTTCGGGAGATCGCTGGGGCGCAGCGCATCGTGTCGTACGTGCTGCCCCACGCGGGACCGGAGGCCGGCGCCAGGGAGGGTGCGGTGGACACCGCCGCGGTGCGCGCCCATGTCGCCGAACGTCTTCCGGCGCACATGGTTCCGAGCAGCCTGACGGTGCTCGATCGCATCCCGCTCACCCCGGTCGGCAAGCTGGACCGCGCCGCCCTGCCGGAGCCCGAGCCGGTGGTGACCGTGGCGCGGGCGCCGCAGACCGAGGCCGAACGACTGGTCGCGGAGGTGATGGCCGAACTGATCGGCGCCGACACGGTGGGTGCCGCCGACAGCTTCTTCGAGATCGGTGGAAATTCGCTGCTGGCAACGCAATTGGTGTCCCGACTGGCAGCGGCGACCGGGATCCGGCTGGAGGTGCGCACGGTCTTCGCCGAGCCCACGGTCGCCGAATTGGCCGCGCGGCTCGAGGGCCGTGGCGGTCCGGCGGACGACGATGCGCCGCGGCTGGAACGGCGCCGCCGGCCGCACCGGGTGCCGCTGTCGGCGGCGCAGCGCAGGCTGTGGTTCCTGAACCGGTTCAACGCATCCGGGGCGGGCGAGGTCGACGGGGTGTACAACGTGCCGGTCGCGCTGCGGCTGCGCGGTGCGCTGGATGTCGACGCATTGCGCGCGGCCCTGCACGCGGTGCAGTCCCGGCACGAGACCCTGCGCACCGTCTTCGGCGAACTCGAGGGCGTGCCGTTCCAGCGGGTGCTCGAGCCGGACGCCGCGGCGATCACGCTCGGGGCGAATGATATCGCCGAATCCGAGATCGAGGAGTGGATACACCGCGTCGCGGCACCGGGTTTCGATCTCGCGACGACCGTTCCGCTGCGCGCCCACCTACTGCGGATCACCGATGCCGTCGTTGCCTCGACTGCCGAGGCTCCGGCCGGCGATGATCACGTGCTGGTTCTGGTGGTGCACCACATCGCCATGGACGGCTGGTCCCTCGAGCCGCTGGCGGCGGATGTTGCGGTGGCCTACAGCGCCCACCTGGACGGACAGGCCCCGCAGTGGTCCGAGCTGCCCGTTCAGTACGCGGATTACACGCTGTGGCAGGCGGATACGCTCGGCAGCGAGGACGACCCGGACTCGACGATCAGCCGGCAGCTGGACTACTGGCGCATCGCGCTGGACGGCCTGCCGGAACTGCTGGCCGTGCCCGCGGACCGCCCGCGCCCGCCGGTGCCCAGTTACCGCGGCGGCACGGTCGAGTGCACCATCGACGCGCTGACCCACCGCGAGCTGCGGGCCCTGGCCGCGCAGCACGGTGTCACCATGTTCATGGTGCTGCACGCCGCGCTGGCCACGCTGCTGCATCGGATCACCGGCGTCGACGACATCCCGGTCGGCACGCCGATCGCCGGGCGCGGGGATCCGGCGCTGGACGGGCTGGTCGGCATGTTCGTCGGAACCCTGGTGCTGCGCAACAGGATCGATCCGGGCGCCTCGTTCGCCGAACTGGTGCGCGCGGTCCGCGAGACCGACCTGGAGGCGTTCGCGCACGCCGACGTGCCGTTCGAGCGCCTGGTCGAGGTGCTCAATCCGGCCCGCTCGCAGTCGCATCACCCGCTGTTCCAGGTGATGCTGTCGGTGCGCAACGAGCCCATCCGGGTGCTCGAGCTGCCGGACCTGAGCATCGAGGCGTGCGGCGCCGATCCGGGCATCGCGAAGTTCGACCTGCAGTTCACGATCACCGAATCCTGGGCTGTATCCGAGGACGGCGATCGGGTCCCGAACGGCATCGCCGTCGCGGTGAACTACGCCCGGGACCTGTTCGACGCGCCCACCGCGGCCCGGCTGGGCAACCGCCTGGCGCGGCTGATGACCGCGGCGGCGGCGAGCCCGATCACGCCCGTGGGCGATCTGGAGTGGCTCGAGCCGGTGGAGTGGTCCTCGCTGGCGCCGGTCCGCGGCGCGAATCCGGGCCGGCCGCTGACCTTCCCGGAGGTGTTCGCCGCGGCGGTGGCCGTGAATCCGAAGGCAGTGGCGCTGCGCGGTGGCGGCACCCAGATCACCTACGACGCCCTGGACCGCTGGACCAATCGGCTGGCGCGGGTGCTGATCGGTTCCGGTGTCGGACCGGAAACACTGGTGGCACTGGGAATTCCGCGATCGGCGGAATCGGTCGCGGTGACCCTCGCCGTGGCCAAGGCGGGCGCGGCCTTCGTGCCGGTCGATCCCGGCTACCCCGAGCACCGCATCACCCACATGCTGATCGATTCCGGTGCGGCCGTGGGCATTACGCTGGCGTCCTATCGCGAACGGATGCCGGACGGGGCGAATTGGACGGTGCTGGACGCGCCCTCGTTCCGGCGGCGGGTGCTGAACACCTCGGACGCGCCGATCACCCCGGACGAGCGCGTGCGCGAGCTGCGGATGGACAATCCGGCCTACGTGATCTACACCTCCGGATCGACCGGTACCCCAAAGGGAGTGGTGGTCAGCCACGGCGGCCTGTCGAACTTCGCAGCCGAGACCGCGCAGCGCTTCGAGGTCGGGCCCGGCGCCCGCGTACTGCATTTCGCCACACCGAGTTTCGACGCGGCGATGCTGGATCTGCTGCTGGCCCTGGGCGGCGCCGGCACCCTGGTCATCACACCGCCCGGGGTGTACGGCGGGGCGGAGCTGGCGCGGGTGCTGATCGAGGAGCGCATCACCCACGCCTTCATCACCACCTCGGCCCTGGGCACGGTGGATCCGTCCGGGAACACCGACCTGCGGCACATCATGGTCGGCGGCGAGGCTCTCCCGCCCGACCTGGTGAACCGCTGGACGGCGGACGCGGCCTCGCGCAAGCTCTACAACGTATACGGCCCCACCGAGACCACCATCGTCACGATCATCTCCAAGTCCCTGTCGCCCGGCGGGCCGATCGCGATCGGCAGTCCCATCCGCGGGGTGGGCGCGGTCGCGCTGGACGCGCGCCTGCACCCCTCCCCGGTCGGGGTCACCGGTGAGCTGCACCTGGCCGGGCCGGCGCTGGCCCGAGGCTATCTGCACCGGCCCGGGCTGACCGCGCAGCGATTCGTGGCGAGCCCGTTCGGCAAGCCCGGTGAGCGGATGTACCGAACGGGCGATCTGGTGCGCTGGTGTGAGCGCGAGCGGCGGCACGAACTGGAGTACGTGGGCCGCAGCGATCACCAGGTGAAGATCCGCGGGTTCCGCATCGAGCTCGGCGAGATCGACTCCGCGCTGGCACGGCATGCGGCGGTGGAGTTCTCGTGCACGATGGGCCTGCCGACCCCCGCCGGGGCCACGGCGCTGGTGTCGTATGTGAAGCCGGTCGAGGGCACGACCCCGACCGCCGCGGAGCTGGCCGCGCACCTGGGCGACCTGGTACCGAATTACATGGTGCCGCAGTCGATCATGCTGCTGGACCGGCTGCCCCTCACACCCGTCGGCAAGCTGGATCGGCGGTTGTTGCCGAAACCGTTGTTCGGCGCCGAGCACGACTACCGAGCGCCGTCCACCCCGGCCGAACGCGCGCTGTGCGCGGCCTTCGCCGAGGCCCTCGGGGTCGAGCAGGTGGGTGTAGACGACGGATTCTTCGAGCTCGGCGGCAATTCGCTGCTGGCCACCAAGGTGGTGTCGCAGTTGCGTTCCGCGGGCATCGAGATGCCGGTGCAGCTGATGTTCGGCGACTCCACGCCCGCGGCCATCGCGCGGCGCCTGGACGCCGACGCGGGGGAGGCGCTGACCGCGGCGCTGGAACCGCTGCTGGCGATCCGGAAGCCGGGCGCCGGGCGGGGTGACACCCCGCCGCCGCTGTTCTGCGTCCACCCGGCGATCGGGCTGTCCTGGTGCTATGCCGGGCTGCTGGCGCAGTTGCCGGGCGATCGGCCGGTGTACGGGCTGCAGGCGCCGCACGTGACGGGCGCGGACGAGCACGGAACCCTCGTCGCCGCGGCGAAGAACTATGTGGCACAGATCAAATCGGTGCAGCCGGAGGGGCCGTACCATCTGCTGGGCTGGTCGCTGGGCGGGCTGATCGCGCACGAGATGGCGGTGCAGCTGCAGGAGGCGGGCGAGCAGGTGGCGCTGCTGGCGATGATGGACAGCTATCGCCTCTCGGACGAGTGGCTCGAGCACGCTATCCCCGGCGTCGCCGAGATCATCGGAGAATTCGGCAGCGACCTGCTCGGCGGAGACAATGCGGTGGATCCGCGCCTGACCCTCCAGGATGCCGCGGAGCTGCTGCGCAACCGGCCCGGCCCGTTCGCGGCACTGACGGTGGAACATCTGCAACGGCTCTACACCGGCTACGCCCACGGCGCGGTGCTCGCGCACGGCTTCCGGCCCCGCGTCTTCGACGGTGACCTGACCTTCTTCACCGCCGCCGAGGACGAGATCAACCGGGCCGACCCGACCCGCTGCGCGCAGGCGTGGGAGCCGTACGTGACCGGCGCGATCCACGATCAGAAAGTGCGCTGCAGGCATTCGGGCATGACGACGCCGGAGGCGCTGGCCGTGATCGGCCCGGTGCTGCGGGAGCGGCTGGAGACCGCCGGCGTGGCCGGGCCCAGCGGCCGGGTTCGCGTCCTCGACAGGAAGGAAACACGGTGACGCTGGCGGTGGAGGTCGCCGGGCTGGTCAAGCAGTACGGCCGGGTCCGCGTCCTGGACGGAATCGATATGGAGATCCCGTGCGGCACGGTGATGGGGCTACTGGGCCCGAACGGCGCCGGTAAGACCACGACCGTGCGCATCGTGACCACGCTGCTGCGGCCGACCGCGGGCACGGTGCACGTGGCGGGGGTGGACGTACTGCACGATCCGTCGCGGGCGCGCACCCGCATCGGGCTGTCCGGGCAGTACGCGGCGGTCGATGCGAATCTATCCGGATTCGAGAATCTGCGGATGGTCGCGCGGCTGTACGGGCTGTCGCATCGGCAGTCCGCGGCCCGGGCGGAGGAGTTGCTCGCCGCGCTGGGGCTCGAGTACGCCGCGGGCCGGCGCGCGGGCACGTATTCCGGCGGCATGGCACGCCGGCTGGACCTTGCGGGCGCGTTGGTGGCGCGCCCCGAGGTGGTCGTATTGGACGAGCCGACAACGGGTTTGGATCCCCGCGGCCGCCTGGACATGTGGGGCGTGATCGGCGATCTGGTCGACGATGGCACCACCGTCCTGCTCACCACCCAGTACCTCGAGGAGGCCGATCTGCTCGCCGATCGGATCACGGTGATCGATCGCGGCCGGGTTATCGCCCGCGGGTCCGCCGAGGAACTGAAGACCTCCATCGGCGGCGACCGGCTGACGGTGACGCTGGCCCCCGGACAGGATCCGCAACGGGCGAAGAAGGTACTGGCGGAGGTGGGCGTCGGCGAGCCCGCGCACGAGCCGGGCACCGAGCAGGTGTCGGTGGTGGTGGGCGACGGATCGCGCACCATGGTCGAGGCCCTGCGCCGCCTCGACGACGCCGGTCTCTGCGTGGTCGACGCCGAGGTGCACCGGCCCAGCCTCGACGACGTATTCCTGTCGCTGACCGGCAAGCCGGGCACCCCAGCCACCGCCGAACCCGTAAACGACGAAGTTGCAGAGGAGATCATGTCGTGAGTTCGGCCGAGCTTGCGCCCCCGGCGGAGTCCGCGGAGGAATCGGAGAAATCGGCTGCGGCGCCGGAGAATCCGGCTGCCCGCGGGCGGTCGATCCCGGCGCCGGTGCGGGTGTTCCGGGACAGCGCCATCGTCGCGTACCGGAATCTGCTCACCATTCTGCGGGTGCCGACCCTGCTGGTCACCGCGACGATCCAGCCGCTGATGTTCGTGTCCCTGTTCGCCTACATTTTCGGCGCCTCGCTGGGCGGGAGTCAGTACCGGGAATTCCTGCTGGCCGGAATCTTCACCCAGACGGTGGCCTTCAACGCCGCCTTCACCACCGTCGGGCTGGCCAACGATCTGCAGAAGGGCATCATCGACCGGATGCGCACCCTGCCGATGTCGCGGCTGGCGGTGTTGATGGGCCGCACGCTGTCGGATCTGGCGGTCAACGTGCTCTCGCTGGGGGTGATGGTCGCCTGCGGTTACCTGGTCGGCTGGCATATCAACGGCGGAATTGCCCGCGCAGCAATGGCTTTCGGGGTGATTCTGCTGTTCGCCTTCGCCATGTCGTGGGTCGGCGCGCTGACCGGGCTGGTCTCGCCCAGCGTGGAGGTGGCCCAGAGCGCGGGTCTGATCTGGATGTTTCCGCTGACCTTCATCTCCTCCGCCTTCATCTCCGCGGAGACCCTGCCCGGTCCGCTGCGCACCGTCGCGGAGTGGAATCCGATCACCGCGGTGTCGGCGGCGGGCCGCAAGCTGTTCCGTAACGGCGCGCCGCCGTCCTTCGGCACCCCGCACGGCTGGCCCGCCGACCACTGCGTGGAATACGCAATCCTGTGCTCGGTCGCGATCCTCGCCGTCGCGGTCCCGTTGGCGCTCATGCAGTACCGCAAGGTCGCCAGCCACTGAGAACCCGGTCCGCCCGCATCCACATCCGACCGAGCCGTATTCACCCGTGGCGGTGAATACGGCTCGGTCGTATGGGCGGCGCACGAAAAAGCCGCATTCACCCCGAGGTGAATGCGGCTTTTCGACCGTTCGGCTACCGCCCGCGGCGGGTCTTCAGCAGCTCCAGCCGCTCGGTCAGCAGCTCCTCGAGCTCCTCCTTGGAGCGGCGTTCGAGCAGCATGTCCCAGTGTGTGCGCGGCGGCTTGACCTTCTTGGGCTCCTGGCTGGTGCCCTCGATCAGGATGCCCTCCTGACCGTTGCGGCACAGCCACGTGGGCGGAATCTCGGCATCGTCGGCGAACGGAACATCGAATTCCTCGCCGTTGTCGGTCCGGTACCGCGCCACCCGACGCGGCGCCAAATCGTGGTCCCGGTCGGTCTCGTAGCTCACCGCTCCGAGTCGGCTGCCTCGGAGTACGCGATCTGCCATGGTGTGCGGTCCTCTCTAGCCTGTCGGCAACGTCCTACTGACATGTAAACGCGCCATGTCCCGAATCGGTTCCCGGCGACGGTCAACCCCGTCATATTACTCCGGTGGCATTGATCACCGGAAATGCGTCGGCTTCGGAACAGGATTACCCACCCGGGTGGGCGCTACGCAGGAGACCGCGAAGTGATTTTCCGCGCCTCGAGCGGGGAATTCTGGCGTGCCCCGCGCGGCGCTCCCGCCGCGCCCGTTAGGGTGTCGGGTCATGTCGCGACGTGTGCTGTCGTCCTGTTCCTGGTGCGGACGGGAGATTGCCGATTCCGAGGTGGGGCGCCGCCGCCGGTATTGCCGCCAGTCCTGCCGCCAGCGGGCCTACGAGCACCGCAAGGGGCTCGAGGGCACCGGGATTCCGGACGATTCGGTGGTGCTCAGCGCGCAGGAGGCCACGGATCTGGCCGATCGCTGGTTCGCCGCGCGCTGCGCCGCCGAGGATGTGGCGACGGCCGTCGCCGAGGGGGCGGACCAGGCCGAGCTGGTCGAGCTCACGACCACCCTCGTCCGGCTGACCAAGGACGCCGAGCGCTTCCGGTGACGGATCGTGCCGCCGATGCGGGTGCACCGGCGGCACGAGGGGCGGCGATCGCCGCAATGCCCGAGCGTCGCCTCACGCCGAGCGGGTAGCGGCCGGCCGCGGGTGCGCGAGAGCAGGATCGGGTGCGATCGCGGGGCTCCCGGCCGACCGCCGCGCGGTGAGCACGACCGCCGCCGCGCTGACCGCGCTGACCGTCACCAGACCCGCGAGGGCAAGCAGCGTCCGCGCATCCGGATGAATCAGCGGCTGGGCCCGCAGCGCCTGCCACAGCAGCAGCGCGACCAGCCCCGCGTACCCGAGGGCCAGGATGCCGATCAGCCGGGCGCGCACCCGTTCGGTAAGCCACGGATGGCGGCGCGCCACCGCGCCGAGTGCGAGGGCGGTCACGATCAGCACCTGTATTCCGTGCAGGCCGACGAAGTGCGGGATGCGCAGATCTCCGCCGATCGTGCTCCAGTGCACGACCGGCATGTCGCCGACGCCGTCGCGGGTGGCGGCGGGGTGGTGCAGCACGGTGTGTCCGGCCGCGAGCGGAACGACGTGCCCGGCGGCGTCGCGCTCGGTCTGGCCGCCGGTGAATCCCATCAGATACCCCAGCGCCATTCCGAGGACGGCGATCGCCAGCCCGGCGTGAATCGCCCTGGTGGTGGGGCGATCCGTGATCCGCTGCCACGAAAGGATCAGGGCGATACCGAGATTCGCCAGGAACAGCCCGGGAACGCCGGAGGTGAAGACGATCTGGCCGATCGAGTTCACCGGGTCGGCCTCGTGGCTGAAGTGGCTGTACGTGCCGCGTGCGGCCTGCAGCACGATGAAGCCGACATCGACGAACGCGGTGGTGGCGAACGCGCAGCCCAGCCACCAGGTGATGCGGGATCCCTTGTGCGGGAACGACAACAGCCAGGCGAGCGTGAGAGTGTAGAGGGCGAAGGCGAGCCCGAACTTCGCCGGTTTGAGCCAGACGGATTCGTGCTCGAGCTGTCGATGGTCGACGAGCGCTGCGAAGAGGCAGCACAGCACGAGTGCGGCCATCGCGCCGGCGGTGACGAGCAGCGGCCGATGCATGCGCCGCGCGGTGGTGGTGGGGACGGCGGTTGTGGTCATGGGCCGACGCTATGGCCGGGCGGTCGGCCCGCACGTCCCCCGCGGGTGGGGTCCGCACGTAATACTCTGGTACTAAGGGTGTTTCGATGGTGCTATGCCGCACCACATGCCGGTCTCCGGGGCGCCGCGCGGTTTCGCGGGCGGCGGGGTCAACCGACGCGACGATACGTGGTGCGCCGGCCGTTGATGCCGGTGCCCGGCCAGGACCGCTTGCGTAGCTGCCGGTCGATCGCCTCGACGACATCGGGCACCGTGATCTCGAGCAGGCCGGGATCGGGGGAGTCCCCGTCGTGATCGCCGGTGTGGCCCGCCCACAGCACCACGTGCCTGCCCAGCAGATGCGGCGGCGGCCCGTTGCGGCTGGGCGAGGTGGGCCCGAACAGCAGCACCGTGCGGGTGCCGAAGGCGGTGGCCAGATGGGCGACCCCGGTGTCGCCGCACACCACCAGCGCTGCCTCGGCCACGGTGGCGGAGAGTTCGATGAGATTCTGCTGCCCGGCCAGCACCTGCCCCAGGGCCAGCCCGGCGCGCGCGGCGATGGACAGCGCGGTATCGCGTTCGAATTCGTCGGCGGTCAGTACCACCTCCCGGCCCTGCACCAGCAGATGCCGTACCACCGCGGCGAACCGCTCGGGCGGCCAGCGCCGCGCCGCCGCGCCCGCGCCGATGTGCACCACGACACAGTCGCGGTGGTAGGTGGTCGCGACCGGTGGCACCAGGCCGAGGTTGCGGCTGTCGGCGCTGATCCCGGCCGACTCGAGCAGATGGCACCAGCGCTCGACCTCGTGCATATCGGACTGCCACTCGGGGCCTTCCAGGTCCGGGAATGCCGGATTGCGATAGGTGAGGATGCGGGTGGGTTGGGTCTTGGCCAGCTCGACGATGCCCTCGGCCCCGGATCCGTGCAGGTTGACCGCGAGTGCGGGCGGCTCGCCGTCCCAGCGCATGCTCTCCGGATCCGCGGCCGGCACCATGTCGTCGACCGAGGTGATCAGGTCGACGATCGGCTTGAGCCGGTGCGGAGCCGCCAGCACGATGTGGTCGTGTGGCCTGGCTCGGCGTAGCGCGCGAAGTGCCGGGACCGCGGTGAGTAGGTCACCCAGTCCACGTGCGCGCAGCACGAGTACAACCGCCACCCTCTTCTCCTAGCCGTCCAACCAGACATCCGCCCCGCCCGCCCCCGCACAAGTTGCAGCAGCGCACGGACGAAGAGAGCCACTTCGCGATGGTTACCCGGGGTGCAATACCGCGAAACGCATATTCGAGCCGATATCGGTCCGGGCGGAGCGGGCGGGGATTAGCCTGCAGGGGCGACTGCTCGACGTCCCCTTGTGACCCGACTCGAGGAGGATTCCCATGGCTTCACGTCTCAACCCTTATATCAACTTCGCGGACACGGCCCGCCCGGCGATGGAGTTCTATCGGGAGGTGTTCGGCGGCACCCTGACCCTGTCCACCTTCGGCGACCTCGGCGACAAGCAGGCCCCGGGCGCGGAACTGATCATGCACGGCATGCTGGAGACCTCGGACGGGTTCACGCTGATGGCCGCGGACACCCCGCCGGGCATGGAGTACCGACCGGGCAGCAGCATCACCATCAGCCTCAGCGGCGACGACGCCGGTGCGTTGCGCGGCTGGTGGGACCGCCTCGCCGCGGGCGGGACGGTGAGCCTGCCGCTGGAGAAGCAGATGTGGGGCGACGAATTCGGGATGTGCCAGGACAAGTTCGGCATCGGCTGGATGGTGAACATCGCCGCCGCGAGCAAATAGGCCCGGCGCCCGGTTCAGTTCGGGTGCGCCGGAACGGAGGCCGGGGCCGGGTTGGCCGACGGCGCGGCCGGGGTCAGGCGCAGGCGGTGGCGGAGGTGTTCGCCGCGGTGGATCCAGCCCTCGTGGTTCTGCCAGAACGGGTGGTTCGCGTTGACGTCGTGGTGGGCATGGTGCCCGCCGTCACCGCCGGAGAACGCGGTGCCCGCCGCGAATCCGATGCCGCCTATCAGCAGCGCCACCACCACCGCGGTGGCGATGCGTAACGGCAGTGAGTGGCGCCATCGTGCCCCGAGTCGCGCGCGACGGGATATGCCCCGCGCCGATCCGGATGACTCGGCCGTCGTATTCGCCGCAGCCGGTGGCGGGGGGATAGGGGCCGCACCCACGGGCTCCGGCGGAGCGGGCCAAGGGCTGGGTGGCGTCGGTGACTCGGTCGGCTCGTGCAACTGCGCCGTCGCCGCGTCCGGGTGCGGAGCCGCGGGGATTGGGGTCGTGGCACCCGGTGCTGCGGGCGCCCCGGAGGGAGGGATGTCCGGCGCCGGGCCACCGTGCTCGGCGCTGTCCTCGTGTGTCATCTGCCTGCCTCGGTAGTCCGGAAAACTTCCGACTTCGCAACCGAATGCTACGAGCTCAGCGTGGGATCGATCTGCGTATCGGGTGTGCATCTCCTGTGTGTCCGGATGTCGCCGGACATTTCTACTACCGTGTGTCGTTGACGATACCCGTGATGAAGTACGCTCTGCAGATATGACATTCGTCTTCAACCTGGTGCTCGTCACGCACCTGCTGGGCCTGGCGGCGATCATCGGCGGATACGCCGCCTCGCGGTCGCAGGTGTCCGAGGTCATGGTGTGGGGCGCGCGGGCGCAGATCGTCACCGGGCTGGTGCTGGTCGGCATGGCCGACGGCATCCATTCGCTGGACAAGCACCTGGACGTGGCGAAGATCATCGTCAAGCTCGCGATCGCGGTCGTGGTCGCCGGGCTGGCCGAGGTCGCGCGCGCGGATGCCAAGCGGGGCAAGACGATTGCGTGGATGCCGCACGCCGCGGGCTGGCTGGCGATCGCGAACGTGTGCGTCGCGGTGCTCTGGAACTGACCCGAGTCCTGGCCGGAGGCCGAGCGACCAACTCGCCGCTCGCGCGTTGACAGCCGGACTGTTGGCGCTCACACTCGTCGATAGATGCCGAACGGGCGGTTCGTCGGGGGCCGCCGGTATCGGCCCACAGTTCGGCCAAAGCTCGTGAGGGACAACGATGTCCGGCGGCGACTACGATTTCGATCGGTACTCTCAGGCCGTGCTGGGCCTGGATCGTCTTGCGCGGCAGCGCATATGGCCGTACGGGTGCTGGTTGTGGCGCCGTCTGGATCCTGCCCAGCGGCGCGGACTCAGCCGCCGCGAACTCCTGCTCCTGCTCGGCATGGGCATGTGCGCGCAGTCGATACTGTCGCTGCTGTGGCTGTGCGAGGTGATCGAGTCGGGTTCGGAGGTCGACGATCTCACGCGCGCCACGCTGGTATCGGTCACCGAGGCGGACGCCAATTCCGTGCTGTTCGCCCGCCTGATCGTCGCGACGGGCCTGCGGCCGTACCGGATTCCGGTGTGGGTCCGGCTGGCGGCGCGTCTGGCGAGCTGGCTGCCCGCGGGGCGAGCGCACCGCCGGATGCGGCCGTTGCTGGAGGAGTACACGGCATTACGGGCGCGGGAAGCGGGCCGGCCGCCGACGTCGGCGCTGCGGCTACTGACCGGGGTCCGGCACCTGGCAGCCACCCGCGAGGATCTGGTCGAATCCGCAAAATTGTCTGGGCCGCTGGTGAATTCGTTGCGGCGCTGGGCGTTGTCCGCAGCGACGGCCGCCGCGCAGGCGATGGTGACTCACCCCGCCGTTTATCGCACCGCGGGTCTGGGGGAGTAGTGCGCTAGGCCTCGTCCGCGGATTCGCCTGGTGGCGGCGTCGTTGCCAGCCGGGCCAGGACGAGTTCGGCGACCGCGGCCATTCCCGCCGCGGTGGGGTGACAGGGGAAGGCCGGATGCGGGCGGCCCGGCAGCGGCACGTAGGCGTCGACCGTCCAGGCCGACGGGCTCCCGGCGGGATGGTCGAGGCTGGGCGTGCGCGCGTCGATGAGGTCCGCGCCCGCCCGGGCGGCGGCCGAGGCGGTGTGCGCGGCAAGGGCTTCGGAGAAATGCCGGAAGTTGCGGTCGACGGGGGTGTCGGCGGGGGAGCCGGGCCCGACGATCGACGGGTAGTTCACCACCAGCACCTTGGCCCTGGGCGCGCGATCGGCGATCGCCTCCAGCACCTCGATCAGCCGTTGTTCGATCGTGTGCAGCCGGTGGTTGACTCCGGTCTCGTCGCCGAGGCGGGCGATGGGCGGCAGCAACCGCGCCGGCAGGGGTAATCGGCGCGCGAGCCGGTATTGGATGAGGCCGACATCGTTGCCGCCGACGGTGAGCGTCACCAGATCCGTGCCCGCGCCGACCGCGTGCACCTGCGGTGGCTGGCCGTACTGGGCCTGGCGCAGGATGTGATCGCAGGTCGCCCCGCTGCTGGTGACATCGGTCAGGCGCAGTCCCGCCCGCGCCGCGACCAGGTGGGGATAGTTGTTGTGCGAGCGGCCCGCCAGGCGCGGCGCCGACCGCACCCGGGGCGCGATACCGGGCCCCGATGCGAACGAACTACCGAGTGCCACATACGTTTTGCCCCGCCACCGAGCCGATGCCGACTCGCCCGCGGACTGGTTGTGCTCGAGAATCCCGCTCACCTCCACGTCACACCTGCAAACCCGCACCCCCTTCGCAAGGCATCTTGACCTAGTGTCGGGAGAGTTTCAAGCGGTGCTCGAGAATCCCGGCAGCGTCGCCTTCACGTCGCACCTGCAGACCCGCACCCTCTTCGCGAGGCATCTTGACCTAGTGTCGGGAGAGTTTCAAGCGGTGCTCGAGAATCCCGGCAGCGTCGCCGCGAGCTTTGCCGGAATCGGGGTCTAGAGCCTCTCCAGCTCGGCCTGGCTCAGATCCTCGGGGAACACGAAGCGCCGCAGGGCCCAGTAGCGGAATGCCATCGCCAGCAGGACGCCCAGGATCTGACCGGTGAGGAAGTTCGACAGGGCCTGCGTCGTCGAGCTGACGTTCGGGACATGGATACCGAAGACGTACAGCGCGACCGCCTGCGGGATCAGCGTGACGACCACGGCCAGCGCGCTGACCCCGAAGAACAGCGCCGCCTCGTGAGCGCGCTGCCGCCCGCCGCGGGTGCTGAACGACCACTCGCGATTGAGGACGTAGGAGGCGATCGTGGCGATGAGTACACCGATGAGGCGCGCGGTGAGCGGTTTGTCCTGCAGCACCGTCAATTTCAGCGAATAGACGACGCCGGTGTCGATGAACCAGGTGATGGCGCCGACCACCGCGAACTTCATCAGCTCCTGATAGCGATGAAGGGGGGCGAGGTATCGGTCCGGGACCCGATCGAGAGCGGCATTCAGCAGCGACACGCTGCAACCTTAGCGGTCAAGTCGGCATCGGGCGCGTGGCGCACGCCACACCGCGTGTTCCCCGTGCCCGGCCCCGGGCTACGGCTCAGGCGCCGACGTAGGCCGCCAGGTGCTCTCCGGTAAGGGTGGAGCGGGCGGCGACGAGATCGGCAGGGGTGCCCTCGAAGACGATGGCGCCGCCGTCGTGGCCCGCGCCGGGACCCAGGTCGATGATCCAGTCGGCGTGCGCCATGACCGCCTGATGATGCTCGATGACGATCACCGACTTGCCCGCGTCGACGAGCCGGTCCAGCAGCCCGAGCAACTGCTCGACATCCGCGAGGTGCAGTCCGGTGGTCGGCTCGTCCAGCACGTAGATGCCACCCTTGTCGGACATGTGGGTGGCCAGCTTGAGCCGCTGCCGCTCGCCGCCGGACAGCGTGGTCAGGGGCTGGCCCAGGCTCAGATAGCCGAGGCCGACATCGGCCAGATGTCCCAGGATCTTGTGCGCGGCCGGAATTTTCGCCTCGCCGGATCCGAAGAACTCCAGTGCCTCGGCCACCGGCATCGCGAGCACCTCGCTGATATCGCGGCCGCCGAGGTGATACTCCAGCACCGAGGCCTGATACCGCTTGCCGTCGCACTCCTCGCAGGTGGTGGCGACGCCCGCCATCATGGCCAGGTCGGTGTAGATGACACCGGCGCCGTTGCAGCCGGGGCAGGCACCCTCGGAATTCGCGCTGAACAGGGCCGGTTTGACGCCGTTGGCCTTGGCGAACGCCTTGCGGATCGGCTCGAGCAGGCCGGTGTAGGTGGCGGGGTTGCTGCGCCGCGAGCCCTTGATCGCGCCCTGGTCGACGGACACCACGCCTTCGTCGGCCGAGATCGAGCCGTGCACCAGCGAACTCTTGCCCGAGCCCGCGACGCCGGTGACGGCGACCAGCACCCCGAGGGGGATGTCGACGTCCACATTGCGCAGGTTGTTGGCGGTCGCGCCGCGGATCTGCAGGGCGCCGGTGGGTTTGCGCTCGGACTTCTTCAGTGTGGCGCGGTCGTCGAAGTGACGTCCGGTGATGGTGCCGCTGGTCCGCAGCCCGTCCAGGGTGCCCTCGAAACAGACTGTGCCGCCGCCGGATCCCGCGCCCGGCCCCAGATCGACCACGTGATCGGCGATCGCGATCGTCTCCGGCTTGTGCTCGACCACGAGCACGGTATTTCCCTTGTCGCGCAACCGGAGCAGCAGTTCGTTCATGCGCTGGATGTCGTGCGGATGCAGGCCGGCGGTCGGCTCGTCGAAGACGTAGGTGACATCGGTGAGCGCGGATCCGAGATGGCGAATCATCTTGACGCGCTGCGCCTCACCGCCGGACAGCGTGCCCGATTGCCGGTTCAGTGACAGGTATCCCAGGCCGATCTCCACGAATCCGTCCAGCGCGTGCCGCAGCGAGCCCAGCAGCGGCGCCACCGAGGGCTCGGTCAGGCCGCGGACCCATTCGGCCAGATCGCTGATCTGCATCGCACAGGCGTCGGCGATGCTGATGCCCTTGATCTTGCTGGAGCGGGCCAGCTCGCTCAGCCGGGTGCCCTCGCACTCGGGACAGGTCTGGAAGGTGACCGCGCGCTCGACGAAGGCGCGGATGTGCGGCTGCATGGAGTCGACATCCTTGGACAGCATCGACTTCTGGATCTTCGGGATCAGGCCCTCGTAGGTCAGGTTGATGCCCTCGACCTTGATCTTGGTCGGCTCCTTGTAGAGCAGATCGTTCAGCTCACGCTTGGTGTACTTCTCGAGGGGCTTGTCCGGATCGAAGAAGCCGCTGCCCATGAAGATCCGGCCGAACCAGCCGTCCATGCTGTAGCCGGGGATGGTGAAGGGGCCCTCGCGCAGGGATTTGGTGTCGTCGTACAGCTGGGACAGGTCGATGTCGTTGACCGAGCCGCGGCCCTCGCAGCGCGGGCACATGCCGCCGATGATGGAGAAACTGCGGCGCTCCCGGACGGCCTTGCCGCCCTTCTCGATCGTCACCGCGCCCGCTCCGCTGATCGAGGCGACGTTGAAGGAGAACGCCTTCGGCGAGCCGATGTACGGCTTGCCGAGGCGGCTGAACAGGATCCGCAGCATCGCGTTGGCGTCGGTCGCGGTGCCGACCGTCGAGCGCGGATCGCCGCCCATGCGCTGCTGATCGACGATGATCGCGGTGGTGAGCCCCTCGAGCACATCGACGTCGGGACGGGCGAGCGTCGGCATGAAGCCCTGGACGAAGGCGCTGTAGGTCTCGTTGATGAGGCGCTGGGATTCGGCCGCGATCGTGTCGAAGACCAGCGAGCTCTTGCCCGAACCGGAGACACCGGTGAACACCGTCAGGCGGCGCTTGGGCAGCTCGATGTCGATGTCCTTCAGGTTGTTCTCGCGCGCGCCCTGCACGCGGATCAGCTCGTGGCTGTCCGCACCCAGCGGTGCAGCCGCCCGCGTGTCCTTGCGCGTGGCCTTGGTCATCGTCTCTCCATAGTGGTGCGGACCGCGGGCGCGGTCTGTGGGGGTTCCTGCGAAATTGGGCGCGGCGGCCCGCGATCGGGGTGATCGCGGGCGCCCGCGATCAGCGGCGGGTGAGCCGGACCACCGGGTACTGCCGCTCGGACTTCTTCTGGTACTTCCCGTACCGGGGCTGGTCGGCGGTGATGCGCTTCCAGGCCTCGGCGCGCGCCTCCCCGTCGAGCGTGTGCGGGGTGACCGGCACGGGATCGCCGCCGTGCAGTTCGACGGAGGTGCCTTCGGGATGGGCCACCATGTTGGCGTACCAGTCCGGGTTGCGCTTGCCGCCGCCCGAGGCGACGATCAGCCAGGAGTCGTCGCCATCGGCGAACCAGGCCAGCGGCGACTGCCGCGGCGTGCCGCTGCTCTTGCCCACGGTGTGCAGGATCAGCAGATCCATGCCCATGAACTGGCGGCCCGTGCGGCGGAAGCGTCGGATCGCGCGAGCGTTCATCTTCAGCTGCATCCACCGGGACAGTGGGCTCGGCCCGCCGCTGCGGGTCTTGTCGGTGCTCTGTGCCATGACTTCAGTTCACCTGCTGGATCCGGACCATGTTGCCGGAGGGGTCGCGGAATGCGCAGTCGCGCACGCCGTACGGCTGATCGGTGGGCTCCTGGACGACCTCGGCGTCGGTGGCCTGCAGCTTCTCGAAGGCGCCGTCGACGTCCTTGGATGCCAGCACGATGCTGGCGTAGGTGCCCTTGGCCATCATCTCCGAGACGGTGCGGCGCTCATCGTCGGTCATGCCCTGGGTGGCCTCGGGTGGGTACAGCACGATGGCGGTATCCGGCTGGTCGGGCGGGCCGACCGTCAGCCAGTGCATTCCGTTGTAGCCGACATCCTTTCGGAGTTCGAAGCCGAGCGCGTCGCGGTAGAAGGCGACCGCGGCGTCTCGATCCGTGTGAGGCAGGAAGCTCGAGAAAATGTTGATGTCCATGAGGTTCACGCTAGTTGCGGCTCGGTTACCGGCGCTTCTCGATTCCTGACCGGTCTGGTGACCTCCCGGGCGACGCAGGACGGCATTCCCTCGGTCGCGTCGGCATGTTCGCGCCGGTAGACGCTGGGCGGCACGCCGACCAGTTCGGTGAAGCGCGTACTGAAGGTGCCCAGTGAGGAGCAGCCGACCGTGAAGCAGACTTCGGTAACGCTGAGATCGCCCCGGCGCAGCAGCGCCATCGCGCGCTCGATGCGCCTGGTCATGAGGTAGGCGTAGGGCGATTCCCCGTATGCGGCACGGAATTGGCGGGACAGATGCCCCGCGGACATGTGCGCGTCGCGGGCCAGGGCCTCGACATCCAGCGGCTGCGCATACTCCCGGTCGATCCGATCGCGGACGCGGCGCAGGCGCGCAAGATCGCGAAGGTACTGCTCCGTGGCGGGTCTGCTGGGCATAGGGCAAATCGTACGTCGTGGGGATGACACGTCAGCGCGAACGGACGGCGGAGAGTCTCGGTGTGAAAAATACCTTCATGGAAATATGCGCATCTACGAATTTAAGCGCGAGAGTCTAGCGTCGGGGCATGGAACTCCAGCGAATCCACCACGTGGCGATCATCGCCTCGGACTATGCGGCGTCGAAGGCCTTCTATACACAGGTGCTGGGACTGCGCGTGGTGGCGGAGAACTATCGGGCCGAGCGCGAGTCGTACAAGCTGGATTTGGCGCTGCCGGACGGTGCTCAGCTCGAGCTGTTCTCGTTTCCGGATCCGCCGGCACGGCCGTCGCGGCCGGAGGCGTGTGGGCTGCGGCATCTGGCGTTCGCGGTGCCGGATATCCAGGACGCGATTCGTGAGTTGCGCGGGCGGGGAGTGGCGACCGAGGAGATCCGGGTGGACGAGTACACGGGGAAGCGTTTCGCGTTTTTCGCCGACCCCGACGGGCTGCCGATCGAGCTGTATCAGGTGTGATCGCAGCGCGGTGTGGCCGCTGCCATACGATAGCCCGATGACCACAGTGCTGTTGAATACCTCAGCAGGGGATATCACCCTGGAACTCGACGAGACCAAGGCGCCCAAGACGGTCGCGAACTTTGTGGACTACGTCAAGGCGGGCCATTTTTCCGGCACCATCTTCCATCGGGTGATTCCCGGGTTCATGGTGCAGGGCGGCGGGCTGACCGCCGACATGCAGCAGAAGCCCACCCCGAACAAGGTGGAGAACGAGGCCAGCAACGGCCTCAAGAACGATAAGTACACCGTCGCGATGGCCCGCACCTCGGATCCGCATTCGGCCAGCGCGCAGTTCTTCATCAACACCTCCAACAACGGCTTCCTGAACTACCCCGGCCAGGATGGCTTCGGGTACGCGGTATTCGGCAAGGTCACCGCCGGTACCGATGTGGTGGACAAGATCGAGGGTGTGCGCACGGGTTCCAAGTCCGGGCATCAGGACGTGCCGGTGGAACCGATCACCATCGTTTCCGCCGAACTGGTCTGAGCCACAGTCCATCCGCGGCGGATGCCGCGCCGTCGCCGCTCATGGCATGACGACGGCGCGGCACCGGCCGCGATGAGGTGCGGCTAAGCGTCGACCACGCGCGGCTCGCGCGTGACCACCGGCGGGAGCACGGACCACGGGAAGTTGATCCACCGGTCGGTGTGCCGCCAGACGTATTCGCAGTCCACCTCGGAGCGCGGCTTCTGATAGATCACCGCGCAGCGGACCTCGGCGACCTTGTCGGCGCAGAAGTCCCGCACGAGTTTGAGGGTGGCCCCGGTATCGGCGACGTCGTCGGCCACCAGCACCCGGGCTCCGGCCAGATCCACCGCGGACGGCACCGGCGGCAGCATGACCGGCAGATCCAGGCGCTGATCCACGCCGGTGTAGAACTCCACGTTCATCACGTGCAGATTCTTCACATCCAGCGCGTAGCCGAGGGCTCCGGCGACGAACAGCCCGCCACGGGCGATCGAGAGAATCAGGTCGGGCTCGAAGTCGTCGTCGGCCACCTGCTCGGCCAGGTCCCGGCTCGCCGAGCCGAACAATTCCCAGCTGAGTTCTTCGCGATCGCTCATCAACACTCCATCTTCGCGGCGGCCCGAGGCGTTCCTGCAGGTAGAGTATCGAACTCGGATCCGGTCCTCGACGAGTACCGCCCGATAGCCGGCGGCGGATCCGAAGATCACCGCGGCGTTGCCGAACCGGTGGTGAATCCCGGATCCGATCGTCGCGCTCATCCCCTGGAATAGTGAATGCGATCGTCGAACAGTTCGGCATTTCGAATCCGCTCGATCATTCTTCTGAACAGCAGGATGATCGCATCCGAGAGAGATCGGAATTGTTCGTCCCCATGATTCGGCGATGAATCGAGACGACGCCACCGGTATGGCCCGGAGAATGCGCTTTCGGCCGATCGGTGGATGCGATTCACGCTCCGTACCCCTCCCCGGCCACGACCGGCGATCGGGCTAGACGAGCAGATGTCCGCCCTCGACGTGCAGGACCGTGCCGGTCATGAAGCCGTTGTCGATGACGGCCCGGAAGGCGGCGGCGATGTCCTCGGGGCGGCCGATCCGCTCGACCGGCAGGCGCGCGGCCATGGCGGCCAGCCGCTCGTCCTTGCTGTCGCCGGCGAAGGCGTTCCAGATCGGGGTGTCGACCCAGCCAGGGGATACGGCGTTGACCCGGACCGGCGCCAGTTCCAGTGCCAGCGCTCGCACCAGCCCCTCGAGGGCGGCGTTGGCGGTGGCGACGACGGTGCTGCCGACGGCGGCCGGACGGTAGGCGGCGATGCCGGAGGTCACGGTGAGCGATCCGGTCAGCAGCGGCGCCGCGTACTTGGCCACCAGCCACGGTCCGAGCACCTTGGCGTCGATGATCGACCGGGCGTCGGCGAGGGGGAGTTCCGCGAGCGGTCCGTAGCCGGCGGCCATGTCCGCGGCGGTGACGATGATGTGCTCGATCGGCCCGGACAGTGTGTCGCCGAACAGGGTTCGCACCGATTCCTCGTCGGTGATGTCGGCCCGGACGGTGTGGAGGCGGTCGGAGGCGAGATCGGCGGCGGCGGCGTCGAGCCGGTCGCGGGACCGGCCGGCGATGGTGACCTCGTGGCCGTCGCGCAGGAGGTCACGGGCCAGGGCCAGGCCCATCCCGGAGCTGCCGCCGATGATGAGGGTGTGCGAGATATCGGTCATGGGAACCACTGTGGCCGCCGATGCGGGTCGCGGGGAGACCGTGCCGGGCCTGGTCCCGGCAGGGCCACCCCGTCGGCGCGGGGAACAGGGAGACTGGCGGGAGTGTTGCCACGTGTCGCACAGCGGAGGAGTCGAGTGATGAGGTGCTGTCGTGAGTGATCGTCGCGTTCTGGGGGATTTTCTGCGTGCACGCCGGGCGCGGTTGAACCCCGAGCACCTCGGGTTGCCACGAGGCGCCGGGCGGCGGCAGACGCCGGGGCTGCGCCGTGAGGAGGTGGCTACGCTGGCGGGCCTGAGTGTGGACTACTACATCCGGCTCGAACAGGGGCGAGACACCAATCCCAGCCTGGCGGTACTGGATGCGCTGGCGTCGGCGCTGCGGCTCGACGAGGACGAGCGCGCGCACCTGTACGACCTGGCGCGCGCGGTGATGTCTCGCCGCCCGGCCCCGGCGAGTGTGCGGCAGGAGCCGCGGCCGGGGCTGCTGCTTCTACTGGAATCGGTGCGGCCCACGCCCGCGTTGATCCTGGACCAGCCCAGCAACGTGCTGGCCGCGAATACGGAGGCGTTGCGCCTGTTCGACGGCATGGCGGATTATCCTGCGCCGGAACGGAATCTGGTGCGTTACGTGTTCACCCATCCGGCGGCGCGCTCGACGTGGGTGGATTGGGAGGGGGTCACCCGGGACTGCGTGGCGCACCTGCGGACGGTGCAGGGCCGCGAACCCGATTCCCCCGCCCTGGCCGCGGTGGTGTCGCAATTGTGCCGGGAGAGCCCGGAATTCGCGGACCTGTGGGCCCACTACGATGTGAAGACCAAACGCGGTGCGATGCGCAAGCTGCACCATCCCGCGGTCGGCCGCTTCACGCTCACCTCGGAAATCCTCACCGCCCCGGACGGCCAGCGCTTTGTCGCGTTCCAGGCCGCCCCGGGCACCCCGGACCATGATGCGCTGACGTTGTTGGGGATGGTGGGTGGCGGTGTGCCGCAGCGCCCGTCACGGGTGGTGGACGAGGGTGTACCAGAGCAGGGCGAGGGTGCCGAGCACGAAAAGCGGTGACAGCACCCAGGTTTCGACCTTGTTGCCGGTGCGTTCGATGACCGGCACGCAGGTGCGCAGCTGGAACGGCCAGAACAGGCGGCACCCGCGGTCGGTGAGACAGTCCCCGGCCAGGTGGGCCAGGGCGCCCAGGCCCACCGAGAACGGCAGCCAGGTGGGCTTGTCGGAGATCCACTGATCCATCGCGAAGGTCCCCGCGGCGGCGAGGACGACGACGGTGCCGTAGGCGGATATTCCGTGTCCGGGCGGGCACAGATTGAGCGCGCGCACGGCGAGCGCGAGCAGGAAGAAGACCAGGCCGAGGGTGAACCAACGGTGTAGCCAGTGCTCACCGGCCCAGGTGCCGATCGTGACGAGCGCGACGAACGCGAACGAGTGGGTGGCGTGCCGGTGCCCGCCCGATACCTGTGAGATCACCTTGCACGCGGCGTGCGAGACCGGGCCCAGCACATGGGCGATCGTGCCGTTGGGGTGGTCGGCGTCGGGCAGCAGCGCCGCGCCCGCGGTCAGGAAGGTGCCCATGACGAGGTCGACGGTGCTGATGTGACCCGCGGTGACGACCGGGAAGGTGAGTATCGAAAGGGGTAGCGCCGCAGCGGCTCCCGCCCAGGCGAGCGCGCCGCTGGTCGCGTGTGAATGTCCTAGCACCGCGTCGACACTAGCCGATACCGGACATACCGTTCGAACACTCGAGCGCTGAGTCGCCCCGGAGTGTGAGCAACGTTGCGCCGCGGGCGGATCGGCATGGACGCGGTGATAGCGAACGGGAATTACGCAGGGCTGCTGCCGAAGCGGTGTGTGCATGGGTGGTGCCGCCGATGCCGTGTCCGAGTTCAGGTGTGGCGGTGGGAGTTCGGGCCGATGACGAGCAGCTGCCGCGCCGGAACCAGGAAGATCAGCCCTGCGGGCACGCCGATCAGCGGTGCCGACGCGGCAAGGCCCAGGTAGGTCCGGCCGCGGTGAACGAGCCGGTGCAGGCGGTGCGCGTCGGCGCGGGTCGGCGCGGGTCGGGTGGCCGGCGGCGACCAGACTCGGGTAGACCAGCGCAATACGAAGAAGGTGACCGGAAAGTAGGTGTACACCACCGCAACCGCCGTCGCCCGGTCACGTGATCGGGTTGATGCGAGCGGCTAACCCCGAACGGCATGCCAGGGCATCACCGATTCGCGTCCAGCCGAGGGCTCCGTGCGGTGTCTCGGACATTGAGACGCGCCACAGCGGGCTCGAGGTGTGCCCGAATCGGGACCGATGACTTTCGCGGTGAGCTCGCCTCTGTATGTGTAGGAGGTGATCGGCATGACCGCAACGGTCGTGATTCAGTATCAAGCACGCAGCCATTACCAGAGGCGTGAGCGGCTTCTCGCGGGAGAGCCGGAATGAGCCCGGCGGACCGACCAGGCACCACCGCAGTGGTCACCGGTGCCGGCCGGGGCTTCGGAGCTGGGATCGCGGCTGCGCTGATCGGGCAAGGGCACAGGGTCGTCGGTGTGGCGCGTACCGCCGACGACCTGGCGGATGTGCAGCGGGAGCTGGGTTCGGAATTTGTCCCGATAGTCGCTGACGCGACCGTTGCGGAGACCGCCGCGTCGCTGATCGAGGAATACCAGCCGACGCTGCTGGTGCTCAACGCGGGCGCGAGTCCCGGTATCGGCCCGGTGCACGAACAAACGTGGGAATCGTTCAGCCGCAACTGGCAGGTCGACACGCAGCACGCCTTCCACTGGATCGGCGCTGCTCTGCGGCACCCCCTGCCACCGGGAAGCCTGGTGGTGGCGATCTCCAGCGGCGCCGCCGTGGGCGGCTCACCGCTCAGCGGCGGATACTCCGGCGCGAAGGCGATGATCCGATTTCTCGCCGGGTACGCCGCCGAGGAATCCCGTCGCGCCGGACTCGGCATCGGCTTTGCCACCGTGCTGCCACAACTGACCCCCGCCACCGCGCTCGGCGCTGCCGGGGTAGCCGCGTACGCAGACCGTCAGGGAGTCGACACCGTCACCTTCGCGGCGGCTTTCGAACCGCTGCTCACCCCTGATCTGGTCGGATCCGAGATCGCGCGTCTCTGTCAGGACACGGACACCCCGGACGAACACCGCGTGTATCAGCTCAATGGCCGCGGTCTTCACGCGCTGGCGTGAACAACAGAAAGAGAAGGTTATGTTGCTTGAAAGCAAGAACGTCGTTGTCTACGGCGCAGCAGGCGCGATTGGTAGTGCGGTGGCCCGCGCATTCGCGCACGAAGGCGCCAAGGTATTTCTGACGGGCCGCAATCTGGACACAGTGGAGACTGTCGCGAAGGAGATCACGGCGGCGGGCGGCGCGGCCGAAAGCGCCGTGGTCGATGCCGGCGACGAGAAAGCGGTGACCGACCATCTAGCTGCGGTCGTCGCCGACGCGGGCAGCATCGACGTGTCGTTCAACGCGATCGGAATCTCACCGCGAGGACTGCAGGGAATCCCGTTCACCGAATTGCCGGTCGAGAATTTCATGCGCCCGATCACGACCTACACCCAGGCTCATTTCGTCACCGCGAAATCTGCTGCACGACACATGATCGCCCAGCGGTCGGGGGTGATCATGATGAACACACCCGAACCGGCCCGCCTGCCGATGCCTCTGGTGGGCGGCATGAGCGTCGGCTGGGCGGCCATGGAAGGTCTCAACCGGGCGCTGTCGACCGAATGGGCACAGCACGGCGTCCGCACGATTTGCCTGCGCACCACCGGCATGGCGGAGACACCGACCATCCACACCGTGTTCGGGCTACACGCGGATGCGATCGGTATGGCGAAGGATCAATTGCTCGAGATGGAGGGTGCGATGACCCACCGCAAGCGGTTGACCGCACTGGATGAACTGGCGCAGGCGGCAGTGTTGCTCGCCTCCGACCGGGCATCGGCGATGACCGGCACTGTCGCCAACTTGACCGGCGGACTCATCGTCGACTGACCACGGTGCCCCGACCATCGTGCCGGTGGCCGGGGCACCGTCAATTCAAGGAGCAAAGCAATGAACGATCTACTTGCGACCGCGGTCGCCGCGCACGGCGGTCTGGACCGGTGGAACCGGATCAAGACGATCCGAGTCGACGCCGCTATCAGCGGGGCCTTCTGGCAGATGAAGGAAAAAGCAGATGCGATGAGCAACGTCCGCTTCGAGGTGGACACCACACGGCAACAGCTGACCATGGACTACCTCACTCAGGACCGACGCTCGGTGTTCCAACCCGACCGCGTCGTCCTGCAACGACCCGACGGCACAGTCGTCGACACGCGCGAGGACCCGGAACGCTCGTTCGACGGCCACGAGTTCCAAAGCCCGTGGGACGACCTGCATCTCGCATACTTCACCGGAGAAGCACTATGGACGTACTTGAATGGGCCGTTTCTGTTGACCTGGCCTGGGTTCGTTTGCGAAGAGATCGCGCCCGTCGAGGTCGATGGTGAAACGTGGCGGCGTTTGAGTGTGGCCTTCCCCGATCACGTCAAGAGCCACACCCGCAAGCAGGTGTTCTGCTTCGGCCCGGACGGGCTGCTGCGCCGCCACGACTTCACCATCGACATCGTCGACCCGACCACCGAATCACACCTCTATGCCGCCGACTACCGCGATATCGACGGCATCATCATCCCGGCCACCCGCCGGGCCTACGCCCCGATGGGCGACGACCAGATCGTCTTCGTCGCCATCGACATGGCCGACATCACCATCCGTTGATCCCAAATCTCCCGAGACGAGGACATCACGATGAGCAACACCCACCGAGCCCCGGTCGTCACGCAGGCGGAATGGGAGGCCGCGCGTGTGCGGCTGCTGGCGAAGGAGAAAGAGCTGACTTGCGCTCGCGACGCCCTGGCCGCGGACCGCAGGCGGATGCCGTGGTTGAAGATCGACCAGGAATATGTCTTCGACGGGCCCAGTGGAACCGTGCGCTTGCCCGACCTGTTCGAGGGCCGCCGCCAACTGCTGCTCTACCGAGCCTTCTTCGAGCCGGGGGTGGACGGCTGGCCCGACCACGCGTGCGTCGGCTGCTCCCTGATGGCCGACCAGATCGCCCATCAAGCGCATCTCCATGCCCGCGACACCACACTCGCCTTCGCCTCCCGTGCATCGCAACCCGACATCGAGCGGGTGAAAGCGCGCACGGGCTGGTCCATGCCCTGGTACACGATCACCGACGGTTTCGACGCCGACTTCGGCGTGGCCGACTGGTACGGCACGAACGCCTTCATTCGCGACGGCGACACTGTCTACCGCACCTATTTCATCAACGACCGTGAGCATGAGCCGATGGGCGCAACGTTGAGTTCCCTCGACTTCACCGCACTCGGACGCCAAGAGGACTGGGAGGACTTACCCGAAGGCTACCCCCGGGTGCCGCGATTCTCGTGGCTGAAGCGACATGACGAATACGGCCCGACCGAGCCCGCAGGCCGGCCCAGCACTGTCGACAGATAGGCGGTACCCCGATGAACAGCGGCTTCCCAGATGCGGTTGCGACACTCACCATTTCCCACGCCCCCGCCAGGGTTTGGGCGGCGATCACCGACCCCGCTGATATCAAGCAGTACTTCTTCGGCACTGAAGTCGTCACCGACTGGCAGATCGGCCAACCGATCGTCTGGCGCGGAGAATGGCAGGGCAAGTCCTTCGAGGACCACGGGAAGGTGCTCGAATTCGAGCCATTGCAGCGCTTCAGCGTGACACATTACAGCCCGCTCACAGGTTTGCCCGATTTGCCAGAGAACTATCACACCGTCACTTATGCCGTGGAGCCCACCGCGGATGGCACCACGCTGACCATTCGGCAGAGCCGCAACCGCAGCGAGGGCGAGGCCGCCGAGTCGGAGAAGTTGTGGCGGATGGTTCTCGACAATCTCAACCAATACCTCGCACGAAACAATTGACTCGAAAGCCTCGATTGCCGGCTTCCGGCGACCCGACGCGACACCCACAACAGGATCGGCGGATCATGCACACTGTGACCGAGACCAAGGCCGGTAACGAGGACTTCGGACGGTTGAGTGAACCGTTCCGACGCGAGCTGCTCGCCTACTGCTACCGCATGCTCGGCTCGGTCGATGACGCCGAGGAAGTGGTTCAAGACGTCTATCTCGACGCCTGGCGTGCATACGACCGGTTCGAGGGCCGATCGTCGTTGCGGACCTGGCTGTACCGCATCGCGACCAGGGCGTGCTTCAAAGCACTGGAGAAAAGTAGACGCAGGCCACTGCCCGCTGATCTCCATGGCCCCGAGACAAACCTGGACATCAGCCGGGTCGAGAGATCCCCGGAAATACCTTGGCTGCAACCGATACCCGACTTCCTATTCACCACCGCACCGGCCGACCCGGCGGCGGTCGTGGTGGAACGACAGACAATGCGGCTCGCACTGGTGGGAGCGCTCCAACAACTGCCACCCCGACAGCGAGCGGTGCTGATTCTCCGCGACGTGCTGCAATGGCGGACCGCCGAGGTCGCGCAACTTCTGGAAATGACCACGGCAGCCGTCAACAGCGCAATCCAACGCGCCCGAACCCTGGCCCCGATCAGCCCAGACGACCTGACCGAACCCGCCGAGCCACAGCAGCGGGCCCTGCTCGACCGCTACGTCAGCGCCTTCGAGACCGCGGATGTCGACCAACTCATCGCGGTATTGACCGAGGACGCCAGATGGGAAATGCCGCCGATCGCGACCTGGTTCGCAGGCCGCGATACCGTACTCGCCTTCCTCGCCAAACAGATGCGAATGATCGGGCCGACCCGGCTGGTCGCCACCTCCGCCAACGGACAGCCTGCCTTCGCGGTCTACGCGCGCGGCCGAGACGGTGAATATCACCCTCACGCGCTGCACGTCCTGACGCTGACGAGCGAGGGCGTCGGCCGGATCGTCGCGTACCACGGCACAGGGTTGTTTCCGCTGTTCGGACTCTGACACAGCAACGCGATGTCCGAGCGGGAAGGGACGGCCGCAGGCAGTGCGGCACTCGACAGGCAGCTGCGGCTGTTTTGCTATCTCATGCTCGGCTCGGCCGACGCCACCGACCGCATGATGCGACGGATCTACCGTCACGCACTCGATCATCAAGACGACCAACAGGATCAACGATCAGAACGTCTCCGACTGTTCAGCATCGCCGCCGACCTTTGCGGGGTCCGCAATTGTTCATCGCACTGACAAGAGCGCTACGTACATAGCGTTACCAGCGCCGCTGCTTCCGCGGTTCGGTCTCGACGCAGAGTTGCCGGATTGCGGGACAGCCGAAATTCCGTGCGCTCACGGCGATGAGCTCCGAAACGATCAACCAAGGACGTGACACATGCAACCCACGACAGATCGGCCGACGTTTCTGGTAACCGGAGCGGCTGGGTCGACCGGACGACGGGCCACGCGACTGCTGCTCGAGCGCGGGTACGCGGTGCGGGCGTTCGTGCGAGTCGACGATGACCGCGCACGGGCACTCGCGGACGCGGGAGCAGAGGTCGTCGTGGGCGACATGTTCCGGCTCGACGACCTCAGCCGGGCGTTGGAAGGCGTGTGCTCGGCATATTTCGTGTACCCGATCGCCCCGGGCCTGTTGGAGGCCACCGCGGTCTTCGCGCAGGCCGGCGCGGACACCGGGGTCCGGGCAGTGGTGAACATGTCGCAAATCTCGGCGCGCCGAGAAGCTGCGAGCAATGCCGCCCAACAGCACTGGATCGGCGAACGGTTGTTGGATCGAGCACCGTTCGCCGTAACCCATTTACGCCCAACGTTCTTCGCCGACAATTTCCTCTTCTCCAGCCGTTCCATCGCGCAGGAAGGCGTATTCCGCTACCCGTTCGGCGACGGCCGGCACGCGCCCATCGTTGCCGAAGACCAGGCTCACGTCATCGCCGCCGTCATGGCGGACCCTGAGCCCCACGCTGGTAAGACCTACCCGCTGCACGGTCCGGTCGAAATGAACCATGACGAAATCGCCGAATCGTTCTCCAAAGTTCTGGGCAGAACCATCGCCTACGAGCCCATCGATATCGACCGCTTCGCCCAGTTCCTCACTGGGGCAGGATATTCCGCGCACCTCGTCCAGCATCTGAGCAGTGTCTCGATCGACTACCGGAACGGAATATTTTCGGGTACCAACGATGTCGTCCGCAGCGTGGGCAAGACAATTCCGACAACCATCGAGGAGTTTATTGCCGCCCACCGCGCGGTCTTCACGCCGTGAGCCTTGCCGGCTCATCGCCGCAATCGCCGGAACCACGTGAACTCCGAACGCCACCAACAAACCTCATGGGTGCAGTACATCGAACTGAACCGCGAGAACTGGTACGCGCCGATCACGATCGGAGACCCGACCGCCTTCTGGCAGATCGACGTGATCGTGCCACAGGAGAAGCTGCCCACCCCGTCCCGCAGGGCCATTGGGGCTGCGATGGCGCGGTCCCCCCACAAGCCAGGTCGGACAAGGAGACACGATCTCCTCCAGCCGCAGGCACACTGGGACGGTCAACTGTATTGCTGCGGTGTGGGTTTGATCCTGAGATAGGGTTCGGGCGAGTACTCGACGAGGGAAAGGCCCGGATGTGTCGCTAGCCGCCGCAGTCAAACTGCCGATTCAGAAGATCGGCGCCGGTTTCATGTTCTCCCGGGAGGCCAAGGCGTTCGGCGCCACCACCGGCGTCCCGGGCTTCCTCGGTCCCTACACCCGCGGTCGCGGCGGCGTGCTGGGCGAGGTGGATGCGGACGTGGTGACCTCGGCCTTCGGGTTCTTCCCCGCCGAAACGATCCGCGCCGCGTGGGAATCGGTGCAGATGCCCGCGGAGAAGGCGGCCGCGGGCTACCTGGGTGTGTGCCAGGATTTCGGCCGGCGCAAGCTCGGCGAGTTCGCGGGGGCGGGCCGGATCGCCGAGCTGCTGGCCCCGGTCGCCGCGGCGGCTGATCCGGCCGGTGTCGCGCTGTTCGCGGGCTGGCGGGCGCTGCCGCTGGCCGCCGACGATCCGGCGCGGGCACTGCAGCTGATTCAGGTGCTGCGCGAACTGCGGGGCGGCCTGCATCTGCTGGCCACGCGGGCGAGCGGGCTGACCCCGCGCGAATCGGTCCTGACCGGCGGCTCGTGGCGGCACGACGGCACCCATCAGGCGCAGGAATTCGGCTGGCCCGAGCCGTACGAGGAGACCACCCCCGAGCTGCGGCGGCGTTGGGAGGCCGCGGAGGCGCTGACCGACGAGCTGATCGCCCCGGCGTTCGCGGTGCTGGACGAGCAGCAGGGCCGGGAGCTCACCGAGCTGCTGACCGCCGCGGACGCGGTCGTCTGGCCGCGCTGACCCGGGCGCGCGCTCAGTCCTCGCTGCTGGTCCGGCCGGCGAGATAGTCCAGCAGGGCGGGGGTGGCGGGGCAGGTGATCCGGTCCGCCTCCGCCCCGCCGGTGCACTCGTACAGGCTCACGGCGATGCTCCCGGCGCGCCGACCCGCGACACGCCAGATGCCGCCGGAATCGGCCCAGCGCCGCAACACATCCACGGGATCGTCTGGCACGAAATCCCTCCTTCTCGCCGTGTCGGTACCGATGATTGTGGTGTCCGAGGCCCGTCTTACCTATGACATCGCCTCTCCCACCCCATCATCGAGGAAGACATCATGAGTACAGCCACCGTCGTGTCCAAGGACGGCACCACGATCGCCTACGAGCGTATCGGCAGCGGACCCGCGGTGGTCCTGGTCGACGGCGCGATGGCCAATCGCGAACTGGGCCCGTGCCGCGCCGTGGCGCAGGAACTTTCGTCCGACCACACCGTCTACTTCTACGATCGCCGCGGGCGCGGTGAGAGCGGCGACACCGCACCCTACGCGCCCGAGCGGGAGATCGAGGATCTGGAGGCGATCGTGGCCGAAGCCGGTGAGCCGGTGACGATCTGCGCATTCTCCTCCGGCGTGCCGCTCACCCTGGCCGCGGTGAAGGCGGGCCTGGCCGTGAAAAGGCTTGCGCTGTACGAATTCCCGATGGTCGTCGACGATTCGCGGCCGCCGGCGCCGCCGAAGTACCAGCGCACGATCAACGAGATGATCGATGCCGGCAAGCCCGGCGACGCGGTGAAGTACTTCATGCGCCGCGGCGTGCGGCTGCCTGCTGCGCTGGTCGCGCTGTTCCCGATCATGCCGGACTGGTCGAAGCTGAAGCAGGTCGGCCACACCCTGGCCTACGATATGCACTTCATGGGCGATGCGCTGGACGGCAATCCGATCCCGGCCGGGCGCTACGACTGGGTGGGCGTGCCGACCGCCGTCTACGCGGGCAGCAAGAGCCCGGCCTGGATGCGCAACGCCAATGCCGCACTCGCGGAGTCGATCCCGGGCGCAAGCCTGACGGTGCTGCCGGGGCAGACGCACATGGTCAAGGCGAAGCTCTTCGTGCCGACGCTGCGCGAATTCCTCACCGCCTGAGCGCATTGCGAGTCGCCCGGCCCCTGTGCGGGCCGGGCGTTCGCGTATCTGCTTCGGAGGCAGGCTAACTCGGCCGACGCCGACGCCGACGCGCCCCTGACCCTGGCCCTGGCCGGCCCGGTGCTGAGGATCGGCTGACGAATCGGCCGCCACGCTGTCCTAGGGTGCGATCCGGCGATTGAATCGTGGTGACAGTGCCGAACGATGGGAGGTGCCGGTGCGGCGGGACTGCAGAGTTGGTGCGACCGGGAGTCGATGGCGTGCTGCGGTATTCGAACTCACCCGGGCCGCCCTCGCGCCGTGGCGCGCGGTGACGCGCGGCCCGCGTACTGCGGCGGTGGCGATGCTGGCCACGGCGCTGCTGTTCGCGGCGGGCTGCGGGACGCATTCCGCCGTGGCGACAACCCAGCCATCCGCCCCCGCGACGGCCGCCCGCCCTGCATCGGAGGTCGGGCACTGGCTGATCACCGCGACGGCGATACAGCGCCTCAGGGGCGCGGGCATGAGCGCCGCGGACGAGGCGGCGGCATTCGATAACCCCGGCACGTATCTGACCGGCGATACCGGCGAGGCGGTCACAGGGCTCGCGCACGCGATGCGGGCGCAGACGTTCACCAGTGTGGCGGCCCTGCGCCAAGCCCTCGATGCCGGTCGCGTCGGCCCGCAGGTCCGGGCGATCGTCTACGACAACGAGGACTGGTCCCTGACACCGCCCGCCGAGCAGCGCGATCCGGCCGCCGCCGAGGCCCAGGCCGCGGACCTCGCACACGCCCACCACCTGCTGCTGATCGCGACTCCGGCGACCACCCTCACGCGCGTGCTCGCGCCCGGGCAGCGCGGGTACCCGGCCTATCTGTCGCTCGGCATCGCCGCCGCGGCGGCCAAGGTCGCCGACGTCATCGACATCCAGTCCCAGGGCGCGGAGGCCGACACCGCCACCTTCACCGACTTCGTCCGCCAGGCCGCCGCCCAGGCTCGGCAGGCGAATCCGCACGTCACGGTGCTGGCCGGGCTGAGCACCAACCCGAGCGGAAGCCAGGTGACCGCCGACCAGTTGAAGGCCGCGATCACCGCGACGCACACCCTCGTCGACGGCTACTGGCTCAACATCCCCGCCGCGGGCACAGCCTGCCCGCGGTGCGGACAGGCCCGGCCCCAGGTCGCCATCGACCTGCTGCGAAGCCTGGGCAGCTGACGGCCCGAACGCCGAGAACGGTGCCGATGGACCAGGAACCGCGCGGTCCGCGGGCCGGCCTCACACCGGCGCGCGGTCGGGGCCGTTGTGCGCGTGGGGGATTCGCGTCCGCTCAGCGCCGGACACGGATGAACTCGCGCTCAGCGCATGGCCGGGTTGACCTCGCGCTCAGCGCCGCGCCGGGTTGACCTCGCGCTCAGCGCAGGGCCGGGATGACCTCACGCTCGAAGAGTTCGATCCCCGAGGTGTCGTACGCCGCCTCGGGGAAGTTCAGGATCGCGTAGCCCAGCCCCAGGTCGCGCATGCGGGCGATGCGCTCGATCAGCTGCTCGGGGGTGCCGCCGACCACAGTCTGCGAGACCCGGGCCGTGGCCTCCTCCGCGCCGAGGACCGGGGCGACCCGATCCGCGACGGCGGCCAGCCGGTCGGCGACCTCGGCCTCGGTCGCACCGACCACCACCGTGAAGTTGCCGCTGCGCACGATCGCGTCGAAATCGGTTCCCACGCTTACGCAGTGCTCGCGCAGCAGTTCGGACTTGCGGGCGAACTCCTCGGGCACGGGGCTGAAGTTGGTGTACTGGGCGTACCGCGCGGCGATCCGCAGCGTGACCTTCTCCCCGCCGCCCGCGATCCAGAGCGGAATTCCGCCGTCCTGCAACGGAAGCGGGCGCACGATCGCGTCGTTCACCTGATAGTGCTTGCCCTCCAGCGTGGCCCGGCCGGTGGTCCAGGCCTGCCGGAAGATCTGCACGCCCTCGTCCAGGCGGCCCAGACGCTCACCGGCGGAAGGGAATCCGTATCCGTAGGCGCGCCACTCGTGTTCGTACCAGCCGCCGCCGATGCCCATCTCGACGCGGCCGCCGGAGATCAGGTCCACCGTGGCCGCGACCTTCGCCAGATACGCCGGATTGCGATAGCTCATCGCGGTGCACATCTGGCCCAGCCGGATGCGGTCGGTGCTGGCGGCGAACGCCGACATCAGCGTCCAGGCCTCGTGGGTGGCCTCGTCGGTGGGGACCGGCACGGTGTGGAAGTGGTCGAACACCCACAGCGACTCCCAGTCCGGATTCGCGTCGGCGCGCCGGGCCAGCTCCCGCATCACCGCCCACTGCTCGGCCGGATCGATGCCGACCAGATCCAGGCGCCAACCCTGGGGAATGAAGATGCCGAAGCGCACCGGGACAACTCCTTCGCGTAGACGAGTGGCCCGCGGCGGATCGCGCCGCGGCACCCGGTCCACTCTTGCGGATCGCTACCGGGGCAGCAACTCCACGCGCTGACGCATGCCGCTCAGTCGTCGCTGGGCATCGCCCGCGGCCAGGCCCGCCCGCTGCTGGGCAGTGCGGAGGGATCGGTGGTCAGCACCCGGGACCTGCTCGGTATCGGATCGGCCACCGCCGCCGTGGCCTCGGCGGTGCCGCGCTCGTCGAGCTCGGCGACGCCGACCAGGACGATCAGCATCATCGTCACCAGGGTGACGGACATGATCAGCGGGGTGAGCAACTGCACCGGGTCCACACCGCCGGAGGACATGGTCATGTCCGAACCGGAGTGCTTGGCCACCGACATCGAGGCCATGCCGGTGTAGTGCATGCCGGTCACCGCGATACCCATGATCAGGGCGGCGCCGATGGTGGCGGGAAATCCCTTGACGTGCAGCATGAACCAGAAGGCCGCGGTCGCGGCGACGACCGCGATGAGCACCGACAGCGCCACGGTCCCCGCGCCGTAGTGCATGTCGGCATCGGACCTCATCGCGAACATGCCCATGTAGTGCATCGCCGCGACGCCGAGGCCCGTAATGAGCCCGCCGATCGGCAGCGCGAGGATCTCGCGCCGCCACCGCACCACGATCGAGAGCCCGGCCCACACCACCACAATCGCGACCACGGCGCTGGCGAGGGTGAGCGGCACGTCGTAGCGAATGTTGGCGCCGTGGATGGAGAAACCGAGCATGGCGGTGAAATGCATGACCCAGATACCGGCGCCGCCGAGGGCGATCGCGGCGGCCGCGAGCCAGCCGCCCGGCCATTTCGCGGTCCGGGCGTGGAATGCGCACCGCAGTCCGAGCACGGAGCCGATGACGGACATGATGTAGGCCAGAACGGGTGTCACCCAGCCGTAGCTGAAGTGATCGATTTCTAACACGTGATACTCCGTTGTTCCGGAAAAAGCGATGCCGGGACCATAGTCGAATTCGCCGGGTATGTGAAGCTGATCGTTTACCGGAGTAGGTATGCCGGGGTGACCTTCGGCTTGGTGCCGTAGACGAAATCCCGGCGCAATTCGTGGTATGGCTCGTCGGGCTCGAAGAAGTTGCGGCGCATATGCGCCAATTCTTCTTCCCGATATGCGGCAAGGGGTTTGGCGGCCTCGTCGGCCACGCGGCGCCGCTTCTTGCCCAGCAGGCGCTCGCCCAGTTGGGGGGAGGAGGCCAGGGCCGCGGCCTCGCCGCGCGCCCAGGCCCAGAATTCCGCGGCGCTGCCCGCGGCGACGCGGTCGACCAGGCCCATGATCGCGCCCTCGCGGGCGCCCACCGGAAGGGGGGTGCCGGTGAGGCGCTGTGCCTCGGCCGCGCCGACGCGCCGGGGCAGGGTGTAGGTCCAGTACTCCGACCCGTAGAGGCCCATCAGGGTGTAGTGCGGGTTGAGCACGACCGATTCGCGGCACCAGACCTCGTCGGCGGCCAGGGCCAGCATCACCCCACCGGCGGCGGCGTTGCCCGCCAGCGCGGAGATCACGAGCTTGTCCGTGGTGGTCAGGATCGCCTCGACCAGATCGTCCATGGCATTGATGTTCTGCCAGGACTCCTGCGCCGGATCGGCCGCGGCCTCGATGACGTTGAGATGGATACCGTTGGAGAAGAAGTCGCGCGCCGGGCCCAGCACGAGCACGTCGATCGGGCGGCGGCACGCGTCCCGGTACGCCTCGAGCAGGCGGCGGCACCGGCGGGTGTCCATCGCGCCGCCGGGGAAGGCGAATTCCAGATAGCCAACCGTGCCCTGCTCCCGATAGCGCAGCTCGGACCAGGTATCGCGCCCGGCGGCCGCGGCTGGGGTGAGCGGCTCCACGGGGACGCCGTCGAGGGCGGCTCCCAGCACATCGGTGGCGGGGCGCTTGAATGTGGCAGGCCCGCCGGGGGTCCGGCGCGGGCGTAGCTGCGGGATCCACACCGCCCCGTCGACGGTGGCGCGACAGATGGCCCCGTCGCGGGTGGCGATGACGGTGCCCGGGATGCCGTGCAGCCGATCCTCGTAATGTGCTCCGGGAACGAAGTATTCGCGCCCGAACAGCACATCCAGCACGCCGGGCTGGGAGTCGGCGGCGCGGAGCTTGCGCAGCACCGTGGCGGTGGTGTCGATCGACCAGTCGATGTGGCGGAACTCCTGGGCGTGGTAGGGCCGCAGCCGGCCACGTACGTCGGGGCGCGTGTAGTCCAGGGGTTCGGGGACGTAGGTGCCGGCGGCGAACCGGTCCACCGCCAGCAGCACGGCGCGCACGGCGGCGTCGGCGACCTCGTTGCGGTACAGCTCGCTCTTCCCGCACTCCGGGACCGCGAAGGTCTCGGTGGCCCAGATGGGACCCGCGTCCATCTCGGCGACGGCCTGCAGCACGGTGACGCCCCATTCGGTGGCGCCCTCGGAGATCGCCCAGTCCAGGGAGGACGGCCCGCGGTCACCCATCGGCCCGGGATGCACGATCAGCACCGGGATCCGGCTCCAGACGTCCTCGGGGATCGCGGTGGTCAGCATGGGCGCCACGATCAGATCGGGATCGAAGGTCTCCACCCGCGCACGTAGCAGATCCCCGCCCAGGGCCAGTTCCACGCCGATGTCGTGCTGGTCGCGCAGCTCGGTGTGGACGCGTTGGGTAAGGCTGTTGAACGCGCTGGCGACCAGCAGGATGCGCACGGTGTTCCTCCATCAGGCAGGTGTTCGGAAACGCGCACTCGGTGCCGGGTGCTGGTTCAGTCGAAAAAGCTAGCCAAATGAGGGCTCGGACGCATCTTTGCGAACGCGATATGGCGTCCGCACAAGGCCCGGTCGGGGCGGTGAGTTCGATTGGCCGACAAGATTTCCGAGCTGGCCGGGGCATGCACTCGAAGGGCAGGCTACCGCGCGGCAATCGGCAATGGGGCGGCATGGGCATCGGATATGTGAGTAGGCAAGACTCTTGCGCGTCTGTGACCTCGTCACATGAGGGACTCGACCCGGGGTGCGGCACTTGAATGGCCATTTGCGGCGGGCGTTTTCGTGGATGCTCCGGGTGTTCGAATGCCCCCCGTAGCGTGTTGATGTCATGTCACATATACGTCATTGTCGTATGCGCGTTATTCCGTTGGGGAATCGGGAAATTCGGCCGTGCGATAGGGAAATTCGGCCGTGGCGCCGAGCATGGCGTGCCGCTGTTCGGTGACCAGTTCATCGATCGCGTCGACCACGGCGCTCACCTCCGGGCGGCGCAGGGTCTCCGCGCGGGCCACGAGCCAATAGCTCAGCCGCACGGCCACCTTGTCGGGCAGAACCCGGACGAGGTCGGGGTGCCGATCGGCCATGAAGCACGGCAGCAGCCCCAGTCCGGCCGCCGCGCGGGTGGCCTCCACGTGCACGAAAACGTTGGTGGAGGAGACTGATTCGCGCATCGCGGGCGCGAAACTCGAGGCCAGATCCAGATCGTCGACCTGCAGCATCGCCTCGATGAAGTAGACCAGCGGATGGCGGTGGAGTTCCCCGACGGTGTCCGGGGCGCCGTGCTCGGCCAGATAGCCGCGCGAGGCATACAGGCCCAGGCAGTAGTCGCCGAGGCGGCGCGCCTGCGCGCGCAGCACCCGTGGCCGCCCGACCACCACCTCGAGGTCCAGGCCCGAGCGCTGTGTCGAGGCCCGGCGGGTGGCGGCCACCAGTTCGACCGCTATCCGGGGGTGCCGCCGCTGCACCCGGACCGCGGCGGGGGCGGCGACGTAGGCACTGAACCCGTCGGTCGCCGAGATCCGCACCACCCCCTCGAGGGTCCGGCCGCCGTCGGCGCCCAGGGAGCGGACGGCGGCCTCCACCGCCTCGGCCGCGGCCAGCGCCCCGCGGCCCAGATCGGTGAGCTCCCAGCCGCCGCTGGCGCGGGCCAGCACCCGCCCGCCCAGCGCGCGCTCGAGTGCGGCGATGCGCCGCGAGACGGTGGTGTGATCGATGCCGAGTTCGTCTGCGGCCGACACGAATCGGCCCGTCCGGCCGACCGCGAGCAGCACCAGTAGATCGTCCGCGCTGGGGCGGCGGAGCGGTTCTGGGGTCATCGCCTTCATATCTGCAGTTTTGCAGATACCAGGTGCGGATCTGGGCATTGCGGGCGCGGATATCTGCACCAATACTCGGACCATTGATGTGTCGGCCATCACATCCTGCTGGTGAATGTGGTCGCAGTCACGAAGGAGAAATGCGATGAGAGTGTCCAATCCGACACGGCCGGGCGGAGATTCGGGCGGAATGCTGGCCGGATTGCGGCGAGTGGTGCTGGCCTCGATGGCCGGCACGGTCGTGGAATGGTACGAATTCTTCCTCTACGGCACCGCGGCCACGCTGGTGTTCAGCAAGGTGTTCTTTGCCAAGGGCGGCAACGAATTGGACGGCGTCCTGGACGCATTCCTCACGTACGCGGTCGGATTCGCCGCGCGGCCGCTCGGCGGGATCGTCTTCGGCTATTTCGGCGACCGGTACGGGCGCAAGACGTTGCTGCAGTTCAGTCTGCTGCTGGTCGGCGCCTCGACCTTCCTGATGGGCTGCCTGCCCACCTTCCATCAGGTCGGCTACTGGGCCCCGGTGCTGCTGGTGCTACTGCGATTCCTGCAGGGCTTCGCGGTCGGCGGCGAATGGGGCGGGGCGGTGCTGCTGGTGGCCGAGCACGCGCCCAGTCGCACCCGCGGCTTTTGGGCGAGCTGGCCGCAGTCCGGGGTGCCCGCCGGAAACATGATCGCGACCGTCGTGCTGCTGATCCTGACCAACACGCTGTCGGACGCGGCATTCCTGAGCTGGGGCTGGCGCGTGGCGTTCTGGCTGTCGGCGGTGATCGTGTTCATCGGATACTACGTGCGCACGAAGGTCAGTGACGCGCCGATTTTCGTTGCCGCGCAACGGGAGCTGGAGGAGAGCAGGGCACGCTCCGAGGGCGTGTTCGAGGTGCTGCGGCGGTATCCGCGCGGAGTGTTCACCGCGATGGGCCTGCGCTTCGGTGAGAACGTGATGTATTACCTGGTGGTCACCTTCAGCATCACCTACCTCTCGGTGCATCTGCACATGAAAACGCAGGTCATCCTGTGGTGGCTGCTGGCCGGACACGCCGTGCACTTCTTCGTGATCCCGGCCGTCGGGCGCCTCGGCGACCGGATCGGGCGGCGGCCGGTGTATCTGGTGGGCGCGCTGGCCACGGCCACGTGGGGCTTCTTCGCCTTCCCGATGATGGACAGTAGGCACAACGCGGTCATCATGGCCGCGCTCATCCTCGGGCTGGTCTTCCACGCGTTGATGTATGCCGGGCAGCCCGCGATCATGGCCGAGATGTTCCCGACCCGGATGCGGTATTCCGGTGTGTCCCTGGGCTATCAGGTGACCTCGATCGTGGCCGGATCGCTCGCACCGATCATCGCGGTGCGGCTGTTGAAGTCGTTCGGCAGCTCGGTGCCGATCGCGTGGTACCTGGCCGGTTCGGCGGCGATCACCGTGGTCGCGGTGCTGTTCACACGCGAGACACACGGCATCGACCTCGAGGCCGTGGACCGGGCCGACGCCGCGCGGACCGATAGGGTTGCCGCGTGACGGAGCGATCGAACGGCGCGGCCGAGGGTGCGGACGGATCGTCGATGAGGGGCGAGCTCTCCGGCCGGACGGCCCTGGTGACCGGTGGCGGCGCGGGAATCGGGGCCGCGTGCGCGCGCGAGCTCGCCACCCGGGGTGCATTCGTGACCGTCGCCGATGTCGACGGCGACGCGGCGGGCGCCCTGGCCGACGAGATCGGCGGCGCGGCGTGGGTGGTCGACCTGCTCGAGGTCGGCGCGCTCGAGGAGCTGCGGCTCGAGACCGACATCCTGGTCAACAATGCCGGAGTCCAAACCATTAGTCCCATCGAGGATTTCGCGCCCGCCCGGTTCCGCCGGATGCTCGCGCTGATGGTGGAGGCGCCGTTCCTGCTGGTGCGCGCGGCGCTGCCGGGCATGTACGAGCGGGGCTTCGGGCGGATCGTGAATATTTCGTCGGTACACGGGATCCGGGCCTCGCCGTACAAGTCCGCGTACGTCACCGCCAAGCATGCGCTCGAGGGCCTGTCCAAGGTGACCGCGCTCGAGGGCGGCCCGCACGGGGTGACCAGCAACTGCGTCAATCCCGGCTACGTGCGAACCGCGTTGGTGGACAAGCAGATCGCCGACCAGGCGGCCGCGCACGGCATTGGCGAGCAGGAGGTACTCGAGAAGGTACTGCTCACCGAGAGCGCGATCAAACGACTCATCGAGCCCGCCGAGGTGGCCTCGCTGGTCGCCTGGCTCTCCTCCGATACCGCGGGCATGGTGACCGGAGCGTCGTATGTGATGGACGGCGGGTGGAGCGCCCGCTGAGGGTGGGCGTATCGTCCGCGGCACGGCGGCATCGGTCGGGATCACGCCGTCGGCATGGGCGGCTCCGGCGAGTCGGGCCGCGGTCGGACGGGAGTCGCGCGAGTTCCGGCGAGTTCGGATGTGAGCGGGCGAGATCTTCTGGTGCCCAACAGGAATGGATCGAGCAGCTCCGAAGTCGGTGGTGCCGGTAGGAATCGGGTGTTGTCGATCCGAATCACACTGGGATCGCGCGGCTCCCACCATCGGACGGGATTGCGCGGTTTCCCGCGCGATGCGCGATGATGAGAACGTGCGCTGGACTCACGGGAGGACGGGTGCGGCTCGCGGGCGCGACGTCCGTGGGGACGCGCCGATCGGGCGGGCGCAGGCGCGGGCGCGGCGCTCGCTGGGATTCGCGGTGGGGACCGGGACGGTGCTCTGGGTGCTGGCGCACCTGCCGTTGATCATCGATCAGGATCACGACGTGCAGGCCTGGTGGACCCCGGTCGTCGTCGCGGGGCTGCTGGTGTGTGGCATCCGCCTCCTGGCCGCATCGGCGAAGGGCAGCGGTAGCGGGGTGGGCGCGGCCGCCGGGTGGCTGGCCGCGATGCTGCTGGCGGGGCTGGGGACCCTCCCGCTGGCCGGGGACTACAACTGTTTCGGCATCAACGGCACCTGGATTCCTCCGCTGTCCTCGGCCGCGGCGGTCGCGGGGGTGCTGGTGTGGCGGCGCTGGTGGCCGGTGAATCTGCTGATCTGCGGTGCGCTCGCCGCGGGAGTGGACGCCTACACCTCCGGCGGCACCGGAATCCATTCCGTCGCCGAGGATCTCGTGCGCACCTGGGTTGTTGCGGGATTCCTGGCCTGGACCTCGTCGCGGCTGCTGCACGCGGCGATCGAGCTGGACATGATGACCGCCAACGCGGTGCGGCACGCCAGTGTGGCCGCGGGCGCCGAGGCCACCGAGCGTGAACGCACCCGGTTCGCCGGTCTGATCCACGACAACGTGCTCGCCACGCTGCTCGACGTCGCCCGCGGGGGGACGGGGGAGCCGCTGCGCCGCGCCTCGGCACGAACCCTGCGGCAGCTGGACCTCAGCCCGCACGACTACACCGCCGACGACGACGCGCCGACGCCCGAGGCGATCGAGATGTGCCGCACCGAGGCCGCCGAATACGGCGTGCCCTTCGAGGCGCACGTCGGCGAGCACGCCGTGCCGCGCATACCCCGCGAGGTGATGATCGCGGTGGCGGGCGCGCTGGGTGAGGCGGCGCGAAACAGCCTGCGGCATGCGGGATCCGGCGGGCGCACGGTGACACGGGCGGTGCGGCTGGCGGTCGACGAGGGCGGCGTGATCGTGCAGATCGTCGACGACGGCGCCGGATTCGATCTCACCGCCGTGAGCGTCGAGCGGCTGGGCGTGCGCCAGAGCATCCTGTGGCGGATGCGGTGCACGCGTGGCGGCGATGCGAGCGTGGAGTCCGCGCCCGGGCGCGGCACGACGGTGACCCTGCGGTGGACCCATGCCGAATCCGGCGGCGCGCCGAGCCAACCGGCGCTGATCGGGGTGCGGGGACTGTCGGGCATCGTGATGATGGCGCTGATCGTGCTGTCCGCGGGGATGCTGATGATGGGCTACACCAAGGGCAATGGCAGTCTGCCCGCGGGCATCGCCGCCTTCGGGACGGTGATAGTCGCCGGTGCCGTGGTGCTGATACCTCGCGACGATCCGCTGCCCATGGCCCGGACGTGGGCGGTGGTGCTGGCGGGGCCGCTGTCCGCGGCGATCATCAATCTCGGCCCGCACCGGGCGCACCATGCGGTGTGGGTGGTGGTCGCCTACTCGTATGTGCTTGCGTTGCTGGCCGTTCGGGGCCGGGTCGCGGCCACGCTGGCCGGCCTCGCGGGTGCCGGGATCACGTTCACCCTCGCCAACGGGTCCCTCGATCCCGCGATCGACGGCACGGTGGTCGCCGCCGCGGCGGCGTTCGGGGGTATCGCGTTCACCGCGTCCATGCGCCCGCTGCTGCGCTCGTACCACAGCGCCCGGGCCGAGATCGCCCGCCACGCAGGGGTGGAGGCCCGCGCGGCGGCCCGCAGCCTCGAAAGGCGTAGTCAGCTGGCCTATCTGGACCGCACCGCCCGTCCCGTGCTCGAATTCCTCGCCGCGGGCGGCGCGCCCACGGCCGATCAGGTGCGCGAATGCCGTTTACTCGAGGCCGAGATACGTGATCGGCTGCGGGCGCCGGGCCTGGCCGTTCCGGCGCTGGTGCGCGCGGCGCGCGAGGCGCGGGCCCGGGGCGTGGCGCTGACCCTGCTCGACGACGGCGGAATGGGCTCGGTCGCACCGCGAGTGCGCGAGACCATCGTGAAAACCGCCGTGGCCGAACTGGATTCGGTCACCGAGGGGCGAGTGACGGTGCGAGTGCTGCCGCCCGGTCGCGGCAGCATCGCCACCATCGTCTCGGTCGAGCCGGATACCTACCGCCGCATCGAGATCGATGCCGCGGGTGTGCCCTCGGCGATCTCGGAACCGGCCGCCGCGGGCTGAGGCCCGGTCTACTTGTGGGCGTTGCGCTTACCACCAGCCCAGGATCGGCTGCAGGGCGCGGCTCAGCGCGGGTGCCAGCGACCGCGAATAGGCCGCGGTCAGGTGATGCTCGTCGTGATAGATCAGGATGTTGCCCGCCGATACCGGGCAGACGTCGGCCGCGCAGACCGCGTTGGTGAGGTCGATCGGGAATACCGTGGGGAATCGAGCCGCCGGCGCGGCCTCGGGGTTGACCGGGTCCAGGGCGAAGTCGCGGGGCAGGCCGCAGGACCTGCTGGTGCCGCCGCTCGCGAGGCAGTCGGTCGCGCGGTAGCGCACCCCGTTGTGGCGCAGCCACGGAGTGTCGCGCATGGCCAGCACATTCAGTCCCCGGCCCGTGAGCTGCGACCACACGTCCAGATAGTCCTGCGGGGTCTCGTCGCCCGCGCCGGCGCGGGGGCGGGTCCCGGTGGTGAACACCCACTCCGGGCGCTCCCGGCCGAGCCGGTCGATCACCTGCCGGGACCAGTTGCGGCAGTCCGGAATCGCCTCGCCCTTGTAGGACACATCGTCCGAGACCGTCAGCGGGCACCCCATCTTCAGCATCACCCGAATCCGGAAACCGTGCTCCCGCGCGAGAATCTGCAGGGCCGGGAGCCAGTGCTCGGCATGGGAGCTGCCAACCACCGCGATGGTGCGCTTCGCGTCCACGTCGCCGTAGTCGCAGGTGATGAGCGTGGTGGTCGAGAAGTCGGAGATGCAGCCATCGGCGGTGGATTGGGGTGCGTCCGAGGGCGCCTCGAGAACGGTCGGGCGCATCCGCACATGCGGCACCGTCGCACCCGAGGCCAAAGCCTCCGCACCGGGATACAGGTGCGGGTCGAGGGCGGCCGGGGGCCGCGGGGCACTCGCACCCATCGCGACGTGCCAGCTCGTGCTCAGGCCGATCGCGATCGCGCCGAGGACCGACACGGCCACGCCGATCCGGCGGCGGTAGTGGGCGGGGGTGCGGGTCTGCGCGCCGATCGCGGGATGCGGCGCGGCGGTGCGGCGGCGCAACCGCAGCGGTTCCTCGACCAGGTGGCGGGTCGCGTAGGCCAGCAGTAGCGAGACCGCGATGACGGTGAGGCCCGCGACCGGTCCGGCGTCCGGCTCGTGCCGCTCGGCCAGGTAGTAGATCAGGATCGGCCAGTGCCACAGGTACAGCGCGTAGGCCAGCGCGCCCAGCTCGACGACGGGGCGGGTCGCGAGACACCGCAGCAGCCACGGACGCGCGGACGGCTCGAGGTTGTTGCCCGCCAGGACGAGTGCGGCCGCCGCCCCGACCGGGATGAGCGCGGCGGGTCCGGGAAAGACCGCCGCGCCGTAGACGAGCTTGCCGCACACCGCGACGATCGCCAGCCCGGCCACGGCCAGCGCGGCCCGCAGCCGGCGCGGCGGGGAGAGCCACGGTGCGGCGAGCGCCAGCAGCGCTCCGGCGAGCAGCTCCCAGGCCCGCGCGAACGAGTCGTAGTAGTTCCACCCCTGATGCGCTCGGGTCCCGTGCATCGCGTACACGAACGACGCCCCGGCGAGCACGCCGAGCAGCACCAGCAGTACCGGGCGCAGCACACCCGGGCGCCCCGCCCTGCGGCAGGCCCACGCGAGGAGAGCCAGCAGCGCGGTGATCGCCAGATAGAACTGGCCCTGCACCGACATCGACCACAGGTGCTGCAGCGGGCTCACCGACGGATCGGCGGCCAGGTAGTCCGCCGAGGCCAGCGCCAGATGCCAGTTCTGGTAGTAGAACGCCGAGGCCACGGTCTGGTCGGCGATATCGGACCACTGAGTGATCGGCCGCAACACCACCGCGGCAACGACCACGGCCGCGAGCACGACCATGAGCGCGGGCAGCAGCCGCCGCAGCGTGCGGCGCACCGTGTGTGCGACCCGCACCCGGCCACCGGATTCGGCCTGGCGCAACAGCAGCCCGGTGAAGAAGAATCCCGACAGCACCAGGAAGACATCCACGCCGCCGGACACGCGCCCGAACCAGACATGGAATGCCACGACCAGCGCGATGGCAACACCCCGCAAACCGTCCAGATCCAGCCGGTAGGCAGGTGCGGCACTCCCGCCGTCGCGAGCCGCGGCATCCGCCCTACCAGACCCGTTCATCGACCTCGAACGCCTGATCGCCGCTGGCAGAGCGGGTGTGACGGTACCGCCGCCAGGGCGGACGGTCGGCGGAGCAGGACGGCGCACATCATTGGGGGAACCGGCACGGCAATTCTCTTATCACGCAAATGGCCGCTGATCCAAAGCGCCACACGCGGCGCTGAGACACGCCGCACATTCCCAGCTACCAGAGCATGCCCGGTCGATTACTTCGAATGATCCGGCGGCAGTGCGGTATCGGCGCAGGACCCACCGCCATGGCCGATCGTCTGGGTTCGTCGTGCGGGTGCGCGGCGGGGCAGGTCCACAGACCCGCCCCGCCGCGCACAGCGCGTCAGCTGTTGGCGTTGCCCGCCTGCCATGTGGACCACGGGACTTCCCAGTCGCCGTAGGTGTCCCAGACCGGCAGCGCCGGGCCGCCGGAGTTGGTGATCTCGACGACGTCGCCGATGCCGAAGTGGTCGAAGAACCACTGGGCGTTGGCGGGGGAGAGGTTCACGCAGCCGTGCGAGACGTTGCTGCTGCCCTGCTGGCCGACCGACCAGGGCGCCGAATGGACGAATTCACCGTCGTTGGAGATGCGTTCGTCCAGCGCCACGGTTTCCTTGTAGTACCCGGGCTGGCCCTGGCAGGTGCCGTAGGTGCAGGAGTCCATCACGATCGAGGGCTGCTTGTCGGAGATGACGTGCGGTCCCTCGTGCGAGGGGAATCCGGGTGAGCCCAGGCTCATCGGCAGCTGGTTGATCTGCTTGCCGTTCTGGAAGATGGTGAGCTGATCGGTGCTGCCGTCGGCCTTGGCGACCATGGAGTCGTGCACGGTGTAGTCGGCGCTGTTGTTCTCCGCGCCCAGCACCCCGTTGCCCAGGTCGACGCCGACGACGTCGGCCTCGATGTGGATCTTGGTGCCCGGCTGCCAGTAGCTCGGGCCGCGATAGTGCACGTCCTTGTCGTCGACCCAGTACCAGGCGCCGGGCTGCGCCGGGGTGACCGTGACGTGCAGATGCTTCTGCACCTCGGCCTTGTTGGAGACCGGCTTGGTGAACTGGAACACCATCGGCTGGCCGACACCGATTCCGGTGTTGGCGACCACATCCGGCGCGGGCACGACGTTGGCGTAGGCGGTGCGCCCGGCGGCCATGGTGTGCACCGTGAAGGTCTTCTGGTTGTGCGTGCCCTCCTTGTTCACCGCGTCGACGACGACGGTGTACGCGGTGCCGAAGGCCAGCGAGTCGGTATTGGCCCAGCTGAGCTGATCGGGTGCAATCGTGCCCGCGACCGGCTTGGTGCTGCCGTCCGAGGCGGTGAACGTGGCGTTGACCGAGGCCAGGTGACCACCGGTGACCGACACCGCGATCGGGGCGCTCGGGTTGATCGGAGCGCCTGCGGAGGCCGGCACGCTGATCATCGCCGGGGGCGGCGCGGGCGAGGTGGTCGGGCCCGCGACCAGGCTGCCGGGGCCGTGGCCGGAGGTACCGAGCACGACCGCGGCGACGGCGATGATCACGACCACCGCGGCGGCCAGGGCGATCCACAGCCCGCGGCGGCTGCGGCGGGGCTCGGATCCGCCGGGGCCGCCGGTCTCGGGGGTGGCCGGCGGGATGCGCGTCGGCGGCGGGACCGCGGCGGCGGGAGCAGGGGCAGGGATGACCTTGGTGGTCTGGTCGGGGGAACCGGACTCGGGCGCCGCGGAACCCGGGGGAGTGCCCTGCGGGCCGGGTCGGGACTCGATGCCGGCGGCCATGCCCGCGGCCGCCTTGTCGATCACGACGGTCTTGTCCGACGGCGGCTGCGCCCGCGACTCCTCGCCCGGGCGACCGGACGCCGCGCGCTGCTCGATGAAGACCGTCTTGTCGGCCGTATTCGACTGTGCGGAAAACGGTTTCGTGGCGTCCTCGGTGACGGCCGGAGGCTGGGGCGCACCGGACGGCGCCACGGTCCGCGGGGCGGGCGGCTTGCCGCCACCCGGAGCGACGGGAGCGCCCGGATTGGCCGCCTTACCGGTATTCGACTGCGGCCCAACGGGAATGGCTTGCGTGGCAGCGGCGGAAGGATCTGGCCGGCCCGTGGGGTTGCCGGGGCGCGGTCCGACATTGCCGGGCGCGGGCGACGAATTGCCCGGTCGCGGCGGCATATTGCCGACGCCGGGGGCTGGGGTGCTGATCTGAGGTGGCACGTTGCCCTGCGGTACCGCGTTGCCGGGGCGCGGGGGAACGCCGCCCGGTCGCGGGGGCGTGCTGCCGGGCTGCGGGGAGGCATTGGCGGGTCGCGGAGCGCCACTACCGGACTGTGGAGGCGTGTTGCCGGGGCGAGGGACGTTGCCGCCAGGCTGCGGAGGAACGTTGCCGCCAGGCTGCGGAGGAATGTTGCCGCCAGGCTGCGGAGGAATGTTGCCGCGGGGCTGCGGAGGAATGTTGCCGCGGGGCTGCGGAGGAACGTTGCCGCGGGGCTGCGGCGGGGTGTTGCCGGACTGCGGGGCGGGGCTGCCGGACGGCGGGGCGGAGTTGCCGGTGTCGCGGGGGTCGCCGGAGGTCGGTGCGGTCACGGTGTTCTGTTCGTCCTTACCGGTCGGGGCGTTAGCGCCGACCGATATATCGATGCTCGCCTGGTTCTTCCCGGCGCGCGCGGCACCGAGATCATCGGGTTCATTCGTCTGGCTCATCATTCCCCCACACCGGTCAGTATTCCATGTCCGGCGGTGGGCCCCTGCGTCCACGCGCCCCGGCCCTCCGGGCGGCGGCCAGGTCGCTACCGCATTCCTGTATACACCGATGCCGCCGGGGATCGCCGAAACGGTCGGCGGGCGCGATCTTCGCAATCGGAAAGAAATCCCTCGCGAAAAGCCCCGGACGGACCCGGCCGCATCGCCCGGGTCGACCAGGTTCCGTTCAGGTGGAGCGGTGCGAGGCCAGCAGCGGGCAGCTCGGCTCGGGGCGTTCCTGGTGTCGCGCTGACGACTGGGACATGACGAATTTCACGTTCCCCCTAGCGGTTACCGGCCACAGCCGTCCGCGCACAGACCCGCTTCGGGTGAGTCTTACGGCTCCGGGGCCAGCACTTCACCGGTCTCGGCCGCCCGGACGAGGATCGCCTCGACCGGGCAGGACTCGGCGGCGTCCAGCACCGCCTCGTCCGGATCGATGAGTTCGGCGGCCGGCTGCGACCGTTCGCCGACGAGCGAGAAGCGCCCCGCGGCGGTCCCGGTGCAGACTCCCGAGCCGATGCAGGTGCCCTTGTCGACGGTGACGCGCCATTGCTGTTCGGTCATGGCCTACCAGCTCACCGGCAGTGCCTTGGGGCCCCGCACCAGCAGGCCCGTCTTGAACGGCACCTCCTCCGGGGCCACCGCGAGGGTGAGGCCCGGGAAACGGCGTAGCAATGATTCGAAGGTGACCTGCAGCTCGACGCGCGCGAGCTGGGCGCCGAGGCAGTGGTGCACGCCGTGCCCGAAGGCGATGTGGGGATTGTGGCTGCGGGCGAGGTCGAGCTCGGCGGCCGCGTCGAAGACGGATTCGTCGCGGTTGGCGGACTGGGTGTTCACGAACACCGTCTCACCGGCCCGCACGGTGACACCGCGCAGCTCGAGATCCTCGGTGGCCACCCGGCCGAAGGCGGCGCCGCCCGACCCCAGCTGCACATAGCGCAGCAGTTCCTCGATCGCGCCGGGCATCAGTTCGGGTTCCCGGCGCAGCCGCTCCCACTGTCCGGGCATGGTGAGCAGGGTGTAGGCGAAGTTGGCGATCTGGCTGGCGGTGGTCTCGTGCCCGGCGATGAGCAGGGTGATGCCGAGCTGGACCAGCTCGGCCTCGGTGAGGCGGTCGTCCTCGTCGCGGGCGGTGACCAGCGCACCCAGCAGATCGTCGCCGCCGCCGGTGGGATCGGCGCGGCGCGCGGCGACCACCTCGGCCAGATACGCCTCCAATCCGGCTCGGGCGGCGGCGATCTCGTCGGCGGTGTAGGCGGTGGTGGACAGTGCGGCGTCGGAGAAGTCCCGGAACCGGTGCTGATCGCTCGGGGGCACGCCGAGCATCTCGCAGATGATGGTGACCGGCAGTGGAAGTGCCAGCTCGGCCACGAGATCCGCGGGAGCGCCGTGCTTTTCGAGCGCGTCCAGGCGCTCGTCGACGATCTGCTGGGCGCGCGGGCGCAGCTGCTCGACGCGACGCCCGGTGAACGCCTTGGCGACGAGCCGGCGCAGCCGGGTGTGATCCGGCGGGTCCATGCTCAGGAGCGTGTTGGGGCGGCTCGGCTGGGCCAGCACCCGGGGGATGTCCTCGCGGTCGACGGTGGCCGCGCGGCTGAAGCGCGGATCGGCCAGCACGAATTTGACATCCTCGTACCGGGTTACGAGCCACCCGTCGCCGCCGTAGGGCATCCGGACGCGGACGATGGGTTCCTCGCGGCGCAGTGCCACGAGTGCCGGATCGATATCGAGCCGGAACGGCGGATTGAAGGGGTAGCGGCGCACCTCGGAGTCGATCGTCATGACATCTCCCTATTCCCCCTCCCCGCTCGTGACGGGGTGTCAGCGATGTTATCGATTGCTTACAAAGCCCCATCGTAGGGACGCTGCTATACGCCGTCAATGGACGAATCCCATTACGCGGGTGCGGGATTCACATCCATGAATTGCGGCGTCGGCCGCCTCACGCGGGCCGTGGATCGGTGCGGCGGTCGAAGACCTGGGGCCGGGCGATGCGCAGCGCGGTGGCGATGGCGCCGAGCAGGACAGCGTCGTCGCCCAGGGTGCTTGGGGCGACCGTTGGGCGCAGCGGCGTGGAATGTGCCAGGGTGGAGCGGATCTGATCCAGCAGCAGATCGGCGCTGTGGCCCAGACCGCCGCCGAGCACGATCAGATCCGGATCGAGCACCGCGGTCACCGCGGCGACCACCAGCGCCAGGCGCTCGCCCTCCTCGCGTACCACCTGTGCCGCAATCGGATCCCCGGCACGGGCGGCGGCGAAGACAGCCTTGGCGCTCAGGCGTCCGGGCATGCCGCGGGCGCGGGCCGCGCGCACGACCGCATCCGCGGAGACGGCCGTCTCCAGTGCCCCGCGCCGTGCCGCGGGTGCGGTGGCGGCCCCGAAGGCGGCCGGGAGGTAACCGATTTCACCCGCCGCCCCGTGTGCGCCGGTGAACAGCTCACCGTGCGAGACGATGCCGACGCCGAGGCCGGTGCCGATCAGGACGTAGACGAACAGCCGGCTGCCGCGCCCGACACCGAACGAATATTCGCCCAGGGCCGCGAGATTGGCGTCGTTGTGCATCGAGAGCTCGGAGGCGCCCAAGCGCTCGCGCAGGCCCTCCAGCAGGCCCGCGCGGCCCCAGCCCGGCAGATTGGCCGCGAAATGCACCCGCTCGTCCTGGGCGTCGAAGACGCCAGGGCTCCCGAGGCTGGTGTGCACCACCTCCGCCATGCTCACCCCCGCCCTGGCCAGCACCTGCTCGGCGGCCCGGCCGGCCAGCTCGGCGACGGCGGTGGCGGTGCGTGCCCGATTGGGAATGTCGGCGCGGGACAGCACCGTTCCGGCCAGGTCGGCGACCGCGGCGCGCAGCCGCGCCCGGCCGATATCGATGCCCAGTACGTATCCGGCGGTGGGGTCGGGCTCGTACAGCACCGCGGTGCGGCCGCGATCCGGCGCGAGGGTGCCGACCACCCGGACCAGTCCGTGTGCCTGCAGTGCCGCAAGGGCACTGGACACGGTCGGCTTGGACAGGCCGGTGTCGCGGGCGAGTTGGGCGCGGGTGGAGGATCCGGCGGTGCGCAACTGTTCGAGCAGCAGCCGTTCGTTGTTGCTGCGCAGGCGTTGCCGGTTCCACGGCTGCTCGTCCGTCGCCATCGGTGCTGGTGTCCCGTCCACGAACCCACAGTAAGTCGTCGAATCCTCACGAACTCTTGACGGCAATAGTAAAGGAATTTAACTTTATTTGAAATCAGCTCCCACTCCGGAGGCCCGTCATGCCGGACGCTCGTCACCTTCCCCGCAAGATCGGCCTGCTGCAGGCCACCGCCATCAATATGAGCCAGATGGTGGGCATCGGGCCCTTCGTCACGATCCCGCTGATGGTCGGCGCGTTCGGTGGTCCGCAGGCGGTGATCGGCTGGATCGCCGGCGCCGTACTGGCCCTGGCGGACGGCCTGGTCTGGGCGGAACTCGGCGCCGCGCAGCCCGGCGCCGGGGGCACCTACATCTATCTGCGTGAGGCGTTCCAGTACCGCACCGGTCGCTTGATGCCGTTCCTGTTCGTCTGGACCGCAATGCTTTTCATTCCGCTGATCATGTCCACCGGGGTGCAGGGGCTGGTGCAGTATCTGGCCTACCTCTGGCCGTCCATGACCACCGGGCAGGGCGATCTGGTCGGCGTCGCGGTGGTCGCGCTCGTGCTGGTGCTGCTGTGGCGGCGGGTGGAGAGCATCGGGCGCCTGTCGGTGGTGCTGTGGTCGGTGATGATCGTGTCGGTGCTCGCGGTGATTCTCGCGGCCTTCACCCATTTCCATCCCGCGCTGGCGTTCACCTGGCCCGCGCACGCGATCGCGCTGACCCACGGCAGCTTCTGGCTGGGCTTCGCCTCGGGCCTGACCATCGGCATCTACGACTACCTGGGCTACAACACCACCGCGTATCTCGGCGCGGAGATCAAGAATCCGGGGCGGGTGCTGCCGCGCTCGATCATCTACGCGATCGTCGCGGTGATGGTGGTCTATCTGCTGCTGCAGATCGGGGTGCTGGGCGTGATCCACTGGCCCGATATGCTGGACCCGAAAAACGTTGCCTCCCAATCTGTTGCCTCGGCGGTGCTGGAGCACACCATGGGCAAGGGCGCCGCGGACGTGGTCACCGTGCTGATCCTGATCACCGCGTTCGCCTCGGTGTTCACCGGGCTGCTCGGCGGCTCGCGGGTGCCCTTCGACGCCGCGCACGACCGGGTCTTCTTCCGGTCCTTCGCCAGACTGCATGCGCGGCACCAGTTCCCGATGCTGGGGCTGGCCGCGATGGGTGTGATCACCGCCGCAGGATTCCTGCTGGCCCGGCACGTGGGCGCCAGCGCGGCGCATCCGCCGCTCGCCACGCTCATCGCGCTGCTGACCACCGTGATGGTGATCGTGCAGTCCTTCGCCCAGATCGCCGCGGTCACCGTGCTGCGGCGCCGCCAGCCCGGCCTGCTGCGGCCGTACAAGATGCTGCTGTATCCGCTACCGAGCATCGTGGCCGCGATTGGGTGGCTGGTCATCTACGGCTACGCAGACAAGGCCAACCCCGGCGTGCATCCCATCGAGCTGTCGCTGGCGTGGGTCGTGCTGGGGCTCATCGCCTTCCTGGTCTGGGCGCGCGTGGAACGGGTATGGCCGTTCGGGCCCAGGGAGATTCAGGAGCGGTATCTGTCCCAGCAGGATGCGGCGGCGATCGGCTGAGCGGGCTCGGCCGGACCCGGGCGCTGAGACGGCCGGGTCAGTCGGCGAGTTCGTGCGCGGTCGCGCGCAGCGTCCACGCGGGCGCGCGGTAATGCAGGGTGGTGGCGCTGAGTGGGAGAATGTCGATGCGCCAGAACGATTCCGGGGGAGCCGACAGGGTGCACAGGATCGCTGCGCGGACGACGGCGGGGTGGGTGACCGCGACGATCCGCTCGCCGCGGCCGGCGATATCGCCGAGCCAGGCGCGCACGCGTTCGATCAGATCGGTGATGGACTCGCCGCCGTGCCCACGGAATTCGGGATCGGTCAGCCAGCCCATCAGCCGTTCGGGCGCCAGGGAGTCCATCGGCCGCCCGGACCATTCGCCGGATTCCAACTCGCGCAGCGCCGGTTCGGGAGTTCCGTCCAGGCTCAGCGACCGTGTGGTCTGTGCGGCCCGCAGCTCCGGTGCGTGATAAACCGCCGACGGCTCCGGTCCGGGCAGGCCGCCCGCCTTCTCGACCGACCGCTCGCCCAGGGCGTTGAGCGGCTCGTCGGCGGGAAAGCGGGCGGCCTGCACCGCATCGGTGAGCGCGTGCGTCACCAGTGTGAGCCGGGTGACCGGACTCATACGATCGGCGCGACGGCCGGGGCGTCCGGCGTTGCGGTGCTCGCACGGCCGAACAGCCGCGGCGCCAGGGTGCCGAATCCGACTCCGATCACCATCCACAGGATCACCTGTGCGGCAAAGGAATACAGCCGGAACTGCCACAGTGTGTCGGCGGGGAAGCCCGGGTACACGATGTGGCCCGCGGGATCGGTGAGCGGCTGCGGCGTCTCGGTCGCGAAGTTGCCGTACGCGTGGTTCTCCGACAGGTGCCCGAGCGAGGGCAGCAGCAGGATCACCACGGTCATCACCACGATGAATGCCAGCGCCGAGATCAGCACGGTATTCCAGTTGCCCAGGCGGGCCTGGAGCCTGCGGCCCAGCCAGATCGCGCCGATCAGCGCCACCGTGGACAGGACGATCATCGTCACGAACAGGAAGGTGCGTTCCTCGAGCGTCTCCGGGTGGCCGATCGAGGGCGGATTGGCCGGATACTTCAGGAAGGGCACCCCGTACGTCGCCAGGAACATGCCCCCGGCCACCAGCAACGCCAGATTCCGTGGCGTGATCGAGCCGACGCGGCCCACGCAGAGGCAGTACACGACCGCGAACAGCGCGCCCATGGCCATGCCGAACACGATCATGCCGAATCCGATGCCGATGTTCGACTGCACCGTCCGGCTGAAAATGTCCGGGCCCATATCGGGCATCGGGAGCCCGGCGGCCTTGTCCAGCGCCGCGCGCGCATCGTCACGCCCGCTCTCGTAGTCGATGGCGCGCCCGATGACCGGCTCGGCCAGCAGCCGGGCGAAGATGAATGCCAGTAAACCGGCCAGGGCGCCCACGAGCACGCCCCGGCCGATGATCCGCTTTTCCATTGTGGGTCGTCTCCTGCGATCAGTGGCAGGGGAAACCGAGGAAATGGCGCGCATCGTGCACGAACTCGTGCACGTGCATGTCGCTGCCGAAGATCGAGACGGCGCCCTGATCGATGCCGATGAAGTAGTACGCCAGCAGCGCCAGCACGGTGGTGCCTGCCAGCCAGAGCATGGTGGTGGGGACGGACAGCGGGACGGCGCCGAGGCCGGAACGGGGAGCGTAGGACGTAGCCACGGTGACTCTCCTTGTGCGGGAGGGGATCTCGCGTCCCCTCGGCCGATACATGTCTCGGCGTCCGGGGTCTGACTCGCATCGGGTGACCGATGCTCACAGTGGCGCGACCGTCCCGGAGTTACACCGGATTCCTCGAATCGCCGATCACATGACGATACGAAACGACCGCCGAAACGGTCAAATGGTGCGTCGGCGCCCGGTTCTTCCCCCGCGGCCGTCCGCCCCGCCGAGCCGGGCCAGAAACGCGGCGATATCACGGTGGGTGCGCAATCGGATGAACGTGATGTCCCGGTAGGCGGGGTCGGACTGCGCCGCGAGATATCGGGCGCGGTTCCGGGGGTGCGACTGCCAGGCGAAGACGATGATCGAGCGCTGCGGATCCCGGGACACCATGTTGCGCCAGTGCTCCCGATTGCCGTTCCACAGCTCGCGCCCGGTCAGCACACGGGCCGCGGTGCGCCGGATCAGCTGCGCCATGATCAGCGGCCGCGGCAGGTCCAGCCACAGCACGGTGTCCGCCCGGCTCCACACCAGATCGCCGAGTTTGCCGCGGTAGTTGCCGTCGATCACCCAGGTCTCACGGGCGATGCGCTCGGCCACGACCGCCCGGAATTCCTCGTCGCCGATCGGCGTCCACCCGGGCAGGTGGTGGATGGCGTCCAGTTCGACGTGCGGGACGCCCAGTCGCCGCGAAACCCCCTGCGCCAGCGTCGTCTTCCCCGATCCCGAGGTACCCACCACCGAGATGCGCCGCATGGTCCTCACACCACCATTCTTACGGGCCGGTGTGGCCGCCTGTCACCTTTCGCGGGTTCGCGTCGTCAACAGGGCGCGGGCGGGACACGTTCAGTCCAGGGACGCGTGCATGAGATACACGTTGTAGTGGCGATATTCCGACAGCGTGAAATACAGCTCGTGCGCGGTGGACCACGGATGGATGAAGCCGCCGTAGCCCGAGGGGTAGTCCTGGGTGCTCAGAAGTGTGGCCGGCGCGGACCAAAGGCCCTGCGGCGTAGCGGATCTGCGCAGCACGATGACGTTGTGCACCGCGTCCAGGTAGGTCATCTCCCACCGGTGCGCGCCGGTGTCGTAGCGTACCGAGAGTTCCCCGGCGACGCTGGACATGATGGGGGTGGCGGACAATTCGGCGCCGTTGCCGCCCGGCGTCGGGGCCTCGAGGGTCGGCCGCCAGAAACCGTCGACCCAATACTGGTAGGCGGTCTTGTTCAGCACCTGGTCCTGCGGGACCCGCGCCAGCGCGATCGTGCCGAAGCGCCCGTTGGGTGTGCCGAACATGTAGACGTAGCCCTCGTGCGGCGTCATCGCCACCACCTGGAACTGGCCCTGCCCGAAGATGTTGTCCCAGCGCGCATTCTCGTCGTCGACCCAGTTCTGCCCGCCGTCGTCCGAGTAGGCCAGCCCGCCGTAGTTGGTCCACCAGCGGCTCGGCCGTTTCGACCAGCGCGCCACCGACATATAGCTGAGGTACTGCCGATTGCCGAGCGCGAAACCCGATGTCGGGATCACGGTGATCTCGAAGTTGTTCACTTTGTAGCTGCCCAGCAGCTCGGTGGCGTGACAGGGCCGGTCGGAGACCATGCTGTCGATCGACATGCCGTGCGCGAGATCGTGATCGGAGCTGAATCCGAGCACGTTGCTGCGCCAGTCGCCGCCGCTGGGACCGCCGTCGTGGAATCCCGTGCCGAAGGTGTCGCCGAAGGCGATCGCGATGCGGCCCGGCGCCGACTCCCACATGAGCCCGAGGTCGGTGTCGTCGACCTGCCAGCGCGCATCGGTGCGGTTCTGCGATCCCGGACCCGTCAGCTGGCTGATCGGGTACACGTCGTGCACCCGGGGCGGGGGGACCGGCCGGGTGACGGGCGCGGGCTGCAGCGGCGGATGTTCGACCGGCGGAATCGCTTGCGGGCGTGGGCCCGTCACGTCCGGGCCGAGCACCATGATAGGCAGCGGGATCGTCTCGGGGTCCGGTACGAACTGCAGCTTCGGCAGCTGCCACGGGGTCGGCTGGACGACCGTCGCCGTCGAGGTCGGCGGCGCGGGGGTGGTGGTCGTGGTGGTCGATGCCGGGGCCGGCTTCGGCGGACCCTCCGGCCAGGTGGGGGTGCCCGGTGGAATCGGAAGCGCCGTGCGCGGATTCCCGCCCGTCAGCTGCGGGCACGGATTGGCGCACTGATCCGCCGGGAGCGCGGCCGATGGGATCCGGGTGCGGTTGATCTGCTTGGGGACCTTGAACGGGGTGATCTTCGGCTGTAACACCTGCACCTGCACCGTCGGCGGCTGCGCCGGGGCCGGCGGGGGGACCGGGGCCTTCGGATTCGGCATCCGCATCAGCGGGTCGAAGCCCGCCTCGCCGCACGCGTTCACCGGGGCCGGCTCCCACGGCAGGACATCGGCCCGGCCCGTCTGCGCCGTGGCCACCGCGACCATGGCCACCGCGGCACCTACCGCAACCTGTCGCAGCACCCGCTCGCGCTCCTCGGCATCCGTGCGAATTGACAACCAGACCTTATCCGACAGCCAACGACACGCGAACGCAGACGCATTCGATGCGGGGCCTCGCGCCACGAACCTGGGCCGCGCGACGGCCCGGCGGTAGCATCATCGTCATCCTCTGCCCCAAGGTCACGGCAATGGGTGGGCTGCACCATGATCCGGATCGGCTGCGGACGCCGGTGCGGCGGGTCGGTGACACGTTCGAGCTGATCGGGTGGGACGAGGCGTTGGCCGAGATCGGGCGGCGACTGCGGCGGATCCGGCGCGAGCACGGCCCCAGCGCGATCGGGATGTATTCCTATTGACCGGACTAACGGACAACACGCTGGGGTAGTTGAGTCGATGCCGTCTCGGTGACCGGTAGTCCTCTCTGGAACGACTGGAGAGGATGGCATGAAGGTGTTCGACGATGACCGTGATGTCCGGGTGATCCGGCTGCCGCGGTGGGGACGGGTCCAATGTGTTGATGAACCAGTCGGCTGGGTCGTCGTTGACGATTCCGGTGTTCCGGTGGTGCCGATCCGTCGTTTCCTGATCGATTTCGTTGCACAGGGCAACAGTCCACGGTCGGTACGCAGTTACGCCTACGCACTGCTGCGGTGGTGGCGGTGGCTGCGCGCGGTGGGCGTGGAGTGGGACAGGGCAACCTCGGCCGAGGGCCGGGACCTGGTGTTGTGGCTGGGATGGCATGTGAAGCCACGGAATTCGCCACGTACGGCGTCACGGGAGACCGCGGGGACGGTCAACACGTATGAGCGGGTTACCGGGCCGGCGTTGCCGCACCTGTTCCAGTATCGAATCGGCTGGAAGTGGCAGCCGATCGGCACCACCTACATCGACAGGCTCATCCGCGGCGCATCGGACCGTGCCGCAATAACCGACCCCACAGGCAAACCGGTGCGCTACACGCCCCACGACTTTCGCCGTTTGTGGGCCACGGACGCGGTCAGCAACGGGCTACCGGTTCATATCGCGGCGAAGATCTTGGGGCACAAGCAGTTGAGCACGACGCAGGTCTATGCGGCGGTGTTCGACGAGCACCTGATCCGCTCCTACAGACGCTTCCTCGACTCCCGCCGCTCACTGCGACCGGAAGCGGAGTATCGCGAGCCGACCGAACAGGAATGGGAGGACTTCCAGGAACACTTCGAGAAACGCAAGCTGGAGCTGGGCACCTGCGGACGCCCGTACGGCAGCCGATGCAACCATGAATTCGCGTGCCTGCGATGCCCGAGCCTGCGGCTCGACATCGCGGCCCGCAGCCGCCTGGTAGAGATCATCGCCAATCTCCGCGACCGCATCACCGAGGCCCGAATCAACGGCTGGGCAGGCGAAGTCGACAGCCTCACGGTCAGCCTGAACGCTGCGGCCGCAAAGCTCGCCAGCCTCGATCGGACGCACCAGCGATCGACCGTGACCGCGGACCGGACCAACCTCGGTTTGCCTGTCGTCCAGAGACACCCCTCGTCCTGACCACGTCCGCAATGTCCGGTCCTTGTCGGTGCCCAGTCGTATCGTCATCACATGACCGATATCGCCCCGCTCGCCGCCTCGACGCGGGCAGCCTTCGGCGATCCGGGCGTTCACGCCGTCGTCCGGGCCGGGCGCGCGGTACACGCAGTCGCGCTCGGACAGTGGGTCGGCGAGGAATTCGTTCCGGAGCTCCTCTGTAGGACTGGCGTGGCCGGATGGCTTCCATCAGCCTTAGCGCCCACACGAGCAGAAATCACCTGTGCCCGATGCTTACGTCGAATCGGAGCACCCCTCACCCATCCGCGCCAGCTTGTGCTGTTCGGCGAGGACGACGCCCGGACCGCCTTGTCGGACTAGGGAACAAGGCAACCCGATCGATCGAGATGAGCTCGGCGACCGCACGGCAGCGGTAGCTTCGCGCCCGGTGCCCGGTAGCGTCGCTGGGCATGACTTCCTGGGGCGCGGGCACCGGCGGTGGACATCGTCGGGTGTGGGGTGTGCCGATCTTCGTGCTCGGTGGGTTGCAGCTGCTGGTCGTGCTGGACGGCACGGTGGTCGCGCTGGCACTGCCGAAGATTCGTGACGCACTCGGACTGACCGAGTCGGCGGGCAACTGGATCATCACCGCGTATGTGCTGGCATTCGGTGGTCTGATGTTGCTGGGCGGGCGGCTGGGCGACAGCTTCGGCCGCAAACGGGTATTCGCCACCGGGGTAACGGTATTCACGCTTACCTCGTTGCTGTGCGGGCTGGCGTGGGACCAGACCAGCCTGATCGTGGGGCGTACTCTGCAGGGAATGTCGGCGGCGGCCGCCGCGCCGACCGCGATGGCGTTGATCGCCACCACGTACGCCCCCGGCAAGCCCCGCAGCCAGGCATTCGCCATCTACGCCGCCCTCAGCGGAGTGGGGTCGGTGGCCGGGCTCGTCGCCGGCGGTGTGCTCACCGAACTGTCGTGGCGGCTGGTCTTTCTGATCAACGTGCCGATCGGGATGCTGGTCGCAGTCGGCGCGGTGGTGTGCCTGCGAGAATCGGACGGGCCACGGTCGGGACTGGATGTGCCCGGCGCGATGCTGGCCACATTCGGGGTCACCGCGGCAGTGTTCGCCGTCAACGAGGGCCCAAGCGGCTGGGGCCGCCCGATCGTCATCATCCCGGCCGTCGCCGCGGCGGTACTGCTGGTGGCGTTCGTGATCGTGGAACAGCGAGCCGCCAACCCGATCCTGCCGTTCACGGTGTTCGCCAACCCCAGCCGGGTAGCGGCCTTGGGGGCGATCGTGCTGGCCGGTGCGATCGTCATGTGCCTGGCCGTGTTCATTTCCCTGTACCTGCAAGGGATCCTGCGGTATTCACCTCTCGAGAGCGGGTTGGCTGTTGCCCCGTTCGCGGCCGGACTCGGTGTCGCCGCAGCGATCGCATCCAAACTCGCCCTGCACTGGCAACCACGATGGCTCGTGATCCTCGGCGGGACGATCATCCTCATCGGCTGCCTCTACGCATCTGCTGTCGCCACTGAACAGCCAGCCTATTTTCCGGCGATCGCCGCAGCCGTGACCATGGTCGGGTTCGGTGTCGGGCTCGCGGTCATCCCCTTGACCCTTTCGGTGATCGCGGGCGCGACCACCTCCGAGATCGGCCCGCTCACCGCGCTCGCGCAGGTTGCCCAGAACCTCGGCGGCGCCGCAGGATTGGTCATCGTCGGCGCGGTAGCCAGCTCCCGGGCCCTGTCGATGGGCGGCCCGACAACAGCAATCCCGAACATGTCCGAGCCCCAGACCCACGCGTTGGCCAGCGGGTACGGACTGGCGTTCACCTGCTGCGCCGCGATCGCGGTCGCCGCCGGGGTCATCGTGCTGATGATGCGGTTCACCCCGCAAGACGTCGCCGAAGGACAAGCAGCACAAGACGCCGTCCGACGAACACGTCGCGGTGACTGCCGGCGGCGATGTGTATCTGCTGCTAGCGATGCTGCACGTGCTGATCGGCGAAAACCTCTGCAACGTCCACGCGATTCGCGCACGCTGCTCGGGCTGGGACGAATTATCCTCCCTCGCAGCCGAATTCACCCCCGAGCTGGCGGCCTCGTACGCGGGCGTCGACGCGGACACGATCCGCACGCTGGCGCGCGAGCACGCGGCCGCGAGGGCGGCGGTGCTGTATGCGCGGATCGGCGTCTGCCAGCAGGTCACCGGCACGCTGACGCACTGGCTGGTGAACACCGTCAATGCGGTCACGGGGAATCTGGATCGCGCGGGCGGGCAGATGTTCGCCACCCCGCCGGTGGATGCGGCGCGGTTCGTGAAATACCTGCCGATGGGTCACGAGGCGTGGACCGACAGCTCGGGCCGGTACCGGTCGTTTCGCTCGGAGCTGCCGGTGGCGGCGCTGGCCCAGGAGATGCTCACCGAGGGCGCCGGGCGAATGCGCGCGATGATCACCTACTCCGGGAATCCGGTGCTGTCGACGCCGCAGCGCGGGCGCCTCGACGCGGCACTGGATTCGCTGGATTTCTTTGTGGCCGTGGACATGTACGTCACCGAAACCTCCCGGCACGCGGATATCATCCTGCCGCCGGTGTCCCAGCTCGAGCGCGAGGACCTCAACATCCTGTTCCCGGTGTTCAGCGTGCGCAACAACCTGCGGTACGACGCAAGGGTTTTCGATCCTCCGGGCTGACGGACTGGAGGACTGGCAGATCCTGGCCCGGCTGATCACCCAGGTACTGCCGCTGCCCGCACGGAATTTCACCGCACGTGTTCTCGATGCAGTATTCGCGCAGCTGAGCCCGATGCGACTGACTGCGCTGAGCCTGGCCGCGGGACCCTACGGCATGCTGATGCGGGTTCGGAAGGGGTTGACGGTCCGCAAGGTTCGTGCGATGCGCGGGGGCGCGGACCTCGGACCCCTGCAGCCCAGGCTTGCGCAGCTGATCGGAACACGGGACCGCACAGTGCATCTCGCGCCGCCCGAATTCCTCGACGCGGTTCGCGCACTGCCGCGAGAGGCTGCCGACGCGGGTTCGGGCGAGTACGACCTGCACCTTATCGGTCGACGTCACCTGCGCAGCATCAACTCCTGGCTGCACAACGTCCCGGCCATGGTGAAGGGCCGGGACCGCTGCACCGCGCTCATGCATCCCGACGACGCGGCCCGGCGGGGCCTCGCCGACGGCGAACAGGTGACGGTGGCCTCGCGGACCGGGCGATCGTGGTGACCCTCGAGGTGAGCGCCGATATCCGCCCCGGGGTGGTGGCCGTGCCGCACGGCTGGGGGCATCGAGAACCGGGCGTCGGCCGGCGTGGTGGAACCGGCGGCCACCCGCGCATCGACGCCGACCGCGTAGATCGGCCGGTCATCGGCCCTTCGGCAGTCGCGGCGCGGTCCTGCCCGAAATTTACTTAGCCAGCATAATAAGGTAAACTAAACAATCGTGGTTGAGTTGACCTCCGAGGACGATCTCGCCGCCGTGACCGCGCTTCGCGGGGCGGTCATGCGGCTCGCACGCCGCCTGCGGCATCAGCAGGTGGAGCGGTCGCTGAGTTCGGCGGAGATGCAGGTACTCGGGATACTCGCGCGCACCGGTCCGGCTACCCCCGGGGAGCTGGCCCGTAAGGAGCAGGTCCAGCCGCCGTCGATGACCAGGATCATCGTGCTGCTGGAGGAGAAGGGCCTGGTCCGGCGCGAACCACACCCACAGGACCGCCGGCAGGTGATCGTTACGGCCACCGAACCGGCGGCGCGGATTCTGGCGGAGAGCCGGCGGCTGCGGGACGCCTGGCTGGCGGACCTGGCCCGGGGGCTGACCGAGGAGGAGTGGGCGCGGCTACGTTCCGCCGCGCCGGTGCTGGAAAGGCTTGCACGGCTATGAGCTGACGAGTCTTCCGCGCCGCACGTGGAGCACGCCGTGTCCGGAGAGGCACGCAGTGACGGTGACGACAACCCACGACGAGAAGGACCTGACCGACGACCACGATCTGACCGAAACCAGCACCGAGCGAGTGCCGCCGTCCTCCGACCGGATCGCCATGTTCGCCTCGCTCCGCGTCCGCAACTATCGCTATTACTTTGCGGGCCAAGTGATTTCCAATACCGGCACCTGGATGCAGCGCATCGCCCAGGACTGGCTGGTACTGACCCTCACCGGTAGCGCCTTCGCGGTCGGCATCACCACCGCCATGCAGTTCCTGCCGATGCTGCTGTTCGGCCTGTACGGCGGGCTCATCGCGGATCGATTCCCCAAGCGGCAGCTGCTGATCATCACCCAGGCGACGATGGGTGTGCTCGCCGCCGTGCTCGCGGTGCTCGCGCTCACCGGGCACGCCCAGGTGTGGCAGGTATGCCTGCTGGCCCTGCTGCTGGGAATGGTTACGGTGGTGGACAATCCGACCCGGCAGACGTTCGTCGCGGAGGTGGTGGGCCACGCGCAGCTGCGCAACGCGGTCAGCCTGAACTCGGCGAGCTTCCAGACCGCCCGGCTGATCGGGCCCGCGGTGGCCGGTGCGGTGATCGCCGCGGTCGGTTCGGGCTGGGCGTTCGCGATCAACGCCCTCTCCTTCGTGGCCGTGATCGGCGGGCTGCTGGCGATGCGCCCCGCGGAGCTGAAGCCGCTGCCGCGCGTGCCCAGGGAGAAAGGGCAGCTGCGCGAGGGACTGCGCTACGTGAGCGAACGCCCGCAACTGATCTGGCCGATCGTGCTCGTCGGCTTCATCGGTACCTTCGGATTCAACTTCGCCACGGTGCTGTCGGGATTCGCCTACCACGTCTTCCGTGTCGACGCCGGGCGATACGGACTGCTGAACACCGCACTGGCCGCGGGCTCGCTGGTGGGCGCGCTACTGGCCTCGCGCCGCAGCCGGGTGCGCCTGCGGATGCTGGTACTCGCCGCGGTCGCCTTCGGCGTACTCGAGGCGGTGACCGCCTTCGCCTCCGAGTACTGGCTGTTCGCCGCGATGCTCACCATCGTCGGCCTGCTCGGCCTCACCTTCAACACCTCGAGTAATTCGATGGTCCAGCTGGCCACCGAGCCGATGATGCGTGGCCGCGTGATGTCTCTCTACATGATGGTCTTCACCGGCGGCACCCCCATCGGCGGCCCGATAGTCGGCTGGGTCACCGAAAGATACGGCCCCCGAACGGGTTTGTTCGCCTGCGGCGCGGTATCGGCGCTGGCCGCACTGGTGGTCGCCCGAATTCTGGCCCGCTCCAGTGGATTACGCATACGAATTTCGCGTCGGGGAGTTGCGTTCATCCCGCGTGAGCAGGTGGCCGTGGCCGTATAGCTCGCGATTGACCTAGATGGTAACGGTCGATACCATCTGATCTGCCCGGCCGCGAGGGCCGGTTCGTGAGCTCTACGGACGGAAGCTGAATGGACAACAGGGAGATCGGGGCCCCGGGGCAGGGGTGGCGGGCGCGGACGGCGTTGCTGACGCTGGGGGCGTTTGCGGTCGGGACCGACGGGTTCGTCATTGTGGGGCTGTTGCCGGAGATAGGGCGGACGTTGCATGTGGGGGTGTCGGCGGCCGGGCAGCTGGTGAGTGTGTTCGCGCTGGTGTATGCGGTGTCCTCGCCGATGCTGGCCACCGTCACCGGGCGGTGGCCGCGGCGGCGGGTGCTCGTTACGGGGTTGGTGCTGCTCGGCGCCGGTAACGCGGTGACGGCGTTGGCGGGGGAGTACGGGCTGGTGCTCGCGTCGCGGGTGGTGGCGGCCGCGGGAGCGGCGATGTTCGCCGCGAGTGCGGTGGCGACGGCCGCGCACCTGGCGCCCGAGCAGCGTCGCGGGAGCGCCATCGCGATGGTGACCGCCGGGTCGACGCTCTCGCTGGTGCTGGGTGCGCCGCTGGGCACGCTCGTGGGCAGGGCCTGGGGGTGGCATGCGGCGATCTGGTTCATCACCGCCGTCGCGGGGGTCATCGCGATCGCGATCGGCGCGTTGCTGCCGGTCATCCGGCTCGAACAGAGTGCGACGCTGCGCGAGCGGCTGACGCCGCTGACCGATCGGCGGGTGCTGAAGATCCTCGTCGTCACGCTGCTGGCATTCGTTGGCATCTTCCTGCCCTTCACCTATATGAGCGCGGTCTTCGCGCACGCGACCGGCGGCGACCAGGGCAGGCTCGCGCTGTTGCTGATGATCTTCGGAATCGCCGCCACCGCAGGCAATCTCACCGCCGGGCGGCTGGCGGACCGGTACGACCCGCGGCTCGTCGTCATCGGCGCCACCCTCGGCATCGCGGTCGTCTTCCTGGTGATGCTGGTCGTGCGGGAAAGCTTTGTGGCAGTGGCGATCATGCACGCGCTGAGCGGGGTGGTAAGTTACTCGGTGATCGGGCCGCAGGCGCATCGCATCATCGCCCATGCACCGAAGGGTGGTGCGCCGCTGGTGATCTCGCTCAACGGGTCCGTGGCCTACCTCGGCAACTTCGCCGCCAGCGTGCTCGGCGCGATCGTCATCGCCGCCGCCGGTGCGGTATACGTGCTGCCGATCGCCGCGGCCCTGGCGCTCACGGCGTGCCTGCTGGCCTGGTGGACCGGCAGGCCGGGCGAAGACCGGCGGGAGCGGACCGCCTCCGAAATCGGCGAGGCGACGGCCGCACGCTGAGCGGTTCGAGCATGCTGTCGCCGCCGGACGCTATCGTTCAACTATGGGGCAGCCCGTAGTCTCGAACGGGCCCCGTGGAAGTGAGGTGACATCATGCCGGTCCGTGCCGGGGAAACCATCGATCCCGAGGCCACCCGCGCCCGCGTCCTCGAGGTGGCCTCGCGGCTGTTCTACGAGCGCAGCGTCGCCGCGGTCGGCATGCGCGAGATCGCGACGGCCGCGAACGCCTCGCAGCTCACGATCTACCGGCATTTCGAGTCCAAGGAGGGCCTGGCCGCGGCGGTCGTGCGCGAGCGCAGCGATCGCACGCACGCGTGGCTCGAGCAGGAGCTGGCGGCGATTCCGGCCGGGCGGGCGCGCGTCTTCGCGCTGTTCGATCTGCTGACGCGGTCGTTTGCCACCCAGCGCTACGGTGGGTGCCCGGTGGGCAATTACGCCGTGGACAGCCGGGGCGGCCACTCCGCGCGCGAGGTCACCCGGGGGCATCTGCAGCGATATCGGGACCTGCTCGAGCGGCTGCTCGCCGAGGCGGGCGCGCCGGCGCCCGCCCCCTTGGCCCGGCAGTTGCTGCTGCTGGTCGAGGGCGCGACGATGATCGCCCAGATCGACGCCGACGGCGCCTGCTGCGCCGACGCCCAGGACGCGGCGCGGGCCCTGCTCGATGCGGCCCTCGCCGCTGGCGAGGGCCGCTGAGCATTTCGGCGCGTACCGCCGTATCGGCCTGGCGCCACGTATGATTCAGAGGTGACCGACTGCTTCTACAATGCGGAACAGGAGCCGTTGTGATCTCTCGATTGTTCTCCCTGCTGGTCTTCGCCTGGCTGATCATCGGTACGTTCGCGGCGGGGCAGCGCGGATACTTCACCCACATGACCGAGAACTGCGCCGATTTCGGCACCATCGCGTTGAACGTGATTGCCGGTCCGCTCAACTACACCGGCGTCGATCCCAAGATGTCCAACTGCACCCTGCCGCATCCCAAGAATCTGCCGCAGCCGAGCCAGTAAGGTGACCGGGAAGCGTTCCGGTGTGAAATCTCCGCACGTGAGTAAGGAGGTGGACAGATGCCGTGCGAGGCAGTCTTCGACTCGATATGCGACGATGCCGCGATCTTCCCACCCGGCAACCTGCCCCTGGCCGAAGCGCTCGCCGCGCATCCCACACACCACCGCGCGTGGTACTCGGCGCTGGTGGGCTCGTTCGTACTCTCGGCCGCCCATATCGGCGGGCTGCCCGGAGTGCCCCACGAGCGGCTGGCCATCAGCCTGACCCTGCCGCAGGGGCCCGCGGGGCTGGAACCGGCCATCGCGGCGCTCTCCGAATTACCCGGTATCGGACTGGAATCCGTCGAGGTCGCACTGCCGCAGGGGTGCACGTTCGCCGAACTCGCCACGGCCGCAGCGGGACTGGGGTCGCAGGTCGCGCGATACCTCGAGGTCCCCCGCGACGAGCGCCGGGAGGCCATCCTGAATGCCTTGCCGGGTAGCGGATTCCGCGCCAAATTCCGAACCGGAGGTGTCGTTCCGGAGGCGCATCCGAGCGAACGCGAACTGGCCGAGGCGATTCACGGCGCGGTGCGACGCCGGGTGCCCTTCAAATGCACCGCCGGGCTGCATCATGCCGTCCGGCATCGCGACGGGGAGCTGGAACAGCACGGCTTCGTCAATGTGCTGCTGGCCACCGACGCCGCTCGCTCCGGCGGGGACATCGATGAGCTCACCGGCATTCTCGGCGAGCGCTCGGGCGATGCGCTGGTGCGGTGGCTGCGCGAGGCCGGTGAACAACGGCTCCTGGCCGCGCGCTCGTCGTTCGTATCGTTCGGAACATGCAGTATCGCCGATCCGGTCGCCGACCTGGTCGAGCTCGGATTGATCGACAGGCCCCACGGGGATGACGAACCGGCGCCGCGGGCGAGCTCCGCGCGGCCGCTGTGAAGGAGGCTGAATGACCTGGCTGGACGTGCCGAGCGACTCACCGTTCGGCGTCGCCAACCTGCCCTACGGTGTGTTTGCTCCGGCCGGGGGAGAACCCCGCGCAGGCGTGCGGATCGGCGATGCGGTCGTGGACCTCGCCACGGTCCTGGGCGACAAGGTGTTTGCCGAACCGACCCTGAACGCGTTTCTCGCGCAGGGACGCACCCGCTGGCACGAGGTGCGCTCCCGGATCGTCGAACTGCTCACCGATGTGCGGCACGCCGGCGTCGTGCGGCCCGCGCTGCATCGCCTGGCCGACGTGCGGTTGCTGCTGCCCATCGCCGTGGGCGACTACGTCGATTTCTATGCCAGCGAACACCATGCGTCCAATGTCGGGAGGATCTTCCGCCCGGACACCGAGCCGCTGACCCCGAACTGGAAGCATCTTCCGATCGGCTACCACGGCCGCTCCGGCACTATCGTGGTGTCGCAGACGCCGATCGCGCGGCCACAGGGGCAGCGCAAGACGCCCGCCGATCCGGAACCTGTCTTCGGTCCGTCCCAGCGCCTGGACATCGAGGCCGAGGTGGGCTTCGTGGTCGGCACCCCCTCACGGTGGGGAACTCCGGTGGCACAGCGGGATTTCGCCGAGCACGTCTTCGGGGTGTGCCTGGTGAGCGACTGGTCCGCGCGCGATCTGCAGGCCTGGGAGTATGTCCCGCTGGGTCCGTTCCTGGCGAAATCCTTTGCCACGTCGGTCTCCCCGTGGATCGTCCCCCTCGAGGCCCTCGAACATGCCCGGGTCGCGCCGCCGCCCCGGGACCGCGAATTGCTCCCGTACCTACAGGATTCGGAGAATTGGGGCCTGGACCTGAGCCTGGAGGTGCGGCTCAACGGGGAATCGGTATCGCGGCCACCCTTTTCGAGCATGTACTGGACCCCGGCGCAGATGCTCGCCCACATGACGATCAACGGCGCGTCGGTGCGCACCGGTGACTTCTATGCCTCGGGCACCGTGAGTGGTCCGGAGCGGGAGCAGCGCGGCTCGCTGCTGGAGCTGTCGTGGGGCGGCAAGGAGCCGATCACCCTGTCCGACGGGACGATTCGCACCTTCCTCGAGGACGGCGACGAGGTCGTCATCACCGCGACGGCGCCGGGGCCGGGGGACTCCAGGATCGGGTTCGGCGAGGTCGCGGGACGCATTCTGGGAACAATCCCGCTGTAGGTCATTCGTTCCGGAATTCAGTGGTCGGCCCGGATGATGACCGAATATTTGAACCGATCGCCGCGATAATGGATGCGGGCGGTGTCCACCACCCGGCCGTTCTCATCATGAACGACGCAGGCGCACAACAGGATCGGGCTCAGCAGCGCGACACCGAGCAGCCCGGCCAGCTCCGGGGTGGCAAGGCGGGCCTCGACGTCGTTCTCGATCCGCTCGATCCGCACCCCCGCCCGCTCGCGCAGCGCCTGCGTCATCGGGACTGCGCGCAGGTCCTCGTCGGTGATCGGGGCCGCGTGCTCGGGCAGGATCCAGTTGTCCGCGCAGCTGATCGGTTCGCCGTGTTCGCTCCGTAACCGCCGGAAGTGCACCAGCCGATCGGCCCCCGGGAAGTGGGCGGCCAGCTCGGGCGGCACCGCCACTTCCTCCCGCGTGACCACTTCCACCTCCAGTGAGACCTGCTGCGCCACAACGGTATCCACGGTGCCGAGCACGGTGAGCGGCGGCCGGGGTGAGCGGGCCCGGTCCGTGACGAAGGTCCCGTGGCGGCGCCGGCGCTCGATGATGCCCTCCTCGTCGAGCGCCTTGAGCGCCCGGCGCACGGTCACCACGCTGACGCCGTAGTGCGCCGCGAGCTCGTCCTCGGTGGGCAGGCGGTCGGGATCGCCGGGCCCGCGGCCGAAGATCGTGGTGCGCAGGTGCTGGGCGACCTGATACCACAGCGGCAGCTCCCGATCGAGACTCGCGGCGGCGGGCGTGAGGGTGGGACCGGTCATTCGATGAAGCCCCGGCGCACGCCCTGCCAGACCGCGTCGTAGCCGGGCTGCAGATGCGTTGCGGTGCGGGCGAAATCGGTGACGACCACGGGCCAGCGGGTCTCGAACATGAAAGCCAGTGTGTCGGTGATCCTCTGGGGTGTCAGCTCCTGGGTGCTGGCCTTGGCGTACGTGTCCGCGTCGGGGCCGTGCGCGGACCACATGTTGTGCAGGCTCGCCCCGCCCGGCAGGAAGCCCTCGGCCTTGGCGTCGTACACGCCGTGGACCAGGCCCATGAATTCGGACATCACGTTGCGGTGGTACCACGGTGGCCGGAAGGTGTCCTCGCCGACCAGCCAGCGCGGCGCGAAGATCACGAAGTCGGCGTTGGCCTGCCCCGGGGTGTCCGAGGGGGAGGTGAGCACGGTGTAGATGGAGGGATCGGGATGGTCGTAGGTGACCGTGCCCATGACGTTGAACCGGGCCGTATTGTACTTGTAGACAGCGTGATTGCCGTGCCAGGCGACGACGTCCAGGGGGGAGTGGTCGTAGTCGGCGGCCCACAGGCGCCCGCCGAACTTCTGCACCACCTGCACGGTCTCCTCCCGATCCTCGTACGCCGCAATGGGATACAGGAAGTCGCGCGCGTTGGCCAGGCCGTTCGCTCCGATCGGGCCGAGCTCGGGCAGGACGAAGTGGTGGCCGTAGTTCTCGCACACGTAGCCGCGTGCCACCTCGTCGAGCAGCTCCACCCGGAATCGCACGCCCCGGCCGATCACCGCGATCTCGCCCGGAATCACGTGCAGCCGACCGTATTCCGTATGCAGGACCAGTGCGCCGATTTCGGGGACGAGCAGCAGCTCGCCGTCCGCGTCGACGAAGTAGCGGTCGGTCATGGACTTCGAGGCTGCGTACAGGTGAATGCCGATCCCGGTGCGCTCGAGCACATTTCCGTTGGCGCCCATGGTGTAGAGACCGTCGATGAAGTCGGTCGGCGCCTGCGGCAGCGGCAGCGGGCCCCACCGCAACCGGTTCGGGTCGGCCACCGCGTCGCGCAACGGCGCGCTGCGCAGCGAGCCGGAGTCGATCGGTACGAATGGCGGATGCGCCGCGGACGGGCGGATCCGGTAGACCCAGCTGCGGCGGTTGTGCGCGCGGGGTTCGGTGAAGGCCGTCGCGGAGTGCTGCTCCGCGTAGAGCCCCAGCGGGGCGCGCTGCGGCGAGTTGCGGCCCACCGGCAGGGCGCCGGGCACCGCTTCGGTGCTGTGCTCGTTGCCGAAACCGGCCGAGTAGGCGAATTCGGTGACGGCGGGGGTGTGCGTCTCGATCGTGCCGGTCATATCGGCCTCCTGCCAGCTCCCATTCCTATTGAATATAATAGGAATGGGGCCGTGCTGGGTCAACAGGATCCACCAGGCGTTTTCGGCGACGCCGGACAATCGAGGGGAAGTGATGACCGCACTCGGGGCTGAACCGGCGTCGAGTCGGCGACGTCGCCCCGCACCGGCACGACCCCGCGTCGATCATGTCGATCTGCCGGGCGGCCGCCTCGGTCTTTCAGGCTTGCTGGTTGAGTATGGTGGCAAGCCGGTCGAGGTAGCCGCCGTCGATGTAGGCGGTGGTGTGTTGCCCGCCGAAAAGGTAGCCGTAGACCAGTCTTCCGGCCTCGATCAGCTGTCCGGGGGAGTAATCGGCCGTGGGCCACTCGCCTTCGAGCAGGCTCGCCGCCAGCTCGGGGGTCCAGTCCAGGGTCGCGAAGGTGAAGGGCGAGACGCCCGTAGCCAGATCGCGCAGGGGAGACCTCGGGGGGCAACTGGTGATGCCGTCCATGGGGTTGGCCGCGGTGAAGACGGGAATGCCCGTGGGCCAGGCGGCATGTGGGCCGTTGATGCCCTCGCCGGTGGAATCCGCGTCGATCGATTCGCCCGGAGCGCGGTTCGGATTCGCCACCACCGCGGCCCAGGCGAGCTCGCAATCCTGGTACTGCCCTTGCGCTTTCAGCTCGAGGAACCGGCTGACCAGTTCCGCGCCCAGGCTGTAGCCCAGCAGCCCGACCAGATTCGGGGTCGCGCGGATCGCCGCGGCCACCAGCGGTAGCCCCGTGGCGATCGATTGCTCCTCGGACGGTCCCGCCGGGTTGTGGTCGGCATTGAAGGGGCCCACCGATGCCGGGTATGGAATGTCCTGCCCGACAACGTACAACGAGGTGTCCAACTGATCGGTGACGTTCGTGAGCATGTTGGGACTTGCGAGCGGTTCGGCCGCTCCGCGACAGGTCAGTACGGTGATCACGCTGTCACCGGCTCATCGAAGCGCATATGTCTCACCAATGAGAGAGGGGCTACTGTACAGCACATTGTATTCGCCGGTCGGCGACGGCGATTGCACCGCCGGGTCTCGATTTCGTGACCGTTTCCCGGTCAGGCGATGAATTCGGGGCTCCCGGACGGAGAACGCCGCCGGGCGGTTGCGTGAGCCTGGTACCGGTACTGTTCGCCGAGGGGATCCCGTACTTCGCGAACCTGAAGTCCCAGCAGCTCCTCGGCGATCGGTGGTCGTCCAGGGGCGGCGCGCGCTGCACCTGCGATACCCGGTCACGGGGCGCTGAAAGTTGTTGCGCTGTACGTGGTTCAGCCCGGCGCTCGCCCCGGGCTAACGCCAGATGTCCGTGATCGGGGTCGCGCGTGCCGCCCCGCCGAGCGGCGGCAGGCCGTAGGCATCCTCGATGGTGCGCAGTACCGAGTAGTGGTCGATGTGTTCGGCGTACCGGCCGGGGATGACACCGGCGCCGGCGACGATGGTCGGGATGTGATTGGCACCGGTGCCCTCGTCCTCGTCGAAGGTCACCACCAGCAGGCTGTTGTTCGCCCGCGCCCAATCGGCATAGCGGCCCATGGCGTTTCGCAACCACGTATCGCCGGTGGGTACTGGGCAGTCGTGCATGTCGTTGCACATGTCGGGGCTGACGAATGCGACCGTCGGAAGTCGTGAGTAATCCGCCGGAAAGGCCGAGAAGGGCTGATTGGCACCCGGGGGGACGGTGCCGAAATTCACCCAGCCGTTGTGTTTTCGGGCGTATCGGCCGTTGCTGCCCGTGCACCCGGTGTACCCGGGGCCGGGCATCGATTCGGCGTATCCGATGAAGGAGTGGCCGGACGAATTCAGCTGGGCGCCAAGGTTGTCCACTCCGTTGAAGGTGTGCGGACAGCTGTCGTTCGTGACGCCCTGCGTATTTCCGGAGAACAGCCCGATGTAGTTCGGCTGGCTGGGGTGGGTGAGGGCATGTGAGTCGGTGAACAGTGCGCCCGTGGCGGCGAGCTGGTTGAAGTAGGGAGCCTGGGACCCGCCGATGATGCTGTCGTACCCGCGGTTCTCGAACATCACCAGCACGATGTGAGCGAACCGGGGAATCGGCGCGGCGGACGCTGCGGGCGGCGCCGACACGGCGGCCAGGGCCAGGGCGGCGACCCCGGTCAGGACGCCGAGGACGCGGGCAATTCCGGAGATCCCGGGCATGGGCACTCCTGAGGACGGTTGTTCCGGCGGTCACGACGAGACATCGGAACCATAGCGCACCCGGGTGGCCGCCCGGTCCGCACGACCGATGTGCTTGCCGTGGGGCGGTCCGATCGTATGTACTCACCAGGCCGGGGCTGCCGGTGGGGATCGACGGGGCGGCGGTATGGGTTCCGAGACGGGCCGCTCGGCCGGCAACGGTCGTTCGAGGAGAGGGTTGAGATGTCGCAGCTGCGCGTCGCAGTGGTGGGTTATGGGCTGGCCGGGGCGGTGTTCCACGCGCCGCTGATCGCCGCGGAGCCCCGGATGCGGGTGGCCGTCGTGGTGACGTCCTCGCCCGAGCGGGCCGAGCAGGCCCGCGGGGAACATCCGGGCGTTCGGGTGCTCGCAGGCGTGGACGAGCTGTTCGCAGATCCGTCCGGAATCGATCTGATCGTGGTCGCCACGCCCAATCGCAGTCACGCCTCGATCGCGTTGCGGTCGATCGAGGCCGGGATTCCGGTCGTGGTGGACAAGCCGTTCACCGTGACCTCCGCCGAGGCCAGGGAGGTGATCGCCGCGGCCGACCGGCGCGGGGTGATGGTGTCGGTCTTCCAGAATCGGCGCTGGGACAGCGATTTTCGCACCGTCCGCGGTCTGGTCGACGGTGGTCGTCTGGGCGAGGTGCATCGGTTCGAATCCCGGTTCGAGCGGTGGCGGCCGGCGGTCAAGGGCGGGTGGCGCGAGGTGGGCGGGGCCGCCGAGGGCGCCGGGTACCTGTACGACCTCGGCAGCCATCTGGTGGACCAGGCGCTGACGCTGTTCGGCCCGGTCAGCGACGTGTACTGCGAACTGGATCGCCGCCGGGCCGGAGTGCTGGCCGACGACGACGCCTTCGTAGCCCTCACCCACGCGTCCGGCGTCCGGTCGCATCTGTGGATGAGCGCCGTCACCGGCCAGGCGGGCCCGCGATTTCGCGTCCTGGGATCCGAAAGCGCCTACGTCGTGGACGGTCTCGATCCCCAGGAGGCGGACCTGCGCGAGGGTCGCCGTCCGGGCGATGGAAAGCCCTGGGGCGCAGTTGATCCCGAGAGCTGGGGTCGGCTCGGGACGGACGGGGATACGCGCCGGATCCCGACCGAGCCCGGCGACTATCCCGCGTTCTATCGCGGCATGGCCGACGCGCTCCTCGACGGCACACCGGTCCCCGTCGATCCCCGGGACGCCCTCGGGACCCTGCTGGTCCTGGAAAAAGCGGCCGAGTCCGCGGGCCGCCGCGCCTGATCGAAACGTTCGTCGACGTGTGCCCACTCCACACCGCGAGGGCGATGACGCGTCGTCCGGGCGGCTATGAATCTGCTGGTCGAGGGGCTGTGATGCGCCACGATCGAGGCACGGACAGGGGCGGGCAGCAGGCCGCGTAATCGATTGTCGGGCAGGGTTCTTCGCTGGACACATGAGGTACCGTGGGAAAGGCCGGGTGCCAGACTGCCGGGCGCCCATCTCCGCGCGGAAAGGGGAGGGCGCGATGTCCGTATGCCAACCGAAGGGCCGCCGCACGCGCCGCGGCTGGTCACGCACGCGGCAGCCCGCCCTCACGCGACCGTCCTGGGACACGGCGTACAGCGCCTACTGGGAGGCGCCGGAGTCTCGAGGGCAGCGGCTGCTCGGTGGCGCGCGGTGGCGCGAGCGTCTCGAGCGATATGTGTATCCGCCTGCGGCGCTGTGTGTCTCACTGCCTACGATGGCCATCGGCGGTGCGCTCGTCGGGGCGCCGGGACTGCTGCTCGACTGGCAGCTCGCCGCATTTCTGATGGCGATGTGGCTGGCATCCGGAGTGACCGTGTTCGTCGGTCGGAACAGTGCGGCATTGGCCCTGACCGTCTACGGATTCCGGCGTCCGTCACGGGTCGAGGGGCCCCGGCTGGAGTCCGCGTGGCGCGCGGTGTGCGGCTCGGCGGGAGTGGATGTTCCTGAGGGCTGATGCCGCGCGGTTCGCGAGCCGGGGGCCGGGCCGGTTCTCGCTCTGCCTGCCCGCCCCGGACGAATGCGGGCCTCGACGGTGATTGACGTGCCCGTCGATCGGGCGCAAGGTAGGCCGGTGCCAGCCTACGAGCGAACGATCGGTCCGGTGCATGACAGCGTCGGCCGGCCGCACCATGCCGAGTGCGGGGCCCAGTCGCGTCGACGGGCCGGGCGGTCTCGGCGGATCGAGTGCGGAGGTGGAATCCGGCCATGAGTCAGGGTGCCCGTGAGGGATTGAAGCTGACCAGTCTCGACAGTCCGCTGTTCGACGGCAGCGACGCGACCAAGGGGGATCTCCTGGACTACCTGGAGGCCGTCGGGGAGCGGCTGGTCCGGCGGCTGCGGGAGCGGCCGCTGTCGGTGGTGCGGGTGCGGCCGGGGCAGGAGCAGTTCATGCAGAAGAATCTGCCGAAATACACACCCGACTGGGTGCACCGGGTGACGGTGTGGGCGGAGAGCTCGAAACGCGAAGTGTCGTACGCGTTATGCGACGACGTCCGGACGCTGCTGTGGTTCGGCAATCAGCGTGCCGTCGAGTACCACGTGACGCTGCTGGCCGCGGCGGGCCTGGCCGACTATTCCGGCAGCCCAACGCATCTCGTGCTCGATATCGATCCCGCACCCGGCAGTCCGTTCCGGCAGGTGGTGGATGCCGCCGAACTGATCCGCCGGGCACTGGAAGCCGACGGGCTCGCCGGAGCGGTGAAAACCAGCGGCTCCAAGGGCGTGCACATCTTCGTCCCGATCGCGCCCGGGGTGAGTATCGAGGACGCCGCGGCCGCCACCCGCGCTGTCGCCGCGCGCGCCGAACGCCTGGACCCCGCCCTCGCGACCACGGCCTTCATCCGAGAGGATCGGGGCGGCAAGGTTTTTCTCGACTCCACCCGCGCGGGCGGCGCGACGGTCGTGGCGGCATACAGTCCGCGGGTGCGGCCCGGGACGACCGTGTCCTTCCCGGTCAGCTGGGCCGACCTGCCCGACGTCGACCCGCGCGACTTCACGATCCGCACCGTCGCAACCGAACTCGGCGATCGCGACCCCTGGACCGAGTACATGCCCGCCCCGCAGCCGCTGCCTGCCGATCTCGTCGCGGAGGGACACACCATCCCGGTGGCGCGCGTGCAGGCGATGCACGAGGGCAAGCGCCGCGCCCGCGCCCGCCGCGAATCGTAATCCCCCACCGTGCCGGTCGACGGCGGCCGTTCGGTGCTGGCGCTCGACCCCGAGGCCCGATGAAGGCAACGCCGGGCCGGTAGGATCGGCGGGCGTGACGGTTGTGCGGTCTGCCCTGCGGCGCGTCGGCGCGGGCCGGCTGCTCGTCGTCGCGGCCGTGCTGCTGGGCATGTTCCTGCTGCAGAACGCGCACTGCGCAGCCGATGGTGGCGGTCCGACCGTTCCGGCAGTCCGGATCCTGATCAACAGCGACGGTGACTGTGTCGCGATGTCGCATATCGGGGACGATGCGACACCCGTGCCCGCGCCCGGCGAGGGGAACGTCGCTGCCGTGGCGATGGTTTCGCACGGCGGTGGCGATCGGACCCATCCGGCGGGCCAGGTCACGATGGCCTGCCTGGCGGTATTCCTGGCCTTGCTGACCGCTGTGGCGATGCTGTCCCCGATCCGGTCGATGCCGCGGGTTCGTCCCTGCGGACCGGTGAACGTCCGTCGGCCGACCTGCGTGTTGCCACGCGCGCTCACCCTTTCGCAACTCTGCGTGCTGCGGACATAGATCGCGCGATCCGCGCTCCCGCGCCGACGACGATGCCTTGGTTCGGGCTTCTTCCCTGCCCGGCGCCCGTCGTTGCCGTGGCGTCCGATGTGTGTGTCGGAACCGGCCCCGCGTGCAGCAGGGCCGTCGGAACTGATGCCCGGACGGCGCCCGCACCCGATCCCGACAGACCGATTGAGAATGGAAAACCCGTGGTACACAAGAAAATCTCTCGTCCCAGCACCTCTGCGGGCAATGCGGTGGCACGCGCCCGCGGGCGGCGGACCGGCGGTCTCCTGGCCGTGGCCGCCGCGGTTGTCGTCATCGCGCTCGCGGCCGTGATCGCCTTCGCCCTGGTCAGGCAGCACGGCGGCGCCGGCCCGGCAGCGCGCGGCGATGTCCCCGCCACCGTCGCGGTCGGGGCCGATACGCCGCCGCCATGGCCCGCGCCCGCCGACGCGACGGCGGCGGTCCGGGCCGCTGGACTGCCGATGCTCGATGCCGAGGGCACCGTGCTGCATATCCACTCGCATCTGGATGTGGTCGTCGACGGCAAGCCGGTCCCGGTGCCCGCACTGGTCGGCATCGACCTGAACCGCGGCACGATCAGCCCGGTGCACACCCACGACACCAGCGGCGTGATTCATATCGAGTCGCCCACACAGCACACATTCACCCTGGGTGAGTTTTTCAGGGAGTGGGGCGTGAGCCTGTCGTCCAATAATGTCGGCGCGCTGCACGCCGGAAACGGCAAGACCGTGCGCGTGTATGTCAACGGTGTTCCGCGAGAAGGGAACCCGGCCGATATTGCTCTCGGAGCCCATGACGAGATCGCCGTCACCTATGGATCCGCGAACGGTGCGGCGGCCGTACCGTCGCGGTACGACTTCCCGGAAGGAGAGTAGGGCGATCGGGCGCCGCGGCTGCACATCTGAAGGTTTGCACAGCCGCTGAACGAGCCCACGCTGCAGCCGAGGCTGGGCACAGCCTCGGCCGGCTCAAAAGTGGCTGACATCGGGACGCACGGGATGGCGGACCTCAGCCTGCGCGGCGGAACACCACCCACCGCATCGCGCAGTACATGTACACCGCCTCGCAGGCGCCCGCGGCGAGGCGGGCCAGGTGGTATTCCACACCGAGCGCGGCCAGCACCGCGGAAACCCCGAGGATGAATGCCAGGTAGTTCACCACCACGACGCCGACATACACCGCGATCTGCGGCCCCACCGCCGAGTGGGACCGAAAGTTCAGCGTCCGGTTCAGCACATAGCTCAGTGCGAAGGCGCACACATACGCCAGAGTCACCGCAATCGGCACCGGCCATCGAAGCCCGCCGTGCAGCAGGGTCAGCAGCAGCAGGTCGACACCGAAGGTGCCGCTGTTGATCACCGCGAAGCCCAGAAAGGTCGGTGCGACAACGGTATTCAACCCGAACGGCAGCCGCGCGACCACCGCCTCGCAGGCTCGGTGGAATCGCTCGGCAGGTCGTGCCGCTCCGGTCCTCGCCACATCGTGCACGCCGCCAAGGTGCCAGCGCGAGGTTATGCCCAGGTGATCATTCTCCGAACGGCGCCCGAACGACGCCCCCTACACTCGGGGGGCCGACCGCGGGAGCTTGCGTATCCGGTGATGGGAGGGTGCATGGAGAACGATGCGAAGCTGATGGAAATTCTGCGCGGTTTGGACGATCCCGAGGCACCGGAATGGCCGGGCGGCTATCTCGCGCACCGCTATGACGGCCCCACCCTCATGCCCTTCTCCGGTTCCGCGGACCCGACGTGGTGGGACCGGTTCTTCGGTGTTCGCTGAGCCTCGTGCGTGAACGATCGGCCAGCAAGCGCGCCGGCACCGCGACGGCGGCGATCGCGGGCGGGATCAGCAGATGCCAGCCCGCGAAAGGCACGGTCGTCAGCAACAGTGCGACGGCGGTGAGCGCCAGGACGCGGCGGCCGCGGTCGAACAGTCGCGCCGCCGCGGCCGTGCCGAGCAGATACGTGGCCAGCACCAGCACCGAGGGAATGAACACGATGTCATCGGTGCCCCACCCGAACACCGCCGCGGCGAGCAGGCCGGCGCCACCGATTCCGGCTACGGCCAGGATCGAAAAGTGCGGAGCCCCTTGCCGATTCGTGCGGGTAAGAAACCCGGGCGCCCAGCCGTCGCGGGCGAGCGCGTAGCCCAGGCGGGACACCGAGGCGACGAAGGCATTGGCCGTGCCGAGGCATATTACGACGGCGGCGACGGCGACGACGCCGACGGCCGACAGCCCGAGCCCGCGCTGGATGATCACGCCGAGCGAGATCCGGTCCAGGGCGCGGTCACCGTAGGACCCGGTGCCGACGACGGCGAACGCGACGCCCAGGTAGAGCACGGTGACGATCAGGATCGTCAGCAGCGTGGCGCGGGGCAGGGTGCGTCCGACGTCGCGGAACTCCGCGGACAGGTGTGCGATTGCCTCCCATCCGGCGAAGGCGAAGAACAGGACCACGACCGTCCTGCCGATACCGGCGATGCCGTGCGGCGCGAACGGGGCGAGGTGGTCGAGGCGAACCTGCGCAAGCGCGACCAGGACGACGGTGAGCAGAATCGCTGCGACGCCGGCGGCCAGGCCGATCTGCACGCGGGCTCCCAGTCGCAGACCGGCCAGATTGGCCAGGACCGCGCTGGCCAGCACGATCGCCGCGACCGCCGGCGCCCACTTCTGTCCGAGCCCGAGCGCAGCGGCGACGTAGTAGCCGGCGGTCAGCGGGACGATGGTCTGCCCGATAGACCCGGCGATGAAGTACCACCATCCGGCGATCCCGCCCACCGAGGGCCCGAACGCCCGCGCGGCGAAGGTGGCGACGCCGCCCGCGTCCGGGAACCGGGTGGCCAGCGCCGCGAACGTGAAGGCCAGCGGCAGGCCGAGCAGGGCGCTGAAGCCCCACGCGATCAGCGCGGCGGGACCGGCCAGCGAGGCGGCCTGGCCGGGCAGCACCAGCACCCCGGCCCCAAGGATCGCGCAGATGTAGAGGGCGATGCCCTGTCTCAGCCCGATCGTCTGGGCCGGGGCCGCCGCGCGGGTACGAGTGCTCACCCCTCGATCTCAGCGGTTCTCGCCCTGCCGGGCGAGTGTCATGATCGACGTCATGCGCAAAAAATCAGACACCCATCGCGTGGCGGTCGCGGTGCTGCCGGGGGCGCCCATCTTCGAACTGGCCGTGCCGTGCGAGGTGTTCGGCATACCTCGTCCCGAACTCGTCGACCCCTGGTACGAATTCCAGCTCTGCGCAACCGAACCCGGCGCCGCGATCGCCGGTGGGTTCGTCGCCACGACCCCGTTCGGGCTCGACGATCTCGCCGGAGCCGACACCGTCATCGTGCCCGCCTGCGCGAACGTTAACTCCGACCAACCAGCCGATCTCGTTGCGTCCCTTGTCGAAGCGCACGAACGCGGGGCGCGGATCGCCGCAATCTGTTCCGGCGCATTCGTTCTCGCCCGGACCGGGCTACTGGACGGGCGCCGCGTCACCACACACTGGATGCACGCCGACGAACTGCGCCGCCGCTTCCCGCGAATCGAGGTCGACGAGACGGTGATCTATGCGCAGGACGGCCCGATCCACACCTCGGCGGGCACCGCCGCCGGGATCGACCTGTGCATCGAACTGGTCCGCCAGGACCACGGCACCGCCGTCGCGAACGGCCTCGCCCGGCGCATGGTCACCCCACCCCACCGCGACGGGGACCAGGCGCAATACATCCTCGCCCCACTCCCCGCGACGAACACCCCACCGCTGGCCGAGATCACCGCCTGGGCGATCGCCCACCTCGACCGACCGGTCCGCCTCCGCGACCTCGCCGCCCGCGCGCACCTCAGCGAGCGCCAACTCACCCGCCGCTTCCTCGAGGCGTTCGGCCGCACGCCCGGCGACTGGCTCGTTCGCGAACGACTGCGCCGCGCCCAGGAACTCCTCGAGCAGACCGACCTCACGATCGAGACCATCGCCGGCCGCAGCGGTTTCGGAACCGCCGCGGGTCTGCGCGCGGCCTTCGCCAAGCACCTCCACACCGCCCCCAGCGACTACCGCAACACCTGGCGCACCGCATGAGAACTGCGCGCCGCGGCACGCGCATGCCCGGTGCGGGCTCGGCACTGTGTGCACCCGGCATGTACCGGGCGCAGGAAGACCGTGCTTTGGTATCGCCTGCTCGACCTCATCGACGCGGCTGCCCAGGTCGCAATAGATCGGCAAGCCCCCAAGCGGCCGGAACGCCGCGGGCGCCCGGCGTACCGCCGATTACAGTCTGAACGCACGCCTGATTACAACCGCGCCCGATCCTGTTGTCGCGAAGTGGTTTCCGAGCGCGTCGGCAGTCCGTGCTGGACCAGGGGCACGATGCCGGCGGCGACGAAGGCACGAACCTGGGCGTCGTCGCGGAAGTCCAGGCCGCCGGTCGGGGTCAGTAGCACCGAATGGGCCAGGCGGGCAAGGAGTTCCGCGACCGGATGCGGGTCGTAGGTATCGATGACGCCGGACTGCTGGGAGCTTTGCAGGATCTGGACGATATAGCCGATGCCCAGCGCCACGCCCTGCTGGCCGCGCACGGTGAAGAAGTCCAGGATCTCCTCGGGAGCGACATCCAGCAGCTTGGTGACCAGCGGATGGGCGTGCGTCTGGCGCAGCACGTGGACGACGGTTTCCTCGATTTGGTGATCGGTGCCCGCGGTGGCGGTGGCGATCGCGGTGACCTCGGCCAGCGTCCGCTGGATCTCCCGGGTCAGCATCGCCTCGATCAGGTTCTCCTTGGTGGAGAAGCGGCGATAGATCGTGACGCGGTTGACCCCCGCGCGACGGGCGATATCGTCGAGGCTGGCGCGGCGGATGCCGACCTGGAGCACGCGCTGCAGGGTGGCGTCGAGGAGCCGTTCTTCCATGTCGTCCCGTGCTGCGGCCATGTATCAAAGATACCAATCCTGTTGCTTCATCGCGTTCGGACCGGCGGGTTTCACCGGCCGTTGACGGACTGAATCTGGATCAGGTTGCCGCAGGTGTCGTCGTATACGGCCGTGCTCACCACGCCCATGTCGGCGGGTTTCTGGGCGACTTGGTGCTCCTGCAGTTTACGGATGCGCGGCGATGGAGGCCGCCCATCGTCTGCTGCTGTCGAGGTAGCGCTGATATGCGGCGGCGAACCGGTCCACGCTGGCCGGGCCGGGCCAGTCCGGGGGCAGCATGTCCTCGGGGAGGCCGGGGTCGAGATAGGGAATGGTGCGCCATCGGTCCAGGATCGGGACGAAGCGGCCGAATGCGGCGCGGCCGGTGGTGTCGTCGGGTTGCCCGGGTTCCTCTGTGTGCGTGAGGAATTCGCGGTGCCGGCGCGCGAGCTCGTCGAGGTCCCACCAGCGCGCGGCGGTGGCGGGGGCGGTGCCGGGCGTGTCCAGATCGGTGACCCGGAACGAGGTCACGTACTCGCTCAGGTTCAGGGCGGTCACGATCGCGGTGACCTCGGCCGACAGGTAGTCGGGGCAGATCCACAGCCCGGCCGAGACGGTGCCGCAGCCGATCGAGGACAGTCGGCGCCGAAGCTGGTGCCGCGCAGCGCGTTCGGACTCGGGGATGCCGAACGATATGAGCCGCCACGGATCTCCCGGCCGCATCCGGCGGAATCCGAAGATCCGTGCGTCGCCGCGCGCGAACATGCCCTCCGCGGCGGCGGTGACCGCGTATCCGCTACGGCCGCCACGGATTTCGGCGTCGAGGATGCCCTTGCTCTTCAGGCGGGCGACGGCCGTGCGGGTGCTCTGCGGCGGCACGCCGAGTACCGACATCAGCTCGGCGAGGTCGGCGATCGCGATCCAGCCGCCGAGGTGGCGGGCGTACGCCCCGAGCACGGTGCGGGCCAGTGAGGTGACGCTGCCGGGCCGTGCATCCAGGTCGTCGAGGATGGCGGAGGAATGTGGCACGGTGCCCGGCATCACGTCGTGGAACGCCCTATTTCGGTTCGCACGGCGAATAATTCGGGAAAGAAGGTGAGATCGAGGGCGCGCTGCAGGAAGCCGACCCCGCTGGAACCGCCGGTGCCGGATTTCATGCCGATGGTCCGCAGCACGGTGCGCAGGTGCCGGAACCGCCACAGCTGGAAGTTCTCCTCGAGGTCGACGAGCTCCTCGAATGCCTCGTAGACCGACCAATGCTCGTCCGCGTGCTCGTACACGGACTTGACCAGCGGCATCAGGTTCGGGTCGAAGACGTAGGCCCGGCTGACATCCCGATCGAGGGTCGAGCGCGGCACGTCGAGTCCGCTGCGGGCCAGATGGTGCCAGAACGCGTCGTACAGGCTCGGCTCGTACAGCAGCGTCTCGAGCTCGCGATGCGCGGCGGGGTCGGACTCGAACACCGCGAGCATGCCCGCGTTCTTGTTGCCGAGGATGAACTCCACGGCCCGGTACTGATGGGATTGGAAGCCCGAGGAATGGCCGAGGAAGTCGCGGAACTGCGCGTACTCGGTGGGGGTGAGGGTCGCCAGCGTGGACCACTGCTCGGTGAGCGTCTTCTGGATGTGTTTGACCCGGGCGATGCACTTGAGCGCGACGCCGATGTCGTCGTTGTCGAATGCCGCACGGGCGGCGCGTGTTTCGTGCAGGATCAGCTTCAGCCACAGTTCGGTGGTTTGATGCTGGATGATGAAGAGCAACTCGTCGTGGTGCTCGGGCCGGCTGACGGGGTGCTGCGCACTGAGCAGCGTGTCCAGGTCCAGGTAGGCCCCGTAACTCATCTCCGCGCGGAAGTCGGTGACGATCCGCTCCTCGATCGCGCGGACATTGCCTTCGACCGTCATGGTGATTCCCTCGTAGATCCTCGTGGGTGACAACCCGCACGGCCAGGCCGGCGCGTCGTCGGCAACGACCATATTACTTAATCGTGTCGAGCGCTAGGATTGCGTAATATGAGCACAGTCCCAGAGCCCGGCCCCACGGTGATCTTCGGTCCGGACGCCGTCACCGATCCGGACACCGCGCGCGAGGTGCTCGGGTCCGCGTTCGCGCAGCGCGGGCTGGCCGGCGACGTGCGATTCGCCGGGGATGCGCATGGATTCGACTTGTTGATTCGCAGTGCCGCACCGGATTCCGTGGTTGTTCCCGGTGTCGCGCGGCTCGCCGAGATCCCCGGCGCCGAGTTCGTTCACGTCGACCTCGTTGCCCGTGATCGCATCGATGCCGGGGGAGTGCGCACATACATTCGCGGCCGCGGACTCGACGGGCTTCGTTATGCCGTGGACGCCTGGTACTTTCACAGGCTGCGGCCCGCGACCCTCGTCTCGTACGGCGAGCGGGCGGAGCAGGTCGTCGACGTGCGTACCCCGGTGGGTCCGGGGCCGCACCCCGTTGCCGTGCTGATCCACGGCGGCTACTGGAAACCGTGGTGGGACCGGGACCTGATGGATGCCGCCGCCGTCGACCTGACCGCGCGCGGATTCGCGACGTGGAACATCGAATATCGCCGCCCGGGCGCGCACGGCTGGGACGCGACCACCGCGGACGCGGCCGCCGCCCTGGCCGCGATCGACTCGGCGCCCGCGTCTTTCGATCGGGATCGTGTGGTCGTTCTCGGGCATTCGGCGGGCGGGCAGCTGGCCCTGCGGGCGGGTGCGGACGCGGTTGCGTCCGGAGCCCCCGTCCGGCCCGCGCTGCTGGTGAGCCTGGCGGGGGTGCTGGATCTGCGCACCGCCGACGAGCGCGGGCTCGGCGACGGCGCGGTGCAGGCCGCGCTCGGCCACCGATACCACCCCGCCTCGGAGGTGTACCGGAGCTCCTCGCCGCTGGAGCGAGTCCCGATCGGAATACCGCAGGTGGCGGTCTGTGGTGACGCGGATGTCCCGGATCTGCGCGAGATCACCCGCCATTACGCCCGCCGGGCCACGGCGGCGGGGGACCGGGTCGAACTCGTGCAGCCCCCGGGAGACCACTTCGCTGTCATCGACCCTCGCAGCGAATCATGGCGTCGCACAATCGAGGCGATGACGGCGTCGTTGCACCGGCGGTGACCGGGCGCGAACCCGTATTGCCCGGACGAGACCGCCAGTGCCCGCGATTTCGGTGCGAGGTCGGCGTCGGTGAGTTATGTTGCCGGATACCCCTTTTCAGGAGGCTCTCATGGGTAGCTGGCTGCGCACTGTCACCACCGCGGGAATTCTCGCGCTGACCGTCGGGGCGTGCGGCAGCCCACCGGCCCAGCAGAACACCGCCGCCGATCCGGGCGCCAAGAACTTCAAGGCGTGCATGGTCTCCGATTCCGGTGGGTTCGACGACAAGTCGTTCAACCAAACCTCGTTCAAGGGCCTCAACGACGCCGTGACCGCGCTGGGCATTTCGAAATCGCAGCTGGAATCCAAGTCCGACAACGACTATCCGAGCAATATCGACACCATGGTCCGGCAGAAGTGCAACATCATCGTGACGGTGGGCTTCAAGCTGGGCGATGCGACATACGCCGCGGCCAAGGCGAATCCGAATATCGACTTCGCCATCGTCGACAACGCGTACACCGATACGGTGAAGAATCCGCCGCTGCCGAATCTGCAGGGCCTGACCTTCAATTCCGCCCAGCCCGCGTTCCTGGCGGGCTATCTGGCCGCGGGCATGTCCAAGACCGGCAAGGTGGGCACCTTCGGCGGCATCAACATTCCGACCGTGGCGATCTTCATGGACGGATTCTCCGAGGGCGTCGCCTATTACAACCAGCAGAAGGGCAAGCAGGTACAGCTGCTGGGCTGGGACGAGGCCACGCAGCAGGGCGTGATCACGAACGACTTCTCGGACAAGAACACCGCGAAGACCAAGGCCGACGATCTGATCAGCCAGGGCGCCGACGTGCTGATGCCCGTCGCCGGCCCGGCCGGGCTCGGCGCGCTCGAGGCCGCGAAGTCCTCGGGCGGCAAGGTAACCGGGGTCTGGGTCGACACCGACGGTTGCGTGAGCGCGGCGGAGTACTGTCCGGTGTTGCTCAGCAGCGTGGAGAAGGCCATGGACGTCGCGGTCACCAAGACGGTGACCGACGCGTACCACAAGCAGTTCAGCAATACCGCCTACGTGGGGACGCTCGCGAACAAGGGGGTGAGCCTGGCCCCGTATCACACGTTCGATGCCACCATCCCGGCCGACCTGAAGTCCGAAATCACCGCGCTGGCAGCGGATATTGCCAGCGGGAAGGTGACGATCAAATCCAAGGCCCAGCCGACGAGCTGATGTCATGCGGCTCGAATTGCGGGGTTTGACAAAACGATTCGGCACCCTGGTGGCGAACGATCATATCGACCTGACCGTGGAGCCGGGCGAGATCCACTGCCTGCTGGGCGAAAACGGCGCCGGCAAGAGCACCCTGATGAATATGCTCTACGGGCTGCTCCAGCCGGACGAGGGGCAGATCCTGCTCGACGGCGAACCGTGGGAGTGTCGATCGCCCCGGGATTCGATCGCCGCCGGAATCGGCATGGTGCACCAGCATTTCATGCTCGTTCCGGTATTCACCGTCGCCGAGAACATCATGCTCGGTCGCGAGCCGGCCGACCGCCTCGGCCTGCTCGACCGCTCCGCGGCCCGGCGGCGCGTGGCGGAGTTGTCGCGGCGGTACGGGCTGGCCGTGCACGCCGACGCGCGGGTGTCGGACCTGTCGGTGGGCGAGCAGCAGCGCGTGGAGATCCTCAAGGCGCTGGCCAACGACGTCGAGGTGCTGATTCTGGACGAGCCGACCGCCGTGCTCACCCCGCAGGAGATCGGCGAGCTGATCGAGGTGCTGCGCGCGATCGCCGCGGGTGGCACCTCGATCATCTTCATCTCGCACAAGCTCAAGGAGGTCATTCGGCTCGCGGACCGCATCACGGTGATCCGCCGTGGCGCGGTCGTCGCCACCGCCGCACCCACCACTCCCGAGGCGGAACTCGCCGAGCTGATGGTCGGCCGGTCCGTGGAGCTCGTGGTCACCAAGTCCGAGGCGCGGCCGAGCGGGCCGAAACTGGTCGTGGACGGCCTCACCGTCGTCGACGCGGCGGGCGCGACGGTCGTCGACGACGTGTCCTTCCAGGTCGAGGCTGGTGAGATCGTCGGTATCGCGGGCGTCGTCGGGAACGGGCAGTCGGAGCTGATCAATGCGCTGCTCGGACTGGCGATTCCGGTCCGGGGATCGATCACCGCGGGCGGCCGGGAACTGGCGGGCCGCACGCCGCGCGAGCATCTCGACGCGGGAATCGGCTACGTGCCCGAGGATCGGCACCACGATGGATTCGTGGGGTCCTTCAGCGTCTCGGAGAATCTGATCCTGGATCTCGTCGACCGGCCCGAATTCTCCCGCCGCGGGGTGATATCGCCGAATGCCGTGCAGCGCAACGCCGCCCGGCGCATCGAGGAGTTCGATATCCGTGTCCGCTCGGCCTCGGATCCGGTGGATTCCCTCTCGGGAGGCAACCAGCAGAAGGTGGTGCTGGCGCGCGAGCTGTCGCGGCCGCTCGAGGTGCTCATCGCCGGTCAGCCGACCCGCGGACTCGACGTCGGCTCGATCGAGTTCGTGCACAACCGCATTGTGCGCGAAAGGGATCGAGGCACCGCCGTGCTGATCGTCTCGTCCGAACTGGACGAGATCTACGCGCTGTCGGACCGGATCATCGTCATGTTCCGCGGGCGCATCGTCGGCGTCGTGGGGCCGCAGACCCCGCGCGATCGGCTGGGGTTGATGATGGCAGGCGCGGATTCGGGCCCATCTGGAAGTGTGCGATGACGGGGTGTGCGATGTGCGGGGGTAGGCGCCCGGTTGGACCGGGGATCGGGCGATGCACGGTCGTGGCCGAGCATACGATGCCGAGCGGAGGCAGGCGATGCTGAACCGGAAATGGCTGCGGGAGTTGGCGGTCAGCGCGCTGGCGGTGGTGCTGGCCCTCGTCGTGGGCGCGGTGCTTATCATTGTCAGCAGTCCGACCGTGACCGCGGACCTCGGGTATTTCGCTGCCCGCCCGCTGGATTCGGTGACCGCGGCTTGGGCGGCGGTGCGCGACACCTACAAGGCGCTGTTCCTGGGCGCCTTCGGCGGCTGGCAGCAGCTCGCCGAAACACTGGTCGCGGCGACGCCGCTGATCTGCACGGGTCTGTCGGTGACGCTGGCTTTCCGCACCGGGCTGTTCAATATCGGCGCGCAGGGCCAGCTCATCGCGGGTGCGCTGGCCGCGGGCTGGGTGGGATTCGCGGTGCATCTGCCGCCGGTGATCCACGTGGTGGTCGCCATCGCGGCGGGGCTGGCCGGTGGCGCGGTGTGGGGCGGGCTCGCCGGAATTCTCAAGGCTCGCACCGGAGCTCACGAGGTCATCTCCACCATCATGGGCAATTATGTTGCCCTGTACGCCCTCACCTGGCTGCTGACCACGAAACCATTGCAGCGCCCGGGCCGCAACGAGCCGATCAGCCCGGTGGTCGACCCGAGCGCGCAACTGCCCCGATTCGGCGGCACTCGGCTGCACCTGGGTCTGGCCGTCGCGATACTGGCGGCAATCCTGGTGTGGTGGTTGCTTTCCCGCTCGACGCTGGGCTTCCGGCTCCGGGCGGTCGGCGCGAATCCGGACGCCGCGCGCACCGCGGGAATCGGCGTCGGCCGCGCCTACATACTGGCGATGCTGCTCGCGGGCGCGCTGGCCGGTCTGGCGGGCGCCCAGCAGGTGCTGGGCACCGATCTGCCACTGACCAACGGGATCGCGGGCTCGTTCGGCTTCGACGGTATCACCGTGGCGCTGCTCGGGCGCGGCAGCCCGATCGGAACCGTCTGTGCGGCATTGCTTTTCGGTGCGCTCGATGCGGGCGGCAACGAGATGCAGGCCGCGACCGGCACGCCCCTGACACTGGTGACCGTGCTGCAAGCGGTGATAGTCGTGCTGGTCGCGGCACCGGCGTTGGTGCGCACCGTCTTCCGGATTCGCGCCGAGGGCGCCGAGGCCGTACTCGCGAAGGGGTGGAGCTGATGGCGGCGGATATCGGCGGCGGGGAAGGCGCCCGGCGACCGAAGGGTGCGAATGAGGGGGAGAATCGGCCGACGGTGGGCGCGGGGGCCGCCTCACCCGAGGAGGACGAACGTGCGGGGACGGCTGCGATCGCGCAGGACGAACGTGCGGGGACTGCCGCGAGCGCAACAGGTTTGAGTACAGGGACGACGGCCAGCGCGTACACGAGCACCGAGATCGGCCCGGGCGGAGGGGCTGGCGGGACCGCGCGGGGGCTGGAATCCCCGGAATTGCGCCGCCGCAGAATACGGCTGGGCGTGCTACTGGCGGTGCTCGCGGTGATAGCGGTCGTGCTCGCGGCGATCACCGGATCCGGTGACGTCGCCTTCGGATTGGCCACGCCCGGGTCGTCGGGCCCGTCGCCGATCCGGCTGCCCGCGGCCCCGACCGCGTGGGTGCTGGCGGTGGTCGCACTGTTCATCGCCGCCGTCCACCTCTGGCGCGGTCTGGGCCGGTGGGCGGGGGCGCTATTCGCCGTATTCGGCATCGCGTTCGTGGTGACGTTCATCTGCTGGGCCGCGGCGGGGAAGACCTTCCCGCTCACCAATCAGATTCAGGGCACCCTGGCACTGTCGACGCCGCTGATTCTGGGTGCGCTCGCGGGCGTGCTGTGCGAACGCGCGGGCGTCATCAATATCGCCATCGAGGGGCAACTGCTTTCCGGCGCCCTTGCCGCGGCCGTCGTCGCCACGGTCAGTGGCAGTTTCGTCGTCGGTGCGCTGGCGGCGATCGTCGCCGGTGTGTTCATCGCGTGGCTGCTGGCGGTGTTCTCGATTCGCTATCTGGTCAACCAGATCGTGCTCGGCGTGGTGCTGGTCGTCTTCGCCACCGGCATCACCGGATACCTGTTCGATCAGCTGACGGCCCTGGCCAACGGCTCGGCGCGGTTCAACAATCCCGGCACGCTGCAGCCGATCGCGGTGCCGGTGCTCTCGTCGATTCCCGTGCTGGGCCCGACGATCTTCGATCAGACCGCGCTGGTGTACGCGATGGTGGTGCTCGTCGCGGTGATCACCGTCGCGCTCTACCGCACCCGGTGGGGCCTGCGCGTGCGGGCGGTCGGCGAACATCCCCGCGCGGCGGCCACCGTCGGGATCGGCGTCGTTCGAATCCGCTACCAGGCGGTACTGCTCGGCGGGGCGGTGGCGGGCCTGGGCGGCGCCTACTTCACCATCGGCTCGACCGGTGGATTCACCAAGGAAATGGCCGCCGGAAACGGGTTCATCGCCCTGGCCGCGGTAATCATGGGCCGCTGGCACCCCATCGGATCAACCTGCGCCGCATTGTTTTTCGGATTCACCAAGGCCCTTCAGGGCCAGCTCCAGGTACTGGCGACACCCATACCCACCGAGGTCCTGCAGATGACTCCCTACCTGCTGACGGTCATCGCCGTGGCGGGCGCCGTCGGCCAGGTCCGCCCGCCCCGCGCGGATGGCGAGCCGTACGTGCCGGAGTAGCGCCGACGGACTATTCGACCTGGCCGATACGGGCGAGGACCGCATCGATCGCGAAGTCCATTGTGAAGTCGAATTCCGCCTGGCTGTCGAACCTGGCGAGGTGCGCGGCGGCCTCGACGACGGCGGGCAGCCCCGACTGTTCGAGTGCCGCGCGGCGCGCGGCGATGCCGGCGATGTCTCTGGTGCCATAGGTGGGGCCCGCGTTGACCTCGCGGAGAAGGGTGCCGATGAGGGCGGCCAGCAGCGTTCGCAAGAGATGAACCGCCTGTTCGGCGGGACAACCGGCGGCGCGCAGAATCTCGAGGACGGACTGGATCGGCGCCAGACCCTCCACCGATGCCAGTTGCCGCGTGAGGATCAATGCCGACGCCGCGGGATGCTCCAGGGCGCGAGCGCGGAACGCATCGGCGATGGCGCGCAGGTCGCCGCGGAGATCGCCGCGGCGCGAAGGGAACTCGATGGAGCCCAGGATGTGTTCGGCGACCGCGTCGAGCAGCCCGTCCTTGCCCTCGACGTGGTTGTACAGGCTCTTGGCATCGACCCCTAGCACCCGGGCGACCGCCCGCATGCCCACGGCGTCGACGCCCTCGCGGTCGATGACCTCGAGGGTCGCCGCCACGATCGTCGCCCGGGAAAGCTGACCAGCGCCTTTCGGCGGTCGTCCGCGACGAGTCGGGGAAGCGTGAGTTGGCATGCGGCCATTCTGCACTACCCCCTTGATTAAATCCACACTGTGGGTATAGTGAGGGCGAACAAGAAACCCACGCTGTGGATATTGGAGTCCGACATGCGTTTCCCCTGGGGCACATCCGACGTCGCAGATCTGCCGACCGTCGGAGACCACATCGACGCCCTCACCGATCCGGCTCGGGGCGAGGGCGGCCCCGGCGCCCGCCTGCGCGTCGTACGCGAACAGGCGCTCGCGTTTCGCCGTGAATTCCCCGCCACGGGCACGCCGGACAGCGTCGTCACCTGCGATCTGGTGACGCTGCCGTATCCGACGCGGTTCGGCCTGTTCCGGGCGTCGAGGGCGATCGCGCCCTTCCTGTCGATCACCAACCGGATGCTCGTGATCCGCTGGCGCGACTCTGGCGGCCGCCGCCGCACCCTGCTGTTCGAGCCCTCCGATGTCGAACTCGGCCGCTACACACCGTATTTCGACAATCTCTCCCGGCACACCCCGGACCTGATCGAACGGCGCATGGTCCGCGAGCACGGCACGGTCCTGAACCATCTGGCGCGCTTGGGAATCGGGCGGGAGGAGGTCGACTACCTGATGTTCGACCACCTCCACACCCAGGACCTGCGCCGCTGGATCGGCGCCACCGCGCATCAGGACGACCTCGACGCCACGCCGTCCGCGATCTTTCCCAACGCGAAAGTGATTGTGCAGCAGGATGAATTGGCGGGAATGGCAGAGCTGCATCCCCTGCAGAAGCCGTGGTATCAACCCGCGACCTACCACGATGTGCCCGCCGAGGCATTCGCGCCCATCGAGGGCTCGGTGCTGCTGGGCCCCGGTGTCGCCGTGGTGAAGACGCCGGGCCACGTGTTCGGCAATCAGAGCCTGGTGCTGAACACCTCGACGGGAATCTGGGTGAGCAGTGAGAACGTGATCGCGGCGGAGGCGTTGACACCAGAGCACTCCCGGCTGCCGGGGCTGGCGCGCTGGGCCCGGCAGTGGGACCAGGAGGTCGTCCTCAACGCCAACACGATCGAGACCACAGCCGATCAGTACAACTCGATCGTCCTCGAGAAGACTCTTGCCGACCGCAGCCAGGCCGACTCGCGATTTCTGCAGTTCTTCCCGTCCAGCGAGCTCACCGGCATGTGGACCAACCCGGGTACGCACCCGACGTTCAGTCACGGCCACATCACCCACGGATCCGCGTCCGGCGACTGACCCTCGATACGACGAATTTCAGGAGGAACACATGCGTGCACTCATCGGTGGGAAGGGAGCCGACTGGATCCTCGAAGACCGCGAGGTTCCCGAACAGCCCGGCGCCCTGCGCGTTCGGGTCATGGCGGCCGGTCTCAATCGCGCCGACCTCTACGCCCTGGAGGGCAGCTACACCGCGAACTCGCAGGGAACGGGCCCCTTCGTCGCCGGCATGGAATTGGCGGGCGTGGTCGATCAGCCCAGCCCGCTCGCGCCCCATCTGCCGGTCGGTACCCGGGTCATGGGGATCACCATCGGCGCCTTCGCCGACTACGCGCTGTGCCATCCGCGCCTGGTCGTTCCGATTCCCGAGGGCATGGATTTCGAGGCCGCTGCCACCCTGCCTGTCGGGCTGATCACCGAGCACGACGCGTTGGTCACCCAGGCCGGATTCGATTCCGGTGATGCGGTTCTCATCGTCGGCGGCACCAGTTCGATCGGTCTGATCGGCATTCAGCTCGCGAAGGCCCTGGGCGCCGGCACGGTCATCGCCACGACCACCAATGACAGCAAGCGCCGGGCCCTGTGGGAGGCGGGAGCCGACGTCGCGATCGACACCTCCCGCGAGGATGTTCCGGCGGCCGTGCTCGCCGCCACCGACGGCAAGGGCGCCCGCATCACCCTCGATCACATCGGCGGAGAACTCTTCGCCCGGCTGCCCGCCGCCACCGCCGTCGGGGGCACGATCCTCAGCATCGGCCGACTTGCCGGTGCGACAACAGAACTCGATCTCGACGCCATCGCATTTCGGCGGCAACGACTGCTCGGCACCACCTTCAGCGTCCGCACACCCGACGAGCTGGGCGATGTCGTTGCGGCCCTTGCCGATCGCGTCCTGCCCGCCGTGGCCGAGGGAACGATCTCGCCGCGGCTGGACAGTGTCCACCCGGTGTGGGACGCCGGCGACGCCGCCCGCCGTCTGCGCGAGAACGCGGCCACCGGCAAGCTGGTCCTGTCCTTCGCCGACGCCCACGCCGGTGCGATCCGATGAAGGTCCACCACCTCAACTGCGGCACCATGCGCCCACCGCGCACCCCCGGAGGCCTGGTCTGCCACGTCCTGCTGCTCGAAACGGGCCGCGGCCTGGCTCTCGTCGACAGCGGGCTGGGTCTGCGCGACGCCGCCGACCCCGGAGCCCGGTTCGGGCCCGCTCGCTTCTACGTCCGCCCGCGATTCGATGAGAACGAGGCCGCCGTCCGGCAGGTCGAGCGCCTGGGGTTCGACCCGCGCGATGTGCGCGATATCGTGCTTACTCACTTCGATGCGGACCATGTCGGCGGCCTGGCGGACTTTCCCTGGGCCAGAATCCATCTCACGGACGACGAGGCAGATGCGGCACTGCATCCGCGGAGTCTGGTGGAGAGGAACCGCTACCTGGCCTCGCAGCGAGACCACGGCCCGGTGTACGTGCGGCACACGCCAGGCGCCGGAGAGGCCTGGCGCGGCTTCGCCGCGGCCGAGGAGCTCTCCGGAATCGCACCGGGCGTGGTCATGATCTCGCTGCCGGGTCACAGTCGTGGACACGCCGCTGTCGCCGTCGACACCGGCGAGCGGTGGATCGTGCACGCGGGCGATGCCTTCTATCACCACGGTCAGATCGACGGGACCGGGCATGTGCCCCGCACCCTGACCGCGATGGAGAGGCTTGTCGCCCACGACATGCCGCGGGTCCGAGCCAATCACGAACGTCTCGCCGAACTGCAGGCGGCGCAGGCATCGGAGCTACTGCTGGTCAACGCCCACGACCCGGAGCTGCTGCGCCGTGCTCAGCTGGGCGTCCGCACCGATCGGTGAATCACCGGGTTCGCCGGGAATCATTCGCACAGAGAAGGAATCGAATCGATGAGCCGCATCTTCGGGAAGATCGCCCAAATGGGCTATGTCGTCCGCGATATCGACACCGAAATGAGCCGGTGGATAAATCAGGGCATCGGCCCGTGGTTCTATGTTCACGAGGTACAGACCGACTTCTTTCGATATCGAGGTGTCGACTCGCCCGCGAAGTTCGGTGTGGCCCTTGCTAATTCGGGCGACATGCAGATCGAGTTGATCCAGCCCCGCGACGACGCCCCGTCGCTGTACAAGGAATTCCTCGACTCCGGCCGGGAAGGCCTGCAGCACATCGCGTATTGGACCGAGGACTACCAGGCCTTGTACGACAGGGCGATCGGCCTCGGATACGAGGTCGGCCACGAGGGATCCATCGGAGGCGAGCTCGGTCGCTTCGCCTACCTCGACACCGAGCAGACTTTCGGGCACGTCATCGAAATATCCGACATCAGCGGCCCCAAAGGCCTTTTCTTCCAATACATCCGAGAGGTCGCGGCCGACTGGGACGGCAGCGACCCCATCCGCGGCGAAGTCGACAAACTCCGCTGAGCACGAAGGGAACGACAACGATGCCCGCCCTCGAATACCCCGACACCGCCACCCTGCCCGAGGATCTGCGCAAGGCCCTGGCCACCCACCAGGCCAACGTGTATCGAATGGTCGCGCATTCGAGGGGAATGGCCGTGAGCTTCCTTTCGATGGCCGATGCGATGCTGCAGACGAATTCGATGCCGATGGCGCTGCGGGAGTTGGCCATCCTGCGCGTCGGGCACGCCTACGGATCCCGTTACGAACTGCACCACCACGAGCGTTTCGCGCGTGCGGTCGGACTGGGGGACACCGCGATCGAGGCCGCGGGCACCGGCGTCACCTGCGGGCTGTCGGAGCGGGAGGTGGCCGTGATCCGTTGGACGGACCGGCTGCTCGCGGAACACACGCTCGACGGCGCCGACCGCGATCACGCCGTGGAGATGTTGTCGGTGACCGGGTTCGCCGATTTCGTTCTCACCGTCGGCTTCTACCAACTCGTCTGCAACTTCCTCAACACCTTCGAGATCGACACTGCCGGAGAAGCCTAGCGCTGCTGCCCGACGCCTGCCGGCCCCGATGATCGAATTGATCCAGCGGCTACCCGGCCCGTGATTCGCGGCCCACGAGCCGGACATCTGTGGACCGCCGCGGCTCGCGGTGCTCGTCCGTCTGCCCGGCGAGCACGTCCAGCAACCGTTCAGTGAATTCCCATGGCGCGCCGAACATTCCGCCGTGATCACCGGGGAACACCACGGGCCGCAGGCCCAGTCGCTCGGCGAGCAGTACCGCCGTCCGGTAGGCGAACTGGCCTTCCGACGTGGTGCCGATCCCGATCACGACCCGCGCCGGTATGGCGCGCAGCGCGTCGAGATCCGGTGTGTATCCGGCGAGCGAGTGCCACATCGGGCCGAAGAAGACCTCCAGGTTTGCCGAGCCGAAGAAGGCCTCGAAGTGCTCCCGCATCGCGGCGATCGCGACCGACGCCGCCGGGTCCGGATCGTCGGGGACGTTGAAACCGGCGTCCGGCAGGAACTTTCGCACTGCCGCACTGATGCCGATGGTGTGCGCGGTCCGGTAGATGTCGGCGTTGTGCGCGCGCTGCGCCTCGGGGTCGGGCAGCAGTTCGGTGATCGGCGGCTCGTGCACGATCAGTGTGTGCACCTGCTCGGGGTGCGTCGCCGCCAGTGCCAGGCCGGTGTTGGACCCTCCGCTGCTGGCGAACACGTACGCGGGCTCGCCGGTCAGCGCGCGTAACAGCCGGTGTGCGTCGTCGGCCTGCGTCTCGACCGTGATGTCCCGCCGCGGATCCTCGACAGTGGACGCGGACAGGCCGCGCGGGTCGTAGGTGAGCACCGTGTAGTGCTCGGCGAGCACCGGCGCGATGTCGTCGTAGACCGACGTGCCCGCCGGCCCGCCCGGGATCAGCAGCAGTAGGGGGCCGCTGCCGCGCACGTGGTAGCTCAGGCGCGCTCCGGGTACGTCCAGGGTGTACCGGTCGTCGGGCTCCCGCGCCGCAACGCCACTCGATCTTCCCAGCATGTCAGCCACTCCAGATCCTTCCTGCGGCTGGCGGATTCCCCGGACTGCGAACGTCTCTCGCGCCGCTCAGCCGAAATCCGCTAACCCCCAACATGATTGGCCGCTAAGCCTTGACCGGCCACCTCTGGGAAGATATATTACATCAACACATGGTATGTGCCATGGAGTTATGGCCCATCGAGTTATGTAATCCGTCTGCCGAGTTGCCGGTCGGATGGACCGATGAGATTTTCTGCCGCCGATGTCGGAAGGGCTGAATATGCACGGATCGTTCACTGCTACCGAATCGAGCGCGGTGCCGATTGCTGTGGTCGGGATCGGCTGTCGACTGCCGGGGGATGCCGATAATCCGGTCGCTTTTTGGGAGTTGCTGCGTAGTGGCGGCAACACCACGTCCGACATTCCGGAGGATCGCTGGCGCTCTTATGCGGAGCTCGGCGCGCGGCACGCCTCGGTACTGCGGAGCACCGTGCGCCGGGGCAGTTTCCTGAGTGGGATCGACGGATTCGACGCGGACTTCTTCGGGGTGTCGCCGCGCGAGGCCGAGCTGATGGACCCGCAGCAGCGAATTCTGCTCGAGGTGGCCTGGGAGGCGTTGGAACACGCCGGTATTCCGCCACGTTCCCTCGCCGGCAGCGACACCAGCGTGTTCGTCGGTGCGTGTACCGACGACTACCGCCGCCGGTTGCTGGAGGATGTGGTCCACATGGACGCCTGGACCGGCATCGGTGCGGCTCGGTGTGCGGTGGCCAACCGGATATCGCACGCGCTGGACCTGCGTGGGCCGAGCCTCGCTGTCGACACGGCGTGCTCGGCGTCCCTGGTCGCACTGCATCTGGCGTGCCAGAGTCTGCGCTCGTCGGAAAGCGGTCTCGCGCTCGTGGCGGGGGTGAATCTGCTGCTCTCCCCGGGAGAAACCATCACCCTGGATCTCGCCGGCGCGCTCGCCTCCGACGGACGCTCCAAGGCGTTCGACGCCACTGCCGACGGCTATGGGCGCGGCGAAGGCTGCGGGGTGGTCGTGCTCAAATTGCTGGCCGACGCCCAGCGCGACGGCGACCGAGTGCTGGCGGTCGTCCGTGGTAGCGCGGTGAGCCAGGACGGATACACCAACGGCATCATGGCGCCCAACCGCGCCGCGCAGGAAGACGTGATGGCACTGGCGTGCCGGAACGCCGGTGTCGATCCGCGGACCGTCGGGTTCGTCGAGGCGCACGGAACCGGAACTCTGCTGGGCGACCCGCAGGAGGCGGCCGCACTCAGCGCCGTGTACGGCGTCGACCGTGCCGACGACGGCTGCTTCATCGGCTCGGTGAAGACCAACATCGGCCACCTGGAGGGGGCCGCGGGCGTGGCCAGCGTCATCAAGGCCGTGCTCGCCCTCTGGCATGCCGAAATCCCCGCCAGCCCATTGGTTTCCGTGCCGAACCCCGCAATTCCATGGCAGGACAACGGTTTACGGATTGCGACAGCACACATGGCGTGGCCGGAGGCCGCGCAGCCGCGTCGGGCGAGCGTGTCCGGATTCGGTTACGGCGGCACCATCGCGCACATCGTCCTCGAACAGGCCCCGACCGAGTCGTTGCCGCCGCGATCATCCGAGTCCCCGGGCCGCCGGATGTTCGTCCTGTCCGCCGCCTCCGAGGAGGCGTTGCGCCGTCGAGCCGACGATCTAGCGGGCTGGTTGTCGATGCGGCCGGGGGAGATCCCGCTCGACTCGCTCGCACACACCCTGGCGATTCGGCGATCCCACCTCGAGCATCGCGCGGCCGTAATCGCCTCGGGCGAGGCGGATTTGATCGAGAAGCTGGGCGCCCTCGCCAAGGACGAGCCGGTGGACGACGCGGCGACCGGCGTGCCTCTTCCGGGCCGCGACGACGGTCTGGTGTGGGTGTTTTCGGGACACGGCTCGCAGTGGGCCGGAATGGGCCGAGAGCTGCTGGCCACCGAGCCCGCCTTCGCGGCGGTGCTGGACGAATTGGCGCCGGTGTTCGCCGAGGAGATCGGTTTCACACCGCGGGAGGCCCTGGCGAGCGGCGACCTCGATGACGTGAGCCGGATTCAAGCGATGATCTTCGCGATGCAGGTCGGCCTGGCCGAGGTATTGCGAAGTTACGGGGTCACCCCGGCCGCGGTGATCGGGCATTCGGTCGGTGAGATCGCCGCCGCGGTGGCCGCAGGTGCGCTCGACCTGACGGCCGGAGCCCGGTTGAGTTGCCGTCGCTCCACGCTCTTGCGCCGGGAGGCGGGGTCGGGCTCGATGGCCATGGTCGGCCTGCCCTTCGCCGAGGTCGAGAGCCGTCTGACCGACCGCCCGGGGCTGTGCGCCGCGATCCACTCCTCGCCCACCTCCACTGTGGTCTCGGGTGACCCGGACGCGCTCGATGTCGTGCTGGAGGAGTGGCGGGCGCAGGGCGTGGTGATCCGGCGGGTGGCCTCGGACGTGGCGTTTCACAGCCCGCGGATGGACCCACTTGCGGCCGAACTGGCCGAGGCGGTATCCGAGTTACGTCCCGCGTCGCCGCGAATACCGTTCTATACCACCGCATTACCCGATTCACGAAGCGTCCCGCTCTTCGACGGTGCGTACTGGGCCGCCAACCTGCGGAATCCGGTGCGACTTGTCGACGCGGTGACCGCGGCGGCCGGCGACGGGTACCGCGCGTTCCTGGAAATCTCGCCGCACCCGGTGGTGACGCATTCGATCAGTGAAACGTTGTCCGAGCTCGGGACCGAATGCGCTTTCGTCGATGGCACGCTGCGACGCGACCGGTCCGAACGGCAGCGACTGCTTTCCACCCTGGGCGCGCTGCACTGCCACGGTTTCCCGATCGACTGGTCCCGGTTGTATCCGACCGGCACCCTGATAGAGGCCCCGGTGAACCCGTGGCGACACCGGTCCCTGTGGTGGCGCCCGCAGCTCAGCGTCGGCACGGCCGCGCAGCACGACCCGGACAGCCGCACTCTGCTGGGCGCGGAGACGACCGTCGTGGGCAGTCCGATCCGGGTGTGGCAGAGCAGCCTCGACGACAGCACCCGCCCGTACCCCGGAAGCCACAGCATCAACGGTGTCGAGATCGTGCCCGCCGCGGTGTTTCTCAGCTCCTTCTTCGAGGCTGCCGCGCCGGACTCGCCCCCACCCGCACTGCGGGGGATCGCGATGCACAGCCCACTGATGACCGCCGAGCACAGGCATATTCAGGTGGTGCTGGACGGAGACTCCGTCCGGTTGGCCTCCCGCGCCGAGAATGCCGACCCGCGGCATGGCTGGGTGACGCATGTCGAGGCGACGGCCGCAGCACCATCCGGTGAGCTGTCGAGCGGGCCGCTGCCTGCCGTCTCGCTGGAAAAGGTTCCGGTCACCATGGTGCACGATCGGCTCAGTGCGGTCGGTGTCCCATCGACCGGTTTCGACTGGACGGTCGTGGAACTCCTGCGCGGCCGTGGTGCGTTGCGCGGCACGGTGACCTTCGAACGGGAAGATCTGTCCACCTGGGCGCCCCTGCTGGATGCGGTGATGAGCCTGGCGCCCGTCGCCTACCCGGGTGCGCCGGTGCTTCGCATGGTCGTCGAGGCGGACGAGATCGCCGTGCTGGGCGAGCCACCGAAGTCCGCCGTGATCGACATCGCGGTACGGGCGGACCGCCCGGATGCGGTGGACGTCACCGTCATCGGGCCCGATGACACGGTGTCGGCCAGGATCACCGGCCTGCGGTACGCGGTCATCGGCGCCGAGCACGCCGGCGTCTCCGACAAGCGGGCGCTCGTGCACGAACTCGTATGGCGCCCATGGGATCACGCGGATGGTTCGCGCTCGGACCGACCGCTGCTCCTCGTGGGCCGTCGAGACACGATGACCGACCACGTGATCGCGCGGGCGGACGCGGTGGGGCGGACCGCTCGTCTGGTCGCCGACCTCGACCAGGCGGGCGACCTCGCCGAAACGGACGTTCTGCTGATACTTCCGGTGGCGGCGACCTGGGATGCCGCCGAGGCACAGCTCAGTTCGCTCGTCGGTGCCACTCAGCGGCTGGCCGAGACCTCCTCGGCTCGGCTGTGGTGTCTCACCACCGGCGCCGTGCGGACGGGAGGAGTTGCCGAGCCCGAGTTCGCTCCGGCGGGTGCGGTGGCAGCCGGGTTCAGCCGGACGGTTACGGGCACGGGCCGGGGGTTGCGGGGAGGCTTGATCGACCTGGACGGACTCGCTGCCGCCGAGCCGTCGGGCACCGCGAGAATCGTGCTCGACCTGATCGGTTCGGCGCTCGACGAGGCCGTGGTCGCGGTGCGGCAGGGACAGCCGCACGTGCCCAGGGTGGCGGGCGTGGTTGCTCAGCCCGCCGACCCGCCCGCGCGGTGTCGTCCCGAGGCCACCTACCTGGTCGTCGGCGGGCCGACTCCGCTCGGCCTGGCAGCGGCCGATCGACTGGTCGAGTTGGGCGCGAGGCGAATTCTGTTCGCGATGCCCGAGCAGTTCCCCGCGCGTGCGCAGTGGGAGTCCGCTGTCGATGAACGGGTGCGAAGCCAGGTCGACGGTGTGCGCGCACTGGAAGCCCGGGGTGTCACGGTCCGTGTCGTCGATCTGGACATCGCCGATCCGGCCCAGGTTGCCGAGCTCGCAGATCCTGACTGGTACGGGTTGCCGGCCATCCGTGGAATCGTCTGTGTCACAGCGCCCGCCGGCGAACCGCCGATCACCGACCGCGATGCGCAGGAGGTGCCGGCCTTGCGGTCGCGCGCCTACGGCCCGTGGTTGCTCCATGAGCTTTTCCCCGTTGAGACCCTGGACTTTCTCACCTTCTTCACGTCGGGTGAGCAAGCGCTCGGTGTGCCCGCGCTACCGGCGGACGGCGCCGCATGCGCCCTGGTCGACGCTCTCGCGGTGCACCGCGCCGGGCAGGGCGAGCGTGCGTTGAGCGTGGGCGTCCTGGCCGACCAGGAAATCGGCCCGGCTGACGCGGTAGCGGCCTGGGATGCTGCCGATGGACGAGGGCTCGGCGCCTGCCTGGTGTTCCGGAGCGCCAGTCCGGAATTGCTGGAACGCGGGCTGTCAGTGCTGACCGAACTTGTTGCCTTGCAAGAGGATCCGGCCGACTCCGCGGAAGAGGCGGACGAGCTGGCCACACTCGATCCGAAGGAGTTGCTGGACAAGCTCACCGCGGAGGTTCGGGCACATATCGCCAAGGAGATGCGGCTGGCCCCCGCCGACCTTTCTCCCACACGGTCGCTCGCGGAGCAGGGGCTGGATTCGATTCTGACCGTCATGGTGCGCCGGCGCTTGGAGAAGCGGTTCGAGTGCCGGCTTCCGGCCACGTTGCTCTGGCACACGCCGACCGTGGTCGCCATCGCGGAGCATGTGGCAGAGCTGTTGTCTTCGTCTGCGCGCGAGGCGAATCCGCGATCCGATGCGGTCGTGCCGGCCGTCTAGGTCCGGGACCCTTTCGAGAATTGGAGAATTGTTATGCGAATCGCGGACGTCTACATCGCGGGAGTCGGCTCGGTCGTTCCGCCCACCATGACGGTGGAACGCGCAGTCGCGGACGGCCTCTATCCCGCTGTGGAAGCCGAGGCGCACGGGTACCTGGGCGTGGCGATCGCGGGTGACCGCCCTGCGCCGGATATGGCACTGGAAGCGGCTCAGGCGGCTGTGAAGCGTGCCGACCTGGAGCCGACCGAACTCGCCCTTCTGCTCTACACCAATACGTGGCACCAGGGGCCGGACGGCTGGCTGCCCCAGTCGTATCTGCGACGACATCTCGTCGGCGGCGCAGTGCCCGCTATGGCGGTCCATCAAGGGTGCGCCGGCATGTTCGACGCGCTCGAACTGGCCTGCTGCTACCTGCGCGCCGAGCCGGCACGGCACAGCGCCCTGCTGGTGGCAGCCGACAACTACGGCACGCCGCTGATCGACCGGTGGCGGATCAACCCGGGCGTGATCGCCGGAGATGCCGCCGTCGCCGTCGCACTGTCGACCGAACGTGGTATCGCGCGGGTACTTTCGGTGTGCACGCTCGGTGTGCCCGAGGGCGAGGAGATACATCGCCGCGGGGAACCGATGTTCCCGCCCACCGTCACCCTCGGTCTCGCGCAGGACTTCACCGCGCGTTTGAGGTATACCCGCGCCAACGGGGCGGACGGTATCCATCCACTGACGCAGCTGCCGGTTCTCATGCGCGAATTGGTGGAGAAGGCGGTTTCGGAGGCCGGCATCGGGATCGAGGATCTGGCCAAGGTCGCCCATGAAGCCCACTCCGGTGAGGTGATCGAACATCGGATCATGGCCTCGCTCGGCTTGGACATGGGGAAGTCGACATGGGACTTCGGCAGGCGCATCGGGCACTGCGGCGCCAGCGACCAGTTCCTGGCCCTCGAACACCTGATCGCCAGCGGCGAGGTGGGGCCGGGAGATCATGTGCTGTTGCTCGCGCAGGCACCGGGAGTGGTGCTGTCGGCTGCGGTGGTCGAGGTGCTGACATGCGAGTACTGATCAGCACGTGGGGATGGCGCTCCCATTATTATCCGATGGTTCCCTTGGCGTGGGGCTTGCTGGCCGCCGGGCACGAGGTGCGGGTCGCGGGCCAGCCGAATCTGTTACCGGCCATCACCGGCTCCGGAGTGCCCGCGGTCGCCGTCGGCCCCGACCTCGATTTCGCAGAGTTGTTTTCCGCCAGCGCAATCGGCGGCGACCACGCGGAAGGCAGTGAAGCGATCACTTCGGACGGCGTGGTCGCGCGCTACGCCGAGGAAGCGGTGAATGATCTCGTGGCATTCGGCCGGTTCTGGCGGCCGGACCTGGTGGTGCACGACCCGTTCAACCTGGCCGCGGCAGTGGCCGCGCAGGTATTGGCTGTCCCCGTGGTCAAGCACCTGTGGGGAGCCGACTTCACCGAAATGACTCCGGTCCAGGATGCGGTCGCGACCGGAGATCTGGTCCGGCGGTTCGGAATCGACCGGCTCCGCGAGGACTCGGACCTGGTGCTGGACCCGTGCCCGCCCGCGATGCAGCTGCCGCCGGGCCGCTCGCCACGCCGGCCCATCCGGTTCGTGCCCTACAACGGCGTCGCGGAACACCCACTGTGGCTACGGTATCCGCCTGCCCGGCCACGGGTGTGCGTCACGTGGGGAACCCTGATGTCCGAAGTAGATCGCGAGGACCTGTTTCTCGCGCCGGGGGTGGTCGAGGCGCTGGCCGAGCTGGACGTCGAGGTCGTGATCGCCGTTGATCCCCGGTCCCGTCCGCGATTCGGTTCGCTGCCGGATAACGCGCGGTTCGCGGATGCGCTCGCGCTGCACGTGGTGCTGCCGAGCTGCCGGGCCGTCGTGCATCAAGGGGGCGCGGGAACGACCATGACCGCACTCGCCGCCGGGGTGCCCCAGTTGATCCTGCCGGCCGTGGTCGATCAGCGGTTCAACGCCACACGACTCGCCGCGGCCGGCGGGGGAGCGATCGCAGATCTCGAGACCGTCACCGCGCAAGTGCACGAACTGCTCACCGAACCGCGCTGGCAGGCCGCGGCCGAGAACCTGGCGGAACACAACACAACGCGTCCCAGCCCCGCGCAGGTCGCCGCCGAACTGCCCGAGCTGCTGGCTTCTCTTGACGGAGCGAACCGATGAACAAGGTAGAACAGGCCGCCCTGGCGTACGAGACCGACGGATACGCCATCCTGCGGAACGTGGTTCCTCCCGACCTGATCGGCGAGGTACGGGAACATGTCGATTGGCTCGTGGCGAAGTATCCCGAGCTGCGGCCCGAGCATCTCCATCACCCATTGATTCGCGATGACGCATTCTGGTGCAGGATGATCCTCGAGCCTGCATTGCTCGACATAGCCGAAGCGGTGTTGGGGCCGAATATTGCTTGCTTTACGGCGCACTACGTGTGCAAACCCCCTGTCGACGGTCACGCCGTGCTGTGGCATCAGGACGGTGCGTATTGGAATCTCGATCCGATGCAGGCGCTGACAGTATGGCTCGCGGTGGATGCCAGCACAGTCGAGAACGGCTGTCTCCGCATCATTCCGGGCACGCACACCCTGCCTCTGCAGGATATCTCGGAGCGACGTGACGTGCCCAACCTGTTGTTCTCCTCGTGCGACCAACGCGTGGTGGAGGAAATGATCGATCGCCACGGCATCGTCGATATCGAACTCCAGCCGGGGGATGTCTCGATCCACCATCCCAACATTCTGCACTCCTCGGCGGCGAATACATCCGACAAGCGGCGTTGCGGCCTCGACATCGGCTACATGCCCGCGAATACCCGTCTCGCCAGCGACGGTCTGTATCTGAACCCACTGCTGGCTCGCGGCAGTGGCGCATCGAATATAAACACGTACCGACCAATTCCCGAGTATCGCCCCGATAAGACCATCGAATTCGCCGGTTGGGACGACTGGAATCAGAAGATCAACGCTCTCAACGAGGCGAGTGGCGCCGGCTCGAATGAGCCTCCGAGCGAGGATCCGGTCGAGGCGGCCCTCCACATGGTCTCCCGGCTCGAGGACAGGACGACAGCCCGGTAGGTGCCCCAGAGCGCCCACAACGACCCCGTCGAGCCGTGAGGTATCCGCTATGAATTATCGATTTTCGTACCCTGTCGACGACGCTGGAGTCGACGATATTGCGTCGGCTCTGAAGATGCACGGGCTGGCGATTGTGGCCAACGTGTTGGACAGCGACACGGTGTCGAAACTTATGAATACGATAGAGCCGGAATTCAGCGCCGACGATTCCGGTCCCTCGGATGGCGGCGAGAAGTATACGGTCCAGGCGGTCCCCGGATTGCTGGGCATCGATCCGATTTATGCCGAGACGCTTCTACTCAATTCGATGTTCTTGGGTGTCGCGGATCGCATACTCGCTCCACGCTGCCACAATTATCGAGTCCAGGTGAGTACCGGCATGCGTATACCGGCCGGGGGTGTGAACCAGTTTCTCCACCGGGAAATGGACATCTACCGGCCGTTCCTGCCGTACGACACGGTGCAGGCGGAGTATGTATTGTTCGCAATGTGGGCAGGTACCGACTTCACGCTCGAGAACGGCGCGACGCGGATGGTACCCGGAAGTCATCTATGGGATGAACAACGGTCGGCGCAGGAACACGAAATCGTCCGTGCGGAGATGCCCAGTGGGTCGGTAGCGATGTGGTTGGGCACGACGTTGCACGCCGGCGCAGCCAATAAAACCCGGAGTCCCAGAACCGGATTCATCTGCGCCCTGGGAGTCGACTGGCTGGTCCAGCAAGAAAATCAGCTGATCACGATTCCACCCGAAGCGGCACGAAAATTGCCGGAAAAAGCCCAGCGTCTGCTCGGGTATCAAGCTTCTCCGATGTACGGCTGGGCCCGCGGGATGAGGTCGGACAACTTGCTCGAGGTCGACCGGTCGGCGTCGAGGTATGTGAATGCCGGGCTGCACGAAGCTGCCGGAGAAGCCTAGTACTCCGGCCGGACTTCGTGATCACGGTGTGAATCGGATCGGCGCTGGTGGTGGCTGGTGCGGGCGCGGTGTTGGTGTCGGCGACGCCAGGTGGACCACCGTAGTCGGTGTCTGATCGTGTGGGCTGGCTGGATCAACACGGCATAGCGGTGCCGAATCTCGTTGCGGGTGAACGCGATCATGTTCGTCGAGTACCAATCCAGCCCTGCAAGCCACGCTCAACGAATCTGCTGGGTGCCCGTCACGGCGCGGCAGGTGGTGATGACGAGTTCGTCGAGCCGTGCGGGAATCGTTTCGCGGCCGAGCAGATGCCGCCGTACCGCGCCGTACGGGACATCGACGACCGCGAACAACACACTCGTGTCATCTATTCCACGGTTGCGCTCGACGAAGGCTCGCAGCGCATCGATCAGGCGTGTGTTCACCTCGGCTCGTGCGCCGGCCAGCTCGTCGGGCCAGTGAGGTACCAGATCCTCCGGTCGGTGCAGCACCAGAAGTGTTGCATCAACGGGATTTTCGCGGCACCAGCGCGGGGTGTGCAGGGCGGCCCGCTCGAGATCGTCGGCCGCCAACGCTGCTATCAGGCCCTCCTGGAACCGCTCCACCGTTCGCAGCCACAACGCCGACAGCAGCAGATCCCGCGACGCGAACCGGTGATACACCGAGCCCACCGGTCCCCCGAGCCGCGCTGCGATCGACGCGATGGTGATCGAGGCCGCACCGCCCTCAGCGGCCAGCGCCGCCGCCGCGTCGAGGATCCGGTCTCGGGTGAACTTCGCGGGTCTTCCCATCTCATCTCCTCGTCGGTTATAGTGCCTTCATTCTAGAACATAAATTCTAAAAAGGAGTGTAGATGCCCAACTCCACCGATGTGGTCAAGGCGTTCTACCGTGCGGCACAACAGCACGACGCCGCCGCGATCCTCGCCGTGCTCCATCCCGACTTCGAGGCCCACGTCGCACCGGGCATGCCGTGTGCGGCCGGGGGCAGCTTTCACGGTCCGCAGCAGGCGCTGACCCGGATCTGGGGTGCGGTCTTCCGGGACTTCGACACCGCGCCCTACGACGAGGAGTGGCATGAATCCGGCACCGCAACCATCGTGGTCACCGGCCACTACCGCGGCACCGCGCGGGCGACCGGCCGCCACTACGAAGCCGAGTTCGCCCATCTGTGGCGGGTGACCGACGGCCGTATCCGCTGGCTGCATCAATACACCGACACCGCCCGCTGGCACGAAGCACTCACCGGCGCATGACAACTCACCCACCCGGTCCAGGCCGAGCCGGGGGCATCCCCGGCTCGCACCGGTCCAGGAACGATAGGGACAGGTGACTCCGCTCGGCGAATCGCTGAGTGGACCCGGAACGCAGAGGTGGGACTGCTCCTGCTCCGTTTCCCCGGACCTGACCGGCGCGGCACTGGAACATTCGGGTCATCCGGTCCCGGCGTGACGGGTTTTTCCAAGACCTGGGCGATCAGCTGAGGAGAATCGACACCCATGAACGACTATGACGCGACCGTTGAGCGCCTGGAGCGGGCGTTGACGCAGATGGCCGAGGCTATCGCGACGATCGGGGCCGGTCGATCGGGGCTACCGACCCCATGCGAAGGCTGGGACGTCCACGCCCTGGTTCGGCACATCGTCGGCCAGAATCTCCGAGACTTCGCGGTGTCGGCCCGCGGCGAGATGGTGGACTGGCAGGCACCGGCCGACGAGCTCCACAGCGATTGGGCTGGGCAGTTCCGCACCGGCGCCGCCGCATTGCTCGAGATATGGCGCGGTGCCGACCTCGACCAGCTGGTCCCGGCCGGCGACGGCGAAGCTCCTCTGCGCGGTCGGCTGGACCAGCAGATCGCTGAACTGGCCGTGCACGCTTGGGATCTCACCCGTGCCACCGACCAGCGCACCACCTTGGACCCGGAACTCGCCGAGTACAGCCTGACCTGGTCGCGGCGGCTGCTGCGTTCCGAATTTCGCGGTCCGGACAAAGCTTTCGGACTCGAGGTCGCTGTCACCCCGGATGCCCCCGCCTACGACCGCCTCGCCGGCTGGTTCGGTCGCGAACCGGACTGGAAGTCACCCAACTAAGGTTCCGGCTTGGATGAGTGACACCGGTCAGGTGGGCTGCCTGCACGGTCGCACACCTCACCGAGTGGCTATGGGTACGCGAGGTCGGACAGCAGCCGGACACAGAGTGACTAGGACCGGGCCTCGTCGGGTCAACAACGTATCTGGTCCCGAGCGGCGTTCAGTTGCTGTTGCAGGCTGCGGTCCGCCCCTGACATGTCGGGGTGCAGACACTCAGCGAGGGACCGTGGACGGGATGGGAGGCATTGGAGTAACTTCGACGGTCAACGGCGAGCAGGTCCGCGGTGAGCCGGTCGCCGTGGGGCAGGTGCAGTCCGTGCGGAGCGTTGTCGTAGACCTCTGGTCGACCGAAGAGAATTTCCTGCTCGCCCACGCCTTCCTGTCCATCCTCGCCGCCGGTCAACGCGAGCTGGAAACATCCACCGACGGGTTGATCGCGTTCACCCGCAACGAGATTCGGCACCGCTATGCCGTGTTGATCCAGCCAGCCCACACGATCAGACACCGACTGCGGTGGTCCACCTGGCGTCGCCGACACCAACACCGCGCCCGCACCAGCCACTACCAGCGCCGATCCGATTCACACCGTGATCACGGAGTCCGGCTGGAGTACTAGCGTTGCTGCCGGCGGACCGATGATTCTGCGCGGTGTGGTCCGTCTGCCTCCCTATGACGAAAGTTCTTTGGCACATCACCATGTCGCTAGACGGCTTCATCGCACCGGCGGACGACTCCGTCGAGTGGATGTTCGGCCATGGTTCGGCGGGGCCGCTCGGGATGGAGACAGTTGAACGTACCGGGGCGGTGCTGTCGGGCCGGCGCGGTTACGACCTCGGGAACCGGCTGGGTGAGGGGAACCGGAAACTCTACGGCGGAATGTGGAGCGGCCCGATGTTCGTGCTGACCCACCGGCCTGGCGAGGTGCCGGAGGATCCGCGCGTTCGCTTTCTGTCCGGTGGCGTTGCCGATGCGGTCGCCACTGCGCAGGCCGCGGCCGGCGCCGGTGCGGTCGGAATCTTCGGCGCGGATCTGGCTCGCCAATGTATCGAGCTCGGTCTGCTGGACGAGATTGTCGTGCATCTGGTGCCGATCCTGCTCGGCGGCGGGGTTCGGCTGTTCGACGGCGTTGGGCCGGTGCGGCTTCGGAAGGTGCGAGGCGATGATTCCGGTCAGATCACCGATCTGCGTTTCGAGATTGTTCGGGAGGATTCGGCTCGCCGATGACCCCTCGACCCGGATGCGGTCCGGCCATTCCTGATCAGCTCAGTCGACGCCGTAGTTCGGTGGCGTAGGCGTCGTAGGCGGCCGAGACCTCGTCGAGGTAGACCAGCTGGGGGAAGTCGATGACCGGTTGGTGCTCGAGGAGGAACGCGGCGGTCTGCTCGACGACGCGCCGCTCGTCCGCGGCGCCGAATCCGAGCTCGGCGAGAACGTCCGGGGCGACCACGAATTGGGATTCGGCAGCGTCGGCGCCGTTCTCCACGCGGACCAGGTACTCGTGGTCGATGACGGGCTCGATACTGATGCGCCGGTCCATGGCGTGCTCCTTCGCGACGAAGACGTCCATCGGTCGGTGATCATGATAGTGCCGCCCCTCGCCGATTCCGGGGCGCTGGTACGAGCCGTGTCGAGCTGGGAGGCGCCATGCGCACACGGCGCCTCCCAGTGTTCGGGCGTGGTTTACAGATCCATGAGATCGGTGGTGAGACTGGTCAATTCATTCCGATAGGCCGCCACGAGCCCGGCCATCGAACTGGATTGTGCCTCCTGGGCCTTGATAATGGTCTCCAGGGCCTGCACCCGACGCTCCAGCTTCGCGATCATCCTGGCCTGATCACTGATCGTGGCCGCCTGCTCACTGATGATCGCCCCGGCGCCGTCGCTCGCCGCCGCCGGCTTCTCGGCCAGCACCACCGAACTCGAGTAGGCCACCAGATCCCGCGTCCCGACCGCCACGGCCGCAGCGTCCGCCACGTGCTCGACATCGGCCTCGGGTTCGAGTTCCGCCTCGTGCTCGACGTCCGCAGCACCCGTGGACTCCGCCACCGCAGCGACCTCATGCTCGCCGGACGAACTCCGATCCGCCTGCGGCACTTCGGTCTCCGCTTCGGCGGTGTGCACGACTTCCGCGTCGGCCGTATGCACGGTCTCCGCCTCGGTCACGTGCACGGTTTCCGCGCCGACCTCTGATTCGGGCTCGACCACCGCAACGGGCGTGGCTTCCACCTCGCCCACAACCACTGCCACAGCGGCCGCAGCCACCCCAGCCCCAACGCCCGGCGCGACCAAACCGCCGGACCCGTTGGCGGTCACCTCGTGAACGGGATGATCGGCTTCGGAGTCCGGTGCGGGCGCTCCTACCGCCACGGCCGCTTCTGCAGGCTCCGGATCGGCCGCAGCGACCGGCTCCGGCGCGGTTTCGAGCTCTGCTTCCACTTCGGCATCGGGCCCCGCTTCGGTCACAGCCTCGGCGGCGGGTTCGGCTTCCGTATCCGCCTCCGAGTCCGGCTCGTCCGCGGTGACGGCTTGCACCTCTTCGACCTGTTCGATCGAATCAGCCTCGGTCTCAGCAACTTCGCTGATCGTCTGGGCGGAGTTGTCGTCGGCGTCCGCCTCGACGAGCGCCGAGTCCGGCGCGACCTTGCCTTCCGTTTCCGCTTCCGAGTCCGGCTCGTCCGCGATGTCGGCCTGCGCCTCCTCGGCCCGCTCGGTCGAATCAGCATCCGTCTCAACAGCTTCGCTGACGGTTTCGGCGGAGTTGTCGTCGGTGACCTCCTCGGCGAGAGGCGCGGGGTCGACCTCCGAGTCCGGCGCGACCTCGGCTTCGGCCTGGGTCTCCGTTGTCTCGCCTACCGAATTACTCTCACCTTCCACCGCTTCCGCAGCGTTGTCCGCAGTCCCGGCGGCAGGCGCCACGGCCGAGGGCTCGGCGTCAGTACCCGAGTCCGCCCCGGCCTCAACGTCCTGCTCGGCCACCGGTCCTGGATCGGTTACCGGCTGAGCCTCCGCGATGGCGGCGGTTTCCGTGGGTGCTTCGGTGGAGTCTTCCTTGGCTGCAACGGTTTCCGCGGCGGTGACTGCTGACTCGTCAGCGTCGGCCGGCGGCTCAGCGTTGGTGTCCGACTCTGTTCCGGTCTCGGCGTCCTGCTGGGCTGCCGGTTCTGGATCGGTAACCGGTTCGGGCTGCGCGGTGGCTTCGGCTTCCGTGGATGCCTCGGCCGAATCGTCCTTGGCTGCAGCGGTTTCCTCGGCGGTGACTGCTGACTCGTCAGCGTCGGCCGGCGGCTCAGCGTTGGTGTCCGACTCGGTTCCGGCCTCGGCATCCTGCTCGGTTGCCGGTTCTGGATCGGTAACCGGTTCGGGCTGCGCAGTGGCTTCGGCTTCCGTGGACGCTTCGACCGAATCATCCTCGGTCGCAACCGCTTCCGCGACAACCTCAACGCGGTCGCCGTCGGTGACCTCGTCGACGACGAGTTCGGGCTCGGCTTCGGTAACCGGCTTGTTCTCGAGGGTAGCCTCGGCAATGGGCTCGGCGGCTTCTACCTTCGCATCCGGTGCTGTCTTCTGCGCGGGCACTCCCACTGCGTCGGCCGTCTCTGCAGGGTCTGCGTCGGTCGCGTCTGCAGCCTCGGGATCGGCCGCAGTAGCCGGCTCGGGGGCGGTTCCGAGTTCTGCTTCCGCCTCGGCATCGGGTCCGGTCTCGGTCGCAGCCTCGGCGGCGGGTTCGGCTTCCGTATCCGCCTCCGAGTCCGGCTCGTCCGCGGTGACGGCCTGCGTGTCGTCGATTTGCTCGGTCGAGTCGGCCTCGGTTTCAACAGCTTCGCCGATCGTTTCGGCCGAGTTGTCGTCGGCTTCCGCCTCGACGGGCGCCTCGGGTTCGACCTCCGCGTCCGGTGCGACGGTGGAGTTGTCGTCGGTGACCTCCTGCACGAGGATTTCGGGGGCGTCTTCCACGCCCGGCTCTGTGTCGGCAGTGGGCTCGGCAACCGCATCCTCCGCGACGGTTACCGCGTTCGCATCTGCCGAGGACTCCGACTTCGGCTGGTCCTCGTCGACGGCGTGGGGCTCGACGATCGCCTCGGACGAATCGCCCTCGGTGTCAACGGCTTCCTCGGCGGTGTCGGCGGGCTCGGCCACTGCCTCGTCCTCGGCCACGGTTTCGGCGGCGGCGGCTTCTACATCTGCGTCCGCTTCGGTGTCGGTCTCCGGTCGGTCCTCTGCGGGGGGCTGTGCCTCCGCGATGACTTCGGCTTGTCCGGGTACCTCGATCGAACCGTCCACGGCCCCAGCTGTTTCCTCGACAGTTTCGGCGGAATCGTCGTCGGTGACCGGCTCCACGAGGATTTCGGGGGCGTCTTCCGCACCCGGCTCGGTGTCTCCCGTTTCCTCGCCATTGGTGACTTCCGCCTCCGCGGCGGTAGACTCCTCATTCGCGACGGGCTCGGCATCGGCCTCTGCCACCAATCCCTGTTCCTCCTGTGCATCCGTAGGTTCGGACTCAGCCGCAACCTCGGCGTCCGGCTGCGGTTGCGCTTCGGTGTCCTCGACCTCGGTATCTGACGTAGTGTCCGCTACCGAATCACCGTCACCCTCAACCATTTCCGCGACCGTGTGCGCTGTCTCTGCAGCTCCTACCTCGGCTATGGGCTCTGCTTCGGCGTCCGATTCGGAGCTCCCCTCGGCGACGGTCCGGGCCTCCGCGACCTCCTCGGTCGAATCGACCTCGGGCTCGGCCGTTTCCTGGACCGCGCCCGTGTCGTCCGGCTCGGGATCCGCTTCGGACGAGTCCTCCGCGGTCGCTTCGGCTACCGAATCACCCTCACCGGAAGCTTGTTCCTCGACCTCAGGTGTAGTTCCGGCGGCCGCGGCTTCGGTCGTCGGCTCCGCTGAAGTGACCGGCTCCGGGTTGTCCTCGGCGGTGGCTTCCACCTCTGCTTCGTCTTCGGTGTTCGACTCGGGCTGGTCCGGTGCGACGGCGTTGGTCTCGGCGATCTCCTCGGGCGTATCATCCTCGGTCTCAACCGCTTCCTCGGCGAGCTCGGCGTCGACCGCTTCCTCGCTCTCGGGGGTCACCGCCTCCGGCTGTGCCGATTCGTCGAGTGCCACGGACTCGGGCTCCGACACGGGTTCCACCGGAGTATCTGCGTCCGGTCCGGCCGCGGCTTCGGGCTCCGGCTGCAGTTCGGCCTCCGGCTCGGGCTGAGCATCCGCTGTCGCGTCGCCCTCCGATTCGGTAGCGGTCGCAGCGCCGGCCACCGCCCCGGACTCCGCTCCGGATTCCGCCTCGGCCTCAGCTTCTGCCGAATCCTCAACTTCGGAGATGCCACTGTCCTCCGTCGACTCCGGTTCGGCGACGGCCACTTCCTCGCCGTCTGCGGTTGCCTCGCCGTCTGCGGTTGCCTCGGCGTCTGCGGCTGCTTCGGCGTCTGCGGCTGCCTCCGCGTTCGCAGACGCCTCGGCGGTCTCTTCTTCCTCGCCGTCGATTGCCGACGCGGCTTCGGCGGCAGTGTTCTCCTCAGCAGCAGGCGATTCCGGTTCACCCTCCTGCTCGGGTACCTCGGCGTCCACTACTCCGGCCTCGACTACACCGGCCTCGGCTCCATCCTGAGCGACCGCCTCGTCTGCGACAGCCACGACCTCAGCGACCGGTTCGGCCTCGACACTGTCCGCCGACTCCGCCACCGCGACATCCTCAGTCGCGGGCTCGGTTCCGGCCGGCTCGTCCGTCTCGGAGTTGTCGGCCTCTGTTACGGTCGCTTCCGATTCCGTCACTTCCACACTGTCCGTGACTGTCTCGGTGGCCGACTCCGCCGTCTCAGCTTGTCCGTCCTCAACTACCGGCTCGGCCTCTACGATGTCCTCGGCCGCAGGGGACTCAGCCTCGGCCTCCGACTCACCGGGCGAATCCGCCGAGGAAGCGACTTCCTCCCCTTCCCGCTCCGCTGCCTCTACTTCGGCCTCGTCGACCTGGTCGCTGTCGGCGGGCGCGTCCCCATCGGTCGTCGCCTCTTCGGCATCTGCCGACGCCTCGGCGACCGCCTCCCCGCCGATCTCCACCCCGGCGTCGGCCGGTTCAGGCGATTCAGTGGTGGCGGCCTCTGTCGACTCAGCTGCCTCTGCCGTGGCGGCTTCGGCTACTTCCTCGTCGGCTGCCGTGGATGTGTCCGGGGTATGTTCCGGGGAATCGGGTTCCGGCGCTTCCTTATCGGTAGCGGGCTCCGGTTCGGCGGGTGGCTGGTTCTCGGCGCTGGGCTCGTGGTCGGTGACTTCCTCGGTCGCGGTGGCTTCGTTCTCAGCGGCCTTCGAGTTCTCGGGGGTGCTCGCAGCCTCGGTGGTGGTTGCCGGGTCGTTCTGCGGTGCTTCGTCTTCGGTGATCGTCTCCGGCTCGGGCGTGACCGCGGTGGCTGCTTCCGGCTCGTTCTCGGCGGGCGCCTCGTCGGTGGCGGTCGCCTCGTCGTCGGTCGCTACCGGCTCCGATTCCTCGGCGGCGTCCGCCGTCTCGGTTTCCGGGCTGCCTTGCGGCGCTTCATCTTCGGCCGACGGTTCCGGCGTCGTATCGGCAGCCGCCTGTGCTGGAGCTTCGGTCGATCCTTCGGCCTCGGCTTCCGCGCCCTCGGTGGCGGCATCATCCGCGGCGGGTTCCACCTCGACCACCGCCGCGTCATCTTTCGTCAACTCTTCTGTAACCTCCTGTGCCCCTGCATCTTCAGCAACCCCAGCCTCACCCTCGACTTTCGGTTCACCCTCGGTGGGCGCCGCTCCGTTCGCCGCGGCGGGGGTGGCGGTGGCGGCCGTCTCGGTTGCGGCCACCGCCTCCTCGCCCTCGGTAGCTGTCGTTGTCTCCTCGGCGGCGGCCGTGTCGTCGTTGGTCATCGTCCGGTCGTCGGGAGTTGTCATATCTTTCCACCCTCTCGAAAGCGTGCTGAATCTCCGGCTCGAGGTCCGGAGGCCTACAGCCTCGCACGAGATCGAGGTTGCTGCGCGCGAATCAGGCGGTGCTGGTACGCAATTGAGCGGACTCGCCCGAGGGAGACCATTCTGTGATCAATGGCCTTGATGACGTCGGGGCTCGCGCCTCGAGCGAGTCGTGTCCGGTGCGGACCGGACGTGTGGGCCGCCTGCGGGTTCCGGCTACGCTGAAAGTTTGCTGCACGTCACTGAATTCGTTATTGGTGACACTTGCACGAGGCCCGTGGGTGGGTAGATCCGGCCTCCGGCGCACGTGATTCGGCGGACCGTGCCCACTCCGGCAGCGCCGACGACGATAGCTCCGACGACCAACTGACAGCACGGCTGCGCGGTGAAATGGACTGGTGCCCAACAACTGTGGCGGGTACCTCGTTTCCGGTCCGGCACGCCGGAGTCGGTGTCCCCGGTGTCACGGCGCCGGAATTCTCGACGATCGTGGCCGAGGTCGGCATGGGCGGCGTGGGGCCTCTCGACCATCCGGCCAGCAACCAAACTGCGCTCATCTCAGGAAAGGTCCTGGACTGCAATGCCTTTAGGGCGGGTGACAAGGGCCGATCCGAGGCTCGGTCGAAGCGCGTACGGACGGGACGCCCACCATGCCTCGCTCCCCGAAATCGGCGCGCGGGACGACCGGCGCACCGCCGGCGCGAGGCGAGGCGCTTCATGGTGCCAATCACGGGCGGATCACGACGTTAAATCTAATTCCGTTGTGCCATCGGCTATTTCGATCATCACGCTCATATCACTCCGGGCTCGTACACGGTGCCCGGAATTTCGGCATCGTCCACAGCGGGATCTCTGGATCGCAGGGCGCATCGCCGGTCGATCGGATTTCGGGCGGCGGGTCCCGGCCGATCCCGCGACAGCCGTCAGCTCGTCCGGTCGAACTCCACCCGATTCGTTCCGCCGAGCTTCGTTCGATTCGTTCCGCCGAGCGCGATCCGAATCGCGGAACTCGGATTCATATAGCCGGGTGCGCGCCCGCGGCGTGAAATTCGATGAGGGGTGCTCGGCTGCCGAGCCCGCCGACTTCGTTGATCGTCCTAGCCGAGAGGAGCGTCGATGACGCATTGCTACGCTTCGAGGGATCCGGGAATGTGCGCGCGGATGTCGACATGACTCCGGGATGGTCCTCTCGGGCCGACGGCCGATGGCCCCGACGACGACCCAGCCACGGCCACGCAGCGGACCGTGTGCTCTTTTTCGGTGCCATCGTGGTCGTCATGGCCGGCGGTCAGTTCAAAATCAACGGCAAGATCGTGAGCAGCCCCGCCGATATCGTGCACGCCATCCCGAATACCGCACTGCTGGTCGCCGCGTCGCTGGCATTGCTGATCCTGACCATCGCGGTGAATCTGATGGCCAACTTCGTCGCCCCGATCTACGCGCTGACCAACCTCTTTCCTGAAAGGCTGAACTTCGCCCGCGCGGGTCTGGTCAGTGCTGTCATCGGCGTGGTGATCTAAAGCTGTATACCGACGCCGCCTACCACTATCGCCACGGAGTGAACCCGCGCGCCATAGCGGCGTTCGTCCCGGCCGCCGCGCTCTCCCTGTTGTTCGCGTTCCTGCCGGCGCTGCGCGATGTGTCCGCGTTCGCGTGGTTCATCGGCGCCGGCCTGGGAGCGATCATCCATTACGCACTGGCGGATCGCGGCGCGACGTTCGTAGACGTTTCGGGCGAATCGATCGCGGTCGAGAGCGTTCACTGACTGATCCGGGCGCGGTCGAGAATGGATCCGCGCCCGCCCCGAGCTGCGACTGCCGCCGACCATGCGGTCCGGCTATAGTATTGACACGATGATCGCACGCTACCTGGCGCGTCTGGTATGTGTTGCGGCCGTGGTGTCCGCACTCCCGGTCGGTACGCCCGCGTGGGCCGCGCCCCAGTGCTCGGACGTGGAGGTGGTCTTCGCCCGCGGTACGGCGGAGCCGCCGGGGTTCGGTGTCACCGGAATGTCGTTCCTCGCGGCGTTGCGCCTACAGGCCGGTACCAGATCGGTCGGAATGTATGCGGTGCACTACGCCGCGAGCAGTGATTTCAACAATCGTGTGCTGGTGCTGCGGACGGTCGTCGACGGCATCCGGGATACCCAGGCGCACATCGAGGCGGTGGCGGCGAGCTGCCCGGGCACCCGGATCGTGCTCGGTGGATATTCGCAGGGTGCGGTGGTCGCGGGCTTCGCGACCCTGGATGGCGCCCCGGCCGGTGTGCCCCCGGCGTATGCAGCGGGTGTGCCCGCGCCGATGCCGCCCTGGGTGGCCGCTCACGTCGCGGCGGTGGTCCTGTTCGGCAAGCCCTCGGATCGATGGATGCGCGACGCGGGCGCGCCGCCCATCACCATCGGACCGCTGTACGCCGGGAAGACAGTCAACTACTGCATTCCCGGCGACACGATCTGCGACGGCGCACCCCTCGGTGGGCCCAACGCCCTGCACAGCCTCTACGCCGTCAACGGAATGACCGTCGACGGAGCAGGATTCGCGATCCGCCACCTCTGACCACCCGCGGCGGCCGGGCGTGGCAGCTCAGCCGTGCGCCTCGTCGATCAGCCGCTGGTGCAGCCAGGTCAGAGCGGTGTTGCCGCCGGGGTCGACCGCGTAGCGCGGGTAGCTCTGGTGGATACCCGACTTCAGGAAGTCGTCGACCTGCTTCTTGCGCTGGTTGTACTCCTGGGAGGTGATCTGGTTGTCCAGCAGGCCGACACCGCCCGCGGCGAGCGCGTCGTTGACCAGCGTGCCCACCTCCTGCTGGTAGATGCCGAGCTTGGCCGGGTCGGGATTCGAGAGCTGGACGAGCAGCCCGCCGATGCGGCCGGCGAAGTCGCCGTTGGGCATCGAGCAGTACAGATCTCCGATGGCGCAGAAGGTGTAGGTCCGGGGGCCGACCCAGCCGAAACCACCCACGCGCGGACCGCTGGCTCCGGCGCCCGCCACCGGCGGGCCGATCAGCTGATCGGTGGGGGAGCGGCGGGGATCGGCGATCAGGCCGACCAGCGCCACGCGATTCGCGGGGACGACGCCGAGGCCGGTGCCGATGGAGGATGCCACATCACCGGCGGCGTCCGCGCCCTGGCTGTAACCCAGCAGCGCGAATCGCGTTGCGCCGCAACGCTGAGCCATTGCGCCGATGATGCCGCGGGCGTGGTCGACGGCCTCCTGCTTGGAGCGCCCGTAGACGTCACCCTCCCACGGGAACGCGGTGGCCGCGTAGGCGACGTAGTCCGTCCGCACGTTGCCCGGCAGATTGTTGGTGATGCTGCCGAGCATTCCCTTGCCCGGATCCTTGTCCGAGGTCTCCCAGGTGCCTGGAATCGCAATGACATCCAGGCTGGGGCACTCGGGTGGGGCGGCGTGTGCGGCGGATCTGACGCCGACCGGCAGTGCGGCCATCACTACGGCCGCCGCACTGGCGACGGTGGTCCTCCATCGAAAAAGCATGGGTACTCCGGGTGTTCACGGCCGAGGGTCGCCCGGCCCGCGTGCAGCTACGGTGCGAGTCTACGGAGTGTAAATGGCGCGCCGGAGTAGCGCAGTGTTAGCCGATAACTCCGCAGCTCATCGCCACCGCGGTGCTCGTGATCCCGGAGCCGGAGTCGATTCCGGACCACTATCGCGGAATCCCGCCCGGCGTGCCACGAAATGGTTTATAACACGTTCTACTTCATGTGTAACCCTCGAGGATGGTCATGACTGAGGTCGCGGACTACATCGTCGTCGGCTCCGGCAGCGCCGGGGCCATCATCGCCCGCCGGCTGGCCGATGCCGGTGCCGCGGTGACGCTGCTCGAGGCGGGGCGGCGGGACAACACCCGCCTGGTCCGCAAGCCGGGAATGATCGGCCCGTTGCACAGTGTGCCGCAGTTGAAGCAGATAGTGGACTGGGGTCATTACACCGTCGAGCAGAAGCATGCGCTCGCGCGCAAGGTTCCGATGACGCACGGCAAGGTCGTCGGCGGCTCCAGCTCGATCAACGGCATGGTGTTCGTGCGCGGCAACCGCAAGAATTTCGACGACTGGGCCGCCGAGGGCAACACCGGCTGGTCGTACGAGGACGTCCTGCCCAGCTTCAAGAAGTTCGAGTCGTTCGAGGACGGCGGCAACGAATGGCGCGGCGGCGACGGCCCGATCAAGGTCATCCGTGCCCGCGATCTCACCCCCGCATCGGAGTCGTTCATCGAGGCGCTGGTGCAGGCCACGGGGGCGCGGCGCAACCCGGACTACAACGGCGCCGAGCAGGAGGGGGTCTCGATCTTCCAGCAGAGCAACAGCAATGGGCTGCGGTCGAGTACCGCGGTCGGATACCTCGACGACCGGCCCGCCAACCTGACCGTCCTGCCCAAGACCCAGGTCGCGCGGGTCGTGATCGAGAACGGCCGGGCCGTCGGGGTGGAGATCCTGACCGTGCGGGGCCGGGAGGTGCTGCGCGCGGCGCGGGAGGTGATCGTCAGCGCGGGGGCGTTCGGTTCGCCTCAGCTGCTGCAGCTTTCGGGCATCGGTCCGGCGGATCACCTGCGCGCGTTCGATATCGACGTCGTGGCGGATCTGCCGGTCGGGGACAACCTGCACGACCATCTGTTCGTGCCGATGAGCTTCGCTATGCCGACCGCGCTGCATCGGTCCTCGCCGGGACACTTCGCGAGCGCGCTGGTCCGGGAGACGTTGCGCAACAACAGCACCTGGCTCGCGCGCAGCGTGTTCGAGGTCGTTTCGTTCCTGCGCACGTCCCAGGCGAAGGACATCCCGGATCTCCAGTTGCACGTGCTGCCGTGGAGCTATCCCGGACCGAATCAGGACGCGCCGATCCGCCATGTCCCGGACCCGCGGTGCGCGCTGACGGTCATGTCCACCCTGATCTACCCGCGCAGCCGCGGCACCGTGCGCCTGCTCTCGGCCGACCCGGCCGCCGCCCCCGCGATCGACCCCAACTACCTGGACGAGCAGGTCGATGTGGACACCCTCGTCGAGGGCATGGAACTGATCCGGGAGATCATGGCCGCCGGCCCCATCGCGGGCGCCGTGGACACCGAGGTGCAGCCGGGTGCGCAGCATCGAACCCGCGCCGACCTGGCAAAAGAGGTGCCCAACCGCGCCACCACCGTGTATCACCCCGTCGGCACCTGCCGCATGGGCGTGGACGAGCGGGCTGTCGTGGACCCGACGCTGCGCGTGCGCGGCGTCGAGGGGCTCCGGGTGGCGGACGCGTCGATCATGCCGAGCATCGTCGGCGGCAACACCAACGCCACGACGATGATGATCGGCGAGCACGCCGCCGCGATGCTCCTGGGCTAAGGCGTACCTCCGCATTCGCTCCGGCCATGCGCGGACTATCGACGGCTTCGCCGACGCCGCCCATTCGGCGGGCGCGGGTTGCCATCGGGCAGGGCGGGTTCCGCCGACACACTCGGCGGGCATCGGATTCGCGTTTTCGATGGTCGCCGTGCGGCGCGATGCCCTAGAGTCCAGCGCGGGAGCCGACAACATGATCCGCGACGATGGGCAACGCGATGGCCGACAATGCAGCCGCCGATGGCGCGGGATCCGCTGGCACGTTTCGCAATCCGCTGAACCAGGGGCCGGATCCGTTCCTGACGTACTACGACGGGAACTACTATCTGTCCACCAGCCAGGGCGGCTCCCTGCAGATCTGGAAGGCCGCCTCGCTCGGCGATCTGGCGGCCGCGCAACCGAATACGGTGTGGACCGACACCACCCCGTCCCGCAATCAGGACATGTGGGCGCCGTGTTTCCGTCTGCTGGAAGGGAATTGGTACTTCTACTACACCGCCAGTGACGGCAGCAACGACGGTCATCGCATCTATGTACTGAAGTCCGCGGGCACCGATCCGCTGGGCCCCTACACGTTCGCCGGTCAGCTGGGGGCCGCGGACACCTGGGCGATCGACCCGGAGCTGTTGCAGCTCGACGGCAAGTACTACCTGATCTGGAGCGGCCCGAACAACCTGTTGCAGATCGCCCCGATGAGCGACCCGGTGACGATGTCCGGCGACGCGGTGTACCTGCCCTCGGCGGGCGGATGCCCGGAGGTGCGCGAGGCTCCCGCGACGATCCAGCGCAACGGCGTCACGTACCTGGTGTACTCCACCTGCGACACCGGCAAGCCGGACTATCAGCTGTGGATGCACACGCTCCCGTCCGGTGCGGACCCGCTGGTCCCGGGCAACTGGGCCCAGTACCCCAGCGCCGTGTTCACCCGCAACGACCCGGCCGACGTCTTCGGTCCCGGCTCGAACGGATTCTTCCGGAGCCCCGACGGCACCGAGGACTGGATCGTCTACCACGGCAAGACCACCAGCGCGTACACGTACGAAGGCCGCACCACGCGGGCGCAGAAGTTCACCTGGAACGCCGACGGCACCCCCGATTTCGGCCGCCCGCTGTCCCTGGACACCGCCATCGCCCTGCCCTCGGGTGACCCGAAGGGCGCCACCGCCACCGCCGATCGGGCCTGAGCAGCGCGCTTCGGCGTACGCCGGGCATATCACCTAAAACCGCAGGTGTAGGATGTTACCGCCGACGCCGATGGCGTCGGCGAGCCGCGCCGGCAAATCCGTCGCGTGCGCGCGCATGTCGGAGTCTCCGCGCGGGACTCGACGATACCCCCGTTGACACGTCTCGCACGCCGTGATCGTGCGGTTCACCCGCAGCAAGTCGACGGAATCGTCGCGACCCACCGGCCAGCAGCCGCCCGGCCGGTTTGACTGTCGAGGACATGGTTGTATATACAGGCATAGACAACTTGTGAGGCGCGTCACCGCGGTAGCGGGGACCGACGCGAGAATCACCATCGATCGGTTCCCCGAGAACCGGCAAGTCCAGGAGGTAGCGCCCGTGAACGATGCCGTTCCCAGCGCATCAGGAACGACCAGGGCGTCGAAAGGTGGCGCGCTGCGCCGCGGGCTTTCGCCCCGGCACATCCGCTTCATCGCACTCGGCTCAGCCATCGGCACCGGACTCTTCTACGGGTCCTCCGACTCGATCCAGGCCGCCGGCCCCGCGGTGCTGATCGCCTACATGATCGGTGGCGCCGCGGTATTCCTCGTGCTGCGCGCGCTGGGGGAGATGGCGGTGAGCAACCCGGTGGCCGGGTCGTTCGGCGAGTACGCCCGCGAGCACCTCGGGCCGCTGGCAGGCTTCACGACCGGCTGGACCTACGTCTTCGAGATGGTGATCGTCTGCCTGGCCGACGTGACCGCGTTCGGCGTGTACATGGGGCTGTGGTTCCCCGGTGTACCGCGCTGGATCTGGGTGCTGTCGGTGGTGCTCGTCGTGGGCGCGGTGAACCTGATCAGCGTGAAGGTCTACGGCGAACTCGAGTTCTGGTTCTCGCTGGTCAAGGTCGTCGCGATCATCGCGATGATCGTCGGCGGCGTGGCCATCCTGATCTTCGGTTTCGGTGCGCACAACGCGAGCACCGGTGTCAGCAACCTGTGGAACCACGGCTTCGCCCCGCACGGCATGGGCGGCGTCGTCGCCTCCCTGGCCGTGGTGATGTTCGCCTACGGCGGCACCGAGATCATCGGCGTCACCGCCGGTGAGGCCGAGGACCCGGCCAAGACCATCCCGCGCGCGGTCAACACCGTGCCGGTCCGCGTGATCCTGTTCTACGTCCTGACCCTCGCGGTGATCATGGCCATCAATCCCTGGACCACCATCGACTCGAACTCCAGCCCGTTCGTGGAGATCTTCCAGAAGCTCGGATTGCATTTCGCGGCAACGATTCTCAACCTGGTGCTGATCACCGCGGCGCTGTCCGCGATCAACAGCGACATCTTCGGCGCCGGCCGGATGCTGTTCGGAATGGCCGAGCAGCGCCAGGCCCCGGCCTCGATGCTCAAGACCACCCGCAACGGCGTCCCGTGGGTCACCGTCGCGGTCATCACCGCCGCGCTGCTGGTGGGCGTGCTGCTCAACTACCTGATCCCCGACCGGATCTTCGAGATCATCGCCGCCATCGCCACCTTCGCCACGATCTGGGTGTGGCTGATGATCCTGGTCGCCCAGGTCGCCTCCCGCCGGAAGATGACCGCCGAACAGCAGGCGGCGCTGAAGTTCCCGGTCCCGCTGTGGCCCTACGGCCCGATCGCGGCGATCGTGTTCATGGTCTTCATCTTCGGCGTGCTGGCCTGGTTCCCCGATACCCGCGTCGCCATCGTCGTCGGCGTCGCCTGGCTGGCGCTGCTCGCGGTCGGATACCGCATCTGGGTGCGTCCGCAGCTCGCCCCGGCCGCCGAACCGGTGTCGGTCTCGGCCTAGGCGCCACCCTTCCACCCGTTCAACCCTGATTGGAGAGTTCATGACATCCCCCGCATCGACCACCGCAGCATCCGAGTCCACCGCCCCCGCCGACGTCGTCGTCGGTATCGGTGCGGTCGGCTTCGATGAGGTCGTCGCGGTCGCCCGTGACGGCGCCGCCGTCCGGATCTCGGACGACGCGCTGGCCGCGGTCGCCACGACCCGCACGCGGATCGAGGCGCTGGCCGCCGATCCGAAACCGGTGTACGGGGTGTCGACGGGCTTCGGCGCGCTGGCCACCCGCCACATTCCGCAGGAGCTGCGCGCCCAGCTGCAACGCAGCCTGGTCCGCTCGCACGCCGCGGGATCCGGGCCCGAGGTCGAGCGGGAGGTCGTGCGGGCGCTGATGCTGCTGCGCCTGTCCACGCTGGCGACCGGTCGCACCGGCGTGCGGCCCGTGGTCGTGGAAACCTATGCGGCACTGCTCAATGCGGGCATCACCCCGGTGGTGTACGAGTACGGCAGCCTGGGCTGCTCGGGTGATCTGGCCCCGCTGGCGCACTGCGCGCTGGCCGTGATGGGCGAGGGCGCCGTGCGCGACGCCGCCGGTGAGCTGCGGACCACCGCCGAGGCGCTCGCCGCCGCCGGCATCACCCCGGTGGTGCTGGAGGAGAAGGAGGGCCTGGCGCTGATCAACGGCACCGACGGCATGCTGGGGCAGCTGGTGCTGGCGATCCACGACCTGCGCAAGCTGCTGCGGCTGGCCGATGTCACCGCCGCGATGAGCGTCGAGGCGCTGCTTGGTACCGACCGGGTCTTCGCCGCCGATCTGCAGGCGCTGCGGCCGCACCCGGGCCAGGCGGCCGCCGCGGCGAACATGACTCGCCTGCTGGCCGATTCGCCCATCGTGGCCAGCCACAACGACCCGACCTGCCCGATCGTGCAGGATGCGTACTCGCTGCGCTGCGCGCCCACGGTGGCCGGCGGCGCCCGCGATACCGTGGCGCACGCCGAGCAGGTCGCGGCGTGGGAACTCGCTGCGGCCGTGGACAATCCGGTGGTGACGCTGGACGGCCGCGTCGAGTCGAACGGCAACTTCCACGGCGCCCCGGTGGCCTACGTGCTGGACTTCCTGGCGATCGTCGTGGCCGACGTGGCCTCGATGAGCGAGCGGCGCACCGACCGCTTCCTGGACGTGGCCCGCAACCACGGCCTGCCGCCGTTCCTGGCCGACGACCCGGGCGTCGACAGCGGCCACATGATCGCCCAGTACACCCAGGCGGCGATCGTGTCCGAGCTCAAGCGGCTCGCGGCCCCGGCCAGCGTCGACTCGATCCCGTCCTCGGCGATGCAGGAGGACCACGTGTCGATGGGGTGGTCCGCGGCCCGCAAGCTGCGCCGCGCCATCGACGGCCTCACCCGCGTGCTGGCCATCGAGGCCCTCACCGCGGCTCGCGGCCTGGACCTGCGCGCCCCGCTGCAGCCGGCCCCGGCCACCGCCGCGGTGCGCGAGACGATCCGCACCCGCGTCGAGGGCCCCGGCACCGACCGCTGGCTCGCCCCCGAGATCGAGGCCGTCGTCGAACTGGCCGCGACCGGTCGTCTCGCCGAGGCCGCGGAGGCCGTCGTCGGGCCGCTCGGCTGATCGTTCCACTCTCAGCTCGCCCCGCCCGGGAATCATCCGCGGCGGGGCGCGCTGCGTTGTGCGTGAGAGCGGTTGGGCTGCAACGTTGTTCGCCAGTGGGAGGGTGCGGGAGCAATGGCTGACGGGCCGAGGCAGCCGGTGTGGTGGGAATCCAGCTACGCTTCGCTGGTGACTTTCACTCCAAATGAGCAGCAGTTTCTTGCCGAGGCCGGGATCGGCCGGCTGGCTACGGTCTCGCCCGACGGGGTTGTGCAGAACAACCCGACCAGCTACCGGGTGAATGCCGACGGCACCATCGATATCGGTGGGATGCGGATGCAGAGCAGTCGCAAGTATAAGAATGTCGAGGCGGGTGGCCGGGTCTCGTTCGTCGTCGACCAGCAGGTTTCGGTGGATCCCTACGTTATTCGCGGGATCGAGGTGCGGGGTACGGCCGAGGCGCTGGAGGACCAGGATCCGCCGTTCCCGCCGCAGGAGCGCTCCATCATCCGGATTCATCCCGAGCGGATCATCTCGTGGGGTATCGACGGCGGGTCGTTCGAGTTCACCAGCCGTAAGCCCAGCTGAGGCGGTCGCCGACCAGCCGGGTTCCGGCGGTCGGGGACCGACTGGGTGTAGTCGTCGGGCGGGAACGACTGTGAAACAGGTCCGGCGATCACCAACTCGTTCGAGTGGTGATCGCCGGACCTGTTGTCGTTTGTCAGTTGTGGGGACGTCCGGTGACGATTCGGTGGATCAGGCGCGCCGCCGTGCGGGCCGTGCGGTTGTCGACATCGAGGGACGGATTCAGTTCCGCGACGTCGACCAGGGCGAGTTTGCCGCTGCGCGCGACCTTTTCGGCGACTCGCTGAATCGTCTCCACCGGCACGCCATAGGCGGCGGGGGCGCTGACCCCGGGCGCCACCGCCGCGGGCAGCACGTCGAGATCGATGGTCAGGTAGAGCATGTCCACCTCGGCGAGGAAGCTCTCGACAAAGGCATCCACCGCCGCGGCGTTCGTCACCCCGCAGTCGTCGTCGAGCAGGTAGCGCACGCCGAGCGAATCCGCGGTGTCGAACAGCACACTGGTGTTGCTGGGCTGGCTGATTCCGATTACCGCATAACGGAATTCGGCGCCGCGGGCGCGTTCGGACTCGGCGATCTGACGGAACGGAGTGCCCGAGCTGGGGACCGGGTCCGGCCGCAGATCGAAATGCGCGTCCAGGTTCAGCACACCCAGCCGGGCGCCGTCCCGCGCGGCCCGCGAATGGGCAAGGCCGAGATAGCTTCCGAAGGCGATCTCGTGCCCGCCACCGAGCACGACCGGGAAGTGCCGACGGTCGAGCAACTCGCTCACCGCGCGCCCGAGACGCTCCTGCCCGGCCTCGAGCGCCTCGTCCACGACGGCCACATCCCCGGCGTCGTACGCGCTGAGCGGCGCCGCGAGTGCCATGGGCGCCAACGCCTTTCGCAGCGCACCGGGGCCCTCCGCGGCGCCCCGGCGGCCCTTGTTGCGTCGCACGCCCTCGTCGCTGCGGAACCCGAGGAACGCGCAGGCGCCGGGCTCGGCGTCCGCGGTCAGCGGCCGCACCACGTGATGCCAGCGCAGGTGCTGCGGCCCGGGCCCGTCGTCCCGGCCCGTCCACGATTCGGGTGTGGAGTCCACGAGTTCGGTCGTCGACATGTTTTCCTCACTTGTCGTAGCTGGTGGAGGGCCGGGACGCGATCAGCTCGCCCAGTCGGCCCGGTAGGCCGGGCGGCCGTCCCGCCACACCTGGCTCACCAGCTGCACGCCGGGCCGGTAGGCGAGATGGATGTGCGAGGGCGCGTCGAGCACGATCGCATCGGCCCGGGAGCCGACCGCGAGACGGCCGATATCGTTGCGCCGCAACGCCGCCGCGCCGCCGGCCGTGGCCGCCCACACCGCCTCGTCCGGGCTCATGTGCATGTCCCGCACCGCGACCGCGATGCACCACGGGATGCTTGTGGTGTAGCTGGTGCCCGGGTTGCAGTCCGCGGCCAGCGCCACGGTCACGCCCGCATCGATCATGCGGCGCGCCTCGGGATACCTGTTGCGCGTGCTGAAGTCGGCGCCCGGCAGCACCGTGGCGACGGTCGTGCCACCGGCCAGCGCCTCGATATCGGCGTCGGTGGTGTAGGTGACGTGGTCGACCGAGGCCGCGCCCAGCTCGACCGCCAGGCGCACACCATCCCCGTAGGTGAGCTGGTTGCCGTGCACCCGGGGCGTCAGCCCCGCGGCCATGCCCGCCTCGAGCACGGCCTTGGACTGGTCGCGATCGAAGGCGCCCTCCTCGCAGAACACATCGATCCACTTCGCCGACGACGCGCACTCCGGGATCATCCGTGAGAGCACCAGATCCACGTAATCGTCGGTGCGCCCGGCGAATTCGGGCGGCGTCACGTGTGCGGCCAGCAGCGTGGTCTCGGCGGTGAACCGCCCGGCGACGGCCAGGCTGCGGGACTCGTGGTCCACGGTCTGGCCGTATCCGGACTTGCACTCGATCGTGGTGGTGCCCGATCGCAATGCCTCGGCCACGAGCCTGCCCATGTTGGCGGCCAGGTCGTCGTCCGTCGCGCCGCGGGTGGCGGCGATGGTGGTCCGGATCCCGCCGGCCGAATACGGCCGGCCGGTCATCCGGGCCTCGAAGTCGGCGGCGCGGTCGCCGCCGAACACCAGGTGGGCGTGGCTGTCGACGAAGCCGGGCAGCACGGACCGGCCCGCGACGTCGACCCGCCGGTGCGCGGCGCCCTCGGGCACCCGGGACGACGGCCCGGCCCACGCGACCTTCCCCTCACGAAGGACGAGTGCGGCATCGCGCAACAGCCCGAGCGGGCCCTCGCCCACGGTCGGGTCGTTGGTGACCAGCGTGCCGATGCCGTCGATCAGGACCGAGCCGTCATCGGCCGGCGAGCTCACTTCACTTCTCCCACATGGGGATCCGCACGCCACGCTCGCGCGCGACGTCGGCGGCGTGCTGGTAGCCGGCGTCGACGTGCCGGATGACGCCCATGCCGGGGTCGTTGGTCAGCACGCGCTCGAGCTTCTGCGCGGCCAGCTCGGTGCCGTCGGCGATGCACACCTGGCCGGCGTGGATGGAGCGGCCCATGCCGACGCCGCCGCCGTGGTGGATCGACACCCACGACGCGCCCGAGGAGGTGTTGACCAGGGCGTTGAGCAGCGGCCAGTCGGCGATGGCATCCGAGCCGTCCGCCATCGCCTCGGTCTCGCGGTACGGCGAGGCGACCGAGCCCGAGTCCAGGTGGTCGCGGCCGATGGCCACGGGCGCGGAAAGCTCACCGCTGGCGACCATTTCGTTGAACTTCAGCCCGGCGCGGTGACGCTCGCCGTAGCCGAGCCAGCAGATGCGCGCGGGCAGGCCCTCGAAGGCGACCTTCTCCCCGGCCATCTTGATCCAGCGCGCGAGGTGCTCGTTCTCGGGGAACAGCTCGAGGATGGCGCGGTCGGTGGCCTCGATGTCCTTCGGGTCACCCGAGAGCGCGGCCCAGCGGAACGGGCCCAGGCCCTCCTCGAACAGCGGGCGGATGTAGGCCGGGACGAAGCCGGGGAACTCGAAGGCCCTTGTGTAGCCGGCCTTGCGGGCCTCGTCGCGGATGGAGTTGCCGTAGTCGAAGACCTCGGCGCCCTTGTCCATGAACCCGACCATGGCCTCCACGTGCTTGGCCATCGAGAGGCGGGACTGCTCGGTGAAGTGGGCCGGATCCTTGTCCGCGGCCGCCTTCATGTCGGCAAACGCGATGCCCAGCGGCAGGTAGGACAGCGGGTCGTGCGCCGAGGTCTGGTCGGTGACGATGTCGATCGGGGCGTCCATCTCCAGCAGTGTCGGGAAGATCTCCGCGGCATTGCCCTCGACGCCGATCGACAACGGGCGCTTGGCATCTCGCGCCTCGACCGCCAGCTGCAGGGCGTGCTCGAGGTTGTCGGCCTTGACGTCGAGGTACTTGTGCGCGATGCGGCGGTCGATGCGGGTGACGTCGCAGTCGACACAGATCGCGACGCCGTCGTTCATGGTGACCGCGAGCGGCTGCGCGCCGCCCATGCCGCCCAGGCCCGCGGTCAGGGTGATGGTGCCGGCGAGGGTGCCGTTGAAGCGCTTGCGGGCCACCGCGCCGAAGGTCTCGTAGGTGCCCTGCAGGATGCCCTGGGTGCCGATGTAGATCCAGGAACCGGCCGTCATCTGGCCGTACATCATCAGGCCCTCGGCCTCGAGCTTGCGGAACTGCTCCCAGTTCGCCCAGTCGCCGACGAGGTTGGAGTTGGCCAGCAGCACGCGCGGCGCCCATTCGCTGGTCCGGAACACGCCGACCGGCTTGCCGGACTGCACCAGCAGGGTCTCGTCGTTCGCGAGGGTCTTGAGGGTATCGACGATGGCGTCGAACGCGGCCCAGCTGCGGGCGGCGCGGCCGGTGCCGCCGTAGACGACCAGGTTGTCGGGGTGCTCGGCGACCTCGGGATCGAGATTGTTCATCAGCATCCGCAGCGCACCCTCCTGCTGCCACCCGAGGGTGTTCAGCTCGGTGCCGCGCGGGGCGCTGACCGGGCGGGCCTCATGGCCGGGGGAAGTGATGTCCATCTTGTTCTCCTCGTGATCGGACGGTGGGGGAGCACTGCTGCGTCATCCGGAAAGCGGCGCGAGCGGGTTGTCGTCCGCGTCCGGTCCCGCAGCTGTTGTGCGTGGGCTCACATTCTGTAAGTATGAGTTGTATAGTCCTGTATATACAAGTTGCTGTCAAGCTGTGCCTCCCGCACCACCCGGAAGCGGGGCTGATCGTCCGCCCTCATCCGGACGCGACGACCGGCCGAGGGCAGCTCGAGACCGACGGAAGGCCCGCGATGAATACCGTCCCGACCCAGACCGATCCGACGCCGAACTCCACCATGATCGACGACGCGCTCGCCGGAGTCTTCCGACGGTGGGAGGAGCAGCTGCTCGCCGACGCCGACTCCCGCACTCGTGACCACCTCGCCGAGTTCGCCTCGGGGCTGCCCTCGGGATACAAGCAGGATATCGGCCCGGAGCGGGCGCGGATCGATCTCGACATCCTCTCCGGACTCGCCGACGAGGCCATCGATGTGCGCCTGGAACCGGTGGCGGAAGCGGGAGCGGATGCCGCTGGGACCCCGGCCCGGCGCGGCGGAGCGGAGGCCCCGGCGCCCGGCCTGTCCGCGCGCGGCACCCACCGGCTCTCGCTGTATGTCGGCGGGCGCCCGGCCTCGCTCGGGGATCTCATGCCGCTGCTGCAGAGCCTCGGCGTCGAGGTCCTCGACGAGCGGCCGTACGCGCTGGTGTCCCCGACGGGGATGCCGTGCTGGATCTACGCGTTCACCGTCCGGTATCCGATCGCGCCCGTCGACGGCTTCGACGAGTTCGCCGCCCGCTTCGGCGCGGCCGTCGCGGCGCTGTGGCGCGGCGCCGCCGAGTCCGACCGGCTCAACGAGTTGATCGGGCGGGCTGGACTGCACTGGCGGGCGGTCACCGTGCTGCGCGGCTATGCCGAGTACCTGCGCCAGGCCGGATTTCCTTACAGCAGTGCGTATGTCGCCGATGCGCTGTGCCGCTACCCCGAGATCGCCGCAGGCCTGGTCGAATGCTTCACCGCGCGTTTCGATCCCGCGGCGCCGGAGTCCGACGGGGGCGCCGCGGCCGCAGCGCGAGTGTCGGAGCTGATCGAGCGGGTGGTCGGGCTCGACGAGGACCGGATCTTCCGCGCGCTGCTGGGAGTCGTCCGGAACACCTTGCGCACCAACCACTTCGCGGCGACCGAGCGGGCGGCGCTGGCGATCAAGCTCGACCCGCGCGCCATCGGTGAGCTCCCCGAGCCCCGGCCGCGCCACGAAATCTTCGTCTACTCACCGAGTGTCGCGGGCGTGCACATGCGCTTCGGGGCGGTGGCGCGGGGCGGGCTGCGCTGGTCGGATCGCCGCGAGGACTTCCGCACCGAGGTGCTGGGTCTGGTGAAGGCCCAGGCGGTCAAGAACGCGGTCATCGTGCCGGTCGGTGCGAAGGGCGGTTTCGTGCTGCGCCGGCCCCCGGCCCCGACGGGCGACGCCGACCGCGATCGGGCGGCGCTGTGGGAGGCGGGCGTCGCGGGTTACCGCACGTTCATTCGCAGCCTGCTCGATCTGACGGACAACATCGAGCGCGGCACCGGGTCGGTGCTCCCCGCGCCCGGCGTCCGCTACGACGCCGACGACACCTATCTGGTGGTGGCCGCGGACAAGGGCACGGCGACCTTCTCCGATATCGCGAACGGCGTTGCGGCAGAATACGATTTCTGGCTCGGTGACGCGTTCGCCTCGGGCGGCTCGGTGGGTTACGACCACAAGGCGATCGGCATCACCGCGCGCGGAGCGTGGGTCAGCGTGCGGCGTCGGTTCGCCGAACTCGGCGTCGACTGCCAGCGCGAGGACATCACCGTCGCCGGGATCGGCGACATGAGCGGCGACGTCTTCGGCAACGGGATGTTGTGCAGCAAGCACATTCGCCTGGTGGCAGCCTTCGACCACCGGCACGTGTTCCTCGATCCCGAGCCCGACGCCCGGTCCTACGCCGAGCGCGAGCGGTTGTTCGCGCTGCCGCGCTCCTCGTGGGCCGACTACGACCGATCCGCGATCAGCGCCGGCGGCGGCGTGTGGGACCGCACCGCCAAGAGCGTGCCGATCGGTGACGCGGTCCGCCGCGCCCTCGGCTTGCCCGGCACCGTCACCGAACTCACTCCGCCGGAACTGATCCGGGCGATCCTGCGCGCGCCGGTCGACCTGCTGTGGAACGGCGGCATCGGAACCTACGTCAAGGCCGCCGCGCAATCGCATGCCGACGCCGGCGACAAGGCCAACGACGGTGTGCGCGTGGACGCGAGCGAGGTCCGGGCCCGAGTGATCGGCGAGGGCGGCAACCTCGGCCTGACCCAGCAGGCGCGCATCGAATTCGCCCGTGCCGGTGGGCGAGTCGGCACCGACGCCCTGGACAACTCGGCCGGGGTGGACTGCTCCGACCACGAGGTCAACATCAAGATCCTGCTCGACGACCTGGTCGGCGCGGGCGCCCTGGACGGCCCGGGGCGCACCCGGCTGCTGGCCGAGATGACCGACGATGTGGCCGCACTCGTGCTGGCGGACAACGGATCCCAGACCGACGCGGTCGGCGCGGCCCTGGCCGACGGGCCCGCGATGCTCGTCGCGCACGGGCGCCAGATCACGGCGCTCGAGGGGGCCGGCGCCCTGGATCGCGCGCTCGAGGTGCTGCCCGACGCGAAGGAGATCGCCACCCGGCGCCGCGCGGGCGAGGGGCTCTCGGCTCCCGAGCTGGCCACCCTCATGGCGCACGTCAAACTGGAGCTGCAGCGTGTGCTGCTGGCCGGAGACCTCGTCGACAACGATGTGTTCCTGCCGACCCTGCGCGCCTACTTCCCCCCGGCGCTGCGCGACGCGCACGCCGACGCCATCGATCGGCACCCGCTGCGCCGCGAGATCGTGGCCACGGCGCTGACCAACCGCGTCGTCGACGGCGGCGGCATCAGCTATGTGTTCCGGCTGGGGGAGGAGGTGGGCGCGACCCCGGACGACGCGGTCCGGGCGTTCGCCGTCGTCACCGAGGTGTTCGGGCTGCCCGCGCTGTGGTCGCGGATCGCCGCGGCCCCGGTACCCAGCGCGGTCGCCGACGAACTGATCATCCTGACCCGCCGGCTGCTCGACCGGGCCTCGCGCTGGATGCTGCACCGGCGCCCGCAGCCGCTGGCGGTCGGGGCCGAGATCGCGCGCTTCCGGGACCGGATCGCGGGGGCCTCGGCGCGGCTGGACGAATGGCTCGTCGGCGCCGACCGGACCAACCTCAGCGAGCGCACTCGTGCGGTGGCCCAGCGCGGCGCGCCGGAGGAGCTGGTGCGCGAGGTCGAACTGGTCCTGGACCGATTCGCCCTGCTCGACGTCATCGAGATCGCGGACCTGGCCGAATGCGAGACGACGGTGGCCGGTGAGCTGTACTTCCGCCTGTGCGAGCGGCTCGGGCTGGTCCGGCTGCTGAACGCGGTCTCGGCGCTGGGCAAGGAGACCCGGTGGGACGCGCTGGCGCGGCTGTCGTTGCGTGACGAGCTGTACGACAGCGTGCGTGCGCTGACACTGGACGTGCTGGCGCATGCGGTTGCCGGCGAGGACACCGACCGGATGATCGCGGAATGGGAGCGGCGCAACGAGTCTCGGCTGGCGCGGGCGCGCGCTACCTTGGCCGAGATCTCCAAGTCCGGCCGCGACGACCTGGCCGCCCTGTCGGTGGCCTCGCGCCAGCTGCGGCGGCTGGCCGGATGAACCGATCGGTAGACTTCATGGGCCGACTCGGCGAACGTCGCGGCGGACACTCTCGAGGACAGGGGCAGCCGATGGCGGTGACGGACGTGGATGCGGAACTCGCCGTGTTGTTCGCCGACACGGGGGACGAGTCCGTGCCGGCCTACGAGCGGGTGAAACAGCTTGTGGCCGAGCAGATTCGCGCGAGCCGCTGGTCCGAGGGCGACCGGTTGCCGTCCGAGAGCCAGTTCGTCAACGCGCTGGGCCTGTCCCGGATGACGATCAACCGCGCACTGCGCGAGCTGACCAGCGACGGGCTGATCGTCCGGATGATGGGCGTGGGCACCTTCGTCGCCCGGACGAAGGCGGCCTCGCCGCTGTTCGAGGTGAAGAACATCGCCGATGAGATCCAGCAGCGCGGGCACCGGCATCGCACCGAGGTGATCACCGTACGCGAGGAGCAGGCGGACGAGGAGCACGCGTTCCTGCCCGAGACCTTCGGTGCCACCGTGTTCCACTCGGTGCTGGTGCACTTCGAGGACGACACGCCGATCCAGGTGGAGGACCGCTTCGTGAACCCCGCCGAGGCGCCCGACTACCTCGCGCAGGACTTCACGAAGCTCACCCCGAACGACTACCTGAGCCGCGTCGCACCCCTCACCCGGGGCGAGCACGTGGTCGAGGCGGTGCTGGCCGGCGCGCAGGAGTGCCGCCTGCTGCGCATCGACCGCGGCGAACCGTGCCTGCTCATCCGGCGCCGGACATGGTCCGAACGCGGACTGGTGAGCACCGCGCGGCTCATCCATCCGGGCTCGCGCAGCCGCCTCGAGGGCGCGTTCACTCGCTGAGTGCGACCAGCTCCGGATGGAACGTGGCCACCATCCGCCGCAGCCCCTCGCGCCAGTCGACCGTGGTGCCTCCGATGAGTTCGCGCATCCGCGTCGAGTCGGTCGGATTGCCGCGCAGGGCCTCGGCGCTGTCCTCGAAGACCGGTTCCTTGCCGATCAGCGAGCCGAGGTAGCCGCACCACTCCTGCAGGCTGACGATCTCCCCACCGCACCAGTTGACCGTCGTCGCCGGTGTCGAGGCCGCGGCCAGCAGCCTCGGGATCGAGGCGACGATGTCGTCCTCGTGGATCGGGTTGTAGCGGGCCGGTCCGCCGGCCGGGACCGGGATCGGGATGCTGGCCAGGATCATCTCCATGTGGTAGAACGGCCACCCGCCGTTGTTGCCGTACGGGACATTGAGCCGGGCGATGATGGTGGGCAGGTCCAGGGTGCGCGCCATCGTGCGGGCGACGACCTCGCCGGCGATCTTGGAGATGGAATAGGTCGGGAACAGGGGCTTGTGGTTGTCGCCGAGGGCGGCGTGCTCGGTGCGGGGTTCGTCGCCCGGCGGGTCGTACACGGCCGCCGACGAACAGTGCAGAAACGCCTTCGCGGTGCGGCAGTGGGCCATCAGCAGGCCGACGGACTCCGCGTTCGCGCCCAGATCCTTGTCCCAGTTCCCGCTCTTGGCCACGGCCAGGTTCAGTACGTAGTCGAAATCGGACGGAAGCGCGGTGAAGTCTCCGGCGGCGAGGTCGACGGTCTCGCACCGCACACCGGCACCCTCGAGTGCCGTACGGGCCGCGGGGTTGCTGAATCGGGCGATGCCCCAGACTTCGTTGTCGGCCGCGAGCGCGCGGGCTATGGGAGCAGCGACCTGTCCGGTCGGACCGGTGATCAAGATCTTGGAGCCATGCATGCGCCGATGGTAGGCGAATGCCGGTCGGCCCCAACCATATTTGCGCATCCTGTGCCGGTGGCCGAGACACCGGGCCTAGGGCCGACCCGGGTCCGTGCCCGCGAACAGTGCCTGGACATCGCGGGCGAACGCCGCGGTGTCCGTCAGACCGAAGGCCACCCGCTGCAGCAGGAATCCATGCAGCAGGCCCATCACCACCCGCGCGCCGTGCTCCGGCTCGACAGCGGGGGCAACCGTGCCCGCGGCCTGGCCGCGGCGCAGCGCGTCGGCGATGTCGCGCCGCACGGACTCGAAGCCCGCGACAGCGCCGGCGCGCACGGCATCGTCGCGCAGCAACTCCGACCAGGTCTGCACGGCGCAGCGCAGCAGTTCCTCGACCGGCACCGGACGTCCCGCGGTATCGGTAACGGTGTCGGCATGTAATGCCTCGAGCGCCGCCGCCACCAGATCGGCGACCGACGCGGCGGCGGCGCCGGCGGCCAGCCGCTGGACCGGTTCGAAGATCAGCCGGAACGCGTCGCCGGCGATCGTCAGGATGATTTCCTCTTTGCTTGCGAAGTAGCGGTAGGGCGCCCCGGCCGAGACGCCGGCCGCGGCCGCGATGTCGGGCATAGTGAAAGGTCATTCACGGAAGCGAAGGATTCGCGATGAACGCGAGACTGCGTATCGCCACCTACACCTACGAGCACACCGCAGCATTGTTCGACGGCCGCGTCGGGATCGACGGTGTGGACGCCGTCCTGGACACCGCGCCGCTGGTCTCGGACATCTTCCGCGGCATGGTCGAGGGCCGCTACGACGTGGCGGAGTTCGGCCTGACCTACTTCCTGCGGTGCGTGGACCCGACGAATCCCGATCGCCCGGATTTCGACCCCGCGACCGCGCCGTTCCTGGCGCTGCCGATCTTCCCGAACCGCAACTTCCGGCACTCGGCGATCTTCGTGAACACCGCGGCGGGGATCGCGACGCCGCGGGACCTGGCGGGCCGGACGATCGGTGAGTTCGCGCTGTTCGGCCACGACGTGGGGGTGTGGATCAAGGGCATTCTCGCCGACGAGTACGGCCTGACCCCCGATCGCAGCCGGTGGGTCATCGGCGGGACCGACCATCCGATTCCGGCGTTCGATTGGGTGGCCCAGCCCGTGCCGGACGGGGTGCAGGTGCGGCACGCGGCGGCGGGACAGACCCTGGGTGCGATGCTGGAGTCCGGCGAGATCGACGCGCTCGTCTCGGTCGACGTCCCCCGGGCCCTGCGCGACGGCTCGACGACGATCGCTCGGCTCTTCCCGGACTACGAGCGCGTCGAGCGCGAGTACTACCAGCGCACCGGGATCTTCCCGCCGATGCACATTGTCGCGGTCCGCCGGGAACTGGTGGAGCACACCGAGATGCTGAGATCGGTGTACCGCGCGTTCGTCGAGGCCAAGGAACTCGTCCAGGAGGCGTATCGCCACGACGCCGGCAAGCAGCACATGAGCCTGCTCACCCCGTGGTTCAGCAGTCACTTCGACGAGAACGAGGCGCTGCTCGGCCACGACTGGTGGCCCTACGGGCTGCGTGCGAATCGCGCGGCGCTCGACACGTTCCTGCGCTACCACTACGAACAGGGCCTGTCCGGGCACCTGCTCACCAGCGAGGACATCGTCGTCCCCGCATTCCTGGACACCTGAGCGCGCCGTTCCCGGCACTCGGGTGTCCGGGTCCGGTACGGATCTACGCGCCCGGCTCCGGGTGGTTCGTCGGGGTGTGGATGATGTCGAAGTAGACGGACTTGTCGCCGGCGTTGGGGTACACGCGGTAGGTGAACTGCTTGTCGGTGAGCGTGACGATGTCGACCACGCGGCGGGATTGTTCCTGTCCCGCAGCATTTTTCGAGACGATCGTGCGAGTCTTGCCGTCGGGGGAGACCGTCCAGTCGCCGTGCATCTTGGGCGAGTTGTCGAGATTGAACATCGTGAAGGTGCCGTTGGGCTCGAAGTAGGCGAAGCCGACGTAGTTCTTGACGTTGCTGTCGGTCAGTGCGACGGACCCGCCGTGCGAGTCCTGCGCGGAGGTGGTCTCCCACGGGGTGGAGGCCAGCACCGCCGACGGCGAACCCGGCGCTACCGCAACCGACGTCGCGGCGGCCGCGGAACTCGGGGCGGCGGTGGAGGTGCTGTTGCTGCTGCAGGCGGCGAGTGCGCCGACCGCGGCGAGGGCGACGAGCGCGGAGACGAGTTTCTTCATGGGATTCTTCCTTTCGATCAGGACGCGGTGGGGACGCCGGCCACGCGCCGTTCGCCGTTGTTGCGCTCCTGCCAGCGGCGGTAGACCTCGACCGCATCGTCGCGGGACTCGTGGCGCATGGGCAGGCGGCGCTCGTCCCACGGCTTGGCGAACTCGCCGTAGAAGGTGTCGAACTCGAAGTACTTCCGGTCGTCGACGTAGTGCGGCTCGTACGCGTCACGGGTGGTCAGGAATACGACCTCGTCGGGCGAGCAGTAGTAGAGCGCGCCCAGGCACATCGGGCAGGGCAGGGCCAGGATGTAGATGGTGGCGCCGGTCAGATGCTCGGTCCCCAGCTTGGTGCAGGCCTCGCGGATGGCGAGGATCTCCGCGTGCGCGGTCGGATCGCTGGTCTGGGCGACCCGGTTCGGGCTCTCGGCGAGAATCTCGCCGTCCTTGACGATGACGGTGGCGAAAGGTCGCCCGCCCTCCTCGACGTTCCGGCGCGCGATATCGATGGTGTGCTGTGCGAAATCCATTGTGATCCTTATGATTCGATGGTTCGGTCAGAAGGGCTTGGTGGGCAGGTACTTGCCGTCCAGGGTGATCACGGCGCGCTCACCGCCCTCGGGGTCGGCCACCTTGCGCACGTCGAGCTTGAAATTGATGGCGCTGATGATGCCGTCGCCGAACTGCTCGTGCACCAGGGCCTTGAGCGTGGTGCCGTAGACCTGCAGCATCTCGTAGAAGCGGTAAATGGTTGGGTCGGTGGGGATTCCGCCGGGAATCGAGCCGCGGCTCGGGATGGTCTGCAACAGGCTCGCGGCGTCGTCGCCGAGACCGAGCAGCTCGGCCACGGCCACGGCCGCCGATTCCGGCAGCGGGTGCTGGCCGAGCACCGCGGCGGTGACGAACGCCGTCGAATAGCCTGCGGCGTCGGCGATCTGCTCCCAGGTCAGGTCCTTGGCGATCTTGGCCTCGACGGCGGTCACGGCCAGGGCCTGCCGCGCCGCGGGATCGAACTGTGCGTGCACCATGGTGTGCATTCCTTTCGTTGCACCGCCGTACCGTTCGGCGGCATCCGATGGGGGAGAGGGGATTTCAGTCGCCGGAGGAATCGACGGACGCGATCGAGCCGGAGCCGATGTCGAACACCCAGCCCTCGAGGGCGACGCGGTCGTCGGCCAGGGCGCGGGCGACGGCGGGGTGCGTGGTCAGATTGGCAAGCTGCGCACGGACATTCGCCCGCACCATCGCGGCCACGGCGTCGGGGCCGGTGCAGCGGACCACCGCGGCATCGGCGTGGCGCAGCCATCCCGCCACCGTCGGCGTCGCGGTCAGGTCCCGGCGTTCGGCGAGCGCGGTCATCGCACCGCAGCTCGAATGCCCGCACACGACGATGCGGCGCACCCCCAGCACCTCGACCGCGTATTCGACACTGGCGGTGACGCCGTCGCCGTCAGCGCGATAGGCGGGAACGAGGTTGCCCGCGGTGCGGATGACGAACAGCTCGCCCGGTTCGCTACTGGTGATCAGCTCGGGCACCACTCGCGCGTCGGAGCAGCCGACGAACAGCGTGTGCGGGGCATGGGTGCTAGCCAGGCGAGTGAACAGTCCCGCCTTGGCGGGGAACACGGTGTCGCGGAAGGTGGTGACTCCGGTGGCGAGGTCGAGCATGGAACGCTCCCGTCGGTGTGTGCCGGCCTGACGGCCCTGACCCATCTAGAGTGGCCCACCTGGTGCTATAGCGTCCAATACTTGTATTCCATCATAGCGATAGATGGCATCAATGATCAGGCGTCGGGCACGCTTTCGTAGACGATCGCCGCGAACGCGCGGGCCGCGGCCGAGTGGTACGCCGAACTCCGCCGCAACAGGCTCACGGTCCGGCTGGGCAGGGGCGGGGTCAGCGGCACCGGATGCAGGTCGGCGTGGACGTGCGTGATCGCGTCGGGCAGCACGGTGGCCAGGGAACCGCGCCGGACGAACTCGAGCAGCGCGGCGATCGAGTTCGCCTCGACCGCGATCTGCGGGTCGACCCCACACTCGGCGAAATAGCGGTCGATGTGCGCCCGCGTCGCGAAGTCGGCGCTGAGCAGGCCCAGCGGCTCGCGGGCGAGGCGGTCGGCCGGCAGCGGACCGGCGGTCGCGGCGAGCGGATGGTCCGGGCCGACGACCAGGCTGAGCGTTTCGACGAACAGCGCGGTGGCCTCGATGCCCGCGGCGTGCGTGCCGGTGAACGCGATGCCCAGGTCGAGGCGGTTGGCGATGAGCTCCGCCTCGATCCGATCCTGGGTCGTCTCCCGGACGGCGACCGTGATGCCCGGATACTCGGAGCGGAACCGGTGCACCAGCGGCCCGATGAAATAGGCGGTGAACGTCGGGGTCATGGCCACCCGCAGGTGCCCGCGGGTCAGGTCCTGCACATCGTGCACCGCGCGCTCACCGGCGTCCAGATCCCGCAGCGCCAGGCGCGCGTGCTGCGCGTACACCTCGCCCGCGTCGGTCAGCCGGACCATGCGGCCCGACCGGTCCAGCAGCGCCACCCCGAGCGCCCGCTCGAGCTGTTTGATCTGCTGCGAGAGCGTCGGCTGCGAAATGTGCAGCGATTCGGCCGCCCGGGTGAAGTTGCGGTGGTCGGCCACGGCGAGCAGATATCGGATGTGGCGCAGTTCCATCGGACAACCATATGCTCGAGCGCCCGTGTCACCTCGGTGTCGTTGCCGTCGGCGGGCCGGTGGGTGCGGGCGTGCTGTTCGCGGCCGGGTCGACGCCCGTGACGGCGTCGGGGCCATAGAAGACCGGCAGCATTCCCTTCACAAGGACCAGCGCCGACCTCTCGCCCGAGGGGACCGTCGCCAGATTCGTGCCGACCGTGATCGTGAGGCCCGAGTCCGGGTCGTGGCCCATGAACGTCATGAATCCCGGGAGCAGACCGTCGTGGCCGAACATGTGCGCGCCGAAGCGCACAATGCCGAGGCCGTAGGCCAGCTCGGGGTTTGCCGGATCGGTCGGCATGATGCTGTTCATTCGGATCCGCTGCCATTTCGGGTCGAGCAGATTGCCGGAAACGAGTGCCTTCACATAGGTCGTCATGTCGCCGACCGTCGAGATCGCCGCGCCGGCGGTCCAGGTCCAGGACGGGCTCGAGGTCGTATGATTCTCCGGTTTCAAGGCTCCGGCGAGGGCTTGCGCCTCCTGATCGGGCGGCAGCGCGAAGGTATCGGTCGTGGAGATCATGGTGCCGAAGGCATAGCCCTGCGGATGCGGATTCGGCATCGAGGAGTCCGATGCCGCGGGGAAGGAGGTGTGCGACAGCCCGAGCGGAGTGAAGATGCGCCGCTGGAAGTTCTCGGCCACCGGCATATTCGTGACCTTCTCGATGACCAGACCGAGCAATATGGTGTTGGTATTGCAGTATTCGAATTTCGCACCGGGCTGGAAATTCACGGGGTGTGCGAACGCGATGGCCAGCAGCTGCTGGGGCGTCCAGACCTGCTGCGGATCGTTGTCGATAGCGGCGCTGAACTGCGGATCGAACGAGTAGCTGTAGAGCCCGCTGCGCATCTCCGCCAGTTGCGCGAGGGTGATCCGGTCACCGTTCGGCACGCCCGGCTCGTACTTGGCGATCGGATCGTCGAGGGAGAGCTTGCCCTCCTGCGCGAGTTGCATGATGACCGTGACCGTCATCGTCTTGGTATTGCTGCCGATCCGGAAATGGTCGTCCACCGAGAGCGCGACGTTCTCGCCGATCGTCCCGGTGCCGAATGTCGCGGTCCAATTCCCCTGCTTCGGCGATTGGACCTCGACGACCGCGCCTGGAATGACGTTGTCCTTCATCAACTTTGTGATGATCGGGCGCAACGTCGCGGCGTACGCGGGTTCGCTCGGCCCGCCCGATCCGTGCGAGGAGCCGCACCCCACCGCGAACCCCAGCCCCACGGCCATGACGACCGCCCCGATTTTCCGCCTGCATTTCATGGCAAACCGTCCGGATGCACTGGCATGTGGCTATCTGGGCGTTTGCCAGAATATCGCCGCCCCGAGCCGGTTACGCGACGGCCAAAGGTCCCGAATCAACGGCAAACGTACCTCACCTGCGCGATGTGCGTGATCGGTTGCCAGGCTGCATGATTGGCATCATGACTACTGGGGGAAGGCGGCGGCCGCGCCTGCCGACGACATCGCTACGCCGTCGCACGATGCCCGCCGGGCGGAGAGTCGAGCCGCCTCACCGCGGACGGATAGCTCGAGCCTTGGGGAGTTTCTTCGGGTGGTCCGGATGGGTGAAGCTTGCGAGCTTTGCCACGGCGATCACCGCTATCTCCGCACTGTGGTTCACCAGTCAGAATCTGCGCGCCACCAACGAGGAGTACAAGCTCTCGCAGCAGAGCGCCATCACCGACCGGTACGCCAAGGCGGTGGAGGAGCTCGACAGCTCGGACAAGATTGATGTCCGAATCGGGGGAATCTATCTCCTCGAGCGGCTGGTGAGGGACTCGCCGTCCGATCCGGAATCGGACGAGTCGATCGCCAATACGGTTTATGCCGTATTGGCTGCCTTTGTTCGGACGCATGCTCCGATGTCATCGTGTCCCGCCAAGGATTCGATGGATAATGTCGTTCCCGCGGATATACAAACGGCGCTCAATGTTATCGGGCGTCGCGACGAGGGGAAACTCGGACGGAATGATAACATCGATCTGTCGCGGACCTGTTTGTCGGGTGCGGACCTGTTTCGGGCCGATCTCCATCACGTGAATTTCGAGCGCGCGAATCTCTCCTATGCGTGGCTGACCGAGGCGCATGGTGACAATCCGAGCTTCGCAGGTGCAGACCTAGTCGGAGGACTTCTCGGGAACTTTAACTGTGAAAACGCCCAGTTCACTGATGCGGATCTTACCGGGGTATACCTGGAAGACGCGGATGTCTCGAACTCGAACTTCGAGTATTCGAAGATGATAAATGTTTCATTGGCTAACTCGAACCTCACGGGCGCCGACTTCACGGACTCTGATCTGTCGAACGTCGATTGGGACGTACCGCGCTGGACTCCGGCGGGGCGCGGTACTCGGGCATCGTCGCCGTATTACGACAGCACGACCAAATGGCCCAACGGCTTCGCGCCGCCGCCCGGTCGTCCCAGGAAGTAGGCCGGACACATTCACACCGGTTGCGTATCGCGTTGCCGGTATGCGATGATCTCCGCGATCGTGATCCGACAGTAGGAGGTGAGACCCATGTACGCAGCATTCGTAGTGGGGGCTCCCCTCCCGTCACGGTCACACGACTGAGGTAGTCGCACTGGGAGCGCCCGAAACGCACATCGCGAAAGGCGACTCCCATGAACACAACACCTTCTTCGATTCCCGCCACTTCTGACGGCGCTGTCGCGCCGCGGTACGGGAATTGGCCGATGGCCGACCAACAGGTCGATGCCACGAAACAAGCGGACAACTCGAATAAGCGAGCCCTGGTGCTCGGCGGGGCCGGAGCGGCAGGCAATGCCTGGGAACTCGGTCTCATCGCGGGCCTGGCCGAGGCCGGGGTCGATCTCACCGAGGCCGACCTCGTCATCGGGACCTCGGGCGGATCGACGGCGGCCGTGCAGATCACCAGCGGGACACGTCCCGCCGAACTGTATGCCGCCATCCTCGAGGCAGGGCCCCAGCCGCGGGCCCCATACGCCGGATCGGACCGGGGCGGACGCGCTCCGGCATTCTCGGGGCAGACCTACATGGAATGGTCGGGCGGCATCATCGCCGCCGCGACCGACGCGTCCGACATGCGCCGCCGGATGGGCGCCGCGGCGCTGGAGATGGACACCTCCGACGGCTCCGGCCAGACGCGCTGGCGCGACATCGTCGCGTCCCGCCTCCCCACCCGGGACTGGCCGCAATGGCAGGACGTCCGCATCGCGGCCGTCGACGCGCACACCGGGGAACCGGTCGCGTTCGACCGCCACAGCGGTGTCGATCTGGTCGACGCGGTGGCCGCCAGCACGAGCAACGGCTTCGGTCCCTTCCCGCCCTATCGCATCGGCGAGCGCCGATACCTCAACGGCGGCTACCGACGCAGCGAAAACGCCGACCTGGCAGCCGGATACGGGCGGATCGTGGTGATGTCACCGTTCAGCGGCGAGTCGCGGACGCCGCGGGAGTGGGGCATGGACCTCGCCACCCAGGTCGACGAGCTGCGCGCCGCGGGCAGCAGGGTCGAGACCGTCTTTCCCGACAGCGGTGCGGGAAAGGTGTTCGACGCCAACGCATTGGATCCCTCGACCCGTCTGCAGGCCGCGCGTGGAGGATACGACCAGGGCCGAGCCCTCGCCGAGACGCTCGCCGAATTCTGGCGTTAGCGTTCAGCGCTACGCAGCCCTGCGCCCGCTCGATCAGGAGCAGCGCAGGGCTGTTACCGGCGCACGCGCCCGCGGGCCTGTGTCCGATCTGGAAAGATTTGGCGTATGAGTGCCGCTGGGGACGACGTCCGCGCTTTTGCTTTGTCGTTGCCCGAGACGTCTGAGCAGTTCACGTGGGGTATGCCAACGTTCCGGGTGGCCGGCAAACTATTCCTCACCCTCCCGGAGTCCGAAACATCGGCGGCGGTCCGCTGCCCGATCATCGAGCGCGACGAACTGGTGGCCGCCGAGCCGGAGAAATTCTGGATCGCCGCGCACGAGGCGAACAATGCTTGGGTTCGAGTGCGCCTCGCCGCCATCGACGACCGAGACGAACTGGAAACCATCGTTCGTGACTCGTGGCGGCAGGCCGCACCCCGGCATCTATTCGATGGTGCCGAATGACACCGCTGCCGCATCCCGACGCCACGGATTGGGCAATGCCGGGCTGAAAGCGCGGTAATAGGCACAGTAGTGTGCGGTTGATATGTCATGTGCCCGAGGGAGGTTCCGGTTCGCCCGCACAGTATCCTGGGTGTTCGGTAACGAATGGGGGGCACGTGCGGTGGTCGTTGTGGTGGCGACGGATCTGGATCGCCGGGCTGGCGGTGCTTGGGCTTGTCATAGCCTTGGTCGGCGGGGCGACGGCCGCGCTGCGGCTGGAATACGCGGGGACACCGTCGGCGGCGGCGCACACCAGGGGTCGGGACGCGCTCTGGCTCGGGCACCCGTGGATCGACGGTCGCAAGAATGAGGTCGACGTCGCCGGGTTGAAGAGGCAGTTGGCCGACACCGGCATCAAGGATCTCTACGTTTTCTCCGGTCCGCTCGTCGCGGATGGAAGCCTGCCCGCCGCGCGGCATCCGAACGCCCGGTGGTTCGTCGACGCAGTCCATCGCGAGCTTCCCGGCGTCCGGGTGCAGGCCTGGTTGGGAAATTTCGTCGCGCCGGAGTACCCGCACGAGTTGCACCTGGACGACTCCGCCGTGCGCAACCGCATAATCGCCTCGACCGGAGAGCTGCTCGATCTCGGGTTCGACGGCGTGCATTTCGATTTCGAACCAGTCCGCTCCGGTTCGGCCGGTTTTCTACAGCTGCTGGATCAAGCGCATGCCGTGACGACGGGCCGTCGGGCGCTATTGTCGATCGCGGCTCCGCAGATCGACCCGCTGCCGGGATTGCACACGTTCTACCTTGCGCTGGCCGGGCACGAAAAATGGTGGTCGCAGGCGTATTTCGCAGAGGCGGCGCGCCGGGTGGACCAGATCGCGGTGATGTCCTACGACACGTCGATGCCGTACCAGTTCATGTACGGCGGGTACGTCGCCCAGCAGACCACGCTCGCCCTGCAAGTCACGCCGCCACGCGTCGACCTGATGATGGGGCTGCCTGCCTACCGGATCGAGAATATCGCCCATCACAGCTCGGCGGAGACAGTCGGCGCGGCTGTGCGCGGGATTCGGCTGGGGTTGGGCCGGACGGATCCGGGGCGGGCCGATTTCGGGATGGCGCTGTTCGTCGACTACACCGCCACACCTGCGGACTGGGCGGCATACCGATCCGGCTGGTCGCGCGTCGCGCGCAGTTGAACTCCTCGTCGATTTGTGCGGCACGCAACCCTAGACCTCGAGTGGGCTCGAGGTTGCAGGATCATTTCGACACCGTAATCGAGAGGGAGAAGCGAATTATGCCGAAACTCGACCGGATCATCGAGTCCGCGTTGTATGTCGACGACCTGGGTCGTGCCCGCGAGTTCTACACTGATGTGCTGCAATTGAATCCGATTCTCGACGCGGATCCGTTGTGCGCGTTCGACATCGGGAGAAACAACGTGTTGCTGCTGTTCCGCCGCGGCGGATCGCTCGAACCGAAGGTACTGCCCGGACCGGGTCTGCCGAACGGCGTGATCCCACCCCACGACGGCAGCGGCCGACTCCATGTGTGCTTCGCCGTATCCGAGGTCGAGCTGGTCGAGTGGGAGGCTCACCTGAACGCACACGACATCCCGATCGAAGGCAGGACCAACTGGGCACGTGGCGGCCGCAGCATCTACTTCCGGGATCCCGACGAGCACCTCCTCGAACTCATGACACCGGGCAACTGGCCGACCTACTGAGCCTCCTAACCGGCACGAGCGCCCAGCCCCGGCCCTGACGCCGGATCGACCCGCATCCGCACATCGGCTAGTTAACACTCGAGTTAGGGCTCGTTCCCGGCCATTACCGAGCTCGGGTACCGGGCATCGAAGGCGGCGTCCGATCGAGCGGAACTACAAGCCCGTTAGCCGCGTACGGGCATGATGGTGCTTGTCTCCCGCAGTGGGTTGTTCCTCGGCGGGCGGCACGGTATCGGCCGGGTGCGGGTCGGGGCCGATGGTTCACCGGAGACAGTCCGGGGGCGGCAGGTGTGTCGAACCCGGGAGGGAGCAGCTCGATGTCGATCGCTATCACCGAAGACCATGTGGCGCTTGCTGATACGGCCGCCCAACTGTTGCGTAGGCGCGATGCGCGCGGGGCGGGGCGGGCGTTGCTGGAGGCGGAGGCCGAGACGCCACCGCCGTTCTGGGACGAGATCGCCGGGCTGGGCTGGCTGGGACTACATCTCCCGGAGGAGTTCGGCGGGTCGGGGTACACGCTCGAGGAACTCGTGCTCGTCGTGGCGGAGTGGGGGAGCGCGGTCGCCCCGGGGCCGTTCGTGCCGACGGTGATCGCGAGCGCGTTCATCGCCGTTGCGGGCGAACAGGTTACGCGGGAGAAGCTGCTGCCGGGCCTGGCCGACGGCTCGACCGCGGCGGCCGTGGCCACGACGCCGGGGCTGAGCCTCGACGGCGACAGGGTGAGCGGTTCGGTCGTGGTGCTCGGGGGCGGGCTGGCCCGGCTGCTGGTGCTGACCGCCGGAGACGATGTTGCCATCGTCGAACCCGGTGACGGCGTGCGGATCACGATGCCGAAGAACCTCGATCCGACCCGGCGCGCCGCTCGCATCACGCTCGACGCCGTGCCGGCGATCGTGGTGCCGGGCGCGGCGCGCACGCTGCTGGATCTGCAGCGGGTGATCCTGTCGGCCGAGGCTGCCGGTGTCGCCGCCGAGGCCACGCGGCTGGCCGCCGAATATGCCGGGAGCCGTATCCAATTCGGTCGTCCGATCGGCATGTACCAGGCGGTGAAGCATCATTGTGCCAACATGGCCGTGGTCACCGAGATGGGCGCTTCGGCGGTCTGGGATGCCGCGCGGGCCGCCCGTACGGGCGGCGATCAGCTGTCCTACGCCGCGGCCGTGGCCGCCTCGATCGCCGGTCCCGCGGCGGACTTCTGTGCCAATCACATGACCCAGGTGCACGGCGGCATCGCCATCACCTGGGAGCACGACGCGCACCTGTTCATGCGGCGCGCGACGGCGCTGCGGCATCTCCTCGCGCCGGACCGCGCGGCCGCGGATCTGGTCGACCTGACCCGCCAGGGGATTTCGCGCGCCAAGGCGATCGAGCTGCCGCCCGAGGCCGCGGCCGTCCGTGCGCAGGTGCGGGAATTCGCCCGTGAGACAGCCGATCTCCCCGTCGCCGAACAGCGCACCAGGCTGATCGAGTCCGGATACGTGATGCCGCACTGGCCCGAGCCCTTCGGCCGCGGCGCGGGGGCAATCGAGCAGTTGGTGATCGAGCAGGAGTTCGAGGCGGCCGGGGTGGCGCGCCCGTCCTACGGCATCACCGCGTGGAATGTGCTCACCATCATCCAGCACGGCAACCCGGACCAGCTCGAGCGCTGGGTGCGGCCCGCGCTCGACCAGGAGGTCGTGTGGTGCCAGCTGTTCAGCGAGCCCGAGGCGGGGTCGGACGCCGCGGGCATCAAGACCCGCGCGACGCGCGTCGACGGCGGCTGGTTGGTGAACGGCCAGAAGGTGTGGACCTCCGGTGCCCACGTGGCCGGGATGGGCTTCGCCACCGTGCGCACCGATCCCGATGTGCCCAAGCACCAGGGCATCACGATGATGGCGATCGATATGCACGCCAAGGGAGTCGAGGTGCGCCCGCTCCGAATGACCACGGGGGATTCGGAATTCAACGAGGTGTTCCTCACCGACGTCTTCGTGCCCGATGAGGACGTCGTGGGCCCGGTCGACGGCGGCTGGGCGGTCGCGCGCGCCACGCTCGGCAACGAGAGCGTGAGCATCGGCAGCGGCGGCGCCGGGGTGCTGACTTTTCCGGGCGCCGCGCTGGTTCCGCTGTTCGCCGCGGCCCCCGAACGTCTCGCCGGCGGCGCGCCGCGCATCGGTCGCTACATCGCCGATCAGCAGGCAGTCGAACTCCTCAATCTGCGGGCGGCCGGGCGCGCCGTCGCGGGCGCCGGGCCCGGTCCCGAGGGCGCGATGGCCAAGCTCATCGTGTCGGAGCTGGGCCACGAATCGGCCGCCGTCGTCGGCGAACTCCTCGGCGAGGACGCATTGTTCATGGACGGATTTGCGGCCACGGGCAACCTGATGGTGCTGATGCATCGCGGCATGTCGATCGCCGGGGGCACCTCGGAGATCAAACGCAATCAGATCGGCGAGCGCATTCTCGGCCTGCCCCGGGACCCGCTGCTGCGATAGTGGGACGGCAGTCGCGCGGTCGGCGGTCCGGGCCTGGGTTGGGAACGGTTATGCGCCAACGGCTCTCAGCGCCCGGCGAGCGCGGAGTGTGCGGCGGTCAAGCGATCTGCGTCACCGCGCTGGGTGTGATCGCCGGACACCTGATCGGCCCATTCGAGTAGTCGGTTCGTGTGGGGATCGGTGGCAGGGGTCCGGACGGAGGGGCTTCCCAAAGCGACCTCCCCGGTGGTTCCGTCGATGGCGATGAGGGTGCCTGCGGGGAACGCGCCCAACGGAGTACGGATCGAGGCGGCGTCGACGGTGAGATCGGCGACCCCCACTACCGCGGGTTTGCCGAGCGCTCGCGCGACAACGGCGGCGTGGCAGGTCGGCCCGCCGTGGGCGGTGAGAACTCCGGCGGCGGCGGCGAGACCGTGCATGTCGAGCGGCGAGGTATCCGGCCGCACCAGGATGACCGGACCGGACGCGGCCATGCGGACCGCCGAATCGGAGGTGGTCGCGATTGCGCCGACCGCGACGCCGGGGCAGGCGCCCTGCCCTCGCGCGAGCAGGTCGTGCGGGCCATCGAGCGCCATGCGCGGTGTGCGGGCCCGCTCGAGGTGCTGTGATGTGATGCGCAACAGCGCTTCTCGGGGCTCGATCATGCCCTCGTCGGCGAGGTCGACGGCGACACGGACCGCGGCGGAGGGGGCCATTTTGCCGCGGTGAACCTGCAGGATCCAGAGCTCGCCCGCCTCGAAAGTGAACTCGACGCAGCACGAGTCGCGATAGTGCGCTTCGATCCGGGCCAGGGCCGCGACCAGGCCGTCCCACACGACCGGCTCCCGAGCGGCCAGATCGTGCAGCGGCAGCGTGCGCGATCTACCGGACACGACATCGTCGCCCTGACCGCCGAACAGTATGTCGCCGAAGGGGACCGGTTCGCCGGTGTTGGGGTTGCGGCTGAAGGCGACCCCGGTGCCGCTGTGGTCGTCGCGATGCCCGTAGACCATCGCCTGCACGGTCACGGCCGTCCCGAGGTCGGGCGGGATATCGTGAATTGCGCGAAACGTGCGCGCACGCGGTGTATCCCAGGACGAGCAGATCGCGGTGATCGCGAGCTCCAACTGCTGGAAAGGGGCATTCAGAACTTGCGGCCCGGCCTGCCGTGAGATGAGGTCCTCGGTAGCTCGGATCGCGCGGTGAATGTCCTCCGGCGCATCGAGATTGTCGACTTCACCGGGATCGACCACAGCAGCCGAGAAACTCGACAGGAAACGCATCCGAGTGGCCAGGGCGAATTGCGGGCTGCCCGTCTCGGCCGCCAATCCCCGTGCGGTCGAGGGGGTGAGCCCGAGATTGAGAACCGTGTCCATCATGCCGGGCATCGACACCGCCGCCCCGGAGCGAACGGACACCGTCAGCGGCTTCTCGGCGCCGCCGAAGCTGCGGTGTGTCACGACCTCGAGGTCGCCGACGGCGGAAAGCAGCTGGGGGACAAAGCCGTCGGGAAATCGACCGTCACGCAGGAAGGCGCGGCAGACCTCGGTACCGATGACGAACCCGGCGGGCACGGGAAGACCGAGGCGGCACAGCTCGATGAGCCCGGATGCCTTGGCGCCCAGTACTTCCGGCGCCGGTTCGGTCACCGCCGACAGCGGCTGAATGTATCGCATCGTCAGAATCTCGGGATGCCGAGCGTGACCAGGAGATCTTCGTGCAGCTGGAACCAGACCGTGTGATACGACGAGGTGCTGGTTGCCACGTACTCCAACTCGCCGGCCCGGGCCCGCGTGAGCGCGTCGGCGAGGCGCAGGCCGTATCGCTGGAATCTCGGCAGGGCCTCCGACAGCTGCGTGCAGATGGGCTGAACGCGAGCATCCAGGTTCGCGATCCGATCGAGAATCCGGGCGTCGTAACCCGGATCGGTGTGGTCGTTCGGGGCCATGACCCCGTGGGCGGATCGTATCTGCCACGCCGTGCACAGGTCGAGCATCTCCGGGTTGAGCGTCAGGAAACGCTGGTACGCCTGGGCAATTGCCGCCCCGGCGCCCGCCATCTCCAGCTCAGCCGCGATCTGCGCCGAATCCAGCACCCGCCCGGCGTCGGTGAGGCCCCACCCGCCGAAATCGCCGCGCGTATACGTGACATACCCGCTCGCTGCCAGGTCGATCAGATCGGACTCGACCACAGCCTCGGGCATCCCGGCCGCCGCCGCCATTCGAGCCGTATCGACGTATCCGATGCAGCGAAGGGTATGCAGCACAAGCGAACCGGTGCCGACCGGGCTTCGCGAAGGCACTTCATCCATTCGTCAATCTTAGGTTGACGTAGTCATCAACGTCAACTATTGGTTGACGATAGTGGCGGGGCTGACCCGCTTCGTGGACGACAGGAGAGTGCAATGACGGCTACCGGGAATACGTCGCATCATGGCAGCGGGGCACAACGGAAACGGGTGATCGTGGTGGGCGCCGGTATCGCCGGGCTGGCCGCCGCGCTGCGGATGCATCAGGCGGGCTGGGACGTCGTCGTCATCGAGCGCGCTCCGGCCCGGCGCAGCGAAGGTTACCTGGTCAACCTGCACGGCCCCGGCTACGACGCAGCCGAACGGCTCGGGCTGCTGCCCACGCTGGCCCCGAAGGACATCGGATTCTTCACCTCGATCCTGGTCCACGCCGACGGCCGCGAGAAGTTCGCGATCCCCGCCGCCGTCGCGCAGGCGGCGGTCGGGAACCGGGCGCTGAGTCTGTTCCGGGGTGACCTGGAATCGGCGCTGTACGACGCGGTCGCCGACATTGCCGATATCCATTTCGGTACCACCGTGCAGGCGGTCACCCGCAACGACGGTGATGTCGGCGTCACCCTCAGCGACGGCGCCCACCTTCAGGCCGAGCTGCTCATCGGCGCCGACGGCGTGCACTCGCGAATCCGCGAACTTGTCTTCGGTCCCGAGGCGGACCATCTGGTGGACCTGGGACACATGGTGGGAGCCTTTCCGCTCGGGAAGGCGCCCGAGCACGTTCCGGAAGGGGCCGGCACCACCTTCCTCGGTCCCCGGCGCACGGCGGCGGTGATGAATCTGGGTGCGGATCGGTCCTCGGCGTTCTTCACCTATCGCTGCGTCGATCCCGGCGCCGAACTGACTCTCGGCGCCGCGCCCGCGCTCGCCCGGGCGTTCGGCGATCTCGGGGGAGGCGTCGCCGACGCCCTGGACCAACTTGCGGCCGACCCCGCCGCGGCGTATTTCGACACCGTCGGCCAGATCGTCATGGACCGCTGGAGCCGCGGCCGCGTGGTCCTGCTCGGCGACGCGGCGTGGTGCGTCACGGTATTCGCCGGCTACGGCGCCGCGCTCGCCCTCGACGGCGCGGACAGGCTCGGCGCCGCCCTCGCGGAAGAGTGTGATATTCCCGCGGCCCTGGAGGTCTGGGAGGCATCGCTGCGCCCGGAGGTTCGCAAGCGACAAGCCTTGGCCCGCAAGGGAATCAGCCGCTTCGCCCCGCCGTCGCGCGTGCACGTCGTGGCCGGTGAACTCATGCTCCGCGCCATCCAGCTGCCCGGCATTCGCCACCTCGTGCAACGCGCCATCCAACGCGCGAACAATTAGGCGCCGCAACGGATCCCGCTGCTCGAGAACAACGGTGAGGGCGGTCCTCGGAACCGCCCTCACCGTTTCGAGACCGAACCTAGCTCGGCGACTTGGTCAGATCGCCGTTCTCGTTCTCGGTGATATCCACGCCCTGGCCCTTGGAGCTGGTCTCGGTCTGGCCGATCAGGGTGTTCAGCCCGGTGATCCCGGAATCATCACCACCCTTGAGCTTGTCGAAGGCCGATTGCACGGTGTCGCCGAGTTTGCCCAGCGGAGCCGAGATCGTCTTGCACAGTGTGGGATTCGCCTTCGCGTCGGCCAGCGCGAGGCGAACCTCACGCTTGATGAACAACGCGGCCAGGCCGCCCTTCACGAATGCCGTGATCCGGCCCTTCGCTCCCTTCTTGAAGGTGCCGGCCTGCATCGGCTTGTACAGCCACCGATGGAAGGTGCCGAACGCCAGACCCGTGTGCGCAACGAACTTCGTCTTCGCGAACGAGGTGGTGTTCGTGGTCGGGCAGCTGGTGTCCTCCGCCTGCGCATCGGCGGCGGTCCCGGTCGGATCCGCCGGAATCGACTGATCCGCACCGCTGCTCGCGGTCGTCGACGAGCTCTTACAGCCGCCGACCAGCACTATTACCGGAATCATCAACAGAACCAGTATCCGCATAAGACGAGTCACGCCACACTCCAACTTTCGAGCCGATCAATTCCGGCCGTAGCGTACCCTGGCAACCGATCGGCAATCCACCTGTGCCGCAAAGATTTGCGCTCACCGCTCTCAGAAACCGGCGCTAGCGCTGCGGAACTCGCCGAGTCGCGCGCAGGATCGCGCCCCAGAACGGGAACCCTATGCGAATGCGGGGCCGCGCAGCGTTTGCTCGGGTGGCCGGCCGTAGTGGAGTTCGTAGACAACGGGGAAGAGGCGCGGCAGGAATCCCCACGCGCTGGCCACCGCCTCGATGGTGGTTTCCTCCGGGCGGTAGAACTCGAGATCGGCATGCGCCCCGGCCAATCGCACCCGGACGACGTCCGCGATCAGGGGCATCTCACGGTGCCGGATCCAGCACTCCTCCAACGCACGCACACTCAACCCGGCCTCGGCCGCCAGCCGGGTGACGGTCAGCGGCTCGCCGGGGTAGGCCTCGAGAAAATCCATGCACCGGCGGATCACGTGCGGACCCCAGCTCGGCACCGCGGCATCCAGCGCCTCTCGGTCCGGATGGTCCAGCGACAAGAGCAGTTGTGCGAGTAGCTTCTGCTCGAGAGCGGGCCGTCCGATCGGAGTAACCTCGGGACCATCGCCGGCGACCCGCCGCACAGTCGACAGCCACGCCCGATCCGGTACCTGGGGCGCCTCGGCGGGGCGGACGGGATGCCGGACCGGGTGGCCCAGCAGCGCCTCGAGCATGTCGGTCAATGCTCGTTGACCGACATCGACGGCTACCACCTGCCCGCGTTCCGGTGTGTCCACGTAGGCGTCCACCGACGGCCCGACGACCACCGCGCGACCGGGCGTCACCTCCACCTCGTGCAGGCGATCGACCACCCGCATCAGGTTGTGGATGGGGATTTCGACCAGATATCCGTGCTCGTCCGGCGTGTGCACGTGCATCCCGGTCACCGAGGATGTCAGCTCCACCCGAACGGGCCCCCGCGTGACCCGCCGCGTCCGTAAAATCGCTTGTTGTTTCATCAAGCACTCCGCAGCATCAGGTTCTTCGCGAAAAGAATTCTCCGCGAATAGGATAACTCGAAATTCGCTATAGCGCGCCCCTCTCCGCGAATTCACGGATGGTCCACGGTCTGAGAATGATCTCAGTGTTCTCTCAGCGGCGGGCTGGCAAACTCCACTACGATCCACTCCGACACCTCGATCGAGAAGGGAAGTCTCCAGCATGGACTCGGCGCGCATCCGCACCGACTACAAGCTCCCCCAGGTCACCGTCCTGTTCTGGGTTCTGAAAATCGCCGCGACGACGCTCGGTGAGACAGGCGGCGACCTGCTGGCGCAAACCCTGCACCTCGGCTACGCCACCGCCTCGCTCCTGTTCCTGGCGATCTTCGCGGTCAGCCTGTTCGCTCAGCTCGGGGTTCGCGGCTTCCACCCCGCGCTCTACTGGACCGTCATCGCCGCCACCAGCACCGCCGGTACCACCATTTCCGACTTCCTCAACCGCGGGCCCGGCTCGGGCACCTCCACCGCCGGCGGGCTGGGGTACGGGACCGGCGCCGCCATCCTCGTCACCGGACTGGCCGTCGTGTTCGTGATCTGGAAACTCAGCGGCCAGACCTACGACGTCACCAACATCACCAACCGTCGCGCCGAAATCCTCTATTGGACAGCCATTCTGCTGTCCAATACGCTCGGCACCTCCCTCGGCGACTATCTGTCCGACAGCTCCGGTCTCGGCTATGGGGGCAGCGCCGCGCTCATCGGCGCGGCGATGGCGGTCCTGCTGGCCGCCCATTACCTGACCCGCGTGTCCGGCGTGCTGTTGTTCTGGCTGGCATTCATTCTCACCCGCCCGCTCGGCGCCACGGTTGGCGATCTGCTGTCCAAACCCCACCACTCCGGCGGCCTTGCGCTCGGCACCTGGGGTACCTCCGCGGCCCTGCTCGCCCTCCTGGTCGCCGGAATCACCTACGGCCACAACAGGGTCCGCAACAAGGCGGCTGTCCCGGAGAAGACCGCCGTGAAACTGGGCAGCGCCGGATAGCCGGTCCTGCCGCCGCGATCGGGCTACCGGCCGACGCCCGGGCCGGTCTGTATCGAGGGCGCGCCGGTCGTGCGCCGGACAAGCAGGACCACCGCGAGGGCGAGGAACCAGACCATTCCGATATAGCGTCCCGCCGGGATGAAAATGGTGGCGGCCTCGAAAAGCAGTGACAACATCGACAGCAGTGACGCCGCGGCGATGACGAATCCGAACCAGCACAACCACCGCGGCAGCGCCCGGGTCTTCAGGCCGACACCCGCGACCGCTCCGACCAGCAGACCGAGCGTCGCGACATGCGGCGCGGCTCCGGTGACGAAGGTGATGTCCGATATTGCTCGGAACACACGCAGATCGCCACCGGTACTGGGCCGGTTCGACACCCACTGCACAGAGGAGGAGACCAGTAGCAATGCCGCCGATACCGTGCCACCGGCGCGAATCACACCGGCATATCCGCCCTCGGGTGCGAGCCGTCGCGCGTAATCGGTTGCGTACGGGACGAATACCAGCAGCGCCAGTGCGCTCAATGCCTGGAAGAAGGCACCGTAGGCAATGGCGCCACGGGTGGTCTCCGCCAGGTACCGCGATACGGTCTCATCGGGCGAATAGGGCGTGAAAATCGGCGCATTGCCGTTCAGCCGGCCGGGTAGAACCAAGGAGACGACGAAGAACACCACATAGCAGATGGCGGCCATCGCGCCGATGCGCTGACGTCGTGGGTCGAGCGTGAACTCGGCACCGGACATGAGAATTCCTTATCGTCGAAGGGGATTGCGCTGTGCGGCTCGGAATGGTTCAGCCACAGGACGTTTCGATAACACGGGGCAACCGCACGGCACACTCAGTGTGGCCGAATTCCGATCACCACCACATCCGCCGACGCGCGAACGCCGGACTACGTCGCAATACGTATTCCCAGTCCAGGCAAGTCTCGATTGGGCCCGAGGTTACGGCTCCGGGCGCAGCTACCCACCTCTCGCGAAGGAGGCGAACTCGGGTCGTTACCGCTCCCGGACGGTGTAGTCAGGTGGGTGACCCGCGCCGCCATATCGGAAAACGAGCTGGCCGAGCGGGTAGGCCGGATTTTTCGGCTGGGAACGGTCGAACGGTAGCGCGCCGCGGTTCGGGACGGCGTCGTGCTCAGTTCTCGGCCGCTCCCGGCGCGGCGGGGAGGGCGCTGTTGATGAGTATCGCGGCGATGGCGGCGGCGGTCGGGAGGGTCTCGATGCCGAGTGCTCGGGTGCGGGCCGAGGCGCCGTCGAGGAGCAGGGCCAGTTGTTCGCCGAGCTGCTGGGGGTCGGTGGCGCCGGCCTGGCGGGCAGTTTCGGTGAAGCGGGTGGCGACGGAGGCCTTGTAGTCGTGTGCGCGGCGGCGGGCTGGGTGGTGGGGGTCGGTGATCTCGACAGCGGCCGCGATAAAGGGGCACAGCGGTGTCACCTCCTGCGGTGGTACCGACTGTGGCTTGTCGAAGGCGGCGAGCAGCTTCTGCCGGGGGGTGAGATCGGTGCGGTCGAATACTTCGGGCATGGTGTCGGGATCGTGCCGGCGCAGATACTCGGCTACGAGCTCGTCTTTGCCGCTGAAGTGCTGGTATGCGGTGCGCTTCGACACCTGGGCCACCGCGCAGAGCTGGTCCATGCCGGTATTGCTGATGCCCTGCTCACCGAACAGCTGCCGTGACGCCTCGAGGATCCGTTCGCGCGCGCCCCTGCCGCGACGTTGACCCCGGGGGCCCTTCTCCAACTCGGTCACGGTGTCATGCTACCGCGCGGGTAACGGTAGGTGTACTTAGCTTGCGCGTCGTCCTGCCGGCTGTTAGCTTAAGTACACCGAATCGTTCACATAACGCGATTCGTGCAGGTGGGAGCCGATTAAGTGACGAAAGAGGGAGTGATCATGGGAAAGCTCGATGGCAAGGTCGCGGTAATCACGGGCGGATCCAGCGGTATGGCGCTGGCGAGCGCCGAACTGTTTGTCCAGGAGGGTGCGTACGTCTACATCACTGGTCGGCGGAAAGCGGCGCTGGACGAGGCCGTCGAGCTTATCGGGCGCAATGTGACCGGCGTGCAGGGTGATGCTTCCGACCTGGCCGACTTGGACCGGCTGTTCGAGACGGTCGAACGGGAGCACGGCGCTATCGACGTGCTGTTCGCGAGTGCCGGGACGGCCGAGGCGGCCAAACTCGGCGACATTACCGAAACGCAATTCGACAATACTTTCGGGCTGAACACCCGCGGCACGTTATTCACCGTGCAGAAAGCGCTGCGTTTGTTCAACAACGGTGGGTCGATCTTCATGACCGGGTCGATCGCCTCGGTCAAGGGTTGGCCGGATTACAGCGTCTACGCGGCGAGCAAGGCCGCGCTGCACGCATTGGCCCGCGTGTGGTTGTACGAGCTGAGGGAGCGGCGGATCCGGGTCAATGTGCTGAGCCCGGGCCAGATCGCGACGCCGATTCAGGAGCAGTTGTTCGACGCGGAGACCAAGGCGCAGTTCGAAGCCTTGATCCCGCGGGGGAAGATGGGCCGGCCCGAGGAGATCGCCACGGTCGCACTGTTCCTCGCCTCGAACGACTCGTCCTTCGTCAACGGTATGGAACTGGCCGTCGATGGCGGCACCTCCGCGATCTGATTGGCTCGCGAAACTCCACCTCGTCGCCGCGGGTTGCGGAATCACCACCGTCCCAGCCGGTCTCGCACCGGTCGAGCCGCCCGGCATGCGGATGCTGCCGGTCCACGGCGGGCCCGCCGAGCAACGTCGCATACTGCTGGCCAGGATGCCGGGCCCGCTCCCCGAACCCGTCGCCCGCCTGGCCGAAACCCTGCGCGCGGCCGCCGTCGACTTCGCGGCTCGGCCGGAGGCCTGAATCGGGCTGTTCCACTTGCCCGCCGGGCCGAAACTCGGCGCATCGTCGCTACCGACTCCGTCGGCCGGCTTCGATCCTGAATCCAGCTGTACGCCAGTATATTTCACCTTGACCGGGGGTCTTCGATCGAGAGGGGCCCACCCGGAAAACCGTGTTCTTTCCTCGTCACCGGCGGCTCGGAGGTTTCCTACCGGCCAGCCGTGTGGTCCGGGCTGAAAGATGGCGATCGACGCGACGAGAATGCCCTGCGCATCGGCTTGCTGCGGGTTGGTGATCGATCCGGACGGGCTGCGTACCGCCCGGACGAGGTTCGGGTGCGGACCTATGCTCGCGAGAGAGTCCGAGGACGAGGCGGAGGTGGATTCATGGTGGGTGGTCGGCGGGTGGTGTTCGTGATGTTCGACGGCATGAAGATGCTGGATGTGACCGGGCCAGCGGAGGTCTTCGCGGAGGCGAATCTGCTCGGCGGCGCCTACGGCCTGGCCTATGTGTCCGTCTCGGGCGGTCCGGTGGTCGCGTCGAACGGGATGGAGCTCGCCGCCGCCGAGGTCGCCGACTGTGGGGAGGCCGACAGCGTGGTGATCGCCGGCGGCGACTGTCTAGTCGGCCGTCCCGTTCCCGCCGGACTGATCGCCGCGATCGAGCAGCTGCGGCCCCGCACCCGTCGCATGGTGTCGATCTGTACCGGGTCGTTCGCGCTGGCCGCGGCGGGCGTGCTGTCGGGTCGCCGGGCGACCACGCACTGGCGGCACGCGGAGCTGCTGGCGCGCAGCTACCCGGATGTCCGGGTGCAGCCCGATGCGCTGTTCGTCGAGGACGACGGCGTGTTCACCTCGGCCGGCGTCACCGCTGGGATGGATCTCGCGCTCGCGCTGGTCGAACGCGATCACGGCGTCGACCTCGCGCGGGAGGTCGCGCGCGGCCTGGTCATGTTCATGCAGCGGCCCGGCGGGCAGTCCCAGTTCTCCGCGCCGCTGCGGGTGCGGCCGCCGCGGACGCCGGCGCTGCGGACCGTGGTCGATCTGATCTCCGCGCAGCCGGCGCTCGACCACAGCGTCAATTCGCTGGCCGACCGGGTGGGCGTCGGGCCCCGGCACCTGGCGCGACTGTTCGCCGGGGAGCTGGACACCACCCCGGCGAGGTATGTCGAGCAGGTGCGCCTCGACCATGCCAAGGTGCTGCTCGATGCCGGGCACACCGTGGCCGCGGCCGCCCGCTCGGCAGGATTCGGTAGCTCGGAGACGATGCGCCGAATCTTCGTGGCGCGCTTCGGAATTTCACCCAGCCAGTACCGGGCGCGGTTCGGCACGGCCGCCGGCGGGCGTCGCCGCGACGCCGACTGACCCACGTCCGGATCTGTGGGGTACCGGTCGCTCCGCGCGGTGTCCACCGGCGAATACGGCGGCAACAATGGGAGCTGTCAATACGACCGATAACCAGGAGTTGCCGATGCCAGAACTCATCGCCGGGGTGGTTGTCCCCGATACCGACCTCGTTCACGAGGCCACCGAGATCGTCCGGCAGGCCGCCGACGAGACGCTCTACCATCATTCGCGCCGGGTGTATCTGTGGGGTTCGCTGAAGGCCGCGGCGCGCGGACTCGATGTCGATCCCGAATTGGCGTATGTGGGAGGACTTTTCCACGACCTCGGACTGGTGCGCGCTTACGCCGACAAGACCCGCCGATTCGAGCTCGACGGCGCGGAGGCGGCGCGGAGTTTCCTACTGCGCCACGGCCGTTCGGAGCGCGAGGCCCGCGATGTCTGGCTGGCCATCGCGCTGCACACCACACCCGAAGTGCCGCACCACCTTCCGCCCGAGGTGGCCGTGGTAACGCTGGGGGTCGAAACCGATGTTCTCGGACTCGATCTCGACGAGATCACCGCCGCGCAGCGCGCCGAAGTCTTGGCGGCCCATCCGCGACCGGACTTCAAGAACAGGATTCTGCGGGCCTTCAACGAAGGCATGGCCGATCGCCCCGACACGACCTTCGGCACCATGAACGACGACGTGCTGGCGCACTTCGATCCGGCCTTCGTCCGCCGGGACTTCGTCGACATCATCCGCCACAGCGCCTGGCCGGAGTAGCGAGGGGCAGACGGGCGGGGGCGCTACCAGTGTGCCGACCGGGGCGAACATGGTGGCGGAATCGAGCGGTTCGGGCGGGAGATCGGTGGCGCCCCCGGCGCTGGCCGCACCGAGCGGGTGCGGGGTTCGAAGCGGTTACGCGTCGCGGCGCTGTTTCCTTTCGGCGGCGACGAGCTCGTCGATGCACACCACGATGGCCAGGGTCAGCGGGACGTCGGGGTGGTAGACCTCCACGCCGTAGGTGTCGCGGATCCGGAACCATTTGCGTGAGGTCTGAGCGACAACGCCCCGGGGGCCCTCGAGGGTGTAGTTCTTTTCGATGAGGTCGCCGCGTGCGGTCCAGTGCTCGCCGGAGGCGAGTGCGATCGTGAAGCTGTGTCGCAGGGGGCTGAACAGCTTCTTGCGTACGGTGGCCGCATGCGAGCCACCGATCCGGACGGTCATGGTATCGCGAAGGGCCAGAGCCTTTTTGCGGGCGACGGCGTAGACCTCGCCGCCCGGCCCCTTCAGATCGAAGGTCCGGCGCAACGCCAGCACCCGGCCGTCGATGAGGAAGGCCCGGTTCCCGGATTCGTCGGTCACCCAGTAGTCCTGGCCCAGGCTCAGTACGCGCTGCCGCATCACATATCGCACAGCCTCAGTCTGCCCGAAGCTCGAAACAGGTGGACTATCAATACCGTTCGACACCATGGCGGTCCGGTGGGGGCGGCTTTCGACATCGGGAATTGGATCTAATTCCCTTCTGCCGCAATGAGATTCCATGTGCGCCCCTTCGCCGCCCTGACCATCGCTGTCATCGTCGTCAGGGATGGAATCAACACCTGGCGCGTGGCAGTTGCTGTCCAGCCCTACCCGCACCTGCGACGCGGCAACTGCGGACCATCCGTGCGACTGCTGCGATCGAGTCCTTGAACGCTCGCTACCGGCGAGCGATCAAGGCACGCGGGCATTTGCAGCTCCACCGAATCGGCCGCAGCGCCCACAGCCGCACGCAGCGCCAGCTCGGCGCGGTTAGCAACGCACTCTCAAGTAGCCGTATAGCGGATATCGGTCAGGATCGACTGGCGTTGCCCGCTACGGCGCCGGAACCGCGCTGGTTCGGCTGTCTGGCGGGTCAGCCCGGCAGTTGGGCTCCTTCGGCGAAGTCCGTGGTGCATGAGAGGTCGGCCCATTTCTCGATCTCGGCGTCGACGGCCTCCCGGCCGGCTCGTACCAGTCGCAGGGCGTCGGAGCCGAGCAGCAGGTGTGCCGGGGGGTCGGCGGCCTCGGTTACCGAAAGTATTGCGGCTGCGGCCTTTTCGGGATTTCCAAGCTGATTGCCGTCGGCGGCGCGGCGGTGTGCGCGTACCGGGTCCATCAGCGCGTCGTAGTCCGGGATCGAGCGTTCGGTGCGGATCATGGATCGCCCGGCCCAGTCGGTGCGGAACGAGCCGGGTGCGACGGCCGTGACGTGGATGCCGAACCCGGCAACCTCCTTGCCGAGGGTCTCGAGGATTCCTTCCAGGGCGTACTTGCTGCCGTGGTAGTACGCCAGGCCGGGCACCGTCATGAGCCCGCCCATGGAGGTGATGCCCAGGATGTGGCCCGATCGCCGGGCCCGCAGGTGCGGTAGCACCGCCTGGATGGTAGCCACCGCACCGAAGACGTTGACCGCGAACTGGTTTCGTAGTTCGGCCAGTGGCGATTCCTCGAACACTCCTTCGTGGCCGTACCCGGCGTTGGCGATGACGACATCGATCGAGGCGACGGTCGATTCGATGTCGTTCACCGTGGCCAGGACCGCCTCGTCGTCGGTGACATCGAGAATGCGCGCGACGGCGCGGCGGGGATGCAGTGCTCGGAACTGCTCGGCGTCGGCGTCGCGCCGCACCGTGCCCACCACGAGGTGGCCGTCATGAATCGCCTTGCGCGCGATTGCCAGTCCGAAACCGGAGCTCACGCCGGTGATGAAGAGGGTCTTGCCGGTGGTTCGATCGGTCATGCGGACAAAATCTACACTAAGTCGGCAATAATCGACATAGCGTAGAAATTAATCATCTCCGGGTAGGGTGAGATCCGTGCCCGAGACCGGAACCACCCGCGGACGCCGCCGCACCACGCCCACCAAAGGCGACCAGCGCGAGCGAGCCATCCTCGACGCCGCCGAAGAACAGCTGGACACGATCGGATTCGACCAGATGACGATCGAGACGATCGCCACGGCGGTGGGCATCACCCGGGGAGCGTTCTACTTCTATTTCGCGTCCAAGAACGCTGCCCTGGCCGCGCTGGTCGAACGAACCGTGGCCACGCTGCGCACGGAAATCGAGGCCGCCGACGCCTCCGGAGAACCAGCGCTCGTCCTGCGCCGCAGCATCGACCGGACCCGCGACATGTGGCGTGACCACGGCAGCGTCATGCGCGCCGCCGTCGAGCTCGCCCCTACCGTCGCGGCGATCGGTGAGAGCTGGCATTCAGCCGTCACCGCCATCCGCGACATCACCCGGGCCATCGCCGGACGCGCCGGGCTTTCCGATGACGACGGCCCGACCGGCGCGCGCGCCGTGACGACCGCACTGGTATGGATGACCGAGCGCGCGTTCTATCAGGCCTCGAAGACCGGAACCTCGCTCGACGACACCGCAGCAACCCTCACACATCTGTGGATCAACACCCTGAACGTGACACCGGACCCCCAGCCGACCACGCCACCTCGCTCAGCATGACGCCTCCGCAAACGCACTGTCATGCCGCTGGACGGTCGGTCGGCGAACGTCCGCTTCTGCCGATGAGTGTGCGCAAGCTGTGATTGTCTTGCGTCAAGGACTTGGCATATTTTCGCCGGTCAGAAGGTGGGTACTTGGTTCGGGCCGAGCTTCAGGATTCCGGGGCCGCTCGGGGTCTCACATGGCGGGGCTGGAGAAGTCGTTGCCGCCGGCGGGGATCGCGATCGCCAGGAGCAGGCCTGCGTGTGTGCTCATGGGGGCCATTCTGCCTGTCGAATGCCCGCATCTGTCGCATGTCGCGCATTCGCGCAGCGAGAACGACTGCGGCGCAGACCATTCGCTCATTCCGTCATAGCTGCAGAACTCGGCCGCCCGCAGAAGTGGATCAGAAACTCGGACTGCGCCGGGCCTGCGGCACCTGGCAATCCCGCGGCTGCACCGTCATCGGACTACGTCGGCTGCCGCTGCGGGCGCGACAGTCGCTCAGCACGAGGTGAAGCGCGCGGCCGACTAGAAGACCGAGATCGTCAACGAACTGAGTAAGGTCTTCGGTGGTTGCTCCACGAAGAAGCGTCATCGACCGGCGGACGGGGTGGTCGCCTTGCACTTCCGCATTGCGCAGCTGTGACGAACCGCTCGGCGGTCCTCCGGCTGGGCCCTGGAACCGGCAACACGAACCGACGCAACGCAACTTGCAGCGACCGATCCTCTCGAACCGCCAGCACCCCAGCCTTCTTGCACAATGCGGCGAATATCCGATTCATGCTCCGGGGTTCGATCGGGCGACCCAGTTCGGTCGTGAATACCAGATCCGTTTTCTTCCAGTCCTTTCCGGCCTTGAACTTCTCCTCCAACTGCCGCTTTCGGTGCTGGCGAAGGATCGCCACGAGTTGCCTGGAGAAGCCGGCGTTCACCCACGACGGCGTGCCTGCCGTCACCGCCTGCATGTGGCGGGAGACGTCGGATGATCAGTGGCACCACGGCACGATCGAGTTCCCCCTGGACGATGCCGACCCAGATGGGTCGACAGATCTGTTCCGACTACTCGTCGACCGCTCACCCGAAGCGTTCCAGCGCTTCGCCGAGGACACGACTCGGGGTCGCCCGGGCCTGGGTTCAGTGGAGGGGGATTTGGGGGAGTTCGGTGCGGGAGAGGATGCCGAGCTTGGGGTAGGCCTTGTAGAGGTGTGCGCCGATGGTGCGGGGGCTCAGGAACAGTTGGGCGGCGATGTCCTTGTTGGACAGGCCTTGCGCGGCTAGGCGCACGATCTGCAGTTCCTGCGGGGTCAGGACGGCGGCGGCGGGACTGACGGCGCGATCGTCGGCGGGGCCGGACCGGGTGGCCGAGGTTCCGGTGGCGGTGAGTTCGTTGTCCGCGCGCCTCGCCCACGGCACCGCGCCCAGTCGGTCGAAGGTTTCCCGCGCGGCGGTCAGGTGAATTCGGGCCTCGGCCTTGCGTTTTGCACGGCGGAGCCACTCGCCGAACAGTAGCTGGGTTCTGGCGTGCTCGAATGGCCGGTCTTCCGGGGCGCTCAGTGTCAGGGCCGTCCGGAAGTGGTACTCGGCCTTGTCGTCGGTGGACAGCAGGGCCCGGCCGCGATGCACCAAGGCCGCCGTCCAGGGCTGTCCGGTGTGGGTGGCCCACTTCTCGAGCAGCGCCAGTCCTTCCGCCGCATGCTCGGTGTGGCCCACTCGAACTGCGGCCTCCATGAGATCGGGGGTTGAGCGTGTGGCCGGAATATGGAAACCGCGCCGCCCGCCGTCCAGCTCGACCAGCCGGTTCAGTGCCGATTCGGCGCGCCCCGATCCCAGGTCGACCAGCCCGGCCGCCCAGATGGCCCATGGCGCCCGCCACGCCATATCGCTGCGGTGCGCTCTGGTTGTGGCGATCAGATCCGCCACCCTCGTCTCGTCGCCTTCTATGGCCGCCAGCATGGCTTGCGCCTCGGCGAACTGCGCCAGCCAGTGCTGCTGGCCGGTTGCCGAGGCGAGGTCCACGGCCTCTGCGACGGTCTGGCGGGCCTCGGTGACCCGCCCGCCGTAGAGCTGTGCGGTCGCCGCGTAGAACAGTGTGCCGGGCAGGGATCCGATGAGTCCGCGGCGACGGAGCCGCGCGGCGAGGTCGACCGCGAGGCGCTGGGCGATCCGGTCCCGTCCCAGGAGCAGCGCCACACCCGCGATCACCACCGGGCTGAGGTCGGCGGCGTCATCCTGCGCGGCGGCCACCGCGGCCGCAAGGGCCCGATCGGTCTCGGCCGCCTCGCCGGCAGGTCTGCCGATGACCGGGGACACGGCCCGGATCAACAGCTTGGCCAGTGCCGCGGGGCGCTGGTCGGGGTCCAACGGTAGCTCTTCCAGCCGTGCGACTGCGTCGGCGAGTTCGTCGGGGCCGGTGTACCAGGCGGCGTGTATCGCCTCGATCAGCAGTGTGGCAGCCAGCGCCGGATCCGTCGCGGCGACCCGGGCAGCGGCGTCGGTCATGCGTCGATGAGCGGACGCGGGATCGCCGCTCAGGAAATCGGTGGTCGCCCGCACGTGGGCGAGCCTGGTGGCGAGCGTGTCCGCCTCGGCCGGATCGGCGAAGGCGGATTCGGTGCCATCGAGCAGGAGGAGGGCGCGTTCGGCCAGCTCGACGGCCTGATCCGGCTCGCCGGACTGGGCCATGGCCTCGGCGGCGAGGGTCAGACGCCGGGCCCGGCCGGTGGGGTCGGCGGACAGGTCGGCGGCGCGCGCGTACCAGACGCCCGCGGCACCGTTGCGCTCTTGCGCGCGCGCCGCGGTCCGTTCCAGCTCGGCTGCTACCTCTTCGGACTGGCCTTCGGTGGCGGCGGCGAGGTGCCAGGCGCGACGATCGGCGACCTCGGGGCCGTCGAGGGCGGCGGCTACCGCACGATGCGCGGCACGACGCGCGGACAGCGCGGCGGCGCGATGGACGGCGGCCCGCACGAGGGGATGCCGGAATGTCAGTGTGCCGCCGGAAAGTTCGACGAGTCCGGCTTCGCGGGCGGCGTCGAGGTCGTCGCTCGACGCGCCGCACCCGGCCGCGGCCCGCAGAATCACCTCCAGGTCGCCCGCGCCCTCCACCGCCGCGATCAGCAGCGCGGTGCGAGCGCTTGCGGGCAGGACGGTGAGCCGTCCTTCGAAGGCGCGGCGGAGTCGTTCGGTCAGCGGCAGCGGATCCGCGTCGACGCCGCGCAGACCGGCGGCGTCGGCTGCGACGGCGCGGGGCAGTTCCAGCAGCGCGAGTGGATTTCCCGCCGCCTCGGCGAGAATGCGGTAGCGCACCTGCTGGGGCAGGTCGCAGTCGTCGAGCAGGCTCACCGCAGCGGACGTTGTCAGCCCGGTCAGCGGCAGTTCCGCGAGCCCGTCGGCTCGGAAGTCGCCCTCGGTCCTGGTGGCGAACAGCGCGACGATGGCCTCGGAGTCGAGTCTGCGGGCCGCGAACAGCAGCGCGTCGGCCGAACTCTTGTCCAGCCATTGGGCATCGTCGACCACGCAGAGCAGCGGCTGTTCGGACGCCAGCTCGGACAGCAACGACAGCACGGCCAGTCCGATCAGGAAGCGGTCCGGTGGCACCGCTGAGGCGGTCAGGCCCAGGGCACTGCCCAACGCGTCGGCCTGGACCTGCGGTAGCGCGTCGAGGCGGTCGAGTCCGGATCGCAGCAGCAGGTGCAGGCCCGCGAACGTCAGCTCGGCCTCGGTCTCGACGCCGGTCACCCGGATGACGCGAAAGCCGTCCGCTCTGGCCACCGCCTCGGCCAGCAGGGCGGTCTTGCCGATCCCCGGTTCGCCCCGCAACACCAGTGTGCCGCTGGCGCCGTTGCGGGCTCGCTCGATCAATCCCGTTACGACCGACAGTTCCGTCTCGCGTCCTTGTAGCACCAACGAACGTTACCTATGTCCTTCGATTCCGATCGAACCAAATACCTAAGCATGCCCGATTCCCGGATCTCGCAGTCTCCGTAGCGTTCTGATCAGCAAGAACGCACCGAACAAGGAGAACGACATGACCGAGCACGACAACCTCGTCACCGAGTACCTGCAGACCTGGAACGAGACGGACGCTGTTGTCCGCCGCGCCGCGATCGACGAGCTGTGGGCGGCGGACTGCACCTACACCGACCCGATCGGGGTCGCCGAGGGCCGCGACGCGATCGACGCGACCATCGCCGCGGTGCAGGGCCAGTTCGCCGGGCTGGAGTTCAGCCTCGGTGGTCCGGTCGATGCCCACCACAACATCGTCCGCTTCACCTGGAACCTCGGCCCGGCGGGCGGCGAGGCCCTGGTCGTCGGCTTCGACGTAGCGGTGCTGGACGAGCACGGCCAGATCAGCAAGGTGCACGGCTTCCTCGACAAGGTCCCCGCCTGACGGTCGACCCCATGGACCGGCCCCGGCCGTTACGGCCGGGGCGGCGGTCCGATCTCATTCAGCACGAGAGGAACACAGCAGACATGAGCACCACCGTCGCCCCCACCGCGGGGCCGCAGGAGCGGGAGGTCGGCCGCCCGTCGTGGGCTGCCTTGGCCGTCCTGCTCGCCGGGATCTTCATCACCACCCTCGACTTCTTCATCGTCAACGTCGCGCTGCCCGCCACCCAGGCCGACCTGCACGCCAGCTCGTCGCAGATCCAATTCATCGTGGCCGGATACGGATTGGCGCTGGCCGCCGGACTGATCACGGCGGGACGACTCGGCGACCTCTACGGCCGTCGCCGACTGTTCGGCGCCGGAATGGCGTTGTTCACCCTCGCGTCGCTGGCCTGTGGCATTGCGCCCAACGCCGGAATCCTGGTCGGCGCCCGAGTTGTGCAGGGGCTCGCGGCGGCACTGCTGATGCCGCAGGTGCTCGCCATCATCAACACTGTGTACACCGGCGAGCTACAGGCCAAGGCCTTCAATGCCTTCGGGCTGGCGATCGGGTTCGGTGGCGTGTTCGGGCAGCTGATCGGCGGTGTGCTGATCGACGCCGACATCGCCGGGATGGGTTGGCGATCCATCTTCTTGATCAACGTGCCGGTCGGCGCGGTCGCGGTGCTGCTGACGCCGCGTCTGATCCCGGAGTCGAAGGCCGCGGCCGGCGCCCGGCTCGACCTGGTGGGCACCGTGCTGGTGGCATTGGGCCTGGTCGCGATCGTGCTGCCGCTGGTGCAGGGGAGACAGCAGGGTTGGCCCGAGTGGACCTGGCTCTGCCTGGCCGCGGCCGTGCCACTGCTCGGCGGATTCATCTACTCCCAGCACCGGCTCGGTGTCCGCGGCGGCTCGCCGCTGATCCAGCTGAGCCTGTTCCGTCAGCGGGCATTCAGCGCGGGGATGGCCACCAGCCTGGTCTACTCGATGATGATGGCCTCGTTCTTCCTGGTCCTCGCCCTGTATCTGCAGAATGGTCGCGGACTGACAGCGCTGAACTCCGGCCTCATCTTTCTGCCGCTGGGCATCGGCTACTTCGTCGCTTCGGCCACGTCGGGCAAGGTCGCTCAACTGCTGGGACGTCAGGTGCTCGCTCTCGGCGCCGCGGTTGTCGCCCTCGGCTACGCCCTGCTCGCGGTGACCGCAGACGAGATCGGCGCCCACGGCAGCGTCGGCTGGCTGATCCCTGGTCTGCTGATCTCCGGCGCGGGTATGGGCTTCGTGATGGCCCCGCTGCCCGCGATCGTGCTGGCCGGCGTGGAGCCAGAGGCGGCGGCCGCGGCCTCCGGGGTGCTGTCCACCTCGCAGCAGGCGGGCGGTGCGATCGGTGTCGCGATCATCGGAGTCGTCTTCTACAACGCCCTCGACGCCCACCGGGCCGCAGGTGGTTTTCCGCACGCCTTCGGCCTCGGCCTCGAGCTGCTGATCGGCCTCGGAGTCCTGGTCGTCGCCCTGGTCCAGCTGCTACCGAGAACCGCCGAATGACAGAGTCCCCAGATCGGGAACTTCGCGAAGCGACCAGCCGGACAGTCTCGGCTCGGTCGCTTCGTCGTACTTCGCCGGCATGGTGCGGCGTCGAGGTGGCAGGCGCAGTGGAGGGGGGCGGCTGTCGGTCTTCGCCGACCCGCAGCGAGTGCTGTGGGCCGTGCGGGGCTCCCGATCAGTGACTGCGGTGGGCGGTCTCCGGGCCGACGACACGCAGGAGTTCGAGAGCTTCGACGGAGGTGGATCCGGGCGGCGGTGTGAAGAGGCGAAGGCGCTGGTCGGTGGCTTGCGTCTGCAGCATCTCGAAGTCGAATTCGACGGTCCCGACGGCAGGATGCACGACGCGCACGTGGTGGTTGCGGCGCCTGGCAACCTCATGCTGGTGCCAGATGGCGGTGAACTCCTCGCTGGCCGCCTCGAGCCGCTCGATCAGCGCGGTCGCGGGGCGATCGTAGCCGCGATGTGTCGCGGCGGCACGCAGGTCCGCGACACGCACGCGGCTCAGGTGGTCGTGGTCCTGTGCGGGGTACGCCTCGCGTACGTGTGGGTCGGTGAACCAGCGCCACACGATATTGCGGTCCTGCTCGTCGATGTTGCAGACGCACCCGAACAGCGCCTCTGCAAGGGCGTTCTGTGCGAGCAGATCACCGAGGTCGGTGATGATCTGGGCCGGGGTATTGCCCAGCCGGTCGAGCAGGTAGAGCAGCGCGGGGCGGACTTGATATCCGGCGCGCGGTCCTTCAGGCGGGCGGTGGCCTGCCAGCAGGTAAAGGTGATCTCGTTCGTCCTCGGTCAACCGCAGCGCTCGCGCGAGCGCGGCCAGGAGCTGGGTCGAGGGCTGGGAGCTACGCGCCTGCTCGAGCCGGATCACGTAGTCCGCCGATACTCCGGCCAGCTGGGCCAGCTCCTCGCGGCGCAGGCCCGGTGTGCGGCGCCGCGGCCCGGCGGCGAGGCCGACCTGCTCAGGCTGGAGCCGCTCGCGGGAACGGCGGAGGAAGTCCGCCAGTTTGGCCCTGTCCATTGTCATTCCTCCATCTACAGCGCACCGGGCGGTTCGCGGCGCGTCGACTGAGAGTGCCGATCCTAGGGAATCCGCTCCTCTGCTCATCGCCATCGGATCCTGGCAACGTCTGTGACTATCAGTTCTACGAAGGGAGACAGTCATGCGGGAGATCACAGTGGGTGCCGCGCGGGTGCCGTACCGCGTGCTGGGCGCGGGCCGACCGCTGGTCCTGGTACATGGGGGCAGCCGAGGCTCGCAGGGCTGGGATCGCGTGGCCGAGACGTTCACGGAAACCAGAACGATAGTGCTGCCGGATCTTTCGGGCAGCGATGCGGCGCGCGACGACGGGGGCGCACTGACCGTCGAGTTGCTCGCCGAGCAGGTCGCCGCCGTGATTTCCGATCTCGGGCAGGGGCCCGCCGACGTGGTCGGGCATTCCATGGGCGGCGCGGTGGTCGCCAGGCTCGCTGCAGTCCGGCCCGACTTGGTCCGCCGCCTGGTGCTGGTCTCGGGATGGACCGGGCAGGGTGACGAATACATCCGCCAGGCGTTGTCCCTCTGGCGCGATCTCGCCGATGACGCGGCGGCTTTCGCCCGATACACGATGCTGATCGCCTTCAGTCGTGCGTATCTGGAATCGCTCGACCCGGCGGCCGTGGCAGAGCTCGCAACGTCCTACCGGCCCGAGCCCGGCAGGCTCCGGCAGATCGATCTCGCCCTGCAGCTGGACGTCCGCGACCTGCTGCCGCAGATCCAGGCACCAGCACTGGTGATCGGGTGCCGTCGCGACGTACTGGTCTCCGCGGAGTATTCCCGCGAGCTGACGGCCGTTATCCCGGGTGCTACATATGCGGAAATCGACGGCGGGCACATCGTGATGGCCGAGCGGCCGACCGAGTTCGCGAAGCTCCTGCGCGACTTCATCGACTGAGCGTTGCTGTCCGTAGGTCCTTCCGCGGGTCGGCCTCTCGAGTGTCTTGACCGAGTTCACAGCTCGCGCTGCTCGACAGCCATACCGTCCGCTGAACATCGAACAACACAGAAATTGCGAAGGAAGCCCGAAAGCATGCGTATATACCGCGCACCGCACACCAGCGTGTCTGCATCATCCGAGTGGATCACTGGTGACGCCCGCATCGAAGAACTCGCCGCCCCCGCCGCGCCGTCACGGACGCAGGTCGACAGCGTTCACTTCGCGCCGGGTGCCCGCACACGCTGGCACCGTCACCCGGTCGGGCAGGTGCTCGTAGTGACCGACGGCACGGGGCTCGTGCAGCGCCGCGGAGGACAGGTCGAGACCATCTGCGCCGGTGACACCGTACGGATCGAGCCCGGCGAGTGGCATTGGCACGGTGCAACACCCGACAGCGCGATGACCCATGTGGCCGTAGAAGAGCTGCCGGCGGATGGGCGGACGGCGGAGTTCGCTCAGGTCGTGACGGACGCCGAATACGGCGATGAAGGTGCAGAACAGGCCGAACCGACACCCCGAACGAGCCGTGTGATCGTCATGGATCAGAAGCTGCCCGCGGTCTTGGCCACCGAGCGCGTCGAGATTCGGCGGATCACTATCGCTCCCGGGCACGCAGCAGGGCTGCATATCCACAACGGGCCGGTCTTCGGCAACATCGAGTCGGGTTCGGCGATCTACCAGATCGAGGGTGAGCCCGAGACCAGGCTCGAGGCCGGCGACGTGTTCTACGAGCCCGAGGGTATGCGCATCGCACGCTTCGACGCCCAAGCGGATGGCGTCACGTTCCTCGGGTACTTCCCGCTCGCCGATGGCGTGAACGCCGAACTGGTCTTCCCCGAAGTCCGATAGCCCACTCCGCGAGGTGCTTGTCGTGAGTGGGGAGTCGGGAGGCCAGATGTGGGCCGATCGATCCGCGTCGATGGCCCGCCCACCGGTGGATTCAGCCGGGGCCGTGTGAGCCAGCGAAGGGTTGGATGCTCGAGCTGGCCGCGTGTCGGCCGAGCACCTCACCGGGCCCGGCGCCACGTCCGAGGGGTGATCGCGGGAACCGGGGATCACAGCAATCGGTCGACGAGCCTGTCGATGTAGTCCGCGGTGAGCGGGCCCATGTTGAATAAGACGCGGATGTACATCGGGGCCAGGATGTGATCCAGCACGTCGAACGCGTCGGGTGCGTGCTCGCCGCGGTCGTGTGCGCGATCGAGCATGGACTGCAGTTGCCGCATGCGTTCGGCGCGGAGGTTGTCACCGGCCCGCATGCCCTGCTGACCGTTGCTCGACAGGGCGACGGCCAGGTGTAGCACCGCCGGGCCGTCGGGTCCGGTGATCTCACGGGCCACTTGGGCCGCGTAAGTGCGCAGGTCGCCGTCCAGGCTCCCGGTGTCAGGCATCGGTGACACCGCGTTGAGGCGGGTGAGCGCCACCTCGGTGAGCAGGCTTTCCAGATTGCCCCACCGGCGGTAGATGCTGCTGTCGGCTATGCCCGCGCGGGCTGCGACCTCGCCGACGGTGAAGTTGCCGTAGCCGCGTTCGCTGATCAGGTCGGTGACGGCCCGGTGGACCGCCGCGCCGACGCGGGCGGCGCGCCCGCCGGGCCGTCGGACTGGCTGTCGCTCGTTCACGCCACACACCTTAACGCAGTTGGTACTTGCGTTTGTGCGGCAACACCTTTACAGTCCTCTAACGCAGTCAAAGACTGCTTTAGCGCGCCAGGGCGGAAACGCTATCCGCGTCAGCCTTGGCCAGCGCAACCAACGATTGAGAGGAATTCCCTTTGGCTCCATCGGAAGAGTCCGTAGGTAGTCGATCAAGCGGGGCCGCCGACTACTCCGTGGTGATTGCCGGAGGTGGCCCAGTGGGCCTGATGTTGGCATGCGAGCTGGGGTTGGCCGGCATCGACGTGCTGGTGATCGAGCGGCTCACGAGTATCGACCCGACGATGAAAGCCGGGTACGTGAACTTAGCGACGGCTCAAGCCTTTTACCGGCGTGGCATGTTGCCGCAACTGCAGGAGCGGCACGACGCCGCAGTGGAGCGGACGCAGAAGTTTCTGGCGTCCAAGGGAATCGAGAACGCTGTCGGCGGCGGTCCGGTAGGAGCTCACTTCGCGGGTATTGTGCTCGACACCAGTCTGGTTGATTTCACTGGTCCGATGTTCACGCATGCCGGACCGGCGGCGGGCGTGATCCTGGTGTCGCAGCAGGAGATCGAGGCGCTGCTGAATGAGCGTGCGGCCGACCTCGGCGTCACGGTGTTGCGCGGCGCCGAAGTCACCGGATTCACCGCCGACGGTGACGGTGTCACAGTCGGATTGGGCGACGGGCGCACGGTTCGAGGCGAATGGCTGGTGGGCGCCGACGGCGGGCGCAGTGTCGTGCGCAAGCTCGCCGGATTCGAATTCCCCGGTGTAGACCCGGAAGTCACGGCGCGCCAGTTCGTTGTCGACATGATCGGTCACGAGAAACTGCGAGCGGGGTGGAATCGCACCGATGGCGGCGTTTATCTGCACGGGCCATACCCGGGGCGGGTGGTCACCGTCGAGTTCGACGGTCCACCGGAAGATCGTGAAGCACCCATCACGCCGGCGGAGTTGGAGGCGACGCTACGGAAGGTGGCAGGTGTCGACGTCGAAGTCACCGCGATCCACTCGGCTACTCGCTTCACCGACCACACGCGACAGGCGAACACGTATCGACTGGGTCGGGTGCTGCTGGCCGGCGATGCGGCACACGTGCATTCGCCATTGGGCGGGCAAGGGCAGAACCTCGGCATCGGTGACGCGGTGAACCTGGGTTGGAAACTCGCCGCCGTTGTGAAGGGTACGGCGCCAGAGGATTTGCTCGACACCTACACCGCCGAGCGGCATCCGGTCGGCAAGTGGGTGTTGGAGTGGACGCGCGCACAAGTCGCCGCCATGCGAACCGATGCGCGCAGCCTGGCACTGCGCAACGTGCTCAGCGACCTTATCTCCACGCCCGACGGCGCGACCTATGTGCTGACCAAGCTATCCGGCGTACTGCACCGGTACGAGTCCGGGGACCACGACCTGGTCGGAGCGCCCGCCCCGGACATCGAGTTGGCCGACGGCACACGGGTTGGCGACCATTGCGCGGACGGACGTGCGCTGCTAGTGGATCTGGCCGATAACGCGACAGTGCGGGATGCAGTCGATGGCTGGGCAGCTCGGGTACGGGTGGTGTCGATCAAACCCGCGCAGCAGGTGGCGTGGTCCGCGCTGCTCGTCCGGCCCGACGGGTACGTCGCTTGGGCCGCCGACGAGAACCCGGATATGTCCGCCCTGTCGGTCGCCCTGCACCGGTGGTTCGGTGGGCCGACTCGTCGAGATTCTTCACCGCAGCCTCACTGATCTGGAGCAACGACTCGCACCGAGCCACCCTTCGTCGTGTGCCCGTTGGCGACGTTGTTCAAGGTCGGTTTCAATGTCGTTGAGCCTGACCAGTGCCCTCCGGCGGCAACGGTATCGCCAGGAAGACATATTCCACGATATGGGACGCTACGCGAGGCTGTGTGTGGGGCACTGCATTACAGGTACAACCATCAAGGCCCGCGGGCAGTGGAGAATCCCAGTTCAGACGGCGCGACACACGACAGAACGGATGAGAACCAACACAGTTCGACACGAACCGGTCGTAAGCATTGGTGTCCGCGGGCTGTGCGGTGGGTGGCGGTAACGTGGCAGGACGATGTAATCGGTGAGAGAACTTGTTGGGGTCAATTCTTATGGCAACGTCGGCGACGCCGTATCACCATGGTGATCTGCCCAATGCGCTGGTGCGGGCGGCTGTCGAGCTGCTCGAGGAGGGCGGCGCGGCGGAGTTGTCGCTGCGTGGGGCGGCCCGGCGCGCCGGGGTGTCCACCGCGGCGCCCTACCGGCATTTCGCGGATCGCGATGCGTTGCTGTCCGCCGTCGCTGCGGTGGGGTACCGCGATTTGGCGCAGCAGCTGGCCGCGGTGCACCCCCAGCCGGTGACGCCCGCGGGGCTCGCCGATGTCGCGATCGAATACGTGCGGTTCGCGCTGCGGCGGCCCGGCATGTTCCGGGTGATGTTCACCGAGTCCTGCGACACGAGCAGCACGGAGCGGGTTGCGGCGGTGGAGGCGATCCACGAGTATCTGGAATCCCTGGTGCGGGAGGCCTTTCCGGCCGCGGACCCGGAGCCGACCGCGACGGCGATGTGGGCGCTGGTGCACGGTCTGGCCTTCCTGCACCTGGACGGAAAGCTCGACGCCTCCTCCGACAAGGTCGTCGCCGATCAGGTGCGCGCGGCGATTTCGGCTATCCTCGCCGTCTCGAGGTCCGGCGGGCGCTGAGGCCGAGCCGGACGGGTGGCGCCGTGTGGTGCGGACCATGCGGTGATCGGGTTCACCGAACGCGATCGACATCGGAATGTCAGCGGCCCTGATTCGGAGTAATGTTAGCGCTGTGTACATACTGTCGATCGACGAGGAGATGACATGTTCGCGGTGACGCTCGACGGCTTCGGAGGACCCGAGGTCATGAAGTGGGAGAAGGTCGACGACCTGCCGGCGCCCGGTCCCGGGGAAGTGGCGGTGGACGTGGTCGCGGCCGGTGTCAATCGCGCCGACATCGCACAGCGGTGGGGCGTCTACCCGCCGCCGCCGGGCGCCAGTGAAATCCTGGGGCTCGAGGTTTCCGGTGTGATCGCCGAGGTCGGCGCAGGCGTGCAGGAGTGGCAGCCCGGCGACGCGGTCTGCGCGCTGCTGCCCGGCGGCGGCTATGCCGAGCGGGTGAGTGTGCCGGTCACCCGCGTGCTGCCGGTGCCTGACGGGGTGAGCCTGACCGCCGCCGCGGCACTGCCCGAGGCCGCCGCGACGGTCTGGTCGAATGTGGTGATGGCCGGTGGGCTGCGCGCGGGGCAGACGCTGCTGGTGCATGGGGGCGGCAGCGGCATCGGCACGCACGCCATCCAGGTGGGCCGCGCGCTCAACGCACGCGTCGCGGTGACCGCCGGATCGCAGTTCAAGCTCGATCGCTGCCGCGACCTCGGGGCGGACACGCTGATCAACTATCGAGAGCAGGATTTCGTATCGGTCGTGACCGCGGAATACGGTGGCGCCGACGTGATTCTGGACATCATGGGCGCCGGATATCTCGGCCGCAATGTGGATGCGCTGGCCGAGGGCGGCAACCTGACGATCATCGGAATGCAGGACGGCGCCGTCGCGGAGGTGAATCTCGGTGTGCTGCTGGGCAAGCGCGGCTCGATTCACGCGACGAACCTGCGCCGCCGGCCGGAGCAGGGGCCCGGTTCCAAGGCCGAGATCGTCGCCGCACTGCGCCGGGAACTGTGGCCGATGATCGCCGCCGGTGCCGTGCGTCCCGTCGTTTCCGCGCAGGTGCCGATCACCGACGTCGCCGAGGCGCACCTGTTGCTCGATTCGGCCGAGACGGTCGGCAAAGTGCTGCTCACTGTTCGTGAACCGTGAGCAGCGGTGAGTGGGGGCAGTAGTCGGCCGTGCCATACTCGGCGCGCGTGGACGGAGTCCGGCGGCGTTGCGGGAGACACGGTTTGGTGACCAAGGCTGAGATCAACCAACCCGCGACCACGCATCAGCAGCAGTGACGCGGGATTACAGAAGGGCGGCAACCTTCTTCGCGGTCTCCTTGGCCGATCCGGGGTTCTGCCCGGTGACGAGGTTGCCGTCGACGACCGCGTAGGAGACGAACGGCAGCAGCGCCTTCTCGTAGCGCGCGCCGCGGTTCTTCACCTCGGCTTCGGCGTTGTAGGGCACGAGCTTGGACGCGCCGGCAAGTACTTCCTCCTGCCAGGCGAACCCGGTGAGCTTGCGGCCGGCGACCAGGTAGGAGCCGTCGGACAGCTTCGTGTTCAGCAGGCCGCAGTACCCGTGGCAGACCGACGCGACGATGCCGCCGCGCTCGAAGATCTCCCGTGTGATGCGCTGCAGGCCGGCGCTGTCCGGGAAGTCGTACATCACCGCGTGGCCGCCGGTGAAATAGATCGCGTCGTAGTCCGCCGAGTCGATGTCATCGGGACTGGCCGTCTTCTCGAGCAGGTCCATGCGTGCCGGGTCGGCCCGCCACTCCTTGGCGGTCTTGTCGTAGTTGGGGAACTTCAGCGATCTCGGCTCGAGCGGCGATGGACCGCCCGCGGGGCTGACGAGGGTCTGCTCGAATCCGTGGTCCTGGAACACCTTCCAGGTGTGGGTGAGCTCGGACAACCACAGGCCGGTGGGATGCGACGGGTCGTCGTAATGGCCGACGTTGGTGACGACGTTCAGGATTCGCTTGGTCATGTCTGAAACTCCTTACTGTGTGCGATGATTCGCGGGTCGTGGGTGCGGCTCAATGGGCGCCCACTCGGCGCAGCGTCTCGAGCGCGACGGTGAGGATCCGGGACCACTGGTCGTGGCCGAGCCGCGCTCCGGGGTGAAGCCCTGCGATCGCTGCTGCACGATGGTCTGGGGCTCGGTGTATTTCAGTAGCCGGTATTGCGCGCATAGTAGCGCGCGGTGATCGCGATGTCGGTGATCTCGAGGAAGGCGGCGCGGCGCGTCACCGTTACGGCGACGTGGCCGGCATTGCTTGGGTGATCAGATCCGCGACCGCCTGCGGGGCCTCCCGCGCTGGGGTGTGCCCGACGCCGCGCAGCGTCGTTGTCGTGGCGTTGGGCAGGGTGGCGAATTCCACTGTGGGGGAACGCACTCGCGCGTCGAGTTCGCCGAAGGCCAGTGCGATCGGTCGTGTCAGCCGGGCCAGCCGGTCGGGGAGGGCGCGGACGGCGAGGTAGGTGTCGATGGCGCGGGTGCCGGCGGCGAAGTTGCGGCGCCCGCGGGTGCGCAGGTCAGCGACGAACTGGTCCGGCACCGGGGTGCCCGGGGCGAAGGCGCTGCGTTGTGCGGCCCGCTGGCGTTCCCCGGAAGCCAAGGCCCACAACAGATCTCCGAGGCCGGGCTGGGTGAGGGCGCGCTCGATCGGCCCGCGGGCGGTCGCGCGGCTCGCCAGGGACCAGGGCGGGCAGAGTATGACCAACGCCGTGACGAGGTCGGGGCGGCGCTCGGCGAGGGCGGTCGCGACCAGCGCGCCGCGCGAGTGGTCCACCACGATCGCGGGGGAGTCGATCGTGCGCAGGGTGTCGGCGGCGTCGTTCGAGGTGTCGGCGACGAGCCGGGCTCGTCGAGATGAGCAGGGGCACAGGTGTTTTGCGACATCGGGCCCGGTCTATGCGGTTCGTGCCCGCCGGGCCGACGCCAGCCATCGGGAGTATCGGCGCAGTGCGCGGCTCTTGGCGCGTTGGTCGGCGACGAGGGCGAGTGCGGGCCGGATGCCGAGGGCGGGTTCCTTCCCGACCGCCATCCGGCGCATCTGGTAACGCACCTGTGCCATCTGGGCCAGCGAGGCGAGGGGTTTGTCCGACCAGGTCACCGGCCGCAAAGCGCCTGCGGCGCCGAGCCCTTCGCGCCACCGGTTGGGCAGATCGGGGGTGACCGCAAGGGCGGTGCCCATGCCGATGACCGCGACATTCTCGGCGAGCACGGCCTCGGCGGTCTCGCTGCGGGTGATGCCGCCGGTCAGCATGAGCGGGATCGGGCTGGTCCTGGCCAGGTCCGCGGCCAGCTCCAGGAAGTAGGCCTCGCGCGCGGCGGTGCGTCCGTCGGTGGGCCGGCCCGACATGGCGGGACTCTCATAGCTGCCGCCCGACACTTCGACGAGATCCACGCCCAGAACGGCGAGCATGCCGATGACCTTATGCGCGTCGTCGGCGTCGAAGCCGCCGCGCTGGAAGTCGGCGGAGTTCAGCTTCACCGCGACGGCGAATTCCGGGGACACCGCCGCACGCGTGGCCCGCACGATCTTCAGCAGGATCCGCGCGCGGTTCTCGAGGGATCCGCCCCATTCGTCGGTGCGGTTGTTCACCAGCGGGGACAGGAACTGAGACAGCAGATAGCCGTGTGCCGCATGGATTTCCACGCCGTCGAAGCCGGCGAGTTCGGCTCGCGCGGCGGTGGTGGCGAAGCGCGTGATGGTGTCGCGGATCTGTTCGCCGGTCATCGCGGCGGGCCGGCCGAATCGCTTGGAGTGGCGGCCCAGGTCGACGGCGATGTCGGAGGGACCCCACACGACTCCGGGCATATTCGCCTGCATCTGGCGTCCGGGGTGACTGATCTGCATCCACATCGCCGCCCCGGCGGCCTTTCCAGCTTGCGCCCAGGCCACGAACTGTTCGAGCGGGGACTCGGAGTTCAGCACGATGCCACCGGGCCCGGTGAGTGCCTCGGCGTGCACCATCACATTGCCGGTGATCAGCAGTCCCGCACCGCCGGCGCCCCACCGCCGGTACAGCGCGATCAGCCGCTCGTCGGGCAGCTGGGCCTGGCCGGCCATCCCCTCCTCCATGGCGGCCTTCGCGATGCGATTGCGCAGTACCTGCCCGGACCGCAGTTCGACCGGTGAAAACAACGTGTCTCGTGTTGAGGCGCTGGGCACGGAAGCCTCCCTTCCCTCGTAATGTTATTGGTGTACACATTGCGTGTGCGCCGCTAACATTAATGAAGGATGTAAGCGGCGTCAACACTTGTGAGGGTTGGGCATCCAAGGCGTCGCTGGGGCGCCGGCGATCATATGTTGACGCCGATCACATTTCTGCTAATGTGTGCGCCGTTGACTTGCGATGGCGGTCGGCCGACCGATCACGACGCGGCGAAGAAGATCCGGACAAGGGGTGCGCGGTGAACAAGAACACGGTGAAAGACGGCGGGGCCAAACTCATGAACCTCGCCCACCGGCTGGTCCTCACGGTGAGCGGAAACCGATTGCTGGCCAACCCGTTCGGCATGCCGGTGGTCGAACTGCACACCACCGGACGCAAGTCGGGGCAGCCGCGATCCTGCTACCTGACCTCTCCGGTTCACGACGCGGATCGGGTCGTGCTGGTCGCGTCGAAGGGCGGTGACGACCGCCATCCCGACTGGTACCGCAACGTTCAGGCGCATCCCGACGTCGAACTGGTGATCGCCGGCCGCCGGCGACAGGCGCACGCCCGCACCGCGAGTCCGCAGGAGCGTGCGCGGCTGTGGCCGCAGATCACCAAGGCCTACCAGGGCTACGCGAACTATCAAACGCGAACCACCCGCGAGATCCCGGTGGTGATCTGCGACCTGAATCCCCAGCGGTGAGCGCGCAGCCGCATCCTGAGAGTAAGCGAGCAACGAGCGCATAGGCTGGGTCTGCAGGATCGACCGAATTGTCACCTGGTGGGATGCGGAAGAGAGTGCGGCAGCTGTCCGCCATGGCGCAGCGCGAGCCGCTCTGTTGATCTAGGGCCGAGCTGCTGTGTCGGCTGGTCCCGGAAGCTGGGCAGTGGGGCGGGCGCGAGCAGCGTAGCCCGGGAGCGCGGCGGCCGCGAGTAGCAGGGCCCTAGCTATGGCGCGGGTGCGACAATGGGATCGAACGTCCGGCGTGCGAGGAGTCGCGGGCATGGGATGGTTCGACGCACCCGAATACTGGTTGGGCCGGCAGGTACTCGAGCGGGGTACCGCGGCCGTCTACGTGCTTGCCTTCGTGGCGGCCGCCAGACAGTTCCGGGCGCTGATCGGCTCAGAGGGGATGCTGCCGGTGCCGCGATTCGTGGCTCGGCGCTCGTTCGGGCAGGTTCCGAGCATTTTTCAGCTGCACTATTCGGACCGGTTCTTCGCCGTCGTGGCCTGGTGCGGGGCGGCGCTGGCGGCGGCGGTGTGCGGCGGCCTCGCCGATCTGCTGCCGTTGGGGGCGGCGATGGCGATCTGGTTGGCGCTGTGGGTGCTGTATTTGTCGATCGTCAATGTCGGACAGGTGTGGTACTCGTTCGGGTGGGAGACCTTGCTGCTCGAGACCGGCTTTCTGGCGATCTTCCTGGGCAACGATCGGGTGGCGCCGCCGGTGCTGGTGCTGTGGCTGGCGCGGTGGCTGCTGTTCCGGGTCGAGTTCGGCGCCGGACTCATCAAGCTGCGCGGCGATCCCTGCTGGCGCGATCTGACCTGCCTGTACTACCACCACGAAACCCAGCCGATGCCGGGGCCGCTGAGCTGGTTCTTCCATCACCTGCCCAAACCGTTGCATCGCGTCGAGGTGGCGGCGAATCACGTTGCGCAGCTGGTCGTTCCGTTCGGATTGTTCGCACCGCAGCCGGTCGCCGAGGTCGCCGGCGCGATCGTCGTCGCGACCCAGCTGTGGTTGGTGCTGTCGGGTAATTTCGCCTGGCTGAATTGGCTGACCATCGTGCTGGCCGCCAGCGCGATCACCGACTCCGGCGCGGGCACGGTGCTGCCGATCCCGCACGCACCGGCGCTACCGGCGGCCCCGCCGTGGTTCGTGGCCCTGGTTATCGCGTTCACCGCGCTGGTGGCGGTGCTGAGCTATTGGCCGGCGCGCAATCTGCTGTCCCACCGGCAGCGCATGAACATGTCGTTCAATCCGTATCGCCTGGTCAATACCTACGGGGCCTTCGGCCGCATCGGACGCACCCGCTTCGAGCTCGTCATCGAGGGCGCCGACGGGCCGCCCATCACGGACGAGACGGTCTGGAAGGAATACGGGTTCAAGGGCAAGCCCGGCGATCCGCGCCGGTTGCCGAGACAGTGGGCGCCGTACCATCTGCGCCTGGATTGGCTCCTGTGGTTCGCGGCTCTCTCGCCGGACTATGCGCGGCCGTGGTTGGGGCCCTTGCTGATTCGGCTGTTGCGGAACGATCGGGCGACGTTGCGATTGCTGCGCCACAATCCGTTCCCCGATTCCCGGCCGGGGTGTCTACGAGTACAGCTCTACCTCTATCGCTTCACTACTCCGGGCGAACTGGTGCGCGAGCGAGCGTGGTGGCACCGCACCCTCGTGGGGGAGTATCTTCCGCCCATCACACTCGAGGATCTTCGGTCCGCGTCGTGACCGCTGCGCCGGGACGAGGGCTCCGGCGCACCCGACGTGGGTACACCGGAGCGGGTCGTCGACGGCCCGCTGGCCGAGGTCGAGGCGGCCGAACGCGAGGCCGCCACCTCGCATGCGATCGCGACGGTATTGCGTGGGTTCGCCCGCGGCAGGGATATAACGGCTGTGTGGGTCTAGCGCTGCCCTTTCAGCTGCTCGGCGAGTCGAGTGATGTAGGCGCGTGCCTCGTCGGCGGTCGTGTCCGGGATGGAGAACACCACCTCGGCCACCCCGGTGTCGCGCCAGTGCCGCAGGGCGTCGGGGTCGGGTTCGGCGGCGAGCACGCTGACGTGCGGGCTGCCGGTGCGTCCGGCGTCGGTCCACATCTTCTGGAGCAGTTGGACTCCGGAGTCGATCTGCTGCTCGATCGGTGTGGTGATCCAGCCGTCGGCCGAGCGCACGATCCAGGCGAAGGTCTTCTCCGAGCCGCCCGCGCCGACCAGGATCGGCGGGCGCGGGCGCTGCACCGGCTTGGGCCACGCCCAGCTCGCCGCGAATCGGACGTATTCGCCCTCGTAGGCGGCCTCGTCCTGGGTCCACAGTGCACCCATGGCCTCGAGGTACTCGCGCAGCACGGTGCGGCGCTTGGCCGGCGGCACACCGTGATCGGCGAGCTCTTCGAGGTTCCAGCCGTATCCGACGCCGAATACGACCCGCCCGCCGGACATGTGGTCGAGGGTGGCGATGGTCTTGGCGAGGGTGATGGGGTCGTGCTCGAGGGGGAGGGCGACCGAGGTGCCGAGCCCGATTCGCGTGGTGACCGCGGCGGCCGCACCGAGCGCCACCCACGGGTCCAGGGTGCGCATGTAGCGATCGTCCGGCAGTGTTTCATCGCCCGTGGCCGGGTGATCGGAGGTCCGCGCCACCGGAATATGGGTGTGCTCGGGGACGTAGAAGGTGTCGAACCCGCTGTCCTCGGCGGCGCGCGCCGCGTCGGCGGGACCGATTCCGCGGTCGCTGGTGAAGAGGGAAAGACCGAATTTCACTATGCTCCTACAGATTTCACGATGAGATGCTCAGGACCCGGCAGGCGCCGAGGACGTCGCCGGGCCCGCGAAGGTCCCCTCGTTCACCACCGCGCCGTCGGGCAGCGGGCGGGTGATCGACCAGGTCTCGGTGAAGTGGCACTTGGACATCCGCCACTCGCCGTCCTCGAGCAGGTACGCGTCGTCGTACTCGCCGGTGGACAGGGTTTCGGTGCGGTCGAGCAGGTTGATCTGGCGGAACCGCAGCGTCCATTTCCCGACCGCGGTCAGCTCGCCCGTCAGCGTGATCTCCGGGTGCATGCCGTGATGCATGTCGTAGATGACGTGCTTACCGTCGACGGTGTGCAGCGCCACCCAGGTGAAGATCTCGGTCATCGGGTCGGCGTCCTCGAAGGCGCCGAGCCGGCCGTAGTCGATGCTCGCGCCCTTGCGAATGAAACAGTCGCGGAAGGTCTTGGGGTCCTTGCCGTCACAGGCCCGCCAGTACCGGTATTTGAGGTGCTTGATCGCCTCGATCTGTTCCAGGGCGTCGATGCGTTGCGCGAGATCCATGGGCTCGTCCCGTCTGTGTTGGGATGTGTGGGGCAAAGTGACTGCCGGACAAGGTTTTCCGGGTCGGCGGATCAGTCGACGACGGCGTCGGCGAAGTCCGGCGGATTCCCGAGGAACGGGCGATGTGACGGCGGCTGCCGATCGTCGATATCGCGGACCCCGAGCTCCGCCCCGATCTCGGCGCCGATCAGCACGCGGCCGCTGCGCTGCATCATTTCCGGGTCGCGGGCCAGAGCGTCGATCACGCGTCCGGTGAACTCCGGGGACTCGGCCGTGGCCGCCAGCCCCTCGTATGCGCCCGGGTTCGCCGCGAAAGCCGCAAGTGTGCGTTCGGTTTTGAGCAGGCCCATCCAGATCGAGACGACCGCGACCCCGAACGGCCGGAAGTCGACGGCCATATCGTGGGCCATCTTGTCGACCGCGGCTTTACCCGCACCGTACGCCGGGCCGTGCATATAGCAGGCGCCGCCGAACGACGACGTATTCACCACCAGGCCAGCACCATTCGCGACCAGGAGCGGCGCGGCGTAGTAGGTGGAGACATAGCTGGACCGCATGCCGACGTCGAACAGGTCCAGCAGTGACAGCGGCTTGTCCCAGAACGGGCCCTTCATGGTCAGCGCGTCCGGGACCACCAGCGCATTGTTGACCAGGATGTCGAGGCGGCCGTTCTCCGCGCGCACCTGCTCGAACAACGCCCGCACCTGCGCGTCGTCGCCGTGGTCGACCACCACGGGCATGCCGACGCCGCCGCGCCGGGTGATCTCCTCGGCTGTCGCGAACACCGTTCCGGGCAGTGGCGAATCACCCTCGGATTTCGTTCTCCCGGTGACGTACACCTTCGCCCCCGTCGCCCCCAGTGCCAGGGCGATTCCCTTCCCCGCACCGCGACTCGCGCCGGTAACCACCACGACCCGATCCGAGCTCAGACCCACCGCACACTCCGTTCGTCATCCGCCGACCCGCGTCGGCTGTGACCCACGTCTGATTGGACTGTGTCGGCCGGGGAACCGCCGCTACGAATTCCGCTGAGTGGGAGAGAACCAATCAGCTCGCGTGCCCGGTTTCCGGTGGGATCGGGAAGCTTGCTCGCCGCGCCGATCATGCCAGGGCCATCGGTACTTTCGTGGGGGCGGTCGTCGGGCAACCGAATGGGTGTTCTCGTACAGTCCAATGGCACGGGCGGTGGCTCATGGTGGGGTGATGGCGAGGTAGGCCGTGCTCCACAGCTGGGCGGCGTCGGATTCGGTCGCGTCGGCGGTCGCCGCGCCGAAGGCCACCGGATGGTAGGCGCCGTCGCGGTAGGCCCAGCTCCACAGTTCGGAATTCCGCATGGGTGCTACGGCATCGATGGTGTGCCACAGGGCTTTTCGTGCGGTGATCAGCTGATCGCGGACCGTGGCGGGCAGGTCGGTGCGGGCGAGCTGGCGGTTCAGGCCCGTGGCGAAGGCGGCCTGCACCCAGGACCAGGCGACGGTCCCGTGGTAGTCGTGTGTCGTGATACCTTGCCGCACAGTAGGATCGGCGAAGGCAGGGTTCGCTACGAGCAGGCCCGCGCCGGTCGTCAGTCCCAGCGGAAACGGCGTGGCCAGGATCGTGACGTCGCGGGCGAGCGCCTCGGGGGTGGGGGAGCCGAACAGCAGGTCGAAGACCTCGTCCGTATGGACGACGGGTATCGCGTGGCCGTCGGCGTCCAGGGCGATGGCGTTGAAGGAGAAGGGATTCGAGCCGAGTGCTCGCAGTGCGTCGCCGGGCCGGACGCCGATCTCGGCGGCGTAGGCCGGGATGGCGCGAGCGGCTGCAGCGTTGCTCACGGTCACCGAGAACAGGCTGGCGGCCGCGGCGCGCCAGATGGTCGCGTCGGCGGCGGCCGGGGCCAATGCCACTCGGTCCGCGGCTCCGAGCGCGGGATCGAGCAGCCCGCTCGCGGTCAACCGTGCGGCGGCCTCGAGCGCGGCCGGTACCAGTACGCAGTTCACGTCGTACGGGTACCGCCCGCCAGCGAGACCGTAGGGGCTGTCGCGCCACTGTCCGGCCGCCTGGCCGGGAGGCAGCCCGATCAGATTGGTGTATAGCGGATCCCGCGCGAACGCGTTCGCCGTGGCCACGACGCGTCGCAGGTTCGAGACCAGCTCGCTCGCGCGACGGGGATCGGCTCGGAAGTAGTCGCGCGCATGCGTCGAACCGGCACGGTCGTCGAGCAGGTAGGCGGCGATCACCGGCGCCAGCAGATAGGTCTCGTCGATCATCGTGTAGTCGTAGATCGGTGCGGAGCTGGAGGTTCCGTCCTGGCGCCGATGCTCGAGGACGGCGTATTCCGCTATCGACTCCTCGTGGGCGACCCGGCCGTCCGGGCTCAGCCGGGTCAGGACAGAGTCCAGTCCGGCGTCCACCGCGGCAGGTGCGAGCGCGGGCATGAGCAGCATCAGCGAGATGAGCGTGTCCCGTCCGAAGTAGGTGTCGAAATGCCATGAGCCGGCGAGGAATTTCTCCCGGTAGCTCAGGTAGGCGAGCGTGTTCTCCGCCGGGCCGAGACGGCGCTGTGTGCCGTTGAGCAGATCGTTCCCCGACAAGGGCGTCAGCGGTGTGTCACCGGTCGAGGAGGTGATTCGCAGGCCGATGCGCCCGTCGGCGCCCGCCGCGAGGGCCGCGCCGTCCGGTCGCACGCTGCCGTCGGTCACGGTGATGGTGAGGTGGTAGCCGGGCGCACCGTCGAGACGGTCCCGCGCCCAGCTGAGCGTGGAGCCCGAAACAGTAGGCGCGACAAGGACTTCCGGCGGAACAGTGCTGTTCTGATCGAAATCGCGCAGGACCCGGACGCTGGACAGGATCGCCTGCCGCGGTACCAGCTCCGGCGTCGCGATCGTGGCATCGAACGCGATGCCGTACTGCGGCCGCCCGCGAGAATCGTTCTCCCGGTGGGGCTGCGGAGTATCGGTGACGGTCCAGGCGGCCGGGGCGGACAGCGGCGCGAACCACACTCCGACGCCGCTGTCGCCGGCCGGGAATGCCACCACCAGCCGCGGTTCGTGGCCCGAGCGCAGCACCAGATGCGCCGCCACCGGCCCCTGCTGCACAAAGTCGTTGGTGTTCAACCCCTCGGCAACCGCGAACCGCAGCCCCACGGTCCCTGATTCCCGTGCGCATCCCGCCGTGATCGCCAGCACCAGTGCGATCCCCGCGGCCAGCACACCCGTGCGGAGGTTCGTCATGGTCCCATCCTGGCCGGACGGCACCTCGTTTCCCGGACATCTCCGGCCGCGCGTCGCGGGCCGCGGTCCTATCCTCCGGCCCGGACCGCCCGGCATCCGCGCGCACCCGGCGTCCTACAGTGCCGTCGCGGCCGGGAGCACTGGCGAGCCGGTCGCGGCAGGGGCCCGGGCGGCTGGGCGGGTAGCGCCGGTCGGTACTGTGCCGACCGCACGGCGGTCGCGAGCTGATAGGTGGCGATCCGCAGCGCGCCACGGCCTAATACCGCTGCGCATACCAGGTCGGCGGCTCGCCGAACATGCTCTTGAAGTCGCGGATGAAGTGGGCCTGGTCGGCGTAGCCGAGATCCGCCGCCAGCGCGGCCCAGTCGATCGCCCCGCCGGTGGCCATGCGGTCGGTCACCTCGTGCAGCCGGTAGCGGCGGATCACCCACTTGGGCCCGATGCCGACGTACTCCGCGAACAGCCGTTGCAGCCCCCGCATGCTCAGCCCCAGCTCGCCGGAGAGATGTTCGACTCTGGTCACGGCCGTGTCCTCGGCGATCAGCTCGACCGCGGCCACCGCCTGGCGCACCCGGGGGTCGTCGTCCGGCAGGTGGTCGAGCACGAACGCGAGCCTCCCAGTACTGCGCCACCCATGGCGCGAGCACCGGCGACGGGCGGTGGAACGCGTGGCGCTGATACCTGGTCCGCGCCGCCTAGCGTCACTGCCATGTCACACCTGTCCAACGCGGCCGAGGCCATGGCCGCGGTCGCCCGCAACATCACCGACGACCAGCTCGCCAACAAGACTTCGTGCACGGAGTACGACGTGCGGGCACTGGTTAACCACCTCCTGTTCTGGGGCCCCTCGCTCGCCGGCGCCGGCCGCAAGGAATTCGTTCCGCAGCCCGCGGGCTCCGAGTCCGATGTGGACCTGGCGGCCTCCGACTGGCGCAGCCGACTGCTCGCCCTGCTGGACGACATCACGTCGTCATGGGCGCCGCCGAGCGCCTGGGAGGGCGAGACGACCATGGGCACGCCCCAAATGCTGCCCGCGCCCGTCATGGGCGACATGATCATCGGCGAACTGGCCGTGCACGGCTGGGATCTGGCGGTCGCGACCGGGCAGCGGCTGGAACTGCCCGCCGACCTGCTGGCGCATCTGCACGACAGGGTGTTCGCCGGCGTCGAGCAGGGGCGGCAGATGGGCATGTACGGACCGGAGATCGCGGTGCCGGCCGATGCACCCACCTTGGCCCGCATCCTCGGCCGGACCGGCCGTGATCCCGCCTGGGCGTAGTCTCCGACGTGGACGGACGAGTACTGGATCCGGCACGGCGTGAAAGGCATGACGCGATGAGCACGAACGAACCCCAGCGGCCCGACTCGGCCGCCGTGAGCGCGGGAACGCCCAGCGGCGGCGAAGACATTGAGCGAATTGAGGTTTCGCGACTCGTCCCGGCGTCCGCCGAGGCCATCTTCGCGGTGCTGACCGACCCGCAGGGCCACGTGGACATCGACGCGTCGGGCATGCTCATGGATGCCGAGGGGAAGCCGGTCGAGCAGGCCGGTGATCGCTTCGTGGTTCATATGGATCGGGAGGCCCTCGGCGATTTTCCGCTGGGCAAGTACGACGTCGAGGTCGTCATCACCAAGCTGGTGCCCGGCCGGGAGATCGCGTGGACGGTCGAGGGGCAGATCCGCCCGCCCGTCCGGCACATCTACGGTTATCGGCTCGAGCCGGCCGCGGACGGTACCCGTGTCACCTCCTACTACGACTGGTCCGAGCTCGACGAGACCTGGAAGGAGCGGCTCACCTTCCCGGTCGTCCCCGAGTCCGCGCTCAAGGCGACCCTCGGCATCCTCGAGCGCACCGTCCGCCGCCGCGCCACAGCCTGAGCGGGCCTGCGAGAATCCGGCTGCGGGAGATCGACGACAAAGCTGCCTGGCTGGATCGGTTCGCCGTGGACGCCATCGTCGAAGACCCGGTCGGCCCTTCGGCTTTCGATCCGGAGGGCGCGGGGCACCGCGGCCGGCGAGATAGTGGCCCTGCGCGCCTTCTGGAAGACCGGGCGGACCATGCGCACCATGAGACCCGCCTGACCTCAGGCGGTTTTCTCGGCGCGCAGCCAGTCCTCGAAGGTCATCATCTCGGGATGGAGCGCGCGCAGGTGCGCGAGGTTCCGGTCGAGGGTGAGGATGTCGCGTGCCTGGAAGAACCGGAACATTGCCGCGTAGTCGTGGCCGACGCCCGGCATCGTCGTCCGCAACGTGTCCGGGGGCATCGCGTGGTATCGGCACGGTGTCCCCGTGACCCGCTCGACCGTGGCGGCTATCTCGTCGCCGGTCAGGCTGTCGGCGGTGACGGCGAGATCGCGGGCGCCCCAACTCTGCCAGTTCCGGAACATGAAATCGGCGAACCAGGCGATGTCGTCCAGGCCGATCAGCGGATATCTGCCCGTTCCCAGTGGAAGGGAGAACGTCAGCCCGGAGCGTCCGTCGGGGAGCGGGCCGCGCCGGGGCGCGAGCCGTTCTCGCAGGTTCTCGAAGTAGGGCGAGGTCGTCAGGATCGACACGTGCGTGCTGTACCAGCCGTCGTCGGCCTCGCGCATCGTCTCGTCGGATCGGAGCATGTTGATGTGCGCCGCGACCGCGGCCTTCGCGTCGAAGTGCGGTACCGGGATGGATCCGCTGGTGAGGGTCACGGCGCTGTCGAGACTGGACCAGACGAATCGTTCGACCCGTGCCGATCGGGCCGCCTCCAGTGCGGTGATCCCCTTGCGGTACTCACCGAGAACGCTTGCGCCGGACCAGAAGTCGGTATTGCAGAACACCTGTTCGGAATTGGCGACGGCCGCGCGGATACTCTCGGGATTGTCCAGATCGCCCTGGCGAACGCGAACCCGGCCACCGCCGCGCGCCAGCAGCTCGGCGGCCTTGTCCGAGTGGGGATTCCGGGTGAGTACCGTGACGGCGGCGTCGGCCGACCGAAGCAGGCGGTGGACGACTCTGCTGCCCATCGCGCCCGTGCCACCGATGACGAGCGTCTCAACCATGCGAACTCCCTTGCGAATACTGGTGGGTAAGAACGTGTTCGGTGACCTGCCGATGCGTGGCGATCCACACGTCGGCGCGCACCGCCTCGATGCGCTCGAGGATCCGGTCGAACATGCCGGACAGCAGCGGCCTGGCGCCGACGTGCGCGTGCACGGTCAGGTTGAATACCCCCGGCCCCGGTGCGTCGAGCACCTGCCCGAGCAGGTCGAGATGACTGTCCAGATACTCCCGAGGCCCGGCGGCGCCGCGGATATCGGACAGTTCGCTGTGCATGATCGCGACGAGCGGACCCGCCGGGGTCGCCAGCACCCGGGGCAGCTCGTAGTCGTTGTAATCACCCGACCACCGGTAACCGGCCTCGGTCAGCAGTTCGGGGGTGTGCGCCGTGCCCGAGGCCCGGGGACTCATCCACCCGATCGGCCGCACGCCGGTGAGATTCTCGAGGAGCGCGGTGCATCGGCGGATGTTCTCGCGTTCCGCGCCGGGGTCCAGCAGCGCCGGAATGACATCCTGCGCGTAGGAGTGCGCCGCGATCTCGTGCCCGGCATCGTGTACAGCGCGCACCGCCTGCGGAAATCGTTCGGCGACAAGGCCGTTGATGCCGAAGGTGGCGGGCAGGCCGTGAGATCGCAGGATATCGAGCAACCGCCACACCCCGGTGGTGGCGCCGTATTCGGACCAGGAGACGCTGTGCGTATCGGGCACTCCCGGCAGCGGCCACGCCCGGGCCATCGGGGCATAGACCGGCCAGTGGCCCGGTGACCACAGCTCCACGGCCACAGTGATCATGACCGCGGCCTTCTTACCGCCCGGCCACCGCATCGGCGCATCGGGCATCTCGAACGCATCCTCGTTCACGCGTTGCCGCCGGCCGCCACGTCGTTCCGGGCCCGGACGAAAGCGTCGACACAGTAGGCGATCTCCGCATCCGTGTGCGCGGCCGACAACTGGACCCTGATGCGCGCCGCACCCCGCGCCACGACCGGGTGGGCGAAGGCGACCGCGTGGACGCCATGCGCGGACAGGGCCGCGGACATCCGATCGGCGAGGGCGGAATCGCCGAACATGACCGGGACGATCGGATGATCGCCGGGCAACAGCTCGAAACCGGCCTCGATCATCGAGCGGCGGAACGACTCCGTATTCTCCCGGAGCCGATGCCGGTCGGCCGCACCGGTTTTCACCAATTCGATCGCGGCGAGTGACCCGGCCGCAACGACCGGTGGCACCGCATTGGAGAAGACGTACGGTCGGGAGTGGCGGCGGAGCAATTCGACGATTTCCGACCTGCCGGCGACAAATCCGCCGGACGCACCGCCCAGGGCCTTCCCGAGCGTGCCGGTGACGATGTCGACTCGATCCTGCACTCCGGCCGCCTCGGCGGTGCCTGCCCCCGTGACGCCCAGGACTCCCACGCCGTGCGAGTCGTCGACCATCACCATCGCGTCGTGACGCTCGGCGAGATCGCAGATCGCGGCCAGGGGTGCCCGGGAGCCGTCCATGGAGAACACCCCGTCGGTGACGACGAGGCGGCGGCGGTATCCGGCGGCCTGTCGCAGCTGCGCCTCGAGGTCATCGATATCCCTTGTGCGATACCGAAACCGGGCCGCCTGGCAGAGACGGATGCCGTCGATGATGGAGGCGTGATTGAGCGCATCGCTGATCACCGCGTCCCGATTGTCGAGCAGTGCCTGGAAAATCCCGCCGTTGGCGTCGAAACACGAACCCTGCAGCAGGGCCGCCTCGGTGCGCAGCAGACCGGAGATCGCGCGCTCGAGTTCGATGTGCAGCGGCTGGGTCCCGCAGACGAAACGCACACTGGCCATGTCGAATCCGTGGGTGTCCAGCGCCGACTTCGCCGCCGCGAGCACCCGCGGGTGGTTGGCCAGCCCGAGATAGTCGTTGGCGCAGAAGTTCAGCAGCTCGTGTCCGGCCACCGAAATCCGTGTCGACTGCGGCGTTTCGATCGGCCGCTCGGGGGCGACATCCCGCAGCACGGTGCGGAGTTCGTCGCGGATCGTGAACACTTCGGTGGACTCCTTCACTCGATCCCGTCGTCGCCGTCGCGGCGATGTTTTCAGCCTGTGACCGATCCGCGCGGGCGTCCAATGCCCAGGCCGGAATCGGACATGCCCGGTAGGCATCGTCCGACGGTGCGGCTACCGTGGAGCCATGACCGATGCCGTGCCGCCGCTGGATCTGGACCTGCGGGTGGTCCGCTATTTCCTGGCCGTCGCGGACCATGCGAATTTCGGCCGGGCCGCGGCCGCTGTGCACGTGGGACAGCCGTCGCTCAGTCGTCAGATCCGCGGCCTGGAACGGCAATTGGGGGTGCGGCTGTTCCATCGGACACCCCAGGGCGCCCGTCTGAGCGAAGCGGGGGAGGCCTTCGCGCCCAAGGCCAGGATATTGCTGCGCGCCGCGGCGGAGGCCGCCGCCGCGGCGCGGAAAACCGCCGGTCCCGACGGCATTTCGATCGGATACACCGCAGGCTTGACGGTCACCGGGGCGACCCGGGAACTACGCCGCCGACATCGGGACGCCACCGTGCGGACGATGTATCTGGGGTGGCGTCGACCCGCCGAGGCGCTACTGGACCACCAGGTGGACGCGGTCGTCGCCCGCCTGCCATTTCCAGCCGATGGGCTGCGCGTCACCCGGCTCTACGAGGAAGAGCGCGTCGTCATCGTCCCCCGCAATCATCGCCTGGCCGGGCGGCCATTCGCCCACCTCGCGGACATTGCCGACGAACCCCTGCAGTGGGTTCCAGGTCTCGATCCCGATTGCAATGCCTTCTGGCGCCTGGAACCGAGGCCCGACGGCCGTCCCGCACCCACCGGCCCCGTCATGAACACGCTGGACGACACCTGGGAGTTCGTGGCCTCCGGCGACACACTCGCGGTCGCCACGCGCAGCCACGTCAACGCCACCCGAACGGACCTGGCGCTGATCCCGCTGCGCGGTGTCGCGCCGAGCCGGGTCGTCCTGGCAACGCGGGCCGAGGATTCCGCCCTCGTCGCGGACTTCCGGCGGTGTGCCAGAGCACATCTCACGGCCTGAGCGGCCCGTGACGATTACCTCCGGCGGCGTCACACGGGCCGGTGAGTTGTGCACCGTCGCCGGGGCGGGCTCAGTATCGACGGTTCACCAGGACGGGGAGAGTCTGCCGTAGTGGGGCGACGGTCTCCGGGTCGATGTCGGTGATGAGCAGGTCCGGGTCGGGGCCGAGGGCGGCGAGTACCTTGCCGTCGGGGGCGACGACACAGCTGTGGCCCACTCCCAGTGGGGCCGTGCTGTTTTCGCCGGCGCGGTCGGCCGGGCGCGCCTGGCCGCAGGCGGCGATGTAGCTGGTGGCGTCCAGGGCGCGGGCGCGGGTGAGCAGCTGCCACTGCTCGACCTTGCCGGGGCCGTCGCCCCACGATGCCGCGACGACCACGCAGGTGGCGCCCGCGGCGGCCATGGTCTGGAACAGGCCGGGGAAGCGCAGGTCGTAGCAAGTGGCGAAACCTATTGTGGTGCCCGCGATCTCGGCCGTCAGCGGCTTCTCGCCGGGGGCCACGGTCGCGGACTCGGCGTAGCCGAATGCGTCGTAGAGGTGAATCTTGTCGTAGTGCGCGGTGATCTCGCCCGCGACCAGTAGGGTGTTGTGGACGCGACCGTCGTCGCACGGGGTGAACATCCCGGCGACCACGGTGATTCCGGCCCGTTCGGCGATTTCACGAACGCCCCGGGCCCACGGTCCGTCCAGCGGCTGGGCGATCGGGTGCAGCGGCGCGCCGAAGGGGTGCATCGTCGCCTCGGGGAACGCGACGAGTCGCGCGCCGGCCGCCGCGGCGCGGGCGGTCAGGGTGTCGATGATCGCGAGGTTCTCGCCGAGGTCTGTGGTGCTGTTCACCTGAGCCAACGCGATTCTGATGGGCATGATCGGATTCCTCCTGGTGTATACATTGTGTATGCAGAACGGGGCCATATCGGGTCGGGACCGCGCCTACCGGTACGTCAAGGAGCAGGTGCTCACCTCGCTGCCGGCGACTGGCGTGTTCCTCAACGAGCAGGAGCTGGCGACCCGGATCGGGGTGTCGCGCACCCCGGTGCGGGAGGCGCTGCTGATGTTGCAGGCCGAGGGGCTGGTCGAGATGGTCCCCAAGCGCGGCGCCCACGTGCCGGCACTGAGCGGGCGCCAGATTGCCGAGCTCATGGACCTGCGCGGCGTCCTGGAGAAGCACGCGGCCTCGCGCACGGTGGCCGCCGGCGCCGTGCCGCTGGCCGCGATGCGGGAGGCGCTGGCCGAGCAGGAGCGGCTCGCCGATGCCACCGATCCGGAGCGGGCGCGCGAATTCATCGACTGGGACAGCCGATTTCATCAGATCCTGATCGACGCGGCCGGCAGCGAGCTGCTCTCGCGCACCTATTCGGGCCTGCGGGCGCGCCAGCTGCGGGTGGGCCTGGCGGCGCTGTTCGCGACCACCGATAGGCAGCGGCACGTGTGCGGGGAGCACCTGGCCATCGTCGAGGCGCTCGAGCGCGGCGACGAGGCGCAGGCACATCGCAAGATCGACGAGCATCTCGAGATCACACTAGGGATTCTGTTGCGGGCGTGAGTGTTTCGTCGGCCGGGTCGGGGTCGCGGCCGAGCGCCAGCCCCAGCAGAGTGAGCGCGGTGACGACGGCGATGTAGAGCGCCAGCGGGATCCAGCTGCCGAACCGGCTCAGCAGGGTGGTGAACAGCAGCGGCGCCAGGGCTCCGCCGAAGACGCCGGCGATGGTGTAGGCCAGCGAGCAGCCCGTCGAACGCAGGTGCACGGGAAACTGATCGGTGATGAAGGCCGCCTGCGGGCCGTACATGAACGAGTGGAATCCCAGCCCGATCGCTACGCCGGCGATCAGCCACAGCCTGCCGCCGCCGTCGATGAGCGGAAAGAACACCACGGTCCACACCAGTCCGCCGGCCGCGGCGACGGCATAGACCAGGCGGCGATTGATCCGGTCGGAGACCGCCCCGGCCAGCGGGATCGTCGCCAGCTGCAGCGCCGATCCGATCAGGATGGCCACGAGCACCGCGCCGCGCGCGACGTGCAGCCGCTGCGTGCAATAGGTGATGGTGAAGACCGTGAACAGCGAATAGACCACATCGGGCGCCAACCGGGACAGGATCGCCGCCAGCAGGCGGCGGGGCTGGGTGCGCAGCACCTCGGTGATCGGCGCGGCGGCGCGCTCGCCCGACTCCTGCATCGCCTGGAACACCGGGGTGTCCTCGAGCCGCAGCCGGATCCACAACCCGAACCCGACCAGGATCGCCGAGGCCAGGAAGGCCAGACGCCAACCCCAGCTGTCGAATTGGGATTTGCTCAGGGCTGCGGTGAGCAGCGCGAGGACGCCGTTGGCGAGCAGATTGCCTGCGGGCGGCCCGATCTGGGCGGCCGAGGCCCAGAACCCACGATGGCGCGGATCGCCGTATTCGCTCGACAGCAGCACCGCCCCACCCCATTCGCCGCCGACCGCGACGCCCTGCGCGAATCGCAGCAGCACCAGCACGATTCCCGCCGTGATGCCCAGTGTGGCGTAGCCGGGAACCAGGCCGATGGCGCACGTGGTGACGCCGATCAGCAGCAGTGTGATCACCAGCAGCTGCTTGCGGCCCAGCGTGTCGCCCAGGCGCCCGAAGACGAACCCGCCGACCGGTCGCGCCAGATAGCCGACCGCATAGGTGGAGAAGGCCAGCAGCGTGCCGGTGAGCGGATCCTCGCTCGGAAAGAACACCTGCGGAAACACCAGCGCCGAGGCGGCGGAGTAGATCGCGAAGTCGTACCACTCCAGCGCGGTGCCCGTCAGGCTGGCCGCGAACGCGCGCGCGAGTGCGCTGGGCCCGGGCGCAGCGGGTATCCGGTCCGCCGCCGCGGGTGAATCTGCCGTCATGACGCTCCTTACGGATGTGCACCGCGCCGGGTGTGCCCCGGGTCACGGCCGTTGTACGCAGAATATACTTGCTGTATACAAGACATATGCGCAAGCCCCTAGTCGAAACTCGCTGCTCGAGGGCTCGCGCCGCACCCCGGAAGGAGCACCGCCCGAATGTCCCAGCTCGCCTTCGCCCTGCCCGACGGCACCACCGACCACGTCACGGTCACCTCGCTCTACAACGCGGGATACGCCGGCCGCCGGCAGGATGAGGTCGCCGCGCACATCGCGGAACTGGCCGAACTAGGCGTCCCGGCGCCGCAGACCACCCCGACGCTCTATCCGATCGCCCCCTACCTGGCGCAGCAGACCGGCGAGGTGTTCGTGCAGCACGGCCGCACCTCCGGCGAGGCCGAATGGGCGCTTGTCGTCACCGAGCGCGACACCCTGCTCACCGTCGCCTGCGACCATACCGACCGCGCCCTGGAGGCCCACGGCGTGGCCTGGAGCAAGAACGCCGCGCCCGACGTGCTCGGCGCCCGCGCTTGGCGCCTTTCGGAGGTCGCGGACCATCTCGACGAGCTGACGCTGCGGGCCTGGGTCGGCCGCGGCGACACCGAGGAGCTGATCCAGACCGGCACCCTCGCCGACCTGCTCTCACCCACTCACTGGCTGTCGTTTCTGGCCGACCGCGGCGCGAACACCCCTGGCACGGTGCTGATTTCGGGCACCATCTCGATGCTGCCCGGAGTCGACCAGTTCGGTGACTCCTGGCGCGTCGAATTGGCCGATCCCATCACCTCCGAAGTACTCACCTGCGGCTACCGCACCGTGCCGATGCCGCCTCCGGTCGAGTAGAACTCGTTGGTGCACTGCGGGTCTCGCGTTCAGCCGGCGGAGCCATACGCATTGCGCCCCGGCGCCGCAGCGTTGAATAGGGTGGCTGCCGCGTCCGCTGCCGATTCGATCAGACGGGATCATCGTAGAAATCGATCTGGCCCGCCATCCATCAGCGCCAGCGCCATAACCCCGCCCTAGCCAGCGAAAGCATCCCGCAGGTTGTGACGGCGGCCCGTGGTCAGCCGGCCCGTACTACTCTGCTGTCGCCGCGGAATTCGGCGATGGCGCCGTCCGGGCCGGTGACCGTCACGTCGTAGATTCCGTTGCGGCCGTGCCGGTTGCGCATGTTCGCGACGGCGGTGAGGGTGTCGCCGGCGCGGGTGGGGCGCAGGAATCGGATGTCGGCGTGGGCGGCGACCGCGGTCTGCCCGAAGCTGTTGCAGGCCAGGGCGAAGGTGGTGTCCGCGAGTAGGAATACGTAGCCGCCGTGGGTGATTGCGTAGCCGTTGACCATGTGGTCCGTGACGGTCATGGTGGTGGCGGCGTAGCCCGGGCGCATTTCGGTGATCTCGATCCCCAGTGCCCGGGATGCGTTGTCGGCGGCGAACATTCGCCGGGCATGCTCGCAGGCCGGATCGTCCACCGTCGTCATCGTGCCCCCCGGGCCGCGTTCGCCCGCGTGCCCCTGCGGGGCATCATCGGGTGGTCTCCAGTTCCTGCAGATACATGGTGGCTCCGCCGGTGGCGAAGTTGCGGACATCCTTGCCGGTGGCCCGCATCTCCGGCGAGGCGAGCGCCCGCTGCAGGTCCTCCTCGGTGTCGAAGACGATGTGGGCGACGGCGTAGAACTCGGTGGCCGAGCCGTCCAGGGATCGGCAGCGGCCGTAGGTGGCCGCGGCGACCGCGGGCACCTTCGCCAGCAGGGGGAGATGGGTCGAGCGGTAGTGCTCCTCGAATGCGGCGGGATCGTCGGGGTGTCCGTAGCAGACCGAAATCTGGTATGTCACTGGGCATCTCCTTCGGGCTTGGCGACGAGGGTGAGGACGTCATAGGTGGCCACGGGCTGGTCGTGCTGGTTGGTGACGGTGGCGTCCCAGCGCACCTCGCCGTAGTTCGCGCCCGCGCGCGGGGTGATCTGCTTGGCGGTCAGGGTGACCGTGAGCGCGTCCTCGGCCTTGACGGGAGTCAGGAAGCGCAGGTTGTCGACGCCGAAGTTGGCCAGCACGGGACCGGGCGCGGGGTCGACGAACAGCCCCGCGGCCAGGGAGACGACGAGGTAGCCGTGTGCGACGATGCCGCCGAAGAGCGGATTGGCCGCCGCGGCAACGGGATCCGTGTGTGCGTAGAAGGTGTCGCCGGTGAATTCGGCGAAGTGTTCGATATCGGCCAGGGTGACCGGGCGGGGCCCGTTGACGATGGTGTCGCCCAGGCGCAGTTCGGCCAGGTTCTTGCGGAACGGATGCACCTGGCCCGACACCCGCTCGGCGCCGGTGACCCAGCGGCGGCCGACCGCGGTGAGCACGGCGGGGGTGCCCTGGATCGCGGTGCGCTGCATGTGATGCAGCACGCCCCGGATGCCGCCGAGTTCCTCCCCGCCTCCGGCGCGGCCCGGTCCGCCGTGCACGAGCACCGGCAGCGGCGAGCCGTGCCCGGTGGACTCCTTGGCATCCTCGGTGTCCAGCACCAGGATTCGGCCATGGTAGGGCGCGAGCCCGAGGACGATCTCGCGGGCCATGCCGGTGTCGGCGGTGACGATCGATGCGACGAGGCTGCCCTTGCCGCGGGCGGCCAGCTCGATGACGTCGGCGGTGTCGCGGTAGCCGATGATCGTGCTGACGGGGCCGAACGCCTCGACCTCGTGGGGTTCGATCGCGTCGTGGTCGGTGCAGCGCAACAGGATCGGCGAGATGAACGCGCCGGTGTTCTGGTCGGCGCCGGTGACCGCCACGGCATCCGGGTCGCCGAAGACGATCTGCGAGGTCTTGGCCAGGGCGCGCACGGACTTGCGGACCTCCTCGCGCTGGTCGAGGCTCGCCAGCGCGCCCATCGTCACGCCGTCGGCGTCGGGTGCGCCGACGACCACCTTGGCGAGCCGCTCGGAGGCGGCCGCGATGACGGCGTCGACGAGCGCCTCGGGGACCAGGGCGCGGCGGATGGCGGTGCACTTCTGACCGGCCTTGACGGTCATCTCGGTCACGAGTTGCTTGACGAACAAGGCGAATTCGGGGCTCTCGGGGGTCACGTCGGCGCCCAGAATCGAGGCGTTGAGCGAGTCGGCCTCGGCGTTGAAGGACACCCCGTTGTGCAGTACCGCGGGGTGGGCGCGCAGCAGGGCGGCGGTGTCGGCGGAGCCGGTGAACGCGACCGAGTCCTGGCCGCCCAGGTGGTCCAGCAGGTCCCCGGTGCCGCCGCACACCAGCTGCAGGGAACCCTCGGGCAGCAGGCCGGATTCGATGATCCGCCGGACGACGAGCTCGGTGAGATACGCGGTCTGGCTGGCGGGCTTGACGATCGAGGGCACCCCGGCGATGAACGCCGGGGCCAGCTTCTCGAGAAACCCCCACACCGGGAAGTTGAACGCGTTGATCTGCACCGCGACTCCGCGCCGCGAGGTGTAGATGTGCTGTCCGGCAAAGGTTCCCCGCTTACCCAGCTGCTCGGCCGGGCCGTCCAGGTAGACGGTGTCGTTGGGCAGCTCGCGGCGCGCCTTGCTCGCGTAGCTGAGCAGGGTGCCGATGCCGCCGTCGATGTCGACGGCCGAATCGCGCGACGTCGCGCCGGTCGCGGTGGACAGCGCGTAGAACTCGTCTTTGTGCTCCAGCAGCCGCAGGGCCAGGGCCTTGAGCGCCGCGGCCCGCCCGTGGAAGGTCAGCGCGGCCAGCGCCGGACCGCCGACGGCGCGCGCGTGCTCGACCATGCCCGCGACATCCAGGCCGGTGGCGGAGATGCGGGCCACGACGCTGCCGTCCACGGCGCTGTGCAGCGGCGTGCCCTCGTCGGGCGCGGTGTACCAGCGGCCGGCCGCGTAGCTGTGCAGCAATGGGGTCATCACATCTCCGATCAACTGAACATTCGGTCGGTAATTACGATCGGTGAGGAGGCCTTCCCCTGTCAAGGGCGGCGGGAATCAGCAGGCGCCGGTCGCGGGGCGCCGCAGGCCGTGGAACACCATTGTCACGATGGCGTCGGCGATTTCGTCCGCGGAGTTGTCGCCGCGGGGGCGATACCACTCGACCAGGGAATTGATCATGCCCCAGACGAGCCGGCTGACCAGGGCGGGATCGAGGTCCTGCGCCAGATCGCCCTCCGCGGCGGCGGCCTCGACCAGGCCCGCGACGAAGGTGTCGAACTCCCGGCGGCGGGCCAGCGCCCGCTTCTCGACCGCGGTATTGCCCCGCACTCGCAGCAGCAGCGTGACGTAGGGCAGTTCGGCGACCAGGATTTCCACGCTGCGCCGCACCACGTACTCCAGCCGGTCGATGGAGCGGCCGGTGACCGCGCGCTCCTCGACCGTGGCCGCGAACAGGCCGTTCAGCGCCCGCGACAGCGCCAGCTCCAGCAGCTCCGCCTTACCCGAAACATGGTGGTAGATCGCGGATTTGGCGATGCCCAGGCGCCCGGCGAGCGTCTCCATGCTGGTGGCGTCGTAGCCCTTGTCGTTGAACACCTTCACGGCCACCGACAGCAGGGAGTCCAGGTCGTATCCGGGCCGGCCGGGACGTCCAGTGCGGTTGACCGCGCGCTCCGTTGTCATGGGTCTATCTTGACCCATCGGCGTGCGATCGATGTGCATTGGGCTTGATACTGACCGAATGTTCGGTTAATAATTCGAGAGTACGCGGAGCGGGCGATCGGCCCGGACCCATCGTTAGGAGGACCGCGGTGACGTCGAATACCGGCACCATCGGGCTGCACATCGACAGCGGACTGGCCAGGATCACCCTCGCCCGCGCCGAGGCATCGAACGCCCTGGATGTCCCGGCCAAGCAGGCGCTGCTGGCGGCCCTGCGGGACGTGGCCGCGGACGAGGATGTACGGGCCGTGCTGCTCACCGCGGCGGGCCGGAACTTCTGCGTCGGCCAGGACCTGGCCGAGCACGTCGAGGGGCTGCGGGCGGACCCCGCCACGGCCATGCGCACCGTGGGCGAGCACTACAACCCGGTGATCGCGGCGCTGAGTGCGCTCACCGTCCCGGTCGTGGTGGCCATCCGCGGCGCCTGCGTCGGCGCGGGACTCGGCCTGGCGCTGGCCGGGGATATCCGGGTCGCCGGCGCCGGAGCGAAGTTCGCCACCGCCTTCACCGGGATCGGCCTGGCCAGCGACTCCGGGCTCAGTCACGCGCTGGTCCAGGCGCTGGGCGTCAGCCGCGCCACCGGGCTGATGCTGCTCGGCGACCGGTTCACCGCCGCCGAGGCGGCGGCGTGGGGTCTGGTCCACCGCGTGGTCGACGACACCGAGGTCGAGACCGCCGCCGAGCAGCTCGCGAGCACCCTGGCCACCGGCCCCACCGCGGCATACCGGCAGGTGAAGCGGCTGGTGCGGGCCGCCGCGCCGGGCCTGGACGAGGCGCTGGAACGCGAACGCCTGGCGCAGGAGGCGCTGGGGGCCACCCGCGATCACGCCGCGGCAGTCGAGGCGTTCCTGTCCAAGACGCGACCGGTCTTCGAAGGCCGGTGAGCAGGATGTCAGCAGCCCCCGCCTGTTCCGAGACCGACCTGGAACACGAGTTCGACGCCACGATCGCCCGCGAGCAGCGCATCGAACCGCGCGACTGGATGCCCGAGGGCTACCGTGCGACGCTGATCCGCCAGATCGCCCAGCACGCCCACTCGGAGATCATCGGCATGCAGCCGGAGGGCAACTGGCTCACCCGCGCACCCTCGTTGCGGCGCAAGGCCATTCTGATGGCCAAGGTGCAGGACGAGGCCGGGCACGGACTCTACCTGTATTCGGCGGCGGAGACCCTCGGCGCGGATCGGGCGGAGCTGACCCGGCGGCTGATCGCGGGCACCCAGAAGTACTCCTCGATCTTCAACTACCCGACCCTGACCTACGCTGATGTCGGCGTGATCGGCTGGCTCGTCGACGGCGCCGCGATCTGTAATCAGGTTCCGTTGTGCCGCAGCAGTTTCGGGCCGTACGCGCGGGCCATGATCCGGATCTGCAAGGAGGAGTCGTTCCATCAGCGCCAGGGCTACGAGCTGCTGATGACGATGATGCGCGGCACCGACGAGCAGCGGGCGATGGTGCAGGAGTCGGTGGACCGCTGGTGGTGGCCGTCGCTGATGATGTTCGGCCCACCCGATGCCGACTCGCCCAACACCGCGCGATCCATGGCCTGGCGCGTCAAGCGCAACACCAATGACGAACTGCGCCAGCGATTCGTCGACATGACCGTGCCGCAGGCGCAGGCGCTGGGCGTCACACTGCCCGACCCGGACCTGGCCTGGAACGCCGAACGCGAGGCCTACGACTTCGGTGTGCCGGACTGGGCCGAATTCGGGGCCGTGCTGAAGGGCAACGGTCCCTGCAACGTGGAACGAATCACCAACCGCCGCACCGCCCATGAGGAGGGCGCCTGGGTGCGGGAGGCTGCCGTGGCCTTCGCGGCGCGGGAGCGAAAGGAACCCACACAATGACCGAGCACCCCGTCGAGGCGCGGTGGCCGCTGTACGAGGTGTTCGTGCGCGGCAAGCGCGGCCTGAACCACGTGCACGTGGGCTCGCTGCACGCCGCGGACGACGAGATGGCGCTGCGGCACGCCCGCGACGTCTACACCCGCCGCAACGAGGGCGTGAGCATCTGGGTGGTGCCGTCGAATTCGATCGTGGCCACCAGCCCGTCGGAGAAGGATCCGTACTTCGCGCCCAGCGGCGACAAGGTCTACCGGCACCCGACCTTCTACGACATTCCCGACCACGTCCCCCACATGTGAAGGGCGCCAGCATGATCGACCACGACAACGCCTACGGCGGCCTCGTCGACGCCGACGAGCACGGCCGCTGGGCGTTCGGGACCGACTTCGAGGACCCCCTGGCCGGTGTGGACACCACCGTCCCCGCCGATGCCGACCCGGTGGCCCTGGCACGGTACTGCCTGATGCTCGGCGACGACGCCCTGATCGCGGCGCAGCGATTCGCCCAGTGGGCCGCGCGCGCACCGGAATTGGAGCAGGAGGTGGCCCTGCTGAACATCGGGCTCGACCTGCTCGGTCAGGCCCGCCTGCTGCTGGCCCGCGCGGCCGCCGCCGACCCCGGATGCGTCCCGGCGCTTCCCGCGTCCTCGCCCGTGCCCGCCGAGGACGCGCTGGCCTTCTTCCGCGCCGAGCGCGAATTCCGGTGCGTGCGGCTGGTGGAGATCGGCAACGGCGATTTCGCCCGCACCATCGTCCGGTCGCTGATCTTCTCGACCTGGCGGCTGGCCGTCCTGGAGCGCCTGCGTGATTCGCGCGACCCGGTGCTTGCCGCCGTCGCGGACAAGGGCGCGAAGGAGCTCACGTATCACCGTGACCACGCGGCCCGGTGGACGGTGACCCTCGGTTGCGGGACAACCGAATCGCGGCGACGCATGCGCGAGGCGCTCGAATTCGTCTGGCCCTACGTGTCCGAGTTGTTCGTCCCGGCCGCCGTCGAGCGGACCCTCGCCGCCGCCGGCATCGCGGTCGATCCGAGCGCGGTCCGCACCGAATTCGACGATATCCTGCGGCAGGTCCTGCACGCGGCCGAACTCGATGCCCCCGAAGGCGCGGCCGCCGGGACCCTGGCCGGCCGGGCGGGCCGGGACGGGGTGCACACCGAGGCGCTGGGTCCGCTGCTGGCCGAGATGCAATGTGTGGCACGGGCGCATCCCGACGGGAGGTGGTGAGCATCGCCGCCGCGGCCAGGGCTCGCGAGCTGGTCGAATCGGTCCTCGATCCGGAGATGCCGATGCTGACCCTCGCCGATCTGGGGATCGTGCGCGGCGTCGAGATCGCCGGCGGGGGAGCGGTTCTCGTGACGATCACGCCCACGTATTCGGGCTGCCCGGCGATCGCCGCGATGCGTGCGGATATCGCCGCGGCGCTGCGCCGCAACGGTTTCGGCGACGTCCGCGTCGACACGGCGCTGTCTCCGGCCTGGAGCAGCGACTGGATCACCGCCGACGGGCGGCGCAAACTCCGCGAGTACGGCTACTCCGCGCCGGGACCCGCGCCGCGCCGCGGTTCGGGCCCCGTGCCGCTGACCCTGACCTCCCCGCCGCGAGAGCTGGTCTGCCCGCAGTGCGGCGCCCGGGACACCCACCTGGTCTCCGAATTCGGGTCCACCCTGTGCAAGGCCCACTATCGCTGCCGGGCCTGCGGGGAGCCCTTCGATCACATCAAGGAAATCTGAGATGACCGCACCAGCCCGCCTCACGCCGTCCCCGGGCCCTGCCCGCGACCGGAGGTTTCACTCGTTGCGCGTCGCCGATGTGGAACGGCTGTGCGACGACGCGGTGGCGGTCACCTTCGACATTCCCCCGAAACTGGCCCGGGAGTTCAGCTTTCGCGCGGGGCAGTCGCTGACCCTGCGCCGCACCGTGGACGGCGTCGAACACCGCCGCTCGTATTCGATCTGCGCGCCGGTCGGTGCGGCGCCGCGGGTCGGGGTCCGGGAGGTGCCGGGCGGATTGTTCTCGACCTGGCTGGTGCGCGAGGTCGCGGCCGGCGACCGCATCGACGTGCAGCCGCCCGGTGGCGCCTTCGCCGCCGATCCCGCCGCGGGCGGGCGCCACCTGCTGATCGCCGCCGGATCGGGCATCACCCCGATGCTGTCGATCGCGAGCTCGATGCTGGAGAATCCGGACACCGAAGTCACTCTCCTGTACGGCAATCGGCGCGTGGGCTCGGTCATGTTCGCCGAGGAGATCGCCGACCTCAAGGATCGTCACCACGCCCGGTTCGAGGTCGTGCACGTGCTGTCGCGCGAGCCGCGGGATGTCGAATTGTTCAGCGGCCGACTGGATGCCGACCGGCTGCGCGCCATCGTGAACGCCGTCGTGCCGATCGCCGATATCGACCACGTGTGGCTGTGCGGGCCGCACGGGATGGTCACCGACGCCCGGGATGTGCTGGCCGAGTTCGAGATCGGCCGCGATCGCGTGCACAGCGAACTGTTCTACGTCGAGGACGCGCCGCCCCCGCAGCACGAACACCGCGAGACCGGCGCCGCGGGCCCCGTCAGCACGGTGACGCTCGTGCTGGACGGCCGCAGCACCACCGGGCAGCTGCCCCGCGACGCTACCATCCTGGACGCGGCCGAGCGGATCCGCTCCGATCTGCCCTTCGCCTGTAAGGGCGGGGTCTGCGGCACCTGCCGCGCCCGGGTCACCGCGGGCGAGGTGGACCTGCGCCGCAACTACGCCCTCGAGGACGACGAGGTGGCGGCCGGATTCGTCCTGACCTGCCAGACCTATCCCGTCGGCGAGTCGATCACCGTCGACTTCGATGCCTGACCCCGGAGCCATATCATGACCAGCACCCTTGCTTCCTCGTCCGAATCGGGCATCGAATTCGCCTCTCGCGACCGCATTTCGACGCTGCAGCTGGAACGATTGCGATGGTCGCTGCGCCACGCCTACGACAATGTCCCGCACTATCGCGCGGCGTTCGACGCCGCGGGCGTGCATCCCACCGACCTGAGGGACCTGCCGGATCTGGCGAAGTTCCCCTTCACCACCAAGGCCGACCTGCGCGCGAACTATCCGTTCGGCATGTTCGCCGTTCCCCGCCACCAGGTTTCGCGCATCCACGCCTCCTCGGGCACGACCGGGCAGCCGACCGTGGTCGGCTACACCGCGAACGACCTGAGCAACTGGGCGGACCTGATCGCCCGCAGCCTGCGCGCGGGCGGCGTACGGCCCACCGACACCGTGCACATCGCCTACGGCTACGGCCTGTTCACCGGCGGCCTCGGCGCCCACTACGGGGCGGAACGACTGGGCTGCACCGTGATTCCGATGTCCGGCGGCATGACCGAACGCCAGGTTCGGCTCATCGAGGACTTCCGGCCCGACGCCATCATGGTGACACCGTCCTACATGCTCACCATCCTCGACGCGATGACCGCGCAGGGCATCGACCCGCGGGCCACCTCGCTGCGCGTCGGGGTGTTCGGGGCCGAGCCGTGGACCGAGCAGATGCGCACCGAGCTCGAAAACCGGCTGAATATCGACGCCGTGGACATCTACGGCCTGTCCGAGGTCATCGGTCCCGGAGTGGCGATGGAATGCGTGGAAACCAAAGACGGCCTGCACGTCTGGGAGGACCACTTCTATCCCGAGATCATCGATCCGGCCACCGGCGAGGTGCTGCCCGACGGCGCGGACGGCGAGCTGGTCTTCACCTCGCTGACCAAGGAGGCGATGCCGGTGATCCGTTATCGCACCAGGGATCTGACCGGACTGCTGCCCGGCACCGCGCGCACCATGCGCCGGATGAAGAAGATCACCGGCCGCAGCGACGACATGATCATCCTGCGCGGGGTCAACCTCTTTCCCACCCAGATCGAGGAGATCATCCTGACCGTCCCCGCCCTGGCCCCGCAGTTCGAATGCGTCCTACACCGCCGCGAGCGCATGGACGCGCTGACGGTCAGAGTCGAGGCGGCCTACGGCGTCCACCCGGACCAACGTGCCGCCGCCGCAACCGATCTGGCCCGGCAGATCAAGGCCCGCATCGGCGTCACTGTCGAGATCGACCTGGTCGAACCCGGTGCGCTGGAAAGGTCGACGGGAAAGGCGCGCCGCCTGATCGACCACCGCGGCGCCTGAAGAGCCCGCTCGCCCATTCGCTCAATGCCGGGAGCTGTGGGACACCCATAATTCTTCCCGCCAATTGAATACATTTCCGGAGCCCGCGTCCGGACCTTCCGGCGCGCCGTTCGAATGGTGCGCCGCCGTGCGCTCGGTCGGTCTTTCGTGTGCTCCGGCAACCGCCCGGTTCGCCCGATGCGGGCGGTATTACTTGTGCGTATTTGCTATTAATCTCCGACGCGAATCACGGGCAGCGGGATATTCGAGGCGGAGGGAGTCCGCCGTCGTTGCCGGTGACACGGTGTCTCGGACGAGCACGGCGAATGTGGTCGCCGCACTGTTCACACCCACGCCGGGCCGGGCCCGTTGTCCTCCTCGTAGATCAGCCAGGTCTTCGTCGACCGCACGCCCTCCAGTGTGTGCAGCGTGTCCAGCACCAGGTCTCGCAGGATATGGTTGTTCGGGGCGCGCACCAGCACCAGAACGTCGAAATCGCCGCCCAGCAGCGAGAAATGCTCGACGAAGGGCAGCGTGCGCAGCCGCGCCGAGATGCGCTTCCAGGCGCCCTGATCGATCGACAGCCCGACGTAGGCCGACGCGCCCAGCCCCGCCCGCTCGTGCGCGATCCGGATGGTGAACCCGCCCAGGATCCCCTCGTGCTGTAGCCGGTCCAGCCTCGTATAGGCGTGTGCCCGCGATATATGCACGCGCTCGGCCAGCTCTCGAACCGAAATCCGACCGTCGTTCACCAACTCGTGGATGATGCGCCGATCGATGACGTCGAGGTCATGACCGGCTTCCGGTTCGTGTGCCATGTGACCATCCAGAGAGTACCGATGCGACCATTCGTGGTCATTGTGTTCAGACGAGAGTGATTGTATGGCAAATCGTCTGCTCCTTCAATCAATCGCTTGGCACATCGCCGCCGCAGTCGCGAACATCTATACAAATTGATGTGGAGGTAGAGGTGACGGTCGTCGATCCGCCGAATATCCGGCGATATGAGCGGTTGCTGCCCGGCGAGCGTCCGGTGCGATTTCTGGAACCGGACGGCAAGCCAAGCGAGAGTTGCGATGGCGCGGACCGATATTCGCTGCCGGACAGGGACCGGCTCGTCGACATGTATCGCGGGATGGTGCTGGGCAGAAGGTTCGATCGGCAGGCGACCGCGCTGACCAAGCAGGGCCGGTTGGCGGTGTATCCGTCCTCCCGCGGTCAGGAGGCGTGCCAGATCGCGGCGGCGCTGTGCCTGCGGTCGTCGGATTGGTTGTTCCCGACGTATCGCGATGCCGTCGCGCTCACCGCTCGTGGTGTCGATCCGGTGGAGGTGCTGACATTGCTGGCCGGGGACTGGCACTGCGGTTACGATCCGGTCGCCACCCGGTGTGCGCCGCAGTGCACGCCGCTGGCCACCCAGTTACTGCACGCGGCGGGCCTGGCTTACGGGGAGGCGCGGCAGGGCCGGGACACCGTCGCGCTGGCGCTGTGTGGTGACGGCGCCACCAGCGAGGGCGATTTCCACGAGGCGCTGAATTTCGCGGCGGTCTTCGGCGCTCCGGTGGTGTTTCTGGTGCAGAACAACGGGTTTGCCATCAGTGTTCCGCTCGCCCGGCAGTCGGTCGCGCCGTCGTTGGCGCACAAGGGGATCGGATACGGCATCGCCGGCGAGCAGGTCGACGGCAATGATCCGATTGCGATGCTGGCGGTGCTGGACGAGGCGGTCCGGTACGCGCGCGCGGGCCGCGGGCCGTATCTGATCGAGGCCCACACCTATCGGATCGACGCGCACACCAACGCCGATGACGCGACGCGATACCGCGCCGAGGACGAGGTGCGGGAGTGGCTGGCCCGGGATCCGTTGTCGCGGTTGGAAACCTACCTGCGCGAGCTCGGTGCGATCGATGACGACTTCGTCAGCGCGGTGGCCGCCACGGCGGAGGACGAGGCCGCCACGTTGCGGCGGCGGATGAACGTGGACCGGCCCGCCGACCCCGACGAGCTGTTCCGGCACGTATTCGCCGAACCGACTCCACAACTGCGCGAGCAGCTCACCCAGATGCGGGCTGAACAGGCCGCGCAAACCCCGGAGGACTGACCGATGCCCCAGATCAGCATGGCTCAGGCGCTGAACGCCGCGCTGCGGGATGCGCTGGCCGCCGACGACCGCGTGGTCGTCTTCGGCGAGGACGTCGGCGCCCTGGGCGGCGTCTTCCGCGTCACGGACGGACTGACCCGGGAATTCGGCGAGAATCGGTGCTACGACACACCGTTGGCCGAGTCCGGCATCGTCGGATTCGCCCTGGGCATGGCGATGTCCGGGTTCCGGCCGGTGGTGGAGATGCAGTTCGACGCCTTCGCCTATCCGGCGTTCGAACAGGTCGTCTCGCACGTCGCCAAGATCCGCAACCGAACCCGCGGGACGTTGTCCGCGCCGATGGTGATCCGCGTCCCGTTCGCCGGCGGCATCGGAGGCGTTGAGCACCACTGTGATTCGAGCGAGGGCTACTACGCCCACACTCCCGGACTGAAGGTGGTGACTCCGGCCACCGTCGGCGACGCCTACACCCTGCTGCGGCACGCGATCGACGATCCGGACCCGGTGATCTTCCTGGAGCCCAAGCGCCTGTACTTCTCCCGAGCGGAGGTCGACCTGTCGACGGGACGGCCCCTCGGCGAGGCCGCGGTGCGGCGCACCGGTAGTGACGTGACGGTCGTCGCCTACGGCCCCTCGGTCGCGGTCGCGCTGGAGGCGGCCGAGGCCGCCGCGGGGGAGGGGTGTGAGGTCGAGGTGATCGACCTGCGGTCGATCGTGCCGTTCGACGACGCGACGGTCGCGGCGTCGGTGCGAAAGACGGGCCGCTGCCTGGTGGTTCAGGAGGCGCAGGGTTTCGCGGGGGTCGGGGCCGAGATCGCCGCCCGCGTGCAGGAGCGCTGCTTCCATTCGCTGCACGCGCCGGTGTTGCGGGTCAGCGGCTTCGACATTCCGTACCCGGCGCCGAAGCTGGAACATCTGCATCTGCCCGATGTCGACCGCATCCTGGACGCGATCGATCGCCTGCAGTGGCGGGGCGACATCGATACCCGGTGGGCGGTGAGCGCATGAGCGGCCGCATATTCCGGCTTCCCGACCTCGGTGAGGGACTCCAGGAGGCCGAGATCCTGGAGTGGAAGGTGAAAGTCGGCGACACCGTCGCGGTCGATCAGGCGATCGTCGAGGTCGAGACCGCCAAGGCCGCGGTGGAGGTGCCCTGCCCGATCGGTGGTGTCGTCGTCGAATTGCACGGAGCGCCAGGGGAAGTCCGGCAGGTGGGCACGCCGCTGATCACCGTCGAGGACACGACCGCGGGCCTGGACGGAGGGGACGACATGACGCACGAACGGCATCGCGTCGAGGAGCAGGCCGGGTCGGGAAACGTGCTCATCGGATATGGGACCGGCCACAGTCCTCGACGCCGCCGGCGCGTGACACCGGCCGTAGCGGGGGGTGGATCCGGCGCACCGTCCGCTTCGTCGCCCACATCGCTGCCCGCACCGACACCCACCCGGATCGCATCGAATGACACTGCGCCACGGGTTGTTTCACCCATCGTGCGCAATCTGGCCAGGTGCAACGGGATCGAGGTCGCCCGCCTGCACGGTTCCGGCCCGGGCGGGGTGATCACTCGCGCCGACATCGATGCGGCCATCTCACAACGAGATACCGTGCCGCCGCGACCGAGCGGCGACCACCGCGAGGACGCCCGGATTCCGTTGCGGGGACTGCGCAAGACGGTCGCCGACAAACTCACGGCCAGCCGCCGCGAAATCCCGGACGCCACCACCTGGGTGGACGTGGACGCCACCGAATTCTTCACCGCCCGCCGCGCGATCAACGCGGCGCTTCCCGCCGACGAGCAGGTGAGCGTGTTCGCGCTCCTCGCGCGGCTGGCCCTGGCCGCCCTCGCGCAATTCCCCGAGCTGAACGCGACCGTGGACCTCGGGCGCGAAGAGATCGTCCGCTTCGGGCACGTCCACCTAGGCATCGCGGCGCAAACCCCCAGGGGCCTGGTGGTGCCGGTGATCGAGTACGCCGACCGCCTCTCCACGGCCGAACTCGCGCGGCAGCTCGCCGAGACGACCACGCTGGCGCGCGAGGGCAAACTACCCCCCGCCCGGCTGAGCGGAAGTACGTTCACCCTCAACAACTACGGCGTCTTCGGGGTGGACGGGTCGACACCGATCATCAACTACCCCGAGGCCGCGATCCTGGGCGTCGGACGTTTCATCGACAAACCCTGGGTCGTGGACGGGCAGCTCGCGATCCGCACGGTCGGCCAGGTGTCGCTGAGTTTCGATCACCGGGTGTGCGACGGCGGCAGTGCCGGCGGATTCCTGCGCCTGTTCGCGGACTATCTCGAGCACCCGATCGCCGCGCTGGGGAGGCTGTGATGCCGGGCTCGCACAGCGACGTGCTGATTCTGGGCGGCGGGCCCGGCGGGTACGCGTGCGCGCTGCGCGCGGCGCAACTGGGCCTGTCGGTCACGATCGTGGAGGCCGAGAAGCTCGGCGGCACCTGCCTGCACCGGGGCTGCGTGCCGGCCAAGGCGATCCTGCACACCGCGGAGATAGTCGAAAATGTCCGCGCCGGTGCGGCATTCGGTGTTCTCTCACAGTTCTCCGGCGTCGATGTCGCCGCATTGCACGAGTACAAGAACTCCGTGATCGACCGCCTGTATACGGGGCTGACCGGCCTGGTCGGCGGCCACGGCATCGAGGTCGTCTCCGGACACGGACGTCTGGTCGACGCGCACACTATCGAAGTCGCCGGTACTCATCTGACAGGCACAGCGGTGGTGCTGGCAACCGGATCCCGCGCGCGATCGATCCCGGGAATTCCCTTGGGGTCCAGAATCATTACCAGCGACGAAGCATTGAACCTCGACTTCGTACCCGGCACGGCCGTTGTCCTCGGCGGCGGCGTCATCGGCATCGAATTCGCCAGCGCCTGGGCCTCGATGGGCGCTCAGGTCACTGTGGTCGAGGCACTCCCACACATCCTGGCCACGGAAGACCCCTGGTGCTCCGAACAACTCACGCGGGCTTTCCGCCGCCGCGGCATCACCATACTGACCGCCGCCGAACTCGCCGAGGCCAAACCCACCGATACCGGTGTGACGGTGGACCTCGCCGACGGCCGGAGCATCGCCGCCGATCTGCTGCTGGTGGCCGTCGGCCGCGCCCCGCGCACCGACGGAATCGGACTGGAAGACAACGGCATCGAGCTCGATCGCGGCTTCGTCGTCACCGATCCGCACCAGCGGACATCGGTCGACGGCGTGTACGCGGTCGGGGATATCGTGCCCGGACCGCAGCTGGCGCACCGGGGTTTTCAGCACGGCATCGTCGCCGCCGAAACAATCGCGGGCCTGACTCCCACCCCCACGGCCGATCACCTCGTCCCCCGGGTGACATATTCGCATCCGGAGGTCGCTTCGGTGGGCCTGACCGAGGCCGCCGCACACGAACGGTACGGTGCCGCAACAACAGTCACCTACGACCTGGCCGGCAACGCCAAGAGTCAGATCCTGAAGACCACCGGCGCAATCAAGGTGGTCCGCGCCGGCGGCCCGGATCAGGACGGTCCGGTCGTGGGGGTCCACATGGTCGGCGACCGCGTCGGCGAACTCATCGGCGAGGCCCAGCTCACCGTCGGCTGGGAAGCGCTGGCATCCGACGTCGCCCCCTTCCTGCATGCCCACCCCAGCCAGCACGAGGCCCTCGGCGAGGCAATGCTCGCGCTGGCCGGCAAACCGTTGCACGCCCATTGGTGACTCCCCGGTCCGGTGCGGACCGGTCCACACACATCGAAAGGTTCGAACGATGGATCTCCACAACGCCCTGCGGTGGGACGGCGAACTCACGCTCACCCGGCACGACGCGGAAACCGGCGCGTTCTTCATCATCCGGCTCGACTCGACCCGCCTGGGACCCGCGACGGGCGGCACCCGGGCCGTGCAGTACGCGGACCTGGCCGACGCCTTCGCCGACGTCGGCCGGCTCGCCGGTGCGATGACGCTCAAGATGGCGGTCAGCGGCCTGCCGATGGGCGGCGGGAAGTCGGTGATCGCGTTGCCCGCACCGCGCCGGGATCTCGACGACGCGACCTGGCAGCGGATCCTGCGCCTGCACGCGGAGAACATCCAGAAGCTGGACGGCAACTACTGGACCGGCCCCGATATGAACACCAACTCCGCCGATATGGACATCCTCAGCGACACAACGAAATTCGCCTTCGGCCGCTCCGTCGAACGCGGTGGCGCCGGCTCCAGCGCCGACAACACCGCGCTGGGCGTCTTCGAGGCGATGAAGGCCACGGCCCGGCACGCAGGGCTGGGCGAGCTGTCCGGGCGCGCGGTGCTCGTGCAGGGCATCGGGGCCGTGGGATCCGGCGTCGCCGCCCACGCCCGGCAGGCGGGCGCGCACGTACTCGTCGCCGACACCGATCCGGATCGCCTCGACAGGGCCCGGGCCCAGGGATACACGATCGTCGAGACCGACGCGGTCCTGTTGACCGCCTCGGACCTCTTCGCGCCCTGTGCGATGGGCGGAATCATCGACGCCCGGGTCGCACGGCAACTGAACACCCGGGCCGTGGCAGGCGCCGCCAACAACATCCTCGCCGACGACGAGGCCGGCGCGGTCCTGCAGCAACGCGGAATCCTCTACGCACCCGACTTCGTGGCCAACGCCGGCGGCGCCTTCCACCTGATCGGACACGAGGTACTCGGCTGGAGCTCGGACGCGGTCACCGAACACACCCGCGGCATCGGCGACACCCTGGGCGAGGTCTTCGCGATCAGCCGGACGGAAAACATCACCCCCGACGCAGCCGCCAAACTGCTGGCCCACCGCAACCTCGAAGCCGTTCCCGCCATGAGCAGCTGAGATTCGGGCACCCGACCGGCCCGGGTCCGGCGCCGAATGCTGACCGGATAGCCGGAAAGTCAACTCTCGGAGTCGGTCACGGGCCCGCGGACACAGGCCATCCGCCACACGCCCTCGTACTCGCCGATACCCCCGACCAGCCCGCAACCTTCGCCCCCGGCATGGTCGACCGCGGCCCGCAGGTCCCGCACCTCGAAGGCGACGTTCCGCAGCCCCAGTTCGTTCCCTACGGCACGTACAGATACCACTCCGCGAAGGAACCCTGAATCGGCCAGCTGTCGGCCATGACCTTGGCGACGCCGCTGCCTACCCACAGATCCGTGGTGACGGTGTGGCCAGGCCTTGTATCGGAGTGGACGTACACGTCCGTGGAACGCAGCCCCTGCGAACCGAGCCAGCCGAGCGCCACGTGATTTCCACAGGGGCCGTGCAGATATCCGGTCGGCGTCACGTGTGCGAGCACGTGGCCGGGCGCGTGCGGTGCGGCCTCCAGCCCGACACTGATCGCTCCGCCACAGAAATTCGCGTCACCGAAGGTGAACAGCGTGGTGCCGAACGGCGTCACCTGCGGCAGCGGAGCGGCCTGGGCCGGTTCCGTGCTACATACTGCCGCGGCGATTCCCGCCGCTGTCGCAACCATCGCTGCCATGCGCCGCGCCGTCATCAGTCGATATCCTTCCCGCGTAACGACATTCGTTGCCGTACGACTATGCCGGAGAGTATCGGATGCGGTCCACTCCGGGGATTCCGGGTTCCCACCGGGGGATGGACACCGCGGACGGTTCTGCGTCATCAACAGCGGCTACAAGGTCCGTCCGGCGCCCGTGCGTCCGGGCTAAATGGGTCCGAACAGTCCGGTGGCCACTGTCGCGGCGACCACGAGCGGCTTGGTGCGGCGCGCATGGGTTGCGGGTGCCGATTGTGGTGATGTCATGGGTGCCCTGATTCCGGTTGGGTGTTCGGGTTGAGCAGTCCGTGCAGCAGCAGGTCCACGGATTGGTCGAGTTCGGAGAGGGGGGTGTCGGTCAGCCGGGACATGACGACTGTGAACAGCAGGGTGCGCGCGGCGGCGTCGACCGGCGCCTCGCGCAGTTCTCCTGCGTCGATTCGGGCACGCAGGTATCCGGTGATCAGTGTTTGGGCTTCGGTGGTCAGCTCGTCGAGCCGCGCGCGCATCTCGGGATGGGTTTGTGCTCGGGTGAACACCACCCGCAGCAGGTCGATGCGCTCGGTCAATCGGATGTAGAGCCCGCGGGCCAGCGCGAAGAGCACTTGGCGCGCGGGCTGGGTCGGTGCCACCGTGAGGGCATCTCGGTATTCCACGAGCGGCGGGAGTGTGCGGGGCGCTCGTTACCCAAACATCTTGCATACTCCATGCAACTTGTTTAGGCTGGCCGTCGTGGATGGACGTACGGCGCGGGCGGCCCGCAACCGGCAGGCGGTGATCGATGCCACGTTGGCGCTGATGGAAGAGGGGGTGCTGCGACCGACCGCGCAGGCGGTGGCCGAACGCGCGGGTGTGGCCATCCGGTCGGTGTTCCATTACTTCGCCGATGTCGAGACGCTGCACACCGACGCTGCCGAGACCCAGGCGCAACGGCATTGGAGCCTGTTGACGCAGCCGGTGACCGGAGAGCTGGCCGAACGGGTGGAGCAGGTGGTGGCGTTGCGGGCGCGGTTGTTCGAGCGGATCGGCGGAACCCGTCGCGCGGCACTGCTGCTGGAACACGAGTCGCCGGTGTTTGCCGAGCGGTTGACCCGAAGCCGCGCCGCGTTGCGCGCACACCTGTCGATGATCGTGCCGGAGTTGGGTGGGCTGGAGCCGCCGTCGCGGGAAGCGGCATGTGCGGCCGCCTCGTGGGAGACCTGGCAGGTCCTGCGCCGGGATCAGGGACTGTCCGTGGACGCGGCGGTTGCCGCTGTTGTCGCGGCGCTGAAATCGCTACTCGCAGTGGCACCGTCGGCGCCGCCGGGCGCCGGCGGTGGGGCGCGGGAGAGGTGAATGGGTATGTCGCGCAGGTCGCGGTGGTCGTTGGTTCGGAATTCGCTGTTTGCTAGCCGGCGTTCGCTCGCCGGGAGAAGGATGAGTCGTTATGTCGTTGAGTAGGCGTGGTTTTCTCGGGACGGGCGCGGTGGCGGCCACCGCGGCGACAGCGGTGGCCTCGACCGGGTCGGCGTCGGCCCGCACCGCCGGCACGCGCCGGGATGCCGATCCGGACAAGCCGAACATTCTGGTCGTGATCGTCGACGAGATGCGCAGCCCGATGTGGTTCCCGCACCAGTCGATCCTGGATACGATCCTGCCGAATATCGCTCGGCTGCGCCGCAAATCGGTGTCCTTCGAGCAGCACTACACCGCCTCCAACGACTGCACGCCCTCGCGCGGGGTGATGTTGACCGGGCTGTATTCGCATCAGACCGGGTGCCTGGCCACCTCACAGTCCGAACTCGCGCCGGGATTCCCGACGTGGGGGTCGATGCTGCGCGAGAACGGGTATCAGACGTCGTGGTGGGGCAAGTGGCATCTGGGTCATACTCCCGACAACACGCCGGGCGGGTTGTCGGTGTATGGGTTCGACGGCGGCACCTACCCCTCACCGAATGGGGCGCCCGAGCAGGGGCTGCAGATGGACAGCCGCATCGTCGACCAGTTCCTGAACTGGTATCACACCGACGCGGGCAAGGGCCCGTGGTGTACCACGGTGTCGCTGGTCAACCCGCACGACACCCAGTGGTGGCCGCGTTGGACGCGACGCACCCAGGCGCAGAACAACATTCCCCGTTGGGTCAACGACCTGCCCGGCAACCACGAAACCCTCGACCAACTTGCCAACAAGCCCCGCCTGCAGACGGCGCTGGTCCAGGTTTCGGCCGCGGTGTTCGGGCTGGCCCCTTACCGCACCCCCGATGCCGATCAGCAGTGGATCGACATGCGCAACCTCTACATCTGGTTCCAGCAGCAGGTCGACATCCAGATCGGCCGGGTGCTCGACGAATTGGCCACCCGCCCCGAGGTCGCTGACAACACCGTGATCGTGTTCACCTCCGACCATGGCGACTACGCCGGCTCGCACGGCCTGCACGGCAAGGGCGCCGCCGCCTACGACGAAGCCATCCGCATCCCCTTGTATGTCCATGATCCGCGCGGCTATTTCAGCCCCGCCGGTGGTGGCGGTGGGATCCGGCAGCAGTTGACCTCCCACGCCGATTTGGCCCCGCTCGTGCTGACCATCGGGACCGGCGGAAACGCTTGGCGCAGCGACGGCCGCTATGCGCATCTGGCCGGGCGCCACGACATCGCGGCCATCAGCCGCGACCCGAGCGCGCCGGGGCGGCCGTGGATCGCCTACGCCACCGACGAACACTCCCTCGAGGAAGCCGCCGTGAACTTCAACCACGACGCGCCGGGCCACGTCACGGCCGTGCGCACCGCCGACGCCAAATTCGCCACCTACTCGCATTGGTATCCCGGACGCCCCCAGATCGACACCACCCAGGACCAAGAGTACGAACTCTACGACTACTCCACCCCTGCCGGACGGCTGGAACTGGACAACACCGCCAAAGGCGGCGGGCGGCTGCGGGAGTCGATGAGCCGGTTGCTCAACCACGTCGTCACGACCGAACTGCACCAGCCTCTGCCCCGGTACCTGCACGCGGCGCAGGAACAAGGCTGGGCCAACTACAACGCCGAGACCGCCAAGCCGTTCGGAGAACAACTCGGCGACTTCCTCCACGACGGCCTCGGGATCCGCTAGCTGGTCATCGGTTGTGCCGCGACGCTGTCCACGGCCGGTCGCGGTGTCGGCGCGCCTGCGAGGGCACTCCGTCAGCACGGGCTCTCCGACGTGGAGGGTCGCTGATCCTGTGCGCAGCGCGGTTTTGGGTCAGGGCGATGAGGTGGTCGTCGACGCTCGCATCGGCGCGCACTCTCGCGCCGCTCAGCGAGACCGACCCGCGTCCCCGCCACTGGCAACAGCGCGACTATCGAACTCTCGGCAGAAGAGGGAACATCAGAACTATCCCGGTGACCGGGATTACAGCTACAGTGCTCTCCCATGAAGCGATATAGACCTCTCTATACAGGGGCCGCGTCGGCGCTGCTGTTGGTCTCAGGACTGCTGGCGGGATGCTCCTCCAGCCATTCCGACGCGTCCAACGGCGGCTGTCCGATCACGCCGAACGGCACGCACGTCAGCGTGGCCGCGCCGCCTGCCTCGGGCGATATCGCGAATAATCCCGAGATCGGCACCGGGTACCGCACCGACATGACCTCGGTGCGCACCCACACCTACGCGGTGTCGACCGCCAATCCGCTGTCCACCCAGGCGGCCTGCCGGGTGCTCGCGTCCGGTGGGACCGCCGCCGATGCGCTGGTCGCTGCGCAGATGGTGCTCGGGCTGGTCGAACCGCAGGCCACGGGCATCGGCGGCGGCGCGTTCATGCTGTACTACAACGCCGCGAACAAGACCATCGACGCGTACGACGGGCGCGAGACCGCACCGGCCTCGGCAACCGAGAACTACCTGCGCTGGGTCAGCGACACCGATCAGACCACCCCGCACCCGAGCACCCGCGCCAGCGGCCGCTCCATCGGCGTGCCCGGCGTGCTGCGCCTGCTCGAGGCCGCGCACAATGATCACGGCAAGCAGCCATGGCACGACCTGTTCACCCCGGCGATCGACATGGCCGACAACGGATTCGCGATCAGTCCCCGCATGGGTGCCGAAATCGCCGCAACGGCAAAAGATCTCGCGGGCGACGACAATGCCAAGGCCTATTTTCTGCATCCCGACGGCTCACCCAAGCCCATCGGCACCACGATCACCGACCCGGCGTTCGGCAAGGCCCTGAGCACCATCGCGGCCGGCGGCGCGAACGCCTTCTACACCGGCCCCCTCGCCCACGACATCGTCGACGCCGCGGGCACTACCTCCAATGGGCGCACCGCCAGCCAGATCACCCTCGCGGACCTGGCCGCCTACCAGGCCAAGAAGCGCACCGCGGTCTGCACCGACTATCGCACCCACACCATCTGCGGCATGCCCGGGCCGTCCTCGGGCGGCATCACCGTCGCCTCGGCCCTCGGCATCCTGGAGAACTTCGACCTGTCGCAGCTGGGGCCCGACCGTCTCGATCGCAACGGCGGCGTGCCCAAAGCCCAAGCGGTGCACCTGATCTCCGAGGCCGAACGACTCGCCTACGCGGACCGCGACAAGTACGTCGCCGACCCGGACTTCGTCCCGCTGCCCGGCGGCACCCCGGACACGCTGCTGAACAAGCCCTACCTGAAACAGCGTGCGGCCCTGATCAATCCGGCACACACCATGGGCACCGCTCAGCCCGGTGACTTCGGCGCGGTGCCCGTCGCCGCCGGACCCCAGCAGCCCGAGCACGGCACCAGCCACATCTCCGTCGTCGACAAGTACGGCAACGCCGCCACCATGACCACGACCGTCGAATCGTCGTTCGGCTCGTTCCACATGGTCGACGGATTCATCCTGAACAACCAGCTCACCGACTTCAGCGCCAGCCCGACCGCGCCCGACGGTACCCCGGTCGCCAACCGGGTCCAGGCCGGCAAACGTCCGCGTAGCTCGATGAGCCCGACCCTGGTCTTCGACCACAACCCCGACGGCACCCGCGGCCCGCTCGCCTACGTCACCGGCTCTCCGGGCGGTGGGATGATCCCCGAGTTCGTCGTCAAAACCCTTGTCGCGCTGCTGGACTGGAACCTGGACCCGCAGCAGGCGGTCTCACTGGCCGACTTCGGCGCCCAGAACACGCCGGTCACCGGCATCGGAGGCGAGGACCCGGACATCGACACCGCCGACAACGGTGATCACAACGCCCTCGTCCAGCAGCTGCGCGCGATGGGACACCAGGTCTCGGTCGTGCAGCAGTCCAGCGGGCTCAGCGCGCTGAAGCGCGAACCCGGCGGCTGGATCGGCGGTGCGGACCCGCGCCGCGAAGGTGTGGTCATGGGCGACACCTACTGACACGATTTCCCTGCTCACCCCCAACCGGGTGGGCAGGGAAATCCGTACTACAGCGTCGCGCGGGCGAACCGGGTTCAGACCACTGCATGTGTCGACTTCACGACGTGAGGCTGCCGTTAACATGTTCGGTGCTGAGTGTTGTGGCGAGTTCGGTGAATTCGTCGATCAGCGGGCTGGTTCGCTCCGCGGCCCAGGCGAGACTCACATGGTTGGGTGCGATGCCGGGCACCTCGAGGTAGGTGATGTCCGGGCGGGTGTAGAAGGTCGCCACCGACAGTGGCAAGAAGATGATGCCGCGACCGGCGGCGACGTGTTCGAGTTTTTCCTCGACGCTGCGGAAGGCCGGGATCGGGGGACGTGTGGCGCGCAGCTCGGTGGCGATGTCGCGCCACTCAGGGGCGAGGTCGGGATCCTGTAGCAGGTGTTCGTCGGCGAGGTCGGCGACGAACACCGAATGTTTTTCCGCGAGAGGGTGGTTGGTGGCCAGCACCACGACCCGCGGTTCGGTGTACAGGTGCTGCAGGTGCAGGCCGTGCGGGTCGACGGGGAGGCGGACGAAGCTGACATCGACCCGGCCGTCGCGCACGACTGCTGTCTGGTCGTCCCAGGTGGTGCGCACCAACTCGAGGGTGAGTTCCGGGTACCGCTCGGCCAGGGCGCGGACCGGGGCGGTCACGATCAGGCCGGGCATGAAACCGACGGTGAACGCATCGGTGCCGTGCGCCGCGCGAACCACCCGTCGGCGCAACGCTTGTGCGCCGGAGAGCAGTGGGCGGGCATCGGCCAGTAGCTGTTCGCCGGCGGGTGTGAGTGCCGTCGAGCGCCGGTTGCGCATGAACAGTTGCGCGCCGAGTTCGTCTTCCAACGCTCGGATCTGCCGCGACAGCACCGGCTGCGCGATATACAGCCGCTGCGCGGCCCGGCCGTAATGCAGTTCTTCGGCCACGGCGACGAAGTAGCGCAGCTTGCGGAGATCGACATCGGACATGATGCCTTCAGGGTATTACAGCGGCGGCGATAGGTCTTGGACGGCAACGGTCACCGGAACCGAAGGTGGAAGGGCAGATTCCCGAACAAGGAGGAAAGAACCGATGGGATTGTCCGGACAACACGTCGCCGTACTGGGTGGCACTTCGGGTATCGGGTTGGCCGTCGCCACGGCCGCGGCGAAGCGGGGAGCAACCGTCACCGTCGTGTCCAGCCGGCGCAGCAGCGTCGATCAGGCGCTAGCCACCCTGCCCGCTGGTACCACCGGCCTCGTCGCCGACCTCGCCGACAGCAACCGAGTACATGAACTGTTCGATGAGATCGCCGTCCTCGACCATGTGATCTACACCGCCGGTGACGCACTGTTACTGTCCCCGCTGGCCGAGCTGAACCCTGCGGATGCGCGAAAGTTCTTCGAACTCCGCTACTTCGGCGCGCTCACCGCGGTCCAGGCCGCCGCGCCCCGGTTGCGGTCGGGCGGCTCCATCACCCTGACCACTGGCACTGCGGGTCCGCGCCCCATGCCGGGATCCGCGATCGCCTCCAGTGTCTGCGGCGCCATCGAGGCGCTGACACGGGCCCTGGCCATCGAGCTCGCACCGATCAGGGTCAACGCGGTCATGCCCGGCGTCGTCCGCTCACCCCTGTGGGATTCCCTTCCTGCCGAGGCACGCCGGCAGCTCTACGACGGCACCGCCGCCACCACCCCGCTGCACCGCGTCGGCGAGGTCGACGACATCTCTGAGGCGTACCTGTTCCTGCTCACCCAGGCCCACGCCACCGGCAGTGTGCTGACCCTCGACGGCGGCGCAATACTCACCTGAACAACAGGCATCTCGTCGGGCGCATCGTGATCGGATATGGCGCTGACGCCTCCGCAAACCCTCTGCCTATCGGTATCCCTCGGCGCCGGTGCGGATATGGCGATGTGCGGCGCCGGGGTGGGCCGGCGGTGCGGCGGGCAGCAACTCGCGCAGGGCGAAGCCGCACTTCTCGGCCACGCGGCACGAGGCATGGTTGTCCTCGGCGTGTACCAGATCCAGCCTGGTCAGATCGGTCATGTCCTGGTCCTCCAGGGCCCACCACGACAGCGTCGCCAAGGCCCGGGCAGCGATGCCTCGACCTCGCGCGTGGGCCACGGTCCAATAGCCGACCGTGCCCACGCCCGCGTCGAGGATCCTGACCATCACATGGCCGAGCAGCGCACCAGCCCCGTCGTCGGCGACGATCGCGAAGCTGAATCGGGTGCCGGCCGCCCAGCCGGCGGCCTGTGCGTCCAGCCAGTCACGGGCATCGGCGTCCTCGACCAGCGGAGTGGTCAGCCATCGTCGCAAACTCGGGTCACGATGCGCCGCAAGCAAGGACAGTAGATCCTGGGACCGCCACGGCCGCAACCGCAACGCGGCGGCAGAGGTGGTCTGCGGCACGGCCAACACGATCGTCACGGGCATCCATTATCGATGACCGAGACCATCCGCGAGTCGTTCCCAATGCACGGAAATCGACATTTCCGTGGCTGATCCCGGCCAGGAGCTCAGATCCGAATCTTCCGGCGGTTCCGGGAGGCTGGTCCCGGACAGTGCGGCGCGGGCGATCTGTGGGTGCGGATGGCTCGGTTCGTGGCAGCCGACCCTCCGGCTGGCTGAGAGTGACGTGGCCGCCCATCACCTGAAGCAGGGCCACCGGCCCGGGACCCCGTTCCCGTCCGAATAGGCAGCGCCCCAGTGTCTTCCAGGGGCGGCGCTCGTCCAAGGAGGGGGTTGGACTGGCAGGAGCCGGTATTCAGGTAGTCGGTGTAGGGGTGCGCTAATTACTGACACCCGCCAGCACCGCTGTTCAAGGCAACTTTGTTGTTTCTCGCAGGATTACTACCGCAACTCCCGATACGATCAATATTGCTGGCGACCGCTGGTATTTAACTGAACTTACTGCTGCATCGTTGCAGGTCAACGCAATTTTCTGAGAGCTTTCCGTGCCGTGCGTGATGAGGATGTCGAGCGGGATCTATCGAGACTTGTTGTGCCGGAAGTCGGTCGGCTGGAGAGGCCCTCAGGCGCATTAGGGGGCGCTTTTGGCGGGATCGATATCGGTTATTTCAAAGCTATTGCTTGGGCCGTGGCACCGGAGCAGTGTGGGGAGCATCGGTGGCGCCACCGGGGCGCTGTCCCGAGCACAGAGGGAGTGGTCGTGTACGCGCGTTCTACGACAATTCAAGCGAAGCCCTCCGCGTTAGACGCCGGGATCGCGCATATGCGCGACAAGGTGATGCCGGCCCTGGAGGACATATCCGGCTGTATCGGGATGTCGTTGCTGGTCGACCGGGCGTCCGGTCGCTGCATCGCGACGACATCGTGGGAGTCCGAAGAGGCGATGCGCAAGAGCGCCGATCAGGTGCACCCGCTCCGTGACCGCGCCGTCCAGCTGTTCGGTGCCGATTCGGCGCGGGTCGAGCAGTGGGAGGTCGGGGCCATGCACCGCGACCATCGCATACGCGAGGGTGCATGTGCCCAGGTCACTTGGGCCAAGGCCGACGATCTGGGCCGGTTCGACGCAGCGGTCGAGACCTACAAGTCCATGGTGGCGTCGCAGCTGGAACAGATGCCGGGGTTCTGCAGTACGAGCCTGCTGATCGACCGTGCAACCGGACGCGGCGTCGCATGCGAGACGTTCGACAGCTCCGACGCGATCAAACGCAACCGCAAACAACTCGAGGCCCTACGCCGCGAAGATACCCGCCAAACTGGTGTCAACGTGCTCGAAGTCGGCGATTTCGAGATCGCGCTCGCCCATCTGCGCGTCCCCGAACTGGTCTGAGAGGCGGATGGCGCCGCGACCAACGGCTGCCCGTCGTTCGGCGGGCAGCCGTGTCTCAGCAGCCCTGGCTGGAATCTTCGTCACCACGGCCGAGCTCGCCTCCGAGGCCGCGGCGACCCGGAGCCGCTACGTCACCGCGACTCCGGTCATCCGCTGGCTGGAAAACGTCGACAATCCGTGACAGTTGAATACGCGGTCCTACCAGTCTTCCCCTACTTGTTGGCGTCCCAGTGATCGAGGACGCGCTGGCGGATGTGGGTGGGGTATGCCTGGGCGAAGGAGCTTTGCGGCATGCGTCCTTGTCCGGGGGCGGGTTCGAGTCCGTCGTGGACGACGACGGGGCCGGTCGCGGACTCTCGTTCGCTGTCGAGGTAGCAGTGCAGCAGGGGGAAGATGAAGCCGTTCCAGGTCTCGGCTCGCTGGGTGGGGTGGATGCGGGTGGCCAGGGCCCACAGCAGGTCGGCGTCGTCGGCAGGGTCGATGTCGTCGTCGAGGACGAATACCCGCGAGCTGAGTCTTCCGGTGCGTGCCTCCTCGTTGATGACCTTACCGATGCGGTGGGCGAACTCCTGGGAGTCGACGCCGGGGAGCAGCTCTCGCCAGTTTTCGGGGACGGTGACGACGAGCCAGTGGGTTGCCGCGCGCAGCGGGGACCAGGCGGTGGTGATCGGAAGGCCGGCGCCGCGCAGGTCGTGGAGGACCTCGGCGGCGATGCCGGTGCCGGTGACGGTGTGGAACTCGTCGACCGGGCGGCCCTCGGGGACGATCGGCCAGATGGGGTCGTCGCGGTGGGTGATGCACTCCACGGTGTAGACGGGCTGGAGGGAGGTTTCCAGGGGGATGTAGCCGGCGAACTCCCCGAAGGGGCCCTCGACGGCGGTCCGTTCGACGGACAGGTGGCCCTCGATGACGATTTCCGCGCTGGCGGGGACCTCCAGGTCGGACAGCTCGCACTTGACGACTTCGAGGGGCTCGCCGTAGAGGGCGCCGATGTAGCCGGCTTCGTCGATGCCTTCCGGGATCGAGATGCCACCCACGAAGGGGACCGCCGGGTCGCCGCCCTGGACGAGCGCGTACGGCATGGGCTTGCCGATCTCGACCCATTGCTGCCAGACGAGGGCGATGTGCTGGGGCACCGTGATCATGCCGGTCATGCGCTTGCCGTCGATCATCATGACGCGGGCGATGGACCAATTGGTCCACGTGCCGTCGGGAGTGCGCGCGACGATGACGCCCCAGGTATTGGTGTAGCGGCCGCCGTCCTGCTCGTGCACGCGGGGCACGGGGAAGCGATCCAGCGTGGCGTCGTCGCCGGTCAGGACGTTCTGCTTGCATAGGGCCTCGTCGCGCGAGACCAGCTTCGGCGGTACCGGCGGCCGGTCGCGGGTCTCGACGAGGTGGTCCACCAGCTGTGCGGGGCTCAGCTCCGGGGACAGGCCCAGGGAGAGGGCGACTCGTGCCAGCGGCTTTCCGGGGACGGAGCTGAGCGCCGCGGGCGCGCCCATCAGGCGGAAGCCCGGCTCGACGCCGGTGACGTTCTCGAAGAGCGGGGCGGGGGCGGTGCGCTCGCATCCCAGGCGGGTGATGGCGGCGGCCTCCAGGTCCCAGCTGACCTCACGTCGCACGCGCGTGAGGTCCCCGATGGCTTCGAGTGCCGCGATGTACTCGCGGAGATCCTTGTGGCGGTTCACAGTAAAACTTCCTTTCTGACGGTTTTCCCGGGCGTGGTGGGCCGGTGGGTGGCTGCCGAGCGCATGCCCTCCCAGCGGCGGGCTCGGGAAGCTTCGATTCCGAATTGATCGCAGATGCGCGCGACGATGTGGTCGACGATGTCGTCCACGGTGGCGGGGTGGTTGTAGAAGGCGGGCATGGGCGGCACGATCGAGGCGCCCATGCGGGCGAGCGCGAGCATGTTGTCCAGGTGGATCTCGCTGAGGGGGGTCTCACGGGGTACGAGGACGAGCTTGCGGCGTTCCTTGAGCGTGACGTCCGCGGCGCGGGCGACCAGGCCGTCCGCGTATCCGGTGCGGATCCCGGCGAGCGTCTTCATGCTGCACGGGACGATCACCATCCCGTCCGTGCGGAACGAGCCGGACGAGATGGACGCCCCCTGGTCGTCCGGGCCGTGAACGACGTCGGCCAGTTCCGCCACGTCGCGGGCGCTCGAGCCCGTCTCCAGCTCGATGGTGGCCCGTGCCCAACGAGACAGCACCAGGTGCGTCTCCACATGGGCCTGGTGGCGCAACTCCTCGAGCAGTCGCACGCCCAACACGGCGCCCGTCGCCCCTGTCATCCCGACGATAAGCCGCATAATAGTCTCCTTCCGCAACCTTCAGTGTACTGAACGTCTGTGTACTGAATATAATCAATCCATGGCTATGGAGACAACCCCGAACAGGATGAAAGTGACCGACGCCCTACCGCATCAGCTGCGGCGGGGCATGCAGGCGTGGGCCGCGATGTGGCAGCAGCAGTTCCAAGACCTGACCACGCCGCAGTACGCGGTGCTGGCCCTGCTCGACGGACACGGCTCGCTCGACCAGTCCGCGCTCGGCGCCCTCGCCGCCATGGACCGCTCGACCCTGAGTACGCTGCTCGACCGGCTGGAGAGCCAGAAACTCGTCACCAAGGCCATCGAGTCGACCAACCGCCGGCGCCGTATCGTCACGCTGACCGACGCCGGGCGGGTACGCCTGAACGAGGCGACCCCCAAGATGGCTCAGCTCATCGAAGACCTCGAGCAGCTGTTCGGCCCGGACGACATGCGCCGTCTCGTGCTCCTCCTGCGGAGGCTCGGAGACGTGCCTTCGCTGCGGCTCGACTCCTGACCGGCACACGCGAAAGGCCCGCAGAAGCTTCTGCGGGCCTTCGTTGCGACCAGGCCGGGTAGCCGTTCGCCTCAGCCGGGGCGATGGGCGGGCGTTCACCCACGGGCACGTGCAGCAGCTGGGGTCAGTGTGTCGGAAAATGTTGCCGGCGTTGACTTCTCATGCGCCGCTGCTGCCCGGCGCTGATCGGCTGGCGTATCTGGATATCGATGACACGATCCGCCGCACCTACAGACGACCGCGGTTTCATCCCGTTCTCTAGCTGGAGTGGCCGGCTTTCACGTCACGGCCAGGTTCCATTTGGGCAATGATGGCAGCTCCCATCCAGCGTCGCAGATATCGCCGGAGGTCATCGTCGCTGCGTGGTGGATTGCCGGGGGAAACGAAGAACGACTGCATCGTTCGCAGGAGATATTCGACGAGCTCGTGGAGAGATGCTTCGTCGTACCCGTAGCGCTCCCAATCAACGTCGAAGCGTTTGATCATCGTCATTCCGAAGGCGCGTGCCTCGTGGGATGTGAGTGCCTCGTGGTCGACGTTCGAGTAGGTGGCGGTGAGCAGAATGCCGAGGTGCGGAATTCGGCGTACCTCGGCCAGCGTGTACACCACCCCCTCGGTCATCGCCTCGACCGGGTCTTCGATGCCGCTTACCTGCTGTGTCAGTCGATCGAGAAATCCGTCAACCGAGGCGATCGCCGCAGCCCTCATCAGAGCATCCGCACTGGGGAAGTATCGGTACACCGTTTGGCGGATGACACCCAGCGACTCCGCGACGTCGGCGATGCTGATCTCCGACCCCGTTCGTCCGATCAGATCGACTGCGGCAGAGACAATCCGGCTGGACGCCTCTTCATCGCTGCCCGGCGGACTCCCACCCCACCCGCGCCTGCGTGCCACTGCCTGTCACCTCGGCTCGAACCATGTCGGTCGCGCACGAAACTCCCGCGTCCAAAGTCGACCGACTATCCGGATTAACGGCCGAGGCTACCACAGTGACGCCCGGTCGCCCCGTCGGTGGGATCCGGAACGGCAGCGCCGATACCTATCATACACACGGACGAGTTGGTGTATGTTCACTGTGGCTTCGGAGCATCCGTGCGAGGTCACCGGAGCAGCCACTCCCGAAAGACGAGGTATCGCCAAAATGACGGATCTGCATGTGCGAAGGATGAGTTTCGCGTTCGAGGACTACGACGTTCCCTTCCTGTGGAACGAAGAAAATCCAGCCTTCTCGAGCATGGCCAACGCCGTCTCGTTCCTGGCGATCGGCTTCGAAAAGATGATCGTGAAGATGATTCTGCAGACCAAGCCGCTGATCACCGATCCCGCAGTCGCGGAGGAGGCCGACGCGTTCATGCGTCAGGAAGGCCAGCACTCGGCCGCTCATCGCCAACATGTCAAGGCCCTGATCAGGCGGTACCCGGGACTTCAGCAGACTTTCGACGACGTGGTCGGGGCATTCGACCGGCTCACCGCGGAGACCTCGCTGAACTACCGGCTGGCCTACACCGCCGACCTGGAAGCGACCTTCACCTCGGTGTTCAAGCTGATGCTCGACAACGACTCGACCCTGTTCCGGTCCGGAGACGACCGGGTCGCGTCACTGTTCATCTGGCACTTCGTCGAGGAAGTCGAGCATCGAAGTTCGGCTCTCATCATCTTCGATTCCGTGGTGGGTAGCGACATCTACCGGATGCGGATGGCACCGTCGATCTTCCGGCACGTGATGAAAGTCGTCAGGTTGGCTTGCGAAGGTTTCAACGAGCATGTCCCGGTAGCGGACCGCAAGACCGATGCGATGGCGATGTTCGCCTCCTACCGCTACCAGCAGCACCTGCGAAAGTGGCTACCACGACTCAGCGCACAGAACAACGGGCCGATGACGCGCGCGTTCGATCATCTACCGCTCGGCGAACAACTCACCGCGTTGCGGGGCATTGTGCGTAGCCAATTGCCTAAGCACAACCCGGCCCACGAGAAACTTCCCGCACTCGCCGATGTGTGGTTCGAGCGCTACGACGCCGGCTACGACGTCTCGCACTGGTACACCGCTGAGACTGTCGCATCGCCGGAGGTGAACTGATGACCGATCATTGCCCACCCACCTTCGACCATTTGGCGACGGCGCTGGGGTTCTCATGTCAGCGCGCCGGTGGACTCGTCGAGGTCCGTAACCCGCTGGCGTTGGAGAACTGGACCCTGCCGGTGCTCGAGTTGACCGTTGTTCTGGGCGCGGTGCTCGCCCTGGTGCTCGCAATCGTTCGCCTGCGCCGACACGGCGATCCCACGAACCTGGTGCTGTGGTTCGGCGCCACCGCGTACCTGTTCATCATCGAACCGCCGCTGTATTTTCCGGCAGCCTTCGGTATCGGAAAACACGTCGACACGATGTTCGCGCACAACGTGTTCACGGTGGACTTCCTGTGGGGCCGGCTTCCGCTGTACATCGTCGCGATCTATCCGTTCATGGCCACACTGGCATACGAAATCGTCAGAATGCTCGGTGTTTTCCGCCAATACGGCATCCTCGTGGGCGCTGTCTGCGTCGGCTTCGTTCACCACGCCTTATACGAGATCTTCGACCAACTCGGACCACAGTTGCGATGGTGGGAGTGGTCGACCGCGAACCCACTCAACCAACCCATGTTCGATTCGGTTCCGCTGCCGAGCGTGGTCGTATTCGCCGCGTTGTGGCCGATGTCGCTGGCATTCTGCGTCCAGTGGTTCGTAGGTCGCGCTGCCGACGGAGGCCGGCACTTCTCCGGTCTCCAATTGGTGTGGCGCACAATGGTGATCGGTGTCCTGGCATCGCTGGGCACGTTCATCCTCCCGCTCCCGGCCACAGTTTTCGGTATGGAAAGCACCACGGTCAGGGGATTCCTCTACGCGGCGGAACTGGTCGTCCTCACGCTTGTCGCGATTGCGATTCTGGTCCGGCAATGGTCGCGGCTGCGCCGGGAAGCATCCGATGTTCCCCGGTACACCAACGGCCCCATCCGCTCCTACAGCGTGGTGTACCTGTGCGTTATGGCGTTGCTCTGGGTCACTGCGTTGCCCGACTTCTTCGGCGCCGTCCACGGTGTGACACACAAGGGAGACCCCGTGGGGAATCTCTGGTACACCCTTGCCTGCTTCACTGTCGCAATACTCTGCATGATCGCCACATTCACTGTGCCGCACAGAAAAGTCGAGGAGAGCAACAGTCCTGCCGCCGTTGAACACATAGCAGCCGACCCGGCATAGCCGACCTGGCTCGAACGGCGCTTGGCTGAGTCGCTGTTGGCAGACCCCTCTCTGGAACCCAGGCTGAAACACAGGAGGTCATCCCTCATCCGTCACGGATAACCGCGAGTGTGGCACAACCCTCGTCCACCCGAAGTCGATGCTGCGGCGGGTGCGTCCGCGGTCGCTGATGGCGGATCCTGCTGTGCCACTGCGGGTTCTGGCGGTGCGGCTGGTTCCGGAAGAGCGGAAAGAGCCTGAGGGACCTCGGCACGGATCCGCGCGCCGCGAACCTTGGATCCGCGCGGCGAGCCAATACGGCAGACATGTTCTCGAACGTTCCGCCGGGCGCGAGCGACGGGAGATGCTGCCGCTTGCCAGCGTGGTGGCGATCGACAGATGCGGCGCTCGTTACGTCTGCGGCGCAAAACATGTGGCGGGCAAGGTGTTTCACTTTCGGTTCGGGTCGTCAGCGCGCGCACGTCTGTCGGGTACAAGATGTGGACCTCGGTGTTACGGCCATAAACCGTGACGGTGGCGGCCGATCGGTCCTTGTGGGCTGCATCCTGGGTGTCCCCCCCGGGCGCAGGGTCACGCTGCCTGTGCTGCGGCGGGCTGCCGATCATCGGTTCACCAGCGGTGGGGATTGGTGTTCACCCTGGACACATTCAGGGTCCCGTAGGTCGTCGTCCCGTCCGCGTGCAGGTGTTTCACCGATACCTCGTCGGCATCCTTCAGATCGATCCCCCGGTTCTCCACGCCCCTGCCGTAGAAGGATGGGTTCTGGTAGATGCCCGAATCGGCGAACACGTAACCGTATTTCGGGGTGTTGTCGAACCTGCCATTGCATACCTGGATGCCCAGCTCGGGAAAGACGATCGACCCGTCTTTCTCGCTGCGCCCCTGGACCCGGTAGGCGTTCACCAATCTGACCGCGATCCTGTCCGCCACGATGGCCATCTCGCTACCGTTGTTGTTGGTGACCCGTACCTCGGTGCCGCTGAAGTCGAAGCCCGTAGCGTTGGCGTCGGTCCCCGCAACCCGCCTGGTGGTGACCTTCTCGGCCCGCAGCGTTCCCTGACCACCGGAGCTGTTCGAGACCTCCACCCCGTCGGCAGTGAAGCCGAGGCTCCCGCTGGTGGCTGCGGTCCCCTGGACCCGGGCGGCGCGGATGCCGGTCTCGAAGACCGGGGTGCCGAGTTGGACGGTGGTGGTGAGGAAGTATTGCTGGGCGGTGTTGGGGTCGGTGGCGATGAGGGTGTAGGTGACGTCGCGTTTCGGGCCGGTCGCGGGGTCCGGTGTCCACTGGCCCGGGGTGGTGACCGACGCCAGGGTGCCGTCCGGCAACCCGATCGTGTAGGCCAGATCGCCGGGCCCGTCCCAGCGCAGCACGAGGGTGTCGCCGTCGTCGATCATGGCCTGTTCGGGACGGAAGTTGCTGGGCGCGACCTGTTTTGCGGCGGTCTTCACCAGCGGGACTGCCGCGAGGCTGCTGCTCGGCTTCGCATTCGGTGTTCGGCTGGCGGACTCGGACACGCTCAGCACAGCCAGTCCGGCAGTTTCGGCGACCCGAACGTCCTCGAGTTTCAGTACCAGGTAGTCGCCGGGAGCGAAACGGACTTTGCCGCCGGACGGGTCGGAGACCGCGAAGGAGTTCGCGGCGACCTGGGTCTGCACGTCCAAAGTCTGCACACCCGACTGCAGGCCGTGGAACTCGCCGATGGCCGTGACCGTGCTGATATCCGGCGTCAGGTGCTCCGCGCCGTTGCCGACGGGCACCCTCACCTGATTCTTGAACCAGTACGCCGCGGCGCTGCCGGTGTTGGTGACCACCAGGTACACCGTCCCGAAGGAACTGGGCTGCCCGGTTCGTGAGGCCTCCAACGCCGTGGGGTCGGTGAGCACGGTATAGGTCAACATGGTCATGGCCACGAATCCTTCAGGTTGAGCCTGCGCAGGCCGAGAGCCCACGCCCGATAGATAGCCTCCGTGACGACGACGGCAGCGGGGCTGCACAGGACAAGCGGCGACCTCGGCAACGCATCCGAAACCGCTTGCCCCCCACCAGAACACCCCATTATTGTGAGCCATCCGACCCCGGGAAACAGGGCGATTCGCCAACACCATCCCTCGCCCGACCGGCACAGTTCCAGTGCAGAGAGTGTCGACGTTCGCGTCACCGCTGGTCAGGCGGTGTTGCGTGGTTGATGGTGTGGTGCAACGTGATTGGCGCTTCGCTGCTCGTGGCGAGTGATCAGCCGCCGGGTGTTCGGACATGAACCTCGGTCAACCCTTTCACAGCCGGAGGTGATGGTGCGGTGGTTCGGCGGTGCGTGCGGGTATAACGGGCGCGAGCGGTAGGAATGCGTTCAGTGCCTGGATATTGCCGCAGTGTGGATGAAGTCGACTGTCGTCGACAGTCCAGTTCATCGAGACGGTGTCGCATCCGGCTGAATACTGGATCTGGCACGAACTATGCGATCTCGTGCCGAGATGTGCACGGGCACTTGACGGCTCCTCGTTTTTTACCGGCGCAAAAGTTTAGTGCTCAGCTGGGCGGCTGAGAGCCAGGGGATAGGTACTCTCGTGCGGCCTTGGCGAGCTGCCCTCTCATCCTGGCGGCCGAGTCCTCGATGATCTCGGCTGATCGCGGCGGCCCTTTTACGCTCGTTTCGAGCCGCGGTCCCGTGTGATCACCGAGTGCCGTCGGTGTGCAGATAGACGATGGGTCCGGCATCGAATCCCCGCCGCGGGTCCAGGATCGCGGCCATCGCTTTGGCGGTGTAGACGGGTTCGAGTTGTAGTCCGGCGTTCTCGCGGGCTGATATCTGTGCGGCTCGGCCGGAGTCGGTCGCATGGCCGTAGCCGGGACCGAGCTGGTCACGCACCAGCAACAGCCGATCTGCCGTCAGTGTCACGTTCGGTAGATGCGCGCCGCGGGCCCGCAGCAGCCGTTCGGTACGCCCGGCCGCACGCAGCAGGCCGTGCAGGTTGAGCCGGAGCTTGTCGTTGACCACGACGCCCACCACCCGGGTGCGCAGTCCGGCGAGGGTGAGCCCCAGCGCCAGCCCGGCGGCCGTGCCGCCGGAGCCGACGGCGGTGACGACATGTGTCGGTTCGGGCATGACACCGGCTGCTACCTGGGCCGCGAGTTCCAGCCCGACCTCGACGTAGCCGAGCAGGCCCAGCGGCGACGACCCACCGGCAGGCAGCAGATACGGCGGGATCGACCCGGTGCGGTGCCGGGCCAGCAGCCACGGCACGGTGAGTGCGGTGCGCGCCACGGTGTGCGTGAAGTACACGGTGGCGCCGGAGTTCCGGATGCGCTCGAGCTGGGCGCGCACATGCTCGTCCACCGGTTGGTCGACCAGGGCCAGCACGGTGGCGAGCCCCTGCTCGCGCGCGTAGAGCGCGGTGGCCAGCCCCCAGTTGGTACCCAGTCCGCCGACCGTGAGGATGGTGCGCCGGCCTCGGCGGACGACGTCGGGCAGTAACCACTCCAGTTTGCGGACCTTGTTGCCACCCCAGCCACCGTCACCGAAGGCGCCCTCGTCCGCGAGCCAGATCTCGGTCTCGGTGCCGGGAAACGGTGGCAGCCGGCGCAGAGGGGTCGGTGCCGCGCCCAGCGACAGGTGCGGCACGGTATCGCGGAGCTCGGGGAAACGGTCGTACAGCAGAGGCATGCTCAATCCCTCAATACACGCGCGACGTAGGCGTTGGTGAAGCGGCGGCCCGGATCCAGTCGGTCCCGGACCGCGGCGAACCGATCCCAGTCAGGGTACTCCGGGGCCAGGTCGGCGGCGGAGCGGAAGTGCCGTTCGCCCCAGTGCGGCCGCCCGCCGACCCCGCGCAGGATCTGTTCCACGGCACGGAAATACGGCTCCCAAGCCATCCGCTCGAACTGATGCACTGCGATATAGCAGCTGGCCCGGTCTCCGAGCGGTCGATGGCGAGGACCCGGTTCATCCGTTCCAGGGTGATCAGCGTGCCGATGTAGCCAGTTAGCTCCAGTTGGCAGCGAGGGTGAGGCAGAACGGGTGGCCGCTCGGATCGAGCAGCACCCGCCAGCTCTCACCGGGCTGAAACTCCGGCACCGTAGCGCCCAGTTCGACCAGTTGCTCACTGGCCATCTCGAGGTCTTCGACCGCCAAATCCAGATGGAACTGCTTGGTGCCATTCTCGTTCGGCCAGGCCGGCGCCTGATAGTCCGGGATCGTGCCGAACCCGAGTGCGTGATCCGGACCGGTGAGCATGGCGTACTCGTCCTGCGCGTGTGCGATCTTCCAACCGAGCGCCGCCGCCCAGAACTCCGCGTCTCGCCGCGCGTCGGCACTGTCCAGAGTGAGCATCTTCAACGTGGCAACTGCCATGGGATTTCCTCTCCGCAAACAAAATTACTGTCGGCCCAGCCTGCAACACCGACGCCGCACGCGATTGCAAAAACGCGACATCGGCCCGCGCCCGAGATCGGCGGCGGCCGCAAGCGGTTCGCCGATGCAGCCGGGTAGAGCCCGACCCGCCCGGCCTCGCCTCGCGCCGTGAACACAGATACTCGCTGATCGGCTACCGGACGTTTTCGCTGCGCTTCTACCCGCGCGTTGGGTATCGGCCGTCGGCGGCCGCGGTAAGTCGGCGAGCCAGGGCGCGGACGCCGTCGTTGAGGATGTCGGGGTGCTCGATGACGAACGGGCGGTTCAGGCCGGCGAGAAGGGGCGGAATCCAGTCGAGTTGTACGGCCCGGATTCGGACGCGGACCCATGGACTGGTGTCAGCGTGCGACGGGTCGATCTCGTGCACGGTCGCGATCGCGGCGGGCAGCAGCGGGCGGATCTCGGTGAGCGTTCCCTGAACTCGGACCGACACATCGTGCCGATAGGGTGCCGTGGCAAGTGCGGACAGCAGATGTGCGGCCGGCTCGAATCCGGCGGGCGGAGTGAATGTTCCGGGCCGTGTGGTCACCGCGGTGATGCGGTCGAGCCGGAACTGGCGTAGTTCGTCACTGCTGCTGTCCTGTCCCGTCAGGTACCAGCGGCCGGAGTGCTCGACGAGCCCGTACGGGTGCACGATGCGCTCACTGGGCCGCCCGTTGCGGTCGGTGTAATCGATTGCGACCGGTCGGTGTTCGCGGGTCGCTTCGGCGAGCAGGAGCAGGACGGAGCTCTCGACAGCGACGTCCGGGCGGGCGTCGGCGGTGAATTCGGCGGTGTTGATCAGTGCGTCCAGGCGGGCGGTCAGACGTGCGGGCAGGACGCGGCGGAGTTTGGCCGTCGCGCTGTCGGCCGTGAAGGTGGCAGTTATCGACCGGCTGGTGAGGAGTCCGAGCAATACGGCCACCGCTTCGTCGTCGGTCAGCATCAGCGGTGGCATGCGGTATCCGGGGGCGAGCCGGTAGCCGCCGTAGCGGCCCCGCACCGATCGGATCGGGATATCCAGGTCGGTGAGGTGGGTGACGTATCGCCTGACGGTGCGTTCATCGACGCCGAGCCGCCGGGCGAGTTCGCCGACGGTATGGGTGCCGCCGGCCTGCAACAGCTCGAGCAGGGCCAGCACTCGGGCAGTGGGGCGCGTCATCTCGGAAATTCTCGCATCTATACCGGGCGGAAACTGTCCGGTATCAACTCTACCGTGGCATGCGTCGGCGGAACCTCCGCCTCATCCGAGAAGAAGGAGCACGCTATGAAACTCGTCTCGATCCGTCTGATCACCGACGACATTCAACGGCTGGCCGGTTTCTATCAGCACGTGACCGGCATCGAAGCAACCTGGGCTACACCGGATTTCGCCGAAATCGTCACACCTGCCGGCACCCTGGCGATCGGCAGCACCCGCACCGTGGCGCTGTTCGCGGCGGGCAGCGCACGCCCGGCCGACAACCACACCGCGATCATCGAATTCCTGGTCCCCGACGTCGACGCCGATTACCGGCGCTTGCGGGATACGGTCACCGATTTCGTCAACGAGCCCACGACGATGCCGTGGGGGAACCGGTCGTTGCTGTTCCGTGATCCGGACGGCAACCTGATCAACCTCTTCACCCCGGTCACCGCGCAAGCCGTCGCAAAATTCGCCGTTTGACGCCACCGCCCACCCGGCACGGTCAGCCAATAGTTACACAGTGACCCTGGGAATCCGTTCCCGTGTTCACAGTGCCCCCCGCCGGGGCGCTATTGGGATGGGGCCTGTGCTGGTCAGCGATTTCCCTGGGGAACGCTGACTGACGGTCTCAGAAGCCCTGGCTGGAATCTGCTGCGAAGGCTGTGAACGGCCGAAAACCGCTCGATAGGCGGCATTGCAGTGCGTCCGGAAGACGTGGCGGAAGCGCCGTCGGCCAGCGGACGGACGCGGTGGCTGTGGACAGTCCGCCGGCCGTCCTGTGGAGTTTCGTTCTACGCGGAGACCGGCGGGATGCTGCTGTGTTCTTTGTCCAGTAGGGCGCTGATGTGGCGGTGCAGGCCGCGGACGCTTTCGGCGCTGGCTTCGGCGACGATGGCGCGCTGGGCGGGGGTGAAGGGGGAGTCGGGGCTGTAGAGGGTGCGGCGGGTGAAGGTGGTGGTGCCCTCGCCGTCCTCGGTGAGCAGGTACTGCAGGCCAGCGCCGAGGTTGCGGTCGACGATGAGGGAGGACTTGGCGTACTCCTGGTCGACGACGCGCCAGTAGAGGTGCTGTTCGCTGCCGTCCTCGAGGCGGCCGTATTCGTAGATCACGTCGCCGACGCGGTAGGGACGTTCGGTGACGCCGCCCACGCCGTGGCTGGCGACGTGCCATTCGGGCCAGAAGCGGGCCTGGGTGACGAGATCGAAGACGAAGCCGGCGGGGGCGTTGAAGGTGACGGTGTTGCTGTCGCCCTCGGTCCAGTCGTTGAACTCGGTTGTCATGTCGGAACCTCCTCGGAAGGGAATTGCGCTCTCAAGGCGAGAGTACACACGTTATGAACGTACAAGCAAGATGTATGGTTAATTGATGGGAGAAGTGCGGGAAGTCACGAGTGACCAGGTACGGCCGGGGCATCGAGTGTCGGTTACCGAGGTGCTCGAGCGGGCGGGCGTGGTGCGGGAGGCATTCGACACCATCGCCAACACCTGGTCGCTGCTGATCCTGATCGCGCTGCGCGATGGCACGCTGCGCTACAACGAACTCAAACGCACCGTGGGCGGGGTCAGCGAGCGCAGGTTGTCGCAGACACTGAAGATGCTCGAGCGTGACGGGGTGGTGGATCGGAACCTGGTGCGTTCCATCCCATCCCACGTCGAATACAGCCTCACCCCGACAGGCGTGGCGGTCCTCGACTCACTCGGCGAGTTGTTGTCCACGATCATCGAATTCTCGCCACAGGTCGCGGCCGCACGGCAGCGTTACGACCAGAAGCAGGCGCAGTCCCACGACAGCCCGGTGCGGAAAGCCTGAGTCACCCTGCGAAGTTTCGGGTCATGCAGCACCACGATCTTGCAGGTGAGGTCATGCCATGAAGCGGTCGAAGCGTCCCATCACTGGTTCATGTCACATGGACTTCCCTTGGGGCCATGGCGTTTCATCCTTTCGTTCGAAACATCGCGTCCGATCGTTTGCTCCGCGCCGCACGTCAGGTGTCGAATGTCGCGAAGAGGGTGTTGAGGCCTTCGGCCAGGAGAGGGTGGGTGAAGATCGCGTGGGCCATGGCGGTGTGCGTGAGTTTGCCCAGCATGGCGACCTGGATCGCGGTCATGACCTCGCCCCCCTCGCTGCCGAGGATTGCGCAGCCCAGGATCTGTCCGTCGTCCGCGTCGACGAGGACCTTCATGAAGCCGCGGGTCTCTCCGGTCTCGATGGCTCGGATGACGGCGTTCATCGGGAGTTTCGCGACGCGGATCGCGCGCCCGTGTGTTCTGGCTTCGCGTTCGGTCATGCCGACGCGGCCGAGCTGGGGGTCGATGAACACCGTGTACGGGACGAGACGGTCTCGCGTGCTTGCCTTTTCGTTCTCGATGAGGTTGGCGTGCAGGATGCGGTAGTCGTCGTAGGACGAGTGGGTGAAGGCCGGGGGGCCGGTGACATCGCCCATGGCGTAGATGCCGGGAGCACTGGTCTGCAGGTACTCGTCCACCTCGATGAAGCCGCGATCGTCGAGCCGGATGCCGGCTGCTTCAGGGGCGAGCGCTTCGGTGTTCGGTATTCGGCCGATTGCCGCTAGCAGGTGTGAGCCGTCGATCTGTCGTTCACCGTCCGCTGTGCGAACGGTCAGCCGAACGCCCCGGGAGGTCTGCTCGACCTGTACCGGTGTCGAGGAGGTCGAGACGGTGATGCCGTCCTCACGCAGGATTGCGGCGACTTCGTCGGAGACGTCCTCGTCCTCGATCGTCAGCAGTCGATCCGCCCGCTGGACGATGGTGACCTCGCTGCCGAATCGCCGGAACATCTGCCCGAATTCCAGTCCGATATAGCCTCCGCCGAGGATGATCAGATGTTCCGGGAGCTCGTCCAGCTCCATGATCGATGTGGAGTCGAGCACGGGCGCCTCGTTCGCGCCGGGGATCGTGAGCGGTCGGGGCCGGGTTCCGGTGTCCACCACGACGACCGGCGCGCGGAGTTGCCGTATTCCGCCGTCGGACAAGGCGATCTCGATTGTCCCGGGTCCGGTGAAATGCGCCTCGCCCGTGATCACCTCGGGTCCTTGCGGTGTCAGGCGGCTCGCATAGTTCTGCCGCGCGCCGGCGACCATGGCTCGTTTGCGTTCGCGCACCGCGGCCATATCCACCGACACCGCGTCGATGTGCACGCCGTACTCGCCGGCGCGCCGAGCCTGGTAGGCCACGCGCGCGCTGGCGACCATCGTCTTGGTCGGGGTGCACCCGGAATTGACGCAGACGCCGCCGAAGTGACCGCGCTCGACGAGCGCCACTTTCCGGTTCGCCGCGGCCAGCTCGAGGGGAAGGAACCGGCCGCCCTGGCTAGTTCCGATCACGATCGCGTCGTATTCCTCGTCGGCCATTGCGTTTTCTCCTCGTTCCGTCTTCGGCATGTGGCACCGGCAGTCGGATTCACCTGGCTGCGACCGGGCGATCACCTGGGACGCGGTGGATCGCACCGAAATCCGGTAAGGAAAGGAAATGCGTATGGCGACAATCGGTTTCGTCGGTCTGGGGCTAAAGGGACAGCTGAGCCGCATCTCGATACCCAAGGCGGTGGGTTCGGGATCCGCCCGGTGCTCACACGGCGGTTCGCCCGCCATCCACTGGTAGTACGGCGCCGTGTATGAAGCCGGCGCGGTCGCCTGCCAGAAAAGCGATGGCTTCGGCGATCTCTTCAGGGGTTCCGGTACGTCCCGCCGGCCCCTGTGCGGCCAGTTGGTCGAGGGCCTCGCCCCATTCTGCGGTGCCCTCGGTGCGGGTCGGTCCAGGGCTGACGGCGTTGACCCGCACCCCACGCGGACCGTATTCGGCTGCCCAGGACTTGGTCAGCAACACCAGGGCCGCCTTGCTGGCACCATAGAGGCCTTCGTCGACGGTCCCGAGTTCGGCGACCATCGTGGTGATATTGATGATCGCGCCACCGCCGCGTTCGGCCATTCTCGGCGCCAGCTCGGCGACCAAGAAGTACGGCACCTTGACATTGAGCCCGAACACCGTGTCGAAATCTGCTTCCGTGGTCTGCTCGGTAGGGCCGTAGGGGAAGATCCCGGCGTTGTTGACCAGGACGTCGACCCGGCCGAGCTGTTCGACGGCGCGTCCGGCGAGCGTGCGCGCTGACGCCGCATCGCGCAGGTCCGCACCGATGAACTCCGCGCTCCCGCCCGCGGCGCCGATCGCCTCGACCACGTCGTTGCCGCGTTGCTGATCACGGCCGGACACGGCCACACGCGCGCCGAGCCGAGCCAGTTCCATCGCTGCTGCCCGACCGATCCCACTTGTGCCGCCGGTCACCAACGCAGAGACACCGGACAATTCACTCGCCATTCCTCGCCTCCCTGTCGCGAATGCGCGTCTAGTGCATGTGATAGAGCCGTGTGAGCTCTTCGGCGGGCACTGGTGGCGGGATGTCGCCTGCACCCAGGGCCACCTCGATGTAGCTGGCATCGTTGTGTGCTGCAGCCCTTTTCAGGGCGTTGTCCAGGTCGCCGACCGTGGCGACTCGGGCGGTGTACCACGTGTCACAGCCGAACGCGGCGGGGAGTTGGTGGTAGTTCCACGCGGCAAGATCGTTGAATTCGTGGCCGGGTTGGGCGGAGAGGACTTCCTCGACGCCGAACTTGGTGTTGTTCAGCACGATGATGATGGGTTGGGCGCCGTAGCGGCCCATTGATCCAATATCGTTGGCGGTGAGCTGGTGGGAGCCGTCGCCGGTGATGAGGATGGTTCGGCGGTCGGGGGCAGCGAGGGCGGCGCCGAACGCGGCGGGTGTAGCCCAGCCGATCGACCCCCACAGCGTCTGGTTGTGGTAGACGGCGCCGTCGGGGAAGCGCAGCGCGGCGACGCCGGGGACGCATAGGCCTGTTTCGGCGATCACGATGTCGTCTTCGCGCAGGAACTGTTGCAGGCGTGGGTACAGCGTCTCGGACGAGATGTGGTCGGAGACGGCGCCGCGCACCTCGACAGGGCGTGGCGGGGGGACGGGACCGAGGTCCCGGTGCGGGAGGGCCGTGGTGAGTCGGGTGATGACGTCGGCCAGGCTGACCGGGCCGTAGGTTTGAGTGCCAATCCGGACGTGGTCGGTGTCGACGATGACAACCTTTGCCGGGTCGAGTTCGTCGGTCCACCCTCCGGTGTTGAAGTCGGACAAGACAGTTCCGCCGAGGTCGAGCACGAGGTCGGCGCCTTCGACGGCCTCGCGTACTCCGGGCCCGGAGGTGACGCCACTGTAGATACCGAGGAATCCGGGCGTCGACTCGGAGATGACAGCCTTGTCCATCACGGTGGTGGCATACCGCAGTCCCGTCTCGGCCAGCATCGCCGACAATCGGGCTTGCAGGCCGTATCGGGCGATCGTGTATGCGGGCAGCACAACCTGCGAGCCCGCAGCGGAGAAACGCTTGAGGATCGCGTTCATCGCCGCGTCGAGCACACTCGGGTCGCTGGCCGGCTGCGGCACCTGCGCCAGCGGCAACCCGGCCACCGGGGCGCCGCTCACCGGAAGTAGGCCGAGGTCCTGGGCGAGGCAGATGTAGGCGGGCCTGCGCTGTGCGAGGGCCGCATCGATGACGCGCTCCATCTCTGCGACGGCGTTCTGCGGAGTCAGGTTTGTCGAGGCGCATGCAGCGAACGCCGACAGCTGTTCGAACTGACCGAATACGCCGTCGCCGAAGGTGTGATGGGTGATCGCGCCGGCGCGTTGGAGTTTGGTGCTGGGCAGGCCGACGAGATGGAAAACCGGCACTCGTTCGGCCTTGGAGCCCATCACCCCGTTGAGGGCGCTCAGCTCGCCGACCGCGTAGGTGGTGGACAAGATAGCCGCGCCGCGCACCCGCGCGTAGCCGTCCGCGGCATAGGCGGCGTTGAGTTCGTTTGCGTTGCCGATCCACCTGACGTCGGGGCTGGCCTCGATCGCGTCGTCGAAGGAGAATGCGTAGTCGCCTGGCACCCCGAACGCGTGCTCGATCCCAAGGGCCGCGAGTCGGCGGACCACGTATTCGGCGACCGTGGGCGTCTGTGCGGAGTGAGATCGTGTCTGTGCTGCCATATGCTCTCCTCGGTTGGGTACTCCTCCACGACCGACAATGGCGAATGTGGCAATTGCCACCTACTAGGATCACCCGCCAGCAACAACAAGGCAACCAACTGTTCGCAGCTGATGCAATGCCGCAGTGGCTGGGAGCCGTCGATCCGGGGCAAACTCGACTTGGCAGCCTCGGCGACGGACGCGACGCCTACCGCCCAGTGGCCGACCGTGTGCGCTTCGAAAATGCCACCCGGCACGACCGAGTAATATCCAACACAGGGTGAGGTCGATGACATGCCGATCGAGGAGGTCCGTATGTCGACAGCTTTTCCGAACGAGTCGTTGGAGTATCGCGAAGCGCGTGACGTGCTGCTGCAACGGGAGTTCGATCTGCAGCGGCTGATGGAGGCCGTCGCGGCGCAACGGACAACACTACCGCCCGGCGGCGAGGTCCCCGAAGATTATGTGTTCGATCGAATCGGCGACGACGGCAATGCCACGACGGTGCGTATGTCCGAACTGTTCGGCGACAGCGACACATTGATGCTTTATCACTACATGTTCCCGCGCCATCCGAGGGATGATCGGCCGAAACCGACAGTGGGTATCTTCTCGGAATTACCCGCCGACGAAGGTCCGTGTCCATCGTGCACTGCGCTGATCGACATGTGGGACGCGACGACACCCCATTTCGACGGTTCGGGTGGCAATTTGGCCATCGGCGGCGACGGCGCCGACGGCCAGCCTGTGCCGTTGCTGACCGTCTTCAAACGCTCGCCCGATGGCCCGATACGGCTGCACTGGGCAAGCGAACTTCTTTTCGCGCCAACGGATGCTCCGGGGCAGGACTGGGGGCACCTCGACATAGCCGAGCCGCTCTGGACACTGTTCGATTTGGCCACAATGCCGCGGTTCCGGCGATGGCGGATCGGACACCTGCCGGCGAACTGGTGACGACGCCAAGCGGCCCGTACAGCACAGGAAACCTCTGGTGAGGAGGCAACGCGTGAGAACCTACACGGTCGGCTACATCGTCGGCAGTCTGTCCAAGGAATCCATCAACCGGACCCTGTCCAAGGCCCTGATCCGGCTGGCGCCACCGCAATTGACGTTCACCGAGATTCCGATCAAGGATCTGCCGCTGTACAACCGAGACTACGATGTCGACTACCCGCCGCAGGGCCGGGCACTCAAGGCGGCCATCACCGCCGTCGACGCCGTGCTCTTCGTGACGCCGGAATCCAACCGCTCGATCCCGGGGGTGCTCAAGAACGCCATCGACTGGGGCAGCCGCCCGTGGGGCGACAACTCGTTCACGCTCAAGCCGTCCGCGGTCATCGGAGCCTCTCCGGGCAAGCTCGGCACCGCGATTGCTCAGCTCAGTCTGCGCAGCGTCCTCGGTTACTGCAACTCCCCGCAGATGACCTCCCCGGAGGCCTACATCCAGTTCCACCCCGACGTCTTCACTCCGGACGGCGATGTCCTCGACGACTCGACGAAGCGGTTCCTCACCGGGTTCATGGCCGATTTCGCCACCTTCATCGCCCGCGTCCACAGCACGGTCCCCTCGCCCGGCTGACCGGCCCTCTGCTCGCACCTGGCCGGTCCGGCCGCCGGTCGGTCAGCCTGTACACCTGCCCGGTGTACAGGCTAGGACAACTGACGGATCTCGGTGACGATGGTGTAGAGCTCGATGATGACGCCGTCCCTGGTCCGGGCGATATCCATGCCACTGATGACCGGTGGTTGGCCGGCAGGGCCGTACCCGAATCCGAGGTGACCGATGTCATCGAGCTCCGACGCTGTGCCTGCGGGCCGGAAGACCCAGTCCGGCTTCTCGGCACGTAACTCTGCGGCACGGCGCTCGAGTCCCTTGCGTCCGTGGATGATTCGGTCCGGGCAAGTTGCTTCGCATGAGCCCGGCAGGGGAACTTGTCGTGACGAGTGGCTAGGCGGGTGAATTCCGGCAGCGATTCCAGGTGAATTTGGGCGTCATTCGGCGTCCCGGGTGGCGATTTGTGCAGAGCGAATCTTGCTTTATGACAGTGGATCTTGCTCGCGCGGGTCAGGCCCGGTTTATTCGACTCCCGAGCCCGGTCAGTGATTCCCGGGTGCTTCGTCGTCGAGCGTTCGGTAGAAGTCTGCGACGGCGTGGAACGATTCCTTCGGTTCCCAGGGGAGGCCGGGATAGCTGTCACCGTTGTGGTCGGAGTAGCTTGTCACGAGGCCGTAGCCGGCCAGGTCGAGGTCCCCGCGCGGTTGGAGGCTGTGCGGCAGGGCGGGTGTGACGAAGGTGAACACGAACGTGCCATGGGCTCCGGCTTTGTCGAGGATGGCCAGCATGTCGGTCAGTTCGCGTGCTTGCAGCGATTCGTCGCGGACATAGTCGCCGTTCAGTTGTAGCCCTGGCGGGCTCGGCGTGTCTTCGACAATCATGAAACCGTGCGGGCCTTTGTCCTCGGCTCCCCGGTAGGCGCAGAGACCGACCTCGGTGATCACGACCGGCTTGTCGTAGGAGAACAAGGGGGTGAGCGACTCGCCGTAGGTCGCTCGATTGCGTTTGGCCCGGTAATAGTCGACGCCGATGATGTCGAACAGAGTCCAGTCGACTGCCTCGATGGGGATCGCCGCGTAGGTGATCGGGCCGTCGAAGACTTCCCGGACCGCCGCGCACGTCCGGGTGAGGAACGCATTGAGCGGCTTGTTGTGCGTTTTGAGGATCTTGAGCCTCAAGCCCAGCGTGACCGGGTTGCGGGTCCGATCCATCACGGTGCTGCCCTTGATGATCCCCTTCATGAATAGCGTCAGCTCGCAAGCGAGAACGAACACCACAGCGTCGCGGCGTTGTCGCAAGCTCTGGGCGACGCGGGCGCACCGCACGATGTAGTCCAGAGTCTGCTGCGGGGGGCGATCGATCAGATGAGGCGACAGCCAGACCTCCAGCCCCAAATCGAGGGCATGTTGGGCCGCCACCGTCAATCGGTCGGGGTCGGTGCCCGAGATACGGACGGCATTGCAGTGCAGGTCGTTGTGGATGATCTCCAGCTCTCGTCGGGCGATATCGGGATCGAACACCGGCCGTGAGTGGTAGCGATCTCCGAACTCGATACCGACGTCGTAGTTGACACCCCGCCACTTCATGACTATCTCCTTCGCATCGAGCACACATGTCAATTTATGTTGACATCCAGTCGATGTCAACATGAATTGACAATGAAGGTGCTGAGCTTGCTGTCCTCGTTGATCATGAGGCAGCGCTGGGAAGTGAGCTGCGGTGCCTCAACGTTGTGAGACGGTCAGGGCGGTCAATCTCGTTGATTTCGAGGCGTCGTTGCCGTGCGGGATTAATCAGCTTGTGCGGCAACTAGTAACGACGATGCCTCGAGCATGTGAGAGGAATCAGCGAGACTGGATAGCTGACCTGTCGGCCCGCCGGGGGCGGTGCCGGTCAGTACTCGACGCCAGAGTAGGGTTCCCGGCCGGTTTCGGTGGCATTGGTGAGCATGACGGCCGTGAAGCGGTAGAGGTCAGCGCGCAGGGATTGCGCGGCGTAGACGCGCCCGGCGAAGCGGTCCAGGCAGATGCGGGCGTCTTGGTCGGTGGCGAGCCGCTCGTTGATGAACGGGAGCAGTTCGGCGAGTTCGGTGGCATCACCGATTCGGATGCTGCTGTCCTGGGACATCCGGATGACCCCGAATCATGGTGTGAGCAGGTAAGTCCAGACGAATATTGGCGTCACCTGGACATCGTGGCGGGTGATCAGGGCTTGGGTTAGTGCGTCGGCTGCTGCGCGGTGCCCTTCGCTGGTTTGGTGTGCCCGGTGACTTGCGCGGTGCGGATCAGGCGGTAGCTTTGGGTGCCGGTCTCGATGATCTGCCCGCCGAAGGTCAATCGATCGACAATGGCCGAGCACGACAGCGGGTCGGTGAAGGTTTTCGTCCAGCCGCCGAACGACTCGTTGGATGCGATGGCGACGCTGCTCTTTTCCTCCCTCTCGGTCAGAACCTGGAACAGCAGCTCTCGGCGCCATGACTGTGACGGCCTGATGTGGCCCCTTTTGCGGAGCGCCGGGTGGGTTGTGACGGTTTGATTTGGCCCCACCCCAAGCTCGTTTTCGACATGGTCGTTTTCGAGCTGGTGGAAGGGGTCCGGGATGGAGCCTCGGGTGGAGCTGTTTGCTGCCACTCGGCGTGATGCGCGTGTCGAGGGTCTTTCTATTCGTGAGCTGGCTCGCCGACATCAGGTGCATCGGCGCACGGTGCGCCAAGCGTTGGCGACAGCGGAACCTCCAGCGCGGAAGGTGCCGGTGCGGCAGGCTCCGAAGCTGGATGCGTTCAAACCGGCGATCGAGGAGAACCATCATCCAAACCGACACCGACAGCTACCGACTCGCCCACTCCAAAACACAACACGCCAAAACGCGACCGAGTCAAAACTCCTCGACCACAACCCCCTCCCCACGACCACCGGCACCGACCCCCAACACCCCCACGAACCGATCCAAATCAGCACGCAAACCCTCGAGCGAATAACCATCGGAACCGACGAACGCCGAAAACGTCCTCGCCACCACGGCTTCGGTGGCCCGGTTGCGATGTCGGTCTGTAACCACCGGTCGGTGGATTTCGGTCCCTCGATCACACATCGGGTCCTTTGCCCCAACTGCCGCAACCAGCCCGCTGCACAGATTGTTTCGGATCGGTGAGACGGTGTGGGTTGCTGCCGTCGCTGTTCATCACCCAGAGCTCCCGGAACTCGACTCCTTGTGTGGACTCCGGATCGCGGGCGGCGCGGGTGTAGAGGATCTTCGTGCCTCCCGGCGAGAACGACGGGCCCCAGCCGTCGTCGTTGAGCAGCCGGATGTTGTGACCATCGATATCCATCACGTAGATCCCGGACCGGCCATTGTGAGCGCGGTCGCTGGCGAAGACGATCCCGGCTCCGTCCGGGGTGAAGACCGGATCGGAATTGTCATTCGGATCGCCCGGCAGCAGTTGCCTCGCACCGGTTCCATCCGATGCCATCACCCAGATAGCTCCGGATCTGGCGACCAGGATCTTCGAACCGTCCGGTGAGAATGCGGGACGATCCGTCGAGCCCTCGCTGTCAGGGTCCTCGACGCGACCGGACGGAACAGGGACGCTAACGCCGGGAAGGACGATGACGGGGAGGTCAGTCGGGACGGGATCGGGGATCACGCCGAGTTGCTTCAGCTCGCTGCCATCGGCGTTCATCACGGAGACGGCACGACCACGCGTGAACGCGATCTTGGTGCCGTCGGGAGAGAACGTCGGGTAGGTGTACCACGTGTACCCCCCGTCGTTGAGTTTCCTGACGTTGCTGCCGTCGGGATCCATGGCCGTGACCGTGTACCCACCGACGACGATTTTCGAGCCGTCACGGGCAAAGCTCGGACAGGCGCCGTCGCCGATCCGGGTGACCCCGGTGCCGTCGGGATTCATCACGAAGATCGAGTACCCGTCGCCAGCGAACACGATCTGCGCCGGACGCGGCGACCGGTCAGCATCCGCCCCGCAGCCGACGATCAGCCCCGACAGCGCAATGCTGATGGCGAAGGCCTGCACCAATCGGCCTCTTGTCCCGACCAGATCGCCCACCCGACCCGCACCATGCGCATGTGTGGACGGAGACCCATGTTCTTCCCGGTCCTGCCCATTTCCGCCCGTCTTCACCGTGCGACCGATCAACATGCCCGTCCGGCCGACGATGCCAGCCCAGCGCGTGGGAGTGAGGATGCTCGACATGTCCAGCATCGTCCCCGGACTCGCCCCGCAAGCCTTACCAATACTGGGGATCCAGCGACTGAACTTCTCGAAAGCGGGGCCAACACAAGCCGTCACCCGGAGCCAAATCAGGTTGACACAGCCAGCGCCACGCCTGTCGAGGGCCATAGGTGTGGATGAGCGCGGCGTCGATGCTGGGGTTGGCGTCGAAATCGAACGCGCGCAACGACTTATCGCGCGGGAACCCGGCCGCGCGGATCCGGCGCTCGGATCGGCGGCGGGCACGATCGTCGCACTCGGCCAGCAGCAGCTCGGCGACGAACGCCCGATACGACATCTGGCTCGCGTTCGGCGGTACCGGCGATCTCGCCGAACTGCTGACGAATCGTGGGCAGCCGCAACATCCGACACGCCTGATCGATGGACGCGGTCGCGGCCTGCTCGGTCATGCCGCGCCGCCGCGGCGCACTGGGAGTAGTCATGAACTGGTCTCTTCCCTGGGTGGGTAAGGGTGACGCAACAACTGGGATGGTGACGTCGGATATTTGAACTGTCGGAATGCCTTCACTGGTCACGATCGTTCGGGAGTGCCGGTAAACGGTGTGCGCTTCGCACGGTCTGCTCTGACATGCTGACGTCGTGCTGCTGACATGGATCCGCGAGGTCGCAGACGAGCCGTTGCTCATCGACCCGACCGCCGGCGACGCGGAAGTTCGGGAGAACACGTGGTCGTTGTCGACTTCGGTCGACGAACGCGGCTCGTTGTCGGTTCACGACGTTGTCGCCGCATTCGAGGAGTGTGCGTCGGTCCTGCGTGAGCGGATCCGCTCTCTTGGATATGAGGGGCCAGCGACGTTCTATGTGTGGCACGACGCTCAGGCTGGGCAGCTGCGGTGTTCGACCACGTCGTTGCCACCGGATCAGCTGCCATTCCGAGCACCAGTGGAAGCTGCTGTGTCGCTGGCGGTGATCGTGGAAGAGTTCCTGAAGGACGTAAGTCCGGGACTCGTTCTGTGGGAAGACTTGGAACCGGTAGAACAAAGCGCTGATGTGACACAGCCAGAGCACGTGGTTGTGCGTGTTTGGACAGTTGGCGTTGGCGCGAGGTCGTAGGCCCAGGTGTGAGAGCGGCACGTCATGCAGGTCGCTCAGTACGTCCTGGTGGCCGCTCCACCGCACCGGAATTTGCACGGATCCGGCGGCGTCTTCTTCTGTCCTACACGTTGTTTCGCGCCATGAAACTCCGGGCGTCACCGGATTCGGGATCGGCGAACACGATGTCGTCGGGGCGACGCCGAGGCACGTCGACGGACAACACGACGAAGGGATGTGTGGTGATTCTCGGGAATCCGTGGATCTGCGTGCGTGCGAAGCGAAGAAACATCCCGGGACCGGCGCGGCTTTCCGTACCGGCGAGATGAAATATCCCTTCGCCGCTGACCACGTACAGGTGTTCATCGCAGTCGTTGTGGTAATGCAACGGAAGGGTGCGGTAGATCCGGAAGATCCGGCTGCTGGCCTCGGGAAAGTCGCTGAAATAAACGTCGGTCAGCATCGACTCGGACGTCTCGGGCAGCTTGCCGATCTCAGCGAATACATCGAAGATCTGCCGAGAATTGTCCGTTTGAGGCACAAAATCACCGCTCATTACAATCCTTTCCTGCCCCGCCCGGTCTTTCATCTACCTCGTGTGGCCGAGTCAACGTGGTCACCATGCGGTACGGCAACGTGCCCGCAACCTTCGCAGCGGGTGTGCTCACGGCCAAGTGGGCCGTGCATGCGAAGCTTCGGTCACCGCTGTTCGTCTCCCTTCGCTCGTGTGCCCTCTCGGTGGTTGTCACATCATTATGTGCGCATTCATCCCGTTACGGGAGTTGTGTGGACGGCGAGGGCCACAGTGTGGCCCAGTTGCGAAAAAATGCAGTCTGCCTGCATGTTTTCCGGTGTTGAGCTTGGTGAATGCGTGCGGTGCGGGGCTGTTCGGATGGTGCATTCCGGATCGGCGTGGTCGTTGCGGGGCGCGCGCAATGATGGGTGCCTGAGCGACTTTTTTCGTCGCCCGCCTAGACTGAGGCAAATCCATCGACCGATTACCCGGGAAGCCCGAGGCATGCGGAGCATTGGTTTCGGTGAGTTTGCTGGACACGCTGTATCGGTAGTGTCGCGGGTTGCGCGCACGGGAGCCGAGACGGCGGTGGCTGCGCAGGCGCTGGTGGGTCCGGTGTCCGGTCCGATTCGTACGGCGGCGCGCATCGTCTTCGGCGGTTCGCCAGGTGGCGGGGAGGCCGAGGCGGGCTCGTTGGTGGCGTGGGTGGCGGGACGTAGGCTGCACATCGATCTCGATCCGGTATTGCCGTTTCCGGCGTGGGTGCAGTGGTCCGCGGAGTTGGAGCGTGCGGTCGAGGCTGTTCCGGGGGTGGTCTCGGCCCATGTGGAAGGGGTTCTCGGTCGGTTGGTGATCGAGCGGGAGGAGACCACCGGCATCGATGAGATCCACCGGGCGATCCTCCGTGTCGCCGCGGCCGTACCCGAGACCGTTGCGAGCGCGGGCAATCGGCCGATGAGGGCGGTGGTGCCGGCGGCTGATCCAGGGGATCCGCTGGCGTTGATCGTTCCGGCGGTGGCGGCGCTGATGGACGTGATGGCGGTGACGGGGGCGGTTGCCGGATGGCTGGGCAGACTTCCTCGTGCGCCGCGTGCCGCGCAGGCCGCTGCGGCGGTGATCAAGCATCAGCCCCGGGTGGTTGCTGTGCTGGAGGCTCGGCTCGGGCGCGTGGGTACCGATCTGCTGTTGAACGCGATCTCGGCGGCAACTCATGGGCTCGCTCAGGCACCGGGCAGCCCATTGTTGGATCTGATGCAGCGCACAGGGCAGATTTCCGAGGCGCTGGCTCATCGGCAGACCTGGCGAACGCGTGAGCCGGGCCTTGCCAATGCCGAGCGGCCGCAGTGCCCGGCGATGGCGGTGATCTCGGCGGCGCAGGACTCTGACGGCCCGCGACACAGTTGGGCGGTCGCTGCGGCCGGAGAGGCCTCGCATGTGGTCGTCGACTCGACCGTTGACGTGTCGGTCGATGCCGCCGCCTCGGCAGTGGTCGGCGTCGTCGAGGACTACGCCGACCAGTCCGCCAACGGTTCGCTCGTGGCGGCTGCGGGGGCTCTCCTGGCGGGTGGCACGGTCGACGATATCGCTGATGCGGTGCTGGCCGGGGTTCCCAAGGCGGCGTATATGGGCAGGGAAGCGTTCGCGGCGGCCCTGGGCCGGGGGCTGGCCAAGGCGGGGCTCCTGGTCCTCGACCCGGGCGCATTACGGCGCCTCGACCGTGTTCGGGTGGTCGTCATCGATGGTGCCGCGTTGCGTGGCGACACCCGCACGGTGCTCGATGTCCAGGTTCGCGTACCGGGGTGGGACGCCGAGCGGGTCTACGAGGTTGCCGATGCGCTGCTGCACGGTGAGAAGGCTCCACCGCCGGACCCTGACGAGTTGCCCGCCGAGGGTGCCAGTTTGAACTGGCATCAGCCACCGGACATCACGACACCGGCTCCGGGAGTCGAGCATGCCGACCTGCTGGTCGACGGGCAGGTGGTGGCCACCCTCGCGGTCGGCTGGGAACCGGACCCCTATTCGATTCCGTTGGTGGAGACGGCTCGTCGCAGCGGCGCGCGAGTGGTGTTGCGGCACGTAGGCGGCACCGAAGAATTGGCCGCATCGGTAGCGGCCGCATACGAGCCGGGCACTCCTCTGCTGGACATCGTGCGGGATTTGCGAGACGACCGCGGCCCGGTCATGTTGATCTCCGCGCTGCACCCGGACTTCATATCCATCGACACGCTGGCCGCGCTCGCTGTCGCCGATATCGGGCTGGCGTTGGACGATCCCGCGGCGGCGACGCCCTGGACCGCCGACATCATCGCCGGCATCGATCTGGTCGCGGCGGTGCGGGTACTCACGGCTCTGTCGGCTGCGCACCGAGCCACCGAATCCGCGGTGCGGTTGGCCAAGGCGGGTAGCACCCTGGCGGGATTACTGCTGGTCACGGGAGAAACCGGTCGACGCGGTCGGCTCGGTCTGGGGCAATGGCTCAGCCCGGTCAACGCTGCGGGCGCGAGCGCCTGGATTTCCGGCGTGTGGGCCGCTCACCGGGTCATGAGGCTGCCGGACCCGCCACCCCAACCACTGACCGCGTGGCATGCCCTCGACCCCGAGATCGTGTATTCGCGAGTTTCCGGCGCCATGCCCTCGTCGCGGCCGTCGGTGAGCTCGCAGTGGTACCGGGTGCTGTCCGAACTGTCGAAAACCGGTGCCGGAGAGTCTCTTCGACATCCTGCCGCACTGTTGGTCAGGCTGGCCGATGCCACCCGTCGTGAATTGAGCGATCCGTTGACTCCGATCCTGGCTGTCGGTGCGGCGGCGGCCGCGATCTTGGGCAGCAATATCGATGCGGTGCTGGTTGCCGGGGTGATGAGCGTGAACGCGACGGTGGGGGGCCTCCAGCGTCTGCGCGCCGAGAAGGCCACCGAGGCGCTGTTCGCCGAACAAGAACAGGCCGTGCGGCGGGTGGTGGTCCCCACGGTGGCGACCGCGGCACGTCGGCTGCACGCGGCGCGTAACTCGGGTCGTGTCGCGGTGGTTCCGGCTACCCGATTGCACCCCGGCGACGTCCTCGATCTGCGTGCACCGGAAGTGATCCCGGCCGATGCTCGGTTGCTGGTCGCCGACGATCTGGAGGTCGACGAGTCGTCGCTGACCGGGGAGTCGGTTCCGGTGATCAAACAGGTCGAAGCGGTGGCCAACGACGCTACCGACCGAGCGAGCATGCTTTTCGAAGGCAGCACGATCATTGCCGGGCACGCTCGCGCCATTGTCGTGGCTACCGGGCCGGCCACCGCCGCGCACCGCGCCATCTCCGCGGTCTCCGATGCGGCCGTGGCCGTGGGGGTGCAGAACCGGCTGCGCGAGCTCACCGCCAAGGTCCTGCCGCTGACTTTGGCGGGGGGTGCCGCGGTGAGTGGTTTGTCGCTCGCGCGTCGGGGGACGCTGCGTCAGGCAGTGGCCGACGGGGTCGCGATCGCGGTGGCGGCGGTCCCGGAGGGGCTGCCGCTGGTGGCCACCCTCGCGCAGCTGGCCGCCGCCCGTCGCCTGTCCCGCCTCGGTGTGCTCGTCCGCACCCCACGCACACTCGAAGCCGTCGGACGAGTCGACACGGTCTGCTTCGACAAGACCGGAACATTGACACTGAATCGGCTCGCGGTCGTGACCGCGGTCTCACCCGGCTTCACCGCTGATCGCCCCTACCTGGAGATCACCGACCCGCGAGCCGCCGCGGTGGTGCGCTGTGCGGCACGGGCGTGTCCGCGTCCGGAGCACGGTGAGGGGCACGCCCATGCCACTGACGAGGCGATCCTCACTGCCGCCGCACGCGTCGGCGAAGAAGGTCCCGAACCGATCACCGTCGCGGAGGTTCCCTTCGAATCCAGCCGCGGTTACTCCGCCTCGATCATCGCTTCTGCCGGCACCGAGTCGGCTTCGCATGCGCAGCTGGTCCTCAAAGGCGCGCCCGAGGTGGTGTTGCCGCGCTGCAAGTTCGACATCGGCGGCCCCGACCGTGCCGCAGCCGAAGACCTTGTGCATCACTTGGCCGATCAGGGCCTGCGAGTGCTCGCTGTCGCACAGCGCACGACCGATGTTGTTCACGACGAGGAGGTGGACGATCCGGATCTGATCGATGCACTGGCTACCGACCTGACCCTTGTCGGCTATGTCGGACTTGCCGACACCATCCGCGATTCGGCGCGCCCTCTCCTGGAACAGCTGGTGGCCGCGCGCCGCGCCACTGCGCTGATCACCGGCGACCATCCGGTCACCGCTCGGGCAATCGCTCGCCAGCTCGGCTTTCCCGCCGACGCGCGCGTGGTCACCGGCGCCGAACTCGCGGATGCCGACGAGGAGGCACGCTCGACACTCGCCGGCTCGGCCCAGGTTTTCGCTCGGGTCAGCCCTGAACAGAAGGTGCAGGTGGTCTCGGCGCTGCAACGGTCCGGCCGCGTCGTCGCCATGGTCGGCGACGGAGCCAACGATGCTGCGGCCATCCGCATGGCCGATGTCGGGGTCGGAGTGACCGGGCGCGGGTCCTCGCCCGCACGGGAGGCCGCCGATCTCGTGGTGACCGGCGAAAACCTCACTGTCCTGTTGGATGCCCTCGTCGAAGGCCGGAACATGTGGGCCAGCGTCCGTGATGCCCTCACACTGCTGCTCGGCGGGAATGCGGGCGAGGTCGCGTTCACCATTGTCGGCACCGCACTCGGTCGCGGTGGTGCTCCGATCAGCACCCGCCAACTCCTGCTGGTCAACCTGCTCACCGACATGTTCCCCGCGCTCGCCATCGCGGTCTCGCCACCAGGGCGCGCCGATGACTCGAACCCGACCGCAGCCGACTGCGCCTCCACTGCTGCGGTGTCGGTGCTGTCTGCCCCGGCTCCCTCACTCGAACGACCACTGATCCAGGCCATCGCCCGTCGAGGAGCCGCCACCGCGGCCGCGGCCACCGCAGCCTGGGCGATCGGGCAGTGGACCCCGGGCACTCGGCGGCGCTCTGCCACAATGGGATTGACCGCACTGGTCGGCGCTCAACTTGCCCAGACCCTGGTCTTGCGACAGGAAAACCCGCTCGTGATGGCCACCGCCGTCGGCAGCGCCGCGGTGCTCGTGGCGATCGTCGAGACTCCCGGAGTCAGCCATTTCTTCGGCTGCACCCCGCTGGGACCATTGGCCTGGGGCGGAGTGCTCGCCTCCGTCACCGCCACCACCGCTGTAGTGGTCTTCGCACCGTCCTGGTTCACTCGACGAACCGACGCGTTGATCGAACGAGCCGAACGCTTGCCGGCCATCTCACCCGTGCGCGACCATGAACAAACCACTCGTTTCGCACCACCGGATCCGGTTCATACCGGTGGTGACATGATCCGGTAGTTCTCACGGACAGGACCACGACCATGCCTTCCCGCAGTAGAACGACCAGCAACGACCGGCCCGCCTCGGCGCCTGAACCCGAATCCGTTCCTGCATCGGCCGATCGTCCCGCCGCGCCCGCCGCGACGATCAACCTGCCGTACCTCAGCGCCGAGGTAGCGATTCCCGGCCCTGGCATCCGGGTCAAGGCAGGCCCGGTCAACCTTGCCATCCCCACCCGCTACCTCTACTACGGCGGATTGGGCGCACTCACGATCGCCGGTGCCGTCGATTGGCCTATCACCGGTGCACTCGCCGCGACAGGGCTCATCATCAGCCGCATACGCAAACCCGCCGCCGCCGAACCGCCCGACACCGCCCGAGTCGGAGCGCAGAAGAAGCCATCCCACCGATAGAACAGCAGCTGCTGTCCGCCGCGCCGCATCAACTGCATCCGGACGCACCCGGCCAAGGTATTCGAGTCCGCTGCCAAAATGTGCGACACAGTCGCGCTTGACCGCGCCCGGCGACGGATTGCGGGGGATTGCGGATCGAGGCGAGTGTCACGGCAACGGTTGGAAGACCGATAGCATGTCGGACGGATGGAAGGTGCCGGTTTGCAGGTCGCCTCGGGTGACCTTGTAGGTCGCCTCATCGCCGGATGATTTCGCAGTGGTTTCTTCCGCGATGAAGATCTCGACAGCGGTGCTGGTGACGTTGACTTGAATGTGATTCAGTTCGAGGCGGAGGTTCCAGGTGGCGTCGAGCAGACCTGTCTGAAACTGAGGCTTCCAGGTATAGATCATGTAGGTGCTTGCGTCGTTCATCTGTGCCTGGGGCAGCCAACCGCCGCCATGCCGGGGCTCGAGTCCACCCGCCTGGTTCATCTTTATGGTTTCGGGGTGATCGGTGAGGTCGTGTTCACTGGTCCCGATGGGAACGGCGATCATGATTGCCTCGCAGGCGATCTGCTGCTCAGCGCTGGATTTGCCGGGTTCGACGGTCAGGGCCAGCTTCTTCGGCCCGCCGGTTCCGGAGCCCGTAAGGGGGGAGGCGACGAGGGAGTAGGTGAGCATCGGGTCGTTCATGATCTTCACCCGGATTCTGGTGGCGAGCTGGTTGCCTCGTGTGCTGCCTTGCGTCGGCAGGAGGCCTCTAGTGTCGTTCCGTGTGCAGGTGCACCGTGAGGGCCGAAAGTCCTGGTCGTTGGTACTGGTGCGCCCTGCACAACGCTGCGGAACACCCGGCACCTGCCGGTGATCACAGGCCCACAGCGCAGATCAGGTAGAGGTGGATTCCTCGTGGTCCCGGTTGTGCCGCACGGTGCGTGGTGTCCACACTGCTCGACGCGTGCAAGAGGCGCGCAAGCGGGCTCTGACATGGTCATAGCATGTTGAGAGCCACGGACAGCGTCGAGTCGGCGGATGGCACCCGCATCGTCTTTCACCTGCAGGGGGACGGGCCGCCACTCGTGGTTCTCCACGGCACCCTGGTCACCACGGACATGTATCAGGACCTGGCCGATATGCTGGCCTCGCGGTACCGAGTCGTATTGGTCGAACGCCGGGATTACGGTCCTAGCGGAACCGGCCCACGTCCGGCCGGATTCTCCAGGCAGGCAGCAGACCTCGCCGCAGTGCTCACCGTGTTGGATGAGCCGGCTTTCATCTTCGGGCACTCGATTGGCGGTCTTGTCGCATTGCACGCGATGCGCGAAACTTCTTCGGTTGTACGACGTTTGGCGCTCTATGAACCCCCTGTGGCCCTTGCCGGGCCGGTGTTGGCACCGCCACTGGCCAAGATCCAAGACCTGATGATCAGCAATCGGCCGGAGGAAGCGATCATCGAATTCTTCAGCGCGATCAGCGATTCGGCTCCTCAGCCCGGCACACTCGAACCGATCGCCGCTATGCTCGCTTACCGCGCCACCGGTCTGGTCGCAGACCTCGAATGCATAACGGCGATGGAGCCCGATATGAGTCGCTGGTCGAGCCTCGATACCCAAACCCTGCTACTCGTCGGCGAAAACACCGACTCCTATGGCAGGAAAAGCGTCGACCTGCTGCACGCGACGCTTCCGAATGCCCACCTGGTGACGCTGGCCGGACAGGGGCACCATCCGGATGATCCTGTACCCCTGGCTGCGGCATTGTCCGAATTTTTCAGCTGACACCATGCATGAGCGGTTCTGCCCGGCCATGAACGAGACTCCAGGCTGATCCATGAGTTTCCGAGCCATTGGCTGGCCAACTCTGCAACGACTCCCAACGACTTCGTGATCCTAGAACACGATCATGTCCGGCTGATCATGGCTGAGGAAGTCGTGATGCGAGATCTCCCAGGCATATGCGCCTGCGCGTGGGAAGACGAGAATGTCACCCACTCGCAGTCGGCGAACGTAGGCGTCGCGAGCCAGAATGTCTCTAGGCGTGCATAATTCGCCCGCGACGGTGATGATGTCGTCGATGACGCCCGGCCTGGCGAACAGGTATGGCCACTCCTGGACCGGAAGCACAGTGAACGGATGGCTGTATCCCCAGGCTGCGGGGAGCCGGAAATGGTGTGTTCCGCCGCGCAGTATCGCGTACCAGTGACCGCGGGTGCGTTTGAGGTCGAGTACCTCGGCGGCATACCAGCCCGCATCGGCGGCGATCATGCGTCCGAGTTCGAACAGCACACGGATACCGGGGGGCAACGGTGGCACCCGGGCGGCGAACTCGGACAGGTCCAGGTCGGCGCCGCCGTGATAGTCGATACCCATGCCGCCGCCGACGTTCACCACCCCCAGATCGATCCCGAGGCGGGTGGCAGTGGCGTTCGACCAATCCAGCGCCGTGGCGACGAATTCCGCGTGCGCTGCGGCGTCGAGGTTGTTGCTGACCGCATGCAGATGGAATCCGACGAGTCGGATGCCGGGCAGTTGCCGCACGGTGGCAACCACCTGTGGCAGCAACTCCTCGTCGATCCCGAAAGCCGTAGGGGCACCGGTCATGTGATGAGTACCCGGTGGTGGCGGGCCGGCGCGATTGACGCGCAGCGTGATCGGTACCGGGTCCCCGGTGTTCGGGTTCGTTCGTTCGGCGAGGCGCAGCAGTTCGAGTCGGCTCTCGACGTTTATCATCGCCCCGGCCGCGACCGCGGCGGCGAGTTCGGCATCGGTCTTCCCGGGACCGGAGAACACCAGCCGATGGGCCCCGGCTGCAGCGGCCTTGCGAATCTCACCCCCGGAAGCGATGTCCATGCCGTCGGTCACCGGCGCCAGCGTCTGGAGCACGGCCGGGTGACTGTTGGCCTTGACGGCGTAGTACAGCTCGGCACCGGCGGGCAGGGCGGCACGGATCTCGGCGACCCGCTGCCGCAGCCGTGCGGTGTCATAGACATACGCACACACCGGGTGGTCAAGTGATTGCAGTGCCCGCACGACGTGGGAGGGAAGAGCGTTCATATATCCGCGAGCGGGTTTCGTACGCTGCACCACAGGAATTCGTCCGGATCCGCCGCCAGTCGCATGGCCGTGGTCGCCTTCATCGGGAGCCTGTCGGCGAAAAGCGCCTGGTGTTCTGGGCCTGCGGGCCAGGTGTTGCGCAGCACCTCGGCTGCCGCGGCCCACAGCCGATCCGATGCGAACCCGCAGTCCTCGCAGGCTGTGATGAGCGTGGCCAGTGTGCCGCCGACGAACGCCGACAGCAACGTCGCACGCGTTTCATCCGGATCGGAAGATCGCACGGACCCCTGCGTTCGGGGTACGCCGTTGCGGGCGGCCACTGCTGTATCGACCCGGATGCCGCCGAGATCGCGGTAGATAAGGCGCACGGGCCGTCCGTCCCGAAGTACGACCAGCAGGTTCTGGCCGTGTGCTTCCAGCGCGATGCCGTAGCGGGCGAGCATCGCCCCCAGGCAACGAGCGGCCAGGGCTGCCACCGTAGTGACAAATTGTGCTGCCGCGGTGGGGTCGTCGGCGTATCCGAGGGTAAGCGCTTCGGCCAGCACGGGCATACCGGTGCGCGGATCGACCGCCGCGAGCGCGCCGACCGGGATAGCCAGCTCACCCGGCCCGGTGCGCGGCGGCCGTCGCAACAGCACAGCGATATCCGCACTGAGTCCGGTATCCGATCGCAGTGCGCCCGCGGCGGGCTCGGAGAGCACTGTCATCCCGGGCAGATCCAGGCACGACAACCACCGGCTCAGGGGCGGCCCGTTGTGGACGTTCTCGGCCGTGATATTCCTTATGGCACTGGTCAATTGGGCGGTGAGCGCCGTCTTGACGTGGAGCTCGCCGCCAATCGGCGCGAGCGTGCGCACCGACATCAGCGGCCGTGCGGGCATGCCGACGGCACGAGCACGCAGCCCGTAATCGGTGAGATCGAGCCGGGCGACCTGCCACGGGTGCATGGGCACCAGAATCCGATCGCCTGCACGGAGGTGGCGGGGCCACTCACCCACCGTATGCCAACGCGGCGCGGGGACTTCGACCACGACCAGATCGACGATCGGACGGTGCTCCGGGGCGTAGGCACGTACGTCGGAGGCAGAAAATCCGCTCCGGCTACGACAGCACGGGTGAGTCGGATGGCCCTCCACCACAGTCTGTTCCAGATAGGCGGAACCGTCGAACCCGGGATCGGCAGCGCACCGTGCAGACACCCACGACAGCGCGCCCCCGCGATGCGGTGACGTCCTCGAAACAGCCCGCGCGGACGCCAGGTTGGCCGCACTGTTCTCCAATTCGGACGCCAACCGCGTGATTCGGTCCAACGGAACCGGTAATCGCAACTCTCGCAGCAGGTCAGCGGCGCGGTCGAGACGTTCTTCCCCCACGAACACCGCGAGACCCGCGATCCCCTTCGCATGCGGTGCGGCGGCCCCCGCCGGCCCATGAAGCCACCGTCCGTCGTCGAGTCGCACCCGGGTCATCCCGCCAACCTGGTGACGGCGGCCGATCCCTGGAATGGGCTCACGGGTCACAGCACCCCACAAACGCGCCAAGACGGCGGCCTCAGCGCCTCGAACCTCCGATTCGGTCACCTGGATCTCCACCGGTGCAACGGAATTCGATGCCACGGATTGTTGGGACGCATCCGTCGGCACGTTCATCAGGCTAGGTTCCCACAACCCGTGCACGGCCACCCGAAAATGACGAACCTCGAAGTGCCGTGACGCGGAGGAGGCCTGCGCGCCACCCCCGATCGGTTCGCCTCGCGGAACGGCGCCGCGCCCTTGGACGTGTCCTCGGGAGATCACAAGCGGCACCGGCTCTCTCGCACCGGGAACCGCAAAATCAACCGGGTCCTGCACATCATGGCGATTGTTCAACAGTGCGGCCACGGCAGCGGCCGCACTTAGAGGTTCCGCGAGTAGGGGACGAGCGGTCACGGTCGGCGGCGAGGAGTAGGTCGTGATGATGGGTTCCTACGGCGTACCCGAGGAGTAGGCCCGGTTCCTGGTCGGTATCGTGCGCGCCAGCCGCGCGGGGGAGTTCGGCGTCGTCGACCCCGCGCTGTTCCGACGTCTCCAACATGAGCCGACCCCGCTGCGTCCCGTCCCTCGTCGAGGCGCTCACCGGCAGTAGGCACTTCCGAGGGACTGCCGGGGCAGTCAAGGTAGGCCGGTAGGGCGATCATCTCCGCAGAGGGTGGCTACACGCAACGCCGCGACGACAGTCCGTCCAGCACCATGTCGACCGCCCTGTCTACGACAGCCCGGTCGCCCCGGGCGCTGGCCAGCGCCCTGATCAGTACGTAGATCTCGTCCGCCGTTGCGTCCGCGCGCACCTCGCCGGCTTTCTGGCCCCGGGACAGCAGCACCTCGACGGCGTCCTGCAACGCAGAGGCTGCAGCTTCCACCTCATCAGTGGCGCTCGCCGGATCAGCGGACTCCTCCAGCAGCGCGATGAGTGCGAGCTTCGCCGGTGCGCCTGAGACCATCTCCCGGAACGTCGTCCGGAAAGCAGCCCCTGCGTCACTGTCCTCGCCTCGCGCCCGCGCTGTGTCGGTGAGCAGGATGAGGTGCCGCACAATCGTGGCCTCGATCAGCAGTTGCTTGGTTGGGAAGTGCCGGAACACGGTGCCGATCCCGACGCCGGCCCTGCGAGCGACCTCCTCGGTCGAACCGGCTTTGCCGGACTCGCCGAAGACCTCTTCGGCTGCGGCCAGCACCCGGTCCCGATTCGCCTGCGCGTCGCTTCGCATCCAGCCATTGTCTCTTTCCGGATCCCTGGCTCCGGTGGGACCTGTGACCCACTCTTGCAACCGGAGTATTGACTCCGTATATTCTCCGGAGTGAAGACTCCGATTAGAAGGGTGACCACCATGCGAACCCCCGAAGAGACGTTCCGCGCCATGCTCGACGGCGCCTGCCGGCTGCAGAACGGTGACCGCAGCCAGGTCGACAAGCTGGCCGAGTTCTACGCCGAAGAAACCGACGTACGACACCCGCTAGCCCCGCTCGGCGACACCCCGTTGCTCAGCCGCGAAGCGCTCCGGCAGCACTTCGCCACGGCAGGGTCGGCTGGCCTGGCGGGCTTCCGGGTCGAGGACGTACGCGTCCACCAGACTGCCGACCCCGAGGTGGTCGTCGGCGAGTTCACTTACCGCGGCGATGCCGGCTGGGCCGCGCCGGGCATCATCGTCTTCCGGATCCGCGATGGGCTGATCGTCGAGTCGCGGGACTATATCGATCATCTCGGGCTCGCCCGTGCCACCAACACCGTCGACGCCCTCTGTGCGCAGCTGACAGACGCATGATCAGCGGAAAATCACGCTGAGCACGTGCCGATAGCTGTGACAATCGGTGCGCGTCGCTTTTGCCGCTAGGACTCCCACACGCGCAGGCCCGTCGATCCATCAGCCTGATCGACGAAGACCCAGGCCTCAGCCATGATGCTCTGTGTCGGCACGATCTCGACCGTGCGATGCACAGGAGGCGGCGTGTATTGCATCCCGCCTTTCATCACTCCGTGTCTCGTGTCGTAGAAGAGGCGGATGAACCGGCCGTCGCGCGCGGTATTGAAGGAAAAACTCTGATCCGCCAGGCCGCTATACGGCCTGACACTCACCCCGCCTGCGGCGGTAGCGCTCAGCGCGACACCGTAGTACTTGTGGCGGATGCCCTTGGATCCGTCTGCCTGCGCGACGATGTCGAAGCTCTGATCCTGGGTGCCGTCGTACTGCCTGATATGAACGAAACCACCGGAACTCACCGACAAGACCCAATCTGACGCTGGCACTTCCCCACCTCCAAGCGCTCGGTCGAACGACAGCAGAGCTGATCTCCCGTAATCGAGTAAACCATGATCACCAGGGGCTGTACGACGGATCGCTTTACGTGGCTGGACAATCCGATAGCCATCTCACGCGCCGCGCGGGGCAGTCCGTCCCCGGTTCTTCTTCGTCGGAGTCGGGCCGCGCCGGCCCGGCCTCGGTGAGCGCGTGGCTCAGCCGCCCTCGAAGCAGCCAGTTCGGCGCCGGCCGGCGAGGAGTTTGCGCTCCATTGCCGTGACCGCGGCCAGCACCTGATGTTTTCCTGGCGCCTTCACCGGTAGACGCACCGTAGTCGAGAAAATTCGCAATCTCAGCGTCCGATTCGGTGCGCTCATGCTCGAATTCGTCGGACGGGGGTAGCGGCTCGCCGTGCAGTGGCTGGTCATTGCAGTCACACCGACCGAGACACTGACGCGAAGTGCTCTGCGCCGGTGATTAAACTGGCGATCGGTGTCCGAGGGAAATGACGAAGGGACGCAACGCGACCTGACGTTAGGCATCGCGGCGGAGCTGGCTGCGGTCGGGTATAACGACGCTCAGGAGATTGGCCGAGGTGCCTTCGGCATCGTGTATCGGTGTATCGAATCTGCACTCGATCGTGCCGTTGCGGTCAAGGTTCTCGGCCCCGCGGTCGACGATCAGGACCGAGCCAGATTCCTGCGCGAACAACGTGCGCTCGGGAAGTTCTCGACTCATCCGAACATCGTGCAGGTGCTGACGACCGACATCACCGCGACGGGACGGCCGTTTCTGGTGATGCCGCTCCACGCGCGGGGCTCGCTTGCCGCACGGATTCGCACCGACGGACCACTGCCCTGGCAGGAGGTGCTGTCGGTGGGCGTGAAGCTGGCGGGAGCGATGGCCACCGCGCACGCCTGCGGCGTCATCCACCGCGACGTAAATCCGGCCAACGTCCTGATCACCGACTATGGTGAACCGCAGCTGGCGGACTTCGGTATCGCGTGCTTCGGTGGTGTATTCGAGACAGCGACCGGCCTCATTGCGGGGACCCCGGCCTATATCGCTCCTGAGGTGCTGCGTGGGCGGCCTCCGACGGCTTCCTCGGATATCTACGGGTTGGGGGCGACGCTTTTCGCTGCTCTCGCCGGTCACGCCGCGTTCGAGCGCCGCGCTGGTGAATCCATGGTGGAGCAGTTCGCGCGCATGACGACAGAACCTGTCCCGGATCTGCGATCGGCCGGTGTACCGCCTACGGTGTGCACCGTCCTCGAGGCCGCGATGGCCACCGACCCCGCTGACCGGCCGGCCACTGCCCGGGATTTCGGCGGGCGGTTGCGCATCGTGCAGTTCTCCTGCGGGCTGCCCGTGGATGTGATGGCCGCCCCGGCGCCTGACGGATCTGTCGATACGGTGTCCGACGGCCAGCCGAGCCCCGCGGGTACATCGACTGTGGCCGTGCTGCGCCCGCCGTCGACGCCGTCGACCCGATACCGTCCACCGACGATGCTGCGCCGCCTGGTCGATCGCCCGCGATTGCTGGAGACCTTGCGGGACGGACGATCCAGGCGGCTGGTCCTCATTCACGGCCCGGCCGGTTTCGGCAAGAGCACCCTGGCTGCACAGTGGGCGCACGCCCTCGAGACGGATGGTATCCGCGTCGCCTGGCTGGTGACCGCCGAGGACGACAACAATGTCGTGTGGTTCTTGAGCCACTTGGTGGAGGCGATTCGGCAGGCTCGTCCGGCACTGGCGATCGAACTGACGCAGATTCTCGAGGAGCGTTCCAGCGCCGCGGCGGTGCAGGTGATGACGACCCTGATCAACGAGATCCACGACAGCGGGGAAACCGTCGCTGTCGTGATCGACGACTGGCACCATGTGACCAGTCCGGCGACCCTCGCTGCGATGGAGTTCCTGCTCGACAACGGGTGTCATCACCTCCGATTGATCGTCACCAGTCGCACCCGCACCGGTCTTCCGTTGGGGCGCATAAGTGTTCAGGACGAGTTGGTGGAAATCGACGAGAGCGCACTGCGCTTCGATTCCGGGGAAGCGGCGGATTTCCTGGTCGGTGTCAACAAACTGCACCTTTCCGGCGGCGATATCGACCGGCTACGAGAGTCCACGGAGGGCTGGGTGGCGGCGCTGCAGCTCGCCTCACTGTCGCTGCGCGGCAAGGAGAATCCCGGGGACTACCTCGATCAGATCTCGGGGCAGCACTACGCCATCGGCGAATACCTGATGGAAAACGTTGTCGGCGCTCTCGAGCCCACGATGCTCGACTTCGTCATTCGGACCGCGGTCACCGACACGGTCTGCGGAGATCTCGCCCAGGCACTGACCGGAGTGCAGTCGGGGCAGGAACACCTCGAGGAGGTGCGGCGCCGAGACCTGTTCCTGCGCAGCCTCGATGACGAGCTACAGTGGTTCCGGTATCACGCGCTCTTCGCGGACTTCCTACGCCGCAGACTGATCCTGCAGCATCCCGGGTTGCTCGAACAACTTCATCTGACCGCGTCGACCTGGTTTGCCGAGCACGGAATGCTCACCGAAGCCGTGGATCATGCACTCGCGGCCGGCGCCGCTGATCGGGCAAAACAACTGGTTCAAGAACACGCCGACGCGCTGATCGAAGATTCCCGTATGGCAACCTTCCTCGGTCTGGTGAAGAAGCTGCCCGCCGAGATCACGGTTGCCGATCCACGGCTGCAACTGTCGGTGGCCTGGGCCAACATTTCGCTGCAGCGCCCCGCCGCCACCCGGACCGCGCTGGATCGCGCGGACGCGGCACTGACCACCGCAGCACCGGACGATCCCGTGACCGCAGACCTGCGCATCCAGGCTGATATCACGCGAGCCGCGGAATACCTTGTGACGGACCGGTTCAAGGATTTCCCGGATGCCGCCGAGGCATGGCTGCAGCAGCCGGTTCGACCGTTCTTCGCCAGCGTCGCGGCCACCACCGCGGCCGCGGCCGCGTTCTATCGTTTCGACTTCGCCGGGGCCCGCCGCTGGCATGCGTGGGCCGAGCCCTACCGGACCTGCATCAACGGCGCGGCCGGCGTGGTTTACGGCGCCAGCATTGCAGGCCAAGCCGCCGCCGAACAACTCGACATTGCCGGAGCCGAGGCGCTCTTCCGCTCCGCACTCACCCTCGCCCGGAATTCCGGCAGTCAATCCCACGCGACGTGGCTGGCCAGCGGCCTGCTCGGCGAATTGCTCTACCAGAAAGGTCAATACACCGAAGCCATCGAGCTGCTTGCGCCGGGTCCCGGCGTCGCGTCAGGCGCCGTGGAATTCCTGATCGCCACCTACGGGACCGGTGCCAGGCTGACGGCAGTGCGCGGCGACCTCGAGGCCGCACGACAACGGTTGGACGAGGGGATGACGGTGGCCCAGCACATCGGCCTGCCACGGCTGACCGCTCGCATTGTGAACGAGCAGGTACGACTGGCGCTCCCGATCACCGATGAAGACCGGCACATGCTCGAGCACCTGCCCGCGTATCACCGGCAACCGAACCAGTCACTCGCGGTCACAGCCGAACTCACCCACGACTCGGCCATTCGCCTACTGCTGTCGCAAGGGTCACCGGACGCTGCCGAGCAGGCCGCCGCTGATGCCGAACGGATCGTCGCCGAAATCCATGCACAACCTCGCCCCCGCGCTTTATTGCAGGCTCAATTGCTGTACGGCAGTTGCCTTCGCGCCGCCGGACGAGCCGATGAGGCGATCGCGTGCCTGGCTCCGGCACTGTCTCGGTGCGCCGAACTCGGGCTCGTCCGAATGGCCGTGGACAGCTGCCTGGCGATCGGGCCGGTCGTGGAGACCCTGTTCGATGCCCCGGAGGATCTCGAGCGGCCACCCCGCCCCTTCCTACGGCAGGTCATGAACGAAATAGCTGAGCTCGGCGACTAGATGTTGCGGGTCATGACGTTGTAGTCGTTGCTTCGGTGTGATGCGGGTGGGAGTGCAGCAGCATGGATATTGCCGCAGTGTGGATGAAGTCGACTGTCGTCGACAGCCAGTTTCATCGAGTCGATCCGCGCGGGCGGCGCGTAGCTCCAGAGATAACCCCAGGGTTATCAATTACTGTGCAAACTTCGCGTTGTTTCGGCGCCGACCTGCAGCGATGCTGAATCCATCACCAAGATCCACAAGCAATGACGAAAGCAGTACCAGCATGAACAAGCACACTCAGGTTGTCGTCATCGGCGGGGGCTACGCGGGAGTCATGGCGGCCAACCGCCTCACCCAACACCCCGGCGTGTCGGTCACCCTCGTCAACTCCCAGCCCGAATTCGTGGAGCGTATCCGGCTGCACCAACTGGCCGCAGGCACCCACGACGCGGTCCGCGACTACCGCGAAGTCCTCAACGAGCGTGTCCGGTTGGTGACTGATGACGCCACCCGAATCGACGCGAGTGGCCGCACCGTGCTGACCGCCCGCGGCGGCGAACTCGACTACGACTACCTGATCTACGCGGCCGGCAGCGTCAGCGGTACCCCGGATGTACCAGGTGCGAATGAATTCGCTTATCCCCTCGCCAGTTTGGCCGACGCGCAACGACTGCGCGCCGCCCTGACCGAAACACCCGCAACCACAGTCACCGTGGTTGGCGGAGGCGCGACCGGAATCGAGACCGCTGCCGAACTGGCAGAGGCCGGCCACACCGTGACCCTGGTCTGTGGGCGAACCCTCGGCCCGTACCTGCACCCGAGCGGCCGCCGCACGGTGACGCGCCGACTCGCCCGCTTGGGTGTCACGATGCTCATCGGCCCGGACGCCGCCGTGACCGAGGTGACCCGAGACACCGTGCGGCTGCGCGACGATCGTGTCCTGCCCACCACAGTCACCGTCTGGACGGCGGGCTTCGATGCGGCGGGCCTGGCCGCACGCAGCGGCCTGCGCACCGACACCGCGGGCCGGTTGATCACCGACGCCACATTGACCAGCCTCGACGACGACCGCATCCTCGCCGCCGGCGACGCGGCGGCGCCGATCGGCCTGAACCTGCGCATGAGTTGCCAGGCCGCGGGTCCGCTCGGCGCGCACGCCGCCGACACCGTCCTGCACCGGATCGCAGGTACCCCGGCCGAGCCGATGAGCCTGGGCTTCAACGGATTGTGCCTGAGCCTGGGACGACACGCGGGAGTGTTCCAGTTCGCGAACCCCGACGACAGCGCCAAGCGACTGCACCTGCGCGGCGGAATCGGCGCGAAGGTCAAGGAATTCGTCTGCTCGCACACCGTCAGCCAACTCGCAAGCGAGGCAGCCAAACCCGGATCGTTCAGCTGGAAGCGCGGGCAGGCACCCGATCCAGCTCTGACCCTCATCGAATCCCGGTAACGGCACCGCCCGCGTGAGAACTACAGCAAATCAGGAGTTTCGGAAATGAACAGAATCGGCGTCATCCTCGGCAGTACTCGCCCCAATCGTAAGGGCCCGCAGGTCGCGCGATGGGTGGTGGACACGGCATCGCAGCGTGGCGATGCCGAGTACGAACTCATCGACCTCTGCGATCACCCGCTCCCGCATCTGGACGAGCCCGTACCGCCGATGTTCGGCCCGTCGGCGCATCCACACACACGGGCCTGGGCGGAACGGATCGCCGCGTTCGACGGCTTCATCATCGTGACCCCGGAATACAACGGCGGCGTTCCCGGAGTGTTGAAGAACGCCATCGACCACCTGTTCGCACAATGGGTCGACAAGGCAGTCGGATTCGTCTCGTACGGCGCGGGCGGAGGCACGCGAGCAGTCGTGCAGCTGCGCACGGTCTGCGGCACGTTGGGCATGGCCGACGTGAGCTATTCGGTTGCGATCTCACTCCTTTCCGATTTCGAGAACCACACCATCTTCACCCCCCGCGAGAGCCATGTTGCCGCCCTGAACAAGACCCTGGATCAGGTCACCGCCTGGAGCACTGCGCTTGCGCCGTTGCGGACCATCCCCGTCAATTCTTGAGGAGCCGATCATGTTCACACCCAACGATTTCCGCTCACCCACCGTCCGCCTCGAGGCGGACGATGCCGAGATTCGCCGCCAGATCGACAAGATCATCGAAGGACTGCGTGCCAAGGACCTCGATGCCCTGCGGCAGGTGTATGCGACCGATGTCGTGTCGTTCGATATCGATCCGCCGCTCCAGCACGTCGGGATAGCGGCGAAAATCCAGAACTGGGCCGCCGTATTCCAGTTCTTCCAGACAGTGACCTACGAGGTTCGCGACCTGACGCTCACCATCGGTGACGACGTAGCGTTCGGGCATGCCTTCGGTCGGCTGAGCGGCACACAAGAGACCGGAGCGGAGATCGGCGGCATGTGGGTGCGGGTCACATACGGCCTGCGAAAGATCGACGGCGTCTGGCTGATCACGCATGACCAGGTGTCGGTGCCGCTGGACGTCCACAGCGGCACAGGAGTGGTCGACCTCGCACCGGCCGCGAGAACCTAGCGCGCCGTGCGCGCCGGCCGCCGCTACAGCTGGATGGCGCCGAGGTCGGCGGCCGTGCGGGCCAGCGCCCGGATGGCCGGACTGTCCGCAGTGCTGCGCCAGGTCAAGGCCCAGTGCAGCACTGGCGCGTCGGGCATGGGAAGAAAGACGATGCCGGGCGGATTGTGATAGCGGGCGGCGATCTCACCGAGCGGATGGACGCACTGTCCGGAGGCCACCAGAGCCAACAGCTCGTGGAAGGTACGCGCGGCCGGTCCGCGGGGGACTCGGCGCCCAGTCGGCGTCCGGGTCGGGATCATGGCGGAGAACCAGTATTCGGGCGCGTCCAGGCCGGGATCGACCACCTGATTGTCGGCAAGATCCTCCAGGCCGGCGAAGCCTTGCTCGACCAGGGGATGCTCCGCGGACACGGCCAGCACGCGACGCCCGGTGAGCACGGTGGGACCGACGATGAAATCGGGTTCGTTGACCGGCAACCAGAGCACGTTGACGTCGAAGTCGCCCGAGCGCAGCGATGTGAAGGCATCGCTCGTGATCTCGCCGAACTGGACGTCATTACCCGGATAGCGTGTGCGGAAAGCCTCGACCAAGGACCGTAGTTCGTGTCCCGCATGACCGAAAACGCCCACCTTCAACGTTCTTCCCGACCCGAGCCCGGCTCCCTCGGCCCGGGCGAGGGACTGCTCGAGCAGGTCGCGAACCTGCTTCAGGTCCTCGCAGAGCCGGCGACCCACCGGGGTCAGGCGCACACGGCGACTGGTGCGCTCGAACAAGGCCGTGCCGATTCGCCGTTCCTGCTTGCTGATGGCCTGGCTGACCCGAGCCTGGGACACATGCAGCCGCTCGGCCGTGCGGCCGAAATGCAGCTCCTCGGCCAGGGTCAGAAAGATCTCGATGTCCCGCAGCTCCACTGATAACTCCAGCGTTATTGATAGGTGCGCGAAGCTTACCGTGTTTCGTCGCCGGTCTGCCGCGACGCTGAATCCGCCAACGGGGACAAGGCGATCGGGGCTCGAGTGGGATGCGTGGTCGATATCGCTGACGCGGCCAGCTCGGCCAACCGGCCAGCGCCCATCGTGGCCTCGGGAACGCGGTTTCGACGGTTCGTTGCGTGGGCAGCCATGCAACTAGAGGTAGGAGCCGCTGATCATTAGGCTCGGTAGGCAGCCGCTCTCACAACGGCCTCACCTTCGAGGGAGAGGTACTGATATGCGCGCCATCCAGATTGAACAGTTCGGCGACCCCGCACAGGTGCTCCGCGTCGTCGACATCGAGGAGCCGCCGCCACCGGGTCCGCATGAGGTTTTGGTGAGCGTTGAGGTCTCGCCGTTGAACAAACACGACCTGCTGGTTGTCAGGGGTGTGCTGACGCAACCATCCCTGCCCCACATACCAGGCGCAGAGGGGGTCGCCCGCGTGCTTGCCACTGGCCCCGAGGTTGATGGACTTCAGGTCGGCGATCTGGTCGTGCTACCCCTGTATGCCGGTGCGTGGCGTGAGCGGCTCGTCGTGGCCGCCGAGGGCCTGTTCGCACTCCCCGCCGGCGACATCGAGCAGTACTCGATGCTGGGCAGCAACCCCCCGACGGCAGGGTTGATGCTCAGTGAATGCACCCCCCTGCAGCCCGGTGACTGGGTGGTTCAGAACGCCGCGAACTCCGGTGTGGGGCGGTCATTGATCGCACTAGCCAAACTTCGTGGACTGAAGACGATCAACCTGGCCCGTGACGACGCAACGTTCGCCGAGCTCACAGAGGTCGGGGCCGACGTGGTCCACGGCGATGACCCCGATGCGGTCGGCGATGTTCGAGCAGTGATCGGTGACGCGCGAGTGGCGCTGGCAGTGGACTCCGTGGGTGGTCCGGTGGTGGCGCGGCTGCTCGAATTGCTGTCCGACGGTGGATGGTTGGTCAGCTATTCCTGGGCCAGGGACGAGCCCATGTGGGTCGACACCTCGACACTGGTCGGCAAGCACCTCACCGTCCGCGGATTCTTTGTCGGCGACTTCGACTACCGCGACAAGGTGGTGCCTGTCATTCGTGAGGCGGCACCGCTGGTGGCCGACGGCTCCCTTGTTGTCCCCGTGGCGGGCGTGTACCCCCTCGAGCATATCCAGGACGCGGTGCAACATCTCCTCCGCGGCGGCAAGATCCTGCTGAAAGTGGCGGGGTGATGTACAACGACCTACAGCGGAATGGGTTCGCCTGTAGGTTTCGGCGTCACAACTGGGTGCCGCCGCCGTCCACCGCGAGCTCGGCGCCGGTGGTGTAGGTCGCCTCGAAGGCGAGGAAAACGGCGGCGCGCGCGACCTCCTCCGGGGTTCCTATGCGCTGCATCGGAATCCGGGCGGCGAAACCCGCTACCATGTCGTCAGCCACCTCGGCGGGAAGTTTCTTGTGGAGAATGCCCGTGTCTATCGGCCCCGGGCTGACCGCATTGACCCGGACGCCGCGCGGCAGTAGTTCGCGGGCCCAGGTTCGTGTCATCGACCGCAGGGCCGCTTTGCTCGCCGGGTAGACGCTGTGGTTCAGCTGCCCCAGCACGTTCGAGACCGAGGTGGTCAGCACCACGCCGCTACCCTCGGCAAGCAGCGGAAGCAGCCGCTGCATGGTGAAGTAGGGCCCTTTAGTGTTGGCCGCGAAAATGGCGTCGTACAGCTGCTCGGTCATCGCCGCGAACGGCTCCATTTCGGTGATGCCCGCATTCAGGAATACCGCGTCCAGGTGACCGAACGTCTGCTCGACCTTGTCCGCCAGGGCGTCGATGTCTGCTTGTGCGGTGGCGTCGCTGCGAACTGCGATCAGTCCCTGCTTGCTCGCCGATTCGAGCGCGGCTTCCGTGCGCCCGGTGACCATCACCTGAGTGCCCTGCGCGGCCAGCAGGCGTGCGATCGCCAGGCCGATTCCATTGCTGCCGCCGGTGACCAGGGCGCGCTTTCCGTCGTATTTTCCCATGTCTCGATTCAAATCCCGGACAGTGGACGGCGTCCAAGACCTGATCGGCAACCCGTCATGCACGCACTGCATGCCGGTACGCTCGAAACGTGCGCGTTCCCGGCTCGAACCTCGATCTCCGGCTTGTCGGCTATTTCACGGTCGTTGCGCAGCACGCCAATTTCGGCCGCGCCGCCGCGGTACTGCATGTCGCGCAGCCATCCCTGAGCCGGCAGATCCAGCGCCTCGAGCAGCATCTGGGCGTGCGCCTGTTCGACCGCACACCACAGGGCAGCAGGCTTACGCAAGCCGGTCACGCCTTTCTGCCGCAGGCTCAGGCGCTGCTCGACGCCGCCCATCAGGCCGAGCTCACCGCCCGCGACGCCGCAACCCCACGCGAGTTCACCATCGGGTACGTCGAGGACTTGGTGATCACTCATGCCGTACGCCAACTGCGCCACCGGCACCCCACGGCCCGCATTCGCACCCGCCATCTGGCCTGGAACGACGCCCACGCGCTCCCCGATCGCCGCGTGGACGCCCTGGTTGCCCGCGCGCCACTGCCTTTCCCCGTCGATCGCTTGCACCTCACCGAGCTGTGGGCCGAGCCACGGGTCCTTGTCGTCCCGACGACTCACCGCCTGGCAGGGAAGGAGTCGGTGACCGTCGACGACCTCGGCGACGAAGTTCTCCCGCAATGCCCGAGCGCGGTCCCGCAGTGGAGCGAGTTCGCCCGCCTGGAGCCGCGCCCGGATGGCGTTCCGGCTCGCAGCGCACCGATCGACTACGAATCGTTCGAGGACAAGCTCGACCTCGTCGCCGAGGAACGGATGGTATTGATTCTGGCCGCAGGCGACCGGCGCCCCCAACTGCGCCCCGGCTTGACCACCGTGCCCATCGAGGGCATCGACTCGGTCCGCGTCGTCCTGGCAACTCGCGCGACCGATGCCAATCCTCTCATCGACGACCTCCGCAACGCCTGGCCATCCGACGCCCCGTCCCCGGCGTCATCGAGCAGGGTGCGCACCCGCTAGGTGCGGGACCGAACAGGTTGGTGCCGAACAGCTTTCAACAAGAGTGAGCTCGAGTAGTTGCCCGAAGGCGCTGTACGCGCGACCCGAACCTCGAAGTCTTTCTTCGTTCATGTCCTCGGTTTGTCGGCCCACCCTGAGGCGTCCAGTATGTCGTGCCAGGTGAGCTTGGGGGAGTGGTCGGGGTATTGCAGCTGGTACACGTGCGCGGGGAAGCTCATCGGGGAGGCCATCTTCGCGGGGTTCGCGTGGATCTGGTCGGCGATCGTCTCGGAGAGGGCGTATCCCAGGTTGTAGCGGGGATATGCCGCGTGCACACGATCGGCGTATTCCGGTGAGAGCTTGTCGCGGAAGCGGCCGATGATGTCGGCTCCGATACCAATCTGGGTCACTGCTTCGGTGGGCCCGAAGCGGTGGCATAGACCGTCGCTGGTGTGCAGCGCGATGGCATTCCACACGGGCTTCACACGGTTTGGGTCCAGTCCTCGGCTGGTGAGGAACTCCGCGGCGGCGTCGGCGCCGTCCACTTCGAAGCGCTGGTCGCCGTTGGCATGCTCGGTCGCGCCCAGGTCGTGCAGGATGGAGGCGAGGAAGACGAGTTCGTCGTCGTAGTCGGTACCGGCCCGCATTCCCAGCGCGGCCGCGATCTCGCGCCCGAACAAGTAGCCGCGCATCGCGTGGTTGTAGATGAACTCCGGTGACACCGATCGGGCCAGTTCGTCGGCGGCGACTGCCAATTCCGTTGTCGGCACGCTGAATTCCGATCGCGCGTCAGCGTCGATGGTCATGATTTTTCCTCCGATGTCAGTGGTTGAAGAACGGGTGGTCGACCGCGTAGAGCCATCGACCGTCGGGCTGGCGGCGTGCGACCTCCGTGGTCGTCGTGACCAGCGGCTGGTCACCGAAACCGACCACCGTGGCATTGCTCGACATCAGCGCGATGTCCTCGATCACCGCGATCCTGCGCAGGTCGAGGGTGATCCGAGCACCGGCACCGACGTAGCCGGCCAGCTGCTCACGGATCGCGGCGCTGCCGCTGACCTCGGTCGCCGGGTTCGGCGCGAACAGTGCCCCCGCTTCGTAGAGCTCGATCAATCCGTCGAGGTCACCGGCGGCCAGACGTTCGACGAAAAGTTCCGCGAGCTGTTGCGGCGTTTCGGCGAACTTCGCGGTCGGTGCACTGTTCGCGGTGTGTTGACCTGTCACGTGAAGACTCCTTTTCTGTTCGGCACCCTCGATTCTGGTGGGATCGACCGTGTCTCGACAGTGGCCAGAAAGACGGATATCGCTATAATCTGGCCATGAAGATCGTGGCGGTTCTCGCGCTCGACGAGGTGGTCGGCTTCGAGCTCGCTGTCCCCGGCCAGGTGTTCGGCGCCGCCAATCTCCTCGCCGCAGTACCCACCTACGAAGTCCGCATCGTCGCTCCCGGACGCCGGGCACGCACCGATTCCCTTTTCGGCGCAGTCGATTTGCGCACGGACTGGGACTTGGACGCGCTCACCGAGGCACACACCATCGTCGTTCCCGGCCGCGCGCCCACACACGCCGATCCGCCGCTGAGGGTGCTCGACGCGCTGCGCGCTGCGCACGCGCGCGGCGCACGCATCGCGTCGGTGTGTACCGGCGCATTCATCTTGGCCGCCGCCGGTTTGCTCGACGGCCGCCGTGCAACCACACATTGGGAACACGCCGACACCTTGGCGCAGCGATATCCCCAGGTCGATGTCGATCCCGCGGTGCTCTATGTCGAAGACGGCACGGTGTGTACATCCGCGGGCGTGGCCGCCGGACTCGACCTGTGCCTGCAGCTGGTACGCCGCGATCTCGGTGCCGCGGCCGCCACCGATACCGCACGCCACACCGTGATGCCACCGCAGCGCCAAGGCGGGCAGGCGCAGTTCATCGCCCACCCCGCCCCGGCCGACACCGACATTCTGCTCGGCGACACGCTGCAATGGATGAACGCCAACCTGCACCGTCCCCTGACCCTCGCCGACATCGCCGACCACGCGTCACTCAGCGTGCGAAGCCTCAACCGGCACTTTCGATCCCACTGCGGGACCACCCCACTGCAGTGGCTGCTCAACGCGCGCGTGCGCTATGCCCGCGAGCTGCTGGAAACCACGGATACGACCGTCGAAATCGTCGCTCGCCATGCGGGATTCGCCAATGCCACCGCCATGCGCCCCCATTTCGTACGCCAGACCGGCGTGCCACCGCTGAGCTATCGAGCAAGTTTTCGGGCCGCGCATCCGCCCGCTCCGACGTCAGCACCGGAACCCCCGATCACCGCGGAACCTACCTGGACTCGGCGAGCCAGCCCCCCGGGAAAGCGATGACATGCGTTGCGGCCCTGGGCAATCTGTCCGTTCTCGTTACTCCGAGATGACCTGGCGAGTCCACGCGTCCTGCTGGACCTGCTTGATGAGCTCCTCGGTCGCCGGGGGCCACACGTTGCGATAGTTGCCCTTGTCCGCGCCGATGACCTCGATCATCTTGTCGATCATGTCCTGCGGATCGAATTGGCCCGCTGCGACAACGCATCCACCACGACCGAACGTCATGCAACACAACCACATTCAGCGCATACTGCACGAATTACATTCATGCGAGACACGGTCTTAGGCAGTTGACCGGCCCCGCTCCTTCAGGAATGAACCGCGGAAAAGCGCGCACCGGGATTCAGCCCGGCAGGTCGCACCCCCTCCTCACATCCCAAGGTAGTCGACCCGGTGGGCGGTTCCTCCCTGGATCGGATCTATGCGGGGCTTGGATTTGGGCTGACATAGGTCCCCTGCGATGTGGGCCGGATTGCCCTGGCCTGCGCGTATGCCGCCGGACACGCTATGTGTGGTAGCTGAATCGGTGTCCCGGTGAGGCTCCGCATTTTGGGTGTCAGTTGAGACATCTGCCAGGTTTCGAAGTCGCCTTCAGGGCGATTTTCGAAGTTCTCTTCAGTGATTGCTAGGAATGCGATGACCACAGCTACTCTCCGCCCGCCCGCCATCCATCGGTCCGCCGGGACCCAACCGCGCGAGGTCGGTGTGATCGCTCGGGTGCAGGATGCGGTGCGCGCACTGCCTGCCCCGCTCCCCCCGGGGGACACCGTCCGCGCCGCCACCGTGGGCGACATGGCTTCCATCCACGTCATCGATGTGCGCACGGTCGCGGTCGTGGCCAGCCGTGACCGCCATATTCAGCCGATCGCCGCGATGATCGCTCGGCATATGCCGGATCTCATCGTCACCGTCATCCACAGCGCGATCACCGTCTCCATCCCCTGACCCACCCTGGCCACCAGCAGCACGGCAGATGCCTGGCCACAGACCGGCACCGGTCCACAACGAACCACCGGGAAGCTCCGCGGCCTCGTCCCCGCTCGTGCTCGATCAACCGAGCACGAGCGGATCGGCTCAGCTGCCGATGACGGAGTTCATGATGGTTCCGGCGCTGGTGACGGTGGCGCCGCCGATCATCGCGCCCGCCACCATCTTCGGCGACTCGAGGCTGCCGCCGTTCCACTTCTCCCAGGCGAACCGGCCGCCGCCGTAGGTGACGGCGCTGACCCCGGACAGCAGAGTGAACCAGGTGAAGTAATGGACCATCTTGAGCAGCTTGTCCGCCACCGGCGGGGTCTCCGGGGTAGGGTTGCCGATCTGGGCAAGCACAGTCGTGTACATCTCGTGTGCGGCGAGAACCATGCTCACGTTCGTTGTCCTCTCGGGATGCTGAGGTGATGTCGGCGCGATCACCGGCCCGAATGACACTCAGAACCGGCGGGAACATGCAGGTAGAACTCGTCGATCGCTGCTATTGAACCGCATTTGCCGCCCACTGCGCGGACAGACACGCCCGATCCGACGCCTTCCCTGCGCGTCGAACGGCGGGCAAATCCCTGCAGCTTGTTACGGCTTGTGCTGGCAGACGTGCGTAACCGGGTGGGGGTGAGTTCCACACTGGCTCCATAAAGTGGAACGGGTTTCGATGGGCGGCTAGGACACGCTGTGTACAGCCGGATTGCCCCGGCGTCATTCGGGGATCAGTACTGCGATGTCTGTGGGCTGGCCCCCGCCGAGATCCTCGCGAAATCGGCCTCCGATCCGATCGGGACAAGCGACACCGGGGTCGTCGACCCGGTCGCCTGTGGCGAGGTGGTCAACCGTCCGGCCGAATTCTCGCGCAGGCTGTGAACGGCGGAAAACCGCTTGACAAGCGGCAATACCGTGCGTTGCATTCGGGGTATCGCGAACCGGTGACTTGCCTGTCGAATCGGCAGGTGGCCTGCCGACGGGCAGGCCACCTGTGCGGTGTGCGGCTAGACCGCGTCGGCGGCGGTGCGGATGAGGTTTGCGACGACTTCCGGTCGGGAGACGTAGATGGCATGGCTGCCGGGAGTGTCGGCGACGGTGGCGCCGATCCGTTCCGCCATCGACAGCTGTGCGGCGGGCGGGATCATCTTGTCTTCGGTGACGTGCAGGTACCAGCTGGGCTTGCTGCGCCAGGCGGGTTCGCTGATCGCTCCGCCGAGAGCGTCCAGCCCCCAGGGGACCTGGGAGTCGGCCAGGAACGCGGCATCCTGCGCGGGGAGATCTCCGGCGAAGGAGTCATGGAACTTGGCCCGGTCCAGGAACAGGTAGTTGTCGACCGGCGGCAGGATCGGTGGCTGCGGGCCGTCCTGCGGGAAGCTGGTGATGAGGCTGTTCACCGATTCGTCCTTGTCGGGGGCGAATGCGGTGATGTAGACCAAGCCGGTCACCTTGTCGTGGGTGCCGGCCTCGGTGATGACCGCGCCGCCGTAGGAATGTCCGACCAGGACCGCGTCGCCGTCGACGCCGTCGAGGATCTGGCGGGTCGCCGCAGCGTCATCGGCCAGGGATTTGGTCGCGTTCTGGACCACGCGCACGATGAAGCCGTCGCGGGTGAGTTCGTTATAGACGTTGCGCCATCCGGCTCCGTCGACGAATCCGCCGTGGACCAGCACGATTGTCGGTTTGCTCATGGCAACCTCCCTCATTGGCGGGGTGGCGCGATCGCACACCCCGGAACTGCCGGTCACATCGTCGGTGACCGAGGATCGTTCTGACGCGGACGACCGTGCACTTGATGCGGACGAGAGCGCATCACTGTCTCGTCGGCGGCGTGGGTACGCCCGGGGTTGAGCCGGGCTCGGAGTGGCCTCGCCGCATCTCGCCGGGGCTGATTCCGTAGGTAGCGCGGAAGGCCCGGTTGAAACCGCTGATGTCGCCGAATCCGCTGCGGTGCGCCAGCGTTGTGATGTTCAGATGGGCAAGTCGGCGATCGAGTAGTTCCTCGCGGACACGCGCCAAACGACGACGGCGGATATAGAGCGCGACCGACTCGTTCTCCGCCTGGAACAGCTTGTGCAGATAGCGGGTCGAAATGTTGGCTGCCGCAGCGATTTCGGTCGGAGTCAACGCCGAATCCTGAAGGTGCTGCTCGATGTAGGCTTTGATGCGCGTCATCAGGCTCCGCTGCGCGGCATCGGCATGCCTGACCTCGTCGGGTTCGGCGAGCAAGCACACTGCCAGATCGGTGGTGCGAGCCAGTATCTCCTCGGACTGGGACTCCGCCACATCGGCACCATGACGAATCAGGTCGAGTACGAATCTGCCGACGACTCCGGATAGTCCGTGCTGTCCCGACAACACGCGCCCGCTGACGGTGCGGCGCTCTCTATCGCTGAGCGGCACCGCATCCGAGGGCACCGAGAGCACCGATACCGACCACGGGCGGGTGAACGTCCAGGTGAACGGCCGTGAGTTCTCGTAGACGACGAAGTCGCCCGGCGTGAGCTCGGCGATCCGACTGTCCTGCTCCAGTGACGCCGAACCGTCGGTGAGGACCGCGATCTGGAAGAACGCCGCATCCGACTGCTGGATGCAGCGCGGAGTCCGCCGATGTATGTGCGAGCTCGCGGTCAGCTCGGCGAACAGCAATCGCCCGCGGACCGTTCCTTCCAGCCGCGCCACCGGATCGGGGGAACGATCCCAGCCCTCCAGATTCACCGGTGCGAAGGTGTCGCCTAACACATGATGCCAATAGTCCTCCCGCTCAGGAGGATTGACCTCATCGGTCGATGCAACAATATCGGGCACAGCTCCCCATCTTCCTCACCGCTGCGCGATGATGTCGGGTTTGGAAGTGACGAATCCATGACGCCCTCGACGGGCACTCGCCATCAACGACTCGATCCATTTCGCGCCCTGGAATCGGCATTACCACGCCATGGCTCCTCGGGGGATGCTGACACTCAGGCCGTCGAGCTCGAGTAGCCGAATCCAATACAGTGACCTATAGCGGAATGGGTTTCGCCTGTACGAATCGGCCATCGGGGCCGCCGTGCGAATCAATCACTTTGCCGTCGTGTTGGTTTCGGCGGCGGCGGTGATGACGGCGGGGTTCGGTCCAAATCACCGGCAGGTCGCAGCCCAGACTGGGGGTCGCCTCGGCTACCCGACGTGCGGAGCAGGAGCATGGCGGGTACGGCCAGTAAGGCCAGCGACAGCACGGCGAGCAGACCGTAACCACCAGCCGCAAAGCCCGCGGTGGAAGCCGCTGTGGCCACGGCCGATCCGCCCCACACCCGCGATTCCACCGCGCCCTGCAACCGCATTCGATCCACCGCGGGCAGGTTGCCCGCGATCAGACTGCTCGCGCCGATGTAGGCGAGATTCCAGCCGTAGCCGAGCAGGAACAGCACGATCGCGAAGGTCATGCCACCGGAAGAGGTTACGGCCGAGACCGACGAGATCGCCAGCAGCGCAAGGCCGATGGCGATCAGGGCGCGTCCGCCGAAGCGGTCACACAGCAGGCCCGACAGCGGCGCCAGGGCGAACATCCCGAAGGTGTGCGCGGAAATCATTGCACCGACCATCGATACGCTGTGGCTGTGCTGATGGATGGCGACCGGGGCCGCGGTCATGATCGTCGTCATCACGATCTGCGCGGCCAGCATCGTGGTCAGCGACAGCCGCATCGGTGGTAGGCGCGGCGAGGTCCGCGGTCCCTCGACGACGCGTAGGCCGCGCGGCAGTGTGGTCGCGGCGAGCGCGGCGGTCGTCACCGCGATCGCGCTGAGCAGGAACACACCCGTGGCCCCCGAGTGGCCGATCCGCAGGGCCGTCGATACCGGCGCCAGCAGCAGCGGACCGCCCACGGCCCCAAGGGTTCCCGCCCACACCACGATCGCCAGGGCGCCGCCGGGCCGCTCCGGGCGCAGGTCGGTGGCGACGTAGCGGGACAGCTGTGCGGCCGAATTGCCCACGCCGAGTAGCACCATGCCCGCGATCAGCAGCCACACCGACGTGGCCGACGCGACCGCCAGGACGCCCCCGGCCATGCCGACGGTGTACCCGGCTACCAGTCCCGTGCGCCGTCCCCGCCGTGCCATGAGGGCGGTCAGCGCCGCGGCACCGGCCGCCGTGCCCACCACACCGGCGGCACTCGGCAACCCGGCCCAGCTCGGACCGAGCTCGTCGGCGGCGGTCAGCGTGCCCATCGTGCTGGCGCTCACCATCGCCAGGCTCATCGCCGCCGCGCCGGTGAACAGCGCGGCCAGCCATCGGCGGTTCCGCAGCATCGGTGCGGTCTCGATTACGGTCATGCGACAACGCTATTTACCTGCTGAGCTGCAAAGAATAAGCTATGCATGGAGATTCGGTCGCAACGGCTGCCGATCGAAACGCATTCGGGAGGTATCGCTTTGCAGTCGAACAAACCCCTCGATGACACCGATTGGCAGATCCTCGCCGAGCTCCAGGCGGACGGGCGCCTGTCCTACAACGAGCTCGCCCGGCGGGTCCACCTGTCCTCGCCCGCCGTCGCCGAACGGGTGCGGCGACTCGAGGGTGCAGGCGTGATCACCGGCTACCAGGCCCGCGTCGACCCGGCCCGCACCGGCCTACCGATCCTGGCGTTCATCCAGCTGCAGTGCGCGATGGGCCGCTGCCTGCTGAAAACCAGTGCGGCCGAGAACTATCCGGAAGTCGTCGAGGTACACAAACTCAGCGGCAGCCACTGCACCCTGCTCAAGGTCCGCGCGGCATCCCTGCACCATTTCGAGGGCCTATGCGAACGCATCGGCGAACATGGCCCGATCGAGACCCACATCGTCCTGTCCACGCAGTACGAGGCCCGCTCGATCGTCCAGACGGCCGCCGACCGCCCCGTCACCAGCCCGGCCGGTTGGACGCGCCCGTAACCGAGATAGCATGCGCCGCAACATTGCCCGCGCCCAGCCGATTACGCGACCGCAATCGAGACGGCGAGCCGCAGCACTGTGATTCCCGAGTCTGGCGACTCGAACATCCTGCGCTGCACCATGCTTCCGAGATGGGCTACTCAGCGCGGATGGGCTACTCAGCGCGGCGCAACGAGGGTTCGGCGGTGTCGTGAGTAGGCACTGCTCGAGCTGCTTCGGCGGACGTCGAGACCAGACGTCGATCGGTGAGCTGTGCCCAAAGCGGCCAACGCCGAGCGTCCGATCGCGATCAGCGAGCGTTGCCCGGCAGCCGTGAGTCGTTCCACCCATTGATCTTCCGGGGGAATCCGTTCCCGTGTTCACAGTGTCCCCGGCGGGCGCCATCAGGCAGCGCTTCACTCCGCGCCGGCCCACCCTCACTCTGACAGGTGCACACGCGAAGGCCCGGTGCATCGAGAGTCGAGTGCGACCACGATCCCTGCGTGGTCCAGTTCTTCGCGTAACAGGGTGTTGTCGTGGTGCAGCGCGGCCGGGGCACGCTCGCGCCGTCGTCGACGCCGCGTGCCTCCTCCGCTAACCTCGGCAACCGTGCCGACGTCACTTCCCCCGATAGACCCGTACGCCGACGGTCTGCTCGATGTCGGCGAGGAGAACCAGGTGTACTGGTGTACCAGCGGCAACCCTGCGGGCCGACCGGCTCTGGTGGTGCACGGGGGGCCTGGCAGCGGGAGCAGTCCGGGGCCGCGGAAGTTGTTCGATCCGAATGTCTTCCGGATCGTGCAGTTCGATCAGCGCGGTTGTGGGCGGAGCATTCCGAGCGCCGCCGACCCGGGCACCGACATGGCGGTGAACACCACTGAGCACCTGATCGCGGATATGGAGCGGCTGCGTGCCCACCTCGGCATCGACCGCTGGCTGCTGTACGGCGGGTCCTGGGGTTCGACGCTCGTCCTCGCCTATGCCGAGCGGTACCCAGAGCGGGTCACCGGGATTGTGCTGGTCGGCGTCACCACCACCCGGCGGCGCGAGATCGACTGGCTGTACCGGGGCGTCGCACGGCTGCTACCCGCCGAGTGGGAGCGGTTCCGGGCCGCGCTTCCCAGCGGCGGTGACCTGGTCGAGGGCTATCGGCAGCAGCTGGAACACCCAGACGCGGTGGTGCGCCGCAGCGCCGCGATCGAGTGGTGTCGCTGGGAGGACGCGGTGATCGCGCACGAATCCCTGGGCAGCCCAGGGCAGTACAGCGCCAAGCCGGACACCGCCATGCTCGCCTTCGTCCGAATCTGCACGCACTACTTCGCGCACGCGGCGTGGCTCGACGAAGGCGTGCTGCTGCGCGAGGCTGGACGGCTGGCCGGGATCCCCGGCGAACTGATCCACGGCCGCCTCGATCTCAGCGCACCTCTCGAAACCGCCTGGGAACTCGCAAATGTCTGGCCCGACGCCCGCTTGCACGTCATCGACGACTCCGGCCACACCGGCAGTCCCGCTATGGGCGAGGCACTTGCCCGTGCCATCGCCCGCTTCGCGCAGCCTGATGACTGTCGGATCGGCGAGGTTCGGTCTTGTAAATCATCTGAGCCGTAGGGCGATGGTGGCGATGGCGAGTTCGGGGGTGATCGTTACCGAGCTGGAATGGTTCTAGTCGATAATGTGTTGTGTGGGTTCGGATTTCGCCACCTTCGCAGTCGCAGCGGTCGGGGTCGCGGGCACTCTCGGTGCGACGGTCGTTACGCAGATTGCGGCGCTGCGGGGTAGACGGTTCGATGCCGAGAACACGCGGATTCGGCAGGCAGAGGATCGAGCGGAGTCTGCCCGTAAGAACGAGCTGGACGAGAAGCGGTCGGTGTATTCCGATCTCAACGCGGCGGTGCGGGACTACCGGATGGCCTTGCACGACTGCGTATTGGAGCCCGGCCGTGGACATTCTGTTCGGCTGAAACGCGTGGATGATGCGCGAGCGCGCTATCGCGAGATGTATGCGCGGGCCCAGATGATCGTGCCGGAACGAGTGCTGATCGTTGTTTCTGAAATAGATCTTGGCCTGGGGAACTGTTTCCGGACATTGACCAATGTGGTCGACGCCGGCACCGATCGACGGATGGAGGTGTCGCACCGATGGCTGGACGGACCCGGTTCCGAGGCGATCTGGTTGTTGCGAGAGGTGCTGCGTGAAGATCTCGGGACCGCGGGCTCTCTCGCTGATCTGGACGGTCGGCTGGACAGGCTGCGTCAAGCGCGGGTGGAGGCTCTCGGCTCGGTCGGCGGGGGCCCGGAGTGCGGTCTCGTTGGTGACGCCGGCGTGCAGCAGCACAAGGTGGCGGCGCCGACCCGAGAGCTGAGCTGAGCTGCGGAGGCTCATCGTCGCGGTTGTTGTCGATAGCCGGCCGAAGCCAATAAGCGCCATTCGGCAATACCGCGCATCGCCAGCGTCGAGCACTCCGCCTACGTCCACCCGCGGGCTGTGCAACTGGCGTGGCGGCCTGGCTCCGCTCATCGCCGTCCCCGGAAGAGTGGGTTTCGTTTGTATGAATCAGGCAGCCGATAGTTGTGGCGGCGCAGCCGAATTCTGCTCGCCGACGACCGCCTGCTCGACACCTACGGGACGGCTGCGCTGCCCGCTGCTGGTCCTGCACGGTGGTCGCGATCCCATCGTCGAGCTCGCCGACCAGCGGCCGTTCGTCGACGCCGCCGACACCGGCGATGCCACGCTGCAGGTGTGGGACGACGGCGAGCACACTATCTACAACCATTCCGCCGAGCGCACCGCCGTCGTCGCCGACTGGTTCGCCGCCCGGTTCTCCGTCAGAAAGTGAGGCGCCCGATGGAACTCACCGAACACACCACCACCGCCGCGGTTCAGGCCAGCTTCGCCGCCACGCCGGACGACCGGCTGCGCACCGTCATGACCGCACTGACCGCGCATCTGCACGCGTTCGTCCGCGACGTCCGCCCGACCCACGAGGAATGGGAACAGGCGATCGAATTCCTCACCGAGGTCGGGCACACCTGCACCGACACCCGGCAGGAGTTCGTGCTGCTGTCGGATGTGCTCGGCGTATCGGCACTGGTGGAGACGATCAACGGTGACGAGGCCGGCGCGACGGAGAACACCGTGCTCGGGCCGTTCCATGCGACGGTGTCCCCGCCGCGGGCACTGGGCGACACCATCGACATGCTCGGCGAAGGCACCCCGTGCGTGGTGACCGGCCGGGTGCTCGGCGTCGACGGCACCCCGCTGGGCGCCGCCGTCATCGACGTGTGGCAGTGCGACAAGAACGGCTTCTACGATGTGCAACAGCCGGATCGCCAGCCCGCGGGTAACGGCCGCGGCCTTTTCCACACCGCCGCCGACGGCCGCTACTGGTTCCGGACCGTGGTGCCCAGTCACTACCCGGTCCCCGATGACGGTCCGGTCGGGCAGCTGCTGCACGCCACCGCCCGGCATCCGTACCGCCCGGCGCACATTCACTTCATCGCCGAGGCGCCCGGACATCGGCCGGTCACCACGCACGTCTTCGTCGCGGACAGTCCCTACATCGACGGCGACACCGTATTCGCGGTACGCGACAGCCTGATTCGAGTATTCGCCGAGTCCGATGACGCCGTACGGGCCGAAAGTCTCGGGACCACAGCGCCTTTCCGGCACGTCGAGTTCGATATCGTGCTCGCCGAGAGCGACGGCACACGATGACGGACGGCTTCACCTACCAGGCAGCTCCGATGCGAGTCGTCTTCGGCGCGGGCAGCATCGACCGGCTCCGGGCCGAGGCCGAACAGCTCCGGTTACGCCGGGCGCTGGTGCTGTCCACGCCCAGTCAGGACGCCCTGGCCCAGCGGGCCGCCGAACAACTCGGCGATCTGGCGGCCGGCGTCTTCGGGCAGGCCCGGATGCACGTTCCCGTGGAGACGGCTCGCGCTGCTGCGGCCGCCGCACAGGCCGCTGGCGCCGATGGCTGCGTGGCCCACCTATTCCGGCTCGGAGATGACACCGATCTGGGGGCTCACCGAAGCGGGCCGCAAGCGCACCGGCCGCGACCCGATCGTGTTGCCGCGCAGCGTAATCTACGATCCCGAACTGTCCGCCGGTCTGCCCCTGGCGATTTCGGGCACCAGCGCCCTCAACGCCATGGCACACGCGATGGAGGCACTGTACGCCCCGGACGCCTCCCCGATACCGTCGGTGATGGCCGAGCAGGGCGCGCGCGCCCTCGCCGCCGCACGTTCGACCTCCCACACGCCCAGACCCACGCGGTCCTGCTCCCGTACGTTGCGGCCTTCACCCTGCCGCGCGCACCCCGGGCGTGCGAGATCCTGCGCCGCGCCCTGAACACCGATTCGCCCGCCCGCGCGTTCGCACACCTCGCCGAACTGTCCGGCGCACCCGGATCCCTTGCCGCACTGGGACTGCGCGAGTCCGACCTGAACGACGTCGTCGAGCAGACGATCGGCGACGCGTACTCGGCGCCCATCCCGGCCACGCCACGAGAACTACGGGACCTGCTGACCCGGGCATGGCGCGGTCTCCGAGTCGAGTAGACCGAGTACGGCACATCGCCCGCCCACCGCAGCGGAACCTGCACAAGCGGGCGATGACGACGAGATGCCAGAAATGATGAAAGCCATCGCAATGCGATGGCTTTCGTCGTTCAGTGTCCGGAGAGGGCGTTCAGGGCGAGCCGGTGTGAAGCGCCGCCGATGATGCGGACGGCGATATCAGGCCGGATGGGTGGTCACCGGTGTGAATGTACCGTCGCCATTGCCGTGCAGCACCGAAATCGTGCCGTCACCGCCGTTCGCGACCACGGCGCTGATCTTGCCGTCGTGGAAGAAGTCGGCCAGTCCGACCGAGAACGGCAACGCACCCACCGGAACATCGACACCACGGGTGAACGTGCCGTCCCCGTTGCCGAGGTACACGGTGATGGTGTTCGAGCCGAGGTTGGCCTGGACGATGTCGGTCCGGCCGATGTGCCGCAGATCGGCGAACTCGAAGCACTGCGGGAGCAGGCCGGTTGGATAGGTCCGTGGCTGGCCGTATGTGCCGTCGCCGTTGTTCAGCAGAACGGAGATCGCGCTGGAACCGAGGCTGGAGAAGATGATGTCCTGCTTGCCGTTGTGCCGCAGGTCCTGGAACCGGCCGTACCACGGGGTGAGCGCGCCGGTCGAGTAGTACACCGGAGGCCGGAAGCTGCCGTCTCGGTTGCCGCGGTACACCTGGACCGTGTCGTTGACATAGTTGCCGCGCAGGAAGCTGAGGTTGCCGTCCCCGTACACATCGGCCGCGTCGGCCGACCCGGAACCCAGGCCTCCTTCGGCCGATACCGACTGGGCGGGCTGGAAGGTGCCATCGGGGTTGCCGCGAAGCACGGACAGGGTCGGCTCCTGGTTGGAAATGACCATGTCGAGGTTGCCGGTGTGCCGGAAGTCCCCGAGTGCCAAAGCGCCGGGCCCGATGCCGGTGGGGTAGTCGACCGCCGGCTTGAAGGTGCCGTCCCCCTTGCCCATCAGGACGGACACGGTGCTCGACGTCATATTGGTCACGGCCAGGTCGAGGATGCCGTCGTGGTTGAAGTCGCCCACGCCGACGTAGTCGGCCTGGATGCCGGTGGTGTACCGCTTGGCCGGGGCGAAGGTGCCGTCGGCGTTGTTCAGGAACACCGAGATCGTCGCGGTGGCACCATAATCGGCGACGATGACATCGGAGCGACCGATGTGCCGCAGATCCGCGACCGACAGCACGGCTGGAACCGCGGCCAACGGCGGAAGGTTGCCGGCGAGCTTGATCACTGACGGATCGACCAGCTTGGGTGGAACGTCGGCCGATGCCGGCCCACCACACAAAGCCACGCTGACGAAAGCGAGGGAAGCTGCCGCGATGGCGGCGAGCCTGGAGCGAAACATTCTTTCTCCTCAGGTTCGTCCTCCAGCCGGACTTCACGACCGGTGCCGCTGTTGAGCAGGCTGGAAGAATGCGGCGACCGCGTGACCATGTCGTGTTCACCTGGGGCGCAGGTGAGTTGGCGGTAGCCGACAGTTAGCGTAGCTGCTGCCCAATGGTGGGAAGGGTGAATATTTGACCATGGGAGCGCGCGGTCATAGGGCCTCGGGCCGCTGCGCGCCGAGCTCGTACGCGGACAGGTCCACGAGGGCGGTGGCGCGTACTCGGCGCCCATCTCGGTCACGCCACGAGAACTGCGGCACCTGCTGACCCGGGCGTGGCGTGGTCTCCGGGGCGAGTAGGGAAAGGCACATCGCCCGCCCGCGGCTGAAGAAGCTGCAACGAGGCCACCATGGTGGCGCGCCTGGAGGCGATCGCCACGGTCCGATGACCGCCTCGGCCCCACCTGCGCGACGCACGGAACCCGTTGTCCCGCACGAGGAAAGTTTCACCGCAGCTGCGCCGGCTCGAATCCCGCTTCGAGTCGGGCGCGTACCGCGGTGAGGTAGCGGGCCGCGTGCGCTCTGTTGAGGGCACATGGATTCGGCTTCTGTGGTGTCGGGTCGGACTCAGTCGACGAGATCGAGGGCGGCGCGCACGATGCTGTCGGCGTCGATTCCGTGATATCGGTAGACGTCCTCGAGGGCGCCGACCTGACCGAATGTCGTGACGCCCAGGGCGGATGCCCGGACGCTGTTGATGGTGGCCAGGAAGGCCAGGGTGTGCGGATGGCCGTCCAGGACCGTGATCATCGGCGCCGCGCGGTGCGCCGGAAACGCCTGGTCGAGAATCCAGGAGGGCCCGGCGCCGAGTCCACGGCGCGCCTGTAACGCCTCGAACAACAGTCCCGGCGAGGTCACACAGACGACGTCGGACGCGATGCCCTGGTCGGCGAGACGATCTGCCGCGCACAGGATTTCGGTCATCATCGCGCCCATCCCGACCAGGGTGACCTCGGGCGCCTCGGCGTGCCGCAGTGGATAGGCGCCCGCCACGACCTGGCGGCGGCGCCGCTCGCGGGCGGCGGCATCGGCGGGGATCGCGGCCAGCGCCTGGTCGACCGGGCGGGTCGACAGCCGCAGGTACGAGGACTTGCCGTCCTCGCGTCCGAGCAGTCCGATGCAGGCCAGCAACGCCCACTCCACGTCGATGGCGAAGGCCGGTTCGTAGCTCACGCATCCCGGCTGTTCGAGCCCCACCGAGGGCGTCGTGATCGACTGGTGCGCACCGCCTTCGGCGGCCAGCGTGACCCCGGACGGAGTGCCGACCAGGATCGACTGGCCACCGGCGTAGATACCGTAGGACCACGGTTCCAGCGCACGCTCGACGAACGGATCGTAGAGCACCCCGATGGGGAACAACGGGTGGCCCCAGCGGCTCCAGGTTGCGCCGAGCTCCCCGATCAGCCCGACCAGATTGGTCTCCGCGATCCCGAGTTCCATATGCTGCCCGGTGGGCTTCTCCCGCCAGTGCATGATCGTCTCGGCATCGTCGGCGAACCAATCGTGGCGTTCGTGTGGTGACCACACTCCGACCTTGTTCAGCCATCCCGCCAGATTCGTCGTGGAACTCACGTCGGGACTGACGGTGACGATGCGCTCGGCGGCATCGGGCGCGGCCCGGCTGATGTCGAGCAGCACCCGGCCCAGGGCGGCCTGGGTGGTGGCCCGGCCCGACGGTGTGCGGCCGAAATCGTCCGGAACCGTCGGTGGGGCACCGTATTCCGTGCGAGGCCGGGTGAGCCGCCCCGCCACCGCGCGGCAGAGCGTGGCCGCGGTGCTGTTCTCGGGGAACGGTGCCCAGGGATCGCCGGGGTCGGCGCCGAGTTCGGTCGCGAGCTGCTGGTACTGCTCGGCGGTCAGCAGGGACGAATGGTTCTGTGGATGGCCCTGGGTCGGCAGGCCCCAGCCCTTGATCGTGTAGGCGATGATCGCGGTCGGCCGGTTGTCGTCGATCTCGGCGTAGGCGGCGCGCAGCGCGTCGAGATCGTGTCCACCCAGGTTGCGGATCGCGCGCAGTAGCGTGGCATCGTCGAGCTCGCGGATCAGCGCGGTGATCGCCGCGGCTTCGGTGCCGGTCCCCGGCAGCCGGTCGCGGACCTCGGCGGCCGAGCACCGCAGCAGGCGTTGATATTCCGGATTGGACATGCCCAGGATCCGGCTGCGCAGGGCGGGGCCGCGGTCGAGCTGGAACAGCGATTCGAGCTGGTGGCCGAACCGTACCGTGATCACCTGCCAACCCGCCGCGGTGAACATCGATTCGAGCCGGGCCGCGGCGATATGGGGAACGATGCGGTCGAGGGATTGGCGATTGAGATCGACGATCCACACGATCTCGCCGATCTCGCCGACCGACGGGTCCAGCACCGCCTCCCACACCGCGCCCTCGTCGAGTTCCGCATCACCGACCAGGGAGTACTGCCGGCCGGTGCCCGCGCGGCCGCCGGCGTGCGTGTTGACATAGCGGCGCGCGATGGCGCCCCAGATCGGCGCGGTCGCCCCGATACCCACCGATCCGGTCGAATAGTCCACGGGGTCGGGGTCCTTGGTGCGACTGGGATAGGACTGCAGCCCACCGAACTCGCGCAGCGTCGTCAGGTACTCGCGATCCAGTTCGCCGAGCAGATAGTTGATCGCGTGCAGCACCGGCGACGCATGGGGTTTGACCGAGACCCGGTCGCCGGGCCGGAGTTGCTCGAACCACAGCGACGTCATGATCGACACCATCGACGCACACGATGCCTGATGGCCGCCGACCTTGAGGCCCGAGGGGTTCGGCCGAATCCTGTTGGCGTGGTGGATCATCGCGGTCGACAGCCACAGCACCCGTTGCTCGATCTCGACGAGTGCACCGGTCGCGTCGGTGGCGGCGGGAATGCGGTCGAAGGTCACCGTGTCGTTCATCGTCTCTGTCCTTGCCGTCCGCGATATTTGTGCATATCGATCAGCGAGTTGACCATAGACGCACAATAGTGACAATCTGTTGATGGAAATTTCAGCAATATGCACGCGCACGGCGATTGCTCGCTTCGGAAGGTTGGCATTATGCCCACGACATCCACCGTCGACGCGCTCGACGCCCGGATTCTCGACGCGCTGAGCGTGGACCCCCGTGCGACGGTGCTCGCGCTCGCCGAGTCGACGGGTCTGTCCCGCAATACAGTGCAGGCGCGCCTCGCCAAGTTCGACAAGCAGGGTGTGCTGCGCACATTCGAACGGCGCATCGATCCGGCGGCGCTGGGCTATCCGCTCGATGCGGTGATCATGACCCGGGTCGTCCAGCGTGCGCTGTCGGCGATCGCCGTGGCGCTCGAGGACATCCCTGAGGTGACCGAGGTGCAGGGCCTCAGCGGCGTGACGGACCTGCTGGTGCATGTGGTGGCCCGCGACGCCGACGATCTCTATCGCATCGCGGGCCGCATTCTCGACATCGACGGCGTCGAACAGACCACCACCGCGCTCGTTATGCGCCAGCTCATGGAGTACCGGGTAAGGCCGCTCGTGCGGCGGCTCGCAAGCACGGAATGACGGCGATCGGCCGCCGCTGGTCCTTCAGGCGAACCGTTCGGCGAGCCGCCATCGCCCGCGCGCACCGCCATGCCGCCGGTGCCCGCCACGACGGCCACACACAGGCCGAACCTCCCGGCGGGATCGATACCGAACCTGCCGATCACGGACTCGGACGTTCCCGCGGTGGCTGGACCACCAAGACGCATCTGGCGTGCGAGCAGGGCCGCAAGGTGCTTTCGATCGTGATCACCGCTGGTCAGCGTGGCGACAGCCCGCAGTTCACGGCTGTGCTCGACGGTATCGCAGTGCCCCGGCCCGGGAAGGGTCGTGCGCGGACCCGGCCGGAGAGGGTGCGTGCCGACAAGGCCTACAGCTCACACGCCAACCGCGCGCACCTGCGTGAACGCGGGATCAAGGCCACCACCCCGATCAAGGCCGACCAAGCCGCCAATCGTAAGAAGAAGGGCTCCGCCGGCGGACGGCCACCTGCCTTCGACGCCGACGATTACAAGCTGCGTCACGCCGTGGAATGCGGTATCGGCCAGTTGAAGGAAAACCGGGCCGTGGCAACCCGATACGACTCGCCGTCCGCTACCAGGCCACCATCCACATCGCAGCCATCAACCAATGGCTACGACACGGGTGAGGGCGGGCGACTGCCCACCCTCACCGCTTATGACACATGGACTAGCATGCGAGCACGCGAACCGAACGCCTCGAGCCGCCGTTCCTATCATGATCAAGTGTTCGATTCAGTTCCCAGCTACAGCGTGGCACTCGCCAAAGGCGTGCTGACGATCGCCGACGATGGCGCGAATGGCCTAAAGCTGTTACGCAGCAGCGGTCTTCCCGACATCGTTGCCACCGGCTGCCACGGCACCGTCTCCGCCCACGGATATCTGCGGCTGTGGGAACACGCCGAATTCCTGCTCGATGCCCCCGATGTGGGCCTGCGAGGCAGCACTGCCTACCGGCTCGGTATGCTCGGGATTTTTGATTATCTGTTCAGCACCGCCGAAACTGTGGCCGATGGGTTCGTGGCGCTGCAGGCCGGAGGGGCCACCACCAATCAGCGGCTCGGCCCCAACCCGCACGATGATTGCGACGAAACTCGGACAATGGCACTGGAATTGATACACGGTGAAGGCCGTGGCGCCGAACTGGCGATACAGGCGGCCGTCGGCGGCATGCTCGGTCGCATCAGGCACGCCACCGGTCATGATCTCGCACCGACTCGAATCACGTTGCGACAGAAGCAACCTCGACATCATGGCCGGTTCGTCGAGGCCTTCGGCACTCAGCGGCTCGAATTCGGCGCCCCGATCGACAGCATCACGCTGCGCCGCGCGGACCTGGCGCGTCCCCTGCGCACCGCCGACCCGGCGCTCGCTCGCATCCTACGAGAGCACGCCGCCTCGTTGCCCCGGATCCGACTGGATTCACCAGCCTGGCCGGAGCTGGTGCACGAAATTATCGTCGATTCGCTGGGCGCCGATGACATCACATTAGCGGCGGTGGCCCACCGGCTGGCCGTCAGCCCCCGCACCCTGCAACGCCGCCTCGCCGAGGCAGACACAACATGGCGAGGCGAGATCGACCGCGCCCGGCAGGCACTAGCCGAACGTGTGATCCACGACCATCACAACCGCTCCATCTTGGCCAGACGCCTGGGCTACTCCGACACTCGGGCCCTTCGCCGTGCCACCCGACGCTGGCAAGCACAGGCCCCAGCACCGTCGGTAGTGAACTGACGCAATTGCCCTGCGGTCGAAAAATAAAGTGCGCGACGCATTCGGTCCCGTGATCGGCATATGCGGTCCTGTTGGAGACGGGACCGAACCGGTAGATCTGGTCCGGTGCAGATTGGGTGGAACGAGTCGGCGATCGATCCCGGCGCGTTGCGGGTGTTTGTGGTCCTGGCCGAAGAGCTGCATTTCGGCCGGACCGCCGCGCGACTTTCGATGTCACAGCCACGCGTAAGCCAGGTCGTTCGGTCGCTGGAGCGACAGATCGACGGCTCGCTGTTTACCCGGACCAGTCGACGGGTCCAGCTCACTCCGCTCGGCCGAGAGCTGCTGCTTGGGGCGGCTCCAGCGTTGCGCGAGATCGACCGGGTGGTGGCGGCGACCCGGAATTCGGCACGCAGCTTGCGGATTGGATTTCTCGGGCCATTCGCCAGCACACTCGATAGGGCGATCGCGATATTTCGCGGGCAACAGCCCGAGTTTCCCGTGCGCCTGGTCCAGTTGCCCTGGGGTGGCGCATTCGACGCACTGCGCCGCGGCGAGATCGATATGCAGGTGTACCTGTGGCCGGTTGCCGAGGGTGACCTGACGACTGGTCCCATCGTTGGCGAATATCCCCGGATGCTGGCCATTGCCCGCGACCATCCACTCGCCGCGCGCCCGGTGCTTACCCTCGAGGACCTCGGCGACCTCGCGGTAATGCCGCCACCGGCCAACATTCCCCAGCACACCGTGCAAGCCAATTGGCCGCCGGATCGCACGCCGTCGGGTCGCGCGATTCGCGCTGCGGGCTCGGTACACACCGAAGCGGAGACGCTGGGTGCGGTCGCCCGCGGAGACGCGGTACACGTGACCTCGAGTGCGATGGCAGCGCACTTCACCCATCCCGGAGTGGCCTACGTCTCATTCACCGGCATGCCGCCGGTGCAGGCAGTTTTGGTGTGGCACAAGCGGAACTCATGCACGAAGGTGCTGGAGTTCGCGGCGCTGGCCGAGCGGGCATGCCGCTCGGCCAGCGCCGTCGCCTGAGGCGCCGCTACCTAGTTGTGCGCTCGAGCAGCCGTAGCGCGAGATCCCGAGGTGCGCTGGAGCTGTAGGCAAGCTGCACCATCAGCATCATCGCAGGCTCGACGTAGCGGGACCGGGCCAGCGGACCGGCATCGACGGCGTGCACCCCGATATCGGCGAGCAGCCCCGAGACGATCACCTTGGCCTCCGCGTCGTCTCCACAGACGAACGACGACGGCGGCACATCTTCGTCGAAGTCGAAGCCGGTCCGGGCGATCGCCGCGGCGAATGGCGGCACTGCCGCCACCAACCGGGCCTGCGGCATCAGGGCGGCGATCTGTTCGGCCGCCGAGCTGTCGAAGCCGACTGCCAGCCCGGACAGATCGTCGGTGAGGGCATTCACGCACGACCACACCACCCGGCCCGCCAGCGACGGCGCCATGGCAAGCGCCGCGCCGACCGCACTGTAGGGCACGGCCAGCACGATCACGTCCGCATCGGCGACTACGCGATCGTGCCCGCCGTCTTGGTCGGCATACGAGACTGCGTGCCCGGCCTTTTCGAGTCGGCCGCCGAGGGCGCGGGCGAGGCGGCCTGCGCCGAGAAAACCAAGGGTAGTCATCAGGCTAGATCCATCCATATCGTCTTGAGCTGGGTGTAGGCGTCGAGCGACTCGGGGCCGTTCTCCCGTCCGTACCCGGACGTCTTGTACCCGCCGAACGGCGCGGACGGGTCGTAATGGTGCCAGGTGTTGACCCACACCGTGCCCGCTTGCAGCCGGTGGGCCGCGCGGATCGCGGTGCGGGCGTTAGTGGTCTGTACCCCCGACGCGAGCCCGTAGGGAGTGTCGTTGGCGATCCGGATCGCCTCGTCGAAGTCGGTGAACGGGATCACCGTCAACACCGGGCCGAAGATTTCCTCCCGCGCGATGCGTGTGCTGTTGTCGCCGGGCCCGAAAATCGCGGGCGGGACGAAGAACCCGCGATCGGGGACCTTGGCCTCACTGGCGACCAGCGGAATCCCTGCCTGCTTGCCGCTCTCGATGTAGTCGAGCACCTTGTTGTATTCGGCGCGGGAAGCCAAGGGACCCATCGTGGTTGCCGGATCCAACGGATCGCCGAGCACCGTTGCGGCGCACAGTTTGCGCAGCTGGTCGAGCATGTCGTCCAGGATGTCGCGCTGCACCAGCAGCCGGGTGCCCGCGACGCACACCTCGCCCTTGTTCCACATGCAGGCGAAGAACGCGGTCTGTGCCGCCGCATCGAGATCCGCATCGGCGAATACGATATTCGGGGATTTGCCGCCGAGTTCCAGTGTGACGTGCTTGAATGTCTCCGCCGCACCCTGCGCCAGGCCACGACCGACCGCAGTCGAGCCGGTGAAAGCCACTTTGTCGATCCCGGGCGACCGGACCAGCGCGTCACCGACCACTGCGCCGGGACCGCAGATCGTGTTGTACACCCCGTCCGGGACCCCGGCCTCCTGCATGATCCGCGCGAGAGTCAGTGCCGACAGCGGGGTGTCGGATGCCGGCTTGTGGATCACACAATTGCCTGCGGCCAGCGCGGGGGCGATCTTGCTGACCGACAACACCAGGGGGAAGTTGAACGGCGTGATCGCCGCGATCACACCCAGCGGCTCGCGGCGAGTATAGGCCAGCAGTTCGCCGGGCTGTCCGGGAACCGGTTCGGCGGGCCTGACCGCGCCATCGAATTTGGTTGTCCAGCCACTGAAGTAGCGAAACATGTTGGCGATGTGCGCCACCGCGACATAGCGCGCGTCGGTGTAGAGCATGCCCATGTCCACCGATTCGCGATAAGCCAGCTCGTGCGCGTTGGCGTCGATCAGATCCGCGATACGCAACAGGACCTTGGCTCGTTCGGAGCCGCGCATGCTCGCCCAGCCGGACTCCTCGAAGGCCCGGCGCGCGGCGTCGACCGCGGCGTGGACGTCCTCGACGCCCGCGCTGGCGACGGTGGTGATCACCTCCTCGGTGGCCGGATTGACCGTGGGCAGGGTGGCGCCGCTGAGGCTGTCGCGCCACTGGCCGCCGATGAACAGGCGGCCCGGTTCGATGGCGATCGCCTCAGGACGATCGGATTGAGCAGTCACGGGAATGACGGTCCCTGCCCGGTCGTATCTGATCAATGGACACTTCAGCCGGAATCCATTACAGGGGCTTATCTATCGAGGGTAGCTGCCTCAGCGGCCATCGACTTCGGTGCTGCTACAGCCACATCGCCCCCAGCCATGCCGATTCGGCATTGACTCCGACGTTTTGAAACGGACAACGCAGGCCGAGCTCGACAGCAGGACCTCCTACACCCGTGCCGATCTCGTGGCAAACTCAGTCGCCCGAGCAGTGTGTCTGCCGGGCGACGCGAGTGCCGAACGCGGTTCAGTCCGTTTCGTGCCCGGGCTCGGGCAGTATTTGACCGCCTTCGAAAATGTACTTCGACGGCACATCACGGATGATCGTGCCGACCTCGGCAACGTCACGACCGATGATCTTCGCAGTGGCTTCGGCAACCTCGCGCAGGATGCGCTGCTTGTCCTGATCGGATCGCCCCTCGCGGACCCTGCCGGTGATGACGATATTGTCCGAGGGCTCACCGGCAAGATAGTGATTCTCCGCCTGAATTTCCTCGAACACGACGTTCACCAAACGCGGTGGCGCGGCGGTCACATTGACGTGGATGCTCGTAATTGCCTGGGCCACCTCACGTTTCTGAGCGGTGTCGAGGGTGCCGGCCGGAACTTGGACGGTGTAGATAGGCATAGCAATACTCCTTTGTGTGGGAAAGTGATTCGCCGGAAGAGTGCGGCGGCAGATGTCAGCGGTAGCCGTAGGCGCGCCAGTTGTCGAGCACGTGTTGCTGCATCTGTGGTGTCCAGTTATGGGCGAAGTCTGCCGGAACCGGCTGCTCATCCGCAGCGAACCGGTCGGCGAGCAGGCAGTTGTACACAACTTTGGTCGAGTGGTAGCTCAGCCGTTCGTAGGCTTCGAGATAGATTGGAAGGATATTCTGCGGCTCGTTGTCGAAGTGGATCTCACTGTGCTCGGGATGGGCTCTGCTGGTAAAGGCCCAGATAACCTGGAGCGGGTCCGAGATGTCGATATCGTTTTCCACCACCAGCAATTTGGGAACGCCGAAGGCCAACTTGCCTGCGCCGAAGACCACCTCACCGATCCGCTGTGCGAATTCCCTGGAAGACAGGCCGGTGCGCGCATGCCAGTCGCGATCGACCGCGACGACCCACAAGTGGCATGCCGACTCCAATACACCCCAGCAGGCTGCGACCGGAAGCTCGGCCGAGCGCAACACGTGCAACATCTCCGCAGCGTGCGGCAAACCCCACCCGGTGTGATCCTCCTCCACCGGCGCCCCGGCCACCGCCACCGGAAGAATGGCGTCGTCGCGATACGTCACTGCGGTGACGTGCAGTACCGGCTGGGGTGCGGAACTGGCGCGATCGAGGTAGCCAGGGTACTCACCCATGGGGCCTTCCTCGAAGGTATCCGTATGTGACACATACCCTTCGATGACAATCTCGGCCGTGGCTGGGACAAGCAAGTCGACCGTCTCGGCACGCACCAACTCCAGAGGTTCGCCGAAGTACGCGCCGAGAAAATGGGATTCGTCCGCGCCCTCGGGCAGCGGCATACCGCCCACGTAGGGCAGGCCGGGCTCGACGCCGAGCGCGACCGCGATCGGCATGGGCGTACCCGCCTGCTCCCACCGAGCCTTGATGATCCCCAGGTGCTGCAGCGGAGGAATGAGGCACGCCAAACGGTTCCTGTCGACCAGCATCATTCGATTGATCGACCAATTCGTCCAGGACCCATCGGGTGTGCGGGCAATATTCATTCCCCAGGTCTGGATATAGCGACCGCCATCGCCATCATGGATGAGCGGGGTGGGAAACTTCAGCAAGTCCACGTCGGCGCCCAGCATGACGTTGTCCTTGCACGGCCCCGTCTCGACGATCTTCGGTGGAATCGGCTGCCTGGTCCGCGCATCGGCTAGCGCGGTCACGATGTCGGCACCACGCGCGGTGGCGGGAAGGCCGAGCGCCAACGCGATTCGGCTGAACGTCAGCCCCGGTTGCGCGGACAGGCCGCCCGGTGCCGCCAACACTCGCAACCCCTTATCGATCCCAGTGATCGAGCTGAACAGCGGTGCGGGCGCGCGCAATTCGTAGGAGCGCCGGGATACCGCCCCGATCTCCAGGTTCCAGTCCACCTTCTTCTCGATGGACTGTACTTCACCGATCTTGTCCAGCTCCACGATGAACTCACGCAAGCTGCGAAGATGTTTCACAACACCGTACCTCGGTTGACTGATATCACTGCATCAGAATGGCCCAGCAGCAGACGATGACAAGAGGACCGTTCGTGCCCGCCGGGGGACTATTCACGCCGGTCTTCGGACTGCATGGCAGCGGACAGGCTGCGGTCCGTGGTCGCACGCCGGCACGAACCGGTCAGACGACATCCAGTTCGATCGCCATGCTGCGTTGTGTCGACCAGCCGCGCAGTACGACACCGTCGGCGGCGGTCCGCACGCCTATCTCGCTGGCGAATGCCGCCTGCAGAGTGGTCATGTCGCCGAGATCATCTTCCATGGCAAGCCTAGTGTCCACGCACCCAAGACCCTGGTCGTCGAGGACGATGTCGACATCACCAATCTCGACGAGGTGGTTTGGGCGTTTGCGACCCGATCCCATCTCGACGTCTCTGGCAGAAGTACGGATACCGCTGATGCCATTTCGTCTGGTTGCACCCAGTCTTCTGGGCTGTATACGCCCACCCGCTTGCCAGGCGGCGCGGCGAGGGCCAAGACGATGAACGTGGCGATAGCGAGTCCGGTCGCCGTGCCCATGGACTGCCAGAGAACCGTTGGAGGCCAGCTAGGCGGTTCCGGCGTTCGGCGATGGGCCGTCGGCGCGGACCCCTTTCACCGGGCGTACGTGGACCGAAATTGCCCGCCGGACAGTCTGTTCCACGGTACGCGGCGGCGCGAAGGCTTCTCGTCCGGTGAGCGTCCAGGCACGATGAGCGCCTTGACGACTTCTTGCCGGGCGACGGCTTCGAGCGCGGATTGCGCCTGGTCCAGGGAGTACTCCCGGCTGATCAGCTCGGTCCACGGAAACAGGCCGGCGTATCGTGCCATCACCCGGACCGATCGCCACACGTGCCCGGCATCGCTGCCCCAGCACCCCCGCACGCACAGGTGCTTGCGGTTCAGATCCAGGTGCGGATTGAGCGAGGTGTCACCGGCGTCGGTGTACTGGCCCACCACGATGTATCGGCCCGCGTCCCGGGTCAGTCGCATCCCCTCGGGCACCGCGCCGGGTACGCCGGTCGCCTCGATGGTCACATCCGCTCCTCTGCCACCGGTCAGTGCACGGACCCGCTCGATCCGTTCCTCGGCGGTGCTCTCGCCGATATCGATGACGGTGTCCGCGCCGAACCGGCGCGCCGCGGCCAGGCGCACCTGCGGGCCGCCGATGACGATCACTCGGCCTGCGCCGCGTAGTTGCGCCAGCACCGCCGCGCACAACCCGACCGGCCCCGCGCCCTGCACCACGACGGTGTCCCCGAAACCGATCTCGCCGAGGGTGACTGCATGCAGGGCGGTGGGCATGCCGCAGCCGCCGGCGAGGAACGCGCGCCAGTCCAGTTCCTCCGGCAGCGGCACGATATGCACCCCCGGCGCGAGGTAGATGTATTCGCCCCAGCCACCGAACAATCCGTCGTCGGCGCACATCGTCACCCCATACACCTGGCGTTGCGGGCACCGCGTGCTGGCGTGCGCGACGGTGCAGTACCAGCAGCGACCGCAGGTGCCGTACACATCCAAGAAGGTAACGACCTGACCCAGTCGAACCGGCATGCCGTCCACATCACGCGGCGCCTCGCCCGGCCCGAGCGCGGCGACCTGTCCGACACTGACATGTCCGGGTGTGATCGGATACGGCACACCGGACAACTGGCCGTGCCACAGGTGCACATCGGTGCCGCACACCTCGCTGCCCAGCGTCCGCAACAGCACCCCGCCCGGCTCGACCTCCGGTAGCGGCGTGCTGCGCACCTGCAGGGGCGCTTCGGGTCCGGGCATGACGACGACGGAGATCGCTGCGCTCATCCGACCGAATGTACCGCCTCCGCATCCCCCTGCTTGCCCGAATCTCTTGGGCCCGAACGGCCATACGGCCGCAGGGAGTGCACTCTGGGCGAAGCGGCGCGCATTCATCGGTCGCAGCGTGACCGCGCGACTCCTGTTCGGCGCGGACCGTAACACCGTCGAGGGCGGGTCGATACTCCCAGTGCAACAAGACGTTACGTGTGACGTCCCGAACAAGGAGTGCGATGTGAAGCATCAACGCCTGACCCGTCTGGGCTCCTATGCCGCAGGCTTCGCGGTACTTGCCGCGACCACGGTCTCCATGGCAGCCACGGCCGCAGCTGACGACTGGATCCAGGTTTCGGGCACTGTGCAGTGCGTCAACCAGACCTACACGCTCACCGTGTCGGCATCGAAGATTCAGACCGGTATCTCGTCTTACTACTTCCTGGACGGCCCGAACCTCAACAGCGCGACCATGATCGGGAGCCAGCAGCCCATCCAGCACGGCCAGGACGCCACGGCATCGTGGACGCCCACCACCAGCGGCACCCACACCCTGTGGTGGCGCGGCATTCAGCCCGGTGGGGGCGGTGTCATCGGCCCCCAGAAGGTCAATGTGGTCGACCAGGCGCCCGCCGGGCAGAGCTGCACCCCGTCCACGGGCGGTGGCACCGGCAGCGCCGATTCCCTGCCGATCATCGGCCCGCTGCTGAGTCAGCTGGGCCTCTGACCGACGACTCGTACGAGCGTGCTCGGCTGTTCTGCCGGGCGCGCTCGTCAGCTCTGAGCGCGCACTCCTAGGTGGTCGAACCGCGCACCCGCCCGCCGCCCGGTGTCCGTCCGCATACGGTGACGGCGTGGGCGTGCCCGTGCACGGCCAGTTCCCGGCGTTCGCGGCGGTCGAGGTGCCGCCGGTGGACGATTGCGGCTGGGTGTGCCTGCACGGGCTCGCCGTACCCGCCGCGGAACCCGGAAAAACCGGGCGCCCGTTCCGCTGTTCGCCCGCTGTTTGCGGTGGTAGGACGGTAGTGAAGCGGTTCGATCGAGAAGACGAGTGGGGGTAGCCGAGAGCCGGGGACACCGATGACGCATCTCGACGATGGCGCGATTTCCGCCGGTGCCGGCGCGCATGCGGCACGGGCGGGCGGGGCGGGTTCTGGGGCGGTGGCGGCGGGCCTGTTCGAAGTCGACGGCGTCCTGACCGATACGCGCGACGCGCACCGCCGGGCATGGGCCGCGGTCTTCGATGTATATCTCGACTGCGTGGGGGGGCCGCGGGGGGCGGCGTTCACCGAGGCGGACTTCCGCCGGTATGTCGAGGGCCGTTCCGGGGGGGACGCGGTGCGGGGATTCATGGATTCCCGCGGTATCGAGCTACCCGAGGGCGAGCTCGGGGACCATGCGACGCGGTCGACCGTGCACGGGCTCAGCGAGAGCAAGGATCGTCTGCTGCTGTCGATCATCGAGCGCGAGGGTGTTCGCGCCTATCCGGACGCGGCCGGCCTGGTGGCAAGGGCCCGGGCGGCCGGATCGGCGGTTGTGGCGGTCGCACCGTCGACGACCGCGCGCGCGATACTGAGCGCCGCCGGTCTGGACGGCTGCCTCGACGCCTGCATTGATGCGATCGAGGTCCAATCGCGCCGACTGCGCGGTGAACCCGCACCGGACGCGTATCTGGCGGGTGCGGATGCGGTGGGCGTCGCTCCTTCCCGGTGCGCGGTTTTCGCGAACGCCGTTGGGGGGATAGCGGCCGGTCGTGGCGGCGGATTCGCTCTCGTCATCGGGGTCGATCGCATGCGGAGCGAGGTCCGCTCGGCGGAATTGCGGCGGGCCGGCGCCGACCGAGTCACCTCCGATCTGGCCGAACTACGTTGGCCATGACGGGGTTTCGATACGGCGATCAGATTCGGTTCGATGGTGCGGGCGTTCCGGTGGAGCCCGTGCGGCCGTGCTGCGCACGGAACTGGAACGCGATTTCCGGATCGCGTGAGCGCGTCGCACTCGAGGCCCGGCCTGGCGGACCTACTATTTCGCCTGGTGTCTCGGTGGAGTGGGCCGATCGCCTCTTGTGTCGGAACGACCGTGCGGGGTAGTGCGAGAACGAACACCTGGACGAATCATCGAACCGTAGGAGGAACCATGTCCGACCCGACAGCCGGGACCTCGGGTCCGGTGCCGCCGGCCGGTCCGAATATCGCATCGGACACCGACGCCGCGCGCAACGCCACGCCCGAGACCGAAACCGCTCCCCGCGGCCGTCATGCAGGTGCGCGGCCCGCTCGCGAGCAGGTTGCGGCAATGGGCACGATCGCGGCCGCGGTGCTGCTGATCGCCGCCGGGGCCGTGCAGATCCTGGAGGGCATCTCGGCGGTCGAGGCCGACGCCATCGTCGTGGTCGGCCCCCAGTACACGTATCAGTGGAACGCCACCGGCTGGGGGGTGATCCACATCGTGATCGGGGCTCTGCTCGTACTCGTTGCCGCCGCCTTATTCACCGGACGGACCTGGGCCCGGGCCACCGCGATCGTGCTCGCCGCGTTCTCGATCGTGGCGAACTTCCTGTGGCTGCCCCACAATCCGTGGTGGTCGGTCCTGATCATCGCGCTCGACGCATTCCTGATCTGGGCCGTGGCGACCTGGCACCAGCCTGGCCCCGGCGCCGCGGCGCACACCCCGTGATGAGCGGCGCGCCCCGGCCGGCCCGCGGGGTGCCCGTGGCCGTACGGGCGCCGCCCTCTATCCATCCGACTCGAGGAATGGGCGCATGAACGAGCGCTCGTACCGCAGCACGCACCCACTCTCGTCGCGAATGCGGTCGGCGGCTATGAATTCGGGGTCGACGCCGAAAAGCTGCCGGTACTGCTCATACGCTGCGAAGCTGGGAAAGCTGAACAGTGCCAGCGCCTTATCGCTCGCCCCTTCCGAAGGCATGAAGTATCCGTGGTGACGACCGCCGTGTTTGTTGACCAGGCGAATCCATTCCGCAGCGAACTCCTCGAACGCTTCGATCTTGCCGGGGTCGATGGTGTAGTCGACGACGCAGGTAATCATGTGAACTCTTCCGGGGTCTAGGAAATACAGCCGAGGTCGCTGAGTCTGCCGCTACAGCCGGACCTTCGATCCAGCGGGGACGGGGGCCGGGAAGCGGACCTTCTTCAGGCCGTAATTGACTGCCATGCCGCGGTTTTCGATGATGAGTAGCTGCGATCAGAGTGGAATGAGCAGCGACAGGGTCAGGTAGCCGTGGGCGATGGTGCCGCCGAACGGGCCCGCCTCGGCGCGAGTAGGCGCCGGCGCCTGCCCGGAGCCGCCGAGGCGGCGGCGCTGTATGGCGAGTGAGTGCGAACAGAATCGCTCAGCAGCACGGCCGGTCGGGGACGCGACCGGGGGGCGGCCGCTACGACGCGGGCTGGTGTGCCCGGAGCGTCGGGTCATTCGGCCCTGTGGATGCGGCGGGGCCGGGGTGAGGCTGGGAGCACGGACATCGTCCGGTGGGCCGGATGGTGAAGAATTGATCGAGGTATCGGTAATGAGTGCCCAATTCCGCGATGATGCACGTCATCTGGCGACCGCGCCCGTCATGGTCGGTGTCGACGGCTCCGAGCCCGCCGCGGCCGCCGTGGCGTGGGCGGCGGAAACCGCGGCGCACCGCGGCCGGGAGCTGCGGATCGTGCACGGTATGGATCTGCAGCATGCCCGGTGCCCGGTGATGGTCGTGCACGATAACAGCGGATCGCAGTCGTTGGCCGGGGCCCGAGGACCCGAACGTGGCCGACACGCGGCCCTACTGGCCGAAGAGCGGCGCGGCGACTATATGTGATCGGCACCCGGCACGAGAAGGAGGTAATGATGCATGCCGAATCCGGAGACTGGCTCGTGGTGGAGGGGCGATCCATCGGCCAGGGCGTACGGCGCGGCCTGATCGAGGAAGTCCACGGTCAGGATGGCGCACCGCCGTATCTGGTGCATTGGAGCGATACCGGGCATCGGGCGCTGACCTTCCCCGGCCCGGACAGCTATGTCTTGTCCGCCGACGCACTCCGCGCTCAGGAAGAGGTTGCGACGGCACGGTTTTCGTCGATGCAGCACACCCCGGAGCCGCATGGTCCGGCGGAGTAATTCCCGGTCGTCCGGCGGTCACGCCGGTCGCCGGGCTGATATCGCGGTAGGCCGGCGGAACCGAGGCGCCGGGTAGTCTCGGTGCATCGTTCAGAGTTTGTAGCCGATAACGCGTAACAGCCGCTTGCGGTCGTCCTGGTCCTCGAGAGTCTCCGCACCGAGCGGTGGCTGTCCGTCGATCACCCCGATGATGCCGCGGCCGCAATCAGTCTGGGCGATGAGCACCTGAACCGTATTCGAGGTGGCACAGAAGATCCCGCAGACCTCGGGCACGTGCCGGATCGCGTTGAGCACGTTCACCGGATAACCCTCGCGCAGGAACACGACGAACGCGTGGCCTGCCGCGATCGCCATGGCGTTTCGCGTCGCGAGCGCAACCAAGTCGGCATCGTTGCCGGAGTGCCGGACCAGTCGTGGACCCGACGCTTCACAGAATGCCACGCCGAACCGGAGGTGTGGTCCGGCCCCGGCAAGCGCCTCGTGCAGGTCCTCGATGGTCTTGATGAAGTGGGCCTGGCCGATGATCACGTTGAGGTCGTCATCCTTGTCGATGCGCACCGCTGTCAGTTCGACATCGGGCCGTGCCGTTGGTTCCGCCGAGTTCATTCGCTCCTCCTCGCGTTGGACTCTTCCGCCTATTTCTCGGCCTCGTGAACGACCATCACCGGGCAATAAGCGTGCTGCACAAGATAATTCGAGGTCGATCCGAACAGCAGTCCGCGGAAGCCGCCGCGACCACGACTGCCGACGACCAGCAGTTGGGCCGTGTTCGACCATTCCCGCAGGCGTTGCCCGGGCGCAGACAGATATGTCTGGCGCACGATCGGGACGTCGGGGTATTTCTCCTGCCAGCCCGCCAGTCGTTCGGCGAGTATCGCCGTCTCGGCCTCAGTGGCGGCGTCGGGCAGCGGCGCGACCATCCCGGCGAACTGGCCGAAATCCCAGTCGGAGTACGCATGGACGGCCACGAGCTCGGTGTCGCGTTCGGCCGCCTCGGCGAATGCGGCGGCGATCGCGGGCTCGCTGACGGGGCTGCCGTCGATGCCGACGACCACCGGGCCGCCGGCGCGATCGGCCTCGGAGTAGCCGTCGGGGACGACGATCACCGCGCCATGCGAGTGCGCGGTCACCGCCAGCAGCGTCGAGCCCAGATGTTCCAGGGTGCCGGCGGAGCCGGTCGAGCCCAGCACGACCGCGTACGCCCCGGCGCTGTGGTAGACGAGCAGAGTGGCCGGACTCTCGCCGGCCGTCAGGGTCGCTACCCGCACGTCGGGCGCGGTGCGACGGGCCAGCTGCTCGGCCTGCTCGACGACGGCGGCGCCGCGGGTGCGGGCGGCGTCGATGACGTCCTGCTGCCATACCGCGTACGGACCGGTCAGCGCGGAATCGCCGACCAGCCCCATTCCGTGCACGATCAGCAGTTCACGGCCGTGGCCCGCGGCGTAGCCGGCCGCCCAGCGCACCGCGGTGTCCGAACCTCGTGAGCCGTCGACGCCTACGATCACCTGCGCCGATACCGATTGGCGGGGATCGGTCTCGTCGTCCTGCGATGTCACCACGACCTCCCAAGATGTGGTCCCGGCCGCAGGGATTGCACGGTCGGTGGTTGCCACGGTAGGCACCGCCGCGGGCATTGCGATGCTGCCGATCGTCACGGGGGGCAGGGCAATACGGCCATCGGGCCGGTAGATGACTCGATGGTTCCCGACGACCCGGTTCCCGGTGACATTCGGCCGTCTCGCCTGCGTGCCCCGGCGCGCAATTCTGAACACGAGCATCCGAGAGCACCGAAAGGGTATGTGTCGTGAGTGAATTCGCGGGCAGAAGCGCGATCGTCACCGGAGGCGCGCGAGGCATCGGTGCCGCGGTGGCGGCCGCGCTGGCCAAGGAACAGCTGGGCGTGATGATCGCGGACCTGCTCGAGCCCGACGGGACGGCGGTCGCCGCGGCCCTGGGCCCCCGCGCCGCCTTCCGTCATCTGGATGTGACCGACGAACACGAGTGGCAGCGGGTGATCGACGCCGCTGAGGCGGAGTTCGGGCCGCTGGCGGTCCTGGTCAACAACGCCGGAATCGTGGACTTCGGCACTATCGAATCCGAACGGCCCGGACTGTTCCGGCATGTGATCGACGTCGACCTGTACGGCGCATGGCTGGGGATGCACAACGCCGTGCCCCGCATGCGGGTCGCGGGCGGCGGGGTGATCGTCAATGTCTCCTCGACCGCCGGGCTGACCGGCTACGCCGGGATCAGCGGATATGTCGCCGCCAAGTGGGGGCTGCGCGGGCTGACCAAGGCCGCGGCGCTCGAGCTGGGTGCGGCGAACGTGCGGGTGTGCTCGGTGCATCCCGGGCCCATCCACACCGCGATGACCGCGGAGATGGACGAATCCGTCACCGCCGCACAACCGCTGCCGCGATTCGGCGAACCGGAGGAGGTGGCGGCCATGGTGCGGTTCATCGTCACCGAGGCGACGTTCTCCACCGGTTCGGAGTTCGTCCTGGACGGCGGCGCCACCGCGGGCCAATTCCTCGTCCTGCCCGGCGGGAATGAGGGGAGTTCCGGCGATGCCGAGCCATGAGCCCGATCACGATACCGTCCGCGCCGCCCTGGCGCTGGCCGTGCGGGCGCCCTCGGTGCACAACACCCAGCCCTGGCTGTGGCGCCTGGGCGATGAGACCCTACACCTGTACGCCGACCGGAGCCGGCAGCTGCCGCACACCGATCCCGATGGGCGCGATCTGATCGTGAGTTGCGGTGCGGCCCTGCATCATCTGCGCGTCGCGATGCGGGCGTCCGGCTGGGAGACCGTGGTGCACCGGCTGCCGAATCCGGGCGATCCCGATCACCTGGCCGCGATCGAATTCGCCCCCGGCACACCGACGGTCGAGGCGGCGCGGCTGGCGCGGGCGATGTCCCGGCGGTGCAGCGACCGCCGCCGGTTCACCTCGTGGGAGGTTCCGCAGGCATATCTGGAGACCCTCGCGGCCGCGGCGGGAGCACACGGGGTGTTCGTGAGCGCCGTCGAATCCGGTTACGCCCGAACGCAGTTGATGCGCGCCTTCGAGGACGCCGCGCGAGTTCACGCGCGCGATTCGTCCTACGGCGCCGAGCTGGCGCGGTGGAGCGGGCACCATGCCGCGCCGCAGGGCGTTCCATCCCGCAGCGCGGTCGTGGCCACCGACGTGACCACGCGGCCCTTCGCCGATCCCGGTCTGCCGCAGGAGGTGCTGCACGATACCGATGCCGCGGAGCGGCTGGTGGTGCTGACGACCACGGGGGACGACCTGTTGTCGCGGTTGCGCGCCGGTGAGGGCGCCAGCGCGGTGCTACTGACGGCGACGGTGCTCGGACTGGCCGGCTGCCCGCTGAGCGAGCCGCTCGAGGTTCCCGAGACTCGAGTGCGGATCCGCCGCGATGTGTTGCAGGACAGTGGTTCTCCGCAATTGATCATCCGGATCGGTTGGGCCGCAATGAGTGCCGGACCGCTGTTGCCGACCCCGCGACGCCCGGTCTCGGAGGTCCTGCTGCCGTTGCCCGACGAGCAGGGCGAGGAGGTCTGAGCGATGGTGAGCGCGCCGCCGTCGAGGGCGCTGCGGGCGAGTCTCATGACGGAAGAATCCGCACCGAATGAGCGGAAGGCGCCGATCGTCGCCGCGGTCGACGGCTCGATCGTGGCCTACCACGTGGCCGCCTGGGCCGCTGCCGAGGCCATCTGGCATGGATGGACCCCCGAGCCCGCCATTCCGTATCTCATCGCGTGGTCGCGTCCCGCCCGGATGGTCGTGGTCGGCAGCCGCGGGCCGGGTGCCCTGCGGCGCGGACTGCTCGGCTCGGTGAGCGAGGCGGTCACCCATCACGCGCAGTGCCCCGTTGCCGTGGTGCACCGGTCGGTCACCGATCCGGTGTCGGCGGTCCAGTCGAACGAGAGGATCCGATCGTGACCGGCGCGATGCTGCGGGCGTGGGCCGTGGACCGGCCGGGGCCCATCGGGTCGAATCCGCTGATCCGGGTCGAGCGGGCGATTCCGCAGCCCGGCCCCGGACAGGTGCGGGTGCACGTGCGAGTGTGCGGGGTGTGCCGGACCGATCTTCACCTCGCGGAAGGGGACCTCGAGCCCAGGCGCCATCTCGTCGTTCCTGGTCACGAGGTGGTGGGCATCGTTGATCGTGTCGGGGAGGGGTGCTTCCGGTTCGGCGAGGGTGACCGGATCGGGGTGCCGTGGCTCGCCCGGACGTGCGGTCGCTGCCGGTTCTGTATCGCCGGGAGGGAGAATCTCTGTCTCGCCCCGCTGTTCCGGGGGTGGGACCTGGACGGGGGATACGCCGAGTACGTGGTCGTCGACGAGGCGTTCGGTTACGCGATACCGGACGCCTTCTGTGACAACGAGGCCGCCCCGCTGTTGTGCGCCGGAATAATCGGCTACCGTGCGCTGCGTCGTGCACAGCTTCCGCCGGGGGGCAGGCTCGGGATCTACGGGTTCGGCGGATCCGCCCATATCACCGCCCAGGTCGCTATCGCCGAGGGCGCCGAGGTCCACGTTCTCACCCGTTCGCAGGAGGCCCGGGACCTCGCTCTCACGCTCGGTGTGGCCAGTGTCGGTGGTGCGGCTGATCCTCCTCCCGAACGACTCGACGCGGCCATCATGTTCGCGCCGGTCGGTACCTTGGTGCCGCCTGCCCTGGAGGCTCTCGATCGCGGGGGCTGTCTCGCGATTGCCGGCATCCATCTCACCGACATTCCCGCGATCAACTACGAGCGTCACCTCTTCCAGGAGCGGACCGTCCGGAGCGTGACCGCGAACACCAGGCAGGACGGGATCGAGTTCATGGAGCTCGCCGCTCGTATTCCGGTACGAGTCTCCGCGACGCCGTATCCGATGGACCGTGCGAACGAGGCGCTCGCCGACCTGGCCGGCGACCGGGTCAACGGCGCCGCCGTGCTCGTGAACGACCGGGCGGTGTGAGGCCGGCGACTCGCCCGCGGTAGGTGCGGAAAGGGCCGAAGCCTTCCCGAGGTCCGGCTGCTGTGCTCGCGCCGGTGGGCCTTTCGGCACTGTGGGGCCGGGAACGGCCGAACAAGGCTGGGACGTAAGCGTCATCCGGTGCGTGGGATGGTGACGGTTCCTCGGGAGCAACTATGCATGCGATGGTTTATCACGGGCCCGGCAGCTCGGCGTGGGAGCAAGTGCCCGACCCGGTGATCCAGGCGGACACCGATGCGATCGTGCGGGTGGACGCGGTGACGATCTGCGGCACCGACCTGCATATCCTCAAAGGTGATGTGCCGGAGGTGAATCCGGGACGGATCCTCGGTCACGAGGCGGTCGGCATGATTGTCGAGGCCGGCGGTGGAGTGCATGCCCGCCGGGTCGGGGAGCACGTGCTGATCTCGTGTGTCAGCGCGTGCGGCGTCTGCCGGTTCTGCCGGGAGGGCCGCTACGGGCGGTGCCTGGGCGGTGGGGGGTGGATTCTCGGGCATCTGATCGACGGCACGCAGGCCGAGCGGGTGCGGGTGCCGTTCGCTGACCTGTCGCTGTACCCGATCCCGGCCGGGGTGTCCGACGAGCAGATGCTGATGCTGGCCGACATCCTGCCGACCAGCCATGAGGTGGGGGTGCGCAACGGGCGGGTGCGGCCCGGCGACGTGGTGGTGATCATCGGGGCCGGGCCGATCGGGCTGGCCGCGGTGATAACCGCCCAGTTGTACTCGCCGGGCCGCATCGTCGTCGTCGACAAGGTCGACGGCCGGCTCGAGGCAGCGCGCAAGCTCGGCGCGGACGTGACGCTCAACAATGGCCGGGACGATGTCGCCGCCGAAATAGCCGCTCTCACCGGCGGATTGGGGGCCGATGTCACGATGGAGGCGGTCGGCGTTCCCGAAACCTTCGAACTGGCCGTGGATCTGGTGCGTCCGGGCGGGCACGTGGCCAATATCGGCGTACACGGCGCGCCCGCGACGCTGCACCTGGAGCGGATCTGGATCCGCGATCTCACGATCAGCACCGGGCTCGTCGACACCAATTCGATCCCGATGCTGATCGAGCTGATCCGCAGTGGCCGGCTGGACTCGTCGGGGCTGGTCACCCACCGCTTCGGCATGAGCGAATTCCCACTCGCCTACGAGGTTTTCGAGCATCCCGGCGACTCGGGCGCGTTGAAGGTCGTGCTGTTCCGGAACGAGGAGACCGGGAGCGAATCATGAGCACCCACCACAGCGACGATGTGCGTCATCTGGCATCCGCGCCGATCGTGGTCGGCGTGGACGGGTCCGCGGCCGCGGACGCTGCCGTGGCCTGGGCCGCCGAGACGGCGGAGCGCCGCGGCAGGACCCTGTGCATCGTGCACGGGATGAACCTCGCGGGCATGACGCGGACGCTCGAGCCATACGACCTGCTGGAGCCGCCGGTACTCGAGGCGGTGCGGGCCCGGGCCGGTGCCCTGGTGGAGCGGGCCGCGCAGCGGGCGCTCGCGGCGGCGCCCGGAGTGCGCGTGCAGACGGAGGTATCGGCCGCGGATGCGGTGCGACTGCTGCTGCGGTATGGGTCGACGGCCTATCTGATGGTGCTGGGCGCCTCGGGCGCCGGTGGCCTGGCCGCACACCTGGGCTCGACAGTACTGTCGGTCAGCTGCCGCGCCGAGGGCGTGGTGGTGGTCGTGCGACCGCACTCCGACCCCGGCCGGCGGGTGCGGCGCGAGGGGCCGGTCGTGGTCGGCGTGGACGGCGGGCCGGTGAGCGAGGCCGCCATCGGTGCGGCATTCGAGGAGGCGACCGAGCGGTGCGCGGAGCTGGTGGCGGTGCACGTGTGGGACGACGCGAAGTTCGGGCACTACGCCGGCAACCCCTATCTGGTGTTCCCCACGCCCGAGATCGAGGTGACCGAGCAGGCGTTGCTGGCCGAGCGGCTGGCGGGGTGGCAGGAGAAGTACCCCGACGTGCTGGTGAATCGCCGGGTGTATCCCTCGGACCCCGTGCGGACGCTGCTGGCGTGGTCGGGGTCCGCGCAGCTGGTGGTCGTGGGCAGCCGCGGCCACGGCTGGATCCGCGGTGCCCTGCTCGGGTCGACATCGAATGCTCTTGTCCAGCACGCGAATTGCCCGGTGATGGTCGTGCACCCCGACGAGCGGAGCGAGTCGTGACCGGCGCGCCGGTCACGGTACCGGCCGGGACCGGGGAACTGATCGCGGACGTGGACGCGTGGTGGCGGGCGGCGAACTATCTGGCGGCGGGACAAATCTCTTCCTGGTGATTCCAGGCGAATCCTGATCGGAGACGAGCAATGTCGACTATTCACCCCGACATCGGGACCGTGCGGGCGGCGCTGGAACTGGCGATTCGCGCGCCCTCGGTGCACAACACACAGCCGTGGCTGTGGCGCGTCGGGGGCAGCGCCGTGCACCTGTACGCCGACACGACGCGGTGGCTCTCGCACACCGACCCCGACCAGCGCGACCTGCTGATCAGCTGTGGTGCGGCACTGCATCATCTGTGCGTCGCGGCGCGGGCGCTGGGCTGGGAGACCACGGTGCACCGGTTGCCGAACCCGGCCGACCCCGAGCACCTGGCGGCCGTCGAATTCCGGGCGGCGACGCCGGATACGCAGGAGCCGGGACTGGCGCGGGCTATCACGCGGCGCCGCACCGACGGCCGTCGCTTCACCTCGTGCGAGGTTCACCCGACCCAGCTGGACAAGCTCACCGCGGTCGGGCGTGCGTACGGCGTGCAGGTGCACGACATCGAACACGGCGGCGAGCGAACCGAACTGCTGCACGCGTTCGAGTGGGCGGCCCGCGAGCACGCGGCCGACTTCGGTTACGGCGTGGAGCTGTCCCAGTGGAGCGGCCGGCACGCCGCGCCCGCGGAGGTTTCCGCGCGCAGCGCCGTCGCGTCGATGGACGACACCGTGCGCCCGTTCTCCAATCCCGGTCTGCCGGAGGCGGTGGTCCGCGACATCGACGTGGCCGAGCGGATGCTGGTGTTGAGCACCTCCGGCGACGATCGGACCTCACGGCTGCGGACCGGGGAGGCTATGAGCGCGGTGCTGCTCACCGCGACCGAGATGGGCCTGGCCACCTGCGCGCTGTCCGAGCCGCTGGAGGTCGCGGACGCGCGCGCGGCGATTCGCACGGATGTGCTGGGAGACAGCGGATTTCCGCAGATGATCATCCGGCTCGGCTGGGCCGCGCCGAGCGCCGATCCGGTGCCCGCCACGTCCCGGCGACCGCTGGACGAGGTGGTGAAGCCGTAATGATCGGTCACTCCGGGAACAGAATTACCCGCTATCCATCGATGCCGGTGCGATGGCTGCGGATCCTGCCGTGGAGCCGCAGCCCGCTCATGCGGGGCTCCGACCGGATCGAAGCCGTTGTCCGGGTACTCGCGGTGGTGCTGCTGCTGGTCGCGGTGCCGGTCGCGGCCGCGACGGGAACCGCGTCCTATACCGCGGCCGCGGACCACATCCGCTCGGAAAACTCGACCAAGGTGGCGGTTCAGGCGACGCTTGTGGCCGACCCGGTCGTCACCGGCTCGCAGACGCCGAGCGCGGCCGCCGACAGCGGCCGTGCCACCACGACGGCGCAGGCGCCGGTGCGCTGGGTCCGGAACGGCCGCGCCGCACAGGCGACGGTCGAGGTTCCCGAGAGCGCGGTGCGGGGCGGCGCGATCGGGATCTGGCTCGGACCGGACGGGCGGCCCACGCCCGCACCGACGCCCTCCCAAACCGCCGGATTCGTCGGCTTCGGCGCCGGATTCACCCTGCTGGCGGCGATCTGGGCGGTCGTCGCCGGAGTCCTCGTCGCCCTGCACTGGACGCTGAACCGATGCCACAGCGCCGCCTGGGCCAGGGAATGGCTGCTGGTGGCGCGTCCCATGGGCCGAGACCACCGTTGAGAAGGAGCACGATCATGACCGAACACCTCGATTCGACTCGGCGCGAGCCGAATCCGCCGATACTCGCGGCCGTGGACGGCTCGGCCGCCTCGTATAAGGCCGCGACCTGGGCGGCCACCGACGCCGCGCTGCACGGCTGTGGTCTGCACCTGGTCACCTCGGTGTCGGTGCCTGCCGGGTACGGCCCCGGGGCGATGCTCACCGGCACCGACACCGACTGGCTGCAGGTCGAGGGAGAGCGGATCGTCACCGAGGCCACGCGGATCGTGCGGGCCGCCATGCCTGGCGCGGAACCGCCGGTCACCACCGAGGTCAGCTGGTCGCCGGACATCCCGGATCTGATCGAACGATCCCGGCGGGTGCGGACGCTGGCCCTGGGCAGCTCGGGGGCCGGCGCACTGCGCCGGGGACTGGTCGGCTCGGTGACCAGCGCAATGGTCCGGCACGCGCACTGTCCGGTGGCGGTGATCCACTACGAGCAGGCCGCCGATCCGATGGAGGTGATACAACCGGTCGTCGTCGGCGTGGACGGCAGCCCCAACAGCGTGCCCGCGCTGGTCGCCGCGTTCGAGGAGGCCTCCCTGCGCAAGGTCGGGCTCACCGCGGTACACGCGTGGGCCGATACGGCAGTTTCCTACCTGTCTATGGACTGGGAGAACGCGATGCGCGAGAACGAGGACATGGTGCTGGCCGAGAGCATGGCCGGCTGGTCCGAACGGTACCCGGAGGTGCCGGTGCGCCGAGTAGTGGTGCGGGACCGGCCTGTTCGTGCGCTGCTCGAGGAGGCCCATGGTGCGCAGCTGGTGGTCGTGGGCAGCCACGGCCGTGGCGGATTCACCGGCATGCTGCTCGGCGCCACCAGCAATGCGCTGGTCCATACGGTGGAGTGCCCGATTCTGGTGGTACGCCACGGGACAGGCCACTGAGTCTCGGGTTACCAGTGTCTAACTGGTCTGGCCCGCTTGGATTTTCGAGACGAAGACCGCGGCCTGGGTGCGCCGCTCCATCCCGAGCTTGGCCAGCAACCGGGAGACGTAGTTCTTGACGGTCTTCTCGGCCAGGAACATGCGCTGGGCGATCTGCCGGTTGGTCAGGCCCTCGCCGAGCAGGTCGAGCAGCGTGCGCTCCTGTGCGGTGAGATCGGCCAGCGGGCCGTTGGGCTCGGTGCTGCGGCGCAGCCGATCCATCAGGGCGGCCGTGGCCCGGCTGTCCAGCAGGGACTGGCCCTCCCCGACCGCTTTGACGGCCTCGGCGAGCTCCTTGCCCTTGATGTCCTTGACGAAGTAGCCGCTGGCCCCGGCGAGTATCGCGTCGAGCATGGCCTGCTGATCGGTGAAGGAGGTCAGGATGAGGCAGTGCAGGCCCTCGACGCGTGAGAGCAGCTCGCGGCACAGCTCGATGCCGTTGCCGTCGGGCAGGCGCACGTCGAGCACAGCGACGTCCGGGCGCAGGGCGGGGATCCGGGCCAGGGCGTGGGTGGTGTCGGAGGCCTCGCCGACGATGGTCAGGTCAGGGTCCGACTCGAGTAGGTCGGCCAGACCGCGACGCACGATTTCGTGGTCGTCGACCAGGAAGACCGTGGTCATGATGGTGTCCAATCCGCACAGTAGATCGTGAGATCACGATATTCCGGCGACTCCGACGCCGGAATGGGCCCAAAGTCATCGGGCGACGGGGCTGGGTGGCGCCCCGGGGTTCGACGTTGGTCGCCGTGTCCTACAACCCAGCGTACGCCCGCGATCAGTCCCGGAACTCGAGCGTTTCGGTCAGCGGCCTACGGGGGGTCGGGTCTGGCTGTTCGATGCCGGGGGCGGTGCCGATGCGGATGATCACCTGGGGAAGCGTGCGTTCCGGCAGCAGCGAGGCGACGGCCCGGCGGCCTGCGGGCAGCTCGGTGATGTGGGTCAGTGGGCAGGTGGCCAGACCGGCCGCCGTGCATTCCAGCAGGACCACGGATAGGGCCTCGCCCGCATACAGCCACTGCAGGGCGGATTCACCGTCGGTGCCCAGCACCACGAGCGCCGAGCGATCGCGCAGTTCGGCCCGGCGATCCGAATGCGGCGGCCGCGGGAAGGACCGGCCGATATCGACGCGGGCGAATTCCGCATCGGAGGCCAGCGCCGCCGGGGGGATCCCCTCGGGCATCTCGGAATGCCCTGCCCACCACTGTAATTCGTTCTGATAGTACATGTCGTCCCGGCGGTTCGCGTCGGCCTGGTCCGAGACCGCGGCCAGTCGCGGCCGGATCTCGTCGCCGACGGCGTCGAGTGTGACATCGTGCGGTGCGGTCAACCGCCGCAGCCGGGACAGCATCTCCTCCCAGCCGTCGGGTGGCAGCATGGGCAGCCGGTCGGTGCGGCGCGCGTCGATGGCGGCGGCGCGGTGCCCGATGCCCTCGGGTGGGTCCGGCCAGAGCCGGAAGTCGATGACGGCCAGAAGATCCGGCTGGTGCGGATCGGGAATATGTTCGGTATCGGTGTGCCAGCCGTGGGCGGCGAACATCGTGCGCGCGTGATGCAGGGCCGCGCCGCAACTGATGATTCGCTGGCGACCGTGCGGATCCGCGGCGAGCAGCTGTCGGTCCGGATCGGTGTGCAGGGACAGCCGGACGCCGTCGAAGATCCAGTGCCAGGGCTGGGTGTTGTGCACCGACGGCGCGCGGCTCGCCCGGCGCATGACCTCCAGAATGGTCCGGTGGTCGGGAACTGTCGTCAGGGGCTCGTGTGTTGTCATGCACCCGAGCGTGCCCGCCGGAGCCGGTCGCGCAAACGGCCTTTCGGGCTCGGCGCTGTGCCGATGGTCCTCTCCGGTCACGCGGCGGACCCGGCGCGCACCGCGGCGAGCACGTCGGCGAGCAGCTCGCGAAGCTCTCGGGCGCGGTCCTGCACCTCCGGAACGCAGGACTGCGCGAGCGTCATCGGGTCCGTCGCCGCGATCGTGACCGCGGAATCGATCCCGTGCACCGTCACCGTGGACGATGCCAGCCAGCCCGCCTGGGGGTCCGCCGCGACGGCCTGGCCGGTGAGCCGGGGATGGCAGGCGATGATCAGCAGATACTCGCCGAGATGTCCCGCGGGAACGGTGTGGAGCAGCGACCGCATATCGGCCTCGGAGATCAGCTCGAATTCGCGCTGAGCAAGTTCCCGCAGAGTGTGCCGGACGACGTCGGCGAAGGGGGCGTGCACCCGCGCGGTCATCGCAGGCGCCGGTATCACCGGGATGCGAATCTCAGTGACCAGCAGGTTCGGATTGCTCACTTCGTCGGGCCCGATGAGGTAGACCTCGGCCGGCGGTCCGACCTGCCGGTAGTCCGATGCGCGCAGCCACTCGTGCATGGCCGCGTATGCCGAACCGAGCCGGTCGTATCCGCCGCGATGACAGGTGCGCGCAACCAAGCCGCCGGGCCGCACGACCACCTCGGCGTCCGAGCCCGGCCCCAGGGAGGTGCCGAGATCCACCGGAACCTCGAACTCGATCTTCAGCGCCCCTCCCGGAGCCGCTTCGTCCGCATACGTGATGGCCGGCGCGCCGCAAGCGGTCAAACCGGCGCGTCCGGTCGTCGCGGTCAATTCCCGCATCCCGGCGGCGATGTCGGCGCCGAGCCGATCCGGCCGGACCTCCCACCACAGCCGCAGCACGGACAGTGGCGTCGATTCGCACACGTCTACCCGGTACTCCATCGCAACCCTCTCTTCCGCGTGTGTATCGCCGCCGCCGAGGACACACCAGCGCGGCACGGACGTCCGTTCACTCGGAATTCAACGCGCGGATGCCGCCCGCGACACAGGGCTTTTCGTCGATTTCGCCGGGATCTTCGGTCCATGATCGGCAGCCACCGCGATCAGGACCGGCATCGCATGAGGGACAAAAGTCCCCAAGGCCGGGACAGCGCACGGGTCGGCTACGCGCGTGGCGTCCCGTGCCGATGGATCGCTCGGCGTGAGCCGTGCATGGTTCCGGGATCGGTCGATCGAACGTTGGAAACCGCTGTGCGATACAGTGATTCGGTACCGTCCAGGTGAGATGTATTGGCCCACCGTGGCCCGGACGGATCGTGGAGGTACTCCTCCGTGTCCTCAGGGCAGCGGCGCGGTCCAGCGAAGCCGGGTGCCGGGGCCGGTCGCGCCGGGCGTTGCGGCCGGGAGGATCTCGAAGCTGCCACCGCATTCCTCAGCCCGGTCCGCCAGGTTCACCAGGCCGCTCGAGGCCGGATCCAGCGGCATGCCTCGCCCGTCGTCCTCGACCACGACCGTGATCTCGTCCCCGACATGCACGTCCACGCTGAGGTGATCGGCGCCCGAATGCCGCACCGCATTGCTTATCGCCTCACGGACCACGGCTTCGACGTTGTCGGCGAGGGTGATCCCCAGCTTCGAGAGCGGGCCGGTGATACGGACCGTAGTGGCGATCGGCGCGTCGGTGGTGTGCTGGCGGATCACCTCGTCGAGCCGCTGGCGCAGCCCGCTCAGTACGGGATGGTCGCCGTGCAGGTCGAAGATGGTGGTGCGGATCTCCTGCACCACCTCCTGCAACTCCGCCACTGACGTGGTGATCCGCTCCTGCACATCGGGCCGGTTGCTGCGCGGCACTGTGCCCTGCAGGTTGAGCCCCACCGCGAAGAGCCGCTGAATGACATGATCGTGCAGGTCGCGGGCGATGCGATCGCGGTCGGCCAGCACGCTCAACCGCTGCACCTGCTCGCGGCTCGCGGCCAGCTGCATGGCCACCGCCGCCTGCGTGGCGAAGGCGGTGGCCAACTCGAGAATTTCGTCGGCGTACTGCGGTGCGCCCTTTGGCCGCGCGGTGACCAGTACACCGAGGGCTGCCTCCGCGGTGCGGACGGGAAGCATCAGGACCGGTCCCTCGCCGACCCATTCGCTGCCGTGCCCGGCCGCGAACCGCCGCGCGGTCCCGGTCCGGAACACCTCGCCGATATCGGTATCGGTCGTCGGAAGCTGTCGAGGCGCAGAGGCCGAAGGCACGGCCGCGGCGACATCGAGGAATTCGACGTTCTCGGCCGGGACGTCGGGGTCCTCACAGATCGCCACGAGTGCCTGCTCGGAGGCGGTCAGCTTCCGGACGTGCTCGACCAGGTGCTCGAGTACCTCGTGCGATCCGGCGCCGGCGAGGAATTCGGTGGTGAAGTCGCGGGTGGCAGCGATCCACGCGTTGCGGGCGCGGGAGGACTCGTAGAGGTGAGCGTTGTCGATCGCGATGCCGGCCGCGGCGGCGAGGGCCTGCACGACCACCTCGTCGTCCTCGGTGAACGGCTGCTCGTTGTCCTTGTCGGTCAGATAGAGGTTGCCGAACACCTTGGTGCGGATCCGGATCGGCACGCCCAGGAAGGTGCGCATGGGCGGATGGTTGGGCGGGAATCCGACCGAGGCGGGATGATCGGAGATGCGGTCCAGGCGGATCGTCTTCGGTTCGTCGATCAGGATGCCCAGCACGCCGCGTCCCTGTGGGAGATCGCCGATGAGGGCCCGCTGGTCGTCGTCGATGCCCTCGTAGATGAACTGCACCAGTTCGTGGTCGTGCCCGCGCACGCCGAGCGCCCCGTAACGGGCGCCGGCGAGGGTGATCGCGGTGTGCACGATGGTGCGCAGCGTCTGGTCGAGTTCGAGCCCGGCGGTGACCGTCAGCATGGCCTCGACCAGCCCGTCGATGCGGTCCCGGGAGTCGCGGATCTGGTCGATGCGGTCGCGCACCTCGTCCAGGAGTTCCCGCAACCGCAGCTGCGAGAGGGTGTCGCGGACCGAATACTGGCTCGCGTCGGACGGCTGAACCATTGCTGCGCCTCCCTCCATGGCTCCCGTAGTCGCTGAGCCGTGTCGGCGGACTCGGGCGGACGAAACCAGTTTATCCGTAGCGCGAACTTGCTGGTACGCGAACGTTTGAACCGTGGATTGTTGGGTATTCAACACGATCGGCCTGGTTTGCGTTCGATTCGGAGGGCGCCGTGCCGTCACGACGAGCGCTGCGTCAACGCACGATCCGCAGGATTTCCCGCAAAGGCAGCCTGGGGGTGCGGACCGGCTCGGGTCCCTCGGGTGCGATGCCGACCCGGATCAGCGCTTGCGGGCACCCTCGGCGCCCGATCAGTTCAGCGACGATGGCCCGGCTGCGCGGGTATTCGGTCAGGTGGGTCAGGACGCAGGTGGCCAATCGGTCGACGGTGCACTCGAGCAGGATGGTCGACATCGCGTCGCCGCAGCGCAGGACGTCGCGGCGATCGTCGGAATCGGTCGACAGCACCAGCAGGGTCGCTCGATCGATCACAGTGTCCCGGCGTGCCTGCTCGTGGGTGACCGGAAAATCGCGGCCGATCGGTACCCGTGCGCGCTCGGCCGAGGTCACCAGTGCTGAGCGGGGGATGCCCACATCCGGACCGGATACTCCTGTCCACCATCCGAGCTCGGCCTGGTACTCGACATCGCGGTGGCGCAGCGCGCCTGTGAGTCGGCTGGCGTGCGCCAGCACGGGTTGCGCGGCCTCGGGCAGCACGTCCAGCATCGTGTCGGCGGGATCGAACATCGAGCGCAGCACCGTTTCGACATCGTCCCACTCGGCCGGCGGCAGCAAGGGCAGCCGATCGGTGCGCCGGAGGCGAATGGCCTCGGCGCGTTCGCGTTCGGCGGCGGTGACCGCCGGATGCGGTACGAAACGGACGGTGGCGGCATGCGTGTACCGATTCGGGTCCGGGCAGTGCTCCAGGACGGTGTGCCAGCCCTCGGCGTCCAGGGCGGTGCGGAGATGCCCGAGCGCGATGCCGCAGCTCAGGAACATCTGACGTCCGGTGGGATCGGTATCGGGCAGCATGCGGTCGGGCACCGCGAACAGGTCCAGCCGGTCACCGCCGAAAACCCACCGCCAGGGCTGCGAGTTGTGCAGGGACGGCGCGCGTCCCGCAGTCTGGACAGCCGCCTGGACGGTATCGACGGGGATCTGGTCCATGGTGTTCACGCTATTGCGGCACAGGCGATTCGGGCAGGGACGAATGTCCCCGGAACGGCGGTCCGGCGCCCCCCGGACGAGTGTGTCGATCGTCGACCTGCGGCCCTATACCCGGCGCCGCGTCAGGACGAGGCTCGGAGTGTGCACGACCAAGATGTCAAGGGCCCGATCATCGATTCCCGCGCGTTCGACGCGGTGATCTTCGATATGGACGGGGTGGTCACCGACAGCGCCTCGATCCACGCGGCGGCCTGGACCGAACTGTTCGACACCTTCCTGGCCACTCGGGCCCCGGGCCGCGGCGAGGACCTGTCGCCCTTCACCGAGACGGACTACGAGCGTTTCGTGGACGGCAAGGCGCGATCCGACGGCGTCGCGGATTTCCTTGCGGCGCGGGGGATCTCGCTGCCGCACGGAGAGCTGTCCGACCCGGCCGACGCGGTCACGGTCTGCGGTCTGAGCAATCGAAAGGATCGGCTGTTCCTGCGGCGGGTCGCGCGGGACGGGGTGCCGGCGTTCGAATCCACCGTGGCGCTGGTGCGCGGACTGCGGGCCGCGGGGCTGGGGACCGCGGTGTTCTCGGCCAGCCGCAATGCCGCGGAGGTGCTGGCGGCGGCCCGGGTCGGGGACCTGTTCGCGGTACGGATCGACGGCGTCGTGGCTTACGAGCTGAGCCTGCCCGGCAAGCCGGATCCGGCGATGTTGCTCGAGGCCGCGCGCCGGCTCGGTGCGCGGCCGGAGCGCACGGTCGTCGTGGAGGACGCTGAGGCCGGCGTCGCGGCGGGTCGTCGCGGTGGGTTCGGTCTGGTTATCGGAGTGGACCGGGTGGGGCATGCGGATCGGCTGCGGGCGGCCGGGGCCGACGAGATCGTTGCCGATCTGGCGCAGGCGCAGCTGCGAAGCGGATTCCCGCGGATGTCGGAGATTCCGGACGCGCTGGACTATTACCCCCGCATCATCGACCGGCTGGCGGCCGGCAGGCCCGCGGTGCTGCTGGATTTCGACGGCACGCTGTCCGATATCGTGCCCGATCCGGCCGCGGCGGTCCTGCACGAGGGTATCGCCGGGGCACTGGCGCGGCTGGCCGAGCGGTGCCTGGTGGCGGTGGTCAGCGGTCGCGAGCTCGACGATCTGCGCAAGCGGATCGACATCCCGGGCCTGTGGTACGCGGGCTGTCACGGCTTCGAACTGCTGGCGCCGGACGGGATCCCGCACGCGCACGCGGCGGGCGTGGCGGCCGAGGCGGCCATCGCCGACGCGGCACGGCGGCTCGATCGGGAGCTGCGGGGGATTGCCGGGGTTGTGGTGGAGCACAAGCGATTCGCGGTGGCGGTGCACCACCGCGCCGTGGCGCCGGCGCGGGTCGCCGAGGTGGTGGCCGCCGTGCACCGCGTCGGGCACGAGGGCGGGCTGCGTGTCGCGGCTGGTCGCAGGGTCACCGAACTGCATCCGGATCTGCACTGGGACAAGGGTTCTGCCGTCAAGTGGCTGCTCAGGCGGTTCGGTGCGCCGGCGGTCCCGGTGTACATCGGCGACGACCTCACCGACGAGGACGCGTTCGACGCCGTCACCGCCGACGGCATCGCGATCTGCGTGCGCCACCGCGAGGACGGTGACCGCCGCACCGCGGCCCAGTTCACGGTCGAAAACCCCGCCCGCGTGGCCGATCTGCTCGACCGATTGACGAACCTGATTGCCGCCGAGGGCATCTCGGCGGTCCCGCGGGACTGGTTGCTGGACTTCGACGGCTACGACCCGCCCACCGAGAAGCTGCGGGAGGCGCTGTGCGCCGGCGGCAACGGATATCTCGGCGTCCGTGCCGCCGCGCCGGAATCGAGGGCCGGTACGCACCACTACCCGGGCACCTACGTCGCCGGTATCTATAACCGCCTGGACGACGAGATCGCCGGGCGCACGGTGGACAACGAAAGCCTGGTCAATCTGCCGAACTGGCTGCCGCTGACCTGGCGCGTCGGCGACGGCGACTGGTTCGATCCGGATGCGGTCGAATTGCTCTCCTACCGTACCGAATTCGATCTCCGGTACGCGGTGCTGACCCGGCGGTGGCGGTACCGCGACCCGGACGGCAGGATCACCGCGGTCACCCAGCGCAGGTTCGTGTCGATGCACGCACCGCACCTGTGCGCGCTGTGCACGACCCTCACCGCCGAGAACTGGCACGGCCGCCTGACGATTCGGTCCGCGATCGACACCGCCGTCCGCAACGATCTGGTCGATCGCTACCGGGCGCTGTCCGGGCAGCATCTCGCCGCGGCGGAGGTGATCCGCCCCGGGGAAGACGGCGTGGTCGCCCTGACATCGACCGTTCAGTCCCGCATCCCCATCGCCACCGCGATCCGAACCACGATGCGTAAGAACCGGATACGGTACATCGGCCCCAGTTCACCGTTCGGTGAGCCAGGACTGGCCGGACACGACACCGAGGTCGAGCTGGCCGAGCGGGAGTCGGTCACGGTCGACAAGATCGGCGCCCTGTACACCGGCCGCGACCCCGCGATATCCAGCCCCGGCGACCAGGCATGGCGGGAACTCGCGGGGATCGACGACATCGATACCCTGCTCGGGCCGCATATCGTCGCATGGGAACACCTGTGGGCGCGGCTGCGGATCGACCTCGACGGAGATGGAGTCGCCCTTCGCACCGTGCGGCTGCACCTGCTGCATCTGATGCAGACCCTGTCGCCGCACACCGTCGCCGTCGACGCCGGGGTCCCGGCGCGCGGCCTGGCTGGGGAGGCGTACCGCGGCCACATCTTCTGGGACGAGCTGTTCGTCCTGCCCGTCCTGACCCTCCGATTCCCGGCGCTCACGAAATCCCTCCTGGGATACCGGCATCGCCGCCTGCCCGAGGCGCGCCGCCTGGCCCGCGACATCGGCTGTGCCGGTGCGCTGTTCCCGTGGCAGTCCGGCAGCGACGGCCGGGAGGAGAGCCAGCGCATGCACCTCAACCCGCGATCGGGACGTTGGACCCTCGATCCGAGTCCGCGCGCTCATCATGCCGGAATCGCCGTGGCCTACACCGTATGGCACTACTACGAGGCGACCCGGGACCGCGAATTCCTCTCGGAGACCGGCGCGGAATTACTGATCGAGATCGCCCGCTTCTGGGCCGACCGCGCCGTCCATGATCCGGGCGACGACCGATTCCATATTCGCGGGGTCATCGGGCCCGACGAATTCCACGCCGGCTATCCGGACGCCCCGGGCCAGGGCATCGATGACAACGCGTACACCAACATCATGGCCGCCTGGGCGATCCGGCGCGCGCATGATGCGCTGCACCGGCTCGCCCCACGGGTCCGCGCGGAACTCCTGGAATCCCTGCGGATTCCGCCGGGGGACCCCGAACGCTGGACCGCGGTGGCCGACCGCTTGTACGTCCCGTTCCACGACGGGGTGATCAGCCAGTTCGCCCGTTACGAGGAACTGTCCGAACTCGATTGGCCCGCCTACCGCGAGCGATATGGCGACATCGCCAGGCTGGACCGCATTCTCGAGGCCGAGGGCGACACCGTCGATCGCTACCGCGTGGCGAAGCAGGCCGACATCCTCATGCTGTTCTACCTACTGTCCGCGGATGAGCTCCGAGACCTGCTGGGCCGCATGGGATATCGGCTCCCGCCCGAGATGATCACGCGCACCGTCGACTACTACGTGGCCCGCACCACGCACGGCTCGACGCTCAGCGCCGTCGTGCACGCCTGGGTCCTGGCCCGCTCCAACCGCGACCAAACCGTAGCGTTCTTCCGAAGCGTCCTCGAGTCAGATGTCCACGACATTCAGGGCGGCACCACGGCCGAGGGAATCCACATGGCCGCCATGGCCGGAAGCGTGGATCTGTTGCAGCGCTGCTTCACCGGGCTCGAAATTCGCGGCGGCAGGCTGATATTCAACCCGTGCTGGCCGCCGGAACTGGGCCGGCTGAGCTTCCCCATGGTCTATCGAGGCCACCGCCTCACCGTCCGCATCGACGCACGGACCCTGGAGGTCGCCTCCGAGCCGGACCGGGCGCCGGGCGTGGACATCGAATGCGGCGGGCTCCGGTATCGGCTCGCGGCGGGCGGTGTGGTTCGAGTGGCCCTGGCGGGCGACACAATTGCGGCGCCGCCCGAGAGCGCCGAGTAGGCGGCGGTATCGGGCGGACACGGTGATCATCGCCAAGTCGTTCCATGTGCGTCCCGCCCGCCGAGGTGGAGGTCGAGGTCCAGGACGGGGTGGTCACGCTCACGGGCGTCAGGATCCGGGGCGACAGCGTGTGCAGCAGCGCGAAACACCGTGAGACTGATTGTCTTCCGCCCGTGTTCCCGAGGTCGCCGGGATAGGTGACTTGCGGCCCTGGGGCCGCCTTCCGGTCCTCCGGTTGGCTCGGAGGGGACGACAGATCACACACAACAGGAGGCGATCGCCATGTACGCCCGCGATATCTTCAGTCGCCCAGTGGTGACGGTGCATCCGCGGACACCGCTGCGGGAGGCCGCGGCCCTGCTGACCGAGCACGGTTTCGCCGCCCTCCCGGTGGTCGACGATGCAGATCACGTCATCGGGATGCTGTCGGAGTCCGATGCCCTCGCCGCCGCCGCCGCCGCCGCCGCCGCCGACGACGACGACGCTGCGCAGCTCGCGACCACCGTCGATGCGGTGATGGCAGTGCCGGCGGAGGTCGTCGACCCGGGCGCCGACACCGGCGCCATCGCCGCCCGGATGCTGGCGCTGCACGTGCGGTCGATGCCGGTCGTGGAGGCCGGGGTGCTCGTGGGCATCGTCGCTCGCCGCGACCTGCTGCGCGCCCTGATCCGCGACGACGCCGCGACCGAATCGAAAATCCGTGCGCGGCTGGACAATTACGCCGGCAGCCGCCGCCAGTGGACCATCACGGTGGCAGAGGGTCACGCGACCATCCGCGGGCGGTTCGCCGACGCGATCGAGCAGCGCACGGTGTCGGGTCTGGCCATGACGGTCCCGGGCGTCGACAAGGCGGAGACCCTGCCCGAAGCGCCGGTTTCCTCCGGCGGTGCGCCCGCGCCGCTCTCGGAGTGGCTGCAACGCAAGGCGGAGGAGACGCGCGGGTAGCGGCCGGAGAGCACGGATTGCGCCGTGCCCGTGGTCTTTTCCGGCGACATCGGAAACCGCGTGCAGTGGCGGAGGTTTGGCGGTGCACGACGCTGGCGGGCGCGCGTCGGCGGGGCACTGTGGTACCGCGCCAACGACTTTGGTCTCTGCCAGGCCCTGGACGGGTATCGGCGGCTGCTGGACGAATACGGTCCGGAGATCAGTGTGGCGGTGCGTAAAGCTGCGCCCAGCCGTACGGCCGGGTCGGTCGGCAACTCCCAGGAGATCGAGATCTACGCTTTGGGGTCCGGTTTCGCAATCACCGGCGCGAGACGATCAATCCGTAGTGCCCGTCGTAACGGTGATACAACACGCAGCCGCGGTCCAGTGCTGGGTCGCGGTAGAACAGGAACGGTGATCCGCTCAACGACAGCCGGTGGAGTGCTTGCCGCCGGTTCAATTCCGGGGCCGGAGCGTTGTCGACGGTGATCCGCAGATTACCGGGGATGACGGCCCGTGGCGGCGGATCGAGCCGGGTGAGGCGGTAGTCGCCGTGCGCGGTCCGGTACAGCAGACTCTCGGCCTCGGCGCCCGGTTCATGGAACATCTCGAACGGGTAGTCCATCAGTGTTATGTAGACCGCGGCATCGGCCGCCATGTGATCGTGGAGACGAAAGGCCTTGGTCCGCATTATGGTTCGCTGATGCGCGGGCCGCACGAAGAGCAGCGTCGGCGCCTGTGGTCCACAGCGTTCCCACGCAATCGGCCCGGAGCGGGCCAGGGCCTGCAGTCGTGTTCGCGTGCGCGCCTGCAGTGCGTCCACCACCCCGGGGACGCTCGCGCCGGTCACCTGCACGCGGATCGCCCGCGAGGTGGCGATGTCCACCTGGGCGACAAAGGGATCGGCCGCCGCCGTGTCGTGGTGGTCCGTCACACGCACGCGTACCGACGTAATAGGCGAGGGGTGGCGCTCGACTGCTCTGCGGATACGTTGCCGCGCGTAATCGCCGAACATGCGCGGAATTCGAGCATCGAGACGAACGTCGACGACCGGCGCGGCTGGACGGCCGGCGGCGCGGATGCCTCCGCGCGGGAACGGCCGTGGGTCGGCCTCGGGAGCGCTGGTCATGGTTACCGTCGCTGTACAGGGCCGAGTTCCAGTACGACGCTGACGACGCCGTTGTCGCACTTCGCGTTGATCGGCATGTCGGCATCCATCAGCAACTGCATCGTCGTCGAGTTGGTGGACAGGATCTCGGCCACGAAGCGCTGGATATCGTACCGGCGGGCCTCCTGCGCGAGACCGGCGAGCAGCGTGGTGCCGATGCCCGAGCGCTGGTCCTCGTGCGCCACGATCATCGTGACCTCGGCGCAGCGGGGATCCTCGAGCACGACGTAGTTGGCGACGCCGATAAGCCAGCGGCCCAGGAAGGCGCCCACCGCGAAATGCTTCGGATCGTGCGCGGCGATCTGCGTGGCGACGTGGTCGAGATTCTTCGGGCGCGGTCCGAAAAACCGGTAGTAGCGGTCGCGTTCGCCGAGCCCCGCGTGTAGATCACGGACCGTCGCCGTATCGCTCGGCATCAGCGTGCGATACGTCACCTCCGTCAGGTCGATGGCTGTATTCGCGGTCATGGTGATCCTTTCGGTGTTGTTCGCCGCTAGATCCGCAGTGCGGTGGCGGCGGTGTCCGGTGGCGCGGTGGTGTCCAGCACGGCCGCAGCGGGCCAGGTCGCCACCTGCCGGACCAGTCCGGACAGCGCGCCGTGAGCGACGGCAGGGTCGTCCAGCCGGTGCGACAGGCGCGCGGTATCGGGCAGCGGCGGGCGCATGACCAGCACCGGCTCGTCCGCGCCGCCGGCCGGGTCGCTCAGGTGCGCGACGCCGAGATGGACATCGGGTGCGAAGCGGCGGTTCAGTTCCCCGAACAGCGCGACCACCGCCGAATGGGTTTCGGCGAGTGTCGCGAAGGGGGTGGTGGACTCCATGGCCAACAGCTTGGCCGATCATCGCCCGTTCCGTGATGGCCGAAAGTCCCCTGACCACTGGGCTTGTGACCCGGCAGGCCGGTCGCGCCGGGGCAGCCCGGCCGGTGCCGGGGGACTTCCGTCACCTCGGTGTGAAGGCGCGATGCCCTAGGAGTTCAAACGCGGGAACGATGAAATCGACGGGGTAGGAACCGGTACCCACACAGCTGAGGAGTGACCATGAACCTGCTTCCTGCCCATCATCGCCCGGGCTCATTACTACCCGATTTCACCGACCTGTGGAGTGCGCTCACGCCGGGCCTGGCGCCCATGTTCGGCAGTCACATGCTGCGGGTGGAGGAGTCCATCGACGAGGGCCATTACGTGGTCCGCGCCGAAATCCCCGGCATAGATCCGGCCAAGGACCTGGAGGTGTCCGTGCACAGCGGGCTGCTCACGATCAAGGCCGAGCGCAGCGAGACCGCCGAGGAGAAGGGACGTTCGGAATTCAGTTACGGTGCGTTCGAGCGCACCGTATCGCTGCCCGGGGGCGCGAAGGACGAGGGTATCGATGCCAGCTACGCCAAGGGGATCCTCACCGTCAGAGTTCCCCTGGGCAAGCCCAAGGAGAAGGTCACCAAGGTCGACGTGAAGTCCGGCGATTAGCGGTGGATTCTCGGCCGGGGCTGCGGCGTCCGGACGCCGCAGCCGGTCGCCGTCTGGATGGCAGCCGATCGGGTGAAAGGAGCAGCTCATGACGCAGCAAGACCACGGGGTCGCGATCGTCACGGCGACCGATGGCTCGGCCGGGTCGTATCGGGCGGTGGCGTGGGCGGCCGCGGACGCGGCGCTGCACGGCTGCCCGCTCGAGGTGATCGCGTCGATGGCGTTCGAAGGGCCTTACGGTCCGGCGCCGTACGTGACCGCGGAGGTGGTCGAGCAGCTGCAGCACAGCGGTGAGGAGATCGTTGCCGAGGCGGCGCGCATCGCGGCGGCTGTCACGGGCTCGAGCCCCGTCGAGGTCCGCCAGGAGGTGACCTTCAATCCGATCATCGGCGTCCTGATCGAGCGCTCGCGCACCGCACGGGCGCTGGTGGTCGGCAGCCGGGGCCGGGGCGCGGTGCAGCGTGCGCTGCTCGGCTCGGTGAGCTGGGCGATGATTCACCACGCGCACTGCCCCGTCGTTGTGGTGAGCGTCGCGGCCGGCAATGATCCGGTCTCGATGCGCGAACCGGTTCTCGTCGGTGTCGACGGGAGCCAGAGCAACGCGCCGGCTGTCGTGATCGCGTTCGAGGAGGCGGCACTGCGGGGCGTCGGGCTGACGGCGCTGCGGTGCTGGAGCGATTCGAGCGACGGTGAACTGCTTGCCGGTGCATGGGAACAGGCGCGGGACAAGGAGCTGGCGCTGCTGGAGGAGGATCTCGCGGTCCACCGCGAGCGCTGGCCGGATGTCCCGGTGCGCAGCCTCGTCCGGCGCGACCGGCCCGCGCACGCCCTGCTGGCCGAATCGGACAACGCGCAACTGGTCGTGGTGGGCGGCCGCGGCCGCGGCGGATTCGCCGAGATGCCGCTCGGATCGACCAGCCGGGCGCTGGTGCAGTCGGTCGAATGCCCGATCCTCGTCGCCCGCGAGCCCGGTGCCGCGCCCCCGAGCCGATAGGAACCTGCCCGATGCGTCAGGACCGACCTCCCCGGCCGGGTGGTGTCGGGGTCTGGCATCCGGTGCGACGGCCCGGATGCTCGGGCCGGAATTCGTGTATGTCCACCGAAGGTCCCTTCCACGCGGCCGAGTGTCATCGTCGGCGCGGGACCGCTGTGGAGCGAACGGCCCGCATCGACAGGGCGGATGGACGCGGAGAGTGCGACCTTCGATCCTGTGATCCAGCTCTCAGCCGGTCGATCATCGAATCATGACGCGAATGGCTGCCGAGGGCCGCCACAACGACGGGGTGGCGTTTCCGCCATGAAATCGCCGGCGACGAAGGATATGAATCGGCAGTCGGTCGTGGTCGGGGTCGACGGGACGACGGGCTCCCTCAACGCCGCCCGCTGGGCCGCGCATCTCGCTCACGCACTGCATGTGCCGTTGTCGGTCGTGCATTTGGACCCGCGGCACGACGGTGAGAACCCGTTGCCGCGGCATGGCGACCGGACCACGCCGGTCGATCCGTCCGGGGTCGCGGAGCAGGCCGTCGGCCTGGTGCGCACCGCCGTCGGTGATCTCGATTTGAACTATGAAAATGGTGGTGGCGCAGTCGATTCAGCGCTCATCGAGCGGAGCGGCCGGGCGCGGTACATGGTCATCGGGATGCATCCCGAGGTGGGATCCGGTCTGATCGGGCGCACCACGATGCACGTGGTGACCCGGGCGCACTGTCCGGTCCTGGTGTGGCGTGGAGCGGCCGGTCACCCGATACCGCGACGGCTCCCGATTGTGGTGGCCGTGGACGGTACGCCGGTGAGCGAGTCGGCGGTGGACTGTGCGTTCGAGCTGGCGGCGGCGTTCGGGGTGCCGGTGACCGCTGTACACGTGCGGCCGCCGGGCATCGCGCCCATCGGCCGGCATGTGGATAGTGACGCCGAGTCGCGAGCGTTGCTGTCGGCGGCGCTGGCGGGTCCGAGGCAGCGGCACCCCGGCGTGCCGGTGGCCGAGCGAGTCGTCGCGGGAGCCACCGTACCCGTCCTGGCGCGGATGAGCGCCGAGGCCCAATTACTGGTCGTGGGCAGCAGGTCGCGGGGCAGTGCCGCCGCGGTCCTACTGGGGTCGGTGAGCCGGGAGCTCCTGCACCGTTCCTCGTGCCCGGTGCTGGTCTGCCGCGACGGACGGTCGGCGGCACACCGCACCCCTGGCAGAGGGGATCCGCAATGACCGAACTGGGACCGCTGGATACGGGATTCCTGGAGATCGAGGACGCCGATCGGCACGTCAGTCTGGCGATCGGTGCGGTGGCGATCATCGACGGGACCGCGCCCGGCCGGGACGAGTTTCGTGCGGGGGTGGCGGCGGGGCTGTCGCGGCAGCCGCGGCTGCGGCAGCGCATGCGCAGGGCGCCGCTGGACATCGTCGCGCCGGCGTGGGAGGACGATCCGAATTTCGATCTGGCACATCATATTCGGTGGGTCGCATTGGCCGCGCCCGCGGACGAGGCGGCGTTGCGGGAACTGGTGGCCACCGAGCTGGCCAGGCGCCTGGACCGCGATCATCCGCTCTGGGAGATCGTCGTCGTCGAGCGCCTCGACGGCGGTCGCTGGGCGTTGATCGTCAGGGCGCACCACAGCATGGTCGACGGAATCTCTGGCATCACACTGTTCGAGGGCTTCTGCGATCTACCCGACAGCGAGGCGGAAACCCGCCGCGTACAACCTGGGAATGCTTCTGGTCGTGACCTTTTCGGCGTCCTGGCGCAGGTGCTGCGGCTGCCGTTCGCGCTGCCCGGATGGGCCGCCGCGACGGCGCGCACCCTGGCTCCGGTGGTGTATGCGGCCGTGGCACCGGCCGCACAGACGTCGCTGAACGGTCCGATCGGGCGGCAGCGGCGGTACGCCGTCGCGCGGGCCGAGCTGGCGCAGGTGCGGGAGATCCGCGCGGCCTACGAGGTCACGGTCAACGACGTGGTGGTCGCGGCCGTTGCCGCCGCCTACCGGCGGTTGCTGCTGACCCGCGGCGAGGATCCCGCATCGCACGGGCTGCGGATCCTGGTGCCGGTGGCGATGCGTGCCGCTGATGCGAAATACGTTCTGGACAACCGCGTCTCGGCGATGATCCCGCGCTTGCCGGTCGAAATCGACGATCCCGTCCAGCGACTGCGCGCCGTGCACGACAGGATCGGCCGGCACCGGGCGCGCGGCGAGGCCGAAGCCGAGGAATCTTTGCTGGCGTTCGCCGACAGGCTGCCGTCCGGGGTGGTGGCGTGGGTGTTCCGTCTGGCGTCGGCACTCCCGCAGCGCGCGGTCAGCGCGTTGGCAACCAACGTGCCCGGGCCCGCGCACGCCCTGACCATGAACGGCCGGAGGGTGCTCGAGATCTGGCCGTGCATGCCGATCGCCATGCGCCTGCGCACCACGATCGCGATCCTCAGCTATACCGGACAGCTGGCGTTCGGCATCACCGGCGACTACGACAGCGTCCCGGACATCGAGGAGCTGGCGTCCGGCATCGCGAAGGAGATCGACGTGCTGCTGGCTCACGCGCGGGGACGGCGCGTCCCGGGTGAGACACCGGGCTGAGCCGGGCCGATGGCTGCGCCCGGCAGCCCGGGGCGCCGGCGTGGATCTGGGCCAACGGCACGCTCCCGGCGCACGATGATGGCGGCGCATCGTCAGGAGCCGGTGGCGGCGCACCCTTGGCCCTGCGGCATCGAATCCGCTGCCGCCTCGTCCAGGAGGGCGCCGATGGCGTCGAGGACCGTCGAGCGGGGCGGGAGGGGGAGGCGGCCCGGGGTGGGTTTCGAGGCCCAGCGCCCGCCGAATCCGTTGTCCGACATCGGCAGTAGGACGCGTTGTCCGGGGCGCCGCACGGTGACGCCGTAGTCGGAGAGGCGGTGTGCCCGCTGAGCGTCGAGGGCGCGGTCCGGGTGCGAGGCCACCAGGAAGGTCCACACTGTGTCGCGCGGATTGGTGACGACCGGAATGCTGTGCCGCCCGCCGAGTAGGCCGAGTACCCGGGCACCGAGGTGCACGGGCATGTCCACCGCGCCGATCCGGACATCGCATTGCACGGCGGGACGGCCTGCCGCCAGGATCGCGGGCAGGTGGTATCGGAATCGCATCAGATGCGCGACATCGGTTGGGGTGTAACAGGATTCGAACATCGGATTCCTCCCGAGACCTGCTGTGGCGGCCATTGGTAGAAGAGACAACCAGCTGTTCGTTGCGGTTCGATTTCCTGTGTATTGCTCGGCGATTGCTCCCGGCGGTCAGTGTTTCGGACTCGGCAATATCGGCGTTCACGGCGACCGGTGATGACCTGTGGGCGTGGGGTCCTCGGCGATTGCCGAGTCTCGGTCGCGAAGCGGATGGCCCTCTCGGCCGTTTGCCGCGCGCGCCGCCGCAGTGCGGGCGGAGCGATGGGGCGCGACCGTGGCGGCCGGAGCGGTCCCGGTCTCGCCGTCCGGAAGGGCCATGCCCACGAGTGCGTAAACCCCGGCGCCGTCGACGGTTTCGTGCTCGAGCAGGAGGTCGACGAGCCGGTCCAGCGCGTCGCGATGGGATCGGATCAGGTCCAGTGCGCGCTGCTCGGCCTCGCGCAGCAGGCGGGAAACCTCCGCGTCGATCAGCGCCTGAGTGGCCTCGGCGAACGGGCGGCTGGACATTTCGGGGCCGTCGCCGCCGAGGAATACCGACCCGCCCGCCGGGTAGCCGACCGGGCCCAGCCTGCCGGACAGACCGTATTCGCGGACCATTCGGGTGGCCAGTTCGGTGGCCTGGGACAGGTCGTTGGCCGCCCCGGTGGAGCCCTGGCCGAGCACGACGAGTTCGGCAGCCCGGCCGCCGAGGCGCACGGCCAGGGTGTCGGTGAGGTAGTCCTCGCGGTAGAGGTGACGCTCGACGAGCGGCAGCTGTTCGGTGGTGCCGAGGGTCTGGCCCGCGGGCAGAATCGTGACCTTGGCGACCGGATCGGCATGGGTGGACAACGCGGCCACCAGGGCATGCCCGCTCTCGTGGACGGCCACGGCGAACTTCTCCCCGGGGAGCAGCACATTGGATCCCTCGCGCCGGCCCAGCAGGATTCGGTCGCGGGCGGAATCGAAGTCGGCGGCCCGGATCACCTCGCGGTCGTCGCGGACCGCGCAGATCGCGGCCTCGTTGGCGAGGTTGGCCAGATCCGCGCCGGAGAAACCGGGCGTGCCGCGGGCGATGACCCCCATGTCGACGTCCGGGGCAAGCCGCTTGCCGCGGCAGTGCACCGCCAGGATCGCCGCACGTTCGGCGAGGGTCGGCAGCGGGATGGTGACCTGCCGGTCGAACCGCCCCGGTCGCAGGAGCGCGGGGTCGAGGACTTCGGGTCGGTTGGTGGCCGCCAGGACGACGATGCCCACGGCGGGATCGAATCCGTCCATCTCCGACAGGAGCTGGTTGAGCGTCTGCTCGCGTTCGTCGTTGGCCACCATGGCCGACCGGCCACCGCGGCGCGACCCGATCGCGTCGATCTCGTCGACGAAGACGATCGCCGGGGCCCGTTTGCGCGCCTCGCCGAACAGGTCTCGCACGCGGGCGGCGCCGACGCCGACGAACATCTCCACGAAGCTGGACCCGGCCACCGACAGGAACGGCACGTCGGCCTCGCCGGCGACCGCACGCGCGAGCAGGGTCTTGCCGGTGCCGGGCGGGCCGATCATCAGCACCCCGCGGGGGGGCGACCGCCCCGGCGCGGCGATATCGCTCCGGGGCGCGCAGGAAGTCGACGACCTCGGTGATCTCGGCCTTGGCGCCGGAGTAGCCGGCCACATCGCCGAAGGTGGTGGTCGGGCGTTCGCTGTCGAACACCTTTGCCTTGGACTTTCCCACCCCCATCGCACCCTGCAGCTGGCCCGTGGTGCCGCGGCCGAGGCGCCGTAGCCACCAGAACAGGAAGACGATCGGCCCGATGAGCAGCGCCCACGTCAGCACCTGCGACCAGATCGAGGTGGTGTTGGCGGGCGGCGCCTGTGCCGTCACGGACACACCGGCCTTCTCCAGCCGGTCCAGCAGCGCCGAACCGGCTTGTGCGGGAATGACCGTGGTGTAGTCGTGCCCGTTGGTCAGGGCCCCGGATGCCCGGCCGGAGGATTGGATCGTGATGGTCTTGATCTGATGCGAATCGACGTCGGACAGGAACGCGCTGTAGGCGAGGTCGGCCGCGGGCGGACCCGGGGTGTGGACCCCGGACAACCAGACCGACACGACCAGCGCCGCGATGATCGCGGCGAACGGAAGTATCCGGAACCACCAGCCTGGACGATCCGGCTCCGGTGTCGCTGCCGGGCGATCGCCCGGCGGCGGGGAACTGGCCTGTCTGCTCATGGTTACCCGGCCATCGTCCTCATTGCGCTTCTCCTCCGTATGGGCGCGCGGGTGTGCCCGGGCCTGTCAACTCCCGAGTCTCGGCGCCGGACATGCCCGGGCGGAACGGTCTTCGGCCTCGTGAGCGCGGCCATAGGACCCGTTTCGCATCGACTTGGTGCCCTGTCACCGGAATTCGAGCACGGCCGACACTCGTTGTTCGCGGGTTTCCGGGTCTGGACGCATTGACCTCCGGTCACCAGGGCTGCGGGGAGGCGCCCGCTACGTGCCGGACGCTGCGATATGGGCGCCGGGTGGGCAGCTCATCGCGGGGGTCGCGGCGGTGACCGGAGTCACCGGCGGGGCCATCGGAAGGGCCGCGCGGATCTCCGAAAGGTGGTGCGGCGCAACAAAGGAGTCCGGCCGAGATGGCAATCGGCCGGACTCTCGCGTCGGCGCGGCTGCGTCAGCGCAGCGCCACAACCGGTCCGATAATCGCATAGACCAGATGTGATGCCCTACCAGCGGATCCTGCCGATCGCGCCGGTCAGCACGGCCTCGGCGTGGCGCGCTGATTCTCGATGTCCGCATTCGGTGTCCGACGACAGTGCGGGTAAGGGATAACGGCACTGCCCGGGTAGCCGCCGATTCGATGGACTGACGCTGGACGACACGCATCGGTGACCGGAGGGAGCGTCAGCATGACCGGGACGAGGATGGTTGCGCCGCAGTGGGCGAAGCGCGTGGCGGCGGGCGTCGAGCCGGCGCTGGTCCTGCTCACGGTGACGGGGCTGGCGACCGGCGGGATCCTGTGGTTGCTCGGGCTACGGTCCGCATCCGACACCGCGTGGATCGCCACGACGGCGGTGGCGATCGTCCCGGCTGTGGTCTGGATGATCATGACCCTGGCGAAGGGACGCGCGGGGGTCGATCTGATCGCGGTCCTGTCGCTCGCGGGCACGATGCTGGTCGGCGAATACGTGGCCGGCGCCTTGATCGCGGTCATGCTGACAGGCGGGCGCGCGCTCGACGCCGCCGCTGAGCGCCGAGCCTCCCATGATCTGCGTGCGCTGCTCGAGCACGCACCGCGTTCGGCGCGCCGTCGGACCGGTGACGAGGTGAACGTCGTTGCCCTCGGCGAGATCCGCGTCGGGGACGTACTCGTGGTTGCCGCCGGTGAGGCCGTACCGGTCGACGGGCGAATCCTGAATACCGTTGCGGTGCTGGACGAATCCGTGCTGACCGGCGAGCCGCTGCAGGTGGAGCGGGCGCCCGGCGATCCGGTGCGCAGCGGGGTCGTCAACGCCGGCGACGTGTTCGAGCTGCGTGCCACCGCGACCGAAGCCGACAGCACCTATGCCGGAATCGTGCGGCTTGCCGAACAGGCGAACGCCGAGAACGCGCCGGTCGTGCGCCTCGCCGATCGCTACGCGGCCTGGTTCCTGCCGCTGGCCCTGCTGGTCGCGGCCGCCGCATATGAGCTGAGCGGGTCGCCGGTGCGGGCGGTCGCGGTGCTGGTGGTCGCCACGCCGTGCCCGCTGCTGCTCGCCGCGCCGGTGGCGATCGTGTCCGGGCTGTCCCGCGCGTCGCGGCTGGGCGTCGTCGTCCGCGGCGGTGGCGCGCTGGAGAGCCTCGGGCGCGCAACGACTCTCGTCATGGACAAGACCGGTACCCTCACCGCCGGACGCCCGCGGGTGGTGGAGACGATCGTCGCGCCGGGTCGGGACGTCGGCGAGATGCTGCGGCTGGCCGCCTCGGTGGACCAGGTCTCGGCGCATGTGCTGGCCGAGGCGATCGTGACCGAGGCGATCTCCCGCGGCATCGACCTGACCCCGCCCACGGAGGTCGTCGAACGGCCGGGCCACGGGGTCACCGGCACGGTCGGGAATCATCGGGTGGGCGTCGGCCGGGTGTCCGAGTTTCTCCTCGGCGCCGGTTGGGCGCGCGCGGTGGTCAATCGCGCGAGCCTGGATTCGGCGGCGATCGCGTGGATCGTGGTCGACGGCGAACTCGGCGGCGCGGTGCTGCTGCGAGATCCGTTGCGGCGCGACGCTCCTCGCACCGTCCGGCGACTGCGCCGGGCGGGACTGACTCGATTGGTGATGCTCACCGGCGATCGGCCCGAAGCCGCCCGCGAGGTCGCGACCGTGCTCGGATTGGACGAGGTGATGGCGCGGCAGAGTCCGGCGGACAAGGTCGAGGCCGTGCGGCGGGAGTGCGAGGGCGCCGTGACGGTCATGGTCGGCGACGGCGTCAACGACGCCCCGGCGCTGGCCGCGGCCACCGTCGGCGTCGCGATGGGCGCCCGCGGATCGGCGGCATCGTCGGAGGCCTCCGACATCGTGCTGACCACAGATCGCCTCGATCGCCTCGCCGACGCGATGGACACCGCTCGCTGGTCCCGTCGCATCGCGGTGCAGAGCGCAGTGGCCGGAATGGCTCTGTCGCTGGTGGCCATGATCGTCGCCGCCCTCGGCTGGCTGCCGCCCGCCGCCGGTGCGCTGTTGCAGGAGGGCATCGACGTGGCCGTTATTCTGAACGCCCTGCGGGCACTGCGCGGCAATCCCGCCGCATGCGTCGAATTACCCACCGCGACAGCGGATCTACTGCACCGCTTCGCCGGCGAGCACGATGCCCTGCGCGATACGTTGAGCCTGCTACGCACCGCCGCCGATCGGCTCGCCGCACGGCCCGATGACGGGGCGCTGGCCGCCGTCGAGGACGCACACCGGTTCCTGGTGAGCGAGCTGCTTCCGCACGAGCAGGCCGAGGAGAATATCCTGTACCCGGCACTGGCCACGCCGCTGGGCAGCACGGAGGCGACGGCGGCCATGAGCCGCACCCATGCCGAGATCCGGCGGCTGTCCACCCGCATCGGCGCGCACCTCGACCTCGCGCATTCCGCCGGCCGCATCGGCCCCGACCAGGTTGAGGACCTGCTGGCCTGTCTGTACGGGTTGTATGCCCTACTGCGCCTGCACTTTCTGCAGGAGGAGGAGAACTACTTCACCCTCGCCGGATGAGGCTCGTGAGGTCACATCGTCATGGGCATGGGCATGGGCATGGGCATGGGCATGGGCATCGGCGGGTAGATTCCCATCTGATGCAACCACATCATGATCGCGTGCATGGTCTGCATCATCGGCGACTGCATGGTCATGGCGTCCAGCTCCTCGTTTCGATATCTCCCTACCGAGCTTCATCCGGGACACGGTGGACCGGACAGGGGCGGATGACCCTGTGCGAGGCCCGGAGGTCGCACGTCCGGCACGAATGCGGCAGCCGGTCCCCGCCCCGCGCCGGTGCTGACGGAAGCCCGCGCGGTGGCGCGAGTGTGCGAACACGGATTGCCGTTCCTTTGCTCCACCGCTACGAGGCCGGTCTCACACTCGTCACACCCACGGATTGCGATGCGCCGCTCGGGCTCTCGCCGGCGTGAACGGCCGTGCCTCGATGATCTCGGCGTCGCACGAGGTAGCGCCGCAGTTCGTCGGCGCCCCAGACGATGATCGGATAGGGCAGCAGCAGAGCCAGCTGACCCGGCGACGGGGCCGCGGTGCCCAGCAGCGTGTGGAGCGCGGGCGTATAGACGAATACGGCCGCGAGCGCGATCTCGGCGGCGATCGCGCCGATCAGGTAGCGATTGCTGAAGACGCCGACCTCGCGGAGTGAGGCGTGCTGGGTACGGACGGCGAACACCGTGCCGATCTGTCCGGCGATCATGCCGAGGAAGGTCATCGTTGTCGCCTGCTGATACGCGTGATGCAGCGGTGTGCCGGGGCCGGTCGGCAGGCCTGGCTGCCAGCCCGCGGCATGCAGGACGTAGAAGAACCCGGCCAGCTGCAGGACGGTGACGATCAGCCCGAGGAACAACCAGGCGCGCAACAGCATCGGCCGCCGGATGACGCCCTCGTCGCGAGGGCGGGGACGGCGGGTCATGATGCCAGGTTCGGCGGGTTCGCGGCTCAGCGCCAGCGCGGGCAGGGTCTCGCTGCCCACGTCGAAGGCCAGCAGCTGCAGGATGGTCAGCGGGAGCGGGATCGCGCCGCCGCTGAGCGCGAACACCAGGAACGGCACGGTCTCGGGGGTGGCGTGGGCGAAGATGTAGACGATGAATTTGCGGACGTTGTCGTAGATGCGCCGGCCGGCCTGCACGGCTGCGACGATGGAGCTGAAGTCGTCGTCGGTGAGCACCATGGTGGCGGCCTCGCGGGCGACGTCGGTGCCCGAAAGCCCCATGGCCACACCGATATCGGCGCGATGCAACGCCGGCGCGTCGTTCACTCCGTCGCCGGTCATGGCGACTACGTGGCCGTCCCGGTGCAGTGCCTCGGCGATGTGCAGCTTGGCCTCGGGGGTCGCGCGGGCGAAGATGATCTCCGGCTGCGCGCGCATCAGCGCGGCCAGCTCGTTCTCGCCGAGCCGGTCGAACTGTTCACCGGTGACGACCGCCGGGTGCGGCCCGGTGATGCCGACGCTTTCGGCGATCGCGGCCGCGGTCAGGGGATGATCGCCGGTGATGACGATGATGCGGATGCCTGCGGCCCGGCAGCGCGCGACCGCGTCGGCGACGCCGGGCCGGGGCGGGGCGAGCATCGCGATCAGGCCGGTGAGGCACAGATCGCGTTCGGCATCGTCCCGGCGGTGCGGCGGCGGCCCGGATAGTTCCCGTTGGGCGAGGGCGAGCACGCGAAGCCCTTCGGCGGCAAAGGCATTCACCGCGTCCTCGGTGCGGGTGCGTTGCTCGCCGTCGAGCGGCGCCGGGCGGCCGTGCGCGTCGAGTATCGTCGTGCAGCGGGGCAGCACCGCCTCCGGCGCGCCCTTGGTGTGCAGTATCAGGGGCCCGTCGTCGCGGTCGTCGACGGTCGACATCAGCTCGAGCTCGGGATCGAAATGAAACTGCCAGCGGCGGTGCGCTTCTCGGTGCGCGATATCGGTGTCGGCGCCGAACATCCGCGCGGCTGTGAGTACCGCGACCTCCGTTGGGTCGCCGACAGGGCCGGACTCCTGATCCAGGCGGGAGTTGTTGCAGCGGGCCGCGATTCGGGCGAGGGAATCGTACAGCGGTGACGAACTCAGTCTTGTCCTCGCGTCGTCGACGTCGATGTCGACCCGCCCGAGGATCGTCCACACCGCCGTGGGCGTCATGCGGTTCTGGGTCAGCGTACCGGTCTTGTCGGTGCAAATCACATCGGTGGAGCCCAGGGTCTCGACCGCGGACAGGCGTTTGACCAGTGCGCCTCGGCCCGCCAGGCTGCGCACCGCGACGGCCAGCGCGAGCGTGATGACAGGGAGCAGCCCCTCGGGCACCATCCCGGCCAGCAGGCCGGCGGCGAACACCAGGGAGTCGATCAAGGTCAGGTGCGCGGCCAGGGTCGCGACCGGTATGAACGACAGCGCCAGCAGCACCGACACCGCGGCGATCAGCCACGCGACGCGACGCACCTGACGTTCCAGCGGGCTGGGCTCGGGTTTCACCCGCTCGGACAGCGCCGCGATCCGGCCGATCTCGGTCATCATGCCCGTGGCGAAGACGACGCCGCGCGCCTGTCCGCCGGTGCAGCTCGTGCCGCTGAACACCAGATCGTGCGCGCTCAGCAGCGGCACGTTCACATCGGCCATCGCCGCGGACCGCAGCGCCGGCACCGACTCCCCGGTCAGGGCCGACAAGTCGACCTCGATCGCGCCCGCGAGCAGCCGGATGTCCGCCGCGATCCGATCGCCCTCCTCGATCAGCACGATGTCGCCGGGCACCAGCTCCGTCGCATCGATCTCGCGGACGATCCCGTCCCGGTCCACCTTCGCCCGCTGCGGCAGATACTTCGCCAGCGCCTCCACCGCGCGTCCGGCCTGCACCTCCTGCACAAAGGAGAACGCGGCGTTCAGGACGATGATCAGCAACACCGCCGCTGCTACCACATGCGAACCCACGACCAGCAACAGACCGGCGGCCAGCCACAACAGCAACGCCAGCGGATGCGTGAACTGCCGCCCGAGCTCGGCGGGCCACTGTCGGCCGCCCCGCTTGCGCAGCGCATTCGGTCCGTACTGCAGCAGGCGCCGCCCGGCTTCGGTGCTGGTCAGCCCGGAGCGGCCGCTGTGCAGATCGCGCAGCAATCGATCGGCTGCCTCCTCGGGATCCAGCCCGGTGGGCCGCACCCTTTCCGCATGTTGACTCCGCACGACTTCCATGGTCGGGTCCCGGCCTGTCGTGCGACAGGGACCAACCGAACCTGCACCGGTGGACCAAATGCCTTACCGGGGCAATACCTGCCATCGGTCTGATCGGTTGTCTCGCATTGGCATTCACCCTGCCCCATGCCTCGGCCGTCGCCGGGGCCGCGGTCGTTGCCCTCGGCGCCGCCCTGTATCTGTTCCGCCGCGCACTCACTCGCCGACAGCTTCGGTAACCAGATCCATCGGGATGGTCGGTGCGGTGTGGATTACTTTCGTTCCTGATGGACGACCATCACGGGGCAATATGCGTGCTGCACAAGGTAATTGGATGTCGACCCGAGAAGCAGGCCGCGAACTCCGCCGCGGCCGTGGCTGCCGACGACGATCAGTTGCGCCGTCTTCGAGTATTCCTGCAGCTTGGCGGCGGGCGCGGACAGGTATGTCTGCCGCGTCACCGGGACGTCGGGGTATTTCTCCTGCCAGCCCGCGAGACGTTCGGCGAGAATTGCCGACTCGGCCACTTCGGCGTCCGCGTCGGGAATCAGGGTGCTCGTACCGGCGAAGCGACCGAAATCCCAATCGGAACAGACGTGTACGGCCACGAGGTCGGTGCGGCGTTCGGCCGCCTCGGCGAAGGCCGCGGCGATGGCGGGCTCGCTGATCGGGCTCCCGTCGATACCGACGACCACCGGCCCGCCGGTGCGGTCGGCGACGGCGTGTTCGTCGGGAACGACGATCACCGCGCCGTACGCGTGCGCGGTCACCGCCAGCAGCGTCGAGCCCAGATGGGCGAGGGTGCCGGCCGAACCGGTCGAACCCAGGACGACTGCGAATGCCGTCGCACTGCGGTCGATGAGCAGGTTTGCCGGGTTGTCGGCGCCCACCTTTCCGGATACCCGGAGCTCGGGTGCGGCGAGGCGCGCGACCTCTTCGGCGCGCTCGACCACCTCCCGGCCTTCGGCGCGGGCCGCTTCGGCGATGGCCTCCAAGGTCATCGCATACCCGGCGACACCGCTGGTGCCGACCAGCCCCATCCCGTGCACGATCTGGAGTTCGCGGCCGCGGTGGGCGGCGTAGTCGGCGGCCCAGTGCAGCGCGATGTCCGAGCCGCGCGAGCCGTCGACGCCGACGACCACCGCCGCCGACGCCACGTGGTGCGGATCTTTGTCGTGGTCCTGCGATGTCATCGTGACCTCCGAAGTGTGGACCGGACAGCGGGATAACGGGCCGGCGAAAGCCACGGTAGGCACTGCGCACGAGCCGCGATGCTGCCGATCGTCACGGGCCGGAAGGCAGAAGTGCCATCGAGTTCCCGGCGGCGCAGTGGCGTCACCGGCTGGACGACTGCCTCGCGGCCACCCGTTCTCGCCGCAGCGGATGGTGGGCGACTACATGCGCTGTATCAGCGAATCCTGTTGGGCGAGGACCGCACCGAGCTCGTCGCGTCCCGTAGGGTTCCGCCGGCCCGGTCCTGGGTGGCTCGAGCCGGTTCACCGACGGTGCCCGAGGAGGGCACACAGGCGCCGCGCTCGGCCCGTTGCTTGATGCCCAGCAACATCTTTCGTTCCATGAGCAGGCTGCCGGGCTCCATGACGACATGGTTGAACAGCCGCATCGGCCATGCGGTGCGCGACATGGCGATGCGGTTGCGGCTGACCAGCCGGGTGCCGCCGGTGGTGGGGTAGAGGCCGAACGACCAGACCCACTGGCCGTCCTCGGAGGCCAGTGCCATCGCGCGTTCGGGTTCGAGGATCGCCACCCGCAATCGCGGTCCGGTGGATCCCATTCCGATGGTTGCGCCCCCACGCCCCGGACCCATCTGCACCAGCCACGGCCAGACTGCGCCGGGCCCGGCGGAGATGGTGACGGAGCGGGTGGCGACGATGTCCGGGTCCGGCAGGAGAACGTCGCCGGGCATGATCCGGGCGATCTCCTCGCCGCTGGCGCCCCAGGTGAGGCATTTCGTCCGGCCGAGCCACCGATAGCCGGCCGCGAGGCCGCCCAGGAGTATCGCGGTGCCCGCGGCCGCGGCGGCGAGGGTCTTCGTCGCTTCGGAGCGCATGGCTTCACCCCGCGGGTGTGGTGTCGGGCGAGGTCGTCAGTCCCTCGGCCAGGAGGATGCGGTGCGCGTACTGCGCGGCAATCGCTGGCCTGTTCGCCGCGGTGTTGAAGGCCGGAACCTCCTCGAGTCCCCGGGCCAGCGCGGCCACCGCGTCGCCGAGTGTCCGCAGCTTGTGGTCCAGCGAGTCGGCGGGCTCGATGGGTGGCGCCGTCTCCGGGACGTATTCGGCGTCGCCACGCAGCAGATCTCGCAGGTGAACGGGTAGCACGGTGAAGACGTGGTCGAGCTGTCCCGGGGAGAACAGGGTGTTCAGCGCGTCCGTGACGGCGCTTGCCAGCGCTGTGACCTGGTCCTGCCCGACGTCGGCGTCGTGGGCGAACTGTGCGACGAACGTGGCGGTGCGGTGACCGGCGGGTACGTGAGCAGGCGACCAGTTCTCGTAGTAGATGCCCCGCAGAAATTCGGGCAACTGTGCGGTGAGATGGGCGGAATCGATCACGCCGATCCGGTCCCGGACCGCGTGCAGCCAGGCACGCAGCACGCGATACGCGAACCGGCGGTCGTCGGTGCCGATGCTCTCGGCGACGGTGTTGAGCCACTGATGAGCGGTATGTAGGGCGGGTGCGAAGGGGTCGTTGTGGTGAGGCATGCCTGCCATCGTCGGCCGCAGGCGGGTCCCCACCTAGAGCCACAGGTCCCGGGCCTTGACGTGACAAGCCCTTCACGATCCGTGTCCTCCAGAACTTGGATATGGAACCTGCTGGTCCAACCATTGAAACCGGGTGATCGGCGGGTGTGATCATGCTGTACCCATCGTGCGGTGCCCGTCGCTGCGATGGGGAAAAGCGGGTAGGTGGTCCCGTATTTTTACAGATGCTTGCCGATTGCTCAGCCAAGGAGACTCGAAGATGTCGGCGGACAGCATCTCGCTCCGAAGATGTCACCGCCGAGTGCAGTGCCCGTTGACAGATGCAACCCCTGCGGATGCACAACGAGGTGTGACCGAGATCGAGCAATGACGCTCGGTGGGGTCGTCGCACTCCCATTCGGCCGACGAAGCCGAGGTATGCGCTCCTGGCTCACGCCATGAGCGACAGGCAAACCGGCGACGAGCGTGACAGCCGAGCTCGGCTCCGTCGCCACGCGGCTACTGCCCGCGCGCCCTCACCATCGTCATGCTCGACGACAATCGCTGAGAAGCGGCGGCGGCTCGATCTTGTTGCGGCCCGGTAGATCAGGAGCGACTTCGGGTTCGCCCTGCGGTACGCCGCTGAACAGCTCGACGAGCCCGAACGGTGCGCGGTCACCGAGGCAGAGGTCGAGCACATCCCACGCGTCGGCGTAGAACGCGGCGCCGCGCGCGAACATCGCGGTCTCGTAGGCGGTCAGCGCCGCCTCGATATCGCCCGGGTGCGCGGCGATCGCGAGGGCGAGTTCGGCGCCGTCCAGCATCGCCAGGTTCGCGCCGTCGCCCGAGGGCGGCATCAGGTGCGCGGCATCGCCGAGCAGCGTCACCCCGGGCACGCGGTCCCAGCGATGTCCGTCGGGCAGGGTGTGGATCATGCGCGGCACCGGCGCGGATTCGCGATCGGTGATGAGTGCGGTGAGTTCGGGTGCCCAGTCGTCGAATTCGGCTGCGACACGAGCGGTCGCGGCGGCGGCATCGGTGAAATCGATGGCCGCGATCCATTCAGCGGAGCGGTTCAGCTGTACATAGGTGTGCAGGACGCCGCCGGATTCGCGGTGCGCGGTAATTCCTTTGCCAGGTGCCACCGCATACATCGCGCCTTCGCCGACCATCGCGGCAGTCGCCGCGTGACGCTCCTCGGCGTCGTGGAGATAGGTCTCGATGAAGGTCGTCCCGATGTACTCGGGCCGGGCGTGGGAGAGCAGCGGCCGGATCTTGGACCACGCGCCGTCCGCGCCGATGAGCAGGTCGGTGGTCACGGTCGAACCGTGGGCGAAGGTGAGCTCGTGGCGGCCGTCGCCGAGCGGGCGCACCGCGGTGACCTTGTGCCCCCAGCGAATCGTCCCGCCGGGCAGTGCGTCGAGCAGGATTTGCCGCAGCTCTCCGCGCAATACCTCCGGGCGCCCCGACAGTCCGTCGTCGGGGAGATCGAGCAATATCGTGCCGTGCCTGTCGACTACCCGCGCCGCCTCCGCGCCGGCGTGGATGATCGCATGGAATTCCTCGGTGAGCCCCGCTGCCGCGAGCGCGAATTGCCCGTCGTCCTGATGAATGTCGAGCTGACCGCCTTGGGTGCGCGCCGCCGGCGAGGCATCGGCCTCGTAGACCGTCGCGGCGATGCCGTGTACATGCAAGACGCGGGCCAAGGTCAGACCGCCGAGTCCCGCACCGATGATGGTGACCGATGCCGTCATGTTGCTGCTCCCTTCGCGAGAAGTCTGGAACGACGTTCCAGACATTTCAGGTTGGAACAACGTTCCAGAAATGTCAAGATGGACAGCGTGACGACCGAGAAACAACGGCCCGAACGCCGCCCGAACTCGCTCTCCAGGGCGCGGATCGTCGGTATCGCGATCGAGATCCTCGACACCGAGGGCGAGAAGGCGCTGACCTTCCGCGCCCTCGCGGCCCGTCTGGCCACCGGCAGCGGCGCGATCTACTGGCACGTCGCGAACAAGGATGAGCTACTGGCCGCCGCCGCCGACGACATCATCGCCCGGGTCATGACCGGGGTGAACCCCGGCGGGGAACCTCGTGAGTCGGTCCGGGCGGTCGCTCTCGGCGTATTCGACGCCATCGACGCCCACCCGTGGGTGGGCGCTCAACTCTCCAGTGCGCCCTGGGGTTGCGCGACCATGCGGATCTTCGAAGGCGTCGGCGGGCGACTCGCGGCGCTCGGCGTCCCCGAGCGCGCCCAGTTCGATTCCGCTTCCGCGCTGGTGAACTACATCCTCGGTCTCGCGGGCCAGTATGCGGCGGGCGCACGGCTCACACGCGAAACCGACCGCGCCGAATTCCTCGCGGGGGTCGCCGCCCGATGGGCCGAGCACGACCCCGCGCGATACCCATTCGTGCACCGCGTCGCCGCACAACTGTCCGCTCACGACGACCGCGAACAGTTCCGCGCCGGAATCGATCTCATCCTGGCCGGTATCGAATCCCTGCGCTAGCCGACCGGGTTCGAACAAACCGTCACTCAGGTGGCACGGTTCAGGCGGAAGCGACATCCCGCGACCGCCGCTGATCGGCGCGGGAGGTGTCGCAGGTGTTGGGGCTGGCGAAACTACTGTGGCCGAAGGTGATCGGACAGCCATGGCAGGGCCGAGTCGAACGCGCCGGTGGCGGCCTGCCAGGTGTGGTTTCCCCGGGTTCTGTACAGGGTGGCGTCGATGCCGGCCCTGGTCGCGGCGGTGTAGAGCGCGGCGGCGGATTCGAGTTTGATGGTGTTGCTGGACTTTCCGCTGAGGAAGGTGCGCTCGTCGGTGCTCGTGCCCGGCTGTTGCCCGCCGGTCCAGCGCCCGAAGGGCCCGGTCGGGGTGAAGGCGTAGAGCAGGCCGGTCATTCCGGTGTATTTCCGGTGCGCTGCCATTACGGTGCGCGGATCGAAGGCTGCCCACTGCTGGGCGCTGCCGCCGTAGAGCCGCGCGATGGTCTGCTGCTTGTTGCCGGCGTTGGGGCCGATATCGCCGGCGATGTCGACGAAGGTGCCGAACTGTGACGGGTGCATGACGGTCAGATCGATCGCGCAGGTGCCACCCATCGACCACCCCGCCACCGCCCATTCGCTCGCGGATGTGGCCGTGCCAAAGGTCTTTTCGACATAGGGTGGTACGTCCGCGGTGAGGTGGGTCGCGGCGTGATCGCGTGGGCCGTCGACGCATTCGGTGTCGTTGGTGAAGGTGCCCCCGGTATCGACGAAGACGAAGATCGGCGCCCAGCCGCCGTGCTGGGTCGCGTACCGGTCGAGCGCGGGCAGCACGTTGCCGATCCGGATCCAGTCGTCCGGGGTGGCGAATTCGCCGCCGATCATCATCACCACCGGCAGCCGCGGCGGTGTGGTCCTGGCGAACCAGGCCGGCGGCAGGTAGACGTATTCGGTGCGATGGTGCATGCCGCTGGCCGTATCGGGCGTCTGGATCGGTACGATCCGCCCGGTGGAGATCGGTTGTCCGCGCATGGATGGCAGCGAATTCAGCGGCGTCTCGTGCGGCAGGGGCGCCTCGGTGACCGCATTCCACGCGACCTGGACCGTCGGGAAGTAGCCGACCCACTGGTCGAGCACGATGCCCAGGCTCGATACGACCGCCACGACGGTCAGCGCCGAGAGTCCGCGCCGCCACCAGGTTGCGCTGGTCCAGCCGAGCACCGCGACGCATACCGCGCCCACGGCGCCGCCCGCGCACACCCACAGCAGCGACGGCGCCCTGTCGGGCCCGGTGGCCCAGCCCTGGTTGTAGACCAGCGCATGCGCGCCGAACGCTCCGAGTACACCGGCGGCTACCGATATCGGCAGCCACACGAGCCGCCACCGGCGCGTGCGCCATCCGATCGTCAGCACCGCCAGCACCAGCGCCACGATTTCTACCGTTGGCGGTAACCACCCGTGCAGCAACGAGATTGCATGCTGCGAGCTACCGACGGTCCGGCTGAAACTGGGCGGGGGCGGCGGCGGTGGAGTCAGGGTCAGCTGGGTGATCGAGGGTAGGCCGAGCATCCCCCGATTGTTGCGAAAGTATCGTCCACCGGACTGAAGATGGGCTGAGGATCGTGGCGCTCACCCGCCTGCCGGGACACCGTCCCACTTCTCCGTCCCGCAGCATGGCTGCGGGTGTTCATGCGGCAGACGGTAGCCCTCCCGCCTGTCAGCGAAGTTCTGCATCGGGCCGGTACGTCATTGTTTCGTCACCACTTGCGCGGCCGCCGCAGCGCATGGGCGACGTAACGTCGGTGCGACAGTATCGGTTTCGACACGACTATCACGAAGAGGCGAGTGTGGACGAACACGTACCATCCGATCCGGTTCCACCGCCCGAGTCTTCGCCGCCCGAGCACGCGCAGCCGCCGGGCGCGGGGCTGTCCCGCCGTGGTGCGCTGGCGGGTATCGCGGCGGTGGGCGGGATCTCGGCGGTCAATGTCGGTGCATTCGCCTGGGCCGCAGGGTGGTTCACGCCGGACAGCCTGCGTTCGGGGACATTCGTCGACCGGTTCGAGCGGGTTTACGGCCGGCACAACGGATTTCGGCGCAACCACGCCAAGGGGGTCAGCGCATCGGGGACGTTCGTCGGCAACGGCGCCGGGACCGCGTTGTCGACGGCGTCGGTGTTCCGGGCGGGGACAACGCCGGTGACGGCTCGCTTCTCGCTGTCGGGCGGTATGCCGCTGGCCGGCGACCAGAACGGGACCGTGCGCGGGCTCGCGGTGCTGTTTCACCTGGATGGTCGCGAGCAGTGGCGCACCGCCATGGTGAACATTCCGGTGTTCCTCGACCGGGTGCCGCGGGGTTTCTACGATCGGATGCTCGCCACGCAACCCGTGGGCGCGACCGGCCGGCCCGATCCTGTGAAGGTCGCGGCGTTCCTCGCGAAATATCCCGAGTCCGAGCGCGCGATGGCCGTCGTGGCGCGCACGACGCCGTCGAACGGGTTCGCCAACAGTCCGTTCCACGGGCTCAACGCATTTCGGTTCACCAATGCCGCCGGCACGACAGTGCCGGTGCGGTGGAGCCTGCTCCCGGAGGATCCGTTCGTGGCGGGTACGCATGCGGCGGGACGGGACTACCTGTTCGACGCGCTGATCGAACGTCTCGGGCACGGACCGGTGCGCTGGCGGATGGTGGTCACGGTCGCCGAGCCCGGCGATCCGACGAACGACGCGACGCGGGCGTGGCCCGCGACTCGGCGGCAGGTCGAGGTCGGCACGCTTACCATCGACGCGCTGGCGACCGAGGCGCCGGGCAATGCGCGCGATGTCAACTTCGACCCGACGGTGCTGCCGACCGGGATCGCGCCTTCGGACGATCCGCTGCTCGAGGCACGCTCGTCGGTCTACGCGAGGTCCTACCAGCGGCGCACCCGGGAACCGCATACGCCCAGCGCGGTCGAGGTGCCGGAGGTCCGCAATGCCCGGTGACGCGGAAACCACCGGCACGAAGTTCACCGCAGTCGCCCGCGGCCTGCACTGGATCATGGCTGCGGCCGTCATCGCGATGCTGTTCATCGGCGTGTTCATGGTCGGGTCGATCAGCGAATTCCACCTGCTGGTCACCATTCACGAACCACTGGGCTTCGCGATCCTGATACTCGCGCTGGTCCGGATCGGCTGGCGACTGGGACATACCCCGCCGCCGTGGCCGGCGGGGATGTCGCGGCCCGAACGAGTGGTCGCGAAGTACTCCGAGCGATTGATGTACGCGCTGTTCATACTTCAGCCTCTGTTCGGGTGGGCGATGGTGTCGGCGTCGGGACAGCCGATCGTGTTGTTCGGATCGTGGTACCTGCCGTCCATCGCCCCCGGGAACGCCACGGTGTTCGCTGTCCTGTTGCGCGCGCACATCGTCGCGGCCTACCTGCTGTACGTCACCTTCGCCGCACACCTGGCCGCAGTGCTGTGGCACACCCTCGTCGTCCGTGACCGAATGCTGTCCCGGATGACGTTCGGGCGGGTGCACACCAACCTCCGAGGGAGACCGAGCCGAGGCGCATCTCGAGCGGGTGCTCCGCACGAGCAAGCACGGCCTCAACCGCAACTGAAGATCACCTCCGACCAGCATGGCAGCTGATCGAGCCACCACGGCAGTGCGACGGGCCCTCGGAGGTGTTGGTCGGCGGAAAGCGGCAATCGCTGCAGCGTGGAAGCCGCTGCGGGCGTAGCCTATTGCTTGATATCACACTGCCTGGGGGATCGGATGCCGGATCGACCGCAGCTGAGTTACCGCTGCCTCGCGCCGAATTTGCCCGAGCACCTGACCGGCCGGCAGCCGATCCGGAGCCTGCTGCCGAACGCTACCGATCTGCGAGATCGTGCCGGTCAGCTGTTGCGATCGGGGCTGTGCACCAGGTGTCCGCCGAGGATGGTGTGGCTGGGTTGGAGGTCGCGCAGGGATTCGGCCGGGCCGGCGGCGGGGTCGCGGTCCCAGACCGTGAGGTCGGCGAGGCGGCCGGGACTCACTGTGCCACGGAGGTTTTCCTCCCGCATCAGCCGCGCGGCGTTCGTGGTGTGCAGGGCGACCGCCTCGTCGTAGGTGATCGAGTGGTGTGGGCCTTGGACGCCGATGACCGTTTCGCGGGTCATCATGCCCCACACCGAGCGCATGGCGCCGAACTGTCCGACCGGGAAGTCGGAGCCGCCGGTGACCAGGGCGCCCTGGTCGAGCCAGCCGCGGGCCGGAAACAGGTCGGCCACTCGTTCCGGGCCCCAGTACTCGCGTTCGACCTCGGCGGTGTCGTGCAGCAGCGGCTGCTGGATCGTCACCGGGATACCCAGGGCCACCGCTCGTGCCCGTTGTTCGGGTCCGGCCAGCCCGCCGTGTTCGATCACGAGGCTGTGCGGGGCCAAGCCCGGATTGTCTTGCAGCACAAGCTCGTACACGTCCAGCAGGATGCGTACCGCACGATCGCCGTAGGCGTGAGTGCCGACTCGCCACCCGCGGCGGACCACGGTGTTCACCGCGTCGACCAGGCCGTCCGGTTCCCACAGCAGAGCGCCGGAGTAGCTGTGGTCGCAAGCGTACGGCTCCTCGGTCGCGCCGGCTTCGAGGCCGCCGTCGATACCGAACTTCATGCCCCACACCTGAAGCCACGGATCCGCGGAGTAGCGCAGCTCCTCCATCCGGTCGAGTGCTTCGTCCAGCAACGTCGCCGTGGTCAGTCCGAAACCCGCGATCAACGCGCGGACGCGGGTGCCGAGCATGGCCTGGTCGCGGGTGGCCCGGAGCAGGTCGTAGTCGGCGAACGACACCGCACAATCGCGGACGGTGCCGATTCCGGTCGCGGCGTACGCGTGGCTGGCCAGACGTAGCCCGTCGATGCGCTGAGTGCCGTCTTCCTCGGGAACGAACTGTTCCACCAGCCGCATCGCGCTGTCGATCAGGCGGCCGTTCAAGCGGCCGTTGGACTCTCGGCCGATCACACCGCCCGGCGGGACCGGGGTGTCGGTGGTGATGCCGGCCAGCCGCAATGCCACGTTGTTGACCACATCGTTGTGGCCGCCGCGCTTGACCAGGACCGGATGCCGGTCGGTGGCGCCGTCGAGCTCGTCGGCGGTCGGCATCCGCCGTTCCGCGAGGTTGAGCTCCTGCCAGTTGGTCGTGGTCCGGATCCACCGGCCCGCGGGCGTCACCGCGGCCCGCTGCCGGATCAGGTCCAGGAATTCGGCGATCGTGCGGGCTTCGTGCACCGGAACATCGTGTGCGCCATGGGCGGCGAAGATCAGGTGGGTGTGGGTGTCGTCGAACGAGGGCAGGACCGTGGACCCGGGGAGATCCAGGATCTCGGTGCCGGTTCCGGCCAGGTCGTCGAGCCCCTTCGGGTCGTCGGACACCGCGACGATCCGGTCGCCGCGAACCGCGACCGCACGCTGCGGCGGGCGGCCCGGCACCAGCGTGTGTACCGCCGCGGCCCGGATCAGCAGATCTGCTCTGTGATCAATCATGATGTCTCCCAAGTCGACTCGATCATCGGTAACCAGCGGACCGGCATCCGCTCGGTGCGGTGTCCCCGGCGCCACGACACAGTGATACGCCTGATATGCGAATCGACCGCCATAAAGCGACGATATAGCAAGATTTACCGACAGTAGAGAGCGCTATAGTGCGTAATATGCGACACGAGCTCGATGAGACCGATCGTCGAATCGCGGCCGCGCTGGTTGCCTCGCCACGAGCCTCGTGGCGCGTCGTCGCCGAGTGCCTGGGCCTGTCCGAGCGAACCGTCGTGCGGCGCGCGGTTCCGCTCTACGCCGACCGGACGCTGCGGGGCACCGTCGTCCGCAATCCGGCAACGGTGCCCGGTGCGGTTCCGATGGCACTGCGTATCCGGTGTCGTCCCAACAGAATTCGTCAGGTAGCGACCGCACTCGCCCGCCGTCGGGACACGATCTGGGTCGACATTCTCGGTGGCGGTGACGAGGTATCCGCGGTGTTCTTCCTCGACAGCCCGCAACGCCGGAACTCGCTGCTGTTGCAGGACTTGCCGGCGACCGATGCCGTGGACTCCTGGACCGCGCACACCCTGCTGCGGGTGTTCCCCGAGACCCTGCGCTGGAACGCGGGCCTGCTCACCCCCGAGGAGGCCGCGCGGCTGGCCCCGGAACCGGTGCAGGCGGCGCCCGCACCGGCCGCAATCGACGGCACGCTGATCGCGGCCCTCGCCGAGGACTGCCGAATGACCTACACCGACCTCGCCGCCCGGGCCGGAACCACCGCGCTCGCCGCCCGTCGCCGCCTCGATACGCTGGTGCGCGGCAACGTCGTTCGCCTGGCCACCGAGATCGATCCCGCACTGCTGGGCGCGCACAGTGAAGCGCTGCTGTGGCTCGATGTGCAGCCCCGCGCGCTGGGGGAGACCGCGGCGGCGCTGTCCGGCAATCCGCACGTCCGGTTCGTCGCCGCGACCACCGGTCCGGCGAATCTCCTGGCGGCGGTCGCCGTCACCGATCTGGCCGCGCTCTACGACTTCCTCGTCACCACGATCGGTGCATTGGGCGCGATCACCGCCACCGACACCACCCCGATCCTTGCGACCGCCAAGCGCACCGGTCTCGCGCGGCCCTGGTCCACGGTGCTCAGCTGATGAGCTTGACAGAGAACTCAAACAACTGTTTGAGTTCTCGTATGGGGACCGAACGGACGGACCTGCGTCGGGAGGCCGGCCGGCGCACCCGCGACAGACTCCTGGCCGCGGCGCTCGAGCTGCTGGCACAGCGTGGGGCGGAGGGGGTGACCCTGAGGGAGATCACCGACACCGCGGAGGCGAACGTGTCGGCGGTCAGTTATCACTTCGGGTCGCTGCGGGGCCTGTGCGATGCGGCGATCGAGCACGCGCTGGAACGATATCTGGACGCGCAGATCGAGGCGGTCGGGTCGCTGGATGTCACGGCGACCGTCGAGGAATTGTCTGCGGCGTTCGCTCAGCCGATGGTTCGGGCGCTCGCCGCGGGCGGCCGGGATCTGGCGGTGCTGCGGACGGTGGCGCGGATCGGGATCGATCCTCCCGAGGGATGGGAACGGCTGAATGCGAAGTTCGAACAGTCGCGCCGGGACGTGCTTCGGGTGCTGTCGGTGCGGCTGCCCGAGGTCGACGAGCCGGAGATGGTGTTCCGGACGCGGTGTGCCGCGGGCCTATTGAACTGGCTCGCGGTGGCGCCGATCGGCGCGGAGCTGGCGGCGTTGCCGCAGCGGCGGATCGAGCGCTGGTTGGTCCCGGTGGTGGCGGGGGCGTTTCTCGGCGGTTCGAGGCAGTCCGACCAGGTCTGATATAGCCTGTCGCGCAACAATTCAAATGATTGCTTGACATCTTTACCTGTGTCGGTGAACAATTCAATCAAGCATTCGATTTGTTTCTTGAGGAGAGCAAGACCATGGCTATCAGCGCAGAAGAAGTGGTCCGGGCGGCGTACCACGCGGCCGAGGGCACCGTCCTCGACGTTCAGGGCTTCGCCGACCTGTTCACCGCGGACGGCGTATTCAACAACGTTGTCGCCGGCGAGGTCTACCGGGGAGAACACCTGGGCGACCTGGTCACCGTCATGGGACAGTTGGCGCCCGACATCCACCGCGAGCTGCACCGCTTCCATGTCCTGAGCGACAACCTCGTCGCCGTCGAGTTGTCCATCCAGGGCACCTTCACCGGCCCGTTCCAGACCCCCGCGGGGGTCATCGAGCCGACCGGCGCCAAGCTCGACATTCCGACCGCCGACTTCTGGTACCTCGAGGGCGGCAAGATCAAGGAATTCAACTGCTACGTCGGCGTCAGCGTCATGCTCGCCCAACTCGGCGTGCAGCCCGACTTCGCCTCCGCCGTAGCCGCATCGGCCACCACGGTCGGCTGATCCCGCGACCCTGATCACGCGGCGGGTGCCCGACCGACCTGGGTCCTGGAAGGGGCACTGGTTCACCAGGACGATCGCTGTCGTAGGCAGGAATGAGCCGGCGGCCGACCTCAGCGCCGCGTGTCGTCGGGGCCGGCCGTCAGATTGGCCCCGAGCCGTTCGAGGCCGGCCAGTAATCGCCGCTGTTCGGCCGTGCTCATCCCGCCGACGGTGTCGGTCTCCAACTCGGTCCACAACTGCTCCACGCGGCTGCGCAGCGCCTTCCCGGCCGGGGTGGATTCGACCAGCGTGGCTCGCCGGTCGTCGGGATCCGGGCGCCGCCGCACGAACCCGGACCGCTCGAGCCGCTGCACCGTGCGGGTCATCGACGCGGAGTCGGTGTCGAACGCGGCGGCCAGTTCGGCCTGCCGGCAGGGCCCGCTGTCCCACAGGTACATCAGCAGCAGCTCGTGTCCCGGGTGCAGGCCAACGCTCTGGAACAGTTGCCGTGCTCGCGTCATGTGCAGCCGGGTCGCCCGGATCAGTGCATTGCTGACCGGGCCACCTGATGCGGCAGTCGACGCCGCCACCTCTCGCTGTACTGCTCTGCTACCGGCCATGGAATCCACGATAACCCAGTTCAGGCAGTCGAAGTCGCTGTCGGCCCGGGGTGGGAGCCGCTGTGCGCCCGGTGTGAACGGTCGGGCCGAAATCGATCGAAATCCCCGGAATAACTCGCATACCGCAATTGCTGTCTAGGACAGGCAACGGTCCGAGTCGCCGGCACCTGAGCCACAACCGTTTTCACCGACCAGCCGGAACCTCATCAAGGAGCACAATCATGAATGTCGTGGTACTCGTCGGACGGATCCTGTTCGCCCTGCTCTTCCTCGGCTCCGCGTTCGGGCACTTCGCCCAGCGCAAGCAGATGGCCGAGTATGCCGGCTACAAGGGCGTTCCGCTTCCGGGATTGTCGGTGCTCGGCTCCGGCGTGCTGCTGCTCGCGGGCGGACTGAGTGTGCTGCTGGGCGTCTGGGCCGATCTGGGATCGCTGCTGCTGATCGCGTTCCTGGTCCCGACCGCTCTGCTCATGCACCCGTTCTGGACGGAGACCGATGCGCAGGTCAAGCAGCAGGAGATGATCCACTTCAACAAGGACATCGGGCTGGCCGGCGCGGCCCTGATGCTGTTCGCGTTCTTCTCGCATGTCGGTGGTGACCTCGGACTTACCCTCACCGGACCGCTCTTCCACATCTGAGCCGCAGGCCGGTCGCGGCGGGCGGTGGCACTGGTTTCATTCCTTCACCACCCGATCCGCTCGCCTGGCTACCAGCGTTTTCCCTGTGATCGAAAGGATCTGCTGTGACCCCTTCACCGGCCGAGCTCATGCGGCGCAATCTGCTCGACGTCTTCAACGAGCCGGACCCGGGGCGCCGGGCCGCGGTGATCGCCGACAGCTATGCCGACGATGTGGTGTGGCACGAGCCCGACCGGAAGGTCCTCGGGCGCAAGGAGTTCGAACGACGTGCCACGGAACTGCGCGCCGAGAACCCGGACTGGGTGTTCCGGGCCGCCGGTCCCGCGGTGGAACTCGACGACATCGGCCAGCTGGCCTTCCGATACGGGCCGGACGGCGCGCCGCCGGTGGTGAGCGGCATGGACATCGCTCGCACCGCGAACGGTGTGATCATCGAGCTGTACACCATCGTCACCGAGATCGATCAGCCGTCGTAGGTCACCGCAGCGAACGAATGCCGGGCGTTGCCATCGAGCGGCCGGCGTTCCGCTGACGGTGACCACGGGAGCACCGAGCCGTACCGGACCAGCTCGCCGTACTGGGCGGGATCCACCGGTTCGAGGGCCAGGTCGACGAGTGCGACCGCGGCCTGGGCGGGGGTGGGTGCGCCGGACACGTCCCACCACAGGGCGGAGGTGGGGGTGTTGATCATGCCGGGGCACACGGCGGCGATCAGAATGCCTCGGGCACGGTCGGTTTCGCGGCGCTGCGCGGCGAGCGCGCGGACGGCCGCGACCTGACCGATCTTGGACGGGATATTGACGAAGCCGGGCCACGCTCCCGCCCGCGCGCTCCCGTCGGCCACCGCCTCGACCCACCGCCCGACCTGGATGTCGACCTCGTCGAGGGTGGCCGCACCGTCGAACCGGCCGTGCAGGACCGGCGCGAGCTGGTGCAGTGTGCCGAGTGAGCTGGCCACCACGATCAACCGGCCGTCGTCGCGCAGGATCGGCGCGAAGGCGCGCAGCAGCCGGGTGGTGCCGAAGTTGTTGACCTCGGCGTACTCCCGCACGATCGTGCGCGGGTCGTCGTCGGGGCCCACCCGCATGACGGCATTGCCGAACACGATGTCGACGCCGCCGTGCCGTGCGACCAGCAGGTCCGCGAGGCGTTCGGCGCCACCCGGATCGGTGACGTCGAGGATCTCCCCGCGCACCTGGGCGCCGCCCACGGGCATGGCGGCCACAGCGGCGGCCACCCGGTCGTGATCGCGGCCGGTGAGGTAGATGGTGTCGGCGGGAGCCATCCGCTGGGCCAGCAGTTCGACGAGCGCGAGTCCGAGACCCTGGGTGGCGCCGGTGACCAGTGCGACCCTGCTCATTTCGCCCCCTCGGTGACCGTCTTCTCCGACAGCTCCCACAAGTGTTGCGCGCCATCGGGATCCAGCGCGTAGCGCGCGACACCGTGCAGGGTGCCGGTGCGCCGGTCGACGGTCTCGCTCTCATTGCAGTCGGCGAAGTACCGACCGCCGACACCGGCCAGCTGCGGTGCGGTGGCCAGCAGGACCGAGGTGGCGCCCGTCACCACCGCACGGCGGCCACTCAGGTCCAGGCCGGCGGTGACGTCGGCGGCGGTGGACTCGAACCCGAAGGGTGTGCGTATCAAGGTCATACCTCGACGCTAGAAGCCCACTGGCCATGTCGAAAGCGAGAAATACGCATCTGTGGTATGCGTAAATATCATGACCTTCACGGCGGCGTCGTTGACCGCGTTGCGGGTGTTCCGGGAGGTGGCCGAGCGGGGCACGCTCACCGCGGCCGCCGCGGCGCTCGGCTACACCCAGTCCGCGGTGTCGCGGCAGATCGCCGCCCTCGAACGCGCGGCGGGTGTACCGCTCGTGCAGCGCCGGCACGACGGGGTCCGCCTGACCCCTGCCGGCCGGATCGTGGCCCGCCGCGCCGCGGTCGTGGTCGACCAGATCGACGCCACGGCAAGAGAATTGGCCGGGCTACCCGACGAGCGGGCGACGGTGCGGCTGGGCTGGTTCGCCAGCGCCGGGGCCGGCCTGGTGCCGACCGCGCTGGCCCGCCTGCGGCACACCCATCCCGGTATCACGGTGCTGGGCCGGGAAGGCGGCACCCCCGCGCTGATCCGCGCCTTACGCGCGGGCACCGTGGATCTCGCGGTGGTGTCCTCGGCGCCGCCGTATCGTCCGCTCGACGCCGAGACTCCCGCGCTGCAGGTGCAGGTCCTCACCGAACGCGGCCTGCGCATCGCCGTCCCGGCCGAGCACCCGCTCGCCCGGGGCGACCACATCGATGCCGCCGACCTCCGCGGCCAGTCGTGGATCGCGGGACCCCGCAGCGACGGCGGGATGGGTACCTGGCCGGGTCTCGACGAGCGGCCCACCGTCGTGCACACCGTTGGTGACTGGCTCGCGAAACTGAACCTCGTCGCGGCGGGCTGCGGAATCACCACTGTGCCGGCCGGTCTCGTGCCGGTCGCGCCGCCCGGGGTCCGGATCCTGCCCGTCCACGGCGGTCCCGCCGAACAACGCCGGATGTTGCTGGCCCGGCTGCCCGGCCCGCTACCGGAGCCGGTCGCCCGCCTGGCCGAAACCCTGCGCGCCGTCGCGGTCGACCCCGCCGGTCCCTCGGACGGCTGAATCCAGCTGCCCGCCAGGGTGTTTCACGTTCGTGATGCTGCCTTCGGCCGAGGCATGAGTGTCTCTCACGGTGGCGCGGCCCGGATACCGGTCCGGCCACCGCGGAGCGGCAGCGGACCGTCCACGTCGGCAAGGTCGTCACCAACGCCCTGCACAGCCTGGGACGCAAACCCCTGGTCATCCCCGGCAGCATGAACAAAATCAGCGACTTCATCGGCAAGTACCTCACCCCACGCCGCATACAGACAATCATGTTCGGACAGCTCATCGGCCGCGCCGCCGGGAATCGACACAGCCGGCCGGCCGAGTGATCACGGATTTGTGAATTGCCGTCAGTTGGCCTCGACCGCGCTGCTGTACCCGGGAACACTCGACTTCGACAACGGTCGCCCATACCAGCAGAAGGGGTGTTTTCCCGTGACGACCTCCTCCGACCCGCCACCGGCACAACCTCAGCGTGAGACCGGTCCCGTGGCCGAGGACACGGCTACGGAAACGGAGTCTGGGTCGTACGGATTCCCGTCTGCGGCGTGGCGGTTCATGGCGAAGAATCCGCCGCCGGGATTCGACCGGATCCGGTGGCGCAGCCCGCTGCGCGGTCCATGGTTGACCTCGGTGTTCGGCCTGGTGTTGTTGGTGGTGCTGCCGGTCATCGCTATCACCGGTTTGTTGTCCTACATCGCCTACGGCCCAGGATTGGGACAGGCCATCCCGGGCCACGTCGGCTGGTTGACACTTCCCACCTTCGACTGGCCATCGCGGCCGTCGTGGCTGTACAGGTTGGCCCAGGGTCTGCATGTGGGGCTGGGATTGGTGATCATCCCGGTGGTGCTGGCCAAATTGTGGTCGGTGATCCCCCGGTTGTTCGCCTGGCCGCCCGCGCGCTCGATCGCCCAGGTCATCGAACGAGTCTCACTGCTGATGCTCGTCGGTGGGATTCTGTTCGAAATCGTCACCGGCGTACTAAATATCCAGTACGACTATATCTTCGGATTCAGCTTCTACACCGCACACTACTTCGGGGCCTGGGTGTTCATCGCCGGGTTCGTCGCCCACGTCGCGATCAAATTGCCGAAGATGATTTCCAGTCTGCGATCGCGCACCCTGCGCAGCGTGCTGTCCACCTCCCGCGCCGACACCGAGCCCGAACCCCGCGACATCGACGGTCTCGTCGCTGTGGATCCGATACCTGCCACCCTGAGCCGGCGCGGCGCACTTGCCCTCGTCGCGGGTGGCTCTGCGCTGGTCGCGGTCCTCACCGCCGGACAGACCCTGGGCGGCATCACCCGCCGGGCCGCGCTCCTGGTGCCGCGCGGCCGCACCTACGGCAATGGGCCCAACGACTTTCAGGTCAACCGCACCGCCGCCGTCGCGAGAATCGACCCGGCGGCCACCGGCCCCGCCTGGCGCCTGGAACTGCGCGGTGGTCCGGTCCCACTCGATCTCGACAAATCCGCACTCGCCGCGATGCCCCAGCACACTGTCGACCTGCCGATCGCGTGCGTCGAAGGATGGTCGACCGTGCAAACCTGGACCGGCATCCGCCTCGCCGACCTGGCTCAGCACGCAGGCGTCCCCACACCCGGTTCCGCAATCGTGTCGTCGCTGGAACAGGGGGGCCCTTTCGGTCGTGCGGCGCTGCACCGCAACCAGGTGCTCAACCCCGATGCACTGCTCGCTTTTCGTGTCAACGGGGCCGAGCTGTCCCTCGATCACGGTTATCCGGCCCGAATCATCGTCCCCGCGCTGCCCGGCGTGCACTGCACCAAATGGGTGCGCTCAATCGAATTCCGGAGCTGACTGATGCGACGCCTGATCGCGTTCAGCAAGTCCGTCTACGGCGCGCACCCACTGCACCTGCTCGTCCTACTCGCCTCCCTCGCGCTCGGTGCGTACGCCGTATACACCCTCGGCCTGCGCCAGCTGTTCAACCCGAACGTGTGGTGGCAATCGATCATCGTCTGGTTTGCCGTTGCGATCATCGGCCACGACCTGATTCTCTTTCCGCTGTACACGCTTGCCGACCGCCTCGTGCCCACACCGACCCGCGGCCATCGGATACCTGCGACGAACTACCTGCGCATCCCCACCCTCGCTGCCGGACTGCTGTTGCTGCTCTTTTTTCCGGGCATCATCGAACAAGGCGCGACCACCTACCACAATGCGACAGGCCTGACTCAACAACCGTTCCTTTCCCGATGGCTCGTCATCACCGCCGTCCTGTACGCCCTGAGCGCATTGGCCTACGCCATCGCCTCATTCATCGCGTCCAAGCGGCGCCGCGGGCGAGGGCGATCCCGTGAGCAACCGCATGCAACAACGTGGGCAAGACATCGCGGCCGCCGACGGCCAGTCCAGCCCAGGACGAAACGCTTCCGGGCCATGACCAGCGCGCGGCGCTGGCGGGCCGGTACACGCAACCTGGCATGGGCCGCGCGGCGACGGATGCAGCGAGCCTTTCGACCCCGTTGACAGATCGCGGCCGGACCGGTGGCGGATCGCATGGCCCTGCTCGGCTCAGCCCGGAGTAGCAGTCCCAGGCCGTCCGCGGAAGCCCCAAGGATCACTGCGCCAGTCCAACGCACCCAATGCTGAAATGAACCCGCCTCGAACTGGTCGTCGGCTCGAACTTCAATGGGGTGTAACGGAATTGCGTCCGAGGAGTCTGAACAAGTGGGCAGTGGTAGCCGCGCGAGCGGCATGCGGCAGCCCCCGGGCACCTCCGCCGGCACGATCTGCGGCACACGAGACCGACATGGATGGCGGATGCCGGTGTGCCTCTGCACGTGCTTCAGAAGATCGTAGGACATGCCGGACAAGCATGAGCATTATTACCGCCACGTACACGCCACGAAGACCGAACGTGTTGTTGCAGTTGATAAGTGGATGAGTTTCGACGGTAGGGAACAGCGTGTCGGACAGTCCGCCATGCTGCGCCGCGTGCTCTGACCGACTTGGCGGCAGCGTGCACGGGAGTGCACGCTCAATCACGCTGTGGCGCTTAGATGCCCGTAACGATGACCGCGTGACATTCGGCGGCGGAAAGGCCAACGTGACCTCGAGCTACGCGGCGGACGCAGCATCGACGGCGTCGCCGCCCGCGCCGGCCAGCGTGTCCTGGCTCCGGCGAGGAATGCGGCCGGTCGTGATTCTCCGGTGGGCGCGGTACCGCTCCTGGAAGGCGGCGGCGCCCTCCGCAGGCAGACCACGTTGTGCGCTCAGGTAGATCGGCGCGGTAGCCGGCGGCTTCGATTCGGCGTCCCGTGTCCCGGCTGTGGTCGACTCTCGTACCGCGGTGCTGGTCCACTGTCTTGGAATTTGAGGTATGTCATGGGATTTGCTCGAGACGCGGGCGATTGCGGCCGGATCCGCCGGGGTATGGGTTGCAATTCGAACTCGGACCGGAACAGTTCCAGTTACGCCATGATAGCCTCGCGATAAACCCTCGGTCGGAGATGCGTGGCCCAGGGTGCGTGGCGTCGGCGAATCCGGTTCGCTGCCTGCAGATTTTGCAATTCCCACGGCGACGGACGCGGCCGAAGCCCCGATATGGACCCGAAACACGTTTGCTACCAATCGATTCAGACGCTTTCGAGACGGGCGGATTGTCGGACCATCCGGGTAACTTGGCAGTTATCAGCGCCCTATCGAAAGTCTCTGGGGCAACGTACTAAGGGGGCGGAGGGTCGTGTCGAACATCGACGAGCGTATCCGGATGGCTGTGGAATGGCTGCGCGGCAGCCAGATACCGCATATCAGCGGGGGTGCGGGCTGGGGCTGGATACCTGATGTGCCACCCAATCCGCAGAACACCGCCGAGGTGGTCTGCGTTCTGCATCGCGCCGGTTGCGAAATCCCGCGTGCCGCAAAGGTCGCCATGTTGGTGCGGGCAACGGTCGTGCAACGGCCGAATGGCGACGAATGGTACTTCCGTACCCCGATCGATGTCGCGTGGCGCATCCGCGCGCTGCGCTGCCTGAAGATCGAGGAGTCCGATCCCGATCTGGCCGGAGCTGTGCGATCCCTACTGGATCAACAGGACTCCGAAACCGGTGGCTGGCGGATATCGGGTTTCCTCGGCCCGGTATCGATCACCGCGACCTCCGCCGCCGTCGAGGCGCTCATCGGTGACAGCGGCTTCGACGGTGAACGGCACCAAGCCATCTCGCGTGGCATCGGATATCTGGTCTCGGCGATCTATCAGGACCCACGTTCACTGCCGATCTACGCGGCGGCGCACATCGCCGCCGTGCTCGCTCGCCCCGAGATCGTCCGAATCGGTGACAAGCGTGCGGAGCGGGCGTGCGCGATGGCGGTCAAACGGCTGCTGACCGGGCTGCGCCGAGGCGAATGCGAGATCGAGACCGAGATCTTTCGGCGTGACGATCTCGTGGACACCTGGCGCCATCTCACCCTGCATCTGGCGGTCGGTGCGGTGATTTCCGCCGACAGCCGCACCATTTTCGATCCCGCGGTGCGTGCGGCGATCGTCGTGCTGCTCGACATGCAGGAGATGGATGCGCTGGCCATCTATCGGGGCGGCTTCCGCATCTCCGACGAGGGACCGGTCACCTCCTACGCCACCACTCAGGCGCTGGAAGCCCTGCTGCAGGTGCGGCCGGCGATCAACGAGCGAGTGAACCCGGGGAGGGTGTACGACGAGATCTGCCGGGCCGACGGCACCCATCGCACGGATCCGCAGGCGATCGCCGCGATGCGCGGCCACCGCATGCTGATGAATTCCACTGCGGGAGCGGCGTTGTTGCTGATCGGTACGGCGGCCGGTGCCACGGTATTCGCGCTGGCGGTGGGCTTCGACACCGTATACGGCACGATCGGCAGTCGGGCCCTGGTGGTGTGGGGCACGGTGCTCATCGCCTTCGGCACCTACTGCGGGCTGGCCACGTACTTTCCGCGACTACCGAAAGGGCGGGTGGCGAGCGCGGTGTTCGCCGCGTTCACAGCGCTCGTGCTGCCTGTGGTCACTTACCTGCTGGCCTAGCCTATGGCTACTCTGATTGGTCTGCCTATGGTTACTCCAACTGCCCGGGGTACGGCCGCTCCGATTGCTCTCATGATCGCCGTGACCTGCCTGTGGGGTACCTCCAGCGCACTGCTGGCGGCACTGGCGGCCCCGACCACGGCGGGTCTGGTCGCCCTCGGCGGGGCGGTGCCGCTGCTGGTGTCGGCGCGGTTGCGCGGACAGCACCCGTGGGCAACGCTCATCGCCCACCCGGCGCTGTACGTCCAGCTGGGCGTGCTGGAAGCCGCGAATCTGGCGCTGTACATCGCGGCGCTGCGGGTCGGCCCGCTGCCGGTGGTGGTCGCCCTGCACCTGACGGCGCCGGTATTGATCATCGCCGTGGCGCTGCTGCGCGGACGACGGGCGCCGACGCTTCCGGTACTGCTCGAACTGCTCCTGGTCGCGGCGGCGATCTGGCTGGTCAGCGGACGCCACCCAGGCGGTACGGCGGTGGGGTCGGTCGTGGCCGGATGTGGACTGGCACTCGGCAGCGCGGCTTGCGTGGCGATGCTGGTCAGTGTGATAGCGCGGCAGCCGGGGCCGAACCACACGACCACCTCCGCGGGACTGCAACTGTTGCTGGGTGGGGCCGCGAGCAGCCCACTGCTCGCGCTCGATCCACCGTCGGCGCCGGTTGCGGCCGAGCTGGCCGCGGTCGGCGCCCTGCTCCTCGGGCCCGGATTCGCCCTGTATTGGCAGGCGCTGCGGTGGCTGGACGCGGCGACGGCCAGCGTCATCGGGCTCAACGAGGCGGTGGTGGCCACACTGGTGGGGGCGGTGTGCACCCGAAGTCTGCCCGGCTCCGCGACTGCCGCAGCGGGCGTGCTCATTCTGATCGCGGTCGGGCTAGAGCAGCGTTCGGCGCCACGACGGCGTGTGCCGCCCTGACGAAGTCGCTGCAATCCGATGGATCCTTGTCGCCGCGCGAGTCGTCGACGCCGGAGTTGACATCGACCCAGGACGGCCTCACCGCATCGATGGCCGCGGTGAGGTTGCGCGGGTTGAGGCCCCCGGCCAGCATGACCGGGAATTCCGATTCGGCGAGCAGGTCGACGATGCGTGCGCTGATCGACCAGTCGTGCGTGCGCCCGGTTCCGCCGAGCCGGTGTGCGGACCGCGAATCGAGCACTATCCCATCGCAATTCGGTGCCGCTCGCATGGCTGCGTCGACCGCGTCCGGCCCGGTCACGTGGACCGCGCGGATCACCCGCCGCCCGGCCGCGTCCCGCCGGACCGCGCGCACGGTGTCGAGCGAGATCAGCCCGTGTAACTGGATGCAGTCCACGCCGATCCGGTCGGCGAGGCGCAGTACGGCGCCCGCATCGGTGAGATGGGTGACCAGCACGCGCTCCATCGACGACGGCACCAGTCGCGACAGTCGCAGGGCCCGCTCGACGTCGAGTTCATCCTCACTGAAATGCGTCGTGCCCGAAATGAACCCGGCCGCATCGGCATTGGCCGCGACAACGGCCCGGAGATCGGACTCGGTCCGGATGCCGCAGATTTTCGCTCGGACGTTGATCATCGACACACGATACTGCCCAGACTGTGCCTACCCGCCTGGTTGTTGGAGGCGCACCGGAGCTGACCGATCACCCCGGCGCGGGCCGGATCGCTCGAGTGCGAACCGACGCCGGGCCTACCGCACGAATCCGATTGCTACCGGGACAGATCCATTGACAGTCCAAATGGACTGTGAAAACGTTTCGACACCATCGCTGCCGAGGTTTGGGACGCCGACATGACTTTCATCGGAGACACCGTCGACTACGAAGTGCGTGAACGTCGCGCTTACCTCACGTTGAATCGCCCCGACAGGCTCAACGCGATCACCGCCGACATGGCCCGAGAGATCGAGGACGCGGTTGCCCAGGCGAATGCCGACGATTCGGTGCGCGTCATCGTGGTCCAGGGAGCGGGGCGTGCGTTCTGCGCAGGCTACGACCTGAAGGTCTATGCCGAGGGCGGCGTGGAACACCAAGGCACGGTGTGGGATCCGATCAAGGACTTCCGGATGATGAAGGGCAACACCGACCACTTCTTCTCGCTCTGGCGATCGGCGAAGCCGACTGTCGCCAAGGTTCACGGGTATGCCGTTGCGGGTGGCAGCGATATCGCTCTTTCGTGCGATCTGGTGGTGATGGCCGAGGACGCCCAGATCGGATATATGCCTGCACGGGTGTGGGGGTGCCCGACGACCGCGATGTGGGTCTATCGTCTCGGCGCCGAACGTGCCAAGCGCATGCTGCTCACCGGCGACACCATCGACGGTGTCCGGGCCCGGGAGTGGGGGCTGGTCATCGACGCTGTTCCCGCAGCCGAACTCGACGCCGCGGTCGAAAAGCTCGTCGATCGTATGGCAGGTATCCCGATCAATCAGCTGGTCATGCAGAAGATGATGATCAACCAGGCCTATGACAACATGGGCCTGCAGACAACCCAGAATCTCGCCGTGTTGTTCGACGGCATAACACGGCATTCTCCAGAAGGTCGCTGGTTTGTCGACTTCGCCCAGGAACACGGCTTCGGCACCGCGGTCCAGTGGCGCGACAGCGGCCGCTTGATTCCCGACGGCGGAGGTGACATCCCCACCGAGGACGAAATCGCCCGAATGAAGCGAGAACTCGACGAGAAGGCCGCGGCACAGGCGAGCCGATGAGGGCGCTCACCGAATCCGCCTGGCCGGCGGATACCAGCCGGCCTGTCCTCGATATCTCCGTGGGCGAACTGTTGGAGCAGGCCGCAGCCGAGGTGCCCGATAGGCTCGCTCTGGTATCGGTTGCTCCGGAACGCGAAGCTCGCACCTGGACCTACGCAGAGTTGTGCGACGATGCCGAGCGGGCGGCCGCCTGGCTGCTCGACCGTTTCCGGCCGGGCGAACATGTCGCGGTATGGGCCCCGAACGTCCCGGAATGGATTGTGCTCCAGTACGGTGCCGCGCTCAGCGGACTGGTGCTCGTGACCACCAATCCCGCACTGCGCGGACTCGAACTCGAGTACGCCCTGGACAGGTCGCATGCGGTCGGCATCTTCTTCGTCGACAGCTTTCGTGGTTCCGATATGGCCGCACTTGTCCGAGCCGTACTTCCCGCGGTGCCCGCGGTGCGCGAGGCAATCGCCTTGGAGGGTTGGCTCGGAGAGGTGCGTAGTACCGCCAAGCGAGCGGAGCTGCCGGTTGTCGACCCCCGGTCCGCCACCCAGATCCAGTTCACCTCCGGCACCACCGGTGGCGCGAAACCAGCGGTGCTCTCGCACCGGGCGATGGTCACCAATGCTGCCTTCGTCCGCGACCGCTGCACCGAGGCGCGGGCGGCGACGTTCGCCACCGCCCTGCCCCTGTTCCACACCGCGGGTTGCGGTCTGGCCGGGATGGGATCGGTGTATCAGCGGGGAACACTGGTCCTCGGCGAGATCTTCGATCCGGCGACGATGCTTGCGGCTATACAGAATTACCGAGCTGAGATCTTCGGTGGCGTGCCCGCCATGCTGCACGCCATGCTCGCGCATCCGGCGCTGGCCAGTTTCGATCTCGGTTCGCTGAAGGTCGTGATGTCCGGAGGCGATGCGGTCCCGCCTGCCCTGGTCGATGGTTGGGCGACGGCCTGCGGTGCTGTGACCAGCGCGGTCTACGGCCAGACCGAACTCGGTCCGATCGTCTGCCAGACGCGCCCGACGGACAGCCGCGAGGACAATCTCTTCACGGCGGGGCAGCCGCTTCCCCAGGTCGAAGTATCCATCCGCGATCCCGTTACCGGCGCGGTGCGGGCCACCGGGGTCGAGGGCGAAATCTGCGCGCGCGGATACCAGCAGATGATCGGCTATCTCGATATGCCGACCGAGACCGCCCAGACGATCGATGCCGACGGCCGGCTGCACACCGGCGACCTCGGAACGATGGACGAACGCGGATATGTGCGGGTCACGGGACGGCTGAAGGACATGATCATTCGTGGCGGGGAGAACATCTATCCGCGCGAGATCGAGGAGGTCTTGGCCGCGCACCCCGCGATCACCGACGCGGTCGTGCTCGGTCTGCCCGACCCTGCGTGGGGCGAAAGTGTGGCAGCCGTCGTCCGGCTCGACCCGGCGCAGCAGTCTCCCGCCTCGGGCGAACTGCACGACTACCTGCGAGAACGCCTCGCGCCGCATAAAACCCCGAAGTCCTGGTTCATTGGCGAGAGCTGGCCGGTGACTGCCCTGGGCAAGGTCCAGAAATTCCGGCTTCGCGATCAGATCGCCAACGGTGAACTCAGGCCGTTGTGAACCGGAAACCGGGAGGCCTGACGCGTAGAGAACAGCACGCGAGAACGCGTCAGGTCCTTCTGGACGCCACGATCAGATGTCTGGTCGACCATGGTTACGCGGGCACGACAACACAACGGATCCAGGACGCGGCCGGGGTCTCGAGGGGTGCGCTGCTGCATCATTTCGGCTCGAAATCGGAGTTGCTCGTCGCTGCGATCCACCACATCGCCGATATCCGCCTGCACCACGTCGGTGAACTCGTTACCGATCTCGGCGACGGACCCGAGGCCCTGGAGCAGCTGGTGCACGCGATCCGATCGGCGATGGCGGGCCCTCCCTTTCAGGCCGCTATCGAACTGTGGGCCGCCGCCCGCACCGACCGGGAGTTGCGCGCCGCGCTGCTGCCCGCGGAGACGAGACTGGGCTGCGCCCTTCGCACGCTTTTCCACCGCCACGCGGGCATCCCCGATCCCGGCGCAGCGCGTATCGCATTCGAGTCGCTGATGGCCCTTATCCGAGGGCTCGAACTGACCCGCATCATACGAACCGATCAGTCCCTGGCCGACCAGATCATCGAGGACTGGCTCAGCAACGTCGCCCGGCTGCGCCGAGAATGACGGCTACACCGGCGTGAGCGGAGGCGACGCGGGGAAATGGACGGGTAGCGTAGTCAGTGCACGATGGAAAGCGCCTGTCCGCCAAGTCAGCTCGGCGGCCGGCACTCCGAGACGCAGCTCGGGCAAGCCGTCGAGCAACTGGTCGATGGCGTCCTGAGCGATCAGGTAGGCCAGCGAATTGGCCGGACACCGATGCGGCCCGCCGCCGAAGGCCAGGTGAGCACGATTGCCGATGTGCTGGTCCGTGCCGATCACCGGATCTGTGTTGCAGCCCGCCAAACTGATGACCACGGGCTGGTTGGCAGGCAACCAGAAGTCATCAATGAGGATCGGCTGCCGCGGGAAAACGAAACAGAAGTTGGCCATCGGCGGATCGTTGAACAGGACTTCATCGAGCGCGTCACGGGTCGACAGGCTTCCGCCCACGACGCTGCCCCCGAACTGTTCGTCGGTGAGGATGACGCGCAGCGCATTGGCTATCAAGTTCTGCAGCGGTTCGATGCCTGCCCCGTAGAGCGTGGCCACCTGGTTCACGATCTCGGAGTCGCTCAGGTCGGTCGAGTACCGAATTATCCGGGTCGTCACGTCGTCGCCGGGCTCGGCGCGCTTGAGATCGATCAACTCCAGCAACGACTCGATGAGAACCCTGCCTCCGCGCTCGGCATCGACGCCCTCGAACATCGCCGCCATCCCGGCAGCGGCGCGCTGCGCGATCTCGGTCGGGGACCCCATCAGAACATTCAGCACGCCGAACGTGAGCGGAAAAGCATACTGCTGGATCAGGTCCGCGGATCCGTCCTCGCAGAACGAGTTGATCAACTGGACAGCGACCCGTTCGACCGTGTCGTGCACGCGGTACGGATTGACATCCGCGAGGCCCGCGACGATGGCCTGCCGATACCGGGCGTGAACGGCGCCGTCGTTACGCCGCGCGTTCGGTCGCCACTGCATGAGCGGAAGCACCGGGCAATCCGTCGCGATGTTCTGTTGCCAGGCACGCGGATCGGCCGGAAACCGCTCCGGATCGTTGAAGATCTGCAACGCCGTGTAGTACCCGATCACCAGTGTGGCAGGCACGCCAGGCGCCAATTCCACCGGAACCAGAGACCCGTACTGTTCACGCATCGCTTGATAGGCGCTGTGCGGGTCCTTTGCGAAATCCTTTGCATACAGGGAAATTCGCGGTCCGTCGATATCGATCGGTGAACCGTGCAGAGGCCGGCCCGATCGATGGCTGGAAGTCGTCACGAACGAATCCTAGGCGGTAGACCGGAGTTATCGGCCGAGATGCGAACGATGTGCCCAGGTTGCGTAGCAGGCGGAACAGCTCTCGACCGGCCGGACTCATCACGAAACTCTATGCCGCCCAACAAGATCGTGAAGTGATGCTGGAGTACCGAGGTGTCCGGCGCGCGCGGCGGCGGGCGCCGTCGATGGCGAGGTCGGATATTCGAACGGTCCGAATGCCTGGCGCCGTCATGGCTTTCACCGATCCGTGTCGGCTGTGGATCTCAGTGGTGGTGTGGCCGGTTCCGCCACGGCCGTCTGCGCCGACGAGCTGGGCCTGGTCTCACCCCGCACCTTCGGACCCGCACCGGGTGGTCGGTCGATGGGCACCGGATCGAGGCGCCGCCGGAATATCTCGCGAGGCCCGGGCAAGATCTGGGTCTACGGATCGATCCGCGTCCGCGACGGCCAGGCGGTCACCCTCACCGACCACACCGAAATCGAGGTCGTGGCGGGTGTCGAGTTTGCTTCGCGCCTACTGTGCGTGTCGTATTGACCGACGCCCGTCCGACTCTGAGGATGGGCGGCGTGACCTGGATCGGGAGCATAGTGCGGGCGCGGGGTGGGTGGCTGTGGATGGCGTTGGTCGTACAGGCCAGTGTGGTAGTCCCGGTGACGCTGGTGCCCGGTATCGCAGGCGCGAACCACGGCGCGGATGCGGAGTGGTCGGCCACTTCGGATATGTTCGCTCCGAACGATTTTCGAGCCGCCCCGTATCTGGGTAACGGGCGGATCGGCACGATGCTGCCACCCAGCGGCGGTGGGTATCACGATTACGGTGACACCGCACGCACGGCGTATCCGTTGCAGCAGCCTCGGTATACCGGCACGTACTTGGCGGGTTTCTATGCGCAGGCGGCTCCGTCACCTCAGTACACACAGGTGATCGCGGCGTTACCGGCCTGGTCGGGGTTCACCGTCGGGGTCACCGGCCATCAATATTACGCCGACGTGGATCCGGCGGCCGTGCACGGCTACAGGCAGACGCTGGATTACCGGACCGCCACGGCGACAACGCAAGTCACCTGGGCACCGGATCGCGAGCATCGGGTACGGCTCCGTTACGACACGTTCGTGTCCCGCTCGCGACCCGATCTGGCAGTGCAGCGGTTGACCCTCACCCCAGACTTCTCGGGAGATCTCGAAGTCACCGATCTGATCGACACCGCCGCCGCGCGACGGGTGTCCCCGGTGACCGCCTTCGCCGATCCGGCCCGCAAGCAGAGCGTCGCCGGGGTGCGCGCGGACGGCTCGGCGGACACCGCGTTCGTGGTTTCGGCCGTCGATACGCCGCAGCGCACCGCGACCGCAGCGCTGCCCGGCACCAGCGGGATCCGCTACACCACGCCGGTGACCGAGAGTGGCAGTTACATCTTCACCAAGTACGTGGGGATCTCGTCCACCGACTACGGTCCCGATCCGCAGGCCGCCGCCACCACCGCGGCCGAGTCCGGCCGTGCGGAGGGTTACGACGCCGAATACAGCACGCATACCGCCGCGTGGGACCAGCTGTGGCAGAAAGGGATCGATACCCCCGGCCGCGACGACTACACCCGGTGGGTCCACGCGGCCCTGTATTCGGTGCTGGCCAGTGTCCGCGCAGGCGAACGGTGGGCAGTGCAGCCCGCGGGACTGTCGTCCGACGACTACGGCGGCATGACGTTCTGGGATGCCGACACCTGGATCTTCCCGACACTGCTGGCGCTGTATCCGGACCTGGCGCGCACGATAGTCGACTTCCGTGGCGCCGCCCTGGCCACCGCGCGGGCCAACGCTCGCGGTTACGGGCTGCCGGGTGCGTTGTATCCGTGGAACGACGGCCCCGCCCAGCGGTGTGCCTCACCGACGGTCTGCGGGCTTACCGAGGAGCATCTGCACAACGAAATCGCCCTGGCCCAGTGGCAGTACTACACCGCTACCGGCGATCGGCACTGGTTGCATACCAGGGGTGCCCCGGTGATCACCGCGATCGCCGACTACCTCACCGCTCGGATCGGCCCGAAAATGCCCGACGGCAAATACCATTACGTGCCCGCGGCCGGTGCCGACGAGTACGTCCCCCTATCGGTCGACAATGCCCTCACCAACGGCGGCGTGATGAACACGATGCGTATCGCCGCCCACGCCGCCGGGTTGGCCGGGCTGCCGGTCGACCCGCGCTGGGCCGACATCGCTGCCAACATGGCCATGCCACCCGACATCGCCCCTGGCGTACCCGCCGAATACCTCGGGTACGCGGGCGCGCCGATCAAGCAGGCGGATACCGTCCTGCTCAGCTATCCGTTCTCCTACGCCGCACCCGGGTATTCGCCGGTCGACACCCTGCACTACTACTTCGACCGGACCGACCCCGGCGGCCCGAACATGAGTAACGCCGTCGGCGCGATCCTCAGCGCCGAATACGACCCCTGCCGTACCCAGTACTACCTGGACCAGTCGGTGCAGCCATACGTGCGCGGTCCCTACAGCTTCCAGTCCGAGGCCCGCGGTGAGCGTTCCGGCGCCAACACAATCGGCCAGGCGGCCTGGATCTTCGTTACCGGCGCGGCGGGTTTCCTGCAGGGACTGCTCTACGCCCCGACCGGTCTGCGCTGGACCGATGCGAGTCCGCGACTGAACCCCATGCTGCCCAACGGATTCCCACACGGCATGACCATCCGCGGGCTCTCGGTGGGCGCGAGCACCATCACCGTCCGCATCGCCCCGGACACAACGACGCTCACCCTCACCTCCGGTGACCCGATCACCTTCGACACCCCCGCGGGCCCGAAAACCGTCACCTCGACACGACCGCTACGGATACCCACCCGATCAGCCTGCTAGCCACAGTTGCAAGCCCTGTTGTTCTTCGATCTGGACGACGGCGGGCCCCGCAACCTCGAGAGCATGGGCCGACGCTGGCGACCGCTGGCCGCCGCGCTCGGACTGCCCGAAGGGGTCACACCGCACCGCTTGCGCAAACACCTTGGTACCGAGGGCATCTCGGCCGGGCTGGACGTGACCGAGGTCGCCGACCAGTCGGTCAACACCTCCCGTGTACTGCGGAAATCGTCCGTGTGTCGGCATCAGCCACACGCCGACGTGACTGCACTCATCGGCAACAAGCTCGGCCCCGCACTCAAGGAGGTCGCACGCCGCCGCACCGGCTAGGGTCACGTACCGAACCGAGGGGTGGCACCGCAGCTGCCACCCCTCAACTCACTTCGACACAGGCTCCAGGCTTTCCAAATACGTCGCGACTGCATGGCCGCGGTTGGTCACACCAAGTTTTTGCAGAATGCGTTTCACATGCGACTTAACGGTCTCCTCGGACAAGGAAAACGATGTCGCGATCTCCCGGTTGGTGGCCCCGGTGGTCATCAGCCGCAGGACCTCGTACTCCCGTCGGGTCAGATCGGAGACGACTTCGCTGCGACTTTGCCACGGCACTATCGGGGCTGGTTCGTCGGATCCCAACAGCGGAATGCCACCGGCCAGGTTGCCCAGTACACGGCCTGCCGAGCGTGCGAGCTGTTCGGCGCCCCTTTGCTGAAACTGCAATTGCTCGATCAGGATCGCTCGCTCCACGATCTGTCCCAGCGAGGCGGCGAAGGAGGCGATGACGTCACGGTCGACCTCATCTACCGGCCGATCGCTGAAATACGCATCGCCGTGTATCGTCGCGACGACATCTCCATCAGCGATCACCGGCGCACCGACATAGTTTGAGGCTTGCATCTTTTGCACGATCGGCTGAAACGCGTTGGGGTCGTTCAGTGCATCGGTGACGATCGCCGGGGAGCGGCGCCGAATCATCAGCGCCTCGGGGCGTTGTGGCACCAGATCGTATCTGGTACTGGCCGAAAGGGCCTGGCAGTCCCGCGCCCACTCGTCGTGATCGACGAAAACGGTGGCGACGGCGCGCAATAGGTCGCCCTCATGGTGGAAAACCATCGACCGCTCGATCCCGGGAAGGTCGCACATCGTCGTGGCCGCGCGTTCAAAAAGGGTCTTGACACCCACTAACGGGGACAACCGCGCGCTCACCTGTTGCCCGACGGTGAGCATACGCAGCCGCTCCTCACGGACGGCCTGCCGATGGTTGGACCGGATGTCCTGAAGCTCGAGGGTGATTTCACACAGTTCGGCGAGTTCTCGCGGGTCCCTGGTGATGGCACGGTCACACATCGCGCGAAGCAGTTCGTCGTGGAGTTCGTCCGCGCGAGCGCCCAGCTCGGTCAGGAATCGGTCCTTGTCGACGTCGACGCGGGCGAGTCGTCGAACCGGCAGCATGTCGGCCGCGTTGGCGAACGCGCGTTGGTAACTGCGCACAAGTCCTGCCGACGTGGACTGCCAGGTGTCGCGTACCTGCTTCCGGTCGGATGCCGAGGAGAATTCAACCGGCATCGCTGCGCCTCAATGCTAGCGCCACCGGCCTTGCCAGCGGCCGCTTCGCACGGGGGCAACCCATCCGACGACTAGCTACTGGTGTGACGCGCCGCCCCCTGGCGACCACAAGGGGGGCGGGACGAGGGGAATCAGCGTTGGCCCGAATCGTCGATACCAGCCGCTGCGCAAGCTCGCCGGGACCGCGCTTCGGTACCACGCCGATCGGCGCCAACCACGCTTCGATCTCCACGCATATTATGGTAGCCATCGTCTTGCGTCCTGAATGCTGGACCAGGGGGTGACGCGTTCCAACAACCCCGGCGGGCAGTTGCCCGTTGTGGCCGGCGACGAACCACTGGGCGTAGTTGGTGAAAGTGCGACGACTGCAACGCACGCTATGGGCTGCGGCCCAGCAGTCCGAGCGTCGGCGTTTCCACGCCCAGTACGACCCTATCCACAGGGGTGACATCCTGGGGGGCGTCGGCAACAGAGGTACGGCCGGGATTGATTGTGCGACCCTGGTCGCGGTGGAGGAATGCGATCTTGTGAAGGTTATTCCTCTCAGACTCGAACACCGTCAGCGGCAGAGCCCCGTCCACCGGCAGCATCCTTGTTCGTCTTCACTCGGCGAAACGCTTCGTGCACAGCCCATTTCGAGATTTCGCAGGCACCGGGCCTAAATACGGCGTTGCTGGCAGCGAAAACTACTGGGCACGAGCATGTTTCGGTGACGGCACCCTCGATCGGGCAAGCATCGTCATGGCAGCGGCAGCATCCAGGTCATCACCGCACCCGACAGATGGCCGCTGTGGACCCGCGTGGGCGACTGAGCGCGGGCCGGATCACCCCTTTCGAGGGACGAAGATCCCTCTTTTTGGTCTACCCCAGGTTGACTCGCGGTGATTGCATGAGATGCGTGGGTTGCAACCCGAGGAGGAGGACGCTCCTCCGGCGGGTCTACCAGATAGATGCACCTCCGTCCGAAAAGTGATTTCTAGGCGCGGACATCGAGGGCATATCAAGCACGCATGCAACAGTGGAGTGACTGTGGAATGAGAAATATCATAGTAGGCATGACCGGGGCGACCGGCGCGATCTTTGGCGTCGAGTTGCTTCGTCAACTGCAGCAATATAGCGATGTGCACACACACTTGGTGCTATCGCGGTGGGCGCGAGCAACCATTCATTTGGAGACAGGATTGTCCGCGCGCGACGTTGCTGACTTAGCCGATGTTGTCTATTCATGGGATGATCAGGCAGCGGCAATCTCATCGGGTTCGTACCAGATGGAGGGCATGGTGATCGTGCCGTGCAGCATGAAGACGCTGGCAGGGATCCGGACGGGCTATGCCGACGGGTTGATTGGCCGCGCAGCGGACGTGACGCTGAAGGAACGGCGGCGGCTGGTGCTGGTGCCGCGTGAGAGTCCGCTGAGTGAAGTTCATCTAGAGAATATGCTGGCACTGGCTCGCATGGGCGTCAGTATCGTCCCGCCTATGCCGGCGTTCTACACGCATCCAAAATCCATCGACGACATCGTTCGTCACATCGTGACCCGAATTCTGGACCAGTTCGGCATCGAATCACCTACCGCGAAACGGTGGAATGGTATGTCAGCCCAGAAGTCGTTGAACCTTAAGGCGGTGAATGTGTGATGGCCAGAATTAAGGACCTTCGAGAGTATTTGCGTGTGCTGGACTCGCTGGGCGATGTCGAGCACATCGAACGCCCTGTTAGTGCGATGCTCGAGGCCGCGGCGATTACGCGACGCTCAACCGAGCAGCGCCGGCCGGCGCCGTTGTTCGACAAGATCGAAGGGGTAGCACCGGGATTCCGGATGCTGGGTGCTGCCGGTGCGCTGTCCAGCGATGTAAACCATCCAATGGCGCGAGTGGCGGTCTCGCTGGGTTTGCCGCACGACGTGACCGCCGAGGAATTGGTGGAGCACCTGGTGGAAGTGCATGGAAAGGATCCCATCCCGCCGACCCTGATCTCAGCAGATTCGGCCCCGTGCAAGCAGAACATTCTGCTCGGCGCCGACGCGACGCTGGATCGGTTTCCGATTCCGCAGGTGCATCAAGATGACGGCGGCCCCTACCTCAACACCTGGGGCATCATTGTCGCGAAGACACCAGACGGGCGGTGGACGAACTGGTCGATCTCGCGCATCATGGTGCTCGATAGCCACCACATGACCGGCTTGTTCTTACCTCAGCAACACATCGGGATGATCTGGGCTGAATGGGCAAAGATCGGCAAACCGATGCCGTTCGCCGTCGTACAGGGTGGTGATCCCGGAGTGCCGATGATCGGCGGGATGCCCATTCCAGCCGAGATGGATGAAGGAACGTTCCTGGGTACGCTTTACGGCGAACCCCTCGAGGTCGTCAAGTGTGAGACGGTCGATCTTGACGTGCCCGCGACTGCGGAAGTCGTGATCGAAGGACACGTCTCGATCACGCGTGACGCCACCGAAGGCCCTTATGCCGAGTTTCACGGCTACGCGCTTCCAGAGACCTCGCCGGAGCCGATATACACGATCGAGGCGATCACCTACCGCGACAACCCGATCTGGCCAGTCACCTCCACCGGCCGCCCGCCCGATGACGCCCAGATCGCCCCGGCGGTGGGGGTATCGGCCGAGGTGCTGGCGCTGCTGCGCAACGCCGGCCTGCCCATCACCACCGCGTGGCTGCAAGTGGAGACAGCCTGCCACTGGATGCTAATCACGGTCCCGCAACATTGGCGCGATGCGCTCGCGGAGACCAGCAGCACCAAGTTCGTGCATCGGATCGGGGAGTTGATGAGCACCAACCGGGTTGGCCACATGTGCCCGGTGACCTATGTACTCGACGACGACATCGACCCATCCAACACCTGCGATGTGTTGTGGGCGCTCGGTACCCGCATCCATCCCAGCCTCCGACAACAGCACTGGGAGGTCCCAATCCTGCCGTGGTATCAGTGCTACACAGAAGAGGAACGCCACAGCGGCCGAGGGCCGATCGTCGTGCACGACGGTTTGCTTGCCTCAGTAGAAGACGGACGAGCGTACGCGGCGACGTTCGACAACCTCTACCCGCCCGAAATCCGTGAACGCATCATCGCGGCCGAGTCCAACGCTCTTCGCCCGAACTATGATCGCCCAGGCCCGTGAGTGTGCCACAGCAATTTGTTCGCGACCTGTCCACCAAACTCATCTCCGATGTCGAGGATGGCTGAGCCCCCTGTGTTCGTCCGCAGACGGCACCGATACACCGAGCCGGGCTCACCAGGGTAACCGACGAGGTCCCGGGAGCGATCGCTCCCGGGACCTCGTCCTGTTTCGTCCTAGCCGACTGAGCAGATCTACCACGACGTCCGGAGGATTCTTGACGAACCTGCACGCGCCCGGGAACCGCACGGGCACGGCCCGCATCCGTCGACGGATGCGGAAACACACCAGAGTCACTCTCACGTGACACAACCAGCTCCTGACGGCGGTAGCTGTATCTACACCTGTTGACCCAGAGGCATTTTGACACCAATGCACACGAAAAATACTGGTATCACAGGATTTCGATGCCATCGCCACAGCAGTCACGCAGAGTCGTGCCGGATCGGGGGCTTGGCGAGGCTGCGCTCGGCCGAAGCGACCGCGAAACACACTCCGCTGCAATGCGACAACGCACCAGGTCTCTATTGGAGTCGCCCACGCCCCAGCGCTCGAATGATCACGAGCATGCCCGGCAGCTTGCTCCATGTAGTGGTGATGGACGGATTACAGCGATTCGGGGTGCCGGGGGAGCGGCGGACAAGCGAAGCGCCTGCCGCGATCGTGGCACCCTCCCCATGGAGGGCCATATGGCGCCCATAGGCGGCCATCGTCTTCGACCCACCGGCCCCCTTCGTCCATGCCCCGGGGAGCAGTTGGATGACTTCGGGGAGGTGGTTAGGGTTGGAGCCGGGATCTCGAAGGGGACTGCATGCGACGCGGAGAAGTCTGGTGGGCCGAGTTCGATGAACGGCGCCCTGTGGTTTTGCTCGGCGGCGACGAGTCGTCCGGCTTCCAGGTGTTGCAGATCGTGCCGCCGTCGGGTATCGACATCAGCGGGTTGGGCATCGAGGTACAGATAGGTGCCATCGAGGGGCTGCCGTACCAGGGTGTATTACGGCTTGGGTTCCCGAATCCGGAATTCGCCTTCTGTACCTGGCTGACCACCGTCACCGCGGAATCGCTCCGTGAACGGGCGATGGTCTTGACGTCGGCCAAGCTCGACGAGATCGATGAGGCCCTGCGGCTGACTGCCCAGCCGCAGGAATCGACCCCTGAGGCGACGGCCAGGCTCAACGAGATCAGGGATGCGCTGCGGCGGGGCGAGTTTCAGAACTGATTTGCGTTCTTGTCGGCCATGGCGCGCACGTTGCCGGCCGAGTGCCGACGGCAGGCCCGATCTTCGGCAATAGGGCGCGTTCGGCTCGGCGCCATCGAGGTCGACATCGACGACTGTCCAGCTACGGGTTCGCGACTCGAGCTTGTCGGTCGGGCCCCGGTTGATCACCGGACGCCGGCGCGAAAGGAGGATGCAAAGCCTGGACTTCCGACCAGGTGTCGACATCGCACTGACCGTCGGCGTTGTTCCCGGTGCTGAGGACCGTGCCGTCGGCGCGCAGCCCAAGCGTGTGCGTCGAGCCGCCCGCCACGGCGACGATGTCGCGCCAGGCGCTGACCTCGCACTGCCCGAAGCTGTTGTCTCCGACCGCAAGGACCAGGCCGAACTCCGTGACACCGACGGTGTGATAACTGCCTGCGCTCAGCGCGACAACGTCTTCCCACTGCTCGACGTCGCACGCTCCGGTAGTTCGATCTCCGGTTGCGATGACCCGCCCGTCGGCCCGGAGGCCGACGGTGTGGAGATATCCGGCTGCGATGTCGCACAGGTCACGCCAACCGCCGACCGAACACTGCCCTCGTCGACTGTTCCCCGCTGCCAGAGCCGTGCCATCCGACCTCACACCGACTGAATGCCAGTCGCCGCACGAGACAGCGACTACCTCGCGCCAGCGCTGCACGTCGCACGCTCCTTCGGAGGTCCTGCCGGCTGCGAGCACGGTGCCATCGGTAAGGACTCCGAGCGTGCGACGCCAGCCTGCTGCGACTGCTACGACCTCTCGCCACGCAGCTACGTCGCATTGGCCGTCGCCATTCCATCCGCTCGCCAGCAAGGTGCCATCGGATCGAAGTCCGACGGTGTGAGACCTGCCCGTGTTGTTCGCCGTGTGAACATTGCCCGCAGCAACGGCTATGACGTCTTTCCACAATTCGACGCGGCATTCGCCAGCGGCATTGGCGCCCGCGGCGACAACTGTCCCGTCCCGGCGGCAAGCTACAGAGTGTCGCCTTCCGGCCCCCAGTGCCGACGTGCGCGCTTGCATCCTGACCTCCTGACGAACTCAGGGTAGTGGACGATCAGCCTCTCGGCCTTCCCTGAACGAATGGCTATGTGCGGCAGAGGATTACAACGGACGAACGTCCGGTATTCGGCAATACCGCGCATCGTCGGCGGCACCTCGCGTCTGCCGGCGATGTCCCACTCACCAAAACCGCCCACCTGCGGTGCTGCGCAGCTCCGTAGCATCGCCGTCCATGAAATACGCGATCATCGCTCCCGCTGCCGCGGGCACCAGCGCCGATCCTGCTTGGATATCCGGCTTCGCCAGGCACGTGGAAGCGTGCGGCTTCGAGTCTCTGGTCGCCGTCGAGCACGCCGTCGTGATGAGCCGCTACGCCAGCGTCTATCCCTATGCGTCGTCGGGAAAAATGGAGCTCCCGGACAACTGTGATATTCCCGATCCCCTCGAACTTCTGGCTTTTCTGGCGGGGCAGACCACGCGGCTCGGCTTGGCGACGGGCGTACTCGTGCTGCCCAATCACCATCCCGTGGTGCTGGCCAAGCGGCTGGCCACCCTCGATCGGTTGTCGAACGGCCGGCTGCGGGTCGGCATCGGCATGGGATGGATGAAGGAAGAGATCGAGGCCTGCGGAGCCCCCTTCGAGGTCCGCGGGCGACGGGCCGACGAGCAACTGGAAGTGCTCGCCAAATTGTGGGCTGATACAGGTGCGACAGGTGTCGACCACAAGGGTGAATTCTTCAGCTTCCAGTCGGCGATGTGCTACCCGAAGCCGGCCCGGGCCGGCGGTGTGCCGATTCACGTAGGCGGCCACACCAAGGCCGCGGCGCGCCGCGCGGGACGATACGGCGCGGGGCTGCAACCACTGGGAGTCACTGGTGACGACTTGGCCGCGCTGGTCGGACTGATGCGCGAAGAAGCAGCACAGGCAGGCCGTGACCCTGCGGAGCTGGAGCTGTCGCTGGGCCACCTGGTCTCCCGTATCGACCTCGACCGCTCCGGCCGCCTTGCCCAACAGGGCGCCGATCGGCTCTTGCTGGCCCCGACCCCGACAGCCGATCTGCAACAGGCGATGGACGAGCTGTCGGCCTGCGCGCAACGGCTGGGCCTGTCATGACCGGGCTGACCATTCACGACCGAATCGCCCTGCAGGACCTCGTCCACCGCTACGCTGCAGCGGTCGACGAGCGCGATTTTCCCAGGGCCGCAGCACTTTTCACCGATGACGGGATTCTGGAGCTGCCGAATCCGCCGGCCACTCTCGACCCCGTCGTCTCCCACAACGGGATCGACGCGGTGACCGCGGCACTGGCCGCCGTGGCCGCCGTGCCGGTGACATTCCATGCGATCGTGGGCGCCGTCTTCGATCCCGGGCCCACCGCGGCAACGGCCATCGGGAGGGTCTCGTGCACCGCCCATCACCTCACCCGACGCCAAGACCACGACGCCGACCTGGTCTGGCACATCATCTATCGCGACCGCTACCGCAGCAGCCCGGCAGGCTGGTTGCTCGAACGACGCAGCCTGCATGTGGCATTCATCGAGTCCCGGCCGGTGGCGGCGATGCGAGCGCCGGGCCCGACGGGGTAGGCGTCGCCGAACCTGTGCCGCGGCAGAACTTTTCGAGGAGCTTCACACCCATGTCTTCGTCTCGTCCCACAGCACTCGTGACCGGCGCCAGCCGAGGCATCGGCCGCGCCACAGCGCTGGTGCTGGCGGGCTCCGGATTCGACGTCGCATTCACCGCGCGCACCGTGGTGGAAGGCGAAGGGACCGTGCCGGCGCGCACTACGCGGGAAGGGGAAATCAGCTTCGGAGTACCGGGCAGTCTGGCCACCACCCGCGCTGAGATCGAAAGACTGGGAACGCGTGCGTTACCGCTGCGGATGGACCTGGCAGATCCGGCCTCGGTGACCACGGCAGCAGCGGAGTTGCTTGACCGCTGGGGAGCCCCGAACCTGTTGGTCAACAACGCCATCCGGCACAAGCCACACGCCCGATTCCTCGAACTGGATCTCGATGACCTGCGAGAATCGCTGGAAGCCAATCTCATCGAGCAGATCCGCCTGACCCAGGATCTGCTGCCGGCGATGATCGACTCCGGCGGCGGCACGATCGTCAACCTGTGTTCGGGCTCAGCCGTCGTCGATCCCCCGGCTCCGCCCGGCGAAGGAGGCTGGGGACTGGGCTATTCGGCGGCGAAGGCAGCTTTCGGGCGGCTGGCCGGCGCCATCAATGCCGAGCACCGCGGCGACGGGATTCGCGCGTTCAATATCGAGCCTGGGTTCGTCATCACCGAATCGGGCGCCGCCCGTGGAGGCACCGACGACATCACGGCCGGTGGCTTCACCGGGGCGCCCTCGGACGCGTCAGGTCGAGTGATCGCATGGCTGGCCTCGGCGCCGCACACCGAAACCGACCCGTTGCTGGGAACTCTGATCAATGCACCCCGCGTCGCCAGATCCATGGCAACGCACACGCCGAAGTAGGTTCCCCGCCAACGAATTCCTCCATAGACCGCCCAGGGCGGCGTCATCGATCGCCCATCGACGACGCCGCCCCATCTGCTGTTCGCCGATGGTCCACGAACGCCCGTCGACGGCTCTGACCACCTGAGTACCGGCCCCAAAAGGCTTGTCCCGGTGAGTAGAAGGGCCGGTTGCACGTTTTCGCCCCGACAGCAGAATCACGACCCATGGATCTGCGAGAGACGAGCCGGCAACGGGCCCTACGCAGTGAGCTGCGCGAGTACTTCGCACGGCTCCTGCCCCCGGCGCAACGTCGAGAAGTGGCCGAGGCGGGCGCGGGCGGGCCGCGATTCCGCGAGGTGACCCGCATGCTCGGCCGGGACGGATGGCTCGGCGTCGGGTGGCCGACGGAGTACGGAGGCCGCGGGTTGACCGCCGAGGAGCAGTTCATCTTCTACGACGAAATTCAACGGGCGGGAGTGCCGTTCCCCCTGGTCACCATCAATACCGTGGGCCCGGCGCTCATGCAGTACGGCACCGAGGAACAAAAGGCCAGGTTCCTTCCGGGCATGCTCAGCGGCGAGATCGTGTTCGCGATCGGCTACACCGAACCCGAGGCAGGAACAGACCTCGCGTCCCTGCGGACTCGCGCCGTCGCCGACGGTGACGGGTTCGTCGTCGACGGCAGCAAGATCTTCACCACCGGCGGCAATACCGCCGACTACGTGTGGCTCGCCTGCCGCACCGACCCTGAAGCCCCCAAGCACCAAGGCATTTCGATCCTGATCGTGCCCTGCGATGACCCCGGCTACTCCTGGACCCCGATCACCACCGTCGGTGGCATGACCGTGACCGCCACCTATTACTCCGGCATCCGTGTCCCCGCGACCGACGTCGTCGGTGCGGTCAACGGCGGCTGGCGGTTGATCACCACCCAGCTCAATCACGAACGGGTCGCGCTGGCCGCCCTCGGCGGCCGGATGATCCAGCTGTGGGAGGAGACGCTGGCCTGGGCCGAGGACTCCGGCGCCACCGAACAACCTTGGGTGCGGCGCGAATTCGCTCGCACACACGCGCGCCTGGAAGCGATGCGGCTGATGAACCACCGACTCGCCGCCGAGGTCGGTGACCGAACCCTGAGCCCCGAGAAGGCCGCCGCAGCAAAGGTATACGGCACCGAAACCCATATCGACCTGCAGCGGTCGATGAGCTTCGTGCTCGGCGCCGGCGGCCGGCTCCGCCCCGGGGCGGTCCGGGCGGCGTTGCACGGACAGGTCGAGCAGCTGTCCCGACAGGGTATCGTCAACACCTTCGGAGGCGGGGTCAACGATGTACTGCGCGACATGGTCGCCACCGGTGCACTGGGGCTGCCCCGAGGTGCGCGCTGATGGACTTCCGACTCACCGATGAGCTGCTCGAGATCCGAGCGCTGGCCGCACGCATGTTCTCGGTGCTCGGCGATTCCGACACCATCTGGACCGAACTCGGCCGTACCGGACTGCTCGGGCTGGCTCTTCCCGAGGAGCACGGCGGAGCCGGATTGGGCATGGACGCTGCCTGCGAACTGCTCGAAGAGCAGGGCCGGACCGTTTCGGCCGCTCCGGTCTGGCCACACATCGTCGCCGCCTTGGCGCTGGCCCGCAACGGATTCGGCGACGTGCTCACCGGCGTGGCCGCCGGCGCACGCCGACTGACGGTGGCGCTCGAGGAATACAGCAGCGCCGCCGCGGCCGCACCGGCCTGCCGAGCCACCCCCACCGAAAACCGCGGTGACACATGGCGACTGTCGGGTGTCAAGGCTGCGGTCCCGACACCCGAGGGCGTCGACTTCGTGCTCGTCTCCGCCGTCGCCGACGACGGGCCGGGCCTGTACCTGGTGAAGAACCACGAGCTGGCCTGGGAACCCGCGCCGACAACCGATCTCGACCGCGCGCAGGATCTGGTGCTCGAGTCGACACCGGCGCTGCGGGTCGGTGGTCGGCAGACGTTGACCGAGGCAGTGCGCTGGTCGCGGCTGGCGGTAGCGGCACTGCAGGTGGGAGTCGCCGACGGCGCGCTGCGTCTGGCCGCAGACTATGTCCGCGACCGTCGCCAGTTCGGCCGCTCCATCGGTTCGTTTCAATCGGTGCAGCACCAGCTGGCCGACTGCTGGACCGACGTCGACGCCATGCGCCTGACCCTGTGGCAGGCCCTCACCTTCGACACCGACGGAAAGCATTCGGACAGAGCGGCATTGGTCGCCGCCTGGTGGTGCGGGCAGGCCGGACTCGATGTCGCGCACCGCGTCCAGCATGTCCACGGCGGCATCGGAGTCGACACCGACTACCCCGTCCACCGCCACTTCCTCTGGGGCAAACAACTCGCCGCCACTTTCGGTGGACCCGAAGCCGTCCTGCAGGAACTCGGCGAACTGCTCGTCGCCGAGAACTCACACGTCAACAAGGAATGAGAAGACAGCTATGCAAACACTGAAGGACAAAGTCGCAATCGTCACCGGCGCGGCCGGGGGAGTGGGTCGCGGTATCGCCCTGGCTCTCGCGAATGCCGGTGCCCGAGTGGCGATTCCCGATATCAAGTCGGCCGACGACCTCATTGCCCAGCTCGGCGACGACACCGCATTCGCCAAGATCTGCGATATCCGCGACAGTTCCCAGGTCAACGCCTTCGTCGACGAGGTCGTCGCCAGGTTCGGGACCGTCGACATTCTCGTCAACAACGCCATGGCATCCGCACTGCTACCGCTGATCGAAACCAGCGACAAGGACATCGAATTGGCGATGAGTACCGGCCCGATGGCCACCCTGTACTTCATGCGCTCCTGCTATCCTCACCTCGTCGACGGAGGCAGAATCATCAACCTCCGATCCGGCTCCGAAGTGACCGCGATTCCCAACTTCGTCACCTACATCGCGGCCAAATCCGCGATCGCGGGCATCACTCGCGCCGCCGCGCGCGAATGGGGCCGATCCGGCATCACCGTGAACGCCATCTGCCCGTTCGTCCTGTCCGACGCCGCAGCAGCCGAATTCGAGAAACACCCGGGACAGCTCGACAACATCCTCACCAACCTGTCGATCCCCCGCGTCGGCCATGCCGAGAACGACATCGGCCGTGCCGTGGTCTATCTCGCCGGACCGGACGGGAGCTACGTCACCGGGACCACCCTCAGTGTGGACGGCGGCGCCGCCTTCATGGCGTAGCGGCCGCATCGCCGCAACCGCCCGCCCGAATCGCCCTGCGCCCCAAGGACACCCGATGGCCCCAACCACCTCGAAAGCCGCCGGCCCACCGCCGTCCCGGGTCCCCTCGGCCGCCGGGCGCCCGATCGCAGACCGAGCCCAGCGACGCCTGTTCCTCAGCGCACCGTTCGCGCACGTCTGCCCGCAATTGTGCTTCGGGTCCGTCGCGTACTTCGCTGCGCTGCAGGTCCAATCGATGGACGCCGCCCACAAGGTGCAGCAGCTGGCCCTGGTCAACGCCGTCGTCGCGACCGTCTCGGTGCTCACTCAACCGGCCGTAGGCGTCTTGTCCGACCGCACGCGGACCCGGTTCGGAGCCCGCACGCCGTGGATGTTGGTCGGCGCGGTGCTCGGATTCGCGGGCCTGATCGCGGCCGGATTGTCCACGTCGGTGGCGATGTTGCTGATGACCGCGAGCATCGCCTATCTGGGCCTCAACATATTCGGTGGCCCCCTCGCCGCAATCCAGCCGGACCGGGTGCCGGTGGATCGCCGCGGCCGCTATTCCACCCTGGCCGGTCTAGGAACCGTGATGGCGGCGACTATCGCTCCGGTAATCGGGGCGACCTTCGCCACCCGAATCCCCGTGGGATACACCGTCGTCGCCACCATGGTCCTCATCTTCTCGCTCGGATTCCTGATAGCGAACCCCGACGCCGACAACCGGCACAGCAGCCGACCCCCGCTTTCGTTCACCACTGTGGTGCAGATGTTCTGGGTCGACCCCAGACGCCATCCCGACTTCTTCTGGGTATTTCTCGGCCGCTTTCTGATCTGCGGCGGCTACTACATGGTGCTGACCTACCAGCTGTATATCGCCCAGGACTACGTAGGTCTGACCCTCGAAAAAGCCACGCACCTCACCCCGATATTGAGTCTGGTGAGCTTGCCTGGATTCCTGCTGGCCCTCGGCATTGCGGGACCGCTGTCGGACAGAATCGGACGGCGCAAACCCATCGTTCTCGCCGGTGGCATCATCATCGCGGTCTCGGCGCTGCTCCCGATATGGGCTCCGACCGTGGGCGGGTTGATCGGATCCACCGTGGTGCTGACGATCGGATTCGGCACCTTCCTCGCCGTCGATCAAGCATTGGTCACCCAAGTACTTCCCGACGCCGACAGCGCCGCCAAGGATCTCGGCATCATCAATATCGCATCCACCCTGCCGAGCACCTTCGCACCAATGGCGGCCGCAGCGATCGTCACAGCGTCCCACGGATACGGCGCGCTGTACCCGGCTGTGGCATTCGTCGCTGGACTCGGTGCCCTCGCTATCCTGCCAGTCAAAACCCGATAGAGCACGTAAACGCTTGTTGCAGAACGCATTACAATACGCCCTCGAATAGCCCGGTCCCCAGCGTCCTTCGCCGGGCGGAGCCGGGGGATCGACTTACTCCCGCAGTTCGGAAGGCGTGCGAATCAAGGTTGGTGAAAAATCGCGGCGGTCACCTGCCGGGCAGCGTCGAGCACCAGTGGCCCGACTCGCTCGAGCTGCGCGTCGTCTTTACCGGTCAACGAGATTGCACCGAGCGTGCTGTCGAGGGGGGTGCGGATCGCGACAGCGGTGCAGGAGATGTCATCGAAGCATTCTCCGTGCGCGTACGCGATGCCGTTTCGGTCGCGTATGGCGCTGAGTTGCTTGTGGAGCAGGTTGATATCGGTGATAGTTTTCGCAGTCGACCGGGTCATCGTGTCGGCAACGTGTCGGTCCACGTCTTCCGGCGTGAGGCAGGCCAACATTGCTTTCCCCAGCGCCGTCGCGTGCGCGGGTGCTGTTGCACCGACACGTGACGGCACGCTTGTGGCGAAGTGGCCACCCATCTTGTCGAGGAAATGCACCTGCCCTTTGTCGAGGGTTGCCAGGTGCACTGTCATACCCGTGCGTAGCATCAATGCGTGCAGCAGCGGCGCGGCTGCTGATCTGAGGGCGTTGGAGTCGTCGTTGCTGCCGACCCGCAGTGCCCGTGGTCCCAGGCTGTAGCCCAAGCTGGTGCGATCGAGCCACCGGACCCTGATCATCTGTTCGATGATCCGGTGGGCGGTGGAGCGGGGCAGCCGGGTAGCTCGGGTGACGTCGTCGAGTGTCAGGCGGCTGGTGCGGTAGGGAAACGTGTCGAGGATCAGGCTCATCCGCTCGATCATCGAGGGCGGGAGCTGCGAGTTCTCGAGGACCGAGGCAGTCACGGGCTGATTCATCTCTTCTCAGGTGTGAGGTCTTGATGTGGCCCGCCTGGTGCGTCGATCCAGGGTATCGATGACGCCGTGAACCAGTTCCATCCCCGGGCATTCCACACTCTCGAATGAGTGGCGAGACGCTGCCTGTAATCGGGCCAGTCCGCTCTGTCGAGGGCGCGCCAGGATCGTTCACCCACGCCGGCCAGTCGTGGAAGGAGAAGGAGCTCCAAATCATCACGCCCAGTGACTGTTTCGCACCATACAGCGCCCTCGAATCCAACCAGCTGGGCGTCCGGATCGACACCGGGAAGCTCGTCTTCGATCTCCCAATTCACCCCATCCTCGACTGAGGTCGGCGTATACGCGGGCATCCCGAGGCGGCTTCGAGCGTCTTCGTGGCTCGGGTCGAGCGCCGAGTCCGCGAACGGGCGGTCCAGGTAGAAACGGGACGTCGGCGATGCAATGATATTTGCGCCCGACGCGAGTGCTCGCTGAAGATCTGTCCGGCCGCGCTCCAAGTTTTCTCGCACCACATCGACGAATTCCGGGGGAATGAGTGCTTCCAGCCGTTGCGACCCCAGCATCTCGTCCACTTCGGTCAGGCTCATCCAATATTGCACGGTTTCTCCGGAGGAGATTGTGGCGCGAGCCATCTCCTGCCATCCGATGACATCCTTTCTCCGCTCTCTGACAATCGCCGCAGCCCGCTCGAGAAACGCGATGTGATCCTCGGCCCGCATGCCGAACGCTTCGTCTCCGCCGATGTGCACGAAGGCCGAGGTCTTGAATTGGTCGGCCAGCACCGCCACCACGTCCTCGACGAACGACCACGTTCGGTCAGCCGCCGGGTCGAGGTAGACCGCGCCGCTATGACCTTCCGGTGCCGGCCCCAACTCGGGATACGAACGAATTGCGGCTGCGCTGTGACCCGGCATATCGACCTCCGGCACCACGGTCACGAAGCGGTCCGCGGCGTATTCGACCAGCTCGGCAATATCAGCTCGCGTGTAGAAACCTCCGGTACGGCCATCGGCAGCTCCAACGGCGCCGACCGTGAGCAGTCGTGGCCACCCGGGAATGTCGAGCCTCCAACCCTGGTCGTCGGTCAAGTGCAGGTGCAGCACATTGAACTTGTACAGCGCCAGCATGTCGATGACCCGTTTCACCGTGTCCACATCATGGAACGTCCGAGCCACGTCGAGAGCCAGTCCCCTCCACGAGTAGTCGGGCACATCGCGGATCGACAGCGTCGGGATGCGGGCCGCCCCTTCGGTGAATGTTGCTGCCACCAGTTGGCGAAGTGATGTCAACCCCCGGTAGACAGCTTCTGGGCCCGGGCCCCAGACCACCACGCCGTCATCGTCGACTCGAAGTCCGTGCCTTTCGTCCGCCGAGGCCAAGCTGTCGGCGCGGCGTCCCCGTGACCGGGGCAGTTCGTCGAGTCCGAGGTCGCCGAGCCGCACACGCAGCGCCGCTGGGAGTGAAGGATCCCTCGTTACGCGCAGCCGGATACCGGTATCGGCCCGAAGCTCGTTCGCGAATCCCTCGGCGACATCGCGGAGTTCGGACGAATCCACCGCCACGGTCATGCCGTCCTCCAACACGAACCGGCCAGTGCCCGGCCGGTGTTCGTATGTCTTCGGAATGATCAAAGCCGCTCCATTTCGCTATCTAACACATGTAAGATAGTGTGAGCATAAGGGCGACGAGGCCCGGATCGCAACGAGGAGGGCGCTGGTGGCCAGACGTATGACGCCGGAAGCTCGGCGTCTGGAAATTCTGGCTGTTGCCCGTCAGACCATCGCCGAACAGGGGATTCGGGCCTTGTCGATCCGCGAGCTCGCGCGCCGCTGTGGCATGTCCGCACCCGGACTGATGCACTACTTCCCCGACATGCAGGCGTTGCTGGTCGCAGTACTCGATGAGCGCGACAGGACGGATTCGGCCGCTGTGTTCGACCAAGCCGGCGGCAAGGGGTTGCTCGGATTGCTCGACGCGGGAGTCGACTACTACAGCTCGCGCGCTCAGGAGTCGAACAACTTCGATGCACTCGAGGCGGAAGCCCAGGATCCCTTTCACCCCGCGCACGCATATTTCGCCGCCCGATTCGACCGAATGGTGGAAACTGTTCGACCGTATGCAGCGAATGAGCCCGGCGATCCCGACGACTTGTTCAGGGTCGTCCGGCTGATCCTCGAAGGATCTCGGGCCCAAGCTCTTCGCGGTATCTCGCTCGAAGAACGACTCGCGGACTGGCACGCGGTGCGCAGGGTGCTCTTGGCGCACCTCGGTGACACAGCCTCGCGATCCAGCCGACATGGCGAGCACGATTCGCCATGATTCGACGCGCTGGCGTGAGCGCAGAACGAATTATCTTGTTCAACATCGGATCGATTGCCGGTCTGGCGTCATCGATCCTGGGAGGTAAATAGCTCTTCCTATAATCATTACTTTTCAACCGTTGGTGTCGGCCGGCAGATGCGTGTCAGTCGGCACTTATTCGTGTTTGTGGCCGAATTAGAATCCCCGATCCGCCGACCGCTATGTAATCTAGGTCATCGGCACGACTCTGAAGGTGCAGCTGATTGGGCGCTGCGCATGACCAGTTTCTTCTGTCTGCAGTCGCGCCATTTTATCAACCGCCTAATCAAATCGGAATGATGAGGATCAAGATGAAGCTCTACAGGCGAATGAGCCCTGTGGTGATTGCCGCCGCGATGGCAACGGCCGCAATCGCCGTGTCCGGTAACGCCACCGCGTCGCCGGGGTCTGCTGCCCCTGCGGATTCGATGCAGTACCAGGGGGCGATCGTCGGCGACAGTGTTGTCGCGACCGTCAGGAACGGGGAATTCGTGTGGGACGCGGACACCGAGACCGTCTCGCTGCACAACTCGTCGGGGGTAACGATGGACTCGACGCCCACGGCCTATGTTCTCGACGGACAGCGCTATCCGATTGCCACGCAGATCTCGGACGATGGCCACACGTTGCGGCTGACTCCGCAGCTGCCGGCGAATACTGGCGGGCCGGCGGTGCGCTCGGTCGCCTCGCCCCTGGAAAACCAGCTGGCGATGAACGACCTGATCAACTCGGTTGGCTTCGGATTGTCCACCGGCACATTGGTCGGGACGATCGTCGGCGCTGTGGTCGGTGTCGGTGCCGGACTCGCTGTTGCCGGGGCATCGTGCCTGGTTCTCAGCATCGGCTGCGTGCTGACGGTGGCGCCGCTGATGACGATGATGGGCGCGGCGGGCGGAGTCATCGGTCTGGCGTTGGGCGGCGCTCCCGGACTGTTGCAGGGCGTGTGGAACTACTACACCACGATGCAGGCCGCTCCCGGGCAGAGCAAGTACGCGTCTCAGCTACCGGGGTTGAAGCCAGCCCCCGAGCATCAGGGGGCCGGACAGTGATGATCCGTAAGGCTGCCATTGTCACTGTGATGGCCGGCTCGTTGCTGTCGGCATCGACAGCGGCCATGCAACCAGCGTTGGCCGATTCGGCGAAACCAGCTGTCGTCGGGTACCGAAGCGAGGTGTCCGGAGGGCAGGTAATCACTACGATCGACGCGGGCATCTTTATGCCGGCTGCCGATGGCGGATCCATCGTCGTTTCCGATGATGACGGGCAGGTCGTCGGCCAGGTGCCACTTGCCTTTGCCCTCAACGGAATCCGATACGACATCCGGCACAACATCTCCGCCGGAGGTCGAACTCTGCACCTCGCCCCCGATCTGGCGAGCGCGCAGCCGATCGCGTCTCCGCTGGAGAATCAGCTCGCTGCCAACGACAGTCTGGGTGAGTTCGGCATGGCGCTGGCGCTGGGGCCGCTCGCGGGCGCGGCCGCCGGAGCTATCGTCGGTGCGGTTCTTGCGGTGGCGACGTGCGCGGTTCTTGCGGTGGGCTGCCTGGTGACCGGATTGCCGATTATCGGGGTATTCGCCGGTGCCGGCGGACTCGTGGGCACGATCCTGGCCGGACTGGCCGGAGGCGGGTACAGCGGATGGGATTACCTCAATACCCTGACCGCCCCACCGGGCCAGAGTAGTTACGCCAAGGACGGCGCGGGCACCGACGGCGCCGGAATCCCCGACTCCCCATTGCGGTTCCCGTGGCTGCCCAGCGGTTCCTCGTCAGGTAGCAGTAAGTAGCGGAGTCAGGTCGCAGCCGATGAGAGTCGGCGGCACGCGATTTGTCCGATTGAAGGACGAGTTCGCCTGGTGCATAACCATTCCCGCTGAATGTCAGGGTTCGGTCCCGGAAAGTCATACCGCAGCGAGATCTGCGGTGTTGCTCAGTTCACGGAAGCACCGAAACTCGTTGCAGTGCAACGGCGTTCGGTTCTTACCGTGTCCGGAGGGGGACACGACCACTACGCCCACGCGCTCTACCGGCGGAAACTGCTTGCGATGGAGGGGTAATGCGAGGCTGAACGATTCGCACGACACTTCCTTAGACCGTGTCTCATGTCGCCGATTTCGCCTTTACGAGCTTCTTGTAGCAGGTGAGTGTGGCGGCAAGTGTGAGGAAGGCCAGGAAGTGTGTTGCTTTTCGGTCGTATCGGATGTTGAGCCGGTGGTATCCGGTCAGCCAGGAGATTGTCCGGTCGATCACCCATCGGTGCCGGCCGAGGCGTTCGCCGGACTCGATGCCCTTGCGGGCAATGCGGACACCGATTCCCCGGACGCGAACCATCGGCGCAGCTCAGCGGCATCGTATGCCTTCTCCGCGTGCAGCTTGCCCGGTCTGCGGCGACGCGGCCCGCGTCGCGACCGCACCGCCGGGATCGCCTGCACGAGCGGTTTCAGCGCTTGGGCATCGTTGGTATTTGCTGCCGAAACCCTTACGGCCAGGGGGATTCCCGCACGATCGGACAGCACGTGGATCTTCGAACCGGACTTTCCGCGGTCGACCGGGCTCGGCCCGGTCATAGATCCCCCTTTTTTCGCTCGCACCGACGCCGCGTCGATCACCGCACACCACCAGTCGATCAAGCCCTGGCTTCCCAGCTCATCCAGCACCGCGCGGTGTAATCGCCGCCAGAGACCGGCCGCGGTCCACACACTGAATCGACGATGCGCCGTAGGCACGGTGACACCGAACGACGGCGGCAGCATCCGCCACGCGCAACCACTGGTCAGCACGAACACCACCGCGGTGAACACCGCCCGCACATCGACCGGTGCGGTACCACCACCCTGCGGGCGCGGGGTGAACTCCGGCAGCAGCGGCTCGGCCAGAGCCCACAACTCGTCCGGGACAAGGCGTTTGGATAACTCATCAACCACAAGTTGAACATCATGCGGCACAACCGATCCCGACATGCCGCAAATGAATCACACCCACGTAAGACGCGGTCTAAGTGCTCGATCTAATGTGTTGGTGATGTTGAAGCATCCCGCTGGCCATGGACTCACGGACCGAGCGGGTGTCGTTGTTGGCGTACTGGTTACGAGTCTGCACCGATGGTACAAACTGCTAGTGGTGAACAAACGGGATGACTTCTCCCCTGGCGACAAAGAGCGGATGGCTCGTCGCGTCGGGTATAGGTGCTCTGCGCCGAGTTGCCGCGCCGCGACGGCGGGCCCTACTGTTGATCCGGACGGATCCAGCAACCTGGGAGTAGCTTCGCACATCACTGCGGCAGCTGAAGGTGGGCCTCGCTACGACGCGTCGCTCACTGTAAAGGAACGAAAATCGCTGGCTAACGGGATCTGGTTGTGCCAAATTCACGCCAAACAGATTGACGACGATCTACAGCGTTTCCCGACTGACCTGTTGCGTGGCTGGAAGACGCTTGCCGAAGCGCGTGCTCGATCGGAACACGGAGTGCCTGACAGTTACGAGCCCCCGATGGCTCTGCCGCCGAAATCACTGTTGGTTCAATTTGACGGTGATTACGATTCCCTGCACGAAAAGATCGAGGAATTTCGAGAAGACACGGGAATTGCCCGGGCATGGAGTCCGGCGACCGATGAAAAGATTCACTATCTTCTGTATGAGTTGACGATAAATGCTTTTGAACACGGGCGTGCGCGCAAAGTTGAACTGAAATCGCAAGACTTCGGTATCCAGCTGAGTTTTCGTGGTGCTAGGTTCGGTATCTCGGACCTATTAGCCTCCGAGTGTCATGGTGGTGGTACGGCAGCCTTGGAAGCATTTCGTAACGAAGAAGCGGGCAGGCTTGAAGTGGTTCACCACTGGGATCGTGGCCTAAATACGTGGAATATTGTTGATTTTACCAGGGATGACAGTCAATACTTTCCATGTAGTGCTCATTGGGGAAACCTTCGGTCGAGTGAGGTCTTTGAGACCTGTAGTGAAGTGCATATATATCTTCCGCGATACTTCGCAATGAGTGACTCCAGAAGATTTCCGGAGGAGTTGGAGGGCTGTCTAATGCGTAAGCAATTGGTGGTACATGGGGCCGCGAAATGGGAAGCCCTGCGAAACTATCTTGCTGCAAAGTTCCCGCATGCTCGATTTGTTCCCTAATTGCGCTATCTGGTGGATCGTCTCCCAATCGGCACGCTGATCGCACGAATGTAAGCAACTTGCCTTCAGGCCGGAATCATGGAGTCGCGCATCGCTATGCAACCGGAGATGGTCTTAGGTTTAGTGTTTGCTGATGAGTCTCTGAAGTTCTGCAACCAGCGGGTGTGGGAGACCTGGTTATCTGACGTGGGCTGTATGGGTTAAATAAGATGCGGTTTTTCCCTACGCATGCCATTATGGTGTGGTGAGCAACATGGTGTCAGCTGGTGATGATACGCCTCCCTATGCGCTGCTGGGGGCGGGAGTAACGGGGGAAGATCTCCATAGTGCGGTCTCGCGATCTGGGTATCCGTTCCAAGCGGTAGTTGCGGATCGTCTACGTTCGAAGCTGTCCGAAAAGGCGCATCATCCGTCCATTCAAGAAGAGTGGTCGTACATCGATGCGGACACGGGGCAAGCCAGATCAATCGATATCTTAGCGCGGATTCCTCTTGGAGATCGGGACGATAGACACGGGCGATATCCAAGATTGAATCTCGTCGTTGAGTGCAAGCAGAGTGAACTCCCTTACGTGTTTTTCCTTAGGGAGGACCCGCCTCAGAATCTGCGATTGATGCGCATGTCGTGTTCAAAGAATTCGCTCATGAGTCTAATGCATGTCGACGAGAAAGAGGGGCAAGCGGTCCCATATAGTATGCCGCTTCATGATGTTTTTTCTGTATTCGATTATCCATTCTTTGATGCGGATATGCCATGGGCAATCTCGATTTCGAAAATGATGAGAAAGCCAAAGCTTGAGCTCTCTGGCGAGGAGTCTTATCGGGCAATCACACTCCCGCTCTTGAAGGCTGTGGACTACTTGGAGTCCATCGCTCAAGGGGGAAGTTATAAACGTTCTGGCTTTGAAATAAATTGTTGCCTCGCGGTAATCCGTGCTCCATTGATTGGCGTGACGGTACATGAAGAAGTTCCCCATCTCCTATCTTTTCCTTGGTTCAGGGTCACTCACTTGGAGCCAGTGGGTGACGAGGGTGAAGCATTTTCAACCGATGTAAGGTACTTCGATGTCGTACATGAAAGCTTTCTGAACGAATATCTTTCCATCCTTATGGATTCAATGAACCCATTGGCGGAGCGTATGGTTGATCACTTTGATGAAATAGTTTCCGGAAAAGGGTTGTGTACTGGTAGGGGGGAGGATGTCTGGCCCTCGTTGCGGCCAATGCCAGATGATTTGTCTGAATCGATGAAAGATCCTAATTATATGATCCACAGGGCACTTCAGGGGATATCGATTACCCCACCCGCTGAGAAACCAAGTATTGGCGATATTGCATGGTTTCGTTACAGTTCCGATTCGGAAAGTCCTTGGGTATCTGAGTAGCTCTTGGAGCAAGATCTGTGCGGGTCCGATTGTCATGCCCAGATTTGTGGTCTTCGGGAATATCGGGTTCTCGTGTCGATGACTTAGGCTGTGTCTCACATGGTTGCGATTCGTTGAGTGACTCGTGCATTCGCGGTGTTCACTGAGCTCCTCAGCGGTGGCGAGCGCGATGACCCGCGAGCACGATAGCCGGATTATCGTCTGGCCGGTGGTCGGTGCTGCTGAGATCAACGAGTTGCTGAGCCCTGTGATCGACGCCGATGGTCGAGATGGCGTCGCACTGGTGTCGGTCGATGACGATTTCGGTGAGCCATTCGCCGGGCCGTTGTATCGGCTGATCCTTCGGGCTGATTCGGCCCGGTCTCCAGTATTGCCGCCGCGGCATGATCCGGATCCTCCCCGGCCCGATACCGTCGAAGGTCTTGCATCGGTACTGAAGCCAGCTGCTCTCGACTCCGATCGGTTGCTGGGACTGCTCGTCGCGATGTGCACTTCCGATATGGAGTTCTTCCATCCTGCCGGCACGTGGAGTGCGGCGGACGTAGGAGCAGCACTTGAACAGGCGATCGACCTACTGGGGCCACGGGTGTCGTGGTGGAGCAACTGCAACTTCGCCCTCGCCGAGAGCTGGGAGAACGGCTGGCCTGATGCGTGGCCCCACGATCCGCTGACCAGACACACCGCGAGCATGGCCTTGATGGGTGTAGGTGCCGGCATCATCGTCACGTTCTTGTCGTTGAACGACGGATAACCAGGGCGATCCCAAGCTCTCGCCGATGCTGGGAGGTGCGGCGTCGCCCGTACCCGCTGAAGGCCAGGATGATTGGCGGCCGTGCCGCGAGAGTTGTCGAAATATCTTGTACCGGATGGTTTGTGGGAGCTGACGGAGCCGCTGTTGCCGGTGTTCACCCCTCGTCGGCAGGGCGGCGGCCGTGCGCCGGTGGATCAACGCGCGGTGTTCCATCGGCAGGGCGGCGGCCGTGCGCCGGTGGATCGACGCGCGGTGTTCACCGCGGTCGTGTACGTGCTGATCAGCGGGTGTGCGTGGCGGATGCTGCCACCGTCGTTCGGCGTGAGTGTGGCGACTGCCCACCACCGACTCACCGTTTGGACACAGGCCGGAGTATGGCGGCGACTACACCGGGCCGTGCTTGACGAACTTGGTAATCAAGGTTTGATTGACTGGTCGCGAGCAGTGATCGACGCGGCGTCGGTACGAGCGAAAAAGGGGGCGATCTGACCGGACCGAATCCGGTCGATCGCGGCAAATCCGGTTCGAAACTGAATGTGCTGTCCGACCGTGCAGGAGTCCCTGTGGCTGTGGGTGTTTCGGCGGCCAACACCAATGACGCCGAAGCCCTCAAGCCGCTGGTCAAAGCGATCCCGCCAGCCCGTTCCCGCCGTGGTCCTCGTCGCCGCAGGCCCGCAAAGCTGCACGCGGACAAGGCTTACGACCATGCCGAGCTGCGCCGATGGGTCCGAGACCGCGGTATCGCAGTCCGGATCGCCCGGAAGGGCGTCGAATCCTCCCAGCGCCTCGGAGCCCACCGCTGGGTCATAGAAAGAACCATTTCGTGGCTCACCGGATACCACAGGCTTAACCTGCGGTTCGAGCGCAAAGGTATCCACTTCTGCGCCTTCCTGACCCTCGCTGTCGCACTCACCTGCTACAAGAAGCTGGCGAAGGCGAAATCAACGACATGAGACACGGTCTTAGCGGAATCACCTCCCGTGGTGACGCCGATCCGATACTCACCGGAAGGACACCACCAGCCATGTCGAGTCAGCTCGAGCCCGTTCCGCTGGGATTCTACGTATTCACCGCGCCGGAGAAACGTATGGTCGGCGAGCGGCCAAAGGCGTTCGCCCACGTGCTGTCCGGTTACAAGACCGTCGACGGCGTCCCCTTCCCGACGCGACGGGAAATCGTGCCGCGCCTCGCCGATGGTAGTGCCGCCGAGCCAGTCCTGATCGGCATGTCCCTCAGCGACATCGAAGTCGTCGACGGCTGAGGGCCAAGGGATCCGATGGTGCCCGCCGGGAACGGCGACTACCGGCTATGTCACGGAGGACCCCTACCGAACGTTCTACTGCGACGCAGTGGCTGCCAGGAGCTCCGGCGGCGCCTCGCCGCCGAGCAATTGAATGAGGGTGGCCAAGAGGCCGTCGAGTTCACGACCAACCGAATCGATGACGGGATCGTCGAAGCTGGCGAATAACAGGCTGGGCTGATCGACAGCCAATGTCGTTCCGCCGTCGGGACCGACGAACACCAGGATCCGCAGGGGCGCGTGCAGCATGACCGCTGGATCGTGCCGGAACATGCGTTCGGCGATCGTGTGATTTCCCATCAGATACTGCGTGGCCCGCCATTTGGACGGCGAGCCCGCCATGGCGGAATCGACATCGCCTCGGTAGTAGCGCATAAATCCGTGGGGAGCGGCGAGCGCCGCGATCTCGAGGACTTCGTCCCAGGATCCCGCCTTTTCGTACGCGGCGGAATCCACTGGAGGAACCAGCTTTTCGAATATTTCCAGCGTATCGAGGTAAGGCTGGGGCAACGCCACCAGCAGCCTGCGGGTTTGGTGTTCGGTCGTAGATGAGGTGCCCATGTCTGAACTTTCTGTGATCTGTACGGAATTGAGCGGCGTTGAATCCGAAGACTCGGCGCCGAACAGTTGCGCTGGGAGCAGAGCTAGGAGGCGCGCAGCTGTTCGAGCGCCGTTGTCCAATTCTCGACGTGGTAGCCGGTCGCGAGCTTTCCGTCACGGACCGTGAACAGGTCGATTGCCATTGTGCGGAAGGACTTTCCGGTCGGCTCCATACCCCAGAACTGCGCCACCGGCGTGCCTGTCGCCTCGCCACGCACGATCATCATGTTGTCGACCACATGTATGTCGACCACCTCCCAGGCCAGATCGGGAACGGCCTCGCCCATGCTCTTGAACACATCGGCCAACTGGTCACGAGTCAGAAAATCCTGGTTCGTGTGGTAGGACCGGTAGTCGTCGTTGCACGCTGCGGCCAGCAGCGCGGAAACGTCCTTTTCCGAGGGCCTGTTCAGAGCCGAATAGAGCGGGGCGGAAATCTGCCGCGCCTGGTCGACCGTCATGACCGATTCATCACTCTTGACCATCGAACAGCTCCTTGTCGTAAACAACTTCTGATTCGGGACTCACGGCCCCGGACAAATATCAGCCTGCCCGGTCCGCGACAGCATGTGCATCACCCGTTCGGGTGATGCAGCGGCACTCGTCCGAATCAAACCGGCTGTGCCGCAAACATTCCCGCCGTTGCCCGCGCTTACCTGCAGCTCGACGGCACTCGTCACGTTCGGGCGGTGACCTTGCGCAGCGGTCAGAAAACATCGGCACCGGAAATGCGGCGTCGCTCGAAGACCAGCCGCACCGCCGCAGAGCCCTCGCCGACGGCGGACGCCACACGTTTGACGCTCCCACTGCGCACGTCTCCGATGCAGAACACACCCGGCTCGCTTGATTCGAACGGCAGCGGTTCTCGATCCTGCGTCCACGCCGCTTTCAGGTCGTATCCCGTGAGAATGAAGCCGTCACGGTCGGTCGCCAGCTGACCATCGAGCCAGGATGTGCACGGTGTCGCGCCGATGAACACGAAGGCGGCACTGACGTCGAGGGTCGAGCGGTTGCCCGATCGGCGGTCTATCAGGCCGAGTCCGGTGATGGCCGAGTCGGCGTGCAGGGCCGTGGCCTCGGTCCTGGTCCGCACGTGAACTTTGGGGTTGGCGGTGATCGCGTCTATCAGATAGCGCGACATCGAATGGTCCAGGTCTTCTCCACGCACCAGGAGATGAACGGCAGCCGAGGTTCGCGAGAGGAACATCGCTGCCTGTCCGGCGGAATTCGCGCCGCCGATGACGGCCACCGGCCGCCCGAGGTAGTGCTGAGCCTCGGTGACGGTCGCGGCGTAGTGGACACCGTTGCCCTCCCACGCTTCGATACCCGGTACGCGCAGGCGACGATATTCGACGCCAGTGGCGACAATAACGTCGCGAGCCTTGAACATGCGTCCGTCATCGCAAGTCACACAATACTTTCCGGCGCTACTGGAGAAAGCTGCGACTCGAGCGTTGCGATGCAGTCGCACGCCGAACTTGTCGGCCTGCAGGGCTCCCCGCGCGGCCAGCTCCGCACCGGAAAGACCGGCCGGGAATCCGAGATAGTTCTCGATCCTCGACGATGTACCGGCCTGGCCGCCGAACGCCGCGGCGTCGAGCAGGACGGTCCGGAGTCCTTCGGACGCGCCGTACACCGCGGCAGCCAAACCGCCCGGCCCTCCGCCCACTACCAGCAGATCGCAGGCTTCACTGTCTTCGTCGGCCACTTCGGCGGCTGGTTCACCGAACTCGGCGGTGAGATCCGCCGGCTGGGGATTGCGCAGCAGCGGTCGGCCGGGGATCAGGACGATGGGCAGGTCCGCCACGGGGACTTGCAGTTCGCGCAACACCGTCTCGGCATCGGGATCTTCCTCGAGATCGATCCAGTGGACCGCGACGCGGCTGAGTGAAAACCGCTGGAGCAGCGCACGGAGCCGTTCGTCGTAACGAGAGCCGATCAGGGTCAGCCCCGCTCCCTTGCGCTGGAGATTCGCCCGTCTCTCGAGGAACGTGTGCAAAATGATCTCGCTGAGCTGAGGGTCTTGCGCTATGAGTTCTCGGACCTGGGGAAGCGGCACCCGGATGACTCGGCCCGCTGTCGTCGAAACCCCGGCGAAGCGTGACCGTTCCCCGGTCAACATGCCGATCTCGCCGAGGAACTCCGAGGGGCCGTAGGTTGCGACGACGTGCTCTTCCGATTCGCCGCGTCGCTCCACGATGCTCGCGGAACCCTCGAGGACAACGAAGAGGTCGTAGGAGTCGTCTCCGGCCTCGAACAACACTTCACCAGCGGTGATCGTCTGCTCCGCGCCCAGCGCCGCCAGCTTCGCGAGCTGGTCGTCGGCAAGCGGGGTGGCGGCGGTCCACGCCGGGTTTCCCTGGCGCCCAAATTGAAAGCGGTCACCGAACATGGGCGGGTACACCGATCTGCTCGGTGATCCACGAGGCTGCCAGAGCCGTCCAGGCGGCAGTGTCGCCAGCACCCTCGGCAAGGCCGAGGCTGTGGGGCCCATGTGCGAATACATGGGCTGTGTGCGGCACCTGGTGCGCGGCCAGCGCGGCGGCCAGGCGGTAGGTGTGCTCGGGTGGAACATAGGCGTCCTCCGCGGTGTGCCAGAGGAAGAAGGGCGGGGCGGATGCCGTGACCATTTTGTCGAGTGAAGTCGCGCGACGCAGCTCCGGTGACGGATTCTCGCCGAGCAGTATGAGCTGTGAAGGTTTGTAGGTCTCGGTTTCCATCGAGGTGATTGGGTAACCGAGAACAGCGAATTCTACCGACTGGCGGATGTCGGTGGTCGGAGTGAGCGCGGCGAGCCCGGCAAGATGCCCGCCGGCCGAGAAACCGATGACACCGATCCGACTCGCGCCCGCAGCGCGGCGGCGCTGGATCTCGTCTTGCAGCGCCAGTAAGGGCCCTGGATGCCGTGTGTTGAGCGGGTAACGGAAGGCGCTTGCCGACACACCGAAGGTAGCGAGCCAGTCGACGATCGGCTCGGCCTCATGTGCGGCGTGCATGCTGTATCCGCCACCCGGTAGCACAATCACATGCCACGACCCGGCACCCGACTCGCGGCTGCGGTGTGACGGTCTGGTCTCGAACCTGGCGTTCACGGCCACCTCCTCCTGGACTCACGGCACCGCCGGCTTTACCCCGCGCTGCTGCCTTCAGATCACCATCGCACGGAATTCCGGCGGCGAACCCCTCCGTGCCGCTGCCGGCAAGAACTGACCTGCACCGTTGGATTTTCCTCTGCCGATCGGTGTGCGGACAGCGTCGATGATGACTGCATCCATGCCTGACTCCTGAAAGGGTTCGCGCAATTGATTCATATTGCAGCGCAGGGACTTTCGGACAAGGAGCCCCGCTCGTCCGCTGCCGCCGCGGTAATGTCGGGCGTCAGGCCCGGCCGGCTGCGATCTCCGCGAGTTGGGCGCGCGCCGCCGCGACCAACTCCTCGTCCCGGTCCAGCGCACCGGCGTTTTCGACCGCGTACACATCGATCATGGGCATGGCGGCTCCTCCTCGATCGAATTCTCGCTGTCCATTCACCCGGCGCCGCGCCGAGTGCTCGTGATGACATCGAGTTCAGTCTCGAACACCGTGCCGAGCTTTTCCCTCACCTGTTCGCGTGATGTCACAGCCACGCTCGCTCACACACCGTCGAATCCAACCACGGACAGGAGGACGACATGGCGTGGCGCGGCGCCCAGCTGGAACGAATCGCCAAATCCGAAGAAATCCGGATCAGCACCACGCGCCCCGATGGATCGCTCCGGAAATTGACGCCCATCTGGGTCGTCCGAGTCGACCGCGACCTGTACATTCGGGCAGCAGACGGCCTCAATGCGCGATGGTACTGGCATGCCATCGAGCATCACTTCGCACATATTCGTGCCGATGGATTGTCCGCGGATGTGACGCTCGAGCCGGTCCGGGATCGCGGTCTCAACTCCCGGATCGATGCCGCATATCCGGCCAAGTACGGCAGCCGGATCCGTTGGCTGGAGCGGTTTCTCCGCACGCCGGCCACCGAGTCGACACTACGTCTCGAGGCAGCCACAGCATGATTGCGCTGCCTCGATCGGCGGGCCTGACGAACACCGGATACCGGGTGATCGCGCGGCTACGTCGCGGTCTTCGACGACGACGTCATCGCCCACTACCAGCAGTTCGTCGAGCGCCGCCGAGCCCAGCGGCCCGCCGACGAGTATCGCAAGCCCACCGATGACGAATGGTTGGAATTCCAAGAGCATTTCGACAAGCGCCGCGTCGAGCTGGGCTCGTGCGGACGCCCCTACGGCACCGGGTGCGCTCATGAATTCGCATGCGTCCGTTGCCCGATGCTGTCGGTCGACCCGAAAATGCTGCCCCGGCTCGACGAACTCGAAGAAGACCTCCTCGCCCGCCGGCGCCGCGCGAACGAGGAGGGATGGCGCGGTGAAGTCGAAGGACTCGAACTCACCCTGAACTTCCTGCGCGCCAAAAGATCTCAGACCCATCAGGCCACCGCCGACTTCCGCGTAGTGCAGAGAACCTCGGTCCACTCGATCTACGGCGCGGTACTCATGCGGCAACTCCACAAGTCAGCAGGGCAGGGAAATTCAGGCGCTGGTGGCGCTCCTGAGCGTCTACCATCCCCAGATGCGCATCACAGGCCACAGTGGCGTCACGATCGATCTGGACCCACTGCGCTGGCAGTTTCCGGCCAACACTGGTGAATGGGATGATCGATGGCTCGTCATCTCCGTGCATATCGACTTGGGCGACAACAACTGGGGCTTCACCGATCCTTGCCTACTGATAAACGAGGCCCGCGAGCTCGCCAGCTGGCTGCGCATCGCCGCCGACGGTAGCCGCAGCCCGCACAACGTCGCTGACCCAGCGGAATCGGACCTGTGGTTCCTCGAACCGTTACTCGGATTCTCTATCGCCGAATCCCAGCCAGCCAAACCGGTAATCCGCGTCCACTTCGCCGCCGAAGGGGCACCACCGTGGTCGCATAGCACTACCCCGGGTGAGAAGTTCACCCTCGATCTGCCGGTAACCAGAGGCCAACTCGTCGCCGCTGCTGACGAATTGACCCGGCAGCTCAACGCCCTGCCAGCTCGACCGTGGATCGATACCGCCTGACCGGTTGGTGCAGAGAAGGTCCAGATGCGCGGCGCCGGAAGCTAGTGCCGTGTCCTGAAAGGTTGATGCTGAAACCCGCAGTCGGGGTGGCGGGTTGATCATCGGCCGGTGACCGGCGATGCTGCCGGTGGAGGTGGTGCCGGTGGCTCGTAAACCGGATGTGTTCGT
>NZ_JAHKNI010000030.1:0-14261 GCF_018860155.1 Nocardia albiluteola
GCGGCCACCAGTGCGGACGACACCATCGCCGACGACCTGGAGTCCGCGGCCACACGGGCATACGGACGCGCGGACCATGCCGCCGCCGCCGCGGCCATGGAACGCGCGGCCGAGCTGACCATCCACGGGGAAACCGGCACCCGACGCCTGATCGGCGCGGCCACGGCACCTAGAGCGTGTCTGAAAACTCATAGGTTCTCGTCGGTGGTGCGAGCGAGGCGTCGGGTCATGGTGCGGATCATGGCGAGTTGGACCATCGCTTCATGGTGTTCGGGCAGAGTCTCGTAATCGCGGACGCAGCGGCGATGCTTGGTGATCCACCCGAATGTTCGTTCCACAACCCAACGGCGCGGCAAAATAACGAATCCCTTGATGTCGTCGCATCGTTTGACGACCTCCACGGTTAGCGCGAGAACCCGAAATGCCCAGGTCACCAGTCGCCCGGCATAGCCGCCATCGGCCCAGACATGGGACACTGTCGTGAATCGGGCGCGTAGCGCTGCCAGGAGCCGGTGGGCACCGTCGCGGTCTTGGATGTCGGCCGGTGTGACGACGACGGCGAGCAACAGTCCGAGCGTGTCGGTCGCGATATGACGCTTGCGGCCCTTGGTCTTCTTACCCGCGTCGTAACCGGCGCCGATGTTGGGGACGGTGTCCGCGCCGCGCACGGTTTGGGAGTCGATGATCGCCGCAGTCGGTAGCGGGCTACGGCCTGCCGCAATCCGGACACAATCCCTGAGCGCATCGTGGACCTGTTGCCACACACCGGCTTTCGCCCATCGGCGGAAGATGGCGTAGACCGTCTTGGCCGGCGGGAAATCGCGGGGCATCTGTCGCCATGCGATACCGCCGCGCACGACGTAGAAGATGGCATCGAGCACTAGACGGCGGGGATGTTTCTCCGGTCGCCCACCCTTGCCCTTGGCGCTGCCCGGTGGCGGCAGCAACCGCTGCAGGATCTCCCACTCGTCGTCGAGCGACGAAGAAGACGGGTAAAAAGGGCACTTCGGCAACGACACGGGTGACTCGCGGTGGGTCGGGCACGATGAACAAACACAGGTAAGCGACACTGACACACGGGCTCTCGGAGGAACGGAAGGCTTCGCAACCACCACTCCTACCGGGAGCCCCCGGCATCCCCGCGTCACACGCCGACCGAACCCAGAGTTTCAGACCTGTGGATGAGGAACTCTCGTCCCGCCACGTTCGAGATGCTTGATCGGAGAAGTCAGCCCCGGCATCGCCGTGCCCACCACCCGTCGTCGGGCGGGGCGGAGGGGTCGGGCCAAGTGTGTGCGATATAGAGCTCATCGAGCGGTTCGACCAAGCGTCGTAGGTCGCGTGCCGCTTGATGAGGCAGGGCGTGCAGGGCGATTTCGAGGACTGCGCGTTCCTCGGTCTTGTAGAAGGGATTGCACAACGGGCAGCCGCAGCCGCCGGAGAGCGTGACACCGCGACGATGGGCTATCCGCGACCACTGGCGAAGGGCTTGTGCCACTGCGCCGGACCAGAGCCGGTCACGTTCCAAACGGGCGACTGCGGCTGCGAGCATGCCGGAGCCACGTGCAAGACCAGGTTCTGACGCTCTGCGCGGCTGCCTCCGAGAGGTACGGCCGACGGCACGGAGCTGGGACGGCCGCTTACGCGCCATCCTCCTTCGTAAATCGCTTCATGGGCACATGATGTCACAACTGTCGCTGCCTGTGCTGCCGCTCCGGACACAACATTCTTGCGGACGCGCCAACCTCCCTCCCAGAGTTTCAGACACGCTCTTACACTCGCGCCTCCGTCGAGGAAGTCGCACTAGCCGTGTCGGTCCTCACCGGGGAACCGCATCCACTGGTTCCCAACGACCCCAGCCGACTCTGACCAGCTCAGCGACGAAGGACGAAAACGAATGTCCGAGTTCGCTTCCGGTGGTGACAGACCCGCACACCTGCTGGTCGGCCACGGCGACTATCGTGTGCCCCGACGTCCGGGTGAGTTGGGGTGGCCGTGTGCCGCGCGGCTGCTGTTCTTTCTGGGGATCCGGCGGGATGTAGACGATACCCACATGGTCAGCGCAGAACTGTTGCAGCGCATGGGAAATCATCTCCAGCCCGTTGTCCATCCGCGGCGCTCGCGGCGGACCGCCGGCCACGGCGAACACCTTCTCCAACTCGGCGACCAGGGGCCACCCAGGGGCGTGTGGACAGCACCGGGCGATCTGACCGATAGGCTCTCGCGTGGCCATATCGGTCTTGCTCGGTCTGCCCCAGCTCCATTTTGGGTCCAGCGCCGCGAACCCGTGGTCGTTGAAGTCGTGGATCACTCCCACGCACGTAGTCTTCGGTACCCTGCATCAGCTTCGCGATCAGCGGCACTGACTGACGCTGCTACGAGGCCAACACCACGTTCGCACGCCGCACCCGCACAGGTCGTTTACAGCGCGCTTCGCAATCCGCTGTAACTCCCGCCCTTCTGCCGGTGGGGGCACCGCACGCATGAACGCTTCAGGCTTCCTGGCCATCGGCACCGCCTCAGGTAGCCAGCATCATCAGCCGAACGCCAGCGATCAAAGCGACACCCGGTTACGCCGCCAACCTTTCGGAACGAGGCACTCGCCCACTGTTCTCGAGCCGCCATGCGACCTCGAAGGCAAGAATCGCTCCCATACTATGGCCGAAGAATACGGCTGGCAGGCCATCGTCAAGGCAGGCCAATTCGGCGGCGATGAGATCAGCGAGGTAAGCCAAGTCGGTGATGCCTGGTTCGCGGAGCCGGTCTTGCCTACCCGGGTACTGGATGGCAAGAACGTCCACGACGGAACCGAGCCCTTTCGCTATCGGCAGGTAGAAGGTCGCCGCGCCGCCCGCATCTCCGCACCGCTGTCAGATCGACGAAGATCCACCGACTGTGGCTCAGCGCTGAGCTGTCGCCGTGAGTTGCCCAAACCCGACGATATGTGCGTGCATCATCAAGCCGACTTGTACCGGCCGCGCATCGTCAGGCATGGCAAGCTCCGACGTATCCAAGGCAAGTACAGAGATCCGATAGTGGTGTGCCGCATCCCCAGGCGGCGGGCACGGACCCACGTAGCCATGAATATTCATATCGTTGATTCCCACTACGGCCGCTGGAGGAAGTCGGTCGCCGACACTCGTAGCGGTCGGCGGAATATTCCACACTATCCAGTGCCAGAGCCCGGAACCGCTGGCCGCGTCTGGATCGAACATGGTGACCGCGAGGCTTTTCGTCCGAACCGGCGGGCTACCCCATCGGATTCGCGGCACCTGGTCAGCTCCCGCTCCGCTGCAATGGTTCGATGGCCCGGCCATTTCGGAGATCGGAAACGACTTACCATTCGCCAAATCCGGGCTGGTCACAGGGAATTCGACCGCCGTCGCCGGTATCATGGACTGCACCGTCAGCGACTCCTGGGGCAATGCGGCGAGATCGATAGGTGCGACGGACCTGCTCGGTGTGGCGCCGACCCCATTTGCACATGAGGCCGATGCGAGCGCCGCAATAGACATGACAAGGATCCGAAGCGCCGACGATATTGTCATAATTCTTGTTCCTTCCAGCAGCCGCCGATGCACATTCCAGCAGCATCAATAGACACCCTCTATGACCATTTCGCCACCGAAAGTTTCGACCGGCGCAGGAGAAGATACGGAATCACCGATCTGCCCAGTACGTCCACGGACACGGATCACTGTGTCACGCTCGAGGTTGTTCGGCAGAAACATGCCTTTACTGACATGATTCATCACAATCTGGCCGCGTTCGCCATAATCGACCGGCCGCCCAGTCGCGGGATCGATCACCCCGAATGTCACCACGGGGCTGCGTGGATCGTAGATGATATCTTCGTCGGCGCTCGATCCCGGACGCTCCGTGGCGCTCTCCAGGATCATCAAGCTACCGTATCTGCTTATCATGCGAACGTTCGAAAAGTACTCGTGACGCAGCATGAATCGCTCGTCGACGGTCATATGCGCGCCGCCCCAGAAAATCAAATCAACCTTAGTATTTATGAGCTCGACCAGCCTCGGCCTATGAATAATTGCACGCAGTACCGGTGGCGTAGTAACCACCAGGCCTACACGCTGGGTCGCCAGAATATGGTCTGCCTGATCGAGAATATGCTGAACATACGCCGCAGCCTGATCAGACCTGTTGTCGGCGACAAGTTTCTTTACCCACCTCGGATCCATATCAATACAGAACTTTATTGTATTCTGGCGTTCGGCAATGTAATCGTACATACTGCCGATCTTGTGCGGTCCGGTCGGTGTGAGCACCAGAATATTGGACGGTTCCCGACCCTCGAACTGCGGTCCCCGCAGCATCCGATCCACCGCACTGGAGATCCAGTCGGGCATGAGGATCGCACGCTTCGGCGCGCCAGTCGTCCCACCGCTTTCGAATACCCGAGGAGCTGGCGGGTTGGGACCGTATCCACGCGGTACAAGGTCCTCGACTGCAACGGTGCGCAGCTCGTCCACGATATTCGGGAAGCGCCGAAGATCCTCGAATGTTCGTATATCGGACAGCGGATCGAAATCCAGCTGCCTCATCCGCCGCAGCCAGAACGGCGCCCCGGTGTCGGCACCGAAATGCCACCGAATCGCGGTGCGAAGGTATTCATCGGGGTCGGCGGGATCGATCGACGGATCCAGCAGTTGCCAGCGCTGATCCTCGACGGTGGTGGTCATCGGTGGCCTCCGTTCAGGACATCATCGGTATGCTCGCCCAAGCGCGGGCCCGTCCACCGGATCCGGCCCGGGGTCGCAGACAACCGGAACGCCACATTCGGCATGCAGATGCTTCCGAGCTCACTGTCGGGCACACGCACCGTCGTGCGCCGCGCCTGAAAATGTGGATCCCGCAGAATGTCGTCGACCTCGTAGATTGGCGCGACCGCTGCGCCGGCCGCTTCGAATGCGGTGATCACCTCGTCGCGAGAAATCCGCCCGATCCATTGCCCGACCACATCGTCGAGCATCTCCCGATGCAGCACCCGGCCGCGCCCGGAGGCGAACCACGGTTCGTCGGTCAACTCGGGCCTCCCCACAAGCCGGACGATTCGCTCAGCCACCGATAGCGCAGGTGCCGAAACTGCCACCCAGCGGCCGTCCGCACACCGGTACACGTTGCGAGGGGCGGTATTGTCCGATCCATTTCCGACACGCTGCGGTTTGAGCCCCAGTTTCTCGTAGGCGGTCACCTGCGCACCCATCGCCGCGATCATTGATTCGGTGATCGCCACGTCAGCCACTTGTCCTCGGCCCAGGCTCCGGCGAGCATGGAGGGCGATCAGCGTCGCGCAGGCCGCTTGCATCCCCGCCAGCGCATCGGCCAGTGGAATCGCCGGTAACAGGGGCGGGCCGTCGCGATCGCCCGATATCGCCGCGAGGCCACTCATGGCTTCGGCCAAGGTGCCGAACCCAGGACGGCCCGCGTAGGGGCCGTCCTGCCCGAATCCGGTTACGCGGGTGATGACCAATTGCGGATTGACCCGATGCATCACATCGGGAGCAATTCCCCAGCGTTCCAGCGTGCCGGGCCGAAAGTTCTCTATCAGCACATCGGCGTCGGCGATGAGACCGAGAAATTTCTCGCGGTTTTCCGGATCCTTTAGATCCAGGACCACGCTCTTCTTGTTGCGGTTGACCACCTTCCACAGCAGCGGAACGTCGTCACAGTGGTGGCCGTAACCGCGCAGCGGATCTCCTGAGGGATGCTCGATCTTGATCACCTCGGCGCCGAAATCAGCCAGCATGGCCGCAGCGAACGGCGCCGCGAGCAGGGTTGCGATATCGATGACTTTCACATCGACGAGGGGTGGCGGCGAGCCCTCCGACATTATCTCGTCCTCCCACAGCCAAACACTGGACACCTGATGATTGTCCATTTTCACCGGTAGCTGCGAAAGCGCAAAGTGCACTTTGGTACGTCTGCGAACGGACTGTACAAAGGTGCACTATACATCGGCATCCGACCCGGCTATATCTGAAATCGCGATATAACGCTAGTCGAACCTCGATCGATCCGAATAGCAGGGAACTCCAGGACGCACCGCGCAATGACTGACATCACCGTTCACCCTGTCACCGGGCGCATCGGCGCGGAGATCGACGGCGTTGATATTTCCCGACCACTCGAAGGCGATGCGATCCGACTCACCTACGGACACCCGTACCACCGGCCACGATGGCCGATTTCACGCTGCAGGCGCATGAGTACGTGCATAGAACAAATATTTCCCCAGCTGGGCGAACTCGGCACCACCGCCGATACAATCGCGCTACTGGACAACAGCAGGGCTCGGGTGAACGAAAGATCACGATAAAAAAGTGCCCCGGTCCACCTCGGGAATCCAGCAGTCGGCTGCCGTGTCTCGATTGTAGCTCTCGCGGAAGTGAGCGATCAGATGCGGCAGTGTCGGGTGAACATTGGAAGTCTTCCACAGCAGCGCGTAAGGATACGCCGGGGTGGGATCGGTGATCGGCAACCTCCGAATATGAGGGTTCCAAGGAGGAAGAAACCCATCGCCGCTGAACGTTGCCAGGGAGTCGGAAACCGCGATACATTCAAGCATGGTTTTCAGACTCGGGAGACTGTTCCCGTTGTCACCATTGGATCCTGGTACCGACTCGAGGTCCGGCTCCCAGCCGGTCGTAACACGAATACCACTGAATTCACTCAGCTCCCGGAAGTAGTCGGCCCACTCCGAGGATACTGAAGCGCCCGGTACCCAAACAGGATGGGGCTCGATTTCGGCCAATGCCACCGACTTCCTGGCCGCCAGCGGATGGTTCTTGTTGACCAACATGCACAAGGGCTCCACGTACGCCGGGACGGCGCTGATTCCCGCCGGCAAGGACCGCGGGCCGCCGTGCGGTCGGGCCAGCGCCACATCGGCCCGACCGCTCAGCAACGTATCCCGGGAGGTGGTAAAGGCTTTGGATATCATGATTTCGATATCCGACTCCGGATTGCGCGCCAGAAAATACTCCACGGACTGCGAGGTCGCCTGCCGCTCACTGACGATCGCGACTCGCAACGGTCGCAACTCCGACCGCGCCGCGGCTATCGTCCTGTCGGCGGCGGCCAGCATCGACCGAGCGTACGGCAACATCTCCAGACCTGCGGCGGTAAGCGTGTTCCCCGATCGCGACCGGTCGAACAGTCGCACATCGAGATCGCTCTCGAGCTTGGCGATACGCTTGGATACTGCCTGCTGCGTGATTCCCAACATCACCGCGGCACTGCTGAACTGTCCCTCGTCGACCGCAGTCACGAATGCCCGCACCGCAGCCGAATCAAGATCCGTCACAACCCCTCCACATGCGCAGAATGTTTGTGCATCATAACAGGCCGATCACCCGGAGTTCCCGGGGCATCAGCAGCGCTGTACGAAGGTTCACTGTACAACGGGTCGCACCACAGATAGATATGAACTGACGCGAATACCACCTGGCGCCATTTCAGTTCGAGGAGCAAAGGATTTGTTGACATGTCCTTCAGCACACGCCATCGCGACCGCGAGCGCGCGGAGTCGTTCGGCGCTGGGGCCGGGCGCTACGACAGGTATCGTCCGGACTATCCGCAAGAGCTGATAAGCGACCTGCAACAGCTGAAACCGACCTCGGTACTCGACGTCGGATGCGGAACCGGAAAAGCTGCTGCGGCACTGTCCGCCCGCGACCTGCCTACCCTTGGAATCGAGCCGGACGAGCGTATGGCTCGCCTAGCGCAAAACAAGGGCATTCCTGTAGAAATATCGAACTTCGAGACCTGGGATCCGGGAACTCGGCGATTCGATTTGATCGTGAGCGCCGATGCCTGGCACTGGGTAGATCCGGAGAGAGGCGCGCGCCAGGCGGCAAATATCCTGCCCTCCGGCGGTCATATCGCACGCTTCTGGAGCTTCCACGTCCTGGAAGATTCGATACTCGAGGAGTTCGTTAAGATATACAATAAATATGCACCGGAAGCATCCGTGGGCGGCGGTAGGCAGAAAAGTACTGAAAGTATCAGCGACCCGCTGGTGAATAATATTGATTTCGCTTCCGCGGGCCAGCGGACCTATCGCTGGGAACTGACCTTGAGCACCGAGGATTGGATCGGGCTGATCTGCACGTTCAGTGATCACCAGCGACTGGCGCCCCATAGCCGCGCGGCTCTGCTGAAATGCCTGCGCGATGTGATCGAGAACCTGGGCGGCAGCGTCCGAACCTCCTCGGGGACATTCGTGCAAATCGCCCGGCGCCTGTAAGTTCCGGAGACGAGGAGACATCATGTTCGTGATCGAGACGACCTCGGGGCGCGTACGCGGATTTTTCGATCGCGGCGTGCCGAACTGGCGGGGAATTCCGTACGGCAGTATTCCGGCGCGCTTTCAGCCGGCGCGCCCGGCGACGGCGGCGTCGGCCGAGCCGATCGACACCACCCGGTGGGGGCCGGTCAGCTGGCAGGTGCCCATGGAGGTGACGCCCCAGCGGTGGAGCCCGCTGTATCCGGAGGCGGTACAGCACGAAGAGTGCCTCAACCTGAATATCTGGTCGGCACGACCGGATCGCGCCGAGAGACAACCGGTGCTGGTGTGGTTCCATCCCGGTCGGCACATGGTCGGCGGGACGATGCGGACAGTCGATCCGTGGGCATATGCGGGCAGGCACGACCTGGTCGTGGTGACGGCCAACTACCGCCTGGGCCCCTGGGGCTGGCTGCCGCTGGCCGGGCTGGACCCGAAGTTCGATATGAGCACCAATCTCGGTGTGCGAGACCAACTTCTGCTGCTGGAATGGGTTCGAGACAATATCGCAGGATTCGGCGGCGATCCGGGCAATGTGACCCTCTTCGGGCTGTCGACCGGCGCCTCCGATGTGGCGACGCTGCTCGGCATACCCGCGGCGGCCGGGCTGTTCCACCAGGCCGCGGTCTACAGCGGCCACGCCGAGCTGGCGCACCGCCCCGACGACGCGGCCGAGCTCTCCGGGCGATTCCTGACCGCCGCGGGCGATCTCGTGCAGGGCCCCGGCGATCTGCCGGATGCGACGAATGTGGCACTGCGGTATATCCATTCACAGACCCTGCGCACCGGTCCGGTGCGCTATCAGGCGGTGATCGACGGCGATCTGGTCCCGGCCGCACCGCTGCGGGCGATCGCCGACCGCACGGCCACCGTTCCCGTGCTGGTGTCGGTCACGTCGGAGGAAGCGGGGATTCTGGAGATCGTCCAGGGCGGCACGGCGGTCGACACCACCTACGCCGCACGTTTCGGCACCGGAGATGAGCCGACACGTCGGGAGAAGGTTGCGCGGCTCTCGGCCGAACTCTACGTCCGCCCGGCCGAACGCCTGCTGAACGCGCTGCACACGGCCGGTGGACCGTGCTGGGCCCAGGTATTCGACTATCACCCGAGCACCTCGCATCTGGCCGGATACCCTTCGATCGCCCGGCGCGCCGTCCATGCCGCGGACACCTCGGCGCTGTTCTGCGACACGGCGGGACCCGACGGCACCGACGCCGACCGCGTCGTCGGAGCACGGGAACAGCGCGCGCTCGTCGGTCTGGCCCGCCGCGGCGATCCCGGCTGGCCCGCCTACTCCCCCGATCGACCGGTCGCGCGATGGATCGGCTCCGGCCGATCGGAGGCCACAGATCTGCGGCCACTGCCGCTCCCCACGACGGTCCAGGAGTCACGATGAACAACCCCGCCCCATGGATCGATCTGAAGGGCGCGGTGAACGTCCGCGATCTGGGCGGGCTGACCACCACCTCGAACGGTGTCACCCGCTACGGCCGATTGCTCCGGGCGGGCAGCCTGCAGGATCTGACCGCCGACGACGTCGAACTCCTCACCCGATCGCTGAACGTCCGGGACGTCGTCGATCTGCGCAGTGCAGCGGAGGTCCGGCGCACCGGCCCCGGGCCGCTCACGCATATTCCCGGTGTGCGGATCCAGCAGCTGTCCCTGTTCGCCGAGGGAGGCGTAAAGCCACGTGCCGCAACGGAATCGGCATCGCATCCGGACAAGGTCGATGTCGGCAGGGCGCTACCCTGGAACACTTCGGCCGAGCGCGGCCGAACCAAGCCGATGGGTTCGACCGGCCACTACCTCCGCTACTGCACCGAGCGACCCGATTCGGTGGTCGCGGCGCTGCGGATCATAGCGCGCGGCACCGGCGCCACCGTCGTGCACTGCGCGGTGGGCAAGGACCGCACCGGGGTGGTCTGCGCGCTCGCCCTGGAGGCGGTCGGGGTGAGCAGGGACGCCATCGTCGCGGATTACGTCCGATCCGGCGAGCGGATCACCGAGATCGTGGCGCGGCTGCGCAGCAATCCCCTGTACGCCGCCGACATGGCCGCGAGGCCGCTGTCGAGCCTGGTCCCCCGGCCCGCCTACATGCACGACCTGCTCGACGCCATCGACGAACGATTCGGTGGGGTGCGCCGGTGGCTCACGCGGCACGGCTGGACCGAGGACGATCACCGGGCGCTGCGGTCCCATCTTCTCGAGTGAACCCGCGACCCGTCGCCCGGCCGGGCACCGGCCGGGCGACGGGCATGTCAGGCCGCCGCCGACCGACCGGCCGGCCGCGGCAATCCCAGGCGCGCCCGCAGTGTGTCACCCGGCGCCTGGGGAATCCGCTGACGCACGGCGTGCGCGAACTCCAGCACGATCGCCTGCGCGGCATCGGCGGCTGCGACAAGGACGAAGCCGTCCGCGGGTCCCGTTTCGGCCGCCCGCAACAGCCGATCGACCGGTATGCCGGCCCGCTGCTCCACCAGCAGCCGCACGTCCTGCCGGGTTCGTCCGGCCGCACGGCAGGCATCCATCAGCGCCCAATCGAGATCGGCTGTGGCGCCGGACAATTCGGACGGCAGAAGCACCACGTCGGCGAATCGGCCCGCCGAGGCGATGTCGGCGCCCGACGTGACGCGGCGAACCTGCACGGGATGCCCCTGCGGGGGGCGGGCGATATTGAGCGGGCCGGCCACATCGAAATATTCGCCCCGATGATCGAGACTGCGCAGCCGCTCGGGCCGGAAGTAGATGCCCGAATCCCGGTCTCGGAGAAAGGCGTCGTCCTCGAAGCTGTCCCAGAGCCCGGCCAGCACCCCGGCGAACTCGTCGGCACGGGCCCGCTGGGACGCCGCGGGGGCGAGGTCGCGAGCGTGATAGTTGGCGGAGTCGGCCGCCGTACCGGGCGCCCCGATCTCCCAGCCCGACCAGCCCGCGCTGAACTGATCGATCGTGGCGAGCAGCCGCGCAACGTGATAGGGCGCCAGATGTTCGGTCGAGATCGACGGCACCAGCCCGATCCCGTCGGTCGCCACCGCCAAGGCCGCCGCCAGCGTGCCGGCCTCGAACGCGGCCGGGCCGTCGGGGCCCGCGGACTGCCGGTCGGACAGCAGCAGGGCATCGATCCCGGCCTCGCGCGCCGCCCGGGCCTGCTCCATCGCCTGAACGAATCCCGTTCTACCCCAGCATTTCTCACCCGAACCGGCCACCAGCCGGCCGAACAGCACAATGCTCATCGCGCACCTGCCAGCGAGGCCGTCGCCAGGCCGAGATTGTCCCGGAGCGTCCCGTCCGTGTATTCGGTCCGCACCAGTCCCCGACGCCGCAGCTCCGGTACGACATGATCGACAAAATCGTCCAAAGACCCTGGCAGATAGGGGAAGTCGACGATAAACCCGTCCGCCGCCCCCTGAGTGAACATGGCCTGCATATGGTCGGCGAGCTGTTCGGGCGTGCCGGTGACGATGTCCGCGGCCGTGCGCAGGCAGAGCTGACGCAGCGTCAGATTCTCCCTGCGCGCCAGGTCGATCCAACGTTGCGCGGTGCTGTGCGAGTGATTGGACACCGGTAGCTCCGGGACGGGCCCGTCCAGCGGATAGCCGGTCAGGTCCACGTCGCCGAGCTGATCCTGCAGTGCCCGGAGCGCCACGATATCGGGCATCAGCTCCTGCAGTTCCCGCAGGCGATCGCGGGCGGCCGCCTCGGTCGCGGCGACGATCGGCTGCAGGCCGACCCAGATCTGAATCGACTCGGGAGTGCGCCCGTGTGCGGCCGCCCGGGCCTTGAGATCGGCGTAGAACTCCTGGGCGTCCGACAATCGGGTGTGGCGGGTGAACAGCACCTCCCCGTGCCGAGCCGCGAATTCCCGTCCCACCGGTGACGCACCCGCCTGAAAGATCACCGGACGGCCCTGCGGCGGCGTCGCAACATTGAGCGGACCACGCACGCTGAAGAAGCGCCCGGTGTGGTCGATCGGTTCGGCGCCCGATGCCCAGAGCCGATTCGTCACCGCGATGAATTCGTCCGCCCGGGTGTAGCGCAGATCGTGCTCCATATGTTCGGGGAAACCGAAATTGCGCGACTCCCACGGCGCGGCCGAGGTCACCACGTTCCATCCGGCGCGGCCACCGCTGAGGTGATCCAGGGAGGCGAACTTGCGAGCGATGTCGTAGGGGTCGTTGTAGGTCGTCGTCGCGGTCGCCGCGAGACCGATGTGCTCGGTGGCGGCGGCGAATGCGGACAGCAGCGCGAGCGGCTCGAAGTGTTCGTTGCGCGCGGTCCTGCTCAGGTGTTCCACATCGGTGCCCCACAGTGCCACGACATCGGGGACGAAGACGCAGTCGAATACGCCGCGCTCGAGCGTCAGCACATTGCGGCGGTGGAAGTCGAAGTCGAGCTGGGCGTCCGGCCGGGCCAGCGGGTGCCGCCACGCGGCGATGTGACCACCCGGACCATCGATGATCGCCCCCAAGCGCATAACTCTGGACTGCTGTGCCATGTCCTCTCCTGCATTACTCGTCTAGATTCCGGACCGATCCGGCAGGTCTGCCGGCAGCGGGACGCTCGATGTGCCCGATCCGACCCGCTCCCCGGTCGTGAACCGCGCGGGCATCCGCATATAGCCGTGGATCTGCCCCACCGTCGGATATTTCTCGGCGGCGCCCTCGACGATCCGATAGTCCGGCATGCGCGTGAGCACTTCGCCGACCACCACCTCGAAATCCATGCGGGCGATATGCCGGCCGATGCAGCGATGGATGCCGATCCCGAATGCCGCCTGCTTGCCGGCGTCCCGATCCAAGTCGAGCACCTCCGGATCGGGAAAGACCTCGGCATCCAGATTCGCCGCGGCCCAGGACACCAGGACCCGTTCCCCCTTGTGCACGGGGCAGCCGCCGATGCTGGTATCGGCCATGGCGGTTCGGCCCGCTCCCATGACCGGGGTGAAATACCGCAGGAATTCATCGCATACGCGGGGAATCATCTCGGGCGATTCGATGAGCCGCCGCCTGGCGTCCCGGTGGCGATCGAGGTGGTCGAAGGTCGAGGCGAGCAGGGCGGTAGTGGTGTCGACCCCGCCGGGCACTACCGCATTGCAGACCCCGACGACATCCTCGTCGCCGAGCTTCTCCCCCGCGATCTCCACCTGCGTCAGGAAGCTGATGAAGTCGTCGCCCGGATGGGCGCGGCGCTTCGGGATCAACGCGCGGATCGTATCGATGAGATGGGCGAAATCGGCCTCGACACGGTCGAATTCGGGGGTGCCGGGATGGGTGTAGACCAGCGCGTGCAGCACGTCGGCGTACCGGCGCCAGTCGTCCATCGGCAGGCCAAGGATGTCGAGGGTGATCAGCGCGGGCACCGGATTGGACAGGTCCAGGACCAGGTCGATCTCACCGCTCTCGATGTGCTTGTCCACGCACCACGAGGCGTACCGCTGAATGCGCGGCCGCAGGCGGCGCGCGGCGGGCGGGGAGAAGAAGACATTGAGGGCCTTGCGCCACTCGTTGTATTCGGGCGGATCGATCTCCAGCGGCAGGCCGCGGAAGGATGAGGGCGGGACGACGGTGCCCAGCGGCCTACCAGGCGTATTGGGCAGCTCGTGTGCCGAGGAGAACAGCTCCGGATGATGCGCCACCTGGGACACCTCGTCGAATCCGGCGACCAGCCAGAAGCCGCCGTGGTGCCGGCTGTAGGACACCGGAGCGTGGGTGTTCATCGCGATATTCACGGCCCAGGGATCGGCTGCGTATTCCGCCGAATGGTGATCGAAATCCGATTCTGATCGGTAGTCCGACATTATGATCCTCGCGTTCGATGGGACGGAACACGGCGCGCCTATTAGTTCTTACCGGATTCATTGAGGAATTTGAAGTGGACCTTCGTACACGACCGGCCGAGTGTACGAAGGTGCACATTAAGAAAACGGACCGGTAAGGGGACATTAACCCCGGGCCCCGGC
>NZ_JAHKNI010000030.1:14271-65058 GCF_018860155.1 Nocardia albiluteola
TTTTTTTTATTTTCTCTTGTATTTTCTTCCCGCTCGGGCCTTGCTTTCCCCCCCCCACTTCTCGAAACGGCACGGGAATGGGTAAATTCACCCGGGACCGCTGCGGTGCGCAATTATCGCGAGGAAGTGATCCCATGACAGTCGGCACATCCGACGGAAATAACGACGTCGCACAATTCTACAACGGCACGGGCCAGGTATCCCTGGCTGGGAAATTACGATCCATGTGGGGCGGCAACCTGCACAACGGGTACTGGGACGATGCCGACGACACCGCACCCCCGGACGTGGCGACCGATCGGCTCACCGACCTGATGATCACCCGGCTGGACCCGAAACCCGGGCAGCGCGTGCTCGACATCGGCTGCGGGGTCGGCAAACCCGCCACCCGTCTACTCACGATGAATCCCGTGCACGTCGTCGGCATCACGGTCAGCGAGTCCCAGGTGGGCCAGGCCCGGGCGCGGGTCGCCGAGGCAGGCCTGGCGGACCGGGCGGCGTTCGAGCACGCGGACGCCATGCTGATGCCGTTCCCCGACGACTCGTTCGACGCCGCCTGGGCCCTGGAGTCGATGTTCCACATGCCCGACCGGGATCGAGTGCTGGCGCATACCGCGCGGGTGCTGCGCCGGGGCAGCCGGCTGGTGCTCGCCGATTTCGTGCTGCGGCCGCGGGGCAGCGCCGCGGGAATGGCGGTCGTCGATCAGATCTGCGCCGAATTCGGAGTGCATTCGCTCACCACTCTGGACGCCTATGTCGAACAGCTCACCGCGCATAGTTTCACCGATATCGACGCTCTCGACATCAGCGACAATATTGCGCGCACGGGAATTCTGCTTGCCGATGCCATGGAGTCCGTGCGCGATCAGCTGGTGGAGAATGGAAACGACGCCGCGGTCGACACCATGATCGACCTGACGCGGCAGTTCTCGACCACGCCGGAATTCGGTTACGTGATAATTTCCGCGACGCTCGGTTGAACCGTGCGGAATCGATTTCGTGGCCCGTCCGTTGCCGGACGGGCCACGAGCGGTCTCGTCACTCGATCGTCCGGCTGCGTCATTCGATCGTCCGGGTACGCTGCATCGCGCCGAAATGTCCGTAGGGATATCCGGCGCCGCACGGATCGCTCGCGTCGGTCAGGCGTGCGATCTCGTCGTCGTCCAGCGTGATCCACCGAGCCTCGAGATTGTCCGCGAGCTGCTTCGCATTCCGGACACCCAGGATGATCCCGCTGACGCCCGGCCGTCCGGCCAGCCACGCCAGCGCGACCGCCGCCGGCGAGACATTCCTCGCCGCGGCCATCTCGCCCAGCAGCTTCAGCACCTGCCAGGTGCCCTCGCGGACCACGTGTCTGCTGTACAGCGCGCCCACGTAGGCGTCGTGCATCTTGCCGCGTTCGGTCGTATCGGCGAATCTGGCTGGGCCGACGGGTGTTTCATCCTGCAGATACTTGCCGGTGAGCAGGCCGCCGGACAACGGCGACCACGCCAGCAGACCCAGGCCGTTGGCCAGGCCCGCCGGGACGATCTCCCATTCGATCTCGCGACACAGCAGGCTGTACTGCGCCTGGAAGGTGATCGGCGCGGCCAGGCCCAGCGTGCCGGCCAGATCGACCGTCTTCTGGACCTGCCAGCCCGTGTAGTTGGAGATCCCGGCGTAGCGAATCTTTCCCGCGCGCACCGCATCGTCGAGAAAGCGCAGGGTCTCCTCCAACGGCGTCAGCGGATCCCAGGTGTGCGCCTGATACAACGTGATGCAGTCGACGCCGAGACTGCGCAGGGACGTCTCCAGCGCGCGGGTCAGGTTGTGCCGGGTGTTCCCCCACTGATTCAGGCCCGCCGTGGTGGTGTAGCCGCCGCCCTTCGTGGACAGCAGCACCCGCTCGCGGACCTGCGCCGGCTGCGTTCGCAACCATCGGCCGATCAACTGCTCGGCGCGGCCGTCGGTATAGGCGTCCGCCGTGTCGATCAGCAGTCCACCGGCGTCGACGAACGTGTCGAGCACCCGGACCATCTCGTCCTCGTCGGTGCTGTCACCGAAGGTCGCGGTGCCGAGCCCGTAGATCGAGGTGCCCAGCCCGCTGGCGCCGAGTCGGACATGCTTCATGGGTTCGTCCTCACTGCCTCGCCCGACGTCGGTGCGCCGCCCACTGTGCGGCAGCGTCGCGGAGCTCGGCGGTCATTCGGTTCGGATGGTTCTCTGCGATGTAGTGCCAGTGCGCGGCCAGCACGCGCGCGAAGGCGTCCAGCGTGGTCGCCTCGGCGCAGCGCCATGCCGGTACCCTCGCGGCCCACCGTTCGGCCGAATCCGGCGAATGCCCGGCGTAGACGAGCCACACGACCCAGCAGGCCGGATCGATCCATGCGGCCCCCCGCGTCGCGACGGCCCAGTCGACCAGGCGCGCGGAGCCGGTAGGCGGGACGAGGACATTCGTATGGTGCCAATCGGTATGCAGCAGGCTGTCCCCGTGCACCAAGGCCCGCCCGGCGGCGGGCAGGTGCCGCGCCCACCGCTGTTCGGCCCTGGGTACCGGAACATCGCCGCCGGTGACCGCGCCGAGCTCGGTCATCAGATCGACGACCAGCGACAGGTCCCCGGACTCGGCGCCGTAGTCGGCGCCGCGGCCCTCCAGATATTCGAATCCGAGCACGTCCCAGCCGTCCACGCCGATGCGCCACAACAGTTTCGGCCCGATCGGAACGATATGCGGATTCACCGCCGCCTCGCACTCCTGGGTGCGGGCGGCCGGATGCTCCGTGCGCAATCCCTTCACGAAGACATGGCCCCGGGCGGTGCGCAGGGTCGCCGCGATGTGACTGCTGTAGCCCAGGCGGGCGGGCCGCACCTCCCGAATTGGTCCCGTCCGTGCCTCGATCGCGACAATGGCGTTGGCGGACAGCGCATCCCAGCTCTGCCGCAGCGAGACGGCGCTGGGTGAGAGCCCGGACAGATCGGCTGCGGTCGGATCCACCACCATCGCGTCAGTCCGGGTCCACGGAAATAGCCCGCGCCGGACAGGTGTATGCCGCCCGGCCCACCACGTCCGCCGCGCCTTCGGAATTCGAGCCCTCCAGCACCAGCGCTATCCCGTTGTCGTCCTGATCGAACCATTCCGGCGCGGCCAGGACGCACTGACCGGAGCCGATACATTTTTCCTTGTCCAAGTGAATGTGCACGAGCCCTCTCCTCGCCTAGACGGTCACCAGGTGACCGGAAGTGCGTTCACCCCGTAGATGGCCAGATCGAGTTTGTACGAAATCTGCTCCACCGGAATTGCGAGTGCCAGGGTGGGTATGCGCCGATACAACGTCCCGTACACCACCTGCAGCAGCACCCGGGAGAGTTGCTGGCCGATGCACTGATGCACACCGAATCCGAATGCGAGATGATGCCGGGCATCGCGGCGCAGATCCAGTGTGCCGGGGTCGCCATCGAAGGCTCGCGGATCGTGATTCGCCGTATCCGTGGCGATGATGATTCCCTCGCCCTCTCGAATCAGGACATCGCCGACCTCGATATCGGCCTTGGCCACCCGCCGCCGGCCCAGATGCGCGACGCTGAGATAGCGCAGCAATTCCTCGAGCGCATCGGCGATGAATGCGGGATCCCGTGACTCGCGCACGAGGGCGAGCTGATCCGGATGCGCCAGCAGGGCCATCGTCCCGAGCGTGATCATGTGCGCGGTGGCGCCGTGTCCGGCCGCCATCAGCAGCAGCGCGGTGGCGACGATCTCCTCGTCGGGCAGCTCACCGGCACGCACCAGGTGCCCGATCACGCCGTCCCCGGGCGCGGCGTGGGCCTGCTGGACGAGCGAGCTCAGCAGCGCACGCATATCCCGCACGACCCGGGCGTGCACCTCGTCGGGCGAGCCGGGCACGGCCATGATCTTGCCGAGCGCGAAGAACCGCTCCCCCTCGCTGCTGTGCACACCGAGGATCTCGCAGATCGCCTTGGACGACATCGGCACGGCCAATTCGGAGAACAGATCCGCGGTGTTCCTGGCGGCCAGCAGGCCATCGATCAGTTCGTCGACGGTCCGCTGGAAGGCGGGACGCAGCGCCTCCATCCTCCGGTTCGCGAAGTCGGCGGTCACCATGCGCCGCAGATATGCGTGCTCGGGATCGTCGACGGTGGGCATGGAGCGGTTACGGGTGTGGAAGGCCTTGGCCTGCGGTGCGGCGAACGTATATCCCGGCATGCGCTGATCGGAGCTGACCCGGGGGTCGGCCAGCAGTTCCCGGGCCTCGGTGTACCCGGTGATCAGCCACGGCGTGCTGCCGTCCCAGATCCGCACTCGGGACACCGGTGCGGTCCGGGCGATTTCCCGGAGTTGCGGCGGTAGATCGAGTGGGCATCCGGACGCCCGCTCCATCGGATAGAAGGGAGCCTCGAGCGGAATCGACATGTTTTCAGTCCTACCGATCCGCCCGAAATGCGTAAAGTGCACTTTGGTACACAGAAATTTCCTTGTACGAAGGTCCACTTACCCTGGCGGCGCATTCTGTGTAGAAAGGATTCGACGCCGATCGGCGAACGTCGATCGAATTACTGTCACCGTCCGCGGTATCCACCTTGGGGGTGCTGTGCAAATTTCCGAGCCACAATGCGCGGATGCGAACAATTCCGTAGAGAAACGAGCCGAACGCGTCCGATCACTATTCCTGAGCTATCTCTACGTGCCGGGTCATCAATCGAAAAAAATCGACCGTGCGTATTCCTCCGACGCGGACGCCGTCGTACTCGATCTCGAGGACGGCGTACCGGATTCGAAGAAGAAGTACGCCCGCGAGACGATTTCGGACATCATGGCCGGACCGGTCGCCAAGCCGACGTTCGTGCGGGTGAACCCCGTGGCGAGCGGACTGTGCACCGACGACGTGCTCGCGGTCGCCGGGCCGGCGCTGCGCGGGCTGCGGCTGCCGAAGGTGCGCGGCGTCGACGACCTCCGGCATGTCGCGAGGCTGCTCGACGAAGCCGGCCATCGGGCGGACATCCACATCCTGATCGAATCGGCCGCCGCGCTGGAGCTGGCCTATCCGCTCGCCACCGCCGCGCCGGCGGTGGCGATGATCGGGCTGGGAGAATCGGATCTGCGGGTGAACCTGGGCTGCGATCTGGACGGCCGGACGATGGACGCCGCCCGCATCCGCGTCGTGATGGCCTCGCGCGCGGCGGGATTGGCGAGTCCCTGCCAGAGCGTATACGCCGAGGTCCGCGACCCCGGGGGGCTGCGCAGCAGCTGTGCACACGGCAAGGCCCTGGGCTTCCTGGGCCGCATGGCCATCCACCCCGATCAGGTGCCGACCATTCACCAGGTGTACCGGCCCGGGCCCGACGAGATCGCCGAGGCGGCCGGCATCTGCGAGGTGGCGGACCGGGCCCGGGCTCAGGACAGCGCGGTCGTGGTGTCCGACCGGCAGCGGCTGGTCGCGCCGCCGATCATCGCGAACGCACGGCGAATACTCGACCTGGCGCGGGCCCTGGAACTGCTCCCGGATCCGTCATGACCGCGCCGGAGACAACCACCACCGATCGTCTGCTCGCCGCGCTGGCCGGTGGCCTGGAGATCGTCGATCTGGCACAGCCTTTGGCGAACGGCATGCCCTGCTCGCCGAACCATCCGGGCTTCCGCATGGCGCTGGCCCGGCGGCACGGCGATGTGGTGCGCGCCGACGGCGGTTCGTCGGCCAGCGAGATCATCACGACCGGCGGACATGTCGGCACGCACATCGACGCCCTCGCCCACGTCTCCCAGGACGGACTGCTGCACGGAGGCCGGGACAGCGCCGAGGCGCAGCGCGGCGGCGTGTTCTCCGTGCACGGGATCGACAGCGTCGCACCGATGGTGTGCGGGGCGGTCCTGCTCGACATCGCGGCCCTGCACGGCGTGGACTGCCTGCCGGCGGGGCACGGCATCACCGCGGCGGAGCTGACCGCCGCGGCGCGCCGAGCCGGCGCCGAGCCGGCCGCCGGGGAGGTCTGCCTGATCAATACCGGCTGGAGCCGCTGGTGGCACGACCCGGAGGCCTACCTCGGGTTCTCCACCGGCGTCCCCGGGGTGACCACGGATGCCGCGCAATGGTTGGTGGCCAAGGGAATTCGCGCGGCCGGCACCGATACGACGGCGTTCGAGCAGATCCCGGCCGGACGCGGTCACACGATCATGCCGGTGCACCGGATCATGCTCGTCGACGGCGGTGTCCACATCGTGGAGAACATGCGATTCGACGGGCTCGCCGGATGCACCGCGGCGAAGTTCGGATTCGTACTGGCGCCGCTGAAGATCCTCGGCGGCACCGGATCTCCCGTCCGTCCACTGGCACTCCTAGGCAGGTGAGCACGCTATGCCCTCCGACAGCGATTTTGATCTGTTCGCCCCACCCGTCGCGGACAACCCCTTCACCGTCTACGACGATCTGCGCGGCGCATGCCCCGTGGCGCGCAGTGAGAAGCACGGCGGATACTGGATCGCGACGAACTACCAGGCCATCGACGACGTGGCCAAGAATCCCGACCTGTTCTCCTCGATCTCGATCAGCGTGCCCAAGAACGCCTTCGGCGACGACCTGGCCGAACGCCCGCCGATCACCCTGGATCCGCCGCGGCATGGCCCGTTCCGCCGCACCCTGCTCCCGGCCTTCAGCCCGCGGCAGATCAAGGCGCTGGAACCGTCGGTCCGCGAGCACGCCCGCGAGCTGCTGGCGGGGATCACCGGACGGGATCGCTGCGACGCCGCGACCGAGTACGCCAAGAAGATCCCGTCGCGATTCATGGCACGGATGATCGGGTGCGCCGACGATCGCCAAGACGAGTTCGCCGAACGCATGCGCGCCCTGCTCGAATCCAACGAGATGGACGAGATCCAGGCCTCGATGGAACAGACCCAGCAGTTCCTCGACGAGCTGATCGCCCTGCGGCGTCGCGAGCCCGGCGAGGACCTGGTGAGCTGCGTGCTCTCCGCCGAGATCGACGGACGCACCCTCACCGGACCGGAGCTGATCGGGTCGCTGGTGCTGATCATCACCGCGGGCATCGACACCACCTGGAGCGCGCTGGGCAGCAGCCTGTGGCACCTGGCCCAGCATCCCGGGGACCGCAAGCGGCTCGTGGCCGAGCCGGAGCTGATCCCGACCGCAGTCGAGGAGTTTCTCCGCGCCTTCTCCCCGGTTCAGATCGCCCGGGTCGTCACCCGGGACACCGAATTTCACGGTGTGCGCCTGGCCGCGGGCGATTCGATCCTGCTGGGGCTGCCGTCGGCCAACCGGGATGCCGCGGTGTTCCCCGCCGCCGAACGGATCGACATCGACCGGGAATTCAACCGGCACTTGGCCTTCGGCGTCGGAATTCACCGGTGCATCGGTTCATCGATGGCCCGGATGGAAATGCGGATCGCGCTCGAGGAGTGGCTGCGGGCGATCCCGGACTTCACCCTGGCGCCCGGCGACGCGGTCAAGTGGTCGACCGGACACGTCTGGGGACCACGCCGGCTGGATCTGATACTCGGGAGCTCGCATGCGCGTACTGATCGACGCTGACAGGTGCCAGGGGCATCTGCGCTGTATGAATCTCGCACCCGGCGTCTTCGACTGCGACGACCTGGGCTACGGGGTCGTCGCCCTGGCGGGCCCGGTGCCCGCCGAATCCGAACAGCTCGTGCGCCGCTGCGCCGCCAATTGCCCGGAGCACGCGATCACCATCCGATGACCGTGCCGCGCACCGCAAGCACCGAACGACCCCGGAGAACAGGAGAAGAGATGACCGAGATCACCCCCGAACTGGTGGCAGCCGCCTACGAGGCGGTCACCTGCGGCGACCGCGACAAGACCGCGCAGTACTGGTCCGAGGACCTGCGCTTCCTCGCACCGGGCAGCCACGCCGAGGCCGGATGGCGCGTGGGCATCGACGATTTCCTGTCCTACGTCCAGGGGATGCTGGCCATCTCCGGCGGTACATGGAGCATGGAGCCGATCACCCTGCTGATCAACAACGAGGACGGATATTCGGTGGACGCCAATCGGATTCACGCGGTCCGCAAGGGCGCACCGGAGGGCAGCACGTCACCGTTCGATGTCCTGGACATCTCCGGAGTGCAGATGCTCAAGTGGGAGAACGGCAAGGTCGTCGAGGGATACGGCGGCATCTTCGGCGCCGGCGAGACGAATTACACCCAGTGGTGGTCACCGCTGACGGCGAACGGGGAACGGCGCTACTGACGGCGCCCGAGCGCACCAACGAAAGGCGAGCGGTGGCCGAACCCATCCGAAGCTGGCTGTACGTGCCGGCCCATCGAGCCGACCTGTTCGGCAAGGCCATGTCCGGGGACGCCGACGCCGTGGTACTGGACCTGGAGGACGCGGTGCCCGCCGATGCGAAGCGCTTCGCCCGCGACCAGGTGATCGAGGCGCTGTCCGCGGACTGGCCCAAACCCGTCTGGGTGCGGGTCAATTCGCTCGACTCCCCTTGGGGCACAGCCGATCTCGTGGCATTAACGGGCACGGCGGCGGCCGGGCTGCGGCTGCCCAAGGCGGAGGATCCGGACCGGGTGCGCGCGGTGGCGCTGGAGTGCGGGCTGGCCGTGCACACGATCATCGAATCGGCCCTCGGCGTGGAGAACGCCTTCCGGATCGCCACCGCCCATCCCGATGTCGCCTTCGTGTCCCTCGGCGAGGCCGATCTCATGGCGGATCTGCGACTGGGCGACATCCGCGCGCTGGACTGGGCGCGGCAGCGAATCGTCCATGCCAGCCGCGCGGCCGGGCTGCCCAGCCCGCCGTTGTCCGCCTGGACGGATGTCGCGAATCTGGACGGCCTCACCGCCGATACCCTCGGCGCCCGGGAACGCGGCTTCTTCGGCCGCTCGGTCCTGCATCCCACACAGGTCGGCGTGGTCAACCGGCTCTTCACCCCCGGCCCCGACGAGGTGGCCGCGGCCCGCGCGAGGCTGGCCGACCGGGCGGGCCGGACGGACGCCGCCTGGCTCGACGCTCAGGGCAGATTCGTCGATGCCGCACTGCTGGCCAACGCGCAGTGGCTGGTCGATCTGGCGGATGCGATAGACCGCAGGAAGATTCGCGCATGACCGACACCCCCGCACAGCGCCTGGCCCGGCTGGCGCACACCACGGCCGCGACCGGACTACCGCGCGAATTCCGCGACGAGATGGCCAGACGGGTACTGGATATGATCGGGAACAGCCTCGCCGCCGTCCCAACCGATATCGCGGCGTCCGTCTCCGCCATGGCCGGATCCTGGGGCGGCACACCGCAAGCCACGGCCATCGGCGCCGACCTGCGACTGCCCGCGCACGCCGCCGCGCTCGTGAACGGCACGCTCGCGCACAGCCTGGACTTCGACGACACTCACCTGCCCTCCGTCCTGCACCCGTCCGCCGCCGTCCTGCCGGCCGCACTCGCCGCCGCCGAGACCGCTGGCGCGCCCGGCGCGGCATTCCTGGACGCCGCGGCCGTCGGCATCGAGGTCACGTGCCGCCTCGGCATGGCGGGCTACGAAGCGGCAGAGAATAATTCGATCTTCTTCGACCGCGGCCTGCACGCCACCTCGATCTGCGGCACGGTCGGCGCGGCCGTCTCTGCCGGAATGCTGTACGGCCTCGGAGAGGCGGAACTAACCTCGGCGATCGGCATCGCGTGCAGTATGGGCTCGGGGATCATCGAGGCGAACCGGACCGGCGGCACCGTCAAGCGGGTGCACTGCGGCTGGGCGGCACACGCCGGAGTCGTTGCCGCAGATCTCGCCGGGCACGGAATGACTGGACCGGCAACGGCTCTAGAGGGGCGGTTCGGTTTCCTCACCGCGTTCTGCGGTGACCGCGCCGACGCCAACCGCATCACCGACGATCTCGGGAGGCGGTGGGAGGTCCGGCGACTGTTCGTCAAACCCTATCCCTGCAACCATTTCACCCACGCCGGAATCGACGCGGCTCTGCGGCTGCGCGCGAAGGGCGTGGTCCCGGAATCGATCACGGCCCTGACGCTTGGGGTTCCCGCGCCGGTGGTACATACGATCGGCGAACCGCGCGAGGCCAAGATCGCGCCGATCTCGGGCTATCACGGTGCGTTCAGCGGACCGTTCACGGTCGCCGCGGCTCTGCTGGGTGGGGGCGGGCTCGGGGTGTCCCATGCCGACTTCACCGACTCCGCCGTGCGTGCTGCGGACCGGCTCGCACTGGCCAGGAAGGTTCGCGTCATCGCGGACGCGGAGTGCACCAGCATCTTTCCGCACCAATTCCCCGCAGTGCTGACCGCCGAACTCGCCGATGGTTCCAGCTATGTCGAGCGTGTTCGGGCGAATCGCGGTGGTCCCGACAATCCGCTCACCCCAGCGGAACTGGTCACCAAGTTCCGGGCCAATGCCCGGCGGACACTGACCTCCGGGCAGGCCGACCACGTCGCGGAGTTGACGACCGAGCTGCCGACGGCACCCGACATCGGCACGTTGACCGCCATTCTGCGCGGCCGGAAGACATGAGGCGCTCGGTATTTCGACGACCGATGCGAAAGGGGAGATTTCGCGTACTGCCAATTTCGATCGAATTCACCCATGCGAATGTGCCGCCATTTCCTACTGCCGGAATATTCACGATCCGAGCACTCGTCAGAAATTACCCTGCCTCGAGTCAGCAAGATATCGGCATCCGGTCGTCACCCCCCGGTTCCCGGCACTGTGACGCCACCGACACATGTGCGCCTCCTGCGAGACGCACTCGAACATCTCACTGCCACAGTCGATACGACTCTGGTTCACCAGCTACACAGGCGAATTCCACTGCTGCCGTGCATCTTCGACCTTCGATAGCACCGGCGGACCCTGAGCTCGCCCGCGAGCACGGGCCAGGACCGGTTTTCCAGCACGGGATAGAACCAGGTGGTATCATCCTATTACCTAGCTGCACAACAGGTTTCATGCATAGAGTGGGGGGTTGCCGATGCCGGGTCTGCATCGCACGCCTGTCGGCTATTCGCCGATCGCAGCATCGCACCGGCAACAACGCCCTCCCCCTCGGCTCATCGCCTTCCCCGCACCCGGCAGCCGTCTGCGACGGCCGTTCCGGTCCCACTCCACGACACCGAGCCCCGACGGATCGCCGTATCGATGCAATTCTGCAGTCGATACGAAAGTTCTACACCCGCCTTACCGATTGCTGTCGGACCACCCGCCGTATTTCGTCACATCGATGGACAGAACGGCGAGCGGATGAGACACTCGAATATAGGCGTTCGCGCAGCCCCATGTCGTAGCGAACCCTGTCACCCACTGCAGGGTCCGGCACTAATCAGCCGGTTCTTTCATAGGATTCCGAACCCCGGGTTCATAGAGGGGAGATTTGCCTGAAGATGCTCCATACAGTCAGGTCGGTACAAAGCATCCGAAGATGTTCTCGCTATCTGGAGACTGCAAATGAGAGAATCCGCCAGTGATATTGGCTTACCCAGTTCGATCGCCAGAGAAAACCACTTTTCCGCAACTGATTCGAGCGAACTACCTGGGTGGTATAGCAATACCGTGAGAGTTTCGTCGCTGTCCCCCCGGGAGTTCGAGGTCTTCGTGGAGCTCGGCAGCGGCAGTTCGAACCAGACCATCAGCAGAAAGCTGAAAATAACAGTGCGGACGGTTAAGGCTCATGTAGCACACATCATGGAAAAACTCGGTGTCGAGTCACGCCTTCAAGCAGGACTGATCTCCTACGCCTACCACAGCGCCCACCACTCGGACCTCGCGGGCGAATGTCCGCAATGCGGATTCAACGAATCACGAAGGATCGGCTAGGGGTACACGATGTGCACTATGTTGGATAGGCACGGATGGCCGCTCGAAATCGGCGACCGCGTGACGGTCGTCGGTGAATGCCACCATGAACACTGCCTGTACGGCGCCTCCGGATTGATCGTGGACCTGGATGAAGAGCTCATCGATGTCGAGATCGAGTGCCGAACTCGATCCGACGACCACGGGCGAACCGTGCGGATCTCCCCGACGGACCTGGAATACGGCACCGGGCACGGCACACTCGTACGAAAAAACACGCCGAGTTCGCCGCAGGGTCCCGAGATACACTGCGTGCAGAACGCCATCGATATCGCAATTCGCCATTCCATCATCGCCCGGCCCCAGGGAGACGAGATACTCGCGGTCTGGCTGCGCGAGCACGAGAGGTAATTCCGCGAGGGCCGACAGCTCCGAACGCTGATGCCGCCGTGGCCTCGATATCGAGGATGCGGCGGTTTTCACGTGGGCGCGGTGGCCGCCGCACACGGCAGCTCGGCACACGGGCCCGTGTGCCGAGACGATACGGCGCGATCAAGCTGGTGCGTCCGGTGGGCGATCCCGGGGAAGCGCCAGTGCCAGGAGGGCGCTGACGATGGATACGACCGCAGCGGCCAGGAGTGCGGCGCGGTAACCGCCGGCCAGCGCGGCCGCGGAGTTGCCCACGGTGCGCTGGGTGACCATGGCCGCGAGGCTGCCGAAGGCCGCCACACCGATGGCGCCGCCGACCTGGCGGGTCGTCGTCGCCACTCCGGAGACGAGGCCCGCGCTGTCCTCGGGGGCGCCGGCGGTGGCCGCGATCGTCATGCACGGCAGCGTCAGTCCCATGCCCAGGCTGAGCGACTCCAGGGGAAACAGGACCGAGCCGAGATAGCCGCCGTGTGCGGGCAGGCGTGAAATCCACACCAGACCGGCGGCGTAGACGATCGGGCCGATGATCAGCAATCGGCGCGCACCCGTCCGCTTCACCAATTGTCCGGTCAGGGTGACGACGAGAAAAGTGGTCATCCCGGAGGGCAGTTCGGCCAGGCCCGCCTTCTCCGGCCCGTAGCCCAGAACCTTCTGGATGTAGAGCGTGATCATGAAAACCTGCGCGTTGATCGCGCTGGTGCCCACGAAGGACACCACATTTGCCATCGAGATCGAGCGCGACCGAAACAGGTCCAACGGCACCAGCGGATTCTTCGACCGCCGCTCGATGACAACGAACGCAATCAACAGGACGGCGGCCACGGCGAAGGACACGACCGTGTAGGCGGACCCCCAGGAGTGTTTCTGGAGGCCGATGGTCGCGTACACCGCCGCGGCCACACCGCCGACCACGCTGAGCGCGCCCGGGATATCCAGCGACGAGATCCTGGCGGGGGCCACCGACCGACGGGTCAGCGTCCGGGTGCCGAAGATCAACAGCAGGCAACCGATCGGCAGGCAGATGAACAGCACCGAGCGCCAGCCCAGGTGCTGGGTCAGCACGCCGCCGAGTACCACGCCGCTGGTCCCGCCGATGATGCTGACCGCGCCCCAGATCGCGATCGCGCGGTTGCGCCGGTTCTTGTCCTGGTAGGCGGCCAGGATCAGCCCGAGCGTGGACGGCATCAGAATCGCACCACTGATTCCGTGGATTGCCCGCGCGGCCACCAACTCCCCGCCGTTCTGCGCGAATCCGCCCAGCACGCTGCCGAAGGTGAACATCCACAATCCGGCCAGGAACACCTCCCGCCGGCCGAGCAGATCACTGATACGACCGCCGAACAGCAGCAATCCGCCGAACACCAGGGTGTAGGAATTCACCACCCATTGGAGCCCGCTCGCATCCAATCCCAGGCTGCGCTGAATCGAGGGAAGTGCGATGCTCGTGACCGAGAGATCGAATTGCACCATGAATTGCGCAACCATGGCGATCACCGCGACATACCACAGCGGACCACGGACCACGGAAATCCGAGCATCGACCCGAGAAGTCACACTCGGGCCACTGTCGACAACCTCACCCACCACCGTCCCACCTTTCTCTACACTGGGAACTTTCTACGTGATATTCGTCCGGATGTAAATTGACCTTTCGTACGATACGTTTTCCGGTGGCGTTCGAGCGGCCCGGCGGTGCGCATGACCTGCGCAAATAGACGGAAAACGTGTCGCGAGGTACGCCCTGCGACAATTTTGTTCCGGCCTGCGAGAATACACATCGAGAAGTCTGCGATTATTGCCCGAGGAATGGACCTTGGTACATGTAATTTTCGCCGATGTACCAAGGTTCACTTTACGCATCGGGTGCGATATTTGTAGAAACAAGTAAGCCTGCGACGCACCGCGCGGCACGCATTCGCACTTTTCTCGGGAAACCGATCCGCAAATCGGCGGAGAGTCGCCGCCGGCGCCATGAGCGTGAACCCATGAAGGGGGATGAAGATGTCACTGCGCCTCGAAGGTGGCATCGCGGTGGTCGGAGTTTCCTGCCGGTTTCCCGGCGCGGACGGACCGGACGCCCTGTGGTCGCTGCTGACGACCGGGATCACCGTCGACGCACCACTGCCCGACGGGCGCTGGGAGGCCGGCGCCCTCGCGGGTCTGCCCGAGCAGGAGCGGCGGATCATCCGGCGCGGCGCCTTCCTCGGCGACGTCGCCGGATTCGATGCCGGGTTCTTCGGGATGACAGCGCGGGAAGCCGCGATGACGGATCCACAGCAGCGGCTGATGCTCGAGCTGGGCTGGGAGGCGCTGGAGGACGCCGGGATCACCGCACAGTCGTTGTCCCACAGCCGAACCGGTGTGTTCATCGGCGCGGCCACGGACGACTACAGCACACTCACTCGCGCCCGGGGCGCCGCGGGAATCACCGCACACACCTTCACCGGGTCGCTGCGCTCCCTCATCGCCAACCGCGTGTCGTACTTCCTGAAAGCGAAGGGCCCCAGTCTCGTCGTCGACACCGGGCAGTCCTCGTCGCTGGTCGCGGTGCACCTCGCCGCAGAGAGCCTGCGCCGCGGCGAGTCCGATATCGCCATCGCGGGCGGTGTGTGTCTTCGTCTCACCCCGCACCACGCCATCGCCGCCAACCGGATCGGAGCCTTGTCCCAGGACGGCCGGTGCCACGTCTTCGACGCGCGCGCAAACGGATTCGCCCAGGGCGAGGGCGGCGGCGCGGTCGTGCTCAAGCCGCTGGCGGCCGCGCTCGCCGACGGCGACGACATCTACTGCGTGATCCGCGGCAGCGCCGTCACCAACGACGGTGGCGGCGAGCAGCTGACCGCGCCGACGGTGAACGGTCAGGCCGAGGCCATCCGGGCCGCCTACCGGCAGGCGCGGGTCGATCCTGCGGCGGTCGTGCACGTGGAGTTGCACGGAACCGGCACACCGACGGGTGATCCCGTCGAGGCCGCCGCGCTCGGCGCGGCGATCGGCACGGCGCGAACGGCGGGCAATCCGCTGCGGGTCGGGTCGATCAAATCGAATATCGGGCACCTGGAGGCGGCGGCGGGTATCGCCGGCTTCCTCAAGACCGCCCTGTGCGCACGGGCGGGAACGCTGGTTCCCACCGCGGACTTCCACACCCCGAATCCGCGGATCGCCTTGGCGGATATGCATCTTCGGGTCCAGACGAGCCTCGAACCGATCCCCGGCGACGCGGCCGTCTACGGGATCAGTTCCTTCGGCGTGGGCGGAACCAACTGCCATGTCGCGGTATCGGCGCCACCGCGCCAGCGGCGCGGAGCGCGGCCGCGCCCCGCGGAGCCGGCGCCGATACCGATCGTCCTGTCGGCCGCGGACCCGGGCGCGCTGCGCGCACAGGCGAGCAGGCTGGCGGCCGTGCTGGACGGGACGCCGGACCTGCTCGACGCGGGATGGTCGCTGATCACCACGCGCTCGCGGTTCGAGCATCGCGCCGTGGTGATCGCGTCCGATCGCACCGCGGCCGGGCCCGTGCGCGACGGACTGGCCGCGATCGCGGCCGGAGAGCCCGCGACGGCGGTGGTGCAGGGACTGGCCGCCGACACGGCCGATCCGGTGTTCGTCTTCCCCGGCCAGGGCCCGCAGTGGGTGGGCATGGCGGCCGAATTACTCGGCAGCTCGGCCGTTTTCGCCGAATCGATCGCGGCGTGCGCTGAGGCTCTCGCCCCATTCACGGACTGGTCGCTCATCGAGGTGCTGCGCGGACAGGGCCCCGCCGCCGCATTGGACCGCGTCGATGTGGTGCAGCCCGCGCTGTGGGCGGTCATGGTCGCGCTCGCCGACACCTGGGCCGCGATGGGAGTGCGGCCGAGCGCCGTGATCGGACACTCCCAGGGCGAGATCGCCGCCGCGACGGTGGCGGGGATCCTGTCCCGGTCCGACGGGGCCCGGGTGGTGGCGCTGCGGAGCAGGATCATCGCTCGTCGCCTCGCGGGCGAGGGAGGCATGGCGTCGGTCTCCCTGCCGGCCGAGGAGGTGCGTGCGCTGCTCGCCGAGCATCCCGGCATCGAGCTCGCGGCACTGAACGGGCCCCGGTCCACCGTGATCAGCGGCCCCTCCGGACCGCTCGATCGGATACTGGCGCTGCTGGAGGGCAGCGGGGTCCGGGTGCGGGTCCGGCGGGTTCCGGTCGACTACGCCTCGCATTCGGCCCATGTCGATGCCCTGACCGACGAGCTGATGGACGCCCTCGCGCCCATCACGCCCCGGTCGGGCACCGTCGCCTTTCATTCCACCGTGACCGGCACCGAACTGGACGGCGCCGAACTGACCCCGGAGTACTGGTGCCGGAATCTGCGCCGTACGGTGCGATTCCAGCCCACCGTCGAGTCGCTGCTGACCCGCCACACGGTTTTCATCGAACCGAGCCCGCACCCGGTACTCACCGTGCGCATCCAGGAGACAGCCGAGCAGACAGGCCGCACGGTCGCCGCGATCGGCACGCTTCGTCGCGATGACGGCACGCTCGATCGGATGGTCACCTCCGCCGCCGAGGCGTGGACGGCGGGAGTCGCCGTCGACTGGACAGTGCTGTTCCGCAACACCGGAACGCGCCGGGTGCCGCTGCCGACCTACCCGTTCCAGCGCACGCGGCACTGGCTGGACACCTCGGATGCGCAACGGCCCGAGGCGGCGTCCGCGCTGGCACTGCGGCGAGCCGACGGCGAGGATCTGCCCGACATTCTGCGCGATATGGTGCGCAGGCATACCGCAGTGGTACTGGGCCTGAGCGATCCGGGCGCCGTGGCGGACGAGACGCCGTTCCGGGAACAGGGACTGACCTCCGTTGCGGGTGCGGAACTGTGCGCCACGCTCGCCCGGGCCACCGGCGTATCACTGCCCGCGACAACGGTATTCGACTATCCGACACCGATCGCGCTGGCCGCGCATCTGGAGCAGCGAGCGCAGGGCGGGCCGATCGCCGAGGCGGCGATCGCCACGCCCGCTGTGCGCGAGGGGGATCCGGTGGTGATAGTCGGGATGGCGTGCCGCTATCCGGGCGGAGTATGCACCCCGGAACAGTTGTGGCAACTGCTCGTCGACGGCCGCGACGCGATCGGGGCTTTCCCCGCCGATCGCGGCTGGGACCTCGACAGCTTCGGCGCCTCGATCACATCCCGCGGCGGATTCCTCTACGACGTACCGGATTTCGATTCAGCGTTCTTCGGGATCTCCCCGCGCGAGGCGCTGGCGATGGACCCCCAGCAGCGGCTGCTGCTGGAAATCTCATGGGAGGCGATCGAGCGGGCCGGAATCGATCCGCACAGCCTGCGCGGCAGCGATACCGGCATCTTCTCCGGGGTGATGGCGCAGGACTACGGCCCGCGACTGCACGACCCCTCCGATGGAACCGACGGTTACCGGTTGACCGGCTCGACGACGAGCGTCGCGTCGGGCCGGGTGGCGTACGCCCTCGGCGTGGAGGGGCCGGCGATCACCGTCGACACGGCCTGCTCGTCGTCCCTGGTCGCCCTCCATCTCGCCACGGAGGCCGTGCGCCGCGGCGACTGCGCGATTGCCCTGGCGGGCGGGGTGACCGTACTGTCCTCGCCCGGCATCTTCGTGGAGTTCAGCCGTCAGGGCGGGTTGTCCGCCGACGGACGGTGCAAGGCGTTCGCCGCGGCCGCGGACGGCACCGGCTGGGGCGAGGGTGCCGGAGTGCTTGTCCTGGAACGCCTTTCCGACGCACAACGCAACAACCATCCCATCCTGGCGATCGTTCGCGGATCGGCGGTCAACCAGGACGGCGCCTCCAACGGGCTCACCGCCCCCAACGGTCCGTCCCAGCAGCGAGTGATCCGCCGGGCGCTCGCCACCGCGGGGCTCGAGCCCGCCGACGTGGACGCGGTCGAGGCCCACGGCACGGGGACCGCGCTCGGCGACCCCATCGAGGCCCAGGCCCTGCTGGCCACCTACGGTCAGGACCGCGACGAACCCCTGTGGCTGGGATCGCTCAAATCCAATATCGGCCACACCCAGGCCGCCGCCGGCGTGGCCGGGGTGATCAAGATGGTCATGGCCATCGGCCATGGCCTGCTCCCCCGCACCCTGCACGTCGACGAGCCCACCCGGGAAATAGACTGGACCGCAGGAAAAGTCGAGCTTCTCCGCGAACCGAGGCGCTGGGACGATACCGGCCGACCCCGCCGCGCGGGCGTCTCCTCGTTCGGCATCAGCGGCACCAACGCGCACGTGGTGCTCGAACAGCCGCCCGCCGATGGGAGCCCGGGCGCGGTGCGACCGCAGGACCGCGCGGTCGACGCGCCCTGGCTGTTGTCGGCGCTCGACGAAGTGTCGCTGGCCGCACAGGCGCGCCGGCTGCACGAGCACCTCACGCGCGATCCGTCACCGGATCCCGCCGATATCGGTTACACACTCGCGGTGGCCCGCTCCCGCTTCGGCAGGCGCGCCGCGGTGCTCGGCGAGGACATCCCGGCACGCGCCGCGGCGTTGGCGGCACTCGCCGACGGCACCGCCCATCCGGGCGTCGTCCGGGGTACGGCCGCCGCCGCGGGCCGAACCGTGTTCGTCTTCCCGGGACAGGGCTCACAGTGGCCCGGCATGGGCGCGGCCCTGCTGGACACCTCGGCGGTCTTCGCCGAATGGATCGACCGGTGCGAACGGGCACTCGCGCCGTTCGTGGCCTGGTCGCTCACGGATGCGCTGCGCGACAACGATTCCGCGCTCGATCGAGTCGACATCGTGCAACCGGCGCTGTGGGCGGTCATGGTGTCGCTGTCCGAGGTGTGGCGCTCTCTCGGCGTCGAACCGGACGCCGTCATCGGCCACTCCCAGGGTGAGATCGCCGCCGCCTGCGTCGCGGGCATCCTCACCCTGGACGATGCGGCCCGCATCGTCGCGCTGCGCAGCCGCCTCATCGGCCGTGACCTCGCGGGCACCGGCACCATGGCGTCCATCGCGCTGTCCGCGCAGGACGTCCGCGAGAGCCTGTCCGAACACCCCGGCGTCGGTGTCGCGGCGCTGAACGGGCCGCGGTCGACCGTCGTCGCCGGACCCCGGGACGCGCTGGAGGCCATGCTGTCCGGGCTGGAGCCACAGGGCGTGCGAGTGCGGCGAATCCCGGTCGACTACGCGTCGCACACACCGGACGTCGAGGGTTTGCGCGCCGGATTGGCCGCGGCGCTGGCCCCGATCGCTCCGCGCACCGGTCGGATCTCCTTCTACTCCACGGTCACCGGCACGCGGCTCGACGGCAGCGAACTGACCGCGGAGTACTGGTTTCGCAACCTCCGCCACCCGGTGCTGTTCCATCCGACGACCGAGGCGCTCATCGCCGACCGGTACACGACCTTTCTCGAGCCGAGCCCGCATCCGGTCCTGACCGCCTCCATCCAGGACACCGCCGAGGCGGCCGGCACCGACGTCGTCACCCTGGGCACCCTCCGCCGCGAGCACGGCGCCCGCGCGGACCTGCTCGCCTCGGCCGCACACGCCTGGACCCGCGGCATCGGGATCGAGTGGGCCGCAGAGTATCCGGACGCTCGCCCGATCACCCTGCCCACCTACCCCTTCCAGCGCACCCGGTACTGGCCGGACACGTCCGCCGGGTCCCAGGAGCCCGAGAGTGGTGACGGCGAGTTCTGGTCGGCGGTGCAGTCCGGTGATACCGCCGCCGTCGCCTCGCTGCTCGGTCTGCGGGAGGATCGGCCGGACTGGATGGCAGAGGCGATGCCCGCGCTGGCCCGCCGACGCGAAATACGCCGCGCGAGTGAGCGGATCGACGCCCTGCGCTATGCGATCGAGTGGACGTCGTCGGCCGCGATCGGCGCCGGCACACCGGCCGGTCGGTGGCTGGTCGTCACGCCGGACGGCGAGCACGAGACGGCCTGGGCGCCGGCGGTGCGCGATCGGCTTCGAGCGGGAGGCGCCGAGGTGATCGAGCTGCGGCTCGGTGCGCAGGAGCGCGGCTCGCTGGCCGACCTGCTGCCACCGGACGTCGACGCGGTGCTGTCGCTGCCGGCGGCGAACGACGTCGCTCCCTACGGCCGGGCCGTACCGCCGGGCGCCGCGGCGGGCCTGACGCTGATCCACGCCCTTGCCGATGCCGGGCTGGACATCCCGCTGTGGACGATCACTACGGGCGCCGTCGCGGTCGATACGGCCGACTCCGTGCGCAACCCCGCCCAGAGCCAGGTGTGGGGCCTGGGCCGGGTGGTCGCGCTGGAGCAGCCCGAGCGCTGGGGCGGGCTCATCGATCTCCCCGACCTGCCCGACGAGCCCGCGGTGCGGAGGCTGACGGCCGTGCTGGCGCAGCGGGCCGAGGATCAGGTCGCCATCCGCGATTCCGGCACGTTCGTCCGCAGGCTGGTGCACGCACCGGCGAAAACCCCTGTCGCCGAGCGGCACCGGGCGCGCGGCGTGGTCCTGATCACCGGCGGTACCGGTGCGCTCGGCGCCCGGGTCGCCCGGCGGCTCGCCCGGGACGGCGCCGCACATCTCGTACTCGCGGGACGGCGGGGGCCGCTGGCGCCGGGCGCGGACGCGCTCGCGGCGGAGCTGCGCGCGCTCGGGGCGGCGGTCGACATCGTGGCCTGCGACGTGGGCGACCGGACGGCGGTGGCGCGGCTGCTGGCCCGGTTCCCGGTGACCTCGATATTCCACGCGGCGGGCATGCTCGACGACGCGGTGGTGGATTCGCTCACCGTCGACCAGCTCGGCCGGGTCCTGCGTGTCAAGGCCGACGGCGCGCGGCATCTCCACGAGCTGACCGCCGGGCGCGATCTGGACGAATTCGTCTTGTTCTCCTCGATTTCCGGAGTGCTCGGCATCCCCGGTCAGGGCGGCTACGCGCCCGGCAACGCCTATCTGGACGCCCTGGCCGAGCATCGGCGCGCCCGCGGGCTGCCCGCCGCCTCCTACGCCTGGGGACCGTGGGCGGGTGACGGCATGGCCGCACCGGACGCGGTGGCGGATCGGCTCCGGCGGCACGGTGTCCCGCCGCTGGATCCCGATCGTGCGCTGGAGGTCCTGCTCCGCGGCGCCGACGAGGACCGGGCGTGCGTCATGGTGGCCGATATCCGTTGGGACCGTTTCCATCTCGCCTATGCGGAGGCGCGGCCGCGGCCGCTCATCGCGGGCCTGCCCGAGGTCCGCGCCCATGCGGAGGCCATGACGGGCGGCCGGGACGACGAGCCGGGGTCGCGCCTCGCCGTCCGCGTGCGCGCGCTGCGCGGGCCGCAGCGGTCGGCGGCGGTGCTCGAGGCGGTGTGCGCCCAGGTTGCGGCCGTCCTGGGACATGCCGGCGCACCGCACATCGACGCCGAAAAGCCCTTCCACGACTTGGGATTCGACTCGCTCACCGGCGTCGAGCTGCGCAACCGGCTCGGCGCGGAGACGGGCGTGCGGTTGCCGTCGAGCCTGGTGTTCGACCATCCGACCGCGGCCGCCGCGGCACGCTACATCGAGTCCCTGCTGACCGGCGCGCAGGAGCCCGAGCCGGTCGCCGCCACCGCGGAGCCCGGCGACGACGACCCGGTGGTGATCGTCGCGATGGCCTGCCGCTACCCCGGCGATGTCCGCTCGCCGGAGGAGCTGTGGCGTCTGGTCGTCGACGGCGGCGACGCCATCGGGGACTTCCCCACCGATCGCGGCTGGGACCTGCGGCGGTTGCGGCAGACCCCGGACGGCCCCGGCGCCTCGGTGACCGGTCGCGGCGGATTCCTCTACGACGCCGCGGATTTCGATGCAACGCTGTTCGGGATCTCACCGCGCGAGGCGCTGGCCATGGACCCGCAGCAGCGCCTGCTGCTGGAAACCGCATGGGAGACCTTCGAACGCGCGGGCATCGATCCGAAGTCGTTGCGCGGTAGCGAAACCGGGGTATTCGTCGGCCTGACCTATCAGGACTATCAGACCCGGGTCGCCGAACCGCCGCGGGAGCTGGAGGGCTATCTGCTGACCGGCGTGACGGCCAGTGTCGCCTCGGGGCGGATCGCCTACACCTTCGGGCTCGAGGGGCCGGCCGTGACGATCGATACTGCGTGCTCGTCGTCGCTGGTCGCCCTGCATCTCGCGGCGCAGGCGGTGCGGCGCGGCGAGTGCACCGCGGCCCTGGCGGGCGGCGTGGCGCTGATGGCGACACCGCACATGTTCACCGAATTCAGTCGGCAGCAGGGACTTTCCCCCGACGGCCGCTGCAAGGCGTTCTCCCGCGACGCCGACGGGTTCGGCGCCGCGGAGGGCGTGGGCCTGCTGCTGGTGGAGCGACTGTCGCGGGCCGAGCGCCTGGCGCACCCGGTCCTGGCGGTGGTGCGCGGGTCGGCGGTCAATCAGGACGGGGCATCCAACGGCCTCACCGCACCCAACGGCCCGTCTCAGCAGCGGGTCATCCGCCGGGCGCTGGCCGACGCCGGGCTCCGGCCCGCCGATGTCGACGCCGTCGAAACCCACGGCACGGGAACCAGGCTCGGCGATCCTATCGAGGCACAGGCGCTGCTGGCCACCTACGGCCGGGACCGCGCACGCCCGCTGCTACTGGGATCGGTCAAATCGAACATCGGCCACACCCAGGCCGCCGCGGGCGCCGCGGGCATCATCAAGATGGTCATGGCCATGCGGCACGGCCTGTTGCCGCGGACCCTGCACGCCGAGCACCCGGCGCCCGACATCGACTGGGACGCCGGCGCGATCGCGCTGCTCACCGACAACCTGCCCTGGCCCGCGGACGAGCGGCCCCGCCGGGCCGCGGTGTCGTCGTTCGGTGTGAGCGGCACCAACGCACACGTCATCCTCGAGCAACCGCCTGTCGCCGCCGTACCGGCCACCAGCGCACCGGAACCCGCCGTCACCCCGTGGGTGGTGTCGGCGAAGACCCCCGAGGCGCTGCGCGCCCAGGCGCAGCGCCTGCTCGAGCTCGGCGACCCGCATCCCGCCGATGTCGCCTACTCGCTGGCCACCACGCGCGCCGCGCTGGAGCACCGCGCCGTCGTCCTCGGCCGCACCCGCGACGAGCTCATCACCGGATTGGCCGCGGTGGCCGATGGTTCACCGGCGGAACTCGTCGTGGAGGGCTCGGCGACAGCGGCGGGGAAGGTCGTATTCGTCTTCCCGGGCCAGGGCTCGCAATGGCCCGGCATGGGCGCCGCGCTGCTGGACAGCTCGCCCGTCTTCGCGGATCGGATCGGTCGCTGCGCGCGCGCCCTCGAGCCGTTCGTAGACTGGTCGCTGACGGATGTCCTGCGCGACACCGACTCTCCGCTGGATCGCGTCGACATCGTGCAACCCGCCCTCTGGGCCGTCATGGTCTCCCTCGCCGAGACGTGGCGGTCCCTCGGAGTCGAACCCGCCGCGGTGATCGGGCATTCGCAGGGCGAGATCGCCGCGGCGTGTGTGGCGGGCGCGCTGTCCCTCGACGACGGCGCGCGCATCGTCGCGCTGCGCAGCCGCATCATCGCCGAACGGCTCGCCGGACAGGGCGGGATGGCATCGATCGCACTGCCCGTGGACGGCGTCCGGCCCCACCTGCCCACCCATCCCGGCATCGATATCGCGGCCGTCAACGGGCCGCGGTCCACGGTCGTCGCCGGCCCGGAGCCGGAGCTGGATCGACTGCTGAGGACAATGGAGCACAACGGCATTCGTGTCCGTCGCATCCCCGTCGACTACGCCTCGCACACCGCGGCGGTCGAGTCGATTCGCACCGAACTCGACGCGGCGCTCGCGGACGTGGTCGCGCGCGAGAGCGATATCGCCTTCTACTCCACCGTCACCGGCGCCCGGCTGGACGGCGGCGAGCTCACCCCCGATTACTGGTATCGCAATCTGCGCCGGCCCGTTCTGTTCCATCCCGCCGTCGAGGCCCTCATCGCCGATCGCCACACCACCTTCATCGAACCCAGTGCCCACCCCATCCTGACCGCGCCCCTGGAGGAATCCTCCGAGGCCGTCACCGTCGTGGGCACCCTGCGCCGCAACGAGGGCGACCTCACCCGCCTGCTCACCTCCGCGGCACAGGCCTGGGCGCACGGCCTGCCCGTCGACTGGACCTCCCAGTTCCCGGGTGCGCACCGAATTCCCCTGCCCACCTATGCTTTCCAGCGCGCCCGCTACTGGATGGAGGATCGGGGCGCGGGCCCGTCGAACCTGGCGGCAGCCGGGCAGCGGCCCGTGCGCCATCCGCTGCTGTCGGCCCGCATCGACAACCCGGACGGGCAGGGGACGCTGTTCACCGGCCGAATCGCGCTCGATACGCACCCGTGGCTAGCCGACCACGTCATCGCGGGCGTGCCGCTGCTGCCGGGGACGGCCGTGCTCGAGATGGCCGTGCGGGCCGGCGACGAGGTCGGGTGCGACCTCGTGGAGGACCTGACCCTGACCGCTCCGCTCCCGCTGCCCGAATCCGGCGGCGTCCAGCTGCACGTGCGGGTGGAGCCCGCCCGCGATGGGCGGTGTGGGTTCAGCGTGTACGCCCGGCCGGAGGACGCACCCGGAGACGACGCCTGGACCCTGCACGCCGGCGGCACACTGACGCGCTCGAAGACACCGGCCCCGGCGGCGCCGGGCACCTGGCCCCCGCCGGACGCCACCTCGATCCCCGTGGATTCGGCATACGAGCGCCTCGCCGCGAACGGCTACTCCTACGGTCCGGCGTTCCGGGGACTGCGGGCGATGTGGCGGCGCGGGAGCGAGATCTTCGCGGAAATCGCGCTGCCGCAAGAACAGTGGACGTCCGCCGAACAGTTCACGCTGCATCCGGGTCTGCTCGACGCGGCCGCGCAGACCGTGCTGCTGGCCGCCGCGACCGGAGACGAGATGCCCTCCGTGCTGCCGTTCGAGTGGCGCGGGTTCGCGGTCTCCGCCGCCGGCGCCACGGCGGCGCGCGTATGCCTGCGCACCGCCGGTCCCTCCGAGGCCCGCCTGTCACTCATGGACACCGCGGGCGTCCCGATCGCGGAGGCCGGGGCATTGGTGCTGCGCCCGGTGAACCCCGCTGAGCTCGCGCGCGCCGGCCTGGGCGACGGGCTGTTTCGCGTCGAGTGGAGCGAATTCACCCCGCCCTCGGTGGTGCCCGCGGATCTGATCTCCCGTGCCGATGTGCTGGACGCGGCCGAACTCGCCACGCTGGCCACCGAACTCGCCACCGCGCCACCGGCACTCGTGTTCGCACGCCTCGACCGTCGCGAGGACGAAGACGAGCCGGACACGCCCTGCGCCGAGCACGCACAGGGCGAGGCGCTGCGGATCCTGGAACTGCTGCGCACGTGGCTCGCCGAGCCGGTGTTCGATGAATCGCAGCTGGTGCTGGTCACACGGCATGCCGTACAGGCAGTGCCGGACGATCCGATACGCACCCGATTCGCGGCGGTCTGGGGCATGGTGCGCTCGGCCCAGACCGAGCATCCGGACCGGTTCGTCCTGGCCGATGTCGACGAGGCCGATGCCTCCCATCAGATCCTGCCGATCGTGGTCGCCGGGGGCGAGCCGCAGATCGCCGTCCGGCGCGGACGGCCGATGCTGCCCAGGCTGATCCGCGCGAGGGTCGCCGAGACGGCCGCTGCCCCTGCGGATTCCGAGGGCACCGTGCTGATCACCGGCGGCACCGGAACGCTCGGCCGCCTCGTGGCCCGGCACCTGATCGACCACCACGGCGTGCGACGCGTGCTGCTGATCAGCAGGCAGGGGCCGGCGGCGGAGGGCGCCGCCGCACTGCTCGCCGATCTGCGGGCCGCGGGTGCCCACGCGGACATCCTCGCGTGCGACGCCGCCGACCGGAGTGCGCTGACACGCCTGTTCGACCGGCTGGGCGCGACCCATCCGATCACCGCGGTCGTCCACGCCGCGGGCGTGCTCGGCGACGGCACGATCGACTCGCTCACCCCGGATCGGGTCGTCCGGGTGCTGCGCCCGAAGATCGCCGCCGCGGTGCATCTGCACGAGCTGACGCGCCGGCACGATGTGCCTCGCTTCGTCCTGTTCTCCTCGGCCGCCGGTGTGCTCGGCTCGGCGGGTCAGGCCGGCTACGCGGCGGCGAACGCCTATCTGGACGCCCTGGCCTGCTACCGGCGCAGCCACGGCGACCCTGCGGTCTCGCTGGCCTGGGGGCTGTGGGACGAGAGCAGCGGATTGACGGCCACGCTGACCGACGCGGATGTGCGACGACTGTCCGGGCTGGGCATCGGCGCGATGGCGACCGACGCCGCGCTCGCGCTGTTCGACATCGCCTGGAACGGCGGCGCCGACGCGGCCGTGGTCCCGATGCGGATGGATTCCGCGGCGCTGGCCGCGGCGGGCGGACCGGTGCCCGCGATGCTGCGCGACATGGTTCGGGTGCCCGTGCGACGCAGGGCAATCCGTCCCGCCGACCACGCCCTCCCCGCACCCGATCTGCGTGACCGGACCCCCGGGGGCCTGCTCGAGCTGGTGCGGACCCGGGCCGCGGCCGTGCTCGGTCACGACTCGGCGCAGGAGGTTCCGCCGACCCGGGCGTTCCGGGACCTCGGATTCGACTCGCTCGCCGCCGTCGACCTGCGCAATCGCCTCAATACCGCGACCGGCCTGCGACTTGCGGCCACGGTCGTCTTCGATCATCCGAGCCCGGCGGCCCTGGCCGAGCACATCGAGCGGGCTCTCTCCGGGGCGTCGCACGCGCCGGCCGCCGTCGCGCCGGTCACCGCCCATACCGACGATCCGGTGGTGATCGTCGGTATGGGCTGCCGGTTTCCCGGCGGCGCCGACTCGCCGGAAGCGCTGTGGCACCTGGTCCGTGACGCCCGCGACGCGGTGGCGGCCATGCCGTCCGACCGCGGGTGGGATCCGGCCGGGATGTACGACCCCACCGGCGCCACACCGGGCTCGGTGCTGTGCACCGAGGGCGCGTTCCTGCCGGACGCCGCCGGCTTCGACGCGGATCTGTTCGGGATCTCCCCGCGCGAGGCCCTGGCGATGGATCCGCAGCAGCGGCTGCTGCTGGAGACCGCGTGGGAGACCTTCGAGGGTGCGGGCATCGACCCGATGTCGTTGCGCGGCAGCCGAACCGGAGTCTTCGCCGGGGTGATGTACCACGACTACGGTGCCCGCCTGACCGACGTGCCCGCCGACGTCGAGGGCTATCTGATCAACGGCAGCGCGGGCAGCGTGGCGTCCGGGCGGGTCGCGTACGTCTTCGGCCTGGAGGGTCCCGCCGTCACCGTCGACACCGCATGCTCCTCGTCACTGGTCGCGATGCACCTCGCGGCGCAGGCGCTGCGCAACGGCGAATGCACGATGGCCCTGGCCGGCGGCGTCACGGTGATGGCGACGCCCGCGCCGTTCGTCGAGTTCAGCCGGCAGCGCGGCCTGGCCCCGGACGGACGGTGCAAGGCGTTCGCCGCGGCGGCCGACGGGACGGGGTGGGGCGAGGGCGCCGGACTCGTTCTCCTGGAACGCCTTTCCGACGCGCGGCGCAACAATCACCCGGTCCTGGCGGTGCTGCGCGGGTCGGCGGTCAATCAGGACGGCGCCTCCAACGGGCTCACCGCACCCAACGGCCCCGCCCAGCAGCGGGTGATCCGCCAGGCCCTGGCCGACGCCGGGCTCCAGCCCTCCGAGATCGACGCCGTCGAGGCGCACGGCACCGGCACGCGCCTGGGCGACCCGATCGAGGCACAGGCGTTGCTCGCCGTCTACGGGCAGGACCGCGCGGAGCCGCTGCGGCTCGGATCGGTCAAATCCAATATCGGCCACACCCAGGCCGCCGCCGGAGCGGCGGGCGTCATCAAGACGATCATGGCCATGCGGTACGGAATCCTGCCCCGCACACTGCATGTCGACCAGCCCACGCCCCACGTCGAGTGGGCCGCGGGCAGCGTCGAGCTGCTCACCGAGAACACGCCCTGGCCGGATCACGGCCGACCCCGGCGCGCGGGGGTGTCCTCCTTCGGCGTCAGCGGCACCAACGCCCACATCATCCTCGAGCAGGCGGGGGAATCCGACTCTCCTCCGAGCGACCGGCACACGCCACCGATCGTGCCGTGGGTGATCTCCGGTCGCGGGCCGGCCGCGCGTGCGGCGGGGGCGGCCCGGCTGGCCGCGGCGGTGCGGCCGCAGGACTCGGCCCTGGACATCGGCTGGTCGCTCGCGACCGGCCGGGCGGCGTTGAACGACCGAGCGGTGGTGCTGACAGGCGGCGGCACCGATCGCGCCGAGGCGCTCGAGGCGCTCGCCCGGGGCGCCTCGCACCCGGCGGTGATCACCGGGCGGGCCACGGGAACCGGTGTGGCGATGGTGTTCTCGGGCCAGGGTACCCAGCGCACCGGCATGGGCCACGAGCTCTACGACACCTACCCCGTCTACGCCGCCGCATTCGATACCGTCTGCGCGGAACTCGACCGCCATCTCGCACAGCCGTTGCGGGACATCGTGTTCGGTGCCGACCGGGAGCTGCTCGACCAGACCCGGTACGCCCAACCGGCACTGTTCGCCCTCCAGGTCGCCCTCTACCGGCTCTGGGAGTCCTGGGGCGTCACCCCGGCGGTGGTGGCGGGTCACTCGATCGGCGAGATCGCCGCCGCACACATCGCGGGGGCGCTGACCCTCACCGATGCCGCGGCCCTGGTGGCCGCCCGCGGCACGCTCATGCACGCCCTGCCCGCGGGCGGCGCCATGGTCGCGGTCGACATGGCCGAGAACGACATCCTGCCCCATGTGCGCCGATTCCCGGAATCGGTCGCCGTCGCCGCCGTCAACGGCCCGAAATCCGTTGTGCTGTCCGGGGATCACGCCACGCTGGCCCGGATCACCGGCGCCCTCGACGGTCATCGGATCACCTGGCTGCGGGTCTCGCACGCCTTCCACTCACCGCTGATGGACGCGATGCTGGACGAATTCGGCAGGGTCGTCGCGCAGCTGCCGAGCACGGCGCCCACCATCCCGATGGTCTCCACCGTCACCGGGCGCCCGATCGAGCGCGCCGAATTAACCGAGCCCGGCTACTGGATCAGCCATGCCCGCAACACCGTTCGCTTCGCCGACGCCCTCGAGGTCATGGCCGAACTCGGCCCGGCCGTCCATCTGGAAATCGGCCCCACCGCGGCGCTGACCGCACACGTCACCGGCACGGCCGTGGCATCCCTGCGGCACGATCGGCCCGAGCCGAGCGCGCTCGCCGCCGCCCTGGCCCGGCTGGTGGTAAGCGGTGTGGACCCGAACTGGCGCAACTACTTCGCCGATACCGGCGCCCGCGGCACGAGGTTGCCCACCTATCCCTTCCAGCACGAGCGCTACTGGCTCGACAACCGGCCGGCCGGGGTGGTGGATCTCGGCGCGGCCGGTCTGGACAGTGCCGATCACCCGATCCTCAAGGCATCGGTGACCCTCCCCTCGTCCGGCCGGATGCTGTTCACCGGTCGGGTCTCGCTCGCCTCGCTGCCCTGGCTGGCCGATCACCGGGTACACGATGCGGTGTTGTTCCCCGGCACGGCATTCCTGGATCTGGTGCTGCACGCCGGACGATGCAGTGGCTACCCCGGCGTGGCCGGGCTCACCCTCGACGTGCCGCTGGCTCTGACCGAGTCGGACCGCCTGCAGGTGCGCGTGGAGGTCGGCGAACCCGGAGACGGACGCCGCGCGGTGGCGGTGTATTCGCGCCCGGAGAGCGCCGCGCCCGGCGAGCCGTGGACGCGGCACTGCTCGGGCGTCCTGGATGCCGAAAACGTCTCCCGTGCGGCCGAATCCGTGCACTGGCCCCCCGCCGACGCGACGGCGCTGGACATCGGTGACTTCTACGACCGGATGGCCGAATCCGGCATCGTCTACGGTCCGGTCTTCCGCGGTATGCGGGCGGTGTGGCGGCGCGGCGACGAGCTGTATGCCGAGATCCGAATGGACGGCGGCACCGGCGATTTCGCCGTGCACCCGGCCCTGTTCGACGCCGCCGTGCACCTCACCGCGATCGAGGCGGGCGGGGAACGAGCGCATCTCCCGTTCTCCTGGACCGGGGTCACGCTGCACGGCCGCGCCGGCACCGGGCTCATGGTCCGGCTGGTCCGGCGGGGTGACGACGAGGTCGCCCTCGAGCTGGCCGATCCGTCCGGCAGTCCCGTCGCCTCGGTCTCCTCGCTGGCCGGGCGGCCGATCTCCGACGCACCGGCGCGCGTCGGCTCGCTTCGGGTGGACTGGCATCCCGTGACATTGCCGTCGGCGACCGTGTTGCCCGCCGACACCACCGTGCTGAACGCGGCTGCGCAGCACGCCGATTCGGGCGATATCGCTGAATCGGCCCGGTTCACGGCCGAGTATGTGCTCGGGTCGGTACAGGACTGGTTCGCCCGGCAGACCGATCCGCGGTCGCGTCTGGTCGTGGTAACCGACGGCATCGCCTCCGACGATCCGGCCCGCCGCCTGCCCGCGGCCGCGGTGTGGGGTGTGGTGCGGTCGGTGCAGGCCGAGCACCCGGGGCGGGTAGTACTGGCCGACGGCGATGATCGGCTCCCCGCCGCGGTGGCTTCGGGTGAGCCCCAGGTCGTACTGGGCGCCACGGAGGCATTCGTGCCGCGGTTGGTGCGCCGGTCGTCCCCGGTGGCGAATTCGCCCTGGCGTCCGGGGACGGTCGTGATGACCGGGGCGGGCGGGGCGCTCGGTGGCCGGGTCGCACGGCATCTGGTCGAGCGGCACGGTGTCCGCAGGCTCCTGCTGGTCAGCCGCCGGGGCGAGTCCTCGCCCGGGAGCGACGAACTGGCCGCGCGGTTGCGCGCATCCGGCGCCGCGGTGGAATTCGCGGCGTGCGACGTGAGCGATCGGCCCGCGTTGGCCGGGATTCTGGCATCGGTGCCCGCGCGGTGGCCGATATCGGCGGTCGTGCACTGCGCGGGTGTCGTCGACGACGCCGCCCTCGCCGGACAATCCGCCGAGCGGCTACGAACCGTGTTCGGGCCCAAGGCCGTCGGCGCCTGGCATCTGCACGAGCTGACCCGCGAGCTGAATCTGTCGGCATTCGTCCTGTTCTCCTCGGCCGCCGGTGTGCTGGGGTCGGCCGGGCAGGCGAACTACGGGGCCGCCAACGGGTTCCTCGATGCGCTCGCCGAGATCCGGCGCGCGCAGGGACTGCCCGCGGTGTCGCTGGCGTGGGGCCTGTGGGACGTCGAGGACGGCATGGCGGGCGAGCTCGGCGACACCGACCGGCGGCGGCTGGCACGCACCGGCGTGCTACCGATCCGGGAGGACCATGGCCTGGCGATGTTCGACGAGGCGATGACGTCTCGGGATGCAACGATCGTCCCGCTGCTGCTCGATCGTGCCGCGCTGCGCGCCCGCGGCACGCATTTGCCCGCCGTGCTCCGCGAAGTTCCCGGCGCTCCGACGCACGAACCGTCCCGGAACGGCACGGCGACGCTGCGGGACCGGATCGGCGGGCTCACCGGACAGGCGCGCCGTGACCTGCTCGCCGACGCGATTCGCGCCGAGGTCGCGACCACGCTCGGCCATGCCGGACCGACCGCGGTCGACGCCCAACGGAGCTTCACCGACCTGGGCTTCGACTCGCTCACCGCGGTCGAGTTGCGCAATCGGCTCGCGGCGCTCACCGGTATCGCACTGCCGGCGACGGTCGTGTTCGATCATCCGTCGACCGACGCGCTGGCCGGGTTCCTCGACGGCCGATTGCCCAGCGCCACCGACACTCTCGTCACCGAACTGGACAGGGTGGGCACGCAGCTGCTGGCGGCGGAATGGGAGAGCGCGGACCATGCGCGCATCGCCGACCGCCTGGAACATCTACTGGCCGAGTGGAATCGACGCGACTCGGCGAACCGCAACGGCGACCTCGCCGGCACCACCACTCCGGAGGAACTGATGGATTTCATCGACCGCAACCTGTGACGCAGTCCCGTCCCAGTCCGTTCGAAACGACAGGTGGTTGTGCGCAATGGCGCAGGAGGACAAGCTCTTCGGCTATCTCAAGCGGGTCACCGCCGATCTGCAGCAGGCGCGTGCGCGGGTGTCGGAGCTGGAGAGTCGCGACCGCGAGCCGATCGCGGTCGTGGCGATGGCGTGCCGATTTCCCGGCGGCGTGGATTCCCCGGAGTCGCTGTGGAACCTGGTGGCCTCCGGCGGGGACGCGATGTCGGCCTTTCCTCAGGATCGCGGGTGGCCGCTGACCGACCTGTTCGCCGATAACCCGCAGGGTCCGGGGGCCTCGGTGGCCCGGGAGGGCGGATTCCTGCACGATGCGGCGGAATTCGACGCTGCCCTGTTCGGCATCTCACCCCGCGAGGCGCTGGCCATGGATCCCCAGCAGCGGTTGCTCCTGGAAACCTGCTGGGAGGCCTTCGAACGCGCGGGCATCGACCCGACTTCGTTGCGCGGCAGCCGGACCGGCGTCTTCACCGGAGTCATGTACAACGACTACGCCGGCCGCTTCACCCACGCCCCCGAAGAAGTCGCCGGGCACCTCGGCAACGGCAGCGCGGGCAGTATCGCCTCCGGCCGCCTCTCCTATACCTTCGGGCTCGAGGGCCCCGCGATCACCATCGACACCGCCTGCTCCTCATCCCTGGTCGCTGTGCATCTGGCCGCGAAGGCACTGCTCGACTGCGAATGCGCGATGGCCCTGGCCGGCGGTGTGACGGTGATGTCCACACCCCGGACCTTCGTCGAATTCAGCCGCCAAGGCGGACTGGCCCCCGACGGCCGATGCAAGGCTTTCTCCGACACCGCCGACGGCACCGGATGGGGCGAGGGCGCCGGACTCCTTCTCCTGGAACGACTCTCCGACGCACAGCGCAACAACCACCCCGTCCTCGCCATCATCCGCGGCTCGGCTGTGAACCAGGACGGCGCCTCCAACGGACTCACCGCACCCAACGGACCCGCACAGCAGCGAGTGATCCGCCAGGCCCTGGCCAACGCCGGATTCCAGCCTCCGGACGTCGACGCCGTCGAGGCCCACGGCACCGGAACCACTCTCGGTGACCCCATCGAGGCCCAAGCACTTCTGGCCACCTACGGACAAGACCGCAGCGAACCATTGTGGCTGGGCTCGGTGAAGTCGAACATCGGCCACACCCAGGCCGCCGCCGGAACCGCCGGCATCATCAAAATGATCATGGCCATGCACCACGGCCTGCTCCCCCGCACACTGCACGTCGACAAGCCCACACACCAAGTCGACTGGACCGCAGGCAAAGTTCAGCTCCTCACCCTCAACACCCCCTGGCCGGACAACGATCGCCCCCGGCGCGCGGCGGTCTCCTCCTTCGGCATCAGCGGCACCAACGCCCACATCATCCTCGAACAACCCCCCACCACCGAACCCGACACCACCGAACCGGACCACGCTCCGGTGCCGTGGGTCGTCTCGGGACACACCCCGGCGGCCCTACGCGCCCAAGCAGCAAGGCTCGCAGAGTATTCCGGAAACGATGTATCGCCGCGGGACCTCGGCTATTCACTCGCGGTTACCCGTGCCCCGCTGGCCTACCGCGCCGTCATCGCCGACGGCGACCTCGACGCGCGGCGACGGGGGCTGGCCGCGCTGGCCGACGGCCGGACCCCTCCGCAGGTATTCACCGGTCACGACTCCGGCAGCGGTGTGGTCATGGTGTTCTCCGGACAGGGCAGCCAGCACCCCGGCATGGGACACCGGCTCTACAACACCTACCCTGTCTACTCGGAAGCATTCGACACTGCCTGCGCCGCGCTGGATCCCCATCTCCCCCAACCACTTCGAGACGTAATCTTCGACGACGAGACCGACCTGCTCGAGAAAACCCGATACACCCAACCCGCCCTGTTCGCACTCCAGCTCGCTCTGTACCGACTCTGGGAATCCTGGGGCATACACCCCACCACACTCATCGGCCACTCCATCGGCGAAATCACCGCGGCGCACATCGCGGGGGTCCTCACCCTCACCGACGCCGCGACACTCGTCACCGCCCGCGCCGGGCTCATGCAGTCGCTGCCCGGCGGCGCCATGGTGGCCGTAGACGCCACCGAACACGAAATCCAGCCTCACCTGGAAGGATTCACCGACACCGTCGGCATCGCCGCAATCAACGGCCCCACATCACTGGTCCTCTCCGGCGACCATGCCGCACTCACCACGATCACCCAGCGGCTCACCGAACATCGGACACGTTGGCTCCACGTCTCACACGCCTTCCACTCCCCAGCGATGGACCCCATCCTCAGCGAATTCCGTAACACCATCGCCACACTCACATTCCGGCCACCCACCATCCCGATCATCTCCACCGTGACCGGGCAACCAGCCGACCACGCCACCCTCGCCGACCCGGGCTACTGGGTCCGCCACGCCCGCGACACCGTCCGCTTCGCCGACGCCCTCGAACACTCCGCCGCCGCGATCCACCTCGAAATCGGCCCCGGCGCAACGCTCATCACCCACATCCACGGCGCGGCGATCCCCAGCCTGCACCCCGACCGGCCCGACACCGAGGCACTGGCCACCGCGCTGGCACAGCTCGTCGCGGGCGGCGTCCGCCCGGACTGGCGACGCTACTTCTCCGGAACCGGAGCCCGGCCGATTCCCCTGCCCACCTACGCTTTCCAACGTAACCGCTACTGGCTCGACGGCCCCGCCGCGCCGACCTCGGCCAGCGGCGGCGACACGGACTTCTGGCACGCGGTCGAGCGCGAGGACCTCGACGCCCTGACGGCCATGCTGACGAACGGCGAGGCGAACCCGCGGGAGGCCCTGGCTCCGGCACTGCCGCTGCTGTCGGGCTGGCGACGCGAGCAGGCGGCCCACGACACCGTCGATTCGTGGCGATACCAGGTCGTCTGGCGACCGCTCGCCGCACCCGTTCCGGCGCCGGCGAACGACGGGCATTACCTGATCCTCGTTCCGGCCGACCACGACGAGAGTCCCGCCATATCCGCCGTCCTGCGCGCGCTGCCGCCCGATGCCGTGCGAATCTCGTGCGGCGACAAGCACACTCGCGACGAGTTCGCCGAACTGCTCGCCCGGCATCGGCCGGCGCGGGTCGTGTCCCTGCTGGCGCTGGGCTCGGCCGCCGCGACCCTGTCCCTGCTCCACGCCTGTGCGGATGCCGAGCTCGAGGGCTCGCTGTGGTGCCTGACGTCCGGAGCGGTATCCATCGGTCGCGCCGACCGCCTGCGGGATCCCGATCAGGCCGCGGTATGGGGGTTGGGGCAGGTCGCGGGCCTGGAATATCCACGCTGGTGGGGCGGGCTCATCGACCTGCCGGAACGGATGGACGATCGGGCCGCGGCGCGGTTCGCGGCGATCCTGTCCGGGCAGTGGGCCGAGGATCAGCTCGCGGTGCGTCCCTCGGGCGTCTTCGCGCGGCGGCTGATCCGCGCCCCCGGCACCGCCGGGAGGCCTCGGTGGTCCACCGCGGGCGCCGCGCTCGTCACCGGCGGGACCGGGGCGCTGGGCGGTCACGTCGCGCGCTGGCTGATCCGTTGCGGCGTCCGGCATCTCGTACTCACCAGCCGACGTGGCATCCAGGCTCCGGGCGCGAGCGAGCTGCGCGCCGAACTGGAGCGGATGGCGCCCGGCGTCCGGGTGCGCATCGAGGCCTGCGACATCGCCGACCGCGCGGCGCTGGGCCGTCTGCTCGACGGCATGGACACGCCGATCACCGCGGTATTCCACACCGCGGGCGCGGGCACCGCGGCACCGCTGCGGGACACCGATCCGGCGTTGCTCGCACACGCCTGGGACGGCAAGGCACGCGGCGCGCGAAACCTCGACGCGGCGTTCGCCGACCCGGCACTGGACGCCTTCGTCCTGTTCTCGTCGGGTGCGGGTGTCTGGGGCGGCGCGGGGCAGGGCGCCTACGCCGCCGCCAATGCCTATCTGGACGCGCTGGCACAAGCCCGGCGCGACCGCGGCCTGCACGCCCTGGCCATCGCCTGGGGAACCTGGGCCGGCGGCGGCATGGCCGCCGCGGACGGTGCCGGAGAATCGCTGCGCCGCAGCGGTTTACTCCCCATGAACCCCGGGCTGGCGGTGACCGCGATGAGCCGGGCGCTCGACCACGGCGACACCGCCGTGACGGTCGCGAACATCGCGTGGGACATCTTCGCCCCCATGCTGAGCGCCGCCCGACCCCGTCCCCTGATCGGCGACCTCGCCGAGGCTCGAGCGGCGGTGCACGGATCACCCGCCGACAGCGGCGAGCACGGACTGCGCCGGCGACTCTCCGGAACGACCGACGCCGAACGTGCCCGCCTCCTGCTCGACCTGGTGCGCGAGGAGGTCGCCGCGGCGCTCGGACACTCCTCGCCGGACCAGGTGTCATCGCGAGCGGCGTTCCGCGACATCGGCGTCGACTCCATGATCGCGGTGCAGCTGCGCAACCGGCTGCAGACGGTGACGGGACTTGCGCTGCCCACCACGCTGGTGTTCGACCACCCGTCGCCGGTGGCGCTGGCGGCCCACCTCGAACACGAGCTGCTGGGCGCGCCCGCCGCGGCGGATCCCACCGGCGAGTCGGTGCGCGGTGACGACGATCCGGTGGTGATCATCGCGATGAGCTGCCGCTTCCCCGGCGGCGCCGATTCCCCAGAGGCGCTGTGGGATCTGGTCGCCGACGGCCGCGACGCGGTGTCGGAGTTCCCCGCCGACCGCGGCTGGGACATCGACGCGCTCTACGATCCGGACCCCGACAGCCCGGGCACGTCCTACGCCCGGGAGGGCGGATTCGTCTCGGAGGCTGCCGAATTCGACGCGGCGGCATTCGGGATCTCCCCCCGGGAGGCGCTGGCGATGGATCCGCAGCAGCGACTGCTGCTGGAGACCTCCCAGGAGGCCTTCGAACGCGCGGGGATCGCCGTGGATACGGTGCGGGAGAGCCGAACCGGCGTCTTCATCGGCGCCGCCACCTCGCACTATGCGACGCACGACGCCGGGCACGGCACGGAGGGCTATCTGCTCACCGGCACGGCGACCGCGGTGATATCGGGACGGATCTCCTACACGTTCGGGCTCGAGGGGCCCGCCGTCACCGTGGATACCGCGTGTTCGTCGTCGCTGGTCGCCCTCCACCTGGCCGCGCGGGCGCTGCGCGGCGGCGAATGCTCGCTCGCGCTCGCCGGCGGGGTGACCGTGATGTCGACGCCCGCGGCATTCGTGGAATTCAGCCGCCAACGGGGCCTGGCCGCCGATGGACGATGCAAATCCTTCGCCGCCGCCGCGGACGGGACGGGCTGGGCCGAGGGCGCGGGAGTCGTTCTGCTCGAACGGTTGTCGGACGCGTATCGCAACGGCCACCCCGTGCTCGCGGTGCTGCGGGGCTCGGCGGTCAACCAGGACGGCGCCTCCAACGGACTCACCGCACCCAACGGCCCGGCCCAGCAGCGAGTGATCCGCCAGGCGCTGGCCGACGCGGGAGTGCGGGCCGCGGAGGTGGATGCGGTCGAGGCGCACGGCACCGGTACCCGGCTGGGCGATCCCATCGAGGCGCAGGCGCTGCTGGCCACGTACGGCGGCGACCGGGAGCGACCGCTGTGGCTGGGTTCGATCAAGTCCAATATCGGGCACACCCAGTCCGCCGCCGGCATCGCGGGCGTGATCAAGATGGTCATGGCGATGCGTCACGGCACGTTGCCGCGCACGCTGCACATCGACCGGCCCACCCCGCACGTCGACTGGACCTCCGGGGCGATCGGGCTGCTCGTCGACCAGCAGCCGTGGCCGGACGGCGCGCACCCACGCCGGGCGGGGGTGTCCGCATTCGGCGTGAGCGGCACGAACGCGCACGTGATTCTCGAACAGTGCCCGCCCCCAACGCCTTCCGACCGGGTTCCAGCGCTGCCACCGGCCGTTCCGTGGCTCCTGTCGGCGCACGACACGGCCGCGCTGACGGCCCTGGCCCGCCGCCTCGCCGATCGCCTGCCCGTCGATGCCACCGTGCTCGATGCCGGGTATTCGCTCGCGACCGCCCGCAGCGCGCTGCCGGAGCGGGCGATCGTGGTCGGCGGCGATCCGGACGAGCGCAGGCGAGCACTCCGGGCGTTCGCCGACGGGCACGCCGCGGCGAGCATCGTGGCGGGTCGTGCGGGCGACGGCGAGGTGGTGATGGTGTTATCCGGGCAGGGCACCCAGCGCCTCGGCATGGGAGCCGAACTCTACGACGCCTACCCGGTCTACGCCGGCGCTTTCGACGCCGCGTGCGCGGAACTGGATCGTCATCTCCCCCAACCACTTCGGGATGTGGTGTGCGGCGACGATCCGGAACTGCTCGATCGCACCGAATACGCCCAGCCCGCCCTGTTCGCCCTGCAGGTCGCGCTCTACCGGCTGTGGGAATCCTGGGGTGTTCGTCCCGCCGCGATGACCGGCCACTCCGTCGGCGAGATCGCCGCCGCCCACCTCTGCGGAGTCCTCACCCTCACCGACGCAGCCACACTCGTCACCACCCGCGCCAGGCTCATGCAGTCACTACCCGGCGGCGCCATGATGGCCGTCGACGCCACCGAACACGAAATCCTGCCCCACCTCGAAGGATTCACGAACACCGTCGGCATCGCCGCCATCAACGGCCCCACATCGCTTGTCCTCTCGGGCAATCGCACCGCCCTGGCGGCGATCACCGAGCGGCTCACCGGATACCGGACGAGGTGGCTCCGGGTCTCACACGCCTTCCACTCCCCCGCGATGGACCCCATCCTCGACGAGTTCGGCCGGGTCGTCGCGCGGCTGTCGTTCTCCGCGCCGGGGATAACGCTGCTGTCCACCGTCACCGGCAGGCCGGTCGACCGTGCCACGCTCGCCGATCCGGACCACTGGATCCGCCACGCCCGCAACACCGTTCGCTTCGCCGACGTCATCGCCCACCTCGCCGGGCGGAATCCTACGTACCTCGAGATCGGTCCCGACGGCGCGCTGACCACCCACCTCCCCGGTACGGCCGTCGCCTCGCTGCGTCACGACCGCCCCGAAGTCCAGGCCCTCGTCCACGCCCTGGCCCGGATCACCGTCAACGGCACGAACCCCGACTGGCACAGCTATTTCGCCGGCACCGGCGCGCGCGGCACGAACCTGCCCACCTACCCGTTCCAGCGCCGACGCTACTGGCTCGACCCGGACGAGCGCTCCGGCGCCCCGAGCACCGTGGCGGACACGGCCGAATCCCGGTTCTGGGACGCGATCGAGCGGGAGGATCTGCCCGCGCTGTCGCGGGCGGTGGGCGGCGAGGAACAGGCGCGGCTGTCCGTCGCGCTGCCCGTGCTCGCCGACTGGCGGCGCCGGCGGCGCGCACAGTCGCTGACGGATTCGCTGTGCTACCGCATCACCTGGACTCCGCTGTCCCCCACGCTGTCCCGGCTCTCCGGCGTCTGGCTGGCGGTCGTCGGCGCCGCACAGCGGGAGCGTCCCGAGGTGGCGGCGGTGTGCGCCGCCCTGCGCGCGGGTGGCGCCGAGGTCCGGGTCGCCGAGGCCGCCGAGATCGGCGATGTCTCCGGCATCGCGGGCGTGGTCTCGCTGCTGGCACTCGACGAGCGGCCCGACCGGGCGGATCCGGTGCTGTCGCACGGTCTGGCCGAGACCGCCGCCCTGATCACGGCGATGCACCGCGACGGGGAGAGCGCGCCGCTGTGGTGCCTGACCCGCGGCGCCGTCTCCATCGGCCGCGCCGAGCCGTTGCGCACTCCCGCCCACGCACAGTTCTGGGGCATGGGGCGCGCCGTCGCGCTCGAATGGCCGCACGGCTGGGGCGGACTCATCGATCTGCCCGCGACGATCGATGCCCGGGCACTGTCCCGGTTGCCGGGGCTGCTGGCCGACCCCGCGGGTGAGGATCAGCTCGCCCTGCGCGCCTCGGGCGTCTTCGCCCGCCGTCTCGCGCATGCGCCGCAGCGCGTTTCGCCGGACGCTCCATGGGCGCCGCGCGGCACGGTGTTGATCACCGGTGGCACGGGTGCGCTGGGCGCGCATGTCGCCCGATGGCTGGCCCGGCGCGGTGCGGAGCATCTGCTCCTGGTCGGGCGCCGCGGACCGCAGGCGCCCGGCGCCGCGGCGCTGGAGGCGGAGCTGTCGGCGGCGGGAGCGGAGGTGACCGTCGCGGCCTGCGATGTGTCCGATCGCGCGGCGGTCGCGGAGCTGCTGGCGGCGGTGCCGCCGCATCGGCCGTTGACCGCGGTCGTGCACGCCGCCGGCATCGGCCAGCTGAAACCCCTGGCGGACACCGGAATCGACGAATTCGCGGATATCGTGCGAGCCAAGACGGCCGGTGCGACGCATCTCGACGAACTGCTCGGCGATCGAGAACTCGACGCGTTCGTCCTGTTCTCCTCCGTGTCCGGGGTCTGGGGCACCGGCGGGCAGACCGCGTACGGCGCGGCGAACGCCCATCTCGACGCGCTCGCGCGCCACCGTCGCGACCGCGGGCTCGCCGCGACATCGGTGGCCTGGGGACCGTGGGCCGGAGACGGCATGGCCCGCGGCGAATCCGGTGCGCACATGCGCCGCCGCGGCCTGGTTCCGCTGCCGCCGGACGTGGCGATGGCGGCGCTGGAGCGGGCGCTGGGCGACGACGACCCCTGTCCGGCCGTCGCGGACGTGCGCTGGGCGGAGTTCGCGCCGCCGTTCGTCTCCGCACGTCCCAGTGCGCTCCTGGCCGGCCTCCCGGAGGCGCGATCGGCGCTCGACGCGCCGATCGCCACCGAAGGCGCCGTCCCGCACCGGTTCTCGGCACTGAGCGGCGACGAGCGCCGGGCTCGGCTGCTGACGGTGGTCACCACCGAGGCGGCGGCGGTGCTGGGCCATTCCGGGGCCGGCGACCTGGCGCCCGACCGGGCCTTCCGCGACCTCGGATTCGACTCGCTGACCGCGGTGGAACTGCGCAACCGGCTCGGCTCTGCGCTCGGCGTCGCGCTGCCCACGACGGTCGTTTTCGACTTTCCGAGTCCGGAACAGCTCGGCGCCCACCTGGCCTCGCTGTTCGGCGCCGAACCGCACGAGGACCGGGAGGTGACCGTCGCCGAGTCCGGCGACCCGATCGCCATCGTCGGCATCGGCTGCCGCTTCCCCGGTGGTGTGCGTGGTCCGGAGGACCTGTGGCAGCTGGTGTCGCAGGGCCGCGACGCCGTATCGGACTTCCCCACCGACCGCGGCTGGGATCTCGCGGCCGGCGCCAGCACCGCCGGCACGGGCGGATTCCTCTACGACGCGGCGCAATTCGATGCCGAGTTCTTCGGCATCTCGCCGCGCGAGGCCCTCGCGATGGATCCCCAGCAACGCCTCCTGCTCGAAACATCCTGGGAGACCTTCGAACACGCGGGCCTGGACCCCCGGTCGCTGCGCGGCAGCCGAACCGGGGTCTATATCGGCGGCAACAGCCAGGACTACGTCTCGCTGCTGCGCGAGGGCGCGGAGGGATACCTGCTCACCGGCAACACGACCAGCGTGGCGTCCGGCCGGATCTCCTACACCTTCGGGCTCGAGGGCCCGGCCGCCACCGTCGACACCGCCTGCTCGTCGTCGCTGGTCGCCATGCACCTGGCCGCGCAGGCGCTGTGCAACGGGGAATGCTCGCTGGCTCTGGCCGGCGGGGTGACGGTCATGTCCACGCCCACCACGTTCACCGAATTCAGCCGCCAGGGCGGCCTGTCACCCGACGGCCGCTGCAAGGCGTTCTCGAGCGCCGCCGACGGCACCGGCTGGGGCGAAGGCGTCGGACTGCTACTGCTGGAACGGCTTTCGGACGCGCGTCGCAACAATCACTCCGTGCTCGCGGTGCTCCGGGGCTCGGCGGTCAACCAGGACGGCGCCTCCAACGGGCTCACCGCACCCAACGGGCCCTCGCAGCAACGGGTCATCCGCCAGGCCCTCGCCGATGCCGGCCTGCGCCCGCGCGACATCGACACGGTCGAAGCCCATGGCACCGGGACCCGGCTCGGCGACCCCATCGAGGCCCAGGCGCTGCTGGCCACCTACGGGCAGGACCGCGAGCAGCCGCTGTGGCTGGGATCGGTGAAGTCGAACATCGGCCACACTCAGGCCGCGGCGGGCGCCGCGGGCGTCATCAAGATGATCATGGCCATGCGGCACGGGATCCTGCCCCGCACACTGCATGTCGCCGAGCCCACGCCGCACGTGGACTGGACCGCGGGTGCGGTGTCGCTGCTGACCGAGAACACCCCGTGGCCGGCCGACGAGCGGCCGCGGCGGGCCGGGGTGTCCTCGTTCGGGGTGAGCGGCACCAACGCCCACCTCATCCTCGAGCAGGCGCCCGCCACCGAGCCCGCGGCCCCCTCGGCCGATCTTCCCGCCCTGCCGTGGATCCTCTCGGGGCGGGACGATGCGGCGGTCCGGGCCCAGGCGGCGCGGCTGGCAGACCGGCTCGCCGAGGGCACTTCGATCACCGACATCGCCTACGCGCTGGCCACCTCCCGGGCCGCACTCGATCATCGCGCGGTCCTGGCGCACGGCGACCTCGACGAACGCCGACGGGCACTCGTGGCGCTGGCCGGCGGCGAGCTTCCCTCCGGAATCTTCGTCGGGGACGGCGATGGCGCGGGAGTGGCGATGGTGTTCTCCGGGCAGGGCAGCCAGCGCCCCGGCATGGGCCGGGAACTCTACGATGCCTACCCGGTCTATGCCGAGGCATTCGACAACGCCTGTGCCGCAATCGAACTTCCGCACCCGCTGCGCGATGTGGTCTTCGGTGACGATGCGGCTCTCCTGGACCGCACGCAGTACACCCAGCCCGCGCTGTTCGCGCTGCAGGTCGCGCTGTACCGGCTGTGGGAGAGCTGGGGCGTGCGCCCCGCGGTCGTGGTCGGCCACTCCATCGGCGAGATCGCTGCCGCACACGCGGCCGGGGTGCTCGGCCTCGCCGACGCCGCCCATCTCGTCACCACGCGCGGGCGGCTCATGCAATCGCTGCCGGCGGGCGGGGCCATGGTCGCCATTGACGCGACCGAGCACGAGATCGGGCCCCACCTCGAACGGTTCGCGGATCTGGTCGGCATCGCCGCCGTCAACGGCCCGAAATCCCTTGTCCTGTCCGGGGAGAACACTGCGCTGACGGCGATCCTCGACGCACTACCCGGGCGCCGGGCCACCCGGCTGCGCGTCTCCCATGCCTTCCACTCACCGTTGATGGAACCCATCCTTGCCGAATTCCACAGCACCATCGCACAATTGACGTTCTCCGACCCGTGGGTGCCGTTCGTCTCCACTGTCACCGGCCGGCCGATCGACGGCGCGGGCCTAGCCGCGCCCGAGTACTGGGTCCGCCACGCCCGCGACACCGTCCGATTCGCCGAGGCACTCGGACACGTCACGGCATCGGCCCATCTCGAGATCGGGCCCGGGGCAGCGCTCGCGCCCCACATCCCGGGTGCGGCGATCGCCTCGCTGCGGGCGAAGCACCCCGAATCCGAGACAATGTCCACCGCGCTGGCCCGGCTCGTCGCCGAGGGCGTACGCCCGGACTGGCAGCGCTACTTCTCGGGTACCGGAGCTCGTCGAGTTCCCCTGCCCACCTACCCATTCCAGGGCACCCGCTACTGGCCCGAGACCTCCACCGAGTCCCGCCGCGCGCTCGATGCCGGGCATCCGATGCTCACCTCCAGCGTGGAACTGGCGCACGACAACGGGGTGCTGCTCACCGCCCGGATCTCCGCGACCTCCCCTCCGTGGCTGGCCGACCACGTCCTCGCCGGCGCGGTCGTCTTCCCCGGCACCGCGTTCGTCGAGCTCGTTAGGCACGCCGCCCACCTGACCGGGCACCGGAGTGTCGAGGAGCTCACGGTCGAGAGTCCGCTGGTACTGCCCGCGGACGGCGCCGTCGAGCTGCAGGTCGCGGTCACCGCGCCGGGCCCGGACGACCGCCGCGCCGTGACCGTCCATTCCCGGCCCGATGCGGAGTCCCCGTGGCAATCGCACGCGGTCGGCGTTCTCGGCGGCGTGCAGGCCCCCGAGCCCTCGTGGTCGCTGAGCGTCTGGCCGCCGTCCGGCGCCACCGCAGTGGACATCACCGATGTCTATACCGAATTCGCCTCCGCCGGGCTCGATTACGGCCCGGCATTCCGAGGGTTGCGGGCGGCCTGGCGGGTCGGCTCGGAGGTGGCGGTCGAGGTGGCACCGCCGCCGGACCGGGAGCCCGCCCCCGGATTCGGCCTGCACCCGGCCCTGTTCGACGCGGTGCTGCACGGCGCGGGCGCCGCCCGGATACTCGGCGCGGACGGCCGGGCACGGGTGCCGTTCTCCTGGGCGGGCGTGACCGTGCACTCCGCGGGCGCCACGGCGCTGCGGGCCGTGCTGTCGCCTCGGGACGAGGACACGATCGCGGTGCGGATCGCCGACGGCACGGGCCGCCCGGTGGCCGAGATCGAGCGCCTGACCCTGCGCAAGGTCGCGGGCGCGCTGCTCACGAGCGGACAGCGGCCACTGTTCGAGCAGGCCTGGATCCCGATCGAAACGCCCGATACGACAACGGCATTCAGCATCCTCGGCGAGGACGGCGGGCCGGATGACGCTACCCACGTCCTGACACTGGTACACAACGGTGACGACCTCGATCCCGCGACGGCGCAGGCGACGACCGCACGGGTGCTCGGCACGCTGCAGGCCTTCTCGGACGAGCGCCCGCTCGTGGTCGTGACATCCCGTGCGGTCGCGGTGGACAACGCTCCCGCCCCGGCGGGCGCGGCGGTCTGGGGATTGGTGCGCACCGCGCAGGCGGAACAGCCGGGCCGGCTGATGCTGGTCGACCTGGACGACGACGAGCGATCGTGGCAGGCGCTGCCCCGCGCATTGTCCTGTGGCGAGCCACAATTGGCGCTGCGCGGTGGCGAGATCCGCGTTCCCCGGCTCGTTCCCGTGCCCGCCGCGGCGGAGCGCACGCCGGACTGGAGCGCCGGCACCGTCCTGATCACCGGCGCCGCCGGCGCGCTGGGCTCGCTCATCGCCCGCCATGTGGTCGAGTCGCACGGAGCACGGAGACTGGTGCTGCTCAGCCGCCGGGGCGACGCACCGGAACCGGCCGGCGCCGAGGTCACGCAGATCGCCTGTGACCTGTCCGATCCGGACCAACTCACCCACACCCTCACCACCACACCCACCCACCCACCACTCACCATCATCCACTGCGCCGGCACCACCCACGACGCCACACTCACCAACCAAACCCCCCAACACCTCCACCACACCTTCACCCCCAAAGCCACCACCGCCTGGCACCTCCACCAACACCACCCCAACACCCGAACCATCCACTTCTCCTCCGCCGCAGCCACACTCGGCTCCCCCGGCCAAGCCAACTACGCCGCCACCAACGCCTACCTCGACGCCCTCACCCACCACCACCCCCACACCACCACCATCGCCTGGGGACCATGGACCACCGGCATGGCACAACACCTCGACACCGCGGACCGCAAGCGGATGACGGACGGCGGCCTCGTCCCGATCGACGAGCAGACCGGATGCGCCCTGTTCGATGCGGCCGTCGCGGCCGGCACACCGAACGTGGTCGCGCTGCCGCTGAGCCGAGAAGCGCTGCGCCGCCGCGCCGCCGACGGACACCTGCCCGCGGTGCTCCGCGATCTCGTGCCGCAGACGGCGCGCGCCACGACCCTGCCGACGGCGCGCGCGCAGTCCCTACGGGACGCCCTGCGCGGTCTGCCGCCCCAGGAACAGCAGGACCGGGTCGCACATCTGGTCCGCAGCCGTACCGCCGCGGTGCTGGGTCACGGTGCCGCCGAGGCGATCTCGATGGATCGCCCGTTCACCGAGCTCGGCTTCGACTCGCTGACCGCCGTCGAGCTGCGGGGCGCGCTCGGCGGGGTCACCGGGCTGCGGCTGCCGGCCACGGTGATCTTCGATCATCCGACACCTGCGGCGCTGCAGCAGCATCTGCTGGCTCAACTGGTGTCCGATCGGCCCGCGGCGCCGGAGGCGATATTCGCCGAGATCGACCGGCTGGAGGCGAATCTCGCACAGGCAGGGCCGCAGTATGCGACGCGGATACGCAGTCGCCTGCAGTCTCTGCTGCGCGCATGGGAGAGCCCGGCCGACGGCGCCGACGTCGACACCGCACTGTCCGCCGCGGACCTGGAAGACATGTTCGACATCATCGACGACGAGCTGGGCTTGTCCTGACGGGAATGGCTTGATGTGAACGAGGACAAGACCCTTCAGTACTTGAAGCGGCTGACCACTGAGCTGCGGGACACCCGGCAGCGCTTGCGCGAGGTACAGGACAGCGGCCATGAACCGCTCGCCGTCGTGGGAATGGCCTGCCGGTATCCGGGTGACGTGCGGACCCCGGAACAGCTGTGGCAGGTCGTCGCCTCCGAGCGGGACGCCATCGGCGCGTTCCCCCGGGATCGGGGCTGGGATATCGACGGGCTGCGGTCCGCACGCTCGGGAGAGGCGGGCGGCAGCGCCACCCTGCAGGGTGGATTCCTCTACGACGCAGCGGAATTCGATGCCGGGTTCTTCGGCATCTCGCCGCGGGAGGCATTGTCGATGGATCCGCAGCAACGGCTGCTGCTGGAGACGGCCTGGGAGGCTGTCGAACGGGCACAGATCGTCCCGGACACGCTGCGGGGCAGCCGAACCGGCGTCTTCGTCGGCATGATGTACCACGATTACGCCTCGCGGCTGGCCCGGATCCCGGACGTCGTCGAGGGATACCTGGGCACCGGCACGTCGGGCAGCATCGCCTCGGGCCGGCTCGCGTACATCCTCGGCCTCGAGGGTCCGGCCGTGACGATCGATACGGCGTGCTCCTCGTCGCTGGTCGCACTGCACCTGGCGGGTCAGGCCCTGCGGCGATCGGAGTGTTCGCTCGCGCTGGTCGGCGGCGTGACGGTGATGGCGAGCCCGGCGCCGTTCATCGACTTCAGCAGGCAGCAGGGCCTGTCCTCGGACGGCCGGTGCAAATCGTTCTCCCGCACCGCCGACGGCACCGGCTGGGCGGAGGGCGCGGGCATTCTCGTGGTCGAGCGCCTGTCGGATGCCCGGCGCAACGGGCATCCGATCCTGGCCGTCGTCCGCGGCACCGCGGTGAACCAGGACGGCCGGTCCAACGGCCTGACCGCGCCGAACGGACCGTCGCAGCAGCGGGTCATCCGGGATGCCCTCCTGGATGCCGGGCTGCGCGCGGATCAGATCGACGCGGTCGAGGCGCACGGCACCGGCACCCGGCTCGGCGACCCCATCGAGGCGCAGGCATTGCTGGCGGCCTACGGGCAGGATCGGGACCGGCCCCTGTGGCTCGGTTCAGTGAAGTCCAATATCGGCCACACCCAGGCGGCGGCCGGCGTGGCGGGCATCATCAAGATGATCATGGCGATGCGGCACGGGGTACTGCCCCGCACCCTGCACGTCGCCGCGCCGAGCACCGAGATCGACTGGGATTCGGGCGCGGTCTCGCTGCTGACCGACCCGATCGCCTGGGACGAGCGGGAGGGCACCCGCCGGGCGGGGGTGTCGTCGTTCGGTTTCAGCGGGACGAACGCACACGTGATCCTCGAGCAGGCGGAGACCGAAATCGCCGGCGACCGCGGCACGGATCCGGCGGTGCTGCCATGGGTCGTGTCGGCGCGCGACGAGGTCGCGCTGCGGGCCCAGGCCGCACAGCTGGCGGAACTCGCCGACGGCGACGCGTCGGTGCTCGATATCGGCTGTGCGCTGGCGACCACCCGCACCGCCTTCGAGGAACGGGCGATAGTGCTGGCGGGTGACCCCGGCGAGCGGAGGCAGGCCCTGGCGGCACTGGCCGACGGGCTGCCCCACCCCGCACTCGTCACCGGCCACGGCTCCGGGGACGGCACGGCGATGGTGTTCTCCGGACAGGGCACCCAGCGGCTCGGCATGGGGCGCGAACTCTACGACGCCTACCCGGTCTACGCCGACGCCTTCGACAGCACCTGCGCGGAACTGGATCGCCATCTCCCCCAGCCACTTCGGGGCGTCGTGTTCGGCGACGACCCGGAACTGCTCGATCGCACCGACTATGCCCAGCCCGCCCTGTTCGCCCTGCAGATCGCCCTGTACCGGCTGTGGGAATCCTGGGGCATCGCACCCACCGTCGTGGCGGGACATTCGATCGGTGAAATCGCGGCCGCCCACGTCGCGGGGGTCCTCACCCTCGCCGATGCCGCGACGCTGATCGCCCATCGCGGCAGACTGATGCGGTCGCTCCCCGACGGCGGTGCCATGGTCGCCGTCGACATCGGCGCGCCCGAGGTCCTCCCCCACCTCACCGGACACGAGGACGTGGTCGCGATCGCGGCGGTCAACGGGCCGAAATCCCTTGTCCTGTCCGGTGATCACACCGCGCTCGTCCGGATCACCGACACGCTGGGCGATCACCGCATCACCTGGCTGCGCGTCTCACACGCCTTCCACTCGCCCCTGATGGATCCGATCCTCGACGAATTCCGCGCCGTCGTCGCACGCCTGTCGTTCAACCCGCCCGCGATCCCGATCGTCTCCACGGTCACCGGCGCGCCGGCCGATCACACCGCCCTCCGCGACCCCGGCCACTGGGTCCGGCACGCCCGCAACACCGTTCGCTTCGCCGAGGCCACCGCGCACCTCACCGCCGCCACTTGCCTCGAGATCGGACCCAACGCCGCCCTGACCTCCCATCTCCCCGGCATCGGCGTCGCCTCCCTGCGCCACGGCAGATCCGAGGTGGAGGCCCTCGCCACCGCCCTGGCGCAGCTCACGGTCCGCGGCGCGAATCCCCGCTGGCACAACTACTTCGCCGGCTCCGGCGCACGACCGGTGCCGGTGCCCACCTATCCGTTCCAGCGACGCCGTTACTGGCTCGAATCCGCCGAATCCACCGGCACGTCCGATCATCCGTTCCTGGACACCGCCATCGGGCTGGCCGGCGGCGACCGGATAGTGCTCACGGGCAGGCTGTCTCTCGCCGCCCATCCGTGGCTCGCCGATCACACGGTGAACGGCCGGGCGTTGTTGCCGGGCACCGCATTCGTCGAACTCGCGGTGCACGCCGCACACCGCGCGAATCATCCGTACCTGGCCGAGCTCACCCTGGATGTGCCGCTGGCGCTGTCCCCGGATACCGCGGTGCACCTTCAGGTTCTGGTGAACGAGCCCGACGCCGACGGCCGCGCGGTGACCATCTTCTCCCGCGCGGCCGACGCCTCCCCGGACGATCCGTGGACCCGGCACGCCGTCGGCCGGCTCACCGCAACGGATCCCGGCGCCGCCGGCGCCGCCGGCGCCGACCTGACGACGTGGCCGCCGCACCGGGCCGAACTGCTGGACACCGATTCCCGATACACCGACCGGTCCGAGCCACGCTACGGACCCGCGTTCCAGGGGCTGCACTGTGCATGGGCCCGGGAGGGTGTGCTGTTCGCCGAGATCGACCTGGGCGACGTCCGGCACGACGACCGTTTCGCCGTTCACCCCGCGCTGCTGGACGCCGCACTGCATCCCCTCGGGCTCGGCCCATTCCTGGACTCCACCGACTCCCCCCTCGTGCCGTTCGTGTGGAAAGGCGTTGCCGCCCACGCGATCGGCGCCCGGCGGCTGCGGGTCCGCCTCACCCGGACGGCGCCGGACGCGGTCTCGCTGCTGATCGCCGACGCCTCGGGACAGCCGGTGCTCGACGTCGCCCGGCTCACGCTTCGTCCGCTGCCCCACGAAGTGGCAGAGCCCGGGGATCTCACCCGTTCGCTGTTCCGGGTGTCCTGGGTACGCCTGGCGCACGGCGCGCCCGCCACCGCGCCGGAGCCGGTCTTCGTGGCGCTGCACCATAACGGCGTGGACGCAGAAACAGCTGCGGCCCAAGCACTCTCGATAGCTCAGGACTGGTTGTCCGACGAGCGATCGGCGACCACCCGGCTCGCGGTGACCACCACCGGCTCCGCCCTGCTCGACAGGGACGCTCCGCCCGACGTCCCGGCCGCGCTGGCGAATGCGGCCGTGTGGGGGCTGATGCGGTCGGCATTGTCCGAACACCCCGACCGGTTCGTCCTGGTAGATGTCGACGAACCGGACTCGTCGTGGCACGCCCTGGTCACCGCCGCCGTCACCGCGGGTGAGACGCAGATCGCCATCCGGCACGGCGAGGCGTACGTCCCGCGGCTGGCACGCGCGACACCGGGCAGGTCCGCGGGTCCGGACTGGACCGCGGGCACGGTCATGATCACCGGTGCGACCGGTGCGCTCGGTGGGCTCGTCGCCCGGCACCTCGTGCATAGGCACGGCGCACGCGAGCTGGTACTGCTCGCACGCCGCCCGATTCCGGCGGATCTGCTGGACGACCTGACGGCCGCCGGGGCGCATGTCGAATCCGTTGTGTGCGATCTGTCCGATCCGGACCAACTCACCCACACCCTCACCACCACACCCACCCACCCACCACTCACCATCATCCACTGCGCCGGCACCACCCACGACGCCACACTCACCAACCAAACCCCACACCACCTCCACCACACCTTCACCCCCAAAGCCACCACCGCCTGGCACCTCCACCAACACCACCCCAACACCCGAACCATCCACTTCTCCTCCGCCGCAGCCACACTCGGCTCCCCCGGCCAAGCCAACTACGCCGCCACCAACGCCTACCTCGACGCCCTCACCCACCACCACCCCCACACCACCACCATCGCCTGGGGACC
>NZ_JAHKNI010000031.1 GCF_018860155.1 Nocardia albiluteola
CCCGCACCACCACATTCGCGTCCAGGGCCTCGTTGACCCGGGCCACCGCCCGCGTGGCCAGCAGCGAATTACCGCCCAGGGCAAAGAAATCGTCGTCCAGACCCACCCGCTCGGCACCCAGCAGCCCTGCGAACACATCGGCGACCGCCTGCTCGATCGGCGTGCCAGGAGCACGGAATACCGCCGTGGCCCCGAGGAATTCGGGGGCCGGCAGCGCCCGGCGGTCGAGCTTCCCGTTCGGGGTGAGCGGCAAGGTCTCGAGCACGACGATCGCGTCCGGGATCATGTAGGAGGTGAGGAATCCGGCGACCCGGCGACGCAGCGCGGCCGGATCCAGCTCCGAGTCATCCTCGGGCACAACATAACCCACCAGACGATCGCCCGCGTGCTCGTCCGCACGCACCACGACGACCGCCTGACTCACCCCCTCGCAGGAACCCAGCGCCGCCTCGATCTCACCGAGCTCGATCCGGAATCCGCGCAGCTGCACCTGCTGATCGCCGCGCCCGGCGTACTCGAGCGCGGCCGCACCGTCGCGCCCGGCCCAGCGCCCGAGATCCCCGGTGCGGTACATGCGAGATCCCGGCTCCCCGAACGGATTCGCCACGAAGCGGGTCGCGGCCAGACCAGGCCGCCCCAGGTAGCCCCGCGTCACCTGCCCGCCCGCGACGTACATCTCCCCGGCCACGCCGACCGCCACCGGATGCAGGCGGTCGTCGAGAACATAGGCCGCCAGGCCCGGCAGGGCACGGCCGATCACGCTGGCGGGGTTGTCCGCGAGCCGGTCGTCCACCACCAGATGAGAGACGTGCACGGTGGTCTCGGTGATGCCGTACATGTTCACCAACTGGGGGGCATCCGAGGCGTGCCGGTCGTACCAGCGCCGCAGCTGCCGCAGATCCAGTGCCTCACCGCCGAAGACGACGTAGCGCAGGGCGAGTTTGCCCGCGCCGGAGTCGGTTTCCGCGCCCGTCTCGCGCGTGTGCGCGGTGCGGTCGGCCTCGGCGAGCTGATAGAACGCCGAGGGCGTCTGGTTCAGCACGGTGACCTGCTCGCGAATCAGCAACTCCCGGAACTCCTCCGGCGACCGCGACGTCAGGTAGTCCACGACCACCACGGTGCCGCCGGTGGCCAGCGCGCACCACAGCTCCCACACCGAGAAATCGAACGCGTAGGAGTGGAACAGCGTCCACACGTCGGTCTCGTCGAAATCGAACAGGGGCTGGGACCGGGCGAAGAGCTCGGCCACATTGGCGTGCGTCACCCCGACTCCCTTGGGCACGCCCGTCGAGCCCGAGGTGTAGATGACGTACGCCAGATTGCCGGGCCGCAGCGGAGAAATACGATCCGGATCCCCGATCACCGCGTCGTCGAACTCGTCGCAGTCCTCCAGCAGCAGCACCGGAATGTCGCTGTCCGGCAATTCTTCCCGCGCCTGCTCGGTCGTGAGGATGCACGCCGGGGACGCGTCGGCGAGCATGAACTCCAGCCGCGCGGCCGGATACGAGGTGTCGATCGGCAGATAGCCGGCCCCCGCCGTCAGCACGCCCAGCAGCGCCACCGGCAGCTCGTGGGTCCGCGGCATCGCCACCGCCACCAGCGTTTCCGGCCCCGCGCCCCGGGCGATCAGCGCCCGCGCCACCCGATTCGCCCGGCGCTGCAGCTCGCCGAAGCTGAGCGCAGCGTCCCCGTGCCGGATGGCCACCGCGTCCGGGCGCCGCCGCACTTGCTCGGCAATCAGCTCGGGTAGCGTCACCGACGGGACCCGCGCGCTCGTCGAATTCCACGCGTGCAGCACCGATTCTCGCTCACCCGGCGCGAGCACGTCGATGTCGCCGACCACCGCGCGGGGGTCCGCGACGACTGCAGCCAGGACCCGCTGGAATCGTTCCGCGATGTCGCGCACGGTGGCCGCGTCGAACAGGTCCGTCGCGTAGGTGAACGTCGCGGCCATGCCCTGCGCCGTGCCGCGCTCGTCGATCCGTTCCGCCAGGGTCAGCTGCAGATCGAATTTCGCCAGGGCGGTATCGAATTCGACCGCGGACACGGACAGATCCGGCAGCTCGAACCGCGGCTGCGCCATGTTCTGGAAGGTGAGTGCGACCTGGAAGAGCGGATGCCGCGCCGCCGAGCGCACCGGATCGAGCAGTTCCACCAGCCGCTCGAACGGAACATCCGCATGCCCGAACGCCTCGACATCGGCCCGGCGCACCGCGGCCAGCAACTCCTCGAAGGCGAGCGCGGGCTCGACCTGCGTCCGCAGCACCAGCGTGTTCACGAACATCCCGATCAGCTCGTCGAGCTGCGCCTCACCCCGCCCGGCGATCGGCGTGCCCACCGCGATGTCTCGCGCCCCCGACAACCGCGCCAGCAGCACCGTCAGCGCCGCGTGCACCACCATGAATAGAGTCGAATTATGATCGTGCGCAACATTATTCAGTCCGGCGTGCACGTCCGCCGGGATCTCGAAACCGACGACGGCGCCCAGGGGCGACAACGCCGCGGGGCGCGGACGGTCCGTGGGCAGGTCCAGCTGTTCGGGTAGGTCCGCCAGCTCTCGGCGCCAGAATTCGACCTGCCTCGCCAGCAGCGACGCCGGATCGTCCTCGGTGCCCAGCACCTCGCGCTGCCAGAGCGCGTAATCCGCGTACTGCACCTCCAGCGGCGCCCATTCCGGCTGCCCACCCCGGACCCGCTCCAGGTAGGCGGTCATCAGGTCCCGGGTCAGCGGGCCCATCGAAAAACCGTCCCCCGTAATGTGATGCACGACGCAAACCAGGACGAACTCCCCGTCCGCGGCGCTCAGGGACCCGCGCAGGGCATCGGCGTCAGCCTCCGGCACGGCGGTGCTCGCGCTCGACACTTCGATCTCCGCACCGGATCCGGTACCCGATGCCGCCGTATCGTCCACACCTGATGACGTGCCCTCTGGCGCAACGGGGAGGGCCCGTGAATCCGAGAGCTGCCCGATCCGTATCAGCCGCAACCGGACCGGCGGAGCCGCAGTGACATCGAAGCCCTCGGTCACCGCCCCCGCGACCAACTCCGGCACCCCGGCCTCATCGGCGTCGACCACCGAAAGCTCCGGCACCGCACGCACATCCGACACCGGCAACACCAACTGCTGGCCTTCGCCGTCGACCTCGGGATACACCGTGCGCAACACCTCGTGCCGCGCCACCACATCCCGCACCGCCGCACGCAAAGCATCCACATCCAACCGGCCCGACAACCGCACCGCGACCGGAATATTGTTCACCGCACTACCCGGATCGAACCTGTTCAGGAACCACATCCGCTGCTGCGCATACGACAACGGCACCCGCTCGGGCCGCTCCATCGCCCGCAACCGCAGCCCCGCGGCCGAACCCGAATGCCGCTCGACATGCTCGGCGAATCCCGACACCGAAGACACCTCGAACAGCAGCTGCACCGGCACCCGCAGTCCCAGCGCCGCACCGATTCTGGCCACGGCCTGCGCCGCCAGCAGCGAGTTGCCGCCCAGTTCGAAGAAGTCGTCGTCGGCGCCCACGCGGCTCGAGATCCCGGCCGGACCGACGAGACCGGCGAACACGTCGGCGACGATCTCCTCGACCGGCGTCGAGGGCGCACGGAACTCCCGGGACGCGAACACCGGTTCGGGCAACCGCGCCCGGTCCAGCTTGCCGACGGGGGTCAGCGGAATCTCGTCCAGCGCCATGATCGACGCCGGAATCATATGCGCGGGTAGCGATTCTGCCAGGAAGTCGGCAACCCGGCGGGTATCCACGGTAGCTCCGGCCCGCGGCAGCACATACGACAGCAGCGCCGTCGTGCCCGCGGGCAGCGCGCGCCCGATCGTGACGGCGTAGTCGATATCGGGATGAGCGGTGAGCGCGTTGTCGATCTCGCCCAGCTCGATCCGGAATCCGCGCACCTTCACCTGGAAGTCCGAGCGGCCCAGGTAGCCGATGGTTCCGTCGGATTCGTTGCGGCGCACCAGATCACCGGTCCGGTACAGGCGCAAGCCGGGCTCGAAGGGGCTGGCCACGAACCGCTCCGCGGTCAGGCCCGGACGCCCGAGATATCCCTGCGCCAGCGCGGGACCCGCGAGATACAACTCGCCGATCACCCCGTCGGGCACCGGCCGCAGCCGCGAATCCAGCACGAAGGCGCCGACTCCCGCGATCGGCGTGCCGATCGTGATCGGTCCGCCCGCGATCATCGCGGCGGTGGAGGTGGCCAGAATCGTCGCCTCGGTCGGGCCGTATCCGTTGTAGAACAAGCGATCCGGCCGCGCCCAGCGCTGCACCAGCTCGGGTCCGAAGGTATCGCCCGCGACTATGACGACCTCGAGGTCGTCCAGGCCCGTGGGATCGACCGATTCCAGCGCGCCGGGCGTGATCAGCATGTGCGTAACCCGCTCGCGCGCAATCAGGTCTGCCAGCTCGAACCCGCCGAACACCTTCGGCGGCGACACCACCAGCGTCGCACCCGAGGAGAACGCCAGCATCAACTCCAGCACGGACACATCGAAATTCGGCGAGCACACGTGCAGCACCCGCGAATCGCCGCTCACCCCATAATGTTCCCGCTCGGCGACCACGAGTGAACCGAGCCCGGCATGGGTGACCACGACGCCCTTGGGCCGTCCGGTCGAGCCGGAGGTGTAGATAACGTAGGCGGGATGTCCCTGCTGGATCGCACGAACCCGGTCGGCATAGGACACCGGATGGCCCGCGTGCCCCGCGATCCTTTCGGCCGTCTCCGGGACGTCCAGCTCGAGCCACGGCACGCCGTCGCCCAGTACCGCACGATGCGCCGACATCGTGACGCCCAGCACCGCGCCGGAATCCGACACGATGTGCGCGATACGCTCCGCCGGATAGGACGGATCGACCGGCACATACGCCGCTCCGGTCTTGGCGATCGCCCAGACCGCGAGCACGGATTCGATCGAGCGGGCGATGCCCAGTGCCACGACGTCGCCGGCGCCGACCCCGTGCGCGATCAGCTCGCGCGCGAGCCGCGAGGATGCCTCGTCCAGCTCACGGTAGGTCAGCCGGCGCGTCGCGGAACCGTCACCGGCGGGATCGAACGAGATGGCCACCGAATCCGCCGAGGATTCCACCGCCGCCGTCAGCAACTGCCCGAACTGGACGACCGCCGACTTCCGGCGACGGGAGGTCCGTGGAGGGCGGCGCCCCCCGGTAGTCATCGGCACTACGACACCTTCCCCACCGTGCGGCGGACCTTCCATCTAAACAACCCAATGTCCGGTATATCCGTACACCTGTCCGGATGTTACCGAACTGCAAGTTTAATTTTGTACAGCCGACAGGGCGATACCAGGTGCGCATGATGCGGCCCGACCGGCGGAAATGGTTGTGTTGGGTGGTGTCGAACGGACCCCCTTCCCCGCGGTTGGGAGGCTCACCCAACCGCCGACACATCCTAAATTCCTGAGATAACAGAGATTTCTGTTATCTCAGGAATTTATGTACAGTGAGAGCATGTCGCTTGATGATGAGCTCACCTTCGTCGACGGGATCGGACGGCACTTCGCACGCCAGAACGGGCTGCCCCCGATGACCGGACGAGTGATCGGCTGGTTGCTGATCTGCGATCCGGCGCAGCAGACCATCGCCGAAATGAGCGAGGCCCTGCGGGTGAGCCGCAGCGCGGTGGCCGCCGCGATCACACAGCTCGAAGAGTGGTCGTGGATCCAGCGTTCACGCGCGGCCGGGGAACGAGTGGATCGGATCAACCTCGACCCCACCATCTGGCTGCGCCTGCTCGACAAGAGCGAGGAATATCGTGCGCTCGGTGCGATCGCCCAGCGTGGACTCGACCTGCTGCACGAGGCATCCGACGCGCGCCGGGCCCGGCTGGCCGAGGCAGCTGCCTTCGCCGAATTCATCACCGAGCGGATGCCCACGATCGCCACGGAATGGCAAGTTCGCCGGGACGAACTCCGCGCCTCGGGAACCCTCCCCACGTAACGGGACCCCAATAAGCACCAGCTCACGGACACCCGATCGGTGCCCGCGATGCCCCATGCCCGAATCCGGGCTCCGACTGCCTGACCGCCAACACCCCGATGAACAAAGGAGATCCCCGATGACCTTCGACCTTGCCGCTTGGCAAGAACGTCTCGACGAAATGTGCGCGACGTACCACATACCCGGCGCCTCGCTGGCGGTGCTGACCGACGGCACGATCCACGAATTAGCCAGTGGCGTACTGAATTCCGCGACCGGCGTTGCTGTCACGACGGACTCGGTGTTCCTGTCCGGCTCGACCGCGAAGGTGTATACCGCCACCCTTATCATGCAGCTGGCCGACGCCGGAAAGCTCGATTTGGACGCGCCTGTAGTGCAAATTCTGCCCGAATTCGCGACACCCGACGCGGACGCCACACAGCGGATAACCATCCGTCAATTGCTGAGCCATACCGGCGGAGTCACCAATGACTTCAACTACGACTCGGGCCGGGGCGACGACTGTCTGGCCAAGTATGTCGCGGCTGCACGGACAGTGCCGCTGGACCTGCCACCCGGCACCGCCTATTCCTACGGCAGCCTCGGCTACGTCGTACTCGGCCGCATCATCGAAGTGGTCACCGGATCGACATGGGACCGGGCGCTGGCTGACATGATCTTCACGCCGCTGGGTCTGCAGCGCTCGATGACGTTGCCGGAACAGGCACTTCGCTTCCGGGTAGCAATGGGACACACTACCGGTCCGAACCCCGAGCCCGCGTCGGCATGGGACGTCATGCCACGATCGGCCGGGCCGTATGGCAGGGTCATCGTCTCCGCCGCCGACATGGTGCGCTTGGCCCGCATGCACATTGATGGCGGCATCGCTTCCGACGGCACCCGATTGCTGTCGGCCGAGGCGGTGACAGCGATGCAACGACGTCAGATCGACACCCCGGACAAGTGGACGATGTCCGCCGATGGCTGGGGGTTGGGGTGGGCGCTGTACGACTGGGACGGCATCACGGGATATGGACACGACGGCAGCGCGGTCACCCAGCACTCCTATCTTCGCGTCGTCCCGTCCGCGGGCGTGGCCGTCGCCCTGCTGATCAACGGCGGCGAATTCACCCGGCTGTACTCGACACTGGTCGGCCGGCTACTGACGGAACTGGCCGGAGTACGCATGCCCGCCCCATTCGCGCCGCCCGCGAACCCGCCCGCGGTCGATATGCAAGCCCTGGTCGGCGTCTACCAGAGGGAGGGCGTGCGGATCACCGTGGACGACAGCGACGGCCCTGCGCGCATTCGCTACGAATTCATCGATGGCATGAAAGGCCTCGCACCGGCCTTCGAGACGACGCTGACTCCCGTGTCGGACACCGTGTTCGCCGCCACCGGTGGCCCGGACGGCGAGGACTACACGCCCGTGGTCTTCGCCATCACAGCCGACGGCACCCCCTGCGTCTACGTCAGCATGCGGGCCACCCCCAAAATCGCCTGATTCTCGATCGAGGAACTGATGAAACTCCAGAAGTTTGTCCTGACCACCGCCTTCGCACTCACCGTGACAAGCGCCGGGACGGCGGCCGCCGATCCGGGGCCCGCAGCTGGCCGCGTCGCCTACACAGCACGCACCACCGAGTCATCGGCGATCATCACCACCGACACCGGTTCACTGGCCGTCGACAATGGCGTATTCGAGGTCAAGGCCCCCAACGGTGTAACCCTCGCCGGTACCAAATTATCTTTCCGCGTAGACGATTTCACCTTTCCAATCGACGCGCGGATCGACGGCCACACCGCGGTGCTGACACCTCGGCTCGAACCGAGCCGTGCGGTGTACCAGCCTGCCGCACTACCTTTCGAGGATTCCGCCAACTGGAAGAGCCCCTACGATCGTGAGACGGCCGCTTGGAATCGCTTGGTCAGCACGATCAGTGTCGGTGCGGTAGCCGGTACCCTGCTGGGCACCATCGGCGGCGCAGCCGCTGGCTGCGCCCTGGGTGCGATAGCGGGCGCGACGGTCGCCGCGGCCACCATCGTCGGCCTGTTCGGACCGGTGCTGCCGATCGCCGTCGCCGGCTGCCTCGGTGGCATCGCCGCGCTCGGCGCGGTGGGTACGGTCGCGGGTGAGTTACTGGTAACGGCTCCGATCGCTATCGCGGGGGCCGTTCAGTACTTCACGACCATCAATCAGCCCTTCACACGCCCGAACCGGTAATAACGAGACTCGAATCTGGTGAGACGAAAGCGACCCGGAACCTACTGGTTCCGGGTCGCCTACTTGGTAGCGGGAACAGGATTTGAACCTGCGACCTCTGGGTTATGAGCCCAGCGAGCTACCGAGCTGCTCCATCCCGCGTCGTGATTACTACCTTACATGAACCCCTCCGCCACACCGAATCGCCAGGTCAGGCCTTGCGGACACGTGCTTGCTCCCCCGGAACCGGGGCATCGACGCCGTAGGTCTGCCGCGGAGCGCAGCCACCACATCGTGCAGGACGGCCTCGGCGCCGCCGGGGTGTTTCGGCGCACGGCCGAGTTGTACACCTCCGCAACGGATTCGCCCGCTGCCCGCCTCCACCGCGGATCGACTGATCGAATTGCGCCGCCGCACCGGGCACACCTTTCCGGTGCGGCGCGATCTCGGCGAGAGCCACACCGTACGAGGCGGTTTCGGACCGGTGGTGAATGTGCTCCGGATCACCGAGAAGCTGCGCGTGGGCACGCTCGAGGCGCGGCCCTGGCGAACCGCCTCAACACCCTCGCCATCCCCGCAACGGTCGTCTATCGCAGCGGCACCCACGCCTGGCCTACTGGCAGGACGACCTGCACAACTCCTGGCCGCTGTTCGCCGCCGCGCTGGCCGTCTGAACTCGGCCGGGTCAGGACTCGTCGAGGATCCGCGCGCCCGGCACCGGGCCGCTGGCCGTGCGCACGCTGCGGCACACACCCGCACCGGAGAGTTCGGCCGCCACCTCGATCGCGGCCTGTTCGCTCTCGCACAGGAATGCGCACGTGGGGCCGGAACCCGAGACCAGCCCGGCCAGCGCCCCGGCCGTGGTGCCCGCCCGCAGCGTGCGGCGCAGATCCGGCCGCAGCGACAGCGCCGGGGCCTGCAGGTCGTTGCCCAGCAGCGGGGCCAGCTGCGCCGGATCCCCGGAGGCCAGGGCCTGCAGCAGTTCCTGCGGTTCGCCCAGACGCGGCGGATCACCGTGGTCGCGGAGCCGGTCGAGTTCGCCGAAGACCACCGGGGTGGACAGCCCGTCCCGCGCGAGCGCCAGCACCCAGTGAAAGGTGCTGCGCGACAACACCGGAAGCAGTTTCTCCCCGCGCCCGCGCCCGAGCGCGGTCCCGCCCGCGAGCGAGAACGGCACATCGCTGCCCAGTTCGGCGGCGATCGCGGCGAGCTCGTCGCGGCTGAGGCCGACCTCCCACAGCGCGTTGAGCCCCACCAGGGCCGCCGCCGCGTCCGCACTGCCACCGGCCATGCCGCCCGCCACCGGAATGCCCTTACGGATCGCGATCTCCACCAGCGGCGCCCGCCCGGCCACGTGCGCCAGCCGCACCGCGGCCTGCCACACCAGATTGGTCCGATCGGTCGGCACCTCGCCGGCGCCCTCCCCGCTGACCCGCACCGACAACGACGAGGCGGGGGTGAGCTCGATATCGTCGCTCAGCGACAGCGCCTGGAAGACGGTGGTCAGCTCGTGATACCCGTCCGCACGCAGGTCACCCACCCCGAGGTGCAGGTTCACCTTCGAGGGCGCCCGCACGACCACAGGGCTGGGGACAACAGAAAGCACGGGCTCCAAGGGTAATGGGCAGCGGGGACATCCGCCGCCGCGGCGGCCGCCAACGCGCCGCCGGCCCGGGTCGAGTGGCTCGGATCACTTGCCCCAGGTACCCATGGGGGGTATGTTGAACATCGTTCGAGGGGATACCCCCTCACCGTATGGCACACGAAGGAGTCGATCATGTCGACCAGCACCTACACCGTCACCGGGATGACCTGCGGACACTGCGTGTCCTCGGTGCAGAAGGAGATCGGCGGCATCGAGGGCGTCACCGGCGTCGAGGTCGACCTCGCCAGCGGCAGGGTCGAGGTCACCTCGCAGGCGCCCGTATCCGACGAGGCGATCGCCGCCGCCGTCGACGAGGCGGGCTACCAGCTCGCCTGACCTCACCCGCGCCGCCGCACCGGCGACCGTCGCGCCCGTACCGCCACACCGAAGGAGGAGTCCCGGATGACTACACCCGTCGCCGAACGATCGATCGAATTGGATATCGGCGGGATGACGTGCGCCTCCTGCGCGGCCCGGATCGAGAAGAAGCTCAACCGGATCGAGGGCGTCACCGCGGCCGTGAACTACGCCACCGAGAAGGCGAAGGTCAGCTTCCCGGACTCGGTGACGCCCGCGCAGCTCATCGCCCGGGTCGTGGACACGGGTTACACCGCCGAGGTGCACGAGACGGCACCGGCTGCGGCACAGCCGGATTCGGTGCCCTCGCCGGCCACCGCACTGCGTAACAAGCTGCTGATCACGCTGGCGCTGTCGGTGCCCGTCATCGCGATGGCGATGGTTCCGGCGCTGCAATTCCGGAACTGGCAATGGCTTTCGCTCACGCTGGCCGCGCCGGTGGTGTTCTGGGGCGGCTCCGGATTCCACCGCGCCGCGTGGACCAACGCCCGGCACGGCGCCTCCACCATGGATACGCTGATCTCGCTGGGCACCCTGGCCGCCTTCGGCTGGTCGGTGTACGCGTTGTTCTTCGGCGATGCCGGAATGCCAGGCATGAAGCACGGCTTCAGTTTCGCCGTGGAGCGCGGCGGTGCGGCCTCCAATATCTACTTCGAGGTCGCGGCGGGTGTCATCGTATTCATCCTGGCCGGAAGGTATTTCGAGGCGCGTTCGAAGGAACGGGCCGGATCCGCGCTGCGGGCGCTGCTGGAAATGGGCGCCAAGGATGTCGCGGTGCTGCGCGATGGCACCGAAATCCGGGTTCCCATCGGGGATCTGCGTCCCGGCGAGCTCTTCCTCGTCCGTCCCGGCGAGAAGGTCGCCACGGACGGCACTGTGACCGAGGGTAATTCGGCCATCGACATGAGCATGCTGACCGGCGAGTCGATTCCTGTGGAGGTCTCGCCCGGCGATCCGGTGGTCGGCGCCACCGTGAACGCCGGCGGCGTGCTGACCGTGCGCGCCACCCGGGTCGGCGCCGACACCCAGCTGGCACAGATGGCCGCCCTCGTCGAGCAGGCGCAGAACGGCAAGGCACCCGTGCAGCGCCTGGCCGACCGGGTCGCCGGGATCTTCGTGCCGATCGTGCTGGCGGTCGCGGCGCTCACCCTGATCGCCTGGCTGGTGTCGGGGGCGGCGGTGGCCGCCGCGTTCGGCGCCGCGGTGGCGGTGCTGATCATCGCCTGCCCGTGCGCGCTGGGCCTGGCCACGCCGACCGCACTGCTGGTCGGCACGGGCCGCGGCGCCCAGCTCGGCATCCTGATCAAGGGCCCGCAGGTGCTCGAGTCGACCCGCCGGATCGACACCGTCGTCCTGGACAAGACCGGCACCGTGACCACCGGGACGATGACCCTCGCGGACGTGATCCCCGGCGCCGGAACCGATCCGGAGGAACTGCTCGCGGTGGCCGCCGCGGTCGAACACGGCTCGGAGCATCCGGTGGCGCGCGCGGTCGTCGCGGGCGCGGCGCACCGCGGGCTGACACCGGATCCGGTGCAGCAGTTCGTGAGTCACGGCGGCAAGGGCGTGCAGGGCCTGGTCGGCGAGCGGGCGGTCGTGATCGGCCGCGCCGAACTGCTCGACGACTGGTCGATCGCCGTGCCGGATGCGTTGGCGCGGGCCAAGTCCGAGGCCGAGGCGGCCGGGCGGACCGCGATCGTCGTCGCCTGGGACGGCAGTGCCCGCGGCGTGCTGGTGATCGCCGACGCGATCAAGTCCACCAGCGCCGACGCCATCGCCGAGATGCGGGCCCTGGGCCTGACCCCGGTACTGCTCACCGGCGACAACGCCGCCGCCGCGCGGACGGTCGCCGACCGGGTCGGCATCGACGAGGTGATCGCCGAGGTGCTGCCCAGCGACAAGCTCGACGTAGTCAAGCGCCTGCAGGACGAGGGCAAGGTCGTCGCGATGGTCGGCGACGGCGTCAACGACGCGGCCGCACTGGCCCAGGCCGACCTGGGCCTGGCCATGGGCACCGGCACCGACGTCGCGATCGAGGCGGGCGACATCACCCTGGTCCGCGGCGACCTGCGCACCGTTGGCAGCGCCATCCGCCTCTCGCGGGCCACCCTGCGCACCATCAAGGGCAATCTGTTCTGGGCCTTCGGCTACAACGTCGCCGCGATTCCCCTGGCGGCGGCGGGCCTGCTGAACCCGATGCTCGCCGGCGCGGCCATGGCCCTGTCCAGCGTCTTCGTGGTCAGCAACAGCCTGCGCCTGCGCCGCTTCCACGGCTGAGCCGACCGCTCGCCACCAGCTCCGCACCCGTTCCAGAGACTTGGGACGGGTGCGGATCTATATCTGCCGTCCGACAGCGCGCCCAGGCCCCAACACACACGGTGGCGGCGACGTGGTCTGAACCAGACAGCGACCAATCGCCGTGGCGGCCCGCTCTCCATCGAGCAGCCTCGTCCCGTGCGCGGACAGATCCGGAATGCGACCGACGACGGATCAGCGCTGCGCGGCGAGGCGGACGAAGGCGGCGGTGTCGAGGGTTTCGCCGCGGGCCGTCGGATCGATTCCGGCGGCAACCAGCAGCTTTTCCGCCTCGGCGGGCGAACCGGCCCAGCTCCCGAGTGCGGCACGTAATGTCTTGCGGCGCTGAGCAAATGCCGCGTCGACGACCGCGAACACCCGCCTGCGGTGCGCCTCGTCCATCGGCCACGGGGGCTCGGTGAAGCGATCGATGCGGACCAGTCCGGATTCCACCTGCGGAACCGGCCAGAACACCTGCCGCCCAACGGATCCCGATCGTCGGACCGACCCGAAGAAGCCTGCCTTCACACTCGGCACCCCGTAGATCCGCGAACCCGGCTCGGCCGAGAGCCGGTCCGCCACCTCGGCCTGCACCATCACCAGAGCCGTTGCGATGCTGGGCAGTTCGGCCATCAGATGCAGCAGCACCGGCACCGCGACGTTGTAGGGCAGATTCGCGACCAGCGCGGTCGGCACGGCGGGCAGATCGCCCGCGTGCACCCGCAGCGCATCGCCCGGCACGACCGAGAGCCGATCGGCGAGCCCGGCGGCCCGATCGGCCACCGTCTCCGGGAGATGCTGCGCCAGTACCGGATCGAGCTCCACCGCGACCACGCGGTCCACCACGTCCAGCAGCGCCAGCGTCAGCGACCCCAGCCCCGGACCGACCTCGAGCACCACATCCTCGCGCCCCACGCCCGCCGCGGCGACGATCCGCCGCACGGTATTCGCATCGTGGACGAAGTTCTGCCCCAACTGCTTGGTGGGCCGCACCCCGAACCGCTCCGCCAGCACCCGTACCTCGGCCGGACCGAGCAGTTCGGCCTGACCACGGGCGACGACGATAGGTTCGGACATGCCAGCAAACCTATCAAGCCCGCCGACCGGACGGTCCAAGCATCACCTAGCTCCGGCGCATCATGATGCCGAGGTAATGATGCCATGATGCTTACATGTTCAAAGAGGCGGTCAACGACGCAGTTCGGCGCTCGATAGCGACCCGCCAAGCCGCCAACGCCGAGTTCCGGACGCCGACTTTCAGCGTGGGCGTGCCGACAGTGAACCTCGATCGCGCTCTGACGTTGGCAGCCGATCTCGACGACGACGAACTCATCCGAAAGATGCCGACGGGCAAATGATGTACGCGCGCTACGGCCGGGTCGGCGTGGCGTGGACGCGGGCGACGAAGGCATCCATCGCGGCATACATCTGCGGGTTGAGCTCGCAGTGCTTCCCCTTGCCGACCACCGCGCGGAAGTCCACGCCGTTCGCGACGAACTGCGCGGCGAGCGCGGCGTGGAACGGCGGCGGGATCACATTGTCGGTCACGTTGGTCAGCAACAGGATCGGAGCGTTGTAGCCGCTGGTCGGCACGGCCATGTACGAGTCGAGTGCGGCCTGGAACGAGGGCGTGGTCAGCTGGCGCGAGAGCAGATCGCCGATCGAGGCGCCGCGGACCTGCTTCACGATCCCGGGCAGGCACAGCGCGCCGGCGGAGTCGAGAACCTCGCGGCCCCGGGGGCTCAGATAGCTGTCGACGTTCGCCTCCGGGTGGGTCTCCCGCAATCCGACCAGCGTCATCGCGATGAAGGCGGTGGTGGCGTCGCCGCCGACACCGGGCACCTCCGACACCCAAGGACCGCCCGCGGGCAGCACCGCCTCGAGGTCCGATTCGGGGTCGATGGTGATCGTGCCGCGGAAGTCCAGGTCGGGCGCGTAGGTCCGCTGCAGGTGCCCGGCGCCGAGCGCGGCCTGTCCGCCCTGCGAGGTACCGGTGACCACCCAGGTCCGGGACAGCGCCGAATTCGCGGCCCGGGCCGCGCGGACGAGATCGATCGTCGAGGTGGCCTCGGTCCGGCGCTCCAGATACGGGTGCGGTCCGGTGTCGAAGCGGCCGAGCCCGAGGTAGTCGGGCGCGACGACCGCGAAACCCTTCGATACGAAGTACTGCAGCAGCTGGTCCTGCGCCGAGTTCTCCCCGGCCATGGGCCCGGGCGCGGACATGCCCCCGCATCCGGAACCGAGCCCGGAGGTGCCGTGGTCGTAGGCCATGATCGGCCAGCCACCGGCGGGCGCCCGCCCGGGCGGGACGAACAGCGCCCCGCTTGCCCGCCGCGGCGCGCCGTCGGATCCGGTCATCCAGTAGTCGATGACCGAACCGCCGGACAACCCGTGAAATCCGGCGGGCTTCGGGTCGACGCCGATGACCGATCCGGGCGTGCCGGTGGTCGGCGCCGCCTCCGCGATCACCGGAGTAGCCGCGGCAGCAAGGGCGAGCGCCCCTGCGAGGATCGTGCGTCCCCAGCCACCCGTCAGTCGCATCCGAACTCCTCATAGTCCTATCGGGCCAAATCCGGGCGGAGCGTATCGATCGTTCCTGAGACGCCATTGTGAGCAGACGCGACAGTGGAGGCGGCGCGGCACGCCGGAGCGGGGCGGGAGGTCATAGGCACCGCGGCGCGACGGAGGTCAAGATCACAACACACCATTGACGCGGACTGATACGGGTTCTAGTTTTCTGACACAGCGGTATGCGACGGTCCCCGGGGCGCCACACACCCGCCCGAGCGATGCGACGGCGAAAGTTACATCTCACCCGCACTTTTCGAGAGGTTGGCACAATGCAGCGCAGGTATGAGGGACGGCGGGTGCTCGTGACGGGCGCGGGCTCGGGCATCGGGCGGGGCATCGCGCTGCGCCTGCTCACCGAGGGCGCCACCCTGGTCGCGGCCGATATCGCCGAGGCGGGGCTGAAGGAGACCGCGGAGACGGCCCCGGAGCCCGAGCGCGAGCGGCTGCAGACCGTGCGCATCGACGTCTCCGACCCGGCCTCGGTGCGCGAGGGGAGCGGGCGGGCCCTCGAGCTGCTGGGCGGGCTGGATGTGCTGGTCAACGCGGCGGGCATCATGCGCGCCGCACACACCCACGAGATGCCGTTCGAGGACTGGAATCAGGTGATCGGGGTCAACCTCACCGGCACCTTCCTGATGTGCCAGGCCGCGCTGCCGCAGCTGCTGCGCGGCGAGCATCCGGTGATCGTGAACTTCTCCTCGACCGCGGCGTTCGGTTCGAATCCCTACATGGCCGCCTATTCGGCCTCCAAGGGCGGGGTCAACGCGCTGACCCACTCGCTGGCGCTGGAGTACGTGAAGCAGGGGCTGCGCGCGGTGAACATCGTGCCCGGCGGCATCAACACCGGTATCACCTCGGGCCTGCAGTTGCCCCCGGATGCGGACTGGAGCCTGCTGGCCCGCCTGACCGGCTGGATGAACGGCGGCGCGCTCGGCGATCCGCAGGACATCGCGGGCGTCGTCGCGATGGTCGCCTCCGAGGACGGCCGCTACATGACCGGCACCGAGATCCGTGTCGACGGCGGCGCACTCATGTAATCGCCTGCGGGGCAATGATTTAGCAGGTCTACGGCCGGGATCTCGGGATCCCGGCCGTAAGCGTGCCCGGGTGGCGCTCGGCCCCTACTGCCCGATACCCAGGTGCGCGGTGCACGCGGGCCACGCGTGCCACCCCTGCCGCGCCTGGGTCACGGTCGCGATCGTGATCTGTTCCTCGCGGGTCGCCAGATCGGGCCGCGGCGCGTATCGCAGCCCGCCTTGACGCACCCACGTGTTCTGGTCGAACTGAACCCCGCCGAAGAACCCGTTGCCGGTATTGATACCCCAGTTGCCGCCGGATTCGCACTTGGCCAGCGCATCCCACGTCGCGCCGTTGCGAATCGGCGGCACCTCGGTGCCGGGCTTGGCGCCCTTGTGAACGGTCTTGGGCTGCGCGGGCACGATGACGGTGCTGCTGATCTGCTTCTTCTCCTGCGCCCGCCCGTTGACGATCGATACCGCGTAGGTCACGTCCTGCACGCCCGGCTTACCCGGATTCTCCACCGAGCTGCGGTCCATGTTCATGGTCACGTCCTGAATGACGTTTTGCGGCGGATCCAGCGGCACCCGTTCAACGCGGTTCACGGTCCGCCGGCGCGTGACGGTGATCGACATACCGTCACTGAGCTGGGTGTCGGCGGAGGGGACCACGGTGTCCTGGTCGGCCAGCGGCACGCCGCGCACCTTCAGCAGCTGCCCGACCGTCGGAGCGGCCAGTCGCACATAGCTCGCCGCGGCGCCGTTGTCGGACAGCATCACCGTGTGCGGGCTGGTCACCGACAGCGCGGCCCCCCGCAGCGGCAGCGGGGTGGGCCGGGCCGGGGAGGCGAAGACATCGTCCGGAATCTTCAACTGCGCCAACGCATCACCGACGGTGTCGGCGGTGGTCCACACCTGCTGCTGCTGGCCGTCGACCACGAGCGCGACCTGCCGGGCCCGATTCAGGGTGATGGTGGCCCCGTCCGTCAGGATGACGCCCCCGGCCGGAGTGATGGCGTCGTGCTCGGACACCTCGTATCCGGCGGAATTCAGCGCCGCGCGCACGGTCACGGACATGGTCGTCAGGGTGGTCCGTTGCCCGTCGACGACGAGGGTGACGGTCTTACGATCCACGATCGCCAGCGCCGCGCCGAAGATGAGCGTGACCAGCAGCGCCGCGATCGCCGTGTACAGCAACGGCGATCGAGAGGAGTTGATTCGCGCTAGCGCGGACATCGAGGGCTCCGGCATTGTCACAAGATGATAACGATCAGGTCGGGGCCCAACAACCACGGGAGATTGAGCAGGCAGTTTTCACATCACGAAAAAGCATCGAGGGGGTGGCGATATAACAGCCGCCGCAATCGTAGTGACCCAGGGCACGCCGTCGCACCCCGAAGCGACACGGTGTGATATTCACCACTGCCCGGGGTAATTTTTTACCGGAAGCTGCTGCTGTATATTCCGGCCGCGCAACGGTATGGCGGCCCGGCCCGCTGTCGATCTCCAGCCGATCAGGGCCGGCGCGACCGATCAGAGCCGATACAGCCGCTGGGCATTCGCGGTGGTCAGCCGGGCCAGCTCGGCGGGATCCTGCCCGCGGACCTCGGCCAGGGCGCGAACCGTGTACGGCAGGCAGTACGGCTCGTTCGGCGCCCCGCGGAACGGGTGCGGGGTCAGGAAGGGGGCATCGGTCTCGACCAGGATCTGCCCGTCGGGCACGAGGGTCGCGGCCTCGCGCAGCTCGTGCGCGTTCTTGAAGCTGACCGTCCCGGAAAACGACAGCACGTACCCCTCCTCCACGCAGGCCTGCGCCATCACCGCGTCGGAGGAGAAGCAGTGGAAGATCACCGTGTCGGGCGCGCCCTCGTCCAGCAGCACCGTGAGCAGGTCGTGATCGGCCTCGCGGTTGTGGATCATCAGCGGCTTGCCCAGCCGTTTGGCCAGATCGATGTGCCAGCGGAAGCCCTCGACCTGGTCCTCGACCTCGGCGCAGCCGTCGAGCTTGCCGGGCCAGTAGTAGTCCAGGCCCGTCTCGCCGACCGCGACCACGCGTGGGTCGCCCGCCAGCTTCTCGAGCTCGGCCTTCGCGTCGTCGTCCAGGACGTTGGCGCGGGTGGGATGCAGCGCGACGGCCGCGTACACCCGCTGGTCCCAGTGCGCGGCCCGCACCGCGAACTGGGCGGCCTCGAGATCGTCCGCGACGGTGACGACCCTCCCGACGCCGACCGCGGCGGCCCGATCCACAATGGCCGCAACCGATTCCGCATCGGTGGCGCCGCACGCGTCCAGATGGGTGTGCGCATCCACCAAGGGGGACAGCGGCTCCGGCGGCTCCGGGGCGGGACGTTGACCGGGCATCGGCGACCTCGAGATCGGGGTTCGGGAATATAGCGGCACCAGCCAACCACACCGGTGCACGACGCGATCCGCCGCCGGGCCCTACTACAGTAGAGCCACCATGAGCGAACTCGAACGCCCCTCCTTCTACATCACCACGGCCATCGCCTACCCGAACGGCGTACCGCACATCGGGCATGCCTACGAGTACATCTCCTCCGACTCGCTGGCCCGGTTCAAGCGCCTCGACGGATTCGAGGTGTTCTTCATGACCGGCACCGACGAGCACGGCCAGAAGGTGCAGCAGGCCGCGCGCGCCGCCGACGTCCCGGTGCAGGAGTACGCCGCGCGCAACTCGGACGTGTTCGAGCGCATGGACAAGACGCTCGAGATCTCCTTCGACCGCTTCATGCGAACGACCGACGAGGACCACATCGCCGCGTCGATCGCGATCTGGAAGCGGATGCAGGCAGCGGGCGACATCTACCTGGACACCTACGCCGGCTGGTACTCAGTGCGGGACGAGGCGTTCTACACCGACGAGGAGACCACGGTCCTCGAAGACGGCACCCGCGTGTCGACCGAGACCCGCACTCCCGTGGAGTGGACCGAGGAGTCGAACTACTTCTTCCGCCTGTCGAAGTACCAGGACCGGCTGCTCGAGCACTACGAGCAGCACCCCGACTTCATCCTCCCGGCGACGCGGCGCAACGAGATCGTCAGCTACGTCAAGGCCGGGCTGAAGGATCTGTCCATCTCGCGCACAACCTTCGACTGGGGTGTGCCGGTGCCCGGCGATCCCGCGCACGTGATGTACGTGTGGGTGGACGCGCTCACCAACTACCTCACCGGGGCCGGATTCCCGAATACCGAATCCGCGTCGTTCCAACGGTTCTGGCCGGCCGATCTGCACATCATCGGCAAGGACATCAGCCGTTTCCACACCGTGTACTGGCCCGCGTTCCTGCTGTCGGCGGGGCTCGAGCTGCCCGAACGCGTTTTCGTGCACGGGTTCCTGTACAACAAGGGCGAGAAGATGTCCAAGTCGGTCGGCAACGTCGTCGACCCGCTGGCCCTGGTCGACACCTACGGCCTGGACGCGGTGCGCTTCTTCCTGCTGCGCGAGATCTCCTACGGGCAGGACGGCTCCTACAGCCACGAGGCGATCGTCGGGCGCATCAACTCCGATCTGGCCAACGAATACGGCAATCTCGTGCAGCGCAGCCTGAAAATGGTTGCCCGCGACTGTGATTCGACCGTGCCGACACCGGGCGAATTCACCGCGGACGACCGCGAGCTGCTGGAGCGCGCGAACGGCCTGCTGGAGCGGTGCCGCGCCGAATTCGACCAGCAGCAGATGCACCTCGCGCTGGACGCGATCTGGCTGACCCTGGGCGAGACGAACCGCTATTTCTCCGCCCAGCAGCCCTGGGCCCTGGCCAAATCGGGCACGCCGGAGGATCTGGCACGCGAGGCGACGGTGCTGTACGTCACCCTCGAGGTGCTGCGCATCGTCTCGATCCTGGTCCAGCCGGTGCTGCCGGGTTCGGCCGGGCGCATCCTGGACCAGCTCGGCCAGACCAAGCGCAGCTTCGCCGATATCGCGACCCAGATCGAGCCGGGTCTGCCCCTGCCCGCCCCGGAGCCGGTATTCCCGAAGTACGTGGAGCCCAAAGACTGAGCGTCGACTCGGCGGCGGCTCCGACTCGCACCCGGTGCGGCCCGATACCTTCGCAATCCGCGGCTCCTCCGGTTACCGTAGGCGCGGGAATCCTGATCTTCGGCAGATCCTGACGAGGCGTATTGCCCGCTGGGAAATTCTAGGCATTGGGAGGCGACTATGAGACTTTCGGCAGCTGGGACGACGATCGGGCTGGCGGCCGTGACCGCGGCGATCATGTGCGGCGGAACGGCACAGGCCGCGACCCCGGTCTTCTTCAACTATCAGGGCTGGAACTGCGAGGTCACCCCGGGTGGCGCGCTGGGATGCGACGTACCGAACGGCACCGTGGTGATGGAGCGCCCCGGGTTCCTGCCCGCGGGCAGCGCGGAGGGCGCGGGCCTGTCGGTATCGGGGCGGCAGATCGTCCAGGACGCACCCGGCGCACCGATGCACGCAGCCACGCTTGCGGGGACGCCGTTCACCCGCCCGGGCGGCAATCCGCCGCCGGTGTACGACTCGAACGGCTGCCCGGGACAGGGTTGCACGCCCAATCCGCCCCTCCGGGGCACCCAGGTGCGGTGCGGTGACGGCCACTACATGGCTGCCGGATGTGCCACCTCCGGCAGCCACGGTTTCTCGCTCTCGAAGCCGGGCCAGGTCTACGTGTATTAGGACTCGGCACGCCCCGGAGGCGGGGGCACCCGGAACAGGCGGCCGGAGCGAGCGCACCTTCGTCGGCATCGCTGCCCCGGCCGAGCCGGGCGCCCTGCCCCGAGCCGGTGTTCCCGAGGTACGTCGAGCCCGAGGATCGAGTCGCCGCCGCGTCAGTTGGCGCGAGCGGTAAGTACCGCGTCGTACAGCTCACGCCGGGACGCGCCGGTGCTCGCGGCGATCTCGGCGCAGGCGTCCTTGAGGCGCATGCCCTTGGCCACGAGGGCCTCGACGCGGTCGACCAGGTCGGCCGGCTCGACCGAAACCGGTTGCGCGCCTTCGAGAACCACGGTGATCTCACCCCGAGCGCCGTCGACGGCCCAGGCCGCCAGCTCGGCCAGCGTGCCGCGCACGACCTCCTCGTAAGTCTTGGTCAGCTCGCGGCAGACCGCGGCGCGGCGGTCCGGGCCCAGGACCTCGACGGCGTCGGCCAGGCAGTCGGCCAACCTGTGCGGGGCCTCGAAGAAGACAACGGCGCGCGGTTCGGCGGCGAGGGTGCCCAACCACTGCCTGCGCTGTCCACCCTTGCGCGGCGCGAAACCGTCGAAGCAGAACCGTTCCATCGGTAGCCCGGACAGGGCCAGCGCGGTCGTCACGGCCGACGGACCGGGCAGGCAGGTGACCGGAAGATTCCGCTCGACGCACGCCGCGACCATCCGATACCCGGGATCGCTCACCGACGGCATGCCCGCATCGGTGACCAGCAGCACCGTGCGCCCGGCCTCGATCTCCTCCAGCAGCATCGGAATTCGCGCCGCCTCGACGTGGTCGTAGAAACTCACCACCCGCCCGGCGATCTCCACCCCCAGCGCCTTGGCCAGCGCCTTGGTCCGCCGGGTGTCCTCCGCCGCGACCACCTCCGCCGCCCCGAGCGCATCGCGCAACCGCTGCGAGGCATCCCCCACCTCACCCATCGGCGTCGCCGCCAGCACCAGCCTCCCCGTCGCCACCTTGTCCACAGCACCACCCTAGGCGTCCGCGCGCGGCCCCCGTCCGGCGACGAGGCCGCACATCCAGGCGCAGCAGGCACCGCATGCGGCTTCGACCGCCGCCTTCCACATCGCATGACCCCGCGAAGTCCGTGTGCCACAGCCGCTTACGCTCGCCCTGCCTCGCACCATCGGCCCGCGGCCGGACGGTCGTGGCACCCCCGCGTGCCTTGGCCACGAGGTCCGATCGCATATGTACGCCGACCGCACCCGCCCGGTCATCCGGGGAACCGCGTCGAATATGCCCGGTCGTGCGCGGATCCCGGGCGCACCTAGACTCGGATATCGTGAGCGAGCTTGCGAGCCAACCATTGTTAGAGCACCCGGGGGTCATGGCGACGCCGAGCGCCGGCGAGGCGTCCGTGAGCGAGCTTGCGAGCGAACCGTTGTTAGAGCACCCGGGGGGCACGGCGACGCCGAGCGCCGGCGAGGCGTCCGTGAGCGAGCTTGCGAGCGAACCATTGTTAGAGCACCCGGGGGGCACGGCGACGCCGAGCGCCGGCGAGGCGTCCGTGAGCGAGCTTGCGAGCGAACCATTGTTAGAGCACCCGGGGGGCACGGCGACGCCGAGCGCCAGCGAGGCGTCGGTGTGCCCCAGCTGACCAACGTGCGACCGGCGATCGGCGCGGGGCCCTCGAGTCCGGCGCCGCTGCGCCCCTCCCCCGATTTCGGCCCGACCGATCGCGCGCGGGGCTGGCTAGTCACTGCGGTTCTCACCGCGATCGCCGCGCTCACCCGGTTCACGATGCTGAACTATCCGACCGACGCGGGCACGCCGGTGTTCGACGAGAAGCATTACGCCCCGCAGGCCTGGCAGATGGTGACCGGCGGCGGCGTCGAGGACAACCCCGCCTACGGGCTGGTGGTGCACCCGCCGGTGGGCAAGCAGATGATCGGGCTGGGCGAGGCCATCTTCGGTTACACCCCGCTGGGCTGGCGGTTCGTCGCCGCGATCTTCGGTTCGATGCTGGTACTACTGGTCATTCGGATCACCCGCCGCATGACGCGGTCCACGATGCTCGGCGCGCTCGCGGGGATCCTGCTGATCGCCGACGGCGTGACGTTCGTATCCGCGCGCGTCGGGATGCTCGACATCTTCCAGGCCGGATTCGTGCTGGCGGCGTTCGGCTGCCTGATCGTGGACCGCGACGTCGTGCGCGAACGGCTGGCCCGCGCGGATGCGCAGGGGCGCATCGCCTGGAGCGTGTGGGGGCCCCGGCTCGGTGTGCGGTGGTGGCGGTTCGGCGGGGGCGTGCTGATCGGGCTCACGCTCGGCGTGAAATGGAACGGCCTGTACTACATCGTGGCCTTCGGGCTGCTATCGGTCTTCTTCGATGTCGCCGCCCGGCGGGCGTACGGGGTGCCGCGGCCGTGGCTCGGCACGATCGTGCGCGACGTCGTGCCCGCGCTCGCCACGCTGGTCCTCGTGCCGATCCTGGTCTATCTGGGCAGCTGGAGCCTGTGGTTCGCCAGCGAGGACGGCTACGACCGGTACTCGGTGGGCAATGCGATCGGCGCCGGGGGCACCTGGTCCTGGATCCCGGACGCGCTGCGCTCGCTGTGGCACAACCAGGGCGAATCACTGAAATTCCATGAGGGCCTAACTAATTCGGCCGGAAACCATCACCCGTGGGAATCCAAGCCGTGGTCGTGGCCGATGGGCCTGCGGCCGATGCTGTACTACTACGCCGACGGCGGCATCGGCGGCTGCGGCCAGTCCGTCTGCGTGAAGGCGGTCATGCTGATCGGCACGCCCGCGATGTGGTGGCTCTCGCTGCCGATGCTGGGGTGGGCGATCTGGCGGACCGCGACCCGTTTCGACTGGCGGTACGCCGCGATGCTGGTGGGGTACCTGGCCGGTCTGCTGCCGTGGTTCATGGATCTGGACCGGCAGATGTACTTCTTCTACGCGGTGCCGATGGCCCCGTTCCTCGTGATCGGCATCGCGCTGGTGCTCGGCGACATCCTCGGCCCCGCCCCGTTCGTCCGTGCGGCGGGGTCTCTGGGCGGTATGCACGGCCTGACGCAGGCTGCCGCCTCCGGGCCCAACGCGCACGCCGCCGCCGGCTACCGGTTCCTGGTGACCAGCGAGCGGCATACCCTGAGCCTGCTGCTGGTGACCCTGTATGTGGGCGTGGTCGTCGCGAACTTCATCTACCTGTGGCCGATCATGACCGCGCTGCCGATCACCGTCGGCGACTGGCACAACCATCTCTGGCTGCCCAGCTGGCGCTAGGCCTGTTCGCCCAGGGCATTGTGGACGTAGCGCAGCGCGGCCTCGTCGTCCAGGCCCAGGCGCCGGACGGCCGCAACGTATTCGGTCGCCGCGTGTCCGGCCGCGTCCTGGGTCGGATCGCCGGAAGAGGCGATGAACGAGCCGAGGCGGCCGCGGGTCTCGAGCACGCCGTCCTGTTCCAGCTCCCGGTACGCACGCGCGACCGTGTTGGGCGCCAGGCCCAGCTGCGCGGCCAGCGCCCGCACCGTCGGAATCTTGGTGCCGGCCGTCAGCTCACCCGAGCGCACGCGGGCGATGATGCCCTGCCGCAGCTGCTCGTACGGTGGGACCGCCGAATGGTGGTCGACCGGTATTTCCATCGGCGCCTCACATCTCGTCCCGGGCTAGAGGGCAGGACAGGCAGCGCGGACCGCCCCGGCCGGATCCCAGTTCGGACCCGGGGATGGTCAGCACCTCGACACCGGCGTCGGCCAGCCGCCCATTCGTATTCTCGTTGCGTTCGTAGGCGACCACCACCCCGGGCGCCAGCGCGAGGGTGTTGTTGCCGTCGTCCCATTGTTCGCGCTCGGCGGTGATGCCGTCGAGCCCCGTGTCGATGACCCGCAGTTTCCCGATCCCCATGGCCTCGGCCGCGGCGGGCAGGAACGGATCCGGGCCGCGCATGTCGACCGAACCGTCGTCGCGGATGGCGATCGTGAACGCGAGCAGCTCATCCCGCACCGCGGGATACATCACCACGGCATCGGCGTCGACCATGGTGCAGACGGTGTCCAGGTGCATGGTGGCCCGGTTCTGGGCGATCGGCACCACCAGCACCGTGTGCGCCAGACTGTCCTCGAACAGGCTGCGCGCCAACGCCTCCGCGCCGGCCGGGGAGGTGCGCTCGCCCACGCCGATCGCCACCACTCCGGGCGCGAGCAGTAGCACGTCGCCGCCCTCCATCGGCGCGATGTGCGATTCGTAGGCACGACGCACCCCGAGGAAGCGCGGGTGGAAGGCGTAGATGAGGTCGGTGAGCGAGGTCTCCCGGGCCCGGGCGGGCAGCGCCAGCGAGGTGATCGCCACCTTGCGGCCCACCCAGAACGAGGAATCGCGAGTGAACAGCAGATTCGGCAGCGGGTCGATGACGAAATCGGTGCCGTGGTGCATGCGGCGCACCAGCGAGGTGGTGGCGGGCGCGAAGGGCAGCTCGTCGAAGGTCATGCCCGCCATCAGGATTCGGGCCAGCTCCGGTGCCGGGACGCCGCGCAGGTGGGCCTTGAGCTCCTCGGCCAGCGCATAGCCGACGCGGCGCGCGTCCACCGCCGCGGTGATGCCCATGCTGCGCCCGGCGCCGCTGACGGCCAGGGTCTGCGTGAGCAGGTCGGCCAGCAGCAGCACCTCGACCCCGCGCCCGCGCAGCACCTCGACGAAGCTGTCGTGCTCCTGCTGTGCGCGCTCGACCCACGGGATGGCGTCGAACAGCAGCTGGTCGTTGTTGCGCGGGGTGAGGCGGCGCAGCTCGTCGCCGGGCCGGTGCAGCAGGACCGTGCGCAGGGCGCCGACCTCCGAGGTTACGCAGAGCGGTGGTGCGGCGCTCGGGCCGCCTCCCGCGCTACCGCCTGCCTGCGAGCCGCCGTCCACCTGCGTGTCCATGGTTTCGACCGTAGTATTCCGCGGCCGCATTGGCACGGAATTCGCTGGGTATGGGCGGATGCGCAGATTCGGAAACCCGGATATGACGACCCACACCTGAAGTATTGTTAAGGTATGCAGCACACCACCTGGCAAGTCAAGGAGCTCACCCCCGGGCAGCTGTCCGAACGCAGTGGGGTCGCGGTGTCGGCATTGCATTTCTACGAACGCGAGGGACTGATCACCAGCCGCCGCACGAGCGGCAATCAACGCCGCTATCCGCGCGAGACGCTTCGTCGCGTCGCCTTCATTCGGATCTCGCAACGAGTCGGCATACCGCTCAGCGAGATTCGCGATGCACTTCACACCCTACCCGAAGGCCGCACGCCCAACCGCAAGGACTGGGAGCGACTGTCCACCATCTGGCGCCAGGACCTCGATCAGCGCATCGAACAGCTGATCCGCCTGCGCGACAGCGTCAGCAGCTGCATCGGCTGCGGCTGCCTGTCTCTGGCCAGCTGCCGGATCGTGAACTTCCACGACCGGCTCGGCGACGACGGCCCGGGCGCCCGGGTACTCGATGTGAACCTCAACGGGGAGAAGGGCGTTGCGTGCGCCGAGGCCGAATGCTCGATCCCGGCCGGGGTGAATCCGGATCACCCCTGCTGATCACGCCATCGAAACGTCGGAACGACGAGCTACATGCGCTTGCCGCGCGAGTCCGGCTCGCTCGCGGAGACCCGCTCGTAGAGAGCATTGAAGCCGTCATTGGCCCGGCGCATCGCGAATTCGTAGGGCCAGGCGAACTTTCGCGCCCACCAGTAGCCGAAGCGCACATCGAAGGAGGTATGGATCAGGAACCGGTTGCGCTCGATGCCGCGCAGAATGCGCTCGGCGACCCGCTCCGGCGAGCTGGCGTGGCGCTGAAACTGCTTGAAATAGCGTTGAATTCGCGGGTCGTCGCGATTCACCCCGGCGATCTCCACGGTCTCGACCAGGTGGGTGTTCACCGCGCCCGGCGCCACCAGGTGCACCGTGATGCCGTGCCGCTCGAGGTCGAATCGCAGCACCTCCGACAGCCCGCGCACCCCGAATTTGGAGGCGCTGTAGGCCGCGTGCCAGGGGAAGGCCAGCAGCCCGGCCGCCGAGGACACGTTCACCAGCGCGCCGCCGCGCCCGGCCGCGACCATCGGGGGCACGAAATTCTCGATGACGTGGATGGGGCCCATCAGATTGATGTCGATCATCGCGCGCCAGTGCCGGTGCTCGAGATTCTCCACCGTGCCCCAGGCCGACACCCCGGCGATGTTCATCACCACATCCAGGCTGCCGTGCCGGTCGAACACGTCGGCGGCGAACGCGGTGACCGCCTCGTAGTCGCTGATGTCCAGGGCCTGGGCGGCGAGCATCTTGCCCCCGTCGACGCCGATCAGCCGCACCGTTTCGTCGAGCCCGGCGGCATTGACATCGGTGAGCACCAGCTCGGCGCCCTCGCGGGCCGCGGCCAGGGCCGTCGCCCGGCCGATACCGCTGGCCGCGCCGGTGATCAGGACCTTCTTACCGCTGACGGACTTCAGGCGATCGGGCACACCGTTCCTCGCAGGCTCGGTGGCGCACCGGGCGGCGGCGCGCCGGATGTGTTGCTGTGCCCTGGAGCATACGTGGTGCGCATCGCCGGGGGCCCGTACCGGGCCGAGTGTGCCTGTCGGGTGCCATTCGCCGAGAACGCAACAACCGACGTGCCCAGCGGCGATGCGTCTCCGTCCGGCTGGGACTCGCCCGCGTAGCGATCGGCACAAGGAGTAGACCCGCAGGTTTTCGGCGCGACGAGCCCCTAGGGCGCCGAAAACCCGCCGGAGCGAAGCGGAGGCCGAAAACACAGCACTCTCAGCATGCCCGCCACGGCCGCGGGCCAGGTGAACTGCTCGGCCCGGGTGCGGGCGGCGCGGCGGCGAGCGGCGGCCGGGCGGGCCAGCACCTCGGTCACCGCCCGGGCGAAGTCGGCCGGATCGTTGGCCGCGACGGCTCCGCAGTCGGCGGTCACGATGTCGGCCAGGGCCGAGGACCGGCTGGCCACCACGGGCGTGCCCGCCGCCAGCGCCTCGAGCGCGGCCAGCCCGAACGTCTCGTGCGGCCCGGGCGCCAGCGAGACGTCCGCGCTGGCCAGCAGGGTCGCAAGGTGGGTGCGGTCGGAGATGAACCCGGTGAAGTGCACGGCCGGGCTGCCGTCGGGCAGCGGCGTGATTCCCCGTGCCCGCCGTTCCAGCGACTCGCGGCGCGGGCCGTCGCCGGCGACGATCAGCCGCGCGTCCACCCCGTCGCGGCGCAGCTCCCCGACGGCCTCGATGCTGCGGTCCACCCGCTTCTCCACCGACAGCCGCCCGCAGTGCACCAGCAGCGGATGCTCCGCGGCCCCGTATCGCGCCCGCAGGAGCCGATCGCGGCGGCCCGGGGTGAACATCTCCAGATCCACACCCAGCGGCACCAGCTCCACATTCGGCGCCTCGATGCGCGCGAACTCCGCCCTCGCGAATTCCGTTGTGCAGACCACCATGTCGTAGTCGGCGGCGGTGCGCCGATTGGCCGCGTCGGCCGCGCGGCGCGCGACCGGCCCCGGCAGCACCTGTCCCAGCAGCCGGTCCAGCCGCTCGTGCGAGATCATCACCCCCGCCACATCCCGGCGCCGGGCCCAGCGCCCGAATCCGCGCAGCGTCAGCCGATCCGAGACCTCGAGCACGTCGGGCGACAGCCCGTCCAGCACGTCGGCCACCCGCCGCGGATCCGCGGCGCGATATCCACTCGTCCACGGAATGGCCACGGCGGGCAGCGTGATCCGCAGCACTCCCCCCGGCAGTTCCCGTTCCTCACGCCGCGGCCCCGGCACGATCAGGACCACCTCGTGCCCGGCGGCCGCGTACCCCGCACCCAGATGGTGCAGCGCGGTCCGCAGTCCCCCCGAACGCGGACCGTAGAAATTGGCCAGCTGAACGATGCGCACGCCGCCGATGGTCCAGTGGGCGTACGCCTGCCGCGGCAACGCGGCGTGAACAGCGGTGGAAGGCTCGTTAGCCAGGGAGTGCGGGGCGCACGCGGATGAGGCCGTGGGGCATTTCCTCGCCGAATCGCGTCAGCACCGCGCGCACCGCGATCCAGTCGCCACCGTCGAATCGGACCCGGAAGTTCAGTTCACGGTCGTCGCCGCCCGGCGCGCCCGCGCACAGTTCCCGGCACGCCGCGCGGTAGACCGGCAGGTCGTCGGGGTGGAATTCGGGCCGTTCGGTGAGCCAGCGGTCCAGCGGGGGCGGCGGCGCGCTGACCCAGTCGTAGAGCTGCGCGCCGGACAGTTCGACATAGCCGACCCCGTACCCGGCGCAGGCGGGATGCGCCGAGCCACTCCCCACCGGCCATCGGACCGGTCAGTTCCTGTTGCTGCCGCGGGACACCCGGGGTAGCTCGAGGTCCAGCGCGATCCGGCCGGCGGCGAGATGCGTCTGTACCTCCTCGGCGGGTAGTGGCCGGGCGATCAGAAACCCTTGCGCCCGATAGCAACCCAGGCCGACCAGCGTGCGCGCGGCCACCGCGGTCTCGACGCCCTCGCCGACCACCCCCAGTCCGAACGAACCAGCCAGTCCGACAATGGATTTCACGATCGCCAGATCATCGGTGCTGACGCCGAGGCGCTGCACGAACCCGCGGTCGATCTTCACCGCGTCGACCGGCAGCGCCTTCAGGTGGGACAGCGAGCTGTATCCGGTGCCGAAATCGTCGATGGCGATCTGCACGCCCATTCGCTTGAGCCCGCGCAGCGTCAGCTGCGTGCGCGCGAGATCCTGCACGACAACGTGTTCGGTGATCTCGAGGCAGACCGAACTGCCGTCGATGCCGTGGCTGCGCAGCGTCTCCTCGATGGATTCGACGAAATCCAGGCTGACCAGCTGCACCGGCGAGACGTTGATGCGGATGACGACATTGGAGGCCAGGCCCGCCTGCTGCCACTGGGCAAACTGGGCGCACGCGGTGCGAATCACCCAGCGCCCCAGCTCGCCCGCCAGATTCGTCGCCTCGGCGACCCCGACGAAAGCGCCTGGTGGCAGCAGTCCGCGCGTGGGATGCTGCCAGCGCACCAGGGCCTCGAGCGCAACGATCCGCCCGGTCCGCAGATCGACCTCGGGCTGATAATGCAGGACCAGCGATCCGTCGGCTACCGCGCTGCGCAGGTTGAGCTCCACGTCGTCCTGCAACTCGAATTGCGCGCGCATCGCATCGGTGAACACCGCGACACCGTTGCCACCCCCGGATTTCGCGGACAGCAGGGCGTGATCGGCCCGCCGCAGCACGTCGGCCACGGTCATTTCGCCCGGAATGCCCACCGCGACACCGACGCTCGCCGCCCGGCTGACCGATTCCTCGCCCACGGTGACGCGCCGGGCGATCAGCTGCTGCAGGCGGGTGCCCTCGAGCTCGGCCTCCACCGCCTCCATCGGCTTCGCCGGCACGATCACGAACTCGTCGCCGCCGAGTCGGGCGATCATGTCGGCCGGATCCAGGTGGTCGCGTAGTCGCATGGACAGCGTCTGGATGAAGTTGTCGCCGGCGGTGTGCCCCAGAAAGTCGTTGAGCGCCTTGAGCCGGTCCAGATCCACGAAGAAGGCGGCCACCGGCCCTGGATTACCCGGTTCCAGGCGCTGTTCCATGTATTCCAGCAGCGCCCGGCGATTCGCCAATCCGGTGAGGTCGTCGTGCATGGCGATGTACCGCAGCCGCTCCTCGGCCTCGATCCGCGCCTGCAGCTGCGCGAACAGCGAGGCGATCGCCTTGAGCACGTTGAGTTCCCGGGTACTCCACTCGCGGTCGCCGTGCTTGATGAAGCCCAGCAGGCCGATCGGAACGCCGCGCGAGAGCAGTGGCACCGCCGCGGAGGTGATCGCCTCGATGCCCGAGGATTCGCGGATACCGTCCTGATACTCGACAAAGGCTCCGGGCCGGACGATCAGCGGTTCGGTGGCGTGCTCGACGACCTTGAACCCGATGTCCGCGTCCGCGAAATATATGACCGAGAGCGGGTCGGGTTCCGGAATGTCCGGTCGGTGCGGCCATTCGGCCACCAGAATCGTGGCGCGCTGGTCGCGATCGGTACGGCGCAGGTAGCAGAAGTCGACATCGAAATGCTCGACGAGACTTGCCAGCACGCGCTCCGTCGCCGCCACCACCGTCGTGGCGTCGATGCCCATCAACTCGGAGGCGACCTGTGTCACCAGTGAGTCGAGTGTCCGCCGAGGCACCTTATCTCCGATCGCGTCAGCTGCACCAACGCCATGGTCTCATGCGCAGGCACCTCCAGTAAGTCCAGGAACCTGCCCCGAAATGACGCTAGTGTATCGACGAATTCCGGGGAAATCGCCGCGAGCACCGCTGTCGGCATCGCCCCGCCGCCGCCGAGGTCCGCCGCGCCGACCGCGGTCGCTTCGACAGTCATAGGTTTCCTACTCCGTTGCTGCGCGATACCGCGCGACCACCCGGGCCCCGTGGCGGACCGTTCGGTTCGCGGCTGGAATCCGGGGTAGGCCGCTTAGGCAGTATCCGTCATCCGGCAGGAATTGACCAGACGTCCGGCTAATCTTCCGAAACCTGGGTGGAAGGTCCGAAATTAGCCCTGGTCACGGCCACGGATACGGCTGGCAAGCAGAACAGGAAGACCGGTTGGTTCTAGATTGGCTAACCGATGGCTACCAGATGGCTCTAGACCAGGATCGAGATGTACAGCTCGACCTCCGCCGACCCGCGCCAGATCTCGATCTCCTCGCGGTAGGCGCGGGTGATCTCGGCCGAGGCCGTCGCGTCGTCGACCTGGGCCCACACGTCCTCGACCGGGTCGTGATAGTCGCCGTTGGGCTCGAAGCGCGCGTAGACGCCCTTGGGCACGCGGATCAGCACATCACCGGCCGGAACCGCGTCGACGGTCGGATAGTCGTGACTGACCAGCACGTTGTAATTGCCGGCCGGATCGGGCGTGTACACGGTGTACAGCGGCGAGGCGGGCCGCACCTCGCGATCGCGCAGCCGGTCGCGCAGGAATTCGATCAGCTCACTGTTGCTGACCTTGAAGCTCGGCCGCACCCGCGGTACCACCAGGCCGCCGTAGATCGCCTGGTCACGCACGACAATCGTGTAGCTCATCGCGGTTCTACCGCCAGATACACGTCGATCTTGTACGCGTGCGGGTAGCACTCGAAGTCTCCCGTATGGGTGCGCTTGATCTGGTTGTGTTCCTCGGCGTACGCGATCTGGGTCCACAGGTCGGTCATGAGCTGCGGGAAGTTGCCGACCGAGGAGAAGCGGGCATAGGACCCTCGGGGCAGCCGGGCGACGATGTGCCCGCGGGTGACCTGGTCGAACGAGGTGCATTCATAGCCGACGATCTGGGTGTTGAAGGTGCCCAGATCCGCCGCGTAGTCGGTGTAGGCGCAGGCCAGCGGCCCACCCAGCTCCTGATGCAGCACCGCCCCCCAGGCGGCCTCGAGATCTCGATCCCGCAGCTCCCCGAGCGCACGCTTGGGACTGCGCACCGGCAGCCCCGCAACCCACGTCTCGTCCCGCTCGACGATCTCAAACTGCATGAAAGCTAACTCTCTCGAAGTTGTTCGCGCAGGATGCGCGCAATGCGGGTCGCATCGCCGCAGCCTCCCGGCCAGGCGTCATGCTATCAACCCGGCCTGTGAGACATCCACGACATGACATCTCACCAACCAGGGTTGCTGGATCCCATTTGCCCGAGCCCCGCCTCACCCCACCACAAACCACAGGCAATTCCCAACCACCCCACCC
>NZ_JAHKNI010000032.1 GCF_018860155.1 Nocardia albiluteola
GGACGCACGCCATGAGAGAGCCACACCAAACCCACTGGTGGGCAGCCGATGTGAGAGCGACCTCGCCGGGTACCTGGACCCGATCCTGGCCGGGAACGAGCCCTACCGCCAGTATTAAGTAGCCGATGAGAGAGCGGTTTCGATGCCCGATCCAGTACCACGATGGTTGGACTCGACATTTCCGTAGATTCTTGTCAATTCCTTTGCCGAGGTTGGGTACCTCTCAGCGAGCTGTGACTGGTCCGCGATCGGAGTCCGGTTAATGAATGTGTATCTCGCAGTCGGCCCAACAGGGACTGCCCTATTAGGTTGCGCCGAACCGCATTTGGATCTGCTCTTCGACGACCTCGTAGCCCAACCGCTGGTAGATGCCGTTGCTCGTGGGATTCGCTTTGTCGGTGAACAGCAGAACCTCATGGTTTCCTGTCTCCAACGCGACTCGCGACACATGGTGCGTCACCGCCGCCGCGTAGCCGTGTCCGCGATGTTCCGGTGGGGTGGCCACCAAGCCGACCCGCACGATCCCGGCAACGCTGCGCGAGAGCGAGGCGACCGACACCGGCAGTCCGTCGACCTCCCACAACCAGATGCCGTTGTAGGACAACCTCTCACCGACCTGATCGAACGACACTGAGGTGTCCTTCTCTGCGAACACCTTGGTCAAATCCTCCAGCACCGCCCGGTCGGATTGCTGAGCAAGCCGGGCCCGCCCGGCCGTTGGGCGGGGCGCCACCAGCCCACCCAGTCGGTAGAGAAGCTGGTGGCCAACGACCTCGGATCTACGTTGCGTAGCCTCAGCGAATGCGCGCACGACACCGACTGGGCCGGCAACACAGTCGACTTCCCAACCGGTGTTGTTCAGCACCGCGATCAACTCGGCCGTATCGGCCGCGGCAAGTCCGAACAGGCCCAGTGGGAAGGGCCGGGTGTGCACGAGCGCTCCGCCAACCCGACCGTCGCGCGTCAACCAGCCGAACAGCGGCGGGTTCGGGTACCCGGGCGCATTGCCGGCGGCAACGGTAGCGCTCACGGTCAACGCGACATTGTGTTCGGCAGGTCGAGACCGCAGAAACTCGCCAGCCGCCCCCAGATACTGCTCAACATCTTCGGTGAAGGTCCAGCCCATGCCGCCCATCCTGCCGAAACGAGGTTCGACGCGCATCCCAATTGATTGCGAGTTTCCAACGGCAGCAATCGGTTACAGTGTCGATGGACAGTTCAACACCGTCCAGCTGCAGCACCCTCCTCGGCGCCGCCTGACAACGCCAATCCTCCGCAGCCATCGCTGCGAGTCGCCCCCGCTCTGGTCTGCCCACGCTCGTGCCTGCGGGCGGTTTGCGACAGCGGCTGGAGAACGCCCTGCAGTGCCGCGGACCGCGCCGACCGAACCGGCCACAGACGCGTCGGCGAATGCATGACTTGGTGTTGAGGGTGTGAGCGGTCCCCGATGACGAGACCAGTTGATCCGGCCCCCGGAAGGGAGACCACCCTTGTGAGAGTTGCGGCAGACTGACCGTCAGGAGGTCATAGTGCCGAAATCGTATCCGCAGTCCGTGCGCCGGCAGGTGTGTGTGCGACTGCGCGCTGGGGAACGGGTCGCTGAGATCGCTGCTGAGACAGGGATTTCCGCGGCGACGCTGTTCAAATGGAAGGCTCAGGCACTGGTCGATGCGGGAGTCCGTGACGGCGTGCCGAGCGTCGAGGCCGATGAGTTGGCCTCGGCGCATCGCCGGATTGCCCAGTTGGAGGCCGAGCTGAAGCTCACCCGAGACGCGTGTGAACTATTCGACGAGCAGGTGGTGATCTCCCCAAAAGGAAATACGCGATCGTCGAAAGGCTGATCGCGCGTGGGCATTCGGGCCGAGCGGCCTGCCGTATCGTCGGATTGAACCGGGCCACTTTTCATCGCTTGCGCAAGCCAGCGTTATCGATTCGGTTCCTGCGGCGAACGATTGTGGCCGACGAGATCGGCAAGATCCACCTGCGTTCTCGTGGAACATACGGGCGGAGGCGGATTCAGGCAGCGTTGCTGAGCGAGTGCGACATGATGGTTAATCATAAGCTGATCCACTCGATCATGGGCGAGTTGCAGCTCTCGGGTCTGCCGCTCCAGAAGGGACGGAAACCGAATCTGCTGGGTGTTCATACGCCGTCGGACCTGGTGAACCGCATGTTCGTCGCGAACAAGCCGAACGAGCTGTGGTGCACGGACATCACCGAGCATCCCACTCGTGATGGAAAGGTCTATTGCTGCGCGATTCTCGATTGCTTCAGCAAAAAGGTTGTCGGGAGGTCGTTTTCTACAATCCCGGACGCAGCTCTGGTCAATAATGCGGTGAATATGGCCGTCCGGGAACGGAAAAGATACCACGGCGCTATATTGCATGCCGACCACGGCACTCAGATCACATCCTGGTCGTTCGGAGAGAACCTTCGCCGGCACAATCTGATTCCCTCCTTCGGAACCGTTGGCGACTGCTTCGACAACGCTGCCATCGAGGCGTTCTGGGGGCGAATGCAAACCGAGTTGCTGAACACCAGGAAGTGGCCCACGAGCCTCGAGTTGACCATAGCGATGGCCGACTGGATCGATAACTTCTACAACGTCGAACGCCTCCACAGCTACCTCGGCCACCTCAGCCCCGACGAGTATGAGATGCTATGGCACGCTACCCAACCGGAGTCTCGACTCTCGTAAGAGCGGCTCACTCTCCGGGGGCCGGATCAACCCAGGAATAGAGCCAGGTGATTTCGTTCCGTGTTCAGTTGGTCTCGCAGGCCACCGGGTGGTGGGTGTGGGTGCAGGCCGCAGCGTACTCGGCTGGTGTCAGGTAGCCCAGCGCCGAATGTCGGTGCCCGGCCCAGGCGGCAGACCCTATGATGATGATCGTGAGCGGAGACCCCCTTACCGTGCCGTTCTCTGAGCTGCGCAACGCATTCGAGTTAGTGTTGGCTCACGTCGAGGCCATGGCGACCGCACAGTCCATTACCCTCGATCAGGACGTCTTCTGGTCCATTCCGGCCGAGGAGCTCTACGACGTCTACAACACGCCGTCCGATCTGACGATCGGCCAGCTCTCGGAGTCCTGGCAGCACCTACGCGATCTACTCGCGGACGAGAACCGAGTACTCGGCTATCACCTCGTGTGGCTTGCCGATGTCTTGAGGGCCATCGGCCAGACCGTTCGCTGAATATCCTGTACTGCCGCAAGCAGGGTGGTTTCGGTAGGCCACCAAACCGGCCAGAGGTTGTTTCACCGGAGGGTCAGGCAGAACGGATGCCCGGCCGGGTCGATGAGGACACGGAACCAGTCTCCCGCCGGCTGATAGTCGGGCTTTGTCGCGCCCAAGGCCAATAACTTGGCCTCGGCCTGGTCGAGATCGACGACCTTGAAGTCGAGGTGGATCTGCTGGGGCACGGTCTGAGCGGGCCACTGCGGCGCCTGATAGCCATCGACCCGCTGGAATCCGAGGAACAGCCCGTCCGCACGGTTCAGGCCCGCGAAGTCGGGGCCGGACTTGGGATGCAACTCGAAACCGGTGGCCTCCCTGTAGAACTCGGCAAGCGCCTCCGGATTGGCGCAATCAAGCGTTACCGCCACCAACTCCATCTGCACGGGTATGACAACTCCTCGACCGACCTCGTGCCAGCGAACCAGACCGCCTCACGATAGTCATGCGCCCTCCGCGCTCGTCAGCCGATATCCGCAGCTCGACTTCAGCCGACACAAGCATCCTGAAATGCTGGGTGGCGCGTGGTCGGCGCGACAGTTCTAGCCCAAGAGCGAGCAACGCAACTTGCTTGACCTGACCGCCGGTCACGTCGAATGTTTGGGCTATTCTCCAACATTCGGCGTAGGCGGATACTGTTCGAGGATGACCCAGGGGAGTGCAGCATGGCTTACGTTGGTCGGCACGTTGGGGGGCGTGTCTGTCACTGCGGTTTTCAGTTTGATCTCGGTCTATCTCACGCAACGTGGCCGACAGGGTGTCGGAAGCGGCACAGTCTCCTTGCTTACGGACAGTTCGTCGCCAGTGGCGCGCCACGCAGGGCTGAGTCGATCAACTGTTGTAGTGCGCCGTCGATCGGCTCCTGACCATGGTCGACCGTGCGACCGGGACAGAACGACTGGATGCTCGCATTGGTCGCTCCATTCAGCGGATTCTTTTCCGCCCCTGCGCTTTCGGAGAAGAAGTGGTAGGCGGTCAAACCTGCCGGCACCATGGGGGCCTTGTTGAGTCGAGTCAGGAATTCCGAGCCCGGCACCAGATCCCGACAGCCCGGCGACACCATGGAGCACACCGATCCGAGATCGTCACCTTTTTCGGGCGTGCCGTAGTCGATGTAGGTTCCGACCGAATCCATCCCGCCCAGGAACTTCACGTAGTCACGTTGCGCCAGACCGCCCATGGAGTGACCGACCAGATCCACTCGCCGCGCCCCGGTCTGCTGCCGGATGTGGGCGACCTTATCGGCCAGCGCCTGCGCCGACTCCGAGATCGGCGCTGTCCCAGTGGGATTTCCGGACAACACCATCGAAAAGGCCGAGTATCCGTGATCGCCTAGCCAAACCCGCAGAGTTTCCAGCCGCGCTCGATCGGCAGCGATACCGCCGATCACCAGTACCGGATCCCGGTCTCCCTTGTCGGCCATCGCCGTCCCGGTCTGCCCTGCGACCAGACCTATTGCGAGACACAACATTACGATGCCCGTGCGCGCTATTCGTGCCAGAGAGTACATCGACTCGCTTTCCTGGAGTCCCGACTGCTGATCTACGGTCCGGTGCACGCGAACGTGCGTGACCAGGCGGTCGTGGCGTTGCTGACGGCGAACAGCATGCCTCTTTGTTCGAGCCGCTAGTCAACGGTACATGACACGCGTCGATCTCCGTCAGGGTCAGGACATGTACAGAACGCTGCCGCCTGAACTCGAATTGATATGGGTAGAGTGACGTCGGCGATCCGGGGCAAGTCTCTGCCCTCAAACGGCAGTGGGCACCGACGCAGACCGACTACGCCGGGCGAACAAATACGCCGCAGCCGCGGCAGGCACATTCATCAGGACCCCGTACACCGCCCCGGGCACCGCCAGCGCCGTACTGTGCAGCACCGAAGTGGCCACGGCAATAGCCAACGCGCCGTTGTGGATTCCGATCTCCATGGCGGCCGCGATCGCCTGGTCGGTCTCGATTCGGAACAGTCGGGACACGTAGTAGCCGACCGCCAGGCCGATGATCGCCAACGTCAGGCATACCGCCGACAGCGCGCCGATATGGGAGGTGAGGGTGTGGAAGTCGCGGGCCACGGCCGCCAGGACCACCAGCGCCAGCACCACGATGGATGCCACCTTCACGCTGCCGCGCATCCGCTGCGACCAGCCCGGGAAGCGGTGGTGCACCCACATGCCCAGCGCCACCGGCACCAGCAGAATCGCGAATACCTGCGCGAATTTATCTGGGCGCAAGCCGATTCCGGCGTCACCGTCGAGGAACAGCGCATATGACAGGCCCACCCACAGCGGCAGGGTGAATACTGCCAGCACCGAATTCACTGCCGTCAGAGTGATGTTCAGCGCCACATTGCCGCCTGCGACATGGCTGAACAGATTCGCCGAGGGCCCGCCCGGTGACGCCGCGACCAGTAACATACCCGCCGCCACCGCACCGTCGAGCCGGAACAGGTAGACCAAGCCCAGGCACACGGCCGGTAGCACGACCATCTGGCACACCAGCGCCACTACCGTTGCCTTCGGATAACGCAGCACCCGAACGAAATCGGCCGTGGTCAACGCCAAACCGAGACCGAACATCACCAACGCCAGCGCGAGCGGTAGGAACACCGCGAACAACGAGCTCACTGCCAACTCCCAATCGAACCGACGGGCCAGTCTCCAGTCTGGCACCAGCGCCGACCCTAACTGATCCGGACAGTACAAGCGGGGACTGCCCCGGCTTCGGTTGGCTCTCGCAGCAGCCACCGCCGCGATCAGCGACCCCTGCCAACGGCCGCAAAGGGCAGCGGATTCACAATGCTATCGCCCCGTTCCGGTCGTCACGGGGTGGCCGTCGAGGCTCGGTGGGGTCCAGTTCCACAGGTGTGCGGTCTTGCGGGCGGCAATGCGGCTGCCGACCAGGGCGGTGAGCCGGGTCATGGTGGCGTAGACGAAAGCATTGGTGGAGAGGCTGATCGACGGGTCCTGCCGTGCGCCGCGCTGCACGGTCTGGGTGCGGGGGCGGCGGAGGCTGTCGTAACGGGCTAGGGCGGCGGGGATGTCGGCGTCGCCGGCGAGTTCGGCGGCCAGGACGGTCGCGTCCTCGAGGGATTGGCAGGCGCCCTGGGCGAGGAACGGCGTCATGGCGTGTGCGGCGTCGCCGAGGAGAACCACGCGGCCCTTGGCATATGCGGGCAGTGGGTCGAGGTCGGAGACATCGTTGCGCAGCAGCGACTGCGGCGGCGTCGCCGCGACGAGCTTCGGAATCGGGTCGTGCCAGGTACCCACGCGCTCGACGACTTCGGCCATGTCATCGTCGTAGTGCACGTGCGGTTCGGGCTGGCGGATGGCGACGAACCAGAACACGCGCTCCTCGGAGATCGGATGCGCGGCGAAGCGCACGCCGCGTCCCCAGGTCTGGAAGCCGTCCACCGGCCAGACGGAGCCGGGCGCGGTCACCCCGCGCCAGACGAGGATGCGCTGGAAGACCGGGTCCGTGGTGTGCGGCCAGACGGAAGTCCTCACCGCACTGTGGATTCCGTCCGCGCCGATCAGGACGTCGGCGGTCTGACGATGAATGTCGTCGCCGGTCCGGTAGGTCACCGTGACGGCCGCATCGGTCTGCTCGACCCCGGTGACCTCCGCCCCGGTGCGCACGCTGTCGGTAGGGAGGTGAGACTGCAGCAGTTGCTGCAGATCGCCTCGATGGTTCGCCAAAAGTGTTGTATCGCGGCCTTTTTCGAACTTCATCAGGTATTTTCCGGCCGGTGTCAGCAGGTTGACCGCCGCCTCGGACGGCTGGGAGATGGCGCGGAATTCCGCGCCGACGCCCAGGGCGTCGATGGCCTTCAAGGCATTCGGCGCGAAGGACCAGCCCGCGCCGACCTCCCGCGATTCGCCCGCTCGCTCCAGCACGGTCACCGACCATCCGACGCGGCGCAGGCCGATGGCCGCGGCGAGTCCGCCGATGCCACCGCCCGCGATGATCGCGTGCCGACCGGTATCGTGTTGCTTGGTCATTCGCCTTGTTCCTTCGTGTCGGGAAGCGGTTCCGCTGTGAGCCGCTCGGTCATCCAGTCGTAGACGTCGTGTGCGGCCTGTAGCCGTCGTGCGGGGGTGCCCGCACCGCCGGCCAGCTCCATACCTTCGGCCGTAATGCCACGGAATTCGGCGAGGCTGGCAATGCGCCGCTGCACGACGGTTTCCCAGGCGCGGTCGTCCATGCGGTAGTAGTTGGAGCGTTCGCCTGGTCTGGTGCGCCGCCGGATGAAACCGGCGTCGGTCAGGACCCGCATATTGGTGGCCAGCGACGCGCGGCTGGCTCCGATCGCCGTGGCGATCTCATCGGCGGATTGCTCGGCGGGATCGCAGATCATCAGCCATCCGAGAATGCGCCCCGCGATGGGTGGCACTCCGTACTCGACAGCGCAGAACATCGCGACCTTTTCGACCCACTCGAGCACCTGCTTCGGATCCGTCTGTGCCATCAGCACCGTCCTTTCCAGTTCCGTCTAGTTGTTTCAGTTCTAACTGAATCAACTAGACGGCGCAAGACATTCGGGGCGGTGCGTGAACAATCAGGTAACCGGGGCCGGCAGCGACGCCGTCGACCCCAGTCGTTCGACGGATTCCATCGGCGCCGTCGTTTCCTAGCGTCGGGTGGGCACACCGTGCTCGACGAAAGGCAATGACATGAACGCCCATGCTGTACCCGACCGGGAGCTCGGCGAGCGACCCGAGGGATATCAGGGACCGAACCTCTCACCGGTGGGTCTCGAACACCGTGCACATCGATTCGACGACGGGGTCTTCGCGCTGATGGCGACATTGCCGCCGAAGGACAACAACGGCGTCATCGCGGGGGAGGACGCGGCACTGGTCGTGGATGCCGGTATCACTCCGAGCATTTCGGAGCGCATTCAGGTGCACGCGGCCGAGTTGACCGATCGGCCGGTGCGGTATCTGGTGAACACGACCTACCACGGCGATCACACCTTCGGCAATGCCGCCTTTCCGGGCGAAGTGGTGGTGATCTCGTCACGGCTGAACAAGGAGAACATGTCCGATCTCGGCAACGAGAAGCGGCAGCGCGCCGGGAACATGTACGGGGCCGAAGCGGAATTCGATGCGGTAACCCGTTGGCGCACACCGGATGTGGTGTTCGATGATTTCGCCGAGGTCGATCTGGGTGGCCGCATCGTGCAGCTGTGGCAGTTCGGGCCGGGTAACGGTCCGGGCGACACCGTTGTGTACGTCCCGGATACCCGCACCGCGTGGACCGGCAACTACGTCTGTCATGCGGGCATTGCGCCGATGCTGCTGCAGGGCGGGCCCGAGCCCTATCTCGCATCCCTGCGGAGAATGCGGGAAACGTTGCCGGACATGGCGATCGTAGTGCCGGGGCATGGGCCGATGGGCGATGCGCTCGAGGCGGTCGACTGGTTGATCGGATATCTGGAGCAGCTCCACGACGAAGTCGCCTCGGCTGTCGCCTCGGGACTGACGCTGGAGCAGACTCAGGCACAAGTCACCGACCCGTGGGCCGAGACGCTGACACCGAGTCTTACTGCCGCGCTGAGCGATTACGCGGTGCCCACGGAGTTCGCCGTCCAGGGACTCCTCGTGCTGTGCCGGAATCTGCACCGGCTCAACGTGCTCGCGACCTTCCGGAGCATCGCGTGACTCCGCCGCGTACCCGTTTGGATCTGAATCAGCTCGAGCAAACCTTACTGATCACGTTGTGGGCCAAGGCTCTCGATAGCAGGCTGCCCATCCCTATGCTGGGCGACACCCGCTCCGCGGAAATCGCGGATCGGATCGACTACGACTTCGCCACTTTGAAGATCAAGGACAGCCTGACCTACGAAACGGCCCTTCGCAGCCGGAAATTGGACGATGCCGTCCGGATGTTCACTGCCGCGCATCCCGATGCGGTGGTGCTGGATCTGGGCTGTGGGCTCGATCCCCGGATGCATCGCTGTCAGCCGGCGTCCGGAATCGATTGGTATGACGTCGACTTCCCGGACGTGATCGCCCTACGTCCGGAATTCCTTTCGGAGCCTTCCCATCTCGTCGGTGCGGACATCACCGCCGCAGGTTGGCTGGCGGGGATACCGCGTGACCGTCCGGCCATGATCGTCGCCGAGGGGCTGATACCCTTCCTGCCCGGCACCGCGTTCCACGTCCTGACCCGCGCTCTCACAGACCATTTCGGTACCGGCGAGATTGCCTTGAACGGCTATACGCGGTTCGCGGCGTGGGCGATGAAATATCACCCCACCATCAAGGCGCTCGGCATCACCGCTGCGGCGGGTTTCGACGACCCCCGCGAACCGGAGACCTGGGGCGCCGGGCTCACCCTCGTCGATGAGGATTTCCTCACCCGTGCACCCGAAGTCGCCGACTGGCCGCAGCCCTTGCGCGGGCTCACCCGGTCCATGGCTCACAGCAGGGCTCTGTCCCGTCAGGGGGCGCGCATCCTGCGTTATCGGTTCTGACCCGGGACCGGCACTGCTACAACTGATCGAGCAGTGCGGATAGTTCGGCCCGGACTGCGACACCGAGTTTCGGATAGGCCTTGTAGAGGTGGTAGCCGACGGTGCGGGGGCTGAGGAACAGCTGCCCGCCGATGTCGCGGTTCGACAGTCCCCGCGCCGCCAGGCGGACCACCTGAAGCTCTTGCGGCGTGAGCAGATCCAGCACCGACGCGCCGGCCGGTTGCCGGCCGGTGTCGCCGGTGGCGCGCAGTTCGGCGCGGGCCCGATCGGCCCAGACCTTCGCGCCGATCCGCTCGAAGGTCTCCAGGGCCGCCCGCAAACGCGTGCGCGCCTCGGTCTTGCGCCGGGCGCGCCGTAACCATTCTCCGTACAGCAGGTCGGAGCGGGCGGCCTCGAGGGGCCGATCGCCCTTCTCGTGCAGCCGCACCGCTGCGGCGAAGTGTGCCTCGGCCTCGTCGCCGGAGCTCATCTGGGCCAGGCACCGTGCGTAAACGCCTTGGATCCAGGGTGATCGGCTTGCGTCCGCCCAGCGCCGGAGGCGTTCGAGCGACCCTCCGATGCGCTCGGGCTGCCCGGTGCGCATCGCGGCCTCGACACGCATGGGTGTGAAGAACACCGACATGTAGTGGCCGCCCATAGGACCGCGGGAGGCGGACTCGATTCGGTCCAGCACCCGGTCGTAGCGGCCCGCGCCCAGATCGAGGAGTCCGAGCGCGGCGGTGGCGAGCAGGGCGGTGGCGAGTTCGCCGCGATCGAGGGCGGCGGCGAGGGTGGGCTCGGCGAATTCCCGGCAGCGCAGCTCATCGCCGGACTGCGCCGCGCCCCAGGCGAGAATGCTACGGAGGCCGTCCATTTGATGATGCTGGCCGACGGAGTCGGCCAGCGCTAGCCCTTCCTCGGCATGCACGGTGGCATCGCGATGGTGACCGGTCGCGTATTCAGCGGAGGCGAGATAGTGCAACCGCATGGGCAGCACCCGGAGCGAGAATTGCTCGCGGCCCTCGGCGACCAGCGCGGTGAGCAGGTCGCGGGCCTCAACGTCGAGGCCGGTCATCAGGCCCATGGCGGCGGCGTTCATCCGCTCGTCCGGGCTCAGTTCCGCCGAGTGGGAATGCGCGTAAGCCGCGCACGCGTGCAGCCGGTGCAGCGCGGCTTCGTCGTCGCCACCCAGCATGCGGGCGATGCCGATCATGCCCTCGCTGATCGGGGTCCGGCCTCGGCGCCGTTGCAGCATCGTCGCGGCCCGCTCGGTGAGCTCGGGATCGCCGACCAGTACGCCATTGCGGATCGCGTCGACGAGCATCGTTCCCGCCAGGTCGGCCGGCGCCCGGTCGGCCGTGTCGATCAGCATGCGGGCGGCATGGCGCCGGGAACCGAATTCCGATTCGACGATGGCACGCAGGTGATCCAGGTGTGGTGCGTCCCTCTCGTCGAGCGGCCCGCGGGCCGCTCGACGGACCAGAGCAGCGGTCCGCCGCAGATCGCCGGCTGCTGCCGCCGCCTTGGCGGCGCAGGTCAGGCGGCGTGTGCCGCCGACCGGATCGACGGTCATCGCGGCCGCACGCTCCATCGCCGCGGCCGCGAGCGCATGGTCCCCTCGATCGGAGGCCCGGTCGGCGGCGGCTTCCAGTGCTGCGGCGATGTCGTCATCGGGCCCGGTGGCAGCCGCGGCGCGATGCCACGCCGCTCGATCATCGGCTTCGATGGTGCCGCACATGGCCAGCGCCGTGGCGAGCGCGCGGTGTGCCTCCATCCGACGGTGTGCCGGAGCGGCGCCCAACACCGCCGCGCGGGCCAGCGGATGCCGGAAGGTGACCCGATCATCATGGCGCACAAGCAATCCCGAGTCCTCCACGCGCGTCAGCTCGGCGGGTCCCGCGTGATAGGCGGCTGCGGCGGCCAGTACGATTTCGAGCCGGCCGGTCTCTTCGGTGGCCGCGATCAGCAGCAGGGCGGTGGCTGCATCGTCCAGCCCTACGGCCCGTGCGCCGAACGCCGTCTGTACCCGGGTGGTGAGTGGCAGCGTGGCCAGGTCGTAGGAGCCCGCCGGTGCCGTGCCGGTGCGTTGTTCGGCGCTGAGCGCGGACGGGAGTTCGACCAGGGCGAGCGGGTTGCCTCCGGTTTCGGCCAGCATGCGGGCGCGCACCGGTGGCGCCAGTTCCGGATGCAGTTCGTCGAGCAGGGTGGCCGCGGTGTCGGGATCGAGCGCGGTCAGCTCCCGGGTGCCGAGGGCGGTGAGCCCGGCCGTATCGCGGACGTCGCCGCGCACGGCGAAGAGCAGGAGCACACCCTCGTGGTGCAGGCGCCTGGCCGCGAAAGTCAGTGCCTCGGTGGAGGATCGGTCGAGCCACTGGGCGTCGTCGACGAGGCACAGCACCGGTCCGTCCTCGGCCAGTTCGGCCAGCATGGACAGCACGGCGAGACCGACGATGAAGCGATCGCCGGGTTGGGCCGGGGCCAGACCGAAGGCGCTGCGCAGCGCCACAGCCTGGGGCGCGGGCAAGGCGCCGAGGCGGTCCAGCACGGGATGCAGCAAAAGATGCAGACCTGCGAAGGGGAGCTCGGCTTCCAGCTCTATGCCGGACACGCGAATCACGCGTAGTCCCTGGGCTTTCGTGGCGGCGTAGTCGAGGAGGGCGGACTTACCTATCCCGGTCGGGCCGCTCAGCACATGCGCCCCGCTGCGGCCGGTGCGCACGTCGGCCAGGAGACGATCGATCAGCGCCAGTTCCTCGGCACGCCCGTATAGCACTCGGCTGAGCCTACCTAAGCAAACTGGTCGGTTCCAGATGGCCAGGTGGCCGGAAGCCCCCGGGAACGGGACGCGGTCAGTGTGATTCGTGGAGGAGGGCGGCCAGTTCGGCGCGGGTCGCCACACCGAGTTTCGGATAGGCCTTGTAGAGGTGGTAGCCGACGGTGCGTGGGCTGAGGAAGAGCTGGCCGCCGATCTCGCGATTGGACAGGCCCCGGGCGGCCAGCCGGACGACCTGAAGTTCTTGGGATGTGAGCAGATCCAGGACGGATGTGGTGGGCCGGCGGCCGCTGGTGTCGCCGGTCGCGCGGAGTTCGGCGCGGGCGCGGTCGGCCCAGACGTGTGCGCCGAGCTGGTCGAAGGTTCCCGCGGCGGCGCGCAGGCGAGTGCGGGCCTCTGCCTTACGCTGGCCGCGGCGTAGCCATTCGCCGTAGAGCAGCGCGGTGCGGGCGCGTTCGAAGGGGCGGCCCCCCTGCTCGTGCAGGCGCTCGGCTGCGTTGTAGTGTTCCTCGGTTTCGTCGGCGGGACCGGCCAGCGCCAGGGAGCGCTCGTACACCGCATTCGTACAGGGGGATCCGCTGGCGACCGCCCAGCGGCGGAATCGGTCGAGGGGTACGGTGAGGTGGTCGGTCCGGCCGATGCGCACGGCGGCTTCCACGCGTAGTGGCGTGAAAGACACGGCCACCGTGAAGCCCGCGGCCACGAACATCGGTTCGCGGGCGGCGGATTCGAGCCGATCGAAGACCAGCTCGTAGCGGCCCGCACCCAGGTCGAGCATGGCGAGCGTCGTAGTGGCCAGCGCCGCGGTCGCGGACTCGCGACGGTTGAGCGCGGCCGAGAGAGCGGGTTCGGCGAGTTCGCGGCAGCGCGTCTCGTCACCGGACAGCGCCGCGCCCCATGCGAGAACGCAACGCGGGCCGTCCATCTGGTGGTGCAAGCCGATGGACTGCGCGAGCGTGAGTGCCTCCTCCGCGTGCACGATCGCGTCGCGCGTGTGGCCGGTCGCGAATTCGGCGGAGGCCAGGTAGTGCAGCCGTAGCGGCAGCGTACCCAGGGTCGACTGTTCGCGTGCTTCGGCCACGAGAGTTTCGAGCAGGTCGCGGGCCTCGTGGTCGAAACCGGTCATGAGACCCATTGCGGCGCCGTTCATCCGCTCGTCCTGGGTGAGTTCCGCCGAGTGTGCGTGCGCGTACTCGGCGCACGTACGCAATCGCGGCAATGCGAACTCGTCGTCACCGCCGAGCATTCGGGCCAACCCGAGCAGGCCCTCGGTCACTCGGTTGGGGCCGTGGCGATGGTGCAGCATGGTGGCTGCGCGCGTGGTGAGTTCGGCATCGCCGACGAGGAAGCCATTGCGTACCGCGTCGACCAGCATGGGGCCCGCCGCCTCGTTCGGCGCCCGATCGGCGGCGTCGATGAGCAGGCGCGCGGCGGTGTGCCGGGAACCGAATTCGGCCTCGACGACGGCTCTCAGCGAGGCCAGTCGTGGGGCGTCGGTCTCGTTGACCGTTCTCCGGCCTGCTCGGCGCACCAGCGCATCGGTCCGATGCAGATCTCCGGCGATCGCGGCTGCCGTGGCCGCGCCGATCAGGCGTCGGGTGCCGGTTTCCACGTGGATGGTCAGCTCGGCCGCGCGTTCCATGGCCGCGGCGGCGGCGGCATGGTCCGCGCGTCCGTATGCCCGTGTGGCCGCGGACTCCAGGTCGTCGGCGATGGTGTCGTCCGCACTGGTGGCCGC
>NZ_JAHKNI010000033.1 GCF_018860155.1 Nocardia albiluteola
CCATCCACTTCTCCTCCGCCGCAGCCACACTCGGCTCCCCCGGCCAAGCCAACTACGCCGCCACCAACGCCTACCTCGACGCCCTCACCCACCACCACCCCCACACCACCACCATCGCCTGGGGACCCTGGACCACCGGCATGGCACAACACCTCGACACCAGGCCGGGTGTGCGCCCGCTGCGTCCCGAGGAGGGGCTGCGCCTGTTCGACGCGGCGCTGCGGGCGGACGACTCCCATCTGGTGGCGATGCATCTGGATGCCCGTGCCGTGGCGGCCGCGCTGGGGTCTACTCCGCCGCTGCTGCGCGCGCTCGTGCCTGCCCCGCCGCGCCGCGCCGCGGGCGTGGACGGCGTTCTCGAACGGTTGCGGCCCATGGCCGCCGTGGAGCGCGACGCCGCGCTGCTCGAGCTCGTCCGTGGTGAGGTCGCGGCGGTTCTCGGGCACACCGATCCGCGCGAGGTGGATCCGCACAGCGCCCTGCGCGATCTCGGATTCGACTCCCTCACCTCGGTCGAGTTCCGTAACCGGTTGAGCGCGCTGCTCGGCCGGCAACTCCCCGCGACGCTGGCCTTCGACCACCCGAACGCGGCCGCCGTCGCCGATCACCTGCGGACCGAATTGTTCGGTGTCACAGCGCACGAGCCCGCGCCGGTGATCGCCGCCGCAGCGCAGGACGATCCGATCGTCGTCGTCGGCATCGGCTGCCGCTATCCCGGCGGGATCGGTACTCCGGAACAGATGTGGCAGCTGCTGGTCTCGGGCGACGACGCGATCACCGCATTTCCCACCGATCGAGGATGGGATCTGCCGCGAATCTACGATCCGGCCACTCCGCCCGCGTCCATGGCGCGCGAGGGCGGATTCCTGCACGACGCGGCAGAATTCGACGCCGCCCTGTTCGGCATCTCACCCCGCGAAGCACTCGCTATGGACCCCCAGCAACGGCTGTTGCTCGAAACTGCTTGGGAAACCTTCGAATACGCTGGCATCGACCCGACATCAGTGCGCGGCAGCCGAACCGGCGTCTTCACCGGCATCATGTACAACGACTACGCCGGCCGCTTCACCCACGCCCCCGAAGAAGTCGCCGGACACCTCGGCAACGGCAGCGCACCCAGCATCGCCTCCGGACGCGTCGCATACGTCTACGGGCTCGAGGGCCCCGCGATCACCATCGACACCGCGTGCTCCTCGTCCCTGGTCGCAGTCCACTTGGCCGCCAACGCCCTGCGCACCGGCGAATGCACGATGGCCCTGGCCGGCGGCGCCACCGTCATGTCGACGCCGCAGACCTTCACCGAGTTCGGTCGTCAGGGTGGATTGTCGGCGGACGGCCGGTGCAAGGCCTTCTCAGGCGACGCCGACGGCACCGGATGGGGCGAAGGCGCCGGACTCCTACTCCTGGAACGACTCTCCGACGCACAACACCACAACCATCCCATCCTCGCAATCATCCGCGGCTCCGCCGTCAACCAAGACGGCGCCTCCAACGGACTCACCGCACCCAACGGACCTGCCCAACAACGCGTCATCCGCCAGGCCCTGGCCAACGCCGGACTACAACCTGCCGACATCGACGCCGTCGAAGCCCACGGCACCGGAACCCGACTCGGCGACCCCGTCGAAGCCCAAGCACTCCTGGCCACCTACGGACAACACCGCAACGAACCCTTATGGCTCGGCTCCATCAAATCCAACATCGGCCACACCCAAGCCGCCGCCGGAACCGCCGGCATCATCAAAATGATCATGGCCATACACCACGGCCTACTCCCCCGCACTCTCCACGTCGATGCCCCGACACCCGAAGTCGACTGGACCACAGGCAAAGTCCAGCTCCTCACCCAGAACACCCCCTGGCCCGACAACGACCACCCCCGACGCACGGCAGTCTCCTCCTTCGGCATCAGCGGCACCAACGCCCACATCATCCTCGAACAACCACCCACCACCGCCCCACCACGAGACCAGCATCTCGCCGCGCCATGGATCATCTCCGGGCACACCCCGACGGCCCTACGCGCCCAAGCAGCAAGACTCGCACGTCACCTCGAGCAGGATCCGGCCTCGGCGCTGAACATCGGTTACACACTCGCCACAGGCCGCGCGATGCTCGACCACCGCGCAGTCATCGTCGCGACAGGTGAGCCGGCTCAGCGTTCGCAGGCCCTCCTCGCGCTCGCCCGCGGCGGCACCCATCAGGACATGATCACCGGCCGGGCATCGGGCAACGGTGTGGCCATGGTGTTCTCCGGACAAGGCAGCCAACACCCCGGCATGGGACACCAGCTCTACAACACCTACCCCGCCTACACACAAGCATTCGACACCGCCTGCACCGCACTGAATCCCCATCTCCCCCAACCACTCCAAAACATAGTCTTCGGCGACGAAACCGACCTACTCGAACAAACCCGATACACCCAACCCGCCCTGTTCGCACTCCAACTCGCCCTCTACCGACTCTGGGAAAGCTGGGGCATCACACCCACCATCGTTGCGGGGCATTCCGTCGGCGAGATCGCCGCAGCCCACATCGCCGGAGTCCTCGATCTCGCCGACGCCGCCACACTCGTCACCGCCCGCGGCAGGCTCATGCAATCCCTCCCTACGGGCGGGGCCATGGTCGCCATCGACATCGCCGAGCACGAAATCCGGCCGCTTCTGGAGGGATTCGAAGACACCGTCGATATCGCAGCCGTCAATGGACCCAGCTCCCTCGTCCTATCCGGCGACCGCACCACACTCACCCAAATCACCCACACACTCACCGGGCACAGAACCAGCTGGCTCCACGTCTCACACGCCTTCCACTCCCCCCGAATAGACCCCATCCTCGCCCAATACCGCAACACCATCGCCACACTCACGTTCTCCGCACCGGCGCTGCCGTTCGTCTCCACCGTCACCGGAGCCCCCGCCGACCACACCACACTCGCCGACCCCGACTACTGGATCCGCCACGCCCGCAACACCGTCCGCTTCGCCGACGCCGTCACACACCTCACCCGGCACAACCCCAGCTATCTCGAAGTCGGCCCCGGCGCAACACTCCTGCCGCATCTGCCGGCCGGAGCGGTCGCCGGTCTTCGCCGGGACCGACAGGAGTTGCAGGCGCTGACCGATGCCCTCGCCCACCTGGTTGCCCATGGCGCGAACCCGAACTGGCACAGCTATTTCGACGGCACGGAAGCTCGCCCGGTACCGCTGCCGGCCTACGCATTCGACCGTAAACGCTACTGGCTCGATCACCGCGTCGGCCGCCCTGCCGATCTCCGCGCCGCCGGTGTCGACGGGACCGATCACGCCGTGCTGACGGCCGTGGTCACCGAACCGGAATCCGATACCCTGACGTTCTGCGGCCGTATCGCGCTGGACTCGCACCCCTGGCTCGCCGATCACCGAGTCGGCGATCGCGTGGTGCTGCCCGGCGCCGCGTACGTGGACCTCATCCTGCACGCGGGAGCGGCATCCGGCCGGCCCGGCATCGACGACCTCACCCTCGAGGCGCCCCTGGTGCTCGCACCCGATAGCGGGGTGGACCTCAGGCTTACAGTCGGTCCACCGGATACCCAGGGCCGCAGGCCAGTTCGCGTCCACACCCGCGAACCCGGCGCCGAGCAGACCTGGACCCGGCATGCCACCGCACTCCTGGCGGACTCGAATTCAGTTCCCCAGTACAGGAATTCGCAGGCATGGCCGCCGCGCGACGCCCGGCCGCTGGATCTCGACTCGATCTACGACGAGCTTGCCTCCCGAGGATTGCGGTACGGCACCGCCTTTCGCGGGCTGAGAGCGGCATGGTCGCGGCCTGGCGAGGTGTTCGCCGAGGTGGCCCTGCCCGAGAGTGTCGGGGTTACCGGGCACGTCGTTCACCCCGCGCTGCTCGACGCGGCGCTGCACGCCATCGGGATCGGCGGCCTCGTCGACACCGCCGATCCCGCACCGCGACTGCCGTTCGCGTGGCGCGATGTCCGCATTGCCGATACCGGCGCCACGGCACTGCGGGTACGGCTGGCCGGTGCCGGGCAGGACACCGTCACACTGGAGTTGTTCGACACAGACGGCCACGGTGTCGGCGGTGTGGCGGCATTGTCCCTGCGTCCGGCTCCGGCCCCCGCGCGGTCGGCGGCCCCACGGTCGCTGCTCGGCATCAGATGGCAGGAATTGCCGGCCTCGCACGGTCCCGCCGCCTCGTGGTGGGTCGTGCTCGGCGACGACGAGCCGGGGCTGGCATCGATATTGCAGGACACCGGAATCCAGGTGGAGAAGTACGCCGATCTTGCCGATCTCGGCGCCGCCGCGGAGTCGTCCCGGACCGCGCCCGAGGCGGTATTCCTCGCGCCGACCACACCGGACGGTGTCGATGTCCCGGCCGCCACCGCCCAGCTGACGTCCCGCGTCCTCGCCTTCCTGCAGACCTGGCTCGCCGACCGGCGCTTCTCCTCGACCCGGCTGGTGCTGATGACCCGCGACGCCGCGACCGACCCCGTCATGGCCACGCTCACCGGTCTCGTGCGCGTCGCCCAGGCCGAACACCCGGATCGGATCACACTGATCGACATCGACTCCGGGGCAGTCGACTTCGGCTCGGATGCGCTCATAACGGCCGTGGCGACCGGGGAACCACACACCCGCATTCGCGACGGGGCCGCCCTGGCGCCGCGATTCGCCGCACTGGCCGCCTCCGATTCCGTCGCGGTGGACCTGTCCGCCGGCACGGTGCTCGTCACCGGGGCATCGGGAGCGCTCGGCGGGCTCATCGCTCGCCGGCTGGTCGCGACCCACGGCGTCCGGAATCTGCTGCTGGTCAGCCGGACCGGCGGCATGACGACCCTGCGCACCGCATTGGAGAACGCCGGCACCAGCGTCGAGGTGGTCGCGTGCGATCTCGCCGAGCGGGACCAGGTCGCCGCCCTGCTGGCGCATCGCCCGGTGCACGCCGTCGTGCACGCCGCGGGCGTGCTCGAGGATGGCGTCGTCGAATCGCTGACCGCCGAACAGCTCGCGCGGGTGCTGCGGCCGAAGGTGGACGCGGCCTGGCATCTGCACGAACTGACCAGCGACCTCACCGCATTCGTGCTGTTCTCCTCGATAGCGGGCACCCTGGGCTCGGCGGGACAGGCCGCCTACGCCGCCGCCAACACCTTCCTCGACGCGCTCGCCACGCATCGAGCCGCTCGCGGCCTCCCGGCGACCGCCCTGGCATGGGGACCGTGGGCCACCGAGAACGGCATGACCGCGGGCCGGCGCCGGCTGGAACGCGCCGGGCTGACACCATTGCGGCCGGAGGAAGGGCTGGCGCTGTTCGACGCCGCGCTGACTCGGCCGGAGCCCGTTCTGATCCCGGCCCGCACGGACCTCACCGCGCTGCGCACCGCGGCGAAACAGCGTTCGTTACAACCGATCTGGCATGCCCTGGTGCCACCGCCCAGCACGCACGCGCGTCGGGCCGAACCGGACCGGGCCGCTCGGCTCGCGGACCTGTCCGGGGATGCACGCGATCGCGCGTTGCTCGATCTGGTCCGCCGCGAGGTCGCCGCGGCGCTGGGACACGACTCGCCGGACGAGTTCGCCGCCGAACGCGCCTTCACCGAGCTCGGCTTCGACTCCCTGACCGCCGTCGATCTGCGCAACCGCCTGGAACAGGCGACCGGCCTGCGACTGCCCGCGAGCCTGGTGTTCGAGCAGCCGACGCCCCCGGCCCTCGTGCGCTACCTCTCGACCGAATTGGGTTCCGCCGCACCGTCACCCACATCATCGGACGACACCCTCGGCGCGATGTTCCGCCAGGCGTGCGAGCAGGCGCGGATCGACGAGGGCATGGAACTCGTGCGCATGGCATCGCGCTTCCGCCCCGTCTTCCGCACGCCCGAGGAACTCGGCCGCCCGCCCGCCCCGGTGCCGCTGGCCCGCGGATCGGGCGAACCGCGGTTGTTCTGCTTCCCCGCGGTGGTCGCGATGTCGGGGGCGCACCAGTATGCGCGCTTCGCCGCCGCCCTGCGCGATCGCCGCGACACCGTGGTGCTCCCCGAGCCGGGATTCCTTGCCGGAGAGCGCCTTCCCGCGCACGTGACGGCGCTGGCCGAGCTGCAGGCCCGGGCGGTGCGCGAACTGGCAGCGGGCACACCCTATGCGCTGCTGGGCTATTCGTCCGGAGGCTGGATCGCCCACGAGGTCGCCGCGCGCCTCGAACGGACCGATACACCGCCCAGTGCCGTCATATTCCTGGACACCTACCTGCCCCGGGAGATGACCCCCCGGCTCAGCCGGGCATTCACGCACGGCCTCTTCACACGGCGGAGCGACCTCGTCTCCTCGGACCACGTGTCCCTCACCGCGATGGGCGGCTATTTCTCGGTCTTCGGCGCGTGGGAACCGCGGCCGCTCGGCGTGCCGACATTATTCGTGCGGGCCGCCGACGCCCTGCCCGACCTCGACGGGACACCGTTACCCGATACCGACTGGGGGCCGGCCTGGGCGCGGTGCGATACGGACATCGACGTCCCGGGCGACCACTTCACCATCGTCGCGGAGCATGCCGAAGATACTGCGCGAGCGGTGGATTCATGGCTGACCGCACTGCGCTGAGAGGAACGGCACCGCATGTCCGAACGAGCGATCGACGACGCACCCTGGATCCGGCGATTCCATCCGTCCCCCGCGCCGGCCGTGCGGTTGGTGTGCTTTCCGCACGCCGGGGGTTCGGCAAGCTTCTTCTTCCCGGTATCCGCGGCGATGCCCGCGGCGGTGGACGTGCTCGGCGTGCAGTACCCGGGCCGCCAGGACCGGCGCACCGACCCCTGCATCGCGGATATCGGCACGCTCGCCGACGAGATCACGGACGCCCTGACGGCGTGGATCGATCGCCCGTTGGCATTCTTCGGCCACAGCATGGGGGCCGTCGTGGCTTTCGAGGTCGCCCGGCGACTCGAACAGCGGACGGGAATCCGGTTGATCGGCCTGTACGCGTCCGCCCGGCGCGCGCCGTCTCGCCACCGCATCGAGAACGTGCACACGCGCGACGATCGGGCACTCGTCACGGAACTGCGTGCGCTCAGCGGCACCGACACCGCCCTGCTCGGCGACGACGAGGTGCTGCGCATGATCCTGCCGGCGATCCGCAGCGACTACACGGCGATCGAGACGTATCGCTGCCCGGCCGACGCCGTGATCGGATCCCCGATCACGGCGCTGGTGGGGGACGCCGATCCCAAGACCACGGTCGCGGAGGCCCGCGACTGGGCGCGGCACACCCGCGCGGCCTTCGATATCCAGGTGTTTCCCGGTGGGCATTTCTACCTGGTCGAGCATCGGGCCGCTGTCATCGGCATTCTCACCGACCACCTCGCCCGGTCCCGAACACGGACCGGCTGACGAGTCGACGACACCCATGTATCGGAAAGGGCAATTCATTCGAATCGACGAATTATACAACCTTCGGAATGAACGAAGGTCCACTGTACATCGAACATGAATACGGTTAGAAAATAAATCATCAGCCATGCCGAAAACGATGGGAAAATGACGTGACCGACACGACGCCCCGGACCACTCCTTACACCGTCGACGAACAATACGTTACCGCTTTCCGCGAATACGGCTTCACCCACGTCCCGGGCCTGATCCCCGCGGACGAGGTGGCACAGTGGCGAGAAACCGCCCTGAACACGATCGAGGAGGACGGCAGAAGGGCCGGCATGGGCGGCGGCCGGACCGCCCTCCAGACCACCACGGACCCGTGGTGGAAACACGACAGCCTGCGCGACCTCGTCCGCCATCCCCGCGTCGGGGCCGTGGCCGAGCAGTTGGCGGGCACGCCGATGCGAGTATGGAGCGGGCAGGCCTACGCCAAGCGTCCGCATGACGAAGTGCCCACGATCTGGCACGAAGATCTCACGCTCACACCGCTGGACTCCCCGATGAACGTGAACGCCTGGGTCGCCCTGGTCGACGTGCCGGTCGAGCGCGGCTGCCTGATCTTCCTGCCGAATTCGCACAAGCGTCCGGGCCCGCATCGGTCCGAGATGTCCGAGGTGAAGAACAACCCGACGACGTACATGTTCGCGCAATGGCCGGAGCTCGAGTGGTACCCGCGGGTCACGGTTCCGGTACGCGCCGGCGATGTCACCTTCCATCAGAGCCTCGTCGGCCATTCGAGCTGGGGCAACGTCTCGGACGAAACCCGCCTGGCCTTCATCATCAGCTACACCGGCGCGGAGGCGATCTTCCAGCCGCGTCCCGGCCACAACAGAATGGATCCGGATCTGGTGGTCGGCGAGCAACTGCCCGGACATCGCTACCCGCGAATCTCGGACTTCGCATAGGAGCGCCGGCCATGGCTGCCGTGACCACGCATATCGGGCTGTCCCTCGATGGATTTGCCACGGGGCCGAACCCGGATCAGCAGAATCCGATCGGTGTCGGGGGAATGCGCCTGCATCAGTGGTTGCTCCCCACCCGGGCATGGCACGAGCACCGGGGCCTGGAGGGCGGTGCGGATTCGGTCGACTCCGAGGTGCTCGCGGGAGCTGTCGACGGGATCGGCGCCTACATCATGGGCCGCGGGATGTTCGGTGGCGGTGCGGGCCCGTGGGACATGGGGTGGCGGGGCTGGTGGGGTGAAGAACCCGCCTTCCGCACGTCGGTATACGTGCTCACCCACCACCCGCGAGAACCCTTGGAGATGAAGGGTGGCACCACATTCACCTTCGTCACCGGCGGTATCGAGTCCGCACTCGAGCAGGCCCGCGCGGCCGCCGGCGACCTGGATGTCTCGATCGCCGGCGGAGCCCATGTCGTCCAGCAGTATCTCGCCGCCGGCCTGCTCGACGAGATGCTCATCCATCTCAGCCCGATCGTGCTTGGCGCCGGTCGCCGGCTGCTGAACAATGTCGGCGATCCCGCCCTCGAACAAATCGAAGTCATCCCCTCCGACACGGTTACCCATATCAGATACCGCATTGTCCACTGAATCATCGTCCGTTGAATTCGAAATCCCGGATCCGGCCGTGACCACGTGCGGACCCGCGCCTGCGATCAATCCAGCTTCTTGTTGAGGCCGGCCTTCACGATTCGGGCCGGGAAATGCTGAAACAATGTGTAGCCGCGCTTGACGGCACGCTCGTCTCCCACCCTTCGAGTCCGGCCCAACTGCGACAGATAATTGGCCAGTCGAGCATTGGAGAAGGACTTCTTATACCCTTTCTCCGTACTGATGAACTCCCATATCTGACCATCGATATCACTGCGCACCTTGCGCACGAAACCATTGTCATCGAGGTCGAACTCGTTAGCCGTCTCGTTTGAGACGGCAACCACCTCGTCGGCCTCGAGAATAATCGACTGCGTGAATCCTTCCGCACCTTGGAGGATAATTCCCCACTGGATGGTACCGTCTTCTAGGGTATTTCCGAAGATTTGCCACCCAACCTGTTCCTGCGCGTAGTAGTCGTAGTCCTTCCACTCGATACCGTGCTTCCAGTATGCGTTTTCGAAGAAAAGAACCCCTGCCGCCTTCTTGCCGAGAACGGTCCCCGTCACCGAATAGCACAGGCTCGCGTAAAAGAGCGCCCGATCCCGCATCGGCGTGTAGTGTTGCAGCCCGAGAGGCTGAACTACGCCTGTCAGATCAAAGAGTTCACCCTCTTCATAGATCATCTCGTTGTCGTGCAACTCGAGCAGGAGGTCGAGTTCCCCTGGGCGAGTCACCCCCTCCGGCAAGTTGTAGAAGATGGGATTCGACCACTTCCTGCGGCCCGGATCGGACATATTCCTTCTGAGTTCTCCGCGCGCGCCTCCGCCGGTTCCCGGATGCAATTCCAACGTTTTTCCGTCGTAAGCCATGAAAAACAATCCCCCGGTCAGGGAACCGTTGAACTTCCGCGCGGGCGAGTACATCATTCCGTCTTCGGTCTCGAGAAATCCGTACAGATGCTGAATCTGCAGCGGCAATCCGAACATCGGTTCGGAAATCGGAATTGCGCTCAGGTCGGCATGGAACGCGCTCACCATCGGCTTGAAGCCATAGTCGCCGAACGTATGAATGTGACTCACACTATCCTCCAGAGTATTGCGATAAATGGACAGGCCGGTCTTCCATGGCACCGCATCGACGGGCAGCATAACACAACCATTCGTTGTTCAAGCCCGAATTACATTGCGTATGAATTGCACTTTCGTCCACTGGTATGTCGGTAGCCGCAGGTGCACGATCGCTACTGCGCCCATTGTGCGTAAATCGGCGCCTTTGTTTTTATCTCCAGCAACCAGCGACGTCGACCGGGAGGAGAAGAAATGGTGACCGAAACCAGTCGGGTAGCACCGGGTGCGGACCGTGAAGAGGAATACTCGGTGCCACCGGCGGTCCGCGAATTCTGG
>NZ_JAHKNI010000034.1 GCF_018860155.1 Nocardia albiluteola
GCGCGGCGACGATGGCCTTCTCGAGATCGATGAGGACGAGCGCGGTACGTGGGTCGAGCGTCGTGAGCGCCATGAGATTCCTTCTCCTGCATTCAGTTTCGGCGTTCGCCTGGGTGGATATGATTCAACGTTGACGCCAGCGGCGCAGTCGACCCGGTCGGCCGCGAGCGTCTGTATCCGGCCGCGGCGCCGACCAATCAAATCACTGTCGAGAGTGGCGAATCAAACAACCAATCCTGCTGCCCGCCACAACCTTTGGTTGTTATACGCTGCAGGTGGTTTCGAACAGGAGGAAGCATGGAACTCGGACTGCAGCGGCTGACCGACGAGGAGCTGGCCGCCTATGTCGAAGAGAGTCGCCAGTTCAACGCCGGCACAACGGCTGTCGCCGCTCCGGCCACGCTCGAGGAGTTGCGGCATGCCCGCGACAGGCAGGCATCGGCTCTCTCGCAGTCGGCCGGCCGGGCCGTCGAGCGCATCGCCGAGGCCGCCGGGCGCCGGATCCCGTTGCGAGTCACCACTCCTCGAGATACCGCGATCCGGGGTGTGCTTCTCGATATCCACAGTGGGGGTTTCTATCTCGGCTCGGCCGCCAGAGGGGATGCTCGCAATGCCCTGCTCGCCGACGCCCTCGGCGCGGCCGTGGTGAGCGTCGACTACCGGCTGGCACCGGAATTCCCCTGGCCCGCGGCTCCCGACGACTGCGAGACCGCCGCCCTCTGGCTGGTCGAGCACGCCGAATCCTGCTTCGGGACAAGCACACTGGCCATCAGCGGACGGTCGTCGGGAGCCAATCTGGCCGTGGCCACCCTCCTGCGCCTGCGAGCCCGCGACTCCATCGCGCCCTTTGTCGGTGCCGTGCTGCAGTTCGGCGCCTACGACCTCAGCGGGCAATCACCCGGCGGTCGGTTGTACGGCGATGAGTTCTTCATCGATGCGTACGCCGGCGTCGCGGACCGCACCGATCCCGATATTTCCCCGTTTTACGGCGATCTCGGGGGTTTACCGCCGACCTTGTTGGTGGTCGGAAGCCTGGATGTCCTCCTGGAGGACAATGTGGCGATGGCGGAGCGGCTGTCGGCCGCCGGCAACGATGTGGACCTACGGGTGTATCCCGAGTCCGCGCACGGCTTCACCTCCTTCCCGACGGCGATGGCCGCCAGCGCGATGCGGCATGTCGAATCGTGGCTCGCCGACCGCCTGGCCGAGAAGTAGCCCGCCGCAGGCGATCCCGGACGAGGGGCTACGCGGCGGGGGACACTCGGGGATAGCGGTCGTCGGGCAGCGTCCGGCCCGGTACCAGCTCCCGCTCGGGACTGCCGGGAACCGGCCGGTAGGTCGCTTCGGCATCGGTGTAGGTGATGAAGAAGGACACGCGCACGCGCATCCGTGCCCATCGCCTGCGTCAGGGCCGGAATGTCTCGGCAGCCCTTGCTGATCCAGTCGGCTACCCGAATCGTGGCCGCCACCCAGATCGCCATCGGCGTGGCGAGATCCGCAGCCTCCAGCAGGCCGGTGATCTCACTCGTGCTAGCGGTGGTACCCGGGATGGGGCGCTACCTCTCTATCCCAGGTCACGGGCAGCGCCCGCAATCCCTTGATCAGCATTCCGCTCGTGTAGGTGAGTGCCCCGACCGGGACGTCCAGCCGCAGACCGGGAAACTCGCGCAGCAGCGCGGTATAGGCCACCTCCAGTTCCAATCGGGCGAGCTGAGCGCCGACGCAGCGGTGGGGCCCGTGCCCGAAGGCCACGTGGTCATCGGCGTCGGTGCGCCGCAGGTCGAACCGGTCGGGCTCGGGGAAGACCCGCGCGTCGAGGTTGGCGGCCGTGGGGCTGACCAGAACCACGCTCTGGGCGGGAATGGTGTGCCCGCCCAGTTCGACCGCGCACTTTGTGACCAGGTGCAGGCCCTCGTGCGGGTCGGTACTCGGGCTCAGCACCACATAGCGCAGCACCTCGTCGACGGCCGCCGGCACCAGCGACGGATCGGCGCGCAGCGCCACGAACTGCTCCGCGTGATCGAACATCGCCACCAGGCCCTTACCGAGCATGTTCGCCGTGGTCTCGTGTCCGGCGATCAGCACACCGAAGACGATTCGCACCACCTCCTCCTGGGTCAGCCGGCCCTGCTCGTCCCGCGCGATGATCATGTCCCACAACAGGCTGTCTTCCGGGCAGCGGCTCTTGTCGGAGGCCAGGTCGGAAATGTATTCGGTCAGCTCCTGCCGGGCCTGCAGGGCCCGCTCCCTCGGGTAGGCATTGGTCGAGGTAATGAGTTCCGACCAGCGGCGAAAGCGCTGTTGATCCTCGTACGGTACGCCCAGGATCTCGCAGACTACCGCGACCGGTAGCGGGAAACACAGGGCGGCACTGAGATCCGCGGGCGGCCCGATCTCGCGCATCCGGGCGAGCAGCTCACCGGTGATCTGCTCGATCCGCGGTCGCATCCCGCGGATCCGCCGGACACTGAACGCCGATGCCAGGACCTGGCGCAGCCGGGTGTGCTCGGGCGGATCGAGATCGTGTATCCCGGGCCGGCGGAAAACTACCGCCCGCCCGGTTCCCGAGCCCCGGCGGTGCGCCTCTGCCCTGCTGAACCGCGGGTCGGACAGCACTGCCTGGACCTCCGCCATGCCGGTGACCAACCAGGCTTCCTCACCGTCCTCGGTCGTGACCTCCCGCACAGGAGCCTGCCGCCAGAATTCGCGGACCGCCGGTGGCACCGAGTATTCCTCTTCACGGTCCGCACCCGGTGCTACCCGACTGGTTTCGGTCACCATTTCTTCTCCTCCCGGTCGACGTCGCTGGTTGCTGGAGATAAAACAAAGGCGCCGATTTACGCACAATGGGCGCAGTAGCGATCGTGCACCTGCGGCTACCGACATACCAGTGGACGAAAGTGCAATTCATACGCAATGTAATTCGGGCTACGGCGCCTCACCGCTGATCGCCGTGCCGGCGTCGCGGATAATCCGGCCGATGCTCGGTGTACGCGGCCGCATTCGACCCGAAGGACGTGGCCAGCGTACATATCACAGCACGGGCTTGGTATCGGGAGTGGTCACGACCACGCGTCGGGTGGGCGGCGCCATGTGCGATATACGGCCGCGCCGACCTACGCCCGCTCCGCGGACGGATCGGAATCAACTGCGGGGCGGGGCGTTTCGTCCGACGGACCCGCTTTCGACGGTTCCACGAGCGCCGGGCTCAGGCGGCGCGGCAGCGCCAGCGCGACGGCGATCACGGTCACGAGGCCGACGACACCGGGACTGATGAAGGCGAGACCGATCAGCCAGATTACGCGCAGGGCGCCTGCGGTGCGCAGAACGCGATACTGGCCGTAGCGGGCCACGACACGGGAGGCCAGCCGGGAACCGATGAACCCGCCGACACAGGGAGCGGCGAAGGCGAGGCCGTATTGCCAAGGGGGAAAGTGGAGTTGGCGCAGCAGGAGCACGGCCAGCAGTGGCTCAGTGGCCATCATGAATCCGCTGACCAGCGTGTTGTTGAGGTAGAGCCCTCGCAGGCCGGGATGGGTCAGGATGTTGCCGCCAGCCGTCCAGGAGGTCGCCGACCCGGACCGTGCGCTTGTCGGTTCGGGGCGAGGCTTCTTTCTGGCCACGGATCGCGGTGATACTCAGTGCGGAGAGCAGGTAGCTGAGCGCGTCGGCCATGATGGTGGTCACCGGTCCGAAAATGCCGATCGCCGCACCGCCCTGTGGCGGACCGACCGACATGGACATTCCAGTTCGTGGACTCGAATCGCGCGTTCGCCACGAGTAGGTCGTCCGGCCGGACAACGGCCTCCAGGTACTTCCTGGGTTCCCCTGAAGTAGTGGACATCCGAGATCGTGGGATCGGTGGGTTCCGGGGCGACCGCGGTGCAGATCGCTGAGTACACCGGCGGGCGCCGGCAGCGGATTGTGGCGCATGTCGGGTCGGCGCCTACCGACGCCGAGCCCCGCGACACAGGAACCGGCGGCCGGCGTGGCGGTGCCGGTGAGTGCGGGCCGGGTGACCGATACCTGCTCGGCGGTGTTGTTCGACGCGCTGGCCGGTGTCTACGACTCGCTGGGGTTCGGTGCCGCTGTCGGCGACGAGGTGTTCCGGAACCTGGTGATCGCCCGCATGGTCGAATCGTCGTCGCTGGCCGATGCGGCGCGGGTGCTGACCGAGCTGGGACAACGGCCGGCGTCGTATTCCATTGGCACGGTGAGTCGTTCACCGATGGGCAGGTCATCGACGGGGTGAAGACCGCTCGCGCACCACGGTTCGTCAAGACCGTGAAAGGCACGAAGGCCCATTCCGACCGGGAAATACCGGACAACTCATCATTATCCGATTCCCCGAGGACGTGACTGCATAGAGTGCACTTGACACACCTGCGGCGCTCGAACTGTACGAAGGTGCACTATACGGCAGCACACCATCCGACTATATCTGGAATCGAGAGATATGCCACCGGGCGAACTCCGATCGGTCCGGGCATCCGGGAACTCACCGCCTTCCCGCCGCCATATTCCAGGAGGAACCGCACAATGACCGAAATCACCATCCACCCCGTCTCCGGGCGCATCGGCGCAGAGGTCGACGGCGTGGATATTTCCCGTCCGCTCGACGCCGAGTCGATCCAGAAAATTCAGCAGGCGTTGGACGAGTGGAAGGTCCTGTTGTTCAGGAATCAACGGCTCGACCATGCGTCGCATATTGCGTTCGGTCGCCAGTTCGGTGAGCTCAGCTACGGGCATCCATTCCATCAGCCGCCCCCTGGCGCACCGGAGGTCTACACGATCAGGCACCGTCGCTTGGACAAGCAGCTCGGCGACCAGGCGACGCTCACCTACGGTGGCAACGGCAACAACGGTTGGCACACGGACCTCACCTCGTTCATCAACCCGCCGGCCGGGGCGATCCTGCGCGCCGAGGAGCTGCCGAGCTACGGCGGCGACACGCAGTACACGAACTTGGTCGCCGCGTACGAGGGCCTGTCCGCGCCGTTCAAGCGGATCGTCGACACACTGCGCGCGGAGCACCGATACGGCGCGAACTGGTCCGGGTTGCCGCCGGCCCCAGTGCCCGGAATATCCGCCGCACGCATCGAGCAGGCCCCCATCATCGCCCACCACCCGGTCGTTCGGGTGCACCCGAGGACCGGGGAAAAGGCCCTGTTCGTGAACTCGATCTACACCGACAACATCGTCGGCATGTCGCCCGTCGAGAGCCGCCTGATTCTCGGCCACCTCTTCGACGAGATCGCCCGGCCCGAGTACACGGTGCGGTTCCGCTGGTCACCGGGAACCGTCATCTTCTGGGACAACCGGGCGACCTCACACCTCGGCCCCCGCGACCTCAACCACCTCGACATACAGCGCGTGCTGCACCGGATCATGCTGGTCGGCGAGGTACCGGTCGGCCCGGACGGCCGCGAGTCGGAGCTGATCGAGGGACCCCGTCTCGGGTCGGAACCGGTGTTCGCCACAGCCGATGGTGACCGGGCATGATTCGTCCGGCCATGTCGGTCAGCGGAGCTGTGACGGGCACTGCGGACCCCGGATTCGAGCCGGTGTGAGAAGCTTTCGAGCGCAACTTCGCGGAGTTCGGAGACGTCGGCGCGGCTGTCACGGTCTATCAGGACGGCCGCCCGGTGGTGGACCTTTGGGGGCGGTACGGCCGACCCGGCGACCGGGCGCCGCTGGGAGCGAGGCACGGTTGCAGCGGTGTATTCGGCCACCAAGGGTGTGATCGCGGCCTCCGCGCACCTGCTGGTCGAGCGCGGGCAACTGGATCTCGACGCGCCGGTCGCACGGTACTGGCCCGGGTTCGCGGCCGCGGACAAGGGCGAGATTTCGGTGCGCAGCGAATGTGACCGCGGCCCCGGCTGCTGCCAACGCCCGCACTGTCTCCACGCCGATGCCGGCCGCGCCACCGGTGACAACCGCTCGTCGCCCCACTCAGGTCGACCCCCGCGAGAACCTCACCGGCAGTTGAGGTGAACCCGAACGGCGTTGCAATGCCCATAAAGACAACTTCCCGGAACTGTATCCAGTTCCGGGAAGAAGGGATCGGTGCAAAGACGCCGAATACTGTGTCCGGAGGGGACACGACCAGTACGCCTGCGACCGGCTGGAAACTTAGGATATCGGACGAACCGCGGACAGCTGGGCGGCATCCATTCAGCAGTGGCATTATTGCGATGAGGGAAATTTTCGTGAATTATTCGCCGATCAGGACCGTGCGTGCGCTGTCGATCGGCTGCGGGGAATTCGTCGCCGGGGCGAGGTGACCACGGAGCCACGTGTCGATGTCGGCGAGTGCGGCCCGTCCCATCGGGGTCGGGTGCACGGTGAACCCGTGCGGCGCGTCGGGGTAGATGCGGACGTCGACGTCTGCTCCGGAGGCCACCAGTCGCGCGGCCATCACCAAATTGTCCTCGAGAATGACGTCGGCCTCGCCGATGACCATGAGGATCGGAGGCAGATCGGACAGGTCGGCGAAGAGCGGGGAGAAATCGGGATCCGTACGATCCGGCGCCGACCCGGCATAGGCCTCGAGGAAGTATTCGCCGGCGATCAGCCGTCCGGCCGGTGTGCGGCCGCTCAAGTCGTAGCTGCCGTACTGCAGCACGGCGCAATCGAAGGCGGTGACCCGCCGATCACGCAGGCGCAGCAGCGTTTTCATCGCCAGCGTCGAGCCGGACGACAGACCTCCGATAGCGAGCCTCGTGGTGCCGAAGCGCCGCTCCGCGTGCTCGGCGAGCCAGAGCGCCGCGGTTTCGCAGTCGTCCGGCGCGGCCGGCCAAGGATGTTCCGGTGCGAGCCGATAGTCCACGCTCACTACCGCGATATCGAGTGCGTCCGCGAGCCTGCGGTTGCGCACGTCGCTGCCGGCGGCCGACCCGAACAGGAAGCCGCCCTCGTGGATTTCCAGGAATACGCCCTTCGCCGCCCTGTCCACCGGAGTGTGGATCCGCAGCGAGACGCTGTTTCCGCCGACGGTGACAAGTTCCTCGACGGGCGGTGGATCCGCCGGCGCCGGACGGGAGTATTCGGCGCGCCTTGCGGCCAGGCCTTCGGCGCCGTTCGGACCTCGTCTGACCCCTCGCCTGTCGTAGAAGGCGCGGGTCTCCTCGACCAGCGGCCGCAGGCGCGAGTCGGCAAGATCGGACAATGTGAATCGCATAGTCGGGGCACCTTTCCGCACCTGACGGCCTCGATGGCCGGGATCGGCCTAACTCCGGGCTGCTTCCGGTTCATGCTGTGCCGCGGGCTGACGCCACGGCAGCAACAGTGGTGTGGCCAGGGTGATGACACCGGCGACAGCGATCGCGGTGCGCGGGCCGGCGATACCGGCCAGCAGGCCCCATAACGCGGTCAGGCTGGCGTTGCCGGCCTTGGTGCTGATCGCCCACGCGGATAACGTGCGGGCCGTGAGATCCGCCGGGATCTGGTTGAGGCGGTAGGTCGCGAACACCGGATTGAACACGCCGAAGGAGGTGATCAGCGCGAGTTCCATGGCGATGACCAGCAGCAGACCGGCGGGGCCGGGGCGGACGAACGCCAACCCGAGCAGCCAGCACGCGCGCAGAACCCCGGTGGCGAGCATGACCCGGTATTGCCCGAACCGCGCGACCAGGGGAACCGCCAGCCGCGAACCGATCATGCCACCGACGCAGGGTGCCGCGAACGCGAGTCCGTACTGCCACGGGGCGAACCCGAGCTTCCCGAGCATGAGGACCGCCATCAGCGGCTGGACCGCCACGATCAGGCCGCTGACCCCGATGACGTTGAAGAGCATCAGCCGCAGCGCGGGATGGGCCATAATATGGCGCCAGCCCGCGAGGACGTCGGCAACCCGTACCCGTGGCCCCCCGGTTCGTTCCGGGCGTGGTTCGCTACCACCGATCGCGCGGATGCCCACGGCGGAGAGCAGGAAGCTGACCGCGTTGGCCACCACGGTCACCACCGGGCCGAACAGCCCGATCCCCAAGCCACCGAGCGGAAACCCGAGGATGGTGGCGGTCCAGGTCGTCGACTCGAATCGCCCGTTTGCGACCAGGAGATCCTCCCGGGGCACAAGTATTTTCAAGTAGGCGCCGCTCGCGGCGACGAAGGTGATGTCGGATGTGGCGACCAGGACCGCCACCACCACCAGCTGACCGAAACTGAGCTTGCCGAATGCGTACGCGGCGGGCACGGTCATCAACATCGCGAACCGAATCAGGTCCATCGTCATCATGACGGGCCGCTTGCGATGAAATTCCACCCACGGGCCGAGCGGCAAGGCGACCACCGCTCCCACCGCCAGCCCCGCCGCCGCCAATCCGGACACCGCGCTCGGCCCGGCGTGCAACACCCGGATCGCGATCAGCGGGAACGCGTCGAACGCGAGACAGGTG
>NZ_JAHKNI010000035.1 GCF_018860155.1 Nocardia albiluteola
AGGATGCGGCGATCGGTGACTACGTCCGCTGGCGCAACCAGCACGCCCGACCGATCCGAGACTTCGCCGTCGGCTCGAAAATCCGCCGCCCGGATTACCTACCCAACGTTGCGTGACGCGGCACTAGTTCTCGGACACCTCGCACAACGCGTGCTAGCGCGGTAGAGGAGGAGGCGTGAAACTCTTCGGCCATTGCGTCTGTGTGTCATACAGCATGCCCGGGGCGAAAGGAACTGGAGGTGCGGGTCGATGCAATCTCCGAGCCCGGCCCGCGACCAGCCGCTGCCGCCGCGCGTGCGGTCTTCCCTCCGTTGCCATCTGACCCCACCCTTCCCGACGGTTGTGCTGTTGTCGGTGTCGATGATGCGCCTCGGTCGCGCGCCCACGGAGTCCGGACCGAACTCGTCGGTGTCCCAAGGCATCCCGAAACGTCCCACAGCCCAGAGCAAGACCAGATTCCGAGACCAGCCCACCGGCGACTTCGAAGCGAAGGTGTCAGTGGGCGGAGTCCTCTGCGCGGGTGCCCGAAGTCGTCTGCACGGGGGTAGCAATTATCAGCAGTGCGGCGAGCGCGATGGGGGCGGCGAGCTGGTATCCGATCCATACCTCACCCCCGGCGCTGTTGCCCCGCCATGCCATCAGCAGGCCCGCGAGCGTCGCCAGCACCCAGCCGCTGTCGTAGGCAACCATGAGCCGCGTGTAGGTGCGCATCGGGCGGCTGTGTACATACCTGATCTCCATCCCACCACCGATCAGTAGGGCGACGCCCGAGACAACCATCAGCCAGGCGGGCACGTCGAGCAGATGACCGAGCCGGGCAGCGCCGATGACGAAGGCGGCTCCCAGCAACACCTTGACCACGCCGTCGGCGATGATCCCCACCACTATCCGGCGAGCCGCTGTCGATGCCATGGCCTGGGTCGGGGTCATGAGTGTTCCTCCCTGATCGTTGTTCCGTAACTCGATTACTATAATAATGACATTATGCGAATGACGAGAGCCGAGACCAAGGAACGCAACCGCCGCGCCCTGCTGGATGCGGCGTTCGAGGTCGTCTCCCGAGACGGGTACCGCGCCAAGCTCGAGGAGATCGCCGAACGGGCCGAGCTGACCACCGGCGCCATCTACTCGCTGTACGGCAGCAAGAACGGCCTGGTAGTCGCCCTGATCACCGACTACCTGCGGCCCCACTACGAACAGATCGAACAGGCAGTACCCGCTGACCTGGATCTCCTCGAGGCGGTCGACGCCTTCGCTCGCTACTACCGGCGCAGCTGCGACGCCCCCGACGCGTTGGCCGGCCTGTCGCTGCAGATCACCTTGCTGGACATGGCCCTGCACGACCCCGAGCTGGGCTCCCAGCTCGCCGCGTCCATCCGGACCCAGGAGAGCCACCTGATCGCGGTGTTCACCGGCAGACCACACCACGGGAACGTCGTCACGCCACCTCAGGCGCAACGCCTGGCCATCGCGCTCAGGGCCCTGTTCGTCGGCCTCAGCCAGGGCGTCATCCTCGGCCTCGCCCCCGATGCCGACGAGCAGTACTTCGCCGACACCGCCCGCGCCCTGGCATCCGACGTCGCCCTCACAGACCACGATGCGGACGCTGGTGAGCGTCACAGCTCGCGGTGACTACGGCGGCCATATCCGCCCTCACATCCTCCACATTGCCGTGCTCCGCGGCAGCGCCTGAACACCGGGAAACCGGCCCACATCGCCGGATACCCCGACCCATCGATCCGTCAGGAGTCTCCGTGACCGCACACACCAACTCGCAGAACATGTCCGACGCGACCGTCACCTTTATCAACGTCTTCGAGATCGACACCGAACACGCGGACTCGTTCGCCGCCCGCTGGGCGGCACGTGCCGCGCTGATGAGTACGAAGCCCGGCTTCCTCGACTCCCGATTGCACAGAGCGCGATCATCTGAGACACGGTTTCAGATCATCAACGTCTCCCACTGGGAGAGCCGCGAAGCCTGGGAGGCCGCGACCTCCGACCCCGAGTTTCAGGAGCAGACCCGAGCCGCCGGCGACGACCGGCAGACACCGGTCACATCCAGCCCGGATCTGTACGACGTCGTGGTCGAGTTCTCAGCCGGATCAACGAAATCGGGGTAGGGCACCGTCATGCCCCACAGACGTCGAACCCGCCATCCACCCCAAACCGCGCTCCGCCTCCGTGAACAAGTGACGCGCCGGCGGCTGGTTACAGGGACGGATTGCGGCACTGCGGGATGCGAAGACCACGCTCCTCACCCGGCAAACGACTCCGCTCATCTGTGTATCTGAGGTACAGCCTGGCACGGCAAGATGCAGCACCCTGCATGTCGGTCAGCTGCAGTCATACCAGTGGGCGAAGGGGCGGTCCTTGCAGGACAGGCACTCGAAGACGTACACAGAACCCACCTCACCTATTTCCAGGCCAGTTGGGTTAACGGCGCCGGCCCGATCATCGTCTTCGAGGGGCCGCCAGGTCCGCCAGGAGTCACCGTCCCATTCCCAACTGGCCACGGTCAGCAGGTGGCGCATCGGCTGGCCGCATTGCTTGCAGTCGACGTCGCCGGAGCCGGTGAACCAGGCTGGATATCCGCCGAGCTTCGTGCCCGGCGCCTCAGCGTGGTGAGTGCCGTAGGACAGAAGCGGGGCTGCTTCCTCCAACCGATAAAAATCCTCCTGCCACGCTTCGGCCAGATCCTCCGGCAGATCCCAGGACGGGTATTCCGTCACGCGCTCGGGGTGGACTACGCAAGGCGCTGGCAGGTGCCAGTCATCAGCTGCGGGATCGGCGGCAGGTGCCGCAAGGACGGCCCCGACTGCTTCGGAGTGACGCCAGAACACCACGGGCCACGGCGACGCCGGAAAGTCGTGATTGAACGGGCACCACAGGACCTGCAGAACGTCCCTGTCCTGCGGAAAGGACACAACACCGGTCGGCAGATCCGAGCGGAAAGCCTGCACAACCGGAACCATCGGCACCTGAGTGGCGCTCGGCGTGCCCCTCCCGAGGTCCTGGTGCGGCCTGGTGCACACCGGCCACGTCTCATCCGCCGGCCACAGCAACGGCCCTCCCACGGAGCTCTGCCTGTTCGACGGGGTGCCCCGCCTCGGATGCAGACGAATGGTGTCCCGAGCCCGTGCCGCGAGCCCCGGTACGAGTCCCGTCACGTCAACCGGGCGCGGGGTCGTTCGTCGAATCGCTCCGACTGCAGCGGCACCTGAATCCATCACCTGATCAGTCACACGGCGAACCCTGCCAGATACCGCTGACAACACCCACAGGCCCTGACCGAGTCGTGCTCCTTGTCGGCGGTGTCGATCAGTGCATCGATGCTGGGATCTCCGGCGCACCGGTCGTTCATGTGGCCCAGCGAGACCGAGTCGCCGATAGGCGGTATTTCCAGATCCCCATATCCGCCCTTCGCGACTGTCGGTTTGGGGTACACCCCAGCACCACCTCCGCGACTTGGGATGAAGTGCGTCAGATTAGAGTCCTAATTCGAGCTTCTTGACACATGTCCGATGGGTTCTTGAAGTCCATCCTGACATTTGGTCTGCGGGAAGGGATTTGGCAATGCGGGTCGGCTACATCCGGGTCGGTACGGTCGATCAAAACACCGTCCGGCAGCTCGACGGGATCGAGGTGGAACGCACCTTCACCGACAAGGCCTCCGGGAAGGACACTGCCCGGCCGAAGCTGGACGAGCTGATCGCGTTCGTCCGCGACGGTGACACCGTGATCGTGCATTCGATGGACAGGCTCGCCCGCAATCTCGACGACCTGCGCCGGCTGGTGCGGATCCTGACCGGCAAGGGGGTGCGGGTGGAGTTCGTCAAGGAGAACCTGACCTTCACCGGGGAGGACTCGCCGATGGCGACGCTGCTGCTGTCGGTGATGGGTGCCTTCGCCGAGTTCGAGCGCGCGTTGATCCTCGAGCGCCGGCGTGAGGGCATCGCGGCGGCCAAGACCCGCGGGGCCTACACCGGCCGCAAACCTGCCCTGACCGACGTGCAGGCCGATCGGCTGCGCGAGCGCGCCGCGGCGGGCGAGCGCAAGTCTGTGCTGGCCAAGGAGTTCGGTATCAGCCGGGAGACGGTCTACAGCTACCTGCGAGCCGAGACCGCCACAAACTGAGCCCGGCGCCGCACCCTTGAAGGTTGCCAGGGCGGTGCGGGCCGCACCTGGGCAGTGCTGCGGCCCGCCAGATGCCTTCGCTAGCGGCCTCGTGTCAGGCGGAGGGTTTACCGCAGGTTGGGGCCTCGCGGGCGGGCCGTTTTGGCCCGAGGGGTCCAGTGAGGAGAAAAGTCGCGTTAGCGATCTCTGACCAGTGCGGATTCGACAGTGCCGCAGGGTGATCAGCTGAACGACGCACTGCGGCCGTTTGTCATATTGGACTGTGTGCCAACAACTTTGGATGCCGGAAGCGACATCACCTCGGTTCACATCATTGGATAGGACTCGAGGAAAGTCGTCCAGAACTTTGCATCTGACTCGAAAGGCGTTGTGTCCCAACGGGTCATTCCCTCCTGGATGATCTCCTCGATTTCGGCCCAGTCGAAGGGTGTCGGGTCTTCGTCGGGGTCGGGTCGTTCGATCTCGACCTTGTACACCAGGTATGCCAGCGACGATAGGTCGCGGTGGATCAACTCGAATTCCACCTCCGCGTCCGGGTCGGACACCCAGATGGTGCCGTCCGTGGGACGGACGTAGAGCAGACTGTGGAACAACAGACCCAACGGCTGGAGTTCTCCCACCGGTGTGTCCGTCGGCGTCGAGTCGATGTTGTCGATGAAGGCCAGGTCGGGGCTGTCGGGATCGCGGTCGGCCACCTCAGCTGATATCCGAAACAGCCCGCGCGAGTAGGGGATTCCGAATGTCACCGCGAACGCCACCGCATCTGGCGTCGTCCAGATCCGCTCTGCGAAGTCGGCTCGGAATCTGAGCATTTCACCCGGCGGCAGGCTCGTGCGCACCGCCCGCCAGTCCACTCCTGCCAGCATTCGTCATCTCCTCCGATCGGATCGGTTCACCTGTGCATGAGCCAGAAGCGTATCTGGACCGCTCACAGGGATTTCCGCGGCGACGCTGTTCAAATGGAAGGCTCAGGCACTGGTCGATGCGGGAGTACGTGAGGGCGTGCCGAATGTCGAGGCCGATGAGTTGGCCTCCGCGCATCGCCGGATTGCCCGGGTGGAGGCCGAGCTGAAACTCACCCGAGACGCGTGTGAACTGTTCGACGAGCAGGTGGTGATCTCCCCAAAAGGAAATACGCGATCGTCGAAAGGTTGATCGCGCGTGGGCATTCGGGCCGAGCGGCCTGCCGCCTCCTACCTCGGCCTTCGGCATGGTGGGCAATCCGATGCTGCCCCCGCAGCCACCCCGGCCGAAGGGCCGCCGTTGGGGGCGGTGATCGGCATCGTTGCGGCCGTGTCCGCCGTCGTCGTAGCCGTCGCCGTGGGGGTCGTTGTCATGGTGGTGCACACCTCGTCCGGCGACCCTCGGTACAAGATCGTCACTCCTGACAGGCTTACGGGAACGTTTCAGCGGACCCACGACGCCACCGACGCTGCCTTCGCTCAAATGGCAAGCGGTGATGTGTATTTCATGGACGGATTCAAGGGCGGCAAGATCTTTCGCACTGTGCTATGACCAGGTGTGGGCGGTGTTGGCGGACACAGATGCAGTTTGGCCTATTTGACTGGCGCGGGGCAGTATTCCGCTCGTGCGCTATTCCCGCGGGGCCCGGCCGCCGTCAGTATGAGGTTCTCGGCAGGCTGGCGATGACTGGATGGCCGGCCCGCCAGGTGGGTCGGCCAGCTCTACGAGGTAGCGGATGGCGTGGGATGTCGTGCCCTCGGCAGCCCTCTCCGACGCTCGGCTATCCTGGCCGGCGGATAGATCATCAAGGTGGTTTGGATGCGCAGCAGTAACGTCGATTTGGCCGCCCGGTGGTGGCAGTGGGCCATGTCGATCCCCAACGCCAAGAATCCGGTATGCGACGAGACCGGAATCCTTGCGGCCGAAGGTCAGCCCGACGATGTCTGGTTCCTCGCTGGAACTTTCGGTGGCGAGGTCAGCAGGTGCTGCTCCGTGCCTTCGGGTCGCCCGATTTTCTTTCCCGCCTTCAACATGTTCCACAAGGTCCGGAA
>NZ_JAHKNI010000036.1 GCF_018860155.1 Nocardia albiluteola
GTGCGTGTGTTCTTTGAGAACTCAATAGTGTGTCGATGAATGTCAGTGCCAAATATTTATTTTGGTTCCGGCGCTTACACCCCCGTGTGGGTGTCGGACATTTTTGTCAGCTATTTTCCGGCTGGCGTTTAAGTTAGGTTTTCGGACTCTGGTTCGAGTTACTTCCGATTGACCCCTCGGGGTTGGTTGAGAGTCTTCAACGGAGAGTTTGATCCTGGCTCAGGACGAACGCTGGCGGCGTGCTTAACACATGCAAGTCGAGCGGTAAGGCCCTTCGGGGTACACGAGCGGCGAACGGGTGAGTAACACGTGGGTGATCTGCCTTGCACTCTGGGATAAGCCTGGGAAACTGGGTCTAATACCGGATATGACCACTTACTGCATGGTTTGTGGTGGAAAGATTTATCGGTGCGAGATGGGCCCGCGGCCTATCAGCTTGTTGGTGGGGTAACGGCCTACCAAGGCGACGACGGGTAGCCGACCTGAGAGGGTGATCGGCCACACTGGGACTGAGACACGGCCCAGACTCCTACGGGAGGCAGCAGTGGGGAATATTGCACAATGGGCGGAAGCCTGATGCAGCGACGCCGCGTGAGGGATGACGGCCTTCGGGTTGTAAACCTCTTTCGACAGGGACGAAGCGCAAGTGACGGTACCTGTAGAAGAAGCACCGGCCAACTACGTGCCAGCAGCCGCGGTAATACGTAGGGTGCGAGCGTTGTCCGGAATTACTGGGCGTAAAGAGCTTGTAGGCGGTTTGTCGCGTCGATTGTGAAATCTTGCAGCTCAACTGCAAGCCTGCAGTCGATACGGGCAGACTAGAGTACTTCAGGGGAGACTGGAATTCCTGGTGTAGCGGTGAAATGCGCAGATATCAGGAGGAACACCGGTGGCGAAGGCGGGTCTCTGGGAAGTAACTGACGCTGAGAAGCGAAAGCGTGGGTAGCGAACAGGATTAGATACCCTGGTAGTCCACGCCGTAAACGGTGGGTACTAGGTGTGGGTTTCCTTCCACGGGATCCGTGCCGTAGCTAACGCATTAAGTACCCCGCCTGGGGAGTACGGCCGCAAGGCTAAAACTCAAAGGAATTGACGGGGGCCCGCACAAGCGGCGGAGCATGTGGATTAATTCGATGCAACGCGAAGAACCTTACCTGGGTTTGACATACACCAGAAAGCTATAGAGATATAGCCCCCCTTGTGGTTGGTGTACAGGTGGTGCATGGCTGTCGTCAGCTCGTGTCGTGAGATGTTGGGTTAAGTCCCGCAACGAGCGCAACCCTTATCTTATGTTGCCAGCGCGTAATGGCGGGGACTCGTGAGAGACTGCCGGGGTCAACTCGGAGGAAGGTGGGGACGACGTCAAGTCATCATGCCCCTTATGTCCAGGGCTTCACACATGCTACAATGGCCGGTACAGAGGGCTGCGATACCGTGAGGTGGAGCGAATCCCTTAAAGCCGGTCTCAGTTCGGATCGGGGTCTGCAACTCGACCCCGTGAAGTTGGAGTCGCTAGTAATCGCAGATCAGCAACGCTGCGGTGAATACGTTCCCGGGCCTTGTACACACCGCCCGTCACGTCATGAAAGTCGGTAACACCCGAAGCCGGTGGCCTAACCCTTGTGGAGGGAGCCGTCGAAGGTGGGATTGGCGATTGGGACGAAGTCGTAACAAGGTAGCCGTACCGGAAGGTGCGGCTGGATCACCTCCTTTCTAAGGAGCACTTCTACGCAATGCTCTTCGAAGAGTCGAATGAGAATGCGTCAGAGACCGTTTCGGCCTCACATGTAGGCCGGCGGACGCTCATGGGTGGAACACTGACAATCTTCATCGCATCATGTTCGAGGCCATGTCTTCGAGCGCGGTGAATATACCGACACACTATTGGGTCCTGAAAGAACACGCGAAAGCGAGTTTCTTTCTAGGAAATCAGACGACGAGATTGATTCTCAGTCATACCGCGGAACATTGGTTCCGGCTGGTGCTGGATCAAGAATCTTTCTTGTGTGTTGTTTGAGAACTGCACAGTGGACGCGAGCATCTTTGTTTGTAAGTGTGTAAGAGCGTACGGTGGATGCCTTGGCACCAGGAGCCGATGAAGGACGTAGGAGGCTGCGATAAGCCTCGGGGAGCTGTCAACCGAGCTGAGATCCGAGGATTTCCGAATGGGGAAACCCAGCACGAGTGATGTCGTGTTACCTGCCACTGAATATATAGGTGGTGTGGAGGGAACGTGGGGAAGTGAAACATCTCAGTACCCACAGGAAGAGAAAACAACATGTGATTCCGTGAGTAGTGGCGAGCGAAAGCGGATGAGGCTAAACCATGCGGATGTGATAGACGGCAGTCGTTGTCCGTGTGGGGTCGTGGGATTGTTCTTCTTCATTCTGCCGAATGGAGCGTGAGTCAGAAACCGTTGTGTTAGCTGAATTGGTCTGGGATGGCCGACCGTAGACGGTGAGAGTCCGGTAAGCGAAAACTCAACGGCTCATGTGAGCAACTCCCGAGTAGCAGCGGGCCCGTGAAATCTGCTGTGAATCTGTCGGGACCACCCGATAAGCCTGAATACTACCTGGTGACCGATAGCGGACTAGTACCGTGAGGGAAAGGTGAAAAGTACCCCGGGAGGGGAGTGAAATAGTACCTGAAACCGTGCGCTTACAATCCGTCAGAGCCCTCGTTGTGGGGTGATGGCGTGCCTTTTGAAGAATGAGCCTGCGAGTCATCGGTGTGTGGCGAGGTTAACCCGTGTGGGGGAGCCGTAGCGAAAGCGAGTCCGAATAGGGCGTTTGAGTCGCACATCATGGACCCGAAGCGGAGTGATCTACCCATGGCCAGGGTGAAGCGACGGTAAGACGTCGTGGAGGCCCGAACCCACTTAGGTTGAAAACTGAGGGGATGAGTTGTGGGTAGGGGTGAAAGGCCAATCAAACTCCGTGATAGCTGGTTCTCCCCGAAATGCATTTAGGTGCAGCGTCGCGTGTTTCTCATCGGAGGTAGAGCTACTGGATGGCCTAGGGGGCCTACAAGCTTACCGAAGTCAGCCAAACTCCGAATGCCGATGAGTGAGAGCGCGGCAGTGAGACTGCGGGGGATAAGCTTCGTAGTCGAGAGGGAAACAGCCCAGATCGCCGGCTAAGGCCCCTAAGCGTGTACTAAGTGGAAAAGGATGTGGGGTCGCTTAGACAACCAGGAGGTTGGCTTAGAAGCAGCCACCCTTGAAAGAGTGCGTAATAGCTCACTGGTCAAGTGATCCTGCGCCGATAATGTAGCGGGGCTCAAGTACACCGCCGAAGCCGCGGCATTCAATCATTATCTTGCCTTCGGGCCAGGAGATTGGATGGGTAGGGGAGCGTCCTGCAGCCAGGGAAGCGCCGGAGTGATCCAGGTGTGGAGGCTGTGGGAGTGAGAATGCAGGCATGAGTAGCGAAAGACGAGTGAGAAACTCGTCCGCCGAATGACCAAGGGTTCCTGGGCCAGGTTAATCCGCCCAGGGTGAGTCGGGACCTAAGGCGAGGCCGACAGGCGTAGTCGATGGACAACGGGTTGATATTCCCGTACCCGTGTATCCGCGCCCAGTGGCGAATCATCTGTGCTAAGTGTCCTGAACCGGACGGATCACCTTCGGGTGACTGGAAGGGGATGCACACGATCCTGGGTGTAGTAGTCAAGCGATGGGGTGACGCAGGAAGGTAGTGGGGCCACGTGGTGGATTACGTGGTGTAAGCCTGTAGGGCGCGACATAGGCAAATCCGTGTCGCATGAGCCTGAGAGGTGATGCATAGCCGTTGAGGCGAATTCCATGATCCTATGCTGCCGAGAAAAGCCTCTAGTGAGTTGGTACACGGCCCGTACCCCAAACCGACACAGGTGGTCAGGTAGAGAATACTAAGGCGATCGAGATAACTGTGGTGAAGGAACTCGGCAAAATACCTCCGTAACTTCGGGAGAAGGAGGGCCACTTCTGGTGAACGGATTTACTCCGGGAGCTGGCGGTGGTCGCAGAGACCAGTGAGAAGCGACTGTTTACTAAAAACACAGGTCCGTGCGAAGTCGTAAGACGATGTATACGGACTGACGCCTGCCCGGTGCCGGAAGGTTAAGAGGACCGGTTAGCTCTTCGGAGCGAAGCTGAGAATTTAAGCCCCGGTAAACGGCGGTGGTAACTATAACCATCCTAAGGTAGCGAAATTCCTTGTCGGGTAAGTTCCGACCTGCACGAATGGCGTAACGACTTCTCAGCTGTCTCCACCACAGACTCGGCGAAATTGCATTACGAGTAAAGATGCTCGTTACGCGCGGCAGGACGAAAAGACCCCGGGACCTTCACTATAGCTTGGTATTGGTGTTCGGTGCGGTTTGTGTAGGATAGGTGGGAGACTGTGAAAACGGCACGCCAGTGTCGTGGGAGTCATCGTTGAAATACCACTCTGATCGTATTGGACTTCTAACCTCGGACCGTGATCCGGTTCAGGGACAGTGCCTGGTGGGTAGTTTAACTGGGGCGGTTGCCTCCTAAAATGTAACGGAGGCGCCCAAAGGTTCCCTCAGCCTGGTTGGTAATCAGGTGTCGAGTGCAAGTGCACAAGGGAGCTTGACTGTGAGACTGACAGGTCGAGCAGGGACGAAAGTCGGGACTAGTGATCCGGCACCTACGTGTGGAAGTGGTGTCGCTCAACGGATAAAAGGTACCCCGGGGATAACAGGCTGATCTTCCCCAAGAGTCCATATCGACGGGATGGTTTGGCACCTCGATGTCGGCTCGTCGCATCCTGGGGCTGGAGTAGGTCCCAAGGGTTGGGCTGTTCGCCCATTAAAGCGGCACGCGAGCTGGGTTTAGAACGTCGTGAGACAGTTCGGTCTCTATCCGCCGCGCGCGTTAGAAACTTGAGGAAGGCTGTCCCTAGTACGAGAGGACCGGGACGGACGAACCTCTGGTGTGCCAGTTGTTCTGCCAAGGGCACGGCTGGTTGGCCACGTTCGGAAGGGATAACCGCTGAAAGCATCTAAGCGGGAAGCCTGTTCCAAGATGAGGTTTCTCACCCCCTCGAGGGGGTAAGGCCCCCAACAGATCATTGGGTTGATAGGCCAGAACTGGAAGCCCTGTAAGGGGTGTAGGTGACTGGTACTAATAGGCCGAGGACTTACCAACAAAGCTGCTACGCGTCCACTGTGCGGTATCTGAAACAACACACAGATACCGGAGAAGAAGACAGATGTGAGTTCCCGGATATTTTTTCGGGGATGACAGGTCTGGCTCTCTGTGTCTAGTTTCATAGAGTTACGGCGGCTATAGCGGTGGGGAAACGCCCGGTCCCATTCCGAACCCGGAAGCTAAGGCCACCTGCGCCGATGGTACTGCACTCGCCAGGGTGTGGGAGAGTAGGACACCGCCGGAACATCCTTTGC
>NZ_JAHKNI010000037.1 GCF_018860155.1 Nocardia albiluteola
ACTCGCAATAGATTGGTGGTGAGCGAATTCAGTTCCACCGCGCCGTTCGCGCCGACCACGACCGTGCCGCCGATATTGGCCAGCCGCCCGCCGATCACGCAGTTGGGTTCGAAGGCGAAGGTCATGCCCTCGGCCAGCGGCAGATCGGTACCGATGGTGGGCACCTCGGCCAGCAGGCCGTACTCGGCGGCCTCGGGCAGTTTCCGCATACCCTGACCGAAACCGCACACGGTGCCATAGGGATTCATGCCGTGGACCAGCGGATGAATGTTCCAGCCGCCCGCCGCGTCCAGCGGAGCCTTCATGGCGTCCACCACCTGACCGAAAGTATTGCCGGGCCGCAACATCGCCAGTCCGGCGTCGTAGGAAGCGCGAGCCACCTGCGCCGCGGTCTCGATATCCGGATGCACCTCACCGACCGCGATGGCGACCTGGTGCTGGGTTTCACGCATGCCGAACTGACAGAACACCTCCGCCAGAATTACGTCACCGTCCTCGATGACCCGCGGGGCCTGCGGGCGGTAGGACCAGACCGGCGGACCCCAGCAGGCGAACCCGGGCCCGGACTGGATGAGCATGCCCGGCGCGACCGTGCCCAGCCGAAAGGATTCGGCCATGCCGGCGGCATACACGTCGGCCTCGGTCACCCCGGGCGCGGTGGCCTTCACCATGGCGGCCGCCATGGCCTCGCCGATTTCGGCCGAATGCCGCAGTACCGCAAGCTCTTCCGCCGACTGAGCCAGGGTCCGCAGCAGGAACGGGAACCACACCGGCTTGAACTTCACCTGCGGCAGCTGCTGCAGGACCGCCGTCCACAGCCCGTACGGCATGATCGGGTTGAAGTGGAACGGCGGGTACGGCTCGAGGCCGATCACGCCGACCGCCGACCGTTCCAGCCCATGTTCCTTCAGCACATCGACTACACCCTGAGCGTGCTTGGCCACCCGCATGTTTCGCGGTTCGGTCCAGCAGGCCTCGCCGCGGCGGCGGGCCTCGATGTGGTCTGCGATATGCATGGGCGACCACACCAGCGAGATGGGGTCGGCGTCACGGGGGAAGACCACGATCGCGCCGGGCCGCTCATTGGTGAAGTAGACGTCCGGCACGAACGATGCCGGGCCGCCGTTCTCGTGCTCGCCGTAGATCACCAGGGCGTCGACACCCTGCTCGTCCATCAGCTCGCGGGCCAGTGCCCAGCGTCGATCGCGTTCGCTCAGCGAGTAATTCGGATGCATACCAGCTCCTGATTTCGATGTGAATTGGCTGGTGATAACGCTATTTCGGTGCGATGCGAATGGATTCAGTCAATCGACCGGTCCGTGATCCGTCACATTCCTTAGGTAGGGTCCGTCGAGTGCTATACGGGCGTGCGGAAGAGTTGGCGCTGATCGATCGGCTCCTGGCGGATGCGAGCACGGGCCGCAGCGGGGCGTTGGTGCTGACCGGGCCTGCCGGCATCGGTAAGACGGCCCTGCTCGACTACGCCGCGGCGCGGGCCGGCGGACTGCGGGTGATTCGCGTGGCCGGAATCGAACTCGAGGCGGAATTGCCTTTCGCCGGCCTGCATCTGCTGCTGCGCCCGGTACTCGATCGGATCGGCGCCCTGCCCGAACCACAGGCCGCTGCCCTGCGCGGCGCCTTCGGCCTGGCCACGGCGGAGACCGGTGACCGGTTCCTGATCGGTCTGGCCGTACTGTCCATGCTCGCCGAACTGGCCGAGGACGGGCCGGTGCTGTGCCTCGTCGACGATGCCCAATGGCTGGACCGATCCTCTTCGGAGGCACTGACTTTCGCCGCCCGCCGACTGCATCACGAGGGCGTTTTGCTGTTGTTCGCCGTGCGCGGCACCGCCGCCCACCCCGTGGCCGGACTGAGTACACACGAACTGAGCGGCCTGGACCGCGCGGCCGCCGCCAGCCTGCTGGACGAGCGATACCCCGAACTCGCGCCACCGGTGCGCGCCCGAATGCTCGCCGAAACCGAGGGCAACCCGCTGGCCCTGGTCGAATTGCCGTCCGCGCTCAGCGCCGAACAGCGCACCGGCACCGCCCCGGCCGTACCCTACGACCTCGCCATGCTCCCGCTGTCTATCCGGGTACAGACCGCATTCGGCGCACGCGCCGCCAAACTCGACGAAGCGGCGGGTGCCCTGTTGCTCATCGCAGCGACCGAGCAGACCGGGGAAATCTCGACGGTGCTCGACTCCGCCGCCGCGTTCGGGGCGGGACCCGAGGACCTCGTGGCGGCCGAGAGCTCGGGATTGCTTGTGCGCCAGGGTGATCAGATCAGCTTCCGGCATCCGCTGGTGCGCGCCGCCATCCTACGCGATGCCCCACTGCACCTGCGGCTGGCCGCGCACCGAGCGCTCGCTGAAACACTGTGTCACAGCGGCAGTCCCGAGGCTGCCGACCGGGCGGTCTGGCATCGCGCAGCGGCGGCCACCAGTGCGGACGACACCATCGCCGACGACCTGGAGTCCGCGGCCACACGGGCATACGGACGCGCGGACCATGCCGCCGCCGCCGCGGCCATGGAACGCGCGGCCGAGCTGACCATCCACG
>NZ_JAHKNI010000038.1 GCF_018860155.1 Nocardia albiluteola
GGTTGGGTCGACCACAGGCGCGGTGGTCGAGTTGCCTCGACTCCGTTTCCTGTGGCCGCCCGCCGAACCGGACGTGCGAGTTTCCCCGCATCCGGCTCTCCATGGATTTCATGCCAGTGCTCCTGTGTCCAGTAACGCTGTGATGGTTGCGCTCCAGGGTGTAGGGATCGAGTTACCCCGCCATCGATATCGTTCGACGGTGATTTCGTCGGGGTAGCAGAGCACGGTCCCGTTCTCTTCTGGGCGTTGTGCCGGATACCCAGTTAGGTAGCGGCGTTTGATCTTTCGCCAGCCCAGGCGCGGATGCCGAGCCAAGAGCCATCTGGTCACCCTCCACCACAAGAAGTAGTTGAGGTAACCAAACGTGTTCTTGCTGACCCCGTGTCGGAAATAAATACACCAGCCCCGAACAACCGAGTTCAGGTGTGAGAGCAACTCCTTCAGCGTCCGATAGCCAGATCCCGATCTGCGTGTGATGAACCGTATCCTGCCCGTGATCACCGTCAGCGACTTCTTCGACGGGTAGGTATAGACCATCATCTTCCGGATCGTGCCCGCCTTCTTCCGGCGCTGGATGCGCCAGCCGAGGAAGTCGAATCCGCAATCAATGTGTGTCACCAAGGTTTTCGACTCCGACAGGCGTAAACCCATCGGCGCCAGCACAGCCGCGACCTCGGACCTGGCCTGCTCGGCGTGTTGCCTCGTGCCGTGCACCATGACCAGGAAATCATCCGCATACCGGACACACCGGTAGGTCGCACCTCCCCGCGCGCGCAGCTTCTGCCTGCGGCTGTTGGGAAACCGGCTCCCGGCCCCGACAGCGTCCCACTTGTGTTGATAGTGGTCGTCGAGCACCGACAACGCGATATTCGCCAGCAGCGGCGACAGAATCCCGCCCTGCGGGGTCCCGGTAACCGCGTCCCGGCAGGCACCGTCCTCGGACAGAACCCCTGCCTTCAGGAACGCTTTGACCAGAGCCAGGACACGTTTGTCTTCGATTCGCCGCCGCATCCGGTCCATCAGGGCCGGATGCGAGATCTCATCGAAACACGCCTCGATATCTCCCTCCAGGATCCAGTGATAACCCTGGGACCCGAAGTGATGCACGTCAGCGATCGCGTCCTGAGCGCGATGACGAGGACGGAACCCGTGCGAACCCGGTTGGAAATCCGCCTCGAAAATCGGCTCGAGCACCGCCTTCAACGCGGCCTGAACAACACGGTCGCGTGTGGTCGGTATACCCAGCCGACGTTTCTTATGCGGGCTACCCGGTTTCGGGATCAGCTTCTCCCGCACCAACTCCGGCCGGAACGACCGTTCTTTGAGCTCGATGCGAAGCTGGGACAACAGCGCGGTGGATTCCTTCGGAATCGACCGGGGTGCTACCCCGTCGACCCCTGCGGTCTTCCCGCCCTTGTTGCCGTGCACCCGTTCCCAGGCGTGCATCAGAAACGCCGGGTCGTACACCAGATTGTGCAGATCGTTGAACACGCGACCCGGATCCCGGGTCGCCCACCAGTGCAGCTTGACTTGCATCCGACGTACTCGCCGCGCGGCGTCCTCGAAGGACTCCGGCCACAACTCACCCGAATTCACGAGCGCCTCCGTCCATAAACATTCCCAATCTGCGAAATCCACTGGAGCCCTTCGCCATGTGACCGGCTTTCCCGATCTCGGACTACTACGACTCCTCCGCCCCACCCCGCCGCCACAGCCGACGACGAGCCTGCCCCGTAACAGCCGCTGGCCGCGACCGCCCTGGGGCACGACGAGATGGTTCCCACGTTCACTGTTTTCCGTTCGAGACAGGAGGCGGCCGACTCTGCCCCAGCAGCCTCGCCATGGTTACGCCGCAGGCTTTCACCATGGCCTCCCGCCGACCACTGTCACGCCGGTGAAGGAGTTCCCCGACCCCGCAACGGGATTCGGGTGCGCGCCGCAATCCAGCCCATATCCACCGAATTTGAGCTGGCACATCTCTCTTGAGGGGCTTTATGACATCGATTTCTCACGTCCACCTCTGTCTCACGCTCGCCGCACCCGCACCATTCGGTAGTACTGACACGTCACGGCTTTGTCAGGGCTGCTTCCCGTCCTCCCCGGCGTCTCCCGGATCAGACTGCCCTCAGCTACAGCGATCATGCTGCGACACAATCACTTCAAAGGCCTCTCACCTCCGAACCGGAAAACAGCGCCTCGTGGCGCACGAC
>NZ_JAHKNI010000039.1 GCF_018860155.1 Nocardia albiluteola
TGACACCGTTGAGCAGGGTTTGGCAGGCGTTGTAGCAGGTGGTTGCCACCTTGGGGTCGAACTGTAGAAGCCCTACCAGGGCACCGGTGAACAGGGACGGCCACGCGGAATTGTCATCACCCACACCGGATGCCCCGGATGCCACAGGCCCAGTCACCACACACTCCCTGTAACTAGTTCTACGCCAACGACTTTCGGGATCGACTAGTCGTCGAAAACGCTCGTCCGGACAACGCCTTCCCGGGATTCGTCCTGCACCATGCGCAACATCTCGGCGATCCCCTGATCGATGCGCCCCTGCAGTTCGGTGGCATCGATGCCGATCGCCGCCAACGGTGGGTCCAGGTCGATGAGATAGCGTCCGTCGCCGGGGTGATCCTCCCAGAACATCCGCTTCATCCCCATTCCCCGCGGGCCGAACTTCGACTTGCCCTGGCGAATCTCGATAATGCCGACGGTCGTCCTCGGCGCACGCTGCCAGCGGGTACTTCGGAAATCGATATTGTCATCGCCGTCGTCGTAGAAGCTCGAGCGGCTGCTCCAATGATCCACGGTTTCGGCGCCGTGGGAGCTCATCAGCTCGACGCGTCCCTGCGACCCGGCCGGCATCTCGGGCAGACTGTCCACCAGAACGGAAGACAGCGCTTGCGCATCGCATTCGACGATGCGGTAGCGGTCATTGGTCAGAGCATCGCGATCACAGAGGCCGTGTATCAGAACCGCACGAGAACCACATCGATTGCCCACCATGAAGTATCGGCTCGCGGGGTCGCGCATGTCCCGGCCGTCCCAGCATCTGATCTGCACCCGGGCATCCGGATTGCCGGCATTGACGATCGCCTCGGCCAGATCAGGATCCCAGTTCGCCTGCAGTCTCGACCAGATTTGCTCCTGCTCGCGCAGGAAGTCGATACGGGTCCGGACCGGGCCGACATATGTGAAAGGCCAAGGCAGGTAACGGTTGAGCAGTCGATCGCGCAGGACGATGAATTCCAGGTCGGTGATGGTCCAGGTACGGTGCATCTCAGTCATCCGTTTCCGGTGTCGCGAACGGTTCTTGCTGTACCTGTGCCGATCGCTCTGCTGCGAACGGTTCCTGCTGTACCTGTGCCGATCGTTCCGGAACCGCTGAGGAACTGGCGGCCACCACATTGTGCGGTACCGGCTGCGTCGGGTCGGTGGCCAATGCGCGGGCGATGGCCAGTTCCGGTAAGAGCGGACCGGTTGGGCCCATGGGACCTGCCAGTGGGCCCTCGGGACGTGTCAGCGCGATCGCTTCGGTGCGGAAATCTCTTGCGAGATTTCGTATTTCATGGTAGGCGCGGTCCTGCATGCCATGTATGTCCGCACCGACCTCCGCCGTGGCGGCGCCCATGGCCTGCCGCAGGTTCAATGTGCCGTTCTCGTAGTCCTGGCCGAGCTGCTGGAGAGTCACCGGCAGCTGCTGCAACAGCTGACTGCCGATCTGCTGTAGCGCGGGAATGCCCGATGAGAGCAGCTGCAGCGCCTCGGCGAACAGGGTGAGCTCGTCCGCGGCGCTGCCGGAGGCGCCACTGGAGCCGCTGGAGCTGCCGGAGCCGCCGGAGCCGCTAGATCCGCTGGAGCCGCTGGAGCCGCTGGAGCCGGTCGCCGTGGAGCCAGAGCCGCCGGTGGTTGTGGTTGTGGTGGTGACGGGGCCGGAGGCGCCGGTGGGCGGGGGTGGTGTGTTGGCGGGGGGCGGAGGGGATGTTGTTGTGGTGGTGGTGACGGGTCCGGAGGCGCCACCAGTTGTGGCGGGGCCGGAGGCGCCGGTGGACGATTTTGTTGTGGTGGTGGGAGGGGGTGGTGTGGTGGTGGGAGGGGGCGGTGTGTTGGTGGGAGGGGGCGGTGTGTTGGTGGGAGGGGGCGGTGTGTTGGCGGGGGGAGGTGGTGTTGTTGTGGTGGTGGTGGTGACGGGTCCGGAGGCGCCGCCACCGGTTGTGGTGGTGGTTGATCCGGAGGCGCCGGTGGTGGTGGTCACGGGTCCGGAGGCGCCGCCGGTGGTTGTTGTGGTTGTGGTGGTGGTGACGGGTCCGGAGGCGCCG
>NZ_JAHKNI010000004.1 GCF_018860155.1 Nocardia albiluteola
CTTGTCGAGGTTGTCGGGTGTCAGCCAGTCGATGCTGTCGGGGAGTTGTGCTCGCACGGATGGCACGGTCAGGCCGATGGCTGCTTTGGAATCGGTCGTCATGTGGGTGATGCGTTCGGTGGGGTAGGTCGGGTCGATCGGCAGGAAGGCGGCTCCCGACTTGGCGACTGCCCATATTGCGAGTACGGACTCGGGAGAGCGTGGAATGCCGATCGCGACAATGTCTTCCGGGCCGATGCCTCGTCGGATGAGTTGCCGCGCCAATCGGTTCGAACGCTCATCCAACTCCCGGTAGCTCAGCCGCTGCCCGCCGAACACGATCGCCGTGGCGTCGGGATCCCGCCCGGCCGCCGTGGCCAACAGCTCGGCCAGGGTGGTGGGCGCCACGGTGGGTGCACCGGAGCGTGTCAGCAGATCGGCTCGTTCGGCGGGTTCGAGCACCTCGATCGTTCCGACCGAAACCAAGGGATCGGCGGCAACCGACTCCAACACCCGGATCCATCGGTGCACGAGAGAATCGATGGTCGTCGTGTCGAACAGATCCGTGGCATAGGTGACCGACACCGTCATACCGTCGCTGTCACCGCTGTCCGACAACACGAATGCCAAGTCGAAGCGAGACATCTCGGCGGGTAGGTCGACCACCGACACCACCAGGCCGGGCAGTTCGAGCTCCACTCGTTGCAGATTCTGGAACGCCAGCAGCACCTGGAACAACGGGTGCCGGGACTGGGATCGCTGCACATCGAGTTGATCCACCAATTGCTCGAACGGAACATCGGCGTGTTCGAAGGCGTCCAGGTCGACCTGCCTGACCCGGCTGAGCAGGTCGGTGAACGATTCGTCGAGGTCGATGTCGGTCCGCAGCACCAGGGTGTTGACGAACATGCCGATCACCTCGTCGAGTGCGGCGGCGCCGCGCCCGGCGATCGGTGTGCCGATCGGAACATCGGTGCTACCGCTCAACCGGGCGAGCAGGACCGCCAGCGCACCGTGGATCACCATGAACAGCGATGAACTCTGCTGCCGCGCAAACCTTTCCAGCGCCTGAATCAACTCGGCGTTCACCGTGTAGCTGGTAGTGGCACCTCGGTGAGACATCACCACCGGCCGCGGCCTATCGAACGGCAGAGAAAGCTCCTCGGGAACTCCGTCCAGAGTTTCGGTCCAGTATCGGATCTGCCGGGCGCACAACGATTCCGGGTCGTCGGGCGAGCCGAGGGTAGCTCGTTGCCATAGTGCGTAGTCCGCGTACTGGACGGCCAGTGGTGTCCACGACGGGACTTCACCGCGAATCCGTGCGGTGTACGCAGTTGTCACGTCGCGGGCCAGGGGTGTCATGGAGAAGCCGTCCGCGGCGATGTGATGCACCACGACAGCCAGCACATATTCCGATTCCTCGCTGCCGACCACGCGGAACAATCGGGCACGCACCGGCACCTGGGTGCTCACGTCGAAACCCTCGCTGATGAATTCGGTTACCGTTGCGATCAATTGGCTCGACAGAACCGGCACCGGAGTCAGTTCCTGGTCGATGTCGTCGACGGATTCGATCAGCTGGATCAGTATTCCGTCATGGTCCGGGTACCGCGTTCGCAAAGACTCGTGTCGGCGTAGCACGTCGACCATGGCCAGTCCCAGGGCATCGACATTCACCTCGCCGCGCAGCCGAATGGCGATCGGCATGTTGTATGCCCCCGAGCCGGGTTCGTACTGATTGAGGAACCACATCCGTTGTTGGGCCGGTGCCAACGGCACGAGCTCGGGACGCGGTCCCGCGATCAATGGTGGGCGTTGTCGCCCCTGACCGGCATGCTGCTCTACATAGGCTGCGAGCGCCGCCACCGTGGGCGCCTCGAACAACAGCCGCACCGGAACCTCGGTGTCCAGCGCGGCCCCGAGTCGCGTCGCAACCCGGGTCGCGACCAAACTGTCTCCGCCGAGGGCGAAGAACGAATCATCGAGACCGATCGTGTCGATACCCAGCACATCGGTGAACACTCGAGCGATCGTGTGTTCTGTCGGTGTCTCGGGCGCTCGGAACGGCTTGTGGTCGGTGTGTACTGGTTTCGGTAGTGCTTTGCGGTCGAGTTTGCCTGCCGGTGTCAATGGGATGTGGTCCAGCACCATGATCGAGGAGGGGACCATGTAGGACGGTAGCCGGTGGGTGAGGTGTTCGGTCAGGGTTGCGGTATCGATCGAGTGATCCGGTGCGGCAACGACATACGAAACCAGTGACTCGGTGCCGGAATCGTTGCGGTGGCTGATGGTGGTGGCGAAACCGACGGTCTCGTGGGCGGCGAGGGTCGCATCGACTTCACCGAGTTCGATGCGTAGGCCGCGGATTTTGACTTGGAAGTCGAGACGGCCGAGATGCTGGACTGCCCTGTCGGGCGTCCACCGAACCATATCTCCCGTACGGTACATCCGGTCACCCGGTCTCCAGGGACACGCCACGAAACTCCCGGCCGTCACAGCTGCCCGGCGATGATATCCGCGGGCCAGTGCAGCACCCGCGATATACAACTCACCCGCTACACCGGCCGGTACGGGTTGCAGCCGCTGATCCAACACCCATTCTGAGAAGCCGCGAATCGGGCCGCCGATCGTTACCAACTCACCCGCCACCAACGGAGCGCTGTGGTTCGTCATGATCGTGGCCTCGGTCGGACCGTAAGCATTGAAGAACTCACGACCGTCGCCCACCCAGCGTCGCACCAGCTCCGGCGGGCAAGCATCACCGGCAGAAACGACGACCCGCAGGTTGTCGAGCCCGTCCGGATCCACCGAAGTCAACGCTGCCGGCGTGATCACGGCGTGGGTCACCCGCTCGCGGCGCAGCAGCTCAGCCAGCTCCGCGCCGCCGTAGATGCCGGGCGCGACGATCACCATCGTGGCGCCGGAACCCACCGCAAGCAGCAACTCCCAGACCGAGGCATCGAAGCTCGGCGACGCGAAATACAGGGTCCGCGAAACCGCGGTCACCGCATAGCGTTCCCGCTGTTCGGAACCGAGCGCGGCTACCCCGGCATGCGTCACGGTCACGGCCTTCGGCACACCCGTGGAGCCCGAGGTGTAGATCAGGTAGGCCGGATGCTGCGGCCGGAGCGGGGTTGTGCGCTCGAGATCGGAGATCGCCTGGGCACCGAAGTCCTTGTCGAGGTTGTCGGGTGTCAGCCAGTCGATGCTGTCGGGGAGTTGTGCTCGCACGGATGGCACGGTCAGGCCGATGGCTGCTTTGGAATCGGTCGTCATGTGGGTGATGCGTTCGGTGGGGTAGGTCGGGTCGATCGGCAGGAAGGCGGCTCCCGACTTGGCGACTGCCCAAATTGCGAGTACGGACTCGGGGGAGCGTGGAATGCCGATCGCGACAATGTCTTCCGGGCCGATACCTCGCTGGATGAGTAGTCGGGCCAGTCGGTTCGAACGCTCATCGAGTTCTCGGTAGCTCAGCTGTTGCCCGTCGGAGACGATTGCTGTGGCGTCGGGATTCTGTACGGCTGCGTTAGTCAGTAGGTCGGCCAGGGTGGTTGGCGCTGCCGTGGGCGCGCCGGAGCGTGTCAGCAGATCGATTCGTTCGGTGGGTTCGAGTACCTCGATCGCGCCGACCGCGACGGTGGGATCGGTGGCGACCGATTCGAGTATCCGGAACCACCGGTGCACGAGAGAATCGATGGTCGTCGCGTCGAACAGATCCGTGGCATAGGTGACCGATACCGTCACATCGCCGCTGTCACGGTCGTCCGACAGTATGAACTGCAGATCGAAGTGAGACATCTCGGTGGGCAGGTCGACGACTGACACCGCCAAACCGGGCAGTTCGAGCTCCACTCGTTGCAGATTCTGGAACGCCAGCAGCACTTGGAACAGCGGGTGCCGGGACTGGGATCGTTGCACATCGAGTTGATCCACCAATTGCTCGAACGGAACATCGGCGTGTTCGAAGGCGTCCAGGTCGACTTGCCTGATCCGGTCGAGCAGGTTGGTGAACGATTCGTCGAGGTCGATGCCGGTCCGCAGCACCAGGGTGTTGACGAACATGCCGATCACGTCGTCGAGTGCGGCTGCGCCGCGCCCGGCGATCGGTGTGCCGATCGGGATGTCGGTGCTACCGCTCAACCGGGCGAGCAGGACCGCCAGTGCACCGTGAATCACCATGAACAGCGATGAACTCTGTTGCTGCGCAAACCTTTCCAGCGCCTGAATCAACTCGGCGTTCACCGTGTAGCTGGTAGTGGCACCTCGGTGAGACATGACCACCGGCCGCGGCCTGTCGAACGGCAGACGAAGCTCCTCGGGAAGGTCCGCGAGCGTGGCTCGCCAGAACGCGAGGTTCTCGCGGCGGTGCCGGACCCGCGCGCCGTGGCGGGCGCTGCCGGGGTGGACCTGCCCGAGATCAGTGCCCGGTGCGGCGGCAGTGAACGCATCGAGGAACTCCACAAATCCGGTGCAATGTGCCGACAATTCGGGGCTGTTATAGAGGTTTGGATTGGCTAAGAAGTAGAGGATCGTCCGCGGCGGGTCACCGGTCTGATACAGGTCGATCAGCAAATCCTCGACCGGCCCCGAACTCAGGATATGGAATTCCCCGGTCACCGATCCGAGCTGGATCTTCTGGGGAAAATACATGACATTTACCAACGGTCCCGCGAAACGCCATTGCCCGCTTTGTCCGGTATATCCGGTGGCCGCGCGAATATCGGTGAGGCCGCACCGCTGATGCCGCAGGGTGCCTACCAGATCGGACTGCACCCGCCGCACCAGCGTCGCGACCGTGTCCTCCGGACCGACCACGATCGGAAGCGGTGTGACGTTGACAAACATCCCCCCGGACCGCCGCAGCACGGCAGTTGTGCGACCCGACATGGGGATATTGACCAGGACGTCGTCGCGGCCGGTCATCCGGGCCAGATAACATCCGAATGCGGCGATCACCAGCGCGGCCGGACTCGCATCCAATGCTTGCGCACAGTGATCGATCCGCCCCACCGCCGCCGTTGACAGTTCGGCGGTTGCGGTCACACTGTCCGCGCGCGCAGGTGCGTGCCCAGCCGCCAGGCTGGACTCTTCCCCGACGCCGGCCAGTTTGCGCACCCAATATGCCTGGTCGTCGATGAACCGCTTCGACTCCCGATAGCTGCGGTCGGCCTCGTAAAGAGTACGCAGGTCGGCGGCCCGGTTCGGCTCTGCCGGCCGGTCCTGCACCGCCGCCGTGTACAGCGCCGCCATCCGGTTCACGATCATCATCGCGGCATAGCCGTCCAGCGCTACATGGTGGATCTTGCTGTACAACAGATAATGCCGATCCCCGACCTGCACAATCGCCGATGTGACCAACCGGTCCCGGTTCATATCCAACGGCGTGGTGCACTCGCGATGCATCCACTGCAAGCCTGCCGCGACCGGATCCCGTTCACCACGCATGTCGATGACCGGCCCCGCCGACTCCAGCGACGGGTCGTACAACTGGTACGGCTCGCCGTCGATCTCCAGCAGTCGCACATACCCCGACTGGAACTCCTGGCCAGCTTGAATCGTCGTCGCACGCAACAGATCGACGTCCAAATCCCCACGGAACTCGATATACAGCGCCTCGCATACCGGCACGTCCGGACTCAGTTGCTGCGCCAGCCACAGCCCTCGCTGCCCGGCACACAGCGGCACTGTCTGCATCGCTGACATGTCCGGCTCGGCATCTGTGCTCAATCCCCGGTCGGGATGAGGTTGCTGTCGTTGAACGGTCATATCTACCCCTGCCCAAACCCAATTGAAGCACAGCGGTTCGTTTGCGTACACCCCGAGCCAATAATCGTGCCCAAAGTTGAATGGGCAATGGGTTTTTAGACTTTCAACGGCTGTTGACGGCGTGCTATTCGCCCTTTGCGATACCGCAACGCAAGCCAGGCTTGTGGTTTATCGATAGCTATCGTGCGGCCGGCCAACGCCGCGTACCGATGTGCGCTGTCGCAGCGCCAGTGGCTTCGGCCAGTTCGGTCCTGCCCGGGCCTGCAATGTCGACATCGACCGCAGCCACGACTGCCGGAGGGGGATCTGGGGTCCTGTGCTTCCCCTTCGGCAGCGTGACCTTGTGCATCTGAGACCGCCTCAGCTGTGCTGAGTGCAAGCGAACCCGCCAGCCAGGCCCCTGCCTCCTCGATCCGGCGCCGTTGTGCTCAGCGCGCGGGCGAGGGGGCGCACGGCGGTGCTGGCGGGGTCGCGGGACTGCCTCGGCTCGGTTGACCGATCTAAAGAGACTGGTCGGTCTTCTCTGTGGGAGTGTGCGTCACCGTGCATCGCACCGCCGACGAGGGCAAGCTCTATCTATAAGTGTGTGCTGTGAAGGATCTGTGGTTCAGATCTGTGGTTCAACCGCATCGTCGGCTACAGCATCGACGAGCGGATGACCTCGTCGCCGGCGTGCTCGTCGCTGCGCAACGTGATCGCCCTGCGCGATCGGGCCGGAGCGATTGTGCATTCCGGCCGCGGCAGCCAGCCGGTTCCGGTCGCGGAACTCCTGTAAACTGTTGTCACACAACGGGCTACGCGGCTCGATGGGCCGCGTCGGGGCGTGTGGCGACAACGCCGCGATGGAGTCCTGGTTCGCACTGTTGCAACGTAACGTGCTCGACCGGAAACGTTGGGCGACGTCGTGAACCCCACCAGTCTGTACGCGACTCTTGGACGAGGCGGCCGGGCTGGTGTCCTCTTGGGTCGGCGCAAACGAGGTGGTCGCGGTGCACACCTGGATCGGGCAGTTGCGAGCCTGGACCGGCGATGTCACCGAGGCGTGCACGCATGTCACAGAGGCGCTCGGGCGCATAGATTCGACGGTCCGGGCGGGCACCGTGTGCTGGCTTCGTGTGGTGGAAGCCGACATCGCGCGGCACACAGGCGACCGCGAGGCGGCCCTGTCGCGGTACCGGCAGTCGATCAACGAACTCACGGCCTTGCGACTGGCGGGGCAGCCGTACAGTCACACTGCCAATGGTGCGGAGGTCTGGGGCCGCGCCGGGTACGCGATCACGCTCGCCGAAGCCAGTGAATACACAACAGCCGGTGCCGAGTCCGCCACGGCGAGAGCACTTTTGGATGGCCCCGGCTACCTAGAGCAGCACGCTCACCTCGGGACCGCTCACGCCGCCATCGCGCTTGCGAGCGGGCATCCTCGCCTCGCACTGACCATCATCGGCGGATGTGACACCCTGCACCCGGGACAGCCGAACCAATACCGGGTACCCGACGCACAGCGCATCGTCGACGCAGCACAAGCCACCCTGAGCTCGGACTCGGTTCACCGGGCCATCACCGCCGGACACGGCCTTACTCCGGCCCGGCTCGCCACCCTGCAGGGCTGTGCCGAACATCCGGATCCAGCCGATGACCCGCGAAGCCGAATCGCGTCGTAACTCGATCACTCGGATCGCGCCGCAGGCGAGTGCGTTCCACCGTGCGCCCGCGACCCGGGAATCCATACCAGGCCGAAGGCCGCCTGCCGCACTGGCAGTGCTTTGCCAGCGTATTGCCAGTACGGGCGAGCATTCTTGACTGCGCAGGATATGAATTCGTCTCTGGAAGGACCCTCTATCATGGCTGTTCTCTGCACTCTCGATGTACACGGCATCACCACCGAGCAGTACAACGCGGTTGTCGAGCGCATGGGTGTCGAAGGGCACGCGCTGGGCAGCATTTACCTACACCTGGCCGCGGTAACCGAGGACGGGCTGCGGATCATCGAAATCTGGGACGAGAAGCAGGAATTCGAAACGTTCCTCGAAGAGATCCTATTTCCGACCATGAAGGTGCTCGGGATCGAGCAGACCCAGACTGTCACCGTTTCCCCGCTCCACAACGTGTTCACGCCTCGTCTCGAAGAGCTCCCGGGTCTCAGCCGCATGACCCAGGTCCCCTGATAGGTGCTCAGTATGCGTCTCACGCTATTTTCCAAGCGCGCCTGCCTTCTGGTGGCCGCGCTGACTGCTGCCACGTCCCTCGCTACATCTTGCTCCGAATCCGCGCCCTCCACCTCCACCTCCACCGTATCGGCAGCTGCTGAGCCGTTGCCCGGTTTCCACGATGGAACAATCGATCACGACGGGATCGCGGTCCACTACATCTCTGGTGGCCATGGCCCGGCGATCGTGCTGCTGCACGGCTGGCCCGAAAACTGGCGAGCCTGGTCGAAGATCGCCCCCGGCCTCGCCCGGGATCACACCGTCTACGCGATCGACCTACGCGGCTACGGCGATTCCGGGTTGGCGAAATCCGATGAGGGTTACCAGGCGCTCGCGGTGACCACCGATATACACGCACTGGCGCAGCAGCTGAACCTGGGTCGCTTCGACCTCGTTGGTCATGATTGGGGCGGCGCGATCGCGCTGGCCTACGCGACCCAATACCGATCCGACATTGCCCATCTGGCCGTTCTCGAAGCACCCCCCAGCAGTGACTATCTCCATCTCGTGCAGACCAAACCCGATGTGTTCTGGTGGGATTGGCTGGCCAAAGGCCCCAAGGGCGAATTGCCCGAGGACCTGATCGCCGGCAAGGAAGCTCTGTTCTACGGCCACTTCTACGATGAAGCCGACGGTACGATAGACAGCAGCGAGCGCAATCAACTGATAGCTGCGCTGAGCAAGCCCGGCCGAACCCACGCGGCGCTCGAATACTTCCGACAGCAGGACGTCGGAGAAAGACAGGTCGACGACCTTATCGCTCGCGACGGCAAACTCACCATCCCGGTGCTGGGCGTCGGTGGCGAACACAGTTTGGGTTCGGCCATCGGCAATCTACTCAACCGCGTCGCCGACCACGTCACCACCGACGTCGTGCCCGGGGCCAACCACTGGGTGTTGGAGGAAAACCCCGACTACGTTTCTGCCAGCCTGCGCACATTCTTCACCAGCTGAAAACCTCGGATTCCCGGACCAGCGTGTGGCTGCCGATGCTCGGGTCGGATTCGAGTCCGCAGCGCCAGAGTTGTAGGGAGTCCATCAGGCCCGGGTTCACTGCTCGAGCCACCTCGGCTTCCGCGGTTACCCGCCCTCCCAGCGTGCTGGGAGGGCGGGTAACCAACGCGGACGTACGCCGGCGAGATCCGGTCGTCCCGCCCCGCGGCGACATCTGCGGTGAACAACCCGATTCGATCTCAGCGATGATGTCGCTCAGATACCGCCGAGGGCCAGGTACTTCATCTCGAGAAACTCCTCGATGCCATGGTGTGAGCCTTCCCTTCCCATACCGGACTGCTTCACGCCGCCGAAGGGCACGCTCTCCACCGAGATGAATCCGGTGTTGACGCCGATCATTCCAGCCTCGATGGCCTCGCCCACGCGCCATGCGCGACTGTTGTCTCGGGTGTAGAAGTAGCTGGCCAGGCCGTACTCGGTGTTGTTGACCGCATCGATCACCTCCGCCTCGGTGCCGAACCGGAAAAGCCCGGCGACCGGGCCGAAGGTCTCCTCATGGGAGATCAGCATGTCGATCGTGACGTCGGCCAGCACCGTGGCCTCGTGGAAGGTGCCCTCCAGGGCGTGGCCGCCGGCCAGCAGCCGGGCTCCGTGCGCGAGGGCGTCGGCCACATGCGCCCGCACCTTCTCGAAACCCTGGGTATCGATAAGCGGGCCCAGGTTCGAGTCCGGATCGGTGTACGGGGCTACCCGCAGTGCGGCTGCGCGTTCGGCGAAGCGGTGGGCGAAGTCCTCGTACACGGCGTCGTGGACGAAAAATCGATTGGCGCCCACGCACGACTGGCCACCATGACGGAACTTGGCGGTGATCGCCCCCTCGACCGCGGCGTCGAGATCAGCGTCCTCGAACACCACAAACGCGGCATTGCCACCCAATTCGAGTGTCATGCGCTTCACCGTTGGCGCGCACTGTGCCGCCAGAATCCGCCCTACCTCGGTCGAGCCGGTGAAGGTCAGCTGCCGCACCACCGGATTCGCACACAGTTCACCACCGATGGTCGGAGCTGCCGCGTCGTCACCGGTGACGATATTCAGCACGCCCGCCGGGACACCGGCCTCAACGGCCAGTTCGGCAATGGCCAAGGCGCACAAAGGCGTCTGTTCCGCAGGCTTGAGCACCACAGCGCAGCCCGCCGCGATGGCTGGCGCAGACTTCCGGGTGACCATGGCCGCGGGGAAGTTCCAAGGCGTGATCGCGCCGACCACGCCGACGGGCTGCTTCAACACCAGGATCCGAGTGTCGGTGCGGTGCGCCGGAATGGTCTCGCCGTACACCCGGCGCGCCTCGGCGGCGAAGAAATCGACAAACCCGATGGCATAGGCGACTTCGGCGCGAGAATCGCTGAGCGGCTTGCCGTTCTCGGCCGACAGTAGGACCGCCAACTCTTCGCTCTTCTCGGTGAGCAGCGCCGCCCAGCGATCGAGAATCTTCGAGCGATCCCTGGCCGTCCGCTCCGCCCAGGCGGGTTGCGCTGCTTGGGCTGCCTCGATCGCCCGCCGGGTCTCGGCTTCCCCCATCTGGGGGACCTCGGCCAGCACCCGGCCCGTTGCCGGATCGGTCACGGGAAATGTTGCCCCGGAATCGGATCCGACGAACTTGCCGTCGATGAGCGCCCGATCCTGCGGCACTACAACAGTGGAGGTCATTTCCACACTTGACATTCGTAACTCAACCTTCTGGGCATGGTGCCCGGACTCATTTCGAACGACGGATGAATCGGTGATGGGCCGCCAGCATTCGTGGGACCACGAGGTACACAGCCAGCGGTACGACCACGGCCGTCAGGGCGAGTGCGCGCAGCACTAACGGCCAATGACCGACAAACGGAGCCATAACGACCATGCCGATAGCCACCATCGGGAAGATGGCGAGCCAGGTGATCACGGCCCGGATGTGCACCGAAGGCGCCGGGGTGGGTGGGGTTTCCATGGATGTCACGGTCTTTCGAGACGACTGAGTGATCGTCAAAATCATGAACGGTCGTGCTGGCAAAGTACTGGTACATGTTTGCCAGCGGCGTCTGTCGCCTGGCCCGCCGAAGCGCTCGCCTCCAGGGCCGTAGCAGACTGGGTTCCCCACACCGTTCATCCACGGCAACGACGGCGGCCGCTATATCCAGACTTTCGGCGCCAATATCGTGCGCACACCGGATGGCTCCTAGACCAACTGGTCCATCAACCGAATGATGGTGCACGACAAGAACAATCTGGCCTGCCTGCTGCTACGAACCCAGCAGATCGGGATCGTCCGGGCGCAGTGGACCGCTGCGGGCTAGCCCATGCCGATCGCGGTGGTGCTCGGTGTCGAACCGGGACTGGCCGTAGTCGGCGGCATGCCGCTACCCGAGGGATTGGACGAAAGCCGCTATCTCGGAGCAGTATTCGGCGAGGGCATCGAGGTGGTGCCTGCCGAGACGGTGGACCTCTTGGTCCCGGCGACTGCGGAAATCGTGATCGAGGGCCACGTCTCGATCGAAGAAACCGTACCCGAGGGCTCGTTCAACAAATATCCCGGCTACAACGCCACCGAGCAATCGGCCAAGGCGGTGCTGCACGTCAGCGCGATCACATACCGCGACAACGCGATCCTGCCGGTGCTGGCCGCAGGCCCGCCGGTCGAGGCGGACGACACGGAGACGGGCACCGCATCCGCCGCCGAGATTCTGCACCTGCTACACGCGGCCGACCTGCCGATCTCGTCGGCCTGGTACAACCCCGAGGCAGCCCTGCACTGCTAACGCTGGCGGTGCGCCGCGACTGGCACGAGACCACCTGCCCCGATCGTGCCCCGTGTCCTCATCGCTGGTCGATCCTGGCGGATCTGTCAGAAGTTGTCGCAGTTGGGTGCGCATTTCCCAGGTCACCTCCGTGTGTTCGAGTGCGCTCGAACACACGGCACGCAAACCCGGCAAATCTGCCGGGAATCTGTGCGCGAGAGGGGACTTGAACCCCTACGTCCGTTAAGACACTGGAACCTAAATCCAGCGCGTCTGCCTATTTCGCCACTCGCGCGTGCTTGGTACGACCGTCCAAACTCTACCGGGCGCGATCGCCAGAGCGAAGCTCTGGATGGGTGTTTCGTACTCATGGGTAACCCCACCAGGTATTATAACGATTTGGTTACGGACAATGTGAGGAACCCTCGAGTTCTCGCCTGGAAGCAACCGGCCGGACCAGCGCGTTCAAACGTGAGGGAGGGTCATGTTCGGGGCCGTTCTTGTACGTACGTACGGAAATACTCGCGGGTAGCGGGAGGGCGCGGAGGAAACGTGAGGATTTCCTCATGATTTTGTGCCATCCTCGGCAGAGATCAGTCCTCAGGGCCGAGGAGTGCCTGTGCACGCCTGGTGGCCCTCTCGCGAGGCGAGCCACCACGAGTAGGAAGTCGAACGTCTTGACGATCAACGAGAGCACCGGAACCGGAGCCAGGGCCAACATTGTTGGGGGAGTTTCGGATACGGGAATCAAGTCGTCGCTGGTGGACCGTCTGCAGGCCGGGCAGCCCTACGTGCTGGCCTTCGGTGGACAGGGGGCGCAGTGGCTGGGTGAACTCGAGGAGATCGGGCGTGACAGCGCCCTCGAGCCCGAGCTCACCGCTCTGGTGAACGAGGCCGCCGCGCTGCTGGCGCCGATTGCCTCGCAGTTGCTGGTGGTCCGGCCGATGGGCTTCGACCCGATCGCGTGGATGCTGGAGGACGAGCTCGCCGATACCGACGCCGGCGAGGTGTCCGCCGCCCCGGCCCCCCAGGTGCTGCGCTCGGCCGCCATCTCCATGCCCGGGGTGTTCCTGAGCCAGGTCGCCGCGCTGCGCGCGCTGCGGCTGCAGGGGCTGGATCCGGCCGAGCACGCGCCGGCCGCGGTGATCGGTCACTCCCAGGGCCTGCTGGCCGCGCGCGCCGCGCAGGCGAACGGCGCCCGCGACGCGGAGCTGCTGGGGCTGGCCCAGTTGATCGGCGCCGCAGCGACGCTGGTGGCCCGGCGGCGCGGCCTGATCCCGGTCGGCGAGAAGTCGCCGATGGTGGCCGTCTCGCACGTGGATCCCGAGCAGCTGAAGGCGATCGTCGCCGAGGTCTCCCGGGACGTCGATCCCGCCGCTGCCGCCGTGGTGTCCATCCGCAACGGCCGTCGCCGCGCGGTGCTCTCGGGCACCGTCGCCCAGCTGGACCGGGTTCGTCAGCGCTGCGCGGAGATCCATGACGAGCAGACCCGCGACCGCGAGGCCAAGAAGCGCGGCGGCGCGGTGTTCGCGCCCGTCTTCGAGGATGTCGAGGTCGAGGTCGGCTTCCATCACCCCGCGCTGGCCGAGACCGTCGACATGGTGGTCGGCTGGGCCAAGCAGTGCGGCATCGAGGAGCAGCTCGCCGCCGACCTCACCCGGGCCATCCTGGTGGATCCGGTGGACTGGGTCGCGATCGTGGACGAGGCGATTTCCGATGGCGCGCAGTGGATGCTGGACCTGGGTCCCGGCGACCTGCTGAGCCGGCTGACCCAGGGCTCGCTGCGCGGCACCGGGGTCGGGATCGTGGCGGCCTCGACCCGCACTGGCCAGCGCGCCCTGTTCACCCCCGGCGCGGCGCCGGAGGTGTCCCCGGCGTGGGAGGCCTTCGCCCCCAAGCCGATTCGGCTGCCGAACGGGCGCGTGGTCGTCGAGACCGCGTTCACCCGGCTCACCGGCCGCTCCCCGATCCTGCTGGCGGGCATGACCCCCACCACGGTGGATGCGAAAATCGTTGCGGCCGCGGCGAATGCGGGCCACTGGGCCGAGCTGGCCGGCGGCGGGCAGGTCACCGAGCAGATCTTCGCCGATCGCGTCGCCGAGCTGAAGACGCTGCTGCACCCGGGCCGCGAGGTGCAGTTCAACTCGCTGTTCCTGGACCCTTACCTGTGGAAGCTGCAGCTGGGCGGCAAGCGCCTGGTGCAGAAGGCCCGCGCGGCCGGTGCGCCGTTCGACGGCGTGATCGTCACCGCGGGCATCCCCGAGCTCGACGAGGCCGTCGCGCTGATCGAGGAGCTGACCGAGGTCGGTATCTCGCATGTCGCGTTCAAGCCGGGCACGGTGGCGCAGATCCGCGCCGTGCTGCGCATCGCGGACGCGGTGCCGGACTACCCGGTCATCATGCACATCGAGGGCGGCCGCGCGGGTGGTCACCACTCGTGGGAGGACCTGGACGACCTGCTGCTGGACACCTACGCCGAGCTGCGCAACCGCGCCAACGTGGTGGTCTGCGTCGGCGGCGGCATCGGTACCCCCGAGCGCGCCACGGAGTACCTGACCGGCGAATGGGCTGCCGCGCACGGCTATCCGGTGATGCCGCTGGACGGCGTGCTGGTCGGCACCGCCGCGATGGCGACCCTCGAGGCGACCACCGCACCCGAGGTCAAGCAGCTGCTGGTGGACACCCCCGGACATCCCGAGTGGGTCGGCGCGGGCACCGCCGTGGGCGGAATGGCCTCGGGCCGTAGCCAGCTGGGCGCGGACATTCACGAGATCGACAACGCCGCCTCCCGCACCGGCCGCCTGCTGGACGAGGTCGCGGGCAATGCCGACGCCGTCGCCGAGCGGCGCGAGGAGATCATCGCCGCGCTGAACGTCACGGCCAAGCCGTATTTCGGCGATGTCGCGGCCATGAGCTACCTGGAGTGGCTCGAGCGCTACGTCGAGCTCGCGGTGGGTCTGGATCGCCGCACCGACTTCGACTGCGGCGCGGACTTCTCCGAGGCCATCGCGGATGCCACCCGCTCGGTGTGGCTGGACATCACCTGGCGCGACCGCTTCGCGGAGATGGTGCGCCGCACCGAATCCCGCCTCAACCCGGCCGACCGCGGCGAGATCGCAACGCTTTTCACCGACGACGCCGCGTTCGAGGCGCCCGTGCAGGCGATCTGCACGCTGAAGGAGCAGTACCCGGCCGCCGCGGACACCGTGCTGCACCCGGCCGACGTGCCGTTCTTCGTCGCGCTGTGCAAGACCCCGGGCAAGCCCGTCAACTTCGTACCCGTCGTCGACGGCGACGTGCGCCGCTGGTGGCGCTCGGATTCGCTGTGGCAGGCCCACGATCCGCGCTACGGCGCCGATCAGGTCTGCATCATCCCCGGCACCGTGGCCGTCGCGGGCATCACCCGGGTGGACGAGCCGGTCGGCGAGCTGCTGGACCGCTTCGAGCAGGACACCGCCCACACCCTCATCCGCGGCGGGGTGACGCCGCTGGCCGTGGACGGACGCCGCCGCGCCGAGGTCACCGCGGGCGTCATCGATCTCGTGCTGGCCGCCCCCGATGTGCAGTGGGCGGGGCGCACCACGCTGAACCCGGTACACCGGCTGGGCGATCTGGCCGAGTGGGCCGTGGACGGCCAGGGTGCGCACCACCCGCCGACCGGCGCCACCCTGGTGTCGATCGAGGGTCCGGACACTGACAACGCCTACGTCGAGCTCACCGTTCCGCTGCTGGGCGACAACGCCGTTCGCATCCGGATCACCGTGCCGGCCTCCGCGTACAACGGCGGCGCGCCGGTCATCGCGCAGGACGACGCCGAGGCCGCCATGTCGGCGCTGCTGGCGGTCGCCGCGGGCAAGTCGCTGCCGGAGGTCAAATCCGGTGTCGCGCACGTGAATGTGGCCTGGAGCCCGGACCTGATCGCCGACCACGCCGGTGTCACCGGTTCGGGTCTGCCCGCGACGCTGAGCACCATCGGCCGCACCGTGCCGGATGTGCTCGTGGGCGCATGCTGGCCCGCGGTGTTCGCGGTGCTGGGCGCGACCCGCACCGAGGCCGGGCAGCACGTCATCGAGGGCATGCTGGACCTGGTCCACCTGGACCACCGGATCGAGCTGACCGGCGAATTGCCCGCCGAGCACGCGATTCTCGCCGTGCGCGCGGAGTCGGGCGAGGTCGTCGACACCGATATGGGCCGCGTCGCCGAGGTGCGCGTCACCGTCGGCGTGATGCGCGATCACGGCCTGGACACCCCGACGGTGGCGACGCTGACCGAGCGCTTCGCGATTCGCGGCCGCAACGGCGCCGGCGAGCTGTCCGACCCGCCGCGCGCGGCCGGGACGGTCTCCGAGGAGGCCACCGACACTCCGCGCCGTCGTCGTCGCGACGTGACCGTCACCGCGCCCCGCGCGATGGCCGCGTTTGCCGCGGTGTCCGGCGATCACAACCCGATTCACACCTCCGCCAACGCCGCCAAGCTGGCCGGGCTGGGCAGCCCGATCGTGCACGGCATGTGGCTCTCGGCCGCCGCGCAGCACGCGGTGTCGGCCGTGGACCCCGAATCCTCGCTGCCCGCACGGACTCTCACCGCCTGGACCACCAGGTTCCTGGGCATGGTCCGCCCGGGCGCGGAGATCGACGTGCGCGTCGAGCGCGTCGCGGTGGACGCCGGTAGCGAGATCGTCGAGGTGTCCTGCCGGATCGAGGGCGATCTGGTGATGACGGGCACGGGTCGGCTGGCCGCGCCGAAGACCGTGTACGCCTTCCCGGGCCAGGGCATTCAGACCAAGGGGATGGGTCTGGACGCCCGGGCGCGGTCCAAGGCGGCCAAACAGATCTGGGAGCGCGCGGACAAGCACACCCGCGAGGCGCTGGGCTTCTCGATCCTGGCTGTGGTGCGGGACAACCCGACCTACCTCAAGGCCCGCGGCGTGGAGTACCGCCACCCGCAGGGGGTGCTGCACCTGACCCAGTTCACCCAGGTCGCGATGGCGACCCTGGGCGTGGCTCAGGTGGCCGAGCTGCGCGAGGCCGGCGCGTTCGTCGAGGGCGCGATGCTGGCCGGGCACTCGGTCGGCGAGTACAACGCCCTGGCCGCGGTCGCCGGGGTGCTGCCGCTCGAGGCGGTGCTCGAGGTGGTGTTCCAGCGCGGCTCGGCCATGCACGAGCTGGTGCCCCGGGATGCCAAGGGCCAGAGCGACTATCGGATGGCCGCGATCCGCCCCTCGCAGATCGGGCTGCCCGACGCCGAGGTCACCGACTGGGTCAAGACAATCGGCGATCGGGTCGGCGAATTCCTCGAGGTCGTGAACCTGAACCTGCGCGGCGCGCAGTACGCGATCGCGGGCACGGTCAAGGGTCTCGAGGAGCTCGAGGCCGAGATCGAGCGCCGCCGTGCGGAATTCGGTGGCAAGCGGGCGTTCATCCTGGTGCCCGGCATCGACGTGCCGTTCCACTCGACCGTGCTGCGCAAGGGCGTGCCCGAGTTCCGCGGCAAGCTCGAGGAACTGCTGCCGGAGAACCTGCAGCCGGAGGTGCTGACCGGCCGCTACATTCCGAACCTGGTGCCCAAGCCCTTCTCGCTGGACCGGGATTTCATTCAGGAGATCGCCGATCTGGTTCCCTCCGAACCGCTGTCGAAGGTGCTGGCCGACTTCGAGAACTGGGCGCAGCGCCCGTCCGAGCTGTGCCGCGTGGTGCTGATCGAGCTGCTGGCCTGGCAGTTCGCCAGCCCGGTGCGCTGGATCGAGACCCAGGACCTGCTGTTCGGCGATTCCGCCCGGGGCGGGCTCGGGGTCGAGCGGTTCGTCGAAATCGGTTTGGCCGCAACGCCGACCGTGGCGAACCTGGCCTCCAACACCCTCAAGCTGCCGCAGTTCGCCACCGCCAAGGTGGAGGTGCTGAACATCGAGCGCGAGGCCGGCGTGGTGTACTCCACCGACACCGATCCCGCGCCGGTGGACGAGCCGGAGGAGACTCCGGCCGAGACCGCCACCGCCGCAGCGACTCCCGCTGCCGCGGCCCCCGTGGCGGCCCCGGCGGCCCCGTCCGGCGGCCCCCGCCCGGACGACATCTCCTTCACCGCGGCCGATGCCACCCGCGTGCTGATCGCGCTGTGGACCAAGCTGCGGATGGATCAGATCGGACCGGTCGACACCATCGAGGGCCTGTGCGACGGTGTCTCATCGCGCCGCAACCAGCTGCTGGTCGACCTCGGCTCGGAGCTGTCCCTCGGCGCGATCGACGGCGCGGCCGATGCCGACATGGGCGCGCTCTCGGCGACGGTCGAGCGGCTGGCCCGCACCTACAAGCCGTTCGGTTCGGTGCTGTCGGACGCCATCGGCGACCACCTGCGCAAGGTGTTCGGCCCGTCGGGCAAGCGCCCGGCCGCGATCGCCGAGCGCGTCAAGAAGGTCTGGGAGCTCGGCGACGGCTGGGCGCACCACGTCACCGCCGAGGTCTCCCTCGGCACCCGCGAGGGCGCCAGCATTCGCGGCGGCGACCTGGGCGGGCTGGTATCCGGCGCGCCGGGCGACGGCGCGGCGGTGGACGCCGCGATCGACGCCGCGGTGCAGGCCGTGGCCGCGCGCCGGGGCGTGGCGGTCTCCCTGCCGGCCGCCGGTGGTGGCGGCGGCGCGACCGTGGACGCGGCCGCGCTGGGCGAGTTCACCGAGCAGATCACCGGCCGCGACGGCGTGCTGGCCACCGCGGCGCGGGTCGTGCTCGAGCAGCTGGGCCTGGCCGAGCAGGTGTCCGCGCCCGAGGCCACGCCCGACACCCTGGTTGATCTCGTTGCCGCCGAGCTGGGTTCGGACTGGCCGCGGCTGGTCGCCCCCGCGTTCGACGCCCGCAAGGCTCTGCTGATCGACGACCGCTGGGCCACCGCCCGCGAGGATCTGGCCCGGCTCTGGCTCGCCGACGACTCCGCTGCGGAGCAGGACTCGGTCCAGGGCTTCCTCGGCGCGGGCAAGGCCGTTGCCGCACAGGCGAACTGGTGGCGCCAGCGCGCGATGAGCGAGGCCCGCTCGGTGCTGGCCGGACGGTACGAGCGCATCGCCGAGGCCGCGCTGAGCACCGATAAGGCCGGCGAGTGGTCCAGCGACATCGCCGTGATCACCGGCGCCAGCAAGGGTTCCATCGCCGCCTCGGCCGCCGCGCGGCTGCTCGGCGGCGGCGCGACGGTCATCGTCACCACCTCCACGCTGAACGACGCCCGCCTGGGCTTCTACAAGCAGCTCTACCGCGACAACGCCCGCCGCGGCGCCGCCCTGTGGGTGGTGCCCGCGAACATGGCCTCCTACGCCGATGTGGACGCGCTCATCGAGTGGGTAGGCACCGAGCAGGTCGACAATGCCGGTGGCGCAAAGGTTCTGCTCAAGGAGGCGATGACCCCGACGCTGCTGTTCCCGTTCGCCGCGCCGCGCGTGGCCGGTGACCTCTCCGATGCCGGCGCCCGCGCCGAAATGGAGATGCGGGTGCTGCTCTGGTCGGTGGAGCGGCTCATCGGCGGCCTGTCCGCGATCGGCGCGGACCACGACGTCGACGCGAAACTGCATGTGGTGCTGCCGGGTTCGCCCAACCGCGGCATGTTCGGCGGCGACGGCGCCTACGGCGAGTCCAAGGCCGCCCTGGACGCGGTGGTCGGCAAGTGGCGAGCGGAGAAGTCCTGGGCCGCGCGGGTCACGCTGGTACACGCGCTGATCGGCTGGGTGCGCGGCACCGGCCTGATGGGCGGCAACGACCCGCTGGTCGAGGCCGTGGAGAAGGCCGGGGTGCGCACGTGGTCTACCGACGAGATGGCCGATGAGCTGCTGAAATCGTGCACCGGCACCGCCCGCGTGGACGCCGCGGCCGCACCGCGGCAGCTCGACCTGACCGGCGGTCTGGCCGGTGCCGAGCTGGATCTGCCCGAGCTGGCCAAGCAGGCGCGTGAGCAGGCCTCGGCCTCCGACGACGCGCAAGACGTTGCGGCGCAGACCATTGCGGCGCTGCCTGCCCCGCCGACGCTGAGCTCGAAGCTGCCGACCCCCGAATGGGGTTCGGTAACCGCGGATCTCGCCGACATGGTCGTGATCGTCGGCGCGGGCGAGCTGGGCCCCTGGGGTTCGGCACGCACCCGCTTCGAGTTCGAGGTCGAGGACAAGCTGTCGGCCGCGGGTGTGCTGGAGCTGGCGTGGACCACCGGCCTGGTCGCCTGGGAGAACGATCCCAAGCCGGGCTGGTACGACGTCGAATCCGGTGAGTACGTCGAGGAATCCGAAGTCGCCGAGCGCTACCACGACACCGTCGTGGAGCGGTGCGGTGTGCGCCGCTACGGCGACGACGGCGCCATGATCGACAACGCCGCGCCGCTGCTCACCTCGGTATTCCTGGACAAGGACCTGACCTTCGTGGTCAGCGACGAGGCGCAGGCCCGCGCGTTCCACGCCGCGAACCCGGAGCAGACCGTCATCGCGCCGGTCGAGGGCTCGGGCGACTGGCAGGTGACGCGCAAGGCGGGCACCGAGATTCGCGTGCCGCGCAAGGCCAAGCTCTCGCGCACGGTCGGCGGTCAGATCCCCACCGGCTGGGATCCCACCAAGTGGGGCATCTCCGCCGACATGGCCGCCTCGATCGACCGGGTGGCGCTGTGGAACATCGTGTGCACGGTGGACGCGTTCCTGTCCTCGGGCTTCAGCCCGGCCGAGCTGATGAGCTGGGTGCACCCCTCGCTGGTGGCCAACACCCAGGGCACCGGCATGGGCGGCATGAGCTCGATGCGCTCGCTGTACATCGACAACCTGCTCGGTGAGCCGCGCGCCAACGACATCCTGCAGGAGGCCCTGCCCAACGTCGCCCTGGCGCACGTGGTGCAGTCCTACGTCGGCAGCTACGGCGGAATGATCCATCCGGTCGCGGCGTGCGCGACCGCGGCGGTCTCGGTCGAGGAGGGCGTGGACAAGATCCGCCTCGGCAAGGCCGATGTCGTGGTGGCCGGTGGCTACGACGATCTGGGCATCGAGGGCATCGTCGGCTTCGGTGACATGTCCGCCACCGCGGACTCGGCGGCCATGAGCGCCAAGGGAATCAGCGATCGCTACTTCTCCCGCGCCAACGACCGTCGCCGCGGCGGATTCGTCGAATCCCAGGGCGGTGGCACGGTGCTGCTGGCCCGCGGCGACGTCGCGGCCGAGATGGGCCTGCCGGTGCTGGGCGTGATCGCCTTCGCGCAGTCGTTCGCCGACGGCGTGCACACCTCGATCCCGGCCCCCGGGCTGGGCGCGCTGGGTGCGGGCCGCGGCGGCCGGGACTCCAAGCTGGCCGCGGCGCTGCGCAAGCTGGGCGTCACCGCGGATGACATCGCGGTGATCTCCAAGCACGACACCTCCACGGGCGCAAACGATCCCAACGAGTCCGAGCTGCACGAGCGGCTCGCCACGGCCATCGGACGCTCCGAGGGCGCGCCGCTGTTCGTGGTGTCGCAGAAGTCGCTCACCGGCCACGCCAAGGGCGGCGCGGCGGCCTTCCAGATGATCGGCCTGTGCCAGGTGCTGGAGCAGGGCGTCATCCCGCCGAACCGCAGCCTGGACTGTGTCGACGAGAAGATGGCCGAGTACCCGCATCTGGTGTGGGCGCGCGAGCCGCTGCGCTTCGGAGACCGGTTCGCGCTCAAGGCCGGCCTGGTCACCTCGCTCGGCTTCGGCCACGTGTCGGGCCTGCTGGCGATCGTGCACCCGCAGGCGTTCCTGGCCGCGCTCGACCCCGAGCGGCGCGAGGACTACCAGCGCCGGGCCCAGCAGCGTCAGCTCGACGGGCGTCAGCGGTTCACCGAGGCCATGTGCGGCGGCGCCCCGCTGTACGAGCGCCCGGCGGATCGTCGTCTCGGCGGCGAGGGGACCCCGGCCAAGCAGGCCCGTCAGTTGGAGGCCGACGTGCTGCTCTCGGAGCAGGCGCGCCTGGGCTCGGATGGGCTGTACCTGGCCCAGGGCTCCTGCGGCACAGGCGAACTCGCGCAGTAGATGAACACCCGGCGACGCCGCTCACCAGACAGTGGGCGGCGTCGTCGCGCATTCGCACCGCGGCCCGGCGCCGATCCCGTAGGGTCGGTGACGGGCCGCGGCCGGAACCGACCCGCAAACCATGTGTTGCTGCACCACCCCCGCATAACACATCCGTACCAAGACAAGGAGCTTGTACGCCTTGACGATCCTCGGTATCGGCCTGGATTTGGTCACCATCTCCGAATTCGCCGAACAGCTCGATCGCGCCGGAACCACCATGCTGCGCGAGAGTTTCACCGCCGGTGAGCGCCGCTACTGTCAGAGCAAGGGCACCGATCCGGCGCGCAGCTACGCCGCGCGCTGGGCGGCCAAGGAGGCGGTGCTGAAGGCGTGGGCCACCTCCCGCTTCGCCCGCAGCCCGCAGATCGGCGACAACCCCTATCCGTTGATCGAGGTCGTCAACGACGCCTGGGGCCGGCCCAGCATCAAGCTGCACGGCCTGGCAGCGGACTTCCTCCCGCGCGTTCGCGTCCATCTGTCCCTCACCCATGACGGCGATACCGCCGCCGCCATGGTGGTCCTGGAGGATCCGGGCGAGCTGGCCGACCTGATCCCCTGAGATGCTGTGACGATGGTTCCGCTCCGTCGGGCCCAGGCTCGGGGCGGGGCTAACGCGGTCTGCGTCGCGTTAGTTCCTGTCTCGCGCTTTTACCGGGGACCGGCTCAGTATGCCAGGTCGGCCCAAGGAATTTTTATCGGGAACGGGTGCATTGTTTCGATTCCCTCGTCGTCATCGAATGTCCACTCTTCGGCAAGGGCATAGTGCGCAGAACGCAACGATGTAACGCCTTCGGGAAGGGCGAGGCTGTTCGGGAACAAGCCGAAGGCGCGCACGCTGCTGATATGTCGAGGATTACGGCCGAGCTCGACCTCCCAATACCAAGGAATCTTTCCTGCTGCGTATCGAGCCTTCTTCTCGTCGATCTGTCGCGGTGTATTCGCTGGTGAGAGAACCTCGCCCACCAGGACGACATCGTCTGCGTAAATCCAGTCGAATTCATGCTCGAGGCAGCGAAACACCATGAAATCCGGTGTTACAAAGCTCGACCTGTCGAGAGTGAGAAACACGTTGGTCTCGCCCTCGGCATCCCAACAAGGGCCCAGCGATCGGCGTGTGGCTTCCCGTGCCGTTGCTTCGAGCGCAGTGTTGAAACGTCGTGAATACCGCTGGTGCTCGGAAGGACCATGTTTGGCAAGGACCTCCTCGGCGATCCATACCGGCCGCCCATCACGCAGCTCGATGTACTGCGCGATCTCCTGAGGAAGCACCTTGAGCTCTTCCCAGGTCATCGTCTCGGGAAGGTCCGGAGACGCGAGATGCGGGATCGACATGGTCCCATGCTAACCAGCCGGACCGACACCTTCCGCGTGTCAGCCCTGCGGCTCGCGCTGCCCGCCCGACCGGGATTCCTTCTCCGCGACCAGCAGATAAGCCACCATCAACCGCTTGAGTTCCCCCACCGCGTCCTCGTGCCGCAGCCCGTCCTGCACGGAGAAATTCAGCATCGAATACACCACGTGCACCAGCACCTGCGCCATCATCGAGCGGCGGCCGCGGGGGGTGCGGGGCATCAGGGGGCGCAGCATCCCCTGGACGACCTCGGCGAATTCCTTCTCGTGGATGGTGCCGGTGGCCCGGGTGGACGGGGTGGACTGCATCGCCAGCCACACCTCGCGCCGGGACGGGTCGGTCATCCACAGGTCGGCCATGTGGTCGACGAATCGGTTCATGTGCCGCAGCCAGTCCATGGACGGGATTTCGCCGTGGAAGTCCGACAGCTCCCTGGTCACCGCGACCAGATCCTGGCGGTTCAGCTCACACACGATCACGTATTTGTTGGCGAAGAACTGGTAGAGCGTGCCGATCGGTACCTCGGCGCGGGCGGCGACCTCCTCGCAGGTGAACGACTCGAATCCGACCTCTACCAACAATTCTCGCGACGCCTGGAGCAACGCGTCGAACTTGCGCTTGCTGCGTTCCTGGGTGGGGCGGCGCCGGGGCATGAGTTCCTGCGGATCGTCCTGTAACTCCAACGCGGGGTCCGGACGTCGGTTCGACCTCGTTGCCGCTCGCGCTTCCACCACGCCTATCAGGCTAGCGGTAGCGACACGCTGATGACACGCGGCTGCGCCGTCGGATACCGGTTTTGTTGCACCCGGGTACCCATCCGGACCGCAAACCGCGACGAAGACATACCGAGTAGGCGTACCTCTGCGCACATTTCACCAGCACATCGAAAGGCGTGATCTGTGGTTGCTCGATCCGTGGTGTCCTTCGGTGTTTCCACCGAACGCGGCACCGTCCACGCGGTGGCACTATCCGACGACGAGGCCAAGCTGCCGGACCGGCTGGTCATCCAGCGCACATTCCGATTCGGCGGGGGCCGGGCCAACCTACCGCGGGCGGTCGAGGCGGCCCTGGAGGCCCTGGCCGACGAGATCGGCCCGGACCGCGAGATCGCCGGGGCGGCAGTGACATACCGCGATGCGGCCGAGCGCCGCACGATCGTCACGGGCCTGGCCGAGGGCCCGTGGCGCACGGCCTCGCTGGTGTCGGCGAAGTCGTCCCATCTGGCGCTGGCCCGGGCGATGCCGTGGACGGCCGAATTCGATCATCTGCTGATGTGCGAGGCGGTGCCGGGCTATCAGTGCTTCACGCTGATCTCGCCCGAACGCGATCGGGTGGTGACGGCGATCACGGGGACCGGCTCGATGGTCAGCGAGGAGACGATGCGTCCGGCGGTCACGGCGGCCCTGGATCAGTTCGCCGCGGCCGGCGTGGAGCCCGAGGCCGTGGTGATGATCGGTTCGGCGGCAAGCGATCCGGTGGTTACGGCCGCGCTGATGTCGGGGTTCGGCGTGCCGATCATCCCGAGCAAGGTGGCCGCGGCCGCGGCGGCGGTCGGTGCCGCGCTGATCGTGCAGCCGGCGTCGGTGGATCTGTTCGAGCAGGAGCGCTCGCGGATGTCGCGGGGCGTCGGGGCCCTGGTCACGGCGGCGAGCGTGCTGGTCGGCGGCGCGGTCGCGGGCGGCATCTACGAGGCGACGGCGGGCTCGCATCCGGCCACCGCCCCGGTTGCCGACGCCCGGGCCGCGGCGCAGTCCGACCAGGTGGCGCCGGTGGAGCAGCCCGCGCCGGAGTCCGAATCCGAGGCCGACCAGGGCACACGGGTGCGGTCTCCGGCGGCGAGGGCACCGGGTCGGCGGGCGAAGGTCCCAGGCACCAGCGAACCGACCACCGTGGCGTGGGGGCCGAACGGCAGGCATTCGCACGGGCTCGAGCTGGGCAACGCGGCGTCGGACCAGGCCGCGGGCACGCGGACCTCGGGTGCATCCGGTTTGGTGGTTCCCGATCCGATGAACCCGGTGGGGCCGCTGAATCGGTCGCTGCTGTTCAAGGGCGAGTCCGCGCCGCCGCAGCTCGGCTCGCCGCAGTTCGCCGGGTGGTGGGACAACCACTGGCGGATGATGGTGCTGTGGGCCGCGGAGATGATGCCGCGCGCCTGAGCGGGAGGTGGCCCGGCCCCGTCGAAGGGGCCGGGCCGCACTGCCTTTCGGCTCGGATTACACCGCTACCCCGGCTACACCGACAGGTCGCGGCGCAGCTTGGCGACGTGGCCGGTGGCGCGCACGTTGTATTGGGCGACCGCGATCTTGCCCTCCTCGTCGACGAGGAACGTGGAGCGGATCACGCCGGTGATCTTCTTGCCGTACATCATCTTCTCGCCGAAGGCGCCCCAGACAGTGAGCACCTCGCGGTCGGGATCGGACAGCAGCGGGAAGGTGAGCTGCTCGTTGTCCCGGAATTTGGCCAGCTTGGCCGGCTTGTCCGGGGAGATGCCGACGACGTCGATGCCGGCGCCGTCCAGCTCGGCCAGGTTGTCGCGGAAGTCGCACGCCTCCTTCGTGCAGCCGGGGGTGCTGGCCGCGGGGTAGAAGTAGACGATCACCTTGCGGCCGCGGTAGTCGGCCAGGGACACCGGCTTGCCGTCGGCATCGGGGAGGGTGAAGGCGGGCGCGGTATCGCCCGGACTGAGTCGAGGGTTCTCGGTCATGCCCAGCACGGTAGCTCACCGCGCCGACATGATCGGTCAGGGTGCGCCTCGCACCGGCGGGCCCGGAGGAGGCAGCGAAGTGTAACCACGCAGGGCCCTCGGAAGCGGCGCCATCGGACACCGCGGAGGCAGCGGAGCGTAACCACGTAGGCCCCCGATCATGTCGGCATGGGTACGGCCACGGATAGACTCGTCGCCAGCCAAGGCACGCCCTACCGGACGAATTCAGGAGATAACGTGGCGAAGGATACCGAGAGCATCGAGCGGGAGATCGAAGCCGCGCGTAACCGGCTCGCGAACACACTCGACGAGCTCGCGGTTCGGGCCGACCCCCAGCGGATCGCCGACAAGACCAAGCATGCCGTGCTCGCAAAGCTCAACGAGCCCAAGGTGAAGTACAGCCTCATCGGCGCGGGGGCCGTGGTCGTCGGATTGACGCTGTACCGGATCTTCCGCCGCTGACACGGCGCGATGCCGCCTAGCGGAAAACAACGGCCCCGAAAACAGCGGCCCGAAAACACAACACCCGGTGTGGCGCAATATCGCCACACCGGGTGTTGTTTGTTCAGGGCCGGATTACCGCGTCGGGCAGGCCATTCCGGTGTTGTTGGGGTCGAGGTACGGCGCGTAGCCGGGCTCGCCCTTGAACAGCGGCGCCTTACCGGCCCTGCGGACCTCGTCGCAGTTCTTGTAGACCGGTCCGCCGACGGATCCGGTCTGAGTCAGGCTCGACGAGCCGAAGGAGCCGATGAGGTCGTCGATGCTCGACGATCCGGTACCGGCCGAACCCGAGGGGATATTGGGTGAGGCGGCGAGTGCGGAGGGGGCGAGCGGGGCGGCGATGGCCATCCCCGCGCCCACGGTCACGATGAGCCTGCGTACGTTCATGTATTCCTCGTTGTATTTTTTGTATTTGCTGCGGTTGACGGGGCGGACCAACCGGCACTCCCCACGGTGCTCGGGCCGGAACCGCCGAGTCTACTGTTCTGATGGCGTGCCCTGTTGTCAACCGCAGCCTACCGGGGCGGCTATTCTCCCAGTCTTTTCCCAGACAGGTGCACCGCCGGGATCGTGCCCATGCGCCCGGCGTTGAAATCCTCGATGGCCTCGACGATTTCGCTGCGCGTGTTCATCACGAACGGGCCGTACTGGACGACGGGTTCACGGATCGGTTGCCCGCCGAGCAACAGTGTCTCGAATGCGCCGGACGGGGTGTCCTGCCGCTCGTCGGCGGTCACGGTGATCGACTCGCCGGGTCCGAAGACCGCGAGCTGCCCCTCCCGGATCGGCACACCCTCCGCGCCCGCGGTCCCGCTGCCGGACAGCACGTAGACCATCGCCGAATACGGTTGCGGCCAAGGTGTTTCCAGCCGCCCGCCGGGCGTGATCGAGGCGTGCGCGTACACGATCGGGGTGTGGGTCGAGCCGGGCCCGTCGTGGCCGCCGAGCTCACCGGCGATGATCCGCACCAGCGCGCCGCCGTCGTGCGAGCTGACCAGCGTCAGTTCGCTCGCCCGCAGATCCTGGTAGCGCGGCGCCGACATCTTCTGTGCGCGAGGCAGATTCACCCACAGCTGGATGCCGTGGAATTCCCCGCCCGCGATGACGAGGTCCTCGGCGGGCAATTCGTCGTGCAAGATGCCGGACCCGGCGGTCATCCACTGGGTGTCGCCGGGGCCGATGGTCCCGCCGCCGTCGTTGGAGTCGTGGTGGACCATGGTGCCGTCGAGCATGTAGGTGACCGTCTCGAAGCCGCGGTGCGGATGCCACGGCGCGCCCTTGGCCTCGTAGGGCTCGTAGGCGACCGGGCCCATCTGGTCGAGCAGGATGAAGGGATCGGCCGAGCGCAGATCGACGCTCGGGAACGGGCGGCGTACCTCGAAGCCCGCGCCCTCGCGCTGGCGGTGGGCGGTGGTGACGGTGCGTACGGGGCGCTGCCGCGCGGGCTCGGCGGGGCGCGGCAGCCGGGGGAGTACCAGGATATTGTCGACGGTGATGGCTGGCATGGCGCCCTCCTCGGTGCAGTTAGTGTCCATGTCAACCAATTGCTCGCTAGGATAATTCCCATGGTGCGGTGGCTCGACGACGACGAACAGACGACCTGGCAGGCGTACATCCGGCTGCGGCAGCGGATGGACTCCGCGCTCGCGGCCGGACTGGCGGGCGACGGGGTATCGGCGCCGGACTACGAGGTGTTGGTGGCGCTGTCCCAGGCACCGGACGATCGCCTGCGCGCAAGGGATCTGGGCGCGGAGATCTGCTGGGACAAGAGCAGGCTGTCCAAGCACCTGGCCCGGATGGCCGCGCGGGGGCTGGTCGAGCGCACCCCCGCCGCCGACGACGCGCGCGGGGTCCTCGTGTGCCTGACCGCGCACGGCCGCGAGGTGCTGCAGCGCGCGGCACCCAACCATGTCGAGCTGGTGCGGCGGCTGTTCATCGATGAGATGAGCGATGAGGAGGTCAAGGCGCTGCGTTCACTGGCGGACCGGGTGAGCGCGGCCGCCGAGGAGAGGTCCGAGGTCGACCTCGGATGAATGTCGTACCCGTGCGCCCGATACCGGCCTCGGCGCGGCGCGTGGATTGCCCGGGATCGCCGGTGGGCGCGTGTCCAACGCCCGGGATCGCCGGTGGCGCTGAGTGTTACCTCCGCGCCGGGCCGTCGTCGGTCCAGGGTTTGATCGGCGGCTTCACCCACAGGATCTTCTCGTCGGTGCGATCGCGTTGCGCCGCGGGATGATTCGGATTGCGGGCGGCCCAGGCATCCTTCTCGTCCAGCAATTGCGCGGCCGCGGACCAGGTTTCGCCGGTGCTCGGGGGATTGGTGTCCGCGGCCCGGGCCAGCTTGCGCCGGGCCGGGTCCGGCATGGCCAGCAGCTCGGCCCCGGTGACGCCGCGCTGCCAGATGTAGGCCGCCAGGCGCCGCGCCTTCTCGGCGCGGCCCTTGGCCGCGAAGTCGGAATGCGCGTAATCGGGCATCTGGGGCCGTATTTCAGGGTTGTGCCAGGCCATGGCGGTAGGCGTAGCGGACGGCGTCGGCACGGTTGCGCGCGCCGATCTTGGCGAAGACGTTGTTGATGTGCGTCTTGACGGTCGTCTCCGAAATGTAGAGTGCCCCGGCGATTTCGGCGTTGGACAGGCCCTGTCCGATCAGGCCGATCACCTCCGCCTCCCGCGCGGTCAGCCCGTCCGGCCTGGGTGTCCGGGGCTTCGGCGTTGCGGGCGAGGGGTTTTCGCCCGCGGATTCGCCGTCGGAGCGGGGACCGTGAGCCGACGGAGCTTGCGGAGTCGGTGGGGTGGGTGGGCTCAGCGCGGCCACCAGCCGCTGCAGGACGGTCGCGTCGAAACTGGACTGCCCGGCGGCCGCGGCCCGGATGGCCGCGGCGATCTCGGTGCGCCCGGCATCCTTGGTGAGATATCCGCGTGCCCCCGCCCGCAGCGCGCCCGCGATGGACGCGTCGTCGGAATAGGTGGTCAGCACGATCACCCCGGTGCCCGGATGCTCGGTGGTGATCCGGCGGGTGGCCGCCACCCCGTCCAGCACCGGCATGCGCAGATCCATGAGTACGACCTCGGGGGTCAGCTCGGCCACCGCGCGCACGGCCTCCTCGCCGTTCCCGACCGCGCCGACGACCCGCACGCCGTCGACCAGACCCAGCAGCGCGACCAGGCCCTCGCGCATGACCTGCTGGTCGTCGGCGACGAGCACCCGGATCTCGGTGCCGGGCTCAGTCATTCGGGTACCTCCGCGGTCACCTGCCAATCGCGGCCGTCGCGTCCGAGTCCGGCGGACAGGGTGCCGCCGACCAACGCGATTCGCTCGCGCATTCCGGTCAGACCGTACCCGCCGCCGCCGTTCGCCGCGCGGATTGCCCCCGCGCTACTCGCACCGTCCACGATCGGGTTGCGCACCGACAGGCGCACCTTGTCCGGTGTGAAGGTCAGCGCGACCGTCACCGGCGCGCCGGGCGCATGCTTGCCCGCATTGGTCAGCGCCTCGCGCGCGGCCCGCAGCAGCGACACCACCGCCGCGGAGGGCAGCGCCCGCGCCTCGCCGTCGACCAGGCACTCCACGGTCAGCCGGTGGTCGCGGCGGTAGCTCTCGACCAGCCCGCGCACCGCCTCGGGCAGCGGCGGCACATCCTCGCGCAGGGCGGCCACCGCGCCGCGGGCCTCGATCAGGCCGTCCAGTGCCAGGCGGTGCGAGCGGCGCACGTGGGTCAGGGCGGCGGCCACATCGCCCTTCTCGCTGAGCAGGCCCTCGGCGACCTCGAGCTGCACGGTCAGCGCGCCCAGCGAATGCGCCAGCACGTCGTGCATTTCGCGGGCGATGCGGGCGCGCTCGTCCAGTGCGGCGGCGCGCGCGTGTTCCTGCTGGGCCAGGCGGGTCTGCTCGAGCAGGAGCTCGGTCTGGTACGCCCGCAGCCGGTACTGACGGCGGTAGAGCCCGGCCAGCAAGCCGATGGCCCCGGCCCCGACGGCGGTCAGGATGTGGCTCGCCGTCAGCCCGGCGAGCAGGCAGCTGACGATCAGGACCCCGGCGGTCGCGGCTGCGATCGACAGCACCACCTTGGTGCGCACCACGATCTGCTGGGCGAGCAGGCTGACGGCCACCCACAGCTGGATCACCGGGGCGCTGACGTTCGCGGGGTCGGGCCACCTGCCCGTCGAGACGGCCGAGAGCAGCGCGCAGCCGATCAGGGCGCCCGCCGCCAGCCGATGCCAGTTGCCCTCGCACAGCGCGTACAGCAGCCAGCAGGCGAACGCGGCGCCGAAGGTGATCCACAGCCACAGCGGTACCGGGTCACGGTGGTTGTACATCAGGTTGAACGCGAGCAGTACCGTCCCGATCATCCGCAGCAGCGGGCTCGTCTCCGGATCGCTGCCGAGTAGCAGCCGTGCGTTGCGCCGTAGCGTGTGCGTCATCGCGCTCCTCGTGGATGGGTGCGCCCCGTATTCTCGCCGCCAGCGCCGGGATCGCAGGCATGGAAGGTGGTCGAGCGGCCGGGACGGTGAGCCGATGGAGTTTGCGGAGTCGGTGGGCGGGGGCAGCGCTGGGGCCGGGGCAGGATCGGGTGGACCCGTCGACCCTATGCCGCGCGCGCGAGGGCGTGGAACCAACCGGCGATGGAAGTCCCGAGGTGGACATCGGGTGTCTGGACCCCCGGGTGGAGATCGGCGATTCCATCCTCGCGCCGACGCCGCGCGAGCTCGACGGAAATAGCGTTCACGGCATACCTACTTCAGCGTTCAGGGGAGCATCCGATGTCCGAAATCGCAGGCGCCGCAGCAATTCCGGTGGTGTCGCGCACCGCCCGATTTCGGTCAGCGGCGCCCATGGCAGCCAATGTCGCACTGCCGGTGGGGATTTACTACGTGCTCGTCGGGATCGGGTTCAGCAGCTTCGCCGGGTTGCTGTGGTCGACGGTGGTCTCGGCGCTGTGGGTGATCGTGCCCGCCGTGCTGCGCCGCCGGTTCGACGGCCTGTCCGCATTCGTCTTCGCGGTCAACGCCCTCGGGCTGGGGCTGGCGCTGCTGAGCGGCAGTGCGCGCGTGATGCTGGCCAAGGATCCGATCATCGATGTCGTTATCAGCGCGCTGCTGCTGGCCAGCTGCGTGTTCGGGCGACCGGCGATGTTCGGCATCTCGCGGCGCCTGCACGCGCCCGGGCCGGATTCCGCACACAGCTGGGATGCATTGTGGCGCAACAATGCCCATGTGCGCCGCGTGTTCATGATTTCGACGCTGGTGTGGACCACGGCCTTCGCGCTGGTGGCGGTGCTGCGTTTCCTGGTGATCTTCACCCTGCCGGTCTCGGTGGCGGTCGCGCTGACGAATCCGGTGGAGTACGCGGTGATCGGGGTCGTATTCGTCTGGAGCATGCGAAATCGCAAGCGGATGAACATCAATGGGCTGCTCGCGAGTCAGTGATCGCCGCATTCCGGGGCCGGGCCGCATGGTCCGGCCCTGCTCGGGTGCTCATTCCGGTATTCACCACGCCGCGGGGCGAACCCTCCCCGGGGTGACGACATGGGCCAGGGCGTTGCGCAGCGCGGTAACGGTTTCCGGGCCGAGCGCCGCGGTCCAGCGTTCCGCGAACGCGGCCAGCGCGGCGTCGGAGGCGCGGGTCGCGGCCCAGCCGCGCTCGGTGAGGGTGATCATCCGGGCGCGCGCGTCGTGCGGATGCGGATTACGTTGTGCGTAGCCCTTTTTCACCAGTTCCTCGACCAGCTGGCTGGCGGCCTGCTTGGTGACGGCGAGGTGTTCGGCGATCTCGCCGACCGTGGCGCCGTCGGGGGCCATCCGCACGAAGGCGAAACCGTGCGCTGGGCGCAGATCGGTGAAACCGGCCGCATGTACGCCGGCGTTGGCGGCGTCGGTGACCTCTGCGGCGGCCGCCAGGAGCAGCAGTGGCAGGTCCGGGGCGAGCGGGTAGGCGGGCATGGGGTGAATCTTGGCACTTGACAGATTAGTCAACAAGCTTGACTATTATGGTCAAGTAGATTGACCAATTGAAGGAGAGTTTCGATGCCCGTCATTCGTGCCGCCGAGGCCGAGGTCCATCAGATGCACAACGCCCGATTCACCTCCTACGCTCGCCCCGGCACCGGCAGTGCCGAGCTGTGCGTGTGGCGGCTGGACATTGATCCGGAGTCGCAGGGGCAGCCGCATCGCGTGCTGCGCGAGGAGGTGTTCGTACTCCTCGAGGGTGAGGTGGTGCTGACGATCGACGGTGTGGCGAATTCGCTGGGTGCGGGGGATGCCGCCATCGCGCCCGCCGGAGCGGTGATCCGTGTGGACAACCCGGGTGCGGGGCGTGCGGGAGTCCTGGTGACCGTGCCGGTCGGGTTCTGGGGTGAACTCCCGGACGGCACCCGCATCGCACCGCGCTGGGTGAGCTGAGTTCGTCCGGCGGCGGTGCGCCCCGCCGGCGCATCCGTGCGAATATTTCTTTCATTGAAACCCCTCGGGATCATCGTTCTATTTCTTTGAATAATCTCGGTGTTTCAATGAAAGAAATGCGCGATGCAATCAAAGAAATTCGGTCCCCATTGTTGGGAAAGGTTAAACTTTTCGGACACGAATCACTATTCAAATTTCACTGTTCTGAAATATTTGTGCGGCCGAATGAATCGGCAACAATCGGTGCCGCCGTGCCTTGGTATCGGGGCACCGTGGGTCAACGAAAGGTTCTAGGTCGTACCTGATGAGGAAATTTACCGCGTGCGCGGTGCTGGCGGTTGCCGCCGTCGGCATCGCCTCCGCGCCCGCATATGCCGCACCGCCCGCACCGGCGACGCCGGCCGCCCCGGCCCCGTTCTTCAAGAATATTCCGGCGTCTCAGACTGTTGTCGTCAATGGCGTGCACTATGAGCTCGACCGTGCCGCTGGTTCGGCGGTTCTGAAGGCGGCCGACGGCACCTTCGCGCGCCAGGGTGACAGCCTGACGATCGCCGATGCCAAGGGGCAGGTCGTGGACTCCGTTCCCCTGGTGTACCGCAAGGACAACACCCAATTCCCGATCAACGCGGACATCTCCGCCCATGCGGTGCGTCTGACTCCGCAGACCACGGGCGGCACTCCGGTGGCTCAGCCGATCTCGGCGGATACGCTTGCCCACCTGAGGCCGGTGTCGCAGGTCGAGCCGAAGGACCTCGACGCGAAGGCCGTCGACGAATCCTTCAGCCCGCGTGACCAGCAGGAGCTTTCGGCGTTCGGTAGCCGCGCGACGATCTCCAGCCTGGTCGGCGCCGTCGTCGGCGCACTGATCGGTGTGACGGTCGGCTGTATCGCCGGCGCCGTCGCTGTCGGCACCATCTCGGCCGCGGTCTCAGCGCTGCTGGCGGGTCTGCCGGGTGCGATTATCGGTTGCATCGCGGGTGTCGCCACTGTGGGCAGCGCCGGCGCGCTACTCGGCACCATCCTGGTCGGGGGCCCGATGATGCTGTGGTCGGCGTACCAGTACTTCAGCACCATCAACTCGCCGTGCACCACCCCGGGTGGGTTCTGCACGAACCCGCAGTTTCCGCCGGCTCCCGCTCCGAAGCGCTGATGCCGCTGTGGTGACGCCGTAACCGGTTGCGGTGATATCGATGGGCGGGCTCCCGGAAGGGGGCCCGCCCATCGCGGTATCCGAGGCCGGACCGCCGGGCTCGCCCGATGAGGTCACTGAAACCGCCACCTGTAACCCCTCTCGCTATCTACTGTTAGGCGTGGTCATGCGCTGGAGGTGGATGCGGAAGGCGGCGGCAGATGGCCGGACGGCCGGAATCCGGCGAGGATCCGCGGACCCGGGAGCTGCGCCTGGTGGCTGGTGAGACCTACCGGGACTGGGAGTCGATCTACCGTGACAACGCGACCTGGGTGTACGCGTTGATGGTGGGCAAGGTCGGCAACCGCCCGGATGCCGAGGATCTCACCGCGGAGGTGTTCACCGCGGCGCTACGGCCGCTGCGGGTGCAGGCCAGCGTGCCCGAGGTGCGGGCGTATCTGCGCGCGACCGCTCGGACCGTGCTGGCGGAGTACTGGCGGACCCGGATGGGCCGCGAAATCACCACGATAGACCCCGATTTCGCGCCGGAGCCGCCGCCCGAACCAGCGGAGCAGGAGGGTGTTCGGGCCGCGGCCCGGGCCCGCGCGCTGCTGGACGGGCTGCCCGAGCGCTATCGGCGCATCCTGGAATTACGCTTCCTGCAGGGACTTTCGGTCCGCGATTCGGCGGACGAACTGGGTGTGAGCGTCGCCAACGCCAAGGTGCTGCAGCATCGGGCCCTGCAGATGGCGGCGCAGGAGAGTGCGGGAGGTGCACGGTGACCGGTCGAGACATCCGGCGATACGTGGAGGATCTGCTGTCCGGGCGCCGTCCGCGCGGCTTCACGCCCGGCGACGAGGAGGCCGAGCAGATGCGGGTGGCGATCGCCCTGCGTGCGGCCCGGTTCGGCGCGGATGCCCCGAGCGAGGAGTTCCTGGCCGGACTGCGGCAGCGGCTGGCCGGTGAGTTCGGCGAATCCTCCCGTCCCCCTGAGGCCTCCACGCCGCCTCCGCGACGCCGGCAGGTGCTGATCGGCGGTTCGATCGCGGCCGCGGCAGCCACCGTCGGCGGCGTCGTCGACCATGCCCTGACGTCCGGGGGGCACGGGCCCGCGACCCCGTCGCAGGCGCAGCAGACGCTGGTGCCCAGGAACGGGGCGTGGCGGCCGGTGGCCGCCGCCGCGGACGTGCCCGAGGGTGCCACCATCGCCTTCGATGCGGGCACCGTCAGCGGATTCGTGCACCGCCGCGACGGAATCCCCTACGCGCTCTCGGGCATCTGTACCCATCAGGGCTGCAAGCTGTGGCTGGACGGTCCGGCCGACCGCCTGCGGTGCCCCTGTCACTCCACCTCCTTCGGTATCGACGGCGCGGTGCGCACGCATCAGCTCCCCATCGCCCCCGCGCCGCTGCCGCGGTTGGAGATACGTGAAATCAACGGCACGATAGAGGTTTTCGTGCCCGCGGAATCGGCCTGAGTCGCCCTGTGTAACCCGGGCCCGTATCTCCTAGTGACAGCGTTTCGCGACGAGGCGGACGCTCACCGTCGACCGGTGCCCGCAGCGGTGCGGGTGTCTTCGTCCCACGATGGAGAACTCGGATGAGACAATTCGCGAACAACCGGCGGGTCCTGGTGGCCGGCCTCGGCGCGATCGCGCTGGTGGCCGCCCTGGGCGCCTGCGGATCGAGTGCCACCGGCCCTGCCGCGGAATCCACACTGGCCTTCCCCGCGGGCACGGCGACACCGGGCTTCGTGCCGAACGGCAATGCCGCGCCGCTGCTTCCGGCCTCGGGCATGCCCAGCATGCCGGGAGCGCCCACCGCGACAACGGCTTCCGCGCCCGTCACGGGTACCGCGGTGGCGATCCAAAGCTTCGCCTTCGCGCCCGCCACCTTGTCGGTGAAGGTGGGCACGACGGTCACCTGGACCAATCGCGACGAGGAGCCGCATACCGTCAGCGCGCAGAACGGTAGCTTCCACTCGCCCGGAATGGGCACGGGCGCAACCTATTCCTTCACCTTCACCCGCGCGGGCAGCGTCGACTACGTGTGCACGATTCATCCGTTCATGCACGGCACCGTGGTGGTGACGCCGTGAACGAGAAGGATCCCCAGACGATGACACGACGCCAATTGATCAGGCATTCGGCCTGGTTCGGCGCGGCGGTGGGCCTGGCCGTGGTCGGCGGCGAGGTCGTGTCCCAGGTCGCCGGTGCGCCGGAGGCGATTGCCGCCCCGCGCCCGGATCTGCGGTTCGCCCAGATCAGCGACAGCCATATCGGTTTCCAGGGCACGGCCAACGCGGACGTTGCCGCCACCTTCACCGAGGCTATCGGGCAGGTCAACGCCCTGGGCTACCAACCCGATTTCGTCATCCACACCGGCGATCTCACGCATCTGGCCACGCCCGCGCAGTTCGACCAGGTGTATCAGATGCTGAACGGGCTGCACACTCCACACGTGTTCACCGTTCCGGGAGAACACGATTCGACCGATGACGGCGGGCAGAGGTATCGCTCGGTCTTCGGCAAGGGCACTCGCGGCGACGGCTGGTACAGCTTCGACATCGCCGGGGTCCATCTGATCGCCCTGGTGAACACGCTGAATCTGCGGAACCTCGGGCATCTCGGCCCGGACCAGCTGGATTTCGTCCGCAAGGATGTGGCCGGCCTGTCCCCGGACACGCCGATCGTGGTATTCAGCCACATCCCGCTGTTCGCCATGTATCCGCAATGGGGCTGGGGCACCGACGATGCCGCGCAGGTGCTGAGCTATCTGCGCCGGTTCTCCTCGGTCACGTGCCTCAACGGTCATGTGCACCAGCTGTTCACCAAGACCGACGGCAACATCACCTTCTACAGCGGCACCACCACGGCCTATCCGCTGCCGAATCCCGGCGCCGGACCCGCACCCAAACCGGTGACGCTCCCGTCCGGGAAACTTCATGCGGCCCTGGGGATTCGGGAGGTGACGTTCCAGCGGGGGCAGCATGCCCTGGCGGTCAAGGACGAGCGCCTGGCCTGAGCCTTCCCGCCGCCGGTCCATCACCCGGGAACCCGCAAACCGCGGAGGGGGTTACGACCGTAGCGTGCCGCAACGTCCTGGGCTGAGAAGGACAGGCACGAGGGGGCTGGACCGGCATCCGCATGCCCGAGTGAGTCTGGAGGCCGGGTGGCGATGCGACCCTGTCGGATCGAGGTGCGGATTCGGAGCGGGCGGCCAGCCGGGTGCGATGCCGCCCGCCGCGAACAGGCAGGATGGTGGTGCCCGGTATCGGCGACGAAGGGTTTGCTATGCAACACAGCGGCGGGGTGGCGGTCGAATCCGCCGACGAGATCACCGATGCCCTGCTGACGGCCTCGCGGCTGCTGGTGGCGCTGTCGGCGCGCTCGCTGGCCCAGGTCGACGAGTCGATCACCATCGCCCAGTTCCGGACGATGATGATCCTGTCCTCCCGCGGCCCGGTCAAGGTCGCCGAGCTGGCCGCGATCCTGAATGTGCAGCCCTCTACCGCGACCCGGATGGTCGACCGCCTGGTGGCCGCCGAGCTGATCGACCGCCGGCCCAACCCGAATTCCCGCCGCGAACTGATCCTCGAGCTGACCGCGCGCGGCCGCGAGATCGTCGACGCGGTCACTGCCCGCCGCCGTGAGGAGATCGCCGCCGTGGTCGCGAAGATGCCCGAGGCCGACCGCCACGGGCTGGTGCATGCCTTGACCGCGTTCACCGCGGCCGGCGGGGAGTTGCCCACCGCTCTCGAGGCCGAGGGATATCAGGTCTAGCGCGGCCCGGGAGCGTCGAGGGGCTACTTCTCGTCCAACTCGATGGCCAGCGCCGGGCACACCCGGGCGGCCTCGCGCACGGAATCATGGAGTGCGACAGGCGGTTCGGCCTGTAGCAGCAGTACGATTCCGTCCTCGTCCCGCTGGTCGAAGATGTCCGGAGCGAGCATGACGCACTGCCCGGATCCGATGCATTTGTCCTGATCCACAACAACTTTCATGGCCGAGCTCCTTACCAGGTGACGGGAAGCGAGTGGACGCCGTACACGACCATCTCGTGTTTGAACGACACGTCTTCGAACGGAATCGCCAGCGCCAGTTCGGGTATCCGCCGGTACAGCGTGCCGTAGACGACGTGCAGTTCCATCCGAGCCAAGGGCTGGCCGAGGCACTGATGCACGCCGTACCCGAAGGCCACATGATGGCGAGCCCGGCGGTGGATGTCGAGGCGGTCCGGATCCGGAAACGCGGTGGCGTCGCGGTTTCCGGCGTCGTTGGCCAGGATGATGCCCTCGCCAGCCCGGATCGTGTGCCCACCGACCTCGACATCTTCGGTGGCTACCCGGCGCCGGCCGGTGTGCACGATGGTGAGATACCGCAGCAGTTCCTCGACCGCGTTGGTGATCAGCGCCGGGTCGTCGGTCTCGCGCAGCTCCGCGAGCTGATCCGGGTGCTGGAGCAGCGCCAGGGTGCCCAGCCCGATCATGTTCGCGGTCGTCTCGTGCCCTGCGACCAGCATCAGCAGCGACATGTCCGCGACCTCGGCGGCGGTCAGCTCGCCGGCCGCGAGTTGCTCGGAGACCAGGTGGCCCATCATGTCGTCGGTCGGCGACTGCTGTTTGGCCGCAACGAGATCCGACAGGTACGAGCGCAGTTGATCGGTGGCCTCGATCGCCTCCTCGACGGGGGTGGTGGTGTCGATGAGCTTGCGGCTGCACGACTGGAAGAATTCGTGGTCGGCGTACGGCACGCCGAGCAGTTCGCAGATCACCAGCGAGGGCACGGGTAGAGCGAATGCGGTGACGAGGTCGGTCGGCCTGGGCCCGGCGAGCATGTCGTCGATCAGTCCGTCGACGATCTGCTGCACTCGCGGGCGCATCGCGGTGATCCGCTTGACCATGAAATTCCGGGTGAGCATCATGCGCAGCCGGGCGTGCTCGGGATCGTCCATCGCGATGAACGAGCGAAAGCTGCGGCGCCGCTGGGCGATCGAGGCGGACTGGAGCGGATATCCCGGCGTGAGCGCGTCGGCGCTGAATCGCGGGTCGGCCAGCACGGCCCGCTGTTCCTCGTAGCCGGTGACCAGCCAGGGCGTGTCGCCGTTCCAGATCCGCACCCGGTCGACCCGGTCGCGTTCGCGCAGCGGCGGGGGTGGATCGAACGGGCACTTCGCGGCCCGGGACATGGGGAAGGTGGATAGGGATTCGGTCATCGGGGACCCCCAAAAGTTACCAAACGAATGTTTACTAACTTGGTCAGGATAATCAATCCGGTTCTGTTGAGCAATGATTCGTGACGCGTGCACGATCCCTGGCGGGCCGGACCGGTCAGTCGACGACCAGGGAGACGAGCTCGTCCACGAACGCCATGATCTGCTCGTCCTGGTCCTCGCCGCCGCTGGTGTGCTGCAAGGCGACTCGTCCGTGCACGCCGACGAAGACGATCACCGCGGCCCGGCTCGGTGGTACCCGCATCCGGATCCCCTCTCGTTCACCGCGTTCCAGCAGATCGATGATGCTCCGCACGATGTCCGCCAGCGGGCCCGTGGGCCGGGACGGAGTGGGACGGAGCTTGATGATGAGCCGGTAGTGGCCCGGATTCTCCAGTGCGAAAAGGCAGTACGCCTTCATTCGCGCCCGGACCCGATCCAGGATCGCCTCGGGCGGATACTGCGCGTCGGCCTCGGCCATCGCAGCGGCCAGCTGCGCGTAGATATGGGCGATGAGGCCTTGTACCAGCGCGGATTTGTCGCTGAAATGCTGATAGATGCTGGCGGGGGAGATGCCCGCGGCCCGGGCCACCCCGCGGATCGTCAGGCCCTGCTCGCCGTCCAGCTCGGACAGCAGCCGCGCGGCGGCGCGCAGAATCTCCGCTCGCAACCGCTCGCCCTGACCCCAGGGATTGCGTACGCGCGGTGAGGTTTCAGCCACGCGTTGCAGCGTAGCCGCCGGTGAACTGGCCCCGCCCCATACCGGCGTGCGGCCCCGCCCGATGGCGAGGCGGGGCCGCCGACGGTGATGGCGCCCACGTCCGCCGCGTCGATCTAGAACGTGTTCCTTCCCATGGGTGAAGAACGCGCCACTCATCGATTTCACTGTGAGGCATGCAAGATGGGTCCGACATGTCCGCACGGCACAGACCGGCATGGCGGGTCGTCGGCGAGATTGCCGCGGTGGCAGGGGCGTTGATGCTGGTGGCGGGGGTGTCCGCGGCGGCGCCGCCGACCTCCGGCCCGGATTTGAGCTCGAACGGGTATCAGGCTCCCGCCGACAACGGCGCCGGCCTGACCGCGCGGCCGGTCATCACGAAAATCGAGTCGATCACCGATCGATGGCTGCGGGTGTTCGTGGCCTCGCCGTCGATGAAGCGGGTGGTGCAGGTCCAGGTGCTGCTGCCCGCGCACCGCGATCGCCCGCGGCCGACGCTGTACATGCTCGACGGGCGTGGCGCCCCGGAGAACGAGAGCAGCTGGACCGAACACGGGCATGTTGTGCAGTTCTTCGCCGACAAGAACGTCAACGTCGTGCTGACCACGGGCGGGCCCGCCAACCTGTACACCGACTGGCAACGCCGCGATCCGGTGCTGGGCACCAACAAATGGGAGACCTTCCTCACGCGCGAGTTACCGCCGCTGATCGATGCCCGTTTCGAGGGCAACGGCCGCGACGCCATCGAGGGGGTGTCGATGGGCGGTGAGGCCACGATGATGCTCGCGGTCCGTAACCCGGGCCGGTATCGGGCGGTCGCCGCGCACAGCGGGTGCTACAGCGTCGCCCCCGGCCCCGGTCAAGATCAGGCCCGCGCGATTGTGGAGACCTACCACGGCAACCCCGACAACATGTTCGGCAAGCCCGGCGACCCCGACTGGCTCGCCCACGACGTCATGACCCATGCCGCCGCGCTGCGGGGCACCGCGGTCTACCTGTCCGCGGGCAGCGGGATCCCCGGCGAGCACGACGTGCCGGGACAGGCCAACCTGCCCGACGACATCACAGTCGGTGGCCCCCTGGAGGCCGGCGCCTATGCCTGCGCCGCGGCCCTGGGTCATCGGCTCGAGCGACTGGGGATCCCGGCGACGGTGCACCTGCGCTCCACCGGCACCCACTCCTGGCCGTACTGGGCCGAGGAGCTGGCTCGTTCCTGGCCGTTGATCGCCCACGCACTCGACACCGGCAACTGAATGAACAGCGCCAGCCCGCCGGAGTCGCTTTCGGGTGCGGCTGGCGTTCGGTGTTCCTGATCAATGTGCCCGTGCCGACCCCGGTGGCGGGTGCGGCATGGCGGTCACTGCCGTCCGTGCGAGCGCTGCCACGCCTACATTTGTGCACAGGACTCACAGGGGAGGTTGGCCAGGCATGACATTCTCGTCGGTGCGCATCCTGTCGCACCCGCTTTCGGTGCACCGGGTCTCGGTATTTCCCGGCGATCCGCGCCCGTCCGTCGAGACCGTGTGCACACTCGATGAGCACGGCTTCTATCTGCAGGCCGTCGAGGTCGGAGAACACACCGGCACCCATTGGGGAGCCCCCGCACACTTCAACGCCGGGGAGGCCGCGGCCGATGAACTTGACGGCGCGGACTTCATCCTTCCCGGCGTGCGGATCGACATCGCGCACGATGCGGCCCGCGACCCCGATTACGCGGTGACCGTGCGAGACCTGCGGGACTGGCAGGATCGCCACGGGCCGCTGCCCGCGCAAGCCGCGGTGCTGCTGCACACCGGCTGGGACAAGTACTGGGGCACAGACGATTTCGTCAATGCAGACGACCATGGAACGCCGCATCACCCGGGCTTCTCGCCCGAATCGGTGCGATGGTTGCTCGACCACGGTGTCCTGGGCCGCCGCGGCGCCCTGGGCACCGACGCCTTCAGCCCCGACGTCGGGCTGGACGAGACATTCGCCGTCTCGAAAATGCTCTACCGCGAGCACCGCCTGAGCCTGGAAATCCTGGCGAATCTCGGCGAGCTGCCCGCCCGGGATTTCACCGTGGTCGTGGGCGGATTCATCACCGAAAACGGTTCGGGCTCACCGGCATCGATCTATGCCATCACCTGACTCGGGGCCTGCGTGTCTTCGACTCGGCGGCGCTAGGCACTGATTCCCGCCGTGAGGATGGCCGCGAGTTCCCGGTAGGCGTCGGCGTCGTCCAGACCCGTGTGGGTGCGTACGGTGCCGCGCTGGATGCGAACCATCATCGCGGCGGCCAGGTCCGCGGTGAACGCGGCGTGGACGTCGCGGAATTCGCCGGCCTCGACGCCCTCGTGGATGAGTTCCTGCACGCGTTCGGCCGCGATGCTGGTGTTCCGCTCGTAGATCTCGCGGGCGGGGGCGAACGCGTGCAGGTCGAACATGAACCGGTCGGAGGCGGGGGACAGCGCGGCCCCGACCGCAGAGAGGTAGGCGGCCACGCGCTCCCGGGCGCCGGTGACCGGCGTGATGGCGGCCTCGACATCCTCGGTCGCGCCGCGGAAGAAGTGCACGGTCGCCGCGCGGACCAGCTGTTCCTTACTGCCGGCGAGGGTGTAGAGCGTGGACTTGGAGCAGTGCAGCCGGGCGGCGATCTCGTCGAGGGTCAGCTGCGCGAACCCCTCGGTGAGAAACAGCGCTACCAGGGCGTCGAAGAGTTCGGTGCGTCGGCGGGTGGTGAAGCCGGCGCGGGCGGGCTGGTCCATGCCATCGCATAGTACTGAAGTACCCCTTGCAGTACTATCGGCCTGACAGTACTCTGCAAGGTAATTCAGTACTCTTACTAGTAGTCGAGGTGACGCGTGGCCGTCGAACGCCTGCTGCCCAGTGACGAGGCGCACGACCTGATCCAGCTCACCCGCGAGATCGCCGACAAGGTGCTCGCGGGTCCGGTGGCCGACGAGCACGAGCGTGCGGAGACCTACCCCGAGGGTGTGTTCGCCACGCTGGGCGCGGCGGGGCTGCTGAGCCTGCCGTATCCGGAGCAGTGGGGCGGCGGCGGTCAGCCGTACGAGGTGTATCTGCAGGTGCTCGAGGAGATCGCCGCGCGGTGGGCCGCGGTGGCCGTCGCGGTGAGCGTGCACAGCCTCTCGTGTCATCCGCTGCTGGCATTCGGCACCGAGGAACAGAAGCAGCGGTGGCTGCCGGACATGTTGGGCGGCAGTCAGATCGGCGCCTACAGCCTGTCCGAGGCGCAGGCCGGGTCCGACGCCGCCGCGGTCGCCTGCGCGGCGACCCCGGTCGAGGACGGCTACCGGATCAACGGCACCAAGGCGTGGATCACGCACGGGGGCCGGGCCGATTTCTACAATCTGTTTGCGCGCACCGGCGAAGGGACGCGCGGCATTTCGTGCTTCCTCGTGCCGAAGGACACCGAGGGGCTGAGCTTCGGCAAGCCCGAGCGGAAGATGGGGCTGGCCGCGATCCCGACCACGACCGCCCACTACGACGACGCGTTCCTACCGAGTGAGCGCCGGATCGGCGCGGAGGGCCAGGGCCTGCACATCGCCCTGAGCGCACTGGATTCCGGGCGCCTCGGCATCGCCGCGGTCGCGACCGGTCTCGCGCAGGCGGCCCTGGACGAGGCCGTGGCCTACGCGAAGGAGCGCACGGCGTTCGGCAAGCCGATCGTCGAACACCAGGGCCTGGGATTCCTGCTCGCGGACATGGCGGCGGCGGTCGACTCGGCGCGCGCGACCTACGTGGATGCCGCGCGTCGCCGCGATGCGGGGCTGGAGTATTCACGGCAGGCCAGCGTGGCCAAGCTCGTCGCCACCGATGCCGCGATGCGGGTGACCACCGATGCGGTCCAGGTGTTCGGCGGCTACGGATACACCCGCGATTTCCGGGTCGAGCGCTATATGCGCGAGGCCAAGATCACCCAGATCTTCGAGGGCACCAACCAGATTCAGCGCCTGGTCATCGCTCGTTCGCTGGCACGGTGAGGCCGCCTACGCCGAATGCTGAGTGAGCGAGGCGAATTCGGCGATCCGTTCCCCGGCATCGGCGGCCGCGGAGACCGTGTCTGCGCCGCCTGCGATTCCGGCCCGCAGGATCCGATCGGGCACGGCAGCCGGGTCGTCGTCAATCGCAGCGTGCCGGCGGGGAACACTCACCGTGCGACCAGAGGAAATCGCACCCGGACGGGGCGACTGCACAGCCCCCGTGCCGGCGCGTTGCAAAGATTGATTTATCGCGTCGCAGATTCCCTTCTTCTATCGGATGTTTCTCGGTCTTCCCCTCCTACTTTCAGACCGAGAAATCTATTTTCAATAATTCCAGCAGAGGGTCCATCCCTTACTTGTCTCAAGCTGGAAGCTTGTCTCGCACAATAGGCGCCGCCGCCGCCGGGTCTCTACCGTTTTCCTGCCCACTCGCGGTCACTTTCTGCCCGCCACGAACGCCGCACCCGCAACCGGCAGCCCGGCCTGGATCTTTCGTGCGCCTGGTGCAGCTGCAGTGGCGGTCGGGACGGGTCACCGTGGAGTGATCGACCACACTGCCGAGTTGCCCGTCGTCACGACTCGGCGCCTGCCGCTTCCCTTGTAAGCTTGTAGTCGGTTTGTACCTTGTGGCGGTGCGCGAAAGGGTGTCGGTGTGACCGATGCGGAATACCGGAAAGAAGCCTTCTCGACCGACGATGAGGACCCGGCGGCGTCGTGGGATGAATACCTCCGTCACCGGCAGGGAACGGTAGGGCTGAGGTTCCGCGCCGACGAGTTCAGCTCCACAGCGTTTGCCCAGAACGTCGGCCAATTCCAGATCGTCGAGTTCACCACTGCCACGCTCGACTACCGGCGCTCGCAACGCAATGTGCGAGCCGACGGCGATAACAGCTATCGCCTCTTCGTCCCGCTGCAAGGGCATTTCAAGCTCGAACAAGGCGATTCCAGGGAAATCTTCCACCCTGGCAAAGTCGGCTTTTTCCATTGGGGCCGCCCGGTGTGGATGACGCACGACGAGACTATCAGCGCGTTGATCATGACCGTCCCCGAAAGGTCGATCGATCCCGCACGCGCTGCGGCTGCCCCGCTCGCGCTGGATGAGAAGCGTCCCCTGGTACACGCGCTGGAGACGCAGGTTCGATTGCTTGCCGAGGCCGAGGGCTGGACGGCAGCAGATTTCAGCGTCGCATTTTCCAGCGCGCTCACGCTGCTCGATGGGGCACTCAACCTCTCCCCAGCTATCAAATCCGGCAAGCGCGCGACAGACGCTGAACGCGCACGGCTTCTGATCAAAATTCACGCGAACGATCCCCGGGTGAATCCGGAGACCATCGCCACGATGTTGGGCATCGGCGAGCGAACACTGTACAAAGTGCTGAAGAGTGCCGGGTACCCGTCGCCGGGTGCGATGCTGCGCACGATCCGCATCGAGCGCGCACATCGGCGATTGTCCACTGCGCTGCCGGTCGACATGGACAGGATCGCTTTCGAGGAAGGATTTCCCAGCACACGCAGGTTCCGAGAAGCCTATCGAGAGCACTACGGGCAGACCCCGGCCCGGATGCGCGAACAGCTATTCGGCGCACGCACCGCGGGATAGCCCGGCACGCCCTGCTGCCACCGTCAGGTGGTTACCGCCTCGGGCAGGTAGGACATGGCCTTGTTGCACGCGTCGACAAGGGTGCCGGTCTGGTGTCCCTGTAGCCACCAGGTCACCGCGATCCGCAGACGACGGTGGGCGGCGGCCGCCCGGACGCGAATGTCAGTGGCTGCGGGCGGTTTTGAGCTCCTCGGCGAGTGCCTCCATCGCGGGCAGTGCCCGCAGCAGCTGCTCGGCAGTCTGTCGGGGGAGGTGTTCGACGCATTCGGACACCGTTCGGGTGCGCAGCGTGCGGATGTGTTCGTTCACCGTGGTGCCGTCGGGGGTGATCTCGACCCGGGCCGCCCGCAGATCGCTCGGGTCGGGGAGCCGGCGAATCAGGCCGTCCTCGTCCAGCTTTCGGACCACGCGCGACACCATGGTTGGATGGAGGCCCTCCAATTCGGCCAGTTCGGCCAGTCCGAGCGGCCCGCGGTGGGCGATCAGGCCGAGCACCGAGGCCTGGGTCGGCGTCAGTCCCTCTCCCGTCGCGGTCGCGTTGAACTGCCGGGCCAGCCGGATGATCACCACGCGAAGTCGCGCCATGTCCTCGGAGTCCACTGCTCCCACCTTCGTCGTCCTCGCACGTTCGGGTAATTGTGACGCAGGAGCCCTCGGGCGTTGAGAACCCGGGTATTGATTGCCTGCCAGCAAGCAATTAACTTGGTAACAATGGGTTCGCTCGATATCACCGCTTCGGATTCCGTTCTCGCTCGTCCGCTTCCGCGCCGCGGCCTGGTCTTCGGCATCGTGTCGATGGCCCTGCTGATGGCCTCGGTGGATGCGAACATCGTGGCTACGGCGCTGCCGGCCCTCCAGCACGACCTGCGCGCGCCGGTGAACTGGGCCGGGTGGACGATCACCATCTACGCGCTGGGGCAGGCGCTGATCATGCCGATCGCCGGGCGGATCAGCGACCAGTTCGGCCGCAAGAAGGTGTTCGTCGGTGCGGCCGTTCTGTTTACGGTGGCATCGCTGGCCTGCGGTTTCGTCGACAATATCGCGCTGCTGGTGGCGCTGCGGGCGATCCAGTCGGTCGGCGGCGGTGCCTTCATGCCCTCGGCGACCGGGATTGTCGCGGACAACTTCGGCCGCGGGCGGGACCGCGCGCTCGGCATGTTCACCAGCATCCTGCCGATCGGCGGGATCATCGGGCCCATGTTCGGCGGATTTTTCGTCACGTACTGGTCCTGGCGCGGCATCTTCCTGGTCAACGTGCCGATCGGGATCGTGCTGATCGTGCTGGCGGTCGTCTTCCTCCCCGCCGGGGCGCCGCGCTCGGCCGAGCGGATCGACGTGCGCGGGGTGGCGCTGCTGGGCGCGATGGTGCTGTCGGGCATGTTCGCGATCGCCTACCTGGGCAGCGGGGAGGTGCCGGTCTACAGCCCGGTCTTCCTGCTCGGCGCGGCGATCGCGGTCGTCGCGGGGGTGGCGTTCGTGCGGCACGCCAAGCACGGCGACAACCCGTTCATCCCGATCGAGCTGCTGCGCGGGCGCGGCTTCGGCGTGATGAACCTGATCAACCTGTGTTTCGGGGCCGCCGCGATCGGTTTCGGCGCCCTGGTCCCGCTCTATGCCGAACAGCGGTTCGGCATCTCGTCACTGCACGCCGGCACCCTGCTCACCGCGCGTGCGGTCGGCTCGATCGGCGTGGCCGCGCTGGCAGTGCTCGCGCTGCGGCGCACCGGGCACCGATTGCCCATGGCGGTCGGATTCACCGTCACCGCGGTGGGTCTCGCGGCGATGTACGCCACCCTGGGCGGTGTGTCCCCGTATGTCTGGATGTCGATCGCGGCCGGCGTCACCGGCGTCGGCATGGGCATGACCGTGCCCGCCACGAACAACGCGAGCCTGCAACTCGCGCCCGACCGCGCGGCGTCGATCGCCGGCCTGCGCGGCATGTTCCGTCAGGGCGGCGCGATCACCGCCATCTCGGTCACCACCGCCATCCTGGCCCGCAGCCACGACGCCGGTGCCGTCCAGGCCGACATCTTCCTGGCCTTCGCGATCCTGCTGATCCTGGTGCTACCGCTGCTGCTATTGGTCCCCGACCACCACGGAAGCTGGTAGTCGCTGCGGCTCAATCGGTTTCACCGCGGGGCAGCTGTGCCCAGAGTCGCGTGGCGGTGAATCCTTTTCGGGGTCGAGACGCTCTTATGGTGGTGACTATCCAATCGAGACTTCAGGACGGCAGTCGCCCGGTCTTGTACACAGCGCGGCGGGGCGGTGATCGCAGTGCAGAAAGGCTGGGCCGGTGAGCAACTCGTCGAGGCCGCGCAGCGCGGGGACCCCGAGGCGATCGCCGCCATCGTGGACGGCGCCCATCCGCACGTGCAGCGATTCGCGCATCACCTGTGCGCGTCGTCCGCGGATGCCGAGGACGCCGCGCAGGAAGCGTTGATCACCCTCTACCGCAAGATCGGGACGCTGCGGACGGCAACGGCCATCGCCTCGTGGATGTTCCGCATCGTCCGCAACGAATGCCTGCGACGTGCACGGCATTCGCTGCATCACATTCCCCGGATCGACTGTGCGGGGGAGGATTTCGTCGCCTCGGCCGAGGACGAGGTGCTGCACAGGTGGGAGAGCGACCAGCTCACCCGGGCGATCGCCGCGCTGCCCGAGCTGCAGCGCCGAGTCCTGATCATGCGCGATGTACTCGGCTATCCGGGGCGCACCACGGCCGAGACGCTCGGTCTGAGCACCGCGGCGATGAAATCCCAGCTGCACCGCGCTCGCGGCGCCGTCCGCCACACCCTCGACGCCGCCCTCTCGGCCGGCGCCTGAACCACCACACCACCCGTGTCGAAGGGACATATCGCCATGCTCACCACCGGATCCGCCGCGCCGGATATGCAACTCGAGGACACCGCCGGGAACACCTGGCGTCTGTCCGATCAGCTCGGCACGCACGGCGCCCTGCTGTTCTTCGTGCGCTCGACCTCCTGCCCGATCTGCAACCGGCACGTGCGTGACCTGCTCGCGCAGCGTGGCGGGTTCGAGGCCGACGACGTCCGCCTGTACCTCGCGATCCCCGAGGCCCACGACGCGGGCCGCGCATGGCGGACCCAGCACCGGATCACGGTTCCCGTCCTCGTCGGATCCGCGGGATCCCCTCATCAATCGGTCGGACTGACTCGCAGGCTCTTCGGCTCCATGCAGCAGTCCGGCTCGGTCCTGGTCGACCCCGGCGGCATCGTCCGGCACGCCCACGGCGCCACCATGCCCGTGAACAGCTACGACAAGAAGGGGATCCAGGCCGCCATCCGTGCCATGCGCGGGCCCGCGGGCACATGAGGCCGACCGCTAGTATCGGGTATTGCAGGCTGATCCATCACCTATCCGTGCGGTCGTTGTGGGTCGATGCGGAGGACGAGGGAGTGCGCGTGGCCGACGGTCGAACGGAGCGGTGGGTAGCTCACCGGGCGGAAGTCCGCAGCAAGCTGGTCGATTCCGCCATGCGTGCGATCGATGTGCTGGGTCCGCAGGTCAGCATGCGCGAGATCGCCGCCGAGGCGAAGATCCCGAAGGCGACGTTGTACCGCTTCTTCACCGACAAGTCGGAATTGGCCGCGGCCATCGCGGATCGCGTGCGCGACATGGTCGCCGAGCGCATCACCGTGGGGCCCACCGAAGCGGGCGCGACGCTCGGTGGGTTCCTGCGATCGGGTGTCAGCCGCTTTCTCGAACTGGCCGATGGCCACCCGAACATCTTTCAGTTCGTCATGGTCACGTATTCGGAGACGCCCGAGGAGCCCAGCGCCGATCTGGACCGGGTGTCGGCGCCGTCCCGGGATCTGGCCGCCGTGCTACGCCAGGTCATGCTGGGCTGCGGAGGCACCGGCACCGATCTGGAGCTGACCGCGTACATGGTGATCGGCAGCATTCTGCATGCCGGTAAATGGTGGCTGGTCCGGGGGCATGAGGACGAGAAGACCCTGGTCGAGGTCATCGACAACGTCGACAGCAGCATCCGGGCGCTGGTGCAGACCGCGGCGCACGCCAACGGCGTTCATCTCGACTTCGATGCCCCGATGGCGAACTACTTCGGCAAGACAGGGCTTGTCCGGGCCATGTAGCCCGCCTGACCGCTGGTATCGGATATCACCGCGTCAACTGCGGTCGCAGTGCGACTCTTGACGCCACGACCGGTTGGGTGCACGATATTGACCATCGGTATCTGAGACCGATGGTCCAGGCGTGGAAGACTCGGCCCGCCCCGTTGCCTCACCGGAGGTGCAGCACATGCCGAAGCATGACACTCCCGTGCCCGCCCCGCACGAGACCGTCCCCTGCGCTGGAAAGGATGCCGGGACAACGGGATTCGATGCCGGCATCCGGGAGGCGGTGCCGATGCCACTGGCGGAGGAACCGCCGGCTCGGCTCGGCCCGGACTCGCTGACCTGGAAGTATTTCGGCGACGTCCGGATGCTGCTGGGTGTGCAGCGGCTGGCCGGGACCGAGAATTGCATCGAGCAGCTGGCCAAGGGCGTCCAGGACCACTCGGTGTTCTTCGAGGACACCCTCGCGCGCGGCCGGCGCACCGGTCCGCCGATCGCCAAGACGCTGTATTCGGCAGATCCGTTCTACTGGGGGCGGACCGTCCGGGACTTCCACAAGCCCATCAAGGGGACCATCGACAGCGACGGATCGCGTTATCACGCACTGAATCCCGAGCTGTACTACTGGGCGCACGCCACCTTCGTCGACCAAACCATCTACACCACGGACACGTTCATTCGCCGGCTGTCCTACGCGGAGAAGGCGCAAATCTTCGAGGAGTCGAAGATCTGGTACCGCCTCTACGGGGTCAGCGACCGCAGCCAGCCGCAGACCTATGAGGAGTTTCTGGCGTACTGGGACTCCATGCTGGAACGCTTTGTGCCGACGCCGATCATCCGATACGCGACCGGCTACATCCGCAAGGGCGTGCCGCAGCCGAAGAGATTGCGGCGCTTGCCCGCACCGGCGTGGAGGCTGCTGTCCGCGCCGCTGAACGGCTTCATCCGGACCGTGATCGTCGGAACACTGCCGCAGCAGATGCGCGAGGTGTGCGACCTGGAATGGGATGCGCAGCGGGAGCGGCGATTCCAGCGTTTCGCTGCGGCAATGCGCGCACTCAACCCGCTGCTCAACCGGCTTCCGGTGGATAAGCTCTACACCCCGTGGGCCGCCGAGGCTTGGGAGCGGGAGGGTGTCGATCCGCGAAAGATACTGAACGGCAAGCACCCCGACCGTGCGATCGCGCCGGCCGCGGTAACCCCGCCCGCACCGAAGCCCAAGCACGTCCGCACGCGCGCCCTCGCGGATCCCCCGGCCGGGAGCGGCCTGAAACCGGTCCACGGCCTCGGCCGGCTGTCGGTGCCGGATCTGCTGCTGTACCGCACGGATCCGCAGAAGTTCGTTGCGCAGCAGCGGGCCACCTTCGGCGACATCAGTTTCATGATCGCCCCGACCGGCAAGATGGTCACCCCGCTGACCGCCTCGGGATGTGAGACCGTCGCGCTGAACCGGGACAAATCCTTTGCCGCCGAACCGGCCTGGGGATTCATGATCGGCAGGTTCTTCCGGCGAGGCCTGCTGCTGATGGACTTCGAGGAGCATCGCTACCACCGGCTGGTGCTGCAGCAGGCCTTCACCACCGCGCATCTGAAGGACTATCTGCGGCAGATGCAGCCGATGATTCGCGAACGCGTGGCCGCGTTCCCCACCGGGGACGGGGTCCGGATGCTGCACGAGCTGAAGAAGCTGACTCTCGATGTGGCACTGGAGATCTTCCTGGGCTTGCAGCTCTCGCCCGCGGAGGCCGATCGGATCAACAAGGCGTTCATCGACTGTGTAGACGCGGGCCTGGCGTGGGTGCGCTACGACGTGCCGGGCACGAAGTGGTCGCGCGCCGTCGCGGGCCGCACGGTGCTCGAGGAGTTCATGTACCGGCACCTGCCCGCCAAGCGCGCCACCAGGACCCCGGACCTGTTCTCCACGCTGTGCCACATCAGCACCGACGAGGGCCACCGCTTCACCGACGAGGACGTCGTCGATCACATGATCTTCCTGCTGATGGCCGCGCACGACACCTCGACCATCACGATGACGACGATGGCCTACTACCTGGCAAGGAACACCGAGTGGCAGACCAGGGCGCGGGCCCAATCCCGGGAACTGCCGGCCGAAATCGATTACGACACACTGCCGAAGTTCACGGTGCTCGACGCGATCATGAAGGAATCCCTGCGCCTGAACGCCCCGGTGCCGGGCCTGCTGCGGCAATCGGTGCGGGACACCGAGATCGACGGCCATTTCATCCCCCGGGGCACGCGGGTGGCCGTCAGCGCCATCGTCCCCCACTACGACCCCGAATTATGGACGGACCCTTACCGATTCGATCCGGACCGCTTCGCTCCGGAACGTGCCGAGGACAAATCGCACAAGTTCGCGTGGATGCCCTTCGGCGGCGGCGTGCACAAGTGCATCGGGCTCTACTTCGGACAGCTGGAGATCAAGACGGTCATGCACAATCTGCTGCTCACTCACGACTGGACAGTGCCGCAGGGGTACCGGTGGAAGCTCGACTACTCCACGCTGCCGGTGCCGAAGGACGGTTTGCCGGTCCGGCTGAAGAAGCTCGGCTGAGTGGGGCCCGCCGTGACCGAATCGAGTCTGCCGCCCCGGATCGATCGACTGCTGATCGAGCAGTTGCGCGATCAACTGCCCAAGTCCGCCGAAACACGCTCCGCTGCCTCGCCTTTCACCGGTTCCGAGCTGCCGTGGGTACCGCAATCGGACGGCGCCGCGATCGACACCGCCGCGCAGGCCGGTCGAAACGCACAGCGGGACTGGGCGGCCCGTCCGATCCGGGAGCGCGAGCGAATTGTCCTGCGGTACGCCCGATTGCTGCTCGACCACCACGATCAACTGTGCGACCTGATGCAGTGGGAGACGGGAAAGGCCCGGATCCACGCCGCGATCGAGGTGCAGGGCGTGGTGTCGGTGGCTCAGCATTACGGGGCCACATCGCGCCGCTATCTGGCCGAGCGGAAGGTGCGCAGCCTGGGCTGGCCGGTCCGGGCGGAGGTCGGGTACCGCCCCAAGGGGCTGGTCGGGGTGATCGCACCGTGGAACTACCCGCTGTTTCTTGCTGTCGGCGACGTGATTCCAGCGCTGATCGCCGGTAATGCCGTGCTGTCCAAGGCCGATTCGCAGACCCCCTGGACCCTGTTGCTGGCTCGCTATCTCGCGGTCCGGGCGGGAATTCCCGAGGCCGTCTGGCAGGTGGTGGCCGGACCCGGCAGGCGCATCGGGCAGGCGGTGGTCGACGCGGTGGACTACCTGTGCTTCACCGGTTCCACCGAGACCGGCCGAACCATTGCACGGCAGTGTGCGGACCGATTGATCGGGGTGTCACTGGAACTCGGCGGCAAGAATCCGATGATCGTGCGTGCCGACGCGGATCTCGACGCCGCGGCCACCGGGGCCGTGCAGGCGTGCTTCTCGAGCGCGGGCCAGATGTGCATCGGCATCGAGCGAATCTATGTGCACCACAGTGTGTATCAGCGCTTTCTGGATGCACTCGCCGATAAGGTCGCGAAGCTCCGGCTCGGCGCGGAATACGACCTCGCGGTCGACATGGGCTCGCTGACCTCGCAGCGCCAGCTCGTCGCGACCAGCCGTCATATCGTCGACGCCGTCGAGAAGGGGGCGAAGGTCGTCACCGGCGGCAATGCCCGCCCCGACCTCGGGCCGCTGTTCTTCGAGCCGACGGTGCTCACCGGCGTCACACCCGCCATGTCGGTTCACGGCGAGGAAACCTTCGGACCGGTGGTTTCGGTGTATCCGGTGGTCTCCGACGACGAGGCCGTGCGCCTGGCCAACGAGGGCAGCTATGGACTGTCGGCCAGCGTGTGGACCCGAGATCTGGGTCGCGGCAGGGCCATTGCGGCACAGATCGTCGCCGGCGCGGTGATGGTGAACGACGGGTATCTCTCGGCGATCGCGTCGCTGCACGCCCCGATGGGCGGAATGCGGCAGAGCGGACTCGGGCGGCGCCACGGCCGCGACGGGATCGTGCGTTACACCGAACCGCAGACCATCACCGCGCAACGCTTTCCCACCCCGTATCCCGATCGCATGCGCGGGCTCGCGCTCACCGCGCTGCGGCGAGTCACCGAACTGCGCCTGCGAATCTCCCAGCGAATCCGATAGGAATTTTCCAGTGAAGGGCATGGATCTGACGGGGCGCGTCGCCGTAGTCACCGGCGGCGCCCGGGGTATCGGCCGCGCGACGGCGGCCGCGTTGCGCGATGCGGGTGCCAGGGTCGCCATCGGGGACATCGATGCCGACGAACTCGCCACGACCGCAGGGCAACTCGGTGTACTGGGCGGATATCTCGATGTCACCGACCCGTATTCGATCGCCGGTTTCCGAGCCCTCGTCGAGGAGCAGATCGGGCCGATCGACGTGTGGGTCAACAACGCCGGCATCATGCCGGTGGGTTCGCTGCTCGAACAGGACCCGCGGGTGATCCGGCGTTCGGTCGAGATCAATCTGCTCGGGGTCATCGAGTGCTCCCGAATTATCGCGCGTGGCATGGTGACTCGCGGTGGCGGGCGCATCGTCAACATCGCCTCGGTGGCGGGCCGCATCCCCGCCGCCGGGATGGCCGTGTACAGCGGCACCAAGTTCGGCGTCGTCGGATTCGGGGAAGCGCTCGACGCCGAACTCTGTGACAGTGACGTGCGGGTGTCGACCGTCCTGCCGTCCTTCGCCGCGACCGAGCTGATCGACGGGCTGCAACCGGGCCGGGGGATGGATCCCGTTCCACCGCAGCGGATTGCGGACACCGTGGTCAAGGTGCTGCGTAAGGGCAAGCGATCCGCGGTGGTGCCCAGGCGGCTGTCGGGCGCGTCAGCGGCCTGGATGCATCTGCCCCGGCCGCTGGCTCGATGGCTGAGCCGGCAGGTGGGCCTGGACCGGGTATTCCTCACCAGCAATGCCGGTCGTGCCGCCTACGACCGCCGGATCGCGAAGGGTCGCACCTCATGAAAGTTGCTGTCGACCACGACAAATGCGCCGGTCATGGGATCTGTGAGGCGCTGGCGCCCGGCGTCAGATGCTGCTCCTGGCAGCCACATTCAGCGCTCCGTCCGGCATCGGATGCACGGTGGCCTCGACCTGATAAACCTCCCGCAGCATCGCTTCGGTGATCGTCTCCGCCGGCGGGCCCGCCGAGTGGACGGCGCCCTTGTGCAGTACGACGATCTGATCGGCGAAGCGCGCGGCCAGGGCGAGGTCGTGCACGGTGATGATGACCGCGGCGGGTTGCGACCGCGCCAGGTGCCGGATGAGCGTGAGAATCTGCAGTTGGTTGCGCAGGTCGAGATTGCTGGTCGGTTCGTCGAGCAGTAGCACCGTGGGCTGCCGGACCACCGCTTGGGCCAGACTGACCAATTGCCGTTGTCCGCCCGACAGATCCGAGATCGGTCTGGTGGACAGTTCGTCGAGGTCGAGCTGGGTGAGAACCTGCCCGATCCGATCGAGGACCGCGGCGTCGGCGCGAGGTTTCAGCCGGCCTCGACGGGCCAGCAGCACGGCCTCGAACACCGTGATCGAGCTGGCCGGCGGGGTTTCCTGCGGGGTGTACAGAATCTGGTCGTGCGCAGTCCCCGACCGGGCGAGCCGGCGCAGCATCCGTCCGGCGGGGCGCGTATCGACCGCGCGGTCACCGTCGACGCGGATACTTCCGGTCGCGCGGTGCAGACCGGCGATGCACCGCAGCAGAGTCGACTTGCCCGTGGCATTCGGGCCGACCAGCGCGGTCACCGTCCCGGAGCGCACGACGGGCAGTGTGATCTCCCGCAGGATCGGGGTGTCGCCGTATCCGAAGGTGAGTCCCTCGACCGCCAGCTCTACGTCCACAGCTGCCGCCTCTTGGCGAGGATGAGCAGCAGGAAGACCGGTACACCGACGATCGAGGTGATGATGCCCACCGGGACGATCACACCGGGTACCAGGAGTTTGCTGGCGATCGAGGCGCCGCACAGGAGGATCGCGCCGCACAGCGCGGACGCGGGCAGCAGGTGCCGCTGGTTCTCACCGACCAGCATGCGGGCGGCGTGCGGCCCGACCAGTCCCACGAACCCGATCGAGCCGGCGATGGCGACCGCGGTCGCGGCCAGCACCGACACCCCGAGCAGCACCCACATTCTGGTGCGTTCGACGGACACGCCGAGTGCCCGCGCCCGGTCGTCACCGAGCCGCAACGCGGTCAGTGTCCAGGCCGAGCGGCGAAACAGGGGGGTGATCGCGCAGCAGACCACCGCGAGCAGCGCGACCTGCGGCCAGTCGGCCCGGCCGAGACTGCCCATGGTCCAGAACACCACCTGCTGCAGTTGCGCGTCCGAGGCCACGTACTGCATCAGCGACAGCAGGGCGGTGAACAGGAAGACCATCGCGATTCCCAGCAGGATCATGGTCTCGGTGCTCGCGCCGCGGACTAGGCTGAAACCCAGGATCACCGCGCAGGCGATCATCGCGAAGATCCAGGCCGTGCCGGCCATACTCAGCATCGGCCCGACCAGCGGGATCACCGTGACCCCGAGGACCACGTTCAACGCGGCGCCGAACCCGGCCGCCGCCGAGATCCCCAAGGTGTAGGGCTCGGCGAGCGGATTGTTCAGGATCGTCTGCATCTGCACGCCCGCGACCGCGAGCGCGGCGCCGACCAGCAGCCCCGCGACGGACATCGGCATCCGGATGTTCCACACGATCTGGCGCACGATCTCGGGCGCGCTCCACGGCGTGAACACCCCCCGCAGCAGCTCGGGCAGGCGCAGCCCGCTCCCGCCGACCCCCACATCCGCGACGAACAACACCACCGTCAGCAGCAGCAGGCTCGCCACCAGCAGCCCCCGCCGACGAACGACCCCTCGATACTCCCGTGTGGTCCGCGCAGCCCGCAGCGCCGGTGAGACTGTGAGATGCGGTCCCTGCGACGCGGCGGCATCCGTCGACGTCATCGGCACGTCCCTGGTGGTCATGACAGCTCCGCCCAGAACGCCCCGCCGACCGGGACCGGAAGGAACTTCTCGTGCAGTGCCCGCAAACCCGCATCGGGATCCACGTCGGCGAACAGGTCGGGATGCATCCACTTCGCGAACCACTGGATGGCCAGGAAGTTGTACGGCGAGTCGTAGAAGTGGTGCCAGACCGCGTAGGTGCGGTGCTGCTGCACCGCTCCCAACTGGGAAAAACCCGCCTGCCGATCGATGATCGCCCGCAGTTGAGCCTGTGCCCGCGCCGGTGACTGGTCATAGCCCAGCGGAACGAACGAACCCGGTTTGGCCGGAGTGTTCGGTGCCCAGTTGGCGCCCGTGGCGATGACGACCTGCGGATTGCGCGACAGGACCGTCTCGGGTGAGATGCTGCCCTGCTGGCCCGGCAGCAGGTCGTCCGCCAGATTCTCCCCGCCGGCATAGTTCACGATCGCGGCCAGGTTGGAACGGGCGAACGAGGAACAGCAATCGAAGTAGCCCGGAGCGCGCCACAGGAATGTCGCGGTGGCCGGTTGCTTCGCGGCGTCCAGACGTGACCGGACACCGTCCACGGCCGATCGGTAGTACGCGATGAAGTTCGCGGCCTCGGCCTTGCGGTCCAGCAACGCGCCCATGAGCTCGACGCTGGGCACGGTGTTCTTGATCGGGTCGACGAAGTAATCGATGAATACCGTTGGAATGCCGACCTTTCCGAGGCGGTCGATGACCCCGGCATCCTGGGCCGTCTTGAACGCGGAGGCACTGGCTACGAACACATCCGGGCGGAGCGCGATCGCCTGCTCCACCGAGAACGACCCGTCGTAGAGCTCGCCGATAGTGGGTATGCCGGCGAGCTGTGGAAACTGCCGCAGATACGTCTGGTAGGTACCGGGGTCGTTGTCCAGCAGGTCTTTCGGCCAGCCGACGATCCGCCGGACCGGATTCTGCTTGTCCAGCAGCGAGGTCGTGTAGAGCAGGCGCGAACCGTCGACCAGAATGCGGGCCGACGGCGCCTTCACGGTGACGTGCCGACCCAGGACATCGGTGATCTCGACGGCAGGTCCGCTCCGTTCGCCCGGCGAGCCGGGCTCCGAGGCGCCGGTACAACCGGCCGCGACCGCGACCAGGCTCAGCACCATCAGGAGGATCACCCGCGAGAAATGGCGTGTGCGCCGGAGCGAAGGGCGGCGCCGCACCGCTGGCCCCGATCCGCGGCCACGCCGATCGTGCTGGTCAGAACTGATCATGAAGCCCTCATTCAGTGCTCGAAACGCCATGCTCGCTCGGAGCATGGCAGGTACCAACAACTTAGGTGACCCTTGCCTAATAAGATGCTCATACTTCTTCGCAAGAATCAACCCGAGGCCGGGGATCTCTGGAAGTGGGCGGCTCGTGACGGCGATGGCTTGCCCGGGTATCGAGGCCGCGATGATGTTGTGGCGCAGGTTCTTCGACGATGGTGAGCGCTGGACTCGACCGCCGGATTGATTGTCGGGAGTGGTACGCGCGGGTCCGGAATGCTCGGCGGGTCGACATTCCAGCTCGGTGAGGCTGGATCGGCTGAGGGGGTGTTGCGAAATAGTTTAGGTAAGGCTAACTTCACCTCTTGCGTTTCTGTCTCGCCCTCGGAGCACCAAGATCGGACCGGAATTCATGCACATCCTCACCCGCAGCGACCTCGCCGACCTGCGCATACCGCCCAGCGATGTAATCAGCGCCGTCGAGGACGGCTATCTGGCCCTGGCCGGAGGCCAGTCTCGATGCCCCACCAAGTTGATGATGCCGCTGCCCGACGAGGCCCGGGACTCGGTGTCGTACGCGATGCTCGGCTATGACGGAGTCCTCGAGCATCTCGGCTTCAAGACCTCGTATCGTCAGGGCAGCCAGACCAACGAGAAGTACTACACCACAATCAGTTTGTACGACGATTCGACCGGCCGGCCCTTCGCGCTGATGGATTGCCAGCGCGTCGGAGCGTCCCGGACCCCGGCGACGACGGCGTTGATCGCCCGCGCTTGCGCGAAACCGGGTGCGAAATCCGCGCTCATGATCGGCACCGGCGTGCAGGGCGTGAACACCCTCCCGTACCTGCTCACCGCGCTGCCCGAGCTGGAGCGGCTGCGGCTGTTCGGTACCCATCCGGATGGTATCGCCCTGTCGTGCAAGACTTTCGATGAACACTTCCCGGATCGCGAGATCGAGCTGGTCGAGGATGTGCCCGCGGCCGTGGCCGCCTCCGACATCGTGGTGGTGGCCTCGGGCCGGGCCGCGCATCCGCCCGTGCAGACCGGCTGGCTGCCGCCCGGCGGCCTGCTGATCTCGGTGGCCAGCAAGGGCGTGGCCGCCGGGGCCCTGCGCGATGCCGACTACACCGTGACCACCAGCGTCGGCCAATTGGGCGTCACCGGAACGCGATTGGCCGGAGAAGACGGCCCCGCGCACATCGACGCCGTGGTTCCCGACATCCTGGCCGGTCGGGCGCCGGGCCGGCGTACCTCGGACGATCGGGTATTCGCCTTCTCCAGCGGCATGATCATCACCGACATCCCCGTAGCGCACGCGCTCGCCACCCGCGCCATCGCGGCCGGGCGCGGACAGCGAGTGGAGCTGTGGCAGTGACTGTTACCACCGCGGCGATGCCTTCGGCACCCACCGCATCGAGCGTCGGTCCCGCACTCCCGGCCCTGCAAGCGGATTGGGCGCTGCGGGCCCAGGCCGACCCGGTGCTGCTGGGCGACATCGCCCGGGCGGTGCGCGGGCCGTTCCACGTGATCAACCCGGACCGGTTCGGAACGAATCTGGAAGCGTTCCAGGCCGTCCTGCGCTCCGCCGGGGTGGATGGGCAGATCTATTTCGGCAAGAAGGCAAACAAGGCCGGCGGCTGGCTGCACGAATGTGCCGCTCGCGACGGCGGCGTCGACGTGGCCAGTGCGCCCGAACTCGTTCATGCTCTGGCGCACGGCATTCGGGGCTGCGACATCGTTGTCACCGGGGCGGCGAAGGCCGATGAGCTGCTGTGGCTGGCCGCCAGGCACGGCTGTCTGATCGCCGTCGACCACCTCGACGAACTCGATCGGCTGATCGAGCTGGACTGCTCGGCGCGAATCCTGTTGCGGGTCTTGCCAGAAGTGAATCCCGACAGTCGATTCGGGCTCGACGCAACGCAATTGAGCCGGGCGCTCGACCGTTGCGTGCAGGCCGTGGCGGCGATCACGATGGAGGGCTTCTCGTTCCATCTCGACGGCTACCAGGTGGAGCCCCGTGCCGAGCTCGCCGATCGGCTCGTCGACGCCTGCCTGGCGGCTCGTGCCCGCGGACTCGCGGCCACATCGGTCTCCATCGGCGGCGGATTCGCCTGCAGCTATGTCGATTCCGCCGACTGGCAGCGATTCCAGGAGGGCTACCGAGACGAATGGTTCCACGGTCGTAAGAAATTCGCGAAGTTCTATCCGTATCACCAGGCGCCGACCGGCGCGGACATGCTCGGCGCCATTGTGCAGCGGGTCGGGCGCCGATTCGCGGAGACCGGCACGCGGCTCTACTGCGAACCCGGCCGGGCGCTGCTCGACCAGGGCGGATTCTCGGTCTTCCCGGTGCAGGGCTACAAGGAACGCGGCGACCACGGCGTGGTAGCGGTCGGTGGCGTGAGCATGAGCGTCTCGGAGCAATGGAAGGGTAGTGAGTTCCTCCCCGAACCCATTCTGTGGCAGGCGGATTCGGCGGAGTCCACCGGTCCGGTCGAGGCGTTCATCGGCGGCGCCAGCTGTATGGAGTACGACGTGCTCACCTGGCGCAAGATCAGCCTCCCGCGCCGCCCGCGCTACGGCGACCTGATCATCTACCCCAATACCGCCGGCTACCAGATGGACAAGAACGAGAGCGAGTTCCACCAGCTCCCGCTGCCGCCCAAGATCCGCATCGAACACCGCGACGGGCGACACACCTGGGCCTACGACGCATCGTGACCAGATTCCCACTACCCGAAGGACTTTCGCCCCAATGCTGACCACTCTCAACCGGCCGGCCGCGGTAGTGCCCGATCGGGCCTCCGACCTGATCGGCAACACGCCCCTGCTCGAACTCGCCCGCACCGGAACCGGTACCCGGCTGGTGCTCAAGCTCGAGCAGTTCAATCCCACCGGGTCCGGCAAGGTCCGGATAGCTCGCCGGATGATCGAGGATGCCGAGCGATCCGGCGCCCTGCGGCCGGGTGGCCACATCGTCGAACCCACCTCGGGCAATACCGGTCTCGGTCTGGCGCTGATCGCGCTGGAACGTGGCTACCGGTTCACCGCCGTGGTCGACGGCCATGCCAGCAAGGACAAACTCCGGGCCATGGCCGCCACCGGGGCCGAGCTGGTGTTCGTCGATTCGTCCGGCGCGGGCGGGCCCAGCACCGTCGAGCGCCGCCGGGTGGCGGACGAGATCGCCAGGCGCACCGGGGCTTTCCGTCCCGATCAGCACAACAATCCTGGGAACTGCGCCGGCTATGCCGAGCTGGCGCGGGAATTGTTCGATGCCCTGCCGAGCATCGACCATCTCATCGGTGCGGTCGGCACCGGGGGCTCGCTGTGCGGGACGACCAGGGAACTGCGTCGCCTCGGTGCGTCGGTCACCACGATCGGGGTCGAGCCCGCGGGTTCGATTATTTTCGGCGGTCCCGGCGGCCCGTACTGGCAGACCGGGGCCGGTAGTCCGCCGGGCTTCACCATCGGCGCCAATGTCGACTACACCTGCATCGATGAGGGGTTGCAGGTCAGCGATATCGACGCCTTCACCAGCGCGCGGGTCGTGGCCCGCCGCACCGGGCTGCTGGTCGGCGGCACCGCCGGGGCCGCGGTGCATGTAGCGCTGCGCCGCCTCGCCGTGCTGCCGGCCGGCAGCACCGTCGTCGTGCTCGTGTGCGACGCCGGGGAGAAGTATCTGGACACCATCTACGACGACGAGTGGCTGCGCGCGCGCCAACTCCTCAACGAGGCTGCACACCAACGCCTTTACCGGTTACTCAACGCCTACGCCGATTCGGTCCGGATCGCCGCCGGCGATCGGCGGCAACGGGCGAGCGCATGAGGAGCAGTCTCGGCACGGTGGTACGCGACTACCGGCCGGTGATCGCCCTGTCCCTGCCGATCGCCGGCATCCAGCTCGCCCAGGTCGCGCTGACCACGGTCGATCTGGCGATGATGGGCCTGATCGGCGTGCTGGCGGTCGCGGCGGGCGGGCTGGCCGTGCTGCTGTACAACCAATTGCGCACCATGTGCGTGGGCATGGTCACCGGCGTCGGCAACCAGGTCGCCGCGGCCGTCGGCCGGGCGGAGAGACGAACCGGCAGTGCGGAATTGGACGATCGGGCGCACGCCGAGATCCGGGAGCTGGTGCGGTCGGCGTTCCTGGTCGCGACCGGTGTCGCGATCGCCGGGGCGGCCGTCCTGATCGGACTCGGTTTCGCGCTGCCGTGGTTCGGGCAGCGGCACGACATCGTGGACCGGGCCCGGCCGATGATGATCGCGCTGGCGCCCGGGCTGCTGCCGATGCTGTGGCTGAATGTGTTGCGGCAGTTCACCGTCGGCATGCGTCGCCCCGGCTCGCTGCTGCGGGTGACGATCGTGTCGATCGGAGTCAACGCGCTGCTCGATGCCGTGTTCATCTACGGCTGGCTGGGCGTGCCCGCCCTGGGCCTGACCGGTATCGGCCTGTCCACCAGCTGCGTTCAGGTCTTCACGCTCGCGGTGTTCTACCGGCGGGTGCGCCGGGACACCGAACTCACCGGCCTGCTCGCCCTGGACTGGTGGCGCTTCGATCCCGCGGTGGCGCGCCGGATCGTGAGGATGGGGACGCCGATCGCGTTCACCTACGGTTCGGAGGCCGCGATCACCTCGGTCGCCACGGTGCTGATGGGCGCCTTCGGGCCGGCGATGCTGGCGGCCAGTAACGTCGTCAATCAGCTCGCCTACATCGTGTATCAGCTGAATATCGGCCTCTCCCACGGCTCGTCGATTCTGGTGAGCCGGGAGGTGGCGCGGGGCGAGCGATCCGCGGCGCGCACGATCGCCCGCCGCGCGCTCACCGTCAGCGTGGTCGCCATGACCGTCTTCGGGGTGATCTACATCGCCGCCCCCACCGTGATCCTCGCCCCCTTCCTGCGCGCCGGCGATGGACCGGAAATCGTGGCGACCGCGAGCACGCTCCTCTGGTTCGCCATCGCCCACCAGTACTGCAAGGGCGCCCAGAACGTCTGCGTCGGCCTGCTGCGCGGGCTCGGCAACACCAAGGCCGGATTACGCAGCACCCTGATCGGCTACTGGGCCATCGGCATTCCGGCGATGGCACTGTTCGCCTACGGCCTGCACTGGCGCGGTTACGGCGTGTGGCTGGGCCTGTGCATCGGATTCGGCGCAACCGCGATCCTTGTGCTGCGACAGTTCCGGCTGTCTCTGGCGGGGACCTCCAAGCGCGAATTGCCCTCTTCGGCAAGGACTACCGCACAGTAGTGTCCATCACATCGGCTGCGCGGTGAGGTGTTGCGTCACGAAATCGGCCGCCGACAGCACCGGTTGGCACGACTTCAGCTCGGGCACAGTGGCATCGAAGCCGTGGCCCGCCTCGGGAACATCGATCACCTCGACGGCCGAGCCGACCTGCTCGGCGTGGGCGAGGAAGCGGTCCACGGTCGCCTGGATTTCGGGGCGCTCCCGGCCGACTCGGGTGAGCACGATCGGACGGCCCGGGCGGACCAGATCGCTCGGGGCGGGGGCGGTCGAATCCGGAGTTTGATCGCCCAGCACCGGGTAGGTCAGGGCCAGGCATTGCAGCCACGTGGGCGACTCGGCCAGCCAGGAACCGGTGAGCATGCCGCCACCGGAGAATGCCCAGATCGCTATCCGGTCGGAATCGATGCCCGGCTGCTGGCGGATCCGATCCACCACTGCCGCCAGCCATTTCGCGGTGCCGCTCCAGTCGACGCGCGGCGGCCACATCGTGTTCGGCGGCCAGTCGTCGAGGCCCTGATACCGCACGTCCGGGACCACCGCGGCCAGGCCTCGTCCGGCCAGCAGCCTGCCGTAGCCCGCGAAGAACGGCGATTCGCGCGGTCGCCTGCCGGCGGGGGCGGGTCCGTGCACGAACATCACCGCGGGCAGCGAACCTTCGCGGTCCGCCGGTCGATAGATGTCGAAGTCGTCCTGTCGCTCGACCTTGATGTCATCCGATTCGCTCATACTCCACACTCTGCTCTACTCCGGTGCATCCCCGTCAAAGGGAGAGTCTTCCAAGGGATTTCAACGCTGTGCCGGCTACCCGCGCGATTCACCAGTCCGTTCCCGCGTTTCCCGCCGATTCTACGAAGCCGGGACTCCGCATTCGGGAACAGCCCCACCGCGACCCGGCTGGTGGGATCGATCGGGATCGACTGATCGGCGTGGCCGTGCAGCAGCAGCACCGGAATCGTGATATCCGGAAGCTTGGAGCGCATATCACTGGCGAAGACCGCCTCCTGGATCCGGATGGCGGCGAACTGGGTGGCCGACAGGCAGCGCCGGATCTCCTGCTCGATCCGCGCCGCGGACACGTTGTTGCCCAGATGCGTGGCGAAGTAGCCGTGGCCCCGGTCGACCATCCATTTCGCGCGGTCGGCGCGCAGTTCCGCGATGGACCGATCCAGCGCCGCGGCCGGCACACCCATCGGATAGTCCTCGGCCCAGCGCAGGCGCGGCGTCGCCGCCGCCAGCAGCACCAGCCCGCGCGCCCGCCGCTGCCCGTGCCGGGCCAGATAGTGGACCGCCTCGGCGCCGCCGGTGGAATGCCCGATCAGCGTGACGTCGGTCAGATCCAGATGTTCCAGCAGCGCCGCGACATCATCGGCGCGGGTGTCGGCGTCGTATCCGGTGGCCGGGCGATCGGACCGGCCGTGACCGCGCCGGTCCATCAGCACACAGCGATACCCGCGGTCGGCGAAGTACGGGAGCTGGTTCTCCCACATCTCGGTGTGCAGCGTCCATCCCGCCAGGAAGACCAGCGTCGGGCCGGTCCCGTACTCCTCGTAGGCGAGCATCGTTCCGTCAGCGGCGGGAAAATGAGGCATGATCACCGATTCCTTCGTATAACGCTGCGCTCCAGCGCTTTTCGAGATGCACAACCTGCGTTCGGCCGCGCACGTGATCATGATCGCAGCCGGTGCGCCCTCGGGTCTTCACCCATTCGGGGGAGATGGCCGGGGCCGCCTAGTCTCGAGGGCGGGGTGCGAGACCCGCCGCCAGTGCGCGCGCGGTGTCCAGGGCGGCCTGCTGTACCGCGCCGAGGCACAGGAAGTTCAGGTATCCGTGCGGCAGGCTCGAGTGGCGGCGCCGGGTGACCGTGACTCCGGCCGCCGCCAGCTTGTCGGCATAGCCTTCGCCCTCATCGCGCAGCGGGTCGAAACCCGCGGTGGCGATGTGTGCGGGAGCGACGCCGGTGACGTCGCCTCGCAGGGGTGAGAGCCGAGGATTCGCGGGGTCGGCGCCGGCGGGTATGTATGTCCGTCGCCCCCATTGGAGGTCCTCCGCGGTCAGGAGGAAGCCCGTGGCGAACAGGCTCCGTGATGCGTTATCCGCCTCGAAATCCGTTGCGGGATAGATGAGTAGCTGGAATGCCGGTGCTGGTCCGCCCGCGTGCGCCGTGTGCTGCGCGACGACGGCCGCGAGGTTGCCCCCGGCGCTGTCGCCGCCGACGGCGATTCGGTCGGGGTCGGCGCCCAGCTCGGCCGCGTGGGCGTGCGCATAACCGAAGGCTGTCACCGCATCGTCGACGGCGGCCGGGAACGGATTCTCCGGTGCGAGACGATATTCGATAGACAGCACCCGGACGTCGGCGTGCGCGGCGAGGAAGCGCGCGATCGGCTCATGGCTGCGGCGCGACCCGACGCTCCAGCCGCCGCCGTGATAGAACACGAGCAGACCCGAGCCGACCGACACACCTGATGGGCAGTACAGGGTCGCCGGAATGTCGTGATCGCCCGCCGGGATCGTGATATCCCTGATGGCCATACCGGGCCCGGCCGGACGGCCGCCGACGAGGCTCGAGCCCTCAACGGTGTCGATCCGCGCCCGGTCGATCGGATCGGAGAACAACTTCATGCCCGCGAGGCGCATGAGGCGAACGAGAAGCTGGGCGTCGAGATCCTGCTCCTGACCGTCGACATGCGCGGCCGGTCTCGCGATCGCCCGCCGGATCGGGCGTGGGAGGCTCAGAACCGTCTGCAGCGCAGCTCTTTTCAGCGATAGGGGAATACTGTCGAGAAATGCCTGCTCGAAATTGGACACTCGTGCCTCCCATGGGGTTGCGTGGGGACTCTGCATGTTCGGGCCCGCCCAGTCTGCCCGATCTTCGTCGTGCCCCGGATCAAGAAGGACACCACCCGCGCCGCCGACCCGACGGCATCGGACCGTAACGACGTTGCCCACTCTGTACGCGTCGTCACGGCTGTGGCCCTCGGGTCGTAGCCGGTCGATACGGGGTACGGTTGACTGGTTCCGAAGTTGCTGTGGCACAAAACTGCTGGGGGCCCTATGTCGGCGCTGGGACGACCGGGCTGGATGCTCTCCGGCCGCTACCGGTTGATCGAAAAGCTGGGCAGTGGTGGGTTCGGGACCGTGTGGAGAGCGCGCGACGAGCAGGCGCAGGTCGAGGTCGCGGTGAAGGAAGTGCTGCTCCCGCAGGCCGAATCGAGCACGGAGCACGCCGAGCGAGTCGCGCGCGCCGAACGGGAGGCCCGCAATGCCGCTCGGCTGAGCGATCATCCGAATATCGTCGGCGTCGTCGATGTCGTCACCGACGGCGTGACGCCCTGGATCGTCATGCCCCTGGTGTCCGGCCGATCGCTGAAGCAGCGACTCGACGGCGACGGGCGGATGGCCGTCGCGGAAGTCACCACCGTCGCCGCCGCCATGTTGCGGGCCCTGCGGGCCGCGCACGATGCCGGCGTGGTCCACCGCGATGTCAAGCCGGGCAATATCCTGCTCGCCACCGGTGGCGAGGTGCTGCTCACGGATTTCGGGACCGCCCGCCACCATTCCGATCACACGCTGACCGCCAAGGAGACGCTTATCGGTTCGTTCGAGTACATGGCCCCCGAACGCATCGACGGGGAAGGCACACTGGCTGGTGACCTGTACTCCCTCGGTGTCACGCTTTACCACGCGGTGGAAGGGGTCTCCCCGTTTCGCCGCGACACCATTCACGGAACGATGAAAGCGGTGATGTTCGGTACGGCTGACCCGCCCGCGCGTGCCGGACGACTCCTGCCGCTCATCACGCGGCTGATGGACAAACAGCCGGAGCTACGCCCCTCCATCCCCCAGGCGTTGACACTGCTCGAGTCCCGGACGCCTCCGGATCTCCCACCGAAACAGGAAATCCCCAAGAGAAATTCACGATCATCGGGAGCCCGCCGTAGGCGTGGCGAGGTCGGCCAGCTGCTGGCCCGTGCCCGCGATCATCAGAAGCGCGGCGATATAGGTGAAGCCGAACGGCTGCTCCGCCAGGCCGCGGCGATGAACGACGCCGTCGCCATATCCTTCCTGGCTCGACTCCTCGAAAAGCGAGGCGCCCGAGCCGAAGCCGAACGCTGGCACCGGCAGGCCGCCGAGAGCGGCGAAACGCTCTCGATGCTCACCCTGGGCCACATGTGCATGAAGGCGGGTGATCTCAGCCAGGCCGCCTACTGGTACCGACGCTACGTCGACCACGGCCACATCCTCGGAAAGGTCCATCTGGCAACGGTTCACGAGGCGCGGGGCGAGGACGACCGCGCTGAGCACCTCTACCGCGAGGTGGAACAGGACGGCGACATGGTCGCCCTGAAAGCCCTGGGCGACCAATGGAAATCCCTGGGGCGCACGGACGCCGCCGAACGCGTGTACCGCAAATCCGCTCGAGCCGGCTACGCCCCCGCGCAGGCGGCCCTGGAAAGCCTGCCCCGGCGCTAGCCCACCCGGCCCTCGTGATCGCTGCGTTGTTGCTGTCTGGATCATCCCTTTCTGTTATGGCACGCCGGACGACTCGCCAGCGGGTTAGCGGAATTGGGTGGACGATGGGTAGCGTGGCGTTCACCGTCGCGAGATCGGGTGGAAGACATACGAGTTGGCCCGCGACGGTGGCGGCCTCGTCCGAGTCGCTCCCTCAGCACGCAACCGCTGAGGCGACCGGCGGGGCCGCCGGACGGGCGGGGCGCGGTCCACACGAGAGCAATTCGGATTGCCAGGTAAACGAAAGGATCCTGATGGCGCGGGACGCGGCGGCGTCGTTGCTGGTGGCAACGATCCAGGCTCGGTACGGCTCACTGGATGCGTTCTGCGCGCGCCTACGAGGCAGCGTCGCGAATCCGACCGACGAATTACGACGTTTTACCGGGGACTGGAGCCGGGCAGGGGCGGCCGGGGACGGCGGCAGACATCGAAGGCAGCCACGATCGGATGATCTTGCACCTGTGACGTTGCTGCGCGCGGATACCCGCTAGGCCTCCGGCCACGGCGCCGACCAGCATCTCGGTGAGAAGGACGGGAGCGTGCAGCGCACTCGGTTGCCCGTTTCACCACAGTTGCCCGTTTCACCACAGTCGGATCGAGGTGAGTGGGATGCTGAGCAGTAGTTATACCCAGGCCGGTCATTCGGTTCGACATCCCGTTCGTGAGACAACTCGCAGGAAGGGTGAGGGCAATGAAGGATGAAGGTCAGGGACGCGGTGAAGCCGCGAGGATCAACCCTCTTTCCAGGCGCACCTACGGTCGATACATGGGGGATCGCAACCGACGTGCCGGTAGCTTCATAGTCGCCGATTTCATGCCGGATTCAGCGTCATACGGCCATGCGAAACTATTGGTGCTGCCGCGGGTCGTTTCCCTCACGCCTGTCGTCTCCCCCGGCGATGCTCCGGCCCGGATCTTGGCGTACGTACCAGCGAACTTCAACAAGCCGCTGCGCGTAGGGGATTTGGTCATGACCCGCGCCTCCAAACACGGCGCACACAAGGGGCTGCCAGGAGTCGGACTTCGTGTCGCGAAAAGGGCGCGGCGGCCGAAGCCTAGGTAATGCGGCCGGGCCGCCGGGCGCTGATTTCAGGCCTCCGCGGCGCTCTGTTCAGGCCGAGCCGGCTGCACACCGGCCGCCTAGTTGTGATTGTGCAAGGCGCGGTAGGCGAGGAAGTACACGCACGGTTGGGTTCCCCAGGTGGCCAGTGCCTGCTCGACCACGGACACCGGGCTGTCAGTCGCTGACAGTGCCGTCTCAGCGGGTGCGGCCATCCTTGATCCCGCCCATCCGGATGGAAGCCACGAGTCTCGAGCGGCAGCCCGTGTCCGGGACGCCATCGCTCCGGCCACGTCCGATCGTCCGTTCGCTACTAAGGGTGCGAGAATCATGCGTGTATTGATCGCCGGGGCTACCGGCTATCTGGGTTCCGTTGTCGCGGAACGACTGTCGAATGCGGGGCACGACGTCGTGGCTCTGGTGCGGCCCGGCCGCGCGGCGCCGGCCCACGGCTACGAACAGCGGACCGGCGATCTCACCGACCCGGACTCCCTCGCCACAGCGGTGACACCCGACATCGGCGCGGTGATCCACGCGGGTGTGCCGACCGGGGATGCCGCCGTGGATGCCGCGGCCGTCGACGCTTTGAGTGAGCCGCTGCACGGAACCGGACGGCCCTTCGTCTACACCAGCGGCGTCTGGGTATTGGGTGCCACGGGGCACGAGACTGCGGACGAACACTTCCCGGTCAACCCGATCCCGATCGTGGGCTACCGGCCCGGGATCGAGCAACGAGTGCTCGACCTCGCCGCGGCGGGCGTGCGCTCGACGGTGATCCGGCCCGGCATCATCCACGGCCGGGGCGGGGGAATCCCCGCGCTGCTGATCGACCTGGCCCGCAAACACGGTGCTCCGCTGATGATCGGGGACGCGACCGTGAGGTGGCCGATGGTCCACATCGAGGATCTCGGGGATCTGTTCCGCGAGGTTGTCGAGCATGCACCGGCCCGAACGATGTGGCACGGTGTCACCCAGTCCGCGGTTCCCGTCCGGGAATTGACCGCAGCGGCGGGCGCAGCGGCGGGCGTGCTGACCGCGCCGACGGTCTGGCCGTTGAGCGAGGCCAGGGCCGAACTGGGCGGGGCGTTCGCGGACGCGCTGGCCCTGGACCAATCGGTCAGCGGCGAGGCGGCGCGTGAGCGATTCGGCTGGCGGCCCCACGGCCTCGACGCCATTACCGATCTGCGCAGCGGCTCCTACCGCTGACACGTCCATGCCTCACCAGCAAGTGCCCCCTGCGCGGATCGGTCGACGGCCCGCCGGTCCGTGACGGATCAAACCGTTGGGGCGGCGGGTACAGCGGCGTCGCACAGCGGTCGGAGCCACCATGGCCAAGTCGAACGATCGGCTTGCGGGCCGGGTGGCCGCAAGCCGATCACTGTCGGTGAGTGTCGCCGCAGCTAGGCGGCGTGGCCGCCGGAGATCAGTGCGGGGTTGTCGGGGAGCCAGTTGCCGTGGAATCCGGCGGGCACGCGCCGCGGCAGGTGGATCTCGGCGACCGGACCCGCCGCGATGTCGTCGGCGTCCAGGATGACCAGGTCGCTGCGGTCGGTTGCCGCGTCGTACACATAGGTGAGCAGCCAGCCGGGTCCGCCGGGGTTGTCGTCGGCGGGGGCGAAGGCGGCCTCTCCTGGGTTCCGCCCCTGCGGGAACACGTAACTGGTCGCGGTGTCCGAGTGCAGGTCGTAGCGGTGCAGGGCGCCCGCCCTGGCGTGTTCGCCGGACACCGCTCCGGTGGTGGTGTGTCCGTGCCGGGCGGGCAGGCCGGCGAGCCGGTCGTCGATGCGGGGGAATTCGGTGGGGCGGTCGTCGATTTGGTGTTCGGTGACCGTGCCGGCGGCGAGATCGATGGTCCAGCGCCATAGTTCGCCTCGCCCGCCCAGGGCGACGCCGTCGCCGAGGTGGTCGTAGCGCACCACGTGCAGGGTCAGGATCTGCCCGGTGGGGTCTTCGTGTGCGTTGAGGCTGTGGAATACGTAGCAGGGTTCGATGTCGAACCACCGCACCGGGGTTTCGGGGTGCGCGCGGTCCAGGACGCCGAGGCGTGCGCCGTAGTCGGGGTTCCAGCTGAACGGCATTCCCGGTGATTGCGCCCGCACCGGGTCGAACACCATCGGAAGGTCCATGAAGACGACGTGCCGGGAGGTGAGGTGGAAGTCGTGCATCATCGTCGGGGCGGTGACCTCGATTGGCCTGCTGTACACGAGATTGCCGGTGGCGTCGGCGCGGTGGTAGGTCAGGTAGGGGCGTTGGTGTGCACCGTATCCGAAGAAGTGCAGCTCGCCGGTGCGAGGGCAGATCTTGGGGTGGGCCGTCATCGCGGTCTGCAAGCGGCCGTCGAAGTCGTAGGCGCCGAGGGTGTCGAGTTCACGGCCGGCCCGCATATCGAGTTCGTACGGTAGCGCCGCTTCCACGAGTGCGAAGGTGTGTCCGGCGTGCCGCACGACGTGGGTGTTGGCGACCCCGGCGGTCAGGTCGGGGGAGTCGATGCCGTTGTCGCCCAGTATTTCTCCGGTGAATCTGGTGGTCCGGACCCACCGGTTGCGGTAGGCCACGGCGCGGCCGGCTTCGAGCCGGACGCCGTGGACCATGCCGTCGCCGACGAACCAGTGTGCCGAGCTTCCGGTGCGCGGGTTGGGGCCGTTGCGCAGGTACCAGCCGGTCAATTCGGGTGGGATGGCGCCGGTGACCGGCAGTTCGGTCGCGCTGATCTCGGTGGGAACGGGGGCGAAGTTGCCGAGTAGATGGGGAACCAGGCTGTTCATGACGGGCACATCCTTGATCTGAGTGTGTATGCGGCGCAGCGCAATTCGGGTTGGATGGTGCGGCCGGCGCGGGCGGTGCGAACGGCCGGGCCTAGGCGGCGGACGGGTTCGTGCGCCGCGCCACGGCCTGCATGTGCGCGCTGTAGCGGACGGTGAAGGTGGCCGGGATCGCGAACGCGGCGACCTGGACCGCGATCCGTGGCCCGTCGGAGTGCGCCAGCACCGCCAGCGCGATGCACCCGATGGTGAAGCTGGCGGTCCACACGGCGGTGATGAGGTAGTTGGCGCGGAGGAATCCCGGGTTCGACCACAGCTCCGGCGGCGTCGACTGCTTGGCGATCGGCAGGGTGAACGGCATGCGCAGGGCCATCGAGGTCCCCGCGACCAGCATCAGGACACCGCTGGAGATCGCCGGCGAGTACGGATGCAGCGGCGTGTTCGGGTCCGCGAACCCAACGATCGTCAGCGCGATGAAGAACACGCCCGTGCCCAGGTCGATGACCATTCCGGTGATACCCCGGCCGGCCCGGACCAGACGGGTGATCTCGATCAGCGACAGGCACATGCCGATCAGTGCGGCCCACTTCCAGTAGTGGTCCGGCACGACCGCGTACACGATCCAGGGGGCGAAGGTGCGCAGGTAGGACATGACGAGCTGACTCCTAGATATTCCAACATGGACATGTTGTTCACGGATATTCCGGTACCGGAATATGAGTTCATCATGATACTTCGGCTACGACATGTCAACACCGCAATGTAGGGTGATGGCCATGAACGGAGCGCAGCGGAGCGGGCCATCGACACAGCGCGCCAGGCGCACGACGGAGCCGAGCGCCAGCGGGGTGGAGTCGTGAACGGAGCGAAGCGGAGCGAACCATCAACACAGCGCGCCAGGCGCACGACGGAGCCGAGCGCCAGCGAGGTGGAGTCGTGAGCCTCAGGCATGCCCTGCTGGGCCTGCTGGCCGACCAACCGGCCAGCGGCTACGACCTGCTGCAGCGGTTCGCCCGCTCGCTCGACAACGTGTGGTCGGCCTCGCAGACCCAGGTGTACACGGAGCTGACGAAGCTGGCCGGGGAAGGTTTGATCACCGCGTCCGAGGAGGGGCCGCGCCGCCGCAAGGAATACGCACTCACCCCGGCGGGCGACGCCGAGCTCAGAAACTGGCTCGGCACAACCGAATCGAAAACACCCACGCGGAACGAGATGCTGCTGCGGATCTTCTTCCTCGGCATCCTTCCCCAGCAACAGGCCCTGGACCACATGGCCACCGTCCAAGAACGCTCACGCGCCGGAGGGCAAGCGCTTGCCGCACTGGAGCAAACCACCGAATGGGACGACGACGACTTCTCCGAATACGGACATATCGCCCTCGAATGGGGCAAACGGTACTGCGCGATGACCGAGGAGTGGGCCCAGTGGGCCCAGGAGCAGATCATCGCACGCCGACCGAGAGAATCCGGGAGAGAAACAACGGGCTGAAACGGTCGCTGCTTGCCCCGTGACAATCACGGCGCTCATGCCGCCAGGGCTACGCCGATCCCTCGGCATTCCCGGCGGCCCATACCGTCGACGGAATATCGGTGATTACCGGGGCTGCGAACGGCAATAGCCCTTGCGGATTACGATAGGCGTCACAGGTATGCCCCGCACGCCGGCCACGCACCGCGGCCGTGGGTGGCCAGGACATTCTCGGCGATACGGATTTGTTCGGCGCGGCTGGCTTGTGCGGGTGACCCGCTGCCGCCGGCGGCTGCCCAAGTGCCTTGGGTGAACTGCAGGCCACCGTAGTAGCCGTTGCCGGTGTCAGCGCTCCAGTTCCCGCCGCTTTCGCACGCGGCGACCGCGTCCCAATCGTGGCCATCGGGCTGGGCATGAGCAGCAGGCCCGCTCATCACCGAGATAGCGGTGATCGCGGCGGTGGCACTGAGAAAACGGATGTTCACAATGCGCGGGTGATACACGGAAATCTCCTTCCATGATCTGCCGACCCCGACCGATGAAATGCCCGCTGCAATAAGCGGGTATCGCCGGGGATTTCGCGAACCGTGGCATGGAAATGTCGGGAAATATCAAATGCGCGCACGCGACGTATCAGCACGCAGGGGGGCGGATACCTGACGCGCTGTCGAGGCAACTTCGGTCACAATCGCACAGCATGCACCAGTCGACGGTGTCTGATTGCAGAGGCAGAACCGAGTCTTTCGACTGCATCGAGATCAATGGATCCGGGCAGGAGCAGGAACGAGGGAACCTCTCGCCCCTTTATTCACCGCGATCAGACGATACGCTGGAGCCGGCATATGCGCGGGATAATTTATTCAATCGAAACCATTCGATTCGACTACCTCATCCAGACGAAAGGTCTCCGCCCGAACCCCTTCGCGGGACCGGAAGCGCCCGGGATACCTCGGCCGGAAGAAGGGCGCTACCTGGCGTCGGGGTTTTTCTGCTGCTGGCCGCTGCAGCACTGGTCGATCGAGCAGCACGCCCGGGTGCGGGAACCCGGCACCTTCGCGGTGTGCGTCGGCTCGATCGTGAACGATCTCGGGCAATCCGTGGTCTTCGACGTCAGATGAGCAAATGCGTTGCGGGTGAGTAGTGCTCACCCGCAACGCATTTCAGTGGCTCGGCGCACTCACGTCGGTCATGGCGGACCATTTCCGGACCAGCTGCGCGGTGCGGGATTCGTGCGGGGCGTGCCAAGGGACCGGAACGTTCACGGCGGACAGGTTGGCTTCCATGTGCTCCGCCAGATGAGCCCGGCCGGTGTCGCGCAGGTGCTGCGCGTAGCGGTCGGGCTGGCTGTACAGGGTGGGCCCGACCTGGAGGGTCGATTGCATCGGATCGGGCAGGCAGCCGGGACGCCCCGCGACCTCGTCCCACCACTGCATCAGGTACGAGCGCAGGTGCGCGGCGAGTTCGGGCTCACGATCGATGAGATTGTCGGTCAGATACGGGTCGTCGGCGACGTGGAAGAGCTGTTCCCATTCGGTGCGGAAGGTGCCCGGGTGGTAGGTCCGGATGTAGAGATGGTCCGGTGTGCGCACTGCTCGCTGGTAGGTCATCGCGCCGTGCCCCAGCACCAGGTAGGGCCGTGACTCCAGATCTTCGCCGCGCAGGGCGGCGGCGAACGATTCTCCTTGCCAGCCAGCGGGTTTCGGAAGATCCAGCATCTCGCAGAGCGTCGGGGCGAGGTCGATGTTGTAGAGCAGCGCGTCATTGCGGCGCGAGTCCGCGGGGAGCCGGTCGGTGACGCCGGGCCAGTAGACGACCAGCGGCAGCCGGTGGACGGGTTCGCTGGCCATCCCGTGTTCGGCGTACATGCCCAGTTCGCCGAGGGATTCGCCGTGGTCGGCGCTGACGATGATCGCGGTGTCCTCGGCGATGCCGAGTTCTTCCAGGGTCGCCAGCAGCTGCCCGAAGTGGTGGTCCCAATAGGAGATCGCACCGTCGAAGCCGTTGATCAGGTGTTCGAAGTCGGCCCGGTCGGTGATGGCGTCGGGCATATTGTGCGGGACCGGGGACGTGCGGGCGCCCCACATCGAGTAGTTGAGGTCCAATGCGCTGCGCGGGCCGTAGATTTCGGCGTGGGCGGCGATGGTCTCGGCGTCGGGCCAGGCCTGAACGGGGCCGGATTCGGCCATCTTCTCGGTCCACTCGACCGGCTGGGTGTAGTTGGTGTGCGGTTCCCAGTACGTCAGGTGCAGGTACCAGTTGTCCTGGCTGGCGTGACGGTGCAGCCAATCGAAGGCCGCGCGGTTGATATCCGAGGCGTCCTCGTCGCCCCAGTTCGGGGTGGCCCTGATGGATTCGCGGAAGTTGCCGTGGAAGTAGTAGGCGCGGTGGCGTTCGGCGAATACCGAGATGGCGGTGGTGTGGTAGCCGCCGAACTGCAGGAGCTGACCCAGCAGGGGGCGGTCGGGTTCGGGACCGTGTCCGGCGTCGAGCCGGAATTGGGCGGCTGAGCCGAAGTGCCCGATCACCCCGTTGGTGATGCCGAACTGCCCGCTGGTCAAGGCCGTTCGTGACGGCATGCAGGGGGAGTCGGAACAGTAGTAGCGGTCGAAAACGACCGATTTGTCCGCCAGCCGTTGCAAATTCGGCGTGGTCGGGCGGTGATAGCCGTAGGGGGTGGTGTGATCGGCGCGCAGGGTGTCGACGTCGACGTAGATGATTCTCATGCGTTTCCTTCGTGTGCGGAGTTGACGATTTCGGCGAGCGCGGCGGCGTCGAACCCGACGTCGTGGATACGCCCGAGCCGGTTCAACGGCATGGCCAGCAGCGTCTCGTAGCGGCCACGGTCGAGGTCGGGATTGTCGAGCAGCACCCCGGCCCGCCCGCCCGCGCCCCGTGCCAGCACCGCCCGAATGCGCGGGCCCACATAGGGATCGGCGAGCCAGGCCGCGGTGGGCGCGGTGGCGTCGAGGGGACGGCGCAGCGGTTCGCCCGAGAGCCGGATGCGCTGCGCCAGCCGGATATCGGCACTGGACGCGGCGACCTGAATGACGAACTCGCCGCCTTCGACATGCCAATCGCTTTTGCCCGGATGCCAATAGGCGAAGGCTCGGCGATCCAGTTCCACCGTGACAGAACGGGATTCGCCGGGTTCGAGCGTAATCCGGGCGAATCCCTTCAGTTCATGCACCGGCCGCATCAACTCCGATTCCGGATCTGCGACAAAGACCTGGGCGATCTCGGCGGCGGTGACGTCGCCGGAATTTGTGATCGTGAAAGACACCGTGGCGGTCGTCTCGGCGGGGTCGACCGCCACCACCAGATCGGAATAGTCGAAACGGGTGTAGGTCAGGCCGTGCCCGAACGGGAAAGCGACTGGCAGACCACGGGTTTCGTACCAGCGGTACCCGATCAGAATCCCCTCGCGGTAGTCCACTGTGTGGCCGTCGCCGGGGAACGCGCCGTACGCAGGCTCGTGGCGCGGGTCGATCGGGAGCGTTTCGGCCAGCTTCCCGGAGGGTGAATGCCCGCCGCTCAGCAACTCTGCCAACGCGGAACCGCAGGCCTGTCCGCTCAGCCCGGTGAACAGGATCGCGTCCGCATGATCGGCGAAGGGCAGCGTCACCGCCGAACCTGCTTGCACCACAACGGTCAGCCGACCGGCCCGCCGGCGCGCCTCATCCAGAAACCGCGTCTGCTCAGCGGGCAGGTCGAGGGTCGTACGGTCGAAACCCTCCGATTCGGCGCTCTCGGGCAGCCCGGCGAAGACGATTGCCTCGGTCGCACCACTGACGGCGGACAAGGCCTCGGCGTCGTAGGCGGGGTAGTAGAGGATGCGCCGATTGGTGAAGGTCGCACACAACGCCTCCAGCGGTGTGTCCAACCTGGTGGGAACCACCCGGGAGCTACCCGCACCCTGATAGCGCGGTGACTCGGCGAAGGGCCCGACCACCACGAGCGGACCACCGGTCCCCGCCAACGGCAGCGCGCCCGAATTCTTCAGCAGCACAGCGGATTCACGCGCGGCCTCCCGCGCGAGCGCGTGATGGGCTTCGGGATCCACGACACTCGGGCCGGTCGCCGCATGTGCCCGATCCAGCAATGCGAGTACATGTGACGCCGCACGGTCCAGATCCGCGCGGTCCAACTCGCCGGAGCTCAGGGCCGCCAGCACCCGTGCGGGCCCGTCGGGACTGTGCGGCATCTCGAGGTCCAACCCCGCCGCGACACCGGCGGCCCGATCGTTGACGGCGAGCCAATCGGAGATGACCAGGCCCTCGAAATCCCATTCGTGCCGCAGCAGCTCGGTCAGCAACCAGTGATTCTCCGAGCAGTAGGTGTCGTTGATCCGGTTGTAGGAGCACATCACCGTCCACGGTGCCGCCTCGCGGATCACGGTTTCGAAGGCGGGAAAATAGATTTCGCGCAGGGTGCGCTCGTCCGCCTGCACCGACACCGTCATCCGGTGGTCTTCCTGGTTGTTGGCGGCGAAGTGTTTCACCGACGCGCCGACCCCACCCGACTGCAGGCCGCGAACATAGGCCGCGCCGAGTGCGCCGGCCACGTACGGATCTTCGGAGAAGTACTCGAAATTTCGGCCGCACAACGGACTTCGCTTCATGTTGATGCCCGGTCCCAGCAGCACCGATACGCCTTCGGCGCGTGCTTCCGCGGCCAGCGCCGCACCGACGCGTTCCATCAGTCCGGTGTCGAAACTCGACGCCAGCGCGGCTGCGGTAGGAAGGCAGGTCGCCGGTCTGGAGTCGGCGATGCCGAGATGATCCACCGCGCCGTCCTGCATCCGCAGGCCGTGCGGTCCGTCGGCGACGGTGATGCCTTCGATTCCCAGCCGGGGTACGCCGGCCAGTGTCCAGTACGACGCGCCGGTACACAGCGCGGCCTTCTCGGCATCGGTCAGTTCGCTGATTTTGGGATGCACGGTCGGGGATCTCCTTCTGGTGGAGGGCATTTACCGAACGGAACGCAGCGGCAGCAGGCACAGGGCGCCGACCAGGGCGAGCGCGCCGGCGAGCGGGAAGAACACCGCGTATCCGCCGGCGAACGCGATCGTGACACCGGCGATCGCCGGTGCCGCCGCATTGGCGAGGTGAGTGGACAGGTGCGCGATGCCGATGTACTGACCGGCGGAGTCCGTCGCGGGCAGCACGAGTGTGATCAGCGCTTCGTCGATGGCGCGAAAGGTGCCGTAGCCCAACGCGATCACCACGATGCAGACGACCACGGCCGGGATGGAGGTCGCGAATTCCGTCACGGTCAGGCCGACCGCCATCAACACCGCCGACCAGAAGACGAACGGCTTGCGCCTGCCCACCCGGTCCGACCACACGCCCGCGATCGCCAAGGCGATCACCACCGTCACCACACTGACCATCGAGACCAGCGGCAGCCGATGCAGGGCGCGGTCTCGGCCCAGGCCCAGATGGTCGGCGAGAATGTAGAGCAGGTAGCCGTTGACCATGAAAAAGCCGGTCAGCACGAACATTCTGCTGAGGAAGACCCACGCGAAGTCGGGGTGCTCGACCGGATTCACCCAGAGCGAGCGCAGGCTGAATTTCGGCCGGGGTGACGGCTCGGCGGGCGGTTCCGGATTCAGCCAGACGAATAGCCCGGCCGATCCGGCGACGATAATGGCGGCCACCGCATAGGGGAGCAGATAGCCGCCACCCACGAGCTTGGCAAATAGAATCTGGCCGCCGAGCGCACCGAGTGTCCCGCCGAGCCCGGCCGCCGCCGCGAACACACCGCGCGCGGACACGGGCACCCGATCGGGGAGCGCCGCCATGAGCGTGGCCTGGACCGCGGTCAAGGCCACCGTCGTCGCACACCAAGCGATCAGCAGACCGGTGTAGGTGTCGCTCGCCGACAAGGCCAGCAGCCCCGCGGCGGTCATGAGTGCGCCGCCCAGCACAAAGGGTGTCCGGCGGCCGAAGCGGCTGCGGGATCGATCCGACAGCACGCCCCACAGCGGCTGTGCGACGGCAACGAGCAGCGCCGCCACCGCCGTCGCGACGCCCAGCCGAATCTCCTTGTGCGCCGGGTCCATATCCTGGATCTGCAAGGCCATCAGCACGTGCGGCACCGAATTCACGACCAGCTGCAAACCGAAATTGGCGCCGCCGAGGGTGACCCCGAATCGGGCGCCCGGCCGGACGGGATCGGTGAGGGCGGTCATGACAGCGCTTCCTGGCCCAGTGCGAGATGCCATCTCCACGCGAAAATGCCTGGGCCTACTCGGAATTCGGGAAGCACATCGGGGCCGACGGAGGCCGAGCCGAGCCCGCGGTGCGCGATATCGCAATGCACGACCGTCGTTTCGCGGTGCGGGAGCTCCCATACATGCCGATGCGACCGCAGGTCCTCGATGGTGTTGCGGCCGACCGAGATCTGCATCGGTTGGTCGAAGGCGAGTGCCACCTGGTGCGCTCCCCGCAAACACAGCCAGCTGACCGAGCCACGACCGCCGTTCTCCTGCGGGCGCAGATAGGGGACCGGCATCTCGTCGACGGCAGCGTCCCACCGGCCGAGCAGTGCGGCGGCGCGGCGATCCGGATAGTTCTCGTGCGGCCCGTCGCCGAACCAGATGACCCGCTCGAATCCGGGCGTGAGCTGCAATTCGATTCCTACCCTGGGGAGTTCGGCGATCTTTTCGGGCACGGTGACGAGTTCGTCGAAGCGCAGCACGCCGTCGTCGAGCAGTGTGATCCGCTGGGTGTGGCCGATTTCGGCGCCGCCCGCGGTGAGGTATCTGGCGGCGATGGTCGCCGTCGTGTCGGTGCGCGCCACCTGGTCGCAGGTCCGGGTGACGGTGTCCAGTCCGGTGCGCAGCAATCGTCCTCGCACGAACCGGGACAGGTCGTTGTCGGTCGGCGCCCGCCACACGCACAGTTTCGGAGGGGTGGTCAGCAGTGGATGCCGCAGCAGGCCGACATCGTCGAGATCCAGCACCGGATTGGCGGAAGGTGCTGCGGGATAGGACGTTTGCTGCGGACGCACGACTACTTGGCGGACGTCGAGTTCGGTACCCGCGGCCGCCCAGACGGTGTCGGTGGCGGTGCGGACGTACAGATGCAGTGCGACCGTTCCGGCACCGATCAGATCGGCCGAGGTCGCGGTCGGCAGCTCGACGACTCCCTTCTCGCCCGGTGCCAGCGCCGGCATCGCAACGGTCCGCTCCGGGCCGGTTCCGGCTTCGGTCGCCACGGCGACGGTGACCGCGAGATCGCCGAGGTCGGCGAACGTGCGCTCGTTGCGGAGGGTGAGCCGCCCATCGAGCAGATCGGTGGTATCGGTGACGGACAGCGGACCGAAGATATGCCGAACCTCACGCATGGCGGGATGCGGTGTGCCATCGGGAAACAACAACCCGTCGATGCAGAACTCGCCGTCGTGCACGGCCTCACCGAAATCACCGCCGTAGCGATACCGGCCGTCCCCGTCCGGATCGAGACCGTGATCCCACAGCTCCCAGATGAAGCCGCCCTGGAGATAGGGTTCGCTGCGGATGGCCTCCCAGTAGGCGTCCAGCGAGCCGTTCGAATTGCCCATGGCGTGCTGGTATTCGCTCATGATGAGGGGTCGCCTCGTGTGCGGGTGCCGGGCGTAGATCCTCAATGCCTCGGGCGTCGGATACATCGGGCACACAATGTCTGTGGCCGAATGCCCCGCATGCCAGTCCCGCGCGATGGCGCCCTCGTAGTGCAGCGGACGCGTGGGGTCGGCGCTGCGGATCCACCCCGCGGCGGCATCGTGATTGGGGCCGTACCCCGATTCGTTGCCGAGGGACCAGGCGATCACGCTGGGATGGTTCTTGTCCCGCAACACCATTCGCGCCGCGCGATCGACGAAGGCGGGCAGGTAGCGCGCGTCGCCGCATAGGGTCGCGGCGTAGTCGTGGCATTCGATGTCGGCCTCGTCGAAGACGTAGAAGCCGTATTCGTCGGTCAGGTCCAGGAATTCCGGCTGTGGGGGATAGTGTGCGGTGCGGATGGCATTGATGTTGTGCCGCTTCAGCACTGCGAGTTCGCGTTCGAGATCGGCGCGAGTCAGCGTGCGGCCGGTGCGTGGGTGGAACTCGTGCCGGTTGACCCCGTGGATCCAGATGCGCTGCCCGTTGACCAGCAGGTTCCCGTCGCTGATCGCCACCCGCCGGAAGCCGACCCGCTGCGTGACCGTCTCGATGATCGTGTCGTCGGGTCCCCGCAAATTCACCACGACCTCGTACCGGACCGGGGTTTCGGCCGTCCACGGCCGCACATCCGGGAGCTCGGCTCGTACGGTGACGAGTCCGGCCGGACCCGGGAACAGCCGTGCGAGCAGCGCATCGGCCAGCGGTCGCAGTCCGGGCGCCATCGGCTGTCCCGCGATGGTGGCGCTATGCAGTCCGAACAGATCGACATCGTCCAGCTCCGGCGGCAGGCCCGCCGCGGAGGGGAGTTCGCGCGCCTGCCGCACCGGCACCTCCGCCCCCACCGTGGTCCCGGCGACGCGGACCTCGATCCGGTGCCCGGGGTCCAGGCGCCCATCGACCTGAACGGTCAGTTCGAGCGACCCGCCGGCGGTGTCGGCGTCGTAGTCGGCGACCGCGGTCAGATCGGCGATGTACGTGTCGCCGGTCGCGTAGAGATAGACATCGCGGGTGATCCCACCGTGCCACCACTGATCCTGATCTTCGAGATAACTTGCCGCGGACCATTTCACGACGGTGAGGATCAATTCGTTGGGTCCGGGCCGCAGCGCGCCGGTGAGGTCGAACTCGGCGGCCAGGCGGCTACCGGAGCTGGTCCCGATCCGGTGACCGTTCACCGACACCAGCAGCGTGCTCTCGGCGGCGCCGACGTTCAGCACGACACGATGGCTCGCCCATTGGGCAGGGAGTTCGAAGCTCCGGCGGTAGACGCCGGTGGGATTCGCCGGAGGCACGCGCGGCGGCGGTCCGTCGAACGGCATTGTGACATTGGTGTAGATCGGTGTGTCGCCGATGCCCTGCATGGTCCATGCGCCGGGGACGGTGAGGGTGGTCCACTCCGCCCCGATCGGAGACTCTGGGGTGGGTAGCAGCTGAAAGTCCCAGCGGCCGTTGAGATTCAGCCGATCGTCGTGGTCGACGGCATGAGCGCGCAACCGCCCGGTTCCGACGTGTTCGGGAATGAGCCAAGGGGATGCAACGGTCACAGATCGACCTTTCGAACGCGAGAGGGTGGCTTACTTAATGGTTAGTAGGTCAGTGGAGGTATGCGTCGCCCATGTGCTCCGTGCGGAGGGGGCGGTGCCGGATCTGCGCCGCCGGGCGCTGCGGTGCTAGTGCGGCGTCGTGGATTTATCCGATTCGGCTGGGCCGAGACCGAGTTCAGTCGCGAGGAGACGGGTGAAGGTCCGCATCCCAGTCACCATGTCGAATTCGGGATCTAGCAGCCATTGCTGCTCGAGTCCGAGGAAGGTTGCGATGACCAGCGACGCCAGTCCATCGATGTCCGCGTCCTCGGAAATGGAACCGTCTTCGCGGGCCCGGACGCCCAACTCGATGATGTCCGACCGCATGCGGGCCAGGCGAGCGCGCGACCACTCGGCGGCCGCCTCGGCGTCCGCGCCCGCCGTCAGGCCGCTGACGTGTGAGAGCCGGATGGCGTCGCGTTTATCGAGGTTGTGCTCGACGGTGTCGACCATGAAGTCCAGAGCCTGTCGAATGGTCAGGCCCTCGTAGCGGTTGCCGGTCCGCCCGTCGGCGTCTACACGGTCGCGTTCCTCGAGTACTGCGATGAGCAAGGACCGCTTGTCGGAGAAGTGGTGCAGCACACCGGGTTGTGACAACCCGACACGCTTGGCGATCAGGGCGATGGAAGTCCCGGCATAGCCCCGCTCCGCGAAGAGTTCCAAGGCGGCCTGCAGGATTCGTTGCCGAGTGAGGCGGCCGGTGTGATCGGCCACGAGCGTCCGCGCCACGGCGCACCTCTTTCCGGTTGGACAGGGTTCCGACTTTATCAACTTCGCACCATCCTTCCAACGCCTCCTGAGTATTCGGTAAGCCAGCGCGCCCGTGCTTCGGCCGAGGCACGGGCGCTGCTGTCCGAGGGCTTTCCGGTCGACTATCGCGCCGGAGTGGGGGCGGGCTGGTTGATGGTGGTGAAGTACTGCGCCGCCGCCATCAGCGCAATGGGTGTGGCGACGAACAGGGTGCCGGCGATGGCTCCGAGCGCGCTCAGCGCCATCATGCCGCCGAGGCAGCCGATCGCGGCCGCGGGCAGGAATGCGCCGAACAGGCCGATGATCGCCGCCGCGGCTACCGTCGCGCCCGCGATGCCGCCGAGCACGCAGCCGACGGCGGCGCCACCCACCGTTCCGGCGGCGGTGCCGATGCTCGCGCCCATCTGCAAGGTGGTGGCCAGGCGGTTCCAGGCTGTCTGCTCGCGCTCGTACTCGGACTTCCAGGGCGCCTGGTTCTCGAAAGGCAGTGCTACCGGCTGATATTGGGCGTGCTGCCGATCGAACAGCGGTGTCAGTCGCGCGGTGCGGCCGGTGATATCGGCCGTGATCGGGAAGACGAAATCGTCCACCCGGAAGGTGAGGTCGGTACCCGCGAGCACGGTGCCATCGGGTGCCTTGATCGTGAATCTGCCGCCGTCGGACGCCAGGGATCCGGCGTCGGTGGTGATCGTGGTAGCGGTTTCGCTCACCGTCGCGTGGTAGCCGACCTCGCCCGCGCCGGGTTCGGCGTGCGCGGTGGCGATGGTCGCGGTTGCCGTGGCGACCGCCGCCACCGTGAGAGTGATCGATTTCCTCATCGTTGTTTCCCTTGTTACTCGAATCCGCCGCAACGGACAGATGGATCGCGCGCTCTGCGGTCATGGCCGATTCGGTGTGCCGGGCGTCGCATATCCCGTTCACCGTGGCGCGCGTCACAAGCTTACTTAATGAACGGTAAGTACGCCAAGGGGTAACCGATGGGAAATCTTTCGAAGCCCTCGATGGGTCAGTGGTTCACCACTCCGCCAGCGATCCGTCGTCGGGCCGCCAGATCGGATTGCGCCAGCGCGGCGCCGACGCCGCCGCTCGCTCGACGGCGACCGGATCGATATCGATGCCGAGTCCCGGCGCGGTCGGCAGGCCCACATGGCCGTCTCGATAGCCGAACACCGAGGGGTCGGCGAGGTAGTCCATTAGACCGGAGCCGGTGTTGTAGTGGATGCCGAGACTCTGGGTGGCAGTCGGTCACTCACGGACCGTGGTGGCCCGCATGTGATGGCGATCAGGTCCAGGGAACCAGCGATGAGTCGAAGTACTGCCATCCCCGGTGCCGCCACCACCGGGAGTGACCGGCGAGGGCGGCGCGATAGTTCTCCCAGGAGACGGCCGAGTCGAGGGACCAGGCTCGGTCGGCGACTCCGGGCAGGCGCGGGAGCAGCAGGCGGCCGAGGTCGGCGAAGTCGGTGATCGTTTCCGCCCAGACCGCAGCCTCCACACCCGCGATATCGATGGCGTGCCCGGCGGCGATCGCGGCCGGATCCCATTCCCAGGACTGGCGAATCGTGCGCGCCTCCTGGCCAGGGTGGCCCAATCGCGACCACACCGCACTGGTCGTCCGTGGCTGTTCGGCGTATCGGCGATCCAGGTAGGCGAACGAGCTCGGCGAGAGAATGATCGAGGCGGCCTCACCGTTGGCCATCCGGGCGAGATCGTGCTCGGCGCGTTCGAACTCCCCAACGAGCAGGTCCAGGACCTCGGAGTCCTTCAGTGCCGCCGCGATTGCGGCCAGCGGGGGTTCGGATCCACCGAATCCAGCGCCTCGGCGAGGTTCGACTGCCTCGCCGTACTGCCGGAGCGATCGTTCCCCTCGGCGTGTGGCATGGCGGACGGCGGCCGGGATTCGAGATGGAACTCCACCACGTTGTCCGGCGCCGTGGCGCCCGGTGCGAGCAGGTCGAGCGCTAATCCCGTATCGGAAAAGTACTCGGCTACAAAGCTTTCGGCGATCCGACGGGCCTGCTGCGAGGTGGCGAGCACACCGACTCCGGGGCCGAGGACGAGCGGGGAGCCGGGGAGAGGTTGAACCGACCATGGAGTCGGAATTACGCCCGACACGCTGTTGCTGCCCGCGACCGGGAATGCTGTCGAGTTCACGAGGATCTTTCGCTTTTCCGGTTTTACAGGATTTCCGGTGCGACCCGTTGCCTGGCCTCACATGACCTCGACGGTGATTTCCGGGCTCGGCTCGTAGCCGATGCGCCATGCTCGGACGAACACCGACCGGCCCGGCAGTACTCGGAACGGGTCGGTGTATACGTGCCAGTCGCGACCGTCATCGAGGACGTCGAGGTGCTCGGCGGCCGGGTCGGGAGCCGCGGCGGATGCCGGATCGACGGTGGTCCAGCCGATCGACGCGCCCGGGGTCGGACACGTCAGGTGTATGTGTCCGTCCCGCACGGCCGCGGTCGGCGTACTGGTCGTGCGTGAGCCGCCGTTCGGATGCCATTCGTCGAGCAGCCGGTCTTCCTCGATCAGGCCGAGGTCGCCAACTTCGTTCTGCCAGTTGGTCAGTGCTGCGTCCAGTCGGTCGACCACCCCGGTGTATCGCGGGTCCTCGGCCAGATTGGTCAGTTCGTGTGGATCGACGTCGAGGTCATAGAGCTCTCGCTCGGGTTTGCGGGGTGCGATCAGGGCGCGTTGCGGCCCGGTCAGCATGCTGCGTCGCCGGCCGCGGGCGAGTTGCTGCGCCTCCTTGGATGCCAGGCCGCGCATCTCACGCCAGGTGTCGAGATGGTCGGGATAGTCGCAGTGCTGCATGGGGGAGCGGTCGGGGTGGTAGTTGCGGATGTAGCGAAACCTGTTGTCGCGGACCGTGCGAGCCGTGTCCTCCTGCTCGTCCATGCGGTCACGTCCGCCGAACACGTGGGTGCGTGGCCGTGTGGGCGCGGAGCCGTCGGCCGTCAGGATGGGCTCCCCGTGCATATGTGGCGGAGTCGGCAGCTCACAGGCGGTGAGCATGGTCGGCGCCAGATCCATCAGGCTCACCAGATCGGTGCGCACGGTGCCCGGTGCGATCACGCCCGGCCACCGAATGATCAGCGGCTCATGCAGTCCGGCCTCGGAGGCCCAGCGTTTGCCGCCGGGCATGCCCGCGCCGTGGTCGCTCCAGAACACCACGATCGTCGACTCGGACAGGCCGTCCTCGTCGAGTTCGCGGAGCAGTTCGCCGACCGTGTAATCCATTTCGGTGATCAAATCGGCGTAGCGCGCCCACGAGCGGCGGAAGACCGGGGTGTCGGGGTGGTAGGGCGGCACCGGCGCCCGGTCGGGGTCGTGCCGCTGCTCCGGCGTGACGCGGGAGGTGGTCCGCGCGAATTGCTCTTCGCTCGTATAGATCTGCGATTCGTGGGTCGTCAATCCGTGGAAGGCCGCGAAGAACGGGGTGTCGTCGCCAGGCCGGTTGCGCCAGTGCGCGCTGGGGCCGCAGTGGTCGAAGACGGTTGGCGGCGTGACCATTTGGAAGTCGGTGAAGAAGTTGTTCGTGGTGTAGTAACCTGCTGCCCGGAAATACTCGGGCAGCAGGCGCACCTCCGGTGGCGGTATCGCCCGGCTGCGGTGATGCATGGTGCCGATGGCCGTCGGATAGCAGCCGGTGATGATCGATGATCGCGACGGCGCACACACCGGTGCGGTGGCGAATGCGTTGTCGAACCGAGCGCCCTCGGCGGCCAGCCGGTCGAGGTTCGGCGTCTGTGCGTATTCGGCTCCGGGCCACACCCCGGCATAACAGCCCAGGTGTGGATTGATGTCGTGAGTCGAAATCCACAGCACGTTCGGTTGCTTCACAGGCGCTTGACCTCTCTTCTTCCCCCCGCCTGACCATTGACTTCCGGAGCTGGGTGCGGTGATCACCAAGACTAGCTTACCTATTACTAAGTAGGCTCAAGCTCCGGGTCAGCAATGCTCACCGTTCGTGGAGCGAGTTGATGGCGATCTTCAAAGATGCGCAGCCACGAGGGCATCGGCGCCTGGGCGCGCATGTGGTTGGCCGGTACGTGGCTTTCTGGTGTGAGCCCCGTGAGCAAGGCGAACCGGGAGGGCGCGCATACCGGTGCGACGCTGAAGGCCGCGTCGAACACCGGATCGCTGACTCCTCGAACCGTCGACCTTCCGAAGGGATCTGACCCGCTGTCCGGAGATCAGTGCGGTCGAAGCGCCGTCGGGCGCAGCGTCGCCGCCAAGCAGCTGGCGCACTCTCGTGAGGGAATCACCGAGCGGCATGACATACCGTCCCGGACTCATCGGCGGTGCTGAAGTTGGGTTTTGGCGCGGCGACCAGCTGGCGAACGTTGTGGTGCTGAATTTTTGGTGTTTTTTTGGAAATGGTCCGATCCAGCGGATGGAACGAAGGAAGCCCTTGACCGGCTTTACCTGGTCAAGGGCTTACTTGTGGTGCGCCATCAGGGACTCGAACCCCGAACCCGCTGTTGTGGGTTCAGGGTTTTTCCCGTGTTCACGACCAATCACGGGAGGTCATGCACAGTGGATCTACCTGCGGCTATGTTGGCTTGTAATGCATGTTCGTTCACCGAGAATCACACGTAGTCACTGTGAAGTGCGCCGTCTCGCTGAAGATCTGCGCGATCAGTGCAACCCGGGCGGGTCCGGACGAGGTAAAGCAAACGTTGGTGTGTTTCGGTCGGCATGTGTGCCGATGCGTCGCAGGTTGGTGCCTCCGGCGGGGCACTGCGAGCATGGGGCCGGGTCTGACCTGTGGTTTTCAGTAGGGCAGTTGGTGATTGAGGCCGACTACCAGCTATAAACCGACCACATCGGGGCTGAAGCTAGGCGATGCGCACACCACTGTCGAGATCGCCGTCGAGCAGTGCGATGCCCAATGTCGTCGCCTGATGCCGCATCGTATTGCGGTGCCGCCAGCTCTCGACGAGCCCGGCCTCGCGCAGTATCGATGCGTGTTCACTGGCCGTCGCGGGTGAAACATTCAGTCGGCGTGCCAGTTCGGTCGTGGTGCAGCCCGCGGCGATCTCCTGCAGTGCGGCGGCGCGCGTGCGGCCGACCAGTGCGGTCAGCGCCCCGTTGGTCGCGCGCGGACCCCATGCCGCGGCGAAATCGGCGATATCGCGCAGCACCGGAACCACCAGCATCCTCGGCGCGTCTTTATCGACGGCGGATTTCAGCAGTTGCGGTCCGGGCCAGATGAACAGCGACGGAATGATGATCAGGCCACGCCCGTCGAGGTGTTCCGCGTGGGATCCGATCGGGGAGAACACTTCCAGCACGGGCGCCCGCCACCGCGCGAAGGGCGCTAGCCCAGCGAAGAGTCGTTCGATCCCCTCGGTGGCAATCGTGCGGGCCATCCGTTCTGCCGCCACCTCGAGATACGACTGCATATGCGCCCACCGACCGGCGAACGCTACCGCGTGGAATGCCTCGACGGCGAGCGCGACATCGCGGCGAGCGGCGCTGTCGCGATCGGACAGGTCCTGCGTCCAGGCGGGGAGCGGGTGGTCGGTCAGTGCGCGCCGCTGAGCGGTGTGCTCCACCTCGCGGCGGAGTTCGTCGCGGGAGGCCAGCTGCAATGCCTCGATCCCGGCCGACATCGACCGCGCACCGCGGGTCGGAGTGATCAGGTCGACGAAGTGACACCTGCCTGGAAAGACATCCGCGAGCACGCCGAAATTATCCGGCAGTGCACGCCGCACCTGCCCGCGCCAACCGTCGTACAGCGGTGCGTCGGTGCGCTGCACCACCCGGGTGGCCAGCATTGTTTCGGCCATCGCGCCGAGCGGCGCCCCGATCCGGATGCGTGTCAGATCCTCGGGTGTGCAGTAGATCCGCTTCATACACCACCCCGCATCGTCGTACCGAGACATCTCACGGTACCCGCGATCACCGCGGACCTCGCATCATCACCGCGAGAACCGGATCCAAGCGCAGGATCTCATCCGTGGCCGACTGCGTGGCCGACCAGCGAAACCAACTCGGCCACCGCCGTTTCCCCCGCTTGGCCACCACCGCGCCAACGCTCAGCCGTCCCAGCACCAGCCCGACAGGCCGCGCCACTACCTCGTTCACCATCGTCGACTCCTGAATACGCATTGTTCAGCAGCCTAGGAATCAGTGAGCCTGACCTCACCATCTTTCGGTCGTGGCCTAAACACCGTCGATGGCATCGCCTTACCTGCAGCGAGATCCGCGCCGGCCACGCGGCTGCCTTGTCTATGCGGCTATCGCTTATCTCCGCACGAACCTCTCCACCGCCGCCACTACCGACACGCGGTATTGCGGCTGCACGACAGGCTGGTGCCCCAGCGGTCGGCCGGGAGGACACGTCGTCATATGTGGGTGTGGCGGTGATTTGCCGTTAGGGTTTCATGCATGTGCGACATAGTTGCTGGCCTGGATGGTCGGGTGAACGTCAGTACTTCCGGTTTTCGTGGCAGCACGGTGGGCGGCTACCCCGAACCCACGCGCGGCCGAGGCCGCGGACTCGGTGAACGGTTCTCGCGATGAGCATCACCTCCCTGACGGCGCGGTGTCTCGGGGTGGCTGCGGTGTTGCTGGCGTCGGTGACACCCGCCACGGCGACGCCCGTCGCGGCGGGGCCGAGCGCGTCGCCGTTGGGACACGTGGGCCGCTGGCTCACCGACGACGACGGGCGGGTGATCACCCTGCACGGCGTCAACCTCGTGTACAAGAACCCGCCCTACTTCCCCGCGGCCGGGGGCTTCGGTGACAGCGACGCCCGATTCCTCGCAGAGCACGGATTCAACGCGGTGCGACTGGGATTCACGTGGAGGTCGGTGGAGCCGCGGCCCGGCGTCTACGACGAGGGATACGTCGCGCAGATCGAACAGACCCAACAGGTGCTTGCCCGGCACCACATCTACGCCCTCGTCGATTCCCATCAGGATGCGTTCAACAAGCTGGTCGGCGGGACCTGGAACGGATTCCCCGACTGGGCGGCATTCCCCGACGGACTGCCGGTACAGCCGAATCCGGGCCTGTTCGGAGCCTATGCGCTCAGCCCGGCACAGAACCGGACGTGGGCCAACTTCTGGCGTGATCACCGGGCATCCGATGGCGTCGGCGTGCAGGAGCACTATGCGGCGATGTGGTCGCATGTCGCGCAACGCTTTGCCGGCGAGCGCTACGTGCTGGGCTATGACCTCATCAACGAGCCGTGGCCGGGTAATACGCACCCGACGTGCCTGGTGGACGGTTGTCCCGAGTTCTCGCGCGACGTGCTCGCGGCCTTCCAGGGCAAGGCGATGCGGGGTATCCGGCAGGTCGACCCCGAGCACCTGCTGTTCTACGAACCGTTCGTCACCACCGATTTCGGCGCGCCGGTGCACATGCCGAACCCGACCGGCGATACGCGCGCCGGAATGAGCTTCCACGACTACTGCCTCGGGCCGATCCAGACATGCCCGGAGAACGGCTTCAAGAGCACTCGCGCCGCCGATACCGTCGGGCTGGTAACCGAATTCGGCGCGACGGAGAATCTGGCGTATTTGGCCCGCGTCACCGGCAGGCTCGACGACAACATGGCTTCCTGGATGCTGTGGTCCGATACGCAGAATCAGCTGCCGAGTCATCCCCAGCAGCCCCCGACCGGCCCCAATCTGATCAGCCCCGCCACCGGCGTCGAGCGTCCGTATCCACAGGCCGTCGCAGGCACCCCGCAGGCATGGCATTACGACTCCGACACCGCAACGTTCACTCTCCGATACGACACGACCCGCGCCGAGGGAGGCCGACCGTTCGCCGGTGACTCCCGCACCGAGGTATACCTGCCCAGGAGCGACTATCCCAGCGGCTACCGGGTCGAGGTCCAGGGTGCCGACGTCGTGTCGGCCCCCGATGCCGACCTGCTGGAGCTCAGAACCATTCCCGGCCAGGGCGCCGTGCAACTGACGGTGACCCGGCGCTGATGCATCACTGCGATCAGCGGGCGGTGAAGCCGCCGTCGATCTCCAGGGCCGCGCCGGTGACGAAGCCGGCTTCGTCGCTGAGGAGGTAGGCGCAGAAGGAGGCGATCTCTTCTGGGTTGGCGATGCGACCGATGGGGTGCGGGGCGGCGACGGCGGCCTCGCCCTCCGGGGTCGCGCCCATCGAATTACGGAAGGCCGGGGTGTCCACCGCGCCGGAAGCGAGGGCGTTGGTTCTTCCAGATCCTCGGTGCCATAGCCGAATTCGAGCACGCCCTGATGTCCGAACGTACCCGTGACGGGCTGGCCGCAGCCCGCGCCCGCGGCCCGCGGTGACCGTCGGCGACGTAGACGGATTTGGACGGGGCATGTGCCTGTGTGGGCGGGCCGTTCAGTCGTAGTACCGCCGCTTGAGCGCGCCGACCTTGGTCTGGTAGACGTGGATCACGTTCCCGGCCGCCTCGGAGACGCCCGCACAGAACTCGATTTCGGTCAGCTCACGCACAGTGCCGGGCTCGATGCGAACCGCGAATTTCCTCATGCCCAGCGTGCCGATCGTGATCCGTCCGTCGCTCGATTCGCCGACGGCTCTGGTGGCGTCCCGGTCGGCGAGGAAGGCCAGATCCGTCGCATCCTCGGCATCGATGCTCAGGTTCGTATACTCGAGCGCGCGTCGATACTGCCGCTGCCACCCGACCCACAGCAGCCGGGCGATACTGGTCAGCGCCCGCTCCAGCATCGGTTCATCGACGAATGCGTAATCGCTGCCCTTGAAGTACAGCGCGATGTGGGTACGGCGGGACAACTCCGCCTCGATGTCGGTGCCGGGTGCGGTCACGCGTACGCGGATATTGTCGAGTCGAGTAGCCAGATCCACGACGGCCCCACTCCTACCCCACGCCCGGAGGCAGGCCCATGCCGTCGCTGCCGCCGAGATCTTTCGGGCTCATCCCGGCCAGGGCCGGACGGACGGCGACAAGCTTGTCCTCGTATTGGGCGAATGCGGCGCTCAGAGCCGTGACGCGATCCGCGATCTGGCTCTGTTCGACATCCTGAATGTGCTGGCGCAGGTCGGCAACGGCCTGTTGCATCGAGCTGATGATAGTTTCGGCGGTGGCTCCCCCGATCTTCGAATTATGACCGGACACAACGGTATTGCCGACGGCGGCGCTCGCCGCGACCGGCACGATCGGTGCCGTCGCCCCGCCCGTGCTGATGGTGATGACCGCCGAGGCGACCGTGGCAACCGCGGAAAGCACCGTGAACACGAATCCGGCCCTGGACGGACTGCAGCCGCCGGTGTTGTCCAGCGCATCCAAGGTGGCTTCCGCGATCTTGTCGATATTGTCGCGCGCCGCTGCCCACATCGCCTGATGTGCCTGCAGGACGCCCTTCATGGTCGACAGCGCCGTGAACTGATTTCCGGCGACCAGGTTGAAGGTGTCCAGGAAGTTCTCCTTGAACGCCATCGCGGCCGTTCCGGTCCAACCCTGGAGATAACCACCGTCGGTGTTCGTAATCTTGGCCAGGTCCAGGTTCGAGAACGACACATCGCTGGTGAGTTGTGTCGAGGGGACGGAACCGGTGTCCACCTGCCCCATGGCCTCCTTCAGATCCTCGATCAATGGGTCGTAATTCGCCGGATCGGGCATCATCGAGAACGGCTCGAACAGTGGCACGATGAAGGCGAATTGCTGCTTGAAGTACTCGACGGGATGAGAATCGGTGTACTCCTCCCCTTTTTGCATTTCGGCGGCCTTCTGGGTGATGTCCTGTGCGTGTTGCATGAGCTGCGCGAAAGTCATTGTCCATCACTCGATCATTCGGGCATGGGGCGGTGGTGCGGCTGATAAGGGGGCGGCGTGAGCTGCGGATCGTCGTGTATCCGGCGGTTCATCTCGTCGCTGGCCGCTCGATCGGTGCCGGCAAAATAATGCGCCGCGGCGTCCAGGGCTGTCGCGGTGTCGTCCAGATTGCTCTTGGTACTCGTCAGGTAGCTCACCACCGTCTCGTGCAGGGTGAGGTAGGCGCGAAATACCGGGCCTTCCGCGTCACCGCCGAAGTATGTTGGTCGCTGCATCGCCTTCGCCACCCCATCGTGAACGGCGTTGCAGTTGCTGATCGCAATACCGTAGTCGGTCGAGACCAGCGGAAAATCCGCCTTCGCGGCCTTCTCCAATTCATACAGGTCCACGCCGAACCGAATATCCGAATCTCCCATGGGCGCACACGCATTTCTATCCGAGCCCCCGCCGATACGGTGATGCCGCGCGAAAGATACGGACGGCGACCGCATCCGGGGCTGCATCGACGCCCGTAGACGACGAATTTGATTCCCTCGTAAGATATTACATCCGCTCGCACGAACCGGGGTGCCCCTAGAAGCCGGGGCACTCCCATTGCGCAGAACTCCCGCCCAGGCCGCTCACGCGACACCGCCACCATGCAGGACGGCAAGATCGCCTGAGACCGTGTCTTACGTGGCTGTGATTTGGTTGTGCTGCGTCGAATCTGGTTGTGCTGCATGATGTTCGGCTTGTGGTTGATGAGTTGTCCAAACGCCTTGTCCCGAACGAGTTGTGGGTTTTGGTCGAGCCGCTGTTACCGGAGTTCACCCCATGTCCGCAGGGTGGTGGCACCGCGCCGGTCGACGAGCGTGCGGTGTTCACCGCGGTGGTGTTCGTGCTGACCAGCGGCTGCGCGTGGCGGATGCTGCCACCGTCGTTCGGTGTCACCGTCCCGACCGCGCACCGCCGGTTCAGTGTGTGGACCGAAGCCGGGCTCTGGCGGCGATTACACCGGGCTGTGCCGGATGAGCTGGGTGGCAAAGGCTTGATCGACTGGTCGCGAGCGGTAATCGACGCGGCGTCGGTGCGGGCGAAAAAAGGGATCTCTGACCGGGCCGAGCCCGATCGACCGCGGCAATTCCGGTTCGAAGATTCACGTCCTGTCCGATCGCGCGGGAATCCCTCTGTCCGTGGGTATTTCGGCGGCCAACACCAATGACGCACAAGCGCTGCGCCCGTTGGTCAAAGCGATCCCCGAAGTCCGATCCCGGCGTGGCCCTCGTCGGCGCAGACCGGCCAAGCTGCACGCCGCGGCCACGCATTTTCTCGGCTTCCTCACACTCGCCGCGACACGGACCTGCTACAAGAAACTGGCGAAATCAACGACATGAGACACGGTCTTAGATGCCCGAACTGCGATATCGCAGCGCCGGGACTGACAGGTTCCCTACGCCGCGCATAGCGCGAGCGCAACATGTTTGGGCTCGACGATGTGATCGTCTCGCTGATCGATCAGGGCCCATCCGAGCACTAGTGCAGGATCTCCTCGCGCGGTGGCTCACGGTGGGCCGACGGTCCCAGGTGGGTAGGTCGCGGATCGCGACCGACTGCGGCGTTCTTCCTGGAGCAGGCAGGGTGGGTACGCAGGAGTTGACGGACCATCCTGTCGGGCAGATACCCTGACCTCGAGTAAGGGCCAGTCGAGGTAGATGATTCGTGGATATCCCTGTGCCTCAGTGTATTTGGGTGGTTAAGTGATTAAGCTGGCCAAGGCCATGGCTGGCATGGTGTGCGGGGGTCGTTGCGATGTAGCGTGGCGATCCATCCGTCCGAGGTGCCGTCTGGGTGGACGCACAGCTTGCGAACGCGGCCCTCGAGTCGGAAGCCGTTCCGCCAGGCCGTCTTTGCCGAGGCCCAGTTGCCGACTACGGCAACTGGTGGAGGGGAGATATTCGAATCTTGCAGTATTCCCCTCAGATTCGGGCTGGGGCTCGGGCTCAGAAGGGAGTGTCTGGCTCGTCGGTTTCGCCGGAGGGAGGCCGGGACGGAAAGGCTCTCGTGGCATATCGCGGAGCGTATGTCCGAGTCTCCCGCAGTGGCAGCCCAGCTCCGTTCTACAGGCGATGCGTCTGCAACCGCTGTCCCGCGCCTGTCGACCGGATCCCCTACAGCGGCTCCGTATCTCACTCGCTCCGGCAACGCCGCCGATGCTGCTGTTCGACACCCCGGATCCTCGGCATCGCAGGCGAAGGTCTCGATTGCGGGGCCGGGAGTTCGCATGTGGTGTCGCACCGCCGCCAAGGCCTCACCTTGCGCCGGGCGTTGGCCAGCCCCTGAGATTGGGGGCTCGGGAAGCCATAACGCCATCCGTACGCAGGACGACAGACTGGCATGAGCCTTAAAAACGTTTCCTTACAACAGTTCACGTTTCGTGCGGGTGTGGTCGCGGTGGCGATGGTGGCCGCGTGGAGCGGGTTCGCCGGGACTGCCGGTGCCAACTCTACCGATCCGGTTGCCCGGTTCACCCCCACCCTCACACGGGTTCCGGGTCCCAACTGTGCCGCGATCATCAATGCCGAGACCGTGCCGCAGCCTCGGTCCGGTGTGTTCGGTGTTCGGGTGAAGATCACGCAGACCGGGGACTCCTGCGGGGCCTATTACGTCACCGTACATTGGCGGAACGTCAACACCGGCCTGACCAGCGGACAGTCACAACGCATCGAAGGCACCACGGTGGTCGGCATGCCGGACAACGTGATCACCGGCATGGGCATGGCGCCGGGCGCAGGGAAGGTGGAGGCGTCTATCGACACGTACTCCCAGGTCTATCCGCAGAATGTGGATCTGGAGCACATCGCGGGCCACGCGACGTTCACGCTGGGCTGAGCGCGCGGCGGTTCGACCGAGATCGTGTGCGGGACGGCAGAAGAGGTGCGGCCTGCCTGGTCGCGCTGGGGCACGGGTGGTGGGGATCCGGTCTGTTCGGGTGAACCACTCGTGTGAAGATCACCGGCCTGGATACGGCGATGCCGTCTCCGCACTCGTCTCGTGTATTACACCGGCGGCAAGATCGATTGCACCCTGCTTCCGGATGCGCCGAGTGCAAGCGCGCCCATCGGCTACTTAATACTGGCGGTAGGGCTCGTTCCCGGCCAGGATCGGGTCCAGGTACCCGGCGAGGTCGCTCTCACATCGGCTGCCCACCAGTGGGTTTGGTGTGGCTCTCTCATGGCGTGCGTCCCGCCGGGTCACCTCGGCCTGTCTCGATTCCACTGGGCCCGAGCAGTTTACGCGGACCTGCCCTACACCGACATCCTCTGGCTCGACCCCAGGCTTTGGGCTGCCCTTGCTCGAGTCCGGGTCCCCCGGGTCGTCGTGACGTTGGACCCGGCAACTCATGTGCGGAGCGTACTGGCGGCTCTCGGGATCATCGAGTTGGCGACGATCTTTGCGATGGCTGATGATGCGAGATTCCCGGGGGTCTTACGGTGTCACTGTGAAGAACGACCGCCGTCTGCGCTGCTTGGTCGTGGGTGAGGCGAGGTGGCACTGGACGGTCCGGCAGCGGGTAAAGCCCGCCTATGAGGCGTGCAGTACCACGCTTTCCTTCCACCCCGAGGGCGCTCGAGGCTGTCTGGCGCTGGTCTTCCGTCCGGGGCTGGACAGAATCATCTCGAATTCATACTTCGATTCCGGAGCCTTGATCCGCCTTCCGGACCGCGTCTACCTCAACCTGTACGAGCCCGGCACGGTCCGTCGCCTCCTGGACGCCGCCGCATCGGATCTTCCCCTCTGTGCCGGTAGGACGGTCGAGGTGGACGGCTGGCCGTACTTCGATGCGGTCGCAGATTCGGCCGGGACTGCCGCAGGATCGGGTTGCAAAGAGGCAGGAGCCTGAAGGTGAGCGCACACCTGGCACGGGGAATATCCTTGCCCGGCAAACTGATTCTCCGGTATGTGGTCCCGCGCGGGCGAGGGTGTGTAGATCGCAGTTGTGGACAACGAAATAAACACCCTCGTCACTGCACTGTATGTCACCACCGACGACCTGTTGAAGGCCCGACCAGACCTGGCGCCGCAGCGCCCCGCGGTCGGGTTCGCGCCGCGCCTGACCGGCGCCGAGCTGGTCACGTTGGCGGTGATGCTGGCGCTGCTCGGTTTTACTTCCTAGGCCCGCTGGCTGCGCTACGCCCATGCCCACCTGCGGAACCTGTTCCGGTACCTGCCCAAACAGTCGGCCGTATCCACACCGGTGAAAACGCTGTGTTGATGGTCGACACGGTCGACTACCACGACTTCAATTCCTCTGCTCGCTAATATCGAAAACCAGCGTCGCAGGATCCCGAGGCCCGGCATGTCGCCTATCCGTGCCCGCACCGCGAGTGAGGTGCTGACCGTCTATCAGGACGGGGCGAGGCGAGCTGACCGTGACAATGGCATTGTGTGAGCCTCCCGGGGGAATGGTCTCCGTGTTCGGGGTCGTACGTCGTCGCGTTTATCTGAATACTCCAGGTGAGGGTGCGTCGGCGGATCATCAGGGTAGTCTGGGGCGCGAGCTTGGTCGTCGGCTGCTGTGCCTGACGACCAAGGCGGGCATCGAATCTGCTACGAAGATGGGTCGAAGGAGTGGCAATGGGTGCATTAAGCGATGATCGAATGCAACTTGAACGGCTCGAGCTTACCGCTGAGGAAATTACACAGAATAGGCGAGACGCCGAGAAGGTCCTCGGTATGAAGCTCGAAGTTAGCGAGGTTGAAAAAGCGGCATATGCGAAAGAAGGTAAGGAGCCGCCGACCTTCTAGGGTGCATCGCGACCCGAGTGCGTAGTTTCCCATCAGGTGCGTGATGGAAATCGACACTGTCGGATGTGAGTGAAGGGTCGGATACTCTAGTGAAGGCAGCTACAACCCGAGTTCGCGAGTGCTATCGAGCGAGGTTGGCTGTGCCAGCGTAGCGATGTTGGCGTGCTATTGCTTCGGTCAATTGCTTGTCAGGCTGCTGGTGCGAAGGCCGTGATTGCGTCGACGAGGTCGGCCGGGGCTTCCAGCGGAATCAGGTGACCCGTGTTCGGAATTACCGCGAGGTCGGCTCCGGAGAGGTAGGGCATCAGGTTGTCGACGAGCACGTCGACGGGCTCGACACGGTCGTTCTGTCCGGCGATGACGAGGACGGCGACGTTGATCATGCGGGTGTGCTCGCGGACGTCCTGCGCGATGCCGCGCAGCGGCCACTCTGTGCGGGCGGCGTTGGTGCTGGCCCGCGAGTCGGTCGCGATCTGCGACTTGATCGGTTCGGGCAGCTCGGTTGCGGTGAGGATGTGATCCCGTGCGCCAGCGACGGACTCGTCGGAGTCGTAGGCATGGGAAAGGGCTTCCCGGTACTCGGAAGTGATCCCTGCGGCGGGCTTGGCCGGAGCGGGACCAACCAGGACGATCCCACGGAGGCCGACGGGCCGGGTCGCCGCTATGAGCTGTGCGACCTTGCCACCCATGGAATGTCCGACGAGGACGTAGTCGGTGACACCCGCGTCGGCGATTACGGCGAGCGTGTCGTCGGCGAGTTGGCCAAGGGTGTAGGGGCCGGCCAGGTTGCTCGAGCGGCTCCACCCGCGGAAGTCGACAGTGAGCATGTCGCGTCCGGCGAGGCCGTCGACGACGAGGTCCCAGGTGCGGGCGGATCCACCCCAGTAGTGCAAGAACACCAGGGTCGGTCCGGTCCCGGGCCGGTGGTCATAAGCGGGCAGTAGTGGCTGCTGCGTCGTGTTCATCGCGACTCTCTCGATCAGTGTTCCGGGGGCTGTTGTTCTGTGTGTTCATCGAATCTCATCCGCCGCGTCGGGGCATCGGCATGACTGGTCGTCTGATGGTGGAAACTGGACAGGTGGCCGTGATCCGGCAGATGACTTACCAACCCGTCGGGCGCGGTGCCGCCGCTGTCGAAACCATGACGTTCGACCGTCTTCGCGAGCTGAACGACGGCGGGACGCAGCGTGCCGACTTCCACGTCCTCGCCGTCGTCGATGCCGGGCACGGATCGGTCACCGTGGACTTTCTCCGACACCCGCTTCGGGAGCGTTCCGCGGTGTGGGTCGCTCCCGGAGCTGTGCACCGATGGGATGACATCGCCGGGGTGGCTGGGCACGTCGTGCTGTTCGTGCCGACCGCGCCGGTCACCCACGCCACCCGGGAGCTCGTCGCGTACCCGGACCTGGTCGCACACTGGAACATTCCCGACGCCGACTGGTCGTATGTCGACGCCGCGCGCAACCATCTCCTGCTCGAAGCATCCGCCCCACCCAGGGATATCCCGACGGAGCTGCCCGAGATCCTGCTCTCCGCGCTCATCGCCCGGCTCCGCCCGCCCCACGCCGAAGCACGGTCGATCAATCCGGTGTTCCACCTGTTCCGGTCCAGCGTCGAAGCGCACTTCCGGGAACATCACGACACCGGCTACTACGCCCGGACACTGGGATACGCGCCCCGCACCCTCTCGAGAGCGGTGCAGCAGGTCACCGGCCGCACCGCGAAGGCGTACATCGTCGATCGGATCGTCCTGGAAGCCAAACGGCTCCTCACGCACGACCGCCTCACCGCAGCCGCCTGCGCCAACACGCTCGGCTTCCTTGACCCGTCCAACTTCTCGGTCTTCTTCCGGAAGGCGACAGGCATACGCCCGGGCGCGTGGCAGGCGACGGCGGCCGTCGAGTGAGGCCATTCTTGCTCGTCACGGAGAAGGTGCACCGGCACAAGGGAGCAAGTTCCACGTCATTGAAACTAATGGAGAAACCAAGATTGCGGTTTGGACTACTCCGGATGATCAAGTCGCGAGCATGTTCCCGGTGAAATAAATGATGAAGTTTAACTTTATTCGCGAAAATAGTGAAATGTCCGCAGGTTGGGAGCATCGTCACGACCCGGGCTCGTCCACACGAACTGAACTGCTATGGTACTTCTTTCCGGGCGACATTGAGATAATTTCTGAGGGCATTCTGTGGCGCAGCAATTTCGAGTGAGTGCCCTTGTTGAACATTGGCAACGAGTTGCTGCATATCTGCAACGAGTTGGAAATCAAGGAACACGTTTCATATGCCTTTACTGAAACCGTATCCGAAATCGGTTTCGACATCGTCGGAAATTCCGTGGTGATAACCCCGTCAGAAGCTTCAGCGTTGCCCTCATGTTCACATTCTGAACTGTGCCTGGCGGTAGACGATTTCGTGGTCGAGCATATCGCCAACCTTGAACGAATCTACCCAGCTCTTGACAGGTCGGAATTGATACTATCAATGTCAACATCCGCCAATCGGCTGATTCATCGTTATCGTCCTGATCCTCCAACGGAATCAAGTTGATCAACATCGGCCTTTCCGCCCCCGGATGCGCTGGCCTGCGCCCATATGCCCCGACGATTTCTGAGCGGTGAGCGGCATCCTTGCCCGCCCGTCGTTCCGGCGGCAGCTGCCCCAGACGAATAGGTCCTGCCTCGGTCCTAGTGGGTCGCTTCTGAAATAGTTGGACAGTGTGGCCGTCTGGTTGAATCTCTGTGTGCGAGCTGCCCCGTCTGGTGTTGCGCGATGGTGATCGGGAGATCCTGCAGGGTTGGATCCGGTCGAGGTCGATGAAGTCCGGGCTGGTCCTGCGGGCTCAGATCGTCATGCTGGCCGCCGATGGGTGACACATCCCGAGATCGCGAGAAGACGGTCCCCGGTCGCTGCAAGGGCAAGGCCCATCGCCGGGAGACTCTGGGCCTGCACTCGCAAGGACGGTCGTGTAGAGCTGAAGCTGTTCGTGGAAACCTCCGACGGCAAGCGCAAGCGGGTCAGCGTGTACGGCCGCACATGGGACGAGGCGGACGCGGAGCGTACCCGACTGAAGGAGTTGCAGCGCAAGGGAATTCCTGTCGATGTCGCGACGATGACGGTCGGCCATTACCTCGGATCGACGGCCGAACGATCTTCCTGCGGCCGAAAACGGAATCCTCGGAAAGCTGGGTACCGCTCACTCCGGAGATGGTTCGCATCCTTCGGCAACGACAGCGCGAGCAGCGAGCCGACCCGACAGAGACCAAGGCCAACAAGTATGGCTTGGTGTTCGCGACGAACAACGGCACGCCGCTCTCACCTCGGAACGTGAACCGTGCCTTCGAGCGGTTGTGCCGGCGGGCCGGTGTTCGGCAAATCCGTTCGAAACGGGCGGGGAATGCGATCTTCGAAAAGGTCTGTGACCTGGGAGTGCGCCATCAGGGACTCGAACCCCGAACCCGCTGATTAAGAGTCAGCTGCTCTGCCAATTGAGCTAATGGCGCTTGTGCAGTATTCCGTTCCGGGGCCCGTCGGCTCCGTTGCGGTGCGGGGAAAACCATAACAGGCGCGCGGTTGGAAAGTGAAATCGCCTGGTCAGGAGGGTGGGGTGGGGGGTTGGGGGGAGCGGGACCAGTCGGCTATGAGGGTGCGGAAATCGGCCAGGGCGCCTCGCCATTGGGTGTCGCCGCGCCAGATGGCGTGCCAGCGGCGGGTGAGGTCGATATCCGCGAGCGGGACTTCGACCAGTCGGCCATCGCGTAGTTCCTGGCTCACCACCAGTTCGCTCAGGACGGCGCCGAGTTCGCCTGCGGCGGCGGCGATCTTGACCGCGGCGTTGGTTTCCAGTTCCAGTGCGGGATCGGCCATCGGCGCGCCGACGGCGAGCTCGAGCGTCTCCCGGGTGCCGGAGCCCTGCTGGCGGGTGACCAGCGGCAGTTGCGCCAATTCGCCTGCGGGGAGCGGGATTCGGCGGCGTGCCAGGCGGTGTGCCGGGCCGACGACGAGTACCAGGCGGTCCTGGGCGACCGGCTGACTGGACAGGTCGGTCGGCAACTGGGGAGTCTCGACGAATCCGAGGTCGATCTCGCGGCCGCGGACCGCGTCGATGACCATGGCCGAGCTGCCCACCAGAAAGTGGACCGGCGTGCCCGGTGTGCGCTGCCGGAATTCGGCGAGCCAGCGCGGCACGAGGTATTCCGCGACGGTCTGACTGGCGCCGATACGGATCTTGCTCGTGGCCTGTTCGCTCAGCGTCGACGCCCCGGTCAGCAGCGCATCGGCGGCCTCGACCACCCGGCGGCTCCACTCGGTCACCATGCGCCCGTGCGCGGTGAGCACCGCGCCGTGGCTGCGCCGGTCGAGCAACTCCAGGCGCAGGCGCGATTCCAGTACCTTGATGCGCTTGCTGGCGGCGGGCTGGCTGATCCGCTCGGCCCGGGCGGCGGCGGAAATGCTGCCGAGGTCGGCTATGAGAACCAGCACGCGCAGCGCCTCGAGATCGAGATCCAGCCTGGGTAACGCAATCATCAACCACCTCCGGCCCTCGATGCTACCTATAACCGAGGGTTATGGATCCAGTGGAAATCGCTCTCTACCGGCGGTCGGCCGTGGATAACAGGCTGGATGGCATGAGTCGGATCGCGGATACCGTGCAGGTTACTTCGGAGGAGACGACCCGGCGGGGGCCCACGGCCCTGCTCGCGCGGCGGGTGCCGGGATTCGCGCTCGCGGTGCTGATCGCGGTCGTCGCGATGGTGATCGGCCGCCTGATTCCGGTCGTGGGAGCGCCGGTGACCGGCGTGGTGATCGGCGCGGCGGTGGCGGCGATCCGCGCGCCGGGCCGGATGCTGCGGCCGGGAATCGAGCTGGCGTCGAAAAAGGTGCTGCAACTCGCGGTGGTGACGCTGGGCACCCAGCTCTCGCTGGCGCAGGTAGTCCACACCGGTTTCGCCTCACTGCCCGTGATGGTCGGTACCCTGGCCGCCTGCCTGGTGGCCGCGTACTTCGTGGGACGCTGGCTCGGCGTGGTGGGTGATCTTCGCACGCTCATCGGCGTCGGCACCGGCATCTGCGGCGCCTCCGCGATTGCCGCGGTGACCCCGGTGATCGGTGCGGTCGGGGCCGACGTGGCCTATGCGGTGTCGACGATATTCCTGTTCAATATCGCTGCGGTACTGAGCTTTCCGGCGCTGGGGCACCTGCTCGGACTGGGGCAGCACGCCTTCGGGCTGCTCGCGGGCACGGCCGTCAACGACATGTCGTCGGTGGTCGCGGCCGCGAGCACCTACGGCGGGGTCGCGGCGAACTATGCGGTGGTGGTCAAGCTCACCCGGACGCTGTTCATCATTCCGATCTGCTTGGGGCTGGCCGCCTGGGTCGCGCGGCGGCGTTCGCGCTCGGGTGCGGACGCACCGGCGCGACGGACGCGGATCATTCGCCTGGTGCCCTGGTTTCTCGTGGCGTTCCTGGCGGCGGCGGCGCTGAACTCCGCCGGCCTGCTCGGCGCGGGGGTGCGGCACGGCATGGTCGAGGCATCGATGTGGTTGATCACGATCGCGCTGTCGGCGATCGGCCTGTCCACGGACGTGCGGGGGCTGCGCACTGCGGGCGCGCGGCCGCTGGTGCTCGGGGCGGTGCTGTGGGTCGTGGTCACGCTCACCAGCCTGGGCATGCAGTACCTGTTCATGGGCTCGATGCACAGTTGAAACCGGGCCGGTCGGTCGGCTTTTCGTCGTGTTTGCGGGTACTCGGAGGTTCCAGCTGGCACAATTAGCGCCGCGTAGTCTCAGCCGGATCCCTGCGGGTGTGGTGGTGAGAGCGCATCCGGGGCTGCCCCGGAGGCGCCCGAGTGCGGAACGGGGTTGCATATGCGCACAGTTCGGCAGTGGGGTGCGGCACTGGCCGTGCTGACCGCGGGGGCGTTGGTGGCGGGGTGCGGAGCGCCGGCGCAACCGGTCGGGGGGATGCCCGATTCGCCATCGATCTTCCAGATGCTCACCCCCGGGGTGGTCGCGCCGTTCGCCGACAGGGCGGTCGGAGTGCCGGTGGCCGATCCGCTGCAGGTGCGAGTCGAGAACGGCCGATTCACCGAGGTGTCCCTGATCAACCCTGACGGCATCCCGGTGTCCGGGCGCATCGCACCGGACGGCCGCTCCTGGCAGATCACCGAATCGCTGGGCTTCGGCCGCACCTACCACCTGCGGGCGGCCGCGCTGGGCATCGGCGGCCCGGCCTCGGCCGACATGACGTTCACCACCATGCAACCGGACAAGCGCACCCACCCGTGGCTGCTGCCGGGGGAGAACGAGGTGGTGGGTATCGGGCAGCCGGTGGCCGTGCAGTTCGACGAGAACATCCCGAACCGGCGCGCGGTCCAGAACGCGATCAAGGTGACCACGGTGCCGCCGGTGGAGGGCGCGTTCTACTGGGTGAATCCGCGTGAGGTGCGATGGCGCCCCGAGCATTTCTGGGCACCGGGCACCCGGGTCACCGTCGATGTGAACACCTACGGGCGCGACCTGGGCGGCGGACTGATCGGCGACAGCGAGATCCATTCCGGGTTCACCGTCGGTGACGTCCAGGTCTTCACCGCCGACGACAACACCAAGATGGTGACCGTCGAACAGAACGGCCAGGTGGTGCGCTCCATGGCGACGTCGATGGGCAAGAACTCCGCACCCACCGACAACGGCATCTACATCCTCAGCGACCGCTTCGACCATATGATCATGGACTCCTCGACCTACGGCGTCGCCGCCACCAGCCCCGGCGGATACCGCTCCCGGGTCGACTGGGCCACTCGCATGTCCTACAGCGGGATCTTCATGCACTCCGCGCCGTGGTCGGTCTGGGCGCAGGGCTCGGTCGACACCAGCCACGGGTGTTTGAACCTGAGTCCCGCGGATGCGCGATGGGTGTACGAGAACGCCAAGCGCGGGGATATCGCGATCGTGAAAAATACTGTGGGAGGGACGCTTTCGGGCGTCGACGGGCTGGGGGACTGGAATATGCCGTGGCCGCAATGGAAGGCGGGCAACGCGGACATCCATCGCTGAGCCGTATCCCCGCGGACCATCCTGGATCGTCGGCGACCGCGCTCGGCCGACCGCGAGGCACGGAACGAATCGTGAAGCGCAAGTATGGGGTTTGTCGAGCGTCTTGGTGTCGCATGATGGTTTCGTGAGATCACCAACGCAGCGATGGAACAGGTTCATCGAACACGTGCAATCGGCCTCCGCGGCGCTGCCGGCCGAGACGAGGAAGTCGATATTCGGCACCGCGGCAGGCCACGAGGGGACCGTTCCCGAAGACCTCGGCCCGTTCGTCGATACCGTGGCTCGCCATGCCTACCGAGTCACCGACGACCAGGTCGCGGGCTTGCGCGCGGCGGGGCGCTCGGACGACGAGATCTTCGAGGCGACGGTGGTCGCGGCGGCCGGCGCCGCCGACCGGCGGTTGCGGGCCGCGCTGCGCGCGATGCAGGGGCGCCGATGAGGATCGAAGCCCTCGAGCGGGGCCACGATCTGGCGGGTCGCTGGACGCTGCGCACCATGCGCGCCCTCGGCCGGATGGAGGTGCCCGATGTCATCAAGGTCATGTTCTACCGGCATCGATACTTCGGCACGCCGTTCAGCGACCTGCTGCAGGATCTCATGCGCGGGCCCTCGGAGTGGACGATCGGCGAGCGAGAGTTGTTCGCCACCTTCACCTCTGCCCGCAACCAGTGCGAATTCTGCCGGACCTGCCATCAGGTGGTCGCCGAGAGCTATCAGCCTCGAGAACTGGTGATCCGCGCGCTAGAGCGGCCCGCCGATTCGGGCCAGCGCCCCGAAGTCGTTGCGGTACTGGACTTCCTGGAGAAGCTGGCGGAATCACCGGATGATGTCGAGCCCGATGATGTCGATCGGGTCCGGCGGGCCGGAGTGACCGATACGGCGCTCGAGCAGGCCATTCGAATCAGCGCGGCCTTCCACGTCATCAACAGGATCATGGACACCGTGGGCGGCATTCCGCCGCGAGGTCGTCAATTGCCAATGACCCGCTGGGTCCTGCGTCGCCTGGGGTACACCACGTTTCCGACCGTGAAGTACCTGTCGTTCGCCCGGTGATGCTCAGCTCTCTCGGTCGCGCCGGGCACTAGCCGTGCGGATCGCCGACGGGCAACGGTCTGCCCAACCGGCGGTTGGTCATCGCCAACTGCCAGTCGGTGCTGGTCGCGAGATTGTGAAGCTGGTCCGGGGTGAGGCGGCCGCACGGGTGGTTCCAGTGCAGGGCGATGATGTCACCGGGGGTGGCGTCCGGTATCGCGTCGTAGTCGGCCGCCGGGAGATGGCGGATCTCGGGGGTGGACAGCGTCAGGCGGTGGCCGTCCCAGTGCAGTGGGCGGATGCGGACGGTGAGTTCGGGGCCGTCGCGGGCGACGACCAGTGCGGGAGAGATGCGGCAGCTGTCGAGCACGTGTATGGCGGTCTCGTCCGCGCCGCGGCCCAGGAGCCTGGTCCACGGGTACACCCCGAAGACGTGGAACCCGTGGTCGGGCGCTGCCTCCTCGGTCAGTTCCGCGGTCAGGTGCGTCCAATAGTGTCCTGCGACGGGGCCGATCACGGCCAGCAGCTCGCGCAGGAACGTCGCGCGATCCAGCGCCGCGCCGACTCCTCCTCCGTGCCAGTACGATTCGACGAGCCTGCCGTCCAGCGGATCGGAAATTCCACACAGCCTTCCCATCACCCGCAGGTAGGGCCACACTCCGGTGAATTGTCTTGCCGCGGCGCGGATCTCCTCGGGGGAGCCGGCGCGCAGGGCGAGCGTGCCGGGCGGGCCGCAGTAGCCGAGCGCGTTGGGGGCGTAGGCATATCGGGCGAACATCGAGATACCGGCCTCGTGTGTGCGAGCCGGGGACGATGCGGCGGGCGGTGCGATGGACGACCTCCTTATTTCTAATTCTGGTGGTGAGTCAGCAGATTCGCGGTAGCTGCTCGCCGATCGGCAGGTCCACCACGCGAGTGCCGCCCAGCGCGGTCCGGGCCACGACCATGCCCGGATGGTCGGCCACGCACGTGCCGATCCGTTCAGCGTGCGCGCCCAGCGGATGATCGCGCATGGCGGCGAGCACGCGGTCGGCGTCCCGGTCCGGGACGAAGGCGATCAGCTTGCCCTCGTTCGCGACGTAGAGCGGATCCAGGCCCAACAGCCCGCACGCGTCGCGGACGCCCGGCGGGATCGGAATCCTGGTCTCGTCCAGCCTCACCCCGGCGCCCGCCGCCCGGGCGATCTCATTGAGGCTCGCCGCGACGCCGCCGCGCGTGGGGTCGCGCAGCACATGGATATCCGCGCCGGTGGCCAGCATCGCGGCAACCAGCCCGTGCAGGGCCGCGGTGTCGCTGCACACCGTGGTCTCGAATTCGATGCCCTCGCGCCGGCTCAGCACCGCGACGCCGTGCAGTCCGATCTCGCCGCTGACCAGCACCGCGTCGCCGGGGCACGCGCGCTGGGGACGAATGTCCACGCTCTCGTCCAGCACCCCGATGCCCGCGGTGTTCACGTAGACGCCGTCACCGTGCCCGGCGTCGACGACCTTGGTATCGCCGGTGACCAGGGTGACACCCGCGGTCAGGGCGGCCGTGCCCATGGCGGTGGCGACGCGGGCGATCTCGGACAGCGGCGTGCCCTCCTCGAGGATGAACGCGGTCGAGAGCACCAGCGGACGGGCGCCGGACATCGCCAGATCGTTGACGGTGCCGTTGACCGCCAGATCGCCGATGGACCCGCCGGGGAAGTTCATCGGCTTGACGACGAACGAGTCCGTGCTGAACGCCAGCCGGGTGTCGCCGATCGCGACCACCGCCGAATCACCCAGTTCCGACTGGGCGGCCGGGCCGAACGCGGGCAGGAACAGGTGCTCGATGAGCTCGCCGGACATCGCTCCGCCGCCGCCGTGCCCCATGACGATGTTCGGCGAATCCCGCAGCGGCATGGGGCAGACCCAGTTCTCCATGTCGATGGCGGGAGTTTCGGTTTCAGGCATGAGCCACCTCCGCCGGGAGATCCAGGCGCCGGTACAGGTAGTAGGCGGCGCACGCGCCCTCGGAGGACACCATGGTGGCGCCCAGCGGATTTCGCGGCGTGCACTGCTTGCCGAAGGCGGCGCACTCGTTGGGCTTGATCAACCCCTGCAGCACCTCGCCCGACCGGCAGATCGCGGATTCGGAGGTATGCAGATCCTCGACCGCGAAACGGTCCTCGGCGTCGTATTCGCGATAGCGCGGCGAGAGCTTCCAGCCGCTGGCCGGGATGACGCCGATGCCGCGCCAGGCGCGGTCGGTCACCTCGAAGACGTCGGCCAGCATCGCCTTCGCCGCCGGATTGCCCTCGGGCGCAACGACACGCGGGTAGGCGTTGTCCATCTCGTGCTTGCCGGATTCGAGCTGGATCACCGTGCGGCGGATGCCCTCGAGGATGTCCAGTGGCTCGAATCCGGTGACCACCACCGGAACCCGGTACTTCTCGGCGAGCGGGGGATATTCCTGGGTGCCCATGACGGTGCACACGTGCCCCGCCGCGAGGAAGCCCTGCACCCGGCAGGTCGGCGACTCCATGATCGCCGCGATGGCGGGCGGCACGAGCACGTGCGAGACCAGCAGCGAGAAGTTGCGTATGCCAAGGCGTTTGGCCTGGTACACGGTCATGGCGTTGGCCGGTGCGGTGGTTTCGAAGCCGATGCCGAAGAACACCACCTCGCGGTCGGGTTCGGTGCGGGCGATCTCGAGCGCGTCCAGGGGCGAGTAGACCACCCGGACGTCCCCGCCCTCGCTCTTGATCCGGAACAGGTCCTTCGAGCTGCCGGGGACCCGGAGCATGTCGCCGAACGAGCAGAAGGTGACGTTCGGCCGCGCCGCGATCTCGAGGGCCTTGTCGATCATCTCGAGCGGCGTGACGCACACCGGGCAGCCGGGGCCGTGGATCATCTCGATCTGATCGGGAAGCAGCTGATCGATGCCGTGCCTGATGATCGAATGGGTCTGTCCACCACAGACTTCCATGATGGACCAGCGTTTGGTGGTGACCTTGCGGATCCGATCGAGCAGGCCCGCGGCCAGCTCCGGATTGCTGAATTCGTCGAGATACTTCACGATCGGACCTCCGGATTCTCGGGTGGTTGTGTGGCGCGGGGATCGTCCAGGCCCGCCTGTGCCGCGGCGCGCGCGAAGCCGTCGCCGAACTCCTCGTTCAGCACGCCCAGATGTTCGAACTCGGCGAGGGTGCGCAGGGCGGACTGCTCGTCGAGGCGCTGGAGCGCGAAGCCGACATGGACGATGACGTAATCGCCGGGCGCAATGTCGGGGATGTACTGCACGCACACGTCCTTGTGCACACCGCCGAAGTCGACGACGGACATCATCGTGCCGTCGCGCTCGTGCAGGCTGAGTACCTTTCCCGGGACCGCTAGACACATGTCGTACTCCTTCCGCTCAGCTCGCCCCGGCGGCGAGCAGCTGACCGAACGCGAGGCCGCCGTCGTTGGGCGGCAGTCGGTGATGGCTCAGGACGGTGAAGCCGTTGTCGTGCAACAACCTCCGCGTGGCGCTCAGCAGCAGCGCATTCTGGAACACGCCACCGGCCAGGGCCACGGTCGTGTCCGGCGGCGCGGCGCGCACCGCGATGTCGAGCACGAGGTGCGCCACCGCGTCGTGGAATCGGGCCCCGATCGCGGCGGGCGAAATCCCCTGCCGCGCATCGGCGATGACCGCCGCAAGCACCGGCGCCGGATCAATCTCCGCGTTCTCGAGATCCTCCGGCAGCCCGAATCGATAACGGGCGCCATCGGATTCAGCCGCCCGGGACAGGCCCTCCAGCTCGATCGCGGCCTGCGCCTCATAATCGACGGTGTGCCGCACCCCGGCCAGGGAGGCGACCGTGTCGAACAACCGGCCCATGCTCGAGGTGGGAACACAGCCGAATCCGGTCTCTAGTTGTCGTGCCAGTACCGTGCGTTCCGCCGGCGAGCAGGCCCGCACCGCGGCGATATCGTCGGACCATTCGATTCCGGCGGCCCACAGGTGCGCCAGCGCCATCCGGTACGGCCGGCGCACGGCGGCGTCGCCACCGGCCAGCGGTACGTATCGCAGATGCGCCAGGCGGCGGAACCCCTTGTACCCCGCGAGCAGCACCTCACCGCCCCAGATCGCGCCGTCGGGGCCGAAACCCGTGCCGTCGAAGGCGAATCCGAGCACCGAGACGTCAAGGTCGAGGCCGTGCTCGCCCATCACCGCGCAGATGTGGGCGTGGTGGTGCTGCACCAGGTGTACCGGGAGCGCACCGGCATGGCGGCGGGCCCACTCGGTCGAGCGGTAGCGCGGATGCGCGTCCGCGGCGAACTGCACGGGATGCACCGCGGTGAGTTCCTCGAGGTGGTGTTCGGTCTCGGTGAAGGCGCGCAGGGTGGCCAGGTCGTCCATGTCGCCGACGTGCTGGCTCAGCCAGGCGTAGCGGCCCTGCGCCACCGCGCAGGTGTTCTTGAGGTCCGCTCCGACGGCAAGGGTCGCCGGAATCGCCATGGGCAGTGTGAGAGGTAGGGGGGCGTAGCCGCGCGAGCGGCGGACCGGCAGCTCGAGCCCGTCCACCACGCGTATCACCGAATCGTCGCAGGGCACCAGGATGCGGCGGTCGTGGGACAGGATGGCGTCGGCCAGCCCGCTCAGCCGGTCCCGGGCGTCGGCATCGTCGTAGCAGATCGGTTCGCCACCAAGGTTTCCCGAGGTCATCACCAGTGTCTGTGGACCGGGCGAATCGCCCGGCAGGCCGAACAGCAGCAGATGGATCGGCGTATAGGCCAGCAGCACACCGAGATCGGGATTGCGCGGCGCGACGGCCTCGGCAGGGTAGGCGGTGTCGCGCCGGGGGAGCAGGACGATCGGGCGGGCGGATCCGGTCAGCAGCGCGGCTGCAGTATCGTCCACCTCGACGATCTCCCGCGCGGCATCGAGGCCCGGCACCATTACGGCGAAGGGCTTGTCGCCGCGGCGCTTTCGCCGGCGCAGCTCGGTGACGGCGGCGGAATTTCCGGCATCACAGGCCAGGTGATAGCCACCGATACCCTTGACCGCGAGAATTCCACCGCGGCGCAGCAGGTCCCGTGCGGCCGCAATCGGGTCGACGGCGAGCACGGCATCCGGCTTGCGTGGACCGGCCGAGCTCGAGTCGGATATGCCTGCCCTGGAATCATCTGAAGCCGTGCCGTCCGTAGTGGGCTCGCGCTGTTCGGCAGCACCTATCTCCGAATAGCTCAGTGTGGGACCGCAATCGGGGCAGGCGATCGGCTGGGCGTGAAAGCGCCGGTCGCTCGGATCGGCGTATTCGCGGGCGCAGGCCGCGCACATGGGGAACTCCGCCATCGAGGTGCCGGACCGGTCGTAGGGCAGCGTGGCGATGATGGTGAACCGGGGGCCGCAGTTGGTGCAGTTGACGAAGGGATGCCGATAGCGGCGGTTCGCCGGATCGCGCAGCTCGGCCTCGCAGTCGGCGCACAGGGCCACGTCGGGGGAGGCCAGGGTACGCCCGCCGCCGCGGGTGGTCTCGGCGATGTGGAATCCGGTGCCGCCGCGGACCGGGATCTCGGCCTGCTCGACCGATTCGATGACCGCGAGCGGAGGCGGCCGGTTTCGCAGCCGCCGCGCGAATTCGTCGAGATCCGCTGGCGCACCCTCGATCTCGATGAATACCCCGGAGCTGTCGTTGGATACCCGGCCGGACAGGGCGAGCTCAGCGGCGGTGGTGTAGACGAAGGGCCGCATGCCCACGCCCTGGACCACGCCGCGGACGGTCAGGCGGCGGCGGATCCGGCCGGTGCTCACGGCTCCTCCCCGGAGCCGAGCAGCCGCAGTCCGGCCATCGCGGCGGCCGCGCCGTCCGCGTCGGTCTTCTCCACCGCCAGGCCCATGTGGATGATCACCCAGTCGCCGGGCCGTGCCGGATTCTCCTCCAGCAGACCGATATTCACCCGCCTCCGCTCACCGGAGACGTCGACCAGAGCGACCTGGTCGTGGTAGCCGTCGAGGATCTCCACGACCCGGCCCGGAATTCCGAGGCACATCGCTCACACCTCCTGTCGATCCAGCAGATCGGCCAGCACCGTTTCGATCGCGGCCACGGCGGGCGCGACCGCCGCCGCGACGGGGCCGCTGAGCCCGATGCCCTCGGCCACCGTTTCGACCTGGCAGCCCACGATCACGGTCGGCGGGACGACCCCGCCCAGCGTGCGCACGGCGGCGAAGACGGCCTCGGGATCCATCGCGTGCGCGTCGAGACCGCCTGCGCGGCCGCCGCTGTCGGAGTTCGAACCGCTGTCCGTGCGGCTCGCCCCGGGTTCGGCGCGCAGGATCTCGATGGTTCCCGGCGTGCCCCGGCGGGGCAGCGCGTCCACCAGTACCAGCGCATCCCAGCCGTCGAGCAGGTCGTAGGCCAGGTGCATGCCGCGGATCCCGTAGTCGCGCACGCACACATCCGGTCCGGGGTCCGCGCGCAACCGCCGGACCACCTCGGATCCGAATCCGTCGTCGCCGAGAAAGATGTTGCCGATCCCGGCGACCAGCACGCGGCCGCTCATCCGCGTCACATGTGCCGAATCTTCAGGTAGCGCCGGAGATCCGGGATCGAGCGGATGCCGGCGGCTGCCACCGTCAGCACGATCACTGCGACGACGACGGTCGCGATAATTCCTACGGTTTCCATGGCGGAGTGTTCCTTTCGTGGGTTCTCAGTACTGCGGGTGCGGGGCGTCCAGCGGCTCGATCTCGTCGGGGGCGAAATACAGGTAGCGGCCGTACCATTCGTGCAGATCCGCGGCGGGATCGTCCTCGACGACCACGCCGATGTGCACCTCTCCGTCGACGTCCTCGTGCACGGTGACCACCCGCGCGGTCCGTCCGGCGTAGAACAGGTCGTGCGCGTCGGCGCGCCGGGCCGGGTGCAGGCGTACCCGGCTGTCCTTGTGCACCAGCACACCGGCGATCGGCACGGCATCGGAGTCGGGTGCAACGGCGTTGTCGGCGAGCGGATCCCACCAATCGATGCCGTCGGGGACGGAGGGCAGCACCCGGGGACCACCCGCGGCGGGATCGCGCAGCACGCCATGCAGCTGCCGCATCTGCTCAGCAGTCATGGCCTCGCAACGGTCGATGATCTGCGCCGCACGCGGGTCGGTCGCCCGGGCCTGACGCTTCTCCTCGTCAGTCAGCGTCATCACGCGCAGGGTGAGGATCTCGTCGATCTCGGTCGAGTCGAACAGGGGAATCTCGCTCTGCTCGGCGATCTCCGGGTGGTCGTAGAGAATGATCGGCGAAATCAGCAGCAGCGCATGGGATCCAGCCGGGCCCGCGAGCACCGGGAAGCACCGATGCTGCGCGCAGGCCGCCGCTGCCGCGGCGGCGGCAGGTGGGGGGTCCAGCAGGGATACGAAAGCGCCGTCGGTGATCTCGGCGATCAGGTGCGCACCGATGAAGGAGTGCGCGATGGCATCGTCCCGGTCCGCGGCGGCCGGCCCGGTGTTCCGGGCGACGACGGTGCAACGCCGCATGCCGTCCACATCGTCGACGGTGAGCTCGAGCCGCCCTGCAAGTGACCTCCGCTCCCGCACTATTCGGCCGACGGGGTCGCCTGCCGGGATCTCCTCGGTCTCGCGGCCGCCGTCGACTTGCAAGTCGAAGGCGTTGTTGCACACTGCGATCGGACCGAGGACGATCTCCTGCTCGATCGCCTCGTCCCAGCTGAGCCACGATTGCCCGCCCACCGACATCTCGGTGACGGCCTGCCCGGCCGGGTCGATGATCGTGCGCCGCTGCAGCTGCAGGAATCGCACGGCCAGTGTGAGAGTGGCCGCGGGCTCCGCCTCGACGAGGAACTGTGCCGAGAGCCCGGAACCCTCGCCCAGGCCCGCCTCCTCGGCCCCGGGCGGGCCGAGCACCCCGAACTGCCAGCGGGACTGATTCTTTCGCGCGCTCGCCCGATACGGGTAGAGCAGATATCCCTCGTACAGGACGGCATCGGCCACCGCGCGAGCCCCGGCCCACGCGCCCTGCCCGTATCCGGCCGCGCTCACGGTCGTTCCTCCTGGTGAGCGGCCAGCAATGCGGCCACGGTCTCGTCGTAGCCGAGCAGGCCGTGCTGGGCCTTGAAGGCGGTGAGCTGCTCGAGCGTTTCGCGCGAGAGCCGCAGCCATCCGGTATTCGGGAAGTGCGCGGCCATCAGGTCCTGCCACACCGCGACGGGCATGTCGAACGGGTCGTTGCGATCCCAGGGCACCTGCTGGACGGTGAATCCGCCGGCGCCCCTGCTGAATACCGTCCCGCTGAACAGGAATACGAGCGGCGCGGTGCCGGTCCGCAGCGCATGCATGTACTTGGAACCGGCCACCTCGAGGTCGTAGGTGCACGGCATCGGCAGGTCGATCTCGGCGCCGCCGTCGAAGCCGGGAACCATGGTGGCGCAGTGCATCCAAAGGAACGTGCGCTGGGTATCGTGCCAGCGCTCGCGCGGGCCGAACAGGTCCAGCAGGCCCGCGCCCTCCTCGTCGGAATAGGCCCTGCGGCGCGGTTCGATCCGGACCTGGGCACGTAATGCGATGGCGTGCACCGGCTCGTCGGTGACCGCGGCGATGCCCACTCGCGCGGAGAGCATCGGCGTCACCGCGTAAGGCTCGGGCCGGATCTCCAGCACCGCGAAGGTGACCGCGTCACTCATAGTCGCCCCTGCCCGGCCGGGCACGGGCCGCGGTGGCCGCGAAGAACTCGTCGAGGTAACGCCGGGCGTCCTGGCCGCCGTCGAATCCGCGCCACAGCAGCCGCATTCGCCCGACGAACTCGTAGCAGGCATCAATGGGCAGCAGCAGGCAGGCCCCCGCCGTGTCGCGGTCGGGGCGGCGGATCAGCAGCGCCTCCACATCGGGGGCGAGCGTGCCGAGCTCGGGATGCCGGTCCACGATCGCGCGCCAACGCTCCATCGGCAGTTCGGATTCGGTGGCTCCGGCGGGCCCGGGATAGAACGCGACGGTGCGATCGAGCGTGGAATTGCGGAAGAAGAAGGCCAGGCCCACCGGGATTTCCAGCTCGTCCCATTCGGACGCGTCGATCACGACGCCGGGAAAGGCGAGATACCGGTCGGGCACCGCGCGATAGCGCAGCGCCGCGGCCTGATCGGTGAACAGTAGATAGCAGGCCCGGCACACGCAGAGCAGCTGCCTGCCTTCGGTATTCACCACGTGCTGGTGCTCTCCGGGAATCGCCTCCGCGCACATCTCGCACCGTTCGCCCGCGGGCGTCGGAGCGGGCTGCGTGTCCGCCAGCCGCCGCAGGATCCGGAACGAGGAATTCATCCCGCCACCCCCGCGGGAACGGCCACCGACAGTTCGCCGTCGCGGACGAGAACGGGCAGCGGATCGAGGTGCCCGCTCCCATCGACCCTCGCCCCGGCGTGCACGGCGTCGTAGTGTGCCTGGCAGACCGGACAGCGCAGCACCGCGTCACCGACCGGGAATCCCATGCGGCGGTGCAGGACCGCGCCCGCGAGCGAGTTGTCGCACGCCGGGCAGTGGTCGCGGTAGACGTAGAGCTCGGTGCCGATGCGGCAGGCCAGCACGGCCTGCCCGGCGATGGAGAATCCGCCGACCTCGCCGGGGGACAGCCCTGCCAGTTCGGGGACCGCGATCCAGCTGCCGGTCCGCGGCGCGGCATCGCGCACGCGGGTGAACAGCGAATCGGCCGAGAACACGCTTGGGTCCGAATCCGGTTCGGCGGCAACCACTTCGATCGCCTCGATCTCGGGCGCCGCGGCGCGCACGGCCTCCTCGACGGCGAGCTCGAGCGTCACCGACGACGACGGGCAGGTACGGCAGCTCCCGGCCAGCGCCAGCCGCACCACCCCGTCCTCGACGCCGAGCAGGGTCACGTCGCCGCCGTGTGAGCCCAGGTACGGCCGCACGCTGTCGAGCGCGGCCCCCACCCGGGTGCGAACTCCCTGCGGGTGCAGGCCGTGCACGAGCAGCAGGCTCGCCACCAGATCGTCCGCGGCCAGCAGCTCGGCCGTGGGCTCGTCGAGCGCCGCGACGATCCGCGCCAGCCCCGCGCCGTACAGCTCGACCACCTCGTGGAGCAGCTGTTCGGCGCGGTCGCGGGCGGCGGTGCCGCCCGCGGCGCAGGCGTCCAGGAGCGTCTCGATCCGATCGCCGGCCTCGCGCCAGCGGTCGGGCGCTGCGGCGTCGTTCCGGTCGGCCGGGTGATCGTTCACCATGTACCTCTCCCGTCGCCGGGCCGACCCGGGACTACTCCGCGGTCAGCGTCTGGGTGGGGGAGTGCAGGGTTTCCAACGTCTTCCCGTTGCCCAGATACATGTGCACCCCGCACGGCAGGCACGGATCGAAGCTGCGCACCGTGCGCATGACGTCGATGCCCTTGAAGTGCTCGCGATCGTTCTCCTCGAAGATCGGCTGGCCCTGCACCGCGTCCTCGTAGGGCCCCGGAGTGCCGAAGCTGTCCCGCGGGCTGGCGTTCCAGGGCGTCGGCGGATACGGATGGTAATTGGCGATCTTGCCGTTCCGGATCACCATGTGGTGCGAGAGCACACCGCGCACGGCCTCGGTGAAGCCGCAGCCGATGCTCTCGTCGGGCACCTCGAAGCTCTCCCAGGTCTTGGTCCGCCCGGCGCGGATCTCCTCGAGCGCCTTCTCGGCGAAGTGCAGCGCGCATGCTGCGGCGTACGCCTGGAAGTAGGTGCGCGCCCGGTCGCGCTCGATCGTGTTGCTGCCGTGCGCGGGGATCTTCCACTCCAGCTCGACCGGGCCCTTCAGCGCGGTCTTGGGCAGGTTGATCTGCACGCTGTGCCCGGTGGACTTCACGTAGCCGATGTCGACCAACTCGGCCAGCGCCGTCGACCACAGCCGGGCCAGCGGCCCGCCGCCGGTGTCGAGCGCGAGGTGATTCTTGCCGTCGAACCAGCGCGGCGACATCACCCAGCTGTACTTGTCGTCCAGGTCGCGCTTCTGCGGCTTGGGGTTGGTGTGCTGGTTCCAGGGGTGCCGCCGGTCCACCGGATTGCCGAGCGGATCGGTCGTCACGAACATCTCCTGGTCGGACCAGTCCTCGTAATACGAACTGCCCAAAAGGATTCGGAGGCCGAGGTTGATATCCACCAGGGAGGTGGTGACCAGTTTGCCGTCGACCACCACGCCGGGGGTGACGAACATCTTGCGGCCCCAGTTCTCCATGTCCTTGTAGGCGAAGTTGCACACCTCGGGATCCTGGAACGAACCCCAGCAGCCGAGCAGGGTGCGGCGCAGGCCGACCTGTTCGTAGCCGGGCAGGGCCTCGTAGAAGAAGTCGAACAGGTCGTCGTGCATCGGCACGACCTTCTTCATGAATTCGACGTAGCGCATCAGCCGGGACATGTAGTCGGTCATCAGCTGGATCGTCGCCACCGTGCCCACACCGCCGGGATACAGCGTCGAGGGGTGCACATGCCTGCCCTCCATCAGGCAGAACATCTCCCGGGTGTACCGGCTGACCTGCAGGGCCTCGCGGTAGAACTCACCGGTGAACGGGTTCAGCGCGCGCATGATGTCCGCGACGGTGCGGTACCCGTGCGCGTCCGCGTGCGGCGCCTGCGCCGTCTCGGCGCGGGCCAGGACGCCCGGATTGGTCTCGGCGACCATCTTCTCGCAGAAGTCCACGCCGACCAGATTCTCCTGGAAGATGTTGTGGTCGAACATGTATTCCGCGGCCTCGCCGAGGTTGACGATCCATTCGCCCAGATGCGGCGGCTTCACCCCGTAGGCCATGTTCTGGCAGTAGCACGAGCAGGTGCAGTGATTGTCGCCGCAGATGCCGCAGATTCGGCTGGTGATGAAGTGCGCGTCGCGAGGATCCTTGCCGCGCATGAAGATCGAGTAGCCGCGGAAGATCGAGGAGGTGCTGTGACACTCGACCACCTCGCGATTGTCGAAGTCGATCTTCGTGTATATGCCCAGGCTGCCGACGATGCGTGTGATCGGATCCCACGCCATCTCCACGAGGGCATCCGGGTCGATCTTGCGGTGCGACGGTTCCGGGATGATCTGAGTCATCGCAGTCCTCCTACCATGTGCGCGTCGCGCCGGTCTCCAGCGCGGTGCCCCGATGCCGCCAGTGCGGCTCCTTGTCGACCGTGCGGGTCGTGACGTGGCGCAGACTGCGGATCACCGATCCGTACAGCCCCGATGCGGTGGACGAGAACTTGCCGCCTGGCGGCTCGTCCATGAACGGCATGAACTTGTCCGGGAAGCCGGGCATGGTGCAGCCGATGCAGATGCCGCCCACGTTCGGGCAGCCGCCGACTCCGTTTATCCAACCACGCTTGGGCACATTGCATTTCACCACCGGACCCCAGCAGCCCAGCTTCACGATGCACTTGGGCGAGCCGTATTCGGTGGCGAAATCCCCCTGCTCGTAGTATCCGGCGCGGTCGCAGCCCTCGTGCACAGTCGCACCGAAAAGCCAAGTGGGGCGCAGTGCTTCGTCGAGCGGGATCATCGGGGCCTGGCCGGTGGCCATGTAGAGCAGATAGGTCAGCGTCTCGGACAGGTTGTCGGGCTGGATGGGGCAGCCGGGCACGCAGACGATCGGGATGCCCGCCTTGCTCTTCCACTTCCAGCCCAGATAGTCGGGCACCCCCATCGCACCGGTCGGGTTTCCGGCCATGGCGTGGATGCCGCCGTAGGTGGCGCAGGTGCCGACGGCGACGACCGCCGTCGCCTTGGGCGTCAGCCGATCGAGCCATTCGCTGGTGGTCATGGGCTGGCCGGTGGCGGGGTTGTTGCCGAAGCCGCACCAGTACCCCTCGGTGTGCAGCTGCTCGTTCGGGATCGAGCCCTCCACGACGAGCACGAACGGCTCCAATTCGCCGCGGTCGGCCTTGAAGAACCACTCGAGGAAGTCGTCGGCGCCGCCGGTGGGGCCGCATTCGAAATCGATCAGCGGCCAGTGGACCGCAATCTTGGGGAGACCAGGCAGCGATCCCAGCGCGATTTCCTCGATGCTGGGTTGAGTGGCGGCAGTCAACGCCACGGAATCGCCATCACAACTGAGCCCGGCGTTTATCCACAGAACATGGATCAAGGCCTGTTCGGCTTCGACTGCTTCGCGAGTTGGCATGGAGTGCCACCATTCTTGAAGCGGATGGTCACACGGAAACGGGCTCTTACCAGATATCGGCGAACCGAATCCGTGCGGTGACCCTGATCACGTCAGTCTAGGCGGGTGCGTTGGCATCCTCAAGGGTGCTCGACGGAATTGATCTTTGCTCGGAAAGCCATCGGTACCAGCGGAAAAGCCCGTCGCCGGTGGTCGCGGACACGGGCAGGATCGTGATTGCCGGGTTGACGGCCCTCGCGTGCCGCCGGCAGGTCTCGACATCGAAATCGACATAGGGCAGCAGGTCGATTTTGTTGATCAGCGCCAAGCCCGCGGCGGCGAACATATGCGGATATTTCAGCGGTTTGTCGTCGCCCTCGGTCACCGAGATGACCACGACCTTGGTCCGCTCGCCCAGGTCGAACAGGGCCGGGCAGACCAGATTCCCGATATTTTCGATGAACAGCAGCGTGCCCGCGGCCGGATCGAGCGCGTCGAGGGCGCCCCGCATCATCTCCGCATCCAGATGGCAACCGGCGCCGGTGTTGACCTGGACCACGCGGCAGCCGGTCGCCCGGATCCGTTCGGCATCGAGCAGCGTCTCCTGATCGCCCTCGATCACGGCCATCGGCACGTCGCCGAGTTCGCGGATGGTTCGCTCGAGCAGAGTGGTCTTGCCCGCGCCCGGGGAGCTGGTCAGATTGAGCGCGAGGATGTTGCGTTCGGCCAGGCGGGCCCGGATGCGGGCGGCCAGCCGGTCGTTCTTGGCCAGGACCTTCTGGTCCAGCGTCAACGTCCGGGTGGCCGGCGGATGCTCATGGTCGTGCGCGCCGTGCTCGTGCGGGTGATCGTGATCGTGTGGGTGGCCATCGTCGTGATGCGGGTGTTCGTGGGGAATCGTGATCACCGCGGAGTCCTGGCCGCAGCCACAGGTTGCACACATGTCTCACTCACCTCCATCGTCCGGATACGGAGTTCCCGTCCGGAACGCACCTCGACATCGGCGCTTCCGCACGGGCACAGCAGGATGAGGTCGGCGAGGCCGAATTCGGCGCCACAGCTGCGGCACCGGGCCGCGCCGGGGACGATTCTTATCTCGAGGCACGCGCCCTCCGCGACGGTTCCCTCGGCGACCAGTTCGAAACAGAATTGCATCGCCTCGGGAACGACGGCGCACAGCGCGCCGACCTCGACAGTGACGCTGTGCACCCGGGCGCCCGCCGCGTGCTCGCACACGGTGTCCACGACGCTTTGGGTGATGGCCAATTCATGCATGGCGGCTCGGTTCGACGACCTGGATGTCTCAGATTACTCCCTGGGACGTTCGGACCGGGACGCACGATTCGGCGGATTACCCCGGCGGTGCGGATGCGGCCCGGTGGCGTCGGCGGTGGGCCGCCTGTTTGGCGCGGTTGCCGCACAGGGACATGCTGCACCAGCGGCGACCGCGGCCGCGGGTGCGGTCGGCGAACAGGAGGGTGCAGGTGGGGCCCTCGCAGGACTTGATGTGGGTGAAGTCCTGGTCGCAGATCAGCTCGGCCATGGCCTGGGCGATGGGGAGTAGCAGGGTGTCGGGGGAATTCCAGCGGCGGCGGTCGGTCAGGGTGAGGGGGCCCTCGGTGCCGGCGGGAGGCCCGGCGATCGCACTGTAGCGGCGGTCGAGCTCCAGGAGCTCGTTGAGCGGATCCAGTTGGGGGAGAACGGATTCGGTCAGCGGATGGCCGCGATGCTCGGTGACGAAGCCGCGAAACCACTCGCGCAGGGTGCGGGCCTGGGCGGCCAGGCGTTCGAGCTCGCCGGGCAGGGCGCGCTCGCGCAGGTCGGCCAGGACCTGTTCGGGGACCATGTCCGCCTGCCGGAGCCAGTCGAGCAGACTCTCGCCGTCCTCCAGCCAGTCCACGACCGCATCCGTCGGTGTGGCCACCGAGTTCAGGAAATCCAGCCCGGCCGAATCGGCCAGGAACAGCGCGGGCGTCGACTGCGTCATCGGCTCCTCCTCCACCTCGAAGAGTAACCTCCTTGAATGCGGTTGACAAGTTACTGATGCCACGCATAACCTTCTAGGGAACACTAAGACGGTTACTTATTCGGAGCGACAGTAAAGGATGGCCATCATGACCGCAATTCGCTACCGCAAGGTCGACGTCGACGGCTTCGGCATCTTCTACCGTGAGGCGGGCGCCCCGGGGAGCCCCAAACTCCTTTTGCTGCATGGCTTCCCGACCTCGAGCCACATGTTCCGGGATCTGATTCCCCTGCTGGCCAACGACTTTCACATCATCGCCCCCGACCTGCCCGGGTTCGGCCGCTCGGACATGCCGGACCACAAGGAGTTCGACTACACCTTCGACAGCATCGCCGCAGTGATCGACCGCTTCACCGACGTGGTCGGCTTCGACCGGTACGCGGTCTACATCTTCGACTACGGCGCCCCGACCGGCCTTCGGCTCGCGGTCGCCCACCCCGACCGCATAACCGCCATCGTCTCCCAGAACGGCAATGCCTACGTCGAAGGTCTCAGCGAGGGCTGGAACCCGGTCCGGGCCTACTGGGCGGATCCCTCGGCCGCCAACCGCGATGCCCTGCGCACGATGCTGACCCCCGAGACCACGCGCTTTCAGTACACCCACGGCGTGCCCGACGAGTCCCTGGTCTCCCCGGACGGCATCGCGCTGGACGACCACTACCTGGCCCGCGCCGGCGCCGACCAGGTGCAGTTGGACCTGATGCTGGACTACCGCAACAACGTGGCCCGGTACCCGCAATTTCAGGAGTACTTCCGCACTCACACTCCGCCGCTCCTGGCGGTGTGGGGGGCCAATGATCCGTTCTTCCTGCCCGCCGGCGCCGAGGCCTTCCGCCGCGACCTCCCCGACGCGCGGATCGAGTTCCTCGACACCGGCCACTTCGCCCTGGAAACCCACGCCGCCGAGATCGCCGAGGCCATCCGGGGATTCCTCGCCGACTGAGAGGCCGAGGCGTCCCGAGTCGATCTCGTGACCGGGTCGTCCCGCTGTCCGAGCACATCTGGACGGCGGGGACCGATCTCATGCGATGGCAGAGGCGCGGACCACGGCCAGTGCCCTGAGCTTGGTCATGGCGCGGTGCTGGGCGACCCGGATCGACCCCGCGGTGCCGCCCACCGCCGCGGCGGTCTCGGCGGCCGAGAGTCCCACCGCGACACGCAGAATCAGGATTTCGCGTTGCTTCGGCGGCAGGGCGCCGAGCAGATCGCTCATCCGACGGGCGGCCTCGGATTGCAGTGCCCGCTGTTCGGGACCGGTGTCATCGCAGGGCAGGTCGGGAACCGCCTCGACCGGGATGATGCGGTTACGGGCGGCGCTGCGGTAGGCGTCGGCGACCTTGTGTGCGGCGATGCCGTAGACGAAGGCCATGAAAGGTCGTCCCTCATCGCGGTATCGGGGCAGTGCGCGCAGGACCGCGATGCAGACCTCCTGTGCGACATCGTCCGCGGAGACCGTGCTCCCGGAAATGTGGTTCACCCGGGCCCGGCAATAGTGCACGATCTGCGGGCGTATCTCCGCCAAGACGCGTGCGATCGCGGTCCGCTCGCCACGAACCGCCCCAGCGAGGTCGTTCTCCAGCAATGCCATCGCCTCTTCCGAACCATGCGGCGGGGCCGCAGTCGGGTGTGCCGAGTTCCATTCCACTCGGCGACGCTGTGAGAAGGCTGTAAGGGCGCTGTGGAGATGATTCGGGCGCCGGTGAAATCGGGGACGGGCACGCAGACAGGGCGGCGAGGTCCCTATTTCATGGTGTGTCGAGTATGGATCGCGTTGACAGCGTGTGGTTTTCGATATCGTGGATGGCCCGGTCGAGGGTGTCGACGGCGGCCTGCAGCCGGGCGGAGGCGGCGCCCTCGCCGACGAGCCGCCGCAGACCGGTCAGGTGTAGCGCCGTCAGTAGATGGTCCACGACGGAGCCCGCGAGCTCGGTGCCCATGCCGATCGTTTCCGGCGAGACGGCGGTGGACGGGAGGGCGTGATGGTTTCGCGGCGGTGTTTCCGCGGGCGGGCCGAGGCTGCGGGAGATCGCGTCACCCGCATAGTCGGCGAACAGCTGCAGGATCTGCAGGTCCGCGGGCGTGGGGCGATGCGGGCGCGGGAAGTGGGTCGACACGATGCCGACGACCCTGCCGGTGAAGTCGATCAGCGGGGTGGACTGCACGGATCGGAATCCCGCGGCGGCCGCGATGCCCCGGTGCGACGCGAACCCGGGATCGGTGTCGACGTCGTGCAGGATCGTCTGATCGCCGTGCGAGGCCCGGCCGCAGGCGGAACTGTCGTCGTCGACGACGGAGAAGTGCTCGAGGAATTCGGCGTCGAACCCGGACTGGTCGGTGATCAACAACGCACCGGAGGCCGGGTCGACCAGCTGTACGTTCCCGAGTTCGGCGCGAGTCAGCGAGAGCGCCGTCTCCAGGACCGTCTGCACCAGCGCTTCCACCGGGGGGTCGTCCTCCAGCGTGGCGGTGGCCGCACGCACCCGGCCTAGCGCACCAGGCTGCTCGAGCAGGAACCGCACCCCATCGGCGAAGTGATCGGCGCGCCGCGTCAGGGTGGCGGCTGCCGGGGCCGGCGGGTACGGGCCGGTGCGCCATGCGGCGCGAATCCGGTCCAATGGTGTTTCGCAAGCGCTGGTCATTGGATATCGCGTCCTCGATTGTGCGGCGCCTTGGACGAACAGGCGCCGGGAGCCCCGAGCCATACCGATTCTATCCCCGCCGGATGCGGGAATCTGCGGCGGAATCGTGGATTCCGGTGGTAACGATGGAAAGGCGACATTTCAGAGGAGGATCAATGCTGGGCCGGATCGTCGACGGACTCCTTCGCATGCCACCGGCCACGGTGCCCGAGCCGGTAGTGCGCCGGGACATTTCTATACCGATGCCGGACGGCGTCACGCTGCTGGCCGACTGGTATCGCCCGCCCGGATCGCATCCGATGCCGGTGGTGCTGATTCGGACGCCGTACGGCCGCCGCGGATTGCTGAGCGAGCTGTTCGGCCCGGTGTTCGCCCGGCGCGGACTGCAGGTGGTCTATCAGAGCACACGCGGGACCTTCGGCTCCGGCGGCGAGTTCCGCCCGTTTCTGCACGAGAAGGACGACGGCCTGGCTACCGCGGCGTGGTTGCGCGCGCAACCCTGGTGCGACGGCCGGGTGGCGATGGCGGGGGCCAGCTATCTCGGGCATACCCAGTGGGCGATCGCACCCTATGCCGATCCGCCGCTGGAGGCGATGTGCCTGGGCGTTACCTCCTCGGACTTCACCGACGTGTTCTATCCCGGCGGTGTGCTGGCCCTGGACGACATGGTCGGATGGTCGGCGCAGATCGGCCGTCAGGAGGATCGGTTCGCTACGGTTCGAGCGCCGCTGCGACGCCGCCGCGTCCGTGCGGCCACCGCGACGCTGCCGGTCGGGCGGGCGGACGTCGCGGCGATCGGACGGCGGGTGCAATTCCTGGCCGACGTTGCCGGAAATGTGGAGACCCCGGAGTTCTGGTCCGGGACGGTGCACCGCCCCGAGGACGTGAGCACACCGGTCAGCATGGTCGCGGGCTGGTACGACCTGTTTCTGCCGGGGCAGCTACGCGATTTCCGGCGGTTGCGCGCGGCCGGGAATCCGGCGCGGATCCTGATCGGGCCGTGGAGCCACGGCGACCCCGCCAGTTTCCGGCCGATGATCGCCGACCAGGCCGATTTCCTGGCCGCTCATCTGCTCGGCGACCGCGCCGCGCTGCGCCGGGCGCCGGTGCGTGTGCACCTGCAACGGGCCGGGCACTGGCTGGACTTCGAGGAGTGGCCGCCCAAGTCGGTCGAGCGGCGGATCCATCTGCCCAGCCTCGGTGACGCGCCTGGCGACGCGGGCCCGGACGAATTCACCTACGACCCGTCCGATCCGACCCCCTCGGTCGGCGGCCCGCTGCTGTTCGGCAAGGCCAAGCAGCAGGACAACCGGGCGGTCGAGGCCCGCCCGGACGTGCTCGTCTACACCGGCGAACCGCTGGCCGCAGACTTGGACGTGGTCGGCGAACCGACCGCGACAGTGCACGTCCGCACCGAACGCGCCGGGGCCGATCTGTTCGTCCGGCTGTGCGATGTCGATGCGAAGGGGGTGTCCCGGAATGTCACCGAGGGCATCCTGCGACTGCGGGAGCGGGCCGACGGGCCGATCGAGGTGCCGTTGTTCCCGACGGCGTACCGGTTCGGCCGCGGGCATCGGCTCCGGGTGCAGGTCGCCGGCGGTGCATTTCCCCGATTCGGCCGCAATCACGGCACCGCCGAGCCCGTCGCCGACGCGGTGGCCGGTGTGCGGTGCGGCTTCCAGGTGTTCCACGATCGCGAGCGCCCGTCGTCGCTGATGCTGCCGATCCTCGCCGAATGACCGTGGCACCCGATCCGGCGTCCGGCGGGCGGAATCCCGGCGCTGGTTGTCGGTGTTGATTCGTAGAGTGGAAGCACCGAAGCGCCGAGCACATACAGACGGGGGACTCATGGCCGACCAACTGACGATCATGGCCGTACACGCCCATCCGGACGACGAGGTCATCAGCACCGGTGGGATCCTCGCGCAATATGCCGCCGAGGGTATCCGAACGGTCCTGGTGACCTGCACCAACGGCGAGCAGGGCGATGCGCCGGGCGGGATCAAGCCCGGGGAGCCCGGCCACGATCCGAATGCGGTACGGGCCCAGCGACTCTCCGAACTCCAGGAGTCGGCGGCGTTGCTGGGCATCGAGCACGTCGAGCTGCTCGGATATCGGGACTCAGGAATGGACGGGTGGGAAGGCAACCGGGATCCGGAAGCCTTCTGGAACATCCCGGTCGAGCAGTCGGCCGCCCGCCTCGCGGATCTCATGCGGCAGTACCGGCCCCAGGTGGTCGTCACCTATGACGAGAACGGCAACTACGGCCACCCCGACCACATCCAGGCCAACCGCGTCGCACTCGCCGCGGCGGCGGCCACGGATATCCCGGACAAGTTCTACTACACCGCGATTCCGCGCGAACGCTCCCGCGAGATGTTCGCGACGCTGCGCGCACAGGGCATGATCGACCAGGACCCGCCGGACGACTTCGGCACACCCGAGGAGCAGATCACCACGGTCGTCGACGTGGCCGCCTATACCCAGCGCAAGGTCAAGGCGCTCGAGGCGCACGCCAGCCAGGGCGACAGCGTGCCGTTTCTGCGAATGCCCGCCGAACTGCAGCAGCTGATGTTCGCCACCGAAAGCTTTGTCCGGCATACCAATCGCGTCGCGGCCGCACCGGCTCGGGAAACCGACCTCTTCGCCGGGCTCCGCTGAGCGGTCGCGGTTACACCTCCAGGTCCTGCCGTAGCGGGTGGGCGTGCTCGTCGAGTTCGATGCGCCGGGTGCCCGCGGATCCGTCGGCCACGATGGTCAGCAGCGGCCGGCGGCCGGGGCGTTGGATCCGGACGATGACGGATCCGTCTCGAGCGCGCTGGATTTCGGCGACGGCCTGCTCGCGGGCGCGGTCGCCGACGGCGGCGTCGAGATCGTCCAGGCCGTGCTCGTCGTAGAGGACGACCTCGACGCCGCGGCGGCGGGCGGCGCGGGCGGCGATGACGACCGGTGGATGCGCGAGCTGGGGCGCGCGCAGTGCGTCGCGTAGTTCGGCCTCCTGCAGCGCGCATACGTCCCGGACGCCGTCCACGGGTTCGAAACTGGCGAGCAGTTCGAGCAGCGGCCGGGTGAGCCTGCCGAGTCGATGCAGCTGCCGGTCCCGCTCGGCGACGGCGGCCGCGTCGGCGGCCTGGGCGGCGATCCGGTGCAGGGTTTCCTCACGCAGGTCCAGCGTCGTGCTGGCGACCGGGCCGATGATGCGGGCGAAGAACGTCGCGGCCAGCAGCGGTGCGAGATAGAGGAAGGGGACCGCGAACCCGTGCGAGGCGTCGGTAGGCAGGCCCATCCGGACAGCGAATTCGGCGAGCAGGACCACCATCGTCAGCCAGGCGAGTACGACGCGACCACGCATACACATGAATACGCATACCGCCGTGGCGCAACCCAGGGACCATTCCTGCACCGTCGTGTTGTCCGACATCGACGCCACGGCGCAGACGATCGCGTACTGCGCGGGACCACCGGCCGTCAGGATGGCCAGCGACGCCCCGAGGGGCGGCGGGTCGCCCGGCACGGCGAGCAGCGCGCCACCCGCGGCCGCGGTGAGGACGAGGCAGGCGAGCATCGGCCACGGCTGGGAGAACAGTACCGGGGTGGCGGCGAGGGATGCGGCGTAGGCGGCGAGGAAGAACGCGACCGTCACCCAGGCGGCGCGGGTGCGCATGCCCAGCAGGGTGCGCATGCTCAGCGGGGTGGGGGAGTTCGCGACGGTTCGGCATGTGTCCGGGGTGATGTGACGCTCGGCCATCGGGCCCGCCCAGCTCAGCCGGACCGTGGTGCCCGCACCTGGCCGGGAGACGATCGAGGAGGTGCCGCCGCCCAGCTGCCGCATCCTGGCGTGGATGCTCAGTGCGATGCCGAGCCGGTCCGGGCGCTCCACGGCGGTGTCGAAACCGACACCGTCGTCGATGACCGCGACCCGGAAACCGCCGCCGTCGACCCGGATATCGACGCGGCGGTGGGCGTCCGATCCCGCGTGCCGCATGCTGTTGCGGACGGCCTCGCCCGCCGCCGCGGCGGTGACGCTCACCGCCGCGGCCGGGAAGCCCCACCGTTCGGCGCCGCGATCCACGACGACCGCGATCGGCAGGTCCGGCTCGATATGCGCGACAGCGGCACGCAGGCTGTAGACGACGGCCGGTGCGTCCAGCACGCGGCCGAACGGATGCTCGAGATCGTCGAGGTAGTTGAGGGTCTGCATGGCCTGGCGCCGCACCGCGTCCCGGTCGGCGCCGCGCGCCGCGGCCAGCAGCGTCGACATCACCCAGTCGTGGGTCAGCGCGGCGAATCGATCTCGTTCGGCGGCGCGGCTGCGCAGGGCAGCCGACGATGCGGAGCTCTCGAACGCGTCGTTCTGCACCGTGTCGAGCGATCGCCCGGTGCGGATGAACACCAGGACCGCCGCCACGAACAGCGCGCTGTAACTGAACGCGTACAGCAGATCGGGGACGAAGGGCACGTTGACCTCCGGCGCCCGCGCCGTGTAATTGACCACCGTGGCCGCCACCGCGGTGACGGCGAGAGCCAGCAGGCTCGCCCGCGCCCGCCAGACCACCGCGGCCGCCAGCCCGGCCAGGGCCGGTACATCGCCGAGCCACTGATCCTGATGCAGCGGAACCCCGTGCCACGCGGCCAGCCACGCGATGAGCGTCACCGGGTAGCCCACCACCGCGAGCACGGCGGCCCGGCGCATCCATCGGGGATCCCGATGAAAGCTCAACACGCCCAGCGCAAGCCCCGGCCCGAACGCCACGGCGATCGCGAACGGCGTCCACCACGACTCGACCCCTCGCGACTGGTTCTCCAGGTCCGGCGCGACGAGCACCAGATCCGCGACATACCCCACGGCGACGAGCCGGCCGGACAGGCGCACAAAGCGGTCGGCGATCGCGTCGCGAGCACCCAACATCGCAGTCACCCGCTCACCTCATCCGTCCACGGCCATGTCCCCGTACCCTACCCACTGGTAGGGCAGGTATTCCGCGTCCGGGTTTCCGACGATCCGGATGCTGCGGGAGCGGCCGCTCTCGGCACGTGTCCGGATGATTCGCGCTCTCGGCCCACCTGGGTTCCGGATCGACAGGGGTGGCACCACATCGTGGTCGCGAACGCCGTGAGGAACGACGCAGCCGCGAGCGCGCCCGCGGTGGCCGTGCCGAGCACACGGCGAGGCGCCCACATGGTGGAGACCGATTTCATGTGCTGGGCCAGTTGGAGCCCGCGCTGATCAGCGCGGGCCACTTCAGCAATGCATCCAAGTGTGAGCGTATCATCGTTGATAGTATCAATCTTGGAAGTATTCTTCGTAGAGGGTGGCGCTCTTGGATGGCTTCATCGGCAGGCAGCGTGAGCTCGGGTTGCTCGATCGGTCGGTTCAGCGGGTTGTCGCCGGTGGGCGCGCGGGCCGCCCCGGCCGGGCGATACTCATGCGCGGGCGTCGGCGAGTCGGCAAATCACGCCTCGCGGAGGAGTTCGTCGAGCGGTCGGGCTTGCCGTTCCTTTACTTCACCGCGTCCGCGCAACGGTCGGCCGAGCTGGATCTCCGTCTGTTCGTCGAATCGGGCGAGTTGTCGTCACTGCCGGATGCGGCCCGGTTTGCCGGGCAGCATCCCAGAGACTGGGATGCTGCGCTGACCCTGCTCGCCTCGGTGCTGCCCGATGATCAGCCGAGTGTCGTCGTCATCGACGAAATGCCATATCTCATCGGCAACGACCCGGGCTTCGAGGGCAGCCTGCAAAAGGTGTTCGATCGAGAACTGTCGCGCAAGCCGATGTTGCTACTGTGCATCGGATCCGATCTGGCGATGATGGAAGCCCTCAACGAGTACGGTCGGCCGTTCCATCAGCGGGCGAGTGAAATGGTCGTCCCGTCGCTGAATCCTGCCGATGTAGCGGAGATGCTGAGACTTCCGGCCACGGAGGCATTCGACGCCTTCCTGGTATCCGGCGGCCTGCCACTGATTCTGGACGAGTGGCCGCAGGGTGCGACACCGGCGGAATACCTGGCCGATGTGGTCGATGACCCGACATCGGCCCTGCTGGTCAGCGGCGAGCGCGCACTGGCCGCGGAGTTCCCCGAGGATGCGCAAGCCCGGCGGGTACTGAGTGCGATCGGTGCCGGGGAACGCACGCATACCCTGATCGGCCGGGCTGCGGATCTTCCCACGGCAAGCCTGAGCCGGGCGCTGCGATTGCTGACCGACAAGCGCATCGTCGAGGCGCTGACGCCGCTGTCGACCCAGCCCTCCCGCGAGACCCGCTACATCGTCGCCGACCCCCACTTGCGATTCTGGCTGGCCTTCCTCGGCCCATACCTGTCCGAAATCGAGCGGGGCCGTGGCGATCTCACGCTTGCACGGGTCGAGCGCCGCTGGACATCGTGGCGCGGTCGGGCAATCGAATCCATTGTGCGCGAATCACTTCGGCGCCTACCGGAGCAGCTTCCCGAATCCACCAATGCCATTGGGGGATACTGGACACGCACCAACGATCCGGAAATCGACATCGTCTGCGCGGACAGGGAACCCATCGCCAAGACGATCACTGCGGTGGGCTCGATCAAGTGGCTCGACGACAGGCAGTTCGACAGCCACGACTTGACCCGCCTGTACCTGCATCGCTCGAAACTGCCAGGCGCGGACGAGAGCACGCGGATGCTGGTTGTATCCCGGTCAGGTATCAGCGTTCCGGGCGTTACGGGATTTACGCCGGACGACCTCATCGCCGCATGGCGATGAGCGCCGGATTGTCCGGGCGCGCAGTGCGCGCCACGATGTGATGGCAGTGCGGGGACGACTACCGAACGATGGGTTCGGTCGCGGGCGGACCAGGTGGTGGCGGAGTTAGTGCGGCGGCCGGATCCGACGGGCTCGGGCTTTTCGGGTTGCGGGGCGGCGGGACAAGCTGTTGCAGCGGCAGGGGCCCGGATCGGGGGCCGTCTGTCGCTGGGGACAGCCGGCAGTGTTGCGCGTCGCTGCAGGTGGCGGGCATCTCCGTGTCGGCTCGGGCGATGGGGACCGAACATGCGGATATTGCCAGCGCGAGCGTTATCGAGTGCAGGTATTTGGCGCGCATCGGTGTCACAACCATATCGGGTTGCCGTATACGGCGACGGAATTGTCGGCGTCGGCGGTCGAGGTGGACACGATGGCGTAGGAGCGCAGGCTCACCGGGCCCATGCAGGCATCGATTTTGATCTGTATCCGGTCGAGCGTGACAGACGCATGCGCGCCGGTGAGTTTCTTGGTCGCCAGCGGCACGGTGGTGATCGTGCCCGGTTTCGGGGCGAATGACACGTTCGGAATTGCCAGGGCGCTCGCGCCCGCGTTCACCCCGCCGACCGAGATCCCCACGTTGGGGCCGATGGCCGCGGACAGCCCGACGGTCAGCCCATTGGACACATCGACCTGGCAGCCGATCTCGTATCCCACGGCCATGCTCCCCGAGTCGACCGGTACCCGGCCCTTTCCGGAGATGTCGGCGATTGCCTCCAGCCGGACGAATCCCTCACGGGTGAAGGGTGATCCGGCCAGATTCGGAACGCGATCCAGATTCTCCGCGGCCTTGGTGACTCGCACTTGCCAACCGTCGTCGGTGACGACGGCGCGCGACGAGTCCGCTACCGGATCCGCGGACGCGGTCCCGAACGCGCCGGCAACGAGAGCTGCCGCCGCTATACAGGGCATCGCGAGGGTAGAGCTTTTCATTCGAAGGGGTCCTTGTCTCGAGTCTTCTTCGGCCTTGCGTAATCCCGACCGATCCGGGCCCGGAAAGGTGACAGGCCGATTCGGCGGTGGGTGCGTTGTCACACTTTCGGTCCGGCCGCGGTCGAGGAGTTGACGCCGGATCACGGCATCCCGACCGAAAGGAAAGTCCCATGACCACTCTCACCGAACGCGCCGCCGGCCTGCCCCGCACCTCCGCTTCCGGGCGGGTGCGCACGATCGCCTACTGGGCGTGCACCGTGAGCCTGGCGTTCATGATGATCAGCGGCGCCTACGGCGAATACACCCATCAGTACGGAACTCTGGAAACCCACACGATCCTCGGCTACCCCACATACTTCATCTCGCTCATCGCGACTTGGAAGGTGCTCGGCAGCGCCGCGATCCTCGTGCCGGGGTTCGCGCGGTTGAAGGAATGGGCTTATGCCGGAATGTTTTTCAACATGAGCGGTGCGTTCATCTCGCACCTGGTCGAACACGACTACGGATCCGCCGGCATGCACCTGACGGTCACCGCGGGCATTTGTGCGCTGGTCGTCGCATCCTGGGCACTGCGCCCCGCCGACCGCTCGTTCGTCCGGGCCGGCTGATCGTCGGGCCGAACCGGCCTGCCCGGACTAGGGCCTTAAGGCACGCGCTCAACCAGCTGCTCGCGAGTAGTGTCCTGAGCGGGGTGCCTATTTCAAAGGAGCCCCGGTAATGACAAAGTTCGTTCAGACGATCGAGTTCACGACCACGCACCTCGACGAGTTCAACGAGAAGCTCGACGCCTGGCTCGCTGCGACGGCGGGCAAACGCACGGCTCTGCGCGGCCTGGAGGCCAAGGATCGCGACCGCGAGAACACGTACATGGAGGTGGTTGAATTCCCCTCGTACACCGAGGCGATGCAGAATTCCGGCCTTCCCGAAACCACCCGCTTTGCCCAGGAACTAGCCGTGCTGTGTGACGGCCCGGCTACCTTCCGCAATCTCGATCTGCTCCGCGAGGACGACATGTCCGACGGGCAGCGCCGGAGTCTGATCGTGCGGAGTCTCGACAATCCCGACGAGTCCCGCCCATTCGAGGCGGGAATGGGCCGTTTGGATCTCGTCGAGACACCGCAAGGTCCGGTCGGCCGTGCCGTGTTCGAACCCGGCTGGCGCTGGTCCGAGCATGTCAAACCGATCGCGGGCACCGACAGCTGCCAGGCCATGCACGCCGGGTACTGCATCTCGGGCCGCATGCGACTCCGCATGGACGACGGCACCGAACGCGATATCGGCCCGGGCGACTTCCTGTTCTGCCCGCCCGGCCACGACGCCTGGACCCTCGGTGACGAGGCGTGCGTGACGCTCGACTGGTCGGGTGCCGCGCGATACGCGCAACGGGATTGAATCCTCAGCACGGGCGATCGTCCTGGCATCGGAGCCTGAACGATCGGCCGTGCTCCATCCGGAGGCATCAGATCTGGCGATAGATGTCATCCAGCCCGATGAGCAGCACATCGCCGGACTCCGCGGCCGCCTGCCGAAGCTCGTCGGTGAAACCCGCGCCCGAGTAGCAAGCGAGACCCGTCGAGGTGGTGTCGTAATGGCCAGCCTCCACCACCAGTTTCCTGATATTCCGGAGTCGTTCGAGGTGACCGATGCCCATCACCTCTTGCAACTTGCATTCGCCCAATGACAGCAGCGGGGGCTTGCCGGTGTCGGCGGCTCCGACCACGACCACGTCGACCTCACGACCGATCTTGTTGGCGGAATCATTTATCACACCGCCACCCACCTTCACCGGCAGCTCGGCGAAGGTTTCCGAATCTGCGTGCAGCAGTGCCCATTCGCGGCAAATCTGTTCGAATCGCGGGCCGAGCGCATTGGCCGAGAACTGACGTTGGCGGGTGGGCCACACACGCCCTGCGGAGCCGGGAGCCTCCAATCGGCTCCACACCGGCCGCATCACGCTGTAGTAGAAGGTGATCAACGGTTCGGCGATCCGGTAGTACGTGCGGTTGCCGCGGAACATATCGTCTTCGTGGGCCAGGAATCCCGCATCCTCCAACACATTCAGCGGGTGCGAGATGTCCGCGGCTGGGCGTCCGATATAGCTGGCGATTCCGCCCCTGGTTGTATTGCCCTGGGCCACAGCGGCCAGCACGGCATGGTAAAGCCCGAGATCGCGGATGTCCGTTTCATCGGCCAAGAGGTACCGGGCTTCCCGGAACAGTGGGCTCTCGGGGTTCAACACCGTTCGGATCACCCAGTCATCGAAGTCGGCCATGTCTTTCGGAGCATCGTCCCGGACGAACTCACGACGATAGGCGGGCGTGCCGCCGACGACTGCATTCAGTCGAAACGCAAGTTGTGGGTCTTCGACGCGCCAAAACTTGGCGGCTTGAATGTGATCCAGCGGTCGAACCACCAATTCCAGCCCGGCTCGCCCGCGCAATGGTGCGGCGCCCGCGAGCAGCTTGCCCATGAACGACATCGCCGAGCCGCACAGCAACAACCGGGTTCGCGAGCTGGTCCGTTCTCGACGTAGCGGTGCCAGTGCCTGCTGGATGATCGATGGCAGCGCAGGATTGGCCTTGGCCAGGTACGGGAACTCGTCGATCACCACTGGGAGCGGCTGTTCACGACCAAGAAGCAACAGTGCATCGACGACCTGAAACCAGTCGGTCGGCTGCACCGGGAGGGGCGCGTTCAGATATTGAGTCAGTGCCGACCCGATCAGGCGTAAGGACTCGGCATCGGTGCTCTCGGTCGCACCGAAATAGAAGCCGCCAGTTGCCTGGCACGCGGCCCGTAGCAGGTAGGTTTTCCCTTGCCGCCGCCGCCCCGAGACCACTCCAAGGGTTGCATCAGGTTGCGTGTCGGTGACGAATCGACCGAGGGCGCCCCACTCGAAGTCTCGGTCGAACATATCCGCTGGCTTGTCCACGCACCCTTCCTACCTGCTAGTTCTTTTACGAACTGTACTTCGTGGAAGTATAGTTCGTAAAGACTGCCGCCGAGTCGCGGATGAGCCGTCCCGGGGTCCCCAGGTGGGTCCGGTTCGGTGGACGGACCGTGCAATGTCGTCCGTGGCGCGGAAAAAACGTCAAATAAGCAGAGGCCCAGGCGAGAGATTCGTCTCTGGCCTGGGCCTCGCAGGGTCCCCGATGTCTCGGTATAAGAACCGCGAAATTCTGGTCGGTGGGCAGCAGATCGTGATCCGGTCGGTCGGGACCGTTGCGCGCTGAGCGCGGTGGTCCGATGAGTGAGCCGCACGGATGAGAATGGTCCGCCGCGGCCCCCGGACCACGGGGTGTCGGTCAGATGGTGGCCGTGTCGATGACGAAGCGGTAGCGAACGTCCGAGTTTTCGACGCGTTCGTATGCCTCGTTGATCCGGCTCGCCTCGATCAGTTCGATCTCCGCGCCCAGGCCGTGCTCGGCGCAGAAGTCGAGCATCTCCTGGGTCTCGGCGATGCCGCCGATCGCGGAGCCGGCGAGGATCTTGGAGCCCCCGAGCAGCGAGAACAGGTTCAGTGAGATGGGCTCCTCGGGGGCGCCCACATTCACCAGCGCGCCGCCGGTCTTCAACAGGCTCAGGTATGCGCCGAAGTTCAGCGGCGCGGACACCGTGGAGAGGATGACGTCGAAGGAACCGGCCAGCTCCTTGAACGTTTCCGGATCGCTGGTGGCGTAGTAGTGGTCGGCGCCCAGCTTCAGGCCGTCGTCCTTCTTACGCAGTGACTGAGACAGGACGGTGACCTCCGCGCCGAGAGCGTGGGCGATCTTGACGGCCATGTGGCCCAGGCCACCCAGGCCGATCACGGCGACCTGTTTGCCGGGGCCGGCGCCCCAGTGCTTGAGCGGGGAATACGTGGTGATGCCTGCGCACAGGAGCGGTGCGGCCACGTCGAGGGGCAGGCCCTCGGGGATGCGGACGGTGAAGGCGTCGGCAACGACGATCTTCTGCGAGTAGCCGCCGTAGGTGGGCTCGCCGTCCTTGCCGACGCCGTTGTACGTCGCTACGTTTCCCCGCACGCAGTGCTGCTCCTGGCCGTTGCGGCACGCCTCGCACACGCGGCAGGAGTCGACCATGCAGCCGACGCCGACGCGGTCGCCGACCTTGAACTTGGTCACGGCCGAACCGACAGCCTCGACGATGCCGGCGATTTCGTGCCCCGGGACCATCGGGAAGATGGCCTCGCCCCAGCCCGCACGGGCCTGGTGGATGTCGGAGTGGCAGATCCCCGCGAACTTGATGTCGATCAGGACGTCGTGCTCGCCGACCGTGCGGCGCTCGATAGTGGTGCGCTCCAGTGGAGCCTTGGCGCTGGGCGCGGCATATGCGGCAACAGTGGTGGTCATGGTGTCCAGCGTCCGCGACGAACCGGCACTCGCCCAGCCCACCGCTTTACGTACGTCCAGTGGTCCTACTACCGACAGGATCAGGCTCGTGGTCGTACGACCGGGAATACTGGAGAACATGAGCGACAACCCCGTCCCGGACGACGCTCGGGCCGGCCGTTCCGACGGCCTGGACCAGCGTGCCGAGCTCAGCGAGTTCCTGCGTACGCGCCGGGCCCGGCTGGACCCGGCCGATGTGGGGATTCCCTGGCATGGGCGGCACCGGCGGGTGCCGGGTCTGCGGCGCGAGGAACTGGCGCAGCTGGCGGGGGTCTCGGTGGCTTACTACACACGGCTGGAGCAGGGCAACGGGCGCAATGTGTCGGCGGAGGTGCTCGACTCGATCGCGCGCGCTCTGCGGCTGACCGACGCCGAGCACGCGCACCTCACTCATCTCGCCAAGCCGAAACAGCTGCGGCGCAAGTATCGGACGCCCAAGCGGCAGCAGGTGCGGGTTACGCTGCAGCAACTGCTGGAGTCGATGGACGGGATGCCCGCGTATGTGGCCGGGGCGCGGTCGGAGATTCTCGCGTGGAACCGCATGGCGGCGGCGCTCTTCGGTGACTGGGGGCAGTTGCCACCCGCTGAACGCAACTGGGCGCGGCTGACATTTCTTTCTCCCGACTATCAGCGGCTGTTCCTCGACTGGGATTCCAAGGCGTCCGACATGGTCAGCTACCTGCGGATGTATGCGGGCCAGCACCCGGACGATCCGGATCTGTCGGCGCTGGTGGGGGAGTTGTCGGTCAAGAGCGAGGAATTCCGGCGGCTGTGGGCCACGCACGACGTGAAGGAGAAGGGGCACGGCCTCAAGCGGATGCGGCACCCTCTGGTCGGCGAGCTGACGCTGGCGTACGAGACGCTGTACCTGCCGGACGACACGGAGCAGTATCTGTGCCTCTACCACGCCGAACCGGGCTCGCCGTCGGCCGAGGCCCTGTGTCTCCTGGCCAGCTGGGGCACGGACGCCGCTCAGGCCCCCACCGAATCAACCCGTCCTTCGTGAGGCTTTTCATCTGGCCGCGATACGCACTCGCCGATGGGATGAGGAGTGGGATATCCCCGTTCTGGACTATGGGCATGCGGTGACGGCGGATGAGATCGATAGCACTGTGCGCGAAGCGATCACCAACACCGAAGCTGATGCTGGATGATCGTGATCGGCGACACTTCGGGTCTGGTCGCCGCTTTCAACTCCGCGGATCCCGAACATGTCGGCGCGCGTGCGGCGCTGCAGCAGGCCGCGCTGACCATCGTCTCACCGCTGGTTGCCCGATGATCTCTAGCTCTAGAAGATCGCGATCGCGGTGATCGTGTGGACGATGCACGCGAACAGCGGCCCGGCGACCATGGCGGGTTCTCGACGCTGGGCTCCGATCGCGGCGTCCGCGGCTTGTGCGATCGCGGCGACGACCAGAACGAGGGCGCCTACCGTGCTGTGTGGGAAGAAGGGCACCGCCCCGGCGAGGATTCCCAGCGGTACCGCTCTGGCCGCATACACCCGCGCGTAGAGGTGCTCTCCCGCAGTGGGATTCGCTTCCCGGCTCATGGCCGACGGGCGCACCGCCGACGCAACGGCGAATCCGACACCGATCAGCGAGAACACGCCGTTCAACACGGTCAGAACGATCATCCCGGCGCTCACGCGCCCTCCCGGGTGCCCTCGGCTTCTCGGTAGGCGCCCGCCGCGATGTTCTCCTCGAGGTGTTCGACACTGCTGGTGCCCGCGATCACGACGGTGACAGGGGAGCGATCGAGCAGCCACGCGAGCCGGGTTTGATCGGCTGTCAGGCCTTTTGCGGTCGGAGGGGTGTCGGTCGCGCCGTAGCCGCGTGGACCCCACGCCAGGTAGGGAATACCGTGCTCTGTGCAGAACTCCAGCGTCGGTGTGTCTTTCTGGTTGCCGTAGCTGAACATGTTCGACACGCTGGCGATGGGTCCGCGGGCGTGTGCGCGGCGGAGTTGGTCGAGCGTGACGTTGGATAGTCCGACGTGCTCGATCCGGCCTTCGGCTCGCATCGCGAGCATGGTGTCGAAGGCGCTGTCGAAGCTCACGCCGTCGTAGGTGTCGTCCTCGTTCATCCATCGCAGGTGCGTGAGCGGGATGGTGTCCACGCCGAGCACCGTCCGGTCGCGGTCGTTGCCCGCCCGCAACTGCTCGGCGCTGTAGTCCGGCTGGGGTGGCTCGCCGTTGTAGGTCGCGCGCGCGCCGGCCTTGGTCGCCAGCACGAGGTCGGCCGGGTAGGGCCGCAATGCTTCGGCGATGAACCGGTTGACGACGTCGTTGCCGTAGTACCAGGCGGTGTCGACCACGCGGACACCGAGTTCGATCGACCTGCGCAGCACCGCCGAGACAGCTTCGGTATCGGTCGGCGTACGCAGCTGCATGGCTCCGAATCCCATGCGGGGCACCGTCTTTCCCGCGAGGGAGATCATCCCTGCGGCTGTCGCATCAATTGCCATCATGCTCTCGATTCGCTCAGATCTGGTCGGCCGCGTTGTCGAGGTCCGCTGCTTCGGGGCACGAACACGAAGTCAGTATTCAATACTGTTAGACTGTATCAAATTTGGGATGAGATTCAATACAGTTGAGCTGTATCGGAGTTTGGGGTGTAGATGACAAGCGAGCAACCACGCCGGGCCTACAACTCCGAGCGCCGCCGCGAAGCGGCGCTCCGCAACCGTGCTGCTGTCCTGCTCGCATGCCGAGAGCTGCTGTTTCGCGACGGTTACCACGCCACGACCATCCGGGGTGTGGCCGAGTGCGCGGGCGTCTCGACCGAAACGGTGTACAAGACCTTCGGTAGCAAGACGAGCATGGTCAAGGCCCTGTGGGACATGACACTGGCCGGAGACGACGAACCGGTGCCGATGGCCGACCGCCCCCAGACACAGCAGATCCGGCACACCGCGGAACCACGCGAAAAGCTCCGGCTCTACGCCGCCTACGTTCGTGGGATCCACGAACGGGTCGCGCAGCTGTGGACCGTGTTGACTCAGGCCGGGCCGGAGATCGGCGAGGTGCTGGAGATCGGGGAGCAGGAACGGCTCACCGCGGTCACCGCGTTCGTCGCGCACCTCGAGGAAGCCGGCGTGCTGGTTCAGGACACGGATCCGAGACTCATGGCAGACGCGCTCTGGGCACTGGCCGGGCCGCAGCTCTATACCCAGCTCACCGTAGAACGGGGCTGGCTACCCGGCATCTACGAGGATTGGCTCGCCGCCACTCTCATCGCCACCCTCCTGTCCCCTGCGCCCTACGGGCAACATTGAGGGGAACGACGTCCGCAACACGAACGCTGTGGAAGGCGTAGCGGTGCGGGTTCGCCGGGCCAGTCGGGCGCGATCGGGGCGTATCCGGCGGCGCGGAAGCGTTCGACCCAGGGTTCCCGGCTGGTGGCGTAGACGAAGCTGCACACGAGGCCGCTCGGCGCAGTGAGGCGAAGGGGGTCTGTGGATCTGGATTTGCGCCTGCTGCGCTACTTCGTGACTGTCGCTGATGAGCGGCGGTCGGCTGCTGGAGCGCGACAGCCGCCATGCGCGGGCCGAAAGTCGCCGCGCTATTCGGATTTCCAGGTGACCAGATCGAAGTCGTTGCCCTCGGGGTCGGCGAAGGTGGTGTACTGGGCCTTTGGCAGCTTGGTCTCGTTGAGCGCCTTGGCGCCCAGCCCGGTCAGCCGCTCGATTTCCTGGGCGTACTGCTCTGTGATCAGGATCGGGCGGAGCGTGTTGTTCACGGCCTCGAGCTCGGGGACCGGGTGGAAGATCAGTCGGGGCCGCTCGCTGGGGCAGTGGCGTCGACAGCCATGTCGCCGGTGACCGCACCCGGGCTGACCGGGCGACCCAGGACCTTTCCCCAAAAGTCCGCGAGGGAAACGGGGTCGACGCAATCGAAGTTCAACGCCGCGAATTCCAGACTGACCGCGGGGGCAGATGCGTTCATGGACTGTTCCTTTCGATGGAGGCCGCCGTCGCGGCCGGCTGGTTACACCGTCGTCGGTCCCCGTGCCGGAGGGTCAACAGCGGCGCTGGAGCTTGACCCTCCCCTTGGGGGAGGGCACATACTGGGCCGATGCCTGCCGCGCTGACCATCGGCGACTTCTCCCGCGCCACCCACCTGAGCGTCAAGACACTGCGCCACTACCACGGTGTCGGGCTGCTGTCACCCGCCGAGGTGGACGCGGATACCGGATATCGCTGGTACACAACCGAACAGATCCCCACGGCCCAGGTCATCCGCCGTTTCCGGAACTTGAACATGCCGCTGGACCACATTCGAGCCGTGCTCACGGCTCCCGACCTGCGGACCCGAAACGAACTCATCGCCGCGCACCTCGCCAGCCTCGAACAGAACCTGGCTCGTACGCAGTCCGCGGTGGCGTCGTTACGCGATCTGCTCGCGGGCCCGTCCGACTCCGCGCCCGTGCGCCACCGCCGCGTGGGTGCGAGGATGACCGCGGCTGTCACCGCGGTCGTCACGATGGCCGACCTGCCGCCCTGGTACCTGGGTGCGCTGGGCGAACTGCACGCCACCCTCGGAGCCAAGGGTCTAGCTGCCACCGGCCCGGCGGGCGGGATCTTCGCCGGTGAGCTGTTCACCGAAGAGTACGGGCAGGCAACGGTTTTCGTCCCGACTGAGACCGAGGTTCCGCGGCTCGGGCGGATCGAGTCGCTCGTCGTTCCGGCCGCCGAACTCGCGGTGATCGAGCATCCCGGCTCCCTGGCCGATGTCGACCGCGCCTACGGCAGGCTGGCCGCCTACGTGGCCGACCACGAACTGCACCTGGACGGACCGATCCGCGAGTACTACCTCGTCGACCGCCAGGTGACCGCAGACGAGAAGCAGTGGCGGACCGAAGTCTGCTGGCCGATCTTCAGCACCGGCGCGACCTCCTGAACGGGCAGGGCCCCGGCTATTGCGTAATGGGAAAACTTCCCTCCCAAGGAGTCACCGGTCCCTCGAACTCGGTGGTGTGATCAAGGTGAGGCGGCCGGAGAAGGTGTCATAGCTGTAGCCCGAGACTCGGATGCGACCCGAAGCCGTTGGGGAGCGTGCTCGCCGTGTCATCCGAGCGCACGTCGAGCTCCACCGTGCGCAGATCGAGCCCTTCGCTGTCGGCGAGGGCGCGCAGTTCCCGGCCGTGCTCGTCCCCGGGATCGAGCATGCTCGCGTAGCCGGTGTGCCCGGCCTGGGCCAGCCGGCGCGCGGTCAGGTTGCCGATCCCGGTCGCGGCGCCGGTGACGAGGACGGTCGAGGTCATCGCAACGACCTTGCCCGGTGGGCGATCTCCGCCGGGTCCGGTGGCGCGGCCGGATAGATGTCGACATCGAAGAATCGAGCGAATGGCAGTGTTGCCAGCGTCTCCATGGCTCGCCGCTCATCGGTGGCGATGAGCTCGAGGAAGGTTGCCCGCCGGGCGGGGGAGACGTAGTGGGCGCCAATCCTTCCCTCCGAGCGCAGCACCTCCAGTTGTTTCTGCTCGTCTTCTCTCAGCGCGGCGAATTCGGCGAAGTCCGTGTCATTCCGAAGGGTTCCTACCGCCATGAACGTTTGTGTCGCAGCGGGATGTGGGGTGGTGGGCATGGTCTGTCCTTTCGTGATGGTGATGTCGCGGTCGATGTGGTGGGCGGCCCAGTCCTCGATGGCGGAGAGGTAGCCGATCGGTCCGCCGCCGTACTGTGCGCCCGCGAGCGACGGCTTTGCGGCGTCGCGTTTGCCTTCGTTGTTGTAATAGCTTGGGGTGCACTCCATTTCGTAGGTCGAACGATCGATACGCATTCGGGTCATCTCCTCGGCCCACCGCTGCTCGGCCTCGACCGTGACCTCCGCGAACGCAACGTCGGCGCGCAGGAAGCGCGCAACCAGTGCGGCGACGTGGTCGGCCTGGCGGGAGGCGACGTGCGGGAGGTTGGTGGAGATGGCGGCTTGCTCGACGCCACCGATGAGGAAGAGGTTGGGAAAGCGGCTGGTCATCATGCCGTGCAGACTGCGCATGCCGTGCTGCCAATGTTCGGCCAGCGAGATACCGCCCCGCCCGGTCAGCCGATAACCGCCCGCCTTGTAGGTGTGGGCGATCGCGTCGAATCCGGTGCTGTAGATGATCAGATCGACGTCGTACTCCACCCCGTCGACGACCACCGCGTGCTCGGTGAGGTGGTCCACCCCGCGCCCGTCGGTATCGACCAGCGTGACGTTGTCGTTGTTGAACGCCGGGAAATAGTCGTCGCTGAACAGCGGTCGCTTACAGAAGTAGTCGTACCAGGGCTTCAGTGATTCGGCCGTACTCGCGTCCGCGACGATGTCGGTCACCCGCCGGCGGATTTCCTCCATCTTCTCGAAGTCGACTGCCTGCACTCGGGCGAAGTCGGGGACTTCGCCCGGGCCGTTCATGGCCGCGGAGACGCGTCGACCCATGCGGGTGGCTTCGTCGTCGATGAGATCCACGACCGGCCTGCCCGACATCGTCTCGACGAAGTTGTCCATGCGTTTGCGTTGCCAGCCGGGCTCGAGGCCGCGGAACCAGTCCGGGTCGGTCGGCCGGTTGTTGCGGGCGTTCACGATTGCCGGTGTGCGCTGGAACAGATAGACGTGCTGCGCGCTCGCGGCCAGGTGCGGAAGGATCTGAATGCTGCTCGCGCCGGTGCCGATCAATGCGACCCGCTTGTCCGACAGTTTGTCGAGGTTCCCGTGCCAATCGCCACCGGTAGTGCCGTAGTCCCAGCGGCTCGAGTGGAACGACTGCCCCTGGAATTTCTCGATTCCCTTGATACCCGGCAACTTTGCCCGGCTCAACGGGCCCGTCCCGATCGTGATGAACCGGGCGTGGATCGTATCGTGGCGGTCGGTGCTCGCCACCCAGCGCGAAAGTTCTTCGCTCCACGCGACATCGGTGACGGTCGTGCCGAGCAGCGCACGCGAATAGAGATCGTAGTGACGCCCGATCGCGCGGGCGTGCTCGAGCATTTCCGGGCCGCCCGCGTACTTCTCGGTCGGCACGGTGCCGACCTCTTCCAGCAGCGGCATGTAGATGTATGACTCGATATCGCAGCGCACGCCCGGATACCGATTCCAGTACCAGACGCCGCCGAAGTCACCGGCCTGATCCACGATCAGGAAATCGGTGGCTCCCGACTTGTGCAGGTGCACCGCCATCTGCAGGCCCGACCAGCCCCCACCCAGGACGAGTGTGTCCACGTCGGCCACCTGGGGCGCACGGGACCGTCCGCCGGGGCTGGATTCCAGATACGGATCGGCCGCGAAATCCGCGTAGTCCCCGCTGACATCCAGATACTGTGCGTCGCCGTCGGGCCGGAGCCGTTTGTCCCGCTCGGCCCGATATTTCTGCCGCAGCTCCACGGGATCGAACCTGCTCGGCGCGCCCGTGTCCATGCTCGTCGTATCGCTCATATCTACTCTCGGTCCAGCTGATGTCACGTCGTGACATCAGAGTAGACCTGATGTCACGACGTGACAAGGGCAAGGTAGGAGCCATGCGAGGGGCTGGGTACGATACGGCCATGCCTCGTTGGGAACTCGGCAGCGAAGATCGGCTCAAGCGGGCCGCCCTGGAACTCTTCGACGAGAAAGGGTTCGAGGACACGAGCGTCGTTCAGATCGCGAAGCGGGCCGGTGTCACGACCCGCACCTTCTTCCGGTACTTCTCCGACAAGCGTGATGTGCTGTTCGCCGAATCGGACCAGTTACGTGCGGCGTTGGTCGAAGTGATTCGCCAGGCGCCCGATGTCGGCAATCCGCTCCATGTAGTCATCGGCACCCTGGTGGAATTCGACTGGGAATCTTTGGGACGAGACGTCCAGCGCCGACGGCAGGCAGTGATCTCGGCGAATCCGGAACTGCTGGAACGCGATCTGATCAAACACGACGACATCGCGCGCGCGTTCACCGACGCACTGCGGCAACGGGGGATCGAAACCGATATCGCGAGACTGGCCGCCCGCGTTGGCATTCCGGTGTTCTTCGCGGCCTACGAACAATGGCTCGAGGCCGGAAACGACGTCGAGCTGGGCTCGATCACCGAGAAGTTGATGTCGGATCTGGAGTCGCTCGTTCCCAACCATGGGCGACCAATTCGGTAGTCCCGCGCAGTGCTTGGAAATCGTTGTAGTACAACGGCTTCTGCCCGGTCACACTAGGCTGTCTCGTTCTTGTCGACCTGGTCGAGGTAGAAGCGCACCGAGGCGATGCGATCATCGCGACGGCGGCCGGGATCGAAACGTTCACAGCCCCTCCTCTGAGGGGAGGGTTGGGGCGAGGGGCGGGTGTTGACCCTCCCGTCAGGGCACCGGCGACGGTGGATTCAGTCGGCCGCGACGGCCGTATCCACCGGAAGGAACCATCGTGAACGCAACCAGTCTCACCGTGATGGCTTTGACCATCGATTGCGCGGATCCCGCTGCCCTGGCGGAGTTTTGGGGGAAGGTCCTCGACCGCCCCGTCAGCCCGGGAGCGACCCTCGAGAACGCGCAGCTCACCGCCACCGACCCGGAGCGCGGGCCCCGGCTGTTCTTCCAGCGGGTCCCCGAGCCCAAGACGGTCAAGAACAGGCTCCATCTCGACATGGTCACCGAACACTACGAGACCGAGATCGAGCGGCTGACCGGCCTGGGCGCCAAATCGCTCGACAAGGTCGAGGTTCCCGGGGCCCGCTGGACCACCTTCGCCGACCCGGAGGGCAACGAGTTCGACCTGCTGACCTTTCAGGGCAGCGAGTAGTCGCTTGCCCGGCGCTCGACCCGACCATCGCAGTCGCGACGGCGGCAATCACCAATCATATTGAACACAAAAGGATTTGATCATGACTATCGATATCGAGCAGATGGACGCGATCGTCGTGCAGGCCTACGGGTCGCCGGCGCAGGCGCTGAGCTACCGTTCCGAACCGGTGCCGCAGCCGGGCCCGGGTGAGGTGCTCGTCGAGGTACGCGCCGCCGCGGTGAACCCCTTCGACGTCGTCATCGCCTCGGGCAAGCTCGGCACGCCGGTGCCGGTGATTCCCGGCGGAGATTTCGCCGGTGTCATCGTCTCCGACGGCGACCGCGTCGGTGAGGAGGTGTGGGGCAGTGGGTGGTCAACGGGCGTCGAGCTGGGGTTGACACGCCCGGGCACGCACGCCCGCTACGTCGCCCTTCCCGAGAAGGTGCTCTCCCGCAAGCCCGCCCGCCTGACAATGAGCCAGTCCGCTGCCGTCGGCCGCTCTCACCTCGCGGCCTGGCACACGGTGATCAACACCATGCAACTCCTGCCGGGCGAGACCATCCTGATCACCGGCGGCGCGGGCATGATCGGCCAAGCCGCCACCGAGATCGCCCGGTGGCGCGGCGCGACGCCGATCGTCGCCGCCCGGCGCAAACCCGATGGCGTCGAGCACTTCATCGACACCACCTCGACCGACATCTCCGAGGCGGTACTCGAGCTGACCGACGGCCGTGGCGCAGACTTGGTACTGGACGTCGTCGGCGGCGAGTTGTTCGAACCCGCCCTGCACAGCCTGCGGTTCGGCGGTCGGATGGCCGCAACCTTCAACAACCTTTCGCGTGTCGAGTTCAACCCGGGAGAGGAGATCGTCAACAAACAGCTGCACCTGTCGGGGATCGCCAGCCTGTTCTGGGACCCGGCGGACATCGCGGCCATCTTCGACCAGCTCGCCGCGCTGTTCGACCACGGCCTACTCAGCCCGCCGCCCGTGAAGACATGGCCCTTGGCGCAAGCCGTCGAGGCCTACGAGACCGTCGCGGACGGGTCGGCCGGAATCAAGCAGGTTCTGCTGCCCGGCGGCGACGCCGCATAACGAACGCAACGGGAAGCACCCTTCGGGTGGGCACCTATACCGGTGCCCACCTCTTGGCCATTCAGCCAACCATGGTCAACAGGCAGAACGCTTTTGGGTGGGCGCACCCATGGACCGCCTGCGACATGGAAGACCCCGAGCGGACTGATGCTGCCAGAATCGGTGCGGCCTAGTGCGGCCGGACGTTCCGGGCTGCGCGGGGCACTGAGTTCGCGCACATTCAACCTGAGGTCCTACCGAAAGCGGGTAGCCACGGCGACCGTGGAGGAGAAGGGTATCGACGCGGCCGGGCTTTAGCTGAACCACGTGCTGGGTTCGCGAGTGACCGCCGACCATTACGTCGAGAAGCCGCGGGACGTGCTGGACAACCGGGAGGTGCTCAATGTCTACGTCGCATGATGACTTGGAAGAACTGCGCTCAGAATTTGGTAAGAACTTGGAAAAAGCTCGAGTAGCAGTTCGGCCCAGGCAAGAGGCGATGCTCTGGCCTGGGCCGATGAGGGTGGCTGACGGGACTCGAACCCGCGACACCCAGGATCACAACCTGGTGCTCTACCAGCTGAACTACAGCCACCATTTGCCGGAATAACCGGCGCGGTAGATATTAGCGTGTCGGGCGGCCGGGGACCTAATCGGTGCCCTGGGCTGGGGTTTTACCGTCGTCGGCGGGGCCGAGCTGGGCGGCCACGGCCGCGATTTCCGCGGTGGACGGGCCGGGAGCGGGGACGAACGCGGTGCGGCGGTAGTACTCCAGTTCGCGGATGGATTCCTTGATATCGGCCAGGGCGCGGTGGGTCAGGCCCTTCTCGGGCTGGCCGAAGTAGATGCGGGGGTACCAGCGGCGGCACAGTTCCTTGATCGAGCTGACGTCGATCATGCGGTAGTGCAGGTGGGCGTCCAGGGCGGGCATGTCGCGGGCGAGGAAGCCGCGGTCGGTGGCGATGGAGTTGCCGGCCAGCGGGACCGTGCCCGCGGTGGGCGCGTACTTGGTGATGTAGTCCATGACCTGTTGTTCCGCTTCGGCCATGGTGACTGTGGAGCGGCGCACCTCCTCGGTCAGACCCGAGCGTGCGTGCATCTCCCGCACGACCGGTGGCATCGCGGCCAGCGCGTCGTCGTCGGCGTGGATGACGATGTCCACGCCCTCACCGAGGATGTTGAGATCGCTGTCGGTGACGAGGGCGGCCACCTCGATCAGCCTGTCGCTGTCCAGCCGCAGGCCGGTCATCTCGCAATCCATCCACACCACAAGTTTGTCGGACACCTGGGTCACAGTAGTGCGCTGAGCAATTGTTTTGTCCGCTGCCCGCTGGATTCGCCGCGCTCGGCGCGATCGCTGTCGGGTGCGACCTCCGATAGGCGGCGGTGTTCTTGCCACTAGTGATGGTCGCGACACAATTGCTGCTGAGTGGCATCGGCCCGCTGTCAGGTCGTCGGCGATATGGTTTCCACAGATCGAGCGCGTGAATTCAGGTAAATGCAACGTTGGCGGCCAGTTAGCAGAGCGGCAGACGGAGGAGCGGCGATGACGACACCGGCGGAGAAGGCGGCGGCCGCGCGCGAGGCGGCCCAGGAGGCGGCGCGCGTCGCGGCGGAGGCGGCGGCCGTGGCCGAAGCCGCCGAGCGGGAGGCGGCACAGGCGCAGGTGGCACCGGATTCATCTGCGGAGTCGGCTTCGGGCAGCTCTGCCGCGGGCGCGACCGCCGCGAATGCCGATGCGGGCGGCACCGTTTCGGAGTCAGCGACCGAAAGTGCCTCGGCTGGTATCGGTTCCGATGCCGCCCGGGAGATTGCCGCCGGATACGCCTTCGAGGGCGCGGCCCTGGAACTCGGCGCGGTGCTGATCGACGGCACGGTGGACTCCGCTGCGCGCGTGCGGATTCCGATGAAGACGATGAACCGGCACGGGCTCATCGCGGGCGCCACGGGTACCGGTAAGACCAAGACCCTGCAGGGAATCGCCGAACAACTCTCGGCCGCAGGGGTTCCGGTGGTGCTGGCCGATGTGAAGGGCGATCTGTCCGGGCTGGCGCAGCCGGGCGTAGCCAGCGACAAGATCGTCGCGCGGGCCACGGAAACCGGTGACGCCGACTGGCAGCCGAGCGGGTTCCCGACGGAATTCGTCTCCCTCGGCACCGAGGGCATCGGCGTGCCGATCCGGGCCACCATCACCTCGTTCGGGCCGGTGCTGCTCAGTAAGGTGCTGGGACTCAACGAGACTCAGGAGTCCACGCTCGGACTGATCTTCCACTGGGCCGACAAGCAGGGGCTGGCGCTGCTGGATCTGAAGGATCTGCGCGCGGTGATCCAGCATCTGACGAGCCCTGAGGGCAAGGTGGATCTGCAGGGCATCGGCGGTGTTTCGGCGGCGACGGCCGGGGTGATCCTGCGGGCGCTGGTCAACCTCGAGGCCGAGGGTGGCGACACCTTCTTCGGTGAGCCGGAACTGGATCCGGCCGATCTGCTGCGCACGGCGGGTGGTCAGGGCGTGATCACGCTGTTCGAGCTGGGCGCGCAGGCGGCCCGCCCGGTCCTGTTCTCCACCTTCCTGATGTGGGTGCTGGCCGACCTGTTCCAGACGCTGCCCGAGATCGGGGACATGGACAAACCCAAGCTGGTGTTCATCTTCGACGAGGCGCACCTGCTGTTCAACGGCGCGTCCAAGGCGTTCCTGGAGCAGGTCGAGCAGACGGTGAAGCTGATCCGCTCCAAGGGGGTCGGCGTGTTCTTCTGCACCCAACTGCCCACCGACATCCCGAATCCCGTTCTCTCGCAGTTGGGTGCGCGCATCCAGCATGCGCTGCGCGCCTTCACCCCCGACGATCAGAAGGCGTTGTCCAAGACGGTGCGCACCTATCCCAAGACCGCGACCTACGACCTGGAGAAGGCGTTGATCTCGCTCGGGATCGGCGAGGCGGTCGTGACGGTGCTGTCCGAGCAGGGCGCGCCCACCCCGGTCGCCTGGGCGCGACTGCGCCCGCCGCGCTCGCTGATGGACACCATCGGCGACGACGCGATCCGATCCCGCGCCCAGTCCAGCACGCTGTTCGCCACGTACGGCCGGACCATCGATCGCGAGTCGGCCTACGAGATCCTGACCGCGAAAGTGGAAGCGGCGCAACCGGAGTCGGATTCGCCCCCGACCGTCCGCCCCGCGCCCGCCGAGAAGTCCGCCGCCGAGCGCATCATGGACAACCCGGCGGTCAAGAACTTCATCCGTTCCGCCGCGACAGTCGCGGGCAGGGAGATCAGCCGCAGCCTTTTCGGTACCCGAAAGCGCTGAGTCGCAACAGTTTTCTCGTCAGCCGTGGGCATGGAGCCCGGTCGGCATGTCCCGCAGCGCCGGGATCGGTTGAAGCCGTGCGCTTTTCGACCTCGCTGGGACGGTAGTTGCCTGCGGCCGAAAGGTGCACGTGCAGCGTGAGATCCGTCAGGAAGCGAGTCGCGGGAACAGAATCTCCGCGTTGCCGCGGTTGACGGCGTGCAACTGTCCCTCGGGCCACTCGTGGGTATCGAGGTAGTTGTCGAAATACCCGACGGCCGGGCTGGGCGCGAAGGGCCAGTCGCTGCCGTAGAGGATGTGGCTCGGATCGGCGAACGCCTGTAATGCGGGCAGCGCGGTGGGGCTGCCCGACAGCGCCGTGTCGAAGTAGAAGCGGCGCAACTCGGTCAGTATGCCCTCGGGCGAGCCGCCGGAGCCCACTACGCCCGCGGTGACGGCGACCCGGTGCGCGAGGTAGGGGAGGGCCCCGCCGGCGTGCGACAGAATGACCTTCATATTCGGATACCGCGTCAGCACCCCGGCCATGGCCATGTCCACGGCCGTGCGGGTGGTGTCGAACGGGAAGTCGACGATGGGGCCGGGTGTGCCCGGCAGCATCGGCAACGCCATCTCATTGGGGTGGACGAAGACGACCGCGCCGCGCGCGTCGAGCTCGGCCCATAGCGGCTCGAAGGCCGGATCGCCGAGGTATCGGCCGCGGGCGTTGGCCATCAGCACCACGCCGTCGGCGCGCAGGGTGTCCAGCGCATAGACGGCCTCGGCGGCGGCGCCGTCGACATCCGGCAGCGGCAGGCTGGCGAACAGGCCGAAGCGGGCCGGCCGGTCCTTGACCACCTCGGCGGTGAATTCGTTGTTGGCGCGGGACAATTCGCGTGATTTCGCATCGTCGCCGAAGTGCGTGCCGGGCGCGCTGACGGACAGGATGCCGGTGGCGATGCCCAGCTTGTCCATCGCCTCCACCGCGCTGTCGGCCGACCAGGACGGCAGCGGCCAGCCCGCGGCCGTGAGGTTCTGGTCGGTGAGGGACTTGCCGTAGCTCGGCGGCAATACGTGCTGGTGAACGTCGATGCGTGCGGAATCGATCATTGGTTGACTCCTTCGAGCGGATCGTCGCGCAAGTATTTAGCTTGCTAACTATTGTGATGCTAGGCTAGCACTCGTGGTCACCGCGGACAAGGACGGCATCGAGGAGCTGGCGCGCGCTGTCGACGCGCTGTTCCTGGCCATGCGTCAGGTGCGCTCGGCCGCCGCCCCCCAGGATCGACTATCGGTCTCGCAGCAGGCGATGCTCGAACCGCTGCTGGACGAATCCGGCCAGGCGGTCGAGGCGCAGCCGGTCGGGGCGCTGGCCGCGGCCGCCGGCGTGAGCATGCCGACCGCGACGCGCATGCTCAAACAGCTCGAGGGCCGGGGCGTGATCACCCGTACTCGCGCGGCGCAGGATGAGCGGCGCGTCCTGATCGAACTGACTCCGCTCGGTCATGAGCAGATGGCCGAGCTACGCACCCAGCGCCGCGACGCGCAGCGGTATGGCCTGGCCGAATTCGACGACGAGGAGCGCGCGGAATTCGCCGCGTATCTTCGCCGCCTCACCCGCGTCATCAAAAGCCGCGGGTTGCACTGATTCCCGGGTGCTCGGCAGACGCCGAATCCCGCCGGTGGAACCGCATCCGTTCCTGGGCCTTGGAACGGATACGGATCGACCGGCGGGATCGGACCTGGAAAATGAGGGAGCGATCAGCCCAGGTCGCGGACCAGCATGTCGGCCGGGGTCTCCCGCCGGACCAGTTCGCTGCAACGCCCGTCGCGGACAGAGATGATCGGCGGGCGCCCGACACCGTTGTACGACGAGGCCAGGCTGTGGTGATACGCGCCGGTGCACGGGATAGCCAGCACCTCGCCCGGGCGTAGGTCGGCGGGCAGGCTGACGTCGGCGGCGAGGATATCGCCCGCCTCGCAGTACCGTCCGGCTACCGTCGCGGTCATGTGCGGTCCGGTGGGGTGCCGGTTGGCCACGACCGCCTCGTAGCGGGCGCCGTAGAGCGCCACGCGCGGATTGTCGTTCATGCCGCCGTCGGCGATGACGAACGTCCGCCCGCCCTCGATGTGTTTGACCGTCATCACGCGGTACAGCGTGACGCCCGCACGGGCGACGATGGCCCGGCCCGGCTCGAGCGAGATTCGCGGGCGCGCAAAGTGATTCAGTGCGCACGCGGCGTCGAGGGCGTCTTCGACGATGTCGGCGAGCTCGGCCAGGTTCATTTCCGAATCGCCGCAGCGGTAGGCCACCGCGTGCCCGCCGCCGAGGTCGAGTTGGGGCAGGGTGATGCCGTATTCCCGTTCCACGCGGGCCATTTCGGCGATCAGGCGGCGTACCGCCTCGCCGTAGTAATCGGGGTCGTGGATCTGTGAGCCGAGATGGCAGTGGAAGCCCACCAATTCGAGCATCGGCTGGCGGATCACGCGATCGATCGCCTCGATCGCGGCCGCGCTCCCGAGCGGGAACCCGAACTTCTGGTCGATCACGCCGGTCCGCACCGCGGGGTGGCCGTGCACGTCGATGTCGGGGGACAGCCGCAGCAGCACCTGCTGGCGCCGGGGCGCCACGGCCGCGAGCAGCGTGACCTCGGTGAGCGAGTCGATCACGATCCGGCCCACGCCCGCGTTGACCGCGGCCTCCAGCTCCGAGAACGGTTTTCCGCTGCCGTGCAGCACGATTCGCGCCGGATCCACGCCCGCGGCCAGCGCCACGGCGAGCTCGCCGGCCGAGCACACGTCCACCGACAGGCCCTCCTGGCTGACCCAGGATGCCACCGACTTGGTCAGCAGAGCCTTTGCCGCATAGATGATTTCGGCATCCCGAAAGTACTTGCGGTACAACTGGCAGCGGCGGCGCACCTCGGTCTCGTCCAGCACGTAGGTCGGGGTGCCGTATTGATCGGCGATGTCGGCCAGGGCCACCCCACCCACGGTGATCCGGCTGAGGTCGTCGTAGTGCGTCTCGCACGGCCAGACGGTCGCGTCCAGGCGCGGGGACATCATTCCCGACCGCAGCGACGGGAAGATCTCGAGCAGCGTCACGACTTCTCCTGTAGGTTCCCCGCTTTCTCCTGAGACTGCGGGGGTCATTTACAGGACTACGCCGATCTCACTTCACCCGATCCGGTCGTAACGCGCCCTTGACCCGGGACCGCCCGATCTTGACGCGGTGCTGACGCCGGTGTGATCAGCCTCCCATTTTCTTGTAGAAGGCGCCCACGATGGGTGCGGTCAGCGCCCGCGGCGAGTACTGGCCCGCGACGCTCATACCCTTGCTGATCAGGCCCGGAACCACCCGCATCTTGTTGCGGACGAGAGCGTCGATCGACAGTTTCGCGGTGTACGCGGCCGTGACCCAGATGAAGTCGGGCACCTTGGCGCCGACCTCCTCCTGGTCCGGGTTGTCGGTCCGGACCGGGCCGGGCGCCAGCAGCGTCACGTGCACGCCGCTGCCGGTCAGCTCGCCGCGCAGCGATTCGGAGAAGCTGTTGGTGAAAGCCTTGGTGGCCGCGTATGTGGCGTTGTTCGGGATGGGCATGTTGCCCGCCGCCGACCCGGTGATCAGGATGCCGCCGCCACCGCGCGAGATCATGCCGGGCAGCACCGCCAGGGTCAGATCGTGCACGGCGACCGCGTTGAGCTCCATCACCGACCGTTCGAAGTCCAGGTCGAGCTCGGCGACCGGCCCGAACGTGGCGACCCCGGCGTTGTTGCACAGGATCGCGATGTCGCGGGAGGAGAGCTCGGCCGCCAGCGGGGCCCGCTGCTCGCGATCGGACAGATCCACCGCCCGCACCTCGGCGGTGACGCCGTACCGCTCGGTCAGCCGCTGCGCCAGCTCGCCGAGCAGGTCCCCGCGGCGCGCGACCAGGATCACCGAGTAGCCGCGCCGGGCCAGTTCCTCGGCCAGCGCGGTCCCGATACCCGAGGAGGCCCCGGTGACGACGGCGCGATTATCTGAGGTAGGGGCAGGAATGCTCACGACCGAGCCTCGCTGGCGCTCGGCTCGGTCGTGCGCATGGCACGCTGGCTCATCGGTTCGCTCCGCTCACGTATCGATCCTCGCTGGCGCTCGGCTCGGTCGTGCGCATGGCACGCTGGCTCATCGGTTCGCTCCGCTTCGCTCCGCTCACGTACCGGGAGCCTACCGGGTGTTCCCGGACCTGCCGTCCCTCACGCCCGCGCGAATCGGGCATCGGGACCGTGGCGGTGCGGGTGGTGCTGGCACCACCCGCGCTCGTGCGCCGGCCGTACCCCGGATTCGGGTGCTGCTCCCCTGGGGGCGGTGGCGTGTGGCTCATAGGCTCGAAAACGGTCCGGTGATCATTCTGGTCACAGGCGGGTTGGAGAGGGAAATGACTTGGGTGAGAGTGGGTTTCGGCGTGCTCTGGGTGCGGCGGCGGTACTGGGGGTGGCGATGTGGGCAGTGGCCGCATGCGGCGGCGACCGGGCCGTGAGGCCGACTGCCGATCCGGGGGATGCGGGACGGGCACAGATAGTGCGGGCGCTGGATGCGGTGACCGCGCACGGGCTGCCGGGGGCGCAGGTGGTGATCACCGGGCCGGGAGTGGACTGGACAGCCGGCTCGGGTGTGGGCGATCTCGGCAGTCGCGCGCCGTTCCCCGTCCAATCGGAGGTCCGGATCGGCAGCAATACCAAGACCTTCGTCTCGACGGTGCTGCTGCAGTTGGCGGCCGAGCACAAGGTCGATCTCGACGCGCCGGTGGAACGCTATCTGCCGGGTGTGATCCGGGGGAACGGCAACGACGGCGCCCGCATTACGATACGAGAGTTGTTGCAGCACAGCAGCGGCCTGCCGGAGTATCTGACACCCGAGGATCCGTCGAACCCGCAGCCGCCGAATCCCGCTCAGGTGCAACTGAGTCCGGCGACCATGCGGCAGCACCACACCCCTCGGGAGATGCTTGCCAACGCCCTGACCATGCCGCCGCAGTTCGAGCCCGGCGCGAAATCGGTGTACACCAACACCAACTATCTGGTGGCGGGCATGGTGATCGAGCGGGTGACGGGGCAGTCGACCGCGGCCGAGATCGACCGGAGAATCATCGCGCCGCTGGGGCTGCACGGAACCTACTTCCCGGGCGACGGTGATACCGGAATCCGTGATCCGCATCCGCGCGGATATTTCACCGTCGACGGTAAGCCGGTCGACGTCACCGAGTTCGATACCTCGTGGGCGGGTGCGGCGGGCGCCATGATCTCCACCGGAGCCGATCTGAATCGATTCTTCACCGCCCTGCTCAACGGAAAGCTGCTGCCCGCGGCCCAATTGGCCCAGATGCAGCGAACCCGGCCGAACGATCGGCTGCCCGGAGGGTATGGGCTCGGGCTGGCTCGTCTGCCGGTGTCCTGCGGTGCGCAGGTATGGGGCCACGGCGGTGACGTTCCGGGCTTCGAGACCATGGACGGCGTCCGTGCCGACGGCCGAGCGGTGACCGTGACGGTCAATGGAACTCCCTCGGATGAGCAGGGCTACGACACGGTTACCAAGGCATTCGACACCGCGATATGCGCGGGGGCCTGACCGCTACTCCAGCGGGATCCCGACCAGTACTCCAGCGGGATCTCGCGCAATGCCCGGCGGGATCACGATGAGTAGCCAGCAAGCCGAGCGAAACGAGATTCGATGAGAAGACCAGGTAGGGGGACGTTCGTCTGCGCGCTGACGGCGGCCATGCTCGCCGGCGTCGGGGTAGCGGCCGCGGTCCCCGAACCGGCCGTCGCCCCCGCAGGGCTGGAGCGGTTCTATCAGCAACGGCCGCAGTGGAAGCCATGCGACGAACCCGATCTTGCCAAGGCGGCTGCGCAGTGCGCCGACATTACGGTCCCGCTGAATTACGCCGAGCCGCAGGGGCAGACGATCACGGTGGCGATCGATCGCCTGCCTGCGACCGATCCCGCGCACCGGCGCGGGATCATGCTGTCCAATCCGGGCGGTCCCGGCGGCCCGGGCCTGGGCTTCGGCCTGGAATACGGTGCGGCGCTGGCCCCGGACGTGCGCGCCCGATACGACCTGATCGATATGGATCCGCGCGGTATCGGCCGATCGACGCCGGTGGACTGCGGATGGCCGATCGGCTTCGGGCTGCAGTCCGCGGGGGAGAGCCGGTTGAGCTTCGGCGAATCCGTTGCCACACATGCGGACCTGGCGGCGCGATGCGTTGCCGCCGAGCACGGCAAACTGCCGTACATCACCACGCGCAATAGCGCCCGCGATATGGACGTGATCCGGGCCGCGCTGGGGGAGAACAGGATCAGCTACTACGGCGTCTCCTACGGCACCTATCTGGGGGCGGTGTATGCGCAGCTGTTCCCCGAGCGCGTCGATCGGCTCGTGCTGGACAGCGCGGTCGACCCGCAGCGGTACGGCATCGGCATGATCCAGGACATGACCGCGCCCAACGAGGCGGCATTCGAGGCATGGACCGTCTGGACCGCCGCGCGTGACGACCGATATCACCTGGGCGCCACGGCTTCCGCGGTACGCGCAACGGTGACCGGACTGATCGACCGGTCCGCCCGGGATCCCATCCGGATCGGTTCCTATCGGGTGGACGACCACTGGATGCCGGTGGTGCTGTTCGGAGGCCTGGACAATCCGCTCCACTACGACGTGCTGGCAGGGGAGATTCAGCAGCTCGCCGCCGCGGCGGCGGGACAACCCGTGCGGCCCGCCGGGGACCTCGACCAGGCCCTGTCGCACATGCTCACGGCCCCGGCGCCGGGCGGTTACGGCCAGGACTTCGTCCTGTGCGGCGACGTCGCCGCGCCCCGGAACCCGCTCTGGTACTGGCACAATATCGAGGCGAGCCGGGCCACCGCACCGGTCTTCGGCGCCTTCACCAACAACCTCACGACCTGCGCCTTCTGGCCCAGGCCGATCGAGCCGCCGACCGCGGTGCACAACGCGGTGCCCGCGCTGATCGTGCAGTCCACCGGCGACACCCGCACCGCGTACTCCGAAGGTGTTGCCCTGCACCGCGATATGACAGCCTCCCGCCTGATCACCCTGCAGGGCGTCGCCATCCACGGCATACTGGGCCGCTACCCGGATCGGTGCGTGGAGTCCGCCATCAACGCCTACTACCGCGACGGCGTCCTGCCCGCCGCCGACAGCACCTGCACCGGCTGATTCGGCTGCGACATGTGCGTACCTCCGCATCCGCTCCGGCCGTGCGCGGTCCAAGGGCGGCTTCGCCGACAGCGCCGATCAGGCCGCGGCGAACCGGATCTCGAGCCCGCCCGTCGCGACCGGGTCCGCCTCCCTCCACATCTGTTCGGTAAGGGCGAGGTCGGCGACACCGATCACCAGGGCCTGAACCTCGTCGACGGGACCCTCGACGATGCCGGGACGATTCGCGGGCCGAACCGACGATGTGGGCTACCGGGTGGCCGACGCCGCGGAGACCGTCGGAGAAGGCCTCATCGAACGAGCGGGTCACGGAAATACGAAGGCGAACAAGATAATCCGGCACACCGTCGCCCAGGTGGAGCATACGGCGATCCGCTGGAGCAAGGAATTGGGCGACAGGGCCATCCAACTCGGCGAGCAGCTCACCGAACGTCGCCGGTGAGCGGTATCGGCGGTCTGCCGCCCCGAGACACCGCCTAGCGGGGACGGGGTTCGTAGAAGGCTATGCCCCAGTTCAGGTGTCCGTGCCAGACGCTGGCGATCCGGCCGCCCTGCACCGCGGCCTTGGGCTCGCCGACCGGGCCGCCCGCGGCGTGCACTGCGGCGACCGTGGCGTCGAGATCGGTTGTGCCGAAGGCAATTCCGGGAAGGCTGGCGGGTTTGCCCGACCCGACCACCTCGAGTACCGCCGCGCCGGCGCGATAGAAGGCCATCTCCGGGCCTGCGGGGCCGCGGGGGTGGAAACGGCGCCGTGGTTCGGCGCCGAGGACGGAATTGAGTGCCGTAATCGCGTCGTCGAGATCGGGCACCCAGTACACGACGTGATCGATGAAGCTCACCGCGTTGGGGTGCGGGGCGTCGGCGTCACCGGCACCCTGGTCGGCGGCGTGGGGCAGCAGCTCGGGAATGTCCAGGGCGGCGGGATCGGCGGAAGTGCCGTCGAAGCCCCAGCTGGGTGCCGTATTCACCGTGCACTCGATCTCGCCGATCCGGAAGCGCCCGTCGGCGATCGCGAAACCCAGTGCCGCCCAGGATTTTTCCTCGCCCGGCAGGCCGAGGCGGGTCAGGGCGGCGCTCACGACTCCACCTCGCTGGCGCTCGGCTCCGTCGTGCCCGGGGCGCGCTGGCCTGACGGTTCACTCCGCTTCGCTCCGCTCACGACTCCACCTCGCTGGCGCTCGGCTCCGTCGTGCGCGCCGCGCGCTGGCCTGACGGTTCACTCCGCTTCGCTCCGCTCACGACTCCACCTCACGGCTACTCGGCTCCGTCCCGCGTGAGGCGTGTCGGCCCGATGGTTCGCTCTGTCCCGGCCCGCTCACAGCTCCGCGGCCAATCTGGTGCCCTGGTCGATCGCCCGCTTGGCATCCAGCTCGGCCGCGACGTCGGCGCCGCCGATCAGATGGACGCTCACGCCGGCCGCGGTCAGCGGCTCGGCCAGCTCACGCACGGATTCCTGTCCGGCACAGAGAATGACGTTGTCGCAATCGATGACGGTGGCCCGGGATCGCTGCTCGCCGAAGCTGATGTGCAGGCCGCGGTCGTCGATGCGCTCGTAGTTCACCCCGCCGATCTGCTCGACGCCCTTGGCCTTGACCGCGGCGCGGTGCACCCAGCCGGTGGTCTTGCCCAGGCTCTTGCCGAAGGAACCCGATTTGCGTTGCAGCAGAACCACTTCGCGGGTGGCGGGGGAGGGACGCGGGGTGGTGAGCTGACCGAGGGCGTCCGGATCGTCACTGATGACTCCCCATTCCTGTTTCCACTCGTCCAGCTTCAGCGACGGATGCCCCTCGACGGTGAGGAATTCGCTGACGTCGTAGCCGATTCCGCCCGCGCCGATCACCGCGACCTTCTTGCCGACCGGCCTCTCCTCCCGCACGAGCTCGGCGTAGGTGAGCACCTTCGGGTGGTCGATGCCCGGAATGTTCGGAATGCGCGGGCGCACACCGGTGGCCAGCACGACGTGGTCGTACCGGCCCTCGATCAGCTCCGCCGCCCCGACCCGCCGGTCGAGGAACACCCGCACGCCCGCGACCTCCAGCTTGCGCGTGAAATAGCGGATGGTCTCGTTGAATTCCTCCTTGCCCGGGATGCGCCGGGCGATGTCGAATTGACCGCCGATCTTGTTGTCGGCCTCGAACAGATCGACCTTGTGCCCGCGCTCGGCCAGGTTCACCGCGGCCGACAGCCCGGCCGGGCCCGCGCCGACGACCGCGATCCGCCGCATCCGCCGGGTGGGCAGCAGCCGCAGTTCGGTCTCGTGGCCCGCGCGCGGATTCAGCAGGCAGGACACCGTTTTGTGGACGAAGGCGTGGTCCAGGCAGGCCTGGTTGCAGGCGATGCAGGTGTTGATCTCGTCCTCGCGGGTCGCGCGGGCCTTGTTCGCCCATTCCGGATCGGCCAGCAGCGGGCGCGCCATCGAGATCAGGTCGGCGTCGCCTCGGGTCAGGATCTCCTCGGCCGTCTCGGGCATGTTGATCCGATTGGAGGCACAGACCGGAATGCTCACGCGCGCGGTGACCTTCGCGGTGTACTCGGCGAAGGCCGCGCGCGGCACCGAGGTGACGATGGTCGGCACCCGTGCCTCGTGCCAGCCGATGTCGGTGTTGATGATGCTGACCCCCGCGGCTTCCAATTCCGTTGCCAGCGCCAGGATTTCGTGCTCTGTCTGGCCGTGCTCCACGAATTCGGCCATGGACAGCCGGAATACGATGATGAAGTCCGGACCCACCGCGGCCCGGATGCGCCGCACGATCTCGAGCGGGAATCGCCGCCGGTTCTCCGCCGAACCGCCCCAGCGGTCCGTGCGCTTGTTGGTGCGCGGGGCGAGGAACTGGTTGATCAGATAGCCCTCGCCGCCCATGATTTCGGCGCCGTCGTACCCGGCGAGCTTGGCCAGCTCCGCGCACCGGACATAGTCGTCGATGGTGCGCTCGACGCCCTTGTCCGACAGTTTGCGCGGCCGGAACGGATTGATCGGCGCCTTGATCGAGGAGGCCGACACGCTGAACGGCACATAGGCATAGCGCCCGGCGTGCAGGATCTGGATGGCGATCTTGCCGCCCTCGGCGTGCACCGCGCGGGTGATCGCGCGGTGCCGGTAGGCCTCGGTCCGGTTGGTGAGCTTGGCGCCCAGCGGCAGCAGCCAGCCCTCCCGATTCGGCGCGTAGCCACCGGTGATGATGAGTCCGACACCGCCGCGGGCCCTTTCGGCGAAATAGGCCGCCAGCTTGTTCGTATCCCAGGCCCGGTCCTCGAGGCCGGTATGCATGGATCCCATCACCACCCGGTTGCGCAGGGTGGTGAAGCCCAGATCCAGCGGTTCGAACAGGTGCGGATAAGGGTTCGGCTCACTCACGTGGGTCACCTTTCGGTCCGGGGCGGGGAGGGGGAGCATTATCACCGCCGAGCGCGGCGAGTACCTCGTCGCACCACTCGGCGAATCCCGACTCGATGCGAATACCGCCGCGCAGCACCAGATATTGGTACAGCGCGGTGCCGGTGAGGCCGTGCGGGTCGGGGAAGTCCTTCTTCTCGATCAGCTGGAACAGCTCGAGCCGCTGGGCGTGGGCGTCGCGATGACGGGTCACCTCGGCGCGCAGCGCCGCGAGATCGCCGTGCGCGGCGGCGCGAATCTTCACGCCCAGCTCGCTGCGGAGCGGGCCGACATCCTCGGCGGGCGCGGCGATCCAGCGGGCCAGTTCGGTTCGCCCGGCCGGGCTCACGGTGTAGACCTTCTTGTCCGGCCGGCCCTCCTGAGCGACGGCCTCGCTCGCCACCCAGCCCTGCTGCTCCATGCGCTTGAGCACACGGTATATCTGCTGGTGGGAGGCGCTCCAGAAGAAGCCGATCGACTTGTCGAACCGGCGAGCCAGCTCGTAGCCCGAACCGGCGCGCTCGGTCAGCGATACCAGCAGCGCATGCTCGAGGGCCATGCGCCGAGGCTAACTGACACTTGCCGTCCTATGCAACTGGGTGCATAGGGACAGCTGTTCACAGCCGGGGACTCGAGGTAGCGTCGGGTGCGGTGCTCGGAAGCACCAGCTCGGATACGGGAAGGACGTCTCGCGATCCCGGGAGGTTCGCGAGGCGTCCTTCTGTATCTATGGCACCGAGCGCCAGGCGGCCATGCCCAGGGCGATCAGTCGCACCTGTCGCACGGTGCGTTCCACGACGTTCTGGCGGTCGCGGGGCAGCGCGGCCACGTAGTCGGCGATGTGCCCCGCAACCGTCGAGACGATGAGATCCGCGGCCAGCTCCAGATCCTCGGGCGACCAGCTGTCCAGCGCGCGCAGGCGGGACAGGTCGACGACCAATTCCCTGGTGAGAAGCTGCATTTCGATCGAGATGGCGGTGCGCAGGACGGCCGACCCGCCGTACCGTTCACGAACCAGGAAGCCGTACAGCGCATCTCGCCCGGCGATCTGTGCGAAGACGAAGCGCACCGTCTCGGCGAGGCGGGCATCGGGGGCGCGCCGCAGATCCCGTAGGGCCAAACGCAATTGGCGCACGCCCTCGTCGACGAGTGTGGTGCCGAGCTCGTCCAGCGAGGCGAAGTGACGGTAGAACGCGGTGGGCACGATGCCCGCCGAGCGCGCGACCTCCCGCAGGCTCAGCGCGGCGAATCCGCGCTCCGCGGCCAGCTCGAGGGTGCCCTCCAGCAGCGCGTGGCGGGTGCGCTCCTTGCGCTCCCCCCGGGACTCTGTCTGTTCGCTGCGCTCGGTCATCTCGGTGAGCATACATCCGTTCACGATGCGCCTGCTCCTCTCGGTGTCGCGTCGGTCACACGACCTGCTGGTTGAAATTCCGTGCCGTGTCGGAGCACACTTGGATCAGTGTACAGATGTGCACTGAAATTCTACGAGCTACACCGGGTGGTGGGAGAAGAGTTATGGCAGGACTGATCGATCTGGTTCAGACGCTGACCACACCGCATACCCTGGATCGCTATCTGGAACTCGTGCGCCCCACGCTGACCGTGCGCGACATGCGCGCGGAGATCGTCGAGGTGGATCGGCGCACGCCCGGCTCGATCACCCTGACGCTGCGGCCGACCCGGCAGTGGCGAGGGCACCTCGCGGGACAGTATGTGCAGATCGGGGTGTTGATCGACGGCGTCAAGCACACCCGGTGCTATTCGCCGATCGATCCGCAGGGCGCCACGCGGCGGCTGCGGCTGACGGTCAAGGCGCATCCGCACGGCCTGGTTTCGCGGTATCTGCACCGCCACGCCGCGCCCGGCATGGTGGTGGATCTGGCTCCCGCGGCGGGCGTGTTCACCCTGCCGCAGCGGCGCCCGGATGGGATCGTGCTGATCAGCGGCGGCAGCGGGATCACCCCGGTGCTGTCCATACTGCGCACCCTGGACGCGGAGAATCATCGCGGGCCGGTGGTGTTCCTGCACTACGCGCACTCGCCCGAGGCGGTGCCCCATCGCGTGGAACTGGCGGAAATTGCCGAGCGGCACAACAACTTCCGGATCGCCCTGTGCTATCCGCGGCTGGGCCGGTCCGAACTGCTGGACGGCGCGCCCTGGAGTTGCGCGAAGAACCCGGTGGCGGGGCTGTTCGGCTACGACCAGCTCGAGCGCATCGCGCCGTGGTTCGCCACCGCCCAGACCTATGTGTGCGGTCCGGCGCCGCTGATGACGGCGGTCCGCACCGTCTACCAGGCTGAACAGCTCGACGACCGGCTGCACCGAGAGGAGTTCACGCTCGCCGCGGCGCCGGTGGATCCGGGCGAGATCACCGGCGTCACCACCTTCTCCGCCAGCGCGACAACCGTGCCCAACGCCGGTGCCACCCTGCTCGAACAGGCTGAATCCGCCGGCCTCACACCGGAATACGGCTGCCGGATGGGAATCTGCTTCTCCTGCACCTCGATCAAGCGCTCCGGCTGCACCCGCAACCTGCGCACCGGGGAGCTGGACAGCGATCCCGATCAGCCGATTCAGCTCTGCATCAACGCCGCCGTGGGCGACGTGGATATCGAAATCTGAAGGGGAGAGCCGTGAGCGAGCGAAGCGAGGGAACTATGAACACAGCACCACAGGTTGCAGCGGAGCGAAGCGGAGCTGCGACCATACTGACCGAAACCCAGGACGGCCCGCTGGTTCTCAGTCCGCAGCAGGTCGAGGACATCGGCCGCGCGCTGGACGAGCTGCGCGACCGCATCACCGCCGACCTCGGCGAGCGTGACCGGGACTACATCTACTCGATCATCAAGGCGCAGCGCGGTTTCGAGATCGCCGGGCGCGGGCTGATGTACCTGGGATTCCTGCCGCCGTTCTGGCTGGCCGGGGTGGCGGCGCTGAGCCTGTCCAAGATCCTGGACAACATGGAGATCGGCCACAACGTCATGCACGGCCAGTGGGACTGGATGCGGGAACCGGGCCTGAATTCGCGTGTCTTCGAATGGGATACGGTCTGCCCGGCCGATCAGTGGAAGCATTCGCACAACTACATGCACCACACATACACCAATATCCACGGCCGCGACCGCGACATCGGGTACGGCATCCTGCGCATCGACGAGGGCCAGCGGTGGAATCCCTACTACCTGGGCAACCCGATCTACGCCGCCCTGCTGATGCTGCTGTTCGAATGGGGCGTGATGCTGCACGATCTCGAGGCCGAGAACATCGTGCGGGGCAAGCGGTCCTGGTCCGAGGTCAAGCGGCTGCTGAAGGGGCAGTGGCGCAAGGCGGGCAGGCAGGTGCTCAAGGACTACGTGGTGTTCCCGCTGCTGTCCGGGCCGCTGTTCGTCTCCACGCTGGCCGGTAATGCCACCGCCAACCTGGTGCGCAACGTGTGGGCGTACTCGATCATCTTCTGCGGTCACTTCCCCTCGGGCGTACAGACGTTCACCGAGGAGGAGACCGCCGAGGAGACCCGGGGCGAATGGTATGTGCGTCAGATGCTCGGCTCGGCCAACATCACCGGCGGCAAGCTGTTCCACATCCTGTCCGGCAACCTCTCGCACCAGATCGAGCACCACCTGTTCCCGGACCTGCCCGCCAACCGGTATCCCGAGATGGCCCCGGAGGTCCGCGTCCTGTGCGAGAAGTACGGGTTGCCCTACAACACCGGCCCGCTGAGCAAGCAGATCGGTTCGGTCTGGCTCAAGCTGTTTCGCCTGGCGCTGCCGCCCGCGCTCGCCGGGAAGACGCCGCAGCCAGCTGTTATCGTGATGAGAAACAAGCCACAGCCGGATCCGAGTGAAGCGGGCGTTTGATGATCGGGAAATTCGAGAGCAACAAGGATCTGATCCAGGAGCTGACCTCCTCGGGGGCGCGGCACGTCGGCAACATCGCCTCGATCATCACGGGCACGGTCTCGGAGGTGACCCGGGAGATCGGTGACTGGATCACCGACGCGATCGAAATGCGGGAGGCCGCCGCGGCCGCGCAGCGCGACCGCGAGGCCGCGCACGGCGTCAACGCCGGGCGCGAGGAGCCCGACGTGCTGATCGACGAGCCCGCGCCCAGTGCACGGGTGTCCGCCGACCAGCCGTACATCGATGCCAACGTCGAGATCGTCGACCCGGGGCGCTAGAACACCGGCAGCCGCCGCCGGTGTTCGGTCACGTCGGTGATCAGATCCTTGTAGCCGTCGGCCAGTTCGGCGAGCTGGACCCAGTGCAGGTGGGCCTGCGCGTCCACCCCGTGCGGGCCGCCGATACCGGCCCGGGTACGCGCGCCGGACTTGACGGCGGTGCACGGCAGGCCCAGGGCATCCTGTGCCGCAACCCATTTCGCCGCCATGCGGTCGATCACCGCGCCGAGGGTTTCGGTGTGCAGTGAGGCGCCGGAGCGGTGCGCGATATTGTCGGCCACCCAGATGTCTATGCCCGCAACTTGTTTCGCGCGTTCGGCGTCGATGTCGTCGACCAGCTGGCTGTAGTGGGCCCGCTGATCGCTGCCCGCGCCGGGGGCGTGCGCGGCCGCGAGCGCGAGATACCGGCGCTCGTGACAGCCGACCAATTCGTGGGCGGCATCCAGCACGGGACGATGTCGGCCGTGGGCCGGGCCTCGCCCGTCGACGGGTGCGCGGAAGGCCCGCAGCAGTTCCACCACCGACGGCAGCTCGTCGGATCCGATACGGCTACCGGCATATTCGGTCGCCATAACACTCCCACCCTTGCTTCGGGATCGGACCGTGGTTGCGCCAGGGCCAGGGAGGTTGGGGGGGTGCGCTCCCCGGCACCGGCGCAGTCCCTGTTCCCGCACGCGGCAGCCCACCGCAAAAGGACACGGTGAGAACCGGGAAATCCGCGACGATGCGATGAGCAATGAGTCCAGGAAACGGGACTCTTTCAGGAAAGCGCGTCCAGATAGCCCGCGCAACAGGACGAACCCCTCATGGCCAAGCTGCCGAGTAATCGTTATAGACAGTTACGGCCGTGTCACGTGCTCGCGAAGATCGATGATCTATCGGGGGCGCGGCGAGATGGCTGCGCCACGCCCGAAAGTTCCGTAACCTGGTATTTCATGTCCGCCTACGTGTCCTCCCCGGAGCTGACCTTCTCCTTCCTGTTCGCGCTGGAAGATCCGGAGCGAATCGCGGAGGTGGTGCGTGGCCTCATGGAGCGCCGCACGGTGTCGGTCTTCCGGCTCGCCCCGATGTCCGGGGCGGACGGTCCGCCGGAGCGGTACGTCGTGAATTGGGCGTCGATCCCGCAGATCTCGATCACCACCGCGGTTCCCGAAACTGAGGAGTTGCTGGAGCGGAGGCCGATGCTCGTCAATGCCTTTCTGAGCGAGGGCGGCGATATCAGTCTCTACTCCGCGGAAGGGAAAATGCGCCGGTAGGGGGCGGTATTGACGAGATCTGCATCGCCCGTTGTGCGCGACTCGTTACGGTGATCTTTAACATGAGACCTCTCAGTCCTTTGTCAGCTACGGATCAGTGAACTCTCAGATCGGCCCAGCAGGGTGGTCCTGGTCGGTGGTCCAATACGGAGCACCGACGGTTCCACGCCCCTGACAAGAGAGGTTGATCTTTTATGATCCCGGTCATCATCAACACTGGTTCGGCTGCGCTCAACGGCGTCCTCAGCACCGGCAGCGCTGCTTTCCACGGCCTGGCCAGCACCCTGTGGACCGGCTCCTTCGGCTAAATCGCAGCTGACGCGAGTGCACGCTCGCATACCGCCCCGGCGTCCCGCGGACTCCGGGGCGGTGTCGTGTCCCGCGCCGGGACGTGGGCGGATCAGCTCGCGCGGGCCAGACGCTGGACCAGCACCTGTTCCAGCAGCGCCACCAGTACCTGCTTCACCGACTCGCGGCTGCGGGCATCGCATTCGACCATATGGATGGATTCATCGACGCGCAGCGCCTCGCGCACCTCGTCCAGATCGAAGCGGTCGCCACCGTCGAATCGGTTGACCGCCACCACGAACGGGGTGCCGTTGCGCTCGAAGAAGTCCAGGACCGGATAGCAATCCTCGATCCGTCCGGTATCGATCAGGATCACCCCGCCCAGGGCGCCGTCGAGCAGGTCGTCCCACAGGAATTCGAACCGCTCCTGGCCCGGCGTGCCGAACATGTACAGCACCAGCGAACGGTCCAGGGTGATCCGGCCGAAGTCCATCGCCACGGTGGTGGTCGTCTTGCCCGTGTACTGCTCCGGATCCACCCCCGTCGACACCTCGGTCATCGCGGCCTCGGTGGACAGCGGTTCGATCTCGGAGATGGCGCCGATGAAGGTGGTCTTGCCGACGCCGAAGCCGCCGCTCACCACGATCTTGACCGAGACGGCGGCCTGTTCCGGTGGGGCCGGGGTGGGTTCCGGTGTAGCTGAAGTCTCAGAGTGCCCGAACAAGATCCCTGATCCTCTCGATGGCTGCGGTGGATAGATCATCGGCCGACGCCGCCTCCGCGTGACCGGCGAGCATCAGATCGCTGACCACGATCCGAGCCACGCCGATCGGAACACGCAGTGTGGCAGCGATTTCGGCGATGGAATGGGGGTGTCGGCACAGCAGCGCCACGGTCCGTTGCTCGAACCGCAGCGATGCCGAGGGTGCGGTGTGGGTTGTGCGGATGAGGGTTTCGACGCGCAGCCCGTCGACCAGCGGGGTGGTTCGCCCGGCCGTCATGAGGAACGGCCGGACCACGGGGCCGGTATCTCCGTGCTCCGCATCCGCGGTGTCGCCAGGCTGGCGGTCGATCATCCGCGCAGCGACTGTCGTAATTCGGCGATCAGTGCCGGGGTCAGGATCGCGCCGGCCCGATCGGCGAGGATGGCCATCTGATATCCGACCAGGCCCACATCGCTGTCATTGTCGGCGATGACGCCGATGCAACTGCCGTCGGAGATCGCCGACACCAGCAGGAAACCCCGCCGCATCTCGATCATGATCAGCTTCAGGCCATCGAAATCGTAACTGCGCGCGGCGCTTCGGGCCAGGCTCACCAGTCCGGAGACCATCGCGGCGAGGCGGTCCGCGCCGGCCCGGTCCAGCCCCTCCGACATCGCCATCAGCAGCCCGTCCGAGGACACCGCGACGGTATCCCGGACACCGTCGGTGGAGCGCACGAAATCGGTGAGCAGCCAGTTGAAGGTGTGTGAACCGGATTCCGGCAGTTGAGTGGTCACCGGGGGTCCTCCTGTGCTGTGGATGCCGGAATTGGCGCCGGCTCATGCATTTCGCCGCGCCGATGACCGGCCCGGAAGCTTGAAAGCATACCCCTGGTCTGCTCGGCGGAGTGGTCCACCGCGGGCGATGTCCGGTGTCGCGGCGGCGCCGGTGAGGCGGGTGTGGCGGCGACCGGATCCGGTGCGGTTGGGGACGGAATCCGCTTGGCGCGCTTGACCAGACCGTTGCGGGTTCGTTCCACTTCCGGCGCGGCGGTGGCGGCGCGTTCCGAATGGCCTGGCGCATTCGATTGCGGCTCAGCTGGATTCGGATCGGTCACCGGAGGCGATGACCGTGGAGTGGGGGTTGCCGGGGCGGTGCCCGGGGCCTGCCCGTTGGTCCAGGCCGACTGCACCGAATGCCTATTCCGTTGCGTGGAAAGGGCGTTCAGGGAATCCTTGATTCGGCCCGGCGGCAGTGTCGGGAACGGATCCGGGCGGGCCGCCGCGCCGTTCGTCGAGGCATCGTACGGAGCGGAATCCGTTGCGGTCACCGGATTTTCGGAGAATGCCCAGTTCGAGCCGTTCGCCGGTGCCGGGTCGAACGGCGCCCGGGCATTGTGGTCCGCCGCGATTGCCGGACGGTCGTGTGCGGCCGCTTCCAACGCCGAGCGGTCCTCGCTCGCCGACAGTGTGGTCGGAGAGCCCCCGGCGGGCAACGCGGCCTGCGCCGACTGGAGGGCCAGGGAGGTGCGGGGTGCGACCGGCCCGGCGAGCAGCGTGAGGGGCAGCAGCATCCGGGCCGCCACACCGCTGATCGGCGAGACCGTCAGCTCCACCTCGATGCCCAGGCGTCGGCTCAGTCGCCCGACGACGTGGTGCCCCAGGAACCGCGTCGGCGCGACCATGAAGTCGGCCTCCCCGCGCAGCCGCGCGTTGGCGGCCGCCAACTGCTCGGGCGACATGCCGATGCCGTGGTCGACCACGGCCAGCAGGTACCGCTGCCCGACGAGGCGGCCGTAAATCTCGACCTCGACCTCGGGCGGCGAGAAGGACAGCCCGTTCTCGATCAGTTCCGCCAGCATGTGGGCGAGCTCGCTGACCACACCGCCGGTGACCGGCACGTCGTCGACGCGGCGCACCACTACCCGCCGATAGTTCTCGACCTCCGACAGGGCCGCACGGATGACGTCGGTCAGCGGGATCGGCTCGCTCCACCGGCGCGGGCTGGCCTGGCCGACCATGACCAGCAGGCTCTCGGCGTTACGCCGCATGCGGGTGGCCAGATGGTCGAGCTCGAACATGTTCGACAGCGCCCGCGGGTCGAGCTCCTCGCGTTCGAACTCGCTGATCAGCGCCAGCTGGCGGCGCAGCAGATTCTGATTGCGCCGGCCCAGGTTGGCCAGCGATTCGGTGGTGTTGCGGCGCACCGTCGCCTGCGCCGCGCCGAGCTCGTAGGCGGTCGTCTGCACACGGTCGAATGCCACGGCCACCTGGGCGATCTCGACGCTCGCGCGTTCGGGGGCGGGCACCGGCTCGGGCGGGCCGGGATCGTCCGCGTCCGGATCCTGCCAGGCGCGGATCAGCGCGGGCAGCCGCTGGGTGGCGACCTCGTCGGCCGTCGCCGCGAGCGCGGCCAGCGGGCGCACGATGGCCCGCACGCCGGAGAAGACCAGCCGCGCCAGCACCAGCAGTGCGAGCAGGGTGCCGACGCCGTATCCGACCAGGGTCCGCTCGGCGATCTGACGCAGGTGCTGGGCGCGCTGATTGATGTCGGCGCCGATCGACTGCTGCACGCCGCGCTCCGCATCGATTACCGAGCTCGTCTGTGCCCACCAATCGGTCGCGGAGACCGGCGTGAGGAGCGGTCCGTGCTGCGCCGCGATGGCGACGCCCTCCGACTCGGCGGAGCGCAGCGCGTCGGCCGAGTGCATCAAACTGGTCACCGCCACGCGCTCGCTCGGGGTCGCATCGCGCGGATATGTCTCCAGCGCGGCCTGTTTCGCGGCCCGGATGTCGAGGAACTGCACGTACTCGCCGGGGCCGAACCCGCCGGCGGCGAAGACGCCGCTGAGGAAGCCGCGTTCCTGCGCGGTGAATTCCTTCGCATCGCCCAGGGAGTACAGCGCGGACAGGCCCCGCCACACCTGATCGTCCTGGGCGTGGTCGAGTCCGAGCCGGGTGCGGGTGAGCGCGGTAATCGCATCGGTGTAGAAGGCGAAGGCGGTCGTGCGGTCGGTGCGGTGCGCGTCGATTCCGGCCCGCTCGTCGCTCAGCGCCGCCAGATCCCGCAGCGCGGCACGCACATCGCCGACGCCCGGGGCGCGGTCGTCCAGTGCCGCGCTCAACGCCTGCAGGGCCCGGTCGGTGGCGGGGCGCTGGGCGTCGAGCGCCTGCCGCATCGCCGCGTCGCCGGCGAGCATGCCGTTGGACAGGCCCCGCTCGCGCTGCACCTCCTGCACCAGGTCCTGGACCGACAGCGTCAGCGACACCGCGCGCACCGTCTTGTCGGTGGCCCGGTACGCACGCACCTGGCCGGCCATCAGCAGACCCAGCAGGACGAGCACCAGGACGACCGAAACCGCCAGCACTCGGATCAATTGACCGCGGATGGTGCGCGGACGCAACAGCCCGATCGTCGTGGCACGTTGCTTGCTACCGTTCGGCAACAATGGTGCTCGACGGAATTGCACTTCGACTCCTCATTCCCGCTCCCCGCACGGCCTTCGGCCCGAGCTGCGGACAATCAGAAGCAAGGTGACACATGACGCCGCTTCTCGCAACACGAGAGGGTGGATGTGACGAAGCAAACGGAGTGTCGGCGCGTGTCATCACAGTCGATGACACATCCACCTCGGAAAGAACCATGAACGTGACCTGGTTGCGAAACAATCGGTGGTATCGCGGCTCGGCGTCGAGCCGGATACGCCCGAGAGGAGCGTGGTCATGCAACCTGACACCCCCGCTTACCCCGTCCGCGTTCGAGGTGATCTCGACCCGGCGCTGTCGCGCTGGCAATGGATCATCAAATGGATTCTTGCGATTCCGCATATCGTGGTGCTGATTTTCCTGCACATCGCCTACTTCGTCGTGACGGTCATCGCATTCTTCGCGATTCTGTTCACACGTCGTTATCCCCGAGGCCTTTTCGACTTCAATGTGGGTGTCATGCGCTGGAGCTGGCGTGTCCGGTTCTACGCGTTCTCGCCCGCGGGCACCGATCGGTATCCGCCGTTCAGCCTGAAGCCCGACGAGAATTACCCGGCGGATCTCGAGGTGGACTACCCCGAACAGCTGCACCGCTGGCTGGTGCTGATCAAGTGGTGGCTGCTCGCGATCCCGCAGTACCTGATCGTGGCGGCCTTCGCCGGTGGCTTCTGGCGCTGGGGAGGTGGCGGCGGGCACCGCCATCACCATCACCACCACGGCGTGGGCGGGGGGCACGGCCACTGGATGATGGGCGGCGGCGGGATCTCCCTGCTGGCCGTGCTGGTGCTCATCGCCCTGATCGGGCTGCTGTTCACCGGCCGCTACCTGCGCGGGCTGTTCGACCTGGTGATGGGTCTGAACCGCTGGAGCATCCGGGTGCGCGCGTACTCCTCGCTGATGCGGGACGAGTACCCGCCGTTCCGGCTGGACCAGGGGGCACGTGAGCAGGAGGCGGCCGCACCCCCTGAATGATCCGATCGAGCACTACCTCGCGTCCCCGTCGCCCGTCGGCGGGGACGCGTTTGTGTCCACACTCGGTGATCGCGCCGCGCTCTGGGAGCGGTAGATGCGCCGCACCACGTCCTCGATGCCGGGCTCCTCGATGGACAGGTCGCGCACCTCGGCCCGCGCCGAGACCGCGGCCAGGAGCTGTGCGGCGGTGATGCTCTCGGGATCGAAGGCCAGCCGCTGCCGGATGCCGCCGCCCTCGCTGGCGATCAACTGCGCGCCGCGCAGGCCGGTGAGTTCGGGTGCCGGCGCGACCAGATCGACCACCAGCATCCGGCGCACTCGCACGGTGGCGGCCAGCCCCGTCAGAGATCCGTCGTGGACCAGGCGGCCGCGGTCGACCACCAGCACCCGCTCGCACAGCCGCTCGATATCGCCCATGTCGTGGGTGGTGAGCAACAGGGTGGTGCCGCGTTCGATGCGCTCGTAGGACAGGAAATCGCGTAATCGCTGCTTGGACAGCACGTCCAGGCCGATGGTGGGCTCGTCCAGGATGAGCAGCTCGGGCGAATGTAGCAGTGCCGCGGCGATTTCCGCCCGCATCCGCTGCCCCAGCGATAGCTGCCGCACGGGCGTGTCCAGGGTGCCGGCCATCTCCAGCTGCTCCACCAGTTCGTGGCGGCGCTTACGGGCCCGATCCGGATCCAGGCGGTGGATGGCGGCCAGGATCGAGAACGATTCGCGCAGCGGCAGATCCCACCACAGCTGCGAGCGCTGCCCGAACACCACCCCGATCCGCCCGGCCAGCTCGCGCCGCTGCCGCACCGGTTCCAGCCCGCAGGTGCGCACGGTCCCGGAGGTGGGCACCAGGATGCCGGTGAGCATCTTGATGGTCGTCGACTTGCCCGCGCCGTTGGCCCCGATATAGCCCACCGCGGAGCCGGATTCGATCGAGAAGCTCATCCTGTCGACCGCGGTGATCACCTCGCGACGACGGGTCCAGCGCTTCTCGGTTTTCCGATGAATGACGAATTGTCTTGTCAGATTGTTGATTTCGATGGACACCGCTATCCACCGCCTCCCTGATAGTGTCGCACTCCCTGACGCCAGCACAGCAGTGCCAGTCCCCAGACCCACGCCGCCGCGATCGGGCTCGCCCATGCCAGCCAGCTCGGCAGCCATGCCGGTCCGGGCAGCCGCAGCAGCGCGATGGTGGGCAGATACGCGACGAACGACACCGGCACCCCGAAGCCGAACAGCAGTGTCATCGGCGCGCGAAACACCGAGCTGGGCTGTTGCGCGGCGAAGGCGCCGCCGTAGGTGAAGCTGTTGGTCAGTTCCGATCCGTCGACGAGGAAGAACTGCAGGCCCGCCGCGCACACGAACAACCCGGCGAACAGCGCGATGCCCGTCGTCAGCGAGAGCGCCAATAGGGCCAATGTGGTTACGGTCCAATCGATGTCGTTGATATCCAGGCCGATGCACAACACAGTCGCCGCCACGCCGGCGCGGGCCACCCGGCGCAGCGAGACATCGCTGGTGATGAGCTGCAACAGCAGCGGCTGCGGGCGCAGATGGAAGGCATCGAGGGTGCCCGCGCGGATGTATGCGGGCAGCGTGTCGGTGTGCCCGAAGGCGATCTGCGCGATCGCGAAGGCCAGATTCGACATGCCGAACAGCAGCAGCATCGCGTGCAGATCCAGGCCGCCCAGCACCCGCACGTTGTGGTAAATGACCCAGACCTCGGCGAATTCCACCACACCGACCAGGAGTGAGGAGAGCATGTCGGCGGCAAAGGAGAGTGGATACGCCTGCTGTGAGCGCATCCGCGAGCGGAGTACGGCACTGTACGGGGTGAACCATGTTCCCGAGGTCCGGGTGGTTCCGAGTAGTTCAGCCACCCTGTACCTCCAGTTTACGGCGGCCCGCCCGAAGTAACCCCCGGCCCAGTAGAACTGTGACGACAACCCAGAATACTTGTACAGCAACTACTTCCAGGGCATCCCAACCGGTCGCCCGCCCCGACAGCACATCGATCGGCGTCTGCAGCAGCGACGGGAACGGGGTGAGCTCCGCCAGCGTGCGCAACCATCCGGGAAACAGGTGCACGGGAACGAACAGGCCGGCCAGAAAGGTGGCGACGATCTGATACAGCAGCCGGATACCGCGGGTCTCCACCATCCAGAATCCGGTCAGGCACACCGCGAACAACAGCAGAAACGAGATCGTGACGGCCAGTACGATACTGAGCGCGCCCAGCACGTACGCGCCGGCCTGATGTGGCATCGCCAGCTCGAAGGCCAGCAGTCCCGCGGCGACACTGGGCAGCCCGCGCAGCAGCAAGGCGCACGCCGCCCGACCGAGATCGGTTGCCAGATAACAGAATTGGATGTCCGCGGGTCTGAGGAAGTCGATCGCGACGTCGCCGGTGCGGATCCGCTCGGCGATGTCCAGCGTCGGCCCCATCACCCCGAGCGATCCCAGTAGTCCCTGGGAGAGCCAGACGTACGCGCCGATGGAATCCGATGTGTAGCCGCCGAATCCGGTCGTGGCGCGCACGGCCGCGAGCATCACCGAGGCGCGGACCAGCCCGAACACCACATTGGTGAACATGCCCGCGAACATCGCGAGCCGATAGTGCCACTGACGCAGGAACCCTGCTGATGCCAGTCGCCAATAAACCCCTGCAGCGGCGTGCACAACCACACAACGTTACGGGGGTGGGCATACGTTAACAACTTCTTCGCCGAGATTCGAATGTTCTCCGAAGTGATACCGGCCCGGCCTGTCACCATGGAATCGAACGTGAGCTGAGACACAGTGTTGCGCAATTGTGACCTTCGCCGCGAGCTGTGTCGCATATGTTGTTGCCTACAACATATGGCCTCCGTCACCGGACACCCGAACCGGTGGCGGGGGCCGCCAGCTCGAAAGGTTCACCTGATGAGGATGAAACGGTATGGGGCCGTGGCCGTTGCGCTCGCCGGCCTGCTGACCCTCGCTGCCTGCGGATCCAACTCCTCCAGCGGCGGCGGCAACTCCACCAGCTCGAACGGCAGTAGTGGGGGCAAGAACGGGACCGTCGGTGTGATCCTGCCGGAGACCGCGACCTCGGCCCGCTGGGAGGGCTTCGACCGCCCGATGATCACCAAGGCTCTCAATGCCGAGGGATTCGACGCCGACGTCGAGAACGCGCAGGGCGACGTGCAGAAGTTCAGCACCCTGGCCGACGGCATGATCGCCAAGGGCGTCAAGGTGCTGCTCATCGCCTCCATCAATAGCGAGGTCGGTAATGCCGTGGCCGCCAAGGCGCACAAGGCGGGCATCCCCACCATCGATTACGACCGGCTGAACCTCGGCGGCTCCTCGGACTACTACGTGTCCTTCGACAACGTGAAGGTCGGTGCGCTGCAGGGCCAGGCCATGGCCGACGCGCTCAAGGCCAAGCCGGCCGCCCAGGTCATCGAGATCGAGGGCGCGCCGACCGACAACAACGCCACCCTCTTCCATCAGGGGCAGGAGCAGGTGCTCAAGCCGCTCTACGATTCGGGCGCGCTGAAACTCGTTGCCAGCCAGGCCATCGACGGCTGGGACAACCAGAAGGGCGGCGAGACCTTCGAGCAGCTGCTCACCACCAACGGCAACAAGATCGACGGCGTCGTGGCCTCCAACGACGGCCTCGCCGGCGCTATCGTCACCGTGCTGAAGAAGAACGGCCTCAACGGCAAGGTCCCGGTCACCGGCCAGGACGCCACCACCGACGGCCTGAAGGCCGTCCTGCGCGGCGATCAGTACATGACGGTGTTCAAGCCGATCCAGGACGAGGCCAACGCCGCGGCCAAGCTCGCCGCCGATCTGGCCAAGGGCGACAAGGCCGCCGCGGACGCCGTCGCCACGGCGTCGAGTCAGGACCCCAAGGGCAATCGGACTGTGAAATCCGTTCTGCTGGACCCGCATACGGTCACCCGGGATCAGGTCAAGACGGTTGTCGACCAGGGTTATGTGAAGGCGAGCGATCTGTGCTCGGGTGATGTTTCCTCCGTGTGCACCCAGCTCGGGATCTCCTGAGAGGTATTGCAAATCAGATGAGTGATCCGCTGCTGCAGATCTCCGGGCTCAACAAGAGCTTCGGTGCGGTCCATGTTCTGCACGATGTCGAGTTCACCGCCCCCGCGGGGGAGGTGACCGCGCTGGTCGGCGATAACGGCGCGGGTAAGTCGACGATGGTCAAGTGCATCGCGGGGATTCACCCCTTCGACTCCGGGACGATCAAGTTCCGGGGCGAGGAGGTGCACCTGCACGGCCCGAAGGATGCCGGCGCACTGGGCATCGAGGTGGTCTACCAGGATCTTGCCCTGGCCGACAACCTCGACATCGTGCAGAACATGTTCCTGGGCCGGGAGCGCGGCAAGCCGTGGTTCCTGGACGAGGCATCCATGGAGGACGCGGCGCGGCGCACGCTCGCATCGCTGTCGGTGCGCACGGTGAAATCCGTGCGCACCCCGGTGGCCTCGCTGTCCGGCGGACAGCGACAGACCGTGGCGATCGCGAAATCGGTGCTGTGGAACAGCAATCTGGTGTTGCTCGACGAGCCGACCGCCGCCCTCGGGGTGGCCCAGACCCGGCAGGTGCTGGATCTGGTGCGCCGGCTCGCCGAACAGGGGCTCGGGGTGGTGCTGATCAGCCACAACCTGGCCGACGTGTTCGAGGTCGCCGACCGGATCGCGGTGCTGTACCTGGGCCGGATGGCGGCGCAGGTGCGGACCTCGGAGGTCACCCAGAATCAGGTCGTGGAATTGATCACCGCGGGACGCTCCGGTGAGTTGGGCTTGGCCCGGCCGGAATCCGCTGTGTTGTAGGCGTTTGTAGCAGGATTAGCAGGAAAGCATTTGTGATGACCCAAGTTTCGGCCGATACGGCAGGCGGCGGGGAGAGCCCCGAGACCGCAACCGGCGCCCAGACGGCGATCACCGATTTCGGCATCGACACCACCACCGTATCCACGGCGGAGGCCGTGCGTGCCTATCTCGCCCGCGTGAGGGGCGGCGAGATCGGTTCGCTGCCTGCACTGCTGGGTCTGGTGGTGCTGGTCGTGCTGTTCTCCTCGCTGTCGAATGTGTTCTTCTCGCTCAACAACATCGCGAATCTGCTCGCCCAGGGCGCCGGGCAGACCATCATCGCGATGGGCATCGTGTATGTGCTGCTGCTGGGCGAGATCGATCTGTCGGCGGGCACCGCCTCCGGTGTGGCCGGGGCGGTGCTGGCCATGCACTATGTCGACAACGGAAATCTGTTGACGGGCATGGGCAGTACGGTCTTCTACATTTTCAACGGCCTGCTGCTGCTCGCCGCGGCACTGGCCGCGCTGCTGCGGATCTGGCCCGGGGTGGCGATGTCGCTGCTCGGGGTGGTGATCACGGTCGTCGGCTTCCATGCCAATCCGTGGATAGAGATGCTGCTGGCGGTGTGTGTCGGCACCGCCATCGGCTGCATCACCGGATTCCTGATCTCCAAGATCGGAATGCCCTCGTTCGTGGTGACACTCGCGCTGTTCCTGGCGTGGCAGGGTGCGATCCTGCAGCTGATCGGCGAGGGCGGCGTGCTGGGCATCAGCTCCTCGCACGTGCTCGATGCGGTGGCGAACGGGAATCTGTCGGTGCTGTGGAGCTGGGTGCTGTTCGTGGTCGCCGCCGGCGGCTGGGCCGGGGTCACGCTGTTCGGTCACTTCCGGAGGCGGGCAAAGGGATTGGTGGTGCAGCCGACGCCGCTGGTGATCGGCAAGGTGGTCGCGCTGCTGGTGCTCGCGAGCATTGCGACCGCGTTCATGTCGGTGAACCGGTCGCCGAGCAAGCTGATCACGATCTCCGGGGTGCCGTACGTGGTGCCGATCATCCTGGTGCTCTTGGCCATCGGCACCTATGTGCTGAACCGGACCACGTACGGTCGGCATTTGTACGCGATCGGCGGCAATGCGGAGGCCGCGCGCCGGGCGGGTATCAACGTCACCCAGTTGCGCTCGAGCGTCTTCGTGATCAGCTCCGGCTGTGCCGCGATCGGCGCGATCGTGTACTCCTCCAAGGTCGGTTCGGTCGATCCGCAGGCCGGTGGCCTGAACACCCTGCTGTTCGCGGTGGGCGCCGCGGTGATCGGCGGTACGTCGCTGTTCGGCGGTAAGGGACGCATTGCCGACGCCGTCATCGGTGGCGCCGTGCTGGCGGTCGTGTCCAACGGCCTCGGCCTGCTGAAACAGCCGGCCGCGGTGGTCTCGGTGGTCACGGGCCTGGTGCTGCTGCTGGCGGCCACCGTGGATGCGCTCTCGCGCCGCAGGGCCGCACATACGGGCCGATGAATTCGGCGGCCGCCCAGCCGTGTGTCATGGTGATCGCCGATCGCGCACCGACTTTCGGCTGGGACGGTCCCGGGCGTGTGCATTGCGGAGTGAGGGGTTGTCGATGTGGGAGGTGCCGTCGTGAATGTCGCCCGGCCCGATGAGGTGCGGCGCTTCAATCGGGCCTCGCTGTTGCGGTTGCTGCATGTGGGCGGTCCGGCCACGCGCGCCACGCTGGCCACGGAACTGGGGTTGAACCGCTCGACCATCAAGATGCTGGTGGACGGGCTGGCGGGGGATGGGGTCGTCGAGGAGCGGGTGCCGCGGCTGCCGCAGGGCGCGGGCCGCCCGTCGCTGCTGGTGCTGCCGCAGCCGCAGGCGGTCGTGGTGCTCGCGGTGGATGTGCAGGTCGAGCACGCGGCCATCGCGCTGGTCGGCCTGGGCGGTCAGATCCTGGGGCGCAACAGCTGGAATCTGCGTGGGCGGCAACGGGATCCGGATGAGGTGGTCACGCATGTCGCCGAGTCCGCGGCGCTGCTGGCCCAGGATCTCGACCTGCATCCGGTGGCGGCGGGGATCTCGGTGCCGGGCGTGGTGCGCCGCAACGACGGCCTCGTGTACAACGCGTCGAATCTGGGCTGGGACGAGGTGCCGTTCGGCGACCGGATGGGCCGGGTCCTGGGTGTGCCCGTGGTGGTCGGCAACGATGCCGAACTCGGTGCGCTGGCCGAATACGTGCGCGGGGTCGGGCGCGGGGCCTCGGACGCGGTGTTCGTCTCCGCCGACGTCGGGGTGGGCGGGGGCATCATCGCCCAGGGTGGGCTGCTGCGCGGCTCGGCCGGTTACCTCGGCGAAATCGGCCACATGACGGTGAATCCCAGTGGCCGGGTCTGCCATTGCGGCAATACCGGCTGCTGGGAGACCGAGGTCGGCGAGCACGCGCTACGCCGGGCGCTGGGCCTGAGCGAGACCGGAGCCCGGGGCGCGATCGTGGCCGAACTGCGTGAGCTGCAACGGGATTCGGATTCGGTGGCCCGTCTCGGGGGCTATGTCGACTGGTTGATCCTGGGCCTGGTCAACGTGGTGAACATTCTCGGCCCGGAGCTGGTGGTGCTCGGCGACCTGTTCGCGATCCTCCCGGAGGCCGTGGTGCAGCGCGCGCAGCAGGAGGTCCGGCGGCGCAGCATGGTCTCGCGTGCCCACGGAGGTGTGCGGATCGAAAGGTCTTCCCTCGGGCCGGATCTCAAGCTTCTCGGGGCCGCGGAGGCCGCCTTCGAGGACGTGCTCGCGAGCGTGTGAGGGCTGCCGGAGGGGGCAGCTGGGAACTCGTTATGCCACGTGGTGTAACCACGCCTAGGCCCCGTGTCCCGACGACAGTGGGCACGGGGCCTTGCGGGCTGCGCGGCGCTATCGGCGCTGTGCAGCAGCTCTTTCTAGTGCGCGGGCGGGCATGCGGGCGGGTTGCCGGGCTTCTGGCCGCCGGGCGGGGGAGCCTGGTGCCCGGAGGGCGGCGGTCCCTGGTGTCCGTTGGGCGGCGGAGCGCACTGCTGTCCGTTCTGCGCCGGCGCCTGCGGAGGCTGCGCGCTCGCGACCGCGGACCCAATTCCCAACGCCCCCAACGTCAGTCCGCCAACCGCTACCGCAGCGGCCAGCCTCGACGTGATACCCATACCAACCTCCTGGTTCCCGGACCGGAATCCGAAACGCCGTCCGGCACCTGCCGGACCGACGAGGGAAATCCTCGGGCTCGGACATTTGGCTGTCGTTGGGGCAGGTTAGGTATGAGCTGTGAAGAACGCGGCGCCGCCGGCCCGCGGGCTACCGGCGGCGCGGCGACCTCAGTTCGTGGTGGGAGCCGCCGGGGCAGCCGAGGCCGACGGGGTGGCGCTGGCCGAATGCTGCTTGGCCTGGGTGATGTCGGTAGCTGTGATGGTGGTGCCGGACTCCTTGCCGCGCACGGCGACCATCTCACCGAGGGTGAACTGGGACTGCTGAGCCGGATTCTTCTTGGAGCCGAATTTCGTCTGCGGGGTGATGGTGACGGTCTCGGTGGTGCCGTCCTTCTTGGTGAGCGTCCAGGTGTTGGCGTTCTGCGAGGCGATGGTGCCGAAGATCGCGTTCCCGTGGTGCTTGCCCGGCTTGGCCGTGCTGGAGGCCGCGGCCGAGGTGGACGAGGCCGGCGCCGAGCTGGAGTTGCCGGACGATCCGCAGGCACTCACCCCGACCACGATGGCGACGGCCGCGCCTGTGGCGCCGGTGACCAGCGCGATCCTGCGGCGGCGGCTGGAGGTTGACGGGGAGCCCGAGGGGGTCGGATGTGTCATGGCGGCAAGACTATTCATCGATTCTGGGAGGTGCCTCCGTGCCCTCTGTCAGTTCTCGGGGGACCGGCTGTGACCTAGCTGGCAGGGCCTGACCAGCGGAGATCGCTGCGGAACGGGGTCACAATCGTGCGGTCGAACGAGAAACCCCGCCGCACCCGGGTCTCGGGTGTGGCGGGGCGACCGTCGGCGTGGGAGCGTGTGTGATAAAGCCGACGGAGTCCTGGGTCAGCTCAGCGGCAGCAGAGCGGTCGGTGCATCGGCGGCGGATTCGGCCAGGGCCTCGAATTCGGTGATCTGGTCGATGTCGGTGGCGCCCATGGAGATGTTGGTGACCTTCTCCAGGATGATCTCGACCACCACGGGAACCCGGAACTCCTGTGCCCACTCCTTGGCGCGGGCGAAGGCGGCGGCGATATCCTTCGGGTCCTCGACGCGAATCGCCTTGCAGCCCAGGCCCTCCGCGACGCGGACGTGGTCCACGCCGTAGCCCTTGGCCAGGCCGATGGAATCGTCGGCGTTGATGTTGTCGAAGCCGAGCTGCACGAAGTAGTCCATGTCGAACGCGCGCTGCGCCTGCCGGATCAGGCCCAGGTAGGAGTTGTTCACCAGCACGTGCACGTACGGCAGGTTGAACTGGGCGCCGACGGCCAGTTCCTCGATCATGAACTGGAAGTCGTAATCACCCGACAGCGCAACGACATTGCGGGTCGGGTCGGCCGCCACCACGCCGAGCGTCGCGGGCACGGTCCAGCCCAGCGGGCCGGCCTGGCCGCAGTTGATCCAGTTGCGCGCCTGGTACACGTGCAGCATCTGCGCGCCGGCGATCTGCGACAGGCCGATCGTGGAGACGTAGCGGGTGTCGCGCCCGAACGCCCGGTTCATCTCCTCGTACACCCGTTGCGGTTTCACCGGAACGTTGTCGAAGTGCGTCTTGCGGTGCAGGCTTCCCTTGCGCTCGGTGCACTCGGCGACCCAGCCGGAGTAGTCGGGCAGGGTTCCGGCCTGCTTGCGCTCGCGGGCCACCGCCAGCAGCTGCTCGAGCGCGGCCTTGGCGTCCGAGGCGATGCCGTAGTCGGGCGCGAACACCCGGCCGATCTGCGTGGGCTCGATGTCCACGTGCACGAAAGTGCGTCCCCGGGTGTAGGTTTCCAGGTTTCCGGTGTGGCGGTTGGCCCACCGGTTGCCGATGCCCATGACGAAGTCCGAGGCCAACAGGGTGGCGTTGCCGTAGCGGGTGGAGGTCTGCAGGCCGACCATGCCCGCGGACAGCTCGTGGTCGTCGGGCAGGATGCCCCAGCCCATCAGGGTCGGGACCACCGGCACGTTCAGCAGCTCGGCCAGCTCGACCATCAGGTCCTCGGCGCCGGCATTGATGATGCCGCCGCCCGCGACGAACAGCGGCCGCTGCGAGGCGGTCAGCATTTCCAGGGCCTTCGCGGCCTGCGCGCGCGTCGCGGCGGGCTTGTAGACCGGCAGCGGCGCATAGGTTTCCGGGTCGAACTCGATCTCGGCGACCTGCACGTCGACCGGCAGGTCGATGAGCACCGGGCCAGGCCGGCCCGAGCGCATCAGGTGGAACGCCTGCTGGAAGACCCCGGGCACCTGGGCCGGTTCCAGCACGGTCACAGCCATTTTCGTGACGGGCGCGGCGATGGCGGCGATGTCGACCGCCTGGAAGTCCTCCTTGTGCAGGCGGGCGCGCGGCGCCTGCCCGGTGATGCACAGGATCGGAATCGAGTCCGCGATGGCCGAATACAGGCCGGTGATCATGTCGGTGCCGGCCGGGCCGGAGGTGCCGATGCACACGCCGATGTTGCCGTGCGCGGCCCGGGTGTAGCCCTCGGCCATGTGCGAGGCGCCCTCCATGTGGCGGGCCAGCACGTGCTTGATGCCACCGTGCGCGCGCAGCGCCGAGTAGAAGGGGTTGATCGCGGCGCCGGGCAGGCCGAAAGCCTGTGTGGCGCCCTCCAGTTCCAGGATCTTGACGGCCGCGTCGACGGCCCGCATGCGTGGCATGTCGTGTACTCCCATGTGTGCGTTTGGCGTCTCGTTCCGTTGATCGGGCCGCGCGGGGAGCCGTCATCCCCGCGTGGCCCGGTCCGCGGTGCGAGACCGGATGTATTTACTTGTGCCCTCGGCTATTCGGCCGGGGCGGCGCGATCAGTCGGCGACCGGGATGCCGCGGTAGGCGCGCCAGTCGCCGATATCGGAGATGTCGGTCAGCTCGGGCGAGTCGGCCAGGTTCGGCCGCAGCACGGTGGCCAGGCAGGCCGTGCCGTCCTCGAGTTCGATCAGGCCGAGCTCGAGCTCGGGCGGTTCGTTCGGGATCAGGTTGTCCCGCAACACTTCCATCGGTACGTCGTATACCTCGCCGAGGACCGAGCGACCCTCGTCGGAGGTGGCGAGCATGGCGGGGAAGCGGTCGCCGACCGAGTAGTAGCGGTACTTGGCGGCGCTGCGCGCGGCGCGCAGTAGCGGGGCGCCGTCGAGCTGGCCGTTGAGGCGCCCGCCGCGCATGCCGTCGCCGTTGAGGAACATCAGAACCATCGGGTCTCCTTCGTGATCAATGGCCGTGGGGTCAGTGGTCCGGGGTGGTGGCGGTGAAGCGGCTCTCGAGCTGCTCACGCCCCGCGGGGGTGATGCGGCCGAACAGGCGCAGCCGGGCGACGCCGCCGTCGGGAAGGACGTTGAGGCGCACGTGATTCACCGGCCGATCGCCAGTGAGGCGGAAGCGGTGGGTGGCATCGGGCTGCAGCGCCGTCGGCTCGAGCAGAGAGACCAGCTCGCCGTCCGCGGTGTACCCGTCCAGGGAGATGCGCGCGGGGGAGTTGCCCTTGTAGTGCGTGGTGTCGAGCTCGAGCACTGCGGGCACGGCCTCGGCGGCCAGGGCCACGGTGGCCCAGTCGTTGCCGTCGTCGCGCCGGCGCCGGGTCTCCCAGCCGTCGGCCATGAACCGCGAAATACCGGGCTGCAGCATGTTGTTCGGCGGGGAGAAGAAGCCGTCGCTGCAGGCCACCGCGCGGCCGCCGTTGCGCAGCGCCGCGAGGTCGAAGGGGATGTCGTCGATCCACTGCGGATCCGGGACCGCGGTACCGTGCACCCGGACCCGGGCGATGCCGCCGTCGGGATGCATGTTCACCCGCACGTGGGTGATGCGCCGATCGTTGCTGGCCTCGAACAGGTTCCGGCTGTCGCCCTCGACCGGGGAGACCGGCACGAGGGTATGCCAGTCGGCGGCCAGCAGTTCGTCCACCGAGGGATGCCCGGGCACCGAGGCGCCTTCGATGGAGACGTGCGGCGGGAAGTTGCCGATGAAAAATGCGGTGTCCACGACGATTCCGGACACCACCCCCGCGACGCCGAGCCGGATCAGCGCCCAGTCGGGTCCCGGGCTGCCGTCGCGGCGGCGCCGGGTCTCCCAGCCGTCGTACACCTGGCCCTTGTTGTTGAAGGTGTGGGTCTGGTAGACCGGCGCCGCATCCTTGATGAGATTCTCACGCTCGGCGAAGAATTCGTCGTTCGCCGCGACCACGCTGCCGCCGACCTGTCGTGAGGCCAGGTCCGGAAGTTGGGACCAATCGCTCACGCCTCCGCTTCGCTCCGGCATGAGCGAAGCACGCTGTGTCCCTTTGCTTCGCTCCGGCGTGAGCGAAGCACGCTGTGTCCCTTTGCTTCGCTCCGGCGTGAGCGAAGCACGCTGTGTCGATGATTCGCTCGCAAGCTCGCTCATGACTACCCTTCTCTCTGCAGCAGGCGCCCACGGGCGTGGTCACCGGTGATCAGATCGCCACGCAGCCAGGTGGATCGCACCACGCCGCGCAGCGTGCGGCCGTCGTAGGCGGAGATCGGGTTGCGGTGCTGCAACGCGGTCGCGTCGACGACGAACTCCTCGTGCGGGGCGAACACACAGAAATCCGCGTCCGCGCCGATTGCTATGCGGCCCTTGTGTTCCAGGCCGGCCAGATCCGCGGGCCCGGTGGCCATCCAGCGCACCAGATCGGGCAGCCCGACCCAGTCGGGGGAGGCGGTCCAGATCGCCGAAAGCCCTACTTGCAGACCGGCGATGCCGCCCCACGCCTTGCCGAAATCGCCGCCGCCCGCGCGCTTCAGCTCCACCGTGCTGGGGGAGTGGTCGCTGACGATGCAGTCGATGACGTTGTCGCGCAGTCCGTTCCACAGCCCCTGCTGGTTGACCCGGTTGCGGATCGGTGGGCAGCACTTGAATTCGGTGGCGCCGTCCGGGATCTCCTCGGCGCTGATGGTCAGGTAGTGCGGACAGGTCTCCGCCGTGATTCGCACACCACGGGCGCGCGCGGCCGCGATCATCGGCACCGCGCAGGCGGCGGCCAGGTGCAGCACGTGCACGCGTGCGCCGTACCGCTCGGCGAGGTCGATCAGTGCGGCGATGGCGCGGGTCTCGGCCTCGACCGGGCGCGAGGCGAGGAAATCGGCGTAGATGGGTCCGTGCGGGGCCGGTGCGGCGTCGATGACGGCAGGGTCCTCCGCATGCACTATCAGCAGCGAATCCAGCTCGGCCACCGCGCGCACCGCGGCCTCGAGCTGGGCGGCGTCCAGGTGACAGAACTCCTCGACGCCCGAGGGCAGCAGGAATGCCTTGAAGCCGAACACCCCCGCGCGCGCCAGCTCGGCCATGTCGCCGAGGTTGTCGCCGACCGCGCCGCCCCAGAAGCCGACGTCGATGCTGCACTGCCCGGCCGCCACGTCTTGCTTCTCGCGCAGCGCGGCGATATCGACCGTCGCTGGAATGCTGTTGAGCGGCATATCGATGAGCGTGGTGATGCCCCCGGCCACCGCGGCGCGGGTCGCGGTGGCGAAGCCCTCCCACGCGGTGCGGCCGGGCTCGTTGACGTGGACGTGGCTGTCCACCAGGCCCGGTAGCAGCGCCGAATCGTCCGGCACGTCGATGATCTCGCCCGCTGCGTGCGGCGCGTCGTAGGGGGTGATCTCGGCGATCCGCCCGTCGTGGACGACCACCGATGCCGCGACCTCGCCGGTGGGCGTGATCACCCGGCGGGCGCGGAATACCTTGTCGCTGTTGGTATTCACGAAAACTCCTGTACTGCATGGATAGTGCCGCATCGTTCCTGCGGAAGCCGGGACCCATAGACGGCGGGATAGGGTTCCGACCTCCGCGGGAACGACGCGACCGGCGCGGGTGCGCCGTAGTGCGGGCGGAAGACGGAAACCCTTTGACGGCTAGGTATTTCCGGCTTCCGCGCGCACGGCGGAGCGTGTCCGGCGCCCGGGCGGAGGTCGGAATCCGCGACCGCGAAGCGGGATTCCGGCCTCCACCGAGGCGACGGGTGGTCCGTCGTCCCCGGCCGCGCGGCCGGGACGACGGCTGGGTCTAGGACGTGCGGCCGGCAGCCGGTTCGGTCAGCTGCTCCCGCGCGATCAGTTCCCCTTGGCGCTGCAACAGTTCCGCGGCCTCGTCCTGGCACCGCTGCAGGTCCGGCTCGAGCGCGGTGAGCGGATAGGACGCGGCGAAACCCGCGCCCCGCAGCTGTGCCTCGTCGAGCAGCTGCCGTCCGGCGACGGCAATGGTGCGCACCCCGGCCTTGGCGGCGCGGGCCGCGACGCCGGCGGGCGCCTTGCCGTGCAGGGTCTGCTCGTCGAGCGAACCCTCCCCGGTCACCACCAGATCCGCGTCCTTGACCACCCGATCGAATCCGACCAGGTCGAGCAGCACGTCGATGCCGCCCGAGCGCCGGGCGCCGAGCACCGCGAGGGCGGCGAAACCGATGCCGCCCGCCGCACCGGCGCCCGGCCGGTCGGCCACGTCGAATCCGGTGCGCTGGGCCACGAGCCGGGACCAGTGCGTCAGCCCCGCCTCCAGCACGGCCAGCTCACCGGCGCCCGCGCCCTTCTGCGGCCCGAAAATCGCGGCCGCGCCGTGCGCTCCGAGCAGCGGGTTGTCGACATCGCTGGCCAGCACCAGATCCACCTCGTGGATGCGGGGATCGAGCTGGTGCAGGTCGAGATACGCGATATCGGCCAGGCCGCCGCCGCCCGGGCCCACCGGACGGGCATCCGCATCGAGCAACGATGCGCCCAGCCCGGCGAGCATGCCGGCGCCGCCGTCGGTGCAGGCACTGCCGCCCACACCGAGAACCACCGTGCGGCAGCCGGTGTCGAGCGCGGCGAGCAGCAGCTCGCCGACGCCGCGGCTGGTCGCGGTCAGCGGGGCGAGCACGCCGTGTGGTAGCCGGGACAGCCCGCAGGCCGCCGCGGCCTCCACGACGGCGGTCGTGCCGTTGTGCGCGAACGCCGCTCGCACCGGCTCCCCGGTCGGGCCGCCGACTTCGACCGTGGTGCAGTCGAATCCGGCGGCGGCTGCCGCGTCCACCGTCCCCTCCCCGCCGTCGGCCACCGGGACCCAGCGGATGTCGGCGTCGGGGCGAACCCGCCGGATACCGGCGGCCACCGCCTCGGCGACCTCCCCGGCGGTGAGCGAGCCCTTGAACTTGTCCGGGGCCAGTACGATTCGCGGCGAGTTCATCAGGCTACTTCTCGCCGCGCCCGTTGAGGTTCTCGATGACCTTCAGCAGCGCCGAGTGATCCAGCGAGCCGTAGCCCTGGGCGCGGCCCGCGGCGATCAGCGATGCGGTCAGCGCGGCGGTCGGCAGCGACACGTCGGCCTGCTTGGCGGCGTCGGTGATGATGCCCATGTCCTTGTGGTGCAGGTCGATCCGGAAGCCGGGGGCGAACTCGCGGGCCACCATCGACTTGCGCTTGCGCTCGAGGATGGTGCTGCCCGCCAGACCGCCGGCCAGCACGTCCAGGCCCTTGCCCGCGTCCACACCCAGTGCCTCCATCAGCACGATGGCCTCGGCGACCAGGGCGTAGGTGCCGCCGACCACGAGCTGGTTGGCCGCCTTGACGATCTGTCCGGCGCCGTGCGCGCCGACGTGGATGTAGGTCTTGCCGACCGCCTCGAAAACCGGTGTCACGGCGGCGAAGTCGTCCGCGTCGCCGCCGACCATGATGGACAGCACGCCCTCCTCGGCGCCGCCCTGGCCACCGGATACCGGCGCGTCGAGCACCCGGAATCCGGCCTTGGCGCCGGCCTCGGCCACCGCGATCGAGCTCTCGGGCCGGATCGTGGAGAAGTCGATCAGCAGCGCACCCTTGGGCGCGTGGGCGAACACGCCGCCCTCACCGAGCACCACGTCCTCGACCTGAGGATGGTTGGGCAGCATGGTGATAACGATCTCGGCGTCCTTGACCGCGGCCTCGATGCTGTCCACCGCGCGACCGCCGTCGCCCTCGAGCCGCGCGTACGCGTCGGTGTTGAGGGTGTAGCCGACCACCTCGTGCCCGGCCTTGGCCAGGTGGGAGGCCATGGGCGAGCCCATGATGCCGAGGCCGATGAATCCGATTCTGGTCATGTTGTTTCTCCGTATGTCTTTCGGCGATGTATTTTTCAGCGGGCTGCGGGCAGCCAGGCGAAGCTGTCGGCGCTGGCGCCGCTGGGGGCGTACTCCGCGGCGACGTAGCCGCGGTAGCCGGCGGCGCCGATCTTGTCGATGTAGCCGAAGATGTCGAGCTCACCGGTGCCGGGCTCGTGCCGCCCGGGCGCGTCGGCGAACTGGACGTGCGCGATCCGGTCGGCGTGCGCCTCGATGACCTTGTCCAGATCGTCGCCGTTCACGGTGAGGTGGTAGATGTCGGCCAGCAGGCCGATGTTCGTCGCGCCCTGCGCCTCGCGAACCCGATCCAGCACGCCGACAACGTCTTCGGCGGTCTTGAGCGGATAGGTGGCGATGCCGCTGACGGGCTCGAGCAGCACGGTGCCGCCGATCTCGCCGATCGAGCGCGCGGCCAGCGCCAGGTTGCGGATGGCCACCTCGTCCTGCGCGCCGGGCTCCTGGCCCTCGAGGCGCAGGCCGTAGAGGGCGTTGAAGGCCTTGCAGCCCAGGCGACGCCCGATCGCCACGGCCACCGCGACGCTGTCGGCGAACTCCTGCTCACGTCCCGGCCACGACACCAGCCCGCGCTCTCCGGCGGGCATGTCACCGGCGAAGAGGTTCAGGCCGATCAGCTGCACGCCGGCCTGCTCGATGGCGGTGACGAAGGCCTCGACCTCGTCGTCGGCGGGGGTGGCGTTGGCGCCGAAGGGCCACCAGAACTCCACCGCGTCGAATCCGGCGGCCTTGGCCGCGGCGGGGCGCTCCAGCAGGGGCAGCTCGGTGAACAGGATGGACAGGTTCACCGCATACGGGAGGGGTTGTGTCATGCCGTCTCTTCTTCTCTCTCGGGATGCAGCGTCCGTACAGACTTCACTTCCGGGAAGGTGGATCGCCTCGTTGCGACCCGGATCGCGCTGTTGCGATCTTGATTCCACAATATGGAATGTTTCTTCCGTTATACGACGGTAGCTCCCCCGGGGTGTGGCGGTCAACACCTTTCGCGGATCCGGGCGAACCTTTGCGAATCTGTTGACAGCGCGTTGTGACCCCTCCTACATTCGTTTCAGCGGAATTTAATTTCCGCATCGTAGAAGTTGATGCGGTAGTCTCGAACTACAAGATTTCCGGCCGCAGGACCGGCGGATCGATCGGAATGCGGAGGTACCCGGTGACCCAAAATCTTACGATCGCGCAGCTCAACGCGCTGCCCGGCGAGGATTGGCGTGTCAGCCTGACCGGCGTGGTAGGCGTCGAGGAGTGGGTCCGCGCGGTCGACTCGGCCCGGCCGTACGCCGATCGCGACACACTGCTGGAGCTGGCGGAGGGGCAGGTGCTCGCGCTGTCGCCCGAGCAGGTGCGCGCCGCGCTGGCCGACCATCCGCGCATCGGCGCCTCCACCGCGCCCGGCTCCCAGGCCGCGCGCGAACAGTCCGGAGTCGATCCGGCCGATGCCGAGCTGGCGGCCGCGCTGCGCGAGGGGAACCTCGCCTACGAGGACAAGTTCGGCCTCATCTATCTGGTGTGCGCCTCCGGCCGCACCGGCCACGAGATGCTCGCCGATTGCCTCGCGCGCCTGGACAACGATCCGGACGCCGAAATCCTGGTCACCCGAAGAGAACTCGCCGCGATCGCGCGAAAGCGGCTGGAACGGATGGTTACTCAATGACCCGTAGTGCAATCACTACCCACGTGCTCGACACCGCCGGAGGTCATCCCGCACAGGGGGTTCCGGTGCGGCTCGAGGCCCGCACTCAGGACGGCTGGCGGGAGCTGGCCTCCGGCCGCACCGACGACGACGGTCGCTGCACCGATCTGGGCCCCGAGCGGGTCGAGGCCGGGGTCTACCGGCTGACCTTCGACACCGCCGCCTACTACGGCGACCGTCCCACGTTCTTCCCCGAGGTGACCGTGACCTTCACGATCTCCGATCCGCAGCAGCACCATCACGTGCCGCTGCTGTTGTCCCCGTTCGCCCTATCTACCTATCGAGGGAGCTGACCAGCCATGGCCATCCAGCTCGGACCCAACCAGTACGGCAAGGCCGAAAACCGTCTCGTGCGCGTCTACCGCGATACGGACCGCCACCAGATCCGCGACCTGAACGTCTCCTCCGCGCTGCGCGGGCGCTTCGCCGAGGCGCACATCGCGGGTGACCAGGGCGATGTGCTGCCGACCGACACCCAGAAGAACACCGTCTTCGCCTTCGCCAAGGAGAAGGGCGTCGAGGCGATCGAGGACTTCGCGCTCACCCTCGGCGACCACTTCATCGCCCGCTGCCCCGGCGCGGACGGCGCCCGCATCGAGATCGACGAGTACTCCTGGGACCGCATCGCGGTCGATGGTCTGCCGCACGATCATTCGTTCGTGCGCAGCGGCGGCGGCGTACGCACCACGGTGGTCAACATCGACGGCGTCGGCCCGGACCGGCGCGCGCACGTGGTGTCCGGCATCAAGGATCTGGTGCTGCTCAAGACGACCGGCTCGGAATTCCACGGCTTCTTCAAGGACAAGTACACCACCCTGGAGCCGACCAACGACCGGATCATGGCGACCTCGCTGGTGGCCCGCTGGCGCTACAACCCCACGGGCGCGGCCGGGGAGGGAACGGTCAACTGGGACAAGACCTTCGATTCGATTCGCTCGATCCTGTTGCGGCAGTTCGCCGTCGTGCATTCCTACGCCCTGCAGCAGACTCTCTACAGCATGGGCCGCGCGGTACTCGAGCAGCACCGCGACGTCGCCGAGATCCGCTTCTCCGCGCCGAACAAGCACCACTTCCTCTACGACCTGGACCGCTTCGGCCTGGACAACCCGGGCGAGGTGTTCATCGCAGCCGACCGCCCGTACGGCCTGATCGAGGCGGCCGTCGAGCGCGACGACGCCCCCGAGGCCGGCCGCGCATGGCACGGTATCCCTGGATTCTGTTGATTCGAGCGGGGGTGCGCAGCGAATTCCGGCATCCGGACTTCCGTATGCTGGAATTCGCTGCAAAGATGGTGGAAACACCGATCCAGGAGGGAACAACGCCGTGACCGACACCCAGACGCGGGCCAGTGGCGGGGTGCAGTCCGTCGACCGAGCCTTCGAACTGCTGGAGCTGGTGGCCGACGCGGGCGGGGAGGCGACGCTCTCGCAGCTCGCCGAGGCGTCCGGGCTGCCGCAGCCGACCATTCACCGGCTGCTGCGCACGCTCATCGCGGGCGGCTATATCCGGCAGCAGCCCTCGCGGCGATACTCCCTGGGGCCCAGGCTGATTCGGCTCGGCGAGACGGCCGGGAAGGTGCTGGGCTCCTCGGCGCGCCCGCATCTGACCCGGCTGCGCGACCTCACGGGGGAAACCTCGAATATGGCCGTGCTGGACGGGGATCAGGTCGTCTACGTCGCGCAGGTGCCCTCCCCGCATGCCATGCGGATGTTCACGGAGGTCGGTCAGCGGGTGGACCTGCACTGCACCGCCGTCGGCAAGGCGGTGCTGGCGACGCTGCCGCCCGCGGAGACCGACCGGATTCTGTCGCGAATCACGATGAGCCCCCGCACCATTCACACCATCACCGATCCCGCGGTGATCCGCGAGGAGATCGATCGGGTCCGCCTGCAGGGCTTCGCCGTCGACGACGGCGAGCAGGAGATCGGTGTGCGCTGCTTCGCGGTCGGCATCCCCGACGCTCCCACCCGCGCGGCCCTGTCCATTTCCGGGCCGCAGGCCCGGGTGGCGGGTCTGGACATGGACAACATCATCCCGCTGCTGCAGGAGGCCGCCGCCAGCCTCGGCCGGGAGCTGTCCGCCGCGAGCTGAGCGTCAGTACTCGAGTTCGGACCAGGGAATTCGAATGGGGAACGAAAGTTGGTGGCAATGCCGTCGGTGTCCTCGGACTTCCATTCACCAGCCATGACGTAATAGGTGGGGTGCAGCGGAGATACACCGGGTGGCAACTGTCCGTGGTGTGTTTCGAGCGCGTAGGCGCGAACAACGACGATCCGGCGGGGGTTTCGACCGAGCAATACCTCCCAGTACCAGGGAATTCCGGCCGCGGCGTACCGCGCCTTCTTCGCCTCGATGTCCCGCTCGGTGTTGGATGCCGACAACACCTCACCCGCTAGATACAGGTCCGAGGCACGGATATCCGCAAACTCGTCCTCATAGCAGCGGGATATGAGGAAATCCGGGGTCGAGAAGTCCGACTTTCCGTTCGTACCGAAGAAGACATTCGTCCCGGTGAGTACCCGCCAGCACTGCTCCGGCCGCACCGACATGTCTTCACGCCCACATCTACGGAGCGTGTTCCGAAACTCGATCGAATATTCCTGATGTGGGGCCGGCGGGCGTCGCATCCACACGACACGCCCCTTCCATAGCTCGATCTCCCCGGCGATCTCCTCGGGTAGTTGCTCGAGTTCTTCCCAGGTCATGTGCTCCGGCAGGTCCGGGGACGCGATGTACGGGATACCCATGTTGACCACACTATCCGCAGGTCGGGCCGCCGCGGCCGATCGTTCCGGGGTCCGATCGAGCGCCGTCCTAGGCTTCCGGCTGTGCGCCGGACGGGGGGATTTCTCCCGATCCGCGGACCAGCAGTCGAGTTGGTACCACGCGGCGGCGAGGTGGGGATTGGTCGCCGTCCAGGCGGGCGAACAGCAGCTCGGCGGCGGTGCGCCCGATGACGGCCGGGTCCTGGGTGACGGCCGTGAGGGCAGGGGTCAGCAGTTCGGCCAGGGGCAGGTCGTCGAAGCTGACCAGCGCGATATCCCGGTGCAGGCCACGCTTCTGGAGTGCGCGCAGTACACCGACGGTGACCAGGTTCTGGGCGCTGAACAGCGCGGTGGGGCGGTCGGGACGGGACAGCAGCGCGTCGACGGCGGCCTCGGCCGCGTCGGGATTGTGCAGATCGGCACAGATAAGGGTGGGGTCCAAGGCGATTCCCGTGCAGGCCAGGCCCTCGACGTAACCCGCGTAGCGTTGCGCGGCGGTCCAAATCGTATGCAGGTCACCGAGATAGGCGATGCGGCGGTGGCCCTGTGCGGCCAGATGCTCGATCGCGCGGCGGGCTCCGGCTCGGTTGTCGACCGTGACGCTGTCGATTTCGGCGGCGGCGGGCAGGCGGTCGACGAAAACGACAGGGGTGCCGCGCCTTTGCTCGTGGATCAGCATCCCGTGGTCGGTGCCGACCGGCATCACGATCAGCCCGTCGACGCGGCGGGACAGCAGCGCGTCCAGGACCTCGCGCTGGCGGCCCGGATTCTCGTCGCTCGAGACCGCGAACACCAAAGTCCCACGGCCGTGGGCGAAGTCCTCGACCGCGCGGTGCAGCGCGGAGGCGAACGGGTTCGCGACATCCATGAGCACCAGGCCGATCGCGGCGGTCTTCTGGCCGTGCCCGCGCAGCGTGCTCGCCGCGAGATTGTGCCGGTAGTCGAGCATGGCCGCGGCATCGGTCACGCGCGCGGCCAGTTCGGGGGATACGCCGGGCTCGCCGCGCACCACCCGCGACACCGTCTTGATGCTCACGCCCGCCAGCGCGGCGACCTCGCGCATGGTTGCGCCCCGGCGGGGGGTGCTGCGCCGGGCCGCCTCCGAGGCGGGGGTCCGAGGGTCTGACAACGCTGACATCTCCTTCTTTCTAGCACTGTGACACATCCTGCGCGTCGTGCCGTCCCCCGACGTACTGCCTAGAAATTTGTGAGTACTTGGCTCTGGACGTGAGCCGCGTCACGATCTATGGTCACTGACAACGTTGTCTTTCGCAGTACACATGGAGCACATAGATGTCCTCTCGTGCCATTCGTATCGCCGCCGCCTGCTTCGCCCTCACCACCGTCGCCCTCACCGCCACCGCGTGCGGCAAGGGGTCCGGCAGCGGGCAGATCGAGGTCGGGTTGATCACCAAGACCGACACCAACCCGTACTTCGTCAAGATGAAGGAGGGTGCGCAGAAGGCCGCCGACGCCGCCGGGGTCAAACTGGTCACCGCCGCGGGCAAATTCGACGGCGACAATGCCAGCCAGGTGACCGCGATCGAGAACATGGTGGCCGAGGGCGTCAAGGGCATCATGATCACCGCCAGCGATACCAAGGCGATCGTTCCCGCCATCGCCAAGGCCCGCGCCAAGGGCGTGGAGGTGTTCGCGCTGGACACGCCCACCGAGCCGCAGTCCGCGGTCGATGCGCTGTTCGCGACCAACAACTTCACCGCCGGCCAGCTGATCGGCAAGTACGCCAAGGCCGTCGAGGGTGACAAGCCGGTGAAGATCGCGATGATCGACCTGAATCCGGGCGTCAGCGTCGGCACGTTGCGGCACAACGGATTCCTGTCCGGCTACGGCGCCGCGCAGGCCACCCAGGACATGACCCAGGACGTCACCGCGCCGAATGTGGTGTGCGCGCAGCCCGCCCAGGGCGATCAGGCCAAGGCGCAGTCGGCGATGGAGACCTGCCTGCAGAAGGATCCGGGCATCAACGTGGTCTACACCATCAACGAGCCCTCCGCGCTGGGCGCGTACACCGCGCTGAAGACCGCCGGCAAGGAGAACGACGCGCTGATCGTGTCCGTCGACGGCGGCTGCACCGGCGTACAGGGCGTGAAGGACGGCAAGATCGCCGCCACCTCGCAGCAGTACCCGCTGAAGATGGCGCAGATGGGCGTCCAGGCCATCGTCGATTACGCCAAGACCGGCAAGAAGACCACGGGCTACACCGATACCGGCGTCAACCTCATCACCGCCAAACCCCAAGCGGGAGTTGACTCCAAAGACGTGCAGTACGGCACCGACAACTGCTGGGGCTGATCCCCGCCACCGCAAGACCGGCCGAATGTCACATTCACCCCATTGATTTCGGCGAGATGTGACATCCGGCCGGTCCGGCAGTGCATCATTCAGCCGATATTCGAAGGATCCGCATGACTGCTACAACCACATCGAAGGCGCCGCCGAAATCGGTGTCCGCATTGGCGAGCCGGGTGCTGAGCTTCCCGAACTTCGGCCCGATTGCGGTCATCCTCATCACGATCATCATCTTCTCCTCCGAGTCCGACCGGTTCCTGACTGGCGGAAACTTCTCGCTGATCGTGCAGCAGGTGATGGTGGTCGGCACCCTCGCCATCGGGCAGACGCTGATCATCCTCACCGCGGGCATCGACCTGTCCAACGGCGCGGTGATGGCGCTGGGCAATATCGCGATCACCAAACTGGCCGTGAACTCGGGGCTGCCGCCGCTGCTGGCGATCGTGCTCGGGCTCGCGCTGACCGCGGCGTTCGGGCTGGTGAACGGGTCGCTGGTGAGCATGGTCAAACTGCCGCCGTTCATCGTCACGCTCGGCACCTACGGCGTGGCCTTCGCGCTGACCCATATCTATTCGGGGGAGCAGACGATCTCGGGCCTGCCCTCGATGCTCACCTTCTTCGACAAGACCTTTCCGCTGGGCAGCACCGACATCACCTACGGATCGGTGGCGATGCTGGTGCTGTTCGCGGTGGCCTGGTACGTGCTGCGGCAGACCTCGGCGGGACGGCACATCTACGCGGTGGGCAACAATCCCGAGGCCGCCCGGTTGAGCGGAATCGACACGCGCCGAGTACTTCTCGGCGTCTACACCGTCGCCGGGCTGATCTACGGACTGGCCGCGCTGCTGCTGATCGCACGCACCGGGGTCGGCGATCCGAACGCGGGGCAGACCGACAACCTCGACTCGATCACCGCGGTGGTCCTGGGCGGCACCAGCCTGTTCGGCGGGCGCGGCAGCGTGATCGGCACCCTGCTGGGCGCGCTGATCGTCGGTATCATCCGAAACGGCCTGCAGCTCATGGGAGTTTCCTCGATCTACCAGACCCTGATCACCGGCATCCTGGTGATCGCCGCGGTGACGGTGGATCAATTCAACCGCAGGAGGCAGCAGCGGTGAGTGAGCAGACTGACGCGAAACAGCCTGTGTTGCAGGCGAAGGGGCTGGTCAAGCGCTACGGTCAGGTCACCGCGCTGGACGGCGCCGACTTCGACCTGTATCCGAACGAGATCCTCGCGGTGATCGGCGACAACGGCGCCGGGAAATCCACTCTCATCAAGGCACTCTCGGGGGCGGTGGCGCCGGACGAGGGCGAGATCCTGGTCGATGGCAAGCCGGTCCGGTTTCGCCGCCCTATCGATGCGCGCCGCGCGGGCATCGAGACCGTGTACCAGGATCTGGCCGTCGCCCCCGCGCTCGATATCGCCGACAATCTGTTCCTGGGCAGGGAATTACGCCGTCGCGGGGTGCTGGGATCGGTGTTCCGGATGCTGGACAAGGAGCGGATGGTCCGGGAATCCCAGGAGCACATGGCGAATCTGAAGATCGGCATCCGCTCGATGAAGCAGCCGGTGGAGACCCTCTCGGGCGGGCAGCGCCAGGGTGTGGCGGTGGCGCGCAGCGCGGCCTTCGCCCAGCACGTGGTGATCATGGACGAGCCGACCGCGGCGCTGGGGGTCAAGGAGACCGGCATGGTGCTGGACCTGATCCGCCAGGTCCGCGATCGCGGGTTGGCGGTCATCGTGATCAGCCACAACATGCCCAATGTCTTCGAGATCGCCGACCGCGTGCACATCCAGCGGCTCGGACGGCGGGTGGCGGTGATCGAACCGCACGAGTTCTCCATGTCCGATGCGGTCGCGATCATGACCGGGGCCATGGCGGGCGAGGAGGTGGACAACCATCGTGTCCGGGACTGAGCGGGGCACGGGGGTGATCGCCGTCGCGGGTGAGGCTTTGGTGGACATGGTGCCCACCGGTGCGCCGGGGGAGTTCGCGGCGATGCCGGGCGGCAGCCCCACTAATGTGGCCGTCGGCCTGGTCCGGCTCGATGTTCCGGTCCGGATGCTCGCCCGGATCGGCACCGGCACGCTCGGGGACAGGGTCCGGAACTTCCTGCGCGACAACGCCATCGGCCTCGATCATGCGATCCAGGGCAGCGAGCCGACCTCGCTGGCGCTGCTGGATCTGGACGCCGACGGCGTGGCCCGCTACGACTTCCGCATCGACGGCACCGCGGACTGGCAGTGGACCGATGCCGAACTCGGGCCCGCCCTGGACGGTGACGTGGCGGCCCTGCACACCGGCTCGCTGGCGATGACGCAGCGGCCCGGCGCGGATGCGCTGCTGCGCCTGGTCGAGCGCGCGCGGGCGACAGCGACCATCTCCTATGACCCGAATATGCGTCCGCAGTTGATGATTCACGACGACGCCCGGGCGCGCGTGGAGACGATGCTGGGCCTGGCCGACGTCCTGAAGGTCAGCTCTGAGGATCTGGCCTGGCTGTATCCGGACCGAGCGCCCGAAGACGTGCTGACCGACTGGGCCTGCCGGGGCCCAGCGCTGGTCGTGGTCACGCTTGGCGGCGAGGGCGCCTTGGCCGCCACCGCCGAGGATCCCAGGCCGATCCGTCGTCCGGGCGTACCGATCGAGCTGGTGGACACCGTCGGCGCGGGCGACGCCTTCGCCGGCGGCCTGCTCGCGGGTCTGCACCGCCGGGACCTACTCGGCGCGCATCGGCGAAAGGCGTTGCGCGCGTTGGAGAGCGCGGAGCTGATTGCGATCGTGGATGAGGCGATGCTGGTGGCTGCGCTGACCTGCGGGCGGCGCGGAGCCGATCCGCCGACCACGCGGGAGGTGCGCGCCGCACAGTTGTGAGCGAGCCCAGGGGGCGCCGACCCCGGCTCGGTCCTGATCATGAGGGGCTGTGCGGCTTCCGTGACCCGCGCGGCTCCAGCACGCCGCGGCACGGCGATTCGCCGGGGCGGCCGCCGCGATTCGCGCCGGTCCGGAACGGCCGATTACGTACCGGAACCTGGTGATTCGCCGGAGGCGATCGCACTCGGTGCGCCGTCGGCCGCGACGGCGACCAGATCCGCGGCGCTGGCCCAGAGCACCTCGGCGTAGTCGGCATTCTCGTCGGCCATGCACCTCTCGGCGGTCAGCCGCATCACGGCCATCCCGAGATCGGTGGCCAGCCGCGCGGTCTCGCGGTCGTGCCCGCGGCGCAGCAGTGCGGCCGTGAGGGCCTCGGACAGCGAGACGAGCTTGATCAACTCTCGCTCTCGCAATGGCGGATTCGCCGCGATGATCGCCGCGCGCCGCTCCAGGTGCTCGCGCGGACGGAACACCGCCGTCGCGGTGGTGCACGCGGTCAGCAGCGTGCGCAGCGCACCCGTGCCCGCGGGGACGGCCTCGATGGCGGCGACGAGGTGCTCCTCGAGTTCCCGGCCGCCGCCGAACAGCACCTCTCGCTTGTCGGAGAACCATCGGTAGAACGACCGCTCGGTGAGGTTCGCGCGCCGCGCGATCTGCGCGACCGTCGTGCGGTCGTAGCCCTGCTCCTCGAACAGGTCCAGGGCCGCCTCTGCGAGCCGATCAGGGGTATTGCCTTCCCACCGTGCCATGCCGCGATTCTAGCGACAGCAGATGCTGTCGTCACTCTGGTAGCGTTGGTGACGACAGATGTTGTCGTCACTTGGGAGATCACTCATGCGCACCCTTCGCTTTCACACCTACGGAGAGGCGGCCGACGTGCTGCGAATCGACGACGCCCCGGTCCCGGACCCCGGTTCGGGCCAGATCCGCATCGCGGTGCAGGCCTGCGGACTGAACCCGGCCGACTGGGCGCTGTGCGGTGGGCTGTACCCCGGCGACCTGCCGCGCGGGATCGGCCTGGAGGTGTCCGGGACCGTCGACGCCGTCGGTGACGACGTGACCGGGGTCGACATCGGCGATCCGGTGTTCGGGACCGCGCCCTTCACCGGTCCGACCGCGGGCGCGTCCGAGTACGCACTGCTCGACCTGTGGTTCGCGCGTCCGTCCGGGCTCGAGGCGGTGGCCGCCGCCGCGCTGCCGATGGCCGTCGGAACGGCGTACGTGGCCGTGGATGTGCTCGGCGTCGGTTCCGGCACCACCGTGCTCGTGCACGGCGCAGGCACCACCACCGGGTACGCCGCGGTGCAGATCGCCCTCGGGCGCGGCGCCCGCGTGATCGCCACGGCGGGCGAGACGTACGCCGATGCCCTCCGCGCCGCCGGCGCCGAGGTCACGAGCTACGGGGAGGGCATGGCGGAACGAGTGACGGCGCTGGCGGGTGGGCCGGTCGAACTCGCCCTCGACACCGCGCCGTTCAGCAACGCGCTGACTGAACTCGTGCGCACGGTCAAGGAACCCGAACACGTGCTGACGCTCGGAATCGACCCGGTGGCAAAGGAACTCGGCGTGCGCTCCGCGTTGGACACCGGCGCGATGCCGCGTTACGACGTGCTGGGCGAATTTGCACAGCTCGCCGCCGAAGGTCGGTTCTCCGTCCCGGTGGCCCGCACATTTCCGCTGGAGGACTGGCGTACCGCCCTCGAGCTCAGCGGGTCGCACCGGGCGCACGGCAAGCTGGTGCTCCAGATCGGGTAGTGCCGCAACGGTATTCGGCTAGCCCGGTCACTCCTGCGTGCCTTCGCCCCGGATGGGCGGTGCTAACCTGCCCGCGTCCCGGCTCGACCCGATCGGGATACCCGGTATAGCGGCGATGATCGGGTCCGGTCAGGCCGGGATGCTTGGTGTAGCGGTGACGGTAGGCTCGGTCCGGTCGGGATGGTTGGTGTAGCGGTGACGGTCGGCTCGGTCCGGTCGGGATGTATACCCAGCGCGGTCGGGATGCATAGCGAGGCAGCGACGATCCGGACCGGCTCAGGGGTGCGAGGCTTCGGTAGCCATCGGGACAGTTCCGGCCAGGATGCGCTGTGTGACAGCAACTATCGGCCCGCCCCAACCGACAGCGCGACGGTGGCCACAGTGCGTTCCGGTGCGGACGTTCGGGATGACGGAGGCGCCGGGCGGTGTCGGCGCGGTGCCGACCGGCCGGGCGTATCAGTTGGGCGCGCCGACCGGGTCGGCGGCCGGGTTGCCCGCGCCCGGACCGAATTGGCCGGGGCCGCTGGACATCTGGTTCGGGGCTGCTGCACCGTTCATCGCTCCTGGGCCACCCGTCCCGTCCATCCGGTTCCACCGCCCGCCGCCGGGCCGGGCGGCTGTCCCCTCGGTGACGACGGTGGTGGTGGACGTGCCGTTCGCATCGGTGGCCCGGATGCTCACCGTGTCACCGACTTTCACGCCCGAGGTTTCGCGCGTGTCCGATCCGATGGTGTAAGTGTGGGTGTAGTTGTCGGCGCTCTTGGCGGTGATCGAATCGGCCGAGACGGCGGTGACGGTGCCGGTCTGGGTCAGCTCGGTGGTGTAGTCGCCGTTGCCGTCCGAGACGACGAACTGGCCGTGCAGAGCCCCGCCCATCGGACCGGAGAAGCTGCCCCCGCCGTTGTTCGAGCCGCCGGGACTGTTCATGCCGGGGTCGTTCATGCTCATGCCGGGGCCGCCCGGGCCGCGATGGTCGCCGGTGGAACTGCCGGAGGCGGCATAGATCACACCGCCGCCCACCGCGGCGATCGCCGCGGCAACGCCCACGGTCGCGAGGGTCTTGCGTGTCGTCCACAGGGACGGCGTGGTCTGCGGTGCGCCCCAGGCGGGCTGGCTCGCCGCGGGCTCTTCGGGGCTCGCGGGCTGTAGGGGATCGGTCATCGTCGAAAGCTCCTGTGCGGTGCGGACCCGGCGGACCGGGCGGTTTCGCTCCACCGTGGGTGGCGAATGTAGGTGCGCGCTGTGTGCGGGCCCAGCGCGCGATATGTGCGCCGTTCGCGGGCAGTGTCGGGCGGCCGGTGAGGTTCACAGTTTGCGCACAGCCAAGGCAAAGCTCGCTCCGAGCGCGACCGCCGATCATGGTTGATGTGACAGCGACGACCAGTGCCAATGCCCCGATCGATCGACCCGTGATGCGCCGCGCCGACGGCACCCCGGTCACGGTGCTGGTCGTGGACGACGAGCCGATGCTCGCCGAGATGCTCTCGATGGCATTGCGCTTCGAGGGCTGGGAGGTGCTCACGGCTGGTGACGGCCGCACCGCGATGGCCCGCGCCCGCGAGACCCGCCCCGACGTGGTGGTTCTCGACGTGATGCTGCCGGATATGACCGGGCTGCAGGTCCTGGGCCGGCTGCGCGAACAGATCCCGCATCTGCCGGTGCTGCTGCTGACCGCCAAGGATTCGGTGGAGGACCGCATCGCGGGGCTGACCGCGGGCGGCGACGACTATGTCACCAAGCCGTTCAGCATCGAGGAGGTCGTGCTGCGGCTGCGGGCGCTGTTGCGGCGCACCGGAATCACCATGCGCGACAGCGGGGCCCAGATAGTCGTGGGAGATCTCGTGCTGGACGAGGACAGCCACGAGGTCACCCGGGCCGGCGAGCCGATCACGTTGACCTCCACCGAATTCGAGCTGCTGCGGTTCTTCATGCGCAACCCGAAGCGGGTGCTGAGCAAGGCACAGATCCTCGATCGCGTCTGGAGTTACGACTTCGGCGGCACCTCCAACATCGTCGAACTGTATGTCTCCTATCTGCGCAAGAAGATCGACAGCGGGCGCGATCCGATGATTCACACGCTTCGGGGGGCCGGGTATGTCCTCAAACCTGCTACCTGAACCGCCGGTGCCGGGGGCCGCGGCGTATCCGCTGGGGCCCGTGCGCGTGCCCGGATCGCCGACCGAGGGGGCGGAATCCGTTGTGCACCAGGGGAAAAAGGCTCGTGCCCGGAGGATGTCCAGTCGCGCGGGCGCGCGAGGCGAGGAATGCACCGCTCACCGCTACCGGCGGTGGTCTCCGCGGCGCTGGTCGCTGCGGATGCGGCTGCTGGTGGGCCAGGTGCTGCTGCTGGTGACGGTGGTGGTCGGCATCGGCGCCGCGACCGAGCTTGCGCTGCACCAGTTTCTGGTACATCAGCTCGATACCCAGCTCGTCGACATGGAGAAGCGAGCGGTTATCGAATCCGGCGGCGGACCGATCGTCGGGCCCGTGCCCACCGGCCGCATCGGCCATCCGCCGCCTCCGCCCGATTCCGACGGGTCCGAACCGGGCCCGAACTTCCTCGATCATCCCGGCAATCAGCCCAATGCCGTCGGCGCCCTGCTCGAGCACGGAAGTGTCACGGCCGCAGGGAGAATCGGCACCGACGGTGGCGTGGTCGCGCTGTCGGACACGGCTCGCACGCAGGTGGCCGCCGTCGCGGCCGACGCGAAGCCCGTCACGATCGATCTTGACGGCGCGGGCAGCTATCGCGTCGTGGCGGCGACGACCTGGAAGGGCGGCACGGTGGTCGCGGGCCTGCCGCTGGCATCGGTGGACGCGACGATCGTGTGGGCGCTGGTGGTGTCGATCGTCGTCACGCTCGTCGCGCTGGTCGTCGCCGTCACCGTGGGGGTCTGGGTGATCCGCCGTGCCCTGGCGCCACTGGACCGCGTCGCCGCGACCGCGGCCCGGGTCGCCGATCTGCCGCTGGACCGCGGGGAAGTCGAACTGCCCGTGCGGGTTCCGGCCGATGACGCCGATCCGGGGACCGAGGTCGGCAAACTCGGCGCCGCGGTCAACCGGATGCTCGACCACATCGCCGGCGCGCTCTCGGCCCGGCACGCCAGTGAGGTTCGCGTGCGCCAGTTCGTCGCCGACGCGAGCCACGAGCTGCGCACGCCCCTGGCCGCGATCCGCGGCTATACCGAACTGGCCCAGCGCAATCGGGACGAGGTGTCCCCGTCCGTGGCCGACGCGATGAGCCGGGTGGATGCCGCGGCACATCGCATGTCCGGGCTCGTGGAGGATCTGCTGCTGCTGGCCCGGCTGGACTCGGGCCGCCCGCTCGAGCGTCGGCCCGTCGACCTGACCCCGCTCACCGTGGACGCCGTGAGCGACGCCCACATCGCGGGCTCGGATCATCGCTGGGACCTGAAACTGCCCGACCGGCCGGTGGTGATCGACGGCGATGCCGCGCGCCTGCACCAGGTGCTGGCGAATCTGCTGACCAATGCCCGCGTGCACACCCCGCCCGGCACCACCGTCACCGCCGCGCTCGGCGTCGACGCCGCCGGGGCCGCGGTGTGGACGGTCCGCGACGACGGCCCCGGCATCCCCGCCGACCTGCAGCCGGAGATCTTCCAGCGCTTCGCCCGCGGCGACTCCTCCCGCTCCCGCCACGCGGGCAGCACCGGCCTGGGCCTGGCCATCGTCGCGGCTGTCGTCAAGGCCCACGGCGGCGATATCGCCGTGGACAGCGTCCCCGGCAGCACGGAGTTCACCGTCCGCCTCCCGATCGCCGACTGAGGTCCGCCCGACCGCCGTCTACATGTTGATTTCCGCGCCAATGAAGCGACGTGGGTCAGTCCATCACTCCACCGGTCAGCCGATGCCAAACGCTGCGAGAGCGGTCGACATCTTCATGACAAGGCGACCTGGCGTGTTCTCGACAGGGATGAAGTTGTACTTCTGATAGAAGCGGAACGCGGACTCATCGATCGCATCGACAACGATGAGCCGGCCGCCCGACACCTGCGCGGCTCCCATCATCTTCGAGATGGCGTCGATGAGAAGGTCGGTCCCGTACCCCTGACCGTGGAGGGACGAATCGAGGGCGAACTTGGCGAGGAGGAATGCGGGCACAGATCGCATTCCAGCTGCCAGATTGCTCGAGATGCCGTCTTCGGCACGATTGACCGAGGTCGGCGCGATGGAGTAGTACGCCCTGACGGCTGGGTCGTCGTCGAGGACCCAGACGTACGTCCGGCTCGTCATTCCTTTGTCCGCGGCGAGGGCTTTGGTCTGCAACCACTTGTTCAGAACCTCTTTGCCGCAGTCGAACTGTGACACGTCGTGTTCGGCCGTGAGGCCGGTCGAGATCAGAGTCACTTGCGCACGAACCTCCGGCCCCGAGCCACGGCCTTGGCCAGTTCGGGGGCGTCGTCGGCGGTGTCCAGCGATCGGATCATGGCGTCGAACTGCTCGGCGGGCATCAGTGTGCGACTGGCCAGTGCGAGCACCTGATCAGCACGTTGCATTGCCGCGTTACGAACGAAGTCCGTCACCGTCTCACCGACGGCCGACGCCGCCGCTTCGATCTGATTGCGGCCGTCTTCGGCCAGTCTTATCTCGAATCGTTCCGTCTTGGCGCTCATCGCAGTGACCTCGCTTGGGTTCTGACAACCGCCTGGTGAGCTGGGGGTGAAGCTGACGAGTCTCGGCGTCGTGTGTGGTGTGATCCAAATAGATACTGCCTAATGTACGGGCATTGTCCGTACATTGCGAGCGACTTGGCTGTGCCGAAGATCTTCGCAGGTCAGACCCTTAACCCAGGCATCTGGCAGCGGTTCCTCGTCTTCGCGCAGCGGACCCTGCGGGACTGAACTACGTCGCACACAACGACGGTTCTGTATCCGGATGGGGGACACAGACCCGTCGTCGCGTGGTGCGATCAGGAAATCGGCTTGGTCAGGTCGTAGACCGTGGTACCGCCGACGGTGGTCGCGGTGTAGTGCTGTTCCACCCAGGTGGTGATCTGCGATCCCACACCCGAATCGCCGCCGCCCGGGCCGTGGCCGCCACCGGCGATGAAGTAGTGGATATCGCCGTTGGCCACGTACTGCTCGAACTGGGCGAGGGTCGGTGACGGGTCGCTGCCGGTGAAGCCGCCGATCGCCATGACCGATGCGCCGGTGGACAATTCGAGGCTGCCCGCCGATTGGGAACCGATCGCCGCGGCGGCCCAGCGGTAGTTGGAGCTGGATTTCACCAGTTGCTGCAGGGCGGTGTTGTTGTCCGAGCCGCCGCCGAAGCCGCCCTGACCATCGGGCGCCGCACCATTACCCGAGGTCGTCGTGCCCAAGGCAGCTGCGCCCGGAGCCCCGCCTGCGCCGGGCGCCTTCGAGCCTTTCGTACCCGAAGCCGCGATCCCCGAGGCCGTCGAATCGCCTGTGCCGGAACCGCTGTGCCGAACCCACGTCCCGCCGCCGAATCCGCCCGGCCCGCCGAACCCGTGTCCGGCAGTCGGGCCCGAGGTCGGGATCGATCCGGTGTGCACCGTGGCCACGGTGTCGATGGTGTACGCGGTGGAGCCCGCCAGTCCGAACAGCAGGCCCGCCGCGGCGACGATCACCGTGAGCCGGCCCAGCTGATGCGCGCCGACGATGAGGACGGCCGCGACCACGATCGAGCCGATGAGCACGATCCAGCGCAGCGCCGGATACCACTCGGGCGTGCGATCCAGCAGCACGAAGTTCCAGACTCCGGTGGCGGCCAGCATCGCGCCGAGCACGCCACGCGCCGCGAAATGGCTCCTGCCGCGCCATAATTCGGTGACCGCGATGCCCAGCAGCGCCGCGACGGCGGGCGCCAGCGCGATCATGTAGTACGGGTGGATGGTGCCCTGCATGAAGCTGAAGACGATGCCGGTGACCAGCAGCCAACCGCCCCACAGGATCAGGCCCGCCCGGGTACGGCCCGTGCGCGGCGTGCGGCGCGTGAACCACAGGCCCGCAAGCAATCCGATCAGCGCCGCGGGCAGCAACCAGGAGATCTCGGTGCCGAACGACGCGCCGAACAGGCGGGTGATGCCGGTGCTGCCGCCGAATGCGTTACTGCCGCCGCCCATTCCGCCGCCACCGCCGTTGCCTTCGCCGCCGAACACCCGGCCCAGGCCGTTGTATCCCAGGGCCAGCTCCAGCAGGCTGTTGTTCGTCGAGCCGCCGATGTAGGGCCGGGATGCGCTGGGCCACAGGGCAACCAGGGCCACGAACCAGCCGCCGGATACCACCATCGCGACGCACGCGCCCAGCAGTTTCACGATCCGGTGCCGCAGGGCGATCGGCGCGGCAACCAGGAAGACCAGCCCCAGTGCGGGCAGCACCAGGAAGGCCTGCAGCAGCTTGGCCAGGAACCCGAAGCCCACCGCGACGCCGGCCAAGGCCAGCCAGCGCCCGCTGCCGTTCTCGGTCGCGCGCACCGTGCAGTAGGCGGCCACCACCAGCAGCAGAACCAGTAGCGCGTCCGGGTTGTTGAACCGGAACATCAGCGCGGCAACCGGGGTGAGTGCCAGCGCCGCACCGGCCAGCAGACCGGCGGCCGGACCGCTCCAGCGCCGCACCGCCGCGTACACCAGCGCCACCGAGGCCACGCCCATCAGGGCCTCGGGCAGCAGCATCGAGAACGAACCGAAGCCCAGCAACCGTCCCGACAGGGCCATCACCCACATCGCCGCGGGCGGCTTGTCGACGGTGATGGAGTTGCCCGGGTCGAGCGAGCCGAACAGCAGCGCCTTCCAGCTTTTCGTCCCGGACTGCACCGCCGCGGCGTAGAAGTCGTTGGCCCACCCGTTGCGGGTCAGACCCCACAGGTAGAGGAATGCGGCGGTGACCAGCAGCGTCCACAGGCAGGGGCGGGCCCAGCGCGACTGGTCGCGCGGTCCGCACACCCAGCGGCGCCACGACGGGCGCCGCGGCGGGTCGATTCGTTCGACGGGTACGCCCTCGCGTACGGGCGCGTCGGTGATCGTCATGGTGGTCCTCTCGTTGTTACCACGAGCATCGGCCGCCGCAATGGGCTGAGAATTGGTCCGTCCTGTGCGGCCCCTGTGAGGACGGAGATCACATTTCCGGGTCCTGTGGGCTGTTTGCGGGCGTGCGCGGGAAACAGCCGCCGGGCGCGACATCCCCCATTAACCTGGCGATTCGATATTTTCCCGCCCGGTGGGCTATCGTTTCTTCTCGTCGCGGGAACGCGACATGCGGATGTAGCGCAGCTGGTAGCGCATCACCTTGCCAAGGTGAGGGTCGCGGGTTCGAATCCCGTCATCCGCTCAATCGCGCGAAACCCCCGTCCGGATCCTGGACGGGGGTTTCGTCATTGTCGGGGTCAGGAGAGCGGGGCGGTCAGGTCGTAGACCGTGGTGCCGTCGATCGTCTGCGGGGTGAAATGAGCCTTGACCCAGGCGGCGATCTCGTCGGACGCCTGACTGCCGCCGGACGAGGCGCCGCCGCGCATGCCGCGCATCATCGCGGCCGCGATGTAGTAGTGGATCTTGTGTTGCGCCACAGAGGTTTCGAACTGCTGCAGCGTGGGGGCCGGGTCGGTGCCGTTGTAGCCGCCGATGGCCATGACCGGATCGCCGGTGGCCAACTGGTATCCGGCCGCGTTGTCGGAGCCCGTGGTGGCGGCCACCCAGGTGTAGCCGCTCGCGTTCTTCTTCAGCGCCGCAACGACGTTCGCGCTCGGGGTGGAGCTGCCGAACATGCCTCCCGGGCCGCCGTGGGCACCACCCGGTGTGGTGCCGCCCGTCGTCGAGCCTGCCGCGGTACCGCTGTTCGTCGAGCCGCCGCGGGCCTTGCCCGAGCCCGCAGCACCTCCGAAGGCCGCCGCATTCCCATTGCCCCGCACCGGATTTCCGGCCCCGCCGTGCCAGCCACCCCGGCCGCCGTGACCGCCGGGCCAGCCCGCACCGTCCGGACCCGCCGACGGCATCGCACCGCTGTGCGTGGTCCCCACGGTCGCAATCGAATACGCGGCGGACGCGGCCAATCCGGTGGTAACCGCCAGCAGCAGCGCGACTGTCGCCATCGCCTTCGGCAGCCGATCGGCCACGAGCAACAGGACGCATCCGAGCACGGCGGCCACGGCGATCACCGGCGCCAGCCACGGCAGCCAGTCGGAGGTGCGGCGCAGCAGCACCGAGGCCAGCGCAGCGGTCACCGCCAGCGACCCCGCCAGCACGATCCGGGAGCGAATATCGCTGCGAGACCGCCACATCAGCGCGCCGCCGACCCCCGCTGAGCCGACGATCGCGGGCGCCAGCGCTACCGTGTAGTAGGGATGCAGAATTCCGTTCGCGAAGCTGAACACGCCGCCGGTGACCAGCAGCCAGCCCAGCCACACCAGCAGCGCGGCCCGGGTCCGGTCCGTGCGCGGTGCCCGCCTGGTCACCCACAGCCCGGCCGCGCCCAGGAGCAGCGCCGCCGGGAGCAGCCACGCGATCTGGCCGCCCATCTGATCGCTGAACAGCCGGTTCCAGCCGACATCGAAGTTCGTATTGCCCAGGCCGCCGGTCTCATTGCCGGTCAACCGCCCGACGCCGTTGTAGCCCAGCGCCAGTTCGAGCACGCTGTTGTGCTGCGAGCCGCCGATATAGGGCCGCGAACCCGCGGGCCACAGGGCGACCAGCGCCAGATACCAGCCCGCCGACACCACCATCGCCACCGCCGCGGCCATCGTCTGCAGTAGCCGCTGCCGCCAGGGCCGCTGCGCCGCAATCAGATACACCACGACGAGGGCGGGCAGCACGACGAACGCCTGCATCATCTTGGCCAGGAACCCCAGCCCGACGAAAACGCCTGCGAGCGGCAACCACCATGCGGCAGAATCCTTTTCGACCGCATGCAGCATGCAGTACGCCGCGACGGTGAGCAGCAGCACCAGCAGCGCATCCGGATTGTTGTAGCGGAACATCAACGCCCCCACCGGAGTCAGCGCCAGCGCCGCCCCGGCCGCAATCCCCGCCCAGTGCCCGCTCACCCTGCGTACCGAGGCATACAGCACCGCGACCGCCGCCACCCCCTCCAGCGCCTGCGGAACGAGCAGACTCCACGCATTGAACCCGAACAGCCGCGCCGAGATATCCATCACCCACAGCGCCCCCGGAGTTTTGTCCACGGTGATCGCATTGGCCGCATCACTGGATCCGAACAGCATCGCCTTCCAGCTCGCCGACCCGGCCTGCACGGCTGCGGCATAGAACTGATTGGCCCACCCGCTGGCCCCCAGATCCCAGAGATACAACACCGCCGTCGCCGCCAACAGCGCCGCCAGCGTCACCCGGCGCACCCACCGCGGATGCCCCGCCGAGGGCTCCGCAGGCGCACGCACGTCCACCACAGTTTCCAGCAATGTCGAGGTCACACCCCCAGCCTGCGGACCTTCCGTGGTTCCCAGCTTTGTCGCCCCTGTGCACTCCCTGTGAGCCCCGGCGTGCATCACTTGCCGCGACCAGGATCACCTGTATTGCGGTCCATTCGACTTCGGGTGGATCGAGACTGAACCTGAGCTCCAAGTCTGTCGCCATCTCCGGTGGTTCGATGCGATCATAGAAGGTTCGGAACACTCGAGAGGGGAACGCGTGTCGGAGCTGGCAACTGTCTACCGGTGGAACATCCGGAACGGAACCGGCGTCCTCACCCGGTCGGACGCGCCGCCGGCGTGGTTTCACCTGTCCACCGTCGAGGGGGATCCGCTCTCGTTGCATGAGGGCGATCGGGTGGACGTAGAGATCGAGAGCGTACCGCAGGGGGAATACACATGCAGGGCTATATCGGTGCGCAAACACGACGGATAGCCGCAGCCGTCGCGGCGGTAGTCGCGGTGCTCGTTGTGTATGTTCCGGCGACCGCCTCACCGGGATCGAGCCCGGGACATTACGACTTCCACCCCAACGACACCCGGTACCAGTACGCCGGTCCGCACGGCACATTCACCGGCGACGCGATCTACGCATTCCAGAATCCCGACGGCGGAAATCGATTGATTTGGTCATTGCGTCTGTCGCCGTACGTCCGGGAAGCGCGGGTACCACGACCTGCGCCCCGAAGTGCCAGCGGACTATTGGTGGCATTCCGTCGTGACCGGTCTTCAACTCGACACCCTGTACCGGCTGTACGCCCGCTGCGACTTCACCGCGACCAACGGGGACGTGACGTCCCCAGGATCGGTGGAGTACACAGTGCAGTTCACAATGCACTCCCGTTGATCACCCTTCGTTGTTTCCCGCGCTGGTCAGCTCAGCAGCAGGTGGACCTGTAGTTCGCCGACCAGGAAGCCCAGGATGCCGCCGATCGCCACCAGCTTCCACTCGTCCTGTTTGAAGCGCTTGGTATTCGTTGTCGGTCATCAGGCAGGTCTTTGCCGCGCCCAGGTTGCGCAGGTCGAGGGCGCGCGTCCCCGAAAGGCTGGGTGACGCCCGCTGATACTCCATCGATCAGACTCCCATCGTCGGCGGGTGGTCACGATGACTCCTTCGAAGGCGCCTTCACTGCAGACGCTTCCGTTGTGACGCCATCCCACTGCCGTGCGTCTGCGACTACGGACAAACGGACCAAACCGTCACGGCGCACCGGCTCCCATCCTGGTGGCAGCTGGATCTCCCGCTGTGGATTCACTTGGGTGTTGTAGAAGGCCACCGTCGGAGGTACTGCGGCGAAGCGCATATCCAAATGTCCCTCGAAGCGAACACGGAAGAGGTCCAGCGGCCCCTCGAAAACCACTTCCTGGAAGTCCGCGTCGCTTTCGAACACCGCCTGCTTGAACGTGGTCTCCCCCATGAAGCGAGTACCCGCGAAGTCGGCCAGCCCGCCGAACCGCATTTCATTGAACCAGACGCGATCATGAAAGACGGTGTCGCGGCACCGAAATCGGCCGTCTCCGACAGTCGCCGCTGTGAACTGCGCAGGTCCGGTTGTCACGCAGCCGCCGAGATCCGTGTCGTCGTGGAACGTAGCATTCCTCATGGTGAGCGAACCAACCTTGCGGCCCGACAGATCGAAGTGCGCAACGCAAGCGCCCGTGAGGTCGAGGTCATAGCTGGGACCGGGAGAACTCGCCGGCGGTAGCAGTTGCGCGACGAGTCGTTGGGCGGTCAGCCGAACTTGAAGTTCCCGCTCGGCTTCTGCTCGGTCCGGTACGGCGTCGGGTTTCTCGCCAGCCGCATGCTCCCGGAGATATTCCGGATGGTCGAATGGACGACGCAGATAGGAACAGATCACGTCCAGCACTGTCTGCGTGTAATCTCGTCGACCACGCGAAACACCAGCGAGCGCATGCAGCGCGCCGACCCGCACTTGATCGGCATCGGATCCGAGAAGCTCCACCGATTTTGCGAAGCGTTCGTCTGTTACCCGGTCCCGGTCACGCTCAGCCCGCAGCAACTCCAAATTGTACCGCTCGCGCTCAGTACGCTGTCGATCCTCCTCCACCCTTCGGCGTCGGTCGTTCAACCATAAGGCGTACAACGCGATGACCGAACCTGCTGCCAGTCCACCGGTACGCAGTGCGTCGGAGTGGCTCGTGGTGGAATCGGCGAGCAACAAGCCGCTTACCACGACCAACAACGACACTGACAGACCCAAGGTCAAACTCAGCGGCGACCTCAGCCACGAACGCCCACTCATTGGCTGAACCCTACCTGCGCTCCTGGATTCACGGAGACCACTTCATCTCCGGCCGAGCGGCGACCAACACACGGATGTTGTGCGCCACAGCGCATCTCGCCCTGCAAACCGCGTCACAGGCGTTGAGAACACGCCCACCTCCGGTGCGCCGGTATCACCACGGCCTCCCTACACAAGGCTATGGTCGGCTTGAGGTGGAATCCGTTCTTCCGCTACATCTTCCGGCCAGCGGCACCGGTAGTGCGGGGTGGCGACAGAATTGCCCGGGGACGGTCGCAACCGGTGGTATGAGCTGTCAGTTCAGCAGCAGGTGGACCTGTAGTTCGCCGACCAGGAAGCCCAGGATGCCGCCGATTGCCACCAGCTTCCACTCGTCCTGTTTGAAGGCCGGGCGCAGCAGGCCCTCGTACTCGTTGTCGGTCATCAGGCGGGTCTTCTCCACGACAAGGGTGCGCAGATCGAGGGTGCGCATGGCGTGCTCCTCGAATCCGGCTGCGGCGCTGCGGATGTAGGCGATCATCTCCGGCGCCATGTCGCGTTTGAGGGCGGTGATGCTGTCGCCGGCGACCAGGGTCACCAGCGGTCGCGCGGGTGCGGACTGGGCATCGATGAATTCGCCGATCCTTCTGGAGAGGATGGAGGTGAGGCGGTCCGCGCGATGGCCGTTCAGGACGGCCTCGAGCATCTTTGCCGGGGTGAGGATTTCGGTGGCGATCAGGTCGGCGTAGTCGTTGCAGACCTGTTCGCGGCGCCGGTGGAACAGGCCCTGCCACGGCACGATGCCCAGCACTCGGCGCCGGTCGACCGGACGGAAGATCATCTGCAGCGCCAGCCAGTCCGTGGACAGGCCGGTGAGGCCGCCGAACAGCGGCATCAGCATGGGGGAGTGGGTGAATGCCCAGGTGAACATCTGCACGAAGCCCAGCACCGTGCCGAACAGCAGCCCCGAGCGCACGATGAAGCGCAGCTCGTGATGCCCCACGTGACGCACCATCTTCACCAGCAGCGCCTTGTCGTTGACCAGGGTGTCGATGGCGATGGACCGCAGATCCATCACCTGGTCGAGGTTCAGGCGCAGGTCGGTGACGATGTCCTCGATCAGCTCGGGCACGTCCCGCTGCACGCGGGCGATCATGGCCGTGCGCGCGACCTGCGGCATGGTCACCCAGATCCGCGGTTCGTAGCGCATCATCAGCTGATTCACCATGCGCGCGATGGCGTTGTCCAGGGGTTCGCGCAGGGTGGTGGTGAGTTCGGCGACGTCGACGCGGCCCAGCAGTTCCTGCGGGTCGATCAGCCGGGAGAACATCAGGTCGACCGCGATCGTCGCCATCCGCGGCGCCGCCTTCGGGATCACTCCCTGCCAGCCGAACCAGGGCCGGATGCCGACGAACTCGAGCGGGCGGCACAGCATCTCCACCGCAACTAGCTTGGTGGTCCAGCCGATGAGCGCCGCCACGACCGGTATAGAGCAGTAGAGCATCCAGTGCTGGAGGAAATCGGCGATCACGCGGCCGATCCGAGCCGGAAGAAGCTAGCGAAACCCACCGCGGAACTGTAGCGGGTTCTAGATCTGGTCCGGCGCTTGGCCGGCGGTATCCGCGCCGCTCAGGCGGACGGTGCCACGAACATGTACCCCTTCTCCTCGACCCGCCGCTGGATTCGCCACTGCCCCTCGACGCGCACGAACGTGTCCAGGTACCACAGCCCGCACAGCATCAGGCTCTGCTTGCCCTGCGCGTCCGCGACGAGCATCGGGTTGTGGCACATGGTGCGCGCGGTGGCGGTGTCGCCGTCGACGGCGATCGAGGAATTGCTGATCAGGTGCTGGAACGCCAGGAAATTCGGCAGCATGTCGGCCAGGAATTTCTTGGTGGAGGCCAGGTCGCCCGCGGCGCCGCCCATCGCGGTGTAGTCGATGTACGCATCGGCGGTGAACACCTCGTCCAGTAGATCCCACTGCCGGGTGTCCACCGCATGCGAATATCGCACCATCAGATCCTGGATCTCCATCCGGTCCGATATCTCCTGTAGCGACAACATGCTGACCTCCGGTGATGCGTGCGTGCGGGGTCCATGCCATCAGGAATCCAGTCCGCGCGTCAGCGGATTCGGCGAAATCTCCCGCCGTGTGGAATTCAGTCCTGGATTCGAGGGAAGGGGTTTTCGGCCTCGAGCAGGTAGGCCAGTTCGATCAGGGTGCGCTCGTCGCCGTATGCGGCGGACATGTGCACGCCGACCGGAAGTCCGTCGTCGGTCCGGCCCATCGGCAAGGAGATGGCAGGGGTGCCCGCGATGTTGTTCAGGGGCGTGTAACCCACATAGTGCGTGAGGCGCTCGATCAATTCGGGGAATGGGACCGTCGGCGAAAGATGGCCCAGCGGCGGAGTCGTATGCGAAAGTACCGGCGAGACAACGACTTCGTGCCGCGCGAACATCCGCGCGTACGCGGCCGGAACGCGGCGCAAGCGCCGCAGCGCCCCCGGGGTGCGGTGCGGCGCCTGCCGGTGATGGGCCCGCAGGCCGCGCGACAGGCCGTCGGCCCGGGCGGCGTCGAACGACCGATCCAGGATCAGCTTCCCGGTGCTGATCGCGAGATCGGCCAGCAGCGCCCAGTATTGGACGAAGTCGGCCGCGAACTGCTCGGTGACCGGTAGCGCGATCGGCTCGACGAGGTGACCGGCCTTTTCCAGCAGGGCCGCGGTGTGTTCGACGGCCGCACGCGTCGGCGCGTCCACCTCGGCGCCGGTCACGCTGCGCAGCACGAGCCCCACGCGCAGCCGGCGCCGCGCCGGGCCGTGTACCTGTCCGATCGGTGGCAGCGCCGGGTTGCGCCAGTGATCCTCGGCCGCGGCCACGAATGCCGCGGTATCGCGGACGGTGCGGGTGAGCACGCCCTCCGAAATTATGTGCAGCGGAAGGTGTTTGACCTGCTCCCCGTCGATGTGGCGGCCACGGCTCGGCTTGAGCCCGACGAGTCCGCCGCACGCCGCGGGGATGCGAATCGAGCCACCGCCGTCGTTCGCGTGCGCGATCGGGACCACACCCGAGGCGACGAGCGCGGCCGATCCGCCCGACGACGCGCCGATCGAATGATCGAGATTCCACGGGTTGCGGGCCGGCGATTCGGTCATGTACTCGGTGCTGGCGTTGAAACCGAACTCCGGCAGGCGCGATTTGCCGATCAGCGTCAGGCCGGTGCCACGGAGGTGTTCGGTGTACGCGCCGTCCTTCGCGGCCGGGCGGGCACGGAACGCCTCGCTGCCGTGGCCGGTCGGCAGGCCCGCGACGTCGGTGTTGTCCTTGACGAACGTCGGCACGCCATCGAGGGCGGCGCCGGGGCGGGTGCCGTACCGGGGAGCGTCATAGATCGGGCTGATGACCGCGTTGAGCTGGGGATCGACCAGGCGGGCCCGCTCGATGGCCGCGGCGGCGAGCTCCTGGCGGCTCACCTTTCCGGCGCGGATCAATTCGGCGAGGGCTACCGCGTCGTGTTCGCCGAGGGCGTCGTCGCGAAAGGCGTGGATGGACGTCATAACGGCCAACCCTAGAAGAACTTACAGACTTTGCCCAGGGGGAAACTGTAAGAAGTTACAGAGTTACAGAGATGTTCTAGGGTGGGGATGTGACCGTGCGCCGCCATCGTCCCAGCGCTCAGGCGCGGCGTGAGGCGTTGCTCGAGGCCGTCGTCGAGGTGGTCGCGGCCGCCGGTGTGGCCGGGGTGACCCACCGCGCGGTGACCGAACGGGCCGGGCTGCCCCTGACGACCGTCGGGTACTTCTTCGACTCGATCGATGCGCTGATCGAGGAGGCGCTGCGGGTCTACACCGACACCGACGCGCAGGCTCAGGTGCGGCTCGCCGAATCGCTCGCCGAGGCGCACAGCACGCCCGACGAAGTCCTCGAGGCCCTGGCCTTCACCGCCGCGCCGCGCGATCCGGAAACGCTCGCGCTGTTCGAGGCGTATCTGCACGCCGCGCGGCATCCGGAATACCGAGATTCCATCTCGCACGCGCTGACCGCTGCCCGGACGGTGGCCGTGGCCGGCGTGCGGGCAGCCGGCGGGCCGGATCCGGAGGGCGCCGCCGCGGCGTTCACCGCCCTGGCACACGGGATGGCATTGCACGAACTGGCCGTGCCGGGCGCGATTCCACCCGAGACGGCGCAGGCGGCGTTCCGGGCGCTGTTCCTCGGCTTCCTCGTCGACAACGGCCACGGTGAGCTGGCCATGGAACTGCGGCGGCAGTAGCGGTCCGTGCGCCCCACGCGCCCTCATCCGCGTGGGCCGCACCCTCCCGCCTCTACAACTGGACGGCGAGATACTTCGTCTCGAGGTATTCCTCGATGCCGGTGGCACCGCCCTCACGCCCCAGGCCCGAGGCCTTGACCCCGCCGAACGGGCCGCCCGGATCCGACACCAGGCCGCGGTTCACTCCGACCATGCCGGACTCCAGGCCTTCGGCGAACCGCAGCGCGCGCGAGATGTCCCGCGTGTACACGTATCCGGCGAGGCCGTACTCGGTGGCGTTGGCGCGCTCGAGCGCCTGCGCCTCGGTGTCGAAGGTGGTGATCGCCGCGACCGGGCCGAAGATCTCCTCGCGCCCGATTCGCGCCGTCTCCGGCACATCGGTCAGTACGGTCGGCGCATAGAAGTAGCCCGCGCCGCTGGATGCCTTGCCGCCGACGCGAATTCGCGCGCCGTGGGCGACGGCATCGTCCACCAGTTCGGTCACCTTGTCCAGCTGCCTGGCATCGATGAGCGGCCCGACGGTGCTGGCCGGGTCGAAGGCGTCGCCGATGACCAGCTTCTCGAAACGCCGCACCAGCCGCTGCGTGAACTCCTCCGCGACGGCGCTGTGAACGAGGAATCGGTTTGCCGCGACACAGGATTCGCCCGCATTGCGCATCTTCGCCAGCATCGCGCCCTCGACCGCGGCATCCAGGTCCGCGTCGTCGAACACAATGAACGGCCCGTTGCCGCCCAGCTCCATCGAGGTGCGCAGCACCCGATCCGCGGCCTGATGCAACAGGATCGAGCCGACCCCGGTGGATCCGGTGAACGACACCTTGCGCAGCCGCGGATCGTCCATCAGCGCCTTGGACTGCGCCGCGGCGTCCAGCGTCGGCAGGTAATTCACCACGCCCGCGGGCACATTCAGCTCATCGAAGATCCGCATCAGCAGCGCCAGCGTCAGCGGCGTCTGCGGTGCGGGCTTGATCAGGCAGGTGCAGCCCGCCGCGAGCGCCGCGCCGATCTTGCGGGTTGCCATGGCCAGCGGGAAATTCCACGGGGTGATCAGCAGCGAGGGCCCGACCGGCTGCTTGGCCGTGACGATGCGATAGCCGCCGTTCGGCGCCGGGGCATACGACCCGGTCAGATGAGCGGCCTGCTCGGAGAACCAGCGCAGGAACTCCGCGCCGTAGGCCACCTCGCCGCGCGCCTCGGCCAGCGGCTTGCCCATCTCGAGGCTGATCAGCGCCGCGAAATCCTCGGTGCGCTCGATGATCCGATCGAACACCCTGCGCAGCAGCTCGGCGCGATACCGCGGTGTTGTTGCACCCCAGTCCTTCTGGGCGGCTTCGGCGGCGGTCAGCGCGTCCTGCGCATCGGCCACGCTCGCGTCGGCGACCTCGGTCAGCACCGTGCCGTCGGCGGGACTGTGCACGGGATAGTGTGCGCCCGTTGCAGATTCGCGCCAGCGGCCATTGATGTAGAGCCCGCGCGGCAGCTCCGCGACCAGGGCCAGGGCGGACTCACGGTCGTGAGCCATCACAGTTCTCCTTCTTTCGTCGGCTATCCAGCCGGGCGTTCGCACCCGGTGATCCGACACGGCCCGCGGGCGGTGTCGTCGTCGAGCGGTCCGGATCGTCGGTCCGCACGTGCTGCTCGACTCTCAGCTCTCGTTGGCGCGCGGAACGATCGGATGACACGGTCCGGATCACGGCGTGAGATGCGGAACTCGTGCGTGATACCGCAGCCTGGGTTGGATGCGCCTTTGGCTCATGGGCTTTCGCCGGTCGCGGGAGCACATCGGATCGGACGTCGGCCACACGGATGCCCTGATGGCAACGACATCGAGGCTTCCCGCGGTGCGGCTGTCGGTCATTGGTCCTTACCGGGGCTCCGGATGCTGGCCCGCAACAGCGCCGCCAATTGCTCGGCGCTGGGCCGCAGCGGGGTGTTGTTGGTGACCGCGTCCGCGAGGGTCTTGGTGACCAGGGTTTCGACGAGCTCCTCGCCCACGCCCAGCTCACCCAGGTTTGTGGGCAGGCCGACCGTGGCCGCGATCTCCTCGATCCGCTGCGCCGCGCGCGCACCGTCGCCGTCCAGATCCAGCACCCGGACCAGATCGGCGTACTTCGCCTGTGCCGCACCGGCTCCGAAGGCCAGCGCCGGACCCGCGATCGAGGCCAGCGCGACGCCGTGCGGGGTGCCGGTGGTGGCGGTGATCGAATGCCCGATGCCGTGGACCAGGCCCAGTCCGCTCAGCGACAGGGCGCGCCCGGCCAGGTGCGAGCCGATCAGCATGCGGCTGCGGGCCTCGATATCGGAGCCGTCGGCCACCGCGTCGGCCAGGGCCGCGACGGTCAGCCGCAGCGATTCGGTGGCGTAGGCGCGCGAGAGCGAGGTAGCGCCCTGGGAAAGCAGCGATTCCGCGCCGTGGATGATCGCGTCGAAACCCGCCGCCGCGGTGACCTTCGCGGGCAGCCCGACCGTCAGCTCGGCGTCCAGGATCACCAGTTCGGGGGTCGTCGCGGCGGTGCCGATGTACACCTTGCGATGGTCGGCGCTCTCCATGACGCCGAAACCGTTGGTCTCCGCGCCGGTTCCGGCCGTAGTCGGGATGGCCGCCAGCGGTACCGTCGGGGCGTCGAATTCCTCAGAGCCGTCCAGCGATTCGGCCGACAGCGATGTGTGGGCCAGCAGCGCAACGGCCTTCGCCGCGTCCAGCGCCGAGCCGCCGCCGATCGCGACGACGAAATCGGCGCGGGCATCCCGCGCGACCGCTGTGGCCACGTCCAGCGAGGCCGTCGACGGATTCGCGGGGATCTCGCTGTGGATCGTCACCGCCGGCCCTGCGGTGGTGATCGTCGCGGCGACGTCGTCCACCATGCCGGTCTTGCGCAGGCCCGGATCGGTGACGATCAGCACCCGCCGCGCGCCCCGCTCGTGAAGCAGCCCGCCCAGCCGCGCGACCGACCCGGCCCCGGCGATCACCTGGGTTCGGGTGGTGATGTCCCAGTTCTCGGCGTGCACCGAATGTGCGTAGCCGCAATGATGTTCGGTCATGCCGCCGTCTCCTGCGCCTCGGCCGGACGCAGCAGCAGCCCGGCGTACTCCTCGGCCAGCCGCACCGGAATCATCTCGCCGGAATCGGGGCCGTATTTCGCCAGCGCGGTGCGATAGATCTGCTCGACGTGCGCCGAGATCGGCGTCGGCACACCGACATCGCGGCCCAGATCGATCGAGAGGCCGAGATCCTTGCATGCCAGCTTCATCGCGAAGGACTCGTCGTAGTCATCGGCGAAGATCGAGGGCAGATCGTTGGCCAGGAACGAACTCGCGGCCGGGCTGGCCAGCAGCGAGCGGTGCAGTACCTCGAGGTCGACCCCGGCCTTCACCCCGACGGTCAGCACCTCGGCCGCGGCGACCAGATGCGAGAACCACAGCTGGTTGATCATCAGCTTGACGGTGTACCCCGCGCCGAGCCCGCCGACGTGCAGCACCCGCTCGGGATCGCCCATCACCTCGAACAGCGGCCGCACCCGCTCGAGCACCGCGGTCTCGCCGCCGACGAAGATCTGCAACATGCCCGAGGCGGCGCCCTTGGCCATCCCCGACACCGGCGCGTCGAGGCGGGAGACGTCGCGCTCGCTCAGCAGGTCGTCCAGCACACGGGCGGCGGCCGGGGTGGAGGTGGACATGTCCACCCACACCGAGCCGGGCCGCAGCAGCGGACCCATCTCCCGGATCACGGCCTCGACCTGCGGCGGCCCGGGCAGCATCGTGATCACGACGTCGCAGGCGGCGGCCAGCTCGGCGATCGACTCGGCGCGCTCGGCGCCGAGATCGACCAGGCGCTGCACAGCCTCGGCGTTGAGGTCGTGCACGAGCAGGCGATGCCCGGCCCGCACGAGGTTCGCGGACATGTGCCCGCCCATGTGGCCGAGGCCGATGAACCCGATGAGCGGGGTCGAATTCAGTGTCATCTCAGTTATTCCCAATTTATCCAGGTGGTCTTCAGTGCGGTGTAGGCGTCGAGGGCGTGCAGGGATTTGTCCCGCCCGAGTCCGGTCTCCTTGAAGCCGCCGAACGGGGTGATCACGCTCGATTCGTCGAAGGTGTTGACCCACACCGTCCCCGCGCGTAGCTGGCGCGAAACCCGGTGGGCGGCAGACAGATCGGTGGTCCATACCGAGGCCGCCAGGCCGTAGCGGGTGTCGTTGGCCAGCGCCACCCCCTGCTCCTCGGTGGTGAAGGTGGTCACGGTCAGCACGGGCCCGAAGATCTCCTCCTGCGCGAGCGTGGAATCGTTATCCACCTCGGAGAAGATCGTCGGTTGCACGTAGTAGCCGCCGGATTCGGTGCGCACGCGGTTGCCGCCGGTCACCAGGCGGGCGGTGCGGCGGCCCTGTTCCAGATAGCCGGTCACGCTGGCGAGCTGCTGCTCGTCGGCGATCGCACCGAACTGGGTGTTCTCGTCCAGCGGATCTCCTGGGACGAACGTCCTGGCCGCGAATTCGGCGATGCGCGTGACCAATTCGTCCGCTAGGGATTCGTGCACTATCAGGCGGGAGCCGGCGTTGCAGGTCTGCCCGACGTTGTAATAGATGCCCCAGGCCACGGTTTCGGCGATGCGCTGCAGATCTCCGGCGCTGTCCAGCACCAGCTGCGGCGACTTGCCGCCCGCCTCGATGGCCACCTGCTTGCCGTTGGATTCCGCCGCGTACTGCTGGAACAGCCTTCCCACCCGGGTGGACCCGGTGAAGGCGATCTTGTCCACGTCCAGATGACGGCCCAGGGCCTGCCCGGCGGTCTCACCGAATCCGGTGACCACGTTCAGCACGCCGTCGGGGAGCCCGGCGCGCTGCGCGGCCTCGGCCAGTACCAGCGCCGAATGCGGGGACTGCTCGGCCGGTTTGAGCACGAAGGTGTTGCCCGCCGCCAGGGCGGGACCGATCTTCCAGGACGCGATCATCGACGGGTAGTTCCACGGCACGACCGCGCCGACCACGCCGAGCGGCTCGCGAGTGATGAGCGCGAGGCGCTTGGCGGGGGCCGGGGCGATCTCGTCGTAGGTCTTGTCGATAGCCTCGGCATACCAGCGGATCGTGTTCGCCGTGCCGGGCGCGTCGACGGCGAGGGTGTTGGCGATCGGCTTGCCGACATCCAGGGTCTCGGCCAGGGCGAGGCGCTCGGCGGCGCGCTCGATCTCGTCGGCGAACCGCAGCAGGTGCGCCTTGCGCACGGCCGGATCCAGCCCGGACCAGCGGCCGTCCTCGAATGCCCGGCGCGCGGCGAACACCGCGGCGTCGATATCGGCGGCCTGCCCGGACGCAACGACGCCTTGCAGCCGCCCGTCGATGGGGGAGTACTTCTCGAAGGTCCCGCCGTCGGCGGCATCGACGAATTTCCCGTCGATGAAGAGTTGATTCGGCAGGTCGGCGCGCTCGGCCCGCTCGTGCCAGTTCACAGTGCCCATCGGCGGCACGCCTCCTCGTCGAGTTCGAATCCGATCCCGGGTGCGTCGGGAACATGCAGGTAGCCCTCAGTATCGACCTCTACCGGGCGGGTCAGCATGAAGTCCCGGCGCTCGGGCGTCCAGCCCGGTGGATCGTAGGGGAATTCGAAGTACGGCCCCCCGCCGATTCCGGCGCTGACGTGCAGATTGGCCAGCACGCCGATGCCGTTGGTCCAGGAGTGCGGGGTGAAGCGGCGGTTCTTGGCGATGGCCAGCTCGCCCAGGGTCCGCGCACGGTGCATGCCGACCGCGAGCACCACGTCCATCTGGTAGATGTCCAGCACGTCGTGCTCGAGGTAGTCGATGACCTCGGGCAGCGAGGAGATCATCTCTCCGCCGGAGATCCGCATCCCGGTCTCGGCGCGCAGCCGCCGCAGGCCGTCGCGATCGACGTAGGGCAGCGGCTCCTCGACCCAGTACACGTCCAGGTCGCGGAACTGCTCGATGAGGCGGCGGGCGGTCACATAATCCGCGGGGACCTGGGTGTCCCCGGCCATCCGCCACGACTGGTTGAGATCGACCATGATCTCCATGGTGTCGCCGACGGCCTCGCGGGCCGCGCGCACCGCGGCGAGCCCGGCGCGCGAATCATGGGGATTCACACGGATTTTCATGGCCCGGAAGCCGGCTTCGCGGATGGCCAGGGCGGATTCGGCACGCTGCTCGGGCGTGCGCAGCTCCCCGGTCGAGGCATAGGCCAGGATCTTGCGCTCCGCGCCGCCGAACAGCTGTGCCACCGGCATGTTCGCGGCCTTGCCGATGATGTCCCACAGCGCGACCTCGAGCGGCCAGAAACGCCCGGCGTGGAAGTTGATGGTCTCGATCCGCCGGACCTGCTCGATGATGTTCAGCGGATCGGTGCCGATGAACAGGTCCTCGTAGGCGGCGAAACCGTCCATGGTGTCGCCGGATCCGATGCCGACGATGCCCTCGTCGGTGTGCACCTCGACGATGGTGGCGTCGAAATGCCTGCGCGGCACCGGATCCCAGGCCGCGAAGAAGGGCGGATCGAGTTCCTGACGTAGTTTCCGGGTACGAATCGCGGTGATTTTCATTTCGGGTCCTCCGGGGTGGTTTCGGTGCCGGGGGCGCCGCCGTCGGCTGGGGTGAAGAACGGATTACCGATCTGCCCACGGGTTTTCAGCACGGTGTCGACGTCGGGGTACCGGGCCGCACCGTTGGCCAGCGCCGTCGCGGTGGCGAGGCGATTGTTGCGGTAGACCGCCTCCGCGTCGTCGGCCTTCGGGTTGACCCAGACCGCGACGATCAGGCGCAGATCGGAGACCTCGTCGGGGGCGACGGTGCCCGCGGCGACCGCGTCGGCCACGCCCGCGGCGACCCCGGCCTGCGCAGGGCCCCAGATCATTTCGCCGTGCCGGTCGTCGACGGGTGCGGCCTTGGAGACGAAGACGGTGAACGGCTGAACCGGCACACCGGGGCGCATGATCACCACGAAGCGTTCGTAACCCGCCGACGGGGTGGCCAGACTGGTGGTCCACGCCGTTTCGGCGGCGCTGCCGCGCGGGCCGAGGACGGTATTGATGTGCGCCGCGTTGACGCCGGGATCGATGAACGATTCGCCGAGTTCGACACCGGTGTGCCGGGCCATGGCTGTCACCTCCGAAGGTGTTGCAGGGGTTGGTGGTTCGGTCGAGCGGCCGGGTCAGGCGACCTTGGGCTCGGTGGCCGGGCTCGCAGCGGTCCGCCGCTCCGCGGTCGTGCGGATGACACCGCGGGCGGCCTTGGAGCTGACCTCGGCCAGGGAACGGCCGGTCGTCTCCGGCGCCAGGTACTGCGAGCCGATCGCGCCCGCGATGCACACCGCGCCCATCACCGCCATGGTGCCGCCGACGCTCCAGTGGTTCAACGCGATCGGCAACAGGAAGGTGCCGATGGCCGCGCCGATCCGGCTGACCGAGCTGGAGAATCCGACGCCGCTGGTGCGCACCGCGGTCGGAAACAGCTCCATCGGGTATACGCCGCACAGGATGGAGGCCACGCCGTAGGCGAAGAGGTAGACGAAGAATGCGACAGCCACGATCAGCCGCGGCAGCGAGGCGTCGAACGAGACGATCAGCAGCGCGATGCCGGTGATCCACAGCGGCACGATCAGCAGTCGGCGCCGCCCGACCCGCTCGATCAGGTACCAGCCCAGCACCGCGCCGGCCAGCGCGACGATCGTGCCGACCAGCGCGGAGACGATCGGATTGGTCATGTGCAGGGCCTTCAGCACGTCGGCCTGGAAGAAGATGATCGCGAAGTACGGCAGTACCAGGCACGTCCAGAACATCGAGACGAAGAAGGTGCGGCCGATGTAGTCGCGGGAGAAGATCGTGGAGAACTTCGCCTCCTCGGGCTGCTCGGCCTGGAAGTCGCCGGATTCCAGCGACCAATCCAGCTGCGCGAGAACGGCTTCGGCCTCCTCGCGGCGACCCTGGGACAGCAGCCAGCGCGGCGATTCGGGCAGTCCGTGCCGGGCGATCAGACACAGCGCCGCCGGTATGAAGGCCGAGACCAGGACCAGCCGCCACTCGTGCGGGTAGGCGCGGGTGATCAGGTAGCCGATGAGGAAGGCCACGACATAGCCGACGTTCCATGCGATCTGGAGGAACGAGGTGAGCCGGGCGCGCAGCGAGGTCGGGGAGAACTCGGTGATCAGTGGCGAACCGATCGCGTAGTCGGCGCCGACCGCCAGGCCCATGATCAGGCCCAGCGCGAACATCTGCCACGAGGACTGCACGAAGAACATCAGCACCGAGGCGATCGCGAACCCGGCCAGGTCGCCCAGGAACATCGCCTTGCGGCCGACCCTGTCGGTAAGCCAGCCGAAAGTGGTTGCGCCGATGAAGATTCCGATCAGCGTGGCGGAGGAGATCAGGCCCGCCCAGGTGGTGGTGACGTGCAGATCGTCCTTGAACGTCTGCAGCGCCATCGTCACGCCGATGACCGCGAATATGTAGCCGTCGATGAACATTCCGCCCGCGGTCACGGCCGTGAGCCGTTTCAGGAACCGCCAGGCCTTGGGGCCTACGACGGGTTCGGCGGGATCGTGGATTTCGGCACTCGTCATTGCAATGCACTCTCTTCCTGCAGCATGCCGTGGCACACCGATGGGGGCGGTGTGAGCCACGGCACTTCAATGGAGCGAAGGTATCGCGAGCATTGACATTCAAGCAACCACTGTTGCACGATAATCAACACAATGACGCGGGCGGCGGCCGAACCGTGGGGTTACGGCGTGAGATGGACCGTCCGACTGCGAGGCGGGGTCGTCGGCCCCGCCGTGAGCTCCGATAGGGGGAGTAATGGCTGATCAGCGGACCTACAGCTCCGGTTTGATCCGCGATGTCGAGCTGCTGGAGGTGCTGGCGCGGCCCGATGCCGCGGCCGGGTTGGGTGTCTCCCGGATCGCCGAGCTGGCCGGGCGCGACAAGGCGCAGGTCTCCCGCGCGCTGGCCACGCTCGCCGAGGCCGGTCTGGTGGCCCGCGACGAGGACACCAAGGCCTACCGCCCGGGCTGGCGGCTGTTCGCCCTGGCCACGCACGCCACCGAAACTCAGCTGGCGCATGTGTCCGCGCCGTACCTGCGCAAGGTGGTGGGAGGCCTGAACGAGACCACCCACCTGTGCGTCCTGCGCGGCAACCGGGTGCTGACCCTGCACAGCGAGCTGGCGACGCACGCCTTCCGCGGCATCGGCTGGGAGGGCACCTCGGTCGACCCCTACACCACCTCCGCGGGCCGCACCCTGATGAGCGAATGGGACGACGAGACCATCACCCGCTGGTGGGACCTGTTTCCCCCGGACCGTCCCGCGTCGCCGATCGCCACCGCGATACCCGTTGGCGCACAGGCGGATACGGACTGGCTGACGTTGGAGTTCCTGCTGGGCAGGGTCGCCGACATCCGGCAGCGCGGATATGCCTCGGTGGACGAGGAATTCGAGCCCGGGCTGGTCGGTGTGTCCGCGCCGGTCTACGGCTTCCGCGGCGACGTCGTCGCCGCCATCAACGTCTCCGCCCCGAAACAGCGCCTGGGCAACCATTTACGCGAGGCGGGAGAGTTCACGCGCACGGTGGCCGATCAGCTGTCGGCGACTCTCGGCGCGCCGGCGCGGCGGAAGCGCCCGAAATCCGGGTGACGCCGCGGACTTCGGGCGCGAAACGGATCAGGGGAAGTTACGGAATACGCCGTCTTCGCCCGCGGCGTCCGCGTAGTCCCGGACATCCATGTTGGCGTTGTCGAGATTGCCGACCACTTCCCACAACTCGGACGAGGCGACGCGCGCGGTCGTCCCGCGCCCCGCGTCGAACAGGTCGAGTACGAGCACCGGATAATCCGCGTTCGTCATGGTCTGCTGGTCCGCCAGCATGACGTACGTGTCGTTCTCATCCTCGTCTCCCTCGGGGAGCTCGTCGAGGAACTGCTGCACCGTGATGTCGCGGTACTCCGGATTGTCCACGAACTCGACGAAGTTGTCGGGGTGCCCGATCGCCTCGACCGCGGACTTCTCGATCGCTGAACGGCAAGCCTCCCAAGCCTGTTCATCGGAGAAGTCCGTGCGCACGACGAGCGACATCTGGGTCTCTCGCTGGATGATCACGAGTGTGGAGTCCCTTCCCGGGAGTGGATCTGGATTCCTCGATCACATCACATTCTCCGCCTACGCGCTCCGCGGCCCCTCCGCCGCGTCCCGATCTTGATGCGAAACCGCAACGGGCCGAGCGCGAGGCTCAACCCAGGCCGAGGGAGTCCGCCAGGTCGAGCATTTCCGCGTGGTACAGAGCCACGGGCCGGCTGGTCTGCGGGCCGAGGTGGCCGTGCACCTCGAGGGCGACGAGGCCGTGCATGCGACCCCAGATTCGCAGGGCGAGAGCGAGTGCTGCGGGCGGGAGGCCGGGGAAAGCGGCGCGGGTGGTGGCGGCGAGGGCCGGTGTGAACTACCGGTCCCCATTTTCCGGGAGCTCGGAGCCGTCGAATTCCGGCGGCTCCGAGTCGTTTCTAAGAAGTTCGACCACGACCTCATAAGCTGCCGGGTTGGCTGAAACCGACAACTGGGCGTTCTCCGCCATAGCTCGAAACGCGGGGTCGGCTTGGGCCGCTTCCAGATCGGCCTGGCTGTCCCAATGCGCAACGTTGACAAGTTGGAACCGCGCCGTCGAAGAGATCGCCCGATGCAGTCGTGAGTCTCGGAATCCGGGAGCACTCGCCATGAGCTGTGCGCGGATACGCCATTGGGTGATGGCCTCGTCGACCTGGTCGGCTGGAACCTCGAATACGTTGATCAAGGTGACCGGCCGATCGTCGTCGTTGCTATCGAGTTGCGTCATGATGTTCCCTTGTGTTGATGATGATTGGGGATTGGTAACCCGGATGCTCTGGGCCGCGATACCCGGATCAGTTGTCCGGGCTTATGACCCGGTCCACCGCGACCTCGATCACCACCAGCCCTGGCGGGCTGGGCGGCGGGGACGAGTAGCGGCTGGTATACCGGCGCACGCCCTCGGCTATGCGCCGCGGATCATCTGATACGACGGCCGGACCTTCGAGCGTCAGCCACCGAAAACCTGCCGTCTGGCAGATCGCGACGCGGCCGCCGGGGCCGGCCAGGATATTCCTAGCCTTGCGTCGCGACTTGATCGTCATGACGCGCGCCAACCCGGACGTGCGATCCCAGGTAAATCGCACGGGCACCACGTGGGGCGACCCGTCGGGTCGCACGGTGGTCAGCGTGCAGGCGTGGTTCTCGGCCAAGAAGGCCTCGGCCGAGGCCGACAACGACACAGACATTGTGCTCAATCCTTTTATCGTGGAAGGAATTTCAGCGTTCACCGCCGACAGCGTCGCCATAGGTCTACTACCGCTTCCGGGTGGCCTCGCTCCAGATCAGCTTGGCGATATTGGGCTTGATCTGGGTTGTCGCGACACCTATCGCCTTGCGGGTGAAGCGGCCGTCCGTGAGCTGTCCGAGCATGGCTGCGGCGAGGTCGGATCGGGCAGTGAACACCCCGTCGGCGCTGTTCTCGTCTGTCACGTAGTCGGTCACGTCCGGGTGATCGAAAAGACCGGAGGGTCGGACAATCGTCCAGTCCAACTCGCTGGCGCGGACTGCGGCCTCCATCCGCCGCATGTCCTCGTGGGCGGTACGGGCCAGGACCCGGTTCACGTACGGGTCGAACACGTTGTTGAAAAAGACGGCGTTGCTCGGCCTCCAACCGGGATCGAGGACGCTCGAGCTGATCACGATCAGCCGCTTCACACCCTGCCGGTGCATCGCCTCCGCAATGTGCCCGGTACCGGTGGAGTATGTGTCGACAGGTCCCCGGGTCGGTGCTGCGCCGAGGGCGGACAGCACAGCGTCGCTGCCGGCGACCACAGCCTCGACGGCTTCGGGATCGGCGACGTCCGCTCGGGCCAAGGTCAGGCCTGGACGGGGCGTGAGTTTCTCCGGCCGCCGGGCTACGGCGGTGACGTGGTGGCCTGCGGCGAGTGCCTGGTCGGTCAGTTGGCGGCCGGTCGGGCCGGTGGCTCCGAACACTGTGATGAGCATGTGCGTGACTCCTTCGATCTTCGTGGGTGGGGCGTGCTTGACACTGGCACCCACGAGTCGTGGAATTCAACGATGCTGAATAAATCGCGTGGTCGCCCGAGGGGCCGTCCGCCTACGCGGGAACACATCGCGGAGGCGGCGCAGGAGCTGTTCCTGCGTCACGGTTTCCGGCGTACAACGGTGCGCGCGGTGGCCGCGCGAGCCGGGGTCGACTCGGCGGCGGTCATCTATCACTTCGGTACCAAACAAGGCCTTTTCGTCGAGGTCATGCGCGTGGCCTGCAGTCGCACGCTCAACCTGGCCGCGGTCGTGGACGGTCCGGCGGAGGGCTTGGCCGACCGGCTGCTGTGCTCGGTCGTCGACGGCTGGGAGGCCACCGATCCCGCCGAGAACCGGCTGGCAGCCCGAGACGAAGACGTCATGCGCGTCCTGCGCGACTACCTGGAGAACGAGGTAATCAGCGGACTTGCTGAATATTTGGGCGGCCCCGACGCCACCGAACGCGCCACCGCCGCCGTCGCTCTGATCGGTGGAGTGATCTTTACCAGGTACCTCAACCCCCTCGCCCCCGTCACTGCCATGACACCGCACGCGCTGCGCCGCGTCCTGGGCCCCCCGCTACACAGCGCCCTGTACCCCCGCCGCACCCCAACCCATAGCCGCATCGCAACCCGATAGACCCATCGAATCGACAACCCTGCGCGGGAGGTGCGAATCATGCGGTGTCGCCGACTGGTTCGAGGGCGACGCGGTAGCCGAGCTTCGAGTGTCGGTGGACGATGGTTATCCAGAGCTTTCAGAGCTGTGTCGTCGATGTCGAGCACGAGGCTTTCGCATTCCCGGGAACTGCGTCGTGGAGGTGGCTACCCGTTCGATTCACCGCAGCAGAAAGGCGATGAGCGGCAGGACAACTGCGGTGTAGGTGCCGAATATCGTGGTGGCGATCTGGCCGCGGGGTATTCGTGGCAATCGGGTTCCGATGCCCGCGTAGGTGCCCAGGGCTACGAACAGCATTCCCCATGCGGTCAGTGCGCGGCTGCCGATCTGGCCGAGGTGGCCGGAGAAGACGATTGCCATGGCCGCGATGGTCAGTCCGGCGGCGACGCCGCAGATCCACAGGGCGGCACCGGCGTGGGCGTTCATGACCACCGGGCGGCCGCCCGCGATGGCCAGCCGGTGTGGTTCGGCCAGGTGGGCCGTTCGGGAGCGTTCTCGAGCTCTCGGATTCCTTGCCGGGGACGGGATTTCGTCCGATCCCTGCTTGGCGAGTGTCATTGCCGTCAGGGCCTGTGCCGTGGCAGAGGTGGTCACATATCCGTCCGGTGAGGTACGGAATCCGCCGTACTGGGCGTGCATGCGATCGGTTTCCTGCAGGTCGAGCAGGGTCGTGAGCGCCTGTGATACCGCCGGATCGGCGATCGACCGGGGCTCGGCGGCCAGGACCGCGCCGAGCGCGGTGTGCAGCGTCAGATGCCGCCAGCTCTCGGCGACGCCGTCCCGGACGAACGTCTCCTTCGCGACGCCGGCATCACCGCGCCGCAACGCTGCGAGTAAGCGGCAGACGGCCAGCTCGCGGGCGTGGGCGAAGCGTTCCCCGCCGATCGCGGCGATCTCGGGCCGGACCAGCGCGGCCACCACATAGGCCGACTCATAGAGCGGCCGAGGGCGTGGATCGTGGTCCAGTATCGCGGCCACCAGGCAGCCCGCGCCCCACAGAATCGCCTGTGCCACATCCTCATCGGAGGATGCGGCCGCATCGAGCGCGGCAATCGCGTTGGCGGTGGCCATGACCGACACGGGCCCCGACCGGCTCGACATCGGCCATCCGCCGGTGTCGGCGTCCTGCGCCGCGAGTAACGACTCGCGCAGCTCCACCTCATCGGCGTCGTCTGCCTGGGCCCCCAGTTCGCGCAATGCCCGCAATCGCCAGGACGTATCGATCGGCGCCATGCGCTCGCCCCCGTCCAGCAACGGCTGGCGCAACAGTTCGGAAACCTCCTGCGCCCAAGGGATTTCCCGCCCGCAGACCCGTAGCGCGCACACGACCTCCGCCGTGCTCATCGCATTCGGTGGCACGTCCGCAAGCCAGCCCCAGCCCGTGCCCCCGGGCTCGTCGGACATCTGATTCCGGTACAGCCACTCCGCCGCCGCACCGATTCTCGTCTCCAGATCCATTCGCACCGCAACCGCCTTTGTTGCCGTTCGATCCGTCTACCTCCATCGATACCCGTCGGTCTGTGTTCGTGTACCGGGCGGCGTCGGATAGTTATGCGAATTGAACCGAGGAGAAATATGACTTGCGTGCTGCGCTGGTCGTCGGCACTGTCACCCGGTTCGAGCCGGTGGCATTTGGGGAAGCAGCCCAGATCCGCACGCAATTCTTCACCGAGACAGCGTGACCGGGCACGGCGGTACCGAGCCGGTCACGCCGTCGGGCGCCGGTGCGCAGGGGCACCCACACCATCCACCGCATCTACTCCTTCTTCGACCCCATTCCCAGCTGACGTCCGGACGCGACGAGCGAGCCCGAACCATGCGTTGGCCGCACGGACTTTGGTGGGTGGGTTCGCCCGAACGCGTGTGTCGCTTGACTCTGACACCATGTGAGACCGCAGACTCACTGGCGTGACCGACCCCTCGAACCTGATGTCCATCGGGCGCTTCTCCTCGCTGAGCAGGATCAGCGTGCGCATGCTGCGGCATTACGACGCCAGCGGGGTGCTGATTCCCGCAGTCGTCGACAACATCACCGGATATCGCTGGTACTCGCCGCGGCAGCTACGCGAGGCCAGCCGCATCCGGCAGCTGCGTGACGTCGGGTTCGGCGTGTCCGCCATCGGAGCCCTGCTCGCCGTCTACGGCACCCCCGCCTACACCGAGGCGCTGCGCTCGCAGCGCCTGGCGCTGGTGGACGAGTCCGCCGCGGCCCGGCACCGGCTGACCCTCATCGAGCACCTACTCGACCGAAACACTCTGGAGCACACCATGACCGACGTGAAACTGATCGATATCCCCGCCCAGACGCTGGTGACCCTGCGCGGCACCCTCGCCAACTACGCGGCGGAAGGGGAACTCTGGGCCCGCTTCATGCCCGAACTTCAGCGCCAGCACATCTCGATAATCGGCCCCGGCGGATGCATCGAGCACGACGCGGAATTCCGCGAATCCGACGTCGACGAGTCGGTTTTCGTGGAAACCACCCCTGGCACCGAGGTCCAGTCCCCGCTCATCGCGCTGCACCTCCCGGCCCGCCGCGCGGTATCGGCCACCGTGAAAGGCCCCTTCGCCCAGGTGATCCCACAGGCCCACGACCAGATCGCCGCCTTCATCGACGACAACGGCCTGCGCATCTCCCGCACCGACGACCTCTCGACCCACCACTTCAACATCTATCTCAACGACCCCAGCCAGGTCCCCGAATCCGAGGCCGAAACCTCGGTAATCGTCCCGGTGATCTGACCCTGCCCCAGGTCAGTCGATATCAAATCTCGGTGAGCGGCAACGGTATCGGCGAACCGCTCACCGAGATCCGGCGCCAGGTGAAGCTATCCTCCCGGCGGCGAGCGGCATCGGGCGTCGGCTGGGCAGGCCGGTGTCCATGACCGCGGAAGGCGACTACGGTCACCCGGTGCTCGCCGCAGATCACGACGTCAAAACTCTTCGATACGCCTCGGGGCCGGATTGTCGGTGGGTCCTGCGAGGATGCCTGCAAAGGTTGTCGAACACGAGAGAAGTGCATGACGGACAAGACTTTACGGGTGATCAGCGAGCTCATGGGTTCGGTGCCGGCGGCGGGGTCATTTGCTACGCGCCGGACGAGCTCGGCGGAGAACCTGGTGATCGAGGTGGTTGGGGTGGGGCCGATCCGGTTGCCGGTGACGCCGGTTCAGGCGCGACGATTGTGCGAGGTCGCGCGGCCGGCGCGGTACGGTCGGCGGGAGCAAACCCTCCTGGACGCGAATGTTCGTGACACCTGGGAGGTTCCGCGCGACCGGGTGACGGTCGACGAGCGGCGGTGGCTCGAGACGTTGCTGCCCATGCTGGACACACTTCGGGCCGAGCTGGGTCTGGCGCCGGACTGCGAGTTGTCCGCGGAGCTGCATTCGATGCTGGTGTATGAGCCGGGACAATTCTTTCGGCGCCATCAGGATTCGGAGAAGGCCGACGGCATGATCGGCACATTGGTGGTTACTCTGCCCTCGGCGTTCACCGGCGGTGAGTTGGTGATCGAGCAGCAGGGCACGAAGGTCACCGACCAGGGTTCGCCGGAGGAGCTGTCCTTCGTCGCGTTCTACGGCGACTGCGAGCATGAGGTGCTGCCCGTCACCGACGGTTTCCGGATCACGTTGACCTACAACCTCGTGGCGAAGGGGCGTACCCGCCCGGACACCGCCGCGTTCGCCACACATCCGTCGGCCGCGTTACTGGCCGAGCAGCTACGCGCGCATTTCACAACACCGATGGAATTGTCGACGTGGTCCGTCGATCGCCAGCGGGAGATAGGCCCGCCTCATCAACTCGTTTACCTGCTGGATCATCAGTATTCCCAGCACGGATTCGGGTGGGATCAGCTCAAGGGCGGCGATGCTGCCCGTACCGGGCTGATGCTCGCGGCGGCCGACATCGCGGGATACGACACGTCGCTGGCGCTCGCGGAGGTCGAGGACTCCTACGAGGAGGACGAGTACTCGATGATGATTTATCGTCAGCGCTGGGAGCGCGTCGAGGGCGGGTGGAAGTGCGTCGAAAGCGCAGACATGGAGTTCGATGAAGACGGGGAAATGGTGGAGCCCGTTTTCGATGACCCCGCGAGCCTTCCGGTGGATGCCGACCTTCCTGTGGACCCGGGATCGGAAGATCTCGGCGAGCTGCGCTGGTCGGACATCACATTGACGTGGCTGATCGATCGGTCCGGGGCGGCCGGTGAGCCCGCGGTGCGTGAGGTCTGGGATGAGGAATTGTGCACGGGCGCATCGAGGTCGATGCTCGAGCCGTTCGCGTCGGAAATCGAGGGCTACACGGGCAATCAAGGAAATACCGCGAATTTCTGGTATAGGCGCGCGGCGATCGTCGTCCGGCCCCGTCGGTAGGACTGCCCGGCAAGCAATTTCCGGCGTCAGCCTTCGATGCGACCCATTGTCGTGGATCCGGGCTCACGCGTCGGTCCAGTAGCCGACGCGGACGTGGTGGGTGGCCTCGCCGCCCGCGACGGTGATGCTGCTGGTGACCGGGGGATAGCCGCGGGCGACGACGGTGTACTGGCCGTCGGCGAGGTCGGGGATCAGATAGTGGCCGGTGTCGTCGGTGCGGACGGTGGCGGTGAGGTCGCCGGTGGCGTCGAGGATCGCGATCTGGGCGTCGTGGACGGGGCGATTATCGTCCGCGAGAACCGATCCCGCGAGGACCGCGCGGGGAGCCAGGACGATGTCGTGGTGCAGGATGCGGCCGCCGGGGACGGTCAGGGTGGCGGCGCCGGGACGCATGTGTTTCGCGAGGGCGACCAGGGTGTAAGTGCCCGGGACGATGCCGTGGCAGAGGTAGGCGCCGTCTACGGAGCTGACCGCCGTGCCCACCACCTCGCCCTGTTCGTCGGTGAGGGTAACGATGGTGTCCGGGACCGGCGCGCCGGTCGTGGCCGAGCGGATCACGCCCGAGAGCTCTCCAGCGCCGTGCAGCAGCACATCCAATTGCCTTGGCATCCAGCCGATCGCTACTCCGGTGGCGTTCGGCTGATGGCCCTGCGCGGAGACGATCAGCACGTAGTTTCCCGGTTCCGGTGCGGCGATGAGGAAGTCGCCGTCCGGGTCGCCGGTCGTGCGCGATACCTGCTGCCCGCGTGTGTCTATCAGGGTGAGTGCGGCGTGCGGGACGGGCTGGCCGTCGTCGCGGCGGACCCGGCCCAGGACACAGTGCTCGGTTCCGGCGTCCACGCGGGCGAGCAGCGCGTCGAAGTGGTCGGACGCCGACTCCGGATCGTCCAGCAGTTCCGCGGCGTCATCCGGAACGGCCACGGACATGATCGGCTCGGCGACCGGATCATCCTGCAGCGGAATCTCTTTCATGAACAACAGCACGATCCCCGCCAGCACCGCGACGGCGGCGGCGATGAGGAATACCTCCCGCATCGCATCGGTGTATCCGGTCAGGATCGGAATCCGGAGCTGTTTCGGCAACGCCGCGATGTCGCTGGTGTCGCGCTGCAGTCCGGCGAGGCGACCGCCGAGCGCGCCCGGCGGATGTCCGCCGAAGGCCGCGACGATTCGTCCAGGGACGAGATTGAACAGGATGGTCAGGAAGACCGCCACCCCGAGCGTGCCGCCCATCTGACGCACGAATGTGGCCGTAGCCGTGGAGGTTCCGCGATCCTCGGGGCGGCAGGCGTTCTGTGCGGCGATGATCAGGGTCTGCATGCAGCCACCGAGACCGAATCCGATGATCCCGCAATACAACAGCGGCTGCCAGAGCGGACTGTCGTATTCGACGCGGCCGAACAGCCCCGCACCGGCGGCGAAGGCGAAACTGCCGAGCACCGGCAGGATCTTGTACCGCCCGGTGAGCTTGGTGACCACCCCGGACAGCTGCGCGCCGACCATGATTCCCACGACCAGCGGCAGCATCAGCAGTCCCGCGCGAGTCGGCGAATAGCCGCGCACCACTTGGAAATACAGCGGCACCAGGACGATGACCCCGAACATCGCGACGCCCACGATCATCCCGCCGAGGATGGAGACGCTGAACGTCGAGCTGCGGAACATGCGCAGTGGAATCAGCGCCGCATCCTTCATGAGCAACTCGGCGATCAGATACAGCACGAATCCCGCGGCCCCGATCCCGTAGCAGATCAGCGCGCGGTGCGAGCCCCAGCCCCACTCGCGGCCCTGCTCGGCCACGATGAGCAGCGGCACCACGCAGGCGGTGAGCGTTATGGTGCCGAACCAGTCGATCCGATGGTCCTGGCGCGCGTGCGGCACGTTGAGTACCCTCGCGACCACCGCGAACGCGACCACCCCGATCGGCACGTTCACCAGGAATACCCACCGCCAGCCGTCCACGAGAAGCAACCTGTCGTAGTTGGACAGGAAGCCGCCCAGGACCGGTCCGAGCACCGTCGCGACGCCGAACACCACCATGAATCCGCCCTGGTACCGCACGATCTCGCGCGGCGGGACGATATCGGACAGGATCGTGAACGCCAGCGCCATCAGCCCACCCGCACCCAGACCCTGGAACGCCCGGAACCCGGCCAGCTCGTACATCGAGGTGGCGAACGCGCAGGCCGCGGACCCGATCAGGAACAGCGCGATCGACGTCAGATACAGCGGCTTACGCCCGTAGATATCGGCCAGCTTGCCGTACAGCGGGGTGGTGATCGTCGCGGTGATCAGGTACGCCGTCGTCGCCCAGGCCTGCTGATCGAATCCGTGCAGGCTGTTGGCGATTCGCACGATCGCCACGCTCACAATGTTCTGATCGAGCGCGGCCAGGAAGATGCCGAGCATCAGCCCGGTCAGCACGGTGCGGATTCGGCGTGGCGACAGCACCGCGCGATCGGCCGTCGCCGGGATTGCGGGCGCCTGCTTCTCCTGAATCATGCTGTTGGTCACTGTCGTGGGTCCCTGCCGTCGGGTCGTGAAGGTGATGACGCACAAACAGTGGTTATTCGTCAGCAAAACGAATTTGGATCGGGGATCACGCGCGGGTTGTCCGATCCGCCCGGGTATATCCGGCCGCTGGCGGAGGGGGCACGCAGTGACCTACAACCAGGGCACTCCCGCGCGAAGCAGCACATTCGCGTAGGGGCGGGCCTCGCCGGTCCGCACGACGAAGCGGCAATCGGCGATGCGGTGCTTGAAATCCTCGTGGTCGATCAGCTCGGCGTGTACTCGTTCGTCGAGAAGGGTTGCGGTGTCCGGGTTTTCGGTGGAGACCTCGCGGCTGGCCCAGGCGGCTTCGATGGTGACCTCGTGCAGGATCAGGTCCAGGACCGGTTCGAAGTGTGGGAATCCGTAGCTGATGCCCAGATCGATGACGGGCACCCCGGTCGGTACCGGCAGTCCGGAGTCGCTGATCGCGAACAGGTCGGTGTGGCGCAGGCCCGTGAGGGCCGAGGCTAGTTCGGCGTGAATGATGCCGGTGGTGCGCATGGTGGGACTCCTGTCGAAAAGCATTGCAAGGGGGGTGCTCGGCTCTCATCTCGTGCCCAGCCCGGGACGCGAATCTCTAACTGAGGGGCTGAGACTCGGGCACTGTCGGTAGTGTCGCCGCGATCTGCTCGCGGGTGGGGTAGGAGCTGTGGGTGCCGGGCGCCTGCACGGCCAGGGCGCCGGCCGCGGTGGCGGTCCGGACCGCCTCGCCGAGGTCCGTGCCTTCGGCCAGCGCCGTGGCCAGGGCCCCGACGAAGGCATCGCCCGCGCCGGTCGAATCCACCGATTCCACCCGGGGCGCCGGCTGATACGCGCCCGCTACCGCGTTGTATCCCGACTCGCGCCGCGCCCACACCGAGCCCGCGGAGCCGAGCGTCGCCACTACCGACGGCACCCCGCTCAGGCACAGTGCGCGTGCCTGTTCGAAGGCCTTCTCGGGCGTGTGCGGGACCACGCCGCCGAAGGCGGCGAGCTCCGATTCGTTGACGATCAGCGGATCGCAGCGGCGCAGCAGGTCGTCCGGCAGCTGTGTGGCCGGGGCGGCATTGAGAATGAATCGCCGGGCCCGCGCCGCGGCCCAATGCACCACGCGCAGAGGCACTTCCAGCTGCGCGACCACGACCTGCGCCGTGCCGATCAGGTCGGTCTCGGCGACCAGTGCGTCGAGTTGGTGATCGGTCTCCCAGCGGAAGTTCGCGCCCGGATCCACGACGATCTGATTCTCGCCGCCCGCCACCGTGATGTACGCGGTCCCGGTCCGGGTGTCGGGGACCTCGCGCACGGCGGCGAGTCCGATGCCATACTCCAGCAACGACTTCCACAGTCCGGGATCGGCATCGGCGCCCACGCGGGCGATGAACTCGACTCGACCCCCGGCACGGACGGCCGCGACGGCCTGATTGGATCCCTTGCCGCCCAGATTGGTTCGCGAGCCCAATGCCAGCACCGTCTCGCCCGGCGCGGGCAGCCGCGCCACCTCGCTCACCACGTCCCGGTTCACCGAGCCGATCACGACAACGCTCACGACTCCGCCTCGCTGGCGCCCGGCTCCGTCGTGCGCGTGGCGCGCTGGCTTATTGGTTCGCTCCGCTTCGCTGCGCTCACGACTCCGCCTCGCTGGCGCCCGGCTCCGTCGTGCGCGTGGCGCGCTGGCTTATTGGTTCGCTCACGACTCCGCCTCCGCGGTCTCCAGGTTCCCAGGGGTCGCCCCGGTGATCAGCCCGACCAACTTGTCTCCATCGACCTCGGATATCGGATGCGCCGCTACCGATCTACCGCGCCGCAGCACCCGGACGTTATCGCAGATCCGCATCACCTGCGCCATATCGTGGCTGATGATCAGCACGGTGACGCCGCGCTCGCGCAGTTTGCGCACCAGCTTCTCCACCGCAGCGGTCTCCCGGACGCCCAGCGCCGCGGTCGGCTCGTCCATGATCACCATCGCCTCGCCCCACGCCACCGCGCGGGCGATCGCGATGGACTGGCGCTGGCCGCCGCTCATCCGTCGCACGGTCGTGCGCACCGTGGGCACGTCCACGTCCAGTTCGCGCATGATCTCCGCGCTGCGGCTGATCATCCTGCGCCGGTTGACGATTCCCAGCGGATAGACCAGCTCCCGGTTGAGGAACAGGTTCTGCCACACCGCCAGATCGTCGATCAGTGCCAGATCCTGGTAGACGGTCTCGATGCCCATTTTGCGGGCGTCCTCGGGGGAGCGCAGCCGGACGGGTTCGCCGCGGAACAAGATCTGCCCGGTGTCGGGCGACTGCACGCCGGTCAGACAGCGCACCAGCGTGGACTTTCCGGCGCCGTTGTCGCCGACCAGCGCGGTGACCTCGCCCGCGGGAATGGTCAGCGAGACGCCGCCGAGGGCGCGCACCGAATCGAAGGATTTGGTCAGGTCCCGTGCCTCGAGCAGGGGAATGGTCATGTGTCGCACCTACTTTCGGAAGCGGGAGATGCCGGCGGCCAGCAGCAGCACCGCGCCGACCGCGACCGGCTGGTAGTACTGCGAGATGCCCAGGATGGTGAACCCGTTGATCAGCGAGGTGAACAGCACCGCCCCGGCGACGGTGCCCAGCACCGAGGCCTTGCCACCGTTCAGCGACGACCCGCCCAGCACCACCGCCGCAATCGAACTCAGCAGGTAAGTGGTCTGCAGTGAGGGATCCGCGCCGCCGTTGCGCGCCACGAGCATCACCCCCGCGATGCCGCACAGCAGCCCCGACATGGCATAGGCGAACAGCCGGATCTTATTCACCGAGATGCCGGTGTCGCGCGCGGCCTCCAGGCGCCCGCCGGTGGCGAGCAGATGCGTGCCGATGCGGGTGCGGAAGATGATGCCCGCCACCACGAGCGCCGCGATCAGCGCCATCAGCCAGAACCAGCGCACCGGGCCGATGCCGTCCAGGGCGAACTTGGACAGGAACGGCGAGCTCACCGCGGTCGTATTGCCGTGTGTCAGTAGCAGTGTCAGACCGCTGATCACACTCAGCATGCCGAGGGTGACCACGAAGTCGGTCATCTGCAGCTTGCCGACCAGATAGCCGTTGAGCACGCCGACCACCAGCCCGCCCAGGATCGCCACCGCGATACTCACCGCGAGCGGATAGCCGCGGCTGTTCATGAAGCCGAGAAGTGCTGCGGCCCAGGGCAGATTCGCGCCCACCGACAAATCGATGCCGCCAACGGTGACCGCGAACTGCTGACCCAGGGCCAGCACGGTCAGGATGGTGGCCGAGACCAGCAGGTCGCCGATGTTGGACATGGTCAGGAAGTCCGGAGTGGCGATGAAGAACGCCACCCAGAGCAGCACCAGTGCGATCGGCGCCGCGTATTCGGCTGTCTTGGCAAGGATTTCCGTGCGCCCCTCACGCGCACCGTCGCCCTTCGTGTCCTTGGCGTCCCGGCCGGGATCAGCGGGCGCGATATCTGCCGCGGTCACTTGTTCAACAGCCCTTCCACCGGGTTGTCGAAGGTGACGATCGGCTTCGGGAACGCGGAGATCTGCGCAGCGACGTTGTCCGAGTTGATGAATGCGATCGGGGAGACCACGCGGGCGGGCAGCTTCTTGCCCTGGTGCAGGGCCAGGCAGGACTGCACGGCGATCTGCCCCTCGGCATACGGGTACTGGGTGACGGTGCCGGTCAGGCTTCCCGATTTGGTCGCGTCGAGCGCGGCCTGAATGCCGTCGGTGGAGATGACCTTGATCTGCCCGCTCTTGCCCGCGTTCTTGATCGCCTGCGCGGCGCCCAGGCCCATGGTGTCGTTGGCGGCGTAGATGCCGGTGATATCCGGGTGCGCCTTCAGGATCGCCTCGGTGACCTGCAGGCCCTTGTCCTGCTCGTAGTCGGCGGGCGCCTCCTGGACGACCTGCAGCTTGCCGGCGACCGCATCATTGAAGCCCTTGTCGCGGTTGATGCCGTTCTGCTCACCCGCGATGCCCTGCAGCACCGCGACCTTGCCGGTGCCGCCCAGGGCCTTCAGCATCTCCTGGCCCGCGGTCTTGCCGGCCTCGACGTTGTCCGAGCCGATGAAACTGGCGTAGCTCACCCCGGCCGCCTTGGAGGCGTCCGGGTCGATCTGGGTGTCCAGATCCAGGATCGGGATGTTCTTGCGGGCGACGGCGGTGAGCGGGGTGATGACGTTGGTGCCGTTGACCGGAACCACGCCGAAGCAGTTGAAGCCCTGCGCGGCCATGGTGGAGATCTGCGCGTTCTCCCCGTCGGCGTCCGTCTCCGACTGCCCGGCCTGCACGGTCACCTTCACACCCAGCTTGGCTGCCTCAGCCATCGCGCCGTCGCGCAGCGCGGCCCAGTAGGGGTTGGTGAAATTGCGGGTCACGATGGCGATCTTGAAGTCGCCGGAGCTGCTGTGATCACCGCGCCCACACGCGGCCGCGGCGAGCGCTCCGACGAGGACAAGCGGCGCCATTGCACGCCTGAATCGAGCATTCATGGGGTACGACCTATTCCCTGTTCCGATCATCAACTCGTGTTGATCAACACGAATTGATGAGTAGTCTGTGACCTGACTCACCCGCTGTCAAGGGGCTGGGCGCAATAGCGTGGCAACGACGCACGAGGCGAACACAGGAGAGCTGGAATGGTAGTGACACGGGCCGACGTCGCGCGCCTGGCGGGTACCTCCCCGGCTCTGGTGAGCTACGTGCTCAACGGCGGGCCGCGGCAGGTGGCTCCGGCGACCAGGGCCCGCATCGAGGCCGCCATCGCCGAACTCGGCTACCGGCCCAACATGTCCGCGCGCAGCCTGCGGATGAACCGCGGGCACGCGCTGGGCATGGTGATTCCCGACGGCGCCAATCCGTTCTTCGCCGAGCTGTCCGCGGTGATCGAGGCGGCGGCGTTCGCCCGGGGATACCCGCTGTTCGTCGGCAACGCCGCGGGGGATTCCGAGCGCGAGCAGGCCTACGTGCGTACCTTCATCGATCGCAGAGTCGAAGGGATGCTTGCCATTTCGTCGTCCTGGGAGACCGGAATCGGCGATGCCTGCGCGGCGGCGGACATGGTGCTGGTAGCCCTGGACCGCATCATCGATCCGGTCCGGTTCGCCCACGTGATGTGCGATTCGGTCGGCGGCGCGGAGCAGGCCGTCGCCCACCTCGTCGGCCACGGCCACCGCGAGATCGCCTGTCTGGCAGGGCCGCGCGTCTCCACGGCCGACGATCGGGTGCAGGGCTACCGGAATGCGCTGGCCGCCGGGGGATTGCCCGAGGGGCCGATCGTCCGGACCGATTTCGGCGGCGCGGCCGGCTACCGCGCCCTGTCGGAGATCATCGCCGGACCGCGCAGGCCCACGGCGGTTTTCGTCACCAGCGACCTGCAGGCCATGGGCATGCTCCGCGCTGCCTACGACGCGGGCCTGCGCGTGCCCGACGATCTCGCGGTGGTTGCGTTCGACGGGATCGAATACGCCCGCTACACCCGGCCGGGGCTCACCACCATGGTGCAGCCGACCCGTCGGATGGGAGAACTGGCGGTAGATCTGCTCCTGGAGCAGATCGACAGCCGCACAACGGATCCCGGCGTCCATCACCTCGATGCGACGCTGCGGACCCGCGGTTCCTGCGGCTGTCCCGACGACTTCTGAGCCGGACGTCTACGCGCTCACCAGGCGGCGAATCGCGGCGGCCACCTGTTCGGGTTTCTCCGCGGGCACCACGTGTTCGCAGTCCGCGTCCTCGAACCGCGCACCGACCTGTTCGGCGTACCGGCGCTGGTACTCGCGGATGGTGCCGTGGTTGCGGGCATGCATCCGGTCGGCCCGGGATGCCGAGATGAGGACGATGTCGCAGTGCGGCGGTTTCGGTGGGCGGCTTCGGAATTCGCCGATCCCGCTCGCGACCGCCGCGATCTCGCGTCGGTTCTGGGCGATGCCCGCGGGAGAGAAGTCGTCGGTCAGCATCGCCTCGTAAGTGTCGGCGGGGAACATGCGGCCGTAGGGCCGGGTCAGCACGCGCATGAGCGTGCGCGAGCGCGCGAGTGCCTGCTGCACGGCCAGAATTCGGTCGGTCTGCCGCGCCGTGGCCGACCAGTCGTCGTAGATCGGGGCCGCCTCGGGGGTGGTGTCGACCAGTACGAGCCCGTCGGGGTGGGGCGAGAGCCGTTCGATGGTCCGGCGGACGACCAACCCGCCCATGCTGTGCGCCACCAGGATCAGCCGGGTCGGTGCGAGCGCTTCGACCATGGCGACGAGTGTGTCGGCCATGTCGTCGAGGCTCTGGGGTGATTTCGCAGGGCCGCTGCGCCCGCGCCCGGCGCGGTCGTAGGCGACGGTGCGCGCGATATCACCGACCAGTGGCACGACCGGATCCCACAGCATCCGCCCGGCCCCGGCTCCGGATTCGAACACCACGCAGGTGTCGCCGGAACCGGCTTCCTCGAGGTAGATCTCGGTGCCGCGCACCGTGAGTCGGCGTCCGGATGCATTTCTTGTCATGCCCGCTCCCCATTAGTTCCAGTTTTGGAAATGGTACCAAAAATGGGATAGTAGAGCTATGGACCCCACCGAGTTGCTGCTGCACCCCGTGCGACTGCGCATCGTGCGGGCGCTGTCCGGCGGGCCGGCGCGCAGCGCGAGCGAGCTGTGCGAGCGCCTGCCCGACGTGCCGCGCACGAGCATCTATCGGCAGCTCGGCCTGCTGGTCGACGGCGGAATGCTGGAGATCGGCGACGAGCGGCGGGTGCGCGGCGCGGTGGAGCGCTTCTACCGGCTGCGCGGCGACCGCCCGACGATCGCCCCGGAGGCGGGGGACACGATGACCGCAGACGATCACCGGCGCGGGTTCGCCGCGTCGATGGCCGTGCTGATCGCCGAGTTCAACGCGTATCTCGACCGGCCCGGAGCCGCCCCGTTCGCGGACTCGGTGAGCTACCGGCAGGGCACCCTGTGGCTCAGTGCCGAGGAGCTCGACGCGATGCTCGCGGGCCTCCACGGGATCGTCGCGCCGCTCGCGGCGAACCAGCCGGGCCCCGGGCGGAGGCCGTATGTGGTGAGCCCGATCCTCTTTCCCGGCGAAGAACCCGCGCCGGGCGATGGCGAGTGATCGTTACGGTCACGAAAGTGGCAGCGGCCCTTTCGATTCGGCCGCGGTGTCGGTCAGAAAGGTGGACATCGCCGCGGCCACGGCCTCGGGCCGGTCGAGCATGGACAGGACGTAGGCGTCGTCGATCTCGACCAGCCGGGCGTGGGGGATCAGCTCGGCCAGGCGGCGGCCGTGTTCGCGAGGCATGACTTTGCCCGCCGAGGACCACAGAATGAGGGCATGGCCCGGGAAGTTGTGCAGTGCTTCGGTATTCGCGATCAGATCAGCCTTAGGGAAGCTGGATCTGGTGTAGGCCAGCAGGTCTCGCCGAATGTCCCGGTTGTGCAGACCGGATTCGGTCCAGCCGCGTACCAATTCGTCCGGCAGTGGGCGGCGTGCCATCCAGCCGAACAGCAGTGGCGATCGGCGCAGCCACCCGATCCGCAGCTGCCGCAACGCCAGCGTGACGCCGCCGGGTAGCGCGCCGGCGACCATGGCCATCCTGCCGGGCAGGCCGGGCGGAAAATTGCCGAATGCCTCGCAGGGCAACACGATCAGCCGTCCGACGCGTTCGTCCAGGCCGTACGCGGTGAGGAACAGGCCGCCGCCCCAATCGCTGTGAACCAGTGTGACATCGCGCAGCTCGAGCGCCGCCAGGAAATCGGCGAGGAGGCGATTCATGCCGCGCAGGCTCAGGTCTGTGCCCGGGCGCAGCGGTTCGGGATGCGCGCCGAGCGGCAGGTCCGGCAGCACGTACCGGAAACCCGCCGGGAGTCGTCCGATGACCGAGTCCCACTGCGTGTGATTCATCAGCAATCCGTGCAGCAGCACCACCGGTGGCCCGTCGCCGTGCTCCGTGTAGTGAATCCGACCTGCGGGTATCTCGACGACCGGCATCTCGACCTCCATTCGAGCGAACGCTCTAGAGCCTTTGCTCTAGTCTGGGTGGATGGTCGAGAAGATGTCAACCCGAGACCGGTTGATCACTGCGGTCGGCGAGCTGATGCGCGGCCGCGGCTACAGCGCCGTCACCGTCAAACAGATCACCGCCGCCTCGCGGGCCCCCATGGGCTCGCTCTATCACCACTTCCCCGGCGGCAAGCCGCAGATCGCCGCCGTGGCCCTGCGCACCTCGGGCGCGGCATACATCCAGCTGCTGCCGCTGCTCATGGACCCGTATGAAGACCTGCGCGAGGCCGTCCCTGCCGCCTTCGCCGCGGCCGCGGAGACCATCGAGCAGAACGGCTGGATCAACATGTGCCCGGTCGCCACCGTCGCGGGCGAGATCGCCGACAGCGAGCCGGATCTGCGCGAGGTCGCCGCCGAGGTCATGACCTCCTGGATCGCTGAGGGTACAACGTATTTCGTCCGCCGCGGACTAGCCGAACCCGACGCCCGCGAGCTGACCCTGGCCGTCCTGTCGGCGCTCGAGGGCGCCTTCATCCTCAGCCGCACGCTCCGCTCCACCGAGCCACTCCTCGCCGCCGGCCGCGCGATGGGAGACCTCGTGGAATCGGTGCTGGCGCGAGAACCGGTGGCGGATCGGTAATATCCGGCCCGGACAACCGCTTCGTGACCGGGCAGGTGATCTTCGCCGACGGTGGTGCGGAGGCCGCGGCGATCGGTGATCACCACTGGCGGTGACGGCCCCGGAGGTACCATTCGATATCGGTTCTCGAGGGAGATTGTCATGAAGAAACGGACGACTCTCGTGCTGGTCATCTCGGCTCTTGCCACCGTGTTGACCGGCGTTATGGCAGGTCAGGCACAGGCCGGGTCGGCGTTGGGTTCGGACTGCGCGGTGCTGGGGCCCATCGGCTCGAACGCGGTTCCCACCCTGGCGCCGTTGCAGAACATGCCGCAGAGTCAGGCGGCTCCGAAGCTCAACGCATATCTGGGGCAGCTGCGTGGGCAGGAGGGCAGGCTGACCACCGCCCAGGGCAAGGCCGATCTGCACGCATACATCGACGCCCTGCAGAACGCGACCTCGCCCTCGGCCGCGCCGCAGATCATGGCCGCCATCAACAAACTGCAAACCGACTGTCCGACATAGCCGATCACCGGGAGGGGCGGCGTGCCCGTATCCGAGCACGAACAATTCGTCGCGAACTTCATCGACTTCTGGCGTGATCCGTCCACCGATCGCATGCCGGAGCTGCTGCACCCGGACATCGTGCTGACCCAGCCGCTGGCCGCGCCGATGCGGGGCCTCGATGCCGCTCGTGCCGAGTTCGAGGGGATCTGGCGGTTGTTTCCCGATCTGCGTGCCCAGATCGACCGCTGGAGTGGCGATTCCGAGCTGCTGTTCATCGAGTTTCGGTTGCGGGCCCATGTCGGGCGCGAGCTGATCGAGTGGCCGAATATCGACCGCTTCGTGCTGCGCGACGGCAAGGCGATCGTGCGGACGAACTACTTCGATCCGCTGCCGGTCTTCGGCTGGGTGGCCAGGCATCCGTCGCTGTGGTGGCGCTGGTGGACCTCGGGCGTGGCGCGGCCCTGGCGGACTGGGCACACCATGGCCGACTACACCGCTCTTCCCCTTCCAGGCGGGGGTCTAACCAGGTAGGCCGCGCCATCGCGGGGAGTCGGGGCCATTGTGCGACGGGTAGGTTTACGCCGGGCGAGTGGCTCGGTAGCAGACGATGCGGCCCATGTGGCGGTGTGGCGTGGAGCTGACCAGGGTGTAGTCGAATCCGGCGGACTTCAGGAGTTGCGGGATGCTGTCGCCCAGGTTGCCCGCGACGGCGTGGCTGCGCTGTATCTGCCGCGCGAGGAAGCCGTCGGCCGGGGTACTGTCGCCGCCGAAGTCCAGCAGGTGCAGGCGGCCGCCGGGGCGCAGCACCCGGAACGCCTCGGCGATGGCGGCGGCCTTGATCTCGGTGGGGATGTGGTGGAGCATGAGCGCCGAGAGGACCCGGTCGAATTCCTGGTCCGGGTAAGGCAATTCCTGGGCGTAGCCGCGCTCGAATCGTATTCCTCTCAGGCCGTGGGCCTTTCGCTCCGCGCGGGCCAGCGCCTTCGGGTCCGGATCGGAGCCGGTCACCTTGGCGTCGGGCTGGGCACGCTTGGCCTTGAGGACGAGATTACCGGTGCCGCAGCCGATTTCCAGTACCCGGTGTCCCGGCTCGAGCTCGGCCTGTTCGATGAGCCGATCGTGCAGCGCGGGCGTGCCGAACAGCCGTGAGATCAGATCGAAGGCGGGCAGCATCAGATCGGACCCGGCCGCGGGCAGGTAGTCGTGCCGGGCGCTTCCGGCGGGGAGGAGGGAATGTGGATTATGTTTGCTCATGAACTCCATCGTGAGCCGCGGGGAAGTGTGGAAGTGGGGTGATAATCGGCAAGAATTGGACTATCTTCGGTTGCATGTTCGAGGCGGCCCGGTTGGTTCGTCAGCAGCGCGGCGTGCCGGTCTACGACTACCGGGGCGATCCGGACACGCCTCCGGTGTCCACCATGCGCTATCCGTTCTCGCTGCCCGACAAGCATCGGCACATTCACGATTTCCCCGCGTTGTGGTACGTCGGCGCGACCGGCGAGCTCTATGTCGTCGCGGCCGGCAAGGTGGTCGACGGCTCCGAGGCGCACAAGCTCGGACCGGGCGTCGCGGTGTTCTTCGATCCCGCCGCACTGGGTGACAATGCGCGGGCGCCGTGGCCCGCGTGGCGCTCACATCCGCTGCTGTATCCGTTCCTGCACGAGGAGCGCGACGGGCTGTTGCGCCTCACCGTGCCGCCAGAACGGCGCCCGTTGTGGGACAACACGATCGAGGCCATCGAGGCCGAGCTGGAGCAACGGCGCGACGGCTACCGGCAGGCGGCGTGCGCCCACCTGACCCTGCTCCTGATCGACCTGGCGCGGCTGACCGCCGACGTCGCGGGCGACCTGCGCCGCAGCGGCGAGCCGCTCCTGGCCGAGGTGTTCGACGTGATCGACAAGCGCCACGCCGAGACCCTGTCGCTGCGCGACGTGGCACAAACGGTCGGCATGACCCCCGGTTACCTGACCACCCTGGTCCGCCGCCGCACAGGCCGCACGGTCCAGGAATGGATCCTGCACCGCCGCATGACCGAGGCCCGCCGCCTACTCTCCGAGACCGACCTCCCGATCGCCGAGATAGCCCGCCGCATAGGCCTTTCCGACCCCGGCTACTTCAGCCGCCAGTTTCGCAAGACCTTCGGTGTGCCGCCGCGCAGTTGGCGGGCGGGCCCGGTCGGGTGACCCCGAGAGAATCGATCTGCCACTCGATTACCCAGGGCGGCGGGCGAATTCGGGGGCGTGCTCGGGTAGGACGCCGCGTGCTACCAGGTAGGGCAGTGCGTCTCGCAGCATGGGGATGCGGCGTAGCAGGCGTAGCGGTAGTGGGGCTCGGGTGGCGTCGGAGATGTTCAGGTCGCCCTGGAGGGCGGGGGCGATGGCGCGGGCGTGCAGCAGGCGTTGCAAACCCTGCGTGATGACCGTGGGAAGCAGGCGGCGGCGCTGCACGCGGGCGAGGTCTGCGGTTGTCACCGAGTGTGAAAGTAGGTGCGGGGCAAGGATTCTTGCTGCGGCGACCGCGTCTTGGACCGCCAGGTTGATGCCGACGCCGCCGACGGGGGACATGGCGTGGGCGGCGTCGCCGAGGCACAGGAGGCCGTCGGCATACCAGCGGTCGAGGCGGTCGAGCTGTACGTCGAGTAGCTTCACCTCGTCCCAGCTCGACAGGGCGTGCAATCGGTCCGAGAGCCAGGGCACGATCTCGGTGATCGGGCGCATGATGCCGGTGATCGGGCCCTCTCGCAGTGCAGGATCGCTGCCCTTGACGATCAGGGTCGCGCACTGCCAGTAGTCGCCACGGTCGAACATCAGGGCCACTCGGTGCGGAGTGAGGAATCCGAGCGCTCCGGCCGGATCGCTGTCGTGGCGCGGGATCCGGAACCACCACACGTCGAAAGGCGTTGCCCAGCGTCGTGATCCGAGCCCGGCCGCCGCCCGCAGGGCCGAGCTTCGCCCGTCGCACGCCACGGTCAGATCCGCGCGGATCTCTCCGGTTTCCCCGTCCCGGGTGCGGTAGCGCGCGCCGACAACGCGCCCGTTCTCCCGGATCACATCGACCGCCTCGGTATTCATGCGCAGCTGGAATGCGGGCTCCGAATCCGCCTCGCTGGCCAGCAGATTCAGCAGATCCCACTGCGGCACCATCGCAATGTACCGATGCGGACCCGGCAGCCGGTCGAACGTGGCCGCGGTGAACATGCCTCCGCGGAGGGGCAACTGCACCGAGGTCAACCGCCGGTGCGGTATCTTCGCGAATCGCTCACCCAGCCCCAGCTCATCGAGCAGGTCCAGGGTCGTCGGATGCACCGTGTCGCCGCGGAAATCACGCAGGAAGTCACCATGCTTCTCGAGCACGGTGACCTCGACACCGGCACGAGCGAGCAACAGCCCCAGGACGATTCCGGCGGGGCCCCCACCGGCGACGAGACAGGTCGTTCGATCCATCGGTCCCTCCAGCCGCACGGCGCATCCGTGTCTTTTCGATGCTATTGCGCCGCTCTCCGGTTTGCACCGACATCCGGCTCGTTCATGAGATGAGGGGACCCTAAGATAAGCGGGCCGACCCGACCTCAGGATGCTCTCACGATCGAGGGGCATGATGCGGGGGTGGCGCAGGACCTCGCACCTACCGATATGACGCTGATCCGCGGGAGCGGGCAGCGGCTGCTTGTTGTAGATGATGATCCGGGGATGGCGGATCTGCTGGTCACGACGTTGCGGTTGGCCGGGTACGACGCCGCGGTGACGGGTAGCGGGGCTGAGGCGCTGCGGGTGTGCCTGGAGGATCCGCCGGATCTGCTGGTGCTGGATCTGACGCTGCCGGACCGGGACGGGCTGAGTATCTGCCGGGCGCTGACCGAGCGCGGGCAGTCGGTGCCGATTCTGGTCGTGACCGCGCGCGATGCGGTCGAGGACAAGATCGCGGGGCTGGCGCAGGGGGCGGACGACTATCTGGTCAAGCCGTTCAGCGTGCCCGAGGTGCTGGCCCGGGTGCATGCGCTGCTGCGGCGGGCCAGCGTGCGGGGCGCCGCCGAGCCGCCCGCGGCGCTGCGGTACGGCGAGCTGTCCCTGGATGAGGGGCAGCGCCAGGCCCGGCGCGGGGAGCGGCGAATTCCCTTGACGCCCACCGAGTATCGGCTGCTCGAGTTGTTCCTGGCCAACCCGGAGCGGGTGCTGTCCAAGGATCAGATCATGGATCACGTGTGGGAGTACCGATTTCGGGAGCAGGTCGTGGAGAAGTTGATCTCGCGGCTGCGCGGCAAGATCGACGCCGAGTCGCCCGCGCTGATCCACACGGTGCGCGGCTTCGGCTACCGCCTCGGCAGCGGAAAGGCCCGCTGAATGGCCGCGAGCCGGCGGGGGTCATCGGTTCGCTCCGCTCCGCTCCGTTCACGGCTCACGGTCGGGATCGTGCTGCTGGCGGGCATCGGGCTGCTGATCGCGGACACCGCGCCCGTGGTGACCCTGTGGTTCTATTTCCGGCACAATGCCGATTCCGGGCTGTACCAGGCTGAACGCATTGTCCGCGCCGCGCCCGGACCGTACGTGCTGAGTTCGGTGCAGCAGCTCGAGCCCGAGGCGTTCTATGTCGCCTTCCTCGGCGAGGACGGACACGTCATAGCGGAATCCGGTGGTGCGCAAGCAAATGCGACGGACCGGCCCGCATTGCCCGCCGTGATCGGCCCGGGCTACGCGGCGCGACCCGTGGCCGCCGCCGCGGTGGGCAACCGGACCCACCGGTACCGCGTGCTGGCCTTCGCGGCGCCGCCCGGCCGGGCGGTGGAGGCGGTCAAGGGTGCACCCCCGATCCCGGTAGCCCGGATCGTGGTCGCGCGCAGCCTGCGATTCGACGACGGTGTGCTGAGCTGGCTGCTGGGTGTCGAGGTCGTCGCGACGCTGGTCGTGCTGATCGGCATCGCGGTGCTGAGCCGGACCGTGCTGCGCGTGGGCCTGCGGCCGCTGCGCGACATGACCGCCACCGCCTCGGCCATCGAGGCGGGCGAGCTCGGTCGCCGGGTGCCGGTCGCCGAGCGCCGCGACGAGGCGCGTGAGGTCGGGCTGGCGCTGAATCGGGCGTTCGATGCCCGCGAGCGTGCCGACGCGCGGCTGCGGCAGTTCATCTCCGACGCCTCGCACGAACTGCGCACCCCGCTGGCCACCATCCGGGGCTGGGCGCAGAACTACGAGCACGGCCTGGCCCAGGACCGCGAGTCCGTGGATCATGCGATCGCGCGGATCGACGCCGAGGCCGCGCGCATGCACAGGCTGGTCGCGGCGATGCTGCAGCTGGCCCGCCTGGATCAGGTGAGCGCCGCGAGCGAGGAGCCCGTGGATCTGGGCGCACTGGCGCGCGAGGCCGCCGGCGACGTGCGGGCGGTCGATCCCGGCCGGGTGGTGGAGGTTTCCGCGGCCGAACATGTCTACGTCTCCGGCGATGTCGATCAACTGCGCCAGGTGCTGCAGAATCTGCTGTCCAACGCGCTGCGGCACACCCCTTCGGAGGCAACGATTTCGGTGACCGTCGCGGTCTCCGAGACGGGCGAGGTCGAGTTGACCGTGGCCGATTCCGGTCCGGGACTGGATGATTCGTCGATCGAGCGGGTCTTCGAGCGGTTCTATCGGGGCGGGGGCTCCGGAGGGGGCGGCACCGGGCTCGGGCTGAGCATCGTCAAGGAGATCGTCGAGCGGCACGGCGGTACGATCACCGTCCGCTCCGAGGGTGGAGCGATCTTCACCGCGACCTTTCCGCGTTGCCGCTGACGCGCAGCCGGTCCCGCAGCGCGGATCCAGCGTCGACCCGTGCCGTTCACTCGTCGGGTAGCGCGACGGCCGGCTCCATCGCCTCGCGAGCCGCCGGTGGCGTCGGACCATCCCGCCCACACCTGCTCCGCATGCTTGTGGCCCGATCACGCCAGCCGTCCGCCGCTCGCTCCCACCCGGAAACCGTCAGCTTTCGGTCAGCTTTCCGGCGCAGCCGCGTCAGCCCCGCCTGATGTCCTGGATTCACAACCGATCCGCGACCAGGAAGGTACACGCCGTTGGCTGCCAGGACAACCACATCGGATCCCGCCCCGGCGCTCGCGCCGACTCCCGAGCTGCGCGAACGCCTGCTGGTCGGGGCGGTGTCGGGCGCGCCGATCGGAACCTTCACCATTGCGATCTCCGCGACGGGGTCGCTGGTGGTCGCCGCCGGCGCCGCGCTCGCCGCGGCGTTCGTGGTGAGTTGCTGGCGCATCGCGACCCGGCGGCCCGGGCGCACCACCGCCGCCGTGGTGGCCGTGGTCGTGCTGCAGGTGACGCTGGCGGCCGTGACGGGCAATGCCGCGAACTTCTTCCTACCCCGCATCCTGTGGGCAGTGGTGTGGTCCCCGGTGCATCTCGTGCTGATCCTGGCCGGACGCCCGCCGCTGGGCTGGGCCGTCGGCCGGCTGAGCGGTGATCCGGGGCAGTGGCGGCGCTGCGCCGTGCAGCGCCGGGCCTACACTCTCGCCTCACTCCTGCCCTGGAGCCTGGCCACTGTGGAAATGGTTGTCGCGCTGTGGTTGTACACGCACGGCCAGGTCGCATTGCTCGGCAGCACCGAAATGCTCACCAACGGAATACATCTGCTGTCGTTCCTGGCCGCTTGGCGCATTGCGGTGCGGCTCATAGGAACACATCGCTGTCAGGACGATCCCCGAACGTGCTCGCCCGAGGAAAGGAAATCGTTGATGCGCCTCGACATAGACCCCTCCCGCTGCATCGGCTCGGGGGTGTGCGCCCTGACCGCCCCGGAGGTCTTCGATCAGAACGACTCCGACGGCACCGCGCTGCTACGGCATTCGGAACCCCCCTCGGCCGAATGGGATTCGGCGCGCCTGGCCGCGCGATCCTGCCCGGCCGCGGCGATATCGATCTCGGAATAGCTCGACCGGACACCTCGAGGAGTATCCATGAATACGCCTGTCACCGAACCGATCCCGCTCGACATCGACCGCGACGATCCTTTACGGCCGGTCCCGGCGGTGCTGGAGCGCCTGGCCGGGACCCCGATTCGGCGCGTCCGGTACCCCAACGGCGGGGTAGCCTGGCTGGTGACCGGGCACGATCTCGCGCGCCAGGTGCTCGGCGACGGTGCGCGATTCACCGTCGTGAAGGACGGCACCCAACCCGGTCGGCAGGCCGAACCGCTACCGTCGCTGCCCTCCCCGGCGTTCCTGCTCGGCGTCGACGGCGAGCTGCATCGGCGGTATCGCGCGATGGTCAACGGCGAGTTCATGGTGAAGCGGATGACCGCGCTGCGCCCGCGCGTGCAGGAGATCGTCGACCATTGCCTGGACGAGGTCGCGGCGGCGCCGGAGCCGGTGGACCTGGTGTCCACCTTCTGCCTGCCTGTGCCCTCGCTGGTCATCGCCGATCTGGTCGGTGTCGCCCCCGAACATCGAGCCGCCTTCCAGGCCGCGGCGATGGGGATGCTCGGATTGAAATCGACTGTGCAGACCCGTGATACGGCGATCGCGAACCTCGGGACGATCCTGGACGACGTCATCGACGCGCGCTCGCGGGAGCCGCGGGACGACGTCGTGTCCCGGCTGCTGGCCGAGCAGCCCGGACTGGCCCGGCAGGAGGTACGGAACTTCTGCGTGCTGTTCCTGGTCGCCGGGCACGAGACCACGGCCAATGCCGCCGGTGTCGCCATCGGCCTGCTGCTGGAGAATCCGGACCAGCTCGCCACACTCCGTGAAAACTCGGGCAACGCACGGCAATTCGTGCACGAGATCGTCCGCTACCTGGGCGCGCTCGGCGACGGCGGCGGACTGCTGCGCCGCGCGCTGGTCGATGTCGAGCTCGGCGGCCGGCGGATCGCCGCGGGGGAGTGGGTGGCGGTCAGCCTGCCCGGCGCCAACCTCGACCCGGGCGTCTGCCCGCACGCCGCCCGGCTCGACCTGGACCGTGCCCCGGCCCCACACCTGACCTTCGGCTTCGGCGAACACGTCTGCCTGGGCCAGAACCTGGCCAAGCTCGAGCTCGAGGTCATGCTCGGCACCCTCTTCGCCCGGTTCCCGGGCCTGCGCCTCGCGGTCCCGGCCGGCGAATTACCCTGGCGCACAGAGTCGATCGTGCGCGGGTATCGCGCGCTGCCCGTGCACAGGTGAACCGATACGGTCCGGCGAAACCGATACGGTTCGGCGAGCCGGCAGGGTCCGGTGAGCCGCGGCGCATTCGGTGTGATCGCGGGCGCCGGGGCCGCTGGCGAACCGGACCGTCGGTAGCCCGTGCTGCCGTGTCGGCCAGGCTGGCGTCGTGCTCCTGGACAGCCAGTGGGAGAACGCTATTCGGGGGGTGCGCCGGCCAGTAGTCGGACTACCGAGCGCACGTAGTCCTCAAGCCGTTCGCGCGGGTACTCCTCCGGATCGCTGACCGCCAGGCGGCCCAGCATCTCCGCGACGGTGAGCACGGACCGGGCCAGCAGCCCGGAATCCATTGCCGCCCACCGCCGGTCCAGCGTCGCGCCGACCCGGACCAGCGCCTCGGCGCGCTCGATGATGTCGGCACGCGAATCCCGTAGCGCCGCACGGTATTCGTCGGGGGCGCTGGCCGGGGTGGCCAGGATCAGCCGCCAGCGGGTCGGATTCGCCAGCGTCACATCGACGAAAGCCGCTACCGTCGCGGAGGCCGCCGTCACGGGATCGGCGCCGAGCAGATCGGCGGGCAGGGTGCCGGCGACCTGCTCCAGGCCGCGCTCGCGCTCGCGTTCGAGCAGCGCGGCGACCAGCTCCGCGCGCGTGGCGAACACCGTGTAGAGCACGGGCTTGCCCACGCCCGCCTCCTGGGCCACGGCCTCCATGCTCAGCTCGTGCAGCTCGACGCGGCCCAGCACCGTGAACGCGGCATCGAGCAGTTGCGCGCGCCGCTGCTCGGGGGGTAGGCGCTTGGCATAGCGGCGACGCGGGCGATCCGTCGCGGAGTGCTCGGCGGGCCCGGGCTGTCCCCCCTGGGGCGGCCGCGCCGAACGCATTGTTCGCGCCGCCGAACGCTCGACCGTCACCGCCTGCTCACCTCCGTCGGATCCATACTGTCATGACAAATCCTACGGTGCCGTTGTATTCAAACATCGCAATTGCTACGGTGGTGTTGTATTCGCCATCCGGGCGGGTAGCGCGCACAAGGAGTAGCCGATGGGCTTCGATCCGACCACCCTCCGCCGCGACGACTACGGATTCTTCGGGCCCGGCTCGCCCAGCTGGAAGGTCTGGACGTCCCCCACCGCCGTCATCGGCTTCCAGCGCGCGGTTGTGCTGGAACATTTCGACCCGTTCCTGACCGCGGCCGTGGCCGATTCGCGCGGCATCTACACCGAACCGCGCAGCCGCCTCGACAACACCTTCGCCTACTTCCTGATCGTTGCCGTCGGCGATGGCCGTACCGCCATACAGGCGTCGGAGCACCTGATGACGGTGCACGCGAAGATGACCGGCATCGAGCCGATCAGCGGCAAGCGCTACGCGGCCAACAGCCCTGAAACGCAGCTGTGGATCCATATCACCGGATGGCATTCGGTGCTCGCGGCGTACGAGGCGTTCGGTCCCGGCCCGCTGAGTGCGGAGCAGGAGCGGCGCTACTGGGCCGAATGCGCCGTCGCAGCGGAACTGCAGACGTGCAAGCCCGAAGATGTGCCACGGTCCCGCGAGGAGGTGCGGGCCTACTTCGAGCGGGTGCGCCCGCGCCTGTGCAGCTCCGAACGCGCGGAGGAGGGCATGCACCACCTGCTGTGGACCTCACCGCGCAACGGCGCCGGCTGGTCCTACGCGCTGGGCAGCAGGCTGCTCTCGCTCGCCTCGGTGGCGACGCTGCCGAAATGGATGCGCACGCTCGGACACTTCGATCGGCCCGGTGTCGTGGACCTGGCGGTCCGGCTGCCCACGAAGGTAATCGTCTGGGCGACTTCGCGATTCAACTCGTTCGGCCTCCTCGCGGCCGCCCCGTACATCGCCCCGATGGCCGGGCAGATCCTGGCCCGGCACCTCGCCGCGCCCGAACCGATCACGCCGGAGACGATCACACCGGCGCGTGCTCGTGAGCTGTACGGCTCGCGCGGGTCGACGATCTCCGCGGTGGGCTGATCGCCGGGCCGACCTCAACGGCTGCTTCTGCGGGCGGACAATCGAACGCCCGGTCGAACCTTCCGCCACTGCGGGCCTTCCGCGGAGTCCGAGACCGAATCGGTTGGCGTACAGCTCGACTCGCCCGCCGTGATCGCCGACCACGGAATGAAGCACGGTCCGACGGAGCGGCGGCGCGACGCGGGGTGCACCGCCGGATCCGCGCAGACCGGACCACTCAACTCGGTTGGCGCAGAGGCATTCCGGCGGCTCGGTAGATCGCGTCGATCACGGTCATGTTCTCGATCGAGTCCTGCGGCGAGGTCGGCACCGGTTCGCCCCGCAGCACCGCGGCCGCGAAGGCGTCCAGCTGATAGGCGTACGTGGGCCGGCGGTCGAAGCGCTCGATCCGCTTGCCGCGCCGCGACCGCACCGACATCCAGTGCAGGATCTGCGGCGCGAGCGGATTGAATAGGTGCAGTTCACCGTGCTCGCCGACCACCCGGGCATCGATCCGCAGCACATCCGAGGACCACATCGAGCAGCGGATCCGGCCGGTATGCCCGGCGGGATAACGCAATTCGGCCGTCATCGCACGATCGACATCGGGCTTGTGCAACTTCGCCTGTGCGGAAACGACTTCTGGATCGCCGCCGCCGAAGACCCGGGCCATGTGCACCGCGTAGCAGCCGGCATCCATCAGCGCGCCGCCCGCGAGCGAGTAGTCATACCGGATATCAGAGAACATGGGCAACGGAAAGCACATCGCGGTCTCGACTCGCACCAGCGCGCCCAGCTCGCCCGAGGCGATGACCTCCTCCGCGGCCCGGACCAGTGGGTGGTAGCGGTAGTGGAACGCCTCCATGACCACCCGATCGGAGTGCCGCGCCAGTTCGGCGATCTCGCGGGCCTCCTGCGCATTGGCGGTGAAGGGCTTCTCGCACAACACGTGTTTGCCCGCGGCCAGGGCCGCCCGCGTCCACCGCCCGTGCAGGCCGTTGGGCAGCGGGTTGTAGATCGCATCGATGTCGGGCGCGTCGAGAAGCTCCTGGTAGCTGCCGAATACTGTTGGCACACCGTGCTTGTGGGCGAACTGCCGGGCCCGCGCGTGGTCGCGCGCCGCCACCGCGGCAACGATCACCTCGGGGTTACGCGCGGCGGGGCGGATCAGGGCCGGCGGTGCGATGCGCGCGGCACCCAGGATACCGATGCGCAGCGGGGCGTTGGTCACGGGAGAACCTTAACTTGCGGGCCTGGAATCCGTGGTCGTGATCGGCGCGCCCCGCCGCATGCCTATTCTGGGCATATGCCCCGCGACGGAAGGTGTGTAGATGAGCGACCTGGACTGTAGGCCAGATGTGGCGGCTCTGCCCTGTGCGGCGGGGCGACCGGGCCCGCGCGCCGACTTCTTCCCGTCTCGCGAGGTCCCCCTCGGCGGAGTGCGCGGTGTGACCGTGCACCGGTCCCTGCCGCAGCGCGGCCTGCCCACGATCGGTGCGTGGTGCTTCCTGGATCACTTCGGATCCGGCGGTCCGAAGACGCCCGCCGGTCACGACATAGATCCGCACCCGCACATCGGGCTGCAGACGGTGACGTGGCCCCTGGACGGTCGCATTCGCCACCGCGACAGCATCGGATCCGACGTCGAGATCCTGCCGGGCCAGCTGAACCTGATGACCTCCGGTTACGGCATAGCGCACTCGGAATACCGTGTGCCGGGCCATGCTTCGGGCGCGGGCCTGCAGCTGTGGATCGCGCTGCCCGATGAGGCCCGCGACACCGCACCGCATTTCGAGCAGCATCGCGACCTGCCCGCCGTCGAGCTGCCGGGGCTGCACGCGACGGTGCTCATCGGCACCCTCGCGGGAGCCACCTCACCTGCCAAGGCCTACACCCCCATCGTCGGCGCGGACCTGCGCCTGGACGCCGGAGTGGACGTAGAACTGCCCGTCACAACGGAATTCGAATACGCGATCCTCGTCGTCGAGGGCTCGCTCACCGTCGCGGACAACACCGTCGAGCCCGGCACGCTGCTCTACCTCGGCAGTGATCGGCCCACCCTCGCGCTCACCAGTTCCGCTGGTGCGCACGCCATCCTGCTCGGCGGTGAGCCGTTCGGGGAGTCGCTGGTGATGTGGTGGAACTTCGTGGCGCGCAGCCACGAGGAGATCGAGGCTGCCCGAAATGATTGGGAGGCACACGATCTGCGCCGCTTCCCTGATATCGCCGGACACACGCCCGAGCAGCGCATCCCGGCGCCGCCGCTGCCCCCGATCCACTTGGCACCCAGGACACGGCGAATCTGACTGCCCGCCAGGGTGATACGAGTGAGCCCGCGGTTCTCGGCGCCGTCGTGGTCGTCGATGGCGTAGGCGCTACTCCCCGCTCGTGCCGGGTGTGCGCATGAGTTCGTAGGTGGAAACCGGTCGGCCCAGTCGCGCACTGGCGTCGATGGCGTTGTGCCAGAAGGCCTCTGCGGTACGGGAGAGGGCGGCATCGACGCCGACCTCCGCGCTGGCGTCGACGATGTGCCGGGCACCCGCATGCATCATCCGCAGTCCGGCCAGTTCGGCGTGCCCTCCGGTTCGGTTGCGCGCCGCGATCGCCTCCATGAAATAGGGAAAGGCGGCGTTGGAGCGCAGCGCGTACGGCAGGAATTGTGCGATGTCGTGCCCGGACTGGGCGATCATGGCCGTGGCCTGGTCGAAGGCCAGCAGCCAGGGGTGGAAGACGGTGAGCAGGCCCTGATAGAAGACCTGCGCCAGCCCGTCGTCGACGCCGAGATACTCCTGCGGGCCCAGCGGGCGCAGCAGCCCGGCGTGGGCATCGAACACCTCGCGCGGTCCGCTGTAGAACAGATAGGAGGCCGGGTGGTCGAGGTTGTCGCCCGCCGACATCACCCCGCCGGACAGGAATTCGGCGCCGTGCGAGCGGACCCATGCCGCGCCCGCGCGCGCCCGCTCGGGCGAATCCGACGAAAGATTCACGATCACCTTGCGGCCCAGGTGATTTGCTGCCTGGTTCAGCACGTCGTACATGGCGGCGTAGTCGGTGAGGCTCAGGACCGCCACCTCGTTGGCGTCCAGCGCCTCGGCGACGGTGGCCGCCGTTGTGGCCCCGAACTCCGCCATGGCCTCGGCCTTGTCGGGGCTGCGGTTCCAGACCGTGACCTCGATGCCGCGGTTCCGGAACGCGGTGACCATCGCCCGGCCCATCGGTCCGAGCCCGAGGACGGTGATCGATCCTGTCGACGTGTGTTGCGCGGTCATGCGTTTCTCCTTCGATCTGCGTGGCGAACCGGTATCGGCGCCGGACTCCGATCGTGGTCGCGATCGATGTGCCCGGGAAGAACGCACGTTCGAGTGGGGTTGCTTACCGACAGGTTCGGAATCTGGTCAGGAGGCCGCGATGGGAGTCGATGGTGAGGCGGATCACGATGTCTGCGGCATGTCGGTGGCCATCGACGCCGTGGGCGGCAAGTGGAAGCTGCACCTGATGTGGGTGCTCGGGGCGGGCCCGCGGCGGTTCGGGCAGATCCGGCGCGTCCTGGCCGGGGTCAGCGAGAAGGTGCTGGCCGAGAACCTCCGCCAGATGGAGGCCCGGGGCATCGTACATCGCGAGATCTATCCGGAAGTTCCACCGCGGGTGGAGTATTCGCTGACCGCGGTCGGCGAGGAGCTCAATACCGCGCTGCGCGCCCTGGGCGAGTGGGGCGACAGGCACCGCGACCGCCTCACTACGGACCAGCGCGACGAAATTACCGCGGCCCCGGGCGGTCCGCGGTAATTTCCCTTGTGCCGGTTCAGGTTTGGACCGGCAGCGCGAGGGCGACGCGGTCCTCGACACCGGGCAGGTAGTGCACCTGGACGACTCGGCCGATCTGGACGAGCTCGACACTGCCGGACGGGACGAACTTTTCGGTGTGAGTGGTGTAGGTGCTGCCGTCGGGCCGGGTCACCGCCAGATCGAGTACCACCTTGACGTAGCCGTCCCGGATTTCGCCCGGCACCGAGAGCGACTGGACGACGGCCTGGGCGGCGATGCCCCGGGCGGCGACGTCGAGCATGTCGCGACTGGTCAGGCCACGCCGAATCATGTTCTCGTTCCACGTGTTCTGCATTGCCTCGCGGTCGCCGGACCGATCGATCTCGACCCTGTCGGTGCGGCCCGGGAGGTAGCGGACCGGGAGCACGACCCCGGGCCGCAGCAGCGCGAGCTCGGTCAGCGGGACGATGATCTTCGCCCGGGAGTCGAAGGTCTCGCCCTCGGTGCCCTGCACGCTCAGGTCCAGGCGGACCTGTGGCTGGTCGTTCACGCTCACCCCGGTCTGCCGGACCGAGGTCACAGTCCCGATGCCGACCAGGCCCGCCCGAAACGCCACGCTGTTGCGTCCGGTGAAGGCCTGGCCGATGCCCTCGCCGCTGAAGGCGAACACGATCGGAACGACGGTGACGGCGGCGATCGGCAGCGCGATCTGCCAGCCGAACCATCCGAGGTCGCCCTCGGGGCCGGTGGACGGGTAGGTCAGCCCGTGCCAGAGGTAGTACCCGATGGCCACGACGGCGGCGGCGAGCATCAGTGCCCGAATCCTGGGGGCCATGATCAGCCTCCGATCATGGTCGGGCAGGCGAAGGTGATGTCGAACTTCGAGGTCTTCGCCCCCGCGAGGGGATTGCTCGGGTCCGGGGTGCCGACGGCCTCACCGGTGACCCGGAAGGTGTTGCCGCTCTTGACGACAGACGCGGATCCACCCGGCGCGCCCTTGCCGAACCCGATGGCATACGGCAGCCCGGACGTGCCATCCTTGCTTCCGGTGATGCCCACGGCCTGTACGGAGTTGCCGCCGGTGAGGGTGGCGCTCACCGCAAGATCGCCATAGGCCGAGTTGCCGGTGTCGGTCAGGGCGAGGGCAAGCAGGCCACCCTGGCTCGCGCAGGTGGTCGTGAAATGTCCGGCGACCGCCTTGCCGTCCACCGACAGCGCCGAGGTGCCCATGTCGGGCACCGACGTGTCGGGCGGCGACATCTCGGGCGCCAACGTGTCGGGCTCCGACGACTCGGGCGCCGGTGGCGGTGGCGGTGGCGGGTGCGGTGGCGGGTGCGGCCCCGCCACCAGCGACGACGCGGGCGCCGCCGACGAGGGGGCGGCCGGCGCGGGCGAGGAGGTCTTCGACGAACTGCTGCAGCCGGTCAGGGCCAGGGCGAGGGTCGCGGAGGCGACGGCGACGGCGGCGCACAGGCGAATGGGAGTGGTGATCATGGGATTTCCTTCAGTTCGGATGCGGCTCGCCTGGGGTGGAGCCGATGGGGCAAACGTAGAAAAGACCGACCCCCTACCGATCCCAGGTTTCCACCGCGCCGACGGGTGGAGTAGGGCAGAAATACCATCTAACCTGAGCAAATGCGACGCCCTCGCGACATGGTGCTCCACGAGGCCTGGAGCGCGCTCGACGGTGTCGAGGCGCTCAGCGGAGCCCAGGGCGGCCCGCTGCGCCGCACCGTCAAACTGATCCTCGACCCACTGGTGATCCGCCCCGTGCAGAATCCGCGGTGCGCCGGGCCGATCGTGACGGCCGAGGGCGCGGCCGAGGTGATCACCCTGGTGGAGGCCGCCGCCCCGGTGCTCCGGGCCACCGCCGAATGGTTCACCCTGCTCAAGCAGGTCCGGCGGGGGCTGCGGATCACCGACGGAAACCCGCAGGACCTGTACTTTCAGCGCTGCTTCGAGCTGGCCACGGCCGCCGGTGCGCCGGACCGATCGCGGGACGGCGAGATCGTCGAGACGACACTGCTCGAAATGCACGGGTTTGCCGCGGGCCGCACCACCCGGGCGCTGCGGGAGTATCTGACCGAGCCGGATCGGGCCCGCGAGCTGACCGGACTGATCCAGGTGGCATGGGCGCGCAGGCCGTTGCGTGACGTCGCGGGCGCGGATCGCACCGCCGAGCTCACCGCCCTGCTCGAGGTCTGCGTCGCCGCCCGGAGCCTGCGCGACGGCGGGCGGGCCGCGCTCGCCGAGCTCCTGGCCGGGCATGCCGGAACCCATTCCGGGATCCGATTGTGGTCCGCCGCAACCGATCCGAGCGCGCGGCAGCTCGGCCTGACCGAGCATCCGGCGCCCGCACCGCCGCCCCTGGGCTCGACCGCGTCCACGGCCACCTTGGCGCGGCCGTTCGATCGGTCGATCTATGAGCGAGTCTTCACCGTCCTGCACGCGGCCCTGGATCGGGCCGATCTGCCGACCGTCCCCGAACTGGTCGGCGCGGAGATCGCGCGCAGCTGTGCGCCGTGGGCCCTGCTGGACGAGTCGCTGCGACTGGCCGCCGCGGCCGGGGCGGTCCTGGCTCTGGGGCTGCGGCCCCTGGGCGGCGAGGCGGTGACCGGAACGGCCGCGCACCGAGTAATCAACGGGCGCTGGCGGCGCGAGGCCTACGTGCTGCAGGCCCGTCGGCTCGCCCTGCGGACGTCGGAGGAATCGAGTGGCCCGCTGGACGCCGTCGCCGCCGACCTGCGCAGCCCGTGGCGGCCCTATCTGCGCCGGCTGTGGGTCCGGCTGCACGGGCGCGACGTCCGGGAGCTACCGCTGCCGGACGGCGGCGAACTCTGGGATGTCCTGGATGGCGTCGCCAGGTCCGTGATGCTCGATCACCGGATGCGGGTCAAACAGGCACTCAGTACGAGTTCCATAGCTGCCGAGGTGGATTCGGCGGAATCGAGGGCAATCCCGTGACGGATCGGATCATCGTGCGGGGCGGCCCGTCGGGCACGCTGTACCTCGGCCCCGAGACCGCGCCCGTGCTGGGTGAGGGCACCGCACCACTGGATACCGCGGTGCTGGAGGTACACGGCGGATATCTGGTGTGGAGTGTGCTTGCCGGGCAGCACTTTCCGGCGGCGGTCATCGATGATCTGGATGCCGCACAGGAATGGATCTGGGCGATGTACGGCCCGCAGATCGCGCTTGCCGCAGCCGATTTCGACAGCACACCAGCGGAATTCGCGCCCGAACCCGGTCTGCCCATGCTGGTGGAACGGGCCCGCAAACTCGGCTATGCGCACTGGGCCGCGCGATGGTGGCCCGCCTCCACCCTCGACGACATCCCTCCGCTCGACGAACGGCTCGTCGATATCGACATCGCAACGCTCACAACCGAATGCGATCTGCTGGTCGATGGGGCCGATGCCCTGGACGGGCACACCGACGATGATCTCGCGACTGTCCCTGGACTCGACCGTGACGAGAGTTCCGTGCTGAGTGTGGACCGTGACGAGGGTTCCGTGCTGGGTGTGGACGGTGACGAGGGTTCCGTGCTGGGTGTGGACGGTGACGAGGGTTCCGTGCTGGGTGTGGACGGTGACGAGAGTTCCGCGCCGGGTGTGGACGGTGACGAGGGTTCCGTGCTGGGTGTGGACGGTGACGAGGGTTCCGTGCTGGGTGTGGACGGTGACGAGAGTTCCGCGCCGGGTGTGGACCGTGACGAGAGTTCCGCGCCGGGCGCGCACCGCAACGGGAGGTCCGCGCCCGGCGTGGACCGCGCCGAGGCTTACGCGCTCGCGGCCGGTCCGGCGGCCGACTCCGCGGTCAAAGCCCTGGTCCTTGCCCGCGGCTCCGGCGGCTGGGACTGGCGCCGCTGCCCGCCCGGCATCGTCGACGCCTCCGAACGAGCGCTGTCCTGGGAGGTCCGACGGCACCCGGGCGTGACGACGATCCAGATATCCGCCGTAGCCGCGCCCCACATGCCCGCCGCCGTGCCGCCCCACCTGCGGCCTCGGGCGCTGGTCCGCACCGCCGCCGGGATCGCCGCCACCGAGTTGACTCTGGCCGGTGATGCCTGGACGGGATCGGTTCTCGCTCCCGACGAGTGGGAATTCACTCTGGCAGTGGAGATCCACGTACCCGGGGTGGGTCCCTCCGATACCGCCACTCCCGACGATGTGCGAATTCGCCCGCGGCTGAGGGAATTCGCCAGGAACCGCCTCCGCGACGCGCGCTCGGCGCCCGACGACACCATGCTGCTGGCCGAGATCGCGGCCGCCACCACGGATACGGACTTCTGACATGCGATGCGGGACAACAAAATCGCGGCGTGCGACCCCTCAGTCGACGCCATGGGATCGCACACACGAACCAACGCGTGATCCTGTCCGCGATGTGGCGGCCGCCGAACCTCGGGAGCAGTGAGATGGACGAAGTCGCCGAGACGGATGGATCCGATCAGCCACAGGCCGCGCCCCCAGAATCGGACGGGCGCGAATTACTGCAAGCCGGGGCTACCGCCTACGGCAACGGTGACGCGACAGGCGCCCTGCGCATCTTCGAGGATGCGGCGCGAACCACCTCGGGGCGAATCCGGTTGGCGGCCATGGTGAATGCGGCGAGCATGGCCGACGGGCTCGGCGAGCACCGGCGGGCGGTGAGCTGGTTTCGGACGGCGCTGGCCGAGATGCCCGGCGACGCCGGTGCGATGCGGCCCACCGCCCTGCTCAACATGTCGCAGGCGCTGCAACATCTCGGCGATCTCGACGGGGCGCAGGAGGCGCTGAACCGGGCGCGATCGCTGCTCACGGACGATCCCGAGCAGGGCACGCTGCGGGTGGCCTGCCTGCTGTCGTGCACCGCGGTGGCGATCCATCGCCAGCACTGGGTGGACGCGATCGATCTGGCCACCGAATCACTCGATACCGCACGATATTTCGCGCCGCACCTGGCCGGACACCCGCTGATGAATCTGGCCGCCGCCTACTTCGAGACCGGGCGCGGCGAGCTGGCCCTGGACTTCGCGCGCCAAGCGCTCGATGCTTTCGGCGCGGCCCAGGACGCCAACGGTGTCGCGGAGACCCAGCAGAATCTCGCGCTCATGCATATCAGGTCGGGACGCCCGCAGGAGGCGGAGCCGCTGCTGACGGCGAGCCAGGCGTATTTCGAGGGCGCCGGGTTGGGCCCGCGCGCTGGGATCGGTCTGAAGGCACAGGGATTTGCCTCCGAGATGCGTGGCGCGCACGCGCGAGCGTACGAGCTGTACCGGCGCAGCCTCGATCAGTTCACCGACTCGGGTGCCGTCCTCGAAGCCGCCGAAGCGCGAATCCGCGTTGCGACAGTGGCCTTTTCGCTCGGCCGGCACGACGAGGCGGGACGGCTGTTCGGGGAATCGTTCCGGGTGTTCGCCGACCACGGCCTCGGATTGCATTGCGCGCAGGTCGATTTCTGGCACGCGCGACTGCTCGAATCGACGCTCGACGATTCCCGGCCCGACCCGCCGCGGCTCGTGGAGGCCCTGTGGCTCGCCGTGCCGTCGGCCTTGGCCATCGACGCCGTGCGCCACATCTTCCCCGGCGGCGAGCAACGCCACCGCTGGCACCGCGAACTCGCCGAACCTGCCATGCGGTCCGCCTTCCGGCTCGCCTACCGCAGCGGTGACGCCCGCCTCGTCTCCGATCTCATCGAGACCCAATGTGCCGGGGCGACAGTGAAATTCACCGACCAGGCACCCGTCGGCCCCGCCGATCGGTGGACCGCGTTGGAACCACAGGAGCCGCCCGAGGCGCTCACCGGAACCCTGACCATGGCCGCCGCCTTGGCCGAGGTCGCCGCGGGGGAGGGCGTCGCCATCGCGCCGCCGCCGCGCCTGCGGTACGAGCCGGGTGGCCGGATCGTGCTGGAGGAATACATCGCCGAGGCTGAGCGCCGATACGGCCGCCGTATTCGCGACGACCGGGTGCTGCCCGTATGACCGAGCGCGACGAGGGAACCACGGGTACGGGCACCAGAAACGATGGAACCACGGGTACCCGCACCAGCGACGAGGGGCCATGGGCCCAGCACCAGCGACAAGGGAGCCATGGGTTCCGGCACGGGTGACGAGGGAGTCGTGGGGTCCGGCACGGGTGACGCGGGAGTCGTGGGGTCCGGCACGGGTGACGAGGGAGTCGTGGGGTCCGGCACGGGTGACGCGGGAGTCGTGGGGTCCGGCATGAGCGACGCGGGAGCCATGAGCTCCGGCACCCGCAACGAGCGAGGCACAAGCATCGGCGTCAGCAACGACGCCGAGCACCCGCGAGAGACGGCCGTGACCGACTCGCAGCGGCCGACAGTACTGGTTCGCATGGCCGACGCGGGCGATCTCTACGTATCGTGGCGCTGGCGCGACGACATCACCGGCGGTGGAGTGGAGGCGATTCCGGAGGCGCAGGTGGCCGAGCTGGTGGCCCGCGTGAGCACCGCCCTGCCCGCCCCCTCCGCGGACCGGATCGAATATGCTCTGACTGCAGGGGCATTCGCCGACTATGACTCCGAACATGAACTCGCCCAGGCGCTTTCGCGCACACTGCTGCCTCACGGTCTCGCCGCGCAGCTGCACGATTTGTACCTGCGCGGCGTGCGGCCACACATCAGGCTGCAGCCTTCGCCCCGGACGGCCCAGCTCCCCTGGGAGCTGCTGGCGCCGGATCCGGGTCTGCGCCTGCTCGACATCGCCGATATCAGCCAGCTCGCACCGGCAGGCCTGATCAACGCGCCCGGACGCGTACCCCGGTCGTGGGTGCGGACCCGGGATCTGCCGGTGGTGGCCGTGCTCGACCCGCGAGTACCGGGATTCCGGGCCGATTCGGCCCTCGGCTCGGTGCTGGGACGGATGTCCACGCACGCGACGCTCACCGAACGGATCGCAGACTACCTCGCAGACGATCGCATGCGGCCCGCGGTGCCGGATCCCGTCGAGGCCTTTCGCCGCACCGATCAGGATCGGGCGTGGCTGAGCGCGGCGCTGCGGGCCGGTGCCTCCCGGCTGCTCTATGTCGGCCATGTCACCGCGGCCGCGCCGGAATCGGGGCGCAGCGAGGAGGCCCGCCTCCACCTCGCGTGCGCCGACGACGTCCCCGGCTTCGCCGCGCCGGAGCGCACCCACCGGCCGCTGTCGGCCCGCGACCTCATCCTCGGCACCCAGACCCTCGACGGCGCGGCGCGCACGGGTCCCGAGCTGTGGCCGATTCCGAGCCGCGTGGCACTGATCGCCTGCGAGAGCGGCGGCGACCTGCGCTTCGGTGAGACGCTCGGCCTGCTGGCCGCCATGATCAACGGCGGCGCCGAACTCGTCACCGCGGGCCGCTGGGCGCTGCCCACCGATCTTGCCTTCCGTCGCTTCGCGGACGTGGCCGCCGACCGCCGCCCGCTGCAGGAAACCGTCTGCGCGATCGACGCCGCACACGAGCAACCCGATCCCATTGCCGCGCTTACGGAATGGCAGCGCGAGCGCCTCGCGGCCTGGCGCGCCGGTCGCTCGGTGCCGGACTCACCGATGCTGTGGGCGGCATTCGCGACCCTGTCCGCGTGAGCTCGGGAAACTACGCCCGTGCTCGCTACGTCGGCTGCAGCTGCCGAAAAGCGCGCGGGCTCATGCCCTTCCAGCGGCGGAAGGCCTGCGAGAAGCTCGACACCTCGACATACCCGAGCCGGTGGGCGATCTCGGCGACCGACAGGCCCTGGGTGATGAGCAGCTCCTCGGCCAGTTGTTCCCGAATCTCGTCCAGCAGTGCCCGGTCGGAGGTGCCCTCCCGGGCGAGCTGGTGGCGCAGCGTTCGCTCGCTCCGGTGCAGCTGCCCGGCGATCGCGGCGCCATCGGGCGAGGAGACCATGTGCGCGATCAGGATGTTGCGCACCTGCCCGGCGACGCCGGTCCGGGCGCGGCGGTTGTCGAGCAGGTCGCAACAGTGTTGCAGCGCAACGGCGGCGGTCTGCTCATTCGCCTGCGGCAGTGTGCGTCCGCGTTTTCGCTGTCGAAGGCGAGCACGTTCTCGTCCGCGTCGAATTCCGGCCACATGCCGAAGATCTCGTCGTGGAGCGGTAGCCTCTCGGCCGGTGGCGCGGGGAAGGCGATCACCCGGGCCAACGCGTTCGGTTCCGCGAGCAGGTCGCGGTGCAGGGTCTGGATGCCGGCCGCGTCGCGCTCGATGGTGAAGCGCCGCCGCTGCATTCGTCAAGCCTGGCCGGCTGTGCCTCGGCCCTCATCTCATCGACCAGCCGAGGTGCTAACCACGTTGACGCAACTCGCAGTCCCGCTTGAACGATTCCTCTGCCGCCGCGGTCAGTAGTTGTGGCAGATCCTCGAGGATGTGCCCGGGGGCCGGTGGTGAAATCTTCTCGGCCGTAAGCAACCTGATGCTGAGGGCGGCGATCAGCACCGCGAACGTGTTAGCGGAAGTGGGACGATCCAAATGGCTCGGGTAGCGGGTGCCCAGTAGACCACCCAGTCGCCGCGACATACGTCGGCAAAGCTCCTGCTCCTCGGCCGTCGGCTGCAGTGCCTCATTGGCTGGGCATCGGCCGCGCCCGTACATGATCTCACTGGATTCGGGGACGATCTGGCCAAGCACCGCATGAGTGCACGCCGCTATTTTCTCGCTGTGCGAAAGGAATGACGGCCGCCCGCAGGCCGCTAAACGAAGCCCATCGGCCGCGGTGCTCACCCGAAATGGGTTCGGCTCCCGGTCGGCAAAGTACACGGAATTGCCTACGGCGTCGGTTACCGCCGCGGTCACGGACAGTTCCGCATTGGCTGCGAGCAGCATGGCCGGCCATTGTTCCGGTGGAATCCCGGCGTCGGCCAAAGCCGCCATGGCCGCCTCGATCGACACCGCCCCCAGCGCGCTCATTGAGATGTAGTTGGCTGGAAACTGCTTGAACATATCTGTCTGCAGACCGTTGTTCGCACGTTCCGGCTCCTTGTCTACATTGCTCCAAAAAGCGGCTGTCCGTACTCGGAAAGGAACTTGCATTTCTTCGCTATAAGGTTCCCGAACCAGCGTGGTCGCAGCGCGGTTGACACCTTCCAGGGTGGCCCGCTCCTCGCTGAGGAGTTGGTCGCCGAGGGCGCCGAGCTCCGCGGTGATCGACTTGTTGCACTGGTGCAACGCGGCCAGGTGCTCCGGTGGCATCGAGTGCATGGGCACGTCGAAACACTCGGCCAACACGACCTCCAGAGAAGCGGCGACGCGAGCCTGATCGCCACTCAGCCAATAGTGGCGCGCGGCTTCCCAGTTGGTGATGTTATCCACCGTGCGCCCGAGGCCCTGGTCGTGGAGCCGCTTGTTGATAGCCGAGATCGCGTCGTAGTTGGGATCCAGGAAGTCCAGGGCCGCGTTCAGCATGGCGTAGCACACCTTGTCCGAAAAGACCCGCTGGATGCTCCGGCGCGCGTCGTGGACCACCCGGTGCGCGATGTGTAGCGGCTCCAACTGTTTTGCGCCGAAAATGCGGCTGTCGCTATGGAATTCGACCAGAAACACCCGTAGCCGATCGAGGTGCTCCTGCGCCCCGAGTGGATCCGCCTTGATCAGGTTCGAGGTAGCCAAGTCTTCTCGATCTCGAGTCACGTACCGCGAGTGCCTGGCTGATCCAGTGTCGATCGTCACGGCTCCAGCCTAGATTTCGGCGCGACGGTTCGCCGGTAGTGGGAATACGAAAGTGCTTGCCCTGCAAGGCATACTGTTACTCCTCTGCAGTATCGAGATGTCGATTGGAAGGCCCTTCAGGTGAAGATGTCGCAACGCCGGGTCGCTACGCGAACCGGCGGATCTGACCACACCGCCGGAGTAGGTCACCGGCGTGCCGGCCAGCACGTACCGGGAGGCGTTGCTGGTCGACCTGTTTCATGTGGCGGTCCGGCGTGGCGCCACCACCCCCCGGAAGGACACAAGATGGCGTGTTGCTTGGATGTAGCGATGGAACGGCATGAAATCGATGCGTGAACCAAACCAGGTGGAATACGTTCTGTCGGCCTACTTGAGCCCGCCGGGTCCCACGGCATTTACAACGATTCGGCATGACCAAAGCGTTGCCCTGTGGGCGATCCGGGGCGACGAGATATCACTGGTTCGATACTGGGAACTGGAACGGATTTCGGGTATGAAACATCATCATATGCCGATCTACGACTCCACGCGCTCACCGATCGACCTGCTGAATGGCCTGCTTGCGCAGGAGGATTTAACGTTGGCCGATATTGCCCAGGTGTGGGGCACGCCAGGGCTGGCCTCCACGCCGGTGCTGCCGAATTATGCAACCCAGGGGTTGCCAATCCATAGCGTATCGCACCTGTTCTCCGGGCTCTGCCTGGATACGGACCGGTTTCGCGACTCGACAATCGTTGCGTTGGCAATGGACGGCGGGCCGGACTTCACCCTCGAGCAGGATCTCCTCGGCGACCACTGGTACGCCGGAGCAGTTTCCCGCGGTGGCGATTTGTCCTTGTTTCCGGTGGAATCCCCCGGCCTGTTGTGGCATGCGTCGAAGCGCCGCTTCAATCAGGAACCGGGGACATTGATGGCCCTGGCGCACGCGTCGCCCGCCAGTATCGAGTTCGATCAATCGAGCCTGCTGAGCCAGGAATTCTGGGGAGGCTTCTCGCTGTTCGATCGATGCGATGAGCTTGTTGCGTCGGTCGCCGATGCCGCCGACAACGCGATCCGATCCGGCATCGACGGCGATAATCCGTTCAGTCGTGACGAATTGGTGGCAAGCGCCACGATGAAGATTATCGAATCCGTATCCAAATCGATCGTCGAGCGGTCGATCGAGAGGCTGCTTTCAGCGAAAAGCATCTCTCCCTGCGATGCATTTCTTTCCCTGTCGGGCGGCTTCGCGCTGAACTGTCCGACAAACTCACATCTGTTGGCCAAGTATGGATTCCGCGGGCTGCTCGTACCGCCCTGTGCGAATGATTCGGGGCAGGCGCTCGGGATCGGCCTGCTCGGCTTCTATGCCAGGGGTGACCTCGATACCAAGAACGTAAGGACCGGGCTGCCTTATCGGGGTGACGACGGACTTGACATCGCCCCGGCCCTGGCGGCCTTCGGTCGGCGCATTCTCGACGTGCGCGATTTCGATGCCGCGACCTTCGTCGATGATCTGGAGAATTATCCGGTGGCGTGGGTCGACGGCGCTGCGGAAGTCGGACCGCGTGCGCTGGGCCATCGAAGCTTGTTAGGCGATCCGCGTCGAATCGAAACCAAAGACATCCTCAACCGGATAAAGCAGCGCCAGTGGTGGCGGCCGGTGGCGCCGATCGTGCTGGAGGATCACGTGGCGAGATGGTTTACGGGCGGACGCCCGTCGCCGTTCATGCTGGAGACTTTCCCGATCGATCCCGAATTCCGATCGCTCGTGCCCGCGGTCGCACATATCGACGGGAGCGCAAGAATCCAGACCCTGTCGACCTCCGATGAACCTTTTCTCGCTGCCGCACTCGATTCGTTCTATCGGAGAACCGGAGTGCCTATTATATGCAACACATCGCTGAACGACGCCGGTGAGCCAATTATCGACAACGCGGAGCAGGCGCTCAATTTCTGCCTCCGGAAGGGTATTGCCGTCGCTTACATCGGCAAACGCCGGTATCAACTCGACGTATCACATGCGAGCGAGTCCAGCGCGCCCCAGCCGCGGCCGTGGGCCGATTTCTATCGGACACAAAACGCTCGTCCGGCGGCTGTATACAACGAGGATGTCGACCCCGAAATTCAGTTACTTCTCCTCATGTGGCCCTGGCTACGCCGGCTCGCGGACGAAGGTCAGACAAGTCAGTTGAAGTCGATCGCACGACTGCTAGCCAGCCGCGACGAGACATTCGACAGGCGCGTTCCTCAGTTTCACCTGTACTGGCGAAACATGTTGGAGCAAAACGTTTCCGGAGCCTCATAGCCCCGTGGCTTCTCGACCCGCTGGTGTCGGTGGGCAACACTTCTCGATTCGGCCCGCTGTGGACTTCCTCTCGCTGGGAAGTGGCAAGTAAAGAAGGCGCGCGACACTTGTACATGCCCTCACAGTCGCCCAATACTCGTCCCGCTCCTGGCGCCCTGGATCATTCGTGCAGCATGAAGACCCAGCCCGCGGGGGCCACAGCAGTCTGAGGTAACCATGCCGAGCATTCTCAAAAACCGGGACTTCATGCGGCTGTGGTTCGGCAATACCGTCGCGTATGTCGGGCTCAGAGGGGCGAGTTTCGCCTATCCGATTCTGGCGCTGGTCATGACCGGTTCGCCGATCTCCGTGAGTTTGGTGTCCTTCGCGCTGTTACTACCCAGTATGCTCTTCGAGGTTCCCTCGGGCATCGTGGCGGACCACTGGGACCGGCGGCGGACCCTGGTGAGATGCCAGTGCATGGGCCTTGCCGCTACGCTGCTGGCGGCGATAGCGACCGTCGCGCATCCGTTCGGGATGACACTCCTGCTGTGCATAGCGAGCTTCATCGAGGGAACCGCCTACGTCTTCTTCAGCACGACCGAGTTGGTCGTGGTCCGTGACATCGTCACGGAAAGCGAACGGCCCGAGGCATTCTCGTTTCTCGAGGCCGAGCAACCCTTCGCCAACATGGTGGGCCGGATGCTTGGTTCGGCGACCTTCGGCATCGCCCGCAGCCTGCCCTTCCTCGCCAATGCGGCCGCGTACCTCTACTGCCTGTGGACCCTGGCCAAGCTGCGCACCCGGATCCCCGAGAAATCGGAGCCGAATGGCCGCAAGCTTGTCCAGATCTGGAGCTGGAGCGAGACCACGGCCGGTATACGGGAGTTGTGGGGCGACCCGTTCGTGCGCGGCGCCACGGTCGTCCTTGCGGTGACCAACGCCATCTTTCAAGTCGTCGTTTTGATCCTCACGTTGAAGGTCAAGGATGGCGGCCATTCCGTGTGGACGATTGGTGTGGTATTGGGATCTACCGGCCTGGGCGGCATGCTCGGTGCAGCCGTCGCGCCCCGGATCGCCGACCGGCACGGCCCGAGGATCGTGCTCATTTGTGTGGGGTGGGCGTGGGTCGCGTGCGGCGTGGCCGTTGCCGCTAGTTCCAACGTGATGGTGCTCTGGTTCGGTTTCGCGGGCGTTGGCTGCGCCGCCGCGATCCTGGGCGTTTCCCTCACGCTGCATCGAGTGCGTGCCTTCCCTGAGGACCACGTCGGTAGGATCTGGGGCGCAACCAAGTTCATCGCCTACGGTTGTTCGGCAATTGGTGCGCTCGTCGCCGGGCCGCTGGTGGAATGGCTCGGTATCCGGGCAACCGGGTGGGTACTGGTGGTCGGACTGGTTCTGGTGGTGCGATATGCTCGTGGCCTGCCGAAACCGCGAAGGTCGGCTCCGGCTCCGGCACCCGTCCCTTCGCAAGGGGCCACCAATTGGATCGCACAAGTGTCGAGCAAGGGGCCGGTTGATCCGGACGACCGGTGATCCAACCGGGCTCAGGCCAATAGCTTGCCCCAGCGAGGGGCAAGCAGGGGAGCCCTCGCGAGCTGCAGGCAGCGCCAGAGGGTCACCGCGACCGAGTCGAGCACCGCGATGCGGGTGCGCGACTCCAGGTCGGCGACGATTGGCGCACCATACAGGTTGGTGCACAGGAAGATCAGTGCGTCGGGGCGATCCTTGGTCAATTCGAGTGAGCCCGGGAGGAGTTCGTCCGGGCGGACGCGGGCGAAGGACTCGTTGTCGCTGAGGCCGAGGGCGCGGTGGGCGGTCACGCGGAGGCCCTCCTCGGTGTAGCGATCGATGATGCGGTCGTTGACATCCGGGGTGTACGGGGTCATGAGGCCGATCGTGCGCGTGCCGAATTGTGCGAAGGCGTCCAGATAGGCCAGGGTCGAGGTGGTCGAGGGAATGCCTGTCGCGGACGTGATCTCGGCGGCGATCTGCCGGTCGTGTTCCGGCCCGAGCCATGAGCCCGACGTGCCGTTCCATGCGATGACGTCGACGTCGGCGGTGGCGAGCAGTTCGGCGGCCCGCCGCATGCCCTCGACGTCGAACTGGCGGTCCGAGCCCGCATCCAGGGCGATGCGGGTGACGGGGATGCGCGTCGAGTGGATCGTGACATCCGGACGGTCGCCGATGATTCGGTAGCTCATCGGTTCGAGGCACGTGTTGGACGAGGGCACGATCATGCCGATTCTGGTGGGGCGCTGGGTATCCATCGGGCTCACCGTCCCGCCGCCGTGAGAAGCTCACCGCGCGTGGCGAACTCGCGATAGCCCGGGCGCGCGAGGAACCGGCCGACCGGTCCGGGGTCGTGGAAACCGTTCTCGTCCAGGACCACTCGGCCGCCCGCCACAACGAGCTGCGGCCAGCCGCGCAACCGCTGTCCCTCGAACGGCGAGAAGTCGGTTCCCATGTGCAGTGCCGCGCTGTCGACGGCGCGAACCTCGGCGGGGTCGAAGACGACGAGGTCGGCGTCGTAGCCGGGCGCGATCACGCCCTTGCCGGACAGCGAGTTGATGCGGGCCGGGCCGGCGGAGAACAGTTCCACGAACCGTTCGAGGAGCTGCGGCATCGGGGATCCGAGCGCGGTGAATGCGACCGGCATGCGTGTCTCGACGCCGGGCAGCCCGTGCGGCATCTGCCGGATGTCGTCGCTGCGCTCGCGCTTCTGCGTGAGGTCGTAACAGGAGTGGTCGCTGGCGACGGTGTGGATCGAGCCGTCCGCGAACTGCTTCCGCAGCGCCGCAACGGTTTCCGGCGAGCGCATGGGCGGGCAGCACGCGTACCACTCCGGAAAGCGCGAGGAATACACGCCGTCGTCGAGAACCAGGTAGTGCGGGCAGGTCTCGGAATGGATGTCGAGGCCGCGGGCGCGGGCCTCGGTGACCAGATCGACGGCGCCGGGCGTCGACTGGTGGACGAAATACACCGGGGCGCCGGTGTATTCGGCCATCGCCAAGACCTCCCGGACCGAGGCCTCCTCGGCGAGTTCAGGCCGGGTCCGGTGCAGGTGCTCGATCGCGGTTCGGCCGTCGGCGGCGTGGCGGTCCGTGCAATCGGTGACCAGCGCGTCGTGTTCGGCGTGAATGTAGGTGAGGCCGTCCAGGCGCACCATCTCCCGCATGACGCGCAGCACGGTGTCGTTGTCTGCCATGGTGGTGCCGCGGTTGGTCATGTACATCTTGACCGAGCGAATGCCCAGCGCCGCAAGCTCTTCGAGCTGAGCCGGAACCGTCTCGTCCCAGCTGACGACCGACGCGTGCAGCGCGACGTCGCAGCGGGCCTCGCGGGCCAGCTCCAGTTTGTTCTTCGCTGCCGCCAGCGGAGATTCGCCTGCGTCGCGGGGGATGCCGAAGTCCAGAATCGTCGTCGTGCCGCCCCAGAGTGCGGCCGTCGAGGTCACCGCGTAGTCGTCGAGCGTGCGATAGCGGCCGGTTACCTGGGCGACATGGCAGTGCCCGTCGACCCCGCCGGGAATCACCGCGCGCCCGGCCGCGTCCACGGTCCGCATCGCCGCGGGCACGGTCTCGGACGCGTCGAGTACGGCGCTCACCCGTCCGTCCGCGACGACGACGTGCCCAGCCCGGGTGCCGGAGGAGTTGACGACGAGACCGTCGGCGATCACGAGATCGGCCTTCATCGGGTGCTCCCTGCGGTCTGGGCCGCGTCGAGCGCGGACTCGAGAGCGGGACTGAGCCCGCCGCGGCGTTTGGGCGGCGGGACCGCGAACGAACCGGCCCGGTGCGGCCCGGACGCGAGACCGACCACCGCCTCGGCAAACCGGATCCCCGCGCCGATGCCGTCGACGACGGGTACCGGGATCTCGGCCATGACGTCGCGGGCCAGCCCGGCCAGCGGTGCGCCCGCGAGGATCACGACATCCGCGCCGTCCTCGGCGACCGCGCGTCGCGCGAGCTCGACCAGCGGTGCGCGGAAATCCTCCTGGACCGAACCGATTCCGCGCAGGGCCTCCTTGATCGACCGGATCGAGGCGAGACGATTCCCGAAACCGAAATGCTCGACGCATTCGCGGTACCAGGCGGTGATGCGGTCCGAGATCGCGATGATCGAAAAGCGTTGTCCCTGTAGCGCCGCCGCGCACAGCGCCGCCTCGGTGATCCCGATGACGGGCACACTCACGAGCTCCTTGAGCGCGGGCATGCCCGGATCGCCGAACGCGGCAACGACCACACCGTCCACGTCGCGATGCTCCGCGATCACCTCCGCAACGGCCTCCGCGGCGAGCAACGCCTCGAACCTGGTCTCGATGTACTCGACGCCGCGGGCGGCGGTGCGCACGAGCAGTTCCGTGGTGGGCGCGACCGAGCGCATCGCCTCCGCGCGGATCAACTCGGTGACGTCGTCGCTGATATTGGGGTTGACGACGAGAAGTCTCATGGATCCCTCTCTCAGATGGTTTCCGGGTACTGCGCCCGGTACTTGCCGATGTGCTTCGCGGACTGCTCCGCCGTGCGCTGCTGGTCGCCGCTGGCGATGGCGGCCAGGAGGTCGCGGTGCTCCTGCACGAGTTCGGGCAGATCCGTGACGTGGCGGAACAGCCAGTGCATGCGGCCCTGCAGCGGTTCGAGTGCCGCACGCAGGAAACGGTTGTCGGCGATGCGGGTGATCTCGTCGTGGAATTCGCTGTTGGCCCGGTGCGCCTCGTTGATGCTGCCGCGAGACAACGCGTCCTGCGCCCGGTCGAGAATGTCCCCGAGCCGCGCGAGATCCTCGGCGGTGGCGCGCTCGGCGACGAGACTGCACGCGAGCACTTCCAGCGACAGCCGCACATCGAACAGGTCCGCGACGTCCTTGTCGCTCAGCTCCGCCACCACCGAGCCGCGGCCGCGCTCGGTGACCAGGCCCTCCTGCACGAGCATGCGCAGCGCCTCGCGCACCGGGAGGCGCGAGACGTTGAACTCGGCAGCGAGGTCGCGCTCGACCAGGCGCGTGCCCGGGGCGTAGTGCCCCTCGAAGATGCGCGTCCGCAGGCTGTCGCGAATCACCTCGCGCAGCGGGCGGTCCCGGTGCGGCTCCTCGACGGGCGGTGTCACCACGTCTTCTCCTCGGGGTCGGACTGATGTCGGTCGATTTTTATTCGAGCACACCGGCTTACACCGGGAGTCGCTTGCTGTAGTCGAGGGTCAGGACGCTGGCGCCCATGAGGACCGCGGCACCCACGAAGTACAGCAGCGCGCCCGTGTAGCCGCCCGTCGCGCCGACGATGAACCCGACCGCGATCGGCGTCACGAACCCCGCGATGTTGCCGCCCAGATTCATTGCGGCGCCGAGGATTCCGGCGTTGGTGCGGCCACCGAGGGTCGCCGGTACGGACCAGAACAGTCCCACCCAGCGCAGGAAGAACAGCACCACCGACAGCAGCACCACCGCGGTGATCGGTGTGCTCACAGTCGTCACGCCCACCAGGCCCGCTACGACGACGAGGCTCGCGATGCCCAGCATCGAACGCATGACGACGTTGGTGCGGTACCCCCGGGCGCGGAGCCGGTCGGCGAGCAGGCCGCCGAGGATCTCCCCGACGAAGCCCGCGCCGAAGATCACGAACGTCGACCATCCGATCGAGGCGAGCTTGAAACCCTTGGCCTCCGACAGGTACAGCGGACCCCAGGTGAGCAGGCCGTAGAAGACACCGTTGAAGCCGAGCCAGCCGAGGCACATTGCCCAGAACGAGCGGAACCTCAGGTAGGGCAGCAGGCCGCGGCGGGTCGTGCTGCCGCCGGCGCGCGCCTGCTCGTCCTCGGCCCGGTGCGACGCCTCGATGTACTCGACCTCGGCCTCGTTGACACCGCGGTGCTGGCGCGGGCTGTCGCGCACGTACCACCAGACGGCCGCGCCGAGCAGGGCGGTGGCGAGACCCGCGACGATGAACGCCATCCGCCAGCCGCCGAACGCCGCGATCAGTCCCGTCACCAGGATGCCGCCCACGCCCGCGCCGAGCGGCGCGCCGGCGTCGAGAATCGTTGCCCCCCGGCCGCGTTCGCGTGAATGCATCCAGATCGCGTTGAGCTTGCCGCCCGCGGGCATCACGCCCGCCTCGGTGACGCCGATGCCCAGCCGGGCGATGAACATGCTGGTGAATCCGCCGGTCAATCCCGAGGCCGCGGTCGCGGCGCCCCATCCGACACACGAGGCCGTGACGACCTTGCGCGGGCCGAAGCGGTCGATCAGCCAGCCGACCGGCACCTGCATCGCGGCATAGGACCAGAAGAACGCCGACAGCAGCAGGCCCACGAGCGAGTGCGAGAGCTTGAAGTCCTTCTGGATGAGGGGGAGCGCGACGGAGATCGAGCCCCGATCGACGTAGTTGATAGTCACGAGGACCAGGAGCAGCACGAACAGTTTCCACCGGACGTTCGTGCGCCCGACCGGAACGGCGCCGTCCGATGCCGGTGCGGCGTATGGTGCGCCGACGGCGCCTCGGCCCGAGGCTTCCTCTTGCAGGGACACGGGTTCCTCCTTCGCGATTGTGGGATTGATCGGGCCTGCTCGCGCGGCCGTCCTACGGGAGGTAGGTGACGGATAGCTTGGGATCCCATATTGGGATCCCATCAGACTGTAAGTGTGTGCTAGGTCATAGTCAATGCTTTGGGATCCCAAAGTGGGATCCCAAAATTCGTCGTTCAGTGGTCGCCGATCCGGCCGTCGCGGGGGTTACTCGCCGGGCCCGGTAGGTGGCCAGACTGGCGCCGGTGCCGGCAAAAGCTGATGATTAGCTATGCGGACTAGCTTCCAGGAGGATCTAGAGCAGCTTGCCGGGCGGTTGCGAGTGATGTGTCTGCGTGACTGTGTGGCTGTCGCCGCTGCCACGGATTCCTTGCTGAACGCCGATCTCGAGTTGGCCGAGCAAGCGATCGACATCTGCCACGAGATCGACCTCACGCGTGATCACTGTGAGCACGAGGCAGTGCGGCTGCTCGCTGTGCAAGCGCCCGTCGCCGGCGACTTGCGGCAGGTGGTCACGGCCATTCGGCTCGTCGGCGACCTTGCCGGGATGGCCGACCTGTCCGAACATATCGCGGACGTCAGCCGCCGCCGTCACCCAGCGCCTGCGGTTCCGGAATCGGTGAAGCCGGTCGTGGCCCGCATGGGCGCGGCCGCCACCGCAATGGCGACCAGCGCCGCCGCGGTGCTCGAGTCCGGTGATCCGGGCGATGTCGCCGCACAACTCGCGGGTCAAGACGACACCATGGATCGGTTGCATCACGACCTGCTGGCCGCCGTGCGGGCCGACGACTGGACCGGCGGGACTACCGCCGCGGTCGATCTGACCTCGCTCGGCCGGTATTACAAGCAATTCGCCGATTATTCCGTCCAGGTCGGGCGCGGGACGGTGATCATGGCGAGCGGTGGAGACGAGGATCAGGGCACGCAGCGGGTGAGTCCGGAATCGACGGTCGAGGTCTCTGCCGTTTCGGCGACTTGGTCGGGGGATGCCGGGCACACCACCGGCGACCTTTCCAGCGTGGTGGACAGCAGCGCCATCGGTGTCGACGGACTGGACCGGATCGAAGTCGGTGACCGCATCGGTGATTTCGACCTGCTCACCGGCCTGGGCAGCGGCGCCTTCGCGCGGGTGTTCCTGGCTCGGCAGCGGTCGATGCAGCGGCTGGTGGCGGTGAAGATCTCCGCCGATAGCGGCACCGAACCGCAGACTCTGGCGCAGCTCGATCACGACTACATCGTGCGGGTCTTCGATCAGCGGTTGCTCGACGATCCGGGCCCCGACGGGCCCCATACACGGCGGCTGCGGCTGCTGTACATGCAGTTCCTGCCCGGCGGCACGCTGCTGGGCGTGCTGCGCCGGGTGCGGGCCACCCCGCCCCAGCAGCGTAGCGGGCGGCTGCTGCTGGACGCGGTCGACGCGGCGATGGAGGAGAAGGGCGAGATCCGGCCCACCGATTCGAGTGTGCGCGCGGAGATCGCGGCGCTGTCGTGGCCGGAGACGGTCGCCTGGCTGGGCCGCCGACTGGCGGAGGCGCTGGCCTACGCCGACGCGCACGGGGTGCTGCATCGCGACGTCAAACCGGCCAACGTGCTGCTCACCGCGGAGGCGGTGCCGAAACTGGCCGATTTCAACATCAGTTTCAGCCGGGATCTGGCGGGCGCGAACCCCGTCGCGTATTTCGGCGGTTCACTGTCGTACATGTCGCCGGAGCATCTGGAGGCCTGTCTTCCGGGGGGCGAACACAGCGCCGACGATCTCGACACCCGCGCGGACATCTACTCCCTGGGGGTGGTGCTGTGGGAGCTGCTTACCGGAGCCAAGCCGTTCGACGACAGCACCGCAGCCGCCGGGAACGACACCGCCGCGCTGACAGCCATGCTGCAGCGCCGCCGCATCGGGGTTGATTCGGCGGCGCTGCAGCACATCCCGCCCGACTGTCCGGCGGCCTTGCGGCGGGTCCTGCTGACCTGTCTGGCGCCCGAACGTGACCAGCGCTGGGCCGATGGGGTGGCACTGGCTCAGCAGTTGGAGCTGTGCCTGGACGAGCGGGCCCGCGATTTGGTCGACCCGCCGCCGGACAGCTGGCGGCTGCGGCTGCGGCCGTGGCTGGTGCCGTTGGTAGTGCTGGCTATGGGCGGACCGAGCCTGCTCGCGGCGTTGGCCAACATCAATTACAACAAGTCGCTGATCGTCGACCGGCTGAGCCCGCCGGCCCAGCACACCTTCTGGCTTATCATCGCCCCGTTCAACGCGGTGCTCTTCCCGGTGGGCATCGCGACGGTGCTGTATCTGTCGCGGAGTCTGATCACGGTCCTGCCCGGGCTGCGCCGGGGACGTCGGTACGACCCGCGGGTGCTGGCTCGAGCTCGATCGGATGCGCTGCTGTTCGGCGACCGCGCTGTGCTGGTGGCGTTCTCGATGTGGAGCCTGGCGGCGATCATGTTTCCGATCGTGATGCACTTCGCGATCGGAGAGCTCACCGGACATGCGGTGCTGCATTTGCTGGTGGATGTGCTGGTCTTCGGCGGGATGGCGGTAGCCTATCCGTTCTTCCTGGTGACGTTCTACACGGTGCGCTGCATCTACCCGTCGTTCCTGCGGCACGGCGACATCGGCGCGGGCGACGTGGCGCACCTCCACCGACTCGATCGCCACTGCATCCTGCTTCTGGCCATGGCGGCGTCGGTGCCGCTGCTGGCGGTGGCGGGGGTGACGGTCCTGCCTCCGGACGATATTCCGCTGGTGATTCCAACGGTACGGGTAGTGTGCTTGGGCGCGATCGCCGCGTTCATCGCCGCCTACATGCTGTTCCGGTCGATCGAGGCCGATCTGCGGGCACTGGAACGTGTGGTGGATCCTGCCGGCGCACTGCGGAAGCCGGATGCCACCGCCGGTCCACTATGAGTGCACAACACATGCAACTGTTCCGGCGGTGCACGCGCTGCACCAGTATTCGCGAACGCTCCGCTGGACCTCCAGGTCCAGATCAATGACGAAGTCGCGGCCCGTCTTGCTGTGGACCTCGCCGCAGATGTAACGGAATTCGGTACATGAAACAAATTGAGAAATATTCGGCTTCGATCTTGCATCAGATTTTATCGGATCAGTATTTCGGATCTCATCGGAACTTCTTCGTCCCGCCTCGGTCGTATGGCCGTTGAGCGGCCTCGCTGCGGATTCCGCGAGCCGGGACGGAATTGCGGTTTGTCGCCGCGACAGTTCGGCACGGTCGTATACTTCCGTTATGGCGGATGAGCGGTCCTCCACGGAATTATCCGAGTCGCCGGTTCTCGTGGTGCAGACGCGAGAACACGTCTATCGGCTACGCCCCGATGGTGCATACAACATCGGCCGCGATCCGGCCTCCGACATTGTTGTCACCGATCCGCGTGTTTCGGCCTTGCATGCCGTGCTGGAGCGGGGATCCCACGGTTGGGAAATCGAGGACGCGCACAGCCTGAACGGCACCTTTTTCGACGGTCACCGTGTCGAGCGGATGGTGATCGACCACGACGAGACCTTCCAGCTCGGGCATGCCAAATACGGTGTGCAGTTGTCCTGCTCGCTGGAAACCTCACCCGACTCCGGCCCCGCGCCCGAGCTCGATGATGAGATCGGCGGGGACACGATGGTCGTCCCGAATCCTGGCTATGACCTCGATGATGAAGCCACGGTCACCAAGTTCGAGCCGGGCCTGCCCCGCCGAGTGTCGCGGTCGTCGCCTCAGGCCGCCCACCCCAGCGCGCTGGTACGGATCATCTCGGGCACACTCCGGATCGGACGCGCCGCCGATAACGACATCGTCGTGCCCGACCTCATGGTCTCTCGCCATCACGCCGAACTACAGGTGATCGCCGAAGGCAAATATCGAGTTGTCGACCTCGACAGCCACAACGGCACCTACGTCAACGGCCACCGGATCGAGATCGCGAACCTGTCCGAATCCGACCTGATCGGCATGGGACACACCACCTACCGGCTCGTCGGCAACGAACTGCGCGAGTCCGTCGACACCGGTGACATCTCGGTCTGTGTCCAGAACCTGATCGTGCGGACACCGGAAGGCAAAGTGCTGCTCGACGACGTGACCTTCCCCATCGCGCAGCGCTCACTCGTCGGGGTCATCGGACCCAGCGGAGCGGGCAAGTCGACGCTGTTGGGCGCGGTCACCGGGTTGCAGCCCGCGACCGAGGGGACCGTCCGCTACGACGGACGCGACCTGTACACCGATTACGACGAGCTGAGACACCGGATCGGGTTGGTTCCGCAGGAGGACATCCTGCACAACCAGCTCCCGACGCGACGCGCCCTGCTCTACGCGGCTGAGCTGCGCTTCCCCGGTGACACAGCCCGCGAGGAGCGCGAACAGCGAGTCGACGAAGTCCTCGACGAACTCGGCTTGTCGCGGCATGCCGACACCCGCATCGCTCGGCTCTCCGGCGGGCAACGCAAACGGGTGAGCGTCGCATTGGAACTGCTGACCAAACCGTCCCTGCTGTTCCTCGACGAACCGACCTCCGGCCTGGACCCCGGCCTCGACAAGACGGTCATGGAAATGCTGTCCGAACTCGCCCACGACGGGCGGACCGTCATCGTCGTCACCCACAGCGTGGCGAATCTCGATTCCTGTGACCGCCTCCTGGTGCTGGTGCCCGGCGGCAAGCTGGCCTATTATGGACCGCCCGCCGAGGGTTTGGAGGAGTTCGGCCAGCGCACCTGGGCCGAGGTGTTCCAGGCATTCGACCACGAGGAGGACCGCGACTGGGCCGGAGAGTTCCGGGACTCCCCGCGCTTCGAGAACTACGTCGATGTCGGGCCGATCGACGACATCGGACCGGCGGAAGTACACACACCGGCTTCGCCGCCGCCCGCGCCGCAGTCCAAGCTCAGCCAGCTCAGCACACTGTGCCGGCGGTATCTGGCGGTAATCGCCTCGGACCGCAGTTATCTGGCGTTGCTCGGCGTACTGCCGCTGCTGCTGGGCGGTCTGATCGCCGCGGTGCCGTCGGGCGCCGGTTTCACCGGGGCGCCGGGAACCAACACCGATGCCTCGACCAAGCTCATGATCTTGATATTCGGTGCCTGCTTCGTCGGCACCGGCAACGCGATTCGCGAGATCGTCAAGGAACAGACGATCTATCGCAGAGAACGCGCGGCAGGACTGTCGGTCGGGGTCTATTTGATGTCGAAACTGCTGGTCTTGGGCGTGATCACCGTCCTTCAGACGGCGGTGCTGTTCTTGATCGGCACCATCGGTGAGAAGTTCCCGCCGAAAGGGATATTCACCTCGGTCCAGCTGGAGTTGATCTTGGCGATGGCGTTGCTGGGCATCGCGTCGCTGGCGTTGGGCTTGCTGGTGTCGGCCGCGGTGGACACCTCGGAAAAGACACTGCCGCTGCTGATCGTGCTGTCGATGGCGCAACTGGTGCTCACCGGCGGGCTGGTGCGGCTTCCCGGCACGCCCGTTCTGCAACAGCTGGCCTACCTGTCGCCGTCCCGTTGGGGCTACGGCGCTGCAGCGGCCAGCATCGACCTCGACACCCTCTCGCCGCACAATGGCGGGCCCGACCCGCTGTGGAAGCACACCATCGGCACGTGGCTGCTCGATATGGGAGTCGTCGCCGGCCTGGCGGCGATCTTCCTCGCACTGGCCTGGTATCGCCTGTACCAGATGCGGCCACGGCGGCGCGGCGCCCGCCTCGCCCAGATGTGAGCCTGCTCGAGGACTACCGCTGGGCGGTCATCATCGGGCTGGGTCGGAGATGCCACCTTCGCCCGTCCTGAATTCCAACCGGAGACTGTGATTTCAGCGGGAACTGCTCGGTGCGTCGGTTCGAAGGTGACGATTCGAAGCTATCGGCCGGATTATCGTTTCGATGTAATACCTTGGTGTGACATGGAAACGGACTCTGGTGCGTACCCGTTGCCTTGAACCGAGCCGTGACGAGCCCGGGCGGTATCCGTTCGTCGACTCGCACGACGTCGATCTCCTCTTATCGGAGCTGAGCCCGTCAGGGCTGAACTCCGACGGCGGACAGGAGTATGTCTACCTGCGCTTCTTGTCCCTGTTCTCCAAGGCTTCAACACCGGATTGAGCGGCGGCCGACTTGGCCTTCTTCTCCGCTCGTCTCTCCTTGAGCGATTTCCCCTGCTTTTTGGACATCGTGCTACGCGGAGATTTGTCGGACAACTGGGCATCCTTTGATTGCAAGACCTAGGCGGTCTCGTTCCCTCGACAGTACGCCTCCGGGGAGATTCCGGCCCGGATCAGAGCGAGGCGCGCTGCTACGCCGCCCCGATGCCGGATCCGGACTGGTCGATGGAGCCTGGTGGCCCCGGACCGCGAATCTCACCAGTGAGCTGCACGACCTGATCATCCTCGCGGTCTGCGCGACGGGCGTTTGAAGAGCTCGGCGCTGCCGCGGTCGCCGGTGTTCAGCGGCGGTGGTGCGGGTATTCCGGTAGGCGCTGCTGGAAGGATAGGATCGCCGGATTCTGGATCGTGCCGTTCCGGATCTCGATCGCGCGTCGGAGGGTTTCGTGATCGTCCCGGGTGGAGTGTCCGGAAAGGACCGACCGTAGGTGCGGCAGCAGCGCTTCGCTGATCTCCCAGGTCGCCGAGTTCCACAGGTAGGACGGGCTGTGATCGACGGCGTAGTAGGTGACGCCGTCGCCAACCGGGAAGGTCGGCCGGGTGAACGTCGTGGGCCGTGCCCAGCTGAAGCCCATGCCTTCGTCGCAGGAGACGTCGACGATGAGGCTACCCGGAGTGAAAGCGGCGAGGTCGTCTTCGATGAGGAACGTCAGCGGTGCGTCGGTGTCCTGCAGCACGCAATTGACGACGACGTCGTGCTCGGCGAGGAACCCGGCCAACGGAACCCGGCCGTGCCCGGTGTGCGCGTAGCTGCGACGCGGGTCGCCCGGGTTGTTCGCATCGTGGTCGAGATGCACCATCGTGGCGGAATGGATCGGCGAGCCGACCGTGCTGAGGCCACGGGCGGTGAGAACTTCGACGTCGTGGATCCCGTGGGCGTTCAGCGCGGTCACCGCGCCGCGCGCCGTCGCGCCGAAGCCGATCACCACCGCTCGCAGCCGGCGGCCGTAGTCCCCGGTCGACCCGATCAACTGCAAGGCGTGCAGCACCGAGCAGTAGCCGGCCAGCTCGTTGTTCTTGTGGAAGACGTGCAGGCCGAACGAGCCGTCGCGCCGCCAGTGGTTCATCGCCTCGAAGGCGATCACGGTCAGCCGCCGGTCGATGGCCAGTTGGGTCAGCTCGGCGTCCTGGACACAGTGTGGCCAGCCCCACAGCACCTGGCCGATCCGCAGTTCGGCGACGTCCTCCCGCAGCGGCTTGGCCAGCAGGATGACGTCGCACTCGGCGATGAGCTGCTCGCGCGTGCGCATCCCCCCGACCGTGCCCGCCAGTCGCTCGTCGGGCACGCCGAAGGGTTCACCGTAGCCGTGTTCGAGGTAGATGGTTTCCCGGAGATCGGCGTCGATCCGGTCGAGGTGGCGCGGGTGGATCGGCAACCGCCGTTCGTTTTCTTTTCGTGAACGCGCGACTACGCCGAGACTGAGCTGGTGCACCGGAGGCCCTTCGGTAGAAGCCAGTCTTAACACACCCAGCGCAATTGTCATGTACTTGGGTGGTGTCCGGTCCCGACCTCGCGCAGCACACCTTCACCACCGCCACGGACCAGAACAACACCGACAGCACGCAACTGCTCGCAGCCCCGCTGTACAGAACTGACCGAGACCGCGCCTGCGACGGACAACCCGGCCGACACCCCACGCAGCGGTGGCTGAGCACACCCGCAGGAGCCCCTGCTCGCCTGCAATTCCGCAGATTACGGAAAGTTCCGGTACCGTGAGGCGATATACTCTATGTTGATTATTGGGGTTTTCAGTGCCCTGAAACTGAACCCGCCAACGGTGGTGGAAAGTACATTGCGCATACTGACCGGGTCGTCGCCCCGGACGCAATTGCTGGCCCAGTTCGACCAGTATTGCTCGACGTTCCAGTTCCGGTACCCGAATGTCGTGCAGCAGTTGGTACCACATTTACCCCCGGTCTCGCACAGGTCACTGATCTCGCAGCCCTGCGTTCCCGTATAGCCTTGCGTGTCTCTGGGGTTCGTGACGATTTCGGCGAGCTCATGGCTCACGCAGTAGGCGACGTTGGCAATTGTTCCCGCGGGAGTGTTTCCCTTCCGGTTGTCTGTTCGGATGACTGCGTAGAACAAGTCGTCGCCTACCGAATTATCGTTGTACTTGGCGCTTTTGTGGTAGCCGCAGAAACTTCCGGTTGGCAACGGCATCCCCGAGGAGTCCAACACGGTCGGCTTTGTCGCAGGGTCCAGGAACAGAACATAGAGCAGGTTGGCCTCGTCAACCGCAGGCGACCGGACGCCGCCGGGAATGTTTCCTTTCAGAAAGGTCGCAGCTTCGGCTTCAGTCAATGTCGCCGGTGGGTTGACGTTCAGTTGTACGGCTTGTACGACGGAGCCGTGCCCGACACCATACTGTGACAGCTGGTTAACGTATTGGCCCGCGAGGAGGTCTTGGCAAAGCCGCTTCGCGGCATCCAGACCGGCGTTGATCCGTGTACCGGCACCGACACGAATTATCGGGTGGTAGTAAGTGCCCCAGCAGATGACGGCGACTGCAGGGTGGGCGATGACAAATTTGGTGTTTTCATCGGCGGCAACTCCACTCGTGTCGCAGCGGCATACGGCGTTCGTGCTCTCAGCATCGGTAGATCCGAGTGCCGAGGAGACCCGTGCCCGCGAAAGACTGGCCAGGTGATCGGGTGAATCGCCCATGGGAGCGCCCGCATTCATTGCAACGCCACCATGATGGGAATCAGTCCGCGGCCGGTGTCGAGTGGCTGCAGAGCCTTGCCTATCACAGCTCCGAACGAGCGTCTTTCGTCGACCGCTTTCATGGCATGACCCTGTATGTCAGACGTAGTGAGCAGATCGCCAACCGTTATCGGGGCCACGTCGGCGTCGACCTTGCAGTAAACTCGGCCGATCAATGCAATATCCGCTCGTTTGGCGTCGGAGATCTGCTTATCGAGCACAATGCCCGGCCTGCAGTTGCCCGCGCCTGAGATCACACCCGCGACCTTTGTGTCGTATGGTCTGCAGCTTGGTTCCAAAGTCTTCCCGCTGGAGCTGATAACCATCACCGTTCCGGGTTCTGATTGCCCAACTGCGGAAATATCGAACTGCTCGGCGCAGTCTCCGCCGGTCAGATAAACATCGCCGGTGACCCGAATGTCACCTTGAAATAATCCCGCGAGGATGCCGCCGGTCGAGACCAGGCCGATCCCGTTCACGCTTTCCGCACTTACACCTATGCCCCCGTTACCTGCGCTCTGGTTCTTTCCATAAACGCCGCTGGCCGTAGTGTTGTCGACCTGACCGAAAACGCCTTCTCCTCCGTCGATTCCGCCGCGCCCAAATACGCCGATACCTGTTCCAGTATGCTCGCCGTAGACCGCACTGTCACTCGGACTCGTTGTAGTCGCATGTACCGCGTTACTGCCAGGGCCGGCACCAGTGGCGGTAGCCAGCACCGCTGCTGTATTAGCCGCATTAGTATTGAAAATACCGTTAGGCATCGCACGTATCCTTCTGTCACACCCCGCCGCGGGATTCCGGGTCGTGTCGAAACTCGCCTGACGCCTCTTGTCTCAAGTTCATGCCTGCAAACGGAAACTGTCAAGGGGTATTCAGGCCGCAGTTCAATTTCTTGACACTCGCCGACTGGGCCAGGGTGCGTCGTGCGGTTCGCCGGGCGTACCCCGGATACCGGCGGTGGCGACCACCGGCCGATTTCCGGGCCCGGACGGAGTCGCGGCCCTCCCGCGCGGTCGTGGTCTTCACCCGGGTGAGGTTGGTGAGCCGCCGCAGTACCGCAGTGCGTGACGGTGGCGAAAGCCTGCTTACCGTGCATTCCCGATCGATTCCCCGGCAGATCGATGCCCACCCCAACTCACGCCGCGTCTCGATTGCGTCGTTTCGAAGCCTAATGACCAGTGACAACCGCCCGCCCTCGAGAGCAGCATGGATGGACCGCCCGTGCAGGGCTGTCATCGACACGGATGGATCCAACACGCGTTGGCTGGGGTTTCACCGCTTCATGAAAGTTATCCGCCTGGTCGAGGGAGGTGCAACGATGCGTCGTCTCATCATGTGCTGTGACGGCACGTGGGATACACCGAGCCAGTTGGCGGTCACGAATGTGCGCCGCATGTACAACGCCCTGGCAGATTCCATGAGCAACGGGGAGGAGCAGCTCGCGCAGTATCAGCCTGGGGTGGGTACCGAGAGCGGTGAGCTGCTCGGCTGGCTGCTGGGAGGGATCACCGGGGCGGGACTATCGAGCAACGTGATGGACGCCTATCACTGGCTGACTTCTACGTACCGACCCGGAGACAAAATCGCCCTATTCGGTTTCAGTCGTGGCGCGTACACGGCGCGCAGCACCGCGGGCATGATCGCCGCGTGCGGATTGATCGATACCCGATGCGTGGATGAAGACACGATCCGGCGTCAGATCCGGCAGGTCTACCAGCGGAGGTACCACCTAGGGCAGGCCGCAGATCCCAGGTGGAGCGACGGTCTCCGATTCAGCTACGCCCCTGAGCGGGATCCGATGCCGGTGGACTTCATCGGCGTGTGGGACACCGTCGGGTCACTGGGCATCCCGGACACCCTCGGCGGGCTCAGCCTGCTGGACCCCGCCCGCCGATATGCGTTCCTCGACGTGAAGCTGAACCCAGCTGTGCGTCACGGTCGCCACGCGATAGCGCTCGATGAGCGGCGGAGTGAGTTCACCCCGACGTTGTGGTCCGAGCCGGAGCCGGATCAGGACGTCAAACAGGTCTGGTTCCCGGGAAGCCACACCGACGTGGGCGGCGGCCATCAGGAGAAGGGGCTGAGCGATGGCGCGCTGAAGTGGATGATCGAGGAGGCGCGTGCCGCGATCGGAGTCGAATTCCGCAAGCAGGTGGAGGACCAGATCCGGCCCAACGCGCTCGATACACTGCACGACGACAACCAGGGGATCTACGGCCTGTTCGAGCCGTTGTACGAGCCGCTGCTGCGCCCACTTCTCGAACCGATTTTCCAACCGCGGCCCCGTGCCACCCCGATGATCGACAACGACGGGAACAACCCCTTGCTGCACTCGTCGGTGTACGAGCGTCACCAGACTCCACCGATCGTCACCGGACCGTACCGGCCCACCAAGATGCTGACGCCGGGCGAGTCCAGCACCGTCACCGTGTCCGCCCGTGATCCGTTGAACTGGACGGGCCTCTACCTCGACGCCGGCGACTACACCTTCGCCGCGGCCGGTGAGTGGACCGATCTCGGCATCCCGTCCGGGCCCGCGGGCCCTAGCGGCTGGAGGCGGTTCCAACCGGGAGAGGCCATCCACTTGGTCGGCACGCTGATTGGCCAGGCAGAGCGACTTTTCCGGCGCGTGACCCGGAACCCGACGGCCTACTTCCCGCTGGCCCCCCGCGACGAGGCCATGCCGTGGATGTCGCTCATCGGCCTCGTCGCCAACGACGCGATCCCGCTGGAAGGAGCACAGGCCCTGCACGAGCAGATCGCCATCGGAGCCGGCACGAACCACCGGGTATGCCGCCCCGGGTACCTGTACGCCTTCGCCAACAACGCGTGGGGCTTCTACGGCAACAACCAGGGCAGTGTGCAACTCGAAGTGACCAGGAACAGCTGAGCGATCAGAGCCGCTCCCTCGGCCCGACGGTCACCCGCCGGTTGCGACCACAAGTAAGTTGGGCTGGCGCGCGCATACCTCGACACCGGGCGCGGTGCGAGGAACCCGCTCGGCCGCGGCGGCGTCCAGATAACGCCACACCGTCGCCCTGTTTGCGCGAGGTAGCCCAAAGCTGTTCGAACACCGGATGATCGACCTTCCACCACGTCGGGGTCCGGTCTGGACCCGGTTCGAGCTTTGCAGCATGCGCTTTACCGGGCGGCCAAAGCCGATCCTCGGCGACGGTTTCATGCGTTGCGGGACAAGGTGTGGGCGCCTCCACCCGCTCGTACGACGGCGCCAGCATTCACCCGGGCAGTTGTTCGTCCCGCGACAGTAAGGTGCGCGGTATGGAGTCGGGTTGGCCACCTCTACAGGAACCGGAGTCGAAGCGCATCTGGGACGACGTGGTCACCGGAGTCGCCACCGACCTGGGTGCCCATGCCGCCGACCTTGCCGTCCGGGTGGCTGACCTGATGCTTGCGGAGCTACCGGAGTTCATCTCCGACGCCGAGGCTTACACACAGGAGGTCGCTTCGGTGGAGGCGTCCCTGCGCGCGATCTCGGGTCAGCTCCAGCGCGGGGGTGACCCCCGAGCGGTGATCCTGCCCGAGGCTACGGTGGCGGTAGCGAGAACCGGGGTGCACCGGCTGGTGGCGCTGACCCCGATGCTGCGCTCGTACCGGCTGGGCCACCAGGTCGTGTGGCAGTGGTTGCTGGCGCGGATCTCCGAGCGGACCCTGGAGCCTGTTGTGCTGGCCAGGGCTGCAGATCTGCTCTCGGCATGGTTGTTCGCTTTCATCGATGCCGCTTCGAGCCTGGGTGAGCAGCTGTACGAGACCGAGCGTGACCAGTGGATGCGCAGCGCGATGGCGGCGCGGGTCGAGGCGGTCGAGGCGATCCTGTCCGGTCGTGAGCGTGACGCGCGACGGGCCTCCGCGCGGCTCGGCTACGAGCTGGGGCGCCACCACGTCGGCGTGGTCGCGTGGGTGAACTCGGCACCGGAGGGATCGGATCCGCAGCCGGCGCTCAACCGGCTTCTGCAGCAGCTGGGTCGGCTGGTCGGTGCCGATGCCGTGCTGGTGTGTCCTCGCGGTGCGAAGAGCAGCGTTGCCTGGATCAGTCGGGCTCGCGCGTTCGACGACGGCGATCTCGGCGGGATCGCCATCTCGGTTGAGGCGACCACGAACGAGTTCGCCCCTCTGCTGGCGGTGGGCAACCCGGGCCACGGGTTGTCGGGCTTCCGGCTCAGTCAGGCGCAGGCCGGCCATGCCCGGCGCGTGGCGACCATGACCGGTGCAGCGACCGGCTCGGTGACCCGGTACGACGAGGTCGCGGTGGTCGCGATGGCCACGGTGGACCCTGAGCAGGCCAGGGCACACGTTGTAGGTGTGCTGGGCGGTCTGGCCGCCGACGACGAGGCGACTTATCGGATAGCCGAGACGCTGGCGGTCTATCTCGAGGAGAACCACAGTCGCAACCGTGCCGCCGCGCGGCTGCACATCCACCCGAACACGGTCAACTACCGGGTCCGGCAGGCCGAGAGCATCCTCGGTCACGTGATCGGGGGCAGCGATCTCGATCTCCGCGTGGCGCTGGCCCTGCTGCCTGCCATGCGCGGGCTCCTCTCCAGCTGACCCCACCTGTGAGTTGCCGACTGTTGCGGCGGCACAGTGAGGCGACCGAAATCTGTCGCGGCTGACCGAGACGGCACATGCCTGCGGTTCGTAGTGTCCTGCATCACAGGGCCACATGGCCCACCGAAGATTGCCCAGGAGACTGCCATGACCATTGAGTTATCCGTGTAATTCGAGCCCGACCGACGTCGCCCTGCGTGAGGACGCCCGCGCCGATGCGCCCGCGCCGCGCAGCCATCTGGGAACTGAGTTCGCCAAGTGGCAGGTGCCCGAACAGTTCGAGTTCGTCCCGGCGATCCCCACCAACACCACCGCCAAGTTCAAGAAGGACGAGCTTCGCACCACCTTCGGCAACGTCGACCGACCTGCCGATGACACCCCTCGAGAGGAACCGTCATGACACTCACCGCCGCACCGAAGCCTGCCACCACCAGCACAGGTACACCGCTGCCGCTGGTCGCCCTGCCCCAGGGCGAACTGCTCACCGTCAATTCCAACGACATCCCGCTGATCCGCGACGCTCTCGGTCCCGGCGTCCACTTCAAGCCGCTGCGCCTCGACCTCGAGACCGGCCAGTGGGTCGTGCTCGCGATCTTCGAGCCCGGTGCCGCGGTGCCACTGCACTACCACACCGGCATCGCCCAGGGGTACACCCTGGCGGGCCGCTGGCACTACCTGGAGTACCCGGACCAGATGCAGACCGCGGGCTCCTACCTCTACGAGCCGGCCGGTTCGGTGCACACCTTCGTCAGCCCCGCCGACAACACCGAGGACACCGTGCTCCTGGCCTTCGTCGAGGGGGGCAACGTGAACTTCACCGAGGACGGCCACTTCCACTCCATCCTCGACGGCGTCACCATCCGGCACCTCACCGATGCCCTCAGCCAGGCTCAGGGCCTCAACGGCGTGCAGTACATCGGCGGCGGGGCCGCAGGAGTCGTCAGCGTCGACGCCTGACCACCTCGTGCAGCGCTAGCCACCGGGAGGGCCGGCGGTGCACGAGCGCGCCGTCTTCGCCGAACCGATCGTTGGCGACCAGGGGGCGAATCGATCACGTGCTCGCGATAGCCGGCCAGCCCGGCCGCGGCTTCGTCATGCACCAGACCACGCGTGAATTCGCCACCGTAAATGGCGTTGACCTTCTTCCTCGCCGCCGCGACCACAGGCCGGCCCCACCCGACCCCGGAGGCGATGGCCGCCGACCATGCCGCTCTTCCGCAAACCCAGAGGGATAGATCCATGTTGAGCACGATGCAGGACGAAATGGGATGAGCGCCCGCTGGTGGCCGTTGTCGTGCACGAGGGCACCGACATCACCGCCGGCGAATTGCGTGCGTTCCTCGCCGACCGGGTGGCGCGTTGGCAGCTGCCGGAGCGGTGGGCGTTCATCGACCAGGTCCCGAAGACCAGCGTCGGCAAATACGACAAGAAGCGCCTGCGACGTACCCACGCCGACGGGGGACTCGACGTCATCGAGCTGGCCTGATGGTGCCCCGCCACCGGTGGAAGTACACCCATTCGATCGAAGGAGATCTTCATGTCCACTCTCGACAAGGTCGCGGTGCTCGGCGCCGGAGTACTCGGCGGACAGATCGCCTGGCACTCGGCCTTCAAAGGGAAAACCGTTACCGTCTACGACATTTCACCGCAGGCCCTGGATCGCTGCCGGGCCGCTCATGACCAGTACGCGGCTATCTACCTCGCCGAGGTCGGCGTGTCGGTTCACGACATCGCTGACACTCGCGCGCGGCTGACCTACGCGACCAGCCTCGCCTCAGCGGTATCGGGCAAGGATCTGGTAATCGAGGCCGTCCCCGAGATTCCCGAGGTCAAGACCCAGGTCTATCGGGAAATGGCGCCACTGCTTTCCCCGCGCACCCTCATCGCCACCAACTCCTCGACGCTGCTGCCCCGCGACTTCGCGGAAGTTACCGGACGTCCAGCCAAGTATTGCGCGATGCACTTCGCCAACATGATCTGGGCGATGAACGTTGTCGAAATCATGGCCCATCCCGGAACAGCGGACGACGCCCTCACCGCGGTGACCGAGTACGCCATCGAGATCGGCATGATCCCGATTCCGGTCCGCAAAGAACAGACTGGCTACATCCTCAACACCTGGTTCGTGCAACTGCTCAACGCGAGTCAGACCCTCGTCACGAACGGCATCGCCACACCCGAGGACATCGACCGCACCTATTTGATCGTCAATCCCGGTGCACCCCGCGGCCCGATGGGAGCCTTCGACATGGTGGGCATGCAAACGGCGTATAACGTTGTCGCCCATTGGGGTTCGGTGACCGGCGACGAGCAGATGCTCGCCAACGCCCGTTACATCAAGGAGAACTTCCTCGACAAGGGCAAGCTGGGCATGCAAACCGGCGAGGGCTACTACACCTACCCCGATCCCGCCTACGCCGACCCCGGATTCCTTGCGGTGCCCGCCATTTCCCAGGCAGCCGAGATCGCCGCGTTGGCGCGGCTCACCTAGAGAAGCGACCGAAGCAGGGCGGCTACGGCGCCCCGCACCTACCGGCGCCCTTCACCTCGGACCGACCCCGTTCGATCGAAAGGTACTCCGACGATGTCAACCCATGCAGCACCAAACATCGCACCACCCGATGAGCGTGTCGCGCACCCGAATCGGTTCGCCGCGTCCCACGACGACAGGCGCGGCACATCACGAGGACAGAGGTGAACCGAGTGAAGAGCAGAACCCTGGCGAGCGTAGTCGCCATCCTCACTCTCGTCGTCGGCATGCTCGCCGCATGCGGCCGTGACAACACCAAGACGGGCGGGCAATCCGCTACCGAGCTCGCGGCCACCGCAGTCGATGCCTACACCTACGCGTACCCCCTGGTGACAATGGAATACACGCGACGGGCGTTCACCAACGTCGCATCGCCCGACGCCGGCCACGCCCCGCAGGGGCAGTTCGTCCGCAAACGCGAATACCCGGACGCACAATTCAGGGCCGTTACCGCACCCAATGCCGACACCCTTTACACGACGGCATGGTTCGATGTCGCCAAGGAACCGTGGATCGTCAGCGTGCCCGACATGGGAAGCCGCTACTACCTGTTGCCGATGCTCGACGGCTGGACCAACGTGTTCGCCTCTCCGGGCAGCCGCACCACCGGCACCAAGGCCCAAACATTCGCGATTACCGGCCCCGGTTGGAAGGGCACGCTGCCCGCCGGTGTCACCGAATACAAGTCGGACACCGACATGGTGTGGCTACTCGGCCGGATCTACTCCACCGGCACCCCCGAAGACTACGCAGCCGTGCACGCGTTGCAAGACCAGATCACCGCAGTGCCGCTGTCGTCCTACGGCAAGCCCTACACCCCCACACCCGGCACGGTCGACCCGTCGATCGACATGAAGACCGCCGTCCGCGATCAGGTCAATGCCCTGGACGGGGCGTCCTTCTTCAAGCTGTTCGCGAGCTTGCTCGCGACCAACCCGCCGTCCGCCGCCGACGCCCCGATGCGCGCCCAACTGGGCAAACTGGGCATCGTGCCAGGCCGGGACTTCGGCGCGACCACGCTCGATCCGGTGGTGACCAAAGCCATTGCCGACGCACCGAAAACTGCGCAGAGCAGGATCATGGCCTGGGCGAAGGCCGGTGTGGCCGCCGGTGACAATTCGTTGCAGGACGGCTGGCTGTTCACCACCAAGACCGGCCAGTACGGCACGAACTACATCCAACGCGCCTACATCACCGCCGTCGGACTGGGCGCCAACCTGCCGCAGGACGCCATCTATCCCATGTCCCCGGGGCCGAGCCCGACACAGACATACAGCGGCGCCAACAAATACGTCATGCACTTCGACAAAGGACATATGCCGCCGGTCAAGGCCTTCTGGTCGCTGACAATGTACGACGCCGACTACTTCTTCGTCGCCAATCCACTCAACCGATACACCCTGAGCCAACGCAACCCGCTGAAGGAGAACCCCGACGGTTCGGTCGACCTGTACATCCAGGCCGACTCCCCGGGTGCGGACAAGGAATCGAACTGGCTACCTGCACCCAGGGACCGGTTCAACCTCATGCTGCGCATGTACTGGCCGACAGACAATCCACCATCGCTTCTCGATGGAAGCTGGAAAGTACCGGCGGTCAGACAAATCTCCGACTGACCACGAGCCACACGCTCGATCGTCCCCTCCCCAGCAACTTGGATGCTCCACCACTCGAGGGGATACGTGGTTTCGGCCTGCACCCCTGCCCCCGCTGGCAGGCCGCCGCTCAACCCTGGCCGAACTGGTTTCGCGCACAAAGCCTTCCACCACGGAAGTACACCGATGAACCGAGGAAACAACCGATGAGGAAAACCACCACCGCCGTGCTCGCAGCGACCGCCCTCGCGCTGACCGCCGCGACCGCCGACGCCACCCCGCCGCCCGACCACACCGAGAATGCTGGCGTCCACTACGAAGTCACTCGGCAAGGCGATGCCGCGCAACTGACCATCAGCGGCGGAGCCCTGAGAGTCGTCGCAGGCCAACTCGTCCTCACCGATCCCACCAACCAGCCGATCGCGGCGATCCCGCTCACCTACCGAATCGACAACACCGCCTACCCGATCGCCGCCCGAATCGACGGTGACACAGCAACACTGACCCCCGAGAAGAACGCCGGACGACCCGTACCGGCCGCAGAGGCCGTCACCGCCGACAAGATCATCACCCCCGATCAGGCCGACAAGCAGATAGCCGCCAAGCCGGTTGCCGAATCCTTCACCCCGCGCGACGCCCAAGCCCTCCAGGCCTTCGCCGGACGTTCCGCCGTCGCAGCCGCCGTCAGCGCGGTCCTGGGTGCCGTAGTCGGCGCGGGTGTCGGGTGCCTCGTCGGAGCAGCCGCCGGCGCCGCGCTCGCCAGCCCCGTCCTGGTCCTGCTCGTCCCCTTCGTCGGTGCCGCCGTCGCGGGCTGCGTCCTCGGCGCCGCCACCCTCGGTGCCGTGGGGACCATGGGTGGACTCGTCCTCGCCGGCGGGCCCATCATGTTGTTCTCGGCGATCCAATACTTCTCCACGATCCTCGCGCCTTGCCCGCCCGATACCGCCTACTGCAAAGATCCCGCGCAACCGGCCGCGCCGCGCCAGTAGAGAATTCGCGGCCAACTGCCTGTCGTCGATCGTTACCCGCGGACGGCAGGCGGCGCCAGCCGCATAAGATCACCGCCGCCGATGCCCGTGCCGGGCAAGGTCCTGCGGATGGCTTCGGCATAGGTGGCCGACCCATCGCGGACGACACGCCGACGCCGGGGCTGGTCCGTAGCCAGGCTGCGAGAGTTTCGGACTTCCGGTCGGCCAGGACAGTGATCCGTTCGCGGGTGACCGCACGATCACCGCTGTGCCGTAACGGTTTCGGCGCCGCAGCGCGAAGTCGTCCACGCTGACCACCCGGCTGCCGGGTCCCGTGGCGGATGACTTCAACTCGTTACCTCCGCGACGAGGTGATGCCGGTCCGCCCCGCGGGATCGAACAGACCCGGCCACCGCGGCGGACCTTCCCCTGCCCGTATCGAGGCACTGCCCGGCTCGAACAGCCGCCGAGATCACACGGACACAACCCATTTCGCAACGCCAACTGCAACAGAAAGAGAAGGAACCATCGTGGACCGATTCGACATCACCATGACCAACATCGCCGTGCGGCGCTTGATCGAGACCACCGACAACCCGCGGCACCGATACCTGCTGCAAGCCTACGACCGGCATCGCAATCTGGAGATGGCTGGACGATGGAAGGAGATCTTCGCCCCGGACATGACCATCGAACATCCCGTCTACCACTTCAACGTATTCGGAATGAACACCGTCCTCGATGGCGCCGAGGCGGTGCAGGCCGTCTACAGCGAGTGGACTGGCACCGGCCAGTGCATCTTCTATGCCGCTGACGAGACGCTCGCGGTCGGCGACAACATGATCTGCTCGACCGCGGCGATCTACCAGCAGACACCCGGTGCGATCCTCGCCGCAGGCGGAGTCGACGTCGACCCGGACGCGACCTACCTCGTCAAGAACGTCGAGCACATGATCTGGCCCTACGACGACCAGGGCCGACTGGTCGGCGAGGACGTGTGGGAGATCGACGAATCCCAGCGCGAGATCATCACGCTGGACCCCACGGAGGTCCTCACCGTCGAGCGTTCGGGGGAACTGCTCGCCCCGCTCATCAAGCCGCTGCCGCCCCGCCCCTTCTGATCCCCGAGCCTTCCGGACGCTCACCGAACCGGTGAGCGTCCGGAAGCTGAGCGCACTCTCTGGAAGAGTTCCTTGGTGTTTGAGCGTTGTGCGGGCGGGGAATCCCTGAACCCGACGACGTTGTCGCAGTTCAGAGCCCTAAAGCGCCCCCGGCAGGAATCGAACCTGCGACCTAGGGATTAGAAGGCCCTTGCTCTATCCAACTGAGCTACGGAGGCAGTGCGGCACCAAACACCATGCCTGGTCGGAGGCATGCTGTCCAGCGGGTTGATTATAGCGACCGTCCAGGTCCATCCGAGTTGATGGTGAGCAACCAACGGGCTTGTCAGCCACGTCACAGCGGTTGCCGCCGGGGTCGGGGCGGGGGCGCCGGGGCCCTCGAACGGCATTAGGCTCGACGGCATGTCGTCGCCGCAAGACCCGTCCGCCGAACCTGTCAGCCAGGCCACCCGGTCGGATTCCGCGGCGATGTTCCCGGTACTCACCACCATGGCGGTGGCGCTGGCGGCATTCGTCGCACCGCTGGTCGTGGGTCTGTCCGCGGCGCAGGCGCTGACCCTGCTCGGCATTCCCGATCCCGGGCCGCTGACCACCTACGGGCTGCCCGCGCTGCGGGCGATCACCGATCTGTGCGCGGCTATGACGATCGGATCGTTGCTATTCGCCGCGTTCCTGACCCCGCCGCAGCGCGACGGCCTGCTCGATGTGGGCGGGTACCGCGCGCTGCGGCGCGCCGGGATCTGCGCGCTGGTCTGGGCGGGCGCCTCGGCGCTGCTGGTGCCCCTGACGCTCTCGGACACCACCGGGCAACCCGTGCGCACCATCTGGCGCCCCGAGCAGGTGTGGCATGCGATCGGTCAGGTCGAGGTCGCCGGGGCGTGGCGGTTCACCGCCGTCATGGCGTTGGTGCTCGCGATCGGGTGCCGCCTCGCGCTGCGCTGGGGATGGACGCCGCCGCTGTTCGGCTTGTCGCTGCTGTGCCTGCTGCCGATCGCGCTCACCGGGCACTCGTCGGCAGGCGGGGCACACGACGTCGCGACCAACAGTCTGATTCTGCATCTGGCGGGGGTCACGGTGTGGACCGGCGGGCTGTTCGCGGTGCTCGCGCACGCGGTCCGCGGCGGCGCGCACACCGATCTGGCCGCGCGCCGATTCTCCGCCGTCGCGGCCTGGGCCTTCGGCATCGTCGCGATCAGCGGCGTGATCAACGCCTGGGTGCGGGTGCCGTTGAGCGATCTGTTCACGACCACCTACGGACAGCTGGTCGTCGCGAAGACCGCGGCGCTGTGCGTGCTGGGCGTCATGGGATTCGTGCAGCGGCGCAAGGCGATTCCCGCGCTGGCCGCCGATCCGTCCGATCGGGGCGCGCTGATTCGCTTCGCCGGTGTCGAGGCGCTGATCTTCGCGGCCACCATCGGGCTCGCGGTGGGGCTGGGCCGCACGCCGCCGCCGGATCTGAAGACGGTGCCGACCCCCGTCGAGGTGGAGATCGGGTATTCGTTGCCCGGGCCGCCGACGATCACGCGGATCCTGTTCGACTGGCGCTTCGACCTGATCTTCGGAACGCTCGCGATCGTGCTGGCGGTGCTGTACCTGGTCGGGGTCCGGCGGCTGCGGGCCCGCGGCGACGCGTGGCCGGTCGGGCGCACCGTCTCCTGGATGTGCGGGTGCGCGGTGCTGCTGTTCGCCACCAGCTCCGGCGTCGGCCGGTACGCCCCCGCCATGTTCAGCGTGCACATGGCCCAGCACATGATGCTGGCCATGCTGGCGCCGATCCTGTTCGCGCTCGGCGGCCCGGTGCTGCTGGCGCTGCGGGTGCTGCCCCCGGCAGGCAAGGACGGCGCGCCCGGACCGCGCGAGTGGATCCTCGCGGCGGTGCACAATCCGGTGTCGCGGTTCCTGACCCAGCCGGTCATCGCGGCGGTCATTTTCGTCGCCGGTTTCTACGCGCTGTACCTCGGCGGGATCTTCGACGCCTCGCTGAATCTGCACGGCGCGCACCTGGCGATGAATCTGCACTTCCTGCTCTCGGGCTACCTGTTCTACTGGGTGGTGCTCGGGATCGACCCGAAGCCGCGCCAGGTGCAGCCGATGACCAAGGTCGGCATGGTGTTCGGTTCATTGCCCTTCCATGCCTTCTTCGGCCTGGCGCTGATGAGCCTGACGACCACGGCCATGGGCGGCTGGTTCTATCGAGGTCTGGGGCTGAGCTGGGATCACGATCTGCTCGGCGATCAGCACACCGGCGGCGGCATCGCGTGGGCCAGCGGTGAGATCCCGCTGGTGGTGGTGATGCTCGCGTTGCTGATCCAGTGGTCGCGCAGTGATTCGCGCGAGGCCAAGCGCATCGACCGGGCCGCCGAACGCGATCACGACGCCGAATTGGCCGCGTACAACGCCATGTTCGCCGAATTGGCCCGGCAGGACCGGGAGCAGCGGTGACGGTCAGCGGGGTGGCGCGCCTGTATCGCTCCGACGTGCGCGCGGCGCGGACGCGCCTCGGCGATCACATCCGGGTGACGCCGGTGTTCCACACCGAGATCCTCGGGCCGCACGGGCCGGTCAAGGTGACGCTCAAGCTGGAGCATCTGCAGCACGGCGGCACCTTCAAGGTGCGCGGCAGCCTCAACGCCCTGCTGTCGGCCGGTGCCGACGAGCGTCCGGTGATCATCGCCTCGGGCGGCAATGCGGGCATCGCGGCGGCGCTGTCCTGCGCGATTCTGGGCCGCCCGTGCACGGCCGTGGTGCCCGAGTCCGCACCCCACACCAAGGTGGCCGCCATGTGGGCCTACGGCGCGGAAGTGCTCTGGTACGGAACGACATACGCGGACGCCCACCGCCACGCCGACGAACTCGCCGCCGAGCGCGGCGCGGTGCAGCTGCACGCCTACGACCTGCCGGCGGTGGTTGCCGGGGCGGGCACGCTCGGGCTGGAGATCGAGCGGCAGGTGCGGGGGCGGCCGCCGGTCTTGGTGGCGGTGGGGGGCGGGGGCCTGGCCGGGGGCATGGCCGCCGCGCTGGGCCCGCGCGGGCGGGTGATCGGTGTCGAACCCAAGGGCGCGCCGACGTTGCACGCCGCACTCGCCGCGGGCCGCCCGGTCGACGTGCATGTCAACAGTATTGCCGCGGATGCGTTGGGCGCCACCAGGATCGGTGCCATCGCGATGGAGCTCGCGCAGCGGTACGCCATCGGTTCGGTCCTGGTCGGCGACGACGCGATCGCGATGGCGCGGGAGTATCTGTGGCGGGAGTTCCGGATCGTGGTCGAGGCGGCGGGTGCGACAGCGCTGGCCGCGATTCAGAGCGGGGTCTACGTGCCCGAACCGGGGGAGCGGCCGGTGGTGGTGCTGTGCGGTGCCAATACCGATCCGACGACGCTGTAGGCGAGATTATCCGGAACAATGGATGTTCACATCCGGAAAAGTTATCCACAATTTCGGATTCTCGGTGGCGGGACGGTCCGGGATCGACAACGCTGGGTTTCGTCTCCAGGGCCGCAGGGCTCGCGGAGTGGGGGCTGAATCGCGTGCAATGTCGAACATCGAGGGGTGGAATCATGTACGAGGCATATACGGCCCTGATCGGCAATGTGGTGACACATCCGGTACGGCGCACGCTCGCCAGCGGGGAACAGATGGTGACGTTCCGGATGGCCAGCAATGCCCGCCGGCTCAACCGCGACCGTGGCGAATGGGTCGACGGCGGCTCGCTGTTCGTTACCATCAACTGCTGGCGGCGGCTCGTCGACGGGGTCGACGCCTCGCTGCGGCTGGGCGATCCGATCATCGCCTACGGGCAATTGCGCTCGAACGAGTACCACACCAAGGACGGCGTCGCCAGGCATGATCTGGAGCTGCGGGCCAGCGCCCTCGGGCCGGATCTGGGCCGCTGCACCGCGACGGTGCAGCGCCGCAACCGGAACTCCCCGCAGGTCGCGAGCGTTACCCCTGCGGCTGTCCCGTACGCTGCCCCACTCGATGCCGAAGGCGTCGTGCAGGCGCCCCCCGATACCCCCACCACCCTCGACGAAGACGCTCCGCGTCACCGATAGGATCCCGAGCATGGCTGAGTTCATTTACCAGATGAGGAAAGTTCGTAAGGCACACGGCGACAAGGTCGTCCTGGACGATGTGACCTTGAACTTCCTGCCCGGCGCCAAGATCGGTGTCGTCGGTCCGAACGGCGCCGGTAAATCGAGCGTACTGAAGATCATGGCCGGACTGGATCAGCCGAACAACGGCGAGGCCTGGATCGCGCCGGGCTCGACGGTCGGCATCCTGCTGCAGGAGCCGCCGCTGAACGAGGAGAAGACCGTTCGCGGCAACGTCGAGGAGGGCCTCGGCGAGGTCAAGGTGAAGCTGGACCGCTTCAACGAGATCGCCGAGCTCATGGCCACCGACTACTCCGACGAGCTCATGGACGAGATGGGCAAGCTGCAGGAGTACCTGGACCACGCCGACGCGTGGGATGTCGACTCCCAGCTCGAGCAGGCCATGGACGCGCTGCGCTGCCCGCCGCCGGACGAGCCGGTCACCAACCTGTCCGGTGGTGAGCGCCGCCGCGTCGCGCTGTGCAAGCTGCTGCTGAGCAAGCCCGATCTGCTGCTGCTGGACGAGCCGACCAACCACCTGGACGCCGAGAGCGTGCTCTGGCTCGAGCAGCACCTGGCCTCCTATGCGGGCGCCGTGCTGGCCGTCACCCACGACCGGTACTTCCTGGACAACGTCGCCGAATGGATCCTCGAGCTGGACCGCGGCCGCACCTACCCGTACGAGGGCAACTACTCCACCTATCTGGAGAAGAAGGCCGAGCGGCTCGAGGTCCAGGGCAAGAAGGACCAGAAGCTGCAGAAGCGCCTCAAGGAGGAGCTGGCCTGGGTGCGTTCGGGCGCCAAGGCCCGTCAGGCCAAGAACAAGGCCCGCCTGGGCCGCTACGAGGAGATGGCGGCCGAGGCCGAGAAGCACCGCAAGTTGGACTTCGAGGAGATCCAGATTCCCGCGGGTCCCCGCCTGGGCAACGTGGTGGTCGAGGTGGGGCACCTGGACAAGGGCTTCGGCGACCGCCAGCTCATCAAGGATCTGTCGTTCACGTTGCCGCGCAACGGAATCGTCGGCGTGATCGGCCCCAACGGCGTCGGTAAGACCACGCTGTTCAAGACCATCGTCGGACTGGAGTCGCCCGACAGCGGCACCGTCACCGTCGGCGAGACGGTCAAGCTGAGCTACGTCGACCAGAACCGCGCCGGCATCGACCCGAACAAGAACGTGTGGCAGGTCGTGTCGGAGGGGCTGGACTTCATTCAGGTCGGCAACCAGGAAATGCCCTCGCGCGCGTACGTCAGCGCGTTCGGCTTCAAGGGGCCCGATCAGCAGAAGCCCGCCGGGGTGCTCTCCGGTGGTGAGCGCAACCGCCTGAACCTGGCGATGACCCTCAAGCAGGGCGGCAACCTGATCCTGCTCGACGAGCCGACCAACGACCTCGACGTGGAAACTCTCGGCTCGCTCGAGAACGCGCTCGAGCAGTTCCCCGGTTGCGCCGTGGTCATCTCCCACGACCGCTGGTTCCTCGACCGCACCTGCACCCACATCCTCGCGTGGGAGGGCGACGACGACAGCGAGGCCAAGTGGTTCTGGTTCGAGGGCAACTTCGAGGCATACGAGGCCAACAAGATCGAGCGGCTCGGACTGGAGGCGGCCCGTCCGCATCGGGTCACGCACCGCAAGCTCACCCGGGATTGATACCCGGCAAGGCTTCGGCTACCAAGGAGTAACAATCCGGCGAAACGTGTGATTCGCCACATTTCGTCGAGGTGCCAAATGATCTCCGGCGCAACATTTGTCGGGCTTCACCTGCTTTTTCGGTGACGCCCGGGTGTGGTCGTACCAACCGGGCCGTTCTGGCGGCTGGGCGTCGTCCTCGCATTGGGAGTAAATCCGCCCCCGACGCGTACGGCGCCCAGCTACTCTCGACTCCGGCGTCACTTTGTTACGGAACCGAGTCCGAGGAGTTGGCGAAGAAAATGACCGTCTCGTCCGAATTGTCCAGTGCCGCGTGGGCGGCGGGTTTGCCGGAGCCGCTGCGAAGTGAACTCGCGGCGCTCGAAGAGGCGTACTTCCGCCACGTGGACGCCGGCGATGTGGACTGCGCTATCACAGGAAGCTCGAGCCAGGTGTTCCGCCGACACCTAGAGCTGGGTATGCAACGCCGTGCCGGGGAGCGCCGGGTGCTGGTGCACAATCCGGACGACGGTTCCGGACTGGGTGCCGCGGTACAGCTGGTCACCGACGACATGCCCCTGCTGGTCGAATCGGTGACCGCCGCCCTGACCCGCATCGGGGTCAGCGTCAGCGAGGTGATCCATCCGATCTTCGAGGTCATCCGCGATGCCGATGGCCGGCTCGAATCCGCCGCCGCCCACGAGGTCGACAGGAACGGCGTGACCGGGCTGCGTGAATCGTGGATGCACGTGCAGTTGCACCCGTCGACCAGCCGCGAGCTACTGACCCGGGTCGAGAACGAGATTCCCGACGTACTCACCGACGTGCGCCAGGTCATCGGCGATACCGAGGCCATGCGCGCCATGCAGGACAGCCTGGCCAACGAGCTGAGCCGCGCGGCCAAGAAGGGCACGCCGCCCTTCTCTCCGACCGATCTGGTCGACTGCGCGAACCTGCTGCGATGGCTCGCCGCCGGCAATTTCACCGTGCTGGGCTACGCCCGCTACGAACGCGACGCCTCGGACTCGAAATCGGTTGTGGTGCCGGATAGTTGCCTCGGCGTGCTGCGCCCGGATGTCGGCACGGACTTCCGGGTACCTGTCAACGGGGGCGACAAGCCGCTGCTGCTGCTGACCCAGGGCCTGGTGCCGGCGACGGTGCACCGGTCGGTCTATCCGTACTTCGTGGGCGTCGCCGACTTCGATGACGCGGGCAAGGTCATCGGCAAGCACGTGTTCATCGGCGTCTTCACCGTGAGCGCCCTGCACGCGAACGTGCTGGACATCCCGGTCATCGAGCGCCGCGTGCGGTCGGTCATCGAGGCCAGCGGGTTCGACCTGGATTCGTTCTCCGGCCAGGGCATGCTCGAGGTGATCCAGTCCTTCCCGCGCACCGAGCTGTTCTCCTCCGACGTGGACACGATGCGCCGCACCGCCAGCGCGGTGCTCAACGTCAGCATGCGCCGTCAGGTGCGACTGTTCATGCGCTCGGACTCCTACGGCAGATTCGTGGCCTGCCAGGTCTACCTGCCGCGCGACCGCTACACCACCAGGGTCCGCCTCGAGATGCAGGACATTCTGGTCCGCGAACTGGGCGGCGTCTCGATCGACTATTCGGCACGCGTGTCCGAAAACGAGCTCGCCAGTGTGTATTTCACGGTGCGTCTCGCGCAGCCCGGCACCCCGGTGGATTCCTCCGAGGCGAACCGGGTGCGCATCCAGGATCTGCTCGCGCGGGCCAGCCGCACCTGGGACGACGATCTGCGCGAGGAGGTTTCCACCTCCGCCGTGCTTGATCCCGCTGTCGTGCAACGGTATTCGTCCGCACTGCCCGAGGCGTACAAGGAGGATTTCGAGCCCGTCCGCGCGCTGGCCGATATCGTCCGGCTCGAGCGCCTGGGCGAGGGTCGCATCGACCAGCATCTGTACCGGCGTCCCGAATCCGAGCCCGGCTCATGGCGTTTCACCCTCTACGTCAGCGGTGGGATCTCGCTGAGCCAGGTACTCCCGCTGCTGCAGAGCCTCGGCGTGGAGGTGGTCGACGAGCGCCCCTATCAGCTGACGTTCGAGGACGAACAGGTCTGCTGGATCTACGATTTCGGCCTCCAGGCACGTCCCGACCTGCTGCGGCTGTCACTGGACCGCAACATGGACGCGCAGCTCGTCGAGACCTCCGCCCGGCTCGACGAGCTCGAGGCTCGGGAACGCGGGCTGCGCGAGCGGTTCACCGACGCGTTCCGCGCGCTGTGGTATGAGCGCGCCGAGGCAGACGCGCTGGATGAACTGGTGCTGCGCGCGGCGCTGGACTGGCGCACGGTGTCGATCCTGCGGGCGTACTCGAAGTACCTGCAGCAGGCCGATTTCCCCTACAGCCAGGCCAACATCGCGCGCGTGCTGCTGGGCGCGCCCGATGTGGCGCGGCTGTTCGTAGAGCTGTTCGCGGCGATGTTCGACCCGGACTCGGCCTCGGCGGAGCGCGCGGCCGAGCTCGAGGCCGCGGTGGCCGAGCGGATCAACGAGGTGGTGAGCCTGGATGCGGACCGCATCCTGCGCGCCATCCTGAGCCTGGTGAAGGCGACGCTGCGGACCAACTACTACCGCACCGACGACAACGGCGATTCGCGGCCGTATCTGTCGATCAAGGTGGAGCCGCGCGAGATCACCGAATTGCCCAAGCCCAGGCCGCAATTCGAGATCTTCGTGTATTCGCCCCGGGTCGAGGGCGTCCACCTGCGGTTCGGCCCCGTGGCGCGTGGCGGGTTGCGCTGGTCCGACCGCCTGGAGGATTTCCGCACCGAGATTCTGGGCCTGGTGAAGGCACAGGCGGTGAAGAACGCGGTGATCGTGCCCGTGGGCGCCAAGGGCGGATTCGTGGTCAAGCACGCGCCGGCCACCACCGGGGATCCGGTGGCCGATCGCCAGGCGCTGCAGGCCGAGGGCATCGCGTGCTATCGCACATTCATCTCGGGTCTGCTCGATGTGACCGACAATGTCGATCACGCCTCGGGCACGGTGGTGCCCCCAGCGCGGGTGGTGCGCCGCGACGGCGACGACACCTACCTGGTGGTCGCTGCCGACAAGGGCACCGCGACGTTCTCCGACATCGCCAATGATGTTGCGCAGCAATACGGTTTCTGGCTCGGTGACGCATTCGCCTCGGGCGGTTCGGCGGGCTACGACCACAAGGCGATGGGCATCACCGCCAAGGGCGCCTGGGAGAGCGTGAAGCGTCACTTCGCCGAGATGGACATCGACACGCAGGCACAGGATTTCACCGTGGTCGGCGTCGGCGACATGTCCGGCGACGTCTTCGGCAACGGCATGCTGCTGTCCCGCCATATCCGCCTGGTGGCCGCGTTCGATCACCGGCACATCTTCCTGGATCCGAACCCGGACGCCGCGACCTCCTATGCCGAGCGGGAGCGGATGTTCGCCCTGCCCCGGTCGTCGTGGGCCGATTACGACGCCTCGCTGATCAGCGAGGGCGGCGGGGTCTGGGACCGCACGGTCAAGGCCGTGCCTATCAGCGCCCAGGCGCGCGCGGTGCTGGGCCTGGGCGACGGAATCACCTCGTTGTCCCCGCCGGAGCTGATGCGGGCGATCCTGCTGTCCCCGGTGGACCTGCTGTGGAACGGCGGTATCGGCACGTACGTCAAGGCCAGCACCGAATCGAATGCCGACGTCGGCGACAAGGCCAACGACGCGATCCGCGTGAATGCGAACGCGATGCGGGTCAAGGTGATCGGCGAGGGCGGTAATCTCGGCGCCACCGCGCACGGCCGGATCGAGTTCTGCGCCAACGGCGGCAAGATGAACACCGACGCGCTGGACAACTCGGCGGGCGTGGACTGCTCGGACCATGAGGTCAACATCAAGGTTCTGCTCGACGGCGTGGTGACCAGTGGCGAGCTCGCGGCCGCCGATCGCAACCCGCTGCTGGCCTCGATGACCGACGATGTGTCCACGATGGTGCTGGCGGACAATGTCTCCCAGAACTTCCTGATGGGCATGTCCCGCGCCGAGGCGTGCCGGATGCTGAACGTGCACATGCGCGTTATCGACGAGCTCGAGGCGCAGCGCGGCCTGGACCGCGAGCTCGAGGCGCTGCCCACGGACGCGCAGATGAAGCGCCGCGCCGAGGAGGGTCGCGGACTCACCTCGCCCGAACTGGCGAACCTGATGGCGCACGTGAAGCTTTCGCTCAAGGCCGACCTGCACCAGACCGATCTGCCCGACAGTCCCTACTTCTCCGCGCGGCTGCCGCAGTACTTCCCGGCTCCGTTGCGCGAGCGGTTCGGGGCGGCGATCAAGCGGCATCGGCTCAGCAGTGAGATCGTCACGACGATGGTGGTGAACGAGATGGTCGATCTCGGCGGCATCACCTATGCGCATCGCCTGAACGAGGAGATCGGCGCCAGCACCAGCGATGCGGTGCGGGCGTTCGCCGCGGCCGGTCAGATCTTCGATCTGCAGTCGATCTGGGATCGCATCCGCACCGCGGACACCTCCATCGCGGTCAAGGACGAGTTGGAGCTCGAGACCAAGCGCACCCTGGACCGTGCCTCGCGCTGGCTGCTGACCAACCGCCCGCAGCCGATCGCTGTGGGCTCGGAGATCCACCGCTACAGCGATGGGGTGCGTGAGCTGGCGCCGAAGGTGCCCGGCTGGCTGCGCGGCCACCATATCGACACGCTGCAGGAGCAGTCGACGACGCTGATCTCGCGCGGCGCGCCGGAAGAGCTGGCGACCGAGGTGTTCGGCCTGCTGAACCTGTTCCCGCTGCTGGATGTGATCGACATCGCCGACATCACCGAACGCGACGGAGCCGAGGTGGGTGCGCTCTATTACGCGCTCAACGAGCACCTCAAGATCGACTGGTTGCTGCAGGCGGTCAGCCATCTCGAACGCGGTGACCGCTGGCACGCACTGGCCAGGCTCGCGCTGCGCGACGATATGTACTCATCGCTGCGCTCGCTCACCCTGGACGTGCTCTCCGGTGGCGAACCGGAGGAGACTGCCGAGGAGAAGATCGCGTACTGGGAGTCGAAGAACCAGGCCCGCCTCGGCCGCGCCCGCGCGGCCCTGTCGGAACTGTTCGAATCGGGCACCCACGATCTGGCCACCCTCTCGGTGGCCGCTCGCCAGGTTCGCAGCATGGTCAGCGGCGTCGGCGCGCAGTCGGAGACCATGCGCTGAGTGATCCGTGCCGGTGCCTTCACGCGAGGCACCGGCACGGACCGGACTTCCCCAGTCCGGTACCGACTCTGCTGCTCCAGGCCATGGCTCGGGGATCCGGGGTTGTCTCGGCGATCGCGCGAGTCGAGTTCACAGGGCCCGTCCACCCCGGCGGTCGGACCTCGGCGTGCTCCGTGTATCAATGCTGCCGCGGCGCAGCGCGATTCCTGTCGATGGGGCGCAAGTCCACTACCAGCGGGGTCCCGCCCTCGAACCAGGCGCGATGCAGCTCCAGGATTCTGGTGCGGTTCGGGACGCCCCCGCGGTGAGAGACATTCTCCGGCAGGACATCACAATCCCCGCGCCGAATCTACTGCAACCACCGCCGTCGCCCGGCCTGATCGTGCCCCTGTACCCGCGTGCCGTAGCCGGTGGTGGTTGCACGCGGGTACTCGGCGGCAAAACAGCCGCCTATGAGGCTGCGAAGTCCAGCAGGTCCCGGCCTAGTCGGGGGCGATGGGAGAGATGGAGCATGTGGGATCCGTTCTCGTAGATCAGCAGTTTGCTGTCTGCGATGAGGTCCGCGGAGCGCTGCCCGCAGGTGTGCAGCGGGGCGAATACATCGTGGTCACCGTGGATCACCAGCGCCGGCAGCGTAATTCGGCGAGCCTCGGTACGGAAGTCGGCCGCCACATTCGCCCGCGTGCATTCGACGGCGGCGTGCAGCGACACTCGCATCCAGTCGCGGACAGTGGCCTCCCGCTCGAGCTGTGAAATGGTGCAGCCGGGTAGGTGGTCGCCGAACGACAGCCCGGCATTGTCGGCGACCCAGTCGCCGTACTCGGTGCGGATCCTTTCCACCTGTGCCGCCGCGGCACTCGCGTCGACATCGAGGTACGGGGCCGTCGCGCCGACCAGCGCGATGCGTGAGACGCGCTGGCTGCCATGGCGGGTGAGATACCGGATGACCTCGCCGCCCCCCATCGAGTGGCCGACGAGCATGACGTCGGTCAACTCCAGCTGGTCCAGCAGCGCGGCCAGATCGTCTGCGAGAGTGTCGAATTCGTATCCGGTACCGGGATCGTCGGAACGCCCGTGCCCACGTCGGTCGTAGGCGACGGTCCGGTAGCCGTGCTCGGCCAGGTGCAGCATCGAGTGCTGCCACATGTCGCTGCTCATCAGCATGCTGTGCACGAATACGATCGGCCGGCCGGCGCCGTAGTCTCGATAGAACAGGTCGGTTCCGTCGGGCGTGGTCAGGTAAGACATCAGCGGGCCTACGCGGCAGCCAGGGGGCGTGTGGTGAGCTGATAGTCTTCCCGGATCCGGCCGTCACCGTCGAGGATCAGGAAAACGCGTGCTGCCCAATCGATCTCACCGGTACCGGTGACCAGCTGAATGGTGAAGCTGACGATGTTGCCGGAGCGGCGAGCGTCCTCGGCGTGGGTCACCCGGTACTTCCCGCTGCCCACGAACTCGTCGTAGGCCTCGGTGATCCGGGTGTCGAGCTCGGCGAGCCCCTCGAAGCGAGCACCCTCGACGTACTCCACGCCGTTGTCGACCCACAATTCGGCGATTCCCTGACGGCGCACCAGCGCGTCGCGCTGGTTCCAGACCGCCGTGTAGCGGGCGACGACCGCGGTGTCTTCGTCGCCGGTGCGCTCGGTCGATTCGATCATGTGCCTCATGGCTGCGAGTGTCCTTTCCGCGACCCCCGATGAGCCGCTGACACCAGCCTCGGTGCTGCCGCGGCGGGACGGTCAAGTCGCAAACAGGTGCGAACTCTCCCGTAGGGGGAGGTTGCACAATGGTGCTCGTGTCCGCCTACATGTCGATCGGGGATTTCTCCCGTGCCACCCATCTGACGGTCAAGACGCTGCGTCACTATCACCAGATCGGACTCCTCGCACCCGCCGATGTCGATCCGCACACCGGTTACCGCAGGTACTCCACCGACCAGCTGGCCACCGCGCAGATCGTGCGGCGATTCCGCGATCTGGACATGCCGCTCGAGCAGATCCAGGAGGTTCTCGAGGCGCCCGATCCCGGCACACGCAACGCACGCATCGAGACGCACCTGGAACGCCTGCACCAGCAGCTCGACCGCACCCGTCGCGCCGTGGACCAGTTGCGAAATCTACTGGGTGCAAACCCATCCGACGATGTCCCGATCGAGCTGCGTGCCACTCCGGTGACCACCGCCGCGGCCGTCACCGAGATCGTCTCCGCCGAGGATGGCCCGGCATGGTTGCAGGGCGCGCTGGGGGAACTCCATGCCACGCTCACCGCGCAGAAACTGGCACCGTCCGGTCCCGCCGGTGGCATCTACTCCGACGAGGTGTTCACCGACCATCGTGGTGAAACGACAGTCTTCGTACCGTGTACCGGCACCGTCCGCCCCATCGGCCGGGTGCGTCCGGCCGTGATTCCCGCGGCCGAACTGGCGGTGATATGCCATCTGGGCTCGCCGGTCGACGTCGACCGCACCTATGCGAACCTGGCCGACTACGTTGCCCGCAGTGCGCTCGGAGTGCCGGGGCCGATCAGGGAGTACTACGTCGTCGGCCCGCGCGAGACCACGGACGCTTCCCGATGGCGCACCGAAATCGGCTGGCCGGTATTTCTCACCAACACCGCGACAACCACCGCCGTTCCGGAGCGGTGACGCGACACAGGCATACTGGATAGCCGGATCGGTCCGAACGCAGCGGCGCGGCGGGTCGGCCGAGCCCATGCTCATCGCGCCCGCGCTGCCGTGGCGGGTGGGCGGTAGCCCGATCGGGAGGTATTGCGTGACGAGTATCGGTTCGCCCAGCGGCGAGGGAGCGCAGGATGCCGTGCTACCCCGGCGTTTCCACACCAAGGTGGAGGTTCGCTGGTCCGATATGGACGTCTTCCAGCACATCAACCACGCCCGAATGGTGACGCTGCTCGAGGAGGCGCGGATTCCCTGGCTGTTCGAGGACGACCGGCCGACCAAGGGCCTGCGCGCCGGCTGCGTGCTGGCCGACCTGCACGTGCAGTACAAGGGCCAGCTCCGGCACGAGGACACCCCGCTGGACGTGGCGATGTGGATCGAACGGCTGCGCGCGGTGGACTTCACGATCGGCTACGAGGTGCGCGCCGCGGGCGCGGCGCCGGATTCCCCGGCCGCGGTGCTGGCCACCACCCAGATGGCCGCCTTCGATATCGACACCCAGCGCCTGCGCCGCCTGACATCGGTCGAGCGCGACTATCTGGCGCTCTGGAAGTGAATCGCGTACGTCCATGATGCCCGGATCACCGACACCCGAACCGCTCGCTCCCGGGCAGGGGACGCTGCGGATCCCCGATCCCGCCGAACGAGAGAATCTGGCCACCTTCGTCGCACGCGCTGTGCGCCTGGATCCGGCCGCCGTCATCCGGCTGCGTCGGCGCGGTGATCGGTACGTATCGGCGTGGGCCGCGACCGGCTTCGAGGCGCTCGCGGTGCGCACGGTGGTCGGCGAGCTGGGCGTCGACGACGTCACCGCCGCGGGCGACGTCCTGCTGTCGGGTCTGCAGGGGCCCGCCGCGAACGGCCGCGTAGACCTGGGATTCTCGATGGACTCGGCCTGGCGCACCGCGCTTCCGCCGACGTCGGGATTCGCTCACATCGACGATGTTCCGGCCCGCACGCTCGTCGAATTGGCCGAGCGCGGTGCGGAATTGGCCAGCGAGCACGGCAGCGGTCACGGCCCGCCGGCCTCGTTGCTGGATCAGACGGTGCTCACGGTCACCGGCGACGGGGACCGGGTCGAGGTCCCGATGCGGGTCGTATTCGCGCTGACCGCAATGGATTTCATTCCGCATGCGGGTGAACGCGCGGAAGCGCGGCGTATTGCCCCGGGCGAGATCGTCCGCGTGCGCGCCACCCGTACCTGGCTCCGCCTGGACGCCCGCTACGGCTCGGTGGCCCGCCGCCGCGGTCCCGCGCTGCTCGCGCGCTGACATTCGGGCGCGGCATCGACGTTCATGCCCGACCGATGTGGTCCGGAACGGTTCCGGCGTGATCCTCGGCGCTGTTCCGACCGGACGAGGTCGTCGTGAGCAGGGGCCGCAGGGGACCCGTCGAGAGCCTGGCGACCAGGGGAGTGGCGTACCGGCGGAGCAGGACCGCGGACACATAGCCGACGACGAGTCCCACGACGGCACCCACGGCGACATCGTGCGGGTAGTGCGCGCCGACGTAGACGCGCGAGACGCCCATGACCGCCGCGGCGATCAGCGCCCAGATCCCGAGCGCGCGGCTGACCAGTAGCAGCGCCGCGGCCATGGCGAAGACCACCACGGTGTGATTGCTGGGGAACGAGTAGTCGTCGATGACGGGGCACTTCTCGAGCAGGAATGCGTGCGGGAAGCGGTAGCACGGCCGATGTTCGGCGAATATCAGCTTGATGGAGTCGTTCACCAGGTACGCGATGACCGCCGCGGCGGGCACGGCCAGCGCGGCGGTCATCGCCGTCGCGTCGCGTCGCCGGGCGATCCACCAGCCGATGAGGATGAGCACCACGAACAACCCGAATCCGAGGGTGCTGTACGCCGTCATCGGCGTGTTCAGCCACGGGGTGTCCCGCGCGAACCGGGTCATGTCGACATACCAGGATCCGTCGATGTTCGATGCGTCCAGGCTCAGGATGGAGCCTGGCGACGGTGCTGCGGGCGCGGTCATATCCTCGATTCCTCGGTCGGGGCGCAGGTCCGCGCCGTCGTGGCCGACAAACCACACTGACATACCGTCGCTGAGAATTCACTGAGCGATGTGGTGCCGTTGGCTTGACCTACGGCGCAGTTGTGTGGCCGAGTCTCGGCTCAGGCGACGCCGAGTAGCCGAAGCAGCGCGGTGGTGGCGGCCGCGGCCAGTGCCACAACGACAAGCGGGGCGCGCCGCCAGGCCAGGATCAAGGCGACCAGGACTCCGGCAGGGAGCGCGATGTCGGCCCTGTGATGGGCGGGGACCAGTGTGGTGACCGCCAGCGCGATCAACAGCACCACCGAGCCGATCTCCAGCAGTTGGGCGATGCGCGGCGCGAAGGTGATGCGACGGCGCAGCGCCGGACCCGCGAAACGAATGCCGTACGTACCGGTGGCGAGTGCGACCGCACCGGCGATCAGCGTGACATTCACGACGCCACCTCGCCGGTGCCGGACCTCACGGTCAGCACCGCATGTGGTGTTGCGGATTCGCGGATGCGCCCGTCATCCGTCGACGATTCGTGCGGCGTCGACGGCCCATGCTGTGTTGATGGCACACACTGCGTGGACACACGGCGCTCGGTCGACGATTCCCGCCGGGGCGAAGGCCCGCACTGTGTTGACGGCCTGTGCCGTGTCGATGATCCGCCCGCGGTGCTGAGCGACGCCACGGACGCCTCGGTCTGGACGCGCTGCACCGCTGGCATGCCGGAGGTTTCGGGCTGCGCCGAGGCGTCGTTGTCCCGACTGCTCCGCCGACGCCTGTCCCGCAGTCTGCCGATGACGTCCCCCGCGGTCAGCGCCACATACGCGGCGGGCAATGCCAGCAGCACCGGCAGCCCCGCAGGCAGGAACGGCGCGGCGGCAGCGGCGGCAGCGGCGCCCGCCAGGGCTGCGCGCCGCGTGTCCGGCTGGCGTAGGGCGGGGAGCGCCAACGCGATCAGAATCGCGGGGAAGATCGCGTCCAGGCCGAATTTGGCGGGATTCGGCACTGCGGTCCCAATGCCGACACCGAGCAGCGCGCCCAGCGGCCAGGCTAGCAGCACGCCCAGACCGCACATCCAATACGCGGCGCGGCTGCGGGTAGGGTCGGATTCGCCCATGGCCAGTGCCACCGACTCGTCGTTCATCACGTGCGTGCCGATCAGGCGCCGCCAGCCGGTGCCCAGCACGTCGGGCAGCGACAGCCCGTACGGCAGGTGCCGGGCATTGACCAGCAGCCCGGCCAGCACCGCGGGTGCGAGCCCACCACCTGCGGCAACGATGCCGACGAACAGGAATTCCGATCCGCCCGCGAGCACCAGCACGCTCAGCACGATGGGCAGCCAGGCCGGCAGGCCCGAGGTCACCGCGGTCGCGCCGTAGGATGCGCCGGTGACACCGACCGCCAGGCAGACGGTCGCGATACCGGTGAGGTCACCCCGATCCAGTGTTCGCCATATCGAACGCATGACTTCTATAATGAACATCGTCGCGACGGTTCGTCAACTTGGTGCCGCGCTCGCCCGGGTACCCTCTGAAGTCACCATGATCGAGCAGGGAAGTATCCAGGAGCCGACGCCACAGGAAGTGATTGCCGCGGCCTTGCGCCGCGAACGCGGTCGATCCGGGCTGTCACTGACCGAGGTCGCCCGCCGGGCCGGGGTTGCGAAATCGACTCTGTCGCAACTGGAATCGGGCACCGGCAATCCGAGCATCGAAACCCTGTGGGCGCTGTGCACCGCCCTGGGAATTCCGTTCTCCAGTCTGCTGGAGCAGCCGCAGCCGCAGGTCAAGGTGATTCGGGCGGACGAGGGGCCGCGGCTCGCCTCCGCGCGCTCGGAGTACACCGCGACGCTGCTGGCGGCCTGCCCGCCCAGTCCGCGTCACGACATCTACCGGATCGCCGCGGAGCCCGGGCAACCCCGCGATTCGGATCCGCATCAGCGCGGTGTGGTCGAACATGTGGTGCTGGCCGCGGGCCGTGCCCTGGTCGGTCTCGCGGAGTCGCCCGTGGAGCTGAATCCCGGTGACTACATCAGCTATCCGGGAGACTCCAGGCATGTGTTCAAGGCGCTGGAGCCGGGCACGTGGGGCACGATGATCAGCGATTACATCTGAGTGACAACGGATTCGAGACGGTCGAACCGATATCCGTCCGAGTTGCAACGTATTCCGGGCGTCGGTTGATCAGCGATCCCGGTCTTCCGGACGAGTCGCCGATGACCCGTCCGGACCGTCCCGTCCGCCCGGCGTCGGTGACGGGCGGTATCAGGGTCGGTGCTGCGTTGCGCTCCAAGGATTTCCGAGATCGGTATCAGTTCGACTCGGCGACAACGGTTTTCCACCAGGCGACCGTCCCGGCCGCAACCTCCGGCAGCGGGGTCGGCTTCAGGCCCAGCCGGGCCTCGCTCGCGGTGGAGTCGAAGAGGAACGGCCGTGCGAACTGGTAGTTCATCTCGGCCAGTTCGCGCATCTCCTCGTTGAACAGGCCCATCCCACGCAGCGCCCAGCCCGGGATCCCCATGATCTTCGGCGCGGGCTTGCCCGCCGCGTCGGCCAGCAGCTGCACCAGCTCGCGGATCGACACCGCCGGTGCGGTCGGCGCGTGCAGGAAGCTGTTCCACAGTGTGCGGTCCTGCGCGGCGCGGATCATCGCGGCCGCGAGGTCGGGCATGTAGGTGAACGAGTGCGGCAGATTCACGTTGCCGAGGGCCTGAACGGACTTGCCGGTCAAGATGTTCGGCACCATGCGCTCACCGGCGTGTGAGTTCCGCGCGTGCGGGCCGATGAAGTCCGCGGCGGCGACGCTGATCGTCGGGGTGGTCGACTCCTCGCGGGCCTTCAGTAGCGCCACTCGTACCGCAGGCTTGCCGAAATCGGCCTCGCGGGGTGTGTTTTCGGTCATCGGCCCGTCGACGGGGCCGTAGGCGTAGAGGCTCTCCGGGAACACGACCACGGCCCCGGCCTCCCCGGCGACCTCCATGACGGTCTTCTCGGTGGAGGGAAGTTCCGCCCACCAGGTGCTCGCGGCATACTTCGAGCCGTGAGTGCAGTGGTACACGGCCACCGCGCCGTCGACGGCGGCGGCCAGCTGCTCGCGCTGGGTCACATCCACGCGCCGGCGCTCGACCAGCGGGTGCTCGGGGCCGCTGCCGGAGCGGGTCAGGATGCGGACGTTCTTGCCCTCGGCGGCCAGTTGCTCGGCAACGGTGGTGCCGACGGGGCCTGCGCCGGTGACTACGTGCAGTTCGGACATTGCGCTCTCCTTTTCGTTTTAGAGAGCGTTGCTCTCTGCTGATGAAGAGCATGCTCCTCCCGTGCCCGCTTGTCAAGAGCAGTGCTCTCATTTGTGAGCGCCGATCCGGAAGATGGCCTACCGATCGCCAGGAAATGCGGTCCCACCAGCGGAAAGTTTCTCCTGCCGCGCAGCTGGGACGGCCGACCAGCCCCGCCCAGGGACATCGCCGCGACATCACAGCTCGCGATTCGGAGCGGGCCGACGACTCTGTCCCGAGTACCGATCCGCGGTGCGGTGCCATGCGGACGTGCGGCCCCGGCATCGGCAACTCCACCGTTCCCACGCGGCAACGTCGCAGCCTTGCGTCCAACCGGGGTACGACCGCAGGCGCGGACGGGTCGGCCCGTTCGCATCCGGTGCCTGGAATCGTTCCGCCCGGCGAGCCGCAATCCCTCGCGGACCCCGGGTACGGCGATCGACCCGCTACCGTCACGACGTCGGGGCGTCATGGTGGGTGTCTTCGAGATGCCGGCCGCTCGGCAGCGGGGCGAGTCACCGCCCGATCAGGCGGCGCCCTCCCCGAGATACTGCAACCACACCGGATCCAGGTCCGAGCTGGTCGACAGCAGCCGCCAATGCGGCCCCTTGGGCGCCACCATCGGATGATGCAGCGTCCAGCCCAGCTCGCTGAGCAGCTTGTCGGCCTTGCGGTGGTTGCACGGGGCACAGGAGGCCACGCAGTTCTCCCACGAGTGCGCGCCGCCGCGGCTGCGCGGAATCACGTGGTCGATGGTCTCGGCCTTGCCGCCGCAGTACGCGCAGCGATTGCGGTCGCGGTGCATGAGTGCCGCGCGGGTCATCGGCACCCGCGCGCGATACGGCACATGGACGTAGTTGCGCAGGCGGATCACCGATGGCAGCGCGACGGACGCCTCGGCGGAATGGACGACGGGTCCCTCGGCATTGTGGTGGACGGCATCGGCCTTGTCGCAGATCAGCAGCACGATGGCGCGGCGTGCGGACAGGGCGGTCAGCGGCTCGAAGGTGGCATTCAGAAGCAACACCCGGCGCTTGACCCACGCGGCCGGTGGGGGAATTTCCAGGGTTCGATGCACGGGCGCATCGGGATGGGGGTGGTGATGGTCTGGCGTCGAATTGGCGGACAAGATGTGCAGCGGAGTAGCCCCCGACCCACGATTGTGGACGTCGGCGGGCTGGAGTTGTCGGTGCGCTCTCACCTCGTGTGACCGGGCGCCGTGCCGCTGCTTCATGGGGACCCCGAGTTCGTATAGTCCGGTTCATGTGGTATCTGGGCAGACACTGTCACCCAGTTGACCATGGAACTCGTACGAATGCACGGTGATTTCGCACATTGTCGGGCACGTTCGGGTTAACGGCAGGTGTTGGGGTGGTGGTAGGCCCCGAGTCCCGGTCGGTACTCCCAGGATCCCGGAGCGGCGCCGGACCGTGGGATACGGTCCGATCTCGATTGCGTGCCGTGTTGGCGGGGCCGCCCGCGGCTCTGCGAGCGCGACCGGGGCGGACCGGGGCGGCGACTATGCTGCGAGTACGGCAGGTATTGCGCCGCGGCGGGGCTGTCGGCGCGTGCGCCACCGGGGTGATCCCGGAACCAATGCGATGAAGGAGCGAGTACGTGGCGGTTGAGCGTGGAGCCCTCGGGGCGGCGAGCACATCGAGCCAGGCGTCCCCGGCCGAGCCCGCGTCGTTCTACGCGGCGGTCGGCGGGGCCGAGACGTTCCACAAGCTCGTGGCGGCGTTCTATCGCGAGGTGGCCCGCGACGAGGTGCTGCGGCCCCTGTATCCCGAGCAGGATCTCGGCCCGGCCGAGCGCCGGCTGCGGATGTTCCTCGAGCAGTACTGGGGCGGCCCGCGGACCTATTCCGACGAGCGCGGGCATCCGCGATTGCGGATGCGGCACATGCCGTTCCGGGTCGGTCCCGTCGAGCGTGACGCGTGGCTGCGCTGCATGCACATCGCCGTGGGCGAGATCGATTCCGCGGCCATGGATGATGCGCATCGCCGCGCGCTGCTGGATTATCTGGAAATGGCGGCAAATTCGCTGGTCAACTCCCCGATCTAACGGTCGGCGCGCAGAATCCGCTGCAACTCAGAGCTTTTCCGTGACGGTCGGCGTCTGCCGATGATTTGCCAAAACTGGTCAACACTGCCGAGTTCGGGACCGGCCACCGGAAACCTTTGGCAGTATTGAATGTTGTGACACCTTCATCACCTGGAGATCCGGCCGCGGCGGCGCCGGAATCGGGGGCCTGCGAGGTTGCGGACGCGGACGGGGAGTGGTGGCGGTCGGCGGTGTTCTACCAGGTCTATCCGCGCTCGTTCGCCGATTCCAACGGTGACGGCGTCGGCGATCTGGGCGGGCTGGTCGATCGGCTCGGCTATCTGGAACTGCTCGGCATCGACGCGTTGTGGATCTGCCCGGTGATGCGCTCACCGATGGCCGACGGCGGATACGACGTCGACGATCCACGCGATATCGACCCGCTGTTCGGCGATCTCGCGGTGTTCGACGAGCTGATCGCCGAGGCGCACGACCGTGGGATCCGGGTCACGATGGACCTGGTTCCGAACCACACCAGTTCGCGACATCCCTGGTTCACCGCGGCCCTGGCCGCCGGGCCGGACAGCCCCGAACGTGCCCGCTACATCTTCCGCGACGGACGCGGGCCCGGCGGCGACCAGCCGCCCAACAACTGGCCGAGCATCTTCGGCGGCCCGGCCTGGACCCGGGTGACCGAGGCGGACGGCAGGCCGGGGCAGTGGTACCTGCACATCTTCGCCGCCGAGCAACCGGATCTGAACTGGGACAATCCGGAGGTCATCGCGGATTTCGAGCAGACCATGCGGTTCTGGCTGGACCGCGGTGTCGACGGATTCCGCATCGACGTCGCGCACGGCATGGCCAAGCCGTCCGGCCTACCGGATATGGAGCGCGTCGAGACCAAGATGCTGGTGCACGACGACACCGATCCCCGGTTCAACAATCCCGCCGTGCACGACATCCACCGCCGGCTGCGCAAGGTGCTCGACGAATATCCCGGCGCGGTGTCCATCGGCGAGGTCTGGGTCGACGACAACACCCGCTTCGGGGAGTACGTGCGCCCGGACGAGCTGCATCTGGCGTTCAACTTCCGGCTCGCCGAGGCCGCCTACGATGCCGCGGAAATCCGTGCCGCGGTGAACAATTCGATCGAGGCGGTGCACACCGTCGGCGCCGGTCCCACCTGGACGCTGTCCAATCACGACATCGAGCGCGAGGTCACCCGTTACGGCGGCGGCACGGTCGGGCCGGCCCGCGCGCGGGCGATGATGCTGCTGGAGCTGGCGCTGCCCGGCGCGGTATTCGTGTACAACGGCTCGGAGCTGGGGCTGCCGAACGTCGACGATCTGCCCGACGAGGTGCTGCAGGATCCGGTGTGGGAGCGCTCCGGGCACACCGAGCGTGGGCGCGACGGCTGCCGGGTCCCGATGCCCTGGGAGGGAAAGCGGCCGCCGTTCGGCTTCACCACCGCCGAGCGGTCCTGGCTGCCGATGCCGGCGCAGTGGGCCGAGCTCACCGTGGAGGCCCAGCTCGAACGGCTGGATTCGATGCTGTCGCTGTATCGGATGGCCATCGAGTTGCGAAGTTCGCGACCGGAGTTCGCCGGTTCGGGGCTGGACTGGTACGGCAGTCCGGCGGACTGCCTGGCGTTCCGGCGCACGGGCGGGCTGGTGTGCGCACTGAATGCCTCGGGCGCGCCGATCCCGCTGCCGCCCGGGGAGGTGTTGCTGGCCAGCGCGCCGATCGAGGGGAACATGCTGCCGGTCGACGCGGCCGCGTGGCTCGTGTAGGCGCGCGCACCCCGACACGGATCCACCACATGCTCACCAGTCGAACCGTCGCTCGGACGCATCGTCTACCGTTGGGCCGTGAGCATTCTCGAGACAGTGCTGATCTTTGTCGGCATCCCACTGGTGATCTACGGGGTGATCGCGGGGTTGTCGTTCCTCGGCAAGCCGTTCCCCGGGGAGAAGCCGGCCCACTACAACCTCGGTGAGAAGTGGACCGCGGACCCGGTGCTGTGGAGCGCGACCGACGAGGTGACCGGTTCCGGACACCACGAGACCTCGCACGGCACCTACGCGGCGATCGAAGCCGCCGAGTCGGACCTGATCGGAGGCCGGGCAAGTGGCAAGTTCTAACTGGAATTGGCCCGCGGTGGTCGAGGCCGACCTCCCGCACGGATACGTCGTGACGACGAGTGGACGCGTTTCCGGAGTCCACGAATCCGGCGATATGTTCCGGGAGGCGCCGTTCAGCGACACCGAGCGGCTGATCATGGACAACACGCTGACCGAGGTCACGCGGTCCACCAAGGTCAGGTTCAACATCTACATCGGCGACCTCGGCGCGGATGCCGCCGCCGGCGCGGACGCGATCTTCCCGGGTACCCCCGAGGCGGCGCGTTCGGTGCTCATCGCCGTCTCCCCGAACGACAACGCCGTCGAGGTCCGTTCGGGCCGCGACGTCGCCGATCGGGTCAACGACCGCATCTGTGAGCTCGGCGCGTCCGCCCTGCTCAGCTCGCTGCGCCAGGGCCAGCTGATCGACGGCCTGGTCTCCGCGGTCCGCGTCATGGGCGCGGCCATCGGCCGCCCGAGCTGACGTAGCGCCCGGCACAACCGAACAGCGTCGTGCACCCCGTGCGCGGATCGGCGCTCGCTTCAGTGACCTGAGACGAGCGCAGGTCCGGGCACGGGGTGCACGTGTGTTCTGCGACTGTTCCTCGAAGGTCGCCGAACCGGAGCGTTTCAGCGTTATCTGCTGTGAGCAGAATCGGGCCGTGAATCCGCTGGCGTGCTCGTAGGCTCAGGGCATGGTCCAGCACCCGCGACTCCATGCGATCCCCGGCGGACGGGATGATCGTCCGCGGCCGGACTCGGCTCGGCTCGGTGCGGAACCGGAATCGCCGCGGCCGGAATCGCCGCAACCCCCGTCGGATTCGGTGTGCGAGGCCGGGCCGGGTTCGGAACGGCCATGGCTGCGTCTGGAACCCGTACAGCCACAGTCCGATTCGGCCCGCAGCTCGGCGCGGCCGCGGTCGGATTCGGTGATTGAAGCCCCGGCCCCGTCGGATTCGGAACGGCCGCGGTTGCGGCTGGAACCGGCTCAGCCGCAGTCCGATTCGGCACGCCGCGAGCAGGCTCGGTCGCGGCCGAACTCGGCGCGGCACACCCCGCCCCGGTTGCGAGCCGAACCGGCGCCTGCCCACGCCGAGCCGCTGTGGCGGGAGGCTCTCGGCCGCAGGCTGCGGGCGCTGCGGGCCGAACAGCGGGAAACGCTCGTCGAGACAGCCGGGCGGGCGGGTGTTTCGCCGCAGTATCTGTCCGAGGTCGAGCGGGGGCGCAAGGACCCGTCGAGCGAGATGATCGCCGCACTGGCCGGTGCCCTCGGCACCACCCTGATCGGCCTCACCGAACAGGTGGTCCGAGACCTGCACCAGCAGGGCCCCACCCCATTCGCCACCCCGGCTCCCCCACGCCGCTCCGGCCCGACGATGCTGGCCCTCGCCGCCTAATCGCTGTACACCCCGGTCGCTGCCCGCTGCCCGCTGCCCGCTGCCCGCTGCCCGCTGCCCGCTGCCCGCTGCAACTGGGCCCGGGAATTCTGAAGCTGGCCCCAGCCCCAAAGTAGAACTGCCATGGTCCTGGATGGCGTGCGACAGCCACACGATGAAATGGCCGAACCAGACGCTGTATGTGATGGTCCGGCGCCAGGCACTGTCACGACCGGCGTCGACCTGGCGATGTGGACGGCGGCCATGCCGAAGCAGGCGAGTCCGAGGTCGGCGTTGCGATCGGCACAGAGATACGCCAGCGGGCATATGATCCAGGCAATGCTCTTGCCGCGATGTTGATGGGGTGGCTGAGGAGACGGAGGCATGCCTGCTTTGGTTGACCTTGCCATGGGGGTCGCGCCCATCGCTGGTGGATTGGCTCTCGGTGCAGCGGCGGGATATCTGAAGGGCCCGGACGTCCGCAAGACGATCAAGCAGGATATGGAACTGCTGGACCGCATACCTCCGGAGGAAGTGGAGCGGCGCGCCGAACTCCAACGGACCATCGATAATCGCATCGACGACCTGGTCGCGACCGTCAATCGATACCGGCCGCTGCGCAGAGCGGCCGCCTCCTATCGCGGCGGCTTGCGCGACATCCTGCTGTTCATCTGCACGATTCTGTTTACGGCGGTCTGGTGGGGCGTCGATCATCATAAGAGCAGCTGGCTACCGATGTTCGTTGTGCTCGTTTTGATTTCAGTGTGGGCGGCCGTCTATGCATTCAGCGGTCTGCGCAGATCCCTACTCGCTTACCGGCGCATGAAGGACTGATCGACAGCGTGCGTGCCAGCCGGCGCCCCTGAGGCGCGCAGTTCCTTCCAGACAGCGACTCCTGCCAACGAGCCGCGTCAATCAGACCAAGGATGCATCTATGCCCGCTGATGACATGTCGATGCCCGATCCGATTCATGCTGCCGCGGCCGATGCTGGTCCTTGGGATGGCGCAGCTTTGTCATTGCTGCGGACGTGGGACCCAGCATGGGCCGACGCGTGCAACGAGATGGCGACCAATCCGTGGCGTAGTGGGGTCTTGAGCCGGAAGTTCGTCGAATTGGTCAGTGTCGGCTTGGCCGTGGCGTGTACCAATCTTGATGTACAGGCGACGCGGCGGCATATGCGTGCCGCGCTTGCGGCCGGAGCGACACGCTCGGAAATACTGTTCGTGATCAAGTGCGCGACCGTGGTTTCGCTCCACTCGTGCAGTGTCGCTGCGCCGATAGCGCCGACGGGCGGCGCGCCTTCCAGGCGGCCCACCCCGTCGGCGGCTGGGCGGATCGGGTCCGCGCCGATCAATCGGTTGCGGCGAGAATCTGATCGGCCAGGCCGTACTCGACGGCCGTGCGGGCGGTGAAGACGCGGTCGCGGTCGGTGTCGTGGCGCAGGGTTTCCACCGGCTGGCCGGTGTGTTCGGACAGGATCGTCTCGATTTCCGCCCGCATCCGGACCAGCTCGTCGGCCTGCAGGATCAGGTCGGGGATGGCGCCCTGACCGCGGCCCGCGGGCTGGTGCAGGACGGCGCGGGCGTGCGGGAGCATCGAGCGTCGTCCCTTCGCGCCGCCCGCCAGCAGCACCGCGCCGACCGCGATGGCCTGGCCTACGCACGTGGTCACCACGGGGGAGTGCACGTGCTGCATGGTGTCGTACACCGCGAGCATGGCGGGCAGATCGCCACCCTCGCAATTGATGTAGAGGTGGATGTCCTGCCCGGGGCTGTCCGCGTCCAGGTGCAGCAGCTGCGCGATGAGCGCGTTGGCAACCCCGGAATCGATCGGCGTGCCCAGGTAGACAATGCGTTCGGTGAGCAGATGCGAGTAGACGTCCATGATCCGCTCGCCCCGCGGATGCTGGGCGATGACATTGGGAATCGTGTACGTCATCAGCTGATCCCCACTCGCTGGCGCTGCGGCACGACCTGACCGAACGACTCCACGATGTGATCGATGAAGCCGTACTCCCGAGCCTGCTCCGCGGTGAACCAGCGGTCGTGCAGGGAATCCTCGTAGATGCGGTCGAAGGGCTGCCCGGTGTCCGCGGAGATCAGGCCGAGCACGGTGTTGACCGTGTGCCGCAGGTCGTCGGCCTGCACCTCGACCTCGCCCGCGCTGCCCCCGATGCCTGCCGAACCCTGGTGCATCAGGATGCGCGCGTGCGGCAGGGCGAACCGCCGCCCCGGCTCGCCCGCCGACAGCAGGAACTGCCCGGCGCTGCACGCCAGTCCCAGTGCCAGCGTGGACACCTCGCACGGCACCAGCCGCATGGTGTCCCGGATGGCGAGCATCGAGGGCACCGAGCCGCCCGGCGAGTGGATCCACAGCGAGACAGCCCCGTCGGGATCCTCGGCGGCGAGCGTGAGCAGCTGCGTCATGAGCAGCGTGCCGTTGTCGTCGTCGAGCGCCCCGTCGAGCACCAGAATGCGCCGGCTGAGTAGTTGCTCGCGCATTCGCCAGCTGAACATCGGAATCTTGTTGTCGTCGTGAGCCATACGTCCACGGTGCGCCGGGACCGTGCCCATTGTCGCCCGACGCTGCTCACGGCAGATCTGCCCACAGCAGCGAGACTCGCCGGAACCAGTGCCGCACGGTGTGATTCGGGTGCGCTCGTTTTGTACTGGTGCGCAATGCAATACGGCCGCATTCCCCCGGGTCTCGGAGGGAATGCGGCCGATTGTGCGGTCGTCGGCTAGCTGGCGTCGAAAGCCCTTGCGCGCAAGGAGCGTTCGACACCCGCCTTGCCCTCGCTCACCAGGCGGTGCAGGGCCGGGGGATGATCGCCCGCCAGGAACTTGTCGGCCACGGCGACCGACTCGTCGGTGATCGCCCAGTGCGGGTAGAGGCCGACGACGACGGTCTGAGCGACCTCGCTCGACCGGCGCTCCCACACCGCCGGAATGTCGGCGAAGTAGCGGTCCACGTACGGGGCCAGGAGATCGGCCTGACCGACGGGGGCGAAACCGGCGACGATCGCGCGGGTGGTGATGTTCGGCAGCGTGTCGTCGTTGATCACCGAGTTCCAGGCGTTCTCCTTCACCGCGGCCTGCGGGCGGCTCGTGGCGGCCGCGGCCGCCTGACGACGCCCCGCGGCGGTCGGATCGCGATCCAGCTCGGCATCGATGACCGGCGTGGCGATCCCGTCGGCGTCGATCACGCCGGCCGCGGCCAGCGCCTGCACGACCCGCCAGCGCAGATCGGTGTCGACCACGAGCCCGGCCAGGCCCACCTGCGCCGGATCGCCTTCGAGCAGCGCGCCCAGCACCTCGGTGTGCGCGGGCGAGAGGCGCGCGCCGGTCAGGGAGTTGACGAAGGCCAGCTGATGGTCCGACCCCGGCTCGGCCGCCCGGGCCAGCTCGATCAGGCGATCGGCGAACTCGGCCCAGCCCTGCGACTGCGCCCAGCCGGGATCGGCGTAACTGCCCAGCGCGGTCTGGGCCTGCATCAGAAGGCGCTGCACCACACCGATTTCCGACTCCGCGCCGACACCGTGCTGTACCAGCGCGACGAAATCGCGGGCCCGCAGCTCGGCCTGGCGGGTCATCTCCCAGGCCGCCGACCAGCACAGCGTGCGGGGCAGCGATTCGGCGATGTCGGCGATGCGCGTCGTGACCGTCGTCAGCGATTCCGGATCCAGGCGGACCGAGCAGTAGGTGAGATCGTCGTCGTTGACCAGCACCAGCTTGCCGCGCTCGACGCCGACCAGCTCGGGCACCTCGGTGCGCTCGGCGGCCGCGAGGTCGATCTCGACGCGCTTGGTGCGCACCAGCTTTCCGTCCTGCTCGTCGTACACGCCGATGGCCAGGCGGTGCACTCGGTACTCGCCGGCGCCCGGCTGCGCACCGGATTGCACCACCGAGAACGAGGTGAACTTCCCATCGGACACCTCGAACTCCGGCCGCAGGATGTTCAGGCCCGTCGTCTTGAGCCACTGCGCACCCCAGCCGGAAAGGTCACGGCCCGAGGACTTTTCGAGGGCGCCCACGAGGTCGTCGAAGGTGGCGTTCGCGTAGGCGTGCTCGGTGAAGTAGTCCCGCAGACCCGCCAGGAACGGCTCGCGGCCCACGTAGGCGACCAACTGCTTGAGCACCGAAGCACCCTTGGCGTAGGTGATTCCGTCGAAGTTCACCTCCACCGCGTCCAGGTCCGGAATGTCGGCGGCGATCGGATGGGTGGAGGGCAACTGATCCTGCCGGTATGCCCACGACTTCTCCACATTCGCGAATGTGGTCCAGGCGCTGGTGTATTCGGTCGCAGAGGTCTGGCACAGCACCGAGGCGAAGGTGGCGAACGACTCGTTCAGCCACAGATCGTCCCACCACTTCATGGTGACCAGGTCGCCGAACCACATGTGCGCCATCTCGTGTAGCACGGTCTCGCAGCGCCGCTCGTAGGAGGCGCGAGTCACCTTGGAGCGGAACACGTAATCTTCGAGGAAGGTGACCGCGCCCGCGTTTTCCATTGCGCCGGCGTTGAATTCGGGCACGAATAACTGGTCGTACTTGCCGAACGCGTACGGCACACCGAAATTCTCGTGGTAGAAACCGAATCCCTGCTTGGTCTCGGTGAACAGCCGCTCGGAGTCCATGTGCTCGGCGAGCGAGGCACGGCAGTAGATGCCCAGCGGGATGCTGCCGTGCGAGTCGGTGTAGGCGTCGGTCCACTTCGCATACGGGCCCGCGATCAGCGCGACGAGGTAGGTGCTCATGCGCGGGGTAGTGGCGAAAGTGTGCCGGACGACCGTTCCGGTCTCCGGGGATGGTGAGCTGGCGGAGCCGGCGGGGTGGGTAAGCACAGCGGCCTCGACCGCGGCGCCGTTGGAAATCACCTCCCAGTCCTGGGGCGCGGTGACCGTGATGTCGTAGGTGGCCTTGAGGTCCGGCTGGTCGAAGCAGGCGAACATCCGCTTGGCGTCGGCGGTCTCGAACTGCGAGTACAGGTAGACCTTGTCGTCGGTGGGGTCGACGAACCGGTGCAGACCCTCGCCGGTGTGCGAGTACTCGCAGTCGGCCTCGACGACCAGTTCGTTGCGCTCGGCCAGGCCGGTCAGCGCGATCCCCTTGGACTCGTCGTATTCGCCGATCTTGACGGGGGTTCCGTTCAGCGCCACGGAACGCACCCCGGCCGCGACGATATCGACGAAAGTCTCCGCGCCGGGTTCGGCCGTGAAGGTGACCGTCGAGCGGGAAACGAAGGTTTCGCCCGAGCCGGCCTCGGGGTTGGTCGGCTGGCCCGTCAGGTCCAGCTCGATGCGATAGTTCTCCACGCTGATCGTCGCGGCACGTGTGATGGCCTGCTCACGGGTGAGGTTCGGTGCGGACATCCAGACTCCTTCGCTGGTCGAAGAACATACCGGCGGGCCGCCCACTCCGGGGTGGGGAACGAGCGGCGGCGTCGGCTCGGTGCGTGGTGCGGACCGCGGCCCGCGGTGAGAGCGGCGACCGGCCGGTCTGACACGGTCCCGCGCGCCTGCGGGTGCGGATGCAACGATGCCCAGCTTGCCACGCCGCAGGGGAGTCGGGTGCGGGCATGCTGCGTGCGGGCCGTTCGCCGCAGTGCCCCAGGTGGCGGTGCCGTCCGCCTGGGCGCTTCGGGACGTGGGAATCGCCGACTCGGGATAGGGCACCGGAGGCGGTGCTGTGTCGATGAGCGTCCGAATTGTTCCCGCGTCGCGCCGGTGGCATGGCGGTGTGCGAACGGACTCGAGGGGCGGCTCGGTAGGCTGTGCGGCGTCCGCGCCCTTCGGTACGTGCCGACAGGATGATCGCTGTCACCGCGCGTGGTAGCCCGAGCGGGATCGGACGTTTCATCGATGCGCAGACCAGGAGGACAGTTGAAGCACATCCACGCGGGCAAGGTGCGCGATCTGTACGAGGACGGCGATTCGCTGATCCTGGTCGCCTCGGATCGGGTATCGGTCTACGACGTGGTGCTGCCGACGCCGATCCCGGACAAGGGCGCGCTGCTGACCCAGCTGTCGAACTGGTGGTTCGGCTATCTGTCCGACATTCCCAACCACGTGGTGTCGGCCACGGATGTGCCCGCCGAATTCGCCGGCCGCGCCGTCCGGGTCAAACCGCTGAAGATGGTGCAGGTGGAGTGCATCGCCCGTGGCTACCTGTCGGGCTCGGGCCTGAAGGAGTACGAGCGCACAGGCATGGTCTCCGGCATCGCCCTGCCGCCCGGCCTGCGCGAGGGCGACCGGCTGCCCGAGCCGATCTTCACCCCGAGTACCAAGGCCTCCGAGGGCCACGACGAGCCGATCACCTTCGACGATGTCGTGCGGCAGGAGGGCCGCGAGGTCGCCGAGCGCCTGCGCGAGCTGACCCTGGAGATCTACACGCGCGGCGCCTCCTACGCCGCCGGGCGCGGGGTCATAATCGCCGACACCAAGGTCGAATTCGGCTGGGACGGTGAGGTTCTCACCCTGGGAGACGAGGTCCTCACCTCCGATTCCTCCCGCTACTGGCCCGCCGCCCAGTGGGAACCCGGCCACGCCCAGCCGTCCTTCGACAAGCAGTTCGTCCGCGACTGGTCCACCTCCACCGGCTGGAACAAGGAATACCCGGGCCCGGAGATCCCCGCCGACATCGTCGCGGCCACCCGCGAAAAGTACCGCGAGGCATACGAATTGATCACCGGTATCGAGTGGGCGGGCACCCCGGCCTGAGCCGATTCAGCCCGCGCCCTTCAGTTTTCGCCAGCCGCCCGCGCGGTTGTTCGCGATGATCCGGCGGAACATCTCCGTCAGCGCGGGGACATTGATCTTGTCGCCCTCGTAGACGGCGATGGTGCGGCCGGTCTTGTTCTCGTGCCCGCCGGTGATGATGCCGTGCGGATCGGGAACGATGCCGCCGTCGTAGAGGAATATGTTCACGTGGTCCTTGGTGGCCAGCAGGGCGCAGATATTGCCCTGTAGCACGAAATACGGCTGGACCGTGCGCTTGATCGTCTCGACGACCTCGGGGTCGGCGTCGTGGACGATATCGCGCACCTGCCGGCAGATGTCGCGCTGCCACGGGGGCAGGGGATCGATGTAGGTGTCGACTCGCGGATCGGTCACGTACGTCATGCGGTGTCTCGGTTCCGCAGGCGGGCGGCGCGCAGGGTGAGGTAGTCGCGTTCGGGGGTGCTGGCGGTGTGGTGGGCCGCGGCGGTGTAGCCGGCGATGGCGGCCTGCCGGTCGCCCGCCATGTCCTGCAGGTGGGCGCGGACGGCGTCGAGACGGTGGTTGCCGGTGAGGATGTCGGCGACGGTGTCGGTGACGGACAGGCCCGCGGCCGGGCCGTGGACCATGGCGGTGGCGACCGCGCGGTTCAGCGTGACCATCGGGTTAGGGGTCAGGCACTCCAATCTGGTGTACAGCAACAGGATTCGGTCCCAGTCGGTGTCCTCGGCGTGCCGGGCCTGCGCGTGCAGGGCCGCGATCGAGGCCTGGATGCGGTAGGGACCCTCGAGGCCGGCCGAGATCGCCGCGGTGGTGAGCCGGATGCCCTCGGCGAGCTGGCCCCGGTGCCAGCGGGTGCGGTCCTGTTCGGGGAGCGGGATCAGTTCGCCGCTGGTGCCGGTGCGGGCCGCGCGGCGGGCGTCGGTGAGCAGCATCAGCGCCAGCAGCGCGGTGACCTCGGGGTCGTCGGGCAGCAGGCGATGCACCATGCGGGCCAGGCGGATCGCCTCGGCCGACAGGTCGGTGCGCTGCAGGCTGGGGCCGCCCGAGGCGGTGTGTCCCTCGGTGAACATCACATACAGCACCTGCAGCACCGATTCGCGGCGATCGCGCCAGGCCGTGGCCGCCAGCGCGGGCGGCATGGCAAAGGGGCGCTCCAGGGTGGACAGGCGCTTCTTCGCCCGCGAGATGCGCTGTGCCATCGTCGATTCCGGAATCAGGAACGCGCGCGCGATCTCCTCGGTGGACAGGCCGCCGACCGCGCGCAGCGTCAGCGCGATGGCGCTGGCGGGCGAGAGCGACGGATGGCAACACAGCACGAACAGCGTCAGCGTGTCGTCGCGCGCGGGCTGGATATCGTTGTGCTGCTCCATGTCTCGCACCGCGACCGCGATCTCGCGATGGCGCCGGGCGGCATCGGCACGCACCGTGTCGGTCATCCGCCGCTGCGCCACCTGAATCAGCCAGCCCCGCGGATTGTCCGGCAGTCCCGCGTCCGGCCACTGCGTCGCCGCCGCCAGCATCGCCTCCTGCACCGCATCCTCGGCCGCGTCGAAATCGCCGAATCGCCGCGCCAGCACGCCCACCACGATCGGTGCCAGCTCGCGCAGCAGGTAGGCGACCTCGGCGTGGGCCCCGGTTGTGGTCTCCGGCCGATGCGGTGTGCCCGCCGAGCCGTTCGAAACTCGGCTCGAATCCAGCTGAGCCTGGGGTGAACTCGCGTCTCGTCCCGGATCCGAGCCAGTTGCCCGCTCCGGGTCCGGCGCGGACGCGCCGAGCCCCGTGGCGGGCGCGTCGTGCCCTGGCCGCTCGGGCAGCGGTGTGTCGCGTCGGTCCGAGGGAGCGGAGTGTGTGCCCGCGGCCGGAGGCTCCGATTCGGCGGTACGGGCGCGGACCGAGCCGCCGACCGGTGCGGCGGGCGGTGGGGTGCAGGTGCCGGGTGCGTCAGGCATCGGCGGGTGGGGCATCCATGACCTGGCGCACCTCGATGTATTCGCCGATCGGCTTGCCCCCGGGGCCCGGGGCGGCCGAGGCCTGGGCGGCGATCTCGACCGCGCGCGCGGGGGTGTCGACGTCGATGATCCAGTACCCGGCGAGGAATTCCTTGGTCTCGGGGAAGGGGCCGTCGGTCACCACGGGGGCCGAGCGGCCGTCGGAGCTCACGATCCGCGCCTGGTCGGGGAAGGCCAGGCCCTGGGCGTCGACGAGTTCGCCGGAGCCGCGCAGCTGTTCGCCCAGCATGCGCTGGAAGTCGATGTGCGCGGTGATCTCCTCGGGCGTCCACTCGCCCATCGGGGTGTCGCAGTAGGCGGCGGGCGTGTAGGTCTTCAGCAGCATGTACTTCATTTCCGGCTCCTCGCGTTCGTCGTCCGCACCGCTCCGGCCGCGACGGACGCGGCCCGGGCGGTGCGCTTACCGAGAGGTCGGAGCCCGCCGCGCGAAATCGACCTACCCCTGATGGTGAGCCCCGTCACAGCTCGGCCGACGTATCGGCCAGGCGCCGCGGGTCGACCGGATCACCGGACAGAATCAGCTCCTTGATGCGATCGCCGACGTCCCAGACATTGACGTTCATCCCGGCCAGTACCCGGTTGCCCGAGTCGAGCCAGAAGGCCACGAACTCGCGGGCGCCGACGTCCCCGCGGGTCACCACCGTGGTCTGCTGGCCGGGCGCGACGTAGCCGGTGTATTCCATGCCGAGGTCGTATTGATCGGTGAAGAAATAGGGCAGCCGGTCGTAGGTGGCCGGTTTGCCCAGCATCGTGAGCGCCGCTACCTCGGGTTGATTGAGCGCATTGGCCCAGTGCTCCACCCGGACGCGCCGCCCCAGCACCGGATGCTGCTGATCGGCGATGTCGCCGACGGCGACGATGTCCGGGTCGCTGGTGGACAGGCTCTCATCGACCAGCACCCCGCCCTCGACCGCGAGCCCGGCGTCCACGGCCAGTTCGGTATTGGGCCGCGCGCCGACGCCCAGGAGCACCGCATCGGCCTCGATCACGGTGTCGTCGCCCAACCGCACCCCGGCGACGCGGCCCTCGGCGGTGCGGATCTCGGCGACCGTCACATCGCATCGCAGATCGACCCCGTGCGCGCGGTGCAGGTCGGCGAACACCGCACCCATCTCCGGCCCCATCGCGGCCAGCAGCGGCGCGGACATGGCCTCGAGGACCGTGACCTCGACACCGGCCGCGCGGGCCGCGGCCGTCACCTCCAGTCCGATCCATCCCGCGCCGATCACCGCCAGCCGCCGGATCGAGCCGAACAACTCGACGAGCGCATCGGACTCCTCGATGGTCCGCAGCACGTGCACGCCCTGCGCATCGGCGCCCGGAATTCGCAGCCGCCGCGCCCGCGACCCGGTGGCCAACGCCAGCTTGTCGTACGGCAGTGTCGAACCATCTGGCAGCGCAACGGTTTTCGAGGCCCGGTCGATCGTTGATACCGCGGTGCCGAGCATTACCTCGACGTGGTGGTCCCGATACCACTGCGCGGGCTGCACCGTGAACTCGGCCAGCGCCTTCTTACCCAGCAGGTGTTCCTTGGACAGCGGCGGCCGCTCGTACGGCAGTTGCTCCTCCGCCGCGAGTAGCGTGAGGGAACCCTCGAAGTCGTTGTCGCGTAGCGCCTCGGCGAGCTTGGCCGCGGCGAGACCGCCGCCGACGATGACGAACCTGGAATCTGTGGTCATGAAAACCCTCCGTGTGCCGGGAACCAGGCTGTCCTCGACCCTACTGCGACCAACCGACACGGTTCGGGAAATATCCGGAACTTTCCGTCGTTGATGAGAATTGACGGCGGCAGTGTCGCCGCTTCCCGCACTTCGAGAGGATATTGACGTGAGCGATGCGACGAACGGCGCCAAGGACCGGGTGGACTTCTGGTTCGATCCGCTGTGCCCCTGGTGCTGGATCACCTCCCGCTGGATTCTGGAGGTCGAGAAGGTCCGGGACATCGAGACGAACTTCCACGTGATGAGCCTGGCCGTGCTCAACGAGGGCCGCGATCTGCCCGAGCAGTACGCCGAGATGATGAAGACGGCTTGGGGTCCGGTGCGGGTGGCCATCGCCGCCGCCCAGGATCACGGCGACAAGGTCCTGGCCCCGCTCTACACAGCGATGGGTACCCGCATTCACAACCGCAAGGAGGAGTACGCGCGCGAGGACCGCGCCGAGACGTTCGCCCTGGTGGTCGCCGAGGCGCTGGCCGAGACGGGCCTGCCCGCCGAGCTGGCCGCGGCCGCCACCAGCGCCGAGTACGACGAGGCGCTGCGCGTGAGCCACCACGCGGGCATGGACAAGGTCGGCCCGGACGTGGGCACCCCCACCATTCACATCAACGGCGTGGCGTTCTTCGGCCCGGTGCTCTCGCGCATCCCGCGCGGCGAGGAGGCCGGAAAGGTGTGGGACGGTGCGGTCGCCCTGGCGTCCTACCCGCACTTCTTCGAGCTCAAGCGCACCCGCACCGAGGATCCGCAGTTCGACTGAGCGCACCCACCCGGATTTCACCGGTGGAGGTGTCGGCCCCGCGGTTCCGCGGCTCGCGGGGCCTGACACAATCGCTGCCATGCGCGTATACCTGGGTGCCGACCATGCCGGCTTCGAGCTGAAGAACCACATCAAGGATCACCTGGAGAAGGCCGGACACGAGGTGTTCGACTCCGGCGCCCACGAGTACGACGCCGTGGACGACTACCCGGCGTTCTGCATCGACGCCGCGCGCCGCGTGGTCGCCGACCCGGGCAGTCTCGGCATCGTGATCGGCGGCAGCGGCAACGGCGAGCAGATCGCCGCGAACAAGGTGCCCGGCGCCCGCTGCGCGCTGGCCTGGAGCATCGAGACCGCGCAGCTGGCCCGCCAGCACAACAACGCGCAGCTGATGGGCATCGGCGGCCGCATGCACCCGCTCGAGGACGCGCTGGCCATCGTCGACGCCTTCATCACGACCCCGTGGTCGGGCGAGGACCGGCACCAGCGTCGCATCGACATCATCTCCGAGTACGAGAAGTCCGGCGTGGCGCCGGAGGTTCCCGTCGCCTGACAACCGTCCGCGGGCGGGCGCGGATCGTCGGTCGTAGCGCCGATGTCGTCCGCGCCCCGCACCGTGCGGTCGTCGGGTCCGGGACAGGAGGTACGCGGCGCTCATGCCGGAGGGGCATACGCTGCATCGCCTGGCGAAGGCGCATCACGCGCGGTTCGCCGGCGGTGTGGTCCGGGTATCCAGTCCTCAGGGTCGCTTCGCCGACGGGGCCGCGCTGGTGGACGGGCGGGTCCTCGTGCGTGCCGAGGCGTGGGGCAAACATCTTCTGCACCACTATGATTCGGGGCTCGTGGTGCACGTGCACCTCGGGCTGTACGGGAAGTTCACCGAATCGACGGGGCCGCTGGGGGATCCGGTCGGGCAGGTGCGCATGCGGATGGCCGGGGCCGGCAAGTCCGGAGCGGAGCTGTACGGGGCCGACCTGCGCGGTCCGACCGCATGCGAGGTGCTGCACGATCCGGAGGTCGCCGCGCTCACCGCGCGGCTGGGCCCGGATCCGTTGCGCCGCAACGCCGATCCCGGCCAGGCCTGGCAGCGCATCCACCGGTCTGCGCGCTCGCTGGGTGCGCTGCTGATGGACCAGAGCGTGCTGGCCGGGGTCGGCAACGTCTACCGGGCGGAAGTCCTTTTCCGCCACGGCATCTCACCGTATCGTCCCGGAAAATCGTTGAGCCGCACCGAATGGGACGCACTGTGGGTCGACCTGGTGGAGCTAATGAAGGTCGGCGTCCGGCGCGGCAAGATGCACGTGGTACGTCCCGAGGACGATCATGGCGCGCCGTCCTACGCCGCCGATCGTCCCCGCACCTATGTGTACCGCCGCGTCGGGGAGCCGTGCCGCCTGTGCGGAGCTACTGTCCTGCATGCCGTGATGGAGGGTCGAAACCTGTTCTGGTGCCCCAGCTGCCAGCCGCGCTGAATGCTTATCGGGCCCGTGACCTGTCACAGTGAGCCGGTGCGGCGGAGCCGGTAGAGGTGGATCGGGCCCGGCCACGGCGCCAGGAGTGAGTCGTCGGTGATCTCCCACCCGGAAAATGCGGCGGTGATGTCGGCGGCGCTTACACCCCGGGGCAGCGGCCCGCGTTTGGCCGGTGCGAAGGCGACCATCAGCAGGGTGGCATCGCCGGCGGCGACAGTGTCGACTTGCCGTGCCTCTGCATGGCGTTGTGGGTCGGTCAGGCCGTGGAACGCACCGAAGTCGAGTATGAGCTTGTAACCCGTACCGACCTCGGCGGGCAGGTCGGTAACATCCCCTACGAGCCAACGGATTTGAACGCCGGCGGCATCCGATCGTGCTCGCGCGGAACGGATTGCGCCGGGGACGAAGTCCACGCCGGTGACCTGCCAGCCTCGGCGCGCGAGGTCGACGGAGTGGATGCCGGTCCCACAGCCCAGATCCAGCGCCCTGCCGAACGGGGGCGCCAGACCCTCCTGCTCCCTGTCGAACGCCGAGCCGAGAATTCGAGGCGAATCACCGCGTCGGGCCGCGTTTTCCCACGGTCGCACGCGAAGTCCATGTAGCAGGCGGTACCGGAGCACGTTCATGTCAGGCCTCCTTCATGTCGGGCCATCAGAAATTCCCGTCGAATCCGCCGCCGCCGTCCCAGCCGCCGCCGTCGAATCCGCCGTTGTCCCAGCCGGATTGGTCGTACCCGCCCTGGTCGTACCCGCCCTGGTCGTAACCGCCTTGGTTGTAACCATCCTGGTCATACCCGGCCTGGTCGTATCCCGTCTGATAGTCCTGTCCCGTATCGAATCCCGCGTCGTAGCCCGAGCCGTACCCGCCCTCGAATCCGGCGGTGTCGTACCCCACGCCCGACATCCCGTGGAACAGCGTGTCGAACAGCAGCGCCGAACCCACGCCCCAGGCCCCGGCCACGAGCGCGGTCTTCCACCACGGCTCGGAATACCAGCCGGCCGGGACCGGCCGTCCGGCGACACGGCCGCCCGGGTAGTAGTTCGGGGTCTGCGGTGAGGGCATCGGGGATGCCTGCACCTGACGACCCTCGAAGTCGATGGCCCGCTGCTCCGAGACGTGTCCGGCCGAGCGCTGCCCGTCGAGTTCGGGGACCGGCGGCCCGGGGTCCAGGCCCATCGCGCTGCGCGCGGCCCGCACGTAGTACAGGCCCTCCAGGGCGGTTTCCTTGGCCAATCGGGCCTGGGCGACGGTGGTCGCCTGGTCGATCTGCGATCCGGCGGCATTGAGCCGTTCTCCGGCGTCGGCGAGCGCCTGGGTGGACGCCTCGTCCCGGCCGGTCAGGTTGTACACCTGCCCGCCGAGCCGCTCGATGATCCGCCGGGCGTCGGCCTTCGCGTCGGCGAGCTGAGCCGCCTGGTGGCTGCGGGCGGTATTGCGGCCCGCGAGGCTCATCGCCAGGAAGACGATCAGCACGACAACCAGGATGACCAGAAGTATCGCCACGCAGTCAGCCTACGCGGATCGATAGCTGACCAGTTGCTGTCAGCCCGCGGCGGCCGCGTCGTACTGGAGCTGGGCGGGGATGAAGCCGCTAGGCTCAGACTCCTCGTCGTCCAGCTCCGACACCGCGAACCGGCGCTTGCCCGCCGTCTTGGCCGAGTACATCGCGCGATCGGCGCTGCGAAGCAGGTCGGAGAAGTCGCACGCGCGCCCCGCCGGGCAGTACGCGGTGCCCACACTGGCCGAGACCGGCACCGGTCCGGAGGAGGTGGGGACCGGATTGTGCAGCGCGGTCAGCACCCGCATGGCGACCTCGCCGAGGGTGTTGCGGCGGGCGGGGAGGGCTAGTACGAATTCATCGCCGCCGTACCGGCACACCACGGTCTCCTGCGGGCAGGCCGCGCGCAGCCGGCGTGAGATCTCCACCAGGACCTCGTCGCCGACGCTGTGGCCGTAGCCGTCGTTGATCTGCTTGAAATCGTCGACGTCGATGAGTAGCAGGCCGACGCCGCGGGACCGGTCGGCCGCCATCAGGCGCACCTGCTCCTGCAGCAGCGAGCGGTTGGCCAGATCGGTCAGCGCGTCGTGGGTCGCCTCGTGCCGCAGCTGGGTCTGCAGGGCCGCGATCTCCTGGACCCGCACCGACACCGCGGCCTCGAGGCTGGCCTCCTGCTGGGCCAGCGCCCGCTGCTGCAGCGCCTCGGCATAGCTCTCGATCGCATGGCTGGCCACCAGCGGCCAGCGGGTGAAGACGAGCGATCCGGGCTCGCCGGGCGCGAAGCCCAGCAGGGCCCGCGAGGTCGGTGCCAGCATCCGGGTGCGATCGAACGGCTCCTCGGCCAGCCTGCGGCCGATCCGGCGGGCCGTGGGCACCGGGAAGGGTTCCGAGCGCGCCAGATCCATCAGCTCGTTGATCAGCGCGGTGAACACCCGCTCCAGATGCTCGCGCGGAACCGTCAGGCCGGTGTCGCGGTACACCGCGGCCACCCAGTCTCGCGAGGTGAGCCTGACCGCCGCGGCGGTCACCGTGTCCAGCTTGGTGAGCATGCCGCTCACCTCACGCAGACGGTTGTCGCGTACTCCGGACTACAGCCCTCCGGATCGTGCCTACTGCTATGCGGTCCGCTCCACCTAGCTCGGTGCATGCTCACCGCCCCCTTTCCAGATACCCCCGTCCGGCAAAAAGGATCCTAGCAAGCCTCTCGACTTCGAAAAATGATGTTTTACAACCTGTTCCGAAGTTCCGCGAGTGGCAACTGTCAGAGCTATCGTCCGGCGAGCTGCGGCGTTACACCTCTCGTCAGCGTGTCTTCGGCGACGCGCCGGGCAATCCGAACCCGCGTGACCCTCGGTTAACGGTCGGCTCCCGCGCGGCGCGAGGACGGCTGATCCCGGGGCCGCCGAGGGCTCGCCGACCGGGCGAGACACCCCTCGGGCGGGGCGATTGGCGTTCGGCGAGTGAGATTCGGTACAGTCTCAGGCGCAGACGACATCGAGGCGATCCCGTCGGTGTCGTGTGCCTGCGGGCGTAGTTCAATGGTAGAACCTCAGCCTTCCAAGCTGATGGTGCGGGTTCGATTCCCGTCGCCCGCTCTGGTGGTCCTCAGCCCCCTTGTCAAGGAGTAGCGGACCCCCTACGGGGTGTAGCGCAGCTTGGTAGCGTACCCGCTTTGGGAGCGGGCGGTCGCAGGTTCAAATCCTGTCACCCCGACCACATTTCACCATCTCTCACGCTCGATGCCGAACCGAGAACCCGGACCACTGCCGGGGTTTCTCGGCACGCCCCAACTGGTAAATGTGGCCGGTTGCACCTCCGGGGTATTGAATCGTCGCATGGTAGATGCCCTCGCACCCGGGCCGATCACCCAGATCGCCTGGGTGGTCACCGACATCGCGGCGACCGAACAGTTCCTGACCGCCTCCTTCGGCGTGCGGAAGTGGGCGCGCCTGCCCGATGTGCACTTCGGCCCCGAAACCTGCACGTACCGAGGCGAACCGGCGGATTTCACCGCCCACATCGCGCTGTCCTACCACGGCGAGATGCAGTTCGAGCTGATCCAGCCGGTGCGCGGGGTATCGATCTACACCGAATTCCTGGAGCACAGCGGCCCGGGGCTGCACCACATCTGTTCCGAGCCCGCCGATTTCGACGCCGCGATACGGGCCGCGGCGGATCGCGGCATCGATATCGTGCAGCAGGGCGACATGTCCGGGCAGATGCGATTCGCCTATCTCGACGGCGCCGCATCGGGGGTTCCGTTCCTGGAGCTCGCGGAGATCGGGCCGAATATGCGCACGATGTTCGAACAGATCAAGGCGCAGGCATGAAATACAGCGCCGGAGTCCTGCTGTTCCGCCGCGCGGCGGAAGCCGAGGTGTTGCTGGGGCATATGGGCGGCCCGCTGTGGGCCCGCAAAGACCTTGGCGCATGGTCGATTCCCAAGGGGGAGTACGACCCCGGCAGCGAACGACCCGAGGCCGCCGCGCGCCGCGAATTCCACGAGGAACTGGGACTCGCGGTGCCCGACGGGCACTGGATCCCGCTGGGCGAGGTCCGCTACGGCAGCGGCAGCCGCGCCAAGGAGCTGACGGTCTGGGCGGTCGAGGCCGACCTGGATCCCGCCCTCGTCGTCCCCGGTACCTTCGAGATGCAGTGGCCGCCGCGCTCGGGCAGGATGCAGCGGTTCCCGGAGATCGACCGCGCCGAATGGTTCGATCCGGACACCGCCCGGGACAAGCTCGGCGCGGGTCAACGCCCGTATCTGGACCGGCTCGCCGATCATCTTTCGGCCGGATAGTCCCTGGGAGCAAACGCTCAGACCGCATGCAGGGATTTCCCAGCTTGGCTCGGTAAACGTAGGCCGCATGGGCGAGCGACTAATTGACGCGGCCGAGCTGCTCGCTCGCGCCGGCGCCGGGCCTCAGCGAGGCGCAGGCGAGAGAGGGCGAAGCGAGCCGACATCGAAGCGGCGGCTCGTGAAGATCGCGGGCTGCGCTCAGGTCGGAGCCGACCGCGGCCGGACGCGCCTGGGAAGGGCACGTTCGGGCTTCGGCGAGGCGCGAGCATGAGTGACGTTGCGACCGACATGACTCCTGACGCTGCGTCCTCGGATGACACGCCGAATGGCATTGCGACACCCGCCCAACTGCCCGTGCCCGCCGATGATGCCGCATGTGGGACGCGGCAGCGCCGGCCCGCCGCGGTGACGCGCGGTTATCACCGTGTCCGGGCCGCGCTGGGGCGTCGTGTGTCCGCCATACCGCTCGGGGTCACCCTGGTCGTCGCGATGGTGACCCTGGCCGGGCTGGCGCTGGCGGTCTCCGGGTTCGCGGTGACCTCGGCACTGTCGAAATCGCTCACCGATCGCACCGACGAGCAGCTCTACGACGCCGCGCACACCTGGGCACGCCCCGGCCCAATGAAGCTGATCAGCACTCCCGCCGGGGGCACCTCCTGGGTGCCCGCGGACATGCCCGTCCAGCCGGAGACGGCGGCCTCCTGGGATCAGCCGCGCCACTTCTTCGAACTGCGCCGCGGTCCCGAGGGGGAGCAATATCGCCTGCAGACCGATCGCGGCAAGCCGGCGCCGAACCTGACGAATCTGCCCGCGCACACCCCGGTGACGGTGCCCTCGGTGGGCGGCTCGTCGATCCACTGGCGAATCCTGGTGGTCTCCAACAGTTATGGCACGACGACGATCGGGCTGCCGCTCACCGACAACGTCGACACCGTGTCGAAACTGATCGGATTCGAGCTCGCCACCGGCCTGGGCGCCCTGGTGCTGCTCGGCGTCGGCGGCTATCTGGTGGTCCGGCGCAGCCTGCGCCCGCTCCGGCACGTCGAGGAGACCGCCGCGGCGATCGCCGGCGGCGACCTGAATCGCCGCGTCCCGGTGCGCAATGTCGACACCGAGGTGGATCACCTCGCCCAATCGGTGAACGCGATGCTCGCCCGGATTCAGCACGGTGTCACCGCCACCGAGGCGTCCGAGGAGGCGGCGCGGCGCTCGGAGGAGGCCGCCCGGCGCTCGGAGGCGAAGATGCGGCAGTTCGTCGCCGACGCCAGCCATGAGCTGCGTACCCCGCTGACCACCATCCGCGGCTTCGCCGAGCTGTATCGGCAAGGGGCGAGCCAGGATCCGCGACAGGTGCTCGAGCGCATCGAGGCCGAGGCCGGGCGCATGGGCCTGCTGGTGGAGGATCTGCTGATGCTGGCCCGCCTGGACGCGCAGCGCCCGCTCGAGGTCCGTCCGGTGGATCTGCTCGCGCTTGCCGGCGATGTGGTGCACGGTGCCCAGGCGCTGGCCGCCAGGCAGGCGGGCGCGGATCATCCTGTCGCACTGGAGGTTCGGCCCGGTGCGGGCACGCTGGAGGTGTCCGGCGATGCCGCCCGGCTGCGGCAGGTGCTGGCGAATCTGGTCGGCAACGCGCTGAACCACACCCCGCCCGGCACCCCGGTGACCGTGCGCCTGACGCCCAGCGAGGATCAGGTGCGGATGGAGGTGTGCGACGAGGGGCCCGGCCTGTCGCCCGAGGCCGCCGCCCGCGTGTTCGAGCGGTTCTACCGCACCGACTCCTCCCGTGCCCGCGCCAGCGGCGGCACCGGGCTGGGCCTGTCGATCGTGCAGGCGCTGGTGACCGCGCACGGCGGCACGGTCGGCGCGGACAGCACCCCCGGGCGGGGGACCACGTTCACCGTTGTGTTGCCGAGGGGACACGGGGACGGTTAGCCGGCGGAGCTTGCGGAGTCGGCGGGGTGGGTGAGTGCAGCGGCTGTTCCGGGGCCTCCCAGGGATCTCGCAGCTGCGATCCAGTGCCCGCCAAGCCTGGGCCGCGAATCTTGGTGACATGACCGAGACTTCGATCGTTACCGCAACGAACCGCAATGGCGCGGCGGTGGCGCGCCCGAAGCGCCATGATGCGGCACAGCCCGCTCCTGTACTGGATGTGGTGATTCCCGTCTACAACGAGGAACGCGATCTCGGCGTGTGCGTGCGCCGCCTGCACGAGTTCCTCGGCGACGGTTTCCCGTTCTCCGCGCGCATCACCATCGCGGACAACGCCTCCACCGATGCCACCCTCGATGTCGCCAACTACCTGGCCGGCGAGCTGGACGGCGTACGCGTGGTGCACCTGGACCGCAAGGGCCGCGGCCGCGCGCTGCGGGCGGTCTGGGAGGCCTCCGACGCTCAGGTCGTCGCCTACATGGACGTGGATCTCTCGACCGACCTGAACGGCCTGCTGCCGCTGGTGGCCCCGCTGGTGTCCGGCCACTCGGACCTGGCGATCGGCACCCGGCTGGCGAAGTCCTCACGGGTCGTGCGCGGACCCAAGCGCGAATTCATCTCCCGCTGCTACAACCTGATCCTCAAGGCCTCCCTGCAGGCACGCTTCTCCGACGCCCAGTGCGGCTTCAAGGCCATGCGTACCGATGTCGCGCGCAAGCTGCTGCCGCTGGTGCAGGACGGAGAGTGGTTCTTCGACACCGAGCTGCTGGTGATCGCCGAGCGCGCCGGGCTGCGCATCCACGAGGTGCCCGTCGACTGGATCGACGATCCCGATTCGCGCGTCGACATCGTTGATACCGCCCGCAAGGACCTGCTCGGGGTGTGGCGGGTCAGCAAGGGACTTGCCTCGGGTGCGCTGCCGGTGAACGAGCTGCGGGCCGCGATCGGCCGCGAGCCCCTGGTCGACGGCGTGCCGCTGGGCATGGTGGGCCAGCTCGTGCGGTTCGGCATCATCGGCGTGGTCTCGACGCTGGCCTACATGGTGCTGTACATGCTGCTGCAGCCGCTCACGGGTGCGCAGCCGGCGAACTTCCTGGCGCTGCTGATCACCGCGATCGGCAATACCGCGGCCAACCGGGCCTTCACCTTCGGGGTGCGCGGCTCGACCAAGGCGGTCTCACATCAGATCCAGGGCCTGCTCATCTTCGCCTTCACCTGGGGGCTGACCAGCGGTTCGCTGTTCGCGTTGCACCACTGGGCGCCCGCGGCCGCGGTGCACCTCGAGCTGACGGTGCTGGTCGTGGCGAACCTGGTGGCGACGGTGATCCGGTTCGTGGCGCTGCGCTGGGTGTTCCGCGACGCGGTGCCCGCCGCCGCGATCGACAACGAACTGGCCGCCGCCGAGCTGCGGCTGGCCGCTCAGGATGAGCGGCTGTACGCGGAACTGTAAGCGCCACAACACTTTCGGTCATCGAATGTGGCCGGGATCCCGGTGGGGTCCCGGCCGCTGTCGTGTCCGGCCTGCGCCGGAAGCAGCAGAGGTCGCGCTGTATACGATTCGCGGCGCCTCGGCGGTCCTGTCCGCGGGCCGGGCGCGGGAACCCGCGTGTGAGCCGAGGCATCCGGAGGTTCTGTACGGAGGACAGGTGCGTGCGGCCGCGTACGATTCGCGGCACCCAGGTCCCGTACGCGGGCCCGGCGCGGGAACCCGCTCGCCAGCGACGGCATGCGGAGATCTTCCTGCACCGGGCCGGCGCGTGGAGCGGTAGCCGAGCCGTGCACCTCGAGGAGGCCTGTTCGCGGGACAGGCATGTGCAGCGTGACGTGGCTCATCGGCATCCTGTGTCCGCTCCCAGATTGTTCCCAGGCTCGGCTCAGGTCGGGCTGGGGTGGATCGTGAATGATGGGGCACCATGACCGACACTGCGATCGCGCCGAGTCCGGCGATCCCCGCGCCCGAAACGGCAGACCGGCGGCTCGAGCGCTGGGAAATCCTGGGTGTGGCAGGGCTGCTGATCGGCACCGCGGTCGCGTATCTGTGGAATCTGGGCATCAACGGGTGGGCGAACTCCTTCTATGCGGCCGCGGTCCAGTCGGGTGCGCACTCGTGGAAGGCGTTCTTCTTCGGCTCCTCGGACTGGGGCAATTCGATCACCGTCGACAAGACCCCGGCCTCGCTGTGGCCGATGGAAATATCGGTGCGGCTGTTCGGCATGCACGCCTGGAGCATGATGCTGCCGCAGGTGCTGCTCGGCATCGCGTCGGTGGCGCTGGTCGTGGTGACGCTGCGGCGCACCCACGGCACCGCGGCCGGGCTCCTCGGCGGGCTCGCGCTGGCCGTGACTCCCGTTGCGGCGCTGATGTTCCGGTACAACAACCCCGATGCGCTGCTGGTCTTCCTGATGATCGCCGCGGTCTGGGCGATGACCCGCGCCCTGGACGACGGGCGCTGGCGGTGGCTGGTGCTCTGCGGCGCGCTGGTCGGATTCGGCTTCCTGGCCAAGCAGTTACAGGTGCTGCTGGTGCTGCCCGCGCTCGCGCTGACCTATCTGTTCGCGGGCCCGCCGCGGCTGGGCAAGCGCGTGGCGCAGCTGTGTGCGGCCGGGGCGGCGATGCTCGCGGGCGCGGGCTGGTGGGTGCTGACCGCCCAGCTCTGGCCCGCCGCATCGCGACCGTATTTCGGTGGATCCCAGCACAATTCGATCATCGAGCTGACCATCGGCTACAACGGTCTCGGGCGGCTGGGCGTGGGATCGTCGAGCCCGTTCCCCGGCCCGCCGCACGGTGGAGGTGGCCGCATGGGCGGCTTCTTCGCGGGAAACGAGCCCGGCATCACCCGGATGTTCCAGGCGACGGTGGGCGGTCAGATCGGCTGGCTGATCCCCGCCGCACTGGTGCTGCTCGTTATCGGGATCATGCTGCGCGGCACGGTCTCTCGCACGGACCCGCACCGCGCGGCCCTGCTGCTGTGGGGCGGCTGGATGCTGGTGACGATGCTGGTGTTCAGCTTCATGCAGGGCCTGTTCCATCAGTACTACACCGTCGCGCTGGCGCCGGCGGTCGCCGGAACGGCGGGCCTGGGCGCGGTGACGGCTTGGCGCCATCGCGACCGACTGTGGGTACGCGTCGCCCTCGCGGTGGCTGTGGCACTCACCACCGCCACCGCTGTGCTGTTGCTCTCGCGCACAGCCGATTTCGTGCCGTGGCTGCGTTGGACGGTGCTGGCGGTGGGTATCGCCTCGACCCTCGCCCTGCTGATTCCCGCTGCGCGCGTGTTCTTCCCGGTGATGGCTTTCGCCGCCGTGCTGGCCGCGGTGGCGGGCCCTCTGGCGTACTCGCTCGAGACGATCTCCATACCCCACGACGGCGGAATCGTGCTGGCGGGCCCGAAGATCCCGGGCGCCTTCCCCTTCGGTCCGCCGCCCGGACCGGGTAAGCCGGACGGTGACATAGCGCCAGGCACACCCGATGGCACGAAGACGCCGAGCGGTCAGCACCCGCCGACGACAGCGGGAACGCCTGCCGCGCAGCATGATCGGAACCATCCGATGTTCGGCGGCGCGCCCGATCCTGCACTGGTCGCCCGCCTGCGGAACGGCGGGGCGAACTACACGTGGACGGCGGCCGCGGTCAGCTCGATGATGTCCTCCAATCTGCAACTCGAGTCCGGTTACCCCGTCATGCCGCTCGGCGGCTTCGCGGGCATCGACCCGTCCCCAACGCTGCCGCAATTCCAGGACGACGTCTCCCGCCGCCGCATCCACTACTTCGTCGCACGTCCGGCGGGCGAACGCGGCCCCGGCTTCGGCAACAGGAAGACCGAGGCCGCCGACATCACCCAGTGGGTGCGGGACCGGTACTCCGCGACGACGATCGGCGGTCTCGAGGTCTACGACCTGACCGCGCCGAAAGCCGCCGCGAAGTAATCCGGCCGTTCGGCGGCGAGCTTCCCATAGACGACTGTTGGACAAAGCGGTTGCCCCGGCGCGGACCGCCGAGTGAAGATCGCTGGGTGCTATTGACCATTACCTGTACGCGGGCCGAGGGCGCCGAGTGGGTCGCCACCGACCTGGGCTTCCTGCTGCACAAGAACCCGGCGCGGGTTCAGATGTTCGAGCAGTCGTACGGGTCGGCGCAGGTGCTGTACCCCGAGGCCACCGAGCAGCGGTGCACCGCGGCGCTGCTGCTGGAGATCGACCCGGTCGGGCTGGTTCGAGGAAAGTCGCGCGGCACAGCGGAATTCAGCCTCGGACAGTACGTGAACGACCGGCCGTATGCCGCGTCGTCGCTGCTGTCGGTCGCGATCTCGACGGTGTTCAAGACCGCGCTGCACGGGAAATGCGAGCAGCGGCCCGGGCTGGCGGACACCGCGCTGCCGCTGCGCCTCGAGCTGCCCGTGGTGTCCTGCAAGGGCGGCCCGGAGGTCGCCGAGCGGATCTTCGGGCCGTTGGGCTGGCGGGTTGCGGCCACCCCGATCCCGCTCGATCCGGCCTTCCCGGAGTGGGGCGAATCCCATTACGTGCGACTGGAATTGACCGCGGACATGCGCCTGGCCGATGCCCTGTCGCATCTGTACGTGCTGCTCCCGGTCCTCGACGGCAGCAAGCATTACTGGCTCGCCGCCGACGAGATCGACAAGCTCCTGCGCGCGGGGGTCGGATGGCTCGCCGGACATCCCGAACGCGCCTGGATCACCCGCCGCTACCTGGCGCGCAAGCAGTCCTTCGTGCGCTCGGCCCTGGCCCGCCTCGCCGAGATCGACGACGCGACGGCCGAGAGCCTGGATGCGGTCGACGACGCGGATATCGACGATGTCGATGACGCGGGTGTAGGTGATGTTGGCGTCGGTGAGGTGGGTGCCGATGCGGCGGCCGCTGGTTACGCGGGCGCCGGACCTGCGGAAACCGGCGACACCGACGCCGATGAAACGGGCACCAGCGGAGCAGCTGTTGGCTGGACGGGTGTCGGTGAAGCGGCCGCGGGTGATGCGGGGGCCTGCGACGCGGGCGCTGGTAACACGGGCGTCGGCGGTGCCGCAGCCGGTGAGGCGGTCGCCGATGACGCCGCGCGGCCGTCGTTGGCGGTGGCCCGGCGGGCCGCGGTCGTACGAGCCCTGCACGACGTCGGCGCCCGGCGGGTGCTGGATCTGGGCTGCGGCGAGGGGGCGCTGTTGCGGGAGTTGTTGCGGGACAAGGAGTTCTCCGAGATCGTGGGGGTGGACGTGTCGATGCGGGCGCTGCGGACGGCGCACCGGCGGCTGCGGCTGGATCGCGCGCCCAAGCGGGTCGTCGAGCGGATCACGCTGCGCCAGGGCGCGCTCACTTATGCGGACGCCGCGCTGCGCGGATACGACGCGGCGGTGCTCATGGAGGTGATCGAGCACGTCGATCCGCCGCGGCTGACGGCGCTGGGGCGGGCGGTATTCGGGGCCGCCGCGCCGAATGCGGTGATCGTGACGACGCCGAACGGCGAATACAACGTCCTGTATGAGGGCCTGCCCGCGGGCAAGTTCCGGCATACCGATCACCGGTTCGAGTGGAGCCGAGCGGAATTCGACGACTGGGCGCGTCGTGTCGCCGAAACCTACGGATACAGTGTCCGTTTCGGCCCCATCGGGCCGACGGATCCGGATCTCGGATCGCCGACGCAGCTGGCCGTCTTCGAGAAATCGGCCACGAGCAGTGGACCGACCGCCACGCACACCAGCGAGAAAGGCGCGGCATCATGACGGAACTGTCCATTCCCGAACTGTCCCTGGTGGCGCTTGTCGGCTGCACCGGCTCGGGCAAATCCACATTCGCGCGCAAGCACTTCCGGCCCACCGCGATCCTGTCCTCGGACGCCTGCCGCGGCATCGTCAGCGACGACGAGAACGATCAGTCGGCCACCGACGACGCCTTCGCGCTGCTGCACCATATCGCCGCCGTGCGGCTGCGGCGCGGGCTGCGGACCGTGATCGATGCGACCAATGTGCAGCCCAAGGCCCGTCAGGAGGTGATTCGCGTCGCCCGGGAGCACGATGTGCTGCCGGTGGCGATCGTGCTCGACGTCCCCGACCGGATATGCCTGGACCGCAACGTCGGCCGCGCCGAACGCGCTCATCTCGGCGCGCACGTGGTGAAGCGCCAGCAGCGCGATCTGCGCCGCAGCCTGCGCAATCTCGAACGCGAGGGCTTCCGCCGGGTATTCGTGCTGCGCGGTGTGGAGGAGATCGAGTCGGCGACCGTCGTCGACGAGAAGCTGTGGAACGACCGGCGTGAGCTGACCGGCCCGTTCGACGTGATCGGCGACGTGCACGGCTGCCGCGCCGAATTGGAGTCGCTGCTGGGCGAATTGGGCTATGGGCTGTGCCGCGACGACCGCGGGCGGCCGGTGGACGCGCAGCATCCCGACGGCCGCACCGCGGTGTTCGTCGGCGATCTGGTCGATCGCGGCCCCGACACCCCGGGGGTGCTGCGGCTGGTCATGGGCATGATCGCGGCCGGACATGCGTTGTGCGTCAGCGGAAATCACGAGTACAAGCTGGTGCGCGCCCTGGACGGCAAGAAGGTCCGCATCGCGCACGGGCTGGCCGAATCGCTGGCCCAGCTCGAGGTCGAGGACGAGGAATTCCGCAAGGCCGCACACGATTTCTGCCGCGGCCTCATCGGGCATTACGTGCTGGACGGCGGCAATCTCGTGGTCGCGCACGCGGGGCTGAAGCAGGAGTACCAGGGCCGGGCCTCCGGGCGGGTGCGCGCCTTCGCCATGTACGGCGAAACCACCGGGGAGACCGACGAATTCGGGCTGCCGGTGCGCTACCCGTGGGCCGAGGACTACCGCGGTCGCGCCGCGGTGCTGTACGGCCACACCCCGACGACCGAGCTGCGCTGGGTCAACAACACGCTGTGCCTGGACACGGGAGTGGTCTTCGGCGGGCAGCTCACGGCGCTGCGCTATCCCGAGCGTGAGCCGGTATCGGTTCCGGCGCAGCAGGTCTGGTGCGAGCCGGTGCGGCCACTGCAGGACGCCGCGGCGCCGGAGATCGCCGCCGGTGCCGTGCATCGCGATCCGGGCGTGCTCGATCTTGACGACGTGCTGGGCCGGCGCGTGGTGGAGACCCGGCACCTCGGACGGGTGAGCGTGCAGGAGGAGAATGCGAGCGCGGCGCTGGAGGTGATGAGCCGCTTCGCCATCGATCCGCGCTGGCTGATCTACCTGCCGCCGACGATGTCGCCCTGTGCCACAGCATCTTCCGGCGAGCTGCTGGAGCATCCCGCCCAGGCGTTCGAGTACTACCGGTCCGAGAACGTCGCGCGCGTGGTCTGCCAGGAGAAGCACATGGGTTCGCGCGCGATCGCGGTGCTGACCCGCACGCCCGAGGTCGCCCGCGACCGGTTCGGCATCGCCGACGGCAGTACCGGCGCGCTGTACACGCGCACCGGCCGCCCGTTCTTCGACGACTCCGCGCTGACCGAGGTCGTGCTGGCGCGCATCCGTGCGGCCGCCGAAACCTCGGGCCTGTTCGGCGAATTGGGCTCGGACTGGCTGGCGCTGGACGCCGAGCTCATGCCGTGGTCGGCCAAGGCGATCGGGCTGCTGCGCGATCAGTACGCGGCCGTCGGAGCCGCGGCGCGGGCGGCGTTGGGCGCGGCCACCGATATCGTCGCGGCCGCGGCCGCGCGCGGCCTGGACGTCGGCGAGCTCGCCGAACGCACGGCGGCGCGCCGAACCGACGCCGACTCGTTCACCACCGCCTACGGCCGTTACTGCTGGCCGGTCGACGGCTTGACCGGACTCCGGCTGGCCCCGTTCCAGATTCTGGCCGCCGAGGGCGTGAATTACGCGGTGCGCGACCACGAGTGGCACCTGCGTCTGCTCGACGCCCTGGTCGCCGCCGATACCGACCTGTTCACCCCGACCCGGCGCAAGATCGTGGACCTGTCCGCGCCGGAGGGCGAGCGGGAGGCGACCGACTGGTGGACCGCCCTCACCGTGTCCGGCGGTGAGGGCATGGTGGTCAAGCCGGTCGATTCCCTGGTGAACGGATCGGCCACGCGCAGTGGGCGACTCGTCCAGCCGGGCGTGAAATGCCGCGGCGCGGAATACCTTCGCATCATCTACGGCCCGGAATACCTGCGCCCCGACCAGCTCCGCCGCCTGCGCGGCCGCGGGCTGGGCCGCAAGCGGTCGATGGCGCTACGGGAATACGCCCTGGGCCTGGAGTCCCTGGACCGCTTCGTGGCCGAAGAACCGCTGTGGCGAGTACACGAGGCGGTGTTCGCCGTACTGGCCCTGGAGTCCGAGCCCGTGGATCCGAGGTTGTAGTTTCGCCGCCCATGCGCGGCGGACGTCACAATCCCATGCCGCGGATCATCTGATCGACCTCGGACCGATACAGCTTGTCCGGATCGGTGGTCAGCGTCCGCAGGTGACCGAGGATCTCCAGGGAGACCAGGCCGTGCAGGCGTCCCCACATGCGCAGGGCGACGGCCAGCACGGCGGGGGACAGGTCCGGGAACAGCGTGCGTACCTCGGCGACCAGCCCAGGATCGAAGTCGCCCCAGGAGAACTCGGCCTCGGCGCGGGCGGGTCCGGCCCGCCGGTGCGCGCCCGCCGCCAGCCCGGTCAGGATCGCACACACCCGCTGCTCGGCCTCGGGCGCGGGTCCGCCCTCGGGCGGCCGATAGCCGGGGATGGGGTCGCCGTAGACGAGCCGGAAGCCCTCGGTGTGCGCGAGTGACCAGTCCCGGAAGGCGCAGGCCCACGCCAGGATTCGCCCGGCCGGGTCGTCGTCGGGGCGGGAATCCCTGGCCGCCTGCAGCGCATCGGCCATCTCGTCGTACACATCCCGGATCAGCGCCGTCACCAGATCGTCGCGCGTGGGGAAGTAGCTGTAGACGGCGTTCGCCGTCATGCCCATCTCGCGCGCGATCGCTCGCAGCGTGATCGCTCCCGGACCGTTCGCCGCCATCAGCCGCAGCGCGGTGTCCTTGATCTCCGCCGTCGTCTCCGCCCGCCGCAGCTGCCGCCTGGTCGGCACATCGGTACCCACGGGCACAACCGTACACGCCTGTGAAATTTCTAGACGGCATGTATAAACTGCACGGCGTATAGTTTCCTCACGCCATGCAAATCTTTTCAGGGAGCATCATGTTCATCGGCATAATCGGGGCCACGGGCAATATCGGCCGGCATGTGGTCACCGAGGCGCTCGAGCGCGGCCATCACGTCCGGGCCTTCACTCGGGACCTCGCGGGCGTCACCGCCACGCATCCGAACCTGACCTGGGCACAGCTCGACGTCTTCGACAGCGCCGCCGTCGCCGCGCAGCTACCGGGTCTCGACGTGCTGGTGAGCGGATATCAACCCGGCAATTCGTCCATCGACTTCGACGACACCGTCGCCAGGTCCATCGCCGATCCGACGGGCTACGCGACCGTGGCGCGATCGCTCTTACAGGCTTTGGCCACCCACCCGCGTACCCGCCTGATGGTGATCGGCGGCGCCGGCAGTCTCGAGTACGCGCCCGGACGCGTGACCGCGGACGACGATGAGCGGGTGCACCGGATTCTCGACACGATAGGTCTCCCGCGGGAGTATGCCGCCGCCGTGCGCGGCGCCCGCGACGCCCTGGACCTGCTGCGCACCTCCAACCGTCGCTGGACCTACCTCAGCCCGGCCGAACAGATCGGCCCCGGCGAACGTACCGGCCGCTACCGTGTCGGCGGCGACCAACCGGTCCTGGACGCCGACGGCAACAGCCGCGTCTCCTACCCCGACGCGGCCGTGGCGCTGCTCGACGAGATCGAGGAGCCGCGATACCTCCAGCGCCGCTTCACCATCGGCTACTGAGTCACGCCCGCGAATACGGCCAGCGCCACTCGGCGACCTCCGGGATGTCCTGGCCGTGTTCGCGGGTCCAGGCGCGGGCCGCGGCGCGGGCATCGGACATGTCCTGGCGCAGGCCCGCCGCGCGCTCGCCCAGGCCGGGCACCCGGTCGATGACGTCCATGACCAGGTGGTAGCGGTCCAGGTCGTTCAGCATGACCATGTCGAAAGGTGTTGTAGTGGTGCCCTTTTCCTTGTAGCCGCGCACATGCATGCCGTCGTGGTTGGTGCGGCGGTAGGCGAGACGGTGGATCAGCCACGGGTAGCCGTGGAAGGCGAAGATGACGGGACGATCCGCGGTGAACAGGGTGTCGAATTCGCTGTCGGGCAGGCCGTGCGGGTGTTGGTCGCTCGGTTGCAGGCGCATCAGATCCACGACGTTCACCACGCGAATCCGTAACTGTGGCAGGCGCTCTCGCAGAATCGCCGCGGCGGCAAGGGTTTCCAGCGTCGGCACGTCACCGGCGCAGGCCAGTACCACGTCGGGGCTGGTGCCCACCTCGTCGTTGTGCCCGGCCCACTCCCAGATGCCGATGCCGCGGGTGCAGTGCGCGATGGCGTCGGGAACCGAAAGCCAGTCCGCCTGCGGCTGTTTGCCCGCAACCACGACATTCACGTAGTGCCGCGAGCGCAGGCAGTGATCGTAGGTCGACAGCAGGGTGTTCGCATCCGGCGGCAGATATACCCGCACGATCTCCGGGCTCTTGTTCAGCACGACGTCCAGGAATCCCGGATCCTGATGGGTGAACCCGTTGTGGTCCTGCCGCCACACATGGGAGGAGAGCAGGTAGTTCAGGCTCGGAATGGGCCGCCGCCATGCCACCGCCGAACTCGCGTCGAGCCACTTGGCGTGCTGGTTGAACATCGCATCGACGATGTGGATGAACGCCTCGTAGCAGGTGAACACCCCGTGCCGCCCGGTGAGCAGATACCCCTCCAGCAGGCCCTGGCACATGTGCTCGGACAGCACCTCGATCACCCGGCCGGTGCGGTCCAATTTCACGTCGTACTCGCCGATTTCGGCCTGCCAGTTGCGCCCGGTCACGGTGAGGATGTCCTGCAGCCGGTTGCTGGCCAGTTCGTCGGGGGCGAGGGTGAGGAAATTGTCCGGATTGGCCGCGGTGACATCGCGCAGCCACCCGCCCAGCACCTGCGTCGCCTCGTGATCCGTTGCGCCGGGCGCGATGACCTCGACGCCGTACTCGCGCCAGTCAGGCAGCTTCAGATCCCGCACCAGCGCGCCGCCGTTGCTCACCGGGTTGGCGCTCATCCGCCGGTCCCCGATCGGCGACAGCGCGAGCAGGCCCGGCACCGGCGCGCCCGCCTCGTCGAACAGCTCCTCCGGGCGGTAGGACCGCAGCCACTGCTCGAGCACCGCGCGGTGACCGGCATCGGTGCGCGCGGCGGGCAGCGGCACCTGATGCGCCCGGAACGTGCCCTCGACCGGCTCGCCGTCCACCATCGGAGGGCAGGTCCAGCCCTTGGGAGTGCGCAGCACGATCATCGGCCAGCTGGGCCTGGTCGTGTCGCCGCCCTCGCGCGCGGCCCGCTGGAATTCGGCGATGCGGTCCAGGCAGCCGTCCATCGCCGCGGCCATCGCCTGGTGCACGGTGGCCGGATCGCTGCCCGCGACGATGACCGGGTCGTATCCGTATCCGCGCAGCAGCGACAGCAGCTCGCCCTCCGGGATCCGCGCCAGCAGCGTCGGATTGGCGATCTTGTATTCGTTCAGCGCCAGGATCGGCAGCACCGCCCCGTCCCGGCCAGGGTTGAGGAACTTGTTCGCATGCCAGCTGCCCGCCAGCGGACCGGTCTCCGCCTCGCCGTCGCCGACGACGCAGAACACCGTCAGATCGGGATTGTCCAGCGCCGCCCCGAAGGCGTGCAGCAGCGAATAGCCCAGCTCGCCGCCCTCGTGGAAGGAGCCGGGCGTCTCGGGTGCGCAGTGGCTCGGTACCCCGCCGGGATAGGAGAACTGCGCGAACAGCTCGCGCATGCCGTCGCCGTCGAACGAGATATGGCTGTAGAGCTCGGAACAGGTGCCCTCGAGCCAGCCGCAGGCGTTGGGCCCGGGGCCGCCGTGGCCGGGCCCGGCCACGAAGACGGCGTTCAGGTCGCGGGCGCGGATCGCGCGATTGGCATGCGCCCACACCAGATTCAGCCCCGGGACCGTGCCGAAATGCCCGAGCAGGCGCGGCTTGACGTGCTCGGCCTCGAGCGGCCTGCGCAGCAGCGGGTTGGCCATCAGATAGATCTGCCCGACTGCCAGATAGTTCGCCGCGCGCCACCAGGCATCGAGCCCGGCGAGTTCCTCGCGCCCGAGCGGTCCGGGGATGTCGGAGAGGTGATAGGGGCGGGGTGCGAGAGTCTCGCCGCCGCGTCCGCCCACGTTGTCGGCGGAGGTATCGGTGGCGGCGGCAGTGCCGCCCGCCGGTGCCAGCTGGCTCATTGCGCAGACTCTCCTCGCGTCGAGGTGGTGCTCGCGGAAAGTGCTGACGTGCGGTAGTCGGTTGTCAGGCTACCCGCGCGAGGGCGGCGTCGGTACGCCCGATTAGGGTGCGGCGCATGCAGACACTGGCCAGAATCATCGGTTCGACCGTCGTCGTGGCCGCCGCGGTCGCGCTCACCGCATGCGGCAGCAGTGAGACCAAGTCCTCGTCGTCCTCGAGCGCCACCACGGCCGCGGCCGCGTCGAGCGCGCAGACCCAGTCCGCCGCGCCGGCGCCCGCGGGCCGCGCATGCACCGCCGACGACATCAAGGTCACCGGCGGCTTCGGCCAGCCGCCGGCCATCACCATCCCCGACGACTGCACCCCGCCCGCGCACCTGATCACCAAGGATCTGGTCACGGGCACCGGCCCGGCCGCGAAGACGGGCGATCCGGTCACCATGAACTACACGCTGGTCACCTGGTCGGACAAGAAGAAGCTGGACAGCTCCTTCGACCGCAACCAGCCCTTCCCGCTGACCCTCGGCGCGGGCCAGGTCATTCCCGGCTGGGATCAGGGCCTGGTCGGTATCAAGCAGGGCGGGCGCCGGTTGCTGATCATCCCGCCGGACCTGGGCTACGGGCAGGGCGGCAACGGTATCAAGCCGAACGAGACGCTCGTCTTCGTGACCGACGCGGTGAAGATCGGAAGCTGATACCGGCGAAATCGGCATCCTAGGCAGTTTCTGCTCGGATGCCGGGGTCGACTAGGCTATTCAGGATGCGATCGGGGGGACCGATACACGTCAATACCGAACAACGAACCACTAACAAGGAGCATGTCCGTGAAGAGCACCGTCGAGCAGTTGAGCCCGACCCGGGTCCGCATCAACGTCGAGGTGCCTTTCGAGGAGCTGAAGCCGGACTTCGATCGGGCCTACAAGACGCTGGCCGGACAGGTGCGCATCCCGGGTTTCCGTCCGGGTAAGGCGCCGGCCAAGCTGCTCGAGGCCCGGCTGGGTCGCGGCGCGATCCTCGAGCAGGTCGTCAACGATGCGCTGCCCGCCCGCTACAGCGAGGCCGTGAGCGCCGCCGAGGTCAACGTCATCGGCCGCCCGGAGATCGAGATCACCAAGATCGAGGACGGCCAGGAGCTGGCCTTCACCGCCGAGGTCGACGTCCGCCCGGAGATCACCCTGCCCGCCTTCGACACCATCGCGGTCGAGGTCGACCCGATCGCCGTCGAGGACGAGGACATCGACCAGCAGCTGCAGTCGCTGCGTCAGCGCTTCGGCACCCTGACCGCCGTCGAGCGCGCGGTGCAGGACGGCGATTTCGTCTCCATCGACCTGTCCGCGACCGTCGACGGCGAAGAGGTCGCCGACGCCTCGACCACCGGGCTGTCGCACGAGGTCGGCTCCGGTCAGCTCATCGAGGGCCTGGACGAGACCCTGATCGGCATGACCGCGGAGGAGTCCAAGGACTTCACCTCCGCCCTGGTCGCCGGCGAGTACGCCGGTAAGGACGCGGTCGTGACCGTCAAGGTGAACTCGGTCAAGGAGCGCGAGCTGCCCGAGGCCGACGACGAGTTCGCTCAGCTGGCCAGCGAATTCGACACCATCGACGAGCTGAAGGCCGATCTGCGCACCCGCGTCGAGCGGGCCAAGAAGGTCGAGCAGGCCGGCGTGATCCGCGACAAGGTGCTCGAGGCGCTGCTGGAGCAGACCGAGGTGCCGCTGCCCGAGGGCGCCGTGCAGGCCGAGGTCGACGCCGTGCTGCACGACGCGGTGCACGGCTTCGACCACGACGAGGCCAAGCTCGCCGAGGCGCTCGAGGCCGAGGGCTCCTCCCGCGAGGAGTTCGACAAGGACACCAAGGAGGCCGCGGAGAAGTCGGTGAAGACCCAGCTGCTGCTGGACGCCATCGCCGAGTCCGCGAACACCCAGGTCGGCCAGGACGAGCTGACCGAGCGGATCCTGTTCCAGGCCCAGCGCTACGGCATGTCGCCCGAGCAGTTCATCCAGCAGGTGCAGGAGGCCGGCCAGCTGGGTGCGATCTTCGCGGACGTGCGCCGCGGCAAGGCGCTGGCCACCGTCGTGGGCCAGGCCAAGGTCACCGACACCGCCGGCAATGCGGTCGACACCTCGGAGATGTTCGGCGCCCCCGCCGACTCCGACGCCGAGGAGCAGGACGACACGGCGGCCGAGCCGGCCGCCGCGGCCGCCGAGTAAGTAAAAGGCTGCGGCGCAGCGGGTTTGCGTCGCGCGCGGAGCTTGCGAGCGCGCCGTACAGCACAGCGCGTTTCGCTTACAGCGCAGTTGAGCGGTTCGAAAGTTGCGCTGTAAGCGAAGACAGGGCGGTACCGGGAGATCGGTGCCGCCCTGCTTCGTTAGGGTTTGTGTCAGCGAATCAGGAATGGCTGCGTGCTTGCGAGTGGCGAGCCGGGTGAGAGAGGGCAGGTATCCGTGAGAATCAATCGGGCGGTCACCGCGAGGGGCGAGCCGGTCGGGGTCGTCCGGACCGCGTGACAGGCGATGCCTGACCAGCACCACCCGGGCCGCCGATGACGGCCGGTAGCGAACAAGCACACCCACAAGGACTTTGGAGACGATGATGGCCAATCTTTTCGACCCACGCACAGCACCGGGCGGTATGGCGCCGCAGGGTGCGCAGTCGCGCTACATCCTGCCGTCCTTCATCGAGCACTCGAGCTACGGTGTCAAGGAGTCGAATCCGTACAACAAGCTGTTCGAGGAGCGCATCATCTTCCTCGGCATGCCGATCGACGACACCGTCGCCAACGACGTCATGGCGCAGCTGCTGGTGCTGGAGTCGCTGGATCCCGACCGCGACATCACGATGTACATCAACTCGCCCGGCGGCGACGTCACCGCGCTGATGGCCATCTACGACACGATGCAGTACGTCCGGGCGGACGTTGCCACAGTCTGCCTCGGCGAGGCCGCCTCCGCCGCGGCGGTGCTGCTGGCCGCGGGTACCCCGGGCAAGCGTGCGTGCCTGCCCAACGCCCGCGTGCTGATTCACCAGCCGCGCACCGGCGGTGTGCAGGGCCAGGTTTCGGACCTGCAGATCGCGGCCGCCGAGATCGAGCGTATCCGCTCCCAGATGGACAACATCCTGGCACTGCACACCGGCAAGGACACCGCGACGATCCGCAAGGACACCGATCGCGACAAGATCCTGACCGCCGAGGAGGCCAAGGATTACGGGATCGTCGACCAGGTCTTCGACTACCGCAAGCTGAGCGCCCAGAAGAAGTGAGGACCTCGTGGTGGGCCGTCCCGGTGGTCGTGACCTGCGCCGGGACGCGCTCGCTGTGAGAACCCGGACACGATGGGCCCGCGAAACGGGCCAAGTTATCGACCTGTATCACGCCGAGCAGGTACGGTCTTTCCAGGGACCTTTGCTCATGGTTGCCGACAAAGCCATACAACTCTCGGATGACGTTCGTGCGTAGCGCTTCGAAGCGAACATTCCTCCGTGGTGAACACCGACCCGGATTGGGCGGGTAGCGTTGTTTGAAGGCGGCTTGTCGGCAATCGGAACAGACGGTTGCACGCGGACAAGGAAGTAGGGACCCACGAGATGGCGCGCATCGGTGATGGCGGCGACTTGCTCAAATGCTCGTTCTGCGGAAAGAGTCAGAAGCAGGTCAAGAAGCTCATTGCGGGGCCAGGTGTGTACATCTGCGACGAGTGCATCGACCTGTGCAACGAGATCATCGAGGAGGAGCTCGCCGAGTCGAGCGAGGTCAAACTCGATGAGCTGCCCAAGCCCGCCGAGATCCGTGAGTTCCTCGAGAACTACGTGATCGGCCAGGACACCGCCAAGCGCACCCTGGCGGTCGCGGTCTACAACCATTACAAGCGCATCCAGGCCGGCGACAAGAGCCGCGACGGCCGCGGTGAGCCGGTCGAGCTCACCAAGTCCAACATCCTCATGCTCGGCCCCACCGGCTGCGGTAAGACGTACCTGGCGCAGACCTTGGCGAAGATGCTGAACGTCCCGTTCGCCATCGCCGATGCGACGGCGCTCACCGAAGCGGGATATGTCGGCGAGGATGTGGAGAACATCCTGCTCAAGCTGATCCAGGCCGCCGATTACGACGTCAAGCGCGCCGAGACCGGCATCATCTACATCGACGAGGTCGACAAGATCGCCCGCAAGTCCGAGAACCCGTCGATCACCCGCGACGTCTCCGGCGAGGGCGTGCAGCAGGCGCTGCTGAAGATCCTCGAGGGCACCCAGGCCAGCGTGCCGCCGCAGGGCGGGCGCAAGCATCCGCATCAGGAATTCATCCAGATCGACACCACGAACGTGCTGTTCATCGTGGCGGGCGCGTTCGCGGGCCTGGAGCGGATCGTGCAGGACCGGGTCGGCAAGCGCGGCATCGGATTCGGCGCCGAGGTGCGCTCGAAGTCGGAGATCGACACCAGCGATCACTTCGCCGACGTGATGCCCGAGGATCTGATCAAGTTCGGCCTGATCCCGGAGTTCATCGGCCGCCTACCCGTCGTGGCCTCGGTGACCAACCTGGACAAGGATTCGCTGGTCAAGATCCTCTCCGAGCCGAAGAACGCCCTGGTCAAGCAGTATGTGAGGCTGTTCGACATGGACGGGGTCGACCTGGAGTTCACCCAGGACGCGCTCGAGGCCATCGCGGATCAGGCGATCCTGCGCGGCACCGGCGCCCGCGGCCTGCGCGCCATCATGGAGGAAGTGCTGCTGCCGGTGATGTACGACATCCCCAGCCGCGACGACGTCGCCAAGGTGGTCGTGAACGCCGACACCGTCAACGACAACGTGCTGCCGACCATCGTCCCGCGCAAGGCCCAGCGTCAGGAGCGCCGGGAGAAGTCGGCGTAGGTTCCCCACGAACACATCGGGGCCGGGAGAGCAATCTCCCGGCCCCGATTCGTATTCAGGGGTTTTCAGGTCAGGGCTGCCAGGCCGGGTTGCGGCCCAGGTGCAGCAGGATGTGGTCGAGGGGATCGGCGTTCGGGGGGACGGGGAGTTCCGCGGCGAAGGCCTTCGACGGGGACGCCGCGCGCTCCTCGCCGGTGGGGACCATCTGGATGACCTTCATGGAGAGCGCCACGAAGTCGTCGTCGAGGTGGTACTGGACGCCCAGCGCGCGGGCGATGTCCCAGCCGTGCACGACGTAGTCGATGAAGTGGGCTCGGATGGCCATGGCGCCCGGGGCCTTGACGCCCGGGCCGAACTCGGGGAGTTCGAAGAGCTGGTCCAGGGAGTCGAGCTCGGAGTAGGCGGCGATGACGTCCGCGGCGGCCTCGGCATAGTCGCGGACGGGATCCGCGGCCAGCGGCTGCACCTTCCAGACATCCAGGTCGGCGCCGTTGCCGCGGGCCGAGGCGGCGAAGCCCCGGTGCTGAACGGTCATGTGGGCCAACAGGTCTGCGACGGTCCATTCGGAGCAGGGGGTGGGGCGGTCGAGATCGTCGGCGGTCAGCTTGGACACGATCTCGACGCTGTAGTCGACGACGCGGCGGTTCAGGTCTCGGATATCGGTAGTCACAACGTGATAATAAGCTGATACATACGGTATGTCCATGCCCATTGTCTGACGAGTGGATGCTGCGGCGGGGTACGTACCTCGAGGTTGCCTCGATAGCCGATAGCCGATAGCCGATAGCCGATAGCCGATAGCCGATAGCCGATAGCCGATAGCCGATAGCCGATAGCCGATAGCCAATAGCCAATGGGAGATGGCCGGAGGTCGGCGGAATGCGGGGTCGCTGCACGGCTCACGGTCGATCGTCGGCCGCGGATGGGGCATACGCGGACGCGCGATGAGAGCTGGCGCGCTACTGGGCGGGAAGGGTGAGAGATCGCCGCCGGATGGGCGGTTCGAAACTCGAGGACCAGGATCTGCTCCGCGGTGTTCGGCATTTGCGCTGCGCAGGCACGAGGCCCTGGTGGGGCCTGGTGGCCGTGAGTCGGGGACTTGGCGCTGGAGCGTGGACCTCGGCTGTTGTGAGTCGGGGACTTGGCGCTGGAGTGCGGGCCTTGGCTGTCGTGAGCTGGGTACCTGGCGCTGGAGCGTGGGGCCCGACCGTCGTGAGCTGGGTATTAGGCCCTGGAGAGTGGCCCGACGGGTCTGACTACTGCGGGAGCGGGCGGGATCGGAGGTGGCGGCCCCTTTCGCCACGGATCCCGAACATGCTGTGCCGGTGCGGCTTACGCTGGACCGATGCTGCGGTGGCAGCTCGTGTCGCGTCGGTACAACACTCGTATCGGACCGGTGACGAACGGTGTAGCTGTTCGCGCCCGCGGTCGGAGATCGCCGTTGATCTCCCCTGGTTCGCCGTTGAACCTTTGTCCGATATTGGGGAATCGCCACCGGGATGTGTGCCGTTACGTGGCGTTCTCATTTGTTACGACGGCCCTGCGGCCGAAAGCTCATCGGTGCCGAACGCCCCTGGTGGTCACGATAATTCGGCCGACGGGCAGGGGCGTTCGGGGTGGTCCTAGGCCGACTCGGTCACCATGTCGTCCGGGCCCCAGTAGGCCTTCATGCTGACGATGCGGCCCTGCTCGTCGAACTCCATCACGTCGATCGGCGAGAGCGTCATCTTGTGCTCGCCGAAGCGGGTGACCAGCGTGAAGCCGACGATCGCGTGGGAGCCGACCACGCGCACGATGTCGATGCTGGTCTCGCGCTGTGCGGCCTCCAGCGTCTGGTACATCTCCCGGATGGCGTCGTGGCCCCGGCGCGGGGTGCTGCCGATCGGATCCTCGACCACCGCGTCCGGCGCGTACAGCGCCACGATGTCCTCGGTCGGGCCGGTGGCCACCAGCTTCACGTACTGCTCCACCACGTCCCGGATCTGCGCCGCCATCTGTACTCCTGCCAGAATTGAAACCTGTTCTATCGGGGAGCGTAACACCGCCGATGCGGCTCGGGGCCCGGCCGTCGCGGTGACTGAGACCGGCCGTCCGCAGAGTGAGCCGGGGCGCTAGCCGCCCGCGCGGGCCGAGTCGTACTGCCCGGGCAGTGACTCGGGGGCGGCCGCCTGCCGGATGCGGTGCAGGCCGCTGTAGATGTTCATGCTGCCGCCCCGGACGAACGCCGCCAGAGTCAGGTCCGACTCGACGGCGAGGTCCACGGCCAGCGAGCTGGCGGCCGAGACCGCGCCCAGCATCGGAATGCCCGCCATGACGGCCTTCTGGACCAGTTCGAACGAGGCCCGGCTGCTGACGACCAGGATCAGATCGTGGGCGGGGATACGATCCTCCAGCAGCGCCCAGCCGATCACCTTGTCGACCGCGTTGTGCCGCCCGATGTCCTCCCGCACGGCGAGCAGGACGCCGTCGGCGGTGAAGAGCCCGGCCGCGTGCAGTCCGCCGGTGGATTCGAAAACCGCTTGGCGGGAGCGCAATTGATCCGGCATCGCAGCCAGAACGGTGGAGCCGACGATTGGTCCGGCCGTCGGCGGCGCGAATCTGCTGCGGGTGCGGACCTCGTCCAATGCGGTCTTGCCACACAGTCCGCACGAGCTGTTGGTCAGGAAGTTCCGGGTGGAAATCGTTGCGGACGTTCGTAATTGGATGTCGAGCACGTTGTAGGTGTTCTGCCCGTCGGCATCGGTTCCGGCGCAGTAGCGCGCGGACAGGACATCCTGCGCCGAGCCGATGATGTTCTCGCTCAACAGGAATCCGTGCGCCAGATCGATGTCGTTGCCCGGCGTGCGCATCGTGACGGTCAACGACCGCCCGTCGACGCGCAGCTCCAGCGGCTCCTCGACGGTCAGCGTGTCCGGCCGCTGAATCTGCCCCCCCGGGGTGATCCGCACCATCTTGCGCCGCGCGGTCACTCTGCTCACGACTCCGCCTCGCTAGCGCTCGGCTCCGTCGTGCGCAGCGCGCGCTGGCTTATTGGTTCACTCCGCTTCGCTCCGTTCACGACTCCGCCTCGCTAGCGCTCGGCTCCGTCGTGCGCAGCGCGCGCCGGCTCATTGGTTCACTCCGCTCATGGAAATACCTCGATCCTGCTGTCGGACAATGGCATCGTCGGCGCCGGGGATCCGGCCGCTCATCGGGTGTGCACGTGCGGTTCCAGCCGGACGGTGACCGCCTTGGAGGCTGGGGTGTTGGAGCGCTCGGCCACGTGGTCCAGCGGGACCAGCGGGTTGGTCTCGGGGTAGTAGGCGGCGGCGTTGCCGCGCGGTGTGGAATAGGACACCAGCCGGAAGCCGGTGACCTTGCGCTCGACGCCATCGGTCCACTCGGAGATCACGTCCACCAGATCGCCCTCGGTGAATCCGAGCGCGGTGATGTCCTCGGCATTGACCAGTACCACCCTGCGGCCGTTGTGAATACCGCGATAGCGGTCGTCCAGGCCGTAGATCGTGGTGTTGTACTGATCATGGCTGCGCAGCGTCTGCAGGATCAGCCGCCCCGACGGCACGGGCAGCCAGCGTAGGTCGTTGACCGCGAAATTCGCCTTGCCGGTAGAGGTCCGGAACTCGCGGGCGTCGCGTGGGGGATGGGGCAGCTGGAAACCGTTGCGGTCGCGGACCTTCGCGTTGTAGTCCGCGCAGCCCGGGATAACCCGGGAGATCGAATCGCGGATCGCGTCGTAGTCGTCGCGCAGGCGCGCCCACGGCACGGGGTGGTCGGCCCCGAACAGCTCCCGCGCGAGTTCGCAGACAATCGCCACCTCGCTGCGCAGCTGGTCGCTGACCGGGGTCAGGCGGCCTGTGGACAGGTGCACCATCGACATCGAATCCTCCACCGACACCTGCTGTTTCACGCCGGCAGGGGACAGGTCCAGATCGGTGCGCCCGAGCGTCGGCAGAATCAGTGCGGTCTGCCCGTGTACGACGTGGCTGCGGTTCAGCTTCGTCGAAACCTGCACGGTCAGAGCACAACCGCGCAGGGCGGCCTCAGTGAGCTCGGTGTCGGGGGTGGCCGAGACGAAATTGCCGCCCATGCCCAGGAATACGCGCGCCCGGCCCTCGTGCATCGCGCGGATGGCATCGACGGTGTCGTGGCCGTGCTCGCGCGGGCTGGTGATGCCGAACTCGGAATCCAGTGCGGCCAGAAAGGTTTCGGGCATCTTCTCCCAGATACCCATGGTGCGGTCGCCCTGGACGTTGGAGTGCCCGCGCACCGGGCACACGCCCGCACCCGGCTTGCCGATCATGCCGCGCATCAGCAGCAGATTCGTGGCCTCCTCGATGGTGGCCACGCCGTGCACCTGCTGGGTCAGGCCCATAGCCCAGCAGATGATGGTGGACCTGGACCGCGCCAGTAGTCGTGCGGTGCGCTCGAGCTGTTCGCGCGTCAGGCCCGTGGCCTCCAGTACCACGTCCAGATCGACTGCGCGCATCTGCTTTTCGTATTCGGCGAAGCCCGCGGTGTGCGCATCGACGAACGCGCGGTCGACCACGGTGCCGGGCGCGACGTCCTCGGCCTCGAACAGCAGCTTGGCCAGGCCCTGGAACAGCGCCATGTCCCCGCCGAGGCGGATCTGCAGGAAATCGTCGGCGATGGCGATGCCGGTGGTCAGGCCCCGGACCGTCTGCGGATCACGGAAGCCCAGCAGCCCGGTCTCGGGCAGCGGATTGACCGCGATGACCTGTGCGCCGTGCTCCTTGGCCTGCTGCAGCGCCGAGAGCATCCGGGGATGGTTGGTGCCGGGATTCTGCCCCGCCACCACGATCACCTCGGCCGCGGAGAAGTCGTCGATGGTCACCGAACCCTTGCCGATGCCGATCGAGGAGCTCAGCGCCGCGCCCGAGGATTCGTGGCACATGTTCGAGCAGTCGGGCAGGTTGTTGGTGCCGAAGCTGCGCACCAGCAGCTGATAGACGAATGCGGTCTCGTTCGCGGTGCGGCCCGAGGTGTAGAACAGGGCCTCGTCGGGGGAGTCCAGGCCGCGCAGGGTGTCGGCGATCAGCCGGTAGGCCTCGTCCCAGTCGATGGGTGAGTAGTGGGTATCGCCGGGCCGCAGCACCATCGGGTGCGTCAGGCGGCCCTGCTGGCCCAGCCAGTAGCCGGATTTCTCCGCCAGCTCCGCGATCGAATGCCGGGCGAAGAACTCCGGGGTGACCGTGCGCAGCGTCGCCTCCTCGGCGACGGCCTTCGCGCCGTTTTCGCAGAATTCCGCGGGCCGCCGGCGACCGGTGGGCTCGGGCCACGCGCAGCCGGGGCAGTCGAAGCCGTGCCGCTGATTCACCCGGGCCAGGGTGCGGGCCGTGCGGACCACACCCATCTCCTCCACCGCGCGCTCCAGCGCGACCGTCACCGCCGTGACGCCTGCGGCCTGCTGTTTCGGCGGGGTGATCGAGACCTTGGACTCGTCGATATCGCGGGCCGGGGCGTTGCGGTGCATGGTTCCATCGTCCTCTTGCGCGCGGGGACCCGTCGGCCGACCCGGAACATGCCGGACAACCGAAGCGGCGATTCGCCCCCATTCTTACGGCCGGGGCGCAATTATCAATGCCACATTCCGGGATATGGGACCCGGAAGCACGGATCGGAACAGGAACCGGATGGACATCAGAGTCAGGACCGCACACCGTCGCCCGGGGGCGCATCCCCACCGCCCGGCGCTCGCCGCCGGGTTCGCAACCGCAGCCGCGGTGCTGGGTATGGTTCCGGCGGCCCTGCTCGCCGCGGCGCCCGCGGCACACGCGACCGCCACCCGTGTCGGCGTGAACGCGGATATGAACTACGGCCTGGGTACCAACTACGGCGCGGGCTGCCAGTACACCGTCGAGGTGTCCGTCACCGACGGCGCGCAGCCGGTCCAGGTCTTCGACAACAACACCCCGATCGGCTGGTTCCGCCCCTCGGGCGCGCAGGCGATCGTGCCGTGGACCCCCGCCACCGTCGGGCAGCATCGCATCACCGCGGTACAGGCGGGCACCCCACCCGGCGCCCCGACCCCCTACGTCGACGTCCGCGTCGCCAACGGCACGCACATGGGCTACAACTGCGCCGTCGTCGGCTGAGCGGCGCGAGGGCGTTCCGCCGCGGTGAATGTCCGCGCGGGTTATCCCGCGCGGGCGTCGTCTGCCCGGAACGCCGCATGTGCACGGCCGAAAGTGCCTCGCCCATAGACGTTTCCGTGTCGAGTCACGCGGGTACATCGCCTGTGGGTGTCAAGAGAGTGAGGGGCGATGTTCGCGCGAGGGCGAGGCTCCAGAGTCGGCCGCTCGGTGCTGTTCGTGAACTCGGTTGTGCAGCTTGCACTAGCGGTGCCCGGTCTGATGATCAGCGTACTGCTGGTCGACAGGGTGCGGATGTGGCTCGGAACCTGGCCCGCGTTGGCGGTCGCGGTGGTGTGGCTGCTGTTCTGGTGGTTCGCCCGTGGAGCGTGGCCGAAGGCGCAGACGCTGGTTCGGGTCGCCGAGGACACCTGGTGTCGCCCGGATGCCGCGGATGCCGAGACGCTGGATGCGGCATGGGATTCGGTGGTCCGTGCGGTCGGCGTGGACCGCTCGGTGTGTCAGCTGGCGGTGGGGAAGGGGGCATACGCCGATATCTGTGCGTTCGGCGATGACCTCATCGGCGTCACGCAGGGCGCACTGACCACGTTGACACGGTCCGACCTGGAGGCGCTGCTGGCGCTGCAGCTCGGGCGGCAGCTGTACAACACGCCCCGGGTGGCGCGGTTCGTGCGGTGGACCAAACGGCCGATCGGCTGGTTCTGGCTCGTACCCACCGTTGTTGCCGGCGTGGCGGTCGGCCTGGTGGCGGGTGTCTTTGCCATACGTCTGAATCCGCACGTGCGGGCGCGGTTGTCGTGGACGGCCAGGAAATTGGCCTATGCGGCGTTCTTCTGCGGATTCGTGGCAGTCGCGGCGTGGCTCTGCACACCGATCGTGGGCCTGCACGCCGCGCTCGCGGTTGCCCTTGCGGATGCCGTGGCGCCCTATGGTGTGTGGGCGCTCGAGCGGCATCGAATCACCCGGGCTTATCGGATCGCGTCCGAGCTCGGAGCGGACTTCGATGCGCATCGCGCTGCTACGGCCTGGTTGCATGGCCGTAGTGAGGACACCACGGGATGGCGGTGGTGGACCGCATGCTCCCCGGTCGAATACCGATTCGGAGTGATCGCGAGGCGTATGGCCCGCTCCGAGCCCTATCACGATGTCCGATTCCGGCAGTTACCCCACCCCGGGCCCTAGCGCTGCCGGACCCGGGGTACATCCACGGTCCGCTCCTAGCGGATGTCGAGGTTCATCGGGCCCGGCGTCCACCGCGCCGAACGCTTCTCGGTCACCGTATCCACTTGTGCCGGAACCGCATTCGGATCCAGCGGCACCAGCCGCTCGATCTCGCCCCAGTTGCGCTTCCAGTCGTCCTTCAGGTAGGAGGGCATGACCTGGGTGCTGGTGAGCAGCTGGATGTAGCCCAGCGGGCCGCCGGAGGTGTGGCTCTCCCAGTTGGTGGTCATGATCGCGGCCGCGAGGTCGGGTGTGATGCGGTACTTGGGGATCTCGGCGACGCCGGCGAAGTGGTCGAACGGACGCTGGCACGGGAACTCCAGGCCCACAAGCCAATCCAGCAGCACCGGATCGGAGTGCCCGACCAGCTGGTCGACGGTCTGCAGCTTGGGCACGCGCGGTGGTGTCACCGCGACCCACTGCAGCGGATCCGAGCTGTCCACCGACGCCACGATCCGCACCACGTTCGCCTGGGCGGGCAACTGCCGCAGCGGAACTCGCAGATTGCGCCAGGACGGCTGCAGCACGCTGACATCGTCCGGGGTCACCTTGCCCAGGGCCTGCACATCGTCGCCCGTCCCGGCGACGCCGTATTCCAGCTGCACGCTCTGACCGGCGACCGGCAGGTTGTCGATATCGGTGGAGGCGATGCGCCCGGCGGCGGCGATGGAGACGATGTCCCCGCGGCTGCCGCTCGCATCCGGGTCGGGCAGCCGGTACCAGCCCGACGTGAGCGACTTCTGCGCGCCCGGGCTGCCGTAGCTGCCGAGCATCGGCGTCGCCGCGGGATTCAGGCCGTACGGCAGCGGAATGCTGCTGCCGTTGATGCCGGTCTGCGCCGTCCCGTTCGGGCCGCCGGTGCTGTCCTTACCGGTCTTGGTGGTGGTGCCCACGCTGCCCAGCGACTGGCCGACCGAGGCCGCCGCGGCGGCCGAGGAGTCGGGCAGCAGGTCGTTGAGGTTGAGCCCGTCGGGGGTGAAGCCGCTGTTCGTGCCGCCGCCCAGCGCGGTCGCCGGGCTGCCCGACAACGGGTGCAGCACACCGGTGTTCGCGTCCGGCTCGACCAGCACGTCGTTGGCCATGCCGCAGGCATTGCCGCCCAGGGCCGCGAGATTCGAGGAGGCCAGCGAGAAGGCGGGGTACTGCGCGACGGCGCCCTTGACGAACGATGCCACCTCGAACAGCACGACCAGTGCCGCGGCGACCGTGATCATCGGGACCGTCCGGCGCGGCGCGGCCTGCTGTGTCCGGAACGGTTCCCGGATATGGAACCAGCCCGCCAGCACGACCAGCAGCAGTGCCAGGGCCAGCAGCACCGTGCCCGCCCCGATGTGGTGCACCGAAATCGGCTTGTCCCACCAGGAGATCCGGTAGCTGGCCACGTACCACCAGCCGTTCGAGCTGGTGAAAGAGATCGCCAGGATCCCGACCACCCCGGCCGCGGCCAGGGTGCGGTTGCGGGCCGAGCGCATCGCGTGCGGGGCGACGGCGACCGCGGCGACGACCGCGACCGCGCCGCCGAGTCCGGCGAACACACCCAGGTGGTGGCTGAACTTGGTGGGGGAGAACGCCATCAGCGGCACCGCGGCGATCGTGGTGCCCACGATCCGCCGGGTCGGGCCCGCCGCCAGTCCCGGAATCCGGCCGTTCTTGCGCAGCAGTGCGACCACCGCGAGCGCCAGCGTCAGGAACATCATCACTATCGCGAACCGGCGCGCCAGCGACCCGTCCGGGGTCGGCTGGAACAGGTCCTGATAGACGAGATAGTCGGTGTACCACGGCATATCGGGGCCCACCGCCTTGTGCGCGGCCTGCATCGTGCGGACCTCGGAGATCGGCTGGCCCGCGAACACGATGGTGAGTACCACCAGTCCCGAGGCCAGCGCGGGCGCGATCAGCGCGGTCCAGCCCGCGGTGCGGGCGCGCTCGACGATGATCTGCACCAGCGGGCGCGCCCCGGCCAGCAGCGCGGCGAAGCAGATGAGCCCGGACGGGTTGGTCACCACGGCCAGCGCGGCGGGAATCAGGGCGAGTGCGGCCGGGGTCAGCCGCCGGGTGGCCAGCGCGCGCTCCATCGAGACCCAGGTCAGCAGGACACCCAGGGCGATGGCGGGCTCGGGTCGCAGGCCGTTGTTGTAGGGCAGCCAGAACGCCAGCAGCATCAGCCCGCCCGCCCAGATCGCCGCCCGCTCGCGGCGGGCGGCGATGCCCAGGCGCGGCACCACCTCACGGCTGATCAGGAACCAGCACGCGATGCCCAGGAGCAGTTCCGGCAGCCGCACCACGATGCTCGCGGTGGACAGACGCGAAAGCAGTTCGAACAGGTTGTCGTAGGGGATGCCGATGGGGGTCTCCGGCACCCCGAAGTAGGCGAAGTAGTTCGCCAGATAGCGGGCGTGCCCGGCGGTGCGGGCCATGCCGAAGATGTAGCCGTCGTCGGAGGTGCCCGCGCCGATGAAGTACCAGACGATGAGCGTGCCGACGATCACGCCGTCCACCAGTCGCGGCCGCCACCAGCGGCGCGGCAGCACGCGCCGGTTGCCGCGACCGTCGGCGCCGTCCAGGCGGTGCAGGGCGTACAGGGCCACGGCCGTCGCGAGCAGCGCGCCGATGATCGCGATCAGTTTCAGCGCGGTCGGGGACGTGGTGAATCGCGAATCGATCACCACGTCGGCGTGCATTCCCGCCGGGGCCGCGCCGGTCAGATCGGTGAACAGGCCGACCAGTTGCGGTCGGTGGTCGCCCGCCAGCACGACGGGGTCGCCGCCCGCGGTGACCGTGGTGTTCGAGCTGTCGGAGGTGATCGTGATCACGCAGCCGTGCGGCAGCGCGGAGATCGGGGTGTCGATCATCGTCTGGTCGCGCAGCACCACCTGCAGGCGGGTGTCGCCCGGCTGCGGCGGGTGCGACGACGCGGGACCCGCAGGCGTGCCGCCCTCGACAGCGGGCGTCACCAGGACGTTCAGGCCGTAGTGATAGGCCGATCCGGACGCCTGCGGGACGGTGTCGAGCAGGGTGCCGCCGCGGGGGCCCAGCGCTGCCGCGGCGGAGCACGGGATCTCGGCGTGCACGCTGGTCGGCGAGTAGGACACCAGGGGCGCGGTGACGTTTGCCGCCCGGCCCGCCTGCGGCCAGCTCAGCGACGACTGCTGCTGATGGACCGGCAGCAGGGGCACCGCCACGGCCAGCAGGGCCCCGGCGATCCCCGCCACGATGGCGATGATGCGCCACAGCCGCACACCCCTACCTAGCTGGGCGGGAGTGGTCAACGGCCGTTCTTCGGCCGGTGGCCGGCTGAGCGTCAGGTTCACGGTCCGGCATGCTATCAACCGGACTCGAGACCCCGATCCGCTCGCCGACCGGGCGGTGAACGAATCGGGGACCATCCTGCGGCGGGGTTGGGGAACCACTACGGGATGCCGGGCTGGGCTCGGGCCGATTCAGGAAGCGGTGGTGACCAGTTCCGCCGCGGCCGTTTCGGGTGCGTGGGTGCGGGTTTCCGGTCGCAGACCGACCAGGGCCGCGAGAATCGTCGCGGCACAGGCTCCCGCTCCGACCCAGAACGCCACCGTGAACTGGCTCTCCTGCGGAAGCGGCAGGTGCGGAAGGAGTTTGGCGGTGAGCAGGGTGGTGATGATGGCGCTGCCCAGCGCGCTGCCCACGGTGCGGGAGATGGAGTTGATGCCGTTGGCGACGCCGCTCTGGTGATGCGGCACATTGGCCGCGATCAGGGCGGGCATGGCCGCGTAGGCGAAGCTGATGGCGACGCCGATGACGACGCTGGCCGCGATCACCGCCGCGGTGGCATCGTGTGCCAGGGCCATCCAGGCGAATCCCGCCGTGCCGACGATGCCGGACAGCGCCAGCACCCAGCGCCCGCCGATCATGCCCACCAGCAGGCCGCCGATCGGGGCCGCGGCCATCGACGCGAGGGTGGTGGGCAGCAGATATTCGACCGAGGCCCGCAGGATCGAGGCCGTGAAGCCGTACCCGGCGAGGCGGGCGGGCATCTGGGCCAGATACGACACCCCCATGAACAGCAGGAACATCGCGAATCCGATGAACACCCCGGACAGGTTCGTGAACAGCACCGGCCGGTGGGCGAACATCGTCAGGTCGACCAGGGGCGCGGACGCCCGGCGTTCGACCAGTACCCACAGCACCGCCAGCACGATCGCCCCGGCGAAGCAGCCCAGCGTCGCGGCCGAGGTCCAGCCCCAGGTGTGACCCTGGGAGATCGGCAGCAGCAACAGCACCAGGAACCCGCCCAGGGTGAGCGCACCGGGCAGATCCACGCTGCCGGGATGCCGCTTACCCGTGTTCGGGACAGCCACCGCGGCCAGCGCCAGTGCCAGCACCGCCAGCCCCGCGGTGAACCAGAACACCACGTGGTAGCCGGGGTTGCTGCCCTGGGTCAGCAGGCCGGTGGCCACCAGGCCGATACCGCCGCCGAAGGCGAGGGTGCCGCTGACGATCGCCATCGCGCCGTGCAGCCGTTCGGCGGGGATCTCCTCGCGCAGCACCGACAGCGCCAGCGGGAAGATCGCGGTCGCCACGCCCTGCAGGGCCCGTCCGGCCAGCAGCACGCCCAGCGAGTCCGCCATCGCGGAGACGGTCGAGCCGGCCACCGCGACCGCGAGCACACCCAGCAGGGTGGGCTTCTTGCCATAGAGGTCGCCGATGCGTCCCAGCAGCGGGGTGAACACGGCCGCGGACAGCAGCGTCGCGGTGGTCACCCAGCTCACCGATGTGGTGGATACGTGCAGTTTCGTCGCGATCAGTCCCAGGATCGGCACCGCCTGGGTCTGCATCACGGTCACGATCATCGCGGCGAACGCCAGCACGCCGGTCAGCAGCGCCCCTCTCCGGGCCATGCCACACCTCCAGAAATTTGATGACAGATATATTTGAAGACCTCAAGCATTTAAGGCTTCAAAGATAACCGTTGTCAATCGAACCGGTACGATCGCGACTATGAGTGAGGCCACAACACCGAGTCCGCTCGCATTGCTGATCGGGCGATTCGTGTCGGCCTACCTGCAGGACTTCCTGGATGCGGCCCAGGAGCACAACCTGACCTGGACTCAAGCCAAGCTGCTGCTGGCGCTCAACGAGCCGCCCGAGGAACTGCCGATGCGTGAGCTCGCCTGGCGCCTGGCGTGCGATCCGTCGAATCTGACCGGCGTCGCGGACCGGATGGAGACGCGTGGGCTGGTCCGGCGCACGGTCAATCCGGCCGACCGTCGGGTGAAATACCTGGCCTCGACCCATGAGGGCACCGAACTGGCCGGCCAGATCCGGGCCTCCCAGGTGCGGGCCTACAAGGCGCTGGCCGAGCTCACCCCCGACGAGGAGTTGCAGCTCGAGGGCATGCTGGAGCGGCTGGTGCCGAAACTGGAGGCGGCGGAATAGGGTGCGCGCGCGGGAGATTCGGCCCCCGAGCTACCGGTCGGCCGTCGGAGCCGGTTGGGCGAAAAGCAGTGCCGTGTCGCCGAATTCGTGCCACAGGTAGCCGGTATCCAGGGCCGTGCGATAGGCCTGGCCGACGCGCTCGGCGCCGGCGACCGCCTCGAGCAGGCGCAGATGGGAGGCGCCGGGTTCGTGCCAGCCCGTGATAAGGCCGTCCACCGCGCGGGCCGGGCGATCGGGGCCCAGCGTCAGGTTCGTCCAGCCGGCGGCGGGGTGGACCCGTCCGGACCGGTCGGTGGCCGACTCCAGGGCGCGGGTGACCGTGGTGCCGACGGCGACGACCCGGCCGCCGGTGGCGTGGGCCGCGTTGACCAGCCGGGCCGTGATCGCCGGTACCGCATAGCGTTCCGGGCTCGGTGGCTCGCCCTTTTCCGGGGAGGAAAGGCCCGTGTGGAGCGTGATCGGGGCTACGGTGATGCCCGCGGCCACCAGCTCGGTCACCAGCGTCTCGGTGAACGGGCGTCCGGCGCTGGGCATTTCGGCGCTACCGGGCTCGCGCCCGAATACGGTGCGGTAGTAGTCGGGCGACCAGTGCTGTGTCACATAGGAATAGGTGATCGGGCGGCCGTGCCGGGCCAACAGGGCGGGGACATCGGTATCGATGTCGGCGACCCACAGCCGGGCCGCGGGCGGCAGCCAGGGTGCGCGCAGCGTCGCGGTGGCTCCCGGAAGCTCCACGCGTGCACCGGATTCCGGTGCGACGGCGGTGAAGGGGACGCCCTCGGGGGAGCGCAGTTCCGCGACCCAGCCGCCGTCGTCGAGCCAGGTGGCGAAGTGCAGCACGGCTGCCTCGCCGCCGTACCGGGCCTCGACCGCCGCGGACAGGGTCGCGGAATTGTTCACCACGACGAGATCTCCCGGTCGTAGGAAACGCGGAAGTTCACGGAATCGGGCATGGGTGAGGATTCCGTTGTCCGACACCAGCATTCGGACAGCATCACGCGCGAGGCCGCGGGCCTCGGGCGGGGCGGTGGCGGCCCGGTCGGCGGACAGCGTGAAATCGTGCAGGACGGCGGTCATTGCGCGTACCTTCCTTCTCGCCCGGGTTCCCCGCCGGGCGGCGTTCCTGAGTCGTCAGTGCGAGACGGTGAGCTCCGAGGCGATGTATCGCCCGCTGGCCGGGCGGTTATCGATGAGATGCAGCAGCGCGGGCACGACCGTCTCGGGCTCCGGGCGGTCGGAGATGTCCTCGCCCGGAAATGCTGCCTGGTGCATCGCGGTACGCATATCGCCCGGATCGAAGCTGTAGACGCTCAACTCCGGATTCTCGGCGGCGAAGATCGCGGTCAGCTGGTCCAGCGCGGCCTTGGACGCACCGTAACCGCCCCACCCCTCGTAGGGGGCGATTGCGGCGTCCGAGCTGATGTCGACCGCGATGCCGTTGCCGGCCCGCAGTTTCAGTGCCGTGATCTGCAGAATAGCCAGGGGGGCAACGATATTGGTGGCCAGCACCGCGGTGAACTCCCCGAGCGGATAGTCGGCCAGGCGCGGCATCGGACTCGGGCCCAGGGCGCTGGCGTTGTTGATCACCAGATCCAGCCGGTCCAGCTCGGCGAGCGCGGAGGCGAGCTGCGCGCGGTGCGCCGGATCGGCGACATCGCCGGCCAGGGCCATCGCGCCGGTCGTCTCCCGCACCCGGGCCAGGGGCTCGAGGCCGCGGGCTGTGATGATCAGATCCCAGCCGCGCGCGGCCAATGCCAGTGCCGTCGCGCGTCCGAGCCCGGCGGACGCGCCGGTGATGAGGGCGGTTTTCGTATCGGACATGCACCCATCGTGAAACCTGAAGGCAACTTCAGGTCAAGGGGCAGGATTCCGCCTCGAGTGAACCTGCGAAAGTGTGGCGCGCGGCGATGAATTTCGCGGCGCGGCGTCGTCCGAAGGGTTGTCAGTCTCCACAGCCACCGACAGGAGCCATCATGACCTACGCCTTCAAGCCCGGAGATCCCTGCTGGGTCGAGCTCTTCACCTCCGATCCGGACCGCTCGATCGCCTTCTACGGTGAGCTGCTCGGCTGGACCGCCGAGCGCGGCGGCCCCGAATACGGGGGCTACATCACCTTCCGCAACGACGGCAATGCCGTGGCGGGCGGCATGCACAACGACGGCACCTCCGGCGGTCCGGATCAATGGACGATCTATCTGCACACCGCCGACGCGGAGGCGACCGCGGCCAAGGCCGCCGAGCAGGGCGGCCGCGTCGTGGTGCCCGCGATGCGGGTCGGCGAGATGGGCAGCATGGCGATCCTCGGCGACCCCAGCGGTGCCGGGGTGGGGGCGTGGCAGCCGGGCGTCCACACCGGATTCGGCGCGATGGGCACCGTCTCCGACGGCAAGTGGAGCGAGCACGCCGGCAACCCGTCCTGGTTCGAATTGCACACCCCCGCCTACGCCGACGCGCTGCGGTTCTACCGCGAGGTCTTCGGCTGGCAGGACCCGTTCACCGTGTCCGACGCCCCGGAATTCCGTTACACCACAATCCACTCCACGTCCCCGATGCTGGGTGGCGTGATGGACTCCACGGCCTTCCTGCCCGCGGGCGCGCCCGGCGGATGGCGTCCCTACTTCGGCGTCGAGGATGTCGATGCCGCGGTGAAAACCCTGGTGTCCCTCGGTGGTTCGGTGGAACGCGAGCCCGAGAACACCCCCTACGGCCGCATCACCTCCGTCGTCGACCCCGGCGGCGTGCGGTTCAGCCTGGGCGGCAACACCATCTGAGCGCCGGGTACCTCGGGACGGCCGGGTGTTCCTCGCAGCGCCGGGCCGTCCCGATTGTCAGAGGCCCACCGCGCCGTCGATCCGTTCGCGCAGCAGATCCGCATGGCCGTTGTGCCGGGCGTATTCGGCGATCATATGGGCCAGCACCCAGCGCAGCGAGACCTCCCCGAGCCACTTGTCGTCGCCGGTGATACCCAGATCCGGCGCCGCGACGGTGAAGCGTTCGGCGAAGGCGACCTCGGCGCGCCAGGCACCCCAGGCCGCGGTGATCGAGCCCGAATCGGTGCTCGCCCCGTCGAAATCGTCGTCCGGGCGTTCCTCTGAGGTGAACAGCGGCGGGGCCGGTTCGCTCGCCAGGACCCGGCGGAACCAGCGGCGCTCGACATCGGCCAGGTGCCGCACCAGTCCCAGCAACGACAGCGTCGAGGGCGCGACCGCGCGCCGAGCCAGTTCCGTACCCAGTCCGGCGCACTTGAGTTCCAGGGTAGCGCGCTGACCTGCCAGGATCTCGGTCAGCACGGCGCGCTCGTCCCCGGTCGTGTGCAGGTGGGTGCGCGGATCATGTTCCGGGGCAACGAACATCTCGGCCCTCCGGGTATCGGTCGGCGTCTGCCGGGTGTCGGCCACTCCGCCTCCTTCACATCGCGGCTTCCGGCCGGCTCACAGCGGGCTCGACCGATCGGGCACGACCCGGACGATATCGCGTGCGGCCGTTTGCCGGAACTCCTCGGCGGTACATCGACCTTCCTACGAAGTAAGGATATGCGGTATGTTTGCGCGCCGCAGCCCACTTGGCGCCGAGCGGGGCGGCAGTCCCGCCGGGCGGCCGGATACGCGCCCGGACGGCACGGTATTTCAGCCGAAGGCGGCCTCCGCGGCGGACAGGGCGGCGGCGCGGTCGGTGGCCACCAGGCCGATCCGGGTGCGCCGGTCCAGCAGATCATCCGCGTTCAATGCACCCTCGTGGGTGATGGCATGGGCGAATTCCGCTCGTAGCACATCTATTCCGGGGGCGACGGCCTCGGCCAGGGCGGGATCCCGGTGTGCGAGTTCGGCGATCGCGGGCGCCTCGCTGCCGTAACGCTCGATCAGCCGCGTCGGGGCGTCGAGGCGGTCGCGGGCGGCGCCGGTCACCGCGCCGGTCAACGGGATTCGGCGCGTCCGGCACGGCCCCGCGGCCAGCCCGGCATGGGCGACGGCCGCATCGACGGCGTCCTGGGCCATCTTCCGGTAGGTGGTCAGCTTGCCCCCGACGATCGTGATCGGGCCGCCGGGGGAGTGCAGCACCGCGTGCTCGCGGGAGATATCGGCGGTGCTGTCCCCGCCGGTGCGCAGCAGTGGGCGCAGGCCCGCGAAGCTGCCACGAATATCGCTGCGGTGCAACGGCTCCCGCAGCACCGTGTTGACGGTGTCGAGCAGGAAGTCGATCTCGGTGTCGGTGGGCTCGGGCCGATCCGGCACCGGACCGGGGGCGTCCTCGTCGGTCAGGCCCAGGTACACCCGGTCGTGCGCGGCGGGGAAGGCGAAGACGAACCGGCTGGTGCTGCCCGGAATCGGGACCGTCAGCGACGCGCCGAGCCCCCCGAACGCGGCGGCGTCGAAGACCAGATGGGTGCCCCGGCTGGGCCGCAGCTCGATACTCGGATCGAGCCGGTCGGCCCACACGCCCGTGGCGTTGACGACCGAACGTGCTCGCACGGTGAGGGTTTCGCCGGACAAGGTATCGCGCAGCACCGCCTCGTCGCCGCTCACCCGCTCGGCCTCGACACGAGTGAGGATCGCGGCGCCGTGCGCGGCGGCGGTGCGGGCGATCGCCACCACCAGCCGCGCATCGTCGACCAGCTGACCGTCCCAGGCCAGCAGGGCGCCGCCCAGGCCCTCACGGCGCACGGTGGGAGCCATTCGCAGCGCCTCGGCGGCCGCCGCGCGCCGCGACCGCGGCAACACCGCGGCGGGGGTTCCGGCGGTGCGCCGCAGCACATCTCCGGCCACGAATCCGGTGCGGATCAGCATTCGCTGTGCCGCACCGACTTCCGGCAGCAGGGGCACCAGCTGCGGGATGGGCCGGGTCAGATGCGGTGCGGTGGTGGTGAGCAGCACGTGCCGTTCGACGGCGCTCTCGTGCGCGATCCCCACTCCGCCGCTGGCCAGATAGCGCAGCCCGCCGTGCACCAGCTTCGAACTCCACCGGCTGGTGCCGAAGGCCAGATCGTGCTTCTCCACCAGGACCGTTCGCAGTCCCCGCGCGGCCGCGTCCAGCGCCACCCCGGTCCCGGTCACTCCGCCGCCGATCACCAGCACGTCGACGACGCCGCCGTCGCCGAGCGCGCGCAGCTCCCGCTCGCGCCGCGCCGCATTCAGCGCCGAATCTCCGAAAGCCTGTGCGGATCCGTTCATTTCACCATTCCCATCGGGTATCGGGCGGTCACTGTTTCTCGCATTCCGGGGTCGGGTCACCGGGGCGCAGGTAGCCCTCGATCGCACGGGTCAGCTCCGCGTCCAGCCGGTGCTCGGGCAGCAGATCGCCGACCATGGCGGCGGACTGCACGGTGGACTGGGCGATCAGCAGCAGCATGGTGGCCAGCTCGTCCGGGGCGCCGGCGCGGATGGAACCGTCCTGCTGGCCCTCGCCGATCAGGCCGGCGAACAGCTGGATGAGAGCCCGCTGATTGCGGCCGAGGCGGCCGAACACATAGGTCAGCATCAGGTCGGTGTCGGTGCGGAAGATCTTGGCGAACAGCGGATTCGCGCGCACGGTAGCCGCGCCCGCGACCACGCCCCCGACGAGGCGGTCCCGCGCGCGCCCGGCGCCGGGCACGGTCCGCCCGATGATGCCGTGCAGCTCCTGAACCAATAGCTCGGCCACCAGCGACCCGGTGTCGGGCCAACGGCGATACACCGTCGGGCGGCTGACACCGGCGCGGCGCGCCACCTCGGTCAGCGTGGTCCGGCGCACCCCGAACTCCTCGACGCAGGCGCGGGCGGCGTCCAGGATGGCTCGGTCGATGGAGCTGGCGCCGTCGGGCGCCGCTGCAGCGTCCTCGGAGCTGGATGGCACGGACATCGATCACCGCCGGGTCGGGCGCGGACCACTGCGAACCGCGCGTATGAGTCGTTTACTACTTGACACTATATGTCAAACTGTAACGCATGACCGAAAACCGACAAGACGCGTCATCCTTCGAAATGCCGGGCGAGTCGTCGTCGCGGCCGAGTATGGTGTGGGACGCCTGGGGCATTCCGTCGGAGCATGCGCCGCTGCCGGAGAAGATCCGGACGTTGCTGGCGCAGGTTTTCGGAGTGTCCGGCGAGTCGGTGACGCGTCGCGATGAGGGCAGCGTGCCACTACGCACCTCGGCGTTGTCGCAGGCGCATCTCGCTGGGTTGTCCACGGTGGTCGGCCCGGACCAGGTCCGCACCGACCACCGTGCCCGGCTCCTGCACGCCGGTGGTAAGAGCACCCCCGATCTGTTGCGCCGTCGTCTCGACGGGCCGCAGGACGCGCCCGACGCGGTGCTGTTCCCTGCCGATCACGACCAGGTACTCGCCGTCCTGGAGTACTGCACGGAGCAGCGCATCGCCGTGGTGCCCTTCGGCGGCGGCACCAGCGTGGTCGGCGGCGTGGATCCGGCTCGCGGCGCATTCGATGCCGTTGTCACCCTGGATCTTCGGCGTCTGGACAGCCTCACCGACCTGGATCCGGTCAGTGGCACCGCCACCCTCGGCGCCGGGCTGACCGGGCCGCAGGCGGAGAAACTGCTTGCCGCGCACGGTCTTTCGCTGGGGCACTTCCCGCAGAGCTTCGAATTCGCCAGTATCGGCGGATTCGCTGCCACCCGGTCGTCCGGCCAGGCCTCGGCGGGATTCGGCCGCTTCGACGACATGATTCAGCGCCTGCGCGTGGCCACCCCCGGCGGCACCCTGGACCTCGGTCGTGCCCCCGCCTCGGCCGCGGGACCCGATCTGCGCGAGCTGTTCTCGGGGTCCGAGGGCACGCTGGGCGTGATCACCGCGGTCACACTGCGGGTGCATCCGGTTCCGGCGACCGTGGGCTATCAGGCCTGGTCGTTTCCCGATTTCGGCGCCGGCGCCGCGGCCCTGCGATCCGTGGTGCAGGCCGGGGCCGCCCCGACCGTGTTGCGGCTGTCCGACGAGGCCGAGACCGGCCTGAATCTGGCCCGCGCCGGAGACATCGGCGGCAACCCGGTGACCGGCTGCCTGGCCATCACGACGATCGAGGGATCCGCGGCCCACGTCGAGGCCCGCGGCGCCGAGGCGGCCGCGCTGCTCACCGCCGCGGGCGGCACCGCGCTCGGGGAGCAGGCGGCTCGGGACTGGGAACACGGCCGCTTCGCCGCGCCGTATCTGCGCGACGCGCTGCTGGACGTCGGAATCCTCTGCGAGACGCTGGAAACCGCGACCAGCTGGTCCAATCTGGCCGAGCTGAAGGCGAAAGTCACTGCGGCACTGACGGATTCCCTCGCCGGACAGGGAACTCCGCCGCTGGTGATGTGCCACATCTCGCACACCTATCCGACCGGCGCCTCGCTGTACTTCACCGTGGTGGCCAAGCAGCTCGACGATCCGATCGCCCAGTGGCACACCGCCAAGCACGCCGTCGGCGACGCCATCGCCGCGGCCGGGGGCACCATCACCCATCACCACGCCGTCGGCGCGGACCACCGCCCGTGGATGACCGGCGAGATCGGCGAGCTGGGCGTGCGGGTGCTGCGCGCGGTCAAGCAGGCCGTCGACCCGGCCGGAATCCTCAACCCGGGAAAGCTGATTCCATGACGGGGTCGGTGCTGTTGGTGACGAATCCGCTGTCCGGTCACGGACGGGGATCGGCGGCGGCCGCCGAGGCCGCGGCCCGGCTGCGCCAGCGTGGCGCGGAGGTCACCGAGGTGAGTGGCGCCACGGCCGCGGAATCGCTTCGCCTGGTGCGGGATCGGCTGTCCGGAGACCAGCGGCCCGATGCGGTGGTCTGCGCCGGGGGCGACGGTCTGGTGTGCCTGGTGCTGCAGGCGCTGGCAGGGACCGGGGTGCCGCTCGGGCTGGTGCCCGGCGGCACGGGCAACGATCTGGCGCGTGAATTCGGTGTGCCGCAGCACGATCCGATTGCGGCGGCCGACATCGTGTGCAACCGGTCGGTGCGCGACATCGATCTCGGCGAGGTACACGGCACCTTGCGGTTCGCGACCGTGGCGGGGACCGGATTCGATGCCCGGGTGACGTTGCGCGCCAACCGGATGCGCTATCCCCGCGGCCCGCTGCGGTATTCCGTCGCGGCGCTGGCGGAACTCGCCCGGGGGCTGGCGGTTCCGTATCGCATCGAGCTGTCGGACGCCACGATCGTCGAGACCGAGGCGATCATGGTGGCGGTCGGCAACACCCGGACCTACGGCGGTGGCATGATGATCTGCCCCGACGCGGTCGTCGACGACGGCCTGCTGGATCTCACGGTGGTGGGCGCGATGTCCAGGCGGGAGATGCTGCGCATGCTGCCGGCCCTGTCGTCCGGCAAGCGCATCGATCACCCGGCGATCAGCCAGTATCGCGCGGCCGAGATCACCCTGACCGCGCCCGGCGCCCCCGTGACCGCCGACGGTGACCCGGCCGGCGCCCTGCCCGCGCACTTTCGCGCGCTGCCGGGCGCACAGCCGGTGATCGTGCCGTAACCCGGCGCGGTCCTACCAGGCCTGCACGACGACCAGCCGCGGCCCCGGGGCGACAACGAGGGCGAACCTGCCGTCGGGGTGGCTCGCGGCCTCGTTGATCACATCGGGCATATCCGCGTAGACGTGATTACCGATCGCGCGCAGCTGCGAATCCGGCCGGATGGACACGCTGAGGGCGCTGCGGGGCACGACCTGCTCGAGCAGCGCGGGAACCGGACCGTTGGCCAGCGACTGCGTCTCGCCGTGGTCGAACTCGATCCCGATTCCGCCGGTCTTCGGATTGACGACCGGTGCGGCCGCGGCGGCCGAGCCCGCGCCCACCATTCCCGCGACGGCGGCCGCGGCGGCGGCGACGACCAACGTTCGAGTACGCATGGATACCCCTCTTTCGTGCGTGGCCGCCGCACGGCTGCGGCGCGGCCCGGCTTTCCGGGGAGTAAGTGCAGCAGACGTTTCGGCTTTTCGCCAGTCCAGCGCGCGATTTCGACGGGCGACTACCTGAGGGGCGCCTGAACAGCAAAGCTGCACCAACACAATGGGTTCGGGAAAAACCTGAGAATTCCATATGGAAAAGGGATTATGGCCCGAAACGGCGGTAATCTGAATCTCGTGGGCGGGGTTTTCGGTGTCCCTCATCCGCCGAAAACCCCGCCCTTCGGGTTTCTCCCACAACTCCGCCGGGCCCCCGGCTCGGGCGCAAAGTCAACCCTTAGAATCACACGGTGACCAGCACAGCCCCTGAGAACCCGCGAAATCGTGCCGACGTCCTCCCCAAGAGCTGGAATCCCGGCGAGGTAGAGGCCGACCTGTACGAGCACTGGGTAGCCGCTGGTTACTTCGCGGCCGACGCGAGCAGCGACAAGCCCCCCTACTCGATCGTGCTGCCCCCGCCCAACGTCACCGGCAACCTCCACATGGGCCACGCCTTCGATCACACGATCATGGACCTGCTCACCCGCCGCAAGCGGATGCAGGGCTACGAGGTGCTGTGGCTGCCCGGCATGGACCACGCCGGCATCGCCACCCAGTCCGTGGTCGAGAAGCAGCTCGCCGCCGACGGCAAGTCCAAGGAGGACTTCGGCCGCGAGCTGTTCGTGCAGAAGGTCTGGGACTGGAAGCACGAATCCGGTGGTGCGATCCAGGGCCAGATGCGTCGCCTCGGCGACGGCGTGGACTGGAACCGCGACCGCTTCACCATGGACGAGGGCCTGTCCCGGGCCGTGCAGACCATCTTCAAGCGCCTGTACGACGCGGGCCTGATCTACCGCGCCGAGCGCCTGGTGAACTGGTCCCCGGTGCTGGAGACGGCGATCTCCGACGTCGAGGTGAAGTACGAGGACGTCGAGGGCGAGCTGGTCTCGCTGCGCTACGGGTCGCTGAAGGACGATGAGCCGCACGTGATCGTGGCCACCACCCGAGTGGAGACCATGCTCGGCGATACCGCGGTCGCGGTGCATCCGGAGGACGAGCGCTACGCCGCGCTCGTCGGCACCACCCTCTACCACCCGATCACCGGCCGGCAGATCCCGGTCGTTGCGGACGACTACGTCGACCCCGAATTCGGTTCCGGCGCAGTCAAGATCACCCCCGCGCACGATCCCAACGACTTCGAGCTCGGCCTGCGTCACGGCCTGCCCATGCCCACCATCATGGACAAGACCGGCAAGATCGCCGAAAGCGGAACCGAATTCGATGGCATGGATCGGTTCGAGGCCCGCGTCAAGATCCGCGAGCGCCTGGCGCAGGAGGGCCGGATCGCCGCGGAGAAGCGGCCGTACGTGCACAGCGTCGGGCATTCCGAGCGCTCCGGCGAGCCGATCGAGCCCCGCCTGTCCATGCAGTGGTGGGTGAAGGTGGAATCCCTCGCCAAGGCCGCAGGCGACGCGGTTCGCAACGGGGACACCACGATTCACCCCGCGAGCCAGGAACCGCGCTGGTTCGAGTGGGTGGACAACATGCACGACTGGTGCATCTCGCGCCAGCTGTGGTGGGGCCACCGCATTCCGATCTGGTACGGCCCGGAGGGCGAGATCGCCTGTGTCGGACCGGACGAGCAGGCCCCCGAGGGCTGGGTGCAGGACCCCGACGTGCTGGACACCTGGTTCTCCTCCGGGCTCTGGCCCTTCTCGACCATGGGCTGGCCCGACGCGACCCCGGAGCTGGCGAAGTTCTATCCCACCAGCGTGCTGGTGACCGGCTACGACATCCTTTTCTTCTGGGTGGCGCGGATGATGATGTTCGGCACGTTCGTCGCCGACGATGCGGTCCTCACGGCGGGCAAGCCGGCCGGCGAGCCGCAGGTGCCGTTCCGGGACGTGTTCCTGCACGGCCTGATTCGTGACGAGTTCGGCCGCAAGTACTCCAAGTCCAAGGGCATCGGTGTCGACCCGCTGGAGTGGATCGACGAATACGGTGCGGACGCAACGCGATTCACCCTCGCGCGCGGCGCCCAGCCGGGCAGCGACCTGTCCGTGGGCACCCCGCACGTGACGGCCTCGCGCAGCTTCGTCACCAAGCTGTTCAACGCCACCAAGTTCGCGCTGATGAACGGCGCGGCGCCGGGCGAGCTGCCCGATCGGGCCACCCTGACCGATACCGACCGGTGGATCCTGGATCGGCTGGAAGCCGCTCGGGCCGAGGTCGATTCGGCCTTCGATCGCTACGAGATCGGCAAGGCATGCGAGGGGCTGTACCACTTCGCCTGGGACGAACTGTGCGACTGGTACCTGGAATTGGCGAAGGTGCAATTCGCCGAGTCCGACGAGCGTGCCGCGAGTACCCGCATCGTGCTCGGCAATGTGCTGGATTCCGTACTGCGCCTGCTGCATCCGGCGATCCCGTTCGTCACCGAATCCCTGTGGCAGGCGCTGACCGCCGGGGGCGAGGGTGATTCCATTGTCGTCGCCAGCTGGCCGCAGGCTTCGGGCGTCGCGGCCGATAAGGTTGCCGCGCGCCGCATTTCGGATGCCCAGCGCATGATCAGCGAGATCCGGCGGTTCCGCAGCGACCAGGGCCTGACCGACAAGCAGAAGGTCGCGGCCAGGCTGATCGGCATCGAGGCCGCGGATCTGGTTGCGCAGCAGGCCGAGATCGCGAACCTGGCCCGGCTCACCGAGCCCGGGGACGACTTCACCGCCACCGCGTCGCTCGAGGTGCGGCTGTCGGGCGCGACGGTCACCGTCGAACTCGACACCTCCGGCACGGTCGACCTCGACGCCGAACGCCGCCGCCTCGAGAAGGATCTGGCCACCGCGCAGAAGGAGATGGCCGGTACCACGGCCAAACTCGGCAATGAGGCCTTCCTGGCCAAGGCCCCGGACGACGTGGTGGCGAAGATCCGCACCCGCCGGGACGTCGCGGAATCCGAGGTGGCGCGAATCACCGTGCGTCTCGAGGAGATCGCGCGGCTGGCGGCCGGGAAGTGAAGGGAGAGCACGTGAATTCGCCGGATTTCGGAGCACCCGATCGCCTGCATTCCGGGCCGTCCCCCGTGGATCTGGCCGAGATGGCGCTGGTCGAGGCCGAACTCGACCAGCGCTGGGGTGAGCGGCAACTCGAGCCCTCGCTGACCCGGATCGTGGCCCTGCTGGATCTGCTCGGCTCGCCGCAGCGCACCTATCCCTCCATCCAGATTGCGGGCACCAACGGCAAGACCTCGGTCACCCGGATGATCGACGCGCTGCTGACCGCGCTGCATCGGCGCACCGGCCGCATCACCAGCCCGCACCTGCAGCTGGCCACCGAGCGCATCGCGATCGACAACGAGCCCATCACGCCCGGCAAGTACGTCGAGATCTACCGGGAACTGCAGCCCTACCTCGAGATGATCGACAAGCAGTCCGAGGCCGCGGGCGGGCCGCGGCTGAGCAAATTCGAGGTCCTCATCGCGATGTCCTACGCGGCGTTCGCCGAGGCGCCCGTGGACGTCGCGGTCGTGGAGACCGGCATGGGCGGCACCTGGGACGCCACCAACGTCGTCGACGGCCAGGTCGCGGTGATCACCCCGATCGGCATGGACCACATGGACTATCTGGGCAACGATCTCGCCTCCATCGCCAAGGAGAAGGCCGGGATCATCAAGAAGGCGCCCGAGGATCCGCTGTCCCCGCGCGAGACCGTCGCCGTCATCGCCGAGCAGGAGCCCGAGGCGATGGATGTGCTGCTGCGCCGGACGGTCGAGGCCGACGCCGCCGTTGCCCGCGCGGGGTCGGAGTTCCGGCTGCTCTCGCGCCGCATCGCGGTCGGCGGGCAGGTGCTCGAGATCCAGGGCCTGGGCGGCGTGTACGACGAGATCTTCCTGCCCCTGCACGGGGAACATCAGGCTCGCAATGCCGCGCTCGCGCTGGCGGCGGTCGAGGCGTTCTTCGGCGCGGGCGCGGACCGGCAGCTCGACATCGACGCCGTCCGTGCCGGATTCGCGAGCGCGATCAGCCCGGGGCGGATGGAGCGCATGCGCAGCGCGCCCACCATCTTCCTGGACGCCGCGCACAACCCGCACGGCGCGAAGGCCCTGGCCGCGACGCTGACCGACGAGTTCGATTTCCGCAAGCTGATCGGGGTGATCGCGGTGCTGGGCGACAAGGATGCGGCGGGCATCCTGGAGGCGCTCGAGCCGGTCTTCGACGAGATCGTTGTGACCACCAACGGCTCTCCCCGGGCGCTGCCCGTCGACGATCTGGCGAATATCGCCGTCCAGCGGTTCGGCGACGAACGGGTCGTCACCGCGGACACCCTCGCCGATGCGGTCGAAACCGCCATCGCCCTGGCCGAGGAGGCGGGCGATGCGGGCGAGCCGGTGTCCGGGGCGGGAATCGTGGTCACCGGATCGGTCGTCACCGCGGGCGCGGCCCGCTCGCTGTTCGGAAAGGATCCTGCTTAGCCATGTCCGATGACGCAGCCTCCAACAAGGAATCCGTGCCGCCCCCGGCCACCGACCCGTGGAAGGGCTTTCGCGGGGTGATGGCCGGTGCGCTGGTGCTCGAGGCCATCACCGTGCTGCTGGCCCTGCCGGTGGTCGCCTCGGTCGGCGGCGGGTTGAGCTGGTGGTCCATCACCTATCTGGTGGGCTTGGCGGTGCTGATGATCCTCGGCGCCGGGCTGCAGCGGCGCCCGTGGGCGCTGGGATTCAATGTGGCGATGCAGGTGCTGCTGCTGGTGGGGGCGTTCATCCACCTGTCCATCGGCATCATCGGCATCGTCTTCGTCTCGGTGTGGGCGTTCATCTTCATCCTGCGCGCCGATGTCAAAAAGCGCATGGATCGCGGCCTGCTGCCGAGTCAGCGCGCTTAGCGGCGCCCGGCGTCACCGCGGGCCGGACGACGATACGACCCGGTGGTTCGTGGTACCACGGGCGTGCCGGTTAGAGTTGCCCGCGTGACTGAGCAGACGTTGGTACTCATCAAGCCGGACGGCGTGGCCCGTGGCCTGGTCGGTGAGATCATCACCCGCATCGAGCGCAAAGGCTTGAAGATTGCCGAGCTGGAGCTGAAGCAGGTGCCGCAGGAGCTCGCGGCCGCCCATTACGCCGAGCACGCCGAGCGGCCGTTCTACGGCTCGCTTATCGAGTTCATCACCTCGGGGCCGGTTGTTGCCGCGGTCCTCGAGGGCCCGCGCGCCATTGCCGCCTTCCGCCAGATCGCCGGCGGCACCGACCCGGTCGAGAAGGCGGTCCCGGGCAGCATCCGCGGCGACTACGCCCTGGAGACCCAGTACAACCTCGTGCACGGCTCGGACTCGCCCGAATCCGCCAAGCGCGAGATCGCCCTCTGGTTCCCGCAGTTCGCCCAGTAGTCGCTGGTCCCGCACACTCTCGCCTCGCTCGTCCCGGATGCCCGCAATGCCATCCGGGTGCTGGTCGTGCGGTCGCCCGGAAGTCCGGCGGCGGCAACTCAGGCACAGTGAAGGCAGGGTAACTACCTCGGGTGTGGGATACTGGCTGTGGATGTGCTTCGATATCGGCCGTATATGCTGGTGAGGAGCGCAACCGCATGGCACCTCGGCTCGACGCCGATCATCGCTGCCCCGGACGGTTACCAAGACTCGGCTGTCCGGCGCACGCTGGATGAGCGCTCGGGCCCTGGTGTTGGAAGCCAACAGCCAGGCGCCGCGTGATCGGTTACCCGAACGACGACAAACACCGTGATAACGGGTTACGCGGAGCGAAGACCATATGGCCTGACGTCCACGGGGCGGCAGGCGAACAGACAGCGCCCCCGCGTCGGCCGCGTCACTCTCGTATGTGAGTGGGACGCGCCCGGGGGTCCGAGGAGATTTCGTGGCCGATCAAGAGCCGCAGGAAACGTCGCAAGAAAACAATGGACGCGCGCCGGCGTCGGCGCCAGGGGTAGGGGAGGCGGCGCAGTTGCCGGAACGTATCCGGGTGCACGCGCTGGCGAAGCTGCTGGGAACCACCAGCAAACGCATTCTGGCCCATCTGACCGACATGGGGTCCGAGGCACGCAGCGCCCAATCGAGCCTCGACCGTACGGTCGCCGAATCCGTGCGGGAGGCGTTCGTACCCGCCGAACCGGTCGAGGCCGCAGCAGCGCAAACCACACCGGCCGAGACCGCGCCCGCGGAGCCGGTCGAGCAGTCGGCTCCCGAGCCGGTGACAATTGCCGCCCCGGAGGCAGCGGTCGCGGCGCAGGCCGCCGAGGAGTCCGCCCCCGGCAAGCCCGCCGAGCCGGCCGAGCCGCGTCGGCAGTCGCTGTTCACCAGCCCCTTCCAGAGTCACCAGCCACAGACCGTCGAGCCGGTCACCTTCGAACAGCCCGCGGTGGTTGCCGCGCCGCTGTTCCTGTCGCCGGATGCCGCGGCCGCCGAGGAGGCCCGCCGTCAGCGCCGGGCGGCCCGGCAGGCCAAGGCCGAGCAGGAGCGCGCCGAGGAGCGCACGGCGGAGGAACCGGTCGTCACGGGCTCCACCACGCAGGACAAGCCCGCTCGGGCCGAATCGGCCCGGGGTTCCGAGGCCGTCGCGGCCGAGTCCGACGATTCCGCCGAGACCGAGGACGCCGCCGCGACCAGCGACTGGGACGACGATCAGTCCCACGACGACACCGATGACGGCGGCCGTTCGCGCCGCCGCCGCCGGGGTCGCCGCGGCCGGGGCCGGGGCCGGGGCGAGCAGTCCGCGGACAACGACGGCGACGAGAACGACGAGTCCGACGAGATCGACGAGCCGGCCGAATCCGCCGAATCCGCCGAGGATTCCGCCGACACCGAGGGCGAGGAGAGCGCGTCCGAGGGTGAAGCGGAGCCGGAGGGCTCGACCCGCCGCCGTCGTCGCCGTCGCCGCCGCAAGGCCGGTGAGGATGCCGAGTCCGAGCCGTCGGACGACGATCCGCCGAACACCGTCGTGCACGAGCGCGAGCCGCGCAACAAACGGCGCGCATCCGCCTCGGTCGACGAGGTGCAGGGCATCAGCGGCTCGACCCGCCTGGAGGCCAAGCGCCAGCGCCGTCGCGACGGCCGCGAGGCCGGGCGCCGTCGCCCGCCGATCCTGACCGAATCCGAGTTCCTGGCCCGCCGCGAGTCGGTGGACCGGGTGATGGTCGTGCGTGAGAAGGACTTCACCGACCACCCGAGCGCGGTCACCCAGGTGGCGGTGCTCGAGGACAACATCCTGGTCGAGCACTTCGTGACCAGCACCGGTTCGGCGTCGATGGTCGGCAACGTGTACCTGGGCAGGGTGCAGAACGTGCTGCCGAGCATGGAGGCGGCCTTCGTCGACATCGGCCGCGGTCGCAACGGCGTGCTGTACGCCGGCGAGGTGAACTGGGAGGCCGCCGGGCTCGGCGGCAAGGAGCGGAAGATCGAGCAGGCGCTCAAGCCCGGCGACACCGTGCTGGTGCAGGTCAGCAAGGATCCGGTGGGGCACAAGGGTGCCCGCCTGACCACTCAGATCAGCCTGGCCGGTCGCTTCCTGGTGTACGTACCCGGCGGCACCTCCACCGGCATCAGCCGCAAGCTGCCCGATACCGAGCGCAAGCGCCTCAAGGAGGTTCTGCGCGACATCGTGCCGCAGGACGCCGGGGTGATCATCCGCACCGCGTCCGAGGGCGTGGCCGAGGCCGAGCTGGCCCGCGACGTGGAGCGGCTGCAGGCCACCTGGAAGACCATCGAGGAGCAGTCCAAGAACGGCTCGGGCGCGCCCAAGACGCTCTACGAGGAGCCGGACCTGCTGGTCAAGGTCATCCGTGACCTGTTCAACGAGGACTTCTCCAAGCTCGTCATCGAGGGCGAGCGGTCGTGGACGACGGTCGAGAACTACATCCGCACCGTCGCGCCGGATCTGCTGGCCCGCGTCGAGCAGTACGACAACCAGAGTGTCGACGTCTTCGGCAGTTTCCGCATCGACGAGCAGCTGGCCAAGGCCCTGGATCGCAAGGTGTGGCTGCCCTCGGGCGGCACGCTGGTGATCGACCGCACCGAGGCGATGACCGTCATCGACGTCAACACCGGCAAGTTCACCGGCGCGGGCGGTAGCAACCTCGAGGAGACGGTCACCCGCAACAACCTGGAGGCGGCCGAGGAGATCGTGCGCCAGATGCGGCTGCGCGACATCGGCGGCATGATCGTCGTCGACTTCATCGACATGGTGCTCGAGTCCAACCGGGATCTGGTGCTGCGCAGGCTGACCGAGGCGCTGGGGCGCGATCGCACCCGGCACCAGGTGTCGGAGGTCACCTCGCTGGGTCTGGTCCAGATGACCCGCAAGAAGCTGGGCACCGGACTGGTCGAGGCGTTTTCGACTACCTGCGAGCACTGCCACGGTCGCGGCATCCTGGTGCACGACTACCCGGTCGAATCCGCACCCGCCGAGGAGGGCGCGGGCCGTCGCGAGGGCCGGCGTCGCCGCAAGGACAAGGAGAAGCCGGCCGCACCGGCTCCGGTCGTCGCGATCCCCGCTCCGGTCGATGCGCATGCCGCGGAGGAGGAGGCGGCCGCCCGGCGGGCGCATCCGGTGGCGCTGGCCATGGCGGCGCATCACGGCGAGGATGTCGAGCCGCACGAGGCGCAGGCCCACGGCGTGCAGGCTGCCGAGGCCGAAGCGGTTGAGTCGGAGGCACAGCCGGAGGCGGCGGAGGTGTCCGGCGCGGCGGCTCAGGCCGACGAGGGCGTTCGCACCCGTCGGCGCCGGATGCGGTCCGGTCGCGAGGCGGGCCGGGAGCATGCGGCATCGGAGTCGGCATCGACCCGGGAGCCGGATGGATCTGCCACCGCTGCTTCGACCCCGGCGGAGAGTGCGCCGGACCGTGTCGCGGCGGGTGAAAATGGCACCGCCCACCGCGAACCGGCTGCAGCGCATGCCGACTCGGGCGCCGATACCGCGCAGCCGCATCGTGACTCCGATCGGTCGCAGGCGGCCCCGGCCCACGCCGCCACGGCGACATCCGCGTCGGCCCCGGTGCGTCGGGAGCGTCGCCGGGTGGCCCGCACGTCGTCCGCGCCGAGCACCGACAACACCGCGGCGGTGTTCGTGCTGAACAGCTCGGACCAGTCGCAGGCCCCCGCGGTCTCGCTCACCGATTTCGAGCCGCCGGTCGTGGTGCCGCGCAGTCGCCCGCGCCGTCGTGGTGCGGGTCGCGCTGCGGGCGCCCCGGAGCAGAACGACTGAGTGATCGATCACAGCCCGTGGCCCCGCCGTCTCGACGGCGGGGCCACGGGCTTTCCTGAGCCCGCGCGCGGTTGCGGCGAGTTCACCCCTGCGTACCTGCGGGCATGGCGGGCCCGAGCTGGGCGGGGCCGCCGAGCGTCGAGTCGGTGGGTGCGTGCGGCCCGGGCCCGATTAGGTACAGCAGGCCGCGTCCTGTAATCTTGGACAGTCGCTGCTCGGCGACAGCACTGTCTTGTGCTGTGCCCGTGGCCCCGGTTCGAACGAGCTCTCAAGGCTCCGCAAGGGCCACCAAGCGCTGAGGCGGCGTGATTACCAGACCAGTCGTACGGTGGTTTTCCGGTGTGAACCGGCAAACCGCCGCGAGCAGAGTGCCGAGCACTAGCAGAGAAGAGGGCAGCCGACCGATGGCAACGTACGCGATCGTCAAGACCGGCGGAAAGCAGTACAAGGTCGCGGTCGGTGACCTGGTGAAGGTCGAGAAGATCGAGGGTGAGCTGGGCAGCGCGGTGTCGCTGGCGCCCGTGCTCGTCGTCGATGGCGCTGAGCTGACCACCGATGCGGACAAGCTGGCGAAGGTTTCGGTCTCCGCCGAGATCATCGACCAGACCAAGGGTCCGAAGATCCGCATCCACAAGTTCAAGAACAAGACCGGCTACCACAAGCGTCAGGGCCACCGTCAGAAGCTGACGGTCCTGAAGGTCACCGGCATCAAGTAGTCCGACCAGGGGTTCGCACCCCGGCACGAGGAGTTCTGAAATGGCACATAAGAAGGGTGCATCCAGCTCGCGCAACGGTCGCGACTCGAATGCCCAGCGGCTCGGCGTGAAGCGCTTCGGCGGTCAGGCCGTCAAGGCCGGCGAGATCCTGGTTCGCCAGCGCGGCACGCACTTCCACCCCGGCGTGAACGTCGGCCGTGGCGGCGACGACACGCTGTTCGCCCTCGAGGCGGGCGCGGTGCAGTTCGGCACCAAGCGTGGCCGCAAGACCGTGAACATCGTGGTTCCGGAGCCGGTGCAGGCCTGACCGGCGCACCGGAGTTCGCTCCACAAGCTTTTTCCGAAGCGGGTCAGGGTTTGTCAGAACCCCTGGCCCGCTTTGCTGTCTACAGGTGCCGCTCGTCCGGGTGGCGTTGCAAACGAACAGTCCTGAAGGAGGATGATCACCGATATGTCCAAGTTCATCGACCGTGTCGTCTTGCACGTGCACGCGGGCAAGGGCGGCCACGGATGTGCCTCGGTGCGTCGTGAGAAGTTCATGCCGCTGGGTGGACCCGACGGCGGTAATGGTGGCAACGGCGGGGATGTGATCCTCGAGGTCGACCCGAACGTGCACACCCTGCTGGACTTCCACTTCCATCCGCACGCCAAGGGCGGCAACGGCAAGCCCGGCGAGGGAGGCAACCGCGACGGGAAGCAGGGCCAGGATCTGCTGCTGAAGGTGCCCGACGGCACCGTCGTGCTGGGCCCCGACGGCGAGGTAGTGGCGGATCTGATCGGCGCGGGCGCGACGTACGTGGCCGCGCAGGGCGGACGCGGCGGGCTGGGCAATGCCGCGCTGGTGTCCAAATCGCGCAAGGCGCCCGGTTTCGCGCTGCTCGGCGAGGACGGGCAGGAGCGCGATCTCGTCCTCGAGCTCAAATCGGTAGCGGACGTGGGGCTGGTCGGCTTTCCGTCGGCCGGCAAGTCCTCGCTCGTCTCGGTGCTGTCGGCGGCCAAGCCCAAGATCGCGGACTATCCCTTCACGACGCTGGTGCCGAACCTCGGCGTGGTGCAGTCGGGTGACACGACCTTCACCGTGGCCGATGTGCCCGGTCTGATTCCCGGTGCGAGCGACGGCCGCGGCCTCGGGCTGGACTTCCTGCGGCACATCGAGCGGTGCGCGGTGCTCGCGCACGTGGTGGACTGCGCCACCCTGGAACCCGGGCGCGATCCGGTCTCGGACGTGGACGCGCTCGAGGCCGAGCTGGCCGCGTACCAGCCCGCGCTGAAGGGCGACGCCGGTCTGGGCGATCTGGCCGATCGGCCGCGCGTGGTCATCCTGAACAAGGCCGATGTCCCCGATGCCGACGAGCTGGCCGACTTCGTGACGCCCGAGTTCGCCGAGCGCGGCTGGCCCGTCTTCAAGATCTCCGCGGTGAGCCGGGAAGGCTTGCGGCCCTTGACCTTCGCCCTGGCCGAGATGGTGGCGCAGTACCGAGCCGCGCATCCGAAGGCGGAGCCGAAGCGGCAGGTCATTCGCCCGGTCGCCAAGGGCGACAGCGGTTTCCGGGTCATTCGGGATCCCGAGGTCGAGGGCGGGTTCATTGTGATCGGCGAGCGGCCCGAGCGCTGGGTGCACCAGACCCAGTTCGACAACGACGAGGCCGTGGGCTACCTGGCCGACCGGCTGGCCCGGCTCGGTGTCGAGGAGCAGCTGGTCAAGATGGGTGCCGAGCCGGGCGCGTCGGTGACCATCGCGGATTACTGCTTCGACTGGGAGCCCGCGATTTCCGCCGGGGTCGAGACGCTGCTGACTCGTCGCGGCGTGGACCCGCGCCTCGATCAGAGCGACCGCATCTCGGCCGCCGAGCGGAAGCATGCCTCCCGGGTTCGCCGTGGTCTGGTCACCGAGGACGAAATATCCGAATGATCGCAGCGCGTCGCATTCGTTGCAGGGACCCGCATTCGTTGCCGGGCCTCCGAACGGACGCGGCGGTCCGGGCAGCGGGTGACCCCGGCCTGCCCTCGATGCCCTCCGCGTTTCGTCAGCGAAATGCGTTCTCCCGCCCGGGTAGTCCGCCGCCGCGCGGTGTGATCTGCGCGACGGACTCGTGCGGGCGGCGGCATGCGGAAACTATTGTGGTGCTGATCGGTTCGGGTGAAGGTTGATGAGTTCCGGTATGACACAGGTGGATTCGGACAGCGAGTTGAGTGAGGCGCGCCGGGCGATCGCGTCGGCACGCAGCGTGGTGGTCAAGATCGGGTCATCGGCGCTCACGAGCCTCGAGGGCGGGCTGGACACGGGCCGGCTCGATCGGCTGGCCGATGCCGTCGAGGCGCGGATGCGCGCGGGATCCGATGTTGTCGTGGTGTCCTCCGGCGCCATCGGGGCGGGCATCGCCCCGCTCGGGTTGTCCTCGCGGCCGAAAGACCTGGCGACCAAGCAGGCGGCGGCGAGCGTCGGGCAGCTGGCCCTGGCGCATGCGTGGGGGACCTCCTTCGGACGGTACGGCCGCACGGTGGGGCAGGTGCTGCTGACCGCCGGTGACTTCTCCCGGCGCGAACATCACCGCAACGCCCAGCGCACCCTGGACCGGCTGCGGGCGTTGCATGCGATCGCGGTCGTCAACGAGAACGACACCATCGCCACCGACGAGATCCGCTTCGGCGACAACGACCGGCTGGCCGCGCTGGTCGCGCACCTGGTCGGCGCCGACGCCCTGGTCCTGCTGTCCGATGTGGACGGCCTCTACGACGGCGACCCGCGCAAGGGTTCGGCGACCTTCATTCCCGAGGTGCGCAGCAGCGCCGATCTGGACGGGGTGATCGCGGGCAGCGGCGGCGCGCTCGGCACCGGCGGCATGGCCTCGAAACTGTCCGCGGCGCGGCTGGCCGCCGACGCCGGGGTGCCGGTGCTGCTGGCCGCCGCCGCCGACGCCGAGGCCGCGCTGAGTGGCGCGAGCGCCGGGACGGCGTTCGCCGCGCGCCCGGTTCGCCTGTCCGCCAGGAAGTTCTGGGTCCGCCATGCCGCCGACAGCCGCGGCGCCGTCCTGCTCGACGACGGTGCGGTGCGCGCGGTGGCCGAGCGCCGCCACTCGTTGCTCGCCGCCGGCATCACCGGCGTACGCGGCCGCTTCTACGGCGGCGACGTCGTCGACCTGATCGCCCCCGACGGCGCGGTGGTCGCCCGTGGCGTCGCCGAATACGACAGCACCGAACTGCAGACCATGATCGGGCGTTCCACGAACGAACTCCCGGAAGGCATGCAGCGCCCCGTTATTCACGCCGACGACCTGGTCAAGGTGTAACGGTTTCCCGTTCCGGCAGCTTGTGCCGGGATGGCATCCGGACGGGATCGCCGCGCACGGACGGACTAGTCGTGAGGGGTCCCTCACACGGCGGCGGCGATCCGCCGCTTCGCGCGCCGCACCGCCAGGTTCAGTGGTCGGGAGTGACGCCGGACTGGCCCGGGGCGGGTGCTGCCGTGCTGTTCGGGATGGGACCGGTGATGCCCGGCTGACCGCCCGGGTCGTTGAGGGGTGGGCCCGCCGGTGTCGCGGGCGCCGGAGGTGCTGGGGGGCTTGATGATTCGGGTGCTGCGGGCGCGGGCGCTGCGGGCGCGGGCGCTGCGGGCGCAGGCGCTGCGGGCGCAGGCGCCTGTGGGGCGGGGGCCGTCGACTGTGGGGCGGGGGTAGGCGTCTGTGGGGCGGGGGCCGTCGACTGTGGGGCGGGGGCGTGGGTGGTCGGTGGTGGTGCCGTGTTCGGGGTCGACTGTGACGGCGCGGGAGTTGCTGGGGGAGTGGGGTTTTGCGAAGGCTGCTGTTGGTGGGGGGCGGAGGGTTGCTGCTGGGGCAGATGTTGTTGCGGCGCAGTGGTATTCGCGTGCGGGGTGCTCGGGGTGGTGGCGCCCGGGAGCTCGGGGGGGTCGGGTAGGGCCGGAACGCCGGTGCCCGCCACCGAATATGCGGGTTTGTAGATCATGTTCATCGCCATCACCGCCTCTTGGCGCAGCGTCTCCTGGACCTGCTGGGCATCGATGACGCGCGCGCCCTCCAGGACGCGGGCAATGGCGCCGATCGGTCCGGCCTCGCCGGGCGGGGCCACGGCAAGCTTCACCGCCTCGGCCGCGGCGGCCACCGCACCCAGCCGGCCGCCGACCTCGGCCATCACCTCGGCCAGTTCGTCCAGGGCGGCGGCGAGGCTGCGGGCGCCGGCGCGCGCGGCGTCGGCGGCCGCGCCCTCCCAGCCCGCCGAATTCATCACCTGGTCACTGGAATTGCCGGTGATCGGCATCGACCCGGCGATGGCGGCGGCGCTCTCCAGCCACACCGTCGACGCCTGCAGAATCTGCGCGGCATCAATCTGCTGGGCCTTCGCGTAGATCTCCTGCGGCGGCATCGACTCGAAATGTTCCATCGCACTGATGTATTCGGGGTCGCTGCGGCGCGGTTGCGCGGCGCTCATCGGAGTAGCCTCGACGAGATTGCCCGCAGGGCAGCGGCATTGGCGGCGTCGGCCTCCGCGTACAGTCCGCCGCTGATCAGGAAGGCCTCCTTCATCCGGTAGGAGGCCGCGATGTACCTGTCCAGCGCCTCGGCGGCGTCGCGGGCCTTGCGGGCGAACCCGGCCTGCAACTGCTGCGCGGAGAAGAAGCCGCCGAAACCCTCCAACCGCGACGCCGACTCCAGGTTCTGCTGTAACGACAGCAACCTCTCGGCCTGGTCCTCGTACAGCGCGGCGCAGCTGCGCGCCGCGTCCGTGTCGAAACGTACTGTGCCGGTCCGTGCCGCCTGCAGGAATCGGGCGATGTCGGCCTGGCTGGAATCGGTCGTCACTGCGCACCCCCTCGGGCTCTCCTCGGTCGTGCCCAGCCTAACGGCACCGGGGCCGGGCCGGGATGTGAAACGATGTCGTTGCACTTCAGCACAGCATACGTTTGTGCAGGTGTGCCGCGTTTTCCGGATCGCGCGGACGCGGCAGATCGGCGCTGTGCCGGACACGGCGCGGTATGCGCGGCCGCCGGGTAATCGGTCGTCGTCATCGCGGAATGCGCTTCTGCAGGTGGGCGGCGATCTGTATGTGCGGCTGCCGGGTGATCGGTCGTCGTCATCGCGGAATGCGCTTCTGCAGGTGGGCGGCGATCTGTATGTGCGGCTGCCGGGTGATCGGTCGTCGTCATCGCGGAATGCGCTTCTGCAGGTGGGCGGCGATCTGTATGTGCGGCTGCCGGGTGATCGGTCGTCGTCATCGCGGAATGCGCTTCTGCAGGTGGGCGGCGATCTGTATGTGCGGCTGCCGGGTGATCGGTCGTCGTCATCGCGGAATGCGCTTCTGCAGGTGGGCGGCGATCTGTGGGACCGAGGCGGGCGCCAGATGAACCTGATCGCCCGCGCGGATCAGGTAGCGGCCGTCCCCGGCGACGTCGATCCAGGTGTAATAGACCGGTGCGGGCGGAGTCTCGCGGTCCAGCCGCGGTTCGATGCGGATATGCCCCTCGGCGGTATGGGGTTTGAGCAGCAGCCGCCGGATGCGGGGCGCCACCGGGTCGGCGGCGACCACGGTCTCCTCGTCGCGGATCGCCTCGGCGGCGGCCGTGCGTGCGGGCTCCCGTCCCGGCGGGGCGTCCGGCAGCAGCGCGGCGATCCGGTTGCCCAGCTTGGCACTGTGTCCGATCGAAATATGTACGTGTCCACCGAAATCCGCGGACGGCCCGGAGTCCTGCACGGCCAGCACCGCATGGTCGTAGACGGTGGCGCCCAGGGCTCGGATCTCGCTTCCGGGCGTGTGCCCGCCGCCGATGGCCACCACCCGGGTGTGCGGGCGGGCCAGAATGCGCAGGCACGCAGACAGATCCGGATCGTAGCCCGACGGCAGGCGGCCCTGCAGCTCTCCGTGCAGCGCCTCTGCCTGTGCCTCGGTGTGCGGGCTTTCCAGGATCCGGATCGGGAACGGGTGACGGTCCAGGCCGGTCTCGCGCCAGATGTGTGCGAACTCATCCGGGGTGAAAGACCAACTCACGCTGAAACACACCTTTCACCCGAATCCCCCCGAAGCCTGAACAAGCGTAACGGTGTCCCGCACCGGCGGCCAGGCGGTGTGCGATCCCGGTCCCAACGGTCACCGTTGGGCCACCGAAAGGGCAGTGAGAGGGCCGCCGGGAACGTGCATGCTGGAATGTGCACCCGGTGCCGCAGTAGATGTCCCTTCGCGATTGCGGCGCACCGGATCCGGCGCGGCCCGCCCTTGCCGCGCCGGGCTCGCGGTCCGGTACCCGTGTGTGCGGTGCCGGGTGCGCACACAGAGTGATAGCGGGCGCGGTGCGGTCTGCAAGGGGTTGTGCAGACCGCTCCCGCACGCCGCAGTCCTGGGAGGTACACGAGGTGTACGTACCGCAACCCGGCGATCCCCAGAGTTGGGCCGGTGGTCCCGGCGCCGCTCTGCCCGATTGGCACGAGCTGCTCGCGGCATTCTGCGGGCACATCGGCGACGAGCCCGACACCCATCCGGTGACCGGCTGGGCCCGCGCACTTGCCGAACTGCATCTGGCCAGGCGTGACTTACCGTTGCGCACCGCCGAAATCGACAGCCGCCGAGCCGAACTCATCGTGCGAATCGACGACTGGGTGGGTCGGTACATCCGCGGTCCGCACGCCCAATCGCTGGGCTCGCTGGTCGACGGCATGGCCGCCGCGCAGGTACGCGCGATCGCGCTGCTGCGGACGGCGGACGACGCCGCCGACGAGCGGGTGCACGCGGCCTGGTTCGCGCTGGCCGAACTCGCCGACGGCTGGACGGATTCAACTAATGAGCCCGATTCCGCGGCGCGCCGGATCGGACGGTTCCGCGCCGCGGGACAGTGATCCGCGTGCAGTCGCCGGTCGCCACCGTAACTTCGGCCGTTCGGATATCCGGGGTTTGATCGGGGCCGCTTTCGGGAATCTTCATGTGACCCGGAACAACAGGTTCATGATCAGCGGGGCGGACATCGCAATGAACAGCCGAGCCGAGGAGTACCCGAGGCCGTCCAGCGCAACCGGGCCGGGCGGGATCATGTCCGATGGGGGTCCCCGAGCGCCACAGTCCTCCCGCGACCTGACATCGGCGGAATCGCTGCGGCGGCTGGCCCTGGTGCCGTTCGGCCGAATCGTGTTCTCGCGGTACGCATTGCCGACCATTCGCCCGGTCAACCATCTCGTCGACGGCGAGACCATCGTGGTGCGCACGAATCACAGCGCGACCCTGTCCGCGGAGCGGCAGGTGGTCGCGTACGAGGCCGATCGCATCGACGAACACACGCGTCGCGGTTGGTGCGTGATCGTCACCGGGACAACCGAAATGATCGAGGATCCGGTCGAGGCGAAGCGCTACCGCGAGCGGCTGCGGCCGTGGTTGCCGGGGCCGGGGGACCACATCGTGCGGATTGTCCCGGACATGATCACCGGGCTGGAGTTCATCGATCCGGACGGCGCGGTTTCCTAGGCGCCCTCAGTAGCCGGCCGCAACGTCGATACGGGCGAGCAGCTCGCGGCCCTGGACGAAGCGGGACACATTATCGGTCACGTGCTCGGCGAAGGCGACGCTGCGCAGCTGGTGGGGATTCGAATCGTGCGGGGTCACCATCGCATTCGGCAGATCCCACAGCGGGTGGCCATCGGGCAGCGGTTCCGGATCGGTGACGTCCAGCCCGGCCCCGGCAATCGTGCCCGCGCGCAGCGCCTCGACCAGCGCGTCGGTGTCGACCAGGCTGCCGCGGGCGATATTGATCACCCAGGAGGTCGGCTTCAGCCGGGCCAGCTCGGCCCTGCCGACGAGATGGCGGGTCTCCCGCGTGGCGGGCGCGGCCACCACCACATGATCGACGCGCGACCAGATCTCCGAGAGGCGATCGGCGGGAACGGTTTCCACCACGCCGGGCCGGTCGATCGGTGCGCCGGAGCGGTTCACCGCGATCACCCGCGCGCCCAGCGGCGCGAGCATGTCGATCAGCTCGCGGCCGATTCCGCCCGCGCCGACGACCGCCACCGTGGCGCCGCGCAGGGTGCCCATCCGCGGGGCCAGCTCCTTGTGGCGCCAGCCGCGGGCGGCCAGGTGCGCGGGCAGCTGGCGCACGCCGGCCAGCAGCAGCATCAGGGTGTGCTCGGCGACGCTGTGGGCGAAGGCGCCTGCCGCAGAGGTGAATACGACGTCGCGATGGCGGTCGAAGACGGGTGTGCCGAACCATTCCTCCACGCCGGCCGAGAACAGCTGCACCCACTCGATGCCCGCGGGCAACCGGTCCGGAAATCCGGCAGGGCCGCCGTTCCAGATCAGCGCGCGGGCGCGGTCGAGCTCGGCCGGTTCCCCACCTGCCGCGGTGATCGCCTTCTCCAGCAGCGGGGTGCGGGTCGGGCCCAGCGCGATGGGGGTGGGCGTCATGGTGTCTCCTGTACGTGCTCGGGGCGGTCGGTTTCGACGGTAGCGGGTGTGATCGGCGGCGGCACACCGGCCGCTGATCGGCGTGGGACGCGTCGTGCGGGGCCGAATGCCGGGGTGAGGTGAACCGGTGTGCGACCGTCCGGCGGCGCATGGCGTGGGGACGGGTGCCGCGGTGAGCTGAACCGGCGAGCGACCGTCGGGCGGTGTATCGCGTGGGGACGGGTCCCGGGGTGAGCGGCGTCCAGGGATGCGATTGGCCGTGGGGGTGGCGGGCTAGACCTGGTCGGCCGTGTCGGAGTCCTCGTCGAGGTCGACCTCGACGTTCTCGCGGTCGGCCCATTCCAGCAGGGGGGTGATGTCGAAGACCGCCTCATCTATCCCGGCGTGCAGGTCGCCCAGCTTCGCATAGCGCGCGGGAACCGTCGTGATGGTGAAGTCGCGGGGTTCGATGTCGGGGACCTCGTCCCAGCGGACCGGGGTGGAGACCGTGGCCTGGGGATTGCCGCGCACCGAGTAGGCGGCGGCGATGGTGTGGTCGCGAGCGTTCTGGTTGTAGTCGACGAACAGCAGCGAGGGGTCGCGGTCGCGCCGCCACCACGTGGTCGTCACGTCCTCGGGGGCGCGGCGCTCGACCTCGCGGGCGAAGGCCAGTGCGGCCCGGCGCACGTCCTGGAAGCCGTACTCCGGCGCGATGCGCACGTAGACGTGCAGGCCCTTACCACCTGAGGTCTTCGGCCACCCGACCGCGCCGAGCTCGTCGAGCACCTCGTGCACGACCCCGGCCACCCGCTGCACCCGGGACCAGGGGCAGTCCGACATCGGGTCCAGGTCGATGCGCCACTCGTCGGGCTTCTCGGTGTCGAAGCGGCGGGAATTCCAGGGGTGGAACTCCACGGTCGACATCTGCACCGCCCAGATGACATCGGCGAGTTCGCGCACGCAGAGTTCGTCCGCATGCCGCCCGTAGCGTGGAAAGTACACGCGCACAGTGGGAATCCAGTCCGGTGCGCCCCCGGGCAGCCGCTTCTGGTGGACCTTGCCCCCGGGCAGTCCCTTCGGGAATCGGTGCAGCATGCACGGCCGGTCCCGCAGCGCGTTCACGATGCCGTCGCCGACGCTCAGGTAGTACTGCACCAGGTCGAGCTTGGTGGCCCCGGTATCGGGGAAGTAGACCCGATCCGGATTGGACACCCGCACCGAATGATCGCCGACCGTCAGCTCGATCGCCGGCGACGCAGACTTACTGGCCACCCGCCCGACAATAGCGACTCGATCATGTTCGCATCGCGCTAACACGGAACCGGGGCGAGGCGGGCGGTGTCCGACTCGGTTGTGGCGGCGGAGTAGCTCGGGGCACGACCGCCTCGACGCCGGTGGCCCATCGGGCGCCACCGGCGCCAGGTGCACGGCTGCGCGCCTAGGCGAGTCGCCGGTGCATGGCGGGCACCTGGACTGCGGACAGGCCGCTGTTGAAACGACCTTGGCCGCCTGATCGACTGTCTGGATGCCCTGCGGCGTTTGATGTCCGAGTCCGGGCCCGGGCGCCCGCGCGGACCGAGTACGGCGGTCGCCGCGGTCGATGAGTTTGCAGGGGCGGCGCCGTCTGCCTTCTGAAGCGCAACCGTGTGGCCGCTGGGCCGCGCGGCTAGGTTATCGGCGGGCCGGCCGGCTCGGAGCAGGAGGATTCTCGGGTGTCGGATGTCGTTACGAGCGATGAGCTCTGGGCCATGGCCCATACCGAACGGGCGGCCCTGGCCGACGATCTCGCCGGCCTGGACGGCAGCGAGTGGGCGCGGCAGTCGCTCTGCGGGCGCTGGACGGTCGAGGAGGTGGTGGCCCACCTGACCGCGGCGGCGAGTACGGGCCGGCTGGCCTGGCTGGCCAGTGTCGTCCGGGTCCGGTTCGATTTCGACAAGCACAACGAGCGTCAGCTGGCAAGACATCGCGGCGCCACCCCGGCCGAGACGTTGGAGCGGTTCAAGGCGATCCGTACCAGCACCACGGCGCCGACCGGGCACACGGCGGCGTGGCTGGGGGAGGTTGTCGTGCACGCCCAGGACATTCGGCGACCGCTGGGGATGCCGCGCCAGCCCTCGATCGAAGCCGCGACCGAAGTCGCACGTTTCTACGCCGGTCGCAACTTCACTGTTCCCAGCCGGACCATGATCGAGGGGCTGCGCCTCGAAGCGACCGACGGTCCCTTCGCGGCCGGATCCGGTCCGATGGTGAGCGGCACGACGATCGCGCTGACGATGGTGATGGCGGGCCGCACCGCCTATCTCGACGATTTGACCGGGCCGGGTGTAACTACGCTGCGCGGACGTTAGGCGGAGTGAATGGTGTGTCACCCCAACGGGTGTGCGCCATGCACTCGGGGCCACGCTGTGCTGTGATTCGAGGGTGTCGAGTGTCCGGCAGCCACGTGGTCCCCTCCGCGTCGGCACCAGCCCGAGTACTGTGGCCCCTCGGCCCGCCGCATGACAGGAGACCTCTGTTGGGTTCGTTCGATGTGCTGCTGGACGACGAGCGTACCCAGCTCGACGCGTTCATCGAGGACTATCGCACCGCGATCGAGGCGACCCTCGACGGACTTACCGAGGAACAGGCTCGCCGTCGGCTCGTTCCTTCGGCGACGACCTTGCTCGGGTTGCTGAAGCACGTCACGTGGATGCAGCGGGTGTGGTTCGAGGAGTGCGTGGGTGGCACGTCTCGCCGGGAGCTCGGGCTGGTGCAGAGTCCGGACGAGTCCTTCCGGCTCGCGCCGGACGACACCATCGCCTCGATCGCGGCGGCCCACCAAGATGCCTGCGCCACGGCCCGGAAAGTGGTCGAGGGCCTGCCGCTGGACACCGTCGTGACCGGCCACCGGGGCGGGCCTCGCACGCTCAGCTGGGTGTACCTGCAAGTGTTGCGGGAGCTCGCCCAGCATTGCGGGCACGCCGACATCCTGCGCGAGCAGATACTGGCCGAGTGAATTCTCCCGGCCTGGTCTAACTGGGTGTGGCCAGGGCGAAGGGCAGGACCGCGGGTGCCCCGGCGAGCCGGAGGCTGTGGGCGGCGAGGGTGAAGGTCCACCCGGTGTCGGTGAGGGCGTCCACCAGCAGGATCGGGCCGTCGAGCTCCGTGAGGTCCGGGGCCTCCCAAGAATCGAAGAGGGCCGCTACGCGGTGGGCCGAATTGGCGGCCGAGACCGGCGGGCGCCCCGGGCGCGGGGGCAGGGTGCCCAGGTCGCGCAGGCGGCCGATGCGAGCCAGGCGGGCGGCCAGATCGGCGGTCAGGCGCGGATGCGTCCGCGACGGCAGGGCCAGCACCGCGGTGGGGCGCTGGGCCCAGGTCCACTCGCGCAGCACGGCGATGCAGGCATCGACGATGTGATCGGGGACCGGATCGTCGGGGCCGTCGAGCAGGGGGCGCAGCCGCTGACCCCAGCCCAGGTCGCTCAGGCGGCCCAGCACCCGGCCCGTCTCGGCGCCCTCGGTGATCTTGCCGGACAACGGAACTCCCAGCTTCGCCATGCCGGACGGCCATTGTTTGCGCGGTGACAGGTCGATGCCGGGCCGATCCAGGCGGGTGCGGATGGAGGCCAGATCGTCGGTGTCGACCGTCGTATCGGCGCGGCGGCCCGTGCAGTTGTCGCAGCGGCCACATGCCGAATCACCCTGCAGGGCCGGGTCGTCCAGCTGGCGGCGCAGGAAGCTCATCCGGCATTCGGTCGTCGACTGGTAGTCGATCATCGCCTGCTGCTCGACCTCCCGGGCCGCCGAGAGGCGTTCGTAGCGCTCGGTGTCGTAGTCCCAGGGCCGTCCGGTCGCGAGCCAGCCGCCGCGCACCCGCCGCACCGCGCCGTCGACGTCGAGCACCTTGAGCACCATCTCCAGCCGGGACCGATTGAGCTCGACCAGCGGTTCCAGCGCGACGGTCGACAGCGGGCGTTCGGTATCGAGGGCCTCCAACACCGCGCGGACGATGTGTTCACGCGGAAAGGCAACGGAGGCAAAGTAACTCCAGATGCGCCTGTCCTCAGGGCCCGGCAGGAGTACCACTTCGGCGCGGGCGGTGGCGCGGCCGGCGCGGCCCACCTGCTGGTAGTAGGCGATCGGGGAGGAGGGCGCGCCCACGTGCACGACGAAACCCAGATCGGGCTTGTCGAAACCCATCCCGAGCGCCGACGTGGCGACCAGCGCCTTCACCTCGTTGTCCAGCAGGGCCTGCTCGAGGACCTCGCGCTCGGCCGGATCGGTCTGGCCGGTGTACGCCGCGACCCGGTGGCCGTGCGAGCTGAGCACATCCGCCAGATCGTGCGCGGCCGCCACGGTGAGGGTGTAGATGATGCCCGAGCCGGGCAGCTCGTGCAGATATCGGCTGAGCCAGGCGGTGCGGCGCACCGCATCCTCGATGCGGACCACCGAGAGGTGCAGCGACTCGCGATCCAAGCTCCCGCGCAGAACCAGTGTGTCGGTGCCGATTTGGGCGGCCACATCGGTGACGACCCGGTCGTTCGCCGTTGCGGTCGTGGCCAGCACCGGGACATCGTCGCCCAGATCCGCGATGAGAGTGCGGATGCGGCGGTAGTCGGGCCGGAAGTCGTGACCCCAGTCCGAGACGCAGTGCGCCTCGTCGATGACCACGAGCCCGGCATCCGCGGCCAGCTTGGGCAGCACCGAATCGCGAAAATCCGGATTGTTCAACCGCTCCGGGCTGACCAGCAGCACATCGACGTCGCCGGCGGCGACCTGGGCGTGGATATCGTCCCACTCGGTCATGTTGCCCGAGTTGATCGTGGCGGCAACGACGCCCGCCCGCCGCGCGGCGGCCACCTGGTTGCGCATCAGTGCCAGCAGCGGCGACACGATCACCGTCGGCCCGCGCCCGGACGCCCGCAGTAGTTTGGCGGAGATGAAATAGACCGCCGACTTGCCCCAGCCGGTGCGCTGCACGACCAGCGCCCGGCGCCGCTGCCGCACCAGCGCCTCGATGGCGGTCCACTGGTCTTCCCGCAGCCGGGCGCCCGCCCCGGCCAGCTCGCGCAGCAGCCCCTCGGCGGATTCCCGCAGCTCGGTCGTCGTCATGCCGCCCATCGTGCCCGACCCCACCGACACCCATCCACTACCCTGCGCATCCGCACCTTTTCGGTCGTCGTGTTCAAAGTATTCGCAGCGGACGGTTCCGGCTGCTGACCGGCCGCGGTGTCCGGTCCGGCGCCCGGCGTTGCGAAGAATGCGACATCTCGCCCGCGGGTGCGGCCGTGACCTGGTCATATGACTACGGAACCGGATCGGCGAACCCCACGTCGAACTAGACGAAACGATCTGCAGCCACTTCGTACGGGGAGGTCGAGCGTGAAAAAGAGTCAGGGATGCCGCATCTCGTGGCGCAACGGAATCAACCCCCGCCCGCCGCGGGTAGGCCGCGGCCATCGGCCCGGTGAGCTCTGCGAGCGGCTCACCCCGCGGCCCACTCGGCGCCCACCGAGTCAGGAGGGGTGCGAATGAACGCCACCGCGCCGCGGTCGGCGCCCTCCTTGTGCGCGCACGGTCCGCTCGCTGCTCCGGACAGGACGCGTTCGGATGCGCCGGGCTGTGGCGCCGAGAGATCGACAGGTCGCTGCGGTGACGCCGTTCCGGCGGCAAGTGCCCGGGTCCGCGATCAGCCGTGTGACGCGGTTCCGGCCGGGAGTGTCCGGTCTTGGAACGGGCAGCGCGATGCGGTTTCGGCCCGCAGCGCCCGGGCCCAGGACCGGCAGCGCGAAGCGGCGAACCTGGAGGGTGGCGGGGGCCATGCCGTTGACGACGAGATTCGACGCAAGTGTGCGGTGCCGACGTGGAAGCGAGTGCGGCGCAATGTATGCGTGACCGCGGAATCTCGCGCGGCGCTGAGCCCTGTTGCCCGCCATCGGCTGCTGGCCGCCGCGGCGCTTCCCGCGATGGCCGCGGACACGGTGCTGAGCCACCAGTCGGCGGCGGTGGTCTACGGTGCGCCGGTGTGGAGCGTGTCGCTCGATCGTTTGCACGTCACCCGCAATCGACGGCACGGCGGCCGAATCAAGCCGCACGTCACGGTGCACTGCGCCCCACTGGAATCCGCCGCCGAGGTGGACGGCATGCTGCTTACCACGCCCGCGCGCACCATCGTCGACCTCGGGCTGACTCTGCCCTTCGGCACCGCGGTCGTGGCCGGTGATCGACTGGTCCGCGAATTCGGTATCACCGCAGCCGATCTCGCGTCCGAACTGGAATTCGCCAGATACCGCCGCGGCATCCAGGCGGCGCGGCGCGTGGTCGATTTCCTCAATCCGCACAGCCGGAGCACCGGCGAGTCGATCAGCCGGATCATGCTGCGAGGCCTTGATCTGCCGATGCCCGCACCCGACGGCGAGGTATTCACCCGCGACGGTCGCTTCCTGGGCCGGGTCGCCTTCTACTTCGGTGACAGCGGCGTCGTCGGTGAATTCGAGGGCAGCGCCATTGCCGAGAGCCCCGTCGACGCGGCGCTTTCGCAGCGGATCCGATGGAATAGACTGCGTGACAACGGATTCCAGGTGGTCACGTGGACCTCGAGCGAGCTGGCCGCCAACACCGTCGCTGTTCGCCTCCTCGCCGCCTTGGCGGATACCCACCGCCCCTCCGGTTACATTCGCCAGGCCGCTCTCCCGGACCCTCGGCCACTGCACATCAGGAGACTCCACGTGCAACCCGCAAACGACCACACCTGAGCAGCGCGACAGATGCGAGGGTCGCTAGCCTCATGGCGCGTCGAACTCCGCCCGCCCGGCCGGAAGCGTTACGCGAGGCCCGCACCCGCGCGGGCGTTTTCGAGCGGTCGGCGGTGATCAGCTGGTCGGGTCAGCCGATCCGCCTGGCTCGCCGGGATCGACGCGCGCGAGGCTCGCACTTGTGCGGGGGGTGGCGCGCCGAGCTGATCAGGCGGTCTCCGCGGCCAGCGCGAGGAGATGCGCCCGCACCAGGGCAGGGCGTTCCTCCGGGATGAAATGTCCGCAGCCGGGGACGTATTCGACGGTGTAGTCGTCGGCCGCTGCGGTCTCGGCGGCGGCGAGGGAATGGTGGATCGCGCCGTCGTCGAGGCCGAACAGGGCGCGGATCGGCAGGGTGGGGCGGGGGTGCGCGGCGCCTCGCCCGGACAGCGCCTCGTGCAGCAGGAACGTGCGATAGGTGTCGGTTGCGGTGCGCGCGACGACCGGATCGCGAAAGCGGGCGGTGTAGGTGCGCACCACATCCGGGGTGAATTCGGTGTGGTCGGTGACGCCGAACCGGAATATCCGGTCGAGGTAGTTGGTGTGGCGGTGCAGCGGCATGCCGAACGTGGCCACCAGCGGTTGGTACAGCAGGAAGCGCCAGGCGTGGGGTGCGAGGGTCCGCGGGGTCTGCCACGGGTGGGCGATGTTCAGCGGCGCGAAACCGGCGAACCGTTCCGGCTCGCGCAGCACCATGCGGAATCCGATGAATCCGCCCCAATCGTGCCCGACCAGCAGCGCCGTGCGGGGATCGCAGGGAAGCAGCGAATCCAGCAGGGCCAGCAGGTCGCTGGCGACGTCGTCCTTGGCCCAGCGATGCGGGGGTGGTCCGGACCAGCCGTATCCGGGCAGGTCCGGTGCGATGAGGCGCATCCCCTCGGGCGGATCGGCGAGCAGGTGGCGGTAGGCGTAGTGGTGCTGTGGCCAGCCGTGCAGCAGCAGGACCGGCCGGCCGTCGGCGGGGCCCGCCTCGGTCACGTGGAACCGCACGCCACGCGCGGTGACGTGACTGCGGCGCACCCCGGGTATGGTCGGCGGTCCGGAGATCGAATCGGGCATGTCACGGATGCTATCTACTCCGGCCCTGGCGAGTCGCCTCCCGGCGATTTCCGTGTCAGCGCCGATAAATCCGGCGGCGGGCGGGACAATGGTTGCCGCAGCGGCGATGATTCTCGGGCACCGCGGAAGCAGGGAGGACGGGCGATGCCGAAGAAGTTCGAATCACCCCCGGGCTGGGCTCCGCCCGGCGCACAGTTCCAGAGCCGGCGCAGAACCGGCGGCAACCTGCTCGGCGTGCTGATCGGGCTCGTGCTCACCCCGGTCGGAATCGCCTTCGCGGCCAAGGGCGGCGCGGACATCCGCTACTGGGTGATCGTCGGCGCGGTGACCGATCGGTGGACCGCCGCCGGGGAGATCCTCGTCGGATCGGTGCTGCTTATGCTCGTGGCGGCGCTGGCCGCCTTCTCCCCGGTGGGGACCGTGGTGGGAAGCCTCGTGTGGGGCATCTTCCCTGGGGTCCTGCACATTCTGTTCCCGGACGACACCTTCCGGCTGATCGGTGATCTGCCGCTCGTCAATTCCGTCTGGCAGGTGGCACTGCATTCGTGGGTCACCAACGGATTCGCGCTGATCTCCGGATTCATGCTGCTGGGAGCGGGATTCGCGGGCTTCGTCCGCCGCCGCTGACGGACCCTGAAATCGCCGCAACCCCGCGGCGGGCGCACACCCGGCCGGTTCGGACCGGGCATGCACCGATCGACGTGTCGCGAAAAGGCTTGCGCGGAACGCGATCGGCGCACGCCCGGGTCGGTCAGCCCTTGACGCAGAGCACCTGCCGCAGCGTCGCCACGACGTCGACCAGATCCTGCTGCGCGGCGATCACCTGATCGATGTCCTTGTAGGCCGAGGGGATCTCATCGAGCACCCCGGCATCCTTGCGGGACTCCACACCTTCGGTCTGCGCGACCAGGTCGGCCACCGTGAACTGCCGCTTGGCGGCATTGCGGCTCATCCGGCGACCCGCACCGTGCGAGGCCGAATTGAACGACAAGGGGTTTCCCTTACCGCGCACCACATACGAGCGGGTACCCATCGATCCCGGGATCAGCGCCAGATCGCCCCACCCCGCCCGCACCGCGCCCTTACGGGTCACCAGCATCGGCACCCCGTCGATGGTCTCCTCCGCCACATAGTTGTGATGGCAGGAGATCGGCTTGTCGAAATGCACCGGCAGCGTGGGGAATTCGTCGCGCACGGCCTGGCAGATCAGAGCGAGCATGACCGCGCGGTTACGCGCGGCGTACTCCTGCGCCCAGGTCAGATCGCGACGGTAGGCATCCATTTCGGGTGTGCCCGACAGGAATACCGCCAGATCGCGATCGGGCAGCTGCTGGTTGTGCGGCAGTGCCCGGGCCACGCTCATGTGCCGCTCGGCGAGTTCCTTACCGATATTCCGGCTTCCGGAGTGCAAAAGGATCCATACCTGATGGGAGGTATCGATGCACACTTCTCCGAAGTGGTTTCCTCCACCGAGGCTACCCATCTGCTTGTGTGCCTTGGACTCGCGTGCCTGCACCGCCGGATCCAGGTCCGCGAAGGCATCCCAGAACCGCTTCCAGCCCGCGCGCAGAGTAGTCCCGGCGCGGTGCTGGCCGAACGTCCGGGCCTCCAGCCGGGTGACGTCCACCGGATCGGAATGCGCCGCGAAGCCCATCGGAACCGCCGCCTCGATCCGCGAGCGCAGCGAACCGAGATCGTCGGGCAGATCCGAGGCCTTGAGTGAGGTCCGCACCGACTCCATGCCGCAGCCGATATCCACCCCGACCGCGGCCGGTGCGACCGCATCTCGCATGGCGATGACCGACCCGACCGTGGCCCCCTTGCCGAGGTGCACATCGGGCATCACGCGGACGCCGTGTACCCATTCCAGCTGCGCGATGTTTCGCAGCTGCTGCAGCGCGGCCGGCTCGACCTCGTGCTCGTGGGCCCACATGAGCGTCTGCGCGCGGGTACCGCGCAGCTCGACGGGAAACATTCTTCTCACCTCTCGTGTACTGGATTACCAGTTCACGGTAGGGGGCCGGAGGTTGGAATCGCATCCCAATTAATCCGGGCGACCTCGCGCCGGCGCGATGATGTCAGCCTGCGGGCTCGTATACCGAGATGTGCCAGGCGGATTCGCCCGGAAGCTGAACTGTCGCGCGGCGCTCGTGTGGTCCGCGGACGGGGTCACCCACTTGGAATCCCTTGGTGCGCAGGTCATTCAGCGTCACATCGAGGTCGTCGACCTTGACCGCCAGGAACGGGCTCGACTCGTCGCGATCGGTCCCGGCGAGCATGATGCGGACCCCGCCCGAGTCGAATTGGGCAAAGCGGTCGCCGTCGACGACGGTGGGAGCGCCGATCAGCGCGGTGAGCAGTTCGACTGCGGCGGTCAGGTTTTCGGCCGGATACGCCGGGCTGATTCGCTGTACTGTCATTTCGGCTCCAGTGCCTTGCGCAGTGCCGCGAATGCCGCGGCATCGGCCCGCCGGGCATCCGGCAGGAAGTCGGACATGGTCATGAATCCGTGGAACATCCCGTCGTACCGATGTATTTCGGCCTTGACGCCGGCCGCGGTCAGCGCGCGCCCGTACGCCTCGCCCTCGTCACGCAGCGGATCGTATTCGCCGGTCACGATGTAGGCGGGAGGCAGGCCGGTGAGATCCGCATGGGCCGGGGCCGCGTGCGGATCGGCGGGGTCCGCGTCGCCCAGGTACTGCTCCCAGTACCAGCGCAGATGATCGTCGGTGACGAAGTAGCCCTGCGCGTTCTCGCGGTACGAGTCGCTGGATCGGGTGGGATCGAGGAACGGATACAGCAGCAGCTGCAGCGCCAGTGCGGGCCCGTTGTGGTCCCGGTTCAGCAGCGCGCACACCGTGGCCAGGTTGCCGCCCGCGCTGTCCCCGGCCACCGCCAGCCGGGCCGGATCGCCGCCGAATTCGGAGGCGTGGGCGGCGATCCAGGTCAGCACGGCATACGCATCGTGCGCGGCCGCCGGGAAACGATGCTCGGGGGCGCGGCGATAGTCCACCGAAACAACCAGGGCCCCTGTGGTGTTGGCCATCTCCCGGCAGAACTGATCGTGGCTGTCCAGGTTGCAGATCACGAATCCGCCTCCGTGACAGAACATCACGACCGGAAGCGGCCCCACGGCATCGAGCGGGGTGTATATGCGCACCGGAACACCGGCAGCGTGATCCGGCCCCGGAACCACTCGATTCTCCACGACGGCAACGGGTATCGGCTCGATCGGCGCCGGTGGACGGGCCGCGAGCAGGCGGCGCGCCTCGGCGGCGTCGAGTACCTTCGTGCCCAGGGCCGGGAACGCGGCCGCGGCCGCGTCCACTACCGCCCGGGTATGCGGTGTCATCGACATCGGCGCGCCCCTATGCCCCGAGGTCGGGCACGATGAACTTCCCGGCCGCCAGACCGCCGTCGATCGCCACCTCCGCGCCGGAGATGTACGCCGAGGCATCCGAGGCCAGGAACGCCACCAGCTCGGCGACCTCCACGGGCAGACCGGTGCGCTGCAGCGGCAGCGTCGGGAAGCTGCCCGGCCCGGTCGTCAGCGTCGGGACCATCGGGGTCGCGATCGGCCCCGGATGCACCGAGTTGACGCGAATGCCCTGCGGCCCCAGCTCGAGCGCCGCGGTCTTGGTCAAGCCGCGCAGGCCCCACTTGGACGCGCCGTAGGCGCTGTGGCGCAGCAGTCCCTCGAGGCCCGCCTGCGAGGAGATATTGACGATCGAGCCGCCCCCGGCCCGCGCCATGGGCTCGACCACGGCCCGGATGCCGCGGAACGCGCCGACGAGGTTCACTCGCAGAATCCGGTCGAACTCCTCGGGCGCGGTATCCACGAGCGGCTTCGCGGTGTAGATGGCCGCGTTGTTCACCAGCACGTCCAGCTTGCCGAATTCGGCGACCGCCACCGCGATCGCGGCGTTCCAGTCGTTGTCGTCGGTGATGTCGTGCCGCACGAAACGTGCCGCGTCGCCGAGGGATTCGGCCAGCGCCTTGCCTTCGGTCTCCAGCACGTCGCTGATCACGACCTTGGCGCCACGGGAAACGAACAGCTCCGCCTCGGCGGCGCCCTGGCCGCGGGCGGCGCCGGTGATGAGGGCGACTTTGCCCGCGAGATCAACCATGATGAGCTCCTTGACGATTCGGGCGGGCTACTTGTTGCGGAAGTGCGGGATCACCTTCTCGCCCCAGTGCCGGATGGTTTCCAGGCACGCCTCCTGCGGCACGGTGCCCATCTGGATCAGGCACAGGATCTCGTCGGCGCCCGCCTCCTGCAGCCGCTCCACGTAGGCGATGGCGTCCTCGGGGCTGCCGTAGGCGTGCTCGGCGTTGAAGACCGACGTCGAACCGGTCTTCACCGGGATCTTCGCCTCGTGCAGGTAGGCCACGTGCTCGTCGGCGGCCTCGCGGATGCGGGCGACCTCGTCCACGGTCGGGTCGACGGCCTCGTCGGGGACGGGCCCGGCGCCGTAGTAGTGCTTGATCGACTGGGCGAAGAAGCGCTGACCGCGCGCGCCGATCTGCTGGGCCTTCTCCCGGTCGTCCAGCACGATGGTCGGGCACAGCGCCGCGAAGTGGTCGTTGGTCACGGTCGAGACGAACCGCTCCCCGGTGCGGGCGGCGATCGCCTCGTCATAGGTGCGGCGCAGCTCGGCGATCTCCTCCGCGCCCGCGAAACCCAGTACCAGCGCGCCGATTCCGTAGTCGGCGGCGAGCTTGAGGGTGTCCTTCTTGGTGCACGCCATGAACAGCGGGGGATGCGGGCGCTGCACGGGACGCGGCAGCAGCGAATGCGGGTCGATGTCCAAAAGCTCACCGTGGTACTCGAATTCGCCCTCCGGATCCTGCCAGGCCTGGCCGATCATCCGCAGCGACTCCTCGACCTCCTGATAGGTGCGGTCGGGATCCACACCGCACATGGAGGTTTCGACGGGCGTCGCGCCGCGGCCGGCGCCGAGGTTCAAGCGGCCGTTCGAGAGCACGTCCAGCATGGCGGCGCGTTCGGCCGCGCGCACCGGGTGGTTGAAGTTGAACGGCATGCACACCACGCCGTGGCCGATGCGGATCCGCTCGGTCTTGGCGGCGACCCAGGTCAGGAAGATCTCCGGGGCGCTCATGTGCGCATACCACTTCAGGCCGTGGTGTTCCACGGCCCAGACCGTGTCGAAGCCCATCTCGTCGGCCAGCACCGCCTGCTCGACGCAGTCGCGCAGCACCTGGGCCTCGTGTTCGGCGGTCGGGTTGGTCATCTGGGCCTCGAAGATCATCGAGAACTTCATCCGGGTCTCCTGGGTTGTTTCGTATCGTCGGTGCGAGTCGGTCGGCGGCGCCTGGGGGCAGCGAGTGCCGGCGGCGTTATGCCTAATCGAAATACTCCTAGCCGAATTGCAGGAGGTCAGTCACAAGTCCCGGTGGCCGGGACCGCCCGATGTCCCAGGTGTGTGGTCGGTCATAGCGTCGAGCCCAGGAGGATGGATGACACAGGAATTCGAGTTCGACGTGGTGGTGGTGGGCTCCGGCGCCGCCGGGATGACGGCGGCGCTGACCGCCGCCTATCGCGGGCTGTCGGTCACGCTCATCGAGAAGAGCCGCAGTTTCGGCGGGTCCACCGCGCGCTCGGGCGGCGCACTGTGGATTCCGAACAACCCGGTGTTGCAGCGCGCCGGCGTGCCCGACAGTCCGGAGCTGGCGCGCACGTATCTGAAAGCGGTTGTGGGCGATCGAGTTCCGGAGGTCAAGCAGCGTGCCTTCCTGGACAACGGCCCCGAGATGATGCGCTATATCGGTGCGCGCAGCAAGTACTGGGAGTTCTTCTACGACCGCGGGTATTCCGACTATCACCCGGAATTCCCCGGTGGCCTGGCGCAGGGCCGCAGCATCGAGCCGGTCGTTCTCGACGGTCGATTGCTCGGCGGTGATCTGCACAAGATCAACCAGCCGACCATGTCGGGCCCGAAGGGAATCGCCTTCACGGCCAAGGATTTCCACGATCTGAACATGATCGCCCGCACGTGGACCGGTAAGCGGACCGCGATGCGGGTGGGCGCCCAGGCGGTGGCCAACAAGCTGCGCGGCGGCCTGCCGCTGTCGCTGGGCAAGGCCCTGGCCGCTCGGCTGTGGCTCTCGTTGCGCGATGCGGCGGTCCCGGTCTGGCTCGAGACCCCGCTGCTCGAGCTGCTCACCGAGGGTGACGCCGTGACCGGCGTGCGCGCGGAGCATCAGGGCGCGCCGGTGGTCATCAAGGCCCGGCGCGGGGTGATCCTGGCCGCCGGCGGATTCGAGCACAACCTGGAGATGCGCAAGCAGTACATGTCCGGGCCGCAGTCCACGGACTGGACCGTGGGCGCCACCGAGAACCTCGGCGAGGGCATCGTCGCGGGCCAGAAGGCGGGCGCCGCAGTGGATCTCATGGACGATGCGTGGTGGGGCCCGTCGGTCCGCAATCCCGAGGGGCCGCCGTTCTTCTGCCTGGCCGAGCGCGCCCAGCCCGGCGGGCTCATGGTCAATCAGGCCGGCGAGCGGTTCGTGAACGAATCCGCGCCGTATGTGAATGTGGTGCACCGGATGTACGAGCAGCACAGCTCCGGTGCGGGCCACATCCCGGCGTACTTCATCATGGATCAGCAGTTCCGCGATCGGTATCTGTTCCTGGGAACCTTTCCCCGGCAGGGGATCCCGCAGAAGTATCTGGATGCAGGCATCATCAAGCGCGCCGAGACGCTCGACGGGCTGGCGGATCAGATCGGCGTCCCGGCCGCGACGCTCGCGGCGACGGTGGAGCGGTTCAACGGATTCGCCCGCAAGGGGCGCGACGAGGACTTCGGGCGCGGCGACTCGTCCTACGACCGCTACTACGGCGACCCGACGGTACAGCCCAATCCCTGTCTGGCCCCGCTCGAACACGGCCCGTTCTACGCGGTCGAGATGGTGCCCGGAGATCTGGGCACCAAGGGCGGCCTGGTCACCGACGAGCAGGCCCGGGTGCTCGACGACGGTGGCCGCCCGATCGCGGGACTCTTTGCGGCGGGCAACAATTCGGCCTCGGTGATGGGCAATGAATACGCCGGCGCCGGCGCCACGATCGGCCCCGCCATGGTCTTCGGCTACATCGCCGCCACCCATATCGCCGCGAACGCGGAATCGACCACAACCGTGGGAAGTGAGGAATGACGATGGGCAGGGTTCAGGGTAGAACGGTCATCGTGACCGGTGGCGCGCGCGGCATGGGCGCGGCCTTCGCTCGCCGTCTGGTCGCCGAGGGCGCCTCGGTGCTGATCACCGACGTGCTTGCCGACGAGGGCAAAGCGGTTGCGGCGGAACTGGGTTCGGCCGCGGAGTTCATGGCGCACGATGTCACCGACGAAGCCGCCTGGCAGGCGGTGGTGGCGCGCGCCGAGGAGGCGTTCGGACCGGTGTCGGGGCTGGTGAACAACGCGGGGATCGTCCACGTGGACCCGATCGAGAACCTGGCCGAGGCCGACTACCGCAAGGTGATCGACGTCAATCAGGTCGGGGTATTCCTCGGCATGAAATCGGTTGTGCCCTCGATGCGCCGCGCCGGCAGCGGCTCGATCGTGAACATCTCCTCGATCGGCGGCATCATCTCGTTCTCGAATATCCTGGGCTACGTGGCCTCGAAGTGGGCCGTGCGCGGCATGACCAAGGCCGCCGCACAGGAGTTCGGCCCCTTGGGAATTCGGGTCAACTCGGTGCACCCAGGCGTCGTGATCACCGAGATGACCGCGGATTCACAGCGCTCGAATTCGATGTTCCAGGATCAGCCGATCTCGCGCGCGGGCACGCCCGAGGAGCTGGCGAATCTGGTGCTGTTCCTGATTTCCGACGAGTCCGGCTACAGCACCGGCTCCGAATTCGTCGCCGACGGCGGCTACACCACCCAATAAGTTAGACAAGGACATTCGCGGTGAAGAATTTTACTGGCAAGACCGCCGTGATCACCGGCGCCGGGGCCGGAATCGGCCGGGCGCTGGCGCTGGAGCTGGCGCGGCAAGGTGCGCGGCTGGCGCTGTCCGGGCACAATCTGGACAACGTGGCCGAGACCGCCGCGCTGTGCGAGAAGGAGGGCGCCACCGCGCGTGCCTATCGGCTCGACGTGACCGACCGCGATGCCGTCTACGCCCATGCCGAGGAGGTACTCGAGGATTTCGGCACGATCAACATCGTGGTGAACAACGCGGGTGTTTCGCTGATCGCCAGCGTGGAGGAGGTCAGCTGGGAGGACTTCGAGTGGATCGTGAACATCAACTTCTGGGGCGTGGCCTACGGCACGAAAGCCTTTCTGCCGCATGTGATCGCCTCGGGTGACGGCGCGATCGTCAATGTCTCGAGCATGTTCGGCCTGGCCGCCTGCCCCACCCAGGGCTCGTACAACGCGACGAAGTTCGCCGTGCGCGGATTCACCGACGCGCTGCGCCAGGAGATCAAGATCGCCGGGCACAATGTGGTCGTCAACTGCGTGCATCCCGGCATGATCAAGACCGGGATCGCGTGGAAGGCGCACGTCGGTGGCAACCACAGCCGCGACGCCCTGGCCGCGAACTTCGACAAGCTGGCCAAGACGAGTCCCGAGAAGGCGGCGCACGCCATCCTCGACGGCATCCGCAAGGATAAGGCGAAGGTCCTGATCGGCAACGACGCGCGGATGATCGACTGGCTGCCGCGCCTGTTCGGGTCCGGCTATCAGAAGATCATCACCGCGCAGATGAAGAACGAGGTCAACAAGTAGGGGAGTAGTTCCCGGTGTGCCTGTGGATGATGCGTGCGGCCGATCGGTCGCACGCATCATCGGTATCTGCGGGAAACCTGGTGGTGTTCAGCCGGATTGATCCGGCGCCGGATATTCCGCCCGCAGGTCGGTCTTGCGCACCTTGCCCGCGACATTGCGCGGAAGGGTATCGACGAAGTAGATGTGACGAGGGATCTTATAGCCCGCCATACGGTTTCGCGCCCAGGCGAGAATCGCCTCGGCGTCCGCGCCGGGCCCGGCCGGGACGATGAACGCCGCGCCCGCCTCGCCGAGCCGGGCATCGGGTACGCCGATCACCGCCACATCCTCGATTCCGGGATGCTCCAGGAGAATTCGCTCGATCTCGGCCGGATAGGCGTTGAAGCCGCCGACGATGAACATGTCCTTGAGCCGGTCTGTGACGTGCAGGTAGCCGCATTCGTCCAGGTAGCCCACGTCGCCGGTGTGCAGGAGGCCCTCGGGATCGATGGCTGCGGCGGTGGCGGCCGGATCGTCCAGATAGCCGTGCATGACATTCGGTCCCCGGACGGCGATCTCGCCGTTCTCTCCCATGGGTGCGGGATTACCGGCCGAATCCAGGATGCGAATCTCGCTGCCGGGCAGGGTTTGCCCGACGGTGGTGGCGATCAGCTCGGCGGGCGCATCGGGCGGGCAGATGGACACCACGCCGATCGACTCCGTGAGCCCGTAGGCGGTGAACACGTGCGCGATGCCCAGCCGGTCGCGGATCCGCTCGACGAGCGCGACCGGGATCCTCGCGCCGCCGGTCCCGGCGAGGCGTACCGTCGGCAGCGCCCGATCGGCCCGGATGAGGTCGCCGAAAAGTGTTGGGGGACCGGTCAGCACGGTGATTCGATGCCGCTCGATCTGCTCGGCGACCAGGCGGGCGTCGAATCGCTCGACCGGCACCATGCACGCTGCCCGCAGCAGGCAGGCGATGATCCCGGCCTTGTAGCCGAACGTGTGCGAGAACGGATTCACCAGCAGGTACCGGTCGGCGTGCCGCAGCGTGACCGCGGTGGCCCAGTGTTCGAACACCGCGAGGGTCTGCCCCTGGGTGGCCAGGACCCCCTTGGGGGCGCCGGTCGTTCCGGAGGTGAACAGGATGTCACCTATATCGTCGGGTGTGACGGCGGCGCAGCGGAGTTCGGCCTCGGCCTCGGTGATCCGGTGGCCGGATTCGAGGAAGCCCGGCCAGGAGGCGATCGGCACGACGTTCTCGTCCGGATGCGTCGTGCCGGTGTCGGCCAGCAGCACGATCGTTTCGAGATCCGGTAGGGCGCTGCCGGATTCGGAGAGCAGGCGCGGATAGTCCGTGTCCAGGAAGCCGCGCACGGTGAAAAGCACGCGGGATCGGCTGCGCGCCAGGATGTCCGCGGCCTCCGGACCGCGCAGGCGGGTACCGACCGGCACCAGTGTGGCCCCGGCACTCAGTAGTCCGAGCGCGGTGACGATCCAGCGCGTGCTGTTCGGCGCCCAGATCGCGGCCCGATCGCCGGCGCGCAGCCCGGCAGCCATCGCGGCTCGGGTCACCGCGCGCGCCGCGGCGTGGAGTTCGGCGTACGTCAGCGTGTCGTCGGGCCCGGCGATGGCCGCCGACGTCCCGTGCTCGCGGGCCCGCCGCGCCAGCACGGCCGGTATCGTCGCGTGCCCGTCGCCAACGCTCGATGCTGGTTCGGGCCGATTCATGCCCGCCATCGTGCCCCATGGAACCCGCATTTTCGGCCGAACGACGCGGTGAGTCCCGGTCACCGGGCGGATCCGGCCCCTGCCGGAGACATCCTGCTCAGCGGGATCATGGCTACTGGCTACGGGCCGCCGCGCGGCACGCTCGTGAGAGGACCCGTCCGTGCCCGAGGCCGGGAAACCGCCCACCGGTGCGGACAACGGTGGTCCCGAGATGAATTCACGACCTACGAGGAGTGCTATGACCGCGGGTGCGGAGCTGGATCGACGACCCGACGTCTCGGCGGAGGACACCGTCGTCGGACTCGACGGCGGCTGCACCCTGTCGCGGGAGCGGATCGGTGGCAAGGCCTGGAGCGTCAACCACATGCGGTCGCTGGGATTGCCGGTGCCGCCCGCGTTCGTGCTGACCACCGAGGCGTGGGCGGATTTCACCGCGCGCGGCGACATCGCGGACGAAATCTGGCGCGCGGTTCGCGACGGCATTGCCGCCCTCGAGCGCGGAACCGGGCGCGGGTTCGGTGCCGGCCACCGGCCGCTGCTGGTGTCGGTGCGTTCGGGCGCCGCGGTGAGCATGCCCGGGATGATGGACACCGTGCTGAATCTGGGCATCAATCCCGAGGTCGAGCAGGCGCTGGCCGCCGAGACCCGAAATCCGGCGTATGCCAGGGACACTCATGACCGGTTCGTGGCACAGTACCGCGAGACCGTGCTCGGCGATGCGGCCGGTGAGGTGCCGCCGGATCCGTGGCAGCAGCTTCGCGGGGCGATCACCGCGGTGTTCCGGTCGTGGGATTCCGCGCGGGCCAAGACCTATCGGCGCACGCGCGGTGTGCCCGACACGCTCGGCACGGCGGTGACCGTGCAGGCCATGGTGTTCGGCAATCTGGACGACGATTCGGGCACCGGGGTGCTGTTCAGCCGCAACCCGAATACCGGTGACGGCCCGGCCTTCGGCGAATGGCTCGTCGGCGGGCAGGGCGAGGATGTCGTCTCGGGCCGTACCACGCCGCGGCCGCTGGACGAGCTGGCCGCCGCCCAACCGGCGGTGCACCGGCAGCTGATTGCCGCGGCCGAACTCCTCGAACGCGACGGCCGCGATATCCAGGACATCGAATTCACCGTGGAATCCGGCGCGCTCTGGCTGCTGCAGTCGCGCGTGGCGAAGCGTTCGGCGCGCGCGGCCGTCCGCGCCGCGGTGGCCATGGTGCAGGAGGGACTGATCGATACGGCGACGGGCCTGGGCCGTGTGACCACCGATCAGGTGCGGGCGGTGCTGCGCCCGACCTCGGGAGACGACACCGGGCACGAGGCCCTGGCTCACGGCGAATCGGCCTGTCCGGGACTGGTTTCGGGCGTCGTGGTCACCGATCCGGCCGAGGCCGAGCGGCGTGCCGAGGCTGGCGCCGACGTGATTCTGGTGCGCCGCACCACCAGTCCCGACGATCTCCACGGCATGATCGCCGCGCGGGCCGTGGTCACCGAACTGGGCGGCGCGACATCGCATGCGGCGCTGGTGAGCCGCGAGCTCGGGCGGCCGTGCGTGGTCGGGTGCGGCGACGGCGTCGTCGCGGCGCTGGCCGGGCGGACGGTGACGGTCGACGGCGGAGCCGGGGTGGTGTGGGACGGCGAGGTGGTCGGCACGGCCGTCGACGCGGGGACCGTCGAGGATATCGGCACGCTGGCCGGGTGGGCCGGTGTCGCGCCGGACCTGTTGGCCGATCGGCTCGCCGACACGGAAACGAAAGCCGCTGCGGCGGAGCCGAAGACGGAGCAGATCTCCGAGCTGGCGCTGCTGCGCCTGATCGGGGTGAAGGGGCGCGTGCGCGCCGAGGCGGCCGCGGCCAGCCTGGGCGGCGCCCAGGACGAGCTGACCGCCCGCCTCGAGGATCTTGCCGGTCGCGCGCTCTGTGTAGCGACTCCCGCCGGAGTCCGGCTCACCCCCGAGGGTCGCACCGAGCTGGAAAATCTGCTGGCGCAGGAACGTTCGGCCCTGGACCCGGTCGCGCTCGAGGCGGCGTACGACGACTTCTGTGCATTCAACGCGGAACTGAAGACGATCGTGACGCAGTGGCAGATGCGGGACCCGGCCACGGTGAACGATCACAGTGACGCCGAATACGATGCGGGCGTGCTGCTTCGGCTCACCGACCTGCACGAGCGGGTGCGCCCGCTGGGGTCGTGGCTGGGTGCGATCACGCCCCGACTGGCGCGATACCTGACCCGGCTGGATCTGGCCGTGCAGCGCATCGGCGAGGGCGACCACGCCTGGGTGGCGCGCCCGATCATGGACAGCTATCACACGGTGTGGTTCGAACTACACGAGGATCTGATCGGACTGTGTGGGCTGACCCGGTCCGAGGAGGCGGAGGCCGGGCGTGCCCAGTAAAGCCACGAGGTGGGTCGATTTCGCCGAGATCGACAACGTGCGGGACCTGGGCGGACTGCCCGTAACCGGCGGCGGCAGTACGCGTTTCGGTGTCGCCTATCGATCCAGCACCCTGCAGCATGCCACCGAATCCGATCGCCGGCTGCTGCTGGGGCAGGCGGGCGTGCGGACGGTGATCGATCTGCGGCTGCCCGACGAGGTCGAGCGTGAGGGTTACGGGTCGATGACCGGCGCTCCGGTGCAGGTGGTGAATCTGCCGATCCGCAAGTCCGCCCAATCATCTTTGGCTGCAAGGGATCTGGTTCCGGACAAATCCCGGGTGGATCTCGTGCAGCTGTACGGTCAGCTGCTGGCCGGTAGTCCCGCCGAAATCCTCGCCGCGGTGCGCGTGATCGCCGACCCTGCTCGGCGCGCGGTCGTATTCCATTGCGCCGCGGGCAAGGATCGCACGGGTGTGCTCGCGGCGGTTCTGCTCGACGCGGTCGGCGTGCCGGCCGAGGCCATTGCCGCGGACTATGCGCTGACCAACGAGCGAATCCAGCGGGTGCGCGACCGGCTGGACGCGCTGCCCTCGTATCAGGGCCTGCCCGCGGCGAATACGGGAATCCTCGCCGTCGAGGACAAGGTGATGCTGCGCTTCCTGGAGAACCTGCACGCCGATCACGGCGGGGCCGCGGCGTGGCTACTGGCGCAGGGACTCTCCGAGAGCGAGCTCGATGCGCTGCGGGAGGCGCTGATCGTCGAGTAACGCGGCGAATGTCCACGGGCTCAGCGTGTCGGGGTGTGCGCGAGGGCCCGAGACGGCACCGTAGGCGGTATGCAGGTCACAGCGGGCTCCTTCCGGCTCCTCTACGATCCGAGCGAGGGCCGCGAACAGCCCTGGTACATCAACGATCACACCCTGATGCGCGACGAGTCCGGGCGCTGGCATCTGTTCGGGATCACCCATCCCGAGCCCGCGGACCCCTGGGACGAGACCGAATTCGCGCACGCCGGCGCCGATACGCTGCTCGGGCCGTGGACCGGGCAGCCGCCCGCGTTGCGGGTGGATCGTGACTACGGGGAGACCCACCTGTGGGCGCCGTACGTAATCTACGACGGCGCACGGTATTTCATGTACTACGACGGCGGCGGCGAGGATCGCACGGGGACCGCGATGAACCTGGCGACCTCCACCGATCTGCGGACCTGGACCAGGCATCCGGAGGGGCCACAGTTCCGCGACGGTTACGACGCCCGCGATCCGATGGTGCTGCGCATCGGGGACCGCTGGGTCATGTACTACTGCGCCACCAGCGACCCCGCCGGCGGCAACCATGTGGTCGCCTACCGGACCAGCATCGACCTCGTGCACTGGAGCGAGCGTGCGATCGCGTACACCGATCCCGCGACCGGCACCGGCGCCGGTCCGACGGAATCGCCGTTCGTGGTGCGCCACAATGATTCCTGGTATCTGTTCATCGGTCCGCGCCCGGACTATGTCGGCACCGATGTCTTCCGCAGCGATGATCCCCTGCACTTCCGGCCCGAGGATCACGTGGGCCACATCCACGCGCACGCCGCGGAGATCCTGCAGGACGATGGCACGTGGTGGATCACCAGTGCGGGCTGGGGGCAGGGCGGGGTCCACATCGCGCCGCTGCACTTTCCGGACCGCGCCTGATCGACCGGTTCCAGCGAACGATGTGCCGGAATGCCGCGTGCCGATTGCACAGGAATTCGCTCGCATGCGAGCGCCGCTGTGTCCGCAATCCGATACGGCCGCCGGTCGGCACGACCGGAGTTGGCTATAGTCGAGGCGTATTGATGCTGGTGAGTGATATCGGATAGGTGTTCGAATAGGTCAGCAGCCACCCGCGACGATGACGCGGCCCGGAATTCGTGGAAGAATCCGGCTGTACGGGCGAGTTCGATTTCGAGAGCCGGGAGGGCCGCATGCCGACACAACCGCTGACGCAGCAGACCTTTCAGCCCACCATTGCCAAGGGCGGCATCGTGCTCGTCGATTTCTGGGCGACCTGGTGCGGCTGGTGCACCAAATTCGCGCCGGTGTACGAGGAGTCCTCGCGGATGCATCCGGACATCCTGCACGCCACCGTCGACGCCGATGCCGAACAGCAACTGTCGGCCACCGCGCAGATTCAGAGCCTGCCCACGCTCCTGGCCTTCCGGGAGGGTCTGCCGGTCTACTCCTCGCCCGGCTTCAAGAACGCCGGGCAGCTCGAGGAGATCGTCCAGGAAATCATGTGGCTGAACATGGACGATGTCCGGCGCGAGCTGACCGCCATGCACCCCGAGCTCGCACAGGTCACCAATGCTCCGAAGCAGCAGGCCGCGGTTGTCGTGCGCGGCGCGGGGATTGCGGCCGGGCCCCTGCGCTACGGCTGGCCCGGGCTCGTCGCCCGCTGAGTTTCACACACAACTGTGGCGCATCCGAGGATTTACGGATGCGCCACAGTCGAATTCGTTTCAGGCGGTACGCGCGTCGGGCCGGTACGCCAGCCCGGTGCCCGCCGCGAGCAGCCCGACGACCATCATGAACGCCCATCCGGCGCGGTAGTCGTTCAGCCCCGGCACCGCGGTGCGGGCCAGGATGGCGGTCAGAATCGCCACGCCCAGTGCGGAACTGGTCTGCCGCGCCATCATCAGCGTGCCCGAGCCCAGCGACAGCTGATCCGCGGGCAGCAGCGCCGAGGCGCCGAAGAGCGGCGGCTGCAGCAGGGCGGTGCTCGCCCCGGCCAGGATCGCGCCGGGCAGGAACATCACCGGGTACGAGGTGGAGAATCCGGAGGTCGCGATCCACCAGGCCACGCCCGCGGCAATGGTCGCGCCGCCCAGGGCGGCCGAGGCGCGGGCGCCGATGCGGGCCACGATGCGCCCCGACAGCGGCGACAGCAGTAGGCAGGCGATCGGGATCGGCGCGATGCCCAGGCTGGCGTTCAGCTGCGAATAGTGCCACCGCTCGCTCAGGAACAGCGTCGCGGACAGGATCAGCGCCGCGAAACCCAGGTAGTAGCTGAACACTCCGGCGGTGGCGATGCGGAACGGCTTGTGCCGCAGGATGACCGGGCTCACCACCGGATCCGGGTGCCGCCGCACGTGCCAGGCGAACACGGCGCCGAGGGCCACCGCCGCGACCAGCATGCCCGCCGTGGCGGGGGAGGTGTACCCCCAGGTGGCGGCCTGCACGAAGACGGTGGTCAGTGCCGCGGTCGCGCCCAGGATCAGCGCGGCTCCGAGCAGATCCAGGCGCCGCTTGGCCTGCTGGCGGATATCGGGCAGCACTCGCAGCCCGAATGCGAAGGCTGCCACCGTGAACGGGACATTCAGCAGGAAGATCCAGCGCCACCCGGCCTCGAGCAGTAGCCCGCCGATGACCGGCCCGCTGCCCGCTCCGGCGGCGGCGATCGCGGTCCAGATCCCCATCACCGTCGCGTGTTCGCGAGTATCGAACACCGGCAGCACCAGCCCCAGTCCGGTCGGCACCAGCAGTGCCGCGGCCACCGCCTGCGCGATGCGGGCCGCGATCAGCAGGCCCAGGCTCGGTGCGGCGGCGCACGCGATCGACGCCAGCCCGAAAAGCGCTATGCCGATGAGGAATCCGCGCTTGCGGCCGGTGTCGTCGGCGAGGCGGCCCGCGGGGACCAGCAGCGCGGCCATCACGATCGTGTAGGCATTGAGAACCCAGGACACCGTGCTCGCGCCGGCGTGGCCGAACGAGGCCTGCAGCGTCGGGAAGGCCACCGTGACCGCGAACAGATCCAGGATGGCCAGGTACTGGGCGACGGCGGCCACGGCCAGGACCCGCCATCGCCGCGGTGACCCGGTGCCCGGTGTGAACTGTGGCGTCTTGACGCTGGCGGTAACTGTCATGAGTGCAACTATTCCGCCACGGGATTTCGGCGAGAAGTGTCAGAAACGACAATATGCGCTAGATTACTGACATGACCGAGAATCGCGCCGGAACCATCGCGATCGCCGTCGCCCCCGGGCAACCGATCTTCGAGGTGGCCATTCCGTATCAGGTGTTCTTCGAGCCGCCCCCGGGCGTGGACGCCGCGGGCTGGTACGACCTGCGACTGTGTGGCCCGCGCGGCATACGCCATGCGACACTGCGGGATCCGTTCGTGACGCTCACCGATTACGACTACGACGATCTGATCGCCGCCGAGACCGTCATCGTGCCGGCCACTCCCGATGTGCGGCAGGACCCTCCGGCGGATCTGGTGGAGGCCGTGCGCGCGGCGTACGAGGCGGGGGCGCGGGTGGTGGCGCTGTGCTCGGGCGCGTTCGTGCTCGCCGCGGCCGGGCTGCTGGAGGGGCACCGCATGACCACGCACTGGAAACATGTTGGCGCGCTGCTGGATCGGTTTCCCCGGCTGGACGTCGACTCGTCGGTGCTCTACATCGATGACGGCCGGATCCTGACCAGCGCGGGCACGATGGCCGGCATGGATCTGTGTATCCACCTGATCCGCAAGGATCTCGGCGCCCAGGTCGCCAACGCCGTGGCCCGCAGCATGGTGGTGCCGCCCCACCGCGCGGGCGGGCAGGCACAGTATGTGCCCTCGCCGGTGCCGCTCGCCGCGGCGGCCGATTCCGGGCTCACCGCCACCCTGCAATGGGCGCTGGAGCGTCTCGAAAGTCCGCTGACCGTAGGCGATCTCGCCAAGCGTGCCGGGCTCGGCGAGCGGACGCTGGCGCGGCGCTTCCACGCCGAACTCGGCGCCACCCCGCTGCAGTGGCTGCTTACTCAGCGCCTCATTCGCGCCCGGGAACTGCTGGAGGCCACCGATCTCGGGGTCGACATCGTCGCCGAGCGCTGCGGCCTGGGCAGCGCCGCCAATCTACGCGCCCATTTCGGCCGCGAGGTCGGCGTCTCACCGAGCGAGTATCGCCGCTCGTATCGGTCCGGCAGGCACGAGGTCGTCACGACCTGAATTACGGTGTGGCGCAAGCACGCCGGTCAGAACGCGGTCCGCTCGAGCCAGGTGGTGAGGACCTTCGGATCGCCGGACACCGTCAGTGCCGGGTGGTCGGCCGGGATGCGGCGCAACAGCAGCAGGTACAGATCGGTGGCCGTACCCGCGACGGTGACCGAGGCCGCGTGCTGTTCGGTGGTCCATGCGATCCCGTCCCCCGCACGGTGGACGAACCATCCGCCGTGGCCGTCGGTGGAGTGCAGCGCGAGCGTTCCCTCGTCCAGCGGGTGGGTGAACCGCGCGAGGTCCGGCTGTGCCGAGGCGCCCTCGATGATGCTCAGCAGTTCGGAGAGTCCGTCGGCGCCCAGCGCGCCCTCGAGGTCCACCGTGCGGTCCAGGGCCAGCAGTGCGTCCGCGCGATGCCCGGTCACCTCGTGCAACCGCCGGCGCACCCACCACTCGGCCGGGCGCGGGCCCCCGAACGGCGTCCACACCGGCGCGTCGGGGCCGGTGGCGTCGACCGCCTCGATGACCGCCCGCGCGCCCTCACGCAGCCACTCGGCAGCCTCCTGGACCTCGTGGGGACGGCGGATGCCGGGCACCTCGGCGAAGTCCAGGCGCTCGGTGGCGCGATCGGTCACCATCGCGGCGGCCCACCGGTGCCCGCCCCCGACGTGGGCCACCAGATTGGCCAGCGACCAGCCCGGGCACGCCGGAATCGGGGTGGCCGGGTCGGTCGACAGGTAGAACTCGGCGAGCCGGTCGTTCTCCGTCAGCAGCGCGCCGCGCACCGCGGACGTGTCGAGTGTGGTCACGAATTCGACCGTACTGGACCGGAATCCGGATGACTACGGCCGAGCTGCACCGCGGGGCACGACGATCAGGGCCGCTGCCGGCGTCCGGTGACCGAGCGATGCTGATACCACCAGGCGGTGGTGGCGATATCGGCGTCCTCGAGCGGGAGATACTTGCCGTCATTGCCCCAGCCCAGGGCCTGCAGGGTGACCCGCAGGCCACGGTCGAAGCAGATGGGATCCTGCACGTGCCAGCGGTACATGCCGAATCGCTGCTGCGGCTGATAGATCTGGTCCGGCGGTAGCACCTGCACCAATCCCAGATACGGCGTCGAGTAGGTGCGATAGGCGTTGTCGAGATCGAAATTCCATGCCCCGCCGAAATAGTCCTCGGTGCCGGTGCCGCAGATCGTGGGGAATTCGGTGTCGCCGTCCAGGTAGAACTTCATCTCGCCCTCGCCCCACCAGCCCGGGGCGTTGGGCGAGATCGCCAGGTACGTCCCGACATACCGGCCCGGGCCGGGAATGTCGTCCAGGACGGTGTGCACGGCCGGATGCCCCAGCGGATTACTGCGCCGCCACCGTGCGTGCAGATAACCGGCCGCGCGCGGCACATCCTGTTCCAGATAGGTCACCTGGTAGTAGACCGGAACCGCGTGATCGCCGCCGTTGGTCAGCGTGATGCGGGCGTGTGCGCGAAAGGGCATGGGCCAGTAGCTGTTCAGGCCGCCCGCCGGGGCGACCACCATCATCTCCGAATCGACCAGTGCCAGTTGGTCCCACGCGTTGCAGAAGAACGAGCCCAGCGGCAGGTCCACGGCCGGTTCGGAATCGGTGTCCCAGTAGACCCGCAGTGTGATGTCCTGCAGCGCGGTGCGGTCGGTGGTGAGCCAGAAGTGCCGGATGATCGCGGGGCCCTCGATATCGGCTAGCGTCGCGGTCTGCCCCGCCGCGAGATCGATCGAGGGGGACACCTTCCATCCGACGCCGAGGTCTCCGGCCGCGCCCGCACCGGTTCCGGTTGTCGCGCGGCCGCCCGCCCCGGGCGCGCCCGTCGGATTCTCCGGGCTGATGGAGCGGGTTCGTCCCTGATCGAGCCGCCATATCTCGTGCACCTAGCGGATTTTTGCACGCCCGGGCGGGGGGCGGAGGTAAATCGCCGGACCGGCCTACCGGTGCGGGTCCCGATCAGCAATCCCGGGGTCCCGCTGACCGAGACTTGACCCGATCGCGGGGCGCTGTGGTGGTGAAGGTGTGTGAACGGCATCACGTCCATTCGTGAGCCGCGAGGAGGAATGAGTCGATGCGGGTTCTGATCACCGGAATCACCGAGCCCACCGGTCGCGCGGTGGCGCGCATGCTGCTGGCCGCGGGCCACGAGGTCGCGGGCCTGGACGTCCGGCGCCATCGCTACGTCGATCCCCGGGTGCCGGTCCGGGTCGGCGACTGCGCCGACGCGGCGACGGTGGCCGCGGCGATCGAGGGCTGCGACAGCATCATTCACCTGTCGGGCCGGCCGGTCGCGGCGGTGGCGAGGGCGGCGCGCGCGGCGGGTGCACGGGTCATCGTTCCCGCGCTGGCCGGGGAGGACACCGCGGTGGCCGCCGCGCTGGCCGGATCGGAGGCGGCCCTGCTCGTTCGCACCGCGCTGGTCGCCGGGCGCCGAGTGGAGTCCGGCGGCCGGACCGTCGTGCGGACCCTGCTGGGAACGCCCGCGCCGCAGGGTGTTCAGCTGCTGCACACCGACGATCTCGAGCGCTTTCTGGTGCTGGCCGCGACCGGGGATCGCTCCGGCGTGGTCGATTTGGCCGCTCCCGGCGAGGTCTCCGCGGCGGACGCGCGGCGGGCACTGGGATCCTCGGGTGTGCGCGCCGGTTCGGGAATCGTCCCGCCGCGGCTGGATACCACTGCCGCGCAGCAGGATTGGGGCTTCCGGTGCGGCTGGAACGCCTCGGAGGTGCTCGAGGACATCGCCCGCGGTCTCGTCGGCCGCAAGCCGTCCGGCGACGGATTCGCCACTCGCTCAGGACATATCCCGTTGCCCGCGCACGTCGTGCCGTCCCGATCGCCGGTCTCCGACGACGGTCCGCTGGTTGATGCCGCACCCGAGGGCTGGGAGGGCGAATTCGACGATCGCATCGATCCCCGCATCCCGGTGTGCACCGCCACCAACACCTCCGAGGCGATGCCGGGCCCGATGACCCCGCTGACGATCGATCTGCAGGCCGGTGCGATCCGGCTGGGCAACGAGGCCATGGGCCACATGATCGCGCTGGAGGGAATAGCCCTGGAACACTGGGTATCCCGTGTCACCTCGGTGCTGGGCCACAACTTCTACATCAACGCCTCCATCGGTGTGCTGGCCGCGGCGAACATGCCCGGCTGGGACGAGGAGACCATCCGCAGGGACGTCTACGGCTCCATCCCGGCCGAGGTGCCGCTGCAGCCGCAGGGCCCCCCGCCGATGCCGACGGGTCTGGCCGGGCGGATGGGCACGCTCACCGCGACCGGCCGGGTCGCGGCGACCGCCCTGAAATACCGGGAGACCGCCGAACTCATCAACGCCGCCTCCCATCGAGAGGCGCTGACCCGCACCGAGATCGGTGAGCTCGCCGACGAGCAGCTGCATGCCCGCGCGCTGCTGTGGCGCGACCGCCTCAATCAGGCCTGGCAGGCCGCGGCCATCGGCGTCATGCTGGTCGGCGCGGCCGCGGCGACGCACAAGGGCGAGGTGAAGATCGATCTGGATCGCCTGGAATCGGCCAAGCCGATGCTGGCGGTCGAGCGGCTCGCCGCGCTGTGCCGCGCGGACGCCGGGCTGCAGGCCGTGGCCCGCACCGGCGATGTGGCCGCGGCACGGGAGAAGTCCCCGGAATTCGCCGCCGCGCTCGATCAGGAGCTGGCCCGGATCGGCCATCGCGGTCCCGGCGAGTGCGAACTGCTCAACCTGCCGTTCGGCGACCGTCCCGGACTGCTGGTGACCGCGGCGGCTCGGGCCGCGGAACTGCCTGCCCCACACCGTGATCCGGTGGCACCGCCCAAGGGTCGCACCGCGGCGATGGCGGTCGGCGCGCAGGTGTATCGGGAGCGCGCTCGCGATGCGGTGGTGCGCCTGACCAACTGCCTGCGCATGGCCACCCGGGAGCGGGCCGCACGGCTGATCCGCGCCGGACTGCTGCACGAGGCCGAGGATTCGGCGTACCTGACGCTGGACGAAATCCTCTGGGCTCCTGAGGATCTGGCCGATCGGGTAGCTCGCCGCCGCGCCGAGCGGACGCGCCTGCAGGGGATTCGCATGCCCGAGTTGATCATCGGCACCTGGGAGCCCGAGGCGGTATCGGGTGCGCTCGCCGTCGGCGAAACCCTCACCGGCCTGGGCGTGAGCGCGGGCGTGGTCGAGGGCACCGTGAAACTCATGCTGTCCCAGGACGACGACATCGAACCCGGCGACATCCTGGTGGCCCCGGTCACGGACACCGGTCACACCGCGATGTTCGCCTACGCCGGGGCGGTGGTCACCGATATCGGGGGCGCGGCCTCGCACGCGGCGATCGTCGCGCGCGAATTCGGCATTCCCTGCGTGGTGGACACCAAGACCGCCAGCACCGGACTCGTCGACGGCCAGCGCGTGCGGGTGGACGGCGCGGCGGGCACCATCACGGTCCTCGCCGATGCCTAACGGCGCTGGGGCGCAACGACGTTCCGCGTGAGGCCACGCGGACGGGTCCGGGCCCGGCGACCTGCACGGGCCCGACACAGGAGAGGGGAACATATGTCGATTTCACATGTCCTGCGCGCGCCTATGGCCGGTGCGGCGGCGGCGTTACTGGCGCTGTGCCCGGTGGTCACCACCGCGGCATCGGCCGAGCCTGCCGCCATCGTCCACATGGCGCCGGCGGCCACCGCGTCCGGTATTCATACCCTGGGAATCGCCACCGCGCCCAATGCCCGTGACATCGGCGGCTATCCGACCCAGCAGGGCGGAATGATCCGCTACGGCCAGGTGTTTCGCAGCGACGCGCTGAACAAGCTCACCGCGGCCGACCAGCAGGCGCTGGCCTCGCACAATATCGGCACGGTCCTGGACTTCCGCAGCCCGAACGAGGTGAAGGCCGCCCCCGACCAGCTGCCGTCCTCGATCTCGTATCAGGCACTGCCGGTGTGGAATCCGAGCAACGACTTCTACCTGCAGATCGAGAAGATCATCGACGGCGGCCCGCAGGCGCAGCAGGCGAACCTCGGCGGCGGCAAGGGCGTGGCGCTGATGAGCAACTATTACCGCTGGATGATCACCGACGCCACCGCGCGCGCCCAATTCGCCACGGCCATCAAGGATCTGGCTCACGCACCGAGCGCGGTGCTCTACCACTGCACTGCCGGCAAGGACCGGACCGGCTGGATGACGGCCCTGGTGATGAGTGCGCTCGGCGTGCCCAGGGGCCTGATCTACAACGACTACCTGGCCTCCAACCAGTACCTGGCGGCCTCGAACCAGGCCGAGCTGGCGGCACTGCAGAAGGCGGGCCTGGTCACCGATCCCTCCCTGCTGGCCCCGATCCTCGGTGTGCAGCGCGACTTCCTGGACGCGGCGTTCGACCAGGCGAGCAAGTCGTTCGGATCCCTCGACGGCTTCCTGTCCAACGGGCTCGGCATCGATGCCGCGACCCGGCAGGCGCTGACGGCCAAGCTGGTCGACAGCTCCGGGCACTGACTCACCCAGCCGCCGCGGCGACCCCGGAATTCGGTGTCGCCGCGGCGGCGGGCGCTCTAGTGTCGGGACATGACTTGGACCGTTCCCGAGGTGCAGCGCACCCATGCGATGGCGGTGGGCGGCGAGCGCGAGACGCTGCAGTCGTGGCTGGATTTCCATCGGGCCACGCTGCTGTGGAAGTGCCGCGGCCTGACCGCGGAGCAGCTGAAGACCCGCAGCGTGGAACCCTCGGCGATGTCGCTGCTGGGCCTGATCCGGCACATGACCGAGGTGGAGCAGGCGTGGTTCCGGCGTCGCTCGGCGGGCCAGGAGGTGCGGGCCCCCTATTCCACCGCCGAGCACCCCGACGGCGACTTCGACGACCTCGCCGAGGCCGATCCGGAGCGCGATATCGCCCTGTTCCACACCGAAATCCGGCTCAGTGACGAGGCGGTGGCCACGCTGCCGCTCGAGCACACCTTCGTCCACCCGCGCTCGGGCGCCCGGCTGAGCCTGCGCTGGGTCTACCAGCACATGATCGAGGAATACGCCCGCCACAATGGCCACGCGGATTTGCTGCGCGAGCGGATCGACGGGGTTACGGGGGATTGAGTTCGGCCCATGAATCGATGGAGCGGTCTCCTTGTGTGCTGCTCACCTACTCGTTTGAAACAAGCTCCCCGACATCCTCGGCAGCCGGTACCAGGTAGATGCGGTCGAGAAAAGGATCTGAAAAGTTGCTATGCCGCCAGCCTTCGAAGCATTGCATCTCAGGAAGATCCTCCAGCGCTGATTTCACGAATTCGGAGGATGCTGATCTCGGTTGCTCCATCCGAAACCGGCGCATTTCGGGAGCGTTCATGTTTCCGATCCAGAACTGAGGTGTGATTATCCAGTCGCCGCCGGATGTTTCGCGCCATTGGCCGCCGTCGTCGTAGTCCCACCAATCGGTAATCGAAACCATCACGAGGTAGCCTTCTGTGCTTGCTGTCCATCTACTATCGGGTTTTGTGGATTCGATCAGGTGACGTACCGCGGCTCTGACCAGTAATGTGTTCTGCGTCTGAACGGGCTCGCCTTGGAGAAAGGCGATTTGAGTGAGCCGGGAATATAAGGGTACCTCGTCGAACGTTTGTGTGCGAAACGGTGGTCTGCAGACATCTTGGAGCTGCTCTATCTGTATAAGATGCTTGAAATCGCTTTGGTATCGGGAATCTAATTCCAGCATTTTATACATTCCATCCATAGTCTCGTAGCCAGTTGGTTACATGTTTCGGCCAGTTCTGTTAACTACTGAATCAATGGCTGTCCGGCCCGGTCAACGAGGTGTAATCGTCATCTATAAGCTCAATTTTGCTGTGACGGTTACATCCGCAGTTCTTTGTCGGAGTGGCGTCTCATTTTGATAATTTTTCCGCACGCTTTTCAATAGATTCTCTATCGAAGATCAGCGGATCGAAAGAGATGATGTACTCCGTGCTATCCGATATCTCGATATCGGCCACGACATCGCCCTGTGAATTGGTTGCGGCAATCTCCCCTTCGTATGCCTGTTGCAGGTTCCTGGCAAATTCGAGAATCTCTGACCAGTCGAATACTGCTTCCCCTGCGTCCACTTGGCGCTGAAAGTCCTCCCAGGTAGACCCGTTCGGGAAACGGCCCGATCCGTCAAGAGTCAGAATCGTCCACCTGAAATCATTCGTCTTGAATACTTCGACTATATCGACCAGCGGAACCAGTGTTTGGTCTTTGCTCCACATGGGTATTGAAATTGTGATCATTTGGGATACCTTAGTGTGATCGCAGGTCCGTGCTGTGGTGTTCCACCGGATGGATTTGGTACCCAGTCGTGTTGGTGTGGGTTCTCGTGGTTGCTGGGACGTCCGTGATCGGTGAAATGGATATCTCGCGTTGGTTTGCCGTCGATCCATTCGCGTGCAGTTCGATAATCGCCGTTCCTTCCGTGTGCTATTCCTAGCTGAGAATGTGGATAATTGGTATCCGGAACCGGATTTCCGTGCTTGTCTCTCGGAAGTCCTCCTTTGAGCCGATTACCATCTGTATCGAACTTATCGCCTCGATCGGGGTACCCGGCCAGATCGTTAGTATTGCTTTTTCCCTGGCCGGTGCCTTCGCAGGCGAGACCCAGCGGATCGATCCATGCGGTTGGGTTGTGCGGATAAATGTTAGGGTTCGGTGCAGGTACTAGGCCGAGTGGGTCTTGAGTGAGATAACGGCCAGTTGAAGGGTCGTAAAATCGATTGCAGTTATAGTGCAAGCCGGATTCGACGTCATGGATCTGGCCAGGGAGGCGCAGGAGGGTTTGTGTTGTGCCGTGCCAGGTAGTGTAGCCCCAGATATCCGCGTCGCCTAGAGCTGCGGGGTATCCGGTAGCGGGGTCGATAAGTTCGGTAGGAGTGCCGACAAGGTCGGTGGCGATGGCGTAGAACTCACGGTCGATTGTCGCCCGAGCGATCGTTTGTGTGAGCGGGGTGTATGTGCCGGGCTCATATGTCCACCGAGTGGTGATTCTATTGGCGTATTGCTCGGTGAGGTGGGTGTTGTCCCAGGTGTAGTCGGTGCGTTCGAGTACGTGGCCTTCGTTGGTGAGGTGTTGTTTGGTGGTGCGGCGGCCGAGGGCGTCGTAGGTGTAGTGCCACCATTGGCGGTCGGGGGTTTGGATGTCGGTGAGTTGGTCGAAGGCGTTGTAGCGGTAGTGCCAGACGGCCGACTGGCGGGAGAGGCGTTTTACCTCCTTGCGGATGAGGCGTCCGGCGGGGTCGTAGGTGTAGCGGGTGCGGCCGTTGCGGAGCAGGAGGTTGTTGCGGTATTCGCGGCGGCCTTCGGGGATGTCGCCGGGGGCGGTGATGGGGGTGGTGGAGTCGGGGGCGTGGTCGGTGGGCAGGGGTGAGATGGGGGTGGGGGTGCTCGGTGGGAGGGTGCCGGTGATGTTGGAGAGGGGGTCGTATTGGTAGTGCTGGGTGGGGTGGCTGGTGTGGGTGAGGGTGGTTATTCGGCCGGCGGGGTCGAGGGTGTAGGTGCGGTGTTCGGGAGTGACGCCGGGGCGGGTGGTGGTGTGGTGGGTGAGGTAGCCGTCGGGGCGCCAGGTGTAGTTGTCGCGGCGCAGGATTCGGGTCGGTGCGCCGGGAGAGGGTGGGGTGGCGGTGAGTTCGCGGTGCGTGACGTGGCCGACGGGGGAGAGGGTTTGTTCGAAGGTCAGGGCATCCAGGGTCCAGCCGGTGGGGCGGCCCAGGAGGTCGTGGGTGAATCCGATGCGGTGGCCGTCGGTGGTCAAAGCGGAAATGCGGCCGGTGGGGTCGCGGTCCCACGTGGTGAGCGAGCCGGTGGGGGAGCGGCGAGCCGTGCGGTAGCCGTGGGCGTCGTAGGCGCACTGCATCGGGGGATGGTTGTCTACACGCTGGGAGGCGAGCTGGCCGGTGGGGGTGTAGGTGAAATCCAGGGTGTGGGTGGGGTCTTGGCCGGTGCCGGAGGTTGCGGTGAGAGGGCGGCCGACGAGGTCGTGGGTGTAGTGGAGGTATTCGCCGGTGTCGGCTTGGATGCGGACCAGGTTGCCCAGGGGGTCGTACCAGTGGCGGCGGGTTACGCCGGTAGGGCCGGTGACGGCGGCGACCCGCCCACCGGGGTCGTGCGTGTATTGCGTTGTGGCGCCGGAGTAGTCGGTCTCCGACGCGAGTAGCCCGGCGGTGTTGTATGTGTATTTCCACGTTTGGCCGAGGGGGTTGATGACGCCGGTGAGGCGGCGCTCGGTGTCCCAGGTGTAGCGGGTGGTGGTGTGGTCGGGATCGGTGCGGGTCCCGAGGAGGTCGAATGTGCCGTAGGTGTAGCGGGTTTCGCCGCCGGCACGGTCGGTGTGGGTCAGGAGGTTGCCCTCGCCGTCCCAGGTCCAGGATTCGGTGTGGCCGTCGGGATCGGTGCGGGACAGGAGTTTTCCCTCACCGGACCATGCGTATCGGGTGATACCGCCCAGGGCGTCGGTCACCGTCGACAGGCGGCCGAGGTGGTCTCGCTCGATGTGAGTGACGGACCCGTAGGGATCGGTGACCGCGATCGGATTGCCCGCGGCGTCGGCGACGATAGTGGTTGTGGCGCCGGTTGATTCGGTGATCGTGCTGATCGCGCCGTTAGGATGGTGGCCGTATTCGGTGCGGACTCCCGCCTCGTCGATTGCGGCAGTGAGATTGCCGCGGGCGTCCCATTCCCGGTGGCGGGTCGAGCCGTCCGCGTCGGTGACCGTCACGGGGCGGTTACGGGCGGCGTAATCGATGGTGAGGGTGTGCTGGTCGGGGCGAGTGATTCTCGTCAGGTCGCCGTCGCGGGTGTAGTGGTAGGTGGTGGTGTTGCCGTTGGGGTCGGTGACGCGGACCGGCTTGCGGCTGGGCAGGTACAGGGTGGTGGTGCGGCCACCGTCGGGGGTGATGGTGCCGGTCAACTGTAGGTCGGGGTTGAACTCGAATACCGTTGCCGCGCCGAGGGAGTCGGTGACCGTGGTGCGGTGGCCGGACCCGTCGGGGTAGGTGAAGTAGTCGAACTCCGCGTTTATGAATCCGTCGGTGCCGTGCTGGGAGATGACGCGTCCGGCCGGGTCGTAGGTGTTGGTCAGGGAGGTGCTGTTGGAGTCGGTCCAGGAGGTGATGCGGTGCTCGGGGTCGTAGGTGTAGGTGGTGGTCGCGCCGACCCCATTGCTAACGGTGGTGAGTTCACCTGCCCGGTAACCGAAGTCGCGGATGCGAGTGACGATCTCGTCGTGATCGTTCGCGCCGCTATCGGGAGAGCCGACGACCGATAGGCCGGTGATGCGGCCCGCGGCGGTGTCGATGCGGACGTGGTAGCCGCCCGAGTGGGTGATGTGGGTGGGGGTTCCGTCGGGGGCGTAGTGGAATTGGGTCCAATTGCCGTGGCGGTCGCTGATGCCGCTGATGGCGTAGTTGCCCAATTGCGCATCCAAACCGGCGAGGGTCGGTTCGGGTTCGAAGTGGTAGGTGAGCTCGCGGTCGGGGTCGTGGACTCGGTAACCACCGGTGTCGGTGCGGGTCAACGGCCATGACAGGCCCGGCTTCTGCGGGAGGACCGGGATTCCGGGTTCCGAATGCGGATACGGGAGCAGGATGCCGTCTTCGCCGAGGAAGGTGAGCGTGTCGGACTCGATCACGATGCGCATGTCCAGGGTGGCGGACCAGGACGGGCCGAACCAGCGGCCGAAGCGGTAGCTCGAGCGATGGCGGCGGGTCAGGGTCAGCGCCAGGATGCCGGGGAGGTCGAGATCGGTTTCCGGGAGCAGGAATTCGCCGGTGGCGCCGTCGACCGGGTCACCGCAGCCGGTGGTCTGCTCGGTGGTGCGGTTGTGTTCGGAGCCGGGTTTGGTGGCTTCCTCGTTCGCGCCGTGGTCTTTGGTGGCGCGGTCTTGCGGGGTGTCGGCGTCGTGTGAGGAGGTGTGGGTGTCGGTGGACTCGTGGGACGTCGTGTGGGTGTCGGTGTCGCTGTTATGGCTGCTGGTGTGGGTGTCGGTGTCGTGCGTCGAGGTGGGTTTGTCCGAGACCGGGTGGGTGCTCGCGGGTTTGGTGTGGGGGCTACTCTCGTGCGGGGTGTGCCCGCGGCGTTCGAGCGCCTTGGTCAGGTCCTCCCAAACGCCCTTGAGTTTCTTCAGCAGCGGGGTGAGCCTCTTGATCGAGGCGGCGAGCTTTTCGAAGAGTTTCGCGATCGTCTCGCACGTCTTGGCGACGTAGGTGGTGGCCTGGGCGGCCACCAGGGGTGTGGCCGCGCCGAGGGTGAAGGCCTCCTCCGCGGCCCACGCGGCCAGGTGCCCGACCGCCTGGGCGACGATGTCGCGGACGGTCTGGCGGACGAAACCCACGATGCCGCCAGCGAGTTCGATGGCGCTCGAGGCCGACGCCGCGGCCGTGGCGGCGGTGGTCAGCAGGTCGGTGGTGGCCTGGGCGTGGGTCTTGTAGGCGTCGGCGGCCGCGCCCTGCCAGTCCGAAACATCCTTGGCGACAGAGGATTTGTGCTTGTCGGCGGCCTGAGTCAGAAACGTGGAGACATTGGACCAGGTCTTGGCGTAGGCGGTGATCGCGTCGGGATCCCCGGCGACGTAGTTCAGGGCCTCCTGCAACGGTTTGACATGCTCGATCAGGAATCCGACACCGTAGGAGGCCAGGGTGCCGACCGGATCGACCACCAGCTGGGCGACGTCCATCCCGGCGCCCAGGATCGACAGGCCACTCTCGATCCACGATCCCGACGAGATCGAGTCGTGGAGGCCGGCAACGTCTTCCGCGATGCCGATGCCCGAATACCACTGCGTGGAATCCTGCCGCGAAGCGATCAGCGGATTGGATGTATCGCCCACCGCAGAACCCCCGCCCCCTGGGACCGTCGCTCGATCGCGTGAATCACCATCGTCCCAGCAATATAGCCAATCCTCGTCGTGAGTATCGACCTGCTGCCGCGGTTCGTGCCGCGCGATCCGGTGCTATGCGGCGGCGAACTCGCCCGCGTGGATGCCGGAGACGTAGGCGGTCCATTCGGCGGGGGTGTAGGTGAGGGTGGTGCCGTCGGGGGAGCGCAGGGTGGCGCCGCCGTCGGGGTGGACGGTGAGGGCGGGCAGGCCGGGGGCGGTGGTCGGGTGGCCGGTCGCCAGGGATAGGAAGGCATTCCAGGAGGCGACGGGGATCGCGATGATCGGTTGTGCGGCAGGGGGGTTGGCGGGGTTGCGGAGGTATTTGCTGTCGCGGATCAGGGCGGTGCCGGGGGTGAAGCGGACCTCGACGCAGCTGGCGGCGTCACGGGAGAACGAGGATTTGAACCAGGGAATCTCACCGAGAGAGTGCCTTTTGCTCATGTGGCCGAGCTTAGCTCGTGTTCTGTTCGCTTGATCAGTTCGAGAGACTCGTTCCGACTTGGTACGAGTGCGAAGCAAGTGTTGTAGAGATGATTGAGTTCCCGGACGACGCGGCCGACGGTCGCTACCTGGAGACCCGCGCCGAACACATCACCCTCCGTCCCGCCGCGCCCCAGGACTTCAGCGCCCGCTTCGCCACCTGGATCGACAGAGCCCGAACCTGCCTCCGTGAGGACGAATACGAGTCCTGGTAGGTATCACGGGCTGGGGCAGTAGATTCGCACGTCATTATGTGGCAGACAGGTTCGATTCGGCGATGCAGCCCGCCTCACAGGTCGTGGTCGTGGGCCCAGGCCGCGATCTGGGTGCGGGAGGTGAAGTCGAGCTTGGTCAGGATGTGGTCGACGTGGGTTTCCGCGGTGCGGACCGAGATGACCAGCTCCGTGGCGATGCGCTTGTTGCTGTACCCGGCGGCGATCAGGCGCGCGACGTCCGTCTCGCGGCGGGTCAGCACCGCGGGGGCGGCGCCGTCGACGCGCTTGGGCTGCACGGTATCCGGTGTCAGGGCCGCCGCGGCCTCGGTGGTGCGGCCCAGGGCGTAGTCGATGGCGGCGGGTAGCGGCAGCGCCGACCCGCTGTCGTAGGCCGCGCGGAATTCCTCCTCGCCCAGTGCATCCCGGACCCGCACGCGTACCTTGTCGCCGATCGCGGTGGTGATGGTGTGGGCCAGGCGCACGGTGCTGCGCTGCAACGTCAGCGCCGCGCCCATCAGCCGGGCCGAGCGCTCCATATCCCCGCGCGCGGCGGCCGACCAGGCCATCCCGTCGAAGACCGAGGCCAGCCATACGCACCGGTCGAAATCGGCGAACGTCTCGACCGCGCGGCTCATGAACGCCGCGGCGGCATCCTGATTGCCGTGCCGCCAGTGATCGATCCCCACCGACCACAGGGCCAGGCCGCCGAGCATGTGGGGGCCCCGGCGCTCGGTCATCGCCCGGAACGCCTCGGCGATCGCGGTCGAGCGATCGTCCTCCAGCAGGGTCGCGCACATGAATCCGAAGGAGAGACTGTCCATTTCGGTGGCGGCGACGCCCGCCTCGCGAGCCAGGGCGACGGCCTGGTCCGACAGTGCGAGCGCCCGGCCGGTGTCGCCGTCGGCGAACGCGATCAGTGCCGCGTCCAGCCGTGCCTCGGCCAGTACGTCGGCGGTGCCCAGTTCCGTTGCCATCGTGACGCTTTCGTCGGTCAGCCGGGCCGCGGACTCGCGGTCGGCCAGCAGCGCGGCCAGCGAGGCCGCCGAGGCCAGCCCGCGCGCGCGTTCGGGCGAGGCGGTCGCCGGCGTGCGGGCCAGCGCGTCGGTGAGCCAGCGATAGCCCTCGGACAGGAACCGGTAGTGCTCCCAGTACGGCCGCAGCGCGGTGGCCGCGTCCATGGCCAGCTCGGGGGCATCGGTGAGCGAGAACTGCAGGGCCGAACGCATATTCGCGTGCTCGCGGGCCAGGGTGCGGAACCAGTCCAGGTCCTCGGCGTTGCCGTAGGCGCGCTGGCCGCGCAGCGCCAGGCGCCGGTAGTGGTCGCGGTGTCGCGCCCGGACCGCGGCCTCGGCGCCGGATTCGAGCAGCCGGTCGTGCCCGAACTGCCGAATTGGTTCCAGCATCGAATATCTGGCGAAGTCCTCCTCGGAGCGCAATACCAGCACCGACTTGTCGACCAGGCCGGTGAGCGCGCCGAGCAGGTCCGGCTCGGCCCCGGGCAGCGTGCACACGGCCTCGGCGGCATCGATGTCCAGACCGCCCGCGAAGACCGAGAGTTGTTGCCACAGCACCTGTTCGGCGGGAGTGCACAGCTCATAGCTCCAGCGGATCGCGCCCTCGATGGTCTGCTGCCGCTGCGGCGCCGTGCGGGGACCCGAGCGCAGCAGGTCCATGGTGTCGTCCAGGCGGTCCAGAATCTGGGCCGGGCTGAAGACCCGGAATCGCAACGCCGCCAGCTCGAGTGCCAGCGGCATGCCGTCCAGCCGGCGCGAGATCTGCGCCAGCGTCGCCCGATTGGCCGGCGTGCTGGCGAATCCCGGTGTGACGGCGCTCGCGCGCTCGACCAGCAGCCGCACCGCATCGCTGTCGGCGTCCCGATCGGCCGTGGCCCCGGACGCGCCGGGCCGGTCGCCGACCGGCAGCGGCGGCACCGGCATCACCTGCTCGCCCCCGATGCCCAGCACCTCCCGGCTGGTGGCCACGACACGCACGTCGTCGGTCGCGGTGACGATGCGCTCGGTCACCGCGGCGCACGCGTCGATGAGGTGTTCGCAGTTGTCCAGGATCAGCAGCAGCCGCCGCCCGGCCAGGAATTCCAGCAGCCGCGGCAGCGGGTCGGTGGTGTCGTCGCGCAGATTCAGGGCCTCGGCGACGCTGAGCGTCACCAGGTCCGGATCGCGCACATCGGCCAGTTCGACGAGCCATACCCCGTCGCGAAAGGCTCGCCCCACCGCCGAGCCCAGCTGCCGGGACAGGCGGGTCTTCCCAACCCCGCCGGGTCCGAGCAGCGTCAGGACCCGCGTGGTCGGCAGGAGTCGCCGCGCGGCGGCCAGTTCGTCGTGGCGGCCGACGAAGCTGGTGACCTCGGCGGGAAGATTCCCGGTGACACGCCGCGCCATGCCCGCAACCCTATACGGGAACCGGTCGCGCGCGGACCGTCTCCGGCCGGACCGCACGGCTCCTGGGCGATACGCTGAGTGGCGTATCGACACGCCACCCACCGTCCCCAGGAGGCCTACCGTGCGGATCGGCATTCAGCTGAGCGAACCTACCGGATCGGATGGGCTCCGCGCCCTCACCGACGAGCTGCGCCGCGCCGCCGACGAGGGTCTCGATTCGGCCTGGCTGGCGAACATCTTCGGCGTCGACGCGCTCACCGCGCTCGCCGTCGCGGGCAGTCAGGTGCCCGGCATCGAGATCGGCACCGCCGTGGTGCCCACCTATCCGCGCCACCCCGGGGCGCTGGCCCAGCAGGCACGCACCGCCGCGCTGGCTACCGGCCCGGGCCGGCTGACGCTCGGAATCGGCCTGTCGCATCGGATCGTGATCGAGAACATGTTCGGCTACGACTTCGAACGGCCCGCCCGGCACATGAAGGAGTACCTGTCGGTGCTGATGCCCCTGCTGGAGGGCAAGCCGGTCGCCTTCGCGGGCGAGACGGTCACGGGCAATCTGGCCCTGTCCGTGCCGAACGAGGGGACGGTCCCGGTGCTGCTGGCCGCGATGGGCCCGGCGATGCTGAAGCTCGCGGGCCGCGCGACCGACGGCACCGTGCTCTGGATGACCGGCCCGGCCACCATCCGCGACCACATCGCGCCGATCATCACCGCCGCGGCGGCCGAGGCGAACCGGCCCGCGCCGCGCGTGGTGTGCTCGCTGCCGGTCTGCGTCACCGACGACGTGGACGGCGCCCGCGAGAAGGCCGCGAAGGCCTTCTCCGTGTACAACACGCTGCCGTCGTATCGGGAGATGATGGACCGCGAGGGTGCCGCGGGTCCGGCGGATCTGGCCATCATCGGCTCGGAAGAGCAGGTGGCACAACGGATTCACGAGGTCGTCGCCGCGGGCGCGACCGAATTCGTGGCGGCCCTGTTCACCGGCGGGCCGGACGCCGACCGCACCCGCGCCGTGCTCTCCCGGCTCGCGGACTGACCCGTGGCCCGGCCCCGGCGTGCGCGAGTCGACGACGTGCACGAGCTGGCGCTGGCCATGCCGTACGTCACGGTCGAGTACGGGTCGGGTGAAAATCCGGTCTACCAGGTCGGGCACAAGTCGTTCGTCTTCTTCCGGACCCCGCGCCCGGACGCGGTCGATCCGGACACCGGGGAGCGGTACCCCGACGTGATCGTGATCTGGGTGCCCTCGGAGTCCGACAAGCTGGCGCTGGTGCAGGATCCGGACTCGCCCTGGTTCACCACAAAGCACTTCGACGGCCATCTGTCGGTACTGGTGCGGGCGAGCAGGCTCGGTGAGCTCGCCCTGAACGAGCTGCGCGAGGTGGTGCAGGACGCCTGGCTGTGCCGGGCCTCGCCGACGCGGGCGCGGCGCTGGCTGGCCGAAAACCGTCTCTGACACAACTGGTTTCGTTCGGGCGCGCATTACCCCGTCGCCGGGATCGCGTCGGCCACCTCGAGCTGATGCCGCATGCGATCGCGCTTGGTGCGCAGGTAGTGCACATTGTGTTCGGTCGGATCGGTCTGCAGGGGGATGCGCCGGGTGACCGGGATCCCGCGCGCCTCCAGGCCGAACTGCTTGGCGGGGTTGTTGCTCAGCAGCCGCACCGACCTCACACCCAGATCCTCGAGGATCTGCGCGCCCGCGTCGTAGCGGCGGGCATCGATCGGCAGCCCCAATCGCAGGTTGGCATCCACGGTGTCGGCGCCGCCGTCCTGTAATTCGTAGGCGCGCAGCTTGTTCAGCAATCCGATGCCGCGGCCCTCCTGCCCGCGCAGATACACCACCACGCCGCGGCCGGCGGTAGCCACCTCCCGCAGCGAGGCCTCCAGTTGGGCGCCGCAGTCGCAGCGCAGCGAGCCGAACGCGTCGCCGGTCAGGCACTCCGAATGCAGCCGGGTCAGGACGTCGTCGCCGCTCGGATCGCCGAAGACCATCGCCAGATGCTCGGTGTCCGCGCTGTCGTCTCGGTAACCCATGAGCCGGAATTCGCCGAAGCGCGTGGGCATCCGGGTTTCCGCGAGCCGGGTCACCGTGCGCTCCAGTCGATTTCGATGATCGATCAGATCGGCGATGGAGATGATCGGAATGCCGTGCGTGCGGGCCAGGATCAGCAGTTCCGGCAGCCGCGCGATCGAACCGTCGTCCTGCACCACCTCCGCGATCACGCCCGCCGGGCGCAGCCCCGCCAGGCGCAGTAGATCCACCGCGGCCTCGGTGTGGCCGGGCCGCCCGAGGACCCCGCGCGGATGGGCGCGCAGCGGGAAGACGTGACCGGGGCGGGTGAGGTCGCCGGGCGTGGTGCGCGGGTCGGCGAGCAGCCGCATGGTGTGTGCGCGGTCCGCGGCGGAGATGCCGGTGGTGATCCCGGCCGCCGCATCCACCGAGACGGTGTAGGCGGTGCCCTTGGGATCCTCGTTCACCGCCGTCATCGGGGGCAGCGCCAGCCGGTCCAGATCCTCGCCCGGCATCGGCACGCACAGCACACCGCTGGTGTGGCGCACCAGGAATCCGACGGTCTGCGCGGTCGCCAGTTCGGCGGCGAGCAGCAGATCACCCTCGTTCTCGCGGTCTTCGTCATCGACCACCAGCACGGGCCCGCCGCCCGCCAGCGCGGCCACCGCGGCCTGGATCGAGTCGAGTTCAGCTGTCATGCCGACCACCTCCTTGTATATGCCTAATAGAAATATTCCGGCCGCTGAGTTACCAGGTGATGTTCCGGTCAGCGGGATCGGTGTCCGCCGACATCCGCGATCGGCGCGCGGCGGCTTGACGTGAACTTCGGTTGAGGTCGCACGCTGAGTGCATGACACGCCCCGTTGAGTCCTGGAACCACGTCTACGACACCGATACCGCGCCCTGGGTGATCGGGCAGCCGCAACCGGAGATCGTCGCGCTCGAGCGCGACGGCTGGATTCGCGGGCGGGTGCTCGATGCCGGCTGCGGCGCCGGTGAGCACACCATCGCGCTGACGCGCCTGGGCTACGACGTGCGCGGGGTCGACCTGTCGCCCAGCGCCCTGGCCTTCGCGCGCCGCAACGCCGCCGGCCAGGGGGTGCCCGCCGCGCGGTTCGAGCTCGCCGACATGGTGGCGATGGGCGATGATCCGGACCTCGCCGCCGAGCTCGGCGTCTTCGACACCGTCGTGGACAGCGCGCTGTTCCACGTATTCCGGGAGAATCCGCCGGCCCGGGCGAGCTATGTGCGCGCCCTGCACGCGTTGTGCGCCCCGGGCGGCCGCGTGCACGTGCTGGCCCTGTCGGACGTCGAGCCGGGCTTCGGTCCGCGGATCAGCGACGGGCTGATCCGTGAATCCTTCACCACCGGATGGGAATTGGAGGACCTGCGGCCCGCACGGTATCTCGGGCGGATCACCGAGGCGCTGTCGCCGGAGTCGCTGGCCGGGGTGAGCGCCGGGCCGGACGGGACCGTCCGGGCCGCGGCCTGGCTGGCCCGCATCGTGCGGCGCTGAGTCGGCGACGGTCGGGTTCCGGGCCTCAGGGTTTCGTGGTGCGCGTGGACTTGGATGATCGGGACTTGGTGCGGCCCTGTGTCTTTCGGCTCTGCTTCTGCAGGTTGTCCAGATCCGCGAGCAGATCCTTGGCGAATTCGCGCTCGGCCTCGTAATGGCGCACGCACCAGCGCAGCACGGCGGTCGGGAAGGCCCAGTCCGGGTTGGCGTGCGAGCCCTCGGCGTCGGCCTCGGCGCGCCGGCGCAGGGTCTCCGCGTTGTCGATGTGCTCGGTGAGGATCGAGCGCAGCCGGTCCGGCTCGGCGAGGTGGCCCAGCCAGGCCCGCAGCATCACGCTGTGCTTGAGCACCGGGGCCTCGACGGGGGAGTGATTGACCCAGTGCGACACCGCCTCCCGACCCTCAGCCGTGATCGCGTACATGCGCTTGCCGCGGATCCCGTCCTCGTTCAGCACCGTGCGGGAGGTGACGTAGCCGTGTTTCTCCAGGCGCTTGAGCTCGGCGTAGATCTGACTGAACGAGGGGCTCCAGTAGAAGAACTGCAGGCTCCAGTCGGCCCACTTCTTCAGGTCGTACCCCGACAGCTCCTGCGCATGCGAGAGCATCCCGAGCACGGCCCAGGAGGTGGTCGGCAGGTCGGCGCCAGATCTCATCATCGAACTATATCGCCCAGGAATATTCCGGTCGGGAATTACCGCCACCGCGAGCGGCGCGGGTACAGCGTGCGCCCGGCCTCGTGGGCGACCTCCAGCACGACCCGGGCGAGCCGGTCGAAACTCATCGCATCGGCCGGGCCCGAGAGCGACAGAGCCGCGGTGGCCGCGCCGCGACCGCGCAGCGGCGCTGCGACACAGGCGATTCCGGGCATTGCCTCCTCGCGGTCGATCGCCACTCCCTGGCGCAGCCGGATCTGGGCGAGCTCGCGCTGCAGGACCTCGGGCTCGCAGAAGGTGCGGGGGGTCAGCCGCGGCAGCCGCGTCCGGAAGGCGGCCTCCGCGATCGGGGGCTCGAGGGCCGCGAGCATGGCCTTGCCCAAACCGGTTGCGTGCGCGGGCATCCGGCCGCCCAGGCGGGTCGGCAACCCGGCGGCGAAACGGCCGCCCACCTTGTCCAGGTACACCACCTCGCGGCCGTCGAGCACCGCCAGATGCCCGACCATGCCGGTGCGCTGGGCCAGCTCGTGCAGCAGGGGACTGACGGTGTCGCGGATCTCGTTGTGGTCGGCGGTGAGCCCGCCCAGCTCGAGGGTTCGCATGCCGAGGCGATAGCCGCCGGAGGTATGCGCCAGCCACCGCAGCCGGATCATCTGGTCCAGGATCCGGTGCACCGTCGAGCGCGGAAGTCCGGTTCGCTCAACGATTTCCAGCAGCGTCAGGGTCGGGGTGGCGGCATCGAACGCGTCCAGGATCAGCGTCATGCGCTCGATCATCGACACGGGAATCGAGCGGGCGGGGGCGGCGGCGGCCGGCGCCGCCACGGTGGTGCGGGCGGGGGTCGGGGCGGGCCGGGTGCCGGTCACGGGGCGGTGCGCCGGGATGGCGCGGCCGGTGGTGGGCAGTACGGTGACGGCCATATGTACCTCCGTTGGCTCATATGCAGTCTAGAAGTATTTCGACTAGGCATGTGCGGTTTTGTCATTAGTGGTACCAGTCACAGTGGCCTGTCGGCGCGCATGGCGAATCGGTGGAACTACGTATTTGTTCCCGGTGACCGGGTCTACGTATTGCCCCATAGGCGCCCCGACCTGGTCTGATGACTGTCAGCTATATGACTGATCGAAATAAGGAGGGCGCCGTGGAGACGGTGAAAGCGCCGGATGCGGGCGAGAACTTCAAGGCCGTGCTGAGCCGGTTCTGTACCGGCGTCACGGTGATCACCGCCCTGGACGACGGTGCACCGGTCGGCTTCAGCTGCCAGTCGTTCTCGTCGCTGTCCCTGGATCCGCCCGCGGTCTGCTTCTTTCCCGCGCGCACCTCGACCTCGTGGCCGCGCATCCGCCGGGCCGGACGGTTCTGCGTCAACATCCTGGCCCACGACCAGCAGGACGTGTGCCGCGCGCTGGCTCGCAGCGGCACCGACAAGTTCGCCGGGGTCGACTGGACCCCCTCGTACAACGGGGCGCCGCGGCTGGCCGGCGCGCTGGCGGCCATCGACTGCGAGTTCGACCGCGAAGTCGACGGCGGGGACCACACCATCGTGATCGCCCGGGTGACCGATCTCGTCGAGCACTCGCAGGAGCCGCCGCTGCTGTTCTACCGGTCCGCGTTCGAGCGGCTCGAGCGGTAGACCCGGGCCCGACGCGAACCTGCTCCCGCCCAGCGGGACTTCGACCTGTCGGCGAGCTCACCCGACGGCACTATCGGTATCGACCGAAGTATTTGGAGGAAGTACATGACCGACGCCGAGATCCGCGTCATAGATGCGGCCGGACCGCCCGCACGGTACGCCCGCGGCTGGCACTGCCTCGGTCTCGCGGACACCTTCCGCGACGGCACCCCGCACACCGTCACCGCGTTCGGCACCGAACTGGTGGTGTTCGCCGGTGAGGACGGAAAACTCAACGTACTCAACGCCTATTGCCCGCACATGGGCGGCAATCTGGCCGACGGAACCGTCAAGGGCAACTCCATCGCCTGCCCGTTTCACGACTGGCGCTGGGGCGGCAACGGCCGCTGCACCGGCATCCCGTATGCGCGCCGGGTGCCGCCGCTGGCCCGCACCCGGGCGTGGCCGACGCTGGAGGAGAACAAGCAGCTATTCGTCTGGAACGATCCGGAGGGTTCCAAACCCCCCGCGGAGCTGGCGATTCCCCGGATCGACGCCGCGTTCGACGACGAGTGGACCGACTGGACCTGGAACACCATGATCGTCGAGGCCAACTGCCGCGAGGTCGTCGACAACGTGGTGGACATGGCGCACTTCTTCTACGTGCACTACGGTTTCCCGACCTACTTCAAGAACGTCTTCTCCGGCCACACCGCGAGCCAGTACATGACCTCCATCTCCCGCGAGGACATGATGGGCGAGACCGCGAAGGCGCTGGGCGGCAAGAACACCCTGCAGTCCGAGGCCTCCTACTACGGTCCCTCGTACATGATCGACTACCTGCGCAGCGAGAGCCCGGGCCTCACGGTGGAGGGCTATCTGATCAACTGCCACTACCCGATCACCGAGAATCGGTTCGTGCTGCAGTACGGCGCCATCGCCAAGCGGCCCCAGGGCGTTCCGCCGGAGCAGGCGCAGCAGATCGCGGAGAAGTTCGTCGGCGGGTTGGGCCGCGGATTCGAGCAGGACGCGGCAATCTGGAAGCGTAAATCCCGCATCAACAATCCGCTGCTGTGCGAGGAGGACGGCCCGGTCTACCAGCTGCGCCGCTGGTACGAGCAGTTCTACACCGATGCCGCCGAGGTGAGCGCGGAGATGACCGACCGCTTCGAATTCGAGGTGGACACCACCCGCGCCGTGACCGCCTGGGAGGCCGAGGTGGCCGAGAATCTGGCCAAGCGGGCGGCGGCCGACGTGTGAAAGTAGGTGCCATGGAACAGGTTTCGTGCCGGACGTGCGGCTCGTGCGTGCTGGTGGAGAAGTACAGCATGCAGCACACGAGCGTGCAGTGGAATGCCGCGGCCGTCGCGGCGTGCCCCGAGATCGCCGGCGACGACGGGCGCATGCGCACCTGCCACATGCTGCGCGACAGCATCGACGACGCCGTGGCCGCCGGAGTGATCGGCGTCAGCACGCGCGAGATGGACGTGCACAACCGCGGCCGCGTGCCGCTTCCCGGAATCGGATAAGGAGTAAACACAGTGGCTGCCTTCAGCTCCCTCGGCTATGTGCGGATCGGCATCGCCGACCCCGAGGCCTGGCGCACCTTCGCGTTCGAGACCATCGGCTTCGCCGAAGGTCAAGGGCCCAACGAGGATTCGATCTATCTGCGGATGGACGAGCACACCTACCGGCTGGAGCTGGTGCCCGGCGAGCGCGACGAGGTGCTGGCGGTGGGCTGGCAGGTCGCCGACGCCACCTCGCTGGCGCTGGTGCGTGAGGCCCTGGAGAAGGCGGGGGTGGGCGTCACCGCACTGACGCTCCAGCAGGCCGTCGCCCGCCACGTCGAGGAGGCCATCAGCTTCACCGATCCCTCCGGCGTCACGATCGAGGTGTTCCACGGGCCGCTGCTGGACCACAGCCCGGTGCTGACTCGGCACGGCGCCCGATTCGTCACCGGCGGACTGGGTCTGGGCCACGTGGTGCTGCCGGTGCCGGACCTCGAGGCCGCCCGCTGGTTCTACGCGGAGGTGCTCGACTTCTCCGCCCGTGGCTCGTTCCGCGTCGGCCCGCCGGACCATCCGATCTGGATCCGGTTCTTCGGCGTCAACGCGCGGCACCACAGCCTGGCCCTGATCCCCGGATCCCGTTCAGAGGGGCCGGGTCTGGTCCACATCATGGTGGAGGTGGACCAGCTGGACGACGTGGGCCGCGCGCTGGACCGGGTGACGAAGGCGGGCTACCACCTGTCCTCGACCCTGGGTCGGCACACCAACGACAAGATGATCTCGTTCTACGTCCGCACGCCGGGCGGCTGGGATCTCGAATTCGGCTGCGAGGGAATGCATGTCGGCCCGGACTATGTGGCCGAGGAGATGACCGCCGACAGCTACTGGGGCCACGAGTGGGCTAGGTAGGGATTGATCGACGAGCGGCCCGCCGTGCAGTGCACGGCGGGCCGTTTGCTGTCCGGGGCCTCGCCGGTCGGCTCGTGCGCGGTCGACGCTGTGCCACCGAACGATCGCATCCGGATCCTGGCGCGCCTAGGCTGTCGACTGAACCGCCCGGCTCCGGTCCGGCTCCCGGGATACTTTGTCGGTGAAGGTGATTCGCACCGAGACCGGAGTGGTCTGCAGGGCGGCGAAACCCGCCGCGGTCAGGGGCGCGAGCATGCGGAGCGGTGCGAAGGATCGGGCGCGCGCGACGACGTCGTCGTCGGGGCGCAGCTCCGCGATTCCGGTGAGCCACTGCGTGCCCTTGCGTACCCGGACATTCGGGTCGGCGGCGATATTGCTGCCCCACCCGGACAGCTTGCCGTGCTGGCAGATGAGCCACGCGCCGGTCTCGTCGAACCGCACGGTGACCGGCACGCGGCGCGGCAGCCCCGACTTGCGGCCGGTCGTCTCCAGTTCGGTGGCGAGGGTGGTCCGGATGCCGATCCGGTCTAGTCCGCGGATGGTCGGGTTCATGACGTTGCGGTTGGCCCACAACAGGATCGCGAACTTGCGGGCATCCCGGTCCCGCGGGTCGCCGGTCGCGCCGCGGCGCGGACGCAGGGCATCGAATCCGTTGCGTCGCAGCATGGTGGCAGCGGTCTTCCACGGAGAGCGGGTCGGGTCGGGATCGAGTCCGGCGCCGAGCCGATGGAGCTGATCGGTGTGCCACTGCAGATCCAGCGCGCCATCGAAGGACTTCATGGCGCCGCTGCGCGCGAGCCTGCCGCGCAGGCCCAGCGAGATGACCGGTGGGCGTAGCACATCGGTGCGGCCGGTCAGCAGTTCGCCCGCGGCGGTGGGCTGTACGGCCGTCGGCCTGCCTAGGCCGACGACGTCACAGGCGTCGGACTCGACGGCCGAGGACATCGCCGCCCTGGAACGGAACCCGCCGGTCACGGCGAGTGGAATGCCGGATACCGTCCGCCGCACCGATTCGGCGTACTCGAGGAAGTAGGCCTCGCGCGCCCGGGTGCTCGCCCCGGCGCGCGGACGGCCCATCATCGCCGGGGATTCGTAACTGCCGCCGCTGATTTCGATCAGATCGAGCCCCTCGGTGGACAGCGCCTCGAGCACCGCCCGCGATTCGTCCTCGGTGAATCCGCCGCGCTGGAAATCGGCGGAGTTGAGCTTGATGCCCACGGCGAATCCGGGACCCACCGCGCCGCGGATCGACCGCACCACCTCGAGCGCGAATCGCATCCGCCGCGGGCCGTCTCCGCCCCAGTCGTCGGTACGCCGGTTCGACAGGGGTGAGAGGAACTGCGAGACCAGATATCCGTGCGCCCCGTGGATCTGCACGCCGTCGAATCCTGCGGCCTCGGCCACCCGGGCGGTGGTGGCGAATCGCTGAATGAGGTCCGCGATCTCGGCCTCGGTCAGCGCACGTGGCGTCGGCATGCCGGGGATGCCCGGCGCGATCGCGGACGGCGCCACCGGCCGATGCCGGGTGGCGAGCGGATTGGCCTGGCGTCCGGGGTGATTCACCTGCATCCAGACCGGGGCGCCGCCCTGCTTGGCGGCCTTCGCCCAGCGGGTCAGCGCACCGAGGTCGCGCTCGTCGGTGACCGCGACGTTGCCGGGCTCGCCGAGCTGGGTGCGATCGATCATCACGTTGCCGGTGACGATGAGCCCGAAGCCGCCGGCGCCCCAGCGGTCGTAGAGCCGGACCAGGCGCTCGCCGGGCGCGAGGTCCGCGGTGCCGAGGCCCTCGCTCAGCGCCGACTTCATGATCCGGTTGGGCAGCGTCCGGCCGCAGGGGAGCGGCAGTGGATCGTGCAGGGTTGCCATCGTCGTATGCCCTCCTATGGATCGGGCCCAGGTAGACCGATCGGTGTAGTGAGCAGGCTAGTACACCGATCGGTATACTCGCAAGAGTATGCTGGGCCGAACGGACGAGGGAGGTGCGCGATGGGAGCCCGGGATCGGCTGATCGAAGGCGCGGTCGAGCTGATGCGGCGAAATGGTGTGGCGGGCACCGGAATCGCGCAGCTACTCGAGTGCAGCGGCGTCTCCCGGCGCTCGGTCTACCTCAATTTCCCGTCCGGTAAATCCGAGCTGATCGCCGAGGCGACCCGCACCGTCGGGCAGGCGTACAGCGCGGTGATGCGCACCATGCTCGCGGGCGCTGACCTGGCCTCGTGCGTGGCCCAGGTCCCGGCGATATGGCGCGAGATGGTGATCGCGAGCGACTTCACCGCCGGGTGTGCGATCGTGGCCGCTGCACTAGGCCGCAGCGAGGCGCCCGAGGCGGCCGATGCGGCCGGGGAGACCTTCGCCGAGTGGGAGGGCATCGTCGCGGAGCGGCTCCGGGCCGAGCGGGTCGATCCCGAGCTGGCGCTCTCGCTGGCGACCACCGTCGTCGCCGCGGTCGAGGGCGCGGTGGTCATGTCCCTGGCGACCCGGTCCGCCGCCCCGCTCGAGCGGGTCGCGGCGCAGCTGGCCGATCTGGTGGCGCACCACACCGGGGCCGCCTGAGGCCGCGTCGAAATATGTTGTGCGAGTTCAGCCCGCGGCCGGCGCGCACTCCTGACCGGCCGCCGTCGTCGCGCGATGCGGCAGCACCGTCCGATTGCGGCCCGCGGCCAGGCCGGGTAGCCCGGTGAGCGCGGCAACGCCCAGCATGACGATCATCGGCACGGTCCAGTTGCCGACCGCGTCGTGCAGTGCGCCCAGCGCCAGCGGTGCGGCCGCGGCGATCACGTAGCCGACACCCTGTGCCATGCCGGATAATTGGCGCGCGGTCTGTGCATCGGAGGAGCGCAGGCCCAGGAAGGACAGCGCGGTCGCGAACGCAGCGCCCTGGCCCAGACCCAGCAGCACCGCCCACGCCCACACCGATCCGACCGGCGCCCAGGCGATTCCGGCGAACCCGATGACGTTCAGCACCACCGCCGCGGCGACCAGCGGGCGCTGATCCCGCAGCCGCCGTTCGAACAGCGGCACCGCCATCGCGCCGACGGCCTGCGTCAGACTGACCAGCGAGACGGCGTACCCGGCGGCCTCCTTGCCCAGACCACGATCGATGTAGATGGTCGGCATCCAGCCGATGATCGCGTAGGCCAGCACGGATTGCAGGCCCATGAACGCGGTGACCTGCCAGGCCAGCTTGTCGCGCCACAGCTCCCAGTGCCCGCCCGGCGCCGCCGCCCCTGGATCTCCGCCGCGGCGCAGCCTGGGGAGCCAGGCCAGCCCCGCAACGGCCGCCGGAATCGCCAACAGCGCCAACGGCATTCGCCAGCCGGTGTGAAGTCCGTGCTCGATCGGGACCGCCAGCGCCGAGGCCCCGGCCGCGCCGACGGTGACCGCGACCGAGTACACCGCGGTCACTGTCGTGACCCGATCGGGGTAGTCGCGCTTGATGATCGCGGGCACCGCGATATTTCCGATGCTGATCGCCACGCCCGCCAGCAGCGATCCCGCGAACAGCACCGCCGTCACGGGGATGACCCGGATCAGCAGCGTCGTGGTCAGCAGCCCCATCGCCGCGACCAGCAGGGTCTCCGGCGCTGGCGAGCGCCGCAGGAATGGCGCGATCAAGCCGTACATGCCGAAGCAGACCAGCGGCAGCGTCGTCATCGCGCCCGCCGCGGCGCTGGACAGATGCAGCTCGTGCTGGATCTCGGACAACATCGGACCGACCGCCGTCACCGCGGGCCGCAGATTGACGGCCACCAGGACGATGAGTAGGAGCCTGAGCGGGGCGCTGTCGGTGAAGCCGCCGAGAGGCCGCGCACGGCCGGGGTGACGGCGGAGGTACGCCGAGGGGGTGCTGTCGGCGGAGCCGTCGGTTGACCGCGCACGGCCGGAGCGAATGCGGAGGTACGCCGAGAGGGTGCTGTCGGCGGAGCCGTCGGTAGACCGCGCACGGCCGGAGCGAATGCGGAGGTACGCCCACTGCTGCCCGGACATCACCGCGCCGACTTTCTGTCGTGTGCCGCAGGCGATTCCGGGGACCGCGAGCCGGGTTGTCTTCGTGAATCGCTCGTGCCCTCCGGCGTACTCCGGATGCGGACTTCCGGAGTGTTCGGCGTATCGGTATCCGCGCCGGCCTTCGCGCGGGGAGCCCTGGCGTTCGCCGTCCGGGTCGCGCGGTGGGGCATCGCAGGATCGACTGCAGCGCCAGTATTTTCGGCCTCCGCGAGCGAATCCAGCACGGCCAGTGTCGGTTCCACGACCGCTGCTGCCGCCCGGCCCGCCGCCTCGGCGTCACCGGCGGCGATTGCGTCGACCACCGCGCGGTGCGCGGCCGGACCCGCCTCGGGTACCTCGTGGTCCCGGCGCACCGCTCCCAACGCCTGCCGCAACTGCGCCGCGAAGAAGCGCGCGGCCTCCACGAGCACCGGGTTGCGGGTGATCTCGATGATCGCTAGGTGGAATTCGGCATCGGTATCACCGAATTCGGCTGCGCCCGTAGCGGAATTCCGCGCCTCTAGCAGGGTGTGCAGCCGCGCGATATCCGCCTCGGTGCGTCGCCGGGCGGCCAGCTTGGCGGCCTGCACGTCGTAGGCCAGCTGCACCTCGAACACGTCGCGCACATCGCAGCGCTGCATCCGCTGCAGCAGCGGCCGGGGGTCGGCGGCGCTGCGCACGTAGGTGCCGTCGCCGCGCCGCACCTCGAGCACGCCGATATGGGTCAGGGCGCGGATCGCCTCGCGCACCGCCGGGCGGCTGACCCGCAGTTGCCGGGTCAGCTCCAGCTCGCCGGGAATCCGCTGTCCCACGGCCCATGCCCCGCTCCGCACGGTCGCCTGCAGCTGGTCCAGGACCGCGTCCACCGTCGATCCGGCCGAGACCGGTGTCAGTTCCACCACTGCTCCTCCTGTCAGATGTCAGACATCTTATGGGCGGGAGCGACGGCCGGACAAGGGGGCGGCGGGGATGCCGGCGTGGGTTGAATCACCCGGTCAGTAGGCTGGTGGGCATGAATGCTCCCACCGCCACCGGCACCGACGTTCGCGCGGCGGTGCACGACGCGGCGCGCCGGGCCCGGGTGGCCTCGCGCACGCTCGCCCGCCTTACCACCGCCGAGAAGAATGCGGCGCTGCACGCGTGCGCCGATGCGCTGCTGGCCGCCGCCGATCGCGTGCTGGCCGCCAACGCCGGGGACATCGAGGCCGCGCGGGCCGCGGGCACCGCCGCTTCCATGCTGGACCGGCTGCGCCTGACCCAGGCGAGGCTCGAGGGGATCGCCTCCGGGCTGCGTCAGGTCGCGGGCCTGCCCGATCCGGTCGGCGTGGTGGTGCGCGGCTCCACGCTGCCCAACGGCCTCGAGATCAAGCAGGTGCGGGTGCCGCTCGGCGTGCTCGGCATGGTGTACGAGGCGCGGCCGAACGTCACCGTCGACGCCTTCGGGCTGGCGCTGAAATCCGGCAACGCGGCCCTGCTGCGCGGCTCCTCCTCGGCCGCGCGCTCCAATGCCGCACTGGTCGAGGTGCTGCGGGAAGCGCTTGCGGCGCAGGATCTTCCGCCGGACGCGGTGCAGCTGCTGCCGAGCCAGGACCGCTCCAGCGTCACCCATCTGATCCAGGCGCGCGGCCTGGTCGACGTCGTCATCCCGCGCGGCGGCGCCGGACTGATCGACGCGGTCGTCCGCGACGCGCAGGTGCCCACGATCGAGACCGGCACCGGCAACTGCCACGTCTATGTGCACGCCGCCGCGGATCTGGACATGGCCGAGTCCATCCTGCTCAACGCCAAAACCCGACGGCCCAGTGTGTGCAACACCGCCGAGACGGTGCTGATCGACAGCGCGGTCGCGGATGTCGCTGTGCCCCGGCTGATCTCGGCGCTCGAGACCGCCGGGGTCACCGTCCACGGCGATCTGCCCGGCCTGGTGCCGGCCACCGACACCGACTGGGCCGACGAATATCTCTCGATGGACATCGCCCTGAAGGTGGTCGAGGACCTGGACGCCGCCGTCGAACACATCAACCAGTGGGGCACCGGCCACACCGAGGCCATCGTCACCTCCGACCTGCGCGCCGCCCGCGAATTCACCGACCGCGTGGATTCGGCCGCCGTCATGGTCAACGCCTCCACCGCCTTCACCGACGGCGAACAATTCGGCTTCGGCGCCGAAATCGGCATCTCGACCCAGAAGCTCCACGCCCGCGGCCCGATGGGCCTACCGGAACTGACCTCCACCAAGTGGATCGTCTGGGGAGACGGGCAGATTCGCCCGGTGTAGGTGCCCGGCGAGCTGGTCCGGCCGAGGTGTACAGGCCGACCAGCTCGGCATTCGGTTCGCTGCCGGCACACCGGGATCCGCACTGTGACAACGCTGATCACGGCTGGTGATGAATACCAGTGCCCGGGTTGCGGCGGCAGGTTGCCTGCGCATCGATCCCAGGGTTGCTCGAACTCGCATGAGATACGATCTGGTCCTTGAAGATACGTGGAGGGGGGAACACTCGGTTGCTTGCCACCAGGGGGGATAGTGCTGCGCTGCAAGCGGAGATCGCCGCCTTCTACTCCGGGTTCGGGCAGCCCGAGCTCTTGATGGACGCGTTCGCCGATGCCGTACTGCTGATCCAGATCACCGATGACGACCGGATCCTGGTATCGCAATTCGAGGGCGTCGGATGGATCTGCGCCTTCACCAGCGTGGGAGAGTTCGCGCGATTCCTGGTGCGCCGCACGGTCGTCCCCGATCGGGAATACCGGTACCACACGGTGCGCGGCCGGCGGCTGGCCGCGCACGCGGCATCGCGGCCGGAGCCGACCGGGGTGGTGGTGGATGCGGCGGGTACGGCGCCGATGGTGTTTCCGCCGCAGGTCGGTGACATGTCACCGGACGGAACCGTGGCGGGAGTGGTCTGACCGGTGGCCGATCAGCTGGATGTCGACCCGAAGCTGCTGCAGGAGGCGGCCGACGGCATCAACAAGATCGTCGGCGAGTTGTCCGACGTGGGTATCGAATCGACCGCCGTGGTCGGGCGTGGATTCTCGGACACGAGGCTGTCGCCGATGGAGGCGGGAAACGAATCGGTGCGGGAGGCATTCGGCACGTTCTGTGACCGCTGGTCGTGGGGAGTGCGGGCGTTGGTGCAGGACGGCAACGACATCGCGGACACTCTGAATTTGGCCGCTGGGCTGTACCACGAAGAGGACGAGGAATTCTCCAACATGTTCAAGGAGGCGTACGCGGACCTCACCAGCAATCCGCACCTGACCGCCCAGCAGGTCGATGCGCAATCGTGGGGGCAGACGTTGTCGGACAACATGGTCAACAACGCCCTTCATCCCGACTACAGCCAGAAGTCGTTCGAGCAGATGGCGGCGCACAATTTCAACGACGCACGGGCGGTCATAGCGGCCGCACCGGGAGTCGTGGCGAACCCGATCACACCCTGGAAATCGGCGGACCCCGCAGCGGCGGTGAAGGCCCGGGCCATTCTCGGGCAGCCGGGACAGAAGTGAATGTTCGACGACCTCAGCGACGCGATCTCCGCCGCAGAGAAATCGGTCGGCGAACTCGCGGACGCAGGGCTGCACAGTGTTGCCTCCGTGGCACACAATGTCGGCGCGGACTCGGTGGCAAAGGCACTCGACAAGGTCGGGGACCACATCGTTGACGCCTACGGCGGTTCGCTGATCGAGTTGCAGCTCGGCGAAACCGACGACCCGACCGAGCTGGTCCGTGGCGAGACGAGCAAGATCAATCAGGCGGCGCAGCGGTGCAGGCAGATGGGCGATGGCATCGGCGAGACCGGGGACGCGCTGCGCAAGATCGACGTCGGTGACTGGAAGGGCGCGACCGCGGATAAATTCCGCAGCGAGTACGACCGTGTACCCAAACTGTGGTGGACCGGCGCGGATGCCATGCATGCCGCGGCGAGCGCGCTCGACGACTGGTTCCACGAGGTGACCGCCGCGCAAACCAAGGCCGGCGAGGCGATCGCGAAATGGAATCAGGCCCGTGCGACCGAAACCCGCGCCAAGGACGCGTGGAACCGGCTGACGAGCGAACAACGAGCCGAAACGCCGCTGACCGATACCTGGACCCCGATATATCAAGCGGCGCAACAAATTCTGTCCGGTGCACGATCACAGCGGGATGCCGCGGCCGTGACGGCGGCGTCGAAGCTGCGGGCCGCGACCGCCGAGGCTCCCGAGACACCCTCGTTCACCCAGCGGATGAAGGACGACTTCAGCGACGCCTCTGCGGCCGTGGACGACCTGAAGGAACATTTCCTCAAGGGCCTGGTCACCAGCCTCACCGGGATCGTGAAGTTCCTGCGGCAGGTGAACCCGGCCGACGCCTACAACGTGACCCATCCCGCGCAGTACTACCAGGCTCAGGCCGACCTGACTACGGGCATGGTGGTCGCCACCGCGGACGGGGCCGCGACGGTGCACTCGTTCCTGCACAGCGTCCGCACCGATCCGGCCGCGTTCGCAGGCTCGCTGGTCGGGCAGGCCGCCCTCGGGGCCGCCACCGGAGGCGCGGGCGATGTCGTCGCCGCGGGTGATGCTGCCGACACCGCCGTTGCCGCCGCTCGCACCGCCGAAACCGCCGACACCACAGTCCAATCCGCGGCCAAGGTCACAGACTCCGCGACCAACGCCGCAAAGACTGCCGAATCCGCCCCGAAAGCCACCGAACCCGCGCCGCGCCCACAAGCGCCCGCACAGCCCACCGCACCCGCACCGCAAGCGGCGCATCCCGCTCAGGCGCCCGAACCCGCGCGGGCGCCGAGCCAGCCCTCCAGTGTCACAAGCCATTCCGAGGCGCCGGCGCAACCCGCCCCGTCCACGCCGCAGCCCTCGCATGCCGTTCAGGCGCCCGAGTCCGCGCAGGCGCCGAGTCAATCCGCAAATCTCGCAAGTCATTCGGAGGCGCCTGCGCAGTCGGCAGCGCCCGCGTCGCAAACGTCGCATGCGGTTCAGGCGCCGGAGTCGGCGCAGGTGCCGGGTCGGTCTGCTGATCTGGCGAGTCATTCCGAGGCGCCTGCGCAGTCTGCTCCGTCCGCGTCCCAAACACCGCACGCTGCTCAAACAGCTGAGCCCGCGCAGGTGCCGAGCCGATCCGCCGATCTGGCAAGTCATTCGGAGGCGCCTGCGCAGTCGGCAGCGCCCGCGTCGCAAACGTCGCATGCGGTTCAGGCGCCGGAATCAGCGCAGGTGCCGGGTCGGTCTGCCGATCTGGCAAGTCATTCCGAGGCACCGGCGCAGTCTGCCACGCCCACGCCACAGTCTTCACAACCTGTTCAGGCGCCCACATCAGCGACAATGGCCCCCCATACCGACGCCGCCCCCGAGTCGGCGCAGGCAACGAGCCAATCTTCCAATACCGCAAGCCATCTGGACACCAACGCACAACCATCCGTCGTCCAGACATCCACAGCTCAACCCGCCACAGCGGCGAAGGTGGACTCGCCGGGACTCACCAACACCGCACCCGAATCGACCGCACGACCGCAACCGACGTCGGCGGGTTCGCAGGTGCATTCGACGCCGTCGATCCGATCTGCCGACAGCGGGCTCCTCCGCCCGGGTGATCGCCCGGCACTCGAACCCACCGGTGGCCCGCAGACATCGGCGCCCCGGTCGGCGGGCACCGCTACCCGCCCCGAGCCGGCCACGGCCAAACCTGCATCCGAGCCCCCTAGGCCACGACCATCCGACCCCGCACCCACCCGCAACCCACAAACGCCGACAGGATCCCGCCCGGATGCCCCCGGCGCCCGCCCCGGGCCGTCGCTGAGCCCGCCCGACCAGCCCATACGAGCGCCAGAAGCGCCCACACCGGCTCGCCCAACGCCCGAACCTGAGACCACCGCCCCACATTCCGCTGACGAACGGCCCGCGCCCGCGGAACCCGAGTCGATGGCGCCCTCCGGCCCATCGGAGGCCCCCGCCGGCCCACACACACCCGAAACCCCCACCAGCCCAGCCGAGCCCGACACGTCGGCACCGGACACCCACCCCGAAGCACCCGAGCCCGACACATCGGCCCCGGACACCCACCCCGAGCCGACCGAGCCCGACACATCGGCCCCGGACCCCCACCCCGAACCACCGGAACCTGAACCCGCACCGCACAACTCACCTGACCCCGCCGACCCAGAAGAACTCACATCACCAGAACCCGCCACCGATACTCCCGACAGCCCGCACTCACCAGAAGCCACAGATCCCACACCCGACCCGGATGCCCCCGACAACCCAGCGCGATCCGCCGAACCCCGAACACCGGAACCCGAACCCGCACAGTTCGGTTCACTCGACCTCCCCGACCCCTTAGGCCCCAGATCCGCACCGGAACCACGCCCCACCGACGCAGCGCCCGGATACGACACTCCTGCCGAATCATCACGGCCCAGCTGGCTCGACCAGGAACCCGACCGGTTCCCTGCTGATCTGCCCGAGCCGACGTCCGAACCGCGGGCACCCGAACCACGCTCTGCTGACGCCTCACCGCACCCAGAACCCGACACACCACGCAGCTCGCCGGAGCCGCGGCGTCCGGATGCGGTTCGACGCGCGGATGAGCCTCGGCGCCCGGACGACCCCGGGGAATCTCGTGAGCCCCAGGGGCCTCGGTCCGAACCAGGGCCGAGGGATGACCTTCGCCCCGAGCGTCCGGGTCCGGGGCAGCCGGGGCGTGCCGCACCGGAACATGACGGTCCGCCCGGCGGCCCGCCCGAGCCACCCGAACCCCCGGGAGCCGCGGGCCGGTCCGAACCGGGCGAGCCCAAACCGAATCTTCGCGATCTGTTTCCGCAGGACGGCATGCCGTTCGACAAGGAGCGGCTGTTGCCGCAGTTCCGGCAAGCGATCGAGGGCGAATATCGTGGACTGCGTGTCGAAATCCACGACGTGAATTTCGATATAGAAAAGGGCAGGCTGCATGTGGAGATAAAGTTCACCGACCAAATTGGCAGGCATGCCGGGTTGGCTGACCGGTTCTATTTCAAGGAGGGGGATAATCTGATCGCCCATCATGAGCTTTCCACGCTGAGGCCCCAATTCCAGGGCAACGGGTTTGCCAAGGAGTGGCAGAATTCCATGTTTGACTGGTATAGACAATCTGGAGTAGCTGAGTCGAGGTTGCTGGCTAATATCGATGTCGGAAGCTACGCTTTTGCGCGGCAGGGCTTTGAGTTCGCGGACCAAGCGGAGGCCGTCGAGCTTATTCGACCCCGACTGGAGAACGAGCTGTCCAATGCACGTAGCGAGGTCGAGCAGCTCGCGCGTGACCGGGATTCGCTGCCTGTGGGACCGGAGAGGGACGCCCTTGTAAAACAGATTAAAGAGCATAGTTCGATGATCGAAAAAGGCGAAAAGATGCTCGATGACTTCAGGGTCGGCTCTCCTGATTTCCCCACGCCGAGGGCAATCACAGAGCTTGGTAGGCCGGCGGGGTTGCTTCCCGGGCAGTCGGAGGAGTTGTCGTATTTGGGGAAGCGCGTGTTCATGGAATTCGGTGAGAGGATCAGTTGGCATGGGAAGTACGTTTTCTAGTATGAGTAGGATTGGATCGTGAGAGATCCCCGGATCGCCCCGAAGGGCTGGCCGACCGACGAGAAGAAGCGACTTCGCGATAAAGGGCAGAACTGGCATTTCGACTGGTCGGATCGATGGAGCGAGCGGGTGCCGTTCCGGCCGGACAGTCGAGTAGTTGATAACAGTGATTACAACCTGCACTACGTGGATGTCGAGGCACCGCTGGAAGCCGAGGTGGAATACGGCGAGCGGGATAACGAAATCAGCGGTGAGCGCCCGAGACGCGTGGTGCGGTTGCCGTTGCCGACCGGGGCCGAGCGGTTGCGGGGGGCAATGGTATCAGCGGCAATTGGTGATGCCTTCGCAGGTTCTCGCGGTGCCTTGAAGGAGTATTCCTGGTATTGCGGCGTGCCGGGCAAGGCGCTGGTCGACTACTTGCCGATCGACCGAATGCTGTCGTGTTGGATCACTCAACTGATGGGGTACACCGGCGAAGGGCTGATCCGGGCGCTGACGGGGCGACGTGCCGGGCATTCGGTCGATCCGGTATCGACCGTGCAGCACGGTTATCAGCGGTGGCTCTACCGTATGCTGCGGGATGTAAGAGTGCCGGGCGAGTGGCGCACCTACGGGGGGCCTTATGCGCGCGAATCAGGTGACGACGACGCCCCGGACGGCCCACTGTCGGAAGAAACCGAGTTCAGGGTGCAGCAGGAGCCTGATGCAGCGGTCATCGATGCCCTGAAAGCATTCGCCGCCACCGGCATTCGCTCGACCCCCGCGGATCCGCGCAGCGCGGCGCGCGGCGGCGATGTCCTGGCGCGGGCCGCTCTTGCCGCAGTCTGGTCGGAAGATCTGTCGGAGACTTTCGATCTCGCCGTCGCCATTGCCGCACTGACCCACCCTCATCCCGATGACTATCTGGCCGCGGGCACGCTGGCCGTGGTTCTGCACCAGCAGATCCGGGCCCGCCCCTTCATGGATTGCCTGGCCGATGGTTATCGCCAGTTGATGGCCAGGCCCGGTCATGAGCGAACCTCTGCGATGATCGACAATGTAGTCGGTCTGGTGCGTAATGAGCGTGCACCCATGCAGCCGGAGAATCTGCGCCGACATTTCCCCGGCGGTGGCGCGGACGCCACCGAGGTACTCGGCATCGCGCTCTACAGCGCAATGCTCGGTGATTACGTGCGCGAGGCGCTGCTGTTGGCATTGAATTATGCCGACGCCCATGCCCGCCCGGTCGCCGCGACGGCGGGGATGCTCATCGGCGCCGAGTATGGGATTCGTGCGGTTCCCAAGGTCTTTCGTGACCCGGTCGAGTCGACCGAAATCATCGACATGCTCGCCACCGATATCGCCACCGAACTCCGCGACGTCCTCACCGACGACGAATGGCGCCGGCGCTATCCGCCGACCTGATGGCGGGATTCGAGGAAGCCGGGCGCGGTGTTCAGCCAGATGTCGAGCGGGTGGTTCAAATGCCCGATACCGCTGCACCACAATCACTTCCACATGGCAACGCTGATCATTCACCGCACAGCCGAGCCGCCGCCGACCAGGGCGCTCACGAAGAAGCCTTGACCTCCGGCGCCGCCCGCAACCGTACCGAGCACGAGAAAACTGTCTCCGACAACCATGTCGACCTCGCTACGGGTGAGCTCTTTCTGGCGCAGACCGATGTCGAGCTACCCGGTGTGCTGTCACTGGTATTGCGGCGCACGCACTGCTCGAATTACCGGTTCGGGCGGTGGTTTGGTCCGTCGTGGTCGGCGACGCTGGATGTGCGACTGGTGGTCGAGCGCGAGGGGGTGACCTTCCTCAGCGAGGACGGTGTCATGCTCGCGTTTCCGCACCCTGGAGACGGCGTCGCGGTGCAACCGATTACCGGCGTGCAGCGGTGGACGCTGACGCACACCGAGGTCGGCGCCTATCAGTTGTGGGATCAACGCCGGGAACTGATTTGGCATTTCGCGCCCGAGCCGGGACTGGGCGGTGAGGAGTCTCAGCTCGGGAACTATGCGGTGTCGGCGATCACCGACCGGTTCCGCAACCGCGTCCGGTTCCATTACGACAGACGCGGTGTGCCGGTGGAGGTTTCACATTCCGGTGGATACCGGGTGTTGATCGATACCGAGTCCGGACGGGTTACGCGGCTGTCGGTACACGACCGCGGTTCGGTCGTTCCGATGCGCGAATTCGCCTATGAGGCAGGTGAATTGGTTACTGAAACCAACGCCGTTGGTGCGAGCACACAGTACACCTACGACGAGCATCGGATGACTGCGTGGACGGACTCCAACAGCAACCAGATGGTGAACACCTACGACGATTCCGGGCGTGTGGTGTTCCAGCGCGGCATCTTCGGCGTCCTCGACTGCGACTTCATATACGCCGAATTCCCCGACAACACTGGTTCTCTCACCACTGTGATTGATTCTCTCGAGGCGGTCACCCGTTACGGCTTCGACCACGATCTACAGTTGCGGGATCTGGTCGACCCTGGCGGCGGGCACACGCACCGTGACTACAACGTCGACCGCCGCCCGTTGAAGGTCATCGGCCCCGATGGCGCGCTTACCCACTATCGCTACACCGCCGACGGTGACATCGCGCAGATCAGGCGGCCCGACGAGCATGCCCTGTCGTTCGAGTACGCATTCCGCGGGCGGCCGACAGTGTGCACCGATGTCGACGGCAGTGTGCGCCATCAGGAATGGGATGGCTCGGGCAACCTCATTGCGGTGACCGATCCCGCCGGAGCCCGCACCGAATACCGGTACCATCCCAATGGCGCTGTCGCCGAGGTGATCGGCGAGGGTGGTGTTCGAACCATGATTGAAGTCGACGGGGCCGGGCTGTCGACGCGGATCACCCATCCCGCGGGCGCGGTCACCAGCGTCGATCGTGATGGGTTCGGTCGCCCGGTCCTGAGCATCGATCCCCTCGGCGCGCAGATCCACTACGAGTGGTCGGTTGCAGGAAAGCTGCTGAGCCGCACAGATTCTGACGGGCACACGGAGTCGTGGTCTTACGACGGGGAAGGCAGTCTGCTCACCCACACCGACCGCGCCGGGGGACTGACTTCGTTCACCTACGGACCGTTCGCCCTTCTCGCCTCCCGAACCGACCCCGACGGCTCCACCACCGACTTCCGCTACGACTCGCAGCGCCGTCTCGTCGGTGTGATCAACCCACTGGGCCAGCGCTGGAGCTACGAATACGACCTCGCCGGGCGACTCATCGCCGAAACCGACTACAGTGGCGTGGTCACGCGCTTCACTTACGACCGGAATGGGCGCGTCGCGACGACTATCGCCGACACCGGCGTCACCGTTCATCACAGCTACGACCTCCTCGGCCGCCCGATCGAAACCATCGCCGACACAGGAGAATTCGTCAGGTACACCTACGACCCGGCTGGGCGCGTCCGCACCGCCACCTCCGGGACCGGCGACGAGATCGGGCACACGTTGGCCTTCGGCTACACCGTGACCGGCGAGTGTGCGGCCCAGCAGCTCGACGACGAGCCTGCCATGCGGTACGAATACGACTCGCAGGGACGGCCGACCCGACGAACGAGTCCCAGCGGTGCTGTCACATCGTGGAAGTACAACTCCGCCGGCCACATCCGAAGCATGGATACCGACGATCATTGTGTGGACTTCTCGTATGATCCGCTCGGCCGTCTTACCGGATGGCGCGTCGGTGAAATCGATTGCAGCAGAGCTCACACCGAATACGGATGTGTTTCCGAACAACAGGTCATCGCATTCCCCGCGGTGTCGCTGAGTCTAGACCTGGGGTCGGGCGACCGTCCCGACCCGATGTCGATACGCCGCGACGAATACTCCTACCGCCCGGACGGATACGTCACCGCCCACAGGAGCGATGGCACCGGGGCCGAACCGGTCGAACGGCAATACACCCTGGACCCCGTCGGCCGGGTGACCGCTGTCTCACGGAACGGAATCCCCTCCACGGCATACCAATACGATCCACTGAGCAACATCGTCGCCGCGACTGTTCCACACGCCACCGCCGGTGACACAGGGCTGGTGTTCGACGAGCACGGCAGCCGAGAGTACCGCGGCAACCTGCTCATTCGTGCCGGTCACACCCGCTACCACTACGACCGGTCCGCGCGGCTCATTCGGAAGGAAAGAACCCACCGGTCGCGGGAAACCGAAGCCTGGCACCACCGCTACAACGCATTCGGCCAGCTCACCGATGTGTGGACTCCCACCCGGCAATGGTGGCACTACACCTACGACGGCCTGGGGCGTCGCGTCACCAAACTTCTCCTCCGAACCGATGGAACCGTCGTCGAAAGCGCCGACTTCACTTGGGATGGAATCCGTCTGATCGAGCAGGAAACAGAACACTCGATCACCCGGTGGAACTACGAACCCCACACCTTCGTGCCCGTCACGCAGACTACGGACCGGGCGGGTGTCGTCGACCGCGAATTCCTCGCCGTACTCACCGATCCCACCGGTTCACGAACAGACCTCATCGAGGCCGACACCGGGCAGATCGCGGGTTCTGCGGAAAGCGACCTGTGGGGGCAAATCGTCTGGCACGCTGGTAACAGCACACCGCTGCGATTCCCGGGCGGGTTCCACGATCCCGAGACCGGCCTGCATTACGACGATCAGCGTTACTACGATCCTGGGACCGGTCGATACATCACTCCGGACCCGCTCGGTCGCGATTCGAGTCCGAATCCTCTCGTCTATCAAAACATTCCCCGATTGCCGACAATAGTCACCGCCTCCGACGTCTATGCGTTTCTGGGCCTTTGCGGCATGCCTGACCAGCGCCCGGTCCAGCTCGGATGCCGGAAGGATTCGGCTTCGGCACGGAATTCGGCACCTGGACTCGGAAGCTGCCCGCCCGCGGTGGCGCTACCGGAACTGACCTCCACCAAGTGGATCGTCTGGGGAGGCGGGCAGATTCGTCCGGTGTAGGTGGGTGCGGCAGATCGTGAAAATCGATTAGGTGCTGTCGAAACAGGGCGAAAGATCCTGTCCCGCACTACTGTCGATTACGGCTCGAAAAGTGGCCGGGCACTTGTGCTTCTGTGGGGGCCGGTGCTGACAGTTAGTGTGTTGCGCCCTCGGTGACCCGAGGGTTGGAAAGGTTGGAAACGAATGATTCGAAATGCCCTGGTCAAGTCCGGTCGAGTGGTGGCGTTGAGTGCCCTGCCGCTGGCTGCCGCGGTGGTCTTCGCGGGTGCGGCCTCGGCCGACACCGGTACGCATGCTCCTGTGGCCGCGCCCGTCGCCGCCGGAATTCCGCTGCAGCCCGGCGATATTGCCACGAACCCCAAGGCTCAATACCCCAGCCCGGTGCTGAACGGTGCGGCGGCCGGTGCGGCGATCGGTTCGGCCGTTGGTTCGGCCACCGGTTCGGGCGGCCCCATCCTCGGCGGTCTGATCGGCGCGCTGGTCGGGGATCTCAACCCCAATGTGATCCCCCAGGTTCTTCCCTGACCCGGTCGGATTAGTTCGGGGGCGGCGGCTCAGCGCGGGGTGAGGACGATGCGTTGATCGCCAGGGGTGCGCGAGTCGCCGCCCTCGGCCACGATATGCCGTGGCCGTGTCGTTCACCAGCTTTCACCAGCTGGATTCGAGAGTTTGCTTGCCAGAGGGGAGTTCGACGACGTCGACGAGGGGGCCAACCGCCGCCGGATTGTCCCAGCCGGTAGAGGTTTCCGTGGCGTCGGCGTCCTGTTCGGTTGCGGAGGAATCGAATTCGTCCTCGACGGTCAGTCCCGCGGCCGCGAGCTGGTTGGTGAGCGCGGCGGCGTACCGGTCGTCGCTCAGGGCGCGTTCGAAGCCGGTGGCGGTTTCTCGGGCGAGATCGCAGGCCGCGGTGTGGGCGCGGACGATCTCGGTGGCCAGATCCGGCAACCCGATACCGGCGAGATCGTCCGCGAGGGTCAGATTGCGTATGCGGCCCGTGGCGTCGACGGTGACCGCTATCGCGCCGTCCAGGGATTCTCCGCGGCAGCGGATAGCGGCGATGCCGCGCTGAACCTCCGCGGCTCGCGCCATCATTTGCTCCAGCGCGGTGTCCGTATGTGCCATGTGGCCCATGGTCAGTCGACCTTGTTCGGCTGGTTGGTGATCAGGGCGCCCACGTTCTGTAGTGATCGGACGGGTGTGTTGCCGTTGATGTCGAAGTAATGACTGTGCGCCGCCGAGCTGTATCCGTCCTCGTACCAGGACCCCGAAGGACCGGGATCGGACGCGAACTTCCGGCCCCTGAAATCCCCTGCGGCCGGGTCGACTCCCAGCGGGCCCTCCGGATCGACATGACTGCCGACGTGGGCACCCACGTAACCGAGGACGCTCGCGCCGACGGGGCCGCCGACCACCCAACCCAGCACGCCTCCGGCCGCGCCGCCCCCGAGGATCCCGTCGGTGTGCGAGAACACCGGAACCATGTCGTTCGCCGCGCGCGTCGCCCAGACGTGTTGGCTCACTTGGTCTTGCGGTACGCCGGTGAGGTGCAGATCGCTTGCATGGTCGACCGTGGTGCCGGGGCTCGCGATCAGAACCACCTGGTCCGCATCGAGAGTGCGGCCATGGCTCGCGGCGTCACCGATGAGGGTGGTGCCGTAGCTGTGGCCGACGACAGTGTTGAAGGAGGGGGCTCCGTCGTGCGAGGCACGCAGACCGCTCTGGAAACTGTCCAGTGCTGGCACGCCGGCGTCGGCGTAGGAGCTGCGCGTGGCGTCCAATTTCGACTGAGGCGCGTTGTAGCCGTACCAGCAGACCACCGAGGTGCTGCCGGGAGCGCCACTCGCGGCCATCAACATATGCTGGCTGTTTCCCATGCCGCTGTGGATCTTCGACAGCTCCTGCCCCGTGCCGGGAACGTAGGTGGCAACGTACTGCGCGGTGTCGGGGTTCTGGAGGGCGATCGCGCCGTGACCTTGCGCGTCGATGTGCAGCAGGTAGGGGTCCGGGTTGTGCGGGTCGTTCAGGGCGGCGGCGACGGCCAGGTATCCGTCCTGTCCTGCGCCGCCCTGGGCCTGCAATTGCGTCAGATACAGGCGGTTGTAGTGGTCGCGGTCGACGCTGGGCATGCCGTCGATGTTGCCGATGGCCGGATCGGCGGCGGCCAGCGCATCCTTCTCGGCGGGAGTCAGCGTGACCCACCAGTCGTGGAACTGTTTCGGATCGGCGGCGTGGAAGATTAGTGTCAGCCCGGCGCGGAGTGGCTGGAAGCTCGCCGGTAGTGGCTCTGCGTTGGGGTTCTTCGCCAGTGCGGCGATCGCCTGGCTGGCATCGGAAATAGCGATGGCGGCAGCGGCGTCGAGCTCGTTGAAGCTGGCAACCGCGGGAACCAGATGGGACTCGATTTCCCTGGCTTGTTCGTCGGCGGCGGCCTGCGCCATCAATTTCACCATGGTGGTCAAATCCGGATTCGCCGGGCTGGTGATGGGCCGGAAGATCGTCGGCGGCGTGACGTGGCCGTCGGGCGCGACCGTGCATCCCGCTGCCTTGGCCTGGTCGTCGTAGGTCACGACGGTCTGGCGGGCCGGGCCGAGGGCGGCCGCGGCATTGCCGAGCGCCTCGATCTGCGCATCGACCGCGGTGGCGAGGGCGCTGCCCGCGAGATGGTTGGCCAGGCTCGTCGCCGATGCCGCGGCCGCGCCGTCGCCTTTCCAGCTGCTCATGGTGTCGTCGACACCGCGGCGCATCTGGTCCAGGATCGAACTGAACGTGCGGTTCTTCGTGGTGAGGGTCTTCGACGTCGTTAGCAGGGCCTCCGGATTCGTGGCGCGAATCTGGTCGACGGTCGCCATCAGGCCGCGCCCCGGTCGTAGTTCGCGAGTGCGGTGGAGTTCTCGGTATCCATCGCGTGGTAGTCCTTGATGCCGGCGATGCACGCGGAGGACATGTCTTCGATCGCCCGGGAGATCTGCGCGTATCCGGCCAGGATCGGATCGGCGAGGCTTCCGGCCGCCGTACCGGTGGCCGTGTCCTTCATTGCTGATGCGGCCGCCGAGGCGTCTTCGCGGGGATTGATCACCGCGATGGATTTGGACTGAAAGCTCAGCATTGTGGCCAGTGGCCCCAGAACAGCTGTATCGACTTGCACGACGATCCCCCCGATTGTCCCTCGCATTGCACAGGTGCATCGCTCGAATTCATTGTCCAGCACCGAAAATCGTTGACAACTCCACCTTAGAGCAGTAAGCGGATTCTTGAACATCCGCCTGCCAGCGGATGTTTGCACGCGTTGCGGCCGACCCGGGACCGGGCCCGTCGGTGCCCGGCGGGTGGGTTGTGTACCGTTGATCGTGGGCTTTACGGTGCATAAACGCTTGTGCCCACCGCCCCGTGCCCGGTAGAGCTGAGTGTGAGTGGCGGCGGTCCACTCCGGAGGAGGACCTGTGCAAACCGTGCACGAACCGATCTTCACCTCGGTCGACGAGGTGATCGACCGGCTGGCCACGACCGGGTATCTGGCCGACAAGGCGACGGCCACCTCGGTGTTCCTCGCGGACCGGCTCGGCAAGCCGCTGCTCATCGAGGGGCCCGCGGGTGTGGGAAAGACCGAGCTGGCGCGGGCGGTCGCGCAGGTTGCCGGCGCGGAGCTGGTCCGGCTGCAGTGCTACGAGGGCATCGACGAGGCGCGAGCACTGTACGAGTGGAATCACGCCAAGCAGATTCTGCGCATTCAGGCTTCCAGCGAGAACGGCTGGGCGGAAACGAAATCCGACGTGTTCAGCGAGGAATTCCTGCTCTCGCGCCCGCTGCTGACCGCGATCCGGCGCAGTGACCCGACGGTGTTGCTGATCGACGAGGCCGACAAGGCCGACGTCGAGATCGAGGGCCTGATGCTGGAGGTGCTCAGCGATTTCGCGGTGACCGTGCCCGAGCTCGGCACCATCACCGCCACCCGCATGCCGTTCGTGGTGCTCACCTCCAACGCCACCCGCGAACTGTCCGAGGCGCTCAAGCGGCGCTGCCTCTACCTGCACATCGACTTCCCCGGCGAGGAGCTCGAGCGCCGGATCCTGGCCAGCCGGGTACCCGAGCTGCAGCCCTCGGTGGCGGCGCAGCTGGTGCGGATCGTGCACGTGCTGCGCGGGATGCAGCTCAAGAAGCTGCCCTCGGTGGCGGAATCCATCGACTGGGGCCACACGCTGCTGGCCCTGGGCCTGAAGGATCTGGACGACAACGCCGTGCGCGCCACCCTCGGCGTGGTGCTCAAACACCGCAGCGACCACCAGCGCGCGCTGGCCGAGCTGAAGCTGGCCTGATGTTCGGCGGCAGATCCCGTCCGCCGGCCGTCCGCACACCGGCCGACCTGCCGGACAATGCCCCGCACGGGCTGCCCGGACATCTGGTCGGATTCGTGGAGGCGTTGCGCGCCAAGGGAATCCCCGTCGGCCCCTCGGAGACCGTGGACGCCGGTCAGGTACTGACGGTGCTGGATCTGCTGGATCGCGAGATGGTGCGCGAGGGCCTGGCGTGCGCGCTGCTGCGCCGCCCCTCCCAGCGCGCCACCTTCGACGGGCTGTTCGACCTGTGGTTTCCCGCCGCGCTCGGCGAGCGCACCGGCGCGGACGAGATCGAGATCCCGCGCCGGCCGGACGGCGAGGTCGACATCCTCGAGCTGCGAAAGATGCTCGCGGAGTTGCTCGTTGCCGATCCGTCGGGGGAACGCACCCGCGCCCTGCAGGAGCTCGCGGCGCAGATGGTCGAACAGATGGGGCAGTACCAGTCGGCCGGTGGCCCCTCGTTCTCCGCGTACCAGACCCTGAAGGACGTGCAGCCGGAACTGCTGGTCAGCAAGCTGCTCGCGGGATTGGCTGCGGGCGTGGATGATTCGGACTTCGGCTCCGAAATCGCGCGGCGCGCGGCGCGTTCGCGGGTCAAGGAGTTCCGCGCCACGGTCGAGGCCGAGACCAGGCGCCGCGTCGCCGAGCGGATCGGGCGCGAGCGGGTGGCCTCCTACGGCGTGCAGCGCCAGGCCGAGGACGCGGACTTCCTGCGCATCTCCGAGAACGAGCTTGCCGAGCTGCGACGCAGCAGCCAGCGGCTGGCCCGCGTGCTGGCCTCGCGTCTGGCCGCCCGCCGCCGTCGCGCCCGCCGCGGCGAGATCGATCTGCGCCGAACGCTGCGCCGATCGATGTCCACCGGCGGCGTGCCGATCGATCTGGCCACCCGCAAGCCGCGCCCCGGCCGCCCGGATCTGGTGCTGCTGTGCGATATTTCGGGATCGGTGGCCGGATTCTCCAGCTTCACCATGCTGCTGGTGGACGCGCTGCGCGAACAGTTCTCCCGGGTACGCATTTTCGCGTTCGTGGACCGGGCCGACGAGGTCACCCACCTGTTCGACCAGGTCACCCCGCTGGATCAGGTGACCCGGCGCATCTTCAGCGAGACGAAGGTCGTCGGCATCGAGGGGCACTCCGATTACGGTGCGGCCCTGGACGGATTTGCCGAAGGCTGGCCCGACGCGGTCACCAGCCGCACCTCGCTGCTGATCCTCGGCGATGCCCGGACCAACTACCGCGACCCCGCGCTGGACACGCTGCGCCGGCTGACCGAGACCGCCAAGCACGCCTACTGGCTCAATCCCGAGGCGGAGAAGGCGTGGGGCACAGGAGATTCCGCGGCACGTCGGTACGCGGAGATCATCGAGATGTACGAATGTCGTTCGGCGCGCCAGCTGACCGCGGTCGTGGGGCAGCTGCTGCCGGTGTGAGGGCGGCCGCACGGCGCGCCGGCGGGTATTAGGTTTTCTTAAGCGCACGGCAGGGGAGCGTGGTGACCATGCTCGCATGGATACCGCGGAGATCCGGCACGCGCTCACCAGTGCCCGTACCGTACCGGACGGCAGTGGCCGCACCCGCCGCCTCGAGGCGCTCGCCGACGCCGCGCGCGACGGCGCCGACCGGCTGGCCGAGGCGGAGGTCCTGCTGGACCTCGTCCGGGCGTACACCTATGCGGGGGAACGGGACCTGGCACCGTCGGCCTTCGACCGGCTGCTGCGCGTCTTCGACGACAATGCCGGCGCGGTGGGCGCGCTGTCGCATTCGGTGCACTGGTACCTGAAGTGGATGACGCACAACCTCATCGACAATCCGGCGGTGTCGCTCACCACCGTGTACCACTGGCTCGATGAGCTCGAAAGGCGATACCGTGCAGCGGAATACAGTATGCGACCCGTGCTGAAGCTGCGCTCGGCGCTGGCCCGCAATCTGGGCGATTACGAGACCGCCGCACGGCTGCGCGAGGAGTCGCTGGCCGCCCCGCGTGACACCATGACCGATTGCGAGGCCTGCGAATGCCATTGGGCGGGAACGTTGTCCGTGGCAATGGGCGAGGATCGGGATGCGCTGGAGCGCTGGGCGCCGGTGCTCAACGGCAGGCGGCGCTGCGCCGAGGAGCCGCATCGCATCCGGGCGCACGCCCTGCTGCCGCTGGTCCGTGCCGGTAGGGTCGGCGAGGCCCGCAGCGCGCATCTGACCGGATATCCGCTGGTCCGTGACAAGCCCGGGCTGCGGTACGCGGTCGCGCAGCACATCGAGTTCTGCGCCCTGACCGGCAACGAGGCCCGCGGCCTGGACATCCTGGCCGAACACGCGGGCTGGCTCACCGACGCGGGCGCCGATGCCGATCTGCGTCTCGAATTCGCCACCGGGGCAGGGGTGCTGCTGCGCCGGCTGGTCGAGCTGGGGCACGGCGATCTGCTGGTCGGCAGCCGGACGGCGGGGTCCGTCCTGGCCGAGCTGCTCCTCGAGATCGACACCCTGTGCAACCGGTACGACACCCGCAACGGCACCGATGCGGTCAGCACCGCCATCCGGGCGCGCCTGGTCGCGGCGCCGCTGCTGGACCGTCTGCCGCTCGGCATCAAGAGCTCCACGTCGCTGCGGCCGGTCGCGACGCACCACGCGGATCCGTCCGCCGAGGCGGCGCGGTGGGCCGGCCGGCTCGGCGAGCTCGCCGCGGCCCGGCTGGCGGCCGACCCGGCCGGCGCCGAGCAGCGCCTGCGGCATGCCTTGAACGTCGGGGCGCGAGTACTCTCGCCCGAGCAGCTGGCTCGGCTGAGTTCGCTACTGGTAACGGCGATCTCGGTGCAGCCGGGCCGGGAATCGGCGCTGGCCGACGCGGCCGTGACCGCGGCCTGGCGCTGGGAGACCCTGTCCGAGGCCGACGCGGTGCATCACGCCCTGGTCGCCGCCCGCGCCTGCCATCGCGCCGGGCGCCACGGTGAGGCGGCCGCGCTGTTCGAACAGCCCCTCTCGCTCGCACCGGCGGAGCCCGGCACCGACATTCCGTATCCGCCGTCCGAGATCGCGCTGATTCGAAGGCAATTCGGGGAATCGCTGAACGGTCTGAACCGATATCCCGATGCTGCAGCGCAATTCACCGAGGGTGCCCGGCTGGTCCTCGACACCCCCGCGCATCGTGAGTTGCATGCGGAGCTCGAGCACGCCGCCGCGGCGGCGCTGTCGCTGAGCGGCCGCGACGCCGATGCTCTGGCCGCCTACCTGCGCGCCGCCGAGCTGTTCGATGTCCTCGATCGGCTCGCCGCGCGCGCCCGGTGCCTGCGCGCGGCGGCATGGCTGCAGTTCTGGGGCGAATCCCGCGAGCAGGGGCTGGGAACCATGCGGACTCTGCTCTCGGATCTCGTGCTGCGTGCGGAGGCCGCGCCCGCTCCGGAGGTCGATGCCGAACTCGTGCAGACCCGTCGCCAGCTCGAGGCCATGCTGGACGAGGAGCGTGCCGAGTGACCCGCCTCGCGGTGGTGCTGACGGTGGCCGCCCTGATGGCTATCGCCCTGTGCACCGGGTCCGGTTCGGCGACCTGTGCGGCCGCCGGCTCGCCGCACCACCATCGCACCTCGGTCGTGCGCGTGGAGCGCTGCGCCGCCGCCGGGTTCCGGACCCTGGTGGATCGCTGACAGCCCGTCTCCGCCGTCGGGGGGCGCGGTAACGGGGGGTTCGTACACCGCCCAGTAAGCTCGACAGCCGTGCAAGAAACAGGCCGGCGCAAACTGGGCGTGATGGGCGGAACGTTCGACCCCGTCCACCATGGGCATCTGGTCGCCGCCAGCGAGGTCGCGCATCGTTTCGATCTCGACGAGGTCATCTTCGTGCCGACCGGGGAACCCTGGCAGAAGGCGGGAAAGCAGGTCAGTCCGGCCGAGGATCGCTATCTGATGACGGTGATCGCCACCGCCTCCAATCCGCGGTTCTCGGTCAGCCGGGTCGACATCGACCGCGGCAAGACCACCTACACCGTCGACACGCTGCGTGACCTGCAGGCACAGCATCCGGATGCGGAGCTGTACTTCATCACCGGTGCGGACGCGTTGTCCAACATCCTGACATGGCAGGATTGGGCGGAACTGTTCGAACTCGCGAAGTTCGTCGGGGTGAGCCGTCCGGGATACGACCTGAATATCGAGGACCTCGAGAAACACCTTCAGGACAGTCCGGACGATGCGGTGACCGTGATCGAGATCCCGGCCCTGGCGATCTCCTCGAGCGAGTGCCGCCGCCGCGCGTCCCAAGGCCGGCCGGTGTGGTACCTCGTTCCGGACGGGGTCGTGCAGTACATATCGAAACGGCACCTCTACGTGCCGGGGAGGAACGGAAGGTAGGCCTATGACAGCATCCGCCGAGGCAGCGCAGATGGCGCAGGTGGCTGCGCTCGCGGCCGACGAGAAGCTGGCCACCGACGTGGTCGTGCTCGACGTGTCCGAACAGCTGGTGATCACCGACTGCTTCGTCATCGCGTCCGCGCCCAACGAGCGTCAGGTCAACGCCATCGTCGACAACGTCGAGGAGAAGCTGCGGCTGGCCGGGCACAAGCCCGTGCGCCGTGAGGGCACCCGCGAGGGTCGCTGGGTGCTGCTCGACTACGTCGAGGTGGTGGTGCACATCCAGCACAGCGACGAACGCGATTTCTATGGGCTGGAACGGCTCTGGAAGGATTGCCCGGCGATTCCGGTCGACGGGATAGGGGAATCCGGGACTCCCGGCGAGTGACCGCCGGTCCGCGCGCGGGAGAATTTTCGGACAGATATGGAACCTATGAGTAAGCACGCGGGCGTGCGCCGGTTGATCCTGTTGCGGCACGGTCAGACCGAATGGAACGCCACCGACCGCATGCAGGGCCAGTACGACACCGAGCTGAGCGAACTCGGCCGCCGCCAGGCCAAGGTTGCGGCCCGCGAGCTGGGCGGGAGCGATGCGATCGCCCTGCTCTCCTCGGACCTGCGGCGCGCCTATGACACCGCCGCTGCGCTGGCCGAGTGCAGCGGCCTGGACATCGTGCCTGATCCGCGGCTGCGCGAGACGCTGCTGGGTGAGTGGCAGGGCCTGACGCATGTCGAGGTGGACGCGCGGTGGCCCGGGGCCCGCCAGCGTTGGCGCCTGGATGTGAATTTCACCCCGCCCGGCGGCGAGAGCAAGGCCGAGGTGGGCGCGCGGGCGCTGCCGGTCGTGCGGGAGCTGTTCGCCGCGCGCGCGGACTGGCCCGGTCGTACCATCATCCTGGTCGCGCACGGCGGGTTGATCGCCGCTCTGACTGCCGCATTGCTCGAGTTGCCCCCCGCGAACTGGCCCGTCCTGGGTGGACTGGCGAATACCAGCTGGGTGCAGCTGAGCAGCCACGGTCCGAGCATCGAGCAGCCCGGGTGGCGGCTCGATGTCTGGAACGCGGCGGCAAAGGTAGCACCTGATGTCCTCTGAAAAGTCCTCCCCGAACGACCGGGACGAGCCGGCCCGGCAGGTGTCGGACGAATTGCTTCGCAAGGCGTCCGAGGGACCGGTACGGCACCTACCGGACGCACTGTTCGGCGGCCCGGGCCCGGCGCAAGAGCCGGCGTCCGGCGGTGAGGCGTCCGCGTCGCGCGGTGACGCCGCGCCCGACGGCGGCGACGGACCGGCTGCCGCGGGAGCCGAGCACGGTGTAGCCGTATCGGATGAACTGCTGCGCAAGGCATCCGAGGGTCCCGTGCGGCACCTGCCGGATCTGCTCTTCGGCGGCTCGGTGCCGGAACCGGCCGCATCGCAGCAGGATTCGGTCGTGTCTAGCGCGGACCGATCCGGTGGGGCGGCGGCTCCGGAGGAGGCCGAGGGGGATACCGGTCCGCCGGGGACGTCCGCAGACGAGCCCGCGACCGCCGGATCGGTTGCCACATCCTCCGCCGCTTCCGGTGGGGTCGCTGCGTCGGATGTGCTGTCCGACACTGCCTCCGGCGATGAGTCGCCGGTCGCGAACAATGATTCGGACGTGACGCCGCCCCTCGTGGCCTCCGACGTATCGGGTCCGCGGGACACCGGGGATGCCGATGATCCCGAGCCCCGGCCGGTCCTGTTGGTGCTCGCCGACTCGCTGGCGTATTTCGGGCCCAAGGGCGGATTGCCCGCCGACGATCCCCGCATCTGGCCGAATCTGGTTGCGGCGGAGTTGGATTGGGATGTCGAGCTGGTCGCCCGGATCGGCTGGACCTGCCGGGACGCGTACTGGGCGCTGATCGGCGACCCGCGGGTGTGGGCGGCGGTGCCGCGTGCGGGCGCGGTGGTATTCGCAACCGGCGGAATGGATTCGCTGCCCTCGCCCCTGCCCACCGCGCTGCGGGAGCTGATCCGCTACGTGCGGCCGCCGGAGCTGCGGCGAGTGGTGCGGGACGGGTACAACTGGCTGCAGCCCCGGTTGTCCAGGCTCGGTCGTCCGGTGGCGCTGCCGCCGAGGGTGAGCGTCGACTATCTGGAGCAGTCGCGCACTTCGCTCGCGCAGCTGCGGCCGGAGCTGCCGATCGTGGGTGTGCTGCCGTCGGTCCACGACTGCGAGGCGTACGGCCGCGTGCACACGGGCCGCGAGCCCGCGGTGCGGGCGCTGCGCGAGTGGTCCGCGAAAACCGCTGTGCCGCTGGTGGATCTGGGCGATGCGGTGCGCGACAATATCTTCTCCGGTGAGTCGAATCCGGATGGGATCCACTGGGGTTGGGAGGGGCACACCGCCGTCGCGCGGGCCATGGTGAAGGCGATATCGGAGGTGCGGTCCTGAAGCCGCTCCAGGAAGGTGCCTGACCGATGCCCGTCGTGGTGGTCACCGATTCTTCCGCGAGCCTGCCCGCGGATCTGATTGCGGACCTGGGCATCCTCGCGGTGCCGCTGCATGTGCTCGTGGACGATCACGAACTGCGGGAGGGTGTGGACGACTGCGCCATCGACTACAGCTCCGCCACGGTCACCACCTCTGCCGCCTCGCCCGGTGAGCTGCGCGAGGCCTACGAGCGGGCATGGATGCTGTCCGAGGGCGATGGTGTTGTGGCCGTGCATATTTCGCGCCAGCTCTCCTCGACGTGGGAGGCGGGTCGTCAGGCGGTGCAGGACATGGACGCCGCCGATCGGGTCCGGCTGGTGGATTCGCTCAGCGCCGGACTCGGCACCGGCCTGCCCACGCTGGCGGCCGCGCGCCGCGCCCGCTCCGGCGCGACGCTGGACATGGTGTACGACACCGCCGTGGCCGCCGCGGCCCGCGGCCGGGCCTTCATCATGGTCAACCGCACCGAGCAGTTGCGGCGGGGCGGCCGTCTGAGCACCGCGGCCGCGTTCTTCGGCACCGAACTGGTGACCAAACCGCTGCTGCAGATCGTCGACGGTCGTTTGGAACTGCGGGAAAAGGCCCGCACCCGATCCAAGGCCTATGCCAAACTCGTTGCCGCGGTAGTGGATGCGGCTGGTGAGGATGGGGCGGCGATCGCCGTGCAGCACCTCGGCGCGGCGGATGCGGCGGCGACTCTGACCGGGCAACTCACCGAGCTGGTTCCCGATATCCGGGAGTTGGTCACCGCCGAATTCGGGCCGACGTTGGGTGTGCATCTCGGGTCCGGTGCTGTCGGGGTGGTGGTGGTCCCGGGCGGTTGCGGGTAGGTACTCGGTCCTGCGACGACGGACTGGCGTCAGGGGCGGTCGTTGGGCGTTGGGCAGCGGCGTTTCGAGGTGAGTTGTCCACAGCGGATCCGTTGTCCACAGGGCAGATATCGGCCCAGCTCGCGGCGGGGGATGTCGGATCGGTGCTCTTACGGTGGCTTCCATGGGGCGCGATGACGAGCGGATGCGAGTGCGGGAGCGGCTGGGGGCGCTGGAGGGCAAACCCGGCGGCCGTGGTCCGTTGCGCGGCGGTCGTTGGGACCTCGACGAGATTGTGTCCTGGGCAACCGATTCCAGCGGGGCGGAGCAGGAATACGGTGCGGCCGAGCAGGAATACGGCGCTGCCGAGCATGATCACGTAGGTCGTCGGAAGGCGGGGGAAGGTGACTTCGGGGACGGGTCCAGGGCCCGTGAAGGAGTTCGCCACGGCTCCCATCGGAGCAGCCGTCGGATGTCCGCTGAGCCTGTTCATTCCGCGGCCGGGGAGGCTTGGCGCGCGGGATTTGGACGGCGGGCGTCGCGGTGGAGGCGGGGCGATGGTGACGGGTCCGGCATCGCTGACTCGGCCGGGACGGAACATTATGGGGCCGAACGCGATCGGGCTGGCGACCGAGAGGGGTGGGATCGCCGGTCGGTGGACGAGGAGTCGGATCTCCGTGAGTCGGTTCATGAATCGGCTGGTTATGCGGAAGGTCAGTTCGAGGAGTCTGGGTATGAACCGGGCGACCGCGAGCGGGCTCGGGTGCACGAGTCCGGGTGGGACGATACCCCGGGAGCGCCACCTTCACCGCAGTGGTTGAACGAGCCGGTAGGGAGTGTGGCGATGTGGCACGGGCGGTTGGTGCCCGAGCGATTTCGGGGGCTGCGGGTGCACCCCGGGCGGCGCGGAGTGCTCGCACTGGCGGGGGTGGGTGTGGCTGCGGTACTGGTGGCGGCCGCCGCGGCGCAGCGGGAAAAGCCTGTGGCGGAGCCGGTTCCGCCGTTGCCCGTGGTGCAGACCGCGGAGGCGACCGGTACCGCGACGGGGCCGAGCCGACCTGCGGATACGTCCACGCCGGCGCCCACCAGCGATCCGCCCGCCGAGTTGGTCGTGAGTGTTGTGGGCCTTGTGGAGCATGTCGGCCTGATGCACCTCCCGGCCGGATCCAGGGTCGCCGATGCGGTGGCGGCCGCCGTGGCCGAGCAGGGCGCAGACCTGGCGCGCCTCAATCTCGCGCAACGGCTGGCCGACGGTGACCAGGTCGTCGTCGGCGCACTGGGCCCGAACGCCGGATCGCCGCAGCTCGGCAGCGCGATCATCCCCGCAAACGAGCGCCCGCCCTCGGCCCGGACTTCCGGCGCGGCAATGCCTTCCGGCCCCGCGGCCAAGGTCGACCTGAACACCGCCAGCGAATCGGAACTGGATTCGCTGCCCGGCGTGGGCCCCGCGACGGCCCGCAACATAGTGGCCTGGCGCACCGAGCACGGCCGCTTCACCGACATCGACCAACTCGCCGAAATCCCCGGCATCGGCCCCTCCCGCCTCAACCGCCTCCGCGACCTGGTGACGCTGTGAGCGAGCTTGCGAGCGAACCATCAGTACAGCGCGCCCCGGGCACGACGGAGCCGAGCGCCAGCGAGGTGGAGTCGTGAGCGGAGCGAAGCGGAGTGAACCGTCAGGCCAGCGCGCGGCGCGCACGACGGAGCCGAGCGCCAGCGAGGTGGAGTCGTGAGCGGAGCGAAGCGGAGTGAACCGTCAGGCCAGCGCGCGGCGCGCATGACGGAGCCGAGCGCCAGCGAGGTGGAGTCGTGAGCGGAGCGAAGCGGAGTGAACCGTCAGGCCAGCGCGCGGCGCGCACGACGGAGCCGAGCGCCAGCGAGGTGGAGTCGTGAGCGGCACGGATTCCAACGGTGGGCGGGAGCCGATCTCGGTGCCGCAGGCGCTGGATGCGCGGTTGGTGCCCGCGACGGTGATGTGCTGGGGCACAACAATTGTGGTGGTCGAGACGGGATGGCGGACCGGGCTCGTGTTGGGGGCGGTGCTCGGTGCTGCGGCGATTCTGGTGGGGGCGTTCGCTGTTCGGGTTCCTGCGCGGCGGGTGCTGGCCGCGGTGGCGCTGGCGGCGATGCTGGCGGCGGCGGGGTTCGGGATGGCCGCGGGTTGGCAGGAGCATCGGATCGCGGGGCATCCGCTGCGGACGGCGGCGGTGGGCACCCAGCTGACGGTGACGGTCGTTCCGGACGACGATCCGAAGCTGCTGCCCGCCAGGGCATTCGGTGCGCGTCAATGGATGGTGAAGGCGAGCCTGCGGCAGTATCGGCGCGGCGCGGCGCTCTTCCGCGCGGGCGGGGCGGTGATCGTGCTGTCCTCGCAACGCGGCTGGGCGGGGCTGCTGCCGGGGCAGCCGGTCGAATTCCGCGCCCGGTTGGATCGGCCGTGGCGCCGGGATCTGACGGTGGCGGTCTTGCGCGCTCAGGGACCGCCGCGTGTGGTCGGGGCCGCGCCCTGGTGGCAGCTGGCCGCGGGATCGGTGCGCTCGCACTTCGCCGCCGCGGCCGCGCGGGCACTGCCGCCCGATGCGGCCGGGCTGCTGCCCGGACTGGTCGACGGGGACGTGTCGCGGCTGCCGGATCGGGTGCGCGAGAACTTCCAGCAGACCGACCTGACGCACCTGGTCGCGGTATCCGGTACCAACGTCTCCATCATCTTCATCGTTGTGATGGGCACGATGCGCAGGCTCACCGTGGATCCGCGCCTCGGTGCGGTGGTCGCGGCGGCGGCGCTGGTGGCGTTCGTCATCCTGGCGCGGCCGTCCCCGACGGTATTGCGCGCCGCGGTGATGGGCGCGATCGCACTGCTCGCAGTCCTGATCGGCCGCCGAAAACAGGCGTTGCCCGCGCTGTGCGCCGCGACGCTGGTCCTGATCGGCTACTCGCCCGCGCTGGCCCTGGATATGGGGTTCGCGCTCTCGGTGCTGGCGACGGCCGCCCTGGTGGTGCTGTCCCCGCGGTGGTCGCAGTGGCTCGAGCGGCACGGCTGGCGCCCGCGCCCGGCCGAGGCGATCGCGATCGCTACCGCCGCGTTCCTGCTCACCGCGCCGCTGATCGTCGCGCTGACCGGACACGTCGGAATGCTCGCGATCGCCGCGAACGTGCTGGTGGAACCGGCGATCTACCCGATCACGGTGATCGGCACCGTCGCCGCGATCCTGTCCTGTGTCTGGATGCCCCTCGCGGTCGCGGCGCTGTGGATCACTCGTCCATTGCTGTGGTGGCTCCTGTTCGTCTCCGAACGCGGTGCGGCACTGGGGATTTCGGTATCGATGCCCGATGGGGTACGCGGTGGGTGCGCGGCCGCCGTCGTGGTTGCCGGACTGCTGGTGCTGCTGCACAGGATCACCCGTCCGCCGGACCTGCCCACGGATCGGACCGTGGGGTCCGAGCGGCCGCCTTAGGACTCGCGGCTCGCTCGCACCTGCGTCGACCCGTGCATGTGCGGCTGGGTATGCGCGCCGGGCGCGGGCACGGGTTCTCCCGTCGTTGCCGAACGAGTCGTGCGTTCGGCGCTCAGGCAGCTGGGCGGGCGAGGTCGGTACATGGATCGTGGTGTGCGCCCGGTGACGCCGCCGTGCTGGTCGACTCGACCGGGGAACGGTCGGGATGTCGGTGCCGCCCCGTAGGATGCGGGGCGTGACTGACCGCCCCGCCTCCGTTCATCTCGTGCTCGGCGATGAAGAGCTGCTCGTCGAGCGCGCGGTTGCCTCCATCGTCTCCGGTGTGCGGGCGGTCGCCCCGGATTCCGAGGCGCTGCCGGTGGATCGGCTGCGTGCCGGCGACGCCAGCACCGCCGAGCTGGCCGAGCTGTTGAGTCCGTCGCTGTTCGCCGAGGACCGGGTGATCGTGCTGGAGTCCGCCGCCGAGGCCGGTAAGGAGGCGGTCGCGGTGATCACGGCCGCCGCGGCCGAGCCGCCCGAGGGGGTGGTGCTGGTCATCCTGCACTCGGGTGGCGGACGGGCCAAGGCGCTGGCGCCGACCCTGCAGAAGGCGGGTGCGGTTACGCACGAATGCGCGAAGATCAGCAAGGCCGGTGAGCGGATGGAGTTCGTGCGCAACGAATTCCGTGCGGCCGGGGTGCGGGCATCGGCGGAGGTCGTGCAGACCATGCTCGAGGCGGTGGGCTCGGACCTGCGGGAACTGGCCGCCGCCTGCTCGCAGCTGGCGGCCGACACCGGTGGCAAGGTCGATGTCGCCGCGGTACGCCGCTACTACTCCGGCCGGGCGGAGGTCACCGGCTTCGACGTGGCCGATCTGGCCGTCTCCGGGGATCGTCCGGCCGCCATGGAGGCGCTGCGCTGGGCCACGGACCGTGGGGTCCCCGCGGTCCTGCTCGCCGACGCCCTGGCCGATTCGGTACACACGATCGCCCGCGTCGGCTCGGCCGGTCGTGGCGACCCGTTCAAGCTCGCCTCCACGCTCGGCATGCCCCCCTGGAAGGTGAAGAAGGCCCAGGGCCAGGCTCGGGGCTGGACCGCCGCCACCATCGGCAACGCGCTAGAGGTCGTCGCCTCCCTCAACGCCGATGTCAAGGGCGTCGCCGCCGACGCCGACTATGCCCTGGAACACGCCCTGTCGCGCATCCTGGACCTCCACGGCGCAGGCTGAGCGCAGCGCGTGACCCACTCCGGTGCGGCGACCGCACGGCCCGGGGTGCGATAAGCACGACAAAAGCCGCCGTGGTCGTCTGCTCTCACAGACCCTCTGCCACGGCGGCGATGCGAAGCGTATGCGGTTGTCGGACCGCGAAGATCAGCCGATCTTGTTGAAGGTCAGCGACAGGGCCGACTTCTTGTTGGCGGCCTGGTTGGCGTGGATGACGCCCTTCGAGGCGGCCTTGTCGAGGCTGCGGCTCGCGGTGACCAGCAGCTCCTGCGCCTGATCCTTCTCGCCGGCCGCGGCGGCCTCGCGGAACTTGCGGATCGAGGTGCGCAGCGCGGACTTCACCGACTGGTTGCGCTGACGCGCCGCCTCGTTGGTGCGGATCCGCTTCATCTGGGACTTGATGTTGGCCACGCGTGTTTCCTCTGATTCTTGTCGTCAGTGTGGTGTGTTCTGTACTACTGCGAAGTCTCTCGGGCGCACTACATCGAAACCGCGAAGGCCGGGTAGCGCTGCACCGACGATCGAGAGTACCAGCCGGGCGGGTCCTGGACGAAATCGCCCTGGTCGGGCGCCTGTCGCGGCCGTGCTGATACAAGAAATCTATCTGCTTCCCGCCTGTGGCCGGGACCGCGACCACAGGTCTCGCGAGCCGAGCCCAGCCCAGGGCAGCGTCTTCCCCCTCGCGTTGCCCGGCGATGAGGGCGGCGTAGTCGGCGGCGCCCCTGGCGCGCCCCTCGGCCTCCTGACAGTGCTCTGACTGGGCCGAGGCGCGGAACTATGCAGGTTGTCGGTGCTGCTCCGTACTATCGAGCGGATCGGGCCTCATCGTCAGGGCCGGGCCCGCCCGGATGGGGTGCTGGCCCCACTCGATGCCTTTGTTGGATGCGGGGAATGGGCGAGCGCCGACGCCGTCAGGATGGTCGTCGAGGCGACCTCGCACTATTTCGACACCAACCAGCGCGATCGGGTGGAGAAGCCGTCCGATGGTGAGTACCAAGAGGTGCGCCGGTACGCCTTCGGCTGCCCGGTGCCGCTGCCCGAGCCGATCGGAATCACCCTCGACACGACCCCGCTGCAAGATTGGGTCGACTGACCGGATTCCGCTGATTCGGAGTGAGTCCTGCTCACTGCCAATGGTATTCGCGGCACAGCCGGTGCGCGACGACGTCGAAGCTCTTGCGGGGCAGCACCGCGCCCTCGCGCCGGATGCCCTCCTCGGGGACGTCCAGCACGCGGTCCAGCCGGACCCAGCTCGGGCGACCCTCGTAATCCCAAGGGCCCGAGCCGATCTCGACCCAGTGCGGGGCGTGGGTGTGGTCTGGGTTCGAGGACAGCATCAGGCCCAGCAGGGTCGACCCCTCGCGGCCGACCACGAGGACCGGGCGGTCCTTGCCCTCGCTCGGATCCTCCTCGAAAGGCACCCAGGTCCAGACGATTTCGCCCGGATCGGCGCGGCCGTCCAGGTGTGGGCAGTACAGAATCTGACGCGCACGCTGCTGCGTCGGCACCGGAACAGAGGCCGCCGGGCGCACCGTGATGCCGGGCGCCCGCCGCCGCCCCAGCGCCCGGTCCCAGATGGTCGAGCGCTGCATCCGACCGGCCAGCCCGGTCCCCTGCACCCGCGCCAGGGACCCCAACTGCTTGCCGAGAGCGCTCCACGTACTGGCCATGTTCGGGAGCATAATCGGGCTCGCCGACCTTCTCATCCCGCTGGCCGAGCATCCGGGAACCGGCCTGGTCAGGGCCGAATGCCTACCGGCACAGGGCGGGACGCTTGCTGTCGAAACTCCAGTCCGGGATCAGGTATCGCATGGCGCGGGCGTCGTCGCGGGCGCCCAGGCCCTCGCGCAGGTACAGCGCGTGGGCGGCCTCGACGCGTTCGGGGTCCAGGTCGATGCCGAGGCCGGGGCGGTCGGGGACGGTCAGCAGCCCGTCGCGGATGGCGAGCGGTTCGGTGGTGATGCGCTGGCCGTCCTGCCAGATCCAGTGCGTGTCGATGGCGGTGATCTCGCCCGGCGCGGCCGCGGCCACGTGGGTGAACATGGCCAGCGACACGTCGAAGTGGTTGTTGGAGTGCGAACCCCAGGTCAGGCCCCAGGCGTCGCAGAGCTGGGCCACCCGCACCGAACCCGCCATGGTCCAGAAGTGCGGATCGGCGAGCGGAATGTCGACCGCATCGGCCCGGATGGCGTGGCCCAGTTCGCGCCAGTCGGTGGCGATCATGTTGGTCGCGGTCAGCAGGCCGGTGGCGCGGCGGAACTCGGCCATCACCTCCCGACCGGACAGCGTGCCCTCGGCCCCGACGGGATCCTCCGCGTAGGCCAGTACGTCGCGCAGCCCGCGTGCGGTGCGCACGGCGTCGGCCAGCAGCCAGCCGCCGTTGGGGTCCAGCGTGATTCGGGCCCGCGGGAAGCGCTCGGCCAGCGCCCGGACCGCCGCGGCCTCGTCGTCCGCGGCCAGTACTCCGCCCTTGAGCTTGAAATCGGCGAAGCCGTACCGGGCGTGCGCGGCCTCGGCGAGCCGCACCACCGCCTCGGGCGTCAGCGCCTCCTCGTGCCGCAGGCGCAGCCAATCGTCGGCGTCCGCGTCCTCGTCGCCGGGGCCGCGGTAGGCCAGGTCGGTGCGATTTCGATCGCCGACGAAGAACAGGTAGCCCAGCGCCCGGACCTGGCTGCGCTGCTGTCCCTCACCCAGTAGCGCGGCGACCGGCACGCCCAGATGCTGCCCGAGCAGATCCAGCAGTGCCGATTCGACCGCCGTCACCGCGTGGATGGTGACGCGCAGGTCGAAGGTCTGTGCGCCGCGCCCGCCCGCGTCGCGGTCGCCGAAGGTGCGCCGGATATCGGCCAGGACCGCGTGGTATTCACCGATCCGCCGGCCCAGCACCAGCGGGCGCGAATCCTCGAGGGTGCGCCGGATCGCCTCGCCGCCAGGGACCTCGCCGACACCGGTGTTGCCATCGGAATCGGTGAGGATCACCAGGTTCCGGGTGAAGTACGGCGCATGCGCCCCGCTGAGGTTCAGCAGCATGCTGTCGTGCCCGGCGATGGGTACCACGCGCACGTCGGTGACAACGGGAATCGAAGCGGGCGTGATGTTTCCGCTGTGCGAAGCGTTTCCGGCGGGCATCAAGTCTCTTTCTGTCGGGGGTGGACAGGTGCACATCAGGCCGGGGCGGGCTCGCCGCCGTCATTCAGAAGTGCGGATCGGGCAATACCGAAGGTGTCACCGGCAGCGTCCGTGGACTTCGCGGATGCGGATGATCCGGTCGCGCCGGAGGCCTTGGCGCCCAGCCGATGTCGCTGGATCAGCAGCACCGAGGCCGCGGCCAGCGCCGACGCCGCCGCCAGCGCGTACAGCCCCCAGGTGACCGTGCCGACGGCCGATTTGATCAGCCCGAAGCCGTAGGGCGCCACGAAGCCGCCGAGATTGCCCAGCGAATTGATCACCGCAATGGCCGGGGCCAGTACCAGCGGATGCAGGGTGGACTGCGGAATCGACCAGAACAGCGGGCTGGCGCTCTTGAACCCCATCGCCGCGATGCACAGGAAAATCAGTGCGGGCCAGGGTGATACGACGGCGGCCAGGTAGGTGCCGATCGCGGCGGTGAGCAGGGATCCGATCAGCAGCGGGCGGCGGTTGCCGGTGCGGTCGCCGATGCGGGCGGTGAAATACATCGCGAAGCACGCGCTGATCCAGGGCAGCGCCGAAAGCAGTCCGACGGTCACGTCGCCGAGGCCGTGGATGCGCCGCACGATAGTGGGCAGCCAGAACGTATTGGCGTAGATCGAGAGTTGTATCGCGAAATAGATCCAGCAGAACAACAGCATCTGCGGATCGGCCAGCATGCGCCAGCGCGAGCGGGTGCGCTTGCCGGAGGTCGAAACGACCTGCTGTTCCTCGGAATCCACCGCCTCGGCCAGCGCGGTGCGCTCCGCGGCGCTAAGCCACTTCGCGTCCGCGATCCGGGAATCGAGCAGCGCATAGGCCAGCACGCCGACCGCCACCGACAGCAGCCCCTCGATGCCGAACATCCACTGCCAGCCGTGCACTCCCAGCAGCCCGTTCATGCTGAGCAGTGGGCCGGAGACGGGGCCGGACACCGCGGCGGCGACCGAGGATCCGGCGACGAACAGCGCGGTGGCACGCCCGCGATGCGCATTGGGTAGCCATTTGGCCAGGTAGAAGATGACCGCGGGGAAGAAACCGGCCTCCGTGGCGCCCAGCAGGAAGCGCAGCACATAGAACATCTCCGCATCGCGGACGAAGACCATCGCGGCGGCGACCACACCCCAGGTGACCATGATGCGGGTGAGCCAGACGCGCGCCCCGAACTTCTCCAGCATCATGTTGCTGGGCAGTTCGAATATCGCGTAGGCGACGAAGAAGATGCCCGCGCCGAATCCGTATGCTGCCGCGCCGATTCCGACGTCCGCCTGCAGATATTTGGTGGCATATCCGATATTCGCGCGATCGAATTGATTGCAGATCAGCATGAGAATCAGCAGCGGAACCACGCGGCGGAAGAATTTCGCCACCGCCGTATCCAACGGCGCCGCCGATTGCGGGGCGGTGAGAGGTCGAGTGAACCGCATCGCCCACTCCTTTCGATCCGGGAATCACGGCGCGCCCAGGCGCCGCGATCGAGCGCATCGATCCACGTGACTCGCCTCACGCTTTGGCGAGATTACGGCCGGTCGGTGATGCCTGTCCAACACCGATCATGAATGGATTGATGCTCTCGCGGTATCGGATTGTCGCCTGATCGCCGTCGTGTATCGACGCTGGATTCGGATAGTGCGGCCGCTCGCGTGTCGCTGGACGACGGTGGCGCGGAGAATGCCGGTGTGCCCGGCCGTGAACCGATGGCCCCACAGCGGATGTGCGGCTGTGCCGGACGGGGTGTTACGTTCGGTCGGGTGTCTGCCGAATTGTCCGCTCTGCCATCGAATACCCCGGTCATCGTCGGGGTCGGGCAGTTCTCCGAACGCATCGACGACCAGGACTATCGGGCCCTGTCCGCGGCGGATCTGGCCGCCGGGGCCCTCCGGGCCGCGATCGCCGATACCGATGCGGATGCAGCGGCTGTCGTGGATGCACTCGATACGTTCGCCGCGGTTCGGGCATTCGATGCCGCGCATCCGTTCGCCACGGCGCCGCTGGGCGCCCCCGACAACGTGGCACGGGCGGTGGCCGCGCGGGTCGGTGCTCGACCGCGCCGGGCGATCCTGGGCCCTACCGGCGGGCAAAGTCCGCAACGACTGCTCACCGAGCTGTGCGGCGACATCGCCGACGGCCGCTGCGAGGCAGCGGTGCTCTTCGGCGCGGAGGCGATCTCCACCGTCCGGAACCTGATGGCTCGGCCCGCCAACGGGGACCGCAAGTCTGCGGAGCCGACGGGGTCGGATACCGAGCGCCCGGACTTCACCGAGCACGCGCCGGGCTCGCTCGATGATCGCGGGTACGGCACCGACGGCATGACGCCGGCTCAGGCCGTGATCCACCACATGGGCGAGGCCGCCGTGTTCTACACGGTCTTCGAGAACGCCCGCCGGGCCCGGCTCGGTGTGACGCGCGCGGAGTACGCGCGGTCGATGGGGGAGCTGTTCGCCCCGATGAGCGCGCTTGCCGCCGACAACCCGCACGCGGCCGCGCCCGTCGCGCGTGCCGCGGAGGATCTGGTCGCGGTGGGGGAGCGCAACCGGCTGATCACCGATGCCTACCCCCGGCTGCTGGTCGCCCGGGATCAGGTCAATCAGGCCGGCGCGATCGTCGTGGTGTCGCTGGATCTCGCGCGACGCCTGGGCGTCCCGGAGGCGCGGATGGTGTTCCTGCACGGGCACGCCGATCTGACCGAACGCGAGATGCTGGTGCGGCCCGATCTGGGTAGCAGCCCGGCCGCCGTCGCGGCGGTCCGGTGCGCCCTCGACATGGCGGGCATCGGTGTGGACGAGCTGACCGTCATGGATCTGTACAGCTGCTTTCCGATCGCGGTGTTCAACATCTGCGACGGGCTGGGCCTGGATCCGGGGGATCCGCGGGGCCTGTCGGTCACCGGCGGCCTGCCGTACTTCGGCGGCCCCGGCAACAACTATACGACCCACGCCATCGCCGAAGTCGTTGCGCGCGTTCGCGATCAGCCAAGTAGCTACGGGTTGGTGGTGGCCAACGGGGGACTGCTCAGCAAGCATTCGGCGGGTGTCTATGCGAGCACCCCTGTCGCGTGGCGGCCGGGCGATACGACTGCCGTTCAGACCGCGCTCGATGCGGCACCGGCGGTTCCGGTCGCGTTCCACGCGGACGGCTGGGCCAGGATCGACAGCTACGCGGTGCGTTTCGAGCGGGACGGGTCCCGGATCGGCATCGTGGCGGGCCGGCTCGACGACGGCCGCCGCTTCCTGGCCAACACCCTGGACGGCGACGACGCCCTGATCGATGCGCTGACCGGGGATGGTGAGCCGATCGGCGCACGCATCTTCGCCCGCTCGACGGACGCGGGCAACCGGGTCGCGTTCACCCGGGAGCGGATGGACGAATGCCTCGGCGCGCCGGTGACCACGTTCCGGGAGGCGTACGACCGGGTGCAGCTCACCCGGTCGGGGCACGTGCTCGAGGTGATGATCAACAGGCCCGATGTGGGCAACGCGCTGGACGCCCGAGCCCACCGCGAGCTCGACGAGATCTTCACCGCGTTCGAGCGGGACAGCGAACTGTGGGTGGCGATTCTCGGCGGGGTCGGCGAGGAGGCGTTCTGTGTGGGCGCCGACCTGGGTGCCGTCGGCTCACCACTGCAGTTGATGTCGTTGCCGCGCAGTGGATTCGGTGGACTGTCCGCGCGCCGTCTCGGTAAGCCGGTGATCGCGGCGGTGAACGGCCGCGCCGACAGCGGCGGCCTGGAACTGGCCCTGGCCTGCCGGCTCGTCGTCGCCGACGAGGCCGCGTCGTTCGCGTTGCCGGACACCGGGATCGGGCAGCCGCCCGGCGCGGGGGTGCTGGTGCGCCTGCCGCGGATCGTGGGCCGGGCGCTGGCGCACGACATGATCGTCACCGGCCGCCGGATCGACGCCGCCGAGGCGCTGGCCGCCGGACTCGTCGCCCGCACCGCGCCCACCGGCAAAGCGCTGGCCGCCGCCCGGGAGATGGCCGCCGACATCGTCACCCGCTCACCCGTCGCGATCCGCACCGCGCTGTCGTATCTGGACCACGCCGAGCAAATCACCGATCCCGTTGCCGCCATAGCGAATCCGGCCCAACTGCTGGATTCTCTCATCGCCCATGACGATCCGGCCGAGGGGTTGGCCGCCCTGCACGAACGCCGAGTCCCGCACTGGCGCAACACATAAGGGCGTACGAGGTTCCTCGAGCCGGCATATACGCCCATCCGAGCTGACGTAGGTAATCGTAGGTATTCCCGGCGGTTGGAAGACGTTGTGAGTGTGTACTGTCACGAACCGTTCTGCGTAGTCCGCAAGTGCCGGGCAACATGATCCGGAGATGCGGCAGAACTGGTGCGCGGAAGCGGCCGCGACACCCGAAGCGGCCTGCGGTGCAGGGTATTACGCGATCGACCACTACGACCTGAAGATCGCCGTCGGCTGGCTGATGTACAACGGCTCCATCGACTGCGTCGTCACATGGAAGACCCAGCAGGTCGGAACGAGTACGCCGCTGGTGGCCTCGGTAGGGGCGGGCCCTGTCTACTGGAACGCCCCGCACTCGTGCATCGAGTGGTACGTCTCCGACCCCTCTACGTTTCCGGGGGGAGCAACCGGCCGGTGCGCTGCGGCTGACAGCTTCTGGCGCATGGGTTGGTGAACCGGCGTGCGAGCCGGGGGTCTCGTGGTGTTGGTGCGAAACGTGCTGAAGCTGCTCTGATCTGGGGTCCCCTATAGTGTTGGTGAGATTTGGGATGAGAGGGGGGCGCGGTGAGTGGTCCATGGTTCGACAAGTTCACCGACGCGGAATCCAAAGCCGCCCTGGGGCAGTCGACGGTGCTGAGTACGGCCGACGGCTACTGGTGGCGCCTCGATCCCGGCTCCACGTGGATGTGGCACAACGGGACGTATTGGCAGTACGCCTCACCGCCTTTCGATGCGGGGGTCCGGTGTGGTGCGCGGATCGCCGAGCAACATCCCGTCGCGCCGCCTCCGGGTGCGCCGGGGTCGGCGACACCGCCTCCGCTCGGTATGTCCGCCCCGGCGACCCCGCCTCCGTTGGGTCCGGCCGGCGGGTCGACACCCCCGCCACTGGGATCGTCAAGCCCGGCGACCCCGCCGCCGCCCGGGCCCGCTGGCGGTGCGACTCCGCCCCCGTTGAGACCGTCCGGTGCGGCTACACCTCCTCCGCTCGGATCATCCAGCCCGACGGCTCCACCGCCGTTGAGACCGTCCGGCCCGGCTACCCCGCCTTCGATGGGACCCTCCGGCGGGACGACTCCTCCGCCGCTCGGATCGGCCGCTGCGGCTGCGCCGCCTCCACTCGGATCATATTCTCCTGCACCGCAATCGAGCATGCAGCGGCCTGCCACCGATCCTGGGTGGCGCGGGCCGGGCGCCGATAAGTCCGGCCGGGGAGCCGGTTCGATGGATGCGTCCGGACGGGGTCTCGGCGCGGGACACGGACCCGGTTCCGTTCCGGCAGGTCAGCGGCGACCTCCCGCACCGCCGCCGCAGCGGCCTGCCGTCTTCGGCCCGCAACCGCCGGGTTCCCCCGCGCCCGAAACCGTCCGGTGGGGATCGTCGGAGCACGCTGCACAATACGACGCGGCGAACCGCCCCGGTATCGATCCGGGGCAACCATCGACCGGGCCGCACACTGCGCCACCTGCCGGGGAAGAGTCGGGCGTATCATCTTCCGGGACTGCGCAACTCGCGCCTGGCGGCGCGAACGGCCCGGCCCCGAACATACGGGGCGGGGGCGCGCAGACGAACAGCGCTGCACAGCAATCTGATCCGCAGGGGCATGTACCCGCTCGAACCCCCGCCGCCACCGTGCAACCGCTGCCGCACGGCTATCCACTCGTCGCCGTAGAACCGGTGGCCCCGTTCCTCGAACGCGCGGTGCGGGTGATCGGCTGGGCGGACGGAACCCGGCACAACGACGCCGCCGAGAACCAGCCGAACCCGGTGATGCTGTTCATCGGCGCACCCCATTCCGGCCAGGCGCGGCTGGCGAAGGCCGTGCGCATTGCGGTCGGCGGCGCCGGAGTTCAGCTGAGCGGCCTGATGTTCAGTACCGGTGCCGAGATCGTCAAGCGCGCGACCGACCGTGAGTGCTCGGTCGCGGTCGACCTGCATGACACGATCTACGATGCCTTCGGGGCCGAAGAAGCCACGATGATGGTCATCGAGGACGCCGACATCTTGTTCGACTCCGCGAACGCGGCCGAATCGCTCGAGACCCTCCTGGCCGCCTCGCACGACGAAAACACCTGTGGCGCACTCGTGATGTGCGGAACCGCCGAGGGCATGCTCGGCGCCATCACCGAGGGCGCGCCCGAATTCATCCGCCGCGCACTGACGTACACCCTCCCGGATCTCACCGAGCCCGTCGCCGCGGCGGCCCTGATCCAGGAAATCGTGACACACATGGACGTCACGATCACCGATCCCGCACGGACGATGCTCGCCGAGCACCTGTGTGCCCATCACGGAAATGCCCGGACCACCAGCGATCTGCTGAGCGCGGCCAGCCAGGCCGCCGTGGTCGAGGGCTCCACCGGCGCCGACGGCAGGGTCCTGGTCGATGCCGTGCATCTGGCGGGGCTCGAGGTGGCGCCCAAGGACAAGAAGAAGCCCGGTAAGAGCCTGTCCGAGTTGATGACCAGGCTGGACGACATGATCGGCCTGGACTCGGTGAAGGAGCGAGTCCGCGCGCTGGCCGCTGAGGTCGAGGTGGATTCGCGGCGGCGCGAGGCGGGGCTGTCGGTGCCGCCCCGCAGCAGGCACCTGGTGTTCACCGGCAACCCGGGCACCGCGAAAACCACTGTGGCCCGGCTGATCGCTGAGATCTATCGGGCCCTGGGCGTCGTCGCCGAGGGACAGCTGGTCGAGACCCAGCGCGCCGATCTGGTGGCCGGATACCTCGGCCAGACCGCCCCCAAGACGCGTGCACAGGTCGAAAAGGCCCTGGGTGGAGTGCTTTTCATCGACGAGGCCTACTCCTTGGCCAAGGGCGACGACGCGGACTTCGGCCAGGAGGCGATCGACGAGCTGCTGGTACAGCTGGAGAACCGGCGCGAGGACTTCGTGGTGATCGTCGCGGGCTACACCAAGGAGATGGAGGACTTCCTCGACTCCAACCCCGGCCTGCGTTCGCGCTTCGGCAACCGGATCGAGTTCCCGGACTACTCCAACGACGAGCTGGCGAAGATCTATGTCGCCATCGCCAAGTCCCAGGACTACCGGCTGTCCGATGATCTGATCGCGGCGCTGCCGGAGCGCATGGGCCGTATCCCCCGCGGGCCCGGATTCGCCAATGGCCGTTCCGCGCGAATGCTTTTCGAGCAGACCACCTCCGGCCAGTCCGCCCGCCTCAGCGACGGCGAGGGCGATCTGCAGGAGCTGACGTTGGCGGATCTGCCCGCACCGGGCACCGGCGGCATGGGCCCGGGCGGCAACACCCCGCGCCGGTCCCTGACCGACGTGATCGCCGAACTCGACGGCATGATTGGCCTGGAATCGGTGAAACACCAGGTGCGTTCGCTGGCGACCGAGGTGCGCATGGACGCCCGACGCAAGGCCTCGGGCCTGCCGGTAGGCGTCCGCAGCAGGCACCTGATCTTCCTCGGCAATCCCGGCACGGCCAAGACCACGGTCGCGCGCCTGATCGCCCAGATCTACCGCGAACTCGGCGTCGTCAGCTCCGGGCATCTGGTCGAATGCAGCCGCACGGACCTGATCGGACAGTACATCGGCCAGACCGCGCCCAAGACTCGCAAGGTGATCGAAAGTTCCATCGGCGGAGTGCTTTTCATCGACGAGGCGTACACCTTGGCAGGGCACGGCGAGAACGATTTCGGCAGCGAGGCCATCGCGGAGCTGCTGGTGCAGATGGAGAACCGGCGCGACGAAATCCTCGTGATCGCCGCCGGATATCCGAAGGAGATGGACGCCTTCCTGGACGACAACCCGGGCATGCGTTCGCGTTTCGGCACGACGATTGTCTTCGAGGACTACACCGACGACGAACTCGCGCGGATCTTCACCGCGATGGCGACCTCGCAGAAGTACACCCTCGCCGACGATCTGGTGGAGGCCCTGGGCCCACACATCGCGAGGATCGATCGCAACAACGCCTTCGCCAACGGCCGCACCATGCGTCAGCTGCTCGAGCACGCCATCGGCCGGCAGGCCATGCGGCTGGGTGGCCTCGACGGCGACCTGGACGCGCTGTCCGACGACGAGCTCCAGACGCTGCGCGCCGCCGACCTAGCGGACGACTGAGCCCTCGAGGGCGACCGACCGTCACCGAATCGGGCACGGCCGCGGCGATGATTTCTCGGCTCACCGCGTGTCTACATATTCGAGGACGTGTCGTCCTCTCGCGCGCACAGGAGGACCGATGACCGACGAATCCACTACTCCCCGCAGGCTCTCCGACCATCCGACGGTACGTCGGGTATCGGAAAACCCCAGACCCCAACCGGACCCGGTGCTACGTGCCGAGCAGCTGCGGCAGCTGTGCCTGGATGCGGGCGCCGACGACGTCGGCTTCGTCTCCGTCGACAATCCCGCCGTGGCGGGCGAACTGGAGCACGTCCGGTCGATTCTGCCGACCGCGCGCACCTATATCGCGTTCTGCGTCCGAATGAACCGCGACAACTTGCGCAGTCCGGCACGGTCGTTGGCCAACGCGGAGTTCAACCACGCCGACGACGACACCAATGAGGTGTCGCGTCGAATTACCCGCGCCTTGCAGGATGCGGGGCACCGCGCCGTCTACCCGGTGCCCGGCTATCCCATGGAGGTCGATCGGTTCCCGGCCCGTATCTGGGTGATTCAGCACAAGACGATCGCCGAGGCGGCGGGGCTCGGGGTAATGGGCATACACCGCAACGTGATCCACCCGAAGTTCGGCAACTTCATCCTGCTGGGCACGGTGGTCACCGATGCGCTGATAGACGAGCCGAGCACGGCCCTGGACTACAGCCCGTGTCTGGAGTGCAAGCTCTGCGTGTCCGCGTGCCCCGTGGGCGCCATCACGAAAGATGGCGGCTTCGATTTCCAGGCCTGCTATACGCACAACTACCGTGAGTTCATGGGTGGCTTCACGGATTGGGCCGAGACCATCGCCGACAGCGACAGCCGCCAGGACTACCGTGACCGTGTCACCACGGGCGAGTCGTATTCGATGTGGCAGAGCCTGTCGTTCAAACCGAACTACAAGGCCGGCTACTGCATGGCCGTCTGCCCGGCAGGCGAAGACGTCATCGGCGCGTACCTCGACGATCGGCAATCGCATATCAACGAGATCGTCCGTCCGCTCACCGGCAAACAGGAGCCGGTCTACGTCCTTCCCGGCTCGGCCGCCGAAGAACATGTCACGCGGCGCTTCCCCGCCAAGACGCCGAAGCCCACGACCAACGGCTTCCCCGACGAGGTCAACGACCTGCTCGACATGATCGGCCCCAGGCCCCGACGTCAGCAGAGCTGAATGGGCGCCCGTCGAACCCCGGAAAACGACTCGGGGCCCGGAATCCGGGCCCCGAGTGCAGCTTTCAGCGAGCGATGACTACCGGTTCAGCCCGGTCTCGATCGCCTCGATGATCTTCGGACGCAGCTCGCCGGCGCGGATGACCGCATCCACCGAGCCGACCTCGACCGCGCGGTGGATGTTGTGCACCTTGTCGAACTCCGCCGCGACCTCGCCGAGCTTCTCCGCGCGCACCGAGGAGCGCAGCTCGTCGAGTTCGGCTGTCAGCGAGGCACGTTCGGCGCCCGACGCGCTGCCCGCGCGCGCCTCGAGATCCTTGACCCGCGGATCGGCCGCCGTGCGGGCGGTGACGTCGCCGGCGAAGACCACCGCCGCCGCCGGGGCGCCGCCGAGCACCGAGGCGAACGAGCCCTCGATCGCGAGCACGGTCATGTTCGGGTTCAGCGCCTTGGAGAACACGACGAACGCGCCGCCGTGGTACCGCGAGATCACGCAGAACACGATCGGGCCCTGGAAGTTGACGATCGCGCGGCCGATCTCGGCGCCGTACTCGAGCTGCAGCTTGCGCATCGACTCGGGCGAGCCGTCGAAGCCGGACAGGTTCGCCAGCACCACCAGCGGCCGGTTGCCGCTGGCTGCGTTGATCGCCCGCGCGGCCTTCTTCGAGGACTGCGGGAACAGCGTGCCCGCGGTGTAGGTGTCCGGGCCGTCGGCGGCCGGGAAGCCGCGCCGCGTCACGCCGCGAGACTCGATGCCCAGCAGGCACACCGGGATGCCGCCGAGCCGGACGTCCTGCACGACAGCGGTTTCCGCGTCGGCCATGCCCGCCCAGCGCTCGAGCACGGCGTGGTCCTGATCGGCCACCGCCTGCATGACGGTCCGGATGTCGAAGGGCTTCTTACGATCCGGGTTGTGCGTCGCGGAGAAGATCTGCCCGACGGTGGTGAAATCGCTGCCCTCGATCATGTGCGGGAAGTCCGAGACGTCGCGATCGATCGGATCGCTGGTCTCCGAGCGCCGCGGCCCGGCATCGCCGGGGGCGATGTAGGTGTGGTCGTAGTGCGACATCAGCACGTCCCGGGCGCCCGCGAGATCCGGTGCCCAGTACTGACCCTGTCCGTTGGGGCCCATCACGCGGTCATAGCCGCCGATACCGAAGTTGTCCTCGGCCGACACGCCACCGGAGAAGTCCAGGGCCTGCTTGCCGGTGAGCACCATCGCCGAGTCCGGGGTCATGACCAGGATGCCCTTGGTGTGCATGAGCATCGTCGCCTCGGCGTTCCAGTACGGCTGCGCGCCCACGTTGATGCCGGTGACGATGATGTTGATCTCGCCGCCGTCCTGGGTGAACTCGACGATGCGCTTGAGCGCCGCGGCGACCCAGTCCATGTTCTCGGTGCCGGACTTCATGGAGATCCGGGCGCCTGAGGACAGTGCGAACCACTCCAGCGGCACCCGCATCTGCTCGGCCAGATCCATCGCCGCGATGACCCGGCGGCACTCCGGCTCCGACAGCGCGCCGAGGGATTTCGTCGGATCGCCCAGCAGCACGACGCGGGTGATGCCCTGCGGATGCTGCTCGGTCGGCGTGGTGACCACGCCGGCGACGATCGCGGCGGAGTTGTGGCCCCGCGGCCTGTCGACGGGCACCAGCGCGTGCTCGGCGTCGAGGTCGTATTCGGCGAATTCGCCGAGCAGACCGGTCAGCTCGTAGGGGTACACGGTGCCGCGGCTGCTGGCGCGCAACACCTTCTGGCGGTACTCGTCGAGCGGCTCGACCGCCTCGTCGGTCCGGTCGCCGACGGTCACCCTCGTCCCGCCGGTGGCATCGAAGGTGATGTGCACGGCCATCTTGGCCAGCTCACCGGACTTCGGGTCGGGCTGGCGGGCGATGATCAGGATCTCCTCCAGCCCGGCGCCCGCGGTGGTCGGCTCGATGCGCTCGACGATCGCCTCGAACTCGGCCGGGGACAGGTCGATCGGCGGCCAGATGTACATCACGATGCGGTTGGTGTTGAACCGCTTGGCCGAGCCGCGCTGCGACTGCGCCCGGCGCAGCGAGTCCAGGCAGGTGGCGATGGTGTTCTCCGCCGTCGGCAGCGCCAGCAGGCGGCCGTCGTGCTCGCGCAGCGCGGTCAGGTCGCGGACCTGGGCGAATGCGACGAGCCGCTCGTCGGCCGGGTTCTCCTTCGCGACGCAGCGGAACAGGTACACCTCCTCGTCGTCCGAGGACGGCAGGCGGGTGAGGTCGAACTTGCGCAGCCGCTCGAGCTGCATCCGCTCCGCGATGTACGGGTGCAGACCGCGGATCAGCCGCTCCTCGCTCATCCCGGTGGCGGTCGGACGGAAGGTGAAGTGGTGGTGCATCACCGCGCCGCCGCTGCCTGCGACGGTGGTGGTAATCCGGTGCACCTGGTTCGGGAGCTGCTGGGTTGCCAGCACCTCCTGCAGGGCCGAGGCCATCGCGTCGAAGTCGGTGGGCTGGCCCTCCCACGACAGGTAGATGTCGGCCTCGATGGACGCCGCACCGCCGGCCAGCTCGGTGAGCCCGCGCAGCGCGGTGTGCAGCGCGTCGAAACTCACCGCGGCCGAGACCAGGGTGACGCCGCGCCGCTCGGCGACCACGAACTTCGCGCCGTCGATGTTCTCGGTGCGAACGCCGGTCAGATCCTTGTTGCCGTAGTAGCGGCGGGTGAGGACCTCGAGCATGACGGTGTTGTCCGGGAAGCCGCGCACCAGGCGCTGACCCAGCAACCGCACCAGTGGCTCGGTGCTGCGGACCATGTCGGCGATGCGCTCGCGACGGTCCGCGGCGCCGGGCTGGGCGTCCAGGTGGCTCATGTTCTTGCGGACGTTGGTGTACACGCGGGCGCGGTTGCGCCGCAGCAGCGGCTGGCCGTACCAGGCGTACACGACCCCGCGCGCGAGATCGGCGATCACCGGGAAGCGCACCTGCGTCGCGGTGACGAGCCGTTCCAGCGCCAGGCCGACCGGCTCGCGCAGCGCCCGGTCCGGCACCGGCTCGCGCAGCCACTCGCGCAGCAGCGTCGTGATGACGTTGACGGTGTCCGACGGACGCTGCTGGGCCAGGAAGACACGGAAGACCGCGGCCTCGAGGTCGGGGGAGCGGTCCAGCTCGGTGACGCCGTAGTGCCCGAGGGCGGTGGCGAGCTTGGTCCGGTACGGCTCCGGCAGTCCGGCGCGCTCGACGTCCAGGCTCTGCAGGTAGGTGTGGAAGTACTCGCGCGCACTGTGCACGTGGCCCTGCCCATGTCCGGGGCGGCCGTCCTCGTCCCAGGACCGGTTGTGGCTCAGCTCGGCCAGGTCGGCGAAGACCTGCACGAGCTCGATCTCCTCGGCCAGCGGGCGGCGGTTGTCCGCGATGGCCTCGGCGCGCACGGCGAGGTAGTTCTCGACCAGGCGGCTGTCGTCGTGCGGGTCGACATCGAAGCCCAGCAGCAGGCTGCGCAGGTCCTGCAGGCTGCGGGCCATGCTCTCCTGCGGGCGGACCGACGCGGGCTCGCCGGGCAGGTCCAGCTCGGTGGGGGCCGCGGCGTCGGCGGCCGCCGTGTCGTCGTTGTCGTCTGCGATCGGTTCCAGGCGCAGCAGCGGCGCGCCGGTCTCGACCTGGCTGCCGACGGAGACGTTGCTCTCCTTGAGGCGGGCCTTGAACGGCGCGCGCAGCACCGTCTCCATCTTCATGCTCTCCAGCACCAGAATCGGCGCGCCGGCCTCGACCTCGGCGCCGACCTCGAGCGGGGTCGCGACGACCAGCGCGGGCGCGGGCGAGCGGACGACGCCGCCCTCGTCGCGGCTGATCCGATGCGCCACGCCCTCGACATCCACCAGGTGGACCGGGCCGTACGTGCCGGTGATGACCCGGTACCGGACGCCGTTCACCACGACCTGCGCGGTGTGCTGGTCGTAGCGTTCGATATCGACGTCGGCGGCGCGGACCTCGTCGCCCGTGTCGATGCCGATCCGGAAGCGGTGCGCGCCGATCCGGGCCACGCGGACCCGGTAGCCGACGCCGCGCAGCTTGAGGTCGTGCGGGCGGCCGCTCTCGTGCTGCACCTGCGGGCGCCCGCCGGAGGCGGTGGACAGCAGCCGCTGCCGCTCGGCCCGCTCGTCCTCCTCGTAGGCGTCGATGGCCGCGGCGGCCAGTGCGACCGCGGAGTGGCGGTGCGAGACCAGGCGGCCTTCCTCGCGGACGCGGTCGATCCAGCCGGTGTCGGCGCTGCCGTCGATCACCTCGGGCTGGTCGAGCAGGTCGAGCACGAAGCTCTTGTTGGTCGCGCCGCCCTCGATGACGACCCTGGTCTCGGACATGGCCCGGCGCAGGCGGCCCAGCGCCTCGTTGCGGTTGCTGCCGTACGCGATGATCTTGGCGATCATCGAGTCGAAGTCGGCGGGGATGGTGTCACCCTCGCTGACGCCGGTGTCGACGCGGATGCCGGGGCCTGCGGGCAGGTCCAGCCGTGCGATGCGGCCGGGGGCGGGGGCGAAGTCGCGGTCGGGATCCTCGGCGTTGAGCCGGGCCTCGATGGCGTGGCCGCGCTCGAGCGGAGCCTGGCCCTCGAGCTTGCCGCCCGAGGCCACGTGCAGCTGCGCGCGCACCAGATCGAAACCGGTGGTGGACTCGGTGATCGGGTGCTCGACCTGCAGGCGGGTGTTGACCTCGAGGAAGGCCAGCAGCTGCTCACCGGGGTGATAGAGGAATTCGACGGTCGCCGCGCCGCGGTAGCCGACCGCGATGGCCAGCCGCTCGGCCGAGGCCTTCAGCTCGGTCACCCGGTCCGGGGGCAGCACCGGCGAGGACGACTCCTCGATGATCTTCTGGTTGCGCCGCTGCACCGAGCAGTCGCGCACGCCCAGCGCCCACGCGGTGCCCTGACCGTCGGCGATCACCTGGACCTCGACGTGGCGGGCCCCGGTGACGAGGCGCTCGAGGAAGACCACGCCGCTGCCGAACGCCCGCGCGGCCTCCTGCCGGGTGCGCTCGTAGGCGTCGACGAGGTCGGCCTCGTTGGTGATCTTGCGGATGCCGCGCCCGCCGCCGCCGGCGGTGGCCTTGAGCATCAGCGGGTAGCCGACCTGCGCCGCGGCCTCCTTGGCGGCCTCGACGGTGTCGACCCCGCCGCGGCTCCACGGCGCGACCGGCACGCCGACCTCCTCGGCGATCAGCTTGGCGCCGATCTTGTCACCGAGCTTGCGCATGGCCTCGGCGTTGGGGCCGATGAAGGTGACCCCGATCTGTTCGCACAGTTCCGCGAATGCCGGATCCTCGGCGACGAAACCCCAACCGACCCAGGCGGCGTCGGCCTTCGTTGTCACCAGCGCCTTTTCCAGCGCCTTCAGATCCAGATACGGGCGGGCCGAGGCGGGGCCGAGATCGTAGGCGATGTCGGCTTCCCGCACGAACGTCGAATTCCGATCGACGTCGGTGTACAGGGCGACAGTCTCGATCGGTAGCCCCGTCTCCGCGGCCAGGTCTCGGACGGCATGGATGAGGCGTACAGCAGCCTCTCCACGGTTCACGATGGCGATGCGGCTGAACACTCCGCCGGCTCCTTCCATTCACAGCACTGGCCCGGATCGGGCGGGGGGTGGCGTCCCGTTTCCCGCGTAGTCTGCCCCCTCACACCACGCGGGTACACCACGGTAGGGGGTTACCCGTCCGTATCGTGGGCAAAGTCTCGGGCGAGTTTGGCTGGATGCCCCCGCGACCGGTGTCGATTCGTTCTCTATATCGCTGCTCGCCGCGCCGTTGTTGCGGTCGATTCCGTCTCCGCAATCTTCGCAACATTGCAGGCTTGATACTCTCGGCCTGCCGCGGGTTCGTCTCGCGGCCGATGAGGATTCAGCGAAGTCCGGTGTGAGCCCGGCACTGTCCCGCAACGGTCGATCCCCTGCACGGGGGACGAGTCCGGTCGCCTGAATCCCGTTGTGGCACAGGTCCTCGGATGAAGGGCGTTCGTGCGGGCCACATCCGGTGGGCCCCGGAAGAACTCTCGTCATCCTCCTGTCGGTTCGGAGGATGAGCAATGACAACGACAATTTCGCGCCTCACCGCGTTGCGCGACAGCCTCGATCAGCGTGAACGGTTCCGGCTCAGCGTGATGACGGCGATCATCCTGGCGATGAACATCGCCGGATGGGGCATCTACGTCCTGGCGATCATGCCGCACCACTTCAAATACAACGGGCTGGGCATCGGCCTGGGGGTCGCGTTCACCGCGTGGACCCTCGGCGCCCGGCACGCCTTCGATGCCGACCACATCTCGGCCATCGACAACGTCACCCGCAAGCTGATGTCCGAGGGGAAGCGGCCGCTGGCGACGGGTTTCTTCTTCGCTCTGGGACATTCGTCGATCCTGGTCACGGTCGGTGCGGGCATCGTGGTGGCGACAAAGGCCGTGTACGGCGCGATGGTCGACCCGAACTCCACCTACGAGACCGTGGGCGGGGCGTTCGGCACCGGTGCGGCCGCGCTGTTCCTCTATCTGATCGCGATTCTGAACCTGGTTGTGCTGGCGGGCATCGTGAAGGTGTTCCGCTCCATGCGGCGCGGTGTGCTGGACGAGGCCGAACTGGAAAAGCAACTGCAGGCCCGCGGCATGATGTACCGGTTCTTCGGCCGGCTGATGAAGTCGATCACCAAGACCTGGCAGATGTTCTTCGTCGGGATCCTGTTCGGCATCGGCTTCGATACCGCCACCGAGGTGCTGCTGCTCGCGGCCACGGCCGCGGCGGCCACCCAGGGCCTGCCCTGGTACGCGGTGCTGGCGCTGCCGCTGCTGTTCGCGGGCGGTATGACGCTGTTCGACACCATTGACGGCTGCTTCATGAACGTCGCCTACGGCTGGGCGTTCGCCAAGCCGGTCCGCAAGGTGTACTACAACCTCGTCGTCACCGGCGTTTCGATCCTGGCCGCCTTCATCATCGGCACCATCGAGCTGTGCCAGGTCCTCTCGCAGGAACTTCACCTGTCCGGTGGCTTCTGGGATTACATGAGCAACTTCGATACCAACAAGGCCGGCTTCACCATTGCCGGGATGTTCGTGCTGGTATGGATCCTCGCGGTCCTGGTGTGGCGCTTCGGCCGCATCGAACATCGCTGGACGGCCGCGTCCCCCGAGCCCCTGCCCGAGTCCTCGACCGAAGCCTGACGGGACCGTCGTCCGCTGCCGCTGTATCCGCGGTCACGTTGTTCCGCACCGGATTCCAGCGGTCACCTGTCACCCCCGCCTGAGACCAGGCGCGCGGATTCCTCCCACAGCCGGTCGGCGCCCGCGGGATCCAGGGCGTAGGGGGCGACGCCGTTCATGAATTCGGTGGTCACCGGCGCCATGGACGGCCGGCGGGTGACCGGGTGCGCCTCGGCGCAGTCGGCGAAGTAGTGCCCGCTCACCCCCTTCAGCAGGGGCGAGGTGGCCGCCAGGATCGTGGTGGCCGCGCCCTGTTCCACCGTTTTGCGCAGGCCTTCCTCGAGGGTGACGCCTGCCGGGCGGCCCTGATGGCGTATCAGGTTGGTAGGCACGGAGCCCGGGGCGATGGCGTTGACGGCGATACCGTCGCCGGCCCAGCGGACGGCGGCCGCGACGGCGAACAGGATGTTGGCGGTCTTCGACTGGCCGTACGCCGCATGGGCGTCGTACGACCGGAAGTCGAAGTGGATGTCGTCGAAGACGACCGGCGACAACAGGTGCCCGGAGGAGCTGACCGCGACCACGCGCGCGCCGTCGGCCGCCGCCAGTGCGCCGTGCAGGCCCAGCGTGAGGGCGAAGTGGCCCAGGTGGTTCACCGTGAACTGGGTCTCCCATCCCTGCGGTGTGCGCCGCAGCTCCGGCAGTGCCATCACGCCCGCGTTGTTGACAAGGATGTGCAGCGGGCCGGTCCAGTCCGCGACGAAGGAGGCGATCGACGATCGGTCCGCCAGCTCCAGAGAAGCCACCCGGACGTGTGCGTTGCCGGTGGATTCGGTGATGGCGGCGGCCACCGATGCCCCGGCGGTCAGGTCGCGGACCGCGAGCGTGACCTCGGCCCCGGCATCCGCGAGGATCCGGGCGGTCTCGACGCCGAGCCCGGAGGATGCCCCGGTGACGATCGCTTGTTTGCCGGACAGGTCCGTCCCGGCGGCCACCTCGGCGGCGGTCGAATGCGGTCCGAAAGGTGTCGTGATCAGTGTCATGCAGCTACGGTGCGGCTTCTGCCGGGATGTACCCAGTCCTCTGTCGATACTGGTAGTGACAGGGACATGCTCGCCGCCCGTGTGCGGTCGTACGGTGATCACATGGCGAGCGACGACCGGACGAGCACCCCGCTCGGCGAATACCTGCGGGCCCGCCGCGAACTGGTCCTGCCCGAGGATGTCGGTCTCGCGGCCGGGTCCTCGCGGCGTCGCGTCCCCGGCCTGCGCCGGGAGGAATTGGCCCTGCTGGCGGGCATCAGCGTCGAGTACTATCTGCGGCTCGAGCAGGGCCGCGACCGGCGCCCGTCCGCTCAGGTCCTGGACGCCCTGGCCAGCGCCCTGCGGCTCGACGAGAGCGCCGCCGCGCATCTGCACCGCCTCGCCGCGTCGGACCGGTCCCGCCGGCGCCGGCGCCCGCCCGAGCGCGTCCCCGACGGCATCCGGCAGCTGATCATGACGTGGCCGCAGACGCCCGCCATCGTGCAGGGGCGTCTCATGGACGTGCTGGCCGCGAATCCGCTCGCCCAGGCGTTGTCGCCGCTGTACACCCCTGGCACCAACATGCTGCGCACGCTGTTTCTCGATCCGGCCTCCGCGGCCGCGCACGGGCAGTGGGAGGCCATCACCGAGAGTTCGGTCCCCACCCTGCGCAACCTCGTCGGCCCCGACGTCGACGATCCGGCGCTGGTCGAGCTCGTCGGTGAGCTGTCCGTGCGCAGCGAACGCTTCCGCACGCTGTGGGCCCGGCACGACGTGCGCCCCAAACGCAGTGGCACCGGCACGATTTCGCATCCTCAGGTCGGCCCGCTCGAGCTGCGCCACGAGAGTCTGCCGATCCCCGACACCGACCGCCAGATCCTGGTCGTCTACCACGCCGAATTGGGCAGCCCCACCGCCGAACGCCTGGCAGTGCTGTCCTCCCTCATCGCGGATCCGGCATCCGATCGCCCCGCCCGGGCTCCCGGTAATCCCGCGCGCCGACAGCGATGATCCGTGAGCGGGAGCAGGTGCGGCTTCAGCTCGAACCAGGCTCTTGTCGCGGGTACTCGGCCGAGAGGCCCTGTGCGACAACATCGAAAGCCTTGCTCAGGCGCTGGTAATGCGTCGCGGCGATGTCGGCGAGATTGTCCCCGTCGAGTCGGCGGCGGACCGACTCGACGGCGACGGTCCGATATGCAGCAACGAGCAGCGCTGCGGTCAACGCGCTGTCGCCGGTGAACGCCACGTCCGCGTCGAGTTCCGTGGCCAACTCTGCCTCGATCTCGTGTTCGAACGCGCGCAGCCGCGAGATCAACGCGGGGGAAGCCAGCAGAGTCCGCATGAAGGGTTCCTCACCCTCACTCAGGCCCGACAGCGGATGTCGTTGCTCCGCGAGCGCGAGGGCGGCCTGACGGATCGCCTCGACAGCGTCGACGGCGTCGGCCCGATCACGGATTGCGGTGCGCACGATGTCCACGGCGTCGGGAAGGCGATCGAACAGAAGGTCCTCCTTGCGGTCGAAGTGCGAGAACACCGTCACTTTCGACACACCGGCGGCGGCGGCGACATCGGCGACCGTGACGTCGTCGAAGCCGCGCTCGAGAAACAGTTCGGTAGCGATCGCAGCGATGCGCGCTCGTGTCTGCGCGCCGCCTCGGTCTCCTCTGTTCGGCATGTAGACAACACTACCTTTGCCCAGTATGTTTACTGAGTAATCTTACTGAGTAAATTTACTGAGGTGTGTTACGGATGAACTTGATATCGACGTCGGAGCCGGACCCACCGGCCTGTTTCTCGCCGGCGAGCAGATGACGCAGGGCGGCATACAGGTGACGCACGGCACCGCGCCGGCCGGTGTCGGCGGCACCGCGATCAAGCGCTGGGCCGGTGCGCGATGACCACGAGCGCAGCTGCTCCGCCGGCCACAGTGGCACGACTGACGGCCGTGATCGTCCTCGGTGGCTTCATGGCCGGGCTCGATACGTCGCTGGTCAACGTCGGGCTGACCACGATCGCGAAGGATCTGCATGCCGGACTCGCCGCGGCGCAATGGGTTACCAGCGGATATCTGCTCGCCCTGGCTGCGGCGCTACCCGCCTGCCCGTGGCTACAGCGCCGACTGGGAGCTTCCCGCCTGTGGATGATCTCCCTGGTCACCTTCACGGCCGCGTCGCTGCTGTGCGCGGTCGCGCCGAACCTGGCGCTGCTGCTCATTGCGCGAGCGCTGCAAGGTATTTCCGGCGGGTTGCTCGTCCCTACCGGTCAGAACATCATCGGACGTGTGGTCGGCTCCGACCGCATGGGGCGGGTCATGTCCACAGCCGGCCTCGTCATCGTGCTGGCGCCCGCCATCGGCCCGGCTCTGGGTGGTGTGCTCATCGACACGCTGTCCTGGCGCTGGCTGTTCGTCATCAACCTGCCGATCGGCATCGTCGCCGGAATTCTCGCGCTCCGCGTCCTGCCCAGGGACACTCCGGACGCCGCCGCGAAACTCGACGTGGTCGGCCTGGTACTGCTCTCGTTCGGCCTGCCGGTGGTGACGCTCGGGCTCACGCGTCTGGGTCCGTCCAGCGAGCACCATGCGTCCGGAGTGATCTTGACGGTGCTCGGCGCTGTGTTGCTCATGGCATTCGCCGTCGACGCTTGCCGCCGCGCGCCGGGAACGAAGCGGGTCATGCTGCTGAACGTGGGCCTGTTCCGACAGACGCCATATGCCACCGCGCAGGTCACCGTGTTCTTCATCGGGGTCAGCCAGTTCGGCGGGCTGATCCTGCTGCCGTTGTACTTCGAGGCGCTGCGCGGCCTGACAGTCGTCCACACCGGACTGCTCCTGCTGGCCTATGGTCTCGGAGCCATGGCCGCACTACCGGTCGGCGGCCGAATCACCGACCGTATCGGCGGCGGCGTCACCTGCATCGTGGGCCTGACGATCACGATCCTCGCCACGGCACCGTTCATCTACCTGCCGGCCCACGAGAACCTCGTCACCGTCGAGGTCCTGCAGGGGCTCCGAGGTATCGGCGTCGGCCTATCGGGCATACCCGCCATGTCCGCGGCAATGCGGGCCGCCGCGCATCACCTCGCCGATGCCACCACAACAGCAAACATCCTGCAGCGGGTCGGTGGCAGCCTCGGCAGCGCGATCATCGTCCTGGTCATCTCCCGGACAACTCCGCAGCTCGCGGCGATCCAGACCGCGCACGCGATCCTCGTGGCCACAGCGGCTGCCGCGCTCATCGCGGCCGTCGCTCTGGCGATCTCCGAGTACCGAAGAACCCCGGTCGCGGCGTCGCTGTGAGCGACGGTCCGCATTCACCAACACGCAACCACCCAAGAGAGGGACTGATTCGACATGTCGAACGACACATCATCGATGACTATCGAATGGGATGTACCCATCGAAATGCCCAATGGCGCCGTGGTGCGAGCCGATGTCTTCCGGCCCGCCGAGGCGGGCCGGTATCCGGTGATCATGACGCACGGCGTCTACGGCAAGGGACTGCCGATCGAGCGGTTCCGCCACAACATGGTCACGAACCTGCAGGCGCACCCGATGCTGAACACCGTCCGCGGGGCCGACCTCGCCGATATCACCGACCCGGACGCTCTCGACGACGTTGCGCTCGGCGACTACCGCGTGTGGGAGGTTGTCGATCCCTCGATCTGGGTCCCCGCCGGGTACGTGTGCGTGCGGATCGACTCCCGAGGTTCAGGCACCTCCGCGGGACGACTCGACCCGATGTCACCCGGCGAGATCGACGACTATGTCGAGTGCATCGAATGGGCAGGAACACAGCCCTGGTCCAACGGCCGGGTCGGGCTGTGCGGCAAGTCCTACTACGCGATGACCCAATGGCTCGTCGCCGCACGCCGGCCCGAGCATCTCGCTGCCATCTGCGTGTGGCACGGCCTGAGCGACTGGTACCGGGACGCCACCCGGCACGGCGGGATCATGTACCAGTTCTGGGAGACATTCTGGTACCCGCAGCTCGTTCTGCCCGTCCAGCACGGTGCCGGTGCCGGCACCAATCCACACTCCGGACTTCCGATCACCGGTGAAGTCAGCCTCGATGCGGACACGCTCGCCGCCAACCGCGCCGACATCGTGCAGCAGATCCGCGACCACCCAGTCGTGGACGATTACCACCGGCAGCGCACCCCCGACCTCGGACGCATCGAGGTGCCACTGCTCGCCGCCGCCGACTGGTCCGATCACGACCTGCACCTGCGCGGGACCATCCGCGGTTTCCGGACCGTGGCCAGCACCAACACCTGGCTCGAGATTCACGCCGGTGGACAGTTCGACGACCCCGAGTCCGTCGAGCTCCAGATGCGGTTCTTCGACTACCACCTCAAAGACAGCATCGGTAACTGGGACACTCAGCCGCGCGTCCAACTCGCGATCCGCCAGGCTGACGGCAGCGCATCGCGTTTCGATTCGACCGACTGGCCGGTCCCCGGCACCACCTGGACGCCCTGGTATGCGGACTTCTCGGCCAAATCGCTCGGCGCCAACCCGCCGGCGAACGAAACGTCCGACACATACGATGCGGCCGGCGAGGGCGTTGCGCTTCTGGGACCCGCGGCCGGCGACGACACCACGCTCCTGGGACCCGTAGCGGCCCGGATTTTCCTGTCGTCGTCAACAACGGACGCCGACCTCTTTCTCACCGTGGACGCGGTCGACCCCGACGGTCACCTGGTGGAGCTACGCGACCACCGTACCGGCCTCACCCCGGTCAGCATCGGCTGGCAGCGCGCCTCCCAGCGCGCGATCGACCCCGCTCGCAGCGAGCCGGGCCAACCGTTTCACACACACGACAACCCCGAGTCCCTCCGGCCCGGCGAAATCGTCCAGGTCGACATCGAACTGTGCCCGACAAGCCTGCATCTCCCTGCCGGCCACCGGCTGCGGCTCACCGTGCGAGGCCACGGCACCGGCCACGACGACCTATTCGACCGCCCACCGGCGGTGTTCCACAACTCGGTCACGCTGTACGGCGGAACGGAATTCCCGAGCCACCTACTCGTGCCGACCATCACTGGCGTGAGGTCGGGCAGATCGTCCGATATCGCGCACTGATCGAACACCCTCGAATCGGTGACATCCTTGCTGCCGCACTCGCTCCGCCCGCAGCTCCAGCCTCATGGGCACCAGCTGCCAGGTGGACCGGGTTCGGCAAGCGAGGACGGACCGCATATCCCCGCAACTCGTCCCGCGCTCGGTCGTGATCCCACAGCGCGCGAGACAGCAAGTGCTGCAACGAATCCGGAATCGCTTTCGGTCGACCTATCTCACACCATCGCCGCAAGGATGTGCGTGCCGTGAGTTGGCGAAATCTCGTTGGGAGATGTCAAGAACGCCACTGGGATCGAGTATCTCCTCTGCCTAGCGTGGGAAGAACCACATCGGCTCCTGCCGACCTCACCCCCAGAGAGAGCTGTAGATGCACGTTCAGATCGTTTTGTTCGACGGCTTCGACCCGCTTGACGTTATCGCCCCCTTCGAAGCTTTTTCCGCCGGCGGTTCTTGCAGCGGTGGCGCCGTCACGGTGGAACTGGTGTCCGCCGAAGGTCCCCGGGAGGTCGTCAGTGGTGCCGGGGCGCTGGCGTTGCGCGCGACCGCAGCCCTGGACCCGGACCGCCCTGGCTTGGTGCTGGTCCCCGGAGCGTCGGGGCGAGTTGGCGAGCCCGGGGAGGTACCCGATCAGGAAGCGGGCGGGGACGGCGAGTGGCATCAGGACGAGTTCATCCCCGTGCTGCTGGGCCGGACGCTTACCTCGGCACTGCCCGGCCTCCTGCAAGCGGCAATGGACAATCCGCAGGTCACCATGACAACAGTCTGCGGTGGCTCCCTGGTCCTGGCGATGGCTGGACTGATCGAGGGCCGCTATGCCACGACCCACCACATGGGCCTGGGCATGCTCGAGGCAACTGGCGTCCGCGCGGTGCGCGCGCGTGTGGTCGATGACGGCGACCTGGTCACCGGCGCCGGTGTCACCTCCGGCTTGGACTTGGGTCTTTACCTGCTGGAACGCGAGGTCGGCCCGCAGATCGCCCACGCCGTCGAGGAACTGTTCGCCCATGAGCGCCGCGGCACGATCTGGCGCCCGCAGGGTGCAGCTCCCATCGCCTTCTGACCCCCCGTACCGCCACAAGCAAGGAGCAATCGCCTCATGTCAATCGAAGGCACCTGGGAGCTGACCATCGCGACCCCCATCGGGCGCATCCGGCCCGTCATCGAGCTGAGCCGCACGGACGGGCAACTGATCGGCATCGCACACGGCTTGGGAGAACAAGTCCCTCTCCAGAACCTCGCCCTCGAGGGCGAGACACTCACCTGGAAGCAGGCCGTCACCAAGCCGATGCGCCTGAACCTTGCATTCACCGTCACCATCGACGGCGACACGCTCACCGGCAAGTCCCAGGCCGGACCCCTCCCCGCCTCGAAGGTAACCGGTCGGCGCCGAACCAGTTCCGAGACAGAGTCCTCGCGGTGACCGTCCGCCCAGTCGAAAGTAAGGAGTGTTGATGCCGGCCCAGTTCGTACTCTTCGACGGCTTCGACCCTATGGATGTCATTGGGCCGCTGGAGGTTTTCCACGCTGCGAATGACTTCACCGCTCACCGGCACGGCGGCACCCACCCTGGCGTTCGTGGTTGCCGACGGCATCGGCGGACTGCGGCCGGCCCTTGTAGCGACCATGGCGGCCGCGGTGCTGGTCCTCGGCTGGGGTCTGCGGAACCGGCGCCGGATAACCCGGCCCGGACGCGCGGTAACCCCGATCACCCGGTGCGCCCACAGCGGTGATCCGAAACCGTCATGGGCGCAGGCGATCCCGCATGAGAGCGGGATGACCTAACGTCGAGGCGGTGGAATGGCGTGAGATCGAGATCTTCCTGACCCTCGCCGAGGAGCAGCACTTCGGCCGTACGGCGCAACGGTTGCAGGTATCGGCCGCGACGGTGACCCAGACAATTCAGAAGCTGGAGCGCCGGGTCGGCGCGCCACTGTTCGAGCGCAACAGCCGCAGGGTCGCCTTCACGCCGATCGGTCGCGAGTTCTACGACGAGTTGTTGCCCGGCTACCGGCAGATCGAGCAGGCGCTCGCGAGCGCAGTGGCCGCCGGGCGCGGCATCACCGGTACCCTGCGGGTCGGCTTCTCGATGCCCTGGTGCGGTGAGCTGATGGCAAGGGCCGCAACGGCTTTCCATGCGCAACACCCGGATTGTGAGGTCGAGATCACCGCGATCCAGCTGAGCGACTACCTCGGTCCGTTACGTGCGGGCCGGGTGGATCTGCAGCTCTCCGCCCGGCCGGTCGAGGCGCCCGACATGACGCTGGGCCCGGTGTTGTTCCGCGAGTCCTGGTCGTTGATGGTGCCCGTGGCCCACCCGTTCGCCGCGCGCACCGCCGTCACGGAGGAGGACCTGGGCGATGCGGAGATTGTCGGCATCGGGGGTGATTTCCCGAAACCCCTGCGAGAGGAATGGTTTCCGTCGGTCACGCCGTGCGGTCGCCCCATCTCGCGGGGACTGTCGGTCCTGCAGTGGCAGGAGGTGATTCCGCTGGTCTCCGCCGGACGCGGGGTGTCTCCGGCGCCCGCGCGCACGGCGGCGTACTACGCCACGCCCGGAATCGCGTTCGTGCCCCTGCCTGAACGCGGCGTGCTCGAGTTCGGCCTGATGTGGCCGAACAGCCGCGAATCCGCACGCGTACGCGCCTTCGTCGACATCGCGATCGACACCGCGCGCGTCCATGCGCGGCCCTTTCGCTCCTGAGTCCTCGCCCGCGTCGGCATCGTTCACCGCGACTGAACGATCGAGGCGAAAACCGATCTTGTGGGCCAGGATCGGCGCACCGCATGGTGGAGATCGGTTGTTGTCGAAGGGAGGCCATCGTGCGGGTGGAGTCATGAGAAGACCTGATTCGGCGTCCGGCACGCACGGTTCGTTCGCGATCCGCCGCATGGGCGCGATCGAGCAATTGCGTGCCGGACGTAAATTGCGCAGGGCCCCACAACTTCTCATCGGCCTGATCGGCTACGGCGCCTCGGTCATGCTGCTGGTGCGGTCGGGGCTGGGTGCGACCAGTTGGAATGTGCTCGCGGAGGGTGTGGCCGGATCGGCCGGGATCTCGTTCGGTACCGCGACGAATCTGATCTCGCTCGCCGCGCTGATCGCATGGATCCCGCTGCGCGAGCTTCCGGGACTGGGCACACTGCTCAACGTGGTCATCGTCGGACAAGCCGCCGACGCCACGGCGGAAATAGTGCCCCCGGCCCACCACCTCGCTGTTCGGATCGCCTATCTGCTCACCGGCCTGGTCGCACTGGCATTCTTCAATGCGCTGTACCTCGGCGCACAGTTCGGCGCCGGTCCCCGCGACGGCATCATGACCGGCCTGGTCCGTATCACCCGGCTACCGGTTGCGGTGGTACGCACCGGCATCGAGGTCACCGTGGCGACGATCGGCTGGGCGCTCGGCGGTGCTGTCGGCCTCGGTACGGTACTGATCGCCCTGACCCTGGGCCCGATCGTCGGCTACTTCCTGCCCAGGGTCCTCGTCGCACTTGCCGCTGTCGAGGCGCAGCCCGGCAGATGCTTACCATGGTGAAAGGACCCAGGTAGTGGCACTGCAGATCACACCGCTGAACATCGAACTCGCACAAGACGTCCTCCCACTGATGCAGTTGGGCGAACCGTTTGTCCGCGCCCGGACAGCTTCGGACTACTGGCTCTACGCGCACCTGTTCGCCTCCACCTGCCCGGTCGCCCACGTCGATGGCGAACTTGCCGGTGCGATCATCGCGTTCCGCAGCCAGGAGATCCCCGACGACATCTACGTCCAGGACGTCATCACCCACCCCGACTTTCGCCGGCGTGGCGTCACTACCGCCCTGATTGGCCATATCGTCGAACGGGCACACGAGCTCGGGTGTCGCCGAATCTATTTGACCTCCGAACCGGAAAACGCGGCCGCTCATGCCGCGTGGACATCACTCGGGTTCAAGAACGTCGCTGGTGATCGGGTCGTGAACGGTGTCTCCGTCATCGCCGATTACAAGGGGCCCGGCAAGGACCGCGCCGTCTATGAACTGACGATGTAGAGACCTGATCCTGAAGGTCGCAGAGGCCTCCTGGATTAGGTGGGACCCACGTTCAGCGCCTGCAGGTCGCTGCCGACGACGAGGCGGCCGGAGTAGCCCCGTTGCGCCGAATTCCATCGTGCTATCGGGTTGTTCGCCGGAACGAGGTGGGTGAGCACCAGGTTGCGTGCCCGTGCGGCCTGGGCGACCTGAGCGCCGACCTGCTCGATGGTGGTGTGGGCGGCGAGCAGGTGTTCGCGCAAGGGTGCGGCTTTGTCGGGTGGTAGGTGGGCGACGATGTGTTCGGCGAACTGAGCGTCGATCACTTCGTGCACGAGGTAGTCGGTGTCGTGGGCGAGGTCGATGAGGTTCGCACTCACCGTTGTGTCGCCGGAGATGACGATCGAGCCGTCCGGGGTGTCGAACCGGTAGGCGAAAGCCGGCGCGGTGGGGTGGTGGTCGACGAGGGTTGCGGTGATGGTGACGTCGTCGTCCTGCCAGATGTGGATCGGTGCGGACAGTCGAGGTGGTTTACCTTCCGGGTCGGGTGTCCAGATATCGGTGAGATCGATGTCATGGACCTGGAACAGTGAGTCGGGGCTGGCGAAGGCGCTGTCGCGGGATCGGTCGTTGAGGTCGGTCGCGAAGGCCTGGCGCAGGTGACCGGTCATACCGATGGTGCCGGGGCCTGGGTCGTCGGGTTCGAACACGGGTGGTTGCGGACGGCCGGGTGGGAAGACCCGGGGCAAGGTGGGTCGTATACCGGGCCCCCACACCTGGATGGGTGGGGCGGTGCGGCCGATCGCGTTCGAAGCGCCGGTGACGTAGAGCGCGGGCCAGTCCGCGACGTGGTCGCTGTGGAGGTGGGTGAAGAAGATCCCGCGAACGTCCCCGAGGAGGTCACCGTTGGCCAGGCCCGGTGCGATCCCACTGTTGACAAGCCGGTTGTATGCGCCGAGTCCGAGGTCGACCAGGTAGACCCGGTCCGCGTGGACGATGGCGGTGGACACGCCGGCCCGCGCCGGGTCGAGCCAGGTCGGTCCACCCGCAGTCCCGAGGGGCACGATCCGGGTGCGGGCCGGTGGTTCGGTGTCGTGGCGGGGTGTTGCACAGGCTGCCGCGGTGCCCAGGGTCACCGCCGACCCCGCGGCTGCGCCTGCGAGGGTCCCGAGGAACCGGCGCCGGTTCGGACCGCTCGCAAGGCGGGCCTCCCTAGCAGCGTGAGCGATGAAGTCACACATGGTGCTCTTTCCGAGAGTGACGATCCGGGACAATGACCGGACTGAACGGTAATCAGCAGGGACTCGCGTGACCATCGGGATATGTGCCAGACTCCGCCGGTTAATCGCCAAACAGGCGGCTTCGGTGCGGAACTGTGCGCCAGACCGCAGGGGAGGGGAAAGTCCTTGTCCGCGATCGGGCTGCCGTCGAAGAATTCGAATATCGGATGCCCACCGGTTGACGAATGCGGGACGGGCGATAACGCCGCCCGAGCGCTCCCGGACGGGACCGGTTCAGACCTGGAGGTGGCCGCGGTGTCACCGCATGGGATCATGGACCCGCCGAATACCATTCATGACCAGGAGTCCAGTGGCCAGCTTCGCCGATACGACGTTCACCGATCCCGCCCGGATCCGGAACTTCTGCATCATCGCGCACATCGACCACGGGAAATCGACCCTGGCCGATCGGATGCTGCAGCTCACCGGTGTGGTCGAGGAGCGGGCCATGCGCGCTCAGTATCTGGACCGGATGGATATCGAGCGCGAGCGCGGGATCACCATCAAGGCGCAGAACGTGCGGTTGCCCTGGCAGGTGGACGGCACCGACTACGTGCTGCACCTCATCGACACCCCCGGCCATGTCGACTTCACCTATGAGGTGTCCCGCGCGCTCGAGGCGTGTGAGGGCGCGATCCTGCTGGTCGATGCCGCCCAGGGCATCGAGGCGCAGACCCTGGCCAATCTCTACCTGGCCATGGAACGGGACCTGACCATCATTCCGGTCCTGAACAAGATCGATCTCCCGGCCGCCGATCCGGACCGCTACGCCGCCGAGCTCGCCCACATCGTGGGGTGCGAGCCCGAGGACGTGCTGCGCGTCTCCGGTAAGACCGGCGTCGGCGTGCCGGAACTGCTGAACAAGGTGATCGCGGAGATCCCCGCGCCGACCGGCGACGCCGACGCGCCCGCCCGCGCCCTCATCTTCGACTCGGTCTACGACACCTACCGCGGCGTGGTGACCTATGTGCGTGTGGTGGACGGCAGGCTCACCCCGCGCCAGAAGATCAAGATGATGTCCACCGGCGCCCAGCACGAGCTGCTGGAGATCGGCATCGTCTCGCCCGAGCCCAAGCCCACCCAGGGGCTCGGCGTCGGCGAGGTGGGCTACCTCATCACCGGCGTGAAGGACGTGCGCCAGTCGAAGGTCGGTGACACGGTCACCTCCGCGCGCGACGGGGCGGCCGAGGCCCTGGCGGGATACGCGGAGCCGCGGCCGATGGTGTACTCCGGCCTCTACCCGGTCGACGGCTCCGACTATCCGGACCTGCGTGATGCTCTGGACAAGCTGCAGCTCAATGATGCTGCGCTGACCTATATTCCGGAAACTTCGGTGGCGCTGGGCTTCGGATTCCGTTGCGGTTTCCTGGGTCTGCTGCACATGGAGATCACCCGCGAGCGGCTGCAGCGCGAATTCGGCCTCGACCTGATCTCGACCGCGCCCAACGTGATCTACCGCGTGGTCATGGAGGACGGCACCGAGCACGTCGTCACCAACCCGTCGTTCTGGCCGGAGGGCAAGGCGCGGGAGATCTACGAGCCCATCACCAAGTGCACGGTCATCGCGCCCAGCGAGTTCGTCGGCACCATCATGGAGCTGTGCCAGTCCCGGCGTGGCGAGCTGCTCGGCATGGACTACCTTTCCGAGACCCGCGTCGAGATGCGGTACACGCTGCCCATGGCGGAGATCATCTTCGACTTCTTCGATTCGCTGAAGTCTCGCACCCGTGGCTACGCCTCCCTGGACTACGAGGAGGCCGGTGAACAGGAGGCCGCCCTGGTCAAGGTCGACATCCTGCTGCAGGGTGAGGCCGTCGACGCGTTCTCGGCCATCGTCCACAAGGATGCCGCCCAGGCCTACGGCCACAAGATGACCACCAAGCTGCGCGAACTCATCCCGCGTCAGCAGTTCGAGGTGCCGATCCAGGCCGCGATCGGGTCGAAGGTCATTGCCCGCGAGAACATCCGGGCCATCCGGAAGGACGTGCTGGCCAAGTGCTACGGCGGTGACATCAGCCGTAAGCGCAAGCTGCTGGAGAAGCAGAAGGAGGGCAAGAAACGGATGAAGACCATCGGCCGGGTCGATGTTCCGCAGGAGGCCTTCGTCGCCGCGCTGTCCAGCGACGCCGCCTCGGACAAGCCGAAGGGGAAATAGGGGCCGGGGCCGACTCCGTGCCGGTTCATCTCGGGGCTTTCGCCGCGGGCCCGGCACTGGCACGCTGGTGTGGCGCACCATCATCCGGCCCTGCCCGGCCCGGACGATGTGACAGGCCGGCCTACCGGAAATACAGTGAGACGCGGTCGGAGATGTACGGCAAGGCGGCTAGACCGTCCGGTACGAAGACCGGGCACCTGAGAGCGGAGTGTGTATGACGCGTGACCTGCCCAGCGATGCAGACGCCGGGGATACGGGCACTCACGCAGGTGATACCGCATACCGCCTCGCGAGCGGCGTGGCCCGGATCGCCCGGGCAGGCGCATACGTCACCGGCGGCGCGCTGATCGCCTCGGGCGGCGCCACACCGACGACACCGCACTCCGAGGACGAGAGCCAGATCGCGGGCTGGTCGGTCAAGGATCCGCAGCCGAACGCACCGAGACCGGTCGTCACCTACCCCGATCCGTCGCCCGATTCGGTGCCCCCCGCACACGGCAACCATGCTCCCGGCGCACTGGCGCCGCAGGACGGCCCGCCGGGCCTGTCCTTCCACTTTCAGATCGGGCCGAACGGGGACGATCATGTCCCCGGCATGCCCGACCTGAACAAGATTCCGGGGATGAACGGGATTCCGGGCACGGACGGCGGCGCCCAGGGCCCGAGCCTGGTTCCCAACATCGAAAGCGCTCCGGGCGCGCCGCAGGGCGGTCATCTGCCCGGCGCCGACGTACCGGGCCTGGGCAACGGAATTCCCGGTCTGAACGGTGGCATTCCGGGATTGGGCAACGGCATCCCGGGTCTGGGCAACGGCACCCCCGGTGGTTCGACTCCCGGCTTCCACATCCCCGGCTTCAACTCCGGCGCAAACAATCTCGGCCTGCCCGGCATGCATCCGGCCGCCGCCGCGATCGCGGCCGACGGTTCGCCGGGCACGGGCTTCTCACCCGAGGCCGCTGTGGGGAGCACGATCGGGCCGATCGACCTCGGCGACAACACCTTCGGTGACGGATCGGATTTCGGACAGTTCGGCCCGGACAATGCTGCGCCACACGCGATTCCGGATGGATCGCTCCCCGGCTTCCACCTGCCCGGCGACTACGGCTTCGAGGGCGCGGGATTCGGCCCGGGCACCGGATTCGACGGTGTCGGTAGCGGTTTCGGCGCCTTCTTCGACGCGTCGACGGATCTGGACGCGCACGTCGGGGCGGACGGGGTATGGCTGAGCGTCGAGACGACGGTCCATGTCGGCGTCGGTGATATCGGCGAGGAGCTCGACAACTACGGGAATTACGGCGGCTGGCCGGATGCGCAGCACCTTCCGGGCGGTGCGCTGGGACCCGAATCCGCATTCGTTCCGGGCGTGAACTCCGGCCTGCTCGGGGCGCAACTCGGGATGGGCGATGCGGGCCCGGCGAATATCGCGGGCGTCGCGCCGACCGCTGGGCCGGCACTCCCCGCCGCGTTCACCGGAGCCCCGGGTGCCGCGCCCGGAATCCCATCCACGGCCTTCGGTACCGCGGCGGGTGCGCCCGCGGCGGCGCCGGTGTCGGGCGTCGTTCTTCCGGGGACCTCGCCGACCTCGGTGCCGGGGATCGCCGGTGTGCCGGGTGTGGCGATGGCCGCGCCAACGCCCATCCCCACGGCCCTACCCGCCGGTCCGGCGCCGGTCCTCGGTGCGGCGCTGCCCGCCGTCTCGCCACCGCCGGTCCTGGCCGCGGTCCCGGCCGTGGCCATGCCGCAGCCGGTCGTCGCGACCCCCGCGCTCGCGGCCGTGACGGCCCCGGCGGTCGCCGTCGCGCAGCCGGTCGTCACGACCCCCCTGCAGCCCGGGCACTCCGATGCCGCCGTGCACCCGCTGGCCGTCGCGCTGCCGGAGCACGGACCCGCGTTCGGGCTGGGCATCGGCGCCGTGGCGGTCAGCCCGGCGACCTTCTTCGGCATCCCGCGTCCCGCCACGCCTCCCGGCTCCTCGCATGGCGAGCACCCCGCACCCACCCCCACGCCGGTCGACAGGCCGGAGCCGAGCCTGCCGACGATCCCGCGCATCAGCATCGCGCCGGTTCCGGTGTCAGGCACCGAAACCCCCAGCCACACCATCGATCCCACCCACACACCCCGCGACGAGTCCGGATTGCCCACCACCGGTGCGCACGTCGGCACCGACGGGTCCACCGCGGTCGATCCGACCACCGCCGCGCATCCCGGTACGCACGGTTCGACGAGCGCCGACGTCCCCACGACGCCCGCGCATCCCACCGCCACCGACGGCCCGACGACCCGCCCCCACCCCGGCTCGACGAACTCGGACGGCTCGACGACGCACCCGCATCCGACCACCGGCGGTTCGGACGCCACCACCCCCACCCACCCGACCCCGACGGTCGCCGACACTCCTACCACGCACGCTCACCCGGGCTCCACCGGCACGGACAATTCGACCACCGCTCCGCGTGCGGCCGATTCCACCGTTCCGATGCCCGGTCACGACACGCCGTCGAGCCACGATTCGGCCCCCTCGCACCTCCCGGCCCCGACCTACGATGCGCCGCCCACCCGCGAGCCGGTGCCGACCCACGCCGCGGCCCCGACCTACGATTCCCCCCACACGCCATCCGTGCCCACCCATGACACGCCGCCGACCGTGTCGGTTCCCGGCGAGGACGGCGGCGCGCACCTCGCGCCACACGCCCCGCTCGTGCTGCCCACGCTCGAACCCGGCCTCCCGATGAAACCCATTGCACACGTGATGAATTCGAACGAATCGACGCCCTGGGACGATGGCTCGCACGCGGGCCTGAGCGCGGTACCCGCGAGCCTGCTGTCCGGTGGCCTGCTCCCGGGCACCGAGCTCTACCCCTCGCACCTCCCGGTTCACGGCTTCCCCGACCTGCATTCCGTGTTGTGACGGCGCTGGAATCGGCCGTGGTCAAGAACCCCGAGGCCATGGGGCCGCTGCTCGGGCAGCTCGACGAGCTGCTCGGGCTCACACGCGCCGCCGGGCGGGCCGATCTGGCCGCGCGCCTGAGCATGTCCCGATCCCGGGTCGCGGATCCGCGGGTGCGGGTCGTGGTGGTGGGCGCGCCCAAGAACGGGATGAGCACGCTGGTCAACGGCCTGGTCGGGACGATGGTGAGTGCCACCGGCAGCGTGGTCAGCGTGCCGGTGATCGCCGAGTACGGCCCGCAGTCCACGGCCACCCTGGTCCGCTCGGTCACCGGCCTGCGCACCGAGCGGCTCCCGGTCGATCCGCTGAATCCGGAGGTCGCTTTCGCCGCGGGCGGAGTGGTCCGGGCCGAATTCACCGAACCGAGCCCGTTCCTGGCCGAGGGCTTCGTGGTGATGGATGCCCCCGGCACGCCCGGTGACACCCCCACCACCTGGTCACTGATCGCGGCCGCGGATGCGGTGCTGTATGTCACCGACGCGGGCAACGAGTACACCGCCGAGCAGATTCTGCTGCTGGCGCGTATCCAGCAGGTGTGCCCGACGGTGATCTGCGTGCTGAACAAGATCGACCTGCATCCGTTCTGGTCGCGTGTGCAGCAGCGCAACCGCGAGCTGCTCGACGAGGCCGGGCTGGGATTCGCCATTGCGCCGGTGTCGGCGGAGCGGCATCTGCAGACTGCGGGGGATCATCGTCGTGACATCGAATCCGGTGTGCCGCAGCTGATCGACCATCTGCGGGAGTACGTGCTGCGCCGCGCGGACGCCCTGGCCCGCGACGCCGCGGTGCGCGATATCCGCACCATCACCGATCATCTGGCGCTGTCGATGCGCAGCGAGGCCGAGACCCTGCGCGATCCGCGTCGCCTGTCGGATATCACCGAGCGCCTGCGCACCGCACGCAGCGAGGCCGACGAGCTGCGTCAGCGGACCGCGAACTGGCAGATCACCCTCGCCGACGGCTGTTCGGATCTGATGGCCGATATCGAGCACGACCTGCGCCAGCGCCTGCGCGGCCTGGTGCGCGATGCTGAGACCGAGATCCGCAAGCGCGATCCGGCCCGCCGCTGGGATGCCTTCGGCGCCGATCTGGATGCGCGGATCACCGAGTCGGTGGAGGAGAACTTCGTCATCGCGCACTACCGCTCGGTCGAACTGGCCGAGGAGGTGGCGGCCAAGTTCCCCAGCGCCGACGAGGCCAGGCTGCCGGATCTGCGCCTGGAGAATTCGGCCGAGGTGCTCGAGCCGGTGGCCTCCCTCGAACCCCTCACCTCCGCGAAAGTTGGTGTGATCCAACCGATCCTGAACATCATGCGGGGCTCGTACGGCGGTCTGCTGATGGTCGGCGTGGTGCTGGCCAGCGTGCTGGGGATCCCGCCGGTGAACGTCTACTCCGGCGCCGCGGCGGTGCTGCTGGGCATCAACGCGCTGTGGGAGGACCGCAGGCTGCGCCGCGAGCGTCGCCAGGCCGAGGCCAAGGTCGCGGTCGCGCGCCTGATGGACGATGTGATCTTCCAGGTCAGCATGGAGTCGCGCAAGCGCCTGCGCGGGGTACAGCGCACCCTGCGCGACCATTTCACCGAGATCGCCAACCAGACCCTGCGCTCGGTCGATGAATCCCTGCGCGCCACCGAGGAAGCCGCGGCACAGCAGTCCGGCCCGATCCGTGACCGCCGGCTGTCGGAGATCGAATCGTCGCTGGTTCGCCTGCGCGAAATCCGCGAGCGCGCGGACGCCGTCACGGCATAGGTGTACCCGCCCACTCCTCGTCATCCTGGCATTGCGCCGGGATGACGAGGAGTGTTCACGGCCCTGCGATTTTCACGAACTGCGGTGTGCCGGATGGAATTCGCCCGAGCTGATCTTCTGCTCGGCGCGGATCACGTGGGTCAGCGCATTGATCAACGCCAGGTGGGTGAATGCCTGCGGGAAGTTGCCCAGGTGCCGCCCGGTGCGCGGATCGATCTCCTCCGCGTACAGCTCGAGGGGGCTGGCATAGCCGAGCAGCCGCTCGCACAGGTGCCGCGCGCGCTGCACCTCACCGATCTCCACCAGCGCGGACACCAGCCAGAACGAGCAGATGGTGAACGTGCCCTCGACGCCGGACAGGCCGTCGTCGGTGGTGTCGGTGCGGTAGCGCAGCACCAGGCCCTGCTCGGTCAGGTCGTCGGCGATGGCCAGCACGGTCTTGCGCACCCGCGGATCGTCCGAGGGCAGGAAGCGCAGCAGCACCACCAGCAGCAGCGAGGCGTCCAGGGTGTCGCGGCCGTAGGTCTGGGTGAAGATTCCCTCGGCATTGACGCCGTTGTCGAGGATGTCGGCGTGGATCTCGTCGGCGATCTCGGACCATTTCTTGGCGTAGTCGGTCTCCCCGTGCATCTCGGCCAGCCGCGCGCCGCGATCCAGCGCCACCCAGCACATCACCTTGGAGGAGGTGAAATGCTGTGGCTCGCCGCGGATCTCCCAGATGCCGCGGTCCGGCTCGCGCCAGTGCTCGATCGCGCTGTGAACCTGCTTCTGCAGCATGGGCCACAACGTTTCCGGAACCTGCTGACGCGAACGCACGTGCAGATACACCGAATCCAGGATGGTGCCCCAGATATCGTGCTGGTCCTGGTTGTAGGCGCCGTTGCCGATGCGCACCGGGCGGGCTCCGTCGTATCCGTGCAGGTGGCCCAGTTCGTACTCGGTGATGGTGCGCTCGCCGCTGATGCCGTAGAGCACCTGCAGCGGCAGCGATTCGCCGTTGCCGTCGGTGGCGACGTCGTGCAGGAAGGCGAAGAAGTCGTCGGCCTCGCGGTTCATGCCCAGGGTGTACAGGCCCCACAGCGCGAAGGTGGAGTCGCGCACCCAGGCGTAGCGGTAGTCCCAATTGCGTTCTCCGCCGGGGGTTTCCGGCAGCGAGGTGGTGGCCGCCGCGAGCAGCGCGCCGGTAGGGGCGTAGGTCAGGCCCTTGAGGGTCAGCGCGCTGCGCTGCAGGTAGCCGCGCCACGGGTGATCCGGGAACTTGCCCAGGGTGATCCACTGGCGCCAGCACTCGGTGGTCGCCCACATCTTCTCCGACGCTTCGGCGTAGGTGCGCGGCGCGGGCAGCTCGGACCAGGACAGCGCGACGAACACCTCGTCGCCCTCCTTCATCCGGGTGCGGGCGCGCGCCTCACGGCCCTCCAGCCCGAGACGCAGGTCGGTGGTGAGAGTGATTGTCGTGCAATCGGATTCGTGCTCGGCGGGGGCGCTGGCGGTGGCCTGCTCGTAGACCTGGCCGGTGTACTCCCAGCGGGCGGGCGCACGATGGTAGTCGAAGGCGGGCTCGCAGCTGACCTCGAGCTCGACCACGCCGTTGACGCATTTCACCGTGCGCAGCAGCATGTGCTCGGCATCCCAGTCCATCGGGGTGCGGCGGTGGGTGCGGCTGCGTTTGTCGTTGTTGTGCCACGGGCCCAGCACCAGCGCGTCGCGCACGATCAGCCAGCCGGTGTCGGTTTGCCACGTGGTTTCCACGATCATGCCGCCGGGTAGGTAGCGGCGGGCGGCCGGCACGTTGACCCCGTACGGGCCGACCCGGAAGTGCCCGGCGCTGCGATCCAGCATCGCGCCGAACACGCTGGCCGAATCCGGCCGCGGCAGGCACATCCACTCGACCGCGCCGTTCTTGGCGATCAGGCAGCTGGTCTCGCAGTCGGACAGGAAGGCGTAGTCGTCGATCGGTGGGAAGACCGACTTGTGGGTCAGCGACGGCATGGTGTAGTCCTCCGTGAGCTGGTCGTCCTCGCCGTCCCCATGCCCGGCGACCGGCCCGGTGTCGCGGCCCTCGGGTTCCGGGAGGACATCGTCCGGGATGACCGGATGATGGGTCGGGTCGTTGCCGGCTTCGTCGTCGGGTTCGTCGCTGAGCGGTTCGTCATAGGACGGCATAGCCCCATCATTCGCCCGTCACCGCGGCGACGTCCACCATCGGGGATGTCCGGTGGTGACGGCCCCAGCTGGTCAGCGCGTGAGCAGCCAGGCCACGATCACCAGCACCAGCAGAGCGACCAGGGCCAACTGCACCCGTGAGCGAGGCATTACACCGTTTCTTTCTGTCAGCCGCGTGCGGCGCCGGAGAGCGGGCGCGCATCGTCCGCGAGGTCGTGCGTGCCGGGCATCGCGTCGCCGGTCGCCAGCTCGGGATCGTCCGCGCCGAGCGCCGGCTGTTGCGGCCCGACGAGCTCGGGCCGTACCGATTCCGGCTGCGCCGCGCGATCGCGGCCGAGCAGCCGCAGCGCCTCGCGCAGCGCACGATCGAGCAGGTACGCGATGGCGAAACTGATCGGGACCATCCCGACCAGCACCACCGCGAACTGCGGTAGGAACGGCAGGCCGGCGACCCAGAGCTCGACGCTGTCCCACCATCCGGCAATGCTGTGCACGACCCCAGCCTAGTAGGTGTGAGGTCGCCACGGCAGCCTGCCTCGGCCCCGCGCGGGCGGATGACCGCCCTGACGGCGGCGTTCCCCGGCGGCGGGGAAAACGCGCTGCCGTTGTCGGTTGCCCGGGGTACGCTCCTGCCCATGCCAACCGATGAGGATTTCGCCGAGCTCACTCAGCTGCTCGAAACCGATGAGCTCGAAGAGGGGCCCCGCCTGATCGCCACCCACTACGCCTCCCCCGAGGAGGCGATCGAGATGGTGCGCGCGGCCCAGCTGCTCGGCCTGGGCGTGCGCCTGTCGAACCGCCTGCGGATCGAGGAGAGCGAGGAGGACGGCGAGGAGACCGCCTCCGAGGAGTGGGTCCTGGATCTGCTCGAGAGCCCGCCCGAGACCGACGAGGATTAGTCGCCGGGCCTACAGGCCCAGTTTCTTCCCGATCTTCGACACCGTCTCACCGACCTCCTGGCCCACGGTGCTGACTGCGGTCCCGACATCGCGGCTCAGATTCCGCACCGTGCGGATCAGGGGGTCTTCCGAGGCGTCGAAGTTCTCCCTGTAGGCGCGCGCGGCCTCCTTGATCTCGTCGCTGATCTTCGCGCTCTTGTCCTGCTCACGCAGCGGATAGCGGCCGTCCAGGATCCGGTCGTAGTCGCCCGCGGCGATCCAGCGCCGCAGCTCGGCCGCGCGCAGCACCGAGAACGGGTGGGTCTGCAGCTCCAGATTCATCAGCTTGAGCACGCCGTCGCGCAGATCGCCGGTGCGGTCGTAGTCGTCGGCTTGCTCGAGGAATGCCGCGTGGCTCATCTCGGAGACCATCGCGCCACCGGCCAGCTTCATGTGCACCCGCACCGAGGCCTCGACATCCTGCCCGCACAGCAGCCCGGCCCGGTCGCCGGACAGCTCGGACTTGCGGCTCCACTCCATCAGCGCCGCGATGATCGCGCGCAGCGCCCAGCCGCCGATCGGCATCCATCCGAAGCTGGCGGCGAAATTCAGCAGATGCATCAGCATCGTCCGGTATACCGCGTGCCCGGACAGCGCGTGGCCGAGCTCATGCCCGACGATAAACCGCAGCTCCTCCACGTCGAGCAGTTCGATCAGCCCGGTCGTCACCACGATGAACGGGGTGTCCATGCCGATGGTGAAGGCGTTGGCGGCCGGATCCTGCAGCACGTACATCTCCGGGGTGACCTCCGCGTCCAGGATGCGCACGGCATCGGTCCGCAGGTCGTGCAGCGTCTTGAACTGCCGCTCGTCCACGCGCACGGCGGTGGCCAGGTACATCAGCCGGTGCTGGCGCTCGCGCAGCAGCCCCGACAGGGTGCGCAGCACGGTGTCGAAGCCGGCGAAGGTGCGCATCGCGACCAGCGCCGTGCGGTCGGCCGGATGTTCCCAGGCGCGGGTGCTGATCCCGGGAAACTCGCGGCGGATGCGGTCCGGAGCCTCTGTCATGTGTCCCCTCGGGGCTGGTGAGCCGGCGGAGCTTGCGGGCCGGCGGGGTGGGTGAGCTCAGCTGCTTTTGTCGTAGGTCGCGGCGGTTCATTCCGCTCTGCTACAGTCTGCCCGTGTCGTCGAGTGCTGTGCCGCGGGTCCGCCATGAATTGGCGTTGATCGCGGTCGGCTGCCTCGTCGTCGCTGACGTCTACTGTCGCTGATAGGGCGGACACTACCGCGCGCCTAATATGAGCGCGATCGGTTTCTCGCAGATGTGTCCGTAATTCCGGCGGCCCTCGGGCCCGGCCGCGCCGTTGCCGAAATCGCTTGTGAGGCAACGGATGCGGCACTTCAGATATCCGCTGGGGTCGCAGGGGCGGCCCGGCGGGCAGCAGGAAAGGTCCCACATCCGAATGTCTCGCAGCAACGGGCTCCGCGCCCGGCGTTCGACCGCTGCCGTGCTGACCGTGCTCGCGGTGGCGCTGCTGAGCGCCTGCAGCGGCGGTACCAGCGATGTCCCCGGCGCGGCGTCGGGCAGCGGCGCGAAGGTCACCCTGACCCTCTTCGGCTACTCCACGGCCAAGCCCGCGTTCGACAAGGCGGTGCCCGCCTTCAACAAGACCTCCGCCGGCTCCGGGGTGCAGGTCAAGCAGTCCTACGGCGCCTCGGGCGACCAGTCGCGCAAGGTCGCCGCGGGCGCCCAGGCCGATGTCGTCGATCTGTCCGTCGAGCCGGACGTCACCCGCCTGGTCGACGCGGGACTGATCGATCCCGAGTGGAATGCCGACGCGGACAAGGGCATTCCGTTCGGATCGGTGGTCGCGATCGTGGTCCGCAAGGGAAATCCGAAGGGCATCCACACCTGGAACGATCTGCTGAAGCCGGGCGTGCAGGTGGTGACGCCGAATCCCTTCAGCTCCGGATCCGCGAAATGGAATCTGCTCGCGCCCTACGCCGAGGAGAGCGACGGTGGTAAGAATCCACAGGCCGGGCTGGACTTTCTGGGCAAGCTCATCTCCAAGGACCACGTGCGGGTGCAGCCGCAGTCGGGCCGCCAGGCGACCGAGACGTTCCTGCAGGGCACCGGTGACGTGCTGATCAGCTACGAGAATGAGGCGATCGCATCCGTGCGCCAGGGGGATCCGATCGAGTACTTCGTGCCGCCGACCACGTTCAAGATCGAGAACCCGTTCGCGGTGCTGAAGAGCAGCCGCAACCTCGACAAGGCCGTGGCGTTCAAGGACTTCCTCTACACCCCCGCGGGGCAGCGGGCCTTCGCCGACGCCGGATACCGCCCGGTCGATCCGCAGATCGCCGCGCAATACGGCAAGGACTTCCCGCAGCCGCAGAAGCTGTGGACCATCGCTGATCTCGGCGGGTGGAAGAAGGTCGACAAGCAGCTGTTCACGCCCAACACCGGCAGCGTGGCGATCATCTACGACAAGGCGACGAAATAGTGACCCAGACAACTACCGCCGCGCCGTCGGGCGCATCGGGCGGCAGATCGTGGCTGCGGGTGACCGGATCGGTCGGCCCGCTCGGCATCGCGACCGCGGTGCTGTGGCTCAGCGTGATCGTCCTGCTGCCGCTCGCGGCGCTGGCGTTCCACGCCTTCGACGCCGGATGGTCCGGATTCTGGTCCGCGGCCACCGCGCCCGCCGCACTGGATTCGCTGCGGGTGACCGTGCTGCTGTCGGTGCTGGTGGCACTGCTCAACGTGGTGATGGGCACGCTGATCGCGTGGGTGCTGGTGCGGGACGATTTTCCCGGTAAGAGCATCGTGAACGCCCTGATCGACCTGCCGTTCGCGCTGCCCACCATCGTCGCCAGCATCGTCATGCTGGCGCTGTACGGACCGGACAGCCCGGTCGGCATCCACCTCAACGCCACCCAGCCGGGCGTGGTGGTGGCGCTGGCGTTCGTGACGCTGCCGTTCGTGGTGCGCTCGGTGCAGCCGGTGCTGCTCGAGGCCGACCGCGATGTCGAGCAGGCCGCGGCCTCGCTGGGCGCGGACAACTGGACCACCTTCCACCGCGTCGTCCTGCCCACGCTGACCCCGGCCATCATCTCCGGCGGCGCCCTCGCATTCGCCCGCGCCGTCGGCGAATTCGGCTCGGTGGTGCTGATCGGCGGCAACATTCCCGGCCGCACGCAGGTCGCCTCGCAGTACATCCAGCAGCAGATCGAGGTGGACCGGCCGGTCAGCGCCGCCACGGTTTCGGTTGTGCTGCTGGTCATCTCGTTCATCGTGCTGGTTACGCTGCGGCTGTTCGCCGACCGCACCGCGCGCAAGGAGCTGGCGACCCGATGAGACTCTCACCGCTGAGCCGTATTTCGATGCGCGTGGTGGCGCTGGCCTACCTGCTGGTGCTGCTGGTGCTGCCGCTGGTGATCATTCTGTGGCGCAGCTTCGCCCACGGCATCGCGCAGTTCTACGACTGGATCTCCACGCCCGCGGCCATCTCGGCGTTCAACATCACCATGATCATCGTGCTGATCGTCGTCCCGCTGAACGTGCTGTTCGGCATTGTCACCTCGATCGCGCTGGTGCGTGGAAACTTCCCCGGCCGCAGGCTGGTTCAGGGCGTGGTGGACCTGCCGTTCGCGGTTTCGCCTGTGGTGGTTGGTGTTTCGCTGATCATGCTATGGGGTGTGCGCGGATGGTTCGGCGGCATCGAGCATCTCGGTTTCCGGGTGATCTTCAGCCTGCCCGGCATGGTCATCGCCACCCTGTTCGTGACCCTGCCCTATGTCGTGCGCGAGGTGGAGCCGGTGCTGCACGAGATCGGCGACGACCAGGAGCAGGCGGCGGTCACCCTGGGCGCCTCGCGCTGGCAGACGTTCTGGCGGATCACACTCCCGGCGATCCGGTGGGGCCTGACCTACGGCGTCGTGCTCACCGTGGCCCGCGCGCTGGGCGAATTCGGCGGGGTGATCATGGTCTCGACCGGACTGCCCGGCGGCGGTCAGACGCTGACGCTGCTGGTGAACGCGCGCTACATGGACGACCGCAATGTCTTCGGCGCGTACTGCGCGGCGACCCTGTTGATGGGAATGGGCCTGGTCACCCTCGCATTGATGATTCTTCTCGAACGGAAGCGGAGCACCGTGAAATGACGACCTCGACGACCCGCTCCGGAGGCGAGCAGATGATCACCGTCGCGAATGCGCGGAAGAACTACGGCACCTTCGCCGCCCTCGACGATGTCAGCATCGATATTCCCGCGGGCGAGCTGACGGCATTGCTGGGCCCCTCCGGCTCGGGCAAGTCCACGCTGCTGCGCTCGATAGCGGGGCTCGAATCACTGGATTCCGGCGTGGTCACCATCTCCGGCCGCGACGTCACCCGGGTCTCGCCGCAGAAGCGCGATATCGGATTCGTATTCCAGCATTACGCCGCGTTCAAACATATGACCGTGCGCGACAATGTCGCCTTCGGGCTGAAGATCCGGAAGCGACCCAAGAACGAAATCTCCAAGCGGGTGGACGAGCTGCTCGGAATCGTCGGCCTGGACGGTTTCCAGCACCGCTATCCGGCGCAGCTGTCCGGCGGTCAGCGCCAGCGCATGGCCCTGGCCCGCGCGCTGGCGGTGGACCCGCAGGTGCTGCTGCTGGACGAGCCGTTCGGCGCGCTGGACGCGAAGGTCCGCGCCGACCTGCGTACCTGGCTGCGCCGCCTGCACGAGGAGGTGCACGTCACCACCGTGCTGGTCACCCACGATCAGGAGGAGGCCCTGGACGTCGCGGACCGGATCGCGGTCATGAACGCCGGGCGCATCGAGCAGATCGGCAGCCCGGGGGACGTGTACGACCGCCCGGCCAACGAATTCGTGATGTCGTTCCTGGGTGCGGTGGCGAAATTGAACGGCCATCTGGTGCGCCCGCACGATATTCGCATCGGCCGGGACCCGGAGATGGCGCTGGCCTCCCACGAGGGCACGGCGGAATCGGCGGGCGTCACCCGCGCCACCGTGGAACGCGTGGTGGTGCTGGGTTTCGAGGTCCGGCTGGAATTGCGCAATGCCGCGACCGGCGACGTGTTCACCGCCCAGGTCACCCGCGGCGACGCCGAGGCGCTGCACCTGGCCGACGGTGAAACGGTATACGCGCGAGCAACCCGAATCCCGGAGCTTCCCGCCACGTGAAATCGGAATACTTTTTGACACGCCGTGGCTAGATGATGTTTCAGATCGGTGAAATGTGGTCTGATGCATCTCGTGCGAAATGAGTAAGCGTATTCCGCCGGTCTGAAGAAAGTGAGCTCGAGGAGATCGCGTGCACATGCGCGATCGCTTCTCCCGCCCGGAATCTGCTGTCCGGGCAGTCCCTGTCGATCACCGTGGTTGATGCTCGCGGGAAGAGCGATATCGAAACGGGTGGGAGCATCGGGTGGGGAGCCTCGGCTGCACAGAATTCACGGATTCCATGCCCATTCCGAGAATCTCGCTGGCCGCCGTCCTGGCCTGCGGCGCGCTGGCATTGTTCACAGGCCGCTCCGATCACGGGCCGGACACGCTCGTGACCGATCCGACTCTCGCCCGTACCTATGCCGATCCGGTCGCCGCGCTCGCGGCGCCGCCCGGCGAAGTTCGGCGGTCGCTCGGCATTTCGCCGCGACTGCCCGCGGATTCGCCACCGCTCGCGCAGGCCGCCCCCATTGCGGGGCAGCTGATTCCGCCTCCTCCGGAAGGGCCGCAGCGGCACTTCTCGCCGAGCCCCGAGCAGTGGGAGAACGCCCACGCGATCGTCGGCGTGGTGCGCGCACGCGAACTGCCGCTGTACACGGCGGTGATCGCGCTGGCCACCGCGATGCAGGAGTCCTCGCTGCACAACCTCACCGACGCAGCGGATTACGACTCGCTGGGCCTGTTCCAGCAGCGTCCCTCGGCGGGCTGGGGTGATCCCGATCAGCTGACCGATCCGGCCTACGCGGCCGGGGCGTTCCTGGACGCGCTGCTCTCGCGGGTGCCCGACTACGCCGCCGTGCCGTTGTGGCAGGCGGCCCAGCGCACCCAGGCCTCAGCCTTCCCGGAGCGGTACGCGCAGTGGGAGGACCAGGCGACGGAGATGGTCGTGCGGATCGCCGCGGAGTGATCGGGCCGCAGCGTTTGCTGAATGTCGGCTACGCCGGGCCGGTTTACTGAAACCTGTGCGCAGCCCATGTCACGCGCGGACAACCGCATGTCCGGTGGTTGGCAGCGCTCGTTGCGGATGGTTGCCTGGGACGCGGTCGGATCCCGGTTGCATCAAGGCGGCTCGTCGACGAGGTGGGTGTGATGACGGTTGGGCTCGGAGTCAGTATCGGCACGGTCAATACGGTGTGCGCCACGACGGGTGAGGGCGGTGCGCGGGCGCAGCGCGGAACCGGGCCGGACAGACCGCTCGGCCGGGGAGGGGCGGGTGCCGGCCCGTCGACCTGGCGCACCACCCTGACCTTCGACAGCGCCGGCACGGCGCGGGTGGGCCGTATACCCGAGCACGGTCGCGCCCTCGCCGAATTCGCGGATCTGACCCAGCGCGGCGCCCCGGCGACCCGCGTCGGGCATCGCGTCCTCTCGCCCGCCGATCTGGTGGCGACGGTGGCGCACAGCGTGCTGACCGACACGTTCGGCGCCGCGCTCGCGCCCGATGCGGGCGTGGCCGTTAGCCATCCGATCGGCTATCCGGCCGAATGCCTCGCCGAACTGCGCGAGGCGCTGGATACGGTCGGCCTGCCGCAGGCCGTGCTGGTCGCCGAGCCGATCGCGGCGCTGGCCTGGCTGGATGCCGCCCACGGCCCGCTCGCCCCGGGCCTGACGCTGGTCTACGACCTCGGGGCATCGAATCTGGGGGTGACATTGGTCCGCGTCGGTGCCGACGCCCCCGCCGATCCGGTGGTGGGGGTGCCGCTGCGCTCGCCCGACTACGGCGGCCGGGCCTTCGGCGCGCTGATGGCCTCGCAGGCAGCGCGGAGCACGATCCGGGGCAGCGAGGGCGGCGGGCGGGAACTCACAACGACGGCCCGGTCCGGTGGAATTGGGGGACGCGCCGATACCCCCGCCCGGTCGCTGGCCGATTCCGACGCCGCGATCAGTGACCTGCGCGCCACCCATGTGCGTCGCTCGCTGGAAGTGGTCTACCGGTGCCTGCGCACAGCCGATGTCACGATGGCCGATGTCGATCGCGTGCTGGTGGTCGGGGGCGCGGCGCGCCCGCGCGAGGTGGCCGAGACCCTGGCCGAGGCGCTGGCCCGTCCGGTGATCGTCGCACCGGATCCCGAGCGCACGATCGCCGAGGGCGCGGCGATCATGGCGCGCCGTTCGGCCGCGGCGCAGGCCGCCGCCCAGCGGCGTCCGGGCGTGGCCCGGCTGCCGCGGCGGCTGGTGCGTGCCGCGGCGGCGGTCGCCATCGTCGGCGCCGCGGTATTGGTCGGGCTGGTGGGACCGGCCGCGGCCGTTTCGGCCGGAAACGTCGTGGTCAACGGGGTACATCTGGCCGGATGAGACCGCGCGGTTGACGTGACTCCGAGTTGGTGTAACTATTGGAAACAGTTACCCACGAGTGGAGAGGCTGAGACGATGACGTCCGTTGCCGCGACCCCCGGCGTCGATCCTGTCGTCAAGGAGGCGCAGGAATATGCCGCGAAGCTGATGCTGCTCTCGGAAGGCTCGGTGAACCGCAACTTCGATCCGTATGAGGATATCGACTGGGAGAACCCCGATTTCGATGCCGAAGCGAATCCGGAGCGCTGGATCCTGCCCGTCTCGGCCGACTCGCTCGGCCGTCACCCGTGGTATCGGGCGCAGTCCGTGCAGCGCCAAATCGAGATCGGTAAGTATCGCCAGGCCAACGTGGCCAAGGTGGGCCTGCAGTTCGAGTCGATCCTGATCAGCGGCATGGTGAACCACACCTTCTCGCTGCCCAACGGCGATCCCGAGTTCCGCTACTGCACCCATGAGATGTCCGAGGAACTCAACCACACGCTGATGTTCCAGGAGATGGTGAACCGCATCGGCGCCGACGTGCCCGGCATGGGCCCGCTCGTGCGCCAGCTGCGCCACCTCGGCGTGCCGGTGGCGGTGATGTTCCCCAACCTGTTCTTCATGGCCGTGCTCGCCGGCGAGGAGCCGATCGACCACATCCAGAAGGCGATCCTGCGCTCGGGCGAGGAGATCCACCCGATCATGCGCGGTGTCATGGCGATCCACGTCGCGGAGGAGGCGCGTCACATCTCGTTCGCGCACGAGTTCCTCAAGCGCCATGTGCCCGAGGCGAATCCGGCGAGCAAGATGACGCTCTCGGTGATGATGCCGATCGTCATGTGGCTGCTGGGCCGCTCGATCGTCAAGCCGCCCAAGGCGTTCTTCGCCGAGTTCGATATTCCCGAGGACGTGCGCAAGGAGCTGTTCTTCGGTTCGAAGGAAGCCCGGCAGGGATTCAGCGACTACTTCATCGATGTTCGGGCCCTGGCCAGGGAGATCGGGCTGATGAATCCGATCGCCAAGGGCGTCTGGAAGCTGCTGCGTATCGACGGCCCGACCAGCCGCTACCGCTCCGAGCCGCTGCGCGCGGTGAAGGCCGCCTGAATCCACCCACTCGCCAGCTCCGCGCGCTCCGCGCGCTCCGCTGGCTCACCATCGTCGAAAGGGCGGGCGTCCAGTGCCGTACGTCGTCACCCAGTCGTGTTGTAGCGACGCGTCCTGCGTCTACGCATGCCCGGTCAACTGCATCCATCCCACGCCGGACGAGCCCGACTTCCTGAGCGCGGAGATGCTGTACGTGGATCCGCAGGCGTGCGTGGACTGCGGGGCGTGCGCGACGGCCTGCCCGGTCGACGCGATCGTCTCGACGAAGCGGCTGACCGCGGAGCAGCAGCCGTTCATCGAGATCAACGCCGACTTCTACCGCCAGGTGCGCCCGCGTGCGCTGCTGGCGCGGCCGGTGCCGGCCGCGCCGGTGCAGGGTGGTCCGCTGCGGGTCGCGATCGTCGGCTCGGGCCCCTCGGCCATGTACGCCGCCGACGAGCTGCTGACCCAGCCGGACGTCGCGGTGACGGTGCTGGATCGGTTGTCCGCGCCGTACGGCCTGGCTCGGTACGGGGTCGCCCCGGACCACACCGCGACCCGGCAGGTGAGCCGGCTGTTCGACGTGATCTCCGCGCAGCCCGGGTTCGGCTCCTATCTGAATGTGACTGTGGGTGACCACATTTCGCATAAGGAGCTGCTCGCACACCATCACGCGGTGATCTACGCGGTGGGCGCCTCGGCCGACCGGAAGCTCGGGATCGCCGGTGAGGGCCTGCCGGGCAGCGTCTCGGCCACCGAGTTCGTCGCCTGGTACAACGGTCATCCCGGCCAGGCCGGGCGCGAGTTCGACCTGTCCCAACGCCGCGCGGTGATCGTCGGCAACGGCAATGTGGCCCTGGACGTGGCCCGGATTCTCGCCTCGGATCCCGAATCGCTGGCGCACACCGAGATTTCGCCCGCCGCACTGGAAGCATTGCGGCACAGCAAGATCGAGGAAGTGGTGATCCTGGCCCGGCGCGGCCCGGCCGAATCGGCCTTCACCGTACCGGAGTTCGTCGGGCTGCTGGGCGCCGACGTGGACATCATCGTGGAAGGCGATGTGCCCGAACCTGTTCCGGGCATGCCGCAGCAGGTGGAGCACAAGCTGCGGCTGCTCCGCAGGGTCGCCGACCGGCCGGTGGGCGCGCGCAAGCGGATCGTGCTGCGCTATCGGTCCGCGCCGACCGCGCTGGTCGGGGCCGACCGCATCACCGGAATCGAGCTGGCGCACAACGAGTTGGTCGCCGACCCGGACGGCGCCGTGCGCGCGGTGCCGACCGGCACGACCGAAACCCTGGACACCGGACTGGTGCTCGCCTCGGTCGGCTACCGGGGCGTGCCGATGCCCGGTCTACCGTTCGACGATGCCCTCGGTGTGATCCCGAACGACGAGGGCCGAGTGCTGTCCGAGCCCGGCGGCGCGGTCCTCCCGGGCGCCTACGTCACCGGCTGGATCAAACGCGGCCCCACGGGCTTCATCGGCACCAACAAATCCTGTGCCCAGCAGACGGTGCGGATGCTCGCCGAGGACTTCAACGCCGGCCGCCTGGCCGAACCGGCCTCCGGCGCGGCCGATTTCGACGCACTGGTCGCCGCCCGCCGCCCCGACGCCATCCGCGGTGGCGGCGTCGCCCGCCCGTGGTGGAAGCGCGGCCTGCTTTCCCGCGCCTGATACCTCGTTGCAGCCCGACCTGGTCCGGCGTCGATCGGGACTCGGTCGTGGCCGGATTTTCGGGCGTCGGCTGGGCTCGGTTCGCGCTCCCGGGGCGAATCGGGCCCTGCCGACGCCGGGTCATGCGGGAACATGTGATCGGTAGCGGCCGTTGGGTCTTCTGGTGCTGTCCTCGCCGTCCTCACGTACCGCGCGCGTATGCGGTGACCGTTCAACCTGGTTCGAGGTGCGGTAAGTCGTGCCGTGGATACCGGTTGGTTCGTGGCGCTGGAATATCTCTGGGCTGCAGTAAGTCTGGGATCCGGGTGTACTACCCGGCCGATGCCCGGCCAGTGGCTGTGCCGGATTTCGGTGTGCTCAGCGAAAATCTCGTAAACCGGGCGGTCTGTCGGGGCTGGGTGTTGTGCCGTATTCCGCCCGCCGCACGGGACAGCAACCATTCAGCCATCCTGCGATCCCTGGGCGAACGTGAACGTGCGAATGGTGTTGCGGTCCATTCGCAGGGCACCGGTCGGTATTCAAAGCTATTTACTACGAGGTAGCTAGTTTTATGGCTAATTGGGCGATTTGCATGTTTCGTGTCGCCCATTTTCATCTTGGATGCCAGTCTATCTGCGGTTTTGCTATCAAGACCAATGGGTACGAAACCTTTTCTGCCTATTAGGTATCCGTGAACGATACCGACCAGCTAACCTGTGATCGCTGTTTGGTAAACGACCGCGACCACCTGGTTCGTCGCCCGGGGCCGTGGTCTCGGTGCGTTGACAGGATGGCAATGACTGCTGGGTTCGGTTTGAGCATCGGCACAGTGAACTCCGTGTGCGCGGCCACTGCCGGAGATCGTGAGCGTCCTACCGTGCGGGTGCGTCGTACCGCGATCACCTTCGACAGCGCCGGGGGTGCGCGCGTGGGCGGGATGCCCCGATTCGCGCCCGTGGTAACGGATTTCGCCGATCTCACCCGCGAGGTCGAGCCGATGGTGCTGAGCGGGCGCAACTGGACCTCGGCAGATCTGGTCGCCGCCGTGGCCTCTTGCCTGGTCTCGGCGGCCGAGCCCGAGGGCGAGCCCGTAATCACCTATCCCGCTTGCTATCCCGAGCAGAAAGTCGCCGCGCTGCGGCACGCCCTGGACTGGTCCAGCGTGTCCGAGTCGCTGTTGATGCCCGAACCGGTGGCCGCGGTGGAGTGGCTGGACGCGGAATACGGTGTCTCCGAGAACGGTGTGACCCTCGTCTACGACCTCGGTGGCACCAGCCTGGACATCGCGGTCGTCCGCACCGAGGCCGATCGCGAGGAGCGCGGCGTGCTCGGCAAGGCGGTGCGCTCGCACGACTACGGCGGCCGGCCGCTGGGCGCGATACTGGCCAGGTATGCCCGGGCCCTGTCGCCGGGCGCGCCCTGTCCGGTGTCCAAGGTCGTCCCGGCCTCGGACACCAGCCGATTACGGACCTGGAATGTGCGCAATTCCCTTCGGCTGGTACGGCGTTGCGTGCACGCGGCCGGGCTCACGATGCGAGACATCGACCGCGTGCTGCTGATCGGGGGAGCCGCGCGGCCGGTCGAGGTCGCGCAGGTGCTCGACGAATTGGGCCGCCCGATGGTGATGTCGCCCGACCCGGCGCACACCGTCGCCCTCGGGGCGGCCCTGGCCTCGGCGCGGCTGATGGACACCGGATCGAATCTTGGCCGCTACGCGCGCGGGGCCGCCGTACTATCCAGTGCCGCGGTCGTTTCGGCGGTCGCGATGTCCGCGGCCACCATGCTCGGCGGTGGGCCGATCGGCTCCGACGGTCCCGCACTGGAATTCGCCCCCGCCCTGGCCGGGCCCGCCGGCAACGCCGACCTGCGGCTGTCGCAGGGGGCGAACGCCGAACCCGCGGCCCTGTCCGCGGGCGTGGACACCGTGACGACCCCGGCCCCGCGCTGGGGCTCGTACAGCCCTGTCGCACAAGAGGTGTCGGTCTCACCCGCCGTGGTCGGGGCGGGCAGAACGACCAGCGTCGATCCGTCCGGCACCCATTGCGGCCCGAACGACCGCCTGATACCCCCGACCTATGCAGATCCGGCACAGTTCACCAATCCGCTACCGTTCTGGACCCCGCCCGCCGCGCAGGCCTTCCCGGCGCCCGGCTTCCAGACACCGGAGATCAGCCTGCCGCCCATCGCCCCGAGTGCCGGTCCCGCTGTAGCACAGCAGTTTTCGGCCCCGGGTGTCAATCCGATGACTGGCTTCGGTAAGTCGATCCCGTCGATGCCGGGCCGGTCCATCCCCGACCATGTCATACCGCCCGACCCCGCCGTGCCGAACCCGGCGGCGTCGAGCCCCGTGATCCCGAACCCGGTCGCCTCGAATCCGGTGATCCCGAACCCGCCCGCGCCGACGCAATCCGATCCGCCCTCGCCCGCGCTGAATTCCCCGCCCGCCGCTACCGTCCCGGGCATCCCGGCGGCGGACACCGGAAATCCCCCCGCAGGCACGAATTCCACCGGCCCGGTGTCGAACTCGCAGAGCACCCTGGGCGCCGGGCTGCATGCTCCGGGCGCCGCCTCGTCGCACGCCGGCCCGGGCTCGAACTCCGACGGCGCGGCCACATCGAACGGATCGGCCTCCGCCGGTGTGCATTCCGGCGCCACGACCGGCGCGCGCCTGGGCGCCTCATCCAGCGGCCCGGGCGGCACGAACTCCGGCGGTGCGAGCCCCGGGGGCACCGGTGCGGGGACCTCGGCCGCGGGCACCGGCGGCGGACACTTCGGCGGCACGGCCGCACGCGGCAGCAATTCCGCCGGGGGCGGCGGATCCAACGGCTCCTCGCACGGCGGCTCCTCCGGCGGTTCGCACGGCGGCGGCCACCACTGACCATGCCCGCCACCCCGATGCCTGCCGCCGCGCCGGGGCCGCAGTGCCGCGGTCGCAGGACATTCCCCGCGCGGTGCAGGCGCCGCGGCGGCACCGTACGCCGCCCCGTCGTTCACCCGCCCGGCGCGTGCCGGGCGTCACGAGGCGGCCCATCAGTGCGCGTCCTGCGATTCAATGGGGTATGTAGATCTTTTCGCGTCTGGTAGTCAGCGGGACGGCGACACGATCGCCATCGCCGCCTCCAAGGCCGGCCAGCCGACGCTGCCGGGATGGTTCCACAATCTGCGTGCCCACCCCGACACGACCATCCAGCTCGGCGCGGAACGCCGCCCGGTGCACGCCCGGGTCGCGACGACCGCGGAGCGAGATCGCCTGTGGCCCAAGTTCGTCGCAGGAGAACCTCGTCACCCCGCCGCACCGCGCGCACACTGGAGTGATGGATCCCAGGATCATCGGAACCGTGATGCCCGTCCTCGAGGTCACCCTCGATCCGGGGGAGACCGTATTCGCCGAATCGGGGCAGCTCTCGTGGATGACCGAGTCGATCCGGCTGCACACCTCCACGCGGGTGGCCGCGGGCGGTGTGTTCGGCGCGGTGAAGCGGGCGGTCGCCGGCGCCGGTCTGTTCATGACCGAGTACTCCGCCGCGCGCCACCCCGGTACCGTGGCGTTCGCGACCAAGCTGCCGGGACAGATCGTGCCGGTCACCCTGCGGCGCGGGGCGGACTATCTGGTGCATCGGCACGGATTCCTGTGTGCCACCGGCAATGTGCGGGTGTCGCTGAGCTTTCAGCGGCGCCTGGGCGCGGGGATCTTCGGGGGCGCCGGGTTCACGCTACAGCGTGTCAGCGGCGACGGGAACATGTGGGCCGAGCTGTCCGGGGAGGTCATCCAATACGATCTGGCCGCGGGAGAGACGCTGCGGGTGCATCCGGGGCACGTCGGAATGTTCGATGCCACAGTGGGATTCGACATCACGATGCTGCGCGGCATCCGCAATATCCTGTTCGGCGGCGACGGGCTGTTCCTGGCCGCGCTGACCGGTCCGGGCCGGGTGTGGCTGCAATCGCTGACCGTCAGCAACCTCGCGCACGCGATCACCCCGTACCTTCCGCTGCCGGAGCCCGACCGTCGCTGACCGGTGACCGATGGCCTTGCAAGTGCATTTGGGCTATAGATCAGAATGGGTCTGTGGACACGGACAGGCCTCAATTGATAGCTCTGGATGTCGATGGCACGATTCTGCAGACCGGCCAGCCGATTGCTCCGCGCGTGCTCGACGCGGTGCGGGCGGCCACCGAGGCGGGCGCCCACGTGGTCGTCACCACGGGCCGCACACTATTGGCGACCAAGCTGGTGGTGCGGGAGCTAGGCCTGGACGAGGGACACACGATCTGCTCGAACGGCGCTGTGCACGCGGACATCTCGACCTGGGTGCCGGTATCGGTGCACACCTTCGACCCCGAGCCCGCGGTGGCGGTCCTGCGCGAGCTGTTCCCGGACATGGTGCTCTCGGTGGAGAAGGTCGGCATCGGCACCTGGGCCACCGGATACTACCCCGGTAGTTTCCGCCTCGGCGAGTTCCGCTTCGTCGAGGACGACGACCTCAGCCTGGAGCCGACCACCCGCCTCAACGGCTGGTGGCCGGGTGGTTCGCTCGACGACATGGTCGCGCTGATGGGGGACCGTCAGCTCCCGGGCGCGGGCTGGGTGCACGGCGAGTTCGAGCCCTGGCTCGTCGCCTCCCGCCACGGCGTGACCAAGGGCTGGGCCCTCGAGCGGCTGCGCGAGGACCTCGACATCCCCCGCGCGGCGACCCTGGCCATCGGCGACGGCTACAACGACACCGAAATGCTTTCCTGGGCAGGACATTCCGTGGCCATGGGCAACGCTGTCGATGCCGCCCGCGAAGCGGCCGACGAGGTCACCGCGACCGTCGAGGAGGACGGCGTCGCGCTGGTGCTGGAGCGCTGGTTCGGGAACTGACGTCGTCAGGCGACGGCGGTATGGGGAGTGCCGGCCGTCTGCCGGGCGTCGGTGTAGCGGGCGGCGATGACCTCGGCGACGAGGGGGTGGGCGCCGATCGGGGTGGCGTGCCGCAGGTCCGGGGCCTGCTCGGCGAGGCGGTCGGTGAGCAGGCCCGGTGCCAGGAACCACGGGGCGACGACGACGCGATCGCAGCCCCATTCGCGCAGGCGCGAAACAGCTTGTGTAACACCGGGTTCGGTGGTGGCGAAGCAGATCTCGGTGCGCCAGGCGGTGCCCGCGGCGAGCAGGCGGCCGATCTGTTCGGTGCGGCGGTTGGCCGCCTGCGAGGAGGAGCCGACCGCGGCGACGGCGACGGCGAGGGTGGCGTCGTCGGCATCGGCGCCGGTGGCGAGCACGCGCTCGCGCAGGGCGCCGACCAGGCGCGGGTCGGGGCCGAGCACATCGGCCTGGGTCAGGCGCAGGCGCGGGTGGCGGGCCTGGGCGGCCGCGAGCAGGCCGGGCAGGTCGACGCGGGCGTGGAAGGCGCTGCCCAGCAGCAGCGGCACCACGATCGCCTCGGTGTGGCCCGCGCCGGCGACCGCGTCCACGACCTGCTCCACCGAGGGCGTGCTCAGATCGAGAAACGCCAGCCGCACGTCCAGGACCGGATGCGCGGCGGCCAGCTCCTCGACCACCGCGAACATCGTGGCCGCCGACCGCGGATCGCGGCTGCCGTGCGCGACCGCGATCAGCGCCGGATGCCCGCCGTCGGAGCCATTTGCCCTGGTTACCGCCATGGTCCCGACGCTACGGGCCGCGGCGCCGCCGTCGGTTGCCCCGACGTTACGGACCCATGTAAACCCGCTCACACCCGCTGGCCTGGAGACGAGAGGTAGGCCGGGGCTCGATGCTCCCGTGCACGCGGTCCGAGCGGGCTGAGATGTCAGCGTCGCGGGGGCCTGCTCCGGGGCAGCTGCATCGGTGCCGGGACCTGGGTGAGTCTCCATTTCCAGGAGGGCCCGAGATCCGTGCACGGAACTCCGGACGTCCTGCCGGCTGCGCGAGGGTCGCGGCGGATTGCCCGGCGTGCGCGGGCTCTGCGGCGCCCCGGCGGCAGCCGAGGCGCCGGTCCGCGCGGTGTCCATCGGCTAGACCCCGGCCTCGGTGCCGACCTCGACGGCGGTCAGCACGTCGCCGACCAGACCGGCGGCCAGGGTGTTGCCCCCGGACGGGTCGATGAGCAGGAAGCTGCCGGTGTGCCGGTTCACGCGATAGTCATCGGCCGCGATCGCATCGGCCACGCGCACCGTGATGCGGCCGATGTCGTTGAGCGACAACGACTCCGCCTCGGTGTCGGCGGCCAGATGCTGTTCGTCGAAGCGCTCGAGCAGCGCGCCGACGATCGCCTGGGTGGTGCGGGTGCCGTGCTTGAGCAGCAGCCGCGCGCCCGGGCGCAGCGGCTTGTCGCCGAGCCAGCAGACCGTCGCGTCGAACTCCTGGATCGGCTCGGGAGCATCGGCCGCGGCGGCGATCACATCGCCGCGCGAGACATCCACGTCGTCGGCCAGGATCAGGGTGACACTGCGCCCGGGCTGCGCCGATTCCAGCTCGCCGTCCGGGGTGTCGATGCGCTCGACGGTGGTGCGGGTCCCGGACGGCAGCACCACGACCTCGTCACCCTTGGACACCACACCGGCCGAGACCTGACCGGCGTATCCGCGGTAGTCGGGGTACTCGGCGGTGCGGGGCCGGATCACGTACTGCACCGGGAAGCGCAGCCCCACCTCGTGGCGGCCGTGCGCATCGGCGTCCACCGGCACCGACTCCAGATGCTCGATCAGCGAGGGGCCGGTGTAGTACGGGGTGCTCTCCGAGCGGGAGGCGACATTGTCCCCGTGCAGCGCCGAGACGGGGATCTCGATGACGTCCTCGCGCGACCAGCCGAGTTTCGTGGTGAGCTCGGTGAATTCGGTGACGATCCGCTCGAACACACCTGCCGCGTCGTCCACCAGATCGATCTTGTTCACGGCCAGAACGAGTTTCGGTACCCCGAGCAGCGCCATCACCGCGGCGTGGCGGCGGGTCTGCTCGATCACACCCTTGCGGGCGTCCACCAGCAGGATCACCAGCTGGGCGGTGGAGGCGCCGGAGACCGTGTTCCGGGTGTACTGCACGTGTCCCGGGGTGTCGGCGAGCACGAAAGACCTTGTGGGCGTGGCGAAATAGCGGTACGCCACGTCGATCGTGATGCCCTGCTCGCGCTCGGCGCGCAGGCCGTCCACGAGCAGCGACAGGTCCGGGGTGGACAGGCCGCGATCGACCGAGGCTCGCGTGACGGCGTCGATCTGGTCCGCCAGTACGGATTTCGTGTCGTAGAGCAGGCGGCCGACCAGTGTGGACTTGCCGTCGTCGACGCTGCCGGCGGTCGCCAGCCGTAACAGGTCGGACATCAGAAATAACCCTCTCGTTTGCGGTCTTCCATCGCGGCCTCGGACACGCGGTCGTCGCCGCGCGTTGCGCCTCGCTCGGTGAGCCGGGAGGCGGCCACCTCGGCGAGGATTGCCTCGTTGTCGGCGGCATCGGAAAGGACCGCGCCGGTGGTGGATCCGTCACCGACCGTGCGGTAGCGCACGGACTTGATCTGGAGCTCTTCGTTTTCGGCCGGGCCGCCCCAGACTCCGGGGGTCATCCACATCCCGTCGCGCTGGTACACCGGGCGCTCGTGGGAGTAGTAGATGGTCGCCAGTTCGACGTTCTCGCGGGCGATGTACCGCCAGATGTCCAGCTCGGTCCAGTTGCTCAGCGGGAACACCCGGACGTGCTCGCCCGGCGCGTGCCGCCCGTTGTACAGGTTCCACAGCTCGGGCCGCTGCCGCTTGGGGTCCCAGCGCCCGAACGCGTCGCGCAGCGAGAAGATCCGCTCCTTGGCGCGCGAACGCTCCTCGTCGCGCCGGGCGCCGCCGAACACCGCGTCGAAGCGGTGCTCGTTGATGGCGTCCAGCAGGGGCACGGTCTGCAGCGGGTTGCGGATGCCGTCGGGCCGCTCGGCCAGACGCCCGTCGGCGAGGTACTCCTCGACACTGGCGACATGCAGGCGCAGGCCGTACTTCTCGACGACGTGGTCGCGGAAGGCCAGCACCTCGGGCAGGTTGTGCCCGGTGTCCACGTGCAGCAGCGCGAACGGCAGCGGCGCGGGCCAGAATGCCTTGAGCGCCAGGTGCAGCAGCACGGTCGAGTCCTTGCCGCCGGAGAAGAGGATCACCGGCCGCTCGAATTCGCCCGCCACCTCGCGGAAGATGTGAATGGCCTCGGACTCCAGGGCGGCCAAGGTGTCGAAGTCGGTCGCGCCGAATGCCCTTTCCAGAGCCTCGGTTTCGATGGCAGCGCCGGTGAGGTTCGTGCTCACGGTGACCTCCGCGGTGTCGGTTTCCTGGATGTCGATCTCGGCAGTGGTCATGACTGGTGCAGCCCGCATTCGGTCTTGGCGAGCCCGGCCCAGCGGCCGCTTCGCGGATCGGCTCCCGGTTCCGGCTTCCGCGTGCACGGAGCGCAACCGATGGACGGATATCCCTCTTCCACAAGGGGATTGACGAGGATGCCGTTGGCCTCGATGTACTGCGCCATCTGCTCGTCGGACCAGGCGGCGATCGGGTTGATCTTCACCAGGCCGAAGGCCTCGTCGAAGGAGATCAGGGGCGCGTTGGCGCGGGTGGGCGCCTCCACGCGGCGGATGCCGGTGACCCAGGCGTTGTACCCGCTCAGCGACTTCTGCAGCGGTACCACCTTGCGCAGGCGGCAGCACTCATTGGCGTCGCGCGCGAACAGATCCTTGCCCAGCAGCAAATCCTGTTCGGCCACGGTCTGTTCGGGCCGCGCGTTGACGATGTTCACCCCGTACACGGCCTCCACCGCGTCGCGGGTGCCGATGGTCTCGGCGAAGTGGTAGCCGGTGTCCAGGAACAGCACGTCCACGCCGGGATGCACCTGAGCGGCCAGCTCGACCAGCACCGCGTCCTGCATGTTGGAGGCGACGATGTAGTTGCCGCCGAAGGTGTCCTCAGTCCACTGCAGCAGCTGCTTCGCCGTGGCGTCCGGACCCAGCTGTGCGGCACCGTCTTCCGCGATCTTGCGCAGCTCGTCCTCGGACAACTTATCCAAAGTGGTTGTCATAGCTGAACTTTCCCCTTACCGAAGGTCGGCTTCGTCCGCGCGGACAGCCCACTGTGCGAACCGCTCGCCCTCGTTGCGGTTCTTGACGAAATTGCGCACCACACGCTCGATGTAGTCACCGAGCTCGTCGCTGGTCACCTTGTGCTGGCGCAGCTTGCGCCCGAAGGCGCTGTCGAGCCCGAGGCTGCCACCCAGGTGAACCTGGAAACCCTCCACCTGATTCCCGTCACCGTCGTCGACGAGCTGGCCCTTGAAGCCGATGTCGGCGATCTGGGCGCGGGCGCAGGAGTTCGGGCAGCCGTTGATGTTGATGGTGATCGGCACGTCCAGCTGCGCGTTGATGTCGGCCAGGCGCTGCTCCAGCTCCGGCGCGAGCGCCTGAGAACGCCTCCGGGTCTCGACGAACGACAGCTTGCAGAACTCGATTCCGCTGCAGGCCACCAGGTTTCGCCGCCAGATCGACGGATGCGACTGCAGGCCGAGCGGTTCCAGCTCCGCCTGCAGCTGCTCGACCTTCTCGTCGGGCACATCCAGCACGATCAGCTTCTGGTACGGGGTGAACCGGACCCGGTCCGAGCCCGCCCGCTCTGCCGCATCGGCGACCTTGGTCAGCGTGGTGCCCGATACGCGCCCGGCGATGGGGGAGAAGCCGACGGCGTTGAACCCGTTGCGCAGCCGCTGCACGCCGACGTGATCGATGATCTGCTTCGGCTTCTCGGGTGCGGGGCCGTCGATCAGTTTGCGCTTCAGGTATTCGGTCTCGAGGACTTCGCGGAACTTCTCGATGCCCCAGTCCTTGATCAGGAACTTCAGTCGCGCCTTGGTGCGCAGGCGGCGGTAGCCGTAGTCGCGGTAGAGCGAGACGACGGCCTCCCAGACGTCGGGCACCTCCTCGAGCGGCACCCACGCGCCCACGCGCTGGGCCAGCATCGGATTGATGGACAGCCCACCGCCGACCCAGAGGTCCAGACCCGGGCCGTGCTCGGGATGGTCGACGCCGATGAACGCCACGTCGTTGATCTCGTGCACCACGTCCTGCTGGCCGGAGATCGCGGTCTTGAACTTGCGCGGCAGGTTGGAGTATTCCTTCTTGCCGATGTAGCGGCTCACGATCTCGTCGATCGCCGGGGTCGGGTCCAGCACCTCGCCCAGCGACTCGCCGGCCAGCGGGGAGCCGAGCACGACGCGGGGGCAGTCGCCGCACGCCTCGGTGGTCTTCAGGCCCACATCCTCCAGGCGCCGCCAGATCTCCGGCACGTTCTCGATCTCGATCCAGTGGTACTGGACGTTCTCGCGGTCGGACAGGTCGGCGGTGTCGCGGGCGAATTCGGTGGAGATGCCGGCGATGGTGCGCAGTTGCGCGAGATTCAGGGCGCCGGCGTCGCAGCGCACCCGCATCATGAAGTACTCGGCCTCGAGGATGTCGATGTTCTCATCGCCGGTCCAGGTGCCGTCGTAGCCCTGCTCGCGCTGGGTGTACAGGCCCCACCAGCGGAAACGTCCGCGCAGATCGGCTTTGTCGATCGAGTCGAAGCCGCCCTTGGCGTAGATGTTCTCGATGCGGGCGCGGACGTTGAGCGGGTTGTCGTCCTTCTTGCTCTGCTCGTTCGGGTTCAGCGGCTCGCGGTAGCCGAGGGCCCACTGACCCTCCGACTTGCGGCGCAGCGGCTTGCTGGTGCGCTCGCGCGGGCCCTTGACCTCCTCGCGCGGACGCGACCGGCGCTCGCGCGCGGCCTGGGCGCGCTCGCGCGCGACTTCCTGCTCGCGCTCGAGGCGTGCGGATTCATCGGCTGTGAGACCGGCGTCGGTGCTCGACGTCATAGGGTCGCTCCTGCGGGTGGTGATCAGGCCTGAGGGTAGGCGGGAGGGGCTGGCTCACGCCTTCGATAGCTCAACGGCCGAAAAAGAACGGGCGCCGAGAGGTGACGCCGGAGGACAGAGTCGAGCTACCGGAGGCAATCGGGCAGACAGCTCGCACTGCAGACACGCTTGAAGTCGACGTGGCGACGCGCCACGAGTCGTACCCCAAGTCCAGTCATGCGGACCATTGTGCCATGTCAGCCGCGTCTTTCCGACCGCGGGCCTGGATTTTCCGTAAGAATGCGGGAAATACCCTGGACACTTGTCCGAAATTGTGAGGTGCGTCATACGTGCGGGCATGCGGCCGAAAACACGGTTGACATGGGGCCGAGTGCGACGGGCCGAGAGGCCGCGTTCAGACTCGAAGGGTGACATCCGCCCCCCGAACCGCGACCGACCTCCCGCAGCTCCACGACTTCGGGGGCGGCCCCTTCGGCATCTACATTCACGTGCCGTTCTGCGCGACCCGGTGCGGGTATTGCGACTTCAACACCTACACCGCGGGGGAGCTGGGCACCTCGGCCTCACCGCAGTCCTGGATGGACGCGCTTCGGGGCGAATTGTCCATGGCGGCAAAGGTTTTCGGTGAGCTGCCGAGCCCGCAGCCGGAGGTGTCGTCGGTGTTCGTGGGCGGGGGCACCCCGTCGCTGCTCGGCGGGGACGGTCTTTCGCAGGTGCTCGAGGCCATCCGCGCGGACTTCGTCCTGGCCGCGGACGCCGAGGTGACCACCGAATCCAATCCCGAATCCGCCTCGCCGCAGTTTTTCGAGCGTCTGCGTGCGGCGGGGTTCACCCGCATCTCGCTGGGAATGCAGTCCGCCGCCGAGCACGTGCTGAAGGTGCTCGACCGCACCCACACACCCGGCCGCGCGGTGGCCGCCGCCCGCGAGGCGCGCGCCGCCGGATTCGAACACGTCAACCTGGATCTCATCTACGGCACCCCGGGGGAGTCCGATGCCGACCTGGACGCGAGCCTGGACGCGGTCCTGGATGCCGGGGTCGATCACGTCTCGGCCTACTCGCTGATCGTCGAGGACGGCACCGCACTGGCGCGCCGCGTGCGGCGCGGCGAACTCCCCGCCCCCGACGACGACGTGCTGGCCGCGCGTTACGACCGCATCGATACCCGTCTCGCCGCCGCAGGCCTGTCGTGGTACGAGGTATCCAATTGGGCCGCAAACGATTCCGCGGCGTGCCGGCACAACCTGGGCTACTGGGACGGCGGCGACTGGCTCGGTGCGGGCCCCGGCGCGCACAGCCACCTCGGCGGCGTGCGGTGGTGGAATGTCAAGCATCCGGCACGTTATGCCGATCGGGTCGCGGCGGGCGCGCTACCGGCCGCGGGCTGGGAGGAACTGACCGCCGAGGAGCGTCATACCGAGCGCGTCATGCTTGCGGTGCGCCTGCGCTCGGGCCTGCCGCTGGGCGATCTCGACGCGCCGGGGCGCGCGGCCGCCGATCGGGTCGTGGCCGACGGTCTCGCCGAATTGCGCGGCGACCGCCTGATTCTCACCGCGCGCGGCCGCCTGCTCGCCGACGCGGTGGTCCGGGCGCTGCTTGTGTGAACGGACCTCGACCGATGGCGTGAGTCCGTGGCCGACGTCAGGGTACGCGGCTGCGACCGAACCGGAAAAGACTTCTGCCGCACGCGGTGCGGGTCCGATGTACGAACTTCGACGATCGGCGGCACTGCACGGTAGAGTGGAAGTCGTCACGAAAGTGATGCTGGGGTGAAGCGCCGGTTGCCTCCGACGCCTCACCAGGTGTGCTAGGGCGCTTACCTAGCCCGCCGGATCAACCAGCGGACCATTGCGAGCGCCCCGGCGATCACGACAGAGCCTGCGAAGCACATGCCGTAATCGACCGGGGCATTGCTCTTAGCCCGGCGATGTTTCGCCATTCCCACCACCTCCTTCCTGGGCGCGGTGTGTGGACCGTGTCCACCGCCCCTCGGCAGGAGGTATTGCTCACAGTACACGAGCCTTTGTTGACTAAATTTGTTGCTGCACAACAGATTTGGAATATTCCAATACGGAAATTCCGGTGCCGCAAGGCCTTACATCATCAAGCGAGCGCGTTCATCGATGATCTAGTAACCGACCAATCTGGACTTCGCTTGAGCCGCAACGCATCTCGGCCTCGGCATGTGATTGGCAAACCTGCAATGACGCAAATCGCCCAGTCGCTCGAACGTCGCAGTCGAGGTTTGCCCCGGTAAGGCAACCATTTCCGCGAAAACCGCTATTAACTGGATAAATACAGTCAACAATCGAAATAGCTACGGTCGAAGCGTGTGTGTACGGTGCCCGATTTGCGGTCGGCGCCGACTGTGCCGAACCATCGGAGAAAGGCCAGCTATGAAGAGCAGCAATGCTGCGGCTATCGCAAGCTTGATCATCGGTTCCCTCGGCCTCACCGCGGGTGTCGTGCACGCGCAGCCGATCGCCCCAGCAGCCACCGTCAACGGCGCCGAGCTGGGGATGCACTACGCCACGACGTTCGATCCGAACGCCGGTACCGTGCGCGCCACCCTCGGTGAGGGGAAATTCACACTCTCCCCGGACGCCGGGGAAGTCGTCGTCACCGATCCGGCCGGGGACGTTGTGGCCCGGGTGCCGATGGCGGTACGGATACTGGATCGCCCCGGCAAGGTTGCCCTGACGCCGACGATCGATCCGTCGGGCCGCACTCTTACGCTGAACCTGCGCGGGGCGCAGCCCCATTCTCAGCAGGTTCGTCAGCAGGCCGGTGTCCAGTACGTCGGCGCGGCCGCGGACCTGGCCCGCCACCAGTACAACGCCGGTGTAGGCGCGCTTATCGGCCTGGGTGTGGGCATTCTGATCGGCATCTGGTTCCTCGTCGTCGGCGCCATTCCGGGCGGCATCGTCGGTGCCGGCATCGGCGCGCTCATCGGCTATTCCCTGCCGTAGCCACCCGTTTCGCCGTTCCGGGTGGTGACCTGCCGTCGCCCGGCAGGACACTCGCCTCGCCGGGCGACGGGCCGTCATCCGCCCCCTGCTGGGGCGTGTGTGCGAGCGATTCGCCCGCGGCGACATAAACTGGGTTTGGATGAACCCGGGAATCCGCGCGTCTCGCCCTGCCCGCAGCGGCGGTGGCGCCTGCGTGGACCCGCATAGCCGAACAGGAGGTGGGGCCGTGTCGAGTACCGAACAGCGGCGGCTCGAGGTCCTGCGCGCGATTGTTGCGGACTACATCACGACCAAGGAGCCGATCGGCTCGAAAACCCTGGTCGACCGGCACAACCTCGGGGTGTCCAGCGCGACCGTGCGCAACGATATGGCGGTGCTCGAGGCCGAGGGGTACATCGCCCAGCCGCACACCAGCTCCGGCCGCATCCCCACCGACAAGGGCTATCGCCAGTTCGTCGACAACATCGCCGAGGTCAAGCCGCTGTCCACGGCCGAGCGCCGCGCGATCACGGACTTCCTCGAGGGCGGTGTCGACCTGGACGACGTGCTGCGCCGCGGGGTGCGCCTGCTGGCACAGCTGACCCGTCAGGTGGCGATGGTGCAGTACCCGACGGTGTCCGCATCCACGGTTCGCCACATCGAGGTCGTCGCGATCAATCCGGCCCGGCTGCTGCTCGTGGTCATCACCGACAGCGGCCGCGTCGATCAGCGCCTGGTCGATCTGGGCGGGGTGATCGGCGACGACGATCTGACGGCTTTGCGCGCGATGCTCGGCAAGGCCATGGACGGTAAGCGCCTCTCGGTCGCCTCGACGGCGGTCGCCGAGTTGCCCGACCATTCCCCGGCCAAACTGCGCGATGTGCTGGTCCGGGTGTCGACGGTGCTGGTGGAGACCCTCGTCGAACACTCCGAGGACCGCCTGGTGCTCGGCGGCACCGCGAACCTGACCCGCAACGCGAACGATTTCGGCTTCCCGGGCTCACTGCGCGCCGTGCTGGAGGCGCTGGAGGAGCAGGTGATCGTGCTCAAGCTGCTAGCGGCCGCGCAGCACCCCGGCACCGTGACCGTGCAGATCGGCGAGGAGACGCAGCTCGAGCAGATGCGCGGAACCTCGGTGGTTTCTACGGGGTACGGTATGCCGGGTACCGTGCTCGGCGGCATGGGTGTGCTCGGCCCCACCCGCATGGACTACCCGGGGACTATCGCCTCGGTTGCTGCGGTTGCGAGATACATCGGCGAGGTGCTCGCCGAACGATGAGTGTGCGACCGATGGTGAAGCGAACGAATTCGGAACAGGACTAGAGACGCAAGTGGCACGGGACTACTACGGAATACTCGGTGTCGGCCGGAACGCGACCGACCAGGAACTCAAGCGCGCCTATCGCAAGCTGGCACGAGAGCTGCATCCCGACGTCAATCCGGACGCCGATGCGCAGGAGAAGTTCCGCGAGGTATCCGCGGCCTACGAGGTGCTCAGCGACGCCGAGAAGCGCCGCATCGTCGACATGGGCGGCGATCCGCTGGAGTCCAGCGGCGGCCCGGGCGGCTTCTCCGGCGCCGGATTCGGCGGCCTGGGCGATGTGTTCGAGGCATTCTTCGGCGGCATGAACGCCTCGGGGCCGCGCCGTCCGCGCGGCCGGGTGCAGCCGGGTGCGGATTCGCTACTGCGCACGCGGCTTTCGCTGGCCGAGTGCGCGGTCGGTGTCACCAAGCACCTGACCGTCGACACCGCCGTGCTGTGCGACCTGTGCCAGGGTGCGGGCACCAACGGCAACTCCAAGCCGGTGCGCTGTGAGACCTGCGGCGGCGCCGGCGAGGTGCAGACCGTGCAGCGTTCGTTCCTGGGCCAGGTGATGACCTCGCGTCCGTGTCCGACCTGCCGCGGCGCGGGGGAGACCATTCCCGATCCCTGCCGCAAGTGCGGCGGCGACGGCCGGGTGCGTTCGCGCCGCGAGATCGCCGCGCCGATTCCCGCGGGCGTGGCCAACGGCATGCGAGTGCGGCTGGCCGCACAGGGCGAGGTCGGCCCCGGCGGCGGCCCGGCCGGTGATCTGTACGTGGAGATCGTCGAGCAGCCGCACGACATGTTCGTCCGCGACGGCGACGATCTGCACTGCACCATCCGGGTGCCGATGGTGGATGCCGCGCTCGGCACCACCGTGGTCGTGGACACCATTCTCGACGGCCCCACCGAGCTGACCATTCCCGCGGGTACCCAGCCCGGCGAAGTGTCGGTGCTGCGCGCCCACGGCATGCCGAAGCTGCGGTCGAGCGCGCGCGGCGACATGATCGCGCACCTGGACATCGTGGTGCCCACCAAGCTCGATTCGAAGCAGTCCGATCTGCTGCGCAAATACAAGGCCACCCGCAACGGCGAGCGCACCGAGGTGCTCTCGGCGCAGTCAGAGCACAACAGCGGCCTGTTCGCGCGGCTGCGGGCCTCGTTCAGCGGACGCTGAGACCCGTTGGCCGCCACGGTTTTCTATCTCGAGCAGATCCCGGAACCCGGCGGCATCGCGGTGCTGGACGGCCCGGAGGGGCGCCACGCGGCGACCGTACGCCGCATCCGGGTCGGCGAGCCGATCACGCTGTCCGACGGCGCCGGTGTGCTGGCCCCGTCGGAAGTCGTTGCGGCACAGAAAGACCGGCTCGAGCTGAAGGTCCTGGAAAAGGTCGCCGCGCAACCTGTCTCGCCGCGGGTCACGGTCGTGCAGGCACTGCCGAAGTCGGACCGCTCGGAACTGGCGGTCGAGCTGATGACCGAGGCCGGGGCCGATGTCATCGTGCCATGGCAGGCCGCCCGCTGCGTGGCGAACTGGGAGGGCAAGGCGCGCAAGGGTGTCGACAAGTGGCGCGCCGCGGCCCGCTCGGCCGCCCGGCAGTCCCGTCGCGCATACATCCCGGAGGTCGCCGAACTGCACCGCACCGCCGATGTGCTCGAGCTGATCAGGAACATCAAGGCGGACAATGGAATAGCGGTGGCGCTGCACGAATCGGGCGCGGGCCGGTTCGCCTCGTTTCCCTTCGCGCAGGCCGCGCAGGTCGTATTGATCGTCGGCCCCGAGGGCGGGCTGGACGATGCGGAGCTGGCGGCGCTGTCGGAAGCGGGCGCCGAGCCCTCGCTGCTGGGCCCCACGGTGCTGCGCACCTCCACCGCGGCCGCCGTCGCGCTGGGCGCCCTGGGCGCGCTGACGCCGCGCTGGTGCTAACTTTGTGAAGGGTTCGAGGCGGTTTTTATGCGGTGCGTCGGAGTTTTAAACCCCGAACCTGGACAATGTGAGATTCAACCGATCCACCCCGCGACCGCCCGGTCACAGCCGGTGCGGGTGATCAGCGCGTTCGCCTCCGGTGCCCGCGCTGGCTATATTCGGTCCGTATGAGTTACGGAGGGGAACGGCGCCCGCGAGGGGCGGCCGATCCGAAAACAGAGCGGTTGCCGCACGGCACACAGCCGCGCCGTCGTACGCACCGCCAGCCTCCGCGGCGCGCGCGGCAGTCCTCCAAGGGTGTGGTCGCCGGGCGTTCGATCATGGCGGTTGTTTCGGCGGCCGTGCTGGTCGGAACCGGTGCGGCGTATCGAGTTTACGATCACGCGGTCCACAGTGTGACCACCTCCGACGCGATCAGCGACGGCCCCAAATCCTCCGGCCAGGACCAGAACATCCTGATCATGGGCCTGGACAGCCGACTGGACGAGCACGGCAATGCCCTGCCCCAGGCCATGTACAACGCGCTGCACGCCGGCGACGACAGCAACGGCGGCATGAACTCCAATGTGCTGATCATGATTCACATCCCGGGTGACGGCTCGAAGGCGACGGCGATTTCCATCCCGCGCGACGACTACGCCAGCCTCGATCCGACGGCCTGCGGCGGCGAGACCTGCAAGGGCAAGATCAAGGAGGCGTACGGCCGCGCCTACGGGGCGTCCCACGACAAGTACGCCAGCAAGATCAAGGACCCGGTCGCGCTGGACGCCAAGTCCCGCGATGCCGGGCGCAAGGCCGAGGTCAACACGGTCAGCAAGTTCCTCGGCAATGTACCGATCGATCATTTCGTCGAGATCACGCTTGCCGCGTTCTTCCAGGTCGCCGAGGCGGTACAGCCGATCACGGTGTGCCTGAACGAGAAGACCTCCGACAATTTCTCCGGCGCTAAGTTTGCGAAGGGGCCGCAGCAGATCAACGCGTCGCAGGCGATGGCCTTCGTGCGGCAGCGCCGGGATCCGAACGAGTCGTTGAACTTCACCGACCTGGACCGCACTCGTCGTCAGCAGGCGTTCATCGTGTCGCTGCTGCATCAGCTGCAGAGCAGTGGCACAATGTCCAGCCCGAGCAAGCTGATGAGCCTGTTGGGTGTTGCCCAGCAGAACATGGCCGTCGACAGTGGTCTGGATCTGGGGAAGTTCGCCGCGCAGGCGTCCAGTCTGATGTCCGGCGGCCTGTCGCTGTTCACGTTGCCGGTCAAGGACTTCGGCAACGACCCGAGCAACGGCGAGGACATCAACCTCGTCGACGTGGACGTGATCCAGAGCATCGTGCACAACCTGCTCAACCCGCCCAAGCCCGGGGCGAGCACCTCGGCCGCGGCCCCCACGACCACCAGCACCAACATCCCCTCGGCGCAGGGCATCGTGGTGAACGTGGTGAACGGCTCGGGCCACAACGGCCTGGGCGGAGATCTCGAAAAGGCCCTCGCCGCACGCGGATTCACCCAGGGCCAGGCGAGCACCGGTTCGGCCCGCAGCGGCAGCACCCTGCTGTACGGCTCGGGTGCGGCTACCGCCGCGAACGCCCTGGCCAGTCAACTCGGCCTGACCGCGACCGCGTCCTCGTCGCTGGATTCGAACTCCATCCAGGTGACTGTGGGCACCGAGTCGGCCAGCAGCGGCCCCATCGCCAGCATCGTCTCCGCGATGGGCGGTTCGGATTCCGCGACCACGACCACCCCGCCGCCCCCGCCGCCGGTCTCGGCCACGGCCGTGGGCCAGAACTCCCCGGCGCCGACGGACCTGTCGAGCATGCAGGGCAGCGGGATTCCCTGCGTCAAGTGAGTGGTCGCCGGTACGGGTCCGGCGATCAGTATCCGTGGACAGTGCTGGGGCGCCCTTCGACAGGACAGCGCTCCCTCAGCCGTCGACCATACCGTTCGCGTCGCGGTGGCCGCTCACATACTTTCGCCGCCGCCCGAACTGGGATGCTGCGCAATGAGTTTCGGATCGGTAAGACGGTGCGGGTTGCTGCCGTCGCTGTTCATCTCCCAGACCTCTGCTCCGGCTCTGGATGCCGAGTCACGGGTGAAGCGCGTGAAGACGATGGTCGAGCCGAGTTCGGAGAACGACGGGTGCCCGGTCGAATCGCTTGTCAGCGGCCGGATGTGGCTGCCATCGGCGTTCATCGCATAGATCTCTGACTGGTTCTTCCCGCCCCGGTTGCTCGTGAACACGATTCCGGTTCCGTCGGGGGTGAAGACGGGCTCGGAGTTGAAGAACGAATCCGCCAGCAGCTGCCGCTGGCCGGTGCCGTCCGAGGCCATCACCCAGATGGCGCCGGCCCGGACGCTCCTCACGGGCCTCGAACCCGTCATCGCGGTTTGCCGCCCTCACCCTCGCGGCGCTCGGCTGGACCCTGCTCTCGGCGGCCGACGCTCACGCCGGCTCGCCCGGCACGAAATGCGAGGGCGGCCTATCCGTGGTGGCGCTACAGGGGCGTCTTTCGGGAGAGGTCGACTCAGGCGCGGTCGAGGGCGCCGACCCTGCTGGTGGCCGGGCCGCACCAGCTGGTGAGGGCATGCTGCAGGGCAACGAGATTCGGATCCCCGTCGGCTACCCAGGCGAGGTATCCGTCCGGTCGGATCAGCAACGCCGCGGGTTCCGGGATTGATCCGCCATCGGGCAGTGCCCAGGGGGCGCCGGAGCCCTCGGCCCTAGCGATGGCGATCCGGTCGGTCCACTCGGAGGCGGCATCGGCCAGGCCCGTTGTGTTCGAAAGGTCCAGCAACACAGGCCTTGCGGCGTGCAGAAGGTCGTATATCCGTTTATCGCCGGTGGTGGTAGTGATGTCGGCATCCGGGACGCGGCGGCCCAGCAGCGGGTGGTCGCCGGTGATCGGATACCGGAGGTCGAGCCCGGAGACGGTGGCGGCCAGGTAGCGGTTGACGTCGTCGAAGCCGATGAGACGGGCCATGAGCTCGAGCAGGTCGTGCAGTTTCGGGTCGGGCTGGCACAGGATCGATTGCGCGCGAATCAGTTTCAGGATATCGGCGTCGGCGGCGTGGCGTTCGTCGTGGTACGTGTCGAGCAGTTCGTCGGGCGCCTCGCCGCGCAGTACCGCCGCAAGCTTCCAGCCGAGGTTGAAGGCGTCCTGCATGCCCATGTTCATGCCCTGCCCGCCGGCGGGCAGGTGGATGTGCGCGGCGTCGCCCGCCAGCAGCACGTGGCCGCTGCGGTAGCGCTCGGCCTGACGGACGGCGTCGGTGAAGTGGGAAAGCCAACGGGGACTGTGCATTCCGAAGTCGGTGCCCGCGACCCGGAGGGTGGAGGCGCGCAGTTCCTCGAGGGTCACCGGATCGCCCGGGGCCGCGGCCCGTTCGCGTTCGCTGGTGACGATCCGGTACCAGCCGGGCCGGAACCCGATCGCCGTGATCAGCCCGGCCTCACGGCGCTCGAGGAACATCGGCCGCTGCGGTGGCTCGTCCAGTTCGACATCGCCGATCAGACAGGTCATCGCCGGATCTGTTCCGGGGAAACCGATTCCGGTCAGTTTCCGGACGGCGCTACGGCCGCCATCGCAGCCGACGAGGTAACTGCCGCGCAGGGTTTCGATGCCGCCCGGCCCGGTGACGGTGACCTCGACGCCGTCGGTGTCCTGGCGTAGCCCGGTCACTTCCGCGGACCAGCGCACCGGTGCGCCGAGTTCGGCCGCGACAGTTTCCAGGATCCGTTCGGTGTCGGCCTGCATGATGTTGTACGCATGCGGATATCGGCTCGGCAGTCGCGAGTAGTCGAGGCTGATACCCGCGAAATTTCCGAGATTCAGGGGCGGGCCGTAGGCCAGGAAGCGATCGGCGATGCCGCGCTGGTCGAGCATTTCGACGGTGCGCGGCTGCATTCCCGCCGCGCGTGATCCCTCGACGCCGCGATCGGCACGTCGGTCCAGCAGTACCACTTGCACGCCGCCGCGCCGCAGTTCGGTGGCGAGGGTCAGGCCGGTCGGCCCGGCGCCGGCGATGATCACCGGCGCCGCGGCTGGAGTGATCGCTCGCGCCGGACTGCGCCTGCTCGACGAGAACGGCATCGACGGCGTCACCATGCGTGCGCTGGCCGCCGAACTCGGCGTCCGCGCGCCCACGCTGTACTGGCATGTCAAGTCCAAGGACGACATCTTCGGGGCGATGGCCATCGCCATGAGCCAGGACGCCGCGGCCCTGATGACCGCGGCGGACCGGCGCGCCCCGTGGCGGGAATGCCTCACCCGCTGGGCATATGCGCTGCGGCGCACCATGATCGGGCATCGCGACGGTGCCCGGGTCTTCGCGGGCACCTTCGCCGCCGACCCGGCTACCTTCGAGGTCATCGAATCGGTCCTCGACGCCTGGCGCGAGGCCGGTCTCCGGCCCGCCGATGCCGCCCACCGCACCGCGCTGCTACGTCACTTCATCGTCGGCTTCTGCATCGAGGAACAAACCCTGTCCGACCTGGCCGAGGACTTCGCCGCTTCGCGGGCGATCGATTCCGCCCGTTTCCCGCGCACCGCACAAGCGCTTCCGGAAATCGTCTCCACCCCCGCCGACGAGCGCTTCGAGCTCGGTCTGCAACTCCTGCTGTCCGGTGTTCCTGGCGCGTAACCGATTGTCCCGCAGCGGTTCTGCGGGCAGCGCACGGCCGTCGTCTCGTGGCCCGCCGATCGGGCGCCACGACACGCGTCCTGCGCCAGCGGCTCGCGCCCACAGCTCGAACTGTGCCCCGAGATCGTCGCGGCAATGCGAACAACACTGCAGCGCATCGAATCCGACCTGGAGACCCTCAACGGCCACCACGCGACGGTGACCTCGTTCCTCGCGGGGGATTGACCTGGATGATCTTCCAGGCCGCCTCGATCATCCGGAAGATCTCGTCCACCGCGGCCTCGGGATCGGCCGCCTCGCGGGCCAGCGAATGCACATCAATCACGAACCTCGCGATCGCCCGGCATGCCGTTGTCGGCTCCGGCAGGTCGAGATCGGTGGCGATGGCCGTCGCCAGCGACTCGGCGTGACGCAGCCGCATCGACTCCTCGTACTTGCGCAGACCGGGTGACTCGTCGATCAGGTTCCAGATCTCCGCGCCGCCGTCGGCCGCGACGCAATGCCGGACCTGGGCGTGGATCTCGCGGCGCAGCGCGGGGATGAGCGGTTCCTCCGGCACCCGGTCGGTGACCGCTCGGGTGAGGCGTTGCTCGAAGTTCTCGTCCTGCTCGAACACCAGGGCCTCTTTCGAGGCGAAGTGCGAAAAGAGCGTGGTGACAGCCACATCCGCCGCGGCGGCCACGTCCCGGATGCCTACCGCGTCGTACCCGTGTTCGAGGAACAGTTGCAGCGCGGTGTCGGCGATCTTCTGGCGGGTCGCGGCCTTCTTGCGCTCGCGGCGTCCGGGCGGCACAGTCATCCATTCATGCTATCAGATGCAAAAATGTACCCGTATCAAAATACTAACCGTTAGTGTTATAGTCGATCGCATGAAGAGAGTGACTTTCGCCGAATTCGGCGGTCCGGACGTGCTGGAACTCCTCGAGGCCGAGGAGCCCCATGCGGGCCCCGGCCAGGTGCGCATCGCCGTGAGGGCGGCGGGCGTGAACCCCGTCGACTGGCGCCTTCGTGAAGGCCAGATCCTCGGGGCTCATCCGATCGAGTTGCCCTCCGGTGTCGGGCAGGACGCCGCCGGGGTGGTGGACGAGATCGGCGAGGGCGTCGCCGGGGTCGAGATCGGTGACCGCGTATTCGGCGAGGGATCGAGCACCTATTCCGAGTTCGCCGTGCTGTGGGCCTGGGCCCGCATGCCCGAGGGGCTGACGTTCGAAGAGGCGGCGGGGTACCCCTCGGTGGTGGAGACCGCGCTACGCATCATCGGCCAGGTCGGCGTGGAGCCCGGGCAGACGCTGCTGGTCAGCGGTGCGTCCGGGGGCGTCGGATCGGCGGTGCTGCAAATCGCTCGCGACCGGGGTATCGCCGTGATCGCCACGGGCGGCGCCGCCAACCAGGACTATCTGCGCGGCCTGGGCGCCCTCGCCACGACCTACGGCGAGGGCTGGGTCGAGCGCGTCCGGCGGTTCGGCCGTATCGACGCGGCGCTCGACCTGGCCGGCTCGGGTGTGATCCCGCAGCTGGTCGAGCTGGCCGGCGATCCGCAGCGGGTGGTCTCCATCGCCGATCTCGGTGCGCCGGAGTTCGGTGTCCGATTCTCCGGTGTGGCCGGGAGCATGCCGGACGCGCTCGCCGTGGCCGCCGATCTCATCTCGGGCGGAAAGCTCCACATCCCGGTCGAGAAGTCGTATCCGCTCGCCGAAGCGGCTGCGGCGCATATCGATAGCCGAGCCGGTCACACCCGGGGACGCCGGGTCATGGTCATCTGAGCCCGCCCGTTATCGGTGGCCCGCAACCCCGTTGGGGTACGGGAACATTCTGGTGAACCGGCCCATATCTTTCTGTGCGGGACTGCGAAAGAGTGGACCGGTGATCGTCACGACGCCGCGCATGCGCCGAGCACTGCTGTCCGCCTTCCCGGAACTGCTCGGCTATGCGCTCCCCGCGGTGCGACTGCATCCGCGTGCCGGAGCGCCGATACCTCGGCAGAGTTCTGTGGGCGGGCCGCTACTGTGGCCGCGGGACGAGCCGTGGCCCGTGTGTTCGGATCCGCATCCGATCACGAAGACCCGGCCGATGACGGACGAGGAGATCGAAGGCTTCGAAGCCCAGCGCAAGGAGCACGCACGCCGCAACCTGGCCAGGGAGGAAAGCCGCGGCCGCGTGAGGCGGCCGGAGGTGCTGGCATTTATCGCTGCGGGTCCCACCCGCATCGGTCAGTTCGGCATCACTCCCGAGGGGTACGCCGTCACCTGGGAAGTCGAGGAGATCCCGGCCGAGCCGGTTGCGATGATTCCGGTCGTGCAGCTGTTTCGTTCCGAGGCCGGAGACTTCCCGTTCCCGGATGGCACGGACCTGTTGCAGATTCTGTGGTGTCCCAACGATCACAAGCAGTGGCGCGGACCTCGGTCGGTGCCCGTCTGGCGCGACTCGGCATCGGTTGGCGCCCTGCTGGATTCACCGCCGCCGTGCACGCTGATCGAGCGCCCGCAGTACGTGCCGAATCCCTGTGTGGCCCACCCGGAGCCGATAGTCGAGTTCCCGCCCATCTGCCAACTCGCCGATCTCGGCCACGGTCGACTGCTCGGCCGGATGCCCGCCGAACTCGAACAGCGCCTTCGGATCTGGGACGCCGACCAGCCCGAGAAAGAAAGCTACTTCTACCTGGCCCACGCTCCGGGCTGGAAGATCGGGGGCTGGGACTCCAGCTGGATCGATCCCGCGCATCTGGAAGATTGCCCCTGCGGCGCCCCGATGCGGCCGCTGTTGGAGGTTGATCGCGGCGAGTTCCTGAGCTGTGTGTGGTCACCGGCGGAAGAACCGCACTTCCCCTGGGGCGACCCGGCTCGCTGGCAGGACCAGGAGCCGACCGGCGTCAGCCCCGGGCGCGACGGGCGGTATTGGGTCCTGGCCTGTACTGCGGATGCGAGTCACGCTCTGTCACACAGTCTGCGGTAACGAGCCCGGTCCTGCCTCCGCTAGGACGAATTCGACCGCTGGTAATTCCCTGCCGCACAGGACATCTCGACCCGCGGACCCCATCTCGGAATCCGCGGGCCGATGCGAAGCTAGCGGTGCTGCAGCTTCCTCTTCGGCTCCTTGCCCATGTTCTTCATATCCTCGTTCATGTTCTTCGTATCCGACCGCGCCTGCTGCGCTTCGCGCTGCATTCCCGTGCCCAGACGGTCCATGTCCTGCTTCATTTCGCCGGACATGCGATCGGCCTCGCGCTGCATGCGCTGGCCCTGATCCTTCATGCCCTGCTTGGCCTTGTTGGCTGTCTGGCCGGGTTTTCGATTCTGCTTGCGATCAGACATTCGAACCTCCGTGTCGGTAGGTCACGTCCGGAAAGCTCTCTCGAACGGGGGTAATACCGCGTCCGTCGAATCGTCGAGCGCTGTCGAGCCGCCTGGGGCATTTCGGCCAGGCATGCCGACAACCGGATGAGCAGCAATCGCTCAGCGAACGGTTACGCGCATACATCCTGACAATCGCGCCGCGCCGATGTCAATGGATCCGGGGCGACGCGCGGGCGGCGGCAAGCTCAACTGGACAGAATCGCCAGCTCGGAGGGGGTGAACAGATCCCGGATACGCGACCACGGGAACAGCACCGGGTGGTAGTCGCCGAGGACGTGGGGCACCCCGAAATACACGGTCAGGCCCGCGGGCGAGGGGAGCCACTCGGCGAACGAATCCCCGGTGGCTCCGGGGGTGTCCAGCTTCGGCTCGCCGGCCGGGACGAGGGTGGGGGCGAGAGCTGCGAGCGTTTCCCAGGCGCGGGCCGGGTTGCGCAACACCGACGGCAGCAGGATCGGCTGGGCGGTGGCGGTATCGATGACGACGGTGTCGAGCTTATTGGAAGGGTAGGCGCCGCCGCTGTACCGGTTGGTGATGAGCACGCCCGCGATCACGTGCGCGCCGATGCGGGTGACACCGCTGGCTTCGTTGCAGTCGTAGGGGATTTCGCCGTCGGCGACCGTGCCGTTCCCGACCGCTGTCGCATCCGACAATGCCGCGTGCATGGCCGAATTGAAACGGTCGCGCACCGCGGCCGTGCCGCCCGTGAGCTGCGGTAGCGTGATGTTGTACGCGAATATGGCTGTCTTCGAGCGTATTCGGGTGGTGGTCGCGGTATAGCCGGTCGCGGCGGCCGGGGCGGGCGCGGGGCACTTCGATGTCGTCGGCCCGGCGCTCGACGCGGGTACTGGTCGGACGGGGATCCCCGCGTCCCCGTGATTCATCGAACCGCATCCCGACAGCGCACCGATCAAGAGCACAGCCCAAACCGTCTTACGCACAACCCGATTCCTTCCAGATCCCGACCGCTGCCGAGCCGACGCCCCCCGGGGCAGCACCATACCCGCAGGACGCGGGGCGCCCCCAGCCATATTCGGTTTCGCGCCCTCATCCCGTGGTGAGGAGCTGGCAACGGCCGCGCTATTGCGCTGCGGGACAATCGATTCGCGACCGGGTCCGCGCGATCAGCTCGCGCGCGACAACGTGTCCATGAGAGTGGGGGTACTCGAGCTGAGATCCAATTGCTACGTTGGGACGGATTTCTCGGAACGGGGGTTTTGAGTGCGTACAGTGGGGATCGCGGCCGGGATGGGTGTGTTGCTGGCGCTGGCCGCGTGCGCTCCACCGGACTCGGACTCGTCGCAGACCGCGCCGACCAGCCCGGAGTCGCTCACCAAACAGCAGCTGTGGAATCCGTGCACGCTGCCGGACCGGGTGCTGGCGGCCGTGGGAGTCGAGTCGGGCACCAAGGATTCGACGCCCTCGGAGATGCCGGACTACATCGACTGGCAGGGCTGCGCATGGCACAGCGCCACCTACTTTCTCAGCGTCTTCGCCACCGTGCACACCATCGCCGAGTTCCGTGCGAACAAGACCTTCGAAAACATCCGCGACGTCGCTGTCGGCAACCGCAGGGCAATCGACTTCGACATCCTCTCACCCCCGCCCAACTGCTCGGTGGCCGTGCCGACTTCCCAGGGCACCGTCCAGATCCTCGTCCGCCAATCCGTCGGCTCGAGCCTGTCGGGAAACCTCTGCGGCCTGGCCCTGCGATCCGCGACCGCCCTGACCCCGGACCTCCCGCACTGAGCCCGGCGGATCCCGCTTCTGCCGCGGTGGCGCGGCGTGGCAAAATGCTACCGACTGGATGGATTCTCCGCATCGGCGGGCGCCGTCACGCAACCCCGACGGGCAGTCCCGCGGATATCGCGAAGGGTGTTGCAGGGCATGAGAATCGGCGGATCTTCGCTGTTCCGGCGCGGTGTCGTGATGGTCGTGGCGGTCGTGCTGGGGGCCGCGGCGCCGGGGATGCCGCCTGCGGGCGCGACCGGGCCGGCCCCGGGAGGCCGATCGGTGGGGTGGGATACGTTCCGGCACCTGGATCGGCTGCCCTATCTGGATTCCGGCGCCGAGACGCGCGAATTCTCCAGCTTCGATCGCAGCGGTGGCGATTTCGACCCGCTGACCGGCAACAACAACGGCAGTGGCGGGTGTCTGGGGCCCGGCGGGGCCGGATGCATGATCGCGCAGGACGACGGCGCGGGGGAGATCGAGTCGGTCTGGTTCACCCGGGACGGCGGGGTGGTGTCGGCGATGGGGAATCTCCGCGTCGAGCTGGACGGGCGGACGGTCGTGGACGCGCCGCTGCAGTCGATCGTGGACGGCAGGCTCGGTGCGCCGTTCGTCTTCCCGCTGGTCGCCAACGGAAATCAGTCCTCGGGCGGGGTCTACATCAAGGTGCCCATGCCGTATCGCCGCTCGATGCGGATCAGCGTGGCATCGAATCTGGAGTACTACCACGTCGTGTACCGGCATTTTCCCGACGCGGACGGGATCACCGCGTTCGACCCCGCGGGCCGGGCCGACGATGTGATCGCCACGATGCGGTCTGCGGGTGCCCGTGATCCGAAACCCGAAGCGCCCGATACCCGGCACGACCGCCGAACGGTGAATCTCCCACCCGGAGCGGAGATTCCGATAGCCGCCGCGAGCGGTTCCGGCAGCATCGCCGCACTGCGGCTGCGCATCGCTCCGGCCGCGCGGAACGGGTTGCGGCTGGGCATCGCCTTCGACGGTCGTGTGCTCGTCGATGCGCCGGTCGACGAGTTTTTCGGGGCCGGATACGCGGCGCCGCCGGTCCGGGCACTGATGTTCGCCACCGATCCGGCGCTGGGAGGTTGGCTATCGTCGTGGTGGCCAATGCCATACGCCCGCAACGTAACAGCATGGCTGGCGAACGGCTCGCCCGGTCCGGTGAACGGCATCGACACCGACGTGGCGACGGTAGCGGATCCGGCCTGGGCTCCGGCACTGGCCGGCGGTCTGGCGGGGTACTTCACGGCGTACTCGCATACGGGACTCACTGCACCGGGGCAGGATTGGACGTTCGCCGACCAACCCGGACACGGAAAGTTCGTCGGCGTCAGCGAAACCATGCGAGGCGTCACCGTGCCCTCGGCGTTCTCCCCGGACGCCCCCTTGTTCCTCGAGGGAGCCGAGCGCGTCTATGCCGACGGGGCCGGATCGCCCCGGTTGTACGGCACCGGTACCGAGGACTTCTTCGAGGGCGGTTGGTATTTCAAGGCCCACGTGGACAAATACCCCGGCTCGCCGCCCGATCACTACCCCGTCGGTGGCGTCGCCTTCAGCGACCCGCTGACGGGCATGCCCGCCGCCGGCGGCACCGGGTCCGGATGTCCGAGCTACTGCCTCGACGCGTATCGGCTGATGCTCACCGACGCCGTGGACTATCGATCCGGCATGCGATTCGGCATCGAACACGGCAAGCGCAACCTGATGCCCGCCGACTACGGCTCCACCGCATTCCTCTACACCTCCGCCTTGCCGGCCGCCGCACCCGGCGACCGGATCGATCTCGCCGACCGGAACAGCCGTGCCGCACACGCTTACAGCGATCCGGGCGCGGTGCGGTACCCGCTCGTCAGCCAATACGAAGGAACAGCAGACACCGTTCCGGTGCCCGGAACCGTGCGCGCCACCTCCGCTCCCATCACCTTCCGCACGGCGATCCCGCCCGGCAACACCGGCGTCGTCCTGGAACGCACCGGCGACCAGGACCGGGGCTACCAGTCGGCGCGCGTGCTCGTCGACGGCACCCCGATCGGCACCTGGCTTCAGCCCCGCCGCAACACCATTCACCGCTGGCTCGACGACACCTATGTACTTCCGGCCGCAGCGACCGCGAACAAGCGGGTCCTCACCATCACGCTCGAGCCCACCCCGGGCTCGCCGCCCTGGACGGCCAGCCGCTACCGGGTCGCGCCGTTGCTCGGGCCCTGAATGGACACCGAATCATGTGCCGCTGCAGGTTCCGGATGGCGTTCCCGGGACGGCAGGACAAGGCTCGCGGTGAGCCCGGCGGCCACGGCCAGTAGCACGCCCACGTAGACGGCAACGCCCACCCATCCGTGCCTGCCGTATACGAATCCCGCCGCCCCGCCGACGATCGAACTGCCCAGGTAGTAGGCGAACATGTACAGCGACGACGCCCCCGCACGGTTTCCGGTCGCCGCGCTGCCGACCCAGGCGCTGGCCACCGAGTGGGCGCCGAAAAACCCTGCGGTGCAGAGCAGCACGCCGACCAGCAGGCTCGGCAGGTAGTTCGGGAGCGTGATCCCCGTACCCGCGGCCATGGTGATCACCGAGACCGTGAGTACCCTGCCGCGGCCGACCCGGTCGGCCATCCGGCCCGCGGCGGTCGAGCTCACGGTCCCGGCCAGATAGAGCAGGAAGACCAAACCGGCTGTGGAGTCGGACAATCGGAACGGAGCGGCGATGAGCCGGTAGCCGAGGAAGTTGTAGATCGAGACGAATCCGCCCATCAGCACGAACGCCAGTCCGAACAGCGCCAGCAGTCGCGGATTGCGCAGGTGTCCGGCGAAATCGGCTGCCATGACCCGTAATTCGAATGGCTGCGGGGTGAATCGCCGCGAGGCCGGAAGCTGCCTCGCGAACCAGATCGCGCACAGCGCCGCCGCGATCGCCACCGCGGCCGCCGCCCACCGCCACGTCGCCGCCTCGAGCGTGAAGGACGGAATCAGCCGTCCCGCAAGCCCGCCCAGCGTCGTCCCGGAGATGTATATCCCCATCGCGGCACCGAGCCCGCCCGCGCCCACCTCCTCGGCCAGGTAGGCCATCGCCACCGCGGGCACTCCCGCCAGGGTGATGCCCTGCAGCGCGCGCCCGGCGAGCAGCACCTCGAGCGACGGACTGAACGGCAGCAGCAGCCCGATCACACTCGCCGTGACGGCGGAGGCGATCATCACCCGGGTCCGTCCGAACCGGCTCGACAGCACGCCCGCCGGAATGATCGCCAGCGCCAGCAGCCCGGTCGTCAGCGAGACCGCCAGCGCCGCGTGCGCCGGAGTCGCCCCGAACGCCGCCGACAGGCTCGGCAGTAGCGCCTGCATGCTGTACATCGAGGCGAACGTCGTCAGGCCTGCCGCAAACAGCGCGATCGTGATCCGTCGTTCGTGCCGCGCGCCGGTGCCGCCGGGATTGCCGCGGTCGTCGATCGGATCCGCGCCGGACGTCTCGCGGCCGCGGATCGAGCCGAGCGATCGACGTGCCCGCACACCGTTCGCCGCCGACGTAATCGCCGATTCGCGGGCCGGGGTGCTGCGCTGGTGGGTCATATCCCCAGCTTGGGAGCATATCGTTCGGAAAGGAAATGCATTAGAGTTCGATAGTTGATGCCGATGCTGCATTAGTGAAGCTCCGCGAGGGGAGGTGGCCCGTGCCGAGTGACGATTTGCACTGGTTTCTCACGCTCGCCGAGCTAGAGCATGTCGGCGCGGCGGCGGTCCGGCTGGGCCTGTCGCAGCCGACGCTCTCGCGCATGCTCGCCCGCCTGGAACGCCGGCTCGGCGCGCGGCTGTTCGATCGGCATGGAAAACGCCTGTCACTCAACGACTTCGGTCACGTCTACTACGAGCATGCCCGCCGCGCCCAGGCCGAACTCGATGCCGCCGCACGGGAGCTGGCGGATCTGGCCAATCCGGCCCGGGGCGTGGTGCGCCTGACGTTCCTGCACTCGTTCGGGGCGCGCCTGGTCCCGGAGCTGATCGCCGGATTCCGGCGTGGATCCGGTGCGATCACGTTCAACCTCAGTCAGGATGCCGCGGAAGTGGTCACCGGCCGGGTGCGCGACGGCGCGGCCGACCTGGGCATCGTCTCGCCCAAGCCGGCCGTGCCCGGCCTGGGCTGGCGGGAGCTGCTGGGTCAGCGCCTGGCATTGGCGGTACCCGCCGACCACAGGCTCGCGGGCCGTCGCCAGGTGCGCCTGGCCGAGGCCGCCGATTCGGACTTCATCGCCATGCAGACCGGATACGGCATGCGTACGATTCTCGAAGACCTGTGTGCCGCAGCCGATTTTCGCCCGAGAATCGTCATGGAATCCAGCGATCTCGTGACGGTGGGCGGCCTCGTCGGGGCCGGGTTGGGCGTGGCGCTGCTACCGATCGAGGACGCAGTTTCGCGCGGGCTCGGGCCCCAGCCCGGTCCGGTGCTGGTGCCGCTGACGGATCCCGGCGCCACCCGCGCGGTCGGGCTGATCTGGTCGGCGAACGTCGTACCGTCCGACGCGGTGCGGGTGTTCCGCGACTTCACCGTCGAGTGGGCGGCGCGCGCCACCTAGGGCAAGGACGGTGCCCTGATTGGCCCGGACAAGGAGCACGCCGAGACCAGCTGCTGCGGTCCGCGCTGGTGTACATCAACATGCTGCCGCAGCAGGTCCTCGCCGAGCGCGCGTGGGCGAACCGGCTCACGGATGAAGACCGATGGGGGCTGACCGCCTTGTTCTGGTCGAACATCAACCCGTACGGCACCTTCCGTCTACGTGGACAAGCGTCTTGACCTGGGACTCCGAATGGCCGTGCGAGGCGCACGCCCAGCGGCGGACGACGCGGACTCGTTGATGTCCACCCTCGCTTGATCGCGGGTGATCCCAGGTGTCACAACACCCGCCGCGGCCTACCTACGGTTCGTCAGACCTTGGGCTGGCCGTGCTCCGCGGCTATCTCGTCGAGGACCACGTCGATCGGAGTTGGGGCGATGTTCAAGAGTGACGCTGTGAGCGACGTATCGAGGATGTTGGGACGGTCGTACAGGTACAGCATTTCCGGGAACTCCGCCATGATCGAATCGGTCCGTCCGATCTCTTTCAGCTCGGCCCTGGTCATGTGTGTCAGCTCCGGGCCGGGTACGGCGGCTACCAGGGCCAGGTGTGCGGCCAACGCGCGGACCGAGGCTCGAGAGGTGGATGGCACGTGCCAGGCCCGGCCCCAGGACTTCTCGTTCCGGGCGGCGGCGATCAAGGTCCGGGCCGCATCACCGGTGTAGGTCCAGCTGTGCGGGGCGTCGAGATCTCCCGGGTAGGAGACGGGCGAGCCGACCAGCACGGGGGTCCCCACCATGATCGTGAACGGCGAGTAGGCGCCCACACCGAGGTAGTCGCTGGCCCGGACCTCGGTCACCCGAACCCGGCCCGCCTCGTAGGCTGCGAGTGCGTCGTGCCACATCTGAGCACGGACGCGGCCCTTGACGCTGGTGGGCGCCATCGGAAGATCCTCGGTGACGGGTCCATCCACGGGTCCGTAGCCGTAGGTGTTCCCGAGCATGACGTAGTCCGCTCCACTGCGTTCCGCTGCGGCCAGTAACGAGGCGGCCAGCGGCGGGAATTCGGCCGGCCATCGGTCGTAGGCAGGCATGGCGCAGTTGAACAGCGCTGCTGCCCCGCGGGTCGCCTCGATCAGCCGCGCGGTATCGGTGGCGTCGACGGCCACCCGCTCGATCCGATCGTGCGCCGGCCCGCTGCCCCGGCGGGTGACGAGCCGGACCTGCTCACCGGCGTCCGCCAACAGCCGTGCGGCGGACGATCCCGTGGCTCCGGCTCCAACGATGACGTACAAGGACATGGGTGCACTCCCTGGTCGAAGAGCTGGGGCCGGCCGCCCCAGCGGTTCTACCCTCCGCCACGGGTGATCAGTAAGGTAGTAGCCCGAATGACAAACATCCGGAGGTTCGGGCCATGCATCGGGTTGCCGTCGTCGCCGTTCCCCCGGCGACCACCTTCGACCTGTCCATCCCGGAGCTCGTCCTCGGCGAAACGATCGTCGACGGCCGCCCCGGCTACCGGGTGCGCGTGTGCACCGCCCGTCCCGGGCCCATCACCACCGGCAGCAGCTTGGAGGTCGCCGTCCCGCACGGGCTGGAGGCCGTCGACGACGCGGACACCGTCATCGTGACCGGAACCGCTGCCCGCGATGACATCGACCCCAGTGTCCTGGCGGCACTGCGCCGCGCGTCAGCCGCGGGTAAACGCGTCGCCTCGATCTGCACCGGCGCGTTCGTCCTCGCCCAGGCCGGACTGCTCGACGGACGTAGCGCCACCACCTACTGGGCCAAGTCCGAGGAGTTCTCCGCCCGCTATCCCGCAGTCCTGCTGCGGCCCGACGTGCTGTACGTCGAGGACGGCAACGTCCTGACCTCGGCCGGGCTGTCCGCCGGCATCGACCTGTGCCTGCACCTGGTCCGCTCCGACTACGGCGCCGCGACGGCCAACGCGGTCGCCAGGCTGGTGGTCGCGGCACCGGTGCGGCCCGGTGGGCAGGCACAGTTCATCGCGACACCGCTGCCGCCCGAGACGGGCACCTCGCTGGCCGCGACCCGGGCATGGGCGCTCGATCACCTGCATGAAGCGCTCACCCGTGCCGACCTCGCCGCACACGCGACGACCAGCGTCCGCACCTTGACCCGCAGGTTCCACGACGAAACAGGCCTGAGCCCGCTGCAGTGGCTCCTCCACCAGCGCGTGATCCGGGCACAGGAACTCCTGGAGACAACGGACCTGCCGATGGACCAGGTGGCCCGGCTCAGTGGCCTCACCACCACCGACTCCCTGCGCCAGCACATGTCGAGAAGGACTGGACTCACTCCCAGCGCGTACCGCGCCGCGTTCACCCAGCACCCAGCATCAATAGATCGAGGCACCACTACGGCGGGACTGTTGATCTAACGGTGGTTCCGGCTGCCAGCGGCGGAACAGCCCGTACGCCGCCTGCCGGGACCCGTACTCGGCCGGCACGTCCCGCCACGGCGACCCGACCCGGCACCGCCACCGGATCCCGTCGATGAGCTGCCTTTTCGTCCACTTCGGCGGGCGTCCCGCCTTCTTACCGCAGGGCAGCAACAGCTTCAGCCGTGCCCATTGGGCATCGGTCAGGTCCACGCGCCCCGCCACCGCTTCGCTGGTCAACGAGGTCTCCGGTAGGTACTCCGGTTTTGCTCGGTCGCTGAACCACCTACCGGAGACCTCACCTATATGCCAACGCAGCCAACATTTTTCACCAAACAAGCTGATGGGTGGCAGCGGTGCCACCCATCAGGTCACTTCGAGACAGAACCTATCCGCGATCGACGGCGCCGGGGTATCGCGCTCGAATTGGGTTGAACCACCGGGGAGTCCGGCAGGTCGTCTAGGGTGGCGATGACGACCACGTGATGAGGGCGTGGCGCGGATGGGGAATGATTGTGACAGGAATCGACGTCGTCCTGCTGTCCTATGACGAACCGCTGGCGGGGCAGCTGCACGGCCGGCTGGAGCGAGTATTCAAGCGGCCGGTGAAGCGACTGCACGGGGTGGCTCCGATGCGGCGCGCGCTGAAAATGACCGCCGAACTCGTTGATACCGAACAATATTGGCTCGCCGACGGCGATTTCGACATCGATCCGCAATTCGATCCCGACGCGCTGGAGCCGCTGGCGGACGGCGTGGCCATGGCGGTGCTGCAGGCGGTCAACGTGATCAACGGTCTCGTCGCCGGGTACGGCGGCCTCAAGCTGATGCGTACCGAGGCGATCCGGGGCATGCGCGACGGCACCGTCGACGTGCTCGCCGCGCTCGACCGGGTCGAATTCCGGCCGATCGTGGCGGGGGTCAGCCGCTTCAACCAGAGCCCGTTCCACACCTGGCGATCGGGCTTTCGCGAGGTCGCGATGCTGGCGCGGGGCAGCGAATACGGAATCGACGAAGCCTACACCCGGTTTCTCATCGATCGCTGGTGCGCCAGCGCGGGCGCCGTGCACGCCAACTTCGGCGCCGCGGGCGCCCGGGCCGGGGTGGCCTTCGCGCAGGAGACTGCTCCGGACGCCGAGCTGTGGCAGTGCATCAGCGATCCGGCCTGGCTGCGTGAGCAGTTCGCGAGCCACTACCCCGATCTGATCTCGGCGAAGTAGTTCGTGTTACCGCACACAGGCCTGTGACCTGCCGGTCGCGGTCTATTCACTGGGCGGTGTCGGTGCTCGGCTGTAAACTTGCATCACACCCGGCATACCAGCCAGCGCAGCTCTAGACCGGAAAGCAGGCCATAGGCACTTTTGAGATCACCAGGCGAAAACGGCGACCCGACAACCCCCACAGCTGGCATCGGAGCCGGCGGCACCGGTAACGGTACGGGGCCCGCCGCGCGGACCGCGCGCTCCAGCATCGAACTCGCTCCAGAATCCGTTTTCGGCTTCCTCGGTTCGGCCGACGAGAACCTGCGTGAACTCGAAGGCCTCCTCGATGCCGACATCCATGTCCGCGGCAACGCGGTCACGCTCACCGGTCGCGCCGCCGATGTGGCCCTGGCCGAGCGCGTGGTCGAGCAGTTGGTCGCGCTGACCGGCCGCAATCGGGTTGTCACGCCCGAGGCCGTGCGGCACACCTACGCCATGCTCACCGAGGGGTCCTCCGATTCCCCGGCCGAGGTGCTGAGCCTGGATATCCTGTCCCGGCGTGGCAAGACCATCCGGCCCAAGACGCTGAACCAGAAGCGCTACGTCGATGCGATCGACGAGCACACTGTCGTGTTCGGCATCGGCCCCGCCGGTACCGGCAAGACGTATCTGGCGGTGGCCAAGGCCGTGCAGGCACTGCAGAACAAGCAGGTCACCCGTATCATCCTGACTCGTCCGGCGGTCGAGGCGGGGGAGCGGCTGGGCTTTCTGCCGGGCACGCTGAACGAGAAGATCGACCCCTATCTGCGCCCGCTGTACGACTCGCTGCACGACATGATGGATCCGGAGTCGATCCCCAAGCTCATGCAGTCCGGCGTCATCGAGGTCGCCCCGCTGGCCTACATGCGCGGCCGCTCGCTGAACGATTCGTTCATCATCCTGGACGAGGCGCAGAACACCACGCCCGAGCAGATGAAGATGTTCCTGACCCGCCTGGGCTTCGGTTCCAAGATCGTGGTCACCGGCGACGTCACCCAGGTCGACCTGCCCGGCGGCACCCGCTCCGGGCTCCGCGTGGTCAGCGACATCCTGAGCGATGTCGAGGACATCCACTTCGCGCAGCTCACCTCGAGCGACGTGGTGCGGCACCGGCTGGTCGCCGAGATCGTCGACGCGTACGACCGGTACGAGGCCGACCGTCCGGCGGTCGCGCCCACGCACTATCCGGGCAATCGGGCTCAGCGGCGCGCCGCCGAGCGCTCGCGGCGCTGAGGTAGGGCGCTCCGGGTGGCACGGTAGTGCTCTGTGCCCCAGGCGTTTTCGCTTGGGGCACAGGGATTAGCGGTGCTGCGAGGACTGATTCCCGCACCCGCGGTGCCGACGACGTTCGATCCAACTCCCGCATGAGCGCTGCGGGCGACGATGGGGCAGGCCGGTTTCCGCATCTGTGGTGCGAGACGGTCAGGCGGGCGATTACAGGCAGTCAGGTCTCCGCATCTGCGTTCGCGCGACGATGGGGCAGCCCGATTCTCGCATTCGTGGTGCGGGCGTTGATGGTTCAGCCTGATCCGCATCCGCGGTGCGGGCGGTGGCAGATCAGCTGGTGCGTAAGTGCACACCCGGGTTCTCGGCGAGCACATCGGCGACCGATTGCGCGATCATCGTCACCTGCGGGACGAACCGCAGCAGTCCGTCGATCGGCGGGCTCACCTGCTCGAGTGCTCCCGGCCCGATCTGCTGCAGTATCCGGCTCAGGCTGGGGAGGCCGGGTTGTGCCGGCGGGAGCACGCCGGGCCGGTCGGTGGGGAATTCCGATGGGTCGCTGTAGATTCCGCCTTCGCTGACGATCCCCATCGCGAGCGATCCGGACACCAGCGCGCCGCCGCTGTCGCCCGGCAGAGTGAGCGCGGTGTGCTTGAACCGGATCGGCGGGCGCTGCGGATCGGGCTGATCCACGGCGGTGATAATGCCGCAGGTGAATCCCGTGGTGGAGCCCGATTTACAGACCGGCGCCCCCTCGACGGGAATCCCCACGCCGGTAATCCCGATCGCCGGCCCGCCGACCCGGCCGCGAACGAGGTTGTTGTGGAACGCATGTCGTACCGGCTCGGCGATCCGCACGATCGAGTAGTCGCGAATCCCGTCGACCACCGACTTCTCGAAGTTTCCGGTAACTACGCCGGGCTTGTCGCCCGGGAGCAGTTGGTAGGTACGCTGATCGGGGCCGATGGACTCCTCGGCGAGGGCGGCGACGTTGCAGTGCCCGGCGGTGAGCGCGGCCGGATGACCGTCCTGGTCCACCGCGTTGAATGCCCAGGAACATTCGGCGCCCTGATGCTTCGACGGCTGCGTGATGCTCATGTACCGGTTACCACCGGCGACCGTGTCGAGCGGGGTGACGGGTGCGGCCGCGGCCGGCAGCTCGGGTACCGGATACCTCCGGTCCGTGCCGGGGTGGGCCGCCGCGGCGTCCCAACCGGGGGCGGCCGCGTCGGTGAGGACAAATCCGGCATGCTGGGCGGCCGCGCGAACGGCGTTGTCGGTCGTCGCGACGACGGGTCGGCCCGCGCCGTCGAGCCGGATGCCACGCACCGATCCCGGATCGAGCTGCCGCCGGGTCGCGGCGAAACTCGCCAGCCGCTGTGCCAGCTCGGCCCGCCGCTGGTATTCCTGCGGTGACAGGCCCAGATCGCGTTCGATCGCCGAGGTCAGTGCGGCGGGAAGCCCCGGATTTTGCGGCGGGTCCGCCGCGGCGGTGACAGGGGCGGCCATCAGCAGCGCCGCCAGGGTCGAGACCGTCGTGCAGCACACCCCGCGCATGGTCGTCACCGCCGCGAATTTAGCAGCAATTCCCGGTTCGGTCGCCGATGACGACGGCGATTCACTGTGAAAAGCCCAGCGGCAGATCGGGACACGCTCCGTGTCTCGCGCGCGTACCGGCTGAACTGCGCGGGTGCCCCGCAGCACGACGGCGGCGCAGTGCGCGGAGCGGCGACGGTGGTGGCCTAAGCTGAGCGGCGTGAGTATCGAGATCGCCAACGAATCGGGTATGGACGTCCCGGAGGAAGATCTGGTCAGCGTCGCACGCTTCGCGATCGGACGCATGAACGTGCACCCCGCGGCTGAGCTGTCGATGGTGCTGGTCGATCTCGACACCATGGCCGACCTGCACATGCGCTGGATGGATCTGCCGGGCCCGACCGACGTCATGTCGTTCCCGATGGACGAGCTCGAGCCCGGCGGTCGCCCGGACGGCAGCGAGCCCGGACCGTCCATGCTCGGCGACATCGTGCTGTGCCCCGAGTTCGCCATAGCCCAGGCCACCAAGGCCGGGCATTCGCTCGACCAGGAGCTGGCGCTGCTGACCGTGCACGGCGTGCTGCACCTGCTCGGCTACGACCATGCCGAGCCGGAGGAGGAGAAGGAGATGTTCGGCCTGCAGAACACCCTGCTCGCCGAATGGTACGAGAGCCTGCGCGAGGCCCAGCGCCGCGCGGCGCAGACCGAACGCGACCGCACGCTGCTCGGCAAGGCCGGGTTCACCGACTCCGGTGATCCCCTGGGCCCCGCGTGAGCGAGCGCAGCGAGTGAACCGATGACACAGGCCCCCGGGGGAACGGCGGAGCCGAGCGTCAGTGAGGCGGAGACGTGAGCCCTCTGGCACTACTGGCGCTGGCGATTGTTCTGGTCCCGGTCGGCGGCATGTTCGCGGCCCTGGACGCGGCCCTGGTCACCGTCTCGCCCGCGCGGATCGAGGATATGGTCCGCGCGGACCGAGGCGGGGCCCGCCGGCTGGCGCACATCGTCACCGACCGCCCCCGCTATGTGAATCTGCTGGTGCTGCTGCGCCTGGTGTGCGAGATCTCCGCGACGGTGCTGCTGGCGGCGGCGCTGAACGATGTGCTGGACACCGACTGGGCGCTGGTGATCACCGCGGTGATCATGGTGCTGGTCGACTACGTCGTGATCGGCGTCGGGCCGCGCACCCTCGGCCGCCAGCACGCCTATTCGATCGCCCTGGGCGCGGCGCTGCCGCTGCAGGCGATCGGCGCGCTGCTGGGCCCGGTCGGGCGGCTGCTCATCCTGGTGGGCAACGCCATCACCCCGGGCCGCGGATTTCGCAACGGCCCCTTCGCCTCCGAGGTGGAGCTGCGCGAGGTGGTGGACATGGCGCAGCAGAGCGGGGTGGTGGATTCCGACGAGCGCCGCATGATCCAGTCGGTCTTCGAACTCGGGGACACCGCGGCGCGCGCGGTGATGGTGCCGCGCACCGAGATGGTGTGGATCGAGTCGGACAAGACTGCGGCGCAAGCGATGTCGCTGGCGGTGCGGTCCGGGCACTCGCGCATTCCGGTGATCGGGGAGAACGTCGACGACATACTCGGTGTGGTGTACCTGAAAGACCTTGTGCCGTACGCGGATCGCAGCCGCAAGGTACGGGTGCGCGAGGTGATGCGCGCGGCGGTGTTCGTACCGGATTCCAAACCCCTGGACACGCTGCTGGACGAGATGCAGCGCCGCCGTAACCATATGGCGCTGCTGGTCGACGAATACGGCGGTATCGCGGGCCTGGTCACCATCGAGGACGTGCTCGAGGAGATCGTCGGGGAGATCGCCGACGAGTACGACACCGACGAGATCGCGCCCGTCGAAAAGCTGGGCAACGGGAAATACCGTGTGTCCGCGAGGCTTTCGCTGGAGGATCTGGGCGAGCTGTTCGATACGGAGATCGACGAGGAGGACGTCGATACCGTGGGCGGGTTGCTCGGGCACGCGCTCGAGCGCGTGCCGCTGCCCGGCTCCAAGGCCGTCATCCACGGGTTGCAGCTGCGCGGCGAGGGCGGCGCCGACGCCCGCGGACGAGTACGGATACACACGGTGGTGGTGCGGCGGGCGCCGGAGAAGAAACAGAATCACGAACCCGAATACCAGGATGGAGACAGCGATGAGTGAGACCGCGGGATTGGAACCGGAGGACGACAAGCTGCTGGTGCTCGCGCGCGGCGCGATGGGGCGTACCGGAGGAGGCAGCGGCGCGGCGGTCCGCGACACCGACGGCCGCACCTACGCCGCCGGCGCGGTGGAGCTGAAGGCCCTGCCGCTGACCGCATTGCAGGCCGCGGTGGCCGCGGCAATCTCCAGCGGCGCCGAGGGATTCGAGGCCGCGGTGCTCGTCGGCGGTTCGTTCCACGACGCGGGCATCGCAGCGGTGCGCGAGGTCTCGGCCGAGGCCAAGCTCATCTTCGCCGATCGCAGCGGCACGGTGTACGACACCGTCGAGGCCGCGCAATGACCAGCGAATTCCGTTCGGGCTTCGTCTGTTTCATCGGCCGTCCCAATACCGGCAAATCGACGCTCACCAATGCCATGGTGGGACAGAAGATCGCGATCACCTCCTCGCGCCCGCAGACCACCCGCCACACCATCCGCGGCATCGTGCACCGCGAGCACGCGCAGCTGATCCTCGTCGACACCCCCGGCCTGCACCGGCCCCGCACGCTGCTGGGCCAGCGCCTGAACGACCTTGTGCGCGATACCTATTCCGAGGTCGACGTGATCGCGCTGTGCATCCCGGCCGATGAGAAGATCGGTCCGGGTGACCGCTGGATCCTCACCCAGATCCGGCAGATGGCCCCCAAGACCACCCTGCTGGGCGTGGTCACCAAGATCGACAAGGTGGGCCGCGACCAGATCGCCGAGCAGTTGATCGCCGTCTCCGAACTGCTGGGCCCGGATGCCGACGTGGTGCCGGTGTCGGCGGTCAAGGGCGAGCAGGTCGAGGTGCTCGTCGACGTCATCGCCTCGAAAATGCCGGAGGGACCGGCCCTTTACCCGGACGGCGAGCTGACCGACGAGCCGGAGGAAACCCTCATGGCCGAGCTGATCCGCGAGGCGGCGCTCGAGGGGGTGCGCGACGAACTCCCGCATTCGCTGGCGGTCGTGATCGAGGAGGTGCTGCCGCGCGAAGGCTATGAGGGTCAAGAGGATTCGGATCCCGAGATGCTAGACGTGCACGCCCTGCTGTACGTCGAACGCCCCAGCCAGAAGGCAATCGTCATCGGCAAGGGCGGCGCCCGCCTCAAGGAGGTGGGCACCAACGCGCGCAAGCAGATCGAGCACATCCTCGGCACCCGCATCTACCTGCATTTGCATGTGAAGGTGGCCAAGGACTGGCAGCGCGACCCGAAGCAGCTCGGCAAGCTGGGGTTCTGACGGGCGAGCCATGCGCGGGCGGCGCGATCCGCTGAGCAGGGCGTTGGCCATGAAACCCAAGGGGCGCACCATCGTCCACGCCACCCCGCTGTCGCGGACCGCCTGCTCTCCGGCGCGATGCCAGGCGGGGATCGGATCCGTTGCCGCCGGGTCACCGGCCCGGCCGGAGGACAGCTTCACGATATGGGCGACGCCCGCGGCGGCGGCCGCCTTCGACAGGTTGGCATCATGAACGGCCAGGTCCGGGCCGGCGGTCAGCAGGAACATGCGGTCCACCCCACCCAGGGCGGTGGCCACGCTGCCAGGTTCCGCGGGGTCGCCCCGGACGACCTCGACGCCCTCGGGCAGTGCCGCGGTCTCCGGTTTCCGGGTGAGTGCACGCACCGGCACACCGGCGTCCAGCAGGTGATCGATCACCGCACGCCCGACGGTACCGGTGGCTCCGGTCACGAGAATCATTCGGTTCAGCCAGGTCCGGGCCAGGCCCGCCGCAGTGGCGAGACGTGTCGCGGCGGATGGTTGTGCCGCCGAGTGCTGCGTGTCAGATAGCTACTGCCTCGGACAGGTAGGACATGGCCTTGTTGCATGCGTCGATAAGGGTGCCGCTTTGGTGTCCCTGTAGCCACCAGGTCACTGCGATCCGCAGGGTATCGCTGACGGCGTGGGCGATGACCCGCGCTCGCAATTCGGCATCACGGGTGCGCTCGACCCCATCGAGCAGGGCATCGACGAACGGTTCCTGATCGGCGCCCCACATCAGGCGGAACATTCGCGCCTGCAGGGCGGGCACCGACTGGATCAGGCGGTACGAGCGTGCGGTGCGTTCGGGGTCACCGGCGGTCAGACCCGCAAGCATTGCCCTGGTGATGAACTCGGCGTCGGGTTCTCCCGGACGGCGCTGTGACAGGGCGGCGGCGGATGCCGCGCGCCCATCGGGATTGCCGAGGATCACATCTTCCTTGGCGGGAAAGTAGCGGTAGAAGGTGCGCGGTGCGACGTCGGCGGCCGCGGCGATCTCCTCGATAGTCACCGCGTCGTAGCCCTTCTCCTCGAACAGCCTCAGCGCGCAGTCCACGATCGCATCCTGGGTGCGCTTGCGCTTGCGAGCTCGTAGGCCGGTCTCGGCATCGTCAGCCACCACAGCAGCCAGCATAACAACCGATGTCACCTATGCAAAAAGGCATACGTGCCTTCAGGCAGTCTTGCCAATTGGCAGTTCTGCCATATATTGTTCAGGTATCCGGCTCGTCGCCGAGGCGAGCCATGTGAGAAAGAGAAACCGATGAACCACGCCGATACCCTTCGCCAGCTCTTCCGCGCCTACAGCGACCACGACCTCGAAGCCCTGCTGGCGACACTGGCCGACGATGTGGTCGTGCGGTTTCCGACCAGCCCCGAACCGATTCTTGGCAAAGAGCAGTTGCGGCCGGTGTGGGCGGAGGTGCTCGACACCGTGATCCCGGACGTAAAGCAAACCGTGCAACGCATCGTGGTCGAAGGCGACACCGCCGCAACGGAATTGACCGAGACCGGCACCGTCGTCATTCCGGAGGAGGCTGTCGCGTCCGTGTCCCTGGAGCCCGGCGGTCGGCCCTACAGCCTGGACATGGTGTCGCTCTATCATTTCGACAAGGACGGCCGAATCGACCGGATCCGGTCCTACTGGGATACCGCCGATTTCGCCAGGCAGCTCGGTATCGACATCGCCGTCATCCGCGCCATGCAGGAAAGCGCGCACAGCGCCTGATCTCCAGATCGACCCACCGTGAGCAGGCTGCCGACCGGATGCGTGCGAGGCGCTCCGCGACCGCCGTGATCACGTAGATACCGTCTGCCGTATGCGGTCTCGACCCCGTACGCCCAGTTGCCGGTTGTTCACGGTTCGGTCGGTCTGTGCAGGCGGGTAATAATGGTGTGATCGTCGGTGCTATCGGCGTAGGTATGGCCAATGCCTATACCGACGCCGACAGCACGCCTGCATGGAATCGGCGCGTGACCGTGTCGTCCAATCGTCGGGGCGGACGGATGGCGGCGCGTTCGCCTTCGAGGGCACTGCCGGTATCGAAGGCGAACCGGCCCAGCAATGCGCCAGCGGCACAACCGAAACCCCATGGACTACGTGTTATTGATCGGCAGGCCCTATTCCGGCCCGGTTGGTAGGTGCGGCGTCCGGCGACTTATCGATCGTCCTCGGAGGGATTGGTTGGCTTTGGCGAGATCGACTGGCTCGATCTGAATCGACGGTCCTGGCGAGAGTGATGGCCCTAGGCGAGGTCGATCGTCTGCGGCAGGGATTGGTTGGCTTCGGCGGCATCGACTGGCGCGGTCTGGACCGACGGTCCCGGCGAGAGCGATTGCCGCCGGCAAGACCGACTGTCCTCAGCGAGATCGATTGACCCAGACCGGAACTCGGCGGCGGGTCGGGGGTTCGGAGTCGGGCTCGGGGTCGAGCCAGCTCGGCGCGGGCAGGCCGGTCGCCGGGGTGGTGTAGGGATCCGCCGTGACGGTCTCGTGCAGCGGCTCGTAGGGAACCGCGGGAGTGGCATAGGGATCTGCGGTGATGGCCCGGGGATCTACTTGCGCGGCATAGAGATCCGAGGAGCCGGTATAGGGATCCGATGAGCCGGTGTAGGGATCAGCTGTGGAATACGCCTGCGCGGCATAGGGATCCAGGGGGCTGGCGTAGGGATCTGGGGGAGTGGCTGAGCGCCCGGGCCGGGGGGCGGCGGCCGCGACGCGCGATTCCGCGGGGCGGCGGTAGGCCGAGACCGCCTGCACGTAACCGCTGCGGGCCAGCGAGTCCATGGTCTCGGCGACGAGGTCCTCGTCGTCACCGGAGTCGTAGGCCAGTTCCTCGATGGTGCGGGCGCCAGGGGCGTTGTCCAGGTCACTCATGATGTCGATCTGGTGATCGGTCAGGGTGAGGCGTGAGCGCAGCGCGTACTGCGCGCCGGAGGCCAGTTGCCAGGCGTTGACCCGCTCGATCCGGCGATGTCGTCTCAGCGTGTCCAGGGCATCGGCCACCGCGCCGGTGGAGTAATCCAGGATGTCGGCGAGTTCCTCGGGGGTGCGGGCACCCGGGCAGTCTGCCAGTGCATCGAGGACGTCGAGCTGGAGTGGAGTGAAGTCGGTCATGCCTCGTTACCGATTGAGAGGGTCCGGGACTGACCGAGCCTACAGCGGATGCGAGTGCACCGCAGAAGGATTGGTTGCCGGTGTTGGTGACTTGCCACGATTGCCCAGATTGTCACACTGGGATGTGTCACCGCTCACTGGGCCGTTCGACCGGGTCGGTGCGGTGATTCGGATCAATGTGACGCACAGGGCATTCGGTCGATAATTGTGCCCGGATCGGACAGGGTTACCGTTCCCACCAGGGGGACGGCCGGTCGCGGTCCCAGCGGAGTTCCGATTCCAGTTGAACGGCAACCGAAACCAGCAGGGGTTCGGAGTTGGCCGTGCCCATCAGCTGGGCGCCGACGGGCAGTCCGGCGGCGGTGAAGCCGGCGGGGACGTTGATGCTCGGCCACCCCAGCACATTCCACGGCCAGGTGTAGGGGCAGCAGGCGGTGATCAGGGTATCGGTGGCGCTCGTGCCGAGGGCGTCCATGGCGTGCAGCGACGGGGGCGGGGTGGCGGTGGTGGGCGCCAGCACGAGGTCGTAGTCGTCGAAGAAACGGCCGATTCGCCTGTGCAGCAGTGGTTCCGCGGCGCGGGCGGCGCCCAGGGCCGGGCCCAGAAGCAGGCCCATCGTGGCGTTGGTACGGGTACGCGCATCGACTCGGGCGCCGGGGCGCTCGGCGAGGGCCGCGCGTACGCCGGTCAGCGAGCGCGGCAGGAAGGTGGCCCCGACCAGCAGGCCGTAGTGCAGATCCGCGACGGTTACCGAATGCCCGAGCCGGCGCAGCACATTGGCGACCGCATGCACCTGGGCAGCGATCTCGCGGTTGAGCTTGGTGCAGGTGGCGGTGAACGGAATGCTCAGCGACAGAGCGATTCTCAGCCGTCCGGGATCGCGCCCCACCGCCTCGGACACCCGCAGCGCGGGCGGGGTGTGCAGATCGCCCGGATTCGGGCCGGATGCGAGGTCGAGCAGCAGTGCCGCATCGGAGACCGTGCGCGCCAGGGTACCGTTGACGGTCAGCCCGTTGAACGACTCGGCCAGCGGCCAGGTGGAGATGCGTCCGCGCTGCGGCTTGATGCCGACCAGATGGGTCCACGCCGCGGGGATGCGCACCGAGCCCGCGCCGTCGGAACCCAGTGCGGCCGGGACCAATCCGGCCGCGACCGCCGCGGCCGAGCCGCCCGACGAGCCGCCCGGCGTGCGTTGGGCGTGCCAGGGATTGGCGGTGTAACCGAACGCGGCCGCATCGGTGAACGGCCACTGCCCGAGCTCACAGGTGTTGGTCTTGCCGACGATCACCGCGCCCGCCGCGCGCAGGCGTCGCACCGACTCGGCGTCCTCGGTCGCGGCGGGGAATTCGCCGCCGCAACCGAAGGCCGTCGGCGCCCCGGCGATATCGGTGTCGTCCTTGATCGCGATCGGCACGCCGAGCAGCGGCAGTCGCTCGCCCGCGGCGAGGCGGCGGTCGGCGTCGGCGGCCTCGGCCAGGGCCTGCTCGCGGCGGATCATGCGGAAGGCGTTGAGCGTGGCCTGGCTCGCCTCGATGCGGTCCAGCGCGGACGTGACCGCCGTTACCGAGCTCGTCGTGCCGGTGGCGAGGGCGGCGGCCAGCTCGGCCAGTCCGAGATCGCGTGTGGGCGCCGTGGTCATCGGTGTTCTCCTGGTCGGACTGTTCACATCGGGTCGTTCCAGCGTACGTAGTCGGATCGCGATCGGTTTTGCCGGCGGTTTGGGCGAAACGGCACACACGGGTCGAGCCGGACAGCCCTCGAGGGCCCTACGATCGAACAGGTGAAGTGGATGTCCCGGGCGTTCGGCTCGAAAGAGCTACCGCCCCAACTGCGCTCGGATATGGAATGGGAGGGGATCGTGGTATTCGGTCCGGTAGAGGGATCGGTGGCACGGCGCAGTCATCGGACACCGTTACATTTCGCCTCGGCGAGCTGGGAGAACATCACGTTCGGCACGATCGCGATGAGCACCAGGAGACTCGTCGTCTGGGGCGGCCGCGAGGCGCTGGTGGAGGTTCCGCTCGGCCATCCGGCGGTGTCGATGGAACTCCAGGGGCCCGAGCGGATGCTGGTCGAGTCGGACAACTTCCAGATCGACCGCACGCGGACGGGGTGGACGACCATGCTCCTACGCACCATCCACGCCCCGCGCATCGCGCAGGTTTATGCGGAGAACGCCGACCGTCCGGTGTGAAGGGCGGTCGCGGCATGCAGTGGGCGGCACCGAAATTCGATGCCGCCGTCGCGCGGTGCGGCCAATACTCTGAGCATGACCTCGGGGAGCGACCGGTTCACGATGCTGCCGTTCACCATCGTGCGCATGAGCGACGACAGGACCGGGATGGGCGTTCACCGACCCATCGACGCCGAGTTGCGCCTGATCGCCGCTGGCCGTGGCACGCCATGGCGCGGGGCGGAGGCGACCGAGGAATAGCTTCCGGCGCACACGTACGGATCGTGGAGCTGACTGCTGAGGTGGCGCGGCTTCGGTGCAGCGCGGTATCTCGCGCGATGGTCTTTGATTGCGGCAGCTACGGCCTGTGGGCTGGTCGAGTGGAGGGCGCGCGGCTGGTCTGCGTAGTCGGCGCATGTGTGGAGCGTCCAGGTGTTGGGTTGTGCGCGGCTGGCGCGTGTGGGCGGGCGAGGATGTGAGCGCGGCCCGAAGGGTGTCCGGTGACTGCCGTCGCAATGGGGCGAAGCACGGCGGCCGCGAGACCTGCCGTGGGGCCGTTGGCAGGTTGGGTCAGCATCTTCGCTGGTCGGCGACACGCGGGCCGACGGCGGCCGGGGGTTCGGCGCGGCGGGGTGAGGGCGTCGGCGGGGCGTGGGAGGATGTGTGGGTGCAGTTGTATCGGGACCAGGCGATTGTCGTTCGCCAGCATAAGCTGGGGGAGGCCGATCGCATCGTCACACTGCTCACGCGCGGGCACGGGCTGGTGCGGGCGGTGGCGAAGGGGGTGCGGCGCACCCGGTCCCGATTCGGGGCGCGGCTCGAGCCGTTCGCCTACGTGGATGTGCAGCTGTATCCCGGACGCAACCTCGACACCGTCACCCAGGTACACACCGTGGAGGCGTTCGCCTCCGACATCGTCGCCGACTACGGCCGCTACACCGCCGCGTGCGCGGTGCTCGAGACCGCCGAGCGCCTCGCGGGCGAGGAGCGCGCCCCCGCCCCCCGCCTGCACACCCTGACCGCGGGCGCCCTGCGCGCCATCGCCGCCGGACAGCGCCCCCACGAACTGATCCTGGACGCATTCCTGTTACGCGCCATGGGTTTCGCGGGCTGGGCCCCCGCCCTGGACGAATGCGCCCGCTGCGCCACCCCCGGCCCGCACCGCGCCTTCCACGTCGCCGTCGGCGGCGCGGTCTGCGTGCACTGCCGCCCACCCGGCTCGGCCACCCCCGCCCAGGGGGTGCTGGAACTGATGAGCGCCCTGTGTCGCGGCGACTGGTCGGGCATCGACGCCGTTCCCGAGGGCATCCGCCGCCAGTGCAGCGGCCTCACCGCCGCTCACCTGCAGTGGCACCTCGAGCGGCAGCTGCGCACCCTGCCGCTCATCGAACGCACCCGGCCCCACGGGGTGCTGGCCGAGTCGTCGGCCGGCCGCGCGGGCTGAGCAAGTGATTGTCACCGATGGGAAGCGGTGCCGACAGCGATTGGCGTTGTGCCGGTTAACATCCCGGTGTGACTGAGCAGGATCGGCCACCACGGTGCACGGCGAGTCCGACGATGGCGAGGATTTGAGCGATGGCGGGATCGACGGCCGCGGGTGGTGGGGCTACCGGCAATGGTTCGACTATCGACCTGAACACGCTGGCATCCGATTGGAACACGGCGTTCAAGAACACTCAGACCACCGATAAGAGCAAGCAACTCCAGTTCCCCCCGGACGCCATCGACCAGCCGATTCGTGCGTGTAATACGCTCTTGGAGTATCTCCAGGGTGCGCAAAAGAAGCTCAATGACCTGCTGCACATCGATCCCAGCGCATTGGCCGGTGGTGGCGGTGATTCGTCGCTTCCATCTTTGATGGGATTGGCTGACCAATTCAATGAGCTGGCAGATACAAATCTGAATCAGATTCTGAATGCGCACATCAATATCGTCAAGACTATTGCCGCCACGCTGGGTTACGCGGGTCAGGTTTTGGTATATACCGACCAGTCCAGTGCGTCGACGGCGAACAGCACGATTGATCAGCAGGTTACCTCCAGCTTTCAGAACCTGCTGAATGATATGACGCAGTCGGACCCTACAAGTCTGTCGTCGTCTGCTAACAACCCTCCGCTCTCAGCTTTCGACCTCGGTGACGCTCCGACGTTCAACGACAACGGTACCGGGGCCTATCGGGCGTTTACGCCGACGCAATGGGAGACGACCCCGCCTGCTTCCATTGGCGGTAAGAATGTCACTCAGTGGAGCAAACTGCCCGACAACGGCAACTGGGAAAGCTATAAGGAAAAAGGTAGTCCATCCTATGGCGGCACATTCGCGCCGCAGATTCACAAAGCGGAATCACCCAGTGCTCTGCAATGGACGCATCTATACGGTCTCAGTAAGGCTCAGCCGAAACTCCTGGCCAATTCCGCCCACGGGTGGTCGTATCTCGCCACGCAGCTGCAGCACGGGTTCGCCCGCTTCAGCAATGAAATGCAGGGGGCAATGAGGGTAGGGGCGAGCAAGTCCGATCCGACGGTGTGGACCGGCAATGGCAAGGATCAGTGTGCCGCGGCGATGCAGAAATATATCAATTCGTCGCCGGAGCTGCTCAGCCCTATGATGTACACCGCCTTTCTGCTACAGCAGGCCGCTGATTACCTTTCGACGACTATCGCGTACATGCCATATCTCGATGGGCAACCAGCGAGTAAAAATTACGGGGCTGGGTATAAATACATTCCTCCAGGCACCGTGGTAGTTCCTGCGGATGCGGTGACCTCCGTTGATCGAACGTCATACGGAAAAGTTGCCGTCACAACCCATCTGTCGGGGATTATTTCGATCCCGGCTTCATCGGGAAAGATTGCTGTATACTACCAGGATGGAATAGCGGGGCCGGACCATGCTGATTCGGTGGGAACTGCTCTTTTAAAATATCACGTAGCGCAGTATGCCAATTGGTATCAGAAACCCTATGACTGGATTTCCTCACAAGCGCCGACGCTGCCGGTCCCCACGGCGGCGGCGAATGGCACCGCGGGAACATCCGGCGATCCGACCCCGCCCCCTCCCTCCAAGAACCCATCCGCGCCGGCACCACCATCGGCCAACGGCGTGGTGTCCGTTCCGACCGGCACTCCGACTGCGGGTGTCCCGTCAATGCCGACAATGGGTGGCACGCTCGTCGCGCCTGCCTCTCCCGGCGGCGCCCTGCCCAGCCTGAACAGCTTGGAATCACCGAGCCTGAAAAATCTCTCCGCCTCGTCCCCGACCATTGCCGATTCGGTCAATTCGACGGACCCCAATGCGGGTGCGGCAGTGACCCCGGCCGCCTACACACCCGATTCTTCGGGTCAGTCGGGCACCCTGTCCAATATGGCAGAAGGGCTCGGACAGGACGCCCAACAGGCATTGAGCCCGATCGCGCAGGGGGTGGGTTCGCAGCAGCAATACGCGCAAGCCGCGCAAAATACGGCCGATCTTCTGAGGGCTGCGAGTGCCCGGCCCGCCGATATTACGGAAGGCGGCAAGGGGGCCGGTGGGGTCGAAAGATTCGCGGCCGGAGAGTCGTCCAGAAGCCTCGAATCCGAGCAGGGGGCGACGGCCACCGCGCGGTTGTTCCCCCGCGCCGGCGCAATGTCGCCCGCCAGTGAGGAGACGATGAGTTCCGTACGCGCCGCGTCGGCCGAGCCCGAGGGAGCCGGCACCGGCTACCCCGGCGGCATGGGCGGACCGGCATCCGCCGCGGGCCGCGGCAACGAACAGAAACCGCATCGCAGTCCCGGTTATCTGAGCCGCCGCCATCTCGACGCGGTAATGGGCGAAGCGCCGGTCACCACCATTCCGGTGGTCGAGGAGAAATGAGCGTCTCACCACTATGAACGCGGTCTGGACCCTCAGCGATATCGATTTCTGCGCCCTGTGGGAGGAGACCAACGCCGGGTGGCTGCCTTCGCCGCTGTGCGCCGTCAGCCGAATTATGGACGCCGACGAATACCACGCCCAGCAGCTGCGCGCGCTTCGCGAGGTACGGGCAATACCCGGACTCGATGTGGACCTGCTGGGAAAGACGCTGGCCCATCCGGATATCACCGTCGAGGCAATCAGCTCCGGCACCCTCGATGACGGGGAGGACGACCTCGTCCGCATCCATGCGGCTCGCCGCGGCCCCCACGGGGTCGTGGTGCGGCAGATCCCGGGCGAGGAGCCCTGCTACAGCGATGGATTCGTTGTTACATTCTGCACCGCGGTGGAGTTGGCGCGGGTCGTGGTGGCGCAACTACCCGGCGCGAGTCCGGGGCGGCTCGGGAATATCGTGCTGGTCGGCGAGGGGGAGGGACTCGACTACTCCTACGGCCGGTCCGCGGTGCGCAACAACGCCTTCGCCGCGGAATCCGCGAGTGCCCGGGCGGCCCGATTTCTCGATGCGCCGATCGAGCGGATCGGCAATGTCGGTATCGCGCAGGCACGTTCGGCCTTCGGGCCGAAGGGCTGCACTCGATACTCCATCCCCTGGCGGGATCTGGCCGACGACGGCCGCTACCTCATCACCGACGAGAATCCGCCGGTGGCCGTCCCCGCTGACGCGGAAAAGCTACTGGCCCAGATCAACACGCGGATTGCCGCGGTGGTGCAGGCACTTCGGGACGAGCGTCCCGCCTGATCTTCGGATTGCATTAAGGAAGCATCGCCGCCTCGATCGAGGAGATACCGTCGCATCATGAGCCAACCTGCCGGTGATCACCGTATCGACCCGGAACAGCACGCTGCGCTCACGGCCAAGTATGGAGGCCACCTCGACGAGCTGGCGGAGACCATCCACACCGTCAGCAATCTGGTTGCCGAGGCATCGAGCACAGGCATTCGGGGCGAGTTCAGCACATCCTGGAGCTCGGCAACCAAAAGCGCGATGGCCGAGGGGATGAAGGCGCAGGCCGCTCTGAAAGATCTCAAGGAACTGCTCGACCACGGTCGCGGTGGCTACACCGCCACCGAGGCCGAGAGTCGCAGCGTATTCGTCAATCTGCCTCGGCAGAGCTAGCGAGGTTATCGTGGCTGGTCTCATCCGGCACAACGCCAGTACTCATCAGGACGCCAACGACGGCCTCAGAAAAGGTCATCAGCATATCGGCCGGCACGAGTCCGACCTGCACTCGACCGCGAACAATCTCGGCGCCGTGTGGTCCGGGAGCGCCTATGAGCAGTTCCAGTACAAGCATCAGACATTGATGAAACATGTTGCGTTACTCAAGGACCACTGCGACCGGCTCAACTCGCTCCGGGAGAATGCGCACACAGATATTGTGGGAGCCGACAATAAAGTAGCCGGTATGTGGAACGCGTGAGCCGGAGCGGGGGGATCGTCGCGGTCGATCATTCGGCCGCGACGGCAAGCTCGAGGCCCCAGCGATACCCGAACCCCCGGACCGTCGTGATCAGCCCGGGCCGGTTCAATTTCGCCCGCAGCGCGGCCACATGCACGTCCAGCGGCCGCGAGACCGGGCCCCGCGGATCTCCCCACACCCGGTCGGTCAGATACTCGCGGCTCACGGCGGCGCCCACCGATTCGGCAAGCGTGGCGGCGATGTCGAATTCCGTGCGGGTGAGCCCGACGGGCGTGCCCGCCACGTCGATGCTGCGCGCGGCCAGATCGATTCGCACATCGCCGGTGACCACCACGGATTCCATCGACATCGGCGTCATCCAGCGCCGCATGATCGCCTCCAGCCGCGCCAGCAGCTCGATGGGTCGCGGCGGCTTGGTGACGCAGTCGTCGGCGCCCGAGCGCAGGCTCCGCACGATCGGGTGCTCATCGCCCTTCGGTGTCAGCATGATCACCGGCACATCGCTGAACTCCCGGAGTCGTTGCAGGACATGAATTCCCGGTAGATCCTGCAGTTTGGTGTCGAGCACGACGGCATCGAGCCAGCGGGCCGCGGAGAATAACTCGTCACTGCGATGGACCCGGGTCGCGCGGTGGCCGTGTGCGGCGAATACCTCGATGAGGGGATCGGAAATCCTGGTGTTATCCGTGACGACCGCTATTCGCACGCCTGCACCGCCTCCACTGTCGTTGCGGGCGCCGTTGTTCGCCGGTCAGCCGCTCCGATTACACATCGTCGGAATCGTAGGCGCGGGACCGGGTTTTCTCGGCGGTGGGAACGGGCTGGTGCGATCTTAAGGTTCGACTAAGGCGCCGCTGGAGTCCAGGCCGGCGTCTATACGCTGCAGCCGTGTCGACCGCCGCGGGAGTAGAGCCGAAAACCGATGCGGTGGTTTCCGATTCACTCGGTACTGCCTTCGATTCGCGTGCCCAGGACATGGCGGTACGGATCGTCGAGCGGGTCGTATCGATGGCGCCGGCCGGGTGGCAGCGGCTGACGGTCACTTTCGCGCTCACCGTCGATCAAAGCCTGGCGCGCGTCTCGTTCGACGTCGAGGACCGGTCGGTGCAATTCGGGGTGGATTCGGAGACGATTCGCATGGCCCGCGAACAGCGCGAGCTCACCGCGGCCGACGCCGCGGGACCGTGGTGGCGGATGATCCTGCGGCTCACCGACAGCGGCAAACTCGCCATCGAATACGACCGTGGCCAGAATCCCTTTCCGGAGGGGTGGTTGTTTGCCCCGGAATCGTACGAGGCCGACCTCGCGCGCTATCCGCGAGACAGGCTTCCGGTCTGGCTGGCCGCCTACCTACGGAACGGCGGGCGACAGACCCGGATGCCGTACCGTGCCGCGGCCGACGCTCGCAAGGATGCGGAAAACGGTGTGCGGCCACATGATTCGAGCCATCTCCTGCCCGAACCCGCGGTGATGTGGGCTCGGTGGGCGGTACTGTCGGCCGCGTTCGTGGCCGCAGGCTCACCCATGGGGCCTCGGGTGCTGCCCTCTCTGGGCGTGTTCGAAGGGGCGGGCCGTAGCGGCTCGACGATGTACATGCTGCCCGGCGGGCGTGCCGTGCTGTCCGGAGGGGTATGGGACGCACCGGAACTCGATGCCGCCTACAACAACAACGACCGACTCCCCGACCTCTATGCCGGGGCGCCGAGCTGGGTGGCCGACCCGGTGCTCAACTCGAGGGCGGGCACGGGGCTGCTGTCGTTCTGCTACTGGCACGACGGTCGTTGCTGGCGCCGCGGGCAGTCGCCGGAGCCACACGATTTCGGCACCGCGATTCCCGGCGTCGGCGACCCACAGGTACTCACGACTCTCCTGTTGCAGTGCGTCCCGGTCGAACCGACTGCCGCACATAGGGAATCGATCGAGGAGCTGGTGGCCGCCGCAGAAGCCCGGACGGTGACCCCGAGCCATCTGACAACCGTATTCGACGTCGGTACCAGCGATATCGACGCCGCGCTGTATCAGCTGGAGATCGCGGGCCTGACGGTCGGACCGGCGCGAACCGAGGAGGATGCGTAATGAGTGAAACCATCGAGATCCAAATCGAGATGATGAAGAGAACCGCGACTCGGATCGAAGAGGCCGGCCAGGATGTCGCGGATCTCAAGTCGAGCTTCGATGGTGAATCCGGCGGCCAACAGCTGACGCGTCTGTGCGGTAATGACTCGTACGGCGACAAGATCCGGTGTGGTCCCAGCGGACTCGAGGCTCAGGTTCAGGGCTTCTCAGGTGGACTGTCGAATATCTCCGAATCGCTGTGCGGTACCAATGGATACGCTGCGGGCCTGCGCTCGGCCATCAAGCAAGTGCAGGAATGCGACGACATTTCCGGCATCATCACCTCCATCGAAACGATCGGGACATAGGCGTCCATGAACGACGACATCGTCATCGACGAACACGCGCGCAACCGCCTCGCCGACGCCATGGACCAGCTCAAGGCACAAATGGCCACGCTGGCCGAATCGCAACGGGAATGGGCCGCGCTCACCGCCACCGGCACGGCGGCCAACAGTCGAGTCACCGTGGTGGTGAACGCCAACGGCGTGATCACCGAGACCACCTTCGCCAACGACATCGGTGATCTCGACTACCCCGAGATCGCCGCCGCGGTGACGCAGGCACACCAGCAGGCCGTCACCGAAATCCACCGCAAGACAGCGGAATTGATGGGTCCCGTTCAGGCGCAGGCCATGGCCGGGGTGGGTCTCGAGGATCTGGTGCCCGCAATGCCCAACCCGTTGGATCCGCTGTCCGCGCTCACGACGCCCGCAGCGCAGTCGGGCGACGGCGGAGTCGACGACCCGGGCGGCCGGGGAGTGCTGCGTCGGTCCTGGTGATCGTCAGGAATTCCGGCGAACGTGGGAGACGACGGTGTTCTGGAGCAATCGTCGTCCTCGACCGCGCCCTCGAGGTACATCACCGATTTCGAGGAGCGCTTCCGGGAGCGGCAGGAGTAGTGGCGATTCCGGTCTGGCCTGTGACAACCGCTGCTCGCTTCGGCGGTCGTCGTCGACGCGTGGGCGATCTTAAGGTCGGATTAACCGCGCGCCCGAACGGAAGTCGATCTTCCTATGCTTCCGGGGTGCCTACCGCAGCGGTCCCTACGTGCCCGGATTCCGTTCCGGTAGTGGGTGATTCGCTGCGCTCGAAGGCAGGCTGCGTCGGCCGCGGTGATCGCGAAGACAGGCGCGGGCAGAGGCCGTAGTGGCGAACGAGTTTTTTCCGATTGCCCCGTGGGTGACCGATGTCACGAACTGCTCCGAGTTTCCGAAAGGTGATGGTCAGGGCCTGATCGAGTACGGCGGCAACCTCTGCGGCTATGCATCCCGGCTGGGCGGGCAGGTGTACTCCGAGATTGACTCGTCGCTGGGACAGGTGCAGGACTACTACACGGGCGCCGCCGCGGAGGCGTTCAACGAGTCGGCACAGCCGATGTTGTCTGGGGACATGTCGGTTCAGGCCCTTGCTCGAGGGGGATCGGTTAGCGGGACCGCTACCCAGGCGGCCGGCAAGCAGATGAGCAGCACGCAGTGGCAGATGCAGTTCATTGCGGCGCAGACGCTGCAAAGCCTTATCAGGGCAGGGTGGGCGTTGTCGACCACGCCATGGGGGATGGCGATGCGGCCGCTGGCGATGGCCTCGATCGAGGCGGCGGGGCTCGACCTGATCCGCCAGGCCGGCGCGGACCTCGGCACCAAGCTGGAGGCCGTCCTTGCCCGCATGCTCGAAGAGGGCGTGGCCAAGACACTCCTGAAGAAGTTCGCGATGAGCGCCTTCGAGGAGGGCCTCAAGGGCATGGCCGTCAACACCGGGATTCAGCTGGCAGTCGACCACGGCCACAGCTTCGACCTGGGCGAGATGCTCGGCCAGGGGCTGACGTGGGCGGCTGCCGGTGGGGTCCGGCCGTTGGTCGAGTTCGGCATGCCGGCGCTTCTCGATCGGTTCGGTATCGACCTGTCGCACGGCATGACCAGCGCCGTCGAGTTCGGGATCGGGACCGCGGCATCCACGGGCGCGATGTGGGCGGGCGGCATCGCGGGGCAGGCGTTGCAGCAACTGGTCGACACCGGTCATATCAACGCGTCGAAGATCGACTACTCCTTCAGCCTTACTACGTTGGCGGTTACGGCGGGCATGGAGGCGGTCGACCAGGGGAGGAAATGGGCCGGGGGAGTCAACGAGCGGGCCAGTCGGTCGGTGTATCTGGAAAATCTGCTCGAGGCGTCGGCCCGGCTTCAGAACGCCGATCCGGCCGACATCGAGACCTTCAACCAGCTCGACAAGAACTACAAAACGCTCTGGCAACAGGGTGTCGATGAAAAGTGGATACGACCGGGCAGTGGACCGGCACCGCCCGGCGGACCGCCTCCGGGCAGTGCACAATTTTCGTTCGACGGCTCTGCGGCGTCCGCTGACCCGTCGGCGTCTGGTAGCGATTCGTCATCTGAAAGCGGTGTGCCGCAGTCCCATTCGTCGTCTTCACCGCGAGCCGCCGACGCCGTCAACGGCTCGACCCCGGCGCGGCCCAGGGCCGGTTCGCCGAGCGCACCGGAAGGCCCGAAGGCGGACGCCGCCGAACAGCCGCAGCCCGCACCGCGTGTCGGCACCCCACACCCGACCGCCGAGGGCGGCCATACCCGCGCGGGCGCTCCCGGCGCCGAACCTGCCAGAAGGACTGTCCCCACCGACGGTTCGGCAGCGGGCGCGCAGAGCCGGGGTGGGGCAGTGGAGACTCGCGCACCAAATCCAGGAGCGGGCGAGATAACCGCCGACCGCAAGCCGAATGCGGTCTCGACCAATTCCGGCGCAAAGGCAACGGCCGCTGGCGATCCGGTCGAGGCCGCCCCGAACCCCCTTACGTCAGCTGCCGCAACGCCCGAAGACACCCAGCCCGCTCATTCCGCCACACAGCCCACCGGGAAAGTTGCCGAAATTCCTCATCCTGGTGGGGATGTCCCACAGGCCGGCACCGAGGCAACTGGACCCGACGCTGGCGAACCGATCACTCACGAACGATCGAGCGAACCGTCCGATCTGTCCGGACGTGAGCACCCGATCGACGGCGCGCCCGCTGATTCCACCACCGGCGACGCAACCTTGACCGCGACCGGCGCGACGAGCCGGAGCGGTGCCGCCCCCGCTCCGCACCCCGGATCCGGCGAGCATGGTACGCACGAAGGTAATTCCGATGCTGCCCACCAGGATTCGGTCATCGTGCTGGTCACGGCCGAACCTGACGCAAGCCGGTTGTCAACCGGCACCGGAAAGGATGCGACCGCAACCGAATCCACGGCGGGGCACGAGACCGCCACAGCCGAACACGATGCCACCGCAACGGAAAACGCTGCGCCTGAAGCAAACAGCGCTGACCCGACGAAGCCCGAACACGACGGGAGCGCCCCATACGACGGCGCGGATCAGCCCGCCGACAAGGCCGGGGAAGTAGACCCGGAACAGGCGAAGCAGGACGAGCTGGCGCAGGCGCTGGCCGCCGCCCAGGCCAAGGTCGACGAGGCGCAGGCAGAGCTGGACCGCAGGCAAGTCGCACTCGATTCGGCAAAAGCGCGGTGCGACGAGATGTTCGGCGACGAAGAGGCATCCCCAGACCAGCTGAAGGAGCGCGCCGAGCCGGTTGAAAAGCTCGCAGTACAAGACGAGAAGCTGGCGTCGGCGCCGCTGCGGCATTCGCTCGACCGGGCGGAATCCGCCCTACGCGAAGCGACCGACCAGCGCCGAGCCGAGGAAGACCTGGCAAAGGCGCAGCAGGCGGTCGACGAAGCCAGGGCCGTGCTCGACCAGGCCACAGCCGCCCGTGACGAGGCGCTACGGCAGGCGAACGAGGATCCGGTCCTCCGGCGTGCGCGGGAGGCGCTCGAGCAGGCACAGGCGGCCTACAAGACGGCGGTCGAGAAGTCCGTCGAGGAACACGTCGACACCCTGCGCCGCCAGGCCGAGGCCGCGGGCGAGCCGTTCGACCCGATGCTGGCCGAGATGGAAGCGCAGCTGCACGCTGCGGATGACCCGCGGGTGACGCAGACCCTTCGAGAGAGGGGGGATGCCGAGGCGGCGGTGTCCCGGGCCGAAGCCGGGGAAGGCGACGCCGGTGCGCATCAGGGCGGAACCGAGCGTGGTGCAACGGCAGACAAGGCGCACGCGGCCGCCGAGCCGCCGAAGCAGGTGCACACCCGCCCGGAGCGCCACGAGCCCGACCGGTCGTTGCCGGAACGTCTGCGGGAGCGGCTGGCTCGACTGTTCGGCCTCGAAAAATCCGACGAAGTCCACCTGGACAATGCGGAGGACGCATTGAGAAGGCTTCGCGAATTCAGTGATTCCCATAGGAATTCGACCAAGGATCCGGGTTCCCGCGAAACCCGTCTGTATCGACGGGCCGCTATCCGGCTGCTGCGCTACTACAAGGTGGAGCGCGACGCGATGCGGGAGCTGTCCGGCGACGAACTGGCGGAAATGCAGCAGCATGGTGACGAGCTGACGGCTTTGTTGTCGATCGTGGAATCGGTCCGCCGGGCGACCGGCAAGGTCATGCGGTGGAACCAGGTCTGGGCGATGCTGGGCGGGCGTGACGGCGTGATGGCTCAGATGAGCACCGCTCAGGGCAAAACCATGGTGGCCCTGGGCCTGTCGCTGTGGGTATCGGCCCGTGAGGGGATCGTTCAGGTCATTACGACCACCGAGACGCTGGCCAACCGTGCGCTCAAGGAGTATTACGTCGAGGCGGGATCGCTGCTGGGATACCGGGTCGAGCGCTGGGATCCACACGGTACGTTCGAGGGAGCCAGGAGCCCGGCCGACGAGAATTATGTGCCGACGATTCTGCTGCTCACCGACGATGAAAACAAGACCGGCAGATTGTACGAGAATCCTCCGCCCGGGCATTTCGCGATCATCGATGAAGGGGACCGGGTCCTCGTCACGCAGGACACTCCACATTACTTGCGCCGTGGCGAGATCGAGGAGATGGGCGAACCCGAGAAGGCGCTCTGGAAGAATATGCGAGAATTCCTGGTCGAGCAGAAGGAAGCGGGTAACCTGACCGATAAGGACTTCGGAATCACCCGTCGCATGTTCGGCATGCTCGGAGGTCGGATGGGTGGTAATCCGGCAGTGGGCGACAAGGTCGTTACCAAGGCAGAAAAGCTATGGGCCGAACGGCTCGAAGAACCCGGCCGTAAATTTACCGCCGACGAGAAGAATATATTCACTCGGACCGTCGGTGCCGAATATATGATCGAAAAGCGTCATTACTCGGTGCACGTCGATGTGAACGGTAAGAAGGTGATCGTGCTCGGTGATGTGGACGGCAAGCCGATGCGCGATGCCAAACAGTCGTCGCAGAGCGAGTGGCAGGATGGGCTGCAGCAGGCGGTGCAGGCCAAGCATGATGCGCACATGACTGCCATCGGTGGTTCCGAAGACACGGTCGTGATCACGAACGACGAGTGCTACAGCGAGCAGAATTACGACACCCTATTCGTAATGTCGGGAACGCTGTGGGGTAAATCGGCGGAGGAGATCAAGCGACGGTTCTCGGTCCATGGCATGATGCAGATCAGAGACTATTTCAAGTCCAAGCTGATAATCCAGAAGAATGTCAAGCGAACCGACGAGCAGATGTACGCCTATGGCGTCGATCGGGTGGTGGCCGAAAACGCGAAACGGCGTGCGGTGCTGGTCATCAATCCGTACAACGACATGGTTGAGACCTTTACCGGGATGCTCGCCGAAAAAGGGTTAGAGGTCCACAACAGCATCGATATGGCGTGGTTCCTCAAGCATGAGAATATGGAATGGGTACAGTCGCCCGAGAATAGCGATTGGTTCAACCCGGATGAGCACGGCCACCTGGTGGCGACCGGCGACGCGAACGCGTTGGCGGAATTGCACCTGATACACATTCAAGAACAAGCCGGACAACTGGACAAGGTCACGGTGGCTACCGGGCTGCTGGGTCGTGGCGCCGATATCCCGATCAGTGATGAGGTGCGCAAACTCGGCGGGCTCTATGTCCTGGTCGTGGGGCATGATCCCGACGCGCCGGCCGAGAACATCCAGCGTCCGGCGCGTGCCGGGCGCAATGGTGATCCGGGTATGGCCGAAATTATCGATTCACTGACGAACTGGCTGTACACGAACTCACGTGATCCCGGGGTCGGGGTCGCGGTCACCCATCACGCCATCGCCGCCGATGCCGCCGCCGAGGCAGACGCCGAGAAGGATGCGGCGCAGGCCGAGTACGACGCAGCCACCGCGTCGGTCGCCCAGGCGCCCGGCGATCCGGCCGTCGTGGCCGAGCAGCGCGCGGCCCGGGAGGCTTTGCAAGTCGCCCAGCACAAGTCCGCTGTGGCGGAGACGCACGCCGCGGCTGCCCAGGACGAGATGATCCGGAAGGCCGAAAGGGCGGCAGAGGAGCACGCGAGCGCGGTCCGGGAACTTCGCCGTGCCGAAAAGGTTCACGCGACACCCGAGGCCGCCGCATCCGCTGCCGCGAACCAGAGGACCGGATCCCGTGCGGGCGCGCCCGTTGCCACACTCGAACAGCTTCAGCCCGCACTGGCCGAAACGCCTTCCGGCAGCGCACTTTCCGGTCCCACCCACGTCGGTAACGGTAGTCGGAGTACGGCCGGACAGCGGACAGAGCCGGGTGGTCGGGTGAGCCAGGCCGACAGTGGTCCGACCCTGCAGGAGCGCGCCGACGAGTTCGTCGCCAGCCTTGCCGAGTTCGCCGACCGGACCGAGACCACTGGACTGCCCGAGGAGGAAAGACAGCGGCGCGAGACGCTTCTCCGAACGGCCGACGAAGCGTATCTGCGGGCTCAGAATGGCGATGCGAGCGGCTACGACGTGCTGGCCGATCTGGAGGCTCGAGCCCAACAGGACGGCTGGTACGCGCCGATTCATGACGAGAGCGAGACGGATTCGGCTGTTGCTCAGCCGGATTCGGCGACAGAGCATGACTCGGAACATGGTGTGGCCAATTCGGAAAGCAACGTGGATCAAGACGCTCGAGCAGCGGCGACGACGTCACAGCAGGCAGAACCCGCAGCTGACGGGAAATCCGTTTCGCCGCAGACCGTTTCGCCGTCCGACGCCATCTTCTATTCCCGACTCGTAGCGACGTTCTCGGCCCTGTTGAATATTCTCATGACGCAAGACGGTGAAAAGCCCGTCGCGCAGACAGTCGCTCGTCAATTCGGTCGACTTCAGCAGATAATATCCGGTGCCGACGGATCCGGCCTGGTGCTCGGCTATGCCGTGGCCTCGATGGCCTGGGTCGGTGCATGGAACCGCCTGCAAGCCATTGTCTACGGCCGAGCCGCTGAGCGTCGCAAGGGCGAGGTGGACCAGACCTCGAGTGACGACGAGTCCGATTCGGCCACAGGAGTTATGAATCTCATCGCTCAGATGACTGATCCAGAAGGCTTCGCCACCGCCATCGCCGGACTCGAAGCAACCGAGCAGGAGATCGGCCTGCTGCGCGTTGCTGCCTCCGAATTGTGGTCTGCGGCAGCCGAGTTGCAGATGGCAGAGGCACTGCTGGTATCCCTCGGCCTCAGCCAGGCAGACCCCGGATCGGTGTCCTCCGCTTCGACGGGAGATAAGTCGGGGCCGGCTTCGGGCCGGCAGCACCCGGACAAGCCGACCGGCTCCCAGCCGGACGGTTCGGCGCGATATCCGAGCACGGAATCGCCTCTGCCGAATACTGATTCGCGGCTCGTGCCAGATACTCGTGGGCCGCCGCTGGAGCTGGAACAGCTGCGACGCGATGTGATGCGGGCGGCTGATGCAGGGTATGGCAAGCAGGTCGTCGCGCTGGCGACCGACGAACTGGCGGCGGGTTGTATCGCTGGGCTCAGCCCGGATCACCGGCGCTACCTCGCGTTGCGGTACACGCGGGGCCTGTCGCGGGCGGATGCGCGGGCGGCGATGGGTATCACGACGGCGGAACTGAATCTTCTGCACCGGGATGCGTTCGGCGCACTGGTGCAGGCGCTGGCGGCTGCGTTCCAGCGGGTGCATGCCGGGCGGACGGTGGTGGTCGGGCCGGCGACGATGGCGGTGTTGGACGCCGTGGATCTCGACCCCGGCCAGCTAGAATATGTCGAACTGCGGTTGCGCCAGGGAAAGTCGACCGCCGATGTCGCGATGGCGCTCGGGGTCGATGTGGAGGCCGTCGAGGACATCGAGCGCACGCTCCTGGCCGACAACGCGTTTGCCACCGCCTTGGTCGATGCGGCTCGCCTCGACGATCCGGAGGCATTGGCGGGCAACATCGATGGCCTTCCAGCCGAGCATCAGTCAGCGGCTGAGCGGTGGCTCGCTGAATCGGCGGCCACCGGCGCTGACGAGGACCTCAGCCGAGGCCGGGTTACCGGGAAGCGTGCGCGTGCGATCAGCCTCCTGGCCTTCATCCGGATGACACAGCTCACGGGGCGATTCGAAGCCACGCCACTGTCAAGCATTGCGGCACTGCCTGGGGAGGGTTCCGGTGAGCCGGCGGACCCGCCCGCGACAGCCGTGGATCCCGAAAGCGCGCACAGTGCAGACGAATTCAACGAGGAGACGTGGACGCTGCTGTCGGCCGAGATGCGGGAACTCGACGCCGAGATAGCGCGGTTCGAGCGGCAGTTCGAGCTGATCAACGTTGAGATGAGAGCCCACTACCGCGAGAACCCCGGTCCGGTAGGCCAGGAAAACCGGTACATGCCCGGCGATCTGACGTATCGGCTCGAACGGTTATTGGGCCGACTCGGGGCGTTGCGTGCGCAGCGCGATGAATTGCTGGCGCGGGCGGTTGCTGATTATCCGGAGGTATTCGGTCGGCCGAAATATCTCGAGGAATTGCGCGAATTGCTGCCGGACATGTCGCACGACGACCTGGTGGCGGTTTGGGAGCTGACCCATCGGTTGAATGGTGTCGAACCGCCGGACCTCTCGCTGGATAGGTTGAAATATTTCCTTCTGAGTATTTGGTCGAAACCAGATTCTGTCCGTTACTACCAGGACATTTATGCGGAGTACGTACATCACGATAAATCTTCAGTTATCACCGAGGGGGATTACGCGGCGTACCTGGGTGCCCTGGTCGATCTTGTAGAACGGTGCATGAGTGGCCCGATCGAGGTCGGCCGTCAAGAGAGCAATTTCATGCTCCCGGACAATCCGACTCTGTCTGACCACGTCGAGGCCGCTGCGTGGGTGCACCTCGCGCGAGCTGGAGTGCAACCCGGCGATATCAAGTTTCGCGTATATCTGAACGTGGCATATGCCGAAAGGCTCGGGGTGATGGGGCGCGTACTCGAGGAACTAATCAACGACGAGGAGAAGTTCCGGGGGGTACTCAAGGCCAAAATCGCTGGACCGATCCAGGATCGTAGCGACGGAATTGTCATCTGGGTGGATGAAATCGAGGCCGCGGAGCGGGTTTGTGAGTGGGTACTCGCGTTACAAGAGAGTCATCCGGAAATTGTGTTCGGTTGGGATACTCCAGCATTAAGCTATTCCCGGGGCAGGGGTGTGGGTATCGCTGCGGAGCCATCGCCCGAGATGATGAAGAAGGACCCCAGTACGAGCTTCGGAGCCGAGCGTGTCCGTGCCATTACGAAGGCGCTGAAAACGGCTAGGGAGATGCAGCGTGAGGGTCTGACCGTGACCTTCGACGATTTCTTCAGCATCGTTCTGAACGAGCTCGAGGCTTCCGGTGTGGATCGCGACCGGCCGTATCTGAATACCGCCCTCCTGGACCGCGGTCTCGCCGCCGCGCCCCCCTCACCTGCGGATCCGAATGACGGTTCCGCCGATTACATTTCGGCCGAGCGAGCGCCCGATTCGCCGGTGGTCGACGACGCCGGACCCAACGGACCTACCGGGCAACAGCCACACCGAGCCGAGCGACCGGTAGGCGACGAGCCACCCGGCGATCGAGCCGGGGAGGCCCCCCGACTTGATCTGCAGGTCCCCAAGGCGCTCTGGGGCCTTCGGTATCAGGAACCGCTGGTCTGGAGGGCAGCCGAAATTCTGCTTGGGCGCAGGTATCTCGCTGCGCTGGGGGCTGAGCGGATTTCAGAGGTGACGGACGGAATCGGTGGACGGCCGGACGGCAGCTATGTCGTCGTGACGGCCGCCGCCGACCCCCGCCAGCTCATCAGGCTGCTCGCTCCCGATATTGATCCGGACGACCCGAGGATCGAGTACTACCGGATCCACAAGATCAATGGTAAGGACCGGACCGGCACGATAGAGCCCTGGCAGCCTGACTCTCACCAGGCATCTCAGCCGGACGACTTCCGGCTCGACGCTTACACGGGAGAGCAGTATGCGTTCATCTCAGCCCTGCTAGCGCAGATCCCCGAGAGCGACGATGCTTCCGCGTCTGTTGATCTTGCGCGCGCCGAGGAGGCATGGACCGCAGCCCACGATCAATCCCATCAGCCGGCGCAACAGCATCGCCAGCGATCTGGAGACGCGGCGCGCACACCGCACCTGCGGCTTGTCGAAGGGGCTGTCGATTGGCAGGCCGTTCTGTCCGAAGACGCGGAAGATCGGTCATACGCCGCGCCCGTCCCTCCGGACGAGCAGGCGATTGCAGAATTGCGGGAGGATATCGAGGCATTCACTATCGGTGCTGGCGAAGACTCGCTCATCGTCGACCTCTATTCACTCTTCGGTGACCGGGATATCAGCGAACCTGACGCGAAAGAGCTTATAAAGCGGATAAAACAGGAATGGCGGATTATTGAAAATCGGCCGGAACTCGATTTCGCCGAGCAGCTTGATTTCGCTGAGAAGGTGATGACGCTCCTCGCAGGCGCGGGAATCCCGACCGATAATCTGCCGAGGATCCTTCGCGCACTCCGGGATCGCGCCGCACTCGCACTGGCACGGGCGCGCCGGGAAGGTGCGGCGCTGATCGAGCGCGAGCGGTCGGCGGGCCGCACGGCGAAATGGATCGCCGAAGGGATCGTATTCCTTGCGGCGGACCCTGCCAGCGGACGTGAGCCGTCCATTCGGGTGTTCTCGATATTGAGCGATCCGATCCAGCACATCGATGCCGTCGCCCCCGGGCTGCGGGCGTCCGGGTACCCCGTCGAATACTGGACAATCCGGGTCGCCAACCTCGCCGGCGAGTCGGTCGAGAAATACGCCGCAGCCCAGCTGCCGGAGAACAATGATCCGGAATACGGTCGGCGTTACCTGGAACATCCGAAAGAGTTCGCCTACATTCGTGCACTCTTGGTGACCGCCAACCATTTCGACGCGCATCAGGCATCCGAAACCGCAGGGGCCGAGCGGAACCGGCAGGCCCGCGCGGCGGGGGAAAGCGGCGCGGGCGACCAACACGAATCCGAGCCGGACGACGGCTCGACCCCTTCCCTGGAAACGACCGAACAAGCGCAGCCCGAAAAGCCGAAGCGCCGCCCGTGGTTCCGGCGTATGTTCCGCGGTGCGATCCCGCTTGCGGCGACCAAGCCTGCGCTGCAGAAGGCACAGCCAGCGCATATGCACGCTGTGGCTTCTGCCGTTCATGTGCACGCCGGGGTATCCACGGGTGCCGTGGCTGCCGCGGCGGGAATGACACTCGCAGTTGTGACGCTGGCCGTAGGCATCGCCAGGATCACTCGGTGGGTCGGCGCCCGCAGGATGGGGCTCGCTCGACGGCAGGACGACCAGGACACGAACGAGCCGGGCCGGGCGAGCGGTACAGGGTTGGGTGCGCGTTCTTTGTCCGAGTTCGTCGATGCGGCGTCGCCTGCCGATCCAGCCGACGTGCGCGCAGTCGTGCGGGAGTATCGGGCGTCATTGGGGGCAGCGAAGGCTCGCCGCAGGAACATCGTGGCTGCACTGCGCGCTGAGGAAGGGAAACTCGCGCAAAGACATTCCACCGCCGATGAAGCGGTCGTACGTGACGGGATTGCACGGCTGCAAGAGCAACTCGCCGGTGTCGAGGACGAGGTCGAGCAATGGCGCAGGCTACTACGCGAGTTGCGGTTGCGGAGGTACATCGCAAGCCTCACCGATTCCCGCCCTGGCTCCGCCGATGTGGCCACAGCGGTGCGGCTCGTGGTTGCCCCGGTGGCGATGCGCGGTGCCGCCCGGTTGCGAAGCTGGTTGGGCGGAATAGGTTCCGGAGGATCGGACTCCGGGAAGGAACGCCTCGCGGACCGCGAGCTGGCGGTAAGCCAACTGTGCCGGAAATGGGGCGTCGAGTCGGCTGAGGGGATCGCCGCGGTTCGGCAGGGCTATGACGCGCTGTATCGGTGGATGGCGCCGTTCGTGGCCAAGCATGCGGTCGACATGCTGAAGGCCGCGAAAGCATGGGCGGCCGGGCGGAACGACGTTGTGGTGGCCTACTTGGGCCGCGACGGTTACCCGCCGGCGCAGGCTGCGGCCGTGTACGACCCGGTGTTTGTCGGCGAGCATTGCACCGTGATTCCACTGTCGCGCCGGCTGGTGGAGGCGGCGCTGCAGGAGCGGGAACGCGACGGTGCTGTGTTCAGCCTGCCGGAGGAGTTCCGGAAGTTGCGGTCGTACGTGTCCGAGAACGAGATCGATGGTGCGATGTCGAATCTCACCAACTTGCTGACGAAAAGTGGTGTGCCGGTGGACCGTCCCGGCGCGCTGGTCGTACTGGTCGACGATGGCTACCAAGGCTCGATCCAGGAATGCCTGGCGGCGCTGTATCCCGATATCGAATTCCGCGGCCAATACCTGGTGTACGACGCCCATCCCGGCGACCCCCATCCAGCCGCCAAAACCGGGTATGCGATGCACCTGGATGCCGACCACAGCCATGGCGGCAAGACGGTCACCGACCTACCCGCCGACCTGGCCCAGACCTGGTCGTACAAAGACATCTTCGCCGCTTTCGAAAGTTTGATGCACGGCCCCCGCGGCACCGCGACCAGCACCGACGAGATTCCTCCCGCCGAGTCACCCGTCGATGGAATCAACCCGCTTCTGCTCGCGCCGAAGTTCGCGGACCCCAAGGTTCGCCTTGCTGTGCAGGACGCCGCATTCCGCGCCGTCAACGACTGGGCGCTGCAGCACATCGCTCGACACTCCACCGGGCGCCGGGGCTGGAGATCAAAGGCCGGCCGGGCCGAACGGAAGCTGGTGGCCACGCTCCGGTCATGGGTCTCCGGTGGTGAGATCGACCCGCTGTTCGCGGAGCTGCTGAACTCGTTTGTGCGCCGCGGCGATCGGCATGTGGTCGTCAAGCTCCGGTCGCTGCTGGCGGATGCCGACGTCGACGATGTTGCGGCACAGCAAATCTGGCAGGACTACACGAGCTTGTCGACCATGGAAGACAAGAGGGCATACGTCAAGCGAATTCGCCGGGAGCTCATTGCCACGACCGGACTCTCATCGAGCCGCACCTTGCAGATCGGTCTCACCGATCAGGGTGTGATGCAGGATGATCGGCTCGCCCGGCGAGTCGTCGGAGACGGCAGTGAATCCGGGGACGGGGACAGCGGAACGGCTATGACCGCCGAAGACATGCTGTTCCAACGGGTTTACGCAACGGTGCGGGATGTGCTCGGGCGGCGGCCCGATCAGGCCGATCGTGCGGCGATGGTCGCCATGGAGATGGTTACTGCTCTGCTGCTCGATCCACAACGGGAGTTCACGGCCGATTCGGCTCAGCGCGACGGACTGCTGAAGGTCGAGATGACCCGAGAGCGCGTCACAATCACCCTGTCCGCCAACGGATCCGAGCCGGCCGCCGATTTGACGTTGCTCGAGTGCACACCGGGTGTCCGGCTGTCCACTGATGCCGCGGACGGGCATTGCGCTGTTTCAGCCGTTTTCGATATGGGACAGCCGGTCGATATCGGTGCGGTGACTCTGCGGCCCGCGCAGGACGAGGATCGGCTATCGATACTGTGGACCGAGATCCTGGGATCGTTGAAGATCGCGTACGCCGGTAAGCCTGACGAAGGAGTGAACGAGTTCGGGCTGTATCAGCTCTATCGGCAACGGTCGGCAGCCATTCGGGGTAATGACACTGCTGTCAGCTGGGTCGCGGTGACCTCGGATGGATTCGTCCGGGGTTCGGCCACCTGGTCACCGCTCAGGGATCGCACCGGCAGCATTGTCGGCACGATCCTGAACGGTCTCTACCTTTTCGAGGGCAGCCTCGGCCACGGCATCGGCACGCGCTTGTTCGAGCAAGCGAGGAATGCAGCTGCGGGGCAACTGCATTGGTTCGTCACCCCGGACACCCCGGCCGTCGAGTTCTTCCGGAAGCAGGGCGCTGTCGCGGCCGGGCCGGCACCCGCTCCACCGCTGGGAGACTACCTGGGCGAGGAAGACGCGTCTCAGCTGCAGATGGTGTGGCTGTCGCCGGAGGCGGTCGGGCCGGTCGCCTCGGATGATGATGTGCTCGCATTGCTGCGGCAGCATTTCGCGGGCCGCGACGACGTCACGGACGACATGCTCACCGCTGCACTGGAACTGGACGAGCGGGGTGGTCATCGGGCTGGGCTGGTCGCCAAGGGGGTGCTGCAGCTTCGGTTGGAGATCCTTGACAGCTACCGTCCGCACGAGCTGCGTGCACTACTGGACCAGCCGATCGCCGCCGACGACATCGCGTGGCGCGTCCGCGTGCTGGCCGCCTATATCGAACAGCAGCTGCACCCCGTCGACGATCGAGAGTTCGCACATCCGCAGGTCCTGCTGAGTTCGGTACTCGTGGGCGGGGACGGTGCGAACGCCGTGACGAGTGGCGATGCCGATCGGGAGCCGGCCACGCTGACCATCCAGGCGGATTCCGGGGACGAGGGATCTCGGCTGGCCGCGGCTGCCCGAGTCTGGGATTGGTTGTCCGAGGTGCTGTCCGGATGGCCGGCCGATCGGATCGATGAGGCGGGTTGGGGGGCGTCCGACCGGGTTGAGCGCGCGTTGCGCTTTGCGGGCGAGGTTCGGATCCGGGTCGGGATCAGCGGTGCGGCCGGTGACCGGCGCGCCGTTGTGTCGGTTGGCGATTCGACCTTCGAGGTGAGCGAATCACTGCACTGGCCGGCTTGGCTCGCCACGGCGTTGGCGCCGATTCGGCATGTGCGCGTGCATATTCCGGATGGGCTGGCGCTGGCTGTGCCGTCCGAGATGTTCGAGCGGCTGGCGAAAGCACTCGCACCGTTCGGCAGCCGGGGATCGCCGCTGGCGGTGGTGCAGGACAATATTGATCATGGGCTGCGGCACCGCGCTCGCATCAACCACGGTCGGCTGAATGCCCTACAGCACAATGTGGAACCGATATACGTCGTCTGCCAGTTCGGCAATCAGAGCGTAGAACTGCATATCTATCCCTTCTGGGATCAGGACTTCCGGTTCGGCCGGAGCGGCTCGGGGTTGACCGGGCGCGGCGACCCCCCCGTATTGCTTGGCGGGTTCACAGCTGCGATCGTCGACGAGCTTCTCTCCGATAGGGGCGATGTCCCGGGCGGAAACGCAGCGCCGGCGCCCACCGTCGACAATGACGGATTCGGGCCCGATCCGGGGGCCGATGCAAGCTTCCGCGATCTCGATTTGGAACGTCAGCGCGAGATCCTGGAGCGCAGGCTGGGTATTGAGACGCCTGCCGACCGCGCGGCTTTCGATCGTCTGATGATGGAGCGTAAGTTCGCCGATATCGCTGATGTGGCCGGGCAGCAGCACCCGGAGTACCTGTTCGACGATCTCGAAGGGTATGTCAGTTGGCTTGATGCCTGCGTCTTCGCCGAATGCCATCGCACCAGCGATGGTGACCTCACGGTGGAGTTCATTCAGGAGCTCAGCCGGCGGATAGGGGGTCGGGTGCGGCCGCGGGCGGGGGAGATCCGGGGAGATCTGGAGCCGAGCCGAAATTGGGGCTACGCCGTACTGGAGCGGCAGCTGACTCCGGAGGAGATCGCCGCCCTCGAGGAAAAGGGACTGACGTACGTCCCAGGGCCGTTCGACCCGGGCGAATTCGGAATTCTGTTTTCGCCGTTGGTAAACGGCCAGCCTGGCCCCCGGAAGGCGGAACCGCTCACCCCGGAGGGGAAGGCCGCCGCCGAAGCGGACCTGTCGAAACTCATGGGGTACCGGGAGGCGACCGAGACGTGGCCGGCCCCGACGTGCCAGTACGGCCTGCTCCTCTATCCCTATTACGGCACTGTCGAGGCCGCCCGGGAACAACTGGGGGCCATCTGCCGCTGGTACCGCGACGAGGTGAACCGACCCGACTTCGATCCGTTCCGGATCGCTACCGAGGTGCAGGTGCGGTACGTCAGCAAACATGACCTTGTCCACACCGAACGCGGCGGACGGGTCAGCCGAATCATGTTGAACTTCTTGCTGAAGAAGCTCAGCGGGGACGACAGTGCGTCCAGCGCGATCGTCGGGGAGTTCGACAACGACATGTTCGGTCTGTTCGAGGACTATTACCGACAGGTCCGCGACGGAATCGACGATTTCAGAGCGTGGCAGGCCATACGGGCGGACCCGGCGGCCGATCCGATCGTCATGCTCGGATTGGAATCGATGCGGCGGGTGTATCGATGGATGGGAGGCCTGCCACAGCCCTTCCCGCCGGGAAAGTTTCACAATCGCGAGCTGGCTCGGCAACTTCACGATGCGCTGCGACCGCTCGGCGTCGAGACCGATCAGCAGCTCGACGCCTCGTGCCGCGTATTCGACAGTCTCGCTGACGCATTCGACTTGATACGGACCAGCCGGCCCGGGACGGTCATCGTCATGCGGGTTCGCCGCACGGGCAGCGCTCCGACTCCGCTCGTCTGGCGCAAGCAGGTCGCCGGCGAGCCGACGGTCGAGATTGATCAGAATGGCGACGAGGTCCGGCTGCTGCACCAGGTGGCGGACGACCCGTCGGTCGAATCGGTCGAGCTGGTTTTGTTCGATGAAGAAGGCCATCCGGTACCGGTCGATAACTCCTACGGACCGAGTAGCGGACAGGCGCCGGAGCCGGCAACCGACGAGCCGGCCCACGGAATCTCACAGGGCAACCCCGAGGAATTGACGACCTATAAGCGCTCGGTGATCGAAGCAGTGCGACAGCTCGACCCGGAATTGCTGGAACACCCAGAAACCGAGGGGGCCGGCAGCATCCCGTCGGCCGAGGCAGAAGCGTTGCGGCAGGAGTACGTGAATGCGGCGATCAGGTTTGCTGAAGATCTCAGGCCGGATAAAGACCGGCCGGTAGACGTCGAGCCGACCCAGGATGGTGGGTTGGCGCTACACGTCGCCGAGGGGTGGAAGGCCTTTTTGCGCACCCATTTCGCTGTGGCGCAGCCAGGAGAGAGGGATGGCTGGCGGCTCGAGGCAGAAGTGATGACGGCCGTGACAGATGTCCGCGCTGCCGCACCCGCGCTGGGCAGGCTGGCGGCGATGTCGGCGGGGGGTCCTTTCGCTGGGATCTCGCCGTACGAGCTATCGGCAAAATTCCAAACTCTGCTCGCGTATCTTGAGCCACGCACGTTGCCGGACCGTGCCGTCGCACCGACGGCGGTGACGGTGCGATTCACCCACTTCGAGTCCGGCCGTGTGGAATTCGCGGTGGAGATGCAGGGGTGGTTGTCGCGGCGGATTGTGCTGCGCCTGCGTTCGCATCCCCTGGCAGTCGCGGGCCTTGCCGGCCACCTGCCTCCCGAAGCAGTTGTCGAATTCGACGTGACCCCTGAGAAAGACGGATACGACATCGCGAAGGTGACGAACACGGTTTTGGGTCTGACCGCGAGTCGTTGGCAGCGCGGCGTCACGGTTCCGGACCCAGAGGTGTCCGATTGGCTGCTGGAGCTGGCCGGTGTAAATCTGGAGCGGCAATCGTACCGAAGCCTTCGAACCCTACGCGTGATCATCGAGACAACCGGGGTCTGGGGTGCACGGCAGACCCGTGTCGTTGCCGATAACCTACTGCTCGAGGAGAGCCACGAACTCATCCTTCGGGAGCGGTTTGCCGAGAGTACCGTCGCCGCCGCCGAGCTGGCTCGGCCTTCGAGCGGCGACCGGATCGACCCCGGTGATTCGCGAGCAGGTGTTGCCCAGCGGTATTCGCGGCGGGCCGAACTGCAGGCGGAGCTCGAACACTTGGAGCTCGGGTCCTGGCTAAGTGTCACCGAGTTCCGCAGTGATGCTCCGATCGAGTTCCGTCTGTCCAAATTCCTGTGGAAGATGGATCGCGTTGGCGCTCAGTCGGGTACGAGAGAGGAATTCGAGCGTGACGAAGCCGATCCCGACGTCATCGGATGGGAGGCGGTTTCATTCGATCCGAACGGAGAACCGCTGGTTCCGACGCTGGAATACGTTCAGTATCTGCGGCGTAGCCGCGCGGCATTGGCCGAACGGGCGGATATCGGTCTGCCTGATGATGATTCATTGCGGGCCTGGCGGGTGGCGATCGACCGAGCTCGTCGATTGGTTGCTGCTGATCTGACCTGGGTGGATCGCAAGCTCGCCGATCTACAGCGCGAGGCGGCCGAGCAAGCAGCGCTCGAGGTCGACCTGACGACCCTGCGCACGGTAGCCGAACCTCTGCTGTCCGGCACCGGAGCGGACGGGCTTCCCGGGCGTGCTGCGCTGGTCGCCCGCCTGGCTGCGCTGGATGAGTTGTCGGCTCTTGTGGGGCGGTGCCACACGGCGAGGCTGCGATTGGTCGGCGAGTTCGCGCGCGGGCCACTGGACGCCGAGCTGAACCGGCGTACCGGAACCCCGCACGGATATGACGTCGCCGAATTCAGCGGACCTGGCGACACCCCGGAATTGTGGATTGTCGCCGAGACTGACAACTTCATCGCCGCGCTGAGTAATGCGATCAAACGTACTAAGCGCCTGGGCGAGGCCCTGCTGCGAGGGTGGCACATTCGATACATTCCGGTCGCCGTCGGGTCGCTCGGAGTCGAACTGCTGCCCCGGGATCCCGACCCGATCGAGGTGGAGCGCGAATATCGTGCAGTATTCGAGCAGCTGCTGGTACCGGCGCTGTTGAATGCGTATATCGATGCTCGGAGAAAGGAAGCATTCCCGGGTAGATATCAGAGGAACTGGCTTCCCGGCGTGCTCGACTGGTTGGGTACGCATGTGGAATCGAGTGCTGGGGAATGGTTGCAAAGCGACTTCAATTCGGGCCCGGACAAGGTTGCGCTCCAGCTGGTTCAAAGCGGGGCGATATGGGAATACATGCAGTCTGCGAAACCTGAACCGGACAACCGCAGGCTGGTGGAAGTGATGCAAATCCGCGGACAATCGGTGGTCATCCCCGTCGAGGAGAGCGCTACGGGCGCATGGCGGGTATCGACCCCCCGTCCTGCCGCCGGACGCGGGGCAGTCGGCATTGCCGATGTGATGGCTGCGAATTTCCATTATCTGGCACCGTCCCCCGGCGAGGAATTCAGCAGTCTGGAGGAACTGGTCCTCGCGGTCAAGAATTGCCTAATTTACGGCGATCCGCTTTACGGCGGTACGCGGCTTCCATCGTATGCACAGCCGGTGGATGCCACCCCTGCCCCCATTTCAGCTCCGCGAGCGGGACGCCGCTCACCCGACTGGATGCGGCACTTGCCTTGGGCCTTCGAGGTTCAGGCGCGTGAAGCAGAGCAGGTGCGCGCCGTTCTGCAGACGAGATTCGATCCGGAGATTGTCGAGGCCCTGCAGCGCATCGCCGCCGACGACTCGATAGTGGTGGATGCGGAGCTGTCGGAGCTCGAGGCCGCGGTCGCCGGGCTGCGCCCGCACTTCGGGGCCTTGAGTCTGTTGCACTGGCACGACCGACTGTTGGGCAGGCTGGCTCGACCACCGGGCATCGCGTCCGACGCGGCGGACAAGGCCAAGACTGGTGAGGGGGCTGCAAGTTCACCGGACGGTACCGCTTACTTCGTTACGGCGGTGGACGATCCGGGGGATGGCCCGATACGATCGCCCGGTGCCGAACGGGCGCCGCCCGAGGACGGTCTCGGCGAGCCGGCGGACGGGCCCGCGACAACTGATGTGGCCGACGGGCGCGCCGAATCCCTCTCGGATGGCGTCGGCGGAGTCGCTGATCCGATCGAAGCCGAGGAATCGTCGAGCCCCGCAGCCGCGGTCGAAACGGGGGTGAGTGCTCCCTTTGGGGCCAGCGAGAACCTCACCGCATCTTCGGAGTTGGTGAATCAGTGTGATCGGCTGGTGCTGGAACGAGCGGAAGCTGAAACCGGACATGGTTTTACCGGTTTCGGCAAAATCGGAATCGGCGGCGCGACGCAAGACGAACACCAAACCGCCTGGGGCGCAGCACTCCAAGGATTCGCCGACCACAACGACATCGCTGAGTGGGTCCGTACGATCGCCGAATCCATGTCTCCCGCGCGTCGTGACGGCGTCTTCGCCGTGGTGGTCGACGAACGGGTCGATGGTGATGGCGAACCCATCGTCGACCAGCACGGAGTGGGCCACCACGCCAGTCGGTACGTTTACCGTTGTGACGCCGACGGGAGCAACGGCCGCGTCGTCGTCGAGGACCCCGCCAACGGCATCGTCACCGATTACATCAGCGAAACCAGCGAACAAGTCGCCACGTACGGCACGACCAGGGCCAGCTTCTTCGACAAGCGCGGGAACTGGCTGCCCTGGCAAGGCACTGGTGAGCATGACACCGACCCACTGACGTCGAATATCGGCCAATCCGACCCGGCTCGTGCCGACCTCACCGAGATCGACCGTCTGGAGCGCGATCTCGGGATCGAGACACCGGCACAGCGGCTACTGGAGGCATGGCTGTTCATCGACCCCGAGCTCCTGAAGGTCGCCATCGCTGCCGGTGAGCCGCATCCGGAATTGTTACTCGGAGATGAAGCGTGGGCGAGACATTTGGCTGCTCGCGCGCATTCCCGGGCGCATGGCTCGCAGCCGCTGACCGTGGACTTTATTCGAGGTTTGCAGGAACGGTTCTCGGCGCGAACAGATCCGGTGAACGGCGAAGAACTCGAGACGAAACTCCGCGCGGCCCTCGAGCCTTTGCCGCGTCCGTTGACCCCGGGGGAGATCGCGGAGATCGCTAAGAATCCGCTCGTCACCTTCCTCCCGCCGGGAGAATTCGGTGATCACGGGATACTGGTGGGGCACGTGATCGCTACCCATGAGGGATCGTCCTGGTACCGGCCCTCGCCGGTGCCGATGACGGCCGCCGAATATGCTGTCGCCGACCACCCTCGGGCCTACTACATTTCGGATCCGCAGACCGTCCCGCACGGCGCGCTCCTCCATCCGCGTTTCCTCGATGAGAACGGCCGGCTGGAGGCCATGTGCCAGCGATACAACCAGTCTGTGGAGCGCAAAGCCCCCCCATCAGTTCTCGCCGCCGAGATCCACCGCTGGTTCATCGAGTTGTATCCCTTCAGTAGCAGTAGCCACGAGGTCGCGCGTTGGCTGATGAGTTGGTCGCTCGAGTCCAGTGGGTTGAGCCCGAGCGTTCTGGAGAATGCCGATGGTGCGCTGTACTCCAGCCCGAGGGCGTGGTCGCAAGCCATCCGAGCGGGAAGCAGGCTTTACGATCGGTGGGCGCAGGCCCTTGCATCGGATCCGGATATAGATGTGGTGGAGTTGTTCGGGCTCGGACAGTTCCGCGAACGATTCCGGGAAAGCTGGGACGACGCGCGGCCTTCCTTGCCGGGTCGGCGGCCCGGTGTTGCAGGTCTGGAACGAATGGCCCGACGATCCTGTGCACCCTACGGCGGTCTCGACGATCTCATGGACGGGCAGGCCCAACTGCATATCGTGTCCGGCGACAGATTCGGCGGTGGACACAAATGGCCGGGTGCGCCGGGAAAGCCGGTGTTTCCTCCGGATTGGGGAACAGAGCGAATACTGGAGGCGGTTGCGCAGGTGGCGACCAGCCCGAGCAGCACCTGGACGTGGCGCAAGGGAAAGTCGGGGTCGTTCTACACCGATGCCGGGGAATTTTCGGTGATGCATATCGACGGCAAAGTCGATGGTCAACGGATTCGCGTGGTGTTCGAACCCGCACGCAACCGGGTCATCACCGCGTTCCCGGTCGTGAAAGTCCGTGGCGCTGTATTCCGAGCCCGGATTCCCTGGGCGGAACTGCCGCATCCGCTGAGAGGGCCGCATTTGCCCGCCTTGCCGAGAATGCGCAGGTGGTTGGGTGCTCACCTACATCCGATCGGGCAGGACGGCACGATTCCGTGGCGGCCGTCGGATTCGGCACGGCAGCAGCGGCTTTCGGATGTGCCATCGCCCAGCGGAGGCCGTTCCAGCGCGGCGGCCGACCCTGGGGGGGACCAGGCAGAAATCGATCGGGCCGAATCCGCCGCCGCAAAGGTCGAGGTTGCCCAGGCGCTGTTGAGAAACCTGATCGAATTGATCAAGCTGAACGGAACCGCGCGAGACGGGGACGCGGTGCGGTGGCTGGGTGCCCTCTCCGATCTGCGCCCGTTGTTCGAGACCGCCGGGTGGACCGAGCAGTATGACGGGTTGATTTCGCGGTTGGCGAATCAGTGCGCGCCGCTGCTGTTGGCCAATTTTGCGAGGGAGACCGGACGTCCGGATATCCCGTTGCGGATTGCGGATCCGGCCGAGGGCACGCCGGCGGTGCAGGTGTTCGAGGATTTCGGCGGGCAGGCGCAGCTCTATCGCGACATATTCGCGGTACGTGATGGTCTGCGCACATGGGGAGAGTGGCTGCGCGACCGAGGGTTGCTCGGTGAGCACGGTGTGTCGGTGATCGTGGCGGTTCCGCCGAGGACTGGCGAGGAATTGGGGCACACATATCGTCTGGTCTACCTGCGCCAGGAAAACGGTGAACCGCGAATCGATCTGATCGATACGGTCGGATCGGAGGGGGACACAATTCGGGTTGTCCGGAAGCGCGGCTACTTTTCGGTCGAGGCCGATCCGGGCGAGGAGAATCACCGCGATCGGAATGTGGAGGTGTGGGCGGGTCTCACCGAGGGTGCGTATGCGGTGTCCTCGCTCGAGGCGCACAAGAACACCGGGAAGAAGTCCCCGAACTTCCGGGTCGGCGCCCGTCGCGAAGCTCTCGGCGACCCGAGCGGCTCGGCAAGTCCCGGTGTGAGCGCGGAGTCGAATGGCTCCGAGGAGACGGTCTCACCCGCACCGAAGAGCAGGCGACGATTCACAGGCAACCTGTTCGGCCGACGGCGCAAATCCGGGCCCGAACGCTCCGACGACGGTTCGACCACTGTCGGGGCAGCGATTGCCGGGAGTCTGGCCGTTGCGGGTTTGGCCGCGGTGGCAGGAGTCCAAGCGGCAGTCCCGGTGATTACGGTGGTCGGTGTTGCCTCGCTGGCCGCGGGCGCGGCGATGATTTCTCGGTATGTCGGCCGGCGTCGGCGTGCCGACGATGACGCCGGTGATAACGAACGCCCCGGGGAAGTCGAATGGTCCGATGTCCGCCCGCTGCCGGATCGCCCCGATCGCGTCGGTCGCCGGCGTGTCCACTCCACTGTCGAGGCGAGACGGCGTTTCCCGCGGCAGATACGCCGCCGGCTGGCGAGACTGATGTCCGAGGTCGAGGGACATGCCAAGCGAGCGCGGGTGATGGCCAGGGCTATTCGTCAGGGCGCCGAGCTGCTCGGGGTACCGGTCGCCAGTCATCTCGACGACGAGCTCGAAGCCCTGGTGCTGCCGGAGGTCGAGGACGGACCGCACGAGGGCGATATGCGAACGCTTTTCGCCCGGTACAACCAGGCAGTCGGTGCGATGCGGGCTGCCCGGACAGCGGCCGAGAACTATGCGGCGAGTGAGCATCTCGCGGCATCGGGTGCACGGCAGGTCCGGGATATGCCGGGATTCGGTTACCTCGCCGAGGAGAACCTTGTCCTCTACGTGTGGTCCGGCCCGGCGAAACGGCTCGACCTCAGCATGCGGCGCGAGCTGATGAACCGTGATCTCGACGTGCTCGAGGTGCAGCTTCGGGTCGACGGGGCCGGGCGCGTCTTCGTGCTGGAGTCCGACCTCCCGCAGGACCTTTTCAGATCGACGACGGAATTTGTCTTCGGTGACGGGCAAACCGAAATCAGAGGTTTGAAGAACTTCGTCGTGGACGCCCAGAATTATGTCCGTGGCGGTATGCACGAACTGTGGCGGCGCAAACCTGACGGAAGCTTCAAAGAGCGTTGGAAGCTCCTGAAGAAGAAAAATGTGCCGTGGCTGCGTCAGCACGCTACCGACGGCCCCGCTCACGCCCGGAGAACTGACGGTGGCGCGTGGGAGGTAAATATCGGCAACTACATCGACGCGCACTTGCCCCCGGAATTGGCCGCTGAGAATGCGATCACGGCGACGATCTCGGTCGATATCCTGCTCAACCTGCTCCTGTGTGGCGGGGCGCTCGGTGATGATTTCGATCTCGAAGACCTGTTGGACGCCTACGGTAATCCGGACCTCGCCAGGGTGCGGCGCTCGCTGCTGAATTTCGTGGGCGACCCGGTGCATGCCGCCTGGCTGGAACGAAATCTGTCGACTGCGCAATTCGATCAGCTGCAGGACTACATCAATGCAATCAACCCGCGCGGTGACCTCGTCACAGAGCAGCAGTACTACGACCTTATCGCGCCATGCCTGGCGGTGGAATATCTCACTGCCTTCCATATCGCTCCGGCCGATGCCGAGGCGCTGGTGCCGGACCTGGTCGCCAGCCTCTCGAAACTCCTGGCCGACAACAGATGGTCGGACCACGCCCGGCAGGACACGGTAGACAAGCTGTCGATGCTGCTGGGTGCTGCACTCGAGCAGGGCCCGGCGCAGGTGTGGTGGCGGATGGTCGATGGAAAATTGCGTCTGTCGGTACACGGCCATGATGGCCCGGAAGGGCAATGGTTTACCGATGACGTTCGAACCGGGCTGGGCTCGAACATCACGGTCGAGACGGCGCACCGCCATGCTGGCAAGAAGGTGTGGTTCGAACTGGGCGAGAATGACCGGCAACATCAGGCATCGGGGACTGTGGATGAGTCTGCCCTCGGGGATGATCCAGCAGGGGCATCGGCGCTCGATCGTGCGCCGCCGGCTCCAGATACGGACCGCGCGGCCCCTCGTCACGAGTCCAGGCCAGGGCAGTCGGCGCGTCGGCCCGACACCGACTCCGAGGATGGCTCGATCACGGTTGGGGGTGCGATAAGCGGGAGTGTGGCAGTCGCGGGCTTGGCCGCGGTGGCTGGGGTTCCGTTCGCCGTGCCAGTTGTGGCGGTGGCTGGAGTTTTCTCGCTGGCGGTGGGTGCGTTGGTGGTGGCGAGATATGTAGGCAAGCGCCGGGCACGGCGTGCGCCGCCGGTAGGGGAGCAGCCGTCGATCGAAACACGGCAGCCGGATGGAGACAGCGGTCTGCTGTACGTCATGGTGCCGGTCTCTCGTGACCTCGCCCGGCACATGCTGCCGGTGCCGGTGGACGACAAAGACGAGGGAAAGCAGATTGCCGCGCGGTTCCGGGAGGTGCGCGACGAATCCGGCGAGCAGGCGGCCGCGGATGACGTTGCGCGCCAACTGGCCGAGCGGCTCGGGGAGCCGGTGCGGACCGACCCCGAGACCGGCGAGATGTCCGCGGAGCAGCAGGAGGCGATTCGGGCGCACCTGCGTGGGTGTGCCGAGAAATTCCCGGTGCTGCGCTCGATCATCGATCATGCCGAGCAGCACGGGTGGCCGCGGATCGTGGTCAGCGAGCCCGGAATGATGCCGGACAACAACGGGATCGGCATTGCGGGCGGCCGGATGTGGCACGCTGTCGGGCAGGTGCTCGCAGCGCTCGCCGACGACCTGCACGGTCGGGATCGTCGTCCGGTGCAGGCGATTCCGGAGAGTTGGCTGGGGCGGGATCCGACGAGCATGGTCGATCTGGATGTGGCGTTGAAGCTGCCGGAGCGGATGCGCGCTGAGATCATCGGTTACAGCGAGATGCTGGCGAACCGGATGAGCGACGATGGTACGGACGTGAAGTTCCGGCTGGGCGAAGCCGCGGAACCGCACGTCACCCAGTTCACCCTCAGGGCGTGGGGGTGGGAGATTCCGCTGATTCTGGCCGCGGTGGATGAGGTCGCCGAAACCACCCTTCGCGGCGGCACCGGGCCCGAAATCGCGGACCGGCCGGCCGTATCACCGCGTGCGGGTGATCCGTGGCGCGGTGAACGGCCGAGCATCCCCGCCGAACTCGGCAGCGACGCTGCACTCGCTGGCTGGTACCTGCAGGTGCTCGCGGAACGTGGCGAGAATGCGGCCGCCGATTTCGTTGCATTGGTGGCCGCATTGCCCACCGACCGGCGTCGCGCGGTGCTCGACCCCACTCATGCCCGCGGCGGGCGAGCGAAAAAGCGGCGGCGCACACTGCGGGTCGCGACGTGGAACGTCGCGGGGGGCAAGCTCACACAATCGGACAACGCGTTCGACTACGCCTCCGATGATCACAGCGGCATCGAGTATTTCGTCACCCTGCTGAAACTGGTCGACCCCGATGTGATCTGCCTGCAGGAGTCGGAGACCAGCGCCGCCGGCACGGTAGCGCGGCGATTGGCCGAGGCACTGGGGTACCGCCACGTGCACGAGACCGAGATGTGCGACTCCCATATGACCGAGGGGGAGAAGCTGCACATCGTCACGATGAGCCGGTATCCGATCGAATCCGCGACCGACCATCGGCTGCCCATGCCGAAAAACATGGTCCTGAGTTTCCGGGGGCAGGAGGTCGAGCCGCTGAACCGGTCCGCGCACGTCGTGCGGATCAATGGGCTGAAGTTCGTCACCATGCATCCGACTCCGCTCGGAGCGTTGGGACAGAGCTACGAAGAGGGGCCGGGCATCGAGCACGCCGGTGACCTTGCGAAAAAACTGTTCTCGCTGCTCGCGGGCGGCCGGTCCGTGCTTGCCGCAGACATGAACACCGACCGGCCGGGCCGGGTATACCGTCGCATGCTGGAAGCGCTCGGCATGAGCGACGCCCTGCCGCCGGAGCAGACAACGGTTCCACACGAGAACTGGGACGGTGCCCCCGACAAGATCTACTTCTCCGCCCCTCTTCGTGCTGAGGAGAGCGCTGTGGTGCTCACCAGGACCGACACCGGTCTGCGCTATATCGCCGGCGGCGAACAGTGGGAAGGTAAGCGCCCGGGCTGGTCCGATCACGGCTTGGTCTGGGCGGACTTGTATGTTCCGTGGAAGAGGCTGCCGCCGTTCGGAAACCGGAATCGCCGGCGGTCGCGGCGGCGGCGGGCCGGTCGAGAGAGCACCTCGAGCGGCGAGGAATCGGATGGATCTGCCGAGCATTCGGTACTCGGCGGGGCTGACGCCGCGCGCCTCGGGCAGGAAACCGAGAGTGCCGCGGATTCGGTGGGGCAACAGCAAGATCCGATCAATGCCCGTGCGAGCCGGTCGCAAGACGACGTCGCCGACTCGGACACCCGGCTGCACGAAGACGGTTCGTCCGCGGTGCCTGGTTCCGCAGGTATGTCGGACGGGGCTGCGGTGCCCGGCGCGACACGAGGCAGGCGCAGATTCACCGGCGTGCTGCGTGGAATCCGCGGGCGCACAGCTTCCCGGCGCGGCGGGGGACTTCCGGCGGTTGCCGTTGCTGGACATGTCGCGTTGTCGGGGCACATTGCGGTGGCGTCGTCGGGTGTATCCAACGCGCTGATGGTCGGGCGTTCCCTGCTGACCGCGGGCGCCGGGGTTGCGGGCTTGATAGCCGTCGCGCTCGCCGCGCACCGGGTAACGCGCCGGCTGTATGAACGTCATCGGTTGCGGCGGGTGCTTTACCACACGGCGGATTCTGCGACGAGCGAGCTGTGGGACTTCATGAAGTTCCCGCCGAGGGACGGGAGCATGCAGCCGATCCTTGACATGGCTGAGCACTCGGATTGGCTGGAACTTGCCGAGGTGGCGGTGGAACAGGCGTCCGCCCACGGTTTTGTGCACAAACTTCCCAAGTGCCAGTGGGCATTGCTGGTGCGCGCCGCCTACGCCACGGCGAAAGCCCGCGAGTATGCGGTCAAGCGCGGTGCGCGCCGACAGGGCCCGGTATGGGTGCTTCCCGACGGTACGATTCTCGTTGTCTCGGAGCTGCGCGATCCGCGACCGCTGCTTGATCGGTACATTCCGGGCTTGTCCCAGGAACCAGGGATCGAATACAAGCGAATCACGGTATCGGTCAATGGATCGTATTCGATCGACGATTGGGACCCGCAGCCGACGGCATCGGAATACGCACTGCGCTACCACCTTCCGACGGAGAACCATCTCGTCACCGGACTGTTGGGGGACAACGCCCTCCGCGAATTCCATTCGGGTGAGGTCGAGTCAGGCTTCGCCTATTCGGGTGACTACACCCCGCACAAACTTCTGTTCGAGGGCTGGCTTCCTCTGGAGATCCTGAACTGGATGGACGACCGGTTCCAGGCGCAGCTGGACCTGTACCTACCGGATCTGCAGGAGCCGGCTCTTGCCGAGGTGGCAACCGTTGTCGCGCAGACGATGCTGGATCCCGGCGTGGGACCGATCTCGATCCGCACCGCGCCCGGCGGTGACCGGAGCGACGGTGACACACACGGTGATCCGTCGGACGCGGATGCGACTGTGCGCGACGCGAACGGTGATGTAGATCCGACACCGGGTTCGATTCGAATTGTGCTGGACGAGAAGCTGATCACCGAATCCGGTCCACGCAGTCTGGTTCGCAGGGCCGTGCTGGCGCAGTTGGCGGCGGCGATCTGGGCAGCCAGTGCGGTCAGCGACGCGGATATCGAGGCTCTGCGGGAGGCATTGGATCGGGCCGGGCTGTCGGGCGACCTGTTGGGTGAGGACAGCGTCGCGAAACCCGGAGCGGCGGGGCTGCCGCAGGCCGACGGGCAGCCCTCGGATGAAATGACCCGGTACGCAGAACTTTTCAACAAGTCGTTCATGGCCGTCCGTGACCCCGATATGTCGGCAACGCCCGGGCAGCGAATGGTGCACGACCGGATCGTGGACGTCTACCGGGCCCGTCGCGAAGGCATATTGCTGGGCGAGCTCTTCGAACGCCGGGCAGCCGCTCTCCGCGATCCGAATTCGGAGCCCGCGGAACCGCGTGCGCCGGACGGGGTGGGGCGGAATCGGCGCGCCGCGAGGCGGGATCGCGGGGGCAAGCAGCCGGGCCGTGCAGCGAGCGCCATCCCAGCGGTAGTTGCGGCGGGAAAGACGGGCGCGGTCGGAAAGGCTGCGGCAGTCGGCAAGGTCGCCGCTGCAAAGGCGGCGATGGCTGGGAAAATTGCGGTCGCTGCGCCGACGGCGGGGGCAGGGCACACCGCGCTGACCGTGGTCGCCGTCGTCGCAGGTGTGGTCGCGGTACAAATGGCGGCGGAACGGATACATGCGCGGTTGAAGAGACCACGTGCCGGCCGTGGGGCGAGTTCTGGGGAGCAGACCGAGGACGGCTCCGCCGATCCGATGCCATCCGACGGTGCCGATTCGGCTCGCAGGGAAGAACTCGCAGTCGCCGCTGATCCGGTTGTGCAACAGCATGATCCGGCCGTCGGCGGGCGTGTTGAGAATCAGCCGCACGACCCGGCGAACTCTGTTGAGCTACCTGACAAGCTGAAGAACCGTCTGATGAGGCTCGCTGGGATTGCGTGGGACGAGCTGACGGCCTATCTGGAGAATCACCCGGAGGACGAGCGCCTGGACGCGGTCAGGGACATGCGCGAGCAGCAGCCGGATCTCGACAATCTGGAGTTTGTCGAAATGGCCGTACAGCAGCTGTTCGCTGCCGAGATCGCATTTATGCATCTGGAAGGAGATCCGCTCGGCGGTGACTCTCGGGCCCTGGCCGACCGGGTCGCGAACGTGCTGCCACATTGCTGGCGGGCTTTGCTGATTCGTACCGCCTGCGCGGCGGAGGCGGAACGGCAGTACGCCTCGGCGCTCGGTGCTCGGAAACACGGACCGGTTTGGGTGACCCGTGCCGGGAAGGTCCTGCTCTTTTCGTTGCTGCACAACCCGCGACCGTTGGTTGATCGTTTCCTGCCGGGCCTGCAGGACCGGGAGATCGTATACAAGCGTGTTTCGGTGACGGAGCGGGGTGTGTGTTCGATCGTTGACTGGCAGCCGGAGAATGTGGGCCGGGAATACCTGCTGCACCACTACATCTCGGCCGAGAGCTATGACGTCGCCGGTTATCTGGACCGTCGGGAAAAAATCGATCTCAGGTGGAGCACGCCGGAAATTCTGAAGTGGCTGTACCGCAGGTCGGGTGTGCGGCTGGAGGTGCCGGGCACCGAAGCTGTGCCGGAGCTTGTCGGTGAGGCCGCCAGGGTGGTCGCGGCAGCGAAGCGGGACTTCCCGAAGCTTCGTATCCGTCGGATCCGAACAAAATTCATGCCCGAGTTCGGCCTCAGGGGCACCGTCGAAAGGCTGCCGTGGGACTACAGCCCGGTGGCGCGGAAAGCCGTCGGCCGCGTATTGGCCGGCGCGGTGTCGGCAGGTGCCGGATTGTCTCTGTTGATGAGCGCAACCGCGAGACTCCGCGGGATCGGAATCGCGGAGGGCTTGCTTACCGGCGGCCTCCTGATGGCTAGTTCCGGGCTGTCCGCTTACGCAGCGAGAGGTCGTAATCGGCAGCAGAATTCGAGTCGAATCGTGGTGAATAGTTCGATTTTCACGGAACGGGGAACTAGTGACCGGCTGATCACGACGTCGTATTTCGGAATCCCTGCGGTCGGCGCCCAGCGTGTAGTTCGCCGGGAATTTCTCGATCTCCTTGCCTCAGCGGTCTGGTTCGCCGGTGGCCACAGCGTCGACGCCCTGATAGAGCCGATGCTGAAGGACGAGCTGAAACGCAGACGGCCTGAGCTGGCCGAGGACGAGGTGGAGCTCGACAGAGCGTTCAGGGCGGAGCTGAAAGTCCAGTTCGACGCGGATTATGCCGCTGACAGAACGAGTGCCAAGACGCTGTTCACGGCGGCGTTCATGGATGTCCGAGATCTCGGCACCTTCGAATCACCCTGGGCACAAATGGTCTACTCCCTGGTCCTGGATGGTTACCAGGCCGCCGAGCAGGGGATAACCCTCGAGGAGTTGCGGGACCGGCGTGGCCGTGATTTGCGGAATCGGCGCGCTGCGAGGCGGAATCGGGGTAAGCGGGTGGGCCGCGCGGGGAGTGGTATCCCGGCGATAGTTGTGGCGGGGAAGACCGCCGCAGTCGGAAAGGCCGCCGTAGTGGGCAAGATTGCGGTCGGTGCGTCGGTTGCCGCCGGGAGTCCGGGGGCTGGGCACACTGCCGTGACTGTGGTCGGCGTGGTTGCCGGGGCAGCGACATTGTCGTTGGTGGGGAACTGGATACGCCGGAGGCTGAAGAATCCGCGAGCCGGTCGTGGGGCGCGTATGGACGGTGCACTCGAGGACGGATCTGTCGATCTGTTCCCCGGGCGTGATGAGGATCAGCCGGGCGACCCGGCGAGCGCCGTCGAGCTACCCCGTGGACTGAAGATCGCCCTGGACGAGTTCGCTGGGCGTGCGTGGGACGAACTGATGGCCTATCTGGACAATCACAAGTCCGACAAGCGCATGGCAGAGGTCAGGGACATGTTCCTACGGCAAGCAGTGCCCGGCAATCTGGACTTTGTCGAAATGGCCGTCCAGCAACTGTTCGCTGCCGAGATCGAGGACAGGCAGGGGCGGCAATACGATAAGAACTCGCTCGCGCGGGAACCGCGGATTTTGGCCAGCTGGGTCGTGAACGAGCTGCCGAATTGCTGGAAGGCACTGCTGGTCCGGACCGCGTGTGCGACGGAGCTGGAACGGCAATACGCAGCCTGGCTGGGCGCGGGGAAGCATGGACCGGCCTGGGTTACCCGCGACGGGAGAATCCTGGTCTTTTCGGTGCTGCGCGACCCTCGCCCGCTGCTCGATCGGTTCATCCCGGGCATGGGCGACTGGCCTGAGATCGAGTACAAACGTATCTCGGTGACGGAGCGGGGCGCGTATTCGATCGAGGACTGGCAGCCCGAGGACGTGGACTCGGAATACCTACTGCGCCACTACATCTCGGCAGAGAGCTATGAAGTCTCGGGTCATCTACACGATCATGAACAATTCGATCCCGAGTGGGACACGCCGCGAATACTGAAATGGCTGGACCGCAAGTTCGGTGTGCGGCTGGAGCTGTGGGACGTCGAGGCTGATCCGGCCCTTCTCCGCGAGGCTGTCAAGGCGCTTGCGATGGTGAAACAGGATTTCTCGAATCTGCGCATGGATCGGATTCGGGCGAAAGATATGGAATACCTCAGCTATACCAAGCCGTGGCGAGACCGCACCCCGATGGCGCGTAGCGGGGTACTCCGCCTGTGGGCCGGAACTCTGGCTGCAGGTGCCGGAGTATTTCTGTCGATGCTCGCAGGTAGGGCCGTGTTCGGACCCGGTGCAGTATTCGGTGTCGAATTCAGCGGCTCCCTCGTCGCCGCTCTTGCTTTGCGTGCATATACAGCGAGAGGCCGTCTTCGTAGGCAGGATGTGTGGCGGGAATCCAGCCGGATTGTTGTGAATAAGGCGCTGTTCACCGAAAGCGGAATTCGACGCATGTCGAATTTGTCCGCCGAAGACACTGTCGAGAACAGGGAGTTTCTGAGTTTCGTTCGCAGGCAATTCCTTCGCCGGCTGGCGCAAGCGGTCTGGTTGGCCGGTGGCCGCAATGTCGCTGCCCGGATAGAGCCGATGCTGAAGGAAGATCTGAAGGAAAGTCTGGCTCGTAGCAGGCCGGGACTGCCCGATGCGGAGTTCGAGAGCGCGTTCCAGATGGAGCTCGAGACGCAATTCGACACGGAAGCATTTGCTCAGGGACGGGCCCCAGAGTCGCTGTTCATCGAATCGTTCACGGACGTCCGAGATCTCGGCACATTCGAATCGCGCTGGGCGCAAATGGTTTACTCCTTGGTCGTGGGCGGCTACCAGGCCGCAGAGCAAGGAACAACTCTTGACGAGTTGCAGGACCGGCGTCGTCGGTTCTTCCGAGGAGCGACCGCCGGCGACCGGATTCGGTCCGCGAGATCCCGAGCGGCACAGCGATATAGGCGGCTGGGGCGAAACATTCGGAAAAAGCACAGAGAGCGCATCCTTGGCACAGATGACGGTTTCGTGACGATCAATGCTGCAACGCTGGGTGTCGTTCCCCTCGTGCGGTGGCTCGGACGGCTGCCGGGTCTCCATGGTGAGGAAAATGGGTACGCCAGCGAATCGGATGGTACCGCCGAGTTTGTAACGTCGGTGCAGGAGCAGGAGGATTCCGCCGGAGCCGGTGCACCTCAGCGTGGAGTCGTCACGCTCGACGAGCAACCGAACGATCTCACACGTGCCCCGATCGTTCGGGGGCTGAGGGGCCGTTCTTCCCTGCTGATCAGGTATATCGGTGAAGGATTGCCGATTGCCGAGATCGCCGAGAAGCTCGAGGTGTCCGTCGAGGCGATGGCACACGAGATCGACTATCTCCAGGGTCGGCTCGGTGTCGATGGGGTGTTCGACACGATGGTGATGGCCCTGAGTAATCGACTCGTTCCGCCGGAGAGTCTGCGTGCGCGTGTCCTGATGACGCGGCCACTCGAGGCGCGCGATACGGAGCTGCTGGACGCTATTGCCGCCGGCGGGACGTATAAGGAAATCGCTGCCGATATGGGTCTGAGTCTCGCGGAGATGGGACGTCGCATCGAGGATCTCGAGAGTGTGTTCGGGATCGAAAACGATGGGGCACTGGTGGCGACCGCCTTCGCCCGAGAATATTGCGGTCGCGCCATATCGGACAGCGAGCTTGCCTCCCGGCGGCAAACCGTGGAACCGACGGTGTTCCACCGCACTTATCTGGAACTGGCTGCCACGGGGCGCACCGACCAAGAGATCGCGGCGTCGCTCGGATTCACCAAGGCGATTATGCAGCGGTTGAAGCGGGAGATCACATACGTGTTCGGGGTCGACGACAGGGCCACGATGGATAAGGCTGCGATGGTGGTGCACGCGCTGCGCGCCGAGATAGTGACCCTCGACAAGCGGTCGTTCCCGGTGGCGGATATGTCGAGTCTTTCCTATCGAGACCTGGAAATACTCGAGCGGATAGCTGTCGGAATGAATAATCACCACATAGCCGAGGAGGTGGGCTGGAGGAGTACACCGCACAAGCTGAACGCCCGCATTCGAGACTTGCTCGGCATATTCGGCGCCCGTAATCGGGAAATGCTGGTGGCGATTGCTTTTGTGCACGGTCTGATCGGAGCCGGACGGCCGCGGAATTGTGTCGGGTGGTACAGCGAAGCCGCCCGGTCGGTGGACATCGCCCGAGGTCCGCCCGGTGCCCCGGCGACGATTCCCGCCGTTCGGCGACCGGATGCGGTGGACGATGTGAATGCCGCCGGTGGCCGGGAATATCTCGACGCCGAATACATCGAGAGACTCACCGATGGCGAATTCGCTCGTGTCCGGACCCCAGGCCGGTCCGGACGCGCCATACCCCCCACCCTCACCGACCTGGCGGATCTTGTCCAGGACCACAATGAAGTCGACTCCGTCACCGTTGTCATGGAGAACGTCGATGGCACCAAACACGTTGCCCTGCTGACGAATTTGCCCCCGCGCGCGGGCACGCGCACCGCCGGCGACAAGCATCCCGACGTCTACGTACTCGACCCGAATGTCCCCATGGGCACCAACTCGTTCCATAAGGTCGACGAGGAAGCACGCGGATGGGAGAACCAACAGCCCCACCGTAGAATCACCAACCTCTGGATCATCGCCCACCGCGGTCCGGGCGGGGCTGCGTTCACCCCTGCCGAACTCCGGGATCTGTTGCAGGCCAGGGCCGCCGACGGCGGCACGCCCATCGAGGTCGTCGAAGACAAGCCCAGTGGCGAGATCACCGGGCCTCCCAACCCACCTGCGGCCGGTGGCACCATGGTTTATCGTCACGGGGACGACGGCCATGTCGATGTGATTATCACCGGATCGGGCGGGCCCGGTGTCGAGCTGCGTCTCGTTCCGGGACGGCAATATGCACTCGGTAGTGGCGATCGTTCTCCGATACGAGATATCGCAAACCAGCCGGGGGTCTCGCACAACCACGCGATGATCATGGTCGACGAGCTCGGCCATGTCCTGATCCGCGACAACGGTTCGCTGCACGGCACATTCGTCGACGGCAAGCAGCTGACGGGCGAGGGTTGGGTACGGGTTTACGACGGCCAGACGGTCATGCTCGGGCCCGAACTAGAGCTCGACCTCGACTTCCGGCGTCAGCTGACCGAGCTCCGGCTGTTCGGAGCCGACGGGCCCGTATATTCCCTGTACCGAGGACAATTCGTCGAAATCGGGCGAGACATGGTGCCGCGGAATGCGCTCGCTCAAACCGTATCTCGTCGTCATGCGCGAATCGGCATGGACGACGACGGGCGAGTATGGATCGAGGACATCTCGACGTACGGCACCTCGGTGAACGGCGTGCGCTTGCCCAAGGGGGAGCGGCGCCCCCTCGAACCGGGCGATACGGTTCACCTCAACGAGTACCGCTGCGAAGTGCAGTTCCGCCCCCTGGAGGCGCCGGTCGCTCCGGAGTCGATCGAGATACGGATCGGGAGCGGACCGGCCGCGATTCCGGTGCGGCTTGCGCCTGGCCAGGAGGTCCCGGTCGGCGTCGGGGCGGGCTCGCCCTTCGCCGCGCAGTTGAACGGCATCGCGGGTGTCGACTCGATACACGCTATGGCCGGTGCCGATCATGACGGTCGGGTGTGGATTCGTGACCGCAGCGGGTCGCGTGGGGTGTGGGTCAACGGAGACCGGATTGCTCCGGGACAGCGAGTGACCATAACCGCGGGTGATCGGATTGGGCTCGGGCACGAGTTCGTCGGCATCGTCCGGCTGGGAGAAGAGCAGCATCCTGAACTTCCGCCCGTGGCACTGCATTTCGAGCATTGGTCACGGCTTCCGATCCGGCTCGAGCCGGGCCGGGAGGTCCGACTAGATCTCGCGAGCATCAACGGCTGGGCGATCCTTCTGAATGCTGCTGGGAGTCCACGGGTACCGCGGGAGGCGGTAGTCGGGCGGGACCTCGACGGACGGGTGTGGGTCCAGAACGCGGATAGGCAAGGGGTCGACAGGATCCAGGTGAGCGGGGAGCTGCTCGCGCTGGACCAGAAGCGGTATATCAGTCCTGCGGACAGCCTCCTTTTCGGCAGCGTCGAGGCGAATCTGCGCGTGGGGGAGGAACAGCCCTTGGCCCTCCGATTGACCGACGAGGAAGACGTCGAGCCGCTGATGCTGGGGCGGGGTGAGGCGGTGTCGATCGGGCGCGACGACGGCTCGCCCATGTCGGACTACTTCGCCGGGGAGCTCACGGTGTCCCGTCGGCATGCCGTAATCGAGCGTGACGCGTACGGGGTGCTGTGGTTGCGTGACGTGCATTCCCGCTTCGGTACATGGAGGAGCGGTATCCGGGTGGACCCCGACGCCGGACCGGTTGTCCTCGAACCAGGTGACCCGCTTCGTCTCGGTCATTGGTACGGGTCTGCGCAATTCACCGCGGAGCATGCACGCGATCGCGACATGTCCGTTCGCGTGCGGCTGAACAGCCCCCACGGCGACGTATCGCTCGATCCGGTGCGCGGCGGCGAGCCGATGCTGCTCGGCCGCAACAGCCCGGAGCTCCCCGCCGATCTGCCAAAACGTGAAGAAATCTCTGCCCGGCACCTGAGTGTCGGGGTGTATCCATCGGGCCGAGTGTGGATCCGCGACGAGGGTTCGTCGAACCACACCTATCTCAACGGCAAGGCAATCGACCCCGGTGCCAAGGTGCTGGTGCGCCCCGGGGATCGCGTGCGGCTGTCGCCGGAGGGTGTCGAATTCACAGTCGCATTTCCTCCGATCGACGGCACTCCTTTCATCAACATCCTGGACCAGACACCCGAAACGAAGCGGGCTCTCGAAGACATTGCCAGACTGCGGGCCGAACGGCCGCAGATATACCATCGGATCAGTGAGTATCTCAACGGTGCTCCGCACGGCGGGATCGTTGTCGGCAAGCGCTCGGTAAAAATGCAGCCCGGACTCGAAACCATTGTGCGCGAGAATCCTCTGGGGCCAAATGAGAAGGTGAAATGGAAAAACTGTGCCGGCCTGTTCTGTGCCGGACCACGGCGGCTGTTCGTCGATACCGGAATGCTCGGTCTGTTCGACGACAGAATCCTGGTCATGCACGAGTTCGGGCATGCCGCCGACCGGGCATACGGCGTCGGTGGGCACCGCGTGAGCGGCCAAAAGGAGTGGCAGGAATTGCATGCAAGAGTGCTCGCGGCAGTCGGTAGAAACCGTAAGTGGGACCATTATTGTGACGACCCTGTCGAGGCGTTCGCTGATGCATTCGCGGCATGGATAGCCGGCCCCAAGGCGCTGCGCAAATTTGCTTGCGGGAATCGGGAGATCGCCGGAGAATTGGAGGCATATTTTGAACGAGTATTCGGATAATTTCAGCCGGCCCGTACTGGCTCGGGACGGTGTTACCGTCGGGCGACGGGTGGGTGGCGTGACCGATGACGGGATCTCGTTCGACGGTTACGAGATATTCGAGCCAGGCGATCCGGGCTACGACGAGTTGCTTCCATTGGCTCGAGAGAACCGGCTGCCGGACGAGGTAGCGGAGCGTCCGGTGGATCCGGAAGCGTTGGCGCATGTTCTCCACGACGCCGGGTTGGATGCGCACGATTTCCTGGAGAATCCGTAATCTCACTGTGCGGCGGCCGCTCCGTCCGTCTCGGCCAGGCGTCGTGTGGGAGCGGCTTTCTCGTCTGCAACCAGCTCCCCAGACCCGGGAAGGCGCCTCGGAACGGGGCGGTTGCCATCGCTGTATCTTCGGTGCTCGACCAGATGGATCCGGTGTTCGGCCGGGTGAGCGAGGAACGCATGATGTCGGTTCCGGAACGGCAATTCATCACTGGCGCAGCAACATCGAGGACGGGGCGCGTTGCGGTGAAGACGACCGAGATGGGGTTGCCGACAGCGGTGTCCGTGGATCGTGCTCAGCTTCGGCGAGATCCGGACGAGTTGGCCGGGGAGATTCTGCGGCTGTGTCGGCAGGCATCCGCGCGGGCTCGGCTGGCGCGCCGCACCGAACTCACCGCGACCGGGGTGGACGCGGAGATTCTGGACGCGCTCGGGCTGCCCACCACCGAACAGGTGGCGTTGGCGGAACTGATTGCGGAAAACGAATACGATCACGCGCCGCGAAGCCTGCTGGGGGGCTTGTGAAATCGGGCACCGCTGACGTGGTGGAGCAGCTGCGCGACAATGCCGAGCGCCTGAACGCACTGGCGGACCGGTTGCGTGCGATCCGCGCCGAGGAGCGCTCGCCCGACGGGGCGGTCACCGTGACCGTCGACGGCAACGGCGAGATGGTGGATCTGCGGCTGTCCACGGCAATTATGCGGCTGTCCCCCAAGGAGTTCGAGCGAACTCTGGTCACCACCGCCGAACATGCGGCGCGGCGCGCCTTTGCCGAGCACGGCGGTCTCATCGCCGAATTCGGCGGCGGGGAACCGACATCGATGGCGCCCGTCGCCGATCGGGCTGAGCATGAACAGGAGCGGGGATGGCTGTAGTCATGGATGCCGATCTGCTGCGGCAGTTCGGAGATCTGCACCTCACCCAGGGGGCGATGACGCAGACCGCCGGGGCGATCGATCAGGCTGCCACCATTGCGGCCGCGGTTCCGGTGTTCGGTCCGATCGGGTCGGAGTTCCTGGCCGCGTATGCCGGCGCACAGGCCAATCACAGCCGGGCCGTGGCGCAGCTGACCGAGGTGTACGAGGCCACCGGCGCGGCCGCGCACGCGGGTGCCGCTGGCTACGACCTGACCGAGCTGGAATCGTCGACCCCCTTCGCGGCGGCGAGCCTCGAGACGAATTCGGCTGCGGCGTCACTTGTTTCCCCTACGGCGTCTCGCTCGGCCGCCCAGCTCGCCACCATCGCGCAGGAGGCGTTACAGGTGGCGGGCCAGGGGATCGGGCTGGCCGCGTCGGCAGGTGGTGAGGTGGCGGCGGTGAACCAGCAATCGGCGAGCCGGCAGGCGATGGCGAGCGAGTACGAAAGCCCGGGCTCGAGCGTGCCGGCCGGGGTTCGGGGGAGTGTCGCTACCGCGGGCCCGGCGCCGACAGCCGCCGGGGATCGGTCACAGCCGATGCCGAGGATGCAGTTGCCCTCCGCCGCACCGGGATCCGACGAGGCCGAGTTCGCATGACCCAACCCGCGTCCGCTTCGGTGCCACCCACGGTGCTGGACATCTTGAACAGCAGTCCCGCTGGTCCGCTGCTGCACCGGCCGGTCGGTGAGGTGCTTGCGGGCCTGGGCATCCCGCCCCTGCCCCAGATGCCCCCGTTGCCGCCGCTGCCCGGGCTGCCACCCCTGCCGACGCTGAACCCGGTCGCACTGTTGAAGCCGGTCACCGATTCGTTCGGTCATCTCGGCAGCGGCAATCTCGGCTCGATGGGGCCGCTCGATCCGACCCAGGTGCTCTCGGATGTGGCCAATGGGCTCTCGTCGGTGGTCTCGCTGGGCACTACGGCCCTGGGCCTGCTGACATCGCTCCAGGGCCAGGGGGCACAGCAGGCGGCTGCCAAATCTGCGGCGGCACAGTCTAATACGGCGTCCGTATCCGAGCAGGCCACGGGAATGTCGGCTCTGGTGGGCGCGGCGGCGGGCGTGGTCGAGGTCGGGAACGCCGAATTGGCGGCAATCGCGGCGAAACTCGCCGCCGAGCTCACTGTCGCGGTGGCCGTGCCGGGTGGGGCCCCGTTCGCCGCGGCGGCGGCCGCGGAGGCATCGGCCGAGGCGGCCGCCGTGATCGCGCATGTCAAGGCGGAGCTCGCGGTGCTCGCCACCCAGATGACCGCGGTGGGGCAGCCGGTGCCGATCACCAGTCCACCGCGGCTCCCGCAGCCCGCGGCCGGGAAAACCGCGGCCACTACCGCGAAGTCGACGGCGACCACCGCGAAAGCCGCCGCTACCACCGCCAAATCGACGGCGGTCACCGCGAAAACAGCGGCTACCACGGCCAAGTCGGCGGCAACCACCGCGAAGGCAACGACCGCGACGGCCGCCAATGCCGCGGCGAGTGGCGGTAGCGTCGCCGATTCGGCCACAACCGCCGGATCAGGGACCACGCAGGGAGCGCAGGCGCTGCAGAATGTCGCACAGCCGATCTCCCAGCTCGGCCAACTCGGGGCGATGTCGCCGAACTCACTGCTGGCGCCCATCACGGCACCGGCCGCACATTCGTTGTCGGCCGAAATGGACCTGGCTCCCACGGGATTCGATGGCGGCCTCGCCGGGGTGGCCACCATGCCCGGGCTCGGCGCCGGTGCACCGTTGCAGGAGACCGTCATCGAGACACCGGTCGATCCGGCGCCGGCGGCGCACACCGCTCCGGCGGCCCTGGCCGCATCCGATTACACCCCGGCGGCGGCCGCGGCCGAGCGGTCGGGCACGCCGATGATGCCCCCGATGGGGGGCCCGGGCATGGTCGGGCGGGCCGGTGCGGCGGATGTCGAGTCGCGCAGCTCGCTCGTGCACGCCCAGCACGGCGAGGAGGTCGTCGGCAGGCTCGACGGCCTGATGGGTCCGGTCGTCGGGGCGACCGTGCCCGCATCGGGCCCCACTGACAAGGAATTGGCCCTCTGAGGTCGCTTGGGTGAAACCAGACACAACACAACCGAAAGGAACAGCGTGATTACCAGCAATATGCGCGAAATTGATGTCGATGCCCATGCGGCCGCGACGAGGAAGCTATCCGATCAGGTGGATGCGATGCGTCAGGTCGTCCAGCGAATGGGCACGACCTCGCAGGATTCGATGCAGGTCTGGCAAGGCCAAGCCCAGAATGCGCACCAGCAGTTTCAACAGGACTGGCAAACGAGCGTGAAGTCACAGGTCCTGCAGGCCCTCGACTCGCTTTCCCGGACACTGCACAGCGGTGGCCAGAATGCCGCCCACGTCGAGAATGCCAGCGCGCACACATTCAACAACGTTCACACCAACTTGATCTAGTACCCGACCGAAGGATTTTCGAGATGACATCGCCGATGACCCGCTACGACAGTGGCGGTATGGACGATTACCACGCGACCATGACCAAATGGATCGGAGAGCTGCAGAGTTGCCTGTCCGGCGTGCACGGCGCACACCGCGAACTGCAGAACGTGTGGACAGGTGCCGCCCGGGAGGCCTGTGACAACGCGGTTCAGCATTTGACGAATATCTGCAACAACCACATCGCCACTGCGGGACACGGCGTCAATGCCGCCCGGAAGTCGCACGACGACTTCGTCAGCTACGACGGCAGCTTCGCCAGCAAGATCGGCTGCTGATCCCAGTTCCCGAACAACACATATAGCGGCGGTCTGCCCCGGCAGGCCGCCGCTTCGGTCGTCGCACACCTCCCCAGCCGGTTCGGAGAAATATGCCCTCCCAGTTGACAACCAGGGCCCAGGTCAACGGATACCTGTTCCTCATCAAACGGCTCGAGCACGCGCTGATCCGCCGCGACGTGCGCATGCTGCACGACCCGATGAGCACGCAGTTCCGTTCCCTGGTCGCCGGCACGGTGCTGGGCATGCTCGCGCTCGGCGCGTGCGCCGTGCTGGGCCTGCTACGCCCGCAGGGGTCGGTCGAGAACGCGCATATCATCCTCGGCAAGGGCAGCGACGGGCTGTACGTGATCCAGAACGGAAAGCTCGACCCGGTACTGAATCTCGCGTCCGCACGGCTGATCGCCGGTGCGCCCGAGACTCCCGATTCGGTGGCCGAGTCCAAGCTGACCGCGTATCCCCGCGGCCCCCTGCTGGGCATCCCCGGGGCGCCGACGGCGCTACCCGGATCGGCGGTCGACGGGTCGCAATGGACACTGTGCCAGGCGATGACGCCGATTTCGGGCGCCTCGACCCTGGTCTTCGCCGGGCGCCCGGATCTCACGGACGGCGCGCGGGCGCTCGGGCACGACGAGGCGCTGCTGGTGTCGAACCAGGGCAAGACGTATCTGCTGTTCGACGGTAAGCGTGCGGAATTGGACCCCGAGAACGACGCGGTATCGCGGGCGCTGCAACTGCAGGGCGCCTCGGTCCGGCCGATCGGCACCGCGCTGCTGGATGCCACCGTGCCGGTTCCGGCGATCGCCCCGCCGGTGATTCCGCATGCGGGACAACCGGGCCCGGTCCGGAACACCAGGATCGGGCAGGTGATTCAGGTCAGCGACGTCGGCACGGGCGAGCTGTACGTGGTGCTGCCGAATGGGGTACAACGGATTTCACCGCTCGCGGCGGAGGTGATCCGCAACTCGGACTCCCTCGGCGTCAGCCAGATCGTGACCCTGCCCCCGGACCTGCTCGCGGGTATCCCTGTGTTGCACACACTTCCGACCGACGGCTTCCCGGCGCGGCGACCGACGATCCTGCCGACCGATCCCTCGCCGGTGGCCTGCTCGTCCTGGTCGCGTGCGGACGACAATCACGATGCCGCCCTGACGCTGATGGTGGGCCGGTCCTGGCCGCTGCCGTCTACCGCGAATCCGGTGCAGATGGCCGACGGCAACGGCAGCCCCGACCGCGTGGACGCGGTGTACCTGCCGCCCTTTTCCGGAGAGTTCGTGCGCATCACCGGAATTGCCAGCGACAGCGTCCGCAAGGACGGCCTGTGCTACATCAGCGATACCGGGATCCGGTATGGCATAACGGATCCGGCGACGGCCGCGATTCTCGGCATGCCAAAGACCCCGAAACCGGCGCCCTGGGAGATCATCGGACGCTTGGCGGGCGGGCCCATGTTGAGCAAGGACGCCGCCGCGGTCGCGCACGACACCCTGCCGACCGGCCCGTAGTGGGGCCGGTCACAGCCCCAGCGCTCCCATCACTTCGTTCCAACGATGCCGCCGCGGTCGCGCAGGACCCCTTGCCGATCGGTCCGTAGTGGGGCCGGTCACAGCCCCAGCGCTCCCATCACTTCGTCCAGTGCGCGGCGCATGTCCTGCGCTTCGATCCGCATCAGCGCGGTCTCGTCCAGATCGTGCAGATCCAGGTTGCTACCCTCGCCGGTGAGCCGGAATTCCCGTTCCTCCTCGGCCATTTCGATCACGTTGCGGATGAATCGGCCGTTGCCCACGATATCGATGGCACGCCTCGGGGCCCCACCGGCATCGGTGCGCTGCTGTGCGTAGAGGCTCTCGCAGCGCTGCACCAGCACCGCGAACGCCTCCTCGGACAGGGTGGAGTCACGCTGACCGGCAATGACCCGTCCGATCTCGCCGAGCTCACCGGGGTTGTAGGAGTCGAAGCGAATGCGCTTGGAAAAGCGTGACGCCAGACCGTCATTGGCGGCCAGCAGGCGCTCGATCTCACCGTCGTATCCGGCGATGATCACCACGAGCCGGTCGCGGTCGTTTTCCATCCGCGCCAGCAGCGTGTCGATTGCCTCCTGGCCGAATGCGTCCCCGCCGGCCAGGCCGGTCTGAATCAGGGTGTACGCCTCGTCGATGAACAGCACCCCGTCCATCGCGGTGTCGATCAGCGCGGAGGTCTTGATGGCCGTGCTGCCCAGATGCTGGCCGACGAAGTCCATCCGCTTGGCCTCGACAACCTTGTCGGTCTTCAAAATTCCCAGGCCGCAATAGATCTTGGCGACCACCCGGGCGACGGTGGTCTTGCCGGTGCCGGGCGGACCGGTGAATGCCAGGTGCTGCCCGCGCGGCACGCTGGCCAATCCCTTGTCGGCGCGAATCTTTGCCAGCATCGCCGTCGACTGCAGCTTCGCCACCTGGGTTTTCACCGCCGCGAGACCGACCTGGGTGTCCAGTTCGGTCCGCGCGAGCCGCATGGTCTCGTCGGCGCTGTCGCGCTGCCGCAGGCGTTCGGATTCGGCCGGGTCGGGCGCCGAGGCCGGATCCCAGCGGTCGGTGCGGGCGGCGATCTGCTCGCGGGAGGTCAGCGTGAGCCGGAACTTCGGGTCCCGCAGGGCCGCGGCGTTGGCCTCGAAGTCCGGCGCCTCCGAATAGACCTTCTCGAACAGGCCGCGGGCCTGGTCCTCGTTGCCCTGCTCGCGCAGGCACAGCCCGCGGCAGTACATGGCCGAGGTGCGGGCGCCCGGGATCGGTCCCTGCTCGGCCAGCTCCAGTCGCCGGATCGCCTCGCCGAACAACCCCAGCTGTGCGCACGCCGAGCCGACCATGACGTGGGCGCCGGTCGCCAGGTATCTGTCGGCCCAGTCGGCCGAGCCGGACAGCACCGTCATCACGTCGCTCCACCGCTGCGTTGTGTAGTGCAGGTGCGCCCGCGCATAGGCGCAGATGTGGTCGTCGAACACCGTATCCTCGGTCGCCGCGTCGGTCCGCCGCTGCAGGTCGAGCCGGTCGAGCACCTCCTCGGCCTCGTCGTATTCGCCCGCGCCGACCAGCGAGGTGGCATACGCGACCGCGATCTCCACCGCGCTGCACAGCGGGTAGTCGACGTACGCGCCGATGACGAATCGGCCCGCGAGCTGGCGCGGTGCGAGCCCGAGACGCCGCTGCTCGCGTCCTAAGGCCGAGCTCGCGCGGTACAGGTTGAACAGCACGTCGTGCGTAAGGTCGCCGGCGGCGGCGCGTCCGAGCCAGGCGTCGGCCATCGCCGGATCCCATTCGGCGGCATGCTGGAACGCCTTTCGCGCGTACTCGCGATCGGGCGTGGTCTGCCGGCCGTTCACGACGAGCCCCAGCGACATGACACCGGCGTCGAAAACCCTCTGCGCCTGCCGATTTCCGCTCATTCGAATTCCAGCTCCCAGTGATGCGCGCCCGACCCGCGGGATGCGTCGGTCTACTGGCACAGGGCGGCTTGATTACCCTAGGAGTCGTTGCGGGACAGTGATTTCCCAGCAGTGGTGAGAGTTGAGGGCCGCGCTCCGCCGCCGTCGATACACTCGGCGCGTTCGAGAACCCTTCGACACCGGGGACGGCCTTGATCGAAACTGCACAAGATCGCCCGGCCGGGGCACCCGAATTGTCCAGGGTGTCGGTGGTCGGCGGAAACACCCAGGTGGACTTGGCATTACCCGCGACGGTGCCGATCGTCGCCATGATCGACGAGATTGCGGCGCTGATCGACGGCCGCACCGCGAACTGGGCCGAACCGGAGGATGCGCCGATTCCCACCCAGCATTGGACTCTCGCCCGGATCGGGCAGGAGCCCATCGAGCCGGAGGCAACCCTCGCCGAGGCCGGGGTGCGCGACGGTGAGCTGCTGGTGCTGCGTGCGATGGGCTCGAGCTCCGCCCCGGCGCTGTTCGACGACGTCATCGACGCCGTGGCTCGGTTGACCGAGCAGACGTTTCGCGCCTGGACCCCGGCGGCAGCGCGCTGGGCGGCCACCATCGCCGCGGTCCTGGGGACCCCCGCCGCGCTGGTGCTGCTGGTACTCGCCAAGGATCACGGCCAGGGCTGGACCGCAGGCGGGGTCGCGATCGGCGCCGGGGTGGCGGCGCTGGTCGCCGCGGTGATCGTGGCCCGCGCCTACGCCCAGGCGCTCCCGGCGACGGTGCTGACGTGGTGCGCGCTGCTGCTGATCGGACCGGGCGCCGCGTTGTTCGTGCCGACCCTCTTCGGCAGCGCGCATCTGCTGCTCGCGTGTGCCGTCGCGCTGGTCGTCACGGTCCTGGCCTACCGGGTGACGGGGGTGGGCGCCACACTGACCGCCGCGGCCATGACGGTGACCGTGTGCGGCGGGCTGGCCGCCCTGGTGGTGCTGCTGTGGCACGATCCGGCGAGCACGATCGGCGCCGGTGCGCTGCCGATCGGCCTGGTCCTGCTGTCGGGTGCGGCCCGGCTGGCCGCGGCGGCCTCACGCCTTCCGGTGCCGCCGGTGCCGACCGCCGGTGGGCGTATCGATCCCGCCGACCACGAACCGCGCCCGACCATCGAGGGCATCGGCGCGGTGGGCGCCACGGCGGTCGCCCAGGCGGCCGGCCTGGCCGACCGCGCGCGGGTGGCCAATCAATTCCACTCCGGAATCGTCATCGGCGCCACCGTCGTCGCGGCGACCAGCGCCCTGGTCGCCGCGAATTCCGGTGCCGACCACCGGCTTCCCGGTATGCTGCTCGCCGCGGTGGCGGGGGTGGTGCTGTGCCTGCGCGCGCGGGCCTTCGCCGACCTGATGCAGACCTCGACGTTGCTTGCGGGCGGGGGAATCACCCTGTGCGGCTTGGTGATCGGGATGGGCCTGCACGGCGAGACAGCCCTCGTTGCGGCGGCGATCGCGCTGCTGGTGCTGGTCGGGGGCGCGCTGGCCGGGGGATTCACCTTCGGTGCGGCCGACCCCTCCCCGGTGCTGCGGCGCGGCGGCGAACTGGTCGAATACGCGCTCATCGTGGCGATCGTGCCGTTGACGCTGTGGGCCATGGACCTCTACGCACTAGCGCGCAGCGTATGAGCTGGTCCGGGCGCGCGGGACCGAGCAGGACGATAGCTGGAAGGCGCGCATCGCGGGTGCACCGATGGTGCGCGGCGATTGCGGTGACACTGATCGCGACGGGCATGAATATGGCTCCCGCGGTGGCTGATTCGCCGATTTTCCGCACCCGGCAGGCGGTCGCGCCCCCCGCGGTCGATCCGGTGCTGGCGCCGCGGCCGGGCCTGCCGGCCCACCCACCGGAGGCGACCGAACAGCGGGCGCAGTGCGCGCGCCCGACGCTTACCGGCCGCCTACCGGACGCCGCGCCCGCCGCACAGGCGGCGCTGGATCTCCCGCAGGCCTGGCAGTTCAGCCGCGGCGGCGGCCAGCGCGTGGCCGTGATCGACACCGGGGTGAGCCGCCATCCGCGGCTGCCCCGGCTGATTCCGGGCGGCGACTACGTGTCCGACGGCGACGGCACCACCGACTGCGACGGACACGGCACCCTCGTGGCCGGTATCATCGCCGCGCAGCCGAGCGCCGCCGACGGATTCGCCGGCGTCGCACCGGACAGCACGATCCTGGCGATCCGGCAGCTCAGCCTGGAGTACGAGAACAAGGACTACAGCAACCACGACGCCGCGGGCGCCATGTCCCCCGGCGGAGTGGGCACGGTGCGGACGCTGGCCTCGGCGATCGTGCACGCGGTCGATCTGGGCGCCACCGTGATCAACATCTCCGAAGTCTCCTGTGCCGCAGCGGGAACCGAGCTCGGCGACGGCTCCCTGGGCGCCGCGGTGAAGTACGCCTACGATCGCAACGTCGTCGTGGTGACCGCGGCGGGCAACGTGGAGAGCGCCGGCGCCTGCAAGACCCAGAACGGTTCCGGATGGACCGGAGTGCAGACCGTCGCGAGCCCGGCCTGGTTCGGCCCCTACGTGCTGACCGTCGGATCGGTGGACGCCGACGGCTCGCCGTCGGAGTTTTCCCTTGCCGGACCGTGGGTTTCGGTCTCGGCGCCGGGCGTGGACCTGTACTCGCTCGACAGCGCGCCGGGCGGCACGGGTCTGGTCAACGCGATCCCCGGACAGGAGGGCCGGCCCGCTCCGGTCGACGGGACCAGCTTCTCCAGTGCCTTCGTCGCCGGGGTGGCGGCGCTGGTACGTGCGCGGTTTCCGGCCCTGTCCGCACGCGAGGTGATGGATCGGATCGTGCGCACCGCCCACACCCCGGGTGGCGGCCACGACGACCGAATCGGTTACGGCATAGTCGATCCGGTCGCCGCCCTCACCGCACAGCTGCCGGGCGTGTCCGCGGTCTCCGACATCGGGGTACGGCTGCCACCCACGCCGCGGCCGTCCGCCGTCGATCCGCGCCCGCGCCCAATCGCGTTGGCGGGTGCGTCCATCTGCCTGTTCGTGGTGGCGGTGGGAACCGCGGTCACCGGGCCCTTTCGCCGCCGGGCACGCCGCCGGATGACAGAGGGTGTGGACTATTGATCGGCGCTCCCACCATTGGGAAGGGTGAATGCAATGGGTAGTGAGGGTTTCGTCCGTCTGCCGCGGATTGCGCCGCCGCGGCCGCCGGGCGGCGAGGTCGTGGTGAACCCGCCGCCGGAGCTGGCCCGCAGCCTGCCCGGCGGCCTGCTGCCGAAGCTGCTGCCGCTGGTGATGGTGGCGGCGGTCGTGGGCATGATGGCGATGATGTTCCTGACCGGCGGGCGCAGCATTCTGACCAACCCCTTCGGGTTGATGTTCCCCCTGATGATGCTGATGTCAATGGGTGGCATGGTCCTCAATCGCGGTGGCGGGGGCCGCAAGAGCGCCGCCGAGCTCAACGAGGAACGCAAGGACTACTTCCGCTATCTCGACCAGCTGCGCGACGATGTGCGCGATACCGGTGGCTCGCAACGCGAGTCGCTCGAGTGGAGCCATCCCGAACCGATCGATCTCACGTCGCTGATAGGAACGCGGCGGATGTGGGAGCGCCGCCCCAACGACCCGGATTTCGGGCATGTGCGCATCGGAATGGGCAGCCACCGCATCGCCACCGCGCTGTCGTGGCCCGAGACCGCGCCGGTGGAGGATCTCGAACCGGTGTCGACCGTGGCGCTGCGTCGTTTCGTGCGCACCCATTCGGTGGTGCATCAGCTCCCGACGGCGTTGTCGCTGCGAGCATTTCCCGCCGTGAACCTCGAGGGCGACCGTGACCGAACCCGCGCCCTCGTGCGGGCGATGCTGGTGGAGCTCGCGACCTTTCACGGCCCCGACGACATGGCCGTGGCCCTCGTCTGTGAGGATCCCGACGGTCCGGACTGGGCATGGGCGAAATGGCTTCCGCAGCTGCAACATCCGCGGCTGCGCGACAGCCTCGGCAGCGCCCGCATGATGTACGAATCGCTCGCCGAACTCGAGGACGCGCTGCAGGACGAGCTGCTCGAGCGCGGCCGGTTCATGCGCAACGCACCGGCCACGCCCGGTCGGCGGCACCTGGTGGTCGTGATCGATGACGGTCACGTCGACGGTTCCGAACGCCTGGTCGCCGAGGCCGGGCTCGACTCGGTCACGCTCCTGGACCTCACCGCGCCGCAGACCGGACTGGCCGTGCGCCGGGGCCTGCAACTGGTGGTGACCGCGACCGCGGTGGCCGCGAAATCCGTGGGCAATCTCGAGGAATTCGCCACCCCCGACCAGGTCGGTGTCACCCTCGCCGGACATCTGGCCCGCCGGCTCGCGCCCTATCACGTGGCCACCGGCATGCAGATCGTGCAGCTCAGCGACGAGCCGCGGGCCGATCCGGGATTGATGGCGCTGCTGCGGATTCCGGACGCCGCGCAGATCGATCCGGGACAGGTGTGGCGCGTCCGCACGCCCAAGGAGCGTCTGCGCGTGCCCATCGGAGTGACACCGGACGGCGCACCAGTAGAACTGGATATCAAGGAGGCGGCCGAGAACGGCATGGGGCCGCACGGACTGTGCATCGGCGCAACGGGTTCCGGCAAATCCGAATTCCTGCGCACCCTGGTGCTGTCCCTGGCGACCACGCACTCGCCCGATCAGCTGAACCTGGTGCTGGTCGACTTCAAGGGTGGCGCAACGTTTCTCGGGCTGGATCCGCTGCCGCACGTGGCTGCGGTGATCACCAACCTCGAAGAGGAACTCTCGATGGTCGACCGCATGCGCGACGCGCTCGCGGGCGAACTGAACCGTCGTCAGGAGCTGCTGCGTTCGGCGGGCAATTTCGCCAATGTCACCGAGTACGAGCGGGCCCGGTCCGTCGGCGCGCCGCTGGATCCGTTGCCGGCGCTGTTCGTCGTGGTCGACGAGTTCTCCGAGTTGCTCTCGCAGAAACCAGATTTCGCGGAGCTGTTCGTGATGATCGGGCGGCTGGGCCGGTCGCTGCGCGTGCACCTGCTGCTGGCCTCGCAGCGGCTCGAGGAGAACCGGATGCGCGGGCTGGATTCGCATCTGTCGTACCGGATCGGCCTGCGGACCTTCTCGGCCAACGAATCCCGCCAGGTGCTCGGCATCACCCACGCCTATCATCTGCCCAGCCAGCCGGGCGCGGGGTACCTCAAGACCGACGCGGCAGATCCGTTGCGGTTCAACACTTCCTATGTGTCGGGGCTCTATGTGCCGCCGCGCGGGGCACGGCAGGCCGGGACCCTCGCAATCGCCGGACAGCCGCCCCGGCGCTTCACCGCCGCCGCGGTCGGGAACGCCGAGCAGGCAGCGCCGGCCCGGGTCGAGCTGCCGGATCTGGATTCGCTGATCGCCGATGCGCAGGCCGGTGGGGTCGGGGATTCGCTGCTGCAGGTGGTCGTCGGGCGGCTGCGCGGGCACGGACGCCCGGCCCACGAGGTCTGGCTGCCTCCGCTGGACGTGTCACCCTCGGTGGACATGCTGCTTCCGGACCCCGACTGGCGGGCGCCGGTCAATCGCAACGGGCGCCTGCAGATGCCCATCGGTGTCATCGACAAGCCGTACGAGCAGAAGCGCGACGTGCTGGTCGTGGACCTGGCCGGGGCGCAGGGCAATGTGGCGGTGGTCGGCGGCCCGCAGTCGGGCAAGTCCACCACACTGCGAACGGTGATCATGGCCGCGGCCGCCACGCACACACCGGACCAGGTGCAGTTCTACTGCCTGGATTTCGGCGGCGGCACGCTCGCGGCGTTGAACGGCCTGCCGCACGTCGGCTCCGCCGCCGGGCGGCTCGAGGCCGACCGGGTGCGCCGGACGCTCGCCGAGCTGATCTCGCTGATGCGCCGTCGCGAGGAACGCTTCCTGGCCCTCGGAATCGAGAATATGCAGGAGTTCCGCAGGCGCAAGGCGCAACTCGCGGCGCTGCCCGAGGCCGATCGGGCCGCGCATCCGCTGTCCGCGGACGTGTACGGCGACGTATTCCTGGTCATCGACGGCTGGGCCGCGTTCCGCGAGGAATTCGAGATGCTCGAGCCGGTCGTCAATGCGATTGCCACACAGGGGCTTTCCTATGGTGTGCACCTGATGCTGACGGCCTCGCGCTGGATGGAGATCCGACCGGTCGTCAAGGACCAGCTCGGCACCAAGCTCGAACTGCGGCTCGGCGATCCGGGTGATTCGGAGATGAACCGCCGGGCCGCGGTCATGGTGCCGCCGGGCCGTCCGGGCCGCGGCATCACCCCGGGGGGCCTTCACATGCTGATGGCGATGCCGCGACTCGATTCGGACAGCGACTCGGCAACCCTCGCCGAGGGCGTCGTAGGGGCGAAAGAGGCTATGGCACAGCTGTATCCGGCTCAGCGGGCTGCCCAGGTCCGCATGCTGCCCGAACGGATACCGCGCTCCCAGGTGCTGGCTGCCGCGCACGGCATCGGGATCCAGGACGGCCCTACCCGCGTGGTGTTCGGCCTTGGCGAGTCCGAATTGCAGCCGGTGGTACTGGATTTCGAGGCGCAGCCGCATCTGATGATCTTCGCGGACGTCGAATCGGGAAAGACGACCGCGCTGCGCAACATCGTGACCGGGCTGGTGGCCAACGCCACTCCGGACCAGGCACGGGTGGTCCTGGTGGACTACCGGCGGACGATGCTCGGCGTGCTGGAGGGGGACCACCTGGCCGCCTACTCGACCTCGGCGCAGACCGCGCTTCCGACCGTCGAGGAGGTCGCGCGCTATCTGTCCAAACGCATTCCGGGGCCGGACATCACGCCGCGCCAGCTGCGCGAGCGCAACTGGTGGAGCGGGCCGGAGATCTACGTCGTGGTCGACGACTACGACATGATCACCTCGAGCAATCCCCTCACGCCGCTGCTGGAATTCCTGCCGCAGGCGCGGGACGTGGGGTTGCACCTGATCATCGCCCGGCGGGCCGGCGGCGCCGGACGCGCGCTCTTCGATCCGATTCTGGGCCCGCTGAAGGACCTTTCGGTGGACGCCCTGCTGATGAGTGCGCCCCGCGACGAGGGCGTGCTGCTCGGCGACGTGCGTTCGGCCAAGCTGCCGCCCGGACGCGGCACTCTCGTCTCGCGCAACCATCCCAACGAAATGATCCAGGTCGCCGACCTGCCCCCGCTGTAATCCACGAGGAGCACCATGGACACACCGACTCACCCGGACGACGGCCGCGAATCCGACGTCACCACAGCGGGATCGGCTCCCGATATCGGGTTCAGCCTCAATGCCGAACCGGACGACCCCGCACCATCGCGCGTTACCGCTGCCGCCGAGACCGCGGTCGACGACTCAGAGACCGCTGCCATCGGTCCGGATTCACGAGAAGTGCTGATAGACAGCGCATCCGAGGGTGATGACGGTGACGACACCAGGGTCGTGCCGGTCGTCGCGGCGCAGGTATCCACGGTCGAGGGCGGCATGGTGTCCGCCACCACCAGCGGCACCGGCACTCGAGAAGTGGGGACGCACAGCGCATCCGACGCGGCAGCTCGTGACGATGTGGACGTCGGGGAACAGCTGGACGAGGGCGAGGTTTCATCGCTCGCGCCTGCCCCGGCAGCAGTGATCGGATCTGCCGTCGCCGAGCAAGCTGCGACGCCCGGCCGGGCCGCGACAGACCACCCGCCCGCCGGAGGGGATACGCCCGAGGATGATCGGTCGCGCGAGCTGGCCTTCGGTCTCGCCCGGCGGCTGGCTGCCGACGCACCGCGGGAGTGGACGCGACTGGACGCGGTATTCGCGCTGACCACGACCGAAAGTGTCGCGCGAGTGTTCTACACCGGGCGCGACGAGGTCGTCGAGGCCGTGCCGAACCAGGTCGTGATGGATCTTGCGCATGCCCAGCGTGATTCGACCGCGGGCGGCCAGGACGGCCCGTGGTGGCGCCTGATCCTGGGCCTGACTTCGGACGGGGACGTCGAGGTCGACTACGACTACGGGGAGGAGCCGTTCCCGGCGGACCAGCTGTTCTCGCCCGAGGCCTACGAGAGCGACCTGGACGTGTATCCCCGTGAGCGACTGCCGGTGTGGCTGGCCGCCTACATCGACGACGACGGGGATCAGGGTCGCGACGCCGCGCAGGCGGTGTTCGAGGAGCGGCTCGATCGGGCCGCCGGGGTTCTCGCCGAGGCGGTGACGGACCTGCCCGCGCTCGATGTCCTGTGGGCGCGCTGGGTGAGTTTGGCGGCGGTGTTCGTGGCCACCGGTTCGGAGCTGGGGCCGCGGATCATGCCGTCCCAGGGCTGGTTCGAGGGGGCAACGCACAGCGGAAGCACGCTGTCGCTGCTGCCGGGCGGGCGTGCGGTGCTGTCCGGCGGAGTGTGGGAGGCGCCGGCGCTGGACGCTGCCTACAACGACGGCGAAGAGCTCCCCGAGCTGTATCGGGGGGCTCCGTTCTGGGTCGCCGACGAGGTCCTCAATCCCCGTGCTGGGCAGGGCATGCTGTCGTTCTGCTACTGGTGGGACGGAAATGGCTGGTACCGAGGCGAATCGCCGTCTCCGGCGGAGTTCGCCCGGGCCGTGCCGGGCGTCTGGACGACCGAGGTGGTGACCGATCTCATCGTGCGCCGACTCGGTGCCGATCGGCCCGGCGACGAACTGCTCAGCGCCGCAACGGCTCTCGTGGTCGCGGCCGAAGAGCGGTCGGTGCGTCGCGAGCTGATCACCGAACTCCTGGGCCAGGACTCGGAGTTCGATGTGGATGGCGCCTACTACCAGTTCTTCCTGGCCGAGCTGACCGAGCCGGAGCCGGCCGTCGCGCGAGGCTGACGTGCATCGGGGCTGCGGCTCACCGCCCCGCGAGGCCCGTGGTGGCGATGCCGCGGACGAATGCCTTCTGGGCGAAGGCATAGATGGCGATCATGGGCAGCAGCATCAGCGTGGATGCGGCCATCAGGACCGGCCAGTGCGAGGTGTACTGGCCCTGCATCCACACCAGCCCTAGGTTCAGGGTGGAGATGCTGGTGCGCTGGATCATGATCAGCGGCCACAGGAAATCGTTCCAGACCGTCACCCAGGTCAGCACCGCGAGCACTATGACAGCGGGGCGGGCGTGCGGCAACAGCACCCGCCAGTAGGTCTGCCAGACGGTGCAGCCGTCCAGGATCGCCGCCTCCTCCAATTCCGCGGGGAGCGTGAGGAAGAACTGCCGCATCAGGAACGTGCCGAAGGCGCTGCCGAAGAATCCGGGCACGATCATCGCCCACGGCGTATCCACCCAGCCGAAGGTGCGCATGAGAATGAACTGGGGGATCACGGTGACCGTGAGCGGGACCATCAGGGTGGCGAGGTAGGCCAGGAAGAGGGTGTCGCGGCCCTTGAACGGCAGGCGCGCGAAGGCATATCCGGCCAGCGAGCAGAAGAAGACCTGCCCGGCGGTGACGCATCCGGCGTAGACGACGGTGTTGACGAACATCTTGCCGAACGGCACGTATTCGAACACCAGATGGTAGTTGGACCACTGCGGATGCGCCGGGATCAGCGAATTGTTCAGCTGCCCTTGCTTTTTCAGCGAGCCGGACAGCGCCCACAGCAGCGGGAACAGCGCGCACCACGCCATCACCACCAGGACCACGTAGATCAGCAACCCGCGCACGCTGCGCCGCACCATGATTCGCTGCGCCACCGAGGGATCGGTCGAGGATTTCACTGTTCACCCCTCCGTCCCATCCGCAGCTGCAGATACGTCAGCAGCAGCAGAATCGCGAACAGCACCCAGGCCAGCGCCGACGCGTAGCCGAGATCGTCGAACTGGAAGGCGTTCTGGAACAGCATCATCCCGAAGATGTAGGTGCCCGATTCGGGCCCGCCGGCGCCGCCGGTCAGCACGTATGCCTGATCGAAGACCTGGAACGAGTTGATGATCGAGATCACGAACACGAACCCGAGCGCGGGCCGGATCAGCGGCACGACGACCGAGATGAATCGCCGGAAGCCCCCGGCCCCGTCGATCTTCGCGGCATCGATCAGATCCTCGGGCACGCCCTGCATCGCGGCCAGCAGCACAGCCGCGGCGAATGGCACGCTCTTCCAGATGCTGACCACGCACAGCGATACCAGCGCCCAGTGCGGATCGGTCAGCCATGGGACGGCTGGAATACCGAACCATCCCAGGATCGCGTTCACCACGCCGATATCGGAGTCGAACATGTAATGCCACACCACCGCCATAGCCGCGACGGAGGACACCAGCGGCAGGAACATCACGCTACGAAAGAACCCGATACCCTTGACTTTCGCGTTCAGTGCCCCAGCCACCGCCAGGCTGATCACCACCGCCGGCACCACCGTGGCGACGGTGAATATCACTGTGTTGACCAGCGCGACATAGAACATGCGGTCGCCGGTGAACAGCCGCCGGTAATTCTGAATTCCGACGAATCGCGGCGGATGGAACAGGTCCCACCGCTGGAAGCTCAAATACAGCGAGAACGCCAGCGGGATCAGCAGGAAGATCAGCACCGCAAGCAGATTCGGCACGATGAACCGCCGTCCGGCCGCGGCCCGCTTGCGGGTCAGCCCCGAACGCGGTCGCGGAATGGTCCGCTCCTGCACCGCGGTCATTCCGTCCCCCTGAGTAGATCGTTGATGTGACTGGTCACATCGCCCTTGAAATATGTCGCGGGCGCCGCACCGCGCAGGATGCGATCCGAGGCGCGACTGAACGCGTCGTCGACGCGCAGCCAGTTCGGTGTCACCGGAATGCCGTTCGAATTCGAGGGCCCGCCGGTAAGGACCTCGAGGTTGCGAATCCGACTGTGTGCGCTCGCGAATCCGGGGGAGTGCAGCACCGACTCGAGCACGGGCACGAACAAGCCCGAATCGGCCACGGCCTTCTGTCCCTCGGGCCCGGTGGCGAACTTCACGAATTCCCAGGCCAGATCCTTGCGCGGGCTGGCGGCCGAGATGCCCAGGCCCGTGGCGCCGATATCGGATTTCGCGCCCTGCCCGTGCGGGCCGACCGGCAGCACGGTGATGTCGAAATCCAGGTCTGGGGTGGTGAGCATCGCCTGGTACTGCCAGTGTCCGGTAAGCACCATGGCGGCCTTGCCCTGAGAGAACAGCTCGATGGAGGGCAGCGCCTCCGAATTGCTCGAGGGCGGCGCAACCTTGTGGCGCACCGACAGATCCGCGTAGAACTGGAAGCCCTCGATGAAATTGTCGCCGTCGATACCGGCCCGCTGCGGGTCGATCGCGGGGATGAACCACTGCCCGCCGTTGTTCATCCCGAAGATCGCCGCCGAATACCGCGGCACCGGCCAGGCGTCGACGAAACCCCACTGGGTAGTCTTGCCCGAGGAGTCGCGCTTGGTCAGTGCCTTCGCCGCGGCGAGGAATTCGTCGAAGGTCCAGGCATCCTGCCAACGCGCGGGCGGCGGCGCGACACCGGCCTGCTCGAACAGTTTCTTGTTGTAATACAGGAAGATCCCGGCCCACTGCTCGGGCAGCACGTACTGCCCGCCCCGATAGCGGAACAGCTCGTACAGTGCGGGCTCGCCGTCCTGCCGCAGGACCGCAGCGTGCGCGGGATCCTTGTCCAGGTAGGTGTTGAGGTTCTCGAGGATGCCCAATTCCACGAAGTGCGAATAGGACTCCCACTGCATCAGCACATCGGGGCATTTGCCGCCCGCGGCGTAGGTGAGGATCTGCTGACTCGGATCGGGGCCGGACATCTGTACCTGGATCTTGATGTCCGGCCGCAGCTTCGAGAACGCCTCGATGATCTGCATTCGTACGCGGGCCTCGTCGGGCGCGGCCTGGAAGAAGAACGTCAGCGCATCGGACTGGGACCCGCATCCGGCCAGGTTGGGGACGGCGAGGGCCGCAGCCGCTGCGGCACCGCCACGAAACAGATCACGCCGGTTGAGCATCGTTGCCCTCCTGTATCAGGTGGGGACGAACCGACGCTCACCGTAACCGATCTCACACTCCGTTCGCAGGAACTCTGGCATTCCCGCGCACGTTCAGCGCGGCGCCTCCAGATACACCGGCAGCGCGGTGTGCCCGTTCGAGATGAAGCTGCCCAGCTTCGCCAATGCGCCTGGGTCCGTGGCGAATTGCAGATCCGGGAACCGGGTGAACAACGCGGGCAGCGCGATCGATGCCTCGAGCCGCGCCAGCGGCGACCCGACGCAGTGGTGCGCGCCGTGCCCGAAGGCCAGATGCTGATCCTTGGTGGTGCGCAGCGGATCGAATTCTCCGGCCGTCTCGCCGTGCACCTTCGGGTCGCGGTTGGCCCCGGCATACGAGGCCAGGATCGCCTCGCCCTTGGCAATGGTGATGCCGTCGATCTCGATGTCCTCCACCGCATACCGCAGTGGCAGGTGGGCGACGGGGGCCTCGAAGCGCAACGTCTCCTCGATGACATCGGCCCAGGAGATCCGCTCGGCGACCACGTCCGCGCGCAGCCGCGGATGCGTCAGCAGCGTGTAGATCGCCTGGTCGAGCAGGTTCACCGTCGTCTCGTGACCGGCGTTCACCACCAGCATGAGGGTCTCGACGAGTTCCTTCTCGTTCAGTCGAGAGCCGTCCTCGTCCAGCGCCTCGAGCAGCGCGGTCGTGAGATCGTCGCCGGGGTTGTCGCGGCGGTAGGCGACGAGTTGCCCGACCAGACCGAACATTTCGACATAGTTGGCCATCGCCTGCTCGGGGGTGAGCGAGCCGTCGAAGAACCCGTCCACGCAGCGATGGATGTCGGCGTCCAGATGTGCTGGTACGCCGATCAACTCGCTGATCACGCGGATCGGCACCGGATAGGCGTACCGGGCACGCAGATCCACCGATTCCCCGCGCGGGGTCGCCGCGAGGCCGTCGAGCAGGCCCGTGGTGATCTCCTCGATGCGCGGGCGCAGGGCCTGGGTGCGCCGGTTGGTGAAGGTGGGGGCGACCAGGCGGCGGAGCCTGCGGTGATCGGCGCCGTATGCGGTGAACATGTTCTCCGCGATGATCCACGGCAGCAGCGGCCAGGCCTCGGTGATCTCGCCGTTGACGAAGGCCGCCCAGTGCTGGCGCGGATCCTTGGACACCCGCGGGTCGGCGAGCAGGCTGCGCAGCGCGGCCGCATCGGTCACCGACCAGGCGGGCACGCCGCCGGGCAGTTCGACCAGGGCGACGGGCCCGCGGGCGCGAATCCGCGCCGACTCGCCCTGGATGTCGACGCCGCTGGTATCCAGGACGATTCGTTCGTTCCCCATCACGTACTCCTCAGACCACGTTCAATGCTGGTGACTTCGGGAAGGTTACCGGCAGCGCGGCCATCGCTCGATGGAAAGGCCCTGGACGCCAGGTCAATTCGTCCTTGGGCACGGCGAGCTGTAGCTCCGGAAGCGCATCGAGCAGCTGATCGATGGCGTCCTGCACCACCAGGTACGCCACCGACCGGGCCGGGCAGGCGTGCGGGCCGCCGCCCCAGGCCAGATGCGAGCGATTGCCGGTCCGGTCACCGCCGGAGATCATGGGGTCGTTGTTGGAGCCCGCCAGGCTGATCACGACCGGCTGATTCGCGGGCAGCCAGGTGTTGTCGATCAGGATCGGCTGGCGCGGGAAGGTGATGGAGAAGTTCGCCATCGGCGGATCGTTGAACAGCACCTCGTCCAGCGCGTCGCGGGTGGACATGCTGCCGGCCAGGAAGCCGCCCGCGAACCGGTCGTCGGTGAGCATCAGCAGCAGGGTGTTGGAGATCAGGTTCGTCTGCGGCTCGATCGCCGCGCCGTAGAAGCTGATCAGGTTGGCGAGCATCTCCTCGTCGTTCAGGCCCGCGGGGTGATGGGCCAGGCGCGAGGTGACGTCGTCGCCGGGTTCGTTGCGACGCAGCGCGATCAGTTCCAGCAGCGCCTCGCTCAGGTGTTGCATGCCCCACGCGGCGTTGACCGTGTCGAACAGCGCGGCCATGCCGGTCGCCACGCGCTGGCCCAACTCGGGCGAACAGCCCACCATCTGGTTGAGCACCTCGAAGACCAGCGGAAAGGCGTACTGTCCCTGCAGGTCCGCGGTGCCGTCCTGGCAGAAGGTGTTGATCAGCGGAATTGCGATGCGCTCGACCGTGGAATGCAGTGCGTGCAGATCGATTCCGTCGATGGCGTGGACGTATGCCTGCCGGTAGCGCGCATGGGTCGGGCCGGAGTTGCGCAGCGCGTTCGGATACCACTGCATCATCGGCCGCACCGGGCAGTCCGCCGGCACGGAGTCCTGCCACTTGCGGGGGTCGGCCGGAAAGTGCTCGGGGTCGTTGAGGATTCGCAGCGCCGTGCGATAGCCGATGACCAGCGTGGCCGGGACACCCGGCGACAGCTCGATCGGCACCAGCGAGCCGTGCTGGTGGCGCATCGAACGGTAGGTGCCGTGCGGGTCGGCCGCGAACTCCGGTGTGTCCAGCAGGATCCGGGGATCGCCGGAGGCCATGGGCGACCCGTGCTGGACGGGGCAGATTCCAGGCGATGGCGTGGTCACATTTCCTCACAACCGTTGCAGGACAGTATGCTTCGACCCACCGGCCGACACCCCCGGCCGGTCGCCGGAAGCCGGACAACCGCCCCAGACTAACAGCACCCCTCGGCTCGCCGCTGCCTCAGGATGGTTCCGTTCGGAACCGAACGTTTGCCGTGGGCTGTCCGGTTTGCCGGATCCGCACATGTGCGGAGATTGTTGGGAAATTCGCAGCGAAGTGTGCGGCCGTTGTTCTTTCACTGGTCGCTTGACGGGATATGTGACCGTGGTTATGGCGCATCGCCTATCGCGCATTGCCTATGGCGTGTTCACCGGACCGGCACTGTGAATTCATTCTTCCCATCCGTTCGGGATTACCGAGTGTAACGCTGCGGCTGCGAATATTTCGTTGTTCGGCGACGTCGTCTCTCGGCCACACACAACACCGCCTCGAGTATCCGCGGTGAATTCCCGCCCCATATCGAACGAATGCGGAACGGAGACCGATGAACGGGAAATCGGGCCCCACGAGGCGGACTATGCTCGGCGGTATGATGGCCGCCGGTCTGGCCGGAGCGGGCGCGCTGTACGGGCATGCGGGCGAGGCCGACGCCGCGCCGATAGCCGATTCGAGTGCTGGGCCGGGCCCGACGGGCAGCCTCGCCGACGTCAGGCACGTCGTGATTCTCATGCAGGAGAATCGATCCTTCGACCATTACTTCGGCACCATGGCGGGAGTTCGCGGCTTCGGTGACAGCACCCCGGTGCGGTTGCGATCCGCGGATGCGTCCGATCCCGTGCCGAATCCGCTGCGCGAGCTGTTCGCCGGAATGGGCACCGGCAGCGCGACTGTGGGCACTGCGACGCCGCGGCGCGGGGAAGGCACGGTATTCGCCCAGCCCGATCCGGCCAGCGGTGTCGGCTACCGGATGCCGTTCCACATCGATACCCGTGCGGTGGACGGCCAGGACTGGGGCGAGCTGGACCACGGCTGGCCCAGGACGCACGAGGCGTGGGCGGGCGGGCGGTACGACCGCTGGGTGCCGGCCAAGACGGACCGTACGATGGGGTACTTCACCGAGGCCGACATCCCGTTCCATCGGGCTCTGGCCAAGGCGTTCACCATCTGCGACAACTACTTCTGCTCGGTGCAGGGACCCACCACCCCGAATCGGCTCTACCACTGGACCGGAACCATCGATCCCGGTGGCAGTCACGGGGGCCCGGCCACCGGCAATCCGAGCGACTACGCGCCCGTCTTCAGCTGGACGACCTATCCCGAACGCCTGCAGGCGGCTGGGATCTCCTGGCAGGTCTATGCCAACGACGTCGTCGGCGACGACGTCGACAACCATCCCTTCCTCGGCGACTACGGCGACAATCCGCTGTGGCTGTTCCACGCTTACCACGACGCGTTGAAGTCCTCGGATCCCGACGTGCGGCAGCTGGCCCAGCGCGCGAATGTCACCGGCGCGTGGCCCCCGGCGAACGGCCAGGACGGAAAGAACGTGGATTACGTTCTGGAACAGTTCATTACGGCCTGCCGGACCAGCACTGTGCCGCAGGTGTCCTGGATCGTGGCGCCGTACGGCTACAGCGAGCATCCGGCGGCGCGCCCGGTGGACGGCGAGGCATACGTCCAGCGGGTGCTGAAGGCGTTGTGGGACAACCCGGAGCTGTGGAGGTCCACGGTCCTGCTGATCAATTTCGACGAGAACGACGGGCTGTTCGACCATGTAGTGCCGCCGACCGCCCCGCCCGGAACGCCGAATGAGCCACTCCCGCCGGCACAGTCGGGCGTCGGCACCGCGGCCGCATCGTCGGCCGATCCCGCGACGCTCACCCCGATCGGCCTCGGGCCACGGGTGCCGATGCTGGTCGTCTCGCCCTGGAGCCGCGGCGGGTGGGTCAATTCCCAAGTGTTCGACCACACCTCGGTGCTGCGGTTCCTCGAGCAGTGGACGGGAGTGAGGGAGCCCAACATCTCCGACTGGCGGCGCTCGGTATGCGGGGATCTGCTCAGCTGCTTCGATTTCGGCAGGCCCGACACCAGCATTCCGGCGCTGCCCGATGCGAATGTCCTACGGAGGGAGGCGGATCAGACGCAGGCCAAGCTTCCCATGCCGTCGGCACCTGCCGATCAGGCCATGCCGCACCAGGATCCGGGATCCGCCAAGGCGCGCCCGCTGCCGTATCAACCGGTCGCCTGGGCCGAGATCGGAGCGGGAGACCTGACGCTGCACCTGGCGAACCGGGGCCGCGAGGCGGTTCCGTTCCAGGCCTATGCCTATCTGCCCGTCGGCGGCCCGGCCGTGACCCAGATCGTGGTGCGCGGCGGCGGCTCCACATCTCGGCCGTTCGCCTGGTCCGGGCGGTACGACATCGCGGTGCACGCCCCCAACGGGTTCCTGTTCGCGGCCGCGGGCGGACCCGATACGGCGGGCATCGAGGTGCGGGCCACGGTCAGCGGCGACCCCGATGCCCCGGAACTCATTGTGACGGTGCGGAATTCGACCACTGCGACGGCCGATTTCCGGATCGGCAACACGGACCGCTGCACCGTGCGATCCGGCGCCACGCGCGATGTGAGCGTTCCGGCCTCCGATGGCTGGTACGACCTCACGGTGACCGGAACCGGCGACAATTCCTGGTTCCGCCGCTTCGCCGGTCATCTGGAAGACGGAAGGCCCAGCCGTACCGGCTGATCGGCCGACCCTCGACCGCCCGGCGACTGTCCAGGGGCGATGGCGCCGCATCGTGCACCGTGCCCGGTAGACGGCGTGGAGCGTATCTCCGCCGGACGAGCCGAGTGGACGAGGCGGTAGGCCGAGCGTGCTGCCTGAGTTTGCGGCCGGTCGCACGACGATCGAGTGTTCGGCCGGTCACGCGGCGGTGGCGGTTGCCAGTGCCGGCGTCCGCCGAGCCGCTCCAGGTTGTGTTCGCGCTCGCGCGGGTACGGCAGGTGGCGGGGGCCGACGCACCCACGGCGGGGCATCGGGCAGGATGGGGGGCGTGATCGGAAACCGCACCCAATCCGCGCCGGCCACCCGCACGGTGCGCCCGCCGTCGCCGCATCCGTCGGGAGCGCGCCCGCCGCGGATCCCGGCCGAGTTCGTGCCCAGGCACGTGGCGCTGGTGATGGACGGCAACGGCCGCTGGGCGCAGGAGCGCGGCCTGCCGCGCACCGCGGGGCACGAGCGCGGCGAGGCGGTGCTCATGGACACCGTTGAGGGCTGCATCGAGGTCGGCGTGAAATGGCTTTCCGCCTATGCCTTTTCGACCGAGAACTGGAAGCGCAGCCCGGACGAGGTGCGCTTCCTGATGGGGTTCAATCGCGACGTGATCCGCCGCCGCCGCGACGAGATGCACGAGATGGGCGTTCGGGTGCGCTGGGCGGGGCGGCGGCCGCGGTTGTGGCGCAGCGTGATCAAGGAACTCGAGATCGCGGAGGAGCTCACCAAGGACAACACGGTGATGACCCTGACGATGTGCGTCAACTACGGCGGCCGCGCCGAAATCGTGGACGCCGCAAGGGAAATCGCGCGACGGGCGGCGGCGGGGGAGCTGGACCCGGAACGGATCAGCGAGGCGACCTTCGGCAAATTCCTCGACGAGCCCGATATGCCGGATGTGGACCTGTTCCTGCGCCCGTCCGGCGAACTGCGCAGCTCGAACTTCCTGATCTGGCAGTCGGCGTACGCCGAGTTCGTGTACCAGAACACCCTGTTTCCCGACTTCGACCGGCGCAATCTCTGGGAGGCGTGCCTCGAGTACGCCAAGCGTGACCGGCGCTTCGGGGGCGTCAAATGAGCGAGGCGACGACCGAGGACCTCGAGGCCCGCGCGGGCGCCGTTCTGGCCCATTTCGGCGGGGTGGACGTGCGCGTCGAGGAGGCTGCCCTGGGCTTCGAGTACGAGGGCGCGCTGTGCTCGCTGCGTGCGGTGAATCTCGCCCCCGGCCTGGACGTGCTCACCCTGACGGCGGTGCTGGCCTGGGACCGCCCGCTCAAGCCGCAGCTGCACAAGCGCGTGGCCGACCGCAACAATGCGCTGCAGTTCGGCTCGCTGACGCTCATCAGCCGCGACAAGCTGGCGGATGTCATTCTGCGCTATACGTTTCCGGCCGCGGGGCTGGACGACGAGGCACTGGCGACGATGCTGCTGCTGGTTCTCTCGGGTGCGGGCAGGGCGCGTCAGGGGCTGGTGCCGTAATCCTTTGCCGTACTGGAATTTCCGTAATGGAGTATTCCAAAAGCATTGTGCGGCAATAATTTCCGGCTCACACATTCGTGTACTGTGAGCGATACCTCCTTCCGAGGGGCGGTGGACCAGGTCCATACACCGCGCCCAGGAAGGAGGTGGTGGGTATGGCGAAACATCGCCGGGCAAAGAGCAATGCCCCGGTCGATTACGGCATCTGCTTTGGTATAGCTGCCGTGATCGCCGGGGCGTTTCTGCTGGTCCGCTGGTTGATCTGGCGGGCTAGGTAAGCGCCCTAGCACACCTGGTGGGGCGTCGGGAGCAACCGGCGCTTCACCCCAGCATCACTTTCGTGACAGGGCCGACTATACCTTGTCTCGCCCGCCGTCGTCGAGAATCATGCACGCGACGCGCAGCACTCCCCGCACGTGCCGAAGACCTCCATGGTGTGGCTGATATCGGTGAAACCGTGCTGTCCCGCAACGTTTTCCGCCCATGCCTCCACCGTCGGCCCCTCCACCTCCACCGTCCGGCCGCAGTGGCGGCAGACCAGATGGTGATGATGCCCCTTGGAGCACTGCCGGTACACCGATTCGCCGGTGTCGGTGCGCAGCACGTCCACCAGGCCCGCGTCCGCCAGCGACTGGAGCGTGCGGTAGACGGTGGTCAGGCCGATGCCCTCGCCCCGGCGGCGCAGCTCGTCGTGTAGCTCCTGGGCGGACCGGAACTCCTCGATATCGTCCAGCAGCGCGGCGATGGCGCTGCGCTGCCGGGTGCTCCGGACGCCCACGGACTTCTGTGCCGTGTCCACTCCTCACCCCTCCTCGGCGTGTGCGACCGCATCGACGACGATGCGGGCCAGATGGTCGTCGACCAGCTCGTAGATCACCTCGCGGCCGGTGCGCTCGCCACGGACCACCCCGGCCGACTTCAGAATCCGCAGATGCTGGCTGACCAGAGGCTGCGTCACCCCCAGGGTATCCACCAGCTCGTGCACGCAGCGCGGGGACTCCCGCAGCTGCAGCACGATGGCGATCCGCACCGGCGCGGCCAGCGCGCGTAGCAGCTCGCCGGCGTTGTCCAGCACCGGTCGCGACGGGACGGCGGGCGCGGCGGGTGCGCGATACGGGTACGGATCGTGCGGGATCGGGGTGGGCGCCTCCACCGCGACACGGCTGCGGCGTGCGGGAGTGCCGGCGTCGTGCGTGGGGGTGCCACTATCGGCGGTCATCGGGTACCAACTCCTTATCGGAAACCGATGCCATTATTGATATGCATAGTTGCGCATGTCAACCGCCGCTGGTCAGTGTGTTGCAGTGCGGACGCCGGGGCCTGGGCTGTGATTGGGAAGGCCGAGACCGGAACCGACCGCAGGGCGCCGCGGATACTGCTTGGACCGCTCCACCAGCGTCCCGATACCCTGGAGCGAATCACTGTTTCCACTCATCCAGAGGGAGAGCTTCAGTCGTGGCACCCAAGTCGAAGGTCGACACCGTCGCCAATCTCGCCAAGCGCCGGGGTCTGGTCTACCCGAGCGGCGAGATCTACGGAGGCACCAGGTCGGCGTGGGACTACGGCCCGCTGGGCGTGGAGCTCAAGGAGAACATCAAGCGCCAGTGGTGGCGGTCCATGGTCACCAGCCGCGACGACGTGGTCGGCCTGGATTCGTCGATCATCCTGCCGCGCCCGGTGTGGGTCGCCTCCGGCCACGTCACCGTGTTCAACGATCCGCTGGTGGAATGCCTGAACTGCCACAAACGGCACCGGCAGGACCACCTGCAGGAGGCGTACGCGGAGAAGCACAAGATCGACGACCCGGACACGGTCTCGATGGAACTCGTGTCCTGCCCCGACTGCGGCACCGTCGGCAAGTGGACCGAGCCGCGCGATTTCAACATGATGCTCAAGACCTACCTGGGCCCGATCGAGTCCGAGGAGGGCCTGCACTACCTGCGGCCCGAGACCGCGCAGGGCATCTTCGTGAACTACAAGAACGTGGAGACCACCGCGCGCCGCAAGCCGCCGTTCGGTATCGCGCAGATCGGCAAGAGCTTCCGCAACGAGATCACCCCCGGCAACTTCATCTTCCGCACCCGCGAGTTCGAGCAGATGGAGATGGAGTTCTTCGTCAAGCCCGGCGAGGACGAGAAGTGGCACCAGTACTGGATCGACACCCGGCTGGCCTGGTACACCGACCTGGGCATCGACCCGGAGAACCTGCGCCTGTACGAGCACCCCAAGGAAAAGCTCTCGCACTACGCCGCGCGCACCGTCGACATCGAGTACCGCTTCCATTTCCAGGGCAGCGAGTGGGGTGAGCTCGAGGGCCTGGCCAACCGCACCGATTTCGACCTGAAGACCCATTCGGAGCATTCGGGTGTCGATCTGAGCTTCTACGACCAGAACACCGGTGAGCGCTACATCCCGTACGTGATCGAGCCCGCGGCCGGTCTGACCCGCTCGCTGATGGCCTTCCTCATCGATGCCTACACCGAGGACGAGGCGCCGAATGCCAAGGGCGTCATGGAAAAACGCACCGTGCTGCGCCTGGATCGCCGCCTGGCCCCGGTGAAGGCCGCGGTACTTCCGTTGTCGCGCAATGCCGATCTGTCGCCCAAGGCCAAAGACCTTGCCGCGCAACTGCGTCGGAACTGGAACATCGACTTCGACGATGCGGGCGCCATCGGCCGCCGCTACCGCCGCCAGGACGAGATCGGTACCCCGTTCTGTGTCACCGTCGACTTCGACACGCTCGAGGATCAGGCGGTGACGGTGCGCGAGCGGGATTCGATGACCCAGGAGCGCATCGCGCTGGACAAGGTCGAGGGATATCTGGCCCAGCGGCTGATCGGAGCCTGATTTTCCCAGTTGGGAGGGGTCTCGACCATCGGGATTGCCTGATACGCCGGGGTAGAGGTTTGTGACACGTTTCACAGATCTGTCAGCTCTATCCCGGAGGCGCGCACATGGCCACCACCTCTGTCGAACCCGTCGGTGATCCGACGGGCCGGCTCGACCACGCAACGAAGACCCGGATATTCGCCACGCTCGTGGTGATCGTCGTATTCACCGAGGTCGCACCGTTGCAGTACACGATGATCTCGGCGGCCTTGCAGAAGATCGCGCCGTCGTTCCCCGCCGAGGGGGCCAATATCAACTGGTCGATCATCGTCTTCGGCCTCGTCGGTGCGGCCGCCTCGCCGTTGCTCGGCAAGATGAGCGATGTCTGGGGAAAGAAGCGGATGTTCCTGGTCTGCGGCGCCCTGTTCGTCGCGGGCTGCGTCATGGACGCGGTGGTGCACAGCTGGGCACTGTTCCTCGTCGGGCGCGGCCTGCAGGCGCTGGCCATCGCCACCCAGGTGATCGCCTACGGTCTGATCCGCGACCTGATGCCCCGCCGCTACGTCCCCCTGGGGCTGGGCATCACCGCCACCGGTCTCGGGGTGTCGGCGATCGTGGCCCCGCTGGTCGGCGGCTATCTGGTCGACAACTACAGCTGGCGGGCGATCTTCTGGTTCCTGGCTGGATTCACGATTGTGGTCGCGCCGTTCGTGATGGTGATCGTCCCCGAATCGAAGCTGCGGGTGCGCGAGCGTATCGACGTCGTCGGCGCGGTGCTGCTGTCGGCGGGCGCGACGCTCACGCTGATCTACCTGGACAAGGGCCAGGACTGGGGCTGGGGCAGGCCGCTGACGCTGGCCTGGCTGATCGGCGGGCTCGCGCTGCTGGTGTTGTTCGTGGTCATCGAGCGGCGCGCGACCCATCCGATCATGGATATGGGGCTGCTGTTCCACCCGCGGGTGAGCCTGGTGCTGCTCGCGGCGCTGTTCGGATCGTTCATGGTCGGGGTGCAGTCCTATGCCATCGGCTATATGACCCAGACGCCGAAAGCCGACGTCGTCGCGGCCGGGGTGCAGGAGGCCACGCTGGCCAAGATCGGGCAGCAGACCGGGCATCCTTTGCCCGCGGCGGCGGTGCAGGTGCATTTGAATCCGGGCTACAGCTACGGCAACGGATTCTCGCTGCTGCAGTACGCCGTGCACGTCGCGCTGCTGCAGGCGATCATCGCGATGGTCTGCGGGGCGCTGGGCGGCATGCTGGCGCGCAAGGTGGGGCCGCGGCTGCCGCTGGTCGGTGCGCTGACGGTCTTCGTCGGTAGCGGGATCGCGTTCGCGCTGTTGCCGCACACGTGGGTGGTCTTCCTGATCATCAGCGCGGTCTTCGGGATCGGGTTCGGCTTCTTCTACGCCGCCGCGCCGATCCTCATCGTCGAGGGCGTGCCGCAGGAGCAGCAGGGCATCAGCGTGGGCATGTCGGGCGTCATGCAGAGCATGGGCACCGCGGTCGGGCTGGCCATCATCACCGCATTCCTCAACGCGAGCCCGGTGAAGGCCGATATCAGCGTCGGCGGGCATCACGTGTCCACCAGCGTGATCCCGGACGTGTTCACCGACCGCGGCTACAATCTCGGTTTCTGGGCCGCGGTCGTCGCGGCGGCGATAGCCCTCGGGGTCGCGTTGATCATGCGCCACGGGCGCACCCCGGCCACCGGTGGTGCCGCCTACTGAATCGGCATGTCGGCGCCATGTCTCGCGCGGCGGCGAAATTCCGCGTGCCGAGCGGAAATATCGGCCCGGGTAGTGATGTTTCGGAATGCCGTAGACAGTCACCAGCACGGTCGTTCACACAAAAGGAGCGAGTCATGGCGCAGGCAGTGAAGTTCGATCGGTATGGCGAGATCGACGTTCTGAAGGTGGTCGAGGTGCCCGAGCCGGTGGCGGGGGCGGGGCAGGTGGTCGTGGGCGTCGTCGCGGCCGGGATCAATCCGGGTGAGACCAAGATCCGCACCGGATGGCTGCACGACCGCTGGCCCGCCACGTTCCCGTCCGGGCAGGGCAGCGATTTCGCCGGCCGGGTGGTCGCCGTCGGCCCCGGCGTCAGCGGGATCGCCGTCGGGGACGAGGTCGTCGGATTCAGCGAGGAGCGCTCCAGCCATGCGACGCACGTGGTCGTGCCGGTGGAGCAGGTCGCACCCAAGCCTGCGGGGCTGTCCTGGGACGTGGCCGGATCGCTGTTCGTCGCGGGTACGACGGCCTATGCGGCGGCGCGCTCGGTGAGTCCGGAGGCCGGTGACACGATTGCGGTATCGGGGGCAGCGGGTGGCGTGGGTTCGCTTGTGGTGCAACTGCTTCGCGATCGCGGGGTGACGGTGCTGGGCATCGCCGGGCCCGGCAACCACGAATGGCTGCGGTCGGTGGGCGCGATCCCGGTGGCCTACGGCGAGGGCCTTGCCGAGCGGCTGCGCGCCGCGGCGCCCGACGGTATCGATGCCTTCATCGACACCTACGGCGACGGCTATGTCGCGCTCGCCATCGATCTCGGCGTGAAACCCGAGCGCATCGACACCATCATCGATTTTCCGGCGGTCGAGAAGTACGGCGTCAAGGTCGAGGGCAACGCCAACGCCAACACCATCGACGTCGTGTCCGAACTGGCCGACCTCGCCGCGACCGGCGCCCTGGAGGTCCCCATTGCCGCCACCTACCCGCTCGCCGAGGTCCGCGCGGCCTTTACCGAGCTGGAGGCGGGTCACACGCACGGCAAGATCGTCCTGCATCCCTGACGACGGCTGAAATCCGCGAGGAGCTGTACCGCCCGCCGGGAGCGCAGTATCGTGTGCGGGCGAAAGTTAGTGCCGCACGGGGAAATCGGTGCGATGCGGTGGGTACGGCGAGGGAGATGTGGTGATCTCTGCGCGGATTTCGCGCAATCGAATCGACCGGTTGCTCCGATTCTGGGTGGCTGTCGCCGCGCTCGGCGGATCCGTGGCATTCGGAGCGACGGCGGTGTCGGCCTTCGATATTCACGCCTGGGTGCCAGGTGCGCTCTGTCTACTCCTCGCCGCGCCCTGCGCGCTGATCGTGGTGCTGAACATCGTCGTCGAGGCGGCGGGTTACGCCCTGGGCTGGGTCCGTGCGCTCGGTGCGGTGCTGGCGCTGCCGCTGCGGATGATTCCCGGCGGGCGGCGATGGATCGACCGATTGTCCTTGCGGCGCAACGTATCCTGGGACATGCCGACCGACCGATATCGTCCCCCTGGAGATTTCGGTGCCGCCCGTCCCGCGCTGTACCCCCGCGCGAGATATGCCCTGCCGGAACACCGGAACGGCCGGCTCGTCGTCGCGAGCCGGCCGCGGGGGCAACACAACACACGGCCCTAGCGGGTACGGGTACGGGAGCGTAGGTTCGCGGGCGTGCATTTGACTCAGATTCGGCTGATCGTCGGCGATTTCGCGGGCAGCGTCTCCTTCTACCGGGACGTCGTGGGCCTCACGCCGCAGCTCGAGAATCCCGAACCACCCTATGCGGCCTTCAAGCCCGAACTGGGCAGCAGCCTGTGCCTGCACGAGCGTACCGATCTCGATGCCATGCTCGGCGGGGTGCTGCGGCCGGGGCACGGCGATACCGCGCTGATCTCGCTGCGCGTCGACGATGTGGACGCTTATATCACCGAGATTCGTGGCCGTGGCGCCGAGATCACGACGGGGCCAGTCGAATTCGGCGGCCGCATCCGCTGCGCGTATCTGCGCGACCCGGAAGGCAATCTGGTCGAGATACAGCAGTGGCTCGTGACCCGGTCCGGTGAGCCGGTGCCGCCCGCGAGCTGAGTGCCGGAACGATGCGGCCGTCGCGGGATGCCGGCGCCGGTGGTTACGATCGAGACGTGATTACGCTGGACGCATACACCGGCCATGTCTCGCAGGGGTCGAATCCGCAGCGGCGCGAGGTGCCGGGTGCGCGCATCGTCAAGATGTCGGTCGGCCCGATGGACAACAACAGCTACCTGGTGCAGGACACGGCCACCGGGGCGACGCTGCTGATCGATGCGGCGAACGAGGCCGAACGCCTGCTCGAGCTCGTCGGCCAGGAGGTGAACGGGCCGCTCGCGCTGATCATCACCACCCATCAGCATCCCGATCACTGGCTGGCCCTCGAGAAGGTCGCCGGCGAGACGGCGGCCCCCACCGCCGCCCACGAGTCCGACGCCGGGCCGCTGCCGGTCGCACCGGGCCGGCTGCTCGCCGACGGCGATACGGTCCAGGTCGGTGAACTCACCCTCGAGGCGATCCACCTGCGCGGCCACACCCCGGGCTCGGTGGCCCTCGCACTCACCGACGGCGCCGGGCACACGCACCTGTTCACCGGCGATTCGCTGTTTCCCGGGGGCGTGGGCCGCACCAACTCGCCGGAGGAGTTCACCACCCTCTATGGCGACGTCACGGGCAAGCTGTTCGACCGCTACCCCGACGGCACCGTCGTCTACCCCGGCCACGGCGACGACACCACCCTCGGCGCCGAGCGGCCGCACCTGGACGAATGGCGCGAGCGGGGCTGGTGACCGAAGGCGACGCCGCAACCTCGGCGTGATCGAACCCTGGCACACTCGGGGAATGTCCTGGGCCCCGACTCGTCCCGCACCGCCCGGCGTCGCCGCGGTTCCCACCCGCCCCCGCGGATCCTCCTCCGGCCGCTGGGTGCTCAGGGCCCTCGCGGGCGGCCTGCTGGTGGCGCTGGTGCTGGTCCTGGGTACCGCCGCGCGGGTCTGGCAGGTGGCGCGGATCGACGACGATACCCATGCCGACGCGATCGTGGTGCTGGGCGCCGCGCAATACGACGGCACCCCCTCCTCGGTGTTCGCCGCCCGGCTCGGCCAGGCATCTCGGTTGTACGACAAGGGCATTGCGCCGCTGGTGATCACGGTGGGCGGCAAGCGCCCCGGAGACGAGTACACCGAGGCCGCGGCCGGAAAGAACTATCTGGCGGGCGAGGGGGTGCCCGCGGATCGGGTGCTGGCCGTGGAGACCGGCTCGGACACGCTCGAGAGCATCGATGCCGTCGCCGCGGCAATGCGCGCCCGCGACCTGTCCTCGGTGGTGCTGGTGAGCGACCCGTGGCATTCGATGCGCACCCGGACGATGGCGCGCGACGCGGGCCTGCGCGCGTGGACCTCGCCGACCCGCACCGGCCCCGCCGTCTACACCCGCGAGTCGCAGTTCCACGGCATCGCCCGCGAGACCGCCGCGCTGCTCTGGTACAAGCTGACGCATTTCCCCGCCGACTTCAAATACACCGCGGAGCAGTGAGTGTCGAGACGATGACCGAGTATTCGGAGCTCGATCGGGAGCGCATGGTGGCCGAGTCGGCCAAAACCGCCGGCCTGAGCTGGGCTCCGATTCCCGAGCGGCGCAGCGACTTCGCCCGCGATCGCGCCCGGGTGCTGCATTCGGCGGCGCTGCGGCGCCTGGCCGACAAGACGCAGGTGATGGGCCCGCGCGACGGAGACACCCCACGCACCCGGCTCACTCATTCCCTCGAGGTCGCCCAGATCGGCCGCAGCATCGCCGAGGGACTGGGCTGCGATCCGGATCTGGTGGATCTGGCGGGGCTGGCGCACGATATCGGCCATCCGCCCTACGGCCACAACGGCGAACAGGCCCTGGACGAATTCGCCTCCGCCTACGGTGGTTTCGAGGGCAACGCGCAGAATCTGCGCATTCTGACCAGGCTCGAGCCGAAGGTGTTCGGACCGGACGAGCCCGGGCGGGCCCCGGAGAGCTTCGGGCTCAACCTGACTCGTGCGGCGTTGGACGCGACCATCAAATACCCCTGGGGCAGAACGGATTCCGAGCGCAAGTTCGGCGCCTACGAACCGGACCTGGAGCGCCTGAGCTGGGTCCGCAAGGACGCCCCCGAGCGGCGGCAGAGCCTGGAGTCCCAGGTGATGGACTGGTCCGACGACGTCGCCTATTCGGTGCACGATGTCGAGGACGGGGTCATCGCCGGCCGCATCGACCTGCGGGCGCTGGCGGACCCCGCCGAACAGCGCGCCCTGGCCGAGCTCGGGTACGCGCAGCACCGCACCATGTCCGGCGACGATCTGATCGCCGCCGCCCAGCGCCTCTCGGAGCTTCCGGTGATCGCCGCCGCCGCCGGCTACGACGGCACGTTGCGCGCCTCGGTCGCGCTGAAGCAGCTCACCAGCGATCTGGTCGGCCGCTTCGCCACCGCCGCCGTGGAGGCCACCCGGCAGGCGTGGGGCGGCCGGCGCCTGACCCGCTACGGCGCCGACCTGGAGGTGCCGCCCGTCGTCGCGGCCGAGGTCGCGATGCTCAAGACGGTCGCGCTGCGCTACGTGATGTCCGACGTGGAGCACAACAAGCGCCAGGCCGCCCAGCGCGAGCGCGTCCGGGCGGTCGCCGAGTATCTGCTCGCCACGGCCCCGAACGGCCTGGACCCGGTGCTGCTGCCCTGGTGGGAGGAGGCGCACGACGATGCCGCCCGCATCCGCGTCATCGCCGACCAGATCGCCTCGTACACCGAGAGCCGACTCGAGCGTGTGGCCACCGCCATCGGATAGCGCTCCGCAAGTGCAGCCCTGGATACACCGGCGAACTCGGGTAGCGGGTCGCCGGAGCAAGTCTCGCGGCTATTACCCGCGCGATGCCGACGTGACAGCCGATTTCGAACGCACATGGGTAACTTGCCGGGGACGGGCCCACCTCGGGCCGGCCGCCAGCCGCCGGCCCGACGAGCAAGAGTCGTGGTATGCAACGACACGCTGAAGTCGCGGGGAGGCGAGCAGGCACACTGAAATCGCGGAGAGGCGGGACGGCTAGACTCGGTCCGTGGCTGGCAGACTCCCCGATCGCGATATCGCGGCAATCCGTGAACGCGTGCGCATCGAGGACGTCGTGGGGGAGTACGTCGCGCTCAAGCGGGCCGGTGCGGATTCGGTCAAGGGGTTGTGCCCGTTCCACGACGAGAAGAGCCCCTCGTTCCACGTGCGGCCCAATCACGGCCTGTTCCACTGCTTCGGCTGCGGTGAGGGCGGCGACGTCTTCGCCTTCCTGCAGAAGATCGATCATGTCGGATTCGTGGAGGCCGTCGAGCAGATGGCCGACCGGATCGGCTATCGGATCAACTACGAGGGCGGCGGCACCTCGGTGCAGCGCGATCGCGGCACCCGCACCCGGCTGGTGGCCGCGAACGCGGCCGCGCACGAGTTCTACATGGCGCAGCTGGCCACCGCGGAGGCGGGCGCCGCGCGCAAATACCTCACCGACCGCAACTTCGACGACGAGGCCGCCCGCACCTTCGGCTGCGGTTACGCGCCCGGCGGCTGGGACACCCTGACCAAACATCTGCAGCGCAAGGGTTTCGACGTCAAGGAGCTCGAGGCCGCGGGCCTGTCCAAACCGGGCCGGCGCGGGCCCATCGACCGGTTCCACCGGCGGCTGCTGTGGCCGATCCGCAACCTGAGCGGGGAGGTCATCGGCTTCGGTGCGCGGCGGCTGTTCGACGACGACCAGATGACCGCCAAGTACATCAATACTCCGGAAACGGTGCTGTACAAGAAGTCTCAGGTGCTGTTCGGCCTCGACATGGCCAAGCGGGAGATCGCCAAGAGTCATCAGGCGGTGGTCGTCGAGGGCTATACCGACGTGATGGCGATGCACCTGGCGGGCGTGAAGACCGCGGTCGCCTCCTGCGGTACCGCCTTCGGCGACGAGCACCTGAGCATGCTGCGCCGGCTGCTGCTGGACGACAACTTCTGGCGCGGGGAGATCATCTACACCTTCGACGGCGACGCGGCCGGTCAGGCCGCGGCGCTCAAGGCGTTCTCCGGCGATCAGAAGCTGGCAGGGCAGACCTTCATCGCCGTCGCCCCCGACGGGCAGGACCCGTGTGAGCTGCGTCAGCGCTCCGGCGACGGCTCGGTTCGGGATTTGGTCGCGCGCCGGATTCCGTTGTATGAGTTCGTGATCCGCGGCCTGCTGGCCGACCACAACCTGGAGACCCCCGAGGGGCAGGTGGAGGCGCTGCGGCGCGGCGTGCCGGTGGTGGCGCAGATCAAGGACTATGCGCTGCGCAAGGCCTATGCCACCAAGCTGGCCGGCTGGGTGGGCTGGGACGATATCCAGCTGGTGGTGCGCCGGGTGGGCGACGAGGCCAAGCGGAACCGGGCCGGTGGTCCCCAGCGTGAAACCGCCTCCCCGGCAGCGGTTTCCGAGAACGTCGCGGCGCATCCGGCGCCGAACGATCCGGTGCTGCTGCCGCAGCGGCAGGCGCTGGCGGCGGCATTGCAGTATCCGGCGATGGCCGGGCCGATGTTCGACGCGCTGGAGCGCGAGGCGTTCTCGCATCCGACCTACGCGGCGGTGCGTACCGCCATCGCCGAGGCCGGCGGGATCGCCGCGGGCCTGGGCGGCGCCGAATGGGTGGCGCGGGTCGCCGACCACACCGACGATCTGACGCTGCGCGCGCTGGTCAGCGAGGTGGCCGCCGAGCCGTTGCCGGTGAAGTCGGCCGATGACATCCAGCGGTTCGTCACGGCCGTCATTGCCCGCACCCAGGAGGCGTGGGTGGGGCGGCAGGTGGCCGAGCTGAAATCGAAGCTGCAGCGCATCTCCTCGACCGAGCAGCCCGAGGCGTACATGGCGCTCTTCGGTGATGTCGTCGCGCTGGAGCAGTACCGCAAGAGCCTGCAGGCGCAGGCGATGGGGGCGGTGTAGGGGACCGCGGCCGCGGGCCGGACGGGGTGTGAGCGGGGTCTGCTCAGCGGCGTAGCTGATCCTGCGGGACCATGATCGTCGTGCGCTCGTCGAGCGGCTCCATGGGCTCCAGCTTGGGCTGGGTGCTGAGCTTGTCCGACAGCTTCTGCCGGCCGACGAGAACGAGCTTGCGGGTGACCGGGCTCGCCGCCAGGGCGCGCGTGGTCTTGGTGATCTGCTCGTAGCGGGCCCGCCCGGCCTTCGAGCCGAGTACGTACCCGGCAGCCACGCCGATGATCAACCGCAGCATCTTCTCGAGCTCCCTCCAATGACCTGTCCGCGCGCTACATCCTGCCCGACACCCGGCCCGGCTGTCGATCCGGGTGTTCGGCTCGGGCACCACAATGCCAGAGGGGTCCGACATTGATGATGTAAGGCGTGTTCCTGCGCTGGTCGTGACTCTGGGTCCGACTGACGCCCTGCTGGGTTGTCCTTAATTTGATCTGTCGGGCCGGTGCGGGGGCCGTAAGTCTCGCACCGGATG
>NZ_JAHKNI010000040.1 GCF_018860155.1 Nocardia albiluteola
CACACCACTACCGTTACTCATGGAACGTCCTCCTGCTCTTGCGATGGGACACCAAGCCCGACAAGCGCATCAGGAGGACGTTCCCCACGTCCCGGAAACCGACGCACTAAACGTCTTTCTATGCCGCGGGGCGGGCGGTCGGCAAGCGAGATCGACTGCGCCGCAGAACGTCCGCAACTGCCGATGGGCGAGAGTAGGCGACGTCGACGTGCCAGCCGCAACGGCCAGTACGGACGATTCGAATTCATCACGACCGAGCGCGGCATTATCCGCGCGGCGACCTGCGTCCGCACATGCCGCTTCCCGCGCGATCCGAGGCCCATATGGGCCCATGCGTGTCTACTGCGTTGAGATAGCCGTAGGCAAGATTCGCTGTGTGCGGCACGGATCGGGCCACGCGGCCCATGACAATGCGGAGTGGGTTCGGACGCGACGCAGGCCATCCTCGATGGCGACAGGCCCGACTGTTCAGTCAACCTGCTTGAGGGCAATTACGATTGCGGCGACGATATCGAAAGTCGCTTCTCCTTCGGCATGTAACCACAGCAAGGGGTGTACTGGTTTCGGGCCCGAGAACCTTCCCGGGCACCCCTTCGGCCACAGCACCGACGGAAACAGCGTAGTAGCCGTGAACTCGAGGAACGAGATGTCCTCATGCGGTGTCCGCTCGACCGCGAAATAGTGGATACCGCGGACCGACAGATTGAGACCATCATTGGGCCTCGACGGAATCAGGCTGATCTCCATCGCGTCAACTGACCCGGTCCGCATGGCGCTCGTTCGGCAAGAACATCTGCGTTGGTCGACAATCGGGCCATGACGGAGTTGCCGCAGTTCATCGATGGTGCGCGGGTCCTGCGAGTGGCTACCCTGCTTGGGACCACACCGACGGGCAGGGCAAGACACACCATCGGCGGACACGTCGTCGATGGGTTCGCGGGACTGGCGATCGCGCAATACGACACCGATCCCGGTGTGCATCTGTTCTACTGCGACGCCGCGTGGAACTGCGTCACCGACACCTGGCACGACGATGTCGCTGGTGCCGTCGAACAGGCCCGCTACGAGTTCGACCCGATCGAATTCGTCGATGTGCCCGCGTCAGACACGACGGCACGCTGATCGAGCAGAACGCGGCGGTATCGCTTATCGCAGACCAAATATCGAGTGTTTTCCTCTGGTCATCTGTGGAATCGGGTGTTTCGGCGCTGCCGATCATGCAGGTGCGCGAAGACCGCCGGTAGCCGACTAACCGCCAAACCGCAGGTCACGGCTTCGATGTCGCCATGCGTGCGCCTACCGGCTTGATCCGGAGCGTCGGTCCTTCGGCTGTGGGGTGGTTCGGGTTGATTAGCGTTAGGACCACCAAACCGGGCGTGTGCGGCGGTCAGGATTCGTCGGCGACCAACCGGCTCCTTCGGTGGCGCTCCGGTCCACAAGGTTCTGGGGACATACTCTTCTGTCGCTGGGCGAGCGGTCTTAGCAGCAAGATCGACTGCGATGCAAAATGTCCGGACATGCCGAATGTGTGGTTTTCGTCGAGGTCATCTAGTTTCGTCCGGCGGTGATGTAGTAGTACATCGGGTCGACTATGTCGAGAAGCTGTTCGATTTCGTTGTCGGTGAAGCGGTTTCGACGGCTGACCGT
>NZ_JAHKNI010000041.1 GCF_018860155.1 Nocardia albiluteola
CCGACATTGATGATGTAAGGCGTGTTCCTGCGCTGGTCGTGACTCTGGGTCCGACTGACGCCCTGCTGGGTTGTCCTTAATTTGATCTGTCGGGCCGGTGCGGGGGCCGTAAGTCTCGCACCGGATGGAAGCGGCGGACATGACTTAATCAGGAGCCTGGCAGTTCCCTCGTCAATGTCTTGTCTGCCCGCCGCTTCCTCCGGGGTGAGCCCCAGGTCGACTGACGAAGGAGCCCGTGTTCAGCATGACAGAATCGGTCGAGGTCGTGGCAGGTGTAGACACCCACGCCGACACGATCCACGTAGCGGTTATCACCACGATCGGCAGGCACGTCGCCGACGACGAGTTCCCGACCACACCGGCTGGTTACCAGGCCGCGGTCGCGTTCGTGACCGGGCACGGCCCGCTGCTTCGGGCCGGGGTGGAAGGAACCGCCAGCTACGGCACCGGAATTACCCGGGCCTTGACCGCCGCGGGTATCGAGGTACGCGAAGTGATCCGCCCCGACCGCAGCGCCCGGCGACGCCACGGAAAATCCGATCCCCTCGACGCCTACACCGCGGCCCGGCTCGCGCTGGCCGGACACGACCTGGCCGTCCCAAAAGACGAGCACACCAGCGTGCTGCGAGCACTGCTGTCGGCCCGCCGCTCGGCGGTCAAGGCCCGCACCGCCGCGATCAACCAGATCAAGGCACTACTGATCACCGCCCCCGACCCGATCCGCGAAAAATACCGTAAGACAACAACATCGGTCCTGATCAACACTCTGGCACGCTGCCGGCCCGCGACCGCCACCGACCCGCTCTCGGCCGCGGTCCTTACCGCCGCCAAGGCACTCGCCGAACGCGTGCTGTTCCTGGAGAAACAAGACACCCACCTGACCACCCAGCTCGATCAGCTCACCACCACCATCAACCCCGCCCTGCGCGCGGCCTACGGCGTCGGCCCCGACACCGCCGCACAACTGATCGTCACCGCCGGCACCAACCCGCACCGGCTCACCAGCGAAGCCGCGTTCGCCGCCCTCTGCGGCACCGCCCCGATCCCGGCATCATCGGGAAAAACTCAGCGCCACCGACTCTCCCGCGGCGGCGACCGGGCCGGCAACAACGCCCTGCACCGAATCGCACTGGTACGCATGTCCAGCCACCAACCCACCCGCGACTACGTCATCCGCCACACTGCCAAGGGCCACAGCAAACTAGAGATCCTGCGACGGCTCAAACGCGCGATCGCCCGCGAAGTATTCAAACTGCTCACCCGCGCAATCGCCATCGCCGACTACCACGACCTACGACCAGCACGCCAAGCCAAGAACATCACCGTCACCGCCGCCGCCCGCCACTTCGGACTCTGGCCCACCACCATCTCCCGCATCGAACGCGGACTCCAACGCGACGACGAACTCGCCAACACCTACAGACAATGGCTCACAACCGCTTGACAGCAATAGGAGCATCA
>NZ_JAHKNI010000042.1 GCF_018860155.1 Nocardia albiluteola
GGCTCCCCTCTCGTGTCAAGACGTGGGTTGCAGGTCGGGGTTAGGGGTGGATGGCGGTAGGTCCGGGTTGTGGCTTGTCCGAAGGGCCGGTTGCCGGGGTAGGGCCGGTCGCGCAGGAGTCAGTAGTCGTTCCCGATTGCCCTCCCGGGCTTGCCGTTTCACGCTCACGCTGGTCGGCGAGCATGCGTGCGTAGACGACGTTCGACAGCCGCCGTTTCAGCGCCCGGATCGCTTCCATCGAGGTCTTCCCGGCGGCTTTCTTGCCGTCGTAGTAGGTGCGACCGGCGCCGGGATGGCGCAGTTGGACGGTGGCCATGGTGTGTAGGACCCGGTTGATTCGGCGGTTGCCGGCCCTCGAGAGCCGGTGCCGTTGTTGTTCACCGGAGGAGGCATCCAATGGTGCGGTGCCGTTCCAGGACGCGAACCGCCCCCTATCAGGGAACCGGTGGATGTCGCCGACATCGGCGAGCAGCCGAGCGGCGCCGGAGGGTCCGATTCCACGCAAGTCGGTCAGCGTCGAGCCGCGGTCGGAAACCAGCTGCAGTAGTTCTTTGTCCGCGGCTTTGATCTTGCGGTCGATGGTTTCCAGGTCGCCGATCAACTCGACCGCCAGCCGACGACGGACCTTGCCTGCAGGATCGCGTGGTTTGACCGTGGCGATCAGCTTGCGGGCCTGCATCGCCGACAGGAACTTCTTCGCCCCACCGGGCAGCAACTCCAGCAGCAGTCGATGCAGCCGGTTGACCGTGTCGGTGCGGGCATGACCGAGTTCGTCGCGGCGGTCGGCGAGCATGCCCAGCGCGACCAATTCCGAATCCACCTGCACCGGGCGCGGTTTCGGGGACCGCAGTGCCGCCAGCGCGACCGAGTGCGCATCCACTGGATCGGTCTTGCGCCCGTTGCCCGTGGCGAACACCCGCACCTGCGCCGACAGCTTCGCCGGCACATCCACCACCGATTCACCATCATGGACCAGGCGATGAGCCAGGTGCCGGCCCACACCGTTGCACCCTTCGACCGCCCACACCCGATCGTTGAATCGCTTCGCCGCGGTGAGCATCTGAGCGTATCCGGCGGTATCGGTGCCGTATTGGCCTGTGAGCAGTACCTTCTCGGTTCCGTCGATGACTTCGATGGTGGCCGAGCGTTTGTGCGGGTCCATTCCTATGATGACCGTCACCGGTGCATCCTTCCCTGTCGACGAACGGTGTCCGTGCGGGAAGGCACCGCTACTTCGAGCTGGGCAGACCCCTCTTCAGCCATTCCCGGCACGGCACCCGGCGGGACGCACGCCATGAGAGAGCCACACCAAACCCACTGGTGGGCAGCCGATGTGAGAGCGACCTCGCCGGGTACCTGGACCCGATCCTGGCCGGGAACGAGCCCTACCGCCAGTATTAAGTAGCCGAT
>NZ_JAHKNI010000043.1 GCF_018860155.1 Nocardia albiluteola
CCGCCTCCGCCTCCGCCTCCGCTGCTGCTTCCGGAGCCACTGCTGCTTCCGGAGCCACTGCTGCTGCCGCTGCTGCTTCCGGAGCCGGATCCGCTGCCGGATCCGCTGCCGGATCCGCTGCTGTTTCCGGAGCCTTTTGCGTCGGCGGTGTTGGGGTCGGTGATGACCGGGATGCTCTTGACGATGGCGGCCAGGCCGCCGGCGTAGCCCTGGCTGGAACTGGTTGTGTCCCACCAGGTGTCGACATCGCTCAGGGTGCTGTGGGTGCCGCCGCTCCAGGTCCAGTTCTTGTCACCGGTAGCAGCGGTGTTGGTAGTCGTGACGGGATAGATGCTGCCGTCGCCGTAGCCTTCGTCGGCACCGTCCGTCGACCAGGTGGGTATCTGCTGGTGCACGTACCACAAGAATTCGACCGTGTTCGCGATCGAGTTGTACATGTTCTGCATGGACGTGCCCATGGTCTGCGCCGCGGTCACATAATTTGTGACCGCGGTCTTTGCGGTCGATGCCGCCGAGCCACTCCAGGTGTTGGGGCCGAAGACGTTGCTCATCGTCGACTGGAACGTGAAGACGCCGTTGTTCCACGTCTGATACAGCGTCTGCCACTCACCGGCCAACCACCCGACGGTGCCGTTCCACTTATTGATGATGTCGTTGATATTCGCGAAATCCGGCAGATCCGTGAACAGGCTGCTCGGCTCGGGCGGGACACTGATCGAAGAGTCCGCGGAGACACCACTGCCGACACCCGTCGCATACACCGGCGTGGTCCACTGGTTGTTGGTGGCCGCGACCGATGTGACACTGGCCAGACTCACCGGAGTGCCCGAGGACGGCACTGTGAACAAATTCGCGTTATCGATCTCGGCACCCTTGTACTTCTGGGCCGCGACATTGAAGGTGTCACCCATATCGGTGAGGATCTGCTGATGATTCTGCAGATCCGTCACGAGATCATTCAGCTTCTTGTTGAAGACCGTGAACAGATTCGCCAGACTGGCAAAACTCGTAGTCCACGTCCCCGACTGACCACTTATCGACCAGTTCTTGGTGATCGACAATGCCGTCGGCAACGGTGTCATGCCCTGCGCCGCCGTGATCAACCCCATCACGGTCCCCAACAACGCCTCACACGCCTTAGCGGCCGTTCCCAACACGGACGGATCCAGAGTGAGCGAACCATCGTTCGCCCCTTTCAGCAGTCCGGCCCAGTCGGTGCCATCGCTACCGCTGCCAGACATGACACTCCT
>NZ_JAHKNI010000044.1 GCF_018860155.1 Nocardia albiluteola
CTAGTGCCGTGTCCTGAAAGGTTGATGCTGAAACCCGCAGTCGGGGTGGCGGGTTGATCATCGGCCGGTGACCGGCGATGCTGCCGGTGGAGGTGGTGCCGGTGGCTCGTAAACCGGATGTGTTCGTCAGGGCCCTCACGCCGGAAGAGGGCCGCAAACTCGCCCAGATCGGGCGGCGCAGCAAGCAGCCGGTCCGGATGCGGCGGGCGATCGTGGTGATGGCCTCGGGCCAGCATCAGCCGGTCGGGTTGATCGCGAAGCTGATGCAAGTGTCGGAATCCTATGTGCGGCAAGTGATCCACGACTTCAACGAGAAGGGTATGGGCGCACTCGACCCAAAATGGAACGGGGGCAGACCAGCGAAGACCGATCGAGCGACGCGTGATCGGATCTGTCAGATCGCTCGGTGCTGTCCCCGTGACCTGGGGTGGCCGTTCTCGACCTGGAGTCTGTCGAAGCTGGCAGATGTGCTGCGGGGCAACGGGATCGCCGACATCAGCCGCGAAACGCTGCGCCGAATCTTGAAGGCCGGCGGGGTGTCGTGGCAGGCCACCAAGACCTGGAAAGCCAGCAACGATCCCGAGTTCGTGGAGAAGATGAACCGGGTCCTCGACCTCTACGACCACCCGCCCGCCGACGGCCGCGTGATCTGCGTGGACGAGTTCGGGCCGTTGAACCTGCAGCCGCGCGCCGGCCGCGGCTGGGCGCAGGCCGGACGGCCGAAACGCCTTCGTGCCACCTACCACCGCTATCACGGGGTCCGGCACATGTTCGGTGCCCTGGACCTTCGGACCGGGCAGTTGTACTACCGGATCCGTGACCGCAAACGCGCGATCGAGTTCCTGACGTTCGTGAAATCGTTGCGAACCCGCTGGCCGGATGAGCGTCTGTATCTGATCTTGGACAACTACTCGGTCCACAAGCGCCGTGAAGTGCGGGAATGGTGCGCCGCCAACGAGATCGAGTTGGTGTTCCTACCGACGTATTCGTCCTGGTTGAACAGGATCGAATGCGAGTTCGCGGCCTTGCGGTACTTCGCGCTCAACGGCACCGACCACCGCACCCACGCCGAGCAGGATGCGGCGATCGGTGACTACGTCCGCTGGCGCAACCAGCACGCCCGACCGATCCGAGACTTCGCCGTCGGCTCGAAAATCCGCCGCCCGGATTACCTACCCAACGTTGCGTGACGCGGCACTAG
>NZ_JAHKNI010000045.1 GCF_018860155.1 Nocardia albiluteola
GCCGAGCGGCAAGGCGACCACCGCTCCCACCGCCAGCCCCGCCGCCGCCAATCCGGACACCGCGCTCGGCCCGGCGTGCAACACCCGGATCGCGATCAGCGGGAACGCGTCGAACGCGAGACAGGTGCCCAGCGTGCTGATCGAAAAGGCTGCCCACAGCCACCCGAATTGCCGCCCCAGCGATCGGCTGCGCAGGAGACCCAGGCTTCGTCCCGCGGTCGCCTCAGGCACGCGTCTTGTCCAGCAGCGCGATGATGTCGGCCGTGGTTCCTTGCTCGCCGAGCTGCGGGAAGATCCGCTCGATGCTGTTGTCATGCGGCTCGATGGACAGGTCCGCCATGGCGTCGGTCGCCAGCGTCACGTTGTAGTTGCGTTCGTACGCGGCTCGCGCGGTGGTGTCGACACCGATGCTGGTCGTCAGGCCGCCAAGCACGATCTGGGTGATGCCGCGGCGGCGCAGTTCCAGATCGAGGTCGGTGCCGTAGAAGGCGCCCCAGTTGCGCTTGGTGACGACGATGTCCTCGGGATGCCCGGCCAGTTCGTCGACGATCTGATCCCAGCCGGGCGGCGGCGTGACGCCGGTGGGCGGCGGCGAGTCGATGCGGCCGTGGGGCGCATCGGATCCGTCCAGGAGCTGAGTGAAGTGCACCAGCACGACCGGCAGGCCGTGTGCACGGAACGCGTCCGCCAGCTCGACCGCGCGAGCCACCACCTCCGTACCCGTGGAGGGCACCATCGGCGCGGCGACGATGGCCTTCTCGAGATCGATGAGGACGAGCGCGGTACGTGGGTCGAGCGTCGTGAGCGCCATGAGATTCCTTCTCCTGCATTCAGTTTCGGCGTTCGCCTGGGTGGATATGATTCA
>NZ_JAHKNI010000046.1 GCF_018860155.1 Nocardia albiluteola
ACGGACGGATCCAGAGTGAGCGAACCATCGTTCGCCCCTTTCAGCAGTCCGGCCCAGTCGGTGCCATCGCTACCGCTGCCAGACATGACACTCCTACAGACTCACCAGGTTCGACGTTCGAACGCGCCCTTCCGGTTTGTACACGTCCATGCGGCTGTTGGCTTCCCGGAGCAAGCCCCGGGATCGTGCTGTACATCGGATGTTTACCGGAAGCCCTGGGGCGAGATGACATCCCGGTGACCGTCGGTGGTCGCGGCCCGTGGCTCCGCGCGAGACTCCGCGTGAGGGACCGCGGGGGCGGAGGGGAGGACCTGATCGTGTCGTACGACCGATTTCGCGGCTTCGGTGATTCCAAAGGACTTGCAGGCGAGTGTATTTCGTGGTGAGTCGCAAGATCCGGCAGGGCATGATGCGGTCGGGCGCGCTCCCAGCGGGAGCGGCGGGTCCGCAGGATGCCCAGCACCCGGAGAAATTCTCGACGTCACCCGGAACGGTGAACACCCGGTGACACTATCGGCGTCCGCGTGGTCCGCGACTCGAAAGGCAGGACCCGCCGTGTTTGAGTATCCCGCAGTAATGGTGAATTGGCAGGAGTGTCATGTCTGGCAGCGGTAGCGATGGCACCGACTGGGCCGGACTGCTGAAAGGGGCGAACGATGGTTCGCTCACTCTGGATCCGTCCGT
>NZ_JAHKNI010000047.1 GCF_018860155.1 Nocardia albiluteola
CCGTTGCACGGCAATCGGATCGTCATCCGCCCTGAGCGTCGAAGCAGTTCACCGACGGCAAACCCAAGCCACTCAGACGATCTCGAGTTGATATGCAGCCTGGACCCAGAAGCCACCGGGCTCGTACTCACCGCCGAACGTGAGGATGTAATCACCAGGTTGCAGGTCGTCCAGCCTGCACCAAAGACCCCAGGCCGTCGCCTTGAACAAGCCGGCCACACCGAAGGGGCCACCAGCTGCCGCGTTGACAGAGAACGGGATGCGATTGGTCACCTCCCGCACCGGCAGGGAGACACCGTTCAGCTCGGCATGACCACTTGCCTTGGGCGCCACCGGAACACGGCCGCCGACGAACGGGAACGACTTCCGGACCTTGTGGAACATGTTGAAGGCGGGAAAGAAAATCGGGCGACCCGAAGGCACGGAGCAGCACCTGCTGACCTCGCCACCGAAAGTTCCAGCGAGGAACCAGACATCGTCGGGCTGACCTTCGGCCGCAAGGATTCCGGTCTCGTCGCATACCGGATTCTTGGCGTTGGGGATCGACATGGCCCACTGCCACCACCGGGCGGCCAAATCGACGTTACTGCTGCGCATCCAAACCACCTTGATGATCTATCCGCCGGCCAGGATAGCCGAGCGTCGGAGAGGGCTGCCGAGGGCAC
>NZ_JAHKNI010000005.1 GCF_018860155.1 Nocardia albiluteola
CATCCGGTGCGAGACTTACGGCCCCCGCACCGGCCCGACAGATCAAATTAAGGACAACCCAGCAGGGCGTCAGTCGGACCCAGAGTCACGACCAGCGCAGGAACACGCCTTACATCATCAATGTCGGTCCCCCTGGTTATCCTCTGGTCCATGTTCACCATCGATTTCGTGGAGTTCCCGTCCGGATCGGCGGGCGCGTCGAGCGCCTTCTTCGAGAAGGCCTTCGGTTGGACTGCCACCGCCTACGGACCCACCTATGCCGACGTGCAGGGCGGCGGCATCACGCTGGGCTTCCAGGCCGATGCGGCCGAGCAGGCCGCCGCACCGCTGGTCACCATCCGCACCGATGATCTGCCGGAGGCGCGCGAGACGATCGAGGCCGCGGGCGGCGTCGTCACGGTCGAACCCTTCGACTTTCCCGGCGGCCGCCGGTTCCACTTCCGCGAACCCGGCGGCGCCGAGTTCGCCGTATGGTGCCCCGCTTCCTGACGGGCGCTTACGGATTCGGCGCGGAGCCGCTCAGCCGAATGCGGCCAGCCGATGTATCTGCTCGCGGGTCGCCGGGTACAGCTCCCGCCAGGTCGCGTAGAGCTCGTCGTAGCGCGCGCGGGCGGCCGGATCCGGCGCTACCTCTCGCGCGATGCGGGCCCAATCCGTCTCGGGGGCAACGAGTCCCACCCCGATCGCGGCGAGCAGCGCGTCGCCGTAGCTGGCGCCGATGGTCTGCTCCGGCAGCAGCTGGGTCAGTCCGGTGATATCGCTGAGCGCCTGCGTCCATACCGTGCTGTGCAGCCCGCCGCCGACCCCGACCGCGCGGACGGCCGGTGAACCCGCGTCGTCGAACATCTCGAGGATCTGGCGGATGCCGAACGAGATGCCCTCGTACGAGGCGCGGAAGAGATGACCGCGCCCGTGCCGCAGTGTCAGCCCGGCGAACACACCGCGGGCGTCCGGATCGAAGACCGGGGTGCGCTCGCCGGCCAGGTACGGCAGCACCATCAGGCCCTCGGAGCCCGGTGGCACCGCCTCCGCCTCGGCCATCAGCTCCTCGAACGGCGCCCCGCCGGTGACCTTCTGCAGCCACTGCGTGAGGCTGCCCGCGGTCGAGGTGCCGGCCGCGAACGTGAACGTGCCCGGTTCGACGCCCGCCGTCGTCCACAGCGCCGGATTGGTGTGGTACTTCTCCAGCACCTGCACCAGGAACATGGTGGAGCCGTACATGAGCATCAGATCGCCGGGATTGCGCACCCCGACGCTGAATGCCTCGGCGTAGGCGTCGACCGTGCCCGCCACGACCGGGGTGCCGGCGGGAATCCCGGTGTGCGCGGCCGCGTCGGGGGTGAGGGCGCCGACGGTCTCGCCCGGCCACACCAGCCGGGGCAGCGGCAGACTGCCCAGGATGCGCCCGGACCACTCCGCGTGCCAATCGAAGTCGCGCAGGGCGTAGAGCGGATCGCACTGGCTGGCGGTGTGATGATCCTGGATGTATTCACCGGTCAGCTTGGCCACGATGAAGGAGTTGGAGCCGTACCAGCGCCGGGCACGCGCCATCGCCTCGGGCTCGTGGCGGCGCACCCATTCGATCTTCGGTCCCACCGCCTGGCTGGACAGCGATTTGCCGGCCGACCGCAGGATCTCCTGCGCGCCGAACTCCGCGGTGAGGGCTGTGATCTCGGCCGAGGCCCGGGAGTCGATGCCGTACAGGATGGCCGGCCGTACCGGATCGAGGTGCTCGTCGCAGAGCACCAGGCAGGGGCCGACGCCGCTGACGCACAGTCCGGCGATGTGTGCCGCACGCGGCGCGGCGGCCACCAGGGCCCGGCTGATCGCGCCGACCTCGGCCCACCACATCCCCACCGGATCCACCTCGGCCCATCCTGGCCGGGGAAGCGAAATCTCGTGCGCTATTTGATGTTCGGCGACCACGACCCCATCCGGCCGGACCAGGACCCCCTTGCTGCTTCCGGTCCCCAGATCGATACCAACCAGCAAGTCCACGGTCGCCAGCGTATGCGCTCGCTCCGGATCTCACGCCCGATACGTGAATCGCACACGATCCGAGAATTCCGGCGAGACCGGACGGCCGCGCCGCGACCAGCGCCGCACATGCAGCGGCCGATCAGGCGTGGCACGGTGCGGCCGGCCGGGGTGCCCGCGGCCCTCGCGATGAACCCCGCGAGGGTGGTCGAGCGGGTCGATCGGGGTGCAGCACGGTCTGCTGGCTGGGTGCCCGCGGCCTTTGCGATGAACGCCGCGGGATGGTCGAGCGGGTCGATCGGGGCGTGTCACGGTCTGCTGGCTGGGCGCTCGTGGCTTTCGCGATGAACGCCCCGACGGCGGTCGAGCGGGCCGATCAGGGACGCAGTACGGTCCGGCCGGGCAGGCCGCCCGCCGCCTTCGCCGTGAACGCGGCGACGGCGTCGGCCAGCGGGTACACCGAGCCGGGCTGCGGGCGCAGGTGCCCCTCGTCGATCAGGCGGGCGAGCTCGCTCAGCTGCGCGCGGTCGGCCACCTGGACGAAGACGACCTTCGTGATGTCGTCCCGGTCGGTCGGGAACTCCGCGGCGGCCTTGATCGTGACCAGTATTCCGCCGGGGCGCAGCAGGACCGACGAGCCGGTGAGCACCTCCCCGCCGACGGTGTCCACGACCAGGTCGGCCTCGCCCGCGACATCTTCGAGGCGATCGGCGGTGTCCAGCGCGAGGTAGCGGTCGGCGCCGAGTTCGATTGCCAGGGAACGGGAATGCTCACGTCCGGTGCCGATCACCCGCGCTCCGGCCCACCGCGCCAGCTGCACCGCCATCGACCCGACCGCGCCGCCCGCGCCGTGCACGACCACGGTCTTGCCCTTGGTGAGGGCGCCGTGATCGAACAGGGCCTGCCACGCGGTGAGGCCCGCGCGCGGAACCGCCGCGGCCTGAACGTGATCCAGGGTGCGCGGCTTGCGGGCGAGGTTGCGGGCCTCCACCGCAATGTATTCCGCGGCCGCGCCGTCGCGCAGCTGGTCGGCCAGCCCGAAAACCTCGTCGCCAACCGCGAATCCGGCCGTGCCGTAGCCCAGCGCGGCCACCACTCCCGATACCTCGTGGCCCGGAATGATTCCCGCGCGCGGGTGACCGGCCCGGCACTTCCATACCGGCCAATCGAGCTCGTTGTGCGTGATGCCGCACGCCGCGACCTTGATCAGCACGTCGTTGAGGCCGGGCTGGGCGTCGGGCACGTCCTCGTAGACGAGTCCCTCGATGCCCGTCGGTGCGTGCAGGCGAATGGCCTTCATCCCGGATCCTTTCGCGTCGTTCGTGGCCCGGCCGCCGCCGGAACCCTTTTGTAGTGTCGTCTGTACGACGCACCACGAGGGCCGAAATCGACAATCGGCTCGGCGTCGATTCCTTTCGGGGACGGTTCGGGTCCATACGTCATGAGCATCCCCACCACCATGCGCGCCCTGCGGCAGATGTCGCTGCACGGCCCGCAGGACATGCAGCTGATCACCGACGCCCCGGTACCGGTCCCCGGACCGGGCGAGGTGCTGATCCGCGTCGCCGCCGCCGGAGTCAACTACCGCGACGTCTCCCAGACCCGCGGAGCGTCCGGGAACAACCCCCGGCCGCCCTATCTGGCGGGCTTCGAGGCCGCCGGTGAGGTCGTCGCCGCGGGCGAGGGAGTGACCGGAATCGGGCCCGGCGCCCGAGTCATCGGCATCGGGTACGGCGCCTTCGCCGAGTACATGACGATGCCCGCCGCCGCGGCGGTGCCGGTGCCCGCGGGCTGGACCGCGGAACAGGCCCTGGGCCTGACGGTGAGCTGGCCCACGGCGCTGGCCGCGCTCAAACCGCTGGGCGGCATCGCCGCCGGGCAGACCGTGCTGATTCATGCCGCGGCGGGCGGAACCGGCCAGGTCGCGGTGCGCCTGGCCAAGCACTACGGCGCGACGGTCATTGCCGCCGCATCGGCGGGCAAGCACGAGATCGTGCGGGCGTTGGGTGCGGACCACGTAGTGGATTCCCGCGCAGGCGATCTTGCCGCCGAGGTGTCGCGGCTGACCGGCGGCGCCGGCGTCGATCTGGTACTGGCCTCGGTGGGTGGCTTGGGCTTTCATGCGAGTCTGGTCGCCGCCAAGCCGGTGACCGGGCGCGTGGTGGTGTTCGGCGCGGCGGGCGGTGACGCCGCGCTCACCAACTGGGAACTGGTGTACGAGTACCAGGTTCACATCATCGGCCTCAATATCGGGACGCTGATCCGGGCCGCGCCACAGGTCTTCGGCGAGGTGATGACCGAGCTGTTCGCGCTCATCGCCGCGGGGGTGATCACCCCCGGGCAGCCCACCGGATACGCCCTGGCCGACGGCCCGAAGGCACTGGCGGAGTTGGAGAGTCGCGCGACCGTCGGCAAGCTGGCCCTACTGCCCTGACCGGAGGGGCTCGACGGGATCGGCGAGCACGTCCGGGAGGCCGAACGCCGCGGCCAGCGAGCGATGGTGGAAGGCGATCACGCGGGATATGCCGGTGGCGGTGGCGGCGAGCACCACCGCCCCGTACCCGCGCAGCACGCCGTCCGGATCCCGGCGGTAGGTGAGGGCGGCGGGCTGGCCGTTGGCGGTGGTCGCGACCATGCGCCAATCGCCGGGTGCGCCGAGTACGTAGCTGTCGAGTATGTGGATGCACGCCACCCGGCCCGCCTGCCAATCGCCGAACGGCGTCGCCTCCAGGGTGGCGTCCGCGCGCAGCACGTGCTCCAGCAGGGAGGCGTCGGAGCGCTCGAAGGCGGCGATATACCCATCGAGCAGCGCGCGGGCCCGCGGGTCGGCCGGTTCGAGCAGGGTGTCGGGCTCCGGCCCGAGCTCGTCCAGCCGGGCGCGGGCGCGCTGCAGGCCGCTTTTGACCGCCGCCGTGGTCGTGTCGAGCACCTCGGCGGTCTCGGCCGCCGAGAACGCCAGCACGTCGCGCAGGATGAGGATCGCGCGCTGGCGGGCGGGCAGATGCTGCAGGCTCGCGATGAGGGCCAGCCGCACCGACTCGCGGGCGACCGTCACCGCCTCTGGATCGTCCTGCGGCGGGGCGATCCAGACGTCCGGCAGCGGCTCGAGCCACGAAACCTGTTCCTGTGCAAGAGGACTCGGTGCGCGCTCCGGGCCGTCGTACGGGCCCGCCAGCCCCGAGGGCACCATCCGGGGCCGCTGTGACCCCAGTGCCGTCAGGCAGACGTTGGTGGCGATGCGGTAGAGCCAGGTCCGCATCGATGCGCGGCCCTCGAATCCGGCATAGGACCGCCATGCCCGCAGATAGGTCTCCTGCACCAGATCCTCCGCGTCGTGCGCCGAGCCGACCATGCGGTAGCAGTGCGCCAGCAACTCCCGGCGGAACCGCTCGGTGTCGGCCGCGAAGCGGTCCCGGTCCGATGCCGCCCGCGGATGTGACGTCATGCGACCGCCTCGTGCATCGGGGCCGCGCCGGTCTCGTCCCTGTCCATGCCGTCTCCGATCGTCCGGTCCGTTCCCTCATCTTCCTCCCGTGGAAAACTGTGCGGCAGCCGGGAAATGCATATCTCGGGCGCCATCTCGACGGCGCGCGGGGTGATCGCACTGTTCGGTTGGTGCGTGAGGTCCGGGCGCACCGGGATGTGCTGCGTGTTGTCGAGCAGGCGTGGCTCACCGAGATGTGGCCGACCTGCGTGCCGGACGGCCGGCCCGTCGCGTTGCCGGGGTAACGATGCGGTTCGGTGGTGCGAAATCAGGACAATGATCCACGCGGATCTCACGCCGAACCGACCGGGGGTACACCATGACCGACCGAACCGACCGCCTTCTCGGCCGGTTTTCGCATCGAGCGGCGGCAATGCTGGTGGGAGTGTTCGCCGGTGCGGCGGTGCTGGGCGGATGCTCGACCACAACGACGCCGGCGTCCACCACGTCCTCGACCGCCGTCACCTCGTCGGATACTCCGTCCGGGCCGAATGCCTCACCGGCACCGGAGACTTCGCCCGGGCCCCCCTCGCAGGACCAGGCAATTCCCTCGGATTCCGTTGCCCCGCAGCCGATCACGTCCGTCCCGGCGACCACCTCGCAGCAGCCGGTCACGGGTCGTCCCGCGCCCGGAACCACCTTCACCGGTGAGGGGTTGACCGCCGCGCAGGCCGCCGATCTGCAAACTGCCGTGAACGGTGGCCATCAGCCGTGGCGCCTGGATCGCGTGCAGGTCGCAAAGTCCTTTGTGCAGAACCGATTCGGGTGGACCAGCGTGCAAACCAGTACCGGCGCACCGATGGTCGTGTTCGTCACCAATCAGGACGGCGGCAAGGTCGCGCTGCATCTAGTGCAACCCGCGACCCAGGGCGACCACGGTATCTGGATGGTCGACAGCGGCGTCTGGAGCTGAGCGGCGTTACTTCAGCTGCTCGGCCGCGGCGGCCAGCAGCGCGCGCGACGCGACCGGCGAGGCAGCCTCGATGCTGAGGCAGTCCATGACGTGGCGGTACGTCTCGAGATCCTGCGGCCGGTCGAGGTACAGCGCGCTCGAAATCTGTTCCAGGTAAACGATATCGGGGAGCTGTTCCTCGGCGAAGCGCAGGATGGCGAACGAGCTGGCCACGGCGGCCTGGCTGCTGTCCGCATACGGGAGCACCTGAATGGTGATATTCCGCTGATGTGACATCTTCAGCAGATGTTCGAGCTGGGCGCGCAGCACGGCCCGCCCGCCGACGGGCCGGCGCAACACCGATTCGTCCAGGATCGCCCACAGCGAGGGACCACCCGGGATGTCGAGAATGGCCTGACGCTTGCGCCGCAGCTCGACGCGGCGGATCACGTCGTGGTCGTTGTGCGCCATCGTGACGACCGCCCGCGCGTAGTCGTCGGTCTGCAGCAGGCCCGGAACCAGTTGTCCCTCATAGGTTCTGATCCATTGCGCGGCGCCCTCGAGCCCGAGATAGTTCTCGAACCAGGAGGGGAGCAGGTCGCTGTAGCCGTGCCACCAACCCTGGTCGTTGGCCATGCGAACAAGCTTCAGGAAGGACTCGCGCTGCTCGGGGTCGACGACGCCGTACAGGGTCAGCAGATCGCTGACATCGCGTTCCTTGTATCCGGTCCGGCCGAGCTCGAGCCTGCTGATCTTGGCGTGCGAGCCGCGAATACGGTCGCCGGCTTGCTGCGGCGTAATCCCGCGGGCCTCGCGCAGTTTGCGTAGCTGACCGCCGACCATGATCCGCAGTGCCGTCGGGCCGCGCTGAGCTACGGGTGAGGTGGCGATCTCTTTCCACGCCGGATCTGCCGTCATGGGACCTTCTCCGCTGTGTCCTGTGGCTACCGGCGCATGTCAGACCGGCACTTGCGCAGGCACTATCGCCTACAACATCTGTGACCATGCTAGCCTGCCGGGCCCGAAATCAGCCAACTCACCAGGCGAGATCCTCTGTCCAGTTTGTGCCGTAACGCGGCGCCTCATTGCATCGGCGGACGCGTGCCGCCGGGGAAGGTCGCGTTCAGCGCGGAGGTGTAGTCGGCCTGCACCTTGTAGTACCGGCCGGTCGGACCGTAGGCGGTGTAGAACACAAATCCGCGGGGGCCGGTGTCCGCATACGGGGCTCCGGTGACGAAGCGCTCGAGTACGGGGTCCAGGTGGGTGGGGAAGCCGGCGGCATCGCTGCGCACCGGGAAGCAGATGCGCTGGATGTCGGGCGAATTCCAGGAGAAGGTGCGATAGGCGTTGAACGTCCGGGCGAACAGGGCCAGCTCCTCATCGGCGGCCGGGGCGAAGTTCAGCTCGCGCAGGATGGTGACGATGTCGGACGGCGTGAGCTCGCCCGGGGTGAGCACGCGGGAGTACCAGTTCATGGTGTGGCTGACGAAATCTATTGCCATCATGCCGATGTCGCCGCCGTAGCGGGTCAGATGCTCGGCGTGCGTGCCCGCGGCGGCGGGTACGCCGGAGAACCCGAGCATCCGCCGCACGGTGAGCAGTTCGGGAAACACCAGCCAGATCTTCTGCACGCCGGTCGCGACCGCGAGATCCACACCCCAGCGCACCGGTACGGCGGCGGGGATCTCGGTCAGCAGTTTTTCCATCGGATGCCCGGTGAAGGTGAGCAGCCCGGCGTCGCGCAGGGTGCCCACCGGATCGGCGGTCGGACTCGAATTCATCAGCCGGGCACTGACTTCGCGCTGCCCCACCGGATGCGTGGTGGTTCGCACTCCGATCCACGAGCTGGTCCACAGCTCGGCCAGGGCGTCCAGGACCGGATCCACCGCCGCGGGCACGTAGCGCGCCTCGGACAGGCGCGCGAACTCCCGCAGATCCTGCCGGAGCCGGTCGAGTGTCAAGTCAGCGGACGTGCTCATATTTCCTCCGACCTCCAACGGTGTGATTGCGTCTTGTGCTGTGCCACTGGGGAACACCAGCCCGAGACTACTTTCCGATGGTGGAATTCGCCCAGTCGACGACGGCGGCGTGATAGGCCTGGGTGTTGCGCGCTAGGTTCACCCCGTGGCCGCTGCCGGGCAGCACGAACGTGCGCAGCCGCGCCGCGGGACCGAAGAACGGTGCCTCCTCGGCCTGCATGGTGGCCGAGCTCGCGCAGCTGGCGTAGTTCGCGCCGCAGAGCATCCGGTCCCGTGCGCCGACGACGATGAGAACCGGAACGGTGATGAAATTGGACATGCCGGGCAGTGTGGAGACCATTCCGTCCGGATATTCGGTGAGGGAAAAGACCTCTTTATCCTTTTCGTCCAGTGCGAGCACCGCCGGGTCGATATCGCCGGGATCGAAGAAGTCGTGCACGCGCGTACCAGGTCGCGTCGTCAGATAACCCGGATCCAGTCCGCGCCCGGCGAATTCGGGATCGCCGGCGGCCGAGTGATAGGTGGCGATCACGCTCAGGGTCTCCGGGACGTTCACCGCGTGCGAATAACCGGTCAGCAGTAGGCCGTCGGCATCGTGGTATGCGGTGGACTCCATGATGGAGGTGCCGGAGGTCAGCGAGTGCCCGACGGTGACGACCTTGCCGAACGGCGCGGCGCCGTCGAGTCCGTGCTTGGCGTCCTGGACGATGACGTGCAGGTCCTGCGCGGTGCCGGTGGCCGTCAACGTCTCGCTCTGCGGATGGGTGCTCGCGCCGTTGCCGAGCCGGTCCACCACGAGCGTGGCGTACCCGGCCGCGTTCATCGCCCGGCGGAAGTTGTAGATCTGCGGCTCGTACGGGAAATCCCAGTAGGTGCCATTGAAATTGGAGCCCGACATCAACACCATGACGGTGTGCGACCCGCCCGGTGGCGTGCACAGGGTCGCGGCCAATCGGCCCTGCGGCACCGCGATCGGAAAGGAGCGGCAGGAAGCCGGGGCCGAGCCGTTGTCGGCGGCCGCCACGCCGGTTGCGAAGCAGCACAGCATGATTGCGGCGAATATGGTCCGTGCCCATCTGAAGACTCGCACGCGCAGCGCTCCCTGTGATGAGATGCGAAAGAGTGAGGCCCCACCGGCGCGGGCCGCATTGGATTGTCAGGGCGCAGGCTATCGGTAGGCGGAGCGTCGTGCAACTACTTCGGCAATTTCCGGGCGTATCGATAGCGTTCGGGCCCTACGACTTTCGGCAGATACCGCCGAGTACCACCATCCGGGTGTCGGGAAGGTCGTCGCTGAGCCACTGCTGGACCGGCACGATCCCGGGGTCGAGCAGGTCGAAACCCTTGAAGATCGTGGCCACATCGGCGCGGGAGCGGAAGACGAACTGGGCGGTGCTGCCCACGGTGTCGGTCACGGTCTGCTGCACCCACGTCTTGTCGCTCTCGGTGGCGCCGTGCGTGAATGCCACGTAACTGCCCGGCGCCATCACCTCGTGGAGTCGGGCCATCACCTCGGCCGGCTTCTCGTCCTCGAGCACGAAGTGCAGGAGGCCGACGAGCAGTAGCGCGATCGGCTCGGACAGGTCTATGCCCGCCTCGGGCAGCCGCGCGATGATGTCGTCGGGCTCGCGGAAGTCGCCCAGCATCGGCGTGACACCGGGCAGATCGCAGAACATCGCGTTGGTGTGCGCGATGACGACCGGGTCGTAATCGATGGAGGCCAGTCGGGAGTCGGGATCGACCGCCATGACCGTCTCGTACACGCTGGGCGAGGCCGGTATGCCGGACCCGATATCGACGAACTGCCGAATTCCCGTCTCGGCGGCCATCTTTGCCGAACCCGTCAGAAACGCGCGGCTGAGCGTGGCCAGTGTCCGATTGTCCGGCGCGATGGACAGCATGCGCTGCGCCACCATCCGGTCCGCCTCGTAATTGTCCTTGCCGCCCAGCAGATAGTTGTAGATTCTGGCGGCGTTCGGCTTGGTCGGATCGACACCCTCCGGTGCCGGCCGGTCGTTCGACACCAAACCTCCTCGATATCCACGCCCTTCGGGTCACGACGCACCGAGAATAGCCGCCGGGATCATGCGACGTACAGTCACCGGAGGGCCTCGTTTTTCCCTGTCGCGAGGGGTGCGGTGCGCACGGTCGGCGCCTCCGGCGCGGTACTGCCCGGCATGTCACATTCATGATGCAAGTGTGCTGGTAGACTGTCGGGTGTGCTAGGGAAGATGTATGACTCGCAGGTGTGCTCGATCGCCCGCTCGCTCGAGGTGATCGGCGAACGCTGGAGCCTGCTGATCATTCGCGATGCGCTGTTCGCCGGGGCGACCCGTTACGGCGACTTCCAGCGCAGCCTCGGCATCGCCACCAATATCCTCAAGTCCCGGCTCGACGGCTTCGTCGAATCCGGAATCATGTACCGCCACAAGTATTCCGAGCAGCCTGAGCTATACGAGTACCTGCTCACCGAGAAGGGGCGGGCGCTGGCGCCCGCCCTCGTCGCGCTCACCGAATGGGGTGACCAGTGGGCGACCGACGGCGAGCCGCCGATCCTCTACACCCACTCGGTGTGCGGGGCTGGAATCACGCACCAGACCGTGTGTGCCCACTGCGGTCGCGTGGACGACCCATCCGAGATCCGGGCCACCATCGGCCCGGGTATGCCACCGGAACGAGTCACCGGAAGGGTCTGAAACCCGTTCTGCTGCACGAGGGACGGGCCGAGCGGGCCCTGGCGGAACCGGTGGCCGAGCCCGATGACCTGGACGAGCGCGCCATCTGGATCTGGCGGCACTGGTACCTCGCCCTGCATCCCGATGGCCGCCGCACGGAATTCGCCACTGAGAGTCGGCTCATTTCTCGGGGTGGTAGTGATCGTCCGTAACACCGGCCGTGGTCTCGCCCGGCACCACCACCTGCCGGCCCTCCCATCCGGCTCGGCCCGGCAGATGAAGCTGGACGACCTTGTCGGGAGTGGCGACCATGCCGTCTTGGGCCAGGTGGCCGTTGTTCGACACGATGTCGCCCATGGAAAAGAGTGACTCGCTGCCCGGATCGAAGTAGGCCAGATGGGCGTTGGGGTTGTAGTAGTGCCACGAGTTGAAGCTCGGCGGAGTTTCCGCCTTGAAGCGTGTGGCACCGTATCCCGCCGCGGTGGGGTCGGCATCACCGCCCTGGCCGAGAACGTGGCTCATTACATTCAGATAGGCGTGGGCGGGCCGCGCGAGTCCGTCGATGGATGATTCGCCGACATAGACGTGTCCGGGGGGCAGGTGGAAGTCGGCCGCCTTGTGTGCCAAGTCGGTGCTGACGGGGCCGGCAAGCACAACGTCGTTGACGTGTTGACGTGCGATGCCCGAGACCGCCGCGTCGGCGACGACGATGGCCCCGGCAGAGTGTCCCACCCAGGTGACATGGGACGGCGAGCCCTGGTGGGTGGCCGCGAGTCCGTTGGTGTCCTGAGCCAGTAGAATGCCACCGGCGCGTTCGGCTGCGGCCCCGTGGTGGGGTTCGAAAGGGGCAAACGCGACAGCGGTGAGCCCGTTGGGTGGGTCGTCATAGCCCATCCAGGCCACGACCGCGGTCTGCCCCGCGTTGGCTCGGTTCGACTCGACGTACAGATTCTGCGCCTCGTGGCTCTGCACGGCCAACCAGCCCTTGTCGGATGAGTCGCTGGCTCGCACGCTCTGACTTGCTCCAGGTACCAGAATCGCGGTATTGGCCGCGGTGTCCGGGTTGCCGATAGCGATTGCGGCGCTGCCCTTCCCGCCGAACGCGAGGGGCTGGTACTTGAACAGGTAAACCGGCGGAGTCTCCGAGGAATGCATGGCCGTGTCCGCACTGCCGTCGGCCTTCAACCCGTCCAGGACGTTGAGGGCATTGTGGGCGCGCGTGGCTTCGTCAGCCGTCAGGCCGAGCTTCGTGTAGGCGTTCGGGTTTTCCACCAGTGCCCTGAGGGCGCTGGTGTCGTCCATCGGGTTGCCGACCTTGACGCCATGGACGTTTGCCGCATCCTCCGCCCTGTGGATGTCGTTGTTCATGACCTGCTCGTTCGCGGCGCTGCGATCGACCACAGGTATTCCGTTCAGGTTCCCGATCACATCCGGATGTGTGGCCAGGATCGCCTGTTGCGCACCGGCGCCGAGTGAGTTCCACCAGGCGTTGACGTGTGCCGGGTTGGTATCGGCCGGTGGCAACTGCGTCGTCGCGGCACCGTCATCGAGATTGACCGACGGGATGTAGCCGGTCGACTCGATATCCGTCATCCGGGCGTTCAGCACGTTCTCGTAGTCGTTGACGATGCCGTTCAACTGCTCGCCGACCGTGTGCACCACTTTGGCCGCGTCCTGCTCGATCCCCTGACGCGTTTCCTCGTAGACGAGGTGGCTGTGCTTCGGTAGCGCGACGATTTCCGAATCGAACTGCTGTACTGAGCGATTGAGCGCCTCGATCGGACCGTACGTGTTGTTCTGTGCGTCTGCCAGCGCCCCCGCGATCTCCTCCAGATTGACGCCGATTCGATTGAGATTGTCCGCAGTCGGCTTCAGTTCGGTTATCGTGTCGCTGACAACACGCGAATCATTGATCGCATTACATCCGTTATCGGAGGCGTGCGCATTCTGAAAATGCTTATACGCCTGGGTGAATGCATCATCCGCTTCTTTTGTGTGCGACCCGCTCACATAGAACGTCTGCGCCAGCAAGCTGATCTGATTCGGCTTGCCCGACAGCAACTGATCCTGCAGCTTCCACGGATCTATTCCCGCGGCAGCGGTCAGCCCAGGCACGGACAGAGCAACCAGTGTCGGCTCATTCATGTTCGGCGATCGACCTCATCCGCGTGTAATCAGCCGCTGCCCGATCCGTCTCTCTGAAACCACTTCTGGAGCTGGTTGCTTTCTCGTAGATACTGGTCAGGTTTTGAAGATGACCGCCGAGCTCACCGATCTGCTGTTTGTGAGCACCGTGTACGACAACGTGGGCACGCGGGGCGGACTCGGTCTGCCCGAACATGCCGTTCATCGCTTCGGACGATTCGAGATGCTGACGGGCTGCTCGCACATGGTCAGCGGCCGTATCGGTGTGATAGCTACCGAGGGCGAGCCGATCCAGATCGGCATACATATGCGTCCTTACATCTCGGAACTCGGGCGGAAGCAAGCACGGTAGTGAGCCCCTCCGAACTGCGCATCTACACGCCATCCACCCCTGGGAGGCCCCGAGCTGCCGCCGACGTGACCAGCGAACTTCCCGCTATTGGAAGTACTTAAGACGTTCGCGTCGATCGACCAGCTCGTGGTCGTCGGTTCGCCGTTTCGTACATGGACGGAACATGCGGCGCGGCAATGCAAGTGGTGAACCACCTGTTGATGACAAGTCATCGGTACCTAACCGCGACAGATTCCCCGCCGTCCGGATCTTCCTAGCGTCGTGGTTGTCATTCACAAGCAGCCGATTTCGAAGATTCAGGACAGCCGTCATGTCGTCATCCACTCTCCAGAGCCCGGTCGCCGTACCGGCCCGGGCCACCTCCGACCACGCATCGTGGGGCACCCTGCTGGTTCTGCTCGCCGGAATCTTCATGGCAACCCTCGACTTCTTCATCGTCAATGTCGCGATTCCCGGGACGCAGGCCGATCTGCACGCGAGCAGCGCCGCCATGCAGTGGGTGGTCGCCGGGTACGGATTGGCCGTTGCGGCGGGTCTGATCACCGGCGGCCGGCTGGGCGACATGTTCGGGCGACGCCGCATGTACGGGCTCGGCATGGCGCTGTTCACGGTGGCGTCCATCGTGTGCGCGATGGCGGGCGGCGCGGGTGAGCTGATCGCCGCGCGGGTCGTGCAGGGCGTGGGCATGGCACTGGTCACGCCGCAGGTGCTCGGCATCATCAGCGTGGTCTTCGCGGGGGCACGGCAGGCCCGAGCCTTCGCGGCCTACGGCCTGACCATGGGCCTGGCCGCGGTGTTCGGCCAGCTGATCGGTGGCGCGCTGATCCAGGCCGACCTGTTCGGGCTCGGATGGCGGACCATCTATTGGATCAACGTGCCGGTGGGTGTGATCGCGCTGGCGGTGCTGCGGCGATCGGTGCCCGAGTCGCGCGGTAATGCGGGAACCCGCCTCGACCCCTATGGCGTGGGCCTGATTCTGGCCGCTCTGGTCGCGTTGGTGCTGCCGCTCATCCAGGGCCGTACGCAAGGCTGGCCCCTGTGGACCTGGCTGTCGCTGGCCACCGCGGCGGTGCTGCTGGGTGTATTCGCTTGGTACCAGCGGCGATTGGCCGCCCGCGGCGCCGCGCCGCTGGTCGATCCGACCTTGTTCCGGGACCGTGCGTTCAGCGTGGGCGTGGTGCTCTCGCTGGCCTATCAGATGACGATGGGTTCGTTCTTCCTCTTCCTGGCGCTGTACCTGCAGCAGGGCCGCGGCATGACGCCGCTGTCCTCGGGTGCGCTGTTCCTGTCGATCGGCGGCCCGTACATGCTGACTTCTTCGGTGGCCGAACGTCTGGCCGCACGCCTCGGGCGCCAGGTGATCGCGCTCGGCGCGATGATGCAGGGCGCGGGATTGGTACTGCTGGCGGTGGCTGCCGAGCGCGCGGGCGGGCAGGTGGCTCTGGAGTGGTTGCTGCCTGGTCTCGTAATCGCCGGTGCGGGAATGGGTTTGGCGTTGGTGCCGGTGCCGGGCGTCGTCCTGGCGGGTGTGGCGCCCGAGCACGCCGCCGCCGCGGGGGGTGTCCTGGCCACGGCGCAGCAGGTCGGTGGTGCACTGGGCATCGCGGTGGTAGGGATCGTGTTCTACGACCGTCTCGGCGGCACCGGGAATCCGGGACCGGCCTTCGTAGCGAGCCTGGTGCCGATGAGCCTGCTCTGCCTGATCACCGCGGGACTGGTGCAGCTGCTGCCGAGATCGCGCAGGAAGAGCTGAACCACGGCAACCGATTCACCCCGGACCCGAAAGGGCTCCGGGGTGAAGGGCTTTGGTGAGCCGCACGGACGGTCACCGGCGTACGGTTCGCTCCGGTGGCTCCGACCGTGGGAAAGATGGGTGAGAATTCCGGCACGGTCGTGCATGATGCGGTAGTGGAGCTGCTCGGCAGGCAATCGGAGCTCAGCGCGATCGGCGCAGTGCTGGACCGCGCTCGCGAGGGCGGCAGCGCGGCGCTGGTGCTGCGGGGGGAGCCCGGCATCGGCAAATCGGCCTTGCTCGACCATGCGGCGGCGTCGGCGGGATCGCTGCGGGTGCTGCGGGGTGCGGGCATCGAGGTCGAGGCCGAATTGCCTTTTGCCGGACTGCAATTGCTGTTGCTCCCGGCAGTGCGAGCGTCGCGGCCGCAGCCGGGCGCGGGCGGCCTGGCGGGGCTGCCGGAACCGCAGCGCGCCGCGCTGGAGACAGCGCTGGGGCTGGGCGCGGGGGCCGGTCGGGATCCGATGCTGATCGGGCTGGCGGTGCTCTCGCTGCTCGCGGAATACGCGGGCGAGTCCGGCGTGGTTGTGCTGGTCGACGATGCGCAATGGCTGGACCACGCATCGCGCGAGGTCATGCTGTTCGCGGCTCGGCGGCTGCATGCCGAGGGCGTGGTGATGATCTTCGCGGCTCGGGACGGCGAGGGGGCCTTCGCGGCGGACGGTCTGCCCGAGCGTCGTCTCGCCGGTCTGCCGCCCGAGGCGGCGGCCGCGCTGCTCGATGCCCACGATCTTGGACCGGCCCTGCGGTACGGACTGCTGGCTGTGGCGCGAGGAAACCCACTTGCCCTGCGGGAGTTGCCGATTGCGATGGCGGCCGAGCCCTCCCTGGACCTGCGTGCCACCGCGTTGCCCCTGACCGATCGGCTGCGCCTGGCCTTTCACGGCCAGGTCAGTCGCCTGCCCGCGGCGACCCAGGGCGCGCTGCTGGTCGTCGCGGCGGAGGAGACCGGGGAACCGGCGGTGGTGTTCCACGCGGCGAAGGTGCTCGGCGTCGATATCGACGATTTCGCCCCGGCCGAACGCGCGGGGTTGATCGGGCCGGTCGTCGGTGGCGGCGCCGATGCGGTAATTGCGTTCCGGCATCCGTTGATTCGCGCGGCGGTCTACGCACGGGCGCCGCTCGGTCGGCGGCTGGCGGTGCACCGCGCCCTCGCCGAGGCCCTCGTGGCGCCCGAATACGCCGACCGGCGCGCGTGGCATCTGGCCGCCGCGGCCGCCGGGCCCGATGCGGAGGTTGCCGATCTGCTGGAGGGCACCGCCACCCGGGCCCGCGAGCGCGGCGGGTATCAGGCCGCGGCCGCGGCCTATGAGCGGTCCGCCAGATTGACCGCGCAACCCGAGCTACGCGCGCGCAGGGAGGCACTGAGTGCCCAATCCGCGCTGGAGGCAGGGGATCTGGAGCGCGCCCGACGGCTGGCCGATCGCGCGGCCCGGCATACGGACGATATCGCCGTGCGCGCCAACCTGCTTCAGGTGCAGGCGTTGGCGAGCTTCTGGCAGCGGGACCTTCCCGCCGCGCACCGGATGCTAGTGAACGCCGCGGACCTGATCGCCGACTCGGATCCCGGACAGTCCGCGGCCCTGCTGCTTCAGGCCGTTCACCCAGCGTGGCATCTGGGCAATCCCGCGGTGGTCGAGGTACTGGAACGCCTGCGGAAGCTGACGCTGCCGCCGGAGCATCCGATCACCCCGGCCGCGGCATTCGTCGCACAACTGCTGGACACCGGGCCCGGTGCACCACCGCTGTCGCTGACGCACACCCTGGCGGAAATCCGTGTCCGAGGGCAGATTTCGGACTATCTACTGGTCTTGCTGTGTGGTGCGGCGATGGCTCGCGGGCAGGACGGTGAGGCCTACACGCTGGCGACCGCGATGGTGAGGCAATGCCGGGAAACCGGTGCGGCAGGCAGGTTGCCCACCGTGCTGGGCTTCGTCGCCGACATAGACGGATTCACCGGCCGTCTCGATGCCGGGCTCACCGCCGCGAGTGAGGCCTTGGAACTGGCTCGCGATACCGGGCAGCGGCAGTGGGGCGGCCACCTCAGTGGTGTGATCGCCTACCTGCAGGCGATGGGCGGACAGGAACAGAGCTGCCGGGACTCCGCGGCCGCCGGACTGGCCGGGGACTGCATGGGGGCCGGCGCACCCGTCACGCCGTGGGCGCATTGGGCGCTCGGCGTGCTCGAACTCGGGCTCGGGCGCGCCGAGGCCGCGCTGACCCGGCTCGAGCGCCTGACCCGGGAACCGTTCAGCCATCAGTTCAGTGCCCTGCGATCCGTCCCGGACCTGGTCGAATCGGCGGTGCGGGCGGGAGCGCCCGAGCGGGCCGCCGCTCCGCTCGCGCGGTTCGAGGCCTGGGCCGAGTCGGTGCGGCAGCCGTGGGCCGACGCGCTGGTCTTGCGATGTCGCGCACTGCTCCACGACGAGGCGGCCGAACAGCTGTACATCCGAGCGCTGGCGGCACACGATGCCGACGGCCGTCCGGTCGAATATGCCCGCACCGCATTACTTTTCGGGGAGTGGCTGCGTCGAGCGCGGCGTAAGGCCCCGGCGCGGACGCAGCTGTCCGAGGCGCTGACGATCTTCGAACGGCTCGGTATGGAGCCATGGGCGCGGCGGGCCCGTCACGAACTCGTCGCAGCCGGAGCTCCGGACAGCAGTGAGGTTCCCCGCGATCGTGCGGTAGCGGGGTTGACCCCGCAGGAACTGCAGATCGTGCGTTTGGCCGCACAGGGTCTGTCCAATCGGGATATTGCCGCGCAGCTGTTCCTGAGTCACCGCACCGTCGGCTATCACTTGTACAAGGCCTATCCGAAACTTGGTGTGACCTCCCGTGGTGAACTCAAAGGCATTGCTGCACAACTAGAATGAGCTTGTCCGGCGCTGGTCGAGCAATATGCGGATGGGGGGCATCTGTGCAGACTTCATGACATGGTCGAATCACAGTGTCCGACAATCGAATTGACAGCGCGCTCGTCGAGCGGGGGTTTACGGCAGCGGGAGCTGCCGAGCGGCGTGCGTGATCGCGCTGAGGTAGTGGTCCCGTTCGTCCCGGGTGACCGCGCTCCGGAGCGGTCCGATCAACAGTTCCGCCAGCGGCTTTCCGGAGTCGTCCAGGACCGGCGCGGAGATGTAGCTGATCGGCAGGGCGATATCGGCATCCAGGTCGGCGGGGCGGTAGGCGGCGCCGCTGATGCCACCGAGCAGGGTGACCACTCGTTCGCGAAGGGCATGGTCGGCCGGATTGTGCGTCAGGTGCTCGACGACGTCGGCGAGGACGTCGAGGGCGGCGACGCTGTGTGCGTCGACTCCCCAGACCGCGGCCCCGAGGCTGTGGATATCGGCGAGCGCGGTCCGGAATTGCTCGGCATCCGCGGGAGCCGCGTCGAGCCACTCCTGCCGGGTCCGGGCATCGGAATGCGCGATGATCGTGGCCGCCGCGGGCGGGATCAAGGGCAGGCGGGTGCCGACGGATATCCCCGCCGGGATCCGGCCCCGGTTCTGGACGACGGCGGTGAACCGGATCTCCCGCCCGTCGATATGGACAAGGGCCGCACCGCAATCGACCTCACGGGCGAGTCGCTGCAACGCAACCTGGAGTGGTGCGGGCCCGGAGAGCTTGCGGCGCTGTTGATCCGAAGTGCGCAGCAGTGCGGGCCCGATGTCGTAGGTCAGGTCGGCGTTGCGGTGCACCCAGTCCCGGGCCTGCAGGGTGGACAGGATGTTGCCGATCGTGGACCGGCTCAGCCCGAGGCTGTCCGCGATGTGGGCCGAGGTGAGGGGCCGCGGCGCCGCGGCGAGCAACTCCAGCACCGAGACGACCCGCTGAGTAGGCGGCGAGGCTTCCGCCGATTGCGTCTTGTCAGCTGGCACTCGGCCTCCTACAGTCTGTGAGCCCAATATTCGGATCTCACGATACGAGTATCTGCATCGGGGCCGTGCGACTTCGCGGGGCCCCGGAAACGAAGGGACACCCTTGCTCGCGACCTTCCGCCGAACCGCCGTCGCCGCGGGGCTGGGCCTCACGCTGCTGCTGGCCGTTGCCACCGGCACGGCATCGGCATTCGGGCCGGTGCCGCCCGCCAATCCCTATCTCGGGCCGGAAGGTACCGCGACGATGCACGGCGACTCCGAGGCCTCCGACACCACCGCGCTCCCCGGTGTCGGCGCCGGTGGGGCGCATGTCGACTTCCACGAGCAGGCCGCCGCCTGTCCGACGATTCTGCAAGGCGCGGACGGCTTTCCGCAGGCGCTGTGCACCAAGGTCATCGACCGCGCGCCCAAGGTACTGCTGCTGGACCCGAGCACCGGCAATACCCTCGCCCACCTCGATCTCACCAAGGGCAGCCTGCTCGGCGGCGTCTACGCGTATCTCGACAACCACGACGAGATGGTCACCGTCGACGGGTCGGACAACCTACTACGCATCGGGCACCAGCGCGGCGCGCTCGGTATCTGGACGCTGTCGATCAACTCGAAAACCGATCTGACACAGGCGGTTACCGCGCACTGCGGCGGCGGCTCCTGCGATGCGGTCAGTTCCGTGTCCCCCGACTACCAGGGCCGGGTCTGGTTCGCCACCGACAACGCGGCCGCCGGATTCGTCGCCACCGACGGCACCGCGCACTCGATCGTGCTCGCGCCCGGTGAGATCGTGGCCAACAGCATCGCCACCGCGCCCCAGGGCATGGCCGTGGCCACCGACCACGCGTTGTACCTGCTGAACGTCGACGGCAGTGGCAATCCGCACGTGGTGTGGCGTCAGCCCTACGACCGCGGACCCGGGCGCAAGCCCGGCCAGCTCAGCTGGGGCACCGGCGCGACCCCGACCTTCTTCGGTCCCGGTGACGGCACCCGTTACCTGACCATCACCGACAACGCCTTGCCGATGGAGAACCTGCTCGTCTACGACACCGTCTCGGGTCGCCAGATCTGTTCGACACCCGCGATCAACGGCACGGAGAACTCGCCGATCGGCTCGGGCAACAGTGTGTTCGTGGCCAGCACCTATGGCTATCCGTATCCGGCGCTGCCCCCGAACGCCGGGCCGAGTAAGCCCGCCAGCGCACCCATTTCGGGCGGCATGACCCGCATCGACGTCACCGATACCGGCTGCCACGTGGTGTGGACCAACACGGTGCCCTCCGCGGCGGTGCCCCGGCTGTCGGTGGCCGACGGCAAGATCTACACCTTCACCCGCCACGCCCTGCTCGGCAGCGGCACCGCGGGGCTGAGCGACAGATTCAGCTTCGCCGTCGTCGACCCGAACACCGGCCAGCTCGACACCGAGCAGTTCGTCGGCGCGACCACGGTGGACGACACCCTGCAGATGGTCGGCACCATCGCCCCGGGCCCGGTCCAATACCAGGGCACCACAACCGGATTCTTCCGAATCACACCGAAATAGAACTGAAGGTCGGGCCGCACTTTCCCGATGTTTTAGGTAATGCTAACCTCCGCTTGTGCGGTGATACTGCCGCGGAGCAGTGTCCATCGGAGGTTCTCATGTCCCGCTCCCTTCGCACCGTCGTGGCGCTCGCCGCGGCCTCGGCGGCGGTGCTGTCCATCGCCGGATGCTCCAGCAGCAAGTCCTCGTCGGACTCGATCACCCTCTACAGCGGCCAGCACGAGCAGACCGTGACCGCACTGGTGAAGGACTTCCAGCAGCGCACCGGCGTGACGGTGAACGTGCGCTCCGGCGATGAGGCGGAGCTGGCCAACCAGATCCTGCAGGAGGGCGACGCCTCCCCGGCCGACGCCTACTTCGCCGAGAACCCGCCCGCGCTGACCCTGCTGGAAGGGAAGAACAAGCTCGCCAAGGTCGACGGCGCGACACTGTCGGCCGTCCCGGCCGAGGTCAGCTCCGACAAGGGGGATTGGGTCGGGGTGTCGGCGCGCTCGGCCGCGTTCGTTTACAACACCGGCAAGGTCCAGGCCGCGCAGGCGCCGACCTCGGTGAAGGATCTGGCCGGACCCGCATGGAAGGGCCGGCTGGGTGTCGCGCCGAGCGAGACCGACTTCGCCCCGATCGTATCGCGCATGATCGCCGCCTCGGGTGTCGATGCCACCCGCACCTGGCTGCAGGGGCTCAAGGACAACGGCAAGGTCTACCAGAGCAACGAGGACCTGATCGCCGCCGTCGATCGGGGCGAGGTCGAGGGCGGTGTGGTGGACCACTACTACTGGTACCGGCTGCGCGAGGAGAAGGGCGCGGCCAACATCCACAGCGCGCTGTCCTACTTCGCGCCGGGCGATCCCGGTGCGCTGGTCGATATTTCGGGCGCGGCGGTGCTCGCGTCGAGCAAGCACCAGGCCGCGGCGCAGAAGTGGCTGGCCTATTTGGTCAGCCGGCCCGCCCAGCAGATCATCGCCACCTCGGAGAGCTTCGAATACCCACTGGTCTCCGGCGTCAGCGATGCGCGGCTGACTCGTTCGCTGCAGGACTCGGGCCCGATCGCCAAGGCGAGCGATCTCGGCGACGGCAAGCAGGCCATCGAGCTCATGCAGGAAACCGGTCTGCTGTCGTGACCCTCCCGGTGGTCGAGCGAGCGCGCGCATTCCCGCTCCGGGGATGGGCGCGCCGCCCGCTGCCCGGACTCGGTCTCACCGCGGGCCTGATCACGCTGCTGGTCACCAGTCCGCTCATTTTCGTTGCGCTGCAGGCATATCAGTCCGGCTGGCCCGCCGCACGCCGACTGCTGCGGCGGCCGCTGATGGTGACGCTGCTGTGGCACACGGTCAGCCTGGCGGTGGTCGTCACACTGATCACGATGGTGATCGGATTCGGTGCCGCCTGGCTGGTGGAGCGCACGGATCTGCCCGGAAAGCGGTGGTGGACAGTCGTTCTGACGATGCCGCTGGCGGTTCCGGAATTCGTCCACGGCTACTGCTGGGTGTCGCTGTTCCCTGCGGTGCACGGCTTCTGGGGCGCGGTGTTGATCGAATCCGCGCTGTATCCCTTGGTTTTCCTGCCCGTCGCCGCGGTGCTGCGCCGCGGCGACGGCTCGGCCGAGGAGGTCGCACGCAGCCTCGGTCACGGGCCGCTGTCCACGATGTGGCGGGTCACCCTGCCGCTGGCGCGACCCGCGCTCACCGGTGGCGCGCTGTTGGTCTCGCTGTATCTGCTGGGGGAGTACGGGGCGTTCGCAATGGTGCGGTTCACGACCTTCGCCACCGCGATCTACACCCAGTACGCCACCGCCTTCGATACCGCGTCGGCGAGCATGCTCACCCTGGTCCTCGTCGGGCTGGCGCTGTTGGTGGTGGCCGCCGAGGCCCGCGTCGGGCGGCGTGGACGGGTCGTGTCCGGGGGTGCGACCGGCCGCCCGTGCCCGCCGGTTGCCCTGCGGCGAGCCAAGATTCCGGCGTTGCTCGCGCTGCTGTCCGTGGTGGCGATCACCCTCGGCGTGCCCGTCTACGCGCTCGGATACTGGCTGGTGCAAGGCAATTCGAGCACGCTGCCACCCGGGTCGATCTGGGCGCAGACCGCGACGACCATCGGCTATGCGCTCGCTGCCGCCGTCACCGCGACGCTGGCCGCGGTTCCGGTCGCCCTGTATGCCTGGCGCCGCGACACCAGGCTGGCGCGGGGTGTCGAACGCGTCGCCTATCTGACCCGGGCGCTGCCGGGTATCGCCGTCGCACTGGCGGTGGTGTACTTCGGCATTCGCTACGCCGAGCCCCTGTACCAGCAACCGCCCATGCTCGTCGCGGGATACGTCATCCTGTTCTTTCCCCTCGCGCTCACCGCGGTCCGGGCGTCCCTGGCGCAGGTACCTCCCGGCGTCGAGGAGGTCGCTCGATCGCTCGGTGTCCGATGGTGGGCGGTGCTGGCGCGAGTCACGGTGCCACTCATCGTTCCCGGGCTCGGCGCCGCGTTCGCGATGGTGGCGCTCACCGCCACCACCGAGCTGACCGCGACGCTGCTACTGCGACCCATCGGAACCCAGACCCTTGCCACCCAATTCTGGGTCTACACCACGGGATTGGCGTGGGGCGCCGCCGCGCCCTACGCCGCGGTGATGACGGCGCTGTCGATTCCCGCCGTCCTGATGGTGGCCACCCGCACCCTGCGCTCGGCGAACGGAGGCGCTCGATGACCGGCGTGAAAATCACGAATCTCACTGCGACCCATGGACGCAACCACGTCCTGCACGGCGTGGACCTCGCCGTCGACGACGGGGCGCTGGCCTGTGTGCTCGGGCCCTCCGGCTGCGGCAAGTCCACCCTGCTGCGCGTGATCGCCGGGTTCCATCGTGCCGAGCAGGGGACGGTCGCCGTGGGTGGCCGGGTGCTCGACGACGGTCGCACCCATATCCCCGCCGAACAGCGTCGCATCGGTTACGTTCCCCAGAACGGTGCGCTGTTCCCGCATCTGAGCGTCGCCGCGAACATCGGTTTCGGCCTGCCCAGGGCGGGACGGAAGACCCGCGTCGCCGACATGCTGGATCTGGTCGGCCTCAACGGATTCGGCGATCGCCACCCCCATCAACTCTCCGGCGGCCAGCAGCAACGCGTCGCGCTTGCTCGCGCTCTCGCGCCGCGACCGGACCTGCTGCTGCTCGACGAACCGTTCTCCGCGCTCGACGCCGCCCTGCGCGCCGACCTGCGCACCGAGGTCGCCGACCTGCTCCGGCAGGCCCGCGCGACCGCGATCCTGGTCACCCACGACGTGGACGAGGCACTGGCCTTCGCCGATCTCGTTGCCGTCCTACGCGACGGACGCATCGCCCAGGCCGGTGAGCCGCACGAACTGTTCCAGCGTCCCGTCGACGCCGGCGTAGCTCGAGCCCTCGGCGAAGCCAACCTGATCCCCGTCGAGTCCGCGGGCGCGCTCGGCCTCGAATCGCCCTCCGTGTCAGGGGGATACGTGCTGGTGCGCCCGCAGCAGCTCCGATTCGTCACCGAGCCGGCGCCGGCTTCGGTCCCCTGCCGCATCGTGCGCAGCCACTTCCGCGGGTACGACCACCGCGTCGAACTCGCCCCCGACGCCGGGAACGGGCTGCCGGACAGGCTGATCGCCTACACCAGCGCCGAGGACGCGCCACCCCCGGCCGACAGCGTTGTCCATGTCGGCGTCGCCGGGAGCGGACACCTGCTTCACAACTGAAACTGTTTGTGTCGTAATCATTTCGGCCACAGGACGCCGGGCGCCGAAATGCGCAGGGGCCGCGGGCAAGCGGGATCCCGAGACCGGTACCCGAGCCGGCGCGGTGCGCTATGGCTCTGGACTCCAGCCGGGCCCGCGGAACACGTAGCCGAATGCGGCGCCCCAGCTGTGCGCGCGGCGGAGATCGCCGAGGATCGCTGCGAATTCGTGGGTCGCCACGCGCAGCGGATTGAAGGTCTCGATGTTCTTCGTCAGGCCGTAGACGACGCGCTCGCCCTCGGGTTCGAACGTGCCGAACAACCGATCCCAGATGATGAGGATGCCGCCGTAGTTCTTGTCCAGGTACTGGGTGTTGGAACCGTGGTGCGCGCGATGGTGGGACGGGGTGTTCATGACGAATTCCAGCGGGCGCCACAGCATTCCGACCCGTTCGGTGTGGACGAAGAACTGATACAGCAGGCTGATCGACTGCTGCAGCAGGATCATCCAGGGCGGGAAGCCCAGGAGTGCGAGCGGCGCCCAGTAGGGCAGGGCCGTGAACGGCGTCCAGGGCTGCCGCAGCGCGGTCGAGAGGTTGTAGCGCCGGCTCGAATGGTGCACGACGTGACTGGCCCAGAACAGCCGAATGGTGTGATGCGTGCGGTGGTACCAGTAGTAGGCGATTTCGTCCGCGAAGAACAGCCCGACCCAGGTCAGTGGATTGTGCGTCGGAAGATGTACCGGCGCAAGCAGATACAGTCCGGCGTAGGTGGCCACCACCACCAGTTTCCAGCCGATGTTGATGATGGAGCTGCCGATGCCCATGGCCAGACTGGTTCGGGTGTCACGGGATTCGTATCCGAGTTCGTCGTCGTCGGCGAGATATCGGAACGACAGGGCTTCCAGTACGACGCAGAGCACGAAAACGGGAATGGCGTGCAGGATGAGGTCGAACATGATCGATCAATTCTCCGGGGCCGACTGGTTCGATCTGGCGACGAAATGGGTGAGCAGGCTCTCGGCCTGCCGATAGGCGCCTTCGCTGTCTCTCGCGGCGATCAGGTCGGCGAGCGCGATGCGGCCGGCGCGATCGGTGTACTCGTCGTCGATCCATTCCGCGATGAGCGGCAATCCGAGATCGTCGAAGGTGGCCACCAGTGAATTGAGCGCCAGCCGATAGGCGAGATTTCCCGAGCCGTCGATCACCGCGATCCAGAATTCGAGGTCCGCCTCGCCGTACTCGGCGGCCGTGCCCTGTTCGGGGAAGGTGTGCGCGATATCCGCGATCCGCTCGAGCCGCTCGCTCGGGGCGTTCACCGCGCACAACCGCGCCGCGTCGGCGCCGATTGAGCGGCGCATGACGGCGACGTCGCGGACGATCTCGAGTGGAGGAACAACACCGGCGGCAACGATGTCGCTCAGGGTTTCCAGGCGCGCGTTCTCGCGCCAATCCAGCACGCGGGTCTTGCCGCCGTGGGTGATCCGAATCAGGCCGGCCTGCTGAACCCGCTTGAGCGCCTCGCGGATCGCGTGCCGGTTCACCTGGAACGCCAGCGCGAGTTCGCGTTCCGCGGGCAGCGCGTCACCGGGCGTCACCCGGCCGCTGAGGATCTCCTCGACGATCCGAACGTACGCGGCATCGGGGACGGCCACGCGGCTGATGGGTGCGATATCCACGCGTCGACGGTAAGTCATCAACTGGATACATATCAACTGGTTTGACCAGTTTTGTGCAGATGACAGCGCGGATGGACGCTTCACCACCGACGGTGAGGTCGGGCCCCACCGAACGACAGCGGCGCCCGGGTCTCCGACAGGACCCGGGCGCCGCCGTACGAAATCAGCCCGGGATCTGCGCGCCGATGGCGCCGCCAACGCCCGCACCCACCGTCGCGCCGACGACCGCACCCGTCGCCGCGCCGATGCCGATACCGATGCCGATGCCGGCGACCGTCCCGACGGGGCACGCGACCGTCGTCGCGACGCACCCGGCCGCGCCGCCTACCACCGCACCGAGACCCGCACCCGCAACCGTGCCGACCGCCCCACCGACGACGCCGCCGACCGTCTGCCCGGGAAGCGCCTGGGTCTGTCCGGCGGCAACCGGCTGCACGGGCACCGGCGCCGCGGCCTGGGAAATTCCGGCCCCGGCGCCGATCATCGCGGCCGAAACGGCCACGGTCATGGTGAATGTACGAATCATGGTGTTGCTCCCTCATCTAGCAGAACCGCATACGCGCTTCCCCGAACAGCCTGACAGAATCCCGCAATCCTCGCTGGACGGTCCACCGGAATCGCTGGCGGCCACCCTCGGATACCACGTCGGCGGCACCACGACAGTGGCCGCTTTCCGGGTACTCAGGCCTGAGCGGTAGGTCTGATGACGAGTTCGCTGACATCGACCGATTCGGGCTGATCGATGGCGAAGGCGATGGCCCGGGCGACCGCGTCGGCGGGCAGGCCGATACGGTCACTGGTCTGCTTGATCGCGGCGCGCACGCGGGGGTTGGTGGACGCCTCGGCGAACGGGGTGCGGACCGGTCCCGGGGAGACCAGTGTGACGCGCAGGTCCGCACCGGCCTCCTGGCGCAGGCCCTCGCAGATGGCCCTGACGGCGAATTTCGTTCCGGCGTAGACGGCCATATCGGGAACGATCCGGTAGGCGGCGGTGGAGGCGATGGTCACGAAGTGCCCGCTGTGCTGGGCACGGAAAATCGGTAGGGCAGCGGCGATTCCATGTAGCACGCCCTTGATGTTGACGTCCACCATCGCATCCCAGTCGTCGACGCGCAGATCGTCCAGCGGTGAGATGGTGCCGAGTCCGGCATTGTTCACCAGCACGTCGAGGCGCCCGAAGTGATCGGTGGCGAGCGCGGTCAACGCCCGCAGGTCCGCGGCCGCGGTCACGTCGGTCGGCAGGAAAACGGCGCTACCGCCATCCCTTTCGATGTCCGCCGCGACCTGGGCGAGGCGGTCGCCGCGGCGTGCGCCCAGCACCAGTCGCGCACCGCGGGTGGCGAGCAACCGCGCTGTCGCCTCGCCGATCCCGCTGCTCGCTCCGGTGATCGCTACGACCTTTTCGTCCGGCATCGGAAGTCCCTTCGTCAGGGGAGCGGTCGCCCCCGGCAACGAGTCTGCGCGCCATTTACCCTGGTATCCAGAATCTGCTTATTCTGGAATCCGAGGTGCCACCGAGCATGACCGACTCCGCCGATCGACGTCGTGAACTGGGCGTATTCCTGCGCAGCCGACGGGAACGAGTCGCGCCCGCGGATGTCGGCATGCCGAGCACGGGCCGCCGCCGCACGCCGGGTCTGCGCCGGGAGGAACTGGCCCTGCTGGCCGGCATCAGCGCGACCTGGTACACCTACCTCGAACAGGGCCGTGACATCGGGGTATCCGATCAAGTGCTCACAGCCCTGGCCAGGGCGCTGCGCTTGACCGATCAGGAATCGAATCATCTCCTCCGTCTCGCGGGCCGGGTCGTCGCGGCCGATATCGATGCGGGCGAACGACTTCCGGCCGAGGCGGCGGCCGTACCCGGCCTGCTGCAACCGCATCCCGCCTACATCATCGACGCCACCTACGAGGTGCTCGCCCACAACAAGGCGGCCGAGGAGCTGTTTCCGAATCTCGTGTCCCGGCAGGAAGATCCGGCCAATTTCGTGCGCTGGGTCTTTCTGGAGCCGGAGGCCCGTCGCGTACTTGTCGACTGGGAATCCGAGGCGCGAGGACTGCTGGCGCGACTGCGTGCCGTCGCCGCGCGCCACGCCTCCGACCCGCGGTTCGACCGGCTCATCGACGACCTGAACGCCGGCAGTCCGGAGATGCGCGCCTGGTGGCCCCGCTACGACGTGCAGTCCCGCCGAGGCGGGCGAAAGCGCCTGCGGCGCGGGAACGGCGCGGTGGTCGAGTACGCGTACACGGCTTTCCACCTCGCCGAACATCCGGACCACACCCTGGTCATCTACTCGGCAACGCGGCAGGAAGGCCGCGACGGCGGATCATGAGCGAGGGAACCGCCTGCCAAGTGGTGTACACCGGTTCGAATCCTGTTGCGGCCTCAGGGAAATCCCTCCGCTGGAGTCACCGCTTTACCGCACGGGAAACGTTACCCCGGTGAGCTCCTCGGAGACGGCCCACAGGCGCTGCTGGGTGGCTTGGTTGTGGGAGTCGGGGCTGGAGGTGACCAGCTTCGGGTAGCCGCGGATCTCGCCGCGGTTGCCGGGGCCGTAGTACTGGCCGCCGGTGACGGCCGGATCGGTGGCGGCGCGCAGGCTGGGCAGGGCGCCCATCTCGGCCTTCTGGGTGAGCAGCGGCGCGAGCCAGGTAACGGGCACCCGGATCGCGGCGGGCGTGTTGCGGATGAGTTCGGTGTTGGACACGCCGGGATGGGCGGCCACCGCGATCGTGGTGCTGTGCGGGGCGAGCCGGCGCTGTAGTTCGTAGGTGAACATCAGGTTGGCGAGTTTGGACTGGCCGTAGGCGGCGGCGCGGCTGTACGAGCGCTCCCACTGCAGGTCGTCGAAGTGGATGGCGGCCCGGATGCGGTGGCCGGTGCTGCTGACCGTCACGACGCGGGAGCCGGGAACGGGCAGGAGCCGGTCCAGCAGCAGGCCGGTCAGGGCGAAGTGGCCGAGATGGTTGGTGCCGAACTGCAGCTCGAAGCCGTCGGTGGTGGTCTGCCGCGGGGTGTACATCACGCCCGCGTTGTTGATCAGGAGGTCGATGCGCGGGTGGGCGGCGCGCAGGTCGGCCGCCGCGGACCGGATCGAGTCCAGGGAGGTCAGGTCGAGGGCCTGGACGGTGACGTCGCCGGTGATGCGGGTGGCTGCCTGCTTGCCCTTCTCGACGTCGCGGACAGCCAGGACCACCGCCGCCCCGCGTGCGGCGAGCATCCGGGCGGTCTCGAAGCCCAGCCCGGTGTTGGCGCCGGTCACGATCGCCACCCGGCCGTGCTGGTCAGGGATGTGTTGCTCGGTCCAGTTGTCGCTCATGGCGTACTCCTCATTAAGAACCATCGGTCTTTTATGAGGACCAACATAAAAGACCGCCGGTCTTCTGTCAAGGGACCGGTGGTCTTTAAGCTAAAGTGAGGGCGTGACATTTCAGCGGGCGCGCAGCGAGGAGCAGCGGGAGATCCGCCGCCGGGCGATCCTGGACACGGCGGCGGCGATGCTCGACGAGATGCCCGTGGCCGAGGTGAGCCTCAACGAGCTCAGCCGGCGGGTGGGCCTGGCCAAGTCGAACGTCCTGCGGTATTTCGAGTCGCGCGAGGCGGTGCTGCTCGAACTGCTGGACGTCTTCCTGGGGAGCTGGCTCGCCGATCTGGCGGACGAGCTGGCCGCGGGCGTCGAGGCGCAGGCGGCGCCGGAAGTGCGGGCGGGTCAGCTGGCCGAGATCCTCAGCCGGTCGCTGGCGGAGCGGGTGGTGCTCTGCGACCTCTTGGGCGGGCAGGGTGGCGTCCTCGAGCACAACGTCTCGGTCGAGGTGGTCAAGCGGCACAAGCGTTCCTCCCTCATGAGGCTCGCGGTCATGGCCGATCTCGTGCGCCGTCACCTGCCTGAGCTCGGCGACGGCGCGCAGCTGTTCTGCCTGATGAGCCTGGTCTCGGCGGGTGCCCTGTCGGCGTATGCCCCGCCGTCGCCCAGCCTCGTCGCCGCCTACGCGGACGAGCCCGCGCTCGGCGTGTTCCACATGGAGCTGCGCGACGCCCTGCGGTACTCCTTCACCGCGGCGCTCGTGGGCGTGCTGCCGCGCGCCTGAACCTTTCCGTTTGCTGTGAGGGAAACGGCCCTGCGTATGACGCGGCTGGTACACCCTGGTCATCTACTCGGCAACGCGGCAGGAAGGCCGCGCCGGCGGATCATGAGCTCGGCCACGGCAAGATTCGGCAGCCAGCACAGGAACGGCAGCGGCGCATAGGCATTCGCGGTGATCGTCGACATGCCCGCGTGGACGAACGGCAGTTGCACGAGGATGAGCGCGCCGAATTCCAGGCGCAGGGTGACCGCGGCGTAGGTGAGGGCGAAGCAGCGGATCATCCACGCCTGATGAGCGGCGATGTCGCGCTCGCGGACGGCGCGGTAGGCCCGCCATCCGGTCCAGAGCCAGAGCGCGGCGAGCATGGCGAATCCGAAGAAGCCCAGTAGGCCAACGGAATTGAAGGGTGCCATGATCAGGGCCGCGACGCCGCCGAGCAGGACACAGAGCAGGTAGGCCCGGCCGATCGTGCGATGAACGGTGATATGCCGCAGTCGAATTCGCCGCGCGAACTGCCAAGGCCCCAGGGCCAGCGCCAAACCGGCGAAGACGATGTGGAAGTAGAACGCCACCTGGATCGGCCAGGGGCGGACGGCGTAGGTCTTGGCAAGTCCGACATGGGAGTGGGCGAGCGAATCCAGTGAGCCCTGGGCGTATTGGCCGACGAAGTAGGCGGCGATCGCTACCGCGGAGAAGGTGACCCAGGCCCAGCTCCAGCGAGCTCGGGCGGGTGATCGACGGGGCGCGGCGGTGGTCGTGACAGCCATCGGTGATCCTCGACTAGAAGAATGTAAGTAGTTCTAACATAGCAGAATGTTAGAGTTTCTTACATGGCGAAGAAGACCTACCATCACGGGGCGTTACGTCAAGCCCTCGTCGATGGGGCCAAAGAGATCCTGGCCGAACGCGGGCACGAACAGTTCAGCCTCAACGAGGTGGCCCGCCGCGCCGGCGTCAGCACCGCGGCGCCCTACCGTCATTTCGCCAATCGTGAAGAATTGCTGACGGCGGTCGCGGTCGAGGGCTACGACCTGCTCTACCGCACTCTCGGGGACGCGGCGTCGGGTTCGGACGATCCCCGCGAGCGGCTGCTGCGCATGAGTGGCGCGTATGTCCGCTTCGCGCACGACCACCGGGATTTGTTCGTGACGATGTTCCACGACGAGCGCGGTGACGGCCCCCTCGGCATGGAATCCTTCGAACTGCTCGTCACCGCCGTCGCCTCTGCTCAGCGCGCGAAGGTGCTGTCCGCCAACGCCTCCGCCGAGCTGATGGCCCGATCGATCTGGGCCGCGCTGCACGGCATCGCCGAACTCATGCTGCGCCAACCGAACAAGCGATTCGGATTGGACGCGCCGCCGGAGGAGCTGGCGGTCACCACCCTGACGACCCTGCTCGGGCTCTAGGCCCGCGGCCGCCGCTCACAGTGTCGGCAACACGCCGCCGTCGATGACCTGCACCGTGCCGGTGATATAGCGGGCACGATCGGAGGCGAGGAAGGCGACGAGTTCGGCGACGTCCTCGGCCGCGCCCGGGCGGCCGGCGGGAATCCTGAAGGTTTCGGCGAATTCCCTTCGCGCGGCATCGATATCGTCACCGGACTCGGCGGCCAGCTCCCGCAATCGGTGGCTCAGTCCACTGGTCTCGATGACACCCGGCGATACGACATTGACCCGGATGCCGTGCGGGGCCATCTGGGTGGCCAAGCCTTTGCTGTAGGTGTGCAGTGCGGCCTTGGCCGCGGCGTAGGCGACGGCGGCGGGCTGTGGCCAGCGGGCGGCGTTGGAGCCCATGTGGATGATCGCTCCGCGGCCGCGAGAAATCATGCCCGGCAGCACTTCCCGGTCCAGGCGCACGGCCGAGAGCAGGGAGCCGCTGAGATCGGCCAGCCACTGCTCGTCGGTCATCGCGAGTACACCCTCGGGGACGCGCGACTGGCCACCGGCATTGTCGACGAGTACGTCGATGCCGCCCAATCGATCCAGCGCCGCCGCGGCGAGCTCGCGTGGGCCGTCCGGAGTCGATAAATCAGCGGCGATGAAATGTCCTGCGGCACTGTCGCTTCCCGGCCCGCGCGCGGCGACGACCACCTGGGCTCCGCCCTCCGAGAGCCGGCGGGCGATCGCCGCGCCGAGTCCGCGGGTGCCACCTGTGACAAGTGCGCGGACGCCATCGAACTCGCGCTGTTCGGTTCGGGCGGAGTCCTGGGTGAGGCCGGAGGTCATATCCACTCCTTGTTCGATGATCGACGATTGTCGATCAAAGCTACGATAGCCGTATGCGCCGCTCTCTGCATCCGGACATCGAGGACACCACCGTCGCCGCTGTGCTCTTCGCCCTGGGCGATCCGATTCGCCTGGAGATCGTCCGCGTCCTCTCCGACGGCCACGAACACCTGCGCCCCGACTTCGACGTCCCCTGCGGACAATCCACCCTCAGCCATCACATGAAGACCCTCCGCGAGGCCGGCGTGGTGTTCAGCCGCCCGGAAGGCACCCGCTGTTTCGTCTCCCTGCGAACCGAACTCGACCAGCGCTACCCGGGCCTGATCGCCGCCGTCCTCGCCGCCGCCGACCGCGACGGCTGACCAGCGCGGTCACGCCGCTCGGCGACGCCGTGCCCGCGATGAGCCCGGCCGCCACTTCGACCCGTCCAGTGCGCGCCCGACCGGACCGCATTCACCGCCTCGGGTTCGGCTTATGACCGGTCTTCAACGCCGGGTGCATGTGACGTACTCGCATGCCGATGGGTCTCGGGCGCGTTCACGATGATCGCGGCCTTGCCGAAGCCGCGCCGATTCTCGACCCAGCGCTGGGCCTCGGCGGCGTCCGAAAGCTCGAACTCGGCACCCACAACGGCCCGGACCGCACCTGCATCAACCAGCTCCGCGACCGCCGCGAGTGCCACCGGATCGGGTTCGACCAAGCATGAGGCCACGCGGATACCCCGCTCCGCCGCAGCGTCTCGGTATCCGTTGATCGACCAGGCGGTCGACAAGGCGATCGCCCCGCCGGGCATCACGCGGTCGAACAGGGCGGCGCCGAAATCGAATCCCACCAGATCGAGCGCCGCGTCGACCTTCCCGATCGCCGTGACCGCATCCTGATCGGTGTAGTCCACGCAGGTGTGCGCGCCCAATTCGTGCAGTGTGGCATGGTGATCGGGCCGCGACAACGCCGTGACCGTAGCGCCGCGTGCGGCTGCCAGTTGCACCGCGACGTGACCCACGCCGCCGGAGGCCCCACTGATCAGCACGTGCTGACCGGTCCGTGCCCCGACGGCGTCGAGCATCTGCCACGCCGTCAGCGCGGCCATCGGCAAGCAGGCCGCCTCCGTGAAGGACGCCGATTTCGGCATGGGCACCAAGTGATATGCGGGAACGGTCAAGTATTCGGCGTACGTGCCCGCAGGGTAGGGAAACCAGGCCAGACCGTAGACGCGGTCGCCCACGGCATGGCGAGTCACTCCGTAGCCGACCGCATCGACCACACCCGCGACGTCCCAGCCGGGGATGCAGGGCAGCCGCATGGACTGCTCATAGCCGGAATTCCGGCCGGTGTGCATGTCGATCGGGTTCACGCTGGTCGCCTGCACCGCGATGCGCACTTCCCCGGCGGCGGGCTCCGGCCGCGCGACGTCGGCGATCTTCAGTGGCGATCCCCAGTGTTCGTGCAGCGCCGCACGCATGGTCGTAGTGCTCGGCCGGCGAGCTCCGACGATCATGACTTGCGAACCAGGGCGGTAGCGCCGGTGCCGCGCGGGCGCATGTCGTGGGGATCGGTCGAAGGTGCCTCGAGCACCTCGTCCAGGGCCTGCGCATCCATGTATTGCTCGCTTTCGACACGTGTTGTCGCGACTGATTTGTCGCGATTTCACGTTATCGCGGCGTTGCGAGAGTCTCGAGCCGCGGCGGGTGACGATCTCTGCCGCTTCGGTGACCGGGTCTGCCGCCATCCTCGCCCCCGGCCTCGTGCTCCCGTTCAATTCGGTCGCAGTGAGTCCCTGATCCGCGGGGATTCGAGGAAAGGCAGCGAAGTGACCGATTTTGTGGAATTGACCGGTGGCCGGATCGCGTACGACGTGCTCGGCGAGGGCCCACTGGTGCTGCTGGCGCACGGTATCGGCGACCACCGCCAGGCATACCGGGCAGTCGCGCCGCGGCTGGCGGCGGCGGGCTATCGGGTCGTCAATATGGACATCCGCGGCCACGGCGAGTCGTCCATGAACTGGGCGTCGGAGACCGGGCGGGCGGCTATCAGCCGGACCGATGTGGCGGGGGACATGGTCGAGGTGATCCGGCACTTCGGCGGTCCGGCCGTGATCGTCGGACACTCGATCTCCGGGGGCGCGGCGACGATTGCCGCTGCCATCGCACCGGAGTTGGTCGCGGGCGTGGTGGAGATCAACCCGTTCACACTGGTCCAGAAGTTCGATGTGGCGGGATTCTTCCGGGTGCGCCGGTATCGGCAGGGGATGCTGCGGCTCGGCATGACCACAACGGGAAGCCTGCGGTGGTGGCTTCGCTACCTCGACCTCGCCTACCCGAGCAAGCCGGCCGACTACATCGCGTACATGGCGGCGTTAGCAGCCACCTTGCGGGAGCCGGGGCGGATGGCGGAATTCATGAAGACCGGTAAGTCCACACCGGCCGACGCGCAGGCGCAATTGCCCAATGTCGCCTGCCCGGCCCTGGTGCTGATGGGCACATTGGATCCAGATTTCGTCGATCCGGTTGCTGAGGGCGAGGCGGTCATCTCCGCGATGCCGCCGGGCATCGGACAGCTCGCGACCCTCACGGGCGGCCATTACCTGCATGCGGAAAAGCCCGATGCCACAGCGGATCTCGTTGTCCGGTTCCTCACAACTCTGGCATCCGAACACCGGATCGGTTGACCGGATGACCACGTCGTTTTTGCTGCTCATGCGCCGGCGTGCCGCCGGTCAGGTGAGTGCCCGCCATTCGCCGTGGTATCAGCACGTGTCGGACGGTGACAATAATGTCGGCGTGTTAACTCGTACGGTCGTGCTCGTTGTCTACGACGGTTTCCAGCTGCTCGACCTGGCAGGTCCGCAAGACGTGCTGGCCGCGGCCAATCACGCAGTCGGTGCTCCGGCCTATCGGCTGATCACGGTGTCGCCGGGCGGCCGGACAATCGAACTCGCGGGCGGGGCGCGTTTCGCTGTCGACCGATCGCTGGAGGAGGTGGCAGCCGGCACCGAGATGATCGACACTCTGCTGGTGGTCGGGGGTGCGGGGGCCTTCGTGCCGAAGACGTCGTCCGAGGTGGCGCAGCAATTGCCCGCACTCGCGCGCAGATCCCAGCGGATCACCTCGGTGTGCGCGGGTGCGTTGGTGCTGGCCGCCGCGGGGCTGCTGGACGGGTACCGAGCCACCACACACTGGGGTGCCTGCGATCATATGGCCCAGGCATTTCCGCTGGTGGAGGTGGAGACGGACCGGATTTTCGTGCACGATCGCAATCGGTGGACATCGGCTGGGGTCACCGCCGGCATCGATATGGCACTGGCCCTGGTGGACGCCGACCTGGGCACCGAGGTCGCCCAGCTTATCGCCCGGCAACTGGTCATATTCGTCCGGCGGGCGGGGGGACAGGAGCAGTACAGTGCGGCGCTGCGAAGCCAGCCCGCCCGGACGCCGTCGATCCGCGCTGTGCAGCACTGGCTGCCAGAGCATCTGAACGGGGATCTGAGAATCGCAGCGCTGGCCGCTCGAGCGGGGATGAGCGAACGTACCTTCGCGCGGACGTTCCGCGCCGAGACCGGTACCACCCCTGCGCAATTCATCGAGACACTGCGGCTCGAGGCGGCTCGTAGATTGCTGGAAAGCACCGACCTCACCGTCGACGCGATCGCTCGCACGGTCGGCTACAGGCACGGCAAGACACTGCACCGGGTTATCGCGCGGCGGCTGTCCACCACCCCCGATCGATACCGGCAGCGCTTTGCCGTCACCGCGCATTGATCGCGTCCTCGACTGAGGTGTGGATCAAGGACTACCGAGCTGTGTTTTCCACTGCGGACCCGGTGATGTCTCGGCTCGTCCACGCAATAGCTGGAACCCAGATCAGCAGGACGATCCCGGAGATGTAGGCGGCCGGTGCGAGAGTGGTACTGAGCAGCAGGTATCCGATGCCGGAGATCGAAATGGTCACGGCCAGAGCGATACCCGTCCGGTGTATCCAGGCACGGCCGATGTGGTCGCGCAGGGCGGGAACCGACACGAGCAGGGCGGTGGCGGCGAGTAGCAGCATCTTCATGCCGTCCAGTCGATTTACCAGGGCGAAGAAGGTATGCGAGGAGTCGGCGGGACCCGTGGACAACCATCCCGACAGGTGCACGCCCAGCGCGCACTGGGTCAGCGAGACCGCGGCGGCCAGTAGGCCGGTGATGCGCGACCAGCCGGTGAACGTCGAAACGACGACGGCGAGTGCGACTCCCGCGATTCCTTGGGTGCAGACGTACTGGGCGATCGCGACCGGAACGTGTCCGTGCAGGGCGGCGAGGATCTGCGGGCCGGTCGCTCGCACGGAAGGATTCGTGGGCCAGACGGACAGCCCGATGATCCAGGCGAGCAGGTAGACGAGTCCGGCGGCGGCAACGATGCGGCGGGTGAATGTCATGACAGTTCCTCTGCGACAGCTGTTTTCGATTGATCAGGACAGGGCGAGCCAGGCGGCGGTGCCCAGATGTACGGCGGCGAGTCCGACGCACGTGGCGGCCATCGGGTAGTTGCGCAGCCGCAGACCCAGTGCGGCATCACCGACCTGGGCCAGGCCGGCCACGATCAGGACCGGGGCCACCGCGGTCCGGTTCCCGGTCGCCAGCACGGCGAGGGTCACGCCGCACAGCGGCAGGGCACGGGCGGCATAGGCGCCGAGGAGAAACGTGATGCCCGGCGTGACGGACTCGCCCGCGGGCAGCGCCAAGCGTGGACGCAGCAGACCTACCAGGCAGGACACCCCCGACACCACGGCTACCAGCGCGTTCAGGGTGGCGATCGCAGTCAGCATTTACTTCTCATCTCGAATCGTTCGTATGATGAATCATTCGAGTAGATATATACTCGGTACCGTGTCCAGAGTCAACAAGAAGACGGCGATCCCGAGCACCGTGGCCTACCGGCTCGGCATCCTGGGAACCATTGCGGCGGACCGCTTCTCGGCGGAGATCGAATCGCTGAACCTCAAGCCCAAGCAGGTGGGCCTACTTGCCGCCCTCGATTACGGAGTCGCTGCCTCCCAGCAGGAACTCGCGGCCCGTCTCGGCGTGGTCCCCAGCCTCGTCGTCGCACTCGCCGATCAACTGGAACTGCGCGGAGCCCTTCGCCGTGACCGTGACCCCGCCGACCGCCGCCGCCAGATCCTGACCCTCACCGACGAGGGCCGGGATCTCCTCGCGCAGGCCACCGCAGCCGCCGAGCAGGTCGACCGCGCCCTCACTGCACGCCTCACCGAGGCCCAGCTCAGCGCCCTGCAGGAAGCGCTCACGGTCCTCGCCGCCGACGCCGGACTACCGGGAAGCTGAACTCTCGCCACGGCACAGGTCTGCCCAGGTGTGCAGGTGTTGGTTGCGGGCGCAGATTGGTGCCCCCGAGTTGGTTCCGAATGAGTATCGGGGCGTCGGTTCAGCGATCCGGCGGCGCAACCAAGGTCAGCGCGGCGGCGATCACCGCGCCGGTCGTGCAGAGTCCCCACACGAGCAGGTACGCGGTCAGCGTCGGAGCCGCGGTCCCGGACACGACCATCGCGCCGAGTATGGCCGCGAAGGCCGCACCGGCGATGCTGCCGCCGAGTGTCTTGATGTTGTTGTAAACGGCTACGGTGCCGGCAGAACGATCGGCCGAGCTGGATTCGACGATGACCGCCGGCAGTCCCGCCAAGGCCAGGCCGATGCCGGTTCCGGTGACCGAGTAGCACAGCAGGAACAGCGGCAGCGAGGCGTGCGCCGCGATCACCCCCGCGTATCCGATCGCGATCAGTGAAAAGGCGAGAAAGAGCATGCGGCGCATGCCGATTCGAGCCGCGACCGCCGCCGCCCCGGTCGCGCTTACGAAGGCCAGCAGGTGCGGGATGCCGCCGCACACGCCGAGTTCCCAGGCCGACAGCCCGAACCCGTAGCCCGTCCGTTCGGGACGCGCGTCGAGATAGGCGATGGCGACCACGGGCGCCGCGAGCATCGCGGTGCCGAAGATGAACGCGGACAACATATGTGGGGCCACCGCCCGGCTGGTGGCGGCGCGCACGTCCACCAGCGGATCCACCCGGCGCAGTTCCAACCGGACCCATACCGCGAGCAGCACCGGCACCGCGGCGGTCGCGCCGAGGGCCGGCATCGAGAACCAGCCCCAGGAACCGCCCTTGGCGATCACGACGAGAGCGAGCACGAGCGGCACGCTGAGCAGTACCGCTCCGGGCCAATCCATCGTGCCCGCTGCTCGGATCCGGCTCTCGGGAACGGCCGTGCAGACCACGGCCAGGCACGCCCCGGCCAACGCGGCCAGAACCCATAGGACAGGGCGGATCCCACCGAATCCGTGATAGATCGGACCCGAGAGCGCCGAGCCCAGCAGGGATCCCAGCGCCAGGGCGGAGACCAGCAGCCCGACCGCTCGACGATTGGCCTCGGGATCCAGGCGATCTCGGCACAGTCCGATCTCCAGCGGCAACAGCGCGGCCAGTGGTCCCTGCAAGACCCGGCCCGCGAGCAGAATCGGCAAGGTCGGTGCGAGGGCGATCACGATCGCGCCGACCGTCACCGACACCAGGGCGACCCGCACCATGCGACGGTGGCCGTGCAGATCACCCAACCGGCCGAAGATCGGAACGCAGACCGCCGCGCCCAGGAACTGGACCGCGGTGATCCACTGCGCCTGCGCGGTGCCGACTTCGAGCATGTCGCGCATGCCGGGGATCAGGGGGACGGTACCGCCCTGAATGAAGCCGCTCGTCAGCTCGACCAGAACGAGCAGCCCGACGACGGCGCGCACATGATTACCGCCCGCCCGGGACTCGGTGGCGGAGAAGATGGGCTGGTCGATATTCATCGACAGCACCTTTCTTGCAAGGAGATTGAGCGAATCGCGCGGTCGGGTCCGAGCCAGGCGATCAGGCCGCGGTGCGGGCCAGGCGGTCGACCGCGAGCTGGGCGAGCACCGCTGACTGGCGCGACAGCACCGCGTCGTCGAAGACCGCGCGCGGTGAGTGATTCATCGGCGCGTTCCGATGGTCGCTGCCGGCGGGTACCGCGCCGAGCATCAGCATCGCACCCGAGACCCGTTGCAGGACAAAGGCGAAGTCCTCCGACCCGGAGGTCGGCTGCGGGGCCAGCCACACCCGATCCCCGCCCATGATTTCCCGGGCCGTATCCAGCGCGAAGGCCGTCTCGTCCGGATCGTTGACGGTGACCGGATACATCAGCCGGTAGTCGACCTCGGCCTCGAGCCCGTGTGCGGAGGCGATGCCGCGAATCAGACGCGGCAGACCCTGCGCCAGGCGTTCCCGGTTGGGGTCGGAGTAGCTGCGGACGGTGGCCTCGATGGTCGCGGTGTCGGGAATGACATTGTGCTGCGTCCCGGCATGCAGGGTTCCGACCGACACCACGACCGGGTCGAGGACATCGAAGGTCCGGGTCACCCAGCTCTGGACGGCGGTGATCATCTCGCACGCCACCGGGATGGGATCGAGCGCCGAGAACGGTGCGGAGCCGTGACCGCCGCGGCCGACCACGGTGACGCGCAGGACATCCGAGGCGGTCGACACCGTGCCGGGCCGGCTGGCCAGCATGCCGTGCGGCAGCCGATTCGCGGCGACGTGAATGGCGTAGGCGGCGTCCAACGGCTTGCCCGCCGCGTCCAGCACACCCTCCTCGATCATCAGGCCCGCGCCGTTGTGGCCCTCCTCGCCGGGCTGGAACATGAGCACCACATCTCCGTGCAGTGTCGAGCGGCGCTCGCACAGCAGTCGTGCCGCGCCGACCAGCCCGGCGGTGTGCAGATCGTGGCCGCAGGCATGCATCCGCCCGGCCACCCGGGAGGCGTAGTCGACCCCCGACGCCTCCTGCACCGGCAGGGCGTCCATGTCGCCGCGCAGCAGCACCGCACCACCCGGCCGTTCGCCGCGCAGGACGGCGGTCACCGAGCTGAGGTTCTCACCGAGGGTTATCTCCAGCGGCAGCCCATCCAGCGCCGACAGCACTTTCTCCTGCGTCCGGGGCAGGGCCAGGCCCAGCTCCGGCTCTTGGTGCAGGGATTTGCGCAGCATGACGAGTTCTTCGTGGAGAGCGTTGGCATCGTCGAGAATCGACACCTGGTCACGACCTTTCCGATGGACGTCGGTCGCGGCTGTCTCGCGGCCGACCATTCCGCCCACCCTCGGGCCACCGCACCGGGACTGGCCAGAAGCCGCCGGAATTACGCAATATGATGGCGAATATGAAGGATTTCGGCCGTCTCGACGAGGTGGACGCCGCGATCGTGAACGCGCTGCAGATCAGTCCGCGGGCGAGCTGGGCGCGCGTCGCGCAGGTGTTGCAGCTGGACGCGGTGACCGTGGCACGCCGTTGGAAGCGGCTCGCCGACGCCGGGGCGGCCTGGGTCAGCGGCCACCCGGGCCCGATGCTGGCCGGTTCCGGCCAGGGATGCATGGCCTTCATCGAAATCGACTGTGTGAACGGCCAATTGCCGGAGGTCGCCGAACATCTGACCCAGGAACCCACGGTCGTCACCGTTCAGCACGTCACCGGCGGGCGGAATCTGCTGATCACGGTCATCGCACCGGGCCTGGGTGAGTTGTCGCGATGGATCAGCGGCGCACTCGGCTCGCTCGGCGGCGTGATCGCCGCGCGCACCCATCTCGTCGGCGCGATCCACACCCATGCCAGCCGGTGGCGTTTGCATGCGTTGGCTTCGGATCGTGCGGCGCAGCTCGCCCCGGGAAAACCGGCGCGGAGGTCGGCTGTCGGGCAACGGCTTTCGACGCAGGACCGGGAACTTATGGTGGCCTTGTCCGAAGACGGCAGGGCCTCCTACACCGATCTCGCGGCGCGGTGCGGAATCGGCGTGGACACGGCCCGGCGGCGCACGGCGCACCTGATCGACTCCGAGGCCGTGCTGATTCGCTGCGATATCGCCAGACCACTGATCGATCGCCCGGTGGCGGTCGTGCTGTGGGCCGAGGTCGCGTCGCACGCGCTGGAGCGGGCGGCTCAGGCGGTCGCCGGTCTGCGGGACGTGCGGTTGTGCGCGGGCATCGCCGGTCGCCACAATCTGCTGATCATCGCCTGGGTGCGCGCGCCCGATGACATTCAGCGGTTCGAGACCCGAGTCTCGCAGGTGGCGCCCGGCATCGTGATCGGGGATCGATCGGTCGTGCTGTCGTCGTTCAAGGTCAATGGTCACCTGCTCGACGAGGACGGCTATCGGGTCGGATGCGTTCCCATCGATCCGTGGAATCGATCGGCCGACCATGATGACCGGGCCGGACGTGGGTGACCACCGTCCGATCATGGACGCGCTGTACGAATTCGTTCACAGTGTCCAGGGCTGGTTACGATGGCGTGAGCATTGGTGAGGAGAAAGGGGCGTTGTGGCAGGGGAAGACCGCCGGAAGCGGCGCAGCCGCAAGCTGTTGCGTGAGGCGTTCCTGTCGTTGGTCCTCGAGCGCGGTTATGCCGCGATCACCGTGGAAGACATCACCGAGCGCGCTGATCTGGGGCGGGCCACTTTCTATACCCATTACTCCGATAAGGATGCGCTCCTCGATCAGATCGTGACCGATCTGATCGAGGAGATGCAGCGTCGGCTCGAGCCGCTGTTCGATGTTTCGGCTCAGCCGTTCACCGGCAAGGCCGTGCGGGAGTTGTTCCGTCACGCGGCCGAAGAGCGCGATGCGTACCGTGTCGTCCTGCGTGGGGAAGGCGACGGACGTGCATTGCGGCGGTTCGTCGAGGATCGAAGTGCCGCAGCGGCTCATACTTTCGCCGCCCGTGCGGTGGCGAACGGGTCGGAATTGCGCGTCGACGCGGAGGTTCTGGCGCGTGCCTGGGTCGGGCAGCTGCTCATCACGCTGTCGTGGTGGCTCGAATCGGAGTCCGCGATGAGTGCCGACCAGGTCGCCGCGCAACTACTCGATATCTCACTGCGTGGCCGCTTCTGGGCATCGGGCTTCGACGGCGAACCTCCTGCCCGCAGCTGATCGAAATCCGGTGTCTGACAGTAACTCTCGGTCGGACACCGGATTGTTCAGTGGGCGGATCCGCTGGCGGATCCGGTGATCAGCGGTTTGAGTGCCAGGGGAGGGATACGGAGGTTGGCGTTGGGGACGCCGGTGCCGTCGGGATCGAGCAGGCCGTCGTGGTTGGCGTATTCGCTGTGCCCGGGAGCGGCCTGCAAGGTCGTGATGTATTTCCACAGGCCGTAACCGAGCGCGCCGCCGCCCAGCGCGAGAGTCGCGGCCAAGCTGCCGCCACCGGCGAAGGCCAGGATGGCGGCTGGAGCGGTCGCCAGACAGCCGGGGCCCACGAGGAGGCAGGAGCCGAGTCCGATCACCGCCCCGACGAGTGCGCCGATGACGAAGCCGCCGACAGTGGCGGCCAGCGACGCCTTGGTCATGTTTCCGGCGAACTCGTCCAGCGCCAGCTGATTCTCCAGCGGTGACGCGATCGGGCGCAGAGTGTCGGGGGCGAGAACCAGCGTGTGGCCCGCGTCGAGGATCTGCTGGTTTATCGGATGCGCGACGCCGTCGAGTTCGAACACCAACGGCAGGGCCAGGACCAGCTGTCCGACGTCGTCGTGCGCCAGGACCGATTGCCGATCGTCGGCAAGGGTGAAGGACGCGGCATCGAGGGTGGTGACCACGGTGCCGTTCACAACCTCGGCCTGATAGCGCGCCGTGCTGCCGGGCTCGGCCGCGGCGGGGGTTGCGGCAATGGTCAGTGCGGAGGCGGCCGCTGCTGCCGTGATCGCCGTGTAAGCCGTTGTGCGGAGGCTCATTCTGGATTCTTCCTCGATCGCGAAGACTTAGTTGGCGGCCTCGGCGGGAACACCGCCGGGCTTGCCCTGGACCTGTGGGGCGTACTGGCTCCGGCTCGGTTCGGTGCGCAGGATCGACCAGTAGTTGAGCGCTGCTGCCGCTGCGGTGGGTCCCCCGGCGAGGACGAGGCCCGCGATGCCGCCCGCGGCGGCGGCCAGGCTCACGATCGGCAGCACGGTGACGACACAGCCCAGGCTCAGCACCAGGCAGGACGCACCGGCCAAGGCGAGACCCACACCCACGCCCGCGACGGCCCCGATGGCGGTGCCGATGAGGCTGCCGATGGAGGTGCCGAGGCTGACCGCGTTGATGAGGTCGTTCATGGCCAGCTGGTTTTCCAGCGGCGAGGCGACCGGTTGCGGTGCGGTGCGGTCGAGCCTGGTCAGATCCGGTGTCAGTCGCAGGGCGTGGCCCTCGTCGACGATCTGCTGCAGCAGCGGAAATCGCTGTCCGTCGAGAGTGAAGGTCAGGGGAAGTGAGTCCAGGATTCGCCCGGCGTTGTCGCGGATCGCGACCGACTGTTCGTCGTCGGCCAGGGTGAATGCGCCGTGTTCGAGTGTGGTGACCACGGTGTCGTTGGACAGGTTCGTGTGGAAGCCGACCGCCTCGGGCGCGGCTTCGGGGGCGGCCGTGGCGGTCGCGGTGCTGGCGATGACGCTGGCGGCCAGCAGGCCGACGGTGAATGTCGCGCGGCGGATGGTCATGCGTGTGTCCTCATCTCGAAACCGGGCCGATGCGACTGTGAATGGGCGTCGGGTCCGGGGTGTTCTCGGGCTGTCGCCGCAGCGTATGACCATTTAAGACGTAGTGTCTAGAAATAAACTCATAGTCTGTTAACGGACGACACGTCGGACTGTAGTTGTGAGATACCGCACTCGTCAACCAAGAGTGTGATGTGGCGCACCCGTGTTCACTCTCACCGTTTATAGACACAATGACTAATTGTGGTCATCATGTCTAGTGAGACCTGACGTCGCGACCGCGGTGACCGCCGCCGCGTTCGCGACCAGCCTCGGTTTGAGCCTGTGACCACCAGATTCGAAAGGAAGGAGCCGTCCGTGCAATCACCAGGTCCCCGGCCCGCGGATGAACCGGTCGTCAGTCTGGATCCGGGCGTTCGGCGTTCTGGTTGCTGTGCGCCTTCGCGCTTCGAGGCCGCGCTCCCGCCGCCGACTCTTCTCCCCGGCGTGTCTGCTCATGTCTCACCGCTGATCCCCCTGTCGGGAGTCGAGTTTCGGATGGGCAGTGAGGACGCCGATTGCTACCCGGCCGATGGGGAGGGTCCGGTGCGCCCGGTCCGAGTCGCGGATTTCGCGATCGCGGCGCACACCGTCACCAACGACCAGTTTGCCCAATTCGTCACCGCCACCGGATATCGCACCGACGCGGAACGCTATGGCTGGTCCTACGTCTTCGCGGGGTTTCTACCCGCGGTGCTGCGGCGCGGCGCCCGCCGACCCGAGGCGACGCCGTGGTGGTGTGCGGTTCCCGAGGCCAGGTGGCGGGCACCCGAAGGTCCGGGCAGCACCGTCGACGAGCGTGGCGATCATCCCGTGGTGCACGTGTCCTGGCATGACGCGCAGGCGTATTGCGCCTGGGCGGGCGTGCGCCTGCCCACCGAGGCCGAGTGGGAGTACGCCGCACGCGCCGGTCTGGACGGTGCCCGCTATCCGTGGGGAAACCAACCTGAATCCGGGGATACGTATCGCGCCAATATCTTCCGGGGTTCATTTCCCGTGCGGAACACCGCCGCTGATGGATATGCGGGGACCGCGCCCGTGAATACCTTCGCGCCCAATGCTTTCGGTCTCTACAACATGGTCGGCAATGTCTGGGAGTGGTGTGCCGACCGGTGGAGCGCCGATCACTCCCGCGAACCGGTGATCGACCCGCGCAGCCCCGAGACGGGCGACACGCGCGTGCTGCGCGGCGGGTCGTATCTGTGCCACGACAGCTACTGCAACCGGTATCGCGTCGCCGCGCGCATCCACAACTCTCCCGAATCCAGCAGCGGCAACACAGGATTCCGCGTGGCCCGCTGACCGACGACCTGCTCATATCACAGAAAGGCGAGACCGCCATGACCGAACAGTCGATGAACGTGCTGGTCATCATGTCCGACCAGCACAACCCGAAAATCCTTGGCGCGGCCGGTAATCCGCTCATCCGGACACCGAACATGGATGCGCTGGCAGCGCGCGGCACGCGCTTCTCCTCCGCCTACTGCCCGAGCCCCATCTGTGTGCCGTCGCGCGCCTCGTTCGCTACCGGGCTGTACCCGCACCAGACTGGGTACTGGGACAACGCGATGGGCTACGACGGCGCGATCCCAGGCTGGGGGCACGAACTGCAAGCCGCCGGACGACGGGTCGAGTCGATCGGAAAACTGCACTACCGCAACGAATCCGACCCCACCGGGTTCGATGTCCAGCATCTGCCCATGCATCTCAAGGACGGAGTCGGGCAGGTGTGGGGCTCGGTGCGCGACCCGCTGCCACGCCGCGACAACGCGCCGCTGATGGTGTCGATCTCCGGTGGCGCGGAATCGGATTACACCCGATACGACGCCGCGGTCACCGAACGCACCTGCCAATGGCTGGCAGATCCGGCCAACCGCGACGAACCGTGGGTGCTATACACCGGCCTGCTCGCCCCGCACTTCCCGTATTTGGCCCCGCCGGAGTACTTCGAGATGTACGACCCGGACCAGATGCCCACGCCGACAATGCGTCCCGAGCACGGGCACGCCCGCCATCCGTGGGTGGAGACCTTCGCCGGAGTCCTCCCGGGCCTCGACAACACCAACTCCGAGGAGGAACGCCGCCGCGCAGCTGCCGCGTACTACGGACTGGTCACCTACCTCGACCACAACCTCGGCCGCATCCTCGGCGCGCTCGAGGCCAGCGGCCAGGCCGACAACACGCTCGTTGTCTACACCAGCGACCACGGCGACATGGTCGGCAGTCGCGGCCTCTGGGGCAAATCCCTGATGTACACCGAATCCTCCGGTGTCCCATTGATCATGGCCGGTCCGGGCGTGCCCGCCGGAGCCGTGTGCGACACCCCGGCGAGCCTGGTCGACCTGTACCCGACCATCCTCGACGGCGCCGGTGTGACTCCGGCCGGGGAACCGCGTCCGGGCGTCTCGCTGCGCGAACTCGCCACGACCGGCCTCGACCCGCAGCGGGTCGTGTTCAGTGAATATCACGCCATGGGCGCGCCCAGTGCGGCGTTCCTGATCCGCAGGGGCGACTTCGTCCTGCACCACTACGTCGGCTTCGCCCCCGAGTTGTACAACGTCACCGCCGATCCTGACCAGGTCCAGGACCTGGCCGCCGATCAGGACCACGCCGAGGTGCTCACCGAGCTGACCGCTGAGCTCATCGGCCTGCTGGACCCGGAGACGACCGACGCCGTGGACAAGCGAGCCAAGGCCGACCAAGCAGCACTGGTCGACCGATTCGGCGGACCCGAAGCCGCCGCGAAGCTCGGCACTCCCGGAGAGACGCCGCCTCCGGCGGTCTGACCGTTCGACCCCGCGTCCACACGGCCGCGTCCGGTGCGCCGGCGTGGTGTGTGGACGGCATATTCAGGATCACCAAAGGCGTTGAACCCATGAACAATTCATCGCAACCAGATCTACCGGCCGATGTTCCGGCGTCCGGCTTCGCCGAGTTGCGTGCGAAGATCCGCGACCTGGGCGGCGTACGCCATCTCATCGACGGAGCCACGCCCATCCTCGGCTACATCCTCGGCTTCACCCTGAGCGGCATCGTCGCCGGCATCCTGGTCGCCGTCCTGACCGCGCTGGTCCTCGCCGGGCTCCGGCTGTGCCACGGCGACCGCCCCAATGTCGTCGCCGTCTCGACCACCCTCGTCCTGATCTTCTCCGCAATGGCCGCGATCACCGGTCACGGCCGGGACTTCTTCCTACCTCCGCTGATCCTCTATGCGGCCCTGTCCGTGGCCTTCGGTCTCAGCCTCGCTACTGCCACCCCGCTGACTCTGCCGATCTGCCGCAGGATCCGATTCGAACCCGCTGACACCACCGACCCGGCCGCCCGGGTACGGCTACACCGCCGGGTCACCGCCGCGTGGGCAGCGTTCTGCGCGCTGCATGTATTGGTCATGGGACCGGCGTATCTCGCAGGAAACGTCGTCCTACTGGGCACCCTCGCCCTGATCCTCAACAAACCAGCACTGCTCGCCGCCATCGCCTGCACCTGGGTATGGCTACGCCGCACAGCTCGGACGCCGTCGTCGAACATTGATTCGTACTGAGGACCACAAAATGCAAAAATCCCGTGGGGCTCGTCGGACAGCGTAGATGGCTCAGTTGGTGGCGGCCATGACGAGATCTCGGTATGGGAGACTCACGACCGCGTGGTCGGCGATTCCGAGTTCGGTTTCGACTTCTTCGAGGTGAACGGTGGCCGCGTCTGGATCGACGGCGGTGACCTCGGTCTCGACGAAGGTTCCGGTGTGGGTGACGGAATCGATGCTGACGATGATGTTCTCGTGCTCGGGGTGGCGGTAGGTGGTGCGGTCCTTCTCGACACGGATGAGCTGGATCATGCCGATTGCCTCGAGGAGTTGGCTGGCGGCGTCGGCCTGATCGGGGCCGCTGAGGTTGACGTTGGTTTCGCGTTTGGCGATCACATCAGCGTCGCTGTGTGTGGCGGAGGTGGACGGCGGCTTGTAGGTGACCTCGGCGAACCCGTCTCTGCGTCGGATGCGAAGGCATTCAATGGTTTTCATGTAGTCGACATCGGGCCGGCTGTAGTAGGTGTCGACCTCGGTCAGGTGTTCGGCCTCCTGATAGCCGAGTTCGGCGAGTCGCTGGCGCAGCGGGTTGGGGTCGTGGAGTTCGCGTTTGCGCTCGACCTCGATCAGGTGCATGGGTTCGGATCATCCTCTCGTGTGTATGGAGGTATGCGGGCGAGGTTGAGCTTGGAGCAATGATGGCGCATCGTGCGGAGCGCCTGCTGAAGTGCCTCGGCATCGGTGAGCGGACTCGATGATGTCGGGACTTCCGCTGGAAACGATTGTGCCGTCAGCGGCGCGCAGGTTCCAGCCGTAGGGAGGGGCAGGTTTCCGGTCGACCTTGTAACCGACCGGAATGCGAGTATTCAAGGTGCACAACCGCTCTCGGATCGACTCCGGCTCATCACGGTAATCGGGACGGGCGTTTGTGCGTGGTTCGGCAAGTGCCTCTAGAACGTCGATCAGGGTTTGCGCATCGGGGCCGACGACAGCATGATGATCGTTGTTGGCGATGGGGAACGGTAGCCCGCGCGCGGCGGCCCGCTCACGCGGACTGGCAGTTGGAGGGATGACCTTGCCTGCCTTGACCAGGCATCCGAGCGCACTGGCCTTCCGGGGACACAATGCAGCGCGACATGCTCTGTGTTGCTGCATGATTCGATGCGATTCCGGCACGGTTAAAGCGCGGTCGGGGCGAGCGTGGGCAGGGTCGTTCGTTCCATCCGACGCGGCGGCCCAGGGGGTAGGCGGGCAGGCCGTTTCCAGGTTGCATGCATCGCAGACGCGCGCCGAGGTGTTGTCCACGGTTTCCGGGTCGTAGATGACGATTGCGGCGGCGTGCACCGCGAATGCGATGCTGAGCGCGTACCCGATCGGGTCGGGATGATCATCAGGCGGCCTGACCGTGTACAAGTAGCGATAGCCGAGTTGTTCCGCATGACGGCGGATATCGATTGCGCGCTGCGGGGCTGTCAGTCCGGACTTATCGGTGCGTACCAAGCCGACGGCCTTTGGTTTCATGTCGTCGTACTCCGTCACGGTGCTGGTCCGGTGCGGAATGTGCATAGCGGAACCCCCTGGATGCTGTCGGATGTCAGGAGGTACGGGTCGGTATTACAGACAGCCGGACTACGAAACCTCCTGCATTGATCACAGCAGTGGTTTCGGCGAAGTCACGTGACAATCTGTCACGCCGAGCTTGTGCTCAGCGACCCCCGCGGAAGGATGCCCAGGCGTCGTTGATGATCGTGTCGATGTCTGAGGAGGTTGGTGACCAGCCCAATTCATGGTGGACGGGTCCGGGCTGTGTCCCGGTGTCGGTGATGAAGTACTCCGACGGCTCAGTGTGGGGTATCGAGAACTGCGGTGGGCTCGAACAGCGCGTCTTGCTCGGCCACGCCTGATAATTTACCCGAGAGACAACCCGTGTATCCATGAGCGTGCGGATACACGGGCTCGGGTAGGATAGTGGAATACGGTGAATCATTCCCCTGAGACGGTCGAAGGAATAAACGTTGATTACCAAGATTTAGATCATCGCTGAAGTGAGTGATGCCGACTCCAACAGTCGTTTCCTTCGGCTGACGGAGGATGTTCCAGCGCCGCCCACGCTGGCCAACCTCACCCGCAAGTATGGCGTCAGCGGTAGCGATGACATGGAAATAGAATTGTTCGATGGCTTCGGCATGAAGCAGCGGGTTTCTCTCGCGCCTTTCGCGGAGTTGGACCCTGACACATACATCAAAATAATGTTCCTCAGCGCGCCCGCCGAGCGGGAATTCCCCGAACTTGAGCCTGGCGCAGTCCTGCTCAAGGAGTATTTGGTCGCTGGTCCGGACGAGTAAACCGCGCGGCATGCTGTCGGCGTCAGTGGCGGTTCGGCTCTCCCATCCTGGTTCTGCACCGGGGTGTCCCGCCCGGGAGCGCAGCGGTAGGGCGGGCGCACCGGGCGGCGCGCGCAGCGCGCCGCTCTTGATTCTGTAGAGAGAAATTGGGCAAGTCATTTTTTGGGGCTACCGTTTCTCTTTTTCTTCTTCTCTTTCGGGGGATACAATCTTCCTGTCTGCTACATGAGTCATCGAGACTGTGGCGCCGCAGCTTTCGCGAGATTGACTGGTGATACCGCGTCGCGAAACTACTCGGCGAAACCGAAGAGTCGCTGTGGCCCACCGCACGGCCGGACATTCAAGCCGGGGCGCCGGCCACGGCGGAGGTCTTGGGAGCTTTTGCACATCGGTCGGAGATACCTAACGATCTGTGGGTTTCATTGGTGCACAAGGCAACCGAACGCATCGACATCATGGGCTACGCATACCCGTTCGTGTTCGAGTTGCTGCCCAACGCCTCGGAGATGATCGCGGCCAAGTGCCGCGCCGGGTGTGCAGTACGACTAGGGTTCGCCGATCCGGACTGCGATCACGTCACGGAACGAGACACACTGGAACAAATGGGTGGAACCCTGCCAGGGCGGATACGCAACGCGTTGTCGATGCTGGGTCCGCTGGCCGACACCCCAGGATGCGTGATCGGCCTCCACGCCACGCACTTGTACAACTCGGTGTTCAGGTTCGATGATCAGATGATCGTCACCCCGTACTTGTTCCGCGCCCGGGGATACCAGCACACAGCGTTGCACCTGCGAAAAGTGTCCCCATACGGGATATTCGAATCGTTTGCAGACCAGTTCGAGCAGATATGGGGAACGGTCACCTCGTACGAGAGCTCGAAGGGGTCTACCTCGAGACAAGGAACTGCTGATGAGCTCTCGGCGTGACTACTACAGAGATCCGGCAGCACCGATGCCCAACTCGCTCAAGCCGGGAGCCTCGGCGCTGGTTGTCGACGATTCCGGCCGCGTGCTCATGCAACGGCGTGGCGATTCGGGGAACTGGTCGTTGCCCGGCGGAATCATGGAAGTCGGAGAAACTCTCGAAGAGTGTGCTGTCCGCGAGACGAAAGAGGAAACCGGGCTCGATATCGAGATAACCGGACTGCTCGGCATCTACACCGATCCGGAACATGTCATCGAATATTCCGATGGAGAGGTCCGGCAAGAGTTCGCGATCGTCTACTACGGCCGGGCGACGGGCGGAACGATTGAGGTATCACACGAATCCACATCGGTGAGGTTTCTGAGCTCGGCGGAACTCGAATCCGTCCCAGTGCATCCGACCGTGAGGCTCCGGCTACGACACCACGCCGAATACCACGGCACTCCGTACCTTGGGTAAGGAGCCACTGCCTCGCCTCGATCCGCGGCGGTTCCCAGTACAGGTCGGCAGCCAGTGCGGTGAGAACGTGGCGATTCTGGTTGAGCGCCCGCCGCGCGAGTAGCGTGCACGATGCACACAATTGCCGTCAGTGCTGAAGGCGCCCGGGTGCGTATCGGCTTCGTGCCGATCGGGTGTGGGAGGCTGGGGGCATGAACCGCCTCAGCAGCGCGACATCGCCTTATCTGCGCCAGCACGCCGACAACCCGGTCGACTGGCGTGAGTGGGATGCCGAGGCGCTGGCGGAGGCGGCGGCGCGGGACGTGCCGATCCTGCTGTCGGTGGGATATGCGAGTTGCCATTGGTGTCACGTGATGGCACACGAGTCCTTCGAGGACGAGGCGGTCGCGGCGGTGATGAACGCCGATTTCGTGTGCGTGAAGGTGGATCGGGAGGAGCGGCCCGATATCGACGCGATCTATATGTCGGCGACGGTCGCGATGACGGGGCAGGGCGGGTGGCCGATGACCTGTTTCCTCACTCCCGCGGGCGAGCCGTTCTACTGCGGTACCTATTATCCGCGGACGCCGCGAGGTGGGATGCCCTCGTTCACGCAGCTGCTTGCCGCCGTGGCCGATACCTGGCGCACGCGTCGCGCCGATGTGGATCAGGCGGCGGAGCAGGTGGCAGCGGCGCTGCGGGAGCAGTACGCCGGTCTGCCGGACAGCGGGCAGGCGGTGGGGCCGGATCTGCTCGACCACGCGGTCGCCGTGGTGCTGCGCGATGTGGATCCCCGGCATGCGGGATTCGGTGGGGCGCCGAAGTTTCCGCCGTCGGCGCTGTTGGAGGGGCTGCTGCGGCACGTCGAGCGCACGGGGGACGACGTCGCGCGGCAGGCGGTCGTGGACACGGCGGTCGCGATGGCCCGCGGGGGCATCTACGACCAGCTGCGGGGCGGATTCGCCCGCTATTCGGTCGATGCGGGTTGGGTGGTACCGCATTTCGAGAAGATGCTGTACGACAACGCCCAATTGCTGCGCGTCTATGCGCATCTGGCGCGCAGCGGATCCGATGACGCCACCGCCGAGCCTCTTCCGCTGCGCGTAATGGCGGAGACCGCCCAGTTCATCATCGACGACCTGGGTACCGCAGAGGGCGGCTTCGCCTCGGCGCTGGACGCGGACACGCACATCGATCCGGACGGCCCCGGCGTCGAGGGCGCGACCTACGTCTGGACGCCGGAGCAGTTCACCGAGGTCCTCGGTCCGGACGACGGCGCCTGGGCAGCAACGGTTTTCGGGGTGACCGCCGAGGGCAACTTCGAACACGGCGCCTCGGTGCTCACGCTGCCGGGCGCCGGCCTGTCCGGTCCGCCCGAACCCGAACGCTTCGAGCGGGTGCGGAATTTGTTGCGGCAGGCCAGGGCCGAGCGCCCACAGCCCGCGCGCGACGACAAGGTGGTCACCGCCTGGAACGGCATGGCGATTACCGCCCTGGCCGAGGCCGGTGCCGCACACGGCCGCGCCGAGTGGGTCGCCGCGGCGGCTCGGTGCGCACGAATGCTGTTGTCGCAGCACGTAATCGATGGTCGCCTGCGTCGCGCCTCACTCGGCGGTGTCGCCGGCGCGGCCCCCGGCGTGCTCGAGGATTACGCTTGGCTGAGCACCGGCCTGCTGGCCCTGCATCAGGCGACCGGCGACCTCGACTGGCTCGAACACGCCCAGCGCCTGCTGGACATCGCGATCACCCATTTCGACGACCCGGCCGCGCCGGGCAGCTGGTTCGACACCGCCGCCGATGCCGAATCGCTGATCTCGCGACCGCGCGACCCGCTCGATGGCGCCACCCCGTCCGGCGCGTCCGCCTTCGCCGAGGCCCTGCTGACGGCCTCCGCGCTGAGCCGCCCGGACCCCGCGATCCGCTACCGCGAACTGGCCGACGCCACCCTGTCCCGCAGCGCGGTCGTGCTGGCCCGCGCACCCCGCTCGGGCGGTCACTGGCTCACCGTCGCCGAAGCGGCCGCGGCGGGACCGTTGCAGATCGCGGTCTCCCTGCCCGAGGATTCCGTGACAGACGAATTGGTCACCGCCGCACGCAGATATGCCCCCGGCGGCGCGGTAGTCGTTGCGGGCCCGCCGAATTCGGCTCCGCTGCTGGCCGATCGTCCGCCCGTGCGCGGCGTCGCGGCCGCCTACGTCTGCCGCGGCTCGGTCTGCGACCTTCCGGTCACCCACGCAACCGATCTGCACGCCGCCCTCGGAATCAGCGCCACCCGCGACTAATGACCCGCTGGAAGTAGCGCCGCCCGCGGTTGGTGACTTGCTGGAGGTAGCGCCGCCCCGCGGTTGGTGACTCGCGGCAGGCAGCGCCGCCCGGCGGCTGGTGAGTTGCTGGAGGTAGCGCCGCACGCGGCTGGTGGCTCGCTGGAAGCAGCACCACTCCTAGCGGGTGACGCGCTTGCGGAAATGCTCGACGCGCACCACGTTCGACGCGCCTGTGTAATTGGTAGCGCGCAGCCAAGCCCGCGTCGGCCGGTACCGGCAGGGCTGCAGCCGCGAAACCGCATCGGCGGGTCCATCCGCCGAGCGCGGGAAGTTCCGGCCGCTCGAGAAGGTGGGTGAGGCGCAACCGCCGGCCCTCCGCACTGGATCCCGCTGGTTGGGAGTCTCGCAGCCCGATTCCACTGGCGCGGTCGAAGGGACCGGACGGCGCCGAGGAGCCGCCGTACAGCCGCGCGTCGCATTACTGACCGCGGCGTCGGATGTGATCCTCGGGCCGAGGAGGAACGACCGCGACCCGTGGCCGTGCGGGCAGGCGTGTCCTGCCGGTGGTGAGCAGCGGTGGATCCGAAGTACCGGGCAGTTCCGGCTGGCGTCCATGAGACAAAGAGAGCGGTAACGAACGACGGTCGACCGGCGAACGCCCGCCCGCATCGCCGAAATATTGCCCGCTCACCCACGGTTCTCGAGAACTCCCTGGCAGCGGCAGTTAATAGCGAAACCGTATGGCCGAGGCCCCGCTAGGCTGGCGGGGCTTGCCTACCGCGACAGCTCCCGGGACTATGGCCTGGGCGGCGGTGTCCGCCAGGCCTTCGATCAGCCGCTTATCCAGGGAGTTCACGTGAGGTTGCCAAGTCGTTGGAACCGTGTTTCCGCCCGGTCCGGGCGTGGCGCACTGGCGCTCGCCGCCGGTGTCGCCGTGGTGGCGTTGACCACCGTGAGCGGCGCGGGACCGGCCGCGGCCGAGCACATCGGCGCCTTCGACGTCGGCGGCGCGATCGACAAGGCCTACGTCCGCGGCGGCGGCCAGGCCTTCTTCGGCAACCCGACCACTCCCGAGTCGGCGGCTCAGGGCGGCAAGTTCCAGGTGTTCGAGCGCGGCTGCTCGATCTACTGGTCCGTCGGCACCGACGCGCACGACGTCTGCGGCCTGATTCGCGACAAGTACGCATCGCTGGGCTGGGAGAAGAGCCCGCTGGGCTTCCCGGTGTCGGACGAATCCCCGGCCGGTACCGACGGCCAGGGCCGCTACAACCTGTTCCCGGGCGGGGTCATCTACTGGTCCCAGGAGACCGGCGCGCACGCGGTGTGGGGCAACATCGCGGGCGTCTGGCAGGGCAACGGCGCGGAGAAGGGCCACTACGGCTACCCGACCAGCGACGAATACGACTATGAGAACGGCAAGGCCCAGGACTTCCAGGGCGGCAGCATCACCTGGCACCCGTGATACGTCGACCCGGTGTGCGCTGGCCGGGGCAGACCTTGATCCGTCTGCGCGTCAGTGGATTCCGGTCGGCAGCACGCTGGTGTGACGGCGATCTGGTCCAGTCCTGAGAGGCGCAGGACGGGCTGACCGGGCGCCGGATCGGCATGTGCGTCAGTGCATCCGGCCATTGTGCCGGAACGACAGCCCGGCGCCGACTCGCGCATCAGGTCCGTGAGGTGACCTCGGAGGTCGAATCGGGCTGCCCGGCAGGGACTTCCGAGACCGGCGCGATATCGGTCCAGCAGTCCGTAGGATCCGTGCGCCCGCGCAGCGCGATCGTCTCGTAGTGCTCCCAGCCGGTGCTCTCGTTGCCCGAGGCCGCCTCGATCACCGCCTGGCTCACCAGGATTCGCCGCGACACGTGCTTGGCCTCGGTGGTCAGCCGGGACGCCTCGTTGACCGCGTCGCCGATCACGGTGAACTCCAGCCGGGTGTCGGTGCCGACGTCCCCGGCGAAGACCGAGCCCCGCGCGACCCCGATGCCGATATCGAGTTCACCGCCCGCGGCCACCTCGTCGCGGATGCGGCGGGCCGCGCGCAGGGCGGGAGTCGCGTTGTCGCGCAGGGCGATCGGCGCACCGAAGATGCACAGCGCGGCATCGCCCTCGAACTTGTTCACCAGCCCGCCGTTGTCCTCCGTCGCCGACACCACGATCGACAGCAGCCGGTTCAGCTTGGCCACGAACTCGCGCGGCGCCAGGCCCATGGACATTCCCACCGACCCGATGACGTCGACGAACAGCGCCGTCACCACCCGCACATCGCCGGTCAGATCCACCCCACCCGCCAGCGCCCGTTCGGCCACCTCGGCACCTACGTGGCGGCCGAACACCTCGCGCATCCGCTCGCGCTCGGACAGGTTCTCCGCCAGCTCGTTCACCGAATGCTCGAGCCGCCCGATCTCACTCGCGCTGCCGACCGGTACCCGCACCGCGAGGTCGCCATGCGCGATGCGGTCCAGGGCGCGGCGCAGCACCAGCAGCGGCGCGGCGACCGCGCGGGCCAGCGCGGCGGTGGCGATGGCGCCGACGCCCAGGCCCACCAGCGACATGTACACCGCGGTCCAGATCCGGTCGTCGGCGTGGGCGACCGGATCGGCGAGCACCGTGATCAGCATCAACAGCGGCATCGCCCCGGACACGATCCACGACACCACGACCCGGTTGAGCACCGTGGAACTCCAGTGCATGGTGCCGCCGAGCACCGAGGCGACGGTCGGTATCGCCGGGCGCACCAGCCGATCCACGATGAGCAGGGTGAATCCGGCCGATTCGAAGGCACCCAGCGCGAACATCGCCGCGACCACCGCGATCGCCCGCGACGGCACGACGTTCGCGAAGATCACCGTGGCGATGACGACGCCGGGCAGCCAGATGGCCAGCGCTCGCAGCGTGATCGCCAACGGCAGGTTCAGCAGCCGCCGCGCCTCCGCCTCGGTGGGTTTGCGTCCGGCATCGAGCCAGCCGAAGTAATGCGACCGGTCGCGCACGGCCAGCCAGATGCCGGCCACCGCCCCGATCGTTGGATAGATCGCGGTGCGTCCCATCGCGGTGATCCACTCCGGTCCGAGCCGGCCCAGAAAGCCGCTGAGCCACAGCTCGGTGACGATGACCGCGAGCCCGCCGAGGTTGGAGACCATCACGATGAGCGACAGTCCCCACCGGACCCGAAGCGCCCAGAGGATCAGCCGGTTCATCGCGGCGTCGGCAGGCGAGGGCCGCGCATGCCGGGGCGGATCGGTTCGAAGAGCACGAACGAGCAGCATAGAACGTGGGCCGCGGGCTTCTGCCGTTTCGCGGTGATCGTTTCCGCCAGGATTACCGGACAACCACCAGCCACACCGCGAGGTAATGGCACAGCGCCGCGAGAACCGTTGCGGCGTGGAAGAATTCGTGATGTCCGAAGACCGCGGGCCAGGGATTGGGCCATTTGGTGGCGTAGAGGATCGCGCCGCCGCTGTAGGCCAGCCCGCCGATGAGCAACAGCACCATCGGGGCCACGCCGACGTTGTGCGTCATCGCCGCCGCGACCGGCACGATCGCCCAGCCCAGCACCAGATAGAGCGGGACGCCGACCCAGCGCGGGGCGCGCGGCCACAGCAGCTTCAGCGCGACCCCGGCCAGCGCCCCGGCCCACACCACGATCAGCAGCGTCGTCCCGGTGTGGCGCGGCAGCCCCAGCAGCGCGAACGGCGTGTAGGTGCCGGCGATGAACAGGAAGATCATCGAGTGATCCGCCCGCTTCATATGGGTGCGGGCCCGCACGCTCGGCCACGTCACCCGGTGATAGGTGGCGCTGACGCCGAAGACGCCGCAGACGGTCAGGCCGTAGACGAGCGTCGACCAGCCCGCGGTCGCGGACACCCGGGCGGCGACCGCGACCAGCACGACGACCGCGATCGCGGAGACGCCGACGGCCCAGGTGTGTATCCAGCCGCGCATCCGGGGCTTGAGCGGGACGCTCGCCGCCTGTTCCAGAGCCGCCGGTACGGCGTCGGTGGGCATGACCGAGTCGGACATAAGTTACCTCCTGAGTAACCTACGGTACCGTAGGTTAGGGCTGTGGTTACTGTACCGGTGCCGACACCTCCGCGCCGGGTGGCCACAGAGCGAATACCCACCCCGCACCGCCCGGGGCGTAGGGTTGGCAGCCGTGAGGCTTGCAAGTCAGGTGCGTGAGCTGCCGTACCGCATCTACGAGGCGCGGCTGTCCAGACAACTCGCGGGCAGGCAGCATCCGCGCCACGTCGCGGTCGTCTGCGACGGGAACCGCCGATGGGCCCGGGAGAACGGCTTCACCGATGTCAGCCACGGGCACCGGGTCGGCGCGCTGAAGATCGCCGAGCTGGTCGGCTGGTGCGAGGCCGTGGACATCGAGATGGTGACGGTCTACCTGCTGTCCACGGAGAACCTCAACCGCGATCCCGAGGAGCTCGAGACGCTGTTCGAGGTGATCACGGACGTCGTGGAGGAGCTCTCGGCGCCCGACAAGAACTGGGGCGTGCGAATTGTCGGCTCCCTCGATGGCCTGCCCGAGGACGTCGCGCGCCGCCTGCGCAAGGCCGCCGACGAGAGCCACGGCCGCGGGGGCGTGCACGTGAACGTCGCCATCGGTTACGGCGGTCGTCAGGAGATCGCCGACGCGGTGCGCTCGCTGGTCCGGCAGGAGATCGTGGCGGGGGAGACGGGCGAGGATCTGGTCCAGTCGATCACCGTCAATGCCATCGGCCAGCATCTCTACACCTCGGGACAGCCGGATCCGGATCTGGTCATCCGCACGTCCGGTGAGCAGCGGTTGTCCGGATTCCTGCTCTGGCAGAGCGCGTATTCGGAGATCTGGTTCACCGAGGCGTACTGGCCCGAATTCCGCCGGGTCGACTTCCTGCGCGCGCTGCGCGACTACGCCGCCCGGCATCGGCGTTACGGGGCCTGAGGCATATCTGCGAGAGCGGCCGAGCGCACCTGGGCCGGGCACAGTGCGTAGTCCCATGCCGCGGCGCTCAGACGCACGATTTCATCGTCGGACAGGTCCCATGCCAGGGCGCATCGCCGCAACTCCTCGACGAGGTCGTACCCCAGGAAGTACGGAATATCGGTGCTGAGCGAGACCGGTATTCCGGCTCGAAACAGTTGTGGCAGAGGGTGTTCCGGTAAGGACGGGACCAGTCCGAGCAGCACGTTCGAACTCGGCGCCAGATCCAGGCAGATACCCATCGCCTTGATCCGGGCGAGGGTGAGGGCATCGTCGGCTGCCGCGAGTCCATGGCTGATGCGTCTGGGGCAGAGGTGGTCGATCCCCTCATCGACCCAGGATCGTTCCCGGCCCTCGCCCGCATGCGGGACCGCGGGGATCCCGGCCTCGGCGGCCGCGGCGAAGAGATCCTCGAAGCCTGCGGCGGGATGTCCCGCCTCGTCGCCGGCGAGCCCGAGCGCGACCACGCCGCGCCCGTGCCAGCGCTTCGCGAGCTTCAGGGACTGCCATGCCGCTGTCCTGGACAGCCCCCGATTAATCCCCAGCACGATCCCGGCGGCGTCCGGGCCGCCGCCGCTGCGCAGCCCGTCGACCACGGTCTCCACCAGCGCGTCCGCACTGCCCAACCGGTCGCCGTAGGTGGCCGGAATGAAGTACACCTCCGTCCACCGGACCCCGATCGCGCACTGCCGTTCGGCGAGATCCTTCGCCACCGCATGCAGATCCGTGAGGCTGCCGATCAGATCACGCACCCGCTCGTAGTCGCGCACGAAGGTGGCCTGGTCCGGGAATGGCCCCCGTGGTGGTTCCGGAAGCTGGTATCTGGCGGCGAAATCATTTGCGAGGTCGCGTGAAATGGCGCTCTCGAGGTGAATGTGCAACTCGGCCTTGGGGAGTGCGACGAGGTCGACCGCCATTACGCGTGGCCCATGTACACGCTCTTGGGCCAGGTGTAGAAATCGACTGCGCGAGCGCCCTGTTCGCGGAAGGTATTCGTCGAGGATTCCCCGATGCCGCCGAACGGTACGTTCAGATCCAGTCCGGTGGTCGGCCGATTGACCTTCACCACACCGGCCCGGGCGCGGGCTGCGAAATCGTGAGCGGCGCTCAGACTTTCGGTGCAGATGCCCGCCGTGAGCCCGTACGGCGAGTCGTTGACCTTCGTCAGGCCGTCCTCGTAATCCTCGGCGTCCACGACCGCGACGATCGGCCCAAAGATTTCCTCGCGCGCAATCCTGCTGTCGTGCACGGCATTCGACACCACCACGGGTGCGAAGAACTGGCTCGGCAGTTCGGTCCCGCACCCGATGTCGAAGCCCGCCGCACCGGCTTCGGCGACGGCGGCCCGATCCTGTTCGAGCTGCGCTGCCGAGACCACGGGGCCGATCGTCGTATCCGGGTCGAGCCCGTTGCCGACCCGCTGCGCGCCCGCCTGCTCGCGCAGAGCCTTGACGAAGGCATCCCGCACGCCGGGCGTCACATACACCCGCGAGGTCGCGGTGCACGCCTGGCCGGTCAGGCCGAATCCGCCCGCCGCCACGATCGCCGCGGCCCGCTCGGGATCGGCGTCGTCCAGGATGAGGTAGGCGTTCTTCCCACCCATTTCGAGCTGGACCCGCGCGTGCCGGTCGTTCACGGCGGCGCGGATGCGATTGCCGACGGCGGTCGACCCGGTGAACGAGACGGCCGCGACGTCCGGGTGCCGGACCAGCGCGTCGCCGACGATCCGGCCGGATCCGTGCACGACATTCAGCACACCCGGCGGCAGGCCCGCATCCAGCAGGGCCTGGGTCAGGTGGTACACCGACACCGGAGTCAGTTCCGCGGGCTTGAGCACCACGGCATTGCCGGAGATGAGTGCGGGCGCCATCTTCCAGGCGGGGATGGCGATCGGAAAATTCCACGGGGTGATCAACCCGACGACGCCCAGCGGTTCGGCCCGGGTATACACCGTCGTGCTGGGGAAGGCGCTGGGCAGGACCTCGCCGGTCGCGCGCCAGCCGCCGGCGCCGAAGAAACGGAGCACATCGATGGCGCGGCGGACCTCTCCGCGCGCCTCGGCCAGCGTCTTGCCCTCCTCCCGGGTCAGGTCGGTCGCGACGGCCTCGTGCCGCTGCCGCAGCAGATCCGCGGCATCGAGCAGCACCGCGCCGCGGGCGACCGGAGTCATTGCAGCCCAGCGCATTTGCGCGTGGGCCGCGGATTCGACGGCGGCCGTGACATCAGTGACGGACGATGCCGGGGTGCGGGCGACGACGTCGGAGGGATCGGCGGGGTTGCGCCGCTCGATGTCGGGGTCGCCGACCCGCTCACCGCCGATGAGGTTCTGGATCGTGGTCATGGTGATTCTCCCTGGGATACGTTCTGGACTCAGAGGTTGGCGAGAAGGCCACCGTCGCAACGGATCATGCTGCCGGTCACGTACGACGCCGGTGCCCCGCAGAGGAATGCGGCGACCGCCCCGAATTCGTGTGGTTCGCCGTATCGGCCGATCGGGATCTTGGCCTGCGAGGCGGTGCGTACGGCATCCACGGATGTCCCGGTCCGCCGGGCCGCTGCCGCGTCCAGCGATGCGACGCGATCGGTGCCAATGCGACCGGGCAGCACCATGTTGACCGTGACACCGTCGGCGGCGACCTCCGCGGCGAGCGTCTTGAGATAGGCGGCCAGCGCGGCACGCCCGAGGTTGGATGCCGCCAGCATCGGCAGCGGCGCCTCGACACCGCTCGAACCGATCGCGACGATCCGCCCCCACCGGCGGGCACGCATGCCCGGAAGGACCAGGTTCACCAGCTCGATGTGGGTTGCCAGCAGCGCATCGATCGCGGTGCGCGCCCCGGCCGCATCGAGGGCCGCCGCCGTGCCCGGGGACGGGCCGGGGCCGTTCAGGACGAGAATATCCGGCTCCCCGTAGGTTTCGCGGGTGGCATCGAGGATGCGCTCGGCAGTTCCCGGCTCGGTCAGGTCGCAGTCGACGCCGATCGCCGCTTTCAGTGCCTGCGCGACCTGTCGGGTGCTGGACGGATCTCGTCCGGTGACAACAACATTCGCGCCCTCGGCCGCGAGGGCGGCGGCGGTTGCGGCACCGAGCCCCGCGGTGGAGGCCAGCACGATTGCGGTGCGGCCGTCGATCCCGAGGTCCATGTCACCGCCCCCGCTCGATGATTGCGAGATGTTCGGCCAGCATCCCGTGCAGCGCGTCGGGCAGGGCACGCGCCGGCGGTCGGACCGCGGACTCGGCGATCAGGCCGCGCCGGCGCAGGCATTCCTTGCGGATCGCGAGTGCGATCCCCGCTTGCTGCTCGAAGGTGATCAGCGGCAGGTAGTCGAGCAGTTCGGCGCGGCTCTTCGCCGGTTCCTGCGCGAACCACGCACGGACGCAGGCGACCAGGGCCTCGGGGTACGAGAATCCGGTCATCGCGCCGGCGGCGCCCGCGGCCAGTTCGTCGAGCAGATTGATGCCGCCGAGGCCGCCGAACACCGGAACGTCGCACCGCGCGGTCACCTCGGCCACGGCCACCGGTGTCGGCGGCGACTCGGCCTTGACCGCCGCGACGAAGTCGCAGGCGGCGACCAGATCGCCGAGCATCGACGGGGAGACGGCAACGCTGCTCACGGCCGGGTAGTCCTGGATGACAATGGGCGCACCCGAGGCCTGGTGAACCGCGCTCAGATGCGCGTGCAGGGTGGCGCGGTCACCGCTGTTCGCGTGCACCATGACACCGGCGAGCCGATCGCCCGCCACCTCCACGGCCATCCTGGCCTCGTCGACGACCGGCGCGGTCGCCAGCGCCGTACAGCCGACAACCAGGGGAAGATCGGTGCTGTCGAGCACTGTCTCCAGGACGATCCGGCGTTCGGCCCAGGACAGTCGCGCCGCCTCGCCGAAGACACCCAGGACGGTCAGACCCGTGACACCCGCGGCCTGCGCATGCTCGGCCAGACGGGCGACGCCGGTGTTGTCGACATCGAGCGCCGACCCCGTGAACGGCGTCGCCAGGACGCCCCAGACACCGGGCCGGACGGTCGTGGTCATCGATCGCTCCAGACCGGCCGCCGCTTCTGCTGGAAGGCTGCCACGCCCTCGGTGGCGTTCGGGCTCTCCAGCGCCTCGATCAGGGCGGGCAGCCGGGTCGCGCGGGCATCGGCCGCGGTCATGTGTTCGGTGCGGTTGATGATCTGCTTGATCGCGCGCAGCGAGGTCGGTGCGCAGGCCAGGATGTCCTCGAGCCAGCGGTCCACCGCCGCATCGAGTTCCGTCGCCGGGACGACCTCGTTGACCAGCCCGGCGTCGCGCAGCGCCGCCGCGGTCGTCCGTCGCCCGGTCAGCAACATCGCCATCGCCTGCGTGTGCGGGATGCGCCGGACGAGGTTGACGATGCCGCCGTCCAAGGGGAGCCGCCCGACCCGGGGTTCGGTCAGCCCGAACTGGGCGGTGTCGGCGGCGACGACGATATCGGCGCCCAGGACGATCTCCATTCCACCGCCCAGGGCGAATCCGTTGACCCGGGCGATCACCGGCACATCCAGCGAGCGGCGCAGGCTCAGCCCCGCGAAGCCGTTCGGGTCCAGGTCGGCCCAATACGCGACGCCGGTCTTGCCCACTCCGGATGTCGACATATCGGCGCCGACGCAGAATGCGCGCTCCCCGGATCCGGTGATCACCACCGCCCGCACGCGGGCATCGTTCTCGATCTCGGTCCAGATCTCGTTGCACCGCCGGTGAGATTTCTCGTCGATCGCGTTGAGCACGTGCGGCCGGTCGATCGTGATCCGGGCGACATGGCCGTCCAGCTCGTAGCGGATCTCGTCGCTGGTGATGTCGATCATCGAATCGCGCCTTCCTGCAGCAGTTCCGCGATGCGCTCCTCGGAATAACCGAGCTCGCGCAGCACCTCGGCGTTGTGCTCACCCAGGCGGGGCGCCGAACGCCGGGTGGTGTTGGGCGTTCCGGACATGCGGATCGGGCTGTTCAGGACCCGGACTGTGGAGCCGCGGGGACCGGGCATCTCCATGACCATCCGATTCACCTCGGTCTGTGGATCGGCGAGCGCCTGCTCGAGCGACCGCACCGGGGCACACAGCAGATCCTGCTTCTCCAAGCGCTGCAGCCAGTATTCGGTTGTGCTCGAGGCGAATCGGTCACGAAACAGCGCCTGCAGCAGCGACCGGTTTTCGGCCTGGCCCTCCTGGGTGCCGAGGCCCGGGCGCTGCGAGAGGTCCTCACCGAACTCCAGTGCCACGCTGATGTCGGCCAGCGGGTTCTCCTTGAACGCGCCGACCATGCACACGGCGCCGTCCTGGGTCGGGAAGACACCCGAGAGCGGCATGGCCGCCCAGTTCACCTCGTTTGCGCGGTTGAGTTGCATGGCCGCCTCCTGCATCTGCATGTGCAGCATCGAGTCGTACATGTTGACTCGGACCTGCTGCCCCTGGCCCGTGCGGGCCCTGGCCAGCAGCGCCAGCAGAATTCCCTGACACAGATGCATTCCGGTGGTGTAGTCGCACAGCGTCGTCGGGTACACGGACAGGGGGACCGATTCGTCGGCTCGCCGCCACATCACGCCGGTATATGCCTGGGCGACGACATCCTGCCCGCCCTTGTGGGCGTAGGGGCCCTGTTCACCGAATCCGGTGCCGGATGCCCAGATCAGGTCGGGCTTGAGCGCGGTGAGGTCGTCGTATCCGAAGCCCAGCCGCTCCATGACGCCGGCGCGGAAATTGCTGACGACCACGTCGGCGCGGCGCACCAGATCGAACACGACCTGCCGCCCGTGATCGGATCGGGTGTCGACGGTGACGCTTCGCTTGTTGCGGTTGATCGAGATGAAGATGGGATTGTCGCGGCCGTCCTCGTCGGGGATCGAGTTGCGGCTCAGGTCACCCGCCCCGGGCCGCTCGATCTTGATCACCTCGGCGCCGTAGTCGGCGAGCATCTGAGTTGCGCTGGGGCCCATATATACCTGGGTGAAATCGAGAACGACGATGCCGTCCAAGGCTCCCAGGCTCTGCTCGGTACTGGTCACTGTGATTTCTCCTCGATATCTGTCCGGTCGGTGGCCGGGGGATCGATCGTCGCGTTCGGCGCCGGGCGGTCTCCCGGGTCGCCGCCCTGCGCGCGCATGCCGCGTTGGATCGCGGCGGCGGGCACCTCGCGCACGGTCACCGAATCCGTGATCGCCAGCGCGGCCGCGATACCCGCGGCCTGCCCCTGCGCCATGCACGGCGGGATCTCGCGGGACATCCGCTGCGCGTCGGGCGTGGCCGAATAGTGCCGTCCGGCCACCAGCAACTGGTCGACGTTGCGCGGGAGCAGTGCGCGATAGGGCGTGTAGTAGTCACGCCCGCGGGACACACTGTCGGCGAAGTGCCGCCGGTTCACGACATCGTCCTTGGTGACCACGTACTCGCCCTGCAGCAGGCGGGTCTGTCGCACGCCGATCTGCTGGGCCACGTCGACGATGTACGCGTTCTCGAAACCCGCCAGGTTCGAACGGATCTCGCCGAGCGAGCTCTCGATTCGATCGCGCGCCTCGAACTCCGCGTTCGTCAGCGATTCCGGGTCGGCGCCGTCGAATCCCGTCAGATGCGGTGTGTTGCACCAGACAACGCCCGGCAGCGGAGTCTTGAGCCACCACAGATCCCAGGCGCCGCCGAGCGAGCGCTTGATCTTCCGGTTGATGGCCCTCGCCTCGCGCGGATTCTCCTGTTCGAACCGTTCGGCGGCGGCGGTGTCCACCCCGCCGAGCCGGAATACGAGCGTGACGAGATACTTGTCGGCGGTATACGGAGCCCCCGCTCGCGAGGCGACGTCGATATCGCCGGTGGTGTCGATGACGACGTTGCCGAGGATCGCCTGGGGCCCCTGCTTGGTCTCCACGACAACGCCCTTGACGACCCCATCGTCCACGATCGGCCGCGAGAACCAGCTGTGCAGGCGCAGGTGGACGCCGGACTCGCGGACCAGAGCGTTCGACGTCGTCTTCCATCCGTCCGGATCGAAGGCGACCGCGTAGCAGATCGGCTTCGGGTCGGTGTGGCTGTGGAAGTCGAAGGTGCCCCAGCGCCCCCACTTGTTCCACATCTCGCGCGACGAAACGCGTTCCTCGACAGGTGGATACACCGCGAGCCCCTGCTTGGCCATGCGCTCGACGTATTCGTTCACGATGCCCTGAACGGAGATCTCGTCGCCGTTGATCATGTCATCCAGGACAAGGACCATGCCGCCGGAGGCGAGTCCGCCCAGCGCGGAATACCGTTCCACGAGTGTGACATCGACACCGCCGCGTGCGGCCGCGACGGCCGCACTGACCCCCGCGGGGCCGCCGCCGACGACGATGACGTCGGATCTCCGCACGATGGGAACGTCGAGATCATCGGTGGTTACAGCTAGATTTTTCATGATTTCCTTACTCCCCCAGGAAGATTCCGCTGCGCTTGCGAGCAATGAGGTAAGCGACAACGCTGATCACCGACAGTGCCGCGATGTAGGGCGGGAACAACCACCCGGCGTGATGCTGGTTGAGCCAGACCACGAGATAGGACGCAGTACCACCGAATCCGGCAACCCCGAGGCCATAACCGATCCCGGTACCGGTGGCGCGGCAGTACTTCGGCATCAACGACGACGAAATGACGTTGTAGAGGGTCATATTGGTAGCGAGCACCACGCCGCCGGCGAGTACGACGAAGGTGAACATCCCCAGACCGTGCCCCACGTAAAGCAGGCTCAGAAATACGGTGGGGATCGCGATGATCCGGGTGATGAGGTAGGCGCGGGACAGCCTGATCCGATCCGCCCACCACCCGGTCAGGATCGATCCGAGGAGCAGGATCAGCCCCAGGACCGTTGTCACCGCGAAGATCTCGGTGGGATCCGCGCCGTAGGCGCCGCGGGCGAGGGTGGGCAGGCCGACATTCCATGCGTAGCTGTAGGCCTGGACGGCTCCGACCACGACGATGATCGCCAGCACGCCGATCCAATGTTTGCGCACGCCGCCCCATACCGCGCCGGTACTGTCTTCGGCCTCCTGCGGGCCGAGCGATTCGGGCAGGGACCGGCGCAGATACAGCACGACGAAACCCATCACCGCCCCGAACAGCACCGGAATGCGCCAGCCCCAGGTGGACATCGCGTGACCGCCGATCGCGTAACTGGTGAGGAAGCTGACGAGCGAGGCCATCAGGATGCCGAAGTTGACGAAGAAGCTGATGTAACCGGCCGCGCGTCCCTCGTGCCCGGACGGCATCAGCTCCACGGCGTAGGCCGTCGAGAGTGGCGCCTCGACCCCGGTGGACAAGCCCTGCAGGATCCGGCAGATCAGCAGCGCGACACCGGCCCAGGCGCCGAGGTATTCGTGCGTGGGCAACAGCCCGATCACCGCGATGGTGACGGCCATGGTGCCGACGGACCACAGCATGACCCGGCGGCGGCCGAGCCGATCGGCGACGGTGCCCAGCAGCACACCGCCCAGCGGGCGGGCCACGAAGCCGACCGCGAAGACCGCAAGCGCATCCAGAGCTGCGGAGACCGGATCCTTGGCGGCGAAGAACGACGGTCCGATATAGGCCGCCAGCAGACCGAAGATCTGCCAGTCGTACCATTCGAGGGTGTTTCCGAGCCCCAGGCCGGCCATGGCCTTACGGGGTGGAGTAGTGGTGGTTGTGACAATCGGGACGGGATCTCGTGTATCGGTCATCAGGTAACTCTCGGAGCACGGTGGCCGGTCGAGGACGCACTCGGCCGGCCCCCTTTTTTCGATTGAATTCGATGGGGGCTGGTTTTCGGTTATGAAGCGGGGCTTGGCTTTTCGCTACCAGGTGGGCGGCGTGCTCACCCAGATCGCGACGCATTCCTCGTCCGCGGACGGATTGGCATACCAGTGCGGGATGGTGGAGGGGTAGCGGATCGAGTCGCCCGCTTCGAGTCGATGGCGCACGCCGTCGAGATAAACGTCCTTGGTACCCGACAGGACGATGCCGAATTCCTCTCCGGAATGCTGGTATGGGTGGTCGCTGGTGTCGTAGCCGGGTTGGGTCACAACCCAATTGGCCTCGAGGGCACCGTTCAGATCCGGGGTCAGTAGTTCATAGCGGCCTCCGTCGTTGCTCGTGCCGTGTCCGTCGAGACGGCGTCGTTCGTGCTTGCGGACGACGACGTCCTTGGATTCGAGCGGAGTCAGGAGTTGGCCCACCGGAAGTTGCAGGCCGTGCGCGATCTGCACGAGGGTGGTGAAGGATGGATTGCCCATCCCGCGTTCGATCTGGCTGATCACTCCGGCGCTGACACCGGCGATCTCCGCGAGCCGCTCGGTGGTCAGTTCACGTTCCTTGCGGAGGGTGCGGATGCGGGCGCCGACGTCGCTCAGCATCGAGGCGAGATCGGTATTGTCGCCGCGATCCGGCTTGTTCTGACCCAATGGAACCTCCATGGTGGGCTTCGAGGTGGTCATGAATCTAAGTGAGCTGCTTCACTATGTCAACAGATTCTTCATTATGATGAAGATCCGCTCGGCAGGGCTCCTGACGTGCAGTGCGGGCGTGCGAGGGCCGGCTCGCGTACCGTCCAGTACATGAGTGAGTCCGGGCAGCGTGGCGCGGAATATGGACAGCGCGGTATCGCAGAACAGCAGCGTGGTAGCGCCGCGGAGTCGGGTGGTGCCTCCGATGGGCGGCGCGGTACGGCCGAGGTAGCGGCCGCCATGCCGTACATCAGCTATGAGGAATTCGGGCGGCGTTTTCTCGAATACGCCGCCTCCGAGCAGCGGATCGCCGCCGCATTCGCCCAATTGACGGGGGCCGCATTCGATTTCGGCCCGATCGGGGTGGGGCCTGGCCGAATTGCCAAGGTGAGCGCGCAGGTTCAGCTCGGTGAGCCGACGCTGCAGCGGAACACCGACGGGCACATCACCTTCGAACTCGCCATCCCGCTGAACGTGGACCTGCTGCTGGATCTGGCCGTCGACCGGCATCGCTTCCGGGTCGACGGCGCGGTACACGTGCACCTGACGGTCCGCACCGCCGAGCCGCTGCGCGTGATCATCGACATCGCCGAGCCCCGGCCCAGCGATGTGCGCATCAACGTCGCCACCGCCACTCGGCGCGGCCAGCTGCTGCGCATTCTGGCCAGCGTCGACCACGAGATCCGCCGGTTCGTGGCCCGCTATGTGGCCCGCGAGATCCGCAAACCGCACATCGCAGCGGTCCGCGAGATCGATGTCGCCACTCGACTGGATGCGGCCTGGAAGATCCAGTAATTACAGCTTGCGCAAGCGAATTCGGTTGATGCTGTGATCGGAATCCTTGCGCAGCACCAGGGTTGCGCGGGGGCGGGTGGGCAGAATGTTCTCCACCAGATTCGGCCGGTTGGTGGCGTACCAGATTTCCTGTGCCGCGCTCGTGGCGTCCTGGTCGTTGAAATCGGCGTAGTGGTGGAAGTGTGAATTCGGATTGGCGAACGCCGTCTTGCGCAGGGAGAGAAAGCGATCCACATACCACTTCTCGATATCCTCGATCCGCGCGTCGACGTACACGGAGAAATCGAACAGATCCGAGACCATCAGCCGCGGCCCGGTCTGCAGTACGTTCAGGCCCTCCATGATCAGGATGTCGGGCTGGCGCACGCAGTGGAACTGATCCGGCAGGATGTCGTAGGCCAGGTGCGAATAGATCGGCGCGCAGACTTCCGCCGCCCCCGATTTCACCTCGGTGACGAAGCGCAGCAGCTTGCGGCGGTCATAGCTCTCCGGGAATCCCTTGCGGTGCATGATGCCCCGGCGGGTGAGCTCCGCGGTCGGGTACAGGAATCCGTCGGTGGTGACCAGGTCCACCCGGGGGTGATGGTCCCAGCGGGCCAGCAGCGCCTGCAGCACGCGCGCGGTCGTCGATTTGCCGACCGCGACGCTGCCCGCGATGCCGATGACGAACGGCACCTGATGATCGGGATGGGTTTCACCGAGAAAGGTTGCGGTGGCGGCGAACAATCGCTGCCGCGCGGCGACCTGCAGGTGGATCAATCGGGCCAGCGGCAGATAAACCTCCGCGACCTCCTCGAGATCGATCTGCTCGCCCAGACCGCGCAGCCCGATCAGTTCTTCCTCGGTCAGCACCAGGGGCGTCGACTTTCGCAGGGTGCGCCATTGTTTGCGGTCGAATTCCACATAGGGACTCGGCTCACTCATCCGTGCCATCTAACACTCTCGATTCGGCATACACGATGGTGCAGGTGCACGCGGCGTGGCGAATGAAGTCTCACCATTGCCCTCGGTGGCACGGTGAGGTCCGGTGGCCAGTCCTCGCATAGCCGAATTGTCCTCGAGGGCAGGGCCACCTCGAACGCGGGGGTAAGCTACTGGCCAGTAACTATGAGTGACATTTCTCTCTTGCCCCGTCGCGGTATCGTCGGCTCTCATGGATGCGCACCCGCTCGTGACGGACTATCTGCGGCTGGGCCTGGCCTTCGATCGCCTCGAGGACGGGTTCGTCGACGCCTACACCGGCGATCCGGCACTGCGCCGCGAGCTACGGGAGGGGCCCGCCCCGGCACCGCACGAGTTGGCAACGCGCGCGGCGGCATTGCGCAAGGAGCTGCCCGAGTCCGATCTGCCGGACGAGCGCATCGAATTCCTCGATGTGCACCTGCGCGCCCTGGAATGCTCGGGCCGCAAGTTCGCCGGCGAGCAGATCTCGTTCATCGACGAGGTGCGCGCGTATTTCGATGTGGATATCGCGCCGGGCGAGGTCGAGGATTACCGCGACGCGCACCGGCAGATGGACGAGGTGCTGGCGGGCCAGGGTTCGCTCTACGACCGCGTGACCGCCCACCGCAAGGCCGACGAGATTCCCCCGGAGCGGCTGCGCGAATGCGTGGACGCCTTCTCCGGCGCGCTGCGCGAACTGGTGCGGGCGCGCTATCCGCTGCCCGATCACGAGCGGGTGGAATACGAGGTCGTGGGGGACAAGCCGTGGTCGGGATTCAACTACTACCTGGGCAATTACCGCTCGCGCGTGGCGATCAACTCCGACCTGAAGCAGCACATGGCGCACCTGCCCACGCTGATCGCGCACGAGGCCTATCCGGGGCACCACACCGAGCACTGCCGCAAGGAGGCCGGGCTCGTCGGGGCCGGACAGGACGAGCAGACGTTGTTCGTGGTCAACACCCCGCAGTGCCTGATGGCGGAGGGGCTCGCGGATCTGGCGCTGCGCTCGATCGTCGGCCCGGGCTGGGGGCGGTGGGCCCAGGAGATCTACGCCGATCTCGGGATGCGCTTCGATGGTGAACGGGCGGAACGACTTTCGACCGCCTCGGCGAAACTGCTGGGCGTGCGCCAGGATGCGGCGCTGCTGCTGCACGATCGCGGCCGCGACGCGGACGAGGTGGCCGAGTTCCTGCAGCGCTGGAGTCTGGCCTCGCCGGAACGGGCCCGGCAGTCGCTGCGATTTCTGTCCTCGCCGCTGTGGCGGGCGTACATCAGTACTTACGTGGAGGGTTACCGGCTGCTCGGCGGCTGGCTGGATCGTGCCGTCGATGAGGACGATCGCGCCGATCGTTTCCGCCGCCTGCTCGACGAACCGCTGACCCCCGGGGCGGTCCGCCGAATGTGACCCAGCTGACCGGAGCTGCTCGATCACGGATAAATGGTTCGGCCGGTTACCAGTGTCCGGCGGAGATGCTCCACAAGATCGTTCTGATCAGGTCGATGAGATTATCCGGAGGTGGCACGAAGACCATAGGATTCTGCTTTCTATGCGTTTCTATGCGTCACATGGGCGAGATGCAGTGGCCGCCGGAGGAGATCGAGCAGAACAGGCGTGAGAGCTCGAGTAGCAGGGCCTGAAACGGGTCCGAAGGTATGTAGATCGGTTGCAAAGCGGTTCCTTTGATCGTTGGAGATGTTCCGCGTTTCAGTCTCGGAGCACAGACGACCGTCCGGTACCCCTGAGTTCATGGGGCACGCGGGGGTGGGGGTAAATCCGACTCGGAGTCCGGTGCCGCGGCGAAACTTGCCCGGAGCCCGTTCGATCGTGATATTGGGGCCACATACACTGTGGTCGTGACCCAGACGACCGCCTCTGTCAACTCGCAATCACTCGCCGAACTCGATCCGGAGCTCGCTACCGCGATGGCGGGTGAGCTCGCCCGGGAGCGCGACACCCTCGAAATGATCGCCTCGGAGAACTTCGTGCCGCGGGCGGTGCTCCAGGCCCAGGGCAGCGTCCTGACCAACAAGTACGCCGAGGGCTACCCCGGCCGCCGCTACTACGGCGGCTGTGAGCACGTCGACGTCGTGGAGAATCTGGCCCGTGAGCGGGTCAAGGCGCTGTTCGGCGCCGAATTCGCCAACGTCCAGCCGCATTCGGGCGCGCAGGCCAACGCCGCGGTGCTGATGTCGCTGATGAACCCGGGCGAGAAGTTGCTCGGCATGGACCTGGCGCACGGCGGTCACCTCACCCACGGCATGCGGCTGAACTTCTCGGGCAAGCTGTACGAGGTGCATGCCTACCAGGTGAGCAAGGAGGATCACCGGGTCGACATGGACGAGCTGCGCAAGCAGGCGCTGGCGGTGCGGCCGAAGGTGATCGTGGCCGGCTGGTCGGCCTACCCGCGGCACCTGGATTTCGCCGCGTTCCGCGAGATCGCCGACGAGGTCGGCGCCTACCTGTGGGTCGACATGGCGCACTTCGCCGGGCTGGTCGCCGCAGGGCTGCACCCCTCGCCGGTGCCGCACGCCCACGTCGTGTCCTCCACCGTGCACAAGACCCTCGGCGGTCCCCGCTCGGGCCTGATCCTGGCCAAGCAGGACTTCGCGAAGAAGCTCAACAGCGCGGTGTTCCCGGGCCAGCAGGGCGGTCCGCTGATGCACGCGATCGCCGGCAAGGCCGTGGCGTTCAAGATCGCGGGCACCGAGGAGTTCAAGCAGCGTCAGGAGCGCACCCTGGCCGGGGCGAAGATCCTCGCCGAGCGCCTGACCGCCGCCGACGTCAAGGACAAGGGCATCACGGTGCTCACCGGCGGTACGGACGTGCACCTGGTCCTGGTGGACCTGCGCAACTCGGTGCTGGACGGCCAGCAGGGCGAGGATCTGCTGCACGAGATCGGAATCACGGTGAACCGCAACGCCGTTCCGTTCGACCCGCGTCCCCCGATGGTCACCTCCGGCCTGCGCATCGGCACCGCCGCGCTGGCCACCCGTGGCTTCGGCGACGCGGAGTTCGCAGAGGTCTCCGACATCATCGCCACGGCGCTCGCGGGTGGTACGGACCTGGACGCACTGCGCGCCCGGGTGAGCAAGCTGGCCGCCGATCGCCCGCTGTACGAGGGCCTCGAGGACTGGCGCCTGCTGGGCTGAGCTCTACCAGAGCACGAAACGACGCGCGCCGCCGGTGAGCTCCGGCGCATCGGCGGTGATCGTCGCGATCAGCTTGCGCGGTGCCGGATTCACCCAATGTCGTTGGGATCCAGCGGTTTTCAGAACCACGGTCGGTACCGTCTCGTTCCCGTCGGCGACCGAGCGCACGAAGGCCGCGGCCTCGGGATCGCCCCAGATATCGACCTCGCGGTGAACGATCCCGTGCCGGTTCAAGACCCGCCGCAGCCGGGCGCAATAGGGGCAGCCCGGCCGGCGGTAGACAACCAGCTCCGGGGTGGGGTTATCGGCCATACACCGGGAGTGTATTCGCCGACGGGGCAGCGCGGATGCCGGCGAGCCGTCCCGAGAGCTACGGGCTGCCGAGATCGGCCGCTAACCGGGGAGCAGCGAGTCGTCCCAGTCCCGAATCCGGAAGGACTTCACCAGGCCCTCGAGGATGAAGGGATCCTCCCTCGCGAACTCCTCCGCCGCCGCCCGCGTGGTGAAGATCGCCATGTTTCCCCGGTCGGTGAAGGGGCCGATGCCCAGCACGACGCCGCGAGCGACGAACTTGTCGACCACTTCCTTGTGGCGCGGATAGACCGCCATGATCTGCTCCATGGTGGCGCCGGATGGTTCCCCGAGAACGACGGCCTTCATGCGACCCCTCCATTGGTGTGGGCTCCGAAGACCCGCAGTATCGCACAGGTCGTGACCGGCGGCTGCGCTCACAGCGGCGATCCGGCGTCCACCTGTCGCGAGAATTCCTGCCAGCGTTCGATGGCATCGGCCAGTTCGTGGCTGACGTAGTCGAGGAAACGGGCCATCTCGTCCAGGCGGGCGCCGGCCGGGGTGTGTGCGCCGAGGATTTCCGCGCCGTGCCGACCGGCCGTGACCAGGCTGTCGTTGGCCCGAATGCTGGCGATCGTCGCCCGGAGCCAGACGTGGTCGTCGACGACGTAGCGGTCGCGGCGACCCGTATCACGTTCGCGTCGAATGAGATCCTGTTCCTCGAGCGAACGCACGGCGGTCGATATCGTGGCCGGGCTGACTCGTAGGCGCCGGACGAGTTCGGCGGCCGTGCAGCTGCCGGAATCCCGGGCGTACAGGCAGGCCATGATCCGGGATGTCATGCGGGACATGCCGGTCTGCATGAATACCTCAGCCAGTTCGTCGGTGAAGTCCGCGACCGGCCCTGTGTTGTCGCCGAATTCTGGTGCGGTGGAAGATATTTGCGATCTGTTTCGGCGTTGAGAGCGTAATTGTGTTGCGCGGTGGGCACGTTCGGCCCGGTAGCGGCCCGGGCCGCCGTTGCGGGCGACCTCGCGGCTGACGGTCGAGGTAGGCCGGTCCAGTTGCCGGGCGATCTCGGCATAGCCGATGCCCTCGGCCAGGCCGGTCGCGATGCATTCGCGTTCGGTCAGGGTCATCCTGCCTCCGGGCATCGGAGCACTCCCTATGTAGTCGTATACGTACAAGTATGCGTTCATCGTCAGGTCATTGCAACCGACCGGGGGAATCGTTGCGTTTTGCCGCAGGTTCATTGCTCTGATGATTCGGCGTCTACCTGGTACTTGATGGTCAGAATCCAGATTTGGTATTGAGCACTCCGGCGAGTGAACCGTAGCTTTCGGCGCATAGTGAAAGTTTCCAGTGAGGAGTAACCGTCATGACCTCGTCGTCCGATCCGGTGGCCATGCCCACCGCCCGCCCCGTCGGCCGCCCCTTCGATCCGCCCGCCGGCTTCGCCCGGCTGCGCGAGCGGGGACCGCTGATCCGCATGCGGTTCCCGGACGGGCACCTGGGCTGGCTGGCGACCGGCCATGCCGCCGCGCGCGCCGTTCTGGCCGATCCGCGATTCAGCTCCCGGCACGAGCTCATGCACTACCCGCTCGCGGATCTCGGCGAGCTGCCGCCGACGCCGCCGGGCGACTTCCTCGGCCTCGACGGCGCCGACCATGCCCGCTTTCGCAAGCTGCTGACGGGCAAGTTCACCGTCCGGCGGATGCGGCTGCTCGGTGAGAGGGTCGAGGAGTTCACCACCGAACGACTCGATGCGATGGAAAAGCACGGCGGCCCAGTCGATCTCGTCGAACACTTCGCACGCCCGATTCCGGCCATGATCATCTGCGAACTGCTCGGAGTGCCCTACGCCGACCGCGGACGGTTCCAGGACGATGCGGAGGCGGTGAACGACAATGCCCGCACCATCGAGGAGCGGTACGAGGCATTCCAGCGAATTCTGGACTACATGACGGAACTTGTTGCGGCCAAACGCGCCGAGCCCACCGACGATCTGCTCGGCGATCTGACCGCGTCCGATCTGACCGAGGAGGAACTGGCTGGAGTCGGGACCTTCCTGCTGGGCGCGGGCCTGGACACCACGGCGAACATGCTGTCCCTCGGCACATTTGCACTGCTGCGGCATCCGGACCAGCTCGCGGCGCTGCGCGCGGATCCAGATCTCGCCGACCGGGTGATCGAGGAGCTGATGCGCTATCTGACCATTGCTCACACCACGTCCCGGGCGGCGCTGGAGGACGTCGAGGTGGCGGGGCGGTCGGTGAAAGCCGGTGAGACGGTGGCGATCTCGCTGCAGGTAGCGAACCGCGATCCGGAGAAGTTCGACGACCCGGACACCCTCGACGTCCTGCGCAGTGCCGTCGGGCACCTGGGCTTCGGCCACGGCGCCCACCAATGCCTCGGCCAGCAGCTCGCCCGCGTCGAGATGCGGGCCGCCCTCCCCGCGCTGTTCGCTCGTTTCCCGTCGCTGCGGCTGGCCGTCGCCGCGGACGAGGTCCCACTGCGGGAGGATGGGGACGTCTACGGCGTGCACTGCCTGCCTGTCACCTGGTAGAAGGAGTAAATCCCATGAAGCTCATAGTGAATCGCGACATCTGCATCGGCGCCGGGATGTGCGTGCTGACCGCCCCGGCACTGTTCGATCAGGACGAGGAGGACGGGAGGGTGCGGCCATTGGCTACGGCCGAGTCTCCCGAACAGCAGGCGGCGCTGCGTGAGGCGGTCGCCGTGTGCCCGTCGGGGGCGATACGCCTGGCGGATGACTGATCCCGCTCAGTCGCGAGGACGGCCGAGGCGCCCCGCCCACCGATTGCCTTACGTATCGGTATCGAACGATCCGCGCAGGTGAATCGCGCCCGACCAATGGATGACGATATCGGGAGTTCTTGGTAGGCACCGCATTCGACCTGGGCCGATGTCTCCGGGCAGTGGCACGATGAGCTCGGAATGGCAGGCTCGACCGGGGATGGGGACAACAGCGATGACCGAGGTGGGGATTCGCCGCACGAAGCACAGGTCCGGCGAGCGGCCGGTGCGGGCGGTCAATACGTGGTTGATCGGGTCGGCGGTCGCGCTCGGAGCGTTTGAGCTGTTCATGCTGCCATTGATCCTGCTGCCGCGGGATGCGGCGTGGGGGTGGGCGCTGGTGGTTCCGGTGCTGCTGACCACGCCGTTCTGGTCGCTCATCCACGAGGCTATCCACGGCACCTTGATCCGCAGGCGGGCAGTCAATGACGCCTGCGGGCGGGTGCTCGCGGTGCTGTACGGTTCGCCGTTCGCGATGCTCAAGATCGGGCATCTGCTGCATCATCGATACAGCCGGACGCGGGAACGCACCGAGATCTACGACCCCGCGACGTCCAGCTGGGCGAGAACGGCGCGGGGGTATTACCTGCGACTGTGCGGTGGTCTGTACCTGCTCGAGGTCACGGCACTGCTGCTGGCCCTGCTGCCGGTTCCGGTGGTGCGTGCACTGGGTCGACGGGTGGACGAGCCGAATTCCGTTGCGGGACTTCTTTTCGAACGTATCGTGCAGGCTCGGGTGCTGTGGCAGTTCAGGTTCGACGCCACCACAATCGTAATGCTGTATACCGCAGCATTTCTCGCCTATGGCGTGCACGGCTGGATGCTGCTCGCCGCACTGGCCGGGCGTGCGTTCATCGTCTCCCTCTCGGACAACGCCTATCACTACGGCACCGACCTGGACGCGCCGCTGGAGGCGCTGAACCTGCGCCTGCCCCGCGCACTGGAGCAGGCCGCCCTGAGTTTCAACCTGCACGGGGTGCACCACCGTCATCCGGGACTGCGCTGGTACGAGCTGCGCGAAGAGTTCCTGGGCGAGGGCGGGAAGTACGACCTCGGCTGGGGCGCCGCCGCCGCACGTCAGTTCCAAGGGCCGATCGAACTCACCTAGGGATCTGCGTTCCCCAGGGCTCGCGGGCTCGACGGCGCCGTGAGCGTCGAGTCGGTCTGCCGCCGGGGCATGCTCGGTCGAACGCAGTCGGATGAGTTGGGGCATGTGCTGATCGCCGAGGTGCCGCCGGGGTTGGGCGCGCCTGCCGCATTACTTCCGGGGTAATCGCGCGGCGTCGTTCTTCCGGGCACTGTTGGTGACGTTCCGATCACAACAGATCCGAAGAGGGAGAACCCGATATGAGCATGTACGACGACGCGGCCCAGCGCTACTTCACCGCGTGGAACGCGACCGGCGCCGAGCTGGCCGACGCGGTCGCCAAGGCGTGGACCGAGGAGGGCAGCTACGTCGACCCGCTGACCGACGTGCGCGGCCACGAGCAGCTGACCGCGGCCATCGCCGGCGTGCACGAGCAGTTCCCGGGCTTCGTGTTCCGACCGCTCGGCGCGGTGGACGGTCACCACGACACCGCGCGCTTCAGCTGGGAGCTGGTCGCCCCCGACGGCACCGCGCCGGTTGCCGGGTCGGACGTTATCGAGCTGGACGAGGACGGCCGCATCCGCGCCGTGCTCGGCTTCCTCGATCGTGTCCCGGCGTGACTGAATGACCCTCGCCGCGCGGTACGGTCATTTCATGACCACCGCCCCGCCGGGAGTCGGCCCGCTACTGCGCGAGTGGCGCAACCGCAGGCGGTTGAGCCAGCTCGATCTCGCGCTCGCGGCCGACTCCTCGGCCAGGCACATCAGCTTCATCGAGACCGGCCGCTCGCGGCCGAGCGTCGAGATGGTGCTGCGCCTGGCCGACCACCTGGATGTGCCTGTGCGCGAGCGCAATACGCTGCTGGTCGCCGCCGGCTACGCGCCACATTTCCCCGAGCACTCCCTGGACGACCCGCACATGCACGAGGTCCGCGCCAACCTGGAGCAGCTGGCCAGGGCCCACGAACCGTTCCCGGCCCTGATCCTGGACGGCGCATACGACGTCGTCGCGGCCAATTGCAGTGTGGGGCTGATGCTTTCGGATGTCGCACCGGAGCTACTGAACCGCCCCAATGCCATGCGCCTGACACTGCACCCGCGCGGCATGGCGCCCCGCATCCGCAACTACGCCCAATGGCGCGGCCACCTCCTGCACCAGATGCGCCGCCAGCTGGCCCTGACCCGCTCGGACCGCCTGCGCGACCTTTACGAGGAGGTCGAGCGCTACCCACCACCGCACAACTGCGGCGAGGAACTGGCGCCTGTCACCGCCGCACCCGCCCTGCCGCTGCTGTTCGAATCCGACGGGCGCGTACTGGCATTCATCTCGGTGATCGCGACTTTCAATACACCGATGGACATCACAGTCTCCGAGCTTGCGCTGGAGACGTTCCTCCCCGCCGACAGCGAGACCGCCGCATACCTCGCCGAATAGCGCTCGCGGGCAACGTAATCCCGGTCTTTACACGCCGGGGCCCGAGGCTGTCAGCGGATGGGGGCTTCGGGCTGCGGCGATGGTCGGCGAGCCGGGTGGAGCAGGACCCAGCCGAGCCACCGCCACCGAGCACCGACATGCGGCGCCTTCGCGTCAACCGTACGCAGCAGCACCGCTGGAGGACGAGATCGTCATGAGATGGTTGGACGGCCGCTCGGGCAACTACTGTGGCCTGCGCGTTCAGCGGAGCGGGCCTCAGTCCTTGTGCACCAGCGGGCTCAGCGCCTTACCGGCGAGCTCCAACACGCCGGGCTCGTGCCCGTTGGCGATCATGTTGACGATGACCCCGTCGATGCCGTGATCCAGGACGCGGCGCTGAATCTGCTCGGCGACGTCGTCCGGGGTGCCGACGAACTGGCGGTCTGACAGGTCCATCGAGGCCTTCGCCTGGTGGTCGGCCTGGAATTTGCGAGCGCGGTCGCCGTCCTCGTCGACGATCGCGAAGGCCAGGAAGCTGGTCTCCAGCGTCTTGGGATCGCGCCCGTTCTCCTCGCAGCGAGCGTGCAGTGCCTCGACCTTGCGCGGCAATTCGCTTGCGTTGCAGATGATGTTGAGATGATCCGCGTACCGAGCGGCCATGGAGAAGGTCTTCTTCTCCCCGCCGCCACCGAGCATGATCGGCAGATCGTCGCGAATCCGCGGCTCGTTGATCGCCTCGCGGGTGTGGTACCACTTGCCGTCGAAGGTGGGCCGCTCACCGTGCAGCATCGGCGAAATGATCTGCAGCGCCTCCTCCAACCGCTCGAACCGCTCGGTGAAGGTACCGAACTCGTACCCGAAGGAGTTGTGCTCGAGCTCGAACCACCCCGCCCCGATCCCCAGCACCGCACGCCCACCACTCACCACATCCAGCGTGGTAACGGTCTTGGCCAGCATTGCCGGATTCCGATAGGTATTACCGGTCACCAAGGTGGACAACTGAATCCGCTCGGTCGCCGTGGCCAACGCCCCCAGCGCGGTGTAAGCCTCCAACATCGGCTCATCAGGCGCCCCCAGATTCGGCAACTGATAGAAGTGATCCATCACGAACGCGGCATCGAATCCCGCCGCCTCCGCCGCCCGAGCCTGCTCGATCACCGACGGGAACAACTCCCGAGCCGACGCCGCATGACTGAAATGCGGCATCTGATACCCCAACCGAATCCGCCGCTTACCCGTCCCGGAACCCTGTGCGTTCGTCATGCCGACAACGCTATGACCTGGAGTGCACTCCAAGTCAACGCCACCGAACCAAGTTCGCTGTGAGCGAATCACCGCTTCATGCGGGGTGGGTGCCCGCCCAGAACGTGTATAAGGTACTGCTGGCCTGGGCTGACCGACTCACTCCACCAGCTTCGCCAGCCATGCATCCGTATGTGGGCACTGGGCTCGAATCGCATCAATGCCCAGCTCGGCGACCGCCAGCGGTCCGTCGGTAACCTTCACGTACCCCGGCTGATACCGCAGCAGCCGCTTGGAGGGTGCGGTGGCTGGGTCATACAGCTCTCCGAGTTCGGCGTGGGCGGCGAACACCCAGGCCTCCGGCTCGTGCAGGACCAGGTGAGGGAGGAAACGCCGGTCGCCGACACATGTGGCGACGGATGTTTCCCTCAAGCGTGCTTGGTGAGGTACTCCACGTACAACGGTCGCAGCACCTCGGCGATGTCCCCGTCTCCGGCGTGCAGGTAGTCGTCCAGCATGGGCAGGACGTATTTGATGTCTGCTGCGCTTTCGTTCAGGTTGCCGATGGCTGCCTCGGCGGCGGGGATCTGTTCCAGGAGCTTCCAGAGGAAGCGGACGTCGCCGTGGCGGACGGCGTGTTTGACGGCGCGGTCGTGGAGGTCCTTGGAGGAGAGCTTTTCCAGGTCGGCAGCTTCGGGCATGAGACGACTCTATCGTTTTCGGGCGCGGGGTCCTCGTGCTGTGGGGGAAATCGTGCTGCCATGGAGGTATGGCGCAGCAACCGGCGGTGGGCTTTCGGGTGAAGCGGGTGTATGACGAGCCTGATCCGGAGGATGGGTATCGGGTGCTTGTCGACCGGCTCTGGCCGCGCGGGGTCAGCAAACAGCGGGCGCGGATCGATGAGTGGATGAAGGCGGTGACGCCCTCGGAGGATCTGCGGCGGTGGTTCCATGCGGATCCGGATCATCGGGCGGCCGAGTTCGCGCGCAAGTACGGCGCCGAGCTTGCCGACGATGAGCACCAGGAGGCGCTGGCGCGCCTGCGGGAACTGGGCGAGGCGGGGCCGGTGACGCTGGTGACCGCGGTGCGAGACCCGATCCACAGCCATGTGACGGTTCTGCTCGAGCAACTTCGCTCCTGAGGATCGCGGCCGGAGACATCGCTGGCGTCGCGGACAGCCGGTCACAGACAGCGCGGCCGTCAGCAGCGCCGCCGCCAGCAGCGCCGTTCCAGCGCGCGCCTCGGCAACGATCCGACCGGCGTCAGCTCTCATGACATCGGATGTCTCGGTGAGGGATCCGAGGGTGCCGGTGGCGATTACCGCCGAGTCGAACCATCGGCCGCCGAGACCGGCAGGGCGCCAGCACAATCCGGCAGGGTCGCTCGCCGCCGCAGCTGCCCGGTGACGGGGCGGGCTAGGCATGGATCGTCTGCGCTGGACCGCGCTGTCTCCCGCCGACGTGCCCTGCACGAGATCCACCCCGCCCCAGTTCTTCCCGACCAGCCGGTCTGTCCGGCACGCACTCCTCATCGGCGCGGCGAGTCACCGCTAATTCTCGGCGTGTCGCGCAAATCACAGACCCTCGATGTCCCCTTCAAGGACCTGCCTGACCTGCGAAATCTCCGCCGCCGAAACCTCACTCCGCCCGTAGACCAGCCCGAGGCGTTAACGGGATCTTCACCAACATGCGAACAAACCGGCGAGCCTCAATCGGGAAACCGCAGTAACGTCGGATGTGCGGGCTGCGAAGGTGTGGCTCGTACGGGAGGTCCTGATCGTGACTGAGAACTTCAGTGCGAGGGGGCCGGCACCCGGCCTCCGGGTCATATGACCCCGGGGCGGACCGGCCCAGCGAGATAGGTCTGTACGGGTGTAGTACGGACAACAAAGGAGCCCACCGTGACTGATGCACGCTCCGTCATCGCTCCCTCGAATGCCCGCTCCACCACGAGCGGCGGCTCCGGAAAGGGAGCCCACACCTCTGGATCCGGCGCCACCGGATTGAAAACCTTCGTGATCGACACCTCCGTTTTGCTGTCGGACCCCTGGGCCGTCACGCGTTTCGGCGAGCACCGGGTGGTGCTGCCGCTGGTGGTGATCAGCGAACTGGAAGCCAAACGTCATCATCACGAGCTCGGCTGGTTCGCCCGCGAGGCGCTGCGGCTGCTGGACGATTTGCGCATCGAGCACGGACGCCTCGACGAGCCGATCCCGATCGGGACTGTCGGCGGCACCCTGCACGTCGAGCTCAATCACACCGATCCGGAGGTGCTGCCGGTCGGATTCCGTACCGACACCAACGATTCCCGCATCCTGGCCTGCGCGCTCAATCTCGCCGCCGAGGGCCAGACGGTGGTGCTGGTGTCGAAGGATATTCCGTTGCGGGTCAAGGCTGGTGCGGTCGGTTTGCACGCCGAGGAGTATCACGCGCAGGACGTGATCACCTCGGGATGGACCGGCATGACCGAGCTGGACGTCAGCGCCGAGACCGTCGACCGGCTGTACTCCGACTCGGTGATCGACCTCGACGAGGCCCGGGACATTCCCTGCCACACCGGAATTCGGCTGCTGGGCGCGAATGGCAGTGCGCTGGCACGGGTCACGCCGGACAAACGGGTCCAACTGGTGCGCGGCGATCGGGAGGCGTTCGGGCTGCACGGGCGCTCGGCCGAGCAGCGCATCGCGCTGGATCTGCTCCTGGACGAGAGCGTCGGCATCATCTCCCTCGGCGGCAAGGCCGGAACCGGAAAGTCCGCGCTGGCGCTGACCGCCGGCCTGGAGGCGGTGCTGGAGCGGCGATCTCAGCGCAAGGTGGTGGTGTTCCGCCCGCTCTACGCGGTCGGCGGCCAGGAGCTCGGCTATCTGCCCGGATCCGAGAGCGAGAAGATGGGGCCGTGGGCCCAGGCGGTCTTCGACACCCTCGACGGGCTGGCCAGTCCGGAGGTGTTGGAGGAGGTGCTCAGCCGCGGGATGCTGGAAGTCTTGCCGCTGACCCACATTCGCGGCCGATCGCTGCACGATTCATTCGTGATCGTCGACGAGGCGCAGTCGCTCGAGCGCAATGTCCTGCTCACGGTGCTGAGCCGGCTGGGCAGCGGGTCGCGGGTCGTGCTCACTCACGACGTCGCACAGCGCGACAACCTGCGTGTCGGACGGCACGACGGGGTCGCGGCGGTGATCGAAAAGCTCAAGGGGCATCCGCTCTTTGCGCACGTCACACTCACCCGGAGTGAGCGATCGCCGATCGCCGCACTGGTGACGGAGATGCTGGAGGAGTACGGCCCGCACGCCTGATCCGTTGCCCGGCTACCTACTTGGAGCCGGAAAGTGGCGCGCCCTCGCTCCTGATCGGCTCGATCGGGAGCGAGGGAGTTCACCGGATATGGCAACTCTGTAGCATTCGCAATTCTCGGGAGTCGGCGAGTATATTTCGCCGAGATACCTGTTCGGCGAGGTTTCTCCGAGCCCTCAGTGGTTCGCCGAAATTTAGCCGGACACCGGCTTCGGGTTGTCGGCGACACGGCATCGCCGGCAGCCTCTCTCGAGAGGATGGACATGCACCACCTCGCTCGACGCACGGCCGCGACCACCATGACCCTCGCCGCGGCGACCCTCTTCTTCACCGCCTGCAGCAGCAACAACGACGGTTCCTCGTCCAGCTCATCGTCCAGCATGACCACCGCTGCGGCCGCTGCCGCACAGAGCAGCGCGGCCGCCGGTCCGACCGAGACCAAGATTCAGACGCCGAACGGCGAGTTCACCATCACCGGACATCTGATGGCCAAGTACAACGAGATGGGCGGGGCGTCCAGCCCGCTCGGCGCGCCGACCGGCAACTCGGTCAGCGGCCCGAACGGCGGCTCCTGCCAGGAATTCACCGGCGGCGCCATCTGCTGGAGCGAGCCGACCGGGCCGCACGTGGTCTGGGGCGAGATCCGCAAGGCGTGGGACAGCGACGGTGGCGTCAACGGCAAGCTCGGCTATCCGACCACCGACGAGAAGGACGTCGTCGGCGGCAAGGAGAGCGACTTCAGCGGCGGCACCATCAGCTGGGTGAACGAGAAGACCACGGTCACCCCGAAGTGACCGAAAGCTCGTCGAGGCGGCCCGGGGACGCACTGTTCCCGGGCCGTTATCGGGTACGCTCCCGTTTTCTGAGAACAATCTGTAGGTTAGCGGCGTGCAAACACTTTTAACCGACCGTGAGCTGCTGGAATCGCTTGCGCCGACGGTGGAGGACAATCTTCGGCGTCACATCGACGCCGCCGACGGCTGGCAGCCGCACGACTACGTGCCCTGGGACGACGGCCGCAACTTCGGGTTCCTCGGCGGAACCCACTGGGAGCCGGAACAATCCGAGCTCGGTGAGGTCGCGAAGGTGGCGCTGACCGTCAGCGTCCTGATCGCCGACAACCTGCCCTCGTATCACCGCGAGGTCGCCAAGTATCTGCGCACCGGTCCCTGGTGGCGGTGGATCGGCCGGTGGACGGCCGAGGAGAACCGGCACGAGATCATTATCCGCAACTACCTGATGGTCACCCGCGCGGTGGACCCGGTGGAGCTCGAGCGGATGCGGATGGCGCACATGACCACCGGATTCCGCCGCCCCGCGCTGCATCTGGTGGATGTGCTGGCCGCCTGCGCCTTCGAGGAGCGCGCCGCGGCGGTGCGGCACCGCAATACCGCCGAGCTGGGGGAGAACCTGATCGTCACCGCGATCGCCGACCGCATCGCCGCCGACGACGAGCTGCAGTCGGAGTTCTTCGCCAACCTGGTGTCCGCCGCCCTGGATCTGGCGCCGGATCAGGCCGTGCGGGCGATCGCGGATCAGGTGGCCGCCTTCGCGGTGCCCGAGCTCACCCTCGCCGACGGCCGCAGCAGCACGGCGGTCCTGGCGGAGGGGGGCATCTATGATCCCGCGCGCGAGCCCGAGCTGGTCTTCGCGCCGCTCCTGGCCCGCTGGAACGTCTTCACTCGCACCGATTTCGGCGAGGAGGGGGAGAAGGCTCGCACCGAGCTGTCCCACCTGCGCCGGTAGACGGTTGCCGGGGTGCGGGTGCCTGTCTCCGCATCCCGGCCCAGCCGGGAATGCACACCCGGCCTCGGGCAGGTGTGTGGATGACGACGTCGCGTGTGGCGATACCGGCTCAGCGGCGGCGCACAGCGTTCCAGAGCCCTGCCGCGGTGCCGCGCACGAAATTCTCCCAGCTGAAATGGTCGTGCCAGAGGGTGATGCGGCCGTCGACGAGTTCGAATGTTCCGCACACCCAGAACGCGATCTCGACGGGCCCGGCGCGCAGATAATCGGTGCGCTCGGTCAGGACGGTGTCGCCCTCGGAGACGGGGCGGCCGTCCGATTCCATGGCGATGTGGTGCATGTCGGCGCGGAAACCGAAGGAATCCCGGTTGAGTCCGCGCAGCAGCCCGCGGACGCGGCCCAGGCCGCGGACATCGGGCAGTGAGGTGTTTTTCCAGACGATATCGGGGTCGAGCAGATCGAGCGCCTCGTCCACCGCGCCCATCTCCAACGCCGCGAAGAACTCGCGCACCGTGGTGATCGCATCTTGCCGTAGCTCGGGTTTCTCGGACATGCTCCGACTCTAAGCCGCCTATGCGTCCGAAACGGTGGAAACGGTCCCGCCTCCCCGCGCCTTCAGCGTGTCGTTGCTTGCCGCTGGCGTTGCTCGTCGGGCCGGCGGATGATGGCCTGGTTGCGGTGGGCCCGTCCCCGGCGAGTTACCCATGTCCTTGCGAAATCAGTTGTCACGGTGAGTGGCGGCTCTGCGGGTGGCAATCAAGGCGGCCAGGCCGTCGAGAATGCGGTCGATGCCGAAGCGCAGGGCGTTGTCGCGGGCCTCGGGCGGGCCCGGTTCGGTGAACGCGGCGAGGGTGTGCGGGAAGTCTGCGGCCCGGCTCGCCAGGGTCTCGGTGAGCTGGCGGGCCATCTCGTCCTCCACGTCGCCGGTGTTGCCGCCGATGGCCGCCTGGGCCAGGGAGCGGGCGTGGCCGGAGAACAAGACCAGCGCGTCGAGGCGCTCGGGGCCGGTGAGGCCGCGTTCGGCCAGCGGTGCCAGGGCGGCCAGCGCCGCCTCCATCCAACCGATCTCGTTGGGGCCGAACAGCCGTGAGCGCAGGGTGACGTCGAGCGTCCACGGGTGCGCGCGCTGCCATTCGAAGGTGGTCACCGTCCAGGCGCGCATCTGGGCCCGCCACGGTTCTTCGGTCGAATTCTTCGCCACCGCAACAAGATCCGGAGCATTGCCCATCGCTTCGTCCAGCATCAAGGCGATCAGCTCGGCCTTGCCCGGCACATAGCGATACAGCGCCATCTTCGTGCAGCCCAGCCGTTCGGCCAGCCGCTGCATCGAAAGACTGTCCAGCCCTTCGGAATCCGCGAGCGCGATGGCCTCGGTGACGATGCGCTCCAGCGACAGCGAGGGCTTCGGCCCGCGCCTGGGCCGCTGCTGCGCGCCCCAGAGCAGTTCGAGGGCGGTCTGTCCGGTCATGTCTCCATCCTTCCCGAATTCGGGCTTGACGCCAAACTGTGTCCATCGTACGCTAAATCGCGTCCGACAGACACAGTTAAGAACCGGAGCTCACCATGCATAACAAGACCGTTCTCATCTCCGGCGCCAGCATCGCCGGCCCCGCCCTGGCCTACTGGCTGCACCGCTACGGCTTCGATGTCACCGTGGTTGAGCGGGCGCCGCGGCTGCGTCCCGGCGGCCAAGCCATCGACTTCAAGGGGTCCACGCACCGCGCCGTGCTCGAGCAGATGGGAGTGTGGGATGAGATCGTGCGGCAGCAGACCGGCAAGACCGATGTGGTGTTCGCCGACGACGCGGGGCGCGAATTGGCCGTGCTGTCAGGCGATTTCACCGGCGGTGATGTCGAGATCCTGCGGGGCGACCTGGCCCGGATCCTGTACGAGCAGACCGCCGGGACCTGCACCTACCTGTTCGGCGATTCGGTCGCCGCGCTCACCGATACCGCCGATGGCGTGCACGTCGAGTTCGAGCACGCTCCGGCGCGCACCTTCGATCTGGTGTTCGGCGCCGACGGGATCCACTCGCGGGTGCGGCGCCTGGCATTCGGGCCCGAGCGGGACTACGTCCACCACCTGGGCTACTACTACGTCATCGCCGGGGACGCCGGACGGGGATACGACCCCGAGGAGCCGCGCGTGCGCAGGCGGGGGCAGGGCTACAACGAACCGGGGCGGCTGGCGGTGCGTGGCGGTTTCAAGGCTGCGCAGCACTATATCTTCGCCTCCCCGGAAATCGGCATTCCCCGCGATGACGTTGCCGCGCAACAGCGTATCCTCGCTGACGCCTATTCCGAGGTCGGCGGTCCCGTGCCGGCCATGCTCGCCGAACTGCCCGGGCTGGACGACTTCTACCTCGATTCGATCAGCCAGGTCCGGATGAAGGGTCGGTACACGAAGGGCCGGATCGCGCTGATCGGTGATTCCGCGTACGGAAATACGCTGGGCGGCTTCGGAACCGGTCTGGCCGTCGTCGGCGCCTATGTGCTGGCCGGTGAGCTCGCGGCGGCCGGGGGCGAGCATGCCGGGGCCTTCGCTCGCTACGACGAGATCATGCGCCGTAACGCCAAGATCGCCGGGAACTCCAATGCCGGGCGGTTCCTGGCGCCACGAACCGCGCGTGGCATCGCGATGCGTAACTGGTTCCTGGAGTCGCGAACCTTCGCGCTGATGACGAAGTACGCGGACAGCGCGGCCAAGGATGCCGGCCTGAAGGACTACCCGGCGCTGGCGGCCGCCGCCGTGTAACCGGTCTTCTCGAGGGTGGCACAGGAATTTCCGGGCCGCTGACGGTGCATTCTGTCAGCCGACTGTGAGAATCGAAAATCCTGAAACAACCTGGCTGTAGCCCTCGATTAACTGGATGACCGCACAGGGCGGCACTCAGAAAGGAAGAACAATGGCTATCAGCGACATCTCCCAGGTCCTCGACTTCATCGTCCAGCTGTTCAGCCAGGGGCGTTCCATCTTCGGTCTGTAATCTCGGGGCGCGGATCGAGCCGCGCCGCGCATGCCCCCGCCGGGGATCCGGTTGTTCCATTCGATTGCTGACAAATTGCTATCGTTAATGGAAAATCGGATCCCGGGCAGGAAAATCAGTTCTTTATTCGGAATCCTCCACCTTCGCCATGGACAGCACGTCCAGGCGGCGATCGAGCTCTGCGAGGGAGAGTTCGTCGCCGATCAATCCGCGGTCGATGACCGTCTGGCGGATGGTTTTGTGTTCCTTCAATGCCTGCTTCGCCACGGCGGCCGCCTCCTCGTAACCGATCGCCGAGTTCAACGGCGTGACGATCGACGGGGAGGATTCGGCCAGGTGGCGCAGGCGCTCGGTATCGGCGGTCAGCCCGCTGATGCACTTGTCCGCGAACAGCCGGGATACATTGGCCAGCAGGCGAATCGACTCCAGGACGTTGCGCGCCATCATCGGGATGTAGACGTTCAGCTCGAACGCGCCGTTGCCGCCGCCCCAGGTGACCGCGGCGTCGTTACCGATGACCTGCGCGGCGACCTGCGTAACTGCCTCGGGCAGAACGGGATTCACCTTGCCGGGCATGATCGACGAGCCCGGCTGCAGATCGGGCAGCTGGATCTCCGCCAGGCCCGTCAGCGGGCCCGAGCCCATCCAGCGAATATCGTTGGCGATCTTCGTCAGTGAGATCGCGACCGTGCGCAGCGCGCCCGACAGCTCCACCAGGCCGTCGCGCGCGGCCTGCGCCTCGAAATGATTACGTGCCTCGGACAATTCGTCCAGTCCGGTCGAACGCTGCAGTTCCGCAACGACCTTCGTGCCGAAACCGGCCGGAGCGTTGAGTCCGGTACCGACCGCGGTGCCACCGATGGGCAGCTCGCCCAGGCGCACCAAAGTCGCTGTGAGCCGGTCGATTCCGGCCTCAACCTGCCGGGTGTAACCACTGAACTCCTGGCCGAGGGTCACCGGGACCGCGTCCATCAGGTGGGTGCGCCCGGACTTCACGACCGTGCGCCACTCGGTTGCCTTGTCCAGCAGGCGGAGTCGCAGATGGTCCAGGGCCGGAATCAGATCCTTCACCACGGCCTCGGTGGCGGCCAGATGCGTTGCGGTGGGAAAGGTATCGTTCGAGGACTGCGACATATTGACGTCGTCGTTGGGGTGCACGGTGACCCCACGGGCCGCGGCCAGGCTCGCGATTACCTCGTTGGCATTCATGTTCGAGCTGGTACCCGAACCGGTCTGGAATACGTCGATCGGGAACTGCTCGTCGTGCCTGCCGTCCGCGATCTCCCCGGCGGCGGCGATGATCACCTCGGCCTTGGCGGAATCGAGCAGCCCCAGCTCCCGGTTCACCGCCGCGCAGGCCGCCTTCAGCAGGCCCAGCGCCCGGATCTGCGCCCGCTCGAGCCCGCGCCCGCTGATCGGGAAGTTTTCCACCGCCCGCTGCGTCTGTGCCCGCCACAGCGCGTCCACCGGAACCTTGACCTCGCCCATCGTGTCGTGTTCGACTCGGTAGTCGGCATCTGTGCTGTTCACGAGTGGTTTCCTCCTGCGGATGGCTACTAGGAAGCATTTTTTTCCAACTTCGTTCCAACTTTGGCGGTCCGTCCTTTGTTCCGCCGCCGGTCGATCCAGATCCGGTGCTTACGGTACGCCGTCGGTGTCCAATCCAGGGCAAGTGTCTCCAGTGCATCGGCGTTGTCGACAGGCTCGATCGGGCGCCCCTTTGGGTCGATGTAGTGCCGTTGCGCAATCGTTCGTCGAAGTGCCGATGTGTGGCCCAGTTGCGCACTGGCCTTGTCATCGTCGCCGGTGACCACGGCAACGACGGTTGCGACCGTATCCCGAAGGTTCGTCCAGATGAACCACTCGTATTCATTGTCACGGAATGTGCGCAAGGTCTCAAGAGCTGCTTGCACCGTGGAGGGGTGTAGCCAATCGCCGTTGCCGTAGGGCGGCAGAAATATGGCTTGTTCGTCAGATGCTGGCTGGTCGAACTCTCGCCAAGCTCTGAGTATTGTCGTTAGCCATCGGGGCGCAACGACGTAATAGTGGGGGCCGCGCTTGCGCTTGTTCTGTCGGTGGAATGGTTCTGCGACAATAGTTCCGCAGACATGAATGATTGCCCGTTCTTCGTCCAGGTCGAGGACGTCGCGCCATCGCACTGCAATTGCCTCGGAGGGCCTCATGCCGGTCCCAAGCAGTAAGAGAAAGTAACAAGGAAGATACTCGCTGGGGCTGTAGCCGTATTCGAGCCAACGTGTGATGGCGTTCAGTACACCCGTAGGCTCGGCGCCGACCAGCGCACGAGGTTCGTAGCCTCCAGGTTTGGGTTGGGGTATACCCTGCATAGGGTTCACTTCGATGGGAGCACTGGTCATCAGCATCTTCCACACGTTCTTGAGTATGACGTGGTGGAGCATCGCGGTGTTGGGGGCAACTTCGAATACTTCGTCGAGGTAGTCGACGATATCCAACCGGTTGCACGCCTCTCCGATCGTCAATCCGCCAAATTCTTTCTCCAACTTGTAGGCATTCGGCTTTCGGTTTCGTGCGTTCTTAGGGGCAGGTTTGATACCTCGGTGGTAATTGTTGTAAGTGCGTTGGACTATCTCGCCCTTGGCAACTCGCGCCGACTGGAGTTTCAGCCAATAGTCGAATACGTCGATCATCTTGTCCGTGAGCGCGAACCGCCGGCGCTGTGAAAGTCTCCGTCGATTGCTTCCTTTGGTGTTGTTTTTATCGAAGTTGTGCCAGAAGTCATCGAGGCATTCTTTACGAGTCCTGCCTTTGCCGCTGCTGCGAGGATAATCGCCGTTGAGGGCGCGGTGCCTGACCCGAGTCAATCTCCAGATGCCGTCTGGACCTTTCGTCGGGTTGATTTTGTCTTGGTCCGGTGGTGCGCCGGGGACTAGTTTGTCTTGCGACATGCCGCCTTCCTCGTTCGGTCTGTGTCGAGCGCATCTTGTGCCCAAGCGTCGAAGTCCTTGCGGGGGTAGCGGACTTCACCTCCGCCTAGACGCCTGCATGGAGGCCCCTTGCCCGCGCTTGCCCAATTGGCAAGCGTCTTAGGGGCGAGCCGTAATCGCTCGGCGACTTCGGCTCGGGTCAGGTATGTCGGCTCGGTTATGGCCATGTGGACTCTCCATGGACTCTGTGGCTGGAACAAGACCTCGCCGGTTCGCCGGACGGTAGCCGAAGGGGATTCCGGCCGCTTGGCTGAACGAGTGGACTCGGTGTGCACGATCACGCGGGCCTGGCGGGTCCGCACCGAGGTTGCGGGTGTTGATCGCAGTCCAATACGACCTGGACCGATCCGTCGACTGGACGCCCGTGTACTGCAGGTCGTTCGTTGCGGCGCTGTCCGTGCGGATCGCTGGGTACATGGGGGATACAGTAGCGCATGAAGAGAACAGATTCTATTGAAGTTCTATTGACAGTCGGATGATGTTCTATCTAGATTCCTCATCGAGGGGTGGGAGTCCGGCTCCGAGAGCCTTCGTCAGTGCGCACCGACGCGCTGGATCGGCTGTCACGTCCTCGATCCCGGCCCGCACTGTGCGGCTCGATCGATGAAAGGAACGAAATGGACATCATTGGTACGGCGATCAACCTCTGGCACGGCTTTCTCGACGTGATCGCCCTTGCCTCGTGGTTCCTTCCCTGATCCTGTCCCGCGGGGCCGCGCAACTACATTGCGCGGCCCCGCTTTTCGATAGCCGCCGATGGGTCGCACCCGGGCGGGCAGTTCTGAACGCGTCCGGTCCCGGTCGAGGTCCGTGCGAGCGTCGATGATCACCAGCCATCGCAGCGGTGCACGCCCGCGGCCTGGACGCCAATTGCGAAGGGCAAGTGAGCATGACCATCTCTTCTCTCGGCGATCGCGTCGAGTTGACAAGCAGCACAGCTCAATTGAATGACTACGGCACATCGTCGCCAGTTGGGGCATTGACCGATCGGCGAGGTCCCGCTGCATCGGGCGAAAGCCCGGAAAGGGCAGTTCGGTCGGAGGATGCGCGGTGAGCCGAGGAAAGTTCGGAGGGGTGCTCGGGTCGGCCGCCCTTGTCGCCGCGGCGTTGGGCGTGGGCACCGGAACGGCGGCCGCGGATACCGGTGCCGGACCGCTGCCAGAGGGCTGCCGCGCGCTGGTGGTGATCGGGATCCAGGGGACCGGCCAATCTTCCCCGGATCCGCAAGCCGATACCGGCATGCTCGGCAGCATCCTGGGCCCGCTGGCCCACGACAACGACATGGCCCAGGTCTTCATCCCCTACCCGGCGAGTTTCGGCAGCGTGCCTGGCACCCCTCCCGGCCCGACTTTCGCCGCGTCGGCCCTCCAGGCGCAGACGCGGCTGGACGTCACGGCTGCGGACGTTGCCGCGCAGTGCCCAACCTCGCGGATCGCGGTTGTCGGGTACTCCCAAGGGGCCGGTGCTGCAACAGATTTCGCCCGTCGGGAGGGCGCAGGGACGGGGCCGGTGCCTTCGGATCGCATCGCGGGCATCGCTGCGATATCGGACTGGACCCGCCCACCCGGCCCGAATGCTGTCCCGGGCCGCCCCGGGCAACAATCCCCGGACCCGGTGCCGGGAACATCCGGAACCTCGACCAAGTCCGTGCGGCTGGCGCCGGTGCCCGCCGATGGTGGAATCGCGTCGAATCCACAGGATTTCGGGACCGTCAACGGGAGGGTTGTGGAGATCTGCGCGGACGGGGATCTCGCCTGCAATGCCCCCGACAACGCCGATGCAGTGAAATTCGCGGCAGGAGTCGCGGCGCATACCGATTTCCGCGACCCGATTACGGCGGTCACCTCGGCGGGAGCGGCAGTGTCGGGGGCGTTGTCCACGGCCACGACCCAAACATTGCTCGACGACGTCAATGTCCAGGGCGGCCAAGTCGATTATCTGCCGGGTCGCAGCATCTCTGACCGCGTGGCGCAGGCGGCGGTCTCACCTGACCCGGCGCCGCCGGCACAGCAGGCGCAGGCCGCCGCCGCGAAGATGCAGCAGGTGATCGGGGCGGTGGTGGCCGATCCGATCGGACAACTGCCGCACCTGGCGGCCCAGCTCGCCGCCGCAATCGGACCCAATCTCGCGGCGAACGCCGCCGACGGAACGGCACTGGTGCGCCTCGCCGGCTCGATCGGCCCCCACGATTCATATACCGCTAATCCTCAAGTGACACAGTGGATGTCAGCGTTGGCCCACGATGCCGTCGGAGGGCGACGATGATCAGCCCGGCGGCGCGATCCGCCCGCGCGGTCGCGGTGGTCAACGTGATCACCGGCCCCCACCGGCTGGAAACATGGATCACCGACGCGTTCTCGGCCACCCTGTCGACCCTCGACACAGCGGACGGGCTGAAACGATTCGATCTCGTTCGTGTGTCCGCCACGGATCGTGCGGTCCTGGCCTCCATCACCGTATGGGACGACATCGCCGCATTCGAGCGGTGGCGGCTCAGCCCCTCATTCGCGGCAGCACATCCACACCGGGGGGAGCACGCTGCAAAGTTCGCCGAACTACGGGCCGAGCGCCTCGAATTCCCGGTGCGGACGCGGCGCTACGGCCACGACCTGACTACCGAGCAGATCATCGCCCAGGTACGGACAGCGCATCCTGATCTCGTTCCCTCGCGCGGGCAGTTGGTTCACGAGCTGCACTGGCCAGACTCGGGGCGCGCAAGCCCGCCGCGAGCTTCCTGGATTCTTCTGATCGCTTGCAGTGCAACATTTCTCGCCCTGCTCGACGCCACTGTAGTGAATCTCGCGTTCACCGCGCTGGCGATGCGGTTTCCAGCGGCCGGGCCGAATTTGGCGTGGGTCATCAGTGGGTTCGCGACCGCTTTCGCGGCCGTGCTGACCGTCGCAGGCCGATGGGCCGACTCCATCGGGCACCGCCGCGTGCTGGTGGCAGGGGTGCTCGGATTCGCGGTCACGTCGTTGGGGTGCGCACTGGCGCCGAACGCCGGCGTGCTGATCGCAGCGCGGGTCGCTCAAGGCGTCGCGGCGGCGCTGATGCTGTCCCCGGCCTTGGGAGCGGTGCTGGCCAGCGTTCCGCCGGACCGCGCTGGGGCCGGAATCCGCGCGTGGGCGGCAGCCGGAGCGCTGGCAGCCGCGCTCGGCCCGGCCGTCGGCGCGGCGGCAGTCACGTGGTGGGGGTGGCAAGCGATCTTCCTGCTCAACCTACCCGTCTGCGCGATCCTTATCCCTCTGAGCGTGATAGCGCTGCCACCAGATACCCGGCATCAGCGTGGGAGGCCGGATCTGGTCGGGGCGCTGCTATGGAGTGGCGGCGTCGCGATGCTGGTCGCGACCCTGACCGAGGGCCACTCCTGGGGAACGGCCAGCGCGGCCACGGCCACAATGGCGCTGACGGTCGCTGGGCTGCTGGGCTGCGCGGCCGCGTGCTGGCGCGGGGCTACCCACACCCGGCCGGGGCTGCCGGTACGGCTGTGGCGCAGGTCTACGCCGTTCGCTATCTCGGGCGCGGTCCAAGCCGCACTCGGCGTCGTGATGGGCGTGGTGCTCCTGGCGATTCCCGTTTTCCTGCAGCAGGTTTGGCGTCAATCACTGCTGCATACCGCGGGCTGTATCGGCGTGATCGGGGTGGCGGCGATGCTGTCGGCCCCGATCTGCGGTCGAGGTGTGCCCGCGCGGCGCCCCGGATGGCTGTGCGCCGCCGGAATGGCACTCATCGCCGCTGCCTGCGCAGTCTGCACAAGCGAACACTTCTCCGCCACCACCGATCTGCCGTTGTGGTGGCCGTTAGCGATCGCGTTCGGCGTGGGGGTCGGCGCTACGGTCACCGGCCTGGCGATCATCACTGCCGCCACAGTGCCCGAGGCAGATATCAGCGCCGGGCTGGGCATGGGCCTGACCCTGCGCCAGACCGGGTCCGCGCTCGGCGTCGCGATCGTGGCCGCGGTCGTGGCCCCCGGCCCGCAGTACATCCCCTCGATACACCGACTCTTCGCGATCACCAGCGTCGTCGTGCTGCTCGGCGCGCTCGCCGCGGTGGCGATTCAGCTCCCCGCGCACCGACCCGCCCGCCGGAGCGTCCGCACTGCACCCGGAACACCCGTCCAGCAGACTGGAGAACCTCTGTGACCTACACGCAGACAACCGATTTCGAAGAACTACTGAACCTGCTCGCCCTCGACCCGACCGACGCGGACACCTTCACCGGCCACCATCCGACCAAGAGTTGGAAGCGTGTCTTCGGCGGTCAATTCCTGGCGCAAGCCGTTATGGCCGCCGGGCGCACTGTTACCGACTATGAACGGCGGCCGTTGCACACGCTCAGCGCGCATTTCGTGCGGGCCGGCAGCCTCGATGAGCCGGTGTCCTATCACGTCGAGCGTTTGCGCGATGGGCGTTCGCTGGCCAGCCGCGCCGTGACCGCCTACCAGGGTGAGCAGGTAGTGGCGGTGTTCCTCGCCGGATTTCAAGCCTCACGGGCAGGGCTCGAACATCAGGTCCCGATGCCGAGGGTGCCAGCCCCGCAGGGCCTGCCGCAGATCGCCGCATCCTTCGCGGACCGAGAGGGCCTGGAAATGTTCTCGGAGTCGCTGATGCCGCTGGACATTCGGTACACCGATGCGCCCCCGTGGGTGCTGCAGAAGCAAGGCCGTCGCCCCACTGTGTGCCGGGCGTGGATGCGCGCGGACGGCACACTGCCGGACGCCCCGCTCATCCATGCCGCGGTGCTCGCGTACGCCAGCGACCAGACACCGCTGGATCCGATCGTCACTAGATACGGCCTGGCCTGGGGTGCGGACCGGATCGTTCCGGCCACGCTCGACCATCACCTGTGGATCCACCGGCCACCGCGGATGAACGCCTGGACCCTCTACGCGACCCAATCGCCTACCGCCGCAGGCTCCCGGGCACTGGTTACCGGACAGCTCTACACCGATGACGGAATGCAAATCGCCACCGTCACACAGGAGGATGCGGTGCTCGCCTATCGACGCGGGACCGCGTCGTGACCGCCGGTTCCACGGTCTTCGACGTCGCCCGTCCATCGGCCCCAGAGCCTGCTCCGGTTACCCGCACCTGGGGCGTGGCGAGCCTGCGGCGAGACCTCGACCAGCTGCCGGACTTCTGGCCACGGCGCGGCGGCGAGACCGGGCGAAAGCGAGATTTAAGGCCAGACCGTATGAGCCACAACACTATTGCCGCAGTCATCGCATCTTTCATCGGCGTGGCCGCGACGGTCATGACATGCATCGGAATCCGAGATCCGCAGTGCAAACACGGTGCAGAACAACAAGTTCCGAGCGCATCGCACAATCCGGAGAAACAACCGAATATCCAGGAGGGGACATGACCCAGCAATCCAGAGCGGCTTGGCTGCAGCAGTACGGGCTGACGCTACCGCAGCACCGGCCCGAGATCGACGTCGATGATCCACTCGACATCGAGCAACGTCGGGCCCCTGCGAACGTCCGAGTTCATCTCGAGCTGATGATCCGGGCGGCCGCGGTTGCCAGCCTCTCCGAGAGCGAGTTCATCGCGCGGATCCGGTCTACCAGCACCGAGATCTGGGCAGCCTCGGGCGCGACCCCGATCACCCGGTACGCGCTGGCGCACGACGGAAGGCTCTACCGCGATATCGACCTGGGCAGGGACCTGGCGCTCACGGTGCTGCGCGGCGCCTGGGACACCAGCTACGCCGCCCAAGCCCACGCTGCGATGATGTGGCAGGCGCAGCACGTGCGCGGCGCGCACGACCGCGGCGATATCCGGCTCAGCCATCCGGTCATGTGGGCCCGGATGATCACTGCGGCCGGGCAGATCGGTGCCACGCTGCGGCCCGTCCCTCCGGCCGCGACGGGAGTGTGGGCGCACGCTGCCGCTCGCACCGCGGGAGTCCTTGCGCAATGGTCTCACCGGGCACAGCCCGCCATGACCGAGCGAATCGCGGGGGCCGCACTGGATTTGGGACGGTCTGCGCAGACCGCACCGCCAGAGACGACCAGACGCGAGATCGGCGCGTGCACGGCGCGCGTCGCGTATGGACTCGCCCAACTCGATCGCGCGGTGATCGATCCACCTCGGGAGCAGTTGCTCTTGCTGGCGCAGCTGATGGGCGTGGTCCTGCTGATCGCCAAGGCACACCGGGACCGGGGCGAGATCCACCCGGGGCGCGGCCTCGAGGCTGCTGCTGCATCGCTGTCGATGGTATGCCGAGACCTGCACACGCAGGCACAGCGCCGGGGATCGGCACAATGAGCGCCCGAGCATTGCCGATCTCGATCGAGGCCGCTCGCGGTCTGGCCGAAATCAGCGACGGACTGGTTCTGGTCTTGCTGCGCGACCAGCAGGTGGTCGGTGTACTGCACGTCGAGGAAGGCGCCGCGGATGCTGTCGGGGCCGCGGCGACAACGGTGCTTGCCGACCAGGCAGTAGTTGTCGTCATCGCGACTCTGAAAGCCGCTGGCCGTCTGATACTCCTGGCAGACCAGATGCGAAAGATATTGGCTGCCAACGGTGTCGAGGTGACAGCCAGTGTGCACGTTCCCAGTCTGAAGCCGGGGGCGCGGTGGACGGACCTGGCGTTGGTCGACGCGCGGGACGGCATTCTCGGCCGCATGATCGGACGACGACGCCGATGACCACGCCAAGCAGGTCGACGAGCGAGCCCAGGTGCACAACGTGAGCACCACCGGGGCCCGGGAGCGTGGAACTGCGGTGGTGATCGGTGGCGGGCTGGCGGGCATGCTGGCGGCGTGGGCGCTGCGCGGCGCCGCGCAGCGGGTGATCGTCGTCGAGCGCGACGTATATCCGGACCAGCCTGTTTTCCGGCCAGGGGTACCGCAGTCGCGGCACGCCCATTTGCTGCTGGAGGGCGGGCACCGCCGCCTTGAGCAGTTCTTGCCCGGCGTGCGCTCCGAGCTGTTGGCCCGTGGTGCGGTCCTGGTCGCGATGTCCGGTGGGTTGCGCTGGCTGACCTCGGCGGGGCCGATGGCCGAGCACCATACCGACCTCGCGTTCCTGAGCTGCCCTCGACCGCTGCTCGATCACGTTGTGCGCTCCCGCGTCTGGCGCCCGCCGTCACGGACTGTCGACGGCACGGTGATCGAGGTTGTGCAGGGAGCGGAGGTGGTCGGGCTGCTCGGGTCCGATCGCGCTGTGACCGGCGTGCGGATCCGCAGGCGTGGGCGGGTCACCGAGTCGCGGCAGCCTGCCGAGCTGGTGGTGGACGCCTCGGGCCGGGGTACTCGACTGCCGCGATGGCTCGCCGCCCTGGGATGTGCCCCGCTGCCGGTCGACGTCGTCGACGCCGGCGTGGCCTACACCAGCCGCATCGTGCACCGCCCTCCAGATTCGCGACTCGGCTACTCCGCTCTGTACGTGCAGGCCACCCGCGAGCAGCCCCGGACCGGGGCGGTGCTACCGATCTCGGAGGATCAGTGGATCATCTCGCTCGGCGGGATGCGCGGACACGAACCCGATTCCGGCGCAGAAGGATTCGCCACGATGCTCGCCCAGCTCCAGGAGCGCGAACCGCTGCTGGAGGATATGCTGCACACGGCTGAGCCTGTAGGGGAGGTCTGGGGCTTTCGCCCGGGCCCGAGCGTGCGACGACACCTCGAAGCTCATAACACCCCGGACGGACTTATCGCGCTCGGGGACGCCCACACCTGCCTGAATCCGGTGTACGGGCAGGGCATGTCGACCACGATCGACGCCGCGATCGGACTGCGCGCGGCCGCGCAACGCCACCGCGACATCGGCCCCCGCACCGCCCGCGCGGCGCGCGCAGCGATCACAGCCGCATCGGCGGCACCGTGGATGATGTCGACGGCCGAGGACGGCCGCTACAAGGGCACCATCAATGCACCGACCGGACCGCTGATCCGCGCGCAACACCGCTACTTGGATCAGGTCTTGGCCCGAGCCACCACCGACCCCCGCGCCGCGCACGCATTCGAGCGGGTGATGTCCCTGATCGCCCCACCGGCCAGCCTGTTCCGGCCCAGCATCCTGGTCCCGATCGTGCTGCGGCATTGACATGACCAGTGGATATCCCGAACCTCAGCCCGAGCGGCCCCCGGCCCAGATCCCGTTCCCAGCCCTTCGGCACCTGGCTCCCGGCGATATCCGCGCCACCGCCGCGCAGCGCACCGCGTATCTGCGCCGCTACCCCCACCTCGGCGACCCGCCCGCCGATGCCGTGGTCGCGATGATCCAGAGGCTCCCGCCCGGCCGAGGCCGCGCCCTGTTCGACACCGCCCTCGAGTATGGAATCACCGCGGTCTCCGACCCGCCCGCCGAACTCCGGGACTTCTTCGCGGCCCTGGAGGAGCCCTACTGGATCGATGCAGACCAGCTCGACCTGGCCTGCCGCGTCACCGCCCGCACCGGGCTGATCGGCCTGTCCGCCCTGGCCATGCTGGCGCTGTGCGGCGGCTACCTGGCATACCGCGCCACCAAACCGCTCGTGCGTACCGGAAACCTGGAGCGTATGGCACCTCGACGGCTGGCCGAGACCGTGAAGTGGTGGATGGATGTCACCACGCCCGGCGGGATGCATCGTTTTGCCCCCGGATTCAAAGGCGTCGTGCAGGTGCGCCTGACTCACGCGCTGGTCCGTGCAGGGATGGCCCGGCGTCCGGACTGGGACAGCGAGGCTTGGGACATTCCGCTCAATACCTCACAGCTCGCGGGGACGGTCATGCTGTTCGCAGTTGCGCCGCTGGCTGGATCACAAGTCTGCGGACTGCATTTCACTGCAGGCGAGAGGAACGCGGTCTACCACCTCTGGCGCTACGTCGGACACCTCATCGGCGTGCGCCCGGAACTTCTGCCGAGCACCGAAAACGACTACTGGCGCATGCTGGGGATCCAGGCGGACTACGAATTCGGTGCCCCCGACCAGGATTCCCGACGTCTGGCACAAGCGCTCATCCACGCCATCGGCCCTCTCGTGGTCGGTGACGGCCACGGTCCGGGGCAGCGAGTTCACCGAGCAGCAGCCACCGATCTCCTGTGCGCCTACGGCCGCCTGGTCCTGGGGAAGGACAACGCTGATCTGCTCGGACTACCCGATCGAAAGTGGGCCCAGGGCACCGTGATAGCTGGCGCCGCTCTCGTCACCAGCCTCGATGGGGCGCGTCGCCTGCTACCTGGGATGACGCGTTGGTGCGAATTCGCCGGACGGCGGAGTCAGCGAGCGGCAACCCAGCGGATGATGTCTTTCCGTCAGGACCGAGGTTGGTTGTAGCGGGTCATCGCAGGATGACGGGCATTTCCACGATGCGCCGGAAGAAGATCGCGCGCCGCCACCGCAGCTCGTCCGCGCCTGTCGCCAGCGCGATATCAGGGTACCGGTCCAGGAGCCGAGTGACCGCGATGCGGGTGAGCGTGCGCGCGAGTGGGGCACCGAGGCAGTAGTGAATGCCGTGACCGAACGGCAGAGATCGTCGCGGCTTCCGTGTCGAGTCGAAGGCATGCGGGCACTCGTTGGCCCGGGAATCGTAGCCAGCAGCAAGCAAGGAGATCCAGATCCATTCACCTGCACGAATGTCTTGACCGGCCAGCGTGATCGGCTCGGTCGCCACACGCAGTGTCGCCACCGGTTGCGGCGTGTACACCCGTAATGCCTCCTCGATCACGGCATCGAGGGACTTGGGATCCTCGCGCACCCGAGCCATCTCGGCGGGATGGGTCAGCAGGGCAAACATGCTGGTCAAGATCATCGAGGTGACCGCCTCATGTCCGGCCAGCAGAATGATCGATGCCGTCGAGGTGGCCTCACGGAAGCTTATCTCCCCGCGGCGGTGAGCGGCAGCGAGCGTGCTGAGGATGTCATCGCGCGGTGCGAACCGCCGCGCGAGCATCAACGGTAAGATCATCCGGGCGTAATCGATGACCCCACTGCGCAGTTCAGGCACGCTCGAGGTTAGGTAGTCGCCGAGCACGGCCGAGGACCGAGTGATCGTGTCCGAATACTCGACCGGAACGCCCGTGATCTCCGCTGCGATCTGAACCGGCAGCGGCACAGCAAACGCCGCCGATAGATCGAATTCAGCTGTTGCTGCGGAATCCATCCGGTCCAGCAAGTCATCGGCAAGTTGCGTGATACGAGGGACGCGGGCGGCCAGGCCACGCTGGCTAAACGGCTCGGCGACGACCGCGCGCAACCGCTCGTGGTCGGGCGGCTCGGACCCGAGCATATGCGTAATCAGATGTGCATTCGCCCAGCGGTTGAATCTTGAGCGCCGCGACAGGTTGCTGACGTCCAAGAGGTAGGAGCCGTTCATGGTCTCCGGCGTTTTCGCCACATGGGGGTGGGTGAAAACCTCGCGAGCGAGCTCATAGCCGGTGATCATCCAGCCGTCGATGCCCTGCGGCGCCGAAAAACGATGGATGGGCCCCTGCTCGGCCAGCTGATGCATGACCTTCTCTGGCGCCGCGTAGTAGTCGTCATCGAACGTCATGTGCACAGGCGTCGTCACCTGCTTGGTTCTACCAGTGAACCTCATTCGGCGCGAGCGGGATACGCCTGTGCACCCGATGTCGCCCCGTAGTCAACCCAGTTCGAAGGCATGAAATATGTTGCGCTACCGCCAAATTCACGACTCGATGTCAGCAGATGCGATGGCTTCCCGCTGTGCTTGTCTCTAATCCGGTGGCTAAGTGCAGGTTTGACATCGCCTCGAAGAGAGAACGCGATCTCATCTGTGATTGCGGGTTGCGCAGCAACCGATTAGAGTCGGCTGGTAACGCACTTGTTCCATACGGAACAAGGTCCTGTCGGCACTGCTCAATCATCCGGCTTGATGCGTCCGCAGCCCTTCGGAGACGGCATACGCCGTCAGCGGGGGAGGGCTCCGTTCGACGTGAAAGCAGCCTGATGAGAATCGAAGTCCGCCGTGTGCTTCTCCACAATGGCCGCCGTTCTGTGCGGTGCCGCGGTCCTCCTGAACGCGCAGCCGGCGCAGTACGCCAGCGGCGACGTGCTGCGCATGTACTCACCCGTCAAGAGAACTCTTCTATCAGGTGCTCGGGGGAAAGAAGTAGACATTGGCCGTATTACCAGACCAGTCACGGTGCCCACACGCTCGACGATTCGGGGAGATCGCCGAACAGCTGGCACTGCCGACCGATTGGACCATGGCAGATCTGTCTGAGGCAACCGAACGCCAAGTAGGGAAACCGATCATCTGGCTACCGTTGCCAGAGGGCTTTCCATCAGGATTGTGCGGCCTGTTGTTCGACCGCGGAGATGACATCGTCGCGCTCCACCGCCACGCCGAGTCTCCAGCGTCCTGGCGGCGAACGATGGTGCACATCGCTGCGCACCTATTGCAGGGGCACCACCGCGAACGTGCAGTTTCAGTCGCGACCGCAGCAAACCAGCTCACCGGTGTCAGCGGCAACGGGCTCGCGGTAGGTCCAGGGCTCGATCCGACCAGCTTCCGGAAAGTGGAAGCCGAGGCCGACGCGCTCACTGCTCTGATCCTCGCCCGGCACACGAACGGTGGCCGGCGCGGCGCGACCGCCGGATGCACGAAACGTGGCGTATTCGGAATTCCTGCCCCAGGTTGATCAGCGTTCCTCGGGCCGAGGGCGCAGAGGGCGACGCCCGCGGCCCGAGGAACGCTCAATCCTCGGGCGGTGGGGTGGCCCGAGGAGGGAGGGAGTTCAACAGATCGGTGATCTCCTGCAATCGCCCGGGAGGCAAGACGAACATGTCGTCTCGTTTGAAGATCGCCATCTCGTGGCTGTGTCGGAGCATGGCCCGCTCGAACTCGATGCGCTGCTCCACCTCTTGTTCGGAGTAGTACACCGGCTCGGAAGGGTACGGAATGACCCTGCCGTCCTCCAGTACGAGATCTGTGTCGTTCTTCAGTGATTCCTTGGCGGTGCCCTTCTTGAGGCCCAAGGCATTCTCAAGTCGAGCCAGGACTGCGTCCCCCGGCAACGTCCCTGTGCCGTTCTCCAGCGAGACCATGCGACCCCGAGACGGTCCGCCGGCATCGGCGACTTCAGCGATCGTGAGATCCCGGATGTCTTCCCGCACGTTTCTCACACGCGTTCCGAATCGCGCCCGCTGCGCCGACACCGCCATGCTCATGCAGCGGATGGTACCGCCAACTACGTCGACATCGGCCATCGACAGTCCCCCCAATCCTGTGGGCGGCGCGTGGTTGCGGCATCGCTCAAAACGGACACTGAATAGAATGCATTCCTATTGACATTCTATTCATATTCTATCTAAGTTCTATCTGTTAGTGGAACTTGCCTGTCCGCTGATCTGGCTACCCGGGGGGCGAGGCACCGCCCGCGACGGCCGGACGCCGATCGCCGCAGTCACGAAGGCTACGAACCGGGGAGGGCTAAATGCCGAGCGAGAAGTCGCCGACCTCGACCACAACGGGCAGCGAAGTACTCGCGGTCGTGCTTGGTGCAATGCTGCTGGTAGTCATCGCGCCGGGCGCAGTGATCATCGGGCTGGCATGGCTGGCGGGACTGCGAGGGTATGCCGCAGCCAAGCATCGCCGGTGGTGGATGTTCCTGACACCGGAGCGGTGGTGGATGGTCGCAGGTGCGGCCACTGGCGTCGCGGTCGTGTTGGGCTCGCTGGCGTGGGCAATAGCGCTGATGCGGGCAGGCCGGTTCGAGACTCTGGTCGCTCCCGCGGTGGTGTCGCTGGCGGCGGGGGCCCTGGCTGCGCCGGGGACCTTCGTGCTGGCGCGCAGGCATCTGCGGCTGCGGGTGCTCGAGGGCCGCACCGATGACGTCCTGGCAACCGCGCAGATCGCGGAAGCGGTGCGCCGCGCGGACGACGAGCTCACCGCGAGGTCGGTTGGGGTCAGCCTCGACGAACACACCGTGGACCTGCGGGTGATCGATCCCGAGCGGCGCATGACCGCCCCCGTGCCGGTCGAGGTCGACACGGCCATCCGATACGGCATCGGGATCGTGGTGCCCGAAGACCGGCTCACCGATGTGGAGCGTTCCTCGCACTTCACCGCACCAGGGTGCGATCTGCTACTGGCGCCACAGGTGGCCGGGCAGATGCGGGCATTGATCCTGGCCGGATCGGGCACCGGCAAGACCGAATTGATCGCGGGATTCCACGCGACCGCCAACCGGGTCGGTATGACATCGGTCTTGATCGACCTGAAGGCCCAGGCGTACGACGCGAACCGGTTCGGTGAGGACGCCCGCCGCCAGCGTGAGTATGTCGGGTCGGCCGCCGATGTGCGCGTGGTGCGCGGAGGCTGGGACTTTTTCGACTGCCCCCGTGAGCAACTGCTCGAGCGCCTGATGTTCATCGCGCCCAAGGCGAGCAGTACCGACTTCTACAGCCAGCGGATGCGGCGCGTGCTGGACCTTGTGATCGACGGCCGCGGCACCAAGCCGCTAGTCCGCTCGCTCGAGGAACTGACCGACCGCTTGGCCGATCCGGTGAAGGTTCTGGGCCGCAGGCTCGCGGGACCGATTGTGGAAGAGGATCGCTTCGGCCAGACCGACGCGGGCATGGTAGCCGCCGATGTCGATGCGATGTTCGCTCCGCTGAGGAAATATCTGCCGAAAACCGGTGAAGGATGGTCATTTTCGCGGCTAGCGCCGGGGTCGGCGACGATCGTCTCTCTGAATCCGGTGCTGGCGCCGGAGCTGCTGCTGGCGAACCTGATCTTGCGTGATCTCCGGGACTTTCTGGCCTCGCGGGCAGAGTCGCCGATCGACCCGGCACGCCAACAGCCGGTCGCGGTGATCGTCGATGAATTTCCTCAGATGGTCGAGCGTGAGGTCGATGCCGCCGAGGAGGCCGCGAAGGTTCTCGAGACCGCACGCGCGGCGAATGTCGGACTGATCTTGGCCGGTCAAAGCATCGAGGGCTATTCGCGGGATCCGCAGATGCAGCGACGGCTGCTGGGCGCAGGCGTGGCTATCTTCCTTGGCCGTTCAGCGCTGCCGGACACGGTGACCGAGGCCGCAGGCACCCGCTGGCAGCTCGAGGTCGGTGGCGACCCGTGGGGCTTTTCCATCAATACCGCGCACGCGAAATGGGTGTTCCAGGTGCTTCCGCAATACGTGCGCCGGATGCATGTCGGCATGTTCTGGGTGATTCATGAAGGGGCGGCGATGAGGTTCCTGACATTTCAGACGGCGTGATGTAAGCGGAAATCAACTGGTAGGAAAGGAATTTCGATGTACAGAAGACTCACGGTGGCCGCGGCAGCCGTAGCGTGCAGCGTCTGCGTGGGGGTGAGCGCGGCTGCGGATCCGGCGCCCTCGCCCTCGCCGCAGGCGCCGCACGCCGCGGCGCCGTCTCCGCAAGCTGCCCCGCCACCCCCACCCCAGCCGCAGTACGTGCCGGTGCAGGATCTGCCCATCGTGCCGCCGCGCCCGCGCCCGCAGCAACAAGAGCTGGTCACCGTCCAAGCCCCCTCCAACACACCGAATGCCAGCCCGCACAAGGGTTCCGCGCCCGTGCCCGCCAAGGTGCCCGCTCCAGTGGACCCGCATCTGATTCGTTTCGGCGATGCCCGGATCGAGGCACCGGGGTTCATTCCTCCCGGTGTGGTCTTCGCCGCGCAGGCGGGCGCCGATGAGCTGGAGTGGGGCACCGCATGGGTTTTCGACGCGGTCGGGTATCCGCGCCAGTCCGCCGATCACGCGGCCGCCGCCGCGCTGGCCGCAGGGATCACCGGCAGCTATACCGGCAGCCTGATCGTGACGCCGATCGCGGCGATCGGCGGATGTTTCGCGGGACTGGCGATCGGGGCCGGGGTCGGTGCGGCGGTCGCGGGGATCCCGACCCTGGGCTTGGCCGCTGTGCCCGCCGCGCTGGCCGGCGGCCTGATCGGGTGCACGGCGGGCTCGCTGATCCTCGGCGTGCCCGCCATGGTCGGCGCGGCCGCGGTCGGCGCGATGGCCGGCTCGGTGATCGGCGGCGCGCTGGGCGGCAAGCTCGACCAGCACCCCGCCACAGCGCCAGTCCCCGCACCCCGGCCTGCGCCCGCACCGGCCGCCGCGCCTGCTTCGGATCCGGTGCAGGCGGTGGCCGCCCAGGTAGGCGGCGCGGTAAACGGGGTCGCAGCGCAGGTGAACGGCACAGTGAACGGGGTGTCGGCCCAGGTGAGTGGCGCGGTCAATGGGGTTGCAGCCCAGGTGAATGGGGCGGTCGCCTCGGCGCGGCACGCGGTGCAGGCAATCGCGCCGGTGTCCCCGCAGCAGGCCGGACTGCTGGCCGGGCCGATCAACGGAGTTCTGGGCGCGGTGCAAGCCGCGCTGCGATAACCGAATTGAAGGATTTTGCCGATGACCGAGACCGAGCTGTGGCGGCGGTGGCTGGAGGACCCAGTCATCACCCGCGACCCTGATACTCCGGTCTCGGTCCGGCGGCGACGCCGCCGCACCAAGGCCGGAGAGCCCGGCCGGCCACGCACCGCAGCGCGGCGGCGCCCGGTGAAGGCAAGGCGTGGTTCGTGGTTCGCGGTCACGGCCATAGCGGTCGTCATCGGGGTCGTCGTGCTCAGTGTCGTGCGGGGTGGAACCCGTCACGATTCCGCCACCGCGGATTTGTATCCGGTGGTCTCGACAGCCGCGCCGACGACCACGGTGGCGCCGTTCTGTGCAGTCGGCTCGGTCGGAGGGACGGTGGTCACCGACGGCGCCGGGGACCGCGGCTCCGGCCCGGGCGTGATCGCCGCGTACGAGCATGCATATTTTGATGCCCGAGACCCGAAAGCAGCACTGGACCTCACGGATCGCGGCCCGGGCTTGCCTGCAGAACCACAACTGGCCCAAGGTATTTCGTCGACACCGCCGCAAGTGCCGTGGTGTGTGTCGATCACCGATCACGGCGGAGGGGTGTACGAGACCGCCGTGCGGTATCTGCCCGCGGCCGGGCAGCCGCCGGTGCTGTGGCTGCTCGACATCACCGTGACCGGCCAGGGCGGGGTGTTCACCATCATCCGCATTCAAGACAAAGCGGCATGAATTCACCACCAATCATGAAGGAGCACAAGCAATGCCGAAATCAGAGTGGGAAATCGCAGCCGCTGCTGTCAAAGAGAACGCAGCCACGCTCAGGGCGATGACCAGCCACACCGAAGTATACGAGTGGGTCAAAGCCCACGACCTGAACACCCGCACCCTCTTCCCCAAGTTCAAGGCCCAGCTACGCAAACAGCTGGGCATCGACTATGACCGGCTGCGCTCGGCAACCCTCGCCCACCAAGCCCAGGAGCTGGCCGTCGCCGCCGCCCGTGCGCCGCGGATCGTGTTGTGGGCAGCGGGAGACGACGAGGCCGGCGCGTTCGGTATCTGCGATGTGGAGGGGGAAGCCTTGTGGTACGGCACTTTTCACCCTAATGACTTCCACCATTACCTGCCCGGAGATCAGGTCAGCGCATCGACCTCGGCTGCGATGAAGGCAGTTTTCGTGGCTGGGCAGACTCGCCGTGAGGCCGAACTGCCGGTACTCGCGCTGACGGTCCAGGTGTCCGATCACCGCATCGATGCCGACACCTTGCTGCATGCGGGGGCTTCTGATCAGGTCGCGGTCACTCTCGAGGTCACCCAGGAACAGAATCCGGCGCTGGAGTGGTGCCGGATGCCAGGGTTCAAGACCTGGCACGAGTCCGATCTGTCGAAGCTGCTGGCAGGGTCGGAGACGAGCTGATGATCCTGTTACGGGCCGTCGCTGAAGTGCTGGCCGGCGCCGTGCTGGCGGCGGGGGCTCCGGTGGCGGTCGCGGACGCTGTTGCGGGGCAAGGGTGTCCGGACATTCACATGCTCGCGGTGCAGGGCACCGCTGAGTCCTCGGTGCCCGCGCCGACCGGCGCGGACACCGGCGAGCTGGCCGGGGTGATCATCCCGGTCGTGAATGCCGCCCGGGCAGATGGGTTCACCATGGAGCGAACCTATATTCCGTATCCGGCCGCTCCCGCCGGTCAGCAACTGGAGGCCGCTTACAAATCCAGTGTGCTGGACGGATTTCAGCGATTGTCGCAGGTCGCCGCGCGGGTGATCTACCAATGCCCGAACACCAAACTCGTGGTGCTGGGCTATTCCGAGGGCGCAGAGCCGGTGTCGCTGTGGGCGCAGCAGGTCGCGGCGGGCAAGACCGAGGGAGTTAGCGCCGACGATGTCGCATTGACGGTGACCTTCGGGGACCCGACCCGCGGCGACACCGCACCATTGTTCGCCGGGAAGCCCGGTCAGCTCGCCCCGGCGGCGTGGCCGGGCCTGAGCCAGGACAAGAAGCCCTCGGTCACCAAATTCCCGGACATGTATGTCTCACCCAAGGGGGAAGGCATCGGGCCCGAACGTGACATCGCGACGAGCTTCGGCCCGCTGGATGGGCGAGTGGCCCAGTGGTGTCTGGGCGGGGACTTGTCGTGTTCGGCGCCGAAGTCGATTTCGCTGGCCCGCGCCGGGTTGGGGATCGCAGCGCAGTCGTCGCTGGATTTCTCGCACGATCCGTTCGGGGTGGTCGGTGAGCTGGCATCCGCGACCGCCAACACCCTGATCAACGGGGCATCTACCTTCGCGGACAAGGATATTCAGGGTAGCGATTTGGCCGATGCGACGTTCGCGCCGGGGGCCTCGATCTCGCAGCGCCTGGCCGAGGCCGCAGACCCGACCAACACGGCCCCGCCGACTGATCCGCTGCAGGCGGTGCTCAAGCTCGGGCAGATCGCACTCACCTCGGTGACCTCGTTTCTAGGGCAGGTGCTCAATCCGGCGGTGCTGGGGTCGCTGGTGACCGCCGGGGTTCAGATCGCGACGTCCGCGGCCAGCGCCGCGATTCCGGCGCTGGTGGGTGGACCGGCCGCAGCCCTGGCTGCCGGAGCAGCAGGCGCGGCCGCGGGCGCGGCGGCCGCCGCGCCGTCGCTGGTGCTGCCCGCGATCACTCTCGGCGCCAGCGCAGTGAATGCCGCGATGACTGTCCTGCCGCCCCAATCAGCGGTGCAGAAGGTGTCGAGCATCTTCAGCTTGCTGACCACCGAGGTGCAGAAGAATTCGGATCTGCCAGCGCTGCTGATGGATTCGCGACTGTGGACCCAGATCTCCGACGGCGGGTACCGCACGGTCCGAGTGGCAGCCGATGGATCCACCCCCGCCGACATCACCGCGGACTGGATCATCGCAGCGGGCCGGGACTACCACGCCGCGAACCAGAATGCTTCGGCGGCAAAGAATTCCGATGCCCCGGCCCCGGATGCACCGTATCAGCGGACCCCCGACGGCGCGATCGCCACACCAGTGCAGGATCGTCCCGACCTGGGCGCGGTAGCCAAGACCGACACCCACGGCGACGTGCGGCTGTTCGATGCTCCACCCACCCCGGGCACCACCACCCCGGCGCCGGTGGTGTGGCTGCCCGCCGGGGCCTCGTCGATCGCCGACCGCCTCGTCACCGCCATCGCTGGGACCGGACCCGCCGCTGTGGTGCTGCGCAACGGATCCCCCGTAGTGGTCGCCACGACCGCCACCACGAGAACCTAGGAGGAATACGTGAGCAACCCCTTCAGCACCGAGACCACCGATACGGCCGCCGACATCGCACCCGCCGCCGAACTAGACACCGGCGACGGCGCGGCGGCCGCGGATACCGGGCCCCAGAACGCGCCGGACTCGCAGTCCAGGCCGGACCCGGAGGCGGTGCCGCCCCTGTGGTCGGTCATGGCAGCGGAGCCAGGCAGCGGTGCCAGCACGCTGGATGGTTGGTGCGCCTGCTCGCGGGAGATCACACGCGATCCGGCGTGGCGCCCGGCACCGGGGGAGAGCCCGTATCTGGTACTGACCACAGTTCGCTCAGTCGAGGGGATCCGGCGCGGGCGCCAGCTCGCGGGCGCGCTCACCGCCACGGCCGGGCTGGGCGCGCGGGTAGTCGCCATCGTGGCCTTGGCCCCGGATCCGGCAACCCGCCCCAGCGGCAGCGGTATTCAGCTCAAAGAGCTGATCGTCGCCGCCGAAGCGGCCGGCGTGCCGATCCTGCCCCTGGACCACGACCCCGCGCTCGCCGCCGCAGCCATCCCGCTCGGCGGGGCACTGGGCTGGTCCCCGCAACGCGCCGACAACACCAGCGTCCCAACGATTCTCGCGCGCCTGTACACCCGCATCTACTTCGCCATCGCTGACGCCGCCACAAGCGGGCCGTCGGCCAAGGAGGCACCATGAGAGTTACTGCGCAGGTGGCGGTGCTGGCGATCAGCCAGCCCACCCCCGACGGCGGCCCATTTCAGCAGGTCATCAGCAAAATGCTGAACCTGCTGTACTACTTCACCGGCGCCATCGCGGTCGCCGCCCTGATCGGCGCGGTGGGCATCTACTACTACCAAAAGATGGTGATGCAGAAATCCGAAGTGCTGTCCTGGATCTTTATGGGGCTGTGCCTGACCTTCGTCGCGGCCCTGGCGGCAACGATCGTCAATTGGGCGATGGGCAGCAGCTCATGAAGCAGATTGCCGCATTCGAGCCACTGCCGCCGCAAGTGGTCGACCCGATCATGCACCTTGCGGGACAGCTGATTTCGTTATCCGGATACTTCGCGGTGGCCGCGATCATCGTGGTAGCCATCCGGGCCTGGCTGCGGTACCACAACGGCGCCGACGCCCTCGATCTATGGCGCGAGCTTTTGATCATCCTGTTCCTGGCGGCCGTGGCCGCCAAAACATTCGACATCGCGAACTGGTTTCACTGAAACATGGAGGAGAACAGCATGATTCGCCGCCTGCTGGGTGTTGTCGTCGTGGTGATGCTGGCTGGAGTGTCCAGCGCGTGTGGTGCAGGCGGGCCGGGCGCAGCGCGGCTGTCGATCATCAGCTACCGCGGTGCGGACTGGCTCACCGACGGCGCCATCAAACCTCCGGCCTCCCTGGAACGTTCGGACCGAATCCATTACCCGCACAACATGAACGGGGTGGTATTGGCCTCGACAGACTCCCAAACCCTGCTCGATCTGGCCGGGGACGATCAGTACGGCGAGGTCACGCGCGATTATTTCGCCGCAGGTGCCGGATTGAAGGCATATCTGGCCGCACGCAGCCAACTGCACATCACCGGGGACCCGAATCCTGCGCGGCTGGCGCACATCAAGGGATTCCGGTTCCTGGCCTACAGCCCCGAGGCCGCGACGGTCGAGGTGGTGTACATCGAGCCGGACCAGTCGGTCACTGGGGTGACGCGCACAGTGGTGTGGCTGGGCGATACCTGGCTGATCCAGCTGCCCGACCCAGCCTCTCCCACCTCGCCGGTGAAGGCGTACCCGACGATGCCGACCAATATCAACGCCCTCCCGCAGACTTGACCCTGAACCCGAAACCTCTGTCGCTCAAAGGAATACCGCCAGTGAAGATCCGCCACTACATCCTGATCACCGCTGCCGCCGCACTGACCGTCGCCGGAATCGCCGTCTCCTGCGGACACACCAGCTCGGGCCCCCGCCCGGGTGCCGCACCAGCGCCGACGACCGGCCCGAGCGGTTCTTCCCGGCTACAGGACAGCGAGTGGTTCAAGAAGAACTTCGGAACTCCGCTGGTGGTCGACACCGAAGTGACCCCCAAAACCGTGGAACAGGCCAAGGATCCCGCCGGGGTGGTGTTGCCGCAGAACCACGCGACGGTCGACGGGCCGGTGCTGTGGGAGCGGGTGCGCTGCGAGGCGCTGCCGTTCACCACCGCCGACGGCCCCACCCACCTGCGTGGCGACACCATGTACGGCGGATTCGCCGACAGCAGACTGGGTGCCGCGGTGGCCGCCTATCACTTCATCTCCTTCGGCAACTACGCCCACACCGCCGCGGCGATCCCGCTGATCGCGGTGCCCGCCGACCGCGCCGGACTGTGGCCCACACCGATGCCCTATTCGATCCCGCCCTCGCAGTCCGACCCCGGCTGCCTGGCCCGCAAGAACCCGATCATCCGGCCTTCGCTGTGGACGACGCAGGACATGGGTGCCGGGGTGATGCAGGTGGGCTTCTACTATCCGCCCCTGCCCGGCGACACGCAGGGCTCCACCTACTACACGTCGGTGGTGTGGGCTGCGGGTGACTGGTATCTGACCGATCAATCGGTCGACGATGTCGCGTTGATCGGCGGGCACGAGCCCAGCCGCCCGCAATACGCGCCGACCCCGGTGGGCTGGTCATCGTGGTAGCTCGCCGGGTCGGCAGTCTCGTGGGGGCCGTGGCGATCCTGATCGCGCTGGTCGCCGGGCAGGCACACGCCCAGACCTCGGTCCCTCCGGCGATACCGCTCCCCGCCTCACCGTCCGCGCCGTCGCCGGTGCCGGCGGTGCCGACGATCTCACCGTCGGCGGCGCCGCCGATCATGCCGTTCGGCCCGACCGTGTTTCCCGGTACCGAGTCACCCACCACGACGCCATCCCCGGCACCGTCCTCGAATCCGTCGTCGAATGATCCGACGTGGAAGGTCAATCAGGGCTGTCCGGACGGGATCAGCGTGCTGGGACTGTGCACCTCGCTCAAGACCCCGAACCAATACATCAAGGACGGGGCCGGTGACGCGGTCAACTCGACGCTGGCAAGCATCGTCAACTGGGTGCTGGCCGGGTACGTCTGGTTACAGAAGTACGCGTGGCAGCTGTTCATCAACGTAAACATCGACGACTCCGGAACCGCGCAAGTGACCGCAGTCCAAAAGATGAACGACATGACCAGCGAACTGCAGGTCGTCGCGTGCGGTCTCGGACTGCTGATCGCGATCATGCAGATCCTGGCGCAGCGGATGCTGCTCTCGGGCGATAATGCCGCCCCGGAAGCTTTCTCCGGATTTCTGCGATGGGCGCTGGCCGCGACGCTGGCGGCACCGACGCTGCTGGCTTTGTCCGGCGCCAGTGAGGCTCTGGCGCAATGGATGTTCATGTCCGCGGCCGGGCCAGCGGGCCCGACACATGTGGTTGACGCGCTGTCCACCGCGCTCTCGGGCAAGGACGCGCGTCTGAAGACCGCGGACGTCATCTCCGTGGCGCTGTGTCTGCTGGGGATGATCGCGTTCCTCGAGCTGGCGATTCAGCTGTTCCTGCAGAAGGCATGGTTGGTGTACATCGCTGTCGCGCTGCCGATCGCGGGCGCGGCCTCGGTCACCGGCGCCGGAAGAGCCGTCTTCTCCGCGATGCTGCGTCTGGGCGTCACCGTCGTCCTGTTCAAACCCGTTGCTGCACTGTTATTCTCGGTCGGATTCTTCCAAATCCAAGCACTCGACTCCGGCGGCTTCGCCTCCGGTGACGACGTGGTGATGGCAGTGCTGATGATGGCCGCCCCGAGTTTCGCTCTGCCGGTCCTGACCAATCTGATTGGGAACACCAGCGTGGGATTCGCCGGCACTCCCATGTTGCGCTCCATCAGCCAAGTCGCCCGCTCGGGCCGCTCGATGGTTCAGAACGCCGGACGTCGCACGTCGGGCTGGGCCGGTGATTGGGACGCCCGCGCCCGCGGCAACGGCAGCAGCAGCGGCGACAGAAACTCTTCGCGGAGCGATGCCCGCGCGAGCACCGCCGCGCCTCCGGCAACCGGCGGCGCGAACGCAGCCAATGGTGCCACAGGAAAAACCAGCGGAACCGGCACCGGCACAGCGAGTAACCGGGCAGGCAACACCGCGACCACGATATCCACCGGCGGCCCCGGAGCCAGTGCACGCTCCGGCGGAACAGGTACGGGATCGCGGACCTCGGGCAGCACGGGCAGCGGCCGCGGGCGGACCACCGCAGCTCCTGGTGGCCGCGGTCGGTCCGGGCAGGCCGCAGCCCCGCCCACGACCAGTTCGGGCACACGGTCCGGAGCCGCGGGCGCCAATCGGGCGGGAGGCCGTTCAGGGCAGACCGCGGCGACCCCGAATTCGGCACCGCCGCCCGCCCCGCCCCAGCGCAGCGCGCCACGACGGCGTAGCGGCGCGCCGCGAGACACCAGTTTCCGGCGAATCACATAGCAAGAGAGGGTATTTCATGGGCCAGCAGAAATATGCGGGATGGCGGAAGCCTGAATCCACAGGGCTGGTGCCTGGGTTGACGACCACGACCTCGGCCCTGGCGGTCGCAGCGGCGGTACTGGTGATCATGTTGTGGTTCTTCGCCGGATCCCCCCTGCTGTCGATCGTGGTAGCCGTGCTGGCCGTGCTGCTGATCGCTCCGACGGTCATCCGGATACGCGGGGTATCGGTCGGTGACCTGCTGTGGGCGTGGATACAGACCTGGCCGATCAGGGCCCGCGAGGCCCAGATCTACAAGACCGGGCTCCTGAGCCACATCCCCGGCGGTCGCGCACGCCTGCCCGGCCTGGCCACCCCCGTGACGCTGGCCGACTGCTTCGACCCCGACAGCGGGGAGAATGTCGGCGCGCTGGTCGATGTCGTGCGTCACACCATCACCGTCGTCCTATGGGTGCTTGCGCACGGTCAAGACACGCTGCCCCAAGAGATCATCGATGGCCGGGTTGCTGGATGGGGACAATTCCTGCGGATCACCGGCGAACACGGCGACATCGCCGGAGTCGTGGTGGTCAAGCAGACCGCGCCCGAGACCGGCGCGAGCTACGACGCCGAAATCACTGCCCGCGCCTCCCCGCTGGCACCGGCATTGACTACCGAACTGCTCGACGACCGCACCGACGATCTCGCCGCGGACACCCTGCGGCTGACCCAGCGGATCGCGCTGACCTTCCGATACTCCAGCGGCGCCTACCAAGACGGCGTGGCCTCGGTGTCACGGCGCCTGCCCGAACTGCGCCACGCCGCGAGTATCGCGGGCCTGCAAGCAGATTGGGCCACCAGCGCCGAAATCATCGCCACCACCCACGCCGCATTCAACCCCGCCGCCCAACCCGCGATCGATGAACTCATGGCCCGCGACGGGGACACCGGGATGCGGTGGTCCGATGCCGGACCGAGTTACTACGACGACGCCTTCTCGTACTTCCTACATGATTCGGGGCGGTCGCTGACCTACAAGTGCTACGAGTTCCCCGTCCAGCCGGTCGACGAGCAAAGCATGGCCCGGGTGCTCGCGCCCAGCCATCGCGCCCCCTACAAGCGGGTAGCGATGATCTACCGCCCGTACCGGCCCTCGGACGCCAAGGAACTCGTCGACAGGGACTTCCGCGACGCGCACGCCGCGGTCCAGCGCCGCACACGCGGGCTGGTCGATGCCCGCCAGCAGATGCGCTACGAGGATCTGGCCGCCACCCGCGAGGACCTGGCCGAAGGCCACGGCCTGGCCGCGGTGGGAATGCTGGTCACTCTCACCGTCGCCTACGACGAATCCGGTCGCGACGCGGTCCAGCAACTCGAAGACGCCGGGGTTTCCTCGTCGTTGAAGTTCTCGCCCTGCTACACCGACGAGGCGGCGATGTTCTTGGTGGCCTTGGGAATCGGGATCTTTCCGGACATGGACGAAACCAAAGGCGGAGCGAATGTCCTTACTCCCTAACGCAGTCATCCACAGCTTGCCCACCCCGATCCGCGAGCGCATCACCCCCGATCACACCAGCCCCGCCGGACTGCTGGACCGCGAAGAAGCAGAGGAACTGCGCGAGCTGCTGCCGACGATGTCCCCGTGGACACGGTTCCGGGCCTCCCGCCGGCTCGCCGCACACGAAGTCGCGCTGTGGCAGGCCACGACCGTCGCCGCCCGCCAACCGTGGCAGGCCGCCCGCACCCCGACTCCGCACGGATACTTGGCCAAGGGTGGGGGGTATATGAAAAAGCCGATGCCCCTGCCGTATGTGCGCGGCACCACCTGCCGAATTTGCGGGCTGTATCCGTTTCCGATCCCGGCCGAGGTCACCACTCCTGGGCTGCCGATCGGGCGCCAGCACGGTGGCGCACCGTTCATGTTCGACCCGCTCGGCTGGTTCGAGGCCGGGATGATCACCGCGCCGATCTATAGTGTGCTGGGCCCCAATGGATTCGGCAAATCCACGCTCTTGAGGCAGATCGGGATCAACGCCCTGTTCCAGGGGCGGCATCTGATCGTGCTGGCCGACGCCAAACCAGACTTCCGCCGGTTGTGCGAAGTCCTGGGCCAGGATGGACAGATCTTCCACGTTGGGGGCCTGGATGGGGGAGTGCTGAACCCATTGGATCCCGGCGCGCTGGCCGACGTGGTAATCCGGCTCGGTGACCGGCCCGACGCGCGCGCGTTGATGGACCAGCTACACGAGGCCCAGGCACAAAACGTCGTCGCCCTGGTCTCACTGATGCGGCGCGCGGCGCTTCCGGACTACGAGACCGGCGTACTGGACGCGGCGATCACAGCCCTGTACGAGGGCGGCCGGTTCTCTCCATCCCGACCACCGATCTTGTCCGATCTCATCGAGACCTTCGACGCGCCTACACCCCTGATGCAGGCTGCGGTGGCCGCCCGCAGCCGCGACGAATTCGCCGACCTGACCCAGCGACTCGTCCAATCGCTACGCGCCCTCGTACAAGGCGCACTCGGGCGCGCATTCAACGGCCCCTCCACGGTCCGCATGGATTTGGACGCGGCGATGATCGATGTGGACCTATCACAGATCCCGCTCTCAGCACGGGATCTGCGGGCCGCGGTCATCGCCATCACCGGCATCGAGGCCCAAGAGTCGGTCCGCGCACGAAACCTACTTGCCGCCAACGGATTAGCCCGAAAGACAGTCACCGATCTGATGATCGACGAGTTGTGGCAGCTATTCGAAGTCGGCGGCAGCTCACAGATTTCGACCGTCAACCGCATCACCCGGCTCCAGCGCACCGACGGGGAAACCCTCGGTACCTCCACCCACACGGTCGGCGACTACAAAGGCGTCTCCGACAGCGTGCACGAACAACTCCAAGCCACCGGATTCATCTCCCGCAGCAGGGTGAAATTCGTCGGCCCGATCAACGCCAACGAGATCCAGCAGCAGCAAGGGCTGATCGAATACACCGAACCCGAGGCCGAACTGCTCAAGCGCTGGTCCTCCTCGGGCACGCCCTCGCGGCTCGGGCGTCGCGCGGTGCATGAAGGGATGGGCCGGTTCCTGTGCAAATGGTCCGATGACCCGACCGAGCCCGGGGTGGCGTTCCGTACCTGGGTCAGCCCTCTCGAGGAACAGCTTGGGATCCACGACACCTCCGCGGCCCTGCGCAGCGCCCGCGAATAGCCCGTGTCCGCCGTCGTACTCACCGCCCTCTATCGGTATCGGTACCTCATCCTGGGCGTGGTCCTGGTGCTGCTGCTTTTGATCGCTCAGTGCTCGGCCCCGGACTCGGGAACCGCCTGCGGCGCCAGCGTTTCCGCCACCGCGAGCGGGCTGGCGTACCCGGTCGACCCCTCCACGTCGATATCCTCGGGCTACCGCACCCCCGACCGACCGGACCATGAAGGGGTGGATTTCGCTGTGCCGCAGGGCAGCCCGATCCACGCCCTGGCCGACGGCACGGTCACCGCTGCGCAGGATTCCGGAGTGCAAGGGTTCGGCGGCTGGGTGGTGATCTCTCACGCCATCGACGGCAAGCCGATGTCCAGCGTGTATGGCCACATCAACCCCGGCGGACTGCACGTGCACGTAGGGCAGCAAGTCCGGGCCGGGGACTTCATCGCCGACTCCGGGAACGCCGGCGAATCCTCGGGCCCGCACCTGCATTTCGAGCTGTGGAACGGTGACCGGCTGCGCGGCGGCACCGTCACCGACCCCACCCCGCTACTGAACCGCATCAAATCCGGCACCGCCAACGGCGGCACGCAGGATGCGGCCACGAGCTCGGGCAGCGACCAATCACGGATCGACCGCCACGCCTGGGAGATCATCCAGGCCGGACGTGCCGATGGCGTGCCCGACGAAGCGATCGTCCTCGCGCTCTCGGTCGGCTTGGTCGAATCCGAGATGCACAACTACGCCTCCACCGCGGTCCCGGAATCAACCCAATACCCGAACGACGGCATCGCGCCCGGCGACGCCGACTCGGTCGGGATTCTCCAGCAACGCTCCTCACAAGGCTGGGGAACGGTCAAGGACCTGATGAACGTCCAATACCAGGCCAGCAACTTCTACCGCCGCCTGATGGCCGGCGATTGGCAGCACAAGTCCTTCACCGACGCCGCCGCCGACGTGGAACGACCGCGGGAGGATCTGCGTTGGAAATACGGTGCTCGGCAAGCTGAAGCACAGGCACTGTTCGCCCGTCTGACCGGACACCCCCCGACCGGCGGCCAGTGCGGAACCACCCCAGGCGCCCCCTCACCGAGCGGAGGAGGCGGGCAAGCGATCGTGGCCGCCGCCCGCTCACAATTCGGGCGGCCCTACGTGTGGGGAGGAGGAAACGAGACCGGACCCACCGGGAGCCCAGCAGGATTCGACTGCTCCGGACTGGCCCTCTACGCGGTCCACGCCGGCACCGGAATCGCCTTGCCGCACAACACGAACTCGCAAATTCAACAAGGTCAGATCGTATCGTTCACCCCGGCAACCGAGGAGAAAAAGGAACCAGATCTCGGCGAGGCCGAGCCGGGAGACATCGTATTCTTCGGCACCGGAACCGATACCGAGCATGAAGGTATCTACACCGGCACCCTGCAGGGGGTACCGATGATGGTGCACGCACCAGACCGTGGCCAATCCGTCGTCGAGGCTCCAGTCGCCGACGGCGGCAACCTCGTGGGCGTCCGCCGATATGCCACTCAAAAGTCGAATTCCGCTGTCGCGCAGACGAATCCAGAACAGACCGCTACACCTTCGGGGAAGCAATGACCACCAGACATTCACCACGCCGCGGTCGCCGACGCCGGATCGCGGTCGCCGTCACATGCGTGGCGGTCGGCATCTCGGCGTGCTCGTCACCCAGCCACGACTTCGGCGAGCGCGACCACGGCTCGGGAGTACCGGCCGGGGCGAGTATCGAATCTGTGCCGCCGCTGCCGGCAATGTGGAACTCCCTGCACCGCAACGACCCCGCCGCCATGGCAATCGCGACGGTCCAAGCGGTGTTCGACTGGCATCCCGAACGAGGCGAAACCGGCCCAGAAACTGCGGCGCAACGAGCCACGCCGCTGTTCACCCCGCGGGCAGCCGCCGAGTACCAGCCGTATCCAATTCCACGGCCCACCTGGCAGCAATGGATGGACGAGCACGCCACAATCGCCGCGATCACGGTGATCAGCACCGAAGAACACCCCGCCGATTCCGAAGTGAGCTGGCATCGCAAGACCGCCACCACTCTGACCATCACCGCGCCGGGGAAGGCCCCGACTACGTTGAACGTGATATGCCTTGTCACTGAGCAGAAGCAGCCTCTGTGGACGACTTCAGCACTCACTCATCTTGAGTAATCCTGAAGGAATTGTCCCGCAACGAATTTTGACGTGAAGAGCGCGCCCGCTACGTGATTGCCCATGGGATGAGGGCACTCAGGTCCCACCGTCCACGAGTTCGCCGTCCTCAGCGCCAGCGAACGAGAACAGCCCTCTTGTACGCTTTGTCGGTGCATATCGTCGAGATCAAGCTGGAGGGCGTCCGGGGATTTCCCTCCAGTGGTAGTGCGGCCTCACTGTCCCTCGCACACAAGGACGGCACGGTCCCCCGCTGGATCGTTGTCGCGGGCCGTAACGGTGCCGGGAAATCGACCTTCCTGCAGGCAATCGCGCTCGCGATCGCGGGCCCATCGGTAGCTCGGCTGCTAGCCGAGACCTTCCAAGGCTGGATACGCGACGGCGAAGAACACGCCCGCGCAGCGGTGAAACTGCGTTTCGGCGACGACGACGGATTCGGTAGCGGCCGCAAACCCACCTTCGAGCCGTGGGCCGCGATGGGATGGGAGCGCGCTGACGGACCCGAACCAACAATCACCAAGGCCGCCGTGGGGGGAAACTGGTCGCCGGTACGCGGGCCGTGGGCCGAGAACCCGCGCGGATGGTTCACCGCCGGATACGGCCCCTTCCGACGGCTTTCTCCCGCACCAACCGAAGCGCAGCGACTGATGATGTCACCTGGGCGCCCCGCTGCACTGGCAAGCCTGTTCCGCGAGGACGCCTCACTGTCGGAATCGATCGTGTGGTTACAGCAAATCTATCTGCGGCGGTTGGAAGGGCGTCCCGAGGCCCAAGCCATCGAAGATCTGGTCCTCAATCTGCTCGACGATGGACTGCTGCCCGAAGGCATGCGGGTCGAGCGCGTCGACTCCGAAGGACTCTGGGTACGGACGCCGGAAGACCGCCACCTTGCCCTGGCCTCCCTCAGTGACGGCTACCGAACTGTCGCCGGCCTCGTCCTCGACCTCATAAAGCAGTTGGTCAGCGCCTTCCACACGATTATCTTCGACGAGGATTCCGACGGGCACGTCAGGGTGATACACGAAGGCGTCGTCCTGATCGATGAAATCGACGTGCACCTGCATATTGAATGGCAGAAGCGGATCGGGTTCTGGCTCAAAGACCATTTCCCCCGCATGCAATTCATCGTCACCACACATAGCCCGTTCATCTGCCAAGCCGCTGACGAGGGCGGACTGATCCGGCTCTCACCAGCATGGGAACACGATTCAGGAGCAGAAATCCTGACCGGCGAGGACTTCAACCGCGTCGTGAACGGCAGCGTCGACGATGCTGTCTTGACCGACCTGTTCGGACTCGACAGCGTGCTGTCGGACTCGGCACGCCACGTACGCCAGCAACTGGCTGAACTCGAAGCAACAGCCCTAACACGCGAACTTAGTCCAGCCCAGCACAAAGATCTCGACACACTGCGCGCCAAAGTGCCCACCAGCCAAGCGGACCGTGCCCTCCAGCGGCTGGTGATGCACGATCGGCGCAACGACGAGTGATCCCGATCGCCCGCGGCAATCTGTCGCCACGAACACAACGTACGCTGCGCAACCGACAACAGCGAGTCGATACTGCCGACAACCCCGCTGACGCTGCCAAGAAATCCTGGGGAAGCTTCTCCGGGAACGCTCGTCGGGAAGTGTTGGACGTACTTCGAGCCATGTGCTCCGGTCTCGAACGCTGCATGTACTGCGAGGACAGTCACGGCACCGACATCGATCACTTCCGCCCTAAGGCGCACTATCCCGGGTGGTCTTTCATTTGGGAGAACTACCTGCTCGCGTGCTCACGCTGCAACAGCAACCACAAGCGAAACCTCTTCCCTATCGACGGGGAGCGCGAACTGCTGATCGACCCGACGACCACAAGTCCGTTCGACCATCTCACTCTGTCACTGTCCACCGGGGTCTATGTCGGTGCCGACGACATCGGCCAGGCCTCGATCAAGGTATACGGGCTCAATCGCGACATCTGCGTGAAAGGCCGGCGCATCGCGTGGCTCTCACTGTGCGCGCTGATCCGCGACTATGACCGATCCCGCCAGGCCGCACGCGAAGAGATCCTTAGCAGCCTGGCAGACTTTCCGTTCCAGGGAGTCCGATACTGGCTGGCCACAGTGCTCGCCGAAGGCGACCGCGCGGCGACAGTGCCGCGCGATGTCCGCATAATTGCCGACAAGCATCCCGAGTTGTTGAGGCCAGCGTAACTCCACGACAGGAAAGGTCAGCAGCTTCATTAACTTCCACTACGAGCAAGGCCTGAACAACGTCCCCAACCATCCCATTAGCAGGCCGACGAGGCCTCGCCTCACAAGCCAGAAGGCCGTGATCCCACCGAGGAATTCTCTCCATTACTGTAAGATCCTTTACGGCAAGGACTGGCAGCAGGACGTGATGGACGCTTCACGTTCCAGGCCGTCGATGACGAACCGATCGAACTGCCACCACCCGACGCGGAAGTCACCATGGTGCGGAAAGTGTTCCTGCGGTTGCCATTCGAACTCGATCAGCAGTTCGAATAACTTGGCCGCCGCTTGGGCGGCGGGCCCAGCGAGCTGGCGACCGATGGATCGCCGAACGCCTTGCCGGGGAGACGGAGCCACCAGCCCTCCGGCGAATCAGGGAGGTTGCCGCCGAATTGTCTTCCTCGACACCGAGAACCAGAATTCCGCCACCGGTGTTGGCCACAGCGGGCCCGATGCCGTTGCCGGAGGATTGGCACGCGAACCTACCCTTGGGTCCAGCCGCGGTTCAACCGTTCGAAGTAGGCGTCGTCCGCTGCCTGGATCTCCTCCTCGGTCATCGGCTGGCGAGCTGGCGGCCCGGCCGACGACTTTCCAGTAGTCATGTGCCGGGCTTCCTTCACGGCCTCGGCGATCAGGCGGTCGTCGGTCAACGGCCGGGCAGCTTCCACAGCCTGTCGTGCCGCGTCGGCTTCCGCGCGTTGGATCGTTTCCAACAGCACCTGGGCCAGACGGTTTTCTCCCAGACGTAGAGCCTGTGCAGTGAGGTGGATATCTCGCACGTGGCCCTGCGCGTCGACGGTGACTCCGAGTTCGCCGTTGCGTGAGGACGCGCGGACTTTGATGCGACGCAGGGCCGCTCGCACGACATCGACCTTCTGCTGCATGCCCGCCAGCGCGGCACGTTGCTGGGCTTCCCAGCCTTCGAGATCGGCCACAGCTACAGCTTGCCCTCGGCGCGCATCTGCTCACGCTTTCTTTCGGCTTCACGCTCGAGCCGTTCACCGTCAGCGCGAATAGTTCGGCTTCTTTCGTAGCTCTCCCAGAGCCACTGAGTAAAGGAGTCAGCAAGTTTCAGAACGTCTGGGTGCCCTTCCTGGTACAGGAATACACCCGGTGATCCTTCTTCGACAAAGTAGACGATGTATCCCTGATGATGTCCGAAGAAGAATTTGCAGTCGAGAGTGAGGCTCTCCTCTTCGTCCTCTGCGATGTCTTGGGCCACTTCGCGGGCCTCCAGTGAGGCCGGGAAAGGTATCGCGCGCCCCTGGAACAGGGTTCCGGGGTTCCGTCCGAGCACTTGCAGGAAGGCGAGGTATTCATCCGGGAGTGTGAACTCGGCCGAGGCCGTCATCTCGGCGATCTCAGCGGGCGTGCACCCGACGATGTCCGATGGCGTGCAGTAGCCGGACTCGACCATGGCAGTGGCGAGGCGTCGCATCTCCTGGACGCTGTGAGCGGTCGGCTCAGGCGGGGTTGCTGTAGGTGACATTGAGCTTCACTCCCGGGTATTGCTCCTCGAACTGCTTGATGACGTCGGCGCAAGCATCGCATGGCTTGTTTTCGGTGTACAAATCTATGACCCCCTTCGAGTCCGGTGTCAAGCGGGTCGAAATCTTCTCAAGAATTTTATATTCCGAATCAGTCGGTCTATATGTGTCGCCGGATTCATCGCGTGGCGTGAACTTGCCAGGTTGCTGCGGTGTTTCGACCGTGCCCGGCGGAGAGTCTTTGCCGCTCACGGATTCGAGCTCCCGGGAAGGGATAAACTGTCCGTCGATCTCGCCTTGCGCCACAGCGACATTCTTGCCCTGCCTGATCGTGTTACCCGAGTTCGACAACCGGTCCCGCACATCCTGTGCGGCCTGCTCGCCGTCGAAATCAGCGGCGTTGTCCTTGTCACGGAACGGCTTGGTCGGATGCACCGGCTTCTGCGCGCCACCGGGCCGTGTGTTGGAGTAGAACGTATTCGGCTGCGCATCCAACAGCGGCTGGACACTTTTGATGATCACCGGCGCGGCACCGACGGCGACCAACCGCGCGACCGGCATCGCCGCGGCAACGAACGCGGAGAGCTCATCGACGATCGTGATGACCCGGGTCGCGGTGGCGGCGCCGCGTGCACCGGTGATCACGGTGCCGCCAGCGCCACCGAGCGGGCCGCCGGCGAGCCAGCCAATGCCCTCGACGGCCGCGGCTATGGCAATGAATTCGCCGAGTTCCTGAAAGATCTTAGCGTGTGCGGTATCGATGGCTTGCGCGAAATCGACTGTGGCAAGGCTGAGTTCGTCGCATTGGCCGATCACGTTGTCGATCGCGGCATCGACGATATCGATCTGGGCCAGGATCTGGGCGACCTCACCGGAGACCTGTTCGTTCACGATCCGGCGGGCGCCGGCGACGGCGGTCTTGATCCCGTTCATGCCTTCCTTGGCGGCGGTCCAGGCCGAGGAGACGGTGCGCAGTTTGTCGGGGTCGCCGTTGGGCCACATGCGGCCCTGCAGCCAGCGGCTGATCAGGCCCCACCCGAACGGTGCGTCGGTGTCACCACCGTAGGCGCCTTTGAATGCGGGGGCGTCGAAGTGCGCGGTCGGCGGCGGTGGCTGGGTCTGATTGCCGGCGTTCGGTTCGTAGTGTGATCCGTTGTCGGCGTTGGCGTGGTTGACGCTGTCGGCCTGGAGCAGGTCGTTCAGCTTGCCCAGCGAGTTGACCACCGCGGTGGCCGTGGCGACCGCGTTGAACGCCGCGGGATCGTACTTGTTGCACCATGCGTGCCCGGAATTGTCGGTGCCGCCGCAAGCCCATTGGGAATCCAGCACTTTCGCCAGCGAGGTCACCACCGACACCGCCGCATCATGGTTCTGCCCATACAGTGTGCCCGCCGCAGCAAACGCTCCCGGCTGAATGCTGATCGCCGAACCGGTCAAGGCCACATCTCCTTGTTGACATCGACTGCGCCGGAATAGTTTCCGTGCGCGCGAGTCAACGCGGCCTGCAACGTCGTCAGCGCCTCGCGCATGGCCGCGGTGTCCGTCGTCCAGCGGTCCACGAACTGCTGGTGTCCCGTTGCCGCGGCGCCGGTCCACTGCACATGCAGTTGCTCAACCTGTCGGCGGATGGCATCCACCCGAGCCTCGATCTGGGTGTCCAGGCGTTTGGCCTCGTCGATCAGATCCTGCAGCTCGGCCAGGTCGACCCGATACGGAGTGTCGTTCACGGGATCTCCGGCAGATCGAGGCTGTTGGTCTTGTGACGCACCGCCTCGGACCACGAGGCGTCCGTCTCGACGAACGCACCCGCGGCCTCGCGCAAGGTTGACGCATCTCCTCGCAGCGCCTCCACCACATCGTTGGCCGAGGTGTACCAATCGATCCAGGGCTGATCGTGTGAGTCCGCGGCCTTGCCGGACCAATCCCCGCCGACCACCGCCCGCACCCGCTTGAAGAAGGTCTGAATCTCCTCGTCGAACTCCTTGGCCGAGTCCTCGATCCACCGCGCGGCGGCGAGAACATCCTGCACCGGAACAGAGGCCCCCTGATCACTACCCACCCGAACGAGATTACAGGCGACCACCGCGCCGAACCCTGCCCTGCGGGACCCGAGTGGGTTTCGCGCAGTACTGCGTGTGGTGACTGTCCGCTGGCACGGTGCTTCCGGCGGGGTGGCGTGGCTATATCGGCTAGGCTCTGACCCCATGGTTGTCTACCTGGTGACTGGGGCCGCTGGCTTCATCGGTGCCAACTACGTGCATCTTCTCGCGCAGTGGGAACCCGACGCCCAGATCGTCGCGGTGGACTACATCGGGTTCGCCGGCAACGAGGCCAACCTCGAGCCGGTCCGGGACCGGATCAGCTTCGAGCGAGCCGATATCGCCGACTTCGACGCCATGGCCGCGATCTATCGGCGGTACCGACCCGACTACGTGGTCAATTTCGCTGCTGAATCGCACAACGACCGCGCGATCCTGAGCCCGAGCGCGTTCATGCGCTCGAACGCACTTGGCGCACAGGTGATGGCCGAGTGCAGCCGATTGATCCCGGTCACCTCCCACGTGCACGTATCGACGATCGAGGTGTACGGGGAACTCGCACCAGGCGCCCAATGGTTCAACGAAGGCTCGCCCCTGAACGTCAAGACGCCGTACTCGGCCGCGAAGGCAGCCGGAGATCAGATGGTGCGCGCATACATGCAGACCTACCCGGAGATGTCGATCCGGATGACGCACTGCGCCAACAACTATGGGCCATACCAACTGCCGGAGAAGCTGATCCCCCTGGCAGTGACCAATCTGCTGCGGGGCCGCAAGGTACCGATCTACGGTGACGGCCTGCAATCACGAGACTGGCTGCACGTGTTCGACCATTGCGCTGCCATTCACCGCGTCCTGAAGGCCCAACTGGACCCGATCCCAGCGGCAGCAGCCACCGATCCGGGGCTGCTGCCGATTTTCGACGTGTCCGGCCGGTGCGAGGTCACCAACATCGAAATCGCCCGGCGGGTTATCTCCGAGCTGGGTCTGGATCCAGCCGACTGGATCGAGCACATCCCGGACCGGCCGAACCACGACCGTCGATACCTGATCGACCCACGCAAGATCGAGACCGTTCTGGGCTGGCACCCCGAACGCGACTTCGAGACCAGCATCGGCGAAGTCGTGCGCTGGTACCGCGACAACCAAGGCTGGTGGGAGAAGGTGCTGTCGGAGAAGGGCGAGCTCGGATTCGACTGGGCCAGCCCGAACCCCGCCGGCCGGTACGTCAGCGCGGCAAGGCGGCCCGTACGGCCTCGATGACACACCCCACAGTGTCATCGTCCATGCCACGCCACAGCGGCAAGCGGAAGTGTGTACGGGCGAACTCGTCCGCCACGGGAAATTGTCGGCCGTCGGCGATATCGGCGAACACCGGGTGACGATGCAGCGGCTTCTCGTACACCCCGCGAGCTAAAACGACCCCGCCCGAGAGCACGGCGGTACGGAAACGCTCCCGATCCACGCCAGCAGCAAGGGTCGCAATACATTTGTGGCCGCTGACCTGCCCGTACAACTCCGGGAAGGTGATCCCGGTGCCTGACAGATGCGCGGTGTACCGGTCGATGATTGAGCGGCGCCGTACGAGGTCGTCCGGCAGGTGCGCGAGCTGGACGTTCGCCAAAGCCGCACCCAGTTCGGTGATCCGCCAACTGCCGCCCACGACGACATGCCGGTCATCGGCGTCTTTACCCTGGTTGCGGTAGATAGGAGCGGCTCGATCGAGCACAGGATCGTTAGTGGTGATGGCGCCGCCTTCGCCCGCGGTAATCGTCTTGGTGGCGAAGAACGAAAACGCCGCGGCCGCACCGAAGCTACCAGCTGGGCCGTATCCGTCGAGCGTTGACCCGTGGGCGTGCGCGGCGTCCTCGATCAACACCGCGCCGGCCTGCTCGCAGAGGTCGGTCAACGTTGGTAGGTCCGGCGACAGGTACCCGCCGATGTGCACAACGACAACTGCCGCGACATCAGCGGTCAGCTTCGTACGGAGGTCGGACATGTCCGGGTACAGGCCCGAGTCGTACAGCCGGACCCGTGCCCCGGCAGCCAGGGCGGCCGCGGCCGTGGCGTAGTTGGTATTCGCCGGCACCAGCACGACGTGGCCTGCGGCGCCGATTGCCCGGAAGACGATCTCGAGCGCCGTGGATCCGGAGCTAACGACGGCCGCATACCGGGTACCGGCCATAGTCGCGATGGCGCCTTCGAACGCGGCGGTGTGTGGGCCGAGCACCAACCGGCCTGACCGCAAGATGTCGTCGGCGGCAGCCAGCACTGCTGTGATCTCGTCGTCGGGAAGTGCGGAGAAGGGAGGGATCATGCGGCGCCTCGCGAATGCGGAAGTTCAGCGCATTGCCACCCAGATTGAACCTCTGCCCTGTGATGAGATCGTCAGGGGCGTTGATCAATTGGATCATCGCGTCGGCGACATCGGCGACGTGTACGAAGGGCTGCCACTGCTGCCGTCGCCCAGAACCGGAATCACCCCGCGCCTCACGGCCTGGATGACCATCTGGTGCACTACCAGATCCAGACGCATACGACGGGAGAGACCGAACACGGTCGCCTGCCGCACGACCACGACAGAGAAGCTGTCATTGGTGAGGGTCAGCACCGCGGCCTCGGCGGCGGCGTTCGCGGCCGCATAGGTAGTGCGCGGCAAGATGGCGCCCGACTCGGGCAGAAGACCTTCCTGCTGCCCGTACACGCTCGATGACGACGGCAGAACGTATCTTCCGCCCCCGGGTGCCAGCTGTGCACAGCGAAACCGCGCGTGAAGATTGATGTCCATCGTGAGCTGCGGATCAAGTTCTCCGGCAGGGTCGTTCGAGATCGCCGCCAAATCGATCACACAGTCGACGCCGTCCAAATCGGACCGTACCAGCCGACGAACATCCTTTCTGATCACCGTGAGACCGGAGCTGCTGGCTGGCAGCTTGTCCTGTCCGAAGAAGAATCGGTCCACCACAAGAACATGAAATCCTTTGTCCAGCAACACTCGTGTCAACATCGAGCCGATGTAGCCGGCACCGCCGGTCAACAGGATCTTCTTTCCCACCTCGATCACCCCTCCAATAAGACGAACGGTTTCAGCCCCCGAACCAGGCCAGAGGCATCGGCTATCGGTTTGCGCTTACTCGCTGCCCAACAGGGGCACGACCAGATTGGCTAGCTTGAGCCCCGCCCCGGACGGCTCGAGGTCACCCGAATCAATAGTCGAAACCGGCCATCCTCTGGCAGTCAGATCCGCTGTGACGGCATCGAACAGTGCCAGCTCCTGTTCCGCGTAGCCAGGAAGCGCTTCGAATCGGTCACTAGGACCGCCGCGGCCATGCATACGGGCGGTGATGGTCGCCGGGTCAGCACGAAGGAACACTGCAGCATCCGGAACGCGGATGCCGGAGTTCAACGCCCACACCGTATCGGTGGAGACCCCGTCAATCCCATGGAGCACCAGGCTGGAAGGCAGATAACGATCGCACAGCACCACATTCCCGTCGGCCAGGCGCGGCTCGATCTCGGTCTCCTGTTGGTACTGTCGGTCGGCCGCAACGAGATTCGCCAGCGCCATTCCATGGTAGAAGTCGACGTGCTGCCAGAGGTACGTACCAAGCGTGCCGGTGCTGGGCTGTCGTGTGGTGTATACCCGCGCACCCATGTTCTTCAGGTATTCGGCGGTCTCCCGAACCGTCGCCGACTTACCCACCCCGCCAGGGCCATCGATCGTGACAAGAACACCGGTTGCAGCATTCCCGCATACTTCCCGGATACCACTGTGGTACATCATGTTTCCTCTCATCGCCAAAGTGTTTGGTCATGCGTTCGAATTCTGAATCCATTGGCAGACACTCGCTTTCGCCGCTTCGATGTTTCGCGACGACGCCTCCCGAAGTGCTCGCCCGATCGAGTCGAACACAGTCCACGAACAGGTAACCGAGGTCGTCGGACGAATGACGGCGCGTTTGCCGCCCGGGAAGCACTTGGCAAGAGTCCAGCCTCTTCCGCTGTCTTCCAGACGCCAGCCACCTGCGGCGTGCTTGGGCCTGATCAGGCCCAGATCGGCGTCTCCGGGAGTCATCGACAGCGCCTTCGGTTCGCGCCGCGGTGTTGGCGCGATGGTTTACTGACTCGGATGCTCGGTCGGCAACGTATCGGACGACAAGGCGCCGCGGATGGGAGGGCGATATCGGTCGTTGTGACAATGCAGAGGGCGATGACGTCAGTGCTCATGCGGAACCTGCCCAGGTTCCGCCGATGCCGATCGACCGCATCACGGTGATGACCTCTGACAATCGGAGGAAATTCGCTGGGCGAGTAGGGCGCCGCAGCCACTCCCACGGGCACTCGGAGTCCGCCACCGGCAGTCGGATGTGACTGCCGTACGGCGCGATTCGGATGCCGATACGGTCAAGTGTCGCGGCCAGCCCTGGGCTGAGTCGTACATCGGGGAATACCAAGACCGCGATTTCTCGATCGAGTGGATAGCTGATCGCAGCGGCGTGCCCGAGAGCATCGAGGATCCACGACGCGATCGGCACCGGCATGACGATGGCGCTGTACGAAGCGCTCACGGGCATCCGAAGCGTCGGGGTCTCGTCCGCTCCGACCATGATCTCGGCGGGAATGCGATAACGACGCTGGTAGACCGACAGTTGGCGATCGGCAGCCTCCGCCGATACCGGCCCGTTCTCATCGCCGGAAGCCGGGCTGGTCATGTAGTTGCCGTAGCCCGTCATGGCAGCCTCATCCGCCCGGCCTCGATCAACACCCGGATCGCGGCCCTCTTGCGGGGGCACTCCTCGGCATCACAATATCTGTGCTGCTGCGTGATGGTGTGAGCCTGCTCGACGGACAGCGGCCGCGCAGGCGCGGTGTGGGTATACACCCGGACAGGAGGCAATTCCACCGTCGAGAAACTACGGTCGGAATAATCATCGCGATCGCGCTTCGGGGGCAAAATATCGGAATCCGCGTCGCTGCTGTCGCGATCAGTGATCACGCAGACCACACACCCAGCGACGAGGAAGAACCCGGCCACTAGTACCCACATGGTTCCAGAAGCGCTCATCACGGCTGCACCCCCGGCCAGGCCGCAGCGCCCGCTGGCGCACGCTCCAACACCCGCTCGCCCTCAACCGTGATGACCTGCGCCATCCGACGGACTTCGGCATCCAGGCCATCGATGTGCTCGAGGTCGGGAACGATCATGACCGCACCAGGCTCACCGTGCAGGGCTCGCACGATCGTACGCAAGGGCCATTCGACGGCCGGGTCCAGAACGACCACGTGATCGGCCACCTCGTAGCCGAGCCGGGCACCCAGCTCACGCATGTTGCGCACATCGTCAGCGCCACGAATATCTGTGCGCAGCAATAGAATTGCTAAACGACGCTCAGCATGAGCGCACGTAATAGAGATCGAATCGATCGTCACTGCAACCTCCATCGGGAGGGGAGGAATAGTCCTAGTTTCGGTAATTTCGCGACTCGTCGGTCATCCAGACGCGAAGTGAGAAGTAGGTACATCGCCTATGCCCCTTATCTGATTACCACTTCCCCAAGTAGCCGATCGATTATGGAGATCACTGCCGACAACGTCGGCAGTGACAACGGGCCTGGTGCGGGTTCCATGATCCAGTGCCAGCCGATTCCGGAATCCGAAGTCGGAAGCCATATCCGATAACCGGATTGGAGCAGCGCTACTTCGTGTTTCGATAGTCGCGCTTGATGATTCGCCTCGTCGGAGATCGGTGGCCGTGGGTCGACCAGTACCGTCCAGTGCGTCTCACGCGGATTCGCCACAATGGGTGTCGGCCGCTCGTGAATGAGATCCGATAGCACTCGGCGGCCCAAACCTGGCGGCATTCGAACCGCTCTCAGTTGCGAATCGCATGTCACCAGAACATGACCGGCGAACAACTCCACCGGTAGCCCGTGCCGGTGGCGCAGCAGATATGCGGCTTCTGATGCGGTAGCGCAGGTCTCGTACATGGCTACTCGTCCCAGTCGTCCTGGGCTTGGACTCCACAGCTGTACGCGACGGCTGCCAAGTACTGATAGCAGCGCGAGCTGTGCATAGCATGCTCGATCTCGACGAGGCGAGCTTCCTCGATCGAGCGGAACTGCGGATTCAAGTCGGCACAATCGCAATGCGTTATGACGCACGGGCCCCTATCCACAATGCCGTTCACGTGCACCTCCAGATAGTTCGGACGGCGTCCCGGCGCATCGTGACCGTGTGGGTCCGGTGGCGGATGCCTGAATTCAGGTTCATGGATTCGCCGGACACGGCCAATCCCCGCCGGAGCTAGCCCCGCTGGGGCTTGACGGGCTTCAAATTTGCGATAGTTTCGCAGTTCAACAACCCGAGTCGATGGAGCGGGAATAGTGTGAGATGACACTGTCCGCAATGCACTGAAGGTGAACTGATGACCAGTGGATCACGGTGCTGCTCGTGTAGTCAGTTACCTCCGGTCGCCCATACCGGCGGACTGTGCGAGGGGTGTGCGGTGGCTGCCGGTTTCAGGCAGCTGATCCCGTCAGGGTTCTTCGACACCCCGGCAATGCGAAATGCGTTGGGGCAGTATGACTTTGGAATCATATTTCAAGCGATACTGGAGCAGACCGGTCTGTCGCAGTTCAGACTGGCCGAGTTGGTTGGCCTGACTCAGTCCCGGGTGTCGGCCGTCGTTCGAGGCGAACGCTCCATCACCGGACTCTCGGTCGCGGCCAGGATTTCCACCGCCTTCGGTATACCGCCGCGACTTCTCGGCTTCTACGTCGAGCCGAGTAGCCTGACCCCTGAGGAGGTGAGTTGGGTGGACCGCAGAGATTTCATCACCGTTGCCACGGTCGCCGCACTTGGTTCCGGGCTACACGCCGAGCTCGATCGGCTCGGTGGTCTGCTCCCGAGAAGCCTGAAACCTGTCACTCGCAAGCGCATCGGGGTCAAGGACGTCGAGGCCATCGAGAGCGTGACAGCGGGCTACCGCCGCTGGGATCTCGAGCACGGCAGTGGCCTGTGCCGCGACGCGGCTTTGGTTCAGCTGCATGAAGTTCTGGGCTATGAGCATGCAGAATGCAGTGACGACCTGCGCCCCCGATTGTGGGTTGCCACTGCGGAATTGGCGTCCATGACCGGCTGGCTAGCCTACGACATCGAGGACCATGATGCGGCGCGCCGGTTGTGGACGTACGCCCTGTGGGCCGCCTATCAGGGTCAGGATCACCCCCGCAGCACCGACCTTTCTGTCAACGTCTTGCTCGATATGGCACATCAAGCCCTGCATTTGTGGCGCCCTGCGTGGGAGCCGCCGGATGCCGAAGCGCAGCGCTGGCAGAAGCAGCGACTCGATGAAGCCCTGCGATGTGCGCAGACCGCCGCTGCGACCGCCAGCACTCGCCGCCATCCCGCGACCCAGCTCACCGCTGGGTACACCGCGGCCGTTACCGCGTGGTGTTTTGCCGCCCGTGGCGATGCCCGCGCTATGGAGCGGGCGATCGGCCAGTCCGAAGACCTCTACGCCGAAGCCGATCTCCGAAACATGCCGCCGTGGGCCTCGTTCGTCACCGACGCTGAAATCCGCGCCCAGAAAGGACATTCGGCGTACCTGCTGTCCACGAGCAACCGTGAATTCGCTCCCCGCGCCGTCGACCTGCTGAGCGTTGCCGTCGATGGCCACGTCCAGGAACACGCCCGCAGCCGAGCAGTGACCCTTCCGCCCCTGGCCGGCGCATACCTCCAAGCTGGCGACTATGACACGGCGGCGGCCTACTGCGCCAAAGCAATTCGCGAGATCAATGGGATGACCTCGCAGCGCTGCTACACGCGGCTGCGTGACCTTGACCGGATCGCCACTCAATACGACCACAGCTCAACCGTTTCCGCCATGCGAGCGGAAATATCGGAGACGCTGAGGGCCGCGTGAGTCAGTGAATACCGACAGCGGGCTCCCCGGCTGGGACGCTCTAGTGGCCGTGTGCAACGCCTTCGGCCTCGACAGCCCAGACGGCGCAATTCTGCTGCACCACAGATCGAATGCCGTATGGCTACTGCCGAACTCCATCGTGGTGCGCCTTTCCCCGGACACCGAACTCCGACGAGTACGAGCGACCGCGGCGATCACGGTCACTCGGTGGCTCGCCTCCGCAGATCTGACTGTCGCGCTGCCCCCACTGGCAGGCCTACAACCCGTGATCACCGGAGGAGCTGTCGCCACCCTATGGCCTTATCGGCCAAGCGATCACCCCGCGACGGCCACCGACCTCGGCGTCCTCATCCGCCGACTACATTCCGCAGGCGATCCTCCCCCGACCGCGCCGATCCCCCCATATCGTCCGTTGCGCCGACTCTACGAGGCCTTGAACATCGATACCGGCCGGATCAACCCTGCCCTTCCGAACAGCGACCGCATATGGCTGAAGGACCGGGCCGATCAACTGGTCGCTGAATTCGACAGCACCGACTTTCCGCTGGGTATCGGTCTCATCCACGGCGACGCCCACAGCGAGAACGCCGTGCTGGACCACAACGGCTGGGTCTTGATCGACTGGGACAACACCGCCATCGGGCCTAGAGAGCTCGATCTCATAAGCGGATTACCAGACCACTTTCACGAAACAAGCTCGGATCGAACACAATTCGCAAAAGCATACGGTTACGACCTGCTCGACTGGCCGGGCTGGGTCCTGCTGCGGGATATCGCCGAGCTTCACTCGGTGGGCTCGTACATCCGACTTGCACCCGACAAACCCTCTGCCGCAGCGGAATTGCGCCGTAGAGTTCACTCACTGCGAACCGGCGACCGCTCAGTCGTCTGGCGCGCAATCGGCTGAGACGGTCGGGACTGAGAAAGCGGCGCTGGCTCAATCTGCCACCCACACCCTGTTCGGGGCCGCGGCGGTGAAAATCGCGGTTGAGCCCGTCCGCGGCTCGTACGCCGTCTTTGGCCGCAATGGTGGTGCACTGCTTGCGGCCCCGCACGATTCCGTTCATCCCGAGCTCACGCATGATCTGGTCGACGGTGCAGAACGCCACGCCATAGCCGAAACCGGATACGTACAAGGGCAACAGCGCTTCCCGCTAGCCACTTCAAGGCGATATGGCGAATGAGTGTGTGCCCGTCGAGGATCAGCGCGATCGGCGCGGCTGCTCTGGTGTTGCTACATCATCGAGCCACCAGAACCACGTCGATCATGGCACAACGGCTGCTCCGAAAGGCTCAATTCAGCACTCTAACAAGGAATTTGATCTTCCGTGAGGGGCGCTGGCAGTAGAATTTTCCAGCATTCCCGGCTCGGTCGAGGAAGGACAGCAGCATGCCGCTAGAGGTCAACAAGCACGTCCAACGCATACGTCGTTACCAGCCGTTCGACGTCGACACCTCGGAGATGATTTACGAGCTGCAGGCAGACTGGACGCAGTCACTGTTCCCCGTCGTGACGCTCACCTACCTGCTGGAAGCCATTGAGCGACCGACCACGAAAACCATCGTCCTGACCGGGGACGCTGGGCACGGCAAGACGAGCCTGTGCGCCAGCGTTCTGACCGAGCTGCAGATCGATGCCGAGTCGGTCACACCAGATGTCCGGAAGGCAGTTTTCCGCGAGCTGTCGGAGGCTGGCAACGCCAGCCGCCCTGTCGGCCGGACCCGTAGCGGACGCCCGCTGTACATCATCAGAGATCTCAGCGAGCTCAGCGTGTCGGCGGGCGCTCACAAGCTCGTGGAGCTGCTTGATCCCCCGGACGGGGGCGTCGCGATCATCTGCGCAAACGAGGGCCAGCTACGCAAGTGCGTCGCCGAAGACGACAACCTCGACAAAGGCGGCACCGAGCGCGCCAAAATTCTGGTGACAACTCTCGCGGAAGGCATCGTCCGCGGACAGGTCAGCGACCCCGATGGCACGGTCACCGTCATCAACCTCAACTACCAGTCCGTAGCGGCCGACAGCGCCAACGGCGGGCTCATCCCTTGGGTCCTGAAGCAGTGGACGACGACGCAATGGTCGAGGTGGAAACCCTGCGAGGCATGTGATGCACGGAATGTCTGCCCAATCCTGGCCAACCGCAACGAACTAAGCGATCCCACCCGCGGGCCGCAGCGTCGGGCCGCGATCCGGGACTTGTTCGCGGCGGCCGAGCGTACCGGGGCCGTAGTCACGACCCGACAGGCGCTTTCGGTGACCAGCTACATGCTTACGGGCGGCCTTTCCTGCGAGAACGTTCATGCCAAGTATCAGCGGTTGCACTCGAACAGGTCGTGGCAAGCTCCCCACTTGTACCACCAGGCTCTCTTCGGTGACCAGCTGACACTGCAACAGCGTCATCTGGTTCCCGCTTTCTTTGCGCTACGAAAGCTGGACCCTGGCAAGGTCTCCCGTCGCCAGGTCGACGACCGGCTGGACCCGGACATGGCCGGCGACTTCCCTCCCGTGGACGCCGGCAGCTACTTACAGAAGGTCCGTACGAGTCGGGACGTTCAAAAGCAGGCCGAACAGTTGCGGGGCCTGTATACGTTTCTGCGACGAGCTGACTTCTTCGACAGTGACGACAACAAGGACCGGTTTGCCCGCATGGGCCTGCAGGCCGGAGACGACTTCGTCAGCATCCAGGACACGAACCGGGACCTGGCAGATACCAGGGTGCGAGACCGCTTCCTCAAGGGCCTGGAAGCCGTCCAGGGCATCCACCGGGCGGGGAGCAACCCGGACTTCTTCATACTCGACCCGGCCTTCTTCACCCACCGCGCCCGCGCGGCCGTGATCTCTCGGCGCGTGCCCAGCAAGGGCGTCGAGGTCGTCGACCAAGTCACCCAGTGGCAGCAAGAAGGCCGATCGGGCGCCACCCCCGAAATGCAGAACGCCGTCGAGTGGCTCAACCGGGCCATCTACATCCGTATCCCGGCCATCACCTCTGACCATGGCGCAGTCTCAGTGGAAGCGGACCTTCTGCGTTTCGAGTTGCTAACACGGTGGGCCGCAGGCCTGCGTAGCGAGGTCCAGCACGAGGCAGAGATCCGCGGCCTGAGTGGATCCTTGGCAGAGCTGGCTGACTCGTCGAACAAGGACGACGAGATCCAGGTACTGGTCGGCAACGTCATGCGAAAGCTCATGATCGACGTCGGCGACAAGATCAGGTCGGTGCGTGCGTGATGGCTGATCGTTCCAAGGCCGAGGTCGTCCTTCGCCTTTTCGGGGTGAATCTCGAACAACAGGGCCGTGGCTTCTACGTACCGCTCGAGATGCTCGCGATCGCCCGCGGTGTCTACCTGGCACATCAGGAAGACCCCAAGAAGTTCGCGGGACTCCTGGACTCCGGAGCCGACACGGCTTACAAGAGGACCTCGCACGACCTGGCCCGGCGGATCGCCACCAAGACCCGCATCGTCGAGGGCGACGAGGAACTCGGCAAGGCCGTCGAGTTGGATTCTCCCGAGACGTTGGAAACGCTCCACGCCCTGTTCTCGTCCTTGCTGGTCGAGATCCCGGGACGGCGTAGCCAACCCAGTTGGTTCGGCGCGCACATCTATCCGTTCGTCGGTGAGCTCATCCACTACGACGCAGTCGAACGACGAATCAAGCAAAGCGATGCCTCCCACAAGACGAGCGCCAAGAAGCGCACCCAGGCCGGCAAGGTCACTGCTGGCATCAACGCTCCGAGCATCGAGCGCTACCTCTTCCGGGACGGTGGGGGCTGGGCCTACAAGGTCCTACGCAGCGATCCTGATCCTGACCGCAAGGAAGCGACCCGACAGGACCTGACCGACCTCGTACAGGACAGCGGCACCCCGCTGGGCAGCCTTGCCAAGGCCCTCAGCGCGCACGACTTCGACTACGACGAAGCGCCCGTGCAGGGCTCAGACGCAGGAATCGAGCTGCACGAGGATTTGAGCCCGTGGCCGGATCTACTGAGGGAAGGGACCCGCAACATCGTCATTCGGATTGCGACGGTCCCCCGGGCCAAGCGCACCGAGAGCCTCATGCACTGGGTCCCCTACTGCTTGGCACGCCACCAGCTGCACCTGGCACGGACGAAGCTCGGTGCTAACGATCACGAGCCGATGCTGTTGGACTTCGGCAACGAGGCAACCCCGCTACGCAGAGAGTCGCAGAAGAACCTCAATAGCTGCCGCAATGACATCGTCAACGCGATCAACGCCCAGGCTCGGGAAATGATCGGCGAAATCGAAGCCGAAGGCGACGAGGTCAAGAAGCGCCGCTACGAGAGGTTCACCAAGGAGGTCGGCATCGCGGTCGCCTCGCCCCGAGCGTTCTTCAGCGAGACCCTCGCCGCTGTGGGAGCCCTGAACGCGACGGTCGGGCGCCGACACTTCACCATGAAGCCCCCGATGCTCGAGGGACTGGTATCTGCCACCGTCCCACACGGCACGGAGATGGAGTTCGACCACTTCTGCGCCCTGCTGTACGAGAAGTACGGGCTCGTAGTGGAGAACAAGGTCGCGGCTGCGAGCCCATTGGCCTACGAGGTCGACCCGTCGGTCCTTGACCACAACGGCAAGGCGTTCCGGGAAAAGCTGGCCGCCATCGGCCTGCTCACTCAATATTCAGATGCGACCAGCATGGTTCGAGGGGAGCCCCAGTGACCGCCAGCAGTGTCCGAGCACTCGGTCGGTTCGTCGCGGACGAAGCACTCCGCAAGGTCACTGAGATCAGCGGAGCCCGTGCCGTCCTGCGAGTGAGCGGGTTCGATCAGCACACCGTGACCGAGGCTCTCCGTAGCATCGCTCAGAGTCCGTTGGAGTCGCCGGACCGTCAGGTTGTCGTCAAGGTCGGCACCTCGGAGCCGATCGCTGGCGTACCTGCTGAATACCTTTTAGATCCGCAGGACCAGCTAACCAAATGGCGAAATTCCGGACAGGGTAGGGCGGTGTTGCTCTTCGAGTGGGGTGAGTCGCCAGACGCGCAGGGACTGGCGGCCATGAACGCCCTTGACGATGCCGCCATCCTGGGCGACTACCACGACGCCGTCGGCGAGCGCGGGTTCGACAGGTTGGTGGCAGAAGCATGGCGGGAGGTGGGTGGCATCGGCACCGTTCCAGCCCCGATGGCCAACTTTCTACCGGAGATCTGGCGTGCCGTCACCGACGAGGAGCCCCGGTCCTTGCACCGCTGGGCAGCCTTCCTTGTCGAGACCGCGCATAAGGTCGCAGCAACTCAGATCCACACCCCTGACGTGGTCTACCCCGAGATCTCTGCGGCCCTGCCCGCTCTTGACCTCTTTCCGGACCGAGAACTCCTCATCAAGCCCGCCGCGCTGCCCGCCCGGATTAAAAAGAACGTCTCGGTCAGTGCCTTCAAACAGCCCACCGGCAAGGAGATCACCGAAGACGACTTGATAGACCGCATCGCCACGACCGAATTCAGCGAGGAGTCCCTGGACTACATCGGTACGGACGCCGAGACTGCCAAAATGCGCATGCGCAGCCTCGTACTCGACCTCAATCACAGTGGTTCTACCCCGCAGGATCCTCGTCAGCTGCGCTGCGAGCAGGACCTGACACTCTGGCTTGAGGTTTTCGAGCAAAAATCTAACAAGATCGGCCTGGGCCAGCAGGTCCGTCAGGAGATCCAGAGGACCGCCCCAGAGCGGGTCGACGAGTTCGACTCCATGCTGATCGAAGACGCGCTCGACCGCGGAGACCAGGAATCCGCACAGCGCTTCCTTGACGAGGCTCCCGCCGGTGGGGCCGAGCCGCTGGCAGATCTCTTGTCCAAGCGGTCGCGCCGCAAAGTCGAGAAGCTTGCCTTCCCGGACGCTCAGTTCGTCCATGACCCACTGCGGGCCCTCCTGCGCGAGCTGACCTACTTCGCCGACGAAGACGAAGGCTCCGTCGTCGTGGGGCTCGAAGGCAACCAGGAAGCCGGGCGGTGGAGCCGCTGGCTGTTTGCCTTCCTGTACGCACGCACCCTGCGGGATGTCCAGGACTCCACCGGACTTCGACTGACCCTGGAGGTGAAGGACTGCCTGCTAGACCTGACCAGGCCACCGCTGCCGGAAGAGGACGAGCCGTTTGACCCGAACACCGAGTGGGCCCCGCTGCGAATCCTGGTCGAGATGGACGGCGCCGCCCAGCGACGCTTTCGCTGGGACCCCGTAGGCATCCCCGGGCAGATCGCGCTGGCGGCCTTAATCCATGGCTGGCGAAACCCACCCGGCCATGCCAGCAATCTGACCTTCGACGCCTTCCTCGGGAAGTTCAATGACCCCCGGCTGTGGCAGGTCGACGAACGTGTGCCTGTCCCCACCACACATTTCGCTGGTCAGCTGGAGCGCCTCAAGCTGGAGCACTTCGAGCGGTTCTCCGACGGACTTGACGCCGGGAACATCAAAGATTATGTACGCGAATGGGAAAGCGTACTCCGCGCAGCGCGCACCGCCTTGATTCCGGACAACGCTCCGAACGCAGACCTCGAGGCAGTCGTCCTGAGCGATGTCGTCGGACTGGCCGATCGCCGCATGATGATGCTAGGCACCCACCCACTGAAGCTGCGCTGGCTGGCAGAGAACTACGCGGAGACCACCGGCAGCATCAAGACCGCCCTGAACAAGGAGGGGGGTCTTAGCCTCAACCAGGAGAACGAGGACCTTTTCTTCGACGCCATCGACCGTATTTCCCCACATGGGACACCAGCAGTCCTCGTCGGGCCCGGCGGCACGATCGCCATTCCGATGCGGGAATCGGCCGGGCATGAGGAGTATGCACCGGTCCGATACGGCGGTAACGAGTCCAAGGACTGGCTCGCCAGCGTGGACGAGACCGCGATCGACGAGATGGTCCGCGTCATCACCGACTACCTGACGACCTACCCCCACAAGCTCGACGGCCTACGGGTACTGCTTCTGGACCGCAACGGCGATCCTGTCCTGCCGATGCGCGTGGCAAAGCAGATGCGGGCGAAGAACCCTCGCCTGAAGGTTGATCTGGTCGTGCTGGCTCCTCAAGTCACCCATCACGAGATCATTCAGGGTTTCGACCTGCAGTTCTCCGGCACGGAGATGTCCGAGGACAGCTTCCTACCCGACGTCCAACTCATCCTGCGGGCATGGGAGCCCGACCAGGAAGCAGACCTGTCCGGACTCGAAAACACCATCGACCTCGCTCTGGCTCCGGTGCTGTTCGGCACCCAGACCAGTATCAAGGAGAGCACCAAGAAGGAGTCCCTGTCCGGCTCCTTCAACTCATGGAAGCATCCGGCCTCACACAATTTGGCTCAGACCAGCGAGAACGTCGTTAGAGCGCTGTTGCCCGAAACCGCTGACGAGACTCTCGAGTCCTGGTCGACCTTGTGCGTGCGCTACGACCGCCGTTCCCCGGTCTCCCGGGAGAGTGTCGACGGCATCGACTACTTCGAGATGCAGGTGCAATTCGACCAGCACCAGGACTTGTTCGCCACCCTGCACTGTGTGGCCCACTGGGTCGTCACCCTCGACGGCTTCATCGGCCGTGAGCAGATCGATGCCCTGCGTAACCGCCCTGACGTCATCCTCGTCAAACCCAATGTCGGCAAGAACGAGGCCTACACGCTCATTGTCAGCTCGCAGACCGGTCAGCAGTTCGTCGTCCAGCGGCTGCGGCGCCGGCTGGAGCAGATCGGGGTCGTCGCCCCGCGAGACTCCGAAGGCACCGCCAAGCGGATCTACGAGGTCGGCCGCAATGTGGCCCCTGGTGCCGTGCTGCGCTCCCTCGGTATCGGCACCACCGTCAACGAAGTTGTCGGCTTGGTCGCCACCCGATTTGTCATCGACCAGCAGTTCCCCGTTCCTCAGCAGGGCATGAGCCTGGTCACCTGGATCAGCTTCGACGAGCACCACCGCTGGTTCGGCCGCGGACGCAAAACCCGTGCCGATCTGGGCCGGTTCGTGCTGACCGTCCAAGACGACGGCACGGTCCAACTGGATGTCCTGGTCGCCGAGTCCAAGTTCCGCCAGACCTTCGACGTCGGCTCGGCCGAGGAACAGCTCAATCGCACCATCGACCTGTGTGCGGATGCCTTCCGCTCGGACGGTGAGGCTCGCCATGACCGTCCCTTCTGGCTGGATGAGCTTGCCGCCGCGATCACTCAGACCAGTGCAAACGCCCTACCGGCCGCAGACCTTCCAGCCCGCACCCTGATCGGCAACGACGACCACCGTCAGGTCGAGGCGATGGTCCTTGATGCCCTGCGCTCCGCGCGTGTCCGGCTCGGTCAAGTCGCCGGCGTTGCCGTGGCCATCTCAGCCGAGGACGATCAGCCAGCCCCTGCTGTCGGAAGCCTCGGCGAGCACACTCTGGTGAGGCTGAACAAGCACGAGTTGCTGAACCTCATCGGCGCTCTGCGCGCCAACCATGACCCCACCCATGCCGACCCCCTTGTTATCTCTGGGGGTCCCAGTAGGACAGCGAAGGTTTCCGACACTGCCGTCGTGACCTCCCCAGGGGGCAGTTCCGCCGAACTGCCGCCTGCAGGAGTACCGACGGCACCTGTCGAGGTTTTCGGAGCGACTGCTTCAACAAGCACGCCGAGAGCGGTAGTTGCGCGTCACCCTGCCGCAGAGGTAGATCCTGTCCCTCCGAAGGCGAACCGCGGTGGGCTCCCTGAGGAGGAACTGCGGCTTCGATACAACGCGGTCCTCGACGTCTTCGACCACCACAAGGTCGCCGTCAGCGCCCCGGAAGTCGGCAAGTGGCAGGAAGGACCTGGCTTCTACATCTTCCGGTTCATCCCCAATCCTGGGGTCACCGTGGACAAACTGACCAACCGACGTGACGAGATCTTCCTTGCCCTTGCACTGCCGTCTGGATTCAGCATTCGCACCCGCAGCGACCGCGGCTCCGTGCTCTTCGAGATCCCCAAGATCGACGACGAGAAGTACGGGGTCGACGCCAAGGCGCTGTGGCAGCGGTGCCCGACCGATCCCGAAAGCCTCATCGCTCCGCTGGGCGCCGACATCGAGGGCAACCCCGTCACCATCGACCTGTCCTCCGCGGACTCTCCACACTTGCTGGTGGCCGGCACTACCGGATCAGGAAAGTCCGTCGCCCTCGACACGATCCTCAAGGGCTTGGTCCGGTACGACAAAAGCACCCTGCGACTTCGCCTCGTCGATCCCAAGGGCACCGAGCTTGTCGACTTCGAGGACGACCCACACCTCGATGGCATGCTCGGCATGGATGCCGCCGACGCCATCGAGATCCTCGAAGAAACCGTCGAAGAGATGGCCGTGCGCTACAAGGACATGAAGGCGATCCGCACACGCAAACTCGTCGAGTACAACGCCCAGGTCGACAAAGCACAGCGAAAGCCCTGGATCGTTATCGTCCTGGACGAGTACGCCGACCTCACAAGCGATCCCGACGAGAAGAAGCAAATCGAAGCGCTGCTCAAACGCCTGACGCAGAAGGCTCGCGCTGCGGGCATCCACGTCATCGCAGCCACGCAGCGGCCAAGCGCGGACGTTATCTCGACGACCATCCGCTCCAACTTCCCCGCCCAACTCGCCCTACGGGTCAAGACTGCGACCGACAGCCGCATCATTCTGGACGAGACCGGAGCCGAAGCTCTGGCCGGACAGGGCGACGCCTTCCTGCACACGGCCAAGGGCACCGTACGAGTGCAGGTTGCCTACGACGGGAGCTGATTGTCTCTCGACCGGGGTTACCCAAAGCCCGACCCGGCCACCCAGAGGACGCTGTGGTGACCCCGTGGTTGGTCTGCGCCGGGGCATTTGAGGCTTGGCCGGTTCAACGCGGTACCCGCCCGGGCCGCGGCTGCCCGTCGACGACATCGGCCGCACCAGTTACGCATTGGATCCGCGGGTCAGCGGGGGGTGGTCTCCTGACCTTCCAGGTGCTGCTGCGCGTTCCTTCCTGAGCCGATCGGCCTGCCAGTTGAAGAGGGGTCCGGAACGAATTCTCTCAGTCCGTTAGGTTCGTCATAATTCAGAGGCTTTGGTGTGCAGGCGATCTCGTGTGTGATCCCACAACGAGTTCAGCGCCGCCAAGATGTGTTCGTGGGGGGCCGGTCGTCGGTGCATGTGTAGCTCGCGGGTCACGATGGCGGCGAGGTTGATGAGGAAGGGGACCTCGATGCCGTGCGCGGCCACCAGCGTGTCGATGTGTTGCCTGAGCGAGGGGGTCGCCGCGCCGAGTTGGGTATATATCAGCGCCAGGTCGAGGCCTTTGAGTTACAGGCCGGCGAATTCCCAGTCGATGACCGTTGCGGTGGTATGGGTGAGCAAAATGTTGCTGGCCAGCAGGTCGCCGTGGTTGAACTGGTTGGGTGCTCCCGCGGCTGGCAGCAGCGTGTGCAGTGTGGTGTAGTCGTTGTCGGTAAGAATCCCGCGATGCCGGTATCGGGCGAATTGGTCGGGGTAGTCGAACATGGTGCCGATACCGGGTGCTGCCGGTGGCTGCCACTGGGTGATCGCCGCGGCCGTAGCCAGCATGGTGTCGATCTCGGCTGGGGCGAGGGCGCGGGCGGGTAACGGTGGTCGTCGAGCCGGTGCCCCGGTGCCCATTCCAGCACCATCACCCGCCGACGGTCGGTGCGCAGTAGTCGGGGAACCCGTACCGGCACAGCCGATTCGAGGAGTGCGAAGACCTCGTCGACTGCGGCCTCGCGCTGGCATGCCCGAACCCAGAACGTGTCGGTGTCCCGGAGTACTTTGACAGCGACCCGGTGCCCGGCGAGGTCGCCGACGGCCAGCAGGGACTTGGTGGTGTCGTGCACGAGGCCCACGATGCGCACGCCCCACTCGTTCTGGACTGCGGCGATCTCGTCATCGGCGATCACCGGTACGGCCGATCCGGGCTGTGGCGGGGTCATGGCTCGGGTCCGATCATCTCTCCGCAGGGTTGTCCAAGGCTCCTCGAGCGTATGGGCCGACGGAGCCCGGCGGAGAGGCGGTAGCGGGAAATGTCAACGTGCGGAACCGGATTCGGAAGGGGCGGCGGATGGATTGGGCTGGGTTGGGTGCGGAATTGGATGCGGTGTCGCAGCGATACGCGCACCAGCACGGGTTTCGGCGGACCAAGGAATGGTTGATGCTCAAGATCGCCGAGGAGGCCGGCGAGTTGGTGCAGTGCTTCCTGGCCGCGTCCGGGCAAGGTCGGCCGCGAGGAAAATCACCGGCCGAGCTCGAGGACGCGGTCGACGACGAGATCGCCGATCTGATCGGCCATGCGGTGCTGCTGGCGCATCACCGCGGCACCGACGTCCAGGCGGTGCTCGACCGAAAATGGTTGCGGCGCCCGCAGAATCATCCCGAGACTCCGAAATCGACAGTGCCGTGCTGGAATTCTGGCCCGTGTGCTGCAGTGGGGGAACGGGTGCGGCTCGTCGAACGGGCACCGACGGTGGTCGAGTACCGGCAGCTACGGGCCGCGGTCGGGTGGAGCGTTCCAGCAGCTGCGGAATGCGCGAGCGCGGTAGCTGCCTCGTTGTTCAGCGTGGTGGCCGAGGTCGAGGAGTCCGCAGTGGGGATGGCCCGGGTGATCGGTGATGGCGTGTATGCGATGGTGGTGGATGTTGTTGTCGCCGCGGACTATCAGCGGGACGGGATCGGGGGATTGATGATGGATTCGGTGGTCACCTGGGCCAAGGGACAGCGTATCGCGCATGTCGGACTCGTCGCCGATGATGCGGTGGCCGGATTCTATGCTCGCTGGCCGATGCGCGGCAGCGGGCAGTTCCTGCGGCTCGATACCGCGGAAGGGGACGTGAGCAGCCGTGCCTGATCACGATCGAGGGCCCGACGCCCCCGTGCTGTCCCCGGCAGCGACCTCGGCGCTACAGCAGTGCGCGCAGCGGCTGGGCAGGCGTGGGGTGGTGGCGTTGTGTGGATTCCCGGCATCGGGTAAGAGCACCGCCGCGCGGGTGCTGGCGTCGTTGGCCGATGCGATCATCTTGGACAAAGATGGGTTTGTGCCCGATTTGGAGCAGGCGGTGATGCACCGGCTGACCGGGAATCGATTCGACCGCGACAGCGACATCTATCACGATGTGGTCGCCCCGCACGTGTACGCGGGGTTCGTTCGTACCGGATTGACGGTCGGGGCGAAAGTCCCGGTGGTGCTCGATGCCCCGTTTCTGGGCAGTATCCGCCACGCCGCCGCGGCCGGAATCTGCTTGCGGGAACACCTGTCCGCGGTGGCCGGAATCCAGGACACGGTCCCGATGACCACGGTGTGGCTGGATACATCCCCCGCTCAGATACACACCCGGATGACCAGTCGCGGCGCCGACCGCGATGCAGGCAAACTGGCGGATTGGAGCGCCTACGAAACCTCCGTCCTGGCCAGCGGTTTACGCGAAATCGCCCACTCGGTTGTCGACGTCGTGCTCGCCACCTGACCTCATCCCTGTGTCACAGCGAACCTTCGGCCGGGACCAGGTGGCGGCTGTCGTCGCCGGATCCACTGGGCACCGTGTGCTGCGACATCGGCGACCGCAGTGCGCAGGGCCATGAGAGGAGGGCGAGTCGATGCGTGCCGAGTCTGCTGACACTGGCTGAATCGACAACGACACCGAAAAGCTTCGACACCGTCTGGGCCGACGTGCGGCCCTGGACCCCTTGAGTGAAAGGCCGCAAATCATGGGCAGGACCGAGTACTACTACGACCCGGCTGCACCCAAACCGAACTCGCTGGTCGTGGCCTGCAATCTGCTGGTCACCGACGAGCACGGCGCGATCCTGCTGCAACGACGCCGCGACACCGGCCAATGGGCACTCCCTGGCGGCGCCATGGACTTCGGTGAAACCGCCGCCGAGTGCGCCATCCGCGAGTGCACCGAGGAAACCGGCATCATCGCACAAATCACCGGATTCCTTGGCGTCTACAGCAATCCGCACCACATCGTCGCATACACCGACGGCGAAGTCCGCCAACAATACGAGAACTGCTACATCGGCCGGCCAGTCTCAGGCGAACCGACGATCAACGACGAAGCCGACGGCGTCGCCTTCGTGACGCCAAACGATCTGGACGCCTACGACATTCACCCCAGCATGCGCCAGCAGATCGGAGACTTCCTGTCCGGCAACTACCCCTACCTCGGGTGAGCAGCAAGTAGGCGGTCGATGCGTGCCGTAGCGGCGAGGATTTCGGGCTCGGCCCGCTGAATGAACCTGCCCACCACCGTGTCTGGGCCATACCGGTCGACTATCTCTGCGATTCGCGCCGCCGGTGTGGTCGGCTCACCGTCCGGCGTTGTGGTCATGTCCGCGTACATCAGCGCGTCGACGAGGAACTGGTCTTCCAGGATCGGGAACTCGGCCTCCAGCTCCGCGCGCAGCCCGCGTTCCTCGGCCTCGAGTACCGCGAAGGTATGGTTGGCGACAAGACGCACCAACCGATCATCGGCTTGGTGCTCGTCGCGGAGGAAACGGGCACCGTCGAGCGGATGAAAGCCGGTCATGACGATCGCAGGCGCGTAGCCAATATCATGTAGCAGCGCGGAGGCAACCAGGAGATCGGCATCACCGGCCGCCGACGGTTCCAGCGTCTCCACAGCACGCGCGACCCCCTGAGAATGGGCCCAACGCCGCGGAAGAGACTGCGCGAGCTGGGATTCAGCGAGTTGCCAAGCCCAGCTTGAGACAGCAATCGCCATATAACAACACCACCTGCCGATCTCGATGACGCGGCACAGGTGTCGCTGTGCGCGCAGTAGATTTCCTACCCTGCCGAAACATGTTGCAGTGTAACAAAATCCACTCGCTTTGCTGCTGGCAATGTGATCGTCAGCGTGACGCGAGCGTGAGCAGCCGTTGCGGGTTCGCCGTCGTCATCTGCTCGATTTCGGGCTCGGTCACACCAGCCATTCGTAGCCATGGAAGTACTCGGGCGAATAGGTGGCGGTATCCGTGACCTCCGCCGCGGCGGGTGAGCATCGGCAGGAATACATCGGTGCCCAGGACGAGCTGGGGTACGTGTCCTTCGCGTATCAGTGTGGTGAGGGCGGCCATGCGTTGCCAGTCGTTTTCGATGACCAGGCCGAGGTCTGGTTCGGCCCAGTTTTGTCCGAAGCAGTCGAAGGACAGTGTGACGCCGAGGTCGAGTAGTTCGTGGTGGTAGTCGAGGGAGATGGTCCAGGCGGCGGGGTCGGTGATCAGTCTGTGCAGGTTGTTTTCCACTATGTAGGCGTCGGCGTGGGCGAGCACGATCCGGTCGGGGGCGAGCCCGGCATCGAGCAGTGTGTGGGCGATACATCGGCCGTCTCCTGCGCCGGGGTGCACGGTTACCGGTGCGCCGGTGTGCTGTGATGCCTGTGTGGCGGCGAGCAGCATGCGGTGCTCGCGGTCGTCGAGCCTGGTTACTCCACATTTGATGTGGCCGGCGCGGATATCGGTGTGGTCGATGCCCTCGGTGAGTTCGCGTATCAGCAGGGCGGTGAGCTGGTCGACGGTGGCGTCGTGGTAGGCGGCGGGCCAGAAGTCCGAGCAGTAGAACCCGGTCGACATGATCACCTGGATCCCGGCCGCGGCGGCTGCGGCAGCGATACGGCGGGGATCGCCGCGCAGGCCGATACCGCTGGCTTCGAGGAGGGAGCGTCCGCCCGCTTGTGCTAGTTCGTGTAGCTCGGCTGTGGCGATCTCGTCGTCGTCGAGGGTGAGATTCGCGCGTTGTGCGGTGAAGTTGTATTGGAGGCGGCCTCGGGTGGTCAGGGAGAGCGGTTCGTCCCAGATATCGCTCGGGGTGTTCGGCAGCCTGTGGAGGTATCGGTGGCGCCAGGTTTCGCCTCCGACGGTCAGGATGTGCTCATGCATCGTGGTCGGGCCGAGTGCGGTGGGTGCCAGCGGTCCGGCGACCGTGTTGACTGTCCCCTCCATGGCAATACTCTCTCCGGTCACCGTCCGGTGCGCGTGTGATTCACAGGCCGAGTTTCATGTCGATGCGGCGTTGCTCGGCCTGGTATTGCTCGTGTACGAGGTAGTCGGCGACGAGGGGGTCGGTTTCGGTGGTGAGGACTTCGGAGACGACTTCGAGTCGATGGTTGAGGCGCCGGTCCCGGACGAGGTCCCATTGGGAGCAGACCGCGCCCTGGTAGGGGTCCCAGGAGCCGATGACCAGGCGTTGGACGCGGGCCAGCACGAGGGCTCCGGCGGCCATGACGCCGGGTTCGAGGGTCGTGACCACGGTGCAGCCTTCGAGCCGCCAGCCGCCGAGTTTCTGCGCGGCCTCACGCAGGGCTGTGAGTTCGGCGAAGGCGGTGGGGTCGCCGGTGCCGGGACGGTCGTGGTGGCCCTGGCCGAGCAGGTTCCCGTCGCAGTCGTAGACCAGTGCGCCAACGGGGGGGTCGTCGCTGGGCGGGGTGTGGGTGCGGGCCAGGTCGATGGCGTGGCGCATCCATGGTTCGTACTGGTGGGTTGGCACTCGTCGCTGCACGGTGGCCATTGTTCGGGTCGTCGAGGTGGGCCGTCAAACTTCGGAGCTGGCCCAGTAGGCTGAAGAGCAATCTTGTGCCCTGGTCGGGGTTGGTAGGTCCGGAGAGTGAGGATGAGGCTAGTGCGGGAATCGGTGCGTCCCTTGGCGGTCGCGGTGGCCGGTGCGGTTTCGCAGGCCATGTCGGTCGCGTTGCCTGTCGATGTGGCGGGAGCCGATCCGCTGGTCCGCCGCTCGGATCACGCCGATTTCCAATCCAATGTGGCCCTGTCGCTGGCCAAGAAGGTCGGCAAGCCGCCGCGCGAGGTCGCTGCCGCGATCACCGAGCAGCTGCGCGACGAGATCATCGCCGCGACCGAGCTGTCCGGCCCGGGCTTCGTGAACATCACCGTCACGGACTCCTCGATTTGGTCGCAACTCGGGGCGCGGCGTGCCGCGGACCAGTTGGGGGTGGGCGCACCGCTGGAGGGTGAGCGGGTGGTGATCGACTATTCCTCGCCGAACATCGCCAAACAGATGCACGTGGGGCATTTGCGGACCACGATCATCGGTGACGCTTTGGCGCGGGTGCTGGGGTTCCTAGGCGCGCAGGTGATCCGGCAGATCCATTACGGGGATTGGGGCACCCAGTTCGGGATGCTGATCCAGTACCTCGACGAGCACCCGGAAGCCAAATGGCATCACGACGATCTGGCCGGGAATACCGACGCGCCGATCGAGGCGCTGGATCGGCTGTATCGGGCCGCACGGGCGAAGTTCGATAGCGATTCGGGTTTCGCTGATCGGGCGCGGGCCCGGGTGGTGGCATTGCAGGGCGGGGACGAGGCCACTCTGGGGGTGTGGCAGGACCTGGTGTCGGAGTCTCAGCACTCGTTCCAAGCCTTGTACGACCGGCTGGGGGTGTTGCTGACCTCGGAGGACGCGGCCGGCGAGTCCACCTACAACCCGTATCTGGACGAGGTGACCGACGAACTGGTCCGGGCGGGGATCGCCGTGGAGAGCGACGGTGCGTTGTGCGTGTTCTTCGACGAGTTCACCGGGCCGGACGGCAAACCCGCGCCGTTGATCGTGCGTAAATCCGACGGCGGATACGGGTATGCGGCAACGGATTTGGCCACGATCCGCTACCGGGTCCGCAAGCTCGAAGCGACCAAGATCCTGTATGTGGTTGACGCCCGCCAGGCTCAGCATTTCGAGATGGTGTTCGCCACCGCCCGCCGCGCGGGATGGCTGCCCGAGGATGTGGAGGCGATCCATGTGCCGTTCGGTACGGTCCTGGGTGCGGACGGTCGCCCGTTCAAGACCCGGTCCGGGTCGACGATTCCGCTGACCGAGCTGCTGGACTCCGCGGTGGATCGGGCGCGGGAGATCGTGCAGGAGAAGGCGCCGGATCTGGACGCGCAGACGCTTGAGCAGGTCGCCGAAGCCGCTGGTATCGGGTCGGTGAAATACGCGGACCTGTCCGGGTCCCGGATCAAGGACTACGTGTTCGACGTGGACCGGATGGTCAACTTCACCGGCAACACCGGGGTCTACCTGCAGTACGCCCACGCCCGCATCCGGTCAATCCTGCGCAACGTCCCGCCCGCTGAGGCCAACCCCACAGTCGATGTCGAGTTGGTGCTCGAACCGGCCGAGCGGGCGCTGGGCCTGTTGCTGGACGAGTTCGGCAAGGCGGTCACCGATGTGGGCGATTCGCTTGAGCCGCATCGCCTCGCTGGGTACCTGTTCGCGTTGGCGCAGGCATTCACGAGCTTCTACGAGGCGTGCCCGGTGCTCAAGGCCGCCGATCCCCGGGTCCGCGAGAACAGGATCGCACTGTGTCAACTGACCGGTGATACCCTGGCCAAGGGCCTGGAGCTGCTGGGAATTGCTGCGCCCGAACGCATCTGACATCAGAATCAATTAGGCTGCGCCGATAGCGGTTGTCCTGCTACGGTTTTCGATCATGGGCGCCCCGGTTCCGTTATCGGCCACAGAGTTCACCTCGATGACCAGGCTGTCCGACGCAGTCCGGGCGCACCGGGCTGAGCTGACCGCGGCCCTGCTGCGCGTGGAGACTCACCGCACCGCGGCCACCGAACTGGACTGGCTACTGGCCGGGTTGACCCCGAGCGCCAGGAACGCCTGGCTTACCCACCGGCGCGGCATCGGCACGGTGTTCGCGGCGACTCCGGCCACCCTGCCCCTGTATTCGACGCTCTTGTTCGCCCTCGCTCCCGCCCTGGCCGGAAACCATGTCGTGGTGCGAGCGGCCAGCGCCTCCCGAGACTGCGCGCGCCTGCTGATCACACTGGCCGCCGAGGCGGGCCTGCCGGTCGAGCTGAGTGACCAACCGTGGAGCGAGTTCGCCGCGACCGCGACCGCGGATGCCGACGGGTTCGTGTACTGCGGCAGCGCCGAGCACGCCACCCAACTCGATCATGATCTGCCCGAGCACGTCCGTCTGATCTACCAAGGCCCCGGGGTGTGCGCCGGGATCGTCACCGACGCCGCTGACGTCCCGGACGCCGCGCGCTCGGTGATCGCGACCCGGTTGTTCAACAACGGCCAGGACTGCATGGCCACCGAACGCGTCTACGTCCACCGCGCCGTCTACAGCGAATTCGCAGAGGAGCTGATAATCGCAGCGGACGCGGTGCGGACCGGCGCCAACGACGATCCCTCCACCCAGCTCGGCCCGCTGCTCATCGAGGGATTGACCGATCGGTGGCTGGCGAATCTGGGCGAGCACGGCACCGTCCTGCGCGACCCCCGTCGGAGCGAATCAGCCGGTGGGGTGGCGATCGTGGAGGCCGTCGCGGATGCTCCGATCGTGTTGGAGGAGAAGTATTGTCCGGCCTTGCCGGTGGTTTCCTATCGTGACGAGCACGAGCTGGCCGAGATGCTCACACTCGGTGACTATGCCCTGGGGTTCACGGTATTCGGGCCGCAGCTACCGGCGTTCGGAACGCTCGACTTCTGTCACATCGCGGTCGGTGGCAGCACACTGTACGAGCACGAAGACACCTGGGCGGCCTTCGGCGGACACCGCCGCACCACTCTGGTCCGCGGCCCCGGAACCCGCCGCACCGGCCCGGTCCTGGTTCCCTACGCGCTCTCGGACCCACTGTGAGCCTGCCCCGCGTCCACACCCTCGTGCGAGACCACCCCGGCCTCAACCCCTTCCTACGCCACCTCGATATCCCCCCGCACGCACCCGTCTATTGGCATCCGAACGGGCACTTGCACCGATACGCCGAAAATGGTGAAGCACAACATATTCCGATCACCACCTCGACGCTCCTGAATTGGATTGTGCGCCACGACCCGGACGAACTCTGGTCGTTCTGGCGGCACCATCTGCGTGGGCAGCGGGTCCTGATCGAGCACACCAGTATCAACCCGGTCCATCCGCTGCATCTGGGATCGATGCGCGGCACGGTAATCGGCTCCGGCCTGGCCCGACTGTTCCGGTCAGGCGGCGCGCAGGTCCAGACCCGCTACTTCGTCAACGACCTGGGCCGCCAACTACACATCCTGCAACGCGCCGCTGGCACCGCCCGCTGGGACAATGCCCCTACCGACTTGCGTTACGACGAAATCGTCGGCGTGCTCTACGCATTCGCGAATATGACCCTGGGCCGCCGCGCCGGCGACCTCGCCCGCCTCGGCGCCGAACACCCCTGGCTGGGCAAAGTCGTCGATCTCCACAGGCCACTGCCCGCCGCCGCGTCCATCCCCGAGTTGGTGAGGGCGATGGTCGCCGCAGCGGTCACCGATATGAACCATATCGGCACGAGGATCGACGTCTTCGACTACGAAACCGACCTCGCCACCCAGCCCGATGCGGTCCTCGCACTGGCCGAGCAAGGCGACCTGGTCCGGGTCAACGGCACCACCTGCCTGCGCCTGCCCGGCGGCCTCGTACCCGTCCAGCGCCGAGACGGCAGCCTGCTGTATTTCAGCCGCGATATCGCCAACACGATTCGCCGACGCCCTGAGACCTGGACCGCGATGCTGCACGTCATCGGCTCCGATCAGAACCTCCTGCAAACCGCCCTGCACCACGCGGTTCCGCACGCCTGCCTCGAGCACATTTCCTTCGGGCAGGTCACCCGTGCCGGGCGCCGGTACTCTGCCCGACAGAACCGGCTCACCACGATCCCTGATCTACTTCGCGAAGGCGGGCCCCAGCGTGTGCACGAGTATTCGCTCGCGCTGGCCCTGCATCGCCGTACCCGCCCCATCGACATCGCCCACCTGGACACCGCGCGGCCCCTACGAACCGTTCTGGCCGCCAGCCACGCTGGCGGCCGAGTCGGAGTCGATCGCGGGGCGCACCCGGATCTGCTGCGCCGCCTGATGATTACGCTACTGGGCACACCCAGCGTGTTGGCCCGCGACATCGATCGGCGCACCGTCCACGGCACCGCCCGACATCTGCTGCTGCTCTCCCGCCACTACACCGCCGCCACCCACACAGGTCCCGTTCCCGACGAACTCGGCGAATGGTTCCGCCGCACCCATACCCGACTTCTCGACCTGCTCGGCGTGCCGCCCCACGCGACTGAGTCATCATCGAGCACAACGGAATTCACAAAGGTCAGCGCATGAAGGAACCGTTCAACATCGGTTACGCCGATGCCTCCGTCTACCAGGACATGCTCCCACCGCATTACTACTGCGGCCGAGAAGACATCGACCTCATCTCAGACCACCTGCGCCGTATCTACGGAGAATCTCACCAGCACAGCAGGTTACGGGTCCTGGACCTAGGCTGTGGCCCTGGCCGCGTCACCACAGCACTGGCCCCCTACGCGCACACTCTGACCGGTACCGACAAAAGCTCGGGCATGATCGCCCACTTCCGCGACCGATTCCCTGCCGCCGAAGCCGTCTGCGCCGACACCGAGACGGTGCTGGCACACTTCGCGGGCAACCGCCACTTCGACCTCATCGGCTCGTTCTGGTCGATGAGCTACCCACTGCTCGAATGCTACGAAACCACCACCGCCGACGGCGTCATCGTGACAAACGACCTCGACAGCAGCACCGCACGAGTGCACGCTCTCCTGACGCATCTGATCGACTTGCTTGCCACCGACGGTCACTTAGTAATGCTGTTCTTCGACGCCGCCACCGCCGAGCAACGCCTCGTCACCCGTCTGTGGGAACGCATCCAGCCGTTCCCCGGCACCGGCCGCGACTTCACCTGGCAGCTTCTACTCGGCGCGCTCCAGGACGCCGAAGCCGCCGGGCGGGGACACCTCACCACTCACCGCCTGCCCGGCGTCGCCCTCACCCCGAGCGTCGAGGCCGCTGTCGATTGGTTCCGCATCGGCCATCTCAACACCTACCCTGACCTCGTCGAGGACCCGGACGTCATCGCCGAGATCACCGGCTTCGTCCAAGCGCACGCACACCGCGACGGCCGTGTCCTGATTCCGAGCGGCGTGCACCTGCTGGACTTCCACGCCCACACCGACCGAACCACTCACCTCCCCTCCGAACTTCAGTAACACGACTCCATGCCCGACCCCAGGCTTATCGCCGCAGCAACCGCAGCCGTGCACGACGCCTTCGACGCCGCACCCGTGTTCGCGTGCCTCACAGGCAGCACCGCCACAGATACCGACACCGCCGACAGCGATATCGATCTGCTGGTCGTACTGCCGAACGACCTACCCCTGCCCATCGCCGTTCAACAGCGAGAAACATTCACCCGCAACTACATTCGTCTCCATACTGTCCTCGGTCGACCGCCGGATCGGCAATGGCCAGCAGAAGTGTGCTATGCGACCGACCTCGACGCCGCGATCGACGGCGGCGCGTTCGACCTCGAATCCAACCCCCGCCTACGCCTCTGCCCTCTCGACCACCCCCACCGCTACTGGGTCAGTATGACCGCCACGGCCATCCCGCTTATCGGTCACACCGCGCACCACCGATACGCCGCCCGATGCGCCACAGCGGTTATCAACCACATCGGATTCAATCAACTCTCGACGGCCGGAGCAGGCTCTGAACAGCCCTTCGGCTGTCAAGCGCCTGAATGGACGCAATGGCACATCGACCCGACGCGCGTCGGCGGCACGCGCGTTCTTGAAGCAGCGCAGCGGAATCCGAACTACCGCCTATGGCGCAAACGGCTGCAGCCGCCCCGACATCCACCACAGCTCGACCGATGGACCGAACGCTGGCGTGAGATCGCCAGCGGTTAGGGATCGTGCCGATCGCCGACCAGCACACCCTGGCGACTGCTCCGGAGTCCATCCCGCTGCGGCGCTTCCGATTACGTGCTGGGGTTGTGCCGTTCTGCGCTGTGATCGTGAAATTGTTGTGGTGGCTGGTGTTTGAGCGATCTTGTCGGTGGTGCGCGGTACGGTCTCGCCGAATACTCGAGCTTCGTAGTGAGGTGAGATGGTCGAGCAGGTTGAGGTCGATCTGCGTTTGTGGGGGAAGTCGCGGGGGCTCCCGGGGGCGTACCCGTTGGTTTGTCATTTGTTGGATGCAGGGGCTGCGGCGGGAGCGTTGTGGGACCACTATTTGTCGCCTGGCCTGCGGCGGTTCCTGGCTCAGGGGATGGGGGTGAGCGAGTCGCATGCTCGGCAGCTGTTGGTGTTTTGGGCGGGTTTGCACGATGTCGGCAAGGCGATGGCGTGTTTCCAGGTACAGGATGCGGTGGCTTTCGCTGCGGCGGAGGGGTATCCGGCGGTGGGGGGTCGCCGTGTGGGCCATGATTACGCGGTTCATGTCTGGTTGACCTCGGCACTGATCGACCGGAATTTCGGTGAGGATGCCGCGAAGCTGGTTGCGCAGTTGCTCGGTGGGCATCATGGCTGCTTTTTCCGCCTGGATCGTCAAACGGTTGCCGCGCCGCTGGTTACGGTGCCCGAACTCGGCGACGGAGTCTGGGAAGCTCAGCGGCGGGCGCTGCTGGATGCTGTGTATCACGTTGCGGAAGAACCTGATCCGATCGATTTCATGGATTGTGATACTGCCGCGATGGCATGCGGGGTGGTGATCCTCGCTGATTGGCTGGTGAGTCAGGTCGACTTCTTGGCATCGAGGTTGCCGTACGTGCCCGCGAGGGGAGACCTCGGCTCGTTGCGCGCGTTTTTCCGGGCCGCGGCGGCTGAAATGCCTGCATTGCTCCGGGCGTCGGGCCTCGGGCGGCTGCAGTTGCGACCGGGGAGCTTCGCGCAGGAGCATGGCCTGCTGCCGCCGAAGACACCGAATGCGTTGCAGCGCTCGGTATCGGAGAACCTGCCTGGCTTGTTGACCGGCGGGCCGGGGTTGGCGTTGGTGGTGGCTCCGATGGGGTTCGGTAAGACCGAGACCGCGCTGACGGCGGCGCGCTTGTTGGGGGAGGGGGCGGGTGCGCCGGGGATCTTCTTTGCCCTGCCGACCATGGCGACCGCCGATCCGATGTATAAGCGGTTGTCGGCCTATGGAATTCGCAGGGCTGTTGGGCCGGCCGCGCTGGCGTTGCTGCACAGTATGGCGTGGCTGAACTCGGCGTATCTGCCGGAGAACACCGATGCCGGGGTGAGCACCGGCGACGACTCCGGCGGCGACGAATCTGCCCGGCGGTTCGTGATCGCGATCTCCGAATGGCTGATGGGTGCCAAACGCGGTCTGCTGGCACCGTGGGCGACAGGCACGATCGACCAGGTTCTGCTGGCCGGCCTGCGGGGCCGTCACAATATGCTGCGCATGCTCGGGTTGGCCGGGAAAGTCCTGGTGGTCGACGAGGTTCACGCCTACGACCCGTATATGCAGCAGCTTCTGTGCCGGGTACTGGTTTGGCTGGGCCGGTTGGGGGTTCCGGTGGTGCTGCTGTCCGCGACACTGCCCCAGCGGATTGCCCGGCGGCTGGTCGGGTCCTACCTCGAGGGGGCCGGGCATGGGCTGGAGGGGTTTTCGTTCCGCTATCCGGGCTGGCTGTATGCGGACGCGGGTACCGGCGCATTGACCGTGTTCGATGTCGACTGCCCGAGAACCGAATTGGAGATCTCGCTGCGATCTGTACCGCTGGGCCCGGACCGCACCCTGGACCGGATCGGGGTGCTGCGGCGGATCCTGGAGCCGCTGATCTGCTCGTCCGATGGTTGTGTCGGGATCATCTGCAACACCGTTGCCGAGGCTCAGCAAACCTATCGAGACCTTCGGGCGTGGTTCGACGAGCTGAGAGATCAGGGGCGCGTGCCAAGGCTGATCGAGTTGCATGCCCGGTTCCCGGCGGACCGGCGTGGGGAGCTGACCGACCAGATCATCGCCCGCTACGGCAAAGACGGTGATCGGCCCCGGGGAGTCGTTGTTGCCACGCAGGTCATCGAACAATCAATCGATCTTGATTTCGATCTGGTGATCAGCGATCTGGCCCCAGCCGCGTTGCTTCTCCAACGGGCGGGGCGAGGGCATCGGCATGCGGACAATCCGCGTCCCACATGGGGTGCCACACCGCGCCTGGAGGTGCTGGTGCCGACGAACTCTCAGTTCGCGATGACGATTCCACCGTCGTGGCGGAGTATCTACCCGCGGTCGCTGATGCGGCGGACCTGGGAGTCTCTGGTCGAGCGCGCGACGGGGAACAGGCATGCGGGCTTCGATGCGGATACCGATCGGATCCAGTGTGAATGCGCGATTCCGGATAACGTTCAGGAACTCATGGAGCAGGTCTACGACGACGACTTCGCCGCTGGCCGCATGGAGCCCGACGACATGGAGACCGTCGCCGACGAGCAGGTGCAGCGCGCGCTGGCCGGCATGATGGTCATTCCCGAACCCCCCCTTCTCGAAATCGAAGGGCTTCACCGCCTGACCGACCGCGATCTGGACGAGGAACTGTTCGTGACTCGTCTGGGAGCCGACTCGGGACGGGTCGTCTGGTGCTACACCGACACCGACAACAATCACTGGCTCGATCCCGCCCACACCGTCCCATTGCCCGAGGTCGGTGCGGGCCCGAACGGCCGATTCGCCAAGGACCAAGTGAAAGCCGTTCTGGCCAAGTCGATCCCTGTGCCTGGCACGTGGGTTGCGCATCCGGCCGAGCAGAACCTGCCTCCCAAGACCTGGGACACGAATCCGTACCTGCGCAAAATCCTGCTGCTCATCGAGGAGACCGACCAACCCGGACGGGCGCGGCTCGGGACCAGATGGTGCGGTCTGGATAAAGATCTGGGGCTCTCATGAGCACGAGTCGCACGTACCCGATTGCCCAATGCCGACCGGGTTGTAACTGCAATGCTATGCGGTTCGATGTCCAGCAATAGCTCGCCTCATGGTCCTTGGCGAGGCACTCGTCTGCTGCTGGCCACGGTGCTGACCGCGCCGTTCCTGGCCGCACAGTTCGTCATGTCGACCGTAGGTCCTCATATCGTCAGGGAGAAAGGAATTTCGTTGTGACAGAACAGATTTGTCCTATGCGCACCCCACCTTATGAGAACTTCCGGATCTGCATGGAATCCCCCCTCGGAGCCAATCAGTGACCACGGGTGATGTCCGCATTGTGCCCGTGGTCCCGCTGCGGTGGACCGCGGCGGGATCGGTCGGGGTCGAACTGCCGAGCCAGCGGCTGATCCCTGATCCCGGCGAGACGAGGCATCAGCCCCGCGACGCCGCGGGACTGTGGGACATCTTCGCGGCGGCGCACGTCATCGAGGACATTGTGATCGATCCCCCGCCGGTTGCTGCCGGTATGTGGCGACTGCTCACCGTCATCGCTGCACGAGTGACAGGTCTCGATGAGCCCGATGACCGCCGTCCCGCGCGGTGGCTGGCCCGCCGCAACAAGATTCTTGGCGCTGGTGAATTCGACCGGGCGGCGGTGGACGAGTATTTCGGTGCGCGATACGCCACGCGATTCGATCTGTTCGATACCGAACGGCCCTGGTTGCAGGATCCACGGCTAGCCCAGCAGTGCGCGGCCGTTAGTGGGTTGAACAAGCTGGTGCTGGGCCGGCCCGCGGGTAACAACCAGCCGTGGATGGAACACCACAGCGACCGGGCGCCGATTCCGTTGACCCCTGCCGAGGCGGCCCGGCATCTGATCGGGCAGTTGTATTACGGTGCGCCGGGCCAGTGCACGCCACGCACCGTGGGAGATCGTAAGGCGGGCAACGGGTTTACCGCGCCGTTGCGGGGACTGGTGTCCTATCACCCGATCGGCGCGAACCTGTTCGAGTCGCTGATCGCCAGCATCCCGTATCCGCAAGGGCGGGACGAGGCGTGGGACAAGGCTGCCTGGGAGCTGGACGAGCTGCCCGATCCACTACAGGCGCCGCCGCCGGTGTCGGGGGTGGGAGGCTTGCTGGCTGGCCGGTTCCGCCATGCGGTCCTGCTGGTGCCCTCTCGCGACCGCGAGACGGTGACCGATGCCTACCTCACGTGGGCGTGGCGGTTGCCGCATGGACCTGCCGAGGACCCGTTCCTGATCTACCAGATCAGCCAGAAGGGCGAAGTGTATCCGCGGCCTGCGGTGGCGCAACGGGCGTTGTGGCGTGATCTTGATGGTCTGCTGCTCAAGGATGTCGGCATCGCCCGCCGTAAGCGACCTGCGATTTTCGATCAAGCCGATCGGCTGCCCGAGGATGTGCTGACCCGCTTGCGGGTGCGGGCTTTCGGGTTCGACCAGGACCGCACACAGGTCAACGACTGGCAGTGGTATTCCGCGGAAACGCCGCCGATCCTGGGCCGATGGACCGAGGCGGCGGCCATGGCCGGAATCAGCAGGACCCGGGAGGTCGCCGAACAGGTGGAGCGTGACCTCACCTCGGCGCTACGCACCGTGTGGACCGCGATCAACGACCCGTCCAATGGTGCCGGCCGTCCGGCTCGCAAGGAGAAGGACATCAAACCCGGGCCCTGGCCGGCGTTGGCGTCCAGCCGGTACTGGCATGCTGCCGAGCCGGTCTTCTGGCGGCGAGTTCAGCACAACCAGTTCACCGACCCCGCAAAGGAATTCGTTGCGCTGGCGGCGGGAATCTATGACACCGTCACCGACGCTGCCCGCTCCCCGCGCGCCCGGCGGGCCATCGAGAACAACAGGGGCTCCATCTACCGAGCCGCCCGAACACAGGACAACCACCATGGTCAGTGAACGACAACAGCAACTGCACAACCGGGCCGAGTCCTTCGTGACCGAGGTGACCCGAATCATCAACTCCAACAACGGTGCCCGTGCCACACTGCGGCGGGCGCTGGGGCGCCTGCCGCACAGCGGCCAAACCCAGACTGCACACCGGATCGTGGCACCGCACCTCCCGGAAAAATGTGGCCAAGCCACCGAACGAGCCTTCTACGCCATAGCGTCGATGATCGCTGCCCAGCCCCGCAGCAGCCGCGATCACGACGGCGACAAACTCGCCGCCAAGGACGGACCGGCCACCGAGATCACCGATCCCCCCGCCGACGAAACCGAACCCGAACTCACGAATGCCGGGCTCGGGGAGAGTCTGGGGGCAACGCTCGGGCGGGCCACCGCTACGGGCAAGGTCAAATTCGACACCACCGAAGCGCACCTGCTCCTGCTGTGCCGCCAGCAACTGCACGGCGTACACCAGCACCTGCCGCGCCTGATCCTGCGGCTGCGCGGCGAGCTCGTCGAAATCCATTGGGCGCGACTGCTCGTGGATCTGGCCGATTGGCGGTACGGACGCGACCGGATCACCAAACGCTGGCTGCAGGACTTCTACCGCACCCATCACGCGATCACCGCCGACCGGAACAAGAACGGCGGCAACAACTCTGACAACGAAAGTAACCCCGGAAGCGAGGACCAGTGACCGCCGCCCATTTCATCGATATCCATCTCCTGCAGTCGGTGCCCTATGGCAACCTCAACAGAGATGATCTTGGTTCACCGAAGCAAGTGACCTACGGCGGGATCGAACGCACCCGCGTCTCGAGCCAGTCCTGGAAGCGTGTGACCCGGCTGGCGGTGGAAACCACCCTCGGCCAGGAAACCAAACGAACCCGCCGTGTCGCCGAGGCAGTCAGCGAACGGCTCGTCCAGCGCGGCTGGGACCCCGAACTCGCCAATGCCGCAGGGGCACAAGTACTCCGGTCAGCGGCGACGATCAAGGACGGGGGTCTCAAAGCGGAAGCGGACGGCCTGAGCTCGGTACTGCTGTATCTGCCGGTGACCGCGTTCGATGCGTTGGCGGATCTGGCCCAGGAACATCGCGACTCGATCGCCGACCAGGCGAGGAAGCCGAATCCGAAACCCGCGCTGCCCGCCGACAAAGTGAGCAATATCCTCAAGACTCGTAACGGCACGATCCATCTGTTCGGCCGCATGCTCGCCGAGTTGCCCGGCGGCAACGTCGACGGCGCAGTGCAGGTCGCGCACGCCTTCACCACCCACGCCACCGAACCACAGATCGACTTCTTCACCGCCGTCGACGATCTCAACCGGCCCGAGCACACCGGCAGCGGACACATGAACAGCGCCGAATTCTCCGCGGGTGTGTTCTACCGCTACGCCAACATCGACATCACCGACCTGCAAACCCATCTTGGCGACGGTGAAGGGCCGATGGCGCAGCAGTTGACCCGTGAATTCCTCACCGCATTCACCCGCACGGTCCCCACCGGCAAGCAGCATTCCACTGCCGCGCAAACACTTCCGGACCTGATCCACGTCGCCGTGCGCGCCGACCGACCGGTGTCGCTGGCTGCAGCGTTCGAATCGCCCGTCTCCGCGAAGGGAAGCGGCTGGGCCGCTCCCTCCCGGTATGCCCTGTCCGCGTACGCGTCACGGCTCCGGAAATTGTGGGGGAGCACCGGCATCGTCTGGGACGGCTACGCCAGCATCGACCAGGACCCGCTGACCGGGCTCGGTGCCACCATGGACTCCTTCACCGACCTCATCGACCACGCCATGGCCGCGGCATTCCCGCAGGACCCTGCATGAGCGGGCTGATCCTGCGCCTGGCCGCCCCCCTGCAGAGCTGGGGTGAACACAGCGCATTCTCGCTGCGCGACACACAACGGTTCCCCACCCGCTCCGGACTGATCGGGATGTTCGCCTCAGCGCACGGACTGCGCCGAGGCGAACCGCTCACCGAATTCGACTCGCTGCACCTATCGGTTCGCATCGACCGCCCTGGCGCCGTGATCACCGACTTCCACACCATCGGCGGCGGCCACACCCCCGCCGACACCGTGAAGACCGCCGCCGGCAGCCGCCGGACCGCGGGCAAGGGCACGATCGTCACCCGGCGCAATTACCTCTCGGACGCGGTGTTCACCGTCGGCGTGGCAGGACCACACGAGACATTGAGCAGACTTGCCGATGCACTGGCCGCACCGCACTGGCAGCCCTACCTCGGCCGCCGGTCCTGCCCGCCGGAACAACCACTCCTGTTGCGTACCGACGTCCACGACCCACTCCACGACCTGAAATACACCGTGCCCATCCACGGCGCCCAGCGCGCCACCATCGATCTGGTCACGGAGACACCCGGCCAGGACGATGAGGGGCACGACCGCGACAGCACAATCACCGAACTACTCGACGTGCCCGAAACATTCGAGCCGCAGCAACGACGCTACCGCAGCAGATCGGTCACCGTCACACCGTTCACGAAATCACCGAATGAATTGTGGCACAAAGAAATCAACGAATTCTATACCGCGTTGTTTCGATATATGGGGGTGTCCTGAATGCCGTGGCTGACCCGGATCGAACTCAACCTCACCAACCGCACCGTACGCAGCGAACTACGCAACGCCGTGACGATGCATCAACGGCTGATGACCCTGATGCCGGCCGCGCTCGGCGACAGCCCACGCCAGCAGGCCGGGCTGCTATACCGCATCGACGAAAACCGCACCGGCACACAGATCCTGATCCAAAGCCAGCACGAACCCGACCTCACCGCGATCCCCGCCACCTACGGGACGGCCGCGGTCCGGGACCTCACCCCCCTGCTGGATGCGCTCGACCACGACGTGCTCGTGCACTACCGGCTCGCCGGCAGCGCCATCAAACGACTCGCTCGCGGCAACCCTCACCCCGGAAAAGTCGTTGCCCTTCGCGGTGAAGAAATTGACCAGTGGTGGGCCACCCGAGCACCGGCCTGCGGCCTGCGCTTGGAAACCCTCTCCGCCACCCCGCAGGGGCACATCCGCGGTCGACGACCCGACGCCCAACCCCGCGACCAGGTCCGCCACGCGATTGCGCGCTTCGAGGGTATCGCTGCGGTCACCGACCCGGACACGCTGCGCCAGGCCGTGCGAGAAGGTATCGGTCGCGGCAAATCCCACGGCTGCGGACTGCTCAGCCTCGCACTCGCCCGATGAGCACCGCAGACGCCGCGCGTCTCAAACTCGGCAAACCAACCCTGGCGATGCTGCCGCGGATCGCGGACTCCCTGTCGTTTCTGTATCTGGAATCTGTACGGATCGTGCAGGACGACACCGGAGTCTGCGCCCGCGTCGACACCCCACAGGGCGCCGAACGCGTCTACCTGCCGACCGCCGCACTGGCCTGCGTCCTCTTGGGGCCGGGGACCTCGGTCACACAACCGGCGATGGCGACCTTCGCCCGGCACGGCACCAGCCTGGTATGCGTGGGCGCGGGAGGAGTCCGCAGCTATGCCGGCATCATGCCCGCCTCGCTCACCACCAGCTGGCTCGAACGCCAGGCCTTGGCCTGGGCCGACACCGGGACCCGCACCGAAGTCGCCGCCCGCATGTACACCTACCGCTTCGGCGACAGCCCACCCGGCGCCACCATCGCCCAGCTCCGCGGCCTCGAAGGCCAGCGCGTCAAAGCCCTCTACCGAATCCTTACCCAACAACACCGCATCAAACGATTCCGCCGCAACTACGACCCCAGCGCCTGGGATACCCAAGACCCCGTGAACCAAGCGCTATCGGCCGCGAACGCCTGCATGTACGGCGTCGTTCACGCTGCTGTCCTGGCCCTGGGCTGCTCACCGGCACTCGGGTTCGTGCACAGCGGAACACAACTGTCGTTCGTCTACGACATCGCCGATCTGTTCAAGATGAACATCACTGTGCCCCTGGCATTCTCACTACACGACTCGACACAACCGGACCGAGACGCCCGCCGCACACTCCGCGAAGAGTTCCGGCTCCTCAAACTCATGCCCGAAATCGTCACCGCCATACAGAAAGTCATCGACCCCAAAACCGCAGGCGACCTTCCCGACCGCACCAGCGACATCACCCACCTATGGGACCCCAACCTGGGTGCCCTACCCTCCGGGATCAACTACGGCACCGACGAAGACCCCGGATTCTGATGGCAACCATGCTGGTCATCGCCACCACCGCCGTCCCCGATCACGTCCGAGGTGCCCTGTCCCGCTGGCTCACCGAACCCACCGCCGGACTCTACGTCGGCACCGTCACCGCCAAGGTCCGAGACGAACTCTGGGACGCCGTCGCCGCCTCGGTCGCCGACGGCGAAGCCGTCTGCATCCACCCCGCCCCCACAGAGCAGGGCTTCGCCATCAAGACCGCCGGCGAACGCCGCCGACGCATCATCGACTTCGACGGCCTGCAACTCGTGCGATTCCTCCCACCAGACACCCCGGACCCCAACGAAAACCACGACAAACACCGACAGAAATCGCCATCATGCGAATAAAAGCACAGGTCGCGAAGTGTCCGCTCCGCAGACGCGGAGGTGCGCCGCGGAGATGGAGCGCCGCTACCTCGAGATGTTCGTCCGCTCCGCAGACGCGGAGGTGCGCCGCCACCGCCGACACCCGCGCGAAGGTCGATGAGGTCCGCTCCGCAGACGCGGAGGTGCGCCGAATGCGACCTGTCCGGCCAGGGCCTCGGCGAAGTCCGCTCCGCAGACGCGGAGGTGCGCCGTCGTGCAGCAGATGCCGGTTCAGGGTCGCGGAGTCCGCTCCGCAGACGCGGAGGTGCGCCGCCATGGTGATGAGGCCGGCCAACTCGTGCAGAGTCCGCTCCGCAGACGCGGAGGTGCGCCGGGATCTGCCTGGGGTGCCCGGTCCGGCGGGCCGTCCGCTCCGCACACGCGGAGGTGCGCCGGCGGCCATCAGCTCGGCCTCGGTCTCGGGGCTGTCCGCTCCGCACACGCGGAGGTGCGCCGTGGCCAAGGCCGCGGTTTCGGAAGGCTGTGCGGTCCGCTCCGCACACGCGGAGGTGCGCCGTGGAATGCGCGTGCTCGCGGGCGCCTGGACACGTCCGCTCCGCACACGCGGAGGTGCGCCGGCGATGGGGCCGGACTACGGGCCGCGCGACTTGTCCGCTCCGCACACGCGGAGGTGCGCCGTCGCGATTGTCGGTCCCGGCGCGTCCAGGAGCGTCCGCTCCGCACACGCGGAGGTGCGCCGCGGCAGGTGCGCTACGCCTACGCCGCGCTCGGGTCCGCTCCGCACACGCGGAGGTGCGCCGATCACGGCCTCATGGCCTTTCTGTGTGAGTGAGTCCGCTCCGCACACGCGGAGGTGCGCCGGTCGTCAAGCTCTGCGGCTCGGTCGGCATCGAGTCCGCTCCGCACACGCGGAGGTGCGCCGCAGAACTTCTCGGCGAGGTTGGAGCGCGTGGTGTCCGCTCCGCACACGCGGAGGTGCGCCGACCGGCTACAGCGGTATCGGCGTGGTCGCCGAGTCCGCTCCGCACACGCGGAGGTGCGCCGCTCTGGCACGTCCCGGAATGCGTCGTACGCGAGTCCGCTCCGCACACGCGGAGGTGCGCCGCACTTCGGGAGTACCTCGACCGGAACGGCTGCGTCCGCTCCGCACACGCGGAGGTGCGCCGGGGACCGCGGACGCGCTGCCGACCGCGATTCGGTCCGCTCCGCACACGCGGAGGTGCGCCGCCGAGGCCGCCGACTGGACCCACCGTCACGCCGTCCGCTCCGCACACGCGGAGGTGCGCCGTCTCGCACCTGACCCGCAAGAACGCTCCCGAGGTCCGCTCCGCACACGCGGAGGTGCGCCAGAGAACGCCGCATACACGGGCACGGGCGTCCCGTCCGCTCCGCACACGCGGAGGTGCGCCGTGGTAGCGCACGACCATCTCGAGGTCGCCGGGGTCCGCTCCGCACACGCGGAGGTGTGCCGCCGAGTTCGTAGGCGAATACGGCGGTCGAATCGTCCGCTCCGCACACGCGGAGATGCGCCGTCCTCCAGCAGCGGAATTAGCCACTCCGCCACGTCCGCTCCGCACACGCGGAGGTGCGCCGAGCGCACAGGACGAGGAGACATTGCAGGCGCTGTCCGCTCCGCACACGCGGAGGTGCGCCGAACTGCAGCGCGACATCGTCGGGCCGGCAGGCGTCCGCTCCGCACACGCGGAGGTGCGCCGTGGTTCAAGTCGAGCAAGAGTGGTCCGCAGCGGTCCGCTCCGCACACGCGGAGGTGCGCCGTAGGTCAGCCACCACGCGGCGGGCTCGGTGGTGTCCGCTCCGCACACGCGGAGGTGCGCCGGACATGAACCCGGCCAGGCCCGCCAGCCGGGCGTCCGCTCCGCACACGCGGAGGTGCGCCGCACATTCGCGGTGGTGCCCACCGCGGTCTCCGGTCCGCTCCGCACACGTGGAGGTGCGCCGGTCACTCGGGCCGAGCGCGCCATCGACGCCGCGTCCGCTCCGCACACGCGGAGGTGCGCCGACTGGTTCTGACACGGCCCCATATCCAGCAACGTCCGCTCCGCACACGCGGAGGTGCGCCGGATTGGTAGGTCGCGATGTCCGGTGTCCCGTAGTCCGCTCCGCACACGCGGAGGTGCGCCGATGGCCCAGGGCACACGGACCATCGTGGTCGGGGTCCGCTCCGCACACGCGGAGGTGCGCCGGGCATGAAGGACTGCTTCACCGCGGCGGTGGAGTCCGCTCCGCACACGCGGAGGTGCGCCGAAACGCATGGCCGGAGGCGGATAGCGGAAACAGTCCGCTCCGCACACGCGGAGGTGCGCCGCGCATACAGGCCCGTCTTGAAGGGAAACAAGGGTCCGCTCTGCACACGCGGAGGTGCGCCGGAATACCAGCGGCCCGGGTCGAACCAGCCGCCGTCCGCTCCGCACACGCGGAGGTGCGCCGAAACCAATCGATGGGGTGAGAGAGTAAACGAAGTCCGCTCCGCACACGCGGAGGTGCGCCGGCGATGACGCATGACCACCACCACGAACGGCCGTCCGCTCCGCACACGCGGAGGTGCGCCGGACAACCAGAATCCGGCCACGTCGCTACCGCGGTCCGCTCCGTACACGCGGAGGTGCGCCGCTGGGTGTGCAGGCTTCACGCTGCTGGACGACACCGTGATCTTGGGCCGGAAGATCACGGCCACGGGAGACGTCAGCTCCGCGGACCTATCGGATCGAGCAGCCGCGGTCTCTCAGCTCCGATGCGATCCCCGAGCCGGGCGCCGGGCTAACTGGCCGCGTTGTACGCGTCGATGACGCTAGCCTGGATCCGCCCGCGGCTGGACACGTCGTAGCCGTTCTTGCGGGCCCACTCCCGAACCGCTTTGGTCTGCTCCTTGTCGGCGACAGTGCGGCTGGAGACCTTGCTTTTGGCCTTGGGGATCCTGCCGGCCCTGCGGGCGGGCTCGGTCCACTGCTCGAACGTCTTACGCAGCTTGCCCGCGTTCTTCACCGACAGGTCGATCTCGTACTCGACGCCGTCGACACCGAACACGACGGTTTCCTCCGCTGTGGACTTACCGTCGTAATCGTCGATCAGTTCGACGGTGACCTTCTTCGCCATCCGAGCCTGCTCCTTGTTTTCATCACAATGCCGGAGCGGCAAGCGTAGAACGACGAAAGACAACGCGCTCGACCCAGCACGCCACAAGGGGCAGCAATGTATACGCGGACGTTTGAACTGAGGCTCCGGCTTATATGAATGTCACCGGTTGGCGGGCTGGATGATCACCGGCCGTAGTCTGCCGGAGGTGTCGGGTCGGGGCTGGCTCGTGAGGTTCCTGCCGCCCGTTCGGGCTGGCTCACCGGGGGTTTGCGCCCCGGCTCGGCATCGGCCGCGGGCCTGACTCAACAGAGGTGTGGGACACACAGGCCGAAAGCCGGAATGTCGCCCGTGGCTTGCTATATCCGACGAGGACTCGGGAGACGTGGTTGACGGTGGTGATCGGGGTCGACCCGGGCGCGGTGCGGCATGTGGCTTGTAGATCAGTGCGGTGCTGCAGATTGGGTGTGGCCGCGCCCCAGAAGGGACTTTGAACCAGAGGTCACCGCTCAGTTGTTCCTGACTCACGAGGACGCAAGGCGTAGTCAGGCACAAGTTGGCGGTCGAGATTGAGCGGCTGGCGGCCATCGACGTACCGGATCGTCAGGTGGACCACGCCCATCTTGTGCACAGCCGGTTTGTGACCGGATGATCTTGCGCCTGTGACGATGATGCGTTGGCACGTACGGTTTACACCGGCGGAGTTGCCATACCCTCGAAACCCGCTGCCGTTTGTTTCGAGCCTGCCGACTGGCTGGGTGGACTGGCTCCGGCAGGCGGAGCTGGTGCCGGGGACACCGTTCCTGCTGTCGCCGCGGTGGGAGTACGACCTCGATCTGAACAGGTTCTTCCAGAGCGCGGAGATGGTCGGTGCGGCCTGGAATACGCAGGTCGGCTACGCGCGGGACGTGGCGGCGTTCTTGACGTTCTTGTGGTCGGCGCGGGAGCGGCGTTCGTGGCGGGATGCTGACGAGGCCGATCACCTGGCCTATCTGTTCTGGCGGCGCCGCGATGTGGCGGGTCCGGCGGTGGCGGGCCGGACGTGGGACCGGGAAGTCGCGGCGGTCAACAAGTTCTATCGGTGGGCGTTGCGCAAGCAGCTGGTGCAGGTGAACCCGATTCCGCAGGTGTCGCGCCGCCCAGTGCCTCTGGATGCGGGTTGGGCTGGTTGTCGGACGCTGGATGAGCAGCGACCTGCGACGTATTCCCATGATGCGGCCCGTGAGCGGGTGGAATGGTTGCCGCCGCCGGACTATCGCCGCTGGCGTGATGTCGGGGTGCGTGGATTCACCGCTATAGGGTTGCCTGACAATGGTTTTCGCGGTCGTTGGGCAGCGCGCAACGCCATTTTCTGCGATTTGATGGTGCGTACGGGTTTGCGGTTGTCCGAGCAGTCCGCGCTGACCGTGTTCGATGTTCCGCTGGATCGCACTGTTGTTGGCTACCAACGTTTCTGGCTGCCCGTGGCGATCGCGAAGGGCGGTTCGGCCCGTTGGGTCTACGTTCCGGCGTCGGTAGTGGCTGATCTGGATTCGTACCGGCGGTTCGACCGCGCGGAGGTGATCGACGATGCGCAGGCCCGTTACCGGCGCCGCTCGGGGTTGCTGGTGGTGGAGGATCCCGCGAAGCCGGTGGCGACACGGATCCTCGGCGCGGGTGTGGTGCGGCGGGTGAAAGTGGCTGGGCTGGCTCCCAGGGAGCGCCGGTCGTTGATGATCGCCGCGGAGGCGGGGCTGGAGCCGGCGCTGTTCTGGTTGAGTGAGGACGGGTGGCCGTTGTCGGTGTCTCGCTGGAAGCAGATGTTCGTCGAGGCCAACGTCCGGTGCGCGCGGGCCGGACTGGCGTTGGCGGCACACGCCCATCTCCTTCGCCACACGTTCGCGGTGGTGACGCTCGAGCAATTGCAGCGCGGGCACCTGGTGGCGCTGGTGGAGTCGACTCCTGAGCAGCGCGGACACTACGTCCGGGTGTTCGGTGACCCGCTGGACTGGGTCCGGCGGCGGCTGGGCCACCGGTCGGTCTCGAGCACGCACATCTACCTGCATGCGTTGGCCGAGCTGGAGATGGAAACTCGCTTGGCCCTAGTTCCCGACAGCTGGGAAGACCCGCGGTCCATACCCGCACACCAGTTGCCGCCGGACGATGCTGCGGACCACGGTGACGTGGACGGGGCGGTGAGGGCGTGAGCGGTCGCGGCAGCACCCATCCCGGCGCCCCCGCCGCTGTCCCGTCCGGCCACTACAACCCACCTCCTGCGGTGGCGGCGTTGGCACCGGCAGGATTGGTCGTGAACTTTCTCGGCGAGGACGGACGCAGCGGCGTATTCCGGCTGGGCACACTCCCGTTGCCGGGCTGGCACGAGGCCGCCGCTGCAGCCTTCGCGGCGCGAACCGGACCTGCGGGCACCCGCCGCACGCTGGCCTCGGCGCGAGGCGGGTGGCAGGTGCTGGGGCACCTGTTGCGTTCCCTTGCCGAACTGGACTGCCCGCCAGCCACTCCGGCGGAGCTGACCGCGATCCAGCTTGATGCCTACATGCGCCGGCGAGTGCGCGAGACCGGGCCGTGGCAGTGGGACCAGTTGAACGAGTTGCGCGCGCTCCTACGGGTCCCGCCGCTGGGTGACCAGCTCGATGGGCGAGTGCTGGACTATCTGTCGCAACGGGTTCGGAAGATCTACGAGATTCCCGCCGCGCGCCGGACCGGCTATTCCGAGGGTGAGTTCACCCGGATCGTCGAGGCTGCGCGGGCAGATGTCGCGTCGATCCGCGATCGGATCGATGCCGGTGAACGGCTCCTGGCGGCATGGGTCCATGACCGCTCGGCAGTGCCGGGCGCAGACGCCGAACTGGCTGCGCAGTTGACCGCTATCGCTGCGGCTGGGCTGATTCCCGTAGTGGCGGGGATCGGGGCCCCTGCCCAGCGCCGAGCCCGCATCGCGTTGGCGCAGCGGATGTTCGTCACGCGAGCTGATCGCGAGGCGCTGATGGTGCTGCTGGTGGCGGTCACCGGCCGCAACAGCGAAACCCTGAAGGAGCTCCCCGCCGAACATCGCATCCTCGGCGACGGCGCTGCGGTGGAGGTGCGAATCGCCAAACGCCGCCGAGGCCGACAAGCCTGGCACGACACAGTGACCTGGGAGATAGGACCGCCCCACCGTGAACTGCACACGCCCGGCGGTCTCTATCTGCTGTTGCATCGGCTCATGGCCCGCAGCAGGGCCGTGAGTGGGTCGATCACCATATGGTCGGTCTGGCGCAACGCTTTCCGCGGATTCGGCGGTCCGCACGAGCACGCCGACCCGTTCGCGGCCGAGTTGGCCGGTTCCCTGTCCTTGAACCTGTGGGCGGCCGAGCACGGCTTGACTACCGACTCGGCAGGCGAGGGGGACGAGGGGGATGCTCTACCGGTGCGGTTGCCGCTCATTCGCACCGCGGTCGAGGTTCGCCGCACTCGCGCCCTGGGCGGGCATCTCCCCTCGGCGGCACGGTCGAACACCACGAACGTGCTGTTCGCCAACTACCTTCGCGGCGACGCGACCGCGCGGGCCTGGGCCGAGGACGTGATCGGCGAGGCCGTCGAGGATGCCGAACAGGCAGCGCTGGCTGCGCACCGCAGTCACCTCGCCGAGACCGGTCACACCAGCCTGCACATCGATAGCACCGAAAAAGCCAGCCTCGACGCGCAGCACGGCGCCTGGACTGCCTGCACGGACCCCGAGTCGCACCCGGCGACCGGACGTCCCTGCCGAAGTGTGTCCTACCTGGACTGCTTCCACTGCGGGAACTGCCTGATCACGACCGGTCACCTACCAGCGATCATGGCGTTGACCGAGGAACTGGCCGAACGTCGCACCCGGCTCGGCGAGCACGACTGGTGGCAGCGTTACGGTCCGGTTTGGGCTGCCATCCGCCGCGACATCCTGCCAAAATTCACCCCCGCCCAACTGGATTGCGCCGCCACTACCAAACCGGGTGACGCATTGCTGGAGTTGGCCGAAGACCCCTGGGAGCATCCGTGACCGCATCCGCCGTCCAGCATTGGGAACTGCCGGGCGAGGAGGACCTCGTCCTGGTCGGCCGACCGCTGCGACCGGGGATGCCCCTGGAGCAGACCTCGCGGTTCGGTGACGAGCGCTGGCGACTCGAACCTGCTGTCCTGCAACAGCATGTTTCCTCGGTGTCGCTGAACTTCGCCCTGGTCCCGCCACGCTATCGGTTACACGCCAAACAGCTCTGCTACGCCATGCTGGCCGGACCGCTACCGGCGGGTGAGCAACGGCTCAACCCGCTGGGCATACCCGCGGTGTTGACCAATCTGCGCCGATTCCTGCACTGGCTCGATACGCGGCCGACGACACCGGCGCGGCCTCAGCCGCCGCCGCTGGCAGAGGTCATCGAGGACGATCTGACCGACTACTTCCGGCACCTGGTCCTCGTGCTTCCGCATGCCGGCACCCGCAGCGAGGCCCAGCGGTCAATTCACCTGCTCTGGCGCTACCGGCGCGGCCTGCCCGATCCTCTGCGCATCGACCCCCGGCAGGTCGATGGCTGGCGCGGGCAGTACGGCCGAGGACCCGAAAACAGCACCGCCCGCATTCCCGAACCAGTCCTGGGACCGTTGATCAGCTGGGCGATCCGGTTCGTCGACCACTTCGCAGCGGACATCCTTGCCGCGGAACGACAGCGGCGGGTGTTCGACAACCGGAGCACGTCAAGCACTGCCGCCCGGCATATCGTCCGACAGCAATTGCGCGCCTACCTCGACGACCACATCGCGCACGGACGGCCACTGCCCGGCCACCAAGGCAAGCCGAACCAGCAGTTCATCGCCTTCCAGGTCGGGGGCGGAAAGGATCTGTTCCACCACAGCACCGGAAACCGCAAGATGCTGTTCGACACGGCCGAGAAGGTCGGGGTCACCGAGCACACCTGGATACCGTCGCCGATCACCGGAACCCTGGATGGACGGGCCTGGCTGGAAGGGATCTCCTCGAATCACTCCCACTACTCGGTGACCAAGTTGTCACGGATGCTGCAGGTCGCCGCCTACATCACCATCGCGTTCCTGTCGGGAATGAGAGACAGCGAAGTCAAACACCTGCAGCGCGGCAGCATCACCGTCGAACGCGACGCCGACGGCCGCCCCTACCGCTGGAAGCTGACCAGCCGAGCCTTCAAAGGCACCCGCGACCCCGCGGGAACAACCGCCACCTGGATCGTCGGGCACCCCGCCGTTCGCGCGGCCGCGGTCCTTGAAAAGCTCCACCCCCCAACGCGATCGATGCTGTTCGCGAACCTACCCCGCGTCGGGACTACCCGTGCTGTGGATCCTCATCGTGCTCAGGCCACCAAGTCCACCAACGAGCAGCTGGCCGAGTTCGTCGACTGGATCGAGCACTACTGCACCGATCACCATCGCACCGACACGGTCCCAGCGGTCAACGGCAGACCGTGGCCGCTGTCGACAGGGCAGTTCCGCCGCACCCTGGCCTGGTTCATCGCCCGGCGCCCCGGGGGTTCGATCGCGGGAGCAATTGCCTTCCGACACTTGAGCATTCAAATGTTCGAAGGATATGCAGGGACCTCCGACTCAGGGTTCCGAGGGGAAGTCGAAGCTGAGCAGGCCCTCACGCGGGGCGAACATCTGATTGCCCTGATCGACGCCCACGAGCACACCCGCCTGGCCGGTCCCGCCGCCGACGAGGCGCACCGGCGGCTGCAGGAATTCGGTGAGCAGGCAGGTTTCCCCGGCGCGGTCGTGACCGACAACCGGCGCCTGCAACGCCTGCTGCACCGCGCGGATCCAGCGGTCTATCCAGGCACGTTCGCCACCTGCGTGTTCGACCCGGACAAGGCACTCTGCCAACAGGACCGTGACCAGCGTGGCACCCGCCGGCCCGGGCTGGGCACCTGCAGGCCCATCGAATGCGCCAACACCGCCCTTACCGTCGACAACCTCGCCGCATTGCGAGCCGAACTCGACCAGGTCACCCTGCACCTCGCGCAGCGGCCCGGCCTGCCGCCGCTGCTTTCGCACCGCCTACGCAGCCGACGCACCCAGATTGCCCAGTTCCTTGACCGCCACGCCCTGGAGAATCCATGAACCGCCGACCCGACCTGCCCACCGTCGACGACGTCCAGGCCGCTATCGACCATCTCATCGAGACGACCGGCAAGCCACCCACCACCCTGGCACTGGCCGGTCACCTCGGCCTGCCCAACACCACCTTCCGCCGCAACTTTCCCGATCTGACCACCCGGCTCCAACGGCAACGAACCCGATCTGAGCAGGAAACACTCAGCGGCGCAAACCGATTCGAACAGCTCGTTCAAGAAAACCAGGTCCTCAAGGCGACCAACCAGGATCTCGCTGAACACCTCGAACTCGCGGCAGCCAATATCCAGCGGCTCACCACTGAAAATCACCAACTTCGGCAGGCCATCGAGTCCGCAAGCAGCATCGCCCGGATCGATACACGGAGACCGACCTCGACGTCAGCTCGCTGAGAACGCGAGGCTAGTACGGCTGAAGGGGGTGGACTATCCGTTGTGTGCTTCGAACTCGGTCGCCAGGTCTGTTGGGTGGCCGCCCACGACGCCACGAGCGCTAAATTGTCAGCGGTCGGCGTGCCCGCGGGTGCGGTGTAGACATTGAGGTGCAGGCCGGGTTCGGCGGGCAGTGCCATCGACTCGATGTCCAGGTCGAGCTGGCCCACTACCGGATGGTGCACACACTTGCGTCCGGAGGTGATGCCGGTAGCTCGCATGCCGGATGTCTTTGTCAGATTGGGGAGAGGGGGATGCGTGTCCCTAGCGGATGAGCGTATGCGTGGTGGCGAGTGCCTTCATCCGGCGTTTGCCGTAGGTGCCGCGGGACTGGGCATGAATCCGGGATATCTCGTTGGCGACCACGATCCTGCGAATTGTTCTAGTGGACAACGGCTGTCGCCGTTGCCGCAGAAATGTGGATCTGTGTACGCCGGCAATACGGCAGGCGGACCGCCCTGAATGTCCGAGCGCGATCAGCCCTTCGACGACCGCGATCCGCCTTTTGGGGACACCACCGCCTGCGCATCGAACAATTCGCAGGCATCGCGGGTGAGTTTCAATTCGGCTTCCAACGCAGCGATCCGTTTGTTCGCCGAGGCCAGTTCATCGGCTTCCACGCTCGGGATGCCTTCTCGGACTCCCGCGTCGATGAGAACCTGTGCCTTCCAGCGGAACAAAGTGGCAGGCGAGATCCCTGTCTCGGATGCTATCTCGGCGACGGGCTCGCCGGCTCGCAGGCGAGCGCACACCTGTCGGCGCATGGCCGGCGGAAAGGACTTCGGCATCGTGACCTCCTGTAGGTCAGTCTGCCTCAACTCTCGAAACCACGGCCTCATCAGCGGGGACCAGATCAAGTAGACAGAATCTCGGGGTCTCGTCATTCACTCTTCATCTCGTCTACTACCCAGGCTGCGATCTGTGCGCGTGAAGTGAAACCGAGTTTGGTCAGGATGTGCTCGATGTGGCCTTCGGCTGTGCGTTGCGAGATCACCAGTTTGGCGGCGATCTGCTTGTTGCTGAGTCCTTGGGCGACGAGGCTGGCGACTTGCCGCTCACGCTTAGTCAATTTCGCGACTGCGTGTGCCGAATCGGTGGGCTGTTCCCCGAGTGCGTACGCGATAGCAGCGCTCATGCGCATCGCCTGGCCTCGCCGGAAGGCCGCGTCAAATCTGCGGCCGAGGGAGCGGCGCGTAACTCGCTCACATTCTTCGTGGAAGTGCGACATGTTCGGCAAGACCGTCTTGACGTCGCTTTCCCCTGGCCAGAGTCCTCGTGCAGCTCCCATCAGAACGGCCGCGCGCTCGGCGTCACCGGTATCGGCGACAGTCCAAGCCAGCGCCACGAGACTGAAGGCAGTCACATACGGGCTGCCCAACGGCCGGTTGACGCGCAGCGCATTCATGATCAGCTGCTGCGCACGATCCCGTTCGCCTTGCTGCCATAAGGCGACTCCCAAGCCCCACAGTGCTCCCGCACGGTAGTGTCGCTCGCCGCGCGATTCAGTGATGGACAGTACCTGGCGGTAGAGCTTGACGGCCCGAGCTGTCTCACCACTCAGTTCACATACCAACGCCAGGAATGTCAGTGCACCGACGTAGGAGACAGCGGTCTTGTTCGAGCTGAACAGTTCGACGGCTCGTTCGAGTTCGGCGGATGCGTTGACAGCCTCGCCGCAGCTGAGTGCGAGGAAGCCGTCGGCGTAGGCAGTTTGTGCCTGAGTGGTGGGGGTGGGGGCTTGTTCGGTAAGAATTCGCGCCTCCGCCAAGAGAGCGCGCGCCGACTTGAAATCGCCTTGTGTCGCTGCCAACTCGCAACCGACGCTCAGCGCCTCGACGCGGTGGGGTATAGATCGGGCGCGCGGGTGGTCAAGGGCGCGGTTGAGCCAGGATCGACCTTCGCCATACAGGCCGCGGAAAGCCCAGTATTCGTAGAGCACTGCTGGGGTGCGCAGCGCTGCCTGTGCTGCCTGCTCAGTGTCCTCGGCCAGGTAGGTTTCGAGCGCTTCGCGCAGGTTGGGCAGTTCGCGGTCGATTCGGCTGATCCACTCCGGTTGGCGGAGGCTGATCCAGTCAGCTTCGCAGTCGAGGGCGAGTTGGTGGTACCAGTTGCGGTGGCGTCGGCGCAGTTCCTGGTATTCGCCGGATTCCCGCAGCTTTTCCCGGCCGTAGTCGCGCACGGTCTCGAGCATCCGGAAGCGCACGACGGTATGCGATTCCTCCCGGATCAGGATCGACTTGTCCACCAGGGAGGACAGCACATCGAGTGGCGCGTCCGCGGCCAGGTCGGCAGCGCATATCTGCTCGATGGCGTCGAGTTCGCAGCTGCCGGCGAACACCGACAGCCGAGCCCACAGTCGCTGTTCGGTCGGGGTGCACAATCCGTAGCTCCAGTCGATGCACCACCGCAGTGTCTGCTGCCGCTGCGGTGCGGTGCGGCTGCCGCGGGTGAGCAGCGTGTAGCGGTCGGTGAGCCGGGTCAGGATCTGTTGCGGTGACATCGTGCGCATACGGGCGGCGGCCAGCTCGATGGCCAATGGTAGCCCGTCCAGATGGGCGCAGATTCCGGTGACGGCGGCCTTGTTGTCCTCGTCGACCTCGAATCCTGGCACCGCTATCGTGGCGCGGTCAACGAACAAGGTGACGGCATCGAAACGGGGCAGCGCGACAAGCGTCGGCTCCCGGCCCGGATCTGGGACCGTCAATGGTGTCACCAGCACCACTGCTTCTCCGGCGATATTCAACGGTTCGCGGCTGGTGGTGAGGATCCGCAGCTCCGGACAAGTCTGGAGTAACGTCTCGGTCAGTGTGGCCACGGCCTCCACGACCTGCTCGCAATTGTCCACAACGAGCAGAGCTTCTTGTGGTCTCAGGAAGTCGATCAGAACCTCGAGCAACGGACCGGTTGACTCGTTGCGCACACCGAGGGCGGCTGCCACCACATCGATCAGTAGCGTCGGGTCGGACATCTCGGCCAATTCGATGAACCACACTCCGTCGGCGAAGTTACGTCGCGCACTGGATGCGGCGCGCACCGCCAGTCGTGTTTTGCCGATACCCCCAGTTCCTGTCAGCGTCAGTAGCCGCGTGGCCGACAGCAAATTCTTCACCTCCGATAACTCTGCGCGCCGGTTGACGAAACTGGTCAGCTCGAGCGGCAGGTTGCAACTGTGGTCCTCAGTAGCGGCCGTCGGTTTGGGCCCACCCCCCGTGTGTGGCTTCGGTTCGGAATGCTCGGGATTCGGTTCGCCCTGCAGCACCATCTCATCCGCCGCGAACCCGTGGCGCTGCTGTAATTGCCGAAGTGCTGTCCGCAGTTCCGCTGCTGTCGGCCGCTCATGCTGGTTGCGGCTCATCGCGGTTTGCACAATCGCCGCCACGTCCTCGGGGATACCGCTTTCCCGCAGGTCGGGCACCGGCTGGGTGCTGATCCGCAGAAACTGTGCCACCACGTTCTCACCGCTACGACGCTCGAATGCGGCGTGCCCGGTCAGTGCACAGAACAGCGTGGCACCGAGCCCGTACACATCCGCTGCCGCGGTCGGATCGGTCCCCTCGAGCACCTCGGGTGCGGTGAACGCCGGTGATCCGGTCACAATCCCCGCGGTCGTCTCGAACCCGCCGGCGATGTGCGCAATCCCGAAGTCCGCCAAAGCCGGCTCGCCGAAGTCGGTGAGCAGAATATTCCCCGGTTTCACGTCCCGATGCACGATACCGAGACGATGTGTGCTCTCCAGTGCGCCAGCGATCTTCACCCCGATCTGCACCACACTCTCCACGGCAAGCGGGCCGTTCTCGCGAACCCACGCATCCAGGGAATCCAGCCGGTGATACGGCATCACCAGATAAGGTCGGTCACTCTCGGTGGTACCGGTCTCGAGTACGGTGACGATGTTCGGATGCCCGGTCAACCGGCCCATCGCCCGCTGCTCCCGGAAGAACCGGGCTCGATTGTCTTCGTCCCATTCCGTGGTCAGAACCTTAACCGCGACCATCCGGTCCAGCGCTACCTGCCTGCAGCGGTACACCACACCGAAACCACCGTGCCCGATCTCCACCGCGTCCTCGAAACCAGCCGCAGCCAGCTCCGCCGTGACCGGCACCGTCACCTCACGGCGCGTCCGTAGCGGATCATCATCGGTCATCGATCGGCCGCGATCCGATCAATACGTCTCCGGACACCGGACAACATGCGCCCACCTTCCGTCACTGCCCAGCTTATCGCCAAGAAAGGCGAGTATCGGGTTGTCGCACGGCGTGCAATTCACCCAGCACACTGCGACAGCCCGCAGGAATACCTCGGCGACAACGGGCTGGTGCAGGTCTACCAGGGGCTTGCTGACCCTCTTCCACCCCTGGCTGCTGGCCTTCGACCAAGCCACGGCCATGATCACGCAGTCCGGTCACAGCATCGCGCAGTTCGTGCCGGTACGCGGTGCGCTCCAACGCCGCCTTCCCCTACGTCATGGAGGCGATCGCAGCGCGCAACCAAGGCGGCCTAGCGGAATTGGTTGGGTTGAAGATGATGGACGCAGGCGTACCGCACATCATTGGCGGCGACGCCCCCGTGTCCACCGAACCAGGAACGGTCCAGTCGTGCAGCCGTCCCGGCAGTGCGGGATGGCTGTTCCAACCTCATGCAGGGCCGCCGGGGCCATCATCGTTTTCGAGCTCGAGGCGGGACGGAATCGCACCAACGGTCTTGGTGCTAACGATAGCAGAGACTGATTGCGAGTTTGGAGCCGAGAAGCCTGCAGATTCTAGGTAGCGAGCTCATTCGTTGCCATGTTCAGCTGTGACCGTTGACACTCTCGGCCAGAGATGCTTTGCTATCGATAGCACACGCAAGGAGGCCGAGATGAGAAGTTCGGCGGGCGGTGGCCGACAACGACATCAACGGGAAGCGATCTTTGTTCCGATGGCCCGGTCCCGCCACACCTGCCGACCGAGACCTTCGGGGTGAACGTGCTCACCAACGGCCACAGCATCGTGCGACAGCTTCATCACATAACCGGATCGCACACCATTGGTGTTCCAACACAGCACATCTCGACGCCTGTTGGTTCACAGGCCCGCCCGATGTGGCGGGTCGGAAGAACCCAGAGCCACTACTTCAGGCTGCCGGAAGGTAGCCGGTGTCCTCAGCAGTTGGTCCGCTGAGGAGATCTGGCGGTAGCAGCATTCTATCGGGGACGCTGCCGCCTCTTTCCCCGTCCCGGTCTCGCGGGACCCGTTCTTTCAGGATGACCGGAAGGACCGTTCCGCGGGACAGCATTATCGACATCACGGAGCCATCATGGTCAGCACCGAGAACCACCCGGGAACCATTGCGGGAAAACAGACGATTCGTTCGATCTCCCGCTATACCTGGTTGTCTCTTGCCTTTCTCTGGGTCATCTATGCCTTGAATGCGAATTCACGGCAGATGATCTTCTATGTACTCCCGGCGATTATCAAGGAGTACCACCTCGGGCCGACGGCTGTCGGCTTTCTCTCGGGCTCGGTGACCGCGGTGACCGCCCTGCTCGCGATTCCGGCGATGATGTGGGCCGACCGTGGCGGGAGGGGCTGGCGGCGCAAGTACCGGCACCTGCCGTTCGTCGCCGTCTACGGGGTGCTGATTCTACTCACCGGCCTGTCCCCGCTCACCGCCACGCTGGGCGGATTGGTGATCCTGCAACTGGCATCGCACGCGGTCGCGGGTGCCAGCGAAGCTGTCGAGGTCACCTCCGCCGCAGAATGGTGGCCGCGGCGGCACCGGGGAATCGCGCTGGGGATGCACCACACCGCATGGCCGTGGGGCACCCTGATCGGCGGGTTCGCCATCGCCGGCCTACTGAGTGCCTACGGTTCGTCGATGTGGCGGATGTCGTTTCTGCTCTTCCCCATTCCGCTGGTCATCGTGTTCGCCAGCTACTGGCGATTCGCGACGAAGAGGCGGTATGAGGCGGCGGTAGAACGGTTCGGCGGCGATACCGACACCGAACCGGTTGAGGTGGGCCACGGCGGGTGGGGCGCACTGCGCGCGTGCTTGGCCAACCCGAATATCAGCATCATGGCTGTCCTGGCCATGTTCGCGACCGTCGGTTACATCGGTCTGAGCTTCTGGCTACCGCAATATCTGACGTTCGTGGCCGGATACAACATGGCGAAGTCCGCCGCGTTGAGTGTGCTGTTCACGGTCACCGGCGGTCTCGGCATGATCGGCTGGGGATGGATCTCCGACCGCCTCGGCCGGAAACTCACCTTGATCGTCGTCTTCCTTTGGCTCGCGGTCGCATTCTGCTTTTTCAAGTACACCGCGAATGGTATGGGCTGGCTCGTCGGTGTGCAGTTGTTCGCCGGCGTAGCGATCAACGCGCCGTACACCCTGGTCTATGCGATCGCGATCGACTCAGCGAAGAAGAACACCGTCGGTGTCGCCTCATCGATCATCGATGTCGGGCTCGCCCTCGGCGGCGGCGCAGGACCGCTGCTGGTCGGGCTGCTGATCGGTCTCGGTGGTGGCTACCACAGCGTCAGCGGTTACAACGCCGCGCTGTATGTGGTCGCCGGCCTGATGGCATTCGCCGCGGTCGTTGCCGCCCTGCTCACGCGGGAGACGACCGGCTGGTTCCGGCACCGTGACCGTGCCCTGTCATTCGCAGGTCGAAGCCGCGTCTGGTCGGGTTCGTAAATATCGACCGGCGGATACACGTCAACCAGCGGTTCCTGCCGCAAGTCAGGAGGAAAGACCCGGCGAGACGCAAAAGAGCCCATACCCGACCGGCCGCCGTAACTGGACAGGTGCCGATCAATGCAAGATTCGAATCGAGAAATATTCATCCGGGGGTTCCAGTTCGGCAAGTTCGCCGAAGATCGCAATCGGCAGCAGGCACGTCCGCTGCTTTTCAGATGAGGAAACCGCTATGCAGATAAGAAAGATCGCCGTGACCGCGGCGCTGGTGACCGCTACGCTCGGTATCACCGCAGGCACCGCAGGCACCGCAGACGCCGCCCCGGCCCGAGAAAACGGGGCTGTCGATTACAAGGCGGCTACCACCTCCACGTCCACGATCGTGTCGACCGATGCCGGCTCCATGGTGGTCGAGGACGGCGTGTTCAAGATCAAGGCCGCCAACGGCGTCACCCTGGCCGGTACACAGCTGAAATTCCGAGTAGACGACTTCGAATTCCCGATCGCCGCGAACATCGCCGACCACACCGCGACCCTGACACCGCAGTTCGACAGGGCGCACGCGGTCTACAAGCCGGTCGCGTTGCCCTACGAGGACACTGCGCCATGGAAAACACCGTACGACCGGGAGCAGGCCGCCTGGAACCGCCTGTTCCAGACGATCACCACCGGCGCTACCGTCGGCACCCTGATCGGTGGCATCAGTGGCGGCGCCGTCGGCTGCGTGTTGGGCGGCATCGCCGGTGCCACAGTGGCTGCGGCCGCGATCGTGGGCCTGTTCGGCGGATTCATCCCGGCCGCCGCGATCGGCTGTCTGGGCGGCATCATCGCAGTCGGTGCGCTGGGCACCCTGGCAGGTCAATTGCTGGTCACCGCGCCGGTGGCGATCCTGGCGGCGATCCAGTACTTCACGACGATCAACGAGCCCTTCAAATCGGCGAAGTGATTCGGTTTCGGATCAACTCCGGAACTCCGACGTGCAGAAGGAAGCGGGGTTCGCGTGCCCAGAAGGGTGGCACGGCCCCGCTTCGATACGTCCGAGTTCCGGGATAGGCGGGAGCGCACGGGGTCTCGGCGACCGGTCCGGCGCCGACCGCCAGCGCTCCGATCGGGGGCTGTTGTGCGTGAACGGTGTTGTCTGATGGGAACCCTTGCCTAGCTGATGATTATCACTTAATAATGATAATGTCATAACCAGCTAGGAGTTGCAATGACTTCCATCAGTTCCCACTCGTCTACCGCCTCGCGAGCTACCGCGCCCCCGCGAGAGATGGCCCGCATCGGTCAGTTGCACCCGGTCGGGGTGTTCATTCTGCTGGCCGGAGCGTTCTTGCCGATCATGGACTTCTTCATTACGAATCTGGCACTACCCACGATCTCCGCCACCTTGCATGCGTCGGCAGGGGGCCTGGAACTGGTCGTCACCGGCTATGGCGTCACCTACGCTGCGCTTCTCGTGGTCGGTGGCCGTCTCGGTGACCGTTACGGCCGTCACAAGGTATTCCGGGTCGCGCTGGTCGGATTCATCCTCATGTCGTTTGCCTGCGGTCTTGCCCCGACCGTGGAGTGGCTCATCGCCTCCCGCGTGCTGCAAGGCGCGACGGCAGCGCTGCTGATTCCCCAGGTTCTCGCCACCTTTCACCACACCTTGGACGGTGAGCGCAAGGCCCGGGCCATTGCCCTGTACGGCGCTGCCTCGGGTATCGCCGCGGTTGTTGGGCAGATCATCGGTGGCATCCTCATCAGCGCCGACATCGCTGGTAGTGCGTGGCGCCCAATTTTCCTGGTGAACGTCCCGATCGGCATTGTGGTTCTCGTTGTAGCCGCTCGCATCGTCCCGGATACCCGCTCGGTCCACCCCGTGGGCATCGACGTCCCGGGCACGGTCATGTTCGCTGCCATGCTCGTCGCTGTGCTGGTTCCGCTGACCGAGGGACATTCGCTCGGGTGGCCTTGGTGGACATGGCTGCTGATAGCTTTCGCAGTGGTCTTGGCTGTTGCGACCGTTGCGGTCGAAAGAGGTGCCGAGTCGCGTGGCGAAGTGCCGTTGCTCGCGCCTTCGTTGTTGCGCCTGCCCTCGATGTCTCGTGGGCTGACGATGGTCCTGTTGTTCAGTGCGGGGTTCGGCGCGTTCATGTTCGTTTTCGCGCTCCTCGTTCAGGATGGGCTAGGAGCCGACGCGTTGCGCGGCGGCCTCGCCATCACACCGATGGCAGTGCTGTTCTTCGTTGCGTCGGTGTTTGCGCCGAAGCTTCTCGCTCGATACGGACGCGGTGCCATGGCCACCGGTGCGGTCGTACAGTTCGTTGGACTCGTGTGTCTGGTAGCGGCGGTCATGACCCTGTGGCCGCATGTCAGCCTGTGGGCTCTGGCGTTACCTCTGGCCCTGACCGGTGCCGGCCAGGCGATCCTGTTCGCCGGACTGTTCCGTAGCGTTCTCGCTGATGTCCCGGCTCATCTCGGTGGCGTCGGTAGTGGTGTGCTGATCACCTTGCAGCAGAGCGGTCTCGCCCTCGGCGTGGCCACTATCGGCACCCTGTACCTGTCTCTGACTTCGAACGGCGTCTCCTCCGCGTTTGCCGTTGTCGAATGTATCCACATGGGGATAGTCGCGGTCCTGGCCCTTGCGGTTCGCGCTCTGCCGAAATTCATTGCGGGCGCTGCTCAGGAGCCCATCCTCGAAGCCTGACCTGTCGCCGGGGCGCCGCTGGATGGATGAGGCGCAGCGGAAGGTGTTCACTACCCGTGACGCCCGTATGAGGAACTTGCCGGGCGTCACGGGATCCGGTGGCATCGCAATGCAACCTCTTGCGCTGCAGTCCCTGCGCCGGAGATGGATGATCGAGCCGATTCGAGATCCGCGGGGTAAGTGAGGCAGCCCGCAAAGCGGCGGCAGATGCTCATCCTCAGCGGATCACGTTGGGATGTCCGTGGATCCGGCGCGTGACGATTGCCACGTACGTTGGTGCAGACCGCTTATGCGATGTGGTGGTCAGTGCGGGGTGGACCGGGATCGACGCCTTCCGGCGAGATCGGCGCGGATAGAGTCGCCGTGATGACAACACAACAGGGCGGCCCGGGAACGACCACGCAGCACACACTGGACGCGCTGCGGCGGGCCATCGTCGCGGGTCGCTACCGGCCCGGCCAGCGCGTACTGCAGGATGAGATCGCCGACAACCTCGGTGTCAGCCTCGCGCCGGTTCGTGAGGCGCTGCGCGCGTTGGAACAGGAGGGACAGGTCGTCTACCGTCCACGGCGCGGCTATTTCATCACCGAGCTGCGAGTGGCGGACTTGCATGAGATCTACGCCCTGCGGCAGCTACTGGAGGAGCGGGCGGTGCGGCACACGCTGCCAACCCTCGACGACGATGCCGTGGAACGCATCGCCTCGGCGGCCCAGGACTGTGCAGAGGCCGCCCGGCGTGGTGATGTGGCGGCCGAGTTGGCGGCGAACAGGCGGTTCCATTTCGGCATGCTGGAGTCGCCTGATCAGACGCACACGGTGCGCCTGATCAGGCTGTTGTGGGATTCCACCGAGGCGTATCGGGCGATGTACTACAACTCGCCCCAGGAGCGCGCCGCTACGGTCGAGGCCCACGACGAGATCCTCGACGCCCTTCGCCGGCGGGCCGTCGACGAGGTGGTGACGGGGCTCGATGAGCACCGGGACCGCGCCCTGCGGGTACTCACCGATCTCCTTGCCGAGGGCGACTGACTCAGGGGGCGTCCGAGGATTTCGGCGTCAAGCCATCGGGCTGTTTTCCCAGCACGATATCTCGGTGTTTGACAGCGGGAGCGCAGGCATGGTGTGCTATCGATAGCATCAAGGAGGGTACGATGGAAGTGCGGCGGGTAGTGGCCGGAACGGACAACCATGGGAAGTCGGTCTTTCTCTCGGATGGGCCCGCTCCCCATAGCCATGAATTCGAACGTCTGCCTGGACAAGCGCAGGCCCGTGTGTGGTTCACCCCGGGACCGCCGGTCGCGGGCACCACGCCGGGCGAACCGACCAGTGAAACCGGTCCAGTGATTCCGGGGCCGGGCGGTGCCAGCTTCGTCATCGTGCGCTACACACCCGATTCGGTGGTTGAGAGTGCGGAATTCGACGCCGAACGCGCCAACGAAGAATTCGTCAAGTACGCACCCGATATCGCCGCAGCCTCCGACCCCGACGAACCGGGCATGCATCGGACCGCGAGCGTGGACTACGGGGTGGTGCTCGACGGCGAGATCTGGCTCGAACTCGACGACGGCGCGCAGACCCGGTTGGCCCCCGGCGACACCATCGTCCAGCTAGCTGGTCGTCACGCGTGGCGCAACAAGACCGACCGACCCGCGACAGTGGCTTTCGTGCTCACCGGCCTGCGCTGATCGCATCACCGGTGTCGCGTCTCGGGGCTCCCGATCCGGCCCGCGACACCCACATTCGGACTCGGGGCATCGGACGGCGTTGGGGTGCCAGACGTGCTCGCGTGGTGGCTTGGCTGGTCATGGACCGAGTGGTGACCGCGCGGTGGGGAGTGCTGTCGCGAGGGTTCTCAGCTTTTGCGACGCGACGTCTTGGGCGCGGTCGCCGTACTGCCGCGGACGATCAGTGTGCCGGGCGACACCGATATGTACGCGCCATCCTCGCCAGGCTTGGTCAGGCGGTGGATGAGCCACAGACCACAAGCGGCGGCCATATCCTCGATCGGCAGGCTGATCGTGGTGAGGCCTGGTCCCCACCAGGAGAATCCAGGTTGGTCGCCGAAGCCGACAACAGACAGCTCTTTGGGCACCTCGATGCCCTGGTGGAACAGCTCCTCGAGAACACCGATAGTGAGCTGAACCGAACCCACGACGATTCCGGTGGGCTTCGGGGAGCTCGACAGCAGCCGACGCACCGCTTCCCGGCCATACTCGACCGATGAGGGTGGCGCGAACTCGACGATTGCTGCCGATGCGGGCAGCTTGTTCTCCTTCAGGGCTGCTCGGAAACCCTTGACACGTTCGTTGCCGGTCGGCAGCTCGGTTGGGCCACCGATATATCCGATTCGAGTATGGCCGCGTTCGATCAGGTGCGCGGTTGCCTGGCGCAGTGCCTCCTGGTCGTCAACGCCGAACCACTGCTCGCCCAGTCCAGTGTTGCGGCGCAGCAACTGCACATGCGGGATGTCTCGCAGGAGTTTGATCGACTCGCCGTGCGAGCGTGCGGTCGGCACGATGATGACGCCGGCTACCCGGCTAGCGGACATCTCGCGCAGATGGCGTAGCTCGACTATTCGGTCGTCGTCGGTCTCCGCCAACATGAGCTGGTAACCCTGGGACTCCATGTTCTTGGAAAGCTCGTGCGCGATGGTCGCATAGAAGCTGTTACGGATGTCGGGGATGACCAGCCCGACCATGTTGCTGGAGACTCCCCGCATCATGCGCGCAGCACGGTTGGCGACGTAGCCCATTTCGGCGGCCGCCTGGCGCACACGGAACTTGGTCTGTGCACTAATGCGGTGATCGTCGGATAGCGCCCGGCCCACAGTGGACACCGACAACTGCAGGTGCTCTGCTATATCCCTGGTAGTGACCATTGGCTGCACGCCCCTCCTGCTTGCGTCCTCGCAATGCTACCGATCGCAACATCGTCGTTGCATCATAGAGGGGGCGGATGCCGTTCCAGATTCCACTGAGCGGGGCCCGACCGTCGTGGGAGTGTGCAGTTGTCGCCACCGCCCGTATGCCGGCACGGGTGGTACCTGCCTATCAGATGGCCAGGCGTCGGAACCGGCTGTTGTGGAACACGAGGGGTTCTCGATCGGGCTCGGCCTTCAGACCGTGGATCTCCAGGAGCACGATCGTGTGATCGCCGCCGGGAAGTTCGGCGTGCAGTGAGCAGGTTAGCCAGAGACTGGCGCCGTGAATGTAAACACCGCCATTCTCGTCGGCATCCCAGTCGACGCTCGCGAACCGGTCGTGCTTGCTGGCCAGAGACCGGCAGATCGCATCCTGTCCCTCAGCGAGCACGCTCACGCCCACTCGGCTCCGCCGACGCAGTCTGGGCCATGTCGCTGAGGTGTCCTGCATACAGACCGACATCAGAGCGGGTGACAGGGAGACCGGGGTGAACGTGCTCGCGGCCATGCCCACCGGGCTGCCGGATTCGAGTGCGCACACAGCTGTCACCCCGGATGGGAAGCAGCCGAAAGCCTGGCGCAGTAGAGCGGGATCGGTCGGTGTTGCGCTGAGAGGGCTCATCGGAGACCACCTGTCTGGTGTCGGTATGGAGTCGGAGAGCAGCATTGTGCGGGTGCGGACAGCGCGGGCCCCGCTGCTCGGGGCCCGCTGCCGGCTGGATCTCACCCGAGGCGGTAGCCGTGACGGCTCGTTGACGCGCGAAGGCCAGGTGTCAGCTTTGCCCTGAAAGGACCGCACCCAGTTTTCGCATCGCGCCGTTGTTGCCGACCACGTGCTGGGAGACACAGCGGATATCGCGCCAGCGGCGCTGCAGTGAGCTGGTGCTGTAGAGGCCCGCGCTGCCCGAGAGGGTCATGATTTCGTTGAGGATCCGGATGCCGTCGTGGTGGATGTGCTGAGTACTGCCGGTGTAGGTAAACCACTCGACCGAGGTGGGCGCCTCTCCGGCGAGGGCACGGTCCATAACGATGCGTCCGGTGTGCTCCGCCAGGGCCGCCAGGGCGGCTGTGCGCAGTTGCAGTTCCGCGAACTTCTCCCGGAACACCGGGTCCTCACCGAGCACTACCTTGGGGTTGAACGCAGGCCGCTTGGTGGCGGCGAGATCGGCGAGATCGGCGAGCGCACCGTCCAGGGCGCCGAGGACGACCGCGTCGTGCGAGCCCCCTGTCGGGGAGTACGGCAGGTCGTAAAAGGGAGCGGGAATATTGTTGTCGCCGAACATCGGCCCCGTGTGATGTTCTGGCACGAAGACGTCGTCCATCGTGAAGTCGGTGCTCTGCGTGGCACGCAATCCGACCGCGTCCCAGGTGTCGAGGAACGTGACCTGCTCGGGCCGGAACAGCGCGACCCGCATGTCCGGACGGCCGTCCGGCAGCGGAGGCGCGCCCTCGACCAGAAATCCTGCGAGCATCCAGTCCGGGGTGAACGGGCCGCTGGCGAGCGGCCAGCGACCACTGATCCGATAGCCGCCCTGCACCGGGGTCGCCAGCCCCTTCGGGGCCACCGCTCCGCGAAGCATCAGGTCGGCACCGCCCGCGAAGACCTCGTTCTCCAGGGTCTCCCGGGGCACTGACCGTAGGAAGTACCAGGCCATCGAAGCAGCCTGGACGGTCCAGCCGGTCGAGCCGTCAGCTCGCGCGATCTCCCGCACCACCCGGGCGCCCTCCAGCAACTCGAGCTGCTCTCCACCCCACACCTTGGGCAGGGTCATCCGGAACACACCTGCCTCGCGCAGGGCGGCGATGATCTCCGCCGGAACAGCCCGGGCGTTCTCGCCTTCGGCAGAACGTGCCGCAATCTCGGGAAGAAGTGCGCGGACGCGGCCGAGCACGCTGTCGCCGGTTCCTGGACCGTGGGGCTGGGCAGACTCAAGAAGCGTGGTCATGAAGGGGCTCCTAGCGGAATGTCCGGGGTTTGGCCGGCGACCGAGCTATATCCGGAATGTGACTGTTGCCCTACGATGACATCCACATCACAGCTAGGAAAAGCAGAAATTTTCCATAAGGCTTATCGGGGATTCCAATAGCAGCAGGAGAGAAATGGCAGCCAATTTTTCCCTACGCCAATTGGAGTACTTCGTCGCGGTGGCGGACACCGGCTCCATGAGCGCGGCGGCGGTGCGGTGCCATGCTTCCCAGGCGAGCATCTCCACAGCGATCGCCGATCTGGAGCGCCGCCTCGGAGCCCGGTTGCTGGTACGGCGCCGAGCGAAGGGAGTCTCGCTCACCGAAGCCGGCGGCCGGATCCTCGCGCGCGCCCAGGCCATGCTGGCGCAGGCTGATGAACTCAGGGCGAGCGCCCAGGCGGAAGAGGGCAGGCTGGCTGGGCGCCTGACGATCGGCTGCTACGCGGCCCTGACCCCCTTCCTCATTCCACCTCTGGTGGACGGATTCACGCAGTTGCACCCTGCTGTCAACCTCGAGCTGATCGAGGGGCAGCAGGACGAGATGCGGCGCGCCCTGCTCCAGGGCGCATGCGATCTAGCCCTGCTGTACAGGTTCGGTGCCGCGTCGGGGCTGTCCTGTATAGGGCTACGCTCCAGCCGTCCGCATGTCATCGTGTCCGCCGGTCATCCGATGGCACGGCGCAACGCCATCTCACTCGCCGAACTGGCGGACGAACCACTGATTATCTATGCCGATCCGCCCGCGCAGCAGAACGCCGATCACTGGTTCTCCGTCGCAGGAGCCAAGCCGAACATCCGGTACCGGACCTCGAGCATCGAAACGATCCGCAGTATGGTCGCCCGCGGCCTCGGCTTCGCCACGTTGATCCAGTCCTGGCCGACCGACACCAGTGTCGAAGGACTCCCCCTGGCATCCGTGCCCCTCTGCGATCCGCTGGACGACGTCGAGCTCGTAATCGCCTACGCGGCCCACGTCACCCCCACGCTTCGAGCACGTACCTTCCTCCAATACGCCAAGGACACGCTTGTCGGTCCGGACGCACCGCGAACAATCGACTGACGGCCGTTGGGACTGTCGGTCGACAACATAGCCGGCGGGGTTCATGACGGGCGAGCCCATTGCTACCGCAGGTGGGTCGCCTGCTATTCGCGGGCGAGACCGGCTTCCACTTTGCGAAGGACCGAGATGGCCGCGTCGAGATCGGCGGCGTCGGCATCCTTGGGAGTAGCAATCAGGTCCGCCCATTCATTGCGGACCAGCGCGTAGTTGCGCGTACCGAGCGGCGTCGGATAAACCTTGACCTCCCTGCCGTCCTCCGCCGCGCTGCGCCGTTCGATGACACCCTTTTCCTCGAGACCGCGGAGCACCGTGCTGATATTGCTGCGTTGCAGACCCGTGGCGTGTGCGATTCGGCTCGACGAGATTCCCGGATTGTGGTGCAGGCACCGCATCACCATGCCTTCGTTGGGTGACAGCGACACCGCTTCCTGGCTTCGGTATCCACGGAACTGGATCTCACGCGAAATGACGAGGATGAGATCGGCAAACTCCGCCCAGCGTTCCTGGGCTGTATTTGCGCCGCGCTGCCCGCCGCGGCCAGTTCGATCGTTGCTCACCCAGCCAGCATAGTACTTCATTTCAAATAGTTATCCTTGTATAGCCACTTGGCTGGAGGCAGGCGTGCACGGTACATGGCTACGTTGATGGAAGCTGCTGCGGCAGTGCGGGTTCGGCTGCCAGCTGTCTCACGTCCACCGCTATTTCGACGATCCGCTGCAGCCGGGCAGCCGCAATGCGGGCGGCCGTGTCCCGTATGCCAGGCGGCGACAGCCACCAGTCCGAGTACTCCAGGCGCGATCAGCGACATCGGTTGTGCGCGCAATTCCCGCAACCCGCGATTCCTGCCGTGGTGCTCGTCCTGCTCGGTACCGTCGCGGGTACCGGAATCCGTCGAGCCAGGCCCGGCGCTTCGTGACCGGTCGGTGCTGTGCTTACGCACACATCGGTCGGCGCGGGTTCGCGCCGACCGATGCCCGGCTCATCGGAACGCATCGATTCCGGTCAGCGCGGCACCGACGACCAGCGCGTGTACGTCCGCCGTGCCTTCGTAGGTGACCACCGACTCCAGATTTACCATATGCCGGATCACCGGATACTCCAGGCTGATTCCGTTGGCGCCCAGCACTTGTCGCGCGGTGCGAGCGACATCGAGCGCGGAATTGACGTTGGCGAGCTTACCCATGCTGACCTGCTCCGGGCGCAGCTGCCCAGCATCCTTCAGCCGGCCCAGGTGCAGGGCCAACAACGTCGCCCGGTTGACCTCCACGGCCATGTGCGCGAGCTTGTGCTGCTGAATCTGGAACGCCCCGATCGGCTTGCCGAACTGAGTGCGGGTCGTGCTGTAGTCGATCGCGGCGGCAAGGCAGGCGCGCGCGGCTCCGGCTGCGCCCCACAGGATTCCGAAGCGCGCCTCGTTCAAGCAGGACAGCGGCCCCCGCAGTGAGGTTGCGCCGGGTAACAGCGCTGAAGCCGGCAGCCGCACGTCGTCGAGGATCAGCTCCGCGGTAACCGACGCGCGTAGCGACAGTTTCTTGGAGATCTCCTGGGCAGCGAATCCCGGTGTGCCCTTGGGCACGAGAAAACCACGGATACCCATGTCGGTACGGGCCCAGACGACCGCGACATCGGCCCAGGTTCCGTTGGTGATCCACATCTTCCGTCCACGCAGTACCCAGTCGTCGCCGTCCCGCCGGGCATGAGTGCGCATCGAACCGGGGTCCGACCCCGAGTCCGGTTCGGTCAGCCCGAAGCAGCCGACCGCCTCGCCCGCCGCCAAGCGTGGTAGCCACTCCTGCTTCTGCTCCTGCGAACCCCACCGGTGGATAGCGAACATCGCCAGCGAGCCCTGCACCGATACCAAGCTGCGGAGTCCGCTGTCGCCTGCCTCGAGTTCCAGGCAGGCCAGTCCGTACGCGGTAGCGCTGGTGCCCGCGCACCCGTAGCCCTCCAAATGCATGCCGAGCACTCCGAGCTTGCCCAGCTCGCCGACCAATTCGCGGGGTACCCGCCCCTGCTCGAACCAGTCCCCGACCTCCGCCAATACCCGGCTGCGTACGAACGCGCGGACGGCGTCCCGAATATCGCGCTCCTCGTCGGACAGTGTGCTCTCGACGGACAGGAAGTCCAGTGGGTCCACGGTCGTACTCCTTGACGTGATGGGTGCCGCACCCTAACGTGTAAATCCTCGATTTTCGAAAATCGATGATTGGATGCTTGCATATGACCACCGCACTTGACAACCTCCATGTGCTGGATTTCTCTCGAATCCTGGCCGGCCCCTTCGCCACCATGCTGCTCGGGGATCTCGGCGCCACCGTCACGAAGATCGAACGCCCCGGCGTGGGAGACGACACGCGCACCTGGGCCCCGCCACGCGACCGGCACGGGCAGGCGACTTATTTCCAATCGGTCAATCGCAACAAGGATGCGATCGTCCTGGACTTGACCGACCCGCACGATCGCGCCGAGGCCAGGAGGCTTGCGGTCTCGGCGGATGTGGTGGTGGAGAACTTCCGGCCGGGCCTGATGGCCGAGTTCGGACTCGACTACGACCAGTTGCGCGCCGACAATCCCGGCCTGATCTATTGCGGCATCACCGGTTTCGGCCGCACAGGCGGCGCCGCGCTACCCGGATACGACCTGCTCGTGCAGGCCGTCGGAGGGCTTATGAGCATCACCGGTCCACCCGACGGCGAGCCACAGAAGGTCGGCGTCGCTGTCGTCGATGTGCTCACCGGCCTGTTCGCCACAACGGGAATCCTTGCGGCACTACATCATCGCGAACGCAGCGGCACTGGGCAGCGAATCGATGTCGACCTGCTGTCCTGCCTACTGGCAGGCCTGGTCAATCAGGCCGGCGGCTACACCTCGGCCGGAGTGATTCCGTCCCGGATGGGCAACCGGCACCCGAGCATCGCACCCTACGAGCTGTACCCCTGCGCGGACGGGGAACTGGTGCTCGCGGTCGGCAACGACCGCCAATTCGCCGATCTCTGCAAAGTTCTCGGCGCGTCACATCTGTGCATCGACGACAGGTTCGCCACCAACACCGGCCGCGTGCTGCATCGTGCTGAACTCTACGCCGAACTGGTGCGCCTGCTCGCGGACAAACCGGCCCCGGCCTGGATCGAAGAACTGACCCGAGCCCGGGTGCCGGCCGGCGCGGTCAACGACATCGCCGGCGCTTTCGCGCTCGCAGAATCCCTCGGTCTCGCGCCGACCGTCACGATCCCCGGTGTCGACGGTACTGCGGTCACCCTGCCACGCAACCCGATCAACCTGTCGGCGACACCACCGACCTATCGATCCGCACCACCCGCGCTGCCTCGACGGCAGTAACCGCTTCGAAGTATCGGACCTCGCGCCGGATGACGGCGACGCTCGGCGAGTCTGGCAAGACAGCTGGAATCAGCCTCTGAACAGGTCCTATGTCGATCATGACGGCGGCAATCGAGCTAGACCCTTGCATTAAAGTAATTATTGGATCATAGTTATCTGAAGATAGCGACAAGGTGGTTGCGGAGACGGAGCCCACACTCCACTCACACGGCTATGCTATCGATAGCAAAGATTCGGAACCAACAGGAGCACATCATGTTGCCGCCGGTAGACCTTCGCCCACCATTCGATATCAGCAGGTCCAGCCACATCCGTCTGACTGTCGCCGACCTGTCCCGGAGCCGAGAGTTCTACGAGAATGTCCTGGGCCTGATCGTCACCGAGGAACACGACTCGGTCTGCTATCTACGCGGCCTGCAGGAGGCTTGCCACCACAGCCTGGTACTCGAAGCACATTCCGACGGCGGCACCTGTCGACGGATCGGATTCCGGGTGCGGTTCGACGAGGATCTGGACATCGCCTACCACTGGTTCCGGGCACACGATCTTCCGGCCGAGTGGGTCGAGGTCCCGCATCAGGGCCGGACGCTGCACGTCACCGATCCGGCAGGCACGCCGCTCGAGTTGTGCGCGACCATGGAGACCCGGCCACGCAAACATCTGGCGTTCAAGGAGTTCCGGGGCGCCAAGGCGCAGCGTCTGGATCACTTCCAGCTGCTGGTGCCGGATACGTTTGCGCTCACCGCGTTCTACGGCGAGCTCGGGTTCCGCAACTCCGAATACCTCGAAAACGACGACACCCTGCTGACCACGTTCATGTATCGCAAGGGCACCTGCCTCGACCTGGCCCTGATGATGGGGGACGGACCGCGCCTGCATCACTTCGCCTACACGGTCTCCGAGGCTCACGACATCTTCTCCGCGTGCGATCTGGCCGGGTGCTACGGCTACGGCGACCGGGTGGAGCGGGGCCCGGGCCGGCACGGACCCGCCGGCATGCTGTTCACCTATCTGCGCGATCCGGACGGTCACCGGGTCGAGGTGTTCAGCAGCCACTACCAGACCATCGATATCGAGATCGAACCGGTGCGATGGGACGCGGCATCGCTGAGCACGAACGTGCACTGGGGGCTGCCCGCTCTCGAGAAGTGGTACACCGAGGCTTCCGACTTCGAGAACGCCCCACAGACTCCGGCGCTGATCCCGCAGCGCCCGATGACCCTCGAACGCATGCTGTTCGAACCCAGTCGCGGCTGAAAATCCGAAATACAAACCCTTCCAAGATAATTCACGAGGAGAACCGCATGGCCCGGGTACCCTACCTCTCACGCGACGACGCCGCACCTGGCACCGAACATCTTTGGCAGCGACTCGAGGCGGAACGCAAACGCCCCACCGCCAACATCTTCCGTGCCCTGGCGCATGCTCCCGCCCAGCTCGATGCCTTCCTGTCCTACGCCAACGCCTTGCGGGAGGGTTCGCAGCTGACCCCGAAGCTGCGTGAGCTGGCCATTCTGACCGTCGGTCACGTGGCCGGCTCGGCCTACGAGATCGCCCACCACCAGTCGCATGCGCTGAAAGCCGGTGTGACGCAGGAACAACTGACTGCAGTGGCCGACTACGAGACATCACCGGTTTTCGACGAGGTCGAACGCGCGATCATGCGCCTGGCCGACGAATCCACCGCAGCGGTCGAGGTATCCGACGAGACCTGGGCCGCGGTCGCCGCTCACCTGGACGAGCGGACTCTGGTCCAGCTCGCCCTGACGATCGCCTGGTACAACTCCGGCGTCCGCATCATGGGCCTGCTGGATATCGACCTCGAGCCCGGCTATCGCGGCTGATCGCCGCTGACGAAGTCAAACTCCTACAAGAAGGAAGCATTACCGATGACGTTGATGCGGGCAGCACGTCTGCACGAGATCGGCCAACCGATGTCGATCGATGAGATCGAAACTCCGGAACCGCGGCCGACGGATGTCCTGGTTCGGGTGAAGGCCTGCGGCATCGTGCCGAATATGGCCAATGTGATCAACAACTGGCCCACCTGGTTCCCGCACCAGCCGCTGGCGAAGTTCCCCGCGATCTTCGGCCTGGACCCCGCGGGTGTGGTCGAGGCGGTCGGGTCGGCGGTGATCCACACCAAGCCGGGTGACCGGGTATATGTGAGTCCGCTGCGTTCGTGCGGGGACTGCGCCGCCTGCCGGGACGGTCGCCACAGCCACTGCCGCTACTACACCCTGAACGGCTACTTCAGCACCCAGCGTGACGGTCAGCGGATCTTCGATCTCTATCCGTACGGTGGGTTCGCCGAATTCATGACCGCACCGCAACAGTCGCTTGTGCACTTGCCGGACAACCTCACATTCGAGCAGGCCGGGCGGCTCGGCTACATCGGCACCGCATACGGCGCCTTGCGCATGGCCGACGCCGGACCCGGCACGGTAGGCCTGATCGATGGGATCACCGGCACACTCGGTGTCGCCGCCACCAAACTCTGCCTGGCACTGGGTGTTTCCCGAATCCTGGGCACTGGGCGGAACATCGAACTACTGCACCGGGTGAAAGCGATCGCACCCGACCGCATCGAGGTGCTCGAACTGGGCCAGTGCTCGTCCGGTGCGTGGGCCAAGAACTTGACCGGCGGCGAAGGCGCCGATTTCGTCATCAGTGCACTCGGCGCACAGGCCGACCACGACACGATGATCGATTCGATGCGCGGTGTGCGGCGCGGCGGGAAGGTCGTGAACATCGGCGGCGTGGCCGGCGCGGTCCCGGTGGACATGAAATGGCTGATGGACGAACAGGTTCAGCTCATCGGCTCGAACTGGTTCACCACAGCACAGGGACAGCAGATCGTGAACATGGTCGCCACGGGCACGCTGGACCTGTCATACCTGGAGCACGTGTGCTTCTCCCTGGACGAGGTGAACCGGGCGATCTCCGGATTGACCGACCGCCACGGCGGTTTCAGCAACTACCTGGTCATCCCGTAGGAAGGTGTCTTCGAACCATGCCCTATCGACACCAGGGGCCCCCACCCCGCAGCACGGACGGCGCCCATCCCGACGCGCCGGCCGGCGTCGTCCTCATGCAGGCGGCCACTGACAGCGAGCCGCCGTCCCCCTGGCTTCTTGCCGGACAGCTCGCGATGCCGCTGCGGGAATGGGCAGGTGATCTACCGTTTGCCTTCGCCACGTCGGTGCACGAGCTGATTGCCCGATGGCCGGAGCATCGCCGGGAGTTGCATGCGCTCACCTCCGCGTACTCGACCCGGGCCGCGATCGCCGAATTCGGCATCGACTTCCGCACCCTGCGCCCGCAGACCCCGGTCCAGCCACGTCAGGTGTTCTGCACTATCGGGAACTACCGCAGGCAGGTGGCCGAGGCGGCTGCCGACGCCGGAGATCCGGCCGGTGCCGAGCAACGCCGGGCTGCAGCGTTGCGCGCGCTGGATCGGCGCCACACGCCCTACATCTGCCTGACCAGCAGTGAACGAGTTACGGCGCCGGTCGGCACGCTCACTCTTCCACCGCAGGCCGATACGCTGGACTGGGAGGTGGAGATCGCAGTAGTTCTCGGTGCGACCGCCCACAATCTCTCGCCTGCAGACGTTCCGCATGTGATCGCGGGATACTGCGTCGCCAACGATCTCACCCTCCGCAGCAGCGTCTTCCGGGACGATGTGCCCGTGATGGGCACCGATTGGATCCAGTCCAAAGGGATGCCGGATTCGCTGCCGCTGGGTCCGTGGTTCGTTCCGGCCTGGCAGGTACCCGACCCGGCCCGGTTGCGGCTGCAGCTGCGGGTCAACGGCACGCTCATGCAGGACGACGAGGCCACCGACATGGTGTTCGGCATCGACCAGCAGATCGCGTACCTGTCCCAGCACACCCGCCTGCGGCCCGGAGACGTCGTGTGCACCGGCTCTCCCGCTGGTTTCGGCGCCCACCACGGACGCTTCCTGCATGCCGGGGACGTTGTGACCGCACACATCAGCGGCCTCGGCGAGCAGGTGCACTGCATCGAGCAGACCCCCGCCGGCCAACCCCCCGCGACGACGCGGACGTCGACGAAGGAGCAACTGTGACAAGCGATCTCGGCGGCACCGTGCTGCTGACCGACCGGGCCTGGCCTGACGACACCATCGAACGGCAGATGCTCGAGGACGCCGGCCTGCGGGTGGTCACCGGTCCGCCGCAGGCCGCGCCTGCGGCCGAGATCGAGGACCTGGTGCGCCGCCATCGGCCCAGTGCGATCCTCACCTGCTGGGCGCCGATCTCCGCCGCTGCCATCTCCGCTTCCGCGTCCCTGCGCATCGTCGCGCGCATGGGAGTCGGACTGGACAACATCGATGTCCCGGCTGCTACCGAGCATGGTGTGCTGGTCACGAATGTGCCCGATTACTGCGTGCCCGAGGTCTCCGACCACGCGGTGGCATTCGTGCTGGCCTGGACACGCGGCCTGGTCGCCGCCGACCGCGAGGTCCGGGCCGGACACTGGAATCCGTCCGCCGCAGGGCTGCGCCGGCTCTCGGCACTGACCTGCGGCGTGGTCGGGCTCGGACGAATCGGTAGGGCGACCGCAACCAAACTCCGCGCCCTCGGCACGCACGTCATCGCCGCCACTCCGGAATCACTCCCGGACACTGATATCGAGATCGTCGCCCTCGACGAGCTGCTGGCCGCCAGCGATGTCGTGGTGTTGCACGCGCCGCTGACCCCGCAGACCCGGCACCTCATCGGCGCCCGGGAATTCGCACTCATGCGGCCGGGCGCATTGCTGGTGAACCCGAGCCGCGGCGGATTGGTCGACACCAACGCACTGATCGCCGCCCTGCACTCGGGACAACTCGGAGGAGCCGGGCTCGACGTGCTCGAGGACGAACCGTCCGTGCCTCCCGGATTGCTCGACCATCCAGCGGTCGTGATCACCCCGCACATCGCCTTCTCCTCCGATGCCTCGGTGGTCGAGCTGCGCCGCAGCGCCGCCGCGGAGGTCATCCGGGTATTGCGCGGCGAACCACCGCGCCATCCGCAGAATCACCCGTCCGCCATCTCCCAGGGAGCGCCGCAATGACTATCGTTCACACAGTGCACGGCCGGCAGGTCCTCGATTCCCGGGGCCGGCCGACGGTCGAAGTGGAAGTGACGCTCGCGGACGGCGTATCGGCTCGCGCCTCGGTCCCTTCCGGCGCGTCGACTGGCACTCACGAGGCTCACGAACTCCGCGACGGCGACCGGGCCCACTACGACGGGCGCGGCGTGCTGCGCGCCGTCGAGCACGTCAACGGAGAGATCGCCGCTGCGATCAAGGGTTCGGACGTCACCGATCAGCGCGGGATCGATACCCGGCTGCGCGAACTGGACGGCACACCGAATCTGTCGCGGCTGGGCGCCAATGCGGCCCTTGGGGTTTCACTTGCGGTCTGCCGGGCCGCCGCGGTGGCCGCCCGGCAACCGCTGTACCGGCGCATCGCAGAGCTCGCCGATGTGCGCGAGCCCGTGCTGCCGATGCCGATGGTGAACATCCTGTCCGGTGGCCTGCACGCCGGGCGTGGCATGGACGTCCAGGACTTCCTGGCTGTGCCGGTTTCGGCGACGACGCTCGCCGAGGCGGTGCGGATGGCGGCCAAGGTACGCACGGCCGCGACCGAGATCTGCGCCGAGCGCGGCCTGCCCACCCTGCTGGCCGACGAGGGCGGGCTCAGCCCCGGCTGCCGCACCGGCCGTGAGGCGCTGAAGTTGCTGGTGGCCGCCGTCGAACGAGCCGGGCTCGAACCCGGCGCCGACATCGCGATCGCCATCGACGTCGCCGCAACGGCCTTGTACGACAAGGGTTCCGATGTCTACCGTCTGCGTCGAGAGGGCCGCGACGTCGGCGCGACGGAGATGATCGAGACGATGGCCGGCTGGGTCGAGGAATTCCCGATCGTGTCCATCGAGGACGGCCTCGACGAAGAAGACTGGGCCGGTTGGCGGGCGCTGACCGAGCGGCTCGGCGATCGGGTCCGGCTCATCGGCGATGATCTGTTCACGACCAATCCGGATCGGCTGGCCGAGGGAATCCGACAGCGGTGCGGCAATGGAATCCTGGTGAAGGTCAACCAGAACGGCACCCTCAGCGGCACCCTCGACGTGGTGGCCGCCGCGACCGCCGCCGGGTACGTGCCGGTGGTCTCGGCGCGTTCCGGCGAGACCGAGGACGACTTCCTCGCCGACCTCGCCACCGGAACCGCCGCGGGACAGATCAAGATCGGCTCACTCCGCTCGGGTGAGCGCTTGGCCAAATACAACCAATTGCTGCGCATCGCCGAGGATCCGGCACTGCGTCTGTGTCCCTTGCCCACCCCCATGGTAGGGCTCGTGCGATGACGACCATGCACGATTCGCGCTCAACCGTCCTGGGATTCCTGCGGCAGCAGGGGCTCGCGCGGGAGGGCGAGCACGCCGAATTGATCCCCTTGACCGGTGGTGTGTCCTCGGACCTGTGGAAAGTAGAGCTGCCGGGCCGCACTCTCTGTGTGAAGAGCGCACGAGAACGCCTCGCGGTCGAATACGACTGGCACGCACCGGTTTCACGCAACCGAGTCGAGTACGACTGGCTCCGGTTCGCCGGGGAACTGTGCCCCGGCCAGGTGCCCCGAGTGTTCGGCTACGACGGCCGAGCCGGACTGTTCGCCATGGAATACCTTCCGCCGCAGGACTATCCGGTCTGGAAGACGCAGCTGCTGGCCGGGGATGTCGATGTCGTCGCGGCCCAGCAGGTCGGCAGCCTCGTCGGCCGCCTGCATGCGGCCGGGGCCGCCGATCCCGATGCGGCCCGGAAGTTCGCCACCGACGCGAATTTCGACGCCCTGCGGCTCGAACCCTACCTGCGGGTCACCGCGCAAGCGCACCCCGATCTGCGGGACCGTTTCGCCGTCCTGACCGAGCAGACCGCGAATACGCACTACACGGTCGTGCACGGCGATGTCAGCCCCAAGAACATTCTGCTGGGCCGGTCCGGCCCGGTACTAATAGACGCCGAATGCGCCTGGCACGGCGATCCGGCCTTCGACGTCGCGTTCTGCCTGAACCACCTGCTGCTCAAAGCACTGGCCCTGCCCCACCACCGCACCGCGCTGCGCGAATCCGCGCTGGCCCTGCTGAACAGCCATGCCGGTCAGGTGAATTGGGAACCGATCGAGGAATTCGGGGCCCGAGTGGCCGCATTGCTGCCCGCGCTCGCACTCGCCCGCGTGGATGGCGCATCGCCGGTCGAATATCTCGACGCCGAGCAGCGAGGCTGGGTCCGGGCCCTCGCCCGGCCACTGGTACGCACCCCGCCGCCGGACGTCGCTACCCTGGTCGAACGCTGGATCGCCGCCGCGGGTGCCGGGTATGGGGAGGACTACCCACGATCCGGCCTCCCAGCCGCCTCGCCGATCGCCGGTACCGCACCGGAAAGTAAGGACTTCCAATGACGTATTCCCTTGCCACCGTCCGGATCAACGATGTGCCGACACCGGTTCTCATCGTCGACGGCCGCTGCTACCGTGTCGCCGATCTCATCCCCGAATTTGTGGCCCGGGATCCGCAGGCCGGACTGATGGCGGTGTTCGCGTACTGGGCAGAGGCCGAGCCGGTATTGACCGACCTCGCCCGCGCGCTCGCCGACGGCTCGTGGATCGCGACCGAGCTGGATCTGCCCCAGCAACTCGAACAGTGGCTTCCCCCACTGCGTTACCCGAACAAGGTCATCTGTACCGGCGCGAACTACTACGATCACATGACCCAAGACGGTGGGCACAGCGGGTTTTCGAAGGAGAACAACATCCCGGTGTTCTTCCTCAAACCACCCACCACAACCGTCGTCGGGCAAGGCCCATCGGTGCGTTATCCGGCGCAATCCGAGAAATTCGACTACGAGGTCGAATTGGCGTTCGTGATCGGCAAACGCGGTCGGAACATTCCACTCTCGTCGGCCCGCGACCATATCGCGGGATACACCATCGCCCTGGACATGTCCGCCCGCGACTGGCAGCGTCACCCCGGCCATCTGGCCAAATTCGATCTATTCGGCGGCAAGGCATTCGACGACAGCTGTCCGCTGGGGCCGGGAATCGTCCCGGCCCGGTTCGTCGACGATACCGATCTGGAGCTGCAGCTGTATCAGAATGGCGTGTTGCGCCAGAACGCGAACACCAAGGACATGATCTGGTCGGTGCCGGAACTGGTGACCCGGATCAGCGAGCATGTCACCCTCGAGCCCGGCGACGTCGTGCTCACCGGCACACCCGCCGGTGTCGGCCTGAGCACCGGCATCTGGACCGAGGTGGGTGACGCGCTCGAGGGCCGAATCACCGGGCTGGGCACCCTGTGTGTGGAGATCGTTCCGCCTGCGCAGTGACCGTCTGCTCTTCGGTCGAGATCAGCTGCGCAGAAACGGATGCCGGCCTGCGACGCAGGTTGGTGCGTTCCGAGGGTGGTACCGGGCGGCCCGACATGCTGAGTGTTGCCCACATCATCGATCGCGGCGAGCCCGACGCTCTGATCCGGCCGCTGATCGAATAGTTCGGCGTGCCGAAGCCTTCCACCGTCGCCCGAGGGCCGCGGCGCACAACACTCCCGGCGGCCGCACTGCTCCGGTGCGAACCATCTCTTTTCCAGCGGCACTTCCGGTCGCCCGATTCCGAAACGCGAGGAAAACTGTCCTATGTTCTCGAAAGTCCTGGTGGCCAATCGCGGTGAGATCGCCATTCGCGCGTTCCGAGCCGCCTACGAGCTCGGTGTGTCTACCGTAGCGGTCTTCCCGTATGAGGACCGCAATTCACCGCATCGGTTCAAGGCCGACGAGTCCTACCAGATCGGTGAGATCGGACATCCGGTTCGGGCGTATTTGTCGGTGAGTGAGATCATCGCCGCCGCACGCCGATCCGGTGCGGACGCGGTGTACCCCGGTTATGGCTTCCTGTCGGAGAACCCGGATCTCGCTGCGGCCTGCGCGAGCGCGGGGATCACGTTCATCGGGCCGTCGTCGCAGCTGCTGGAGCTGACCGGTAACAAGGCGCGGGCCATCACCGCCGCCAAGGCCGCGGGGTTGTCGGTATTGAAGTCCAGCGAACCGTCCGCGGATGTGGACACATTGATGGCGGCGTCGGAGTCCATGGATTTCCCGGTGTTCGTGAAGGCGGTCGCCGGCGGCGGCGGGCGCGGTATGCGCCGGGTCGCCGATCCGTCGGCGCTGCGCGAATCGATCGAGGCCGCCGCGCGGGAGGCCGAATCCGCGTTCGGTGATCCGACGGTGTTCCTGGAGCAGGCGGTGGTCAACCCCCGCCACATCGAGGTGCAGATTCTGGCTGATCGATACGGCAGTGTCATCCACCTGTTCGAGCGCGACTGCTCGCTGCAGCGTCGGCATCAGAAGGTGATCGAGCTCGCGCCCGCACCGAACCTCGATTCCGCACTGCGCGAACGGATCTGCGCCGACGCGGTAGCGCTCGCGAAGGAAATCGGCTATGCCTGTGCGGGCACGGTGGAGTTCCTGCTCGACGAGCGCGGCAAGCACTGGTTCATCGAGATGAATCCACGAATCCAGGTGGAGCACACGGTGACCGAGGAGATCACTGATGTCGACCTGGTGCAGTCGCAGCTGCGGATCGCGGCCGGAGAGTCGCTGGAAGAACTTGGGCTCAGCCAGGATTCGATCCGCATCCGGGGTGCGGCACTGCAGTGCCGCATCACCACCGAGGACCCGGCCAACGGGTTCCGGCCCGACACCGGCCGCATCACCGGTTACCGTTCGCCGGGTGGTGCTGGTGTGCGTTTGGACGGCGGAGCGAATGTGGGTGCGGAGGTCGGCGCTCACTTCGACTCCATGCTGGTCAAGCTCACCTGCCGGGGCCGCGACTTCCCCGCGGCCATCGCCCGCGCGCGGCGGGCGGTGACCGAATTCCGGATCCGGGGTCTCGCGACCAACATCCCGTTCTTGCAGGCAGTCCTGGACGATCCGGCCTTTCGGGCCGGACAGATCACGACCTCGTTCATCGACGAGCGACCGGAACTGCTCACCCGGCGTACCTCGGCCGACCGCGCTTCCAAGATTCTCGACTATCTGGCCGATGTCACCGTCAACATGCCGCACGGTCCCCGTCCGACGACGGTGTACCCGAATGACAAACTGCCGGCCGTCGACCTGGCGGTCGCGCCACCGCCCGGCACGCGACGCAAGCTGCAGGAACTCGGCCCGGAAGGCTTCGCACGGTGGTTACGCGAGCGCAAAGGGGTCGCTGTCACCGACACCACCTTTCGAGATGCCCACCAATCCCTGCTGGCGACGCGGGTGCGCACCAGCGGATTGCTTGCGGTGGCGGGGCATGTGGCGCGTATGACGCCGGAGCTGCTGTCCATCGAATGTTGGGGTGGCGCAACCTATGACGTGGCACTGCGGTTCTTGTACGAGGATCCCTGGGAGCGGCTGGCCGCCCTGCGCGAGGCAGTACCGAACATCAACCTGCAGATGCTGCTGCGCGGCCGCAACACTGTCGGCTATACACCGTATCCGGAACGGGTCACGCGCGCATTCGTTTCCGAGGCGACCAGCACCGGGATCGATATCTTCCGCATCTTCGACGCGCTCAACAACGTGGACCAGATGCGGCCCGCCATCGACGCCGTGCGCGAGACCGGTACCGCACTGGCCGAAGTCGCGCTGTCATACACCGGCGATCTGTCCGACCCCGCCGAAGACCTGTACACGCTGGACTACTACCTCAAACTCGCCGAGCAGATCGTGGATGCCGGCGCGCATGCCCTGGCCATCAAGGACATGGCCGGGCTGCTACGCCCACCGGCCGCGCATACATTGGTTGCCGCGCTGCGGCGCGAGTTCGACCTCCCGGTGCACGTGCACACCCACGACACTCCCGGCGGTCAGTTGGCCACATACCTGGCCGCCTGGCAGGCAGGCGCTGATGCCGTGGACGGTGCCAGCGCACCCATGGCGGGCACCACCAGCCAGCCCGCGCTCTCGGCAATCGTTGCCGCAGCCGCCAATTCCCCTTACGACACCGGACTGAACCTGCACAACGTGTGTGACCTGGAGCCCTACTGGGAGGCACTGCGCAAGGTTTACGCGCCGTTCGAATCCGGGCTGCCCGGACCGACAGGTCGTGTCTATCACCACGAGATTCCCGGCGGTCAGCTGTCGAATCTGCGACAACAGGCCATCGCCCTCGGAGTCGGCGATCGGTTCGAGGAGGTGGAGGCGAAGTACGCTGCCGCAGACCGGCTCCTGGGTCGTCTGGTCAAGGTGACTCCATCCTCCAAGGTCGTGGGCGACCTAGCCCTGGCGCTGGTCGGCAAGGCCGCGGACGTCGAGGAATTCGCCGCAGATCCCGGACGATTCGACATACCCGACTCCGTGATCGGTTTCCTGCATGGGGAACTCGGCACTCCCGCTGGTGGATGGCCCGAGCCCTTCCGCACCCGTGCCTTGGCCGGCCGTGGCCCGGCCAAGCCGCAAACCCCGCTCACCGCCGAGGACGAAGCCGGTCTGCACGGCCCCTCCACCGACCGCCGGACCACCCTCAACCGCCTCCTGTTTCCCGGCCCCGCCGCCGAATTCCTCGAGCACCGGCAGCAGTACGGTGATCTCTCGGTGCTGTCGGCGAATCAGTTCTTCTACGGCTTGCGGCACGACGAGGAACACCGCGTGCAGCTCGAACCGGGGGTGGTACTGCTGATCCGTCTGGAGGCCATCTCGGAACCGGACGACAAGGGCGTTCGCACAGTTCTGTGCGTGCTCAACGGTCAGCTCAGGCAGGTGGCGGTTCGCGACCGGTCCATTGCCGACCGGATTCCCTCGGCGGAAAAGGCCGATCTCACCGACACCCGCCACGTTGCCGCCCCCTTCTCCGGGGTGGTGACGGTGACGGTCGCGATCGGTGATCACGTCGAGCCGGGTGACACCGTGGCAATCATCGAGGCGATGAAGATGGAGGCGGCAATCACCGCCCAGCGTGCCGGTGTCGTCGACCGCATCGCGATAGGTTCGACACAACAGCTGGATGGCGGGGACCTAGTGCTGGCACTGGTCTGAAAGTAGCGGCGGGGTAGTGCCATTCAGAGCGAGCGGCACCGTACTTGCCAGATGCCGCAAACTGACCGATCGGACCGCGAATCTATGCCACGAGAAGGTCGCTGACCGGATTGTTTGCAATCGAGTCAGCCGCGATGAAACAGCCAGTACCCGCACCGCGTCGGCCACTCGTTCGACGGGCGATTCCTGGCCGAGGCCGTCGCATGCAGTTGCCCCTCCACCGGCGCATCAACGTTGAGACCCTCGTTGCGCACCCGAAGAGTAATTCCGCCAGGGCCAAGCTTGGCGGGCCGCCGCCGGAATGCGTCCCCGAATCGGATCGTGACTGGCATCGGCGGATCTACGACGCGATACGGGAGCGCCTCGTATCTTGCGTTCCAGCTCTCGAACATCGCGCCCTACCCAGTCCGCTCGCCGGTCTCCAAAGCATCGACCCCACTCCGGTCAACGGTCAGTCTCAAACCCTGTCCATAAGCCCATCCAGTCACCCTTTCCGGTCGGGATCCACTCTCGCAGCATGCCGGGCACTTCGCCCGTCATGTCGATACCGGCACCATTCTGCCGAACAGGTTTGCCAGGATTGCGGATCATCAGCGCGTCCAATCTCACCCAGACAGGCTTGGCTCCCTCGGTGATGCCGCGGAACGGGTCGATGACTGCTGGTTCCCAGCCCTCAACACGCTCCCCGGAATTCGAACTCACGTTCGATAGACTAGCAGTCGCGCGCGGTCGAGTGCAGAACCCAGGCATGTGTCCAACTCCGTTGACATCCTGGCATTGGATGATCTTGACCATGTCGGCCGTCAAAAGCGGCCTCGCGACCTTGTCGACCTTGATGTGCCGAACGGTCAGAGTGCGCCGTTCCAGTTCTGGTTATTCTGTTCGATCTGGGCTCGGCACGTGTCGCACAGCATCCACCGCCCCGCTTCGGCATCCTGCCCGCAAATCACGCACTGCCGCATTTCATCTGACACATCATGGATCGTAACGTGGGTCGCGACCGTGCCTCCCATTGGAAACAACTCGATTGGCGAGGTCATGGTCCGTCGTTGTACGCCCTTCATCGTGAGCACGGGGATGGGGTGCTGACGACTGCGAGCGCGTCGAGTTCGACAGGGTGCGGCTGAGGCCGCGTTGGCAGGACAGCGATGGAGCTCCAATAGTCCGGTTGGCTAGAACAATTGGAGTCGGGAGCGTCGTAGTGTCCGGGCGTGTCACGTTGAAGGGAGTGAATCACGGCAGGCGAATGTGCCTGTCGTGGAGGTGGTGTGGCGTGTTGGTGGCCGGTGGGCGTGTCACAGCATTGGTTGCACGGCCCGACTCCACACCGGCGGGATTGCTCGCCCCACTCGACGTGGGCCCGCGGCGCAGCCACCTCGCCATGGCAGATTTCTCGGGCATCGCCAAAGTCAACGTACCGATCCCGCTATCGAAATCATCGGAATCTAACACCCTCAGACAGCAGCGCGGCTAACATACAACTCGCAACGCAAGGCGTTTGCCAACTGTGTATGTCGGTGCGGTATACCCGCATTAGCTATGGCCACCACGTCCCCTTCGTGGTGGCCATAGCCGTCTTACGAGGGCCATCCGATCGCGGAGACGTCCACATCGCTGCGGACGCCTTTGAAACTCGGCTGCCGCAGCACACCGTCATCAGTCAGCTCCCTGAAGGCCACGTCCACGGCGATGACCGGGTCGCACCAGTGGGTCGACCGTGCAATACCCGGTGGCGGCTCCACATCCAACGGAAGGTCCGGCCGTGCGATCTGATCGAGAGCGGCTCGGATGGCGTGGCGGCCAGCGTTGGTGAAGCCACTACCCACGCAGCCTGCGAACCGGAGCTGCCCGTCGAGTCGGCCGGCGAGTACGAGCGATCCGAGGCTGTCCTGATTGGCGCCGGTGCCATCCAACCATCCCGCGACAGCGAACGTCTCGACTTTCCGTAACGGCACTTTCAGCCACGCCCGTGAGCGCTGCCCGGGCCGGTAAGTGGAATCGATTCGTTTCAGCACGATCCCCTCCAACGAGGCATCCGCGGCGATTCGCAGCATCCGCGCCGGATCTTCGCCGATCCAGGTCGGCGGTACACGGATCGGACCGCCATCGAGTTGCAGCTCATCCAGGCGCTCGCGACGCTCGAGATAGGAGAGGTCCATGACCGATTCGGTGGCGATTTCCAAGACGTCGAACACGAAATAACGCACCGGCACCGCGGCCCGTAATGCGGTGGATGGTCGGGTGCCGAGCCTGTGCTGGAGCCTGCCGAAGCTCGGTGCGCCGGTTACCGGATTCGGCGCGACGATTTCCCCATCGAGAACGAGGCCGGTGATACCTGGAAATGCTTCAGCAAGCTCCGGAAACGATAGCGTCATATCTCGTCCGTTACGGCTCCAAAATCTGGCACCGCCCCTCGATATCTGTGAAATAGCCCGTATCCCATCCCATTTCATCTCGATGGCCCACGCAGGATCCGGCCCCGGCGGCCGCTCGGAGACGGTCGCCAGCATCGGCACGACAGGCGCTGCCACACGCGCAGCATATATTCAGCAACACGCCTTATTTCCAACCAGGCGCCCGTGGATCGTGCTGACTCCGGTTGTCGCGGTGGGGTTGGTTCTGCGCGGCGCGGTCTCGGTGCTGCGTACTGCGATATCGCAGCGCCGGGACTGACGGCTTCCCTACGCTGCGCACAGGGCGAGCGCAACGCGTTTGGGTTCGATGATGTTATCGTCTTGTTGGTCGATCAGGGCCCATCCGAGCATCCAGTGCAGGTAATGGCTCGCGGTGGGCCGACGGTCCCAGGTGGGTAGGTCGCGGATCGCGACCGACTGCGGCGTTCCTCCTGGAGCAGGCAGGGGTGGGTACGGCAGGAGTTGACGGACCATCCTGTCGGGCAGATACCCTGACCTCGAGTAAGAGCCAGTCGAGGTGGATGATTCGCGGATATCCCTGCGCCTCAGTGTATTTGGGTGGTTAATCGATTAAGATGGCCAAGGCCATGACTGACATGGTGTGCGGGGGTCGTTGCGACAGTAACGTGGCGATCCATCCGTCCGAGGTGCCGTCTGGGTGGACGCACAGCTTGCGAACGCCGCCCTCAAGCCAGAAGCCGTTCCGCCAGGCCGCTTTGCCGAGGCCCAGTTGCCGACTACGGCAACCGGTGGAGGGTAATTATTCGATCCTTGCGCCATTCCGTGGGACTCTTCAGGGGGTACTGGTGAGTGCTTGATCCAGCACATTGCTTGGCCGGAGTCGTTGGGGGGCGGTCTTGTCACGTGGACCGATCCGGTCGAGGAGGAACCCGGCGCGACGGGCGACGGCGGCGCTGCGACTGTTGGTGACGCCGCAGTGGATTTCGACGCGATCGATGCCTGGAAGGTCAAGGGCGATCTCGGTCAAGGAGGCCGCACCCGGCGAGCGGTGCGACGTGATCGGCCCGGATGTGACTGACCAACGTATCTGTCACTGGCCAGGCGCGCCCACCGCCTACGAACCCGCCACCGACGCACATCCCGTGTGGCAGGCCGCGGCAGCCGAAGCACTCCGTGCCTCACCTGTCTGCCACAGACGCCACACCCTCGCGACCCCCTGAGCCGCTACCCATCACCGCAGACGATGAAGCCGACCTCCGCGCCCGAGCCCGCGAACTCCTCGCCGAGACCGGCTCCTACCCTGAGGTTGCACGCCGAACCGGCAAGAGCGACAGGACAATCCGACGCTCGGTGTCGCCCGAGAATGCAGCATCCTGCTCCGCGTGATCCTGGGCTTGGAGCGCAGTCGGCCAGTATCTTGTTCAGGCACCACTCGTTGCCCAGGATCACGGGGAGATTTGATGGACCAATGGAGCCAAGACCGTAGATACGCAAAGGAAAAGGCAAAGGTTCTGATGTAACAGAGCCCAAGCCTGCCTCTTGCGTTCTGGCTCTTCATAACTGGTGTCAGGCCCGACTTCGAACCGGCAACCCCAGCTGAAGCGCGGGCGTGGCTGGACTCCATCGACATCGCCATCCGCACGATATCTCCGAGTAACACAGACACAGACATTCTGGATTTGGAGATGACGCGCCAGGAGGGTCGCGGTTTCCTATTTGACCTTCGACAGGAGGTCAACCAAAGCGCCGACGATCTCGCCGGAGCCTACAACTATCTTCGTGCCCGGCGGGCGCGTGTAGCAACGGCATTGGAGCGCTTGCTCAACACGGAGCAGATGGAGGAAATAAGAGAAGCCGTCGAGTCCAAGGTCGACGACCCCCAGGCGCGTCAGGAGCTCACCGACTTGCTGTCCAAGCTCACGCAACAGCATGAGGAGCTAGCTGCCCAACTCCGAGAAAAAGAAGACGATGATGTCGCACTTGAGATTCGCAAGATCGAGATCCAAGAGCGCCGATGGAAGATGCGCAAGTCGATACTCGACCGCGAGCCAGCGGCTGTGCTCGTCGGTGCAGTGCTCCTTGCAGTTCTCACCGTTGCCCTGATCTTCGCTATGTTCTTCCACACCCCGGTGCCAGAGATTCTGTCCAGTGCGTTCCTGCTGATCTTGGGGTTCTTCTTCGGCCAAACCGCCAGTGGCAAAGGCAAATCCGGCTGAGGGCGGGCTGCAACTAGGACGGCATCGCCTTCTGGACGAATCGCACCACCTCGTCGACGGTAAGCCCCACGCCGTCTGCCCGGCAGCGCCATCTCATGGGTCAACCGTCCCACCCGCGGTCACCTGAACGCACGCACATGCCGCGAGCGGGACGGCCCCGAGCCAACGGCGATCCGGCCCATGCGCGCGGTGAGAGATGGCGCGGCCAAGTAACAGATACGGCGATCAGTCACAGCCGATGCCGTGCCCAAATCGACGTGAAGTCTTGGCCAGGCCGGGTACGGTTCTGGCCCACGCTCAACGCGTACACCTCCCGAAATGAACGCCAGAGTTGTTGTCCTGTATTGCATTAGGAGGACACCCCCGATGGATCGGAGTCCGGCACGCATGGCACAAACCACCTATGAGACGGTTCGAGTAGTCCAGATCGGCGAAGACAGGTTCGCTCGCTGGATCACCGAGACGATCCTTCCCCTGGCTCAGGGATTGTCCGCCTCCGGCAACGGCCGCCGACGATTCGGTCACCGCGATCCCCGCCACCACGACGAGTTCGAACAGTTCGTCTCGCGTCCCCGCACCCCGGCCGAGGCCGCGGAGGCGCTTGTCATTCCCTCCGCGATCACCATCGTGGTTGGGCATGGAGGCTGGGGCGAGGGCCTGGACTGGCAATTGGGTAGCAGCCAGACCACCGCGGTGGTATCAATAGGCGATCTGCTGCAGCGCATCTCCGGACCGCTGAACACGCGCCTGCTGATCGTCGATGCCTGCAACGCCGATTCGGTTGCCGACCACTGGCGGAAGGTACTGCGCGAGGATGCGGTCCTGGGGACCGCCGTCGGCGCAGTAGGGCTCCCCTCCGCGACCAGGACGCTGACCATGCTGTTCACGACCCTGGCCGCAATACCTGGCGCCGCGCCACTGCGGCGGGACCAGATCATCGGTGCCATCGACACCACGCGGCGCTGCTTGCGATTGCAGGACGACCCTACGGAGCGCTGCCTGCGATCGCAGGACGAGGAGACCGGCAACACCCACATCCGCGACAACGACCCAGCGCCGGGCAGCTTCTCCTGGCACTGGAAGCCCCAATAACCGATTCAGCTGCAGGGTGATCACCCCGGCCTCTGGACTGGGCCGGTCGATCGGCGACCCCTGGACCCCACGCTGGCGGTCGGTTTGCGCCTGTCCGGCGGACCGTCACGAGTCAACATCCGCAACGGATTACGGTCCCGGCGCAGCTTCCCCACGGCCACAGCAGCAAAGGGAATATCGTCGGCGGCCGCGGTTCGCTGCTTGAGCGAGTCCGCTTGCCCGACCCACAACAGCTGCACCGGATCCGGACCGGCCCGCAGTTCCCGCGCAACAGAGAGCGCGGGGAATACGTGCCCTCCGGTACCACCCGCAATCGCTACCCGCACAACGCCGCCTTCCATAATCGGGGTGCCGCAACGCGCTTGAGTCTGCCACCAGGTATCTAGCAGGCCGGCCACGACTTTCGCTTGCGGTGTGGAGCCGATGCTCAGAACCGGGTTCGCGCGCCGATCTCCGGGGTGGCGAACGTTCAGCAGCACGATGTCAGACAATCACTGCGGCATTGGGGGTTCGTTCGATTCTGCGAGCGTGACTGTCACAAGGGCGGCCGTTGTGCTCTGGTCCAGCAAGACGAGGACCGCTCGTGCCTCCAACGATGTCCAACTGCCATCCAATGCTCGCACACGCACCCGTCCCTCACTGCGGCCCTCACGAAGGGCCTCAGACATCGCACGTGCAATGCCGATATCATCGGGGTGAATTGCGGGCGTCGGCTCGTCCTGCAGTCCTTCCCAGGCAATGCCAGGCATCGGCCGACCCATCCAACGCAGCAGTTGGAGCGTCCGTGCATTCATGATGACGCGGTACTCGCCTTCGTCGGCGGACGTGTCGAGCACTCGGTGCTCGAGGATTGTTACCGGTGGTGCCACAGGTGTCTCGGTCGCCGGCCCGATATCGTGTGTGATTCCACGCAACAACTTCTCGACCTTGGCATCTGGTCCGGTCTCGTAGACCATTCGGCAGGAGTAATGAGCAGCGCGGAGCTCGCCGTCCTGTCGTTGTATGGTCCATACCTGTTGGGTCTCGGCGCCATCCTCTGCTTGTACGAGCCGAGCCAACGAGTCACCTTGTTTGGCGTAATTCGGTGTCAGCGGTTCGGCGAATACGGCAGCGATCGAATGCTCCCGAAGTGCATCGAATTCCTCGGGCGGATACCCCATGAGGGCAAGCAAATCATCACTCCGCCGTGACGTATCGGCGGTGAGGTCGAAAACCCATGCGCCAGCCCGGTCCCGCGGCGGGACGGCCTCGGTCGGGGGACCTGACCACAACATCACGCCGTGCAGATGATTCGGCGAAATCGCCAGCGGCACAGCGATAGTACGGCGGGTCCCATCAGCGGACACCCGGTCGACCTGCCGGTAAGTAGCGGCCGCCTCCGCGATAGCGACCCTGGCCTCGGCCAGCGTGGTTCGGTTCTTGATGATGCTATCCAAAGGCACGAACTTCTTCGGCGCCCGCCCTACCGCGATTACGGTGGGCCGCCGCCCCCGGAACATCTCGAGCAGCAGCCATTTCGTTGCCATGTCGCCCCCTTCAGCGATAGGTTTTCCATCATTCGAACGCTGTGCCGATGCCCCGTCATAGCTTTGGTCTTGAGATGAGCCGAAGGAACTCGCCGAAGTGCGGGCCAGCGATCCGGGCGGCGAGTTCGGTGCGACGGGCGTCTGCTCCGATCAGCACCCGGGCGCTACCGCGCTCGACACCCTTCAGGATTCGGCGGGCGGCTTCGTCGGCATCGGTCCGAGCGATGTGGTCCTCGAAGCGGGTGACGATCGCATTACGGTCGACGTCCGGCGCCAGCCACGCAGACCGCGAAATCGGTGTCCGGACCCCGCCCGGATACACCGCGGTCACTGCAACATTCGTGCCCGCAAGCTCGGCCCGTAGCGATTCGGTGAAACCTCGCAGCGCGAACTTCGAGGCGCAGTATGGTGCGTGGTGCGCCGAGCCGATAAGACCCAAAGCCGATGACACGGTCGCGATCCGCGCTGGCTGGCCGGTGGCGATCAAGTGCGGCAAGAACGCCTTGACGCTGCGGACCACCCCACCGAAGTTGATGTCCATCACCGAATCGAAATCGTCATGCGGAGTTGCATCGACACTGCCGACGTGAAGGATGCCAGCATTAGCGAGCAGCACATCGCAGCGGCCGAATCGGTCCACAGTGCGCCGCGCGAACTCTGCTACCTGTGCCTGGTCGCGCACATCGACCTCGATGGCATCGACATCGCCAGGGGCTGTGCACAACTCGCGAGTCTCGTGTAGAGCTTCGCCACGTCGACCTGCTAACGCCAGCGAGGCACCACGACGGGAGAGCTCAATCGCCAGCTCGCGCCCGATTCCCGACCCGGCACCAGTGAGCGCAACGACCTGTCCGGCAAAGAAACTCGTCACTGGTCCTCTCGCTTGCGCTGCCCGCTCGAACAACGTCATAGCGATCCCCCTATCCACGATCAACTACACCGGAGCCTACGACCGGCGCGCACTTTCCGCACGTCCATCCTTGGGTCTGCCGCCGCTACGGACGGGCTGACCAGCGATGGAACATGCTGGCCGTCAGCCGAAATCGTGGCCGCCGATCGCTATCTCCAACTGGCGGCGCGGAAATCTCCAATTTCATTGATAGGCAATGCTGCCCATGCACTTTCGCTGACCAGCACGGATCGGGATCGCAGAGGATGTGGCTCTGAGTTCGGTACTCGTCGCAGTCCGCTCCAAAGCTGTTGGTAACTGAACCAACACGCGTGCGCGTAACGCACGCGCACGCGGTGCTGGATGTCGAATCGCAACTTCGTGCATATCCTGGCGTACGGGGATGCATTTCAACCATCCGCGCCAGGGTGCTCGCTGCGGATGCCAAATCGACGAGGAGTCCAGCATGTCACGTCGGGTTCGCACTGTCATCGATGTCGTCGATGACCTCACCAACGAAGTAGTTGACAACGCAGAAACCATCTCGTTCGGATACCGCGGGATCGCCTACGAGACCGACCTGATCCCCGATAGCGCTCGCCGCATGGATGAAGCCTTCGCGCCGTTTCTGAAGAACGCGCGAAAGGTAGGCAGGATGGCCGGCAGCAAACCCCGCCGCGGCCGATCACCCGAATCGTCGGAGATGAGGAAGTGGGCAGAAGAGAACGGCCACCACGTACCAGCCCGCGGCCGTGTCCCCGAGGCAGTAGCCGCAGCCTACCGAGCCCGTCACACGGCCCCGACAAGCAGATACGTGCCCGCCGAATCGGACCTGGATCAGACTATGGAATAGACCCTAGAATAGGCCCGGGAACAGCCTTCGGGGTACGGCCTGGACAATGTCCCGATAGTTGTCCAGGCCGCAGTCCAGGGTCTATTCGTATCCCTACGGAATACCCTATTCGCTACTCAATATGACACTGACCTGTGGGTTCTCGGTTTGCCTCCGTTCTCTTCGTCCGCAAGCTCCCGATTTCTAGACCACCCTCACTCAGGAAAAGATTGAGTAAGGGTGGTCTAGAAACCAAGAACGGAGGCAAACCGAGAACCCACAGAACAACAAGGAAGGTAAGTAAATATACAAAGATCCACCTCCCCCTGCCCCCTCCTGTCTAGGAGGGGGTTCCTTCCTCCCCCTGCCCCCTCCTTCCAGGAGGGGGTTCCGCCTCCCCCTCGGCCGACGCCCCCTCCCCGGAGGGGGCTGGCCGGAATCCGCGCCGCCTGGCGGCGTCGCGGCACGGCCCGCATTCGCGGGCATGTGCTCGGTGGTGGGGGAGGGCGCGCTGCGCGACCCTCCCCACCACCTCGTCGGAACGCCTGTGGCATCCGTTTTCGGCGACGCTGGCGCGTCGCGGTGACCGCAGTGTTTCCCGCCGCGTGGCCAAGCTGGGGAACGCGGGCGCACGATCTGGCCGCGGGTGAGTCCGTCGGGCCTGCGCCGCAGGCCCTGTGATGGCGGCTCGGCCACCATCAGCGTGTGGCCGGCGCGCACAAGACAAACGGCGTGGTCAGCGTGGGTGCCGTAGACCGATACCTAGCCAGCTCGATCTTCGATGTCGGATACCACGGATAACATCGGTAATAGTGAATTCAGACGAGGCGGAAACATGAACAACACCTTCACGCGAGTCGGTGAAGAATCGGTACAACCATCACATCGAACATTTTCGCGCCCCGCGGCGGCCGCAGGGGAGGGGAGTGCGGCATGGACGCCACGATTCTGACGCGGATAAAAGCAGTCACCATCGACCAGACGGTGCAAGCCGTTGTCGATCCGATCATCGTCCTGTCCGATACTCTGCGCGGCGGCAGCCGCCGTGATGTAGACCGTATCCGCGCACGCGAGAAAGTCACCGCGGCGCAGCAACGCGCCACCAGGAGGCCGTCGATCAGCAATGGTGATCTCGCTCGCCAATTCGCAAGACCGGCGATGCCGCAACCTGATCGGGCTGCTTCTCCGAACCTCACCGATGTGGTGGCCGTACGTCTGCCACCGCCCGGAAAGTCCGAGTGCCCGGAAATCGTGTTGTTCTGGGCCGCGATGCAATTGCTTCCCGGGACTACCGATCCTGCGGTAATCGACTCGGCAACTCGGGAAGTCCGCGCCGCGTGTGGCGCCGCGTGGTACGCCCGCTCCCTCGGCGTCGACGACCGACTCATCGACGACTCCTTGACCGACATCGTCATGCTGTGCGCCGCCTTGCTGAACCGCCGTGACATCGCCGCGTCGACAACCGCGATCACCGGAGTCGAAGACGATCCGGCCGAGAAAGCGGTGAAACTGCTCGCCTCCGGGCTGCCGTCGACAGCACGCCTGCAAATCCAGGAGTTATGGTGACTAGCACCGCATCGAATAACGCATCGGCAGCGATCACCGAACGTGATGCAGCAGTTCTGCATTGGCTCGGGGAAGTAAAAGTCGCCAACGCCGACTCAATGCGGAACGCCTACAGCTACTTCGGCGGGACTCCAGTGACGAGGAAGCGACTGTCCCAACGACTATTACAGCTCGCCGACGCCGGACACATCCACAGCACCGCCCTGCACCGCGGCAACAACCGGCGAGTGTACTGGCCGCCGCGCCAACCATACGAAATCACACGCCGCGACCTAACCCACGACCTCATCGCCGCGCACATGTCTATCCAGCTGCTCGGCGCTGGCGGCACCGCGCGGCTGGCCTACAACCAGACGCTGGCGGCCGAAATCTGTGACCAGCCCCGGCAATGGACCAGAGACGCACCGTTGACACGAACAGCACACCTCGCTGACGGACTGCTATGGCTCCCGGACGACACCACCGTCATCGTCGAAATCGAACTCACCGCCAAATCACCGCAGCGCCTCGCGGGCGTCCTGGACTCACACGCGACCCGCCTCGGCACCGACCACGATCCCGCCGCCCACATCCTCTACCTAGCCACTCGCCGCGTCGGCCAACTCGTTGCCGCCGCCTGGCGCAACAATGGCCACGCCGCCGACCACCCCGACGCTATGCAAATCATCCATGCCGTCGACGACACCACCCTCGCGACAACTCCCGACATCACCACCATCCCCATCCCCGAATGAGTCAGTGCGCCGGATACGGCGCGAGATCTTGAGGCTTGGCCATCAGTATCAGCCAAGACGACTCCATGCGACTCGGCAGCTCACTCTGCCTCGCGGTTGTGCTCGTCCAGGAACTGGAGCGCGTTCTCCCACCAGCCTTCCAGACGTTGTCCGTGTGAGAGTGCCACGATGACCGTTCCGGGCGAAAGCCGTTCATCCGCCGCACCTTTCAAGGCGACTGCTTCGATGAAGGCGATGTCGCCGACAGCAGCAGGCGACTTGTCTCGATCATGCCCCTGCCACGCTCGTAGATCCTCGATCGGCGAATAATCGGCCAACGGACGGACCGGTGGACGCACCGTGTCCAGGAGGATCGGAAGAACCTCAAGATCACCGAAGATGTTGTCGAGATCCTTGCCAGCACGGGTTTCGAGGTAGAACACCGTGACACCTATGGACGCCAGCAGCGGAATCATCCCCGGCCGCCTGGTCAACAGCTGCGTCAGTGCGATAGCCGTCCGATGCTTGAAGGCGGACGATTCACCCGAACGTGCCGGTATCGGGCCCAAATCGACCGCGAGCCCGTAGTCGAGCAGTCGGTGCAGCGTTTCGTTAGTTGTGGGCAGACCCACGCGGGCACGGAAGCGCTTGTCCGCGTGGGTGAACACCACGGCCGAGGACAACTGATCGGTCAGCGCCAAGAACGTCAGCTGATATCCCAGTCGTCGCCGGACATGGTCACGAAGCGCGTACTCGCTGATGGCGTCCGCATCGACACCGGCCGCACGCAGGAAGTCAGGAGAAACGCCCTCGTCGTAGTCCTCATCGAGATCGCTGTGCCGCTCAAGTTCCCAGTTGGCCTCACCGATCGTCCAACGACGGTCGAGACAGCCGACTCGCCGAAGACCTTCCTGCACCTGCGCCACCGTCTGCGCAGTCACCCAGATCGAGGGTTCGTCCGCATTGCGGTCGAGGCGGGCAAACAGCATCTTCACTTGCCGGTCATCGGTGTACACGATCGGATCGCCCTGGTGACCGCCGAGCTCGTCCAACAACCACTTGCAGTACTTGTCGATCCGGGCCGGATCACGCAACGTCGTACGCATAGCGATGCCGAGCGCCAGATCCGCGCGCGGCCGCGGCCACCGACCGCCGTACCTCTTGTCGAACCGGTGCCACAGAGCAGCATCGCGGAACATAAGGTCACGGAGTTCTTGCTTGCGAGCTTTTCCCTTCGTGCCCTTTGTCATCGGATTCTGTTCGAGACTCAGCCGCAACGTCGACACCGACCGGTACACGTCCTTGAGACGTAGGCCCGCCTCAGTAGTCCAGTAGGACCCCTCGTACATCGCTCAATACGAGCACGTCATGCGGTCCGAGACAAGCCAATTCGACCATGTCGTACGCCTCTAGTGCCCGCACTTCAGTGCGGTCAGTTCGGTTTCGTCCTCGCCGACGACTCCGAACGGTTGCCTACATGTATTGCATCTACGGGATCAGATCAGTGCCCGGATGCAGAGATCCGAAGAAGACCAGAGCTACCGCGACACCAAGCCGTCCCCCAACCCCGCAGCTCCCGCAGGCTCACCTCCCGGCCGACGAACGCTGGAAGGGGTAACGCCCGAGCGCCCCGATGCCGGACAGGTAGCGGCTCGCGTTTCCACGGCCTGCCTGGACGGCATTCGCATGGGTCAGAGGTCGAGGAATTCCCGGCGCACACCCGATGCGGCGGACCGTTGCTGTCCGGGGTACATGCCCAGGCCAGGCAGCAGATGATCGATGTCGGCGCGGCTCAGGGGGTCGGTGATGGGGGCGAGACTGAGTGTGCCGCCGGGCAACTCGGTCCATTCACCGGCCGGGTCGAGCCCGCGGACGCGCACGATTTCACCTTCCAGGACGTAGACGACCGCGCGTAGTTGCGTGCGGCGCGCGGCCGGGATGGTGGTGGGGCCTGCGGATAGGCGTCTGTCCATTTCCCGGTCTGGGTCGGTGTGGTCGGCGAATTGTTCTTGCCAGGCCCGTACGGCACGGCGGCTGCGGTACACCACGAGCACTTGGTCGGCGGCAGCAGGAGCTTGCGGGTCGAGTAGTCCCAGCAGCGGGAACGCCTGCCGGGCCCACGGCGCGGGCGTGAGCCAGGCGCGGAGCCGCCCGCGCGCGACCGCGGCCACGTGCCGTCCGGCAGTCAGTGTCTCGTGCAGGTTCGCGAGCTTGGCCGGGACCTCGGTGGCGGGCCAGTGCTCACGGCAGGATTCGGGCACGGCCAGGTGCTGGTGCTCGCGCTGGGCGCTGTCCCATGCGTCCGGGGACACCATCACCGCGCCCGGCACCCCGTCCCAGGTCACGATCACGAACTTGTGCGCGGCGGCGGCCTTGGACAACGGCGAGAACTGCTTTTGCATCTGCTTGGTCGTCACCGTCGTCACCACGTCCTCCTCGGTCACCGCGCGCCCTTTCTGTCCCGGGCCTCGCCGCGCCTGGATACCTGGGCCGGAGAAACCGATTCGATGGAAACAACAGCGCCTATCGTATTCGGGGCCGCCCTGGCATCGGAATTCGTCGGAACCACCGGCAGCGAATTGCGTTCGAACGCAAGGACTGGGGCCACCGGGTCTGCTCGCACCACCGCATCCCGCTCCGGGCCGGCGTGGGGTGCTCGTCTCCGCGAGCTGCGCTCGCGCGGGTGCCAGTCCCGAGGGCGGCGGTGGTCCCTTCGGTGGACCTTTTCGGGGCTATCACTGCTGGCCGGTGGGGGCAAGCCGCAGAAGAGCGTTGCGGCTTGCCCCCACCGGCCAGCAGTGATCGGAGACGCCCCAGGCCCACCCAAAGAAACAACACCACCCCCCCCGCACAGTGGCCAGTCACCCGGTAAAGACTCCACGCCCTGGCGGGCGTGCACGGGGGCGCTGCCCCCGGAACCCCCGCCCTCGCCGGGAGCAGACCTCCAAAGGCCACCCGAAAACCGCAAAAACAACAGAAACAACAAAGAAAAACAGAGAAATACCTCACAGCGATGACCTCCTATTTAATTCAATAAACGAAACCGGTACATGTTAGACTATAACTACAAGGTCGGAGGGAAGGAAATCGAAAGGGGAGCCGGGCGGCTCCCGCGTCGAAATCACCTTCCTGATCGCGTTGTTTGAGAACTTCATAGTGTGAGCCTGAGAGCGTGTGCGCGCTCTGGCCCGGTCCCGCATCCGAGCGGGCGAACCTCCCATGGTTCGGACATGTCCCAGGTCAGAGCAGGCGGTGACCTGCCGTAGCGCACACGCTCACCGATTCCGCCGGATACCTGCGGAAATCCACGCAACAATTCATGGAAAGGGCTACACTTTGAATTCGAATAAGAATTCGAGGGAATTCGCTTTGGTCGATATCACCGACCTGGCGCAGCGCCACCGCCTCGCGGTCGGCAGGGCATGGATAGAGAACGCCATCCCCCCGGATATTTACGCACGGGTGTTCGCCGCCGCCGTCGCGGCCATGGTTCCGGTCGGGATAAGCGAAATTCGCCACCTCACGATCCAGACCATGACGCTGTCGGCCGGAGTGATCACCCCCGCGCGGTTCTCGCTCATCCTGCGCCACAACAACCACGGCATCCTCACCGCAACCATTCTCGCCTGACCCCGGAAAGGAACGAAAACCTATGGCAGGCAGCGAACATATCCCCGGCGTCGAGCCGCATCACATCGTGCGGCGTGGTAACCACAGGGCCACCGTCTACACCGGATGGCCCGAGGGCGAACCGCGCCGTCTGTACTGGCCCGAATCGGCCGACGGAACGCTGTTGGGTCACCCCACCCCAGTTGCGGCAAAGGCGATTCTGATCGCCCGCCGCTACCTGCGGTCCGTCACCACGACACCCGCCAGCCGCTAACCAACATCCTGTGTCAGGCCCCGGCCCGGCTGGTCGCTATCCAGCCGGGCCGGGGCCGCTCATACAAGGGAGAAACGCCATGGCGTTCACCGGAACCGTCCCCGAATACGTCGACGCACTGTACGCGCACAACGAAACCTGCGAGATCTGCTGCCCCGGTGGGGGATTGCCCAACCCCAATACCGGCCCGCTGTGCAAGGACGGACGCGCCCTCCGCTACGGCCTGTCCTCCGCGCGCGGACGCGAGGCCGGACGCACCGGCGCACTTCTGTAAACCATGTGAAAGGTTCAGCCCAGCAATGGAATTCACCATCATCGCTGCTCGTTCGTTCAGCTTCACCGCGCTAGCGGACAGTGTGCGCTCACCCGGTGAGCCGCAGCCGTTCTACTTTCACGGATGGCTAGGGACCGTCCAGAACCCGGACGGGGCAGTAAGTTTCGTGTCTCGCCTGCATGGCGAGCGCCTATGGTTCGTCGACTGCTACATGAGGCCTGACGCCGTCACCGAGTGGGACCACCCGTTCGGTTCCCGTGCGGGGCACACCCTGCACCCGGCATCGCGTGCCCTGTCCAGCGCGCTCAACCGGCGCATACCAGCCCTGTTCGGGCGGGACCGCCGCGAGTTCCTGCATGCGGTCACCATCCGGTCCCGTCTGGACTGACCAGACACCCCGACCGCCGAACAACCCCCTACCGATGTGGCAAGGCCCGAGCCAGTCGCTATCTGGCTCGGGCCTTCGCCGCCCACTGTAGGAGAAAGCGACCCGCTATGACAACCCCGCTGATCTTCCGCGAAGGCATCGGCTCCAGTTCCTGGCAGTTCACCGCCGCCGATGGAACCACCCACCTGTTGACCCTCGCGCACGTGCCCGGATGGGTACTCAGCGCCCCTGACGCCGAACTCCGGTGGACTCCGGTACCCACCATCGAAGTGCGGACCCGCGCTTCCGGTGCCAGCACCTACCGCACCGTCCGGCACCTGGACATCGCGGGAGCGACCAAGCGGCGCATTCCCTGGGACGCCGCCCAGCACGTCGCCGACGCCTACTACGCCGCCCAGACCGCGCAGGGATGAACCGGCCCGACCGGCGCGCCCGAGCGCCACCCGGGCGCGCCCATCACCGAATCTCGAAACATCCTCTACCGCAAAGGAAAGCAATGGATTTCGATGCCACCGGGTGGGAGATCATCCACACCTACACCCGCGCCCAGGCCATCGCCGACGAAGTACTTCGCGACGTGACCGAGCTGGCGAAAGAAGCCGGATTCACCATCCCGGTCGCCATCGCTCAACACGCCTGGGCCGCTGCGGTGGCCTGGGACCAGGACGGCGAACACGGCCAATCCATCACCGGCCGCACCTGGGATGTCCTGATGATGGCCAGATGGGCCGCACTGCGCGACCGCGACGCATCGGAAGTGAAGTTCGAAGTGCTGCGCCTGGTCAATGGCAGCACCGACACCCGCCCGCAACCGGTCACGCTGTATCTGCACTGCGGACCCGGCGACACCCCGGAACCGGTGCTGACCATCATGGCCCCGCGCGACATGTAACCCCCGTGCACCGCCCACGAGCCCGCAGTCCGCCCAATCACGCACCGACACACCAATTTTCGCACACAGGTTCAGCCCGGCTGGTCGCTATCCAGCCGGGCCGAACCACTCACCAGCAGGAGAACGACCCGTTATGACCAGCATCGACACGAGGACCGGGGACTGAGGTCCGATGACCACGACAACCACGCGCGGCAAATGGAATGGGATGTGCCGCACCGACAACTGCCCGAACAACGCGCGCTGGATACCGGCCGCACACAAAATCCGCGACACCGGCGAGTACTACTGCGAGCCGTGCTGCCAGCGAATCGACGACGACCCCGCCAACTGGCACACGGCCACACCCGAGACACAGCCGGTCAGCAGTCCGACCGTCGATGAACCGACCGACTCGGCGCATGATCCGGGCACGCTCGACATCACGCCGGATATCGACGGATTGATCCGCTGGGCACGCGCCGTACTGGCCCAGGAACCACAGGACAGCGAATCCGCCCGAGTCGCACGAGATGTTCTGCGCGAGTGCGGCATAGAGGCCGACACCGACCCGGCAGCCCACCGGCCCGGCATCACCCCGCGCGAGCAGTAACTATCGGCGCGCCGCCCACGAGCCCGAGGTCCGCCAGCGCCCGATCGCGCACCGACACAACTGTTTTCAACCCGGACCCCGGCCCGGCTGGTCGCTATCCAGCCGGGCCGGACCACTCACCAATAGGAGAACCGACCCGATATGACCACCATCGAAAAGACCACCACCACAACCGAACCCGACACCGGCACCACCCCGCCCGCCGCAAGCGAGGACTGGATGAAAACGGTTCCGGTACCGCTGGACCCGGAACGTATCGCGGCGATCGGTGCGGCTCTGGCCGCCGACCCGGAGGCCCGCATCCCGGAAAAGGTCAATCCAAAGCATGTCGTGATCGGCAGCAACCCGCGCGAACTCGCGAACGCCCTCGCGTCGCTGACCGAGGACTACGTCGAATCGGTGAAAGCCGGATACCGGCAACTGCCCTCGGCGTTTCTGCGTCCGGACGGAATCGTACAGATCATCGACGGACAGCGCCGGATCCTGGGAGCCCGCAAAGGCAGACTGACCACGGTCCAAGTCCTGTTGCAGAAGGCCCCGGAGGGGACCGCCGACCAGCAACGCGCGGCCCTGCTGGTAGATCAGGTGCCCGCCAACGTCCACCATGTGGAACTGACGAAGGCCGAACTTTATGCGGCGCAAGAGGAATTGGCCGGGTTGGACCTGCCCGCGCGGGAGAAGACAGCCAAGCTGCGCGCGCTGGGCATCACCGACCGCAAGCAGGCCCAAGCGCTGCGCACGCTGTCGGGCAGCACCGAGGCCCGCAACCGCGCGATCGATGGACAGATGAACCTGCTCCACGCCGCCGACGCCGCCGAGTTCGACGACGACCCCGACGCAATGAATGAACTGCGGTACGCATCGCGGGCCGGAAACGGCCGATTCGTCGCCAAGCTCGAGGAATTGCGCGAGGAGCGCCGCGTCACAGCACTGCGCGACGCCGAAGCCGCCAGCTACCGCCAGCGCGGATTCCGGATTCTCGAGCACCACCCGCGCGAAGCGGACCACAAGCAGTGCACGCCCCTCGCGCAGCTGCGCACCGCCGAGAGCACCGAGCCCACAGAGGCCGATATCGCCCCGTCTCAGTGGGCGGTCTACCTCGCGCACCACGAAGTCAGCGTGCTCACAGCGACCGGACAGGAGATCGAGGAGCGGCGGGTAGACCTGGCCACTCACGGCGACCCCGAACGCGAAGCGCGCGAAGGGTTCTACCACGCGCGTGACGTGCGCAGCGAAGACCGGTTCACCCCCTTGTATTACTGCCTGGACTACCGGCGTGCCGGATTCACCCGCGTGAAGCCGGGGCGCAGCGAGCAGACCGGCATCACCGCCGCCCAGGTAGGGAAACTGAACAAGCAAGCCATGTACGACACCATCGCGCGCCGCAAGTCCGCTGCCGAATGGTTGCAGAAGACCGCACCCAAGGCCGGAACGAAGGAGGCGAAGGCATACCCGGCGCTGCTGTTCGAGGCCCGCAAATGGCGTAGTGCGCTGGAAAGCGCGCTGCCGGGGATCTTCGACGACGCCGGGGCACGTGCCATCAGCGCGGAACTACTGGGCATTCCCGCGAGCAAGATCAAGGACGGGAGCGCGATCGCGAAAATGACTAAGCCCGCCCAGTTGGACAAGTACGAAATCGGGTTGGCCATGGGCGCAATCGAACGTCTCATGCAGCGCGAGATCAGCGAGCCCCGCACCGCCAACTACTGGCGAATCGCCCAGCAACGCAGTCACATTCACAACATGATCGACATGACGATCTCGCGCCCATACCTGTCGCTGTTGGCCTCGACCGGTCACAAGCGGGGAATCATGGACCGAGTCACACTCGGCGAAACCTCCCTCGAGGACGCCCTGACCGAGATCGCTACCCGGCCCGCCGCACGCCCCGGCAGCGCCGACGCCGACCAGGACCGTCCGGCCGCTGCCTAATCGGCCCCGTTCATCAGGTGAACGCCGCGCCCGGCCCGACCAGGCAGGGCGCGGCCCACAGCCTTACCGAAACCACACCCGCGCGACCGCCGCTACCCACCATCGGCGCGCCGCGCCGATCCCGAAAGCAGAAAACACAGTCATGACAACGACTCCCGCCAAACTGCCCGCCGCCCAGACCCGCGCCCGCCTAGCCGAGTTGACCACCGCCATCAGCAAACTCACCGAGCATTGGCGCGCCGATGCTTCCGAAATACGCGCAGCACTGGCCAAGACAGGCACCACCGACTCCACAGCCGAAGGCCCCACCCTGCTGCGGACATTCGCCAGCGCCCGGGAGCACTGCGCATGTCAGCTCGAGTACGAGATCACCCGTGCACAGCGCCCCTGAACCCGACCATCCCGCACGAGAAGAGACCACCAACACCATGACCGTCACGACCGCCATCACCGATATCCGCGTGCTGGCCTACGAACTCGCCGACCGGATCTCCACCGTCACCGACGAACAATGGAAGCCCGCACGCCATCCCGACCATCCCGACCACGCCATCGTGTCCAACCCCGACGGAGTGACCGTCACCATCGCCCCCAACCCCGACCAGGGCAGCTTTCAGGCATCCGGCAGCGTCGCCCGCACCGACCCCGCCCTAGCCGACTACGCCCCCGAGCGGGGCCACGCGCTCTACAGCACCACCCTGGACACCCGAGCGCCCATCGAGGACCTGGCCTACGCCGTGCGGTGCGATGTCATCGCCGCCATCCGGCGCGCGCTCACCACCTGCCGCGCCGCCAAGGAACACGCCGACCAGATCGACCGCGCCCGCCGCGCGCTGCTGGAGACGATGAGCGAGGGTATGAACGACCCCCGCTCGATCCGTGACGACGAATCCACCTACGTCCGCACCTGGACATTCCACGATGCCCGCGTACTGATCGACACCAACCAAATCGTGTGCAGCGAATCCGGCGACCTGCCCGCCTTCCACATCCACCTGTCCGGCCCCGCCGAATACGGAACCGACGCCGTCCAGTTCGCCCACGGCTTCCTCACCGACTACCACCAATTCACCCGCACACCCCAGCGATAGACCGCCAGCGGCGCGGCCAGCCCCCGCGCCGCCCCGGCCACGCCATTGTTTCCAACCGCCGGGGTGCCGGCGCGTAACCGGCAAACGGAACGGCGCTGGCGCGCCGTGCAGCCCTTTCAGCGGGCAACCCCCAGCCCGCTCACCTCAGGCATCCGGCCTGCGGTCACCCGCGCACGACACACGCGTTCACCATCACGCAGCGGTGGCAATGCCCCGCGGTGCACGCGCTCCGCGCGGCGACCGCGTGCACCACGGCCTCAACACGGGCCCAGCATCCACCTCCAGGCGCTGCGGACATCGGGCACATGCCCGGACCGGCCGAACCTCACCAACGAACCAGGAGACACCAGACATGACCGACCACACCCAGTCCCGCCACCCCTGGGCACCCACGATCACCACCGAAGACATCCACCGCCGACGAGCAATCGGAGCCCGGTCCAGCAACTACCACGTCCAGGTCATCGGCAAGCACCCGAGCGGCGACACCGTGCGATTCACCCTGCCGTTCATCTCCGACTACACCGAACACCTCGCCTTCACCGTCGAAGTGTTCGACCCCGCCAGGCGCGCGTGGAACCCGCTGTGGACCATCCCCGGCTCGACATACCGGCGCAGCCGGTCCGAGGGCGACGACCGTGACGCCGAGAAAGACCCCACCACAAACGTTATCGCCAGCCGATACGACTTCCACATCCCCGACCACCGGGCAACATCCTGGCAGAAAATCATCAACGCCCTCGCCGACCGAGCCGACGAAATCCTGCCCGCCCAGCCCTGACCAACCCCCTCATCGCACGAGCCCCGCGCCGACCGGGCACACTCCCGGCCGGCCGGAGGCGGGAGTGGAACTCCGCTGCGCTCCGTGCCGAACTATTCCGGTCAAGATCCGCGCCGATCACCGTGCGCGTCCGGCCCACCCACCATCCACACCCCGACCATCACCGTCACCGAGCAACATCCGGACCTCGACCGACACGCCCGTACACGGTCCGGATCGCCACCCTGCCAAGGAAAACCATGATGACCAGCGACACCACCCCCAGCCCCGCCGACACGCTGTTCGCGCTGATATACGGCACTCACGACCAGCGATCGCTCAGAGAGCTCGGGTACCCGGCCGCCCGCGCCGCCGAAGGAACCCGACCCCGCACCGAGCAGGAAATCCGGACGCTGCATGCATTCGCCGCCGCGCTGCAACATGCACTGACTGCCGTCGAACAAGCCCTCAGCACAGGCCGCTCGTAGCCGAATCACCAGTACATCCCGACGCGTGCAAACCCCAGCCCGCCATCCCCGGGCCTGCGGTCACCCGGGCCACAACACACACGTTCGCCAATACGCGACAACGGGCCACGCCCCAGTCGACGACGCGCTCCACGCGAACCGCGAACAGCCACTCACCATCACCCGCCGCGGGAGTCGATCCCGCGCACCGACACCACCCAGGAGACCCCGATGTCCGACACCTCGGAGCGCCGACCGCGGCAAACGGCCCACCCCGCACCACCGACCACACGGAACAACCGCATACAGCGAGGACCCAACCGCCACACCGAAACCGGCCCGTCCCCGGATCCGCAACACCTCGCCCAGGTCTACACCGCCGTTCTCGAACAACTCACCGCCGACGCCATCACCGCCGCCGAGCCCGAAAACAACCTCGCCGCAGCCCTTCTCACCCTCACCGCACCCCAAGCCGCACAAATCCTCACCCACATCACCGACACCGACCTCCACGGCCACCTACCCGCCACCGTCGTCCACCTCGCCCGCCAACTCGCCACCGAAGGCAAAGACCCCACACCCCAAGCCATCATGGCCCGCGCCCGCGACCCCCACGGCACAAACCCGCAACCCACCTTCCGGCAACTCGTCCTCTACATCACCACCATCCACACCATGCACATGCCCATCAACCCCTGGGCCGCCGCCCACGACGTCGTCGAAGACGCCTACCGCCGGAGCAAAAGCGAACACGGCCTCCGCACAGCCCAAATGGCCGACGCCCACGCCCCCCTCGCCGACCTCGACAACCACGACCACACCGCCACCAAAAAATTCGCCACACACCGCCGCCGCCTCGCAGCCCTACACCAACACGCCACCCACCCACACCACCTGAAAACCGCCGCCTGAAACCGGCCATCTCGACTGAACCGGCTCGACCGAAAGGCGAATCTCCCCCGCCGCCGGACAGCAGGACCCTGCCCGGCGGCACACCCGACCACCGGGAGGCCCTGGTATGCGCACCGCGAAAAGGAACTCCGCTACGCTCCGTGCCGCACCTATACGGATCAGCTCAGCACCAGTCACCTCCTCCGCCCGACCCACCCACCATCGCGGCCACCGGAACCTGAGTCGCCCGGCGCACGGGATTGCGCGCCGCACCGCTGCAATTCACATGCGTCAGTCGTCGAGAACAGCGCGGGCGCGGTCGCCATCGTGCGACCCGACGTACCGCTCTTGCCGCGCGATCTTGTCGGAGTACCAGTCGAGGGCGGCGGCCGCGGTTCTCCCGAGCACGGCCCCGACCTCGGCCCAGCTATCGCCCGCCTCGCGCGCGTCGCGCATGACCCACCAGCGGCGGCCGGTGAGCAGCTCGACCAATCGGTGGTTCGCCGCCAGGGCCTGCGCTGGGCTGACCGCGGCAACCTCGGCCAGACGATCGCCGAAGAGTTGCCGCATCTCAGCCCCGGTATACGGCGAGTCCTCCCGCACAGGAGCGTCGTTGTCGCGGATACCGGCGAGGGCCGCGCGATCGAGCTGGATGCGGTGATATGTGGTCCACACCGCCATCAGTTCGGCCTCATCGCCCTGGCTGATGATCGTGTCGATATCGGCACCGGCTTGGATGTACGTATGCTCGTGCAACTTGTGGAGTCCTTTCACTGACCGACTTACCTGCTCGGCGACGGCGCCGAGATCGTTGGGATGAGGCTGCCCTCGGGAGGATTCCGAGAGCGGGAGCCTGACGGCGTTATGTAAGGGGGAGCGCGAGCCCGGCTGGATGGCTCGCGCTAGGGGTCACTCGGCCTGGAACCGCGGCCGGATCTGCACTACGACGGCATCACGTTTGGTCGTGATTCGCTCAGCGGTCAAGATCCAGCCTTTGACGCTGTTGAAGTTCACTCCCAATCTCCGGGCAATCTGTGCTGGGGTTCCCGCGCCGGACCTGTGCAGCCAGAGCACTTCGGCCACGGTGTCGATCGACTTGCGGGCGTGAGTGAGCTGGCGGACCTCGGCCGCCAGACCCCGGATTTCTACCGTGGCATCGGCCGATTCGTCGTCGCTCCGTGTAGCGAGCACGTCATCGTGAGCGTCGCCGAACCCTGCGAAGGCCCTATCCCACGGAGCGGTGGCAGTCGAGGCAATGGCTTCGTACGGCTGGTGACCACTCCCGGTACGAACCGAGCCGGTCGCCTGATATTCGGTCCCGAACCCGTGCTCGGTGTAGGTAGCGGGGCTGGCCTGACCACTCATGACGGCCTGCTCTGTAGGGCGCGATCGATCGGACTCGCGGGTCAATTCCCAGGTCACCTGGGCTGACGCCGAAGCGGCATGCTGCGCGGTATACGTAGCTCCCGGCTCGGATGTACCGGCGCCCTGCCGACCCGGCGGTGCGACGCCCGGCACGACCGACACACCGGTAGACGACTCGCACCACGCTTTCGTAACGGGCTGCTCGGTATCCGTAGCACCAACCTGCACACTCTGCTCGGCGTACGTCGCTGCTACACGGCCATCTGAAACCTGCTCCACGAGCGTAGCGATGGTGTCCACCGAACCGCTCGGGGCGGCGGATCCAGCCACATCGATGAGCGTTGCGTAGCGGATGGAGACCCAGGCGTGCAGCCAGATCACCACGCCGACCATGACCGGGGCCACGGCGGCCTCGGCGGCGCGGGCCAGGGCCCCGGCGGCCAGGTGCGGGCCCGCGTTGAGGGCGATGGTGACGCCCAGCAGCGCGACCTCGAGGAAAACCACCTTGCCGCGGGCGATTTCGCGGCCCCAGCGGGCGGCGGTGGTGGCGACGACCATGATGGTGATGATCGGGATCGAGATCATCGCCTCGAAACCGTAGCTGAGCCAGTACAGCGGATCGGCCATATCGCCGCTGGGCACCAGGTTGTGCTGCACGTTCACGCCGGCCCACAGCATGCCCAGCACGACGACGCCGATCAACGCGCGCGAGGACCATTCCGCGCGCCGGTACAGCTGGGCAAGGCGCGCATCGGGATTGGCGACCCGCCGCCGCGATGCCAGCGCGCGGCGATGCCAGCGCGCATCGTCCTCGTCGTCGCGGCGCAGGGCCAGCGCGACGCGGCGGTCCCGCTTCTCGGCGGTCAGCTCGGCGGTGACCGCGCGCCTGCGCTGCCGGCGCCGGCGGGCTCTCATCCATTCGGCGAGTTTTCGTTCGGCCGCGATCTCCGCCTCGGACAGCTCGGCGAACAGCGCCGGATCGGATTGCAGAGGTACCTTCCCTCGGGCGGTCGCGACCCGGTGAGCCAGGTCCGCGACCTCGTGATTTTCCACGGCGCCGGAATCGGAGGTCGTTGTGGCCCCGTCCGGGAAGCTCGGTTCGGGCTTCGTCGATGCGCCGTTGTGGAACGGCAGGTATTTCATGGGTAGCTCTCCTGTGTGCTGAATGAGGCGAAGACTGTTGCAGCCGTGGCCTGGTTCCACGGTCTGCCGGGGGACATCAGGTGAGTGGCTAGACCAGGCGCAACCTCGGCCGGGGAAGGGCGAGTCCGAAGGCATCCGCAACCTCGCTATCCAAGCGCAGCTGCTTCCGGGCGGCTCCGTCTCGGCAGGATCGCGGCATGCCGCGGCACACGACGAACGAATCGTGCCCGTCGGACAGGATCTCGATTCGCCAGTTGCGCAATGCATCCCACTGGCGCAGGGACGACCCCTCAAGATGATCGCGATCGCACAACACACAGGTGGCGTCAGTGTGGCCGTGCTCAGCCAGCAACGCGTCCAACGCGCGGTCCCTGCTCGCGCGCGGAGTGGTGGTGAAACCGCACGAGCAGGCGGCACGGATCCGCTGACCGGCTGGCCGAAACCCCCAGGGCAGGCATACACGCCGCGGGCTCTCCGTCACTGGCGTATCTCCTTGTCGATCCGGAAACTTGATGCGGCTGTGGCCCATTGGCCGTTGCCTGTTGCCGCAGGTCGGTGATGGATTGCCCGCCGGTCTCGCATGGGGTCGTATCGCGGGTAACGGCCGCGAACCGTGCTGCAGTCGGCGTGAGGAAAGCCATGCAGCCCGCGATGGACAGTCACCGGCGGCGCAGCGAGCACGGCGACCACATCGACCGGATCTGCAGCGTGCGTGGCGATCCGGTCCCTCGCAGCCACTATGTCCGACCGCCGATCCAGCCAGTCGAACCACGCAGACCGCGCAGATCGATGCAGGCCGCCGAGGTAGGCGCGGCGCTGGCGGCGCCGTGCCTCCTTCTCCAGGCTGGTCAGGGACTGCCACCATTTCTGCTGGTACCACAGCGACCGAAGAAGTCGTGCGGCCGGATGGCGGCTGTCTGCCAGACGCTCACCGGGGGCCAAGACCGCGAGCACGTCGTTGCGCTGCGCCCATCGTTTCCGCGCTGAAGCGAAGGAGACAGCGAGGCGCGCCAGATTCGCAGCGCCGTGTGGGGCCGGGGTGCTACAGCTAGTGTGCGGAGAAACGATCTTGCGCGCCGCTGCCACGTAAACCCTTGCTGCAGAGCCGATCCCGTATGCCTGGCAGGAACGTGGCCCGCCGCTGTATGGCCGGGCAATCACCAACAGGCCGCGCTCCGTGGCCGTGCGCAGCACGGCCTGGACCGTGCTGGGGTCGAGCTGAGATCGCTCCGCCAAATCGCGTATCGAGATCGACCCCTCGCGCTTCACGATCGCAACAGCGAGGTGCCAGAGCAGCGTTCTGGCGCTCCGGCGTCGACGCGGATCCAGATCGGCATACTCGACCTGGACCGCCTCAGCGAGGCCGCGCCGCACCACTGCGACCTCCTCTGCGATGCCGGGAGTCGCAGGAGTACACATCGCCTGTCCTGGAGAGCGATAGCGCCGAGGACGGGGGGTCGCAGCCTCGGCGACGGCGCGGTCCCACAAGCCTTGCCACCAACGACGACCGCGCCGGCGGCAGACAGCTGGACATGCCCGCTGAGCCAGTTCCCACGCGGCGTCGTCTGTCAGTCCGCGCTCGGCGGCTACCCCAGTCACGGCTGGGAGCCAGTAGTAGCGGTGAAACCATCGCTCGCCGCGTTCGGCGGCATGCCCCGCCAGCCGCACCAGCTCGCTCCAGGCCGCCTGACGCGCAAAGCCGCGGCGCACCATCGCGCAAGTGACGCCGAACTCACTGGCAGACCGATCGAACCGTGTGCTCGCCCTCAGCTTGCCACGGCCAGCCTTCTTCGGGCGGTGCGTGCCCGATGGCTGCTGGAGGGCGTCCTGCACGGCTCGTGGGGTGATCGTGCAGGCGATCACCGGGGCTCGGAATCCGAGCCTGTGCGGGGCGGTCAAGAGCCGCAACACCATCCCGGTGCGATCACTGACCACACCGCCCCACCGATCCGACACGTCCAGGCACAGCTGTCCCCACTCGTCGACCGGCACGGCGCGATGGGTGATCAGCGCGATGACATGGCGGCCACCAGCTCTTCCGCTGTCGCGCACCAAATATGGGAGCCTGTGGCGCTCGCACCAGGCGATCATCGGCTCGGCGCACGCGTCGCCGATCTCGGGCAACTCGGCATCGATATCGGCGACCAGCAGACATCGCGAAATCCGGCCGCCAGCCGACGCCGCTGATCCCTCAGCGACCGCGCGCCTGGCGGCGGCGAGGCTGTCGACCGTCGCGATGCACTTGTTGTCTTCGTCGATCAAGACGAACTGCGGGAGGTACATGACTCGCTCGAGAGCAAGAAGGAAAGTCGAGGAGTGGTGAGGCGGAACGGCCAGTTTCGCGGCGCGGGAATCGGTTCCGGGAAGCCAGGGGCCGCTGCATAGTGATCCCGTTGTGTCGGGAGCAGGGCGCGCGGTACCCTTGGGCCTGGGCTCAAACAGCATGCCTGGTCCTGTGATGGGGGTCGGTGCTGGAGAGTTCACCGGCGGCTGCGATCGGCTAAATCGCTCCCCATCCAGGCTGGCGCTCTCGGGTACGAACCGGGAGCGTTCGGCATTTCAAGGGTCTGCGGTGCACCCTCCGAACACTGAGTCGAAGAAGGGTTCAGTTGTTCTGGGGCATTGGCAGGTGAGTCCGTATCAATCGGGCTCGACTAGCACCTCCCGTCGTTGAGGGGTCACGAAGCGGTCGGCAAGCTGGTGCCGCTTGTCGCTGGAGGGCTGCGTGCGTACGAAACTGGCCCGGTGCTGCGAATACGGCGAACGCTCGCGCTGTTGGCTGCGCTTCGCCAGATGCGCTGAGCCAGCGCGCCCCGACTCTATGAATCTGGCGTAGGCGGAAGCAGCGGAAGCAATGGACCGACTGCCGGTCCAGACCACTGAGCCATCGCCAGAAGGTTGTTCAGGCTCGCCAGATACAGCGGGCCCCTCGTCACTTTCACTGAGCGAGGACGCGACCGTGGAGATATGCCACCGGCGTGAATGCGGACGGTTGCCGCTCGATCGCCGAGTAGTAAGACACGCCAATGATGTTTTAGCGCGACACGCCGCGTGGGTCGATCCGCCGGAGCTGTCGATGAGGGACATGCCGGGAACTGCAGTGCAGTTTTCAGTCCAACTTTGAAGCCCGGATTCGGAGGAACTCCAGGGAACTCCGAGGACAGTCCGGGAACACGCGGGAACCTGAAAAATCCAGACCCACAATAGATCTCGGCCAGAGCGGCAGGTCAGCGCCGATCGTGACGACACATGGTGTCGTGTTCGATCCGGAACTGCGTGTCGTCGTCGCTCATGATTCCGAGCCTAGGCCGGTGCGAGCCGCGCGTGGGACGCCACGCGTGAGGGGATTCGCACATCGGCGTGGGGAAGAATTTAGCGGGCGGGCGTCACGGACCTGCGCCTGCCGCCGGCCTGAAGGCAGGTTGAGTACCTCGCTGTTCGGCCGTGACGGTGGCCGCGGCGCCCTAGACTTTTTCGAAGCACGCGGCCGCCGGTCGTGGACGGAGTACCGGTCGAACTCGCGCCGTCGTCGTTGCCAGTGACCACGGCAACGACGGTTGCTGGGCGGGGGTATGCCCTGCATAGGGTTCACCTCGGCCGACCAGCGTCAACTGCCAGCTCACCACCTGGTCAGCAGTCACTGGGCACGAGCTACTCCCTGCTGTGATCTACGCGATGGCAGTTCCTCCACGAGGCCTTGATGCAGCCGAGAGGTACACCGCCGACCACAATCTGAGTCGTCGTGACATGTGCGAGTTAGTCCTGGAACTCACCCCGCCGCAGCGCATCCCGGATCTCGGTGAGCCTGGCCGTCGCATCAGGGGTCGATTCGCATGGGTGAGCAGTAAGCCGCAGGGCCTCATCGATCTCGTCGACCTTGGCCGTCGGCAACACGGTCGTCCGTTCGATGAGCGATTCTACGGTGACGGTGGTCGCTCGCCATGATGTGGGATTGATCCTGGCCGCCAGCCACGCGGGTGGCGAAGATGCCGGTGAGGAGTCGAGTGTCGGGGCCTAGCGAACTGCCAGCAGCACGCGGTTCGAAAGGACCTGCCAGATTGTTCCGATCTCGCTGAAGCCTGCGGCGCTCAGCGCTTCGATATGGGCGTCGACGTCCGTTTGGCCTGGTCGCTGTTTACCCTGAAAACGCTGAGCGCGCTCAGCGATGAGGGGCCTGAATCCGGGCTCTTCGGCCAGCGCCTCCCACCATTGCTCTGCGGTCTCGATTCCGCGTTCGGCAAAGGAGGTATCGGACCACTGTGCTTTCAGGACACGATGACTCAGCTGGTCAAACGTCGGCAAAGCCGGAGGATATGCCAAGTTGTCTCCATTGAGAAAGAGGCCACCGGGCCGTAGAAGTCGGACAAGGTCCTGGTAAAGACGGGCCAGTGCGTCGGGCTGCAACCAATGCAGGGCTGTGGTGCTGAGGACGACGTCCACCTGTGTTTCGCCTATTGCTTCCAGCAAGTTTGGCGATGACAGATCCGCCTCTACCCAACGCAACCGATCGTCAACCGTTCCGACAGCACCCCGCCCGAGGGCCACCATAACCGGATCGATATCCACCGCAACTGAGCGTGCCCCCGAAAATCGCGCGAGCAGCCGCTGGCTTATTGCCCCTGGCCCACAGCCTAGATCTACTGCCACGAAGGAGGTAGGCAGTAGCTCCGCGACCGCATCGAACATCGCCGTGAACCGGGCCTCGCGCTCGGGCACATACCCCTCCTGTTGGGCATCCCAGCGCCGTAGCCATCCTTGCCAGTCGATCGTCCCCACCTCTGCACTCATGGTCGGCCATCCTTCAGGTGTTCAGTCATGGCTTCATTGTCCGACAAGTGAAATCGACGGCGATGCTCAATCGCAGGACTGAACCGATCCGGCGAGTCCGATGAAATCTGGGATCGGTGGAACTCCAGGGAACTCCGAGGACGTCCCGGGAACTCGGGGGATCTGAAAAATCTAGGCCCACAATTGATCTTGGCTAGATCGGTAGGTCAGCGCCGATCGTGACGACACATGGTGTCGTGTTCGATCCGGGACTGCGTGTCGTCGTCGCTCATGATTCCGAGCCTAGGCCGGTGCGAGCCGCGCGTGGGACGGAGGACCGGCCGAACGCATTGCGCAGCACGGGTTTCGACGCTGCACCGAAGGACCACTCCCGCCGTCGATTACGAGCCGGCGCGGAATTCGGCGGTCGAATCGTAGGCCGAAGTGGCCGATAATTCAGGGCGTGGAGTCGATCTTGTCCTGCTGTTCCGGTTTCCCCTTGACGTCGCGGGGGTTTTCGGGCGCGCAGCGGCATCGCCTGGCTCAGGAGGCCGGCTCGGCGGACTGGGCGCTGTCCAGCTCGACCGCGCTGCTTCCGGCCGACCGGTACCTGCGGCTGTGGGAGCTGGTCGAGCACGAACTGCGCGATCCCGATGTCGCGCTGCGCGCCGCGCAGGCGTACACGCCGGGTCAGCTGGGGCTGATCGACTACCTGTTCCTGACCGCGCCGACGGTGGCCGCCGGACTGGCGGCGACCGGCGCGTACAGCCATGTCACCACCACCAATCTGCGCTTCGATGCCGTGCAGGAGTCCGACGACGAGGTCACCACCGATCTGAGCCTGCTGGACGGCGGGGGACGCGGGCGCGCGATGGCGGTTCAGGTGCGATCGGCGGATCCCCGTGCCCGGCCGGGGATCCGCCCGGTGCTCAGGTCACCGACTGCAGGGACGAATAGACCACGACGTTGGATTCGTAGCTCTTGGTGGCCTGATCGAACTGGCCGCCACAGGTCACGACCTGCAGGGTCGCCCCGCCGCGCGGGCCGAACACGAGCTGGTCGGGGAACTGCGTCTTGAGGTACATCCGCACATCGGTGACCTTGAAGTGGGCGGTCTTACCGTCGGCGCGGGTCACATCGATCATGTCGCCGGACTTGACGTGCTTCAGGGAGAAGAACACGCCGATGCCCTTGTACGAGTCGACGTGACCGAGAATCACCGCCGATCCCTGTTCGCCGGGGGCCGGTCCCTTCTGGTACCACCCGGCCTGCTGATAGTTGGCGGGCACCTGAACCGAGCCATCGGTGTTGAGCCCCACCGAGATCAGCGATCCCGAGGCATTGATCGAGGCGATCTTGAACGAGACCGGGGTCGATCGGCTGATCGGCGGTGCGGTCTGTACGCCGGTGGAGGTCGCCGCGGCGTGGCTGGTCGGCGTGCCGCTCGGCGTGCTGCTCGACGAGCCGCAGCCGGTGACCAGCACGGCGACGATCGCCACGGCCGCTCCGGCGGCACCGAAACGCCTTGCGCCGGACTTGATTCCGTTCACTGCTCGCTCACCTGCTGTGCCATGCCGCCGGCGCCGGTGTCCGGTGCGCCCTTGGGGATCACGTAACCGCCGGGCGGGACCTGGTCGGTGACCACCGTGCCGCCGGGGATACCGACGGTCGCGTCGGCCGGGATGCTCATGCCGTACGCGACATCCGGTCCCGCCGCGGCCGCACCGGCGCCGGCCAGGTCGACGCCGCCCAACGCCGCGCCGGTCAGACCGACACCCGTCTGGCCGTTGCCGTTGACGCCCGCGCCGATACCGCCGTTGAGTCCGATCCCGGTCTGGCCGTTGCCATTCACGCCCGCGCCGACGCCGCCGTTGAGGCCGATGCCGGTCTGGCCGTTGCCGTTGATACCGGCGCCGGTGCCGCCGTTGAGGCCGATGCCGGTCTGGCCGTTGCCGTTGATGCCCGCGCCGGTGCCGCCGTTGAGTCCGATGCCGGTTTGCCCGTTGCCGTTGATGCCTGCGCCCGTGCCGCCGTTGAGGCCGATACCCGTCTGGCCATTGCCGAGGATGCCCGCGCCCGCACTCGGAGTAATGCCGATGCCGGTATTGCCGTTGCCATTGACACCCACACCTGTGCCGGTGTTGATCCCCGCGCCGGTGCCGCCGTTGACGTTGATGCCCGCGCCGGTGCTGGTATTGATGCCCGCCCCGGTATTGCCGTTCAGACCTATCCCGGCACCGGGGTTTGCCCCTGGAATGCCACTCGGCGTCACCGCACCGGTCGTACCGGCCCCCACGCCGCCGCCGAGGGTGAGCCCGCCGCCGAGATTACCGCCCAGGTTCACACCCGGAACGGGCGCTGGCGCCGTGGTGGTCGGGGCCGCCATGGCAGTAGGCGTACCCACCGCAATTGCCGCCGCGACAACCGCCGCGGCCCGTGCGAATCTTGCTGACATCTTCCCTGCGCTTCCAGGACATTCCCGACACGATTTGTCTTAGCTGTCGTACCGGGCGACGACGCCGTTACGGGGAGTTTGCCGTGTGCCGCCTGTGTGCGGCTACCAGCTCGGGGTCTCAGGAGCGAGTAGGAATCAGGAAGGCGCTGCCCACCTCAGCCCGGCTGTCTCGGCAGCCTCTCCGAAGCGCTTGTCGTAGGTGACGACCGCGGTGAGATCGGCGGCGATTTCCAAGGCCGTGGCGAGGTGGATGGCATCCAGGCTGCGAACTGTCGCCGGTAACACAGCCGCGGCGTTGCCTCGCACAATGCCATCGATTTCCAACATTTCCAGCCTCGCCAGGACTGTCGGTATGTGGACGAGGTGGGCAGGGTCCGCAACTCGGACCGCGCGAACCAACTCGACCTCGATCAATGAGGACGCGACCCAAGGAAGATCAGGATGTTGGCCGAGCCACTCCCGCAGGGCAACCGTTTCGGCTTCCGGATGGACCAGCTTCATGACAGCGCTGGTGTCCAAATAGAGCATCAGTAGCGCTCGTCGTCGCGGAGCTGCTGCAACGCAGCGCTGCCTCGCGCTTGCTGGTCGACCGGCTCCTGAGCAAGTCGACGATCGAGGTCGGCGAGCAGGTCCGCGCGACTGCGCGTCGACGGTCGCATGCGTCCCTCGGCGATAAGTCGGGCCCGGACCTCGTGAGACGGGTCCACCGGCACGATTCGGCCGATGACCTTGCCACGTTCGGTGATATCTACTGTTTCGCCAGCTTTGACCCGGGCCATGGTCCGCGCGGTCTGGTGCGAGAGTTCGCGGATCGGAATGGCTGTCATGTCGCCATTGTGGCACAAAAATGTGGGACAGAGAGCGGGTTACTGCTCGGCCGCTAGAACGAACCTGCCCGCCCTCGATATACGAAGGCGGGCAGGTGAATTCGGTTCGGTCTCAGGGCAGGGGCGGGACCGCGTGCTCGTCGCCGATGAAGTCGACCGAGGAGTACTCGCGCAGCTTCGTCAGGCGGTGGTAGGCGTCGATCATGCGGACCGTGCCGGACTTGGAGCGCATCACGATGGACTGGGTGTATGCGCCGCCGCCGTAGTAGCGCACGCCGCGCAGCAGGTCGCCGTCGGTGACGCCGGTCGCGCAGAAGAAGACGTTCTCGCCCGCGACCAGATCCTCGGTGGACAGGATGCGGTCCAGGTCGTGCCCGGCGTCCAGCGCCTTCTGGCGCTCCGCGTCGTCGGTGGGGGCCAAGCGGCCCTGCAGCGCGCCGCCCATGCAGCGCATCGCCGCGGCCGCGATGATGCCCTCGGGGGTGCCGCCGATGCCGATCAGCATGTCGATGCCGGAATCGGGGCGGGCGCAGGCGATCGCGCCGGCCACGTCGCCGTCGTTGATCAGGCGCACCCGGGCGCCGCCCTCGCGCACGTCCTTGATCAGCTGCGTGTGCCGCGGCCGGTCCAGGATGCAGACGGTCAGGTCGGACACCGACGAGCCCTTGGCCTTGGCCACCCGGCGCAGGTTCTCCGAGATCGGGGCGGCCAGATCGATCGCGTCGGCCGCCTCGGGGCCCACCGCGATCTTCTCCATGTAGAACACCGCCGACGGGTCGAACATGGCGCCGCGCTCGGCGACCGCGAGCACCGCGATCGCGCCCGGGGAGCCCTTCGACATCAGCGTGGTGCCGTCGATCGGGTCGACCGCGAAGTCGACCTCGGGGCCGGTGCCGTCGCCGACTGCCTCGCCGTTGTACAGCATGGGCGCCTCGTCCTTCTCGCCCTCGCCGATCACCACCACGCCGCGCATGGACACCGTGTGCACCAGCTGGCGCATCGCATCCACGGCCGCGCCGTCGCCGCCCTCCTTGTCGCCGCGGCCGACCCAGCGGCCCGCGGCCAGCGCGCCCGCCTCGGTCACCCGGACCAATTCCATGGCCAGGTTGCGGTCCGGGGCCTCACGGCGGCTGGTTCCGGGTGTAGGTGCCGTCATCTGCGGTGCCCTCCTCGTTGTCTACTGCTGCGTAAATTGTCGCAGAACGGTTGGACGGGACCGTCGGGTACTGCCGTTCCACTTCCGTAATGAACGAACCCGCGCTGGTCGGCGGGCTGTGACGTGTGCCTCCCGGCGTTCGGGGGCATGACAGGGGAATCGGCCGGAGGTGGATACTGGCCGTGTGGCGAATCCCAAACCCCGCATCCTCAACGACTACCGTGACCTGCTCTGGTCGTTGATTCCGCTGCTGCTGATCTGTGTGGGATTCGCCGCCCTGGCCGGGCAGTGCAGCGTCTCGGCGGGCGGTCCGACACCGGGCAACATTCCGCACTTCGATGCGAAGGCGGCGCTGCAGGACGACGCGCACACGCTGCCGTTCCCGATCCGCGAGCCCGCCCTGCCGGGCGACTGGCACCCCAATTCCGGCAGTCACGACACGATCACCGGTGCGGCCGGGGGGCCGGTGAGCACGGTCGGATTCATCACACCGCAGGGCACGTACATGCAGCTGACCCAGTCCGATGCGTCGGGATCGGCCCTGGCCGATCACATCCTGCAGACCCGCAGCCCCTCGGGCACACAGCAGGTCGGCGACCAGAAGTGGACCGTCTACCACGTGCAGGGCTCCGAGCCCGCATGGATCACCGACTTCGGGACGGTCCGGGTGCTGATCAAGGGCGCCGGCAACCAGGCGGCATATACGACCCTCGCCGGCGCCGTCGATGCGGCCCAGCCGTTGCGGCCCTGATCCGGCCTGCGGTTTCGCTCCGTCGGGGCGCGGCCGTGCGATTCGATCAGCGCAACCCGCAGTTGACGTGGGCCCATTTCGGTTAACGTTGGCCGGGTGGATCGTGCGGACTTCGGTTGGCTCGAACAGGTATTGGATCAGCCGATTATCGACGCTGCGCCCGCGACGTGGGGAACGCAGCACGACACCGCGGTGGTGACCCTGGCCGACGGCTCCCGGGTGGTGTCGCAGCTGTACCGCCGCGGCGCCGACGCGGAACGCCGGATGCGCATCATGGACGCGCTGCGAGATCCGGCCGCGGACAAGGGGATTGCGATACCCCGCATCCGCCGGTTCGAGGTCGAGGAGGATCCGCCGTGGATCGTGTTCGACCGTGCGCCGATGTGGAACTCGACGACATGTGGGCCCGCCCGCGGTATCTCGGCGCACGAGCGGACGCATGGGCCGAATGCCTGGCCCCGGCCCTGTCCGCCGAGCAAACCGCCGATCTGGAGCGGGCGCTGGCCGATCTGCCCGCCCTGTTCGACGGCCGCCCGGCGGTGCTGGCCCACGGCGATTACGTGCTGGCCGCGGCCTGGCCCTCGTTCCTGGCGGGAATGGGCATCGATCCGGCCGAACCACTTCTCGCGCAACGTATTCGGCTGTTGCAGGTGGTTCGGACGCTGGAAATGCTTGCCGATGACGATCTGGCGCCGGGCAATTGGCGGGTCGTGCACGAGCGGCTGGTGAGCCTGCTGGCGGAGACATAGCCGAGCCGAACGCCTTCACGATGCACGGGCGCGGCGAATGAGCTGTTCAGTGGCCGCCGCGCACGTAGACCGGCCGAGGACTCAGTGCGGTTCCGTTCCACACCAGTGGTTCCGGTTCGGCCGTTGGGTCCTCTCGGCGCAACCAGCCGACCTGCCATTCTGCGCCGACGAGATCGTAAATGTAGGCATCGGGCCGGTCTTGCACGGTGATTCGCTCGACGGCCTTGGCGCCGTCGAGGCGGAAGGTCAGCTCGGTAAGGGCGTTCGCGCTCGAGTAGCGGACCGGGCGCCGGTGCTCGTCGTAGCCGAAGAGCGCGAACTTCAGGAACAGCAGGCCCAGGAACGAATAGCGTTCCGCGGGTTCGGGGGTGTCGGGTCCGAGCTGCCAGCAGAAGGTGCGGTCGATGCCGCACGACAGCGCGAGAATATTGCGGATCACGATGTCATCGGCGTTGCGCCGGTGCCATTCGGCCTCCGCCTCGGGCGGGCAGTCGAGCATGAACATCTGCAGGGCGGAGGGTAATTCGGGCATGCGCTCGTACAGGCGTTCCATCGCGGCGCGAGTCTCCTGCATGATGGTCTGTCCCGAACGGAAGTCCGCGATGGTCAGAGCGTGCCAGGGCCGCATGGGCTCGGTGGCGAGCACGTCGGTCAGTTCGCCGTACACCTCGGGAAACTCGAAGAGCAGCGGACCGTTGTATTCGCCGATCACGACCGGCTTCTCGCCGCCTGCGGCGCGCAGTGCGGCCCGGGCGTTCTCGACCATGACCGGTGTCCGGTACGGGTCGCCGTACGGGTGGAGATCGAATACGTCGTAGTAGTCGTGGCAGGCGCCGATCACATGCAGGAAGAACTCACGCTCGGAATCCGGCTCCTCCATGTTCGCGAAAATGCCTGGTACACAGCCACCGAGGACGACCTGGCTCGCCGGATCGCCGGCTTTGACGGCCGCCTGGAAGCGGGCGAGGTGCCGGACGTAGTCGTCGGCCGAGTCCGCCCAGAACAATCCGTTCGACGGTTCGTTCTCGCACTGCCAGTACCGGACTCGGCCGCCGCAGTGCTCAACCAGCGCGCGCACCATGGCGTCGTAGCCGTCGGGGTCGTGTGGCGTCGAGGCGGGCAGGAAATCGGTGGCACGGGTCGATCCCCACAGCGAGGACGCGGTGATCGTGAACCACAGTTCGGTGTCCTCGTCGCTCTGCGCGAGCACCGCGTCCACGGCCGACCAGTCGTATCGTCCCGGTTCGGCTTCGAGCTGCGACCAGTAGAAGAACACCCGAACCCCACCGGCCCCGAGCTTGCGTACCAGCGGCGTGAAGTTGTCGGTCTCCTCGACCAGGCCGTACTGGATGCCCCGGACCACGCCCAACCGGATATCTGAATTCTCTGTCATGACAACCGATCCTGAACGGCCGCGCTGGCACCACTCTTGCGCGCCGCATGCGCACCAGGAGCAGCCGAACCGGATCCGGTTCGCTGGGGTGGCTGCGTGATCGGCGTGTTCTGGGCTCCCGCGAGCCACCATCGGCCATCCCGCTCGACCAGTACGTACAGGGCGATCTCGGAGAATCCGCCCGGTTCGGTGGCGAGCCTGGAGATCTGGGTCAGTACGACCCCCGGCGCGGGCGACGTCGCGCCGACGACTTCGAAGTGCGACGGCGGCGCGACCTGTGCATTCATCAAGCGGCGGTGAATGGCGTTCAATTCGGTGTAGCCGGCTACCGACGCACCATATGGACTGCCCCACACCACGTCTGCCGCGAAAGCGGCGTCGTAGCCGTCCGCGTCGCCTGCCGCGCCGGACTGTTGCAGCCCTTCGGCGAACCGTGTGGCCACCTCGTGGGCGATGGTGACCCGTGCTGGATCACCGAGCGTAGGTCGGGTGTGCATTCTGCTGTGCTCCAATCATTTTCAGCGGAGGCTGCCGAGGAGGCCGCCATGGAAGGGGATGATTTCGTCGGTGCGACCGGCGAGGATCTTCGTCAGCCACTCGGGATCTCCCAGCAGGGCCCTGCCGACGGCCACGAGGTCGAATTCGTCGCGCTCCATGCGGTCGACCAGTTCGTCGAGATCCGCGGCTGCGCCGGGTGACATATGAGGAAACTCGTTGCCGAGGCCCACCGAGCCCACACTGATGGCGGGTTTTCCGGTGAGCTTCTTGGCCCAGCCCGCGAGGTTCAGGCCGGATCCCTCGAACTCGGAGAGTTGCAACCGCCGGGTGGAGCAGTGGAAGACGTCTACGCCCGCGTCGGCCAGCAGGCCGAGCATGGTCTCGAATTCCTGTGGTTTCTCGGCGATCCGCGCCTGGTAGTGGTTCATCTTCCACTGGGACAAACGGAAGGAGATCGGGAAGTCGCCGGCGACGCGGTCCCGGCACGCGGCCACGATCTCGGCGGCGAAACGGGTACGGCCGGCGATGTCGCCGCCGTAGGCGTCGGTGCGCCGGTTGGTGTGGGCCCACAGGAACTGGTCGATCAGATAGCCGTGGGCGCCGTGGATCTCGATGCCGTCGAAGCCCAGTGCCTGCGCGGTCGCCGCGGCGGTGGCGTACGCGGCGACCACAGCGTCGATATCGGTCTGGGTCATCTCTCGGCCCGAGTCGGCGCCGTCCAGGGCGATGCCGGAGGGGCCGATCCGCGGGGCGTCGGGGACCGGCGGATTGCCGACGGTGCGATCCATGCCGACGTGCCACAACTGCGGCATGATCCGGCCGCCCGCTTGATGGACCGCCTCGGCCACGGCCGACCAGCCCGCCAGCGCCTCGTCGCCGTGGAAGTGGGGGACCCGGGCGCTACTGCCCGCCGAGTCGTGGCCGACATAGGTGCCCTCGGTGATGATCAGACCAACGCCGGCGGCCGCCCGTCGGGCGTAGTACTGCGCCACATCGTCGCCAGGCACGCCGCCGGGGGAGAACTCGCGCGTCATCGGCGCCATCACGACACGGTTGGGCAGCGTGAGGCTTCCCAGGGAGAAGGGGCGGGCCAGGATGCCGGTCGAATCAGCCACGACGGCCCCCCATCAATGTGTACGCTGTATTCATAGCGTACAACGTACACATGAAAGTGTACTAAGTCCACTGCCGGTACGCTGTACACGACATCATCCGGCGGAAGGAACCCCAAGCGATGGCCCCCCAGGGGAAACAGTCGGCGAACGAGGACAGGGACCCCGTCTCGCTGTGGGAACGCCTCGAACGGCCGGCGCCGGCGCCCCGCGCCACCCTCACTCCCCGGCGGATCGCCGAGGTCGCCGTCGCCGTCGCCGATGCCGAAGGGCTCGACGCGGTGACGATGCGCCGCCTGGCCACCGAACTCGGCGTCGCCCCCATGGCCGCGTACCGCTACGTCACCGGCAAGGACGAGCTCCTCGAGCTGATGGTCGACTTCATCTACGCGGAGCTGGATCTGCCCGACGGCACCGACGGCTGGCGGGCGACCATGCGGTCCGTCGCCCTGCGCACCAGGGAGGTCCTGTTGCGGCACTCCTGGGCGTCGCGGGCGGTGTTCAACGGGCCGACCCCGAATCAGTTGGCCGTGCCGGAGGCGGCCCTCGCCGCACTCGACGACCTCGGGCTCGACGTGGACACCGCCATGGCGGTCTTCAGCACCGTCACCGCCTATGTGCACGGCGCGGTCGACTCGGAGGTCAGGCTGAGCCGGATGCTGCACGCGCGCGGCTGGACCACCCGCGAGGAGGCCCGCGCGGGACTGGCCACGCAGATGGCCTGGCTCATGAACACGGGCCGCTACCCGATGTACGCGCGCTATATCCACGACGCCGTCCGCAAGGACGATGTGCGGTGGCAGTTCGAGATCGGGCTCGACTCCGTCCTCGATGGCATCGCGGTGCGCCTCGGGATCTGACGGCACCCGGATCACCGGGCGTTGACTCGCCGTCCGGACAGCGTCAGGGCTCAGGCGCTGGCGGCCGCGGGTGCGGAGGTGATCGAGGGCTCGCTGGAGGAACCCGCGACGATCGAGCGCTGCATCGATGGCGTCTACGGGGTGTACAGCGTGCACCCCGGGGGGCTGGTGAAGATCGCGAGTTCACAAGTCCCGCAGCCAAAATCGGAGAGTGCGATTCTGCGCTCACCGGAAGCTTTTACTGCTCGTCGGCTGCTTCGCGGTGGGACAGCGCATCCTCGACGCGTTTGCGGGCGCCCGCCAGATGCTCCTCGCAGCGGGTGGCCAGGGCCTCGCCGCGCTCCCAGAGCGTCAGCGAGTCGTCCAGGTCCATGCCGCCCTGCTCCAGCATCTTCACGACGTTGACCAGCTCGTCGCGGGCGCGCTCGTAACCGAACGTCGCGATTTCGGCGAGATCACTGTCGTTCACTACGCGACTCCTTTGTGATGGTCTCGGCGCCCAGCGCGGCCGTGTCCTTCGTGATGGTCTGGGCGCCCAGCGCGGCCGCGCTGATCGCTCCGTCGGCGACGCGGACGCGCAGCTGGGTGCCTGGCGGGGAATCCGCGACCGAGCGGATGACGTGGCGTTCGGCACCCGAAATACGTTGTACCACAGCGTATCCGCGGGCCAGGGTGGCGGCCGGGCCGACCGCGGTGAGCTTCTCGCGCAGGTGTCGGGTGGCGGTGGACTCGGCGGTGAGGGAGTGCTCGACCGCGCGCCGGGCCGCGGTGCGCAGCCGCTCGGTCTCCTCGTGGCGCTGGTCGAGCAGGCGCAGCGGGTCGGATAGCACCGGCCGCGAGCGCAGCTGATCCAGCGCCCGCAATTCGCGCTGCACCCAGCCGCGCAGCGCCGCGGCGGACCGCTCGCGCAGCTCGCGCACCCGCGCGCGCTCCGCGGCCACATCGGGCACGATCCGCTTGGCGGCATCGGTGGGCGTGGCCGCGCGCAGATCGGCGACATAGTCCGAGAGCGGATTGTCCGGCTCGTGCCCGATCGCACTGACGATGGGCGTCGTCGCGGAAACGATTGCGCGGCACAGGGTTTCGTCGGAAAACGGCAGCAGATCCTCGACGCTGCCGCCGCCGCGGGCCAGCACGATCACGGCCACGTCCGGATGCCGGTCGAGCTCGGCGAGGGCCTCGAGGATCTGCGGCACCGCCGTCGGTCCCTGCACCGCGGTATTGCGGACCTCGAAACGTACTGCGGGCCAGCGCTGTTGGGCCACGCTGAGCACATCGCGCTCGGCGGCGCTGGCGCGGCCGGTGATCAGCCCGATCGTCCCGGGCAGGAAGGGAATCGGGCGCTTGAGGCGCGGATCGAACAGTCCCTCCGCGGCCAGCAGGGCCTTGAGCCGTTCGATGCGGGCCAGCAGTTCGCCGATGCCTACTGGCCGAATCTCGGTAACCCGCAACGACAATGTGCCGCGCCCGGTGAAATACGTCAGCTTGCCGTAGACGACGACCCGGCTGCCCTCCTGCAGCGGCACCGCCGAACTGCGCAGCAGCGCAGGATCGCAGGTCACCGACAGCGACATGTCCGCGGCCGGATCGCGCAGCACCAGAAACGCGGTGCGCGAGCCCGGGCGGACATTCATCTGTGTGATCTGACCCTCCACCCAGACGCTGCCGAGCCGGTCGATCCACTGCGATACCTTCAGCGCGATACTGCGCACAGGCCAGGGATTCTCGGCCGAATTCGACGGTCGGGCCGAGCCGGAATTCGCCGATTCGCCGGCGGCGGGCCGTGCCGTCGGCTCCGGTGTCGTGGGGTCCGTCACTTGGCCTGCACGGTGGCGATCCGGTTCGTCAGCATCGTCACGAATGCCGCGCGGTCGCGGGTCCGGCGCTCGTAGTCCAGCAGCGCGTTGAGGTCGGTGACGCTGAGCATGCGCAGGCGGGCGCGCAGCTGGGCCAGCGTCATGTTCAGATAGTCGTAGCGGGCGGCGACCTCCGGCTCGGTGACTGTGCCGGGCGGGGTGTGGCCGTTGGTGGAAGCCTTTGCCGCGGTGGTGGATTCGGGTGCGGGGGATTCGGTTGCCGCGGTGGCGGATTGGTCCGACCCGGCCGTGGTGGCCTCGAATTCGGTCGCCGCGGCGGCGGGCGCGGGCTCCCATTCGGCGGGCTCCGGCTCGGGCGCGACGTAGAGGTCGAAGCGGCTCAGCGTGGCCGATTCGCGCCCATCCTCGAATCGCGGCTCGACATCCTCGTCCTCATCGAAGGTGGCCCATTCGGGCTGCTCCTGCGCGCGGTTGACCAGCTGATCGAAAACCTCGTCGCCCTTGAGGGCGAGACTGGTCACGAACTGTTGTGCGTGCATGGTGGTCTGCAGCAGCTGGCTGATCGCGGTGATCGGCAAATGCATTGCCGTCGCGGGCAGCCGGCGAGCTTCCTCGAGGGCGAACACGGCAGCCCCGGCGGCGACCCGGGCGATGAACGGCGGTCGAAACATAGCCCTAGCCTGCCCGATTCGCGGGGTGAAGCAAAGGATGGAATCCACGTGCGCCATTCTTGCCGCCGCCCTTCCGGTGGAATTCACCGGCCCGCGTGATATGCGAATGCGCGAGCACACCGCCGGCGCGGCCCGCAGCTTCGACCGCGGAGTCGAGCTCGAGCGGGTGTAGTAGTGCGCGGCCCGCAGGAACGGCCGCCGATGCGGGCGGATTCGCCGTCGCGGGCCGATACTGTGAATCGTGAGCGGACTCACAGCGCGCCGCTGCCTCGCGACGCGAGACCGGCCGTGACCGCGCGCGTGTCGGATGAGCCCCGCACGTAAGCTGTGGGGCATGTCCTCGGCAATCCCCTTGAACGTCGGAATCGCCCGGTCGGCGGGTGCGAGCGCGGCCGGTTCGGCCAAGCGCGTGCTGCTCGCCGAGCCACGTGGCTACTGCGCCGGTGTCGACCGCGCGGTCGAGACCGTCGAGCGGACGCTGGAAAAGCACGGCGCACCGGTCTATGTGCGCAAGGAGATCGTGCACAACCGGCACGTCGTGGAGACGCTGCGCGAGCGCGGCGTCGTCTTCGTCGACGAGACCGACGAGGTGCCCGAGGGCGCGGTCGTGGTGTTCTCCGCCCACGGCGTCTCGCCGATGGTGCACGAGGCTGCCGCCGCCCGTCACCTGCACACCATCGACGCCACCTGCCCGCTGGTCACCAAGGTGCACCAGGAGGCCAAGCGCTTCGCCCGGGACGATTTCGACATCCTGCTCATCGGCCACGAGGGTCACGAGGAGGTCGAGGGCACCGCCGGTGAGGCCCCCGACCACGTGCAGCTGGTCGACGGCCCGGATTCGGTCGAGGGCGTCACCGTCCGCGACGAGAACAAGGTCATCTGGTTGTCCCAGACCACCCTGTCGGTCGACGAGACCATGGAGACGGTGGCCCGGCTACGGGAGAAGTTCCCGAAGCTGCAGGATCCGCCGAGCGACGACATCTGCTACGCCACCTCGAACCGCCAGACCGCGGTGAAGGCGATGGCTCCCGAGTGCGATCTGGTGATCGTGGTCGGCTCGCGCAACTCCTCCAACTCCAAGCGCCTGGTCGAGGTCGCGCTCGGCGCCGGCGCCGGGGCCTCGTATCTGGTCGACTTCGCCCGGGAGGTGGATCCGGCTTGGTTCGAGGGAGTGCGCACGATCGGCGTCACCTCCGGCGCCTCGGTCCCGGAGATCCTCGTCCGCGGCCTGCTGGATCTGCTGGCCGAACACGGGTACGCCGACGTCCAGCCCGTTACCACCGCCAACGAGACCCTGGTCTTCTCCCTGCCCCGCGAACTGCGTGCCGCCCGGCAGTAGGAGGCCGCCCGGCCCGCACGATCCGGGGGCGCTGCGACCTGCGCGGGAACCGGCAGTCGCTCGGGCTGCCGGTGACCTGTGCTGCACGAGCACGCCCGCGAGGAGCTGAGTAGCCGGCGCTGATACGCGCAGATCCCCGGTCCAGAATTCCGGACCGGGGATCTCGCTTTTGCTCGGCAGTGACGATCCGTGCGGGACCGCTTCCGCTCAGTGTTCTATGCGACCGGCGTCGTGCTCGCGATAGCGCACGTTCGGGCGGGGGTGCGGGGGGACGTCGCCGTATTCGGGGCGTGGACGGCGGGGCTGCTCGGCCGGCGCGGCGGCGGCGGGGCGCTTGCGGGGCTCCGCGGAGCGCTGGGGCTGGCCGGCGCCCGCGCCACGCTGGCGCGGGTCGGCGGAGCGCTGACGCGACTGTTGATCCGCGCCGCGCTGGCGGGGCAGTGCGTCCGGGTCACGGCGTCGGGAGGTCGCCTCGGAGTCGCGGCGGCGCGGGGCCGGATCGTTGTCGGGGCGGCGTGCGGGTGCGTCCGCGGTGTCGCGATGACGGGACGGTGCCTCTGCGCTCTCGCGGTGGCGGGACGGCGCGTCCGCGTTGCGGCGCTGGCGGGCGGGATCTGCCTCGCGGCGGGTCCGGGGCGCGTCGGGGTCGCGGCGGCGGCGGGGTGCGTCGCTGTCGCGGCGCTGGGCGGGCGTCTCGTCGGCCTCGGAGCCGCTGCGGGACGACGCGGCGGGTGCGGCTGCACGCTCGCTGGTCCGCGAGGCCGCTGCGGATACGCGCGGCGGGCGGTCGGCGACCCGCCCGGCGCCCTTTCGGCCCGCGCGGGTCGGCGTAGCGGCCTCCTCGTCGGCGGCCGGGGATTGCGAGCGAGTTCGGCGGCGCAGCGCATCGGAGGCGCTCGATCCAGGGGCCTTGCGGGCGCGCTCGCCGACGGGGCTGCCCTTGCCGGCGCGGCGGCCGCGCGCCCGGGTGGCGGCGGCCGCATCGGCCATGTTGCGATGCAGCAGCAGTCGGCCCAATCCGATCGCCAGCACCAGGACGGTGGCAATGGCCATCGTCGGGAAGCGGTTCATCAGCGGCAGGGCCAGATTGAGCAGGATGTCCTTCAGCGACGTCGAGGAGTGGCCCAGCAGCTGCTGGTAGGCGACGGGCACCGCGAGGAACAGCAGCAGGGGCGGGGTCACCATCGTGGTGAACAGGCCGCGGTATCGCACCACGAGCGCCGCGAGCGCGCAGCCGATGATGTAGAAGGCAGCAAAAACATTGGTCAGGTCCTTGCCACCACCGCTGGCGTCGATGAAGAATCCGATCGAGGTGCACACGACCGCGATCAACACCGCCGCGCCGGCGGGGACGCCGGGCACGGTCGGGATGATCGAGCGGTGCGGTGCGGGCACCTCTGATCGCTCGCGTTGGGTAGCTGCCACGTTAAGCACACTATCTGCCACAACGGGAACGTGTGTCGAGGCTGGGCGGATGAACCGGTTACTCGTTGGTGTCTGTGAACCATGCCGCGCGCGGTCGTTGCTCCACGCGCCGGATTGCTGACACCTCCCGATCCCCGATTTCCAGCTCGTGCAGCCGCCGGGCCGTCACCATCACCCGCGACTCGACCGACGCCACTGTCTGGTTGAAAGCGTCTACGGCCTTACCGAGTTGAGCACCGAGCCGATCCAGGTGGGCGCCGGTGGTGCTCAGCCGGGTATACAGCTCGCGACCAAGTTGCTGAATGATTGCCGTGTCGTGGGAGAGCGCCTCCTGCCGCCAACCGTATGCGACCGTTCGGAGCAGTGCTATCAGCGTGGTGGGCGTTGCGAGGATCACGTTCCGGCCGAACGCGTATTCCAGCAGTCCCGAGTCGCCCGTCAGCGCGGCGTCCAGGAACGGGTCTCCCGGGACGAACAGGACAACGAACTCCGGGGATGGATCGAAGGCGGCCCAGTACGCCTTGTCGGCCAGCTGATCGATGTGCGCTCGGAGGTGCTTGGCATGACGGGTCAGGTGCTCGGTCCGCAGCCGGGGATCGTCCTGGCCGGTCGCGTCCAGATAGGCCGCCAGCGGCACCTTGGCATCCACGACGATGTGCCGCCCGCCCGCCAGGCGCACCACCAGATCCGGTCGCACCCCGCCGTCGCTGCCGGTGCGGCTGACCTGGGTGTCGAAATCGCAGTGCCGTGACATGCCGGCCAGCTCCACCACGCGCTCCAGCTGGATCTCGCCCCACCGCCCGCGGACCTGCGGCGCCCGCAGCGCCGAGACCAGCTGCCCGGTCTGCGCGGAGAGCTGGTGCGACACCCGCTGCATGCCGGCCACCTGCTCGCGCAGGCCCGAATAGGCGTTGATGCGGTTGTGCTCGACCTGGGCGATGTGCTGATTCAGCGCGCCGACCGCCTCGCGCAGCGGCTCCACCAGCGAACCGATCGCATGCGAATTGCGCCGCGCGGCATCCTCGCTCACCGCGCCGAGCGACTGGCGCAGCAGGCGCTCGTTGTCGCGCAGGGCCACCAGGCGGGCCTCGGCCGCGGTCGCTCGCTGCCCGGCCCGGGCGACATGCCCGAGCCACCCCAGGCCCGTCCCGGCGGCGAACACCAACAGCAGCGCAAACAGCATCGGTGCGGTCATGCCGCAGATAGTGCCCTACGCCACCGACAAGTATGCGTCTCGGGCAATTCTGCAGCAGCTGAGAGATATGCGAACCACCTCCGGCCAGGCATGCCGCGGCCCGGCTCGCCGTGCGCGGATGTGTGGCCGCCGGTGCGGGCGGCCCAATTGGGACCCATTCGGGGTGGCGGCTGCGAATCTGTCGGTGGCATCGCCTACGGTTTCGCGGCATGCGGATGCTGCATACGTCTGACTGGCATATCGGGCGCACCTTCCACGGCGTCGATCTGCTAGCCGACCAAGCGCGTTCGCTCGAATCGATCGCGGAACTCGTCGCGCAGCACGGGGTCGAGGTGGTGCTGCTGCCCGGTGATGTGTACGACCGGTCGATACCCAGCGCCGATGCGATCGCGGTGTGCAATCGCGGATTCGAGGCGATCCGGGCCGCGGGCGCGGCCATCGTGGCCACGTCCGGTAATCACGACTCCCCGGCCCGGCTCGGCGCGCTCGGGAGTTTCGCCGCCGCCGGCGGCCTGCATCTGCGCACCTCCGTGGCGGACCTGCAGCGACCTGTCGTGCTCACCGACGAGCACGGGGAGATCGCCTGTTACGGCATCCCCTACCTGGAGCCGGAGATCACACGCGTGGAACTGGGTGTACCGCAGGCCCGTTCGCACGCGGAGATCCTGGCGGCGGCCATGGACCGTGTGCGCGCCGACCTCGACGGGCGGGGCGCGCCGCGATCGGTCGTGCTGGCACATGCCTTCGTGGTCGGCGGGGAGGCGACCGGCTCGGAACGCTCGATCTCGGTCGGCGGGGTGGAGACGGTGCCGATGAGCGCCTTCGACGGCATCGACTACGTCGCGCTCGGGCATCTGCACTCACCCCAGACGCTGTCGGAATCGGTGCGTTATTCCGGTTCGCCCCTGCCGTATTCGTTCGCCGAACGTTCACACCGCAAGGCGGTCTGGATCGCCGAGCTGGGGCCCGACGGGCTGGGTGAGGTGCGCCGGCACGACCTGCCCCAGGTGCGCGGGCTCTCGCAGCTCACCGGCACCCTGGAGGAGTTGCTCACGAACGAGGCGCATGCCGCGGTGCGGGAGGACTACGTCTCCGCGACGCTCACCGACCACACCCGCCCGATCGACGCGCTGCGCCGACTGCGCCAGCGTTTCCCGCATGCGGTGCACGTGGAATGGATTCGTCCCGAGGGCAATCCGGAGCTGCGCTATCGTGAGCGGGTGCAGGGGCGCCGCGACATCGAGGTAGCGCACAGCTTCCTCAGCGACGTGCGCGGCGAACCCACCGACGGCGAAATGGCGTGGGTCGAGCGCGCATTGGCGGTGGCGACCTCCGAGCGGGAGACGTTGTCGCCCGATATCGCGACGGCCGCCGAGGGGCTCAGCGCGTGAGCGGAGCGCCTGCGAGGCGGCGTCCCGTGCGCTGTTCAGCGGAGCGAAGGATGGGTGCGGCGCGCCTCGCCCGAGGGGGTGCCGAGCGCCCGCGAGGTGTAGTCGGGAGCGGAGGGCAGCGAGTCGTGGGTGCGGAGCGCGTTGCGTGCGGAACAGCCGCGCATCAGCGAGGTGCGGCCGCATGAGGCTGCACCGGCTGGAGCTGACAGCATTCGGTCCGTTCGCGGGCACGACCTCGGTCGACTTCGACGAGCTCGGCGGCGACGGGCTGTTCCTGCTACACGGGCAGACCGGGGCGGGGAAGACGACCGTGCTCGACGCGATCGCCTTCGCGCTGTACGGGCGGGTACCGGGCGCGCGCGGGGAGAGTAAGCGGCTGCATTCGGATCACGCGGATCCGCAGACCCCGCCGCGCGTGGCGCTCGAGGCGACGTTGGGTGGACGGCGGTTGCGGCTGACCCGCTCGCCGGAATTCCAGCGACCCAAGAAACGCGGCGAGGGCTGGAGAATCGAACAGCCGAAGGCCACACTCGAATGGCTGGACGGCCGCGGGCAGCATTTGTCCCGAATTCCCGATATCGGCGACGAGGTGATCCGGCTGCTCGGCATGAGCGCCGAGCAATTTTTTCAGGTGGTGCTGCTGCCGCAGGGGGATTTCGCGCGATTCCTGCGTTCGGATAACGAGGATCGCGAGAAACTGCTCGAGAAACTTTTCGACACCGAGCGATTCGGTACCGCCGAGCAGTGGCTCGCTCAGCGGCGCCGGGACAGCGCGGCCGAACTCGAGACCCAGCGCCAGAGTATCGATCGGCTGACCGCCCAGGTCGGAGTCGCCGCGGGCGTCGGCGCCACCGAGACCGTCGGACCGCTGGAGGCGGTCGAATGGTCGCAGGGCCTGCTCACCCGAGCACGCACGGACGCGACGACCACCGCCGCGGAACTCGCACGGCGCCAAGAGGATTCCGCTCGTGCGCAGGCCGCCGCCGAGCAGCAGCGCCGCCTGCACGAGCTGCGCCGCCGCATAACCGCGGCCCGCGATCAGCTCGACGCGTACGCCGCCACCGCGGAGCTCCGTGAGCGCCGCCGCATAGAGCTCGACCAGTCCCGCCGCGCCGAGCCGGTCGCCACCGCCCTGGAGGAGGCCCGCGCCGCCGCGGTCACCCTGCGCCGCCGCACCGGCAAATCCCGCGACCTCGCCGAGCGCTTGGCCCAGCGCCTGCTCGAACCGGCGAGTGCGGAATTACCCGGAACAACATGGGCCGCAACGGATCTAGCCGAGTCGGAGCTCGCGGGCACCGCCCTGGCCGCGGACCTCGGGGCCATACCGCCGCTCGCAGCGGAAATACAGGGCGCGCGAGCCGGATTCGACGACCTCTCGGACGTCGGCACGATGGTTAGTGGCCCCGTTGACGCGGCCGCTCTCGGCGCTTGCGGACCGGTTGCAGATGTCCGCGAGGGGGATTCGGACTCGACGATCAGCCGAACAGGTGGCGTCGGCCTGGACGAAAGCGATTCAGCGTCAGCGGTGGCATCGGGCGCGACCGTCTCCGAAGGCGGGGCAGGACTGCCTGCCGACGAGCCCACCGAGGTGGCCGACGATCGGCTCGAGGCAGTCGATCCGGAGTCGGGTGGGAACTCGGGTGCGATGGCTGCGGGAACCTCTCGATACGTTGAACTCGAGCTCTTTTCGATCGAGTCGATGGCTGGCATCGAGCCGTCCTCAGGGGCGGGTTCTGCAGGTCACGAAGCGCCGCAAGCCATTCGGGCACCGGCATCCGAGGACGCCGATGCCGGTGCGGTCGGCAAGCGAGGCAAGGGTTCGCGCAGCGCCGCGCGGAATCGTCCGGCGCGCGTTGTGGAATCCGTTGTCTTTCCGGCGGTGAGCGACGACGAGCCGGGGCTGTTCGCGGTCGAAGCCCCCGATCACCCGGGTCGTGTGGAGGTCGCGGATCCGTCCGATGATTCCGAAGCCGGGATCGTCATCCAGGGTGACGCGTCGGTCGCCGATGGGCACCTCGACGTCGGGGGGACGAAAAAGCCCCCCGGTGATCGCGCCCCGGCTGACGATGCCGAGGGTTCGTCCGATGCTCGGGTCGCAGTCCAGGACGAGGAGCCCGGGGGTATCGAGGGGGCGATTCGGCGCTGGACCGCGCAGATCGGGGCGCTGGACGAGGTGCGGGCCGATGCGGAGGCGGCGCAGCGGCTGGGCGTGGAACTGGCTGGGTTGCGCCGGGAGCGGGCGGCGTTGCAGGCGAGTGTCGAAAAGGTGTCCGGTGAGCGTAACGCGTTACCGGAATCGATTGCCGCGCTGGATGTCCGGGTACGCGAGGCAGAGCAGGCCGCGGCGGGGCTGAGCGGTCTGGAAGCCGAATGCGAGCGCTTGCGCACCGCCGCGACCGCCGCGGCAGAGCTCGAGACACGGCGTGCCGAATCTGTCACCGCCGCCACGGCATTCGAGGCCGCGCGGGTGGCACACATCGATGCCCGCGAACGCACTCTCGCGGTCCGGGAGCGCCGTCTGGCCGGCATGGCCGCCGAGCTGGCCGGGGCGTTGTCCGAGGGGCAGCCGTGCGGGGTCTGCGGCTCCACCGCTCACCCCGCCCCGGCCCGCCCGGCCGCCGCGGTCACGTCCAAACAGGACGAGGAGCGCGCGGTGGCCGCCGAACGGTCCGCCGAATCCGACCGCGAGCGCGCACAGGCCCGCGTGACCGAATTGCAGGGCCTGATAGCGGTTCTCGTCGAGCGCGGTGGCGAGGGCGATCGGGCCGAACTGTTCGGCGCGCTCAATGTGGCCACCGAGCGGTACAAGTCCGCGCGCCGCGCGGGCGCTCGCGTCGACGAGCTCACCGCGGAGCTTGCCCGCCTGCGCGCAGACGAGACGCGGTTGCAGGACGAACTGCGCGAGCTCGAGGGGCGCGGCAGTGCGGTGCTCGAACGGGTCGTTGCCACCGACCGGCGGCTGGCCGAGCTCACCGAGCGCCTGCGGGCCGCCGCCGGTGCGGACGGTACCGTCGATCGCCGCCGGGCCCGGCTGGACGCGCTGGTGGGCGATGCCTCGGACCTGCGCACGGCCCGCGCTGGAGCGGTTGCGGCACGTGAGCAGGTCACCGCTCTGGCCCGGCGGGTCGAGCGGCTGGCCCGCGCCGCCGAACTCGTCACGCTGACGGATGTCGTTGTGCCCGAAGAGGGTTCGGAGCCCGACTATGCGGTCCTGGCGGCATTCGCCAAGGTTGTCGACGCCGCCACCCGCACGTCGCAGCAGCAGGCGGAGATCGATGCCGAACTGGTGAGCGCCGATCGCGGGCGCGCGCACGCCGAGGCGGTGCTCGCCGAGCCGGATATCAAGTCGGCCGCGGATGCGGTGCCCGGCGATCTGAACGAACTGGAAGTCCTTGTCGCGCAATCCCGTACCGGCCTCGATGCCGCGGTCGCGGCGCACGCCGAGGCGACGCGGCGAGTCACCCAACTGGAGGAGTTGAGCGGACAGCTGTGGGCCGCGGTGGATCGCATCGCCCCGTTGCAGACCGCGCACGACGAGCTGGCCGGGCTCGCGGAGGTGGTGGCCGGACGCGGTGAGAACAGTCGCCGCATGTCGCTGCGCTCCTATGTGCTGGCCGCGCGCCTCGAGGAGGTGGCGCTGGCCGGATCGGTGCGACTGCGCCGGATGTCCAGTGGCCGTTACGAATTCGTGCACTCCGACGCGGCCGGATCGCACGGTCGCCGCGGCGGTCTGGGCCTGGACATCCGCGACGACTATACCGGCGCCGTGCGTCCGGCCAAGACCCTGTCCGGCGGCGAAACCTTCATGGCCTCACTGGCTTTGGCGCTGGGGCTGGCCGACGTGGTCGCCGCCGAGTCGGGTGGCCTGGTGCTGGACACGCTGTTCATCGACGAGGGCTTCGGCAGCCTCGACGCCGAAACCCTCGACGCGGTCATGGGTGTCCTGGACGAACTGCGCTCCGGGGGCCGCGTCGTCGGCATCGTCAGCCACGTCGACGAGATGCGCCAGCGCATTCCGAGCCGCCTGCACGTCATCCGCCAGCCCACCGGCTCCCATCTGCAGGCCACGGTCGCGTAGTTTCCGGGCGGTGGACCCCGGCGGCGCCCGGACGACGCCTGGTTCGGCGGCGGCGCCGCGCTACCTCGACCGGAGTTGTCATCGCGACGGAACGATGCCCCATATCGGGCCGGTAGGCGGGGACTGTGCGGCAGCCGCGCGGATCTTGTCGCCTTCCCTGGCAATCGTGTCCGCGATGACGGTGCGGGCCGCTGTCTGGGCTGCGAATTCCGTGGTGACGCCCGCGGCGACCGCTCGCGCGGGGTCGCCGGTCGCGGCCAGTGTCCGTGCCGCGGCATCAGGGGCTTGGAACCCACTGGAAAGAATGTCGTTGAAGGCCGGGAAGGCTACCGCCGCACCCACATTGATCGCGCCAACCACCGCGACCTGCCCGACACCGTGCGGCCTGACGGTCGGCACCGGATTGGGCACAATCGGACGGTTGAGGGCCGTGTAGGTGTCTCGACGGGCGGTTTCGGCGGCCGCGGCGAGTGCGGGGGACCCGCCCTGGGCAGCGGGGGCGACGTTGAGCAGGCCGACAACACCGACCTCGAATGCGTTCAACGCCCGCGGTGCCACCTCGGTGCCGTCGGCGAGGATGGATTTCTCCGCCGCGGCGTTCGTGGGCCCGGTAATCGATGCGGCCGTGACGCCGATCGCGTGCGCCGTGTCGTTCGACTGCAATGCGGTGCGGAACGTGCCCGGCGCCCGAAGTGCTGTGTCGGAGGCCGTGACGCCGGTCTGAATCAGGAGCGGGCAGATGATCGAACAGTAGACGACCTGATTGTGCAGGAAGCTGGTGATGAGAGCGCCGGGCGGAACCGGCGCGGCGTCCTGTGCCACGCTCGTCGGCGGCTGCGACCGAGCCGGCGGTGCTGCGGATGCGGTGCCCGTGGCTGTGATGCCCGCGGCGGCGATCCCAGCGGCCGTGATGCCGGCGCTCAGGCAGGTCGGAAGCTGCATGGTGTCCCCCGTATCGGCAGTGGTACCGATTCCTACGATCCGCGGGCCCGATGGGTTCAGTCTCGTACCTCAGACGGGTCGCCGCTGCGGACGGTGTGCAGGAGTCGGGGTCCTCGAGGGCTGGCCCGTGCGCGGCAGGGTCAGTTCGGCGTGGCCGTCGATTCGTGCCGCAGCAACCAGTCCTTGACCTCCAGGCCCCACCGGAATCCGCCGAGCGAGCCGTCGGTGCGCAGCACCCGGTGGCACGGGACGAACAACGCGGCGGCATTGCGGGCGCAGGCGTTGGCGGCCGCGCGCACCGCCTCCGGCCGCCCGGACAGGTCGGCGAATGCGGTGTAGGTGACCGGATTTCCGGCGGGAATCTTGCGCAGCACCTCCCAGGCGTGCACCAGGAAGGGCCCGGACTGCTGCCGGACGGCGATACGGTCGATCGCGAAAACATCACCGGCATGGTACTTTTCGACCGCTTCGGTGATCTCGCCGAGCGAATTGCGTGCCCGGACAACCTCAGGGCGCAGGCTCGGATGCGGCAGGCGCGAGAGCCCCTCCGCATCGCCGGTCCAGCCGGATGCGAGCACCGCCCCGTCCGCGTCGACGAGCACGGTGAACGGCCCGATCGGTGTTGGGACCGTGGCGAAATCGGCAATAGTCATCGCTCTCCCTCCTTCGGTGTCGGTCTCTGCTGCTCGGCGGGCGTCATCGCTCCGCCAGGGCGCGCCCGTTCGTGGCGGCGGGCGCGGTCCGCTCGCCCAGCGCCCGCTTCCACAGGTGCATGGACAGATACGAGCGCCACGGCGCCCAGCGCCCGGTATCGGTGAGCTCGATACCCAGCAGCGCCGCGCCCCGGCGCACGATCAGATCGGTATGCATGAGAATGTCCGGGTCGGCCAGCAGCCGCATGGTGACATAGTCGGCGGTCCAGGGGCCGACCCCGTCCAGGGCCAGCAGGTCCCGGCGCACGTCGGCGGCGGTGCGCCCGGGGTGCAACTCCAGATCGCCGGAGGCCAGGGCCCGGGCGACGGACACGATGGACGCGGTGCGGCGTGCCGGTCCGGTCAGCACCTCGGCGCCGTGCTCCGCGATCGCCTCCGCGGTCGGGAACAGGCGCGGCACCGGCCCGCCGATGGTGTCGCCCAGCGCCTCGACCAGCCGCGCGGTATGCGTGGTGGCCGCCGAGACCGAGATCTGCTGCCCGATCATGGTGCGCAGCAACAGTTCCGACGCGTCGGTGCAGCCGGGGACCCGGATGCCGCGGCTCAGCCCGGCGCCGCGGCCGCCGAAGCCGGCGTCGAGCGCCTCGTCGATGCCGACCGGATCGGCATCCAGGTCCAGCAGATGCCGCACCCGCGCGACGGTCGGTGCCAGGTCGCGCATGTCGTGCAGCGACAGTCCCGCCCGCACGTGCCCGGGCTGCACGCTCAGCCGCACGGTGGCGTGTCCGTGCGGAGTCCGCAGGCTGCGGGTGTAGACGCCGTCGTCCCACAGTTCCAAGCCGGGCGCGGCATGGGAGGACAGGAACCATTCCAGCCAGGCCGCATCGAGCGGTTCCCGGTACGGCAGCCGCAGCGTGAGCATCCCGTGTGGCTCCCACGTCGGCACGTCCGAGGGACCCGCGTGGTTGCGCACGCCGGGGCCGGGCAGCGTGTCGCCGCGCAGCCGCCGCGACTCCTCGCGCAACGTCGTCGGGCTCACCGCGAATACCTCGCGCACGGTGTCGTTGAACTGGCGGATGCTGGCGAATCCGGCGGCGAAGGCGATATCGGACATCGGCATGCGCGTGGTCTGGATCAGCAGCCGGGCGGTGTGGGCGCGGTGGGCGCGTGCCAGGGCCAGCGGCCCGGCGCCGAGTTCGGCGGACAGCACCCTGGTCAGCTGTCGCTGCGAGTAGCCCAGCGATCCCGCCAGCGCGGGCACGCCGCCGCGTTCGATGACCCCGTCGGCGATCAGCCGCATGGCACGCGATGCCAGGTCGGCGCGGGTGTTCCAGAGCGGTGACCCGGGCGCGGCGTCGGGCAGGCAGCGGCGGCAGGCCCGGAACCCGCTCTGCTGGGCGGCCGCGGCCGTGGGCAGGAAGGTCACGTTCGTCCGCTTGGGTGTGATGGCTGGACACGATGGGCGGCAGTAGATTCCGGTCGTGCGCACCGCGGTGACGAACTGCCCGTCGAAGCGGGCGTCGCGGGTCGCCACCGCGCGGTAGCAGCGCTCGAACTCCAGACCGTTAGCACTCACGCAGTCCACAATTGCAGGCCGAGGCCGTCGATGCTAGCGGAAAAAAGACATCTACCCCCACTGTGTGCGGATGTCCGATTTTCGGTGTTGGGGAATGCGGTGGATGGTGGCCGCCGGTGCTGATCGGTGCACGGTGCATCTGCGACTGCACGCGTGGGCCTTTGGCCCCTTGCTCGCCGAGGTTGACTCTGCAAGTGTGGACTTCCCAATGGAAGAAATCGGAAGCGGTGCAGTGCGATGTCCGAGTCGTGGATCATCCTGCCGTACAGTGCCTTTCTCTGTTTCGCGCTGGGGCAGGTGTGGCGTTTCCGGCACGACCGGTTCGCGGCGATCGCTGTCTCGACCGGTGACGGCCGGCTGCACGAAATCGGCACCGCGGCATGTCGTTACGGGATGGGCGCGCTGATCGCGGCCCGCATGCTGGACGTGCTCGGTTCGGGACCACACATGCACCCGTCCGTTGCGTTGCGTCTGGCCATCGATACCGTGGAGATCGTGGCCCTACCGGTGGCCGTGGCCGGGGCGGTCCTGTACCTCGTCCCGGCGATGATCGCCGATCCGGATCATGGGTCGGTCTCGCCGCTCGATCGCCTCACGCTGCCGGTGCTGGCGGGCATGCTGTTGTCCTGGGCGGCAGTCGAATTCGCCCCCGACTCCGTCGTCGGCCCATCCCGCACCGCCGATACGCTGTTCATCTGGTTCCGGTCGCTGTTCACCGCGCATCCGAACGCGGCCGTCATGGCGCATGCGCCCGGCCTCTATCAGCTTCGCGGCCTGATGATTCTGCTGCTCATCGCGATCTGGCCCTACACCCGGCTCGGGGGCCTGTTCGCCGGGCCGCTCGTCAGGCGGTCCAATTCGGACAGGATGCTGGTGCGCAGGTAATCCCAGCTGGGCGTGAGGGATTCGCATCCTGGCACGGCACCGAGCGCCACGACCGAGCACATCGAGGCCAGGCTGATGCGCAGCCAGTCGCGCACAGCGGGCGCCGTGGCGACGGCCGGCGCGATCTCGGCGACCATGCCGTACAGGACCGTGTCCAGATGCCGTGCGAGATCGGCTACCGCTTCGGCGATTTCGGGATCGGTGCGCGCGGCGCCGATGAATTCGAGCATCGCCCAGTTGGTCGGGAGGTTGACGCCCGTCCACATCAGGTCGACCAGGCGCATCACCCGGTCGTGCTCGGCACCGTCGGTGGGCAGATCCGAGCGGAAGGTCTCGGCGAACAGGTCGGCCAGGCGGATCGTCGCGGCCTTGACCAGGTCGGCCTTGGACCGGAAGTGGTGCTGCTGCGCGCCCTGGCTCAGGCCCGCGAGCTCGGCGACGCCGCGGGTCGTCGTGGCCGCGTAACCGTTGACGACCAGGCTCTGGATCGTGGCATAATATATGGCCCGCGAACAGGAGTCGAGATGACCGCGACGATGCGCATCGACAACCGTCCAGCCCGATCTCGATCCCGGCGCGAGGCGCTCGCCGCGGACGTCCACTGGTTCGGCGCCTCGCTACCCCTGGCGTTCTTCGGGCAGCTGCTGTTTGATCAGGTGGCCTACCGCGAGATCGCGGCATCGGTCGACCGCACCGGCCGATTCGCCGAGAACTTCACCGATCGCAGCGTGCGCAGCTTCGCCTTCGGGGCGCTGATGCTGCACACCGATGCGCAGGACGCGCAGCGGTTTCGGGAGCTGGTCAAGACCCTGCACCGCGATGTGCACGGCGTCGGGAAGGGGGAGTTCGCCGATACCCGTTACAGCGCTTTCGATCCCGAACTGTGGATGTGGATCGCCATCAGCACGATCAACTCGGTGTATCAGGCGTACATCCGAGTCTGCGGGCGGCCGCTCGACGCGGCTGATCGCGAAATCGTCTATCAGACATTACGTTCGGAGATGACCTTTCTGGAACTGCCCAGCCGTCAGGGCAAACTGCCCGCCACGCTCGACGATATGCTCGCCGAGTACGACCGGGTAGCGGCAACGAAGTTGGCGGACAACTCATTTCTGCAGTACGCCCGCCGGACCATCTGGCGATTGCCGTTCCCCACACTGGTGGTTCCGGTGGCGCTCCCGGCACCGCTGCAGCCGGCGTGGCGGCTGCTCGCGGCATTGGCGGCGCGGCCGGTCGTCATCTGCTCGACGGCCGCGGCGCATCCGCGCATGCGTGAGCTGCTCGGCCAGCCCTGGGGGCCGCGCCATCGCGCCGAGTACCTCGTCTATCGCACGGCCCTGCGCACGGCCTGGCGCCGGCTGCCCCGCCGTCTCATGCTGGAACCGCTGGCCTACAACCGATACGAGTACGAGCGTCTACGCGACTCCTATCAGAGCCTGCTGCTCGAATCCTTTGCGCCGCAGGATCAGTCGGCGACCTGAGTCCGGACCGGCGTGCCGTCGGCCCTCGGATTCGGATGAGTGGCGCGACGGCCTCGGTGTAACGCCGGAATCCGGGGCTATTGCCCGGAACTCGGTTGCGGACCTACCGACGCTGATTTCAGTTGTGCCTCATAGCTGTACGCCAGATGCTCGCGGGATTTGACGGTGTCGGGGTGATCAGGGCCCAGGATGCGTTCGCGATCCTCGACCGTGCGGGCGTGGGTCTCGATCGCGTCGGCGAAGCGTCCTGCCTCGTGGTAGGCGACGGCAAGGTTGTTGCGGGCGACGAGGGTGTGGGGATGGTCCGGGCCGAGTTCGCGTTCGCGCGCGGCCAGGATGTGCTGGAACAGTTCGACGGCCCGGCCCGCCTGCCCGGAATCCGCATAGGCGAAGGCCAGGCCCAGCCGGGCGCGCTCGGTGATGGGATGCTCCGCGCCGAGCGTGCGCTCTCCGGTGTGCAGCACCCGCTCGAACAGGGCGATGGCATCGGCCGTGCGGCGTGCGGCGGCACGGTCGGAGGCCAGGGTGACCATGGAGTAGAGGGTGTCGGTGTGCTCGGGGCCGAGGATGCGTTCGCGCGCGGCCAGCAGGCGCTCGTCGAGCCCGGTGGCCTCGTCGGTGCGCCCGGCCTCCCGCAGGGCCGAGGCCAGTGACTCACAGGTGATCAGCGTGCTGGGATTCTCGGGCCCGAGCAGTCGCTCGCTGGCGGCGAGGGTGATCCGGTACAGATCGATGGCCTCGTCGAGCCGGCCGCCCTCGCGGTAGGCCAGGGCCAGGTTGTGGCGCGAGGTGAGGGTGTCCTTGTGGTCGGCGCCGTAGCCCTGTTCGGAGTCGGCGAGGGTGCGCTCGTACACCTCGATCGCCTCATCGATCCGCCCGGCCTCCCGCAGGCTCCGGGCCAGGTTGCCGCGGAAGATCAGGGTATCGGAATCCTGTGGGCCGAAGGTGTGTTCGCTGTCGGTGAGTACCCGTTCGTACAGGTCGACGGCCTCGGTGAAGCGGCCGGATTCGCGGTAGGCGCGGGCCAGATTGGCCGCGGAGATCAACGTTTCGCGATGTAGCGGGCCCATTACCCGTTCCCGGTCGGCCAGGACGCGTTCGTACATCGCGATGATCTCGGCTTGGTGGTCGTCGCGATCCGAAGCTGCACCCGCGGTGGGGGTTTGGGGCTCGGCGGCCGGAGAGGGGTTCGGATTGGGTGGCCCGAAGATGCCGGCATGCAGCGGTTCCGGGGGCTGGTACCGATCCGGGCCGAGTGGTTCGGCGGAGGTTACCGGTGCCTGAGGCGAGGCCGGAACGGGTTCGGGAGGGGCGTGCGGCGGTTCGGGGACGGCAACGACCGCACGGTCCTGCGGTATGGCGGGTATCGATCCGGATCGATTGGTGGGCAGGGGTTCCGGAACCTCGGTCGGAACCGGCTCGAGTTCGGCGGGCGGTGCTTCCGGTGCCGTGCGCGGCGCACTCGGCTCCGGTTCGGCCGCGCCGGACGACAGCACGAGTTTCAGTGTGTGCGTGGTGAGTTCGCCCATTCGTGCGGCGTCCGGTCCGGCCACGCGGAACCGGGGCTCGCCGTCCACGGCCTCGATCAGGACCTGCACCGTCAATTCGGCGGTGCTCGGGACGAACCGACCGGTTCGGGGAATACGCTCGGCTGCGGCGGTGAGCTGCCCATCGAGCGCGGTCAGCACATCGGCCAGCGTGAGCGCCCCGTCCGTGTGATTCCGATTCTCCGCCACGGGATTCCCCCTCGCTGCGATCGTCTCACCGCTCGGGCGCGCGGCGTCCCATCGAGCTTATCGCGTCGGCGCCCGAGGTGGGCGAGAGCTCAATCATTCTCCGTCGCAACGATGTCCGGCAGTTCGGTAAGGCTGTGGATTCGCCAGTCGGACAGGTTCGCGAGCTCGGGTTCGTTGCGGTGCAGCCAGCCCCAGGGGCCGCGCTGGATGAATACCGTACGCATGCCGGCCTTCTTGGCCGGTGCGATGTCGTTGTCCAGACGATCGCCCACATAGACGATCTCGTCGGCGCTGCCCGGCGCCACCTCGGCGACCCTGGCGAAGAATTCGGCGGCGGGCTTGGTGACGCCCCAATCATCGGACGTCGCAATGAAATCCGCAGGAAGGTCCATCTCGCGCAGGATGTGCCCGGATCGGACGGTCTGATTGCCGACGATGCCGACCCAGACTCCCAGCTCCCGCAGCGCGGACAACGCGGGGCGGGCGTCCGGGTAGAGATCCTCCTCGCCGTAGGTCTCCGGTTGCCCCGCATCCGCCCGGGCCTGCCGCTCGCGGATGAGGTCGAAGTCAGGGCGGAACACCCGAAAGCCCTCCCGGAAGTCCTGACCCCTGGCGATCGCCGCACCGAACACCGCGGCGAACGTCAGCCGGGGAACCCCGAGCCAGTCCGCCCACGCCTCGAACCCGCGGGTCTCGTCGACCAGGGTCTCACCGACGTCGAAGACGATTGCCGAAATCATGCAGCAACGGTACCGGGCAGTCGGCCCCGGGACGGGGGACTTCGAATCGCATCGGCTATGTGCGAAACCGGCATTGGGCGAAGTCGGCCAGGTTCCACGCCACCGATTCCGCCCGTGCTGCTTCGGTTCGGCATTGCGATCGGAACTCGATGACTGCCGGTGATCGTGATCACAATGCTCGGCCCCCCCACGGCGCCGCGCAGGCGTTCGCCGAAGGCCTGCGAGCAGGCGGTTCGCGCGCCGCGTAAACTCTCTTTCTCGTGAGTCTCACCCTCGGAATCGTCGGCCTGCCCAACGTCGGAAAGTCGACGCTGTTCAACGCGCTGACCAAGAACGACGTGCTGGCAGCGAACTACCCGTTCGCCACCATCGAGCCCAACGTCGGCGTGGTCCCGCTGCCCGACCCCCGGCTCGACCAGCTCGCCGGGATCTTCCATTCCGAGCGCATCGTGCCCGCGACCGTGTCGTTCGTCGACATCGCGGGCATTGTGAAGGGCGCGTCCGAGGGCGCCGGGCTCGGTAACAAGTTCCTGGCCAACATCCGGGAGGCCGACGCCATCTGCCAGGTGGTGCGGGTGTTCGCCGACGACGATGTGGTCCACGTCGACGGCAAGGTGGATCCCACAGCCGACATCGAGGTGATCGAGACCGAGCTGATCCTGGCCGACCTGCAGACCCTCGAGAAGGCGGTCGTGCGGTTGGAGAAGGAGGCCAAGGTCAAGAAGGACCGCAAGCCGGTCGCCGACGCCGCCAAGGCCGCGCAGGAGATCCTGAACGGCGGCACCACCCTGTTCGCCGCCGGCTCGAAGGTGGATGCCGAACTGCTGAAAGAGCTTTCGCTGCTCACCACCAAGCCGTTCCTGTACGTATTCAACGCCGACGAGTCGGTCCTGACCGACGAGGCGAAGGTCGCCGAGCTGAAAGCCGCTGTGGCGCCGGCGGATGCGGTCTTCCTGGACGCGAAGGTCGAGGCCGAGCTGCTCGAGCTCGACACCGAATCCGCCATGGAACTGCTGGAATCCATCGGCCAGACCGAACCCGGCCTGCACGCCCTGGCCCGCGCCGGCTTCCACACCCTGGGCCTGCAGACCTACCTGACCGCGGGCCCGAAAGAGGCCCGCGCCTGGACAATTCACCAGGGCGACACGGCCCCCAAGGCCGCCGGCGTCATCCACACCGATTTCGAACGCGGCTTCATCAAGGCCGAAATCGTCGCCTTCACCGACCTGGTCGAAGCGGGCTCCATGGCCGCGGCCAAGTCCGCGGGCAAGGTCCGCATGGAGGGCAAGGATTACGTTATGGCGGACGGTGACGTCGTCGAGTTCAGGTTCAATGTGTAAGCGGTGACCGCCTGGCGTTCGGCCCGCAGCGTTCTGTGCCGCGCGTGTATCGCTGCTGGTAGAGACTCTGCCGAGCCCAGTCGGTTCGGCCACCGTGCGGTCGGCACGGTGGCCCTTGCCCGGGGCCGAGTCGCGGACCCTGGACCCTACGGGTTGAGGGCGAGGTCTATGCGAATGTTGTCGGTGTCGCGCACGATGTAGACGCGGTCGTGGCGTTGTTCCCAGTTTTGCGGGATGAGGAAGTAGTAGCCCGGGGCGCGAGCGAGCAGTATCAGGCCGCTGTATTGGTAGTGGTATTTCTCGTCCGGAGCGCTGATCGGGGCCACGTGGGTGGCGGTGCCTTCGGGGATGGCGAGTTTGGCGACGCTGTCGAGCACCACCGAGGGACTGTCGGTCAGGTTGTGCGCGGTGGACTCCGCTCGCTGCTGGCCCTCGCGATCGCCGTAGAGCCCGACGGCCCACAGCGCCCCCAGGAATCCCAGGGCGAGTAGGACCAGCATCGACAGGGCGGGGGTGATCGGCCGTGTGGGAGTTGTCGATCGGGACTTGGCGAGCGGGACAGCAAGAGGGGCTTGGTATCTCGCCCGGAGCGCGATCACGTAGCCGATCAGTACGACCGCTACGACGAGCGCGATCGGCAGATAGATACCCAGCCGGACACCGACGTCACCCCGCCGCAGGATCCCGACCACGACGACGCCGAGCAGCCCGACGCCGAGTCCGAACACTGTGGTCAGCGCCGGGGCGAGCCAGGCCTTTGCCGGGCGCGGCGGTCGGGTGGTCTCGGCGTCGTTTTCGGGATCGATACCGGCGGGCGCCGATTGCCGCTGACACCGGGCGGTGTCGATGGCGGGCCGGATGAGCAGGTGGTGGGCGGCGAGCAGGACCAGTATCGGCAGCACCGTCAGAATGGCCGGCCAGAACGTGACGTTGATGCTGCGTAGCAGGTAGTCCGATGTCGACAGGCCGAGCATGCCGACATCGACGCCGAAGTAGCCGTAGTAGGCGTGGCTGTAGGTCCAGCCGAAGTAGAACAGCAACCCGGAGATCAGGGCGGCCTGCGAGGTGACCGCTCCCACGACCGCGAACACGGAGGTGACGTCGGACTTTCGCGGAGGCTCGTCCGCCGCCGCCGCCGCCGCCGCCGCCGCCGGCGGCGCGAGCGGCGGCTGATCCGTCGGCGCGGCCGGCGCTGCATCGGGCGGCTGGCCGTGCCGAGGCCGACCGCTCATTGCGACCCCGATCTCGATCCTGGGGTCGACGGCGGGGTTGAGGGCGGGGGCGGGACCGAGGTCGGGGCCGGGGGCCCGATCCTGCTCGGCCCCGGATGTCGAGGTAGCGGCGAGACCGTAGGGGGAAGTGGTGGGACCGTAGGGGGAAGTGGTGGGACCGTTTCCCCATCGTGCGGCCCGGTCACCGGCGCGTCGGTCACCTGCGGGACACTGGCGGGCGAGGTGGGCGTCTCGTTCGACGAATGGGGGCAGCCCCCCAGCAGAAGGCACGCTGCTGCCGCGTTCGCAACGGCAACCGCCGCTCGCGTGCGATCGTTCACCGCCACTGTGCACCCTGCTCCCACGTGGAAACGACCCAGAAGTTAGCGGACGACCACCATCGCGTGCCCGAGTATCGCGCTCACCGAATGAGCAACGCGCGTTCGATCCCTCATAAATCGGCGGAATTCAAGATAAATCGGCGGAATTCAAGATACCCCGTTCACGGCCCGTATTTTCGGTGACACACCATACAGATGTCGTCGTCGGCGAGCTTGTCGCGGCTTCGGTAGTTCCACTTCGCGATCAGCACCCTCGTCGTTGGCGCCACCTGAACGCAGGCGCCGATGCGCCACTTGACGAGTCGAACTCTGAGCAGGGCGTTTGACGTGCAGATATTCGATGCCAAGCGGGTCGAGTTCCGTAGCGGATCAGCCTCTGCGAAGAAGTAGGGCAGCGCGTGTATCGCTGCTGGTAGAGACTTCGAGCCCCCATCCGGTGTGGTTGGGGGCTCAGTCGTTTCGCCGGCGCTACGAGCTGGCCGGTTTGGTCAGCGCGGTATGCGGCTTCCGATGACTTGTGCATGCCGCGCCTGTGTCGGCGTGCGCGAGATCGCATGCGAAAGATGTAGTGCCGGTTGCTGAATCGGTGTGTCCTCAGTGCTGATGGTCAGCGCAGATGATCGGTGAGTGTGCCGTGTTCGCCGAACAGTTCGGCGGTCCAGTGCTCCAGCAGTGCGGTGTTATCGGAGTCGTCGGGGTGGAAACCTGGTTCGGTGTAGGCCGCGACTCGGCGTTGAACCGAGCGTGTCAGGAATGGGGAGCGGGGAATCGCGGCGAGGCTGCGCACCAGCCGGATCGGGTTGTAGGTGGCGCGGTCGCCCAGCAGCGACAGGGTGGAGTTGACCACGATCGCGGTGAAGAACGAGAGCTCGATGCCGCGCATCGCCCAGATCCGGCGTCGTTCGCTGCCGCCGACGGCACGGTAGACATCGAAGGCCACCGCGCGGTGCTCGGATTCCTCGATCGCGTGCCACAGCAGCATCGATCGCACCTCGGTGGTGCCCAGCAGGGTTTGGGCGCGCTCGTCGCTCAACAATGTTTCGGCGAACACCGCGGTGAAGTGTTCGAGCGCCGCGGTGATCGCCAGGCAGGTCAACGGGGAGAACAAGCGCTCGTAGCCTTCCAGCCTGCGGCGCGTGGTGCGGTCTGCGCGTCGGGTGGGGTAGCCCATCTGTTGCAGGCGTTCGTTCAAGGCGCGGTGTTCGCGACCGTGGGTGACCTCCTGGCCGATGAATCCTCGCACCTGAGACTTCAGTTCGGGATCGGTGATCTCATCGGCGAAGCGGCGGACCGAGCGGACGAAGAAGTCCTCGCCCTCGGGAAAGGTCGCTGAGAGGTAGGCGATCACATGGCTCATCACCAGGTCTCCGTCGACGTAGTGCCGGTCGAGTGATCCTGTGGGATAAGCGAATTGGATACGGCGTGCACGCACGACACGCTTAGCCGGGTCGGTGGTGTTCATGGAGGTTCCCCCCTCGGTGGTTGCCGATATTCGGTTGGTGGCGAAACAGAAGACCGTTCATCGGCTGCGACCCGATGGTGGTGTGGTGGTGTCGAGGTAGGCGCGGATCATCGACTTGAACCCGTCGAGGACCGCTGCGGTGCGAAACGGCTCGTAGCCGTCGATGGATCGGGCTGTCGCTAGGCCGGTGAGCAGCGCGTAGACCAGGTGCAGCCCGACTGCCGAGTCGAGCTTGCCGTGTGAGTCGGTGTCGGGGAACAACTGCTCGTAAAGCCGTTCGCTGGCGAGCATGAACTGCCGGTCGATCTCGATCACCGGGGCCGTCAGGTCCGGGTCGGTTCTGGCCGCCACCCACAACTCGTGCCATGCGGTGAAAGTTGGCCGGGTATACATCGACCACAACAGATCGATCGCCACATCGAGCCGGTCCGCTGACGGGTCCACATCGGCCATCAGCGCCCCGTAGTCCTCGATTCTGCGACCGAACGAGTGCGCCACCGCGGCGGTCAGGAGATCGGCCTTGGTGGGGAAGTGGTGCAGCAGCGCGCCCAACGACACACCCGCACGGCGAGCGACCTCGGTTGTGGTGGTGGCCTTGAACCCGACCTCCACCAGCGCCTCGAACGTCGCGTCGAGCAAAGCACGCCGGGTATCGGCTGTCCGCTCGGCCTGCGTTCTTCGGATACGAGGTGATGGCACCCGCCGAGCCTGACATGACTTACCATAAACCGTCAATGTTTCTTGTAACTTCGCACGGCGAGCTCGAATGCTGCCTCGCGCGCTTCCGGCTCGTGCCCGGACCAGACTCGGCTGACAATGTCGTGTAATCGGCTGCTACAGGGCGTATCGAGCCTGATGCTGGGCGCTCCACTCATGATCAGAGGTTATTCTGCTTCGGAACTTGACTCGGGTAGGTGATGGCAGCCTCTCGTCCTTTGTCTAGGTATCGGAAGCGGTTGTGCGCCAATGGTATTCACCGTTCGTCGAATCTTCGGAAAGTGGCGGTTGATCACGCCCGCTGGCCGATGTCAAGGGGTGAGTTCAGGTTCAACGTGTAAGCGGTTACCGCCTGGCGTTCGGCCCGCAGCGTTCTGTGCCGCGGGTTCGTCTCTGACACAAGACATGTGGCGTTGTCTGTCGGCAGGATGGGGTCCTGACAACAGACGAAGTGCACGACTATCGGTGCACGCTGAGGGCTTCGGTGAACCATCTGAAGGCGGGCACACCGGGGTTTACACGGTCGACTGGGGCTTGGTCCTGTAGTGCGAGTCGGGGTGGTGGTGTCGACCGTGGTGCGATCCTGGCCGCGGAGCTTTACGGTCGAGTCTTGTGAAGATCGAACGTAATCCGCGGGAAGTTCATGCGCCGGTGGCGGCGTATACGCACCAGATCGAGGTCGGGCCAGGCGGGCGGTGGCTGGTGTTGTCCGGGCAGATCGGTATGCGCGTCGACGGCTCGGTGCCGGACTCGGCGGTCGAGCAGATCGCGGTAGCGCTCGAGAACGTGCGGCACAATCTGTCGGCGGCGGGCATGAGTGTCGCGGATCTGGTGAAGGTGACCGTGTACCTGGTCGGCGAAGTCGACAACGAAGGCCGACGCGCGGCTTTTGCCGAGTTCTTCGGTTCGCATTCGCCGTGTATGACGCTGATGTACGTGAGCGGCTTGGCTTCTCCGGCGTTTCGGGTGGAGATCGATGCCATGGCCTGGTCGGGCGATGGCGACAAGGAACGGCGGTGACCTGGGCAAGTGCAAAGCGCTACATGCCGTGCCGCATCCGTTGAATAGCTGGATGCCCGCTCGTCATGGGCGATAGGCTGGGCACAGTCGAAAGGTGAGTCGATCATGTCCGGTGCTCACAGCCATACCGAGAGGATTGCGCGCGGCTGATGATCGACGATGCCGCGAACCGAACCCGCCGTCACGTGAACATGACGGTAGCGGAGGAGTTGCATGCAGTCGGCTTCGAGGATGCCGAAGAGATCGGTCGCGGCGGTTTCGGCGCAGTTTATCGCTGTCGGCAGGTGGGGTTGAATCGCACGGTTGCGGTGAAGGTCCTGACCGGGGAATTGGATGAGGAGAACCAGGCGCGGTTCGTGCGGGAGCAGCGGGCAATGGGCGGGCTGACCGGGCATCCCAATATCGCCACCGTGCTGGAGGTCGGTGTCACCAGCGCCGGGCGGCCCTATCTGGTCATGCCGTATTACCCCTTGGACTCGCTGGATGCGCTGATCCGGCGGGGCGGTCCGCTTCCGGTGGAGGACGTGCTGCGGATCGGGGCCGGGATCGCCGGGGCACTCGAGGGTGCGCATCGGGTGGGCATCGTGCATCGCGATGTGAAGCCGGGCAATATTCTGTTCACCGATTACGGCGAACCCGCCCTGACCGACTTCGGAATCGCGCGCATCCCAGGCGGGTTCGAAACGGCTGCCGACATTGTGTCGGCATCGCCGGCGTTCACCGCGCCGGAGGTGCTCGAGGGCCGCACTCCGACTCCCGCCACCGATGTCTACGGGCTCGGTGCCACCTTGTTCTGCGCGCTGACCGGGCATGCTGCCTATGAGCGGCGCAGCGGCGAGCAACTGGTGGCCCAGTTCGTGCGGATCGGTGAGGGGCCGGTGGCGGACCTGCGCGATAGCGGCTTCCCCGCCGAGGTGTGCGCCGTCGTGGAATCGTCGATGCACCGCGATCCTGAGCAGCGGCCCTCCGCAGCGGAGCTCGGCGAGGCCATCCGGCAGGTGCAGCAGCGCTGCGGCTACCCGGCAGGCGGGATGGCCCTGCGCAGCGGTCCCGCCGCCGCTCGCGACGACGAGCCGCAGAACCGTCAGCCGACCTCGTCACAGACCATAGGACGCACCGGCAACGCGCTGCCCGAGTTGACCAGCTTCGTCAACAGACACGCTGAGCTGACCGAGCTCAAGCGCCTCCTGACGGTGTCGAGGCTGGTGACGCTGGCCGGGATGGGCGGCGTGGGCAAGACCCGACTGGCGCTGCGGGCGGCCTCGGCTGCTCGACGCGATTTCGCCGATGGGGTGTGGGCGATCGATCTGGCCGACGTGCGTGATCCGTCGCTGGTTGCTCCCATCGTCGCCGCCGCGCTGGGCGTGCGGGTCGATTCGGCCCGGCCGGTCCACGACACGCTGGTCGAGTTACTGCGATCCCGTGAAACCCTGCTCGTCGTAGACAATTGCGAGCAGGTTGCCGAGTCGATGGCAAGCCTGGCCGAGACATTGTTGTCGGAGTGTCCAGGATTGCGGATCCTGGTCACCAGCCGCGAGCCGCTGGATATCGGTGGAGAAGCGGTGCGGCGACTGCCGCCGCTGAGCGTTCCTGCCGCCGACCGCAAGCCGACGCTGCGAGAGCTGCGCAAATACGATGCGGTGACGCTGTTCGCCGATCGCGCCGCGGCAGTCGTGCCCGGCTTCGCGCTGACCGATGAGAACAAGGCCGCGGTGGGCGGGATCTGTTCCCGGCTGGACGGGTTGCCACTGGCGATCGAACTCGCGGCGGCTCGGATGCGCACCATGTCGCCGGACCAGATTCTGCAGCGGCTCACCGACCGGTTCGCGCTGCTCACCCGGGGCCACCGCACCGCGCCGACACGGCAGCAGACCCTGCGGTGGTGCATCGACTGGAGCTATCAGCTGTGCACCCCGGCCGAGCAGCGGCTGTGGGCCCGGTTGTCGGTGTTCGCCGGTGGTTTCGAACTCGACGCCGTCGAGGCGGTGTGCGGTGCCGATACCGAGGCGGCAGAGCTGCTCGATGTGCTGTCCTGGCTGGTGGACAAATCGGTTGTGATCAGGGAAGAACCCCAGGGTGTGGTCCGCTTCCGGATGCTCGACACCGTACGGGACTACGGGCAGGACAAGCTGCGAGAGGCCGGTGCGGAGGAGGATCTGCAGCGTCGGCACCGGGACTGGTACCAACTGCTGGTGCTCGATGCCGAGGCCGACTGGATCAGCGACCGGCAACTCGACTGGATGTCCCGGCTCGATCGCGAGCAGGGGAACATCCGTGCAGTGCTCGAATTCTGCATGTCCGACCCGACCGAGCAGTCAGCCGAAGCGGGGCTGCGCATCACCGCCGCCTCCTTTGTGTTCTGGAGTTTCCGCGGCTTGTTCGGTGAAGGCCGCCGCTGGCTCGACCGCGCCCAGGCCCATCCCTGCGCTCGTTCGACAGCCGACCAGGTCCGGGCGCTGCACGCCAGCGTCTTCATGGCCACGCGGCAATGGGACCTCGAGACGGCAGCCACCCTGCTCGCGCAGGTGCGTGTGCTCGCCGAGCGCGATCCCACGCCCATGAATCAGGCGCTGATCGCCTATGCGGAGGGCGATCTAGCTCTCTATCTAGATGAGCCCGCGCGCGCGGTGTCGTGTATCAATGGGGCCATCGAGGTGCTGAGCTCCGACCCGCGAGGGGGTCTGCACGTTGCTGCGTTGCTGTTGCTCGGTGTGGCGTACGCGCAGCAGGGCGACACCGGACGGGCAGTCGAGTGCTATCAGCAGATCCTGTCCATCACAGAGGCGGCCGGCGAGTTGTTGTTCCGGTCGACCGCTCTCGGGATGACCGGAATCGCGGCGTGGCAGCAGGGTGAGAACTCCCGCGCACAGGATCTGCTGCGGGAATCGCTGCGGCTCAACCAGCGCGTGCGCAGCCTTCTCGTCGCGGCGCTCGATCTCGAAGTGCTGGCGTGGATCGCGGCCGGCACCGACGACCAGCGAGCCGCCGTGCTGATGGGCGCTGCGGCGAATATGATGCGGACCGCCCCCGGCGCGGCGATCTACTTCCCGCAGATGGTCGAGGCCCACCTCGACTGCGAGCGTGTCGTGCGTCGCGCACTCGGTGAAGCGCGCTTCGATGCGGCGTGGCGACGCGGCCGGGCAATGAGAATCAACGCTGCGGTCGCCTACGCGCTGAACGAAGAGCAACCGGCCGGCACGCCACCCGTCAGCCGGCCGACATTGACCAAACGTGAACGCCAGGTGGCGGACCTGGTCGCCGAAGGGCTCACCAACAAGCAGATTGCATCCCGGCTGGTGATCTCCCAGCGCACCGCAGATGCCCACGTCGCGAACATCCTGGCCAAGCTCGAGTTAACCTCTCGCACCCAGATCGCGACCTGGATCGGAGACGCGGCCAGACACGAGAGCTGATCGCGTGCCCGCTACCACCAGGGCTCGAATCGTGGTACAGCCGACCGGTCACTGTGTCGTCGAGAAGGCGACGTCTCCCCGATCGTGGCACCGGTTGCGTGCTACAGCAGTCGCGCCGGATTCCGTTCGGCTGCACCACTACCCCGGCGTAGGAAGCTGGAGTACCCCGGCATAGCCCAGGGTCAGTGTTTCTCGGTCAGGTGGGGCGCCGACCGGAGACGGCACTCGGTCGGGAGAGCCGGCCCGGTTGCTGCACCCCAACCGAACCGGTCCTGTGGCCTTCGCGCCGGGCTACCTTCAGCTGATCAGTTGACCAGCGAGGGTTCGTAGTCCCGGCATGGGCCCCTCGCCTTCTCCGGGCAGGACCTGGATGGCGACATGGTCCGCGCCGGCAGCGAAGTGGCCGGCCAATCCGGCGGCGATCGTTTCGGGCGTCCCGTGCAGGACCAGGTCGTCGATCAGCCGATCGCTGCCGTCGCCGGCGACGTCGGTCTCGTCGTAGCCCTGCCGCAGGAGGTTGTTGACGTAGTTGGAGAGTCGCAGGTAGGGATTGCTGACGAAGGCGCGGCCACGCCGGCGAGCCTCCGTGGTGTCCGTGTCGACGACCACCGTGTGCTCGGGGGCGAGCAGCGAGCCCGGGCCGAGGAGGCGGCGGGCTTGCTGGGTGTGGCCGGGCACCGTCAGATATGGGTGGGTTCCGGCGGCGCGGTCGGCGGCCAGGCGCAGCGTTCGCGGTCCGAGCGCGGCGAGGACGCGACGGTCCCGGGGATGTCCTTCGGCGTCCAGGGCGTCGAGGAACGATTCCATGTGCTGGTATGGGGAACGATAGCCGGTCACCGATTCCGGGTGGCCGATTCCGATGCCCAGCAGGAAACGACCAGGATGGCGAGCCTCCAGGCGGTCACAGGACTTGGCCAGCGCGGTCGGGTCGTTGGTCCACATGTTGACGATCGCGGTCGCCACGACGACGTGTCTGGTCGCGTCCAGGACCTGTTCGACCAAACGAAGCTCGCTCTCGTCACGCTGCCCCAGGCCGAGCCACACGGCGCCGTAGCCCAGCGCCTCGGCCTCGACCGCGTAGCCGATGCGGCTGGGATCGTCGTACACGGGGTGGAGCCAGGCTCCATACCTACCGAGTGTGATCATTGTGCTGTCTCCTCTCTCAGTGCTCGATGACCGGGTTCGCCAATGCGCCCGCCCCGCAACGTGAATCGGAATTGCAGATCGACGACGCCACCGGGGAGGTCACCGTCGAGGCGGTGTACTGGTGTTCAGCACTCAGGTTGGGGTCTCCCGTTAGGGGAGGGTCGAGCCGACCGTTCCGGGAGGGTCCCCTCGTTGCCGGTCTGACCATCGGACCTGAAGATCGGCCAGCCGACTTCGATGACGAGGTCTTCTTCCCGGGACACTTCGAGCGGGTTGCGCAGGTAGTACTCGCGCAGTGCCCCTTCGATGCCGATCTCGTGCCGCGCTGCGTAGGTGCCGAGATCGCCGTAGGTCAGGTCGATGGTGTCCAGCGGGCCGTGGTGCGTGGCGATCACGAGTTCGGCGCCGGGCACGACGAGCGACTCGACCCGGCCGACCGGACGTGCGACCTCGTCGACCGGAACGAACAGCGTTGCTTCGCCATGCTCGTTCAGGTACAACTCGCTGGTGAACACGCCTCCGCTCGGTCCACTGGGGTGCAGTTTCTGGGCCGTGGCAAGGCCGTAGAGCTCGCCCAGCGCGCCGTGCCACCAGCTCAGTACGTCCTCGCGGTCGACGATCTCGCGAATGCCGATCGCGGGCTGGGCGGCGACGGTACGGTGCTCGATATCCGACCCGCTCGCCGGCCGGTTCAACAGGTCGCGTAGTGCTTCGACCGCACTCTGCGTCAGGGATAGCTGGTGCTCCAGCCGGGCGAGGTGCGCGGTGATCAACTGGTTGCGCGCGGCGGCGTCCTGGGTGGCCAAGACGGCTTTCACGTCGGGTATCGGCATGTCGAGATTGCGCAGTCGGACGATCACCTGTGCGGTCGGGACCTGGTCGAGCGAGTAGTAGCGGTACCCGGTGTCGTGGCCGATGTGCATCGGCGCGAGCAACCCCACGTCGTGGTAATGGCGCAGCGTCTTGACGCTGAGGTGGGTCACCCGGGAGAACTCGCCGATCGTCAGGCCCTCGCGCATGGTCCCAGTATCAACTCTCCCGTTACGGGAGGGTCCAGTGCACCGCCGGGGGTTGACACTCCGGTGACCGGATGGTCGAGCGTGGTACTCACGCCCCGCAGTCCACGTAACGGACGCCGCGAACACCACGAAGGGAGCATCCGATGAGCACGACTGTGGTGACCGAGTTCTTCGCCCGGCCAGGCCGCGGCGATGACGTGGCGAAACTCCTCCTGGAGATCCTCCGGGTGAGTCTCGAGCACGCAGGATGCGAGGACATTCGTATCCTGCGCGACGAGGATGACGTCGACCATGTCGCTGGGCTGACCCGGTGGACCGAGCGGCACAACTACACCGACTACCTCGACTGGCGTACCGAGCATGGCTTCACCGCCACCTTCGAAGCGATGTTGACCCAGCCGCTGGTCATCCATTACTACGACGAGGTCTTCCAGGGCGAGGGGATCGCGCTACGCAACCGCTGAACGCGCGACCCGAGGCCACGCACGACCTGATGACCGAGGTCGGCCGCCCATCATCCGTGCCAATGGCCAAACGCCGTCGCTCGGCCGAACGGCCAACCCGAGAATAAAGGAGTTCGCTACCAATGAGCAGTCACGTGATAACCGCACTGCCCGCTGTCATCGCCGAGCACATCGCGGCGGTCAACGCCTTCGACACTGAGCGAATTGTCGCCACCTTCACCCCGGACGCCTACGTGAACGACAACAGCCGTGAGATCTGGGGCGTCGAGGCCATCCGCAAGTTCCTGGCCAAGGAGTTCGTCGGCGACCACGTCACCATGGAGGTCCGAGAGGTCATCGACCACTACGGCGACATCGTCGTCCGGGCGAAGTACGACGGCGACTACGACAAGACCAACCTGCCCGACGAGCTGATCATGTCGAGCTACTTCGCACTCCGAGACGGGAAAATCGTAAGCCTGGCCATTATCTTCAATCAGCACTCACCATACTGACCTGATAACGGACTATCGGTCGACGAAATTGCCCTACCCACTCGAGGGTGGACGCGTATTGCCAAACAGCCGCGGACCTGAGTGTCGAGAAATTCTCATATACAACGCACATTCGCGAACAAACGATAGAAGTCGATGCGACTCGAGTCCCACGCACACAACAACCAATAGGAGGGAGCGATATGACCGAGATCCGTCCATTCCGCGTCGAGATCAGCGACGCGGTGATCGATGACCTCCGCGAGCGGCTGGCGCGGACGCGCTGGCCAGAAAGGGAGCCCGTCGACGACTGGTCGATGGGAATTCCACAAGCCTACGTGCAGGACCTCGCGGGGTACTGGTCGGAGTCCTACGAGATGCGGCGTGTCGCCGATCGCCTGAACCGCTACGAACAGTTCACCACGACGATCGACGGAGTCGACATCCACTTCCTGCACGTCCGCTCGCCTATCGACGGGGCGACGCCGTGCATCATGACGCATGGCTGGCCGGGGTCGGTGATGGAATTCGTCAAGGTGATCGATCCGCTCGTGGATCCGGTCAGTCACGGCGGGAAGGCGTCCGACGCTCTTGATCTGGTGATTCCGTCGCTCCCGGGCTACGGGTGGAGCGGCAAGCCGACGGTGACCGGCTGGAATGTCGAGAAGATCGCGCAGGCGTGGATCGAGCTGATGGACCGGCTCGGCTATGAGCGCTGGATAGCTCAGGGCGGCGACTGGGGAGCGCAGGTCAGTTCGACGATCGGGCGGCTGGCCGATCCCGCGAAGCTGATCGGGATCCACGTCAACTGGGCGCTCGCCGATCCGGCGAAGCTCACGGAGTTCGGCGGGCCGACCGAAGAGGAGCAGCGCTACCTCGCGCGCATCGAGAATTCCAGCAAGGCCGAGGTCGGATACGCGATCGAGCAGGGGACCAAGCCGCAGACGCTCGGATACGGCCTGACCGATTCGCCGGTCGGCCAGCTCGCCTGGATCGTCGAGAAATTCAAAACGTGGTCGGACTGCGGCGATGATATAGAGAACTCTTTTACGAAGGACGAGTTGCTGGATAACGTGATGGTCTACTGGACGTGTGCTGCGGCGGCCTCATCGGCGCGCCTGTACTGGGATTCGCTTGCGTCGAGTTTGGGGAGCTTCGACGAGGTGCCCGCGCCGTCCGCGTACTCTCTCTTTCCCGCGGACAACGTCGCGCTGTCCGAGCGCTGGGCACGGACTCGCTATACCGATCTGCGCTACTACGGCACGCCGGTGCGGGGTGGCCATTTCGCTGCCTACGAGGTTCCTGCCGAGTTCATCGCCGAGGTGCGCGCAGGGCTGGCTGCTCTCGTGCCAGGGTCGATTCGCGTGTGACGTTTCCCGGGACCGTATCCCACGAGAAGGGCATGACCATGGAGATTTACCACTCCAGGGCAGCGGAGGTACCCGCAGTCGCAATGCCGGAGTACTTCACCGGCAGCGGCAAGCTCGAACTGATGGGACGCTCGACGTCGCGAGCGCCGACAGCGTGATCATGTTGACGCTTGACGCGGACGCGCACACCCACTGGCACGCGCACGAGGGGGGCCAGGTGCTTGTGGTCACCGCCGGGACGGGCGTTGTCGCGAAGTACGGCGAGGACCCGATCCAAGTCGCCCCCGGCGACGTCATCGTCACAGGGCCCGGCGAGGTTCATTGGCATGGCGCCAGCCCGAACGCGCCGTTCTCAACCCTCGCGGTCGACCGCGGCACGACGACATGGCACGGTCCGGTCGAGGCACGATGAGCGACTCGAGGTACCGATAACCAAGGTTCCGATCCACTGACCAACACGTTGGTCCAAGCCTCGTGCATCGTCCCTTGCCACCGAAGTCGAACAATGTGGAATGACAACGAGCGCAACCGTTTTGGAAGAGCCTCGAGCGCGGCCGTGATCCAGACACCACTCCGCTGACATTCTTACAAGACATGTGCCGTTGTCTGTCGGCAGGATGGGGTCCTGACAACAGACGAGACGTGAGGCACATCTATGCGGGTTCTTATTTCCGGCGCCAGTATTGCGGGGCCGGTGCTGGCGTATTGGCTTACCAGGCATGGCTTTTCGGTGACGGTTGTCGAGCGGGCTCCGGGGGCGCGCAAGACCGGGGGGCATGCGGTGGATCTGTTCCGGCCGGCGATGGACATCTCGGAGAAGATGGGTGTGCTTTCGCTCATCGAGGCGAGAGTTACCGGGACGACCCGGATGGCGCTGGTGCCGGAGGGGGAACAACGGGCGACCCGGGTGGATCTGGCCAAGGTGTTCGGTGCTGCCTCGGATCGGCATGCGGAGATCATGCGGGACGAGCTGAGTGAGATCTATTACGAGGCCGGGTGCGAGGACATCGAGTACCTGTTCGGTGACTCGATCACCGCGATCTCGCCGGACGGCGAGGTGGAGTTCGAGACGGGCGCGCCGCGGCGCTTCGATCTGATCGTCGGTGCGGATGGGTTGCACTCCACTGTGCGTCGGCTCGTCTTCGGTGACGAGTCGCGATTCAGCGCCTCCACCGGGGCTTATCTCGCGGTGCTCTCGCTGCCCGAAACCCATGGCGCCGATGGGGAACTCCGCATTCACGTCGGTGTCGGTCGTACCGCGGGGATGTACAGTGCGCGGCACCTCGGCGAGAGCCGGGCGTTGTTCCTGTTTCGCAGTCCGGGCGAACTCGATTACCACTACCGCGATGTAGCTCGGCAGAAGGAGCTGCTGCGGGCCGCCTTCAGGGGTTTCGATCCGGAGGTGGGGCGGTGGCTAGCCGCGCTCGACGACGCTCCGGCCTTCTATTTCGACTCGATCACCCAGGTGCGCATGGATACCTGGTCGCGGGGGAGGGTGACGCTCGTCGGTGACGCGGGCTACTGTCCCGGTCCGGCCGTTGGCGGCAGCACGAGTTTGGCTGTTGTCGGCGCGTATGTCCTGGCGGGCGAGCTCGCGCGGGCGGGCGGTGACCCCGGCATCGCCTTTCCCGCCTACGAGCGCGCGATGGCAGGGCATGTGCGGGACGGGCGTGCGGTGGCGATGAGCGCGGCGAAAACCCTGATCCCGACGTCCCGGCTCGGTGTGCGGGGGCTGGTCCTGGGCACTCGGCTGCTCTCCGTACTACCCCCGGGCCCGAGCCGCGCCTTCCTCCGGCTCGCCACCAAAAGCGCACGCGTCTACAACTCGATGACCGTCGAGGATTATCCGATCGCGCCGGGACGTTAGGGTTCGGCTGGATACCTGCCGCCGCCATCACCGTCGAGCTGGTGTGGCCGATGCCGACTGGCGGGGAGGGTAATTCGGCGTGCGACGAGTCGGCGCTGGGCGCGGACGACTGCAGCGTCACCCCGGAAGCACACCGGACATTTATTCAAGACCCGAGCGGCCCTCGCCCGCGAAGGTGGTGGTGTCACGGATCGACCGAAGGAGGACCCATGAACAACACCACCGTCGTAGCGCCGGGTCGGCGGCGACGCATCGGGCTGATGATCGCCGCGATGTCGGCCGCGCTGTTCGCGACAACGACCCCGGGCGCCGCCGCCGCTCCGCAGGACCAGGGGCAGATGGTGCATCTTCCCGGCGGCGACATCCACGTCGTCGCCAGCGGGGCTCCCAGCGCGGATGCCGTCGTGCTGTTGCACGGACTGGCTGGATCGACCGCATGGTGGGACCAGGTGATGCCCGCCCTGCAGGATCGGTACGTGGTGCGGATAGACCTGCTCGGGCACGGTGAATCGGCCAAGCCGGACAGCGGTTACAGCATGGAGGAGCAGGCCAGACGGGTCGGCGAGGTGCTCGACCGGCTCGGCGTGCGGCACGCCGTCGTCGTCGGGCATTCGACCGGTGGCTATGTGGCGACCTCGCTGGCCGAACAGCGCCGCGATCTGGTGTCGGCGCTCGAGCTCATCGATACCGGCGCGCGGCTGGACGCGTACACCGACAGCAGCCCGGTCAGCGGGCTGTTCTTCAACCCTGCGATCGGGCAGCCGCTGTGGCCGCTGCTGCCGGACGCCGCCATTCGGTACCTGTTGAGCAGTGCCTTCACCCGCAATGTGCCGATTCCCGGACAACTCGTCGCCGACGTCCGGGGAATGACGTACCGCGGCCTCACCGCCACGTCGAACGCGTCGGATGCGTATCTGCGGGCCGAGACCGAACCGGATCGCCTAGTGGCCCTGCACCTGCCGACCATGGTGATCTACGGCTCCGAGGACAAGCGCTGGCTGCCGGCGTCCTACCGGGATTACGGCCGGGTCCCGGGGGTTCGGATCGTGTCCCTGGACTGCGGGCACACCCCGATGATCGAGGATCCGGGCCCGACCGGCGTCCTCATCCACGACTTCGCCGAGCACCACTGATACGGTCCCGGAAAGAATTTTCCGGGACGTGTCGATCCGCCGTGTTCGCCATTCGACCTTGTTGGTGAGAGGGTCGGATGGCGACCCGGAACAGGAGAGGACACATCGTGAAGTACATGCTGATCTGGCGGGCTACCGACGAGGGCAACGCGGCGATGGCCGGGGCGGACTTCGACAAGGTGCTGGAGACCGTCGGGCGGTACAACGACGAGCTGATCCGGGCCGGGGTGCTGGTCGCGGCGGAGGGGCTGGCCGGGCCCGACGAGGGCGTGGTGGTGGACTATTCGTCGGAGCCGCCGGTCGTCACCGATGGGCCGTACGGGGAGACCAAGGAGCTCTTCGGTGGTTTCTACATCCTGAATGTCGCCTCCAAGGAGGAGGCGATCGAATGGGCCAGGCGCGCACCGTCTTTCGGGACGGGCTTCAAGACCGAAATTCGGCGGGTCACCTCGATCGACGAATTCCCGCAGGACAACGAGTGGATTCGCAAGGAGCGGGCGTGGCGCGAAGCGACCGGGCAACTGTGAGTCGCCCGGCGCGATGACCGATTCCACCCGCCGGGAGGACGTCGCCGCGGTGTGGCGGATCGAGTCCGCGCGGATCGTCGGCGCGCTCGTCCGCTACACCGGCGATTTCGCATTGGCCGAGGACCTGGCGCAGGAGGCATTCGCCGAGGCGCTGGTGAACTGGCCGCGCGACGGGGTGCCGCGCAATCCGGCCGGGTGGCTGCTCACCGTCGGGCGGCGGCGGGCCATCGACGGGTTCCGTCGCCGCGCCGCGCTGGACGACCGCTACTCCGCCCTCGCCCGCGAACTGGGCGAGGGCGGGGTCGCCGCCGGTGGCCCGCCCGTGGAATCCCCTGATGCGCCATGGGATCCCGATCAGATCGACGACGATGTGCTCGCGTTGCTGTTCATCGCCTGTCACCCGTTGCTGCCGCCCGAGGGCCGGATCGCGCTGACGCTGCGGGTGGTCGGCGGCCTGACCAGCGACGAGATCGCCAAGGCGTTCCTCACACCCACGGCCACCGTGCAGGCCCGGATCACGCGAGCGAAGAAAACCCTTGGCGCGGCACGCATTCCGTTCTCGGTACCGTCCGCGCAGGAACGCGGGGAGCGCCTCGGCTCGGTGCTGAGCGTGATCTACGTGATCTTCACGGAAGGATCGTCGGCGACCTCGGGGCGGAACCTGATTCGATTCGACCTGGCCGGCGAGGCGGTCCGGCTGGCGCGGGTGCTGGCCCGGCTGATGCCCGCCGAACCCGAGGTGCACGGGCTGCTGGCGCTGCTCGAACTGACCGCGGCACGCTTCCCGGCCCGTACCGACTCCGCGGGCCGGCCGATTCTGCTGGAACACCAGGATCGTTCCCGCTGGGACCGCGCGGCGATCCGTCGCGGACGCGCGGCCCTGGATCGGGCCGCGAAGGTCGGCCGCGGTCTGGGCGCCTACGGATTGCAGGCCGCGATCGCCGAATGCCATTCCGTCGCAACGTCCGTCGACACCACGGACTGGGACCGCGTCGTGCTCCTCTACGAAGCCCTGGGCCGCCTGGCCCCCTCGCCCGTGGTCGATCTCAACCGAGCGGTCGCGGTGGCCTTCGCCGAGGGCCCCGCTGCGGCGCTCCGCGTCGTCGACGAGATCGAAACCGCACCGGCCCTGGCGAATTCGCATCTGCTGCCCAGCGTTCGCGGCGAGCTGCTCACGCGCCTGGGTCGTATCGACGAAGCGCGCGCTCAACTCGAACTCGCCCTCGCACGCTGCGGCAGCGAACCCGAACGAGCCCTGCTGACAGGAAAACTCGCGGAACTCGAGTAAGGCAGTCGTCCGCCGACTGCTGGCCGATCTGGGCTGGGCCGACGCGTGGAGCGAAGACCTCGGCGACGTCACGACCGCGCGCGGCACCGAATCGCTGATGCCGCGGGTGCCTTCGATCATCCGCAATCGCGGGATGAAGCCCTTCGCGCTGACCATCGCCAGTGCCTGAAGAGCGCGATGAACCGGGCGAACCCATGAAGGTCGTCATTGACGGGGCGCGCTCGTGAGCGCATTATGAACAACAGTTCATGAATGTCTGTTCATAAAGGAGTTCGGCGCCATGACCGAGATCGTCAATACCGCCCAGTCCGAGGCTTGGAACGGCTACGAGGGCGAGCACTGGGCCGCGAACCATGACCGGTACGACGCGGTCAACAGCGGCTTCAACGAACCGCTGCTGGAGGCTGCCCGGGTGGGCGGAGGTGACCGTGTCCTCGATATCGGTTGCGGCAATGGACAATTGACTCGGCTGGCGGCGCGGCGTGCGGCCGCCGCGACCGGTGTGGATCTGTCCGGTCCGATGCTGGCCCGCGCCGAACGGCAGGCGCGGGACGAAGCGGTGGACAATGTGTCGTTCACCCGGGGCGACGCGCAGGTGCATCCGTTCCCGGACGCCGCGTTCGACGTCGCGATCAGCCGGTTCGGCGTCCTGTTCTTCGCTGATCCGGTGGTGGCCTTCGGCAATATCGCCCGGGCGCTGCGGCCGGGCGGGCGCCTGGCGTTCGTGTCCATGCCCGCGCTGAGCGATTCTGAGGTCGGCCTCGCGTTCTCGGCGGCCGCGGCGCACCTGCCAGGCTTCGAGATCGGGCACAGCCTCAACGACTTCGCGGATCCCGGCGCCATGCGGGGGCTGCTCACCAGCGCCGGATTCACCGGTGTCGAGGTGCGTCGCATCGATGCCGACAGCATCTGGGGCAGCGATATCGCCGACGCCACCGGATTCATCATGGACTGGGGGCCGATTCGCTACCACCGGAGCCTGCACGACTTCGCCGCCGACGAGCAGGTCCGCGCCGCGATCGCGGGCGCGCTGGTGCCGTTCGCCCGGCCGGACGGGGTGCATCTGAGCTCGGGCGCCTGGCTGGTCACCGCGACGAAGCCGCTACCGTAGGACCGCATGTCCCCCAGAAAGGCAGCCGCACTGCGCGATCGCGACGACCGCGACCTGCGCCAGCACCTGATCGCGACGGCCGCGCAGCTGCTCGCCGAGCAGGGCGGCGCGGGTCTGACGGTGCGGGCGATCGCGCGGGCGGCGGGCGTCGCCGACGGCGTGCTCTACAACCATTTCGCCGACAAGGAAGAGCTGCTGGCCGCGGCGTTGCGCGCCCACGTCGATGCCGTGCACCGCGAGCTCGAGCCGCTGCCCGGTCCCGGTACCGCATCGGTGGCGGCAAACCTGACCGCCTACCTGGCACAGGGATTGTCGATGCACCGGGCCATCCTTCCGATCTTCGCGAGCCTGCTCGCCCAGCCGGAGGTGCTGGCCAAGTTCGCCGCGCAGCCGGGCGGTGAACGCGACTGGCGGGACCGGCTCGCGGACTACCTGCACGCCGAACGCAACCTCGGACGCCTCGACGCCGCCGCCGATCTCGACGCCGCCGTCGCGATCCTGGTGGGAATCTGCCACGACGCCGCGCTGTCGGCGCTGCTGCCCCGCACCGGCCAGGGGATCTCTCCGGCGATGGAGTCGGTGATCACGACCCTGCTGACAGGTATCGGCACGGACGCCGCGTCGTCGGCGTAAGGGCGATGCGGCGATCGCGCGGTGCTCCGCATCGGCTGATGTGGCGACCGCCGCTGCCCTCCCCGGGCACCGCCTCGGTGGCGACGAACCTGACCGCCTACCTGGCACAGGGCTTCCGGCCCTGCATGCCGTGAATTCGAGAGTCCCCGGTCGGGCGATCCTCGGTCGATGTACCCCCTGCACGCAGCGTGTGGAACGTGTTACTTTTCGGCCGACGGGCGGAAAGTGGAGTGCGGGGACATGGGTGTGCAGGAGCGGATCGTCGTTGACCGCGTTGTTCGCGGGTTCGGCGGGCAGCGGGTGCTGGATGGGATCGCGTTCGAGGTTCGGCGGCACGAGTTGCTGTGTGTTGTGGGGCAATCGGGGTGCGGGAAGACGACGCTGCTGCGGATCATCGCGGGACTGCTGCGTGCGGATGCAGGGGTGGTGCTGATCGACGGGGAGCCCGTCACCGCGCCGTCGGCGAAGATCGCGATGGTCTTTCAGCACTTCGGGCTGCTGCCCTGGCGGTCCGTGCGTGCGAATATCGAGTACGGACTGCGGAATCGGGGCGTACGCGATCGGGCGCGGGTAGATCGGCTGATCGAGACGATCGGGTTGCAAGGTGCGGAAAGCCGCTACCCGCACCAGCTTTCGGGTGGCATGCAGCAGCGGGTCGGGTTGGCGCGGGCGCTGGCGGTGCAGCCGGAGGTGTTGCTGATGGACGAGCCGTTCGGGGCGCTCGACGCGATAACCCGGGAGCAGCTGCAGGACGAGCTGCTGGCGATCTGGGAGCGCGACGCCGATCTCACCGGGGTGTTCATCACACACGATGTCGACGAGGCCATCCTGCTCGGGGATCGGATACTGGTGCTCGCGGCGGGCGGCGCCGCGCAGATCATCGATGTACCGATCCCGCGCCCGCGCAGAGCGCAGGACGTGCGAGCGTATCCGGATTATGCTGAGCTCCAACACAAAATAAGGGGAGCGTTGCGGTTTGGACAGCCTGGATAGCTCCCCGCTTGCCGCCACGACCGGTCGGCTGCCCCGGCTGCCGTGGTCGGTGCGGCGCGCTCTGCTGCGCGGCCTTTCCCTGCTCGTCGTGCTCGGCGTGTGGGAATGGTATGGGCGCCATACCAATCCGATTCTCTTCACGTACCCCACCGCGATCGTGCGGGCCGGCTGGGCGATGGCGTTCGGCCCGGCGCAGCTCGGCAAGCCGAGCCTGTGGGGCGCCCTGGGGCAGAGCCTGAACGTCTTCGCGTGGGGCCTGGGCCTGGCCATCGTGGCGGGTGTGGCCCTCGGCCTGGCGATGGGACGCAGCCGGGTGGTCGAGGCGCTGCTCGAGCTGCCGATGGACGCGCTCTACGCGACCCCGACGGTCGCGCTGGTTCCGGTGATCGTGCTCTGGGTCGGGTTCGGTACCACCGCCAAAATCGTTGTCGTCTTCCTGTTCTCGGTGTTCGCGATCGTCCTGAACACCGCCCGCGGCGTGCGCGAGGTCGATCCGCAACTGCTCGAGGTGGCGCGCTCATACCTGGCCACCGAGCCGGGGCTGTGGCGGGACGTGCTGCTGCCCGCGGCGCTGCCCTACGTGATCACCGGCATCCGGTTGGCGGTGGGCCGGGCGCTGGTCGGCGTCGTGATCGCCGAATTCTATTCCGCGATATCGGGTCTCGGCTTCGTGATTGTCAGCTACGCCAACACGTTCCAGATCGCGCAGGTCTTCGTCCCGGTGGTGATCCTGATGCTGCTCGGTGTCACGTTCACCTGGGTGCTGCGACTGCTCGAGGCGCGGCTGGCGCCATGGAGATCGGAATCTGAGGGCTGAAATACATGAAACGACATGTCCTTTCGGTGGTCGCGGTGGTCGGTGTGCTGCTGGCCGGTTGCGCGAGCACTCCGCGGCCGGCGAATGCACCGCAGGGCCCGACAACCATCAAGATCTCCCTGCCCGGGCTGAAGCCCGCCTTCGCGCAGTCCGACATCGCGGTCGCCCAGGCGAACGGCTTCTTCGCCCAGCAGCAGTTGACCGTTCAGGTGCAGGGCCTGTCCGCGGGCACCGCGACGCTGCAGTCCGTCATCGCGGGGGATTCGGATATCGGCGGGTCGAGCGTGGAGCCGGTGCTGGGCACGGCTGCCGCCGCCGGGCTGGTGGTCATCGGTTCGTATGCCGATCGGCTGCCGGTCGTGCTCGAAACCCCGTCCGCCATAGCTGATCCGGGCGATCTGAAGGGCAAGAACCTCGGCATCCAGTCGGTCGGCGCGTTCCGGGAGATCATGACCCGTGCGGTGTATCAGTCGGCGCATCTGACGCCGGGCGATGTGCACTACGTGAGCGTGGCCGATACCGGATACGTGGGCTACCTGCTCACCCACAAGATCGATTCCGCTGTCCTGCAACAGGAACAGTCGATCGACGCCGAAGCGCGGGACTCGGGATTGCACGCGCTCACCGACCTCTACCAGCTGTGGCCGGACTACATCTACGGAACCTATTTCGTGAAGTCGAGCTGGCTCGCGTCGCATCGGGACGTCGCCATCCGCTTCCTGACCGCGATCACGCAGGCACACCGGTTCATCTACGGCCACCGCGCCATCGTCGTGCCGCAGATCGCCACCGCGACAGGCTATCCCGCCGCCGAGATCGACAAGACATACACCCGGCTCGTCGAGCAGAACGGCGTGTTCCCCGTCAACCAGGGCCTGGATCCCGAGCGGTTCACTTTCACCCTCGCATGCATGCGGCAGATCGGCGGGCTGTTGCCCAACGGCCTGCCGGACCTGGACAGGGTGATCGACAGAAGTCTGATGGACACGGTCGTCACCCACCTCGGTGGCCCGTTGACAGGGGATTCGCGATGGCATTGACGCACACCGTTCCTCGCACCATGCGCTCGGCGGTCATCTTCGGCCCGAGCGAGCTGCGCGTAATCGAGAAGCCGGTGCCGGAGCCGGGCCCGGGAGAGGTGCTGCTGCGCGTCGAGGCCGCATCGCTCTGCGGCACGGACCTGAAAATCCGTGCGGGGTCGTTCTTTCCGTCGCAGCCCGAGCCCGGGACGTTCACGCCGGGGCACGAGTACGCGGGCACGGTCGTCGCGGTGGGGCCGACGGTCGTGGAGTTCGTTCCCGGGGACCGGGTGGTCGTCGAGGCGCATCGCGGCTGCATGCGCTGCGAGAACTGCGTGCGCGGGCGGTACACATCCTGTCTCAACTACGGCCGCGCCGATCTGGGGCACCGCGCGATGGGGATGTCGGTCGACGGCGGGTTCGCCGAATACGTGGTCAACCACGTGTCCACGCTCTATCGGCTGCCGGACGCGGTGAGCTTCGAGGAGGCGGTGATGATCACCACCGCGGGCACCTCCATGTACGCCATCGACACCATGGGCGGGCTGGTGGCCGGGGACACCGTCGCGGTGATCGGCCCCGGACCGGTCGGGCTGACCGCGGTGCAGCTGCTGAAGGCGATGGGGGCGGCACGGGTGATCCTCACCGGCACGCGCGCCTCGCGCCTGCGACTCGGTAGCGAGCTGGGGGCGGACGTCGTCGTGGACGCGGGCGAGACCGACCCGGTCGCCGCAGTGCTGGAGGCGACCGGCGGGCTCGGCGTCGACGCGGTGCTCGAGTGCTCGGGTGCGAACGAGACTGTGGACCAGGCGATCCGGATGTGCAAACCGGCCGGGCGCATCGTGCTCGTGGGCTACTTCCACGGCCCGGTGACGGCCGATCTGAACCGTGCGGTGAAGACGGGGCTGACCCTGTTCACCATTCGCGGCGAGGGCAACCGCGCGGTGGGCCGCGCGGTGACGATGGCCGAGCGCGGACTGCTGCGGACCGCTCCGCTGATCACGCACCGCTTCCCACTCGACGACATTGCCGAGGCGTTCGACACCGTCGAGCAGCGACGCGACGACGCGGTCAAGGTGGTGCTGGGCATCGCATCGTAGCTCTGTCGCTGTCCGCGGCGGCCCAGATCTTCCTGGCGCACACCGAGATCCACATCCTCGCACCGCGTGGTCTGCGCCGAAAGTGGGTGTGGACAGGCGTACGTGCGAGCTGCTAGATTCCTTCGCGCCGTGAAATCACAGTAGGAGGTGAGACCCATGAACGCTGTAACCCCGTGGGTGCTCCGTGACGTGTTCGCGGTTGTCGGTTGATATAGATGTCGCCGGGAGTGCCTGAGTAGCAAGGCAATCCGAAAGGCATCATCATGCATCTTATTTCTGAGACATCGTCCGACGGTGTCATCGAACGTACCTTCGCCATCGACGACGTGACCGGTGTGCTCTGGTCGCCGGAATCCGGGCCGCACGGCGCGCCCCTGGTCCTGATGGGCCACCCCGGCGGCCTGCACAAGAAGGCGCGGGGACTGGTGGCTCGTGCCCATCGCGCGGTGACCGTCGACGGCTACACCGTCGCCTCCATCGACGCGCCCGGACACGGCGATCGGCCCCGTAACGCGCAGGACCAGCACTGGGTTGCCGACATGCTGGAGGCACGGGCGGCGGGCCGGCCGCTCGGCCCGATCCTCGCCGAGTACAACGGCTCCCTGGCCGAGCGCGCGGTGCCGGAATGGCGTGCGGTCATCGACGAGCTGCAGGCACTGCCGGAGATCGGGGCCGACGCGCCGATCGGCTACACCGGCATGACGCTCGCCAGCGCGATCGGGCTGCCGCTGGTGGCGGTCGAACCGCGCATCACCGCGGCGATCTTCGGCGGGGTCTTCACGTATCCCGCCCTGATCGAGGCGGCGAAACAGGTGACCATTCCGATCGAATTCCTGCTCCCGTGGGACGATGCGGAGATCCCCCGGCAGCACGGGCTCGATCTGTTCGACGCCTTCGCCTCCACGGAGAAGGTGTTGCACGCGTTCCCCGGCGGGCATCACGAGGTGCCCGAGTACATGGGTGACAACTCGGGTCGGCTGTTCGCCCGGCATTTGGGCCGGGGCGTGGTTCCGGCCTGACGCGACCGGTGCCGGCGGCCGCCCGGGCACGCCGGCGCCCCTCGGGGGGCGACGTGCCCGGGCGGCCTGAAATCGGAATTAACGGACAGTCGGTTTCGGTGCGGTGGAGTGCTCGGAAACCGCCCGCACACAGCGGGTTTGCGACCCGCCGGGCGACACGCAAATCGAGGCCGTGAATTTACATGCCACCTGCGGCGCGGTCGGCCGGTGTTCCGTTATCGTTCACTTCACTATTCAATGCTGCTGCTGGCGTGCCAGGGCTGGTTCGTCGACCCGGGCACGGTCCGGTGCGGCGTTACCTGTCCGATGCGGGCCGGAGACCGTCCGAAAGAATGAGGGAAACGTGCCTGCACTCGTTGCTCTCACCGGTCGCCTGGTGCGACTGGAACCCCTTGCGCCGCACCATGTTGCGGGTTTGGCCGCCGCGGGCGCCGAGAATCGCGAGGCATTCGCCTACACACCCGTGCCGCACGGGCTGGAGGAGGCCGCCGACTACGTCGCCCAGGCCGTGGCCGCGCACGTCGCGGGCACCGGGCTGGCGTTCGCGGTCGTCGCCACCGCCGACGGCGGCGTGCTGGGCTCGACCAGATTCACCCGCTTCGACTACTGGCAGGGGCCCATGGTGTGGCCGATCGTGCACGGGCGGCCGACCGGGGATCCGCTGCTGGCCATTCCGGACGCCGCGGAGATCGGCAACACCTGGCTCTCGGCGCGGGCGCGCGGTACCGGGATCAACCTGGAATCCAAGCTGCTGCTGCTTTCCCATGCCTTCGAGGTGTGGGGGGTGCGCCGCATCGCGCTGCGGGCGGATGTGCGGAATACCCGCTCCCGCACCGCGATCGAGCGCATGGGCGCCACCAGCGATGGTGTGCGGCGGGCGCACTCGCGCGGCATGGACGGCGAGGTTCGCAGCACCGCGTTCTATTCGATCCTGCACGACGAGTGGCCGGCGGTGCGCAACACCATCACGCGCGAACTCGGCGCCGGGAGCGAGCCGTTGCTCAACGCGTAAGCTGCGCTCTCGTCATTTCGCCGTGACGAATCCCTGTGAGACCATCCAGTCGCGCGCGACGGTGGCGGGCTCACGGCCCTGGAGGTCGACCAGGCCGTTGAGCCCGGTGATCGTATCGTTGGTCAGCACCTTCGATATCGGTGCCAGCACCTGGGCGATCTGGGGATGCGCGTCGGCGAACGACTTGCGCATCACCAGTGCCGCATTGTATTTCGGGAAGAAGCCGAGATCGTCGTCGAGGAGCTTCAGGTGCAGCGCCTTGATGCGGCCGTCGGTGGTGTCCACCGAACCGAACTCGCAGGTGTTGTTCGCCGTCGCCGGATACACCAGTGCGTCCTGCATGATCTTCTTGTTCACCTTGCCGAGATCCATGCCGTACTTGTGCGCCATGCCGGGGAATCCGTCCTGGCGCACACTGAATTCCGTGCCCAGGCAGGTCGCGCCGACGCTCGGGTCGGTGTTCACCAGCCGCGCGTAATCCGACAGTGTGGTGGCGCCGGACTTCTGCGCGGCCGCGGAATTGCTCACCATGGCGTAGGTGTTGTTCATCGGCGCCAGGTCGGTCCACACCATCCCGTTCTTCGCCAGATCCTGGGCGCGCACCGCCTCGAACTGCTGCTGCGAGTCGGGGATCGGCTGCTCGTTGCCGAGATAGTTGATCCAGCCGGTGCCGGTGTAGTCGTAGGCGATGTCGACCTGTCCGTGCAGCTGGGCATCGCGCAGGCTGTTGGACCCGGTGATGTCGGTCAGGTCGCGCACCTGCGCCCCGGCCGCGGTCAGGGCGAATTCGATGATGTAGCCGAGGATCAGTTGTTCGGTGAAGTCCTTGGACCCCACGATGATCTGGACGCCCTTCAGCTCCGGCACCGGCTCGATGGAGCCCGGCCCGACCTGCAACGGGACGGCGCCACCGGCCTCCAGTCCACACGCGCTGACCAGCACCAGGCATAGCGCCGTTGCGGCGACGCTCAGCAATGCCCGCAGTGCGGCGGATCGCGCAGTGCGTCCCGACCGGCACGGAGTGTGGACGGTTGTGGTGAGTGACATTTCGGCCCTCGCCGCCCGCGCGCTCACCGCAGCCCCCGGGGTCCGAGGAACTGCTCGGCGAGCGCGCCGAGCCAGTCGACCAGCAGCGCCAGCGCGACCGCGAGCAGCGCGCCGACCCACAGGGTCACGTTGTCGCGCAGCTTGTATCCGGTGTCGATCAGGATACCGAGCCCGCCCGCGCTGACCAGGAACGACAGCGTGGCCGTGCCCACCGCCAGCACCAGCGAGGTGCGCAGCCCGGCCAGGATGTACGGCACTGCGAGCGGAAATTCGATGCGCCGCAACACCGCTGCCGCCGACATTCCCTGCCCGCGACCCGCGTCGACCAGTGCCGGATCGACCTGGTCGTAGCCCAGGATCGTATTGCGCAGCACAGGGAGCAGCGCATAGAACGCGATCGGCGCGACCCCGACCCAGAATCCGGTCTGCTCGGTGAGCAGGTAGTACAGCACGATCAGCCCGATCGCGGGCGCCGCGGCCCCGACATTGGCGATGCCGACGAAAACCGGTGCGAGCCTGCGATATCCGGGCCGGGTGAGCAGCGTGCCGAGCGGCACCGCGATGACGACAACGATCACCACGACCGTGAGCGTGATCAGGACGTGCTGGCGGACGACGGTCAGGATGTTGGCGCCGGTGATGCTCGCCTGCTGCGTCACCGTGAGCTTCCGGTCGAACGCCCACAGCAGCACGCCGACGGCCAGCGCGAGCGCCAGGATCGGTTGCGCCGCCAGTCGGATGAGCTCCGCCCGCCGCTCGGGGCGTCGATCGACCGGGCTCACGACTGCGCCCCACCCGCATCGGTCCCGCCTGAATCCGATTCGATGCCAGCTGATCCCGTGCCGGAGGCCCCTGTGTCAGCCGCGTCGACGCCGGCCGGTCGGGTGCCGGACGACTCTGGGCTGGCCGAATCTACTTGCGCCGCGGTCGTATCTGCTGCACCCACATCGGCCTCGCCTGCATTCGATACGATGCCAGCTGATCCCGCGCTGGCGGACCCCTGGTCAGTCGAGTCGACGCCGGCCGGTCGCGTGCCGACTGACCCTGTGCCCGCCGAATCCGCTTCCGCCGCAGCTGTATCTGCTGCACCCGCATCGGCCGAATCGGGGATGTCCGCGTGCGGCGCGGCCCCGGCGGCGCTTGCGCCTGCAGTGTCGGCGCCGACCGAATCCGGCGCGGCACCACCATGTTCCGAACGCATTGCCGACAGATGGGCGACAAGGGTATCGATGGTGATCAGCCCCGCGTACTCGCCACGTCGCCCGGTGACGACCGCGTTGGCGGTGCTGTCGGCCAGCAGCGTGCCCAGGGCCTCCTGCAGGGTGGATCGCAGCGACACCGTGTCGGTGATCGGCTGCCCGGCCTCCCGCAGCGAGGACGCGTGTGCGAGCTGACCGGCCGAGACCCACCGCTGCGGGCGGCGCTGGGCATCGAGGATCAGTCCCCACTTCCATTCCCGCTCGGCCAGCGCGGCCCGGATCGCCTGTGGCTCATCGGATTCCAGGGCCGTCGGGCACTGCCCGAGCTCGACGTCGGAGACCCGGGTGAGGGTGAGCTGCTTGAGCGGTGCGTCCGCGCCGACGAATCCGGCGACGGTCTCGTCGGCGGGTTCGGCCAGTATCGCGGCCGGGGTGTCGTACTGCAGAATGCTGGATCTGTTGCCCAGCACCGCGATTCGATCGCCCAGCTTGACCGCCTCGTTGAAGTCGTGCGTCACGAAGACGATGGTCTTGTGCAATTCGGCCTGCAGCCGGATCAATTCGTCCTGCAGCAGTCCGCGGGTGATCGGATCGACCGCCCCGAAGGGCTCGTCCATCAACAGCACGGGCGGATCGGCGGCCAGTGCCCGCGCGACGCCCACGCGCTGCTGCTGGCCGCCCGAGAGCTGACGGGGATACCGGCGGCGGAAGGTGCCGGGATCCAGGCCGACCAGCTCCAGCATCTCGTCGACGCGGGCGTTGATCCGCTTGCGGTTCCAGCCGAGTAGCCCGGGCACGGTGGCGATATTGCGCGCGACGGTCAGATGCGGGAACAGCCCGGCCTGCTGGATCGAGTAACCGATGCCGCGGCGCAGGCGATCCGCGTCGATCCCGGCGACATCGCGGCCGTCGATGGTGATGGTCCCCGAACTCGGTTCGATGAGCCGGTTGATCATCCGCATGGTGGTGGTCTTCCCGCAGCCCGAGGGGCCGACGAAGACCACGACCTCGCCCGCGGGGATCGTGATCGAGAACTCCTCGACGGCCGGATCCCGTTGTCCCGGATAGTGTTTGGTCACCGCATCGAGGATGATCTCGGCGCCGTGCGTGCGGGTGCCGGATTCGGCTGTGCCGGTGGCGGATTCAGTCACGGATTCCCCTCGGTGTGGTGAGGCGGCCGATGAGGGCGAGCAGCGCATCCAGCAGCAGCGCCAGCACGATGATGGACACCGTGCCGGTCAGGGCCATCGGTACCGCGGTCGGGCTGCCGAGGCGGGCCAGGCCCGAGAAGATGATGTTGCCCAGGCCCGGGCCCTTGGCGTAGGCGGCCATGGCCAGGATGCCCATCGACATCATCGTGCTGACTCGCATGCCCGCCAGGATCGCGGGCCAGGCCAGGGGCAGTTCGATGCCGGTCAGCACGCGCAGCCGGTCCATGCCGACCCCGCGCGCCGCATCGGAGACCGCCGGGTCGACCTCGGCCAGCCCCACGATCGTATTGCGCAGAATCGGCAGCAGCGCGTACAGCACCAGCGCGGTCACCGTGGGGCGCACGCCCAGGCCCAGCACCGGAATGAGCAGGCCCAGCAGCGCGAACGACGGCACCGTGAGGATGATGCTGGCCGCCGCGGTGGCCAGCGCCGAGCCCCACGGGCTGCGGTGCACGGCGATGCCGATCAGCACCGCGACCACGGTGGCGATGAGCACCGACTGCACGACGGCGGAGACGTGCAGATAGGAATCGGTCAGCAACTGGGTGTGATGATCGACGACGTAAGTCCACAGCGCGTGCAGGATGTCACCCCTTCCGATGGCCGGGTGTCCGCGGTGAGAGTGTATCCACCGGTTTGCCGGATAAGCGGGATTTCGGTGGTCTTTCACGGGGCAGGGCGCCAATTGGCCGGTGCTACCGGGGATTCCGCGGCTTCATAGCGAAACATGGCGTAACTGAGCCACATTCGTTCCTCGCGTGTGGGACGGTCGCCCACTGGGTAAGGCAGTGCCGGTCCGGGCAGGGCCTGCCACGGGAATCTGCCGCGCTACCCGTTCGGCGACGGCATCAGGTGCCCGCGCGGACGTCTCGACGGCGACCGCCCGCATGGCATCGACTCGCCCACAGTGAGAATTCACCGTTCCGCGCGGGCCCACCGGCCGGGTAATGTCTTCTTCGGTCAGCTGTGAATATGCTCTTAAAAGGTGAATTCTGACCACTCGGGGGAGGTATCCGCGTGTGCCTGGCCCTACTATGGACCCGGCGGTGCCCGGCAGCGCCGTCGTCGCGGTCCCTGTCCTGCTGCCCCCTCATCGGCAGGACGGGGACCTGCAACTCGGGGCGGTACTGAATGCCATCGTGGGCCGGCCGCTCCCTCCCGTACTTTGCGAGGTGCGTCACTCTCCGTCGCTCGCCGTGAGATCGAGCCCCAGCCGTCTCCGTCGACCCGTTGTATTCGGATGGACAACTGGACGGTAGGTACGCTCAGGCGTGGGATTGCGAACGGCAGGCGCACCATCCGGCACAGCGAGGTTTCGGTAATACATGCGACAGTCCAGCGAGCACGGCCATCCCGCGGTGAGTGAGCGAGCTTCCGGGGGCCCAGCGCGGTTACGCCGGCAGCCTGCTTCGGACCTGCCGCACTGGATCGACTACGCCGAATTCGGCGAGCGCTTCGTCGCGCAGGCGGTCACCCCGGCGCGGATAGAGGCCGCGGTCTCCGGGATGGCCGGACAGGGGATAGCCCTGGGCCCGTTCTCGATCGGCCCCGCCGGCCTGGCCGGATTCGTCGCCGAGGGCAGCGTGGGCAAGCCGCACATCGTGCGCAGCGGCCCACATGTCACCTTCGAGGTCAGCCTGCCGGTCACGCTGCATCTCACCGTCACACTGGGCGGGCAGCGGCTGCGGCTCGAGGCCGTGGTCGAGATCGACCTGACGCTGCACGCTCGCACGGCCGATCCGCTGCTCATCGTCATCGACATCCCGCCCCTGCGGACCCGTGACGTCAGCTTCGTGCTGCGCGCCCAGGCCATCGGCAGCGCCATCGAACTGCTGCTGGACCCGATCGCGACGCTGGTGCAGCGGGAGGTGGCGAACCGGGTCAACGCCATGCTGGCCGATCGGGCCGCGGTGCGCGCGAGAGTCTTCGACGTCGAGGCGATCCTGAACCGCGAACGATCGCCGCATCGTTCGCGGGATCGATTCGAATGGATCGGCTACGACGAGTTCGGGCACCGCTTCTTTCCGCGCATCGTCACCGTCGACCGCGTGCGCGAGGTGGCCGAGACATTGGCCGGGCGGGACATCGCGGTCGGGCCGATCCGGACCGGACCGCGCCGGATGGCCAGCGTCGATGTCCGCGGCGTGGTCGGCACGCCGATCCTGGCCGAACGTCCCGCGCCGGGCGAGCCGGAACCGAGTGCCGATACGAGTCGTGCCGTTGACCCCGCGGAGGCCGCCGGTCGAGCCGCCGAGGTCATGGCCGCGTCCGAGGCGATGTCGATCACCGAGGTCGGGTCGATCACCGGGACCGTGGCCGGGCCGGTCGTCGCGCGGCCGGAGGCGCCCGGGGCGGGTGGTGCGCAGGAACCGGCGGCTCCGGATCCGGTGATGTTCGATCTGGTCGTCCCGGTGACCCTCGATATCACCGTCGCCGTACTCGGGGTGCATCACTATCGAGCCGACGTGGAGGTTCCCCTGGTGCTCGTGGCGCGCGCGGCGGATCCGCTGCTCATCGTCATCGATGTGGCCCCGCCCCATGCGCGCGACGTCGTGGTTCGCCTGCAACCCGACCGATGGCGTGCGAAGGCCCTGGGCAGCCTGGGGGGCATCCAGCACCAGATCGCCGCCCAGGTCGCGCGGTTCGTCAGAAAGGAGCTGGCCGATCCGTCGATCCGCACCATCAACGTCGGCGAGCGGATCACGGCGGCCATGTCCTGACCGGCCGGGCATGTTCTGGGACGCGTGTGGTTGATGTGTCCAATGAGCATGGCGGTTCTCATGTGAGTGTGGTGAAATTAGTGCACGTTCGGGGTGCCCGGCGCACAGAGATAGGGGAAGGTGCGCCGGGTGCGCCGGCGGTTCGACCGGCCGTGCCGGGCGGTTCCGCAATTCCGCCGGCGTGCTGGCGTGGCCGGGGGCCTCAGGCGGGCGTATTCCGCTGCCGGCCCGGCCGTTCGTGCCGATGACCCGAAGGAGCTTCGTCGATGCGTGCCGTTCCAATTTCCCGCCGCACCCTCCTCGGCTATGCCGGGGTCACCGCGGTGACCGCCGCGGCCAGCGCCGCATTCGCGCCCACCGCCTCCGCCGACCGCCTGGGGACGCTCGTGGACTATTCGGTGGGCGTACCCGCGGCCGAGTCGATCCGGGCCGCCGGGCACGCGGGTGCGATTCGCTACGTCTCGGACCGTCGTCCCGGCGCGGAATTCATGACCGGCAAGCCGCTGCGGGCGAGCGAGGTCGAGGCGCTGCGCGCGGCCGGGTTAACGATCGTGTCCAACTACCAGTTCGGCAAGGGGCCGACCGCGGATTGGCGGGGCGGGCTCGAGGCCGGCAAGCGGTGCGCCGACCGCGGCCTGCAACTCCATCGCGCCGCCGGCGGGCCGGACGCCGCGCCGATCTACGCCTCCATCGACGACAAGCCGAGCGCGGCCGAATTCGCCGAGATGATCGGCCCCTATTTGATGGGTTGGCAGTCGGTGGTCGGTTACCAGCGCGTCGGCGTCTACGCCAACGCGCCCACCATCGAACTCGCCCACTCCGCCGGGCTGGGTTCGTACTTCTGGCAGCACAATTGGGGCACGCCGGCCGGATTCGTCCACCCCGCCGCGAACCTGCACCAGTTCGAGATCAAGAGGACCAGGATCGACGGCATCAGTGTGGACCTGAACGCGATCCTCACCCCGCGCTACGGCCAGTGGTGATCGACTAGGTCTGGCAGTGGCAGGTCGGGTCCAGGCACAGGTCGGGTTCGTCGGGAACCACGCGCAGCATCGGCCGGGCCTCGGGCACCTCGCGGTCGCCCATCCAGCACAGCAGCGAGAAGCGCGACAACCCGGAGAACGCCGAGCCGAGGCTGAAGAAGGACCCGACCGATCCGATCGACAGCACCGATCCGACGCTGCCGATGGACAGCACCGAATAGGCCGAGCCGATGGACAGAATCGAGCCCTCGGAGCGGAACGACAGGATCGACCGGTGCGACCGGGTGGACAGCACCGACCGGAAGGACTTGCGGGACATGACCGAATGCCGGGAGCGAGCCCTGGCGGAATCGGCGGGGGCGGATGATGCGGACCGTACGAGCTGATCGACAGTCGCCATGTAAGCGGTTTACCACAGACAGCGGTCGTATTGCGTCGAATCCGCGCCGTTTCGCCTGATCACACGCGCGCCCACGTGTCATCCCGCATAGACGGAACCGCCGCCGTGGTCCCGGCGAAGACTGCGGGGACGACGGCGGCGGATGCCGGAACTAGGCGGGGACGTGCGCCTTGGCGCGGTTCTCGGGCGCGATCTGCGGCTGGGCCGGGGCCTTGGCCTTCGGCTCGACCGTGGCCGGGGTCTGCGGCTCCGCGGCCTGATCCGAGGACTTCGCCGTGCCGGACTGCGCCTCCGCGGGTGCGGATGTGGTGGAGGGCACCACGAAGAAGCCGAGGGTGGGCAGGAACGAGCAGGTGATCGGGGCCTTGTCCGCGGCGGGCTTGGTGGTCAGCGACCCCGAGACGGTCGCGACGATGCGGCCCGATCCGGTGTTCGCGATCGCGGACAGAGTGGCCGGGCCGCCGGGGTTGATGTGCGCGGCGTCGGTCAGCGGCAGCGTGCCGCCCCGCTGGGTGTCCAGGTTGAGCCACTGCACCGTCATCGGCGTGGCCTGGTGCGGCGTCAGGCCCTTGGTGCCCAGCGCGGTGAAGACGAAACCCGCCTGCCCGGCGCGCGGTCCCGGGGGCGGCAGCTCGGCGGGACCGGGCACGGCCAGCGCGGTGCCGACCGAATCCGAGCCCGGACCGATGCAGTCCTTGCCGATGGACGGGTAGAGGAACTGCGCGATGACCGGGCCGTTCTTCGGGATGTCCGGGCCGCCGCCATTGCTGCCGTCCAGGAAGGCGATCAGGGCCGAGAGAGCCGTCTTGACCTGCGGCGGCAGCCCCGCCGAGTTCAGCACCTGCTGTGCCTGGCCCAGCAGGGACTGGTGCGCGGGGGAGGAGATGTCGCCCACTGCCGCCGCGCCGATGATGGCCGGGGCCAGCGAGACGAGCGCGTCGACCGGGACGCCCTCGGGCACCAGGGGTGTGCTCGCAGGGCTCTGCGGCTTCGGTGCGGGGGCCGCGACGGCCGTCGTCGAAGCGGTAACGGTCGCGCCGGCCGCGATGGCCAACACCGACAATGCGAACCGCGTTCCTCTGGTGCGAAGCACTGGTGTAGCCGTCCTTACCCTCGGGTACGTCAAAGTGCGATGCGTGGCGCATCGCGTACGCCGTGCCACTCTAGGAGTGGAGCGCCGTGTTGTACAGCGCAGCAGTGATTTTGCCTGCATCTAACAAAACGGTATGTGATGCATCAACGGAACATAGCGCGTGACCAGTGTTGTCGGTGGGATTGGTGAGGTGAATGGTGCTCGGCGTGTCCAAGTTGTGTCCTGGGCCCTCGGGGCCGCGCGTCGCGCGTGGGCGGTGTGATTAATCTTGACCCGGCCCGCCAACCCGACCCGAAAGTTGCGAGCAGTGAACCGAGAGCTCCGATCGGCCGCTGGGGGCGGCAGCGACCGGCCGCGCCTCGGCCCCTTCGCTCGCGGCCGCAGCATCGCCGCCTCGGCGCTGGGCCTGTCGGTACTGGCCCGGCTGCTGTGGATGTTCCTGGCGCCCAATGGTTTGAACCTGGTCGATCTGCACGTCTACGTCTACGGCGCGGCCTCGCTGGGTACCGGCCATCTCTACGACTTCACCTACGCGGACAAGACGCCCGACTTTCCGCTGCCGTTCACCTATCCGACCTTCGCGGCGGTGGTGTTCTGGCCGTTGCACTTCCTGCCGTTCGGGCTCATCGCGGTGCTGTGGTTGCTGCTGATCGCGGCCGCGCTGTACGCGGTCGTGCGGATCAGCCTCGAGCTCCTGCTCGGCGACGCCGCGCGCGAGAGCCGCTGGCGCACCGCGGCCCTGGGCTGGACGGCTCTGGGCATGTGGCTCGAGCCGGTGCGTACCACCATCGACTACGGCCAGGTCAACGTGTTCCTGGTGCTGCTGGTGATGGTGGCGGTGCGCTCGTCGCGCTGGTGGTGGTCCGGCCTGCTCGTCGGGATCGCCGCGGGCATCAAGCTGACCCCGGCGGTCACCGGGCTGTACTTCCTGGCGCAGCGACGGTGGGCCGCCGCCGTCGCGACCGCGCTGGGTTTCGCCGCGACGATCGGCCTGAGCTTCGCACTCTCACCGGGCGAGACCCGCACCTATTTCGGCCCGCTCATCGGCGACGCCAATCGCATCGGCCCGGTCGGCTCGGTGTGGAATCAGTCGCTGCGCGGAGCGCTGAGCCGCATTCTGGGTCACGACGCGGGCGCGCCGTGGCAGCTGGCCGGGCATCGAATCCCGTTCGGGCCCTGGTGGATGCTGTGGGTGGCGGTCGTCGCGGTGCTGGCGCTGCTGGCCTGGCGGTCGCTGCGGTCCGACGACCGGCTGGGGGCGCTGCTGGTGGTGCAGCTGTTCGGGCTGATGGCCTCGCCGATCTCCTGGTCGCACCACTGGGTGTGGCTGCTGCCGCTGCTGCTCTGGCTGACCTACGGGCCGCTGCGCGAGGTCGCCGGCGCCCGGGTGATCGCCGCGTACTGGCTGGTGAACGCGCTGATCGGGGTGCCCTGGGTGCTCTCGTTCGCGCAGCCGACGATCTGGACGATCCCGCGACCGTGGTACCTGGCCTGGCTCGGCGCGGTGGACGCGATCGGGGTGCTGGGGTTCTTCGGCTGGCTGGTCTGGGCGCGGCGGCGCGCGGCCGACCCGGGGGACCGGTCCAGCTCTACTGCGCCAGCTGATCGATCCGGCCTGCCAGCTCCACATCCAGCCGGGTGAGCCCGCCCGCGGAGTGCGTGGACAGCGTGAAGGTGACCCGGCGCCATCGAATGTCGATATCGGGATGGTGGTCGGCCTCCTCGGCCGCGTCGGCCACGCGGCGCACCAGCTCGATCCCGGCCGGGAAGGTCGCGGCCTGGACGGTGCGGGTGATGGAGTCGCCGGCGCGCGTCCAGTCCGGCAGGCCCGTTAGGGCCGAGGTGATTTCGTCGTCGGTGAGCAGGGGTGTACTCATGTCCTCGTTCTACTCTCGTTGCCGCCGTTCCGGCAGGTTCCGATCGTTCCAACCCGGCTGAATCGGGAACCTCGTACCCATTTCGGTACGCTGTAGCTGGCCGCATGCCCGGTGAGTCGTCGATGGTTCCTTTTTCGGACCGCACCTGTCCTGCTAGCAACCTTCACAGACGAGGGTCGGCCACCCCATTACTTCAGCCAGGAGGATTCAACGTGTCGTCGGTCGAGTTTCGGAACGTGGCAATCGTTGCGCACGTTGACCACGGCAAGACGACGCTGGTCGACGCCATGCTCAAGCAGTCCGGGGCCCTGGCCCAGCGCGGCGAGGACGTCGACCGCGTCATGGACTCCAACGATCTCGAGCGCGAGAAGGGCATCACCATTCTCGCCAAGAACACCGCCGTGCACCGGCATCACGCCGACGGCAGCGTGACCGTGATCAACGTGATCGACACCCCCGGCCACGCCGACTTCGGCGGTGAGGTCGAGCGCGGCCTGTCCATGGTCGACGGTGTCGTGCTGCTGGTCGACGCGTCCGAGGGCCCGCTGCCCCAGACCCGGTTCGTGCTGCGCAAGGCCCTGGCCGCGTCGCTGCCGGTGATCCTGGTGGTCAACAAGACCGACCGCCCCGACGCCCGCATCGAGGAGGTTGTCGAGGAGAGCCATGACCTGCTGCTCGACCTGGCCTCCGACCTGGACGACGAGGCCTCCGAGGCCGCCGAGCTCGCCCTGGACCTGCCGGTGCTCTATGCGTCGGGCCGCGCCGGTGTGGCATCCACCACTCGCCCGGAGAACGGCAACGTGCCGGATGCGGAGAACCTCGACGAGCTCTTCGACGTCCTGCTGAAGTACGTGCCCGCGCCCAAGGGCGATGCCAGCGCCCCGCTGCAGGCCCACGTCACGAACCTCGACGCCTCCCCGTTCCTCGGCCGTATCGGCCTGGTCCGCATCCACAACGGCACCCTGCGCAAGGGCCAGAACGTGGCCTGGATGCACGGCGAGGGCGTCAAGTCCGTCAAGATCACCGAGCTGCTGCAGACCGTCGGTGTCGAGCGCACTCCCGCCGAGGAGGCCGTCGCGGGCGACATCGTCGCTATCGCGGGCATCGCGGACATCATGATCGGCGACACGTTGGCCGACGTCGAGAACCCGGTGGCGCTGCCGCGCATCACCGTCGACGAGCCCGCCATCTCGGTGACCATCGGCACCAACACCTCGCCGCTGGTCGGCCGGGTGCAGGGCCACAAGCTCACCGCCCGCATGGTCAAGGCGCGCCTGGACACCGAGCTGGTCGGCAACGTCTCGCTGCGCGTGCTGGACATCGGGCGCCCCGACGCCTGGGAGGTGCAGGGCCGCGGCGAGCTGGCGCTGGCCATCCTGGTCGAGCAGATGCGCCGCGAGGGCTTCGAGCTGACCGTCGGCAAGCCGCAGGTGGTCACCAAGCAGGTCGACGGCAAGGTGCACGAGCCCTTCGAGGAGCTGACCATCGACTGCCCGCAGGAGTACCTGGGTGCGGTCACCCAGCTGCTGGCCGCCCGCAAGGGCAAGATGGTGCAGATGAACAACCACTCCGCGGAGTGGGTGCGCATGGAGTTCATCGTCCCCTCGCGCGGCCTCATCGGCTTCCGCACCGACTTCCTCACCGAGACCCGCGGCACCGGCATCGCCAACGCCGTCTTCGACGGCTACGCGCCGTGGGCCGGTGAGATCCGCGCCCGCCACACCGGCTCGCTGGTGTCCGACCGCGCCGGTTCGGTGACCCCGTTCGCGATGATCCAGCTCGCCGACCGCGGCCAGTTCTTCGTCGAGCCCGGCGCGGACACCTACGAGGGTCACGTCGTGGGCATCAACCCGCGCGCGGAGGATCTGGACATCAACGTCACCCGCGAGAAGAAGCTGACCAATATGCGCTCGGCCACCGCCGATGTGTTCGAGACCCTGGCCAAGCCGCTGCAGCTGGATCTCGAAGGGGCGATGGAGTTCTGCGCCGCCGACGAGTGCGTGGAGGTCACTCCCCAGATCGTCCGGGTGCGCAAGGTGATCCTCGGCGCCACCGAGCGCGGGCGCGAGGCTTCGCGGCGCAAGGCCCGCGACCGGGCCGCGCAGAACGCGTAGCTCCGACCTGTAGAGTGCCCGTCGTGATGTCGGGGGCTAGAACGCGCGCGACGCGGCGCACCACGGTGCTGCTGCGTGCGCTGGTGTTGATGCTGGCGACGTCGGTGTCTCTGCTGTCCGGTTGCACGGCGAATCCGCCGCCGCCGATCGAGAGCACCGACAGTCCCAAGACTCTGCCCGCCACGCCGACCAAGAGCACGGTGGTGGTGGCGGTGGACGACATCGGCATCGGCTTCAATCCGCACCTGCGGTCGAACCAGTCGCCGGCCACGAATGCCGTTGCCTCGATGGTGTTTCCGAGCCCCTTCCGGCCGGTGCCCTCGACGGCGGTGCCCGGGGCCACCGACTGGGTGCCGGACAAGGCGCTGATGGTGTCGGCCGATGTCACCGCGCAGGAGCCGTTCACGATCACCTACAAGATCCAGGATCAGGCCTCGTGGTCGGACGGTGCGCCGATCGCCGCGGAGGACTTCCGCTACCTGTGGCAGCAGATGACGATCGATCCCGGGGTGGTGGACCCGGCAGGCTATCGGATGATCACCGATGTCGGCTCCTCGCAGGGCGGCAAGACGGTGACGGTCACGATGAACGGCCCGTACCCGGCGTGGCGGTCGCTGTTCACCGATCTGCTGCCCTCGCATCTGCTCAAGGATGCGCCCGGTGGATTCGAGCGGGCACTGACCTTGGACCGCGGCCTGATCGACCAGAATCCGATCTCCGGGGGGCAGTTCCGGGTCAAGCAGGCCGACGCCGGACGCCAGGAGATCCTGCTCGAGCGCAACGACCGCTATTGGGGCACACCGGCGGTGCCGGATCAGATCCTGTTGCGGCGCGGCGGTACCACCGCCGAGGCCGCCGAGTCGCTTCGGGCCGGCGACGCGCAGATGGCGCTGGTGCACGGCAGCGCGGCGACGCAGGCCCAGCTCGCCGCGGTGCCGTCGGTGCGCACGGGGATCGCGCCGCAGGCGCGGGTGATGCAGCTGGCGCTCAACGGCCGCTCCGGGGATCTGAGCGATGTGCGGGTCCGCCGCGCGGTGCTGGCGCTGCTGGATCCGAACCTGCTGGCCTCGGTCGGCGCGCAGACCGGCGGCTGGGTGGATCCCGCTCGCGCACAGGTGCTTTCGCCGTCCGATCCCGGATACGTACCGACCGAGCCGGCGCGGATGACGCCCGACCAGGCGTTCGGGTTGCTGGCCGAGGCGGGTTTTGCGCGGGCACCGGAGACCCCGCCGAGCAATTCCACGACCTCCCCGGCGCCGCAGCCGCGCCAGCTCGCGAAGAACGGCAAGACACTGACCATCCACATCGGCGCGGTCGACAAGGACACCACGACCCTCGCCGTCGCCAATACCGCGGCCGACCAATTGCGCAGCGCCGGAATCGATGCCACCGTCACCAACCTGCCCGCCGAGGAGCTCTACGGCAAGGATCTGCTGGACGGCACGGTCGACGCGATCGTCGGCTGGGAGCAGTCGGGCGGGGATCCGGCCACCGTGCTGGCCTCGCGCTACGGCTGCCCGCCGGTGACGCCGCCCGGGCAGATCGACACCACCCAGAGCGAGGCGATCCGCAAGGCGCCCAGCAACGTTGCCGGGGTCTGTGATCCGGCACTGCAGGCCCAGATCGATGCGGCGCTGCGCGGCGCGGACGTGCCCAAGGCGATCGGCGATGCCGAACCGAGGCTGTGGGACCTGGCCACCGTGCTGCCGATCGTGCAGGACAACGGGGTCGCCGCGGCCGGACCGCACATGGACGGCGTCTCGTTGACCGGCGCGATTCAGGTGGGGATCTTCGGCGGCGCGGCGAACTGGCGGCGGTTGTCGTAGTGAGCGAGCGACGCGGAGGACACAGCGGTGGGCTGCTGCTGGTTCATGCCCATCCGGACGACGAGAGCATCACGACCGGCGGCACCATCGCGCACTACCGCCGCCGCGGCATTCCGGTGACTGTGGTGACCTGCACCCTCGGCGAGGAGGGGGAGGTCATCGGCGATGAATGGGCCGCGCTGGTCAGCTCCGCGGCCGATCAGCTCGGCGGCTACCGGATCGGCGAATTGTCCAGGGCGCTGGCCGAATTGGGCGCGGGTCCGCCGCGATTCCTGGGCGGTGCGGGACGCTGGCGCGACTCCGGGATGGCGGGCACCACCGCCGCGCCGCAGGAGGTCGACGCGCTGCATCCGCGCGCCTTCGTGAAATCCGGCGACGCCGCGGTCGACGCGCTGGTGGAGATCCTGCTCGAGGTTCGACCCGCCGTGGTGATCTGCTACGACCCGCACGGCGGTTACGGACATCCGGATCACCTTCGGGCACACCGGATCACGATGGATGCGGTGGATCGCGCGGCCGAGATCGGCTGGGACGTACCGAAACTGTACTGGACCGTCACCGACGCCACCGTGCTTCGCCTGCACACCGAGGCCCTGGCCCGGCGCACCGTCGACCGGTTGCCCGGCGCGCTGCCCGCGGGCTGGCAACTGCCCGCCGAGGGCGAATTGGCCTGCGTGCCCAGCGAATCGGTCACCGCCACGGTGGATGTCTCCGATGTGCTCGCCGCCAAGCGGGCCGCGCTGCGCGCCCACGCGACCCAGGTGAGCGTGGCGCCCTCGGGCCGGGAATTCGCCCTGTCGAACGATATCGCCCAGCCGATCCTGCCCGAGGAGCACTACATCCTGGTGCGCGGCGTGCCGGGGGTGCGGGGGCCGGACGGGCGCGAGCACGACCTGTTCTCGGGACTGGTGGTTCCCGGCGACCTCGTAACCCGCTGAGCGCCGCGAGCTTTCGGCAGGCTACGGCGGCGGGCATCGTCGTCGCCGGGGCTCCAGCACGGCGGCGGACCTGATGCGATCTTGATCTCGTCGTGAGCCGGGGAATCTAACGTGGCGAGGTATGTACTCGGCGAGAAAGATTAGATTGCGCCGATCTCACCGTGCCGCCGCATTCGCCGCGGCGATGGTCGTGATCGGTGTCGGCGCCTGGGGCCCTTCCCATTCCGGCGCCACACCGGCTGCGGCGGTGTCGTGTGCCAGGCCGGGGCATTCCGTCGGCGGGGTCCGCTCGCTTCTCGAAAGTGCGCTGCGTCACGGGCGAATTGCGCCGGTTACGCTGCGCGGATGCTGAGATTCACGGTGCTGGGTGAGTTGCGCGCGCGGTCCGCGGACGCCGAGCTGGAGCTCGGCCCGCCGCAACGGCGGGCGGTGCTGGCCGCGCTGCTGCTGCATGCCGGACGAACCGCGACGGTGGAGCAGCTGGTGGATGCGGTGTGGGGTGACGAGCCGACCGCTTCGGCCGTGGGTGCGCTGCGCAACCACGTCGCGCTGCTGCGCCGCGTGGGTCCGGCCGAACTGCTGACCAGCACCGCAGGCGGCTACCGGCTGCGTGCGCCGCTCGGCGCGGTGGATGTGGAGCTCGCCTACGAGCACCTCGCCGCCGCGGAGGCACACGCCCGCGATCCGGAGGCGGCTCGGCGCGAATTGTCTGCGGCGCTGCGGTTGTGGACCGGTACGCCGCTGTCCGGGGTGCCCGGTCCGTTCGCGGCCGGCCAGCGCGGGCGGTTCATCGAGCTGCGGCTGGCGGTCCTGGAGAAACGGCTGGCGGCGGACATGGCGCTGGGCCGGCACCTGGAGATCCTGCCCGAGCTGTCCGAGTTGGTCGCGGAGTATCCGCACCGGGAGCGGTTCCGGGTGCTGCATATCGAGGCGCTGCATCGGGCCGGGCGCCGCGCCGAGGGGTTGGAGGCATACGCCGCGACCAGGCGGCTGCTGGTCGACGAACTGGGGCTCGAGCCCGGCGAACGACTCCGCGCGTTACACGCCGGCATCCTGCGCGGCCAGGGGCCCGCCTCGGCGTCCGGGGAGGCCGTCGTTCCGGCGCAGCTGCCCGCCGACATCGGCCGCTTCGTGGGACGGGCCGGCCCGGTGGCGGAGATTACCGGCCATCTGATCGGGGACCCCGGTGCCGGTGCACCCGTCGCGGTGGTCAGCGGCATGGGCGGCATCGGCAAGAGTGCCGTGGCGGTGCGGGTCGCCCACGCGGTCCGCGAGCACTTCACCGACGGGCAGCTCTATGTCGACCTGCGGGGCGATTCGTCACTACCGGCCGACCCGGCCGAGGTGCTGGGCGATCTGCTGCGGGCGCTGGGCGAGGTCGAGGGACAGATTCCCGCCGCCTCGGTGCAGCGCGCGGCGCGATTGCGCGGGCGGCTGGCGGGCCGGCGGGTACTGCTGGTTCTGGACAACGCCCGCGACGCCGCACAGGTGGCGCCGCTCGTGCCGGACACCCCCGGCAGCGCCGTACTGATCACCAGCCGGTCGGCGATGGTCGATGTGCCCGGCGCGCGGCTGACCAGGCTGGCGATGATGACGGTCGCGGAGGCACATGAGCTGTTCACCGTGCTGGTCGGCGAGCGGCGCGTCGCCGCCGAGCCGGCCGCGGCCGACCGGCTGGTGGAGGCGAGCGGGCAGCATCCGCTCGCGCTGCGCATCCTCGGCGCTCGGCTCGCCGCGCGGCCGGCCTGGCTGCTGGCCGACATCGTCGATCGGCTCGCGGACGAGCGGCGCGTCCTGTCCGAGCTGCGCACCGGTGAGATGGCGATCGATACCTGCTTCCGGATGAGCTACGACCAATTGGATCCCGCTCAGGCCACCGCGCTCGGCCTGCTGGCGGTGCCCGACGTCGGCGAGGTGTCGATTCCGGCGGCCGCGGCGATCCTGGGATGCGGTCCGGTCGAGGCGGAACGGCTGTGCCGGTCGCTGGTCGATTTGAGTCTGCTGGAGAGCTGGCACCCCGGCCGATACCGGCTGCACGATCTCACCCGTCTGTTCGGCCGCCGGCGTGCGGACGCCGGCGACGTCGAACCCATCCGGCGGGTGCTCGACTTCTATCTCGCCGCGGTGCTCGAGCTGATCCGGGCCGCACAGCCGACATCGCGGCTGCGCGAGTATGTGGCCCGGCCGCATGCCGCCGACCGGGCACTGCCGGACGTCACGGCCGCCCACCGGTGGCTCAATGCCGAGCATCCGAACATCATCCGCATCTATCGGCAGATCGCCGCCGCGCCGACGCGCGAAACGATCGAGCTGGCAGCGGATTTGGCGTGGGCCATGGCCGAGTTGATCGACAACGGGCCGTATTCGCAGGAATTGGCCGCGGCGTTGCGTGCACTTCTCGATGGCGCCGTTGCCGTGGGACATCGGCGCGGGGAAATGCGGATCCGTGCCGCCCTGGGTGCGGTGCTGGTCTTCGGGATCGGGCACGTGTCCGAGGCGCTCGGGCAGTTGCGGCAGGTGCTGGACGGCGGGGGAGACGATGCCCGGCTCGCGGGCTTCGCCGCATCGGTGGCCACGTTCTGCAGCACCGGCGAGCCCCAGGCCACGATCGAGTACTTCGAGCTGGCCCGCAGGCTGGCCGAGCAGGTCGGCGACCAGGGCCTATCCGCATATGTGCACTGCAGTGCGGCCAAGGTGCTGGGCGACGCCGGCCGCTACGACGACGCCGCGGCCAGCGCCGAGGAGGGCACCCGGCTCGCCCACGCCATCGGGCACCGGGCCACGGAGGCGACCGGGTACCACGAGCGGGCCGCCATCGCCTCGTTCCAGGGCGAGCATGAGCGCGCGCTGGAACTGTGCGAGCACGCGGTGTCGCTGGCACGCGAATGCGGCACCCGGGCCAACGAGGCCTGGGCGCTGGGCAGGCTCGCGCAGGTGCATCTGCTTGCGGGCCGGTTGGCGGCTGCGGAGGAGGCGGCCGTCGTGGCCGCGCGGCTGCAGGCGGAGACCGCCGGTCCGATGCCCTATGGAAAGTTGTTGGTGCTCTTGGGCATTATTCGAAACGCCGCCGGCAAGGCGGATGCCGCGCAGCAGGTGTTCCGGGAGGCCGCGCGGATCTACACGCTGCTGCCTGGCGTGGACGGCAACCGGCAGCGTGTCGATGAGAATCTCGAGGCGCCGATCGCGATGATCCTGAGCGGTTATATCGACGAGGTGCTGGCCGAGCAGGCCTGAGCGAGGGTGGCGGGGTCCAGGTCGTCCCGTTCGTCCGGGGCGAGCGTCAGGGCGAAGGCGCGCATCAGGTCGTGGTAGCGAAACCGGCCGCGCTGCCAGGACTGCAACATGCCGGAATCGACCAGTGATTCACACAGGTCCTCCGCCGCGGCGGGGCTCACCCGCAGCACCGCGGCGGCGACCTCCGAGGTGATGTCCGGAATCTCCAGGTGTGCGCACAGCCGGAACAGTCGCCGTTCCCGTTCGGGCAGTTCGTCGTAGCCCGCCCGGAACAGCGTGTCGACCGCTCGCCCGCCGGCGCGGAGCCGGGCCAGGCCGTCGCGTCCGGTCAGCTCGGCGACCTGCGCGGAGAGGGTCCGGGTGGGCCGGGCGGCGATGCGGGTGGCGGCGATATGAATTGCCAGGGGCAGATGTCCGCAGCGCGCAACGAGATTCGCGCACGCCCCCGGCTCCGCCTGGACCCTGGCCGGGCCGACGACGCGCCGAACCAGCTCGGTGGCCTCCGCGTCGTCGAACATCGGCAGGTGGTGCACGCGACCACCCGCGCACGTGTCGATCGGCCGCCGGGCGGTGAGGATCGTCGCGCATCCGGCGGCGCCGGGCAACAGCGGCGACACCTGGCCGGCGTCCAGGGCATTGTCGAGGATGATCAGCACGCGGCGTCCACTGAGCACCGATCGGTACAGCGCGGTCCGTTCTTCCTGACCGTCCGGGATCTGCGCGTCCGGAACGCCCAGTGCCCGAAGGAATTCGCCGAGCACCGCCGCGGCGGCCCGCGGCCGCATGCCGCCGGAACCGTGCAGATCCGCGAAGAGCCGGCCGTCCGGGAATCGGTCCGCCAGCAGGTGCCCGATCCGGATCGCGACCATGGTCTTGCCCACGCCGCCCATGCCGGTGATGGTCTCGACCACCGTGCCGGTCGCGCGGTCGATGTTGTCGATGATCGCGGTCAGAACCGCTGTGCGGCCCGTGAAATCGCCGTCGTCGGCGGGGAGTTGCGCCGCGGCCGGGAGCTCGGGCGCCGGATCGTCGGCCAGGATGCTTCGATGCACCGCGGTCAGGCCGGGGCCCGGCTCCACCCCGAACTCGTCGGTCAGCCCGCGGTGGACCTCCCGGTACAACTCGAGCGCCTCGGCGCGGCGACCCGCGCGATGCAGGGCCGTCATCAGCAGCGCGGGTAACCGCTCGTCGTGCGGATTGTCCTGGACCAGGGGGCCCAGTTCGACTATCGCGCGCAGCGGATCGCCTCGCTCCAGCTCGACCTCCAGGGCGATCGACTGCAGCGCGAGGTGGATCTCGCGCAACCTGACGCGCTCGGTCGCGGCCCACCCGCCCGGCACGCCCTCGAGCGGGGCGCCGCGCCACAGGTCCAGCGCCGTGCGGGCGACACGGTCGGCGTCCCCCCGGTGCGGGCCCGCGCACAACGCCGCGGCCTCGGCGTGCGCCTCGGTGAATCGGTCGATATCGAGATCGATGCCGCCGGACAACCGATAGCCCTCGGCCACCGACTCGATCGTCACCTCGCCCGCCGCCAGCCGGCGCAGCGCCGAGACGTAGTTGCGCAGCGCCGACACGGCGGATGCGGGCCGATCCTCGCCCCAGACGGCGGCCAGCAGGTCCACGATCGTCACGATCCGTCCGTGCCGGGCAGCCAGGATCGCCAGCACCGCAGCCGGTTTGGGCGGCAGACCGGAAATCTCCTGTGGCCCCGCCCATATCCGGGTCGGACCCAGCAACGACACGCGCAACATAACCGGTCCACTTTACCGGCGCCGGCGGGGTCAGCAGGTCCGGGCGAATACCCGCACCAGGTCGTGGTAGCCGTAGCGGATGTGGCCGGTGGATTCGAGCAAACCGAAGTCGACCAGTTCCTCACACAGTCGTTCGACATGAAAGCGGGGCCGGTCGAGCACCGCCGCCGCGGCCGTGGGCGAGAGGTAGTTGTCGTCGGTGTCGGCGAGCAGCCGGAACGCGCGGATCTGTTCGAGGCTGAGGCAGTCGAGACTGCGCCGGAAGGTCTGGTCCAGCGCCATCTCCGTGGTGCGGAAGTGGTCGAGGCGGTGGCGTTCGGCCGTCATGCGCTCCGCCTCGGCGCCGAGGGACCACCGCGGCCGGGTGGCAATCCGCCCGGCGACGATTCGAATGGCAAGCGGCAGCAGGCCGCACAGCTCGACGATCCGTTGGACCGCTGTGGTCTCGCGCGCGACGCGCTCGGGACCCACGATCCGGCCGAACAGCGCCACCGCCTCGTCCGGTTCGAACAGGTCCAGCCGAAACGACTGCGCACCAGGCAGTGTGGTCATCGGCCGCCGACCGGTGATGATCACCGCGCAGTCCGCGTTGCCCGGCAGCAGCGGGGCGCACTGATCGGCATCGGCGGCATTGTCGAGCACGACCAGGACCCGCCGACCGGACAGCACCGAGCGGAACAGCGCCGCCCGGGCCGCAGTGTCGGCGGGCACCTCGGGCTCGGGCACGCCCAGTGCGCGCAGGAAGTGAGCCAGCGCCGCCTGCGGGGTGGTGTCGCGCAGATCGGCGAACAGCTGACCGTCGGGAAAGTGTTGTCGCACACGGTGTGCCACGTGCAGGGCCAGTGTGGTCTTGCCGATTCCGCCCATTCCGTAGAGCGCGGCCACCGGGGTCGCGCCCGCGGGCCGGTCGGTCGTCATCGCGCACAGCTGCCCGACGAGCGTCTCGCGGCCGGTGAAATCCGCTGTGTCCGGTGGCAATTGAGCGGGTGGGCGGGCCTGCGCGGCCGCCGCGGGATCGGGCACGGTGTCGGTCAATATGCGCTGGTGCAGGTCGGTCAGCGCCTGGCTCGGCTCGAGGCCCAGTTCGATGAACTGCCGCCGGGTGTCGTGGAACACCCGCAGGGCGTCCACCCGGCGGCCCGCGCGGTGCAGCGCGGTCATCAGCAGGCTGCGCGAGTGCTCGCTGTGCGGATCCAGCGCGACCAGCGTTTCCAGCTCGGCGACGGCGTGATCGATGCGGCCCCGGTCGAGATCGACCGAGATCGCGGTCAGGCGCATGGCCCGCCGGATGGCGCGCAGCCGGGCGCGTTCGGCCTCGGCCCACGGCCCGGGCACGCCGGTGAGCGGATCGCCGCGCCAGCGGTCCCCCGCCTGTCGCAGCGCCGCGTCGGCGGTGTCCAGATCGCCTGCGTGGTAAGCGGTCTCGGACTCCGCGCGCAGTCGTTCCATGACGCGGACGTCGAGGTCGACGGGCAGGGACGGGTCGATGCGATAGCCGCCGCCGCACGACTGCAGCACCGTGCCGCCGAGCAATCGGCGAATGGACCAGACGTAGTTGCGCAATGCGCCCAGGGCCGAGGGCGGTCGCTCCGGACCCCAGATGCCGTCCAGCAGTTCGGTGACCGACACTGTGCGGCCGTGTTCGGCGGCCAGCATCGCGAGCACGGCCTGTTGTTTCGGCGGCAGCGGGTCGATCTCGATCTCCCCGGCCCGGATCTCGACGGTTCCGAGCACGGACACAGACAGCATGGCAAACCTCTTCACAAAAAACTCGCGCCCCATTAGCCGGCGGCGGCCTCCCGATTTCTCCGGCAGCTCATCAGAACGCGATAATTTTCCGATAAGCGTTCGCTAATTCGGCAACCGCTCGGTCGTCGATTCGCGCCCCGGGCATCAATTCCGCATCATGCGCCCATCTGTGGGCGCTCCGACCAGCGGAAATGTCGAGATGTCGACATTGTTTCGAGGAGATCTGCGCCGTAGCTTAGCGGTGGTGCCGATAGTCGGCACTCCCAGAGAAAGCGAGAACATCATGCGCGTACCGCGTGTTGCCGCCGCGTTCGTCCTGACGGCCGGTGCGGTGATCCTCGGAGCCTCCACCGCCGCGGCCGCTCCGGTCTTCAGCGCAGTCGACGAGCAGTACGTCGGGAACTACGGCTCCCAGCAGGGATGCAACGCCGAGGGAGCCAACCTGCCGGCGCACCCGAGCTGGACCCACTACGTGTGCCGTCCGAAGCCCGATGGCACCTACGATCTCTATCTGACCAACGAGGGGTGATCCCGAGATGACTTCTTCCCACCGTGCGGTCGCCTTCGGATTGCTGGTCGCGATCGGGTTGTTCGGTTCGTCGGCGTGCTCGGCGGCCAAACAGGCATGGAACAAGACCTCGGTGTGCTCGGACATCCAGACGGCGGACAAGGCCATGATGGATCAGTTCAACAGGTCCGATCTGGATTTCGATACCGCCAAGACCGCGTTGCAGAATTATCGCGACAAGCTGAAGGCGGCCGGAAACGGCGCCTCGGACCCGGCGTTCGCGTCCGCGGTGAATCAGTTGGCGAGCGATCTGGACAAGCCGGCGAGCGCCGAGAACGCGGCCGATATGTCGGATGCGATGAAGGACCAGACGCTGTCCAACCATGAGGACACCGTCTTCAAGTCCTGTGGTTTCCAGATCCAGTCGTAGCCGGAACCAGGCCGGGGACGAGTGCCTGTGCGCTACGCAGGCACTCGTCGGCCTCGGCGATTCGGCCGAGCCGGATCAGCGCCTCGCGGCGCGCGGCCAGCGCCCGGGCGTGAATGTATCTGGCGCGGCCGTTGCCGCAGGCGGTGATGGCCGCGTCGGCACAGTCGAGCGCGTCGCCCGGGCGGTTCGCGAGCAGGTGTGCCTCGGCCATGCGGCGGTTGGCGACCGCGATGTAGCGCGGCACGCCGCTGGCCTGTGCGATCGACAGCACCGCGGCGAAGTCGGCGAGGCCGCCGACGTCGTCCCCGCCGCGGCACCGGATCCATGCCGCCTCGGACCGGGCCCAGACAACCTGCCGCAGTGCGGAATTCCCGTAGCGCGAATCGGTGGCGGCCGCGGCGGCGGCCAACGCCTCGGTGTCGCGGGCCGATTCGGCGTAAGCGGTGCTCAGCAGCGCGTGAATGATCGTGGTCAGTGAGGCGCTGGAGAATTCGTGACACCAGTCCAGGGCCGTGCGGAATTCGCGGGCCGCGCGGTCGTACTGCTCCTCGTACAGCGAGGCCTGCCCGTAGAGGGTGTACACGGTAGCGGTCAGCCGGACGTTCTCGTGCGGGTCCAGGCCGTCCATCGCCTCGCGCAGCAGAATCCGGCCGCGGTCGGGCTGCCCGAGTTCGGCCACGAGAATCAGCCCGAGCGTGACCTTCGCCCGGCGGCAGGCCGCGGGCGCCGTCCCCTCGGCGGCAGCTATGAATTCCCGCAGTGCCGCCTCGACATCGACGGTGACGTCGGAGGCGGCCAGCGAATGGGCCGCGCCCCAGGCGAGGTCGGCCGCCAGCAACTGGTGTGCCGGCATGCCGCGTGCGGCGAGGCGGTAGAGGGCCACCAGATTCCGGCGCTCGGCGTCGAGGAAGCGTTCGGTCGCGGGAATGTCCGCGAACGCCACGCCGGTCGACCCGGTCGGGTGGGCCGGGACGATGCCACCCGGATTGCGCACGGCCAGCAGGTTTTTCATGCTCGCCAGATAGAAGTCGAGCAGCAATGCGAGCACATCTGTGTCGGCGTCGTCGCCGCGGCGGTCGCGGGCGAAGATCCGCATCAGGTCGTGGTAGTGGTAGCGACCGCGGCCACCGGTCTCCAGCAGGCCGCAATCGACGAGATCCTCGCAGAGCCGTTCGGCCTCGTCCTCGTCCCGGTCCAGGACCGCGGCGATGACCGGCAGCGAAAGCTCCGGGACCTCGGCGTGGGCGAGCATCCGGAAGGCGCGGGCGTGTTCGTCGTCCAGCTGTTCGTACCCGGACCGGAATGCCTGGTCCAGGGAAATATCGGGGGACTGGAAGTTGCTCAGGTCCGCTCGGTCGGACGCCAGTCGGTCGGCCTCGGACGTGAGGTCCCAGTGGGGCCGGGCCGCGATGCGGCCGGCGACGGTGCGGATCGCGAGGGGCAGCCGACCGCACAGTTCGACGATCCGGACGACCGCCTCGGGTGCGGCGGCGGCGCGCTCGGTACCGACGATGCGGGTGAACATGTCCACGGCTTCGTCCGGGGAGAGTAGGCCCAGCGCCGTGGCGGCCTCGCCGGCGGACGTTGTGATCGCGCGGCGCGCGGTGATCACCGTGGCGCAGCCGGCCGTGCCGGGCAGCAGGGGAGCGACCTGCCGGCTGTCGTGAGCGTTGTCGAGCAGCACCAGCACGCGGCGGTCGCTGAGTACCGAACGATACAGCGCCGAACGCGCGGAAAGTCCGCTGGGCACATCGCTTTCGGGAACACCCAGGGCCCGGAGAAACTCGCCGAGGACGACTGTCGGATCACTCGGATCGGGGTCGGCGCCGCGCAGGTCGACGAACAGCTGGCCGTCGGGGAACCGATCCTTGATGTGGTGGGCGACGCGCACGGCGAGGGTGGTCTTGCCGATCCCGCCCATGCCCGCGATGGCGGTGATCGCCGTCGCCGAGGAACCGGCCATCTCGCCGGTCAGCTTGTCCATCAGGGCGGTGCGGCCGGTGAAATCGGCATTGGCCGGCGGCAACTGGGCGGGTAGCGGCACTCGGTCCCGGGCCGTTCGCGCCGGCGCCGGCGTCGGGTCGGCGCGCAGACGCGTATGGGCCGCAACCAATTCCGGTCCCGGATCCAGGCCCAGTTCGTCGGCGAGCAGCGTGCTGATCTGCCGGTACACCTCGAGCGCGGCGGTACGCCGGTCGCTGCGCTCGAGTGCGGTCATCATCAGCGCCCGGAGCGGTTCATCGAGTGGGTGTGCGGCGATCATGGCCTCTAGCTCGGTGATCGCGCCGTCGTAGTCGCCGCAGTCGATCATCAGCGTGACCGCCAACTCCCGCAGGGTCTGCCGCAGCCGCCGTAAACGGCTGCGCTCCGCGGCTGCCCAGGGGCCGGGCAGTCCGGCCAGTGGCTCACCGCGCCAGCGTGCCAGCGCGGAGTGGACCAACCCGGACGCCTTCTCGGGGTCGCCGATTCGCCGGACGTCGTTCGCCTCGGCGAGCAACCGGCCCACCAGGTCGGTATCGATCTCGATCGGGGTATCGGGGCGCAGGCGGTAGTGGCCCGCACTGGATTCGAGCGCCGACGCGGCCGGGCCGAGTGCTTTGCGCAGTGCCGACACATAATTGCGCAGCGCCGCGAGCGCCGACGCGGGCCGCTGCTCGCCCCACACGCCGTCGATCAGGTCGGAGGTGGACAGTGTGTGGCCCGGGGCGAAGGCGAGCATTGCCAGCGTCGCCTGTTCCCGGCCCCGCAACGGCGGCGCCGCCGAGCCGTTCAGTTCGATCTGGAGCGGACCGAGCGCCGACAGCCTGATCCGCACAATCCCTCCCCGCAGGCTCACTGCTCATTCGCGGTGTTGACGCTAACATGCGTAGCGCTGTCACCGGGGCGTTCGCAGGCTAGGGTTATGAGCACTGCCGAGGCGCACGCGTGATGGGCAGCACGACGAGCCGGGCGACAGCCCTCCAACCATGGGACACGCATGTACAACTGGAGTCTGCAGGACGCGATCGCGGCGTTCGTCCAGAGTCAGAAGCCGAACTTCCAGGCGCAGCACGACATCTACCTGTCGGTGCTCTACGCGTTCGTGGACATGCAGAGTCACCTGCTGACCCTGCTCGGCTTCCCGCCGGTTCCGTGACCGCACCCGTGGTCGATCGCACCGGATCGCGGCCCGAGGCCCGCCCGCCCGGGTGGGCGCTGGTCGGCGGGCTGCTGGCGGGCGTGCTGGCCTTCGAGGGCCTGCTGAGTTTCGCCGTCGAGGTGCTGTACCTGCCGGCCTATCTCGGCTCGACGCCCTTTCCGATCAGCGCGGCCTTCGCGGCCGTGGGCAATGTGCTGCTGGTACTGGGCATGGCCACCGTCGTCTCCCGGCCCGCGGCGATGGCGCTGCCGGTGGTGGCCTGGCTGATCGGGTTCGTCGTCTGCCTGTCCACCGGTCCGGGCGGGGACGTGATCCTCACCGACAGCTGGACCACTCCGTTGTTCCTGGCGTGCGGCGTCGTTCCCGCCGGGTGGGTGTTGTTCCGGCGCGCGTTTGTGCTGCCCGCCCGGGAGGCGGCGCGCAAGTACAGCAAGAGCTGACCGTCTGGGCTGCTGCCCGTTCATGCCCATCCGGACGATGAGACCATCGCCACCGGCGGCATCATCGCGCACTACCGGCGGCGCGGCACGCCGGTGACGGTGATGACCTGAACGCAATCGGTCACCGCCACGGTGGATGTCTCCGATGTGTTCGCCGCCGAGCGGGCCGCGCTGCGCGCCCACGCGACCCAGGTGAGCGTGGCGCCCTCGGGGCGGTCGCCCACCGGCTGCCTCGGGTAGATCTGCGCGGAGTTAATAGTATGCATTGACAGATGATGTATCTATGTAGATGATATGCCTGCGCATACGAAATCTCGGTTGGTTGCCGAGGATCGGCGTCGAGTGTGCCGCTGATGCGCGGTTGATCGATTGAGAAAGGACCCGATCGGTGGGTCATTACAAGAGCAATGTCCGTGACCTGGAGTTCAACCTCTTCGAGGTGCTCGGGGTGGATTCGGTCCTGGAACAAGGGGGCTACGGCGAGCTGGACGCGGTCGGCGTGCGCGACATGCTGCGGGAGGTCAAGCGTCTGGCCGAGGGGCCGCTGGGCGAATCGTACGCGGCGACAGATCGTCACCCGCCGACGTTCGATCCGCAGACTCATATCGTGAGCCTTCCTGAGCCGTTCAAGAAGGCCTTTCGGGCGCTGCAGGCCGGTGATTGGGCACTTGTCGGTGTCGCCGAGGAGCTCGGTGGCCAACCGGCGCCGCGGGCGGTGTCGTGGGCGCTGACCGAGATGATCGTCAGCGCTCAACCCGCCGCCCACCTGTACAATGCGGGGCCCGCGTTCGCGAACATCTTCTACAACAACGGCACCGATGAGCAGAAGAAGTGGGCTCGGAAGATCGCCGACCGCAACTGGGGCGCCACCATGGTGCTGACCGAGCCAGACGCCGGTTCCGACGTCGGCGCGGGTCGTACCAGGGCGATCCGGCAGGAGGACGGCTCCTGGCACATCGAGGGTGTCAAGCGCTTCATCACCTCGGGTGACTCCGACGACCTGTTCGAGAACATCATGCACCTGGTGCTGGCCCGACCCGAGGGCGCAGGCCCGGGCACCAAGGGTCTGTCGCTGTTCTACGTGCCCAAGTTCCACTTCGACTTCGACACCGACACCCTGGGTGAGCGCAACGGCGTGTTCGTCACCAATGTCGAGCACAAGATGGGTTTGAAGGCCTCGGCCACGTGTGAACTCACCTTCGGTGGTCACGGCGTTCCGGCCAAGGGTTGGCTGGTGGGCGAGGTGCACGACGGCATCGCGCAGATGTTCGACGTCATCGAGAACGCGCGAATGATGGTGGGCACCAAGGCCATCGGCACGCTGTCGACCGGCTACCTGAACGCGCTGCAGTACGCCAAGACCCGCGTGCAGGGCGCCGACCTGACCCGGATGACCGATGGTGACGCGCCGCGGGTGACCATTACGCATCATCCGGATGTCCGGCGCAGCTTGATGATGCAGAAGGCCTACGCGGAGGGTCTGCGAGCGATCTACCTGTACACGGCTGCGCACCAGAATGACGATGTGGCCCAGTTGGTTTCGGGTGCCGACTCCGACATCGCGTTCCGCGTCAACGATCTGCTGCTGCCGATCGTCAAGGGTGTGGGCTCGGAGCGGGCGTACCAGTACCTGACCGATTCGCTGCAGATCTTCGGTGGCTCGGGCTTCCTGCAGGACTATCCGATCGAGCAGTACATCCGCGACGCGAAGATCGACTCGCTGTACGAGGGCACCACCGCGATCCAGGCGCAGGACTTCTTCTTCCGCAAGATCATTCGGGACAAGGGTGTGGCACTGCGGCATCTGACCGGTCGGATCACTGCGTTCCTCGACAGCGAGAACGCGCTGGACACGCTCGGGACGGAACGCGCGCTGTTGAAGACCGCCCTCGAGGACGTGCACGAGATGACGATGGCGATGAGCGGCTATATGGCCGGGGCCCAGCAGGATCCGCGGCAGTTGTACAAGATCGGTCTCGCCTCGGTGCGTTTCCTGCTGGCGGTGGGCGACCTGCTGATCGGTTGGCGGTTGCTGCACAACGCCGAGGTCGCGCTCGAGGCGCTGCGGCGCGGGGCCGGTGGTGCGGATCAGCCATTTTATGAAGGCAAGGTCGCGGCGGCATCGTTCTTCGCCAAGAACGTCTTGCCGAGCTTGACATCCACCAGGTCGATCCTGTGCGAGGTCTCGATCGATGTCATGCAGCTCGACGAGGCGGTGTTCTGATATGGGCAGCGCCGAGCGTGTTGTCGGACTGGTCGTCGGGCCTGCGCGGATGGTGTGGCGGCTGTGGAAGCGTCATCGTCGGTCGGGCGCGCCCCTGTCCGACCTGGTGATCAGCAGTCGATGGAAACCGGGGCCCGCGACCGGGGCCCCAGGCCCGTTCATGATCAGTGTCACGCAGTACACGCCAGGCCACCTGTCCGATGTTGTGGATATCTGGCGGGCGTCGGAGGCGCTGGGCGACCAGTTGGTCGAGATCGACGGCGCGGTCGGTGTGATGACGTACGCCCAACCCGGACGCCGGCACGTCGGGTCGATCTCGATCTGGACCGACGACAAGGGCCTGGGGAAATTCATCGGACTGCCGTATCACATCGAGATCATGAACAAATACCGGCCGCGCGGCCTGCCGATCCGGTCGGCCAAGTGGTGGTCCGACGACGTCCGAATTTCCCAGGCACTGACCGAAAGCCTGCGCATGCTGGACGATCAGCCGGATCGCCGCCGGGTCAACCGGCCGAAAGCCCAGCCTTCGGCCACAGATGAATCCTGACGAGATCAGTACGGAAGAAAGAGCACCGGGCACATGGTGAGAACGGACATCAACGCGGGTTTCGGCGAGGTGCTGGGCCTCGAATACAGGGAAGTGACCGGCGATCGAGTGGCAGCCGAGTTCGTGCTCAACCCCACCTTGCATCAGCCCGACGGCATCGTGCACGGCGGTGTTTACTGTGCGGTGGTGGAGGCGTTGGCCAGCGTCGGCGGGTCCGAATGGTATGGCGACAAGGGACGAGTGGTCGGCGTGAACAACAGTACCGATTTCCTGCGTGCCATAGGCGACGGGATTCTCTACGGTGAGGCCCTGCCGGTGCATCGTGGCCGAAGCCAGCAGCTGTGGACAGTGACGATCACCGATGGCGAGGGCAGGCTCGTCGCCCGTGGCAGCGTTCGCCTGGCCAACCTCCATGCGGAAGATCGCTGACCACGGTGCGCGGCGCGCTCACGGGGTGCGGTCACGATTTGCCGTGGCGAGGAATCGGCGGGAGCAGGATCAGTCGGCGGTCAGGCGCTTGGCCGCGGCGGCGATGCGCTCGTCGGTCGCGGTGAGGGCGATCCGGACGTGGTCGGTGCCGGTCGGGCCGTAGAAGTCGCCGGGGGCGGCCAGGATGCCGCGCTCGGCCAGCCAATCCACGGTGGCGCGGCCGTTCTCGCCGCGGGTGGACCACAGATACAGGCCCGCGACGGAATGATCGACGCGGAAACCCGCCTGCCGCAAGGCCTCTCGCAACACCTTGCGGCGGGCGCGGTAGCGCTCGCGCTGGGCGTCCTCGTGCGCGTCGTCGCTCAGCGCGGCGGTCATCGCGGACTGCACCGGGAACGGCATGATCATGCCGGCGTGCTTGCGCACCTCGAGCAGTTCGCGCACCAGCGCCGGATCGCCGGTGACGAATCCGGCGCGGTAGCCGGCCAGATTCGAGGTCTTGGACAGCGAATGGATCGCCAGCAGGCCGGTGTGGTCGCCGTCGCACACCCGCGGATCCAGGATCGACACCGCGGGCTCGTCCCAGGCCAGGCCCAGGTAGCACTCGTCGGAGGCGACGATCGCGCCGCGTTCGCGGGCGAATTCCACCACCTTGCGCAGATGCTCGACCCCGAGCACCCTGCCCGTCGGATTGGACGGCGAATTCAGGAAGATCAGGGCCGGTGACTCCGGACCCAGCCGGGTGACCCCGTCCGCCCGCAGCGTTCGGGTGCCCGCCAGCAGCGCGCCCACTTCGTAGGTGGGATAGGCGATCTCGGGGATGACCACGAGATCCGCCGCGCCCAGGCCCAGCAGCCGTGGCAGCCCGGCGATCAGTTCCTTGGTGCCGATCGCGGGCAGCACCGCATCCGGCGCGATGCCCGTGACGCCGTACCGCCGCGCGAGCGCATCGACCGCCGCGGCGCGCAGCTGCGGGGTGCCGTGCGTGGCCGGATAGCCGGGCACGTCGGCGACCTCGGCCAGGGCCGCGCGGATCAGCGGATCGACGGGATCGACGGGGGTACCGACCGACAGGTCGACGATGCCGTCGGGATGGGTCGCTGCCCGCATCTTCGCCGAAGCGATGGTGTCCCAAGGGAAATCGGGCAGCAGACTGCTAACGGGGTGGCGCAACGGTGTTACTCGCTGGCCATCTGCGGCAGCGCGGCAATGAACGATGGGTCGAAATCGACCTTGCCGACCTTGGTGGCGCCGCCCGGCGACCCCAGATCGTCGAAGAAATCGACGTTCGCGTTGATGTACCCGCTCCACTGGTCCGGGGTGTCGTCCTCGTAGAAGATCGCCTCCACCGGGCACACCGGCTCACACGCACCACAGTCCACGCACTCGTCCGGATGGATGTACAGCATGCGACCGCCCTCGTAGATGCAGTCCACGGGGCATTCCTCGATGCACGCCTTGTCCTTCACGTCAACGCACGGTTCAGCGATGATGTACGGCACTGCCGCTCTCCTAGTCTGTTCTTGCCTGCGAAATACCTATTCCGCGCGCCCGCGCCAGGGTATCCCGGCACCTCACATTACTACTGGTCGGCCTTGCCTAACTCGGTACCGCGCGACGCCGCGGCGGCCAAGCGATCATCCTAGCCACCACGGCGCCGTATGCCGATTCCACCGGCTCGTCAGCCCACCGACAGCGGGACCGCGGAGAACTTGCGCCCGGGCCGGCCGTAGAGCGTGGTCCGCTCGCGGGCCGGACGGCCGATCCCCTCGGCGATCTCCTCCAACTCGGCCACGGTCTTCGCCGAGCCGTGCTCGGATCCGGCCATGCGCGAGATGGTCTCCTCCATCAGGGTGCCGCCCAGATCGTTGGCGCCGCCGTTGAGCATCACCCGGGTGCCCGCGACGCCGAGCTTGACCCAGCTGGTCTGGATGTTGGAGATCCGGCCGTGCAGCATGATGCGCGAGAGCGCGTGCGCGGCACGGTTGTCGCGGATCGTGGGCCCCGGGCGCGAGGCGCCGGCCAGATACAGCGGCGCGCTCTGATGCACGAACGGCAGCAGCACGAATTCGGTGAAACCGCCCGTCTCGTCCTGGATTCCGCGCAGCACGCGCAGATGCCCGACCCAGTGCTGGGGGTTGTCGACGTGGCCGTACATCATCGTCGAGCTCGAGCGGATGCCCACCCGGTGCGCGGTGGTGATCACGTCGATCCACGCGGAGGTGGGCAGCTTGCCCTTGGTGAGCACCCAGCGCACCTCGTCGTCCAGGATCTCTGCCGCGGTGCCTGGAATCGTATCCAGCCCGGCCTCTTTCAACGCCACCAGCCAGTCGTGGATGCTCTCGCCGCCGCGGGAGGCGCCGTTGACGATCTCCATCGGGCTGAACGCGTGCACATGCATCGAGGGCACCCGCTGCTTCACCGCCCGCACCAGATCGGCGTAGCCGGTGACCGGCAGCTCGGGATCGATGCCACCCTGCATGCAGACCTCGGTGGCGCCCTCGACGTAGGCCTCCCAGGCACGATCGGCGACGTCCTGCGCGGACAGGGAGAACGCGTCGGCGTCGCCCTTGCGCTGGGCGAACGCGCAGAACCGGCAGCCGGTGTAGCAGATGTTGGTGAAGTTGATGTTCCGGTTGACGATGTAGGTGACGTCGTCACCGACCGCGTCGCGGCGCAGCTGATCGGCGAAGGCGGCGATCGCGTCCAGTTCCGGCCCGTCGGCGGTGGCCAGGGCCAGGTATTGCGCGTCCGACAGGCCCGCGGGATCGCGCTCGGCCGCCCGCAGGGCCGCGGTCACATCGGTGTCGAGCTTGACCGGGGCCGACAGCGACAGCACCTGTTCGCGCACCGTGTCCCAGTCGCCGAAGGCGCCGAGGGATTCGGACTCCAGCCCGGAATCGCTGCGCGAGACCGTGTTGCGGCCCTCGGTGTCGATGGCGGTGTTGAGATCGACGCGGCCGACCGAGGACCAGTCCTGATCCGGCTCCTGCCACGGGCGGCCCTCCGGACAGATGTCGCGCGCCAGTCCGGTATCCGGATCGGCAAGGGCGGCAACATGTCCCGCCACCCGCGGATCGATCCATGGATGCCCGGCCCGAACATACTTGGGGTGTGCGGTGAGGCGCTCGGTGAGCGTGTATCCGGCCTGCGCGGTGACCTGGGCCAGGGTCTCCAGATTCGGCCAGGGCCGTTCCGGATTCACGTGGTCGGGTGTGAGCGGGGACACACCGCCCCAGTCGTCGATGCCCGACTCGATCAGCGCGCGGCATTCGTCCAGCGCTACCAGGTTCGGCGGCGCCTGGATACGCATCTTCGGACCGAGCAGCAGCCTGGTCACCGCGATGGCGGCGCGGAACTCCTCGAGACCGGCGTCGGGGGCGTTGCGCATCGCGGTGTCGTGCTTGGCCAGGAAGTTCTGCACGATCACCTCCTGCACGTGCCCGAATGCCTTGTGCGACTGACGGATGGCCAGGATCGACTCGGCGCGCTCGGTGATGGTCTCGCCGATGCCGATCAGGATGCCGGTGGTGAACGGCACCGACAGGCGGCCCGCGTCGGTGAGCGCGCGCAGGCGCACCGCGGGATCCTTGTCCGGGCTGCCGTAGTGGGCCTGGCCGCGCTGGGTGAACAGCCGCTCGGAGGTGGTCTCGAGCATCATGCCCATCGAGGGCGCGACCGGCTTGAGCCGGGACAGCTCCGCCCAGCTCATGACCCCCGGATTCAGGTGCGGCAGCAGGCCGGTCTCCTCGAGCACCCGGATGGACATGGCGCGCACGTAGTCGAGCGTGGAATCGTAGCCGCGCTCGTCGAGCCACTGCCGGGCCTCGGGCCAGCGCTCCTCCGGACGATCGCCGAGGGTGAAAAGCGCCTCCTTGCAGCCCAATTCGGCGCCGCGCCGGGCGATGTCCAGCACCTCGTCGGGCTCCAGGTACATGCCCCTGCCCGCGGCGCGCAGCTTGCCGGGCACGGTGACGAAGGTGCAGTAATGGCAGGTGTCCCGGCACAGATTCGTCAGGGGGATGAAGACCTTGCGGGAATAGGTGATCGGTAACGCGGCGCCCGCCGCGATGTGCGGGTACGTCTCGCGTAGGCCCGCATCGCGGACCCGGACCGCCGAGGTACACAGATCCGCCAGATCTGCTCCGCGTGCCTGCAGCAGCACCACGGCCTCGTCGAGATTGAGCGTCGCCCCGTCGCGCGCACGCCGCAGGGCACGGCGCATCGCCGATTCCGCGGGTGCGCTGGGCGGGATGCCGGGTTCAGGTAGATCCGTCACGCCCTCGATCATGCGCCAACCATCCGACAGTTCTCCCTTCGGTGCCTGTGACGTGAGACAACTCGGCGCCCCGGCAAGCTATTCCGGATCCGCCCGCTTTTGTTCCGAGCCGTCTGCCGTCGGTGGTTCGTGCCACCATGGGCGGTATGACAGACGGAGGGGTGGACAGTGCGCTCGACGGCGCCCGGTCGTTCGATCGGACGATCCTCGCGGAGCCGGCGTGGCGGCCGAGCCCGCGGGCCAAGCTGCTGTGGGCGCTGGCGCCGCTGCTCGGCTGGGCGGCGGTGCTGATCGGGGAGCTGATCTGGATATTCGTGGACGACTCGCAGCGGGTGTGGCAGCTCGTGATCGTGGCGGCGACGATCGTGCTGGGCGCGCTGAATGTGAGCGTGGTGCCGCTGTGGCGGTATGCGGTACATCGCTGGGAGATCACCGACGAGGCGGTCTACACCCGCACCGGGTGGATCACGCAGGAGAGCCGGGTCGCGCCCATCACCCGGGTGCAGACCGTCGATACCCACCGCGGCCCGCTCGAGCGGCTGCTCGGGCTGGCGACGGTGACCGTCACGACGGCGTCCTCGGCCGGTGCGGTGCGAATTCCGGCCCTGGATGTGCCGGTGGCGGAGCGGACCGTGGAACGGCTGACCGCGGTCGCGGCGGCGCATCGGGGGGACGCGACATGAGAGAGCGAGCAGTGATTCAGCCGAGCCTGGCCGAGGCGCCGTGGCGGCGGCTGGATCGCCGGATGTTGTTGCTGCACCCGGTCCGGGAGGTGGTGCGGTACATCCCGGTGCTGGTGGTCACGCTGATCGCGGGCAGCCGCAGCGACAATCCGGGGTGGGGCCTGGCCGTGCTGGCACTGATCGTCGGGCTGGCGGTGACCCGGTGGTTCACCACCACCTATCGGATCGGTTCGGAGACAGTGCAATTGCGACGCGGGCTGCTGCGGCGCAAGACGCTCACGGTGCCGCGCTCGCGAATTCGCTCGGTCGATGTGCACGCCGATCTGATGCACCGGCTGCTCGGCCTGGTCGTGCTGGCGATCGGCACCGGCCAGCGGGTGAGCAAGGAGGAGCGTTTCCATCTGGACGGCGTCGATGCCCGCCAGGTACCCGAACTGCGCGCGTTGCTGCTGCGTGAGGTGGAATCGCCTGCGGGGCAGCCGAATATCGTGACATCGACGCCGCAGCAGGCCACGGGAGCCGAGATCGGGCACTGGCAGCCGGGCTGGGTGCGGTATGCGCCCCTCTCGCTGAAGGGGCTGGCCGTCATCGGCCCGATCGTCGGTGTGGGATTCAAATTCGGTATCGCGGGGGTGCTGTTCAATTCGCACGTCGTCGACCGGCTCGGCAGCCGCGGTGTGCTGTTCATCGCGGGCGTCGTCGCGGTGCTGCTGGTGGGGCTCGTGGTCGTGCTGACCCTGGCCGACTGCCTCCGGTATCTGACAACGTATTTCGGCCTGCGGGTCATCGACGACGGCCAGACCCTGCACCTGCGCCACGGCCTGTTCACCACCCGCCAGACCACCCTGGACCTGGCCCGTCTGCGCGGTGCGACCCTGAAAGAGCCACTGCTGCTGCGCCTTGCGGGCGGCGCCGAGCTCGAGGCCATCATGACCGGCACCAGCGCCCGTCAGAAGCTCCTGCCGCAGGCGCCCCGGACGGCCGTCCACCGCACCCTGGCGCAGCTGCTCGCCGGCCGCGTCCCACCGGGCGGATCAACGGAGGCTCAGGTCACGGAACACGGCAGTGCGGCAACGAGTCCGGAGTCGCCCATCACCGAAGGCGGCAGTGCGGTTGGGTCGTCGGTCGACGGCGCGATCGCCCGGGATCGCGGCGAACTGCGCGGTGTCACAGATGATTTCGAGAACTCGGCGACGTCGGCCGGCCGGGGCGAGTTGCAGCCCGGCAGTGACCCGATCGGTAGCGGCAGTGTCGCAACAGCATTCGGATCGCCCGACGGGGCTCCGGCGATGGATGCCGCGGCTCCGGCGATCGTGGATCTGATTGGGCACGGGCCTCGTGCACATCGGCGGCGATTTACTCGGGCGCTGAGTCCGCTACTGGTGATCGCGCTGGTCATGGTGGTGATCGACCTCGCGGTCGTGTCGATTCCGCCATGGGCGTGGGTCGTGCTCGGTGTCGTTGCGGTGCTGGCCGTCGCGTTGGCACAGGACCGATACCGGGGACTGGGCCATGCGGTCATCCCCGGTGACGCATCCGTCCCGACCTGGCTGATCACGCGCCACGGGTCGCTGGATCGGGACCGCGACTGTCTCGAGGCGCCGGGCATCATCGGCTGGACCGTTCGGCAGACGTTCTTCCAGCGCCGTGCCGGGCTGGCGACGCTGGTCGCCGCGACCGCGGCGGGCAAGAAGAGGTACGAGGTGATCGACGTTCCACTCGCACAGGCATGGGCGCTGATCGACGCCGTGACGCCGGGCCGGCTGGGCCGCCGATAGTGTGCCGCCCGCTCCCATCCGGCCATCCGACCCGGGAGCGAGCGGGCTTGTCGTGAGTTCGTCGGGCCGGTGGATCCGGCGGCCGAAACACGCCAACTCGCGGCGATAGATGCGTCATGTATCTCGGTCGCGTTGAATGGTGCGCATGGTCTCCACACGCGAACCCGAGACTCGCGAACGACCGATTGCCGATCGTCGGCTGCGCAGGCAGCAGCGTGGGGACAAGTACCGGCTCACCGCGCTCGGTGGGTTGGCGGCGCTGTCGCTGGACGCGCTGACCAGCGTCGCCTACGGTCCCGAATCGATCGTGCTGGTGCTGATCGCGGCGGGCACATCGGCGGTCTCGTGGACGCTGCCCGTCGTGCTCGCGATCGTTGTGCTGCTCGCGGTGCTGGTGCTGTCGTACCGGCAGGTCATCGCCGCGCATCCGGACGGCGGCGGCGCGTATGCGGTGGCGAAGAAGGATCTCGGCGCGGGCGCGAGCCTGCTGGCCGCGGCCAGCCTGGTGGTCGACTACGTACTGACCGTGGCCGTCAGTCTCGCGGCCGGTGCGGCGAGCCTGGCCAGTGCCTTCCCCGCGCTCGCGCATCATTTGCTGGCGGTGACCCTGATCGGGTTGGCCGTGCTGACCGCGATCAATCTGATCGGTGTCGCGGAATCGGCGAAGGTGCTGATGCTGCCGACCATCGTCTTCGTGGCGGCGGTGCTGGCGGTGATCGTGTTCGGCTTCGCGCACACCCATCCGGTCGCCGTCATCGGCGCCGACAAGGGTCCGTTCCCGATTACCGACACGGTCGGAATCCTGTTGCTGCTGCGCGCATTCGCCAACGGATGTTCGTCGCTGACCGGCGTCGAGGCGATCGCCAATGCGGTGCCCTCATTCCGCACCCCCGCGGTGAAGCGGGCCCAGCACACCGAGGTGGCGCTCGGCGTGCTCCTGGGCGTGATGCTGCTGGGACTGTCGGTGCTGATCGGCCGGTTCCACACCGTGCCGCGCGGCGACGTCACGATCCTCGCGCAGCTCACCGCCGCCGCGTTCGGCACCGGGTGGCCCTTCTATGTCACCAATGTCGCGGTCACCCTGGTGCTGGTGCTGGCCGCGAACACGAGCTTTGGCGGCCTGCCGGTGCTGCTGTCCCTGCTGGCCAAGGACCACCGTGTGCCGCACATGTTCGGCATGCGCTCGGAGCGCCCGGTGTTCCGGTACGGGGTGGGGGCGCTGGCGGTCCTGTCCACGATCGTGCTGCTGGTGGTGCGCGCCGACACCCACCGGCTGCTGCCGGTCTTCGCGATCGGCGTGTTCATCGGATTCACGCTGAGTCAGAGCGGGCTGGTGAAACACTGGCGGCGCCAGCGCGGTCCGGGCTGGCAGTGGCGCGCGGCGCTGAACGGCTTCGGCGCGATCCTCACCGCCATCGCCGGGGTCGTGCTGCTGATCGAGAAATTCACCGAGGGCGCCTGGCTGCTGCTGATCATCATCCCGTTGCTGCTGCTGTCCTTCGCGCGGACCGAGCATTACTACCGTTGGGTCGCAACCCAACTCGGCATGGGCACGATTCCCCGGCGCCCGTCGGCGGAGGGCACCCGGGTGGTGGTGGTTCCGGTGGTGACCGTCAGTTCCATCACCGAGCAGGCCCTCGAGGCCGCCATGAGCATGGGTGGTGAAGTGCACGCCGTGGCGGCCGAAATCGACCCCGCCTCCACCAAGCGCCTGAGCACGCTGTGGAAGGAATGGGATCCCGGTGTCCCGCTGAAGGTGCTGCCCGCCCCGAACCGCAGCCTCACGGCCACGCTGGTCGGCTATGTCCGCAAACAATGCTCGAACGGCGGTTGCGTCACCGTCCTGCTGGCCCAGGTGGATACGCCACACTGGTGGCAACAGCTCCTGCACAACCCCCGCGGGCCCTTCCTCGCCGCCGCCCTCCGATCCCGCACCAATGCCGTAATCGCCACCCTCACCGTCCACTTGAAGTGAGCGGTCCGCGCCCGAATCCCTTGCGGGTGCAGCCGGATGGTGTCGATCGATCACCACTGCGGGCTGCGCACCACATACGAGCCTGTGCAGGCGTCGGTTCCGATGGGGCACAGGGTGGTTCGCGGAGCGGGCTCGGCGCGCCGGAGACCGGGGATTACCTCAGCGGATACGAATTGCTCCACCGTGCGCGGACGGAGCTCGAGGACGATGCCCCGCCGAATCTCGCCGCGAGTTCCGACGTGGTTACTTCGGCTGATCCGGACCGGCGGGTTCGATGCGTGGATCCGCGAATACCGTTGCATCGGTGCTGGATTCGCTCATTCGTGCGGCGGCCCCATCGGTGACGCGCAGTACGTAGAGCCCGGCGGCGGGGTCCAGCGGGATGAGGCCGTAATCGACATCCACCTCGGATTCGGTCAGCCCCAGGACCCGCACGGCGTCGTCGAGCGTCGAGCCCTCCGGAAGCCGGACGGTCAGCATCGGCATGGGACCCACGGTACTCGGGTGCCGGGCGGGCATCGGTCGTAATCCGCGTTGCCGGACGACGCGGCCGAATTGTGTGAGCCGCCGCATCGACGACGCTGTATCTGCACTGGAGTCGACGTCATGGCGCGTCGCCCGACGCGGCCGGATCGCCTCTGGAGACGAGCGAATCGGCCGCGCCCTCGACGTCCTCAGGTGCGGGTGGCCGCCGCCTTCTGGAGCTCGGACAGCAGCGCCGCCGCGTCGACGACACCGTAGCCGTAGTCGTAGTCGAATCCCGACGGATCGTGATGGATCGCGGTGCGCCGCACCAGGTCTCGCAGCTGGGCAGGGGACAGTGCGGTGGCCGGGTGGGTGGTGCGGATCGCGGCGATCAGGCCCGCGGCGACGGGGCAGGCCGCGGAGGTGCCGGTATCGGGGTCGTTCGCGCCGAAGACCGTGGAGCCGGCGAAATGGGTGTAGGTGCAGACGTCCGGCTTACGGTCGGACAGGCGGCCGGGGCCCTGCGAGGAGTAGCCGACGCGCTGGTTGTGGGTGTCGACGCCGCCGATGCTCAGCACGCTGGGGCTCGAGTTGGCGCCGCCGATCGGGTGGTCGGTGAAGCCGCAGCGCGCGTCCGGGCAATCGCGCCCGCAGTTGCCCGCGGCGAACAGGATGTCCGCGCCCGCGGCGTCCAGCGAGGCGACAATGACGTTGAACGGATGATTGGGGTTGTCGGAGTAGTTCCCGGGCTGGCCGACCGGGAAATCCCACTGCGGGGAGAACGAACCCCAACTGTTGCTGATTACCAGCGCCCGGGAGGCCGCGGGCTGGTCGTTGAGCACCGTGCGCAGGTGCGCATAGGCGGCCACGGCATCGGACAGCAGTCCGTCCATGGTCGAGCCGCCCTGCTTGGTACTGCGCATGACCGGAAGATCCAGGTAGGACGCCTGCGGCGCGGCGATCAGCGCGTCGAATGCGCACATGCTGCCGTGGTCGACCGGGAACTGGCCCGCGGATCCGGTGACGCCCTGCGGATTCCAGCTGCGCGCGGTGTCGATCGTGAACGTCCCGCCGCGCACCTTGTTCACCTGTGCGGCATTGATTCCGGTGTCGACGACGGCCAGGGCCACCCCGTGGCCGGTGAGCCCGGCCGCGGCGAGATCGGTTGTGTGCAGCAGGTTTTGGACGTCGTTCCAGGTGCCGACGGCGGGATCGCCGCCGCAGGTGAACACGGGCTCGATGACCGGGTCCGCGAAAACCCCGGTGACATCGGCTGATTGGGACAGCCGGGCGAGGGCGTCCTCGGCGACATCCCCACGCACCAGCACGGAGGCGACCGACGGATGCAGCAGGTAGCCGGCCGGTTCGACGGCCTGGCCCGGGCCCGGCACGCCGACCGGGGCATAGTCGTGGTCGAGGGTGAATCCGGGCAGTGCGCCGGCGACGTCGCGGGGGGCGACCTGCGTGGCGGGGTCGATGACGGCGGAGATCAATTCGGTTGCGGGGCGAAGCTGAATGACTACGCGCATGCCGACCATCCTGCCCGGTGGTTCGAGATTGCGTCCGGTGAGTCCGGGAATGTGCTGGTAGACAAGGGATCCCGCTACACCAGCGGCAGTCCGAACCGCCGTCGCATCCGCATGTCCCAGAGGTAGGTGTTGAGCGGGGCCGCCCGCAGCACCGGTGGCAGCCGGGTCCACGCGGCCGAGATGGCGCGCAGGACGAGCCGGAAGCGGCGCTCGTCGCGGGCGGTCCAGGTCATGCCCATCTCGTCGCGGAGGTGCTGCGGCAGCAGCGCGGTGACCGTGAAACGGTGAAAGCGGCTGAATGCCACCTGGAGTGGGCGCGGGAGCATGCGCAGGTCGATGAGGTCGTTGAAGTAGTCGCGCATCGGCTGGTCGATGGTCCGCTTGGCCAGGTTCTCATCCCAGTAGCGGTAGAAGGCCTCGCGGTTCGGCGGCCAGCTCTCCGGGCGCATCTGCAGCGTGGTGCCCAGGCGGGCGCTGTAGCGGTAGAACTCCTCGGTCGGAGAGGGTTCCATCGGGCCGCGCATGCGCTGGTAGAGATCGTCCACGCCCCAGTACAGGCAGGCGGCCACCCACAGCTGCAGGTCCGGGTCGAAGGCGTTGTACTTGATTGCCGCGTCCGGCTTCGAATGGATCGGCCGGTGCGAGCGGTTGACCGCCTCGCGGTAGGCCGCACGATCGGCCTCGGTGCCCATCCAGGCGACGGCGAGGTAGGTGAGCGTGGTGCGCAGCCGCTTGAGCGGATGCAGGGTGACCTTGCCGCTGTCGACCGGGCTCTCCAGCACGCCGTAGCCGACCGGCGGGTGGCTCAGCTGCATGATCACGTTGGCGGCGCCGCCGAGGAAGGCCGCGATGCCGTCCATGTGTTCGCGGACCGTTGCGGGGGTAAGTGCCACCGGGGTGGGCTCGGGCTGGGGGTGTAGCGGGGCGGCGGCGGTCATCGTCGACTCGAATCCTCGGTCCTCTTCGCGCCGCGAGGCGGAAGTAATGTGAGAAAGTTCCTATATCACCTTCTCATCGAGAGGTGGACCTGTCAAACGTCACCGCCGTACAGTTGCGGTTGTGCGATGACTTTCCTGCCATCGTCTCGTGCAGGTGAGAGGGGATCCGTGATGACCAAGCTGGCCGGATTGTTACCGCTGGTGCGCGGCACGGACCCGGAGGATCGCAACCAGACCACGGTGCTCGATGCGGCCCTGCTGGCCTTCCTCGACTTCGGCATCAAGCGCACCAGCATGGTGGAGGTGGCGCGGCGCGGCGGGCTGTCGCTGGCCACGCTCTATCGGCGCTTCGCCGGGAAGTCCGATCTCATCCAGGCCGTCGGCCTGCGGCAGGCGCGCGGATTCATCGATGAGGTCGACGCGGCCGTGCAGCGGCAGATCGATAGCGATGCCACCGCCGAGGACCAGATCGTGGAGCTGTTCGTGGCGTTCGTGCACGGCCTGCGCGGCAATCGGCTGCTGGATCGGCTATTGAAGACCGAGCCGGAGATCGTGCTGCCATACCTGACGGTGCGGGGCGCGCCGGTCATCGAGCTCGGGCGTGACTATCTGGCCGAGTTCATTGTCCGGCTGCAGCGCGAAGGCAAACTGCCGCACTATGATCCGCTGCCGCTGGCGGAGATGGTCGCGCGCAATTCGCTGTCGATGGCGCTGACGCCGCAGACGGTGATCCCGCTCGACGACGACGCCGCACTGCGCCGCTTCGCCCGCGATCACGTGGTACCCGGCTTCCGGATTCCCTGATCGCCGCGGGCGAAAGCCTTCCCCGGCCGGACCGGGCCGCGGCACGGGTTCGTGGCGGCCGGAGGGTTGCGCGCGCTTGGTAGGTTGGGCTGCGTGCCACAAGGGTCTTTGCCGCTGCTGCAGTCGTTGAATCCCGCCGCCGTCGCCGCCGGGGACGATATCCCCGATGCGGTGACGATCGACGGGCACACCCTCTCGCGCAGCGACCTGATCGGCGCGGCGACCTCGGTGGCCGAGCGGGTCGCGCAGGCGGAACGGGTCGCGGTGCTGGCCCGCCCGACCATGACGACCGTGCTCGCGATGGTGGGATGCCTGATCGCCGGGGTCACCGTGGTGCCTGTGCCGCCGGATTCGGGGCCCGCCGAGCTCGCGCACATGCTGGCCGATTCGGGCGCGCAGGCCTGGGTCGGCGCGGCGCCCGACGGGACGACGCTGCCGGTGATCCCGGTGCGCACGCACGCCCGCTCGTGGCACAGATATCCCGAACCGCGTCCGGACACAACGGCTTTCATTCTCTACACCTCCGGCACCACCGGCGCGCCCAAGGGTGTGCTGCTCTCGCGCGGCGCGATCGCGGCGGGCTTGGACGCGCTGATCCAGGCGTGGGCGTGGACCGCCGATGACGTTCTGGTGCACGGACTTCCGCTGTTCCACGTGCACGGCCTGATCTTGGGCGTGCTGGGCCCGCTGCGGGTGGGCAGCCCGCTGGTGCACACCGGCAAGCCGACCCCGGCCGCCTATGCCGCGGCCAAGGGCACGATGTACTTCGGGGTGCCCACGGTGTGGTCGCGGGTCGTCGAGGATCCCACCGCCGCACGGGAATTGGCGAACGCCCGGCTGCTCGTGTCGGGCAGCGCGCCCCTGCCGGTGCCGGTGTTCGAGCGGCTGCGCGAGCTGACCGGGCACGAGCCGATCGAGCGTTACGGCATGAGCGAGACCATGATCACGCTGTCCACTCGCGCCGACGGGGAACGCCGTCCCGGGTGGGTCGGCACGCCGGTCGCCGGTGTGCGGACGCGCCTGCGCGACGAGGCGGGCGAGCCGGTTCTGCACGACGGGGAGAGTATTGGGGGACTGCAGATCACCGGCCCGATGCTGTTCGACGGCTATCTGAATCGCCCCGAGGCGACCGCCGAGTGCTGGACCGAGGACGGCTGGTTCCGCACCGGCGACGTCGCGGCGATCGATGCGGAGGGTTTCCACCGGATCGTCGGGCGGGAATCGGTGGACCTGATCAAGTCCGGCGGCTTCCGGGTCGGCGCGGGGGAGATCGAGACCAGTCTGCTGGGCCATGCGTCGGTCGCCGAGGTCGCGGTGGTAGGCCTGCCCGACGACGATCTGGGCCAGCGCATCGTGGCGTTCGTGGTGCCGCGCGCGGATTCCGGTGAGTCGCTCGAATCGGCGTTGATCGACCATGTGGCGCAACAGCTCTCGATCCACAAGCGGCCGCGCGAGGTCCGCCTCGTGGCATCGCTCCCACGCAATGCCATGGGCAAGGTGCAGAAGAAGCTGCTCACCTGACTCCCGCCCGGCGTGTCGGGGATCCCGCTTGACCTCGAGTGCGGTTCAGCTTCTAGGGTTGTCGCATGATCGCACGACTGTCGCCCGCCCAGATCGACTATCTGCGCAGCCAACGGCTCGGACGGCTCGCTACGATCCGTCCCGACGGCTCGCCCCAGAACAATCCCGTCGGCTTCCGCTACAACGAGGCGCTGGACACCATCGATATCGCGGGCCACAACATGGGCGCCTCGCAGAAGTTCCGCAACCTGGCATCGGAGGAGCGGGTGTCGTTCGTCGTCGACGACATCAAATCCCTCGACCCGTGGCAGGTCCGCTGCCTCGAAATCCGCGGCACCGCACAGCCCCTGCGCGGCGTGGAGTCCTATATCCCCGGCGGCACCCCGGAGCTGATCCGCATCACCCCGGAGCGAATCCTCGCCTTCGGCATCGAATAGGCGCGAGATCGACTGCCGCGCAACCGGGTTCCGTCGGTGTAGCATCGCGATGATCTTCGCCGACGGCTTGGGAGGGCAGAGACGGTGTATTTCACGGGCATCGGGCCACCGGAACCGGAGGCTCCACCGGAACCGGCGGCCGGGCGCGATCACGGCGTGGCGCCGGGATGTCTGCTGGTGGCCTCGCCGGGACTCGTCGAGCCCGAGTTCGAGCGCACCGTTCTCTACGTCGTCGAGCACAACGACGCGGGTACCCTTGCCGTCAAACTCAACCGGCCGAGCGATACGGCCGTGCGCGACGTCCTACCGAACTGGGATCACCTGGTCGCCGCGCCCAAGGTGTTCTTCGCGGGCGGCCCCGTCAAACGGGATGCGGCACTGTGCATTGCCGTGCTCCACAGCGGTGTTCGGGCCGAGGGCGATGGTGAGCTGCGTTCCCTCGGCGGGCGCCTGGCCCTGCTCGACCTCGATGCCGACCCCGCGCGGATCACCCCACTCGTGGACGGAATCCGGATCTTCGCCGGCTACTGCGGCTGGCTGGCCGGCGATCTCGGCCCGGAGATAGAACGCAACGACTGGATCGTGCGACGCGACGACGGGGTCGTGCAGGGGGCGACCACAAGCCCGATCACGGCAGACCCGACCGATCTGTGGGCGCAATTCCCGCAGCGCTGACCGAGCGAGCCACGCCCCGCACGGCGGATCCCACTGGGATGCAGTGCGGGGCGGGGGATCTCAGTTCGCGTGCAGCGCGGCGTTCAGCTCGACGCCGGTGCCCTTGCGGCCCACGACCTCCACCGCACCCGTGAGCGAGTTCCGCCGGAACAACAGGTTGGACTGGCCGGTCAGCTCCGAGGCCTTGGCGGTGCGGCCGTCGGGGAGGGCGACCTTGGTGCCCGCGGTGACGTACAGACCCGCCTCGACGATGCAGTCGTCGCCGAGGGAGATGCCCAGGCCCGCGTTGGCGCCCAGCAGGCAGCGCTCGCCGATCGAGATGACCTGCTTGCCGCCGCCGGACAGGGTGCCCATGATCGAGGCGCCACCGCCGACGTCCGAGCCGTTGCCCACCACGACGCCGGCGGAGATGCGGCCCTCGACCATCGACGCGCCGAGCGTGCCGGCGTTGAAGTTGACGAAGCCCTCGTGCATGACCGTGGTGCCCTCGGCCAGGTGCGCGCCCAGGCGGACCCGGTCGGCGTCGCCGATCCGCACGCCCGCGGGCAGCACGTAGTCGACCATGCGCGGGAACTTGTCGACGCTGTACACGGTGACCTGGCCGTGGGCGCGCAGCTTGGCGCGCACCAGCTCGAACTCCTCGACCGCGCACGGCCCGCGGTTGGTCCACACGACGTTGGCGAGCAGCCCGAACTGACCCTCGAGGCTCAGGCCGTGCGGGGCCACGAGGCGGTGCGAGAGCAGATGCAGCCGCAGGTACACCTCGTGCGCGTCCGCGGGGGCGGCGGACAGGTCGGCGATCGTGGTGCGCACCGCGACGACGTCGACACGGCGCGCCTCGTCGTACCGGATCAGCTCGGCGTACTGCGCGTATTCGGGATCGGCCGGGCTCAGCTTCTCGGTGCCGGTGGTCTCGAACTCGCCCAGTTCCGGGTACGGAAACCAGGTGTCGAGAACGGTGCCGTTCACGGTCACGGTCGCCAGGCCAACTGCGGATGCTCCCTGAATACTCACGTCGCCGAGTGTATGGGTCGCCGCTGGTCCGGGGGATTCGTGGGTCCGTCCGAAGTAGCCGGCCGCTCGATACAGGGAAGTAAGCCAAACAAACAATTAGGGTGGTACGGGTGACCCTCGATCTACGCGCCGACCCCATCTCCCTGACCGCCGCTCTGGTCGACATCCCGAGCGAATCCAAGGACGAGGCGGCGATAGTCGACGCGGTGACGTGGGCGCTGCGCGAGCAGACGACGGGTTTCGAGGTACTGCGCAGCGGTAACACCGTGCTCGCGCGCACCAACCGCGGCCTGCCGACCCGGGTGATCCTGGCCGGGCACCTGGACACGGTGCCGATCGCGGGCAACGTGCCGAGCCGGTACGAGGTGCGCGAGGGAGAGCAGATGCTCTGCGGCTGCGGCAGCGTCGACATGAAGTCCGGCGACGCGGTCTTCCTGCACCTGGCCGCCACGGTCGCCGATCCGGTCTGCGACCTGACGATGATCTTCTACGACTGCGAGGAGATCGCCGCCGAATTCAACGGCCTGGGCCGCATCGAACGTGACCTGCCGGACTGGCTCGAGGGTGACCTTGCCATCTTGGGCGAGCCGTCGGGCGCCTGGATCGAGGCGGGCTGCCAGGGCACGCTGCGCGCCCGGCTCACCGTGTCCGGCACCCGCGCGCACACCGCGCGAGCCTGGATGGGGGAGAACGCGATTCACGATCTGGCCCCGGTGCTCGAGCGCCTGAGCGAATACACCCCGCGCCAGGTGGACATCGACGGCTGCGTCTATCGCGAGGGCCTGTCGGCGGTGCGGGTGGGCGGCGGCGTGGCCGGTAACGTCGTGCCCGACGAGGCCACCGTGGACGTGAACTTCCGCTTCGCACCGGATCGTTCGCTCGACGAGGCGACCGAGCATGTGCGGCAGGTGTTTTCCGGCCTGGACCTGAAGTTCGAGCGCACCGACGGCGCGCCCGCCGCGCTGCCGGGCCTGTCCGCGCCCGCTGCGAAAAGCCTTGTCGAACAGGTGCATTCGCACGGTGGCGGCGGTGTGCGGGCCAAGTACGGCTGGACCGACGTCTCCCGCTTCGCCGCCCGTGGCATCCCGGCGGTCAACTTCGGCCCCGGCGACCCCAACCTCGCCCACACCGTCGACGAACACGTCCCCACCGCCCAGATCACCACGGTCACCGACATTCTGCGGGGGTACCTCACGGGCGCGTGAGGACCACAGCTCGAGAGGTTTTCAACCGCCGTAGCGAAGCGGAGGCAAATGCTTCAGTGTCGATCATTACAGTGGGGCGCATGTCCAGCGATGCCGAGCCCGTAGTGTCCCGAGTGCAGAAGTCCACGCCGAAGTTCCGCGGCCCGATCATGCTGCGCGGGGATCGCAAGCGAGGCACGGAAACCACCGATCAGCATCTGCTCGACGGGCGCGGGCCCACCGATTGGGTGCACACCGATCCGTGGCGAGTGCTGCGCATTCAGAGCGAATTCGTGGAGGGCTTCGGCGCGCTTGCCGAAATTCCAAGGGCCATCACGGTTTTCGGATCCGCTCGGACCCCCGCCGACCATCCCGAGTACCAGGCCGCGCGGGCAATCGGGGGTGCGCTCTCGCGTGCCGGATTCGCGGTGATCACCGGCGGCGGCCCCGGCGTGATGGAGGCCGCCAATCGCGGCGCACACGAGGCGGGCGGGTATTCGATCGGCCTGGGCATCGAACTGCCGATGGAGCAAGGGCTGAACGAGTGGGTGGATCTGGGCATCAACTTCCGCTACTTCTTCGCCCGCAAGACGATGTTCGTGAAGTATTCCCAGGCGTTCGTCTGCCTGCCGGGCGGATTCGGCACCCTCGATGAGCTGTTCGAGGCGCTGACCCTGGTGCAGACGCGCAAGATCACCCGGTTCCCGATCGTGCTGTTCGGCACCCGGTACTGGTCGGGCCTGCTGGACTGGCTGCGCGATTCGCTGCTGGATTCGGGCAAGATCTCGACCGCCGATCTGGGCCTGCTGCACGTCACCGACAGTGTGGAGGAGGTCGTCGACATCGTCGCGCACGCGGCGGAGAGCCACGTCGAGGATGCGATCGGGACGGAGGACAAATGGTGACGAACGGTCCGTACGCGGTCTGCGTCTACTGCTCGGCAAGCATCCAGGACGGCGCGCAGCTGCGGCTTGCCGTGCAGGTCGGCACCGAAATCGCCCGGCGGGGTTGGCACCTGGTCTCCGGCGGCGGGCACGTGTCGATGATGGGGGCGGTCGCCACCGCGGCCCGCGCCGGCGGGGCGCGCACCATCGGGGTCATTCCCAAACAGCTCGTGCACCTCGAGGTCGCCGACGTCGGCGCCGACGAACTGATCGTCACCGACACCATGCGCGAGCGCAAACAGGTCATGGAGGACCGCGCCGACGCCTTCCTGACCCTGCCCGGCGGCATCGGCACGCTGGAGGAGCTCTTCGAGACCTGGACCGGCGGCTATCTGGGCATGCACAACAAGCCGCTGGTCGTGCTGGATCCGATGGACCACTACCGCGGGCTGTTCGCCTGGCTCGGGGAACTGCGCGCCGGTGGGTTCGTCGGGAAAACGGCCCTGGACCGGGTTACCGTGACCGCCGATCTGGCGCACGCGTTCGACGCGCTGCGCCGGCTGCCGGACTGATCTGCGACTTCCGCTGGAGGAGACCGTGAGTAGTAACGCCTCGACGACCGTGTCCCTGCTGGACCTGGTCCGTCACCTGCCCGAAATGGCGGCGGACGCGCCCGGACTCCTGCGCGGCGCCGCCGGAATGCTGGTGCGCCCCGACGACAAGGTGTCGGTCGGGCTCCATTTCCAGCGGGCCGCCGCGGCCGTGCCCGATCGCGTCTTCCTGCGGTTCGAGGGCCGCGAATACACCTACGGTGAGGCCAACGTAGAGGTCAATCGCTATGCCGCGGTTCTGGCCGAGCGCGGTGCCGGCCGCGGTGACGTGGTCGGCGTGCTGATGACCAACCGGCCCGAGACGCTGTTCGTGGTGCTGGCGACGGTGAAGCTGGGCGCGACGGTGGGGCTGCTCAATCACCACCAGCGCGATCGGGTGCTCGCGCACAGTTTCGGGCTGCTCGGCAGCGCGGTCAACGTGATCGGCGAGGAGTGCGGCGAGGCGCTGGATTCGCTGCCCGAACCCCCGGTGAACCTGCTGTTCACCGCGGAACTGACCGAGCTGGCGCGTATTGCGCCGGCCACGAATCCGCCTGCCTGCGAACAGGTTACCGCGCGCGAGCGGGCCTTCCTGATCTTCACCTCGGGCACCACCGGCCTGCCCAAGGCCAGCGTGATGACGCACCTGCGCTGGACCAAGAGCATGGCCGGGCTCGGTGGGCTCGGCGTCCGCCTGCGCAAGGACGACACCCTGTACTGCTGCCTGCCGCTGTACCACAACAACGCGCTGACGGTGGCCCTGAGCTCGGTGCTGGGCGCGCGAGCGAGTTTCGCACTGGGACGGAAGTTCTCGGCCTCGGGCTTCTGGAACGAGGTGGTCGCGACCCGGGCCACCGCGTTCATCTACATCGGCGAGCTCTGCCGGTATCTGCTCAATCAGCCCGAAAAGTCCGTCGAGCGCGAGCATTCCGTGCGCCTGGCCGTCGGCAACGGGCTGCGGCCCGAGCTGTGGGACCAGTTCCGGGAGCGCTTCGGCATCCGCCGGATCGTCGAGTTCTATGCCGCCAGTGAGGGAAACGTCGCGTTCATCAACGCCTTCGGCGTCGATCGCACCGCCGGATTCGGCCCGCTGCCGTACGCGATCGTGGAGGTCGACGACGTCACGGGCCGTGCGCGCCGCTTCCCGGACGGGCGGGCGCATCGGGTGCCCGCGGGCGGTACCGGACTGCTGCTGGCGAAGGTGACCGACCGCGCGCCGTTCGACGGTTACACCGACAAGTCCGCGACCGAGTCCAAGCTGGTGCGCAACGCCTTTCGCGACGGCGACTGCTGGTTCGACACCGGAGACCTGGTGCGCGACCAGCATTGGCATCACATCGCCTTCGTCGACCGGCTCGGCGACACCTTCCGCTGGAAGGGCGAGAACGTCGCGACCACCGAGGTCGAGGGCGCTTTCGACGGTGCGCAGGAGATCACCCAGGCGGTGGTGTACGGCGTGGACATCCCCGGCGCCGACGGCAAGGCCGGGATGGCCGCGGTGACGCTGCGCCCCGGCGCGAGCATCGACGGCCGCGCTCTGTCCGCCCGGCTGCACGACCGCCTACCCGGTTATGCGGTGCCCCTGCTGGTGCGAGTCGTCGAGGAGCTGGAGACCACCAGCACCTTCAAGAGCCGCAAGGTCGAACTCCGCAAGCAGGGCTACACCCCGGACGCCGACACGACCCTCTACGTGCTCGCGAGCCGCACCGAGGGCTACGTCCCGTTCTACGACGCCTACCCCGACGAAGTCGCGGCGGGCACCGTTCCCAGGTCCTGAAAGCCGAACCACTACCGACCACCGGCCGCCGAGGCAAGTCCCGCGGCACTTTCTCAGGCGATGCCACGGGAACAACTGATCTCGCATGAACATGGGTAACTCACCGGGGACGGGCCCAACCTGACCCGGCCATCAACCGCCGGCCCGACGAGCAGGCCTTGTCGCAAGCAACGTCACGCTGAAGGCGCGGGGAGGCGGGGGAGCGGCGGGGGAGCGGCGCGGGGAGGCGGGGGAGTGCCCTCGGTAGAGTCGAGGGCATGAGTGCTGTGCCGCCGATGCCCACGTTGTGCGGGAAATCGGTGGCAACCGATCGAGCCCTGGTCATGGCGATCGTGAACCGCACCCCGGATTCGTTCTACGACCAAGGCGCCACCTTCACCGATACCGCGGCGCTGGCGGCGGTCGACCGGGCGGTCGCGCAGGGTGCGGACCTGGTCGATATCGGCGGGGTGAAGGCCGGTCCCGGCGACGAGGTGGACGCGCGCGAGGAGTCCCGCCGGGTGGTGCCGTTCGTGGCGGCCATTCGGGAGCGTTACCCGGAGCTGTTGATCAGTGTGGACACCTGGCGCGGCGAGGTCGCGCGGGCCGCGGTGGCCGAGGGCGCGGATCTGATCAACGACACCTGGGCGGGTGCGGATCCGGATCTGGCCGGAGTGGCCGCCGAATTGGGAGCGGGCATCGTCTGCAGCCACACCGGCGGGGCGCAGCCGCGCACCCGCCCGCATCGCGTCCGGTACTCCGACGTGGTCGCGCAGGTCACCGAGACGGTGGTGCTGGCGGCAGAAAATGCCGCGGCCGCCGGGGTGGGAAAGGATTCGATACTCATCGATCCGACCCACGATTTCGGAAAAAATACGTACCACGGGCTCGAACTGTTGCGCGCGGTGGACATTCTTGTAAATACCGGATGGCCGGTCTTGATGGCGCTGAGCAATAAGGATTTCATCGGAGAGACTCTTGGTGTCGGCCTATCCGAGCGATTGGAGGGCACACTGGCGGCAACGGCCTGGGCCGCCGCGGCCGGCGCCCGGGTTTTCCGAGTCCACGAGGTCGCCGCGACCCGGCGAGTGGTGGACATGATCGCGGCGATTCAGGGCATCCGTCCCCCCGCACGAACTCTGCGAGGTCTGGCATGACGACCAACCCCGAACCGATCAATACGGCACTATGGGCGGCCAGCAACACCTGGGATCGCCCGGAATGGACGGTCGACGAGCTCGTCGCCGCCAAGGACGGGCGCACCGTATCGGTGGTACTGCCCGCCCTGAACGAGGAGAAGACCGTCGCCGACGTGGTGACCAGCATCCTGCCGCTGCTCGGCACGCTGGTCGACGAGCTGGTGGTGGTGGATTCCGGATCCTCCGACGCCACCGCCGAGCGCGCCCGCGCGGCCGGTGCCCGCGTGGTCACCCGCGAGCAGGCGGTGCCGGAACTCGAGCCGGTCCCCGGCAAGGGGGAGGTGCTGTGGCGTTCGCTGGCCGCCACCTCCGGTGACCTGATCGCCTTCGTCGATTCCGATCTGATCGACCCGGATCCGGGCTTCGTGCCCCGCCTGCTGGGCCCGTTGCTGACCGTCGAGGGCATGCATCTGGTGAAGGCCTATTACCGCCGTCCGCTGCGGCAGGGGGAGTCGGTCGACCACAACGGCGGCGGCCGCGTGACCGAGCTGGTCGCCCGCCCGCTGCTGGCCGCGCTCTGCCCGGATCTGTCCCGGGTGCTGCAGCCGCTGGGCGGCGAGTACGCGGGCACCCGTGAGCTGCTGACGGCAGTGCCCTTCGCGCCCGGCTACGGCGTCGAGGTCGGCCTGCTGCTGGACACCTACGACATGCTGGGCATGTCCGCCATCGGCCAGGTGAACCTGGGCGTGCGCACCCACCGCAACCGCCCGCTGTCGGACCTGGGCGTAATGAGCCGTCAGATCATCGGAACGATGCTCGGCCGCAGCGGAATCCGCGATTCCGGCGCGGCCCTGACCCAATTCCCACTGGTCGGCGGTGAATTTACGGCCCTGCTCACCGACGTCTCCCTCCAGGACCGCCCCCCGATGAACACCCTCCGCCCCGCCATCGTCGCCGCCTGAAGACAGCGCCGTTTCGCTGGTTCGGTTCGCGACTGGCGCGCTCGACGATCGACCATCGTCGGTGCCGGACGACCGGCTGCGTGCCGTCGGTACCCGACGACCGACTTCGTGTGATTTCGGTACGTGACAACTGATTTCGGAAGAACATGGGTAACTTGCCGGGGACGGGCCCACCTGGAGCGGGCCGTCATCCGCCGGCCCGACGAGCAAGTCTCCGGGCAAGCAGCGGCACGCTGAAGTTCCGGGGAGGCGGGGGAGCACGCTGAAGTCGCGGGGAGGCGGGGGAGCCTATCTTTCGTGCCGGTAGATGGGCGTGAGCAGGTCCGCCTCGAGCGGCTCGCCGGTATTGCGGTCGTAGCGGACCCCGACGACGGCGGAGAACGGATGGGTGCCCGCACGCTCGTGCAGGGTGGCCAGGCGGGTGGCGAGCAGGCGGATGGCCCCCAAGGAGCCGGGCGGGTGCAGGCCGTCGATCAGGAGCACCGTGCCGTGGTTGTCCGGGCGGTGCAGGCGGGCCAGATAGGCGATGTCGTAGGGTTCGGTGCCGCCCGGCCGGTAGACCCGGCGCGCGGCGCGATCCTCGATGCCGCGGCGCACCCGTCCGGCGCGGGCGACGGTGCGGCGCAGCCGCGGATCGGCCGCGGACAGATAGCGCAGGCTCGGTGACAGCTCCGCACCGCCCAGGACGATGAGCCCGTCGCGGTCCAGATCCAGCGCGCGACCGGGCAGGAAGCGCTCCACGCCGACCGAGAAGCCCAACTCCCGCAGCAGTTCCTGCAGCCGATGCGGCGCCGCGGCGTCGGGCGCGCCGACCAGGGGCGCCGCGCGGGTGGTGCTGCGCACGTCCGGGGTGAGGATGGTGAGCGGGCCGTGCCCGAAGAACAACCCCTCCGGCACCGGTCCCTGGGTGCTCACCTGGTGGATGCGTGCGCGCGAAAGTCCCGCGGCCGCACCGATTCTCGCAAAGGTCCAGCCCTCGGCATGCAGGTCCCGGATCACCGCGCGCCGAATCCGCGTGAGTTCGTTGATGGTCTGCTGGGCCTGGGCGACCCCGTCGGTGGCCGCCTTGAGTCGCTCGACCTTGTCGTCGATCGCGAAAACCCGTGCCACCTCGTCGGCCGACATGAGCGCAGTCTAGATAGCTCGACAGCCTTATGCGTCTAGACCGCTTGACGAAATAATTCCGCCTGGCAACTCCGGAGTCATCGCCTACCTCCGGAAATGCCGAAAAGCGCCCGATTCCAGGAGTCGAAATCGTTACGTGGCGTCGAAGTCGATCGGGGGTTTCTCGTTGCGGGCCAGCGGTTTCGGTGGCTCCGGCGGCATATAGGCCGATGGTTGGGCTTCCGACGGCGTACTGGTCGGTTTGTCGAAGTTTCCGGTGAACACCGAATCGTCGCCGCCGAGCAGATGTTTTGTCACCATGCCACGGGGTGTCATTCCTCGCAACTCGTTCAACGGCCGGGTCAAATCGCTGAGCGGTTTGCGCAATTCGTTCAGCTCTTCGAGCGGCTTACGCAGTTCATCCAGCTCGGGGCCGAGTTCGCCGCGCAGCTGGCTGGTAGCGCCGCTGGCATAGTCGCGCACCTGGCGCAGGCTCTGCGCGGTCCAGCGGATCGCCCCCGGCAAACGCTCCGGACCGAGGATCATCAAGGCGGCGACCACCAGGATCACCATCTCGGGCCAGCCGATATTGAACATGAGACCAGGCTACTGGGGTTGCTTGGGTGCGTCTTTATCGGAGCCCAGCGTCACCGGAATGGTGACCTGCCGGCCGCCGCGGACCACCTGGAAGTCGACGGACTGGCCGATCTGCTGGGACATCACCGCGACGGTGAGTTCGTCCGAGGCGGTGACCGTGCGATCGCCCACCTTCACCACCACATCGCCCTCGACCAGGCCCGCGCGGGCGGCCGGGCTGCCCGGCACCACGTCGGCGATCTGCGCGCCGCTCAGCGTGCCGTTCTCGACGGTGCCGTCCTTGGCGCTGACCCCGAGCCACGGATGGGCAATCACGCCGCCGTGGATGATCGTCTCCGCGGTCTGCTTCACCAGGTCGACCGGGATCGCGAAGCCCAGGCCGACCGATCCGCCGCTCTCACTGCGGATGGCGGTATTGATGCCGATGAGCCTGCCCTGGGCGTCGACCAGCGCACCGCCGGAGTTGCCGTGGTTGATCGCGGCGTCGGTCTGCACGGCGTCGAAGGCGCCGGCGGTGTCGTCACCGGCCTCGGGCGTCTCGACCATCGCGCGGTGCAGGGCGCTGACGATGCCCGCGGTGACGGTCTTCTGCAGGCCCAGCGGCGAACCGATCGCGAGCGTGGTGTCGCCGACCTGGACACCGTCCGACTTGCCCAGCTGGGCGACGGTGAGATTCTTGACGTTGTCGACCTTGAGCACCGCCAGGTCCCGCTTGGGATCGCGGCCGACCAGCGCGCCGGGCACGACGGAGCCGTCGGAGAAGGTGACCTGGATCTTGCCGCGGTTGGTCTTGTCCATCGCGACCATCGAGATCACGTGGTTGTTGGTGACGATGTACCCGCCGCCGTCGATGATCACGCCCGAGCCCAGTGCGCCGTTGTCGCCCACGGTCTCGCGGATCTGGACCACCGAGGGCATCACCGAGTCGACGACCTTGGCCACCGAGCTGTGCGGCTTCCCCGCGCCGTTGTCCTGGCCGATCGTGACCTTCTTCGAGGTGAGCACGTCGGTGGCCTCTGCGGTGAGCCGGCCGACCATACCGCCCGCCAGGCCGATGACCAGCGCGATCGCCCCGAGGATGGCCAGCGCGGCGGGGGCGACCCGGCTGCCGAACAGCACCTCGCGGGCGGTGAGCTTGGGGGCCGGGCGCAGCGGCGGGGCCGCGGGGGCGCCCACCGCGGGGGCGCCGAGCCGCGCGGCCGCGTCCGGGTTGCGCCACGGATCCTCGGGCGCGGCGGCGGCCGCGGGGCCGGTGGTCGCGTCCGGGTCGCGCTGCAGCAGCTCGTCCGAGCCCTCGGGACGGCCGAAGGCCTCGGCCAGCACCGCGGCGGGCGGCTGATTGATCAGCTCGGGCCCGTCCTTCGGGGCCTGCGAGGCGCCGGGGGTGTGCGGGGCGAACGATCCGGCCTGATCGCCGGGGCGGCGGAAGGCGCGCGCAGTGTGCTTATCGATGTGGGGCCGGTATACCGGCCGCGGGCCCAGTATCGGCGCATCCGACGGCCTCAGGTTCCCCCGATTGGCCGCCGAATCCGACATGGGAGACCCGGCCGCGGGCTCACCCTCGGATTGTGATCCGGTGTTCGTCGATTCGGTGGTCACCTGGAGAACTCTACTTCCGCCACCAACCGGTCCACCGTCTGCTGTCGGAACTCAATTCCCGGCCTGGCTGGGAGGCGAAACGGAACGAATCCGCCCGCAGGCCCAGGAAACTCACACCGCGGGACATATCCTCGACGCTGTTGCCGGTGAGGTCGGCGAGCGGAATCCGGCTCAGCGTGTCGTGCAGATCGTGCGGAGCGGAAATATGGCTCTGGGCGGCCTGGCGCAAAGCAATGCGGGCCTGCTGCTGGGCCTCGACCTCCGCCGCGCATTCGGAACATCGGGCCAGATGCTCGGCGGCGCGCAGATAGGGATTCATGCGCAGCTCGCCGTCGACATAGGCCGCGATGGCCTCGCTGGCCAGGTGTTCGGTCGGGGCGAAGCGCGGGCGGCGACCGGATGCACTACCGGAAACACGACCGGCCGCGGAATTCGAACCGCGATTTGTCGCAGGCTCCTCGCCACTCATACGGTGCACACCTCTTCCGACCTCACTGGTTGTGCCGGGGACGCCGCCGTGGCGGCCCGAATTACCCGACGCTTTCCTGGGCGGCAAGCCGCTCCTGAGATCCATTATGCGCAAGGTGCTCCCGCAGTGCTTGCCGCCCGCGATGGATGCGGCTGCGCACGGTGCCCAGTTTCACACCGAGGGTGGCGCCGATCTCCTCGTAGGACAATCCCTCGATATCGCACAGGACCACCGCGGCGCGGAACTCCGGCGCCAGCGCGTCCAGCGCCGACTGCAGGTCCGGATCGAGGTTCGCGTCGTGGTAGGCCTGCTCGGGATCCGGGCCGTCCGACGGCACGCGATCGTAGTCCTCGGGCAGGGCCTCCATGCGGATCCGGTTGCGCCGCCGCACCATGTCCAGGAAGAGGTTGGTGGTGATGCGATGCAGCCAGCCCTCGAAGGTGCCGGGCTGATAGCTCTGCAGCGAGCGGAAGACGCGGATGAAGGTCTCCTGGGTGAGATCCTCGGCGTCCTGCGGATCGCCCGTCAGGCGGTAGGCCAGCCGGTACACCCGGTCGGCGTGCTCGCGAACCAGCTCGTCCCAGCTCGGCATCATCGATCGATCGCCGGTGGCGTCGAAGGCCGCGGTCCCCGAGAGCTGCTCGTCCTCGGTGAGCGCGAGGGAGCCGTCGGAGGTGAGTTCGGGCGCGAGGACGGGGATGCCGTCGGTGGCGGGCAGGGCGAAGTCGGCCGGGACACCGTCGATCGACAGGCTCGCCTCTGGCAGGGTGGCGTACTCACGCGCCGCATCGACCTTGTGGATGGGGTTACCTCCTACTCGGGACCGTGGCCGGCACAGATGACAGAAGCTGTCATTCGACGGGTACAACCGCAACCCTTGCCCGGTTGTTCCCGGCACCGGCCGCCGATCGGACGGCCTTTGCGTAGTGCTTACTTAACGTGGTCTCGATGTGCTGTTGATATGGGAAGGCTGAACGACACCTGAGAAAAATTGGTTCATCGGATCTGTCACGACACGCTCCGGGCCGGTTCCGCCGTTAGCCTCATAGCCGTGAGTCTCAATTCCGCCGCATCGGCCCTGCAGCGCAACCTCGCCTATGTGGAGGAATCCGTGGTCGAGGACGAGGTGATGGTCGCCGCGCGTGAGCGGGCCACCGAATTGGGCGCGGCGCCGGTGCCGCCGTCGGTGGGCGCGCTGCTGAGCATGTACGCGCAGCTGCTGGGCGCGCGGGCGGTGGTCGAGGTGGGCACCGGCGCGGGGATCAGCGGCCTGTGGCTGCTGGACGGGATGCGCGAGGACGGCACCCTGACCACCATCGATTCCGAGCCCGAACATCAGCGCGCCGCGCGCGATGCGTTCCGGGCGGCCGAGATCACCCCGGCCCGCACCCGGCTCATCAACGGCCGCGCCCTGGACGTGCTGCCGCGCCTGGCCGATGGGGCCTACGACCTGGTGTTCATCGATGCGGCCCCGCTCGAGCATCCGCAGTACGTGGAGCAGGGGGTGCGGCTGTTGCGAGAGGGCGGCGCGATCATGCTGCACAACGCCCTGCTGGGCGGGCGGGTCCCCGATCCGACCCAGCGCGACGCCGGCGCGCAGGCGGTGCGCGCGGCGACCCGGGCCATCGCCGAGGATCCCAGCCTCACGAGCGTGCTGATTCCGGTGGGGGACGGGCTGCTCTGCGCGTCGCGGGGGTAGCCGGCGCGACACGCATGGGTCGTTACCGTCGCTAACCGTTCCTGACCTGCGGCGATAAAGAAATCGAAGAGATTCCCGGCGAGTCTTGCGTGACGATTGAACGGCTGTTTAATATACTGAACATGTGTTTAAAGGAGCAGCCGTACCGGAAGGATCCCCCGAGGATCTGAACACGCGCGCCCGCATCCGGGATGCCGCCACGACCCTGTTCGGTGAGCAGGGTTTCGGGGTCGGTGTCCGCGCCATCGCCGCCGCGGCGGGGGTGTCGCCCGGCCTGGTCAACCATCATTTCGGTTCCAAGGACGGGCTGCGGGAGGCGTGCGACGATCAGGTCCGGGAGTTCATTCGCCGGGAAAAGATGAAGTACATGGAGAATCCCTCGCCGCAGGGATTGCTCCAGGCGCTGGCCGATGTCGAGGAGTTCGCTCCGCAGCTGGCCTACCTGCTGCGCAGCCTGCAGGACGGCGGTCCGCTGATGGTCGAGCTGTTCGAGCACATGGTCGGCGATATGGAGACCTACCTGCGGGTCGGTATCGATAACGGATCACTGCGCGCGCCGAGCGATATCAAGGCGACCGCGCGAGTCATGGGCTTGCTGAACGGTGGCGGGTTCGCGATGTTCATGCAGCTCTATGCCGCACAGCACCAGGGTCCGACCGACTATCGGAAGATGCTGCGCGAGTACGCCGATCTGGTGATGCTGCCCATGGTCGAGATCTACACCAACGGCCTGCTGACCGACTCGATGGCGCTGGACACGCTGCTCGCACACCGCGACGGCGCGGCCGCGCAAGCGGATTCCGCATCAGACAACCCACCCGCACACACATCCGGCACGGACGGCTGAACCCGAATCCGTGCCGCAGACACAGGAGATTCGATGTCATCGGCAATCGTTGTCCGGGAGCTGCACAAGCATTTCGGACATGTACGTGCCCTCGACGGTCTCGATCTGGACGTCGCCGAGGGGGAGGTGCACGGCTTCCTGGGCCCGAACGGGGCCGGTAAGTCGACCACCATCCGCATCCTGCTGGGGATCCTGGCCCGTACCTCCGGCGACGCCGAGGTACTCGGCCGCGACCCGTGGGCCGACGCGGTCGCGCTGCACCGCGATATCGCTTATGTCCCAGGCGATGTCACGCTGTGGCCGTCGCTGTCCGGCGGGGAGACCATCGACCTGCTGGCGCGCATGCGCGGCGGGCTGGACCCCACCCGCCGAGCTGAACTGATCGAGCGCTTCGAGCTCGATCCGCGCAAGAAGGCGCGCACCTACTCCAAGGGCAACCGGCAGAAGGTCGCGCTGGTCTCGGCCTTCTCCTCCGACTGCGAACTACTGCTGCTCGACGAGCCGACCTCGGGCCTGGATCCCTTGATGGAGCAGGTATTTCGCGAATGCGCCCGGGAGGCCGCCGCGCGCGGGGTGACGGTGTTGCTGTCCAGTCACATCCTGTCCGAGGTCGAGGCGCTGTGCGACCGGGTGACCATCATCCGGGCCGGCAAGACCGTGGAGAGCGGGTCGCTGGCCCAGATGCGGCACCTGAGCCGTACCTCGATCAAGGCCGAATTGATCGGCGACCCGGGCGATCTGAGCCGGATCGCGGGCGTCGAGGACATCTCCGTCGAGGACCACACGCTGCGCTGCCAGGTCGACAGCGAGCACCTCGGCGAGCTCATCCGTGTGCTCGGCGATGCCGGGGTGCGCAGCCTGGTCAGCCAGCCGCCGACGCTGGAAGAGCTGTTCCTGCGCCACTATTCGGTCGAAGGGCAGGCCGTCGTCGACGGTTCGACCGGCGCGCAGAAGCTCGCGGAGGCGTCGAAATGACCACCGCGACACTCGCCGGCCCGGCCGGACGGGCCTCTGAAACATCGCGCGGCGCTTCGGAATTCACCGGGACCTGGCGACTGTTCCGGCTGTATCTTCGGCGGGATCGAATCGTGCTGCCGCTGTGGGTGATCCTGCTGTCGCTGCCACTGGGCAGCGTCTATGTCAAGGCCACCCAGAAGGTGTATTCCACGCCGGATCAGATCCGGCACTTCGTCCATTCGGTCAACACCAGCCCCGCCCAGCTGGCGATGTACGGCCCGGCCTACAACGAGACCTCCGGCGCGGCCGCGGGGCTGTGGAAGGCCGGAATGTTCTTCACGATCATCGGGATCGCGACGATCCTGACCGTCATCCGGCACACCCGCGCCGAGGAGGAGACCGGCCGCGAGGAGCTGCTCGCCTCGACCCGGCTCGGGCGCCTGGCCAATCTCACCGCGGCGCTGCTGGTGGCCTGCCTCGGCGCGCTGGCCACCGGCCTGCTCGGCGCGGCGAGCATCAAGGGCGCTGGCGTGGACGGGCACGGTGCGCTGGCGTTCGGCCTGGCCCTGGCCGGATCGGGCATCGTCTTCGCCGCCGTCGCGGCGGTGGCCGCACAGCTGTCCGCCAGTGCCCGCACCACCCGGGGCATTGCGTTCGTCGTGCTGGCGGTGACCTACACGCTGCGGGCCATCGGCGATGCCCGTGCCTCGAACGGGCCGGCCGATCCGCTCAGCTGGCTTGCGCCGCAGGGCTGGTCGATTCAGGTGCGGGCGCTCTCGGGTGACCACTGGTGGGTGCTGCTGCTGCATGTGGCGGCCACCATCGTGCTGACCGGCGTGGCCTACGCGCTGCTGAGCCGCCGCGATATCGGGGCCGGGCTGATCGCCGAGCGTCCCGGTGCGCCGGCGGCAAGCGAGAACCTGGCCGGGCCGTTCGGGCTCGCCTGGCGGCTGCAGCGGGGCACGCTGATCGCCTGGACCGTCGGGCTCGGACTGTACGGACTGGTGATCGGCAGCATCATCCACGGCATCGGAAACGAGATCGGCGGCAGTAAATCCGTGGAGGACATCGTCACTCGCATGGGCGGCGCTTCGGGGCTCGAGGACGCCTTCATCACCACCGGCTATCAGATGCTCGGCCTGGCCGCGGCCGCCTACGCGATTTCGGCGGTGCTGCGGCTGAATTCGGAGGAGTCCGCCGATCGCGCGGAGATCGTGCTGACCGGTGTGGTCGGGCGGATTCGCTGGGTCGCATCCCATCTGCTGTACGCGCTGCTCGGACCCGTTATCGTGCTGGGTGTTTCGGGCCTGCTGGGCGGGCTGGCCTACGGTATCGCCGCGCACGATGTGAGCGGCAAGCTGCCGCGGGTGCTGGGCGCGGCCATGGTGCAGCTGCCCGCCGTCTGGCTGTTCGCAGGCGCCGCGGTGCTGCTGTTCGGGCTGCTGCCGCGGTGGGCGAGCCTGGCCTGGGGTGTCTTCACCGCCGGGGTGGCGCTGTACCTGCTCGGGTCGATAGCCGGTATACCGCAATGGGTTCTGGACATCGACCCGTACAGCCACCTGCCCAAGCTGCCCTCGGCGCCGTTCACGGCGACGCCGGTAGTCGTGCTGGTGGTGATCGCCGCGGTGCTCGCCGGGATCGGCCTGGTCGCGTTCCGCCGCCGCGATCTGCGCTGAGCAGACCAACCCCGTCGGCTCGCCGGGCGAGGAAAGAGTTCACCGGCGGTACGCTCCCCGGTCGCAGGGGAGCGTACTGTTCTGGTCGATCGCCCGATTGTTCTGCGCACCATACATGTGTCGTCGCGCGGCCTCGGCGGTCGATGGGTGAGACAGGATGGCCGATTTCGACGAGCTCCAGAACGAGCTCGGGGACTTCATGCCCACCGGCTGGCTCGGACCGATGGTGGTCATGTTCGGGCTGCTGGTGTTCATCGCGCTGCTGGTTCTGCTGCTGGTCGGCGGGGCGCACTTCACCGAGCAGAAGTCCCCGGTGCTGACCACCCCGGGCACCTGCGCGCCCTTCTGCGGCGACTCGCCGTCGCCGCTGCGAACGCCGCCGCCCCCCACGTCTTGACGGAATGCCTACGCCGCTGGCCGATCCGCACGTACTGTGAACCGATATCATTGTGGCAGTGAGTGGTTCAGTCGTGGGGTGATGAACGATGGTGTACGAGCGGGCGATTCTCTTCGAAGTCCTGCCACGCGGCTGGATCACGCTGGTCATCGTCGTCCTGGGGTTCGCGGTCTTCCTCGCGTTGCTGGTGATGCTGCTGGTCAGCGGTTACGGCAACAAGCACAGCAACAGCAGCGTCATCGCGCCCACCACCCCCGCCGTCTGCTACCCGTTCTGCACGGCCACCCCCAACACCCCGCCGTCGGGCTGGGAGTGAGCACCGCGCGCCCAGGGCTTGCTGACATCGAGGTAGCCGTCCTGATGGGAGTGAGCACCGCGCGCGCCCAGGGCTTGCTGACGTCGAGGTAGCCGTCCCGATGGGAATGAGCACCGCGCCCAGGGCCTGCTGACGTCGAAGTAGCCGTCCCGATGGAGTAAGGGCTACACCCAGACGCCCTTGCCGACAGTGACGATTCCCCCGTTGCTGACGGCGAACCGTTCGCGGTCGCGAGCGAGATCGATGCCGATGGTCTCGCCCTCGCCGACCATGACGTTCTTGTCCAGGATCGCGCGCCGGACGATGGCCCCCCGGCCGATGCGGACACCCGGGAGCAGCACGCTGCCCTCGACGGTGGCGCCGTCCTCGATGGTGACATTGGAGGACAGCACCGAATTGCGGACCGTCGCCGCGGACAGGATGCTGCCGGAGCCGACGATGCACTCCTGGGCCAGCCCGCCCCGGGCGAATTTGGCCGGCGGGAGGTTTTCGGCGGCGCCGCGGATCGGCCAGTGCTTGTTATAGAGGTTGAAGACGGGGTGCACCGAGACCAGGTCCATGTGGGCGTCGTAGAAGGCGTCGATGGTGCCCACGTCGCGCCAGTAGCCGCGGTCGCGGTCGGTGGAGCCGGGCACGTCGTTCTCGGCGAAGTCGTAGACGCCGGCCTCGCCCTTGCCGACCAGGGTGGGGATGATGTCCCCGCCCATGTCGTGGTCGGAGTCCGAATCGTCGGCGTCCGCGCGGATCGCGTCCACCAGGGTCTTGGTGGTGAAGACGTAGTTCCCCATCGAGGCGAAGGTCACGTTCGGGTCGTCGGGGGTGCCCGGGGGGTGGGCCGGCTTCTCCAGGAACTGGGTGATGCGCCCGGACTCGTCGGAGTCGATGCAGCCGAACGCGCTCGCCTCGCCGCGCGGCACCCGGATGCCGGCCACGGTGACCCCCGCGCCGGAGTCGATGTGGTGCGCGACCAGCTGTTCGGGATCCATCCGGTACACGTGGTCCGCGCCGAAGACCACGATGTAGTCGGGGTCCTCGTCGTAGATCAGGTTGAGCGATTGCATGATCGCGTCGGCACTGCCGGTGTACCAGCGCGGGCCCAGGCGCTGCTGGGCGGGCACCGGGGTGATGTACTCGCCGCCGAAGCCCGACAGCCGCCACGTCTGCGAGATGTGACGGTCCAGCGAGTGCGACTTGTACTGGGTGAGAACGCATATCCGCAGAAATCCCGCGTTCACGAGGTTCGACAGCACGAAGTCGATGAGCCGGTACGCGCCCCCGAAGGGGACCGCGGGCTTGGCGCGATCCTTCGTGAGCGGGAACAGGCGCTTGCCCTCACCACCGGCAAGCACTATCCCGAGTACGTGCGGCTGGCTCCTCACGTGTTCCAACCTACCGTCCTAGCGTCGGACGGGTGGTCATGACGGAGGTGAACGATTAGGTTGGACCGGTGACTTTGGGCGCCGCCCCCGAGGAACGCGACCGGCTTCGAGTCGCGATGATGACCCGTGAATATCCCCCCGAGGTGTACGGCGGGGCCGGTGTTCACGTCACCGAGCTCACTGCCCAGCTGCGCCGGCTGTGCGAGGTGAGCGTGCACTGCATGGGCGTCTCGCGCAACGATGCGGTGGTCCATCAGCCCGATCCGATGCTGTACGCGGCCAATTCCGCGCTGCAGATGATGTCGGCGCAGCTGCGCATGGCCGATGCCGCCGAGGGTATGGACGTGGTGCATTCGCACACCTGGTACACGGGCCTGGCCGGACATCTGGCCGCCACGCTGTACGGCATACCCCATGTGCTCACGGCACATTCGCTCGAGCCGCGGCGGCCCTGGAAGGCGGAGCAGCTCGGCGGTGGATACCGGCTGTCCTCGTGGTCCGAACGCAATGCCATGGAGCACGCCGATGCCGTCATCGCCGTCAGCGCGGGCATGCGACTGGATGTGCTCGACGCCTACCCGGCCATCGACCCCGATCGAGTCCACGTGATACACAACGGGATCGATGCGAACATCTGGCATCCGGGCGGGCCCGTCGAGGAAGCCCGCGACGTGCTCGCCGAGCTGGGGGTGCGCACCGACCTGCCGATCGCCGCGTTCGTCGGGCGGATCACCAGGCAGAAGGGCGTGTCCCATCTGCTGGCCGCCGCCCGCGAATTCGACGACGGCATCCAGCTCGTGCTGTGCGCCGGCGCGCCCGACACGCCGCAGCTGGAGGCTGAGGTGTCCGCGGCCGTGGCCGAGCTGGCACAGCGCCGCGGCGGGGTGTTCTGGGTGCGTGAGATGCTGCCGGCGGAGCAGGTGCGTCAGATCCTGGCCGCGGCAACGGTATTCATCTGTCCCTCGGTGTACGAGCCGCTGGGCATCGTCAATCTGGAGGCGATGGCCTGCGGCACCGCGGTCGTCGCCTCGGATGTCGGGGGGATTCCGGAGGTCGTGGCCGATTCGACCGGCCGCCTGGTGCATTACGACGCCGACCGGGCCGCGGATTTCGAGCACGAGCTGGCAGCGACGGTGAACGCCGTCGCGGGCGACGCCGAACTGGCCGCCGCGCTCGGCACGGCCGGGCGTGCCCGGGCGGTCGCAGAATTCGACTGGGCCCGGGTTGCCGCCGCGACCCTGCGGCTGTACGACCGGATCCGCAAGGGCTGACTTATCGAGCCCGGTACCGCGAGACCGTGACCGAGGCGGTGACCTCGACCGTCTCGGGCAGCGCGGCGATCCGTGCCGCACGCAGGTCGCTCGCGTGATGCGCCGACGGACCCATGGCCACCACATTGCCCACATCCGGGTGAGTGAGCCGCAGCGAATACTCCACGGGCGCGGTGTCGACCCGGTCGAAGCGGCCGGACATCGCCTCGGCGAGCCGGTCGTCCTTCGTCGCGTCGACGCCGATCATCCCCAGCGGAGCGATGAGTTCCGAGAGATGGCGGGGCGTCGGGGTGACCACGATGAACGAACCCCCCGGTGCGAGCACCCGGGCGACCTCGTCCGGGTTGCGGGGCGCGAAGACCGAGAGCACCACATCGACCAGCCCGTCCCGGATCGGCAGGCCGCGCCAGACGTCGGCGAGGATCGAGGCGGCCCGGGGGTGCGCGCGGGCGCCACGCCGGGCGGCGGGCTTGGACACGTCCAAGGCGATCCCGTGCGCGTCCGGCGTGGCGTCCAGGGCGGCCGCGAGGTAATAGCCGGTACCGGAGCCGATTTCGAGTATGGAGTGCGGAAATCGTGTGCCCGCGCCTTCGGCGGAGATCGTCGCCATCGCGGTGGCGATCGGCGCGAAGTGCCGGGCATCCTGAAAGGCGGCCCGTGCATCGAGCATGGCCGCGGTATCGCCGGACATCTTGGTCGACGCACCCGTCAGCAGGCTGACGTATCCCTGCCGGGCGATATCGAAACCGTGTCCGCGCGCGCAGAACAACGAGCGATCGCGGACAGCCAGAATGTCACCGCATTCGGGACAGGCCAGCAGGGACGCGACCGCAGCTAGCTGTGACTCCACCACTTCGGGTGTGTCGAGCTGCTGCTAACCCGTGACTTGCATGAGCTCTTTGCCCAGAGCCTCCGCCTCTTCGGGCGTCAGCTCGACGACCAGCCGCCCGCCACCCTCGAGTGGAACCCGCATGACGATTCCACGCCCTTCCTTGGTTGCCTCGAGGGGACCGTCCCCGGTGCGGGGCTTCATGGCCGCCATCCTCTGCTCCCTCCAGATCCGCGCGGTCTTCTGCGCACTTTCTTGGAACTCGTGTTGTCACCAACAGGTAGCCCACCCATGTGGGGAGGGCTACACCCAGCCCATTCTTCCCTATCGGTGATCGAGGCGGGTACCTGAGTTCCAAAACCGACCAGCCGGGCGTGTGGTCACCCGCCTGCGGAGACCCAGCAATCGGCCACATGATCGTCGACCATTCCGGTCGCCTGCATCAGCGCATATGCGGTCGTCGGGCCGACGAACCGGAAACCCCGCCGCTTGAGTTCCTTTGCGAGAGCGACCGATTCGGGTGTGACGGCGGGCACGTCGGACAGTGCGGCCGGCCGCGGGCGCGGCGGCGGCGCGAACGACCAGAGCAGTTTGTCCAGACCGATGTCCAGCTCGCGCGCGACGCGCGCATTGGCGATGCTGGCCTCGATTTTGGCGCGGTTGCGCACTATGCCCGGATCGGCAAGCAGCCGCTCCACATCCGCCTCGCCGAACTCGGCCACCCGGTCGATCGCGAAATCGGCGAACGCCGCCCGGAACGCCGGGCGCTTGCGCAGGATCGTGATCCACGACAGCCCCGACTGGAACGCCTCCAGGCACATCCGCTCGAACAGTGCGTCGTCACCGTGCAGCGGCTTGCCCCACTCGTCGTCGTGATAGTCCCGGTAGAGCGCCGAGGACTCGGACCATCCGCACCGCACCTTGCCGTCGGACTCCGGCTCGGCCGGGCGTGGCGCGGGGCTCACCGTGCGCTCCGCTCGGCGGGCCGTTCGATGGGCTGCGATACGTGCGCGGTCGGGATCATGGGTCGAGGGTATGACCCGGCACCGACAGACTCGCCCCGGCGGTGCATCGACCGAGGTCGGCGCGGTGGAACAGGCATTCGCGCCTACGACTGCCCGGACGGGGTTCCGGCACCGCCGGGGTGGGCGGGTGGCTGCAGGAACGCGGACTGCGCCGGAGTGACCGGGGGCAGTGCCAGGCTGCCGGTCGACGGGGCGCTCCCGGCGTGCTCCGCCCCCGGAGCCACGGCGCCGGCGGCCTGCTCGGGGCGCGATATCTCCGGCACCGCCGGATGCGGCGCGCCGGAGGGAACTGCGGGCAGCAGTCCCGAGCTCCATGAGCCGGTGTGGGGCTCGGGCGCCGGATGCGGCTGGGCGATGCTGTTCGCCGCGACGGGCGGCTCCCACGGTCCGGTTCCGGCCGGTCCGGGCCACGCAATCGCGCCCGTGCCGGGGTGAGTGCCGCCGGACTGCGCGGTCGGATCGAATCCCGGTCGGGCCGTCGGCGTCCCGTTGTTCCCCGCCGTCGGCCCGGGACCGCCCTGGGGTTCGGTCCGGACGGTTCGCTCCTCGCCGGACGGACTCTGCTGATCTGTCCGGACCGGACGTTCCGCACCGCCCGCGGGCCGACGTTCGGTCCGGACCGTGCGCTCCTCGCCGGACACCGGCGCGCCGCGTTCGTCCGCTTGCGCCGGGCGGGGGGTGGCGGGCTGCGCAACGGCTGGGGTGGCGCCGGTCCACGCGCGCGGCACGGCCCCGGTCCGTTCCACCGAAGCCGTCGAGGCCGACCGTGGCGACTCGCCCCGTGCCCGGGCCAGCTGGCCCTCCAGTTCATCGATGCGGGCCGCGAGCCGGGCCAGCGCCCAGTCCACCTCGCCGGCCTTGTAACCGCGAAATACCTGCTGAAAGCGCAGGTCTCGGACATCGGCGCCGCTGATGTGCTCGGCGGGCAGGACCGTCTCGGTCGTGCCCGCCGGCAACGGGCCGAGTTCCTCGGCGCGCCCGAATACCGCGCTGGCGATCAAGAACAGCAGCGCCGCCACCAATCCGACGATCAGCACGTACAGCAGCATCGTGAGCATGGGTTCGAGAATAGGGGCACCGGGCGAGGGACGCCGGGCCGGTTCCCCCGGCTCCACCCGCTGCGCGGGCCCGGTCGGCTCGCCGCCCCCGCGGCACCGGCCCGGCGTTCCCCTCCCCTCACCGCTCCCCGGTGCGCCGGAAACAGTAGGCGGCAGCGGCGAGATACTGGCGGCATCCGCCGCCGTGCCCGGCGTGCACGGTCAGCAGGAATCGGGCGTGGTCGTAGGTGAGCTCGCCCGGATCGTGCGAGCAATCGCGGCTGTTCATCAACCACAGATCCCTGGTATCCGAGGACGGTGGGTACATGCCAACAACTTTCGTCGTTCTCGTTCCGATGCGAAATCGCGCAGTGTTGGTGTTGGTGTTGGCCTACTGTTGGCACGACAGCGCGCAACACGGAATTAACAATTGCTAGGACTTCCCATGGTGTTGGGTCGGCCGTGGACCGGCTTCGAAGCGGCCGCGCTGCAGGAAGCTACCCGAAAGTCGGTGCGGGAGTTCGCGGCTCATCTCGGCGTGGAGATGACGACCGTCGCCAACTGGCGGTCCGGTCTGAGTGCGGTCACCCCGCGCCCGCTCACCCAGGAGCTGCTCGACACCCTGCTGATGCAGGTCGGTCCGGAGGCGCGCGAACGCTTCGAGCAGATCCTGGCCGAGGGGGAGGCCGCACTGGGTGCGCGTCGGCTGCCCGCGCGTCGCGTCGCGCCGGCGCCCGCAGTACCCGCGCCCGGTGACGACGCGGCCCTGCTGGCCCGGCTCGACGATGCCCGCTCAGTCGTCGACCGCACGGTGTCGGCCTGCACGGTCGGCCCGATGATGGTCGAGCTGATGGAGGAACGAGCCGCGGGCAGAATGCTGGCCTATACCCGCACCCCGCCCGCCCGGGTGCTGGCCACGGTGCTGCCGGACGTGCTCGAGGTGCAGGGGATCGCCGCGCAGCGGCAGCCCGCGGCCATCCAGTCCCGGCTCTCGGAGGTCACCGCGGTGCTGGGTCTGCTGGTGGCGGACGCGCTGATGAAGCTCGGGCAGATCGAACGCGCCAACACCTGGTACGGCTCCGCGCGGATGGCCGCCGATGACACGGCCAACCTGCGGCTGCGCGCCCGGGTGCGGGCACAGCACGCGATGCTGCCGTACTACTACGGCACCCCCGAACAGGCGGTCACGCTCGCGCGGGCGGCACAGGCGCAGCTGCCCGGCGCCGCCGACGACGCCACCGCCCTGGCGGCCGCGGCCGAGGCGCGGGCACTGGCCCGGCTCGGCGACGCCGACGGGGCGGATCTGGCCCTGGCGCGGGCGGTGCGGCATACCGGCCAACTCGGCGACGCCGCCTCGGACGAGGCGTTCCGGTTCGGCGAAAAGCGGCTGCTGCTCTACCAATCCGGCATCCTGACCAATCTCGGGCGCACCGTGGCCGCGCGCCGGGTGCAGGAGCGGGCGCTGGCGCTGTATCGGAACAGCCCGGACGTGCTGATCGACCCGGCGCTCATCGAACTCGACGCCGCGATCGGCTATGCCCTGGAGGGTGCGGTGGATCAGGCCTGCGAGCTGGCCGTGCAGGTGCTGACCACGCTGCCCCCGGAACATCGCACCACGATCGTGCTGACCCGGGCGGCCGCGGTGGTGGACGCCATAGCGCCGGACGGCCGCGGCCGTCCGGCGGCGGACGAGCTGCGGCAGCTGATGTCCGCCGAGACGGGACAGGGTCGGTGATCGCGATGTCGCAACCGGCGGAGCCGGCGGCCGCCGCCGAGTTCACCCCGCAGCGCACCCATCGAATCCTCGAACGGGCTTGCCGCACGGCCGGATTGGATCCGACCGGGGCGCGGCTGCTGCGTCATCACACCAATGCGGTGTACCGGCTGGTCCGCTCTCCGGTCGTGGTGAAGATCGATCGGCCGTGCGACGGGCGGCCGCCGGTCGACGTCGTCGGGCTGGCTCGGTGGCTGCAACGGCAGGATGTGCCGGTGGTGCCGCCGGCGCCGACGCGTCAGCCGCTCGAGTTCGACGGCTGCGCGGTCACCTTCTGGCGGTATCTGCCGCCGTCGCGGGAGATCGTCGCCGCGGACCTGGCCGCGCCCCTGTCGCTGCTGCACGCGCTGCGTACCCGCCCGCCGCAGCGGCTGCCCGGACGGCATCTGCGCGACACCTTCGCCCGCATCGCCGAATCCATCGACGCCAGCCGGATCCTGTCCCCGTCGGATCGCATGCTGCTGCGCGCCGAGCGGGCCCGCCTGGCCGCCCGTGCCCCCGAGATCGCCTTCGCGCTGCCGCCGGGTCTCATCCACGGCGACGCCCATCATCGAAACATGCTGTGGGACAGCACCACCGCAGAGGCGGTGCTGTGCGATCTGGAGAGTGTCGCACTGGGCCAGCCGGAATGGGATCTGGTCACGGTCGAGGTGCACTGCCGCCGCTTCGCGCACCCTTCGATCGAATACGAGAAGTTCTGCCGCGATTACGGTTTCGACGTCCGCGACTGGCCCGGCCACCCCTGGCTCCGCGACCTGCGCGAACTCCGAATGATCACCACCAACGCCTACAAGTCCGCCCCGGGGAGCCCGTGCGCCCGAGAGGTATTGCGCCGCATAGCCGCATTACGCGAGGGCGTCCAGATCCGCTGGCACATCCTCTGATGGATTCGCCTCGCCACCGTGACCGGCTGGCGACCGCTCGGGAGGTATGGCGTACATCCCGGCAGGCTGTGGTCGAGATCAACGGCTGCTTACTGCGTGCCAGTGAACTCCGGTCGCGGGCGCGGCGGCTGAGCGGCCACACGCGGGCGGTATCGACCGGACCACAATGACGCTGGAACGGCCGGTGCCGGTGCGTGCCAGCGGCTACAGGTGGCGAGTGGTGTCGATGCCCAGCGACATGCCCGCCAGGCCGCGGCGGCGCACCGCCAGCTTCTCGGCGATGTCATTCAACGCCTGGGCCGACGGGTTGTCCGGGTGGCTCAGCACGATGGGGGTGCCCGAGTCGCCCGACTCGCGCAGTTCCTGGGTGATCGGGATCTGGCCCAGCAGAGGGACATTCGCGCCGACGGCCTGGGTGAGGCGGTCGGCGACGGCCTGGCCGCCGCCCGAGCCGTACAGGTCCATGCGGCTGCCGTCGGGCAGGTCCAGCCACGACATGTTCTCCACAACGCCGGCGATGCGCTGGCGGGTCTGCAGGGCGATGGCCCCGGCGCGCTCCGCGACCTCGGCCGCGGCGGGCTGGGGGGTGGTCACCACCAGGATCTCCGCGTTCGGGACGAGCTGGGCGATGGAGATCGCGACATCGCCGGTGCCCGGCGGCAGATCCAGCAGCAGGATGTCCAGATCGCCCCAGAACACGTCGGCCAGGAACTGCTGCAGCGCGCGGTGCAGCATCGGGCCGCGCCACACCACGGGGGTGTTGCCCTGGGTGAACATCGCGATCGAGATGACCTTCACCTCGTGCGCGACCGGCGGCATGATCATCCGCTCGACCTGGGTGGGCCGCTGGTCGGTGCCGAGCATGCGGGGCACCGAATGACCGTAGATGTCCGCGTCCAGCACACCGACCGACAGCCCCCGCGCGGCCATGGCCGCCGCGAGATTCACTGTGACGCTGGACTTTCCGACGCCACCCTTACCCGAGGCGACCGCGTACACCCGGGTCAGCGAGCCGGGCTGGGCGAAGGGGATCACCGGCTCGGCCGCATCGCCGCGCAACTGCTTGCGCAGCTCGGTGCGCTGCTGGTCGTTCATGACGTCCAGCTCGACGCTGACCGCGCCCGCGCCCGGCACGTCGGCGACCGCGCGGCGGACCCGCTCGCTGATCTCGGTGCGCATCGGGCAGGCCGCGGTGGTCAGGTAGACCTCCACGTAAATGGCACTGTCGCCGCCGACCGTCACGCTCTTGACCATGCCCAGGTCGGTGATCGGCTTGCGAATCTCCGGGTCGATCACCTTCGCGAGGGCGCCCCGCACATCCGATTCCGTTACCACTGGCATGAGCCGAGTCTAGCGAGGGCGGGATTTCCTCAGATTCGGGGCAGGTTCGCGGCCACCGGTGTGGCGCCGGTCTTGTAGGCGCTCTCCCAGGCCATGACGTTCGCGACGTAGGCCATCGAGTTGTTGTAGCGCATGATTGCCCGTGTCTGCTGCGACGGATCGTTCATGTCCAGGCCGTTCGCGCAGAGATACCTGCCAGCGGTGAGCGAGGCGTCGTAGATGTTCTGCGGGTCGGAGATGCCGGTGCCGCGCGCGTCGCCCGCGTACTTGCGGTACGTGTCGGGCAGGAACTGCATCGGGCCGACCGCGCGGGCGTAGCTGGCCATGCCGTCCAGGGCGCCGCCGTCGGTCTCGGGCACGACATTGTTGCCGTAGAGGCTGCCGTTGAGCTCGGGGCCATAGATCGGCTCGAGCGGGTTGCCGTCGGCGTCGAGCTTGCCGTAGGCCTGGTGCGACTCGATCTGCCCGATACCGGCGAGCAGCTCCCACGGCATGTGGCACTGCGGATCGTCCTGCGCCAGAATGTGTTCCGCGTTCTGGTAGGCGGCGTACGCCACGCCCGGCAGGCCGTTCGGACCGGCGGGCGCCGTGGACTGTGCGCGATCGCTCGGCAGCGCAACCGATTCCACGACCGGCGGCCCCTGATGCCTTGCCATGTGCATGACCTCGTCGGCCACGGGTGCGGCCGCACGCGCCGCCTGCGCCTGCCGATTCGGCGAATCATGGTGTGCCACAGCCAAAGCCGTGAACTCTGCGGTATTCACCTCCGCGGCGGAGGCGGTGCTGACGGCCACGACCCCTGCGGGGACGAGACCCGCCAGGGCGACTACGGATCCGCGCCGGACCAGGGGTTCCGGCTGCTTGCGGTGACGTCCCACGGTGTGGTGACCTCCCATGCTCGCTATGAGCCTTGCGCGATACAACGATGGAAGGTTACCGCATCCGAGATCTTTTCGTTACCCCTTCGTGATCGTCCCTGGTGTTTATCGTTATCGGCCGACCGGAGGCAGCGGAATCACGATGTTGAACGGCAGGGGGATAGCGGGCGGAGCCGGCGCGACCGGCGGCGTGTGGACGGCAGGACCCGGTTCGGGCGTCTTCGACGGCGCGGGGCCGGATTCCGGTGCCTTGGGCGGATTCTGGGCCTGCTGGGTGCCCGCGAGGGCGGGGGCCTGCGCGTTCGGCTGAGCGGGCCCCGGCTGCCCCTGAGCCTGCGGCTGAGTGCAGACGGCGGGCTGCTGGGACTGCGCCTGCGGCGGCTGCGCACCCGGAAGCTGAATGCCGGGCAGTTGCACGCCGCCGGGCAGTTGCACGCCGCCGGGCAGTTGCACGCCGCCGGGCAGTTGCACGCCGCCGGGCAGTTGCACGCCGCCGGGCAGTTGCACGCCGCCGGGCAGTTGCACGCCGCCGGGCAGCTGGATGCCAGCCGGTTGGCTGTTGGGCTGCTGGGCATTCGGTGCCGTCTGCCCGCCGAGGGGGAGCTGTCCGCCCGGCCGCAGCGGTTCGCCCGAATTGGCCTGATTGCCGAGTATGCCGGGCGCCCAGCGCTGTTCGCCGGTCACGTTGTCGCCCGGCGTGGGCAGCGACGGTACCGCCGCCGGGTCGCAGGGATTGGGCTGCGGCGGAGGGCAGAAGATCCCGCAGGGGATCGGAGGCAGGCCCGGGATGTTGATCATCACCGGGGTGGGTGCGGACGGGATGGTCGTGACTACGGGTGCGGGGGCGGTGTCGGGCGCCGACGAGCTGGCCGTGGTCATCTGCGAGCCCGCGCCCTCGGGCATGGTGTCCGGTGGGATCAGGTCGGGGGAGATGCTCACCTGGGTCGGCACACCGCCGGTCCGGTAGGCATCGGACCAGCTCAGCACCTGCGAGGCATAGGCGACCGAATCGTTGTAGCGCAGCACCGCCCGCAGCTCCTGCTGCGGATCGCGCAGGTTCAGTCCGCCCGAGCACAGGTATTTGCCCGCGGCCAGCGCGGCATCGAAGACGTTGTTGGGGTCCGGGTGCCCGTTGCCCTTGGCGTCGGTGGCGTACCGGGACCAGGTGCCGGGCAGGAACTGCATCGGGCCGATCGCGCGCACGTAGTTGCCGTCGGCGGCCCTGATGACCTCGTTGCCCGGCAGTGTGCCGTCCAGCGCGGGACCGTAGATGACCCCGACCGTGGTGCCGTCGGCGTCGGTGTGCCCGCCGCCGGCGTGGTTGGACTCGACCTTTCCGATGCCGGCCAGCAGATTCCAGCTCAGCCCGCAGCCCGGATCGGAGGACTGCAGTGCCAGCTCGGCGTTGCGGTAGGCGGCCAGCACGATCTGCGGGATTCCGAAGGCTCCGGGGCCGTCCGGTAGCGAGAAATCCTGCAGCGGCACGGTGCCGCCGAACAACGCCAGGCCATCGGTCGACGCGGGCATCGCGGTAAGTTTGCGCGCCGGTTCCGGGGCGGCGGGTACCAGCCCGACGCCGGGATCCTTGCCCGGCGCTGCCGAGGCGTCGGCGGCGGCGGCGAGCCAGGGCCCGGGCGCGGTGGGCGCACTCGGGTGCGGAGCTGTACCGACCGCCGAGCCTGAGGCAACTAAACCGGCCACTACCAGCGTCGATACGGTAACCGGTCCAGATATTCGCATCGGCACACCTATCCCCTCTGGTCGTGTCAGCGGCCCCTCGACCACCCGCCGCTGAAGGACAACGTGATCCAGGTTACCCATCGGTCAGCTTGTTGCTATCGATATATGCGGTCAGTTGCCACTGATTTGTCGTGAAACCGGTACTCGACCCCTCTTTTCATCGGATTCTTCCGGTCGCGCGGTCCGGTCGCGCGGGGTCGTCGGTGCCTGCCGGGCATGTCGACGTTCGGGTGCCAGGCTAGAGGGAGCTGCGCGGTTTGCCGTAGTTAGACTCACCGCGAATCAGATGTGGAGGAGTCGCGCATGCCTACCCGCCGTTCGGTGCTCGCCGTCCCCGGCAGTAATCCGCGAATGATCGAGAAGGCCAAGGGGTTGCCGGCCGACGAGATCTTCCTGGACCTCGAGGATGCGGTCGCGCCCGCGGCCAAGGCCGCGGCCCGGGCGAACATCGTCGCGGCGCTGAATTCGCCGGGCTGGGGCGAGCAGATCCGGGTGGTGCGGGTCAACGATTGGACCACCGCGTGGACCTACGCCGATGTGATCGCCGTCGTCGAGGGGGCCGGGGCGCGGCTGGACGCGATCCTGCTGCCCAAGGTGATCGATGCCGGGCAGGTGCGGGCGCTGGATCTGCTGCTGACCCAGCTGGAGAAGGCGTGTGGCCTCGAGGTCGGGCGCATCGGCATCGAGCCGCAGCTGGAAAACGCCCTCGGGCTGCGCAACATCGACGAGATCGCGACCGCGAGCCAGCGGGTGCAGACGCTGGTCTTCGGCCCGGCCGACTTCATGGCCAGCATCAATATGCGCACGCTGGTGGTGGGCGAGCAGCCCGAGGGATACGACACCGGCGATGCCTATCACCACATTCTGATGACCATCCTGCTCGCCGCCCGCGCGCACGGCCTGCAGGCCATCGACGGCCCGTATCTGCAGATTCGGGATCTGGACGCGTTCCGCCGCGCCGCCGCGCGCACGGCGGCACTGGGTTTCGACGGGAAATGGGTGCTGCATCCGACCCAGATCGAGGCCGCGAACGAGATTTTCAGCCCACGCCAGGCGGATTACGACCGGGCCGAGGAAATTCTGGACGCCTACGCGTATCACACCTCGGAACAGGGCGGGGCGCGCGGCGCGGTGATGCTGGGCGAGGAAATGATCGACGAGGCCAGCGCGAAAATGGCTCAGGTCATCGCCGAGAAGGGCCGCGCCGCGGGAATGGCGCGAACCACACGTTTCGTAGCCCCTTCCCCCGCCGCGAACTAGCATTATTGAGTTATGACCAACCCGCTGGGGAACACGAACCGTAATCGGGGGCCGGGCCTGCCGACACCGCCGTCCGGCTGGCCGGTCGGGTCGTACCCGACCTATGCCGAGGCGCAGAAGGCGGTCGACTATCTGGCCGACAATCAATTCCCCGTGCAGAATGTGACCATCGTCGGGGTCGACCTGATGCAGGTCGAGCGGGTCCTCTACCGGCTGACCTGGGGCAAAGTCATTGGCGGGGGCATGGTTTCGGGCGCCTGGCTGGGCCTGTTCCTGGGACTGCTGCTGAGCCTGTTCACCACCGGCGGCGCGGTCGGCCCGCTGATCGTCGGCCTGGTGGGCGGTGTGATCTTCGGTGTGATCTCCACCTCGATTCCCTACGCGGCCACCCGCGGCCAGCGCGACTTCGCCTCCACCATGCAGTTGGTGGCGGGCCGCTACGACGTGCTGTGCGAGCCGAAGGCGGCCGAGCAGGCGCGCGACATGCTGGCCCGGCTGGCCATCTAACGGGGACGGAGAGCCGGCGGAGCTGGCGGGGTGGGTGAGCTCAGGGCTGGGTAGGCTCGAGCGCATGGATGTCGTCGATACCGTCCGGGCGTCGGTGCTGGGCCATTTCGGGGTGCCGTCGGCGGATTCGGCCTCGGTGACCTTCCTGGGGCTCGAGCCGATCGAGATCCTGCGCATTCCCGACGGTGAGTTCGTGCACTATGTCACCCTGGGCGGCGCGCGGCATCCGATGACGGATCCCACTGCGGCCGTGGTGGATCCGACTCGTGGCCCGCGGGCGGAACTGGTGCTGACCCTGCACGCGCGCCGCGGCGTGCCCGCGGGCCTGACCCGGGCACTGGGCGTACTGATCGCCTCACCGGCCGTGGAAGGCATTGTGCTGCAACCGGATGCACTGCTGGATCTGGGAGAACCGCTGTGGGACAACGCGACCTTCACCGCGGCGCTGCTCGGTCCGGGCGATATCCCGGAGCTGCCGCTGCCCGAACCCGCTGACCCGGTGCGCTTCCTGTCGGTCGCACCCATCACCGCGACCGAGGCGGCATGGGTGCGCCTGCGCGGCGCGGCGGCCTTGCGCGAGGCCTGGGCCGAGGCGGGCATCGATATCCGCGATCCCGATCGGGGCGCGGCGAAGCTCTGACCGCGCGATCACCGGGCCCGCTCGGCGCGTCGAGATCGTTTGGGCAATATGGACAGGGTGCGCATCGACCTTCATACCCACAGTTCGGCCTCGGACGGCACCGACAGGCCCGGGGAGCTGGTCCGCAATGCCGCGGCCGCCGGGCTGGACGTGATCGCGATCACCGACCACGACACCACCGCGGGCTGGGCCGAGGCCGTCGAGGCGCTGCCGCCGGGCATGAGCCTGGTGCGGGGGATGGAGATGTCGTGCCAGGGCATGGGGGAGGACGGCTGGCCGGTGCCGGTGCACCTGCTGGCGTACCTGTTCGATCCAGCCGATGCGGCCTTCGCGCGCGAGCGTGAGCGGCTGCGCGCCGAGCGGGTGGCCCGGGTGCGGGCGATGGCCGAGCGGATGGCCGCCGACGGCCTGCCCGTCGATCCCGATGCGGTGCTGGCCTCGGCGGGACCGGCGGCCGGACGACCGCATCTGGCGCGCGCCCTGGTGGCCGCGGGCGTGGTGCCGACGGTGGACGCGGCATTCGTGGATCTCCTGGCCCCGCGCGGGCGGTACTACGCGGAGAAGGCCGATACGCCGCTGGCGAGCGCGGTCGACATGGTGACCGCCGCGGGCGGAGTCGCGGTGGTGGCGCATGCGCGGGCCCGCACGCGCGGGCGGCTGCTGGCGCTGGACGACATCCGTGAGCTGGCAGCGGCCGGGCTCGGCGGGCTCGAGGTGGACCATCCCGATCACAGCGTGGCCGATCGCGAGACGCTGCGGTCCCTCGCGGCCGAGCTGGGCCTGCTGACGACGGGTTCCTCGGACTACCACGGCGCCAACAAGACCATTCGCCTCGGCGAATGCACCACGGACCCGGCGCAATTCGAGAAGCTGGCCGGAAAGGCCACGGGAGTGCCGGTGGTCTCGGCGTGAACGATGTGCGATGCCCCCTCCACACGGGAGGGCGGACGGCATGAGAGTACTGCGGGGGCTGAGCGGGGTGGTTGCCGCCGGAATGGTGGTGCTGATGCTCGTAGTGGCCGGTTCGGCGGTGCTGGGTGCGCTGCGCGGCTACCCGGGGCCGGGGATGCGCATGGTGGCGTGGCATATCGGATTGTCGATAGTGGCCGTGACAGCGCAGGTATTTACCGATAAGCGTCGGGGTTTTGCCGCCTTTTCCGGATCTTTAGTTGTTTTTCTGGCCGCAGGTTATCTATTGGTTACGCAGTGGTGGAATTAACCCATCCGGGATGGTTGCGGTTCGGTGAATTGTGCCCGAACCTTATTAATCGTGACCGCGATTGAGAGCGACGTGCTGGTGCTGGGTGGTGGACCCGCGGGCGTGTGGGCGGCCCTGGCCGCGGCGCGCGCCGGAGCGCGCGTGATCCTGTTCGACAAGGCCCGCTGCGGAAGTAGCGGGCCGACCGCGAAAAATACTGTGTCGCTGTGGAATATTCCGCCCGGGCCGGCGCGCGACGAGGCGGTGGCGCGCGGCCTCGAGGACGGCGGCGGGCTCGGTGATCCGGAATGGATGACGCGGGTGCTGGCCGAGACTCATCGCCGGGTGGATCAGATGACCGGCTGGGGGTATCGCCTCCCGGGTGACCGCGCGGGCCGGTCCGCCCGGGTCTTCCTGAACGGGGCGCACTACCTCACCCGGATGCGCAGGTCCCTCGTCCTGGCCGGGGTGCGGATCTTCGATTTCCACCCGGCGCTGCAGCTGCTCGCGGACGACGAGGGCGTGGTGGCGGGCGCCGCGGGCGTGGAGGTCCGCGACGGCGACCGCGTCTGGTCCGCGCGCGCGGGTGCGGTGGTGCTGGCGACCGGCGGGTGCGCATTCCGCTCCGGCGGCGCCGGGACCGATGTGGACACCGGTGACGGGCTGCTGATGGCCGTCGAGGCCGGGGGCGAGTTGTCGGGAATGGAGTTTTCCAGCGCCTACTCGCTGGTCCCGGCGGGTGGGGCGGTCGTGCCGTGGGGCGCGGCCGGGGCGCGCCGGCCGGGGGCGAGTCCGGCGCCGCCCGAGCTGTCCCACCATTTCGCGATCCTCTGCGACGAGTCGGGCGCGGTATTGGGCGGTGGCGGATTCGGTTCGCGCGCCGAGGCTTTCGCGGCCCTGGCGGACGGACGACGGGTCTATGCACTGGCGCAGGCCGACCCGGAGGGCCTGATGTCCGAGGCCGGCCCGGCGCGGCAGATGCTGTGCCTCGATCCCGAACGGGTGCCGCTGCGCGCCGTGCTGGAGGGCACCGTGCGGGGGACCGGTGGCGTGCGCCTGATCGGATTCGATTGCGCCACCACGGTTCCGGGCCTGTTCGGCGCGGGCGATGTGACCGCGCGCGAGCCGATCACCGGTGCGGTCGGCGGATTCGGCGGCCAGGGCGGGGCCTGGGCGGTGTCGTCCGGGGTGTGGGCCGGGATGGGCGCGGCGAGATTCGCACGCGGGCGGGGACGCCGGGGTCCGGCCCGGCCGGTCCGGGGCGCCGGGTTGCACAGCGTGCCGGGCATCGATCCGCGCGCGGTGATCGGCCTGGTGCAGGAGCACACGCTGCCGCTGCGGCGCAGCTACTGGCGCAGCGCGGGCAGCCTGCGCAACAGCATTGCCGAACTCGACGCCATCTGGCCGGCCACCGAATTCGATCTCGGTGGCAGTGGTCCGGACCAGGTGCGGGCCCGGGAGGCGGCGGCGCTGCTGGCGGTGGCGCGGTGGACGAAATACAGCGCGCTGGCCCGCACCGAATCGCGCGGCATGCATCGGCGCACCGACCATCCGGTGCCGGACGAGCGGTGGCGCACGCGGCTGCTCGCCGGGGGCCTGGACGCGGTGTGGGTGCGCCCGGACGACGAGGGCGTGCTGCACGGCAGCCCCCAACCGACGGATCTGGCCTCGGTGTGACGGCTCACCCGGGGCCGCCGCGGCCGGTGCGACTGCTCACCGAGATGTCGCAGGGCTGCGAGTCTTCACTAACCCGGGGGTAATTCGGGTCACCTACCGTCGGACGATGGAATGCACCACCGTCCGAACCGTGATTTGGCAAGTCCGCGACCTACTGGCAGAATGTTCCGGATCCCGGCCGACGCCACCGCCCGGCCCGGGATGGTTGGTGAACGGCGATCCGTGACGCACGGCTCCGGTCCGCGGTTCGCCACTGGATCCACCTGCCCGGCGGTTCCGCACGCTCCGCCGCCTAGTTATCCCCGAAGGCATTGCCCGGACCACCCGTCCGGTTTCTCGCTCGATGGATCTTGTGCCGCAATACGCAAACCGTGTCTCGAAATACCCTGCGCGACTTGCCGCAATGTAACTACTGAACGGTATTGAGAGACGAGCGCGAGCGTCTTGTCCGCACCCGCGAGTAACCCGTAAAACCCCTATTTTCCATACCCGACGGTAACCGTCCCCCGGTTTAGCCCGCACCGAGCAGGAGTGAAATCGTGTCATCTGTGACTGACGCACCGAATGCAACTTCCAGCCTGTCCGAGATCACGCACGATGAGATTTTCGCCGGCCATCTCGGAGGCAAGCTCTCGGTGGAACTCAGCGCGCCGCTCGAATCGCAGCGCGATCTGTCGATCGCTTATACCCCGGGCGTGGCGCAGGTGAGCCGGGCCATCGCGGCCGACGGCGAGCTCGCCAAGCGGTACACGTGGACCGACCGGCTGGTCGCGGTCATCAGCGACGGCACCGCGGTGCTGGGCCTGGGCGATATCGGCCCGCGCGCCTCGCTGCCGGTCATGGAGGGCAAGGCCGCGCTGTTCAAGAAGTTCGCCGGGCTCAATTCGATTCCGATCGTCCTGGACACCAAGGACGTCGACGAGATCGTGGAGACCATCATCCGGCTGCGGCCCAGCTTCGGCGCGGTCAACCTGGAGGACATCTCGGCCCCGCGCTGCTTCGAGATCGAGAAGCGTGTCATCGAGGCGCTGGACTGCCCGGTCATGCACGACGACCAGCACGGCACCGCGATCGTGGTGCTGGCCGCGCTCAACGGCGCCGCCGCCGTGCAGGGCCGCGACATCAAGGGCTTGAAGGTCGTCATCTCCGGCGCGGGCGCGGCCGGTGTGGCCTGCGCGAACATCCTGCTGGCCGCGGGCGTTTCCGATGTGGTCGTGCTCGACTCGAAGGGCATCGTCAGCACTGCCCGTGGCGACCTGAACGAGGTCAAGGCCGAGCTGGCCCAGCGCACCAACCCGCGCGGCCTGAGCGGCACCGCCGCCGACGCGCTCGCGGGCGCCGACGTGTTCATGGGCCTGTCCGCGGGCACCATCGCCGAGGACCTGATCGCCTCGATGGCCCCGGAGGCGATCGTGTTCGCCATGTCCAACCCGGATCCGGAGATCCACCCCGACGTGGCGAGCAAGTACGCCGCGATCGTGGCCACCGGCCGCAGCGACTTCCCGAACCAGATCAACAATGTGCTGGCCTTCCCCGGCGTGTTCAAGGGCGCGCTGGACGCGGGCGCGCGCCGTATCACCGAGGGCATGAAGGTGGCCGCCGCCAACGCGATCTTCGGCGTCGTGCGCGACGAGCTGGCCGTGGACAAGATCATCCCGAGCCCGCTGGACCCGCGGGTCGCCCCCGCGGTGGCCGAGGCCGTCGCGGCCGAGGCGCGCGCCGAAGGCGTTGCGTAGCAATCGAAGTGGTAACAGGTAAGGGGCGCCCCACGCCGCGGCGGGTGGGGCGCCCCGCGCCGTCCGGGGACGGTGGTGCGGTGCCGGACGGTCCGGTGTCTGTCGCCGGGCCGGTCGTCGCCGATCAGCGGATCGACGATCCGGCGGTGGATACTGCTGATGCTCGGGTGCTCACTCCGGTCGGCGATGCAGCGCACCGCGCGGCGGGCCCGCGGCGCCCGGGGGCGATGGTCGTGGGGCCGTTGGCTATCGCGCTCGCGGTGGCGCTGGTGCTCGTGGGGTGTGTGGCATCTGCGCCAGTCGACGACAGCGTGCGGCTGAGCGCGTCCCCGGTGGCGATCGCCGGTGTGGCGCCGACCCCGCCGATGGGCTGGAACTCCTGGAACGGCTACGGCTGCGGCGTGGACGCGCGGACGGTCGAGGCGGCGGCCGACGCGATGGTCGCGAGCGGGATGCGCGCCGCGGGTTACCGGTACGTGGTCGTCGATGACTGCTGGTTCACCCCGCGACGCACGACATCGGGTGCGCTGCAAGCGGATCCGACGCGGTTTCCGCAGGGGATGAAGGCGCTGGCGGACTATGTGCACGCGCGCGGGCTGAAGTTCGGGATCTACCAGAGCCCGAACGCGCGGACCTGCGCGCAGCTCGGCGGCACCTACCCAGGCAGCACGGGGAGTGCGGGCCACGAGGCGCTCGATGCCCGCACGTTCGCCTCGTGGGGGGTGGATTACCTCAAATACGATTGGTGCGCACCGGATTCCAATCTCGATCGGCAGGTCGCGGCGTTCACCCGGATGCGGGACGCGTTGCGCGCCACCGGGAGAGCGATCGTCTACAGCATCAATCCCAACAGCGATGTGCCCGGCGCGCCGCCGGGCGCGATCTACGACTGGTCCGGCATCGGCACGCTGTGGCGCACCACCAACGACGCGTATCCCGGCTGGGCACTGGGGATGGGAACGGCAGGGGGCCAGGGCATCCGCGAAATCCTGGAAGCCGCGGCGACCCCGGTCGCCCGTTCGGGGCCGGACCACTGGCCCGACCCGGACATGCTCGACGTCGGTGTGGCGGGCGTGCCCGGCACCACCTATCCCGGGCTCACCCCCGCCGAGCAGCGCACCCAGTTCGGCATGTGGTCCATGCTGGCCGCCCCGCTGATCGCGGGCAATGCGCTGCCGTACATGGACGAGACGACCTGGCGGCTGCTCACCGATTCGGAAGTGATTGCGGTGGATCAGGATCCGTCGGGACCGGCGACGGTTGTTCCGGAAACGGGCGGAAAGGTTTGGCGCAGGACACTTTCGGACGGTTCGGTCGCTGTTGCCCTGTGGAACAACGGCGATTCCGATACTCGAATTTCTGTTCCGCTCGATGCATTAGGACTACCGGCCGCGGACCGCTACGTGTCCCGAAACTTGTGGACCGGGGACCAGGTACAGTCGAGCGGCGCTGTCGCCGACGAGGTCGCCGCGCACGACACCGTAATACTGCGCGTGCGTCCGGCCTCGTCGACCTGATTGCGGTGCAGCGCTATCGGCCCTCTTGCGCCCGCGGCGGAATACAAGAATTCGTCCGAAAATACGCCACGGCTAGTGCTCCTCGGCTCTCGGCATGCGCATGGTGAACACGAATGTCGCGCCGACACCGTCGATCGGCTCGGCGCACACCAGATCCCCGCCGTGGGCGCGGGCGATGCCGCGAGCGATGGGCAGCCCCAATCCCGCACCGGCGGAGCGGGTTTGGCGCGCCTCGTCCAGGCGGACCATCCGGTCGAATATTCGCATGCGATCGGCGACCGGCACGCCGGGGCCGGTGTCGGAGATCGTGATCCGGGCGCAGTCGCCCACGACACCAACCTGCACGTCGACCCTTCCGCCCTCGGGCATGGCCTGGCAGGCGTTGCCGAGCACGTTCACCAGCACCTGCCCGACGCGGTCGGGATCGGCCAGGACCGGCACGGATGCACCGTTCAGCGCGAAATCGACGGTGGGATGCAGCATCCGGATCCGATCGAGCTGCACCTGCGCCAGCTCGTACAGGTCCACCGCCTCGAAGTCCAGGTGCAGCCCCGCGTCGATGCGTGCCATGTCGAGCAGATCCTCGACCAGCCGACCGGCCCGCTGCGCCTCGCGCGCGAGCAGCAGATACATGCGTTGGCGCTCCTCCGGATCGGCGTCCGCGGGCTGATGCAACACCGCCTCGGCGATGGCGCGGATGCCCGCGACCGGCGTGCGCAGCTCGTGCGCGGCGTCGCCGACGAAGGCACGCAGCTGCTGTTCGGAGTCGCGCGCCCGCGCCTCAGCACCCTCGAGCGCATCGAGCATTTCGTCGAAAGCGCTTGCGGTACGGCCGAGTTCGGTATTGGTGCTGGCGGGGGTCAGGCGCCGCCCACGGTGGCCGCGGGCGATGTCGCGGGCCAGCCGGGTCATCGCGTCCAGGGGCGCCAGCGCGCGCCGCACACCGAACCACAGCCCGCCCGCGAGCAGCACCAGCGCGCCCGCGATCGCGCTGATCAGCACCCATCCCAGCTGCTGCTGGATCTTGGCTAGCAGCGGGGTGTCGACCTGCAGCGTGAGGTGCGCGTGGTTGGCCGCACCGCGGCCGGTCAGCACGACCTGACGGGTCTTGGCCACGGTCTCGGCCTCTCGGCGCGGGGTCAGGCTGCCGTAGGCGCGCCCGTCGGTGAGCACCAGCCGCGCGCGCACCGAGCGGTTGTCCACGCGGGTGATCAACTCGGCCGGCGGAGTGCCCTGCTGGGCGAGCTGACGGGCCAGCTGGATCCGGTCGGCCAGGGTGGTGTCCTCGCTGCGCGAGACCACGACCCCGAACAGGCTGTTCACGACCAGCGCGACGACCACGAGCGCGATGCCGGAAACGACTGCGGCGGTGAGGGTTACCCTGCGGCGCAGGGAGACGGTCTTCATTCCGCCCGCAGCGCGTAGCCCATGCCGCGCACCGTGTGCAGCAGGCGGGGTCCGTGTTCCTCGAGCTTGCGACGTACCGCGCTCACATACACCTCCACCAGATTCGGGTCGTAATCCTCGTAACCCCATACGGCGGTGAGGATCTGGGTCTTGGTGACCACCTGGTCGCGGTGCGCGGCCAGATAGGCCAGCAGCTTGAACTCGGTCGCGGTCAGGGCCACGGATTCCCTGCCGCGCAACACGATTCCCGAATCGACATCGACGATCAGATCCGCGACCGTGATCTTGGTCTGCAGCTTGCCCATCCGCCGCAGCAGCGCCTCCACCCGGGCCACCAGCTCCGCCAGATCGAACGGCTTGACGACGTAGTCGTCCGAGCCCGCGCGCAGCCCGCGCACCCGGTCCTCGACGCCGTCGCGCGCGGTCAGCATCACCACGCCCGCCGCGCAGCGCGCGCGGACCGATTCCAGCAGCTCGAAGCCGTCGCGCCCGGGCAGCATCACGTCCAGGACCACCACATCGGGGCGGAACTGGCTCAGATCGCGCTCGAGCTGGGCGCCGTCGGGGCGGGCGAGCACCTCGTGACCGGCGGCGCCCAGGCCGGACGCGACCGCCGCCCGAATGGCGTCGGCATCTTCGATGACCAGAATTCGACCGTTCTGCACGCATTTCATTCTTGCCGGTCCACGGCGAGAAATATCGGTCCGGGCTGAGGATTGGCTGAAGGAAGGCCCGGACGGGCGCCGATCCGGTCATTGTGCGGCCGATACTCGATTCATGGGCAGCCAATCAGCACAGTGGATGCGCAGCGCGCGGGTGCTGCGCCGGGCGGGATTCGGCGCGACCGGGCCCGAGATCGACGCGGTCACGGACCCTACGGCGTATCTGAACGCCGCGCTGACCTCGGACCCCGAGGCCGATCCCGGCGCCCGCGCCACCCCGATGCCGCAATTCACCCCGCCGGCGCCCACGGGCAAGAACGCGAGCATCGCGGATCGCAAGCACTACAACGCCGAGATCAACGCGCAGCAGGACGCGCTGACCATATGGTGGCTCCGACGGATGGCCGCGGTGCAGGTGCCGGTCCGGGAGAAGCTGACCCTGCTGTGGCACAACCACTTCGCCACCTCGGCGCAGAAGGTCCGCAGCGCGGTGCAGATGGCCGCGCAGAACCGGACGCTGCGCACCCTGGGCGCCGGGGACTTCTCGGCCCTGGCCTACGCGATGCTGACCGACCCGGCGATGTTGCGCTGGCTCGACGGCCAGACCAATACCGCCAAGGCGCCCAACGAGAATCTGTCCCGGGAGTTCATGGAGCTGTTCGCGCTCGGGCACAGCAACGGCTACACCGAAACCGATGTGCGCGAGGGCGCCCGGGCCCTGACCGGCTGGGTTATCAAGGACGAGGCCGCGGTCTTCGATCCCAAGCGCCACGATTCCGGCACCAAAACCCTGCTCGGCGTGACGGGTCCGCTGGGTACGCGGGAGTACTGCGATGTGGTGCTTTCCCACCCGCAGTCGGCCGGGTTCGTGGCCGGGCGCATGTGGCAGCAGCTGGCCTCGGACGATCCGCCGTCGGCGGCGGCGCTGGGACGCCTGACCGCGGCGTACGGGCCCGGCCGCAACCTCGCCGCGCTGATCACCGCGATCCTGTCCGACCCCGAATTCACCGGCGCCCGAAACACGGTCGTGCATGCCCCGGTGGAATGGCTGATCGGTGCGGTGCGCGCGTTCCGGGTGCCGCTGACCGAGGATGCCGATGCCCGGCACGTCGTCTACCTGTTGCGCACCCTCGGACAGCTGCCCTTCTATCCGCCGAATGTGGGCGGCTGGTCCAGCGGTCAGTCGTGGATGTCCACCGCCGCCGCCCAGACCCGGCTCTCGGCGATCACGGGCCTGCTGAAAAAGGCCGACCTGAGCCCGATTTCGGACGCGGGCACCTCCGAGCGCGTGGACGCCGCCGGGCATCTGCTCGGCATCGGCGCCTGGTCCGACCGCAGCGCCAAGGTGCTGAGCGCGGCGGTCGCGAATCCGGCCCGGCTGGCCGCGATCGCCGTGAACACGCCCGAATACCTGACGAGCTGAAAGCCGAGAATCGCCATGCCACAAGTCAGTCGCAGGAATTTTCTGGTCGGCTCCGGCGTGCTGGGCGCGCTCGGGGTGCTGGGCGCCGCCTCCGCGATCACCTGGGACGAACTCCAGCAGCGCGCGAGCACCACCCCGTTGGCCGCGGGCTCGGGAATCCTGGTGCTGCTCACGATGTACGGCGGAAACGACGGTATCAACACCGTAATTCCCTACGCCGACAACGCCTATCACGACGCCCGCCCCGAACTGTCCTATCGCCCTGAGGAAGTGCTGCACCTCGATGCGCAGCTGGGCCTCAATCCGGCCATGAAAGGCATGGCCGAGCTGTGGGGCAAGCACAATCTCGCGATCGTGCGCGGCGTGGGCTACCCGAAGCCGGATCACAGCCACTTCCGGTCCATGGACATCTGGCAGACCGCCGATCCGGATACACCCTCGTCCACCGGCTGGATCGGCCGCTGGCTCGATGTGACCGGCACCGATCCGCTGCGCGCGGTCAATATCGGATCGGTGCTGCCGACCCTGGCGATGGGCGCGAAACACACTGCCTCGGCGCTGGATCCGTCCTCGGCGCCGCTGACCACGCAGCTGAAGGCCGAACTCGCGGGCCTGTCGGCGGCGGACCCGGCCGACTCGACGGCGCAGGGCTACGTGTGCGCGGGATACAGTGCGGAACAGACTGTGGCGCAGCGCCTTTCGTCGGTCGCGACCGCCAAGCGCGCCGCGGGGCCGAATGCGCTTGCCGCGCAGCTGGATCTGGTCGGCAAATGCATCAAGGCCGGGGTACCCACCCGCGTGTATTCGGTGAGCCTGGGCGGTTTCGACACCCACGCCGACGAGCGCGGAACCCAGCAGGATCTATTGGGCCGCATGGACACCGCGGTCACGGGCTTCCTGAACGACCTGGTCGGCCATCCCCGCGGCCGCGACATCGTGCTGATGGCCTACAGCGAGTTCGGCCGCCGAGTGCGCGCCAACGCCTCCCAGGGCACCGACCACGGCACCGCCGGCCCGGTCTTCCTGGCCGGCGCCCCGGTCAAGGGCGGCTTCTACGGCGACGAACCTAGCCTCACCGACCTCGACGACGGAGATCTGAAGACCACTGTCGATTTCCGCGACATCTACCACGAGTTGCTGGAGCGGGTGGTGTCCACCGATCCCACGCCGGTCGTAGGCACGGGCCGCCGCGATCTGGGCATCATCGCCTAGATTCGCCGGTCGCCGAACCGAGCCCACCCACACCGGCGGGTCACACGGACTCGTCGAGCAGATGCGCGTTCCATACCGCAGCCGCTTGCTCGTGCGAATCGACACCGGAGAAGAAGGCATCGGCCAACGCGTCGTAGTCGGGTTCGTCGAAACCCTCGGTCTCCACGAACTTGGGCCGGTACACCGCGAATCCCGCGGAAGCCGCCTGCGGGCGGTACGGAACTGCCATGCGCATCGACCAGCGAGCGGGAAGATATTCGACGGCGTCCACGATCAGTGCATCGACCCTCCCGCGATCGATATGCAAGTAGGCGTCGGTAACCAGCACCGCCCGGACCCAGCCCTCACGCCCGTCCGCCAACGCGGCCTGCCCCGCCCGCGCACCGTCGGCGACGTCGTCGAACATCAACCGTTCCATCACTCGGTCACCGTCGGTCTGCTCGTAACCGAGCATGGGAACCAGCGTCGCCCCGTCCGAAACACTCCATATCCCATGGGCCGCAAGAAATCCCGCCATCGAGGCAATTTCACTCATGGCGACCGAGCGTACCGCGGCTGATCTGTACCGCCACAACGCTTTTCCGACCGTCGCTGAGTCGTGAGGCCGCTCTGCAAAGGATCTGGGCGCAATCCGGGCCGCTAAACGCAGCGGCAGGCTAGATTCGTGAGCGGCTCGCCGCGCCCACTTCCGATGTGGGCTGCCAATGCGAAACATTCGGCCACCCCGGCGCCGGTTCCTTCCGGCGAACCGATTCCGACCCCACCAGCACATCGGTCTGTCTGGCGTGTGCCGGACCGGCCGAGGAAGGACCACCCTGCGATGACCACTCCAACCCGCACCACCGGCACCGAACGAGAACTGCTCGAAACCATGCTCGACCAAGCGCGCGCCGACCTCATCGACACGGTGCGCGGACTGTCCGAAGCCGACGCCAGACGCCGACTCGTACCGTCGCTGACAACCCCGATAGCTCTGATCAAACATGCCGCGTACGCCGAGCGAATGTGGTTCCAGCGCACACTCGGACAACTCGCCGATGCCGACTGCGACGGCCCGCTGTGGGCGCATGGCGGTTTCGGCGTAAGCGATGAGGAAACCGTGGCCGCGGTGATCGCGGAGTTCGAACGTGCGAGCGCCCGACACGCCGGCCACGGAGACATCCTGCGCGAGCAGATCGAGGCCCGATGACGGTATGTCCTGTGGGTGGCGGATAGCCAGACGCCTGGTCACTGCGTCTTCGCGGCGGGCCCACGCGGGGTGCGGGTAGCCGCAGCGGTCAGTAGTAAGCCACACAGGGTCAGGCCCGCGGCGACGAGGTAGATGGGCCTGGGTCCGGCGGTGGAGTCGGCGATGAGTCCGCCGAACAAGCCGGCGCAGGCGGCCGCGACCTGGTAACCGGAGGCGTTGACGGCCATGGCCAACGTGGGCGCTTCGGCGGCGGTCGTCATGACGCGTGCTTGCATGCCGGGAATGATCGCGAAGCCGAGCAGGCCGATCGCCACGACCGCCACCGCGGTGAGTGTGGTCGAGGTGGCGACGAACCAGGTACTTGCCAGGATCACGGTCAACAGCCCGAGGAGGGCTGGTTGGAAGAGGCGCGGGTTGCGATCATAGAGCGTGCCGCCGACGAGGTTGCCGATCGTCGCGCCGACGCCGTAGGCGAGCAGCAGGACCGGCAGGCGGGTGGCGCGGTGGCCGCCGAGGTCGGTGAGCAGCGGGGCGAGATAGGTGAAGACCATGAGAACACCGACGTTGCCGACCGCAGTGATGGCCAGCGCCACCAGCACTGGCCGCTGTCGCAACACCTGCAATTCCGAGACCGCCGAGGTCCGACCCGCATCGCTCGGCGGGGTGAGCAGCCAGAACACCAGGCCCAGCCCGATCAGGCAGGCAACCGCAATCGCGGCGAACGTCGCGCGCCAACCCCACTGATGGCCGATCTGGGTGCCGATCGGCGCTCCGAGGATCATGGCCAGATTCATCCCGAACGCCAGCCGGGCCACCGTGGTCCCGGCTCGTTCGGGTGGCGCGGACTGCACGGCGATCACGATGGCCTGGGCGAAGAAGGTCGAGGTCACCAGCGCGGTGAGCACGCGGGCGGCCAGGAGCACGGGGAATCCGGGGGCGAGGGCCGAGACCGTGTTCCCGACGACCGCGACAACCAGCAGTGCCAGCATCAGTCGTTTTCGGTCGATCCCGGCGGTCACCGCGGTGAGCACCGGGCCGCCGATGATCATGCCCACGGCGTAGGCCGTGACCAGCAGGCCTGCGGCGCCGACGGCGACCCCGAGATCGGTGGCGACCTCGGGCAGGATTCCGGCCACCACAAACTCACCGGTCGTGATGCTGAAGACGCAAAACATGAGGATCGCAAGTAGAAGCATGCTGGCACGCTAAACTCTCACGTCAACGTGAGAGTCAAGCCCGCACAGCGAACGGAGCGGCAGGTGAAGATCGGCGAGCTGGCAGACCGGACCGGCGTCAGCGTGCGAGCGCTGCGCTACTACGAGGAGAAGGGCGTCCTGAATCCGGATCGAACCCCCAGCGGATATCGGATCTTCACCGACTCCGATATCAACAAGGTGGCGCACATCCAGACGCTTCTCGCCGCGGGCCTCGGCATGGACCTCATCGGCCAGATCCTGACCTGTCTGTCCGGCGAATCCCTGCTACTGGACAACTGCCGGGAACGTCTCGAAACAGAACGCCGCCGGATCACGAACGACATCGACCAACTAGTCCACACTCGGTCGCTGTTGGACAACTTGCTTGCCACGACGCAGACCCCGGCTCAACACAACCTCGCAGCGTCAGCCGCCACGTAGTGAGGATCCCGGTCTGTCACCAACGTCTGCGTTATCCGCCATGATAGAGGCGTTCGGCATCGATCAGCTGGATCATGCGGTCCTCGTTGGCAATTCGCCGCAGCTCAGGACTGAACCTGGTCCCGATGAACAAGGCCGGCACAGTCGGATCCGCGTCGACACCGGTGTGCGATCTCGGAATCATCGCCGGGACCGCGTGTGAATCTCAACTGCCGGGATTTGGAATGTCTTCCGGACGCTCTCCGCTGGTTAGCTGCCAACTATCCACGGGTCGTCTTCGCGGCCCGGCAGAGAGGAGACATCGTGACTGCTCCGGCCGAACTTTTCGGTGGCAAGGTTGCCGTGATCACCGGCGCCTCGAGCGGCATCGGCGCCGGACTCGCCCGCCATGCGGCGCAGCTGGGGATGCGCTTGGTCCTGGCCGACATCGCGGCCGATCGGTTGCGGGAGTTCGCCGAGACCCTGCCCGGCGAGGTGCTTCCGGTGGCGACCGACGTCTCGGATCCGGCCGCCGTCGAGGCGCTGGCCGAGGCCGCTTACGCGCGTTTCGGGGCGGTCGACATGCTCGTCAACAATGCGGGCATCATGGCGTTCGGCTGGTCGTGGGAGATCCCGGCCGAGCGGTGGGATGCCATGCTGCGGGTCAACATCGGCGGCGCGGTCAACGGCCTTCGCGCCTTCGTGCCCCGCATGCTCGAGCAGGGCACCCGCGCCTGGATCGCGAACCTGTCCTCGGTGGGCGGCTTGCTGCCCAGCCCGCTGATGGCCCCCTACAGCGTCACCAAGTTCGGGGTGCTGGCGCTCACCGAGAGCCTGCACTACGAGATGCTGATGAGACAGGCGCCGATCCAGGTCTCGGTGATTACGCCCGGACACGTCAAGAGCGAGATCTTCACTGTGCGCGACGCCGCTGAGCTGTCTCCCGAGGTCGCGGGATTCCAGCAGTGGCTGCAACACGATGCCGACTCCAACGGCCTCACCCCCGAGGACCACGCGGAGCGGGTCTTCGCCCAGATCGCCGAGGGCCGGTACTGGGTGATCCCGCAGCCCGAGGCGATCGACCCCGCCCTGCAGCCCCGCACCGACATGATCCTGAGCCGCGCCACCCCACAACTGCAGATTCCCACCTGAGCGCCGAAATCCACCCCGGGTCCACCCGCGGGTGGTGGGTGGATGCGCCCGCGAGGCCGATCGTAGAGCTATGACCTCGCAGAATGTTCTCGAAATCGGGCTCGCGGTGCTAGTGCTCGGATGGATCGTCTACCGGCAGACGCGTTGGCAGACGCTGGAGCGGGCGCGGATCTGGCGCGGGCCGATCATCCTCGCGGTCATCGGTGTCGTCAGCATGCGGACCGGCCTGGCCGGAGCGGCGCTCGGGACGACGGCGGTGGCGCTGCTGGTGCTGGAGGCCGTGCTGAGCCTGTCGGTCGGTGTCGGGATGGGGATGCTGTCGCAGATCCGGAACGTGGACGGCTCGCCGGCCGCGCGCACGGGGCTGATCGGCTCGCTGCTGTGGTTCGTGATGCTCGCGGTACGCGTGGGCGTGGACGTGTGGGCCACCGCGGACGGGGCGAAGATCGTCGCGTCGACCGGGGTCATCCTGCTGATGCTGGCGCTGAACCGGGCCGGGCGGACCGCCGTGCTGATGCGGCGTGCCGACCAGTTGCGGCCCGTTGGGGCACACTGAATCCGATGAGCATTGCCGGGTCGCCGACGGGCCTGAACAGGTTGCTGCGCCTGTTCGGGTTCGTCGCTGTGGTGTTGTGGTCGCTCTATGCCGGGATGTGGAACGAGCCGTGGGTGATTGCGGGCGCAGCGCTGTCGTGGCTCGGCTGGGCCGTCTGGTTCGTGGCACCCGCGCATTCGGCGGTGACCACCCGAATCATCCTGTGCGCCATGGTGATCGGGGGAGGGTTGACTGCCACCCGATTGGCCGGGTCGTCGATCACGGTGATGGTCGCGGTATTCGCCGCCATGTCGTTGGGTACCGAGCCGGTCGTGATCGGACTGGGCATCTCGGCGCTGGCCGCGGTGTGCACCTGCCTATCGGTCCTCACCGCGCCCGAATCCCGAGCCGGGGCGCTCGGTCTGCTGGGGGGCCTGGCGGTGATGGTCGTCGCGGGCTACGGCCGCCGTCAGTCCCGCGCGGTCGACGAGCAGAACCGGCTGCTGGTCGAGCAGAACCGGGTGATCCGCGCCGAGCGTGATCGCGCCGCGGCGATGGCCGAGCGCGGGCGGCTGGCCCGCGACATCCACGACGTGCTCGCCCACACGCTGGGCGGGCTGGTGTTGCAGTTGGACGCCGCGGACGCGCTGCTGGAGGCGGGCGATGTGCCGCGCGCCGCGGAGCGGGTCAAGGCCTCACACCGGCTGGCGGTGTCGGGGCTGGAGGAGGCCCGCGGGGTGGTGAACGCGCTGCGCGCGGACGGCCTCGATCTCGCCACCGAGCTGGCGCGGCTGGCCGAGGATCATCGCGCCGCCGGTGGACAGGTGCGGCTGCTGGTCGACGCCGAGTTGCGCGGCATGGACGAGCAGACCGCGGTCGCTGTCGCCCGCGCCGTGCAGGAGGCGCTGACCAATGCCCGCAAACACGCTCCCGGACAACCGGTTACGGTGACGATCCGAGGCCAGGAGGGGAGCCTCGCGGTGGAGGTGTCCAATCCGGTTACCGCCCTTCGCAGTTCGCTGAGCGTCTCCGGGGTGGGCGCGGGCCTGCTGGGAATGACCGAGCGCATCGCGGCGGTGGGTGGCACAGTGGACGCACGGAAGGAGGATCGGGAGTGGAGAGTGCGAGTTCTGGTGCCGCGCCGGTGATCTCGGTGGTGGTGGCGGACGATCAGACCACGGTACGCGACGGCCTGTCGACGGTGCTGTCGCTGCTGCCGGACGTCGAGGTGGTCGGGGAGGCCCGCGACGGCGCGGAGGCGGTGGAGCTGGTCCGCACGCTCGCGCCGCGGGTGGTGCTGATGGATCTGCGCATGCCCGGCATCGACGGCGTCGCCGCCACCGCCGCGATCACCGCCGAGCATCCACAGACCGCGGTGCTGGTGCTGACCACTTACGCCGACGACGCCTCCATTGCCGGGGCGCTGCGGGCGGGTGCTCGCGGATACCTGACCAAGGACGCCGGACGCGCGGAGATCGCCGCGGCCATCCGCTCGGTCGCCAGCGGCCACACCACCCTGGCCGCCGACGTGGGCGCCCGGCTGGTGTCCGCGCTCGGCGCGCCCGCGCCCGCGGCGCGGGCGGATCTGACCGACCGCGAGCTCGACGTGCTGCGCCTGATGGCCCAGGGCCGCAACAACTCCGAGATAGCCAAGGAGCTGTTCATCGGCCTCAGCACGGTCAAGAGCCACATCAATTCGCTGTTCGCCAAGCTCGACGTACGCGACCGCGGCCAAGCCATCGCGTTCGCCCACCGCACCGGACTCGCGGGCTGAGCTCGTACGGTGTAGTCATCCTACTGCGACACGGGAACCGTTGCGCGACGGCGCAATCGGCCGGTACCCGGCACGCTCAACCACACCACCACGGCCATGATCGCGTCCAGTACCAGCGCCAGCACGGCCACCAGCAACGCCCCGACCAGCACCCGGTCGTACTTGTAGAGGCTGATGCCGTCGAAGATGTAGCGGCCCAGCCCGCCCAGGTTCACGTAGGCGGCGATGGTCGCGGTCGCCACCACCTGCAGCGTCGCCGAGCGCAGGCCGGTCAGCAGCACCGGCATGGCGTTGGGCACCTCTACCCGCAGCAGCACTTGGCGCTCCCGCATGCCCATCGCGCGCGAGGCGTCGACCACGTCCGGATCCACGTTGGCGATGCCCGCGTAGGCACCCGCCAGCAGCGGCGGGACGCCGACGGTGACCAGCGCGAGCAGCGGCGGCAGCAGTCCCAGCCCGAGCCCGAGCACTACGAAGGTCAGCACGCCCAGCGTCGGCAGCGCGCGCATCGCATTGGCGAAGCCCACGACCGCGCCGCCGCCCCGGCGGGTGTGGCCGACCAGCAGCCCGATCGGCACGGCGATCACCGCCGAGAGGGCGATCGCCAGGAAGCTGTACCACAGGTGCTGGACGATCCGGTGCCCGATGCCCGCCGGGCCGCTCCAGTTCCCGGACGTGGTGAAGTAATGCCACGCATCGATGAAAAGGTTCATGCGCCGGCGCCTTTCGGGGACAGGAGCGTGCGGCTCGGGCGCCGGCCGTTCCGCAACCACGGTGTGGCCCAGCGTCCGAGCAGGAACAGCACGCGGTCCACCACGAGCGCCAGCACCAGCACCACGATGATCCCCGCGACGATCTCGTCGGGATAGTTGCGCTGATAGCCCTGGGTGAACAGCTTGCCGAGACCGCCTACCCCGATCAGCGCGCCCACGGTCACCATGGAGATGTTCGTCACCGCGACCACCCGCAGGTTCGCCACGAAAACCGGTATGGCCAAAGGGAATTCGACCGTGATCACGCGCCGCAGCCGGGTGAATCCGATGGCGTCGGACGAATCCAGCACCGCCGCGGGCACCGAGTCCAGCGCCGTCGGCACCGCGATGACCAGCAGCGCCAGCGAGTAGATGCTCAGCGCGATAACGACATTCAGCGGATCGATGGCCGCGATGCCCACCAGCGGCGGAATGATCACGAACAGGGCCAGCGACGGAATGGTGTAGGCCAGGCTCGCGGTGGTGACCGTGATCCGCCGCAGCCACGGCACCCGCCGTACCAGCGCGCCCAGCGGAATCGCGATCACCAGCCCGATCAGCAGCGGCACCAGCGCCAGATACAGATGGGTGCGCGCGAATCCGGCGATATCGGAGAAGTTGTCGACCAGATACTTCACCCGACTACAACCCCTGTTCGGCGACGAGCTGATTGCGGGCGGTGTCCTCGCTCGAACGCTGTTGCGCCAGTTGGTCGATGACCTCCGTGGCCAGCACGCCGCCGACGACGGCTCCCGAATCGTCCACGGCCACACCCCATCCGGACGGCGAGGAGATCGCCGAGTCCAGCGCCAGGCGCAGATCGCCGCCCGGGGTGAACAGCGAGCCGCCCGCGGCCATGCTGTCCGCCAGCGCGTGCCCGGCGCGGATCTTCTCCAGGCCGGTGACGTCGACCCAGCCCAGCGGGCGCTTCTCCGCGTCGACCGCCAGCACCCACGCGCCGGCTACCAGCCGCCGCTCGGGCAGCTGCTCGGGTGTCGCGGTCTCGATCTCGTGCACCTCGACCCCGGACGCGCTGCGGAACGACAGCCCACGATAGCCGCGGTCGCGCCCGGCGAAATCGGCAACGAAATCGGTTGCGGGCTCGGCCAATACCACCTCCGGCGGATCGTACTGCTGCAGCACGCCGCCGCGGCCGAACACCGCGATGCGGTCACCGAGCTTGATCGCCTCGTCGATGTCGTGCGTGACGAAGACGATCGTCTTGCGCAGATCCGCCTGCAGCCGTTGCATTTCGGCCTGCAGTTCCTCGCGCACCACCGGATCCACGGCGCTGAAGGGCTCGTCCATCAACAGGATCGGCGGATCCGCGGCCAGCGCCCGGGCCACGCCCACGCGTTGCTGCTGCCCGCCGGACAGTTGCGCGGGATACCGGCCCGCCAGCGCCCGGTCCAGGCCGACGCGGTCCAGCACCTCCAGCGCGGCGTTCCGGGCCGCGCGGCGGGTCTGCCCGCGCAGCACCGGGACCGTGGCGACGTTGTCCAGGACGCTGCGATGCGGCAGCAGCCCGGCGCTCTGGATCACATAGCCCATGCCCAGGCGCAGCTTGACCGGGTCGATCTTCGAAATATCCTCGCCCGCAACGGTGATCGTGCCCGAGGTGGGCACGACCATCCGGTTGATCATGCGCATCGAGGTGGTCTTACCGCAGCCCGAGGGGCCCACGAAGACCGTGAAGGACCCCGATTCGATGCGCAGGTCGAGATTCGTGACCGCCCCCGTGCCGTCCGGATAGACCTTGCTGACGCCACTGAACTCGATATCCGTCAAAGCTTCACCTCGCCGGCGCTCGGCTCCGCTGCGCCCGATGCCGGCTGTGTCATCGGTTCGCTCGCAATCCCGCCCACGACTATCCGACCGGCTTGTCCAGGCCCTGCGCGGTCACCCACGACTTCGCCGCCGCCGCGGGCTCGACCTTCGCGTTACCGGAGACCTGCTCGTTGAGCGCGACGAGCTGATCGGTGGTCAACTTCGCCGAGACGGCGTCCAGGACCTTGACCGCCTTGTCGGACTTCTTTTTGGCATTGAATACCGGCACGACGTTCTGGGGCGCGAAATTGTGCTGGGGATCGGCCAGCACGATCAGATTGTTCTGTTTGATTGCCGGGGAGGTGGTGAAGATATCGGCCGCGACCACCTGTCCGCTGGTCAAAGCGCGCACGGTCGCGGGGCCGCCGCCGTCGCTGATCGGGACGAACTTGTCGGCCGCGACGTTCAGCGAGTAATGGGTCTTCAGGCCGGGCAGGCCATCGGAGCGCTCGGAGAATTCCGGCGGCGCGCCGAAGGTCACCTCCGCCGAATGCGACGCGAGATCGACGATCGAATGCAGATTCCACTTATCGACCGTGGCCTGGGTGACGACCACCGCATCCGAATCCTGGCCGGGTGCGGGTGTGGCCGTTGCCAATTGATCGCCCAGGGCCTTGGTCAGGGCCGCATTCACCGCGCCGGGATCGGTCGCGGTCGCGGACTTGTCCAGATATTGCAGCAGGTTGCCGGTGTAATCGGGGATCACGCCGATCGAGCACTGCTTCAGCGCCGGAATGTAGGCCTCGCGGCTGCCGATGTTCAGCTTCGTGTCGACGCTGAAACCGTTGGCGCGCAACGCCTCGGCGTACACGTCGGCGACGGTCTCCGATTCCGGGAAGTTCGCCGAGCCCACGGTGAGCTTGTTGGCGTCGCCGTCGCAGCCGTTCGATCCCGAGGCCAGCGGGTTGGAGCTGCTACCGCACGCGGACAGGGCCATCGCCGCGGCCAGCGCGACCGCGGTGGCGACGAATCGCACGGCGGTGAACGCGGGACGCAATCCGCGCCGGCGCGCAGAGGAGGTGATCGAGGATTTCACTGCTGTCCTTCCAGGGGCCCGGCGCTGCCAGGTGTGGTCCGGCGCGCCCCGGCTACGATTCGTCGGCGGGGCGGCCGCTACTGGCTGTCCATCTTTGCAGCCGGGAGTCGTTCTTACTATCCAATCGAGAGTAGGTGTCGCCGGATGGAGTTGACCACGTCGGTGCGGGCCGCGGCCGGTGTCATGGTCGCCGTCATTGCGTCCGCGCTGGTCGCATCGTGTTCGCACGGTGGTTCGGCCGCCCCGATCGCGATGGGTGCGGGGGATTCGGCTCAGAGTGAGTTAATTGCCGAGATTTATGCCGGGGCGCTCGCGCGCACGGGCGCGCGCACGGTCGTCGACGCGCGATTGGGGCGGCGCACCGATTATCTCGCGGCCCTCGATGCCGGGCGGGTGGCAGTGGTGGGGGACGAGAGCGGCGATCTGCTCGCGGCATTGGATTCCGGATCTCCTGCGCGAATTCCCGATCCGAGCGCGGCCGCCGATTCGGGTACCGCCAGCGCGCCCGCTGGTTCCAGCGAGGCAGCCGCGACGACGCCGACCCCCAGCGTGTCGGATGCGCTGAGCCGGGCGCTGCCCGAGGGCCTGGCGATCTCCGATATCGCCGACGGCACCGATCTGCGCGCACAGTTCGTGCTCGCGCCCGCCGTGGCCGGGCGATTTCCGCACTCGCTGAAGGATCTGGCCGCGCACTGCGGGGAACTGACCGTCGGCATCGCGACCGGGCACCAACTCGATCCGCTGCGCCCCGCGCCGGATCCGCGGCGGGATGTGCTCACACCGCTGCGGCAGGTCTACGGCTGCGATATCGCGCACTACACGGTCCTGCCGGACGACACCGCGGCGCGGAATGCCCTGCGGGACGGCCGGGTTCAGGCCGCGGTGCTGACCGCGCCCGCCGCGCTGCTGCCGGGCGGGCCGGGTGAGGTGGTCGGTGTGGCCGATCCGGAGTACGCCTTCCGCGCGCAGAACGTGGTCCCGCTGTTCCGGCAGGGCGCGCTGACCGATACGCAGATCAAGAAGCTGAATTACGTTGCGGGCGAACTGACCACCGACGAGCTGACCGAGATGGTCCGCCGGATTCGTGACGACCACGCCGATCCCGGCGCCACGGCCAACGCCTGGCTGGACAAGCACAACCTGTAGTTTCGCGCCGATTCCACGCGCCGTGCCGGTGATCCGGTTGTACCGCACCCGGATCCGGCCGGGCCGCGCCGGGGATGTTGTCCGGGATTCCGTCGAATTCGGTGCCGTAACGACCGCCGCCAATCGGGGCGCGCCGTCCGGTTCCGGCGAGTACTGTCTAGAGAGTTGATCAAGCACCCGTCGCCGCGTGCCACCACGGCGTGCGACGGCGGTCCGGCGGCGATGCCCGCGCCAGACGGACGCCCGTCGGAATAGCCACCCGAGGGAGGCGCAGGCATGTTCACTGGGACGATCGCGGCGCGCATGTTCACCGTCTGCGCGCTGTCGGCCGTACTGGCCACCACCGCCGCCTGCGGCGGCTCCGGAAACAAATCCTCGAGCAGCCCGGCCACCACCCCGGCGGCCACGGCCACACAGGCCGTCACCCAGCTCTACCAGCAGTTCTTCGACGGCAAGACCACGGCCGACGAGAAGATCGCACTCCTGGAGAACGGTCAGGCCTTCGCGGCCACGATCAAGGCGCAGGCCGGCACCCCGATGGCCAAGAGCACCACCGCGACGGTATCGAACGTCAGTGCCACCGCGGACCACGCCACCGTCACCTTCACGGTGCTGTTCGACGGCAAGCCCGCACTCGTCGGGCAGCCGGGCTCGGCGATCCGGACCGGCGGCAGCTGGAAGGTCACGGCCTCCACCTTCTGCGCGCTGCTGACCATGGAGGGCAATCCGCCCCCGGCCTGTGCGACCGCGACGCCGACGCCCCCGCCGGCCAAGTGAGCCCCGATGTCCTGGGCCGATGCCTCGAAACCGCTGTGGCGCAGCATCACCGGTGAGGTCGTGAACGAGCGGGCCGACCGGCCGCGCGTCGCGCTGCTCACCGTCACCGCGGTCCTGTTCGTGACCTTCCTGGACACCACGATCGTCAGCGTGACCCTCGGCAACGTCCAATCCGACGTGCATGCGGGGGTGGTCTCGCTGCAGTGGGTGGTCAACGCCTACACGCTGGTCTTCGCCAGCCTGATGCTGACCGCGGGCTCGCTCGGCGATCGGTGGGGCCGCAAGCGCGTGATGATCGGCGGGCTGGTGATCTTCTGCGCCGGGTCGGTGCTCTCGGCCGTCGCCGGCGGCGTGGGCGTGCTGATCGCCGGGCGCGCGGTGATGGGGCTGGGCGCCGCGGCCTCCGAACCCGGGACGCTGTCGGTGATCCGGCACATCTTCCCCGATCGCGGGGAGCGGGCCCGGGCGCTGGGAGCGTGGGCGGCGGTGTCGGGGCTGGCGCTGGCGGCCGGGCCCGTCATCGGCGGACTGCTGGTCGGCGCCTTCGGCTGGCGGGCGGTGTTCTGGTTCAACCTGATCGTCGGCGTGCTGGTGCTGGCCGCGGCGGTGCGCTACGTGCCCGAGAGCGCGGATCCGCAGCCGGGACCGGTCGACATCTCCGGATTCGTGCTGGGCGCAACATTTCTGGGCTGCGTGATCTACGCGGGTATCTCGGGCGAGCAGGTCGGGTACGGCGCCGCCTCGGTGCTCACCCTGTTCGTGATCGGTGGCCTGGCGGGGGTCGGATTCCTGCTGGTCGAGATGCGCGCGCGGAACCCGATGTTCGACTTCGCCTATCTGAAGCGGCCTTTGGTGCGCAGCGCGCTGATTGTCGCGTTCGCGGTGTATTTCGGCATCTTCTCGATCTTCTTCTTCACCGCGCTGTATCTGCAGGAGGTGCAGAGCTATTCGGGCTGGAAGATCGCGGGTGTCTTCGCGCCGATGGCCGTGGCGATCATCGTGGGCGCGCTGTTCGCCGGGTTCTGGGTGGCGGTGCGCGGGTCCCGCACCCCGATGATCGTGGGCTGTCTGCTGGGTGCGGCGGGGCTGCTGCTCACACGGCAATTTCTCGGTGTGACAGTGGAATTCGTGCCGCTGGCGTTGTCGCTGCTGGTCGCGGGACTGGGCTTCGGCATCGCGGTGGTGCCGCTGACCTCGGCGGTGCTCTCGGGCGTGCCCGCCGAGCATTCGGGCATGGCGGCCGCGGCGACCAACACCATGCGTCAGGTCGGCGCGGTCGTCGGCGTGGCCGCGCTGGGCTCGCTGGTCAACTCGTTTCTCAACTCGGACTTGACCTCCCGGCTCAACCAGCTCGGGGTGCCGCTCAACTTCCAATCGATCGTGATCGACGCGATCGAGACCGGCAACGTGCCCGCGGGCGGGGATCAGGCGGCCTCGCAGGCCTACGGGCCGATCGTCAACCAGGTCATCAACGCCACCTACGCCGCCTTCCATAGCGGACTCGAGGTGGCCCTGCTGGTTTCGGGCATCATGGTGCTGGTCGCGGCGGTCGTGACGGCGGTTTCGCTACCGCGGCACGATCGTTCGGGGTACGAATACGAGACCTGAGCGAGGCGGGCGATGGCCGGAGCAAGGTCCGGAACGACCCCTCCGCGCCCCGGGCCGCTTGCTCCGGCCCTGTCTCAACCGTAGGAGCGCCGGCGCGTTCGCAGAAGCCCGCTATCCCAGGGGCATCGGTCAGTCGCGCAGCGCCGCGGCCAGGATCGGATCGGCCGCCAGCCCGGGCAGCGATTCGACCAGCGTTTCGATCAACTGCTCGCGGGTGATGGTCTCGGCGCTGAGCCAGCTGAGCGTGACCTCCTCGACGAATGCGATCCAGCCGCGCACCACCAGCGCCAGCCGCGGCCGGGCCGGATCGTCCTGGGGCAGCGGAACTTCGGCCAGGATGCGGGTGGCCAGGGCGGCGCGGGTGGCATCGGCCAGCGCCATCAGTTCGGCGCCGGCGGGCCGGCGCAGCAGGGCCAGGTACGAGGTCCGGTTCTCGCTGGCGTAGTCGACATAGCGCCGCACCGCATCGCGCAGCATGGCGCCCAGCTCGAGGGTGCGGTCGGGGGCGGTGTGGGCCAGCAGTTCGGCATTGGCGTTGGCCACGATCGCGAGGTGGAACTCCTGTTTGGAGGAGAAGTAGTGGAACAGCAGGCCGCGCGAGATGCCCGCCTGCTTGGCGATCTCACCGATGGAGATGTCCTCGAGGGCGCAATCGCGCAGCATCCGGGTGCCGAGCGAGATGAGCTGGTGGCGTCGCTCCTCGGGGCTCAGACGCACCCGTTTACCGGGATCTTTTCCACTCACGCCCCTATCTTACTGAACATGAGTCAATATTGAGCTCGCTCACCCCGCCGGCTCCGCAAGCTCCGCCGGCTCACCATCCCCGTTGTTGACTCGCGATCAATAAGCCCCTACCCTCGGGTACATGAGTCGCAAGGTTACAGACAGCGGTGTCGGTGATCCGGATGTCCGCCACGTGCACATCCTCATCATCGGCAGTGGGTTCTCGGGCCTGGGCATGGCCATCCGGCTCAGCCAGCAGGGTGTCCGGGACTACCTGGTGCTCGAGCGCGGGGGTGATGTCGGCGGTACCTGGCGCGACAACACCTATCCCGGCGCCGCCTGCGACGTGCCCTCGCAGTTGTATTCGTATTCCTTCGCGCTGAACCCGGACTGGTCGCGGTCGTTCTCCCGGCAGCCGGAGATTCAGCAGTACATCCAGGGCGTGGCCGACCGGTACGGCGTGCGCGACAAGCACATCTTCGACTGCGAGATGCTGGGCGCGCAGTGGAGCGAGGCGCGGGCGCGCTGGGATGTGCAGACCAGCCAGGGGGCATTCACCGCCGATATCGTCATCTCCGCGGTCGGCGCGCTGTGTGAGCCGAATCTGCCGGATATCAAGGGCATCAACGAGTTCCAGGGCCAGATCTTCCACTCCGCCCGCTGGGACCACGAGGCCGATCTGAGCGGTAAGCGGGTCGCGGTGATCGGCACCGGCGCCTCCGCGATCCAGATCGTGCCCTCCATCGCGCCGAAGGTGGCGCAGCTGGATCTGTATCAGCGCACCGCGCCGTGGCTGCTGCCCCGCATGGACCGGCCCTACACGCTGCCCGAGCGGCTGGCCTTCAAATACGTTCCGGGCGTGCAGCGGCTGTCGCGGGCGGCGATCTATGCCGCGCGCGAGACGCAGGTCGTCGGCCTGGCGAAGTTCCCGCCCGCGATGCTGGCGCTGGAGACGATCGCCCGGACCAAGCTGCGCCTCGAGGTGCCCGATCCGCAGCTGCGCGAGAAGGTCACCCCGAATTTCCGCATCGGCTGCAAGCGGATGCTCATCTCCAACGAGTACTATCCGGCGCTGGGCCGGGAGAACGTCGATGTGGTCACCGACGGCATCCGCGAGATCCGCTCCGGATCGATCGTGACCGCCGACGGCACCGAGCGTGAGGTCGATGCCATCGTCGTGGCCACCGGCTTCCACGTCACCGATTCCCCGGCGTTCGAGACTATCTCCGGGCGCGACGGCCGCACGCTGGCAGAGGTTTTCGACGAGTCCGGCCAGCAGGGTTACAAGGGGACCTCGATCGCCAACTACCCCAACATGTTCTTCCTGCTCGGCCCGAACGTCGGCCTGGGGCACACCTCGATGGTCTACATGATCGAATCGCAGATCGCCTACGTCGCCGACGCGATCGCCACGATCGATCGCCTCGGCCTGAGCACGGTCGAGGTCCGCAAGGATGTGCAGGACACGTTCAACCGGGAGCTGCAGGGCAAGCTGGTCGGCAGCGTGTGGAGCACCGGCGGCTGCGCGAGCTGGTATCTGGACAAGCACGGCAACAACACCACGCTGTGGCCGGATTTCACGTTCCGCTTCCGGCGGATGCTGGAAAAATTCGACATGTCGGCGTACGAAACGAAAGTGATGGCACAACAGTGAGCAGCGACGCTTATTTCACCGGAAAGGTCTGCGTGATCACCGGTGCCGGTTCGGGCATCGGCCGCGCGCTGGCGGAGAATCTGGCCGGGCGCGGCGCGAAGCTCGCGCTGTCGGATATCGACGCCGAGGGCCTGGCCGAAACCGTCCGCCGCTGTGAGGCATTGGGCGCGCAGGTCAAATCGGATCGGCTCAACGTCGCCGAGCGCGAGGCCGTGCTGCTCTACGCCGATGCGGTGCACAAGCATTACGGCGTCGTGCACCAGATCTACAACAATGCCGGTATCGCCTATCACGGCAACGTCGTCGACTCCGCGTTCAAGGACATCGAACGCATCATGGATGTCGACTTCTGGGGAGTCGTCAACGGCACCAAGGCATTTCTGCCCCATCTGATCGAATCCGGTGCGGGCCACGTGATCAACGTGTCCAGCCTGTTCGGTCTCATCGCGGTGCCCGGCCAGAGCGCCTACAACGCGGCGAAATTCGCCGTGCGCGGCTTCACCGAGGCCCTGCGGCAGGAGATGCTCGTCGAGCAGCAGCCGGTCCGGGTCACCTGCGTGCATCCGGGCGGCATCAAGACCGCGGTCGCGCGCAACGGCACGTACGCCGAGGGGATCGACGCGGCGGGCTTCGCGGCCTTCTTCGACAAGCATCTGGCCCTGCACACCCCGGAAATGGCGGCGCGGACTATCACCGAGGCCGTGGCCAAGGGACAGGGCCGCGTGCTGATCGGCTGGGAGGCCAAGGCATTGGACCTGTTCGTGCGCACCACGGCCTCCTACTATCAGCGCGTCGCCTCCGTCGTGACCCGGCGCTTCCTGCCGTGACTACCTCGGCCTAGTCGCGCCCTGGGCCGATCCCAACGATCCCGCGCCGCCCGCGAGCGAAGCGAGCAGTCGGATACAGCCGGGATCTCGCTCCTGGCGGAGCCGAGCGCTAGCGAGGCGCATGTGGCCCAGCTGCAGGCCGCACTCGTCGCCCCGGCGGCCGCCGCGGTGCGTGAACTCGCGGGCTTCCTCGGCGAATCGCTGCAACCAGCGTAAAACCGGCCAATAGGATAGGTTTCTGGCGGTCTCGAGCCGGGGGAGGGCCCGGTCGCGGCGCACCGGGCGGTCGGGTAGGGGACCGCCGCGCGAGTGGCGTAGATTACTGGCGAGTAAACCACGTGGAAGGGCACCGATGCGAGAGTTCGAAGTCCCGGCTACCTACACCATCCCCGAGGACGTGAATGTCTCTGACAGCGTCTTCCGGCACGCCGAGCGCACGCCCGGCCTGGTGGTGTTCAACAGGCCGGATGGCAAGGGCGGCTGGACCGATGTGACTGCGAAGCAGTTCGCGCAGGCCGTCACGGGCGTGGCCAAGGGGCTGGTCGCCTCGGGCATCGAACTCGGTGATCGCGTCGCCATCCTGGCCTCCACCCAGTACGACTGGGTGGTGCTGGACTTCGCCATCTGGGCGGCCGGCGGCTGTACCGTCGCCATCTTCGACAGCTCCTCGGCCGAGCAGGCCAAGTGGATCCTGCAGGATTCCGCGACCAAGCTGCTGGTGGTGGAGACGGCCAAGCAGCACACAATGATCGGCGAGATCTCCTCGGCGCTGCCGGAGTTGAAAGAGACCCTGCTGCTGTCCGAGGGTGCGGTCGCCGAATTGACCGCTCGCGGCGCGGAGCTGGACGATGCGATCGTGCACGAGCGCCGCGCGCAGGTGAAGGCCGCCTCCCCGGCGACGCTGATCTACACCTCCGGCACCACCGGACGCCCCAAGGGCGTGATGCTCTCGCATTCGAACCTGTATGCCGAGTCCGCCGCGGATCGCTCGACGATGCCGGACCAGCTGCGCGCGGGCAAGCGGTCGCTGCTGTTCCTGCCGCTGGCACACGTCTTCGCCCGCGCGGTGGCCCTCGCGGCCTTCGACGCCGGAGTCACCGTGGCCCACACCGCCGACTGGTCCACACTGGTCGAGCAGTTCGGCCAGTACAAGCCCGACTTCATCCTGTCGGTGCCGCGCGTGTTCGAGAAGGTGTTCAACGGCGCCAAGCAGAAGGCGCACGACGGTGGCCAGGGCCGGATCTTCGACATCGCGGCCGACACCGCCATCGAGTACAGCCAGTCGTTGGAGACCGGCGGGCCGGGGCTGGTGCTCAAGCTCAAGCACGCGGTGTTCGACAGGCTGGTGTATTCCAAGCTGCGCGCGGCCATGGGCGGCCAGTGCAAGTCCGCGGTGTCCGGCGGTGGCCCGCTGGGTTCGCGGCTGGGGCACTTCTTCCGCGGTGTCGGCGTCATTATCTATGAGGGCTACGGCCTGACCGAGACCACCGCCGCCATCACGGTCAACACCCCCGCGCACATCCGCGTCGGCTCGGTCGGGCACCCGCTCCCGGGCCACGGCGCGAAGATCGCCGAGGACGGCGAGCTGCTGGTTCGCGGCCCGGTCGTGTTCAGCGGCTACTGGGGTAACGACGCGGCCACCGAGGACGCGTTCGTCGACGGCTGGTTCAAGACCGGCGATCTGGGCGCCATCGACGACAACGGCTTCGTCGCCATCACCGGCCGCAAGAAGGAAATCCTGGTCACCGCGGGCGGCAAGAACGTCTCCCCGGCCATGCTCGAGGATTCGCTGCGCGCCAACCCGCTGATCAGCCAGGTCATGGTCGTCGGGGACGGCAAGCCGTTCATCGGCGCCCTGATCACCCTCGACCAGGAGGCCCTGCCGGGCTGGAAGGAGCGCCACAACCTCCCCGCGGACACCCCGATCGAGAAGCTGATCGAGAACCCGGACCTGGTGGCCGACGTCGAGGTCGCCGTGGCCGAGACCAACAAGCTCGTCTCGCACGCCGAGGCCATCAAGAAGATCCGCATCCTGTCGGTCGACTGGACCGAGGAGAGCGGCGAGCTCACCCCGAAGATGTCGCTGAAGCGCGCGGTCGTGATGAAGAACTGCGCCGCCGAAGTGGATGCGATCTACAGCTGAGTTTCGCTGTGTGACAACTGAATCCGACGGCCCATCCGCTTGTGCGGGTGGGCCGTCGGCGCTTTCGCTCCAGCGCCACCGAATGCTCGCCGCGCGAGGCTGATTCGCCGGATGTGGCTACTCGGGTTGGTCCCGCCGGGGTGCGGGCCAGTGGGTGGAGCCCAGTTCGCGGGAGATGGTGCGCGCGGTGGTGCGGACGGCGTCGATGGTGGGCACCGGGGCGGGCCAGTCGGTGGTGGGGATGACCACCCCGACCGCGCCGACCGGGGCGCCGGTTCGATCGAAAACCGTTCCGGCGACGCAGGATTCGCCGAGCACGGCCTCGTCGCATTCGTAGGCCACACCCGAGGCGGTGACCGGCTTCAGGTGGTCGGCCAGGGCCGTGACCGAGGTGATCGTCTCGCCGGTCATGCTGCGCAGCGGGCCGGATTCGGTGCGGGGCAGGAACGCCAGGATCGCCTTGCCCAGCGCGCTGGCGTGGGCGGGGATCTCGATGCCGACCTCGGGCATCTGGCGGGTGCCGTCGGGGCGGGGCTCGTGGTGGATGATGACGATGTCGTCGCCGAACAGGACGCCGACGCGCACGGCCAGGCCCGTGCCGCGGGCCAGCTCGTGGGCCCAGGTGAGGGAGCGCGAGCGCAGGTCCAGGGTGTCGAGGTACACGTTGCCCATGCGCAGCACCGCCGGACCGAGCTGATACCGCCCGCCGCCGTACTCCTGCACCACGACGCCGTGGGCCGCCAGGGTGCGGACGATGCCGTGCACCGTGGTGGCGGCCAGGCCCAGCTCGCCGGCCAGCTCCGAGAGCGTCATGCGGCGGGAACCCTGCAGCGCGAACAGGATTCGTACCGCTCGATCGACCGATTGGATCATGCGGACTCCCGTATCCGATGGATCGTGTGGACCGTGCCGGCCGGCGTCGGAAAATCCGCCGCGGTCCGGGTCTTGTGAGCTACGCAACACCCGCGTACTCTTCGAACATCATTCGACATTATCGAATCTAGTTCGAAAATGCATCTGGAGTTTCCCATGGATGGAATGCGGACGCCGCAGCGGCTCGCGGCGGAAGTGCTCGGCACGGCTTTCCTCGTATTCATCGGCGTCGGCGCGGTACCGGCGACCCTCATCGTGAACGGTAACGCGCCCTTCACGATGGCAGACCTCGGCATGATCTCACTGGCCTTCGGCACGGTCGTCGTCGCGACCGCGTACGCGTTCGGTCATGTCTCGGGTAATCACATCAACCCGGCGGTGACGCTGGCCCTGGCACTGACCAGGCGGTTCCCGTGGCGGGAGGTGCCCGCCTACCTGGCCGCGCAGCTGACCGGATCCATCCTGGGATCGCTGGCGATCCTGGGCGTGCTGGGTCGCCGGGCCAGCGAGGTCGGGCTGGGCGTGGCGGCCTACGGGCAGGGCGTGGGCGCCGGGCAGGTCGCCCCGGCCACCGGCGCGTCGATCAATCCCGCCCGGACGCTGGGCCCGATGCTGGTGCAGCAGCTGTGGGGTGGCCACGTCGCCTGGATCCAGGCTCCGGTGTATCTGACCGCTGAATTCCTCGCCGGAGCCGCTGCCGCCGTGGCAGCGTACGGATTGACCCGCATCCATGCCGTCGGAACGGTCCGCGAACCGGCCGAAACCGCCGCGTGAGAAGGAGAGTGCAGTGAAGAAGCTCATCAACGATCCGGCGGACATCGTCGCCGAAGCCCTCGCGGGGATCGCCGCGGCGCATCCCGAGCTGCGGGTCGACGAGAAGAACAAGCTGGTGCTGCGGGCCGATGCGCCCGCGCCCGGCAAGGTGGGACTGGTCTCCGGCGGGGGATCCGGGCACGAACCGCTGCACGGCGGGTTCGTCGGGCCCGGAATGCTCGATGCCGCCTGTGCCGGTGAGGTTTTCACCTCGCCGGTGCCGGACCAGATACTCGCCGCGACCGCGGCCGTCGATTCCGGGGCGGGCGTGCTGCACATCGTGAAGAACTACACCGGCGACGTGATGAACTTCGAGATGGCGGCCGAGCTCGCCGCCGCCGAGACCGGCGCCGAGGTGATGGCCGTGGTCGTGAACGACGATGTGGCCGTGCAGGACAGCACCTACACCGCGGGTCGTCGCGGGGTCGGCGGCACGGTGATTCTCGAGAAGATCGCCGGCGCCGCCGCCGAGCAGGGCCGCCCGCTCGCACATGTTGCGCAGGTCGCGGACGCGGTGAACGCGAACTCGCGCAGCATGGGGATGGCGCTGACCTCCTGCACCGTGCCCGCCGCGGGCAAGCCCACCTTCGAGCTGGCCGAGACCGAGATGGAGATCGGGATCGGCATCCACGGCGAGCCCGGCCGGCACCGCGTGCCGCTCGCCCCGGCGCGGGAGGTCGCCGCGATGCTCGTGGAGCCGATCCTGTCCGATCTGCCGTACACCAGGGGCGACAACGTCATCTGCTTCGTCAACGGCATGGGTGGCACGCCGCTGCTGGAGCTGTATGTGATGTACAACGAGGTGGCGCGGATCCTGCGCGGGCACGGGGTGGTCATCGCCCGCTCGCTGGTCGGCCCCTACATCACCTCGCTGGAGATGGCCGGATGCTCGGTCACCCTGACGAAGGTGGACGACGACCTGCTGAACCTGTGGGACGCGCCGGTGCGCACGCCGGCCTTGCGCTGGGGAGTATGACAATGACGGATCTCGATCCGATCCGGTGGATGCGCGAATTCGCCTCGCTCGTCGACGAGAACGCCGACCGCCTCACCGAACTCGACGCGGCCATCGGCGATGCCGATCACGGCAGCAATATGCGCCGGGGGACGGCCGCGGTCGTCGCCGCCTTCGACGAGGCCGCACCCACCGACCCGGCCGCCGCGCTGAAACAGGCGGGCATGGTGCTGATCCGCTCGGTCGGCGGCGCCAGCGGCCCGCTGTACGGCACCTTCTTCCTGCGGGCCGCCGCGGCCTGCGGCGAGAATGCCCTGGGCACGGCGGATTTCGCGAAGGTGTTCCGGGCCGGGCTCGACGGCGTGGTGGCGCGCGGCAAGGCCGAAGCGGGCGACAAGACGATGTTCGACGCGTTGGCGCCGGCGGCGGATGCGCTGGATGAGGGCCTCACGGCCGGAGCGGATCTGGGCGACGCGCTCGATGCCGCGGTGGCGGCCGCCGAGGCGGGCTGCGCGGCGACCATACCCATGCAGGCGCGCAAGGGGCGCGCGTCCTATCTGGGCGAACGCAGTGTCGGACACCAGGATCCGGGCGCGACCAGTGCTGTGTTGCTGGTCCGGGCGGCGCGCGGGGCGGTGCGGTGATGGGCGTCGGCGGGCGAGTTGATGACTGTCCGGCGCTTCGCCCGGACTGCCGCGCAACGGATTCGGTGCGGTCCGGAACCCGCGGGCTCCGGCTGATGGGCGTCGGCAAGCGAGTTGAGGATTTTCCGGCGCCTCGCCCGGACTGCCGCGCAACGGGTTCAGCGCGGATCGGAACCCGTTGGCTGCGGTGTCGGTGCTCACGGCCGGGTGAGTGCCGCTGCCGAGCGGGTGAGTTCGCTATCGACCCGGTTGATACGAGGTCGTCCCGAGTGTCCGGGCCGGGGCGGACCGTGCCCGCCGCGGGGTGGTGCCCATGATCGGCATCGTCATTGTGTCCCACAGTAATCCGCTGGCGCGGGCCGCTGTCGCGCTGGCGGGTGAGATGCTGCACGGCGCGCCCGTTCGCATCGAGATCGCCGCGGGCCTGGACGAGACCACCCTCGGCACCGACGCCGTCGCCGTCGCCGAGGCCATCGCTGCCGCCGATTCCGGCGACGGCGCGCTGATCCTGATGGATCTGGGCAGCGCCGTGCTCTCGGCCGAGCTGGCCTTGGACCTGCTGGAATCTCCCCATCGGACGCGGCTTTGCGCGGCGCCCATCGTCGAGGGACTGATTGCCGCCGCGGTCTCCGCGGCCGGCGGCGCCGACCTGGACGAGGCCGCCGACGAGGCGGACAATGCGCTGCTGGGCAAGCGGGTTCAACTGCAGCAGGACGTTGCCGCGGTCGGCGCGACTTCCGTGCGCTCGGGCGCACTGCGCGAATCCGACTCTGCCGCAGAGAGTTCCGGAACCCTCGGCGCGTCTCGCGGGCGCGATGCTGTGCGGTCGGCCGAATCCGCGAACGGCTCCGGCGGTGATATCGAGGACAATGCCGGCAGTGCGGTGGCGACCTTCCGGGTGACCAATGCGCACGGCCTGCACGCGCGCCCCGCATCCATGCTGGTCGGTGCGATCCGCGGCCGCGAGGTGCGGGTGCTGCTGCGCAACCTGACCACCGGCGCGGGACCGGCCTCCGGCATCAGCCTCACCCGGGTCGCGGCGCTCGGGGTGCTGGCCGGGCACGAGGTCGAGATCTCCGCGACCGGTCCCGACGCCCGGGCGGTCGTCGACCGGGTTGTCGCGATGGCGGAGGATCGATTCGGCGAGGAGCCCGCCGAGGGGTCGTCACTCGATCCGAGTGCAGGCCCGGGGCACGGCATCGCGATCGCGGCGACGGAATCCGATGCCCGCGACACCGCTGCGGATCGGATCGCGGTGACGCGCAACCGGATCGGCGCCGAGGGTGCCCCGATGCCGGGAGAGCGGTCCACGAGCGCGGCGGTGGGCATCGACGGCGTGCCGGCCGCACGAACCGCGGGCCCGTTCCCGGCGTCCGCGGGAATCGCGATCGGGCCCGCCTGGCGGCTGGACACGGTCGAATTCGAGCTGCCGAGAGATCCTGCCGGGGACCCCGACGCCGAACGGGATCGGTTGGACGCCGCGATCGCGCAGGCCCGCGACCGGATCGAAGCCGATATCGACCGCGCGGACGCCTCCGGGCTCGCCGGACCCGAGGCCGACATCTTCCGGGCGCATCTGCTCCTGCTCGACGACGACGAGCTGATCGGCGAGATCCGCGCCCGGGTGGCCGGCGGCGCGGCGGCCGAGAGTGCCTGGGCTGCCGTATTCGACGATGCCGCAGGCGAATTGGCGCGCCTGCCCGACGAGTACCAGCGGGCGCGCGCCGCCGACATCCGCGCGGTGCGCGATCAGGTGCTCATGGCGCTGTTCGGCCACAGCGGCGACACCGTCGGCCGCCCCGGCATTCTGGTCGCGGCCGAGCTGACCCCGGGCCAGGTGGCGGCGCTGGACCGGGAGATCGTCACGGGAATCGTGCTGGCCGAGGGGAGCCCGACCGCACACAGCGCCATCCTGGCCCGCTCCAAGGGAATTCCCGCGATCGTCGGCGCCGGACCGCGCGTGCTCACCGTGGCCGAGGGGACCACGGTGGCATTCGACGGCGGCACCGGGCTACTGGTCGTCGATCCCGACCCGGGCACCCTCGCGGAATTCACCACTCGCGCAGCCGAACAGCGCGAGCGGCAGCGCGTCGCGGACGCGGCGGCGCGGCTGCCGGCACACACCCTCGATGGGGCGGAGATCCACGTGGCCGCCAATGTCGGCAGCGTCGCGGACGCGGCCGACGCCGTGCGGGCCGGCGCGGATCTGGCCGGACTGGTGCGAACCGAATTCCTGTTCCTGAACCGGGACCACGCACCGACGGTGGAGGAACAGGAGCGGGTGTACCGGGAGATCGCGCGCACCTTCGGCGATCGCCGGGTCATTTTGCGAACCCTCGACGTCGGCGGCGACAAACCGCTGCCGTACATCCGGCAGCCGCGCGAGGCCAACCCCTTCCTGGGGCTGCGCGGAATCCGGCTCGCCCTGGCCCATCCTGCGCTGCTGCGCGATCAGCTGCGCGCGATCGTCCGGGTCGCCGCCGACCATCCGGTGAGCGTGATGTTCCCGATGATCAGCGTGGTCGAGGAGGTCCGCGCCGCCCGGGAGTTACTGAACGAGCTTGTCCCGCAGGATCTTTCGATCGAGCTCGGCATCATGGTCGAGGTTCCCGCGGTCGCCGCCAAGGCCGCGGCGTTCGCACCCTACGTGGATTTCTTCAGCATCGGCACGAACGACCTGACCCAGTATGCGCTGGCGGCCGAACGGGGTAACGACACCGTTGCGGCCCTGGCGGATCCACTCGACCCCGGTGTGTTGCGCCTGATCGACCAGGTCTGCCAGGGCGCGGGGGACACCCGGGTCGCGGTCTGCGGTGAGATCGCCGCGGATCCGGCCGCGATCCCGCTGCTACTGGGCCTGGGCGTCACCGAACTCAGTGTCGCCCCGCCGGCCGTCGCGCTGACCAAGGCGGCCGTGCGCGAGCTGCCCCTCGCCGAGTGCATGACACTGGCCAGGTGGGCACTCACGCTCGAATCGGCCGCGCAGGTCCGGGCGTTGATGAAACCGGACCGAAGCACCGAGCCGTCGCCGGGGTGTACGGGTTGACGACGAGGGCGCCGCGGGGCGCCGGGCTCGCCATCCCGTGACATCGGAGGATTACCGGATGTCACGGGGTGGCCGGGCCCCCGGATCGATTACCCGACCGGTCCTTGGGCGAGGGTGACCTGCCCGGACTGGCTCTGCCCGTTCGGATCGGTGTACCGCAGCGTCACCTTGTCGCCGGGGTGATGCTGGTCCATCGTATTCGTCAGCGCCGTTGCGGAATCCACGTTCGTGCCGTTCACGCCGGTGATCACGTCGCCGGGGACGATGCCGGCCTGCGCGGCCGATCCGCCCCGGAAGACGTTGCGCACCAGCGCGCCCGCGCCGTTGGCGTCGGCGACCCCGACCCCGAGGAAGGCCGACTGCCCGATGTGGATGGTGCCGGAGGCGTTTCCGGACTGGATCTGCTTGGCGATGCCGACCGCCTTGTTGATCGGGATGGCGAAGCCCTGACCGCCGGTCTGCTGCCCGTTCTGGATGCCGATGCCCGGCCCGCCGGGCACGCCGAGGTGGAAGCCCTGCGCGGCCGACGCGGCGGTGTCGATGCCGACGACCTGTCCGGCGCTGTTGATCAGCGGGCCACCCGAGTCGCCCTCCTGAATGTTCGCCGCGACCTGGATGAGCCCGGTCAGCTGCTCGGCCGTGCCCGCACCGGCGTCGGACGCGGTGACCGACTGGTTCAGCGCGGTGACCTGTCCGGCGGCCGCGGTCGGGGTGCCGGTGCCGCCCGCATTGCCGACGCCGACGATGCTGTCGCCGACCGAGATCTTGTCCGAATTGCCCAGCGGCGCGGTCTGCAGGCCCGAGGCGCCCGACATGCGCACCACGGCCATGTCGTTGGTGCGGTCGTAGCCGACGACCGTGCCCGCATAGGTCTTGCCGTTGCCAACGTCGGTCACCGAGATCTTGGTGGCGCCCTCCACGACGTGGTTGTTCGTGAGGACCTGGCCGTTGGGGCTCAGCACGATCCCGGTGCCCGCGGCGGTGCCGTTCTGGTATCCGAGTTCGGTGTTGATGATGACGATGCCCGGGACGACCTTGTTGACCGCGGCGGTGAGATCCGCCGAACCGGTCTGGTTACCGATGGGCTGGGTGACGATGCCCGGCGATTGCGCCATCGGCGGGATCGACGACGTCTCGTGCACGGCGAATCGCCCGGCCACCAGGCCGATACCCACCGCGACGGCGAGCACGAGCGCGGCCACGGCGGCGAAGTTCCGGCCATGGCGCGGCCCGCGGCCGTTCTGGGGCGGGTACGGGCCGGGAGGTGCTCCGTACGGGCCCGGTTGCTGCCCGGGCCAGCTCCCCTGATTCGGATACACGGTCATCACGTCCTTTTGGTCAGGAACCCTCTGGATCCATTAAGCGCGCAATTCCTGAGAGGCAGCTGGGGAGACACCGTGCAACGACCACGGTGCGTGGAATCACACGCTTTGGCTACGAACGCCGGGCGCCCCCGGGTTCATCCGGGGCGGGCAGGGGTATTTCTGACGAATCCGTGACGACCCGGGTTCCGGTCCCGCGAGCCGGTCTCGGCGGTGGAATACCGCAGTACGCTCGGCATATGACGTCTTCTGGCCTCGACCTGCGCGGTAGCGCCGGGAAGCCCGGCTCCGCGGCGGCGCGCGGCGGATCCGGCTCGGGATTCCGCACGGCCTGCGGCATCGTGTCAGCGGGCCTTGCGGTGGGTGCGGCCGAGCTGGTGGCGGTGCCGGTCGGCTCGGGCAGCGCGCCCATGACCGCCCTGGGCGGCACGGTGGTGGACCATACTCCCGACAAGGTGCGGGAATGGGTCATCGGCATCGTCGGCACCAACGACAAGCTGGTGCTGTTCATCCTGATGACGGCGGTTGCGGTCGTCGTGGCGGGATTCGCCGGGCGCATCGAGCAGCAGCGCCGGCCGCTGGGTTCGGTATTGCTCGGCGTCTTCGGGGTGGTGGCCGCCTATGTGGCCGTGAATCGGCCCGCCGCCCCGTGGACGTGGGCGCTGCCGTCGCTGATCGGGGTGGCGTTGGCAATCGTGGTGCTGCGCTGGCTGATTCGGCGAGTCGATGCCTACGAGTCGGCCGCCGTGCCCCCGGCGGGGCAGGCGACCGGACCGGCCACCGGTCTCGAGGAAGCGGCCGGACCGGACACCGACGCCGATCGGCCCGAGACCGGCACCGGCGCAACGGCTTCGGGACGCCGGGACGACATGGCTCGCCGCGGAGTGCTCTTCGGCATCGTCGGCGTCGGCGTCGTGGCCGCCGCCGCCGAGACCGCGGGCCGGATCATCGGCTCCGCGCTGCACAGCGTCTCGGCCGAACGCGCCACCGTCCAGCTGCCGGCGCCCCCCACCCCGCTGCCGGCGGTCGATCCCGCGGCGGATCTCCGAATCCCCGGCCTGACTCCGTATCTCACCGCCAATCACGACTTCTACCGCATCGACACCGCCCTGATCGTCCCGCAGGTCAGCGCCGAGACCTGGTCGCTGCGCGTGCACGGCATGGTCGATCGCGAAATCCGGTTGAACTACGCGGATCTGAAGGCTCGCAAGCCCATCGAGCGGCTGGTGACCCTGACGTGTGTGTCGAATCCGGTGGGCGGCGATCTGATCGGCAACGCGCTGTGGCTCGGATACCCGCTCGCGGATCTGCTCGCCGAGGCCGGGCCGCACGCGGACGCCGACATGGTGCTCTCGCGCAGCGTCGACGGTTTCACCGCGGGCAGCCCCCTGGCCACGGTGACCGACGGCCGCGACGCGATGCTGGCCATCGGCATGAACGGCGTGCCGCTGCCGATCGAACACGGCTATCCGGTGCGACTGGTCGTCCCCGGGCTCTACGGCTACGTCTCGGCCACCAAGTGGGTGACCGACATCGAGATCACGAGATTCGATCGCGCACGGGCCTATTGGACCGAGCGCGGCTGGTCCGAGCGCGGCCCGATCAAGACCGGCACCCGCATCGACACCCCGCACGACGGCGCGAATCCGAAGCCGGGCACCGTCACCGTGGCGGGCGTGGCCTGGGCCCAGCATCGCGGCATCAAGGCCGTCGAGGTCCAAATCGACGACGGCCCATGGCAACCCGCCCGCCTGGCCGCGGACCCCTCCATCGACACCTGGCGCCAGTGGGCCTACGACTGGAACACCACCCCCGGCTCCCACACCATCCGCGCCCGCTCCACCGACGCCACCGGCCAGGTACAGACCTCCGAGCAGCAGGATGTCGTACCGGACGGCGCCACCGGCTACCCGTCGATCTCCGTCCGGGTGGGGTGACCAGAGGCGTGTCCCAGGGCGCGACCGGTCATCGGGTGGGCTGTTCGAGTGGCGGCATGCTTGCGGAGTCGAGTTGCTGGAGTGGCGGCATGCTTTCGGAGCCGGGTTGGTCGAGCGGCTGCAAGCTTGTGACGTCGAGCGGCGGCATAGTTATGGGAGCGAAATCGCGCCGCATTCTTTGTGGAGGCCCATATCTGGGCGATTCCGCAGACCGGACGGTGACCGGCGATTCGCCGGTCACCGTCCGGTGCGATGATCCAGTCGCCGTGGCGACCCCGGCTCACGAGCGGTCGGGCGACCCGTCGTAGCCGGTCTTGCTGTATTCGGCGGGCACGGCCTCGGGGGTGGCCTCGTAACCGAGGTTCACATCGTGAGTGAGGTTTGCGCCGTGGATCCATACTTCGCTGCTGACCTGGGGATATCCACGGGCTACGACGGTGTAGTCGCCCGCGGGCAGGTCCGGGATGCGGTAGTTGCCCTCGGCGTCGGTGAATACCGAGCCCATCACCCGGCCGGCCGAATCCAGTACCGACACCTGGGCATCGGCGACCACATCCGAAGACGACCAGGCTCGGCCGGTGAGCATCGCCGTCGCGGCCAGTTCGATGTCGTAGCGCAGCGTGCCCGACTCCGGAACGGTCAGCGTCACCGCGTGTGGCTGCCGGCCCTCGGCCACGGCGACCAGGGTGTACGTCCCCGCGACGGTGCCCTGGCAGGTGTAGGCGCCGTCGCCGCCTGTCACCCCGGCCGTGACGACCTCGCCGCGCGAATCGGTGAGCGTGATCGTGACCCCGGCCAGCGGATGCCCGCCACCGGCCGTGACCACACCGGACAGCTCGCCGTTTCCGCTCAGGGTCAGCTCCCACAGCGCGTGGCGGTCACCGGCGGTCACGTTGACAGCGGCGGGCTGATGGCCGCTGGCCGAGGCGATCAGGACGTAATGCCCGGCGGTCGGCGCCGCGATGCGATAGACGCCGTTGTCGCCACCCGCGGCGCGGGCGACCTGCTGTCCGCGCTGATCGATCAGCGTGACCGCCGCGCCCGACACCGGACGCCCGTCCTCGCGGTGCACCCGCACCGACAGCGGTTGTTCGCCTCCGGTGACCGCGGGCGCGAGCACCTCGACGTTCGCCCGATCGACCGGGACGACCTCGGCCGCCGTGGCGATGGCGGCCGGCGCCTCGCCGACCGGAAGTGCGGCGGCCCCTTCGGTTTCGGCGGAGGCGAAGACAAGGGTGTCGTCCTTGGTCCTGACGAACAGTGCGGAGGCGACGACGCCGATGAGCAGGATCGCGGCCGGCAGATACATCGACTGGCTCAGTGCGGTGCTGAACGGATGCACGATGAACGCCGGGAGCTTCGCCGAGCCCGAACCCTCGGAGAACTTGCCGCCGCCGAGATGCTGGGCGGTCATCCGGTTGGAGACCAGCGCGGCGATCACCGCACTGCCCAGGACCGATCCGATCTGCCGGGTCGTGTTGTACACACCGGCGCCGGCGCCGGCCAGTTCCATCGGCAGGTTGTGGGTCGCGGTCGAGGCCAGCGGCGCCCAGATGCAGGAGTTGGACAGACCGGCGACGCCGCCGACCACGATGAACGCCACGATCGAGCCGTCCGGCTTCATCAACGTGGCGAATCCGAAGATCGACGCCGCGAACAACACGAAGCCGATGGTCGGAATGATCCGCGGCGGCATCCGGTCGGAGATCTTGCCGATGAACGGCGCGGTGAGACCGGTGACGATCGCCATCGGCGCGAAAACCAGCGCCGCCCGCGTCGGCGAATACTCCCGCACCGCTTCGAGATAGAAGTAGGCCGGCACCATCAGGGCGGTGATCGCCGCACCCATCGACGCGATCGCCACGCTCGACAACGCGAAGTTCCGGTCGCGGAACAGGCGCATCGGCACCAGCGGCTCACCCTTGTTGAGGGCCTGGTTGACCACGAACAGGGCCAGCACCACCACACCGGCGATGATCATGGTCCAGATCCAGCGATCCCAGTTGCGGGTGTTGCCCTCCTGAATTCCGAAGACCAGCAGGAACATTCCGGCGGCCGAGAGCACCACGCCGACCAGATCGAACTTGTGCTGGTGCACCGGCAGCGCGGGCACCAGCCACACCGCCAGCGCGAAGGCCACGACGCCGATCGGGACGTTGATGTAGAAGATCCAGTTCCAGCCCAGCTGATCGACCAGGACACCGCCCAGGATCGGGCCGACCAGGGTGGCCAGTCCGGCCACACCGCCCCACAGGCCCATCGCCGCACCGCGCTTGTCCGGCGGGAAGGTGCGGGTGATGACGGCCATGGTCTGCGGTGTCATCAGCGCCGCGCCCAGGCCCTGGACCGCGCGGGCCGCGATCAGCATGTCGATGCTGCCGGACAGCCCGCACCACAGCGAGGCGAGGGTGAAGACCACCAGGCCGATCAGATAGAGGTTCTTGGGGCCGAAGCGATCTCCGAGCCGGCCGGTGACCAGCAGCGGCACCGCATAGGTGAGCAGATACGCGCTGGTCACCCAGATGACCTTGGTGATGTCGGTGTTCAGGTCGTGCATGATGGTCGGATTGGCCACCGCGACGATGGTCATATCGAGCAGGATCATGAAGAATCCGACGACCAGCGCGTACAGCGCGAGCCACGGATTGCGTTGCTTGGTCATGCGTTTCGGGTTCCTGTCAGATGCGATTCGCCCGCGGGCGAGTACGTGAAGTCGGTTGTGCGGCGCGCGAGTTCGCCTCATTGCTCGGCAGGGAGGACACCGCCCTTCCGCAGTTGGGCGAGCACGTCGTCGGTGACGGCCGCGCCCCAGTCGGGACCGAAATCGTCGGTGGCGTCGGTAATTCGCACGCCCTCGGGGGTGTATTGCTCCCATTCGAGCGTGCCGTCACGCAGCTCCCGCACGATGCGGCGCAGCCAGGTGGCCTCGGAATCGGCCTGTGCGCGTAGGTATTCCATGACCATCCAGTACCGGCGGGGAACCCCCTTGACGGGCAGGAAGGCCAGCACGGCGTCCATCTCGGCGATATGGGTGTCCAGCCAGCCGATGCGCTCGGTGAGCAGCGCGATCACCTCGCCCGCGGGCAGATCGTGCGCCTCGGACATGGCCACCGGGAAGATCGGATATTCGTTGACGGGCTTGCGCAGGATCTCGGCGATGCGGGTGCGCAGTGCGGTGCGGCCGGCCTCGGTGATGCCGTAGGTGGTGCGCTCGGGCCGGTTGCCGGCCCGATTCGTGCCCTCGGCGTGCACCAGATTCTGCTCGGCCAGGCGGGTGACGGTGTGATACAGCGAGCCGGGCCGGATCTTGACGATGTAGTCCTCCCGGCGCTGCAGCAGCAGCTGGTACATCTCGTACGGATGCATCGGCCGCTCCTCGAGCAGCGCGAGCGCCGACATCGCCAGTGGCGTCAGCGTGGCACTCGGCTGCTTGGTCATCACACTCACTCCCTCTGCGGTTCATCGCGACTCTAGCGATAGCCAACGACATAACCCGCTAGAAATATTCCACGCCGAATATACGACGTGGAACAGTAGGGCACAAGGGGTGATGGCCACCATCACAGGTGCGAGGGCGGTGCCGGACATACGACTGCGCCGGGCCGAAGCGCTCCGCGGGGAGCGGCTTCGACCCGGCGCAGTGACCGTGTCTACCCGGGCACAGTGCCCGGGAGGGGTTCGGTTAGACCGTCGGCGCGAACGCCTCCGCGACGATCTCGGCCTGCTCGACCGCGTGCACCTTCGACGAACCCGAGGACGGGGCCGACATCGCGCGGCGCGAGATCCGGCGCAGGCGGGTGAACCGGTCCGGCAGGATCTCCGGCAGGTTCAGGCCGAAGAACGGCCAGGCACCCTGGTTCGCCGGCTCCTCCTGCACCCACGCGATATCGGTGGCGTTCGGGTAGGTCGACAGCTTCTCGTTCAGCCGGTAGCCCGGGATCGGGTACAGCTGCTCGATGCGCACGATGGCGACGTCGTCGCGGCCCTTCTTGCCCTTCTCCGCGACCAGCTCGTGGTAGAGCTTGCCGCTGGTCAGCAGGATCCGCTTGACCTTGCTGCGGTCGCCGTCGCCGCTCTCGTAGGTGGGCTCCTCGAGCACCGAGCGGAACTTGGTGTCGGTGAAGTCCTCGATATTGGAGACCACGGCCTTGTTGCGCAGCATCGACTTCGGGGTGAAGACGATCAGCGGGCGGCGAATGCCGTCCAGCGCGTGGCGACGCAGCAGATGGAAGTAGTTCGACGGGGTGGAGGGAACGGCTACCGTCATCGAACCCTCGGCGCACAGCTGCAGGAACCGCTCGATGCGGCCCGAGGTGTGGTCCGGGCCCTGGCCCTCGTGGCCGTGCGGCAGCAGCAGCACGACCTCCGAGAGCTGGCCCCATTTGGCCTCACCGGAGGAGATGAACTCGTCGATGATCGACTGCGCGCCGTTGACGAAGTCACCGAACTGCGCCTCCCACAGCACCAGCGCGTCCGGATTACCCAGGGAGTAGCCGTATTCGAAGCCGACCGCGGCGTACTCGGACAACGCCGAATCGTGCACCGCGAACCAGCCCGGCGCGGCGCTGCCGATGTTGTGCAGCGGGGTGTACTCCGCACCCGTCTTGCGGTCGATGATCACCGAGTGCCGCTGGGTGAAGGTGCCGCGGCGGGAATCCTGACCCGTCAGGCGCACCGCGCGGCCCTCGTCGATCAGCGAACCGAAGGCCAGCAGCTCGGCGAAGGCCCAGTCGACCTTGCCCTCGTACGCCATCTCGCGGCGGCGCTCGAGCACCGGCTTGACGCGCGGATGCACGTTGAAGCCCTCGGGCACGTTCAGGAACGCGTCACCGATGCGCTGCAGCACCGTCTTGTCCACGGCCGTGACGACCGTGCCCGGAACGGTCTGCTCCTCCTCGACCGATTCGCTCGGCTCCGGCGGGTACTTCTCCAGCTCGCGAACCTCATTGAAGACCCGCTCCAGCTGACCCTGGAAGTCTCGCAGCGCGTCCTCGGCCTCCTTCATGGAGATGTCACCACGGCCGATCAGGGCCTCGGTGTAGGACTTGCGGACGCTGCGCTTGGTGTCGATGACGTCGTACATGTACGGCTGGGTCATCGACGGGTCGTCGCCCTCGTTGTGGCCGCGGCGGCGGTAGCAGATCAGGTCGATCACGACGTCCTTGTGGAACCGCTCGCGGTAGTCGACCGCCAGGCGAGCCACCCAGTCGCAGGCCTCGGGATCGTCGCCGTTCACGTGGAAGACCGGCGCGCCGATGAACTTGGCGATATCGGTGCAGTACTCGGTCGAGCGGCTGTACTCCGGCGCGGTGGTGAAGCCGATCTGGTTGTTCACCACGATGTGCAGGGTGCCGCCGACGCGGTAACCGCGCAGGCCCGACATGTTCAGCGTCTCGGCGACCACACCCTGGCCGGCGAAGGCCGCGTCACCGTGCATCATCAGCGGCACGACCGAGAAGGAGCGCGCCTCCTCGCCCTTGGTGATCAGATCTTCCTTGGTGAGCAGGTCCTGCTTGGCCCGGACCAGACCCTCCAGCACCGGGTCGACGGCCTCGAGGTGGGACGGGTTGGCCGTCAGCGAGACCTGGATATCGTTGTCGCCGAACATCTGGATGTAGGTGCCGTGCGCGCCGAGGTGGTACTTCACATCGCCCGAGCCGTGGGTGGCGGCCGGGTTCATGTTGCCCTCGAACTCGGTGAAGATCTTCGAGTAGGGCTTACCCACGATATTGGCCAGCACGTTCAGGCGGCCGCGGTGCGGCATGCCGATGACGACCTCGTCCAGGGCCTTCTCGGCGCACTGGTCGATCATCGAGTCCATCATCGGGATGACGGCCTCGGCGCCCTCGAGCGAGAAGCGCTTCTGACCGACGTACTTGGTCTGCAGGAAGGTCTCGAAGGCCTCGGCCGCGTTGAGCCGGGACAGGATGTACTTCTGCTCGGCGACGGTCGGCTTCGCGTGCTTCTGCTCGACCCGGTCCTGGATCCAGCGCAGCTGCTCGCGATCGAGGATGTGGGTGTACTCGACGCCGATGTGGCGGCAGTAGGCATCGCGCAGGATGGACAGCACATCGCGCAGCTTCATCCGCTCCTGGCCGTGGAAGCCCGCGACGTTGAATTCGCGGTCCAGGTCCCACAGCGTCAGGCCGTGCTGGGTGACGTCCAGGTCCGGGTGGCTGCGGAACTTGTCCTTGACCAGGCGCAGCGGATCGGTGTCGGCCATCAGGTGGCCGTGGTTGCGGTAGGCGGCGATGAGTTCCTGGACGCGGACGCTCTTGTCGACCCCCCGCTCCTTGATGTCCTTGCGCCAGCGCACCGGCTCGTAGGGCACACCCATGCCGTGGAAGATCTCGTCGAAGAGCTCGTCGGAGATCAGCAGGTTGTGGATGGTCCGCAGGAAGTCGCCGGATTCCGCGCCCTGGATGATGCGGTGATCGTAGGTGGAGGTGAGGGTCATCAGCTTGCCGATGCCCATCTCGGCCAGCTGCTGATCGCTCATGCCCTGGAACTCGGCCGGGTACTCCATGGCGCCCGCGCCCACGATCGTGCCCTGCCCCGGCATCAGCCGCGGCACGGAGTGCACGGTGCCGATGGTGCCCGGGTTGGTCAGCGAGATGGTGACGCCCGCGAAGTCCTCGGCGGTCAGCTTGCCGTCGCGGGCGCGCCGCACGACATCCTCGTAGGCGCTGTGGAACTGCGCGAAGTTCATCGACTCGCAGTTCTTGATGGCCGCAACGACGAGCGTGCGCTGGCCGTTCTTGCCCTGCAGATCAATGGCCAGGCCGAGGTTGGTGTGCGCGGGAGTGACCGCGTTCGGCTTCCCATCGACCTCGGCGTAGTGCCGGTTCATGTTCGGGAAGGCCTTGACACCCTGCACGATCGCGTAGCCCAGCAGGTGGGTGAAGGAGATCTTGCCGCCGCGGGTGCGGGCCAGGTGGTTGTTGATGACCAGCCGGTTGTCGATCATCAGCTTCGCGGGGATGGCGCGCACGCTGGTGGCGGTCGGGATGGTCAGCGACGCCGACATGTTCTTCACGATCGCGGCGGCGGGGCCACGCAGCACCTGGGAGGTGTCGGTCGCGGGCTCGGCCGCGGCGGCCGGAGCCGGCGCGTTCGAGGCCGGGGCCGGGGTGGTCTGCGGCGCGCGGGCCGCGGGCGGCGCGGCGGCGGCCGAGGCCGCGGCGGTCACCTTGGGCGCCGCCGGTGGGGCGGCGGCCGGAGCCGGTGCCGGCGCGGGCGTCACTGGAGCGGCCGGGGCCGGGACAGGGGCGGGCGCGGGGGCAGCGACGGCGGCGGGAGCGGAAGCGGCGGCAGCTGTCGCCGTGGCAACGGTTCCGTTGCCGGAGTCGGCCGGGGTCTCCGGCGTGTAGTCGGCCAGGAATTCATGCCAGCTCTCATCTACGGACGAGGGGTCTTGCTTGTACTTCTGGTACATCTCGTCCACGAGCCACTGGTTCTGTCCGAACTGGGATGTTGAGCTGCTCACAGCAGGTGTTCGCCTCATTTCGTTCTTCGCGCTGCGACGTTTGTGACGTGCCCGGCACGGGTATCGGCAAGATGCGCGCCGATGCGCCCTTTCTGAGGATAGGCCCCTGGGTGAAATGACGCCGCACGGTGGTACCCGTGGTTCGTTGTCTGTTTACACACGTTGCCTCTTCTCGACCCGTCGCGGCCCCGCACCCCGTCGGCAAACCCTGACGGGTGCCGGAATCGCCGGACTGACCGACCACCTTTATGACGACGAGTCCTAGGTCGAGAATATTCCTTCACTTGCACCCGCGGCCTCCCACAACCGGGTGTAGATGCCGCCCGCCTCGACCAGCTCTGCGTGCGTGCCGATTTCAGCGATCCGGCCGTCCGCGACGACGGCGATGCGGTCGGCGCGCGCCGCCGTCGCGAGCCGGTGCGCGACGATCACCGCGGTGCGCCCGTGGGTCATGGCGGTGCTCGCGGCCAGCACCTTCTCCTCGCTGACCGGATCGAGCACGGCGGTGGCCTCGTCGAGCAGCAGTAGGTCGGGACCGACCAACTCGGCGCGGGCGAGCGCGATCAGCTGGCGCTGCCCGGCGGACAGCCCGCGCCCGCCCTCGCCGACGGGCTGCCGCATCCCGCCCGGTAACCCGGCGATCATCTCCAGGGCGCCGACCGTGTCGGCGGCCCGCTCGACCTGGGCGGGAGTGGCGGTGGGCCGGCCGAAGGCGATATTGCTCGCGACATCGCCGGTGAACAGGTGCGCCTCCTGCGGGACGACGCCCAGGCGGGCGCGGTAGTCGGCGAGGCGGTAGTCGCGCACGTCGGCTCCGTCGACCATGATTGCGCCGGTGGGATGCGGGGCGGGATCCTCGCGTGGCAGATCGTAAAGGCGTGCGAGGAGTTTCACGATCGTGGACTTGCCCGCGCCGGTCTCGCCGACCAGCGCCAGGCTGGAACCGGCCGGAATGTGCAGGCGCACGCCGCTCAGGGCCTCGGCCGGGGCATCCGGATATCGGAAGTGGACTGTGTCGAATTCCACATCCGCCGCGCCCCGCACGGCGGCCGCGGCGCGCTCCCGCGGCGGATCCGGCTCGATGGACGACGGCGTGCGCAACAGGGTTTCGATCCGTTTCAGGCCCACGCGCGCCTGCTGATAGCCGTCGAACACCTGCGACAGCTGCACGATCGGGTTGATCAACAGGCCCAGGTAGAGGATGAAGGCGACCAGCGTGCCCGCGGTGGTGACCCCGTGCGCGATATCGCGGGCGCCGAGGTACACCACGACGGCCTGCGCGAGGTCGGCCCAGGCGACGATGAAGCCGAAATACACCGCGATCGCCTTCTGCGCCCGCATCCGGGTGTGGCGATAGGCATCGGAATATCCGGTGAAGCGCCCCTGGGCGTGCGGCTCGGAGCGGTAGGCCTGGGTGGTGCGCAGCCCGGCGATGTTCTCCTGGAAGTCGGCGTTCACGGTGGCGACGCGCTCCCGGGAGGCGGAGTATGCCGACGCCGAGATCTTGCGGAAGACCAGCGTCGCGATGATCAGCGGCGGCAGCGCCACGAAGATCACCAGCGCGAGCCCGGCATCGCAGATCACCAACGCCACCAGGACTCCCACCGCGGTGGCGACGCCGATCAGCGCGGTGCCCAGGCCGGTCTGCAGGAAGGTCGACATCGCATCGATGTCCGTCGTCATCCGGGTCATGATCCGGCCGGACAACTCGCGCTCGTAGAAGTCGAGCCCGAGCCGCTGCAGGTGGGCGTAGCTGCGGATCCGCAGACCGTAGAGCATCCGCTCGCCCCCGCGCGCGGACAGCATCGTGCCGATCGACTCGTCCAGCCAGCTCAGGCCCGCCAGGACCAGCGCTCCCAGCGCCGCGCCGGCCAGCGCCGCCCCGCTGTGTGCCGATACGCCGCGGTCCAGCGCGTAACGGGTCAGCGCGGGGAAGGCCACACCGATCGCCCCGTCCAGGGCCAGCAGCGTCACGACCGCAGCCAGCAGCCAGCGCACCGGATGCAGCAGCCGCAGCAGCCGGAAGTGCGGATCGGGGCGCTCGAGTTCGCGGATGTCGCCGCCGGGGAGTTCGGCGGCGGCGGGGAGCCGCGCGAGCGAGTCGCGGATCTCCGGCGGGATGTCGGAGTCGGCGATGCTCGCGGGCTCCCGCAGGGCCACGGTATCGCCCGGCGCCGGAAGTCGTTGCGGTGCGGCGCCTTCGGTGGAAGGTTGCGCGGAGATGGGCAACATCTCGATCGTGCCGCGGCCGTTGCCGGCCGTGACTGCCGCCGGATGGATTGCAGCGGTAGGGGTTTGGTCGGTGTCGGGCCAGAGATCGGCGACCTGCTCCCGATCCGGCTCCGGCAGGCGGATGACGCGATCGGCGTGCGCGAGGGTGGATTCGCGGTGGGCCAGGATGACGGTGGTGCGGCCGCTGTCGCTGGGGAGCGCATCGAAGATGGCGGCCTCGGTGACGGCGTCGACGGCGGAGGTGGCGTCGTCGAGGATCAGGATGCGCGGATCGGCCAGCAGGGCGCGGGCCAGGGCCAGGCGCTGGCGCTGGCCGCCGGAGAGGGTTAGGCCGCGCTCGCCCACCACGGTGTCGTAGCCCTCGGGCAGGGCGGTGATGAACTCGTGCGCGGCGGCCTGCTCGGCGGCGTGCCGGATCTGCTGTGCCGTGGCATCGGGGTGGCCGAGCGCGATATTGGCCGCGACCGTGTCGGAGTACAGGAACGGTTCGTCGAAGACGACCCCGATCGCGGCGCGGAGCTCGGCCGCGCGCACCCGCGCGATGTCGGCCTCGCCGTTCGCGCCCCGCAACGTGATCCGCCCGGCGTCGGGGGAGTAGAAGCGCGGGAGCAGCAGGGCGAGCGTGGACTTGCCCGAGCCGGCGGGCCCGATGATCGCTACGGTCTCGCCGGGGCGCACGGTCAGGTCGAAATCGTGCAGCACGGGACGGCCGGGATCGAATCCGAAGGTGAGCGAGTCGATCTCGATGCCGAGCGGCCCCTCCGGCACCGGCTGCGGGGAGGGCGGGTCGACGGTGTCGGGTGCCTCGTCGATCACCGCGAACACTCGCTCGGCGGCGGCCCGGGTGAGCTGGGCCATCACGATGACGCTCGCCACGACCCGCGTGCTGCCCGCGAGCATGGTGACGTACGCCGCGAACGCCAGGAAGGTGCCGACGCCGATCGTGCCGTGCAGCGCGAAGGCGCCGCCCAGCGCGATCACCGCGACCATGCCGAGCTGCGGAATCGCGGCGACGGTGGGGGAGAACCAGGAGTTGATGCGGGCCGCGCGCATCCGCTCGCCGTAGAGCGTGCGCGCATGCCGTTCCAGGACGCGCACCATCCGGGCCTCCTGCCCGAACCCCTTGACCACCCGCACCCCGGTGACGGTCTCCTCCACGTGCTGGGCCACATCGGCCGCCCGCTGCTGCGCCGACCAGGTCGCCGCGTGCAGCCGCGGCCGGACCCGGTATACGACCAGGATCAGGGCGGGGACGGTGAGCAGCGAGACCAGCGCGAGCGGCGGCGACAGCACCAGCATGACAACCGCGGCCAGCACCGCCAGCAGCAGCTGCATGGCCGACATCGGCGCCATCGCCAGAAACCCCTGCACCATCTGCAGATCCGAGATGGACCGCGACACCACCTGCCCGGTCCGCACCCCGTCCTGGCCCCGCCCGTCGTACCGGTGCAGCGCCGTCAGCAGCGCCACCCGCACGTCGTGCTGCACATCCAGCGCCAGCTGCCCCGCCAGCCACCGCCGCCCGATAGAGGTCCCGAACCGCACGACCGCCAGCACCACCAACACCCCGGTGATGGCCGCGATGGCGTGCACATCGCCCACCCGCGCCCGATCGAGCGCCTGCTTGGCTGCGACCGGCACCGCCACCTCGGCCACCGCCCCCGCCACGAGTACGGCAATCACTCCGGACAGCAGCCCCGGCCGCGTGCAGCACGCCACCCACAGCCGCCGTAACCATCCGCCCTGGCCGGTCTCCTCCACGTTGCCCCCGCTCGCGCCGATCACCCTCATCACCCATCGACATTACCGACCGGAACCGACAAGTCCGGCCGGTCCGAAGCTCGCCCGACCGCCCGGCGGCGGCATCGGGTTCATGACACCGCCGAGAAATTCGAACCCGGGCGTTGTTCCGGTTCCCACCGATCCGCCCCCGCGCGGTGCACCCTGCGCGAAATACAGCGCCGAACTCGACAGGGAACTCGGCGGCGCCGCGCGGTGAATGGTCACCCGCGTGCGGAAATGCCCGCCGGAGTCATGGCTGGATCCATGACTCCGACGAGCGGCTGTCGGCGGGGCAGAGTTGTCAGGCGTTCCAGCGGCGCAGGTGGGGCAGCGACAACAGGTGCAGGATCATCGTGAACGGAACGCCGAACACCGGGATCAGGCTCAGGGGCAGGGAGCCCATGGCGTTCGAATTCGCTCCGTGGGTGAGGAGTCCGATCGAGGAGTCCGTGTTGAGGATTCCCAGTGTGACCGCGTTGATCAGGTCGAATATGCCGAATGCGGTCCAGGCCACGAAGATCCAGCGGCGGCTGGTGCCGAGCACGAAGGTGGCGACCAGCGGCGCGGTGAGCGCGACGATGACGTCGCCGATACCCGCGGGGAGCGCGAACGAGCGGGGCAGGGAGCCCATCACGCCCAGGACCAGCAGGGTGAATCCGGCCACGCGCAGCATCTGGAGCTGAGTCAGCACCCGCAGATCGGCCTGCCGCGCCCAGGACCTGACGCGATCCGAGGTGAGCAACAGCGCGAGAATCGCCAGAGGCGGTCCGGCGCTGAAGATTCCGAGCGCGATGGGCGGGCTGGACACCGGGCCGCGGAACACCCCGGCGGCGCTCAGGACGATGGCAAGGGTCAGCCAGGCAGCGACCAGCGCGGAGAGCAGCGCCGGGGTGCGGCGGGCGGTCAGGGACGGGGCGACGAGGGATGCGGTCATGGGAAGCCTCCGTAGTGACTTGCAATTTTAAAGTCACTCTGGAGTGGTAACTTTAAATATGCAAGTGACTTCAGGAGGTTCCATGACGAAGAAACCGCGGTCGGAGTGTGCGATCGCCGGAACGCTCGACATCCTGGGCGACCGATGGTCGCTGCTGATCGTGCGCGACCTGCTGATCAGGGGCGAACTCCGCTACGGCGACTTCATGCTCGCCGGGGAGCAGATCCCCACCAACACCCTGGCCGACCGCCTCCGCAAACTCGAGGAGGCCGGCATCCTGACCCGCACCGCGTACCAGGACAACCCGCCCCGCTACTCCTACCGCCTGACCGACAAGGGGCGTGCCCTGGACTCGATACTGGACGCGATGGTGCAGTGGGGCCTGAGCCATATCCCCGGCACCCGCAGGCTCGACGCCTGAATTGCCGGGTGCGGGAGTTCTAGAACTCGCGCTTGCGCAGGTACCACCAGGCGGCGAAGCCCGCGGCGGCGGTCCACAGGATCAGCACCACCGCTGACGCGGCGCTGGGGGCGAAGAACGGGCTGCGGCTGAAGGATCCGACGGCGACCGCGCCGATGGTGGCCGAATCGGGAAGCAGCACAGCGAAACCCGGGATTCCCACGCCCCTCGCGACGAGCCAGATCAGGGGTTCGGCGACGATACACCAGCCGATCACGGCCGTGACGGCAATGGCGGTGGAGCGAACCAGCAGGCCCAGGCTCGCACCGATCACGCCCCAGCACACCGCAGCGAGCAGCCCGCCGCCGAACGCGCCCACCAGCTGCGGCCCGAACTGGATCTTGTCCCGGCCCAGCGCGGCCAGGCCGAGTGCGGCGCCGATCTCCGCGGACAGCCCCAACAACAGCGAATAGGCAGCCGCCACACCGAGTTTCGCGCCGAACAACACATCGCGATCCGGAATGAACAGCGCGGTCAGCGGCATGCTTTCGTACCGGTACTCCGCACCGGTGCTCAGGGCTCCGGTCACCGCGGACGCCACGATGGCCACCAGCAGCGCGAGATACAGCCCGACGGTCGCGGTTCCGGTGGCGATCTGCCCACTGGACTGCGGACCGCTGCCGACCTGGGCGCTCAGCAGCGTGGTAACCAGGCCGATCACCCCGCAGACCGCTACGAGAACCCACCCCGATCGCCGGGTGCTGATCCGGCGGATCTCGGACCGTGCGGCCCGGCGCACGGGGACCGGCACGGTGGGGAGGGCGGGCATGGTGAGGTTCATCGCGGCATCCCATACGACATCGGAGCGGTTCTGGTGGGCGCCGGGGTGGATCCGGTGAGCGCGGCCAGCACACGATCGGGGTGCACGGGTTCGGGGATCACCTCGGTCAGCCGCACCCGGGCCCGCCCGGCGGCGGATTCGATCTCGGAGCGGGTGGCCTCCGCGATCGCCAGCCGCCCGTCCGAGCGCATCACCGCGTCGGTGAATCCCTCCGCGGCGAGCATGGTGGCCAGCGCGATCGGGCTCGACGCGGCGACCACCAGGCGGTCGGGGTGGCTGCGCCGCAGCGAGCGTGGACTGCCCTGATACACCACCGACCCCCGGCTCAGCACGATCAGGTTGTCGGCCACCGGCAGCACGGCCGACAGGCTTTGCGCCGTGAGCAGCGTGGCGCCGCCGCGGCGGGCGTGCCGGTGCAGGTGGTCGGACAGCCAGGCGCGTTCGGCGGCATCCAGCCCGGTGAGCGGATCGTCGAGGATCAGGAACCGGGGATTGCCGAGCAGCGCTATCCCCAGCGCCAGCCTGGCCTGCATGCTCGGCGTCAGGGCCTGGGCCTTGGTGTCCGCGGCCGGGTCGAGGCGGGTGGTGGCCAGGACGGCGTCCACCTCGTCGTCGGGGATGCCCGCCGCCGCGGCATAGACACGCAGGTGCCAGCGGACGGTGCGCGCCGGATGCAGCCCGCGCGGCTGCAGCAGGGCGCCGAGCGAGCGGCCGCTGCCCGCCTCGGAGCCGGTGCCGCCGATCGACACCGTCCCGGAGGTGGGCCGGGCCTGTCCGAGCAGGATCTCCACAAGGGTGGATTTGCCCGATCCGGGCGGCCCGACCAGCGCGGCCGTGGTGCCGATCGGCACCGAGAAACCGACCCCGCGCAGCACTGTCACACCGTCGAATTCCTGGGTGAGCCCGGAGACGGAAAAGGCAAGCGGCCGTGCGGGACTCATTACTGTATCTTTCGATTGTCCAGGGCGGGCAGGGGATCCGCGTCGATGACCAGCGGCGTCGGCCACGCGAGCGGGGCCGGGCCGAATGCCCCGCGCGCGTTGGCGATCGTGCGCTTGCCGAGCGTGCGGTTGCCGAAACCGCCGATGGCCGCGCCGATTCCGGCGGGCAGGACCTTGCCGAACATCAGCGGGCTGCGCTCGGCCAGGAAGCGCAGCACGAACCGCTTCATCAGCGCATCGTTGAGGGCGGTGATGCCGGGGATGCGCCCGGCGAGCAGGGTGCCCCAGTTCTTCGCCGAATGCCCGACGTTCTTCTCCACGATCTGCATCCCGCTCTCACCGAGCACCACGGCCAGCACCAGCGCGCGGCGGCGCTCGGCGTCGTCGGGGGCGATGCCGTGCACGCTCGCCACGGCGAGGGTGAACACCGCCGAGGCCTCCAGGAAGAACATGGTCTCCGCGCTGACCGCGGCCAGGGAGGCGAGCGTGCCGATCGCGGGCACCGCGGCGGTGGCGCCGACCGCCGTACCGCTGCCGGTCACCGTGGTCAGGTACATCTTTTCGAGCCGCTCGACGATCTGGGCGGGTGATTCGCCGGGGTGGGAGCGCCGGAACCGGTCCACGTACTTCGTGACCGCGGGCGCCTGCAGCCGCGCGCCGTCGTCCAGCAGCGATCGCACCGTCTTCTCCACACCGGTCTTGAATAGCGGCACTTTTCACCCCTCTCGTCCGGGCCGAGTGTAATGGTGCCCCGCGCGACGCCGCCGACCGTCGACGTTGTCGGTACCCGGGGCTACCGTAGGGCCATGGGTGAGCTTGCGAGCGAACCAACCGCATACCGCGTGTCCGGGCGGGACCGTCTGGAGCACGGCGTTTCCAGGGGATGCCGGGGGCTTCCCGATCCGCTGCTGCGGCCCTTCGTGCACTCGTACAGCGGCTATCTGCTGTGTGGATTCGCACCGGGCATCCATGTCGGGATGCCCGCCACCACGCTCACCGTCATCATCACGATCGATGAGCCGATCGCGGTACCGGTGTCCTCACAGCCCGGCCAGCCCGGCGGCACCTGGGACGCCCTGGCCAGCGGCCTCACCATCCACCCGGCGACCATCGCGCACCGCGGCTACCAGCACGGCATCCAGCTGGCCCTGACGCCGCTCGGCTCGCGGGCGCTGTTCGGCGCCCCCACCGCCGAACTGGGGTCCTGGCTGGTCGATCTGGGCGATCTGCTCGGCCCGCGGGTGCGGGACATGCGCGAGCGGCTGGCGGCCACACCGAACTGGCCCGGGAGATTCGCGATACTCGACGAGGTGCTGCTGGGTGCGGTCCGGCAGGCGCAGATCGAGGCCGGGCTGGCCCAGGCGTGGCGCATGCTCACCGCGCCGGGCGCCCGGGTCGCCGAGGTGGCCGATGAGATCGGCTGGAGCAGAAGGCATCTCGCCGCGCGCTTCGGCGCCGAATTCGGCATCACGCCCAAGGATGCGGTGCGCCTGGCCCGTTTCGAGGCCTCGCATCGGCGGCTGCGCGTGGTCGCGACCTCTCCGCGGCCCGGCGCGACGCTCGCCGACGTGGCCGTCGCGAGCGGCTACTACGACCAGGCCCACATGGCCCGCGAGTGGCGCGAGATGGCCGGGATGCCGCCCTCGCGCTGGCTGGCCCTCGAGGAGTTCCCATTCGTCCAAGATCTCGATCCCGAGCTGTTGGAAGGTGGCAGTCATGACAGAGACAACCCAGACCAGCACGTCCGCAACAACTACTGAGACGGCCCGGCAGCCGGGCGGCACGGTGGTATGGCCGGCATTCCGCTATCGCGATGCCGTCGCCGCGATCGACTTCCTCGAGCGCGCCTTCGGTTTCGTACAGCGCGTCCGCTATCCCGAGAGCGGTCCCGTCGTCGATCACGCCGAGCTCGCATTCCCGCGCGGCGGGGGCATCATGCTCGGCTCGGTGCGTGAGGATTCGGTGCTCGCGGGCCTGCCGCCGGGGACGGGCTCGGTCTACATCGTCATCGACGACCCGGACGCACTCTACGAGCGTGCGAAGGCGGCCGGCGCCACCATCACCCGCGAGCTCTGCGATCAGGACTACGGTTCGCGTGAATTCAGCTGCCGCGACCCCGAGGGCGTGCACTGGAGCTTCGGGACGTACGCCGGAGCGCCTGCCTGACCGGCATCGGCGAGAAGTTCGGTGCCCGGTGGGGTCCGCGCCGGGGCCGACGACGGTGTAAGTCCCCGCCGATTCGGTGGCGCCGCTATTCGGCGCGGTGGACCAGCCCGTCCTGGTCGATGTCGACCTGGTTGCCGGTGTGGAACCAGGTTCCGGTGAAACGAGATTCGGTGGTCTGCGGATCGTTCCAGTAGCGGCGCGTGACATTCGGTCCGCGGCAGAGCAATTCGCCGTGACCCGAGCGGGCGCGGGGACCCCACAGCGCCAATTCCGTGCCGCCGAAGGGGAGTCCGAGCAGATCGCGGTGGTGCGGTTCGCCGTTGTCGGCCAGGGCCAGGCCGATCCCGCTGGTCTCGGTCGCGCCCCATACCGACCACTGCCGGGCCAGCGGGAACACCTCGCGCAGCGCGGCGGCCACGACCTCGCAGGTGCTCGGATCGGTAGCGGCCAGTTCGGCGCGATGCCCGGCGCTGCACACCTGCCGCACGCCGTCGGCGCGCAGCCCGGCCAGGTCCGGCAGCAGTCCGGCGAAGATGCGCGGCGTCGCGGAGATGGTGTCGACGCGTTCGGCGACAATGGTTTCCGCGATCAGCGCCGGATCGCCGGCCAGCACCACCGTGCCGCCGACGGCGAAGGTCGGCAGCATCTGATCCACGCTGCCGCTGGCATGGGCCAGCGGCAGCAGCACCAGATTGCGCAGCCCGTCGGTGGGCAGGTCGAGCGCGCCCACCATCGAGCGCACCGCCGAGAGCAGATTCTCGTTGGTCAGCTCGACGCCCCGGGACACCGCGCCGCTGGTGTAGCACAGCAGCGCCATTTCGCTCAGGGACGCGCCGTCGTCGATGAAGGCGGCGCCGTCGGGTAGCTCGTTCGCGGCGTCCAGGACGAAATCCGCGGAGCTGTCGTGCAGCACCTGCGCGGCGAGCGCATCGGGCAGCCCGTCGGGCACCAGCACCGGCACGGCGCCGGACAGCAGCGCACCCAGGAACGCCTGCACCCAGCGCGCACCGACGGGCATGCGTACCGCGACCCGGTCGCCGTAGCCGATGCCGTGGTCCTGCAGCCCGCCCGCGATCCGGGAGGCGCTGTGCCACAGCTGGCGATAGGTCAGTCGCGGCCCGCCGATCTCCACCACGGCCTCGCGGGTGGAGAACGCGTGCACCTGCACGTCCAGGAGTTCGGTGAGCGCCGGATTGAGGTTGCCGTAGCGCAGCACGCCGTCGGCGCCGCGCGCAACGGGGTTGCCGCTCCACGGATTTCGCGTCTGCGGATATTCGACCAGCTGCGACATCAGTCCCTCCGAGTGCCTCGATCCGGGCGGCACCAGTGACTATATGACGCACCTCACAGTCGTGGGCTGATTGTCCGCAAACGTGTCCCCGTGGGACTCAGCGCCCGGAGTAGGTCGCCTTCCCGGGGCCCACCTCCAGGAAGCTGCGTACCGCGCCGCGCAGGTCCTCGGTCGCGAACAGCGCACCCGAGACCACCGGCGTCACCGAATCCGCGTGCGCCACACCGCCGGAGCGCCACGCCTCGATGATCGCCTTCGTCGCCGCGTGCGCGCGGGTCGGGCCGTCGGCCAGCCGGGCGGCCAGGGCGCGGGCGGCGGTGTCGACGTCCTCGTGCACGGCATTGACCACGCCCCACTCGGCCATGGTCGCGGCGTCGTAGAGATCGCCGGTCATCACGAATTCCCGTGCTCGGCCCGATCCGGCGCGTTCGGCCAGGCGCTGCGGCCCGCCCATCGAGGGGGTCAGCCCGACGACCGTCTCGACCAGGCCGAACTTCGCCTTCGGCGCGGCCAGGATGATGTCGCACGCCAGCGCGATCTCGAAGGCCGCGGTGAGGGTCAGGCCGTGTGCGGCGAACACCACCGGGCACGGCAGCGCCTCGATGCCCTGGGCGAGCCTGAACAGCTTGCGCCACAGCTCGGTTCCCTGCTCGACGGACAGCCCGTCGAACTCGTGCACGTCGACCCCGCCGGAGACCAGTTTGCCCTCGGCGCGCAGCAGCAGCGCGCGCGGCGGGGCGGCGGTCAGCTCGTCGATGTCGGCGGCCAGCGATTCCATCAGGGCCATGTCGAACAGGTTCAGCGGCGGATGAGCGATGGTGATGATCGCCAGCTCAGCGCCACCCTCGGTCGCAGTGCATTCCAGGCGTGTGGGTTTGTCCGTCATGGGGCAAATGTATCCGCTACCCGATCAAAATAGATACATGTAGCATGAGATGTCTCAATTGACACGTGCCGGATGTGCGAGTCCTCGATCTGCGAAACTGGGCCGATGAGCGCCGAGCCGAATCAGTCCTCGTATGTCGAGCCGGGGGACTTCAAGCGGGACACCAACTACATCCCCACCCGCATCACCGCCGACGGGCGCGACGGCTATCCGGTCGAGCCGGGCCGCTACCGGCTGGTCGCGGCGCGCGCCTGCCCGTGGGCGAACCGGACGCTGATCGTGCGGCGGCTGCTCGGCCTCGAGGACGTGCTCTCGCTGGGCCTGTGCGGCCCCACCCACGACGTGCGCAGCTGGACCTTCGACTTGGATCCCGGCGGCGTCGACCCGGTGCTGGGCATCCATTTCCTGCGCGATGCCTATCTCGCGCGCTTCCCGGACTATCCGCGCGGCATCACCGTGCCCGCGATCGTGGACGCGCCGAGCGGGCAGGTGGTCACCAACGACTTCGCGCAGATGACGCTCGACTTCTCGACCGAATGGACGAAGTACCACCGTGCCGGCGCGCCGCAGCTGTATCCCGAGGCGCTGCGAGCGGAGATCGACGAGGTGAACCGGCGGGTGTACACCGAGGTCAACAACGGCGTCTACCGCTGCGGATTCGCGGGCGACCAGGAGGCCTACGAGGCCGCGTACGCGCGCCTGTTCACCGCGCTGGACTGGCTCTCGGAGCGGCTGGCGACGCGCCGCTACCTGGTCGGCGACTCCATCACCGAGGCCGATGTGCGGCTGTTCACCAGCCTGGTCCGCTTCGACCCGGTTTATCACGGCCACTTCAAATGCAACCGGAGCAAGCTGTCCGAGATGCCGGTGCTGTGGGCGTACGCGCGCGATCTGTTCCAGACCCCGGGCTTCGGCGACACCATCGATTTCACCCAGATCAAGCGGCACTATTACATCGTCCACGCCGATATCAACCCCACCCGCATCGTGCCCGCGGGCCCGGAGCTGTCGGGCTGGCTCACCCCGCACGGCCGGGAGTCGTTGCCCGGCAACCCATTCGGTGACGGCACCCCGCCGGCTCCGCCCGTCGAGAGCGAGCGGGTGCCGGCCTCAGCGAACCCGGCCTCGGCCCTGTCCTGATCCGTGCGGTCCGGCGCCGGCGACCCGGGACATGCGCATCTTCGCGCTGACCCGATCTGGTTCGGCGCGGTCACTACCGTGTCACTCCGTGCTCTCCGCTATCCCCGGGTGTGCTCGTGCTCGGCAATCTGTGGTCGGTGGGCAGGCCGCGTTCGGTGTACCGGGGCGCAATGGCCTCCCGCACACCGGCGTGCTCGTGGTCGGGGTGACCGGTCCGGGGTGCGGCTGGGTTCGCGAACCTGCCGGAGTGGCCGGAGCATCTATGCCAGCAGCCGCTCCCGCAGGCGCTCGCGCAGTTGCGCGGTGAGGCCGATTGTCGCGAAGTAACCCTCGAGGTCGGTGTGCAGGTCGTGCATCGCCTCGGTCCCGGCGGCGAGGTATTCCTCCCGGACGCCCAGCACCTCGGGCGGCAGGGTCAGGCGGCCGCCGGAGTTGCGGTCGACGTCGGCGGCCAGCGCGTCGATGGCGATATTGCTGCGCAGGAAGTCGTCGAGAATGTCCGATTCGGTGACGCCGATCGCCCGCAGCAGGGTCGCGATCGCCCAGCCGGTGCGGTCCTTGCCCGCGGCGCAGTGCACCAGCACCGCGCCCTCGTCGCGCAGGATCGACTCCGTGATCGCCAGCAGCGCCGCGTGCGCCTCGGGCATGGCCGGGAACGATCGATAGGTGTGCAGCATCTCGGTCAGCCCGTCGCGGGCGGCTTCGTGTGGTGGCTGTTCGCCGATGCGTGAATCGAAGGGGGTCAGCCGTAATCGGACGCCGGCGGGCAGCACATCCGCACCAAGGTGGTCGATCTCGCGGGGGCCGCGCAGATCGTGCACGGTGGCGACCCCCAGCTCGCGCAGCGTGGCGTGGCCCTGCGCGTCGAGCTGGCACAGGTGGGCCGAGCGCAGCAGCACGCCGCTGCGCAGCGTGCGACCCCGTGCAGTGCGTAGCCGGCCGACGTCGCGGTAGTTGAAAGTGCCAGAGATCTGGAAGTGATCGGGCCGCGAGGTGTTCATCAATCAAGGCTAAGGGCGGGCCGGTTGCGCAGGGGTTTCGTTCGTCGATCGAACCGGCAAATGTCGGGCGGCGTGTGGGATCTGCCACAGCGATGCGACGATGCGCATGTGTATCTGTAGAGTTTTTTTCGGATTCGCGACATGGCCTCCTGGTTGTCGGGGAAGATCGCAGGGGTGTCCGTTGGATCGCGGTGGGGTTCCAAGGGGGTAACAAAACATTCTTCCAGTCCGTATACGGCGGTGAAACAGGTCGTGATCCTTGAAAACCCTCTATATTGGTGAAATGTTGAACGGGTCGTCCGTGTCGGAGGGCTCGGTGCGATCACCGAAGATCTGCAGCCCGCTGAGCGACCCGCGCAGCCGAGGTGCGCGAGTTTTATCGCCCAAGGGAGTCGTCGTGAGCGAAGCGAACCATCAACACGGCGCGCCGCGCGCACGGTGCCGACGAGCGCCAGCGAGGAGGTGCGTCGTGAGCGAAGCGAACCGTCAACACGGTGCGCCTCGCGCACGGTGCCGACGAGCGCCAGCGAGGAGGTGCCGTGAGCGCTAGTGGAGAGATGGTCGAGGTCCGTACCGGGCCGGCGATCACTGAGGCTGTGGAGAAGGTATCCGCCGAAATCGACTTTTCCGGCACACGTGCGCTGCGGATCCTGCTGCACACAGGGATCAGCGCGCTGTGGCCGGCCATCAAGGCCGCGCCCGAGCGGCAGGTTCGCACCTACGAGGTGACCGTCGCGGCGCTGCGCCGCCGCTGGGAGGATCGGGTCGGCTGCGGTGAGGAGCCCGCGGTCTCGGGCGCGTTCCGGGATCAGGATGCCGAGATCGGCGCCTTTCTGCGGTTGTGCGCGGATCGTTCGCACACCGAGTGGATCGAGCCGGTCGAGGCGATCGCGGCCTATACCGTCGCGGTCATGCAGGGGACCGTGCTGCGCTGGCTGGCCGATTGCAACGACGAGACGACCCTCGTCGTGCTGGATGATCTGGTGTCGAGCCTGACCACGCGGGCCGTGGACAAATAGTTCAACTATCACAACTTTATGGACCGGCGCGATAGCGCCTCGCCGAGAAACTGGACGTGCGACCAACTTCGTGGTTCAGTGGATATCGTGACGAACATGTCGCCGATCACCGCCCTGCACGCGGCCACCGCCGATCTCGATCCGCCGCTGGCCGCTCTCGATCTGGCCGCGTTGCGGGCCAACGCCGCCGACCTGACGAGGCGGGCCGGGAGCGTCCGGATCAGGGTCGCCAGCAAGTCGGTGCGGTGCCGCTCCGTGCTGGAGGAGGTGCTGGGGTCCGGGCTGACCGCGTCCGGGGGATTCGCCGGCATCATGGGCTACTCCCTGCCCGAGGCGATCTGGCTGGCCCGCCGGGGCGCCCGCGACATCCTGATGGGCTACCCGACCGTGCACCGGGCCGCACTGGCCGAACTCGGCGGCGACGACACCCTCCGCGAAGCCATCACGCTGATGGTCGACGACCCCGCCCAGCTCGATCTGATCAAGACCGCCGTCGGCAGCGACCGGGTGCGCCCGCGGGTGTGCCTGGACGTGGACGCGGCGCTGCGCATCGGCTCGCTGCACCTGGGACCGCGCCGCTCCCCGATCCGCACTCCGGATGAGGCCGCGCGCCTGGCCCGCGCGGCCCTGGACCGCGGCTTCCGGGTCGTGGGCCTGATGACCTACGAGGGACAGATCGCCGGGCTGCCCGACACCAATGCGGCCGTGCGGCTGGTGAAGCGGGCCTCGACGGCCGAGATCCGCAAGCGGCGCGCGCTGGTCGTGGACGCCGTGCGCGCGGTGGCCGGCGAGCTGGAGATCGTCAACAGCGGCGGCAGTGGATCGATCGAGGTCAGCGTCTCCGCGCCCGAGGTCACGGAGGTCACCGCCGGATCCGGGCTGTACGTGCCGACGCTGTTCGACCACTACCGCAGCTTCACCCCGCGCCCGGCGCTGTACTTCGCCCAGTCGGTCGTGCGCCTGCCCGCGCCGGGCTTCGCCACCGTCTTCTCCGGCGGATACATCGCGTCCGGTCCGGCAGGTGCGTCCAGGGTGCCGAAGCCGGTGTGGCCCAAGGGATTGCGCCTCGTCGGCACCGAGGGGGCGGGCGAGGTGCAGACCCCGCTGTCGGGCGCGAATGGCCTGGCGATCGGCGATCGGGTGTGGTTCCGGCACGCCAAGGCCGGCGAGTTGTTCGAGCGCTTCGACAGCGTGCACCTCGTCGACTCGGACGGCACCCGCACCACCGCGCCGACCTACCGCGGCGAGGGCAAGAACTTCGGCTGAGCACAGACCATCATTTCTGCTGCGTCACAAGTCAACTCGTCTTCCGCGTGTGCTTCGGCCGGATCCACCGCGAGGTTCCGGCCGAAAGTGTGCCGGGATGACATGGTGCGGGCGGCCGTCAGGAGTCGGCGAGTTCGAGGAACGCCGCGAGATCCGTGAGCTGCTCGGGGGTTTCGGGCAGATACTCGGTGAGCAGGGCCGAGTGCACGATGATCGCGGCCCACATCGCGCGCGAGACCGCGGTGGTCAGCCAATGCAGCGACAGCAGAGTGTGGATGCCGTGCGGTGCCTCGCCCGGGGAAGAGGTGGTCATCGAGACCAGGACCACCGCCGCCTCCCGGCCCGCGAACCGCTCGGGGGTGCCGACCAGTACGTCCTCGATGCGCGCGCGCGAGAGCAGCGTCCGGATCCGCGCCACCTGCGCGTGATAGGGCGTCACCACCAGGATGTCGTGCGGATGCAGCCGCCTGGTCACCGCGCCCTGATGCCACGGCAGCCCGAGCAGATTGCGCACCCGGCGCACGATTTCGCGCGCCTCCTCGGCTGATTCGGTGCTGTTGCCGTGGTGATGGAGCGGTGCCATCCGTACGCCCGGCGGCACGCCCTCGAGATCCCGTGCGAGAGTGACGGTTTCGCTCGACCGCAACCGGCCGGCATAGCGCAGCCGCGACACCGGCCCGCACAGCTGGGGATGCATCCGCCAGGTGCGGTCGAGGAAGTACCCGAATTCCGGTGGCAGCGTGGGCAATCCGCCCAGCAGGCGGCCCAGCACCGAATCGTGCACCGGCTCGGGATGGGTGCCGTGCCCGGGCAGTGGCGCGGGATCCCCGAACAACAGCAGATTGCGCGCGCTGCCCGCCACCGCGACCGCGTCGGCCAGCGGGAAGTGTCCGGCGTCGGCGATCACCAGCAGGTCCAGCCCGCCCGGCGGCACCCGCGCGGCATCGGCGAAATCGCCCGGGAGCCCGCCGATCACGCAGCCGTTGACGGCGTTGTCCAGGAAACGTGAATAGCGGTCCGGATCGATCGACAGCCATTCCCGGGCAACCGACTGGGCGTCGGATTTGGCCACCAGCTCGGGCAGCACCCCGACCCGGACCAGCGCGTCCAGGACCTGCTCGACCGCCGCATGGCTCTGTGCGACCACCCCGACGCGCCACTTGTACCGGGTGACAAGGCGTTCGGCCACCCGCGCCCCGGTATCGGTCTTGCCCGTCCCCGACGGGCCCTGCACCGCGACATAGGACTCGTCCAGGTCGAGCACGGCCGCGGTGACCGCCGCGGCGTGGTCGCCGAACACCCCGGGCAGCGCGGTCTGCGAGCGCAGTCGCGGCGGGCGGCGCAACAGCAGGTCGAACGCGGCCGTCCGCGGCACCTCGGGCAGGCTGACCAGCAACTGCTGGGCCGCGAATTCCAGTGCGTCCGCGATGTTCTCGTCGTGTCCGGGCGGGCCCGGCGCGATCGCGATCGGGAGGTCGTCGTAGGGTTCGCAGCCCTCGGGCAGCAGCTCCTCGACCCGCACGGCATCGTCGAAGTTGGCATCGAGTGAGCAGCCCAGAATGGTGGCGTGGGCGGTGGCGCGGCGGCCCGGGGCGGTGGTCATGCCCGGCGCCGGGCGATCGTAGACGGTCAGCACCGGGGTGCCGGGCCGCGGCGCGCTGCCGGTGCCCAGGCGCCCGGTCAGCTTGAGGTAGCGGCGCATCGGTAGCTCGCCGGTGCTGTGCCACTTGGTGTCCACGCTGCCCCAGTCTGCGACGAGAACGCCCGGGGCGTCGTCCCATTCGGCGATCGGGTGGTGCAGGCGGTCGGTATGCGCCCAGTGCAGCGGCTGGCGCTCGCGGCGGTGATAGGCCAGGGCCGCGGCCATCAGCGCGGCGGCATGCTGTGCGGCGCTGCGGGATTCGTCGAAGTCGAAGGCGAATTCGCGCAGCGCGGCCTCCACTGCGGGGAGCGGTTCGGCGCTCGGGCGGTCCGGTTCGGCGGTGGGCCGCACGCCGTGCTGCGTGGCGAGCTCGAGCAGCCACCGGCGCAACCGCTGGGTGTACGAACACTCCGATTCCGGTGTGCCGGAGACGATCTCGCTCGCCGGATCGAACAGTTCGGCCAGATCGGTCAGGCGATACGAGCGCTGGCCGATGATCAGCGCCGAGCGCAGGATGGGATAGAGGTCCACCAGCGCGGCGAGCAGATCGTCGATGATCTGCTCGTCCGCGCCGTATCGCGCGCACAGCTGGGCGAGAAGGTGGCGGGCCTGGGTGCGGTAGTGGTAGATGCGCAGGTCCGGATGCTGTTCCTGGCGGTCGAGCAGATACTCCAGCAGGGCCGGTGCCTCGTCGGCGACGCCGAATGCGTGGAAGAGCATGGCCGGGTCCTCGCCGCCCTCACCGGGTTGCGCCGGCGCCACACCCACGCCGACGGCGGTGGCGGGCGAGCCGGAAACGGACAGGAAGACATCTCCCGGGGATGGCAGCGGCAGCGCGCCGAGCGCGACTGGATCGGTGACGGTGTAGACCGCCGCCGCGCCGCGCTCGTACCTGCGCTGCAGTTCGGCCTGGCGGCGCAGCGCGGAAAGGGTGTGCGCGGCAACCCCGGTGACCGCGGAATCGGCGGCGGCGAGCCGATCGACGGTCGTGATGCCCGCATCGCGCAGCTGCGCCCGCACGGCAGGGCGCATGCCCGCCACCAGGAGCAGATCCCGGCCCGCGACCAGCGCCGCGGTGCAGGTCGGGCAGTCGCCGCAGGCCAGATAACGCCGGTCGCCCCACTGCACCGGCAGCAGCTCGTTCTGCTTGTCGGCCAGGATCGTCGTCAGGCGGCGGCGCCGGGCGCGATGCACGGCGGCAGCCGCGGCGAGGTCGTGGGTCGCGGGCGATCCATCGGGTAGGCGCAGCTGTACTCGTGGGTCGACCCGGAAGCCGTTCTCCTGGAGGGCTTGTGCGCAGGCGGCCAGCTCGATCAGGGTGGCGACGGGGGAGTCCTCGGATGCGACGCCGAATATGACATAACGGGGTGCCTCGGCGGCCGAGGCGGAATCGGTGCCGGGCGCCGCAGCGGTGTTGCCGAGCGATGCGACCGCGCCGCCGGGCATCCGGGCCGCGGAGCTGGGCGACGCCGCATAGGCGAGGTGCGCATACGCGCCGGGGGCCTCGGCACGGTCGGTGACGAGCCCCGACGAGGTGGCGATCAGTGAGGTGTGGAGGGCATCTCCATCCAGCACCGTGTCGGTGTCGTCGTCGGTATCCGCATGTGGCTCGCCGGGATCGGAATCCGGGCCGGGGCGGCCGTCGTCCGGGTTGCACAGGTCCGCGCGGACGAGCGCGGCGCACGCGGCGGCGAACTCTCCATCGAAGAACCGCGCCCCCACGATCACCCCGGCTCCCGCATGCAGGGCGGCGAGCGTCCGTTCGTGTCCCTGGCGCAGGGACGCCACTGTCGTATCCGGGTCGCCGTCGGAGGGCCGATCGATGTGGATTACGGCGTCGCGCTGTGTGAGCAGATCTGCCAGGCGCGCGCTCATCGGTGCGGGCAGTGCCTCGGAGAGGGGCGCGGTGACGTGCGGGGACAGGGCAGCGGACAGCGGCGTATGCGTGCCGCCCGCGACGGGGGGCACGAGGCCCAGTTCGGCATCGAGCGCGCGCAGCAGCGCGAACTCGCAGCGCGCCGCCTCCACCAGGTCTCCGGTGCTGCACACGACACGATCACCGAACAGAATCAATCGCGGCCCTCCTGTGTCTCGGGACACCCGCACCCGGCGGGACGCACCGTTGCGTGCCGAGTCGCGCAACAGCGTAATCACTCGGAATGGACGCCAGTGGTGTACGAGGGGCGTGTCGTCACGTGAAGTCAGCGCCGACAAGTCCCAGGTCCCGCATCGAGTTTATGGGAACCCCGCCCCGCGGTTCCGCGAGGTGGGAGCTTCGGGCCGGGCGGGGTGGCGCGGATCGGGCCCGGGACCGGTGAAAGTATTGCGGCATGCCGTTTTTCGAGGGCGCTCGCGGGCGGCTGCACTATCGGCGCTGGCCGGTACACCCGCCCGAGGCGCGAGAACACCCCACGGCACTGGTGCTGTGGTTGCCGGGCACCGGTCAGCACAGCGGCCACTACCACCGGTTCGCCCGTGCCCTGGGCGCGCGGAATATCGAGGTCTGGGGCCTGGACACCGCCGGGCAGGGGCTCAGCGAGGGGGATCCGGCGGCGCCCGGCACCCTCGACGAGCTCGCCGCCGACGCAAGACTGCTCGCCACGCTGATGCGCCGGGACTCGCCGGGAGTTCCCCTGATCCTTGCGGGGCACTCGTTGGGCGCCGCCACAGTTCTGGCGCTCGTATCCGGTGCCGCGGGAACGGCGTCCGGCCCCACCGGCCCCGCACCCGAGTGGGCCGGACTGGTGCTCACCGGCACCCCGAAAAGGGCTCTCAGCGGCGATGTTTCCCTGCCGGACGGGCTGCGCGCACTGGCCCTGCACGGCGTCGACGATCGTCGTGCGCCGATCGATGTCGTGCGCGACTGGACGTTGCGGCGTCAATCGGTAGGGTTGCGTGAGTATGCCGATGCCGGGCACGATTTGCTGCACGAACCGGTGCACGCACGGGTCGCCGCCGACATCGCGGAGTGGATACAGGATGTCGTCGCGGGCACGGCGCGCGCATCGGTGGAGTGAGCTCGAGAAAGGGGGACCGGTGCAATCACAGGAGACCGGGGATGTGCGCAGCGATGTCGCTGCCCTGAGCCATGCGGTGGACGACGGTGAGCTGTGGATGGACGGTGTCTTGGTCACCGACGGCGTCCACGAGCGCTGCGCGCGTCGCTATGAAACCCTCGCCGAACAGGTCGAACAACAGATGAAGGTGCTGCACGCGGGCGTCTCGCTGCCCGGTTTCGGCGGCTTTGAATCGGGCGGTTCGCTGCGGCGCGGCTTCGAGGGCAAGGCCACCGACGCGCTGGAGCGGATGCAGGAATACGCCGACGCCGCCCGCCAGCTCGCGCAGACGCTCCGCGCGGCCGCCGCGGCGTACACCCAGCACGATGCCGATATAGCCGTCGCCCTGGGCAAGACGACCACCGATGTCGTGGGGGCCGGGCATGCATAACATCAGCGGCACCGGCACCAAGGTCGAAACCCCGCACACCGACCCCGATTACGCGCCGACGGTCGAGGTGTTCGACCATCTCGGCTATGACGAGATCTACCGCGGCGTCATGCAGTTGCAGCCCGAGGTGCTGACCGCGGGCAAGCACGCGTGGCAGACCTCAGCCAGTGGGATGGCGCAGGCGGTGCAGGAGGCCAATGCGGAGGTGCGCGCCGCGATGGCCGACGGCTGGCGCGGTAGCGCGGCCCAGCTGGCATCCGAGGCCATGCAGGCCTTCGAGTCGCTGGGGCAGCACCTGTCCGATGTGATGGCCGAGGTCGGCCGGCGGCTCGGGCAGGCCAACGATGCGGCCGAGTCGCTGCGCTCCTCGCTGTCGCAGCCGGTGTCCTCCTCCGTGGATCTCGAGGGTGCGCTGCTGGATCCCAAGCACGCCATCACCACGTCCGAGATGCAGAAGACGGCCGAGAACGTGCGCCTGGATGCGGTGCGGGTGATGAACTCGGTCTACGCCGGAGTGTTCATTCCGACCGGGAACAACGTGCCCGGCTTCCCCGTGGGCGGGATGTACCCGCAGGCGCCGGTTACCGCGCCAGGTTCGACGGTCGTGGCTCCCGGCGGTGGTTCGGCGGATGTGGTCACCCCGGGCCTGATTCCCGCATCGGGTCCGCATACGACTGCGGCGCAACCGGATTCGGTGCACCGCACCGAGCATCCGGCGGCCGCGCAGCAACCGGCCGCCGATCGCACCGCGGCCCCCGCGGCGGTGGATCCGGTGGGCGTCGCCGCACCCGCGGTCCCCTCCGCGCCCGCCGCCGCGACGCACACCTCGGCCGTGCAGGCGGCGCCCGTGGAGCCGAATGCGACTGCGCCACAGGCCGATCGGGCCGCTCCCGTCGCACCGTCCACCCCGGCCGCGGGGGCGATGGTGGCCCCGGGCGCGGTCAAGCCGTCGAGCGCGTCCACCAAGCCACAGAGCGCGTCGACCAAGCCGCAGAGCGCCGACGCCACGTCGCAGAGCTCCGACGGTGATCGCAAGGACAAGAATCAGCAGGGCGATCAGTCCTCCGGCGACACCGCGTCCGGAATGGGTGCGGGCATCGTCGGTGGACTGGCGGGCGGCGCGGTGGCCTTCGGCGGCGACACCGCTCGCCCGGCCAACTCGGTTCCCCGGCCGCCCAAGCAGTCTCCGGACGACGAGGACTACGACGAGGACGAGTACTACCCGGACTTCGACGAGCCGACCTTCCTGGAACCGGCCGAGCCCGGCACGGAACTGGTGGGGCATCTCGAGCCCACCACCCCGCCGGTGGTCGGCGAGTGGGCCGACGATGAGGAGTGAGTCGCGGATCCGATCGGCCCGCGGGCTCGGCGGCTGTGAGCTAGAGGTGGGCCGCCGCAGGTGAAATGGACGCTCACCCCCGATCAATTCGCATTGGCGTGGGAGCGCACCGACGGCGACCGGATCCCCTATCCGCTCGCGGTGCGCCTGTCCGCCCGCGACAGCGGGGAACGCGATGCGCAACTGCCCGAGCTGCGGCAGTGGTGTTCGCGCGCACTCGATGCGGACCTCGAGGCGGCGCTGCGTGTGCTGGCCCGGCCGACCATCCGGGTCGAGGTATTCGGCCGGCAGGGCCCGGGGCAGGACGCGCCGCCGGTGCGGGTCCTGGGTGCGGCGGCCGGGCATGTCACCGTCGTCGCGGCCCAGCGGCCCGGTGACGGCCCCGATCGCGGCGGCGAGCTGCGGTTGTTCGTCGGCGCTGCGAAAGCCCTTGCACCCCGGGTGATTTCGGTGCTGCCGGAGCGGGCCGCGGGCAGTCAGCCGCGCTACAGCGCACCGCTGGGCCGGGTGCGCGAGGACAGCCGCGATCTGGTGACGGTGCCAATCTCCGGTCCGTCCGAACCGGCCCGCATCCGCCGCCTGCTCAAGCAGCCCCGCGACGGCATCGGCCAGATCGTGGTCTCCGCGCGCCGTGCCGACGGCGAACTGCGTCCGCTGGGCGTGCTGTGCTGGATCGACGTCACCGGCGACGGCCGCTACACCGTGCACACCCGCAACGAGGTCGCCGTCGCGCCCGTCACCGCCGAGGCCTTCGCCGCGCAGCTGCGGCCCATGCTCAGCGCCGCCGAACGTATCGTTGCCGACGCCGAGGGCTGGTAGCGCTCGCGCCGTACGGGGCGCGTACGAGATCTCGCACGCGCCCTGCGCTCCCCGATTGTCCTACTTCGCAGCGGCTTTGGCGCTCTGCTGCTGGGATAGCTGAATCGGCGCGGCGAGCAATCGTCCGGAGCCGGACGCCGGACGGTCGCGCCGCCGCCGCCCGGCCCATGGCGACTCTGCTACGAGCGCGGCTTGCGGCGTTCGAAGCGCTTGGGCTCGCCCCGGCGCGGGCCGCGGGCGGTGGAGCGCTGTCCGGGCGGGCCCTGATCGAGCTGGAGCTGGATCAGAATTCCGCTGATTCTGGTGCGGCGCAAGGCTTCCAGGGTCTCCGAGGACAGGTCGGCGGGGAGTTCGACGAGGCTGTGGTCGGGACGGATGCTGATGTGCCCGAAGTCGCTGCGGCGCAGGCCGCCCTCGTTCGCGATGGCACCGACGATCGCACCGGGGGCCACGCGGTGGCGCTTGCCGACGGCGATGCGGTAGGTGGCCATGTTCTCGCCGGTGGCGCGATGCTTGCTCGGACCCTCGGAACGGCGATCGCCGCGATCGCCGCGATCGTCGAACGGGCGGTCGTCGAACTTGCGCGGAGTGCGTTCGCGCCGTGGCGGTTCCGGCTCGGCCTCCATGAAGAAGTTCTCGCCGTCGTTGGAACCGATCGCGAGGGCCGCGGCGATGTCGACCAGCGGGATATTGTGCTCGGCCTCGTAGTCCTCGATGAGCTTGCGGAACAGTGCCACGTTCGCCCCGGACAGGTTCTCGGTGATGGCGTCGTGGAACTTCACTACGCGCTGCGCGTTCACGTCGTCGACGCTGGGCAGCTGCATCTCGGTCAGCGGCTGGCGGGTGGCGCGCTCGATCGCATCGAGCAGGCGGCGCTCGCGCGGGGCGACGAACAGCAGCGCCTCGCCGGTGCGCCCGGCCCGGCCGGTGCGGCCGATGCGGTGCACGTAGGACTCGGTGTCGTGCGGGATGTCGTAGTTGAGCACGTGCGAGATGCGGTCCACGTCCAGGCCGCGCGCGGCCACATCGGTGGCCACGAGGATGTCCACCGAGCCGGACTTGAGCTGCCCGATGGTCCGCTCGCGCTGGTTCTGGGCGATGTCACCATTGATCGCGGCCGCGGAATACCCTCGCGCGCGCAGCTTCTCGGCCAGCTCCTCGGTGGCCTGCTTGGTGCGCACGAAGATGATCATCGCCTCGAAGGATTCGACCTCGAGGATCCGGGTGAGCGCGTCCAGCTTGCGCTGATAGGACACGTGCACCCAGCGCTGGGTGATGTTGGGTGCCGTGGAGGTCTTGGCCTTGACCGTGATCTCGACCGGATCGTGCAGGTACTGCTTGGAGATCTTGCGGATCGCGGTCGGCATCGTCGCGGAGAACAGCGCGACCTGCTTGTCGGCGGGCGTGTCGCGCAGGATGCGCTCGACGTCCTCCTGGAAGCCCATCTTCAGCATCTCGTCGGCCTCGTCGAGCACCAGGTACTGCAGCTGCGACAGGTCCAGGGTGCCGCGCTCCAGATGGTCGATGACCCGGCCCGGGGTGCCCACGACGACCTGTGCGCCGCGCCGCAGCCCGGACAGCTGCACCGCGTAGTTCTGACCGCCGTAGATCGGTAGTACGTGCAGGCCCGGCAGGTGCGAGGAATACCGGCCGAACGCCTCGGCCACCTGGATCGCCAGTTCGCGGGTGGGGGCCAGCACCAGCGCGCGCGGCGCCTTGGACCGGCCCTCGGTGGCCGCGAGCCCCATCAGGATCGGGATGGCGAACGCGGCGGTCTTACCGGTGCCGGTCTGGGCCAGGCCCACCACGTCGGCGCCCGCGATCAGCGGGGGGATCGTCGCCGCCTGGATCGGGGACGGCGACTCGTAACCGACGTCGGCGATGGCCGCCAGGATGCGGTCATCGATGCCGAGATCGGCGAAGGACGGGTCGGCGGCGTCCCTCTCGTCGGGCTGGGAGCTGTCGACCTCTGAGGTATTCATTGACCAGCAGTTTACTGCGTGGCGGTGGCAACCCCGACCATCGGCCCAATACGGTGAGACGTATGCAACCGCAGCAGCCGCCCCAGGCCTCCGCTACCGCCCCCGCGGGCGTTCCGACCAGCGGGTCTGTTATCGCGCCCGCGACTGCCGCGACACGCAGGACGCTCGATGTCGCGGTTGTGCAGTTCGATCCCTACACGGACAAGGACGCGAACCTGGCGTTGCTGCGCGCGCAGGTGCGCGAGGCGGCCGAGCACGGCGCGCGGGTGGTGATCGCGCCCGAGTATTCGATGTTCGCGGTGAAGCGGCTCGACGAGCGGGTCGTCGCGGCGGCCGAGCCGCTCACCGGGCCGTACGTCACCGGGTTGCGCGGGCTGGCGGCGGAGTTCGGGGTGCATGTGGTGGCGGGCGTGGTGGAGGCGCCCGGCGCGATCGAGCGGGCCGACGGCGAGTCCGGGAAGGTATACAACACTCTCGTCGCCGCCGCGCCCGATGCCGAGTTCGCGGCCGTCTACCGCAAGGTGCACCTCTACGACGCCTTCGGCTTCCTCGAATCCGATACCGTGCTGCCGGGTCCCATCGCCGAACCGGCGACGTTCACCGCCGATGGCGTCGTTTTCGGCCTGCAGACCTGCTTCGACCTCCGCTTCCCCGAGGGGTGCCGCCGGGTCGCCGCGGCCGGGGCGCAGGTGCTCGCCCTTCCTGCGCAATGGATTCCGGGCCCGGGCAAGGTCGACCAGTGGACGACGCTACTGCGGGCGCGCGCCATCGAGAACACCGTCTACGTCGCCGCCGCCGATCATGCCGCGCCCCGCGGTGCGGGGGCCTCGATGATCGTCGATCCGGCGGGCCTGGTGCTGGCCGAACTCGGCGAGGCGCCCGGAATCGCCACCGCACGCGTCGATCTCGAGCACCTCGACGCGATTCGTGCCGCCAATCCGAGCCTTACCCTGCGGAGATTCACCGTTACGCCACTAGACTGAAGGCACCATGATCTATCCCGATCGGTTGGCCGCCGGTCGCTCGCTGGGTGGGTCGCTGCTGCACCTGCGAGCGTCGGACCCGCTGGTGCTGGGGCTGCCCCGGGGCGGGGTTCCGATCGCGGTCGGCGTGCACGCGGTGATCGGCGGTGAGGTCGACATTCTGCTCGTGCGCAAGCTCGGCGTGCCGTGGCAGCCGGAGCTGGCGATGGGCGCGATCGGCGAGGGCGGGGCGCGCGTGGTCAACGACGACGTCATCCGGCACAGCGGCGTGACATCCGATCAGATATCCGCCATCGAGGCCCTCGAGCGCGTGGAACTCGAACGGCGGCAACGCATTCTGCGTGATCGTCCGCCGATTCCCCTGAAGGACCGCTGCGTGGTGATCGTGGACGACGGGATGGCAACGGGCGCAACGGTCGCCGTGGCCTGCGAGGTGGCGAACCTGCACGAGCCCCGCAGCCTCACCGTCGCGGTTCCGGTCTCGTCCATCGAGGCCCTGCGCCGCATCCATCCCCTGGCCGACGAGACCATCTGCCCCCTGGTGCCCCGGATCCTCGGTGGGGTGGGCGGCGCCTACGACGACTTCCACCAGCTCACCGACGACGAGGTCCTGGCTCTGCTCGCTAGGGCACCGGGATCTGGACCTGGGGCTCGGTCGGACCCTTCTGATCCGGCAGCGGGGCGTTGAAAGTCGGGTTGGGCGCGTTGTAGACCGTGATGGCCCCGACGGTCGGTGCCATCACGCAGGTGCCGCCCGGGTAGTTGATGGTGCCCCACATCACCGAGATCACGGTGCCCGGGCCCGTGGCGACCGTCTTGGACAAGCTCGGCAGCTTGTACTCGGTCATGTCGTTGAGCGGGGTGATGCCGCTGCGGCCGTTGCCGGTGTTGAGCCAGGCGACGTTCAGGCCCGACCCGATCGGGTAGCCCGCGGCGGAGGGGGTGGCCTGATAGCGCACGGTGCCGTAGCCGCCGTTGAGGCCGTTGCTGACCCCGTTGCTGCCCGCCTCGCCCGAGGCGATGGTCAGGCTGACCGGGTTCCCGGGGCATCCGAAGGTGGGCGCGGCGAAGAAGAACGGCTGGAACGCGCCCGCGATGTGATCCAGCTTGCTGGCGGTAAGCAGGCGCGAGGTCTCGGCCAGCTTGGTCACCGCGGCCTTGGCGGCCGCATTGGTTCCCGCGGCGGCGTCGAGGTGGTCGATCGCCGTGTCCACGGTGCTGTGGGCCGGGGCTGCCGGGCTGTGGGTCGGGGTGGGGGCCGGGGCGGCCGTACCGGTGCCCACGGCCGTCGCGGTTCCGAGGCCGATGCAGGCCGCTACCGCGGCCAGACGCGCGAGGGTCCTGCCGTTCACTCGTCGTACTCCTTAGTCGTGAACTCGTCGCGGCCGCCGTCTACACCCAGCCGGCCCGGGCGGTCGCGACCTACTTCCGGAGCAACCTACCAGCTCGCGCCCGGTCGGGTGCGGCGGACTACAGGCCGCCGGTCCGGTTCGCCGATGTGACGCAGCCGACAGTTCCGCGCTACCGGGGAGTAAGTTCTACTACGAACAGCACTTTACTCCGCCACACCCGACACGGTGGGAGATGCCCATGAAACTTGCCCTGTCACCCGATGCGGTGGCCTTCCGCGACGAACTGCGCGAGTTGTATCGGACCGTGATTCCCGAGTCCATCCGGGACAAGGTGAAGTACGGCAGCGAGCTCTCGCGCGAGGACATCCGCACCGCGCACCGGACCCTCAACGAGCACGGCCTCGCGGTTCCGAACTGGCCGGTCGAGTGGGGCGGTAAGAAGTGGACCCCGCTGCAGCGCCACATCTGGGAGGACGAGCTGCAGCTGGCGTGCGTGCCCGAGCCACTGACGTTCAACGCCAACATGATCGGCCCGGTGATCGCGCAATTCGGCTCGCAGGAGCTCAAGGAGCGCTTCCTGCCGCCCACCGCGTCCCTGGACATCTGGTGGTGCCAGGGGTTCTCCGAGCCCGAGGCCGGCTCGGACCTGGCCTCGCTGCGCACCACCGCGGTGCGCGACGGCGACTCGTACATCGTCAACGGCCAGAAGACCTGGACCACCCTGGCCCAGTACGCCGACTGGATCTTCTGCCTGGCGCGCACCGATCCGAACGCGCCCAAGAAGCAGGCGGGCATCTCGCTGCTGCTGTTCGATGTGAAGACCCCGGGGGTGACGATCCGCCCGATCAAGCTGATCGACGGCCATCACGAGGTCAACGAGGTCTTCCTCGAGAACGTCCGGGTGCCCGCGGATCAACTGGTCGGCGAGGAGAACATGGGCTGGACCTACGCGAAGTTCCTGCTCGGCAACGAGCGCACGGGAATCACCGGTGTGGGCCGCACCAAGGTCAAGCTCGCGGTGGCGAAGGAGTATGCGGCACAAACGGTATCGGGTACGAGCACGCTGTTGAGCGATCCGGTGTTCGCCGCTCGGCTGGCCGAGCTGGAGAACGAGCTGCTGGCCCTGGAACTGACGCTGCTGCGGGTGGTGGCCAATTCCAGTGAGGGCAAACCGAATCCGGTCTCCTCGGTGCTCAAGCTGCGCGGTTCGGAGCTGCAGCAGGCCGCCACCGAACTGCTGCTGGACATCGCGGGCCCGGATGCGCTGCCGGTCGGCGCCCCATCGATCGCCTCGCCGGACTGGGCCCAGCGCAGCGGCCCCGGCTACCTGAACTACCGCAAGACCACCATCTACGGAGGATCGAGCGAGGTGCAGCGCACCATCATCGCCTCCACGATCCTCGGGCTGTAACTTACCCACCCCGGTCGGCTCCGCAAGCTCCGCCGACCTACCATCCCCGTGAGAGGGCGCCGCCATGGATTTCGAACTCACCGATGAACAGGGCATGCTGCGCGACACCATCCGCGAGCTGCTGGCGCGCAATTACGATCCGGAATCGCGCCTGAAGACGCTGGACACCGAGCTGGGCTGGAGCCGCGAGGTGTGGGCGCAGCTCGCCGAATTGGGCGTGCTGGGACTGAGTTTCGCCGAGGAGGACGGCGGGGTCGGCGCCGGGCCCGTGGAAACCATGGTCGTCATGGAGGAATTCGGCCGCCGGCTCGCGCCGGAACCGCTGCTGGATGCGGTGTTGCTGCCGGGTGGGGTGATCGCCCGCGCGGGCACCGCCGCGCAGCGCCGGCGAGTGCTGCCGGAGGTGGCGGCCGGGGACAAGTTGCTGGCCTTCGCTCACGACGAACCCGGAAGCAGGTGGCCAGCAGTGGAATTGACGACCACCGCGGTCGCCGACGGCGACGGATACCGGATCACCGGGCTGAAAAATCCGGTGCCGCACGGCGATTGCGCCGACCTGCTGGTCGTCAGCGCCGCGCTGCCGGACGGCGCGGCGGGGCTGTTCCTGGTCACCCCCGATGCCGTGACACACACTTCCTATCGCACTTTCGACGGCCTGCGTGGTGCCCAGCTCGAATTCGACGGCGCCCCTGCCGAACTGCTCGGCGAGCCCGGCGACGCGTCGGGCGCGATCGTCGACGGGATCACCGCCGCGCAGGCGAGCCTGTGCGCGGAATCGGTCGGCGCGATGGCGGAGGCGCTCCGCTTGACCACCGAATATCTCAAGACCCGCAAGCAATTCGGGGTCACGCTGTCCAAGTTCCAGGCCCTCACCCAGCGCGCGGCGACGATGTACGTCTCGCTGGAGCTCGCGCGCAGCATGAGCATGTACGCCACCGCCTCGCTCGCCGACGGGGATCCCGATCCGGTCGTCGCCTCGCGCGCCCGCCTGCAGGTGAGCCGCTCGGGCCGGCACATCAGCCAGGAGGCCATCCAGATGCACGGCGGGATCGGCATTACCGCCGAATATCCCGTCAGCCACTACGCCGCCCGGTTGACCGCGATCGAGCGCACCTTCGGCGCCGCGTTCGAACATCTGCGGGTGCTCACCGACCGGGTGGGGGAGTACGGGCTCGTCGAGCTGTAATCACCCGGGCCGACCTCCGCCGGCGGGCGCCGGGGGAGGTCAGGGCGGCCCGGACGGGGTGGTCGTGGAGTCGAACGGGTCGTCGGTGCTGATCGAGGGCGGCGGGATGTAGGCCGGGGCCGCGTAGCCGGGCCCGTCGCCCGGGGACTGGGCATAGCCCGGAGTGGTGGGCGTGAGCGGCACGGTGGTCGGCGTCCGCCGCGGCGGGGTGTTGACCGCGACCCGCCAGGACGGCGAGGGCGGGATGTACACCTCGTAGGTGGTCGACGTCGGGGCTCGGGTGCCGGCCGCGGATGGCAGATTCGCGGACAGCGGTGGCGGCGCGACGTAGGTGTCGTGGGGGCGCAGGCCGCACGCGCCGATCACGACGAGTCCGAGAGATATTGCGCCGGCGGCGATTGCGGGCCCGGCGACCTTGGGACCCAGGCGTCGTGGAGTGGTCTCGGCAACTAGATTGTCGCGCATGCCGCTGCCTCCGGGCCTGGCCTCATCGGGCGGTGTGGGGTCTCATCGGCGTGTTCCCCCACGTCCGCCGTCCTGCCATGCATCGGTGTACAGCTCCTCAATAAAGTGTTCGCCCCACACTAACCGAGCGCCCGGGGGTCGGGCCAGACGAGTTGCGGCGTCGGCAAAATACCGATCGCGTATGTCAAAGGTCTGTGACTCACATATCGAAACGGTCACTTCGGCGTGTCATGCGCGTGTCGTGTGGAGATTTGACAACGGAGACGTAGCGTGTTTGCAAAGTTACACGCACGACGCCGGAAATGTACCGAGGGACACCGCGAATTTTGTGCCCCGAAGTGCCGCGGCGTCACCGAGGAGTTGGTGATGGGAGCTTACTCGACGTCCCCGCTGCGTGCGGCGTCGCAGAACGATTCGGCCCCAACCGAATCCGCGCGCTCCGCCTGGGCGATCATCGCCCGCTTGATGGCCTGGCTGATCTTCGCCGGCGGTCTGGCGGGAGCGGTGATGGGCATTGTCGATCTACGGGTGCTGGTGACCGTCGCCGGTCTGATGCTGGCCTGCACCGCAGGGCTGGTCCTGCTGAAACTGCGCGCGGATTCCCACGGTTCCGCCTGAACGCGGAGGCCCTCCGGATCCGCACAGTCATCGAGTGTGATTCGGCGGCGGCGCGATTCAGTGCCGTCGGCGGACCGGTCCGGCTTCGGGAGAACCGACCATCATTTCATGGTGCCTTGGCAGATAATGGGTTATGGCGGAACACGGCCACCGGGAGTTGCGGGAGCTGACGAACGCGGATTCGCTGCGACTTCTCGGGACCGTGCGGTTCGGCCGAATCGCCTTCGCGCGCTATGCATTGCCCACCATTCGTCCGGTGAACCACGTTGTGGACGGCGAGGACGTGATCGTGCACGCCAACCTCGGCATCGTGCCCCTGCACGTGGACCGGCAGGTCGTCTCCTATGAGGTCGACACGATCGACCACGAGACCCAGCTCGGCTGGTGTGTGATACTCACCGGCACCACCGCGGCCGTCACGGACCCGGCGGACATCGCGTACTACGAGCGCCTCATCGACCCGTGGCTGCCCGGCGCGCCCCATCGCATCATCCGGATCCAGCCCGACATCGTCACCGGCATCGAGCTGGTCGGGCACGCCGAGATCCCCGATGTGGGACCGATCGCCACGCCGTAACTCGTCGGCTATGGCTGGCGCACAACCCATTCGAAGGCATCGGCCTTGGAGACGGCGCCCTCGGCGGTGCGGGAGCGATTGGGTTCGCCGAGGTCAGCGAGGAGCTCGCGGGACATGTCCACCAGCGTTGCCAGGGTGCCGGGGGTGAACCACTCCGGGCGGGTGGCGAACAGCAGGTCCTCGCTGGAGGTGTTGCCGCTGGCGCCGGGGGCGAAGGGGCAGCCGCCCAGGCCGCCGAGGGAGCCATCGACCATGGTGGCGCCGGCGGCGAGGGCGGCCAGCGAATTGGCCACGCCCATGCCCCAGGTGTCGTGCCCGTGGAAGACGATGCGGCGGTGCGGTGTTCGCGACCGGACCGCGGCGACCAGGTCGGTGACCTGGGCGGGATGGGCCTGGCCCAGGGTGTCGGCGAGCACGATGTCGGTGGCGCCGGTGGCGCGGGGGTCGTTCGCGATCGCCAGCACCCGCTCCGGATCGATCGCGCCCTCGAACGGGCACGTGAAAGTCGTTGCCATGCAGAGCTGAATGGACCCGCCCGCGGCCTGGGCCAGCCGGATCGCCTCGGGCATCGCGGCCAGGCTGTCCTCGGTGGTACGCCCGATGTTGGCCTTGTTGTGGGAGTCGGAGACCGAGAAGCAGTACTGGAAGTTGCGCACGCCCGCGGACGCTGCCCGCTCGACGTGCCGCGGCGTGGCCACCCACACCCAGCAGCGTTGCAGCTCTTCGGGATCCAGTGCGGCGATCAGATCCATGGTGTTGGCCATCGGCGGAACCAGATCGGGGCGCGCCATCGAGCCGATCTCCAGGGCGGGCACGCCCAGGCCCAGCAGGGTGCGCACGATCTCGACCTTGCGCTCGGTCGGCAGTACCTTGCCGGTCAGTTGCAGGCCGTCTCGCAGCGTCACATCGCGCAGCATCAGTTCGCCTCCAGTGCATCGATATCCGCGTCCGACATGCCCAGCAGCCCGGAGAGCACCTCGCGGGTGTGCGCGCCCAGGTCGGGGCCAACGCTGTGAATAGGCAGGGACTGCTCGCCGATCACCGGCACGATGCCGGGAAAGCCGACCGACTTCGGTTCCGGCTCACCGACATCGACCGGGAAATGCTGAATCATGTTGCGCGCCCGGTATTGCGCGTCCTCGGCGATATCGGCGGCGGTATAGATGGCGCCGCTCGGGATCGCGGCACCCTCCAGGATTTTCAGCGCCTCGTCCCGGGTGTGCCGACGCGTCCACTCGGCGATCGCGGCGTCCAGCCGCTCCCGGTGGCGCCAGCGCCCGGCGTTGTCGGCCAGCTCCGGGTCCGCGGCTAGATCGGGGCGCTCGATCACCTGCATGTAACGCTGGAAGATGCTGTCGGCATTGCCGCCGATGATGATGCTCAGGCCGTCCGAACAGGGGTAGGCGTTGCTCGGAGCGATGCCCTCCATCCGGCCGCCGGTCCGCTCGCGGGTGATGCCGTAGGCGTAGTAGTCGGGCACCAGCGATTCCATCACCGACAGGATGGACTCGTTCAGCGCCACATCGATCACCCGCTGCGGCAGTGGAATTCGCTCGCCGGATCGTTCCCGCTGGAACAGCGCCATCACCGTGCCGAAGGCCGCGTAGATCCCGGCGATGGAATCGCCGATCGACACCCCGGTGCGCACCGGTGGCCGATCCGGGTCGCCGATCAGCTCCCGCAGGCCGCCCACCGCCTCGGCGACGGCCGCGAATCCGGGCCGCTGCGACAGCGGCCCGGTCTGCCCGTAGGCGGAGATGCGGGTGATCACCAGATCCGGATTCGCCGCGCTCAGCGCGTCCGGCCCCAGGCCCCACTTCTCCAGCATGCCCGGCCGGAAGTTCTCCAGCAGCACATCGCAGTGCGCGACCAGATCCAGCACGATCGACCGCCCGGCGTCCGAGCGCAGATCCAGCGTGATCGACTTCTTGTTCCGGTTGACCGTGCGGTACAGCATCGACGTGTCGCCGCCGTACAACCGCCAATTGCGCAGTTCGTCCCCGGTTTTCGGGCGTTCCACCTTGATTACCTCGGCGCCGAAGTCCCCGAGGATCCGGCCCGCGGTGGGCGCCGCGATGTAATTGCCCAGTTCCAGTACCCGAACCCCGTCCAGCGGCCGACTCTCCATGCGTCGATTGAACCAGCCGGGAGAGGTCGCCGACAGCCGCCCTCGGTCGGCAGGAACGCGGGGCACGCGATGACGTGCGTTGGGCGGATGCTCGGCCTGGCGTCGATCACCTGTGGCCACGCTTCCTTCGTGCCGAGCTCCACGCGATAGGTCACCGCAGCCTTGCCGCTGGGCGCGAAGACGACCGCCTTGCCGCCGACTCGGGCGTAGTGCGACCGACGACTGACCCGTACCGCTCGCGGCCGACATCGTCGACGCCGGGCCGGCGGTAGCGCGGGTCGATGACGCCGGCTCAGCTCACAGCCCGAAGCTGCCGCTCGGAGGCAGGGGCAGGGCGGGCGCAGGCGGTAGATGGGGCTGAGCGGGGACGGCAGGTCCCGGGCCGACGTGGGGCCCAGAGGTTCCGTGATCGCCCTGACGGCACTGACCGGCGCGACTACATCCCGAGCGGTTGTATCCGAAGCGGTCGTAGCCGTACCGGTCGTAACCCCAGTGGTCGAATCCCGATCGGTCGTAACCGAATTGGTCGAAGCCGTCGATGCCGTAGCCGTCGGGGCTGCACGGCGGCAGGCCGCAGTTCGCCACGGGCGGGGGCGGCGAGGGCACCGTGGGCGTGGTCATCGTCGGCGTCGGCGTCGGCGGTGTGAAGGTCGGTGTCTGCGGGGCCAGGGTCGGTACCGGTGCGAGGGGCGTCGGCGGTGCCACCGCCGGGAGTGTTTCGGCCGGAATCGCGGGTACGTCCGGTGTTTGGGCCTCCGCGACCACGGCCAGGGCCAGCGCGGCGGGAACCGCCGCGAGCAATGCTGCATATCGCCAACGCCGCCGTGACCGCTGGGATGGGACGATCTCAGTGCCGATCCGTCCGGTACTCAATAGGATTCCTCTCCGCGACCCGACCCGAGATTCAGCGTACCGACTGTTCGTTCCCGCGCCGAAAAGTCTCAGCCGCTTGGCAACTGGAGTTCAGGCGGCCCGCTCGATCACCGAATAATGCTCGGCATTGCCCGCGATGACGGTGCTGGGACGGCCGTCGACGCCGACGGGGATATCGCCGGCCAGGGTGATGCGGGTGAGCCTGCGGTGCTCGGCGCCGTCGTAGTCGTCGATGGCGTAGTGCTGGGTGGCGCGGTTGTCCCAGATCGCGACGTCGCCCGGCGCCCAGTTCCAGCGGGTGGTGTGCTCGAGCCGGGTGACTCGATCCTGGAACAGGCGGAACAGCGCATCGGATTCGACCTTGTTCAGGCCGACGAACTGTTTGACGAAATGCCCCAGGAGCAGGGCGCGTTCGCCGGTTTCGGGATGTACGCGCACCACCGGATGCTCGGTCTCGAAGTAGGCCGATTCGAACTCGGCGCGATACGCCTGGGACTTCGGGGTGGGTTCGGCGCCGTGGCGTGCGGCGTAGTCGTAGGTATTGGTGTGTCGCGCGCGCAGTCCCTCCGCGAGACGCCGCAGCGGTTCGGGCAGGGACTCGTAGGCGGCGACGGTGGACGCCCAGGTGGTGGAGCCGCCGTAGCTGGGCAGCGCGACCGCGCGCAGGATCGAGGCCTTCGGCACCCGGTCGACGAAGGTCACATCGGTGTGCCAGCTGTTGGCGCGCCCGGTTTCCGAGTCGATGGCCAGGCTCTTGACCCCGTGCGAGCTGACCGTCGGATGCGGGGTGGTGGGTGTGCCGAGCAACTGGGCGAACTCGTACTGGCCGTCCTCGGTCAGATGGTCCTGGCCGCGGAAGAAGATCACCTTGTGTGCGTTCAGCGCGTCCCGGACGGCCGCGACGGTCTGCGCGTCCAGATCCCCGCCGAGACGAACCCCGTCGATTCGCGCGCCGATGTGGGTGCCGAGCTTCACCACCCGAACGGAGGTGCTGGTCTGTGCTGCGTAATCGGCGGACATGGAAGGCCTTTCGCTGGAGCGGGAATGCCTTGCGAGCACACCAGTTCGGCACGGCACGAACCAGGTTTGCCCTCACCTGGATCGAAACCGTCGCGGGGTGCGGCTCTTCCATCCAGAGGCGATCGACCAGATCGTTTCGGCGTCGCCCGCGCGCGTGGTCGGGCGTTTCAGCCGATGTGTTCGCGCAGGTAGGCCATGTCCTCGGCGACACCCTCGGCGGGAGTCTCCAGGATCACCGGCGCATCGGCAGTGCGGCACACCTCGGCCAGCAGCTGCGGGTCGATGGTGCCGTCGGCAAAGTTCGCGTGACGGTCGGCGCCGGAATTGAATTCGTCGCGCGAGGAATTCAGGTGGACGAGGTCGATGCGGCCGGTGATGGCCTTGATCCGGTCGACGACGCCGACCAGCTCCTCGCCGCCCGCCCAGGCATGGCAGGTATCCAGGCAGAAGCCCGCGCCGTACTCGCCGACCGCATCCCACAGTCGGGCGATGGAATCGAAATACCGGGCCATGGCGTGGTTTCCGCCGGCGGTGTTCTCGATCAGGATCGGCACCGCGAAACCGCCCTTGGCCTCCTGACGCTCGAACAGCTTGCGCCAGTTGTCGATACCGGTCGCGATCTCGCTGTCGGAGCGGACGTGCCCGCCGTGCACGACTAGGCCGAAGGCGCCCAGATCGGCCGCGGCCTGCGCCTGCTGCGCGACCGCCGTGCGCGAGGGCATGCGCAGGCGGTTGTTGGTGCTGGCCACATTGATCTGATACGACGAGTGCACCACCACATCGATGGGGCTCGACTTGATCTGCTCGGTGAGCGGATGGGGCGTGGGTTTCTCCCACCCCTGCGGGTCGATCACGAACATCTGGATGACCTCGGCGCCGAGCTCTTCACCGAAGCCGATCGGATCGCTGTCCTGCCTGACGTGGGCTCCAATGCGCATGGGACGAGGGTATAGCCACCCACCGACAGGTCGGCGCGCAGCAGCGGGATCGCAGCGGACCGAAGCGAAGGCCACGCGCACAGCTGCTATGGTTTCGGTGTTTCCCGTGGTCGGCACCAGGGCGGCGACGGAGTTCATGCGGTACGGCCGTGCGCTGGCGGGTCCCGGTGCGCGGCATGGGAAGTGGGAGCGCTGAAATGGTGGCCAACGGTGAGGTCTTCGCCGGATATCTTGTCGAGCAGTTGCTCGGTCGCGGGGGTATGGGCTCGGTCTACCTCGCCAAGCATCCCCGGCTGCCGCGCAAGACGGCGCTGAAGCTGCTCAACCGGGAGATGGTGTCCGACCAGGAGATTCGCGCCCGGTTCGAGCGTGAGGCCGATCTGGTCGCCCAGCTGGACCACCCCAATATCGTCACCGTGTACGACCGCGGCCTCGAGGACGGCCAGCTGTGGATCTCCATGCAGTACATCGACGGCATCGACGCCGCCAGCGTGGAACCGACGCGGCTGCCGCCCGAGCGCGCGGTGCAGATCATCGCCGAGGTGGCCGAGGCGCTGGACTACGCGCACGGCAACGGCGTCATGCACCGCGACGTGAAGCCCGCGAACATGCTGCTGGCCCGCTCGACCGGGGGTAAGGGCGAGCGGGTCTACCTGACCGACTTCGGCATCGCGCGACTGCGCGACGACGGCGGCCACCTCACCCAGACCGGCACCTTCACCGCGACCCTGACCTATGCCTCGCCCGAGCAGCTCACCGGCGCCCAGCTGGACGGCCGCTCGGACCAGTATTCGCTGGCCTGCAGCCTGTTCTGGCTGTTCACCGGTGCCGGTCCCTTCGCGGCGAGCAATCCCGCGGCCGTGATCCGCGGGCATCTGCAGGAGCCGCCACCACCGCTGAGCACGGTGCGTCCCGGACTGCCCCCGGGGTTGGACGCGGTGCTGATGAAGGCGATGGCCAAACGCCCGGACGACCGGTTCGCCAGCTGTGCGGATTTCGCCGCCGCCGCCCGGCGGGCCCTGGCCCTGCCCAGCGCGCCGCAGATGCCGGTCGCGCCGCGGGCGTACACCGGTCCGGCGATGCAGACGGTCAACCAGCCGATGGGACCGCGCACCGGTCAGCCGATGCCGAATCAGGCGCCCATGCCGACCGCGGGCCCCATGCAGATGCCGACCTCGCCCCCGGTGCTCGCGCCGATGCCGAATCCGGTGCCGCAGCCGATGTACACCCAGCAGAATGCGCCCTTCGCCCAGCAGGGCAACTTCGGCGGATACGCACCGGCGCAGATTCCACAGCGCAAATCCAATACGGGTCTGATCATCGGCATCATCATCGGTGCGGTGATCCTGCTGCTCATCGTGCTGATCATCATCGGTTCGGTGGGCTGAACCCCACCGGTCCCACGGGCTCATCCTTCCCCCGGTAGGGGGACCCGGGACAATTGGGGGCTATTCCCGATAGCGCGGCCGGGCCGGTTTCGGAACACTGGACAGCATGACTGCCGATGCCGTGGGCACCGAAACCTCAGCCGCCGCCGAAGGCGGCGCGACCGCGCAGGACAACATTGCTTCCGCCGCAGCCGGCCCGGCCCGCATCGCGGCCCGGGCCGCCGACCTGGTCAAGCTGTACGGCATGGGGGATACCCAGGTCCGGGCCCTGGACGGGGTGAGTGCCGAATTCGCACCGCGCGAGTTCACCGCGATCATGGGTCCGTCCGGCTCGGGTAAATCCACGCTGATGCACTGCCTGGCCGGGCTCGACGCGGCCACGTCCGGCACCGTGCAGATCGGCGACACCGACCTGACCACGCTGTCCGACAAGCAGATGACGCGGTTGCGCCGCGACCGGATCGGCTTCGTCTTCCAGGCGTTCAACCTGGTGCCGACACTGACGGCGCTGGAAAACATCACCCTGCCGCTGGATATCGCGGGCCGCAAACCGGATCAGGAGTGGCTCGAGACCGTGATCAAGCGCCTGGGCTTGGGGGATCGGCTCTCGCACCGCCCCAGCGAGCTGTCCGGCGGCCAGCAGCAGCGGGTCGCTTGTGCACGGGCGCTGGCGGGCAAGCCCGACATCATCTTCGGCGACGAGCCCACGGGCAATCTGGACTCGCGGTCCTCGGGCGAGGTGCTCTCGATCCTGCGCGCGGCGGTGGACGAATTCGGGCAGACCGTCGTGATCGTCACCCACGAGCCGCACGCGGCCTCCTTCGCCGACCGGGTGATCTTCCTGGCCGACGGCCGCATCGTCGACGAACTGCGTGATCCCACCGCCGAATCGGTGCTCGACCGGATGAAAAAGCTGGAGAACCTGTGATGGCCATGGGCCCGATGCCCAAGGTTGCCCTGCGCAATCTGGCGGCGCACAAGGTGCGCCTCGCGTTGACCGTGCTGTCGGTGATCCTCGGAACCGCCTTCATCGCGGGATCCTTCATCTTCACCGACACCCTGCAGCGCACCTTCGACGGCATCTTCGCCAGCCAGGCCCAGGGCGTCGACGTCCGGGTCGAGCCCAAGGCGCAGCAGTCGCTGGGTGTTCCGGTCGACGTGGTGAATACCGTCTCCGCGACACCGGGCGTGCGCGCGGTGGCGCCCGCGACGCAGGGGCCGATCGTGCTGCTGAAGAACGGGCACGCGGTGCAGACCGGCGGCGCGCCGAGCTGGGGCCAGTCCTATCTGCCGCCGGACCGGGCGGTCGCCGATCCGGCCAAGTTCGTCGCGGGTGTGCCGCCCGCCCAGCCGGGGCAGGTGGCGATCAATTCGGGTGGGGCGCAGCGGGCCGGGCTGTCGGTCGGCGATCACGTCACGATCCTGGTGCCGTCGAAGGGCAATATCGACGTCACCGTCAGCGGTATCTACACCCTGTCGTCGTCGGACAGCGGCGGCTTCATCGGGGTCTTGTTCGACGATGCCCAGGCACGCGAGCTGTTCACCGACGGGCAGCACGTGGCGTACGTGGATATCGCTGTCGTGAAGGGAGTTTCGGCGGATACCGTGCGCGACCGGCTGGCACTGGTACTGCCGGATTACAAGGTCCACGACGGCACCCAGGTGCGCGCGGATCTGAAGGCGCAGGTCGGCAACGCGCTGAAATTCGTGAACTACTTCCTGCTCGCCTTCGGCGCGATCGCGCTGCTGGTGGGCACGTTCATCATCTACAACACCTTCTCGATGATCGTGGCACAGCGGCTGCGGGAGCTGGCGCTGCTGCGCGCGGTCGGTGCGAGCCGCGGGCAGGTGGGCTGGTCGGTGGTCGCGGAGGCCGCGGTCATCGGATTGATCGGCAGCGCACTGGGTCTGGCCTGCGGGATCGGCCTGGCGTTCGGACTCTCCGGTGTGCTCAATGCCTTCCATCTCGGGCTGCCCACCGGATCGATGCAGGTGCTGCCGCGTACCGTGCTGGCGGCGCTGGGCCTCGGGCTGGTGGTCACCGTCGGCAGCGCATACGCGCCGGCGCAGCGGGCGGCGAAGATTCCGCCCGTGGAGGCGATGCGCGAGGAGTTCGCCTCGGCCGGGGAGTCGCTGCGGTTGCGCACGGGCATCGGGGCCGTGCTGGCGGTCGTCGGGATCGTGCTCGTCGTGCTCGGCTCCCGGCACACCGGCGGCAATGCCGCGCTGGTCGTCGGAATCGGCGCGGCGGCACTGGTTTTCGCCGTGCTGTTCGCCTCGCCCGCGATATCGCGGCCGGTGCTGACGGCGCTCGGGGTGCTGACGCGGCCCTTCGGGCCGATCGGGCGGATGTCGCGGAACAATGCCGTGCGAAATCCGCGGCGCACCGCCGCGACCGCGTTCGCGCTCACCCTCGGGTTGATGCTGGTCTCCGCGATCGGAATGCTCGGCTCCTCGGCCAAGGCCAGCGTCAGCGATCTGGTCGACAAGGGGGTCAAGGCGGACTACGTCCTGACCGGGCCGCAGCTCATCGGGGTGCCCCTGGACGCGTCCAAGGCCGCGAAATCCGTTGCGGGAGTTACCGATGTGGTGGCGTTCCGGGGCGTGGCGATGAAGGTCGGCGACCAGCAGGTGTACGGCATCTCGCCCGACGGACCGATGAGCCAGGTGCTGAACTACGAGATGCGCAGCGGCAGCGGCACGCTCGGCGGCGACGCCATCCAGGTCTCGGAAACCGAAGCCGGGAAGCATAATTGGCACGCCGGGCAGAACGTGCAGCTGACCGGGCTGGACGGGACGAAGTTTCGAGTGGCGGTGTCCGGGATCTACAAGGACACACAGCTGCTCGGGTCGATGGTGGTGTCGCCGGCCCTGTACGAGCAGGTGATGCCGGTCGCCTTCCGCACCGACGTGCTGGTGCTGATCACCGCCGCCCCCGGCGCCGACCTGAACCTCATGCGGGCGAATCTGGTCAAGGCGACCGACCCGTATGTCGTTGTGCAGGTGGAGGACCGCGAGGAATTCAAGGGCTCCGAGGGTAAGCAGATCGACACCATGCTCGCGATCCTGTACGGGCTGCTGGCGCTGGCGGTGGTGATCGCGGTGCTGGGCATCGTCAACACCCTCGCGCTCTCGGTGGTGGAACGCCGCCGCGAGATCGGGATGCTGCGCGCGGTCGGCATGCTGCGGCCGCAGGTCCGCCGGACGATCTACCTCGAGTCGATGCTGATCGCGGTGTTCGGCGCGGTCGTGGGCGTGGTGCTGGGCCTTGGACTGGGCGTCGGATTCCTGCGCACGCTCAGTGAGCTGGGTATCAGCACGATTACCGTGCCGTGGGGGCAGATCGCGCTGATGCTGATCGGTTCGGGTGTGGTCGGCGTGCTGGCCGCGTTGTGGCCGGGGATTCGCGCGGCGCGCACGCCGCCGCTGGCGGCCATTGCCGATCTGTGAGGGACGCTTACGGACCGACCGGAGGGGCAGCGGCAGGGTAGTTCAGCGGGTTTGCGGGCCTACCACGCCAACGGCCTTCTTTGCGGCCGCGTCGACCCAGTCCAGCACGCTCTTGTCGCTGGTCAGGTTGATGTAGATGCCGGTGGCCTGGATGAAGTACCGATGATTCGACAGTGACCACTGGGATTTTGTGGCGCCCGCGATGTCGCCGCTACAGGCTGAGTGGCCGACTCCCGTTGTCGGGCACCAGATTGCCCAGTCCTGGGTGACTCCCTTCAGGGCGCTGTAGGCGAGGTTGACATCGACCGTGTCGGGAAAGGTCAGGACGTTCACCGAGACCAGGATGTGCTGGGCGCTGTCGACGTAGGACCCGGACATGTTGTTGGTGCAGTTGTTCTGGCGCAGTGCGTTCTTCACACTCCACGGGCGCACCCAGGGCGTCGCCGATTGCCCCGCCGAGCAGGCAGCCGTGCACGATCGGGTAGCGGGTGGAGGGGACGCCTGCATCGCCGGGCGGAGCGGCGAACTCCGGTGGGACGGGACCAAACACACGTCCACGCTACTGAGGTCCCCGCGTCGACACCCTCGCCGCGGATTCGGGGTGCCAGGCATCGCGGGCCATGACATCGGCGTGGCGGATATGCATACGTCCGGTCTGTAGACCGTAGGATCGGCCCTGTCCCTTTGCCTGTTCCTGCGATGTTCGGACAAGGAGTGTCGAGACTATGAATCCCTTCGGCATGATCGGCGGACTGCTCAACATTCTGAACTCGGGTTCAAGCGTGGCCCAGTCCGTCATGGGTTTAGTGGAGAGCATTACTTCCTTCGGCAGCAGCGACTTCGGGGCCTGATCAGCCCACGTTGCTGTTGGCCCAGCGCTGCACGTCGCCGCGGTCCAGGGCGACGGCCAGCAAGTCCGGGAATTTATCAGGGGTGCAGGCGAAGGCCGGTACGCCTAAGGCGGTCAGGGCCGTGGCGTTGCCGTGGTCGTAGGAGGGGGCGCCGTCGTCGGACAGGGCGAGCAGCACCAGCACCTGCACGCCGGATTCCTTCATGGTCGCGATGCGGCGCAGCATCTCCTCGCGGACGCCGCCCTCGTACAGATCGGAGATCAGTACGAACAGGGTGTCGGCCGGGCGGGTGATGAGCTGCTGGCAGTAGGCGATCGCCCGGTTGATGTCGGTGCCGCCGCCGAGCTGGGTGCCGAACAGCACCTCGACCGGATCCGAGAGCTGGTCGGTCAGGTCGGCCACGGCCGTGTCGAAGACCACCAGCGAGGTCTTCAGCGATCGCATCGAGGCCAGCACCGCGCCGAATACCGAGGCATACACCACGCTCGAGGCCATCGAACCGGATTGGTCGATCGCCAGGACGACGTCGCGGTGCACGGCCCGGGCCTTGCGCCCGTACCCGACCAGCCGCTCCGGCACGACCGTGCGATGCTCGGGCAGGTAATGGGCGAGATTTCGGTGGATGGTGCGGTCCCAGTCGATGTCTCGTAGCCGGGGGCGCGAGACGCGAGCGGCCCGGTTCAGCGCCCCCGACACCGCGGCGACGGTGCGGGCGGCGATGCGCCGCTCGATCTCGCGCACCACCTTCTCCACCACCGTGCGCGCGGTGGATCGGGTGGTCTCGGGCATCACCCGGTTGAGGCTCAGCAGGGTGCCGACCAGGTGCACATCGGGTTCGACCGCCTCGAGCAGTTCCGGCTCGAGCAGCAGCTGGGTGAGGTCGAGCCGCTGCACCGCATCGCGCTGCATCACCTCCACCACGGTGGACGGGAAGTAGGTGCGGATATCGCCGAGCCACCGCGCCACCTTGGGCGCCGAACCGCCCAGGCCGCCGGAGCGCTTCTCCGTTGCCGCGAGTTCGTCGGCGTTGTAGAGCGCCGTGAGGGAGCGATCCATGGCGGAGTCGTCGCCGGAACCGAGCCCGCCGAGGGATGATTCCGCGGCGGTGCCGAGCACCAGACGCCAGCGGCGGGCCTGCGCCTCATCGGGATCCGTCATGTCGTCCGCCTTTCCGTCCGTGACCGCGTGGGAGACCGCCGGCACATCAGTTCACCGCCAGGATTTGGGTGACCGTGCGCAGGGCCGAGATGCCGCGATCGAGGTCGTAGTCCGCGGACCGCCGCCGGTCGGCCGCGACCGGCCCGCCATCGCGGACGGCCTGCGCGATGGCCTGGCGCTCACCGGATTCGAAGGCGCCGAAGGTGCGGCGCAGCAGCGGGAGGGTCGCGACGAACTGATTCTCGTCCAGGCCGCGGAGCCAGGTGTCGATGCGGCTCAGCAGATCTCGGTCGTGCACCAGCAGCAGGCCGCGGCCGCCGAGGAAGCCGTCGATCCAGGCCGCCTTCTCCGCGGGCGCGTGCCCCACCGACAGCGCGGCCGAGAGCCGGCGGGCGGACTCGGCATCGTCGAAGATGCCCGCATCGGATAGCAGCCGCACCGCGCGACCCACCAGGGCGCCGTGCACGTCGTCCCGGTCAGCGAGTGTGTGCAGGGCGCCATGCCATTCGGCGGTCGCCCACGTGTCATCGCGGGTGGCCAGCGCCAGATGGGCGGCATCGAGCTGGGTGCGCAGCGCGGTGGCGGCATCGGCGTCGAGACCGGTGACGGCCCGCGGCAAGCCCGCGCAGATGCGGACCAGCAGGCCATCGGCGACGTGCGCCAGGGCCTCGACATCGGTGCCCCGGACGTCGCCGTAGCGCAGGGTGCGCACCAGGCCCGGCAGGGCGGCCAGCAGATTGGTGACGTCGTGGTCGAGGGCGGCCACCGCGGCCAGCCGGGCGACCAACTGCTCGACGGCCCCACCGAGATCGGCGAGCAGGGCCAGTTCCAGCGCGCCGCTCACCCCGCCGACCGAGGCCTGCGGCGAGGCGACCACATCCAGGATCTTCGCCTCGGCCGCCGCGAGAATCGTGGTGCCCCAGCGCGAGGCCTCGATGACCGCCACGGCGAGTTCGGGCTCCCAGCGCAGCGTCCACGTCTCGCGGAAGGTGCCGGCATTGCGCACCTCGCTCGATGCCGGTGTGCCCCAGCCTATTCGGAGCAGGCGCAGCCGGTGGAGCAGATGCGAGCGCGCCACGTCGCGATCCTTGCGCAGATCCAGGTCCAGCTGCCGGGACAGCGCCTGCCGGGTCAGGCGCAGCGTACGGGCCCGCGCTCGCAGGTCCGCTTCCAGCGGCACCGCCGGGGTGCTGTCCGGCACCGTTCCCAGGGCCTCGCCGATCACCAGTTCCTCGCCGATCAGTCGCAGCTTGGCTTCGTCGCCCTCGCACAGCACCGAGCGAGTCGCGTCGGTGACCTCCGACAGTCCGGGCAGCGGACGCCCCCGCAGCGCGGCGAGAGTGTCTGCCAGACGGACGGATTCGATGATGTGCGCGCTGGATACCGGCAGGTCGTGCGCGCGCAGGGTCACCGCCACCTTGGTGAGCCACCGCGCGATCGGCCGATCGGTCTCGGTGAACAGGTGGTGGTACCAGCCGGGCGAGGTCACACCCGCCCCGTACCCGGAGGCCCCCGCAAGCCGCGAATGCGTCCACGGCACCCACGTCAGCGAGGTCTTGACCTTCGGTAATCCCTTGAGCAGCACCGCATCCGGCGCCGCGGGCCCCAACTTCCCCGCCAGCGCGGGCGCATGCCATGCCCCGCAGACCACCGCCAGCCGCCGCGCACCGCCCTTGAGCGCCTTGCGCATCGTCTGCCGCATGTACGCCTCGCGTCGCAGCGTGTGCGTGTCGATCGGGCCGCCGATGAGGTGCTCGAGTGAATCCTTCAGGGCCGGTCGCGAATCGGACCGGGCAGCCGTTGCCGCAGAACTGTCTGGAGTGGCGGGTGGGCTACCGGTGTCGGTGATGTCGGCTGCATTGGATTCTGCGGCGGGAGGGTCCTTGGGGGATGCTTCGCCCGCTGCCTCCCGCAGCGCGCCCATCGCCTCCAGGATTGCCTCGAAAACGTCTGCGTCGGCCGAGGATTCGATGATCGCATCCCACCATCGCTCGGGGTCGTCGTATCCCGCGGCGGCGGCGAGGGCCGCCAGCGGATCACCGCGACCGGCGTGCTCGTCCTCCGCCGCCAACGTGTTGGCGGCGGGCAGATCGCAGAAGCGCACTGGGACATCGTGTTCGGCGGCGTAGCGCAGTGCCTGCCACTCCGGGGAGAACACCGCGAACGGCCAGAACGCCGCGCGCGCGGGCGAATCCGGGAGGTAGGCCAGCAGGGCGACCGGGGGCGCCATGCCCTCGGCGGCGACATACGCGATCAGCGGGTCGGCGTCGGCCGGACCTTCGATGAGGATTATGTCGGGGCGAAAGCGCTCCAGCGCCAGGCTGAGCGAGCGCGCCGAGCCCGGGCCGTGGTGGCGGATTCCGTACACCCGCGTCTGCGGCACCGAGTCGTCGACGACTTGTGTGCCGAAGTGCTGAGATTCGGATGCTGTGCGAGTCGATCCCATGTCAAGCGCCTCGTCGTCGCGGCACCATGTGCTGCTGATGCGTCGAGTCCGATATGAAGACGCGGCTGGAGTGTCCGATTCGGGCAACCCGGAGCGAGTGCACCGTCGCGGCCGGTCCGGTCGATTCCATGTCAGGTCTCCCGTCGGTGGGGCGACACCCGGTGCGGATGCAGCGCCCTCGCGGTTGGACCGTGGCGCGGGTGCCGGATTCCGGCCCTGCGGGCCCGGACGCGCTCATCCGTGCACCTCGCGGCAGGCGCGGTAGAAGTCCGCCCAGTCGTCGCGTTCGCGCACGACCGCTTCCAGGTACTCGGTCCACACCACCGTGTCGGCGACCGGATCCTTGACGACCGCGCCGAGTACGGCGCCGGCGATATCGGACGCGCGCAGTACCCCGTCGCCGAAGTGTGCCGACAGCGCAAGGCCGCTGGTGATCACCGAGATCGCCTCGGCGGTGGACAGGGTGCCCGAGGGGGACTTGAGTGTGGTGCGGCCGTCGGCGGTGATCCCGGACCGTAGCTCGCGGAATACCCGTACCACCCGGCGCACCTCCTCGGCCGCGGCGGGCACCTCGGGCAATTCCAGTGCGGCACCGAGCTGTTCGACGCGGCGGGTGACGATCGCGACCTCCTCGTCCTCGCTGGCGGGCAGCGGCAGCACCACTGTGTTGAAGCGCCGGCGCAGGGCCGAGGACAGCTCGTTGACGCCGCGGTCGCGGTCGTTGGCGGTCGCGATCACGTTGAATCCCTTGGCCGCCTGCACCTCCGTGCCCAGCTCGGGCACGGGCAGCGTCTTCTCCGACAGCACGGTGATCAGCGCGTCCTGCACGTCCGAGGGGATGCGGGTGAGCTCCTCGACGCGGGCGATGGAACCCAGGCGCATGGCCGTCATCACGGGGGAGGACACGAGCGCGCCGTCGCTGGGCCCCTCCGCGAGCAACCTGGCATAGTTCCAGCCGTAGCGGATCGCCTCCTCCGCCGTCCCGGAGGTGCCCTGCACGAGCAGGGTCGAGGTGCCACAGACCGCCGCCGAGAGATGTTCGGACACCCAGGTTTTCGCGGTGCCGGGCACGCCGAGCAGTAGCAGCGCGCGGTCGGTCGCGAGGGTGGCGACGGCAACCTCGATCAGCCGCCGCGGTCCGACGTATTTGGGGCTGACGACGGTGCCGTCGGACAGGACGCCGCCGAGCAGATAGGTCACCACGGCCCACGGCGACAGGCGCCATGAAGGGGGCCGGGGCCGGTCGTCGACGGCGGCCAGGGCACGCAACTCGTCCGCGAAGGCATGCTCGGCATGCGGGCGAAGCAGGTCCGCGGGTGTGGTCGGGGTGGTCATCGCAGCTCCTCGAGCATCGTGGTGCGCTGAGTCAGGTTCTCGGCGAGTTCGTTGAAGGTGTTTTCCCAGTAGGGATCTCCGCAGCGGCGGGTGGCCGTCAGGACCGCGGCGGCGGCCCGGACCGGGAAGTATCGAGCGGCGGACTGGAACAACGTGCGGTAGGACGCGGGAGACAATCCGGGGGCGCCGGGGCGAGCCGCGGCGAGATGGGCGCGATCGAGCAGCAGCTGGACCAGGTGCTGTGCCAGCGGGACCGGCCAGGGCCGCGGCACGGCGTGCACCAGCAGCTCGATCTCGGCCAGCCAGCTGCTGTCGAGCGTGCGCAGGTGGGCCAGTTGTGCCTCGAGCGGTAGCAGCGCGAACAGCCGCCGGCGCACCTCCGGATCGGCGCCGAGCGTCGGAGTGCCGCTCAGCACCTCGAACAATGTTGCCGCCCAGCGGGTATCGCGCTGGGCGAGCGCGGCATCGGCCCACCCGGCGGTGATCGGTCCGAGCAACTCGACGGGCATGCCGACGCGGATCGCCCGCGTCGGCGCGCCGAACAGCGCGTCCCAGTGCCGCAGGGGAGTGGCGGCGATGACGCGGCGCAGCCATTCCGCCGTGACGTGGGGTGCGCCGTCGAGGCGGTAGGCGGTGCTCGCGGTGCGATCGGCGATACCATCGCGCCGGGCGGCATCGTCGAGGCGATCGGGCGGTTCGGCGACCAGTTGGCTGCCCTCCAGCCTGAGCCAGCGCCCCGACCGCTCGGCCATCCGGGCCGCGAACGCCGAATCGGGCAGCCGGGCAAGCAGATCCGCGGCCGCGCGGCGGACCTCGGCGCGGGAGTCGTCGAGCGCGGCTTCCAGCAGGGGCTCGTCGTCGAGTGCGAGACCCTCCTGCAGGACGGAGATCAGGTCGATCCGGACATGGGCCGGTTCGGAACGCCAGGTGCGAGCGAGCGCCTCGCCCGCGGCCCGGGGATCGGACCGGCGCAGCGCGGTCAGCCAGGATCGCCGCTCGGAGGGAGTGCCGTGCGACCAGACCCGCTCGTCATCGGGCCTGGCGCGCACCAGATTCCGCCACTGCGGATGACGGGCGGCCAGCCAGCGGCCGCGCTCCCCGGCCAGGGTGAGCAGGTGTTCCCGCAGCCCCGCCCGCGCCTTCGCCTGCTCGAGCAGCAGACTGCACAGCGCATCGGGCGCCCGGTAATCGCCCGGCGCGGCGACCTCGAACCATTCCTCCAGGAACGGTGAATTCTCCCGGAGCATCCGGCCGAGCCGCGCCGCGGGTGCGGGTGGCAGCAGCGGACGAACGTCCTCCTCGGCGGGTTCGCCCGGCGAGCCCTTGCCCGCCACCATGCCACCGCGGGCGAACGCATCGAGCAGTGCGGCGGATTCGAGCAGGATCGCCGCCGGGTCCCCCTGTAGCCGCCCGGCCACGTCCGCCACCGGCGCCGGCAGTGCGGCGACATCGGGTGCGCGCCGCGCGGTGCCGATTAGCGCCGTCGACGCGAGATCGGTTGCCACACAATCATTTCCACCGCCAATCGCTTCCGCGACAACATCGATGACATCGCCCGAGACCATCGCCGATATCGGTGTCAGTCCGTCGGCGCTCCACTCGCCGACCACCGTGATCGGATGCCCGCCGGACAGCCCGAGCAGCTTCCAGGGTTGCTCGGCCAGACGCGCCACCGGTAATGCAGCGCCATCCAAACTCACTACCTGCCAAGAACTTTCGGACACATTCGGCACAACATCGACCAGCAGCATCGGCCACGACCGCAGCCACGGATCGGCCCCGATCGCTCGAGCATGCTCACCGAGCGCGGCAGCGATACCGCCGGGCGTCTCACAAGCCGCTTTGGGTACCGCTGCGCCCCCTGTCCGGTAGGCGAAACTGCGCTGGGCCGACGCGTGCTCGCAGGTTTCGGCGTCGTCGCTCTGGGAGGCGGCCTCACCGGATGCACCCGAGACCGGCACGCGCGCGGGCGAATCGCCGGTGACCTGCGGGGCCGCTGATGGATCGGTAGTGCCGCCGCCGGCCCCGGGGAGCGCCGCCCCGAGCGTGGTGAACGGCTCCGGAGCCCCAAACCGCTCGCCCCACAGCGCACGCAGCCCCACGGCGCCCGGATAGAAGTGCAGCCCGGCCTCCACCTGCATGCCCGGCACCGGCATATCCGGCGGGAAGGCCGGACTGCCGAAAGAGTGGTCGATGATCAGCCCCCACCGCCCGTTCGACCGGCCGCGCACCCAGACGCGCCGCGTGAACAGCCGCTCCTCCTCGGTGATTCGCTGCCCCAGCACCATCCAGCGGTCGCGCACCGCGGGCTGCCCGCGCACCGCCTCCGCGGCGGTCGGATACCCGACGTGGGTCCGGACGGAGGCGGCCAGCGCCGGTTCGAGCTCGTCGAGGCGGCGATGCGCGGCGGCGAGGAGATGCAGCCGGGCGTACTCGCCGAGTAACTGCGCGGGCCAGTCCTCGCGGTAGACGACATTGCGCGGAAGTTGCCGCAACGCCTGCGCGACGCCGGGTGCCTGGGCGTCGACCATCCGTGCGGCGACCGCCTCGAATGCGGCGTACGAGCGGTCCGCCTGTGCGAGCCCGGTACGGACCTGATCACACAGCCAGACCTCGAGATCGGCCAGGCCCGAGGCCACCCTGGCCCGCCGCTGCTCCGCGGTCGCGGCCGACGGCGTTTTGGCTACCGCCGCAGCGGGTTCGGCGGCGCGCCGTGCCCGCGCGGCCAGCCATTCGGCGGCGTAACCGGCCGGCGCCCCGGCCTCCGGTACCGCGCCCTCGCTCCACGCGAGCAACAGGGCCAGGGCGTGCTTGCACGGGAATTTGCGACTCGGGCAGGTGCATGCGTAGGCGGGCCCATCCAGATCCACGGCGGTGCGATAGGGCTCGGCGCCGCTGCCCTTGCACAGACCCCACACCGCGGTGCCGTGGCTGCCGGTGCCGCTCCAGCGCCCGAGCAGTTTACGTGCGGCGGTAAGCGAGGCGGCGTCGGGCGCCAGCGCGGCGACCTGCTGCATGGTCCATGTCATTCGTTCCCTCCCGTCGTTGCCACGCACGGTAACCCAGACCACCGACACGTTCGCGGGATGTTAGCGAGTCAATTCCACTGGGCCGCTGAGTAATTGCAATCTCAAGTGTTCTTGCTTCGCCGCCTGCTTTCTGGCATTCTGACCTGTTCGGTTGATCCGAGCCGCCCGGCAACGGGCGCATTCCGTGGAACTGCCCGGCCGGGGACGGCCGAGGGGTGGACATCGGGCGGATCAACCCGCTCGATGGCCATGAGCACCCCGACCGGGCCGGTTTCCCGGTCGACCATTCTTTGATTCGATACTGCATTGTTCCGGCGGCGGCACAGCTCCCGCGCATCGGGTAGCGTTCGGCACGGCGGTCGGTCCGCACCGCGCACGTGGCGAACGCAGAGGGAGCGGCAATTGGGGGACGTGTCGATCGCGGCCGCGCCGCACCTATCCGATCTGGTGCGACGCCGTCTGGACAACGATCCGGCGATCACACCGGAGGTGGCCGCGACCGTGCTGGCGGCGCTGGGGGCCGAGCCGGATCGCTGGACGGGGCCGGGTATCGACGGGATCTTCCTGCGCGCCATCAGGGTTCGCGGCTTTCGCGGCATCGGTCCCGAGGCCGAACTGCGCCTGGAGCCGGGGCCTGGGCTCACGCTCGTGGTGGGGCGCAACGGATCCGGCAAGTCGAGCTTCGCTGAGGCCGCCGAGCTGGCGCTGACCGGCGTCACCCGCCGCTGGGCGGGCCGCGCGGCGGTCTGGCGCGAGGGCTGGCGAAATCTGCACGACGGCAATACATCCCGCATCGAACTCGAGCTCACGACCACGGGATCCGACGGCCCACTCCACATCACCCGGCAGTGGCCCGCCGACGTGGATCTGAGCGGCGGGGTCTGGACGCAGCGGCGAAAGGACGACGAGCCCACCGAATTCCGGGCCGAGCGCTGGGCGCGAGCGCTGGAGTTGTACCGCCCGTTCCTGTCCTACAGCGAGCTCGGCGCGCTGGTCGACGGCCGCCCCAGCGATCTGTTCGACGCGCTGCACCGGCTGCTGGGCCTGGACGATCTGACCGCCGCCCAGGACCGCACCCGGGCCCGTCGCCTCGAATTGGAGCGTGCGGCACGGCAATCGCGCGATGAGCGCCAGGCCCTGCTGACCGCGCTGGACACGGTGGCCGACGATCGTGCCGCGCGCGTCGCGGAGTTGTTGCGGTCCCCGGAACCGGATCTGGCCGCGATCGGCCGCGAGCTGTCCGGCGCCCGGCACGATCCGGTCGGCGCGACGGCGCTGCAGGCGATACTGCGGCTGCGGCTGCCCGCGAGGGCGGACGTCGAGGCGGCCGCGTCGGACGTGCGGGCCGGGACGGCCGGGCTGGCCGCGCAGACCACCGGCGATTCGGAGGCCGAACTCCGCGTCCTGCAACTGCTTCGGCAGGCCCGGGCCCACGTCGACGCCGACGGCGGCGAGGCGTGCCCGTGCCCGGTCTGCGGCCGCGGGGCGCTGGATCGGGAGTGGCTGCGCGAGACCGACACCCAGATCGCCCGCCTGACCGCTCGTGCGGCCGCACTCACCGCGGCCCGAGAGGCGCTGATACACGCGGTGGCCCGGGCGCGGGCACTGGTGCATCCCGTGCCCGCGGAATTGACCACCCCGCCACCCGAGGTGCCGAGCGTGGACACCGGCCCGGCCCGGCAGAGCTGGTCCGCCTGGGCCGAGCTGGCCCACGGCCGGGCGGGCGGAGACTTCCCGGATCGACTCCGCGCGTCCCACTCCGACGCGCTCGCGGGCCTGACCGCGCTGCGGGCCTGTGCCCGAAAGGAATTGGACCGTCTCGATGCGGTCTGGACCCCGCTGGTTCCGCGCATCGCCGCCTGGCTGGGCGATGCGCGCGCGGTCGCGGACGCGGATTCCGAGCTGCGCACCGTGCGGCGCGCCGAGGACTGGCTCAAGGCCGCGGCCGCGGGCCTGCGCGACGAACGCATGGCCCCGCTGGCGCAGCACGCCCGCAACATCTGGCGCGGGCTGCGCCAGCAGAGCAACGTCGACCTGGGCGTCATCCGGTTGCAGGGCAACGCCGGATCGAGCCGGAAGGTGCTGCTGGACGTCACCGTCGACGAGACCGGCGGCACCGCGCTGGGTGTGATGAGCCAGGGCGAACTACACGCGCTGGGGCTGTCGCTGTTCCTGCCACGCGCCACTGTTCCGGAGAGCCCGTTCGGATTCGTCGTCATCGACGATCCGGTGCAGGCGATGGATCCAGCCAAGGTGGACGGCCTGGCCCGGGTGCTGGCGGCCGCGGCGCGCAGCGGGCGGCAGGTGGTGGTGTTCACCCACGACGAGCGCCTGGCCGAGGCGGTACGCCGGCTGCGCCTGGGCGCCACGGTGCTGGACGTGCAGCGCCGCGAGCGATCGGCGGTGGAGGTGCGGGTGGCGGAGGATCCGGTGCGCCGCTACCTCAGCGATGCCAACGCGCTGCTGCGCACCAAGCAGCTGCCGCGCGCGATCGCCGCCGAACTCGTGGTCACCTGCTGTCGTTCGGCGATCGAGGCCGCGGCCCTGGCCCGGTCGCGCCGCGGCCTGCTCGCGGACGGCGTCGATCATCGCGAGGTGCAGCGCCGCGTCGATGCCGCGCGCACGACGTGGGAGAAGGTGTCGCTGGCCATCTTCGGCGATCCCGACCGGGTCGACGATCTGAACGATCTACTCGACCGCGACGCGCCGTGGGCGCGCGCGGTGGTGCGCGATGCCGCGGCGGGCGCGCACATCCGTATCGAGCGGGGGACGGGCGAATTGATCTCGGGGACACGGAAATTCGTCAAATGGCTCGATCCGTAGCCCCGACCGTCGCGGAGCGCTTGGCGGCCGCCGACGGCCTGCTGCGCGGCACGGTGACCGACGCGGGCGGGCTGTGGTCGCGCGCGGCGGTGTGGATTCTGCGGCTGGCGCTGGAGCAGTCGCTGGATCAGCTGTGGTCGACGGTGGCGCCGCCGCTGGCCCGCTGCAGCATGCGGGCCCAGCTGCTGGCGCTGGACACCTACGCCGGTCGCGACACCTCGGCCCGGATCTCGGCGCTGTGGGCGACGCTGTCTCGGGTGGGGCATCACCAGGACTACGAGCTGCCCCCGACCGTGGTCGAGCTGCGCGGCTGGTACGACGAAACCGCTCGGCTCGCCGACGAATTGGCGGCACTCGGCGCGCAGGATATGGCTACGGGCAAGCAAATACAGACTGGTCGGTCATAAATGCTCCGTATATCCGGTGATTTCGGGCCAATTAGGTCGAATACCAGTACTAACTCCGAGATTTCACCGATGCGCACCGCGTGTGGACAGTACTGTGTGCTTGCTGCGCGGTTTGCGGCATGAATGCGGTGGTACACGGTCAGGTTTCATCTGTCTCGATGAAAGAGAGCTGCATCATGAATCTGGGAACGCTCGGTCTGCTCAACACCGGTTCGGCGTTGGTGGCCAACGCCAGCGCCGCGTTGATCAATGTCATCAGCCTGCTCGGAATGCTGTAAGAGTTCGTCGGTGAACCGGGCGGTCCTCCGGGGCCGCCCGTATCCGATAATCGAACGATGCATATCGGGGATGGTCGGCGGACGGATGACGATCGGTGTCCCTGCCGCAGCGGTGAAGTCTTCGGGCAGTGCTGCGGCCCGCGCCTGGACGGATCCCGCCCGGCGCCGACCGCCGAGACCCTGATGCGTTCCCGGTACACCGCGTTCGCCGTCGGGGACGCCGCCTATCTGCTCGAGTCCTGGCATCCCCGCACCCGGCCCGCCCGGGTGGACCTCGATCCCGGGCAGCGCTGGATGATGCTGGAGATTCTGCGCACCGAATCCGGCGGACCGTTCGACGACACCGGCGTCGTCGAGTTCCGCGCCCACTATCGCGATGCGGGCGGCCGCGGCTCGCTGCACGAGTGCAGCAGATTTGCCAAGGTCGACGGCGCATGGCGCTATCTGGACGGTGATGTCGCGATGTAACGATTCGACTGCGGCTCCACGAGGTTGTTGCCCGTCCCGGTCGCCGCAAATACCGTTCGAAGAAGTAACGGCCTGAGGAAGCGGAGGATTTGCTGACAATGAGCTCCTTGGCATAATCCGGGCCGACGTAGGGTTCGGACATGTCACGAGTCGCGATCGAGTACTGCACCCAATGCCGCTGGCTGCTGCGAGCGGGCTGGATGGCTCAGGAACTGCTGAGCACCTTCGGCACCGAACTGTCGGAGGTTGCGCTGATCCCGGGGGCCGGGGGAGTCTTCCGCATCACACTCGAGGGCGAGCAGATCTGGGAACGCAAGTCCGACGGCGGGTTCCCCGATATTGCGTTACTCAAGCAGCGCGTGCGCGACCGGATCGATCCGAACCGGGACCTTGGTCACATCGATCGGGACTGACGCCCGCCGCGGATCCAACCTCGCTGTCGGACAATGTCTCGGACGTACTCTCGTTGTAGAGAGTGTGAGGAGGTGCCGAAGCCATGAGTGAGCGAATCAAAAGCGCAGCCACTCTAGTGGTCATGCTGGAGCCGAGCGCCAGCGAGGCGGAAGCATGAGCACTACAGAGTTTGCCTCCGGGTTGGTTACTCATGACCCCGCCCTCGTCGTACGGACCACCGCGGGAGCGGTGCGCGGTCTGAGCGACGGTTCGGTGTACATCTGGCGCAGCATCCCCTATGCGGCCCCGCCGTCGGGTCCGAAACGATTCAGCCGCCCGCAGCCGCCCGCGGCCTGGGAGGGGGTGCGCGACTGCACCGAATTCGGCGAGATCGCCCCGCAGACGATGGGCACGATGGTGCCGGTCGATTCGGGATTGCGGATGGGTGAGGACTGCCTGTGGGTGAACGTCTGGGCGCCCGCGGGGCCTGGTACAACCGGCACAATCGCCGGCGACGAGCCGCGCCCGGTGATGGTGTGGCTGCACGGCGGCGCCTACTGCCTCGGTACCGCGGCGCAGTCCATCTACGACGGCCGCAAGCTCGTCGAGACCGGCGGGGTTGTCGTGGTCGGCGTGAACTACCGCCTCGGCGCGCTGGGCTTCCTGGACCTATCCTCGCTGGGACACGATTTCGTGCCGAATCTGGGTCTGCACGACCAGATCGCCGCCCTGGAATGGGTGCGCGACAACATCGCCGGATTCGGCGGCGACCCGGGCAATGTGACCGTGTTCGGCGAGTCCTCGGGGGGCGGCTGCGTCACCGCCCTGCTCACCTCGCCCCCGGCCGCCGGGTTGTTCCATCAGGCCATCGCCCAGAGTCCGCCGGCCACCACGGTTTTCGGACCCGAGCGGGCCGCGGGTGTCGCGCGGCGCTTCCTGGAACTGCTGGAGTTACCGCCGCAGCGCGCGCACGAGCTGCTCGAGTGCCCGCTGGAGCGGATCGTCGACGCGGCCGGAATCCTGCTCGACGAGGTGCCGTTGCAGTCGCCGGGCCGGCTCGCCGCCGCGCCGGTAGTGGACGGTGAGCTGCTGCCCACCTATCCCGCTGACCGCTTCCAGGAGGGCCGCTCGCATCGGGTGCCGCTGATGATAGGCACCAACCGGGACGAGGCCTCGCTGTTCCGCCTGTTCCGCTCGCCGATCATGCCGGTGACCCCGGATGCGGTGAACGCGATGCTGAACGGCGTCGCCGCCGACCATCCGGAGCTGTCTCCCGAGCGGATCGCCGAGATCACCTCGGCCTATCCGGATCTGAGCACATCGCGCGGGGCGCTGGCGATGTCGACCGACGCCGCGTTCCGGATGCCCTCGCACTGGGTCGCCGACGCGCACTCCCGGCACACCCGCACCTGGATGTACCGATTCGATCAGGCCACCCCGATGCTGAAGGCGGCCCGGGTCGGCGCCGGGCACGCCACCGAATTGCCGTATGTCTTCGGCAATTTCGGCACCCTCAATCACGACCCGACATTCTGGCTGGGCGGGCGCAAGACGGCGATGGAGATCTCGGGCCGGATGATGCGCCGCTGGCTGGCTTTCGCGGAGCACGGTGTGCCCGCGGCGCTGGACGGCTCCAAGCATTGGCCGCCCTACCGCGAGGCCACCCGCACCACGCTGGTGATCGATGCCGTCGACCACGTCGTGGACGACCCCGACCACAACCTGTACACCGCCTGGGGCGATCAGGTCGTCGGCTTCAGCTAGGGCGTGTTCGCCTCGAGCCGCGCTGCGTGTTCGGCGCGGCGCCCGAGCGCCACCGGCATGTGGCTGTAGCCGCGCAGCGTGAACAGCGGCCGCCGGCGCGGCGGCCCGGCCAGCGTCAGGTCGGGGAAGCGCTCGAACAGTGCGCGCAGGGCGTGCACGGCCTCCATCCGGGCCAGGCTCGCGCCGAGGCAGGCGTGGATGCCCGTGGAGAAGGTCAGATGTTCCTTGGCGTTGGCGCGGGTGATGTCGAAGGTGTTCGGATTCTCGAATACCTTCGGATCGCGGTTCGCGCCCGCCAGCGACAGCGCGACCATGACGCCCTCGCGCAGCCGGATGCCCGCGTACTCAACCTCTTTCAGGGTGGCGCGGGCGGTGTTCTGCACGGGTGCGTCGAAGCGGAGCACCTCCTCGACGGCGTTGGGCCACAGCTCGGGCTCCTCGCGCAGGCGGGCCAGCTGCTCCGGATGCGCGAGCAGTTGCACGATGGCGTTGCCGATCAGGTTGACGGTGGTCTCGAAGCCCGCGCCCATCAGCAGGCTCGCGGTGGCCTTGAGCTCGTGGTCGTCGAGTTCGCCCGAGCTGACCAGGGTGGACAGGATGTCCTCGCCGGGCGTGGCGCGCAGGCGGGCCAGGTGCGCCTCGGCGTAGTCGTTCATCTCGTATATGGCGGCGACCGCGTCGCGGTAGTAGCCCCACGGGAGCCCGGTGTCCAGCAGCGGTGTCATGGCGTCGCCCCACCCCAGGAAGAGGTCGCGCGCGTCGTCGGGGAAGCCCAGAATCTCCGAGATGATCGCGATCGGCACCTGGGCGGCGTAGTCGGACACCAGATCCGCCGAACCGCCGGCCGGCAGCGCGCCGAGCAGCTCCTCGGTGACGGTCTCCACGCGGTCGCGCAGCCGTCCGATCGCCCGCGGCGTGAACGCCGCCGAGACCGGCCGCCGCATCCTGCTGTGCGCCGGCGGGTCGATGACCAGCATGGAGGGCGGCTCGACCGGATTGGGCGGCAGCGGCGCGCGGTCGCGCAGGCGCTGCATCGGCCGCGGCAGATCCATATTCTCCGCCGCGCGCACACCCATGTCGCTATCGCGCAGCATCGCCCGGCACAGCTCGTGTTCGACGGTGACCCAGGCCAGGGGGCTGCGAATCAGCGGCCCGCGGGCGCGGATGGATTCGATCACCGGGTACGGGTCGGCGGCGACCGCGGGATCGCCGAACAGCTGGGCCAGCGGATCCCCGCGGCGGGCATACGCCTTCATCGCCAGGCGCGGCACACCCTGCGCCGACATCCACCGAAACCAGTATCGCGGCTTCATCGTTATCCCCATGTCGTCTCATCCCGGTCGTTATCCACCGTACGCAGGCACGCCACGCGCGGAAACGTCCCGCGGTCGGAGCCTCCCCCCTACCGGGGTAGGACACACCGGAGACTCGGCGGTGTGAGCCAGTTCACAAGATAATCGTCTCGATCGTGTCGAATTCACGTGACGCCGTTCGAGGTGTAGGCGAGGGTCCGCACGGGCCCGTTCACTACGACAGACAGGACAGGGTGATGCGCAAACTGGTTGCGTTCGAACACATGACGCTGGATGGGTACGTGGCCTCGAACGAGGGGGCGGGTTTCGAAGCTATCGGATTCACCCACCGGGCCTACAGTGACGAGCTCAGCGACTACGGTGACGCGCACATCCGTGCCGATGTCGGCACCGCGGTATACGGGCGCGAGACATTCGTGGGGATGCGCGAATACTGGTCGGCGGTGCCGCAGAACCCCGATGCCACCCCGCACGAGCGGGCGCACGCCGCCTGGGTGAACACCGTGGAGAAGATCGTCTTCTCCACGACACTGGAGACGGCCGGCTGGAACAACGCCCGCGTCATCGGCTCCGATGTCGCGGCGCAGGTGCATGCGCTGAAGGCGGGGCCGGGCGAGACGATGATGATCTATGCGAGCCCGACGCTGGTGCACTCGTTCGTCGATTTGGGCCTGATCGACGAATTCCGGATCGTGGTGCACCCGGTGATCCTCGGCGGCGGCACGCCGCTGTTCCTCGACAAGACGAAACTCGACCTGGATCTGGTCGAATCGAAGGCGTTCGCCTCCGGCGCGGTCTACCTCCGCTACCGGATCGCGTGAAAGGGAGTACGACGATGCGTTCCATGGTTCTGATCCGGCTCGATCCCGCGCTCGCCCCCGAGGGCGGCCCGGACGAGGCGCTGATGTCTCAGATGGGTGAGCTGATCGAGGAGATGACCAAGGCCGGTGTGCTGCTGGACACCGCCGGGTTCCGGTCGACCGAGGAGTCGACCCGGATCCAGCAGTCCAAGGGTGTGCAGACCGTGATCGACGGCCCGTTCACCGAGTCCAAGGAGATCATCGGCGGCTACTGCCTGCTGCAGACCCGCACGAAGGAGGAGGCGGTGGAGTGGGCGTCGCGGTTCCTGCGGATCCACGGCCCGGAATGGGAGATCGGGGTCGAGGTGCGGGAGATCGACGAGCCCGCGTGAGGGAGCTTCGGGCGAATCACGGACCGGGGCGCCCCGCTCACGCCGGGCGCGGGGCAGGCCTGCACGAGTGCGGTGAGCGAGCAAGTGTCGCAGCCCGTTTCGCGGCGTGCGCACAGGCGCAGGGTCCGTGCGGCGCGGGCGTGAGCCGCGACCTGTGAGCGGCGCGAAGCAGGGCCGGTCGCAGGCCGCGGCGGGCGAGGGTGTGGCTCGGCGCGCGGTGGAGGCGTCCTGGCGCATCGAATGGCCCCGGCTGGTTGCCGGTCTCACCCGCGTGACGGGCGATATCGCGACCGCGGAGGAACTGGCCCAGGACGCGTACGTGGCGGCGCTGGAGCAGTGGCCGCGCGACGGGGTGCCGCCGAATCCGGGCGGCTGGCTCATGCTCACCGCGAAACACCGTGCCCTCGATCGGATCCGGCGCGACGGCGTCTTCGCCCGCAAGCTGGCGCTGCTCGGTCACGACCTGCTGACCGAGCAGCAGCCGGGGCCGGACGAGCTTGCGTCGCAGGACGATCCCCTCGAGGACGACCTGCTACGGATGATCTTCACCGCCTGCCATCCGGTGCTGTCCGCCCCGGCGCGGGCCGCGCTGACGCTGCGGATGGTGGGCGGCCTCACTACCGCGGAGATCGCCCGCGCCTATCTCGTGTCGGAATCTACTGTGGCGCAACGGATCGTGCGGGCCAAGCGCACGATCGCGGCCGAGGCAGTTCCCTACGAGGTGCCACGGGACGCGGAGCTGACCGCCCGGCTCGACTCGGTGCTCGAGGTGATCTACCTGATCTTCAACGAGGGCTATTCGGCCACTTCCGGGGCCGACTGGGTGCGCGCCGAACTCTGCGAGGACGCGGTGCGCCTGGCGCGCATCCTGGCCGGGCTGCTGCCCGACGAACCGGAGGCGCACGGCCTGGCCGCGCTGCTGGAGCTGCAGGCCTCCCGGATCCGGGCCCGCGGCGCAGCTGGCGGCGAGGTGGTGCTCCTGGCCGACCAGGACCGCGCCCGCTGGAACGGCCTGGCCATCCGCCGTGGCTTCGCGGCCCTGGGCCACGCGCACGCCCTGAACCGCCGGCGCGCCCTGCTCCCGGGCCGCTACACCCTGCAGGCCGCCGTGGCCGCCGCCCACGCCATGGCCCCGACCCCCGCGGACACCGACTGGCGCCGCATCGCCGGCCTGTATGCCGTTCTGGCGCAACGCTTCCCGTCCCCCATCATCGAACTCAATCGGGCGGTAGCCGTCGCCATGCTGCACGGCCCCGCCGCCGGCCTCGAACTGGCCGACGCGGTAGCCCAACCCCTGGGCGACTACCACCTCCTGCACGCCGTCCGCGCCGACCTCCTGACCCGCCTGGGTCGCACTGCCGAGGCCCGAGCCGAATTCACCCGTGCCGCCGAACTGACCCACAACGACGCCGAACGCGCTCTACTGCTGCGCCGAGCTTCCGAGTCATAGCGCGCTCACGCGCGTCGACCCAAGCTGTCCAGCATGGGTTCGGCACCGGCCGTCATTACCGGATCGTTTGGGCGCCCGGGAATCTCACTGCCCAACGCGGGCTCGAGGTCGTCGAACCAGTGTGCGCCGGGGTCGTATCGCGCGAAGAACTGGTGGCCGACCAGTTTCGGGTCGCGTGCCTGGAGCAGGCGCAGCGCGAAGACCTGTTCACCGTGCACGACCGGGGCGCCGTCGAGCACGACCTTGCCGATAGTGGTCGACATCACCGGGCCGCGGGCGGTGCGAGCCAGCCCCGAGACCTGCGAGACGGCGTCCACGTAGATGCGCAGGGCACGCGCCAGCGGCACCTCGAAGTAGCTGCGCGCGCCGGTGTCCCGCTCGACGAACATGTAGTACGGGATGATCCCGGCCACCACGCAGTGCTGCCACAGTTGTGCCCATGTGTCGGCGTCGTCGTTGACGTGCGCGACCAGCGGGGCCTGGGACCGGATCACGGCGCCGGTGTTCCGCACCCGTGCGATGGCCCGCTGCACCGCCGTGGTCTGCAGTTCCCGCGGATGGGAGAAGTGGGCCATCACCGCCACGTGCCGTCCTGCCGCGACGCACTGCTCCAGCAGGCGGAGCAGGTCGTCCGCATCGGGGTCGGTGGTGAAGCGGGCGGGCCAATACGACAGTGCTTTGGTCCCGAATCGCAGGGTGGCGACGTGCTCGAGATCGGTCGCGAGGAACGGCTCGATCCAGCGGCGTAATACGCCGGTGCGCATGATCATCGGGTCGCCACCGGTGAACAGCACATCCGTCACCTCCGGATGCCGGCGCAGGTATCCCGCCATGCGGTCCGGGGCCGATAGCGCCTGCCGGGTCTCCGTGCCGACGAATTGCGCCCAGCGGAAACAATATCCGCAGTAGGCATGGCAGGTCTGTCCCTGAGACGGGAAGACAAGCACCGTTTCCCGGTATTTATGTTGCAGGCCGAGAACCGGATGCCCGTCCAGAACCGGCACGTTCTCCTGGATCTGACCACCGGGATGCGGATTCAATGTGTGTCGCGCCGTCGCGGCCGCTTTGGTGAGCACATCGCGCGAGGCGCCCGCAGCCAGCAGCTCCGCCACAGAGGTGAACACGGTGGGCGGCAACATATCTCGATGTGGGAAGGTCAAACGGAAGATCGGATCGTCGGGTACGGCCGACCAGTCGATGAGCTCGTCGGCAACATAGTCGTTGACCCGGAAGGGCAGCACGGCCGACACGACCCGCAGGTCCCGCAGATAGTCGTCGGGCAGCCCACGGCGCCGTGCCAACTCTTCGAGCCGGTCTCCGGTAAAGAGCTTCATGGAGCTTCTCCTGAAATCGTTAGTCGTCACGCGGCGCTTCGGCTGTCACCGCGAGCATTTTCGGGGAGCGTCGCCGCTGCTGAACGACGCCCGCGACAACGGCGATGCCGGTGACGGTGAGCGTCAGCACGAGCGGCCTCCGGGTGCTGCCGGTGAACGCCATCCCCGCGATCACGACGACCAGCACGAGGCCGACCGCGTAGGACAGGTACGGCGCACCCCACATCCGAACGGTCAGCGTCGCAATCTGTTCCGGCGTCCGGCAGCGGCGGCTGCGGATCTGCGTCGCGCAGATACACAGGTAGACCACGACCGCGATGGACCCCGACGAGCTCAGCAGGAAATTGAATACGGTGCCGGTGGGCAGGAAGTAATTCGCCACCACGGCAAGGAATCCGGCGCTGGATGCGGCCAGCACACCGGCAACCGGTACCCCGGCGCGGTTCGTCCGACGCAGCAGCCGGGGTCCCTCACCCCGTTGTGCCAGCGAATACAGCATCCGTGAGGAGGCATACAGCCCCGAGTTCAGGCACGAAAGCACCGCGGTGAGCACGATCAGATTCATGATGGTCTTCGCGCCGGGAATACCCAGCAGGTTCAGGACCGCGGCGTAGGGGCTCTCGGTGACCTGCGCCGAATTCCATGGCAGGAGCGTGACAATGACGAAAACGGAGCCGACGTAGAAGAGCAGAATTCGCCCGGCCACACTGCGCATGCTCGTACGGATCTCCCGCGCCGGATCTTTCGCCTCACCGGCGGCGATGGTCACCAGCTCGGTACCGAAGTACGAGAAGAACACCGTCAGCGCCGCGGTCAGGAGCACGGTGTACCCCTTTGGGAACAATCCTCCGCGCCCGAGCAGATTCGTCGTTCCGGGTGCAGGACGATCGGGGAACAGGCCGGCGATCGCTGCGATGCCGATGCCGATGAACACCACGATCGCGGTGACTTTGATCAGCGCGAACCAGAATTCGAATCGTGCGAAGGAGCTCACCGCGGCCAGGTTCACCGCGGTCAGCGCGCTCATGAAGAGCAGTGCGTAGAACCATGTCGGTGGCCCGGGAAGCAGTTGGCGCGCGATGGCCGCGCCGGCGATCGACTCGAAAGCGACTGTGATGCACCAGTGATAGGCGTAGACCCACCCGACGGACAGACCCGCCCAGGTGCCCAGTTCCCGGGACGCATGGCTGGAGAACGAGCCCGTCTCGGGGTTGGCGGTGGCCAGCTCGGCCAGCATGCGCATCACCAGGATCACCACGATGCCGGTCAGCAGGTAGACCAGCACGATTCCCGGACCTGCTGAGGAGATCGTCTTTCCGCTGCCGACGAACAACCCGGCGCCGATGACGCCGCCGATGCCGATCATCGTCAGCTGCCGAGTGTTGATACCGGGCCGCAGCTTCCCCGAGTTCTGAGGTGAGATGGACATTTTGTTCTTCTTTCACGCTCACCGTGGTTGTGGCTCGGGCAGTTCCGCAGTGAATTCGGCGGTGGCACAGTCCATTCGGAACCCGGACAGGGTGGACGTGATGGCCGCGGCGACGGTGTGCGAGCTGTCGCCGCGGAATCGGAAACTCGCGCCGATGCCGACGTAGCCTTCCGTCTCGGTGATCGCATGTCCGACAGTCGGTATCGCACTGTGGTAGGGGGCATGATCCGGCGCGACATCGAGCCGAGCGGTTGTCACCATGCACGGCGGACGGACGCGCGGGCGTACCAGGAGTTGGCCCGCCACTGGTCCGTCCGGTAGCGGACGTGCTGCCGGGCGTCGCCCCATCTGAATGTCGATCGCCGTGCCGACCAGGTCGTATCCGTGCACCTCGCGCCACAGATGGGTGGCCTCGGCCCCCGGAATCCGGCCTGCGACCTCGAGCAGCTGCAGACGCGGCGCATCGGCCGGTCCGAGAAAGAGTTCGAGATGGAACACCGTCGGCACACCGGTGCTCAGCGCCGTGAGTACCGCACTCGCGAATGTCGCAAGTTGCTCGTTCAGTGAGTGATCGTCGATATCGACTGTGCCCCAGCTGTGTTCGCCGTTGGCGAAGTCCAGGCAGCTGTGGATGTACCGGGAACCCCGCCAGGGCCCGAGTTCGGAGCCGGTCCAGACCCCGTCGATGGATCCGGTCTCGTCGGGGCAGAAGCGCTGGACGAGAAAGGGTTCGCCGTCCAGATCCGAGAGGCCGGCGAGATCGGCGGGGGCGGAAAGCCGTACGATGCCCAGGCTGGCCGCGCCCAGCCGCGGCTTGAGAAGCACCGGAAACCCGTGCCGCTGAGCGAATTCCGCGACATCGTCGACCGAGTTCACGTTGCCGTACGCCGGCACCGGCACCCCGGATGCCGCGACCGTGTCGTACATGACCAGCTTGTCCCGGAACGGCAGCGCATGCGCTGGAAGATCGCCGGCGATGCCGAACTCCGCCCGCAGCTGCGCGGCCGTCAGCAGATCCGTTTCGCTGATCGCCACGAGGCGTTCGGGCACACCGTGACGACCGATGAGTCCGCGGACCGCGTCGTCGACCGGCTCGTGCCCGTCGAAGACCACGACCTCGGCCGCGGCGTGCCGCGGGATGCGATGGAGAACCTGTGCGGCGCAGACATAGGTCACGGTGTGGACGGTGTGATCGATGCGTTCGAGATACGGGGCGATGGGACCGCGAGAGCGGTGGATCACGAGGATGTGGGGACGGCGCATCGGTTGCTCCTGTCGAGTGTGTCGATTCGGCGATCGGTGCGGCCGAGCACACCGAGCCACACCAGTGCGGTGGACACCGCGACGAAGACCGCGGCGCCGACGAATACCGGGCGGGGATCGCCGCCGCTGACCCGGGTGAGCAAGCCGCTCAGCATCGTGCCCGCCACCGAGGCCGCGAGCACGAGCGACCGGGCCGTGCTGGTCACCCGGCCGAGCAACGCCCGCGGCACCACCCGCTGGCGCAGCGTCCGAATCACGACGACCACCACCATGCAGGCCCCCGCCAGCAGCGCGTTGGCGGCGGCCAGCCAGAGCACGCCGGGGGACAGGCCCACCAGCACCAGCCCGACGGCCATGAGCACCGTGCCCGTCAGGCAGGTCGCTATCGGCGACCGGCGCGGCCCGACCGCGGCCGCGAGGAGCGCACCGAGTGCCCCGCCGACCCCGCCCCCGGCCACCGCGAGACCCACCAGCACCGCGGATGCTCCGAGGCGTTCGCGGGCGAAGAACGGGATCAGCGTCTCGGCGCCGAGCCCGAGGGCGGTCGCCGTCTGCAGCAGCGTGATGCCCGCGACGACGGGTGAGGTCACCAAATACCGCAGTCCGTCCCGGAATTCGGCGCCTACGGAGCCGAAAACCCGCGCGCCGTGGATCGCCGGGTGCGCGGCGCTCACAGGCGGTGTGGCGCGGTCGAATTCCGCGGCCGGCATCCTGCGGTATGTCCGCCACACCGTCACCAGCGAGACCGCGAACGTCCCGGCATTGGCCAGCAACGCCGCCTGCTGGCCTGCCTGTGCCACCAGCACACCCACGGCGGCGGGACCGAGCACGAGCGAGAGCTGTCCGGAGGTCTCCAGAAATCCGTTGGCGCGCAGGAGCGGAGCTCCGGTGTACAGGTCGCGCACCGCAACGGTCAGTGCGGTCTCGAAGAACACCCCGGCCACCCCGGTGATGCAGGCGACGCCGAGGATCACCGCCACCGGACAGCCGTGCACCGCCACCGCGAGGGCCAGCAGCAGGAAGACCGTCATCCGCACCGCGTCCGCGGCGAGAAGCACCCGCCACGGATCGGCGCGATCCACCAGCGGACCCGCGGGCAGTCCGGCGATCAGATAGCCGATCGCGCGCGGCGCGGCGGCCAGCGCCGACAGCACCGCACTGCCGGTCAGCTGCAACACCAGCAGCGGAATGGCCAGGATGGCAAGACCGTCGCCGAGCAGCGAAACCGATTGGCCGAACAGGAACAGCCGGCTACCGTTCATCGCCCGTCACCGTCCACGTGTAGCCGGATAGCTGCTCCAGCCGGGAGCCGTGGTCGGTCTTCAGGCCCCACTCGAGGGTGCCGTAGTCGATGCGCTCGATGCCGCGCTCCAGCGCGGCCCGGACCTGCGTGTAGAAGAGCGTCACGAAGTAGGCGCCGTATGCCTCGGGCAGGTGTCCGCACCACAACTGCCGCAACGTGTTTCCGTTCCGCAGCCCGTGGGTGAAGCCGACGACCCGACCGGCCCGCAGCACCGCCGTCACCACGATGTCCTCGCGGGGGTAGTGCTCGAGCATCCGGTCCAGCGCCGCGGACTGGGTATCACGATCCGCCGCGGAGTTGTACTTCCGCAGCAGGTCGAGGCGCAGGTCCAGCACGTCGTCGCGGACATCGGCGAGGTCGACCTCGCCGACCGTCATATCCCTCTCCGCGAGGCGACGCAGCAGCCGCCCGATGCCCTTGCGGCGTGGGCGCGGCAGCTGCCCCAGATATTCGTCCATGCTGCCGAAGGTCACCGGGAGTACGCAGGTCGGATACAGCTCCACCGGACGCGCACCGTACTCGATCAGGGCTTGGCGCAGGAGTTCCTGCCGCTCCGGTATGTACAGAAACGACACCGACCGCGCTCCCTGCGCCGCGGCCCAGGCGTTCACGCTGTGCAGGGCTTCCCGCAGTATCGCGGGGTCCGACGCGCCGGAACCCGCTGCCGCGCAGGAGTATCCGGGCAGGGTCACCACTACCGACGGATACAGTGTCGCGGTGTCGGGCGCCGGTGCCGCGGCCGTGCGCGGCTCCGGCGACGGGAGGTCGCCGCGCAGCACGGCCGCAATGTCGAACCGGGCGTCCGAAGGCGGAGACTCCAGCCAGCGGGCATGCCATCCGACCCTCGGCTGTCCGTCCACCGAGACGATCAGCCACCGCGGTTCGCCCGGCAGCAGCGGCCCCATGGTCTCGAGCCAGCGGATCGACACGGTGTATTCGGGCACTTCCGCGGCGAGGCCGTCCCATTCGCGGGGGCGGAGGGTTGTGGCCCTCGAGTCGACACGCATAGCTCACCTACACATCACGGGGAGGGGTGCACCGAGAAGGGTCACCGAAATGCTTATATATCGATAGATGACGGCACTGTAATTTACGTGCCGTGAATCGCTGTACCGTACCGCTGACTAACGTAACATGCGTTCACCGCTGGGAAGGGCGCGGCGAGCGGAAAATTTTCGAATGCTGTATTCCTGCAAGCGGATACGAAGCTCAGGTGCTGGTACGGGGCGGCCGGCGGACTCGAGCCGCGGAAATTTGGGCCACCTTGCGGATATTTGCGACTGTCGCCGATCGACGCGCTCGGTGGTCCTTCGTCGAATCGAGAATGGTGCCTGCGTGAACGTCGTGCGCGCCGATGGATGAGGGTCGGTCCGATCACCCGCGGTGGTCGCGTCGCCACATTTCGAATCGAATGTGACGGCGTCCGCGCGGCGTGGTCGGTTCACAGCGGCCCGCCGCGTCGGCGGGCGCTATCGTCGCTGAGTTGGATCGGCCGACCTGCCCGTGAGCATCTGTACACCGAGCGATACCGGCCGATCCGTTTCCGCCTGGCGGCCGACGGGTGACAGGGCCGCTTCGACACTGTGTCCCGGACGCTCGCCGGTCCGGCGGTGTTGTGCCCGTTGAGGTTCAGGCGCGGACGTGGGTGACGCGTTCGGAACTGATGCGGTGTTCGTGTTTTGCAGGATCCGGATTGGCGACCTGAACCAGGGATGCGCCGGCCGCGTACACCGCGACCAGGCCATCGACGATCTTGGTGGGGGTGTCCCACGGCGTGCTCGACAGCACTCGGTCGGCGGCTGAAAATCCTTGGTGCGCAGCGGAGTCACGGGCCTGGGTCAGCACCTCGCCGACCGGCATGCCCGCCAGCGCGGTGCCGGCGCCCCCGGGATGGAACTGGTCGCCGTGGGCGCGCACCGAGGTGGCGAAGTCGGTGACGCCGATCGGCAGATCTCGCACCGGCATGCCCATCGGATCCAGTGACAGCGCCGCGACCTCGGCGACGCCGTCCACCTCGTCCAGCCGATCGGGGGTGACCAGGGCGAGTTCGGCGTCGTCGTCGGGGCGCAGCACCACCTCGACGCCTGCCCACCAGGCGCCCAGCAGGACCGCCGCGGTCTGCCAGTGCGCGGGCAGCAGCACCGCGACCCGGGCGCCGGGGATGAGGCCGAACTCGTCGCGAATCAGGTTGGCGGTCTTGGATGCCCAGTTGGCCAGGGTCAGGGCGGACAGTTCGATGCGTGCGCCGGTGGCATCGTCGTAGTAGGTGATGCGCGGGCCCGCGGGGTCGCGGTCCAGGATCGGATCCAGGATCGCGTCGGTGAGGGTCCGGGTCAGTTCACGCATTTCGGTCCGTTCTGGCCTGCGTCGATTGGGGGCGCGGGCGGCACCGGCGTCGCGGTGCCCGAGGCCGAGGTTCCCGACATGTCGAACAGCGGGCCCGCCGAGCCCGGACCAGAGTAGTCACCGGCCAGCACCACGCGCACGGCCCCCTCCGCCAGCCCCGGCTCGACCCGCGCCGGCAGCCCGCCCAGGGCCTTGGCCACCGCCGCCGCCCTCGGATCGGAGCTGCGCCCGGACGACACTCGGCTGGTCGATACCGGCCCGCCGATCCAGTTGTCCACCGTGCCGGTGCGGAAACCCTTGCCCGCCAACGCCTGTGCTACCCGCCGGGCCAGCCCGGCGGTCCCGCTGGCGTTGTAGATGTCCACGGTGATCGGGGTGGGGGCCGGGCCCGCAGCGGATCCGTCGATCAGCCCGGCCACGAACGAGCGGACCGCGGGGGGATCCACCCGCACCACCGACTGGCCGTTGTCGAGGATCGAGTTGAGGTCCTGCACCGGGATCGTCTGGAATTTCACCGTGCCGCCGGTGAGATCCCGCAGCTGCCGCAGGAACGACAGCACGTCCCAGTTGTCGTCGAGCACGATGGTGCGCCCGACCGCGGTGCTGAGCGCATCGAGCCGGGATGGGTCGGTGAGGATCTTCGCGCTGAGCGTCTGATGCACCAGCGAGGCCATGTACACCTGCTGGCGCACGATCCGATCCAGATCCCCGCGCGGCAGATCGTGGCGCTGGCGCACGAAGCTCAGCGCCTGCGGCCCGTTGAGGCGCTGCACGCCGGCCGGGAAGTCCGCGCCCGACAGCGGCTCGTCGACCGGATTGTTCAGGCACACCTCGACCCCGCCGACCGCGTCGGTGAGCAGCGCGAATCCGAGCAGCCCGACCTCGGCATAGTGGTCGACGGTGATGCCGGTCAGATTCGCCACGGTCTTGATCAGCACCTGCCGCCCGGCCCGGGTGGCCTCCTGTTCGGCGTCGGCGGCCGAAACCCCTTGGTTGACCAGCTTTTCCCGGGTCATCTCCTTGGTCGACCCGTAGGCCGAATTGATCTTGCCCATGCCGATTCCGGGAATGTCGACATACGAATCGCGGGGGATCGAGATGGCCGAGGCCGAGCGGCCGTCGTTGGGGATGCGCAGCAGCACGATGGTGTCGGTATTGGTGCCGACCTCGTCGCCGGCATGCAGCATCGCGCGCTCGCGGGGGGTGAGCGGATTGCCGTGCGCGTCGGTGCGGCTGTCGACGCCGACCATCAGAATGTCCGTCGCGCCGTCGCTGCGGCCGCCCAGGCCCAGGTCGCTGATCCGCTCGATGCCCGCGATCACCTTGTCGATGCTGTGCCAGCCGAATCCGGTGACGGCGAACACGACTGCGGCGACTGCGGCCGTCAGCAGCCGTGCGGGCCCGGCCTGAGTTAATCGGCGGCGGGGCGTCGTTGCGGTCCAGCTCTGCGGCAATGCTCCATTCCTTTCGGACCTGCCCGCGGAATTCGAAACACACGCATCCACCCCTGAGACGAGGCTAGTCAACGCGGCCGCATACACCCCTGAACCACCGCTGGCCCGGCGTGCCAGACTGGCCGCGTGGGACGACTTGTCGTGACGGGCGCGGGCGGGCAGCTCGGCCGGGCGGTGCGCGCGCTGGCGCCGCGGGCGCTGGCACTGAATCGCGAGGAACTGGACATCACCGACGACGCGGCGGTCCGCGCGGTGCTGTCCTCCGGAGACGTGGTGCTCAACTGCGCCGCCTACACCGCCGTCGACGACGCCGAGACCGATGCCGCGGCGGCGTTCGCGCGCAACGAGACCGGGCCCGGCGTGCTCGCGGCCGCCTGTACCGCGGTGGGCGCCACGCTGATTCACGTCTCCACCGACTACGTCTTCGACGGCACCGGCGACCGGCCCTACGAGCCCGGCGATCCGACCGGACCGACCACCGTCTACGGCCGCTCCAAGCTGGCCGGTGAGCGCGCGGTGCTGCGCGCGGCGCCGGGCGCGCACATCGTGCGTACCGCCTGGGTGTACACCGGCGATCGGCGCGATTTCGTCGCCACCATGCGCCGGCTCGAGCGCGAGCGCGACACGGTGAGCGTCGTCGCCGATCAGATCGGCTCGCCCACCTTCGCCCCCGATCTGGCCGCGGGCCTGCTGGAACTGGCGGACCGGGCGGGCGACGGGGAGGTCCCCGCGATCCTGCACGCCACCAACGCCGGTGCGGCCAGCTGGTTCGAACTTGCCCGCGCGGTATTCGCCGGTATCGGCGCCGATCCCGAGCGGGTGCGCCCCTGCACCAGTGCGGAATATCCGAGTTCCACACCGCGCCCGGCATATTCGGTGCTGTCGAATAGTGCCTGGGCCGCCGCCGGTCTCACCCCGCTGCGCGATTGGCGGCTCGCGCTCGACGACGCGCTCATGCCTCCACCTCGCTAGCGCTCGGCTCCGGCACGAGCGCGATGGCGGCAGTGCCTATTTCGCTCGCTTCGCTCGCCGGGCCTCCACCTCGCTAGCGCTCGGCTCCGGCATGAGCGCGATGGCGGCAGTGCCTATTTCGCTCGCTTCGCTCGCCGGGCCTCCACCTCGCTAGCCCTCGGCTCCGGCATGAGCGCGATGGCGGCAGTGCCTATTTCGCTCGCCGGGCCTCCACCTTGCTAGAGCTCGGCTCCGGCGCGAGCGCGATGGCGGCTGTGCCTATTTTTTCGCTCGCTTCGCTCACCATGCGCATACACCAGTAGGCTGCTCCGCGTGAACTCTTCGGATGCGGATCGTCCCAGCCTGGTCGTCGTCACCGTGACCTACTCGCCGGGCGAGCACCTCGAGCATTTCATCAGCACCCTGGCCGCGGCGACCGGTGAGAAGCCGCAGGTCATTCTCGCTGACAACGGCTCGACTGACGGAACTCCCGAATTAGCGGCCGAGGCGAACGAGCACGTGCGGCTGCTGCGCACGGGCGGCAACATCGGCTACGGCGGCGCGATCAACCGGGCGGTGGCCGAGATCGATCCGGAGATCGAATACGTCGTCATCGCCAACCCCGATATCCGGTGGGGCAACGATTCGATCGACACGCTGCTCGAGGCCGCGAAGCGCTGGCCTCGCGCGGGTGCGCTGGGGCCGATGGTGCGCGAGCCCGACGGCAGCGTGTACCCGTCGGCGCGGTCGGTGCCCGGGCTGCTCGACGGCGCCGGCCACGCGATCCTGGGCAGCGTCTGGCCGGGAAACCCGTGGACCCAGCGCTACCGCCAGGACAACGAGCAGATCAGCGAGCGCACCGTGGGCTGGCTCTCGGGCTCGTGCTTGCTGGTGCGGCGCGAGGCCTTCGACAGCATCGACGGATTCGACTCCCGCTACTTCATGTACATGGAGGACGTGGACTTCGGCGACCGCATGGGGCGGGCGGGCTGGCACAATGTATTCGTGCCATCGGCCGAGGTCACGCACGCGAAGGGGCACGCCGCGGGGCGCCATCCCGAGACGATGCTGCCCGCGCACCACGCCTCGGCATATCGTTTCCAGGCCGACCGGCATCCGCACTGGTGGCAGGCCCCGCTGCGGCTGGCGCTGCGGGCCGGACTTGCGGTTCGCTGCCGGCTTGCGGTTCGATCTGCGCTGCGCAACCGCGACGCCCAGCACTAGCCCGGGACCACCGCGCGGCAGCGCAACGATTTCACCGACCGAACCTGACAAGGGGAGATTGATGGCGGACAACGTTGTGTCCGATGGCGGCACCCCGGCCGATGCCGTGATCCTGGTGGGCGGCCAGGGCACCCGGCTGCGCCCGCTGACGCTGTCCGCGCCCAAGCCGATGCTTCCTGTCGCGGGCCTGCCGTTCCTGCACCACCTGCTCGCGCGCATCGCCGACGCCGGGATCAACCACGTCGTGCTGGGTACCTCGTTCAAGGCCGAGGTCTTCGAGGAGCACTTCGGCGACGGCTCCGAGCTCGGGATCGAGCTCGAGTACGTCACCGAGACCGAGCCGCTGGGCACCGGCGGCGGCATCCGCAACGTGCTGGCCAAGCTGCGCGCGGACACCGTGATGGTGTTCAACGGCGATGTGCTCGGCGGCACCGATCTGGGCGCGGTGCTCGACACGCACGCCGCCACCAATGCCGATGTGACACTGCACCTGGTGCGGGTGAGCGATCCGCGCGCGTTCGGCTGCGTGCCCACCGACGACACCGGCCGGGTCACCGCCTTCCTGGAGAAGACCCAGGACCCGCCGACCGATCAGATCAACGCCGGCTGCTACGTGTTCCGCCGCGAATACATCGAGAAGATCCCCACCGGTCGCCCGGTGTCGGTGGAGCGCGAGGTGTTCCCGTCGCTGCTGGCCGAGGGCGCGCACATCCAGGGCCACGTGGACACCTCCTACTGGCGCGACATGGGCACCCCCGAGGACTTCGTGCGCGGTTCGGCGGATCTGGTCCGCGGCATCGCCCCCTCGCCCGCGCTGCCCGGTCAGCGCGGCGAGGCGCTGGTGCATCCGGGCGCGGGCGTCGCGCCCGGAGCGCTGGTGATCGGCGGCACGGTCGTGGGCCGCGGCGCCGAGGTCGGCGCGGGCGCACGCCTGGACGGTGCGATTCTGTTCGACGGCGCGCGGGTGGAAGCCGGTGCGACGGTGGAACGTTCGATCATCGGCTTCGGCGCCCGGATCGGTCCCCGCGCGCTGGTCCGCGACGCCGTGATCGGCGACGGCGCGAATGTCGGCGCCCGCTGCGAACTACTACGCGGCGCGAGAATCTGGCCGGGTGTCGACCTGCCCGACGGCGGGATCCGGTTCTCCACGGACGTATAGGGTATCGCCCTCTTCGTCACCAGCCCGGATCTGCCGATGGTGATCGGTATTGCGGTGGGCTGGGCGGATCGGCTGCCCCACCGGCCGTCACGGCAGGTTCCCGGGAAGTGCCGCTACGGGTTTGAGGAAGCGCGGTCGGACTGCGCGGCAGGCCGTACGGCCGGGTTCAGGGGATCAGGCAGGAACCGCGACCGGCTGGGGGATGGCCGTGGGCGCGGTGCGGCTGTCGCGGATCAGCAGCACGCCGGTGAGGATGACCAGGGCGGCGGTGACGAAGTGGACGCTCAGCGCGGTCGCCACCGAGCCGTGGTGGGTCAGGACCGTCAGCATGTCGCCGAGCGGGGTGAGGCTGAAGGCGAGCATGGCAACGCCCAGGGCGAACCGCTGGCGGGCGATCAGCAGCGCCAGGATGACGACGCCGGAGGTGACGTCGCGTACGCCCTTGAGATTCATGAATGCGGCGGCCTGGCCGTGCGGCCAGGCGGGCAGGCCGAAGCTGTGCGCCATCCACGCGGGTGCGACCAGATATCCGACGCCGATGTACAGGATGAAGGCCGCGCCGATCAGGGCGAGTCCGGTCGTGATGCGGGATACAGTCATGTCGACGCTCCAATTTCTAGCGGTGCTAAGTGATGAGGCAATGCTAGAACGTGCAGAGCTACTTTGTCTAGCGATGCTAGAATTCTGCCATGACCACACAGACCCGTCGAGAGCGCCAGCGCGCTGAACGACATCAGCTGATCATCGAAACCGCCCGCGACATCGCCGAATCCCAGGGCTGGGAGGCGGTGACGATACGACGACTGGCCGACGCCATCGAGTACAGCCAGCCCGTGCTGTACAGCCACTTCGCCAATCGGGACGCGATCGTGGCCGCTGTCGCGATCGAGGGCTTTACCGAGCTGGCCGCCCGATCGCGCCGGTTGCGCGAGGCGGCGGACACCCCCGAGCAGGCCCTGACCGCGGTCGCGGGCGGCTATCTGGACTTCGCGCGCAGCAGCCCGGCGCTCTACGACGCAATGTTCGTACAGAAGGTGGACCTGATCTTCGGACCGGGTGCGCCGCAGGCGTTGCAGGACGCCTTCGGCGAGCTGGCCGCCGTGTTCGCACCCTTCGCGGGCGAGAATGATGTGGAAACCTCTACCGAGGTCGGCTGGAGCGCCCTGCACGGCCTGGCCACCCTGGAACAGGAGGGCCGCCTGCGGCCGAGCTTTCGTGACCAGCGCCTTTCCCTTCTCGTGGAGCACTGGACGCGGAGGGAGCCGCCGGTCGTCGGGTGACTGCGGGGAACCATGCCGTGATTGCTGACGGGGAGGGAGGTGCGCCCGCGGGCACAGTCGGCGCGTGGGAGCTGCCGCATCGGGTGGCGGGGAACCGCGCTGTAGCGTGGTTGACATGGTTGACGCCGTGGTGGTCGGAGCGGGGCCCAACGGGCTGGCCGCGGCGGTGATCCTGGCCAGGGCGGGCCTGGCCGTCGAGGTGCACGAGGCCGGCGAGACGGTCGGAGGTGGTTGCCGCACAGCGGAATTGACGCTGCCGGGATATCGGCACGATGTCTGTGCGGGGGCGCACCCGATGGCGGCGGCCTCGCCGTTCTTCCGGGCGTTCGATCTTGCCGCGCACGGGGTGGAGCTGCTGGCGCCCGAGATCTCCTACGCGCATCCGCTCGACGGCGGCGGCGCGGGGCTGGCGTGGCGCGACCTGGATCGCACGGTCGCGGGGCTGGGGCGCGACGGCGCGGCGTGGCGGCGGTTGTTCGGGCCGCTCGTGCGCGAATGGCAGGAGCTTGTCGCGCTGGCGATGTCGGATCTGCGGCATCCGCCCCTGCGCGCGGCGACAGGCGTGCGGTTCGGGCTGCGCCTGCTCGAGCAGGCATCGCCTTTGTGGGGCATGCGTTTTCGCGATGAGGTGGCCCCCGCGATGCTCACCGGCATCGCCGCGCACGCCATCATCCCGCCGCGGGCCTTCTCCGCCGCCGGTGTCGCGCTGCTGCTGGGCAGCCTCGCCCACGTCGACGGCTGGGTGATTCCGCGCGGCGGCAGCCAGGCGATCGCGGACGCGCTGGCCGCGGAGATCGAGAAGTCCGGTGGCCGCATCGTTACGGGGAGCCGTGTCGATTCGCTCGACGAATTCCGTGGCGCGCGAACGATTCTCCTGGACACCGCGCCCGCGGAGCTGTTGCGCCTGGCCGGTGACCGGTTGCCCGCGGGGTACGCCGCGCGGCTGGGCCGCGTCCGCTACGGCGGCGCGGCCTGCAAGGTCGACTTCGCGCTGTCGGGCCCCGTACCGTGGCGGGCGCCCGGGTGCGCATCGGCCGGCACGCTGCACGTGGTCGGCACCCGCGCCGAGGCGGTCGCCGCCGAAAGGGCCGTTGCCGCAGGACATCATGCGGACCGCCCCTACGTTCTGGTCGTGCAGCCCGATGTCGTCGACGACACGCGTGCTCCGCAGGGCGGCCACACGCTCTACGCCTACGCCCACGTGCCCAACGGCTCGACCCGCGACGTCAGCGACACCATGATCGCCCAGCTCGAGCGTTTCGCCCCGGGTGTGCGGGACCTGATCCTGGCCCGGCACGTGCGCACCGCGGCCGAAATGCCCTTCTACAACGCGAATTACATCGGCGGGGACATCTCGGCGGGAGCAATGACGATGCGTCAGACCATTTTCCGCCCCACCCCGCGCTGGAATCCGTACTCGACCCCGTTGCCGGGTGTCTACCTCTGCTCCGCGTCCACCCCGCCGGGACCGGGCGTGCACGGCATGTCGGGGCTGCATGCGGCCCGCCACGCCCTGCACACACGGTTCGGCATCACCGAGGATCCGCTTGCGCTGCTGCGGCGCACCGCGCCGAAAGCGGCCCCGTAGCAGCCTGGCCCGCCGCTCGCGCCTGCGGCATCAGCGTCGATCCTGAGCCAACGATGACGGGTCAGGCCGCCGGTTGGGTGCGATACAGATCCGGCTCGATGTACATCAGCCGCGCGACCGGCACCGCCGCCCGCACCCGGGCCTCGGCGTCGTCGATGGCGGCGGCGATATCGGCGATCTCCAGCCCCGGCACGATCGCCACCTTCGCCGCGACGAGCATGTCCTCCGGGCCGAGGTATTCCGTGCGCAGATGGATGACCCGGTCGATGCGGACCCCGTCGACGAGGTTCTCACGAATCGCCCGCACCTGATCCGGCGTCGCGCCCTCGCCGATCAGCAGGCTCTTCATCTCGACGATCAGCACGATCGCGATGGCGCCCAGCAGGATTCCGACACCGACGGTGCCGATGCCGTCCCAGACCGGATCGTTCGTGAGCATCGTCAGGACCACCGCGAGCAGCGCGATCAGCAGGCCGATGAGCGCCCCGGTGTCCTCGAGCATGACGACCGGCAGTTCCGGATTGCGTGAGGTGCGGATGAACCGCCACCAGCCGGTATCGCCGCGCAGCGCGGCCGATTCCCGCATCGCGGTGGCGAAGCTGTAGCCCTCGAGCGCCGCGGCGACGGCGAGGATGACGACCGCCACCACCGGCGAGCTCAGTTTCTCCGGGTGCTGAATCTTGTGTATTCCCTCCCAGATCGCGTACATCGAACCGAGGGTGAACAGCACCAGCGCCACCACGAACGAATAGAAGTACCGGTTGCGTCCGTAGCCGAAGGGGTGCCGTTCGTCGGCCTGCTGCTCGGCGCGTTTGCGGCCCAGCAACAACAGCCCCTGATTGCCCGTGTCGGCGAGCGAATGCACCGCCTCGGCGAGCATCGATCCCGAACCGGTGATGAACGCGCCGGCGAACTTCGCCACCGCGATGCCCGCGTTCGCGCTCAGCGCCGCGAAGATCGCCTTTTTGCCACCGCTGGCAGACATCGTGTCGCCCAAGCCCTTTCGCCGTCACACCCGTCCGGCTCAGCGGCTCCGCGCGCACCGCATGTCCGATTTGTCCGTTAATCTACCTGTCCACGGGTCGCAGGGTGAGCGCGGTCCCTACTCTCCGCCCACACACGCGCAGAACACCTGGGCGGGTCCCTCCGCCGCCTGCGCCCGGATATTGGTGTCCGCGGCGGAAATCCACGCCGCTCCGCCGGGGGTGATCAGCAGCTCGTCGCGGCCCTGCAGCAGGCGTACCGTTCCCGCCGTGCACAGCAGGATGCCCGGCCCGGTGCGCGGAATCGGCACCGGCTCGGCCCCGGCCTCGAGTTCGAAACGCCGCAGCGCGAATTCCGGTGCGGGCGTGCGATACCGGTACGAATGATCGCCGACCGGTTCGGGCGCCACGACGGGCACCTCGAGCGGTTCGAAGTCCAGCACCCGCAGCAGCTCGGGCACGTCGACGTGCTTGGGGGTCAGGCCGCCGCGCAGCACATTGTCGGAATTGGCCATGATCTCCACGCCCATCCCGCTCAGATAGGCGTGCAGGTTCCCGGCCGCGAGGAACAGACCCTGTCCGGGGTCGAGGGTGATCCGGTTGAGCAGCAGCGCCGCCAGCACGCCGGCGTCGCCGGGATAGGCCTCGGCGAGCTCGAGGACGGTGCGTACCTCGGGCAGGAATTCGGTGTGACTGTCCGACAGATACCGGACGCAGCCGTCGAGCACCTTGGGCAGCAGCGTGGCCACCATCGCCTGTGGCAGCGTGATCCAGGTGGTGAACAGGGTGCGCAGCCCGGAGGAATCCGGTTGTGCGGCCAGCAGTTCGGCGTAGGACGCCAATTCCGGCACGGCCAGCGCGCGCAGCAACGCGACCGAGCGGTGCGGATCGCGGAACCCGGCCAGCGCCTCGAACCGCTCGAGCGCCACCACGAGTTCGGGCTTGTGGCTGTCGTCGCGGTAGTTGCGCATCGGCGAATCCAGCGGCACCTGGTGCTTGTTCTCCCGCGCGAATCCCGCCCGTGCCTGATCGGCGCTGGGGTGCGCCTGCAGCGACAGGGGTTCCTCCGCGGCCAGGATCTTCATCAGGAACGGCAGCCGGCCGCCGAATTCCGGTGCGACAGCGCCCAATTCCCGCTGCGGATCCTCGGCGACCCATTCGAGCAGCGACTCGAAGCGCCCGTCGACGCGCACCTTGGCCGGATCGGCGGGATGGGCGCCGAACCACAGCTCGGCCTCCGGATGCGCCGAGGGCACCTCCCGCCCGCACAGCTGAGCGAGCGCGGTGCGCGAACCCCAGGCATAGGAACGCAACGCGCCAACGAGTTCGTGCACTAGAAATTGCCCCTGTCGTAGTGGGCAGGACCGCCGGTGGCGGCCGCGGGACCGCCGAGCAGACGCAGATAGGCCGCGGCCATCTCGAGGCGCAGCATCAGCACCGCCAGCTTTTCCAGCTCACTGCCCGCCTCTGCCTCGAGATTCACCAGTTCGGCATCGATCAGTCCGGATCCATTGCCGAACAGGGCCAGCCGGCGGCGGGCAGCGACCTGATCCGGGTCGCCGCTCACCACGAACAGGCCCACCCGCTGCACCGGCGCCGGGCCGTCGAGCTGCTCGTCATGGAAGAGCGGATCGAAACCGGGCGCGGCCGCACCGGCGGCCGCGGAGATGCGGGTGTGGGCGGCGGCGACCTCGGCCAGATCGGCGGCCGCGGCGATCTGCCCGGCCGTGGCCAGCAGCACCTCGGCACCGTGCAGCGCCACCTGGTTCGCCCCGGCCGAGTCGCCGGCGAGCACGATGCGGCGCTGCTGCATGCGCGCGGCCAGGAGTTTGGCCGGATTGTGGAAGACCTCGTTGGTGGGGCCGTCGCTCAGCGCCTCGGCATCGAGCGCATCGGCCAGCGCGTTCAGCTCGGGCGTCAGCGGACCGATGTGCGCCGGATCCACCACCTGCAGCACGGCGATGCCGACGGCGAGATAGCGCAGCACGCGGTTGTGGTCGAGCACCCGCACCCGCGGTGGGAGCAGCACCGCGCTGCCGGCGGCGGCGGTGCGCAGCGGGCCCTCCTCGGGGGCGGCCACGACCACCTCGGCGCTGCGGCGCAGCGCGCGATCCACCGCTTCGACGATGCGCGGATCGCCCGAGTCGTCGGCGGCGACCAGCACCACATCGAGCGGGCCCACCCACTGCGGCAGGGCCGAGACGGGCACGATCGGCAGACCGGCCCGGTCGCCCAGGCAGGCCAGGAGCACGGCGGCCGCGCGGGCGGCTCGGCCCGCGCCGGTGACGACGACCAGGCTGCGTGGCCGCATGTCGCGCAGCCGCCCCAGCACGTCCTCACTCACGGCCGCCGCCGTGGCGCGCACCTGCGCGCCGCCGGATGCGGCCGAACGCAAATTCCCTCCGGAGTCGGCGGCCTCCAGCGAGGCGACGTCATCGAGGTCGAGTACGGGTGTCCCTGCGATCATCGGGCGTTGCCACCTCCCCTCATCGAGTCACCAGGCCGGGAAACCTGTCCGTTCCGGGCGAATACACACCCTGTGATTCCACTATTCCAGTCAGCCGCGCACGATGCCCAGGATCTCGGTTACGAGTGCGTCTACTTCCTCGGACGATCGGGCCTCGACGTTCAGGCGCAGCAGCGGTTCGGTGTTGGAGGCGCGCAGATTGAACCATGCCTCCTCGGGCAGGTGCACCGTCACACCGTCCAGCCGGTCCACCGAAACGGCCCGGTCCCGGAACGCCTCCAGCACGGCCATCGTCCGCTCCTTCGCGTCGGCCACTGTGGAATTGATCTCTCCGGAGGCCGCATACGTTTCATACGCCGAGGCGAGCTCCGAGAGCGGGCGATCCTTCTCGCCGAGCGCCGCCAGCACGTGCAGGGCCGCGAGCATGCCCGAATCGGCGCCCCAGAAGTCGCGGAAGTAATAGTGCGCGGAGTGCTCGCCGCCGAAGATTGCGCCGGTGGCCGCCATCTCCTGCTTGATGAACGAGTGGCCCACCCGGGTGCGGATCGGGGTGCCGCCGAGTTCGGTCACGAGTTCCGGCACCGCGCGCGAGGTGATCAGGTTGTGGATGATCGTCGCGCCCGGCTCCTTGGCCAGCTCGCGCTCGGCCACCAGGGCGGTGATCGCGGAGGGCGAGACGGGCTCGCCGCGCTCGTCCACGACGAAGCAGCGATCGGCGTCGCCGTCGAAGGCCAGGCCGATGTCGGCGCCGGTGCTGCGGACGAACTTCTGCAGGTCCACCAGATTCTTCGGATCCAGCGGATTGGCCTCGTGATTGGGGAACGAGCCGTCGAGTTCGAAGTACAGCGGCTCGATGGTGAGCGCGCCGACCGCTCCCAGCACCGCGGGCACCGTGTGGCCGCCCATGCCGTTGCCCGCGTCGACCGCGACCTTCAGCGGGCGCACCGAGCCCAGATCGACCAGCCCGCGCAGGAATTCGGCGTAGGGCTCGAGCAGGTCCCGGGTGCTCTCGGCGCCCGGGGTGCCGTCGTACGCCGGCACGCCCTCGATGAGTTCGCGGGAGATGGTGGCCAGGCCGGTGTCCTGCCCGACCGGCAGCGCGTTGGCCCGGCACAGCTTGATGCCGTTGTAGCGGGCCGGGTTGTGGCTGGCGGTGAACATCGCGCCGGGGCAGCCGAGACGGCCGGAGGCGAAGTACAGCTCGTCGGTGGAAGCCAGGCCGATATGCACCACGTCCAGGCCCTGCGCCCGCACGCCGGCGGCGAAGGCGGCGGCCAGGGTGGGGGAGGAGTCGCGCATATCGTGGCCGATGACCACCTGGGTCGCGTTCTCACCGCGCATCAGGCGAGCGAACGCCGCACCCACATCGCGCACGAAACCGTCGTCGATCTGCTCTCCGACCACTCCCCGTACGTCATATGCCTTGACAACTGCTTGAACGGATTCGGCAGACCGGGCGACTGTCATGCCCAACACCCTAGTAGTGCCGCACTCAGTTCGGCGGATCGGGGAGGACGCGCAGGTGCCCGCGTCGCCCGGTGCGCGCCGGACGTGCCGGGCGCTGCGGTGCGGGCTGGTAGTCCTGGTATCTGCGCTGCTCGGGTTCCGGTGCGCGGCGGCGCATTCCGGCCTCGCGCACGGCCTCGGCCAGCGCGGTCAGATCGTCGTCGTCGGGGGTGCTGGAGGAGAATCCGCCCTCGTGCCGGACCATCTCCCAGCCCTTGGGGGCGGTGATGCGGGAGGCGTGGGTCTCGCACAGATCCCAGGAGTGCGGCTCGGCGACGGTGACCAGCGGGCCGACGACGGCCATGGAGTCGGAGTAGACGTAGGTCAGCGTCGCAACGGCCGGGTTCTTGCAGCCTGGTCGGCAGCAACGACGCATGGGAATCACGCAAAGGAGAGTAACCCTCCGCGCGCCCGCGCGCCGCGAAGACACGCACGAATCACGGGGCCAGTTTGCGGCCTTCAACCTCGGCTGCACCGGCCGGGACGGGGTGACTACTGTCGTGGTTATGACCCGTTCACGCAAGCGCCGGCCGCCGACGGCACGCTCGGTGATCCGTCGCGGGCGGGGCCTGCGCGGCCCGATGCTGCCGCCGACGGTGCCGGCTTGGCGCACCCGGGGCCAGCAGTTCGACCGGCTGGTTCTCGAGGCGTTCGCACCGCTGGACAGCCGCTGGCACGACCGCCTCACCAAGCTCGATATCGCGGTCGACGATGTGCCGAAAATCCGTCCGCTGCACCCGGATTCGGTGACCTGGCCGGACGAGGTGGTGGCCGATGGGCCGGTGCCGCTGTCCCGGCTGGTCCCGGCGGGCGTCGATGCGCGCGGGGCGGCGACGCGCGCCCGCGTGGTGTTGTTCCGCAAGCCGCTGGAGCTGCGTGCGAACGATCCGGACGATCTGGTGGATCTGCTGCGCGAGGTGCTCGTTCAGCAGATCGCGACGTATCTCGGTGTCGAGCCGGACGTCATCGATCCCGAGGAATGAATGTGAAACGGGAGCCGCAGGGGTGGTGGACCCCCCGGGCTCCCGGCTAACCGATGCCGCGCTTGAGGCGGCGGCGCTCCCGCTCGGAGAGGCCACCCCAGATGCCGAAGCGCTCGTCGTGTGCGAGTGCGTATTCCAGGCACTCGTCCCGTACCTCGCAGCCCAGGCAGATCCGCTTCGCCTCGCGCGTGGAACCGCCCTTCTCGGGGAAGAACGCCTCCGGATCCGTCTGGGCGCACAGGGCCCGTTCCTGCCACTGCTCTTCGATGGTGTCGAACATGGCATCGAAGTCCGTGACGATGAGACTCAACTTCGGCGGCTCAGGCTTGCGCTGGTTGGCTGCCCACTGTCCTCCCTGCCGTGGTGCGGCCCCCATCGCCATGGTTCCCCCCTCTCCTTCTTCGTCGATCCAGCTGTCCATGTAGACGCCAGGTGCTGCGCCTGCCATGGAATCGGTTTGCGATACACCACCCGGAATGCCCGACGGGGCCAGCTCCTCGGCCATCGCTCCGCCTCCTCACTGTGTGTTAGCGCAGAAAGATTTATCCGTCGGACCCGATCTGCAAACCGACGGCCCAACACCGCGACGTTGTCCCGCGGACATCCCCGAGCTCGTCATTCTCGTTCGAACATCTGTTCGAAATCTGGTCTGCGCCTTGCACTCTCGCGCACACCTGAAATGACATGCCTGTGATTAGACACGCCGGACGCCGTGATGGTCAAGCTGCTGACACAATTCCGTTACTATCCACCGCTATCCTCGAGGCCGTTCGGTAACCTCCGAGTAGCAAATGACCAGCAAATATGCCCCGAAGCGTGATCTTCAGATCAACGCATAGGCTATGCGGATGTGACTGGAGAACAAGCGGACATCGCGACCGATACGGGCGAGGCGGGGGCACAGCCCAGCATTGCGGTGTTGGTCGGCGGAGTCGGTGGCGCACGGTTCCTGCAGGGCGTGCGCGAACTGCTGCCCGAAGCGAATATTTCGGCGATCGTGAACGTCGGCGACGACGTCTGGATGCACGGTCTGCGAATCTGCCCCGATCTCGACACCTGCATGTACACCCTCGGTGGGGGCATCGATACCGAGCGCGGTTGGGGCCGGCAGGGGGAAACCTGGCACGCCAAGGAGGAACTGGCGAAATATCACGCGCAGCCCGATTGGTTCGGTCTCGGCGATCGAGATATCGCCACCCATCTGGTGCGCAGTGAAATGCTGCGTGCGGGTTACCCGCTCTCGGCGGTGACCGAGGCCCTGTGCAACCGCTGGCAACCGGGTGTGAAACTGCTTCCAGCAACCGACGACAGGTGCGAAACACACGTCGTGATCAGCGAACCGGACAACCCTGGCGAACGTCGCGCGATTCATTTTCAGGAGTGGTGGGTCAGGTACCGTGCGACCGTTGAGACCCATGGATTCGTCACAATCGGGGCGGATCAGGCCAAGCCTGCCCCCGGTGTGACCGAAATCATAGAGAGCGCTGACGCGGTCCTGCTGGCGCCGTCGAACCCCGTGGTGAGCATCGGCGCGATCCTGGCGGTGCCCGGAATCCGCGGTGCGCTGCGCACCACATCGGCGAGCGTCGTCGGGCTGTCGCCGGTGATCGACGGAAAGGCGCTGCGCGGCATGGCCGACGAATGTCTCTCGGTGCTCGGGGTGGAGACCTCGGCCGAGGCCATCGGCCGGCATTTCGGCGCGCGCTCGGACACCGGCATCCTGGACGGCTGGCTCGTCCATTCCACCGACACCGCGCAGGTGCCGGGCGTGGAGGTGCGCAGCGTGCCGCTGCTCATGAGCGACCCGGCCGCCACCGCGGAGATGGTGCGCGAGGCGCTTGATATCGCGGGGGTGAAGCCGTGAGCGGAGCGCAGCGGAGCGAACCAATGTGCCAGCATGCCGAAGGCACGACGGAGCCGAGCGCCAGCGAGGTGCAGTCGTGAATTCGATCCTGCCCGAGTCCGGCGATCACGCGCCCGGCGGCGATCTCCGCATCATTCCGGTGCCGGGCCTGCCGGAGTTCCGTCCGGGCGACGATGTCGCCGAACACATTGCGGCGCAGGCCCCGTGGCTCGCCGACGGCGACATCCTCGTGGTCACCAGCAAGATCGTCGCCAAGGCCGAGGGGCGCATCGTGGCCGCGCCCGCGGATCCCGAGGAGCGCGACGAGGTGCGCCGGGAGCTGGTGCGCTCCGAGGCGGTGCGGGTGCTCGCCCAGAAGGGCCGCACCCTGATCACCGAGAACAAGCTGGGCATCGTGCAGGCCGCCTCCGGTGTCGACGGCTCCAATGTCGACCAGGGCGAGCTGGTCCTGCTGCCGTCCGATCCGGACGGCAGCGCACAGACCCTGCGGTCCGCGCTGGCGCAGCGGCTGGGGGTCCGGGTCGCGGTTGTCATCACCGACACCATGGGCCGCGCGTGGCGCACAGGGCAGACCGACGCCGCGATCGGCGCGGCCGGGCTGCGGGTGCTGCACGACTACGCGGGCGCGGTCGACGGCCAGGGCAACGAGTTGCACGTGACCCAGGTCGCGGTCGCCGACGAGCTGGCCGCGGCCGCGGATCTGGCCAAGGGCAAGCTCGGCGGTGTCCCGGTGGCGGTGGTGCGCGGGCTGAGCCCGCACGACGACGGCTCCCGTGCGGCGGATCTGGTGCGCGGCGGCGAGGACGACCTGTTCTGGCTCGGCACCGCCGAGGCCATCGACAAGGGGCGCCGCGAGGCGCTGCTGCTGCGCCGCTCGGTACGCCAATTCGCCGATACGCCAGTGGAACCCGAGGTGATCCGGTCCGCGGTGGCCGCGGCGCTGACCGCACCGGCGCCGCATCACACCCGGCCCGTCCGGTTCGTGTGGGTGCGGGACCGGGAACTGCGCGCGCGGTGGCTGACGGCGATGGCCGAGAAGTGGCGCGCGGACCTGTCCGCCGACGGCTGGGCCGCCGAACGGGTGGAGCGCCGCGTGGCGCGTGGGCAGATTCTCGTGGGCGCCCCGGAGGTGATCATCCCGATCTGCGTGCCCGACGGTGCGCACGACTATCCGGACGAGCGCCGCCGCGCCGCCGAGTCGACCATGTTCACCGTCGCGGTCGGCGCGGCGGTGCAGGGCCTGCTGGTCGCGCTGGCGACCGAGGGCGTGGGCAGCTGCTGGATCGGATCGACGATCTTCGCCCCGGAGCTCACTCGCGAAGTGCTGGGGCTGGCCGCGGACTGGAATCCGCTGGGTGCCATCGCCGTCGGGTACCCGACCGAGGAGTTGTCCCCGCGCGCGCTGCGCGATTCCGGGGACGGATTGCTGGAACTGTAGGTGAGTGGTCCGGGTGCGCGGCGGATGCGAGCGCGCCCGGCCCGGTTCGCCGGGTGTGCTCGAATCGATCTGCCGCCCGGGAGATCGGCCGAATGGAAGGAAACGGATGAGCGCGGGCTCATTGCATGCGTCGGCAACCGAACTGCTCGAAAGGTGGTCTCCGGCAACCAGTCCGGAGCAATCGGTGCGCGAGGCGATGCTGGCCTTCCTGGGCTCGGCGCCGCGCGGCTGCCTGCGCGAGCACGCGCCCGGCCACATCACGGCCTCGGCGGTCGTTTTCTCGCACGATCAGGGCGAGGTGCTGCTGACCCTGCATCCGCGCGTGGGCCGCTGGATCCAGCTCGGCGGCCACTGCGAGGAATCCGACGACTCGGTGCAGGCCGCGGCCCTGCGGGAGGCCACCGAGGAGTCGGGCATCGCCGGCCTGACACTCGAACCGGGGCTGTACGGCGCCCAGGCCCATCCGATCACGTGCTCCCTGGGTCGCCCGACCCGGCACCTGGATCTGCTGTTCAGGATCACGGCACCGGAAGGTGCTGTGCCGGTGCGCAGTTCGGAATCCACCGATCTGCGCTGGTGGCCGGTGGACGGGCTGCCGGACGATGCCGACGTGCTGATCCGGTGAACCCCGCGGACCGCGGGGTCGGCGCGGGTCAGAGCGGGAGCAGATGGTGCTTGCGCGGCCCGGCCTGAACGGTCTTGTCGCGCAGCAATTGCAGCGCCTTGCGGATCTCCAGCCGGGTGTGCGCCGGTTCGATCACCGCATCGATGTATCCACGCTCGGCCGCGATCCACGGGGTGGCCACGGCGGTGTTGTAGAAGTCGATGAGCTGCTCGCGCAGCGCGGGCCGGTCTTCCTCGGAGGCCGCGGCCAGCTGCTGGCGCCCGATGAGCCGGACCGCGGCCTCGGCGCCCATGACCGCGATGCGGGCGGTGGGCCACGCCAGGTTGATATCCGCGCCGAGCTGTTTGCACCCCATGACGGCGTAGCCGCCGCCGTAGGCCTTGCGCACGATCACCGAGACGATCGGGACACTCGCCTCGACCACGGCATAGAAGAAACGACCGCCGCGCTTGATGACGCCCATCCGCTCCTCGTCCACGCCGGGCAGTACGCCCGGGGTGTCGACGACGAAGACCAGGGGGAGGCTGAACGCGTCGCAGAGCCGGATGAAGTGGGCGGCCTTGTCCGAGCAGCGCGCGTCGATGGCCCCGCTGGACACCAGGGGCTGATTGGCGACGACGCCGACGGGACGGCCGTCCACGCGGGCGAATCCGGTGATGATGTTGAGTGCCGAGGCGTCGCCGACCTCGTGGAAGTCGCCGTCGTCGAAGATGCGCAGCAGGATGTCGTGCATGTCGTAGCCGGCGCGGTCGGAGTCCGGGATGACGGCGTTCAGCTCCCGATCCGACTCGGTGACCTCGGGTTCGATTCCGGGATTGACGACCGGCGGGCTATCGAAGCAGCTCGACGGCATGAAGCCGAGATACGAACGGACCCAGTCCAATGCGGCGCGTTCGTCCGCGGCCACGTGGTGGATGTTGCCGTTGTCGGCCTGGGCCTGGGCGCTGCCGAGTTCCTCGAGGCTGACCTCCTCGCCGGTGACCTCGCGGATCACCTCGGGCCCCGTGACGAACATGTACGCCGATTTCGTGGCGACGAGCACGTCGGTGTTGATCGGTGAATACACGGCTCCCGCAGCACATTTGCCAAGCATCACCGAAATCTGCGGCACCACGCCGGAGAGCCGGAGCTGCCGACGGCACATCGCCGCGTACCAGGCCAGCGACGTCACCGCGTCCTGCACGCGCGCGCCGCCGGAGTCGTTGATCGCGATGAACGGGCATCCGGTGTCGGCGGCGAAATCCATTGCCTTGGCGACCTTTCGGCCGAACATCTCGCCGACCGAGCCGCCGAACACCGTCTGATCGTGCGCGATGACGACCACCGGGCGGCCCTCGACGGTGCCGCGCCCGGTGACCACCCCGTCGCCGAACAGCGCGTCGGGCTGCCCGGGTTGCCTTGCCAGGGCGCCGATCTCGACGAAACTCCCGGCATCGAGCAGCATGTCGATGCGCTCGCGCGGGCCGGCGATGCCCTTGCGTGCCCGCTTCGCCACGGCGGCGGGCCCGGCGGGTTCCTTTGCCGCTTCCAGATTTCGGTACAGCAGCGCCAGCTTCGCCGCGGTCGTATCGGTCACTCGCTCACCCTCCTGCTGTGTAGTCACCCCGTAGCAACCGTAGGTCGAACTGCCGAATGTACTGCTATAGATCCATTGGCGTGTCGTTTACGGCAGTCTCGGGCATCGCGAGCAATCGCGGAAAAACGGAAACGCCGACGCCCTCACGCTGGGGAGCGGAGGGCGCCGGCGCACCGGGAACACGGCGGGTTCAGGCCGTGACCAGGTCCTTTTCCTCGACGGGAGCGGGCATTTCGGGAGCATCGTGCTCCTGCACCATCGATTCGTCGAAGGGCAGTTCGCGATCGAGCACCCGGCGCACCCTGTCGGGATCGATGGTCCGCGTCCAGGTGCCGACCAGGACCGTGGCCACGGCGTTGCCGGAGAAGTTCGTGATCGCGCGGGCCTCGGACATGAACCGGTCGATGCCCACGATCAGTCCGACGCCGCCGAGCAGGTCCGGGCGATGGCTCTGCAGACCGCCCGCCAGCGTCGCCAGGCCCGCGCCGGTCACCCCGGCCGCGCCCTTGGAGGCGATGACCATGAAGACCAGCAGGCCGATCTGCTCGCCCAGCGCCATCGGCTTGCCCATCGCATCGGCGATGAACAGCGAGGACATCGTCAGGTAGATCGCGGTGCCGTCCAGATTGAACGAATATCCGGTCGGCACAACGATTCCCACCGTCGAACGCTCGACGCCCAGGTGCTCCATCTTGGCGATCAGCCGCGGCAGCGCCGATTCGGAAGAGGACGTCGAGAAGATCAGCAGATACTCGCGGGCCAGGTACCGCACCAGCTTGAAGATCGACGCGCCGGACGCAACCCTCATCAGTGCGCCCAGCACGCCGAAGACGAAGACCAGGCACGTGAGGTAGAACGCGAGCATCAGCGTCGCGAGCTGCTTCACCGCATCCAGGCCGGTACTGGCCACCACGTTCGCGATCGCGCCGAACGCGCCGATCGGGGCGACCCAGAGAATCATGCTCAGGATCTTGAACACCAGCTTCTGCACCAATCCGACGCCGCGCAGGATCGGCTCGCCGGACTTGCCCATCGCCTGGATCGCGAATCCGGCCAGCAGCGCGACGAACAGCGTCTGCAGCACGCTGCCCGCGGTCAGCGAGGACAGCAGCGAGGTCGGGACGATGCTCTCCAGGAAGTGCCAGGTGCCACCGCCGCCCGCGGCCTGCTTGGCGTAGACCAGGGCATCCTTGGCGTGCGCGTGAATGTTCAGCCCGGTGCCCGGATGCACCAGATTGCCGACCAGCAGCCCGATCGCCAGGGCCACCGTGGACATGACCATGAAGTAGACGATGGAGAGCCCGCCGATCCGGCCCACGCGGGCCGCGGCGCGCACCGAGCCGATGCCGAGCACGATCGTGCAGAAGATGACCGGCGAGATCATCATGGTGATGAGGCTGACGAACATGGTGCCCAGCTGGCCCACCGACTTGCCGAATCCGGGAGCCAGCCAACCGGCCAGGACGCCGGCCACGACGGCCGCGATGACGGCCAGATAGAGCCAGTGGGTACGGTCGCGGCGACCCGATCGTGCAGCGGTTGTCATGGCAAGTCCTCCGGTACCCGCGTGATCTGGGCCACGCGTTCGAAGAGTCATCCTGACGGCTACCGTGACGACGGTCACCATTGCGTACATTTCGTTCACGGGAGGTGGGTGTGTGGAACCGGCGCATGACCCTGGCCGGTCAGGTCTTCCTCGTCCAGCTCGTCGTGCTGGTCGTCGTCATCGCCGCCGGGTCGGCACTGGCGGTGTGGGAGGTGCGCCGCGAACAGGACGACGCGACGCGTCAGCGGGTCGTGGGCATCGCGGTGTCGGTTGCGCAGGCGCCCTCCACGATCGCGGCGGTGCGGACCCCGGACCCGACGGCGCTGCTGCAGCCGGTGACCGAGCGGATCCGGGTGCGGACCGGCGTCGACTTCATCGTCGTGATGGCGCCCGACCGCACCCGCTACACCCACACCGATGTCACACAGATCGGAAAGCCGTTCAGCGGCACCATCGATCGCGCGCTGGCCGGTGCGACGTTCACCGAGACCTACACCGGAACGCTGGGCCCCTCCATCCGGGCGGTGACACCCGTCGTCGACGGGGGCCGCGTCATCGCGCTGGTCTCGGCGGGCGTGACCCGCGCGCGGATCGGCGACGAGGTGCTCGCGCAGCTGCCGCTGATCCTGGGCGTGGCCGCGGCGGGCCTGCTGCTGGCGGTGCTGGGTGCGCTGCTGTTCCGCAGACGGCTGCTGCGCCAGACGCACGGCTTGGGCCCCGCGGAATTGCGCATCCTGTACGAGCATCACGACGCCGTTCTGCATTCGGTGCACGAGGGCCTGGTGGTGTTCGACCGGGACGCCGAGGTGGCCGCGGTGGTGAACGACGAGGCCCGCCGCCTGCTGGACCTGCCGGACGGACCGGTGCGCCGCACGGATCTGCCGGTATCGCTGCGACGGCTGGAGTCCGTGGTCGTGCGGGACGAGATGCACGTGACACCCGAACGCGTGCTGGTCGTCAACCAGGACATCGTCACCTGGTCCGGCCGTCGGCGGGGCATCGGGGATGGTAAGCGGACGGAGCTCGCGAAGTCGGCGGGGTGGGTCGGCACTGTACTCACCGTGCGCGATCACACCGAATTGCGGGACATCATGGGCGAATTGGACTCCGCGCGCGGCCTGGCCGAATCGCTGCGCGCGCAGTCGCACGAGTCGGCCAACCGGTTGCACGCGGTGATCACGATGGTGGAGCTGGGGCAGTTCGGGGAGGCCGTCGACTTCGCGACCGCGGAATTGCAACTGTCCCAGGCACTCATCGACCGGCTGACCGCGGCGGTGCACGAGCCCGCGCTGGCGGCGCTGTTGCTGGGCAAGGTGGATCAGGCGATCGAGCGCGGGGTCGAGCTGACGGTCGGGGACGACACCCACGTCGATTCCGCGGCGCCGCTGACCGTGCACGAAATAATCACCCTGGTAGGCAATCTCGTCGACAATGCCCTCGACGCCGTCGCCCGGCAGCCCGACGCGTGGGTGGAAGTCACAGTGCGCGCCGGGGATTCGGACCTGCTGGTGCGCGTGGCCGACAGCGGGCCGGGCATGTCCGCCGACGCGTTCGCCCGCGCGACGGAGCGCGGATACTCCACCAAATCCGACCACCACGGGCTGGGGCTGGCATTGGTGTGGCGGCTGGTGGCCCGGCACGGCGGCACCTTGGAGGCCGAGCGGACGCCGGAATCGGCGGTCGTGGTGAGGATTCCGCGATGAACCCGCAGACCCCGCCGATCCGCGTGCTGATCGTCGAGGACGAGCCGCGCATCGCGCAGGCGCATCGCTCGTATGTGGAGCGCGTGCCGGGCTTCGCGGTCGTCGGGGTCGTCCACACCGGCCGCGAGGCGATCCGGGTGGCGACCCGGGCCGCGGAGAGAACCGATGGGCCAGCGCGCCCCGGCGAACGACGGAGTCGTGAGCCGATCGATCTGGTCCTGATGGACATCGGGCTGCCCGACATCGGCGGGCTCGAGGTGACCGCGGCGCTGACCCGCCTGCGCCCGCGGCCGGACGTCATCGCCATCAGCTCGGCCCGGGACCTCGACATGGTCCGTGCCGCGGTTTCCCACGGGGTGGCGCTCTACCTGCTCAAACCCTTTCCCTTCGCGGCCTTTCGGGACAAGCTCGAGCGCTACCTGGAATTCCGGGCGGCGCTGCCGGATTCGGCGGCCTCGAGCCTGACCCAGCACGACATCGACCGGGCGTTCAGCGCCCTGCGCACCCCCGATCCCCGCGCGGTCTCGCCCAAAGGCATTGCGCCGCAGACCCTCGAGGAGATCTCCCGGGTGCTGCGCGCGGCGCCCGGCGGGCTGTCGGCCACCGAGACCGGCCGGTCCGCGGGTGTTTCGCGGGTCACGGCCTGGCGGTACCTGGAGCAGCTGGCCGCCGAGGGGGTCGTCGAGCGCCGGACCGACTACGGGCGGGCGGGCCGGCCGCAGGTGAGGTATATATGGCGGCGGTGAACAGTTGATGTCACAGTTGCGCGAAGATGAACAGACCGGTCCGTTACGGCGGCCCCGAATGTATCCGAATTGTGTTGTGTTGTATAACGATTGCGCCGATGCCCGCGGCGTGTGCTCCGGGGCAGCTGGCCCCGACCGGTAGGACTCGACGAGAGGACGACGCGCCGCGTCACGGTGGAACTTGCGGGTTGCCCACCGGATGCAGAACTTGCAGGCACATGTGTAATGGCTTAAAAGCGGACCGTAGCGTATGTAACGGTCCCCAGATGAGGGCAGGACGGCCGCCTGTAACGGGCGTATGGTCTGCAACTATTGACGGGCAGTAGTTCCACGGAATCATTTAGCGGGGCAAACGTGCAATCGGTCGGCAATCGCTCGGGCAGGCCCGATCCCAAGCGGTATCTATGGGTGCTGGGGTTGGTGGCTCCCAGCTGTGCGCTCTGGCCGTCGCAGCTGGTGCTGCACACCGGGTTACGGGTGTTCTGGTGGGTCGGCCCGATCATCGTGCTCATCGTGATTCCGGTGCTGGACTGGGTGGTGGGCGAGGACGGCACCAATCCGCGCGACGAGGACTACGAGCTCCTGTCGAACGACCGGTATTACCGCTGGTGCACATATATTTTCCTGCCGATCCAGCTGATCGGTCTGGCGATCGCGGGCTACATGTGGTCCGGGAATCAGCTCAGCGTGCTCGACAAGCTGGGGCTGGCCACGACGCTGGGCCTGGTGAGCGGGATCGGTATCAATGCCGCCCACGAGCTGGGGCATCGAGTGGAGCGGGCCGAGCGGTGGCTCGCGAAGATCGCACTGGCTCAGTCGGGTTACGGCCACTTCTACGTCGAGCACAACAAGGGTCATCACGCCCGGGTGGCGACGCCGGAGGATCCGGCCAGCGCCCGGCTGGGGGAGTCGCTGTGGGAATTCCTGCCGCGCAGCGTGATCGGCGGATTCCGCTCGGCGGTGACGCTGGAGCGAGATCGCCTGCACCGCAGGGGTTTGAGCTGGTGGAGCCCGCAGAACAACGTCCTGCAGGCCTGGTCGATGACGCTGGTGCTGTATCTGGCGCTGGTGGTGGCGTTCGGGCCGGCGCTGCTGCCGTACCTGTTGCTGCAGGGGGTGATCGGGGCCGGGCTGCTCGAGACGGTCAACTACGTCGAGCACTACGGACTGCTGCGGAGCAAGCGGCCCAACGGAACCTGGGCGCGCTGCTCGCCGGCGGACAGCTGGAACAGCGACCGCCTGGTCACCAACATCTTCCTGTTCCATCTGCAACGGCACAGCGATCATCACGCCAATCCGGGACGCCGGTACCAGACGCTGCGTAGCACGCAGGAGGCGCCGCAGTTGCCCGCCGGTTACGCGAGCATGATCGTGCTGGCCCTGGTGCCGTCGGTATGGCGCCGCGTGATGGATCATCGGGTGCTGGCCCACTACGAGGGAGATGTCAGCCGGGCCAACATCGCCCCGCGCAAGCGGGGGCGGATCCTGGCCGCATACGGTGGGCGGGCAACCGCGGCATAGCGGTCCGCACCACCTTGCGTACCGTGTACGCACGATTGGTACTAGTCTCTTCTGCGTACACGCCGACCAGGAGAGGCTGATGACGACCGCAGTGAGCAGCATGATGACGGCCGACCACCGCAACGGGATCGATTACAAGGTGGCGGACCTGTCGCAGGCCGAGTTCGGCCGCAAGGAGATTCGACTGGCCGAGCACGAGATGCCCGGCCTGATGGCGTTGCGCCGGGAGTACGCGGAAGTGCAGCCCTTGAAGGGTGCGCGCATCTCCGGGTCGCTGCACATGACCGTGCAGACCGCGGTGCTGATCGAGACGCTGGTCTCGCTGGGCGCGCAGGTCCGGTGGGCCTCGTGCAACATTTTCTCAACCCAGGACCACGCCGCCGCCGCGGTCGTCGTCGGGCCGCACGGCACCGTCGAGGAGCCCAAGGGCGTGCCGGTGTTCGCGTGGAAGGGCGAGAGCCTCGAGGAGTACTGGTGGGCCGCGGAGCAGATGCTCACCTGGCCCGGCGAGCCCGCGAACATGATCCTCGACGACGGCGGCGACGCGACCATGCTCGTGCTGCGCGGCGCGCAGTTCGAGAAGGCCGGCGTGGTGCCGCCGCAGGACGAGGACCACTCCGCCGAGTACACCGTGTTCCTGAACCTGCTGCGCGAGCGGCTCGGGACCGACAAGTCCAAGTGGGGGGCGATCGCCGATTCGGTGCGCGGCGTCACCGAGGAGACCACCACCGGCGTGCTGCGGCTGTACCAGTTCGCCGCCGCGGGCGAGCTGGTGTTCCCGGCGATCAACGTCAACGACTCGGTCACCAAGTCCAAGTTCGACAACAAGTACGGCACCCGGCACTCGCTGATCGACGGCATCAACCGCGGCACCGACGTGCTGATCGGCGGCAAGAAGGTGCTGATCTGCGGCTACGGCGACGTCGGCAAGGGCTGTGCGGAGTCGCTCGCGGGCCAGGGCGCGCGGGTGCAGGTCACCGAGATCGACCCGATCAACGCGCTGCAGGCGCTGATGGACGGCTACGACGTCGTCACCGTCGAGAAGGCCATCGGCGAGGCCGACATCGTGGTCACCGCCACCGGCAACAAGGACATCATCGGCCTCGAGCACATGAAGGCCATGAAGGACCAGGCCATCCTGGGCAACATCGGCCACTTCGACAACGAGATCGACATGGCCGCCCTGGAGCGCTCGGGCGCGAGCCGGCTGAACATCAAGCCGCAGGTCGACCTGTGGACATTCACCGAGTCGGGCAAGTCGATCCTGGTGCTGTCCGAGGGCCGCCTGCTGAACCTGGGCAACGCCACCGGCCACCCCTCGTTCGTGATGTCCAATAGCTTCTCCAACCAGGTCATCGCCCAGATCGAGCTGTGGACCAAGCCGCAGGAATACGACAACGAGGTCTACCGCCTGCCCAAGTACCTGGACGAGAAGGTCGCCCGCATCCACGTCGAGGCCCTCGGCGGCACCCTCACCAAGCTCACCAAGGACCAGGCCGAGTACATCGGCGTGGACGTGGAGGGCCCGTACAAGCCCGAGCACTACCGCTACTGACCTCCTGCGCCCCGCCGGATTCTCCGGCGGGGCGAAGGGACGCCGCTCGGAGTCCCGGCGGCCTTTCCGGATCGACTCGTAGTCCGGCTATCGGAGGAGCGCATCTTGTCCGTACTGCTCGATTGGGCGCGGGAAGAGAACCTGCAGCCGGAACCGATCACCCTCGAGATTTGGCGGCAACTGCCGGAAGAGTTCTGCCGGTTGGTGGAGGTGGTCAACGGAGAAGCGGTCCGTGCGGAGTTGCCGCGGCGTACCCACCAGAAGGCCGCGAGGCGGATAGCGGACCTTGTGGAGTCGGCTGCCGAGGCGCACATGGACCGCTACAACGACGGCTGTCTGGACGTCGACACCGACTTCGACGTGCTGCTGTGGGAACTGCCGAGAGCGACCATTCGGCGGCCGGACGTGGCGCTGTTCACCTGCGCCCCCGATGAGTTGCGACCACTGCCCGCGTCGCTGATCAAGCTGGTGATCGAGGTTGTCTCCCCGGGCACGGAACGAGTCGACACCACCGACAAGCTTGCCGAGTATGCGAAGGCGGGCATTCCCTGGTACTGGATCGTGTGGGTGTCCGATAACCGGGTCACCTCGATCGAAACCTATGTGCTCGACCATGTGCTGAGCCTCTATCGTCCACATCAGAAGCATGACCGCGATGACATGGGCACCACGGTCGATGGGCCGATCGTGTTCGAGCTCGACTGGAATCGGCTCGACGAGTTGACGCGCTGAGGCATTCCGCCGGGGTGGGAAATTTCTGTCGGGGGCGGGCGGTAGCCTGCTGTTCATGGGAGCGTTGGTTGCGGTGGAGGGCCTGGACGGGGCCGGTAAACGCACGCTCATCGAGGCGGTCGCCGCGGGGCTGACCGCGTGCGGCCTGCGGGTGGGCACGCTGGCCTTCCCGCGGTACGGGCGGTCGGTGCATGCGGATCTGGCCGCGGAGGCGCTGCGCGGGCGGCACGGAGATCTGGCCGCCTCGGTCAACGCAATGGCGTTGCTGTTCGCGCTCGATCGCGCCGATGCCCGCGACGAGCTGTCGAAGCTGCTGGCGGACAACGACATTGTGCTGCTCGATCGCTACGTCGCCTCGAATGTCGCCTACAACGCCGCGCGGACCGACCAGTCCGCCGACGGTGAAATGGCCGCCTGGGTAGCCGAATTGGAGTTCGGGCGATTCGAACTACCGGTGCCGGAGCTACACGTGCTGCTCGCGGTGCCCACCGAACTCGCCGCCGAGCGGGCGCGCCGCCGCGGCGAAAGCGATTCGAACAGAGCGCTGGACGCCTACGAGCGCGATCGAGAACTGCAAGAGCGCACGGCCGAGGTCTATCGTGTGATGGCCGAAGCACACTGGCGTGGTCCATGGTGGCTGCATGCACGGCATGACGATCCGGCAACTTTGACCGCGCGCCTGTCGAAATTGATTGCCCGATAGGGTTGGATGTGCGTCGGAAACGTACCAGTGTTGGCGTGGTTGCCCGTTCCGAGCCGGAGAGATGACAACATAGTAGTTATGAAGCCGAAGATTCTGGTCGTCGACGATGATATGGCGCTCGCGGAGATGCTCACGATCGTCTTGCGCGGCGAGGGTTTCGATCCTCACACCGTCGGCGACGGCACGCAGGCGCTCACTGCCGTCCGGGAATTGCGCCCGGACCTGGTTTTGCTGGATCTGATGCTGCCGGGCATGAACGGCATCGATGTATGCCGCGTGCTGCGAGCCGATTCCGGCGTGCCGATCGTGATGCTCACGGCCAAGACCGACACGGTCGACGTCGTGCTGGGTTTGGAGTCCGGCGCCGACGATTACATCGTCAAGCCGTTCAAGCCGAAGGAGCTCGTCGCCCGGGTGCGCGCACGCCTGCGCCGCACCGAGGAGGAGCCCGCGGAGCTGCTGTCCATCGCCGACATCGTCATCGATGTGCCGGCGCACAAGGTCACCCGGGGCGGTCAGCAGATCTCGCTGACCCCGCTCGAGTTCGACCTGCTGGTGGCGCTGGCCCGCAAGCCGCGCCAGGTGTTCACCCGCGAGGTGCTGCTGGAGCAGGTGTGGGGCTATCGGCACGCCGCCGATACCCGCCTGGTCAATGTGCACGTGCAGCGGTTGCGCGCGAAGGTCGAGAAGGATCCCGAGAACCCTGAGATCGTGCTGACCGTCCGCGGCGTGGGATACAAGGCCGGACCACCGTGAGGGAGCTTGCGACCGAACTGATTGGCGCTGCGATCCCGGTCGCGGTTCTGCCGGGCGCTAGCGGGGCGGGTGTGAGGGAGCTTGCGACCGAACCGATTGGCGCTGCGATCCCGGTCGCGGTTCTGCCGGGCGCTAGCGGGGCGGGTGTGAGGGAGCTTGCGACCGAACCGATTGGCGCTGCGATCCCGGTCGCGGTTCCGCCGAGCGCCAGCGAGGCGGGACCGTGATAGAGGCCTCCAGAGGCCGCGCTCAGCGGCTACTGGCGGCGACGGTGGCCTGGTTCAGATCGGTCGGAGAGTCGCTGGGCCACATCTGGCGGCGTTCGCTGCAGTTGCGCGTCGTCGTGTCCACGCTCACCCTGTCGTTGATCGTGATCACCATCCTCGGCGTGGTGTTGACCAGTCAGATCACCGATCGGCTGCTCGAGGCCAAGATCGCCGCCGCGACCGACGAGATGAGCCGCGCCCGCACGACCGTGGAGAATCAGCTGGTCGGGGTGCACGATTCGAGCACCCAGATCACCCGGCTGCAGGCCGCGCGCGATGCGCTGTCGACCGGCGCCGGCAGTGGTGCCCAGAGCGCCGGCGCCGCCGGCAATTTCGACTCGGCGCTGGAGATGGTCGGGGAGAACATGCAGCCGATCTCCGCCGGGCCGGTTGAGGAGGTGCCCGCCGAGCTGCGCCGCTTCGTCCAGCAGAACCAGGTCAGCTACCAGTTCGCGACGGTGTCCGATCCCGACGGCTACCACGGGTCGGTGCTCATCATCGGCAGCCCGAGCGTCGAGGTGCCCACCCTCGAGGTCTATCTGATCTTCCCGATGACCAACGAGCAGCGCAGCCTCGCGCTGATGCGCGGCACCATGTTCATCGGCGGCGCCGTGCTGCTGGTCCTGCTGGCCGCGATCACCGCGCTGGTGACCAGGCAGGTGGTGCTGCCGATTCGTTCGGCCGCGCGGATCGCCGGCCGGTTCGCCGACGGGCGCCTGAAGGAGCGGATGCTCGTCCGGGGCGAGGACGATATGGCCAGGCTGGCCATATCGTTCAACGCGATGGCCGAGAGCCTGTCGAATCAGATCACCGAGCTCGCGGAGTTCGGCAATCTGCAGCGGCGCTTCACCTCCGATGTGAGCCACGAGCTGCGTACCCCTTTGACGACCGTGCGCATGGCCGCGGACCTCATCCACGGCTCCAGCGACGATCTCGATCCGGCGCTGGCGCGCAGCGCCGAGCTGCTGGTCACCGAGCTGGACCGGTTCGAGGGACTGCTCAACGACCTGCTCGAGATCAGCCGGCACGACGCCGGTGTGGCCGAGCTGCAGGTGGAATCGCTGGACGTGCGGATGTGCGCGCGGGCGGCCATCTCCACGGTGCGGCACCTGGCCAAGGAGTCCGACGTCGAGGTGGTGGTGGACCTGCCGGAGGAGCCGCTGGTCGCCGAGGTGGATCCGCGGCGAGTCGAGCGGGTGCTGCGGAATCTGCTGGCCAACGCCATCGATCACAGCGAGGGCCTGCCGGTGCTGATCCGGATGCGCGGCGATGTGGCCGCCAACGCGGTGGCGATCGTGGTGCGCGATCAGGGCGTCGGGTTGCGCCCCGGCGAGGAGAAGCTGGTCTTCAACCGGTTCTGGCGCTCGGACCCGTCCCGGATGCGCCGCTCCGGCGGCACCGGGCTCGGGCTGTCGATCAGCGTCGAGGATGCGAACCTGCACGACGGCAAGCTCGAGGCGTGGGGCGAGCTGGGCGTGGGCGCCAGCTTCCGGCTGACGCTGCCGCTGGTGCGCGCCCGCAAGATGGGCGTCAGCCCGCTGCCGCTGGAGCCGCCGAAGCGGCGGGCCGCGCAGGCCGAGGTGCCCGCCCTGCTCGCGGCGCCCTCGGATGCCGACGACACGAGCGAGCTGGACATCGCGGCCGATGCCGTTGTGACACAGCCGGAATCGGTCGTGCTCGAGCCGGACGGGGTCATCGTCGATCCCGCGGCTCGCACCATCGAGCCGCCGCCCGTCATCGCCGAGCCCGCGGCCACCGACAGCGGGCCCGACATCGATCACCGGCCGGATTCCGAGCCGCAGGACGGCGCCGCGCCCGCGGCCCGCAATGGCACCACCGCAGCGGGAAAGCCGCTGCTGACGGACTCCGGAGAAGGAACGCTATGACGCGTTGCCCGAGCGTGCGTCGCCGGGGACGCAGCCCGCGCCGCGTCCCGCGCCTGTGGATGGCGTTGGGGGCGATCGTGTTTGCGGTGCTGCCGCTCGGTGGCTGCGCGAACCTGCCGGATTCCTCGGCGCCCCAGGCGCTGGGCACCATCAACCACGAACCCACCAGCACCGCCCCCGCCCAGCCCGCGCCCGGTATCGATCCGGACGTGCTGGTACGGAACTTCCTCTCGGCCACCGCCGACCCGACCGACCGGCACCAGGCCGCACGGCTGTTCCTGTCTCCGGCCGCGGCGCTGAGCTGGGACGACACCGCCAGCACCGCGATCGTCGACGCACCCGACACGCTGCGCACCTCCCGGACGCCCACCACCGCGACGTACGAGATTCGCGGCCGCAAGCTCGGCGAGCTCGGCGCCGATGGATCGTTCCGGGCGCAGGACAGCACGTACGAGGCGGTCATCCAGATGACCAAGACCGGCGGCGAGTGGCGGATCGACCAGTTGCCCCCCGGGGTCGTGGTGGACAGCTCGGCCTTCTACAAGTCCTACCGGCGGTATTCGCTGTACTTCGCCAACAGCTCGGGCACCAGTATGGTCCCCGATCTGCGCTGGATTTCCACGCCCAAGGAGCAGCTGACCCAGCGGCTGCTGTCGCTGCTGGCCGAGGGATCGCAGCACGCGCTGGCGCCCGCGGTCCGGAATCTGCTCGCCCCGCCGGTGACGCTGCGTGGCGGAATCACCAAGGCCAACGGCGAGACCGACAATGTCGGCGTCGGGCTGGGCGGGGTGATGATCGACTTCGCCGGCGCCTCGGGGCTGGAGCCGCACAACAAGGAACTGCTCGCCGCGCAGGTGGTGCTGACGCTGGCCGGCGCGGACATCCTCGGCCCGTACGACCTGCTGGCCGACGGCAAACCGCTCGACGAGCGCTTCGCCGCCAACGGCTATTCGGTGGGCGATGCCGCCGCGCTCAATCCGATGACCGACCGGCACGCCGGGATCGGCCTGCACGCGCTACGCGACGGCTCGCTGGTCGCCGTCGATCCGGACAAGGGCGAGATCGTCCCGGCGCCAGGCTATTTCGGCACCGCGCGCAACCTGCAGTCGGCGGGCATCTCGGAGGACGGTCAGGTGGTGGCCGCGGTCGCCGACAGCGGACGGCCCGCCCCGGCCCCCGCGCGCACGCTGGTCATCGGCAGCTACGACGGCACCGCGACGTTCTCGGTCGCGCAGGGCAACACGTTCACCCGGCCGTCGTGGACCTCCGACGGCGGCTCGGTGTGGACGGTGATCGATGGCAACCGGGTGATCCGGGCCGTGCACGACCATGCGACCGGCAACGTGTCGGTTCAGGACGTCGACACCTCCACGCTCACCGTGGGGCAGCCCAACAGCACCGATCCGGTCCCGCGCCTGCCCATCACCGATCTGCGGATCTCGCACGACGGCGCCCGGGCGGCGATCATCGCCGGCGGCAAGGTGTACATGGCGGTGGTGGTGCCGCATCCGGACGGGCGTTATTCGCTGGAGTCGCCGCTACCGGTCGCCGTCGACCTGAGCACCACCGCGGTATCGATCGACTGGGCCACCGCCGACATGCTGATCCTCGCGCGGGAGGGCAATGTGGATCCGGTCGAGTCCGTCTTCCTCGACGGGACGGATCTGAAGGCGGTGGCCAGTCAGAACCTGACTCCGCCGGTGCGCGTGGTGGGCGCCGGACCCGATGCGGAATACGTTGCCGACGCACGCGCGGTGATGCAGCTCAAGTCCGCGGTTCCGGCGGCGGACGAGTTCTGGCGTGAGGTGCAGAGCCTCGGCGCCAACGCGGTGCCGGTGCTGCCGGGCTAGTCCGGTCGTAAACGATTCTGCCGAAACGGATTCGGACGGTCCGTGCCGAACCTGTCGGTGGCCGCGGGCATACTCGGCGCATGCTGCTGGATTTGATCCTGCCGCGGGAGTGCGGGGGTTGCGGGGTGCTGGGGGTCGTGTGGTGCGCCGACTGCGCGCGGAGTCTGGCCGGGCCGCCGGTGCGGGTGTCTCCGCGCACGGATCCGGGGGTGCCGTGCTGGGCGCTGGGTGGGTATCGCGGCGCCGGGCGGCGGGCGGTGGTGGCGGTCAAGGAGCGTAATCGCCGCGATCTGGCCGTGCCGCTCGGCCGGGCGCTGGCCAGGGGGCTGGACGCATTGCGCGATCCCGAGCGGGCGCTGGTGCTGGTGCCCGCGCCGAGCCGCCGCGCCGCCGCCCGCGGCCGCGGCGGCGATCCGGTCGCCCGGGTCGCCCGCATCGCGGCGAGTTGGCTGATCGATTGCCGTGCTGTCTCCGCATTGCGAATGCAAGGCGCAGTTCGCGATTCGGTGGGGCTGGGTCCAGCGCAGCGCCGAGCCAATCTGCATGGGCGGATAACGACACCGCCCGGTGGCCTGCCCGGTGCGCTCTCTGTACCAAATATCGAGGTAGTTCTGGTGGACGACGTGCTGACCACGGGTGCCACCGCCAGCGAGTCGGTCCGTGCGCTGGCCGGTGCGGGAGTAGACATTCGTGCTGTCATGGTGACTTGCGCCGCGTGACTCAGCGAAATTTGCGTGAATACTGGCGGACGAGTCGCTGGCGTAATAGCGTGGCCATCAGAGCGATCTGACACCTATCCCCAGAGGTTGGAGGTGGCGCCTCGAGCGACTTCGTGCCGAGGTTTCCGGAGTTGAGCCTCACCTCGGCACGGACTGTTACCCGCCGCGCATGACTCGAGTGCGTGGCCAGATCCGGGAGGTACGCGTGACGACTTCACGACCTTCAGTGAAAGAAGCAGATTCCACGGCCCGCTACGGCACCCTCGATGCCGTCGAGTTCGATGCAGCCGAGCAACCTGCGGCAGACCAGCCCAAGACACCTGTTGCGGACATCGTAGTCAAGGGACGAAACGTCGAGGTTCCCGATCACTTCCGAATTCATGTGGCGGACAAGTTATCTCGACTGGAACGCTTCGATCCGCTGATCTATCTGTTCGATGTCGAACTCTTCCACGAACGCAACCGCCGCCAACGCAAGAGTTGCCAGCGGGTGGAGATCACCGCCCGCGGCAAGGGGCCGATCGTGCGTTCGGAAGCCTGTGCCGACAGCTTCTATGCTGCCCTCGAGTCGGCAACGGAAAAGCTGGAGAGCAGGCTGCGCCGCAGCAAGGACCGCCGGCGCGTGCACTACGGCGAGAAGACGCCGGTCTCGGTGGCCGAGGCCACGGCCGACCTCGTCGACGACACACTGATGATGGGGAACGGCGCCCTACCGCACGAACACACGTCGCAGGACCTGGAATCGGCCGACTACGCCGGTCCCGGGCACATCGTGCGGACCAAGGTGCACCCCGCCGCCCCGATGTCCGTCGACGACGCGCTCTACCAGATGGAGCTCGTCGGCCACGATTTCTTCCTCTTCCACGACCGTGAGACCGACCGACCGTCGGTGGTCTATCGTCGTCACGCCTTCGACTACGGCCTGATCCGGCTGGCGTAGTAGAACTCGAATGCGGCCGGGATCCCTACCGGGATCCCGGCCGCGTTTTGTGGTAAAGGGCCGCGCAACAACTGATTTCGTGCGTACATGGGTAACTTGCCGGGCACGGGCCCACCGAGAGCGCGCCGCCTTCCGCGGGCCCGACGAGCAAGTCTCGCGGCATGCAACGGCACGCTGAAGTCCCGGGGAGGCGGGGGAGCAGTCCCGGGGAGGCGGGGAGCAGTCTCGGGAAGGCGGGGGAGCCGAGCCCTAGTACCGTTCCCAGTGGACGGCCTCGGACAACGGCCTGCGGTCGCGCCAGCCGAACCGCTCCAGGTCGGGAACCTTCTGGAACTCGCGCACGGGGCCGACGCACAGCCACGCGACGGGGCGGATGCCCGCCGGCAGCTGCATGAGCTCGGTCAGCACGGGGGAGTCGTAGAAGCTCACCCAGCCGACGCCGATGCCCTCGGCGGTCGCGGCCAGCCACAGGTTCTGGATGGCCAGAATCGTGGAGTACAGGCCCGTCTCCGGGACCGTCGCGCGGCCCAGGATCTGCGGTCCGCCGCGGCTGTCGTCGTGGGTCACAACGATGCCGGTGCCGCTCTCGGTGATGCCCTCGATCTTGATCGGATCGAAGGTGCGGGCCCGCTCGGGCGGCAGCGACGCGTGGAATTCCTTGCGCTTGTCCGCGACATGCGTGGCGAACCGGCTCAGCGTGTCCGGATCGCGCACGATGACGAAATCCCACGGCTGGGAATTGCCCACGCTGGGTGCGCGGTGCGCGGCGTCCAGCAGCCGCATCAGCGTGGCGTCATCGACGAGTTCCCCGGTGAATTCGGCTCGCACATCACGCCGCCGCCGAATCACCTCGTAGATGTTGTGCTCTTCATCCATGGGGTGCTCTGTCAACATGTGTACCTTCAGCCAATCGCACTGGTAACCGCAAAACATCACCAGTCAACCAGAGGGTTGCTTTCCACTGTCGAGGAACCCTCGAATTTCGCTCGTACCGTGACATGTGAGGCGCACCCCGTCCCGATCGGGAACGGGGTGCACGGGCATTGCGGCGACCCGCCCCGTCCCGCAGGCACGTTCGTGGCCGCGATCGAGCGGAGTGGGCTCGGGCGCCCGAGACATGCCCGAATACCGTTGCGCCCCTTAGCCGACCGGCACCGCGCGCCGCGCTTCGGCGATGCGGCGGCGGCCCTGCTTCAGGGCGGTGCGCAGGCCGCGGCGGCGGCCGGTGCTGGGATCGATCTCGGCGGTGCCGCCGAAGACGCGCTCGGACTTGGTCTCCGGGGCGTCGTCGGTGCTGCGGCGCAGATACTTGTTGGGCAGCGACAGCTTGATGATGGTGCGCCACGACTTGCCGTACTGCACCGGCAGCGAACCGGTGGTGTAGGGCAGGTCGTACTTGTCGCACAGTTCGCGCACCCGCACGGCGATGGAGGCCAGGCGGTTGCTGGGCAGATCGGGGAACAGGTGGTGCTCGATCTGGTGCGACAGATTGCCGGTCATGAAGTGCAGCAGCGGGCCGCCGGAAATGTTTGCGCTGCCGAGCATCTGGCGCAGATACCACTGGCCCTGGGTTTCGCCGTCGATATCGGCCTTGGTGAATTTCTCGGCGCCGTCGGGGAAGTGGCCGCAGAAGATCACCGCATTGGTCCAGATATTGCGGATGATGTTGGCCGTTAGATTGGCGGTCAGCGTGGTCAGGAACGACGGTCCGGTCAGCAGCGGGAAGATCACGTAGTCCTTGGCGACCTGCTTGCCGACCTTCTTCAGGACCATGCGGCGGTCTTCCTCGAACTGCATCCGCTCGGGGCTGTCGGGCGCCCACTTCTTCTTGGCGACCTTGCCGAGCTCGAGGTGCTGGATCGCGACGCCGTATTCGAAGAACATCTGCAGCAGCAGGTTGTAGACCGGCTGGCCGAGATAGAACGGCGACCAGCGCTGGTCGCGGGTGACGCGCAGCAGGCCGTAGCCGATGTCGTCGTCCATGCCCAGCACGTTGGTGTACTTGTGGTGCAGGAAATTGTGGGTGATCTTCCAGTGCGCGGAGGGGCCGACGTTGTCCCATTCCCAGGCCGAGGAGTGGATTTCCGGATCGTTCATCCAGTCCCACTGGCCGTGCATGACGTTGTGGCCGATCTCCATGTTCTCGATGATCTTGGCCGTGCTCAGCAGCGCGACGCCGGCCAGCCACGCGGGCGGCAGAAAGCTCGCGAACAACACCGCGCGGCCGCTGATCTCCAGCGCGCGCTGCAGACGGATCACATTGCGGATGTACCGGGCATCGCGCTGACCGCGGGAGGCTTCGATTTCACGCCGGATCGAATCCAGCTCGGCACCGATCGCCTCTACGTCCTCCGGGGTGAGGTGCGCGTATTCCTTGACATCCGAGATCGCCATGCCGGTTACACTACCGTAGGTTACGGCTCCGTAGGTTATCTCGGGATCGGTTCACAACTGTGGCGTACGCCGCATTGTGATCGTAGACAACATGTGCTTAGTCGACCCGGCGCGACCGCCGCCGCCGCCGTATCCGCCACAGCGCCCGTTCCCGCAGCGCGCGGCGGCGCAACAGCTGCTGCTCCTCGCGCGCCCGGTCCTGAAGGGCCTGGGTGGCCTCGATGAGAGCCTGTTGCTCGGTGCGCGCCTTCTCCTGCAGGGCCAGCTTCTCGTGCCGCGCCTTCTCCCGCAATGCCACCTTGGCCTCGGCCAGGGCCGAGCGCAGGCCGCGCCGCTCGCCGGTGTGCGGATCGATGCCGGGCCAATGCGTCTCCGCCCAGTGCTCGGTGCTCGGCAGCGCGGGCAGCGACAGGCCCGCGAACATGCGCTCGGAGGAGGTCTCGGGCGCGTCGTCGGAGGTGCGGCGCAGGAACCGGTCGGGCAGGGCCAGCTTGTGGATGGTCCGGAAGGCCAGCAGATACTGCTTGCCCAGCGATCCGGTGGTGTAGGGCAGATCGTATTTGTCGCACAGTTCGCGCACCTGCTCCGAGATCTCCGGGTACCGGCTGCTCGGAATGTCCGGGAACAGGTGGTGCTCGATCTGATAGCAGAGATTGCCGCTCATGAAGGCCATGACCGGACCCGCCGTGAAATTGGCGCTGCCCAGCATTTGCCGCAGATACCACTCGCCGCGGGTCTCGGTCTCGAACTGTTCCTCGGTGAATTTCTCCGCGCCGTCCGGGAAATGGCCGCAGAAGATCACCGCGTAGGCCCACAGGTTGCGGACCAGATTCGCCGTGGCATTGGCCTTCAGCGTCTGCTTCCATGCCGGCCCGGTGAGTGCCGGATAGATCACGAAATCCTTGACAACCTGCCGCCCGGCCTTGCGGAAGAATGCCTTGTTCGGCTCCGACAGCAGCTGCGTGGGGTCCACGTCCAGCTGCGCCTTCTCCGCCGCCAGATCGTGCAGGGCGATGCCCCATTCGAAGGTCGCCGCGAGGACGAGATTGGCCAGGGGCTGAATCAGATGCACCGGCCGCCACTGCTCGTCCCGGGTCATCCGCAGGATGCCGAAGCCCAGATCCTCATCCTTGCCCAGCATGTTGGTGTAGGTGTGGTGGGAGTAGTTGTGGGCTCGCTTCCACTGCCCGGAGGTGCCCGTCATATCCCACTCCCAGGTGGTGGAGTGGATCTCCGGGTCGTTCATCCAGTCCCACTGCCCGTGGCTGATGTTGTGCCCGAGCTCCATGTTCTCGATGATCTTGGCAACTGCCAGCATGGCCGTTCCGGCCAGCCACGCGGTGCGCCGCTTACCGGCGAACAGGGTGGCGCGGCCCGCGGTCTCCAGAATGCGCTGAGCTCGGATGGACCGCCGGATGTACTTCGCGTCGTTCTCGCCCAGCGACAGCTCGACCGTGCGCCGGATGGTATCGAGCTCGTGTCCGAGCGTTTCGATATCGGCCGCGGTGAGGTGGGAGAACGCCTTGATGTCGGTGATTGCCACAGTGGTTACGGCTGCCTTTGCTTCGCCCCTAGGAATGGTGCTGTTAATCGAGAGTAGCCGGTTCCGGTGTCCGGTCGCTTACGTGCCGACCACGTCTTGACGTGTCTCACACGTCGAGCGTGCAGTCACCGGCAGCCGCCGAAATGCACGTCTGGATCTTTTCCCCGGCCTGGTGCTCGGTGCCGTTGCGCAGATCGCGGGCGTGCCCGTCGGTGAGGGCGACCACGCAGGTCTGGCAGATGCCCATCCGGCAGCCGAACGGCATCTGCACGCCCGCGTCCTCGCCGGCCTGCATCAGCGTGGTGGCGCCGTCGACCCGCACGCTGCGGCCGGTGCGCGCGAAGGTGACGGTGCCGCCCTCGCCGACCGCCGAACGCTCCACCTCGAACCGCTCGATGTGCAGATTCTCATTGGAACCCACTGCGGCCCAATGGGTTTCGATGTCGTTGAGCATGTCCAGCGGGCCGCACGCCCAGGTCTGGCGCTCGCGCCAGTCGGGGTACAGCTCGTCCAGGCTCGCCAGCGAGAACTTGCCCCGCTCACCGGTCAGGTTCACGTGCGAGGTGAAGCTGGGGTGGCGGTCGTGCAGGGCGCGCAGCTCCTCGCCGAACATCACGTCCGCCTCGGTGCGCGCGGAGTGCACGTGCACCACGTCGGTCACCGCGCCGCGGCGATCCATCGTCCGCAGCATCGCCATCACCGGCGTGATGCCGCTGCCCGCGGTGAGGAACAGCACCTTGGCCGGCGTCGGCTCGGGCAGCACGAAACCGCCCTGCGGCGCGGCCAGGCGCACGATCGTGCCCGCGGGCACGCCGTTGACAAGGTGGCTGGACAGGAAACCCTCCGGCATCGCCTTGACGGCGATGGAAATGAGCCGCTTGGCGCGATTGTCCGGATCGGTCCAGTCCGGCGGGCTGGTCAGCGAGTATGAGCGCCAGTGCCAGCGGCCCTCGATCAGGACCCCGATGCCGATGTACTGCCCCGGGGTGAACCGGAAGTCGAAACCCCAGCCCGGCTTGATTACCAGCGTGACCGAATCGGCGGTCTCCGAGCGCACATCCACGATCCGCCCGCGCAGCTCGCGCGCGGACCACAGGGGATTGACCAGGTGCAGATAGTCGTCCGGGAGCAAGGGGGTGGTGACGCGCGCGGCCGCGCCGCGCAGCGCGTCGAGCCGGGTGCGGCCGGCCATCTTCGCCTCGGCGACCGGGGCCTCCAGCCATGCCCGAACGCCTTGTACCGATTTCAAGACCATCGTGCGAATGCTCATTCCTATGATCATGCGCCGTCCGGGCGCAGCCTTCGCAGCAAGGTTACGGCATCGTAGGTTAGGGCGTACATGGTGCAGGCCACAGTGAGTGTCGTGCCTGGTGGTGAGCCTTTACAGCAGTTCCAGCAGGAAGGGGAGCTCCTGCGGGGCGTACCAGGCCAGCTGGTGGTCCTCGGCGTCGCCGAGCACGAATTCGGCGTCCTCGTCGCCGATGTCGGCGGCATCGACCACGTCGACGGCCTTGGCCACCGCCGGCTCGGCCTCGGCCAGGTCGACGTGCACCGAGGCGATCTGCTTGTAGGTGACCGCGGCCGACAGGCGCACCACGGCGTCGTCGAGGTTAGGGCGCAGGGTCGCGCCGGTCACGTCGGCGGCGATCACCGCCCGCCGGTAGACCGGGCTCGAGTAGGGGCCGTCGTCGCCGGCCTCGTCGGGGTCCTCGCCCGCCATGAACGCCGCCTCGCGGTCGTTGGCTAGCAGCCGCAGCGCCGCCCGCGCCGCCTCGATCATCGCGACCTCGGCCAATTCCTCGTCGTCACCGGAGGCGTAGGCCTCGCGCAGCGCGGGGGTCACGGCGAAGGCGAGGTCGTTGATCGCCCGGATCTCGCGATCGGCCACCAGCGTGCGCAGCATCGGGATGGTCGCCGGGATGTAGACCCGTAGCTTGTCCGAACCGGCCGCTTCATTGGATGCAGGCACCGAGCATCTCCTCCATGGATTCGTGCACCGCCGCGGACAGCACGCCGATGTCGGCCATCGCATCGCGATCGGCATTGAGACCGTAGAACACTCGCCCGTCGTAGGACGTGATTCCGACGCTCGAAGCCTGGTTGCGCAGCAGCGGCGACACCGGATACATCTCCAGCATCCGCGCGCCGCCGATGTACATCGGCTGCTGCGGACCCGGCGCATTGGTGATCACCAGATTGAACGTGTGCTCTGCGAACGTACTCGCCGCCCGCACGCTCATCGCATGCAGACTCGCCGGGGCGAAGCCCGCCATGTGCACCAGCGTGCCCGCCCGCACACCGCGCCGGTGCCGGGAATTGTCATCGGTGGCGTGCGCGATATGCGACAGGCGCATCACCGGATTCGGCTCGCCGATCGGCAGATCGATCAGGAACGAGGTCACCTCGCTGTCGGGGCTGTGCGGGTCGTGCTCGTCGTAGGAGGCCTTCGAATCGTTCAGGTAGACCGACATCGGCACCACCGCGCGCAGCACCGCCGATTCGGTCAGCACCTCCCCGCGCGACTGGATGAAGATGCGTAGCGCGCCGGTCATGACCGCGAGGATGACGTCGTTGATCGAGCAGTCGAACCGCTTGTGGATCTTGCGGTAGTCCTCAAGGTTCGTCGCGGCCACGTCGAAGCGGCGGCTGCGGGAGGTGGGGGCGTTGAACGGGCTGTCGGGCGCGGTGGTCGTGCGAACGGCGGCGAACATGCGCCCGGCCATCTTGCCCGCGGCGTCGGCCATGGTGAAGGCGCGCGCGCCGGTGTGGCGCAGCACCTCCAGCGCCTCGGCGGGCTGGCCGGCCAGATCGGCCACCGCCATGGCCAGCAGCTCGGCGTCGGTGGGTTCGCGCCTGGGCACCCAGGCGTCGGGCGCGATCTCCCGCGGTGTCGGGCCGGTGTCCAGGATCACGTGCCCGATCTCCAGGGCGGCGGCCCCGTCGACCAGCGCCGAATGGGTCTTGGTGAAGATCGCCCGGCGGTTGTCGGACAGGCCCTCGATCAGATACATCTCCCAGAGCGGGCGGGTCTGATCCAGGGGGCGCGAGGCCAGCCGCGCGACCAGATCGAACAGCTGCTCGTCCGTGCCGGGGGCGGGCAGCGCCGAGCGTCGCACGTGATAGGTGAGGTCGAAGTGGCCGTCCTGGATCCACACCGGACGGCCCAGCTCGAACGGGACCTCGCGCACCTTGCGCCGATAGTGCGGCACCAGCGGCAGGCGGCTGTGCACCAGCTCCACGAGCCGGTCGTAGTTCAGCGGCCCGGACGCGGCCGCCGAGTCGCGCACGATCGCCAGGGAGCCTATGTGCATCGGATTGCTGCTCGACTCGAGCCGGTAGTACGCCGTGTCCTGTGGTGTCAGCCTCGTGATCACGCTGCCTGTTGCCCCTTTCGACTCCTCGCGCTCCATTGTGATCTGCTCACACCCGTTTGGCGCCGGGTGCGTGACATGTCGCGGAAATACCGACCCGGCGACGGGTCGCGTGGCATGCTGTGCCGAGCTGTGGATGGGGCAGGGGGAGTTGGGCCCGCATCCTTGGAGCCGACTCGATGACGAAGGGGGACGTGGATGCTGGGATCTCGCCGGTCGCTGTCACATGTACCAGGCTTCGAACCGCCGCTCACGGGCGACCCGGGTGATCGGGTGCGGTCGGGCGATCCGGCGCACCGGGCTACGCCACCTCCGGCGAGCCAGGCCGCGCTGCCGTGCCCTCACCAGTTTGTGTCTCGGTTCGCCGACGTGGCCGCGGAAAGCGATGGTGCCGGACCCCAGGCCAGGCGTCATCCTACGCGGCGTCGGTCGCCGCACGACGGACGCTCTACATCGTACGCCGATGCGGATGAAACTGATTCGGCGGCAAAACGATTCGCTGAACGGTCGCTGCGGCTGGTGCTGGAGGTGGTGGACGGACGGCGCGGCGCCGCGCAGTTACGTCGGCTGGCCGATCCGGCGATCGTGGCGGCGGTGGAGACCCTGGCCCGCACCGGCGAGGCCGACCGCAGGCTGGGCACGGCGGTGCTGGTCGCGGTGAACACCGTGCCCGCCGGGGCCGGGGCGGCGGAGGTGTTCGGGGGATACGAGCGGGGCGGGCGTCGTTTCGCGGTCGCCGCGCGCATCGTGGCGCGGCGCGGCGAGTGGAGGCTGACCGCCCTGCGCCTGCGATGAAGCTGCCCACCCCTCTAGCATGGTGACCGCATTACCATGAACCTTGCTGAGGTAAGCACCGCAAGACGACCACCGACCAGAGGACTGACGAGACCCGTGCCTGCGCTGACACTGACGAGGTTGCTACGTTTTGGTGAGGGTCGCACCGTCAAGCGGCTCGCGAGGCTGGCGGACGAGGTCCTGGCTCTGGAGGAAGAGTTCGAGGCGCTGTCCGACGCGGAGCTGCAGGCCAAGACCGACGAGTTCAGGGAGCGCTACGCCGAGGGCGAGACGCTGGACGAGCTGTTGCTCGAGGCCTTCGCGGTCGCGCGCGAGGCGTCGTGGCGCGTGCTGAACCAGAAGCACTACAAGGTCCAGGTGATGGGCGGCGCGGCGCTGCACATCGGCAACGTCTCGGAGATGAAGACCGGTGAGGGCAAGACCCTGACCTGTGTGTTGCCCGCCTACCTCAACGCGCTGTCCAGCGACGGTGTCCACGTCGTCACCGTCAACGACTACCTGGCCAAGCGCGATGCCGAGTGGATGGGCCGCGTGCACCGGTTCCTCGGTCTCGAGGTGGGCGTCATCCTGTCCGGCATGACCCCGCAGGAGCGCCGCGCGGCCTACCACGCCGACATCACCTACGGCACCAACAACGAGTTCGGCTTCGACTACCTGCGCGACAACATGACGCACACGCTCGATGATCTCGTGCAGCGCGGGCACAACTTCGCCATCGTCGACGAGGTCGACTCGATCCTCATCGACGAGGCTCGCACCCCGCTGATCATCTCGGGTCCGGCCGATGCCTCCTCCAAGTGGTACGCGGAGTTCGCGCGCATCGCGCCGCTGCTGAAGAAGGACCTGCACTACGAGGTCGACATCAAGAAGCGCACCATCGGCGTGCACGAGGCCGGCGTCGAATTCGTCGAGGATCAGCTGGGCATCGACAACCTCTACGAGGCCGCGAACTCGCCGCTGGTCAGCTACCTGAACAACGCGGTCAAGGCCAAGGAGCTGTACGAGCGCGACAAGGACTACATCGTCCGCGACGGCGAGGTCATCATCGTCGACGAGTTCACCGGCCGAATCCTGGTGGGGCGCCGCTACAACGAGGGCATGCACCAGGCCATCGAGGCCAAGGAGGGCGTGGAGATCCAGCCCGAGAACCAGACGCTGGCCACGATCACGCTGCAGAACTACTTCCGCCTCTACGACAAGCTCGGCGGCATGACCGGTACCGCCGAGACCGAGGCCGCGGAGCTGCACCAGACCTACACCCTGGGCGTGGTGCCGATCCCGACCAACAGGCCGATGGTCCGCAAGGACCAGCCGGACCTGATCTACAAGACCGAGGAGGCCAAGTTCGCCGCGGTCGCCGACGACATCACCGAGCGGCACGAGCAGGGCCAGCCGGTGCTGATCGGCACCACCTCGGTCGAGCGGTCGGAGTACCTGTCCAAGCTGCTGACCAAGCGCGGCATTCCGCACAACGTGCTCAACGCCAAGTTCCACGAGCAGGAGGCGCAGATCGTCGCCGAGGCGGGCCGCCCGGGCGCGGTCACCGTCGCGACGAACATGGCCGGTCGTGGTACCGACATCGTGCTCGGCGGCAACCCGGACATCCTGGCCGACCTGGTGCTGCGCCGGCAGGGGCTGGATCCGGTGGAGACCCCGGAGCAGTACGAGGCGGCCTGGCACGGCACCCTCGAGCAGGTCAAGTACGAGGCGGACGAGGACGCCGACGCCGTGCGCGACGCGGGCGGGCTGTATGTGCTGGGCACCGAGCGGCACGAATCGCGCCGCATCGACAACCAGCTGCGCGGCCGCTCCGGTCGTCAGGGCGATCCGGGCGAGTCGCGGTTCTACCTGTCGCTGGGCGACGAGCTGATGCGCCGGTTCAACGGCGCGGCGCTGGAGTCGATCATGACCCGGCTCAACCTGCCCGACGACGTGCCGATCGAGGCGAAGATGGTCTCCCGTGCGATCAAGAGCGCGCAGACCCAGGTCGAGCAGCAGAACTTCGAGATCCGCAAGAACGTCCTGAAGTACGACGAGGTGATGAACCAGCAGCGCACGGTCATCTACGCCGAGCGCCAGCGCATCCTGTCCGGTGAGGACATGGAGGGTCAGGTTCAGGAGATGATCACCGACGTGATCACCGCCTACGTCAACGGCGCCACCGCCGACGGCTACGTCGAGGACTGGGATCTCGAGAAGCTGTGGACCGCGCTGAAGACGCTGTACCCGGTCGGCATCGACTACAAGGATCTGACCGGCGAGAACGAGCACGATGAGATCGGCGAGCTGACCCGCGAGGAGCTGCTCGACGCGGTGCTCGACGACGCGCACGACGCCTATGCGCGCCGCGAGAAGGAGATCGACGATCTCGCGGGCGAGGGCAGCATGCGCAACCTGGAGCGCCAGGTGCTGCTGAGCGTGCTGGACCGCAAGTGGCGCGAGCACCTCTACGAGATGGACTATCTCAAGGAGGGCATCGGCCTGCGTGCGATGGCCCAGCGCGACCCGCTGGTGGAGTACCAGCGCGAGGGCTTCGACATGTTCGCCGCGATGCTCGAGGGCCTGAAGGAGGAGTCGGCCGGCTTCCTGTTCAACCTGCAGGTCGAGGTCCAGGCCCCGCAGCCCGAGGGGGTGGCCATCGATCAGGGCCTGCGTTCCCCGGTGGGCCGGATGGTCGACGCCCCCGTCCCCGGCGCACCGCAGCCGCGGCCCACCGGCAACGGTGCCCCGGCGGCGTTGCGCGCCAAGGGAATCGACAGCGAGGGCCCCGGCGGCATGGTCTATTCGGGTCCCGACGAGGGCGGCCGCGCCGCCCGCCGCACCGACGCCCAGGAGTACGGCGAGCACGACGACTCCGGCCTGAGCCGCCGCGAGCGCCGCGAGGCCGCCCGCCACGAGGGTCGCGGCGAGCGCACGCCGAAGGCCAAGCGCCGCCGGTAATTTCGCCTCGCGACACACGAATGATGAAGGCGCCCATGGGTTTCCATGGGCGCCTTCATCATCATCAGCGCGTGCGAACGGGGCGGCTGGGCGAGTTCGGGAATCGGCATCACAGCCAGTCGTTGCTGCGGAAGGTGATGAACAGTCCGGTGCAGATGGTCAGGATGATGACGAGCACCACCGGATATCCCCAGGCCCAGCGGAGTTCGGGCATGTTCTCAAAGTTCATGCCGTAGATTCCGGCGATCATGGTCGGCACGGCCGCGATCGCCGCCCAGGCGGAGATCTTGCGCATATCGGTGTTCTGCTGCATGCTCACGCGCGCCAGCGCGGCGTTGATCAGGGCGCTGAGCGACTCGTCGAAGTCGCGGACGCGGTCGACGGTGGCGGTGTGGTGATCGGCGACGTCCCGGAAATAGCGGCGAATCTCCTTGGGTAGCGGCAGATTCGTATCATGGCTGAGCATCTGCAGCGGCAGGGACAGCGGGGCGACGGCGCGCCGTAACTCGACTACCTCGCGCTTGAGCTGATACGTGGCCTCGATCGCGATCTCGCTGACGGCATTGCGTTCGTGCTCGACGTACTTCACGGTGCGCAGCACGAGGATCAGGATGTCGTCGTAGCGTTCGAGTTTGGGCCGCTGGTGACCGTGCACCGCGTCCTCGGTGGCCAGTTCGTGCAGCCCGAAGATGTGTGCCACGTCCGCCATCTGCTCGGCATCGGGCTCGTGCAGCCCCACCCACACGAATCCGGATCCCCGCTCCCGCACCTCGTCCAGCGCCGCGGCATGGGCGAACCGCCCCGGCAGCCGCCGCCCGTCGCGATACACGGCGCAGTCGACGATTGCCCGCGCGGTCGGCACCGGAATTCGCGGGCGCGCGTCGGCAATACGTCGGCGGAACGGTATTTGGGGCATGGACGGCACAGCTGGATGTTAACGGGCCGCGTTTCCGGCATGCGAAAACCGACCCCCGTGATCGAATCGCGTGTCGATATTGGTCACGTGACCATGTAGTGGCGGGTACGATCCTCGCAAGCGCGCGCTCATCAATCTCGATGGAAGATGAGGGCTTTCATGTCTCTGCGATCAGCCGCGCTCACCGCTGCCCTGGCCGCCTGCGTGGCCACTGCGACGGCCACCACCGCCCACGCCGCCCCCGCGCCCGCATCGCCGGTCCTGCACTATGTGATCGACCGCAACGCGCACACCCTGACCGGCACCATCGACAACGGCCGCTTCGCGCTCGTCGATCGCAATCTCGTCGTCCGCGACTATGCCGGGAACGATATCGCCACCGTTCCACTGGATCTCGATATCGGCGGCGTTATCCATGCGGTGGGCCAGCAGATTTCCGACGGCGGTCGCTCGCTGCGAATCACCGCGCCGGTCGTCGCGCTGAAACCCGTTGCCTCGCCGCTGGAAGACCAGCTCGCCATGAACGATCTGATCAATTCGGTGAACTTCGGTATGTCCGCGGGCGCCATCGCCGGCACCGCGATCGGGGCGCTGATCGGTACGGGCGTCGGCGTGCTCGTGGCGGGCGCGACCTGCCTGGTGATCTCCGTCGCGTGTGTGCTCGCCGTGCTGCCGATCGTCGCCCTGGCCGGTGGCGTGGGCGGCGTGCTCGGGCTTGCGGCCGGCGGTGCGCCCGGTGTCCTGGTCGGAGCGGCGAACTATGTCCAGACCATGCTGGCGCCGCCGGGACAAAGCAAATACGCCAGCCAAATCCCTGCCCTGGCACCGCAATCCGTGCCTTCTCGGTGAGCGGGCGGCCATGAAAACATCCGTTCACGCATTCGCCGCGACACTAGTCGCCGGAACCCTGCTGGCCGCGACGGCTGCCACCGCCGACGCGACCCCCGGCAGTTCACCGTCACTGCGATTCCGGCTCGAACACGGCGTCGTCGTCGCGACCCTCGACCACGGCCGGTTCGCCCTCGCCGCGGATCGGCGCTCGGTGCAGGTCCGCGACGACACCGCAACGGTGGCAACCACTTTGCCCCTCGAATACACCCTCGACGGACAGTCGCGCGCCATCGCGGAGCAGATCGCCGGGGACGGGCACACCCTGCGGCTCATACCGGACGTATCCCCACTGCATTCGGTGGCCTCGCCGCTCGAGGACCAGCTCGCCGCCAACGACAGCACGGGTGTCCTGGCGACCGCGGTGACGGCCGGTGCGGTGGGGGGAGCCGTCGTGGGTTTGGCGGTCGCCGGAGCATCCTGCCTGGTGCTCACCGTGGCATGCCTGCCGCTGCTCCCGGTGGGGGCGGGCGCCGGCGCGGTACTCGGCACGATCGGTCTCGGACTCGCGGCCGGGGTGTACAGCGCATGGAATTACCTGTCCACGGTGGCCTCCCCGCCCGGGCAGAGCAGGTACGCCACCCCCGGCGGCTTCGGTACGAACGGCGGTGGAACTCCCGACGACCACGTCCAGATTCCGAATCTGCCCAGCGGCTCGCAGGGGGGTTCGAACTGACGCCGAAGCGCGGCGCGCCCAATTGCGCTGCGCGACAGTCGTCGCGGGGACGTTACGGCGCGAACGTGACTTCGTCGATGGCGTCACGCATCGAGGGCACCCGAGGCGTCATTCATGGCTCAGTATGAATGGTGTAGGGGCTCATGGTGACTCGCGACAGGTCGCGGTCGGTCGTCGACCGCCTGCGATCACCGGGGGCGCAGGCTGGCGATGATCGCGGTGATGTCGCCGGCGGGGGCGGCATCGGCGACGCCTTCGTCCATGACCGCGACGAACAGCACGGTGTTGCCGCGGTTGGCGAAGGCGACCGTCGTCACCTGGACCCGGGGCGGCAGGCAGGCGCCCGGATGGACCGGCGCGGAGGTCACCGCCTGCCAGGCCTTGATCGCGCCGCGGTCGAGCGAAACACTATGCGCCGGTGAGGCGATGACCTTCACCGCGCTCGCCGGCCCGCTGACCGAATCCGAGCTGTCGACGGCGGCGTTCTGTGCCCACAGCTTGCCGTCCTCCACGGCCGCCTGCCGTGGGTCCGACGGGCCGATCGGCATGAATCCGACCATGCCGCGATCGATGCCCTGGTTCTGCGGGCAGGCGTGCTGCTTGTAGATCGTCACCGCGTGCATGGTGGTGGTGAGTTTGCCGCTGACGTCCTGGTATCCGGAGAACGTGCCCGGAGTCTGGACCGTCCAGCCGGGTGGTACGTCGTAGGCGACCTGTTGCTCGCGCGAGAGAACTCCCTGCCACCCGGGTGTCACCGCGGGCACGGTGATCGACCCGACGGTGTCGGCCACTCGGGACGCCGAAGCCGCGGTTGCCCTGCCGTGGCGCTTCGAGTTGTGGTGCTGGACAGTCCCTATCGTGATCGCGAGCAGAGTGATCACCAGGACTGCGCCCAGCGCAACGAGAATGGGCCCCTTCTTCGGCTCCGGGTACGGCTGACGGCGCCGCGCCTGCAGGAACGGACCGAGGGTGGTGTTCGCTAATGTCGACGGAACCTGTTGTGTAGCAACAGGTCCGGAGGCAGGCGGGTAGGACGGTGAATATCGACCGCCCACAGTCTGCCACTGGGGTGGTTTCTCCGGCTGATACCGCATGCTCACGATCGGTAACCATAGTGCGTCGTCCCTCCTGGGTGTACCACACGCCGATACCTGCTCGCGCGCCACTTCGATCGGCCCGGCTCGCTCGCGATGTCGACTCGGCCGCACCGTGATTCGATCGAGCCGGATGCCCATCGTCTCGCCCGTGTACTCGAGGCCAGGGGCGCCGCGGCCATGCCTGTTCGTCATGGCGCGGATCCGGATTCGACCTGCTCGAACGCCGCGCCGGTGATGTGCTCAGGAGCGGGTGGCCGCCGACTTGACGGCAACATATCCATACGGAAAGACTTAGCCGGTTCCGCACATCGACGCGGTACCGGCCGCGCACTCCGCGACGGCCCGAATCCCCTCAGGAGACACGGTGGACACCCTTCGTAGAACCGGACCGATCGCCGTATTCGCCGCGGTCGCGGCGGGACTGGTATTGGCAGCCCCGCAGGCCGCGGCCAACACGATCACCAACCTCACTGTCGCTCCCGGTCTCGGCAACGGCTACGGCACCGGTTGCTCGTACCAGGTCTCGGCCACGGTTCAGCAGGATCCTGCCCACGTGATCCTCCTGGACAACGGATGGGAGCCGCGCGGCGGCCCGAACCCGGTGGTGTCGGGCGCCTCGATCACCTGGACATGGACTCCGGCCACGTCCGGTCAGCACACCCTCGAGGCGCTGTACACCTACATGGGCGCCAACGTATCCAGGACGATCACGGTCGAGGTCGGCACCGGTCAGAATCTCGGCAGCGCCTGCGTGGTGCGATAGCGTTTCCGGCGGCCGCTCCGATGCCCGGCGGGGCTGTCGGCGTGGCCGATAAGGACATCTCGCCGGTCAAAGCCGAGACTCCTTTGGGGGCAGCGGGAACGGATCGAGACCGGTGAGTGCCACACTGGCGGACCATAATCTGGCGGCCGCCTCGGGGTCGGTCATGTGTGTGCGGGGTGTTTCTCTGTGGGCCTCACCACGAAGACCGAAAATCATTGGGCCCCATAGTTGTCCGCTGACTATCTCGGTGTCGACGGTGGCCCGGACGACGCATCGGGCCCCCGCGTCCTTGCCGTGCACCACAACACCGGCGGGCAGCCCACGCAGGCGCTGGGATGTGGTGCGGACGAATACCGGTGGCCGTGATGGAGTCAGTGAATCCAGCGCGCCGCCGGGGTGGGCGACGATGCTGGCGGTGGCGGCGCCGCGGGCGCGCAGCCTGCGATCGAGTTCGAAACCGAACAGCATCTGAGCCAGCTTCGATCGGCCGTAGCTGCGCTTGGCACGATAGTCGTGCTCCGATTGCAGATCGGCGAGCTCGAGCCGCTCCGACCGCGCGGCGAAGCTGCCCACGGTAATCACCCGGCTGTTCGCGGTGGCGGTCAGCAGGGGCTCGAGGTGGGCGGTCAGCGCGAAGTGCCCGAGATGATTTGTCGCGAACATCAATTCGTGGCCTCGTGCGGTAACCCGGCGATCCGAACCCGACAGCATCACCCCGGCGTTGAGTACGACCGCGTCCAGGCTCTCGACACCGAGGGCGGCCACCGTCGCGGGCAGCGAGGACAGATCCGCCAGATCCATATGCACCCAACGCAATCGAGCGTCCGGAACCCGCCTGCGGATGGTCCGCACCGCGAGTTCGGCCTTGCCGGCGTCGCGGCAGCCCAGCACCACGGTCGCCCCGCCCGCCGCGAGCTGCTCGGCGACGAAATACCCGATGCCCGCACTGGCGCCGGTAACCAGGATCGTCTTCCCCTCGGCTCGGCCTCCGATATGCCATGTCATGCCGTCGAGTCTCATCTCCGGCGCTTGCACCGCGCTCACACCCCGCTGGCGTCGCTCAGCGGGTTCGGGCGCCTCCAGTTCACGGGTGGTGCCGGCTCGGTGGTCCAGACGTATTCAGCCGGTCGCGACACGGCTGGGAATTGTCGATCCAATCCTGTCGCTGCACTGAGCGCCCAGACGGGAACGCACTATCCACGCCCCCAGTCGAAGCTTGCTGCCGAACGGCAGACAAGGCCGTCGACCGGGCAGGCCAGGGGATCGTAAGGATTGTCGAGTGATTGAAGTACCGGACGATCTGCTGACCATTTCCAGCTCAGCCATCGTGCGATGCAGAGGACCGTAACAGTGTGCGCGCCGGCGCGCTTGACCGCGATGGCGGCGCCCTGCGCGCTGGCTCCGGAGGTCCAGGTGTCATCGATGACGAGTACATTGCGACCGTTGACCATCGATCGCTGGTCGTCGGGCACGGCGAACCGATCGGGGACCAGCACCCGGCGGGAATCGATGCCCGTGCCTGGAATCAGATGGAAGGCCCGAAGATTCGAGGTGACCTGGCGGACGTCCCCGGCGAGCTCGGCCAGGGGGTGTGTGCGTGCGGGTCGCTCTGCGGACGGGACGAATGTGATCGCCTCCCAATCGGTGCCGAGCCATTCGGTAATGCACGATTGATGCAGCGCCACTGCGGCTTTGATCATGAGCCGGAGATTCTGACGGCAGCGATCTACAGGTGGAATTGTCTTGTATGCGCGGACCTCGTGTGCGGACTGGTGCTTTCCGTCCGGATGGTAGCCCTGGGCGTAGGTCAGCAGAATCGTTCGGTCGGCCAGCTGACCACGGAACTGATGCTGGTGGATGCGGCAGTAGCCGCATAGGCGATCGTCGCCCGCCGAGCCGCGGCACACGACGCAGATGCCTTCCGTGCCGGGCACGTACGTATTGCGGAAGAATGCGCCGACTCGTTCCTGCACCATTGTCCTGAGCTCCTGAGCAGGATCTCCTGGTGTGATCATCCGTTCGTGTCGAGCCAGTCGGTGATTTTGGCGCGGTGGCCGAGGATGGTTCGGATGTGTGCGATCGCTTCGTCCGCGGAAGCGGCTACGTAAACCCCTGGAGCGTGCAGGAGTTCGCGTCCCCAGGTAGTGGACAGGACGACCGAAGAGTTCAGGACTACCGGCCGGCCGTGTGCCACGGCTTCACGCGCCTGGATGCGCGTTCCGCTTCGTTCACCCGCCTCCACGATGATGGTCGCTGCGGCGTAGGCGCTCATGGTTGCGTTGCGGGCCGGGAATGACCAGCGGGTCGGGGCGTACTCGGGTAGGAAGTGCGTCAGAAGCATTCCGCGCGCGCCGATTTCGGTCTGCAGTATTCGATTCGATTGCGGGTAGACCTTATTCAGCCCGTTGCCGAGGACTGCGACAGTTCGCCCGCCGGCCTCGAGTGCCGTCTCGTGTGCGACGGTATCCACTCCTTCGGCCAGTCCGGCGATCACGGAGATGGACTCGGCAACCAGGTTGTGGGTGACGGCCCGGGCGAATCGGATCCCGGCGTCGGTCACCTTGCGCGACCCGACGACGCACACGCCGGTATCCGCCTCGATCAGCTTGCCGTTCGTAAATACGACGGGCGGCATCTGCCGCACCGAGCGCAGCTGGTCGGGGTACGACGGGTCCATGAAGGTGTGGAAGTCGAACGGTGCGTGCTTCCACTCCGCGACATCGCGGACGGCCTGCTCGAGGAGGGCGTCGTCACCCTCGCCGCCGCCGAACAGATCGCGGGGATGGTCGTCGCTCCACAGTGCGCTCGCACTGCCGCGATCGCGTACGCGTTCGGTCAGGTCCGCCCATTCCGCGTTCTTCGGTTTGAGGCGCATCAGTGCGACCAGTGCGGCACGGTCGTTGTCGTCCCAGTGCGACGCCGCGTCCGCCGCTGCGTCGGCGTCCCAACGCTGGATGGCGTATGGGTGGGTCACCTACCCTCCTCGGATCGCAACTAACGAACATATGTTCGAATTATGCCACCGGTCGCGGCCGATGGTCGGAGCGTGGTCGCAAGAGTAGTCCCGCCCGGCAACGGTTGGGCGTGTCGCGGTACCGTCCGGCGGCGCCGTGTCGCCGTGCGGGCGGCAAATCAGACTGGCCGGAGGCCGATTTCGCCGCATCCGTGGCGCAGGGTATGCAGGCCGAAGGCGCAGCGGGCCGGTGGCGAAGTATCCGATGTCGAGCGAGCAACCCCATCGCCGTCGGCGCCGCGTTGGAAGTCCTGCGCTGGCGTCGGTGATCGCATCGGCCAGGACGGGCTCAGGGCCGCGCCCGCTCGCGAGCTATCCGATCGGTGCCGCGACCGAATACTTCGCTGGTGCAGTGACCCTGATCGCGGCGATGTCCGCCGCCGCGGTGGTGTGCCCCGAACTGCACTCCGACCCGCAACTCGACGTCCGCCGAGGACGGCTCGCGCGAGCGATGCCGCTGGAGGCCCGCCCACCAGTATTCGCAGCCGAGTAGGAGTCGATCGCGTGTGCAGCCCTGGTCGCCAGGGCCACACCGCCGGCGTGCTCACGAAAAGCTGACATCACCCCGTGGTCGGAGGGCAGGATCCGCTCGTGGCAGGTCGCGCGCTGGGGTGTTCGTCCGTAGCGTTCTCGGCGTGAGCAAGGATCTGGCGACCACCGACTACCACGTTGATGGTGTGCGCTGCGCCGTATACGACAGTGGCCCAGCCGATCGCGGAGAGGCCGTCGTCTTCGTGCACGGTAATCCGGGGCCGATGGACGACTGGGCCGAGCTGGCGCCGGCCGTCGCGGGGTTCGCGCGCGTGATCGCCATGGACATGCCGGGTTTCGGGCGGGCGGAGCGGCCGCGATCGTTCGATCACAGCGTTGTCGGGCATGCGCGATTCCTCGGGCTGCTGCTCGACCGGCTCGGTGTCGAGCGGGCGCATCTGGTGTTGCACGACTTCGGCGGGGCGTGGGGACTGCGGTGGGCGCTGGATCATCCGGAGCGGCTGGCCAGCGTCACGCTCATCAATACCGGTGTGCTCGAGGGCTACAGCTGGCACCGGTACGCCAGGATCTGGCAGACGCCGATAGCCGGCGAGCTGTTCCAGCTGATGAGCACGCCCCGCGCCACGCACATCGCGCTGAATCGCGATAATCCGGTACCGCTGCCCCGGGACTATGCCGACCGTGTCGGCGGCTACGCGGACTGGGGACACAAGCGCGCGGTGCTACGGCTCTACCGCAACTCGCGCGACCCTGCCAGCGCCTTCCCGGAAAACTCCGGCGCCGTGGCGAATTCGCTGCCGACCTGCGTAATCTGGGGCGACGGCGACCCCTATATCCCCGTCCGGTTCGCGCAACGGCAGCGGAACTACTTCCCCCAAGCCGAGATCCACATCCTCGAGGGCCTGGGCCACTGGCCGTTCATCGATGACCCGCAGGCCGTCCTCGCGCCGCTGACCGCCTTCCTGCGCAGGCAGATTCGGCCGTGACCGCGGCTGGCACCGGCGAACCGGATCTTCCCGATCATGCACACCATCGTCGTCCGCAGACCTCGTGCACGAGCGCCCCGGCCTCGCAAAAGCTGCCAATGAGGTCTCCTCCGGGGCGAAAGACGCTGCCGCCGACCACTATCGGCGCAATCACAGACTGTACGAGGTCCAGACCATGGTGTCGTGGATGAACGCACTGATCGACCGCAACATCGAACAGTTCGGTGACGACTGGTGGCCCCGTTAGGGTTTGCTCGAGATCGAACGCGGCCATGTGCAGCAGCTCGGTGATGCGATCGGGTTCGCTCGCGAATACCGGCGTCTGCGACATCGCGGGCGGGTCGGTGGTCATCGCTGCCTGAAGGCACAACGGGGCCGGCGACTCCGTCATTGTCGAGGCACAGTCGGTACCCAACCGACTTCCGGGTAAGACAGACCCGGCGGGGCTCAGGGTCCACATCCCTTCGGTACGTTAGTATCTCGTCGTCAGGTTGCGGCCCGACGGGCTTCCGTGAACGTGGATATGCCCCCACCGCACGAGAATTCGTGCTACCGGGGGTATTGCTGTGTCGAGTCAGGTGTATCGATCGTCCGTACAAGAGGTGCTAAACCTTTCTGTTGAGCAACAGCTGTCGGCGATGATTGCCGAGCACCTGGGGCGTACCCGTCGGCAGCGACCATCCTCTGAGGAGCGGTCGTGGAATGTGAGCCTGCCGCGGGTCGCGCATGACCTGAGGGCAGTGGGGCTCGGGCACGTGGAGATGCTCATCGAGTATCAACTACCGGAATCGAGCCGCAGGGCCGACGTGATCCTCAGTGGTGTTCACCCGCAGACTGGTGAGGACAACTACGTCGTCGTCGAATTGAAGCAATGGAGCCGGGCGGAACTCGCACATAACAGCGATCGCATCGTTCGGGCATCCGGCGTCCCGGACGAGCAGCTGCATCCGATTGATCAGGTGAGCGCCTACTGCGGCTTTCTGACTCAGTACGTCGAGGTGCTACACGACAGACCGGAGGCGGTGCATGGAGTCGCCTACTTGCACAACGCAACTGAGAACTCCGTCAGCACACTGCGTGCCCGCGTGCCGGACAATTCGGGACGAATGTTCACTGGCGAGCAGCAACCCGATTTCCTGACCTATCTGAAGAGTCAGTTTGCTCCGGAATCCAATACGGGCGCAGCGGATCGGCTGTTGCAGAGTGCAATTCGACCGAAGCAGAATCTGTTCAGCTTCACCGGCGCTGAACTCCGCGAGGCCACACGATACTCGCTGCTCGATCACCAGAAGCTTGCGTACGAAACGGTGATGAGCCAGGTGCGCTTGGCCAAGCAAGCCGACCAGAAGAGCATCGTTATCGTGACTGGCGGACCTGGCAGCGGGAAAAGCCTTATTGCCGCCGCGCTGTTGGCCGAGCTGAACCGGGACGGGTACCGAGTGCGGCACGCCACAGGCTCGCTGGCATTTACGGAATCGCTTCGAAAATTCCCGGGCAAGGGGTCGACAGAGCTGCAGGGATTGTTCAAATACTTTCGGAACTTTGCAGATTCGGAGAAGAATGACCTGGATGTCCTGATCTGCGACGAGGCGCATCGTATTCGGGAGGTATCGACCAACCGCTTCACGCCGGCGGCGAAGCGCACCAAACGGCCACAGATCGATGAACTTATGGCCGCGGCACGGGTGCCTGTGTTCCTCCTCGACGAGAATCAGGTGGTACGCCCCGATGAGATCGGGACGGTCAAAGCGATCAGAGAACACGCGCTTCGCTGTGGATATTTGCCACACCATGTTGAACTGGACGGCCAGTATCGGTGTGGAGGCAGCGCCGAATACGACGAGTGGGTGCGTCGGCTGGTTGGTCTTCGAGTCGGAGGCCCCACCCCGTGGCGTGGTGATTCGAACTTCGATGTGCGGATCGCGTCGTCGCCACGAGAAATGGAAGATTTCCTGCGGAGCAAGAACTCTGACGGTATGACCGCAAGGATCGCCGCTGGATACTGCTGGCCGTGGAGTTCGCCCAATGAAGACGGCACATTGGTCAACGATATCGTTATCGGCGATTGGTCTCGACCATGGAATCTTCGGGGTGACCGAGCTGTCGGCGACGCTCCGCCGAGTCCGCTCTGGGCAACCGATCCGCGAGGATTCGGTCAGGTCGGATGCATCTATACCGCTCAGGGATTTGAGTACGATTGGTCCGGAGTTATTTTCGGACCGGATCTCGTTGTCCAGGACGGGCATTTGACTACGGTGCGTCAGGGTGCGAAGGATTCGGCGCTGAGAGGAACAAAGAAAGACCCTATCGCCGACGAAACCTTTGATATTCTGGTACGGAACATATATAAGGTTCTGCTAACGCGAGGAATGCGCGGCGTCGCAATATATTCCGTAGATCCCGAGACCCAGGCATTCCTTACCGGCCTGTTGAAATGAAGTTCTCGACTCACGCGGTCCAGGGCTCCAGCAAATCGAGCAGGTTCCCAGAATGGTCACGGTCTGCTGGTACGAGGTAGTGCAGTTGCGATAGTGATTCCTGGCTCGGATCCGGCACACTGTGCGGCGTAACTGGGCCCGCTATTGTGGAACGGTCACCACTGAATTGTTTCGTTCTGCGCACCGAACGTGGCAAGCTTCCGCTTCGGTTGCATGCAGATCAGGGAAACCAGCTGTTGGTGGTGGGTGGCGCCCCTGAGTTGACGGTGTGGTCACTCCCGAACGTACGCAACCCACCGGGTTTGCTCAGGGCGGGCATACATAGAACTATACATCTTAGATGTATAGTTCTATGTATGCCCGCAAGGGTCGAGCTCTGGACTCCGATGGCCGATGGCACTCGGATCGCGCCGCGCGGATCGAGGTCCCAGCAGATACCTGCGGCGGTTGTCGTGTAATCGCCATAGACATGCCGGGTTTCGGCTGGCGCAGCGGCTCCGATCGTTCGATCACGGCGTCGCCGGGACTGCGCGATACCTCCAGACGGCGCGGGTGGTTACGTAAATCGCTGTGCCGCTAGCTGTTCCCCATGACCCAGGGATCGTTGGAGTTCAGTGCGACCAGCAGCAGGCGGATTGCGGCGACCCGGCGTTCCTTGCCCGGCAACAGATCCAGTGCGCATTCCGGGTCGGCGGGTGGGCCGAGGTGGGTGCAGCCGCGGGGGCAGTCCTCGATGGCGTCCGCCAAGTCGGCGAAGGCCTCGATGACGTCGTCGGGGGTGATGTGGGCCAGGCCGAAGGAGCGGATGCCGGGGGTGTCGATGACCCAGCCGCCGTCGGGGAGGGGCAGGGCCAGGGACTGGGTGGAGGTGTGGCGGCCCTTGCCGACGCCGGAGACGTCGCCTACGGCTCGATCTGCTTCCGGGACAAGGCGATTCACCAGGGTAGATTTTCCTACGCCGGAATGGCCCAGCAGACACGACAGCTTGTCATGCAGCAGATCGTGCAGGGATTCTAGTGGGTCCTCGCGCCCCGCGTGGACGATGGTCAAGTCCAGATCGGTGAATTCCGAGGCGAATTGGGAGTCCGCGGCCAGGTCGTGCTTGGTCAGGCACAGAACCGGCTCCAGGCCGCCTGCATACGCCGCGGCCATCGCGCGCTCGACGAAACCGGTGCGCGGTGGGGGATCGGCCAGGGCCACGACGATGATCAGCTGTTCGGCATTCGCGACGACGATCCGCTCGAACGGATCGGTGTCATCGGCGGTGCGGCGCAGGACCGTCGAACGATCGGCCACCCGGACGATGCGGGCCAGCGTGTCCGGCTTGCCGGACAGATCACCCACCACGTCGACCTGATCGCCGACCACGATCGGTGACCGGCCCAGCTCCCGGGCGCGCATCGCCACCAGCGGCCGATCCGGATCGCCGTCGAGCACGCAGCTCCAGCGCCCGCGGTCGACGCCGATTACCATGGCGGCCTGGGCATCCCGGTGTTCGGGGCGGGTCTTGGTGCGAGGACGCGAGCCCCTGCCCGGGCGCACCCGGACATCGGACTCGTCGTACTCGCGGCGCCTCAGGACGCTGCTCCCTCGCCCGAAAGCATTGTCTCCCAGAGGGATACGAAGTCGGGCAGGGTCTTGGCGGTGGTGCCGATGTCCTCGATCTGCACCCCGGGCACCCGCAGGCCGAGGATCGCGCCGGCGGTGGCCATGCGGTGGTCGGCGTAGGAGTGCCACAGCCCGCCGTGCAGCGGGGTGGGCACGATGTCCAGCCCGTCCTCGGTCTCGGTGACCTTGCCGCCGAGGCGGTTGATCTCGGTGGACAGCGCCGCGAGCCGGTCGGTCTCGTGCCCGCGCAGGTGGGCGATGCCGCGCAGGCGCGAGGGCGAATCGGCCAGTGTGGCAAGGGCTGCCACGGTCGGGGTGAGCTCGCCGACGTCGTGCAGGTCGATATCGATCCCCGCCAGCCGCTGGGGCCCGTGCACGCGGAGCTTGCCGTGCGCGCGGCGAACCTCGGCGCCCATGCGCACCAGGATCTCCCGGATGACATCGCCCGGCTGGGTGGTCAGCTGCGGCCAGTGCGGAATGGTCACCTCACCGCCGGTGACCGCGGCCGCGGCCAGGAACGGTGTCGCATTGGACAGATCCGGCTCGACCTCCCAGTCCACGCCATGGATCGGGCCGGGTGCGACGGTCCACACCTGCTCCTTGCGCGGATCCGTCGGCGCGGTGACCTCGACGTCGGCCTGGCGCAGCATCTGCACGGTCATCTCGATGTGCGGCATCGAGGGCAGCGCCGCGCCCTCGTGGTGCACGGTCAGGCCCTCGCCGAAGCGGGCCGCGGACAGCAGCAGCCCGGAGACGAACTGCGAGGAGCCCGACGCGTCCATGGTGACCGACCCGCCGCGCAGCCCGCCCGCGCCGTGCACGCTGAACGGCAGCTTGTCCCCGTCGACCGTGGCCCCGAGCGAGCGCAGCGCCTCCAGGATGGTGTCCAGCGGACGCAGGCTCGCCTGCTCGTCGCCGGAGAAGGACACCTCGCCGCTGGCCAGCGCCGCCACCGGCGGCAGGAAGCGCATGACCGTACCGGCCAGGCCGCAGTCGACATTCGCTCCGGTCAGCGGGGCCGGGGTGACGGTCAAAGTGTCTGCGTCACCGTCGATCCCGGCGCCCATCGCCCGCAGCGCGGCGATCATGAGGTTGGTGTCACGGCTGCGCAGCGCCCCGGTGATGGTCGAGGGCCGGTCGGCGAGCGCGGCGAGGATCAGGGCCCGATTGGTGATGGATTTCGAACCCGGCAAGGTGACGGTCGCGTGGACGGGGCGGTCGGTGTGGGGCGCTGGCCAGAGAGTCACCCCTCCATCTTCGCTTATCGACCGTTTCGGGGTGCGCACGGTCATGAACTCGCAGCAAAACGGCCATCGAAACCGGCCGCGGCCTGTGATCAATCACAGGGGATGTTCGCGTGTTCGACCGGATGTCACATTCGGTCGACTGATCCGACCGAATGTCACCTTCGATCGGGATCAGTCGACCGAAGGTGACATTCGCTCGATACCGGCGGAGGCGGCGCTGCTTGGCTGGGCGGGGCTACTTGTGCCGCCCGTGGATCAGCGGAACGATCCGCCGCAGCAGCTTCATCGTGCTCTCGGTGCGCTTGTAGCTCAGCAGCGCCATGCCGGGAATCGCGAAGCGCTGCACCGCGATCGAGTGCGGATCGGCGAACTCCAGCAGACCGGGCGCGCCGTGGATGCGCCCGATGCCCGATTCGCGCCGCCCGCCGAAGGGCAGCGCGGAGATGGCCGCGAAGCCCAGCACCGAGTTGACCGAGGTGGCTCCGGCGCGCAGGCGCCGGGCGATCTCGACGCCGTGCTTGCGGGAAAACACCGCCGAGCCCAGGAAGTACTTGGAGTTGTTGGCCAGCCGGACCGCCTCGTCGATGCCGTCGACGGAGCGGATGGTGACCGTCGGGCCGAAGGTCTCGTCGGTGACGGCCTCGGAGGTCTCCTCGACGTCCAGCAGCACGACCGGCTCGATGTAGGGGCCCTTGATCGAGTCCAGCCCGCCCATGACCGCCGTGCCGCCGTTCTTCAGTGCGCTGTCGATGTGGCGGCGCACGACGTCGATCTGGCTGGGCATCGTCATCGGGCCGTAGGCGGCCTTGGCGTCCGAGCCCGGGTGGACGTTCGACAGGACCTTCTTGACCTCGGCGACGAACTGATCGCGAATCGACCTGTCGACGTACACGCGCTCCACACCCGCGCAGGTCTGGCCGCTGTTCATGGTGGCGCCGTAGGCGACCGCGTCGGCCGCGGCCTTGATGTCGGCGTCCGCGGCCACGATCACCGCGTCCTTACCGCCACATTCGAGCAGCACCGGGGTGAGCGAGTCGGCCGCGGCGGCCATGATCCGCTTGCCGGTGCCGGGGGAGCCGGTGAACGCCACCTTGTCCACGCCGGAGGTGACCAGGGCCGCGCCGGTGGCGCCGTAGCCGTTGACGGTGATGAAGACGCCCGCGGGCAGTTCCGGATTGGCCTCGGCGAAGGTCTTGGCCATGAAATTGCCGATGCTGGTGGAGTATTCGCTGGGCTTGTACACCACGGTGTTGCCCGCGGCCAGCGCGTAGGCGATCGAGCCGTTGGGGGTGTAGATGGGGTAGTTCCACGGGCCGATCACGCCGACGACGCCGAGGGGACGGTATTCGATGGATGCCCCGAAGTTCGCCATCGTCGCGCCGGGGGAAACCTTGCGGGTCTTCAGCACCTTCTCGGCGTTCTTGGCGGCCCAGGCGATGTGCTCGAGGACCAGCATGAGCTCGAGGAAGGCGTCCTCGCGCGGCTTGCCGTTCTCGGCGTGGATCAGGTCGCACAGCTCGTCGGAGACGGCGACGAGCCGAGACGACCAGCGCAGCAGGTACCGCTTGCGCTCGGGGTAACTCAGGGCGCCCCAGGTGGCGGCGGCGGTGCGCGCCGTGGCGACGGCCGCGGCCACCGCCTCGGGGTCGGCGATCGGGTGCGTGGCGATGGTCTCGCCGGTAGCCGGGTTGACCGAGGTCAGCACGGTCTCACTGGTGGTCTTCGACTCGGTGGTGGACATGTTTTCGGCGACCCCTACTGAGAAAGTGACGGCGTGAAGTTCTCATAGCTTGATATGAAGTCTACTGCCGTCAGTTTGGATTTCCGGCCAATATTCGATGCCGGGCCGGCCGCGGCTGTCGGTGGGTGATGGCAGCATGGGGGACATGTGCGGCAGATACGCGACCACCGTGGATCCGGGCCGTCTGGCGGCCGAACTCGACGCCCTCGACGAGACCGGCGACCCACCGGGCTCGGGCGCGGGCGCCCCCGGCCCGAACTACAACGTCGCACCGACCAACAGGGTGCTGACCGTGGTCGAGCGGCACGATCGCGACCACCCCGAGGACGATCCGCGCCTGCGCATCCGCCGCATGCGCTGGGGCCTGGTCCCGGTGTGGACCAAGGCCGCCGAGCCCGGCGTGCCGGTCAAGGGAAAGCCGCTGTTCAACGCCCGCGCGGATCGCGCCGCGGAGGCGCCCTCGTTCCGGGACGCGGTCAAGAAGCGCCGCTGCCTGGTGCCGATGGACGGCTGGTACGAATGGGTGGTCGAGGGCGAGGAGAACGCGAAGGGCAAGGCGGTCAAGCGGCCCTACTACATGTCCAACGCCGACGGCTCGCGGCTGTACATGGCCGGGCTGTGGTCGATCTGGCGCGACCCGGCCCGGCGGGAGATGGATCCGCTGCTCTCGTGCACGATCCTGACCACCGACGCGATCGGCGATCTGACCAGGATTCACGATCGCATGCCGCTGATCATGCCCCGCGAACACTGGGCCGCCTGGCTCGATCCCGATCACCCGGCCCCGCACGAGCTGCTGGAAACTCCCGGGCCGGAACGAGTTTCGGGCATCGCGGTCCGTGAGGTGCCGGTTCTGGTGAACAGCGTGCGCAACAACGGCCCGGAGTTGCTGAGGCCGGTGGGATCCGGCCCGGTCGGGGAGCAGGCCGGGCAGATCAGCCTGCTCTGATCCCGCCCCTCGGCGTCAATCGCACTGCGCGGTTCCTGCGAGGAGATTGAGTCCGCACTTGACCAGCTCCGCACCCATGTTGATGCTTCTCGTGGCCAGGTCCGCGCCCATGTCCGAGCCCATGTCAATGATCCTCGTGGCCAGGCCGCCGCCCAGCTCCTCAGCCTTCCTGCCCGGCTCGGACTTTTCTTCCGGACTGGGATTTTCGGCGTGGTTGCCGAGAGGGAAATCTGGATTGTCCGGCCCCGCCGTGGCGGTCGCCGTGCCGAGTAGCAGGAGCGCACCGCTGGATGCGACGACGATCATGGTGCGGACGGGCCGACGCCGGGACGACATCGCGCGGCGGTTCGATGAGGGACGGTAGTCGGGCGACGGGTGAGCCATTCGCATCACATCCTCGGAGATCGGCAAGTACGACGAACGGGCCCGTCAAGTAACGCATTACCGGGGTGCATTTCTCGTGATTTGCACGATTGGTCCCCGTGGTTCTGCGTGTTCTCGACGGGCCCGTCGCGGCGGTCGAACGACCAGTTCCGCGTGGTCAGGCGACCGGTTCGACCTCCGCGCGGTCTCGGGCGCGAGATTCGCTACTGGCCGCGATGCCGCCCGCGGTGCGCAGCGGCACCTCCTTCCAGAAGGCCACCAGCACCAGGGCCAGCACCGCCAGGGCTGTCACCGAGAGGAAGACCGTGTCCATCGAATCGGCGAAGCCGACCTTGAACGGCCGGGCCAGCGTCGGATTCAGCTTCTGGATCACCGAGCTGTCGCTCAGCACGTTTGCCGCGGCCGACGTATCGTGCGAGATCAATCCCTTGGACAGCGCCGCATCGGCCGGGTTGCTCGAGTGCACCCCCTGCACGATGGCCTGCTGATACGCGGGCTGGGTCGCCGCAACCTGCATCTGATGCCCGATGTTCGGGGTCAGCTGGGCGAACAGGATCGACAGGAACACCGCCACGCCCATGGTGCCGCCGATCTGCCGGAAGAAGGTCGCCGACGAGGTCGACACGCCCATGTCCTTCGGCGGCAGCGCATTCTGCAGCGCCAGCGTCAGCGGCTGCATCAGGTTGCCCAGCCCCAGGCCGACGATCGCCATGAAGATCATCACCAGCCACAGGTGGCTGTCGGCGCTGACCAGATGCAGCAGGAACAGGCCCACGGTCAGCAGCGTGGCGCCGATGATCGGGAAGATCCGGTACCGGCCGGTGCGGGAGATGGTCTGACCGGCCACGATCGAGGCGGTCATCATGCCGAACACCATCGGCAGCGTCTGCAGCCCGGCGATGGTCGGGCTCGAGCCCCGCACCACCTGCAGGTACTGCGGCAGCAGGCTGATGCCGCCGAACATGGCCGCGCCGACCACGAAGGAGATCACCACGCCGAGCGCGAAGGTGGTGTTCTTGAACATCCGCAGCGGAATCAGCGCGGCGTCACCGAGTTTCGCCTCCACGGCGATGAAGCCGAGGATGCCGAGCACGCCGATCGCGTAGCAGGTCAGCGACTGCGCGCTGCCCCAACCCCAGCTGCGGCCCTGTTCGGCGACCACCAGCAGCGGCACCAGGCCGACCACCAGCGCGAGCACGCCCCACCAGTCGATGCGCACCTGTGTACGCGTGCGCTTGGGCAGCTTCAGCACTTTGGTGACCACGGCCAGCGCGAGCGCGCCGACCGGCACGTTCACCAGGAACACCCAGCGCCAGCCGGTGATGCCCAGGATGTGCGCCTGGCCGGCCAGCAGGCCGCCCAGCACCGGGCCCACGACGCTGGAGGTGCCGAACACCGCCAGGAAGTAGCCCTGGTAGCGGGCGCGTTCGCGGGGGCTGACGATATCGCCCATGATGGTCAGGGCCAGCGACATCAGGCCGCCCGCGCCCAGGCCCTGCAGCGCCCGGAAGAAGGCGAGCTGGTACATCGAGTCGGCGAACGAGCACAGCAGCGAGCCGGCCACGAAGATCGTGATGGCGGCCAGATAGAACGGCTTGCGGCCGAACATGTCCGAGAGCTTGCCGTACAGCGGCGTGCTCAGGGTGGAGGTGATCAGGTAGGCGGTCGTCACCCACGCCTGCATGGAATAGCCGTGCAGGTCGTCGGCGATGGTGCGGATCGAGGTCGACACGATGGTCTGATCGAGGGCTGCCAGCAGCATCCCCAGCATCAGGCCGGACAGGATGACCAGCACCTGGCGGTGGGTGAAGCCGCCCGCTGATCTGGGTTCGAGGGACGGCCGATGTGCCGTCTCGGTGGCGGTGGTCATGAGAGTTTCTCCGTCGCAGGATCTTTGGGGGGAAGGTTGAGCATCGCCGGGCGCGCCTGTTCGTAGTCGTCGACGAAGCGGCGCATCACGTGGGCGAGCTGTTCGCGGTCGTCGTCACTCCAGTGCGAGAGCACGGTGGAGAGCGCTTCGTTGCGGCGACGACGCAGGGAGGCGGCCAGGTCCCGTCCGGCGTCGGTGACGGCCAGGACGCTGGCCCGGCCGTCGGCGGGGTCGGCACGGCGCTCGATGAGCCCGCGCTTGACCAGTGCCGCGGCCTGGCGACTGATGGTGGAGGCATCGGAGTAGAGCAGTTCCGCCAGGGCGCCCGAGCGCATCGGGCCGTCCGCGAGCAGGCGGAAGATGATCCCGTAAGATGCAGCCTCGATCTCGCCTCCGGAGGCGGCCGCGATCTGCGCGGCGGTGCGCTCGCGGATGCGTCCCAGTCGGATCAGTTGCAGGGCGATCAGATCGATCACCTCGTCGTGGTCCATGGGCCGCGCGCCTCCTTGGTCAGCTCAACTGGTTAACACAGTCAATTGCTTGCTTATTCCAACTAGTTGTACTGGGCAAGTATGTGCTCGATCGGGGAGATATGCAAGGAGCGCTGGACGATAGTCCAGCGTGTCGGATAGGGGTGGGAGGTCAGGACGTCGCGACGGGAGCCGTGACGGCGTCGGTCAGGCGGATCAGATCGGCGGGGGCCAGTTCGATCTCCAGCCCGCGCCGGCCCGCGCTGCACAGCATCCGGTCCCACTCCAGCGCGGACGCGTCGATCACCGTCGGCAGGGCGCGCTTCTGGCCGAGCGGGGAGATGCCGCCCAGCACATAGCCGGTGGTGCGCTCGGCCTTGGTCTTGTCGGCCATGGCCGCCTTCGGCGCGCCTAGCGCCGCGGCGGCGGCCTTCAGCGAGAGCGTCGTCGGGACCGGCAGCACCGCCACCGCCAGCCGCGCCGGGGCGGACCCGCCCGACAGCTCGATCACCAGCGTCTTGAAGATCTGCCCGTCCCGCACGCCCAACTGCTCGGCCAGCGCCGACACCGCCTCCGCGCCGAAGGAGTCGTTGCGCGGGTCGTGCTGGTAGGCGTGCACCCGGTGCGCCACCTTCGCCTGGGTCAGGGTGCGGATCGCGGGGGTCGAAGCGGCGGCCATGGCGGCCACCTTAGGTGTGCGGGGGCCCACCCGGCCAGTCCATTGCGCCCGACGCGCGGGAACACAGCGACCCTCCGGCATGTTGCACGCGGTACGCATCCCATTCCGTGAGAATCGAAGGAGTTTGCCGGTGACGGTTCTGATCGATGAACGTCCGGTCCGTCTCGGAACCTCGCCGCTGTTCAGCCAGCTCGCGCAGGTCCCCCGGGCCACCGGGTTCCCACTGTCCACCTCGCTCGCGGTAGATTCTGTGATTACGGCGATCGAAGGGATGGGCGTGACGAGCGACGAAGATTTGGCGGCCGATCGCCTCGATGGTGACGCCGAGAGCGGCGGCACGACGCAGGCGGGCCCGGCCGACCCGGCCGAACTGGCGCAGCGGTTCGAGCGCGACGCGCTCCCGCTGCTGGATCAGCTCTACGGTGCGGCGCTGCGGATGACCCGCAACCCCGCCGACGCCGAGGATCTGGTGCAGGAGACCTTCGCCAAGGCGTATCAGGGCTTCCGGTCCTTCCGCGAGGGCACCAACCTCCGCGCCTGGCTGTACCGGATCCTGACCAACACCTACATCAACTCCTATCGCAAGAAGCAGCGCCAGCCCGCGCAGTACCCCACGGACGAGATCACCGACTGGCAGCTCGCGGCCACCGCCGAGCACACCTCGACGGGCCTGCGTTCGGCCGAGATGGAGGCGCTCGAGGCGCTGCCCGACGACGACATCAAGTCGGCGCTGCAGGAACTTCCGGAGGAGTTCCGGATGGCGGTCTACTACGCCGATGTCGAGGGTTTCCCCTACAAGGAGATCGCCGACATCATGGGCACCCCTATCGGCACGGTCATGTCCCGGTTGCACCGCGGCCGCAAGCAGCTCAAGGGCCTGCTCGCCGATGTGGCACACGAGCGGGGATTCGACCGGAACGAGGCGGGCAGCGGGGCTCGTCAGGAGGTAGCCCAGTGAGCACGGAACAGGAGCGGGGGACCGAGGCGGAGGCCGATATGAAGCTCGATTGCACGGCGGTGCTGGCCGATGTCTGGCTCATGCTGGACGGCGAATGCGACCAGGCCACCCGCGAGCGGCTCCAGCATCATCTGGAGACCTGTTCGCCCTGCATCGACGCCTACGGCCTGGAGGAGAAGCTCAAGCGGCTGCTCAACCGCAAGTGCGGCGGCGACCGGGCCCCCGATTCGCTGCGCGAGCGCCTGACCCTGGAGATCCGGCGTTCGATCACCGTCACCGGGACCCAGCTCGAGCCCTAGTCCGTTCTCCCGGCATACATACAGATCAGCGGCACGTCATCGACGAGATGACGTGCCGCTGAGTGCATATGCGAGATATGCGAACGATTCAGCTGTTCGGACGCTTGCCGTGATTGGCGGCATTGCCCTTGCGGCTGCGCTTCTTACGACCACGCTTACCCATGTTTGTCTCCTTCCTGATCGGCAGTCATTGTTCCATGCGGGTACGGCGATCCCGTCGCCCGGTCGGCCGCTGCGCCGATGCCCCGGGATGCCTTACCCCGGATACGGGCGGGTAAACCCCTGCTGATCGGGTGGTACCGGTCAGGATGTGATTGGCTGTAGCGTCAGCTGATCGACCGCAGCGGCGATCTACCGGAAGGGTGTCATGGCCGAGGAAGTGCTCGCGGAGATGGTCTCGACCGTCTTCCAGATCGTTGCGGAAGAGGGCGCGGTTGTGCAGGAGGGCGACACCCTGGTGTTGCTGGAATCGATGAAAATGGAGATTCCGGTGGTCGCCGAGGGACCGGGCACGGTGGCCTCGATCAACGTCAAACCGGGCGACGTGCTGCAGAAGGGCGACCTTATCGCCGTCATCTCCTAGGGGATGGTGAGTCGGCGGAGCCGGCGGGGCGGGTAGATGCAGCGATCCCACGCCGGGGTCGGTGTGGCCGCAGGGGGCGGTGTGGTGCGTGAAGGAGAGGTTTTATGTCGACGTTGAGTGATCTGCTGGCCGAGCACACCGATCTGCCGGGTGCGGCCGTCGACCATCTGCAGCGGGTGGTGGGCGACTGGCAGCTGCTGTCGGATCTGTCGTTCGCGGATCTGCAGCTGTGGGTGGGCGCCGGGCCCGTCGCCGAGGGCGCGGATGTGGTGTGCGTGGCGCAGTGCCGCCCGACCACCGCGGCCACCGTGCATCCGGAGGACCTGGTCGGCTCGCTCGCCTCGACGAGCGATCATCCCCAGGTCTTCGAGGCTCTGACGACCGGCGCGATCGTGCGCGTCGACACCGACCGCGTCTCGACCGGCGTCTACCACCCGAATCCGGCGCACGTCATGCGCGAGGCGATTCCGGTGCGGGTCGGCGAGGACATCATCGCGGTGCTCGGCCGGGACATCGAGGTGCAGCGATCCAAGATCCGCGGCAGCCTCGAGAACGCCTACATGTCCTGCGCCGACGACCTGTGCCAGATGATCGCCGACGGCACCTTCCCGACCCTCGAGGACCGCACGGGCTCGCATTCGAGCCCGCGCGCCGGGGATGGATTCATCCGCCTGAACACCGAGGGCATCGTCGAATACGCCAGCCCCAACGCGCTTTCGGCCTATCACCGGATGGGCCTGCAGGCCGATCTGGCCGGGCAGGATCTGGCGCAGACCACCCGCTCGCTGATCACCGACCCGTTCGATGCGCAGGAGGTCGTCAGCGATATCCAGGCCGCACTCGCGGGCAAATCGGGCCGCCGCATGGAGGTGGAGGCGCGCGGGGCGACGGTGCTGCTGCGCACCCTGGTGCTACGCCCGCACGGCGAGCTGGCCGGCGCGGCGGTGCTGGTGCGCGATGTCACCGAGGTCAAGCGGCGCGATCGGGCGCTGCTGTCCAAGGACGCCACGATCCGCGAGATCCACCACCGGGTGAAGAACAATCTGCAGACCGTCGCCGCGCTGCTGCGGTTGCAGGCGCGCCGCACCGAGAACGAGGAGGCGCAGCTGGCGCTCACCGAATCGGTGCGCCGGGTCACCTCGATCGCGTCGGTACACGAAATGTTGTCGATGTCGGTTGACGAGGAGGTCGATCTCGACGAGGTCGTCGACCGTTTGCTGCCGATCATGGCCGACGTGGCCACGGTGAACACCGCGCGGATCAAGGTCCGCAGGGAGGGCTCGCTGGGTGTGTTCTCCGCCGAACGCGCCACGCCGCTGGTGATGGTGCTGACCGAGCTGGTGCAGAACGCCATCGAGCACGCCTTCGATTCCGGCGAGAACGGCACCGTCACGATCCGTTCGGAACGCTCGGCGCGCTGGCTGGACGTCATCATCGGCGACGACGGCCGCGGGCTGCCGGACGGGTTCAGCCTCGAGGGTTCCGACCGGCTCGGCCTGCAGATCGTGCGCACGCTGGTGACCGCGGAACTGGGTGGATCCATCGGTCTGCATCCGGGTGCGGATGTGGGAACCGATGCGGTGCTGCGTGTTCCGCTGGGTCGCCGTTCGCGATAATCGCCGTGCGATCAGGGGGGAAATCCCTTGGCGCACAATAAAGCCCGGCACCTTACGGGGTGCCGGGCCGGGAGTGCGCTACGTGCCAGGGATGGTGCGTTTGATTCGCGGTGGCCGTAACGCCGACCGTCGTGCTAGACGACGGCCCGGGTGCGCGTCCGCGCGTTGCGCCGCTTGAGCGCGCGCCGCTCGTCTTCGCTCATGCCGCCCCATACGCCGGCGTCCTGTCCGGACTGCAGGGCCCAGGACAGGCAGTCGGCGGTGACGGGGCAGCGGGCGCAGACCAGCTTGGCATCGGCAATCTGCGCGAGCGCCGGACCGCTGTTACCCACAGGGAAGAACAGCTCGGGGTCCTCGTCACGACAGATGGCCTTGTGGCGCCAGTCCATTCCTCTGCTCCTTTGCTGGGCGCCGTAGGGCGCCGTGAGTTTGTGGTTCGTTCACTTGTGCGACTCGAATGTTTCCGCACGATTGCTTGTGAATGCTTTCACGAACACCGTAGATGTCAATAGCTTGGTGTTGCACCGTGGGGAAGCTCACGCTTAAGACCCCTGCACTGAGGGCCTGCGGAGTCCTTTCTACTCGCTCCGACCGGTTTTCGCACCGCAACCGGGAGGTTTCTCAGTCGTGTCGGCCCGATTCAGGCTGCGGAGCAAGCACGTCCAAGATCTTCGGCACGGCTGTGAAATCCACCATGTTGCGCCGGCCGATGAAATCGCCATCGATTTGCAAACCGATCGGCATGTCGGACTCGACCCGCACCGACGGGACATCGTCGGTGCGAAAGAGATTGCGGGCCTTGGGGTCTCCGTCGGTGGCCAGGATCTGCCGGACGACCAGCAGGGTTTGCACCACACTCATGGTCCGCATGGCGAACACCCCGAGGCCGGTCTCGAAGGCCGTGCCGGGATTCGTGTGCGCAGGGGTGTTGTCAAGGTAGGTCCACGGGGTGGTGTTCGTCACGAATGCGTAATGCACCCCGGACACCGGATCGTGGCCCGGAATGTGCAGCGTCACCGACGGTTCGCGGCGGCGCGCACGAAAGAATTGCCGCACAGTGGTGCGCACGTAGCGGGCCGGGGTGGCCGGATTGCCGTTGGCGCGGCTGTGGTCGATGGCCTCGCAGACATCGGCATCCAGCCCCACCCCGGCGCTGAAGGTGAACCAGCGGTCGTCCGCGATGCCCAGCCCGATCCGGCGGTCCCGTTCCAGCGACAGCAGGTCGATCAGCTGGTTGGTGGCGGCCACCGGATCGGGCTTGATGCCCAGCGACCGCGCGAAGACGTTGGCCGAACCGCCGGGGATGACGCCGAGGCGGGGCTTCCACGCCTGCCCGTCGTCGATCTGCGGCAGCGGGAGGAAGCCGTTGATCGTCTCGTTGACCGTGCCGTCGCCGCCGTGCACGACGATCAGGTCCATCTCGTTGGTGGCGGCCCACTGGGCCAGTTCGGCCGCGTGGCCGCGGTGCTGGGTGTGTGCGACGGTCAGCTGCGTGCGACTCTCCAGCGCGTGGGCCAGCAGATCCCGGGTCGCCGCCGTGGTGGAGGTGGCATTCGGGTTCACGATCAACAGCGTCCGCACGCGTCGAGCCTACTGATCGCCCGCGGCCGAACCCGCCCGGTGGCCGGAACCAGCCGCTTCGGGTGCACCCGTAGCCGACGCCCGGCCGCACCCCGGCGGCCCGGTCGTAGGCTGGGGCGGTGGCGAAGCAGAATGGTCCCGTGACGAAGCAGGGTGATTCCGGGGCCGACGAGAACTCCGGAGCGGGTGCGAACCCGGGAGCCGCAGGCGAATCCGGAACACCGGCGCGGATCCCGGCCACGATTCGCGGCGCGGGTGCGCTGGCGGGTATCGAGGGCCTGGTCGGTCTGGGCATCGCGGTCGCCCTGGTGGTGCACGGCAGCGGCGCGCACGCCGGCATCCGCGGGCCCGGAGCGAGCGCGCAGCCCTACGGCACCGCCGCCTGGTTCGCGATCCTGTCCGCGGCCGTGCTGGCCGCCGGGGTGAGCCTGATCCGCGGCCGCCGCTGGGGCCGTGCCATCGTGGTGATCGCCCAGGTGCTGCTGCTGCCGGTCGCCTGGAACATGGTCAGCTCGCATCGCCTCGAGCTCGCGATTCCGATCGGGCTGGCGGCCCTGGTCACCCTCGGACTCACCTTCGCCCCGCCCTCGGCGCAGTGGATGGCCCGCGGCTACGGGGTCGATCCGGAGGAGTGAGGGGCGCTCAGCGGGGCGCTCGCCACATCGGCCACATCGGCGGGCCGCCCTCGGTCGGGTCGAGTTCGCCGTCGGACTCGTAGCCGAAACGCTCGTAGTAGGGCACGTTTTCGGGCTTGCTGGACTCCAGGTACGAGGCGGCGCCGACCTCGTCGCAGTACTTCAGGCGGGGCGCGAGCAGCGCGTGCCCGAAGCCGCGTCCCCGCGCGGTCGGGAGCGTGCCGAGGAAGGCCAGGTACCAGTGCGGTTCGGTGGGGTGATGGCGCGCCATCCGGTCCGCCAGCCGCGCGGCCGTCCCCAGCCTGCCGCGGAATCCGCGCCACAGTCCCGGCAGCATGCGCAGCTGCGTCCACGCCGAAGGCGTCCAGACCCCGGGCGGAGCCCAGACGGCCACTCCGGCCATCGCGCCCGCGTCATCGATCGCCACGTCCACCGCGCCGGCGGCGAGGAACTGGTGGCGAACCTGGGCGGCGAACAACCGCGCCGCGCGCTCGGCGCGGGTCGTGGGATCCGGGATCAGCCAGCCGATGACCGGATCGTCGGCGAAGGCCAGGCCCAGCACGCGCGCCAGTTCTGGAACATCGGATCGGGTTGCCGCGCGCACGATGCGCTCCATACGGTTCACGATAGGCGATTCACGTGCCCATCTCGGCGAGCCGGGAGGCGAGGAAGGCGCGCTCGGTGTCGTTCTCGGTCAGCAGGATCGCCTCCTGGTAGGCGGTGCGTGCCTCGGGGGCGCGGCCGAGTTCGGCCAGGAAGTGGGCGCGGGCGGCGGCCAGGTAGCCGTACCCGGCCAGCTGCGGTTCGGCGGCCAGCTCGTCCAGCGCCGCCAGGCCCGTCTCGGGGCCCTGCGCCATGCCGCGCGCGACCGCCCGGTTCAGCGCCACCACGGGTGAGGGCCAGACGCCGATCAGCACGTCGTAGAGCCCGGCGATCTCGTGCCAGTCGGTCCGGTCGTAGCTCGGCGCCTCGGCATGTACCGCCGCGATCGCGGCCTGCAGCGCGTACCGACCCGGATTGCGCGACAACGCCACCCGGACCAGGGCGATGCCCTCGGCGATCTGCCCGTGATCCCAGCGGTCGCGGTCCTGTTCCGACAGGCGCAGCATGGTGCCGTCGTCCGCGGTGCGGGCCACCCGGCGGGCATCGGTCAGCAGGATGAGCGCGAGCAGTCCCGTGACCTCCTGGTTGTCGGGCTGCAGCGCGTGCAGCATGCGGGCCAGGTCGGTGGCACGTTCGATCAGATCGCGTCGGATCAGGGCCTCGCCCGAGGGCGCGGTGTGGCCGGTGGTGAACAGCAGGTGGATCACCGCGAGCACGCCCTCGATGCGCTCGGGGAGTTCGCGCGGGCCCGGCACGCGGTAGGGAATGCGGGCCGTGGCGATCTTCTTCTTGGCGCGGGTGATGCGCGCGGCCATCGTCGGCTCGGCGACCAGGAAGGCGTGTGCCACCTCGGCGGTGGTGAGGCCGCAGACCAGCCGCAGCGTCAGGGCCACCTGGGCCTCGGGGGACAGGGCGGGGTGACAGCAGGTGCAGATCAGGCGCAGCCGGTCGTCGGGGATCTCCTCGAGGGCGGTGATGGCGGCGTTGGCGGGGTCCGGAGCCGGTTCGTCGTCGATCAGCAGCGGCAGTGCGCGCTGCATCGTCGACTGGCGGCGGAGCAGATCCAGCGCGCGGTTGCGCGCCACCGTCGTCAGCCAGGCGGCCGGGCGGGCCGGGATGCCGTGCTGTGCCCAGTTCGTCAGGGCCTGCGCGTAGGCGTCCTGCACGCATTCCTGGGCCAGATCCAGGTCCCGGGTGACGCGCACGGTCGAGGCGAGCACGAAGGCCCATTCGCGACGGTGCGCGTCGGCCACCGCCGCGGCGACATCGGAGTGAATCATGGTGCCGGCCAACGTGATTCGATGACTCTGAAAGTACTTGGACCGCAGTCTATATCGAGCCCTGGGACAACATGTGCGGGACCGATCCCGCGGCCACAGGTGCGGCGTGCGCGGGATCGGTCACTGTGCGTGCGGCGAATCATGATGTGGTGGGCAATGATTCGGAGGGTCAGTTGAAGACCCGGATGGGGCGCACCTCGACGCCGCCGCCCTCCATCGGCACCTGCTTGGCGATCGCCAGCGCGGCGTCCAGGTCGGGCGCCTCGATCAGGTAGTAGCCGCCCAGCTGTTCCTTCGTCTCGGCGAACGGGCCGTCGGTCACGACGAAGCCGCCGGCGCCGTCCGGCCGGATGGCGGTGCCGGTGTGGCTGCGCTCGAGCGCGTTGCCGCCGGCCAGCGACGGTCCGTTGTGCTCCATGAAATTCTGGTGGGCCCGCATCATCGGCGCCTCGGGTGCAGGCTCGTCCAGAACGCGCTCGTCCTGGTAGATCAGAACCAGATATTGCGACATGGTGAAAGTCCTTCGAACTGGTGGCCCGCCTTTCGGACCATTCAACTCTCCGACGTGCACCCCGCGGTGAAATCGACATCCACCGGAAGAAGTTTCCGGCGTTTTCTCCCCGGGCCTCAGCGCGAGGCGAGCTGGGTCAGTGCGTCGCCGGTCAGGCGATACCCGGTCCACTCGTCCTGGGGTGTGGCGCCCAGCGACTTGTAGAAGTCGATCGAGGGGGTGTTCCAGTCCAGCACCGACCAGTCCACGCGGCGGTACCCCTGGTCGACGGCCTCGCGCGCCAGCGCCGCCAGCAGCGCCTTGCCCAGGCCCAGTCCGCGCGCCTGCGGCTTGACGAACAGATCCTCGAGGTAGATGCCGTGCGTGCCGGTCCAGGTGCTGTAGTTCAGGAACCAGATCGCGCAGCCGAGCACCTCACCGCCCGAATCACGCTGTGCCACATGGGCGAACAGCTTCGGTTCCGGGCCGAACAGCGCCGCGTGCAGCTGCTCGTCGGTGAGGGTGCATTCGTCGCGCGCCCGCTCGTACTCGGCCAGGTCGTAGACGAGGCCGACCATCGCGGGCACGTCGTCGGGTGTAGCGCGGCGGATCATGAGGCTCCTTCGATCGGGAAAGGTGGTGTGCTGCGGTGTCCCGGCGCCGGGACTATCGGCCCAGGCCGTCGAGGTCCGAGACGATGTTGTGCGCCCGGATCGTGCGGGTGCGGTGCTCGTGGCCCAGGACGCTGATCGCGGCGGTCGACAGATAGAACCGGCGCCCCTCCCGCACCTCGAGTTCGGCCCAGCGGGCGATCAGCACCCGGGAGAAGTGCCCGTGGCCGACCAACACCACGTCGCGGTTCTGCAGCTCCGGCTCCACCTTGGCCAGCACCCGATCCGCCCGCTCCCGCACCTGGGCGGCGGATTCGCCCCCCGGCACCGGATCGGTGAAGATCGTCCATCCCGGCACGCTCCGCTCGATCTCCGGCGTGGTCAGCCCCTCGTAGTCGCCGTAGTCCCATTCGACCAGATCGTCATCGATCTGCACCTCCGTCAGCCCCGCCAGCTCGGCGGTGTGCACCGCCCGCTGCCTCGGGCTGCACAACACCAGCGGATCGGAAAGCCGCAGGCCTTCGAGCACGCTCCGGGCCGCCCTGGCCTGCTCTTCCCCGACCTCGGTCAGCGGAATATCGGTCCGCCCTGTATGCCGGTGCCCCTTCGACCACTCGGTCTCCCCGTGCCGCAGCACAACCACCCGGAACTCCGTCGCGGAACCACTCATACGCTCGATCATGCCGGATGGCGGTTTCCGCCCCAGCCGGGCGGCCCGCGGAACAGGCCACCCTCAACCTCACCACCGATGGCAGCGGTGGTCCCAGTGGCCCCAGCCGTCGTGGTCGTCGTTGTGCCAGAAGCCGTGGCGGTCGCAGTGCCAGTCGTTGTGGTGCCAGTCGCCCGGGTCGTGCCAGCCGGGGTTGTTGTAGCCGCCCCAGTCGTTGTCCTGTTGTGCGGGAAGGGTGTACGACGGCGCGGCGGCGGCGGTGCCCGCTACCGGGCCGATGAGCAGGGCGCCGGCGGTGAGGGCGATGAACGTTGCGGACAGTTTCTGCTTCATGATGATCTCTCCGGTAGTTTGTTGCCCCGACCTCGAAGTCATTGCACGCCCCCGGGGTTCCGGACGCAATGACCTCGAGCGGATTCACAGCCGATTCACGTGCTCGGCACACGAGCGGAGGGTAGGCCTACCGGAAGTACACCAGCACGCGGCCGGGGTTGGCGGGGTCGGTTTCCCTGCGCGCGTACAGCTTTCGGATGTGCTTCTGGTCGAGGAAGCGCAGCACGCGGGTGTGGAGCTGGCCGGAGCCCTTGCCCGGGATGATTTCGGCGACCGATGCCCCGGAGGCGGCCGAGGTGACGAGGAATTGGCGCATGGCCAGGTCGATGTCGCGGTTGTTCCGGAAGATGGGGTGGAGATCCAAACTGAGCACGATCAATCCTAAGTCTGGATCTGTCTGCCCTGGTCTCCATTCTTTCGTGAGAACATCAATCATCCCAGGCGGTGACCGGGTCGTGCCATCGGTCTGGTCAGTTCTTGCGGTTGAACACGTCCGTGCCGAACCGTGGCAAGCCGGGCGAGGCGGCGTAACCGAGATGCGGCAGGCCGAACGTGTCCTCGATGCTCGCCAGCAGCGAGTAGTGGTTGTACGGCGTATCGCTCCAGGTGTTCGGGGCGGTGTAGCGCGGGGAAATCACCAATGCACCGACGCGACCGCCACCCATACCGGTCAGGCCCGGCAGTGCCGCGTTCGGCCCGGGGCCCTCACCGCAGCATGCCGAGGCATCCTGTTGTGGCCCATCGGATTCGTCGAAGGTGATGATCAACACGCCGTCCTGTTGGAATGCCGGCGCGGATGCGATCACCGGAACCCATTGCCGCAGCCATGAATCCGCCGACGCCAGGCCGCCGGGCGCACCCGTCACGCAGGGCGAGTCATGTCCGTCGTCGCACAGGTTCGGGGTGATGAAGGAGAGGTTCGGTGTCGTGGATGGTTGCGCCAGATCGGTCTTCAACGCGGTCAAGTCGACGTCCCGGCTCTGGCAGTCCGGCGAATCGATGATCTCGTGGAAGTACACGAACGGGTTGTGCCGCGCCGCGTACTGACTGGTGGTCGTGGCCTTCTGGGTGGTGTCCTGGGTCCCGATGGCCGGATGCCGACACGGAGTCCCCATATCCTCCATGTAGCCCTTCCAGGTCTTGCCCGCGGCGCTGAGCTGGCCCGCGAGAGTGTGCACCGAGGTCGGATAGACACACCCCTGGCCCACCGCCTGCTGTGGTGGCACCGTGCCGGTGGCGGCGAAATCGGTGTAGATCTGGCAATCGGCCTGAGTTTGCGTGTTCGGGCCTTGACCCGATATCTGCGCGATGTAGTTGTCCAGGCTGTTGTGCCCGATACCGTAATACTGCGACAGCAGCACACCCTGAGCGCGCAGCGTCCGGCTCAGATACGGCGCCGCCGAAGAGGCGCCCCAGGTCTCGTCGAAGCCCTTGTTCTCCAGCTGAATGATGAAAACGTGTCCCCCCGACGGCACCGCGGCGGCCGCGGGTCGGCTCGCACCCGTAGTCAGCGCGGATACGACCAGCGCTACGACGGCACAGAAATAGGTGAATCGTCGGGTCATCAGACACTCCATTTCAGCGAGGCGGCCAGTGATTGCAGGGCGTTCCAGTCCTCGAAGTCCGCGACGACGGCCGGTGCGCACACGCCGCCGGCCATCGGTGGTACGACCCATTGCGGCGCAGCGTGATTCGGCGCACTGCTGAAGTCGAGAACCTCGGCGAGGTTGTTGGCATTCGTGTCGCGCGGCGTCAAAGGTGCTAGTCCCCAACGCCATTCGATGGCCTTCAGCACCGACGTGTGATCGTAGACGTTCTTCGCGACGTAACCGCGCCGTGCCAGCGGCGATATCACCAGGCATGGCACCCGGAACCCACGTAGTCCCCAATCCGGGTTCGCATCCGGTGCGACCTGCGGACGAACGTGATCGAAGAACCCGCCCCACTCGTCGTAGTTGATGATCAGCAGTGTGCGTGACCAGGCCGGGCTGCTGGTGACCGCCCTGTACACCTGGTTCAGGAATATCTGTCCAGCCCGGATATCGGCATGCGGGTGATCGTCGGCCGAGGTTCCGGTGTCCTCGTCGAGGAATTTGGGATCGACGAAGGAGACCTGGGGCAGCGTCCCGGCCGCACAATCGGTGAGGAACGCGCTGAACGGGTGGCTGATCGGCAGGTATTTGGTGCCCCAGAGCGCCAGGAAGGGCACGTCGTTGTAGTAGTAGCGGCCCTGCAGTCCGGCCGCTGCCAGGCGATCCCAGATCGTAGGCAGGGTCGAGATGGTGGTCGAGTTGTGGATGCGGTCCGTTTGCGCCGCATGCTGATAGAAGCGGTTCGGATAGGTCTCGGCCATGATCGCGGAGAAGTAGTTGTCGCACACGGTCCATGCGGGTGCGGCATTGCCGTAGAAGCCCAGATCACCCGATTGGTAATAGCCGATGCAGAATTCGTCGTTCTGGCCCGCCCGCAGCCACCCGTCACAAGCTCCGTTGTTGTACTCGACGCGTCCGCCCTCGAACGAATGGTCCGGATCGTTGTACTGGCAACCCTGGGTGGTCTGCAGGTGAAAAGTGTTGTGCGGCTGACCATTTTTGTCGAGGTAGGTCAGCCCTGCCTGTTTCCCGTTCGCCCCGGGCAGCCATCCCAGATAGTGATCGAACGATCGGTTTTCCATCATGACCACAACGATGTGATCGATGCCGGAGTCCGCGGGCACGGGTAGCGGCGCTGCCGTTGCCCGGGGACTCTTCGAGGTGATTGCGGCACCGAGTGCGGCCATACCGGCACCGGCGAGCACGGCTCGGCGGGTGGTGCGAGGGGATGAATCTGTCACGCAATAAACATCGCGCCTGCGATTACTCAAAGGTAGCCAGAGTGGTACGGCTTTGCGAGAACCGCATGAACACTAACAGTCGCAAGCCCGCTGCTGGTTCGCTAGGGATGCGAGGGTTCGGGTGGGGATGGGTGGGGGGAACCGGCGACGCCGAGCAGACGGCGTAATTCGCGGCGATCGGGGGCGGTGAGGTTGGACAGGGCTCGGCGTTCGGCCTCGAGCATGAGGGGATCTATACGGTCCAGGAGGGATCTGCCGTCGCGGGTGAGGGTGGTGGGGAGGGAGCGGCCGGACGATGCGGTGGTGGGGCGGGCTACCAGGCCGCGGGCCTGGAGCTCGCGGATCACCTTGTTCATCGCCTGCGGTGAGACCCCGGCGTTGCGTGAGAGTTGCGCGTTGGACTGCTCGGGGGACTGGGACAGCATGCGCAGGCAGAGATATTCGGGGAAGGCCAGTTCCAGCGGTTCCAGCACCGTCGCGGTCACCTCGGCGCGCAACGCCGACATCACTCGGTACAGAAGGTAACCGAGGGGCTTTTCCTCGAAACCCTCCATGCCGAACATCTTGACACATATCAACCAGGTTGACATACCATAGGGAGATGACGAGTCCTTCGAATGAAGCGATGTTCGAATCCGCCTACCGTGGCCAGGCTCCCGAACTGGGTGAGGGGAACCGGCCGCCGTGGAGTCTCGGGGAACCTCAGCCCGAGATCGCCGCGCTCATCGACGGGGGGAAGTTCCACGGCGAGGTGCTCGACGCCGGCTGCGGTGAGGCCGCGGCGTCGCTCTATCTCGCCGAAAAGGGTTTCACGACAGTCGGTCTCGACCAGTCATCCACGGCCGTCGAACTCGCGCGCGCCGAGGCCGCTCGGCGCGGCCTGGCCAACGCCAGCTTCGAGGTCGCCGACATCAGCTCGTTCACCGGCTACGACGGGCGCTTCGGCACCATCGTCGACAGCACCCTGTTCCACTCGATGCCGGTCGAATTGCGCAAGGGCTACCAGGAATCCATCGTGCGCGCCGCGGCCCCCGGCGCCTCCTACTTCGTGCTGGTCTTCGACCGCGGCGCGCTGCCCGAACAGGCCCCGGTCAACCCCGTCACCGAGCAGGAGTTGCGGGAAGTAGTCGGTGCGTACTGGACGATCGATGAGATCCGCCCGGCCCGCATTCACGCCAACATCCCGGACAATTTCGCCGGCTTCGGGGATTTCGTCCGGGAGGAAGGCCTCCGCGACGAGGGCCCGGGCCGCAAATCGGTACCCGCCTGGCTGCTGTCGGCACACCTGGCCTGAACCGGGGCGCACCGTCGTTCGCCGTGTGCTCGGTGACGCCCTGGGGCGGCACCGAGCGGTCCGCGGCCGCTGGCCGATTCCGGTCTGCGGACGCGGACGTCGAACGGCGGCTCACGCAAAATCGGCGGCGATGATCGTCTCGATATTGCGTTCGGCGAGGGCGGTGATGGTCAGGAACGGGTTGACCCCGGTGCTGCCGGGTATGAGAGAGCCGTCCATGACGTACAGGCCCGAATATCCGCTGAGGCGACCGTAATTGTCGGTGGACTGCCCGAGCAGACATCCACCGAGGGGGTGATAGACGAAGTCGTCGCCCCAAATTTTGTACGTGCCGAAGAGATCCGACCGGTAGACCGTGCCCGCCTTGGCGTTGATGGCGTCGAACACGCGCTTGGCCGCGGTGATCGAGGGCTGGGTGTAGGACGCCTGCCAGGACAGGTCGACCCCGCCGGTCGTCGAGTTGTAGCTGAACTTACCGCGGTTGGGATTCTCGGTGATGGCCAGATAGAGGTTGACGCCGTTCTCGGTACTCGTTGGGAACGGAGCGATTTCGGCGAATACCGGCCCCCCGGAATCGGCCCAGTTATTGATACCCATGCAGGGGATCGCCGATTGCGTCGCCCCGGTCAGATCCAACCCGGCCCGCCCTACCATCACATTGCCGTTATTGCCCCAGCCGGAGCCGACGGTGCTCGACAGATTCGGCAGCTTGCCCGTCGCCAGCATGGTGACCAGTAGTTTGCTGGTGCCGACACTTCCGGCGCTGAAGAACACCTTGTCCGCGGTGACGGTCTTGGTGGCGACGGTGTTGCCCAGCACATCGGTCTGGGTGATCACGATGGTGTATCCGGTGGTCGCCGGTGCAACGCTGGTGACCTTGTGCAGTGGCGAGATGCTCAGGTTGCCGGTTGCCGCGGCCACTGCGAGATACGTCTTGTCGAGCGACTTCTTCCCGTAATTGTTGCCGTAGATGACCTCCTCGGCGAGCGCCGACTTCGTTGCGGTGCCGGCCTGTTCCTGCTTCATATAGCCGAAGTCGTAGACGTTGGGCACGAATACCGTCGAATAGCCCGCGTTGTTGGCGGTCTTCTGGCTGACCCGGGCGTATTCGTAGCATGCCGCGGAGGCGAACCAGGTCTGGTCGATCGTATTGACCCCGAGACCGGCCTCGGCCCGCGGGAAATAGGTCGAGTACATCGAGGTCATATCGACCGACGGCAGCACGGTTGCCAGATAGCTCTGCAGGGGCCGCGGCGCCATGCCGCCATTGACCAGCGACCCGCCGCCGACGCCTCGGCCCTGGTACACGCGGGTCGCTGCGAAATGTTCCGAATCCAGTACGCCGGCGTCACTGGGACTGATCGACTTGTTGATGTCGATTCCGAGAAAATATCCCACCGGCTGATCGGTCTTCGTCCGGAACCAATACGACCGCTGATCCGGATTCAGCATGTTGCAGAAGATTTTTCCGTCCGATCCGGCGGTGGTCCAGCTCTGCCCCATCTCGACCATCGCGACCTTCTTCCCGGCCTGGCACAGCCGCAGCGCGGCGACCGCCCCGCCGTAACCGCTGCCGATGATCAGGATCGGCACGTGATCCCCATTACCGATGGGCGCGGCCGTCGCCTTTGCCGTCCACGCCGCCGGATTCAGCGTCATCGCCCCCGCCGCCAACGCTGCCCCCGCTAAAAATCTCCGGCGAGTTACCCTGTGGCGCATACTATTACGGGCCACCAGACGTCTGTCGAACATGACCGAGCCTTTCGCAACGAGGTCTATGACCGCCTCGAATCGGCAGACTGTAACAGGTTTCAGTTGAAGCTCGAAGCGAAATCGTCGCCGACGGGTGTGCGGAGGCCGGACCCGAGGGCCTACGGCCGGCCGAGAGCGTACAGCTGCCCGCCGCGTCGCTCGAGGATGGTGTTGCCGACGACGGCCAGGGAGATCGGGCCGTTGTTGTAGTTGCTGCGCTGCACCGGAATTCGCGTCGTCTCCGCGCCCGTCTCGGGATTGAGGGCCGCGATGCCGCCCGCCACCGGGACGATGATCTGGTCGGCCATCAGGGCGGGGGAGCCCAGGGCTTCGGTGCTGGACCACATCGGGTCGAAGGTGGTGGCGTTCAGGGCGATCACGCTGCGACCGGTGAAGACCAGGTACGCCGACCCGATGTGGGTGGTGGACATGTCCGGCGAGAGCGGTTCGGTGAGCTGGTGTTCGGCAATGGAATTCGCGGTGGCGTCGTAGATCTCGAATTCCGGTGGGCTGGTGGCTGTTCCGGGCAGGTAGAGCGCGATCCGGTTGTCCGACACCGCGATCACGCGGGCGCCGTCGACGGCCGCGCCGGGCTCGGTCAGCACGTGGGAGCCGTACTCCTCGGGCACCGTGGCGTCCTTGGGCACCGGATTCTGCACGCTGAGCCGGTCCGAGCCGTCGCCGGGGCAGCGCTCGAGCACGGCCAGGCGGGTGCTGCTCGACCCCGAGGACAACAGGGTGCAGCCCGTGCGGGGCTGGGTCTTGGTGTTCACGGGCGCGTCGACGTAGCCGAATTCCAGGGTGCGCACCAGATCCGAGCGCCACACCTCGAGCCGATCCGAGCCCTGGGCCAGGAAATAGGTGCCGTCCGAGGTCAGCGTGATCGCGTGATCCATATAGCTGCTGCGCGCGGTGCGACGGGCGCCGCTGTCGGCCGCCAGCATCGTGGTCTGGCTGCAGCCCCGCCCATCGCGGTAGGTGACCACGGCCGTGCCGTACTGCGCCTCCACCCCGCACAGCGGGATATCGCGCTGATACTTCCAGAGCTGCTTACCGGTCACCGGGTCGAGCCCGGCCACCGTGCCGCCGTCACCGGTGACCGCGACCCCGCCCGATGTCAGCGCGCGCAGGGCCGCCCCGTCGGGTGCGTGCCAGAGCTCGCGCAGGGACTGCGGCAACTGCGCGGCGGCCGGGGGCTGGGTGGCAGGCTGGGCGGCGGGCTCGGAGGTGGTCCCGCGCGCGTCGCTGATCGACCACACGATGATGATCGCGATCACCACGGCGAGGGCGATCGCAACCGCTGCATAGATATCGGCGCGCGTCCGCCGCTCGGGTGCGAGCACGTCAGCGAGACTAGCCGATCGAACTGAGACACACCTGATCGTGCCGTCGGCGCGCGGCGGCCACCAGCGCCCGGCTCGGGTCTCGTTCGGCGCTCCCGCAGGGACCTGACCCGCGGTTCCGGATCGCCCCCACGGCATCCGGCGGCGCCGGGCGGCCAGCGCGTCGTGGGCCCGCATCACCTGCCGTGCGCGGCGGGAACCACGCCTCGCGGAGGATGCGGGATCGGTGGGCCGGTGGTTCTGGACGACCACGCCGGGTTGACCGAGTGCGGCGGAGCGTATGGGCCGGGACGAGCGTTACGGCGGCTGCGCCGGGACGACGGAGGCCGTCGCGGATGTCCGCGACGGCGTCCGGCCGGATCGGTTTCGCTACCGGGGAATCAGGCCGATGCGGGGACCGGCGTGTCGGCCTGCGCGCTCCCGCTGTCGGCTCCCGCGGGCTTGCGACGGCGCCGCCGACGACGGGCGGGCTTTGCGGCCTCGTCACCCTCATCGGTGGTCGCGGCATCATCGGCGGACCCGGCGGTGTCCACGGATGCGGCCTCGTCGGAGTCCGCCGCGGCCGACTCCTGCGCACCCTCTGCGGCGGCATCCGCGTCACCTGGGGAGCGGCGACGACGACGGCGACGGGCCGGTTTCACCGAGCCCTCGTCCGAATCGGTTTCGGCGGCAGGCGAATCGGTGGCCTCGTCGTCGATATCGGTTGTGCCCTCGGCATTTTCGGTGCCCTCGACCGGCTGCCCGCCCCGGGTGCGGCGGCGGTTGCGCTGGCGCGGGGCGCGCGGCTCGCGCTCCACCACGACCGCGTCCTCGTCGCGTTCCACCTTGCGGCGCAGCGTGCCCGTCGCGCCCTCGGGGATGCCCAGCTCCGAAAACAGGTGCGGCGAGCGCGAATACGTCTCCACAGCCTCCGGAATCCCGAGCCCCAGCGCGGAGTCGATGGCCGACCACCGGTTGAGCTCGTCCCAGTCGACCAGGGTGATCGCGACGCCCGTGCGACCGGCGCGACCGGTGCGGCCGATGCGGTGCACGTAGGTCTTCTCGTCCTCCGGGCACTGGTAGTTGATGACGTGGGTGACATCGTCGATGTCGATGCCGCGGGCGGCCACGTCGGTGGCGACCAGCACGTCGATCTTGCCCTTGCGGAACTTGTCCAGCGCCTTCTCGCGCTGGACCTGGCCCAGGTCGCCGTGCACGGCGCCGACCGCGAAGCCGCGCTCGGCCAGATCGTCGGCGACCTTCTGCGCGGTGCGCTTGGTGCGCGTGAAGATCATGGTCGCGCCGCGCTCGGAGGCCTGCAGGATGCGCGCGACCAGCTCGCTCTTGTCCAGCGCGTGGGCGCGGTAGACGAACTGCGCGGTGCGATCGTGCACGGCCGAATCGTGCGGCTCCTCGGCCCGGATGTGGGTGGGCTTGTGCAGGAAGGTGCGCGCCAGGGTGATGATCGGGCCGGGCATGGTCGCGGAGAACAGCATCGTCTGCCGCTTCTCGGGGACCATTCTCAGAATGCGCTCGATATCGGGCAGGAAGCCCAGATCCAGCATCTCGTCGGCCTCGTCGAGCACCAGCACGCCGACCTTGCCGAGGATGAGGTGCTGCTGCTCGGCCAGGTCCAGCAGGCGGCCCGGGGTGCCGACGACCACGTCGACCCCGGCGCGCAGCGCCTCGATCTGGCTCTCGTACGGGCGGCCGCCGTAGATGGAGGTCACCTTCAGCGAGCCCTGATGATTGCTCAGATATTTGCCCGCATTCTCCAGATCCTGGGTGACCTGGATGCACAATTCGCGCGTGGGCACGATGACCAGCGCCCGCGGCGTGCCGTCCAGTGCGGTGGTGCCCGAATCCGCGGTGGAAATGCGGTGCAGCAGCGGCACGCCGAATCCGAAGGTCTTACCCATACCGGTGCGCGCCTGGCCGATCAGATCCTCACCGGCCAGCGCGAGCGGCAGGGTGAGTTCCTGGATGGCGAAAGTACGTTCGATTCCGATCTCGCCGAGTGCGCGCACGATTTCCGGGCGCACTCCCAATTCGGTGAATGTCGGTGCGGTGTGTGTGGGGTCGAGTTCTGCTGTCAGCAGCGTATCGGTCAACCCCGGTTCCTGTTCCACAGTGATCTTGCTCAGGTTCTTGCCTTCCTCGCGGTATCGCATCTCGCGCGCACGAGGTGTGGGGCGGACCCGGCGGTCCACTCTCGGCCACATATCCGGCGGTTTGTACCACCTCGGCCGCTGCGGGATGCCGGTGGCGGCATCAACCTGGCGCGGCGCATCGGTGTTGCGGATCTGGTGCGCGCACATTTTCCATTTGGGCGACGGCCCTCTGCTCGATCTTGAACCTGCCCCGTCACGAACTGGTACCCGAGCGGAAATTTCCGTTGCCCACGCAGATTGTAGCGTGATATCTTCCGTCGCCCGATTTCCGCCGTCGCAATTGCGATATCCGGGTGTGCCGGATTTGAAGTCTCGTCCGGTGGTGTGCGCCGCGGCACCCCCTACTAGGGTGGAGGCCATGGGAGCAAACCCGCCTGCCGCGCTGGATATTTCGTCCGATTCCACCGTTCGCATCCCCGCCGATCACCCCGGGGTAACCGATCTGTTCGCCGTGCTCGCCTACGGCGAGATCTCCGCGTTCTACCGGCTCGCGGAGGAAGCGAAGCTGTCTCCGACGCTCCGGGGCAAGGTCTCGGTCGCCTCGATGGCCGCCGCGGAGATGGGCCACTTCCAGACCCTGGAGGATGCCCTGGCCCAGCGGGGCGTCGAGGTGTTCGACGCGATGGCGCCGTTCGTGCGCGCGCTGGACGCCTATCACGATTCGACCGACCCCTCGACCTGGCTCGAGTCGATGGTGAAGTTCTACGTCGGCGACGGCATCGCCGCGGACTTCTACACCGTGCTGGCCAGCGCGCTGGCGCCCGAGGTGGCCGCGGTCGTGCGCGATGTGCTCGCCGAGACCAACCACTCGCAGTTCGTCGTCGAGGAGGTGCGCCGCGCGGTCGCCGACTCCCGCTCCCAGCGCGACCGGCTCACCCTGTGGGGCCGCCGCCTGCTGGGCGAGGCGATCACCCAGGCGCAGTGGGTCATGGCCCAGCGCGACGAGCTCACCGAGCTGGTGCTGGTGGCCACCGGCGATCTCAATGGCGTGGCGGCGCTGTTCGAGCACATGCAGAACAGCCACGCCGAGCGCATGCGAGTACTGGGTCTGGGCTGAGCGCCTGGTCCGCGCACAAGTTCGCTCACAGCGTTACATTCGCCCGCTCGTCCTGCATTAGCCTTGTGCAGACTGGAACTGGACTTAGGAGGATGGCCGTGGAGGTCAAGATCGGTATCTCGGACAGCCCACGCGAGCTCGTGATCACCAGCTCGCAGACCCCGGAAGAGGTCGAGGCGTTGGTGACCGGTGCGCTGAGCGCCAAGGAGGGCGTGGTGTCGCTGACCGACGAGAAGGGCCGCAAGTACCTGATCCAGGCGGCCAAGGTCGCGTACGTCGAGATCGGCACCTCCGCCCAGGGCCGCGTGGGTTTCGCCGCGGTCTGAGCTCCCGCTGAGCAACGCAAATCCGGGCCTCGACTGAAAGTCGAGGCCCGGATTTGCGTTTGGGGAAGGCGGGAGCCTAGTGGTGCAGGGGCACGGTTTTCAGGCCGCCCCAGCACAGGGAGACGGTGGTGTCGACGGCCTCTTCCTTCGGAATCGGGCGGTCGGCCTCGAGCCAGTAGCGGGCGGTGATCTGGCTCGCGCCGACCAGGCCGACGGCGAGGATGCGGGCGCGGTAGGGGTCGAGCCCGGAGTCGTGGGCCACCAGATCGAAGACCGCGTCCACGCACGCCTCGGTGGCCTGCTCGACGCGGCGCTGCACCTGCGGCTCGCTGGTCAGGTCGGACTCGAAGACCAGACGGAAGCCCTGGGTGTCGTGATCGACGAAATCGAAGTAGGCGGCCACGGCCGCGCGCACGCGCTGCTTGTTGTCGGTGGTGGAGCGCAGCGCCTGGCGCACGCTCGACACCAGCGCGTCGATGTAGTTCTGCAGCACCGCCAGATACAGCTCCAGCTTGCTCGAAAAGTGCTGGTAGAGTACGGGTTTGGAGACACCCGCGCACTGCGAGATCTCGTCCATGCCGGCCGCGTGGTAGCCGCGTAGCACGAAGACCTCGCTGGCCGCAGTCAGCAGCTGCGCCCGGCGGGCATCGCGGGGCAGGCGGGTTCCTCGCTTGCTCGGCGCCATGGTCTCGGACGACAGTCTGGACGACGTCATCCGGTCCACGAGGTCTGTCATTTCGGCTCTCCCAATCGATTCCCGGCGGAAAAGGTATGCACGGGTATCCCACGAACGATACTCGTCCGTGCCCCGCGGTGCTGATCCCGGTAGTTATTGGCAACATGTCAGTAACTTGCCGTCGTAAGCAATCTCGCACAACCGTGTGAAAAACCGCAACCGTTTCCGCTAAGTCAGCTAAGTGAGATCCAGCGTACTGGCGTGCCAGGTGTGGGAGTCTGAACTGCGTGACCGACCATCGGGACGGATCATCGGACGGTAGGGCCGCACGCGGCCCCGTCGATGCGGTCATGGCCTACGCGTTGCCCGTGCTCTTCCTGCTGACGGCACTGGTGATCGCGGATGCGGTCAAGGGGGGTGGCGGGCCCCGCGTCGCCGTCGCCGGCGGACCCGGGCTCGGACACCTGAGCCCCAACGGCCGCAACAGCGGCATCATCGGCGGTCCACCGGCCGGTGACGGCAGGTTCGCGGCGAACCTGCCGACCGGGGCGCTGCCGGACGGCGGCGCGTTCACCGAGGCCGGCGCCGGGGACTGGCATGTCGTCCCGGGTACCTCCGCGCCGGTCGGCGCCGGGCAGCAACACACGTTCACCTACACCGTCGAGATCGAGAACGGGGTCGACACCTCGGGATTCGGCGGCGACGGCTCGGTCGCCAGCATGGTCGAGGCGACCCTGGCCAATCCCAAGAGCTGGATCAGCGACCCCCGCTTCGGCTTTCGCCGCATCGATTCCGGCGAGCCGGACTTCCGGGTCTCGCTGACCTCCCACAACACCACCGAATCCGCCTGTGGTTTCGAGATCCCGATCGACTCCTCCTGCTACAACTCCGATCTGGGCCGCGTGGTGCTCTCGGAGGTGCGCTGGGTGCGCGGGGCCCTGGCCTTCGAGGGCGACATCGGCTCGTATCGCCAGTACCAGATCAACCACGAGGTCGGCCACGCCCTCGGCTATCACGAGCATCAACCGTGCGCGTCGGAGGGCGGGCTGGCGCCGGTGATGATGCAGCAGACCTTCGGCACCCGCAACGACGACATCGCCGCCCTCGACCCTCAGGGCGTGGTGCCCAAGGACGGCAAGACGTGCCGATTCAACCCGTGGCCCTTCCCCCGCGGATGAGCGGCTCCCCCGCCTCCCCGCGACTTCAGCGTGCCGCTGCTTGCCGCGAGACCTGCTCGTCGGGCCGGCGGGTGACGGCCCGCTCGCGGTGGGCCCGTCCCCGGTGAGTTACCCATGTGCCCACGAGATCAGTTGTCGCTTTGGCATGCTCTCGGTGGGCCGGTGGGAAGAAGGTTTCGATTCGGTGTGTTGCATAGTTGTGCACATCGAATTCGATGAAGGAGTTCAGGACGTGTCATCACCGAAGCCCCTGCCGCCGTTGGTCGAGCCGGCCGGCGAGCTGAGCCGGGAGGAGGTCGGTCGCTACAGCCGCCACCTGATCATTCCCGATCTGGGCGTGGACGGGCAGAAGCGGCTGCGCAATGCCAAGGTGCTGGTGATCGGTGCGGGCGGGCTGGGCTCGCCGGCGCTGCTGTATCTGGCCGCGGCCGGGGTCGGCACCCTGGGCATCGTGGAATTCGACGAGGTGGACTCGTCGAACCTGCAGCGTCAGATCATCCACGGCGAATCCGATATCGGCCGTAGCAAGGCCGACAGCGCGCGGGACTCGATTCTGGAGATCAATTCCGGAATCGACGTGGTGCTGCACAAGTTCCGGCTCGACAACGACAACGCGGTGGAGCTGTTCCGGCAGTACGACCTCATCGTCGACGGCACCGACAACTTCGCCACCCGCTACCTGGTCAACGACGCCGCGGTGCTAGCCGGCAAGCCCTACGTGTGGGGCTCGATCTACCGGTTCGAGGGCCAGGTCTCGGTGTTCTGGGAGGACGCGCCGGACGGGCGCGGCATCAACTACCGCGACCTGTACCCCGAGGCCCCGCCGCCGGGCATGGTGCCCTCCTGCGCCGAGGGCGGCGTACTGGGCGTGTTGTGCGCCTCGATCGGCTCGATCATGGTGACCGAGGCCATCAAGCTGATCACCGGCATCGGTGAGCCGCTGCTGGGCCGGCTGATGGTGTACGACGCACTGGACATGAGCTACCGGACCATCAAGCTGCGCCGCGATCCCGAGCGGGCGCCGATCACCGAGCTGATCGACTACGACGCGTTCTGCGGCGTGGTGTCCGAGGAGGGCCAGGCCGCCGCGGCCGGTTCGACGATCACCGCGCGCGAGCTCAAGGACATGCTCGACGCGGGCAAGGACGTCGCGATCGTGGACGTGCGCGAACCCGTGGAATGGGACATCGTCCGGATCGAGGGCGCGCAGCTGATCCCCAAGGACCGCATCCTGTCCGGTGCGGCCCTGGCCGAGCTGCCGCAGAATCGCCCGATCGTGCTGCACTGCAAGACCGGTATCCGCTCGGCCGAGGCCCTCGCGGCGCTCAAGCAGGCCGGTTTCTCCGACGCGACTCATCTGCAGGGCGGAATCATTGCCTGGGCCAAGCAAATAGACCCCTCGCTGCCGGTCTACTGACTGATCCGCCTCCCCGCGACTTCAGCGTGCCGCTGCCTGCCATGAGACCTGCTCGTCGGGCCGGCGGGTGACGGCCCGCTCGCGGTGGGCCGGTACCCGGTGAGTTACCCATGTGCTCACGAGATCAGTCGTCGCGTTGGCATCGCCCTTCAAGAGTGCGGCAACATCTGCGTCGGCGACCGGCGGTTGGCATGGTAGGCAGTGTGGTCCCGGCGCGGCGCAGGTATAGACGCGCGGGTCGGGAGTAGCGTACTGCCGTGACTTCTGTGGAACCCCCCGAGCACGTCAGGGCCACATTCGGTCTTCGCGAAGTGATGCCGGTCCCGCTGGGGGATTGGGACGGCGGCTGGCGATGCGGGGACGTGGTGCTGTCCCCGGTCGCCGATCACGCGCGATCCGCGTGGTCGGCGAAGGTGCGTGAGACGCTCCAGGTGGACGGGCTGCGGCTGGCGCGGCCGGTGCGGGCCACCGATGGGCGCTACGTGGTCTCCGGTTGGCGTGCGGACACTTTCCTCGAAGGCACGCCCGAACCCCGGCACGACGAGGTGGTGTCGGTCTCGCTGCGGCTGCATTCGGCCACCGCGAAACTCGAGCGGCCGCGTTTTCTGGTGCAGCAGCCCATCGCGCCGTGGATGGACGTGGACGTCTTCGTCGCCGCGGACAGTGCCGCCTGGGAGCCGGTGCCGCTACGCGGCCTCGAGAACGGGGGCATGCTCGCGGTCACCACGCCGGACGGGCAGCGCAGCATCGAGATGCTCACTCAGCTGGCGACCCTTCGCAAACCGGTGCAGACCCCGCCGCAACTGGTGCACGGCGATCTGTTCGGAACCGTGCTGTTCGGCGGTGCCCTCACCCCGGGCCTGACCGATATCACCCCGTATTGGCGGCCCGCGCCGTGGGCGGCCGGGGTGATCGTGGTCGACGCGCTGGCCTGGGGCGGCGCGGACGAGGGGCTGCTCGAGCGATGGTCGGATCTGCCGGAATGGTCGCAGATGATGTTGCGGGCGGTCATGTTCCGGCTCGCGGTGCATGCGCTGCACCCGCGCTCGACGCCGGAGGCATTTCCGGGGCTTGCGCATACCGCCGATATGGTGCGGCTGCTGGTGTGAAAAGGGGAGTGCGGTCGTCGCCGTATCTCGGCCGGCGACGACCACACTCGGTAACCCGGCAGGGTCAGGGCCGGATCACTGCGGCACATTCCGCCTTTACATAGTGGCCCGGCGACCCTGTTTCTAAACGTTCGCGTACGCCAGGGACGGAATCCTGTCCACCGCGAACGCCGATCGCAGATAGAACCACCAGGTGACCCCGCCCAGGACGAGGAACTCCACCACATACAGCCACATCGCCGGGGCCATCCCGCCGAAATGAATGCTGGACTCGCGCAAGACCTGCTGCAGCAGCCAGCCACCGGACGCGCCCACCGCGCCGACCACACCGATCGCCGCACCGGCTTGGCGCTTGGCCGCGATCACCGCGGTCGACGGGTCCCGCCCGGCCTCCGAGGCGCGGCGCGCGGCCTCGGCGCCGAAGATGGACGGGATCATCCGGTAGGTGGAGCCGTTGCCGACGCCGCTGAGCACGAACAGCAGCAGGAAGGCGACGAGGTAGAGCGGGAAGCTCTTGGCGGACAGTCCGATTACGGTCAGCACCGTCGCGGCGGCCATGCCGACGAAGACGTAGGCGGTGATCCGCGCGCCGGTCAGCCGGTCGGCGATCCATCCGCCGAACGGGCGGCTCAGCGAGCCCACGAGCGCGCCCAGGAACGCCAGATTTCCGATGGTGCTGAGCCAGCCGATCCTGGCCAATTCCGGGAAATTGGACTTGATGAGCGTGGGAAATGCGAAGGAGTATCCGATGAACGATCCGAACGTGCCGACATAGAGCAGCGCCATGATCCAGGTGTGCCGGTTGGTCAGCGCCAGCCGATAGGAACTGCCGTCGGCCTTGGCATTGGCGATCGAATCCATGTATCGCAGCGCGGCGAACATCGCGATCAGAATGAACGGTATCCAGACCAGCACCGACAGGGTGATGCCGAAACGGTAACCCGCGGGATTCTTGGCCATGAGGTGGGTGCCCAGGGTAATGATCAACGGGACGAACAACTGGGTCTGTGCCACACCCAAATTACCGCCCGCGGCGTTGATGCCCAGGGCCGCCCCCTTTTTCCCTTCCGGGTAGAAGAAATTGATATTGGCCATCGAGGAGGAGAAATTGCCGCCGCCGACGCCGGCCAGCATGGCCAGCACCATGAAGACCCAGAACGGGGTGCTCGGCTGATTGATGAAATAGGCCAGGCCGAGCGTCGGGATCAGCAGCATGCTCGCGCTGAATACGGTGAATGCCCGGCCGCCGAATTTCGGAATGGCGAAGGTGTAGGGGATGCGCAGCGCCGCGCCGACCAGGGTGGGGGTCGAGGTGAGCAGCAGCGAATTCCCTACTGCCGCAGCGCCTGTCATGTAATGGAAACCCGCCGAACCCATGGCGGTGACCACGCTGGCCCACAGCACCCAGACGCTGAAGCCGAGGTTCTCGGAGAACACCGACATGATCAGGTTCTTGCGTGCGGTCTGCCGCCCGCCGTTCTCCCAGAAGGTTGCGTTGTCGGGCTCCCAGTGGTCGAGCCAGCGTCCCCGGCGTCGATAGGTGAATGCCGGTGTGTCCGGCGCGGCGGTGTGCGCTGCGGCTTCGATCGTCATCGGCGCTTTCCTCTCGGGAATGAGTCGCCGTTCACGGTACGAACGCGCCGTTACGCGGGTATCTCGAGCGATGACAGCCGCGGCAAATCCCGCTCACCGCGGCCGCGTCACCTCGGTGACATCTCGTTTACCGTTCCGGATACTCCGCGATCAGCGAGCTCAGGAAGCAGTTGGCCGCGCGCGCGGCGCGCTCGGGATCGCCGTCGATGACCGCGTTCACCAGCTCCGCGTGCTCGGCGTGATACGAGCCGCCCGCCTGAGCGGTGCGGCTGCGGATGCCCTGCTCCATCACCGGCAGTAGGGAGTCGTAGAACTCCAGATACACCGCGTTGTGGCTGGCGACCACGATGGCGCGGTGCAGCTGGATATCGGCGTGGATGGCGCCAGGGTCGTCCTCGTCCCAGGCCCTGAGGCGCTCCTGCATCAGCCGGTTCAGCATGGCGATGTCGGCATCGTCGCGGCGCTGGGCGGCCAGGCGCGCGGCCTGGGTGTCGAGCGCCTGACGCAGCTCGAGGATGTCTCGCTCGACCGCGTCGGCGAAGTATTTCGCCAGCGTGCCACCGAGGTCGGACATGGCGATGACGTAGGTGCCCGAACCCTGGCGGCGTTCGAGCATGCCCGCGTGGACCAGGGCCTGCACCGCCTCGCGGACGGTGTTGCGGCCGGTGCCGGTGAGCTCGGTCAGCTCGGGCTCGGTGGGGATGCGGGAGCCGACGGGCCAGCGGCCGGATCGGATCTCGGCCCGCAGCTGCTCCGTGACCTGTGCGATGAGGCTGGTACGCCGGACTTGTTGCACGGATAACAGCGTACATCGGCGTTATTGAATTGCCTCCCATCATCCGGTCATCCTATGATTTCTCGGTGACATCGACCGTGACTGCTGAGCCGACGACCAGCGAGAAGACGACCGCCGAGGGCCTGACCCGCCGATCCCTGTTCGAGGGACGAATGCTCGTCTTCGCCGCCATCATCGCCTCGGCGTTCACCCTGCGGCTCGCGGTCACCGCATTCACCCCACTAGCCGAGCGGATCGGAGCACAGGTCGGCTACTCGACCGCGATCGTCGGCGTGTTCGGCATGATCCCGACCGCGATGTTCGCCGCCGCGGGCGTCCTGACCCCGATCCTGGTGCGCCGGCTGGGGCTCGAGCGCACCGCGCTGGTCGCGATGCTGGCCGCCGGCGCCGGGCAGGCGGTGCGGGCGGTCGTCCCGCAGACCTGGGAGCTGCTGTTGTTTTCGGCGGTGGCCCTGGCGGGCATGGGCATCGGCAACGTCGTGATCCCGCCGCTGGTCAAGCGGTACTTCTCGGATCGTCTCGCGCTGGTCAGCGCGCTGTACATCACGATGGTGCAGGCGGGCACCGTGCTGCCCGCGCTGGTCGCGGTGCCGCTGGCCGACGCGGATGGCTGGCGGGTGTCGATTGGGCTGTGGGCGGTCGTGGCCTTCGCCGCGGCGCTGCCGTGGATCGGGGTGCTGCGTGATCGGCGTGGGCGTGACGTCGTCGACCGGACCGCGCTGCTCGCGGCCGAGCCCGACTCGGCCGCCGGGCGGCCCTGGCGCTCGCCGGTGGCGTGGGGCATGGCCGGGATGTTCGGCATGACCTCGCTAACCACCTATTCCATGTTCACCTGGATGCCGAAGATCTTTTCCGATGCGGGCGCGAGCGCGTCCTTCGGCGGCACCATGGTCGGCATCTTCTCGCTGATCGGCCTGGGTGCGGCCCTGTTCGCACCGACCGTCACCGCGCGGGTGCGCAATCCCTTCCCGGTTGTGGCCGCGTGCGCGGTCTGCTATGCCGTGGCGTTCACCGGACTGCTGGTGGCGCCGATGGCCGCGCCGCTGCTGTGGGTGTTGTTGCTGGGCCTGGGGCCCAGCACGTTCCCCATGGCGCTGACGCTGATCAACCTGCGCAGCCGCACCCAGGCCGGGTCTGCGGCGCTGTCCGGATTCACCCAGGGCGTCGGCTACCTGGTGGCCTGCGTGGGCCCGCTGCTGTTCGGGGTGCTGCACACCACCGTCGGCGGCTGGGGCGCCCCGTTCGCGCTGCTGGGTGTCGCGGTGCTGGTGATGCTGGCGGGGGCGTGGCAGGCGTGCAAGCCGCGCATGCTCGAGGACACCTGGAACTGAAACGACAGCGAGCCCGGCCGGTGCGAATTCACCGCCGGGCTTGCTCGCCGGTGAGGCGTGCGCGAAAATGTGGCGCAGGCCACGCGTGAAAGCCGTTCTCACCGTCCGGCGTTGCCGCGGTAGGCGTTTGCTCACGCGCGGAAACCGTTGCGTCACATCGACGAAACATTGGGCCGGTTCTCACGGCAAGATCACGCCGATCGTGAGCAACCGTTGATTCGCCGGTCATTTCGCGCAGCATCGGCGCAATACCCGTTTCCTACCGTGGGGTCATCCGGAATTCAGGAGGTCCCCTGTGAGTACGCCGAGCATTCCCGCCCAGCGCACCGTGGTCGTCGTCGGCCACGGCATGGTCGGCCACCGATTCGTCGAGGCGCTGCGGGCGCGCGACACCGAGAACCACTGGCAGATCGTGGTGCTGAGCGAGGAGGCCCTGGCCGCCTACGACCGGGTCGGATTGTCCTCGTACGTCGGCGAATGGGATGCCGCGGCGCTGGCGCTGCCCGGTAACGACTATCCCGGCGACGACCTGGTGGACGTGCGCCTGGGCGTGCGCGCGGAGTCCATCGACCGCGCCGCGCGCAAGGTCACCACGTCCGGCGGCGAGGTCATCGGCTACGACGCGCTGGTGCTTGCCACCGGGTCGTATCCGTTCGTGCCGCCCGTACCCGGCCACGATCGGGACGAATGCTTCGTCTACCGCACCCTCGGGGATCTGGACGGCATCCGGGCCGCGGCGGAGGCCGCCGGGCCTGGGGCGACCGGCGTCGTGGTCGGCGGCGGCCTGCTCGGCCTCGAGGCCGCCAACGCGCTGCGGCTGCTGGGCTTGGAACCTCATGTGGTGGAATACAATTCGCGCCTCATGCCTGCCCAGGTCGACGAGGGCGGCAGCGCGATCCTGGAGCGCCTGGTCACCGATCTGGGGCTGGCCGTGCACACCGGTGTGGGCACCACGTCGATCGAACCGGCGGATTCCGGTGTGCGGGTGACGCTCTCGGACGACAGCGTCATCGACGCGGCGCTGGTCGTCTTCTCCGCCGGGGTCCGCCCGCGCGATGAGATCGCCCGCGATGCCGGGCTGGAGGTCGGCCCGCGCGGCGGCGTGATCACCGACCTGGGCCTGCGCACCAGCGATCCGCACATCTACGCGATCGGCGAGGTCGCCGCGGTCGAGGGTGTCTGCTACGGACTCGTCGCGCCCGGCTACACCACCGCCGAGATCGTCGCGGACCGGATGCTCGGCGGCGCGGGCGAATTCCCGGGCGCGGACATGTCGACCAAGCTCAAGCTGCTCGGCGTGGACGTAGCCAGTTTCGGTGACGCGCATGGTACTTCCGAGGGCGCGCTGTCGGTGGTGCTGCACGACGCCGCGAAGGGCACCTACGCCAAACTCGTTGTCTCCGACGACGCCAAGACGCTGCTCGGCGGCATCCTGGTGGGCGATGCCTCGCAGTACGCGGCGCTGCGCCCGCTCGTGGGCAGCGAGCTGCCGGCCGAGCCCGCGGCGCTGATCTCGCCCGCCGGAGCGGAATTGGGCGCGGACGCCCTGCCCGACGACGCGCAGATCTGCTCCTGCAACAACGTCTCCAAGGGCGCGATCTGCGGCGCCATCGCCGAGGGCGCGGCCGATGTGCCCGCGATCAAGTCCTGCACCGCGGCCGGAACCTCCTGTGGCGGTTGCGTTCCCATGCTCAAGAAGCTGCTCGAGCAGTCCGGCGTGCAGATGTCCAAGGCGCTGTGTGAGCACTTCGAGCAGTCCCGGGCCGAGCTGTTCCAGATCGTCCAGGTCACCGGGATTCGCACGTTCTCGGGCCTGATCGCCAAGTATGGCAAGGGATCCGGCTGCGACATCTGCAAGCCCGCGGTCGCCTCCATCCTGGCCTCCACCGCGAGCGATCACATCCTGGACGGCGAGCAGGCCGCGCTGCAGGACACGAACGACCACTTCCTGGCGAATCTGCAGAAGAACGGCACCTATTCGGTGGTGCCGCGGATGCCCGGCGGCGAGGTCACCCCCGACCAGCTGATCACCATCGGGCAGATCGCCAAGGAATTCGATCTGTACGTGAAGGTGACCGGTGGTCAGCGCATCGACCTGTTCGGTGCGCGGGTGGAGCAGCTGCCGCAGATCTGGCAACGGCTGGTCGAGGTCGGCATGGAATCCGGACACGCCTACGGCAAGTCGCTGCGCACGGTGAAGAGCTGCGTGGGCTCGACCTGGTGCCGGTACGGGCAGCAGGATTCGGTGGGCATGGCGGTGCTGCTGGAGAAGCGCTATCGCGGTCTGCGGTCCCCGCACAAGCTCAAGCTGGCCGTCTCGGGCTGTGCCCGCGAATGCGCCGAGGCACGGGGCAAGGACGTGGGCGTCATCGCCACGGAGAACGGCTGGAACTTGTACGTCGGTGGCAACGGCGGCCTGACGCCCAAGCATGCGGTGCTGCTGGCCGGCGATCTCGACGACGAGACCCTGATCGCGTACATCGACCGCTACCTGATGTTCTACATCCGCACCGCGGACCGGCTGCAGCGCACCGCGCCGTGGCAGGAGTCGCTCGAGGGCGGGATCGAGTACGTGAAGCAGGTCGTCTGTGAGGACTCCCTCGGCATCGCCGCCGAGCTCGAGGCCGCGATGGCCCGCCACGTCGCCGGGTACAAGGACGAGTGGGCCGCGGTGCTGGAGGATCCGCAGAAGCTGTCGCGGTTCGTCTCCTTCGTCAACGCCCCGGCCGAGCCCGACCCGACCATCGCCTTCGACGACGCGGGCGAGCGCAAGACACCCGTGCTGCTCGGCCTGCCCGTAGTGCCGGGAGGAGGCAGCGGAGTGTAACCGCGAGGGGCACAGGGCAGACCGACAGCGTTGCAGCCGTTCCCAGCATGCCCGCCGCGGAGATCCCCGGGAAATAGACGCGTAATCGCGTGGAAACAGTCCGCCTGTACCAATAGGTAAGGCGTTCGGAGGAGAATTACCGATGACCGTGATCGACACCCCCACCATGGCCCCCGTCCTCACCGCAGGCTGGACGCAGGCGTGCCGCCTCGACTATCTGATTCCCGGCCGCGGCGTCGCGGTGCTGCTGAAGGGCGGGCGGCAGGCCGCGCTGTTCCTGCTGGCCGACGGCACCGTGTACGCGGTGGACAACATCGACCCCTTCGGGCGGGCGGCGGTGATGTCGCGTGGCATCGTCGGCGATCGCGCCGGGCTGCCCGTGGTCGCCTCGCCGCTGCTCAAGCAGGCCTTCTCGTTGCTGGACGGGCGGTGCCTGGACGGCGTCGGAGTCGCGCTGCCGGTATATGCGGTCGCGGTGCACGACGGGGTAGTGTCGGTGTCGAACGAGCCCGTGGATTGTCCGTGACCGATCGAGCGATGTACCCGGGGGAGCAGTCGATGGATACCGAACAGCGCGTGCTGGATGGGTTTACCGTCGGCGTCACCGCCGCCCGGCGTGCCGACGAACTCGCCACCATACTGACTCGCCGCGGCGCGACCATCGTTTCCGCCCCGGCCATTCGGATCATTCCCCTGGCCGACGACACCGAATTGGAGCGGGTGACACGGCAATTGGTCGCCGAGCCCCCGCAGATCGCCGTCGCCACGACGGGGATCGGCTTCCGCGGCTGGATGGAGGCCGCGGAGGGCTGGGGCCTGGCCGAGGATCTGCGCAGCACGCTGGGCTCCACCCGGCTGCTCGCGCGCGGCCCGAAGGCCAAGGGCGCCATCCGCGCCGCCGAGCTGCGCGAGGAATGGTCGCCGGCCTCGGAGTCCTCGGCCGAGGTGCTCGATCACCTGCTCGCGGAGGGCGTGGAGGGCGTGCGCGTGGCGGTCCAGCTGCACGGCGCCACCACCGAATGGGAGCCGGTGCCCGACTTCTGCGAGGTATTGCGTTGCGCGGGAGCCGATGTCGTGCCGGTACCGGTGTATCGCTGGGTGCCGCCGGAGGATCAGGGCCCGATGGACCGGATGATCGAGGCGATCATCACCGCCGCGCTGGACTGCGTGACGTTCACCAGCGCACCCGCGGTGGCCTCGATGCTGATGCGCGCCAAGGAAACCGGGCTGCTGGAGGGCGTGCTGCATGCCCTGCGGACCCGGGTGCTGCCCGCCTGCGTCGGGACAATCACCGCCGCCCCGCTCGAGGAGCTCGGGGTGAGCACCACGGTGCCCGGACGGGCGCGGCTGGGCGCGCTGGCCCGGCACGTCGCAGAGGAACTTCCCCGGCGCGCCAACCGGATTCACGCCGCCGGGCACGAACTGAGCGTGCGCGGGGGATGCGTGGTCGTGGACGGGACCGTGCGCCAGCTGGCGCCGGCACCGATGGCATTGATGCGGGCGCTGGCCCGCCAGCCCGGCCGGGTCGTCTCGCGGGGCGATCTGCTGGCCGCGCTGCCCGGCGGCGGTGACGATACGCATGCCGTGGAGACCGGGATCGCGCGGCTGCGGGCCGGGCTCGGTACCCCGAAGGCGATTCAGACAGTGGTGAAGCGGGGCTATCGGCTCGCCCTGGATCCGGCGGAGTGCGTGGACAACAATCCGCGCCCGGCCGCGGTCGCTCCGGCGAATCCCGCGCGTCCGTCGTCCGCGGGAGTCGGCTCGCCGCAGCGGCCGACCGCCATGGCGAGGTAGTCACTCGGGGTTCTGGTCGGCGAGTCAGCGGCCCGCGTTGCGGTCGGGCCGAGTCATGCCCGGCCTTGTCGTCCTGGCATTCGAGGGCCGGGATCCGCTATGCGCCAGGGGATTACGGCCACAGCTCTCCGGGCGGAGCGGTGGCAGACTCCGCCCGGGGCACGGGTCGTCGGTTGCGCGGGACCGATAGCAAGGGGTAGTGCCGGAACGACGGTGGTCGGGTAGTGACGGAATCCGCCCCGTCGCAGGGGTCTGCGACGGGGCGGATGTGCGTGGTGCGCAAGCGATTACGCGCGTGCCTGGATCTTCAGGTCGCCGCTGATGACCGAGCGGGTCATGTCGCGAGCGAGCATGTTGTGCGGGAAGCCCAGGTCGATCGCGCTGGCCTCGTCGAGGCGCGACAGGTGGGCGGCATCGAACTCGATATCCAGTGCCCCCAGGTTGTCCTCGAGCTGCGCGGGGGTGCGGGCGCCGATGATCGGCGAGGTCACCGCGGGATTGCGCAGCGTCCAGGCCAGCGCGACCTGCGCCGGGGACTTGCCCAGATCCGCGGCGACCTGCTTGACGACCTCCGCGATCTCCAGGCCGCGCGCGGTGAGCGAGCCCTGGGCCAGCGCGACGTTCTTCCGGTCGCCCTCGGCCGAGGCCACCGCGCTGCTCTCCAGGTCGGCGGCGGTGTACTTGCCCGTCAACACGCCGCTGGCCAGCGGCGACCACGGGATCACGCCCAGGCCCAGCTCCTTGGCCATCGGGATCAGGTCACGCTCGCCGGTGCGCTCGAGCAGGTTGTACTCGATCTGCAGCGCCACCAGCGGCGACCAGCCACGCAGGTCGGCGATGGCCTGCATGCGCGAGACCTGCCAGGCCGGGGCGTCGGAGATCGCGACGTACAGCACCTTGCCCTGCCGGACCAGGTCGTCCATGCCGCGCAGGATTTCCTCGACCGGGGTCGTGAAATCCCAGGCGTGCAGGTAGAACAGGTCGATGTAGTCCGTGTTGAGGTTCCGCAGGCTGGCCTCCACCGAGGCGATCATGCTCTTGCGGCCGTTGCCCCCGGAGTTCGGGTCGCCCGGACGGCGCAGCATCGTGTATTTGGTTGCCAGGACTAGGCTTTCGCGATTGTCGCGGGTGAACTCGCCCAGCAGGCGCTCGGAGCTGCCGTTGGTGTAGACGCTCGCGGTGTCGATGAAGTTGCCGCCGCGCTCGACGTAAGTGTCGAACTGGTTGCGGGCGTCGTCAGTGTCGGCGCCCCAGCCCCAGTCGGTGCCGAAGGTCATGGTGCCCAATGCCAGCGGCGAGACCCGCAGTCCGGAACGTCCCAGCAGCCGGTAGGTGTCCAGGGTGAGCGACATCAGGTCCTCCTGTGCTCGTGATCCGTTGTCGTAATTCAGTCTCCGGCGCGGCACGGGCGGGGGTAAGGGAAGGATTGGCCTAGGAACGCGGGTCCTACTCTCGCCGTAGACTCGAATTCGATGACCGAAACCGTCGACACCGCCCAGGAGCTCGCCGCCTTTCTGCGCACCCGGCGCGAGGGCCTGGACCCGCACGAGTTCGGGCTGCCGCAGCGTCGGCAGTCGCGGCGTACCCCGGGGCTGCGGCGCGAGGAGGTCGCCGAGCTGGCCGGGGTCAGCACCGACTATGTGGTTCGCCTCGAGCAGGCCCGCGGCCTGCGTCCCTCGCCCGAGGTGCTCGAGGCGCTGGCCACCGCGCTGCGCCTGGACCCCGACGAGCGCACCTACCTGTTCGATCTGGCCCAGCAGCGTCCGCCGAACACCGGGAAGCCGTCCACCACTGCCGATCCGGCCCTGGTGCGGCTGGTCGCTGACCTGTCGCCTCGCCCGGCGATGGTGTTCAACCACCGCTTCGACATCCTGTGCTGGAATCGCGAAATGGCAAGGTTGCTGGTGGATTTCGACAGGCTGCCCTCGCAGCAGCGCAACTCGATGTGGATGTGCCTGCGTCATCCGGTCATAGGCGCCGACTTCTATGTCGATCGCGAGCGCATCCTGCGCGAGGGCATCGCGGATCTGCGCGCGGCCTGGGGCGCGCATCCGGAGGATCGCATGCTTGCCGACATGATCGCCGAATTGCGCGCGACCGATGTGGAATTCGAGCGGCTGTGGGCCAAGCGCGATGTCAAGGTGCGCGCCCGTGGCATCAAGGTGATGCGGCATCCCGGGGTCGGCCGGGTCGCGGTGGAGTACGAGGTGCTGATGCCGCTGCAGGATCCGGATCAGCGGCTGGTGATCTATCGGGCGGCCGACGAGAACAGTCAGGCCGCGCTGGACCGGCTGGGCGCGGACTAGTCTCCGGTTGGAAGCACGCCCTTGCTCTGCCCGAAAAAATTTCGCAGAGTTCGTGAAAATGCGTCGAATGGGTTCGAGCGGCTACGACCTACTCGTGACAGCAGGTTCCCGAAACACCCCAAGGAGCACATCATGACCAGCGTCAGCACCTTCCTCTGGTTCGACACCGAGGCCGAGCGCGCCGCCGAGTTCTACGTCGCGTCCGTCCCGGATTCCTGCATCACCGGCGTCACCCGTGGCGAGGACGGCTCCGCGTTCGTTGTCACGCTCGAGCTCGCCGGTCACGCGATCACGCTGCTGAATGGCGGACCCGGGCACACCCACACCGACGCGGCCTCGATCCAGGTCGTGGTCGACGACCAGGAGGCGGTCGATCGGCTATGGGATGCCCTGACCGAGGGCGGTAAGCCCGGCCCCTGCGGCTGGCTCGAGGATCGGTACGGGCTGTCCTGGCAGGTGGTGCCTGCCGGGCTGACCGAACTGCTGAGCGGCGAGCGGGCCGCGGAGGTGGGCGCGGTCATGCGCACCATGTCCAAGCTCGATCTGAAGGTGCTGCGGGAGGCGGCCGAACGGGGCTGAGCGTCGGGGCGGCCGGCCGCATCCGGCATTTCGGATGCGGCCGGACCCGCAAAAGTTAGCCGACCGGAGGCTGATGCCTTCGGCTGGTTCGGTGTCCGATGATCGCGACCCCGTTCACATTCGGGTGAACACGCACATCGACAGGGCATACATTCGTTTTCTCGAGGCATAGTGGATGGAATGCGCCGAGTACTGCATTGTCTCTTCGTCGCGATAGCTGGGATCGCTCTGCTGATCCCCGGGGTGGCCTCGGCCGATGCCGGTCGCGGCCCGGCAGTGCTGGACGTGCGTCCGCTGGGCGGGCGGCAGTACCAGGTGGTCGTCTACTCCGCGGCCATGAACAAGCCGATCACGCTGTGGGTTTCGCATCCCGACGGGCCCGCTCCCGCGCTGTATCTGCTCAACGCCGTCGACGGCGGCGAGGCCGGCGGACCGTGGAACGTGCGCACCGACGCGGCGCGGTTCTTCGCCGACAAGAACGTCAACGTGATCGTGCCGATCGGCGGGCGCGCCAGCTACTACACCGATTGGGCGGCCGACGACCCCGCCCTGGGCCGCAACCAGTGGTCCACCTTCCTGATCCACGAACTGCCGCCGCTGCTGAACGCCCGGTTCGGCATGACCGGCCGCAATGCCGTTGCAGGAGTGTCGATGTCGGGCACCTCGGCGCTGGATCTGGCGATCGAGGCGCCGGGGCTGTACCAGGCGGCCGGGGTGTTCAGTGGATGCCCGAGCACGAGCGATCCCGCTGCCCGGGCGATGGTGTACTCCCAGCTCGCGTCGTTCGGCGCGGATGCCGCGAACATGTGGGGACCGCCCGGCAGCCCGGCCTGGGTGGCACACGATCCGGCCCTCAACGCCGCGCGGCTGCGAGGGGTGGCGCTGTACGTCTCGGTCGGAAACGGCGTGCCGGGCGCGCATGACACCCTCGCCGATCCTTCCATCGGCGGTAATGTCGGCGTGCTCACCGATCGCCTGCTGGCGGGCGGGGCACTGGAGGGGATCGCGAACGGTTGCACCCATGCGTTCACCGCCCGCCTCGCGGCGCTGGGCATTCCGGCCACCGAGGTCTACCGGGGCGGCACCCACTCCTGGCCGTACTGGCAGGAGGACCTGCACGATTCCTGGCGGGTCTTCGCACCCGCGCTCGGGGCTTAGTTGTCGGTGGCCGGTGCCACAATGCACCCATGGCGTACGACATGGAACTGGCCGATCGGATCCGGGACCTGCTCGGGCCCGCGCTTCCGGAGTCGGTCGAGAAGAAGATGTTCGGCGGCCTGGCCTTTCTGATCGGCGGCAATATGGCCGTTGCCGCCAGCGGTCAGGGCGGGCTCCTGGTGCGGGTCGATCCCGCGGAGGCCGATTCGCTGATCGACGGTAAGCGGGTGGCGCCGATGGTGATGGGCGGACGCGAGATGAAGAATTGGCTGCGCGTCGTCACGGACTCGGTCGACGATTCGGCGCTGCAGGAGTGGATCGATCGGGGGGTCGCGTACGCGCGCACCCTTCCGCCGAAATCCAAATAGCCGCACCCACGGTCGTCCCGGCTGGGATCAGCTGGGCGCCTGCAGGGCCGGGAACCAGATGTCGGTCAGCACCTCCGCGGCCTGCGCGGCGGTCACGTCGATGGTGCCCTGCATGGCCCACCGGGTGAAGAAGCGCTCGAGCTGCGCGACGAGCAGTTCGATGCGCAGCCGGGCCTCGTCGCGGCGCTCGCGCGGCCAGCGGGCGAGATACTGCGGCATGCCATCGGCCAGCGTCATGATGCCCTCGCGGGCCACCTCGCGGAACTCGGGCTCGAGGGCGGTGGCCTCGTCCCAGGCGGGCAGCAGATCCTTGTTCTCGACGAACCACGCGATGGCGCGGGCCATCCAGGCGTCGAACTCCTCGCGCGATCCGGTGATCAGCACGCGGTCCAGGTCGGCGTAGAAGTCCCGCACCGTCGGCAGGGTGCCCTGTTCGGCGATCGCCCTGAGCACCTCGGTCTTCCCGGTGAAATGCAGGTAGAAGGTGGCGCGGCTGCAGCCCACGGCGGCGGCGATGTCGTCCACCCGCACGCCCGAATAGCCCTGGGTCACGAACAGTTCCCGCGCCGCATCGATGATGCGCAGGCGGGTCAGTCGCTTCTGCTCCTCGCGTAGCGAGCCGCGTGGTGTCTCCGGCATGCCGACAATAATAGACGCTCCAACATTCACTAGACGCAATGTCTAGTGAGTGTTAGCGTGTGTATCACGTCACGGGCGGCCCAGCGGCCGAACAGGAGAACCGAGTTGGATACACGCGAACTGCCCCGGGTGTGCGTCATCGGCGCCGGACCGTCGGGAATCACCACCGCCAAACGCCTTGCCGAGCACGGCATCCCCTTCGATTGCTACGAGGCCTCGGACGAGGTCGGCGGGAATTGGTATTTCAAGAATCCCAATGGCATGTCGGCCTGCTATCAGAGCCTGCACATCGATACCTCCACGTATCGCCTGCAGTTCGAGGACTTTCCGGCTCCCGAGCACTGGCCGGACTTCCCACACCACTCCGAGTTGCTGCAGTACTTCAAGGACTACGTCGACCACTTCGGCATCCGCGACCGCATCCGGTTCAACACGAAAATCGTTGCTGCCGAACGCGACAGCGACGGTCTGTGGGTCGTCACCACGAACACCGGTGAGACCGCGGTCTACGACGTGCTGGCTGTGTGCAACGGGCACCACTGGGATCCGAGCCTGCCTGGCTATCCCGGCGAATTCGACGGCGTGCTCATGCACAGCCACGCCTACAACGATCCGTTCGACCCGATCGATATGCGCGGCAAGCGAATCGTGGTGGTGGGCATGGGCAATTCGGGCCTGGACATCGCCTCGGAGCTGTCGCAGCGGTTCGTCGCGGACAAGCTGTGGGTCTCCGCGCGTCGGGGCGTGTGGGTGCTGCCGAAATATGTCAACGGCCAGGTCGGCGACCGGCGGCAGACCCCGCGCTGGATCCCGCCGCGGGTGATGCTCAAACTCAAGCAGCGGTTCGTGCGCAAATACCGCGGGGAGATGGAGAATTACGGGCTGCCCAAGCCCGATCATCGACCATTCGAGGCGCATCCGTCCGCCAGTGAGGAATTCCTGCACCGCGCCGGCTGCGGCGACATCTCGTTCAAACCGGCCATCGCCCGGCTGGACGGCGCGCGGGTGCACTTCGCCGACGGCACCTCCGAGGAGGTGGACGTGGTGCTCTGCGCGACCGGATACCACATCAGCTTCCCGTTCTTTGCCGACCCGGATCTGCTGCCGGACAACAATAATCGCTTCCCGCTGTTCCAGCTGATGATGAAACCGGGCATCGACAACCTGTTCTTCATGGGCCTGGCCCAGCCACTGCCGACGCTGGTGAATTTCGCCGAGCAGCAGACCAAATTCCTCGCCGCCTACCTGACCGGTCGCTATCACCTGCCCGCACGGCCGGAGATCGATGCCGCCGTCCGTGCGCACGAGGTCCGCCGCGCGGGGCGATACTACGATTCGCCGCGGCACACCATCCAGGTCGAATTCGAGCCGTATGTGCGGAATATGCTCGAGGAGATCGCGGCAGGGGTGAAACGTGCTGCTGCGGCGGGTAATTCGTTGCCGGTTCCAGCCCGCGCCGGAGCCGGGGTCCGGGGATGAGCGAGCAGACCGCGGACAGGCGTGAACCATCGTCGCTACCCGGCTCGTCCGGCTTCTGCCTCGACGAATTCGCCGCGGTGCGTGCGGCATTCGATGAGCAGCTGGCCTCGGGCGAGGAGCTCGGCGCGGCACTGTGTGTCACCGTCGACGGTGACCCAGTGCTGGATCTGTGGGGCGGCTACGCCGATCCCGGCCGGTCCGCGCCGTGGCGGCCGGACACCCTGGTGAACGTCTTCTCCATCACCAAGACCATGACCGCGCTGTGCGCGCTGCTGCTGGTGGATCGCGGGGAGCTCGACATCCACGAGCGCGTCGCGCACTACTGGCCGGAGTTCGCCGCGAATGGCAAGGGCGAGATCGAGATTCGCCATCTGCTCTCGCACACCTCGGGCGTCTCGGGCTGGGAACGGCCGATCGAGGTCGCGGACCTCTACGACGCGGAGGCGGCCGCGGCGCGCCTGGCGGCCCAACCGCCCTGGTGGGAGCCGGGTTCGGCATCGGCGTATCACGCGCTGAGTTACGGGCATCTGATCGGCGCGGTCGTCCGGCGCATCACCGGGCGCTCGCTGGGCCGGTTCTTCGCCGAGGAACTGGCCGGGCCGCTGGGCGCCGACTTCCACATCGGCACCGGGCCAGAACATTTCGACCGCATCGCCACGCTGGTGCAGCCGGAGTTGCCCGAGTTCGACATGGCCGCCCTCGATCAGGACAGCATCCTGGTCAAGACCCTCACCAGCCCGCTGCTCGACGTGGCCGAAACCGCCACGCCCGGTTGGCGGCAGGCCGAGATCGGCGCGGTCAACGGGCACGGCAACGCGCGCTCGGTAGCCCGGGTCCAATCGCTGATCTCCTGCGGCGGCGAGCTGGGCGGACGAAAGTTCCTCTCGCCCAAAACCATCGAGCTCATCTTCGAGCAGCAGGCCGACGGGGTCGATCTGGCACTGCTGACCCCGCTGCGGTTCGGCATCGGCTACGGGCTGCCACAGCCGCAGACCGCGCCGCATGTGCCGACCGGCCGGGTGTGCTGGTGGGCCGGGTACGGCGGGGCCATGGTCGTCAACGACCTGGATCGCCGGATCACCTTCGCGTACACCATGAATCGCATGGCCGCGGGGCTGTTCGGTTCGGACCGCTCGGATGTGTACCTGCGGGCGACCTTCGAGGCGGTGCCGTCATGAGTGAGATGATGCGTGCGCTACAGCTGACGGGGCCCGGAAGACTGGAAATGCGTGAGGTCCCGGTGCCCCACATCGGGCCGGACGAGCTGCTGCTGCGCGTCGGCGCGGCTGGGATCTGCCATTCCGATTCGTACGTGCTGGGCCTGCCCTTCGCGCTGCGCGAGGACCCGCTGACCATGGGGCACGAGATCGCCGGAACCATCGAGGCGATCGGGGCGCAGGTGCGGGGGCGCACTGCCGGTGAGCGCGGCGTGGTTTACCTGTGCTGGTCGTGCGGGGTGTGCCGGGAGTGCGTGCGCGGCAACGAGAATGTGTGCCTGGCCGCGGGCCGGGCGGCGATGCCCCCGTGCCCTGGTCTCGGACCCGACGGCGGCATGGCCGAATACGTTCGGGTGCCGGCGAATTCGTTCGTTCCGATCGGCGATCTGGAGTTCGCCCAGGCCGCGCCGCTCGCCGACGCCGCGCTGACTCCGTATCACGCGATCCGCGGCGCGGCGGACCAGTTGTGGCCCGGGGCCACTGCCGTCGCGATCGGTATCGGCGGGCTCGGGCACGTCGCGGTGCAGATCCTGAAGGCCGTCACCGCGGCCCGCGTCATCGCCGTGGATGTGGCGCAGGACAAGCTGGACCTGGCCGCGGCCTGCGGAGCGGATCTGGGCCTGCTCGCGGACGGCGCCGCCGCGCGAATCCTCGAGCTCACCGGGGGCCGGGGCGCGGAGGCGGTCTTCGACTTCGTCGGCACCGACGCCACGGTGGCGCTCGCGGCCGAAACGGTCGCCCCGAACGGCGCCTACCGGATCGTCGGTCTGGGTGGCGGGGCGCTGGGCCTGGATGCCGGGCCCGCCGGGGGACCGGGGCTGCCGTGGGGTGCGACGGTGCGTAAATCGTACGGTGGCACCAGAAGCGATTTGCACGCATCGGTGGCGCTGGCACAGGCGGGCCGGGTGCGGGTGGAGGTGGAGCGGTTCGCCCTCGCGGACGGGCCCGCCGCCTTCGACCGCCTCGACCGCGGGCTCATCCGCGGCCGTGCCGTGCTGATCCCGGGACAAGAGTAGGACGCACATGACTGAGCCCACCGCACCGCGGACCGACCCGTCACCCGCCACCGGATCCGGGACCGCCGATTCCCGCCCCGCCACCCGGGGCGCCGGGGTTGGGGCGAGCGATCCCCGGGCCGCCGCCGCGGGCATCGCCGCGGCCCTCACCGGGCCGGGCGGGCCGTTCGAGATGACCGTCGAGGAGGTGCTGGGCGCGCCGATGCCGGTGCTGCGGCACCGCCGCGGATCGCTGCTCGAACTGCTCGACGCCTCGGCGGTCTGGGGAGACCGCGACTACCTGGTGACCGCGGACCGGCGCATGTCGTTCGCCGAACACTCCGCCGCGGCGGGCGCGCTCGCGGCCGCGCTGGCGGATCGATACGGCGTCGGCAAGGGCGACCGCATCGGAATCCTGGCCGCCAACACGCCGGAATGGGTCCTGACCTTCTGGGCGGCCCAGCGCCTCGGCGCGATCGCGGTGGGCTACAACGCATGGTGGGCGCCGCGCGAAATCGCGTACGGGCTCGAGCATACGACGCCGTCGGTGGTGATCGCGGACGCGAAACGGGCCGCGCTGCTGCGGGAATCGGATGCCGGGGTGCCGGTGCTCACGATGGAGCACGACGTTCCGGCGCTCGTCGACGCGTATTCCGGTGCGGTCCCGACGGTTTCGCTCGGTGAGGACGATCCGGCCGTCGTGCTCTACACCAGCGGCACCAGCGGGCGTCCCAAGGGTGTGGTGCATTCACATCGGAATCTGGTGGCCGTCACGGACTATCACCGCTTCGGCGACGCCATGGTCGCGGCGTTCCGGGGTCAGGAGCTCGCCGAGCCGAGCGACAAGCGCTTCCTGCTCACCTCGCCGCTGTTCCACATCGCCAGCCTGCACAACCTGGTGATTCCGCGCCTGGCCACCGGCGCGGCGGTGATTATCCATCAGGGCTCGTTCGAGGTGGACCGGGTGCTGCGGCTGGTGGAACGCGAGCGCGTGAGCAACTGGGGCGCGGTGCCGACCATGGCCGCGCGCATGCTCGAGCACGACCTGAGCGGCTACGACCTGTCCAGTCTGGCCGCGTTCTCGCTCAATGCCGCACCCTCCTCCCCGGCCTTTCATCAGCGCCTGCGCGAGCGGCTCCCGGTCGCGCAGGTCGCGCTGACCACCAGCTACGGGATGACCGAAAGTGGCACGGCCGCAACGGTTGCTACGCCACCGGAGCTGGCCGCGCATCCGGAGACGGTGGGCAGCCCGATCCTCGGCGTCAGCGTCGAGATCCGCGACTTGGACGGTAAGCCGCTGCCCGATGGGCAGGAGGGCGAGATCTGCGTGCGCAGCCCCTATGTGATGCTCGGCTACTGGAACGACGAGGCCGCCACGGCCGCCGCGATCGACGGCGAACGATGGTTGCGCACCGGCGATTTCGGCATCCTCGAGGACGGGCGCCTGCGATTGTCCGGCCGCCGCAGCGATCTCATCCTGCGCGGCGGAGAGAACGTGTACCCCATCGAGATCGAGAACGCCCTCGACGAGCACCCCGCGGTGGTCGAGTCGGCGGTGCTCGGGGTCCCGCACGAGGACCTGGGCCAGGAGGTGGCGGCGGTCGTGGTCGTCACCGACGCCGCCGCGGTCGGCGAGGCGGAGCTACGCGCCTTTGTCGCCGAGCGCCTGGCCTACTTCAAGGTGCCCGCCCGCTGGGTGATCACCACGAAACCGCTGCCGCGCAACGCCACCGGCAAGGTCGTGCGGCGGGAGATAGAGATCTGAGCCGGGCAATCACATGAGGTGATCCTATGTACGACAGCATCATCCGCGGCGGCCGCTGGTTCGACGGCACCGGCGCGCCATCGGCGGTCCGCCATCTGGGGATCCGCGCTGGGCGCGTCGAGACGATCTCCACGACGCCGCTCGACGAGACGGGCTGCGGCACCGTCATCGACGCGACGGGCAAGTGGGTGATGCCGGGCATCATCGATATCCACACCCACTACGACGTGGAGGTGCTGCTGGAACCCGGTCTGCCGGAGTCGGTTCGGCATGGCGTCACCACCGTCCTGCTGGGGTCCTGCTCGCTGTCCACGGTGCATGTGGGCGCTGAGGTGGCCGGGGATCTGTTTGGCCGGGTGGAGGCGATTCCGCGCCGCCACGTCATCGAGGCGATCGGCGATCTGAAGACCTGGCGCACCGCCGCGGAATACGCCGAGGCGCTGCAGGCACTGCCGCTGGGCGCGAATATCGCGAGCTTCCTGGGGCATTCGGATATCCGCGCCGCGCACATGGGGCTGGACCGGGCCACCCGCGCCGATGTGCGCCCCGACGCGGCCGAGCTGTCGGCGATGGAGCGGAATCTCACCGAGGCCCTGGACGCCGGCTTCGTCGGCATGTCCTCGCAGCAGTTGCTGTTCGACAAGCTGGACGGGCAGTTGTGCCGATCCCGGACGCTGCCCTCGACCTATGCGACCACGCGAGAACGGCGGCGGCTCAACGCGATCCTGCGGCGGCGGTACCGGGCGCTGCAGGGCGGGCCGGACGTGGCGCGCCCGCAGAGCCTGGTGGCCATGGCCGCCAGCACCCTCGGTATCGGGCGGCGGCCGCTGAAGGTGAGTCTGCTCTCGGCCGCCGACATCAAGGCCATTCCGGCCGTCGCACACATCTTTCCGGCGATCGCGCGGGTGCTCAACGGGTTGGGCGGCGACTTCCGCTGGCAGCATCTGCCGGTGCCGTTCGAGGTGTACTCCGACGGCATCGACCTGCCCGTGTTCGAGGAATTCGGTTCGGGCGCGGCGGCATTGCACCTATCGAATCAGCTGACCGAACGCCGGGAACTGCTGGCGAGCCCGGACTACCGGCGATGGTTCCGCAAGGACTACGACAAGAAGTACGGGCCCCGGGTGTGGCATCGGGACTTCTTCGACGCCGAGATCGTCGAATGCCCGGACGCCGCGGTGATCGGCAAGACCTTCGGCCAGGTCGGCCTGGACCGGGGCGGCCTGCATCCGGTGGATGCGTTCCTGGATCTGGTCGTCGAGCACGGCCCGAAGGTGCGCTGGCACACCACGATATCCAATCACCGCCCGCACGTGCTGGACCGCTTCGCCGCGGATCCCGGTGTGCAACTGGGATTTTCGGATGCCGGTGCGCATCTGCGGAACATGGCCTTCTACAACTTCGGGCTGCGGCTGCTGCGCCGGGTGTACGACGCCGAGCGGGCGGGCCGGGCGTTCATGACCGTCGAACGGGCCGTGCACCGCCTCACCGGGGAACTCGCCGACTGGTACGGCCTGGACGCGGGCCACCTGCGGGTCGGCGACCGCGCCGACGTGGTCGTCGTCGATCCCGGCCGCCTGGACGAGAGCCTGGACGCCTACGCCGAGCACCCGGCGCCCTACTTCGACAACCTGTCGCGCATGGTGAACCGCAACGACGACACCGTTACCGCGGTATTCGTCGGCGGCACATATGTTTTCGGCAACGGCCGGCCCGCGCCCGTACTGGGTGTCCAGCGCACCGGGCAGTTCCTGCGCGCCCGCTGAGTCCGAACACTCAGTTCTGGCGCGGAATCACCTCCGCGACAAAACGATCGATGAACTCGCTGTAGGGGCGGGTGTCGGTGGTCCCGATCACGAATTTGGTCAGGCCCGCGGCGAGGTAGCCGTCGAGCTTGCGGTGCAGATCGGGCCAGCCGTCCGCGATGAGGTCGGCGGGGTCCACGCCGGGGCGGCGGGCGCGAGCGCTGGCGGCGAACTCCGGAGGAATGCCGTCCTGCGCGAGGAAGAGGCTGATGCCGAAGTGGTCGGGCTCGATCTCGCGGTTCGCCTCGGCGGCCGCGGCCTGGATGGTCTCGCGGGCCCGCCCGGCCTCCTGCGGTGTCAGGAAGCTGCCGAGCCAGCCGTCGGCGAGGCGGCCGACGCGCCGCAGTGCCGCCGGGGCCGAACCGCCGAGCCAGAGATCGAGCGGGCGCGCCGGGCGCGGGCCCAGACCGTTCGCGGCGACGGTGAAGAACTCGCCCGCGAAATCCAGCTCGTCGCTGTCCACCGCGGTCCGCAGCAGCCGCAGGGATTCGTCGAACAGAGCGGCCCTGCGGCCCTCGGGCGCCGGGAACAGGTCGTATTCGCCGGGCCGGGCCGGGCGCAGGCCGAATACCGGAAGCACTCGCTTGGGCGCCAGCGCCGCCAGCGAGGCCAGCTGCTTGGCCACCAGCACCGGGTGCCGTCCGGGCAGGATCGATACCGAGGTACCGACCTTCAGCCGAGTCGTGCGAGACAATGCGAATGCCATACCGACTGTCGGATCAACCGTGTGCGAGTACACCAGCTCGGGCAGCCACAGCGAATCCACCCCTGCCGCCTCGAGCCGATCCACGACCTGCGCGAATCGCGCGGGCTCGGCGCCCGCTCCCACGCCGACTCCGAACCGGACCTTCATGCGCGCACTCCTCTGCAGGGATTCCTTTCTGGCAACCGAATTCGCGCGGTGGTCCATTCCCGTCGACGGGTGCGCTCCGACCTGTGATGGCGACGTCCGGGCCGCGAGAAGGCGGTCGAGTCGTTGCGGTAGTCCGGCGGGTCACCAGCAGAAGCGCACGGGGTGGGTGAACATCCACACCACGACAAGCGCCGCGACCACAGCCGCCGCACTCGCGATCAGGATCATCGACCGGCTGCGCCGCAGCAACGCACCGGCGGCGAACGGAGCTGTCCAGATCGCGACCGTGCCGATCACCCACCAACCACCGGCCATGTCGACCCGCGCGACGGTGGACCCGCAGCGGGTGTCCGCCGCCGCGAACAATCCGATCGCCACGCCGACTGCCGCCGCAGCCGTCCACACGGCCGCCGCCAGCGCGGTCACCGTCCACCGCGCCGCCGGATGAAGGTGCACGAAGTCGATTCTATTGGCCGCCCAGGGCGAACTATTGGTCGCGCAGCGCCGCGAGCGGCGTCATGTCGAAGCGGTCGCGCTGTCGCGCCCGCCGTGACCCGGTGATGGACGTCGAAGTCGATAGTGCCGAGGAAGCCGCACGGGACCGGTCGGCGTCAGACCGGTAGTGGGAGAAATTCGACCGCGGCCCCGTCGGTGGCGTGCGCCGGCACGATGACCAGGCCGTCCCGGTCCAGCAGACCGGCGAGGTGGGCGGTGCGCACGTGCGCGTCCCCGGCCCAGCCGCCCTCCGCTACCGCGCGGGCGGGCACGATTCTCGGTGCCGGGCCGGATATCTCGCCGGCATTGCGCAGCGGGCCGGTCACGGCGCGGCGCGGCGGGCGGCCGGTGAGCCCCTCGACGATCGCGGGCGCCACCGCCAGCAGTGTCGCGACGGCCGCGAACGGATTGCCCGGCAGCCCCAGAATCGCCCTGCCACCGTCGATTTCGGCGATCACCGTGGACCCTCCCGGCCGCAGGCGCAGCCGGTGCACCAGCACCTGGGCGCCGGCCCGATCCAGCGCGGCGCGCAGCTGATCGGCCGCGCCGCCGCCGGTGGCGCCGACGATCACCAGCAGTTCGCAGTCGCCGGCGTGGGCCAGGACCTCGTCGAAACCGTTCGGGGTATCGCGCAGGTGCACCCGGTCCAGGGGGTGAATTCCACACCAGGACAACAGGTCCGGCAGTACCGGCCCGATCGAGTCGCGGGTCTGGCCGGTGCGCAGCGGGCCCTCGCTGCGGATCTCGTCGCCGGTCATGACGATGCGGGCGCGCACCGGCCCGCGTACCAGGCCCTCGGCGACCTCCGCGGCCGCCGCGACCGAGACCAGCGCGGGCGAGACAGGCGTGCCCTCGACGGCGACAATGTCGCCGGGCCGCCAGTCCTCGCCGCGGCGGCGCACATCGTCGCGGATCGGGGCGTCCGGCAGCCGATGCAGCAGACCATCCGCGCCGCTGGCGACGAATTCATCGCGCACGACAGTGTCGGTGCCCTCGGGGATGTGCGCCCCCGTGGCGATGCGCACCGCCTCCCCGGGGTGCAGTCCGGCGGGACGGTCGCCCCCGGCGAACCCGATATCGTGACGTACCCGCCACGGCCCGTCGCCGGAGGTGGCGTAGCCGTCCATCGCCGAGACGTCGAACCGCGGCAGCGCCTCGGCCGCGGTCAGCGGCTGGGCCAGGGTCGCCCCCGCCGCCCGGCGCAGTGCGGTGCGGTGGGCCGGTAGGCGGGACAGCTTGCGGCGCAGGATGTTTCGGGCCTCGTCGAGCGACAGCGGGGCGGCCCGCGCGCGGGCGTGGGCGACATCCTCCGGGGTGTCGCAGTCGACCGCGCCGTCCAGGGGCAGCATCGCGGTACGCGCGGGGATCAGCGCCTTCATCGGCTGATTCATCGGTGCCTCGAGCCGGTCGAGCGCGTTCAGCAGCGCCGCCCGCCGCCACACCCCGACCAGATACTGGGGACGGCCGGACTCGTCGGCCGCGAACACCGCCTCGGCGTCGGTCGCGAGGACACGCGCGATCAGCTGCTCGATCGCGGCGGCGGACAGGAAGGGCATATCGGCCGCCAGCACGACCACCAGATCCGCGGGAAAATCACATTCCGCCAGGGCCCGCAGCCCGGTCGCGATCGCGGCGACCGGCCCGGATCCGGCCGGCACCTCCTGCACCTGCCGGATCTCGGGCCCCAACCCCGACCGATGCGGGCCGACCACGACCGTGCGCGCGCAGCCGGCCACCGCGTCGATCGCCGCCTCCAGCATCGACCGACCCCCGACCACGATCCCCGGCTTGTCCACCCCTCCCATCCGGGTGGCCCGCCCTCCGGCCAGCACGATCGCGTCGACGGTTGTCACAGTCGCTCACCCGCGCGGTACCTCATAGGGCCGATCGTAGTTCGCGGCGATCCCGATGCCGCACACGTACGGTGCCGGATCTGTCCGGGTCGGGGAGTGTACCGACCGTCCCGATCGGCCGGGCGAGCTCGCGGACAGGGCCGAGCCGCCTTCCAACGAGTGAGGCGAGCCGCCGTTGCGCGGCAGCAGTGCACCGGCCGCGTGTAGTCGCTCGACCTCGCGCGCGGGATCGTCGGCGTGGCAGGGGATCAGGTCAAGGTGCAGGCGGCCGGGCCGTTCGGATCCGGCTACCTGTCGAATCGGTATCGGGCAGTGGCCAGGTCCGCGCGATCACCGCTGATGGGGCAGCCCTCGGCGGCGAGCCGGGCGAGCTGCTTGTGCGCCAGATGTGGTGCGGGAGTGCCGTCGGCGCGCAGCACTCGATGCCAGGGCAGGTCGGCGGAGTCGGTGCGCATGATCCACCCGACGGTCCGCGGGGTGGAGAGCCCGGCCGCTACGGCGATATCGCCGTAGGTCGACACCCGGCCCGGCGGAATCGCGGCCACCAGTTCGCGCACCCGCTCGATCTGCGCGTCGGTCGTCGCCATCTACAGCACCGATCGGAGCACGGCGGCGGTCTGCGCCGGGCGCGCCTGGGACACCATGTGGTCGCAGTCGAATTCGTGCACCGTGAGCCGATCGGCGAGGTGCGCGGTGAACGCGTCTCGCAGCTCCGGCGTCACGAACGGCGAATTCACCGCGCGCACCAGCACGGTGGGCAGCTCCGGTGGCGGCAGTACGGTCGCGCGGGCCAGCTGCCCCCAGTAGGAGGTGACCGCGGGCAGGCTCATCCGCCACCCGACGCGGCCCCCGGCCGTGGGCACCAGGTGTTCGGCGAGTTCCGCCTCGAGGAGCGCGGAGTCGACCTCGCCCCAGGCGGTTTCGAGTTTGTCCAGGCGTGCGGCCTCGGCATCCGGATAGTCGGGCCGGGCGAGCATGCCCTCGGCGAGTTCGTGCGCGAACTCCGCGTCCAGGCCGATCGCCGGATCCAGCAGCACCAGCGCGCGGACCAGCTCCGGATGCAGCCGCGCCAGATGAATACCGACCGCCCCGCCGAACGAATGCCCGACCACCGTCGCGGGCGCACCGTCCAGCAGCCGCACCAGATCCGCGACCACCGCCTCGAACGTCCACGGCGGCAACGAGGTGGACCGGCCGTGCCCGCGCAGGTCCGGCGCGAGGACGCGCACGCTGGGCAGGTACTCGGTGGCCAGCGCCTCCCACCGCCTGCCGTGCCCGGTCAGCCCGTGCAGGGCCAGCAGCAGCGGACCGTCGGCGGGACCGTATTCATACACCTGGAGTTCGGGCACGGGCCCATTGTGCCGGGCGGCACCGACATCCGCCGGGCCGGGGATTTGCGGCCGCGCCGAACCGGGTTCGGTGGTGGTAGCCGCACGCGTGCCCTGGTGGTGGCAGGTGAATCACGGTTCGGCATCCGTCGGAAGTCGCCGGGCGGACGTACGGCCGAAGCAGCCTGTACGCCCGATCACAGGACGGATACGGCGGCCCGGTGCCGCACAGTTTGCTGCGCCGAAATTATTTCCTGTCGGGGGTGTCTGTTGAAATAGCGGCCGTGATGCGATCGGATAGCTCGGTGCGACTCGTGCGCCGCGGCGAGACGGCTCCTCGCCCGCGGGAGTGGGGCGCCGACGTCCGGACGCTGTTCGCGGGCGGTGCGGGCGCGGACCCGGGATGGCGGCCCTGGCAGGTGCTGGGCGGGCCGGGCACGGGAAAGACGTCGCTGCTGGTCGACATCGCGGCCGACCGGATCGTCGCAGGCGTGGACCCGGAGTCGATCCTGGTGCTCACGCACTCCAAATCGGCCGCCGTCCGGGTGCGCAACGCGATCGCCCGGCAGGTCTCGGCGGCTGTCGGCGATCCCTTGGACGCGATCGTCGGCGGCGTGCCGGGCGCGACCCGCGAGCCGCTGGTGCGCACCGTGCACTCGTACGCCTTCGCGATCCTGCGCATGCACGCCGAGGCACACGGCAATCCGCCGCCGCGGCTGCTGACCGGCGCCGAACAGGATGTGGTGCTGCGCGAGATGCTGCGCGGGGAACTGGAGGACATCCAGGCGGATCCGGCGGGTCCGTACGGCGGTGCGGTCGAACTGTGGCCGCAGCGGCTGCAGCCCGCGCTGGGCACGCTCGGCTTCGCCGAGCAGCTGCGGGACCTGATGCTGCGCGCCACCGAGCGCGGGCTGGGGCCCGAGGATCTGGTCGAGCTGGGCCGGTCGCGCGATCGCGCCGAATGGGAGGCCGCGGGCCGCTTCGCCGAACGGTACGAGCAGGCCATGCTGCTGCGCTGGTCGGTCGGCATCGAGGCGCCCGAGGCGAGTGCGCCGGCGCTGGACGCTGCCGAGCTGGTGGGCGCGGCGCTGGATGCGTTCGCGATGGACCCGGGCCTGCTCGATGCCGAGCGCGCCCGCATCGGGTGCCTGCTGGTCGACGATGCCCAGCATCTGGATCCGCTGGCGGCGCAGCTGGTCCGGGTGGTCGGCGGGGGCGCGGCCAGCACGGTGGTGGCCGGGGATCCGGATCAGGCCGTGTTCACCTTCCGTGGCGCGGATCCGCGTTTTCTCGCCGATCTCGAGACGGCCGCCGAGCGCCGAATCGTGTTGCACGACAACCATCGGGCCGCGGCTCCGGTGCACGATGCGGTGGCCCGCATAGCTGCTCGGATGCCGGGTCGCGCACCGCACCGGTTCGGTCCGAACGGTGCGCGGCGCAGCCCGTCCGGGGAATCGGATTCCCGGAACGGCCACTACGGTGCGGATTTCGGGAACGGCAGCGGCAGTGTGGATTCCGGCGGTGAGCCCGCCGATCCGGCCCTGGAATCAGCGGCCTTCTCGGTGCGGGTGCTGACGACCCCGGCGAAGGAGGCCGCGCTCATCGCCGATCACCTGCGCCGCGCCCACCTCACCGACGGCGTGCCGTGGTCGAGCATGGCCGTCGTCGTGCGGTCGGTGCCGCTGTCCCTGGCGCCGCTGCGGCGCGCCCTGCTGGCGGCGGGAGTGCCCGTGCTGCAGCCGAAGCCGGATGTGCCCCTGGCTCGCCGCCGCGGCGCCACCTGGATGCTGCTGGCATTGCGCGCGCTGCTGGCGGGCACCCGCGCCCGCCCCGACCTGTTCACCGAGGACGACGCCCTGGACCTGCTGACCGGCCCGCTGGGCGGCGCCGATCAGATCAGCCTGCGCCGCCTGCGCCGCGGTATCCGAAGGACCGTGCTCGAACGCGGGCGGCGAGATCCCGCCGACCCGTGGGCGGGCGCCGCCGGGCAACCCGAGCCGGACGGATCCGGTATCCCGCGCACGCCCGGCGCCGCTGTCGAATCACATGCGCCGGAGGGCGGGAATGCCTCGGGCATATCGCGTGTGGATGCGGACGTAACCGGCCACGCGCCGAGCCCTGACCGGGTCGATGTGGATCGTGCCGTCGGCGTCGACGCCATGGCGGCCGACGGGATCGGGACTCGACGCAGGGCATCCGCCGGGGAGATGGACGACGACTTCGATTCCGGCACGAACGATTCCGCGCGCTTCGCGGATCTGGACCGATCCTCCGCGGAGGTGCTCCGCGATCTGATCACCGACACGGGCGACGCCTCGCTGCTGGACCGGCTCACCGAGGTGGAGTCCGCGCCGTTGCGCCGGGTGCTCAAGGCAGTGCGGCGGGCGGAGAAGGCCGCGCGGCGCGGTGCCGGGCTCGAGGATGTGCTGTGGGCGCTGTGGACGGCGTCGAGCCTGGAACGGCGCTGGGTCGGGCAATCCGAGCGCGGCGGCGCGGGCGCCATGCAGGCCGATCGCGACCTGGACGCCGCGGTCGGGCTGTTCGACGCCGCGGCCGCCTACGTCGACCGGCTGCCCCGCGCTACCCTCGAGGGCTTCGTCGAATATCTGGAACAGCAGGAGATTCCGCAGGATTCGGCGCCGGTCACCGAGTCGGGCGGCGCGGTGGCGATCGTCTCCGCGCATGCCGCGGCCGGGCGGGAGTGGGACGTCGTCGCGGTTGCCGGTGTGCAGGAGGGGATCTGGCCGAACCTGCGCCCGCGCGGGACACTGCTGGGCGTCGAGGATCTGGTGGATTTCGTTGCGGGCATTGCCGATTCGGGTGAGCGGATCAGCCGGTCGGCGCCGATCCTGGCCGAGGAGCGGCGGCTGCTGCTGATCGCCTGCAGCCGGGCGCGCCGCTCGCTGCTGGTGACCGCCGTCGAATCGGTCTCTGGCGACCGCGATCTGGTGCCCTCGCGGTTCCTGGCCGAGCTCGACGCCGCCGCCGCGGCGGGTGAGCCCGGCCGCATCCCGGCCCCGGTGGATCCCGGGCGGGCGCTGGTCATGCACGCGCTGATCGCCGAATTGCGTAGTGTGGCATGCGATCCCGAGGACGATCCGCACCGGAGGCGGCGTGCGGCGCAGCAGTTGGCCCGGCTGGCCGGTGCGCGGGTGCCCGGTGCTCACCCCGACGACTGGTACGGCACCGCCGAGCTGAGCTCGCAGCTGTCGCTCTGGGGTCAGGACGAGGGCCCGGTCGCACTGTCCCCGTCCACCGTGGAGCTGCTGAAGACCTGCCCGCTGCGCTGGGCGTTGGAGCGGCACGGCGGCGGTGACGGCGAGAATTCCTACGCGGTCAAGGGAAATCTGGTGCACACCCTGGTGCAGGCGCTGGCCGGTCAGGTCAGCGAGGCGCAGGTCAAGGCCGCGTTGGCGCGGGCGTGGAAGGCGGTGGATCCCGGCTCGGGCGAGTCCGGTCCGCAGAGCTGGCATTCGCGCCAGGACCTGCGGCGCACCGAGACGATGCTCGACACCTTCCTGGCCTGGCTGCACAACACCCGCGACGAACTCACCCAGCTGGGTGTCGAGGTGCCCGTCGACTGCGTGCTGCCGGCCCGCAACCCCGACGAATACCCGGTGCGCATCCGCGGGCGGGTCGACCGCGTGGAACGAGATGCGCTGGGGCGCTTCGTCATCGTCGACGTGAAGACCGGTAAGACGCCGATCTCCAAACAGGCCGCCGCCGAGCACGCCCAGCTGGCCACCTATCAGGTGGCCGCGGCCGCCGGTGCGCTGGACGACACCGCCGACGACCCGGCCGCCGGACCGCTGCCGGGCGGAGCACGACTGGTCTATGTCGCCAAACCCAGCGCCAAGGAGGGCGCCGCACAGCGCATGCAGCAGGCCCTGGACGACGAGTCGATCGGCCAATGGCGCGACACCATCCACCAGGCCGCCGAATCCACCCGCGGCCCCAGCTATCTGGCCATGCGCAACGACGGCTGCCGCCATTGCGCGGTATCGGGCAGCTGCCCGGTCCAGGACACCGGACGGCAGGTGACCGACGAATGAGCCGAACACAGCGGAGGGATCGGGCCGTACAGCGCGCCGTCATGGTCGCCCGACCGCAGTGTCGGTGCGCGCCGGGCACGTGCGCCGCTCCGCATGACGAGCAGCCGGTGCTGTGTGCTCCCGCGCAAACGGGAGCCGTCGCACGGGGCGGCGGCGTGGGTGCACACCGGCTGCACCCGAGCGGGACACGGTGTGCCCTCGTGCACGCGGGAAATCGGTCTCGGCGCGGCGCAGGCGTGTGCGGAGCACGGCCGAGCGGATCATGGGTGCGGTGGGTAGCGGAGTCGAGCGAGACGGAGGAATGAGCGAGCCTGCGAGTGAATCGTCAACATGGCGCGCGTCGCGCATGCCGGAGCCGGGCGCTAGCGAGGCGCAGGTATGAGCGAGCTTGTGAGCGAATCATCATCACGGCGCGCGTCGCGCATGCCGGAGCCGAGCGCTAGCAAGGCGCAGGTATGAGCGGCCCCGGTGCGGGGGATTCGGGTCGCGGCATCACGCCGTGGCAGCTGACCGAAGCGCTGGGGCTGCCGCCGCCGACCGACGAGCAGGCGGCGGTGATCTCGGCCCCGCCCGGCCCGACGCTGGTGGTCGCGGGCGCGGGCGCGGGCAAGACCGAGACGATGGCCGCGCGGGTGGTCTGGATGGTCGCGAACGGACTCGTCGCTCCCGATGCCGTGCTCGGTCTGACGTTCACGCGCAAGGCCGCGCAGCAGCTGACGACCCGCATCCGCACCCGTCTGTCCCGGCTGGCGGGCTCGTCCGTGGTGCGCGAGATCGATCCGTCGGGGAGTCTGCGCAGGCTGCTGGCCGGTTCCGAACCGGAGATCAGCACCTACCACTCCTATGCGGGACGCCTGCTCACCGAGCACGGCCTGCTGCTGCCGGTGGAACCCTCGGCGACGCTGCTCACCGAGACTCAGCTGTGGCAGCTCGCCCACCGGGTCGTCACCACCTGGGACGGCGACCTGGACACCGAGCGCACCCCGGTGTCGGTGACCGAGGCGGTACTCGCGCTGTCGGGGCAGCTGGCCGAGCATCTGGTGGAACCCGAACAGCTGGTGCAGGCCCACGCCGAGCTGGAGAAGCTGGTCTTCACCCTGCCCAAGGGCCCGCGTCAGCGCGGCGGACCCAGCCAGGAGTTGCAGAACATCGTCGCCGTGCAGACCGAACGCGTCGCACTGCTTCCGCTGGTCCGGCGCCTGGCCGAGGAGTTGCGCCGAAGGGGCGCACTGGATTTCGGCTCGCAGATGTCGCTGGCCGCCCGCCTCGCCGCCGAACATCCCGAGGTCGGCGTCGCCGAACGCGACCGCTTCCGCCTGGTCCTGCTGGACGAATACCAGGACACCGGCCACGCCCAGCGCATCCTGCTGGCCGCCCTGTTCGGTGACCTGAATGGCGCAGGTGCAATCCCGGCGGCGGACAACGGGCCGACCCGTGCCGAGGAGACGCCGCTGAGCGGCGTGCCGATGCATGCCGGGGCTCCGCCTGGGACAGCGGGCGTGCGGAGCGAGGACAGCAGCGGTGCGGATGTGGCTCTCGCGACTGGCGGGCGTGCATTCGGACAGGTCGGGGAGAGTGCGTCCGGTGGTGGGAGGGGGCGTGCCGGTCATGTGCTTGGGGTAGTGGGCGACGGCGGCAGTGCGGATGCGGCTCTCGTGACCGGCGGGCGCGCGTTCGGACAGGTCGGGGAGAGTGCGTCCGGTGGTGGGAGCAGGCATGCCGGGGAGGTCTCCGGGAGCGATGAGGGGACCGACGAGCCGCGTGGCGCGGCGAACAGGCTCGCCGTGACGGCTGTCGGTGACCCGATGCAGTCCATCTACGGGTGGCGCGGGGCGTCGGCGGCGAATCTGCCGCGGTTCGCGTCCGACTTTCCCAGTGCCCCCGGTGTTCCCGCGCCGATCCTGCCGCTGCTGACCAGCTGGCGCAATCCGCCCGAGGCGCTGGACCTGGCGAATCTGGTGGCTGAACCGTTGCGGCACACCGAGGGTGGCGTCGATGTAGACGCGCTGCGGCCGCGGCCCGGTGCGGTGCCGGGTGCGGTGGCGCTGGCCCTGACCGAAACCGTTGCCGACGAACGGGATTGGGTGGCCGAGCGGATTGCGGCGGAATGGGAGGCGCACGCGGACGCGGGGGCGCCGCCGCCCACCTCCGCGGTGCTGGTGCGCCGCAACGCCGATGCCGCGCCGCTGGCGGAGGCGCTGCGCGAGCGGGGACTGCCGGTCGAGATCGTCGGCCTGGGCGGCCTGCTCGCCACCCCCGAGGTCGCGGACGTCGTGGCCACGCTGCGCCTGATCGCCGATCCGGCGGCGGGCAGCGCCGCCATGCGGATCCTGACCGGGGCGCGCTGGCGGATCGGGGTCAGCGACCTGGCCGCGCTATCCCGGCGTGCCCGGGATCTGTCCATCTCCCGCCCCCCGGAGCAGGCCGCGGCCATCACTGACACCGAGGCGCTCGCGCAGGCGTTGCGCGAGGTGGCGCCCGAGCCCGCGGAACGGGCCGGGATCGCGGATGCCATCGCCGATCCCGGTGCGCCGGAACAGTATTCGGAGCCGGGATACGAGCGCATCCAGTCCCTCGGACAGGAGCTGGGGGCGCTGCGTGAACGGGGCGGTCAGTCACTGCCGGAGCTGGTGGCCGACGTCGAGCGCACGATCGGCGTCGGCGTGGAGACCCAGGCGCGTCGGGCGGCGGCCGGTGGCGGTGCGGGCCGGGAGCATCTGGACGCGTTCGCCGAGGTCGTGGCCGGATATGCCAGTGACCACCGGGCGACGCTGAGCGGCCTGCTGGGCTTTCTCGCGGCGGCCGAGGAGGTCGAGAACGGGCTGGAGCCCGGCGAGGTCGAGGTCGCCCACGACCGCGTGCAGGTGCTGACCGTGCACGCCGCCAAGGGGCTGGAGTGGGAGGTGGTGGCCGTGCCGCACGTGGTGCGCGGTGTCTTCCCGTCCGGCGCGGCGGCGGGTACCTGGCTCGGTGCGCTGGCCGAACTGCCCACCACGCTGCGCGGCGACCGGCAGCGCGAGGACGCCCGCGACGGCGTGCCCGTGCTCGAGCTGACCGACATCTACGATCGCGCCGATCTGGAGCATGCGATCAAACAGCACAGGGACGCGCTGAATCGGCGCCGGCTGGACGAGGAGCGCCGCCTGTTCTACGTGGCCCTCACCAGAACCGAACGGGCGTTGTTCGTTTCGGGTCACCACTGGGCCGAGACCGGCTCGACCCCCAAGGGCCCCTCGGACTTCCTGCTGGAGCTGAAGCATGCCGCCGAGGCTCCCGGCTCGGGCCTGGTCACCGCCGTGCGCATCGACCGCTGGGATCAGGGCCCGCCCCCGGACGCTGTGAACCCGTTCACCGACAATCCCGCCACCGCGCGCTGGCCCCGCGATCCCCTCGGAAAGCGCCGCGCCGCAATCGAATCGGGCGCCGACATGGTCCGCTCCGCGCTGGCGGAGCTGTCGCCGGAAAGCAGGTTCGGCCTGCCGGCGCGGGTGGCCGACGGGCCGGTTACCCGGGGCTCGGCCGAGCAGCTCTCGCTGTTCGGCGAGGACGCCGAGCCCAGCGATGCGGAGGAGGCCGAGGGCGCACAGGAACCCGCCCTCGACGACCCGGAGGGCTGGTCCGCGGATGTCGATGCCCTGCTCGCCGAGCATTTCGCCGCCGACGACACGGTGCGGGAGGTGGAACTGCCCGAGCAGCTGCCCGCGACCGCGCTGGTGGAGCTGCGGGCAGATCCGGCGAAACTGGCCGCGCGGCTGCGTCGTCCGCTGCCGTATCCGCCGAGCCCGTTCGCGCGGCGCGGCACCGCATTTCACGCGTGGCTGCAGCGCTGGTTCGGGGCCGAGCAGGCCTTCGATCTGGAGCTGCCGGGCGAGGCGGACCGGGGGGAGGCCGATGCCGAGCTGACCCGGATGCAGGAGGCGTTCCTGTCCTCGTCGTGGGCCAACCGCAATCCGGTGGAGGTCGAGGTGGCCTTCGAGACCTCCGTCGCGGGCACGCTGATCCGCGGTCGCATGGACGCGGTGTTCGCCGAGCCGGGCGGGCGCTGGCTGGTGGTGGACTGGAAGACCGGCGCGGAGCCGACTCGCTCGGAGGAGCAGTCGGTCGCGATGCAGCTGGCGGTCTACCGGCTGGCCTGGGCCCGGCTGATGGCCGCCCGCACCGGTGCCGACGAGGCACAGATGCTCGACCGCATCGGCGCCGCATTCCACTACGTGCGCACCGGCCGCACGATAGCCCCGCCCGACCTGCCGGGCCCCGCCGAACTGGCCGCGTTGATCATGGCAACTCCGCCGGCCTGGTCGCCCACCGAGGACGCACCCGGCCCGCCGGAATGATTCGGCGAGTGCCGAGTCGCCGCCTTCGGGGCCCACCGGCTCGCGGCCGGTGCATCGTGCCCTACGCCGCGCGGCTGATCTTCAGCGCCGTCGTCACCAGCGGCACTTGCAGCGGAAGCCGTAGTACCGAGATCACCTTGAGCGGCAGCGGTGCCTTGGGGTTCCGCAGGGCATCGGCCGCCATCTGCACGTTTGCCGGGAACACCGCGACGAACAGCAGCGCGGCGAACAGCCCGCCGAGGCGCCGGGTGCGCGGGAACGAGAGCGCCGCCGCCACGATGAGCTCGGCGACGCCGGAGACATAGGTGTAGGTGCGCGCCTCGCCGGGCAGCGCGGGCGGCACGATCTTGTCGTACTGTTCAGGTATCACGAAGTGCGTTGTGCCGACGCCGAAGAGCAACGCCGTCAGCAGGTAGATGCGTCGATGCCGCGCGGAGGACTCCGGGTTCATGCTGACACTGTGTCACTCCTGGACGGGAGTGTCACTCGGGGCCCGCACCTCCGCCGCGTGCCCGGACGACTCTGCGGGATAGTCTCGTCAGCGTGCCCGGTTTCGAATTGAATCAAGTTCCGCTGCTGTCCCGTTCCGCGCTCGACCGCGCCGAGGAGTTGCGCACGGACGAACAGGCGCTGAAGGAGGGCTGGGCCACCGCCCGGTTGCTGCGCATGAACCGTCGCGGGCAGTTTCGCGTCGAGGGCTCGGAGGTAGTGCTGGAGTCGGCCACGTCGCTGGCGGCCGAACCGGCGCCCGGCGCCATCTTCCTCGGTGTCGACGGCACACACATCTGGGCGGTGCGGGATAACGACATCGAGGGACAGCTCGCGGACCTGCGCGCGGTCGGCCTGTCCACGGTGCGCCTCGACGACGTGATGCTGGGCGTGCTGGGCAGTGCGCTCGCACTGCTGAACTGGCACGATCGCGCCGGATTCAGCGCGGCCGACGGCACCCCGACCACGCCCGCGCACGGCGGCTGGACGCGCGTGGACGACGCGGGACACGAGGAATTCCCGCGCATCGATCCGGCGGTGATCTGCCTGGTCCACGACGGCGGCGACCGGGTGCTGCTGGGACGTCAGCACAGCTGGCCGGAGCGGATGTTCTCGATTCTGGCGGGGTTCGTCGAGGCGGGCGAGTCGCTGGAGCGGTGCGTGGAGCGCGAGATCCGCGAGGAGGTCGGCTTGGATGTGCGCGAGATCCGCTATCTGGGCAGCCAGCCGTGGCCGCTGCCGCGCTCGCTGATGCTGGGCTTCACTGCGGTGGGCGATCCGGATCAGCCGCTGGTCTTTGCCGACGGCGAGATCGCCGAGGCGCACTGGTTCACCCGCGAGGAGGTGCGCACGGCCTTGGCCGCGGGCGCGTGGGGGTCGATCACGGGCGCGACGACGAGCGATCCAGAGCAGCATCGGCTGCTGCTGCCGGGGTCGATCTCGATCGCGCGGACCATCGTCGAATCCTGGGCCGCCGCGGCGTGAACGAACACCGCCGTCCCGGCGCATGTGCTGCCGGGACGACGGAATTTCCGGATCGTCAGGCGATGGCGGCCAGGGCCTGCTTGACCTGCACCAGGCTGGGGTTGGTGGCGGTGGATCCGTCGGTGTACTTGACGGTCGGCACCACGTGGTTGCCGCCGTTGACGCTGCCGACGAACTCGGCGGCCTCGGGATTCTCCTCGATATCGATCTTGGTGTAGGTGATACCGGCCTCGTCGAGTTGCTTCTCGAGGCGGCGGCAGTAGCCGCACCAGGTCGTCGAGTACATGGTCAGGTCTGTCGCAGTCACGGCTCATTCAACATCGAACGGTCCACCCGTGTTCCCAACGGGGGTAGTTCCGCCGGTCACTCCCGGGGCGGGGCGAGCGGATCGAAGGCCGGATTCCGCCGGACCGCCCCGGGGTACGGCCGGATCGTCAGTTGTCCGTGGTGCACTTGGACCAGGTGTGGAACGGGCCCTGAACGTTGTACTTGGTCTCCGCGATGTTGATCGCCTTGTTCTGGGCATCGATGGCCGTGGTGCCGCCGCTGGATCCCCAGCCGTCGCCCCCGCCGATGGCGATCGCGATGCATTCGTTCTCGGCCCACGCCGCGTTACCGCAGCCGGTGCCGCACTCGTTCTCCGCGCGCAACTGGGCATCCGCGGAGCCGATCATGCTCTTGGCCCAGGAGACCTGGTGGGTGTTCTCGTTGTAGATGGCGGCGATCCACACGTTCGCCGCGGTGGTCGGCATCTCGGTGGTCGTGGTCGGCATGTCGCTGGTGGTGGTCTCGGGTGCCGACGAGGTGGACGTACCGGTGGCGACGTTGTTGTCGCTGTGGTGGCTCGGACGCAGGATGAAGTAGCCCGCGACGCCCACGACGATCAGGCCCACCAGTGCCACCGCGATGATCAGGGGAATGTTGGTGCCCCCGCCTCCGGACCCGGAGGGTCCACCGGTGCCGTACGGCGGGATCTGCCCCGGCGGGATCTGGCCCGGGGGATAGCCCTGGGTCTGCGGGTACTGCCCCATCGTGTACGGACCCGGCTGACCGGGCGGGTACTGGCCCGGTGGCGGGTAGCCCTGGTCGGCGGCGGCGTAGGGCTGCGGCCCGGGTGTGTAGGGCTGATTCTGCGAATAAGCCTGCGGCGCAGCGGTATACGGCTGCTGCGGATCCGAGATCTGTTGCGTGGGCTGCTCGCTCGGATAGGGCTGACCGGACGCGAGGGACTGCTGACCCGTGTACAGGTGCGTGGCCTGGTCCGCCGGGTATGCCTGGCCGGGCGTCGGCTGCTGTCCGGGCATGGACTGCTGCCCCGTGTACAGGTGCGTGGCCTGATCGGCCGGGTATGCCTGGCCGGGAGTGGGTTGCTGGCCTGAGTACAGGTGAGTGGCCTGTTCGGCCGGGTACGGCTGTCCCGGTGCGGGCGGCGCGCCGGGCGTCTGATTCGGCTGGCCCGAATAGAAGAGGGTCGGCTTGCCCGCCTCCTCGTCCGGCTGGCCGGGCTGCGGTGAATTCGGTGGTTCCGGGGGATGGCTCATCGGTCACTTCCCGTGTGACCCTCGCGAGAAACCCGCTGTGCCGCCGTCGGTGTGGTCATCGACCGCGCCCCCGCCTTCTCCGTTGTGGAACCTATCGATTCGTCACTGTAGCGCACGTCCGCGAGCGGTTTCTCCTCGAATTCGCGGGGGGTGCGGTAGCCGCGCGCCGCGGCGGTTCGTCCGGATCTCCGGCGGCCCGGCCCGATCTGATGCTCCTATTGCTGTCAAGCGGTTGTGAGCCATTGTCTGTAGGTGTTGGCGAGTTCGTCGTCGCGTTGGAGTCCGCGTTCGATGCGGGAGATGGTGGTGGGCCAGAGTCCGAAGTGGCGGGCGG
>NZ_JAHKNI010000006.1 GCF_018860155.1 Nocardia albiluteola
CCGCCCGCCACTTCGGACTCTGGCCCACCACCATCTCCCGCATCGAACGCGGACTCCAACGCGACGACGAACTCGCCAACACCTACAGACAATGGCTCACAACCGCTTGACAGCAATAGGAGCATCAGGTCGCCGCGAATGTCGTTGCCGCGGCGCCCGGACGCGCGGTCAGGATTCGGCGAGCTGCGGGGGAAAGCCGCCGGTCGCGACGGGGCCCCACCGCTCGATGTGGATGCGGATCAGCGACTTGTCCTGGCGCGCCATGGCCTCTCGGTATTCGTCCCAGTCCGGGTGCTCGCCGGAGATGCAGCGGAAGTATTCGACGAGTCCGTCCAGGGCCTCGGGCATGTCGAGCACCTCGGCCCGGCCGTCGACCTGCACGTAGGGACCGTTCCAGTCGTCGGACAGCACGCAGATCGAGACCCGGGGGTCGCGGCGGGCGTTGACCGCCTTGGCGCGCGCCGGGTAGGTCGAGACCACAAGGCAGCCGTCCGACGCGAGTCCGCAGGTCACCGGCGAGAGTTGCGGGCTGCCGTCGGCCCGGGAGGTCTGCAGCACGGCGCGGTGCCGCGGGCGCAGGAACTCCAGCAGGGCGTCGTGCTCGACGCGGTCGGCGGTGGCGATCCGGGGCATCGGTGATCCTCTCGGGTGGGCGGTGGGACACGATTGTTTGTTCCATCTTGTAACACCGATCGCTCCGGCGACGACTTCTCCGGTGGTGCATGGTCCTCGGGGGGACCGGTTCCGACACTCGTCACTTCGGATATGGGATCGAGCATGGCTTTCAATTTCTCGGCTTGTCGGGACTTCGTGGTGCGGCACCGTATTGCCGCGGCGGTTGCGGCCCCGGTGGCGCTGGGCGCGGCGGCGGTCGTCGCCGTTGCGGTGCTTCCCGCAAACGCTCCGCGAACCGACGCCACACGGCTCACGGCATCGGTGACCGAATGCCACGACATGGTGACCATCTCGATCGCCGGGCGCAACGACAGCCCCAACGCGAGCACGACGAAGATGCTGCTCGGGGCCGATGGCAAGCCGCTGCCGGCCGCGCTGTCGGACGATTACCACAGCACCTGGGAGGATCCGGTCGTCAACGCGCCCAAGAGTGCGGTCGTCAATGGCAATTACGCCGCGGTGTACATCGCGTACCCGGCGAACATGAGCACGTACGAGGACGCGGTGAACACCGGCGTCGCCAACACCGAGAGCGTGATGGAGCAGATCCGCCAGGCCTGCCCCACAACGAAATTCGCGATCGTCGGCTACAGCGAGGGCGCCGACGTGGCGCGCCGCGTCGCGATGCAGATCGGCAATCAGACCGCGCCGCAGAGCGGTACGTACGGCATCGTCGACCCGAAGAACGTCACCGGCGTCGTCATCCTCGCCGACAACGGCCGCTCGGCGAATGAGGCGCCGTTCCCCGGCGCGCAGAATCCCTACGGCAACCCCGACGGCTTCGATACGAAGTATCAGACCGGGGCCACGCCGATCTCCGGGCAGGGCGCCATGCAGGACAACAGCGGCGGGTTCGGCGCGCTGAGCGGCCGGGTCGCCTCGTTCTGCTCCGAGGGCGATCTGACGTGTGCTGCACCCCAGAATATTTCGCTGCTGCAGCTGGCCGCGAACGTCGGCAGGCAGCTGAATGTCGATGGGCTGCAGAACAACGGACTCACCCCGGCGACCGGGCAGGACGTGGCCGTCACCCTGGCCAAGATCGGCTTCAACGCCTTCCAGTACATCCAGTCGCAGCCGAACTGGATGGCGAGCAACGAAACCCTGCTCCAGGTGCTGATCAAGGTCTCCGATCCGGAGTACAAGCCGGGGCAGCAGACGACGGATCCGGCTCCCGCGCAGAATATTTCGAGCAATCAGCTGGAGCCGCTGGCCTACCTGCCGCAGAAGGTGTTCAACGAGATCGTCGGCGACATCGTGACCAATCAGAACACCATCCCGGTGCTCCTGAGCGATCCGTATCAGCTCACCCTGGGGCCCAACGGAACCGGCCACCACTTCGACTACTGGCGCGACTCCAACCCCGCCGACGGTAAGCCGCTGACCTCGGCGCAGTACGCCGCCGCCTGGCTCACCCACCTGGCCCAGCAGGCCCAGTCGGGTCAGAAGGTCGACCCGACCTCGGCGGTGCAGGCGCAGGACGTCGCCTTGGTGAACAAGGACGTGGCCGATACGAAGGCCACCGACGCGCGGAACGCCTCCACACCGACGACGATGACGGTGACCGCACCCGCGAAGCCGACGACAACGAAGAGCCCGGGCGCTACGACGACGACCACGACGACGACCAGCCCGGCCCCGACTACGACGACAACATCGAACGCGAGCCCGACGACCACCACGACCTCGACGACAGCTCCGACAACGACGAGTCCGTCGTCGACCACGACGACGCCCACCGCGTCACCGACCACGACGAAGCCCGCCGCGTCGACGACCACCAAGCCTGCCCCGGCGCAGGCCATCGCCAGAATCCCGGCCGGGCAACTCCCGGCCACCGAGTCGTCGACCCAAACCTCCAGCACGACAACCAAATCGGCGCCGACCACGACCCCGGTGCCGACGACCACGCCGGCTTCGGGCACCACCACGACCGGCGCCCGACCGACCGCGCCGACGACCGAACCTCTTCCGCCGACGACAACCCCCGCCAACTGAATCACCGCGGGTCGTATCCCCGCCGCGGCCCGGAATCGCTCGACCTCCGGGATCGGCTCCGGCTCGTCGACTTCTTCCTCGGTCGGCCGGTCGTAGATCTCGCTGGGCGTGTCGTCCGGCGGGCTTCCGGAAACCAGGTCCTACGACATGGCGGCTAAACTGCTGCACCCATGGCTCTCAGTGCAACCCTGTACACCTTCACCGTCCAGCTGGCCGACGTGGATCGCGGGGTCTATGAGGATCTGGAATTGCGGTTGGCGCGCCATCCCTCCGAGACGGCCGAGTTCATGGTGACGCGCCTGCTGGCCTACTGCCTGGAGTACCGGGACGGAATCGCGTTCAGCGACGGCGGCGTCTCCTCCACCGACGAGCCCGCGGTGCTGGTGCGCGACCTGACGGGGCGCGTGACCGACTGGATCGAGGTCGGTGCGCCGGATGCGGACCGGCTGCACCGCGCCGCCAAGCTGGCCGACAGGGTCGCGATCTATACGCACCGCGAGCCGGCCAAGGTGCTGGCGCCGCTCACCGGCAAGCGCATCCACCGCGCCGAGGAGATCCCGCTCTACGCCTTCGAACGCGCCGCCATCGACACCGCCGTAGCGGCCCTGGATCGCCGCAACACCGCCGGGCTGTCGGTTACCGAACGCCAGCTCTACCTGACCCTGAACGGCGCCGATGTGAGCACCCCGATAACCGAACACCGGATTCCCGGCGCCTGATTCCCGATCAGGCGATGCCGAGCCCGCTGGCCAAGGTCGGCCAGGAATCGTGCAGGGGCGCTTGCCAATACGGCCAGGAGTGGGTTCCGACCGGATAGAACTTCACCGTGGACGGGATGTTCTCGACGTGCAGTTCGGCATCGAAGGCGAGGGTGCAGTCGTGCGCGCCCTTCTCGATCGCCACGGCCTGCGCCTCGGTGGTCGGCCAGGTCCACGACGGGTCGAAGGTGTTGTCCGCGGGTCCCGGTATGCCCGAGGCCACCGAGACGAACAGCGGCTTGCCCCGGAGCGGGCCGGTGTGCAGGACGACGTCGTGCGCGGCCCACTGCGGATTGAGCTCGATGCCCCACATGTTGTCCGGATTGCCGCCACGCTCGATCACCGCGGCCCGCACGTACGCCTGCCCGATGCTGCCGGTGAACAGGCAGCCGCTGTAGGAGCCGACCGCGCGATACAGCGATGGGTTCCGGAAGGCCAGCGCCATCGCGGCCTGGCCGCCCATCGACACCCCGGCCACCGCGTCGACGCCGTTGCCGTGGAAGGTGCCGTCCATCAGCGGCGGAAGTTCCTGTGTCAGAAAGGTTTCCCACTGGTTGTGACCGAGCTTGGGATCGTCGCGCAGCCAGTTGGTGTAGAAGGTGCCGCCGCCGCCCACCGGCATCACGACGGTCACCGGCTTGTTCGAAAAGAAGTTCACCGCATCGGTTTTCAGCGTCCAGGTGCTCTGCCCCTCGGACGCGTCCGCGCCGTTGCCGTCGAGCAGGTAGAGCGTCGGATGCGGGGTGGTGGCGGCCGCAGGCAGCAGCACATCCAGCTGCACCACGCGCTGCAGGGCCGGGGACTGCACGTACACCTCCAGCCACCGGTCGGTGCGCTTGACGATGTGGTCGATCGTGGCCTGCGCCGAGGCCATCGGCGGCGCCACCACCATCAGGGTGAGCATGGCGAACACGGTTCCCGTGATCGTCAGCGCCCGGCGCAGCAGTGCCTGCTGGTGCAGCAGGCGGTCTCTCGCGCCGCGGGTCATCCGAAAACGGTGTGGTGCTGAGAGATTCGAAGCCATGCCTGTCCTGTATCTCGAAAACGTCTGCCGGGGTGGCACTTTACGTTGTTTCGGTCGGGTCGGCGCGCCACGAGGACCCGGACTCCAGGTCGGTTTCATCCCCTAAGGGGCCCGGCGGTCCGCGCGGGTTGCTCGTAAGTATCCGGGGCAGCTTATCCGGCACCGCGGTCGGTGACCGTCATGCTGTCGGGCAGGGAGTGTCGGGGAGGGGCCTCTTGAATCCGATGTGTGTCGGTTCGAAGCCGAGCCGTTCGTAGAACCGGTGCGCCTCGGTGCGGCTCGCGTCCGATGTCAATTGCACCAGCACGCAACCGCGTTCGTGGGCGCGCCGGACACATTCCTCGATCAGCCTCGTGCCCAGCCCGCTGCCGCGCGCCCCGCTCGCGACCCGCACGGCCTCAATCTGCCCGCGCATCGCGCCGCGCCGGGACAATCCGGCCAGGAAGCTCACCTGCGCCGTCCCGACGACCCGCCCCGCCTGCTCGGCCACCAGCAGCAACTGCTTGCCGTCGCTGTCGATGTCACGGAACGCGGACTCGTACGGTTCCAGATCCGACACCGATTCACGCGCGCTACCCAGCGGATCGTCGGCGAGCATGGTCACGATCTCCGGCAGGTCGGCAGCCGTCGCGCGGCGAAAGATGATCTCGTCCATTCGTCGATGACATCACGTCGGAGCCCCCGCTGAAACCGTTTCAGGGTCAGTCCGACGCCTCGGAGTCCCACAGGTGCGACATCATCACCGGATACCGAACCGGTCGTACCTCGGTGAAGGTGATGTCGCGGACGTGAGTGAAATCAGACCACAGCAGCCTGCCGCCCTTCAGCAGCCGCATCGGCCGGACCCGCCGCCGGACCAGCTCGAGCTCGGCGGTGGTCGCGGGACGCCGCGCGGACGCGGTCCCGTACAGCCGAACCCCGGGCGGCGCGCCGAAGCGCCCGGCCAGCAGCGAGCGGAACCAGAACAGCGATCCGCTGTCGACCGCCATCAGGCACACCCGCGGCTCGGCATCCAGATTGCGGGCGAGCGCATCGGTGTATTGATCGAAGTAATAGCCGGTGTGATCCTCACGCAGAAACAGCGTCCCCACCGGCGTGACGTTGGGCATCCCATCCGCACCCACCGACGCGATGGCGAAATGCCCCGTCGACCGTTGCGCCCGCGCCACAACCCGCCGAACCTGCTCCCAGTGCCCCTCGACGTTCACCGCCCACCCCTGCGCATGCCTTCGATCCAGCCGAAACCCATACGTGCGCAAGGGATACCGCTTCCCGTGTGTCGCATGTATCGCAGGCTAACAGCGCCTCGGTCAGCACGCACCACCCTTCGGCAACTCGTCGTTGCCCAGGACCACCTCCGGGCAATGTCTCGCAAGTTTCGATCGGCATTGGTGTGAATCTCATCACGAATGCGCGAACCGAGCCTTCGTTTCGATCCACGCCGACGCCGCCAACGCCCGTCACCCGCTGAAGAACCACCCCGCAACCTCGCCGGACGAACCTCCCCGAGGCGCGTGTATCCCCAGGTAAACACGCGATTTTGGCCGACGGCGACCAATGCGCTAAAGTTTCTCCTCGGCCCGCCCGATAGGACGAGCCGGAGCAATCCCCTATAGCTCAATTGGCAGAGCAGCCGACTGTTAATCGGCAGGTTTCTGGTTCGAGTCCAGATGGGGGAGCCGAAAAGGCCCCTGACCAGCGCGCAAGCGCAAAGGTCAGGGGCCTAATTCGTACCTGGATCTATCTATGGTCCAGAAAGTGTCCATAAACTCTGGGCGCGTCCACTTTCGTCGTGATCTTGTTCGGCATTGTCGTGACCATGCATCACTGCTTCGTGGACCAGGGCAGCCGCCTGGTGATGGACTCGGCCGCGAGCCATGTATTTGCGCTGAGTTCATCGCGGGATCGGCGTATTGCAGCACATCAGCGGTCACGCGCGCGGACAGGCCGGCGTCATCGAGTAGTAGTGCCATGAACTTGCGGAACGAGTAGGGCACCAGATCATCGGGTAGCTCCAACGCTTCTCGGACTCTTTGCCACTGATGCTTGACGTTCACTGGGTCGCGCAGCGTCCAGCCGAACGAGGGAAAAATGAGGTCCACCGTATAGGTCGGCGGCGGCGGGTTTTCGCGCTTCCGTGCTTGCAACCGTTCCCAGCGGCGGTCGAGGATCTCGACGGCGAAATCCGGCAGGGCGATCTCACCCTGTGGATTCTTCAGATCGTTGTCCTTGACGACTCGGACGAGACCTTTGCCTTTGACGCGGATAGCCTTGCCGACGGTGCGGATCGTCTTCTTCTTGCGTTTGTAAAACGGCCACGCCAAACCCAAGATCTGGCTGGGGCGCTGCCCGATGGCCGCGGTGAGCGCCATCAGGTCCGCGAGATCTGCATCCTCGCAATACTCGGCGACGGTCGGCGGTGTGTAGGAACGGATTCCACGCTGCTGCTCGGCTTCGGTGAGCTTGCGTGGACACGGCACGGTCGACCAGTACAGCGAGGCCAGAATGAAACGCAGATTCTCGACCTCGATGACGCCGGCGCCGCCGGTGCGACCCTTGGGTGCGACGTTTTCCGGGATCTCCGCTTCTCGAACAGGATTCACGTCGATCGCCGCCTTACACACCGCGAACCGGAACATACCCGACAGCATCGATCGTGCGTTCAGCATCGATGCGCGCCCATGCCCGTCGGCCACCGAGTCCAGGAAGGCCTCCGCGGTAGCGGTTTTGAACTCGTCGGGCCCGATGCGGCGGTACCCGTACTGCTGAACCAGCATCGCCGCCCAGCGATCATAGGAGCGCAGAGTGCCGTCGGCACGGTCCTTCTTGATCAAGTGCGCGCGGTAGAACGTCCATAGCTGAGCCACAGTGGTCCGCGCTGTCACCTGAGAATCGGTCTCGGGCGACAATAGTGCCGCAGCCGCCCTGACCGCCGCCTCTGCTCGACTTCCATCTCGATCGGGAATCCGGCGGCCGATGCTGTCGTAGTGTTCCGGCGATACCCGCCTCACCCGCCGAGGTTTGCCGATTCGATCTCTGACCCAAGTTGCCGCTTGCCAGTGGCCTGGGCGGATCTCGGTCAAAGTCACGGCACCTGGGACACCCAGCGGGCGAGGCGGTCGGCCGGTCCTAGCCATGGCGGTGATCTCGCCCTTCGTCGGTCTGCATCGCCTCCATAGCGGCGCGGAGGGCACCGACATTCCAGAGATAGCGCCGTCCCCGTCGCTTCGGCTTGGGCAGGGCGAACGGCGCGCTGCCCTCACGGTGCCACCGCCGGAGTACCTCCGGGTGACAATGGATGATTCGAGCGGCCTCGTTCGTGTACGCCCACTCCGAGGACACTGGCGTGTCCGTCGCAGTGACCATAGATGCGACACCGAATTCGTCTGTGTAGGTGGTCATTTGATGGATCCTTTCCCGAATTAACGGATGGGTCGCTCTACTCAGCGGCCAATTCGCGCGCGGCGGTGAGGGTGCGGGTGACGGCCGACGAACTGAGCTCGACGTGTTCGGCGATCCGCGAATGTGACCAGTTCTGTTCGAACTTCAGTCGCAAGATGGTGGCGACCTTGTCCGGGTCGCGGCGGCCGGCGGGGTCGGCGTTGCACACCGATTCGGCGATCTCCGCCCATCGATCCTGCGCACCGGTGGCCTCGATCACGCGCGGCTGCGCCGATTCGATCTCGGCAACAGGCCGCGGAGCGTGTAGTTCGGTTGCGGTTGAGTGGGTCTCGGTGTGGACCTCGCGCACCGACATGGTGGGCACGGTGTCGGTGGTGCGCACCGGGTCGTGGTCGGTGCGCATCGGCTGCGCTGCGGCCTCGTCGGCGGTGCGCGGGCTGCGGGCGAGGACGAGTAGGGCGATGGTGGCCTGTCCGATCGCGCCATCGATGATCAATGGCACCAGTGACCCGAGGTGTCTGGCCATGCCGACTTGGATGGCCAAGGTACGCAAGGCGTCGAACGACAGCCGGAACGCGATCAGTGCGATTGCGCTGGTCAGGAACACAACAAACCAGTAGGCCAGCGTCGCGTTCGCGCGTGCCCGGACGAGTAGCCCGACGCCGTGGGTGGCGGCCAGCAGCGCGACGGGCGGGAACATGGCCACGAATCCGGCGACTACGGCCAACCCGTGCGGTGCGTTGAGCACGGCGTGAACGGTGTTGCCGCCGATGGACATGAGTGCCATGAGGATCAGCTCGCCCCAGAAGAATTGGACCGCGGAGCGTTCGGCGTCGGGGCGCCCGGGGCGGTGTGCACTATCCGGTGCGTTGCGGTGCGCAGCGTCGTTGCTGCGCACCGCGTCCGCATCGGCGCCATTGCCGGTCATGGGTTCACTCCGCCGGGTTCTCGGTCGCGTCGCGGTGTTTAGCGAGGACCTCGGCGAGTCCGTCGGCGAGAGCGCGGGCTTCGTGGATACTGATCGGTACCCGCACGAACCCGCCGGCACTCCACACGATTTCGACCACGGGCTGCAGCAGCTGCTTGCCTTCGCCGATGGTCAATGCGGGGTGGTACTGGATCTCGATGTCGGATGACTCGTCGGGCAGCAGGCCCATGTTGAGGTAGGGCATTAGTGGAGCTCCTCGATGGTGTGGGTGGTGGGCAGGTGCAGGTGCTGGCGCAGCTGGGCGCAGCCGGCCCAGACCAGGACCGTGGGCGTGGACACGCACAGGTCCTCGGCGATCCGCGGCCAGCGCCGCCCTCTGGTGCGGGCCCAGAGGACGTAGGTGCCCATCTGGCAGGGCTCGAGGCGCGCGATCAGCGCGGTGAGCACGGTCATGGTTACGCCGCTCCCAACGGTCCGGACACTGGGGTGGCGGGGGTGTCGACGGCGGTGTAGAGCTTGGCGCGCGACTCGTTGGGGTCGGCGCCGACGAAGGTGATCGACAGGGTGTCACCGATGTTGAAGTGCGAGCCGGCCTTCTCCAGGGCGGTACTGATGGCCTGTTCCATGCGCCAGGTCGGGTACAGGTTGCGCGGTCCGGCGGGCGCGTCGAGGGTGATGTAGGCCTGCAGGATCGGGTTGCCCTTCTTGTCGGTGTCGACCTCCCCGGGCGCGCCATTGAACTTCAGCCGGGGCTGCTCGCTGGGGTCGAGCACACGGGAGCCATGCGCCGAAGGTGCAGGTCAGGATCGTGCTGACCCGATTTTGATGCGATTCTGATGCGAATGGGATTCGCATCAAGACCGCGACATGTTCGCAGCAGGGCCGCGTCGAGACCGTGTGTCGGCAGCACGTGAAAAATGGATCTGGCACAAATTTCGTGATCCCGCGTGCCGGGTTGTTCAGTCGCTCAATAGGATTCGCTTTCTCAGTAGGTCGGTTTTCGCGCGGCCGAACATCTGCCGTTTGAGCATCTTAAAAGTTACGTGGAATCTGCCCCAGGGTGATCTTGTCTCCCTGGGATGACCACGGACTTTGGAGGCAGGGTGAACGGCGCGGTGGCGCTGACGGACAAGTGGCCGGTGCTCGGACGGCACGAGCAGGCAGCGGTCTGGCTGGGTATCTGGATTGATCTCGGGCGGGCGCCGCGCACGATCGACGCCTATGCCCGCGGCCTGGCGGAGTATCTGATGGTGTGTGAGCGCGAGCAGGTCGATCCGGTGGCCGCGAGCCGGGCTCACGTTGCGGTGTTCGTGCGGGAGTTGACTTCTCGACCGCATCATCGTGGCACGAATGTGGTGTCGATCGATTCGGGTGCCGGGCTGGCGAATGCGACGATTCAGCAGCGGTTGGTGCCCGTCCGTTTGTTCTACGACCATCTCATGGAAGAGGGTCTGCGGGAGTCCAATCCTGTTGGGCGGGGACGGTATACGCCTGGACGTCACCGGACCGGCGGCGCCGAGCGTGGTCTCGTGCCACGGCTGACGAAACTGCCGTGGATTCCGACCGAACAGCAATGGCACGACGTTCTCGCGGTTGCGGCGTGCGAATCGATCCGCAATCGGGTGATGCTGGCGCTGGCCTACGACGCTGCGTTGCGGCGCGAGGAGTTGTGCTCGCTGCGCACCGAGGATCTGGATCCGGCGCATCGGACGATCCGGGTGCGGGCGGAGACCACGAAGAACCGGCTGGAGCGGGTAGTGCCCTACTCGGCGCCGACGGGTGTGTTGCTGTCGTTGTATCTGCAGCATCGAGCGACCCTCAGCCGGGCTCGTGGCCCGCTGTTCTTGTCGGAGTCGCGCCGCAATCGCGCTGAACCGTTGACGTTGTGGACGTGGTCGAAGGTGGTGCGGCGGGTCGCGCTGGCTGCGGATGTTCCCCGGTTCTCCACGCATACGACCCGGCACTTGTGCTTGACCGACCTGGCGAGAATGGGTTGGGAAATCCATGCGATCGCCAGGTTCGCCGGTCACCGGCACACCGACTCCACGCTTCGGTATATCCACCTGTCCGGCCGGGACCTGGCCGACAAGTTCAACCGGAGTATGCAGCACATCCATGCCCGACGCGTCGCTATGCTAACCGCCGTCGGCACTCCGCTGGCAGGAGGCACCCAGTGACCGCCGGTCACACGATGAAATCCACGGCCGCCCAGGATGATCGATGGATTTCCCCCTTGGCCGGTCGGCATTTCGACACCATGCTCAAGGTTAGCCCCCAGGAGGCTGAGGCGGTCTCCGAGCTCGGTGTTGAGAACTTGAGGCGGTTGAAAAATCATGATCCGGACGCTCCCGGCTGGCGAACGATCCGGCGGCTGCTTCTGCCGATCGACACGGTCAACGCCGGCCTGGACTCGCCACCGACACCTCATCGCCGACGCGCCATGCTGGATGCTGCCGCGGTGCTGCTGGTCCGCTGCGCCGAGACGCGGCAGTCGTTCTGGGGCTGGACGAGCGACGAGTGGACTCACGTGCTGGGCCGCACGCAGACCGAGTTCCACGCCCATGCTCCCGAGTGGGCGCATGACGAGGTGCGTCCTTATCTGGCGACGCATGCCTATCTGTTGGGTTCATTCACGGAGTTCCACCGCCTGGGCAGCTTCCAGCGATTGACGCTGTCCTGGAGGATCTTCGGCAAGGAACGCGTGAACAGTGAGATCGCTCGACTGCGAACGGTGTTGTTGCAGTGGGGATATAAGCTCGGCCGCGACGACGACTCATGGCTGCCGATGGTGACCTGCCAGCTTTTCCTGGCCAACCGCAGCCCGCATCTGGAAGAGCTGAACACCGAGCTGTTCGACCGGTTCCGCAACGACCGGCTGGTCACCGGCGCACGGTTGAACACTTTGTATGCGGTGCAACGCGCGGTGGCGGCGCTAGGTTTCTGCTACCCGCCACGGCTTCGCGTCGGCCACCAGTCAGCCAAAGCGACAGGTGGAGCACCCAGTTGGGAGCGCTGGGTCAATCGCTGGCACACCACCTCGACATTGACACCGCCCACTCGCGACGCGAATCGATCCAATCTGTTGAAGGTCGGCCGCTGGCTCGCGGCCGAATATCCCGACGCCGCCGACCCTGCACAGTGGACTCGTCAGACCTGCGCAGCCTGGGTGGCCGTGCTGGACCGGATGAAGGTCGGCGACTACGTGCAACGCACTGCCGGGCTCGGCGACCGGCTCGGCAAGCCCCTCGAAGCGTCCAGCAAGGAAGGGCAGCTCAGTGCACTGCGACGCTTCTTCAGCGACTGCCAGGAATGGGAGTGGCTGCCGCGCCGTTTCGACCCGTTGCGGGCGCTGGCCACCCCACGCAGCATCGCCGCCCTGCTGGGCCCGGACCCGCGGATTATCGCCGACGATGTCTGGGCGAAACTGCTCTGGGCCGGACTGAATCTGCAGAATGAGGATCTGCCGGAGACCTCGTCTGGGCAGTTCTACCCGTTGGAGCTGGTTCGCGCTGTCACGATCACCTGGCTGTTCGCCGGGCTGCGCAGCAACGAGATCGTCCGGCTGCACATCGGTTGCATCCGATGGCAACACAACGACGCCACGATCACCGCCGACTCCGAGGAAGTTCTGGCACGAGATGCGGTCTGCCTGCTCGACATTCCCACCAACAAGACCGGCACCGCATTCACCAAGCCAGTCGATCCGATCCTCGGCCAGGCCATCCAGGCATGGCAGAACATCCGGCCCGAACAGCCGCGCCTGCTCGACCGGCGAACCGGCGAGCAGGTCGACATGTTGTTCGCCTATCGGGCGCGCCGCGTCGCCACGGTCTACATCAACAACACCGTCATCCCGATGCTCTGCCGCAAGGCAGGAGTTCCCAACGTCGACGTCCGCGGCGCGATCACCAGCCATCGGGCCCGATCGACCATCGCGAGCCAGCTCTACAACGCCAAAGAACCGATGACCCTGTTCGAGCTGCAGGCATGGCTCGGGCACCGTTCCCCGCAATCGACCCAGTTCTACGCAAAAATCTCTCCGAACACCCTGTCCAAGGCATACGACGACGCCGGCTACTTCGCCCGCAACGTCCGCACCATCGAGGTCCTGGTCGACCGCGACGCCGTCACCAGCGGCGCCGCAGCAGCCGGTGAGCCCTGGCAGCACTATGACCTCGGCCACGGATTCTGCACCTACACGTTCTTCGAACAATGCGCCCACCGAATGGCCTGCGCCCGCTGCGACTTCTACACACCCAAAGAATCAAGCAAAAGCCAACTGCTGCAAGCGAAAACAAACCTCCAGCGGATGCTCGTCAGCATCCCACTCACCGACGACGAACAAGCCGCGGTCCAAGACGGGCAAGCCGCCCTCGAACGGCTGCTACAACGGCTCGCCACCATCCCGACACCTGCTGGCCCGACACCACGCCCTGGCGACTCACCGCTGACAGCTACCCAGCTGCCGATCGTCGCCGTCAACCACGGCTGACCAACACTTACTTGACTTTTCAGATTCCACAGAATGATGCGGTTGACGTGGCCTTCGACCGTTCCGCTGCTCCATCGCATGGTCAGCCCGGCGGTGACCGCGTCCTGGTCGCGGCGCAGACCCCGGACGAACGAGTGCAGCGCCGGCTGATCCTGGGCGTCGACCGCAGCCATCCACCGTTCGAGATCTCGCCCGCGCCGCTGGCTCATGATGTCGGCGAACGCGCGGACGTGCCCGGTCAGCGCGGCCAGTTCCGGGCTGACTGCCAGGATCGCATCAAGGCTCACTCGGTGATCGGCAGCGAGGGTGTCGGGGTTGGTCATGATCCAGCTGACGACTTTGCGGACGGACGGCGGCTTGGGTGGCGCGATCGGGACGTGTGTGAAAGCGCGGAAGGGCTGCAGGTAGTTGCGCACCAGCTTCTCGCTGCCTTGGTAGCCGCGGGCCTTGATCTCCTCGAACAGCTGGGTTGCGTTGGTGCAGCCCTCGTTCCACCGCCGGTGCAGGTCGGGCTTGTATGTCTCGAGAAGGCTGACTCGGTATCCGAGGCGGTTGTTGACCAGTAGTTCGTCGGCCGAGGCGGCGCGGGCGAAGCGGCGTGTGGTGCCGCGAGACATGCCCAGCTCGCGGCCAATCGCAAGGATGCTCACGCCCTGGGTCAGCAAGGCATGGACCTCGGTCCAGCGCTGGCGGGTGCGCACCGCGGTGCGATCCTGCCGTTCGCCAGGCGTGGGCGGCCCTGGGAGTATGTCGGCGGCAACCGCTGCGATGTCGGGTCGAACCTGCGGTTCGGGGGCGGTGATCGCGGCGGGCAGGCTGGCGCGGTGGCGTGCCACGGTGCGTTCGACTGCCTCGCCGAGGTTGTGCCAGATGTGCCATCGATCGGCGACCTGCACCGCGTCCGGTGCTCCCGCGGCGGCGCCTTCGGCGTAGGCGCCGGCGCGATCGCGGCAGACGATCTCCACGCCCGGGTGGGCCCGTAACCAGGCCGTGAGAGTGTCGGCGGTCCGGTCGTCGAGCACCTCGATCGGGCGGTGGGTTTGCATGTCGATCAGGATCGTGCCGTAGTGGTGCCCGCGGCGCAGGGCGAAGTCGTCCACGCCCAACACCTGCGGGATCGGGTGGTGCGGATCGGGCAGTGCCCGGATCTGGCGCAGCAGCGTCATCCGGCTCACCGTCGCGGCCAGCTGCCGGGTCAGCCGCGCTCCCGCGCGGCCGCCCAGGGCCAGCGCGACCGCGGACAACGCACGCTGCAAGATCAGCGTGCGACGGGCATACTTGGCCGCCAACTGCGGCACTTGCTCGGTGAAAGTTGTTCTGCCGCAATCGGAGTTGTCGCAGAACAGTCTGCGAACCCGCAACCCGATCAGGACCTCACGGCCGGTGATCGAGGTATCGGACAACCGACGCCGGTAACGGCTGTGGACCCGCCCGGACAGCATCCCGCAGCCGGGACAGCCGACCGGATCCTCACCGGTCGCGGCCTCGATCCGCACCGTCGACCCCGCCGCACGGATCACCTCGATCCGCAAACCGTCCAGATGCGGGAACAGGACCCTCATCAGTTCAAGATCAGAACACTCGCGACATGATGAACTATCAACCGCCCCTTCGCATCCCGAACGGGTCAATCACGAAGTCTGTGCCAGATCCCGGATTGGCGTGCTGTTGACAACCGTGTTGCCGATGCGGTGGTTCGAGTGGGTTCCGCTGACGAATCAGTGCTCGGTTCGGATCGCTTCAGCGGGCAGACCACAAAGGAGTGGATGTTCAGGAGCCCGCGCAACCTCACCTCGCCGGCGAACGCACGCTAGCCGAATTCCGTGCGTTGGTGGTCCCGGTGTCTCGGGACCACGGACAGGTCGGTTCCCTGCCCTACAGTGTCGGTGTGACACCCGCTGGCCAACGAGATGCCTCCCGCTCCCCCTCGACGATCAGGCGACTCCCAACCACTGCAACGCAATTTGGGTGTCGTAGGACCCGGTGACTGGCCCGATGACTTCGAGGACTATCCCACAGTAGGCCATGGTTGGCGTTGGTACGCTTGGGCAGACTGAACCTTCCTCGTATGTGGTGGAGGCACGCCGTCACCAGTTCCGTTGCACAACAACAATATTCATGTCGATCCTGAAAAGCTAGTGAGGATCAGTATCGTCTGTTGGTGCAGGTCTTCCTTCGTGTGGGAGGTCGTGCAGAAGCATCGTGGGTGCTGGATTCGCCCTGGCAATTGTCGCTACTGGTAGTCGAGAGTTGAGCGTGCAGTCGATAGGAAACCGTCTGGTCGTTAGGTTAGTCCACGATCCGTGAGGCAGTTTCATTGTGCAGCTGGGGGTTTCGGTGTGTCCGCACGGCGGACATGTCATCTATGCCGTACCCTTCGTTGCTATGTCAGGGGAGACTGCGAACGTCCAGTGGCCGCGGGGACAATGCTGCCGAACCCCTAGTTTGAGTCATCCGGACAAGTCTTGGCTGAGTCCCGGGCCCCGCCTTCGTCGGAACGGACGTCGGAAGAGCAGCGGGAGTGTGGAGAATGCGGCGCATGCATGCCTCTATTCATTGGAAATTCGAATTCGAGTGATTGGATTGCATTGACAGACACCATAACCCCTGCAATGAGCGCTGCAAGTGTTCGGCCAACAAGTCTGCCAATAAGTAAGCTCCTTGCCAACCGCTCTCCAGCTCGTGTACCGCGATACCAGCGTTCCTACGCCTGGACGGATGAGCAAGTTGGCGATCTTATTGACGATATTAAGCGGCTACTCCCCACGCAAACTGGGACGCGGGGGCACTTCTACGGTGGAATGGTCGCGATTGAGATCGGTGATTCAGCCTCTGCGGAGGGGACGATCTACGAGATTGTTGACGGACAGCAGCGACTCGCAACCTTTTGTCTGCTGCTTGCTCAAATTTCAGCACGCGCTACAGAGCTGAGGTCGGTGGCAAAGTCTCAGGACGCGCCGGAAGTGGAAAGGCGGCTGGAGATACTCGCAAAGGGAATTCATCATGAATTCCTCTACTATCAACGATATGATGTGCGCGAAGGTACTGAATCACGTCAACCTCGTGTGCGGCTGAGTCATGCTGATGATGAGTTTTTCCAAAGCCTTCTCAACGGTGATCAGCCCAATCCATGCCGCGATAGTCATAAGCTTCTAAAGAATGCGGTCGAGCTGCTCAGAAATGAGCTGGTCCGGCCCATCACTCCTGAGTCTGATCTGCAGGGGTCTCTCGAAGTATTACAGCGGCTTCGCGACGCAGTGCTCCGCGACTCATTTGTAATTCATATTGTAAGTGATGAGCGTTCGAGTGGATACCGTCTCTTTACGGTGCTGAACGATCGCGGTGCCCGTCTCACGGTAGCTGATCTTCTGAGGAGCCACACTCTTGAGATGCTAGACGCGGAGCCAGAGTTGTGTAAGAAGGCCGCGCGACTTTGGGATGACATGCTGACGGACGGAGGCGACAATGTCGACGAATTTCTGCGGGTGTATTTCACCTCGTTAACGGGTGGCCGCCCAAGGCGGGATGATCTCTTTGATGAGATGAAGAAATTGATGTTTGCGGCAAATATTGACAGTGGTTTGGTTGTCGACCGGCTGACCGGAATGAGCGACGAACTTAAGGCTTTTCTAGCGATAAGCTCAGGCGTGTGGCCCTATCTGGTTGATCAGCAAGATCAGGCGGTTACGGAATGGCAGCGCTCTCGACTGTTTCGTCTGGTTACTACGCTTCGTCATGAACTGTCGACGCCGCTGCTCCTCGCGGCGCGTGCTCGATGTGATGAGAAGAGTTTCGCTGAGCTTGTACATATTATTGAGATATTTGCATTCCGTTACAAGAATGTCTGTGGAGCTCATGCGGGGCCTGCGAGTAGTTCTTATTATGCGGAGTGTAAACGCTTACGGGGAACGAAGTTAAACGGCCATGTGAGCTTCAGCAGGCTTCGTGAGTCTTTACGCGGTCTTCTTATGAAGCGCGCGCCTGATTCAATTTTCAAAAACTCGCTCGCTGACTATCTGCGTTATGATGCTGGGAGCGCTGCGAAGGCAAACATAAGGCATTTACTCACCATTATCGAGGACTATCGTCCTTGGATTAAGCTCGGAGCTTCCGGGATGCCCGTGCCTGCTATGATCACCGTTACGGACTTGAGTCAGGCGTCAATCGAGCACATATATCCTCAAAATGCTCAGCCCCAAGTTCCGGCTCTTCAGCCATATATCAATCGAATAGGAAACCTGTCGTACTGGAGCCCGCTGGATAATGGTGCTGCCGGAAACCTCTCCTTTGTCGACAAACTACCTGCTTATAGGGCGAGCAAAGTGGGGCTGAACAATGACTTGGGAGTTTTGAGTGTATGGGACCTGGCTGCGCTGCAAGCAAGGGAAACGCAGCTGATCAATGAGGCATGCCTCATCTTTGTTGTGTGACCGACTTCGGTGGTCTTGGCCCGTCCCCGGCGAATGGGACCGCTCGGTATTGGAGGTGATACTGTTCAGATTGGGAAGAGATGTGGAATGGTTTCCTGGTGAATCGTGGCGTGGTCGGGGCTGTTCGAGGCCTCGGTTGCTGGTGAATCTTGGCGGGGTGGCCTTGGTTTGCGAGGGTCGGTCGGTGCGCTCAGCGATGAAGATGAATTCGCGTCCGGGTCAGTCCACCTATTCGAACCCGCGCACACTGACCGCGCGCCCGCCCGATCATCTGAGCCGGCGCGGTTTCCCAACTACGTGCACCACCGCGGGTTCCCGTATGCTGGCGCCCGCGGCGGTGCGAATTCGAGAAGGGTTAGATAACCGGTCTACTTGAGGTAGATCTGCGTGCCCCTGCGATCTTGCCCGCCGCGTGCACTTCATCAGTAACCTGCGCGGTACCCGTTCTTGAGCTGTTGTCGGAGACCGAACCTTCGGTCAGCCATATCGCGCGTTCTACGTGCGGTGATCTAGGAGTATGAGGCCGTGACGTTGGTTACGCCGGTGCGCAGGCGGCTGGCTGGTGGCTGGTTTCCGGCGGCAGTGTGGGGGCGATAGTAGTTGTAGTGGATGTTCCAGACGGCCACGGCGTTGGTGCGGTGGCTTTCGCTGATCCATTCGTGGGCGTAGAGGAATTCCTCGGCCAGGATATCCGGTTGTAGCGTTCGACTTTGCCGTTGTGGTGGGGCGTGTAGGGGCTGATGCGTTGATGTTTGGCGCCGAGCAGGGCTTTGGCGAAGTCATGGGCGCGGTAGCAAGCACCGTTGAGTTCCTAATGGATGTCAACACGGTTGGAGCTTTCCTGATGCGTTGTGAGAACGCGGACCCGCTCGGCCGGTCGTGCGTCGCGCGTTCCGGATTTCGGCAGGGATGGTGTATCGCTGAGTGATGATCGCGCGCCCCTCTTCGAGAGTGACCGGGCTGCCACCGACATCTTGGAGGACGTAGTGTTCGCCGCGGCGCCAGCATGCGGCGATGCGGGTGATCAAGGTCGTGGCCAGGTGACAGATTGCGGAGTTGTGGTGCTTGCCGGACTCGGTCATGAGCCGGTGGTATTTCGCGGCCAGGGACGGGTCGCTGCGGCGGGCTTGCTCGGCGGCCATGAATAATGCTTCGCGGAGGCAGGCGTCACCGGATTTCGTTGGCCCACCGTGCTTTCCGCTCAATCCTGACGAGTCGAGCCTTGGCACCAAACCGCTGAACGAGCGGATCGCCGCGAGCGAAGCGAACCGGTTCGGGTCACCGAGTCGGCCGATGATCTGTGCTCCGACGCCAGGTGCCGAGCAGACGATGCCTGCGGGGTCGGCTTTATCCAGCAACGCTGCGATGCGGATCTCGAGGTCCGCGATCTCGGCGGTGAGCTGCAGCGCGAGCCGGGCTTCGATGGCGATGTCGTCGCCGAGATCAGGGAAATCCAGTTCGCCGGACCATAATTCGAGTGTCTCGCGAGCCGCAGCGATGAGTTCGTCGGCCTTGTTCTCACGCCAGCTGCCGCGAGAGTATCGGATCAGGAACCGTGACAGCCTGGCCCGGCCCAGCCTGACGACGAGGTGCGGATCCGCATAGTGCGCCAGGAACTGCAGCGGTGTCTTGTTCGCCAGGTCCGCGCCCAGTGCGGCGTGCCAGCCCGGACCGAGGATTTCCAGCAACGCGTCCAACCGGGCCAGGATGCTGGTGCGGCGTTTGACCAGGTTAGAACGCAGTTTCACCGCTCGGCGCAGCGCGTCACCAGGCCCGAGCCCGGCTGTGGTGTGCAGGCCTTCAGGATGCAGAAGCGGTATCCGGGCAAGAACTTTCGAGTCCAGCCGGTCAGACTTGGTGTGTTTGCCGTAGTAGGCGCGCAGGTCGGCCGACTGCTCCGGCGGAACCAGCACTACGACCGCGCCCTTGCGCCGGAACCAGGCCGCCAACGATACCCAGGCATTGCGGGGTGGCTCCATGATCACTGTGACCGTGGACGGATCCGTCCCTGGTGGCAGCATCGACCACAGTCGATCCAAGTCGCTGGTCACGGTGCGGAACTTTCGCCCTGACCACACGAATTTCCCTCGCTCGTCGGCAAGGCTGGCCTGGTGCGCCGCCCGGCAGGCAACATCGATGCCCAACCACATCCCCAACGATCCGACCCCGTTCTCTCGCTGACCATCCGGATCCGGCGTGGACAGCCCGTCGCAGGCGCGATGTAGTACCGGACATTCACCAACAGGGATCACGGTCTCGGCCATGCCGGCCGTCACCGCGTCGCCGGGTTCCTAACAGGACACATCTCACCCGGCGATGGCCCTGCCAGCCCCACGATCAACAGGCAAGGAGCACAACCCCGATCGGTAAACCAGTGGTGGCAAGCAGGCGCCGGAGACCCGAATTCTCACCCAGCCGGCCGTGCAGGGTGAGAGCTTCGAGACCATCACCAAGTTTGAATGTCGGTGGCGATGCGTTCGCCGAATCCGATGCCGTGCGCGGCGAAGAACGCTCGCGCGCGGAACATGAATCCTATTGCCGTCACAGCTTTTTCGTCGGCAGCGCTTCGGTGTAGGCCAGTCGGGAGTAGCCGTCGAGCGCGGAGTGCAAGAACACATAGCCGACGCGTTCACCGCGTGATCTGGTGGCGTAATTGGCCTTGTGCTGCAAGGAGTCTCGGCCATGGACACGCCAGCCGTCACCGTCGCGGATACGACCGACCTTCTTTCCGTTCACGGCGCATCGTTTCGATCCGGGCCACGACCTCGCCGGTGTCGCGGTCGGGCTGCGGTGCGGTGTCGCGGAGCGGTCGGCCAGCCCCAGCTCGCCGTAGCGGCGAAACCGGTTGACCCACTTGGACGCGCACTGTCGTGAGATTCCCATCTCGGCGGCGACGTGTGCGATCGGGCGGGTCTGGCAACGGTGGACGAGACGTCGCCGTCCTTCGACGGACAACGGGACATAACGGTGGGACACGGCGGGTCTTTCTTGCTGGCGGATGAGGGATTGGCGTTTCTCATCCTGCCGCTGAAAGACCCGCCTCTCAGCTCACGACCCGCGTGATGTCAACAACGTCATGACCCACAACATCTAGGGCCAGTCGACGCCACCGAGAAGCTCTTCGACGGTGGCTCGACCAGATTCTCCGCTCTCGGTGAATGCCTCCGTCACCAGATCAACGATGATGTTCGCGACCGGCTTGTTCTGGGTATTCATTTGCTCTCGAATATACTCCAGGCCACCGTTGACATACTCTTCGAAGAGTTCGATACGTTCACCGAGCCGTGCGTCATCCATAATCTCCGGATCTTCACTGGAAACACTCGCCGCGATCATGTTGATGAGCGTCTCGCTGTAGGCGCGCGCTGTCAATGCTTCATACCGGACGTGTTCGCCCGAAAATGTGAACGAGACTCTTCGGCCGACGTGGAAACCTATCGCTGCTGCCAATATCATGATGTCGCGGATTGTCGGGAACGATGCGTCTTCCTGCAGCTCCGCAAAGAGCTGTTCATGCTGTCTCGGTCGCCTGACCCGAACGTTGTCCATCATCGCCATGACTGGATCACCTTCAATTCCGAGTAGTCCGATTCCGACGGAACGGTGAACGGAGAGGACGTGCCGTTGAGGTTGATATGATCCAATTTCTGGTCCGGCTTGGTCGTATGCGTCTCGATCACACCGAGATTGCTGATGTAGGGTGCTAATTCATTGAGCACTGTACCGAGTCCTTGACTCTTGCTCACCAGTACCACCAATTGCGGTGCCATTTCTGCGAGCACCTTCGAGACCGCCTTCTGGTAGTCCTGATCGAGGGACCCGAACGCGGCGTCCATGACGATCGGGTAGATCCCGGAGTCGTCGACCCGGGCCGGGTCGTGCTGCGCCTTCTCTTGCCGGAGCTCCCGCGCCAACTGGGATACAGCCGCCACGAAGCTCAAGCTCAGGATCTGGTTCTCGCCGGTCGACTTGGGAACCTCCGTCGTGATTCCTCCAATTTGCTTGTGGAGGGTCAGCTCGAGGCCCTTGTCAAGGGTGGGAACGTGGTTCTGGTGTGAGATCCTCGCAAAGACCGATTTGAGCTTCTTGTCGAGGCGTTTCCGGATGGTTTCCTCTCTGATGGCCAAGATTTCTTTGAGCGCACGTTGGACGGACTGAACTGCGTCGGATCGTGATCGTGCCTTGAGGGCGAGCTCGTCGGTGACCTCTGCGCGGCTGCGTTCCCGCGTCTTCTGTTCGATTTGGCTGTCGATCTGTTGCAGCTTGGTGGTCACAATTCCGACTCGCTGTTGTTTGGCATCTCGGCGCCGGTCGAGGTCGATCCTCTTCGTTTCGAGTGCTTGAACATCTTCAAGGCTGCTGCCGCTCAGTTTTCCTACGAGTTCCGACAACGTGGCTGCCAATCGTGTTTTCCGGTCGCGCTGATCGGAGATTCGCTTGGTAAGAGCCGAGAGGTCGTCACGGACTTGCGTGCGAGCCGATGCGAGCGGTTCGATCTGTCCGCTCAGTTTCTGCCATGCACTCTCCACTGCTTGTAGGCCTGCACGCTGACGCCAGTCCCGGACCTTGTCCAACGGGTCCGCGCCTTCGGTCAACGGTGTGCCGCAGATGCATTCGCCGTCCTCGATGAGCTTCTCGACGAATTCCCGCTTCAGGGGTGCCGGCAGGGCGCCCTTCTGATAGAGGCCGTCGGCAATCGATTGGGTGTTCTCTTCCAGCTGCCGCGTGAACGCCAGGAAACTGCGCGTTGCCACCAGCACGGCACGATCGGTGAGCGCCTCTTGGAGGGCAGCCTCTGCATCGTCGAGCTCTTTCGAGACGACGTCTCGCTGTGCTTGGATCGGCGCCGCAGACTCGTGTTGACGCAGAAGATCGAGGACGGTTTCGCGTTCTTCGCCGAGAGTTGCAATCTGCTCTTCGAGCTCCTTCAACTCGTTTCGAAGTGGTGCTTCGCTGTCGCGTAGTTGATCGATGGCGGCCTGAATTTCGCTGGCTTTTTTTCCGCCGTGCTTCTTGAGTTCATTGGTCAATCTCCGGTCCACGGCGGGTAGGTGTTGAAGCGCCCGTTCCACATGCTCAAGATCCAGTAAGAACTTGATGTCCTTCTGAACCTCGGTATAAGCGGCTTTCTGTACCAGCTTTTCGATGCGCTCACCATTGAAAAAGAAGAACCTACTCAATCCTTTGGGGAGAATAGTATGAATCATCTGTTGCGGCGCCTGTACAACTTCAGATGATCCATCGGGATTGGTGGTCCAGAGCTGAACTTCGGGAGACGGCACCGGTTGCTTTTCGGATTCCTTCCATAGCGTCGCACGCCGTAGTAGACGTAAGTTGCGGCCGGCATGATCGAAAAAGAGCTCCACCGACAATTCCACCGACTGGTTGATGGCTAGCGCATGCCAGATCTTGTCGGTCACCATGACGTCCTGTTTCTCGACGTCGTCCGACATTTCACCGTACAGTGCCCACGTGAAGGCGTTCAGAAAGGTGGTCTTTCCTGCACCGTTGGCTCCGAACAGCATCGAAACCGTACGTTTCGAATCTGACGAAAGGTCGAAGGACTGGACACCTTGAAACTGGCGGAAGTTCGCCAGTGTGATGGAATGCAGCTTCAAGGGAAAATCGCCTTCACGACATCGATCAGATCGTCCGTTGGCCTGTACTCCTTGATGTGCAGGTTTGCGCGTTCGATTTGAAGTACGCGCTTAAGAAGTTCTCGCTCCTCTTCGGACAGAGATTTGACAACGTCTGCCTCAGTCCTTTCCCTACTGTCCACTGTGATTTCTATCCTTTCGATTGGGTATTATTCGCAGATCACATGTCTCTGAGGTGGTAACGTTCTTTGAGTGGTCGCAGAGCTTGGAGGGTTGTCTCATAGTTTTCCGATAGCTTGCTGAATTCGTTGGCGCGTTCGAATTCTCTTGAGAGGAGACGGCGCTCGACTGAGAAGTTCACAGGTGCGCCGGGTGGCGGAACTGCCAGATAGTCGAGTATTTCGGCTCGTGCCTTACCTTCGGCCGGGCGTAGCAGTCGCCCACGTCGTTGGATGAATTGTCGAGGATTGCTGCTGCTGGCCAATAGATATCCGGTGCGTGCATCCGGTATATCCACCCCTTCGTCGAGGCAACGCATCGCGACCAGTACACGCAGATCGTTGCCGCCTGTGAACCGGTGCAGCAGGCGTTTGCGTTCCTCGCGCAGAGTGTCGTGAACGTAGGAGTGGGTCGGTATCCGTAGCTCGTTGCCGACCATGTTCAGTACGTCCTTCAGCTGACTGGGACCTGGTGGTTCACCGGGCTCGGTGGGGCGTGATCCCTCGGCGCAATAGATCAACTGGAACGAGGAATCCTTGCGGTCTGTCAGGTCCGACCGTAGTTGGGCCAGTTTTCCGGCGGCATGGCCGAGAACTGCGGTCCGCTGTCTGAGCAGATTGCCGATCGGGGAGTCACCGAGGTCACCGTCGATGCTGTCGCCTGCGGCGAGCCGTTTGGCGATCTGGTTGGTCAGGCGCAGGTACAGGGCCGTTTCGTCCCCGTTCAACTCGACTAAGCGTGGAGTGTAGGTGTAGCGGCACAAGGCGCCCATGTCGATGGCCTGACCGATGCCGAGCTCGAACGCAGTGGCTCCGAAGTAGTCGGTGAGAGCGGAGGTGCCGTCGTCGTCGAACCAGCGTTCCGGTGTAGCGGACAGTGCCAGGCGGTAGGTGGCATTGGGCGGCAGTGAGCGACGGTAGTGGGGTGAACCGAGATTGTGTGCCTCGTCAGCGACCAGCAGCAGCGGCTGCGTGATTCGTGACAGGACAGCCTGGAACTTCTCGCTCGAGAACGAGGCATTGGTGGCCACCAACGCGACCACGGGCCGTTGCCCGAGACGTGCATCGTTGAGCTGGTCGTCGACGGCGGGAATCCATTTCTGACTGGATTCGTAGACGCCGATGGGGTGGACTCCGAAGGTTTCGATTTCGGTGATCCACTGGTCGACGAGGTGCTGCTGAGGTGCGACGACCAGCAGGATCAGAGGCTCTTCGCGGGTGCGCAGGACTGACGCCAGTTTGGTTGCCGCGATCATCGCGGTCTTGGTCTTTCCGGTCCCGGTGGCCATTTTGAGCATGCCGCGTCCGCGCTGTCCAAGCCAGGATTCGACGGCTTTTCTCTGGTAGTCACGGACGGTGAGCCCGTGGGGGATTTCCAAGCGTGCCGGCTCGGAGACGATCTCGATGTGTGGGGTCAGCGCGTCGTCGTGCGCGGGAACGGTCGCGCCGGGACGGTTGGCCGACAGAGCGATCAGGCGTTCGCGGGCGACGTCGGGGAATGGTTCGACGGTCAGATGCGCAGTCCTGTTGGACCACAAGGCTTGGAAGTCGTTGTCGATGCGCTGTGCGCGGGAGCTGTCCGCGGCGAGCCAACTGCGGTAGACCTCGACCGATTCGAAGTTGGCGATCAGCCCGCCATAGGTTTCGTTGCTGCTGCCGGTGAACGCGACGAGGTCGCCGTGGGCGTCGCGGAAGATGCCGATCTTCTCGTGGTAAATACCGATCCGGCCGCTGTGTTCGACGAAGGCCAGTTTGATATCGAGCCGTCCCTCGGCGATGAGCCGTCCGATCAGTCCCAGACCGTCGAGAATAGTGTCGTGTTGATCGGTGTCGAGCTCACGTAGTGTGGCGCGCTCGATCACCTGACGGCGATCGTATCCGCGTTCGATATCGACGATATCGTCCTCGTTCAGGTGTGGTGACGCGATCAGACGCATGATGCCGCCGCGCGCCGCGAAAGCGTCGACGCCCCGCGCAAACAGTGCCAGGCTCGTGGAAGTGAAGTATCCGACTGCTCGGCTGTAGCTTGTCGCGACATCGAACGCAGGCAGGTAGAACGATGAGACGACATCCTGCCGATCGCTGCGGTAGCGCTCGTCCAGTGGCAGCGATCGCAGGCCTGGTTCGAGGCTGCTCATAGCAGGTCCAGGATCTCGTCGATCTCGGTTTTTCGGGTCTGCCGTTGCGGGAGGATGTCAGTCTCCAATACGTGACGTAGGTTGGTGAGCAGGTCGGCGATATCGCTGTCATCGCGTTGTCGATAGCCGTCGATCACGCCGGCCACCGGTGATTCCTCGGGCAATCCGATCGCAGCAGCCAGCACTCGCAGGGCGGTCGCTCGATCGGCTGTTGGGGAAGCGCCGATCAAACTCATGGCATCGGTCAAAGCGTCACCGGTCATCGACCGCGCCGGCTCGAAAGCGAAGCTGCCGTCATCGCCGAGAACCAGAAATCCGTCGGTGTCGACGTCGATGGCCCTGTCGGCCAGCAGCCGTCGGATGGTGCCGAATGCCGGCTGTGTCCCTGTCCATGTCACCGTTTGCGATCCGAGTGGAGACGAGTAGGAGCGTGTTTCACCGAATCGAAGATCGGCGATGGAAGCGATCGCGATCGGGGCAGGGAAGCTGCTTCCGCGAAGGTGTTCCTCGGTGATCCGGATCCGGAGCCGCCACGCCGTGGGATGCCGGAAGAGTCGACGGGTTCGTGCCGGTGTTTTGTAGACCTCACGGTCGGAACCCATGAGTCGCACAAGACCTGATCTCGTTTCGAACGGCGGCGAGGCTGCGATGCTGATGACGCTGGATTCGGCGACGCTGAAGGCGTTGGTGAGGTGCTCGACAAGTTCGTTAAGCGCGATCTGTCCGTCGTGACTGTCGATCTGGTCTCGGATCGAGCCACGAATCCCGTTGTAGGCGTTCATTTCCCATTCACGCAATGCCCAACTGTCGCGATCGACCCGCACGAACCTGTCATCTTGAGCCATCGCGTTGCGGAGGGTCGAGGCGTTCCGTTCGACGCTGAAGCGGTCCACGATCTCCTGGGCACCGAGTGCTTTTCTCTCGATCGACAAGATCGCTGCAGCGTAATCGCCGACCGATTGAGTTCGAGTCACGACGGAATCGCCGTGTACTGCATAACCGCAGTAGAGCAGCCAGGCGATCCGCAGGTCGTGCAGCTGGGCCGACTGGCTTGTTTCGATGAAATCGATACTGCCAACGGGCGCGACTCCGTGTGGATTCGAATGCTGGTGCAGTATCGCGCGAGTTCTCGATTGTGCCTCGTCGATGGTCGACGCGACGCACCATGGCCCGGCGATGGTGTAGGTATCGTCCAAGCGCTCGAGCACACGCCAAACCGGTTGTCCCACAGCGTTGACGGTCTCAGCAAGGCTCGGTAGGAGCGTGAGCAGGTCGGCGAGGGGACGCACCGTATTTATCAGGTTTCGGACCGTTTGCGCGACGAGCCCCACCGGCCCGTCACCTACCCCGAGGTCGACGATCGTGCCGTGTGCCCGACTTTCGATCTGGCGTATCCGCTCGCGTGAAACATCGAACATCGTGCCGAGCTGCGCCAGCGTACTCGGCTCCTCGGCGAAGAACCGAGTGGACAGCACATACGCGGCCCGCTGGTCGAGGCCGCGCAGAGCGTCGTCGATACGCGCCGCAACAGTGAGTCCGCCCTCGCGGTTATCCACGATGGCATCAGCAGTGAGGGTATCGAGTCGGTGGCGTGCTTTGAGTATCTCGTCGGGTGCCCACGCCGGTAAAGGTTCGCCCAGCGGTGAGGAATCCGCAAGGCCCACAGTGGTGTACCAATCGGCGATGCGTGCGAGGTCGTCCATGACCGTCGTGATCCAGGCAGCGGGCTGCACAGTGCGGGTTGACTCGCCCACCGTGAGTGCCGTGAGCTGACAATGAGTTCCCGATGGCACGGACAAGTCTGCGAGCACATGAAGGATGGTTTCGACGGTGCCACGTCCCACATTCCGCCAGTCACGAATCTCCTCGATGGTGAAATCGGCGAGATCACCTGTGTGGGCACAGCTTTGGTTTCTCAGTGCGCTGGCTGCCCGCGCGGGCAGATGAAGGCGATCCACATTGACATCGAGTGGCAAACCGGGAAAGGTCTCCAAGATCGTCGATCGAGCTCGATGGATCATGGCCAGCTGTGCGATCCGCGCCGCTCTCAGCCGACGTACGTCTGAACCGGTGTCGGCCACAGAGTCGGTCCACCACACCTCGCCGAACAACCCGGAAACGTCCTGCAACCACGGAAAGGCCTCGACCCAGCTGAGCGAACGCCAGTCTGCCGCGAACGGCTCATCGGCCATCCAAGCTCCCCCTTCCAGTGCCTCGGAACCTTTATATCGCGGTGCACCGACAGGCGTTATGCCAAACCGGGACCAAGGTTCAGAACAAAGGACCTCACGAGAAGCGTTGCACTAGGTTCATGTCTCACGAGTCGTATGTTGACCTGCGGGAAAGCGCCGCAATCCGACCAGTTGGTACTGCGTGCGCAATCATCGACTGCCGCAGGCTCATTGGGAAGACTCAGCCATGCCCGAGGGGGAGCTCTCCCCTGCAACAGACCCAGTGCCGGTCAACATCAACTCACCCTAGAAGGGTGCCCATGCCTGCATTCTCTCTGCACGGCCGGGTGATGGTACTACCCTGGCCGAGTGCTCCAGGGATGGAACAGCGATCGCCGCCTGACAGCGATCAAGCGGTCGTCATTGTCGATGCCTGCTCGCCAAGCCGTCATCGATCGACAGGTCCGCGCCGGCGTGCGTGTGCTCGATTTCGGGTGCGGCCGAGGAGATGACGTACAGAGCCTGCGTCAGCTCGATATCGATGTCTGTGGCTGGGACCCGCACTATTTTCCCGGCCACGCACCCCAATCGACTGACGTCGTGCTGTTGACCTACGTGCTCAACGTCATCGAAGATCCCGCCGAGCGCCGAGCCACCTTGCGGCGCGCATGGGAACTAGCCGGAGAGGTGCTGGTAGTCTCCGCTCGCTTGGTCTGGGACCGGCGGCGAGTCACCGGCGACGAGTTCAGCGACGGGATTCTCACCGGCCGTCACACTTTTCAACATCTGTTCGGTGCCAGTGAACTCCGTGACTTCGTGCAGGAGACGATCGGCAGGCGGTGTGTCTCTGCCGCACCAGGCGTGGTCTATGCCTTTCGCAACGACGCGGCGCGCGTGGCGTTCCTGGCGCGGCGAGTCGTTCCCGACGCCGAGTGGCTCGACTGCACCGACACGACCTCGGCGATCGCGGCCACCGTCGATTTCACCGAGCGCCGAGGACGGATGCCACGGCTGGAGGAAATGTCGGATCCACTGTCGCAGCTGCTCGGGCACCTGCGGAGCAGCGAGCTGCAACGACTGATCCGCGGATCCGCCGATCCAGCGAAGGTGGAGCAAGGACGTACCCGCAGCACACTGAATACGCTGCTGTTTCTCGGCGTCGAACTGTTCAATGGTCGAGGGCCATTCGGCAGACTGCCGCTGCCGGTGCAGTTGGATATTCGGGTCTGCTTCGCCTCCTACACCGAAGCGTGCAGGCGCGCGGATCGCCTGCTGCTCAAGCTTCGCGACGACAATTATGTGCGCGGCGCCATGCGAGGCTCCCGTGCGGGCAAGCTCACCCCGAGTGCGCTCTATGTGCATCGCCGTGCCGTCGAACAGATTCCGGTGGTGTTGAAGCTGTACGAGCACTGCGCTGCCATCGCCGCCGGCCGACCAGTCGAATGGACTGTTCTCAAGCTCAAACATGAAGGCCGCGCGGTCAGTTGGCTGGACTACCCGGCCTTCGACATCGACCCACACCCCAAGCTTCGTACCTCGTACTCGATCGAGATGCAGCGCCTGCACACCTCCCACCAGTCGTATGAAGATTCACCCAACCGGCCCCTGCTTCACCGCAAGCACGAGTTTCTGACCCCCGAGGACCCGGATGTGCCGAAGTATCGACGCTTGACCGCCAGCGAAGTCCGGGCAGGACTGTACGACTTCCCACACCTGATCGGGACCGAGGAGGGGTGGGAAGCCGAACTACGCCGCTGTCGGCGGGAGCTGCGTGGCCACAGGCTGGTGAACCGCGTCACGTGACAGGCTGGGCTCAGTCCTGGAATTGGTGCACCACCGACACCAGCTCGCTGGGGTCGAAACCATCGATCTGTGTGGGCGACCACGACAACCGCAGACCGTTCGAGGCAACCTCTTCAGGAAGACCCATCGCCCGCAGTACATGGCTGGGGGTGTAGGAGGCGCTGGTGCATGCCGATCCTGTGGCAACAGCAGCCACTGATTTCAGGCCCACGATCAGCGCTTCGGCGTCAACCCCGGCGAACGACAGATTCACGATGTGCGGCACCGTGTTGTTCGGGTCACCGTTGAGGTGGAAGTGGGTTTCGGACAGGCCCGACAGCAGGCGAGCGCGGAACTGGCGGGCACCCTCCAACCATTGCGCGTGCTCCTTGCGGAAGATCTCCTCGGCTTTGGCCAATCCGACGATCAATGGGACCGGCAGAGTACCCGGCCGCAGTTTGCGTTCCTGCCCGCCACCGAACATCAACGGCTGCAATGGGGGCCGGTCCCAACCCCGTCGGCGGGTCAGCAGTGCGCCGATCCCCTTGGGTGCACCGATCTTGTGGCCACTGATGCTGATGAGGTCGATCATCGTGGTCAAGTCGTGTGGAACCTTGGCGAACCCTTGAGCGGCGTCGACGTGAAAATACGTGCCGGTTCCACGGAGGACGTTCGCCAGTTCAGCGACCGGTTGGATTACTCCGGTTTCGTTGTTGACGTGCATCAACGAAACCAGCAGGGTGTCGGGGCGCAAGCGTTCGAGTATGGCGTCGGTGGCGACGCGGCCCTGTTTGTCGGGTTCGATGATGTCGACGTCGAAGCCGCGCGTGCGGAGATGCTCCAACGGTTCGAGGACTGCCTTGTGCTCGATCGCGGAGGTGATAATGTGTCGGCGCCCTGTTTGCTCGCCGAAGGGGGCCAGGCCAAGGATCGCGATGTTGTTGCTCTCGGTGGCCCCGCTGGTGAAGATCAGCTCATCCGATGAGGCGCCGAGTTGCTCGGCCAGCTGCGTACGTGCCTCTTGCACGGCTTTCTTTGCGCGAGAACCGTACTCGTGGGTTCGGCTGCCTGCGTTGCCGAAATCCTCTGTCATCCAATGAAGTACAGCCTCGGCTACTCGGGGGTCGACCCGGGTGGTCGCCGCCACATCGAGGTACGTTACCGACATCGTCAACTCCTCTACCAGCTGCCTGGGTACGTGTAATAGATAACGTACGATAGCCCGTGTGGTTGATCAACGAGCGCGGCGACGGAAGGCGGAGGTAGCGTTTGCTGGCTTCGAGTACGCCTTCCCGGCCATCCGGGGAATACAGGCGGGACGCGAGTACTTCGTCTCCATGTGCCCACTTCGACTGATCCCCACCATGTTTGTCTTCGACGACGAGGAGATCGCGCCGGAGGTGCGAGCTCAGCGGATGCTCAACAAGAGCCGCGTGCCCGTACTGGCGCGCTACATCCTCGACAACCCCGATGACTACGTCTTCAGCGCTTTGACTGCGTCCATCGATGGCGCGGTCGCGTTCGAGCAGGTTGCTGTGGACGGAATCGGCATGCGTATCGGGCAGATTCGAGTACCTATGTCGGCGCGTTTCCTGATCAACGATGGGCAGCACCGGCGAGCGGCGATCGAGCAGGCGCTCAAGGAGCAGCCCGATCTGGGAGACGAGACCATCGCGGTGGTCTTCTTCCACGATCTGGGATTGGCTCGCTCCCAACAGCTCTTCGCCGATCTCAACCGTCACGCCGTCCGTCCGTGTCGGTCGATCGGCGTACTCTACGACCAACGTGATGATCTCGCAGCACTCACGCGGTTACTGGCACTCAAGTCGGGTGTGTTCAAGCAGTACGTTGAAATGGAGAGGAGCACGCTATCGGCACGGTCACGCAAACTGTTCACCTTGAGCGCTCTGTACTCGGCCAACCAATCTCTGCTGCAAGGGCTTTCGATAGACCGTGATGACGCCGACTCGTTGGCGCAGGACTTCTGGTGTTTCATCGACTCGCTCATCCCAGAATGGGAGCAGGTACGCACCCGTCGTATGGCTGCGCCCGATGTTCGCCGCGAGTACCTGCACAGCCACAGCATCGCCCTGCAGGCGATCGGCCGTGTCGGCAACACGCTGTTGCGAGAGTCGACCGATGTCGCCGACTGGCAACCGCAACTGAAGAGACTCGCCCGCGTCGACTGGGCCCGAACCAACACCGATTGGGAAGGCCGGGCCATCGTCGGAGGTCGGGTCTCCAAGAGCCACACCCAGGTGACACTGACAGTGAACTATCTGCGTCGCGTGCTCGATCAGCGACTCAGCCCTGAAGAACAGCGAATCGAAGACGCATACCAGCGAGGAGACTCATGAGCGCCCCCAGTCGGACGGCTGCGCCGTTCCAAGGCAGGACTCTCAAGGAGGTGATCGCAGAACTCACCGCTGAGGTCCAAGACCTGTACACCGCGGACGACGTGCCGTGGGTCGTCGGCTACAGCGGTGGCAAGGATTCCACTGCCACGCTGCAGCTGGTGTGGCTGGCGTTGCAACAGTTGCCGGCGGAAAAGCGTACGAAGACAGTGCATGTCATCAGCACGGACACGCTCGTGGAGAATCCGGTTGTCGCGGCGTGGGTCACGCAGTCGCTGGATACCATGCGCGAGGCGGCGGAGCAGCAGCGGTTGCCGATCGAGCCCCACCGGCTCACCCCCAAGGTCTCGGAGACGTTCTGGGTGAACCTGATCGGGCGCGGATACCCTGCGCCGCGCCCGAAGTTCCGTTGGTGCACCGAGCGTATGAAGATCCGCCCGTCCAACACCTTCATCCGTAAGGTAGTTCGCCGACACGGCGAGGCGATCCTCGTGCTGGGCATCCGTAAACAAGAGAGCCAAGCCCGCGCCCGCGCCATGGCAAAGCACGAGAAGCGTCGCGTGCAGGAACGCCTGTCGCCGAACGGCAATCTGCCCAACTCTCTGGTGTACAGCCCGATCGAGGACTGGTCCAGCGATGACGTCTGGACCTTCCTGATGCAGCAGACCAATCCCTGGGGCCATCCCAACAAAGACCTGTTGACGATGTACCAGAGCGCGACGGCCGACCAGGAATGCCCCCTGGTCGTCGACAGCAGCACACCGTCCTGCGGTGACAGCCGATTCGGCTGCTGGACCTGCACGCTCGTCGAGCAAGACAAGTCGATGGCGGCAATGGTCAACAACAGCGAAGAAATGGAGTGGATGCGTCCACTGTTGGAACTGCGCGACAGGCTCGACGTTACAGGGCCCGAAGAACACAAGCTGCGCGACTTCCGCAAGATGAACGGAAAAATGCAGCTCACCATCAATGATGACATCGTGCACGGCCCCTACACCCAGCAAGCGCGAGAAACATGGCTGCGTGAACTCTTGCAGGCGCAGGCGCACGTCCGGGCGAACGCACCTGAGCACATCCGCAATATCGAGCTGATCACCATGGAAGAGCTCCACGAGATTCGCCATCATTGGGTGTTCAAAAAACACGAGGTCGAGGACTCGCTGCCTCGCATCTACGAAGAGGAAACCGGCGAGACGTTCCCTGGTCGACCCTTCGACGACTATCTCGCCATGGGTGCCGGAGAAATGGAACTGCTGCGCGAAATCTGTGACGGCGATGAGCTGGCGTTCGTCACCGCACGCGAACTCTTGGGTGTCGAACGCAAATATCGCACGATGACCCGACGAGCAGGATTGTTCGAAGCGTTGGAGAAAGCCGTGACGCGCGGCTTCTTCGACAACAAGGACGATGCTTATGAATATGCAATGAACAAGCGGCGCTTGAAGAAGGAGATCGGCGACATGTTGCCGCTGGCAGGTTTGGAGGAGGTCACTGATGCTTCTGCATAAGCTCACGCTGCAGGACTTCGGTGCCTATCGGGGAACCCAGACGCTTGCGTTGACAACGACGCCACAGCAGCCGATCGTACTGATCGGCGGCATGAACGGGTGCGGCAAAACCACCCTGCTGGATGCCCTGCAATTGGTGCTGTATGGGCCGCGGGCCCGCTGCAGCGGCCGTGTGGGCCGGTCCTACGAGACTTACCTGCGTGAATGTATCAATCGGCGGGCAGATCCGACCGTTGGTGCTGCGATCGAACTTGAGTTCTCCGTCACTGAAGAGGGCGTAGAGAACATCTATCGTCTACGGCGACAGTGGGCTACGACAGGAAAAGGCCTGAGCGAATACGTCGACGTTCAGATCAACAACAGGCCGAGCAAGGTGATCAGCGATTCCTGGGCAGATCACGTCGAGGATATCCTGCCGCTCGAAATCGGGTCCCTGTTCTTCTTTGACGGCGAGAAGATCGAATCGTTGGCCGACCCGGAGCGGGCTTCCGCTGTTATCGAGTCTGCAGTGCACTCGTTGCTCGGTGTGAACGTCGTCCAGCAGCTGCGTTCCGATTTGCTGTCTCTACAGCGTCGTCAGAAGTTGACTGGCGAGGAAGAGCAAGCGACCCGCGAGATTCGTGATCTGGAGAAGGCACACGCGGAGACCTGCCAGGCTGCTGCAGATGCCAATTTGAGAACAGCGGATGTGCAAAGCGAGCTCGATCTCGCCAAGAAAGCATTGAAGAAGGCCGAGCGCGCATTCGAACGCGACGGTGGCGATCTATACGAACGCCGCCGTGAACTCAATGCTCGCCATGACGAAATAGACAAGGCCTACGACGTGGTCGAAGAATCGCTCGTCGGCCTAGCGGCAGGCCCGCTGCCGCTGCTGCTGTTGAGTGATCAGATCGCAGACGTACACAAACAAGCGATTCTCGAAAAGGATGCTCACGACTCCGCGCAAGTGGTGCAGGTGCTACAGAGGCGTGACAAGGCGATGCTCGACCGTCTCCGTGCCGTGATGTCGACCGACGAACTCACATCACTGAGCAGCTACCTGCAGGACGACCGCCTCCGTCGTGAACACGTGGCCAACACCGAGCCGGTGTTGGAGCTGAACGCCGACGGCTACGCTCAGCTGCTCGCAATGGATCAGGTTCTTGCCCACGAGACCCGCCGCGCACGCGAACTCCTCGACCAGGCACAGGAACACACAACCAGCATCAAGGGCCTGAAACAACAACTCGAAGGCGTGCCTGACGAGTCGGTGATCGCCACCCGTATCGCCGACCTGGAGGAAGCCAGGGGCAGCGTTGCTCGCCTCACCGCCGACAAGAACGCTGCGGCCAGCGAATATAAGAACAAGAAGAACCAGGTGGCTGGTATCGAGGCGCAGCTGAAGCGAGCACATGAGACCCGAGTCGAAGCCTTGGTTCGAGCCGATGAAGTCAAGCGCATCATCGACCACTGTGACCGTCAGCGCGAGATACTCGGCAAGTACGGTACAGCCCTGCTGAACCGACACGTCAATCAGCTCGAGGTCGCAGTGTTGTCCAGTTTCACCACGCTGATGCGTAAGCAAGGCTTGATTAGCGATCTGCGTATCGATACTGAACGGTTCCAGCTGACCTTGATGGGTGACAACGACACCGAGATCGACCCGGCTCGTCTCAGCGCAGGCGAACGCCAGCTGCTGGCGGTATCGCTGCTCTGGGGCCTCGCACGCGTGGCCGGAAACTGGTTGCCCAGTGTGATCGACACGCCGCTGGGTCGGCTCGACAGCCGACACCGTGAGCACCTGGTCGATCGCTACTTCCCGAACGCGAGCCACCAGGTTCTACTGCTGTCGACCGACGAAGAGATCGACGAGAACCTGCTGCAACGGCTGAAACCACACCTGTCGCACACCTACACGCTCGTACACGACGACACCACCTTCAGTACCTCGGTACAACCGGGCTACTGGTGGACCAGCGGAGCCGAACATGTCGCTTGACACCATCCGACTCTCCCAACCCGCCCGCGACCAGTTGGTACGGCTCAAACGAACTACCAAGATCAAGAACTGGAACGTGCTGTGCCGCTGGGCATTGGCTCTCTCATTGCGTGAGCCATCCGTTCCAGCAGTGAAAGAGATCAACACCGACTCGAACGTCGAAATGAGCTGGAAGACCTTCGCCGGGTCCTACGGCGACGTTTACATGGCCCTGCTAAGGCAACGGTGCGCTACTGACGGTGAACCATTGACCGATGAATCGCTGAGTCGGGTACTGACCATCCACCTGCACCGCGGCATCGGCTACTTGTCGGGCACAAAGGAGATCAATTCGATTACCGAGCTCATCGCCTCGGCGGTCCGGCCTGCTGAACCGCGCTAGCTTCAGCCAGCTCTTCTCGCTCTGATGGGGCAGTGGTCCGTGAGGGTCACCGCCCCGCCTGGGGCCTCGGAATTCGTCGGAGATCGTCATGGCCCGTACAGACTCTGTGTAGCGGCGAACAATGTCTGGTCGTGACGGAGGCTGGCAAAGATGTTCGGTGCATGAGACGTGTGTAGATCTTCCGAGTGTGCCTGGGTCGCGTGGTCGATGTTTGGCACGTCCATGAAGTGTCCAGAAACTAGAGTGACGTTGGCGTTGCGAGCGCACGGCTCGGATAGCCCGCGGTTGTCAACTGGCTCAGTGTTTTAAAGCGCTGCAACAGATTTCGGTTATCTCGGGACAGCCCAGGTGGTTTGTGGTAGTCGGCTGTCCGGCGAGTCGGCAGGTTTCTGGTTCGAGTCCAGATGGGGGAGCAGCAACCCTCGGGTAACCGAGGGTTTTTCTGTTTTTCCGGGGTCGCAGCGCCGCCCGATTGGGGTTCACCCGGGAACAGCGGGGCGAGCTTGGGCGTCGTCGCCGCGCCTCGCGACATGAGTGTGGTGGGGGTCATGGCGTAGCACGTGACGCGTGCCCGAGCCGTTCGGCACTTCAGACCGCTGGCGCCCACGGTGGGATCGGTGTGTACCGAATCCGCCCCGCGCCGTGGTCAGTACTCATCGCTCGTCATTCTTTGCGATTCCTTTTCGGCTGGGCCGGAGTCTTCATTCTGTACATCCCACACCGATCGCGCGAGCGGCGCGATCGGAGGGCCGAGAGTGAGGAAGATCGATGACGAGTTATGCCAATCCGACTGCGGACGCGGTCGACAGCGCGGTGCGGGCACTGTTCGACGCGGCGTCGACGGCGTGGGCCGCCGGTGATGCTGACGCGTTCGCCGCGTGCTACAGCGAGACCGCTACCGTGATTCTGCCGGGTGTGTATCTGCCAGGCAGACAAGCGATTCAGGCCGGGATGGGGGCCGCGTTCGCGGGCCCGCTGAAGTCCTCGCGACGCATTCACGAGGTGGCTGACGTTCGGGTTCTCGAGGACGCCGCAGTGGTGATCTCCAGGAGTGTCACCGTGGCGGCGGGTCAGAGCGAGCCGGCGGCCGAGCGGTGGGAGTGGGGGACCTGGGTGCTGGTACAGCAGGACGGGAAATGGCTGATCGAGGCATATCACGGCAGCCCGCAGCAGGCCACGGAACAGCGATAAACCTCTCCACCGGACATGACACCGATCTCGAAAAGGACAGCCCCGCTATGAAACTCAGTCTTTACATCCCGACCGGGACCACCCAGGAGTTCTACGGCTACACCGACCCGGTCGCGGCGTTCTCGACGATCCGTGATCTCGCGGTGGTCGCCGACGAATGCGGATTCGACACGATCTGGGCGCCGGATCACTTTGTTCCGTTCGGGCCGCCCGGCGCGTATGTCTTCGAGGCGTGGACCACGCTCGCGGCGCTGGCCCGCGAGACCGAGCGCATCAAACTGGGGCAGTTGGTGACCGGCAACGGTTACCGCAACCCGACCTTGCTGGCGAAGATGGCCTCGACCCTCGATGTGATCTCGGGCGGCCGGCTGAAGTTCGGGATCGGCGCGGGCTGGTACGAGGACGAGTACCGGGCCTTCGGCTACGACTTCCCGGCCGCACCCGAACGGCTGCGCCGACTGGAGGAGGCGCTGCAGATCATCACCTCGATGTGGACCGAGCAAGCGACTACCTTCGACGGCAGCTATTTCAGGGCTGCGGGGGTGGTCAATCAACCGGCCGGCGTGCAACAACCACGCATCCCGGTGATGATCGCCGGCGGCGGTGAGAAGGTCACTCTGCGACTGGTCGCGAAGTACGGGGATCTGTGCAATGTGCAGGAACCGCCGGACGAAGTGGCGCGAAAGTACGGCATCCTCGCCAAGCACTGCACCGATGTGGGACGCGACTTCGCCACCATCACGAAAACCTCGACGTCCTACTGCATTATCGCCGATACAGACGAGCAAGCTCGGGCGGCTGTTCCCGAGTGGGCTCCGCTGGTCTTTCCCGGTTCGCTGGCCGACTACGGGCTGATCGGCACCCTCGACACCATCGGTGAGCGACTCGCCGTCTATGAGCAGGCCGGCGTCGACGAGTTGATCGTCGGGTTCGCCGACGCGCTCGACCCCGACACGCTGCGGAGCTTCGCGTCCGCATTCATCCGGAATTGAACCTGTCGACCTGGCTCCCGGCTCGCAGGTCGGTGTGCCACCGATGAATTTCGAGTGGCTCGGGTGTCTGCCGCCGGCGGTCCGTCCCGGCGACGCGTCTGGGCAGACCTCGGCACCGGCGTGCCGGACGGGATATGTGTCGACAGCGAGGGCGCCGTCTGGTGTGCCGATGTGCCCAACCAGCGGTGCGTTCGGGTTCGTGAGGGCGGCGCCGTCGCCGACACTGTCCTGGCCGATCGGGGCTGACAACCGTGACGTTCGTGGAGGAGCTGACATGCGGCCAATGATTTCGGGCACGATCGACCGGAACGAGTTTCTACGCACCGCCGACCGGTACCGGCCGGAGCTGATCGCCCACTGCTACCGGATGGTCGGCTCGGTCCACGAAGCCGAAGATCTCGTTCAGGAGACCTACCTGCGGGCATGGCGTGGCTGGGAATCATTCGAACAACGTTCGACGGCGCGGGCATGGCTCTACCGGATCGCCACCAACCTCTGCCTGACAGCCGTGGCCCATCAGCAGCGCCGAGTCCTGCCGTCCGGAATCGGCCCAACCAGTGCGGATCCCGATTCACCGTTCGCCACCGGCACGTCGGATCCGCTGTGGATCGAGCTATTTCCCAACCGGCTCTACGAGACTGCCGGCGATGACCCCGCCGAGATCGCGGTGTCCCGATCGACTCTGCGGCTAGCGCTGATAGCGAGCCTGCAACATCTGCCGCCACGGCAACGGGCGGTGTTCATCCTGCGCGAGGTGCTGTCCTACCCCGCGGCCGAAGTCGCCGACATACTCGGCACCACCGTCGCGGCGGTCAAGAGCGCGCTGCAACGCGCCCGCGCCACACTCGACGAACTCGCACCCGTGGATGACGCAGTGCCCGAACCGGATTCGCCGCAGGCCCGCGCCGTTCTCGACCGATACATGGCCGCGTTCGAAAACGCCGACATCCCCGCGCTCACCGAGCTGCTGCGCGACGACGCCACCCTCGAATCCGTACCCCTGGGCACCTCGCTGGCGGGCAAAGACCGCTGTATCGCGCGCCTAGCGCAGGTGATCGGCACGACGGCCGGTCGATACCGGATGCATCCCACGATCGTGAACGGGCAACCCACCGCAGTGGCCTACCGCCGCGAGCACCCGGACTCGCCCTTCACCTTGTTCGCTGTGGTGGTGCTGGCGGTTGACGCACACCAGGTCACCGGAATCACCAGCTACCAGGATCCGGCGATGATCAACCGATTCGACCTCGTCGGACAGCGCCATGACTGACTCTCCTGCAGGAGAACCACAGTGATACCTGAACTCAGCCGGCAGGGCGGGGTGCCGCCTCGAACAGGCGTTGCAACAGGTCGGGGTCGCCTTCCACCTCGAGTCGTGCCGCGGCTTGTGCCTCGGCGATCGTCATCCGCCTGGTGAAAAGGGCGGCAACGGTTTTCGGGTCGGTGGTGACCGACACGTCGGGGCGGTCGGTCACGGCCCTGGTGACATCGATTTTGCCGTCGGCGACGTGGACATCGAAGTGATCGTCGCCGAGGTGGAAGGCAAACCGCGCTTCGACGCGGTCGGGGCGGTCCGGTGCGAAATCGTCCCGCAGAGCGAGCATCACCGCGTCGGCGCTGAGGTGCGCCTCGAGATCGCGCCCGGGTGCGCGTCTACCCCACCGACCTAGGTGGTACAGGACCGATTCCAGTTCGCGGCCCCGATCGGTCAACTCGTACACCCACGACGCGCTGGGAGGCGGGAGTCTGCGCCGGCGGAGCACGCCCGCGGCCTCTAGTTCGTCGAGCCGTCGGGACAGGCGGTTCGGGCTCGCGCGTGGCAAGCCGCGGCGCAAATCGGTGAAACGTTTCGGGCCGAAGACCAACTCTCGCACGATCAGCAGCGACCAGCGCTCGCCGACCAGGTCCAAGGCGTGCGCGACGGCGCATGCGTCCTCGTAGCTGCGTGTCGACTCCACGAAGGCCACCCTACCCGGATTCGAGGCCAGTTTGGGACTTGTAAGTTCCATCTTGATACTACAAGATACTATTTTAGTACTAAATGACGATTGGAGTGCAGATGATCCTCGTAACCGGGGCGAACGGACGTCCGGGATCGGCCGTGATACGCGAGTTCGCGCGGCGCGGCGAACCGGTTCGCGCGCTGGTCCGGACCCCGTCCAATGGGGTCGACCTGAGCCAATACCCGACAGTTGAGGTGGTTCATGGCGACATGTTGTGGCCGCACACCATGACCGGCGTGTTCGACGGAGTGGATCGTGTGCTGATGATTTCGGGCGCCGGGCCAGATCTGCTCGAGACCCAGGTGACCTTCATCGACGCTGCCAAGAATGCCGGGGTGTCGCACATCGTGAAGTTTTCGGGCCGAGACGCCACGCGTGGGATGGACCCGAACGCCATGCGCTCCACGCGCAGCCACGAGCAGATCCTGCGGTACCTGGCCGGCTCCGGGGTCGCGTGGACCGTGCTGCGTCCCAGTCAGTTCATGCAGGTCTTTTTCGAAGAGATCCCGGACATCCTCGAATCCGGGCAGATCCGCTTGCCGCTCGGGGCCGCGACACTGGCCCCGGTCGACATCGAAGACATCGCCAAAGTGGCCCATGCCACGCTGACCACATCAGGACACGAGGGGCACACCTACCACTTGACCGGACCCGACGCATTGACCGTCGAGGAGATAGCGGACCGGATCTCGCGCGCCGTAGGCAAACCCGTCACCTACGTCGATGTCGCGCCGGAGCAGAAGCTGCGGGAGTGGCTCGACGCGGGATACCCGCCGGCGCGCGCCAACGCGTTCCTGCAGCTGTTCAACCAACGGCGAGAACTCGGCGTGGCCGAGGTCTACCTCGGCACCCACACGAAGTTCGGCATCGAGCCGACCACTTTCGGGCAGTTCGCGCTACGGCACGCCGCCGAATTCAGCGGCGCAGCGCCCTACGCGGTCACACCCGCCTGAGCGCGGCGGCATCGCTCACCGACGGTGCGAGTCCGGTCTCGACGGCGTTCGAGGCCAGGCGTGAAGGGCGGTCGCGGCGATTGCGTCGAGGTCGGCGCGGTCGCCTCCGTCGCGGGCGGTGGCCGACATGCCTTGGATGGTGGCGCCGTAGAAGAGGGCCAAGGCGTGGCTGTCGGTGTCGGCGGGGAGTTCGCCGGCCGTGATGCCGGTGCGGACCTTCTGCTCGAGGGCTTCGGTTGCGGCCCTGCGTATTTCACTCAGGTGCGTCTTGAGGTCCGCCGATTGCGGGGTGCAGTTGGTGGTCGCTGTGATGAGCAGGCAGCCGGCCGGGTGCTGTGGACGGGTGTAGGCGCCCGCGGCCTCGTGCAGCAGTCGCGAGATCGCGCCGTAGGCGGTGGGTTCCTCGGCGAGCGCCTGTGCGGTGAAGGCGCCGTAGGTGTGCAGGTAGCGGTCGAGCGCTTCGAGGAACAAGGCGCGCTTGTCCCCGAACGCCGAGTACAGGCTGGGTGTGCTGATCGCCATCCGCTCGCACAGCAGGGCGATGGAGGTGGCGTCGTAGCCGTGCTCCCAGAACACGTCGACGGCTCGCTCGAGCGCGGCTTCGCGGTCGAACGAGCGAGGGCGGCCCATCGGCATCTCTTCGCTCCTATCGGGTTGTGTTCCTATTCTATAGCGATCACTCCGAATGTCTGTTACGGTACTTTCAGATCGATCAATACAAAAGTTTGACCAGTTAAGGAGTGCCATGACTGTCAAGGTTGGTTTGTTCTTGCGGCTCGAGGCCAAGGCGGACAAGGCTGATGAGGTCGAGGCGATACTGAACGCGGCTTTGGCTGCGGTGCAGCGCGAGGAGTCGACGGCCGTGTGGTTGGCGTTACGCCTGGGGCCTACAACGTTTGCCGTTGTGGACGCCTTCGCGGACGACGCGGGTCGTCAAGATCACCTGGAGGCCAATGGCCAGTCGGTCGAGGAGTTGGCGCGACTGCTCGCTGCGTCGCCGGAGATCGTGTATACCGACGTGATCGCGGCGAAACTGCCGTCCTGATGGGTGATCATGTTCTGCCGCTCGGGTTGGGGTACGGAACGTTTTGTTCCTGGTCGGGACCCCGGCTCGGGCGAGGCGGTCGGGGAGTCAGACGGCGGGTGGGGCGTGAACGGTGTCGAACAGGGTGTGCCAGGCGTGCTCGGCGTGCCCTGCTCCAGGCGACCCAGGGCGGTAGGGCGGCACTGCGGTGTCACATCCGGCCGAGCCCGGACGCCTACCGTTGAAGGGGGATCAATACGCAGGCAGGAGGACGAGAAAATGGCACGAATTCCCGGAGTCCCGATGGGCAAGGCGGCACCGCTGGTGAAGCTCGCCTACCTGTTCGGGCCACGCATGATGCGGAAGCTGACCGGCCGCGATCCGCAGCTCGGAAGCGGGATCGAGCCGATGGAGATCTGGGCCTACCAGCCGAAGATGATGATCGGCATGGGCCGGTTCAATCAGGCCATCCGCAAGCACCGAACCATCGATGCAAGACTCGCCAATCTCGTCGAGCTGAAGGGTTCGCAGCTGATCGGCTGCGAATACTGCCTCGATCTGGGTTCGCAGATCTGCCGCAACTCCGGCCTCAACGACCCGGAACTGCTGGCGCTGCCCAACTTCCGTACCAGCGAGCTGTTCACCGATCGCGAGAAGGTCGCCCTCGAATACACCATCGCGGTGATGCGCACCCCGGTGGAGGTTACCGACGAACTGTTCGCTCGCATGCAGGAACACTTCACGAACGAGCAGCTCGTGGAGATCACCGCCCTGCTGACCCTGGTGAACCTCGACCGGCTGAACGCAGCCTTCGGCATCGGCTCGGCCGGCTTCAGCGAGGGCATGGTCTGCGTCCGGCCCGAGCGCCCGGCCGCCCCTACAACAGAATCAGCCGCCCGTACAACAGGTTCAGCAGCTGCAGATCGGTGACGTACTTGTGCTCCCTGCTGATGGCCCTCCGCGATTCGAGCGGTAAGCGCACATGGGCCGCGTTCTCATCCGTGACCGTGTCGCTTCGCCACTTCACGCAGCGCGTCGTCGAGGTTGGCGAAAGTGTCGAAGCACGCCGACATACCGCTGGCCGCGATCACATGGTCCACGCCCTGGGTGCCGGTGACGAGGTACATCTCGTGGGTGTGCTTCGACCATGCCCGTGCGTCATCGAGCACCTCCAGTCCTGCCACACCGAGAAAACCGAGTTCGGACAGGTCGATGACGATGGTCGGTTCAGCAGTGTGCAGCGTTGCGAGCAGTTGCCGCTCGAACTCCGCCGCGGTGTCCAAATCGACCTCACCGAGCACGCTGCACAGCGTGACACCGACACAAGGCCGAGTTCGCACGACACGGACGTAAGCAGACGATGGTCGGACGGGGTCGCTTCTTACCACCGGAGCCAGGTATTTGGAAGACATAGGAATCCCACATTCTTCTCGCACCCGCGATTGAGATGGACATGGGCCGTAGATTCGTGCCGTCCAGTTGTCGATGGCCACACCGAGACCGTCTCCGAGGTCCCGAGCTGTTACTCAACCCCGGATGATCAGTTCCTCATCTTGATCTTACCGCGCTGACGGTATGGCGCTGCCGAGCGCCGAGGGTGACACCGAACAAGCCCGCAATGCCGTACCCGGCCAGCACGGATGCGGGGGTACAGGGAAATCTCCGGCGAACATCACAGAGTGGTCCAGCCTGGCTGGTGCACGCTCTTCGAGCGCACCCGAACATTTCGCCGCCCAGGACCTCGTGCGGAATGCCCGGGGCCCTGGGCGGTGGACTTCATAACCTTCGTGCCGTCGGCAACCGTGCAGGGAACGATCACCGACGCCCCACCTTAACCCTGCCATCAGGCGTTCACCGTGCTGTCGGAGGTTGCCCGGTCGGACGGCGCGGCGCGGGCAACCAGAGCCCCGAATCGCCGCGGTGTCAGACATTCCCTTCGGCTGGAAACGGTTCGGCCCGGGCGGGTTGTCTTCTATCGTTGTTCATTGTTCCGGTCTGGTAGTCACTGGCTCAGGTGGCTGGTCACCGGTCGCGAGCATGGTAGTGGCGCGTCTTTCCGCCGGTTTCGCGCGCGGGGAGGCAGCAGAGTTCACGGATTGTTTCCGGTGGTTCGTTCGTACTCACCCGTAGGAGGGTTCGATCATGGCCGTCAAGAGCAAACCGTCGCAGGAGTGGACGCTCGATAGCGGGGGGACCGCGTGGGCGTATCTGTTCTCAGGACCGCAGGTGATCGCGCCGATAATTCTGGTTGCCGAGCGCGGCCGGGACGCCGCCGCACTTGAAGCCTTCGCCGACACGGTGAACGGCCCCAACTATCCGTTCGGCACGAAACTCGCCGAGCGCGGCCGCGACGCGATCCTCGTCAGTTATGGCCCTGTCGCGGATTGGGACACCGCGGCCGGCGCGGTCAGATCCGCGGTGCTGGAAACGAAAAGGCGCCGCTCGAACGATAAGCCAGCAGTCCTCGGTGGCGTCGGCCGGGCCGCGCTCGTGGCGCGATACGTGCTGGCGGATCTGGAATACGAGGGAGTCCACCACGGCGTCGGCGCCTACTTCTCCCTCGACAGCACGATACCGACCCCGGCCGAGCAGACCGCACTCAATGACGTCGGCTTCATGCCCCGCCTACCCAGGAGCCTGAAGATCACCACCGACAGCACAATTGACGTTGAGGGCCTCACCGCCCAGGACGATCCAGGCTTGTCGATGTTCGATGAGTCGCTATACGCATCCACACCGCCGGCGGATTCCTCATGGATGACCGAAGAAGCCGGATGGTGGCTACTGGACCAGCTCCCCTGACGCATCGACGAGGTGGGCGCGGCCCCCGAGCATGCAGGCCGCGCTCACGACCTGCGGCCACAAATGCCGCCGGTGTACGACCAAGGCATGTTGGGGTCGTGCACAGCCAATGCCATCGGCGCCGCGATGGAGTACGAGCGGGATCGGCAGGGGGAAACCGACTTCATGCCGTCCCGGCTTTTCATCTACTACAACGAGCGAGCCAGGGAAGGCACCGTTGGTTCGGACTCGGGCGCCCAGATCCGTGACGGCATCAAGGTCGTCAACCGGGAGGGTGTGTGCCCGGAGGCCCTGTGGCCCTACGACACCGCGCTCTTCGCCCAGAAGCCGCCGAGGCGTTGCTATGTCAATGCCAAGACCGACATCGCGATCAGGTACGAGAGCATCGCCACCATGGGCGAGCTGCGCAACGCGCTCGCCTCCCGCCTGGCGGTCGTGTTCGGCTTCACTGTGTACCAGAGTTTCGAGTCACCCGAGGTGGCCAAGAACGGCGAGGTCCCGATGCCAGGGCCGAACGAGCGGGTCGTCGGCGGCCACGCGGTCTTGGCGGTCGGCTATGACGACGGCGCGTCCACGCCGCCGGCTTCCATGTCGGCCCCATCAGGTCTGGTGCCAGCCCTGGATCGGGACCTTCCAGGTCCACGTGGTGTCGCCGGGCGGTGCCGCGGTGACCTCGAGCGTGGCGTCTCGGGCGGTGAGCACCGGGGGAAGGAGGTCGGTGTCGCTGGCCGATGGAAGTGGGATGACTGTGCTGGCGGTAGCCGTTTCGGTGATGGCGAGCGTCAGCTCGCGGTCACCGAGATCGGCGTTGAGTGTGATCTTGTCCGGGCGGCAGCGGGAGATGGTCGCGACGAGGTGGTTGGCGGCGCCGTGGAGAGCGTCGCCGAGAGCGTCGTCAAGGGTGTCGAACCTACCTCGGAACGTAGTGGCCGAGTGGATGCCGAGGGCTTCTGCGGTATCGCCGATCAGGCCCGACAGCCGGGTGCGGAGATCGACGCCGCTGGTGGCGGTGGTGTCCAGTTCGTTGATGGTGAGCCGGATCTGGTCGATGATGGCATCGAGTTCGGTGACGGCGGCGTCGAGGCGATCGGCCACGGCGGCGCCGCGGATCAGGGGTCGGGTTCCGATGAGTTGAAGGCTGAGGGCGAACAAGCGATGCACGACGGTGCGATGCAGTTCCAGGGCGATGCGTTCGCGTTCGCCGGCGATCCGCAGTGTGCGGAGTCGGGATTCGGCGAGGCGAAGGTTGACCAGGTTGTCGACGCGGGCTTGCAGTTCGGTGATATCGAAGGGTTTGGGCAGGTAGTCGTTGGCGCCGACCCGCAGTAGGGCCAGCCGTGATTGGTCGTCGGCTCGGGCGCTGAGGACCAACACTGGAGTGTTGGTGAGTATGGGGTCGGCGCGAACGTGGCTGAGAAGTTCGTCGCCACCCATGTTCGGCATCATGATGTCGCAGATGAGCAGGTCGGGCCGGTGGCTGCGGGCGAGTTCCAGCCCATTTCGGCCGTCGTAGGCGGCCAGTACGCGGTAGCGAGCGGACAGCGTGCGCTGCAACAGGGCGTTCAGGTCCGGGTTGTCCTCGATGACGGCGACGACCGGCTTCGCTGTCTCTGCGGTGGATTCGAGGTCCGGTGCCGGTGCGGTGGCGGTGAATTCGGCGAGCGCCTCGCTGGCGGCGGTCTGCTGTTCGGCGAATTCGAGGTCGGCTCTCGCGCGGACGGGAGTGCCCGCCGGCGCGGATGTGGGCAGGTCGACGGTCACCAACGCGCCGCCTTCGGGTGCATCTGTGATGCGGATGTCGCCGCGGTGCAGCCTGACCAAGTCACGGACGATGCTCAAGCCCAGCCCGGTGCCGGGAGTCGAGCGGGCTGCATCGCCGTCGAGTTGCCGGAAGCGGTCGAACACGGCGTCCCGGTGTGCTGCGGGGATTCCGGGACCGCTGTCGGCGACCTCGATCACGACGTGACCGCGCTCCGGCCGGACCGTGCAGCGCACGATCCCGTCGGTGCCCGTACATTTGAAGGCGTTCGACAGCAGGTTGACCAGTATCCGCTGCAGATGTTCGGGGTCCAGCTCGGCGATCACCGGCCGGGTGTCGACGATGAATTCGGTGCTGCGGTCGACCGCCAGCGATTCGAAGAACGCGGTGCTGAGGCGGGCCTGTTCGGCGATGTCGACCCGGGTGTAGTCCGGTCGCACCGCACCGGCCTCCAGCCGGGAGGCATCGAGCAGGTTGTTCACCTGCCGAAGCAGGATCTGCGCGTTGCGGATGATCATCTCCAGGCCGCTGCGGGCCGGATCGTGGGCGGGCACCGCGCTGAGCAGTTGCTGCGCAGGCGTCAGGATCAGCGTCAGCGGGGTTCGCAGTTCGTGACTGACGTTGGCGAAGAATTGGCTTTTCAGCTCGTCGAGTTCCTTGGTACGCGCATACAACTCGGCGAGTTCGGCGTTGGTTTCCTTGAGCCGACGGCTGCTCTCGGCCACCTGGTGGGCACGGGTGAAGACTTCCTGCTCCATGCGTTCGGTGGTGGCGTGCAGGTACGCGGTTTCCCGTTGCTGTGCGGCTTCGGCAGCCTGCAGCCGCATGAACTCGGTGACGTCTTCGACGCGGTGAACGATGTAGAGCAACTGCCCGTGGGAGTCGTGGACGGGGGAGTTGGACGGGCTCCAGAACCGTTGCTCGAAACTGCCGTCCGCCTTGCGGATGTCATAACGCTGCACCGGCATCGCATCGGTGACCCCGCCGCGCAAGACCCGCTCCAGCGACGCCCGCACGTTACGGACCCCCTCCGCTGCGGTGTCCTCGGGATTGTCGGGAAAAATCTCGAAAACGTCGCGACCGAGGATCTTATCGCGGTCGATCATCGTCGCCTGCGCATACGCGTCGGTCACAGCCACGACCCGAAGGTCGGGGTCGAGCACCAGATATAGATCCGGCGAGGCTTCGAACACCCGCCGAAAATCGACTTGGGCAAGCACCCTGCGCCTCCTGTGCACCAGACGTGCCTGCGTAAATCGTAATATCGAATCCGCGCAAATCAACGATTCGAGACCTGGGCAATTCCCGGGTGGGCCACTCATCGGTTGAGTCGGCAGAGCGGCGCGGTCGGCTGCCGATCGGATACTTCGCCGTCGGCACCGGGGTCGCAGCCGTATTGCGGACCGCCGCGGCAACCGGGCATATTTGCCGTGAGGTTGCTATGTGTTACGCGACCGTCGCCGAATATCTGCTCAACAACGAGCTCACATAACCGCCGATCCCAGTGATCGGACGTTACACTCGCTTCCGCCAACCCGCCGCGAAATCCGCGGTCGAGGTGCAAACACCGTGGTTTCCCCGAAGTCGCCTGGGTTTGCGGCTGACCAGGAGTGATTTCTGCTCGGCTGGGTGGTTGGCGATGGCTCCCGGTGCGATTCGGTCTCGACTTGCTGAAAGGTCTGGTCCTCGTGGGTGTTGGAGTTCGGTACTCGGCCACGTTCCGGGAGCGTCGTCGTCCTCATGGTTTGCTGCATGATGTCTGGGGTGGTGTCGCGACGGTGATCGTTGCCGTTCTCGCGGTCACGGTGGCCTCTGCCTCCGGTGTTGCGGTCGCTGAACCAGCAGACCCGTTGACACGCTTTCATCAGCAACATCTCGACTGGCGTACGTGCGATGATGCGGCCCTGGTGGCGGAGGGCGCGGCCTGTACGGAGGTCGAGGTGCCACTCGATTACGGCAGGCCGGACGGGCCGAGCATCACGATTGCGGTCTCGCGGATCCCGGCACGTGACACCGCACACCGTCGTGGTGTGCTGCTGACCAACTCGGGCGGACCGGGTACGCCGGGGATCGATGCGTTCGGTCTCGTGGGCTATGTTCTCGAACCGGATGTGCTCAGCCGCTATGACCTGATCGGATTCGACCCGCGCGGTGTCGCCCGCTCCGGGCGGCAGCAGCGATGCGGTTGGCCGGTCTCCACCCCGATCCGCTCGGCGGGTGTCGGGTTGCCCGGATTCGTCACCGAAACAGTTCTGCAAGCACAGCTGGCCGCCGATTGCCTGGTGGGTGATCAGGCCTGGATGCGGCAGCTCAGCACCCGCAACACCGCCCGCGACATGGACGTGATCCGGGCGGCACTGGGCGCGGACCGCATCAGCTATTACGGCGTGTCATACGGAACGTACCTGGGTGCGGTCTACGCCCAGTTGTTCCCCGGCCGATCCGATCGCATGGTGCTCGATAGTGCCATCGATCCGCAGCGTTATTGGCTTGGGTTGCAACAGGACTGGGGGCCGGCAGTCGAAGCGGCCTTCGACGACTGGGCCCGCTGGGTCGCTGCTCGTGACCGGCAGTACCACCTCGGCGCCTCCGCGCCCGAGGTGCGTCGCAGAGTCCAGGGCCTGATCGACCGAGCAGCGCTGTCGCCGATCGTGGTCGAGGGCTTCGGCTTCGATGATCATCTCCTGCCGACCGTGCTGTGGAACATGTTGCGTGACGCGCGATTGAACGACGCCCTGGCGGCATCGGTACGAGCCATCACCGACGCGGCCCAGGGACGCGCACCGCAGGTGCCCCAGGAACTGCACCAGCAGATCGAGGCCGACAAGCACGACGAAGATTCGGTCATGGTGCAGATCTGGTGTGCGGACGCACCGATGCCCGCCAACCCAGCCTGGTACTGGAATGCGATCCAGGCGGCCCGCCCGACCCAGCCGATCTTCGCCGCACTGGCCAACAACATTCAACCCTGTGCATTCTGGCCGCCGCCCGTGGAACCACCCACCGTGGTCGACAACGCCGTGCCCGCACTGATCCTGCAGGCCACCGGCGACAACCGGACACCCTACCCACAAGCGGTAGCGCTGCATCGTCAAATGTCAGGGTCGCGCTTGATCACCTTGGCCGACACCAGGATTCACATGGTACTGCGTCCGGGTTTGAGCACCTGCATCCTCGACACCACCAACCGCTACTTCCGCGACGGAACCTTCCCGGCACAAGACCACACCTGCCGGCTCACCACACCAATCGAATAGGCCCGGCAACGTGGCGGTGGTGACGAACTTGGATGCGGTCCCCGGCATCGGTGCCAGGCTGGTCGCACTGCCGGGGCCGGTGCGCGGGATGGGCTCGTTTCCGCTGCGCGCTATTGCCTGGACCGATCACGGCGGCGCCGGTAGCTGATCAGGCGCTCGCTCCGCGGCCGTCGGCGACGCCGTCGAGCCGGCAGCGCGGTCACAACGACAGCGGGACGACCCCGGTGGCCCGGCCGTGCTCGTCCAGCAGCCGCCCCAGCCGTTTGACGTGCCGTAACGCCAGTGCGACATCGAGCACGTCCAGCTCCGGCACCCGCTCGGACAGCGCGGCCTCGAGCCGGTGGATGTCGCCCGTCGCGCGCAACCAGACCGCGAGCAGCAGATTCGCCCGCCCGCCGGTCACCGTCGCGCACAACCTGGTCTCGGGCAGCTGCGCCAGGAGGGCGACGACCCGGTCGAGGTCGCTCGGCGCCACCCGGCACCACAGCGACGCGCTCACCGGCCAGCCCGACAGTGGTTGAGCCACTTCGCATCTCAATACGATGCGGCGGGTGGCCAGCAGCGAATTCACCCGGCGGCGGGCGGTGGACCCGCTGATACCGGTGCGCGCGGCAAGCACGGCGAAGGTGGCCCGTCCGTCGAGTTCCAGCGCCGTGAGCAGCGCCCGATCCGGCGTTGCGAGCGACTCGTCCGGCCGGCCGTCGGGTTCGGGCCGGGTGGCCGCGATCCGGTCCCGCTGGCTGGCGGTCAGCGCACGCAACTGCCAGCGGCTGCCTTCGGTGTGGATCGAGGTCATCACATGAGTCCGGCAGTCCCGCACGCCGCGAATGGCGCCCAGCGAGGTCAGCACATAGGACGACAGCTCGGAAAGGCTGGGAACGAACACGGTCAGCTGCAGATCGCCGTCGCCGGTGATGTGCTCGACGGTGCCGACCCGATGATCGCCGCACAGCTGGTCGGCCACGGCGTTGGCCTTGCCTGCCGCGCACTGCACTTGGATGCACGCGCCGACGAACGGCCGCAGCGTCGGCGCCCGATACACCGAAATCCACGCCAATCCAGCGCCGGTCAGCCGATCCCAGCGCCGTGCGGCGGTGACCGGGTCGACGCCGAGCACGCTGCCGGCCACAGTCCACGGCACGCGCGGGTTAATCTGCAGCGCATTGATCAATTGCAGCTCCAGCTCATCGAGCTCGACCGAATCCTGCATTCTGTCCTTCAGATAGATCGGTTTCTGAAGATTCACCAACACATGTGAATCCGACTATAGCCTTCCGCGCAATCTCTTCGATCTGCACACAGTGCTGTCGGCCGGCCAGGAAGGAGCCAAGGTAATGGCAGATTTGGTCGCGGACGGATCCATCGGGGTCCGATCCATCCCCCGTCGGAGGATCGCGCTGCACGGGCGTGAACTCGCCGCCGCCACCATCGGCGCCGTGGTCGAATCCTTCGACTGGAGCGTTTATGTGGTGTTCGCGGCGTTCTTCGCCAAGGACCTGTTCGGCTCCAACTCGCTGGCCTCGATGATCGCCGCCTACGGCGGATTCGCCATCGGATTCCTCGCCCGCCCGCTCGGAAGTATCATTTTCGGGCCGATCAGCGACCGGCGCGGCCGCCGCTTCAACCTGCTGCTGTGCATGTCGATCATCTCCGTGGCCAGCTTCGCCATCGCGCTGCTGCCCACGGCACATCGGATCGGTGCATGGGCCGCAGTGGCCGTGGTCGCCCTGCGCATTGTGCAGGGCGTGGCCTACGGCGGCGAGGGCCCGACCGTGGCGGCCTACGTCGCCGAGACCGCGCCGCCGCGCCGCCGCTACCTGTTCAGCGCGGTGTCCTACGGCGGCATCATGGTCGGTTCGCTGCTGGTCTACGGCACGGTGGCCGTGCTGACCGCGATCCTGGGCGACGACGCGTTACACCACGGCGCTTGGCGGTGGGGTTTCGCGGCCGGCGGCTTGCTCGGCCTGCTGGCCCTGGGGATTCGCTCGTTCGCGCCGGAGAGCGGCCACTTCGAGCACGGCAAGCCCGCGGTGACGAACACCCGGCCGCCACTGATCCGGGTGTTCCACGACCATCCGATGGCGGTGCTCACCATCTTCCTGACCTCCCTCGGCGGCACGGTCTCCTACTACTTCGCGCTGGTCTACCTGCCGAAGTACGCGGCCAATGTGCACGCCGCCAAGACCGCCGCAGCCACCTCCTTCATGACCGTCGTGCTGGTGGTCGTGCTCGTGGTCATGCTGGTCGTGGGGGCGCTCGCCGATCGATTCGGATTGCTGCGGGTCATGCGCATCGGATCCGCATTCAGCGTGATCTCCGTGCTACCGGCTAGTTTCGGCATGGCGCACGGCGTGATCCCGTTCCAGGTCGCCGCCCTCGTGCTGGGAGTGGGTGCCGCCACCTTCTGCGCGCTCGCCAACGTGTTCGGGGCATTGCTGATGCCGGCCGACGTCCGCGCGCTGGGCGCAGGCGTCGTCTCCACCGCCACCATCGCCGTGTTCGGCGGCACGTTCCCGATGATCGCCGAGGCGTTGCAGAGTGCTCACCTGGGCGCAGGAATTCCGATCTACGTCTTCGCGACCGCGCTGGCGATGCTCGCCGGCAGCTACACCGTGACCAAGGTCCGTCTGTTCACCGAAACCATGAAGAAGGAGAACGCCGATGTCCATCCGTGAGGATGCCGCCGCGATGCAGGACGATCTTGTCCAGCTGCGCCGGGCCCTGCACCGGGAACCCGAACTGGGATTGCAGCTGCCGAGAACGCAGGAAAAAGTCCTCACCGCGCTGGCGGGCCTTCCCCTGGAAATCGTCCCGGGACAGTCGGTTTCGTCGGTGACCGCGGTGCTGCGCGGGGCCCGGCCGGGACCCGCGGTGCTGCTGCGCGGCGATATGGACGCGCTGCCGGTGACCGAGCGCACCGGGCTGGGTTTCGAGGCCGCCACCGACCGGATGCACGCGTGCGGTCACGACCTGCACACCACGATGCTGGCCGGTGCCGCACAGCTGCTCAGCGGGCGCGCCGAGCAGCTGGCCGGGAATGTGGTGTTCATGTTCCAGCCCGGCGAGGAAGGCTACGACGGCGCGAGTCACATGATCACCGAGGGTGTGCTCGACGCCGCCGGCGAGCGACCCGTCGCCGCTTACGCTCTGCACGTGACCAGCAATCGGGTGCCGACCGGGGTGTTCGCCACCCGCCGGGGCCCGGTGCTGTCGGCCTCGGACACCGTGCGGGTGACCGTGCACGGAGCGGGTGGGCACGGATCGATGCCACACCTTGCTCTGGACCCGATTCCCGCCGCCTGCGCCATGGTACTGGCGCTGCAGACCCTCGTGACCCGGCGCGTGGACATCCACGATCCGGCAGTCATCACAGTCGGATCGCTGCATGCCGGCACTCAGAACAACGTTATTCCGGATGAGGCCTACTTCGAGGCGACCGTGCGGTCCTACTCGCCCGAAACACACGCTCGGGTGAAGGACGGGTTCATCCGTACCGTGCGGGGCCTAGCCGAGGCTCACGGCCTGGCGGTCGACATCGACTATGCCGAGCTGTATCCGGTGACCGTCAACGATGACCGCGAAACCGAGTTCGCCGCGGCGGCCGTGGCCGAGCTGCACGGCGCCGAGCGGCTGGCCTGGCAGCCGCAGCCAGGCGCGGGATCGGAGGACTTCTCGCGGGTGCTCGGAGAGGTGCCGGGCGCGATGCTCATGCTCGGCGCGGTCGCCGACGGCGCCGATCCCGAGCGTGCCCCGGCCAACCACTCCCCGCTGGCCGAATTCAACGAAACGGTACTGGCCGACGGCGCCGCGCTGTATGCGGAGCTGGCCATCCGCCGTCTGGCCGCAGCTGGCTGAGACCGGACTGCCGCGGCGGCCGGTCGGCCCGGCCGCCGCAGGTCCTGTGCCCCGGCCCATGCGGTGTCGCGATCTTGGCCTTGTGCCGACGACCGCCACGATGGGATGAGCCGGGCGTCTTCCCGCTCGTTCCTCGACGATCGGCAAGGCATTGCTCGCCGTTGATGGATCGGCCCGCGCGGGCTCGCAGGACAGAGACCACTACTGCGGCGTGGCCCGTAAACACTGGCCTCTTATGGCCCCTGGTACAGGCGCTCACACGGTAGGCGCCGAAGCGAACCCACGTCGTCCACGGCATCCCGGATCAGCTCGATCGAGTACCACCGCTTCCGCGCCCAGTCGTGCAGGAGATTGCGCGCCGCGACAACGGTGGCCCTGTAGTCGAAGACCACGCCATCAATCCATATTCGCAGGTGAACATCACCGTCGCGCGGAAACCACGCCGCAGAATTCATCCGTTACCCTCTGCGCCCCGAGCCCTCGCGACCGCGGGGTCCGGCCATCCTCCACCTGCTGGTCGACATCTTCGGCGACCATGCCGACGCCATTGTCGGTAGACAGAGGAAAGGCCATGACCGTGTCGTCTCCGGCTCGCCGGCTCGATTCATCGATAACCTTTCGCGCTGCAAGGCTCGCATCCCCGCCAACCGCGTGCCACCGTAAAATTACGTACAGCTACTTAACCCCGCTTCAGGTCGGACCGCCCTCGTAGTTTCACCCAATGGACAGCCCGGCGATTGGCCGCATAGACCCCATCGGCCGGATAATTTGGCCGCCTGCTCCCCACGACCACCGGATCACGGCCGCTGGAAGCACCCTTGTATGTTCCGCCGAGGGCCGCTTCCAACGAAGTAACAATCGATACCGCGCACAGATCATGCATGCCTGACGAAGTACCTTCACCGAGCCGTGCCCATCCTTCGGTGCGGAAGCTGTTCACGGTCGTCTTTGCTTGGGCGCCAACGGCGCTCACTCACCCGAGCATCGCTGAATTGTGCTCGGCATCGCGTCCTCACGCACGGTGGTGCCCGCCGCGGGACGGCCGCGGTGAGTCGACGCGGCGGGATTCAATCGTTGCGCGGGTCTAGACGACGGGGATGCCGCGGATGCGAGCGACGCGGGCGCGGGCGTCGGCGGACCAGTGTGGGGCGTTCCAGTGGTCGGCTATGTCGGCGGCCTTGGTGAAGTGGGCGGCCGCGTCGTCGTCGCGGCCCAGCAGCAGGGCGAGTTCGCCGAGGGTGTGGGCGACCGGGCGCAGGGCCAGGGCCACGCTCTCCGCACCGGCGGGGGGACCGGCGCGGTGGGGGAGTAGTTCCAGGTAGATGGCCGCGGCGGCGGCGCGGTCGTGCAGCGCGACGATCGCCAGCGCGCGCAGGCTGGTCAGGAAGGTGAAGAAGAAGTCGGGGCGGATCGGGGCCGGCGATCGGCGAGCCCGCCGGGCCTCGTCGATGTGGCCCGCGGCGTGCAGGGCGAGCGCGAGCAGGTCGGCGACCATCGGGCCGAGCGTCTCGTGCAGGGATCGCACGTCGTTCAGGTGGTCACCGAGCGTGCCGTCGTTCAGCCAGGTCGCCGCCAGGGCGAGGGGCAGGAAGCCCGCGGCGTGCACCGATCCGGCGCGTCCCATGCGCTCGGTGGCCTCGATGTAGAGGCGCTCGGCATCGGCGAACCGGCCCTCGATGAGCACCAGTGTCGCCAGCGCGATCTCGGCGGCGCCGATCGCCTCCGGCATTCGATAGGCGCGGGCGAGGTCGAGCGCCTCCTGGGTCACGCGGCGCATGGTCGACGGGTCGTTGGCCGCGGCGGCGTTGGCGGCCAGGTTGAACAGCCCGGTCACGCGATAGACCGGTAGGTCGTGTTCGACGCCCAACCGGACGAGTTCGCGGGAGTACTCCTCCCGCCCGGTACCGCGGGCGAGGATCAGCAGCGCCGCGGCCCGGAGGCGGGGGGCGGTGGCGAGATCGACCGCTTCCTGTGCCGCTGGGACGACGGTCGGATCCTCCTCGCCGACCAGCTCGTGGGCGTAGGCGATGAGGAGGTGCGCGCGTACGTTGGGGGCGAGGCCGGTCCGCTCGAGCAGGCGGCTGACGCGCTCGACGATGGGACGGTCGACCGTGCCGTAGGTGCGGGCCTGCCAGGGGGTGGGCTCGGTCCAGGCGGTGAACGCGGCGATCAACAGGTCGTCGCGGCCGATCGACTCGGCGTGTGCCACGGCCCGTGCGCGGGTGTCCCGGGCCGCGGCTACGGCCCCGGCCCTGACCTGCGCGCGCAGCAGTCGGCCGAGCAGGTCGGCCCGCTCATCCGGGTCGCTCGAATTGGCGACGGCGTCGGTGAGCAGGGCGGCCGCGACGTCGTGGGCGTAGCGCGCCTCGGCCAGCTCGGCGGCCCGCACGCAATAGCCGACGGCCTTCGGTGACCCGGCCCGCGCGTAGTGGTGGGCCAGGGCCGCGACATCGCTACTGCCCTCGAGCGCCGCGGCGATCCGGGCGTGCATCCTGGTGGTCCGCAACCTGCTGACGTCGGTGACCAGGGTGTCCTGGACCAGCGCGTGCACGAACCGGACCCGCCCCGGGCCCGGCTCGTCCAGGAGCCCGGCGATCACGCCGGCGTCCAGCGCGTCCAGCACGCTGTCCTCGTCGGTATCGGCGGCCCGTACGAGCACGTCTACCGAGCTCTCGCGGCCCGCCACCGCCGCCAGCCGCAATACCGCGACCCCGTGCTCCGGGAGCCGGGCGAGCCTGCGCCGCAGCACATCCCGCACACCGGCCGGAACCTCGGAGAGTGCGACCAGGGCGCCCTCACCGTTCAGCAGCCGCGCGCTCTCGCGCACATAGAAGGGGTTGCCACCGGTCCGTTCGGCGATCCCGGCCACGGTCGCGTCGTCGGCCGCGCATTCGGCGCGCACCAGTTCCGCGACGGCCTCGCCGTTCAGTCCGGCCAGGTCCAGCCGCAGCGGTGCGGTGCGGGCCAGCGATCCGAGCGTTTCGGTGAGGCGTTCGCTCTCGTCCGCGCGGTATGCCGCGACCACCAGAATCGGGGCCCGCCTGCCGATGCCGCCGCCGAGCAGCTCGAGCGTGACGGTATCCGCCCAGTGCAGGTCGTCCAGGATGACGGCGACCGGGCGGTCGGCTGCCGCGGCGGCGAGCCAGTTCCACACGGCCTGCCGCAGCCGGAAACGCCCGGCCGCGGCATCGCCGTCGACGGGCGCGGAATCCGACAGCAGCGGTGCCACGTCCGGCGCGAACTCCCCCGGCGCGACTCGGGCGGCCAGCTGCCGCAGCGCCTCGACCCACGCCCACGCGGGTGGTGCGCCCGCCTGCTCGGGACAGCGTCCGGCGGCCACCAGCCAGCCGTCGCGTTCCAGGCGCGCGCGGAACTGCTCCAGCAGCGTCGACTTGCCCAGCCCCGCCTCGCCGGTGACGAGCGCGACCCGCGCCTCGGTGGTGATCGTGCCGGCGGCGGCCAGCAGGGCCGCGAGCTCGCGCTCGCGCCCCACAAACGTTGGCGCGCTGACTATTTCGGCCGACGGCGCGGTTGCCGGAGGCCGGGCGGTGGGCGCGGGCGGGACGGCCGCGCGGAGCAGGTCGGTGCGCTGGGTGAGGATCGCCTCCTCCAAGGCCACCAGGTCCGGGCCGGGATCCAGGCCCAGCTCGTCGGCGAGGGTGGCGCGGGCGCGGCGCAGCGCGGCCAGCGCATCGGCCTGACGACCGCTGCTCCACAGCGCGAGCGCGAGCATCCGCCAGCCCGCCTCTCGCAGGGGGTCGTCGCGGGTGAGGCCCTCGGCCTCGGGCACCACCGCCGCGGGGTCGCCGAGCCGCAGTCCCGCCGCAATGTGCAGCTCGCGCGCGACCAGGCGCAGCTCGTTCAGCCGGGCGGTCTCGGGGGCGGCCCACGGTTCGTCGGCGACCTCGGCGAACGCGGGTCCCTGCCACAGCGCCAGCGCCTCGGCCAGCCGATCGCGGGCGGCGCGGGGATCGCCGGCCGCGCGGGCCTCGTCGAGCAGTTCCCCGAATCGCCAGGCGTCCACCGCCGCGGGCGGCAGCCGCAGCGCGTATCCCGGCGAGGCGCTGATCAGCAGCCGGGCCGGGGTCCGCGGCGGACGGCCGGGTTCCAGCAGGCGCCGCAGGTTGGACACATAAGCCTGCAGCGACGCCAGCGCACGCGACGGCGGCTCGCCCCGCCACAGGTCCTCGACGAGCCGATCCACCGGCACGACCTGACCACGCGCCGCCACCAACAGGGCGAGCACGCCGCGCTGGCGCGGTCCGCCGAGGGGCACGGGCTCGCCGCCGACCTCGGCCGCGAACGAGCCCAATACCCGAATCATGACCATGACCTCGCAGATCGTACCCGTGGACAGGGCTCCGAGTCGGCTCCAAATGCCTTCCAAGTGCTGGGGCGCAATCTCGACCCATCGAACCGACAACAACCGTTCGAACCGAGGAAAGGCAGCACCAGATGACCGTCAACACCCAGGACATGGTGATCGTCCACCGTGCCTTCCGCCGCGAATCGCGGTTGCTGGTGGATCTCGTGGCGGCGGTCGCGCCCGGCGACACCGCGCGCGCGGCGGTGATCGCCGACCACCTCCGTGACTACCAGCTGGGACTGAAGAACCACCACGAGGGCGAGGACGAGCTGCTCTGGCCGCCGCTGCTGGCCCGCGTCGACCTGGAGGCCGAGATCGTCCTGCGCATGGAAGCACAGCACGAGCGGGTCGCGGCGACGCTGACCCGGCTGGACTCCGCGGTACCCGCGTGGGCGGCGGGCGCGGGCGCGGACGAGCGCGACACCCTGGTGGCGGCCCTCGCCGATCACCGGGCGGTCCTGCTGGAACACCTCGACGACGAGGAGACCACGCTGCTTCCGCTTGCGGCCCAGCACATCACGGAGAAGGAGTGGGGCTCGCTCGGCGAGCATCTGGTGGCCAACACGCCCAAGCTCACCCTGCTCACGCTCTTCGGTCTGGTGCTGGAGGAGGCGAATCCGGCCGAGCGGGCCGCGCTGCTGTCCGTCCTGCCTGCACCGGTCCGCGGGGTCTGGCACATCGTCGGCCGCCCCCGCTATGCCCGCCACATCCGTCGCGTCCGCGCGGCCTGAACCGACCATCCACAACCCGAACCAACTATTCGACAAGGGAATTCACATGCAGAACATCATCGGCAGTGCGCTTGCCGCGCTCATCGGCGTCGCCGTGTTCGTCATGGGCGCACGTTTCATCACGAACCCGGTGAGCATGGCCGGGTTCGGCATCCCGAACCCTCCCGTCCACGACACCGGATTCCTGTACTGGCTGCGAGTCAAGGGCATTCGCGACGCCGCTCCCGGGTTGATCATCTTCCTGATGCTCGCCGCGGGTACCCCCACGCTGCTCGGTGGGGTCGTACTCGCCCTGGCCTGCATTCCGATTGCGGATGCGCTGATCGTGCTCCGCAGTGGTGGGCCCAAGGCGGTCGCCTACGGTGTGCACGCCGCCACCGCGGCGGTGATGGTGATCGATGCGGCAGTGCTGCTGACTGTCTGAACCCCGCTCGCGCACACAAGCATTCATCAGTTGAAGAGGAATTTGATCATGCGGAATTACCAGCTCCGGGTGTACACGTTGTCGTCGGAGGAGGCGCTGGATCGGTATCGGACGATCCATTACCCCCGGCATCTGTCGAGCTTCCCGAAGTTCGACATCGGTATCCACGGCCTGTGGACCGACAGCGCCGGAGAGCCGAAACTGTATGCGCTGCTGTCGTTCCCCGCGGACGCGGACCTGGCCGAGATCACCGAGCGATACTTGGCCAGTCCCGAACTACGGGCCGAAATGGAGGGATTCGACACGACCGCCATCGTCGAGGTGGCTACCACCCAACTCACCCCGTCCCCGGGATCACCACTGCTGTAGGGAGTCCCCCTCACGCATTGCCACCTTGCGACCGTCGATCGGTCGCAAGGTGGCAATTCCGCTGCCACCGTTGCCCCGTCGGTGCGGACCATGCCGGCCACTTATCCCGCACGCACTTGGAGAATGCCTCCAACTCGGCGGGCGGCGGGCGGGGATCCAGTTGTCATGTCGGAGGGGTGGTTTCACCTGCCAGGTGTTCGTCCAGTGCCCGCGCGATGATCGGCAGTACGTGGGGTGTGGTCAGCTCGCAGTGTGTCGATTCCACGTCGTAGGTCGTGATGGTGCCGGAGACATACGGGCGCCAGCCGTCCGGGCCCATGACCTCCGGACTGTCCACGGTCGCATGGAAATAGACCATGTCGCCGTCGAAGAGTGGTCGCTGGTATCCGGTGGCACCGGTCACGGAGCTGTTGTAGGAGTTGGTGATTCGCTCGATGATGGCCTCGTCGATGATGGGTACGCCGATCCGGTCGCAGATCAGGTCGGCCGTCTCCTGGGCCGTCGCCTCGATGGGTACGTCGCCGATGCCGAACACCGAACCGAAGGTGTGCACGATCTCTCCGGCAGTGAGGGTTTCGGCGGCGTCGGGATCGGCATCTGTGCCCGACGCGTCGAGCAGGGCCAGCAGATCGACCGCCTCCCCGGCCGCCTGCAGACAGGCCGCCGCCGCGTGGGCGATGATGCCACCGAGCGACCAGCCGAGCAGGTGATACGGGCCGTTCGGCTGCACGCTGCGGATCTCCCGGGCGTAGCGGGCGGCGTATTCGTCGATAGAGCGCGGTGGTTCCAGCCCGCCCAGCTCGGGCGCCTGGAGTCCGTAGATCGGCCGGCCCGGCCGTAGTGTCTCCGCCAAACCCCAATAGCACCAGGATGTTCCGGAGGCCGGGTGGATGCAGAACAGCGGTGATCCGTCGCCGCCGGTCCGAATCGGCAACAGCACATCCAGCGGCAGCGTGCTCGGGATCGGCGGGCCCGATGCCGTGGCGTCCTGGACCGCCGCGGCGAGCCCGGCCACGGTGCGGTGCTCGAAGATCTGCAGCGGAGCGATCGTCATGCCCTGTGCCTTCGCCAGCGATATCACCTTGAGGGCCATGATGCTGTCCCCACCGAGGGCGAAGAACGAGTCGTCCGCGCACACCCGGTCCAGGCCCAGGACCTCGGCGAAGATCGCCGCGAGCCGCTCCTCGGCGGGTGTGTTCGGCGCCCGGTAGGCCGCGGCATCGGCCCCGAACACCGGCTTCGGCAGGGCGGTGCGGTCGAGCTTGCCGACGGAGTTGCGCGGGATCGCGTCCATCACGACGAAGGCCGTGGGAACCATGTACGAGGGCAATATCTGTACCGCGGCCGTGGTCAGCCGTCCCGGATCGAGTTCGGCGCCGGGCTCACCGACGACATAGGCCACCAGCGCCGGAGAGCCCGCGGGTCCGGCGACGCCGAGGGTGACGGCGAAGGCGACGCCCTCGAGGCGCCCGAGCGCGGCGTCGATCTCGCCGAGCTCGATGCGCAGCCCGTGGATCTTCACCTGGAAGTCCTCGCGCCCGGCATAGATCAGCTCCGGGACCGCGGCGTCGTCGTCGGTGGACGGAATCGCCTTCCAGCGCACCAGATCTCCCGTGCGGTACATCCGGTCGCCGGGCGCGCCATACGGATTGGCGACGAATCGGCCGGCGCTCGAGCCCGGGCGGCGATGATAACCGCGGGCGAGCGCGGGGCCCGCGAGATACAGCTCCCCGACCACGCCCGGCGGCACCGGGCCCAGTCGCCCGTCCAGGACCAGCGTGGCAGCTCCCCGGATCGGCCTGCCGATCGTGATCGGCGCGCCCGCGGTCAACGGCCGGGAAATCGTCGCCCACACCGTGAACTCCGTGGGGCCGTAGACATTCAGCACGCTGCGGCCCACAGACCACTGCTCGACCAGTTCGGCGCCGACCGGCTCACCCCCGACGACGAGCACCCGCACGTCCGGCGCCCCGGCCGGGTCGAGTGTCGCCAGCACGGTCGGCGTGACCGACACATGGGTGACGTGTTCTCTGATCAGCAGCGCATCGAGCTCGGCGCCGCCGAACACATCCGGTGGTGAAACCACCACGGCGCCACCGGATCCGAAGCCGGACAGCATCTCGAACAGCGAGGCGTCGAAGGCGGGCGAGGCCACCTGCAGCACCCGTGCGGTCTCGTCCAGGTCGAGTGACTCACGCAGCGCGGCAATCAGATCGACGACACCGCGATGGGTTACCGCGACACCCTTGGGCGTTCCGGTCGATCCCGAGGTGTAGATCATCCAGGCGGTGTTGTCGGGCCGGATGGGCCGCACCAGCTCGCCGGGGATGATCGGCGCGGCGCTCGGCTCGGGGCGGCCGCAGTTGCTGTCGTCGAGCGTGAGCCAGGCGACGTCGTCCGGCAGTGCCGCCCGATGGGCGCGGATGGTCAGGCCGATCGCCGCGCCCGAATCGGTGAGCACGTGCGCGATTCGGGCGGCCGGCTGGGTCGGATCGAGCGGCACGAAGCTCGCCCCGGTCTTGGTGACCGCCCACAGCGCGACCAGCAGCCGGGTGGACCGTGCCAGCGCCAGCACGACGACGGATCCGGCACCGATACCGTGTCCGATCAGTCTGCGGGCCAGCCGATTCGACTCGGTGTCGAGATCGCGATAGCTCATCGTGACGCCGTCGCAGACCACCGCCGGGCGCCTCGGCCAGGCCGCGGCCGTCGCCGTCAGCGCCGCGGGCAGCGTCACCGGCTGCCCGCCCTCGGGCCCCGCCACCGCCAGGGCCGCGGCGCGCTCGTTCTCGTCCAGTATCTCGGCGTCCCCGACGGCCACCGAGGCGTCGGCGACGAAGGTGGACAGCACCCGCTGCCAGCGCGCCGCCAACGATTCGGCGGTGTGCAGGTCGAACAGGTCGGTGGCGAAGCTCAATCGCACGGTGATGCCCGCCGGTTCGCCCGCCTCCGAAAAGCGCTCGCGCAGTGCCAGAGTCAGGTCGAAGGGGGACAAACCGCGATCGATGTCCTCCACCTGCAGCTGGACACCGGGCAGCTCCAGCGTCGGCTCGACGAAGTTCTGCAGCGACAGCAGGACCTGGAAGAGCGGATGATAGGCAACCGACCTGGTCGGGTTCACCGCCTGCACGATGCGCTCGAAGGGCACATCGGCGTTGGTGAACGCATCGAGGTCCACTTCCCGGACGCGGGAGAGGAAGTCGCGCAGCGAGACATCGGGATCGACGTTCGTGCGCAACACCAGCGTATTGACGAACATGCCGACCATGTCCTCCAGCGATTCCGCACCGCGCCCGGCCGCCGGGGTGCCGATCACCACGTCCCGGCCGGCGCCGAGCCGGGCCAGCACGATGGCCAGCGCGGCGTGCACGAGCATGAACATGGTGATCTTCTCGGACCGCGCGAATTTCACCAGCATGGAGTGCAATTCGGCATCGACCCGGAAGTCCAGGTCCGCGCCGCGCAGGGACGGCACCGCGGGGCGGGGCCGATCGACGGGCAGCTCCATCACATCGGCGAGCGAGGCGAGTCGCTGTTTCCAGAATCGAATCTGGCGGGCCGCCAACGACTCCGGATCCGCTTCGTCACCCAGCAGTTCGCGCTGCCATAGCGCGTAATCGGGATACTGCACGGCGGGCGGACGCCGGTCCGTGCCCTCGGGACCGGCCACGTAGGCCGCCATGATGTCGGCGGCGAGCGGGGCGGTCGACGCACCGTCCGCGCTGATGTGGTGCACGACGAGCACGACGACATGCTCGGCCGGGTCCGTCCCGGCGATCCGGTACACCCCCACCCGCAGCGGGGGTTCCTCGGTGAGATCGAAGCCCGACCATGCCAGTTCGCAAATTCTCCGGTGCAGCGGCGCACCGTCGTCCACGTTGGCGATCGTCAGGTCGAGCGGCACCGCACCGGCGGGCAGCACGACCTGATGCGGCCCCTCCGCGTCGGATGGGAACACGGTGCGCAGGCTCTCGTGCCGTCCGATCACATAGGCCACGGCGCGTTGCAGGGCTTCGACATCCAGCTCGCCGGTGAGCCGCAGCGCGACCGCGATATTGTACGCGGCGGATACCGGATCCAGCTGATTCAGTGCCCACATCCGTTGCTGCGCGGGCGAGAGCGGGATCCGGTCCGGTCGAATCCGCGGTACGAGCAGGGGGCTACCGGAAGCCCGGTCGGCGGCGGCCAGATGGGTGGCGAGCATCGCGACTGTCGGCGCGTCGAACAGGTCCCGTACCGTTGCGGCCGAGCCGAGTTCGAGGTTGATCCGCGCGACGACCCGCGTTGCGATGAGGGAGTCGCCCCCGAGTTCGAAGAAGGAATCGTCGACACCGATGCGTTCGCGGCCCAGGACGTCCGCGAATATCCTTGCGAGCGTGTGCTCCTCGGCGGTTCCCGACGCCCGATAGTGGTGGCCGTTGCCGGAGAAGTCGGGCGCCGGCAGCGCGTGACGGTCGAGCTTCCCGACCGGTGTCAGCGGAATCCGGTCGAGTACAACGATATTCGTGGGCACGAAGTGCGCGGGCAGCGTCGCGACCGCTCGCTCCCGCAGCCGCGCGAGGTCGGGCTCCGTTCCGGCTTCGGGAATGACGTAGGACACGAGCACCGTGCCTCCGGCCGGCCCGATCCGATCGACGGTGACGGCGAATTTCACCCGATCGTCGCGCGTGAGCACGGCGTCGATCTCGTCGAGTTCGACCCGCTGGCCGCGGATCTTGACCTGGGTGTCGTTGCGGTACAGGTACTCCAGCGTGTAGTCGCCGTCGGCCCGGCCGCTCCAGCGCACCACGTCACCGGTCCGGTACATTCGTTCGCCCGGGCCGCCGAAGGGGCAGGCCACGAACCGGCTCGCGGTCAGACCGAGCCTATCGAGGTACCCGCGTGCCAGCGCCGGACCCGCGAGATACAGCTCGCCCGCGACACCGGCGGGGACCGGCCGCAGCCACGGATCGAGAACCGTGAGCGCCGCGCCGCGGATCGGCCCGCCGATGGTGACGTGCTCGCCCGCGGCCAGCGGGGTCACGGTAGCCCAGACGGTGAACTCGGTGGGGCCGTAGAGGTTCACCATAGGCACGACGGCGGTCCATCGGCGCACCAGTTCGGGCTCGGTCTGCTCACCAGCCACGGCGAGCAGCCGCAGATCGCCGGTATCGGGCGGCTCCAGCGTCTCCACCACCGACGGGGTCATCGCGGCGTGCGTCACCCGCTCGGTCCGCAGCAGCCGGGTCAGCGCGGGCCCGGAGGAGACATCCGGTGGCGCCACGATCAATCGCGCACCGCAGGAGTGTGCCATCAGCAGCTCGAACACCGAGGCGTCGAAACTCGGTGAGGCGACCTGCAACACGCTCGCCGTCGCGTCGAGGCCGAGCGATTCCTGTTCGGCCGCGGCCAGATCGGCGAGCCCCCGATGCGTGGTGATCACGCCCTTCGGGGCCCCGGTGGATCCCGAGGTGTAGATCAGATACGCCGCGTGGGCCATCCGCAGCGGTGTCCGGCGGTCCGCGTCGGTGATCGGCTTGCGGGCGCAGGCGCGCGTTTCGCGCATGATGTCCGGGTCGTCCAGCCGCAACCAGTCGGTCGTGTCCGGCAGGGTCCGGCCGGTGGCGCTCAGGGTGATTCCGACACGCGCCGCCGAGTCCGTGAGCATGTGGTCGATCCGCTCGGCCGGATAGCTCGGGTCCACCGGCACGAATGCCCCGCCCGCCTTGGCGACCGCCCACACCGCACGGACCCATTCGGGCGAACGCCGCAGCGCCAGCGCCACGAAGACCTCCGGTCCGACGCCGCGGCGGATCAGCATGCGGGCGAGCTGGTTGCTGTCGGCGTCCAGCTGACGATAGGTCAGCGCGACATCTCCGCATCCGACCGCGATCGCGTCGGGGTCGAACGCCGCACCGGCGGCCAGAATGTCCGGAAGCAGCAGTGGCGAGACGGACGGGAGCCCCTGCCGTGCAAGCAGATCGGCGTCTTCGCAGTATCCCGCGACGGTGACCGGGGCCGAGGGGTTTTCGGTGAGCCGGCCGAGCGTCCGGACGAAGCGATCGCACAGCTGGCGCACGTCGGGCCGCACCGGGAGATCGGTCCTGGCGCGCAGGGTCACCCGGATCCCGCCGATCGTTCCCGCCTCACCCGGCGCGGGAACGACCATGAGGGTCAACGGATATGGCGGCGCATCGATGGTCACGGCATCGGTGAGCCGAATCCCGGTCGCCTCGATCGCCCCCGTCAGCGCCGCCAGGTCGATCGGATACGACTCGAAAGCGACCATGGTGTCGAACAATCCGGGCTGTCCGGTCCACCGCTGGATATCGGCGAGCCCGACATGACGGTGGTCCATCACCGCGGCCTGCTCGGCGTGAATGCGGGCCAGCAGCTCGGTCACCGGCTCGCGCGGGTCCAGGCCGATGTGCACCGGGACGGTGTTGATCATCAGCCCGACCATCTCTTCCACGTCGGGAAGTTGCGGTGGCCGAACCGATACCGCGGCCCCGAAGACGACATCGGTCCGCCCGGTGAGCTGTGCCAGGACCATTGCCCACCCCGCCTGGACAACGGTGTTCACCGTGGCCCCCGCCGCACGCGCGGCGGCGTCGAGGGCCGTGACGGTCTCGGCCGGCAGATCGATCGACACAGTGTCGCTTCCGTCGTCCGGGGAGCTCACCAGTGCCGGGACGACGTGGGTCGGCGATTCCAGCCCCGACAATGCCTGCTGCCAGGCCGCTTTGGACGCCTCCTCATCCTGCTCGGCCAACCAGGACAGAAACGGCCGGTACGTCCCGGCGGCCGGCGACGCCGAGGGCCCGGCCGAATTCCGGTACAGCACCAGCAGTTCGCGCAGCAGTAGCGGTCCCGACCAGCCGTCGAGCACGATGTGATGGTTGGTCATCACCAGGATGTACGTGTCGGTATCGGTGTGGGCCAGGATGAATCGCAGCAGCGGCGGCCGGGCCAGGTCGAATCTTGTAGTGCCGTCAGCCGCGAGCGCCTCGTTGAGCTCGCGTTCACGCTGACGCCGGTCGGCGATGACCGTCAAATCGAGTTCGTGGAAGGTGATGTCGGCATCGGCGAGCACCACCTGTCGCAGACCCTGCGCCGTTTCGACGAATCCGGTCCGCAGGGCGTCGTGGCGCGCGACCAGCGCCCGCGCCGCGGCACGCAGCCGGTCGTGCTCGACCGGCCCGGTGAGGGTGAACCGCGACTGCACCAGGTAGTCGTCGGGAGCCTCGGTGTCGTACCGGGATTGGAAGAACATCCCCTCCTGCAGCGGCGCCAGGGGCCACACATCGACGAGATTCGGATATTCCGGCTCCCACCTGTCGATCTGCGCCTGCGGAACCGGGGCGAGCTCGAAGTCCGAGGGGGTGTGGCCGCCGGCGCCGGCCGATCGCGCGTGATCGGCCAGCGCGATGATCGCGCACTCCCACAGTTCGGCCAGCTCGTCGACATCCGCCCGATTCACCAGCCGGGTGGCGAAGGTCCACGTCACCGCGAGAGATGTACCGTCGGCGGTGTTGCACACCGCGGCGGTGATGTCCAGGGCCGCCGACAGCGGCGCGCGGTCGTCGCCCGTGGTCACGAAACGACGTGGCAGCCATGGCTGTTCGTCCGGGTGGTCGGCGAGGTCGCCGGTCACGCCGCGGCCGAGGTAGCTGAATCCGATCGGCGGAGTGGGTGCGGCCTCGAGCGGAATTCCGTTCTCCACCGCGGGATTCCGCAGCAGGCCGAAACCGATGCCCCGGGCCGGCGCGGCGCGCAGCTGCTCCTTGACCGTCTTGATCGCGACGCCGGCGGCCGCGCCACCGGCGAATGCGGAGTCGAGATCGATGTCCGCGAGATCGACCACGACCGGATAGTCGTATCCGAACCATCCGAGTGTCCGGGTCAGGTCGGCGCCGGGCACCGCGTCGAGATCCCGGCCGTCGCCCCGCACCGTCACCAGCGTCGCGGTCCGGCCGTCGCACGTGCGGATTCGCCGGGAGCCCTGGGCCATGGCCAGGGCGGTCAGCAGGATATCCGCGGGCTCGCAATGGAATCGGTCCGCGGCGGTGTGCAGCAGGGTGTAGGTCGGAATCGGGCCGATCATCGTATGCAGCCGCGCAGCGGTCGTGAGGGTGTCGAGGTCCGGATCCAGCTCGAGGGTGTGAGCACGCGCCGCACCGGTCTGCAGAATCCCTTGCCACACAGGCAGTTCGATCATGTGCTCTGCGGTCCGCTCGGTCAGCCTGCGGGCCCAGCAGCGGAACGACGTGCCGACCGGAGGCAGTGGCGCGGGCCCGGCGTTCGCCCCGCCGAGGTTCCGGCATGCGGCGGCCAGGTCGGACAGCAGGATGCGCCACGATGCCGCGTCGACTACCCAGCGGTGCAGCACGATCCACAGCAGCGTCGGGCCGTCGTCCTGTTCGACGATCGCGTACCGCGCCACCACTCCCGCGGCGGGGTCCAGCAGGTCGGCCGCGCGCTGTACCTCGCGCTCGCACACCTCGTCGAGGTCCGCCACCGCCGACACGACGGTGATCAACGCGTCGGTATCGACCGAACCGCGCGGCCGCACGCTCACCGCCCATCCGTCGTCCTGTCCGTGCAGGCGCATCCGCAGGATGTCGTGGTGATCAGTCACCGCCTGCACGGCGGCCGCCAGCTGTGCGCGGTCGATTCCGGCCGGGAGAGCGACGAGCACGGCCTGGCCGAGCGATGTGTGGCGGTCGTCCGGGGCGAGCATCTCCCGCATCGCCGGGGTCGGGTCGATCGGTCCGACCCCGCCGCCCCGCAACTCCTCGGGCCCGCGGCCGTCGACGTCCACCGCCACCGCCGCCAGTCCCGCAATTGTCTTGTGCTCGAACACATCCCGCGCTGAAATCTGCAGGCCCGCGGACCGGGCCCGCGACAGCAGCACGATGGCCACGATGCTGTCACCGCCCAGCGCGAAGAAGCTGTCGTCGACGCCGACCGAGTCGAGCCCGAGCACCTCGGCGAACAGCGGCGCCAGCGTGATCTCGTGCGGGGTCGACGGCGCTCGCCCGGTGGTCGTCAGCGCCTCGAAATCCACTGCGGGCAGCGCGGCGCGGTCCACCTTGCCCGACGGGGTGTAGGGGATGGCGTCCAGCACCGTGATGACGGTCGGCACCATGTACGCGGGCAGGACGGTGCCCAGCGTCACCCGCAGCCGCTCCGGATGCACCTGTGCGCCAGGCGTTCCGGCGACATATGAGACCAGGGCGTTGCCGCCCGCGCGCGTCTCGACCCCCACGGTGACGGCGTCGTCGATGTCGGCCTGCCGGCGCAGCGCCGCGTCGATCTCGCCGAGGTCGATCCGAAAGCCGCGGAGTTTGACCTGAAAGTCGTTCCTGCCCGCATATTTCAGCGTCAACGCACCGTCCTCGGCCGACCAGCGCACGAGGTCGCCGGTGCGGTACATGCGAGCGCCGGAGCCGTGTGGATCCGCGACGAATCGGCCGGCCGTCAGGGCGGGGCGATCACGATATCCGCGGGCCACCCCGGCGCCGCCGATGTACAGCTCGCCGAGGGTGCCGAGGGGAACGGGGCGTAGCCACGAATCCAGCACCATCGCGGTCGCGCCGTGCACCAGGCCGCCGATCGTGATGGGCCGGTCGGTACGCAGCGGGCCGCTGAACGTGGAGGTGATGGTCGTCTCGGTGGCTCCGTAGGCGTTCACGAGCCGGCGTCCGGACCACATGCCCACGAGCTCGGGCGGGCACACGTCACCACCGACCGCGATGGCACGCAGGTCCGGCAGCTGGGCGGGGTCGAGCGTGGCGGCGACCACCGGGGTCGTATCGAGGTGGGTGACGTGATGGGTGCGCAGCAGCCGGGTCATGTCCTGCCCGCCGTAGGCCGACGGCGGGATCACCACGAGCCTCGCACCGGTCGCGAAGGCGACCAGCAATTCCTCGATCGACACGTCGAAGCTCAGCGGAACGACGTGCGCGACAACGGAATCGGCTGACACCCGGAGTGCGTCGCGGCAGCTCGCGACCTCGCTCGTGAGCCCCCGATGCGGAATCATGACGCCCTTCGGCGGCCCGGTGGAGCCGGAGGTGTAGATGATGTAGGCGAGGTCGTCGACGGTCGGGGGGCCGAGCAGTTCGGCATCCTCGAGTGGTGCGGAGGAACTCGCCGCGATCCGCTCCTGGGTGGGTCGCTCGTCGACGGCCGACCACCGCACGCGGTCCGGCAGCCGGTCCCGTACCGAGGTCACGGACAGGCCCGCGGTGGCCCCGCTGTCGACGACCATGTACTCGATCCGGTCGATCGGATCGGCCGGGTCGATCGGTACGAAGGCCGCCCCCGTCTTGGCCACGGCCCACACCGCCAGCACCGACTCGACCGAGCGCGGGATCGCGATCGCCACCGTCTGGCCGGGCCCGGCACCCTGCGCGATGAGTACCCGGGCCAGGCGGTTGGAATACTCGTCCACCTCGCGATAGGTCATGCTGCGGTGCGTCGCAGTGTCGTCCGCGGCCGAATCGACCGCTCCGACGAGGGCGATCGATTCGGGATCCATGGCCGCTCCGGCCGCGAGAATCTCCGCGAACGTCCGGGGCGTCTCCTCGGCTTCACCCTGGGCGGGGAGCACGAGCGAGCGCTCGAGATCGGACAGCGCGTCGAGGGTCACCAGCCGCGCAGTGGCGTCGGCGGCCAGGAATCGGTGCAGGAAGTCGAGGAACTGCGACCGGTAGGCGTGAAGTTCGTCGTCGCGATACAGGTTGGGGTTGGCCTGGAGGTCGATATGGGTGCTCTCGCCGCCGATGCCCGGATAGATGTTGACGAAAAGGTCGTCGATCGGCCCGGAGGTCAAGACGTGCAGGCGCCCGGTCACCGGGCCGAGCTGGATCCGGGTGTCCGCCATGATGAGGTTCACCGTGGGGCCGAAGGAGGCCATCTCGTCCATGCGCCACCCGAGGTCGCGCATGATGTCTTCCTGGCGGTACCGCTGGCGGCGCAGGGCGCCGGTCAGTTCGGTCTGGGTCAGGCCGATCACCTCGCCCACCGTCGCGTCGGGCCGTAACCGCAACCGCAGCGGAACCACATTCGCGATCATGCCGCCCGAGCGCCGCATCGATGCCGTGGTCCGTGCCGAGACCGGCAGGCTCAGGACGATCTCGGTCGCACCGGTCATGGTGCCCAGGTAGGCCGCGAACGCCGCGACCACGATGGGCGCGACACTCGACGATTGTGCGGTCGCGACCGTGCGCATCAGTTCCGCGGTCTCGCGCGGCAGCTCGCCGCCGGCCAGGATCGGGTGTGCGTCCGCGACCGCGGCCCGGCCGGCGAGGCTGACAGGATCGGCCATCCCGGCCAGGTGCTCGCGCCAATACTCCCGGTCGGCGCGGAATCGGTCCGAATCCCGATATGCCGCATCGTCTTCGACGATCCGCGCCAGATCGTCGGCGGTCGCCGGGGGCGCCGGGACCTCGCGCAGCGCGGCGTTGTACAGCTCGGCCGCGCGCTGCACCATCGCCAGGGCGCCCATTCCGTCGATCACGATGTGATGAAAGCGCAGATACCAGAAAGACCGTTCGTCCGACAAACGCAGCAGGGCCGACGAAATCAGCCGGTCACCCAGCAGATCGAGCGGCGCGGAATATTCCGCACGCATCCACGCATACGCGGCCGCCTCGGGATTCTTCTCGTGACGAAGGTCCAGCACAATATAGCCTTCGTACAGGGTGGTGTCGACTACCTGAATCAACCGATTTTCGGCCTCGATCAGTCGCACATATCCCGTTCCGAATTCCCGGCCGGCCTGACGTCCCGCATTCGCCGCCATTTCGGTATCGACCGGTCCGATGAGCTCGGCGAATTGCGCGATGGAGATCGGCATATCTCCGGCCAGTTGCTGGGCGAACCATATTCCCTGCTGCGCTGCGGACAGGGCGAACGCGCCATCGGACATCCCCGAACTCGACGGCATGGAAGGAATCAAAATTTGACGCATGATCAATCCAGTGTTCGAAGATCATGAAATTCGACACGGACAGGCCCAGGGGCTGCCCGGAATGCGGTGGTATGGGCGGTCCCGCGCCCGGTCTATGTGCCTACGTGTTCGACGCTGATCCGCAGGTTATGAGCGAACTCGCCCGGTCCGGGCATCCGGAGATTTTCCGCAGGGGGGTGCCGTCGCGATTTTTCATGGCGAACAGCTGCCAGGGCGGCGGATCGAATCTGCTGCCGGGTCTCCGTGCGTCCCACTTCCATCTACCCCGTTCCTCCGCCTGCCGGTGTGGCTACTACGGCTACTACACGGCAAGCTGGATATGCTGCACGACCCCCGACTGGACGTGCGGCAAGTGGCTATACCTAGCAGCATAGATGCTGGCTATGGGTTGTCTAGGGGTATTTAGTCCCAAGTGAGGAGGCGTAGGCGACCCTTATTCTTTGATCGCGGACGCATTGCTCGGGGCAACGCTGTGCATCCTTGCAAATTTCGCCCGGGCGCCGGGGCGGGTGCGCGAATCGCCGGTGGCGCGAAGGCGGGAGAACTATCCTGTATACACCCGTTCGCGCGCGGTGACGGTCCACCGGCGCGGGCGGCAATCGTGGCTGTCCGACACTCGGGAGTCGCGAGTTGGCGATGGCCCGAAAGCAGCAATCCGACGACCTTCCTTCTCCACGATCTGCGAGGCCGGAATGAGCACCCCAGCGAACGTTCCCGTGATCGGCGCCAAGTGGGTTCGGCGGACCCGTTTCATTTATGACCGCGCGTCGAGGTTCTACGACCGTGGGCAGCATAATATGATCAGTTTGAAGCGGGCGGCCGTGTACGAGATGGATCTCCATCGTGGCGACCGCGTGATCGCATTCTGCTGCGGGACCGGCCTGGAATTCCCGTTCATTCGGGACCGCATCGGGCCGGAGGGGGAGATTCTCGGCATAGACTGGTCCGAGGGCATGCTTTTGCAGGCGTGGCGCAGAATCTCGGACAATGGATGGAAGAACGTCGAGTTGTACCGGGGAGACGTCGGCGCGATACCGGAGAGCGTCCTCCGGGCGTCGTCCTATGACGCGGGCATATGCACTCTCGGGCTATCGATGGTGAGTGAGCCGGAGCGGGCCTTCCAGGCATTGAAGAGTGCCGTGCGGGGCGGCGGCCGGATCGTGATCGGCGACGTCTGCTCATTCACCGGCCTGCGGTCCGCATTGAACCCGATCAGCACGGTCATGGATCTGATCGCCGGCAATACGCACCGCAGCCCGGCCCGCAGCCGGGCATTCGCGGAGGAATTGTCCTCGGAGCTGTTGAATACGAAGCTCGAGTGGTATCAGGGCGGTTCCTATTACGTTGCCTCCGGCGTCCGCCCCGAGGCCGCCGGCGCGTAGCGCCCTGAACTGGGATGTCCCCGCCCGGCGGTATGGTGGGCCGGTGGATCGTGCGGTCGCGGGCGTTGATGTGCCCGATGCGGGCCTCGTGCGGGAGTGGGTGGCCGAGGCCGCGCAGGCTCCGGCGTCGTTGCCGGATGAGGGATACGTCGCGCTGCTGGGCGCCGACGGCCCCGAATTGGATGAACTGTGCCGCCTGGCCGACTCGGTGCGGCGGGAGGCGGTCGGCGACGCGGTGACGTACGTCGTGAACCGGAACCTGGACACGGCCGACGTGTCGGGCACCGGCACCGCGGCGCGCGAACGGCTTGCGGCTCTGGTGGCGGAGGCATATGCCTTGGGCGCGACCGAGATCTGCATGCAGGGACCGTTGCCCACCGACAGCGACGACGACTACCTGGCGCTGATCGCCGCGATCACCGGCGCCGCGCCGATTCACCTGCACGCGCTGCGCCCCGAGGAACTGCTCGACGGCGCGGCTCGTCGCGGCCTGCCCCTGGACGCGTTCGTCGCCGCGGCCCGCGCTGCCGGGCTCGGATCGGTGCCCGGCACCGCCGCGCGCATCCTGGACGACGAGGTGCGCGCCCGCATGAAGGGCGGCACGGACCTGCCGGTGAGCCGGTGGGTCGAGGTGATCGAGGCGGCGCACCGCGCGGGCCTGTCCTCGACCTCGACCATGGTGTACGGGCACGTCGAGACGCCCGCCCAGCAGGTCGCACATCTGCGCCTGCTCGCCGAGATCCAGGACCGCACAGGCGGTTTCACCGAATTCATCGCCATGCCCTTCGGTCCCGGGGTTCCGGCGCCCGGACTTCGCGACGTGCCGGGACTCGGCCCCACCCCGCGGCAGACCCGGGCGCTGCACGCGGTCGCGCGGCTGGCCCTGCACGGGCGCATCGGGAACATTCAGGCCGCGTGGCCCAAGGTAGGGCTGGCGGAGGCGACGACGCTGCTGTGCGGTGGCGCCAACGATCTGGGCGGACTGCTGCTCGACGGGCAACTCGCGCCCGATGCCGGGGCCGAGGCCGGACTCACCCTGACCGTCGATGAGGTGCGGGCCGTCGCGCAGCGGCTGGGCCGACCGCTGCGCCAGCGCACGACGCGGTACTCCGATGTCTGATCCGACACCGCCGGACCAGACAGACCCCGGGATGCCGGCGGATGCGGTCCGCGTCGACGTGCTGATAGTCGGCGCCGGTTTCGCCGGGATCGGCATGGGCATTCAGCTCGCTCGACGTGGCCGGGAGTCGTTCGTCATCATCGAGCAGGCCGACGATGTGGGCGGCACCTGGCGCGACAATCGCTATCCCGGCGTGGCGTGCGACATTCCCTCACATCTGTATTCGTTCTCGTTCCGGCCGAACCCGCACTGGGCCCGCGTCTTCGCCGAGGGCGCGGAGATCCACGCGTATCTGCGGTCCTGCGTCGAGCGGGAGGGGCTGCGCGAACGCCTGCTGCTGAACTGCGCGCTGGAGCGGGCGGAGTGGATCCAGGCCGAGGCGCGGTGGCTGGTCCGCACGTCCCGCGGCGACTTCTCCGCGGCCAACCTGATCGTCGCCACCGGACGACTGACCGAGCCGAACATCCCCCCGGTCGAGAATCTGGCGGAATTCACCGGCCGCCAATGGCATTCGGCCCGGTGGAATCCGAAGGTCTCGCTCGTCGGCAAGCGAGTGGGCCTGGTGGGCACGGGCGCCTCGGCGATCCAGATCCTGCCGCGGCTGGCGGGGGAGGCCGGTGAGCTGGTGGTCTTTCAGCGCTCGGCGCCGTACGTGCTGCCCCGCGGCGATCGCTTCTACACCCGCGAGGAACTGTTGCGTTTCGCCGCCGATCCGCAGGCGATCACCGCGCTGCGGGACGAGCTGTTCGCCGATGCCGAGCTCAGCATCGCGGCCCGCAGACGCCAGCATCCCGAGATCGACCTGCTGCGCCAGCGCGCGCTGGACCATCTGGCCGTGCAGGTGCCCGATCTGCGGCTGCGCCGCGAGCTGACCCCGGACTACGAGATCGGCTGCAAGCGAATCCTGTTCTCCGACGACTACTTCTCGTCCTTGCAGGCCGGGCACGTCCGGCTGGAATCGACCCCGCTGGCGCGGGTGCGCGAGGGGACGGCCGTCGCCGCGAGCGGGAACGCGTACGACGTCGAGGTGCTGGTCTTCGCGACCGGCTTCAACGCGACCCGCCCGTCGATCGCCCGGCACATCCACGGCCGCGATTCGCTGCCGCTGGCGCAGCGGTGGAGCAACGGCATGGTCGCGCACGCCTCGACCGCCGTGGACGGCTTCCCGAACATGTACGTGCTGGACGGCCCGAACGCCGCGCTGGGCCACAACTCGGCCATCTACGTGATCGAAACCCAGATCGACTACGTGCTGGGCGCATTGGATCACCTGGCCGCGACGGCCGCCGCGGTCCTCGAGGTGACGCCGGAGGCGGTCCGCTCGTCGATGCGCGACATCGACGAGCGCGCCCGCGGAACCGTGTGGACGCAGGGCCGCTGCACCAGCTGGTACCGCGACGAGCGGACCGGCCGGGTGACGCTGCTGTGGCCGGACTCGGCGGCATCGTTCCGGAACCGGAACGGAACCTTCGATGTCAGCGCGTATCGCGCCTCGTAACGGCGGTGGTCAGCCGCCGACCAGTTCGGCGAACCGCGCCGCGCCGACATTGCCGCCGGAGACGATGACGCCGATCCGGGCGCCGGGCAACCGGACCCGTCCGGACAGCAGCGCGGCCACACCGGCGGCGCCGGTCGGCTCTGTGACGATCTTCATCGTGTCGAACAGGAACGACATGGCCGCCACCAGCTGATCGTCGGTGACCAGGCAGATCTCGTCCACCAGTTCACGATTGACGGTAAAGGTGAGCTCGCCGGGGATGTCGGCGGCCTGGGCGTCGGCGATGGTGCGGGGGACCGGAATCCGGACGCGGTGACCGGCCGCCAGCGAGCGCTTGGTGTCGTCACCGGCGTCCGGTTCGACGCCGATGATGCGGATACCGGGGGACAGTGCGGTCGCCGCGGTCGCGCAGCCCGCCATCAGGCCGCCACCGCCGACGGGGGCGAGCAGGGCGGCCAGCGGTCCGGTCCTGTCGAACAGCTCGAGTGCGGCGGTGCCCTGCCCGGCCATCACCTGGGGGTGGTCGTACGGCGGAACGACGGTGAGCCCGCGCTCGGCGGCCAGGGCCTCGCCGATGGCGGTCCGGTCCTGCGTGTAGCGGTCGTAGGTGACGATCTCGGCGCCGTACTCCTTGGTGGCGGCCATCTTCGACGCGGGTGTGTCCTCGGGCATCACGATGACCGCGGATGTCCCGAGCAACCGCGCGGACAGCGCGACGGCCTGGGCGTGATTGCCCGAGGACCACGCCACCACTCCGCGCGCGAGCTGTTCCCCGGTCAGCTGCGAGATCGCGTTGTAGGCGCCGCGGAACTTGAACGCGCCGACCCGCTGGAAGTTCTCGCACTTGAGAAACACCTCGGCGCCGACCCGTTCGTTCAGCACCCGGGAGGTGAGCACCGGCGTCCGGTGGGCCACCCCGGCCAGCCGCCCCGCCGCCGCACGGATGTCGTCGATCGTGATAATCCCTGCCACATCGGGCAGTCTGCCAGGTCCATCCGACATGTTCGTCGCGCCGCGGATCAGCTGCGGCCCACCGCGACGAAGACCGCCAGGGCGAGGTAGATCAGGTTCACCACAACGACTTTGGCCTCGTCGTGCCGAAGGTGGGTGATGATCGCCCCGATCATCAGCAGGATCCAGCACACCGCGGTGACGGGGACCATGACCGGGGCGATGCCCAGTGCCGCGGGCAGGATCAGCCCGGCCGCGGCGAGGATCTCCAGCACGCCCAGGGCCTTGATCAACCCGGGGTCGGTATTCGCGGTCCATCCGCCGCCGGGCGCCCCGGCCAGCTTCGCCCGGGGTACGAACGTCTTGGTGATGCCACCGGTCAGGGCGACGGCGGCCAGCAGTCCGGCGGCGATCCACAGCGCGATGTTCATCGGGTCCTCCTCGGGGAGCGGCACCCGTGGGCCGGGTGCGATCGGTCGCCCATGAGATGGTGGCGCCGCGCTTGCTGTGACATCTCGCCAGGGTGACGACGGTCATACGAACGGGGTGTCACAGAATGAGGGGGACCGGCGTCTGGTGAGCAACGCAGGAGCCGAGCAGAGACAGGAGCCGCCCATGACCGGTACACCCCCGGACGCCGCGACCGAGGCCTTCGTCACCCACCGCAACCTGCTGTTCACGGTTGCCTACGAAATGCTCGGCTCGGCCGCCGACGCGGAGGACGTGCTGCAGGAGACCTGGATGCGCTGGGTGCGGGTGGATCTTGCCACCGTCCAGGAACAGCGCGCCTACCTCGTGCGGATCGCCACCCGCCAGGCGCTGGATCGCCTCCGGACGCTCGGGCGCCGCAAGGAGTCCTACGTCGGCCCCTGGCTGCCCGAACCGCTGCTCACCGCGCCCGACGTGGCCGAGGACATCGAGCTCGCCGACAGCATCTCGATGGCGATGCTGCTGGTGCTCGAGACGCTCGCCCCGACCGAGCGCGCGGTATTCGTGCTGCGCGAGGTATTCGACCTGGGCTACGACGAGATCGCCGAGGCCGTCGACAAGACTCCGGCCGCGGTCCGCCAGATCGCCCATCGCGCGCGGGCGCACGTTGCCGCGCGCCGGCCGCGCGGGGAGGTCTCGGCGGCCCAGACCCGGGATGCGCTCGAGGCGTTCCAGCGGGCGGTATCGACCGGCGACATGCAGGGCCTGCTGGATATTCTCGCGCCGGACGTGGTGTTCCTGGGTGACGGGGGTGGCGTCAAACAGGCTGCGGTGCGGCCGATTTCGGGTGCGGCCACGGTGGCCCGGCTGCTGGTTGCCCGCCCGGTCAGGATCGTCGCCGCGGCGCTGGAGCCGAGCCGGGTCAACGGTCACCCGGCGTTGATCCTGCGCGTGGACGGCGAGATCGACACGGTCATGACGCTGCGCATCGACGACGGCCTCATCACCGGGCTGTACGCCGTGCGCAATCCCGCGAAGCTGTCGCACCTGGAACACGAGACCGCGCTGCGCCGTTGAGGATTCGTACACCGTGCCGCCCGCAACAAGATCCAGATGGAATCATCGGTCGCCTTGCGCGTCCCGGACGGTCACACTGGTAACGGTTCGCCGCCATTGTGGATGAGTATGGATATAGGGGGGATTGAGTCCGATCCGGACCGGGAACTCCCGGTCCACCAGCCGAACGAGGGGGAATGAGGAGGTTCGAGATGAACGAGCCCATCTGCGGCGATTGCTGGCGCCGCGACCACCTGACCTTCGCACAACGACTGGACCCCGCCTACATCCGCCGCGGGCACCGCCACCTGTGTCCCGAGCACCGGACCCAACGCGAGGAGCTGCGCCGCCAAGCGGATTATCGGCACACTACCCAGGAGCGGGCCGCTTGACGGAGTGAGCGGCCTCGGTGCGGCCGGACCCGCGAATTGGTCGCGGGTGCAGCCGGTTTCGAGACATGCCCCTCGACTCCCCGGCGGGTCACGCGTCGGCGACCGCCGGGACCCGCTCCGCGACCTCGGAGCCCTCGCCGTTCAGAGTCCAATCGGCGGGCAGACCCCGCACCTGCATGGTGTCGCCCTCGGCTTCGATCTCGACCGTGACCGGGCCCAGCCGCAGATCCGTCAGCGCCAGCCGGCCCCACCGTCGCGGCAGCAGCGGCGCGACATCCAGGGTGCGATTGGGCACGTCGGGGGCCAGGCCGAGCATGGCACGGACCAGCAGCAGCGGCGCGGCGCTTGCCCACGCCTGCGGTGAACACGAGGTCGGGTAGGGGACCGGCGCGCCGAACTGGTCGCGGCCGAACCCGCAGAACAGCTCGGGCAGCCGCCCGTGGAAGTGCACCGCCGCGGCGATCAGGCCCTCGGCGAGTCGTCCGGCCAGCTCACACGCACCGGGCACATGCCGGTACCGCATCAAACCGGCGACCGCGAGTGCGGTGTCGTGCGGCCAGACCGAGCCGCTGTGGTAGCCCATCGGGTTGTAGGCGCGCATCCGCGACGACAGCGTCCGCAGCCCGAATCCGCTGTCCATATCCTCACCGGCGAGCCGCGCGATGACCTCTTCGGCGCGCTCGTCCGGCACGATTCCGGTCCACAGGCAGTGCCCGAGGTTGCTCGTCAGGGCGTCGACGCGGCGTTTGCCCTGATCCAGGGCCAGCGCGTACCAGCCGTGCTCGGGCGCCCAGAACGCTTGGTCGAAGTTTTCCTTCAGCTCCGCGGCGCGCTCGGTGAGTCGTTCTGCCCTGGACAGATCGCCGCCGGCGCGGGCTATTTCGGCGCGCGCCAGCCGCGCGGCGTAGGCATAGCCCTGCACCTCGCACAGCGCGATCGGCGCGTCCGCCGCGCGTCCCGCGGCGTCGGTGATCGCGTCGCCGCTGTCCTTCCAGCCCTGATTGGCCAGGCCGCGGTCCGTCTTACGGCGATACTCGACGAATCCGTCACCGTCACAGTCGCCGAAGTGGTCGATCCAGTCGAGCGCGGCATCCGCGGCGGGGAGCAGTTCGGAGATCTCGGATTCCGGTGCGCCCCAACGGCGGCACTCGGCGAGCAGCATGACGAATAGCGGTGTGGCGTCGACCGAGCCGTAGTAGGCTCCGCCGTGCTCGAATCCCGCACAGCCCCGGCGCATCTCGTGCACGATGCGGCCGGGTTCTTCCTCGGTGATTGGATTCACCGTCGTACCTTGCAGTTTCGCGAGCCGGGCGAGAGTGCCCACCCCCAGCGCGGAATCCAGCGGCAACGCCATCCAGGAGGTGAGCAGGCTGTCGCGGCCGAACAGCCGCATGAACCAGGGCGCGCCGGCCGCTACGTAGGCCGTCCGTTCGTCGTCGTCGATGCGCAGAGCCCCCAGATCGCTCTCGGTCTGCCGGAAAACATAGCTCAGGAGCGGATTGGTGCTGGTCAGGCCGGTTGCCGTCGCGTGCCACGCCTGCATCCGGTCGCGGGGGCCGTCGTGGTCCGGTCCGGTGGCCTGGATCCTGCGATGCCCGGCCACCGGCTGCACCACCACCCGGGTGTTCCACCGGCCGTGTGCGGGCACCACGATCCGCCAGCTGATCGCGCCGGGGAGAACGACGGGATCGTCTGTGGCCTCGACGATTACGCCGCGGCCGTGATCGGAATGGTCGGTGAAGCGCAGTTCCGCACCGGCGACGGCGACCTCGGCAGCGCCGTGGTGCCCGCGCTCCTCGCGGACCGCGAACAGGTCGGCGAAATCGGCCTCGGCATGCAGCGTCAGCCGCAGCGCGGTGTCCTCGTGACCGAGGTTGTGTACGGTGATCGTCTCGGTGAGCCCCTCGCCGATCGCGCGGCCGCGCACCAGCAGCAGCGTGCTGTCGGCAACGCCCGGGCGTGGCGGTACGCGAAGCACGAACTGCGCCTCCAGCGCGTCGGGGGTCAGCACCGTGAGCTGGTCCGCGTGGTGGCCCTCCACCCGCAGCTGCCAGCGCGAGATTACGCGGGTATCGCGGTAGAACAGTCCCTGCGCGGTGCCGGGGTGGATGTCGCCGAGCTGGTCGGACAGGCAGAACGTATTCGCCTCCACCAGCGTGACCGTCGCCTGGCCGCCTCCGACCCGGGAAACGATGCTGTTCACGGTAGTTCCTCCTCAGCGGCGCTGCGTGAGTGCGGGGTTGTCGTGAAGCTTCGCGGGACGGTTGCCGGGGCGACCGGCGATTGCCGGATCCTGGGTACCCGTCCGACCCAGAGTTAACCATTGGCAACCATTCGGTACGCGCGGCCCCCGGTCAGTGCCGGGAGTCGGAGTTTGGTTGACTCGGAATATGACCGAGCTCTTCGTGAAGATCTGCGGGCTGCGGACCGAACAGGACGTGGACACCGCGGTCGCCGCCGGCGCCGACGCGGTCGGGTTCGTCTTCGCGCCCAGTCCGCGAACCGTCGATGCGCACACCGCGCGCCGGCTCGCCGAGCGGGTGCCCGACGACGTGCTGACCGTCGGCGTGTTCCGCGGGCAGCCGATCGCGCAGGTTCGGGAACTGACCGAGGCCAGTGGTATTCGCGCGGTTCAGTTGCACGGTGACGAGGGGCCGGAGTACTACGAGGCGCTGCGCGCCCCGGGCCGGGTACTCATCCGTGCCACGGCGGCGGCCCGAATCGCGCCCCGCAGTGGTGAATTCGGGGAGGATATGTTGCTGTTGGATGCTCCCGAACCGGGCTCAGGTAAGCCGTGGAACTGGGCGTCGCCGGAGTTCGCCACTCCGGCCGGGCGCTGGCTGCTGGCGGGCGGGCTGCACCCGGGGAATGTGCGTGCGGCGATCGAGGCGACCGGTGCGTGGGGGGTGGACGTGTCCAGTGGGGTGGAGAGCGAGCGGGGTGTGAAGTCGCCGGACTTGATCCGCGCGTTCCTCGCCGCAGCGCGCGGATAGGGGCGGTCGGCGGCCTAGGGAAACGTCGGCGATCCGGCCGGAACCTCCGATGTCCCGGCGGTCCAAGGGAATGGTTGGCGATTCGCCCGGGACCACCGGCAGCTCGGCGGTCCAGGGAACGGTTGACGATTCGTCCGGAACGTCCGATAGCCCGGCGGGCTAGGGAATGGCGGGTGATCCGCCGGGAACTACTGGCAGTCCGGCGGCCTTCCAGGCGCGGAATCCGCCGATGAGATCGGTGGCGCGCCGCAATCCGAGTCCGCGAACATCGGCGGCGGCGAGGCTCGAGGCGTAGCCCTCGTTGCAGACGATCACCACGGGCGTCTCGGCCGTCAGGCCCGGGAGCCGGTGCTCTCCCGCGGGATCCAGCCGCCACTCCAGCACGATCCGCTCCACGATGACCGCGCCGGGGATCTCGCCCTCGGCGAGCCGGTTGGTATGGGGGCGGATGTCGACTACGACGCCGGCGTCATCCAGCAGTGCCGCCACCTGCTCGGGGTTCACACGGTCGAACTGTGCCCTGGCTTCGGCAACCAAATCGTCGGCAGTAATGTTCACACCTCTTCCTGATGGTCCACGCCCGCGAAGTCCGTGAGCGCACGGTACGCCCGCACCGGACGCAGCGGCGGGGAATAGGCGTGCACCGAGGCCGCCGCGTCCGTGCCGGTATTGCGCAGCTGATGGGCGCGGCCGGGGCCGAAGGCAACCGTATCGCCGCGGCGCCACCGCGCGGCGCGGACCGGGGCGCCGATGTGGCGATACTCCTCGGCGAGTTCGCCGAGGGTGACGGTGAAGGCCCCGGAGGCGCCGCCGTGGTCGTGCGGCTCGGTGCCCTGGCCCGGCATCCAGGACAGCAGCCACACCTCGACGCCCATCGTCAGGGCGAGCCGGGCCCACCATCGCCGCCCGGTATCGAAACGGACGATATCCCGCAGCCGGGGCGCCAATTCGGTCGACACCGCATCGGCGAGCTCGTGTAGTTCTCCCGGCGACCAGAGCGAACGCTCGGGCCGCAGGATCTCATGCAGCAGCGGCACATCGACACCGGGATGGACATCCCTGGTGTACTCGAGCTTCATCGGCAGCGACGTCGTCACCCAGCCTCCCGTGATCGTGTTCCGGTGCGATGGCGCATCCGGCGCCTCAGCTTTCGCGAATTCTGCTCCATCGCGGGCCGTCTACCACCGGTCACGATCAGCGTGAGCAAAATTGCGACCAGGATATGCGCGGATGTCGGGGTGGCGTTGTCCCGCGGGCCGACTCGCCGGGAATCAGGCTCCAGCCCACGGTGGTTCGACCGAGGCGATCGCAGCGGGGAGGGTGACCGGATCAGGGGCGGCGGGCGATCCAGAGCGAGCGATCGGCGCGGACGGTGAGGTCGGGGCGTCCGGCGAAGGTGTCGGGGCCCTCGAGGATCAGGGTGTCCAGGGCGGTCAGGTCGGCCGGGGACAGACGCTGGGCGAGGCCTGCGCGCATGCGCTGGAGGGTGCTGTGCGCGTAGCGACCGGTCGCGGCGGGGAGCGGTGGCGCCAGATCGATCTCGAAGTGGCGCTCGATCTCGATGTCGAAACCGGCCTTGGTCAGCATCGGCGCCCAGTCCGAGCCCAGATGCGGGACGTGCTCGGCGGTCTCGGCGGCCGCCGCGGCGTAGCAGCGCTCCTCGAGGTCACCGAGTTCGCCGGACAGGAAGCGCGGCAACGAATTCAGCTCCGCCAGGGCCAGCAGCCCGCCCGGACGGATCGTGCCGAACAGGTCGTTCAGCACGCGGACCGGATCGGCCATGTGGTGCAACGAATTCGAGGCCCACGCCAGATCGACCGCGCCCAGATCGGGCCAGCCGGCGTCGAGATCGGCCCGCAGGACATGGACGCGGTCGGCCACGCCGGATGTACGGGCCTTCTCCTCGAGATGGGCCAGCATGAACGGGGACAGGTCGACGGCCGTCACCTCGGCGCCGGGGAAGCCCTGTGCCAGGGTCAGCGCGCCGATGCCGGTGCCCGCGCCCATGTCCAGGATCCGGCGCACCGGCCCGTCCCCGGCGCGCTCGCGGATCAGGGCGAATACCCCGGCGTGGTATTCGTGCAGCACCTCGGCGTCCAGGTCGAGCATGTCGGCCAGGGCGGACTCGTCGCCGTGATCGTGACCGTCGTACGGGTGGCCGGGGTGATGGGCGCTGTGGTGATGCTGGTGATCGTGACTCATGGTCTCGACCGTACCGGCGGATTGCGTCAAGGGCATACAATATTGCGTATGGAGCAAGATGGAGATCTCGACAGCGTGGTGCGCAAGCGGATCAGGGGTCTGCGCGCGGCGCGCGGCTGGTCCCTGGACGAGCTGGCCGCCCGCTGTTATCTGAGCCCGTCCACGCTCAGCCGCATCGAGACCGGCCACCGTCGCATCGCGCTGGATCAGCTGGCGCCCATCGCCCGCGCGCTTGGCACCACGCTGGATCAGCTCGTCGAGCCGGTGGGCGACGAGGACGTGGTGATCCGGCCCCAGACCGACAGCGCCCGCGGTCTCACCATCTGGATGCTCACCCGCGACAACGGCCCGCACGGCGTCTCGGTCGCGAAGATGCGCCTCACCAAACCGCCGACGGGCGAGCAGCGCGTGCATCCCGGCCGGGACTGGTTCACCGTGCTGTCGGGCACGGTCGAGCTCTGGCTGGGGGACAGGCGAATTCGCGTCGAGACCGGTCAGGCCGCCGAATTCTCCTGCATGATCCCGCACGCGTTCGGTGCCCTCGGCGGCCCGGCGGAGCTGCTGACCATCCTGGATCCCGAGGGGCAGCGCACCCACCTGCACCCGTCCTGACCGGTGCAGCACACTGCGCCGATGAGTGGCCCGCGAATTGTTGGCATAATCTCTGACAATTGGAGGTATCCCGCCTAGCGCCAGGACGGTTGCGGTGTCGCAGAGCAGTGGACTCGAACGGGGAACGCAGGGTAAGGCGATTGCGGTGGAACGGCTGCGCCGGGCCATTGCGCAGGGTGATGTCGCACCCGGGCAGCGTCTTGTCGAGTCCGAACTCGTCGAGCGGTTCGAGGTTACCCGCGGCAGCGTCCGTGCCGCCATCGACGAACTGGTGGCCGAGGGGCTGATCGAGCGGATCCACAATCGGGGTGCACGGGTGCGCACGGTCTCGCTCGAGCAGGCGGTCGAGATCCTCGAGTGCCGCAGGGCGCTCGAGGGCCTGATCGCGGCCAGGGCCGCCGAGCGGGCGACGGACGAGGATGTCGAGCGGCTGCGGGGATATGCCGAACGGATGGCGGCGGCGGTGCGCGACGGCGAGCTGATGAAGTACTCGGCGCTCAACCACGAGCTGCACGCCGCCCTGCGTGAGATCGCGGGCCAGGAGACCGCGGCGGATCTCCTCGTCCGCCTGAACGCGCAGATCGTGCGCCACCAGTTCCAGCTCTCACTGCGGCCGGGCCGCCCGCAGGTCTCGCTCGCGGAGCACCTGCTGATCATCGATGCGGTGACCGTCGGCAACGCGGCCGAGGCGGAGCACTTCATGCGCAAGCACCTCGACAGCGTGATCGGCGCGCTGAGCGATTCCGCGGTAGCCGATCCCGCCTGAGATTGTCGGTGTGGCCCGGATTACTCGTGGTACCGGCCGCCGGACTGGGAACCCGATTCCTGCCCGCCACCAAGACCGTGGCGAAGGAGCTGCTGCCGGTGGTGGACACCTCCGGGATCGAGCTGGTCGCGCAGGAGGCCGCGCACGCCGGGGCCGATCGCATGGTCATCGTCACCTCGCCCGGAAAGCAGGGGCTCGCGGCGCATTTCGCGGAGGATCCCGAGCTCGAGGGCACGCTCGCCTGGCGCGGGAAATTCGACCTGCTCGAGCGGGTGCGCCGCGCGCCGAAGCTGCTGGAGGTCGAGACGGTGCTGCAATCCCGGCCGTTGGGGCTGGGACATGCTGTGCTGCAGGCGGAGTCGGCGCTGAGCACGGACGAATCCGCGATCGCGGTGCTGCTGCCGGACGATCTGGTCCGCATGCCCGTCTCGCCGGATAAGGTCCGCGCCAATTCATTTCGACGGCCGGAAGACCCGAGCCACCTGCGGGACGACGCCGAGCTCGCGGCCGTCGAAGAGTGCAGCGTGCTGGAGACGATGGCGGACGTGCGCCGCCGCGGGATGCTACCTGCTCGACCGGGCCATCTTCGACGCGCTGCGCCACATCGAGCCCGGCGCCGGTGGCGAATATCAGCTCATCGATGCCATCGCCCTGTTGATCGCCCGAGGCCATCCCGTACATGTCGTGGTGCACAGGGGAATTCGGCTCGATATCGGCAGCCCGGCCGGATACCTGCGCGCCGCTGTCGACTTCGCGCTCCAGCGGGAGGAATATGCGGGGCCGCTGCGCGAGCGGTTGCTGCGGCGGCTCGGTGCGGCCGAGTAGACCCGGCCTCGCCGGCCTGGTACCGAGCATGATGGTGGGCATGGACAGCCGAGTACTTGCGATCGATCTGGGAAAGACGGGGTGTCGCGGGTCGTTGCGCGTGGGCGGGCGGGAACTGGCCGGTGCACGAGACGCCGGGACGGCAGGTTTGGCCGCTGCCGGGGGAGTCGACGAGGCGGAGCAGGTGATTCGTGCCGTCGTCGAGCGGATCGACGGCGCGGCAGCGGGTTTCGCACTGTGCGTCGGGGCGGCGGGGGCCGTGGCGGCCCCGGAGGCGGCAGCCGAGCTTGCGCGCCGATTGGCGAATGTGGCCGGGGTGCAATCGGTTGCGGTGACCTCGGATGCGGTGACCGCGCATGCCGGGGCGCTGGGTGGCGAGGCGGGAGTGGTGCTGGCGGCCGGGACCGGGGTCGTGGCGACCGCGGTCGATGCGGCCGGGCGGTTTGTTCGCGTCGATGGCTGGGGGCCGCTGCTCGGTGACGAGGGCAGCGGTGGGTGGATCGGGCTGGCGGGGTTGCGGGCCGCGTTGCGTGCCCACGACGGTCGAGGGCCGGGCACCGAGCTGTCCGCGCGCGCGAGTGAGCACTACGGGATCGTTCTCGACGAGCTGCCGAGACTGCTCGGAGACTCGGATAATCCGGCGCGGATCGCGGCGAGCTTCGCGCCGGTGGTCGCCGCCGCGGCCGGTGCGGATGGTATCGCCGCGCAGATCGTCGCCGATGCCGCGAGCGCCCTGGCCCGTACCGTCCTCGCGGCCGTCGACCGGTCCGGGCTGCACCTTCCGGCGCCCTATGCGATCACCGGTGGTTTGACGAACCTCGGCGCTGCGTTGCTCGCCCCGCTCGATCTCGCCATTGCCGACGCGGTGGACCGCCGCCCCGCGCTCGGCGCCCCCCTCGACGGCGCCGCCCTGCTCGCCGCCGACGCCGCCACTGCCGTGGAGCCCTTGGTGATCCGGTTCGCCTGATCGGAGCGTGTCGCCGAAACTGTGACAAAGATTGTCAACATGTGCGATGCTGCTGGCACTTGTTTGCAATATTTCGCCGCGTTATCCGGGAGTTGCGATGAACGCACTCAATGTCGTCGTCATCGTCGTGTATCTGGTCACGGTGGCCTGGATCGGGTTGCGGCTGTCGGGGCGGCAGCGGTCCAGCAGCGACTATTTCGTCGGCGAGGGCCGGATGCCCTGGTGGACGGTGTGTTTCTCGGTGGTGGCGACCGAAACCAGCGTGCTGACCGTCATTTCGGTGCCCGGCGGCGCCTACACCGGCCAGGGCTTCGGCAATGTCGAACTGGCGCTGGGATACATCATCGGCCGTACCGTGGTGGCGACCCTGTTGATCCCGCTGTACAAGCGCGGCGGGTTCGTCAGCGCCTACCAGTACCTCGAGCTGCGCTTCGGCCGCTATCTGCAGGGGGTCGCGGCCGTGACCTTCGTGATCACCCGGCTGCTGGCCGAGGGCGTGCGGCTGTTCGCCTCCGCGATTCCGATCGAGTTGCTGCTCAACGAGTTCGGGCTGCATTTCGGCTACGACGTCATCATCGCCGTGCTGACGCTGCTGACGGTGATCTACACCTACCTGGGCGGCATCAAGGCGGTCATCTGGACCGATGCACTGCAGATGGGTCTGTACCTGACCGGGGCCCTCATCGCGATCGGCGTGCTGTGGGGCCACGTCGGTGCGGCGGGATGGTCGAATGCCCTGCACGCCGGCAAGTTCCGTGTCTTCGATACCGATTTCGGGCTCGGTCACATTCTCACCAGCTCGTTCGCGCTCCCGACGGCGATCATCGGCGGGGCGATCTTCGCGATGGCCTCGCACGGCTCGGATCAGCTGATCGTGCAGCGCATTCTGGCCACGAAGTCGCTGCGCGACAGCCAGCGGGCGATGATCGGATCGGGCCTCTTCATCGCCGTGCAGTTCGCTGCCTTCTCCCTGGTGGGTGCCCTGCTGTGGTCGTACAACGGCGGCAAGTCGCCGAAACAGCTGGGTCTGGCCAGCTCCGACAGCCTGTATCCGAACTTCATCCTGCACGGGCTGCCGGTGGTGATCTCGGGCCTGCTGGTCGCCGGAATCCTCGGTGCCGCCATGGGGTCGCTGTCCTCGGCGCTGAATTCGATGTCCAACTCGACCGTCGCCGATATTGTTCGCAGTTTCACCCGCACCGGAATCTCCGATTCGGCCATGCTGACCCTCGCGCGGGTGATGACGGTGGTCTGGGCGGTATTGATGGCGGTATTCGCCATGGGATTCAGCGCGACGACCGGAAATGTGTACCTCACGGCCCTGGCCATCGCCGGCTACACCTACGGCGCGCTGCTGGGGGCCTTCCTGCTGGGGCGTCTCGTGCCGCGGGCCAATCAGCTCGATGCCGTGATCGCGTTCCTGGTCACGGTGGCGGTGATGACATTCGTGGTGCGGGGGGTGAAGATTTCCGTCACCGTCGCGGGCAAGACCTCCGAGCTCGGTATCGCCGCACAGTGGCTGGTGCCGATCGGTGTCGTGGTGACGCTGCTGGTCGGCGGGATCAGCAGCCGGTTCCATGCCGCGCCGGAGCCGGTGGCCGTCGAAGTGGCGGTGTGATGCGGGTCGTCGGGTTGATGTCTGGCACCTCGCACGATGCGATCGATGCGGTGGGCGCCGAGGTCACGCTGCGGGACAGCGTGATTCGGGTGCGCATCGCGGGACACCTGAGCCGCCCGTATCCACCCCGGCTGCGCCGCGACCTGCTGGACGCGCTGCCACCGGAGAGAACGGACATGGCCATGGTCTGCCGCCTCGATACCGCCGTCGGACAGGAGTTCGCGGCCGTGGCCGAGGCGGCTGTGCGCGAATTCTTCGACGGGACAGCCGATCTCGTCGCCTCGCACGGTCAGACGGTTTTCCATTGGGTGGAGGATGGAAGCGTCCGCGGCACACTGCAACTCGGGCAGCCCTCCTGGATCGCGGAGCGCACCGGGCTGACGGTGGTGAGCGATTTCCGGCCCCGCGATATCGCGGCGGGCGGGCAGGGCGCGCCGCTGGTCGCCCTGTTCGACGCGCTGTGGCTCGCCGGGCGCGAAGAACGGTGTGCCGCACTGAATATCGGCGGCATCGCGAACGTCACCGTCACCGGCGAACCCGCCGCGGCCTTCGATACCGGGCCGGGGAACGCGCTGATCGACGCCGCGGTGGAGCTGTGCACGGACGGCCGGGAACACCTCGACCGGGACGGCGCGCGGGCCGCGGCCGGCCGCGTGGACGAGGACCTGCTGTGGATCCTGCTCACCGAGCCGTATTTTCGGCTGCCGCCGCCCAAGACCACGGGTAAGGAACTGTTCCACCGCGGCTACCTCGAGCGCGTGTTGCGCGGCCGAACGATGTCGCCCGCCGATATCGTCGCCACCGTGACCGCCCTGACCGCACGCACGATCGCCGACGCCCTGGCCCCGTTCGCGCCCACCGAGGTCATCGCGTCCGGCGGCGGTACCCGCAACCCGGTGCTGATGTCGATGCTGGCCGACCGGCTCCCGGCCGCTCGCCTGCTGACCTCGGACCAGCTCGGCCTGCCTTCGGTGGCCAAGGAGGCCACCGCCTTCGCGGTCCTGGGTTTCCTCACCGCTCACGGACTGCCCGGCAACGCGCCGACGTGCACGGGCGCGGCCCGGCCCGTGATGCTGGGCTCGATCACCCCGGGGACCGTCGGACTACCGCTGTCCCCGACGCCATCGGCTGCGCCCCGCCGCCTGGAGGTGCTGAGCGATGCCTGATCTCGGTGTCGGGCCGGTGGACGCGTTCATCCTCGGTGTCCTGAGCTCGGCTCGTGGTCCGTTCCGCTCGCCCTCCTGGTGCGGCGCGGCGCCCACCGCACCTGGTGTTCGGTGCGGCGAAGGTATCGCGCGGGCCGGCTGCGGTCGAGCGACATTACGGGTTCGGACGCCCGTGGTGTCGCGCCGCGACGAGGCGGCAGTCGAAGTGTCGCAGCGATTTCGGGAGGCGACTCGTGCCCGATGACGACGTGCGCACGCGGCTGCTGGCGGCGATGCCGCGTCTGACACCGGCTGGCGCGCGAGTTGCGGAGGTGATTCGCGACGATCCGGCCGGTGCGGCCCGGCTGAGCATTACGCAACTGGCCGAACGGGCGGAGACCAGCACCTCGGCGGTGGTTCGGCTGGCGAAAACGCTGGGCTACGACGGATATCCACAGCTGCGGCTGGCGCTGGCGGCAGTCGGGGCGGCGGACCGATCCCCGGTCTTCGCCACCGACATCGATGTGGCCGACGAACCGTCGAAGGTGCTGCACAAGCTCACCGCCTTCGAGACCGAGGCGATGGCGGCCACCGCCGAGCTGGCCGATCCCGCGACGCTCGCGGCCGTCGCCGAGGCGCTGGCGGCGGCGCGACGGGTGGTGCTGATCGGCATCGGCGCCTCGGGCCTGGTTGCCGCGGACTTGGCGCAGAAGCTCACCAGGATCGGAATGTGGTGTGGCGCCTGCACATCGGAGGACGAGGCGCTCGTGCAGGTCAGCCTGCTCGAGCCCGGCGACGTGGCGGTGGCCTTCTCGCATTCGGGCCGGACCGCCGCCGTCGTCGAGGCGGTGCGTCGCGCCGGGCGGCGGGCGCTGACGGTCGCCGTGACGGCCGGATCGCAATCGCCACTGGCTCGTTCGGCCGCGCACACGATCCTGGTGGCCGGCCGCGAGGACGGCTTTCGCTCGGCCGCCCTGGCCAGCCGGATGAGCCAGCTGCTGATCGTGGATTCGCTGTATATCGGTGTGCTGCAGCGAACTCCGTCCGCGACCGGGGCGCTGCATCGCACCTATGACGCCGTCGCGGACCGGCGGCCCGGCTCCGAGGCGTCCGGCGGCACCACCTCCCGGCGGGCTCGTGGGCCGATACCGGGCGGCGAGATCGCGCCGTGAATCTCAGTCGAGGAGGCGAAGTGGACGACTTTGCGGCGCTGCGCACCGAATCTGCGAATCCGCGCACGACCGAGCTGGATTCGATGCCGACGGCCGAACTGCTGCGGGTGATGAACGCCGAGGACGCCGGGGTGGCATCGGCGGTGGCACAGGCGATTCCGCGGATCGCGCAGGCGGTGGAGCTGATCGTCGCCGCGCGCGCACGGGGCGGCCGGCTGATCTACGCCGGGGCCGGGACCAGCGGACGCCTGGGCGTGCTGGACGCGGTGGAATGCCCGCCGACCTTCGGTACCGATCCGGGCGAGGTGATCGGCCTGATCGCCGGTGGCGCACCGGCTTTGACGCATTCGGTCGAGGGCGCGGAGGACGAGCCGCCCCGCGCCGCCGCGGACCTTGCCGAGATCGGGCTCACCGCCGCCGATGTCGTCGTCGCCCTGGCCGCCAGTGGTCGCACGCCCTATGCGCTCGGGGCGGCGCGCTACGCCCGTTCGGTGGGTGCGGCGACGATCGGCCTGTCCTGCAACGTCCGTGCCGCGCTGAGCGAGCAGGTCGAGGTGGGCATCGAAATCGATACGGGCCCCGAGGTTCTCACCGGATCGACGCGTCTGAAGGCCGGGACGGCACAGAAGATGGTGTGCAACATGCTCTCGACCGCGGCCATGGTCCGCTCCGGCAAGGTGTACGGCAACCTGATGGTCGACGTGAACCCCTCCAACGCCAAACTCGTGGACCGGGCCCGGCGCATCGTCGCGGACGCGACCGGCGTCGATGCCGCCGCGGCGGCCGCCCTGCTGGAAGCCGCGGGCGGACATCCGAAGACCGCCATCGTCATGCAGCTGACAGGCGTGGACGCCCCGGCGGCGCGCGTTCTGCTCGAGCGCGCAAACGGATTTGTGCGCGCGGCCACCGCCACATCGAATCCTTGAAGGCGCTCCAGCTTGCGCCTGGGGAAGGCTGCCCCGTCCGGAGCCGGATTCGTTATGCGCACCCTGCCTGGCATGCAAGCAGGGTGTGCAACGCCGACCTTACTTCGACGCGGTCAGATACACCGACAGATCCCGCATGTCGCCCATCTCCGCGGGCACCTCGAACGGCGGACGCCCGTATCGGGCAGCGAGATCGTCCAGGCTCGCCCCGCCGACCTCCCAACCGCGATCGGTCAGCCACCGCGCCGGATCGGACCGCTCGTCGTCGTAGAACAGCTCGGTGACGTCGATCTCGCCGAACGGGTTCTGGAGCCCGCTGTTCTCGAACATCTGCATCTCCGTGGCCCGCATGCGGGCGTGGTCGGGCCGGTGGCCGAAGGCCTCCACCGAGAGCTTGCTGCCGGGCGCGGACAGCGTATCGATCCGCTCGAACAGCGAATCCTGCGCCGCGCCGGGCAGATAGGGCAGCAGTCCCTCGGCGGACCATGCGGTGGGCAGGTCGGCGTCGAATCCCGCCGCGGACACCGCAGCCGGCCAGTCGTCACGGAGATCCACTGCGACGGAGCGCAATTCGGCGCGGGGCCGGATGTGATTGGCGGCCATCACTTCTTGCTTGAATTGCAGCACCTTGGGCTGGTCGATCTCGAATACGGTGGTGCCGTCCGGCCAGTCGAGCCGGTAGGTGCGGGCGTCCAGCCCCGCGGCGACGATCACCGCCTGCCGGATCCCCGCGGACCAGGCCGTCATGAAGAAGTCGTCGAAGTACTTGGTGCGCAGCCCTATCATGCCCGTGGGCAGGCGGCCATCGTCCGGCGGCGAGGCCAGCAGCTCCCGGAAGCGCGGCTCGCCCGCGGCCTCGACGAACAGCCGTGCACAGTCGTCGTGGATCAGCGGATCGGGCTTCATCGTCTCGATCGCGCGGAACGCGGCGACGCCCAGCGCCGTGACGCCCACGCTGCTGACGATGTCCCAGGTATCCCCATCGGTTCGCACTGAATACTCTCCTCGATCACATTGGCGCACCGAATTACTCGAATACGCGGCGACGGGTCGGTACTTGCTCCCGGAACCAAGAGTAAACGGGGACTGCGCCCCGGTCGGAGCGGGCCTTGTCGGGTAGCAACGTCGGCGACGCGAGCTACCGACGGGCCAACCACCGCGTGGACGGTGGCCACCCGCCAGGCCGCGGCGGGGCGCAGAGGGGGCCGCAGTAGCCCGGCGACCTGCTGTTCGTTTGTGTCGCGCGGCCGGTTATCGCACCATACGATGCGACGGCCGCGCCTCGGGTGAGACGCCGCGGCCCAGAACTGTGTTTCGGCGAGTATCGGAGTTTCGGCTAATGCCCGGCGAGCGGTACGCCCGGGCGTGTCGCCGGGGTGATTCCCGAAAAGTCGCGCAGCACAACGTGGTTGCGATCCGCGAAGCTGCCGAGGGCGTGGTCCGGATGCAGGCCCAGGTACTGACGGCGGGTGCGGGTACTCCACTGCCGGGCGGCCTCGCTGCGGGTCTTGTAGAAGTTCGCCATGTAGCCGCCGGTGTGGATGCGCAGCAGGGTGTAGCCGCCCGGGTACTCCTTGACGGCGCCGACCTCGAGGAACTCCACGTCGATATCGGAGTCGGGGCGGCTGACGCGGGTGCGGTGGGTGTGCCCGGCATGGTGCAGGAAGACCCCGGGGGCGCCGCGGTAGAGGCCGTGGAGTTCGGCGGCGGTGGCGCGGTCCAGGACGAAGCCGGGCCCCGCCGGATTGCTCACCGCGGAGTAGGAGGTCACGGGATGATGGCCGAAGACCAGGGTGGGCCGGTGGGGGTCGGCGCGCAGCACCTCGCGCAGCCGGGCCAGCTGGGACGGCGTGATGGTGCCTCCCGCACAGCGCAGGCGCGTGGTGTCCAGGGCGAGGAGGCGCAGACCGGCGGCGTCGTAGTCGGCGAGTTGCTGTAGGCCGTGGAAGACGCTGCCCCAGTGGTCGCGGTGCGGATCCCGCGGAGCGTCGTGATTGCCGCGGCAGACGTAATAGTCCCGGCCGAGCGCGCCCCAGGCATCCAGGCGGGCGCGCACCGCGCGGGACTGGTCGAGGGCGCCGCAATCGGTGAGGTCGCCCGCGAGGATCAGATGATCGGCCGCGCGGTCGCGTTCGCGCACGTCCTGCAGCAGCGCGTCCAGCATGAATTCGGAATGTTCGTCGGTCTCGTGCCGCAGTCCCGGCGGCAGCCCCGCGACCAGCAGCCCGCTCGTCCGCTCGCCGTAGTGGACGTCGTTTGCCAGCACGATGGTGCGCAGCAGCGGTCCCGGGGGCGGGGTCAGGGTGGTGAAAATGCCTGTGGATTCGGGTGTTCCGGCCCGGCGGGTCACCCGGGTGTGGGCCGGCAGGGCGACCCGGCCGGCCGAACGCGCCTCGAACCGATAGGACCGGCCCGGCTCGAGCCCGGTGATCTCCGCGTAGTGGTATGCGGTGGGCCGGGAGTCGAGGTAGTGCGTCCGGAACGCGCCGCGCGAGGCGAAGCGGACCTCGGTGTCGGCGGGCGCGGGCCGCAGCCGCCCGGTGCGATCGCGCGCCCGCGTGGTCCAGGTCAGGATCGCCGAGGTGTCGGTCACGGTGACGACCTCGAGATCCGAGGCGACGATCGAATCGGACTGTGCGGCAACTCGTTCGGCGCGGTACAGGGTGTAGGCGTGCGAGGTCCGCAGCGGCGTGCGGGCGGTGACCCCCAGCGCCCCCGTGGCCACGTTCCCCATCCAGATCGCTCGCAGGCGTGCATTCGACATTGGCGGCCTCCGCAATTGGTCCGGTCCGATACCGGTCACGGTACGGGCGGCGGCTGAACATCCCGGTGCCCGCACATGTCCGGCGGGCATCGAGAGCATCTCGCATCCGCCGAGGTCACGAGGCGGCGACCGGTAGTTCACCGCGAATTCGCGCCCGGAATCCAGCGGCGCCCGCCGCTGTTGTCTCGTTGCATGGATAATCGTGTCCCCATCGGGGTCTCGGTATGGCCGCGGCCCGGGGTCGCCAACGACGTGGCGAATATGATCGAGCTAGTGGCGCTGGCGCGGTCGACGGGGTTGCGGTCGGTGTGGTTCGGGCAGCGGATGGACCTGGATTCACTGGTGCTCGCGGGGGTGGTGGCCCAGGCGGTCGGCGAGATCGGGGTCGGCACCTCGGTGGTGCCGATCAATCCGCGGCATCCGGTGGTGGTGGCCTCGCAGGCCCAGACGGTACAGGCCACCTCAGGTGGACGATTCCGGCTCGGACTCGGATTGGGTTCGCCCGCACTGGAATCGGCGGCATTCGGCATTCACGAGGATCGCCCGGTGGCGCGGTTGCGCGAATATCTCACCGCCCTGCGGTCATTGATCGAGGAGGGCGGGGCGGATCTCGCGGGCGAGCGGGTGCACGCCCGCCCGCCGCTGCCGACGACGGTGCACGGCGGGGCGAATGTGCCGCTGCTGGTGGCCGCGCTGGGACCGCAGGCGCTGCGGGTCAGCGGCGAACTGGCCGACGGCGTGATTCCGAATCTGGCCGGTCCGCGGACCTTGAGCTCACATATTGTGCCGCGGTTCGAGCGTGCCCGCCCGGCGTGGCCGATCCGTGCCGCGCAGATCGTGGCCGGTGTGACGGCGGTGGTGACCGACCGCCCGGAGGAGGTGCGCGCCCGGGCCGCGGAATCCATGGCCTTCTACGAGTCCGTCCCGTCGTATCGCGCGGTCCTGAACCGCGAGGGTGTCGAGTACGCCGCCGACCTGGCGCTGATCGGCGACGAGGAGTACGTGACCCGCGGACTGCGACGCTACATCGATGCCGGCGCGACCGAATTGCTCATCACCCAAACCGATTTGGGTGGTCCGGACGATCAGCTGCGCACGTGGCGGCTGCTCGCGGAGCTCTCGGCCTGACTCGTTCCTATTCGTCCGCGCCCAGCACGGCGTCGAGTTCGGCGCGGATGCGCTCGGGGTCGGCGCCGGCCGCGTCGAAGACCCGCTTGCACAGGTCGGGGTCGGTGGCCAGCAGCGCCAGCATGAGGTGCGGGGTGTCGACGTCGGGGTTGCCGAAACGCTGGGCCTCCATGCTCGCGCGCGCCAGGGTCTTGGTGGCCAGACGGGACAGCGAGAAGTGCGGCCTGCCGAGCGACTGCCGCAGCGGTTCCGCGGTGAGACGCAGGGACGAAATCGCCTGGGCTGCGGTCGAATCGCCGGTGTTGCCGACGGTTCGGATGATGCCCAGCAGCAGGTGATCCGGGGTGATGGCGCCCTCGCCCACCGCGATCGTCTCCCGCAGCGAGTTCTCCAGCACCGTCTTGGCCTCGGCGGTGAACGGAAGATGGGCGTCCGGAATGTGATTCGCCGGTCCGGGGTCGAGCGAAATCGTCGCGAGGGCGGCCTGCGGCGTCAGGCCCAGCCGTTCCAGGGCGGCGCGTGTGCCCGGCGCCCGATCTTCCCGGGCGGATTCGATGACGCCCAGCAGCAGATGTTCGGCGCCGATGACGTCGTGATGACGGCTGCGGGCCTGCTCCTGCGCGAGAACCACCACGCGCCGCGCGGAGTCGGAGAACCGTTCGAACATCGGGTGCCCCTTCCGTTGGTGCGGCCCCGCTGTCCAGCGTAGACCGACGCGAGATAAGGCCCTGTGACCTGCGGATCGGCGCCGTGGAGTGATATTTCAGACAGTGGCTCCCAGAACTGGCCGGTACCGAGCTACTTGACATTGAACCGGATCTGGGACGAAAGTTGAGGAATAGTTAGCGACTGAAACTACTTGCGGGGTACATGCATCAATACGGCTGTTCGCGGCCGGTGATGGCCGGCTGGTGAACCAGTCCGAGGGAGATCGGGGCTATGTTGGCGGAAGTTCAGCGCGGGACGGACGAAGAGCAGCGGCAGGAGCTCGTGCGGCGGGTCACGGACCTGATCGCCAGCGACGAGCAGGTTCGCGCCGCGGTTCCGGATACGGCGGTCGGTGCGGAAATGGCGAGGACGGAAGTGCCTCTCGCGCAGTCGATTGCGACACTGATGGGGAGTTATGCGGAGCGGCCGGCGCTGGGAATGCGTGCGGTCGAATACGTTACCGACGAGACCGGGCATACCCGGGGTCGGCTGCTGCCCCGCTACGACGCCATTACTTATGGCGAGTTGTGGCGACGCATCGCCGCGGTGGCCGCGGTCTGGTATTCCGATGCCGAATCGCCCATGCGGCCAGGGGATTTCGCGGCGATCATCGGATTTGCCAGCACCGATTACACCGTGATCGATCTGGCCTGCATCGTGTCGGGGGTGGTGTCGGTGCCGTTGCAGGCGGGCGCGGCGATGGCGCAGCTCGCGCCGATCGTCGCCGAGACACGGCCCCGGGTGCTGGCGACCAGCGTCGAACAGCTCGATGCGGCAGTGGATTTGGCGCTGGCCTGCGATGCGGTGCGCTCGCTGATCGTCTTCGACCATCATTGGCAGGACGACGACCACCGCGCCGCGGTCGAGTCGGCCCGGACCCGCCTGGCCGATAGCCCGGTGGTGGTCCAGGTCCTGGACGAGGTCATCGTTCGCGGCGGCGAACTGCCCCCCGCGCCACTGCATTCCGGTGCGGGGGACGAGGCGCTCGCCCTGCTCATCTACACCTCCGGCAGCACCGGAGCGCCCAAGGGCGCGATGTATCCCGAGCGGCTGGTCGCCCGGATGTGGCGGCAGGGCGCGGATATACCCCTGCCCACGATCGGATTCAGCTTCATGCCGCTGAGCCATGTGGCCGGGCGCGGGAATCTGGTCTCCGCCCTGACCCGCGGCGGCATGGTCTATTTCGCGGCGCGCAGCGATATGTCGACGCTGTTCGAGGATATTGCGCTGGCCCGCCCGACCATGCTGTTCTTCGTGCCGCGTGTGGTCGACATGCTGTTCGAGCGGTTCCGCAGCGAGGTCGACCGCCGGGTGGCCGCGGGCGGCGCCCCGGAATCGGTGGAGCACGAGGTGAAAACCGAACTGCGCGACCAAGTGCTGGGCGGCCGGTTCATCATGGCCATCACCGGCAGCGCGCCGCTGTCCGATCAGCTGCGTGAATTCATGGCCTCGGTGCTGGGATTCGAGATGGTCGACGGCTACGGCTCGACCGAATCCGCCGGCGGCGTGCTGATCAACAATATGGTGCTGCGTCCGCCGGTCATCGATTACCGGCTCGTCGACGTGCCCGAGCTGGGCTACTTCGGCACCGACAAGCCTTATCCGCGTGGGGAATTGCTGATCAAGTCCGAGACCCTGATCCCGGGCTACTACAACCGGCCCGAGCTGAACGAGGAGATCTTCGACGCCGAGGGCTACTACCGCACCGGCGACATCATGGCCGAGCTCGGCCCGGACCAGCTGGTGTATGTGGACCGCCGCAACAACGTCCTGAAGCTCTCCCAGGGCGAGTTCGTTGCAGTGTCCAAGCTCGAGGCCATCTACGCGGGCAGTCCGCTGGTTCGGCAGATCTACGTCTACGGCAGCAGCGAGCGCGCCAATCTGCTGGCCGTGATCGTGCCGACCGCCGATGCGGTTGCCGCGCACCCCGATACCGCGGAGCTGACCGCGGCCATCGCCGAGTCCCTGCAGCAGATCGCCCGGCGGGCCGAGCTGAACTCCTACGAGATCCCGCGCGCGTTCCTGCTCGAGACCGAGCCGTTCACCATCGACAACGGCCTGCTCTCGGGCATCGCGAAGCTGTTGCGCCCCAAGCTGAAGGCGCGATACGGCGAACGACTCGAGCAGCTCTACGCCGACCTGGCCAGCGAGCAGGACAGCGAACTGGCCGCGCTGCGCCGCGAGGCCGGGGAGCTGCCGGTGCTGGATACCGTCGGCCGGGCCGCGCGGGCGCTGCTGGGCTGTGCGGTCACCGATCTGCGCCCCGATGTGCACTTCACCGACCTGGGCGGCGATTCGCTCTCCGCGCTGACGTATTCGACCCTGCTGCAGGAGATCTTTGCGGTCGAGGTGCCGGTGGGGGTGATCGTCAGTCCCGCAACCGATTTGGCTCAGCTGGCGCGGTACATCGAGAACGAGCGGCGGTCGGGCGGAACCCGTCCGACCGCCGTGTCGGTGCACGGCACGGGATCGCAGATCCGCGCCGCCGACCTGACCCTCGGCACCTTCATCGACGCGTCCACCCTGGCCGGTGCCGCCGCCCTGCCGCGCGCGGAGCAGCCGCCGCGGACCGTACTGCTGACCGGCGCCAACGGCTATCTGGGCCGGTTCCTGTGCCTGGAATGGCTGCAGCGCCTCGACGATTCGGGCGGCCGGCTGATCTGTGTGGTGCGCGGCAGTGACGCGGCCGCCGCGCGCGCCCGGCTCGACGAGGTGTTCGACAGTGGTGATGCGGAGCTGACCCGGCACTACCGGGAGCTGGCGCGGCGCACCCTCGAGGTGCTGGCCGGGGACATCGGCGAGCCGAATCTCGGCCTGGGTGAGCGGGATTGGCGGCGGCTGGCCGAGACGGCCGACCTGATCGTGCATCCGGCGGCGCTGGTGAACCACGTGCTGCCGTACGGACAGCTGTTCGGCCCCAACGTGGTCGGCACGGCGGAGGTGATCCGGCTCGCGCTCACCGCGCGGATCAAGCCGGTCACCTATCTGTCCACGGTGGCCGTGGCCTCGCAGGTGCGGCCCGAGATGTTCAGCGAGGACGGCGATATCCGCGAGATCAGCGCCGTGCGCTCGCTCGACGACGGTTACGCCAACGGCTACGGGAACAGCAAATGGGCCGGTGAGGTGCTGCTGCGCGAGGCGCACGAGAAGTACGGCCTGCCGGTGGCGGTGTTCCGCTCGGATATGATCCTCGCCCACTCGCGCTATGCGGGCCAGCTCAACGTGCCCGACATGTTCACCCGGCTGCTGCTGAGCCTGCTGGCCACCGGGCTGGCGCCGAAGTCGTTCTACGCCACCGATGCCGAGGGCAACCGGCAGCGCTCCCATTACGACGGTCTCCCCGGTGATTTCACAGCCGAGGCGATCACCGTGCTCGGCGCGCAGGTCGCCGACGGCTTCGAGACCTTCGACGTGCTCAACCCGCACGACGACGGGATCTCCCTCGACGAGTTCGTGGACTGGCTGATCGAGGCGGGCCATCCGATCGAGCGGATCGACGACTACGCCGAGTGGTTCGCCCGCTTCGAGACCGCCGTGCGCGCGCTGCCCGAACAGCAGCGCCAGCATTCGCTGCTGCCGCTGCTGCACGCCTACCGCGCGCCGGGGATGCCGGTCTCGGGTGCGGCGTTGCCCGCCAAGAAGTTCCAGGCCGCGGTGCAGGCCGCCGGGCTCGGGCCCGGCGGCGATATCCCGCACCTGACCAGGGACCTCATCGAGAAGTACGCCGCGGACCTGACGGTGCGGAAGCTCCTGTAGGGCCTTGCTATTCGTCCCGCTCAACGATGCGCGGGGGTGCTGGGGTGTGGCTAGGACACCGCAGCGCACCGGCGCCCCGGCACTCGCCCGGGGCGCCGGTGCCGTTGGATCCGGGTCAGCGATGGGCCTGGATACGGCGGCGCGGCGCACGGCACCCGCAACTGGGATTCCGAGCAGATGGAGCCCCGGCACCTGTGGCGAGGCTCCGTCATCATCTCGCTTTACGCCACGACCGGGACATCGAGTCCACGGCCGACGACCTGAGCGTCGACGATTCGAAAGGCGCTTGCCCGCCGGTTGCGGTCGTGTCGGACCGAAATTCACCGCACACGTCCCTGGCAGGCGCCGAAAAAACCGGTCGCTGCCGCCGGATTCGCGGGTCGACGCACGGCGGACCGGTGCACGAAACGGGTTGTACCGCGCCCGTCGACGTGCTGTCAATCGAAAACCGGTGAAATCGGACAAATGCACTAACTTTCGGCGAGTAGGCGGACAGCTCCGTCGGGCCGCGCTCTGCAGCCAATAGCTGTCATATCGCTGAACCTGCCAGCGGCGTTACCCGTACGTCCGATCGAACCGCTTTTAATGACTCAACCGCGTAGTAAATATTAGCTAGCAGGTAGCTATCGCGAGGGATTAGACCGGCGGCGCCACGTCATATCGCTACGTCAGGACCCTAACATCGGCGTCCTGGCCACGCGACAGGCAGCCCGGCCGCGCAACGGAAGGTCGCGCCCGCCGTTCGCCGCCGGATGCCGAATGACCCCCTGCGCTTGTGACTTTGGTCCCTGGGATTGATGTAGCAAGTGATCAGACGATGGACGGATGACTGAAACGTCCGGGCAACGAGGGCGTCGGTGTGTGCCGACAAGATCGGGCGCCGATCGTAATGGAGGCATCTTCCCGCTTGATCCGCTAGGTCACAGCTACCGCATTGCAAACAACTAACGAGCCGATATCAGCCACGTTGCAGCAATGTAACTAGGCGGCCTGGATTCAAGAATGAAGAAATCGGTGGAGGTCGAAATGCGCCAATCGAAGAGTGGCGTCGATAGTCGTCCGGACCAGTCGAAATCATCCAACCTCGAGTCTGCGAGGCTTTCTGTCAATGGGACCTATGGTAACGGTTCCGGCAAGCTATCCACCTCGCGACTGCCACCCTTCGACGTTCGACCGCTGACCGCAGCGCAGCGGGGAATTTGGTTTGCCCAGCATCTCTCGAAGTCGTCACCGATATCGGTGGCGCAATACGTCGAGATCGTCGGCGAGTTGAATACGGAATTGCTCGTCGAGGCATGCAGAACCGCTAGTCGCGAGTTCGGATCCGGCAACCTGCGCCTGGTCGAGATCGACGGGGAGCCACGGCAGTTCGTCGACGGAGCACACGGCGCATCGGTATCGGCCATGGATTTGCGCGGGCACGCCGATCCAGTTGCGACCGCGCACCGGCTCATGGTCGAGGACTATTCCGCTCCCCTGGACCTGCTGAACGACCACCTTATGACAAGTATTGTGTTCCAGGTCGGATCGGATCATTTTCTGTGGTATCAGCGTGCCCACCATATTGCTCTCGATGGATTTGCCGCGGTAACAATGCTCCACCGGATAACCGACCTGTACAACGCGTGGGTGAACAACGAAGAGCCCGCAGCGTGCGCGGCGCAAGACCTGGGGGACGTCGTCGAACAGGATCTGGCATACCGGGATTCGGAGCGCTTCGACAACGACCGGCAGTACTGGATGGAGCATCTCGCCGGTGCTCCTCCCGTCGTGAGCCTGGCAGATCGCGTGGGCAAACCCACCATTCATCCGGCGCTCGTGAGCACACCGCTGCCGCCCGGCACCGCGCATCTGCTGGACACCGTTGTGCTCGAACGCAGTACGAGTGTCACGCCGATCATCGTCGCGGCGTTCGGCGCCTATCTCGCGCGAATGACCGGAAGCGACGAGGTGTTGCTGAGCCTGCCCGTTTCGGGTCGGCACTCCGCGGTGCTGCGCCGTTCCGGCGGAATGGTGGCCAATGTCGTCCCGCTGCGCGTGCAGGTCGCCGGCCACACTGTCGGTGAACTGATCACCGCCGTGCAGAGCGAATTGACCAGTGCCCTCCGGCGGCAACGGTATCGCCAGGAAGACATATTCCACGATATGGGCATTGCGCGCGACGAGACGGCATCCTTCGGGCCGGCAGTGAATATCATGATGGTCGAGAACGAGGTTGTACTCGGCAAGACGACCGGACGCCTCAACGTCCTCACCTCGGGCCCCACCGCCGACCTTTTCATCAACATCTACCCGGGCGCGGGCCGGGACAGCACCCATATTGATTTCCAGGGCAATCCGACCGCCTATAGCGCCGCGGAGCTCGCCGGCCACCACCGGCGATTCCTGATGTTTCTGCGTGAGTTCCTCGCCGGCGGTGCAGGATTCCCGGTCGACAAACTGCCGCTGCTCGAGGGACAGGAACGGTCCGCGCTATTGCCCGTGCGGGGGCCCAGCGGGATCGAAACACAGCTGCTTCCGGACATTCTGACCGAGAGCGCACACCGGAATCGTGATGCGTGCGCGATCGCCTCGACCGGCCGGTCGATGACCTACGGCGAGCTGGACGCCAGATCCTCACAGCTGGCCCGGAAGCTGACCGCTCTGGGGTGCGGGCCGGACACCGCGGTGGCGATCATGCTGCCCCGCTCGATCGAATCGGTCGTGGCGACCTGGGCCGTGGCCAAATGCGGGGCCGCGTTCGCGCACTTGTCCCCGGAGTACCCGGCCAAACGGATAGCACACATGATTGCCGACAGCGGCGCGGTAGTGGCGATCACCGTCGAGACGCTCCGGCAGCGGCTCCCGCTCACGGTGCACGGGGTGGTGCTCGACGACCCCGCGACCCGACGCGAATGCGAGCGCGCCGCGGACGGACCGATTTCCGACGATGACCGGATCCGCCCGCTGCGGCCGTCCAACGTCGCCTACCTCACCTACACCTCGGGCTCGACCGGATTGCCGAAGGGCGTTCAAGTCACTCACACCGGCTTGGCGAATCTGATTGCCGACCGCGCCACGACCTACGGAATCGATACGACATCGCGTGTGTCCTATGCACTCTCGCCCAGTTTCGACGCCTCCCTGGAACAGTTTCTGACCTGTTTCGCGAGCGGGTCCGCGCTGGTGGTGGTGCCGCCCGACGTGACCGGCGGTGAGCCGCTCACCCAGCTGCTGGCCGACGAGCACGTGACCCACCTGACGCTGACGCCCACGATGCTGGCCACCGTGGACCCGAATCAGACGCCCGAGCTGCGGGCCGTGGTGGTCGGTGGCGATGCGTGTGCACAGCACGTCATCGAGCGGTGGACCCAGTCTCTGTCCATGTACAACGAATACGGGCCCACCGAAGCCACCGTGACCGCTGTCGGCGCCATGATGCGAGCCGACCGGGCGCACACGGTCGGTGGACCCATCCGCGGAGTCTCGGCCATGGTGCTGGACCGCACGCTGCAACCGGTGCCCAAGGGCACCGCCGGCGAGTTGTATCTGGCCGGACCGGGTTTGGCCCGGGGCTATAGCCATCTGTCCGGCGAAACCGCCGCACGGTTCGTTGCCGATCCATACGGCGATACCGGCGAACGGATGTATCGCACGGGCGATATCGCGCGTTGGACCGGAGGCGACTCCGAGATGGCGCTGGAATTGATTGGGCGCAGCGACTTCCAGGTGAAGATCCGCGGCTACCGGATCGAACCGAGTGAAATCGACGCCACGCTCACCACGCACGAGGATGTGGATCTGTCGGTCACGGTGCCGGTGCAGAACAATGCCGGCACGACCGTGCTGGCGTCCTACGTCGTCCCGGTCGACGGCCGTCGGATCGATCCGCTGGACCTGGAGCGCTTCGCCCGCGAATCGCTGCCGCCGCACATGGTCCCGGCGGTCTTGCTCACCTTGGACGCCCTTCCGGTCAATGCGTTCGGCAAGCTCGATCGCCACGCGCTGCCCAAGCCCGAATTCGGGACCGCGCCGGCGGGCCGGCCGCCGGCCACCCCCCGGGAGAAGGTGATGGCGGGGCTGTTCGCCGAGGTGCTCGGGGTACCGCAGGCCGGGGCGGAGGACAGCTTCTTCGCCCTCGGCGGCGACAGCATTCTCTCGATTCGGCTGGTGGCCCGGGCCAAGGCCCTGGGATTGAGCTTCTCCACCCAGGATGTGTTCGTGCACAAGACCGTCGCGCGCCTGGCGGCCATGGCGACGGCAGCCGGCGCTACCCCCACCTTGGCCGAGTTGCCCGGCCGCGGCGTCGGGTCGATGCCGTTGTCCCCGATCGTGCACGCCATGCTCGATCGGGGGCACTACGACCGATTTGCACAGGCCGCACTGGTGCAGCTGCCGGAGCGGGTGGATCGAACAGGTCTCGTGCGCGCCCTTCGATCCCTGCTGGATCGCCATGACATGCTGCGCGCGGCGCTGCGCGGCGACGAGTCGGTCGATCCATACGTCGAGGTGCTCGATCGGGAAGCGGTCGACGCGCACACCGTCCTGGTTGACGTTCGGCTCGATCGCCGCGATGCCGCCGAGGTCGACCGGCACCTGCAAGCGGCCGCGGATCGGTTGGATCCGAGCAATGGTGTGCTCATTCAGGCGGTGTGGATGCAGGACGATGGTTCGCGACCCGACCTGCTGTGGCTGGTGATCCACCACCTCGCCGTCGACGCGGTCTCGTGGCGCATCATCCTCGCCGACCTCGCGAAAGCCTGGTCACAGGTTTCCGCCGGCGAGGAACCAGATCTGGGCCCGATCACCACCTCGTTCCGGCGATGGGCGCACGGCCTCGTCGAGCAGGCACCGAGCAGGCGGTCGACGGAGCTCGACACATGGAAAGATGTCCTCGAACGAGGCGATCAGCTCCTCGGATCGCGCCGGCTCGAGCCCAATCGTGACGTCGCAGCCACGGCGGGCCGGTTGCAGCAGCGCATACCCGCCGCCGTCGCCGAGGCGGTTCTCACCACCATCCCGGCCCGCTTCCACTGCGGCGCCAATGATCCCCTGCTGGCCGCGCTGGTGCTGGCACTCGGGCAGTGGCGGCGCCGGCGCGGGATGGCGGCCACCGCAGAGTTGATCTCGCTGGAGGGGCACGGCCGCGAGGAACAGGCCGTCCCGGGTGCCGATCTCGGCGCAACAGTGGGCTGGTTCACCACGCGCTTCCCGGTCCGCATCGATGCGACGAACGTCGATGCCGCCGATGCCCTCGCAGGCGGCGTGAGTGCGGGACTGGCGATCATGCAGGTGAAGGAGCAGCTACGAGCGGTGCCCGACAACGGGATCGGCTACGACATGCTGCGCCGTCTCGATCCCGGGGGCAGCGCCGAGCTCGCACACCTGCCCGAACCACAGATCAGCTTCAACTACCTCGGGCGAGTGGGGGCCGGTGAGCTCTCGGGACCCTGGACACCGACGACCGAATTCACCGCCCTCACCGCCACGAGCGATCCGGCGATGGCGCTGCCCGCTGTACTCGACATCAACGCGATCGCCGAGGAGGGACGCGACGGGCTCGAACTGAATGTGACATGGGAGTTCGCCGCACAGGTGTTGAGCGGTGAGGAGGTCGGCGAGCTCGCCGAGCTATTGCAGAAGGCCCTGGAAGCGCTTGCCGCGCACGCCCGATCGGACACCGCGGAGGTCTTCACTCCGTCCGACTTCCCGCTCGTGGCGACATCGCAGGACGAGGTCGACCGATGGGTGCGGGACTACCCGTCGATGACCGATGTCTGGCCACTTACCGCCTTGCAGTCCGGGCTACTGTTCCACACGAATTACGACAACGCCGGCGACGACGGCTACATCGTGCAGGCAGCCCTCACGTTTGCGGGGCAGGTGGACGCGGAACGCATGCGGCGGGCCGCGCAGCTGCTCATCGACCGGCACGACAGCCTCCGGACCGCATTCGTCGAGAGCGCCGACGGGCCACGTCAGATCGTGCTGCGGGACGCCGAGGTCGATTGGCGCCAGTCCAGCATCACCGAGATCAGCGAAGTCGGCCAGCGGACCGACGCACTTGCGCGGCTCGCGGCCTCGGCGGCGGCACCGTTCGATCCGGCCCATCCGCCGCTGGTGCGTTTTCACCTCGTGCGCACCGGAATGGATATGTTCCGGCTGCTGGTCACCAACCACCACCTCGTGCTGGACGGCTGGTCGATGCCCGTGCTGATTCACGAGCTGCTCTCGTTGTACGCATCCGACTGCGACACTGCCGAACTCGCGTCCCCGCGGTCGTACCGAGAGTATCTGCAGTGGCTGCACGCTCAGGACCGCGATGCCGCAACGGCCGCCTGGCGGGAGATGCTCGCCGGAATCGACAGTCCGACGCGGGTTACCACCGGGCCGGATCAGGCCCTCACCGCGCACGCCGGCGAAGTCGAGCTGAACCTGGATGCCGCGACCACCGCGGCGATTCTCGATCTGGGCCGCTCGCACGAGGTCACTGCCAACACGACCCTGCAGGTGGCGTGGGCCTTGCTGGTGGCCGTCCTGACCGGACGGTCGGACGTGGTGTTCGGCAATACGGTGTCCCATCGCCCACCGGAACTTCCGGACATCGAGCGCATGGTGGGGTTGCTGGTCAACACCCTGCCCGTCCGAGTCCGGCTGCAGCCCGATGAAACCGTCGCCGATCTGCTCGCGCGCGTGCAATCCGAGCAGGCCGCCATGACGCGTCATCAGCACGTCGGCCTGGCGGAGTTGCAACGGGCGTCCGGCATCTCCGGCATGTTCGACACCGCGACGGTGCTGGAGTCCTACCCGCTCGACCAGGACCTGTTGGCACGCAGTCTCCACGACGCCGGTTTGCGACTCGTCGATATCGACGCACACGATGCCACGCCGTATCCGCTGAGTCTGCAGGTGACCCCGCCGTCGAGCCGTAGCGGCCGTCCGGACGACGGCGGGCCCGGCACTTTCACGGTGACGCTGAAATACGCCACGGACCGGTTCGATTCGGACGACGCACGCACCCTGCTCGAGCGATTCGCGCTGCTCGTCACCCAGATCGTCGCCGATCCCGCCCGGAAGGTCTCCACAATCTCCTCCTGCCGGGAATCCGAACGCACGGAACTGCTGTCGATCAACGGCGAGGAGCCGGTCACGAAGCTGGTGTTGCGCGAGATCCTGTGGGGCACCGCGGAGCGTTACCCGGATGCGGCGGCCCTTCGGTGCGGTGCGACCACCTGGACTTACGGAGAGCTCGCGCGTCGTGCCGACGCGTTCGCCAGGCTGCTGGCCGACCGCGGCGCATGTCCCGAATCGATTGTCGCACTCGCCCTTCCCCGTTCGGCCGAACTGGTGGCAGCGATCTGGGCGGCGGCACGCACGGGGGCGGCATTCCTGCCGTTGGATCCGGGCAGTCCCGCCGCGCGGACGGCGGAGTTGCTGTCCGACTCGCGGATCGGTTTGGGCGTGACGACCGGTGCACTCGCGCAGCACCTTCCGGACACCGTCGACTGGTTGGTGCTCGATGCCGAGCAGGATCTCCCCCCTGGGGCCGGCGTCCCGGCCTCGTTCGACAGGCTGTCGGTCGACAACACGGCGTACATGATCTACACGTCCGGGTCGACCGGAAAACCGAAGGCGGTTCACCTGAGCCATCGCGGGCTGGCCGATCTTGTCGCGGCACAGACCGATGCATTCGGCGTCGGTCCGGATTCGGTGGTGCTGCAGGTCGCATCGCCCGGATTCGACGCCTGTGTCGCGGAATTACTGCTGGCGCACGGCCACGGGGCCTGTCTGGCCGTGGCGCCATCGGAGGTGTATGCCGGGACCGACCTCGAGGAATTTATTCGGACGCAACAGGTTTCGCACGCGGTTATCACACCGTCCGTGCTGAACACCATGACTCCGTCCCGGATACCGTCGTTGACGACGCTCGCGGTCGTCGGCGAGGCAACCGGACCCGATACCGTAAACCGGTGGGGGCCCGGGCGGCGGCTGATGAACCATTACGGACCGACCGAGGACACAATCTGGGCTACCGGGTCCGATGACCTCGTCCCCGGCGAACCGGTGACGATCGGTGGCCCGATCCGAGGCGCATCCGCCATGGTTCTGGACACGTGGCTGCGGCCGGTGCCGGTCGGGGTCGCGGGTGAGCTCTATCTCGGCGGGCCGGGACTTGCCCGCGGGTACGTCGACCGACCGAGCCTGACCGCCTCGCGCTTCGTCGCGGATCCGGGGTCCGCCCACGGCGAGCGGATCTATCGCACCGGTGATTCCGTGCGCTGGGTGCGCGGTCGCGCCGGGTTGGCGCTCGAGTACCTGGGTCGCTGCGATCAGCAGGTCAAGATTCACGGACTGCGGATCGAGCCGGAGGAGATCGACGCCCACGTGGCCCGGCACCCGGATGTGGCGAGTGTGGCCACCGTTGCGGTGCAAGGGCCTGCCGGCGAACCGATCCTGGTGTCCTATGTCGTTTGCGCGCAGGGCGGTGCGGTGGATGTGGCGGCCCTGAGCGACGATCTCGCGCTCCGGTTACCCCGTTACATGAACCCCGCGGTGATCGTGCAGCTCGAGCAGATGCCCCGCACGCCTACGGGAAAGATCGATCGGAAAGCATTGCAGCAGCGCACGTTCGGTCCCGACGTTGTCGGCGGAAGGCCGCCGTCGACGCCGATGGAGCAGACCGTGGCGAGACTCTTCGCCGAGGTGCTCCGTCTCGACACCGTGTCCGCCGACAGCAACTTCTTCGCGCTCGGCGGGGACAGCATCGTCTCGATGCGGCTGGTTGCTCTGGCGCGATCGGCCGGGCTCACCCTCACACCGCGAGATGTGTTCGAAGGCAAGACGGTTGCCACCCTCGCCGCCATGGCGGGAGGCGATGCGGCACCGGTGGACATCGAGGAACCCGTTCGACTCCCGGCAGCCGAGCGTCCTTCGGATTCTCCGCTCGTCGCGCTCACACCACGGGACATCGATCGGCTCGAACGGCAGTACACGGGCCTGTCCGAGGTGTGGCCTTTGTCGCCCATGCAATCCGGTCTGCACTTTCATTCGACGTTCGCCCCGGACGGCGGGGACAACTACACCGTCCAGACTGTGATCGGCTTTTCCGGTGCGGTCGATGCCGAGCGCCTGCGGCGCGCCGCTCAGGCCGTGGTCGACCGGCACGACATCCTGCGGGCCGCCTTCGCGGAGACGGCGTCCGGGCCGTGCCAGGTCGTGCTGGACCATGCCGAGATCGCCTTCCAGGAAATCGATCTCACCGTCGACGGTTCGCAAACCCCGCACGATGCGGAATCCATTGCCGCAACGGACGCGGCGCGAGGTTTCGACCTGTCGGCTCCTCCGCTGATCCGATTCACACTGATCCGCCTCGATGCGGGGGCTTTCCGGCTGCTGGTCACCAACCACCATGTGATCCTGGACGGCTGGTCGATGCCGCTGCTGATGCGAGAACTGCTGGACTACTACGGATCACCCGCACATATCGACGCCGCCGAACCCGCGCCCTCCTACCGCGACTATCTGGCCTGGCTGGGCCGGCAGGACAGCGCGGTATCCAAGGCGGCATGGGCGCAAGCCTTCTCGGATGTCCAGGCACCGACCCGCGTGTCCCGCGGAGCCGGCGCGACGGGCTCGGTGTCCGCTGCCGAGGTCCGGGCCGAGCTGACCGCGGGCCGTTTCCAGGAGCTGCGTCGCACGGCAGCGGAGGCGGCGGTCACCATCAATACGGCCGTCGCCGCTGCTTGGGCGCTGAATCTGCGCATCCTGACCGGTGAGACCGATGTGATCTTCGGGTCGTCGGTCTCGGGCAGGCCCGCGGAGTTGTCACAGGTCGATCAGACGCTCGGCATGTTCCTGAATACGATTCCCACCCGAGTCCGGCTCGACCCCACCGCGACCGTGCGCGAGCTGCTGACCGATATTCAGGCCCGACACGCCAGCATGCTGGATCATCATTACGTCGGACTGCCCGAGATCCACCGCAGCGTCGGCCTGCCCGAACTCTTCGACACCGCTATTACGTTCCAGTCGTTCCCCGTCGACCGGGCGGCACTGCAGCAGCTTGTCGAATCGGTAGGTTTACAGGTGGACGAGCTCAGTGGTGTGGACGCGACTCCGTATCCGCTGAGTCTGGTCGTGGAGCCGATGCAGGTCGAGCACAGCGAGACCGCGGTATTCGAGATGGCGGGGCTGCAGATCACCCTCCGATTCCACGACCGCGAATTCGATACCGCATCGGCGCGCCGCATCCTCGACCGCTTCGTCGAGTTGCTGGGCTGGATCGCCGCCAACGCCGCCGGGCGGCTCGGCGAACTTTCCGTCGCGGAGCAGTCGGGTCCATCGTGGCCGATTTCGAGTGCGGCACACGCGATCCCGGATTCGCTGGATCGAATACTGGCCCAGTCCGTCGCCGTCGCACCCGACGCCATCGCCGTGCGGTACGAGACGATGGTTCTGACCTACCGGCAGCTCGACGAACGATCCACTCGTCTTGCCCGGGTCCTACTGCGCCATGGTGCCCGGCGCGGAAGGGTCGTCGCCTCCGTGCTTCCACGATCCCCGGCGGCCACCGTCACCCTGTGGGCCGTGGCGAAGACCGGCGCCGCAATCCTGCCGATCGATCCGACCCTGCCGGCGGAGCGAATCGAATTTCTGCTGTCGGACTCGAACACCGCGCTCGGGCTGACCGACACGTCCACCGTGATGGCTCTTCCCGACGACGTCGATTGGCTGATCCTCGACCAGGAACAGACAGTCGGCACCCTGGACTCGGTTCCTGCCACGCCGATCACCGATGTCGAACGCGGCGAACCGATTCGGCGGGATCAGACCGCATTCGTGAGCTACACCTCCGGGTCGACCGGAACGCCCAAGGGCGTCCTGGTCAGCCATCGCGGTCTGGCCGACCTCGTCGCGGCACAGCGGCGAGTGCTCGGCGCGGACCCGACGTCGGTGGTCCTGCAGGTCGCCTCGCCCAGCTTCGACGCCTCGATATTCGAGTTGTTGCTGGCGCACGGCTCGGGCGGTCGGCTGATCGTCGCGCCCGCAGATCTCTTCGCCGGTCCCGCGTTGGCGGAACTGATAGGTCGCGAACGCGTTTCGCATGCCGTGATGACCCCCTCGGCGCTGGCGACAATTCCGCACGAGGGCCTGCACGCGCTGCGTGTGCTGGCCACGGCCGGTGAACCGGTCGGGCCGGAACTGGTCGATCGGTGGGCGTCGCACCGCACCATGGTCAATCTCTACGGCCCGAGCGAAAGCACCATTTGGGCGACGGCCAGCGAGGCCCTGACCCCCGGTGCTGCGATCACGATCGGCAGGCCGGTCGGCGCGGTCGCGGCCGTGGTCCTGGATACCTGGTTGCGGCCCGTGCCACACGGTGTCACGGGCGAGCTGTACCTGCTCGGCACGGGCCTGGCCGACGGGTACATCGCCAGGACGGGGCTGACCGCGGCGCGGTTCGTGGCCTGCCCGTTCGGTGCGCCGGGTCAGCGCATGTACCGGACCGGCGACGTGGTGCGCCGCACCGCCGACGGCGACATGGAGTTCTTGGGGCGCAACGATTTCCAGGTGAAGGTGCGTGGGACCAGGGTCGAGGTGGGCGAGATCGACGCGGTGCTGGGGGCGCGTGCGGATGTGGCATACGCGGTCACGGTGCCGCGCGAGGATGGTGGGCCGGCGGTGACGCTGGTGTCCTATGTCGTGCCCGCACCCGGGACGAACCTGTCGAGCGAGGAGTTGCGCGCGGCGCTGGCCGCGGCGTTGCCCGCATACATGGTGCCCGCCGCGGTGATGCTACTGGACGAGGTGCCGTTGACCCCCAACGGCAAACTGGATCGCGGGCGGTTGCCCGAGCCGGTCGCGGTCAGGCGCGAATTCCGGGCGCCGTCGCCGGGCCTGGAAGAATTGGTCGCGCGGACCTTCGAGCAGGTGCTCGAGGTGGAACGGGTGGGAGTCGACGACGACTTCTTCGAGCTGGGCGGCGATTCGCTGAGCGCCTCGCTGGTGGTGGCGCGCATCGGTGCTGCCTTGGACGTGCGAGTGCCGGTGCGGTCGGTATTCGAGGCGCCGACCGTGGGCAAATTGGCCGCGCTCGCAGGCTCGTTCGGTGGGGAGGGCCGCTTGCCGCTGCTGCCGGGAGTGCGCCCCGACCCGGTGCCGCTATCGCTGGCGCAGCAGCGGATGTGGTTCCTGAACCGGTTCGAGCCGGACTCCGCGGCATACAACATTCCGGTGATGCTGCGGTTGTCCGGACGGCTGGACACCGATGCGCTGGCGGCCGCGCTCGCCGATGTGATGGCCCGTCACGACGTATTGCGGACGATCTACCCGGAAACCTCTGGTGAGCCGCGACAGGTCGTGCTCGACGAGCCCGCGGTGTTGCTGCGGCCGATGCGAGTGCCGGCGGATGCCATCGCGGATGCGGTGAGCGAGTTCGTGCGCGGCGGATTCGATGTAACCACCCAGGTACCGATGCGCGTGGCACTGTTCGACGTCGGTGCCGAACGCGACAGCGACACCGGACAGTTCCTGCTGGTACTGGTCGTTCATCACATCGCCGGCGACGGACAGTCGATGGGGCCACTGGCCCGCGACGTGATGCTGGCGTATGCCGCGCGCCTGGCCGGGCAGGCGCCGGAGTGGGAGCCACTGCCCGTGCAGTACGCGGACTTTGCGTGGTGGCAACGGCAGATGCTCGGGGCCGCAGACGATCCGGCGTCGCTGATGTCCGAGCAACTGGAGTTCTGGCGCTCGACGCTCGCGGAAGCACCGGACCGGCTGGACCTTCCGGCGGACCGGCCGCGTCCGGCGGTCGCATCGCTGTCGGGAGGCCGGGTACCGGTGCGGATCGATGCCGGGTTGCACGGGCGGCTGCTGCAGCTGGCGCGGTCACGGGGGACATCGCTGTTCATGGTGATGCATGCGGCCCTGGCCACACTGGTGGGACGGCTCGGTGTCAGCGACGACGTCGTGATCGGCACCCCGATCGCGGGACGGGGCGAGCCCGGCCTGGACGATCTGGTGGGCATGTTCGTGAACACGCTGGCGTTGCGTACCCGGGTGGATGCGGCCGAGCCGTTCGCCGAGTTGCTGATGCGCACTCGCGAGACGGACCTGCAGGCGTTCGAGCACGCGGACGTGCCGTTCGAGCGGGTCGTGCAGGAGCTGAATCCGGAGCGGTCCGCGGCGCGGCATCCGTTGTTCCAGGTGGCCCTGGCGTTCGAGAATGTGTCGACGGTGGATGTGGCGCTGCCCGATGTCGTGATTTCCCGGACGGAGGTGGATACCGGGGCGAGCCAGTTCGACCTGCAGCTGGTCCTGTCCGATTCCTCCGGTGATGCCGGTGTGGCGCAAGGTATTTCGGGAATGATGACGTATGCGCGGGACCTGTTCGACGAGGCGACGGCGGCGCAATTCGTCCGGCGTCTGGTGCGGGTGCTGGAAGCCGTCGTCGAGAATCCGGCCATAGCGGTCGGGGACATCGATTGGCTGGAGGCACCGGAGCGCTCGGCGCTCACCTCGCGGGTGGGGGCACGCCCCGCCGAGGTTCCGAACCGACCCGAATTGTTGCCGGAGGTGTTCGCGGCGGCCGTGCGGGACAACGGCGATGGTATCGCCGTCGTATCGGGAGCGGCCACGTTGTCGTATGCGCAGCTGGACGACCGGTCGAGTCGGCTGGCGCGGCTACTGATCGGCCGGGGTGCGGGACCGGAGAATCCGGTGCTGGTGGCGATGGCGCGATCGATGGAGTCCGTCCTGGTGTGGTGGGCGGTGGTCAAGACGGGTGCGGCCTACGTACCGGTGGACCCCGGCTATCCCGCGGGCCGGATCGCGCAGATGGTTTCGGATTCCGATGCGGCACTGGGGGTTACGGTGTCCTCGGCGCGTGAGCGGGTGCCGGGTTCGGTGAACTGGATCGTGCTCGACGATCCGGCTGTCGCCGCGCAGATCGACGCGTCGGCGAGCGGCCCGATCGACGATGATGAGCGGACGCGGCCGCTGCGGGCCTCGGATATCGCCTACGTGGTCTTCACTTCAGGATCCACCGGAGTGCCGAAGGGCGTCGTCAACACCCATTCCGGCATCGCCGATTTCGTCTCCGGGTGGCGCACCGGCGGCGAGCTCCGGCATACGTCCCGGGTGTTGCACTTCGCGTCACCGTCCTTCGACGCGGCGCTGATGGAGATCCTGATTGCGGTCAGCGGGGCCGGTGCGCTGGTCGTGGCGCCGGCCGGGATCTACGGCGGAGGTGAGCTGGCCGAGCTGTTGCGCGACCAGCGGGTGACCCATGCGTTCATGACCCCGGCCGCGCTCGCGTCGGTCGATCCGACCGGACTGGACGACCTGCGGATGGTGCTGTCCGGTGGTGACGAGGTCCCATCGGATCTGGTGCAGCGGTGGGCGGGCACCGATCTCGCGGGCGACCGGAAGTTCCGGGTGCTGTACGGGCCGACAGAGGCGACCTTTATTGCCACGGCGACGGGTGCGCTGCACGCGGGTGACCGGGTGACGATCGGTGCCCCACTGCCGGGAACACAGGCGCTGGTCCTGGATGGCCGCTTGCAGCCCGTGCCGGTCGGAGTGGCCGGAGAGTTGTATCTGGCAGGACCGGCACTGGCGCGCGGGTATCTGAGGATGGTGGCGACGAATGCGGCGCGATTCGTGGCACACCCGTTCGGGGAGCCGGGAAGTCGGATGTACCGCACCGGCGATGTGGTGCGCTGGAATGCCGATGGCGTGCTCGAGTTCTTGGGGCGCAACGACTTCCAGGTCAAGATCCGCGGCTACCGGGTCGAGCTGGGTGAGATCGACGCGGCACTGCGAGCGCGGGCGGATGTGGCATACACGGTCACCGTACCGCGGCGAACGGAGGCGGGTCAGGTGATGCTGGTGGCCTATGTGGTCCTCGAAGCCGGGGCGAGTGTGTCGGGCGAGGCGTTGCGGTCGGCGCTGACCAAGGTGCTGCCCTCGTACCTGGTGCCCGCCTCGGTGATGATCCTCGACGAGGTTCCCCTGTCGCCGAGCGGAAAGCTCGACCGCGCAGCTCTGCCCGCACCCGTGGTCGAGGCCAAGCGATTCCGAGCCCCGGCGTCACCGGTGGAGGAAATCGTGGCCGGCGTCTTCAGCGACGTGCTCGGTGTCGACGGACCCGTGGGCGTCGACACCGACTTCTTCGAATTAGGTGGCAACAGCCTGGTCGCCACCCGGGTGGCCGCGCGAATCGGCGCCGCGCTCGATGCGACCATCCCGGTGTCGATGATCTTCGAGGCACGGACGGTCGCGCGATTGGCCGCGCGCGCCGAGTCGCATGCCGACACCGGCCGCGTGGCGCTGAGCGCACAGCCACGGCCGCAACGAATTCCGCTGTCGTACGCACAGCAGCGGATGTGGTTCCTGAACCGGCTCGAACCCGACTCGGCCGCCTACAGTATTCCGATCGTGCTGCGGCTGTCCGGAGAGCTGAATCTCGATGCGCTGCGCGCGGCGATCCAGGATGTGCTGAACCGGCACGAGGTACTGCGGACGGTATACCCGTATGCCGAGGGCGCGCCGTCGCAGGTCGTCCTACCGGTCGCCCGGGCACTGACGCCGACGACCGTCATCCCGGTCGCGGAATCCGAACTGGCCGAGGCGGTGTCGGCGTTCGCCGCGACCGTCTTCGACGTCACGGTCGAGATCCCGGTGCGGGTACGGCTGTTCGAGCTCGGGCCGAACGACTGGGTCGTGGCCGTGGTGGCGCACCATATTTGCTGCGACGGGTCGTCGCTGGGCCCGCTGGCCCGGGACATGATGACCGCATACGCAGCCCGCCTGCTCGGGGAGGCGCCGAGCTGGTCTCTACTGCCGGTGCAATATGCCGATTACGCGATCTGGCAGCGGACGGTGCTGGGGACCGAAGACGATCCCCGGTCGCTGTTGCACGCCCAGATCGACTACTGGACACGGGAACTGGCGGATCTTCCAGCCATGCTGGAACTGCCGACCGATCGACCGCGGCCGCCCCTGCAGTCCTACGCGGGCACGACCGTACCGATCACGGTCGACGCCGGCCTGCATGCAGAACTGCAGCAGGTCGCGCAGGCACACAATACGACGCTGTTCATGGTCTTCCACGCCGCGTTGGCGGCCACGCTGGCCCGGTTGGCGGGTACGGACGACGTCGCCATCGGCACTCCCTATGCGGGCCGCGGGGAGCCCGAACTCGACGATCTGGTCGGGATGTTCGTCAACACCCTGGTGTTGCGGACTCGATTGACCCCGGCGATGACGTTCACCCAATTGCTCGAGCACGTGCGGGGAACCGATCTGGCCGCATTCGGGCACGCCGATGTTCCGTTCGAGCGGCTGGTGCAGGAGCTGAACCCGACGCGGTCGCATGCACACCATCCGCTGTTCCAGGTGATGCTGGCCTTCCAGAACGTCGCCCGGGCCCAGTTCGACCTGCCGGGGCTCTCGGCGTCGATCGTGACGGCCGACGTCGACACCGCCCTGTTCGACCTGCAGATCACGGTGTCGGATTCCTACGACTCCACCGGCGCCCCGGCCGGCATCAGCGGCGGGGTAACCTACGCGAGCGATCTGTTCGACACGACGACCGTGACCACGATCGTCGATCGCCTGTTGCGGCTGCTCAGCGCCCTGGTGACCGATCCGGCACAGCAGGTCCGCGATGTGGATCTGCTCAGTGTGCAGGAACGGGAAACGGTTCTGGCACAGTGGAATTCGACCGATCGCACGCTGCCTCCGGGCGAGACACTCGCCTCGCTCTTCGCGCATTCGGAACAGGTGCACAGGGATCGGCCTGCGGTGATCTTCGGCGAACAGTCGCTGACCTACGCGGAATTCGCTTCTCGCGTATACCGGCTGGCGCGGTGGATGATCTCCCGCGGTGTGGGTCCGGAGTCGTTGGTGGCGCTGCGGATGCGGCGTTCGCTGGACCAGGTCACCGCCATGTACGCGGTGCACGCCGCCGGCGGGGGGTACCTGCCGGTCGATCCGGACCTGCCGGCCGACCGCATCGCGTACATGCTCTCGACCGCCGCACCGGCGCTGGAGCTGTCGTCCCTCGATGGGCTGGAGCTGTCCGGATTCGACGACGCGCCGGTCACCGACGCCGATCGGCTCGCGCCGCTGCGGCCGCACAATCTCGCGTATGTGCTCTTCACCTCGGGGTCTACCGGACGGCCGAAAGGTGTTGCAATAAACCACTGTTCGGTGGTGAACCAGGTGCGGTGGCTGAGCGCGGCCTACGAGCTGACGCAGGCGGACGTGGTGTTGCAGAAGAGCCCCGCGACGTTCGATATGTCGGTGTGGGAGCTGTTCGCGACCCTGGCGGTCGGTGCGCGGCTGGTGATCGCGCGTCCCGACGGGCATGGCGATCCTGCTTATCTCGCCGAAACCATTGCCGCCCAGCAGGTCACGATCACGGCGTTCGTCCCGTCGATGCTGGCGGTGCTCGCGGACGCGGCACCGGCGCAGTCACTGGGGTCGCTGCGGGCGATACTCGTGGGCGGTGAGGCATTCGGTGCGGAGATGGTGGCCGCGGTGCGGCGGATAATGCCCGAGGTCGAGTTGCATAATCTGTACGGGCCGACCGAGGGCACTGTGGCCGCGACCGCGCATCGGGCGGCCGACGCCGACAGCGGGAGCATGCCGGTGGGCTCGCCGGTGTGGAACACGCGAGCATACGTACTCGACAACCGGTTGCATCCGGTACCGCCCGGTGTTGCCGGGGAGCTGTACCTGGCGGGTGCCCAGCTCGCGCGCGGCTATCAGTCGCGTCCGGGCCTCACCGCGGAACGGTTCATACCCGACCCGTACGGCGAGGGGCATCGCCTGTACCGCACCGGCGACGTGGTGCGCTGGCGCCGCACCGGTGAACTGGAATACCTGGGCCGCACCGATTTGCAGGTGAAGCTGCGCGGCCTGCGCATCGAACTCGGTGAAATCGAGGCAGTACTCGCCGAGCATGCCGGTGTCGCCCGAGCGATCGCCGTGGTGCATTCCAGCGGCACCGTGGATCATCTCGTCGGCTACCTCGTGCCTGCCGCGGGCGCGACGATCGACACCGCGGCGGTTCTGGCGTATGCGGCAACCAAGCTGCCCGATTACATGGTGCCCTCCACCGTGACGGTGCTCGACACGGTGCCGCTCACCGTGTCGGGCAAGCTGGACCGCAACCGGCTACCGGATCCGGTACTCGCGGTTGGGGAATTCAGGGAGCCCTCCTCGTGGCTGGAAGGCGAGGTTGCGCGGGCCTTCGGAACGGTCCTCGGCGTGGATCGGGTGGGCGCCGACGACGACTTCTATGCGTTGGGCGGTAACTCACTCATGTCGGTGCAGGTGGTGACCGAGTTGAAGAAGGAGCTCGACTACGAGATTCCGATCGGCTGGATGTTGTCGGATCCCTGTCCGGCCGATTTGGCGCGGCGGATCGAATCCGGCATGCACTCCGGTGAAACCGCCGACCGGATCGCTTCCGGCTTCGACGTGCTGCTACCGATCCGGACGACCGGTCAGCGACCACCGTTGTTCTGTATCCATCCGGCGCTGGGCCTGTCGTGGTGCTACCGCACCCTGGACCAGTACCTGTCCGCCGATCGACCGATCTACGGCATTCAGGCGCCGCAGGTCCGCGGGGAGATCCCCGGTCCGACATCGGTCGGGGAAATCGCCGAACGCTACGTCGAGGAGATCCGGACGATCCAGCCGCACGGCCCCTATCATCTGCTCGGTTGGTCGCTCGGTGGGTTGCTGGCCCACGCCATCGCCGTCCAGCTACGCGCCGCAGGTGAACAGGTTGCGCTACTGGCACTCCTGGACGCCGAGGCGGACGGTATCGACGAAGCGGCGGTCTCCGCCGTCACGGTCGGAGAACTGATCAGCAACCTTGGCCCGGTCATGGGCATCGATTTCGTGCGGCCCGATGCGACCGCCGCGGAAGCCGCGGAGCTGATCAACGAGCACCTGGGCCACAGCCTCGGGATCGACGGCGAAACGCTCGAGCGCCTGACCGACGCCTACAACATGTCGATCCAGGCAGCCAGTGTGTGGCAACCTCAGACGTTGGACGGTGACGTGCTCTACTTCACCGCGACACGGGACAGGCGATCCGACGCCGCGGGTCACCGGGGCTGGGCGCCTCTGGTCCGCGGGCAGATTTCGAATGTCGACATCGATGCCGCGCATCTGGCTATGACCGAACCGGGCGCGATGGCCCAGATCGCCGAGATCCTCAACGCACGACTGGACCGCTGACCGGAGGGACCGGTGCCCCGGCGTGGTTCCCTGCCGGGAGGGGCGCGGTCACACCCACTATCGTCCCGACCGACGCCCCGAGCGCCGCACCGAGCAGGGCGGCGGGGGCGGCAACGACGGCGACCCCGACGGCCGCGCCGAGCAGCGGGCCGACGACCACACCGGTCGGCAGGAACGGAATGCCGACGATACCGCCGGCAACGGCGCCGACCAGGGCGGCCGGTATCGCAAGCGGAATAGAGAGCCCCGCCCCGATGCCCGCCCCGATCGCCGCGCCGACACCCGCGTCCACGACGGTGGCGGTGCATCTGGTGGGATCTGCCGGGATGTACAGGCAGATGGTCTGGACCGGATGCGTCAGACCCGGACTATCAGCCGGAATCGACTGGGGTATGACGACGGCGTGCGGACCCACTGTGCTCGGCGGCACAACCGGGAGCGCGATCGTTGGAAGCGCAATCGAAGGCACGATGTTCGGCAACGCCACCGGCGGCACGATACTCGGCAATCGCATCGCCAGCGGGCGGTCGCGTGGCGCGAGAATGCTCGGCGACGATAGCGGGGACGCTGGTGTCGGTGGCGCGGCCGGTGCGGCATCCACGGAGGATGCATTGGTTTGTCCGGTTCCGAGAACAACCGCCAGCGGCAGCATGCTCGCAACCAACATCGAACTCGATATCCACCGATGACCAGTTTCCAACATTCCGCCTCCTGGACGCTACGTCTTCTTGTTCCTGGGTCCCGACCTCGAGTGTTTGTCGCAATTTCTGGTGCGGACAGTCTAGGCTCGGTCACGGCAACCCCGGCGGAGAACTGCGAGAACTGCTAGCTCGGCGTGTTTCTGGCCTATGGCGGCACGTCGGGTGGGCGCCGGTCGATCGAGAGCTATTGTCCGAGAGATGGATCAACGGCGCAGGTGGTCGCGTCACCAAGAAAAGGCTGAGTAACGGAAAGACTGCGCGCCGCAGCGAATTTGGTGCTTCATCACCGACACGCCTGCCGCTTCTGAGCACTCGGCCGATTTTTCGCTACTCTTGCCATTCGACAGCTACGTAGGGTTGTAGCTGAGTGGGGCTGTTCATGTGATTTCGCGCTGATGTGGATCCGCTTCGAAAGAGCAGGTATGCGACCTCCATTCGCCGTTATGGCGGCCGGCACGATCGCCGCCATCCTGGCCACAGTGACCCTGTGGTCCGGCGGCACCGAGCCGAGCCGGGCCCAACAGCCGCCGCCACCACCACGGCGGGGCGGGGACGCATCCGGTGCGGGAATTCATTTGACGACAATGGTAGAAAATGTCAGAGCCGATCCCCCTGGTGACCGGACGCCGAACTACCTCATGACGTTCTCGCATGCCGCGCAGATGTCCGGTAACTTCTCGGTGAACGTGGGAGGTAAGGGGGTGACCTCCGGACAGGCCGTCGCGGGGTTCATCCTCGGCTGCGGGATCAGCGTGTCCGGCGGTGTCACTGTCGGCATCGATCCCAGTCAAGGACTGTCAGCCAGTATCTCGCCGTCGTTCACCCCACCCACTGTGTCGGTCAGCCCACCGAGCGACAGCGTCAGCGCGCCGAGTGCGGCTGTTGCGCCGAGTTCAGCTGCTGCGTCGAGTTCAGCTGCTGCGTCGAGTACGACTGTTGCGCCGACTACGGTCGCTGCGCGGACTACGGCTGTTGCGCCGAGTGCGGCTGCCGCGCCGAGTTCGGCTGTCGCGCCGAGTACGATTGCCGCGCCGAGTTCGGCTGTCGCGCCGAGTTCGGCTGTCGCGCCGAGTACGGCTGCCGCGCCGAGTACGGCTGCCGCGCCGAGTACGGCTGCCGCGCCGAGTACGGCTGCCGCGCCGAGTACGATTGCCGCGCCGAGTACGATTGCCGCGCCGAGTACGATTGCCGCGCCGAGTTCGGCTGTCGCGCCGAGTTCGGCTGTCGCGCCGAGTTCGGCTGTCGCGCCGAGTTCGGCTGTCGCGCCGAGTACGGCTGCCGCGCCGAGTACGGCTGCCGCGCCGAGTACGGCTGCCGCGCCGAGTACGGTCGCTGCGCCGAGTACGGCTGTCGCGCCGAGTATTACTCTCAGACCGGGAACGACCCTCAGATCGGGGACGACTGTCGCATCAGGAACGACCCTCCCACTGGGGACGATTGTCGCACCGGGGCCGGTGATTCCGCAGAGTTCCGCCGCTAGCGCCCCCAGCGTGTCGATCACCCCGCCCAGCGCATCGATCAGCACGCCCAGCGCATCGATCACCCCGCCCAGCTTTACGCTCGGGCCGAGCATCGGTGGGAGCTTGGGCGTGTCACAAGAGTTGGCGGGCACCTTGTCACCGGGCCAGGTCACCACCGTTCAGACGGCGACGAGCACTCTGGACAACAACACCACGTTTCCGTACACCATCTCTTTCAACAACGCCCCATTGAACATCGCCCAGTGTGCGTCGCCGGTATCGGCTGTCCCCTTCGTCAGCGCAACGATAAGCACCACAGCGGGAACAGTGCAGACCACCGGCTACGGCCAACAGTTCACCTTCTGAACCGTAGCCGTTTCGCCACGGTCCTCGGTATCGGTTACCCCACCAGCGGCTGAACCGCAGCAGGGCCTGAGGACGCCAGGCATACGGCGCCCTCAGGCCGAATCGCCACGGGCACAACCCGAAACGACTGGTAGCTGGTACCACCGCCGGCACAACACCACAGCCCGCCGGAGGTCCGTTCGACACCAGCTAGGTGACGATGCGCAGCGGGTGCTCGGCCAGATCCTTCAACTGCTGCAGGAACTTCGCTGCGATCGCGCCGTCGATGGCGCGGTGGTCGGCGGACAGGGTGACGCGCAGGATCTTGCGCGAGACGACCTCGCCGTCCTCGAGGCGGAGCTCGTCGCTCGCGCCGCCGACCGCCAGGATCGCCGATTCGGGCGGGTTGATCACCGCGGTGAACTGCTCGATGCCGAACATGCCAAGGTTGGAGATGGTAAAGGTGCCGCCCTGCATCTCCTCGGCGCGCAGCTTGCGATCGCGGGCGCGCCCGGCCAGATCGCGGCTCTGCGCGGCGATCTCCGACACGCTCTTGCGGTCGGCGTCGCGGATCACCGGCACCAGCAGCCCGGCCGGGGTCGCCACCGCGATGCCGAGGTGAATTCCCTTGTGCTGCAGCAGCTTGTCACCGGCAAAGCTGACGTTGACCGCGGGGTCCGTGCGCAGCGTCGAGGCGACCGCCTTGACCAGCAGGTCGTTGACGCTGACCTTGCCCTTGCCGGCGGCCTCCAGCGTGGCATTGATCTGCACCCGGAAGGCGAGCAGCTCGGTGACATCGATCGCGCTGGTCAGATAGATGTGCGGGGCCTGCTGCTTGCTCTCGGTGAGGCGGGTGGCCGAGACCTGCTGAATCCGGGTCAGCGGGATCTCGTCGTACTCGCCCGAGGGGACGGCGGTGGGGGCCGGCGTCACGGGGGGCGAGGCGGCCGGCGCGGTGGCCACCGGCGCGGATACCGCGGTGCGCGAGGCGGATTCGACGTCGTTGCGGGTGATCCGCCCGCCCGGGCCGGTGCCGGTGACGGTCGCGATGTCGACGCCGAGCTCGCGGGCGACCTTGCGCGCCAACGGCGACGACTTGCGGCGTTCGCCGGCGGCCGGCGCGGGGGCGGGCTCGGGAACCGATGCCGGGGCAGGAGTGCTGGGCGCGGGGGCGACGGCAGCGGCGGAATCCGCGGCGCCGCCGGTCGCGGCCGGATTCCCCACGGCCGGTGCGCTTGTGGCGCTCGCGGCCCCGCTGCCGTCCCCGACCAGTGCGATCGGCTCACCGATCGGCACCCGGGCTCCCGCGTCGGCGAGGATCTGTTCGAGCACCCCGTCGTCGTAGGCCTCCAGCTCCATCAGCGCCTTGTCGGTCTCGATCTCGGCGATGACCTCGCCGCGCGCGACCGGATCGCCCACCTTCTTGAGCCACGACGCGATGACGCCGTCCTCCATGGTGTCCGAGAGGCGGGGCATGGTGATTTCAGGCATGAGTCTCTCCTCTCAGCTCCGTCGGCGGCCCACGGCCGCAAGGGTTTCCACGGCCGCGGTGTACAGCGAGTCCGCGGAGGGCAGCGCGATGCGCTCGAGCGGCTTGGCGTAGGGCAGCGGCACCTCGGCCATCGCGACGCGGCGCACTGGGGCGTCGAGGTAGTCGAAGGCGCCGTCGGAGATGGACGCCGCGAGCTCCGCGCCGATGCCGTAGGTGAGCCAGTCGTCCTCGCCGATGACCGCGCATCCGGTCTTGCGCACGGACGCGACGAGCGTGTCGCGATCCAGCGGGCGCAGGCTGCGCAGGTCGATGACCTCGGCCGAGATGCCCTCGGCGGCAAGGCGTTCGGCCACCTGGGTGCAGACCGTGGCCATGCGGGAATAGCCGATCAGGGTGATGTCGGTGCCCTCGCGGGTCACCTTGGCCTTGCCGATCTGGATCGGCTCGGGATCCTCCGGCACCTCGCCCTTGGTGTTGTAGAGCGAGAGGTTCTCCAGGAACAGCACCGGATCGTCGTCCTCGATGGACGCTTTGAGCAGTCCGGCCGCGTCGGCGGGGGTGCTGGGTGCCACGACCTTCAAGCCGGGTACGAACGCGTAGTACAGCTCGATGTTCTGCGAGTGGGTGGCGCCCAGCTGCTGGCCGCCGCCACCGGGTGTGCGGATGACCATCGGCACATTGGTCTGCCCGCCGAACATGCCGTAGATCTTGGCGGCATGGTTGACGATCTGATCCAGGGCCAGCAGTGAGAAGTTGATCGTCATGATCTCCACGACCGGGCGCAGCCCGAGCATGGCCGCGCCGATCGCGGCGCCGACGAAACCCTCCTCGGCGATCGGGGTGTCGCGCACGCGCTTCTCACCGAATTCGGCCAGCAGGCCGGCGGTGATCTTGTAGGAGCCCTCGAAGACGCCGATCTCCTCGCCGATCAGGAAGACGTCGTCGTCGCGTCGCATCTCCTGACGCAGGGTTTCGCGAAGGGCCTCGCGATAGCTAATGACAGGCACGGTTTACCTCAGACACGGGAATGGTGGGCCGACCGAGTAGCGGAGTCGGCGGGGTGGGTGGCTTCAGCGGAACAGCGGGTCGGCGGGCAGGCGGCGCTGCTCTCCGGGCACCGGGGTCGCGTACGTGTAGTCGAACAGGCTCGACGGATCCGGATGCGGGCTGGAGTCCGCGAATTCGACCGCGGCGGCGACACTCTCGCGCACCTCGGCCTCGACCGCCTCGGCCGACTCCTCGGTGAGGACGCCCGCCTCCAGCAATCGGCTGTGCCACAGCGCGATCGGGTCGTGCTCGCGGGCGGTCTCCACCGCCTCGGTGGTGCGGTACTTGGCCGGGTCGACCACCGAGTGGCCCTTGAGCCGGTAGCTGACCGCCTCGAGCAGCGCCGGTTTGCCCTCGCGCCGCGCCCCCTCGATGAGCTCGCTCGCGACGTCGCGCACGGCCAGCACATCGGTGCCGTCCACGCGCTCGCCACGCATGCGGTAGGAGGCCGCGCGCTTGTACAGATCCGGTTCGGCCGAGGACTTCTCGACCGTGGTGCCCATGCCGGTCTGGTTGTTGATCACCAGGAACACCACCGGCAGATTCCACAGCGCGGCGATGTTCAGCGACTCGTGGAACGCGCCGATATTCGTTGTGCCCTCACCCATCTGGCACACCACGACGTCGTCGTCGCCGCGGTAGTCGATCGCGAGGGCCGCGCCGATCGCGAGCGGAACCTGGCCGCCCACAATGGCATAGCCGCCCAGCAGCCGGGTGGCGGTGTCGTACATGTGCATCGAACCGCCCCAGCCCTTGGAGGTGCCGGTGGAGCGGCCGTACAGCTCGGCCATGACGCGGCCCGGCTCGATGCCCTTGGCCAGCGCGTAACCGTGCTCGCGGTAGTTGGTGAACAGGTAGTCGGTCGGGCGCATGGCCGCGCCCATGCCGACGACGGTGGCCTCCTCGCCGAGATTGAGGTGGCAGTAGCCGCCGATCTTGGCCTGCTGGTACGCCTGCGCGGTGCGCTCCTCGAAGCGGCGCACGAACAGCATGTCGCGGTACAGCTCGCGCAGGCGGTCGGGGCTCTCGCCGCCGAAGGGGGGCTCGGCGAGGTCGGTTCCGGTGGTGGACTTGGTATTCGCGTTCGGCGCGGCGGGGCGGGTGGCCTTGCGCGCGGCCTTGCGGGGTGCGGTGGTGGTGGTCACGATGCTCCTCAACGCTTGCGGGGCGGCGCGATGTGGACCGGCAGCCCGAGCCCGGCCAGGGCCGTCTCCATGCCGATCTCGCCGAGGGTGGGGTGGGCGTGGATGGTGTCGGCGAGCTCCTCGAGGGTGGCCTCGAGCGAGATCGCCAGGGCCCCTTCGGCAATCAGGTCGCTGGCCGACGGGCCGATGATGTGCACGCCGAGCACCTCCTGATGCTGCTGCCCGGCAACGATCTTTACGAATCCCTCGGTCTCCCCGAAGGTCTTGGCCCGGCCCAGCGCCGCGAACGGGAATTTCGCGGTGACGACCTCGTGCCCGGCCGCGCGGGCGGCCTCCTCGGTCAGGCCCACGCTGGCGATCTCGGGGTGGGTGAAGGTGGCGGCGGGGATCACCGCGTAGTCGATGCGCGCGTCGTGCCCGGCGATGGCGTCGGCGGCGGTCAGGCCCTGATGGGAGGCGACGTGCGCCAGCAGTGCCTTGCCGGTGACGTCGCCGATGGCGTAGATGTGCTCGACACCGGTGCGCAACTGCTCGTCGACGGGAATGAAACCCCGTGCGTCGGTGGCGATTCCGGCGGTATCCAGGCCCAGCTCGGCGGTGTTGGGGCGGCGGCCGACGCCGACCAGCACGACGTCCGCGTCGATCTCGCGCGCCTGCGGGCCGCCGACGGTGACGCGCAGGCCGTCGGTGGCCTGCGCGATGCCGCTGACCGTGGAGCCGGTGAGCACGGTGATGCCGCGCTTGCCGAACGAGCGGCCCAGCGCGGTACCGATCTCCTTGTCCTCCAACGGAACCAGGCGATCCTGCATCTCGACGACGGTGACCTCGCTGCCGAAGGTGTGGAACAGGCTGGCCCATTCCGCGCCCACGGCGCTGCCGCCGATGACGACCAGGCGCCGGGGCACCTCGGTCAGCCCGAACGCGCCGTCGGAGGTGATCACGCCCGGCAGGTCCGCGCCCGGCAGGGGCAGCTGGGCGGGCACCGAACCAGTCGCGACGATCACGTCGGCGGCGGTGATCTCGCGGATCGCGGTCGCGGTCGGGGCGGCGGCGTAGCGCGGGCCGCCCTCGAAGATCGGCGAGGTTCCAGCCTCGAACACCTGCACGGTTGTCGGTCCGGTGAAGCGTGCGTGGCCCTCGATCACCGTGACGCCGTTGGCCTTCAGCAGGCCCGCGACACCGTCGGTGAGCTCCTTGACGATGCCGTCCTTGCGCTGGCGCACGGCGGCGAAATCGAAGCGGACGTTGTCGGCGTACACGCCGAAATCCGCTGCGCTGGAAAGGGTCTGGAAGACCTCGGCGGATCGCAGCATGGCCTTGGTGGGTATGCAGCCCCAGTTCAGGCACACCCCGCCCGGCCGCTCCTTCTCCACCAGCCCCACCGACAGCCCGCGCTGGGCCGCGCGGATGGCGGCAACATAGCCGCCGGGACCGCCGCCGATCACCAAAAGATCGAATTCCGGCACTCGTGGTGCTCCTCGTCTCGAACGAATACGACCCTGTACCGGTTGTGGTGTGGGTCATCCTGACCGAGTGTCGTCGCTACCGAGTGCACAAACAATGACTCACAAGCCTAGGAATCGTATCCGCTAATTGGGCGCAGCGCCCAATTAGTACTCGTGAGTACGGTCGCGATGAGACCACCGGGTTGTCCGGCTTCCGGGCTCGGGCCACCCGTTATGCCGATATATGTCAACCGTTGTTCAGGCGTGGCGGGAGTTGGTGTGCGGGAGGTTGCGGCGCTCAGGTCGCGGCGTCGTCGAGGCCCAGCGCGGTGAGCGCGAGGGACAGTTCGAGCTGGGTGCGCGGGCCGTCGAGCGAGCGGTCGAGCAGGGTGGAGATGCGGGCGAGTCGGTTGATCACGGTGTTGCGGTGGCAGTGCAGGCGCGGTGCGGCGTTGGCGGCCGAGCAGTTCTGCGCCAGCCACACCGAGAGGGTGCGCAGCAGCACCTCGCGTTCGCGGCCCGGGAGGTCGAGTATGGGGCCGAGCGTGTGAGTGAGTAGCAGATCGGTGAGGTCGGGGGAGCGGACCAGCAGGGCCTCGGGATAGCGCTCGTCCAGCGATACCAGGCCGGTCGCCTCGGCGGGCATGGTCTGCAACGCGATCAGGGCCAGAGCGTGCGCCGAATCCACTTGAGCCAGACCGGGAACCGTCGGGGACGCTCCGGCGCGTCCCCGCACCTGTGGCCGAACCTGTTGCAGCACAGCCGCGGCCGTGCGACTCTCGAGCGAGACCAGCCCGATGGTGGTGTCCACCCGGTCGTGCCAGACCGAGCGAATTCCCGAGGCCGCCAACGCCGTTTCCGACCCCGCGTGCAGGGGCCTGCCCCCGCCGCGGGCCGCGACCACCAGATACGCGCCCTGCGCGGGCAGATTCAGTTCGCGCGCCGCGCGCGCGGCGAAGGCGGCGTCGTGGGCCCGCCCGGCCAGCAGATCCTCGATCAGCGCGTGGCGGCGCCGTTCGTCTCGGCGCACCTGTTCGAGTTCGGTGTTGCGGTAGGAGGTGACCAGCGCCGAGGACAGCCCGTCGATCACCGTCCACATCGCGGTCCCGGCCTCGCGGATCTCCTGCGGCCCAACGCCGTTGGCCGGATCGCCGAGCTCGGCCTGGTCCAGCAGCGCCTCCCAGACGATGCCGCCGCCGAGCCGGAAGGTGCGCAGCATCGCCTCCATGGGCACCCCTTGCTCGGCGCGATGCTTGCCGATCGCGGCGGCCACGTCGTCGTGCTCCGGATCGCTGGTGTCCCCACCGAGCAGATCCAGGATCCGCGTCAGATACCGGCGGCACCCGTCGCGCAGATCCGCGCGCGGCACCGAGGTGTAGTCGGTCCACTCCGGGTTGTCGGTGAAGATCGCCGCCATCAGCCGCCGGGTCATCGCCGTGACGTCGGCCCGGCACGCCCGCGCCAGGCGCCGGGTGCCCGGGGTCGAAAGCGCAGGTTGAGGCGATGCCATAACGCCCAACCCTACCGCTCGGCACCCGGACGGCCCGGGCGCGGTGTCAGCCGCCGGGGCGCACGAGGATCTTCACGTGCTCGCGCGGGTCGCGCAGCGCGGTGAACGCGTCCGCGACGCCGTCCAGGCCGACGCGGCCGGTGATGATCGCCTCGGCGTCGATCTCACCGCTCGCCAGGCGCGCCAGGGTGATGTCGTAGGGCTCGGAGTATGGACCGTGCCCGAAATTGACTGCGATGCGGCGGAATTGGGCGGTCACCGGGATGGTGGTTTCGTCGGAGAATCCGGCGGCCAGTACCCGCCGCCGACCACGCCGTCACCGCCGGCGAGCTCGTTCCACGCCTGGATCGGGTCGCGCTCGCCGGGATCGACGACGATGTCCGCGCCCATCCGCAGGGCCAGCTCCCGGCGCTTGGGCGAGGGCTCCGAGGCGATCACCCGCCGGGCCCCGTGCGCCTTGGCCGCGACGATCGCGCCGTGACCGATGGTGCCGCAACCGATCACGAGCGCCGAGTCCGCGGCCGTGAGCCCGGACTGCTGCACGTGCATCTCCCCGACGTGCAGGGGTTCGGCGAGCGTGGCGTGCTCCAAGGACAACGAATCCGGGACCTTGCGTACCCAGTAGCCGTCGACCACGATCTGTTCGCCGAACGCGCCGTGATACTCGTTGGAGTATCCGATGATCGTGGGAATGCCACTGCCGGTGTCGGTGGCCAGGCCGATTCCGGCGACCCGATCGCCGATCGCGAAATCCGTGACACCGGGCCCGATTTCGGCGATCGTGCCCGCGTATTCGTGCCCCAGGACGACCGGCCTGGCGTTGTCGAAGGTGGCGAGCGGGTAGCCCGCGGCGGCGGCGACATCGACGAACCGGTGTGGATCCTTCGACATGGACAGGTCGCTGCCACAGATTCCGCAGGCGGCCACGGTGATCCGGAGCTGGCCCGGTCCCGGCGCGGGCGGGGCGGGCACGTCGGCGACGGTGAAGGCCCCGTCGAGATACTGCACTGCGCGCATGCTCAGGCTCCCGTCGCGGCGCTCGCGCCGTAATAGTCGGTGTGCGCCTTGGTGATCGCGGTGATCAGCCCGCCCACCAGCTGGTCCCGATGGTCCTCGGCGTACTGCAGGCTCTCCACGCGCCCGCGGTTGCGCTGGTTGAAGTGCGGGACCACCTCGGAGGCGAACAGCTCGAAGCTGCGTTTGGTGTCCTGCCAGCCGGCCATGTCCACGTGCAGGATCAGCAGGGTGCCGAAGCCGCCGGTCTTGTCGATCAGCTGCTGGATCCGGGCGATGGCCTCGTCGGGCGTGCCGATGACCGCCTGGCCGAACTCGCCGAGCGAGTCGTCGCGCCACTGCCCGATGATGCCCGCGGGCGTGTGCGCCCAGTCCGGATCCCGCCCGGTCTGGCGATTGACGTAGGCGGCCATGGACCCGATCCGCCGCGATACCGCGCGCTCGGCCTCGGCCCGGGTCTCGGCCAGGAACATCGGCGTGACCAGCCGCCACGTCGAGCGGTCCGAGGTGTGTCCGTGCTCGGCGCAGACCTTTTCATAGACGTCCCAATTGCGGTCCAGCACATCGAATCCCGCGGGTGAGCTCGCGGCCAGCGACAGCAGCGACAGGCCGTGGGTGCCGGCCAGCACGGACCCGTTGGGCGAGATGGTGGAGGCGGCGGCGATCTCGATTCCGGCCGGATCGTAGGTGGGCAGCTGCGCGCGAGCCTCGCGCAGGGTGAACCAGTCCGTCTGCGCGTCGACCACCTCGCCGCGCAACAGCCGCAGGATCACCTCGAGCGCCTCGCCCTGGCGACGGCGCTGGTCGGAGGGGTCGATGCCCATCATGTGCGCGTCGAGCGGGATCTTGCCGGGGCCCGTGCCGAAGATGATCCGGCCGCGGGTCTGCAGATCGAGCTGCGCGATGCGGTCCGCGGTGACCAGCGGGTGGTGGTACGGCAGCGACACCACGCCGGTGCCGAAGCGGATGCGCGTGGTGCGCTCGGCTGCCGCGGCGATGAAAATATCGGGGGCGGGCACGATTTCGGCCCCGGTGGAGTGGTGTTCACCCATCCACGCCTCGTCGAAGCCGAGGTGGTCCAAATGCTCCATCAGATCGATGTCGCGCCGCAGCTGCAGGGCCGGGTCCGCGTCCAGGGGGTGATAGGGCGCCAGGAATGCGCCGAATCGGAGTGAGGCGGGGTTCCACATGAGGTGTCTCCTCGTCGAGCTGTGCTGTGAGCTGACTCACTGCCTTCCTGTCATTGCTATCATGGATCGACTGATCCAGAAGCTGGAGTCCCGTTCATCGGGAATCTGATCGGATCCAGCATGTAGACAGTGATATTCGAGGTAGTTAGCAGCTCTGTTCGGGCTGTAAAATGGATCAACTGATCCTTGTGGGGAGGCGAAACAGGTGATTGCACCGACAAACCGGCAGGGCGATGTGACCCGCGCCCGGCTGATCAAGACGGCCGAGCGCATGTTCGCCGAGCAGGGCTTGGACGCGGTCTCGGTGCGCGCGGTCAATGCTGCGGCCGGTCTCGGCGCGGCCTCGGTGAACTATCACTTCGGCACCAAGGCGGACCTGCTGGCCGCGGTCCTGCTCGACCTGGGAACCGCTGTGCGCGATGGGATTCGAGCTCGTACCGCGGTGCTGGCGGCGTGCCCCGGCCCGCCCACCGCGCAGGATCTGGTGGATGCGGTCACCGAGCCCTACCGGGAGTTGCTGCGGCGCCATCGCACCCGGGGGATCCGCTGGGTCAAGATCGTCGCGCAGATGTCGACCCAGAACCATCCCGCCCTCGACGCGACCGAGCACGATCTGCGGTCCGAGCTGCTGGTTCAGGTGCGCCGCGCCTTCCCCGCCACGGATCCGCTGCGGCTGGAGCGGCGCTGGTCGGTGGCCCTTATGGTCTTTCTCCAGGGCCTGAGCCGGGCCGAGGAGTGGAATTCGCGCCGCGGCGCGGTTCCCTCGGCCGACGACCTCGCCGAATACCTCGACGATCAGGTCACATTCCTGGCCGGGGGACTCACCGCCCTGCTCGGCTGAGCGCTGCCGCGCGGGGCCCGGATGCGATGGGCCGCCCCGGCGCTACGGCCCCGGCCTGGCGGCACCGGCGCGGTGGTGGTGCTCACCCGTCGGCGAGGACCGCGTCGAAGCCGCAGTGGCGCACGAGGTCCGGATCTTCGAACACCGAAATGCCGGTGATCGCATCGTCCGTCGTGGTCAGTACCGCGATGCCGAATGCCACGTATGCCCCGTCGGCATCGCGGTGGTAGGCCGCCGCGGCGGGCTGACTGTTGGCCGTCGTGGGCAGCATGCGCCAGTCACCGGGCGCGCCGACCGCCTGGGCGGCCAGGAATGCGCCGCAGGTTCGCTTGCCGGAGAACCAGGTTCGCGAGGGCGGCATCTCGATCACCGCGTCGCGATGCAGGATCTTCTCCAGCGCCGCGGCATCGGAGTTCTCGAACGCCGAGATGTACTCCGCCAGCAGCGCGTGCGCCTGCGAGGTCGTCGGACGGGCCGGTCCGCTCGCGGTCGTGGCGATCTCGCCCAGGTGCGCCCGGGCCCGCTGCAGCGTGCTCTTGACCGCGGCCGGGCTGGTATCCAGCAGTTCGGCTACCTCCGCGGCCGAAAAATTCAGCACCTCGCGCAGCAGCAGCACCGCGCGCTGACGGCCGGACAGATGCTGCAGCGCGCCGATGAGCGCGAGCCGCAGGCTGTCGCGGGTGGCGGCAAGCGTTGCCGGATCGTCGGATTCGGCGGTGATCAGTGAATCCGGTAGCGGGCCCAGCCAGTCGACGTCGCCGTCGGCGGCCGATGGTGCGGCATAAGGGTTTTCGCTGGCGGCGTCCAGCCCGGACGGGAGCACTCGCCGCCCGCGCCGGGTGAGCGCGGTCAGGCAGGCGTTGGTGGCTATCCGGTACAGCCAGGTCCGCATCGAGGACCGCTCCTCGAAATCGGCGTAGGAGCGCCAGGCCCGCAGGTAGGTCTCCTGGACCAGATCCTCGGCATCGTCGAGGGAGCCGAGCATGCGGTAACAGTGTGCCAGCAGCTCGCGCCGGTACGGCTGGGTCCGCCCGGTGAACTCGGCATGCGGTGGGCGGTCCTGCGCCCGCACGATGATCCTCTCTGCCGGGGCGGTCCTCGGGGTCCGAACCGGGCACGAAATTGTTCGCCCCGAGCCGATTCCTTTCCGGGACCGGCGTGGTCTGCCTGTTCGTACCTACCCGACCGACCAAGGTGAGCACATCATGACCACATCCCTGAACACCCTAGCCCGCGAACTGATCGACGGCCCGCATGCGGCGATCCTGTCCACCACCAACTCCGACGGGCGACCGCAGTCCTCGGTGATCTTCGTGAAGGACGACGGCGATACCGTCCTGTTCAGCACGATCAAGGGCCGGTTGAAGACCCGCAACATGCAGCGCGACCCCCGGGTCAGCCTGCTGGTGGTCAGCCGGACGAGCGGGCAGTACGTCGAGATTCGCGGCCATGTGGAGATTGCCGACGATCCTGAGAACATTGTCGGCAACGAGATGTACGCCCGGTATATGGGCGGCGGCTCCCACCCGGACGAACCCGGCGCGGAACGGCTGGCCGTCCGGATCATCCCGGACAAACTCACCACCTACGTGCCGGGAAAGTGATCAGCCCAGGGCCAGCGCCAGGAAGAAGTCCACGCGGTCCTCGAGTCGCGACAGGTCGCGCCCGGTGAGCTCCTCGATGCGGGCGACCCGGTAGCGCAGCGTGTTGACGTGCACGTGCAGCAGTTCGGCACTGCGGGTCCAGGATCCGTTGGTCTGCAGGAACACCTCGAGGGTGTGCACCAGGTCGGCGCCGTTGTCCTGGTCGTAGCTGACCAGCGGGTCCATCAGGCGCAGCCGAAACATCCGCCGCACCTCGTCGGGCACGCTGGACAGCAGCATCATGTGGGTGGCCAGCTCGTCGTGGCCGACCAGGGCGGCGGCCCGCCCGCGCCCGGCGGCCATGCGCCGGGCATAGCGGGCCTCCTCGACCGCGCCGCGCAGGCCCTCGCCGTCCACGACGCCGCTGACCCCGATCGAGAGGTGGGCGCCGGCCAGGCCGGGCTCGAGGGTTTCCAGGGCCCGGCCGATGGAGGTCAGCACCGTATCGTCGGCGGGGATCAGCGCGATCGCCTCGCCGTCGACCACTCCGGCGGCCGGCGTTCTGCCGTAAAGGATTTCGCGCAACAGGGCGCGTAATTCCCTGGGCCGCAATGTATCCTCGGCCGCCGCGGCCACCGCGATATAGCTGTCGGCGACCCCGAGCCCGGTCAGCTCGAGGCGCGAAACGATCTCGGCCGGTTTGGCATCGGAGACGATCAGCTGGATCAGCTCCTCGGCCAGCCGCCCCTCGGCGCTCTGGCGATCGTCGTGGCGCACGCGCTCGAGCGAGGCGATCGCGGCCAGTTCCCCGGCCAGTGCGCGCCGCTGCTCGGGCCAGTCGGAACAGTCCGAATCGAAGACCAGCATCCAGTCCGCCACGCGCGAGGTGCCGTGCTCGTCGACCGCGAACAGCGAATACGGCCGCGGCCCGGTGCGGATGACGCACGGCAGCCGCCGGGCGGACAGGAACGCGGTCACCGTCTGCGCGGGCGGCGCGGCGATCGGCCCGGCCACCACCCGCCCGGTGGTGGACATCACCCAGCAGCGCATGTCCAGATCGCGTTCGATGAGCTCGAGCACCGAGCCCAGTCCGGTCCCGGACACCAATTGGCGGTGCCGGTCCAGGATCGCGGTCAGATCCGCGGCGCGCCCCGTCGACAGCAGCCGGGTGATGCGCTCGGTGACGGTCGCGAAGGCCACCTGTTCGTGCACCCGGAACAGCGGCACCCGGTACTTGCGGCAGGCCTCGATGATGTCCTCGGGCGGCTCGCCGTAGCGGGCGTCACCGGTGGCCAGCGCCGCGACCTTGGCGCGCGCGAGCGCCGCGACGAACGCGTCGCTGTCCTGCGGGCCCGAGCGCCACTGCATGCCGGTGAGCACGAGCTCGCCGCCCGACAGGTAGCGGCTGGGGTCGGGTAGATCCTGAGTGACCACCCACCGCACGAACCGGTCGAGCTCCTCTTCCCCCGTGACGAGCTCCAGTCCCAGATCCGTCATGGCGAGCAGAGAACGTAGACGCATGATCTCGAACGCTAACAGTCCGGATGGTTGCTTGTCTCCGATCCGCAGGTGACAGGCCGGTAACCCGGCTGTCGCATCCGCCGAGCGGGTAACGCCGCCGGGATGGCGATTGGAGATAACCACAAACGATCCGGTGTGAAGCAGCGCACAGTTCGGAGTTCCGGTCGTGGCCGCGGGCGCCCGCCGACAGGTGTACTGGGCCTACACGTTTTATGCCATGGAGGTCAGATGACGGTGCAGCGGTGCACACCTGCGAAAGCCAGGGGGGAGTGACGATGGAATTCCTTCGACCCGAGAACTGGGCCGAAGCGCTCGAATTGCGGGCGGCCCATCCCGAGGCCCGTGCCATTCAGGGCGGCACGGATGTGATGGTCGAGATGAATTTCGATCACAGCCGCCCGGCGGCGCTGCTGGATTTGAATCCGTGCGGTGAGCTGCGGCGCGTCGAGGAAATCGACGGCAAGCTTCGTATCGGCGCGGGGGTGCCGTATGTGAAGATCATTCGTGACTTCGGGTGCCAGGTGCCCGGTCTGGCGCAGGCCTCGCGGACGGTCGGTTCGCCGCAGATTCGCAATCGTGGCACCGTCGGCGGCAATCTCGGCGGCGCTTCTCCGGCCGGTGACGCGCACCCCGCGCTTTTGGCCGCGAATGCGGTGATCGAGGTGGAATCGGCCGCGCGCGGATCGCGCATGATTCCGATCGATGATTTCTATGTGTGGGTGAAGAAGAATGCCCTCGAGGCCGATGAATTGATTCGGGCGATCTGGCTCGAACCGGCGACGGGCCCGCAGTATTTCTCGAAGGTGGGCACCCGCAACGCGATGGTGATCGCGGTGTGCTCTTTCGCGGTCGCATTGCATCCGGAAAGTCGTTCCGCGGGAACAGGAATCGGATCCTCCGGCCCCACCCCGCTGCGCGCCCGCCCGGCCGAGGAATTTCTCGCGCAGGCGCTGCCGTGGGACGACCCGGCTCCACTGGCGGACTCCGTGCTGCGCGAATTCGGCTCGCTGGTCGCCGCGTCGGCCAAGCCCATCGACGACGTCCGCGGCACCGCGGACTATCGCAAGCATGCTCTCTCGGTGATGGCGCGCCGCACCCTCGCCTGGGCCTGGAACGACTTTGCGGCAGAGCGGAGAGCAGCCTGATGCGCGTTAACTTCCAGGTCAATGGGGCCGACGAAACTGTTGATGATGTATGGGAGGGCGAGAGCCTGCTCTACATGCTGCGCGAGCGGATGGGGCTGCCGGGCTCCAAGAACGCCTGCGAGCAGGGGGAATGTGGTTCGTGCACGGTGTACCTGGACGGTGTCCCGGCGTGCGCGTGCCTGGTCGCGGCCGGGCAGGTCGACGGGCGCTCGGTGCGCACGGTGGAGGGCTTGGCGCAGGGGGACAAGCTCGATCCGGTGCAGCAGGCGTTCGTCGACGCCGGCGCGGTGCAGTGCGGTTTCTGCACCCCGGGCCTGCTCGTGCAGACCCACGATCTGATCGAGCGCGTTCCGGAACCCTCCGACGGGGAGATCCGGGAGGCGTTGTCCGGCAACCTGTGCCGCTGTACCGGTTACGAAAAGATTCTCAACGCCGTGCATCTGGCGGCCGAGCGGAAGGCGGCGGCCAAGTGAGCACGGTAGTCATCGAAAACGCTTATATCGCACCGGTTGTCGGCGAGGAGATCGCCAACGGCCACCTGGTGATCGAAAACGGCCGCATCGCCGCGCTCGGTTCGGGCGCCGCCCCCGCCATCGAGGGCGCCGAGCGCATCGACGGCACGGGCACCCTGGTCACTCCCGGCCTGGTCAACACCCATCACCACCTGTACCAGTGGGCCACGCAGGGCCTGTTCCAGGACGCCACCCTCTTCGAGTGGCTGACCGGCCTGTACCGCATCTGGGCGCGCATGGACGCCGAGGCCGTGTACGGCGCGGCGGCGGCGGGGCTGGGCTGGCTGGCGCTGACCGGCTGCACCACCTCGACCGATCACCACTACGTATTCCCCAAGGGCCGTGGCGATCTGTTCGCCGCGGAGATCACCGCCGCCCGCGAGGTCGGCATCCGGTTCCACCCGTGCCGCGGCTCGATGGACCGCGGACAGTCCCACGGCGGCCTGCCGCCGGACGAGTGCGTGGAGACCACCGACGAAATCCTCGCGCACACAGTCGAAATGATCGACACCTACCACGACGCGTCGTTCGATTCGATGCTGCGCGTCGCGGTCGCGCCGTGCTCGCCGTTCTCGGTCAGCGAGACCCTGATGCGCGAATCGGCCGCGCTGGCCCGCGCCAAGGGCGTGCGCCTGCACACCCACCTCGCTGAGACCCTCGACGAGGAGGAGCACTGCATCGAGCAGATGGGTTGCACCCCGGTCGAATACATGGAAAGGATCGGCTGGCTCGGCGACGACGTGTGGTTCGCGCACGCGGTACACCTGCACGACAAGGACATTCAGCGTTTCGCCGACACCGGCTCCGGCTCGGCGCACTGCCCGACCTCCAATGCCCGTCTGGGTGCGGGCATTGCGCGGGTCAAGGATCTGCTCGCCGCGGGCGCCCCGGTCGGCCTCGGCGTGGACGGCAATGCCTCCAGCGAGATGACCGCCATGGCCGGAGAGATGCGCCAGGCGCTGCTGTTCCAGCGCGCCGTGCACGGCCCGAAGGCACTCACCGCGCGGCAGGCGCTGGAGATCGGCACCCTGGGCGGAGCCCGGAACCTGGGCCGCCACAACGAGATCGGCTCGCTCGAGGTCGGCAAGCTCGGCGACATCGCCATGTGGCGCGTCGACGGGTTCTACGCCGCGATCGACGATCCGGTTTGCTCCCTGGTCTTCGGCCCGACCCCGCCGCTGGCGCGGCTGCTGGTCGGCGGCAACACCGTCGTGGACAACGGCGAGCTGCGCACGGCCGACCAGGAACGCCTGGCGCAGGCCGGTGTCGAGGCCCGTCGTCGCTTCCTGCGAGAGGATTCTTGATGACAACGGCACGTACCACGAAGTTTCCGACCGATGTCGCCGCGCCCGGCAAGGACGGCATCGGCGCGAGTCCCCTTCGCCCCGACGGCATTCTGAAGGTGAAGGGCGATTTCGCCTACTCCTCGGACCTGTGGATCGACGGCATGCTCTGGGGCATGACGCTGCGCAGCCCGCACCCGCGCGCACGCATCCTGTCCATCGACATCACCGAGGCGCTGCGGGTGCCCGGCGTCGAGGCCGTCCTCACCCACGAGGATGTGCCGGGCCGCAAGCACTTCGGCCTGGACCACACCTGGGACCAGCCGGTGCTGGCCTTCGACAAGGTGCGTCACCACGGCGAGCCGATCGCGCTGGTGGCCGCCGACCACCCGGAGACCTGCCGCCGGGCGATGGACAAGATCGCCATCGAGTGGGAGGTGCTCGAGCCGATCACCGATCCCGTGGCGGTCATCGAGGACCCGGAAACCCTTGCGGTGCAAGAGCGCGGCGGCATCACCCGCTATCAGCCGGTGTGCGTCGGCGATCTGGAGGTCGGCCGCGCGATGGCCGACGTCGTGATCAGCCAGCAGTACGAGGTCGGCATGCAGGACCAGGCATTCCTGGGCCCGGAGTCCGGCCTTGTCATTCCGACCGAGGACGGCGGCCTCGAGTTCTACGTCGCAACCCAGTGGCTCCATTGGGATTTGACGCAGATCGCCCCGTGCCTGGGCCTGGCCGAGGACCAGATTCGCATGACGCTGGCGGGTGTCGGCGGCGCCTTCGGCGGCCGCGAGGATCTGTCGATGGAGATCCACGCCGGCATGCTCGCGCTGTACACGCGCAAGCCGATCAAGATGGTGTACAACCGCGAGGAGTCCTTCTTCGGGCATGTGCACCGACACCCGGCGCAGATGTGGTACGAGTACGGCGCCACCAACGAGGGCCGGCTGGTCTTCGCCAAGGTGAAGATCGTGCTGGACGGCGGTCCCTACACCTCGGCCACCCTGAACGTCACCGGCAACGCGGCCTCGATGTCCATCGGCCCGTACAAGATCCCGCACGTGGAGGTCGACACCTACGGCGTCTACACCAACAACCCGGTGTGCGGTGCGATGCGCGGATTCGGCGGCGTGCAGGCATGTTTCGCGCACGAGTCGATGATGGACAAGCTCGCCGACACCTTGGGCCTGGACCCGGTACACGTGCGCCAGCTCAATGTGACCGAGCAGGGCGACACCATCGTCACCGGACAGGTACTGCACGCGCCGACGCCGCTGGTGTCGATGCTCGAGCAGGCCAAGGCGCTGCCGCTGCCCGCGGCGGTCGACGCCTCCGACATTCGCAACCTGCCGGGCGCGCTGTCGCAGACCACCCACGGCGAGGGCGTCGTGCGGGGTGTGGGCTACGGCGTGGGCATCAAGAACATCTGCTTCTCCGAGGGTTTCGACGACCTCTCGACCGCCCGAGTGCGGCTCGAGGTCATCGGCGGCGAGCCGGTGGCGCTGGTGCACACCGCGGCCGCGGAGGTCGGGCAGGGCCTGGTGACCGTGGAGGCGCAGATCGCGCGCACCGAACTCGGTATCGAGCGGGTGACCATCCATCCGGCGGACAACGGGGTCGGCAGCGGCGGTTCCACCTCGGCCTCGCGCCAGACCTACATGACCGGTGGCGCGGTGATGAACGCGTGCCGGGCCGTGCGGGATTCGGTGCTCGTACGGGCACGCGCCAAGGGCCTGACCGACGCGGCGAATCTCGTTGGCGGAAAGGTCGTTTCGAACTCCGGTGAGGTGCTCGCGGCACTCGTCGACGTGCTCGATGAGGGGTTTGTCGAGGAGACCCGCGAATACCATCACCACCCGACCACCGGCATGGATCCGGTGACGGGCCAGGGAGACAGCCACACCCAGCTGGCCGTCTGCGTGCACCGCGCTGTGGTGGACGTCGATGTCGATCTCGGTCTGGTGAAGGTCGTCAGCCTGGACGCGGTCCAGGACGTCGGCAAGATCATGAACCGGCTGCAGCTCGAGGGCCAGATCCACGGCGGCGCCGTGCAGGGCCTCGGCCTCGCGGTCATGGAGGAGATCCTGGTCTCCGACGGTAAGGTCCGCAATCCCTCGTTCACCGACTATCTGATTCCCACCATCCTCGATGTGCCCAAGCAGGACCTGGTCATCCTCGAGAACCCCGATCCGCGTGCCCCATACGGGCTGCGCGGCGCCGGAGAGCCGCCCACGCTCTCCTCCACCCCGGCTGTCGTCGCCGCGATCCGCGACGCCATCCGGGCTGCCGGAGGTGCCGGGTACATCAACCGTGTGCCGGTCCGTCCGACGGACATCATCGAAAGCTGTTGATCAACAGGGGTTTCCGGCCCGCCTGAACTCACCCACCCCGCCAGCTCCGCAAGCTCCGCTGGCTACCATCCCCGGGGGACCAAGGGCGGGCCGGAGCCGCACAACCGCAAACCGCACCCAAGTCCGGAGACGGCTCGGACCGCAGGTCGGCTATGCCCAAAGGAGGGCAGCCATGACCCAAGTAGATACCCGCCCCGAAGTCAGCACCGAACCCGGGAGACCGCCGCTGGAGCGGCTGTTCCGGATCCGGGAGCGGGGCAGCACCGTTTCGCGCGAAATTCGCGGCGGTATCACCACTTTCCTAGCGATGGCATACGTCATTCTGCTGGTCCCCCTGATTCTGAGCAGCGCGACCGACATCCACGGTGCGCACCTGGACAAGGCGCAGATCACCACGGCGACAGCATTTGCCGCAGGATTGTCGACAATTCTGATGGGCCTGGTCGGCAACGTGCCGCTGGCCCTGGCGGCGGGCCTGGGCGTGGTGCCCGTGGTCGCCTATCAGGCCGCACCGCATATGACCTGGCCGCAGACGATGGGCCTGGTCGCGCTGATGGGCGTGGTCATCGTGATCATGGCCGCCACCGGCCTGCGGACGATGATCATCAATGCGATTCCGCTGGCGATAAAGAACGCCATCTGTGTGGGAATCGGCCTGTTCATCGCGATGATCGGCCTGGTGTCGGCCGGCGTGGTCGGCCACGGTCCCTCGGACGGGCCGCCGGTGACACTGGGTGTCGGCGGACACCTCGCGGGCTGGCCGGTAGTGGTCTTCGGATTCAGCCTGCTGATGATGCTGGCCCTGTACATCCGCAAGGTGCCGGGCGCGATCCTGATCAGCATCGCGGCCTCGACCGTGCTGGCGATCATCATCAACGCGGTCGCCAAGATTCCGAACAAGGACTGGGGCACAGCGGTTCCCAACGTTCCGCACAACTTCTTCGCGGCGCCGAACTTCGGGCTGATGGCGCACGTCGATCCGGTCGGCGGCTTTCACACCGCCGGCGCGCTGACCGCGGGCGTGGTGCTGTTCACGCTGGTGCTGACGGGATTCTTCGACGCGATGGGCACCGTGTTCGGTGTCTGCGACGAGGCGGGCCTGGTCGACGAGAAGGGCAACATGCCCGGCATGGGCAAGGTGCTGACCCTGGACGGCATCGCCCAGGTGATCGGCGGCGTGTCCGGCGGCGCGGGGGCAACGGTGTACGTCGAATCGGCGACGGGTGTCGGTGAGGGTTCCCGTACCGGTCTGACGAGCCTGGTCAGCGGCGGGCTGTTCGCGGCTGTCATGTTCTTCACCCCGATCGCCGGGGTGGTGCCGATCCAGGCGGCCTCGCCCGCGCTGGTGCTGGTCGGGGCGCTGATGATGACTCAGGCTCGCAAGATCGACTGGAACGACCTGGAGGTCGCCATTCCCGCATTCCTGACCATCGTCGCGATGCCGTTCACCTACTCGATCACCAACGGCGTGGGCGCGGGCCTGATCGCCTACACCGTGATCAAGGCCGCGCGCGGCAAGTTCCGGGAGATCCATTGGCTGGTGTGGGTGGTCACCGCGGTGTTCGCCTGCTACTTCGCCATATCCGGAATCGAAGTACTCCTGAGAGGATAAAGAGGAATGCGTGAGCTGACCGAGCACATTCTCGCGTGGCAGGCCGCCGGCAAGCGGTTCGCCGTCGCCAGCATCGTCGGCGTCACCGGCAGCGCGCCGCGCCCGATCGGGGCCGCGATGGCGGTCGACGAGGACGGCGTCGTCATCGGGTCGATCTCCGGCGGGTGCGTCGAGGGCGCGGTATACGAGTTGTGCCGCGAGGCGCTGGCCACCGGGGTTCCCGTGCGGGAAACGTTCGGCTACAGCGATTCCGACGCCTTCGCGGTCGGATTGACCTGTGGCGGAGTGCTCGAGGTGTTCGTGCACCCGGTCGGCTCACGCGACCACGCTGTTCTCGACAAGGCGCTGCGGACGGAGGAAGCCGTTGCGCTGGTACGGGATACGACCTCCGGCGACATGCTGGCGGTCGGCCCGGACTGGCTCGTGAAGTCCGGGGCGGGCGCACTCGATGAGGGGAGCGCGCCCGGCCCGGTGGCGGCCGCCGATGCCCGGATAGTCGCCGAGGCCCGGGCCATGCTCGACCTCGGCGTCACCGGGATTCGCGTGATCGGCTGCGACGCCGAGGAAGTCACGGTGTTCGTGGAATCCTCGACGCCGCCGCCGCGCATGATCGTCTTCGGCGCCATCGATTTCGCCGCCGCCGTCGCACGAATCGGGAAATTCCTCGGCTATCACGTCACTGTTTGCGACGCCCGGCCGGTCTTCGCCACCAAGGCCCGCTTCCCCGAGGCCGACGAGGTCGTCGTGGACTGGCCGCACCGCTATCTGGAGCAGACGCGCACCGATTCCCGCACGGTGATCTGTGTGCTGACGCACGACGCCAAATTCGATGTGCCCGTGCTGGAGGTGGCCCTGCGCCGCCGCGTCGCGTATGTCGGCGCGATGGGCTCGCGGCGCACCCACCGCGACCGCACCGCCCGGCTGCTCGCCGCCGGGCTGACCGAACCCGAACTGTCCCGGCTGCATTCGCCGATCGGCCTGGACCTGGGCGGGTACACCCCCGAGGAGACGGCCGTGGCCGTCGCGGCGGAGATCGTCGCGGTACGCCGCGGCGGCTCGGGCGCGGAACTGCGCGCCACCGACGCCTCGATCCACCGCCTGCAGCCGGGGGAGACGCTGGGTCCGCCACCCATGGAGTCCACGCTGGAGCCGGCCCGGACCGTCCTTCCCGCAAGGTAATTCGTCGGCACTGACGGGGTGATCCGGGTGCGCCGCCCGGGCTATAGGGCGAACGCCCCGCGGTGAATAGTACTGCCTCGCACGGTACCAACTCCGCCTCGCCGAACCGCTCGGTGATTTCGGTGCCGCTATATCAGCTGCGTGACGCGGTCCAGCTGGGTGGCGAACGAATCGGGTGTGATCGCGGCGATTCGGATGAGCAGGTGCCGCGCGCCCGCATCGACGTACCGGTTCAGTTGTGCGGCAACCTCATTCGCGGATCCGGTCAGCATCACCTGGATCTGCCCGACCTGTTCCAGCGGCATGCGGTAGTTAGCCTCGCAGAAGGCCGCCAGGGCGGCGCGGCCGCGCTCGGCGTCGTCGTCGATGAAGACCGTCGCGAAAAGAGCTGGGGTGATGTCCTTCTCGTCGCGCCCGGCCTCGGCGCTCGATGCGTGGATCGCCTCGAGTCCCGTGGCGTAGTCGGAAACCTCGGGCGGATAGGGGAGCCAGCCGTCGTAGAGGCGGCCGGTGCGTCTCAGGGCGGCCGGGGTGATGCCGCCCAGCCAGATCGGCGGGCCGCCGGGGCGATGCGGGCTCGGCACCTCGGGGAGCCAGTCGTAGTGTAAAACCTTGCCGTGGAAGGGGTTCGAGTCTCCCGACCACAGCTGCCGCCACAGCCGGACGGTGTCGTCGAGCTGGGAGAAGCGCGTCCGGAATTCCACCCGGGACAGCTCGAACTCGTTCTCGCTCAGGCCCGGGAATCCGGCCCCGACACCCAGCACGAGTCGTCCCCGCGACAGCAGGTCGAGCGATGCGATCGTCAGCGCGGTGTGCACCGGCTGCCGGTAGGCGGGCATGAGTATCGCCGTGCCGAGCGTGATCCGCTCGGTGACCGCGGCTGCGGCCGCGAGCAGGGTCAGCGGCTCGATGCGCGCCCGGCGCAGCGAATCGCCCACCCAGATCGAATCGAATCCCTGTCGCTCCGCGGTCACCACCAGGTCCAGCAGCGCGGCGGCCGACCCGCCGGCCTGGAGCTGAGCCTGACCGGCGGGAAGCAGTAGTCCGTATCGAATATCGTTCACGCGCTCAACAATCCGCCGGGCGCGCCGCATGGACAATTCACTGCAGGGTATGACGGCCGGGATAGGCCTTTCCGGGACGGGTCGCCCGGGAGAGCCCGATGACCGCAATGCTCAGGCCGGATCCCCCGGCTCGAGGGCGGCCAGCAACTCCCGCAACGTTTCTCGCTGCGCCGACGACAGCGCCGCGAACGTCTCGCTGGCGGCATCGCGGCGCGCCTGCGACATCCGGGTGAGGGTGCGGCGGCCCGCGTCGGTGGGGGACACCAACGTGGAGCGGCGATTCGCCGGGTCCGGCGCACGAGTGACCAGGCCCGCGGACACCAGCGCATCCACGACCGTGGTGGCCGATCGGGGCACGATGCCCAGGCGATCGGCGAGTGCGGACATGCGCAGCGGATCGGGATCCTGGCCGATGATGCGCAGCGCCCTGCTCTGGGCGGGCGTCAGGCCCAGGGGGGCGAGGCGGGCCATCTGATTGCGCCGGATGCGCTTGCTGGTCCGCAGGAACAGTTCGGGCAGATCGATCTCCGCGGCGTCGGTCCGAGTGGCTTCACCCATAATTCTGAGCTTAGCTCACTGTTCTGTGGAATAATTGTGAGCCAAGCTCAGTTATGAGCGATAGTTCTCGGAAGGAGGCGCCTATGGCAGCCCAATCCCCGCCTCGGCTCCGCCGGATCCTCCGGCTGTTCCATCCCTATCGCGCCAGCCTGGCCCTGGTCGCCATCCTGGTGGGCCTGTCGTCCGTCGTCTCCCTCGCCTCGCCGTTCATGTTGCGCGCGGTCCTGGACGACGCCCTGCCGCACGGCCGCGTCGGCCTGCTGACCCTGCTCGCCGCCGGCATGATCGCGGTCGCCGTGCTGACCGGCGTGTTCGGCGTGCTGCAGACCTATATCTCGACCGCCGTCGGCCAGCAGGTCATGCACGATCTGCGCGCGGCGGTGTACGCGCGGCTGCAGAGCATGCCGCTGGCCTTCTTCACCACCACCCGCACCGGCGAGGTGCAGTCCAGGATTGCCAACGATATCGGCGGCATGCAGTCCACGGTCACCTCGACCGCCACCTCGCTGGTATCGAACTTCACCTCGGTCATCGCGGCGATCATCGCGATGATCGCGCTGGACTGGCGCCTGACGGCCGTCTCGATGCTGATGCTGCCCTTCTTCGTCTGGATCAGCCGCCGCGTCGGCGACGAGCGCCGCCGGATCACCGGCCAGCGCCAGCGCCAGCTCGCGGGAATGTCGGCGATCGTGGAGGAATCGCTGTCGGTGAGCGGAATTCTGCTGGGGCGCACCATGGGTCGCGCGCCCGAACTCGTGGACGACTTCTCGCGCGAATCGCGCGGGCTGGTGGACCTGGAGATCCGTGCGAGCATGGCCGGGCGCTGGCGGCAGGCGACGATTCAGATCGTCATGTCGGCCATGCCCGCGGTGATCTACTGGGCCGCTGGGCTCACCGTGGCCTCAGGGCATCCACTGGTCTCGATCGGCACCCTGGTGGCCTTCACCACGCTGCAGACCGGGCTGCTGCGTCCCGCCGTGCAGCTGCTGTCCACCGGTGTGGATATGCAGAGCTCGATGGCGTTGTTCGGCAGGATCTTCGAATACCTGGATCTGCGCCCCGATATCGAGGAACCGGCCGATCCGGTGCCGCTACCGGCCGCCTCGGGCGCGGTGCGATTCGACCGGGTCGGCTTCGCCTACGATCCGCAGGACCGGAATGTGCTCAGCGACATCGACATCACGGTTCCCGCGGGGACCTCGCTGGCCATCGTCGGCGAGACCGGCTCGGGCAAGACCACTCTCGGCTATCTGGTGGCGCGGCTGTACGACGCCAGCACCGGAGCGGTCACCATCGACGGAATCGACGTGCGCGAGCTGAGTTTTGCCGATCTGTCGGCGGCCGTGGGCGTCGTGTCCCAGGAGACCTATCTGTTCCACGCCTCGGTCGCGGACAACCTGCGCTTCGCCAAACCCGATGCGACGGACGAGGAATTGATCGCCGCCGCCCGGGCCGCGCAGATTCACCAGCACATCGCGAGCCTGCCCGATGGTTATGACACCCTCGTGGGTGAGCGGGGCTATCGCTTCTCCGGCGGCGAGAAACAGCGTCTCGCCGTTGCCCGCGCCATCCTGCGCAATCCGCCGATCATGGTCCTGGACGAGGCCACCAGCGCCCTGGACACTCGTACCGAACGCGAGGTGCAGGCCGCCATCGACGCGCTGGCACAGGGCCGCACCACCATCACGATCGCGCATCGCCTGTCCACGATTCGCGACGCCGACCAGATCGTGGTGCTGGACTCCGGGTACGTCGTCGAGCGAGGCACCCATCGGGAACTGCTGGAGCGCAACGGTTTCTACGCGGGGCTCTTGTCCCGGGACGAGGTGCTGGAACCGGCCGCCTGATCGATGTCGGCTGCCCGACCGTGGTGCACCTCTGAAGCGTCGGCCTGCTGAGGACCTGACTGCCTTGGAGACCGCGGTGCGGCGATACCTTAGGTTGTAGTTGTAGCCGGGGATGGCGGCCACTGCGCGAGGTAGTCCGCCCCGCCGACGTAGACAGTGTGCCCGGAGGCGTGATTGCCCGTGGTGGCATCGGCGACGGCGGTCGCGAATTCCTCGATCGTCGGCAGCGCGCCGTGCTCGGTCCGGGCGGCGACCGCGTCCGGATCGCGGCGCTCCAGCAGCCGCACGATGATGGTGCCGTCGATCATGTCGCCCGAGACGATCGTGAAACCGATTCCCCGGGAATCGAATTCGCCGGTCAAAGCGCGTAGCGCATCCTCGCCGGCGCGCTTGCTCGCGGCGATGGGCTCGTACTCGGACGGGACGGGTTTGCGGCCGTGGAAATGTGCCTGGTGGCTGGTGACGAAGACGATACGGCCGCCGCGGGGGATCAGTGGCAGGAACAATTGCACCAGGCGCAGCTGCGCGTCCCGGTTGATGGCCATGGCGTAGTCCGGCCTCGCGCCGCGCTCGAGTCCGCCGGATGCGTTGAGCACCAGCACATCCAGGCGCCCGAACCGCTCGGCGATCTCCGTGCTCAGCCCGCGTGCGGCGGCCTCGTCGGACAGGTCCGCGCCCGCGATCGAGGCGCTGCCGCCCGCCGCGGCGATCTCGTCGGCGAGGTCCTGTGCGCGCCTGCGCTTCTCGCGATAGTTGAGCACCACGTGATCGCCGCGTGCGGCCAGGATCCGTGCCGTCTCGGCCCCGATGCCCCGTGAGGCGCCCGTCACCAGCGCGATTCTGCTCGACTCCATATGCCCGCCCTCCTCCGCTGCTTCTATTTCAGAACCACTATGCTGGTTCTAAATGAGAAGCGCAAACGATTCGGGGTCCACCGGGCGCGACCCGGCCGCGGGGCCGAAGCAGGCGATGGAGCTGCTCGGCCAGCGCTGGATGCTGCGCGTGATCTGGGAGCTCGAACCCGGGCCGCTGGGATTCCTGGAGCTGCGCCGCCGGATGGGCAACTGCTCCTCCAGCATGCTTTCGGTGCGCCTGCAGACCCTGCAGAGCGCCGGGATCATCGTCAAGCGACCCGACAAGTCCTACGAATTGACCTATCCGGGAGTCGAACTGGGCCGCGCCCTGGAGCGGCTGTGGAAGTGGTCCGACCGGTGGCGCGACACGATCAACCCCCCGGACGAGAACCCCGCCTGAAACATTCCGCCCGCCGCGATCGACAGTCCATGCACAACTCGACGATGAGGAGAAGCCGATGATCGCCCTCCGTGCCGCGGTCCTGGCCGTGGCCGTCGCGGGAGTCGCCGCGGCGCCCGCGCAGGCCCAATCCTCGACCCCGCTGCCCTCGGCCCTCACGCTGACGGTGTCCAAGAGCACTGTGCCCGCAGCGGGTCCGCGCACGGTGCTACTCGTCTGCTCCCCGACGGTGGGCGGCACCCATCCGAACGCCGCGGCGGCCTGTGGCGAACTGGCCGCGGTGGGCGGCGACCTCGAGCGCCTGCACGGCCACCCGATGCGCTTCTGCCCGATGATCTACGATCCCGTCACCATCACCGCCGAGGGTGTCTGGAACGGCGCCTCGGTCTCGTATCGGCACACCTACCCCAACTCCTGCGGGGCGCTGAACCGCAGCACATACGTGTTCGCGTTCTGAGCCGGCTCCCGCTGCCGCCTCGCTCACCCGTGGACGGCGAGAACTTCCTCCCGGCGGCGGCGCATGGCGGCGGCGGGATCGGCCCCGGACAGCAGCGCCCGGCACAGCGCCGCGGCATCCTCGATGGCGTCGCGGGCGCCCACCCCGGCGGCGGGGCTGAGCGCGTGATCGGCGTCGCCGCACAGGATCACCGGCGCGCGGGGCGGAAGCGCGCGGGTCAGCGGCACCGTGCGGGCATTGGAGACGTGCACCATTGTGGTGGCCTCGAGCAGGGTGTCGAGCAGGAACGGAATCGTGGGCAGGGCCTGGCGGATCGGGGCGATCCAGCGGGCCAGCGGATGAAATCCCGTGTAGCCCACCGGGATCGGCTCGCGGGTTAGTCGCACGAACCATACCGTGACCTGATCGTTCCAGAAGTGCCCGAAGGTGGCCGGGCTCGCGTCCACCCGGCGATGGAAATGCAGGACGGACGGGGCGGTGTTGGGCCGGGTGCCCGGCGCGGCGGTGGCATACAGCACCACCTGGCCGGCGTATTCGGGCTGCCGGGCGGGCTCGAGGCGGGTGCGGGCGATCGAATCGATGCCGTCGGCGGCGATGACCAGCTCGGCCGCGGTACCGCCCGGGTACAGCACGCCGGTGTCGGGATCCAGATCGGTGATGGCGGTGCCGTAGTGGATCTCGGCCTTGGAGTCGTCGGCGAATTCGGTCAGCACCCGCATCAGGTCGGTGCGGTGGTAGAGGCGGTGACCCGCGGCGGGATTCTCCCGCATCTCCTCGGCGGGGGAGCTCACCCGGAACCCGGTCGTCGGATACGACGCGCGCTCCAGCTCGTCCGCGGGAACCCCCAGCTCGGTCAGCGTGCGATGCGCTCGGCCGTCCAGGAACAGGAACGCGCCGCCGCGCACGTTGGGCCGGCGCTCGTAGACGATCGCCTGATGGCCCTCCCGGGCCAGCGCGCCCGCGAGCACGGTCCCCGCGATGCCGCCGCCGAGGATCGTCACCATCTGCGTGCCCCCCGGCCGCCGGTCTCCGGTGCGCCCCCGGTCAATGTGTCTCCTAGCGTGGACTTTTCATCGCTGCGGGCGCCCACGGGAGTGGTTCACCGATGGCGATTTTCCGTCTCTCCATTCCTAGCATCGTCACCGGAGCGGCGCTACCGTCTTACTCGGTGGGCGGCGCGATCCGGCGCGTGGGGGTGCAGCCTGTGGCGGGTGTGCGCTAGCCTGCCGGAATCGACGACGGGCCGCGGAGGCGGCGGCACGGGCTGGGAGCGGAAGTATGACGGTGATGGGATCGAATCGCCCGCGTATCGCGGGTGCGCTGGCGCTGGCGTGCCTCGCGGCGACGGCCGCGGCGTGCAGCTCCGGCACGTCGAATCCCGCGGGGGCGGGCACTCATGCCTCCGCACAACCCTCGAACCTTCCGGAAGTGATCGACTGTTCGTTCGACAAGCCGGCCGTGCGGCCAGTGAACCTGATCCTTGCCTGTGCCGATCTGGGCGCCGAGGTCGACAAGATCACCTGGAAATCCTGGACGGCGGACAAGGCCGAGGGCGAGGGTACCGAGCGCGACAACACCTGCGTTCCCAACTGCGCCGCCGGGCATTACATCACCAAGCCGGTGCATGTGGTGCTGTCCGATCCCATCCAGCCGGCCAACCTCTATACCAAGGCCACGACCACCGACGCCAAGGGCAAGATCTACAGCGTTCCGCTGGTCAAGCAGCGATGACGCCCTCCCGGCTATAGCTGTTACTCCTGGTCGCATATACACGCGAAATTTTGCTACGCTCATGTAGCGACCGCGTCGACGATGACCAGGAGTGCCCGATGAAGTTACTTCCCATGCTGTCTGCCTGGCGTACCCGCCAGGAGGCAACCGATCCGGGTGAGGTAGCTCTGCGCGCGCGCAACGTGCAGTTCGACTGGCGCGACACCCCGCTGCACTGGATGCCCGCCGAGCCGATCGCCTCGCACGTGATCAACGCGCTCAACCTGTTGCTTCCCGAGGGAGAGCGGATGTTCTGCCTGGCCTTCTCCGAGGCGCTGACGCTGGTGCGCGACGAGAAGCTGCACGAGCAGATGCTCGGATTCATCGGGCAGGAATCGATGCACGCCGAGACGCACAACGGCGTGCTCGAGCAGGTGCTCACCACGCACGGCATCGACGTCGAGGCCTATGTGCGGCAGATGGAGTATCTGTTCCGCAACACCCTGGGCCCCCGCCCCGGCGGCGACGCCGCCGCGGAGTTCCAGACCCTCGTCGAGCGCCTGGGCGTCATCGCGACGCTGGAGCATTTCTTCGCCTTCCTCGGCGACTGGGTGCTCAACGCCGACCTGGAGCGGTTCGGCGCCGATCCGCGGGTGCTGGATCTGTTCCGCTGGCACGGCGCGGAGGAGGTCGAGCACCGGCACGTGGCCCACGATGTCGCGCGCTACTTCGACATCGGCTACCTGCGCCGCTGCGCGCTGATGCTGATGGTCTTCCCGATCTTCCTGTGCCTGGTCGGGCGCGGCACGAAATTCCTTGTGCATGAGGACCCCTCGCTGCCGAACATGCGCTATCCGCGGCTGCTGTTCCGGATCTTCGGCGCGATGTGGCGCGGCGCCCTGCCCGGCGTGCCGTCGCTGCTGTGGAGCGCGGGATCGGTGCTGCTGCCCGGCTACAACCCCGAATCCGTCGGATCCACCGCCCAGGCCGTGGCCTACCTGGCCAAATCGCCCGCGGCGCAGGCGCTGGCGTCGTGACGCGACGCGTTCCGCTGTCCCGGCCCGCCGACCTGTACGGAAATCGGCGCGGCGACAGGGCGATTCGGGTCATCGATGCCGTGGCCACGAGCAGGCTGCGCTGGGCCACGCTGATCAACCGGCGCACCGCGCACGGTTCGGTCGACGATCACCGCCTGAACCTGCGGGTCGCGCAGCGGCGGGTGGAGGCCCACGACGCCGACGTGGTCAGCCTGCTGCTGACCGCGCCGGACGGCCGCGCGCTGCCGCCCTGGCGTCCCGGCGCCCACCTGGATCTGGAACTGCCCTCGGGCCGGTTGCGCCAGTACTCGCTGTGCGGTGACCCCGCCGATCGGCACAGCTATCGCGTTGCGGTCCGCCGGATTCCGGACGGCGGCGGCGGTTCGATCGAGGTGCACGACGACCTGGGTGTCGGCCGTGCGGTGACCGTGCGTGGTCCGCGCAACGCCTTCCCGTTCGTGCTGCCCGGGCACGGATCCGATGCCGCCCGTGTGCATTTCGTGGCCGGAGGTATCGGCATCACGCCCATCCTGCCGATGGTGCGGATGGCGCACCGACTCGGCGTCGATTGGTCGATGGTCTATACCGGCCGCAGTCGCGACTCGCTGGCCTTCCTCGAGGAACTGGAGGCGTTCGGCGATCGCGTGCGCGTGCGGACCGACGACGAACACGGCCTGCCCGGCGCGGACGAACTTCTCCCCGGCGTCGGCGCGGACACCTCGGTCTACTGCTGCGGGCCGGTCCCGATGACCGCGGTGATCGCGGCCGCGGTGCGCGAGATGCCCGGCGTCGAACTGCATTCCGAGCGCTTCTCCGCCCCGCCGGTGCACGACGGCACGGCCTTCGAGGTGGAGCTGGCCCGGACCGGCGAGGTTATCGCGATCCCGGCCGACCGCTCGGTGCTCGACGCGGTGCTCGGGGTGCGGCCCGATCGTCCCTACTCGTGCCGCCAGGGCTTCTGCCGCACCTGCCGGGTGACCGCGCTGTCCGGCGAGGTCGACCATCGCGACACCGTGCTCACCGACGCCGAGCGCGCCGAGGGCGACCTGCTCATCTGCGTATCCCGCTGCGGCGGTGACCGTCTCGTACTGGATCTGTGAATCTTCCCCTCGTCGAAGGAGAGAGACAATGACAGCATCGCCCCCTGGTCCCGACGCGGAGCGGACCGTTCGCAGCGGCGAATTCGACCTCGCCGTCTACGAATACGGCGATTCCGCCGCCGAGACCGTGATCCTGGTGCACGGCTGGCCCGACGACCACCACCTGTGGGACCGGGTGATTCCATTGCTGGCCGGGCGTTTCCACGTCGTCGCCTACGACACTCGCGGGCACGGCCGCTCCACCCGCACCAGCCGCACACAGGACTATCGCCTGGATGCCTTCGCCGCCGACTTCTTCGCGGTCGCCGATGCGATCAGCCCCGAAAAGCCGGTGCACGTGCTGGCGCACGACTGGGGTTCGGTGCAGATGTGGGAGGCGGTCTGCGAACCGCGGGCCACCGCGCGGATCGCGTCGTTCACCTCGGTGTCCGGGCCGAACCTGGACCACATGGGTAAGTGGATGCGCGCCAAGCTGTCCCGCGGCGCGGCGTGGGGTCCGTTCACCCAGCTGCTGTCCTCGGCCTACACCTTCCTGTTCATGACGCCGGGTGTGCCGCGCGTGGTGCTGCGGCCGCTGTCGGCGGAGGCGGTGTGGCGGCGCTTCGTGGGCCTGATGAACGAGACGGCCCCGGAGAACGTGCGGCTGGGCCCCAATTTCCGCGAGGATTTCTTCGACGGGATGCGCATCTACCGCGCGAATATCGTGCAGCGCATGGTCGATGCCCGCGAGCGCCGCACCGACGTGCCGGTGCAGTTGGTGATCGCCGGCCGCGACGTGGCCGTGCGGCCCGCGGGATACGAGAACGAATCGCAGTGGACCGAGCGGCTGTGGCGGCGGGAGGTCCCGGCGGGCCACTGGCTGCCGTTCTCGCATCCGGAGCTACTGGCCACTGCCACCACGGAACTCATCGACTCGCTCACCGCGGGTACGCCGTCGCGCGCACTGCGGCGCGCGGAGGTGAGCGCGCGGGTGCGGCGCCCGTTCGAGGATCAGCTGGTCGTGATCACCGGCGGCGGCAGCGGAATCGGCCGCGAGACCGCCCTGGCCTTCGCGCGCCGCGGCGCGGAGATCGTGGTGTCCGATGTCAATCTGGATGCGGCCAAGGAGACCGTCACGCTCGTGGAGGCCGAAGGCGGTGTGGCCCACGCATATTCGGTGGACGTCTCCGATGCGGACGCCGTCGCCGAGCATGCCGCGACCGTGATCGCCGCGCACGCGGTGCCGGACGTGCTGATCAACAATGCCGGAATCGGCCAGGCGGGCGACTTCTTCGACACGTCCGCGGCCGAGTTCGACCGGGTGCTGCGGGTCAACCTGGGCGGGGTGATCAACGGCTGCCGCACCTTCGGCGCCGCCATGGCCGAGCGCGGGCTCGGCGGGCACATCGTGAACCTGTCGAGCATGGCCGCCTACACCCCGCAGCGCGGTTTCAGCGCCTACTCGACGAGCAAGTCGGCGGTGTTCATGTTCTCCGACTGCCTGCGAGCCGAACTGTCCGGCAAGGGGATCGGCGTGCACACCATCTGCCCCGGCATCGTGCACACCAATATCGTTGCCACCACCCGATTCTCGGGCCTCTCGGCGGAGGACGAGGCGGCCAAGCAGGCCAAATACGATGCGCTGTACCGCAAGCGGCACTACGGGCCCGAGAAGGTCGCCGCGCAGATCGTGCGTGCGGTGCAGGACGGACGCGACGTCGTTCCGGTGACACCGGAAGCCCACCTGCAGTATCACTTCCACCGGTTCGCGCCGGCGATCGCCCGATTCGTCGCGGCACGGGTGAAGCTGACCTGAGGTGTGAACCGGGGTGGCTCGCGCTGACCTGCCGTGCAGCTCGAAGCGGTCGCCGCAACCGGTGGCCCCGATGCCTCATGTCGAGATGCGCGCGTCCGCTGGTTCGTTGCCGCAGCCGAGAATGCGCGCGTGGAGGTGTGCTGCACGAGGGTGCGATGGTGGGCGGCGTCGGGCCGGCTGACGACATACCAGCCGCCCACGGTGTTCCCTGGCCGCCGGACCGGCCCTACCGGTGTTCGCCGAGGAAGGTCGGAATGTCTGCGGCCGTGGGGTAGTTGGGAAGCGGCGCCGGCTTGTTGTCGAGGAAGGCGGTGATGACCGATGCTGCGCGGTCGTTGTTGTCGTCGAGGCCGTTCCAGATGTGATGGCCGACGCCGGTGATGTATTGGGTCCGGGCAATCGCGGGATCGGACGCCAGGACGGCCGTCGCCCATTGGCGCAATTGGTGCGAACATTGGGCTATCACCAGCATCGCCGGAACCTTGGATGCGCGCAGTTGCGGAGCGATCGAGGGCGAATGGGTGATCGTTTCCTGGATGCGGAGGCTGGCGGCCGGGTTGAACGAGAAGTTCGCGGCGCTGTCCTCGACCGGGATGCGGTGGGCGTCCTTGGCGCAGTAGCTGTTCGCCGTGTCGCTGCCGAGATCGGCGGCCCGGAAGGCGTTGACCGCTTCGGCCTGGCCGACCATCTGATCCTGGGGAGACAGTAGCCCCAGCCGCTGCAGCCCGAAGGCAACCGCATAGCGCGGCATGGAGACCGAGCGTGGGCCGCCGGGCGGGGGAGCGATCCCGGCGGCCGTAGCGCTTCCGATCCAGCCGGCCAGATGCTCCGTGGGGCCGTCCATCGGTCCCGGCTCCACGATCACTGCCCTGTGGATGAAGACCGTGCTCGCCGCGTCGGCCAGGGCTCGCGTGAGGATCACTGCCCCGGAGGAGAAACCGATCACGTCGGCGCGTCGGCCGGGGACGTGCTCCAGCACTGCCATGAGGTCGCGCACCGAGCGGTCGATGGTGTAGTCGGGCATGGGCAGCGGATCGCTTCGCCCGCCGCCGGCCTGTTCGTAGGCGTACACATCGAAGCCATCGTCGGCCAGCTGCCGCAGAAACGCGTGGTCGATCAGGGCGATGCTGCGGACGGGACCACCGTTGAGATACAGCAGCGGTATACCGTGATGCGCGACGCCCGCCGGCGGTGCGTAGTGATACACAGCGACACGGCTGCCCGTCGCCAGCGTCCAACGCTCGCTCGAAACTCCGGGTAGGTCCGGACGATACTGCCAGCTCGTCGAAACGGTTGGTACGCAGGCGCTGGCGGTGAGCGCGCAGGCCAGACCCGTCTGAATCAACATGTGCACGGCGACGCGCCGGCGGTCACGGGCCGCCAGTAGTCCGGCAGTGGCCGTGCCGATCATGGCAGTGACGGTCCATGCCGCCCATCCACGCCCAGCCCCGCCGGTCAGCACCACGACAGCCAGGAACACCACGACCAATGCCAGTACGGCCGTGACGTGGATGGCGGTGGTCCGTAACACTCGCAAGCTCTGTCGAACGAACGTCACTACGATCTCCTCAGTTTCAGAACATTGTTCTGAAAAACTGTAACACTGTTTCGGAACAATGTTCTGTAACAGTGTTACCTGCCGAGTAGACTGCGTCTCCATGGGACGTCCGCCAACCAACGATGACGCCACGCGCGAACGCCTCGTCAGCGCTGCGACGAATCTGCTGCGCGACCGCTCGTCGGATCGCTTGTCGATGCGCGAAGTTGCCGCTGCCGCAACCGCTTCGACTACCTCGATCTACACGTTGTTCGGAAGCCGGGAGGGTCTGCTCGCCGCCGTGCGCCGGCGCGTGGCGGCGCAGCTGTTCGAAGTTCTGGTCGCGGTACCCGCGGGTGACGATCCACTCGCCGACCTGCTCGCGATGGCGTCGGCCTATCGGCGGTGGGCCCTGGACGAGCGGCACTTTTACGCGGTGATCTTCGGCGGCGGCACGACCTACACTCCCAGCGGCGCCCCGAGCGACCAAGATCCGGCGGCGCCGCTCGTCGAGGCGATCAGCCGCGTACATGTCTCCCGATACTCGACCGCCGAGGTGAACCACATCGCTGTCGCGGTCTGGGCGACGCTGCACGGATTCGTCACGCTCGAACTCGACGGGACCCTGCCCTCGGCGTACATCGACGCGATGATCCAGACGGCCGTGAGATCATTGGTTCTCGGCTGGCACGTACCGACTTCCAGCGGCCGATATCACGGTGCGCCGACCGGGTGAGCAGGGCTATAGTCGCCTCGGGCGCGGTGCCGCCGTTCACCCGGATCGGATTGCGCGGACGGTTACACGGTGATCCGCCGGGCGTACACCTCGATCTCGATCTTCATGCGGGGATCGGCGAGGCCGCACATGAGCATGGTGGCGGCCGGCCGGACCTCGCCGAAGGCGCAACGCAGTACCGGCCAGCAGGGCTCGAAGTCGGCCCGGTCGGGCAGCAGGTAGCGCACCCGCACTACATCAGCGAAGGTGCACTTCGCTTCGGCCAGGGCAGCCTCGATGTTGCGCAGGCACTGCTCGGCCTGCTCCACCACGTCGTCTGAGATCGTCATGGTGGTGTAGTCGAATCCGGTCGTCCCGGACACATGAACCCAGTCGCCGTCGACCACGGCGCGGGCATAGCCGATCTGTTCCTCGAACGTGGAGCCGCTGAGGATCGAACGTCGCTCTGTCATGCGCCGAATGCTAAGTGACCAGCACTGATACGTCTAATACGCCTTCAGGCATGGAGTGATATCTCTATTGGTATGGAGCGCCCTGAACTTCCCCTTCCGCAGCTGCATGCCTTCGTCGTGCTCGCCGAGGAACTCCACTTCGGCCACGCCGCCTCCCGCTTGGGCATCGCCCAACCGCCGCTGAGCCAGCAGATCCGTCGCCTGGAGGACAAGGTCGGATACGCGCTGTTCAGCCGCGAGCCCGGGCGCATCGGCCTCACCCCGGCAGGCCGCGAACTCCTCCCCGCTGCCCGGCATGCCCTCACCGGCCTCGCAGAGGGCCTGACCGCGGCCCGAGAGGTCGGCAGCGGCAGGGCCGGCCGGCTGCGGATCGGCTTCGCCGCCTCCCTTGCCCTGACCGTCCTCCCCGGCTTGCTACATACCTTCCGGAAACGGTTTCCCGCCGTGGACCTGGACATCCATGAGATGACCACCACGCCCCAACTGGCCGCTCTGCGCGAAAGGACGATCGACATCGGCCTGCTGCGGGAGCCGCCTGCCCATGACGCGGAACTTGGATTCGAGACCGTGCTGACCGAACAGTTCGTGGCCGTCCTGCCCTCCTCACACCCACTCGCGGCACAACGAGCCGTCCGAGTCGAGCAGTTGGCGGACTACCCCTTCGTGCTCCTGCCTCGAGCCGTCGGCCCGCCGCTGTACGACCAGATCACCAACCTGTGCACCGCCGCAGGCTTCACCCCCCAAGTGACTCAGCACGCAGTGGAATGGCAGACCGTCTGCGCCCTGGTGGAAACCGGCCTGGGAGTGTCGCTGGCCCCGAAGAGCATCCGCCGCATTCGCCTCAAAGGCGTTGCCTTCCGCGGGATCGAGCCCAACACCGCGCGCACACGAATCGCCGTCGCCTGGCGCAAGAACGATTCAAACCCCCTGGTCCCGCGTCTCTTGGCAGCTCTCAATCAAGATCCGCTGGACAAGACGTAGCAAATATCGTTGCCACCACTCGCTTCTCGGGCCTGTCGGCGGAGGACGAGGCGGCCGAGCAGGCCCCCGATCAACTGCCGCGGTTCTTCGGTCGGCTGTCGAATCCCGACCGCGGCGGGTCGGTCGCACGCTCGCGGCGACCGGATCGAGAGCGGGGGCTTGCACTTGCGTCGCTGGTAGGTACACGCTTGTGTATGGCATATGTCGGAATCTTTTTTGCGATGCTGGCCGTGTCCCTGATCTCGGCGGTCGTGCTGGCGGTGTTCGTCGACGCCCTGCTGCATCTCATGATCTTTTTCGGTCCGAATCATCTGCGAGAACTGAACAAGACCGGCTGGCACTTCGAGAAGCACGAGGATCCCTGGACGACCAGGCTCGCGCGGGAGATGCGATTGCTGCTGGACCCGCGAGAGCACGTCGGGGCGGTCCCGCACTGAGTATCCGGACCGGTCGAGGGCCAGCGCCGTCGGCGGAGTAACGCCGGGCTAGGACGCGGAACCCGCTGCGGTGGCGTCGTTTTCTCGCGCTGCCCGGGTGGCCCACAGGCTGCTGGCGGTGACCGTCGCCAGCACCGCCACGATCACCCCGAGCGAGGCAGGCGTCGGGATCTGCGGCATCCCGTCCCAGATTCCGTGTGCCCAGTGCAGCACCAGCTTCACCCCGATGAAGGCCAGGATCACCGCGAGCCCGTAGGCCAGGTGGACCAACCGGCTCAACGCCGCCCGCAGCACGAAGTACAGCGCGCGCAGTCCCAGCAGTGCACAGGCATTGGTGGCGAACACCAGGTACGGGTCGCCGGTGACGCCGTACACCGCGGGCACCGAATCGACCGCGAACACCAGATCGGTGGTCGTCACCGCGGCGACCACCAGCGCCAGGGGTGTCAGCGCACGCCGTCCGGCCTCCCGCACGGTTATCCGCGTGCCCCGGTAATCGTCCGTCACCGGCAGTATCCGGCGCAGCAGCCGCACCGACCGCATCGAGGAGACCTCGACCTCCTGCTCCTGTCCGCCGGCCGCGTCCACCAGCAGTTTCGCGGCCGTGACCAGCAGAATCGCACCGAACAGCAGAAATGCCCAATCCAGCGAGGCCAGCGCGGCGGCGCCCAGCGCGATGAAGAGCCCGCGCAGCACCAGCGCGCCCGCGATCCCGTACAGCAGCACCCGCTGCGCGAGCGCCGCGGGCACCGCGAACGCGGCCAGCAACAGCATGAAGACGAACAGATTGTCCACCGACAGCGACTTCTCGAGTAGATAGCCGGTGAGGAATTCCGTGCCAGGCCGCGCGCCGTACCCGGCCCAGATGGCCGAACCGAAGGCGATCGGCAGGGCCAGGTAGACCACCGTCCACCCGATCGCCTCGCGCATGGATACCTCGTGCGGGCGGCGGGTGACTGCGAAGTCCAGCACGAGCAGGGCCAGCACACCGGCGATGGTCACGGCCCAGAGCCAGGGCGAGGCGATCGTGTGCAGCTGGGACGATGCGAGTGCGGACGGGGCCGGATTCATGGATCTCCTCGGGTACGGCAAATAACCCGAGGTCTCCTTCACCCGCTGCCGGGCGGCCATCCGGGGAATCCAACGGTGGAATCCGTACTGACCGGAATGGCGCTTGGGAAGTACTCCCCTCACCGATCATGGTAGCGATGCCGCGATACCTCAGCAAATCGCATCCGCGGGTACCGGAGATGCCCGGTGTGCCCGCGACTTTCGCTCGCAGCGAACAACTTGACCTCAATCTATCTTGAGGTAAGAGGCTGTTCCCATTGTTCGACAACGAAGGGATGTGGCCGGAAATGCGTGTGGTAGAGGCGAAGTCGTTCGGAGGCCCGGATGTGCTGGTGCCCGCTGAGGCGCCCGATCCCGTGGCCGGCGCGGGCGAGGTCGTGGTGGATGTCGCCGCCGCGGACGTGATGTTCCTCGATACCCGCCTGCGCGACGGGTCGGGGGTGAACTACTTCCCGGTGCAAACGCCCTACGTGCCCGGCGGGTCGGTGTCCGGTGTGGTGTCCGCCGTCGGGCCCGGCGTCGACCCGGCCTGGGCGGGCAAGCGCGTGATCGCCCGCACCGCCGCCAGCGCGATCGGTGGCGGGGTGCCGACCGGCGGATACGCGGAAAGGGCACTCGCCCAGGCCGATGCGCTGCTCGAGGTGCCCGAGGGGCTGGACCTGGTGCAGGCCGCGGCGCTGGTCGCCGACGGCCGCACCGCCGTCGCGGTCGCCGAATTCGCCGATCCGAAGCCGGGGGAGTGGGTGCTGATCACCGCCGCGGCCGGCGGGCTGGGCACGCTGCTCATCCAGCTGGCGCGCGCGGCCGGGGCGCGGGTTGTCGCCGCGGCCCGCGGAGAGGCGAAACTGGCACTGGCACAACGCCTCGGCGCCGAGGCGGTGGTCGACTACGACGAATACGGCTGGGCCGACCAGGTGCTGGCGCTGACCGGTGGCACGGGCGTGCAGGTGGTTTTCGACGGCGCGGGCGGGCCGATCGGCATCGACGCGCTGGGCGCGGTCGCGCCCGGCGGACGGTTCCTCGGGTACGGCAATGCGGCAGGCGGATTCGCCGCGATCTCCGCCGAATCCGCGGCCGCGTCGGGCGTCGCGGTGACGATGCTGCCGGATCTGCTGCGCGCGGATATCGATTGGGCAGCGGCGGGCCGCCGGGCGCTGGCGGAGGCCGCCGCCGGAAAACTGGAAGTCGTTGTGGGCCAGACCTTCCCGCTCGCCGATGCGGCCGCGGCCCATGCCGCGATCGAATCGCGAACGGCGATCGGCCGCACGATCCTCACGGTGTGAAATAAATGGATTGAAGTCAGGCCATTGACATTTAGTTGTGACGCGGGCAACATTCGCTCATCACCCTCCTGTACCTGAAGGAGAAGCCATGGGCCACGAGATTCCCCCCGTCGACAGCGATGCCGCTGTCCTGGCCGAGCTCGGATACAAGCAGGAACTGCACCGCGGGCTGACCGGCTTCTCCAACTTCGCGGTGTCGTTCTCGATCATCTCGATCCTCGCGGGCTGCATCACCTCGTACGGGATCGCGCTGATCTCCGGGGGCCCGGCGGCCATCGACATCGGGTGGCCGCTCACTGGGGCCTTCGTGCTGTGCGTCGCACTCGCGATGGCCGAGGTCTGCTCGAAGTACCCCACCGCGGGCGGCCTGTACTTCTGGGCCGGGCGCCTGGCCAAGCGAAACAAGCGCCAGTGGGCCTGGTTCGTCGGGTGGTACAACTTCCTCGGCGAGGTCGCGGTGACCGCCGCGATCGATTACGGGGCGGCGGTCACGATGATGGCCTTCGCGAACCTCATGTGGGGCGTCGCGCCGCATCCGCTCAACACGTTCGTCCTGTTCGTCGTCCTCATCGTCGTGCACGGCCTGCTCAACACGTTCGGTGTCACGCTCGTGAGCCTGCTGTCCAACGTCTCGGCGTGGTGGCACATCGCAGGCGTGGCGATCATCGTGGGCGCGCTGTGGATCATGCCGACCTCGCACCAGTCGGCGGCCTGGACGTTCACCGCCTGGCACAACCAGACCGGCTGGGGGTTCAGCCCCTACGTCTTCGGCATGGGCCTGCTCATGGCGCAGTACACCTTCACCGGATACGACGCCTCGGCCCACGTCGCGGAGGAGACGAAGAACGCCGCGACCGCCGCGCCGCGCGGCATCGTGATGAGCGTGCTGGTCTCGATCATCGGCGGCTGGATCCTGCTGTACTCGATCACGGCGGCGATTCAGAACGGCAGCCAGGACGGACTCACCAAGCTCGCGGGGACATCGACCGGCCTGCCGCCGGCTCAGGTCTTCCTCGACGCGCTCAACAATCCGGCGGTCGCGAAGTTCCTGCTTTTCCTGGTGTGCGGCGCCCAGTTCTTCTGCGGAATGGCGTCGGTGACCGCGAATTCCCGCATGAGCTACGCGTTTTCGCGCGACAACGCGATTCCCGGATCGCGCCTCTGGGCGCGGGTGAACCCCCGCACGGGCACGCCGACCAACTCGATCTGGCTGTGCGTGGCGCTCTCGGTCGTGCTCGCGGCGCCGGCGCTGTTCAACTACACCGCGTACCTCGCGGTGACCTCGATCGCCGTCATCGGCCTCTACATCGCGTATGTGACGCCGGTGCTGCTGCGCCGCCTGGACCGGAACTTCGTGCCCGGGCCCTGGAACCTCGGCAAATGGAGCCCGATCATCGGCTGGATCGCGGTGGTCTGGGTGGTCTTCATCGTGATCCTGTTCGTCCTGCCGCCCACCTCGCCGATCACCGTCAGCACGTTCAACTACGCGCCCATCGCCGTGGTCATCGTCGCCGCGCTGGCCACGGTGCTGTGGCTGACCCGGGGGCGCCGGCACTTCATGACATCCGAACAGGACTCACACCTGACCATCCGGGCCGAGAAGCTCCTCGAGGAATAGCCTGACCACCGTGAACAGCACGATGGATTCGCCCCTTGTCGATGCCATGTTGCACCCCGTGCGGGGGCACATGGCCTTCGAGTCGTGCGTCGAGCAGCTCGGCTCCGCCATCCAGCTCGGGATCTTCCCGCCGGGTTCGAAACTGCCGAACGAGCGCGAGCTCGCCGAGCGGCTCAACGTCTCCCGCGCGACGCTCCGCGAGGCCATCAGCGCCCTGCGCACCGCCGGGTTCGTCACGACCACGCGCGGGCGCGGGGGCGGCACCGTCGTCGCGGCGATCGCGGGGGAGTGGCCGGGGGAGGTGAATCCCGTCGCCGACCGGCGGGCCGGGATCGAGGACATCATCGTATTCCGCTCGGTCATCGAGCCCGGGGCGGCGTACCGGGCCGCGAAGACCGCCCTGGGCTCGCAGCAGCGCGCGCTGCTGACCGGCTGTCTGCGCGATCTGGAACATGCCGCGACACCCGCGGACTACCGGCAGGCCGATGCCCGGCTCCACCTGGCGATCGCCACGGTGTGCGGATCGGACGAGCTGTCCAAGGCGTGCAGTCTCGTCCAGGCCAAGGTCCACCAATTTCTCGCGGAAATCCCGTTCCTCCAGGCGAATATCGCCAACTCGGACGGCCAGCACTACACGATCGTGCACGCGATTCTCGACGGCGACGCCGAACGCGCGCGTTTCGTCATGCACGAGCACTGCGACGCGACCGCCGCTCTTCTCAAGGGTCTACTGAAATGAGTTCTCCCCCATGAACCTTTCCGACGTCTCGGTCCGCAACGATCGAATGCTCACGGTCGACGAGCTCCGCTCCGCGATCGACCTCGGCGACATCGACACGGTGATCCTGGCTTTCACCGATATGCAGGGCCGGTTGCAGGGCAAGCTCCTGCACGGCCAGTTCTTCCTGGACACCGTGCTGGATCACGGCACGGAGGGCTGCAATTACCTGCTCGCCGTCGACGTCGAGATGAATACCGTTGCCGGGTACGACATCTCGTCGTGGGACACTGGTTACGGGGATATGGTCTTCGAGCTCGATCTCGCGACCATCCGCCGCCTGCCGCACCGTCCGGGAAGCGTGATGATCCAGTGCGATCTCGCGCTCGAGGACGGGACTCCCGTTCGCGTGTCGCCGCGCTCGATCCTGCGCGGGCAGGTCGAGCGGGCCGCGGCCCACGGCTGGAAGGCGCTGGCCGGTACGGAACTCGAGTTCATCCTGTTCGACACGAGCTACGAGAACGCCTGGGCGAGCGGCTATCGCGAGCTGGCGCCCGCCAATCAGTACAACGTGGACTATTCGATCCTGGGCTCGGCACGGGTCGAGCCGATTCTGCGCGAGATCCGAAACGCCATGTACGGAGCGGGATTGAACGTCGAATCGGCCAAGGGCGAATGCAATCTCGGCCAGCACGAGATCGCCTTCAAGTACGACGAGGTCATCACCACGGCGGACAACCATTCGGTCTACAAGACCGCGGCAAAGGACATCGCGCAGCAACGCGGGAAGTCCATCACCTTCATGGCCAAACCCAATGCGCGCGAAGGTAATTCGTGCCACATTCACCTGTCACTGCGCGGCCTGGACGATGCGCTCGTCTTCTGGGACCACGCCGCCGGGCGCCGAACCCCGCTCTACGACCACTTCGTCGCCGGCGTGCTGGCGACGATGCGCGAATTCACGCTGCTGTACGCGCCGAACATCAACTCCTACAAGCGCTTCGTCAAGGGCTCGTTCGCGCCCACCGCGGTCGCGTGGGGCCTGGACAATCGCACCTGCTCGATCCGGCTCGTGGGTCACGGGCCGAGCGCGCGCCTCGAGAACCGCCTGCCCGGCGGTGATGTCAACCCGTACCTCGCGATCGCCGCGATGCTCGCGGGCGGACTGCACGGCATCGAGCACGAACTTCCGCTCGAGCCCCAGATGCTCGGGAGCGCTTATGAATCCGGCGCGCCGACCGTGCCGGCCACACTGCGCGATGCGCGCGAAGCATTCGCGCGGTCCGCGGTCGCCGCCGAGGCGTTCGGCGACGACGTCGTCAAGCACTACCTGCACTATGCCGACATCGAGATCGCCGCGTTCGACGCGGCGGTCACCGACTGGGAACTCCGTCGCGGATTCGAAAGGCTCTGATATATGCGCATTCCCACGTCCCCCTTCAGCGCGGGCGGAGAAGTCACCGCCCTGAATCCGGCGACGGCAGAACCGGTCGCCGCCGTGCGCCTGGCCGGCCTCGCGGAGACCGATGCCGCGATCGAGCGGGCGCATCGCGCCTTCCCCGCTTGGCGTGAGGTCGCACCCGCCGCCCGCGCGCGGCTGCTGCGGAACTTCGCCGCCGTCGTCGACGAGCATCTCGAGGAGCTCGCACGGCTCGAGGTCGCGAACGCGGGCCACACGATCGGCAACGCGCGCTGGGAGGCGGGCAACGTCCGCGACGTGCTCACCTATTATTCGGCCGCGCCCGAGCGGCACTTCGGCCGGCAGATTCCCGTGTCCGGCGGGCTCGATGTCACCTTTCACGAGCCGCTCGGCGTCGTCGGGATCATCGTCCCGTGGAACTTCCCGATGCCCATCGCGGGCTGGGGGTTCGCGCCCGCGCTCGCGGCCGGAAACACCGTCGTGCTCAAGCCCGCGGAACTCACGCCGCTGACCGCGATGCGCCTGGGCGAGCTCGCCCACGAGGCGGGCCTGCCCGAGGGCGTGTTCACGGTCATCCCGGGCAAGGGCAGCGTTGTGGGTGAGCGCTTCGTGACCAATCCACTCGTGCGCAAGGTGTGCTTCACCGGCTCGACGGAGGTGGGCAAGGGCATCATGCGCGGCTGCGCGGACCAGGTCAAACGCGTCACGCTCGAGCTCGGCGGCAAGAGCGCGAACATCGTGTTCGCCGACGCGGACCTGGAGCGGGCCGCGGCGAGCGCACCGGGCGGCGCGTTCGACAACGCAGGACAGGACTGCTGCGCGCGCTCGCGAATCCTGGTCGAGCACACGGTGTTCGAGCGCTTCCTCGACCTGTTGCGGCCGGCGGTCGAGGGCTTCCGCGTCGCGGATCCGACCCTGCCGGACACCGAGATGGGGCCACTCATCTCGGCGCGGCAGCGCGATTCGGTCACCGCGCATCTCGACGGCGCCGATGTCGCGATTACGGGCCGCACGGTCGGCGACTCCGAGGGCTTCTGGCTCGCCCCCCGCGTCGTGCTGCCCCGCGGAGTGCAGGACCCGGTGTGGCGGCACGAGCTGTTCGGGCCCGTCGTCGCGGTCATGCCGTTCACCGACGAGGCCGACGCGATCGCGAAGGCCAACGACACCGAATACGGGCTGTCGGGATCGATCTTCACGCGGGATATCGGGCGGGCGCTGCGGGTCGCGCGCGGCGTCGAATCCGGCAATCTCTCGGTGAATTCGCACTCCTCGGTCCGCTACTGGACCCCGTTCGGCGGGTTCAAGCAGTCCGGGCTCGGCCGCGAACTCGGGCCCGACGCACCCGACTCCTTCTCCGAGGTCAAGAACGTCTTCATCGCCACGGACAACTGAGCATCTGACGAAAGGCACACAGGCATGGGAAAGCTCGACGGCAAGGTCGGGGTCATCACGGGCGGCTGCAGCGGGATCGGCCTCGCGACGGTCCGCAAGTTCGTCGCCGAGGGCGCGCAGGTCGTCATCGCCGACCTCGACGAGGTGCGCGGCAAGGAGATCGCCGCGGAGGTGGGCGGGGAGTTCGTGCGCGCCGACGTCACGAACGCCGGCGACGTCGCGGCGATGTTCGCGCACGCGAAACAGGTCTACGGCCGCATCGATATCGCGTTCAACAACGCGGGCATCTCGCCCCCCGACGACGACTCGATCCTGAAGACCGGCATCGACGCGTGGGATCGCGTCCAGAAGGTCAACCTCACGAGCGTGTACCTGTGCTGCAAGGCGGTGCTGCCGTACATGCTCGAGCAGGGGAGCGGTTCGATCATCAACACCGCCTCGTTCGTGGCGATCATGGGCGCGGCGACGTCCCAGATCTCCTACACCGCGTCCAAGGGCGGCGTGCTCGCGATGACCCGCGAGCTCGGTGTGCAGTTCGCGCGCAAGGGAATCCGGGTCAACGCGCTGTGCCCCGGACCGGTCAACACGCCCCTGCTGCAGGAGCTGTTCGCGAAGGATCCCGAGCGCGCCGCGCGCCGCCTCGTGCACGTCCCGATGGGCCGCTTCGCCGAGCCCGAGGAGATCGCGAACGCGGTCGCGTTCCTGGGCAGCGACGAGTCGAGCTTCATCACCGCGACGGACTTCCTCGTCGACGGCGGCCTGTCGAACGCGTATGTCACGCCGCTGGATTCCGACTTTGAGTGACGCGCCGGTCATCGGCCTCACCACCTATCGCCAGGCGGCCGACTGGTCGTCCTGGCGCGGGGTCGAGGCCGATCTGCTGCCCTCGGACTACGCCCGCGCGGTCGAGCGCGCGGGCGGTATCCCGCTGCTCCTGCCGACCTTCGCGACCGCGCGCGCGGCGACATCCGCGGTCGACCGCCTGGACGGGCTGCTCCTGGCGGGAGGTGCGGACATCAACCCCGCCCGCTACGGCCGGCCCCCGCACGAGAGCGTCACGGCCTGGTACGACGACCGTGACGCCTCCGAACTGTGGCTCCTGGCTGCCGCCCAGGCCCGGCCCCTGCCCGTGCTCGGCATCTGCCGCGGCATGCAGCTCATGGCCGTCGCGGCCGGCGGAACCCTCGTCCAGCACCTCCCCGACGTCGTCGGCCACGCGGTGCACTCCGGCGGCGACGGCGACTACTCGACGGTCCCCGTCACGGTAGCCCCCGGCCACCGCATCTCCGACCTCATCGGCAACGAGCTACTCGTCCGCTCCCACCACCACCAGTCCGTCGCCACACACCCCGGGTACGTAGCGACGGCCCGCGACGCCGACGGCGTCATCCAAGCTATGGAGGCCCCCGGCCCCCGCTTCGCCGTAGCCGTCCAATGGCACCCCGAAACCACAAGCGACTGCGGTGTTTTCAAGGGCCTCATCGAAGCCTGCCGCTTCACCCCAACCCCGTGACCGAGCCCGAAAGACTCATTGGACCCATCTCCGCTGAGCGGTGAAGACCACAGAGGTCGAATACCGGTGCCCCAGCGTGTGCAGATCGTGGTCGATCTCGGCACGCAGACCGTCGAAATAGTCGATGTCGCGGCGCGCCGCCGCCGCACCCACCACGAATGCCAATTCCACATCGACTCGGCTGCCCACGGTCGAGGCCCGGACGATCGATTCCTCGAATCCGGCCCGCGCCCGAATCCGTTCGCCCAGATCCCGCAACTCATGCAGCATCGGTTCCGGCGGCGCCATGGTGAGAATCTCCCGGAAGCCCGAGCGGAACAGCCCCAGCGGAATCCACAGATAGATCAGCGATACGCCGATGACCAGGGCCGGGTCGACGAACCGCGCGGCATACCGGTGGTCCGTCGCCTCCAGCACGGCCGCCACCCCGAACCCGGCCAGCGTCACCAGGCTCAACATCGCATCGCCCATCCATTCCGCGGCCTCGGCCCGCACCAGCGCCGAATCGCCGCGTGCCGCGCGGCGCAGCGCCAGCGCGACGACGACGCTCGCCAGCGACGCGGTCACCGCGTACGCCAGCGCCGAGGACACCGAAACAGCTCGCCCGCCGTGAAAGATCTCCCGCGCGGCATTGACCGACCCGTAAACACACAGTCCTGCCAGCGCCGTCGATTTGACCACGACGGCGATCGATTCCCAGATCTCCCGCCCCCACGGATATCGGGCGTCCGCACCCTTGTCCGCGGTATGCCGGGCCCCGATCGCGAAGCCCGACAACGCGATGCTGACCAACGAATACAACCCGTCGAAAACGATCATCTGCGATCCCGCCGCGATCCCCCAGAGCAGCGACACCACGACGAAGAACACCGAAGCCCACAGCGAGAACATCAGCGCGCGCATGAACCGAACGCTACGACCTGCCACGATTCCCCGGCATGAACATTCACGTCTCGGTACGGTCACGCCCGCGCGGACCTGCATGACCGGGCCGCGGTGAGCCCGTCGCCTACTTCCACCACGGCAGCGCGCGCTGGCGTGCCAATTCGTCGGCGGCCTCCACCAACTCGGCCAGGTGTGGGTTGACGTGCTGGATGTGCTGCTCCACCCACAGGGTGCACGGCAGCACCGAGACCGAGGCCGACGCCGCGATGGTGTCCAGCTCCGGCGGGACCAGCGAGGCGGCCGGCAGCGGGGCACGACCGACCAGGCTGTCACCCAATTCGTCGAACCAGAGCGCCAATTGGGCGGATTGGCCGTGCAGGGCCTGGCTCACCGGGTCCGGTTCGGCGTCGGGATGGGGCAGACCGGCCAATGATTGGGCGGTCAGGCGCAGCCGGGTCGTGCCGGTCACGAGGCGCCAGAGATGTTCGCGCGGCATGCGTTTGGTGCCACGCTCGGCCAGGTAGCCGCGGACCGCCTCCTCCAGGCGCATATCAGCGGTGAGCGCGCGGCCCTTGTCGGGCGGCGAGTTGCGCATCCCCAGTGCCCATTCCACCGCACCGGCCAGATAATGCCCGCCCTGATGGAACGCGTCGGACAGGTCGTCGCGCACGATCTGCCCCGCCCCGCGCGGCCAGAACAGCGCTCCCACAACCACACTGACGAGGCAGCCGATCGCCACGTCCTGCACCCGCAGCACGCCGACCTGCCAGCCCACCGGGACGATCAGGTTGTAGAGCACCGAGACGGTCAGGGTGAAGGCGGCCTGGCCGACCGCGAAGGGCGCCACGCCGGGCGCATACGCGGCGATCAGGGAGACCACCGGCAGTGCGATCCACATCGCGACCGGGCCGGTTCCGATGGCCAGCAGCAGCGCCGCGCCGACCACGAATCCGAGCACCGTGCCCGCCAGCGCCCGCAAAGCCGTTGCGCCCGTGGTGGATGCGCTGGTACGCAGCACGGACATCGTGCCCAATACCACCCAGAACGCGTGCTGTACCCCGCTGATGTCCGCGACGGCGGTCGCGGCCGCCAGACCCAGCGCGCCGCGCATGGCGTTGAGGAACCACACCGAGCGCAGGCTCGCGTGCCCGAGGGTGACGCCGCCCACGGCGCTCAGAAATCCGAGACGTCGCCGCGGAGCGGGCAATTCATCCGTCGCGGAAGGAGATTCGACGGTGTAGTCCGCGAGCCCGGCGACAGTGAGGGTCTGCAGGGCCGCGGTGCGCGCCCCGAGGCCGATCGTGCGGGCATGGAAGGAGACGTCCACGGCGTCGGCGTAATCGGGCCGTCCGATATCCATGTGGCGCAGCGTGGTGACGCTCTCGTCCAGCGCACGCTCCAGGCGTTCGAGATCGGCGGTGACCCGCGGGCCGTCCCCGGAGCCGTCCAGCAGTCCCGCCACATCCCGCAGCACCGTGGCGGTCGTGACGAACAGCGCCTGCTCCACGTCGATCTGGATGGTGAGGTCGGCATGCTCGCTCAGGCAGTCGTCCATTACGCTGGCGATCCACTCGAGCATGCCGACCATTGCCGTCAACGCCTGGTCGGCCGCGGTGAGCCCGGTGGGCCGGTTCGGCCCGGAATTGAACTGTTCCAGCAGCCGGTGCTTGGCCTCGATCGCCGCCACCCTGGCCGCCTGGGCTGTGGTCTGGGATGCCGTCGGCTCGGATTGCACCGCGAGGGCACCGGATTCGGTCACGCCGCGGCCCTGCGCGGCCGTGGCGGTGAGCGCGGACGCCTCGCAATCCGCCAGCGCCGCGTCCAGCCGGTCGGCCAGCGCGCGCGCCAGTGTCGCCGCGGCCGCGCGCACCCCATCGCTGTTCGGTCGTGGCGAGATGAGCAGCACCGCGGCGGTTCCCACGATCGAGGCCAGCCACCAGCCCGCCAGCCGCGACGGGATCGCCTCGATCGCGCCGGGGGAGGCGGCGGGCAGCACGAACGCGAGCAGCGCGGCCGTCCCGCCGGCCGCCACATTCGGCCCGATCACCCCGGAGAACAGCACCGCGAACCCGACCACCAGCGTGACCACCACCGCGAGCCACACGATGGTGTGCACCGCGGTGCCGATCGCCAGCAGCACACTGCCCACCACCGCAAGCCCGAGGTGGCCCAGCAGCTTATCCCTGCGGCTGCCCCCGAACGAGGCCATGACCAGCGTGGCGAAACCGCCGAACGCCGCGAAGGTCGCCATATCCATGTTGCCGATTGCCTTGGCGGTCAAGGCGAATAGTCCCGGAACGACGAGGGCGGCGCGGAGTGCCCGCAATGCGGCGGGCATCGACCACAGCCGCGCCACCCGGGCGCGCAGTTCGATCATGCGCCTACATTACGGGCGCGCGCCGGTCGGCGGCATGCTGTGGGCGTCGTGAATTCCCCCTGCCCGCGCGCCACGATCCGCGGCCCCGCCATTCCATGAAAGCAACAACCGGCGATCTTCTCCGTCGGCCCCGGTAATCTCGGCCCCCGATCATCGTGTCGTCGTCGAGAGTGCTGCCCATGCGTATGCGCAAACCCCTGATGGGATTGGTCGTGCTGGCCGGATTCACCGCCTTGACCGCGGTGGCGCCCGCACAGGCCCAGGAATATCCGCACCCACCGGAGGTCCCGCAGAACTTCACCTGTGCCGCCCAGGGCTGGGCCGGACATGCGCTGGCGCCGATGACCCTCCAGGTCCCGGGCGACACGTACGACGCCGCGCGCCGGGCACAGGTCCTGTGGCGTGGCAAGGCGAAGTACGCAACCATCGCCTGCACCGCGAGCTGACCGAGGGCCTATCCCGGCTGCACCCCGAGCTGAACCCAGGGACCTATCCGGTTTCCGGCGGCACAGCACCGGAAACGTCGGGCCGGCATGGTAATAACGGTCGGCAGCGCGGGCCGCTGAGTAGCGCATCCCGCCTACCTCGTGTTGCGATCCCCGGCCGGCAGCAGGAACCCGAGCACGATCGCGACGATCGGCACGAAGCAGAGCGTGGTCAGCACCGCCTGCGGTCCGTACCGATCGGCGATCATGCCCAGCACGGGCACGAACAGCCCGCCCGCGCTCACCGCGAGACCCAGGGTGACCCCCGACGCGGTGCCGGGGCGCGACGGCAGATAGTCCTGACCGAGCTTGACCAGCACCGCGAACGGAATGTTCACCGTGACACCGGCGATGGCCGCCGCCGCCAGGGCGAGGTGCGAATCCGGGATCGCGCGCAACGCCACCAGCGCGGGCAGGGCCGCGATACCGCCGATGTGGATCGTGCGCAGCATGCCGAACCGGTCGGCGAGACGGCCGCCGAGCAGCGTGCCGCCGACGCCGCCGACGAGGAAGCAGGTCAGGGCGGCGCCGCCGAGCTCGCGGGACGCGCCCAGATACCTGATCCAATACAGCGCGATGAAGGTGTTCGTGCCGAAGGTGATGATCGAGCGCACGACGGCGAACGCCGTCAGCCCGAGGAACGGCAGCCACCGATCGCGCCCGCCGGCGGCGGCGTAGGTCCGTGCTGCGAGCACATACCGACGCTGATAGCGCCACAGCACGAACCCCATCAGGACCGCCGGCGGTAGGAACAGCGCCGTCGCGCCGACCCCGAGCGACACCAGCGCCGGAGTCGCCAGCGCCGGTGCGAGAAAGAAGCCCACGCTGCCGCCCGCGGCGAACAGGCTCATCCCCGACGCGCTGTCGCCCGCGTCGCGGCGGGCATCGCGGCCCGCCGCCGGATGGAAGGCTGCGACACCGATTCCCGACAGCAGCAACAGGATCCACACGATCGGATAGGCCGGTGCGAGCCCGGACAGCCCGGCGCCGACCCCGGCGAGCGTCAACCCTGCCGGCGCCATCCACAACAGTGCCCGCCGATCGACGGCGATGCCCAGAATCGGTTGCGGCAGTGCGCTTCCCAGCGTGGCTGCGAGCGCGAGCCCGGAGGCGGCGGTATAGGAATAACCACGCTCCAGCACGAAGAACGGCACGCTCGCGGGGACGATGCCCTGATAGAAGTCGTCGACCGCGTGCGCAATCATCCAGTACCGCATGCGTTTCCAGGCGGACGGACGGTCGATCCGGACGGTCGAGATATTGATGGTCACTGCCGCGGCTCCTTTCGTTCCACAGCAGAGCCTAGGAACGGAGCGGGCGACGGGCTTCCGATAATATGCCAGAATATGTCGATAATCAGCCATCGCCCCGCTCGGCCCGCGGTGGCGATGGATCTGCCCGCCGGTTTCCGGTTCGAGCGTCATATGCACGACAACCATCAGCTTGTGTACATGAGCTCGGGCGCGTCCGAGGTGCGGACCGATGCGGGCAGCTGGATCGCCCCGCCCGACCGGGCGATCTGGATACCCGCGGGCTGCCCGCACGCGCACCGCTTCCACGGCCCGACCTCGTTCCACTCCATGGGCTTCGCGACGAATCTGATCCGAGGCCGGACGTCGCCGGTCGTCCTCGCCGTCACGCCTCTGGCCCGCGAGCTGATCATCGCCTGTTCGACCGCCGATCTGCCGGACCCCGCCCACCTGCCCCGTCCGGAGGACCTGCCCGACGGAGGGCACTACTCCGACTCGGCCGAGCCGGCACACACCTCTCCCGCGGACGAGCCGGCCGATGAGCAGCCGGCGCTGCCCGCCCCGGAACTCGCGCGCATGCGCCGCGTTCTGCTCGACCAGTTGCGACGCTGCCCCGAGCAGCCGCTCCGGCGGCCCGTCGCGGTCGATCCGCGCCTGCGTGATGTGTGCGACCTCGTCGAGGCCGACCTGACACAGGTGTGGACGCTGGCCGCGCTCGGTCGCCGCGCCGGCGTCGCCGAACGCACCCTCAGCCGGCTGTTCCGCACCGAGTTCGCGATGACCTATCCGCAGTGGCGTACCCAGCTGCGGCTCTATCACGCCACCCAACTCCTGGCCGAGGGCGCATCGGTGACGACGGTCGCGCACCGGTGCGGCTGGGCGACGCCGAGCGCGTTCATCGATGTGTATCGCCAGGTGCTCGGTGACACCCCCGGCCGTTATCGCGCGGCCGTCGCCCGGCCGCCGCGCGATGCGACGCAGATCTGAAATGGCATCTGCCACGCCGGGTTGCCCTCGGCATGCCAGGTGCGGTGCGGATCCGGGTGCGCCCCCTGGAGCCGGGTCGACGAACGGCCGTCGTGTGTCCTCGGCGTACTCGGGTGCGCGACGGCATCCCGATCACCGGTCGGCTGCCGTGCCGACGGCGAATTCCGGCCAACCGGGCCGGCTATCGGCAAGATGGTCGGTATGACTGACTGGAATGCGAATATCATCAGCGAGTTTCGGGAGAACCAGGGCCGCGTCGGCGGGGGCTTCGAGGGCGCGCCGTTGCTGGTGCTGCATCACCGCGGCCGTAAGAGCGGACGGGACCTCGAGATCCCGTTGGTGTATCTGCCCGATGAGCAGGACGCGGATCTGATCTACATCTTCGCGACCAAGGGCGGCGCACCAACCCATCCGGAGTGGTACCACAACCTCGTCGCGGCCGGGAAGGCGCAAATCGAGCGCGGCACCGAGTCGTATCCGGTGACCGTGGCCGAGGTGACGGGCCCGGATCGCGATCGGATCTACGGCGAGCAGGCGTCCCGTATGGCCAACTTCGCCGAATACGACGAGAAGACCAGGGGAATTCGCACGATCCCGGTCGTGGCGCTGCGCCGCGCGTAGTCCGGCGCGAGGCCGCCGCCTCGGCGCATCCGATGCCCCGAGTGCGGCGGCCGATCAATAGGGCAACGGCGAATTGGCCGCGACCCAGGCCTTTTCGGCGTCGGTGCCGGTCCCGGGCGGCCACAGCCCCTCGATCATCCACAGGTCGCGCGGGGTCTCGTCGACATGGAATTCCCAGTGCAGACCGCGATCTCGCGTGTAGGGGAGCAGGATCGCATTGAGGCGCTCGGCCATCCGGATGCGCTGCTGATCATCGTCGAGATGACGCGCGATGTGGGCGACGTCGATGCGCACGGTGTCGCCCGTGGGCTTGCCGCCGACATAGAAATTCGACGGGGTGATCTCGTGGAACAGGACGACGACGTAGAACTCCGGAAGGCCCACTCTCGAGTAGATGCGGGTGATGTCGGCGGCGAAATCCTGCTTGTCCTGCTCGGAATATACCCCGGCCGGGTGATGGATATTCCACAGCGGCATGACGAATCCTCTTGTCTCGGTGTCTGTTTCGGTGGATGAATGGGCTGCGTCAGCGGCCGATCGAGAGGGCGAGGTTCTCCACCGGCCCCGACAGGGCAGCCTTCACCCGCCTGGTCAGCTCGTCGACCAGGACCTCGTTCTCGCCCTTCTCCAATCCATCGGCCACCGCCTCGGCGACCGCCCGCGGGCTGATCTTGTCCGCGGTCAGGTTCTTGACCATGTCGGTGTCGGCGAAGCCCAGATGCACGCCCATCACCTGCGTTCCCTGCCCGGCCAGCTCGATGCGCAGGGAGTTGGTCAGCGACCAGATCGCGGCCTTGGACGCCCCGTAGGCGGCGGACCCGGCGCCCCACGACAGCACCGAATGGATATCGACCAGCGCGCCACCGCCGTTGGCGCCGAGGATCGGCGCGAATGCCTGCGCGATGCGCAGCGGTCCGAAGACGTTGGTGTCGAACGTCGCTACGACGTCGGCGATATCGGCGCTCAGTAGCGGCGCCGGGCGCAGCAGGCCCGCGTTGTTGACGACGATGTTCACATCGGTCGCGCGCGCGGCGACGGTGGCGACCGAATCGGGGTCGGTGACCTCGAGGGGCAGTGGCACGATGCGCGCGTCATCGCTGTCGGCGGGCCGTCGCGCGGTGGCGTAGACCTTCGTCGCGCCACGCCGCAGCAGTTCCTCGACGAATGCGCGGCCCAGGCCGCGCTGTCCGCCCGTGACGAGCGCGGTGGCGCCTTCGATGCTGGTCATCCTGAGTCCTTTCGATGTGATCGGGCGCTCGCGGCGACGCGGATTCGGCCCGATCCGGCGATGTGCGTACCCTCTACTCAAATAGATTATTGCCATCATCTATTCCGATGCGCAAGACTGGAGACAGAGAGCCGAGGAAAGGGGACCACATGCCGCGATCGTCCCGAGCGCAGGCGGAAGTACATCGCAAGGAGGTCCTGGACGCGGCCTCGGCGCTGGTCCGGCGCGAGGGCGTCGGCGGCGTCACCGTGCCCGAGGTGATGGCCGCGGCCGGGCTCACCCACGGTGGGTTCTACCGGCACTTCAAGTCCAAGGAAGATCTTGTGGCGCAGGCATGTTCGGCGGCCAACGCGGAGAAGGAACGCGAACGCGAGCAGATCCGCGCGGCCGGTCCGGACGAACCCGCCGCGCGCCGCGTATTCATCGAGCGATACCTGTCCACCCCGCATCGCGACACCCCGGGGCAGGGCTGTGGGATCGCCGCGCTGGCGGGGGATGTCGCGCGTGCCGAGCCCGGCAGCCCGCTGCGCGAGGCCTACCTCGACGGCGTGCACGGAATCCTGGACGACCTGGCCAAGTTCGACGAAAATCGTTCCGGCGGTGCCGATCGCGACCATCTCGTCGAGCTCGCCGTGCTCGCGGGCGCGTTGATGTTGTCCCGGGCGACCGCGGACGATGAGCTGTCCGAACGAATCCTGGCCGCCGCCAAGGACTTCCTCATCGACGGCTGAGTATCGACTCGACCCGCCGCGGCGGATTCAGCCAGATGTTCGCCCGCGGGCCTCGGCCTTCGCGCGACCTTGCTCCGTGATCGGATATGCCGTGCTCGATGCCCCGCTGACTTCCGCGACCCGATCCGTCAGGCGCCACTGTGGCGCCGGTGACGGATCAGTGCCCCGATCGCATTGCCGCACCTAATGTTTCGTCGTCGATAGCCGGCCCGGACAGGGGATGGGCGGCGCCGCTGCGAAGCCCGTCGAGCAGCACGCCCATGTGCCGCCGCCAGGCCTCGGGTGCGCGCTCGCGGGCTCCGTCGGTCGCGCGCACGACCGACCACAGCAGCAGTCCGATATCGGTCACGTCCACATCGTCGCGCAGCGCGCCGGATGCCTGCGCCCGCGCGATCACCTCGCGAAACAGCCTGTGCCCGCGCATCTTCGTGATCTCGAGGGGGCTCTCGGGCGGCAGCGAGCGCACGCAGAGGTCGGTGAATCCGCGATCGACCGCCTGCCATTGGGCCAGGGCCGTCAGGTGATCGACCAGACCCGTCCACGGGTCGGGGGCCGCGAGCGCGGCCTCGGCGCTGCGCGCCGACCGTTCGACCCGCTCGAGCATCGCCTCGCCGATCAACGCGTCGCGGGTGGGGAAGTGGTTGTAGAGCGTTCCGATGCTGACCCCGGCATCGCGCGCGATCGCGTTCAGGGAGGCGTCCAGGCCCTCGGCGGTGAATCGGGCCCGGGCGGCGGCGATGACCTTCTCCCGGTTGTCGCGGGCGTCCCGGCGGCGCGGCCGCGCGCTGCCCGGGACCGCGTTCGTCGCCGTTCCGACCGCCTCGACCATGCCTCCAGCCTAACAACTTGAACGCCCCCTCGATTTCGCGCTAAGTTGAGAGGGTGCTCAAATTGAGTACCCTCTCAACTTCGTGAAAGGACATCCCCATGGCTCATCTCGCAGTCTTCGGCGCCGGTCCCGCTCTCGGCCTGTCGGCCGCGCGTCGCTTCGGCCGCGCCGGATACTCGGTCACGCTCATCGCCCGCAACCCAGACAGGCTCGAGCAGATGCGCGCCGTCCTGGCGGCCGACGGCGTCGAGGCCGATGTGCAGGTGGCCGATCTGGCCGACGACCCGCAGGTTGATGTCGCGCTGAAGGATTTGCGGGCGCACCACGGCATTCCGGATGTCGTGCTGTACAGCCCGTCCGGTCTCGATCGGCTTCCGGTGGATGCGCTCGCCCTGGACGCGGACACCCTGCGGGCCTGGCTGCCTACGAACCTGACGACCCCGGTCCGGATCATGCACGCCCTGCTGCCGGGCATGATCGAGCGCGGATCCGGCGCGATCCTCGTTGCGCAGGGCAGTTCGGTGCTGCACCCGCGGACGATGCTGGCCAGCGTGAGCGTGCCCCAGTCCGGCCTGCTCAACTACCTCTACTCGGTGGACCAACAGGTGCGCCCGCGGGGCGTGCGCGTGGGTAGTCTGCTGATCGGCAGGCTCATCGAGACCAGTGCGGCCGAGCAGGCATTCGACACCCGTCACTTCGACTCGGTGGACGCGGGCGAGTTCGAGCGGGTCCACCCGGACGCGCTTGCGCAGGATCTGTTCGAGATGGCGACGACGGACGCGGAGGTGGCACGCGAGGCATGAGCATACGGCGCCCGGCCGCGCATCGAGCGCGGCCGAGTATCGCGGCACGCGCCGGATTGTGGTGCGGCGCAGGCGGAGTCGTGGCTGCGCGCCAATGCCGAGCGTGCGGTGTCACGAGGCGACCGTGCGGCCCTTCCTGGTGCGCGACGAGGCCGTCCGGGGATACGACACTGCCCTCCGGTGGGTACCGGAGGGCAGGATGCGCGGAGCTATGCCGCTCGGCGTTCCTCGGTGATCGCCTCGGCCGCGGTCTTCTCGACCTCGGCGAATCCCGGGCGCCCGGTGCCGATGAAGGCGACCAGCCACGACATCACCGCGATGAACCGGTTGCGGAAGCCGACCAGGTAGAACAGGTGCACGGCCAGCCAGGTCGCCCACGCGATCAGGCCGGTGAACTTGATCTTGTCGTTGACCTTGGTGACGGCGCTGAAGCGGCTGATCACCGCCATCGAGCCCTTGTCCCAGTAGACGAACGGGGTGCCGGGCTGCTTCTTGCGGCGGATGATGTCCGCGACGTGGCGGCCCTCCTGCATCGCGGTCGGCGACTGGCCCGGGTAACCGTTGAGCGAGGTCATATCGCCGATGGCGTAGATATCGGCACGCCCGCCCACGGTGCAGTCCTGGTTGATGAGCAGCCGCCCGGCGCGGTCGGTCTCGCAGCCGGTGGCCTCGGCCAGCAGCGCGGCGAATCCGCCGGCCGCAACGCCCGCCGACCACACCACGGTCTCCGCCGCGATGCCCCGCTCGACGCCGTCCTTCGACTTGACGGTCACCTTGCCCTCGTCGATATCGGTGACGAAGGTGTCCAGCAGGACCTCAACCCCGCTGCCGCTCAACGATTCCCGCGCGTACTCCGACAGGGTGCCGCCGAACGGGGGCAGCACCGCGCCCGCGCCCTCGACGAGCGTGACCGAGATCTCCTGGTGGTAGTGCCGCTTGGCGAGCTCCTTCAGCTGACCGGCGACCTCGACGCCGGTCGGCCCGGCCCCGACGACCACAAAGCTCAGCAGCCGCTCCCGGGTGGTCTTGTCTGCTCCCGCGGCCTCGGCGAAGACGCGCTCGATCTGCGCGCGCAGCCGCGTGGCGTCGTCGATGGTCTTGAGCGAGAAGGTCTTCTCGGCGAAATCGTCACGGCCGAAATACGACTGGTTGGCGCCGGTGGCCGCGATCAGCGAGCCGTACCGGATCTGCTTCTGGCCCTCGGCCGTGTCGTAGGTGAGTACCGCGGCATCGGCGTCGACACCGACGACCTTGCCCAGGCGCACGTCCGCGCCCTTGTGGCGGCGCAGCACCTGCGCGATCGGCGGGGCAATGTCTGTGGCGGGGAGCACACCGGTCGCAACCTGGTACAGCAGCGGCTGGAAGAGGTGTTCGGGCGTACTCGAGATGAGGACGTAACCAACCCCCGACTTGCTCAACTGCTTCGCGGCGGCGAGCCCGCCGAAGCCCGATCCGACAATGACAACCTCTGCGGCTTCGATTCCCGCGTCCACGTTCTGCATGACATCCTCCTTCTGTCATTAGTAAACGCGATTCGGAAGCAGACTGTTTCACGGGTCAGGCGCATAATTTAGATGACTCTTATCTGGATCCCTCATGAATGGAGATCGTGATGGAACTGCGGCAGCTCTCGTACTTCGTCGCGGTGTGCGAGGAGTTGAGCTTCAGCCGGGCCGCCTCGCGGTGCTTCATATCGCAATCGGCTATCAGTCATCAGATCGCCAGACTCGAACATGATCTTGGTGTGCAGCTCTTCGAACGCTCGACGCGCTCGGTCGTCCCGACCGACGCAACCGCTCGGCTACTTCCCCTTGCGAAACAGATGCTAAGCCTCGAATCCGCCATTCGCGCAGCTGTGCGGGCATCCGGGCCGAGGATTCGCCTGGCCGCGAACATGTCCTTCGCAACAAGATCGCTGTCGGCCATCGCCGGCGCGAGGGAGGCGCATCCGGGTGCGGAGATCGAGTTCGTGATCAAACCGTTCCGCCAGCGCATCGCGGCGGTCGCGGACGGCGATTGTGATCTTGCTCTCATCCGCGGCAGCGTCGATCAGCCCGGTCTGACGGTCGAAGAACTGTGGGTGGAGGACCTCGTGCTGGCCGCCTCGACGACCCATCCGCTCGCCGGACGCGAGGACGTCACACTCACTCAGTTGGGTAGCTATCCGCTTCTGCTGCCCCCGGAACAGGAACAGGTGTTGCTTCACACGGTCGTCCGCGCCGCATTCGCGGACCTACCGATCCGTCCCACCTTCGGCCCGCCGATCCCGCCGGACCACACCGCCACCATGGAACTGATCAACCGCCCGGACGCCTGGACCATCCTGTACGCGAACAGTCCCCTGGAGGGGCTCGCGCGGCTCAACCTCGCGGGGCGTCCGCTGCGCATCCCGGTGTCCTCCGTCGTGCGCAGCGACGTGCGACTCTCGCCGATCTTGGTCACGCTGCTGGCGGCGCTGCACAGCTCCTGACCGCGCAGTCGGCCGGGCATGCCCGTGGCCGGGACCCGAGTGCCCGTCGCCCCGGCCGGAACATGGCGGGACGACGGGCACTCGAATGCCGGGACGACGGCGGGGGAGCGGTGCTCAGCCCTGCGACTGGCGGTGAAACAGATACTCCACCAAGGTGATCAGCGATCGCAGGCAGGTGCCCCGGTCCCGCGCGTCCAACGCGGTGAGCGGCGTGCTCGGCTCCAGATCCAGTGCATCGCGGATCTCGGTGAGCGGATAGCGCTCCGAACCCTCGAATTCATTGACCGCCACCGAATACGGCACCCCGCGCTCCTCGAGCACGGCCAGCACCTCGTCGGCCTTGTCGATGCGCCGGGTGTCTACCAGGACCAGCGCCCCTAGTGCGCCGCGCGACAGTTCCTCCCACAGCGGGACGAACCGGCGCTGTCCGGGGGTGCCGAACAGATACAGCGCCAGTTGCGGATTCAGCGTAATACGGCCGAAATCCATTGCGACGGTGGTGGTCACCTTGCCCGGTAGGCCCGCCATATCGTCGATGCCGACGCTGGCCTCGGTGATCGTCTCCTCCGTGCGCAGGGGTTTGATCTCGGACACGCTGCCCACAAAGGTGGTTTTGCCAACCCCGAAGTTACCGGCCACCAAGAGCTTGACCGACCGGGTCACTGTCTCGGGAACGTAGTCAACAGGGCGATTGGACTGCAGCGCAGGCTCAGACGGCGAGAGCGCGGAGCCCATTGAGTACCTCCTCGAGCAAAGCAAGCTCCGGCACGGCCGGAGCCGGGGCCGGTGTGGAAAGGTGGCCGCTGTCCAACAGGTCGGCGGCCAGGATCTTGATCACCGAGGGTGGCAGATCCAGATAGGCGGCGATCTCGGCGAGGGAGAGCACCCGGCTGCGGCTGCAGACTCCGAGTACCCGGCGCGCGTCGGGACTCGAGCCGGGTGACGGATCCTGCGCCGCCACAACGAGTGTCACCAAATCCAGCTCGCGACTGGGCCGCGATCGACCGCCGGTGCGGACATAGGACCGCACCAGATCGGGGTCGCGCCGGTGCCGACTCATCGCTTAGTGCTGGCGCGGTAGGCTACCGAGCTCGCGGCCGACCCGGCCGGCGAGCTCGTTCATCCGATGGGCAACCAGGCTGACATCGACCTCGGTGGTGGTGGAGACGCCGATGAGGGCGCCTTCGCCGGCCGCGGTGATGAAGATCATGCCGTCGTTGTACTCGGTCATGTTCTGCCGCACCGAATTCGCGGAGCCGCAGAACTCGCCCAGGGCCTTGCCTAGTGACCGTAGTCCGGAGGACGCGGCGGCGAAGCGTTCCGCGTCGTCCAGGGTGATCGCACCGACGTGCGCGATGCGCAGGCCGTCCTCGGACAGCAGGACCGCAAAGCGGACGCCGGGAACGTTGAGGTCCTCGAGCATCCAGGCCAGTTTGTTGCCGTCGGTGACGGCTGTACCAGGTGTGCCCATCAGGATGTCATCCCTTCGGTGTGTTCGTCGTAAGCGGCGCGGCCGCTCTGGGAACCGCGGTGCCACGCGTCGGCGATCTCAGGGTGTGGCAGTGCGGCGGAATCGGACTCGGGTCCGGCGGATAGGCGAGAGACGCTGGATACCGAGACAGTTCTGCGGCGTCGGCGCGGTAACCCGCCGGGGGTTATGTCGGAAACGGTCGAGGTGGTCATCGGCTCCTGCTTGATGACCGGTTCGTTCTCCTGGAACGGCACCGAGTCCAGGCCTGGCTCCGAATCGCGGGTAGATGACGAATCATGGACGGACACCGGCTCCAGCATAGGCACAGGCTCGCGAATCGGCTCGGGCTGCGGCATCGGTGCGGGGGTGATCGGCTGGGGCGCAACCGGTTCCACGGGTGCCACGGCGGATACGGTGGGCATCATCGGAGCCACGGACGGCACCGCCGTCGGGGGTGAAACCGCGGGGGCGATCGAGTCGGCGGACGGGCGCTCGGTCAGCAGCGACTCGGGCACGAACACCATCGCGCGCATGCCGCCGTAGGCGTTGGGCCCGTCGACGTAGACGCTGAATCCGTACCGTCGCGCCAGGGCCGCCACGCCGGGCAGTCCGACGCGGGGCGCGGGGCCGAGCTGGTGGATATCGATGGCGCGCTCGCCGGCCAGTACCTGGCGGGCCTCCTCCATCTGCTCCGCGTTCATCCGGACGCCCGCGTCGTCGATGATCACGGTGACGCCGTGGTGCCCCTCCTGAAAACCGATGTCCACGAAGGAGGTCGGGGGGGAGTAGCGCAGCCCGTTGTCCAGCAGCGTGGCCAGGGTGTGAACCAGCGGCTCGACCGCACGGCTGATGACGGTCCGCTCCAGCTGACCGGACCGCACGCGGGTGTAGTCACGCACACGGCCGATGGCGCCGCCGACGATATCGGTCAGCGACTGCTGGGGCCAGCGCCGGCCGGGCAGACCGCCACAGACGATGACGTAGGACTGCGCCTGACGAATCATCTGCTGCACGTTGTGGTCGATGATGGTGAGCGTCTCGTAGACATCGTCGCTGCGGTGCCGGCGCAGTGCCTCGCTGAGCACCTGGCCGACGTCGGCGCCCAGGCTCACGACCGAAGTGCCGAAGGAGCGCACGGCGGCACTGGTCACCTCCTGCGAGGTGGACTGCACATCCGAGCGCGCCTTATCCACCTCGGCCCGGGCGGCCTCGACCTCGGCGCGACCGGCGGCCTCGGCCCGCGAAACCGCCTGCTGGGTCTCGTAATCGGCCTCACGCCGGACCCGCTCCCGGGTCTCGGCCTGCATCGCGCGCAGATCGCCGATGTACCGCTCGGCCAGCCCGCGCAGCAGCCGCGGGAAGCGCTCCGCCCCGGCGGGCAGATCCACCTGGGCCTCCGCGTGCCGCCCCGCCTCGGCGGCGAAATTCATTGTGCTGGTAACGAAGTATTCGAGCTCGTCCTCGCGGGAGCGTAACTCGCGGGCGGCGGCTTCTGCCCGGGCGTGTTGCTGCGCAGCATAGAACGCCGCGTACACCGCCGCCACGACGGCGACGAGGAGTACTCCGGCGAGGGTCCACGAAATCGTCACGGCAGTAGATTGATTCATCAGTTCCCCAGTCGCCGGGTGCCCGGCCGCCTCGCCTTCCTGAACTTGTCGGCCGCGTTCACCGCGGCCCCGGACCACTCAATGCTCTTGTTCCGAAGGGCCACTGATGCCGTGCGCCCACCGGGAAGATCTAGAAATACCGACGGGCCAAGTGAATCCACGACCGACACCCACTGGAAATAGGACATCGATCGCTCCGTGGCCCGACGAGGGCCAACATTAGCAGCCTTTCGGGTCGGTAGCGACCGAACCGTTATAAACTCGACCCGCCGAAAACGCCAGTGGCCCCGGCTGTTTCCAGCCGGGGCCACGATAGGTGCTGCTCGCGAGCTAGCCCTTGTGCGCTTTGACCGCTTCGGTCAGCTGCGGGGCGACATTGAACAGGTCGCCGACAATGCCGTAGTCGCTGATCTCGAAGATCGGCGCCTCTTCGTCCTTGTTGACCGCCACGATGGTCTTGGAGGTCTGCATGCCGGCACGGTGCTGGATGGCGCCGGAGATGCCGAGGGCGACGTACAGCTGCGGGGAGACCGTCTTACCGGTCTGGCCGACCTGGAACTGACCCGGGTAGTAACCGGAATCCACCGCCGCGCGCGATGCGCCGACCGCGGCACCGAGCGCGTCGGCCAGCGGCTCGACCACCTTGTGGAAGTTGTCCTCGCTGCCGACGCCGCGGCCGCCGGAGACCACGATCGCGGCCTCGGTGAGCTCGGGGCGATCGCCGCCGACCACGGGCTCGCGAGAGATCACCTTGGTGACGCCCTCCTCCTGCGCGGGGACCTCGACGGTCACCTTCTCGCCCGCGGCCTGCTGCGGAGCGGCCTCGATGGCGCCCGGACGTACCGAGATGACCGGGACGTCGCCGGTGGCCTTGGCGTCCACGGTGAACGCGCCGCCGAAGATGGAGTGGGTGACCGAGCCGTCGGCCTTGACGTCGATGACGTCGACCAGCAGGCCGGAGCCGATGCGGGCGGCGAGGCGGCCCGACACCTCCTTGCCCTCGGCCGAGGCGGCGACCAGCACGGCGGCGGGGGCGGCCGATTCGGTCAGGCCTGCCAGCACGTCGACCTTCGGGGTGACCAGGAAGCCGTCGACGTCGTCGGACTCGGCGACGTAGATCTTCTCGGCGCCGGCCGCGGCCAGCGCGTCGGCGAGCTTGTCACCGGTGCCGGCGGGGCCGAGCACGACCGCGGCCGGGGTGCCCAGCGTGCGGGCGGCGGTGAGAAGTTCGGTGCTGACCTTCTTGACCGCACCGTCGGCGTGCTCCACGAGCACAAGTACTTCTGCCATTGTCTTTATCTCCTGGGGGTTGCTCGAGGGGCGGGAATCAGATGATCTTCTGGCCGACCAGGTAGGCGGAGATCTGGTTGCCGCCCTCGCCCTCGTCGACGATCTTCTCGCCCGCCGTGCGCGCCGGCTTCGGGGTGACGCCGGAGACGGCGGAGCCCGCGTTCGCGACGCCGACCGTGTCGGGATCCACGCCCAGGTCGGCCAGGGTGAAGGTCTGCACTTCCTTCTTCTTGGCGGCCATGATGCCCTTGAAGGAGGGGAAGCGCGGTTCGTTGATCTTCTCGGTGACCGAGACGATGGCCGGCAGTGTGGCCTCGAGCTTGAACACGCCCTCGTCGGTCTCCCGCTCGCCGGTGATCCGCTCGCCGTCCACGGTCAGCTTGCGCAGATGCGTGAGCTGGGGCAGGCCCAGGTACTCGGCGATGATCGCGGGCACGGCGCCGCCGCGGCCGTCGGTGGCCTCGTTGCCGGCGATGACCAGCTCGATGCCCTCGATCTGGCCGAGCGCGGCCGCGAGCACGTAGGAGGTCTGGACGGCGTCGGAGCCGTGGATCGCATCATCCTTGATGTGGATGGCCTTGTCGGCGCCCATGGACAGGGCCTTGCGGATGGCCTCGGTGGCACGGTCGGGGCCCATGGTGAGCACGGTCACCTCGCCGCCTTGCGCCTCCTTGATCAGCAGGGCCTCTTCGACGGCGCGCTCGTTGATCTCGTCCAGGATGGCGTCGGCGGCCTCCCGGTCGAGGGTGTAGTCACCATCGGTCAGCTTGCGCTCGGACCAGGTGTCGGGAACCTGCTTGATCAGTACGACGATGTTCGGCATTGGTCTTCGTCGACCTCCTGTTCTGGTGGCACGTGAAGTGGGGTCGCACGGGTGTCGTACGTCCACAAAGTAGCTCAGCTCGGGACATTACCCTACGTTAAGTTACCCATGGGTAACTTAGGATGTGATGTTCTGCATCGCCACCTCCGGGCGTCGGTGTGATACGGGCAACCACTAACGTCGGGTGAATGAGTGAGGCCGTTTCCTCCCAGTCCGATGCCCTCGATCCGCTGCCGCTGACCGGCGAGCGGACGGTGCCCGGCATCCCGGAGGAGAACTACTGGTTCCGTCGCCACGAGATCGCCTATGCGCGACTGCTCTCGCGCTGCGCGGGTCGCACGGTGCTGGAGGCTGGATCGGGAGAGGGCTACGGCGCCAACATGATCAGCGGTGTCGCGGCCCGGGTGATCGGGCTGGACTACGACGCGAGCGCCGTCGAACACGTGCGCGCCGCGTATCCGGGCGTGGAGATGCTCCAGGGGAACCTGGCCGAGCTTCCGCTCGAGGACGGCTCGGTGGATGTCGTGGTGAACTTCCAGGTCATCGAACATCTCTGGGACCAGGCGCAATTCCTGCGCGAATGCCTGCGGGTGCTGGCGCCGGGCGGCGAGCTGCTGATCAGCACGCCGAACCGGATCACGTTCTCGCCGGGCCGCGATACGCCCCTGAACCCCTTCCACACCCGCGAGCTCAACGCCGCGGAGCTGTCGGAGCTGTTGGTGCAGGCGGGATTCCGGGTCGAGGTGATGACCGGCGTGCATCACGGGCCGGAAGTGGTTGCGCTGGACCGCAAGTGGGGCGGATCGATCATCGACGCCCAGATCGAGCGCGCGCTGGCGGGCGAGCCGTGGCCCGCCGACCTGGCCGCGGACGTCGCGGCGGTGCGCACCGAGGACTTCGAGCTGGACCTCGCGCCCACCGACGGCTGGGATCCCCGCATCGATGCGAGCCTGGACCTGGTGGCGATCGCGGTGAAGCCGTGAGCGGAGCGCAGCGGAGCGAACCATCAGGCCAGCGCGCCACGCGCACGACGGAGCCGAGCGCCAGCGAGGTGGAGTCGTGAGCGGAGCGCAGCGGAGCGAACCATCGACACAGCGGGCGTCGCGCACGACGGAGCCGAGCGCCAGCGAGGCGGAGTCGTGAGTGAGGAAGTACCGGGCCGGTTCACGCTGGTCCTGCATTCGCATCTGCCATGGCTGGCCCATCACGGCCGGTGGCCGGTGGGTGAGGAATGGTTGTACCAATCCTGGGCCGCCTCCTACATTCCCGTCGCGCGGGTGCTGAAAACCCTTGCCGCCGAGGGTCGTTCGCGGCTGCTGAGCTTCGGGATCACCCCGGTGCTGGCCGCCCAGCTGGACGACCCGCACTGCCTGTCGGGGATGCATCACTGGCTCGGCAACTGGCAGCTGCGCGCGGACGAGGCCGCGATGGCGGGCAATCTCGCGCTCGGACGCCGCGAGCACGCCCTGGCCGCGGAGGCGCTGGCCGACTTCGAGGAGCGATGGCGGCACGGCGGGTCGCCGGTGTGGCGCGAGCTGATCGACGCGGGGACGATCGAACTGCTCGGCGGGCCGCTCGCGCACCCGTTCCAGCCGCTGCTGGATCCGCGCCTGCGTGCCTTCGAGCTCACCGAGGGGCTGGCCGATGCCCGGCATCGCTGGGGCCACACCCCCTCGGGCATCTGGGCGCCCGAATGCGGGTTCACCCCGGGCATGGAACGAGGCTATGCCGCGGCGGGTGTGACGCATTTCATGGTCGACGGGCCCGCGCTGCGCGGCGACACCACGCTCGGGCGACCCGTGCACGAGTCGGATGTGGTCGCGTTCGGGCGGGATCTGCAGGTCAGTTACCGGGTGTGGTCGCCCAAGTCGGGGTATCCCGGGCACGGCGCCTATCGCGACTTCCATCATTACGATCACGCCACCGGGCTCAAGCCGTACCGCGTCACGGGCAAGAAGGTCGAGGGGCAGGACAAGGCGCCCTACGACGCGGAACTCGCCGCGGCGGCGGTGCGACGCGACGTCGCGGACTTCGTGGAGACGGTGCGCGAGCGGCTGCTGTCCGAATCCGCCCGGATCGGGCGTCCGGCGCTGGTGGTGGCCGCCTTCGACACCGAACTGTTCGGGCACTGGTGGCACGAGGGCCCGCAGTGGCTCGAACAGGTGCTGCGGGCGTTGCCCGAGGCTGGGGTCACGGTCGGCACGCTCGCCGACGCCCGCGCCGATGGCTATGTGGGGGAACCGGTTCCGCTGGACGACTCGTCGTGGGGCTCGGGTAAGGACTGGCGGGTGTGGGCCGGGGAGCAGGTGCGGGATCTGGTCGAGCTGAACGCGGAGATCGTGCAGTTCACCCTGGACACGCTGGACAAGCACCGCGCGGAGGCGCCCCCACGCACCGCGGAGGTGCGGGATCCGGTCGCGGATCAACTGCTGCGCGAGGCCATCCTGGCGGTCTCCAGCGACTGGGCATTCATGGTCAGCAAGGATTCCGCGGCCGGATACGCGCGCGACCGCGCCCACCAGCACGCGCACGCGGTGCGCGAGATCGCGGCGATGTTGGCGTCCGGTCAGCTAGCCAAAGCACGGCAGTTGGCGGCAGGATGGAGCGCGGCCGACGGGCTGTTCCCGGCGCTGGATGCGCGGCGACTGGGCGTGGGCTCCCCGGACCCGGTAATGCCAATGGAAAACAGGTACCCCGCATGAAGATCTTGATGGTGTCGTGGGAGTACCCGCCGGTCGTGGTCGGCGGGCTGGGCCGGCACGTGCATCACCTGGCCACCGAGCTGGCCGCCGCGGGGAACGAGGTCGTCGTGCTGGCGCGACGCCCGATGGGCACCGATGCCTCCAGCCATCCCACGTACTCCTATATCGAGGACCGGGTGCTGGTCGTCGCGGTGGCCGAGGATCCGCCCGCCTTCGACTTCGGCGAGGATATGCTCGCCTGGACCCTGGCGATGGGCCATGCGATGGTGCGCGCGGGCGTGGCGCTGAGCAAGCCCGGCATCGCCGAGGGCTGGGCCCCCGATGTGGTGCACGCCCACGACTGGCTGGTCGCGCATCCGGCGATCGCGCTGGCCGAATACTTCGACGTGCCACTGGTATCCACCATCCACGCCACCGAAGCCGGGCGGCACAGCGGCTGGGTGTCGGGCCGGGTCAACAAGCAGGTGCATTCGGTCGAGTGGTGGCTGGCCAACGAATCCGACGCGCTGATCACCTGCTCGGCCTCGATGCAGGACGAGGTGGAGCGGCTCTACGGCCCCGAGCGGGTGCCGATCCGGGTGATCCGCAACGGAATCGACGTGGCCGCTTGGTCCTTTCGCACCCGCGCGCCGCGCACGGGTCCGCCGCGGCTGCTGTATGTCGGGCGGCTGGAATACGAGAAGGGCGTGCAGGACGCGATCGCGGCGCTGCCGCGGATCCGCCGCGCGCATCCGGGCGCGACGCTGACGGTCGCGGGCGTGGGCACCCAATTCGATTGGCTGCGTGAGCGGGCCCGCACGCACCGGGTGGCGCGGGCGGTGAATTTCGTCGGGCGCCTGGATCACGACGAGCTGCTGGGCTGGTTGCACGGGGCGGATGCCATCGTGCTGCCCAGCCGCTACGAGCCGTTCGGCATCGTGGCGCTGGAGGCGGCCGCGGCGGGAATTCCGCTGGTGACCTCCAGCGCGGGCGGACTGGGCGAGCTGGTGGTGGACGGGGTCACCGGCGCGTCCTTCGAGCCGGCCGATGTCAACGGGCTGGTCGAGGCCGTCTGCGCGGTGCTGGACGATCCGGCCGCGGCGCAGGATCGGGCGTATTCCGCGCGAGAGCGGTTGACGGCCGATTTTGCCTGGGATGTGGTCGCGGCCGAGACAATTCAGGTGTACCAGGCCGCCAAGCGCCGCGTCCGGACGCCGCTGGGCCGTCCCGTTGTCGTGGAACGCCCACTGCCGGAACGGGATCCGAACTCCGACTGAATTCGTCCTCGTCCCGGCGCGCTGTCGGCCGGGATGCCGCGGTGGCTTCCGGCCGAGAGCACACCGCAATGACCGCGTACCCGGAATTCGGTTTCGGACCGATCGCTCACGGGTGTTACCTTCTACTCGATTTCGACATGAGCCGGTCGCGGGCCGGTTGCGCGTGGGGAGGATTCGGCAGTGGACAAGCTGCAGTGCGACTGGTGTGGGGTGCAGACGCCGCCCGGCACCGGCCGGACCTGCCCCAGTTGCGGTGCGCCGCTGGACGAGGCGAACAAGGTCAGCGATTCGGGCTGGCGGGAGGCGCCGCGGCTGCGGGACATGACCGAATTCCGGTTCGGCAACAGCACCTGCCAGGTCGAGGGCGAGCTGGTGCCGGTGGCCGAGATCGCGCTGGGCCCAGGCGATCAGGTGTACTACGAGCATCACGTGATGCTGTGGAAGGACGAGCAGGTCCCGATCTTCGCGCTCAACACCGGCGGCGGCATGAAGCGCTCGCTGGCCGGGATGCCGCACGTGATCACCGTGTCCCAGGGGCCGGGCCGGGTGGCGTTCTCCCGGGATTCGCCGGGCGAGCTGGTGGTGCTGCCGATGCATCCGGGTATGGAACTGGACGTGCGTGAGCACGCCTTCCTGCTGGCGTCCGGGAGCATCAACTATTCCTTCGTGCGCATCAAGGGCCTGGCCAACGTCCTGCACGGCGGCAACGGCATGTACATGGACCGCTTCATCACCCAGGGGTATCCCGGGCTGCTGATGCTGCACGGCTACGGCAACGTCTTCGAGCGGATGCTGCGGCCGGGGGAGAAGATCCTGGTCGAGCCGGGCGGATTCCTCTACAAGGACGCCACCGTGCAGATGCAGGCGGTGCCGCAGAACATCAAGGTGGGGCTGTTCGGCCGGTTGTATCTGGCCGAGATGACGGGCCCCGGCCGCGTCGGCATCCAGTCGATGTACGTGCACCACCGGTCCGGGTAGGCCGCGATGAATGCCTACACCTGCCTGTTCTGCCGTCAGCCCAGCGATCCCAACGCCCGCACCTGCCCCAATTGTGGTGCGCCGGTGGATATCCGGGCCGCCGTCAGTGCCTCGGGCTGGACCAAGCAGCCCGCGATCCGGGACATGGCCCGGATCCAGTTCGGCCAATCCCGCTGTCAGATCGAGGGAACTCTGCTCCCGGCCGCGGATTTCGCCCTCGCACAGGGTGATTGGATCTACTTTTCGCACCATCACCTGCTGTGGGCCGATCCGAGCGCACAGCTGGACAGGATGAGCCTCAAGGGCGCGTGGAAGCGGATGATGGGCGGGTTGCCGCTGGTCATGATGACCGGCCGCGGGCCCGGGCACATCGCGCTGGCCGGCACCCACGCCGGGGACATCGTCGTGCTGCCGCTGGCGCACAATCAGCGAATGTGGGTGCACGAGCACCGATTCCTGGGGGCCAGCGGCAATATCTCCTACGACTGGGCCAACAACAACGTCTGGTTCGTCACCGGTTCCGGCGACGACCGCAAGACGCACTATCCGCTGGGCATGTTCGGCGACATCTTCACCGCGCAGGGCGGCCCGGGGCTGTTGCTCCTGCACTCGCCGGGCAACACCTTCATTCGCGACCTGGCTCCGGGGCAGAGCCTGCTGGTCAAGCCGTCGGCGCTGTTGTACCGCGATCTGTCGGTGACCGCGCACCTGCACCTGGAATATCCGCACACCCGCGGCCTGGGATGGTGGCGCAGCTTCAGCTATCGGAGCATCTGGCTGCGGCTGGTCGGGCCGGGGCGCGTCGCCGTGCAGTCGGTGTACGTGCCGGAGGAGGAGTCCGAGGCGATCCGCTCGCATTCGCAGGCGACCGTGCGCCGCTGGTGAATCTCGCGGCTGTGCCTATGGCGGCGCTTCTGAGGGCCCTGCGTGGTTACGCAAGCTGCCTCCTCCGGGCCCGCAGTCGCCGTCGCGGCGGTGGCATTCTCGCTGCGGCCCAACATCATCGGGCTGTTCGCCTCGGTGCTCAACAGCCTGTCCGTGCCGATCATGCTGCTGTCGGGCATCCTGCTGCCGATGAGCCTGGCGCCGCACTGGCTGCGGATCATCGCCGACATCAACCCGTTCAAACATACGGTGGAGGCGGCGCGGGCGATGTTCCGCGGCGATTTCGGCGCCTCGGAGGTGTACCTCGGCACCGGGCTCACCGTCGGGGTCTCGCTGGCGCTCGTCGTGGTCGGCGCGCGCAGTTTCGCGCGGGAGAACGCCTGAGCGACAGCGGGGTTGGAGCCGCACGCCCCGGGATGTCCCGGGAAAGCGTCGGCAAGGGCCGTCGACGGCGTCCGCGGCATCGTCGAGTATCTTGCACACTCCGCCGGGTGCGGCGATCACGAGGTCACGATCGGGGATAGGGACGGGTGTGAAGATCACGAGCAGGCGTCCGGGAACGAGACTGTTCGGAAACTGGGCGAACTGGGCGCATCGGCGTGGTGAACGTCCGGTGTGACGCTCGTCTCGTTCACCCGACTGGCATCGAAACGACACTCGGCGGTCGCCCCAGGGCCGATTCGGGCTGGCTTCATCAGGACATGGCGACAAAGGCAGTATCAGATACCGCCCTTTTCACTCCGGGGGCGGCCCGCTCGACGCAGCCACAATACTCCCTCGTGGTGTCCTCCGATCTCGAGCACCGTACCGCGGCGCAGCGCCTGCGCTACCAGGTGTTCGCCGGAGAACCGGGCTTCAACATCCCCGAGCGCGCGGACGGGCTGGACGCCGACGTCTTCGACGAGCACTGCGACCACCTGCTGGTGCGCGACGAGCTGACCGATCAGTTCGTCGGCTGCTATCGGATGCTGCCGCCGGACAAGGTCGCGGCGGCCGGGGGTTACTACACGGCCACCGAATTCGACCTCACCGCAATGGATCCCGAGGGGCATCGGATGGTGGAGATGGGCCGGGCCTGTGTGGTACCCGATCATCGCAACGGTTCGGTGCTGACGCTCATGTGGGCGGGCATTCTGCACTACATCCAGCTCACCGGCTACGACTGGGTGATGGGCTGCGTCTCGGTGCCCATGCAGGACAGCCCCGCGGATCCGGCCGGGGTGAACGTGCGCGGTGTGCGGGATCTGTTGCTGTCCAAGCACGCCGGCGATCCGGCGCGGCGTGTGCGTCCGTTGAACCCGGTCGTCGTGGACGGACGCACTCTGGACGAGCTGGAACCGCCCGCGCGGCCGAAACTTCCACCGCTGCTTCGCGGTTACCTGCGCCTGGGTGCGTGGATCTGCGGCGAGCCGGCCCACGATCCCGACTTCGCGGTCGCCGATTTCGTCTGCCTGCTCGGCCTGGACACCATCAACCGCCGCTACCTCGAGCGTTTACAATCCGCCGCCACTGCCATGGATGGGCGGTGAGATCCGGTGCCTGCCTTATCGACTCCGGGTTCCTCGGTCCTGTCCTGTCCGCCCGGCGCGCCCGTGCACGCGTGGATGCCGTCGAGCCCCTGCAGTCCCGGCTGTGTCGAGACGGTCGCGCAGACCGGTGGGCTGCGCGCCGTGGGCCGGGCCATGGGCGTGGTCGGCCTGTTCGTCTCCTTCCCTGCGGTCAATGCACTTACCCCGCGCGGGCGGCGGCACGGTCTGCAACGCGGGTATGCCCGGGCCGTATTACGGTGCTGCGGAATCGGATTGCGCATCGTTGATCAGCGTTTCGGTGACGCCGGTGCACAAAAGCCGCTCGCCTGTGCCGATCCGGCGGGCGATGTGCCGGAGATACGGGCCGCCGGTGAGGGGCAGCTCGTCTCCGGCGCCGCCGATCCGCAGGGCCTGCTGGTCGTCGCCGGACATGTCGGCTGGACCGATGTGATCGCGCTGGCCGCCGTGCAGCCGATGGGCTTCGTGGCCCGCGCCGACCTGATCGAATGGCCACTGCTCGGCCGCCTGGCCCGGTTCATGCGGGTGATCCCCATCGAGCGGGAGCGGCTGCGGCAGCTGCCCGAGGTCATCTCGGCCATCGCCGCGCGCCTGCGCGCCGGTGATCGCGTCACGGTCTTCCCCGAGGGCACCACATGGTGCGGTCGTGCCCACGGCCGCCACCGCCCCGCGCTGTACCAGGCGGCCGTCGACACCGGCGCTGCGGTCCAGCCGATCCGCGTGCGCTACCTCGATCGCGACGGCAATGTGTCCACCGTCCCCGGCTTCGTCGGGACCGACACCTTTCTGGATTCCGTCAGCCGGGTGCTGCACTCCAAGGGCGTGACCGCCGAGATCGTGCTGCTCCCGCGCCAGACTCCCGGGCCGGACCGCCACGACCTTGCCCGACGCTGCGAGCAGGCGATCCGCGGCCCGGAAACGGTCGACATCGACGCCCACGCCACTGCGGTGGGCACCGGTCCGACCCGGGAGATCGTCCAGGACAACGAAATTCGCTCGACGGCGACCGTATCGTAAGGGTGTGACCCACCGTACCCCGCAGCGGAAGAAGCGGCTCAGCCTCGAGCACTCGGGGTAGCTGACATCGGCCTGGTTACCCAATCCGACGTAGGTGTGCAGGCCCGGGCCGCGCACCGCAATGGTGTCGCGGACCAGCGACAGCAACATGTTCCCACTCTGTGTGATCACCGTGATCGGTCCCGGCGGTATGTCGGGCAGGCCCACCAGATTCGCGCCGGTTGCCACGTTCATCAACCCCGAGGTGTTGGGACCTACCACCCGGATCCCGGTCTCGGCGATGACCGCGCGCAGAGCAGCATCCAAGCCGAACCCTCAGGACCGCAATGCAGAAGAGTTCGAACATTGACAGCAACTTCGCGCACCGGGCGGCCGGAGTCGATCACCCGATGTGCCGCCTCCACCCGATATTCGGGTGAATGCGATCGATGCGGGCACGCCCTCCGTCGAGTCCGGTCTATTCGGCCCAGATGTCTCGGACGTGGCCGATGTGGCGGCGGATCAGCTGTTCGGCCGATTCCGCGGCTCCCTGTTCGATGAGATTGAGGATCTCCACGTGCTCGTGGGCGGAAGGAATGAGTTCACCGCGTTCGGCGAGTGGGCGGACGCCATAGAGGCGGGAGCGGGATCGCAGTGACCGCACCGTTTCGACCAACTCGTTGTTGCCCGCGAGGCTGAGGAGGCGACAGTGGAATTCGGTGTCGATGGAGATGTAGGTGATGAAATCGTGCTCGGTCGCGGCCTTTTCGATGCCGAAGGCCAGGGTGCGCAGTTCGGCGAGCTGCTGGGGGTCGATGCCGGCGTCGGCGACCTTGCGTACGGTCGGGACCTCGATGAGCAGGCGGACTTCGGCGAGGTTGTCCAGCTCCTGTTCGGATGGCTCGCGAATGCGAAAGCCCTTGTTGCGCACGGTTTCGACCAAGCCCTCCTTGGCCAGGTCGATCATTGCTTCGCGGACCGGAGTCGCGGACACGCCGAACTGTTCGGCCAGTCCGGGGGCCGAGTACACGACGTCGGGGCGCAACTCGCCGGTAATGATCGCCCCGCGCAACTTCTCGATGATCACGTCGCGCATGCTCCTCCGGGGGAGGAACGACGTCAGTGTCGAGACCGGCGTATCGGTAGCGGACATCATTGCCTTCTTGTTGCGTGTGGGCGGATGAACGACGACCACGGGGATCGGCCCGTGTGATCTGGTCAGTTGCTATGGTACAGGCGAGACGACCAGTGACATATCACATATTACGTGCGCCATCGGGGACGGACCAAATCGCCGGTCCTCTCATCGATCCGTGGATCCTCACCTGAGGATGAAGCCGGGAACCAGCGAGTCGCGCGGGTCCACGACAAAGCGGCTGTCTCCCAACTTGTGCGCCGTGCCGACGACCTCGGGCACGACCGCGTCGTGACCGTCGGCCTGGACCCGCGCCACGGCCCGAGCGCGGAATCTGCTGCCGACGATCGAGTCGTGCACCAGAACCTCACCGTCGGCGAGACGTCCCTGGCTGGTCAGATGCGCGACCCTGGCCGCGGTGCCGGACCCGCACGGGGACCGATCGACCTCGCCGTCGGAGAACACCACGACATTGCGCTGGTGCAGCGCACCCTCGGCACTGAGTCCCTCGAACGCCTGGGAGGCGGTCGCGTCGTCGGGGTCGACGTCCTCGGTGAACATCGTTGCGTAGACGCCGGACAGGCGCGGGTCGCTCGGGTGCTCCGCCACGCGGGCGGCGTTGAGGCCATCCCGGATCTGGCGACCGATCCGAATCAGGTCGGGCAGGTCCGCGGGGCGAACGGCCAGGCCGAGGTCCGCGGCGGACACGACGGCGTACATCGCACCGCCGAAGGCGATGTCGCACCTGACGCGGCCACGGTCGGTCTCGACGTCGAGACCGGTGGAGTGCACCCAGCTCGGGACGTTGACGAACGAGACGTGGGCGATCTCGCCCGCCTCGAACGCAACGCGGGCGGTGACCCGCCCGGAGGGTACGTCGATCCGTACGTCGCGAGTGCCCTGCTCGAGTCGCGGCACGAGGCCGGATTCGACGGCCCACACACCCAGCGCGATGGTGCCGTGGCCGCACGCGGTGGAGAAGCCGTCCTTGTGCCAGAACAGCACCCCGAGATCGGCACCGTCGTCGTCGGGCTCGGTGACGAAGCCGCCGTACATGTCTGCGTGGCCGCGTGGCTCGCTGCACAGGAGCGCGCGCGCATGCTGCACCTGCGGGCTCGCGATCCCCCGGACCCGCTTGTCCGCCACGGTGGCGCCCTCGAGCCGGACCGCTCCGTGGGCGACGATCCGGAACGGCTCACCGCCGGTGTGGTAGTCCACTGTCTCGAAGCTGAACGACATCTCAGGCGCCAAGGTAGGCCTCCACTACTCGGGGATTGGTCCGCAACTCCTCCGAGGACCCCTCGAGGCTGGTCACGCCCGCCTCGAGTACGTAGCCGCGGGTGGCCACGGTAAGCGCGGACCGGGCGTTCTGCTCGATGAGGAGTACGGCGGTGCCCCGCTCGTTGATGGTTCGCACGACCTGCATGATCTGGGCGACCATGAGGGGGGCGAGTCCCATGGACGGCTCGTCGAGCATGAGCAGGCGCGGCGCGGCGATCATCGCGCGCCCCATCGCCAGCATCTGCTGCTCGCCGCCGGACAGGGTGCCGCCGTGCTGGTTGCGGCGGTCGCGCAGCCGCGGTAGCAGCTCGTACACCTCCTGGATCCGCTCCTCGATCGCCTTGCTGTCACGGACGGTGTATCCACCGATGAGCAGGTTCTCGTGGACGCTGAGCCGGGGGAAGATCCGCCGGCCTTCGGGCACGTGGACGATGCCCATCTCGACGAGCTCCCAGGGCTTGGCTGCGGTGATCTCCTTGCCGAACGCCCTGATCCGCCCCGACGTCGCGCGCACCAGACCGGAGATCGTGGCGACGGTGGTCGACTTGCCAGCGCCGTTGTTGCCGAGCAGCGACACCGTCTCGCCTTCACCGACCGTCAGCGACAGACCGCGCAGCGCCTCGACCCGTCCGTAGTTGACCACGAGGTCCTCGACCTCGAGGACAGGGGTAACTGTGCTCACGACTCGCCCTTCTCGCTCGGTGCCGCGGTGTGATCGCCGAAAATCTCCTCGTCGGTGGCGGCGGCCACCGCTTCGGCCTCGGCGTCGTCGGTGCCCAGATAGGCCTCGACGACTCTGGGGTCGGTGCGGATCTGGTGGGGTGTGCCGTCCGCGATCTCCTTGCCGTAGTTGAGGACGACGATGCGTTCGGAGACCTCCATGACCAGGCCCATGTCGTGCTCGATGAGCACGACCGCGGTCCCGAGGTCGCTGATGCGGCGCAGTAGGGCGAGCAGGTCCTCCTTCTCGTTGTGGTTCAGTCCGGCCGCGGGCTCGTCGAGCAGGAGCATCTTCGGTTCACGGGCCAGGGCCCGGGCGATCTCGACGCGGCGCTGCTCGCCGTACGGCAGGTTGCGCACTTCGTGGACCCGGCTCCCGCGCGCTCCGACGAAGTCGAGCCAGCGGTGCGCCTCATCGGTCGCGGTTTGCTCGCTGCGGTGGTACCGGGGAGTGTGCAGGACGGCGTCGAGGGCGTTCTGCCGGATCCGCACATGCATCCCCGCGCGCACGTTGTCCAGGACGCTGAGCTCGCCGAACAGCCGCAGGTTCTGGAACGTGCGGGCGACCCCGCGCGCGGCGATGACGGCGGGACGTTTGCCGGTGATATCGCTGCCGTCGAAGGTGACCTGCCCCGCCGACGGCTTGTAGAAGCCGGTAATGCAGTTGAAGGCGCTGGTCTTGCCGGCACCGTTCGGGCCGATTACCGAGAGGACCTCCCCTTCGTGCACGTCGAAGGTCAGGCCATTGACGGCAGTGACTCCGCCGAAGGCCACTGTCATGTCACGGACTTGGAGCAGCCCCGTGGCCGACGAACCGTTCCTTGCCAACTTGCCGTGTTTCGCGGTCACGGTGCGACCTCCTTTGCCGCCGTGCGGGCTCGTCGCTTCTCGATCCGCGACGGCTTTTCGTCGCCCCGGTGCGGCCAGATGCCCTGCGGGCGGAACAGCATCACGATGATGAGGAGGACGCCGAAGACGAGATAGCGCCAGTTCTCCGCTCCTCGTAGCAGCTCGGGGAGCAGGGAGATGACGAGCGCGCCGATGACGACGCCGGGCGTTGAGCCCATCCCGCCGAGGACCACCGCCATGAGAATGAGCGCCGACCAGAGGAAGTTGAAGCTAGTTGGCGAGATCGCCGTCTGGTGCACCGCGAAGAGCACACCGGCTATCCCGCCGAAGATCGCTCCGGTGATGTACGCCGCGAACTTCACCCGGTAGGTGTGGATGCCCATCGCCTCCGCGGCGTCCTCGTCCTCGCGCACGAACCGCCAGGCCCGGCCCAGCCGCCCCTTGCCGAGCCGCGCCGAAGCCAACACCGCTGCTGCGACGACAGCGACGACGATCCAGTACGTCGTGATGTCGGAACGCAGGCCGAAGTCGCCGAAGTTCGGGATACCGAAGATCCCGTTCGGGCCGCCCGTGATATCGAGATTGTTCGCGGTGATCCGGATGATCTCGCCGAATCCGAGGGTGACGATGGCGAGGTAGTCACTGCGCAGTCGCAAGGTTGGGCCGCCGATCACCACCCCGCCGATGACGGCTGCGATCACGACGACTGGGATCGTGAGCAGAATGGGCCACCCCAGCGATGTGGTGAGGATGCCGGATGTGTAGGCGCCGATCGCGAAGAAGGCGGCGAAGCCCAGGTCGAGCAGACCGCAGTAGCCCACGACGATATTCAGGCCGACGGCGAGCATCACGAAGATGAGTGCGTCCGTTGCGATCCGGATGCTGTAAGACGAGGAGTTGACGAACGGCAGCGCAACGGCAAGGGCCATCACAACCCAGCCGAACAGCGGGTGGCTGATCGCGCGGCTTACCGGCGTGACACGGCCGGCTGCATCTGCGGGCGCGAGGCCGGAGCCGACGCGACCGACCGTGGACTTGCCGGCCTCGTCGACGGCTTGCACGAAGCCGGAGGGGGCGTCGACGGCCCCGTCTCGGGCCGGGATCGAGTTATCGTTGCTCATCAGACCCGCTCCGTCACTCGCTCGCCGAGCAGACCGGTTGGTCGGACGGTCAGGAACAGGATCAGGAAGCCGAAGGCGAAGACGTCTCGCCACTCGCTGCCGAGCGCGGCGGTTCCGAAGGACTCGAGCAGCCCGAGAACGACAGCGCCGAGAACGGCGCCCCGCAGGTTGCCGATGCCGCCGATCACTGCGGCGGTGAACGCCTTGAGGCCGATGATGAAGCCCATGAGGAAGTCCACCTTCCCGTAATACGCGCCGGCCATGACTCCGGCCGCACCGGCCAGCGCCGAGCCGATGAAGAAGGTGCGCGAGATGACGCGGTCGACGTTGATGCCCATCAGCAGGCAGGCTTTCGGATCCTGCGAGATCGCACGCATCGCGCGACCCGCCCGGGTCCTGTTGACGAGCTGGTCGAGGGCGATCATGAGGCCGACGGCGATCACCGTCATGGCGAGCTGGGCGTAGGTGACCCGGGTGCCCAGCACGGAGATGGCACCGTTGCCGAAGCCGACTGGATAGACACGCGGGTTCGGGCCGAACCCGACGGCGATGCCGTACTCCAGCGCGAAGCTGGCGCCGACCGCAGTGATCAGCACCGACAACCGCGGTGCTCCGCGCAGCGGCCGGTAGGCGACCCGCTCGAGGACGAGCCCCACGGTGCCGGTGACCAGCATTGCCACCACCATGATCAGGATGAGTACGACGATCGAGCCACCCCCGCCCAGCGAGCCGGCAGCCGCGGTCAGCAGCGCATAGCCCGCGAAGGCACCGAGCATGTAGATGTCACCGTGGGCGAAGTTCAGCAGTTTGATGATGCCGTAGACCATCGAGTAGCCGAGCGCGACGAGAGCGTAGAACGAGCCGACGAACAGGCCGTTCAGGATCAATTGGATGAAATATTGCAGGTCCATGGCACAGTCCTAAATGCCGGGAGCTGGCGGGGCCAGCAGGAGAGGGTGATGCGGCGGGCTCGCCGGCGCGGGCTATTGGCGTCGGCGAGCCGAGGGTCACTTGTTGAGCACGAAGGTGTTGCCCTGGACCACGAGGATGCCGAAGCCGCCCTCGCTGAGGGTGTGCTCCGGGGTGAACTTGAGCTTCCCGCTGAAGATCGGGAACCCGTCGATCTTCTCCAGCGCGGCGACGATGTCGCTGCCCTTGGTCGAGTTGGCTTTCTTGATCGCCTCGGCTGCCACGCGCACGGCGTCGTACGACTGCGTCGAGTAGGGCCCGGGGTCGGCCTTGAAGGCGGCCTTGTAGTCGGCGATCCACTTCTCGCCGCCAGCAATCGTCTGCGGCGTCTGCGTCATGGTCGCCAACACGCCCTGGGCGTTGGCGGCACCGGCGATGGAGATCATCTGCTCGTCGACGGATCCGTCCGCGACCATGATCTTGCCGGTGTAACCCGCCGCGCGAAGCTGCTTTATGAGCAGCCCGCCCTCTTGGTAGTAGCCGGTCCAGTACACGAAGTCCGGCTTCGAGTTGAGGATCGAGGTCACCGCAGCGGAGTAGTCCGACTCGCCAGCGGTCACCGACTCGTGGTCCACGACCTTGACCGATCCGACTGCCCCGAGTTTGTCCCCGGTGCGGGTGCTGATGTCCTTGGAGTACGACGTGTTGTCGTCTGCCAGCGCGACGGCCTTGACGCCGGAGGACTTGATGAAATCGACCGCCGCTTGGGCCTGCTGGGCACCGGTGCCGTTGAGCAGGAAGACATTCGGCAGCTTGCTCTTGACCAGGTCGTTGGAGTTCGCGGCCGGGATGATCATCGGGACGTCGGCCTTGTTGAAGATCGAGAGCGTCGGCAGGGTCGCCGACGAGCAGTAGCCGCCGACTGACACGGTCACGCCCTCGGTGACGAGCTTGGCGGCCGCCGACGCTGCTGTCCTCGGGTCACACGCATCGTCTTCGGGGACGAGCTCGAGCTTGCGGCCGAGCACACCGCCGGAGGCGTTGATCTCGTCGATCGCGAGCTGCGCGCCGTTCTTCATGTACGGCCCGATCGCGGCGCTGCTGCCACTCAGCGGCGCTGCCATGCCCAGCCGGATGTCGCCCTTTCCGCCGTCACCTCCGCCGCCCGCCGCCAGACCGCCCCCGCCACAGGCAGACAGGGTCAAGGTCAGGGCGACTGCCGCCGTGGCGCCGATCCACGCTTTACGAATCATGTGTATCTCCACTCCTGGTCAACGCCTCAGGCGTCAGGTCCGCGCTAAGCCACCGCGGTGTGACTCTGCTGGAACCGAGGCCTAGCGTAGAGACCGAATACGGCTAGTGCAATAGCACATTGCATAAAGTTCTCGCGGGAGGCAGACTGAAGCCGGCGCCCCGGAGGCTCACCGAACAAGCCTCTTGCGAATCGCAGTGCAATATCACATTCTATTCGTGCTCATCCTTGATTCAGGAGACTCCACAACATGACCATCTCGAAAGAGAACCCCTGGCGCGGCCTCTACACCGCGACCGCACTGCCGTTCAACGACGACCTCAGCGTCGACTACGACGGCTACGCCAGGCACGTCTCATGGCTGGCCGCCAACGGCACCGATGGCGTGTGCCCGTCCGGCTCGCTGGGCGAGTACCAGACGCTGACCCCCGAAGAGCGCGCCCGCGTGGTCGAGGTGGCGGTGCAGGCCTCGCCCGAAGGGTTCGGCGTGATGCCCGGCGTGGCAGCGTACGGCTCGAGGGAGACCATTCGCTGGATCGAGCAGGCGGCCGAGGTCGGCGCCCAGTCGGTGCTGCTGCTTCCGCCGAACATCTACCGTGCGGACCGTCAGTCGGTGCTCAACCACTATCGCGAGGCTGCCAAGGTCGGGCTGCCGATCGTGGCGTACAACAACCCTTACGACACCAAGGTCGACCTGACCCCGGACCTGCTGGCCGAACTCCACTCGGAGGGTCTGATCAAGGCGGTCAAGGAGTTCTCCGGCGACGTTCGCCGCGTCTACGAGATCCAGGAGCTGGCACCGGATCTGGATATCCTCATCGGCTCCGACGACGTCGTGGTCGAGTTCGGCCTGGCCGGCGCGGTCGGCTGGATCGCGGGCTACCCCAACGCGATTCCCGAGGCCACCGCCGAGCTGTACCGGCTGGCAACCTCCGGCAACGTCGAGGACCTGAAGGCGGCCATGCCGCTCTACCGCGACCTGCACTCCCTGCTGCGGTGGGACTCGAAGACCGAGTTCGTCCAGGCGATCAAGCTGTCGATGGACATCGCCGGCCGCAAGGGCGGTCAGTGCCGCCCGCCGCGCAGCCCATTGACCGCCGAGCAGGCCGAGACGATACGCCGCGACACCGAGGCCGCTCTGGCCAAGGGCTACCGCTGATCGTGGTTGGGCGTGCAGCCCGGGATCGCCGTCGAACGATCCCGTGTTGCTGATGAGGGGCGAGAGCCTCGGAGAGGAAGAGATCATGATGGCACCCAGTGGGCAGACCACCGGCGCAGGTGGTCGTTCGACTGGTCTGACCCACCTCAGCGCAGTCGCCATCGCGGAGCTCGTCGACGGACCCAGTGCGGTCCGCGTCCTCACCGAGGCTCTCGTATCAGGGCACGTCGATCCCGAACAGGACAGCCCGAGGCTCTTCGCGCCCTCCGGGCCGGGCGCCGAGTTCCTGATGATGCCCAGCGCTACCGGCGGCGCGTCGGGAGTCAAGGTTCTCACCCTCGCGCCGGACAACCCCGAGGACGGACACCCGAACGTCCAAGGCGTCTACGTCTTGTTCGAAACCGAGCACCACGCGCCACTGGCGGTTCTCGACGCTGCGGAGCTGACACTGGTGCGCACCCCGGCCACTACGGTGATGGCCGCGCAACACCTCATCGCCGCCCGCCTCGGCGTAGATCCTGGATCCGCGGTTCGCGCACAGCGGGTGGTCGTCTTCGGCGCCGGCCCGCAGGCCGAGCGCCATATCGCGTACCTCAACGCCGTCCTGCACCCTGACGACATCGCCGTGGTGGGACGCCGCCCTGAGGGGGTAGACCCGCTCGTCGCACGGTCGGCCGCTCTCGGCGCTCCGGTCCGACCCGCCGACGCCGCGCGGGACCTGCCGCGGGCGGACCTCATTGTCTGTGCCACGTCCTCCCGCACTCCGCTCTTCGACGCCGGCGATGTACCCGCCGATGCCGTGGTGTGCGCGATCGGCGTACACGGCCCCGACAAGCGCGAACTCCCCGCGGAGCTGGTGCTCAATGCCGATGTCGTGGTGGAGAGCCGGGCCTCGGCGATGCGTGAGTCGGGCAACCTGCTCCTTGCCCGGCCGGCGACCGAGTGGGTCGCGGACGCCGAGCGAGGACGCCCGCTGGCCAATCTGGCCGAACTGGTGACCGGCCGCTTCACCCCGTCGCCCGGTCGCCCGGCGGTCTTCTCCGGAGTGGGCATGGCCTGGGAGGACCTGGTTGTGGCGCAGCACGCCTACGACCGCTACCGGCAACGCGCGTGACGCGCCAAGATCTATGTCCACGTTGGAGGAATGATGTATGACACCCGCACCGACCGCATCGACCATATTGTCCTCGGTGCGCAACGGGCCGCGACGCAGTGGTCCAGCCGAACCCGCACCGAGCGCGCCGCAGTGCTGCGGGCCGTTGCGGACCGGCTCGATGGTGCCGCCGACATGCTGGTCCCGCTCGCCATCCGGGAGACGCGCCTCACCGAGCAACGGCTCCGCGGCGAGCTGGCGCGCACGACGTTCCAGCTGAGGCTGTTCGCCGAGACGGTGAACGAGGGCGGCTACCTGGACGCGCGCGTGGACCACGCGGATCCGGACTGGTCGATGGGGCCGCGACCGGACCTGCGGCGTACCCGCGTCCCCTACGGCCCGGTGGTAGTGTTCGCCGCCTCCAACTTCCCCTTCGCGTTCTCCGTGGCCGGCGGCGACACCGCCTCTGCCCTCGCTGCCGGATGCTCCGTGATCGTGAAGGCACATCCGGGCCATGTCGGGCTCTCCGCCGCGACGGCGCAGGTGGTGACCGAGGCGTGCGACGAGTTCGGCGCACCGAGCGGGCTCCTGCAGATCGTCTACGGCCAGGAGGCCGGGGTGGTCGTGCTGACGCACCCGCAGGTGAAGGCTGCGGCGTTCACCGGCTCCATCCCCGGCGGGCGAGCGCTGTTCGACCTGGCGTCGTCGCGCCCGGAGCCGATCCCGTTCTACGGCGAGCTCGGGTCGGTGAACCCGGTATTCGTCACTGCCTCCGCGGACGCCGACCGCGGCGTGGACATCGCCGCCGGGCTGGTCGGGTCCTTCACGCTGGGTGCGGGCCAGTTCTGCACCAAGCCGGGCGTGGTCCTCGCACCCGGCGACTCCCACTTGTTGGCATCTTTGCGCGCCGGCGCGCTGCCGTCGGCCGCGCCGCTGCTCAACGACAAGATCACGGCCGGCTACCTGAGTGGCCAGCAGCAGCTGCGCCGGCATCCCGCTGTCACCGTGGTCGCCGAGGGGGAGGATCCGCTCAACGACCCGCCCGCTCCGACCGTCCTGTCCACCTCGGTGCAGGATCTGTTGGCCGACCCGGAAGCGCTGCTGGCGGAGTGTTTCGGCCCGACCGTCCTGATCGTCGAGTACGCCGACGAGCAGCAGCTGGTCGAGGTCGCAGAGCAGCTGGAGGGACAGCTCACCGCGACCCTGGTGGCCAACGAGGACGACCAGATCGCCGGGCAGCTGACGACCATCCTGGCCTCGAAGGCCGGCCGACTGCTGTGGAACCAGTGGCCCACGGGCGTCTCGGTGACCTACGCCCAGCAGCACGGAGGCCCTTACCCGGCAACTACCGCTGCCGGGACCACCTCGGTCGGCACCGCCGCCATCGATCGGTTCACCAGGCCGGTGGCCTATCAAGGATTCCCCGACTTCCTGCTTCCGAGCGAGCTGCGCGACGACGCCGACGTACCGCGCAGAGTTGACGGGAAGCTCACCTGATCCGCACCGCTGGAGTATCCGAGAAAGGGCAACATGAGGACAACACGCATCATTCACGCTGTGGACTCACACACCGAGGGCATGCCCACGCGCGTCATCACCGGCGGCGTCGGAGTCTTCCCCGGTGCCACGATGGCGGAGCGCCGCCAATGGTTCATCGACAACAACGACGAGCTGCGCACGCTGCTGATGTTCGAGCCGCGCGGCCACGCCTCCATGTCCGGATCGATCCTGCAGCCCCCTACCCGGCCTGATGCCGACTACGGCGTGCTCTTCATCGAGGTCTCGGGGCTCCTTCCGATGTGTGGCCACGGCACCATCGGTACGGCGACTGTGCTGGTCGAGACCGGGATGGTCCCCGTCGTCGAGCCGGTGACCACGATCCGCCTCGACACGCCGGCCGGTCTCGTCGTCGCCGAGGTCGCCGTACGAGACGGGCACGCGGAGTCGGTCACCATTACGAACGTGCCGTCGTTCAGCCTCGCTCTGGACCAGGTCGTCAAGGTCGAGGGGTACGGCGACGTCCGCTACGACATCGCGTTCGGGGGCAACTTCTACGCGATCGTCGACCTCGACGACCTCGAGCTGCCGTTCGACAGGGCGGCGAAGCAGCAGCTGATCGACGCGGGGCTGGCCATCATGGACGCGATCAACGAGCAGGCCAGGCCGGTGCACCCGGAGCGCTCGGACATCAACGGGTGCCACCACGTGTACCTCGAGGCGCCGGGTTCCACCGCCCAGCACTCCCGGCATGCCATGGCGATCTACCCCGGTTGGTTCGACCGGTCGCCCTGCGGCACTGGCACCAGTGCCCGGATGGCACAGCTGCACGCGCGAGGCGAACTCAGCCTCCATACCGACTTCGTCAACGAGTCGTTCATCGGGTCCACGTTCGTCGGCCGGCTCGTCGAGGAGGTCGAGCTTCCGGGCACCGAGGACGGCGAGACGATCCGTGCCGTCGTACCCACCATCACCGGACGGGCATGGGTCACCGGCACCGCGCAGTACATGCTCGACCCCACCGACCCATTCCCTGCGGGGTTCCTGCTGTGACCGCACTTTCCGGGCCTCCCGGGAGGGTGGCATGAGCGATCACCTGCCCAAGGGCGCAGAAGTCGTGGTGATCGGCGCGGGTGCGGTCGGCGCGGCCTGCGCGTACTTCCTGGCGCGGGAAGGCTTCCGCGTGCAGGTGCTCGAGCAGGGCCGGGTTGCGTCGGGGACCAGTAGCGCGGGTGAAGGCAACCTGCTGGTGTCGGACAAGGAGGCCGGCCACGAGCTGGACCTGGCTCTGTACTCGAACTCGGTGTGGCACGACGACCTGGCCGAGTTCGGTCAGCTATGGGAGTTCGAGTCCAAGGGCGGCTTCGTCGTCGCGTCGAGCCCCGAGGGCGCTGACGCGCTACGGGAACTCGGCGCCCGTCAGCGCCGGGCAGGCATCGAAACCGTGGACGTCGACGCAGCCGACATTCGCCAGTACGAGCCGTACATCCGCAGCGGCCTGGCGGCAGCCGCGTACTACCCGCAAGACGCCCAAGTGCAGCCCATGCTTCTCACCGCCCATCTGCTGCGGCTGGCACGAGGCATGGGGGCTGTCATCTCCACAGGTATCGAAGTCACCGGGATCGAGCACCATGACCTGGGGGGCGAACGACGAGTCAAAGCCGTCCGCACCAGTCGAGGAACTATCGCCTGCGACCACGTGGTGAACGCCGCCGGCACCTGGGCGAGCGAGATCGCGGCGATGGCTGGGGTCGACGTACCCGTCCTTCCCCGGCGTGGCTTCGTGCTCGTGACCGAGCCGCTGCCGCCCACGATCAACCGCAAGGTGTACGCCGGCGAGTACGTCGCCTCGACGCAATCCTCCGACGAAAGCCTGCAGACCTCTACCGTGATCGAGGGAACGCAGGCCGGGACCATCCTGATCGGGTCCTCGCGGGAGCGGGTCGGGTTCGACCGCACCGTGTCGTTGCCGGTTCTGCGCGAGATCGCCGCCAAGGCCCTGGCGTTGTTCCCTTCGCTGGCCCGGGTCCGCATCATGCGCACCTACATGGGGTTCCGGCCGTACTGCCCCGACCATCTGCCCGTGATCGGCCACGACTCCCGCCTCACCGGGATGTGGCACGCGACCGGGCACGAGGGCGCCGGCATAGGGCTGTCGGTCGGCACCGCGAAGCTGTTGACTCAGGCGATGGCCGGCAAGTCGCCCGACCTGGACCTCTCCCCCTTCGCCCCCGCTCGCTTCTCGGCTGGTGACCACGCATGACAAGACATCCGAAAACCCAGGCCGGTCCGCGGACAGCTGAGGATGGCGGCACGTCCGTCGTACATCTCACCCTCAACGGCCAGGAGCTCCTCGCCCACCCCGGCCAGACCGTGGGTGCGGCACTCATCGACGCCGGGATCCAGTCCTGGCGCACCACCCGGAAGAACGGCCGCCCCCGAGGCCTCTTCTGTGGCATCGGGATCTGCTACGACTGCCTGATCACCGTCGACGGCGCACCCAACCAGCGCGCCTGCCTCGTCCCCGTCCGCGAAGGCATGCAGCTGAGCACGACCGCTGCGCCGGTCGGCCCGGCAACTGACGCTCCCAACGACGGAGGGACCGAGCGATGAGCACCAACCCGACCCCTCCTGGACAAACGGTCTGCGCGTTCGACGTAGCCGTCGTCGGTGCCGGCCCAGCCGGCCTGGCGGCCGCCGCAGCTGCGGCCGACCGGGGCAAAACCGTCGTGCTGGTGGACGCCGGTGCCCAGATCGGCGGCCAGTACTGGCGTCATCCGGACGAGCGCGCCCCGCGTGGGCCGGAGGCGGAAGGCCATCACGACTGGAAGCTGTTCACCGAGCTCCGCGAGAAGCTGCGCCGACACCGGCAGATGGGCGCGATGGTTCACCTTCCCAATGCCCAGGTGTGGTTCGTGGAGCCCACCGCGCCTGCCGACGCCGATGACCGGGAAGGGGGCTGGACCCTCCACCTGACTCCGACGATCGTGGGCGTCGACACCGCTGAATCGACGCCCAGGCTTGTCGTCGCCGCCAGGCTGATTCTCTGCCCAGGTGGGTACGACCGCCAGCTGCCCGTCCCCGGTTGGGACCTCCCCGGAGTCATGGCTGCCGGCGGCGTACAAGCCCTCCTGAAGGGACACCGCACAGTCGCCGGCCAGCGCGCTGTCGTCGCGGGAACGGGCCCCTTCCTCCTTCCGGTCGCCAAGCAGCTCGCCGATGCCGGAGCGACAGTCGTGGCCGTCTGCGAGGCCAATGCCCTGACCGGATGGGCGCGTCACGTCCGCGCCGTGGCAGCCCTTCCTGCCAAGGTCGCCGAGGGTGCGGAGTACGCCCTGGCGCTCGCGCGCCACCGGATCCCGTACCGGACTCGCACCGCGGTGACTCGCATCGACGCCGATCCCACCGGCGCCAAGGCGGTCCAACTGGCCAAGCTTGATGATGCGGGGCGGGTTGTCGGCCCCACGACGACCGTTGACGTAGACCTGGTCGCCCTGGGCTGGGGCTTCACCCCTTCGATGGAGCTCATCACCGCGGTGGGCGCCCAAACCAGGATCGACGTCGACCAGTCTCTCGTCGCCGTCGTCGACGACTCGCAGCGCAGCACCACGCCAGGTGTGTACGTCGCCGGTGAGGCAACCGGAGTCGGCGGGGCACTGCTTGCGGTAGCCGAGGGTGAACTTGCCGGGATCGCGGCGGCCGACGCGCTCGAGGTCCACGCTATGCACATTCGTCGACTGCGTGCGCGGATCCAGCGCCTCCGTGCCTTCGCCGCCGCCATGCACCAGGCGCACCCGGTTCCGGCGCGCTGGCATGAGTGGCTCACCCCGGACACCACGATCTGCCGGTGCGAGGAGGTCAGCTTCGACACCGTCTGTCGGGCCCGCGACGAGCTCGGCGCCACCGATGTACGGACCGTCAAACTGCTGGCGCGGCCAGGAATGGGCTGGTGCCAGGGGCGCGTGTGCGGGTTCGCCACAGCCCAGCTCGCCGCTGCCGCCGAGAACCGACCCCTCACCGTGGAGGATCTGCGACCGCTGGCCAAGCAGACCCTCTGCGCCCCCATAGCCTTGGAACTTCTGGCCCAGGTCACCTCGGAATCCACCGACGAGGCCCGCCGATGAAGTGAGGAAGGGCTGTCGTTGGTTGCTCTCAGCGCGGCCGGACACGTGCCCGGCCGGTACTCACCACGGTGGATCCAGACGAGGTCGCTGTATGCGCGATTCGGGAACTGGTGATCGACTCACACGCGCTGATCACTGAACTCGCTGGCCGCGCAGCGGAAGCGGGGGTCGAGCTGATCATCGGCACCGAGGCATCGCACGTCGTCGTGGAGAACGGAGCGGCGTGCAGACCTCCACGGTCGTGCTCGGGGCGTCGAATGTGGTGGTGTGCACGGGGATTGGTACCCGTGCGCTGCTCGATCGTTCGGGGTCGGTCGTCGCCGGGGAACTGACGTCCCGGTTGGAGACGATGATGGCGTTTCCCGGGCGTGCCGTACTCGCCTCGCGGTACGCACCGCAACGATTCGTGCGCGACGAGGCAGACTGGCCCGTCCCACTCTTGACGTCTACACCCATCTGGTGGACGGCCAGCAGGCAGGCGCACTCTCCCTGGTCGAAGCGTTGCACAGCGGTCTGCGGGAATACCGCAAGACGGTCATCGGGTTACGACTCGTGGGTAAATCGTAGAAAAATCGTAGAACCGGAAGGGATACCCCCAGGATGCCCAGGTCAACGGTCGGATAGGCTAATACGGTCATGAAGTCGGTCTTCCCGGGTGCGGTCGGTGCGGTGCCCCAGACGGTCTACCTCGATCACGCGGCCACCACACCGATGTTCCCTGCCGCCATCGAGGCGATGGCCGCTGCGCTGAGCACGGTCGGCAATGCCTCGTCGCTGCACGGGTCAGGGCGGGCCGCGCGGCGGACCCTCGAGGAGGCGCGGGAGTCGATCGCCGCCGATCTGGGGGCGCGGCCCTCGGAGGTGATCTTCACCTCGGGCGGGACCGAGAGCGACAATCTCGCCCTCAAGGGCATCTACTGGGCGCGCCGCGACGCCAGTCCCACGCGCACCCGGATCCTGGTGAGCGCGATCGAGCATCATGCGGTGCTCGACGCCGCCGAATGGCTCGAACAGCACGAGGGCGCCCGGGTGAGCCTGCTCGAGGTCGACCGTGACGGTGTGGTGTCCCCGCAGACGCTGCGCGCGGCCCTGGAGCGGCACGCCGACGAGGTCGCCCTGATCTCGGTCATGTGGGCCAACAACGAGGTCGGCACCATCGAGCCGATCACCGAATTGGCGGCCGTGGCACAGGAATTCGACGTGCCGCTGCATACCGACGCGGTGCAGGCCGCTGCCCAGCTGCCCATCGACTTCGGTGCGAGCGGTGCGGCCGCGGCCAGTTTCGCCGCGCACAAGCTCGGCGGGCCGCACGGCGCGGGCGTGCTGCTGCTGGGCCGCCAGGTGCCGTGTGTACCGCTGCTGCACGGCGGCGGGCACGAACGCGATCTGCGCTCGGGGTCCTCGGATGTGCCCGGCGCCGTCGGGCTGGCGACCGCGCTGCGCCAGACGGTGCGGGAAATGGCCGACCGCGCAGTGGAATTGACGCTGTTGCGTGACGAACTGATCGCCGGTGTGCGGGCCGCGGTGCCCGATGCGGTGCTCAACGGTCCCGCGCGCGGGCGGCTGCCCGGCATCGCGCACTTCACCTTCGCCGGCTGCGAGGGCGATTCGCTGCTGATGCTGCTGGATGCCGCCGGGGTCGAGTGCTCCACCGGATCGGCCTGCAACGCGGGGGTTTCCGCACCCAGCCACGTGCTGCTGGCAATGGGGGCGAACTCGCGCGAGGCCCGGGGATCGCTGCGATTCTCGCTGGGGCACACCACGACCCGAGCCGATATCGACAGAGTGCTCGAGGCGCTGCCGCCGGTGGTGGAGCGGGCTCGGGCGGCAGGATTGGCAAGTATGAAGGGAGGTATGTGATGAGAGTGCTTGCGGCAATGAGCGGCGGCGTGGATTCGGCCGTGGCCGCCGCGCGCGCGGTGGATGCGGGGCACGAGGTGGTCGGCGTGCATCTGGCGCTGTCCGAGGCGCCGGGGACGTTGCGTACCGGCTCCCGCGGCTGCTGCTCCAAGGAGGACGCCGGCGATGCCCGCCGGGCGGCCGATGTGCTCGGCATCCCTTTCTACGTCTGGGATTTCGCGGACCGGTTCAAGCAGGACGTGATCGACGATTTCGTCGCGTCCTATGCGGCGGGTGAGACGCCGAATCCGTGCCTGCGCTGCAACGAGAAGATCAAGTTTTCCGCGCTGGCCGATCGCGCGGTGGCACTGGGCTTCGACGCGGTGGCCACCGGTCACTACGCGCGCCTGGACGACGGCGTGCTGCGCCGCGCGGTCGACGTGGACAAGGATCAGTCCTATGTGCTCGCGGTGCTGACCGCCCAGCAGCTTTCGCGCGCGATGTTCCCCGTCGGGGACACTCCCAAGCCGCAGATCCGCGCCGAGGCTGCCGAGCGCGGGCTGGCGGTCGCGAACAAACCCGACTCACACGACATCTGCTTCATTCCCTCCGGCGACACCCGTGCGTTCCTGGGCGCCAGGATCGGCATCCGGCCGGGCGCGATCGTCGATTCGGGCGGGCACAAGCTCGGCGATCACGACGGCGTGCACGGCTTCACCATCGGTCAGCGCAAGGGACTCGGGCTGCCCGGCCCCGCCGCGGACGGGCGTCCCCGCTACGTCACCGGGATCGACCCCGACTCGGGAACCGTCCGCGTCGGTGCGGCCGAGGATCTCGACGTGTGGAGCGTGCGGGCGGATCGGGCGATCTGGACCTCCGGTGCGGCGCCCGCCGGCCCCCTCGAGTGCGTCGTGCAGGTGCGCGCGCACGGGGGCACCGCCCCCGCGATCGCCGAGGCCGTGGACGGCGGGCTCGTGGCGCGCCTGCGGGAGCCGTTGACCGGCGTCGCCCGTGGCCAGGCCGTCGTGCTGTACCGGCCGGACGCGCTCGGCGACGAGGTGATCGGCAGCGGCACCATCACCGGTACCGGAAGCGAGCGGGACGAGGTCGTCGCGACCCCGTCCGCCTCGAACAGCGGCGAGTGAGCCTGTCGGCGGCACTGCTGCGCCGGTGTCGCCGGAAAGCCGGAAGTCTTCGCCGTCGCGAACACGATGGTCGTTCCGCCGTGGGGCGGCTGTCGAATCGGCTGTCCGGAGAATCGCTCCTGCCCCGGGTGATGCGATGATCATCGGATGGTGGCGTATCCGCCTGCGAATCCGGGACGACAACGAGCGAGTGGGGATTGTGCGCTGTGGGTACTGAGGTAAATGGTGAGGTACTGCGCGGCGGCATCGCGACCGGCGTCGGGTCCTGGCCCGGAACCGATCCGCGGGAGGCCGCCGCGACCATCGTCGGCGAGCTGGGCGATCTGGTGCACCTGGTCGAATTGCCAGGGCGGGGTGCCGGTTCGGACATGATCGGGCGAGCGAGCGCGCTGCTGGTCGATCTGCCCTTCGATACGACCACCCGCGGCTACCGCCTCGCGGCGCGGCCGGGAGCGGTGTCTCGGCGCGCCCGCGACCTGTTGCGGACGGATCTCGACGCCCTCGAAGAGGCCTGGGAGGGTGCGGGATTCGAGGGATCGGGCCGCGCGCTCAAGGTGCAGGCCCCGGGTCCGCTGACGTTGGCCGCGCAGGTGGAGCTGGTGGGTGGGCATCGCGTGCTCACCGACTCCGGTGCGGTGCGCGACCTTTCGGAATCGCTGGCCGAGGGCATGACCCGGCACGCCGCCGAGATCGAGTCGAGGCTCGGCGCGAAAGTCGTTGTGCAGTTCGATGAGCCGTCGCTGACCGCGGTGCTGGAAGGATCCCTGAAGGGGACCGATCTGCTCGACACGGTGCGAGCGATTCCCGCGCCCGAGGCGCTGGCCGTGCTGGACGCGGTGATCACCGGTGTGCCGGGGCCGGTCCTGGTGCACACCTGCGCCTCGCGGCCCGCCCTGGGCTTCCTGCGTGGGAGCGCCGCCGCCGCAATCGGTTTCGACCTCGCCACCATCGGCACCGCCGATCTCGACGACATCGGCGAACTCCTGGAGGCCGGAAAACAGCTGGCGCTGGGCCTGATTCCGGCGCAGACCCCACCCGGGCCGTTCACCTGGCGCGAGGTTGCCGAACCCGCCGTGCGTCTGGTCGATCGGCTGGGATTCCCGCGCCGCGCCCTGGCCGATCGCGTCCTGGTCACCCCGGCCTGCGGACTCGCGAATGCCCCGCTGTCCTGGGCCCGCCGGGCGTTGACGCTGGCCACCGAAACGGCACGCGCCTTCGCCGACGAACCGGAATCACTGACGTTCGACTGACTCGAGGCGTAGGTGGCATCGCCGTGCCCACCGACACCGGTGCCTAGCTGGTCCTCAGGAGCCGAAGTAAGGCCGAGCGCCCGGATGGGCGAGGGTCCAGTTGCGGGGCTTGCCGGGTGGGTAGGTCACCGGGATCATCTCGCCGGGGGAGGGCCACCGGTTCACATCCCAGGCATAACGGCCGTACACGGTCTCCCCGGCGACCGACGGACCCGAAATGGTGCCGGTGATGGTGACGTACTGCTCGCCCTGTGCCGCCGGTCGCGGGCTGACGCCGGTGACGTACAGCGTGCCCGACTCGGCCTGGGCTCCGGCGAAGAACGATCTGCCGCGCCCGCGCCGGTACATCGTCAGCATGCTCACCAGCGCGCCGGCGATCACCACGATGAACACGATCTGCAGCAGCATGAACTCCATGCTAGGCGCGCGTGCGGTGGGTGGCGCGTGGCGGGCGCGGCCCTCGGGCCGCTCAGCTCGCGGTCAGCTCGCTGGTCCCCTGTGCTGTGCGGCGCAGCTGCCAGACCGTCGTGCGCCGGGACTGCGAGCGCCCGTTGCCGCGATCGACCAGGGTGCGGTTACGCGTGGTGAAGATCAGCTGGGCCCCACGGGAATTGGTCTCCGGATTCTGGAACAGCTGGATCAGCCGATCCGCCGTGTCACCGGTCAGGTGGGCGTCGATATCGTCCACGGCCAGCACACGCCCGGTGTCCAGGGCGTCGAGCACGGTGGGCAGCAGCCGCAGCAGGGCCAGGGTCGCGGTGGATTCGTCGGCGATGTCGAAGGGCGTGGCCGAACCCTCGTGCACCAGGCTGAGCCCGGCGCCGCGCCGGGTCACCATGCGGGTGAAGAGGGTATCGCGGGCCGCGCGCAGGTTGCTCAGCTCGCGCTCGAGGCCGACGGGAGACAGACCGTGCGTGCGCTCGAGGTCGGCGGCGCGCGCGGGTGAGGCCAGGCAGGCATCGAGTTCGGTTGCCGCGCCCGCGATCTCGACATCGAGATCGCGCAGATAATCGGCGTACATCGGATCGTGCTCGGCGATCAAGATGTCCTCGATGCCCAGCTCGGCGGAGCGCAGCAGGGTCAGCAGCCGGGCGGCGTTGTCGGCCGAGCGGGAGATGTGGCTGCTCAGGCGGTGCGCGGTCGTCTGCGCGTCCTGGTGCCCGCGCACCACCTCCAGCTGGGTGGAGAACCAGCGGTACGCGGGCACCAGCGCCTCGGCATACATCTGCCCCGCCAGGCTCAGCAGCAGCGCATTCGGGCGTACCAGCGGCGCCAGGGCGCCGATGCCGTAGCGGACCGGCTCGAACATCGGGCCGACGCGGATCTGTTCGCCCTCGCGCTCGTAGACGATCCGCTTGCGATTGTGCGGATGGCTGTGCAGCCACTCGGCGCAGATGTCGGCGTTGTCCAGGCGGAACCCGTAGCTGTACGGGATGCCCTCGGCGACGAACGTGACGGCGAATTCCGAAGGGCGGTCGGCGAATCCGAGGTGCGGGGTGCGCGCCGGCCCGGCGTACGGGTCCCAGCCGGTGACCGAGTTCAGCACCGCGTCGCGCATGTGGCCGAGGGCATCGACGAGGCTGGACTTACCGGACGCGGCCGGGCCGTGCACGGCGGTGACCGGCGCGGGGAGTGCCCCGGCTCGGCTGCCGGTCAGACGCAGCTCCTGCGGTCCGGCCAGCGATCTGTGATTCGTCACCTGAAAACTGCGCAGCACGCGAGTAATCCTGCCGTCCGGGTTGCACGGGGCCGACACCGGGCCGCCGCACCGCCGGCCCCGACGTCCGCGTGTGTTGCCGGAAGCATGCCCTCGGCCATTGACAGGCAACCATTTGGGTGCCTATCGTGAAATATGCATCCGAATGGTTGCCTATGGAGAGTGGTGAGCAGGTGTGGACGACGAGGCCTGTCGGGCAGCGGTCTTCAAGGCGCTGGCCGACGACAGTCGCCGCCGCCTGCTGGACAGCCTGAACGCGCACAACGGTCAGACCCTGCGGCAGCTGTGCGCCGGCCTCGAGATGACCAGGCAGGCCGTGAGCAAGCATCTCGCGGTGCTGGAGTCGGCCAACCTGGTGAGCACACGCCGCAACGGCCGGGAGAAGCTGCACTACCTCAACGCCGAGCCCATCAACGCCATCGCCGATCGCTGGATCAATCGCTACGACCGTGGCCGGACGCAGGCCCTGGCCGACCTGAAATCCGTATTGGAGAGTGTCGCAATGACATCGGAGGACACGCACATGACCACCCGTGCCGACACGACCGACGAATTCGTCTACACCACATACATCAGGACCACGCCGGAGCAGTTGTGGCGCGCGCTCACCGAGCCCGAATTCACCCGCCGCTACTGGGGCGCCACCTTCGAGACCGACTGGCGCGCAGGCTCGTCCATGGTCTGGCAGCAGCGCGACTGGACAGGCAGCGATCCGGCGCAGCAGGTGCTGGTATCGGAGCCGTACCGGCGGCTGGCCTACACCTGGCACACCTTCGACGCCGCCTTCGGCCGGGAATTCGGTTTCAGCACAGCCGAACTCGCGGCGTTCGCCGCCGAGCCCCGGTCCACGGTGAGCTTCGAGATCGAGCCGCAGGGCGAGGTCGTGAAGCTGACCGTCGTGCACGGCGGATTCCCGTACGAGAGCGCGGTACGGCGTTCCATCGGGCAGGGCTGGCCGGGCATCATCGCCGGGCTCAAGACGCTGCTGGAGACGGGCGAGCCGATGCCGCAGCCCGTTCCGGCGCAGAACTGAGGCGCGCGCCGCGCGGAGTATGCGTCCTTCCGCATACACTCGGTCGGGAGCGAAAGGACACCCGATGAAGACACGACTGAACTGCCCCTGCGGGGAATCGATCGTCGGCACCGACGAGGACGATCTGGTCGCCAAGACGCAGGCCCACCTGACCGAGAATCACCCCGGGCACGACTACTCGCGCGACGAGATCCTGTTCATCGCCTACTGATCCGCACCGCGATCTGCGTGCGGGACGGGCGCGGACATCTCAGGCGATACCCACCGCGTCCGGCATCAGCAGTCCGCTGACCCGATCTATGAACCCATCGAGGGCGGCCAGGGAGCATTCGTCGCAATGGGTGACACCCGGGAACTGATCGGATGTCGCGGCGAACGCCCCACGTTGGCGGGACCAGTGGACCTGGATCGCAGACAACCGGATCCGTCGGTCGAAGTTGTTCATCGGACCACCTCGGCATTGGGGGGTTGCGGCCAGTTTTCCTACTGTGGCGCAGAATCTCCTCCCAAGCGAGGGCCGAAGGTCCCGACCGGCACAAGCCGTCCAGTTCGTCAGCCGCCTCCTGACGAGGACATTCGGCGGGCGGGGTAGCTGGGATTCGAGCAGCGTCGGCGTCGTTCAGTGGCCAGGGAGCTGGGTCTGTGGTGCTCAGTCGATGCGAATGCCGGACAGCGCGCGCTTCGCCTCGGCGGCCAGGGCGGCGACGACCTCGGCGGCCGAGTCCACGCGGGTGACCCGGTCGACGGCCTGACCGGCCCACACCGGCGCGGCGTCGAGATCCACTCGCGCCATGGCCTCGGTGAACTCCCGCTGGGTGCCCAGATCGGCGCGCAACTCCTCGTCGCGCCCGCGCCAGGTGTCCAGGAATGCATTACGCAGGGTGCGGGCCGGATAACGATGCGGCCAGGCCGAACCGCGGGCGATATCGAGGGTGCGGTTGGTTTCGGTGTCCTCGCCGTGGGCGTTCACCAGTGCCTGGCGGACCTTCGGGTCGACGAGGGACTCCGCAGTGGCCTGAAACCGCGTGCCGATCATCGCCCCCGCCGCGCCCAGCGTCAGGACCGCTGCCAGCGCCCGGCCGTCCGCTATGCCACCCGCGGCGAGCACCGGGACCGGGCCGGCGAGATCGACGATCGTCGGCACGAAAGACAGTGTGCCCGTGCCGTTCTCGCCCATGTGCCCGCCCGCGTCGGAACCCTGGGCGACGATGATGTCGGCGCCGAGATCCAGCGCGCGGCGGGCGGAGTCCACATCGCTCACCTGCAGGATCAGCAGCGCGTCCGAGGCGTGGATCCGATCGGTGAACGGCGTGGGGTCGCCGAACGACAGCAGCACCGCCGCGGGCCGGAATTCCAGGGCCCGCGCGATCGCCGCCTCCCGCACCCCCCACGTGAGAAATCCGACACCCCATGGCCTTTCGGTGCCGGCGGCGGCCAGACGCAGCTCCGGCTCGAGCCAGCCGAGATCGCCGTGGCCGCCGCCGACCAGTCCGAGCCCGCCTCCCTCGGACACCGCCGCGGCGAGCGCGCCACCGGCCTCGCCCCCCATCGGGGCCGAGGCGATCGGGTGCCGGATCGACAGGGCGTCGGTGAATGCGGTGCGCAGTGTCATGGCTCGATACTGCCAGGTGTGGGGAGCCGGGACCCCCGCCGGCGGGACGGGGTCAGTCGCAGGAGCCGGTGCCGGCCTTGCGGATGCCCGCCACGGCATCGGTCTGCTGCTGGCTGGTCAGCACCTTCCACTCCGGGCCGTTCTTGAAGCCGTTGACCACGGTCTCGGGATCGCGCGCCGAGGCGGGCAGGCTCTTGTCGGAGAAGATCTTGACCATCGCCTTGCATTCGGACGTGTACACCGCCGAGTGGGTGTTCGCGCCGTCCGAACTGCTCGAAGACGCATCGGATTTCGACGAACCATTGCATCCCGCGAGGACGGCGGTGCACGCCAGGACGGCGAGGGGCAACCCGATGCGCTTGACCAACGAAGTCATGAACCAACCTAAATCTGATGTGCGGGAAGTACTCTGATCCCTCCCCAATTGCCAAGGGATGGTATCGGTCCCGCGAATTGCCGACAAACCTATTTCAGAGGGAGCAGCCGTGGACGACGGCACGTTCCTCGAAACGACCTCCGACGCACTGTCTTCGCTGTCCGCGGTCACCGCGGTGGCATTGGGCAGCTCGCGGGGAATGGGTGACGAACGAGAAGGCGCTGCTCGCCCGAGCCCGGTTGAGCGGGGTTGACGGGGAGATCGAGGCGATGACGCACGACGATATATCCGCGGCGATCGCGCGGGTGCGTGCGCTGTGCGAGGCCGAACTCGGGAAGTTCTGGAACTGCTCGGAGTCGGACGCGCTCTGACCGGGGCTCACCGTCCATCGGCGAGATATACGAAATCTCTCGGGAAATTCGGGCATGTGCCTGGATGTGTCGTGGAACACTTCCGAACAGCGGAAGATATGTTCCGCATCAAGAGAGGAAGTGGGCCATGAGGCGTTTCGCATGGCAACTTGCACGGCATCGGGGCGCGGCGAGCCCGCAGCGGCCCGAGGATGCGAAATATCCGGCCGGGCAGCTCGTCGCGTACGGCATGCAGCACATTCTGACCATGTACGGCGGGGTGATCGCGCCGCCGCTGATCGTCGGCGGCGCCGCCGGGCTGTCCGCGGCCGAGATGGGGCTGCTGGTCACCGCCGGATTGTTCGTCGCGGGCCTGGCCACCCTGCTGCAGACCCTCGGTATCGGGCCCTTCGGCAGCCAGCTGCCGATCGTGCAGGGCGTGTCCTTCGCGAGCGTGTCGACGATGGTCGCGATCTCGCATACGGGCGGGCTGCGCGAGGTGTTCGGCTCGGTGATCGTCGCGGGGGTCATCGGGCTGCTGCTGTCCTCGTTCTTCGCGCAGCTGGTGCGGCTGTTCCCGGCGGTGGTGACGGGCTCGATCATCACCGTGATCGGCATGTCGCTGATGCCGGTCGCGTTCGGTTGGGCGATGGGTAACAACCCCGGCAAGCCCGGCTACGGATCTATGGCCAATATCGGTTTCGCGGGCCTGACCCTGCTGATCATCCTGGTGATCAGCCGCCTGTTCCAGGGCGCGATCTCGCGGTTGTCGATCCTGATCGGGCTGGTCGCGGGCACGATCGTCGCGGCGACCGCGGGGCACGCGGACTTCTCCGCGGTGCGCACCGCGCGCCTGGTCGCGCCCCCGCAGCTGTTCCACTTCGGCTCGCCGCGCTTCGATGTGGGTGCGATCGTGGCGATGACGATCGTCATCGTGGTCATCATGACCGAGACCACGGCCGACATCCTCGCGATCGGCGAGGTCGTGGGCACCGAGGTCGATGCCAGGCGGGTCGCGGACGGGCTGCGCGCCGATATGGCCTGCACCGCGGTGGCGCCGGTATTCGGCTCGTTCCCGTGCAGCGCGTTCGCGCAGAACGTCGGTCTGGTGGCGCTGACCGGTATCAAGAGCAGGTTCGTGGTCGCCACCGGCGGGCTCATTCTGGTGCTGCTCGGGCTGCTGCCGGTGGTCGGGGCGGTGGTGTCGGGTATCCCGTATCCGGTGCTGGGCGGCGCGGGACTGGTGTTGTTCGGATCGGTTGCGGCCAGCGGGATTCGCACGCTGTCCCGCGTGAACTATCAGGACAACCTGAACATGGTGATCGTGGCCGTCGCGATCGGCGTCGGCATGATTCCCATTGCGGCGCCGAAGTTCTGGGATGCGTTTCCGGACAAGGTCGGAGTGGTGCTGAACTCCGGGATCAGCGCCACGGCCATCGTCGCGGTCGTGCTGAATGTGGCGTTCAACGAGTGGAAATTCGGGAAGCGAACGGGCGCTTCGGTTTTCGCGGCGGCTGAGGACAATCGCGATCGGTTCGGCGAGCGGATCGACGACGACATCGAGCCCTGAGGGATATCCGGCCGCCGCTGAGGGGCTTTCGGTCCCGAATTCAATGTCGGTACCGAGAGCTGCGGCGGCCGAGCGTATTCCGGATCAGGGCAGCACGCCGTACACGTGGGTGGGCCGGATGCGGGCGATCAGCCGGCGGTCGGCGACCATGGCGCGCCGGTAGTCGTCCCAGTCCGGGTGCTCGCCCGACAGGCCGCGGTAGTAGGCGATGAGCTCGGCGACGGTCGCGTCGCCGGGCTCGTCGGCGACCGGGGTCAGCTCCACCTCGCCCTCGATCACCGCGTACGCCCAGAAGTCCGGCCGGGTGATGTGCAGCGCGGCCCACGGCTCTCGCCGCAGATTGAAATACTTGGCCCGGTCGGCCGTGATCGAGATGCGGAACAGGTCGTCTTCGGCGAGCCAGTAGTCGACGTTGGAGAGCTGCGGGCGGCCGTTCCTGCGCAGGGTGGTCAGCACCGAGTGGGTGTGGGCGCGGGCGAAATCGAGTGCTGCGGCGAGTTCCATACGCAGTGCAACCCGGCTTCCGCGGTCCGTGTTCCGGTCGCGGGGCGTGTGCGTCGGCGGTCCGCGTGCGCGCTGCCGAGGTCACGGCGAAATGTCGGCGAGGGACGATATGGTTCGAGTCGTGAGTGAGCTGGCGAGGGAATCGACGACACCGGGTGCAGCCGGCGGCGCGGTCGGTGCGGCTACCGCGGAGGTGCGGTCACGGTGGCAGCGGCTGGCCGAGGAGGTCCGCGAGCACCAGTTCCGGTACTACGTGCGGGACGCACCGATCATCTCCGACGGCGAGTTCGACGCGCTGTTCCAGGAGTTGCTGGGGCTCGAGCGGGAACATCCGGATCTGCGCACTCCCGATTCGCCGACCCAGCTGGTCGGCGGCGGATTCGCGACCGATTTCACCGCCGTCGATCATCTCGAGCGCATGTTGTCGCTGGACAACGTGTTCGACGCGGAGGAGATGCGCGCCTGGATCTCTCGGGTCGAGGCCGAGACCGGCCCGGACATTCACTTCGTCTGCGAGGTGAAGATCGACGGCGTCGCGCTCAACCTCGTCTACGAGGACGGCCGCCTGGTGCGCGGGGCCACCCGCGGCGACGGGCGCACCGGCGAGGATGTCACGCTCAATGCCCGCACCATCGAGGACATCCCCGCCGAACTCGCAGCCACCGCCGAATTCCCGGTCCCCAAGCTGCTCGAGGTGCGCGGCGAGGTGTACTTCCGGCTGGAGGACTTCGAATACCTGAATGTCGCCATGGTCGCCGAGGGCAAGGCACCGTACGCGAATCCGCGCAACACGGCCGCCGGATCGCTGCGGCAGAAGGATCCGGCGGTCACCGCGCAGCGGCGGCTGCGGATGATCTGCCACGGCTTCGGCCGGATGGAGGGTTTCAGCCCGGCCTCGCAGTACGAGGCGTACCGCGCCTTGGCGGCGTGGGGGCTGCCGGTCTCCGCGCACACGGTGCGGGTGCAGGGCGCCGATGCGGTGCTGGCCCGGGTCGCCTACTGGGGCGAGCACCGCCACGACATCGAGCATGAGATCGACGGCCAGGTCGTCAAGGTCGACGAGATCTCCCTGCAGCGCCGGCTCGGCGCCACCTCCCGCGCCCCGCGCTGGGCCATCGCGTACAAGTACCCGCCGGAGGAGGCGACCACCAGGCTGCTGGACATCCAGGTCAACGTCGGGCGTACCGGCAGGGTCACCCCGTTCGCGGTGATGGAGCCGGTCAGCATCGCGGGCTCGACCGTTGCCATGGCCACCCTGCACAACGCCGCAGAGGTGGTGCGCAAGGGCGTGCTGATCGGCGACACGGTGACCATCCGCAAGGCCGGCGATGTCATTCCCGAGGTGCTGGGGCCGGTGGTGGACGCGCGCGACGGCACCGAGCGTGCCTTCGTGATGCCCACGCGCTGTCCCGAATGCGGCACCGAACTCGCCCCGGCCAAGGAGGGGGACGCCGACATCCGCTGCCCGAATCAGCGGTACTGCCCCGCGCAGCTGCGCGAGCGGGTGTTCCACATGGCCGGGCGCGGCGCGTTCGACATCGAGGCGCTCGGTTACGAGGCCGCGATCGACCTGCTCAAATCCGGCGTGCTCACCGACGAGGGTGATCTGTTCGATCTGTCCGAGGAAAAGCTGCTCGGCACAACGCTTTTCGTCAACAAGGACGGCAGCCTGTCCGCCAACGGCCGCCGCCTGCTGCAGAATCTCGACGCGGCGAAGGATCGCCCGTTGTGGCGGGTGCTGGTGGCGCTGTCCATCCGGCACGTCGGGCCCACCGCGGCCCGGGCGCTGGCCTCGGAATTCGGCAGCATGGACCGCATCGAGGCCGCCTCGGACCAGGAGCTGGCCGATGTCGACGGCGTCGGCCCGACCATCGCGGCCGCGTTGCTCGAATGGTTCACCGTCGATTGGCATCGCACCATCGTCGAGAAGTGGCGCGCGGCGGGCGTGCGCATGCGGGACGAGCGCGACGCCTCCATCGAGCGCAATCTCGAGGGCATGTCCATCGTGGTCACCGGTTCGCTGCAGGGCTTTTCGCGCGACGAGGCCAAGGAGGCGATCCTGGTGCGCGGCGGCAAGGCGGCCGGATCGGTCTCCAAGAAAACCGCCTTCGTCGTCATCGGCGATGCGCCCGGTACCAAGGCGGCCAAGGCCGAGGAGCTGGGCGTGCCGATCCTGGACGAGGACGGGTTCCGCCGACTGCTCGAGGAGGGACCCGAGGCCCTCACGCCGGCCGAGGCCGGGGAGGGTGAGGAGTAGCGCCGCGCGCGACGGTGGTATGCATGGCGGGGTCGAGTATCGGTGAGGTGAGGGTGTGACCGGAGCGGAGCGGAGTGAACCGATGTGCCAGCGCGCTGTGCGCACGGCGGAGCCGAGCGCTAGCGAGGTGGAGTCGTGAGCAGGAATTTCGAGATTCGCCCGGCGCGCGAGGCGGAGTACGCCGCGATCGGTGCGCTGACCGTCGAGATCTATGTCGGCGAGGGGCATGTGGATCCGGAGAGCCCGTACGTTGCCCGACTGTCCGACACCGCCACCCGGGCGAGGTCGGCGGATGTCCTGGTCGCCGCGCGCGACGGTGAGGTGCTCGGCTCGGTCACCATCGCGCGTCCGCGGACTCCCTTCTCCGACATAGCCCGCACGGGCGAACTCGAATTCCGGATGCTCGCCGTCGGCAAGCGCGCCCGCGGCGCCGGAGTCGGTGCGGCCCTCGTGCATACCGTGATCGACACGGCCCGGGCCGATGGCTTCGCTGCCGTGGTCCTGACGACCATGCCTCTCATGGCCGATGCCCGCCGCATGTACGAGCGGCTGGGCTTCGTCCATGTGCCGGAACGGGATTGGGTGACCGATGCGGGTAAACCGCTGACGGTGATGCGGCTGCCCATAGGCGACACATCAGCGGTGTCGACGGCCCGCCCGGCGTAGGCGAGCGGCCGGCGCCGGGGGTGTGCCGGCGGCGAGCCGCTAGCCGAGCACCGTGGCGACGATGCCGGAAAGGTAACCCAGGCGGGCGATTTCGGACGGACGGAACTCCGGGCCGCCGGGTCGGCCGAGCATGAGTACCTTGCTGGTGTTGCCGAGCGGGGCGGCTGCCAGCTTGGTGTCCATGTCCTTCCAGATCTGGGGCACCCAGTCGGCCTCGCCGTCGAGGGACATCGGCTTCTCCAGCGGCATCCAGGGGGCCGTGGCCGCCTGGGTCTCTGGTGCGCTCTGGCTGCCCACCACCCGGAAGGCGCCCTGCGGGCCGATGTCGAGCACGGTGCTCCAGCCGACGCGCAGCACCCGCGGCACGCCGTCGACGAGCACCTGCAGCCGGTCGTCGCGGGCGCTGGCCACCTGGTCGATCAGCTCGAGTTCCCGGTGCGTGTCCAGCACGCCGGAATACGGCCGGAGGGAATCGACGCGGATGTCCTCGATCGATTCGGCGGCGGTGATCAACGTATCCGGCAGTGCGCCCGGGGTCACCTCCACGACGATGTCGTCGATCGCGTAACCAGCGCCGCGTTCGACGACATCGAGCGAGAGGATATCCGCGCCTACCGACCCCAGGGCGAGGGCCAGCGATCCGAGACTTCCTGGGCGATCCGGAAGTTGCACGCGGAGCAAAAATGACACGTGCGTTCCTTCTTCCTGTGCGACCGAGACTTTCGGACGGGTACCCGTGCCTGGCCATCTTTACACTCGCGATGTGGGGTACACGAACCGATACATTCGCGGTGACGTATTCCACTGGCATTGTCGGCCGAATCCGGTCGTTCGTGCCACCCGAACCAGGGGTGACTTTGAGCGGTCAACCCGGTGTCCGGCGGCGGACCGGCTCCTGTGCGCGCCGTTGGTGGCAGACTCGCTAGGCTGAACCTGCCGAACCTTATTGAACCCGCCCGCCGAAAGGGGTCCCGCGGTGCCCGCCATCTCCCGCGACGAGGTCGCACACCTCGCCCGGTTGTCCAGGCTCGCCCTGACCGATGAAGAGCTCGACCTGTATGCGGGTCAGCTGGATTCGATCCTGAGCCACGTCCAGGTGATCTCCCAGGTCGCCGCCGACGTCCCGGCCACCGCGTCGCCGAATCCGACCACGAACGTGACCCGCGCCGATGTGCCGGTGGCGTGCTTGAGCCCCGAGCAGGCGTTGTCGGGCGCGCCCGCGGTGGACGAGCAGCGGTTCCTGGTTCCCCAGATCCTGGGAGAGGGCGAATGACCGAGCTGACCCGGCTGTCCGCGGCCGAACTGGCCGAGAAGATCCACTCGCGTGAGGTCTCCTCGGTGCAGGTCACCGAGGCGCATCTGCAGCGCATCGCGGAGGTCGACGGCGAGCTCAACGCGTTCCTGCACGTCGCGGGCGAGCAGGCGTTGCTCACCGCGGCCGAGGTGGACCGGGCGATCGCGGCCGGGACCGTCGCCTCACCGCTGGCGGGTGTTCCGCTGGCGCTCAAGGATGTCTTCACCACCACCGACATGCCCACCACCTGCGGATCGAAGATCCTCGAGGGCTGGGTATCGCCGTACGACGCGACGGTGACCGCCAAGCTCCGCGCGGCCGGTATCCCGATCGTCGGCAAGACCAATATGGACGAGTTCGCGATGGGCTCGTCGACGGAGAACTCCGCGTACGGCCCGACCCGCAACCCGTGGGACACCGAGCGCATTCCCGGCGGATCGGGCGGCGGTTCGGCGGCCGCGCTCGCCTCGTACCAGGCGCCGCTGGCCATCGGCACCGACACCGGCGGATCCATCCGCCAGCCCGCCGCGGTCACCGCGACCGTCGGCACCAAGCCCACCTACGGCACGGTGTCGCGGTACGGGCTCGTCGCGTGCGCGTCGTCGCTGGACCAGGGCGGCCCGTGCGGCCGCACGGTGCTCGACACAGCCCTGCTGCACGAGGTGATCGCGGGCTACGATCCGCGCGATTCCACCTCGCGCAATGTGCCCGTCCCGGATGTCGTCGCCGCGGCCCGGCAGGGGGCGCAGGGCGATCTGCGCGGCCTGAAGGTCGGCGTGGTGAAGGAGCTGCATTCGGACAGCTACCAGCCGGGCGTCATCGCTTCCTTCGACGCGGCGGTGGCCGCGCTGAAGGATCTCGGCGCGGACGTCGTCGAGGTGTCGTGCCCGAACTTCGAGCACGCGCTGCCCGCCTACTACCTGATCCTGCCGAGCGAGGTGTCCTCGAACCTGGCGCGCTTCGACGCGATGCGCTACGGCCTGCGGGTCGCCGACGACGGCCGCCACAGCGCGGAACAGGTGATGGCGGCCACCCGCGAGGCCGGGTTCGGTCCGGAGGTCAAGCGCCGCATCATGATCGGCACCTACGCGCTCTCGGCCGGCTACTACGACGCCTTCTACGGTCAGGCGCTCAAGGTGCGCACCCTGATCGCGCAGGACTTCGACCGGGCCTACGAGCAGGTCGATGTGCTGGTGTCGCCCACCAGCCCGTTCACCCCGTGGAAGCTGGGGGAGAAGGTCAACGATCCGCTGGCGATGTACCTGTCGGACCTGTGCACGCTGCCGACCAACCTGGCCGGTCACTGCGCGATGTCGGTCCCGTCGGGGCTGAGTAAGGACGACGGACTGCCGGTCGGGTTGCAGATCATGGCGCCCGCACTGGCCGACGATCGGCTGTATCGGGTGGGTGCGGCGTACGAGGCCGCCCGCGGCCCGATCGCCTAGAGAGCACAACACGACAGGGAACGCCGGGACGCAGGTCCCGGCGTTCCTGTTGTGCTTGGTGTGCGATGCACGCGGGGTCGTCGCCGGATATGAGGCGAGCAGCACGTCGATGATCGGTTGACCGAGGTTCCCCGGGGCTGTGCGCAACTGCGCGAAAGTGCGCTGTCCACAGGTGGATACGCATGTGAATAGGGCCCTTCCGATATTGCCGGGTGTGCGCACACTGTGTTGGCAAGTTGTGGGCAACTTGTCGAGAATCCGGTCGTGACGGCGCGAATTCGGTTGTCCCCATGGGTGGACAGCTATGTGAACGGCCGCCGGGTGAGATGTGCGAGTTGTCAACAGCCGCCCAACGCGGTGCCCTGATCGATGCCGTATCGGTGCCCGTGGCCGGGCGGTGTGGACAGGGCCGACAGCAGATCCGCGCTGGTCTGGACGAATGTGACGAACGGGACCCATTGTGGGTGTGGGGCATCCGGGCGCACGCCGGTGAGATCGGGTGCTCGCCACAGCAGTTCGGGCGACCACTGCACGACCGGATCGGACGAATTGGCCAGAACCGTCGCGCCGGAGCGATGTACACGATCGGCCGGCGGACCCGCCCACAGCGCCGCGCAGGCGCGGCGCCGCTGATCGGCGTCGTCGGTGAACACCGCGCTGCCCGCGGTCGCACCGAGGCTCTGCCCGTAGATGTACAGGTGCGGTGGATGTTTCAGCCCGGACAGGCGGTGTTCGAGCGCGCTGAACAAGGCCCGTTGGGATAGCTCGGCCGTTCGGCGGTCGAACAGGAAACTCATCCAGCTCGGGGTGTCGGTGTATTGCAGGGCGACCATCGCCACGTTGCCACCGAACCGCCGGCTCATCCCGGTCGCCGCGTTCGCGTCGACCCAACCCGAGCCGGTCGGCACCATGACCACGATATTTCCCCGGCTCAGCCCGCCCGAGTGCTCCAGCTCGCGCATCGCCAGGGCGACACGGGAATCCAGGTCCGGCGCCGATTCCAGGCCGGCATACACCCGGATCGCGCGGCCGGGCCCGGACATGAATCTGCGGCCCTCGCTACCCAGGGACGACCAGTTCATCGCCGGTCCGGTCCGGTCCGCCGCCGTCAAGGAGACAGCCTGCGGCCCAGTGGGATCGGCCGCGGCCCGCGCGGGGCGCTGCGACCCGGTCAGCGTGGGCAGCAGGGCCAGGGGCACCGCGAGCGCCGCGACCAGCGCCACGCTGAGGCCGCGGGCCCGGCGCACTCGGCGTGTCGCCCACCGTATTCCGCCGCACACGCCGATCAGGGTGGCCGCGACCAGGGTCGCGCCGACTGCGCATTCCAGCCAGTAGAGAAGGCCGGCGTGCGGGAAGCCCATGGCCGTCCGCAACCGGTTCTGCCATCGCCAGGCCTGCGCCACGGCGGCGGCCACGACCAGCGCGCAGCCGGCCAGGATCGGGATCCGCAGCCGCCGATCGGGATCGAAGGGGCCACGTCGCAGCAGCATTCGCAGCAGGCCGCCGGCTCCGACTGCGAGCGCGACGAGCACCCCGGTGAGCAGTCCCTGTGCGGTCGGTGTGCGCGGCAGCAGACCGGGCGCGAGCGAGACGGCGACGCCGAGAGTGACCGCGATCGCGGCGCCGGTGCCCGGGCGGCGAGGTGCGGCCGTTTCCAGCTCGTCATTTTCGGAGCTGTGCTCGGAAGAGTCTGCCAATACTCTGGTCATCGAAAGTTCCTGTAATCGTGACGAATACGACGTTTCATGCGTGCGCGGCAGCCGTGCGACCGCCCGGGAGCGACCGGTCCGATCCGCGCCTGCAGCGGTCATCGCTGGTACTTCCGACTCGCGCCGGAGGCCGTGACGCGCTGGCGCTTGCGGCGCACGAGTTCCACCGTGAGCAGGGCCAGCGCCGCGAGCACCAGGGATGCGGGTGCGCCGACGGCCAGCAGCTGGTGGCCGAGCCGCTGGCCGGACAGCCGGGCGCCGAACAGGTACTCGGGCCGGGGCGCCGCATAGTTCTGGCGGCGCGAGTTCAGGTCCACCGCAGTACTCGCGACACTCGCCATGACCTGGCAACGTCCCTGGTCCAGGCCGTGCCGGTGATCGCAGGCGGCATGCATGCGCCGATCCAGCACGGCGTCGACGGCCTGCCGCGCCCACGGGCCCAGCGGCCTGCCGCGATCGTCGGCGTAGCGCAACATGTCGTAGCCGAGGTCGTGCGCCTGGCACGCGGTGGCGAATTCGGCAGGGAGCGGCACGGGGGACGAGCAGGCGCCCAACGGATCCACCAGCAATCCGCCGCGGACCACCGGCCGATACCCGTGCTCCGCGGCGAACCCCGCCGGAATCTCCACCGCCGCCGGATGCGCTCCGGTCAGCTCCACCACCGCGGCCCGCGCCGCCGGATCCTCGCCACCACCACCCGACGTCGCAGCCGAAACCGGTTGTGCCACCGCGAGAACCGACACCGCGGCGACCGCCGCCACGAATGCCCCCGCCCACCACCGGCCCGCCCGTCCGCCCTGCTCGGGCTCGGACCCTGTCGACGGCGCGGGCGATGGTCCCGGCACCTGGTGAAACGCCGCGCCGGTGTCGCCAGGCGCCGCCACATCGCCGTCGGATTCTCGCGTGTTCTCGGTGAACTCGCACTCGTCCGGCAATTGCCTGACATGCTCCGTGGATTCGCACTCGGTGCCGCGCCGTGTATCGGGTGCGGATCTGTCGGCCGAGCGCGATTGCCGAGTAACGTGATCGGCGACATCCTCGGCGGTGACCGCCCCTTCCTCGGCTGCGGAGGCCGACCACACAGCGTTCGGGGACTCGCACCCGGGGCGGGGCGCGTCCGTGCGACACGGGGGCCGGTGAGTCGGGACAGGGTCGGCGGGTGGGACCGGGATGGGGGACTCACTCATGGTGCCGACGGTAGGAATCGGCGACGGAATCGGGCCTCACGCTGGGGATCTGTTTGTGGGCGGGTGTGGCGGGGGAGGCGTTGGCGCACCCCGTACCGGGGTAGGGGGTGGGAATTCACCCGGGGGTATGACGGCGGGGGCGCGCTCGGATTCCTACTGTCTTAGCTATGGCTCGGATGACGCGCTCGGCGCGGACGGTGGCACGCACGGCACGTGACCCGCGGCAGGCGCAGCAGGCATTCGATGTGGTCGTCGGCGTCGTGACCGCGATCCTGTTCGCGGTGGCGTGGCCGACGCTGCACATCACCCATCAGGTGCCCGCGGCCGCGCAGCCGTTCATCGCCGGGCTCGCGGTGTTCCCGCTGGTGCTCATACGCGTGAATCCGGCCCTGGGATGGGCGATCTCGGCGGGCTCGGCACTGCTGATCGCCCTGGCGATCCCGCATCAGCCGAACAACCACCTGCCGTTCCAGGTCGTGCACATCCTGGTGTTCTTCCCGCTGCTGTTCGCCGTCGCGATCCGCGCGCAGATGCAGATCGTGGTGGTGGCCTGGGTGTCCTCCTCGCTGCTGTTCGCCACCACGATGGCCGCCACCGGCGATTCGTTCGCCTCCTCGGCCTTCGGCTGGCCGATCGCGATGACCGGACTGGTGCTGTTCGGGCTGCTGGTGCGCTGGCTCGTGCTCTCGCGGCGGGCACTGGTCGAACAGGAGGAGGTCAACGAGCTCGAGCGGGCGCGCCGGGCGGTGCTCGAGGAGAAGGCCCGCATCGCCCGCGACCTGCACGACGTCGTCGCGCATCACATGTCGATGGTCGTGGTGCAGGCGCAGACCGCGCCCTATCGGGTCGAGGGCGTCTCACCGGCGGCGCGAGCGGAATTCGAGTCGATCGGCGCGTCCGCGCGCGAGGCTCTCAACGAGATCCGCAGCATGCTGGGGGTTTTGCGCAGCGACGGACAGTTGCCCGATCATGCGCCCCAGCCTGTGGCGGCCGATGTGCTCGCGCTGCTCGAGGGTGTGCGTCGCGCCGGCGTGCCGATCGACTGGTCGATCGACGGTGTGCTGCACGAGATTCCGGACACCATCGGTCTAGCGTTGTATCGCATTGTGCAGGAGTCGCTGTCGAACGCGTCGCGCCATGCGCCGGGCGCACCGGTTCACACGAGCATGGCGGTGCGCGTCGGCATCGTGGAGCTGGTGGTCACCAATGGCCCTGGTACGAGCGGAATCCGGGATTGTCCCGAGGCCGATACCGCGCCCGGCACGGCCGACGGATCGGCGAACGGTACGGGCATTTCGGGCATGCGCGCCCGTGCGGAGGCCATCGGCGGCACCCTCACCGCGAGCCCCACGACGGAGGGTGGTTTCCGGGTCCGCGCGTTGTTGCCCCTGGCCCAGGCGTCGTCGAACGATGCCATCGCCGCTGCGGTCAACCCACCGACCCTGCCGTAACGTACGCACCTTGGCATCCGCGACGGTCGCCGATGCCGTTGCTGGATTTCCACACTGCGTCGATGTCGACGCGCGCCGACCCCTGGTCTGCCGTGCGTGCTGTTGGCGCTCGGGTCGGTGGAGCGCGCCTGCGCGGCGGGAGGTGAGCGGTCGCGCGCACCGGAGCCCAATGGCCGATGCCGGATCTCCACACTGCGTCGATGTCGACGCGCGCCGACTCCAGGTCCGCCGTGTGTGCTGTTGGCGCTCGGGTCGGTGGAGCGCGCGATGTGTGTCGGGAGGTGATCGGTCGCGCGCACCGGAGCGCGACCGCCGCTGGTCCGACGCGCGTGCCGGTGTGCGTCGTACCGGCTCGCGACCCCGCACCGGAACTGGTGCGGCGCATCGGGCGCACACATGCGAGACTCGTGGCGATGCTCACCTACATCCAAGCCATCGTGATCGGTGCGTTGCAAGGCGTGACCGAGTTGTTCCCCATCTCCAGCCTCGGCCACTCCGTGCTGGTCCCGGCGTGGATCGGCGGCACGTGGGAGAAGCTGGTCACCGACGGCGATGCCAAGAACGGCACGCCGTATCTGGCGTTCGTGGTCGCCCTGCACGTCGCGACGGCGCTGGCCCTGCTCGGGTACTACTGGCGCGATTGGCGCGACATCATCATCGGATTCGTCCAGACGCTGCGTACCCGCCGCATCGAGACCTCCGCGCAGCGGCTGGCATGGCTCATCGTCGTCGCCACCATTCCCGTCGGCCTGCTGGGCCTGGCGCTGGAACATCCGCTGCGCACCCTGTTCGCCACACCCATCTACGCGAGCATCTTCCTCATGCTCAACGGCGTGGTGCTGATCGTGGGCGAGGGCATGAAGCGGCGCAATGCGCCGTCGCTGGCCGAATACGGGCGCCGGTTCGCCGAGGCGGAGGATCGGGCCGCGCGCCGGCACGGCGACTACGACGAGTACGACGAGTACGACGGCTACGACGAGTACGACGACGTCCACGAGGAGACCCACCTGGCCTCGGACGAGCGGCTCGCGGCCCTGAGCGTGAAGGACGCGCTCGGCATCGGCCTGGCCCAGTCCGGCGCGCTGCTGGCCGGATTCAGCCGCTCGGGTCTGACGATGGTCGGCGGGCTGATGCGCGGCCTGGATCACGAGGACACCGCGAAGTTCGCCTTCCTGCTCGCCACCCCGGTCATTCTGGCCGCGGGTGTGCTGAAGATGCCGGAGCTGTTGGGGCATCAGGGCGACGGTATCCGCGGGCAGGCGCTGGTCGGTGCGATCGTCGCCGGTGCGGCCGCCTGGCTGGCGGTGCGATTCCTGGAGCGGTTCTTCAAGACTCGCACCATGCTGCCGTTCGCGGTGTACTGCCTGATCGCGGGGCTGTTGTCGGTCATCAAGTTTGCCGTGTGAGGCGGACGTGCCCATCACCGTCTTGATCGCCGACGACCAGGCGATGGTCCGGCAGGGCTTCGGGGCGCTGCTGGCCGCTCAGTCCGATATCAGCGTCGTCGGGGACGCGCCCAACGGCCGGGTCGCGGTCACCGAGGCCAAGCGGCTGCGCCCCGATGTGGTGCTGATGGACGTGCGTATGCCGGAGATGAACGGCCTGGACGCCGCCCGGGCCATCCTCGCGGCCGGATTCGACCCGCCCGTGCGGGTGCTGATGCTCACCACCTTCGACATCGACGACTACGTCTACGAGGCATTGAGTCTGGGCGCCAGCGGATTCCTGCTCAAGGACGCTCCCGCCGACGAATTGGTCCGGGCGGTGCGGGTCGTGTCCGAGGGGCAGGCGCTGCTGGCCCCGACCGTCACTCGCAGGCTCATCGCCGATGTCACCCGCCGCCGTGCCCGGCCCAAGCCGTCCCCGGCTCTGGACTCGCTCACCCCGCGCGAACGTGAGGTGCTCGAGCTCATCGCGCGGGGGATGTCCAACGCCGAGATCGCCAAGGCCCTATTCGTCGCCGAGCAGACCGTGAAAACCCATGTATCGAAGGTGTTTTCGAAGCTGGATCTGCGCGACCGCGCGCAGGCGGTGGTGCTGGCCTACGAATCGGGCCTGGTGACGCCGGGCTGAGCAGGTCGGGTTCGAGTAGGATCGCGTGACGCGATGAGCCACCGCTGGAAGGGGATCGTGAGTTGTTGCGCAGCGGTGACGTGTTCGCCGGTTTCACGATCGAGCACCTGGTCGGGCAGGGCGGCATGGGGTCGGTCTACCTGGCGCGCCATCCGCGGCTACAGCGACAGACCGCGCTGAAACTGCTGAACCGGGAACTGTTCGCCGATAAGGAGATCCGCGCCCGCTTCGAACGCGAGGCCAATCTGGTCGCCCAGCTCGATCATCCGAACATCGTGGAGGTCTACGACCGCGGGATCGAGGACGAACAGCTGTGGATCAGCATGCAGTACGTCGACGGTGTCGATGCGGCCACGGTGAATCCGCTGACGCTGCCGCCGGCGCGGGCGGTCCAGATCATCGAGGGTGTCGCGGCCGCATTGGATTACGCGCACGGCAACGGGGTGCTGCACCGGGATGTGAAGCCCGCCAACATTCTGCTGGGTCGCGCCGTAGGTGGTAAGGGGGAGCGGGTCTACCTCACCGACTTCGGCATCGCGCGGCTGCGGGAGGACTCCACCCATCTCACCCAGGACGGGATGTTCACCGCCACACTGGCCTACGCCTCGCCGGAGCAGATGACCGGTTCGCCGCTGGACAATCGCTCGGACCAGTATGCGCTGGGTTGTGCGCTGTACTGGCTGCTGTGTGGAGCGGGGCCCTTCGATTCGGAGGATGCCAACGAGCTCATCCACGGCCATCTGCAACTGCCGGTGCCGCCGATCAGCGCGCGGCGCGCGGGACTGAATCCGGCGATGGATCTCGTGCTGGCCCGGTCGATGGCCAAGCGGGCGGCGGACCGATTCGCCACCTGCTCGGACTTCGCGGCCGCGGCGAAACACGCACTGACGGCACCGAAACCGGCGGCGCTGCCCGTGCCCGCCGGGGGATACCCGGGGATGCCCGTGGGCCCGGCCGCGCCGCAGAGTGCGCCGCCGCTGGCGCCGGGCGCCCCGCTCAACGGTCACGTGAATCCGGCCGCACCGCCGTTGCTACCTCCGAGTCCCACCGGATTTCCGCCGAATTCGGTGCTGCTGCAACGCCATCGAAGACGATCCTCGAATGCGGTGCTGTGGGCGGTAATCGGCGTGGTGGCAGTGCTGGTCGTGGTCGTCGCGGGAATCTTCATCCTGTCGGATGGCTCGCCGCACCGGTCTACGGGCGTGAATCCCGGTCTGCGGCAGACCGGTCCGGCCACCGATACCGCCCGGCCGACGGGTGGCGCGCCACCCTCGGCAACGTCCGCCCCCGGCCACCAGCCGGATCCGGTCGCCGCGATTGCGCGGAACTTCCCGACGCTGCTGCCGCAGGGAGATTCGGGTTCCGGCGACGCCTATCAGGGCCGGGTCGCCTGCGAGCGCAGCGCACAGGGCCAACCCGGAAAGGTGCTACAGACCGCCGGCCAGACCCGGCGCAGTGATCCACTGGCCCAGGCGAATTGGCTCGGCGCGTGGGAATGCACCTCGCGCCGGACCTCGCTCGGCTACGCGATCGTGGTGTTCGATACCGCCGCGAACGCCCGGGCCGCGCTGGCCGCGGTGCCGCCGAACACCACCGCGTCCGGTAGCAAGGGCGACAGCAGCTACAGCCAGCGCAGCTGGGCCGAGTCCGACGACGAGCACACCGAGACCGCCGAGATGGTGGTGAGCTTCGACTCCGATCCGGCCCGCGCCACCGCGGTGCTGTACGCCTTCGACAGTGGCTCAGCGGAGCCGGGCTCGGACACCCCGCCGCACGAGGTGCTGGCGCAGTGGTGGGACAAGACCCCGCTGTAACACCGGAATCCCGATCGTCCACCGCCGCAGGGGCGCCGTGTGACAGTGTGGACACTGATGATCGGCGCACAGGGTATGAGGATGCGGTGGCGGCCGGAGGCGGGGCGGCTGGTGACGTTGATGGCGGTGGCCTTCGGGCTCACCGTCGTGATCACCCGGCTGTACCTGATGGCCTCGGGATATCCGAAGATCGGCGGGGGCACCTATCACATCGCCCACGCCCTGTTCGGCGGCCTGCTGCTGGTGATCTCGGTCCTGCTGCTGCTGATGTCCTCGGGCCGGCGGGCGATGATCTGGGCGGCGCTGCTGTCCGGCGTCGGGCTGGGTCTGTTCATCGACGAGGTGGGCAAGTTCATCACCGCCAACAACAACTATTTCTTCCCGCTGGCCGCGCCGATCATCTATCTGGCGTTCCTGCTGACCGTCGCGGTCGCGCGGACCTCGGCGCACCGCACGGCCCGCTCACCGGAGCAGGCGCTGGGCGCGGTCACCCAGGAGGTGGGCCAGTTCGTCGGCACCCGCCTGACCTCCCAGCGCCGCGAGCTGCTGCTGGCCGAGCTGCGTGCGGTGGACATCGAGGGGTGCGGTCCGCAGCAGCGCGAACTCCACGCGGCGCTGACCAACTACGTGCGGGCGGTGTCCTGTGATGTCGCGCCGACTGTCGGCGGGCGCCTGGCTCGCCTCGGTGTCCGGTTCGAGAACCGCTTCCTGCCGCTGCCCGCGCTGCGCGTCGTGCTGATCGCGGTGCTGATCGTGCACGCGATCTGGTCGCTGCTGCGCTTGATCCTGGCGGGTGTCGTGATCGCCGGATGGCATTCGCGCTGGCCGCAGCTGAACCACCTGCTCGACGTCACCCAGGGCCACGGCTGGAAGTCGATGGTGGGGCTGTCGATCGCCGCCGTGGCCGAGGCCGCGGTGGGCATCGGCTGCGCGGCCGCCGCGGTGGCGTGGCTGCGCGGGCACGAGGAGATCGCACTGCGGCTCGGTATCTGGTCGGATGTCGTCTCGCTGACCGTCGTCAACGTGCTGGCCAGTTACTTCAGCCAGTTCCTCACGGTGTTCACCGCGATCGCGGAGGCGGTGCTGCTGTGGGCGCTGGTGCGGTACCGCAGCCGCCGGATGGAGCAGGCCGGCTCGACGGACGCGGGACCGGCTGGTGCAGTGCCGGCGCCGTCCGGCGTGGCGACGCCGTAGCGATCGGCCGATACGGCTCAGCCGAAGAAGGCGGCCGCTTCCTGATACCTGTTGGTGGGCACCAGCTTCAGCTGTTTGGTGGCCTCCGACAGCGGCACCAGGTTGATGTCGTTGCCATGCAGCGCCACCATCTGCCCGAACTGGCCGTCGTGCACGGCCTCGGTGGCGTGCACGCCGAAACGGGTCGCCAGCACCCGGTCGTAGGCGGTCGGGGTGCCGCCGCGCTGCACGTGCCCGAGCACGGTGGTACGCACCTCCTTGCCGATGCGGCGCTCGATCTCCACGCCCAGCTGGTGCGCCACCCCGGTGAACCGCTCGTGCCCGTATTCGTCGATGCCGCCCTGCCGCAGCGCGAAGGATCCCTCGGCGGGCTTCGCGCCCTCGGCAACGACGCAGATGAAGTGTGAATCCCCGCGCTGGAAGCGGCGTTTGATCAGCGTGCACACCTCGTCGACATCGAAGGGCACCTCGGGCACCAGCGTCAGGTGGGCGCCGGAGGCGATGCCGGCGTTCATCGCGATCCAGCCCGCGTGCCGTCCCATGATCTCCACCAGCATGACGCGCTGATGCGATTCGGCGGTGGTGTGCAACCGGTCGATGGCGTCGGTGGCGATGGTGACGGCGGTGTCGTGCCCGAACGTGGTGTCGGTGCAGTCGATGTCGTTGTCGATGGTCTTGGGCACCCCGACGACCGGTACGCCCTCATCGGCGAGCCAGCTGGCCGCGGTCAGGGTGCCCTCGCCGCCGATCGGGATGAGCGCGTCGATGCCGTTGTCGTCCAGGGTCTGCCTGATCCGGCCGAGTCCCTCGCGCAGGACGTCCGGATTGGTGCGCGCCGTGCCGAGCATGGTGCCGCCCTTGGTGAGCAGGCGGTCGGTGCGGTCGTCGTTGAGGATCTGGATCTTGCGATCCTCCAGTAGGCCGCGCCACCCGTCCTGGAAGCCGACGATCGCGTCGCCGTACCGGCCGTTCGCGGTGCGGACGACGGCTCGGATGACCGCGTTCAGTCCTGGGCAGTCTCCGCCTCCGGTCAAGACTCCGATGCGCATGCCGCCCATCATGCCGTCATTGCCGTGACGGCGAGGATTCGGGTCCGTGAACAGTCGGTGCCGGGCCCTGTGGGCTCAATGTCCCGTTTGGCATTTCCCGGCCGGCAGGTCGCCCAGATGCTTGACGATCAGGGGCGCGATCTTGGTCAGCATCGCCTCGCCGTCGTCGAGGCCGCCCGAGTTCGCCTGCGCGGCAACGGCGACCGCCATCTGACCGTTGGGTGTCTGGACCAGCCCGAGCTGGCGGACCAGATAGTTGCCCGCCTGATCGGGACCCCATCCGCCCTTGTAGGACGCGTTGTCGACATGGCCCAGGCCCCACTGCTGGCTGGACACCACCTTGCCCATCAGATCGGTCACCGTGCCGGCGTTGGGCAGGCAGGGCAGGCGCGAGGCGAACCGCACCTGATCGGTGAGGGCCCAGGTGGCCTGGCCGAAGGCCGAGTAGTCCGATCGTGCGCGGTTCGCGGGCACCTGGGTGGTGGTATCGCCGCCCTGGCGCAGAATCGCAGCGATCTGCGCGGCGGCCTGATCGGGCGTGCCGAGGGACTGCCACAGCTGATCGGCGGCGCTGTTGTCGGATTCGGTGATCGCCGCGGAGAGCTCGTAGCTGGGCGTGTTGCTGTCGCTGTGCAGCGTCGCGAGGGCCAGCGGAATCTTCATCGTCGACCAGGCCGGGCCGGTCTTCCAGTCGCCCATGGTCGCTACGACATTGCCGCCCACGGCCATGATCGCCATCCCGGCGTGGCCGCCCAGCGTCGGCAGCAGCGTGGCGAAGTCGGCGGCCAGCGTGCCCGGCATCGCGACGACCGCGCCCGGGGCCGCGTTGACGGGCCGCGACAACACCCCCGCCGTGTCGTCCTCCGGAGGCTTGGCCGAACATCCCACGCAGGCCGCGACGGTCAGGGCGAGCCCGCACACCGCCGCGATGAGGCGTCCGCCGCGCCTGCCCAGCGTTCCCGCTACGTACACCCGGCTATCCTCCAGCTTTCGCGCGGTGGCTCGTGCACGGGCCACCGGTTGGTCGAGGAATTCTGTGCCGTCGTGGTCCTGCGGTCAACCGGAACGACCGAAGTGTCCTATTTGTGACGAACGCCGAGCCACTTCCGGCGGTGCTCAGTACAGGTACACCATCGCGCCGTCGCCGCCGGTGCAGGTGATCAGCCGACCGGTCGCCGTGCAGCTCAGCGTGTATGACTTCCCGGTGGCAGGACTGACAGCGACCACCGACGACGGCGTGGCGGTACCGGAGTCGGAGGACTCGGCCGCATAGGCCTTGCGAACCGCCTCGGCGAATCCGCAGGTCGTTCCCGAGCCCACGGCCGACTTGGTATACGGGGTCTCCGTGGACGAGGTGGATCGGCAGACGGTTGCCCCAGCCGGCGGGGTCTTGCGGGCGGCGCTGGTGGTGGTGTCCGCGGCCGAGGTCACCGGCGCGCCGGCGGGGCCGGTGGTCGCGACGACCGGTGCGGCGGTGGAGACGTTGGCGGCGCCGGTGGTGGTGCTGCCGCCGGGCTTGCCCAGCACCTGCCATCCGATCACCGCCGCGCCTACGGCCACGGCGATGCCGAGGACGCTGAGTACGACCGGCAGCGCCACCGAGCGCTTGGCCGGCGGCTTCTTGTCCTCGGCCGTGCCGTATTCGCCCTCCGCGTACTCGTATTCGCCCTCGGCGCCGGCGTATTCGCCCTCGGCGTACTCGTATCCGCCCTCCGCGGAGCCGTATTCGTGCTGGGTGTATCCGTATTCGCCCGCGGCGCCGTGGTACTCGCCTTCGGCGTAGGCATATTCGCCCTCGGCGGCGTATTCGGCCTCCGAATAGCCGTACTCGCCTGCGCCGGAGGCATGTTCGTACCCGGCGTGGTCATAGCCCTCGGCCGAGTTGTAGGCGCGCGCCGAATGCGGCTCCTCCTGATACTCGTTCAGGGGGTATCCGCCGTGCTCGTACCGGCCGTGCTCCTCGCCCCGGTCGTATTCGCCGTAGGCGTCCGGTTCGACGCGCATGTAGGTGGTCTCGTCGCCGGATTCGGACCGGTAGGCGTCGTTTCGCCCGGGGCCGGCAGTGCCCGGCGACGGAAGCAGTTCGGTCCGCGGTGACGTGTCGCGCGGTTTACGCTGCGGCAGGGCCGGCGACTGCGTCGGCAGATCGAGTCCCTGCGTCGACGGATTCTGCTCGGACGCGGGCAGATTCAGCCCCTGCACCGGCATCTTCGTCGTCTGCGGGGATATGCCGGGGGCCGGCGTGACCGCCTGGGGCGTCGATGCTGCCTGATCCCGCGCGGTTTCCCGCGTCGGCAGGGGGGTGAACTGAAATTCCTCGCGACGCACCTGCGTCGCGTCCGTGGGCGTGATCACCGGCAGATCGTTGCCGGTGTCCCGGTCCTCCGGGGAGGGCGGTGCGATGATCCGTAGCGAGCCGGTGGTGGTGTAGCTGCGCTGTACGGCGGCGTCCGGAGTGTCGTCGGAGGATTCCGTGGACGGCACCGGTCCCCGGGGCATGGCACCGGCCGGCGAATCGGTCGTCGATGCGGGTGTGCCCCGGTAGTTCCGCTCGCCGCCAGGTGACGGAGCACCGGAACGCATGACCGTCGTCGGGGAGCCGGGCATCGGATCGGCGGACCGCGGCTGTTCCGGCGGCGCTTCCCCGCGCGGCTGGAACTGGGCCGCGATTGTCGGGCCCTGCGGCCCGAACGGCTGGAATGTCGTGGTCTCGGGCACCGGCGGCGGCGCACCCGGTCCGGGCGCGAGCCGGGACGGCGCCGGGGCCTCGTGCTCCGGCTTGGGCACGTATTCCCGTGCGGTGGGCTCGGATCCGGCGGTCAGACCCACCGCCGCCCGCGCGGCGCCCGCGAATTCCCCGGTGCTGGCGAAGCGATCGGCGGGCGATTTGGACATGGCGTGCGCGATCACCGCGTCCAGCGCCTCCGGGATGTCCGGCCGGTACAGGCTGGGCCGCGGGGGCGGATCGGACAGATGCGATCGGATCAGCGTGCTGACGTTCTGCACCGCGAAGGGCGTTGCGCCGGTTAGGCATTCGAACAGCACACAGGCCAGCGAGTAGGTGTCCGCGCGCCCGGTGATCGGGCCGGAGTCGAAGCGCTCGGGGGCCATGTAGGTGTACGAACCGGCGGTGATGCCCACCATGGTGGTTGAGCTGTCGCCCTCGCTGCGGGCGATGCCGAAATCGGTCAGAAATGCGAAATCGGTCGGCGTGACAAGGACATTGGCGGGTTTCACGTCGCGATGCACCAGCCCGGCGGCGTGCGCGGCGTCCAGGGCGGCGCCCACCTGCGCGACGATGTGCACGGCGCGTTCGGGATCCATCGCGCCCTGGCGGCGCAGCAGCGCGCGCAGATCGTCTCCCCGGATGAGGCGCATGTCGAGATAGAGCGTGCCCTCGATCTCGCCCGAACGATTGATCGGGACGATGTGCGGATCGGCGATGCGCGTCGCGGCATGGGATTCGCGGCGGAATCGCTCGCGGTAGGTCGGATCCTGCGCCAGCTCCGCGGGCAGCAACTTCAGGGCAACCACGCGATCGTTGTGCGTGTCGTACGCCTCGTAGACCTCGCCCATGCCGCCGCGGCCGATGAGTGAGCGCAGCTCGTACGGGCCGAATCTGCTCCCGGCTCGTGATCGCGTCGCGTTCACCCGTGAAACCTCCACTCCCTGGGCAGGGTGTGACACCGGTGCCCGGCTGCCGCACCGGGATTGCCTGCCCCTCTATCGAGACGATTCTCCGGGTGTTACCACGCCGTGGTCAAACGCGAAGACGATCGCCGCCGCCCGGTCGCGTAACCCGAGCTTGCCGAAAATGTGCCCTACGTGGCTCTTTACGGTCACCTCGGAGATACCCAGCTCCGCGGCGATCTCGGTGTTGACCCGCCCGCGGCCGATCCGCTGCAGCACCTCGAGTTCGCGCGCGGTCAGCTCGTCCAGGCGGCTGCGGCCGCCCGCGGGGGTCGGGCGGACCGTTCGGTAGGCCGACAGCACCCGTCCGGTGACCGACGGATCGAGCCACGAGCCGCCGTCGGCGACGGTGCGCACCGCGCGGATCAGATCCTCGGCGGGGGAGTCCTTCAGGATGAACCCCGCCGCGCCCGCCCGCAGTGCGCCAGAAAGTAGCTGATCGTCGTCGAAAGTGGTCAGCACGAGCACCGGGGGCGCGCCGGCGCGGGCCCGCAGGGCGCGGGTGGCGTCGATTCCGCCGAGGCGTTTCATCCGCAGATCCATCAGCACCACATCGGCGGGCTGGGCGGCCAGCGCCGCGGGCACCTCGTCGCCGTCGGCGCACTCGGTGACATGGAATCCGTCGCGCCGGCGCAGGATTCGGCGCAGGCCGCCGCGGACCAGTTCCTGATCGTCGACCACCAGCACGATGACGACGTCGTCCCCGGTCTCCTCGGCGTTCGTCGGGGTAGCCGGGATCACATGCCCTCCTGGAGCTTTCGAGTAACGGTGCTGAATGCCTCGCGCACGATGCGCAGTGGGGCGTCCGGTGCGGGGCTTCCGCACGGCAGAACCGGGCGGGCGGCGGCGATCGGGAATCCGGCGCGCACCTCCCACCCGCCCCGGTTCGGTCCCGCGCTGAGGGTGCCGCCGATGAGAGTGGCGCGCTGGCGCATTCCCGGCAGACCCATACCCCGCCCGCGGCGCACCGGCGCGGGGTCGTCGATCGTATTGGTCACCAGGGCGGTGACCTCGCTGTCGGTCACCTCGATGCGCAGGGTGGCCGCGGCATCGGGGGCGTGCTTGGCGATGTTGGCGAGGGATTCCTGACTGATCCGGAACAGCGCCAGGCCCGTCGTCGCGGAGACCGCGCGGGTGTCGCCGGCGAGTGAGAAGTCGACGTTCAGCCCGGCGCGGACGAAATCCTCGACCAGATCCTCGATGTCGTCGAGTGTCGGCTCGGGGGTCAGGCTGGATGGGCGCTGGTCGAGCAGGCCCACCGTGTGACGGATATCGGCCATGGCCTGGCGACCCAGACGTTCGGCGTCGGCGAGGGCGTCGATGGCCTCGTCCACGTCGCGGTCGGTCTGCAGGGAGTGCCGGGCCGCGGTCAGGTGCAGCAGCGTGATGCTCAGCGAATGCGCGATCACGTCGTGCACCTCGCGGGCGATGCGGTGACGTTCGGCGTCGGCGGCCTGCGCGGCGCGGATCTCCTGGTTCTCCCGCTCCTGATAGAGATACAGCCGCTGGTACTGCATCATGATGCCGACCAGGGTGCCGAGAATGACGCCGACGATGTAGAAGGGCAGCGCATCGATCGTGTACCCGACCGCCTGGAACAAGACCAGCTCGGCTATCGCGATGCCGGTGAAGGGCAGGCTGATGCGTTTCGGAGCGATCGCCGCGATCTCGCCGGTGATGACGAACAGCACCGAGGGCGAGGCGTCCAGCGGCACGGGTTGCAGCAGGAACAGGCCCTGGGCCACCAGTCCGACCGTGGCCAGTGCCACCGGCCGGGGCAGGGCCCCGAACAGTGTCATCACCGGGAACGCGAAGCTCACCAAGATCATCGCGAGGATCGGGACAGCGGTGGGAAAGTAGTGACTGCGCTGCACCGTGCCGGTGAGCGCGGCCACCGCCGCCCCCAGGTCGGCGACGATGATCACCGCCGGAGGGTAGTCGAACGGCAGCTCCTCCAGGTGCCGCATGAAGGTGCCGTACGGATCGCGGTGGAAGTCGATTACGCGCTGGCGGGCGTGCCGCCAGCCGGTGACCACCTTCCAGGCCGCGTACACCAGCAGCCCGCCGCAGGCCGCGAACACTATGACCCGGATCACCTCCATATGACCAGGCTAGCGACCGCCTACTCCCTGGTACATCGTTCCCGGAGCGGGCGCGCTCTCCTACCGGGGGCGGAGACCGGCGGGGAACAACTCACGCCCTCGGCACGAGGTTTCCGGACCGCGGCGTCCGTAGCGTCGTTGGCACGACACCGACGGCGAAACAGGGAAGGGGTGGGTGCGATGTCATGGACCGATCACCACAGCCGAACCGAGATCCTGCACGAGGTCCTGGCCCGGGCGGCCGTCGACCCGGCGGCTCCGGGCCTGTTCGAGGAACTTCCGGATTGTGAACGATTGTTCGGCGGGCCCGCGGGCGTGCTTGCTGCGCTACGGTACCGCTGGAACAACCATTTACATGCGAAGTTGGATATGGCTCTGCTGCAAGGACAGTCTCCGGCGGAGGCGTATCTCGAACTGGCCGCCGAACAGCCCGCGCTGCGGGCGCTGCTCGACGTCCAGGACGCCCCGCGTCCGCATGAACGGATGGCGCTGGCGAGCTGATTCGGCAAGAAGGGCACTGAATGTTGGAACTGACCGACGTCGTGAAGGAATACCGGGTGGGGCAGCAGCGTGTGCGCGCCCTGGACGGCATCAGCCTGAGTATCGGCGCGGGTGAGTTCGCCTCGATCGTCGGTCCGTCCGGATCGGGAAAATCCACGCTCCTGCATCTGCTGGGCGCGCTGGATTCTCCCGATTCGGGATCGATCCTCTTCCAGGGCGAGGAGATCGGCGGTCTGGGCGACGACCGGCAGTCCGAATTCCGGCGGCACCGAGTCGGTTTCGTGTTCCAGTTCTTCAACCTGCTGCCCACGCTGACCGCATGGGAGAACGTCGCCATCCCGAAGCTGTTGGACGGCACCGGATTACGCAAGGCCAAACCGCGCGCGCTGGAACTGCTCGAGCTCGTCGGCCTGGCCGATCGGGCCGAGCACCGCCCGGCCGAGCTGTCCGGCGGGCAGATGCAGCGGGTCGCGGTGGCGCGGGCGCTGATCATGGATCCGCCGCTGATCCTGGCCGACGAGCCCACCGGAAATCTCGATTCCAAGACCGGCGCGGCGATTCTGGAACTGCTCGGCTCGATCACCGAGGCCGGTAATTCGGTGGTGATGGTGACACACGACATGGGCGCGGCACACTACTGCGATCGGGTTATCACGCTGCGGGACGGGCGAATCGGCTCGATCGTGGCGGGGGAGCATGCCGGACGGACGGCGCACGACCATGCCGGGCCGCACGCGCCCGACGACCTGAGCGCTGACGACGCGCCCGAGCCCGCCGCCGTGCGATCCGGTATCGCCGAGGCGCAGGCGGTTCGTCCGTGACAACGTCCGCATTTTCGCCGCGAGCGGCCTGGGATCGCTTGCGGCTGTTCAATATCGGCGAACTCTTCGTGCACCGCGGGCGCACCCTGATGTCGCTGACCGTGCTGGCGGTATCGGCGACGCTGCTGGTCTCGGTCCTGAGCATCTCCGGATCGGTGACCGGATCGGTCGGCAAGCTGTCCAAGGCGCTGGGCGGCAAGGCCGCGCTCGAGGTCTCGGGCATCACCGACAGCGGATTCGATCAGCAACTGCTGCAGCCGATCCGGGCGTTGCCCGGGGTGGCGGCGGCGGTGCCGATGCTGCGGGCGCCGGTGAGCGCCGATCACACCCTGGTGATCGGCGCGGACGCGACCGTCATGGAGTTGGACAGCTCCCTGAACGGTTCGATCGGCAGTCAAGCGTTCGCGATGCTCGCCGTGCCCAACGGCGTCCTGGTCGGCGCCGCAACGGGTTACACGAAGGGTGAGCAGTTCACCCTCGGCGCGGCGCGGGTCACCGTGGCGGGCGTGCTCGACGACGCGACGTCCCGGCAGGTCAACGACGGGCACATCGTCGTGGCCACATTGCCGATGGCACAGCAGATCATGAATCGCGCCGGCTCGCTGGACTCGATCGAGATCGTGCCCGCCGCCGACGCCGATGTGACACAGCTGCGTTCGGAACTGACGAAGGTGGTGGGCGGGCGCGCCGTCGTCGCCGATCCGGGGCTGCGTGCCGCGCAGGCGGGCGGGGCCATCCAGCTGGTGAGCTACTCGACCGCGATGGCCGCGGTTGCCGCGCTGATCGTCTCGGCCTTCCTGATCTACAACGCGATGAGTATGGCCGTGGCGCAACGACGTCCGGTGCTCTCGATGCTGCGGGCAATCGGCGGGCGGCGGGCGCCGATGGTGCGCGACCTGATCGCCGAGGCGGCGCTGCTGGGGCTGCTCGGCGGTGTAATCGGTTCGGTCGTCGGGGCGTTCGCGGGGCGCTTCGCGATCAATCAGCTTCCCCCGGCGATGGTGGCCTCGGTACAGGCGCGCACCGACTACATGGTGCCGGGATACGCTGTCCCGGTGGCGATCGCCGCCTGCGTGGTCGCCAGCATGGCGGCCGCCGCGAGTGCCGCGCGCCAGGTCTACAAGGTGGAGCCGATCGAGGCCCTGGCGCCGGTCGGGGTGTCCAAATCCGATCTGGTGAGTCCGCTGTTCCGGTGGGCGGCACTGATCATCGGCATCGCGATGCTCGTCGTGGCGGTCTTCGTCGCCGGCGCCGACATCGGCCGGTACGCGATGGCCTCGCTCGCGCTGGCGGTCACCGGAGCACTTCACGTGTGCTTCGCCGCGACCGGGCCGATCGTCCGGGCAACCGCGGCGATCGCCCGGATCTTCGGGGCGCCGGGGGCATTGGGCGCCACCACGGTCGAGCGTGCGCCGCAGCGGGTCTGGGCGACGGTGATGACCGTCATGGTGGGGATCAGCTCGGTCGTAGCGATGGGCGGCGCCTCGCGCAATCTGGTCGACTCGGCGAGTGCGACCTTCGCCGATCTGGCCCGCCGCGACGCCTACATCAGTCCCACCTCGATGGGGCAGTTTCCCACCGGGCCGCTGCTGCCCGCCGATCTGAAGGCGAAAATCGGTGCGCTGCCGGGTGTTTCGGGTATCGGCTCGGCGCAGATGGCCTTCGCCACGCTCGGACGCGGCCAGGTGATGCTGCAGGCGTACGAGCGCGGGGACCCGGTCGGGCTGATCGATGAGCTGAAGCCTGGCGTACCGGATCTGATGGCGTCCGGAGCGGGCATTGTTTTGTCCGGGGATGTGGCCCGATCCCTGGGCGTGCGGGAGGGGGCGGAGGTGGACCTGCCGACTCCGAGTGGCGTGCACCGCGTTCGGGTGCTGCAGGTGGTTCCGTACTTCTCGGCGATCGTGGGAACCGTGCTGCTGGACCTGGACGTGATGCGGCAGTGGTACGACCGGCCCGGGGAGACCATTCTCGGGGTGAGCTTCGCGCCGGGGGTGAACCCGGCCGCCGAAATGGATCTGATCCGCAGGTCACTGCCCGCGGGCCTGCACCTCGACAGCGGCCGCGGCGCGCTCGCCGCGACGACCCGCGGGGTGGAGCAGGGCACGTCGCTGTCCACGTCGATCCTGTGGATCATGGTGCTGGTATCGACCGTGGCGCTGCTCAATACGCTCATGCTCTCGGTACTCGAGCGCCGTCGCGAGCTCGGTGTGCTGCGGGCGATGGGCACCAGCCGCCGCTTCCTGCTGCGTGCGGTCCTGACCGAGGCGGCGGGTATCGGCCTGTGCGGGGCGCTGCTCGGGCTGGCCGTGGGCGGGGCACTCCAGTATCTTGCGGACATCGCGTTCGAACGCGCCATGACCATTCCGGTGGTCTACAGCCCGAGCCCGATGCTGCTGGTCTATGCCACGGCCGCACTGATCCTCGCGCTGGTGGGATCCATACCGCCCGCGGTGCGCGCGGCTCGAATGCCGATCGTCGAGGCGATAGCCGCGGACTGACCGGCAACCCAGGAGGGGAGCCCTCACCCGAGCTCGGGCGGGTGAGGGCTTTCATCCCTCTGGACGGGGGACGGGGGCGAGGAAGTCGGGGGCTGTCCTTAGACTTGTCGGCATGACTGCACCCACGGTGGACTTGATGGACTATGCCGATGTCGTCGACCGGTTCGAGCCGGTGCTGGGCATGGAGGTCCACGTCGAGCTGGGCACGGCGACCAAGATGTTCTGCGGCTGCCCGACGGAGTTCGGCGCGGAGCCGAATACCCAGGTCTGCCCGGTCTGCCTGGGCCTGCCCGGCTCGCTGCCGGTGGTGAACGAGAAGGCGGTCGAGTCGGCGATCCGCATCGGGCTGGCGCTGAACTGCTCGATCGCCCCGTGGGGCCGCTTCGCGCGCAAGAACTACTTCTACCCGGACCAGCCGAAGAACTACCAGATCAGCCAGTACGACGAGCCGATCGCCGTGAACGGCCACCTGGACGTCGTGCTGGACGACGGCTCCACCTTCCGCGTCGAGATCGAGCGCGCCCACATGGAGGAGGACACCGGCAAGTCGCTGCACGTCGGCGGCGCCACCGGCCGCATCCACGGCGCGAGCCACTCGCTGCTGGACTACAACCGCGCCGGTGTGCCGCTGATCGAGATCGTCACCAAGCCGGTCACCGGCGCCGGCGAGCGCGCGCCCGAGGTCGCCCGCGCGTACGTCACCGCGCTGCGCGAGGTCCTGAAATCGCTCGGCGTCTCCGATGTGAAGATGGAGCAGGGCTCGCTGCGCTGCGACGCGAACGTCTCGCTGATGCCCAAGGGCGCAAGCGAATTCGGCACCCGCACCGAAACCAAGAACGTGAACTCACTCAAGAGCGTCGAGGTCGCGGTGCGGTTCGAGATGCGCCGCCAGGCCGCGGTGCTCGCCGCGGGCGGCAGCATCCTCATGGAGACCCGCCACTTCCACGAGACCGACGGCACCACCTCGCCCGGCCGCCCGAAGGAGTCCGCGGAGGACTACCGCTACTTCCCCGAGCCCGACCTGGAGCCGATCGCCCCCGACGCCGCCTGGATCGAGCAGCTGCGCGGCACCATCCCCGAGTACCCGTGGCTGCGCCGCGCCCGCATCCAGGCCGACTGGGGCCTGTCCGACGAGGTGTTCCGCGATCTGATCAACGCCGGCGCCCTGGACCTGATCATCGCCACCGTCGACGCGGGCGCCTCGGTGGACGCCGCGCGCGCCTGGTGGGTCAACTACCTCACCGAGCAGGCCAAGGAGTCCGAGCGGACCCTCGAGGAACTGCCCATCACCCCGCGCCAGGTCGCCGAGGTCGCCGCCCTGGTGGAGGCCAAGACCATCAACAGCAAGGTCGCCAAGCAGGTCGTCGACTTCGTCCTGGCCGGCGAGGGCGAGCCCGGCGCCATCGTCGAGGCCAAGGGCCTGGGCATGGTCTCCGACGACTCGGCCCTGCAGGCCGAGGTCGACAAGGCCCTGGCCGCCAACCCGGACATCGCCGAGAAGATCCGGTCGGGCAAGGTCCAGGCCGCCGGCAAGGTCGTCGGTGACGTCATGAAAGCCACCCGCGGCCAGGCGGATGCGGCGCGCGTGCGCGAGCTGGTGCTTGCCGCCTGCGGCGTGAGCTAGTCGGCCCGGGATGCCCGCCCGGTGCGCGCATCCCGGGCCTTTGACAGAACGACTGCGGCGCACCGGTTCGGAATCGGTGCGCCGCAGTCGTTTTCGGGTTCGGCTAGTCCTTGCTGCCGCTGCTGCCGCCCTTCGGCGGTGGGATGCGGATGATGCGATCGTCGAGGGGGCCCGTGACCGAGGGCTTGTTGGCCGAGCCGACCCATACGTAGCCGTCCGGGGACAGGGATGCGCCGTTCAGTGCGCCGTATTTGTTCTGCGCCACCAGCGTCGGCGGGGTGGTGATCGCGTGGGTGTTCGGGTCGGCGGTCGCGAAGGCCAGGGCCTTGGCGCCGGTCAGCGCGACCGCGACGCCGTCGGCGGCGGCCGCGCAGCCCGAAACTCCCGGCCGGTCCGGCCAGGTCCAGCCGGTGGTCACCGTGCCGTCGGGGGCAATGCGCTGCAGCCGGTCCTGGGTGGCGACGCGGTCGGTGAACCAGATGGTGTCCTTGTGATCCGGGCACACGCCGCCCGCGACGCCGATGCCCGAGGCGATAACCTTCGGCGTCGCGTTGCCCGGCGCCGGGCTGTCGATGGTGAACAGCTTGCCCGCCAGCGAATTCGGGTCGGTGGCCAGCGCCGGGTTGCCGGCATTGCTGGTGATCACCACCATCTGGGTGGGGGAGACGAAGTCGATGGAACCGCGATTACCGGTGGGGCCCTTCGGGATTCCGGTGAGAATCGGCTTCGGCACGCCGCCCGCGCCGATGCGCACGATCCGATTGTCGCTCGGCGTGGTGATGTACGCGTACATCAGCCCGTCCTGCGCATATGTTGGCGACAATGTGACATCGCTGAGTCCGCCGTCGCCCGTGGCGTCGACGTCGAGCCGGGCGACCTCGGCCGGAGCCGGCGGCACCTGACTGGGATCCACCGCGACGACCTTCACGATTCGTCCGGTGACGCGCTCGGGGACCACGGCCTGCTGCCCGTCGGGCATGACGGCGAGCTGGCCGGTCGTATCCAGGCAGGACACCACGACGGCCGGATCAGGGTCGACGCACGGTCCGGCGGGGCGTCGCGCGGCCGAGGGCGGCACGCTGGGCGTGGTGGTCGGCCCCGAACCCTCGGGGATGATCGTCGGCGCGGGAGTGAACGGTTTGGACGCGGAATCGTCGAAGCTGGCGCACCCGGCCAGCAGACCGGCGGTGGCAACCACGCTCACAGCGACACGGCCGGCGACAACCAAACTCATGCCGAAGACGTTACGGAAATACCCACGCGGGCGCTCGCAGGGGGTGACACGGCCCGGTCGCGTGGCGCGGACACGCCGCCTGGACACACCCCGCGGGCCGTCGTGCCGACATAGTCTTCTCGGGTGACCGAGAAGCCGAATGTACGCTCCGGGCCGATGTCACCCGGGCAGCCAGCGGGCAGTCCCTACGACGCGCCCACTGGTGAGTTCCCGTCCCTGAAGACCATCGGCAGGGATGTTCCACGCACCGACGACGAACTCGGCCTCGACCCGGATGTTCCCGCGGCGACCCCCGACTTGCACGGCGCGGCGGCGCGAACCGAAAAGCTGACCAGGCAGGACCCGCCCGCGGGCGATCCGGTCGCGGCCACCTACGCCTTCGCCACGATTCCCCCGGCCCCCACGCCCCCCGACGGCGCGGCTCGGCTGCGTCGCCCGCGCGCCGATGCCCGGCGCGGCACCCAGGATCTGGGCCTGCTGGGGCTGCGCCTGGTCCTGGGCTTGACCTTCCTCTATCACGGCCTGCAGAAGCTGGCGGGCTGGTTCCACGGCCCGGGCCTCGGCGGCACCCGCGACATGCTGGCCCACGGCGGCTGGAAGCACGTCGAGCTGTCCGCGTCGCTGCTCACCGTCTCCGAGGTCGGCGGGGGCATCCTGATCATCCTGGGCTTGGCCACGCCGCTGGCCGCGGGCGCCGTGCTGGCCTCGATCACCGACGCGTGGCTGTGGAAGGAGGGGATGGCCTCCGGATTCCAGTACAAGACAGTGGAACTGGAGTCGATCCTCGCGGGCCTGGCCGCCGTGCTGATCCTTACCGGCCCGGGCCGCCTGTCCTTCGACCGCAACCGCGGCTGGGCCACCCGCCCGATGTTCGGTTCGTTCGCGGTGCTGGTCCTGGCGCTGATCGCGGCCGCCGCGAGCTGGTTCTACCTGCACGGCGGCAATCCGTTCCACGGGATCTCCAGGTAGGGACCTGCCAGGACGGCTACTGCGGTTCGCCGGTGGACCCGATCCGGCCGGACAGACGCCGAAGGCCGGGGACTCGTCGCGAGTCCCCGGCCTTCTTGCTGGGTCTGCTCAGGGCACCCGGCGAACCGCGCCCTTGTCGGCCGAGGTCGCCAGTGCCGCGTACGCCCGAAGTGCGGTGGTAACGGTGCGATCCCGGGCGACCGGCTGCCACGGGCGCTCGCGCGCATCCATTTTCGCGCGGCGCTCGGCCAAAACCTCGTCGGAGACCAGCAATTCGAGCGCGCGGGTGTGCACGTCGATACGAATGCGGTCACCGTTCTCGATCAGGCCGATGGCGCCGCCGCTGGCCGCCTCGGGGGACATGTGCCCGATGGACAGGCCCGAGGTGCCGCCGGAGAAGCGGCCATCGGTGATCAGAGCACACACCTTGCCCAGGCCCAACCCCTTCAGGAACGAGGTGGGGTGCAGCATCTCCTGCATGCCCGGTCCGCCCGCAGGACCCTCGTAGCGGATCACCACCACATCGCCCGGCTGGATCTTCTTGGCGAGAATCGCGGAGACAGCGTCCTCCTGGGATTCGAGCACCACGGCCGGGCCCTCGAAGGTGAACAGGTCCTCGTCGATGCCGGCGGTCTTGAGGATCGCGCCGTCCAGGGCGATATTGCCGCGCAGCACGCACAGCCCGCCCTCGACGGTGTAGGCGTGCGCGATATCGCGGATGCAGCCGTTGTCGGCATCGGTGTCCAGCGAGGACCAGCGGTTATCGGTCGAGAACGGCACGGTCGTGCGCACGCCGCCCGGTGCGGCGTGGAAGAGCTCGACGGCCTCGTCGCTGGCCTTGCCCGAGCGGATGTCCCAGGTGTCCAGCCACTCGTCGAGGGTGCGGGTGTGCACGGAGGTGACGTCGGTCTCCAGCAGTCCGCCGCGGCGCAGCTCGCCGAGGATGGCGGGGATGCCGCCGGCGCGGTGCACGTCCTCCATGTGGTAATCGGAGTTGGGGGAGACCTTGGACAGACAGGGCACCCGGCGCGAGATCTCGTCGATGGTGCCGAGATCGAAGTCGATCTCGCCCTCCTGCGCGGCGGCCAGGGTGTGCAGCACTGTGTTGGTCGAGCCGCCCATCGCCACGTCCAGGGCCATCGCGTTGCGGAATGCCTTGGCGTTGGCGATGTTTCGCGGCAGCACCGAGGCGTCGTCCTCGCGGTACCAGCGATTCGCGATCTCGACGACCGCGGCTCCGGCCCGCTCGAACAGCGCGCGGCGCGCCGCGTGGGTGGCCAGCGTGGAGCCGTTGCCGGGCAGGGCCAGACCCAGCGCCTCGGTCAGGCAGTTCATCGAGTTGGCGGTGAACATGCCCGAACACGAACCGCACGTCGGGCAGGCGCTGCGCTCGACCTCGGTGAGGCCGTCGTCGTCGACATCGGGGGACGCGCTGGCCGAGATCGCGGTGATCAGGTCGGTCGGCGCCTGCGCGACACCGCCCACGACCACGGCCTTACCGGCCTCCATCGGCCCGCCCGAGACGAACACGACCGGGATGTTCAGCCGCATCGCGGCGTTCAGCATGCCCGGGGTGATCTTGTCGCAGTTGGAGATGCACACCAGCGCGTCGGCGGTGTGCGCGTTGACCATGTACTCCACCGAATCGGCGATGATCTCGCGGCTGGGCAGCGAGTACAGCATGCCGCCGTGGCCCATCGCGATGCCGTCGTCGACGGCGATGGTGTGGAATTCGCGCGGCACGCCACCCGCGGCCCGCACCGCGCCCGCCACGATCTCGCCTACGTCCTTGAGGTGCACGTGGCCCGGCACGAACTGGGTGTACGAGTTCGCGATGGCGACGATCGGCTTGCCGAAGTCGGAGTCGGTGAGGCCGGTGGCCCGCCACAGCGCGCGTGCGCCTGCGGCATTGCGTCCGGCCGTGGTGGTGCGTGAACGAAGCGGTGGCATGAGTGTTGGGTCCTCGAATCTCGTCGCGGGGGCTGTTCAGCGACAGCGAGTGCCTGAACGGCCTATTTACGTTACTCCCGAGTGAGGAGGTGGTGGACCGCCGGTGGGCGGGTGGTTTGCGCCGCGCGTCGATCGTGTCCCGGACGCGAGCGCACCACTACCAGCGTATACACCGCGGCCGGTATTCCCTCGCCGCGCGACCTACTACTGGCCGGTTAGCTGCGCGCGGATGCGTGCGCGGCTGACCCGCAATGTCGGCAGTCCCGATGCGGGTGATGTATCCGCGTTCAGGTGCCCGATCGTTCAGGTGCCGGAATGGAAGAGGACTCGCTGCGGGCGCCCGCTGCGATGCGGTCTATGTGGGAGTGCGCTGGTTCGCGGGCCGCGCGGAGAGCCGTTCGTCATGCGCGGCGATGTGTCCGCCCTCAGCTGCCGGACTCGGACGTGGGCTCGGTGTCGGCCTCGGCAATGTCCGGCCCCTCCGTAATGTCCGGCCCCTCAGTGGCGGGTGTCGTGTTTTCGGTGCTCTCGCCGTCGGTGTTCTCCGACACATCCTCGGCCCGCTCCGCTTCGGCTCGCTCCGCCTCGGCCTTGGCCGCCGCCGCCTCTTCCGCCGCGGCGAACGGGTCGGGAATGCGGCCGCCGGAGGCCTCGATCAGGGCGCGCAACCGGTCGTAGCCGACGGCGGGGAGCTTCACCTCGGACCCGTCCGTGAGGTGCGCGCGCACATATCCCCGCTTCGGGATGCTCACCCCCTGCACCTGTGACCAGTCGATATGCCGGGAGCCGAAGAAGGTCCGCAGGTCCAGCCCGGCCGCGGACACGGTGGTGCGGGTCCGCTCGACCCAGATCGCGGCCGCCGCTGGGATCGCGAACAGAATCCACATCACCTGGGGCCAGCCGAAGAACGGGAATGCCGCGCAGAACAGCAGCAGGAAAACCCCGATGTGAACCAGGCGGGGGATTCTGATCACCCGACCCGTATCAGCTCCCGCCTCGGCGGTGTGGGACGATCGAGCAGGTGGCACGGACTGATGCGACGAGGACACACCCTCATCCTCGCATTATGGCGAACGGACACAGATAACCGCCCTGTCTCACATAATGGGACGCCAATGTCAAGTAATTTGACTCCACGCCTCACGCACACATACCGTCGTTTGCGTGAATCGAATCGAGCTCCTCGTAATCGGCCGGCGCGTCCAGCGCTGAGACTGATTACTTCAGCTCGCAGCTGCGACGCGCCACCCTCGACCAGCCTTGGCTGTCGGGGGCTTTTTTGTGTTCAGGTCAGTTCCGCAAGAACGACAAGCAGTAAAGGATCAAGACGGTGAGCGCACCTACCGCTCGGCCCGGGCCCAGTGCCCGCAGGCCCGCGCCCACGGCTACCCAGCCGACACCTGCGGCTACTGCCGCCCCGAACCGCCGCCAGATCCCGCCCGAGCGGGTCACCGGCGCGCAGTCGGTCGTCCGCTCCCTCGAGGAGCTCGGCGTCGACACGGTCTTCGGCATTCCGGGTGGTGCGGTACTCCCGGTCTACGATCCGCTCTTCGACTCCACCAAGGTGCGTCACGTCCTGGTCCGGCACGAGCAGGGCGCCGGTCACGCGGCGACCGGCTACGCGCAGGCCACCGGCAAGGTCGGCGTGTGCATGGCCACTTCCGGCCCGGGCGCGACCAACCTGGTCACCCCGATCGCCGACGCCCAGATGGACTCGGTGCCGCTGGTCGCCATCACCGGCCAGGTCGGCCGGAGCCTGATCGGCACCGACGCCTTCCAGGAGGCCGACATCTCCGGCATCACCATGCCGGTCACCAAGCACAACTTCCTGGTCAACGACCCGATCGACATCCCGCGCACGATCGCCGAGGCCTTCCACCTGGCCGCCACCGGCCGCCCCGGCGCGGTGCTGGTCGACATCCCCAAGGATGTGCTGCAGGCGAACACCCTGTTCAGCTGGCCGCCGGAGATGCACCTGCCCGGCTACCGTCCGGTGACCAAGCCGCACGGTAAGCAGGTGCGCGAGGCCGCCCGGATGATCATGGACGCCAAGGCCCCCGTGCTGTACGTCGGCGGCGGCGTCATCAAGGCCGACGCCTCGGCCCAGCTGCTGGAACTGGCCGAGCTGACCGGCATTCCGGTGGTGACCACCCTGATGGCACGCGGCGCGTTCCCGGACAGCCACACCCTCAACATGGGCATGCCCGGCATGCACGGCACCGTGGGAGCCGTTGCGGCGCTGCAGAAGTCGGACCTGCTGATCACCCTCGGCGCGCGCTTCGACGACCGCGTCACCGGACAGCTCGACTCGTTCGCCCCGAACGCCAAGGTGATTCACGCCGATATCGACCCGGCCGAGATCGGCAAGAACCGCCACGCGGATGTGCCGATCGTGGGCGACTGCCGCGAGGTGATCGCCGAGCTGATCGAGACCCTGAAGGCCGACCCGGCCGCGAAGGGCGCTCCGCTGCTGGAACTTTCGGAGTGGTGGAGCTACCTGGACAACATCCGCACGAGCTACCCGCTGGGCTGGAATCCGCCCTCGGACGGTTCGCTGTCGCCCGAATTCGTCATCGAGAAGCTGGGCCAGCTCGCGGGTCCGGACGCCATCTACTGCGCCGGTGTCGGCCAGCACCAGATGTGGGCCGCCCAGTTCATCAAGTACGAAAAGCCGCGCACCTGGCTGAATTCCGGTGGTCTGGGCACCATGGGCTACGCCGTTCCGGCCGCGATGGGCGCCAAGATGGGCGCGCCGGACAAAGAGGTGTGGGCGGTCGACGGTGACGGCTGCTTCCAGATGACCAATCAGGAGCTGGCCACCTGCGCCGTCGAGGGCGTGCCGATCAAGGTCGCGCTGATCAACAACGGCAACCTGGGCATGGTCCGGCAGTGGCAGACGCTGTTCTACGAGAAGCGCTACTCCAACACCGACCTGGGCACCCACACCCTGCGCATCCCCGACTTCGTGAAGCTGGCGGAAGCCCTTGGCTGCCACGGCATTCGCGTGGAGAAGGAGGAGGACGTGGAGGCCGCGATCCGCGAGGCGCAGTCCATCAACGACCGCCCCGTGGTGATCGATTTCATCGTGGGCAAGGACGCGCAGGTGTGGCCGATGGTCGCCGCCGGCACCTCCAACGACGAGATCATGGCCGCGCGCGGCATCCGCCCGCTGTTCGACGACGACGAGGCGGCCGCCGAGCCGTCCGTCATCCACGAGGCGATGGCGCACGGGCGGGAACAGAAGGGCGAGAACGAATGAGTACGACCCACACGCTGAGCGTGCTCGTGGAGGACAAGCCGGGCGTGCTGGCGCGCGTGGCGTCGCTGTTCTCCCGCCGCGGCTTCAATATCGAGTCCCTCGCGGTCGGCGGCACCGAGATCCCGGAGATCTCGCGCATGACGATCGTGGTGACGGTGGAGGATCTGCCGCTCGAGCAGGTCACCAAGCAGCTGAACAAGCTGGTCAATGTCATCAAGATCGTCGAGCAGGACGCCGACAACTCGGTGGCCCGCGAGCTGATCCTGGTGAAGGTGCGCGCCGATGCGAGCGTGCGGACGCAGGTCATCGAGTCGGTGAATCTGTTCCGCGCCAAGGTGATCGACGTCTCACCCGACGCGCTGACCGTCGAGGCGACCGGGACGCGGTCCAAGCTCGATGCGCTGCTGCGGATGCTGGAGCCGTACGGGATCCGGGAGATCGTGCAGTCGGGTGTCGTCGCGGTGGGCCGCGGGCCGAAGTCGATCACCGCGACTCGCTAACGCTCGCCACGGTGCCGCACTGTGTCTCTGGGCACTCCGCAAGCTCCGTGCCGGGCTAACGCTCGCCGCGGTGCCGCGCTGTGTCTCTGGGCACTCCGCAAGCTCCGTGCCGCGATAGGTACCTGTCCGCAGGCTTCGTACCAGCAGGTAATGGATGGGCACTGCAAAGATGCGGTGCACCGGAGACTAATGTGGTCGCCGATCGAAGGTTGGCGCACTGCTTCCCGCAGCTGCGGGGTCCGATCGAAATTGATGAATTGAACTGAACGTGCGCTTCGGCGTGCACCGCACATTCCCCGCCCGCCGGGGATGAGCCTCTCAGAAGGGAAACACCAGTGGCTGTCGAGATGTTCTACGACGACGATGCCGACCTGTCGATCATCCAGGGCCGCAAGGTCGCCGTCATCGGTTACGGCTCGCAGGGGCACGCGCACTCGCTGAGCCTGCGCGACTCGGGCGTCGAGGTCCGCATCGGCCTCAAGGAGGGCTCCAAGTCGCGCGAGAAGGCCGAGGAGGCCGGTCTGACCGTCGGCACCCCCGCCGAGGTGTCCGCGTGGGCCGACGTGATCATGGTGCTCGCCCCCGACACCGCGCAGGCCAAGATCTTCACCGAGGACATCGAGCCGAACCTGAAGGACGGCGACGCGCTGTTCTTCGGCCACGGCCTGAACATCCACTTCGGCCTGATCAAGGCCCCCGCTGGCGTCACCGTCGGCATGGTCGCCCCGAAGGGCCCGGGCCACCTGGTCCGCCGTCAGTTCGTCGACGGCAAGGGCGTTCCGGCCCTGATCGCCATCGACCAGGACCCGAAGGGCGAGGGCCAGGCCCTGGCGCTGTCGTGGGCCAAGGGCATCGGCGGCACCCGCGCGGGCGTCATCAAGACCACCTTCAAGGAGGAGACCGAGACCGACCTGTTCGGTGAGCAGGCCGTGCTCTGCGGTGGCACCGAGGAACTGGTCAAGACCGGTTTCGAGGTCATGGTCGAGGCGGGCTATGCCCCCGAGATGGCCTACTTCGAGGTGCTGCACGAGCTCAAGCTGATCGTCGACCTCATGTACGAAGGCGGCATCGCCCGCATGAACTACTCCGTCTCCGACACCGCCGAGTTCGGCGGCTACCTCTCGGGCCCGCGCGTCATCGACGCCGACACCAAGAAGCGCATGGAAGCCATCCTGAAGGACATCCAGGACGGCACCTTCGTCAAGCGCCTGGTCGCCAACGTCGAGGGCGGCAACAAGGAGCTCGAGGGGCTGCGTAAGCAGAACGCCGAGCACCCGATCGAGGTCACCGGTGCGAAGCTGCGTGGGCTGATGAGCTGGGTGGATCGCCCGATCACCGAGACCGCGTAAGGGTTTTCGCTGCTTCGAGGGCCCGTTCGCCGAAAGGTGAGCGGGCCCTCGGCCGTGTGACGATGCGGATGCTCGCGGCGGTCATGGTTTGCGGCAGATGCCGCCCAGCCAGACCATCTGGGTCGTGGGCTGTTCGCCGTCGAGCCAGTCCTGTACCGGCACCACCCCGCCTCCGAGGAACTCGAATCCGTCGAAGAATCCGGCCAGCTCGGTCCGGGAGCGGGAGACGAATTGCGTTGGGCTGCCGATGTTGTGGGATGCCAACTGAGCCATGCCGGCCGGACTGACTTCGTCGGATGGGTGCGTGAAAGCCACATAGCTGCCCGACGGGATCGCGGTGCGGAACCGCGCGATGATCTCGGCCGGATGTTCGTCGTCCAGCACGAAATGCAGGATGCTACACAGCAGGATCGCCACTGGCTGTTCGAAGTCGATCAGCGCGCCGGACCGCAGCCGGTCGATGATGTCGTCGGGTCGGCGGACGTCGGCCTGCATCGTCGTCACGCCCGGCGTGCCGGACAGAAATGCGTTCCCGTACGCGTGCACGACCGGGTCATAGTCGATAGACACCACCGTTGCCGCCGAGTCGACCTTCTGGGCGACCTCATGCACGCTGGGTGAGGTGGGAATGCCCGCACCGATGTCGATGAACTGCCGTATGCCCGCCTCGGCAATCAGCTCAACGGCTTTCAGGACGAACTGGCGGCTGAGGCGGGCCACGGTCCGGCTGTCCGGCGCGATCGACAACAGCCATTCGGCCAGCGCCCGGTCCGCCGCGTAATTGTCCCTGCCGCCCAGGAAGTAGTCGTATACCCGCGCCGCGCTCGGCGTGGATGGGTCGATCCCTTCGGGTACCCGCTCGATATCCGGCACTCTACCTCCTATAGAGCTGCGCTGATCGTAACAAGCGATCGATTGCCGGCGGCCCGTTCCGACGTCCTGTAGATCAGCCCACCACCGCGAACGGCGACGGCCCGGCACCCTTCCCGGGTGCCGGGCCGCAATCCACGGATCAAGCGGGAGATCAGTCCCAGTCGGAGCCCGTGGGCAGGTAGTGCCGGAACCAGTCCGGGTGGAACCAGTGGTCGCCATCCCAGCCGCGGTCCCAGCCACCGTGCCGGCCGTCGTGATCCCAGTGGTGATCAACCGGGGCAGCGGTCACCGGGGCGGCCGAGGCCGGGGTGGCCAGGGCGGCGGCGGGAGCCGCGATGATCGCGCCGGCCAGGACGGCACGGGTGAGGTTCTTGCGGGTCTTCGACAGCAAAGCAAAATCCTTCCAACTCAACTGCAGCTTCGATGCGTTAGCTGCGGTGTGGGTGAGCGTCGCATGGGTATGCGGCGATCTGGACCCATCGCTAATATCTGGCATTCACTGGGGTCCGTTACAGCTGGATTGACTTCCGGAATGCGAAAATTCCCTGGTCTCGGGGTATGTCGGCGCAACTGGGAAGCGGGCCCAATTGTGACGATGTTTTGGGGGAATCGATGGTTGGAAGTTGTTAAATCAGCAATGACTCGGCATCCCTGTTGGTTGTCGATCTGCTTGTTGTGCGTTGGCCACCCATTGGCGTGAAGGCCGACAACCGCGCCTCTGGATCGGCGCTGCCCGACCGGCCGCCGGTTACCCCTTCCTCGCTCGTCGACATGCCGGGTCGGCGTGCCCTGGAAGGTGTCGCGGTCGGGCACGCCGTAGCTGATGTTGAGCGTGTGCGGGTGGTAGGACCAGCCGGCCTGCCCCGTTGTGCCGCTGAACCTGTAGTTGAGCTGACACCGAAGCGCCTGTGCGGTGTCAACGAATAGTGTGGGCGGCGGCGTCCGGCAGTGGATACCGTCGAGGATATGAACTCGCTCGTGGAGCGGATACTGAGCTTCTCGCCGGTGTGGACCTACCTGGTTGTGGCGTTGCTGGTGTGCGCTGAGGAGGCGATGGTCTTCGGACTGCTGGTGCCCGGCGATACCGCGGCGGTCCTGGCCGGCGTCGCCGCGAACCGCGGACATCTCGACCTGCCGACCACCCTGGCTCTGGTAGTGGTGGCCGCGATCGTCGGTGCCAGCATGGGATTCGGCTTCGCCCGCTTCTACGGCGAACGATTGTTGCGATGGGCGATCTTCGAACGCTATCGCGACCGCCTCGACCGATCCGGCCGGTTCCTGGACCGCCACGGCACAAAGGCCCTGGTAGTCGGCCGCTTCAGCACCTTCTTCCGAACGATGCTGCCCCAGTTGGTCGGCATGTCCACGATGCGCTACCGACGCTTTCTCCTGGCCAGTACGGCAGGCGCGATCATCTGGGGTTCGGCGATGGTGATGGCCGGGTATGCGATCGGGCAGTCGTTCACGGTGATTCTGAAGCGAGTCAACTCGTGGGTGGCGGTAGTGCTCGTGGTCGTCGTGGTGCTGGGGGTGGTGTTGTGGAAATGGCGCCGGCACCACCGGACCGAACCCAGTACCTCGGACTGACGGCCCGGCCACCCATTCCCGCGGCCTCCCGAGCAGTGCCGAACAACGGCCCCGCCCCGAAATCAGTTGCCGCTGAACGATCCCGACTGCCATCGCGGATGGTGATGCCGGTGGTGGTTCCACGAATCCCAGTTGTCCCGGTGGCTTCGAGGATTCCACCGGTTCCAAGGCCCCGGCTCATCCCACGGATTGGTCCACTGATCGCGCCACACCTGCGCAGCGGGCGAACTGCCAACCGTCGCAGCCTGCGCCGGAATCGCCAGCACGGCAACCGAAACGGCGCCGATCACACCCGCCGCAACCAGACGTCTACTAATCGAAAACACGGTGACCCCTCTCAACTCGATTGCCCCGCTTACACTCTCGCGGGTTCCGAGTCGATGGTCACGGGTGCTGGCACGAGTTCCGGGTGAAACCATCCCGGAGGATGACCCCTCCTCCGGGGCAACCCCTATGCGACGGTCCGCGTTTCACCCTCAGGGTTGCCCGGATCGATATGCCAGCTGTGAATCCGCCGAGGATGAATCCGAATGATCTGATTCGCAAACCACTCCGGGGCCACCGGCGGAGTCTCGACGGCCAACACCTCGGCCTCCCCGCGAATGATGACACCACGCCCCCAACCGGGCTTGACCTCGCCCGGATCGTCCGGGGTCATGTCATCCACCACGAAGCTGACGTTCGGATTGGCTTTGACGTTCCGGTACCGCTGCGAGTTCGGGTTGGGGCCACCGATGTCGATGGTGCCGTCGGGGTTGAGTTGGAAGCCGACGGGGGCGATGAGGGGGAGGCCGCCGGGGGTGACGGTGGCCAGGCGGCCGAGGGGGTGGGTGAGGAGGTAGGTGCGTTCGATCTTGGTGAAGGGCATGGGGTGACGCTATGACCTCAACTCCAGTTGAGGTCAATCGCCCAATGAAGCATGTCCGGACCGGACAGAGGCAACCCGCCGCGCCTGCCATGGAGGTTGTCGGTTGAACGTTAGCCTTCTTGTTGTGGCAGCCCCTGAGACTCGCAACTTGGACTATCTCTGGCCGAGCCTGCTGTCGTCTCGGGCTCTGCTCCCTGTCTCGTCATCGCAGGGCAATCCCGGCAGGTCGGATCTCGGCGCGGCCGGAGGTTTCCGCGAGCAATAGAAAATATTGGAAGGAACTCGTCGATCAATGGCACGCATTCTGAATATTGTTCCGAGTGAGCAAAGAATTCGACCACACAAGCTCGAAGAAGGCGTTACCTGTCAGTACAAAGTGATCGAGGCTGATGACGGTCAGCGGCTGGTGCATTTGTCTACCTTTGGGTCGGATGGGCGTGAGTCGCCGCCCAAGAGCAGTCAGTCGATGCAATTCGATCGGGAACATGCGCTCGAGCTTATCGGAATTCTGCAGAATGCGTTCGGGCGTGGAGCTCAGCGGAATCGGTCAGATGAAGAGGTAGTCGAACCCAATTTTCTCGATGCTACCGATAAACTTGCAGATGAGCTCAATGTATCGAAGGATTGGCTGCAACAGTGTATCGAGCTGATACGGGATCGTCCACAGCTCGTGTTCTATGGACCACCGGGTACGGGTAAAACATATATAGCCAAGGCGATCGCGGAGCATATTTCCGGTCACGACAACGTCATGATGGTTCAATTCCATCCATCATATTCATATGAAGATTTCTTCGAAGGGTTCAGGCCGAGCAAATCGAATAACGGACAGCTACTTTACGATGTTCATCGAGGACCTTTGAAGACTATGGCAGATGCGGCAACGAAGAATCCTGACAAGATATATACGCTAGTTATCGACGAGATGAACCGTGGAAATATAGCCAAGACGTTCGGCGAGCTGTACTTCTTGCTCGAGTATCGCAACAATGATCTGAGTCTGATGTACTCCGATGAGATGGACCCGGCATTTTCCCTGCCTAAGAACTTGGTCATTATCGGCACGATGAATACAGCTGACCGGTCGATTGCACTTCTGGATTCTGCAATGCGTCGCCGCTTCGCTTTCGTTCCTCTGCATCCGTCGGAGGAGCCAACGAGGAGTATCCTGCGTGAGTGGCTCAAGAAGGGGAAGCATGCTGATGAAATTGCTGACCTTCTGGATACGCTCAACGCCGAGATCGACAGTGATGATTACAAGATTGGGCCATCATATTTTATGCGGTCGGCTGCTCTGACACCCGATGGGATCGAGCGTACGTGGCGCACGTCGATCCTCCCGCTTCTGGAGGAATATCATTACGGTGATCGGAATATTGTTGTTCGCGAGAAGTATTCTTTGAGCAGGATTCAAGGAATTGCTTCGGATAGTCGCTCAACGACGGACGCTTAGGAATGACGAATAGTCTGGACCTCATCGAATGGGGAGATGCCGGTCTGCTAGAGCTCTCTCGGGCTGAGTACGAGACCCTGACCGAGCTGAAGATAGCAGGTGTTAGCCGCAAGTCGGGTAGTAAGTTTGCAGTCAAGCCTCGGCGGCACGTCGGATCGATCCGATTCGGCGGCGTGCAACTGAATGTGCGACCCAAAATAACCGAGATAAACAGGCTTCTGTTCTTCATAGGTTATTGCTCGAATCCCGCGATATGGCGGGACGAGTTCGTTCGTCTCGATAAGGCCGATGGATTGTTCCCAGCGGTGGCGGAATCTTTCGTGCGCTTGGTGTCGCGTGCCATCGAACATGGATTACTGCAAGGGTACGGTACGACAACCGACAGGCTACCCGTGCTGCGCGGGCGAGTGCTGTTTCGTGAACAGATCGCCAGGAACTTCGGTCTGCCGTTACCCATTGCGGTTGAATACGACGACTTCACAACTGACATCGTGGAGAATAAGATAATTCTACTCGCGGCTCTTCGGTTGCTGGGCATGCCTGAAATTGGGACCTCGGCCCGGCAGCATCTGAGCAGAATCCGGATATTGTTGGATGACATTACCCTTCCGCGAAGATCTACTGATTCCCTCCCGTGGACCGCGAGCCGCCTGAATGTCAGATACCACGACGCCCTCAGGCTATCTGAGGTTATCTTGGACAATAGCTCGTTCGACCAGGCCAATGGCCCGTTGGTAGTGTCGGGGTTCATGTTCGACATGTCGAGGATCTACGAGGACTTCGTCACGGGCGCGATCGGCATGGCGATGCAGCAATTCGGCGGCAGTCCGAAGGTTCAGGCTGAGCGGTACATGGACAAGGCCTCCAAAATGAAGATCAGACCTGACCTTGTGTGGCTTGATGAAAACGGCGTACCGGTTGCGGTGGTCGATGCCAAGTATAAGGCTGAGCGGCCAAAAGGGTTCCCCGAAGCTGATCTGTACCAAATGCTGACATATTGTTCGGTCTTGGATCTAAGCGAGGGGCATCTTGTTTACGCGAAGGGTAATGAGTCGGCGCGGAGGCATGAGATTCGGAACTGCGGCATAACAATCCACTGCCATGCTTTGGATCTAGGATTGTCGCCTACTGATCTATTGAATTCGATCGATGCACTCGCGCACACGATTCTAGGAAAAGGCAGTTGATTCCCGCTAGAACATCTCCGTCGGATTACCATTAGCCGCGGCAAATTTCGACACTCAGCCCACAGGCTGCGGAGCAGCTCTGTCGAGAGTCTGGTTACGAGGACCGTGATTCGTGTTGCCAGTCGTATAGGAGGTGAGTGTCGTGATTAGGTCGATCGTCTTCGATGTGGGGGAGACGCTGTTGGACGACATGCGGGAGTTCGGGGCCTGGGCCGACTGGATTGGTGTTCCTAGGAATACGTTCTCAGCGGTACTCGGGGCGGTCACTGCTGCTGGGCGGAACAACGCGGAGACGTTTCAGTACTTCCGGCGTGGCTTCGATGTGGCTCGGGAGCGGGAGCTTCGGGAGGCAGCTGGGTGTGGGGAAGAGATCCAGGAGGGGGGATTCTGTATCCGGACGTTCGGGGCGCGATGTCGGCTCTGCGGGAGCGGGGGTTGTGGGTTGGGGTGGCCGGGAACCAGACGGCTCGGGCGGCTGAGCTGTGGTCGAGGTCATTGATTAGATGCCCACGTGTCAGGCCGTCTGCTGCCGGGTCGTCGTCGAGCTGGGTCCAGGTGATGCATTGGGAGCGTCTAGTTCATCGCCTCCCAGCTACACGCCGGGACCAGTCGGCCTGCCTCCACCCAGTGTTGCCAGCGCTTGGCGCTTGCGGGGACAGTCCTTTGCTGAGCATTCACGGTGGACCTGGGTGATGCGGTGGGCCTGGGCCACCGTCGGAGGGCGAGCTTGTGCTGCGTGCGTGTACGGTGCAGGCGCGAATTCCGCACCGGGGTAAGGCTTCTGCCGCCGGTGTCTGCGGCGGGCGCTTTGGTTATGGTTTTCAATCGGCTTCTCGTCGCGCGCGTAGGGATCAGTAGTACTCGACCAGGCAGAATTCGTGGTCTTCTGGATCGGTCATTACGACAACCACACCCTGGGGGTACTCGTGTCGCTCGCCGGTGTGCCGGCCGCCGAGGGTGATCACCTGGGCGATGCCCTCGTCGATGTTGTCTACGGCGATGTCCAGGTGTAGGCGGACCTTGCCGTGTTTGGGTTCGGGGACGGGTTGGAAGATCAGGCGGGGGTGGGGGTCGTTGGGGTGGCCCAGGTAGATCCAGCCGGGTTCGGAGGGGCCCTGGGGGCGGTTGAGGAGGGTGCTCCAGAAGGTGGCTACTCGGGGTACGTCTAGGCAGTCGATTGTTACGCCGATCCAGCGGTTCGTCATTTCGTCAGTATTCCTGTGCGGTCACCCTGATCGGTGGGTGTGGAGCAATCATCAGGTGCAGCAGCCTCTTTGACGCCTTCGAGGTGGTGTGGATCGATGTCAGCTATCGATGCCGCCTTGAATCGACGTTGTGCTGGGCCCTGTAGCTGCAAGTTCGGCACTGGACGCTGGAAGTCACGGCGGCGCAGCAGGTTTCGCAGCCCACCCCGTGATCGGGATAGAAGTCACTTGGTGCAGGCCGCGGCGATGGAGACGCTGTTCTCGTACAGGTGGTGCCGGGTGATGCGACCGTTCTCAACGGTCGGGCGCACTGCGAAGGGGCGCTCGAATGATTTGCCGGTGGCACGTACGGTTCCGGAGAGGTGTCCGAAGAGGACGGCGTCCGTGTCGTCGATCAGGCAAGTGTCGATACTGGCCTGGGCGTCCTGCGAGACGGTGTGGGCCATCAACTCATCGAACTGTGCGGCGCATTCGGCGGCGGTCCGGCGCGGCCTGATCCAGGGGACCACGGGATTCTCCGCCGGCCGCCAGTCGACCTCGTCGGCGAACAGGGCGGTGAGTTTGTCGGTGTCGCCGTTGGCGCGGGCGGCGAGGAAGGCGTCGACGGTGGCTCGGGTGGCGTCTGTTGCTGTGGTGCCGACTGCCTATACACACGACATTCGCATGGCTTCGGCGCAGGGGCGATTATCTCGGAGGTAACGCCTGTTGGTTGTCCCACGCCCGCCGACATGGCGGTCCCACGGCTCGGCGCGGGCAAACAACACTATTTCGGCGATGTTGGCGATTCATTCACCCCGGGATGTCAGGCTGACAGCTCTACGGAGCACCAACAGTTGGTGTGGGGCAGTTGAGGATAGGGGATCCTATGTCATCGAAACGATTGCAGTCCAAGGCTGTTGCGTCGCTGGCCGCCGTGGTGCTGGCCGGCCTCACCGCGATGTCGGTGCTGCTCGGCGGGGTCGATGCCGTGCGGACGCCGGGGATTACCGTGGCCGCGGCCCAGATTCAGCAGGTGGGCTGCGCGATTCCCGATCGTGCGTGGCAGACGTTGAAGTTGATCGATGCCGGGGAATGGCCGCCGAACGATGGGTCCGGTACCAAGGGTGGGACCACCTGGACCGATCGTGAAGGGTCGCTGCCGCGCACGGGGGCCAATGGGAATCCCGTGCACTACACCGAGTGGGACGTCAACGAGAAGCAGCCGGGTCAGACGCGCGATGCCGAGCGGATCGTGACCGGTGATGACGGAACGGCCTGGTACACAGGCGATCACTATGCGAGCTTCTGCCAAATGCGTTGACGCGCTGGTCCGCTGTGGGTAAGGCTGAGTATGCGCGGCAGCTCGGCTCCGGCTCAGCCGTGGGGCAGCGCAATCTGGGGTCGAACATGGCAGTGCCATCCGGGCCCATCACTACATCTGGAGAAGGTCGGCGTGATCGCTGCACGTGTGCGCCGGTCGGCCCCGGTAGTGCTCTGTGGCGGAAACCGGGTTCGGTCTGTAGCTGCCAGGTGGATTCCGTCGCCCTAATCGGGCCGGAATATGTCGGTGCCCCCTGCGATCATCGGCAGGTGATCACAGTGGACGACGTACGCGACGTGGCGCTGCGACTGCCGCGCTCGTATGAGGTGATTGTGCGCGATCGCATCAAGTTTCGGGTGGGGCGGATCGTGTATGTCGCCTTCTCGCGGGATGAGACCGTCATGGGGTTCGCCTATCCGAAGGAGGAACGGCCGGCGCTTATTGCCGCGGAACCGGAGACGTTCCTGATGCCGCCAGCGTCGGATCAGCGGTACAACTGGGTGGACTGTTCGATGGCAGCGCTGGACGAGCACCGGATGCGCGAGCTGGTGGTCGATGCCTGGCGCATGGTGGTGCCGAAGTTTCTGCACGACCATCCGAGTACGAGTATTGGGCGACGACGGTAGCGATCGGGACGTCGCGAACTGGGTGAACAGCGAGATCTTCGGCACGAATGGCCGGATGGATGTCGAATCGGTGACCGATGGTGGGCGGGCGCTGGTTGCGCAATTCACCAACGATCGCTGGGGTGCGATGCGCACGGCGTGGCGTTTCACGGTCGACGGCGACAAGATCTCTCGCTTCGATACCGGCCAAGCTTGATCGCACGGCGGCCGGGCGTCGCTAGGTGGTCAGCTGAATTACCGTGCCGCACACCGTATCCCGCAGCGATCGAGCGGTAGTGGTCGTCGGGATGTCGTACCAGAGCTCGACTTCCAGGCGGTCGCCCGCGCCGATCTCCACCTCATCGGGCTGGCGTTTGATGCGCATCGCGTCCACGCTCGTTGGATATTCGGCGCCGGCGGCATCCAGGAGCCGATAGTCCGAGGTGCGGGTCGTGTGATAAGTGGCGTCGGAGTTGGTGATCACCACGCGGATCCGTACGAACTGGCCCTTGGGATCCCACTCGGCGTGGGTGCCGATCACATAGCCGATACCCGGCTGCACGACCAGGGGCGTGACGGTCAGCTTTGCGCAGTCACCGGGCGTGCGCGCATAGGGGGTCGTGGTTGTCACGGGTGGAGGTGTTCGGACCGGCGCGCTCGTGCAGCCGGTCAGCAGGACACTCCCTGCCAGCACAACGAGAAACCAACGCACCTGCCAAGAGTAGATCCGCCTGGCGGACCACACAGCGGATCCACGATTGATACACCCGAACCCGCACAACGACTGCCAGGTCTCGAAACCAAATAGCATGAGGCCATGACCCTGTACCTGTTCGCGGGAATTCCGGTGCGTAATTTCACTGCGGCGTACGGAAGACTACGTACAACGACCCGGACGGCAACGAGATCGGGTTCGGCGGACTGCCGGGCTGAGCCTACTGCTCCTCGCCGAAATCCATCTGTTGCCGATACGCCTCGGCCAGCACGTCATCGGCCAGATCCGGGTTGTGGTTCTTGGCGTAGCGCGACACCCCGCGGCGCATCATCCGGATGTTGAGGCTGTAGGCCAGGTCGAAGAAATCGTGCCCGCCGGTGACCGAGTCGACGTTGATGTCCTCCTCGATGAGGTCGTAGAGGCCGAAGACCCAGGACCAGACCCGCTGATTGCGGTAGGTGCCCGGGAGCGCGTGGAACAGGTCGCTGTCGATGCTCAGATCTTCATCGGTCATGCCCTGGGGCACATCGACATTCATGCGGATCGTGGTGTAGAGGCTGCCGTCGTCGAGCTTGCTCTCCGAGACGAACAGCGTCTCCAGGTTGCCGCAGCGCAGGGTCATGAGGCGGCGGCCGTACTTGGAGCGGGTGGGTAACGCGGAGATATTCCACAGGTAGCGTTGGGTATTCACCGGATCGGGGACAGTTTCGTTGATGTAGAGCGCGATTGCGGCGCGCAGCGCGGGATAGTCGTTGTGCCGGTGCAGTTCCCAGTAGCGCAGCCGATGCTCCGAGGTGGCGCCCGAATCGACCGTCACCCGTGCGGTGCGGTTCCAGGGCAATACGATCTCGCGGGCCCGCTCGGCCGTGACGTCGTCGTCCTTGTCGTCCGCGGAAAGGTACACCCACTGCTTGTTGCGCAGTTCCTTGGTCTGCTCCAGCAGTTCGATCAGGCGGTCCTCGGCACGGTCGAGATCGTCGGCCGGCCAGGGGGCGAAGTCCAGCGTTTCGATGTCGTTCCACATCCGGGCGTGCGCGGAGAATCTGGCCGCGACATTGACCGATTGCCCCACGTAGGCCTCGCCGTCCGCGAAGTGCAGGACGTACAACCCGCACAGGGTCGCCTCGGCGGCCAGGATCGGCGTGACGGTACCCAGGCCGGACACGGTGTAGCACGTGAATCGGTACTCGGGCTCTGGTCCATCGTTCGCCATGCCACATCGATATCAGAGTTGCCTGACGGCGGGGTAATTTTGGGCGTCGATCAGGGCCTTTCGACGGGGTTGCCGCAGGGCGATTCCAAAGGTCGGCGCGGTGAGGCGGCGATATGAGATCGTGGTCGGCGAATGGGTACGGTTTCCGGAAGTGAAGCCCTCATGGTGAGGGCTGGTGAGGTCGGTGTGGGCATGCATGCCTCGTTCGAGCAAACGGATTACACTCCAGAGGTTTTCGCCCGACCGTGGTTGGCCGCAGGTGCGTTGTTCGTGCGCGAGGAGTCGCTATTCCTGGTGCACAAAACCTATGGGGACGACTGGGACATCCCGGGGGGCTTCGTCGATGTGAGTGAGGCGCCGGTCGAGGCGTGCCGGCGGGAGATCGCGCAGGAGCTGGGCATCGCGCGCGTGCCGCGGCGGCTGCTGGTCTGCGATTGGTCCCCGCACGACGGGACCGATCGGCTGCTGTTCGTCTTCGACTGCGGTGAACTCGGCGACGAGTCCGCTGTCGTGCTGCAGGACAGCGAGCTGGATCGCTGGGAGTGGGTGCCGATCGCGGCCCTCGAGGACTATGTGGCGCCGCGGTTGGCGATCCGCCTGCAGCGGGCCTATGCGGCGTACCACGAGGGCGGCACGGAGTACTTGGAGCGCGGCGAGCCCGTACCGGCCGACTGAGACCCGCCGGGGCGACACGCGGCTGGCGCACGGCAACACATCCGGGCGCATCCGCCGCCACGAATACCCGGCATGACTCAGGAATTGATCGTCGCGATCGCGGCGGCGATCCTGGCGATGGCCGTCTTCGTGATCGGGGATCGGTTGCGCCCCAAGTCCTGGCGCCACACCGACGACGAGGCCGCGGGCACGCTGGTGCTGGACCTGAGCAAGACGTTCTTCACCGCCGTGGTCGCCTTCGTGGTGGTGATCTGCTGGCAGCAATTCCAGAACGCGCACAGCCACACCGTCACCGAGGCAAAGGGATTGGTCGACGCCTACTGGGTGGCGCACTTCATGCCCGAGCCCGATCAGCAGCGGATCGAGGGCCTGCTGCAGGCCTACACCCATCAGGTCGTGAGCCAGGACTGGCCGATGATGAACCAGCACGGGCGGCTGAGCCCCACCGCGCAGCACACCCTCGACACCGCGCGCGAGGCGGTGACGGCGGTCCGCTCGACCGATCCGGTGGTCACCGATCAGCGTTCACGGGCCCTGGCGAGCCTCGAGAAGGTCGCCGAGGCGCGTAGCGATCGCACGTTGGACCAGGGGCACAGCATTTCCGGATTCCTCAATGTCGTGCTGCTATTCGGCACCGTCCTGCTGCTGCTGAATCCGGTGCTGTCCGGGGTGCGGGTGAGCTGGCGAAGTGTCGTGATGACCGGGCTGCTCGGGGTCGTGGTCGGCTCGGCACTGCTGGAGATCCACAAGCTCGATCAGCCCTATGCCGGTGTGGTCGTCGTCTCGCACGAGGCCTTCGACCAGGCGCTGTCGCGGTATCAACAGATCAGCTCGGTGACCGGCAACGAATGAGGTTCGCGCACATGGCATCCGGAACAGGCGCGCTGAAGAGAGGTCTGGCGGCCGCAGCCGTGCTGGGCCCGCTGGTCCTAGGCGGCATCCCAGCGGCCGCGGATCCGCCCGTGCCGCCGCCGGGGGCCTTCGCCACGGGGAGCAGCACGACCGGATCGGGCGGCTTCGCCTCCGGCAGTGGCATTGTCGCGAGCGGAAGCGGTAACCCGGGCCCGCGGGACAATGCCCTGCGACTCGGCCCGATCGCAGTCCACACCTCGCCGCCGCGCATGCCGCAGGTCGAGGCGGCACCCGTGCCCGCCCCGCCCGCGCGCGAGGTCGCCGCCCCGGATGCCTCATGGGCCCATACGCTCGGCCTGAACTCCGGCAGCGTCGGAACCGCCTGTGCCGGAAGCGCCGTCGCCGGCGGCAGCGGAATCCTGCTGGGCCTGTTGACCGGCAGCGGTCTCGTCGGCCCGGGCACGGTCGGTGTCGGGTCCAGCGGATCCTCGCTCGGCAGCGTCGCGGTGGGCAGCGCCCTCACCGGTAGCGCCCTGCTGACCTGCCTGCTGCTCCTGCCCGGAATCCCGCCTCCCGCACCGGGGCTGCCGCTGCGCATTCCCATGCCGATCCCGCCGATCGCCCCGGTCCGTATGCCCGCCCCGTTGCGACCGCCACCGCCCGCGATCATGCCCGCGCCGTCGCGAGTCGTGCCCGAATCCGAGCCCATCGCCGAATCCTCGCCGCCCGCAGCGCCTGTCGCGTGGAACGTGTTGGAACTGGTGACGGTGTTGGTCGTCTCGGTGATCGCGGCGTACCGCGGCCGGACCTCGGGAGGTGGTCAGCGGGCGCGCGCCTAGGGCGCGGCTTTTCGCCATGGTTACCATCGGTGCAGTCCGCCGTAGTAGTCGGCGGCAGCAACTCGGTGGTTCGGGGGCGCATGAAGCAGGTTCTGTACGCGGCGATGATCGCCCTCGCGGTCTCGATCACGTTGACGCCGCTACTGATCAAATGGTTCGCGCGCACCAATGTGCGGCAGGAGATTCGCGTCGACGGCCCCGCCAGCCACCAGTCCAAGGCGGGGACACCGACCATGGGCGGCATCGCGATCCTGATCGGGATGTGGGCCGGATACCTGGGCGCGCACCTGATCGGCGTGAGCAACCATCCGCCCGGAATCACCGCCTCGGGCCTGCTGGTCCTGGGCCTGGCGACGGCGCTGGGCGTCGTCGGATTCATTGACGATCTGCTCAAGGTCCGCAAGCGCCGCAATCTCGGGCTGACCGCGTCGGGGAAATTCATCGGGCAGATCTCGGCCGCGCTGATATTCGGCGTGCTGGCCTTGCGTTTCCCGGGCGCCACCGGGCTGACCCCGGCCAGCCGGCACGTGTCCTACGTCCGCGATATCAACACTGTGTCGTTCGGCGTGATGAGCTTCCTGGTCGCGGTCTGCTTTCTGGTGGTGGCCTGGTCGAACGCGGTGAACATCACCGACGGCCTGGACGGGCTGGCCGCCGGGTCGATGAGCCTGGCGCTGTGCGCGTACGTGGTCATCACGATCTGGCAGTACCTCAACGCGTGTGCCGCCCGGCCCCGGATCGGCTGTTACGACGTGCGCGACCCGCTCGATCTGGCCGTGGTGTGCGCGGCGGGGGCGGCGGCCTGCATGGGATTCCTGTGGTGGAATGCCGCCCCCGCGCGGATCTTCATGGGCGACACCGGGGCGCTGGGTCTGGGTGGAATGCTGGCCGGATTGTCGATCACGACCCGGACCGAACTGCTGACGGTGGTGGTCGGGGCGCTGTACGTCATGGAGATTTCCTCCGTGCTGCTGCAGATCGTGGTATTCCGCACCACCCGCAGCCGGCTGTTCAAGATGGCGCCCTTCCATCACCATTTCGAGCTCAGCAAGTGGGCCGAAACGACGGTGATCGTTCGTTTCTGGGTGCTCGGTGGGATCGCCGCCGCAGTGGGCCTGGCACTGTTCTACGGCGAATATCTGCATATGGTCGGCTGAGCCCGGCTATCCGGCCGCTGCGCAATGCGTATGCGGTTGCGGCAGTGTGAGATTGATCAGGTAGTTGTCTCCGGCGGATACCGTGCACGGCGTGCGGTCGTAGATGCCGTGGCCCCATCCGTCGTAGGTGAGCAGTGTCGTGCCCGGGGTGTCGGCAGCGATGTGTGTGGCCCACTCGTAGGGCGTGGCCGGGTCGTACAGAGACTCCATCAGCAGGATCCGGGGCGCATCGTGGACGTGCGGGGCGTGCGGCGGATTCGGCGGCGGCGTGGGCCAGGCCGAGCACAGACTGCCTGCGGCCCAGGCGAAGTGGGCGCGCAGGGTGCCCGCGTTGTCGTTCTGCTCGCGCCACAGTCGCGCCCAGTCGGCCTGGCCGGGAATGTCGAAACGCCAATCGGCGCAAACCTCGAGGGGCGCCATCGACATGGGGACACCGCTCGGATGCGGGACGGCGGGCGATGGCGCGCTGCCGGTGGGCTCCTGGCTCAGCGCCCGCAGATCGGTTGCCAGGCCGGGCCAGTCGGGCCGGGACAGATGCTGGGTGAGGGCCTGGCTGAGCGTGAGCGGCGAGAGCGGGCGGTGCGATGCGTCCGAGGCGTGCAGGTCACCGCGCTCCGCGCGAGCGAACAAGACGTTGTACAGCGCCGGAATATCGGCGCCGTGCAGCACGCAGGAGCTCTCGCGAGCACACCACGAGGTGAACTCAGCGAACGTATCCCGCGCGGCGCGGGCCTCGCCGTCGAGGAATCCGGGCCCGTCCAGGCTATGGTCGTCGGCGCTGTCCAGCAGCAGGGCGCGCATGCGTTGCGGGTACATTTCGGCGTAAGCCTGGCCGTACATGGTTCCGTAGGATCGGCCGTAGAGGGTGACGGTGTTCTCGCCCAGGGCCTTTCGCAGCGCCTCGACATCTTGTGCGACGCTGGCCGCGTCCATGTGGTCCAACAGCGGGCCGGTGTAGTGGCGGCAGCTGTCGGCGAGCTGCCTCACGTAGGACCGCACGTCGTCGAGGCGGGCGCCGTTGTCGGGCACCAGATTCGGCCACGTCGAGGCCAGCCCGGCATCACATCGGATCGAATGGCTCCGCCCGGCGCCGCGTGCATCGAAGCTCACCAGATCGAAGTGCTCGGCCAGGCCGGGCGAGAAATGCAGGGATCCCTGCAGGATCTGGTCCACGCCGGAGGTACCCGGCCCGCCTGGCAGCGAAATCAGGGTGCCGATCCGGGTGGCCGCCTCGGTGTGCTTGCGGATGACGGCCATATCGATGGTCGCGCCTCGGGGATGTGACCAGTCCACCGGCACAGGGAGATTCGCGCACTCGAAGGCGGCGTCCTCCGGGCACGGCCGCCAGGTGAGGGGCGACGGTGGCGAGCTGGAACACGCGGCGGTCGCTCCCGCGGTCAGGAGCAGGGCCGAGACCCCGGCGATCATGGTGTGGCGCAATGACATGGGCCGATCTTGTCCGCCGTCGTCCGGGGCGCGAATCACCCTCGCGAGTGGTTTCGGTCTAACCCCGGGGTATGAGTCCGGCCACTAGCGCCGCACCTCCTCGACCGCGACCGGACGGCGCTGGTGCAGCGACAGTTCGCAGGCCTCGGCGATGTAGAACGCCTCCAGCGCATCGGCTGGGCGGCAAGGGTTTTCGGCCGCCCCGGTGGCGACTTCGACGAAGACGGCCAGCTCCTCGGCGTAGGCGCTGCGGAAGCGTTCCATGAAGTTCGGATAGGCGGGCAGGGTCGCGGCCGGGTAGCCCGGCTCGACCGAGCGCAGCGGGGCCCGATCATCAAGGCCGACAACGGCGTTGCCCTTCGAACCGAGCACCTCCAGGCGCACGTCGTAGCCCGCGCCGTTGTACCGGCCGAGCGAGACCGTGGCGAGGGTGCCGTCGTCGAGAGACAGGACGACCGCGGCGGTGTCGACATCGCCCGCGTCGCGGAAGAACTGCTCGCCCCGATTGGCGCCCAGCACGAACACCTCGGCGACCTCGCGGCCCGAGACCCATCGGATGATGTCGAAATCGTGCACCCCGCAGTCCCGGAACAGCCCGCCTGAGCGCGGAATGTATTCCGCCGGTGGGGGAGCCGGATCCAGGGTGGTGGCGCGCAGGCTGTGCAGCCAGCCGAGCTCGTGTGACCGCACCGCGGCCCGCGCCGCGCGGTACCCTGCGTCGAAGCGGCGCTGGAAGCCGATCTGCACGGGCACGGTGGAGTCTTCCAGGTGCCGGATGACCGCCAGGGTGCCGTCGATATCCGCGGCCACCGGCTTCTCACAGAACACCGAGATGCCGAGATCGACTGCCCGCGTGATGAGTTCGGGATGCGAATCGGTCGGTGTGGCGATGACGATGCCGGTCGGGTCCGTAGCCAGCAGTGCCTCGATATCGGGGGCGAAGTCCACCCCGAGCTTCGCGGCCGTATCGCGGGCGCGTGCGGCGTCGGCGTCGGCGACGACGACCGCGTCGACCCCGGGCAGTGAGCGCAGCGTTTCCGCGTGCGCGGCGCCGATGCGGCCCGTACCGGCCAGGCCCAGCCTGATACTCATGTGACACCTGCCCTTTCGTCCGGGCCGTGGAGTGTCCGCGTGACCCGGCGGCCCAGGGGCCGGGTCGGACTTTGATTGCGGAGCCCCGTCATGCGGTGTTTCCTTGTGCCGGAAACAGATCCGCGGGCGCGGCGGTGGTGGAGCGGACCACCAGCGACGGCTGCACCCGTTGCCGGACCGGATCGGTGCGATCGGTGCGCAGCCGCTCGACCAGCGCCTCGACCGCCAGCCGCCCGATCTCGGTGCGGGGTTGATCGACGGTGGTGAGCGCGATGTGCCGCAGCGCGGCCAGTGACGAATTGTCGTAGCCGACGACCGAAACGTCCTGTGGCACCGACAGACCCGCCTCCTCGAGCGCGGACATCGCACCGACCGCGTTGAAATCGTTGCCGCAGACCAGCGCGGTCGGAAAGTTGGCCGGGGAGAACACGGTCAGGAGTTTGCGCACCGCGGCGATGCCGGCCGCGTCGGTATGCTCGCTCGGGATGACCATCGGCTCGAGGCCGTGCCGGGTCATGGCGGCGACATAGCCCTTGCGCCGGGGCGTGGCACTGAAGGCCGCGCCGCCGTCGAAGTGCACGATGCGCCGATGTCCCAGCGCTACCAGATGGTCCACGGCCAGGGCCGCGCCGTTCTCGCCATCATCGTTGACGGTGTCGACGGTGGGCACAGTCGAGCTGCGTGAGACCAGCACGACCGGGCACTGCGCCGCGGCCTCGCGAATGGCCGCGGCGGAGAGTACCGGCGAGAGCAGAATGACCCCTCCCGGCCGGAAGGCCAGCAGGCTGGCCAGCGCGCCGCGCTCGCGGGCGGCGCTGCGGCGGCCGGTATTGAGGATCAGTTCCAGCCCGGCCTGCTGGGCGGCGGTATCCATGGCCTCGACCACATCGGCGAAGAACGCGTTGTGCAGGTCCGAGACCATGACGCCGACGATGTTGGAGGTGCGGCTGGCCAGTGAGCGCGCCATCGCGTGCGGGCGGTAGCCGAGTTCCTTGGCCGCGGCCAGCACCGCGCGGCGCCGGTGCTCGCTGACCTTCGGCGAATCGCGCATGACGAGGGAGACCAGCGCGCGGGAGACGCCGGCAAGGGCGGCAACGTCTTCCATCGTCGGTCGCGGCATGGTGGCTTTCTCCCAGGAGCGTGGGCGGAACTCTGTGTCCGGACGTTACCGGGTTGGAGCGCTCCAAGCAATAGAGCGCTCTAATGTGGTCGGCTCGCACGCGGGCAGGGCGGAAATTTGTCCTAATGTCGCGCGTTCTTCCAGGTAGATATGTTGAAGCTGCGCTACATTCGACCCTTGACATCGTCGTGACACAGGTTACATTGTTAGAGCGCTCCAATGGAGGCGCGAAAGATACACCGACAGGCCGGAGCAGTCCCGATGACCGAACCGACGCATCCGCTGCGCATTGCCGCGGCACCGATCTCCTGGGGAGTCTGCGAGGTGCCCGGTTGGGGGCACGTGCTCGACGCGGCGACCGTGCTCACGGAGATGGCCGCGCTCGGCCTGTCCGCCACCGAATTCGGCCCGCCCGGATACCTGCCGAGCGAGCCGAACGAGCTGCGGGAACTGCTGGCCCCCTATGGAATCGCCGCGATCGGCGGATTCGTGGCGCTACCCCTGCACGTCGAGCCCGAGGCGGCGCTGGCCGCGGCGCGGGCCAACGCGAAGCTGTTCGCCGCCGCCGGGGCCGAAGTGCTGGTACTCGCGGCCGCGACCGGCGTCGACGGCTACGATTCCCGCCCGCAGCTGGACCGGGAGCAATGGCGCACGCTGCTCGACACCGCCGCCGGTATCCGCGATCTCGCCGCCGAATACGGCCTGCGCACAGTACTGCACCCGCACGTGGGCACCCTGGTGGAGACCGAGGCCGAGGTGGAACGCCTGCTCGCGGATTCCGATCTGGACCTGTGCCTGGACACCGGACACCTGCTGATCGGCGGCACCGACCCGGTGGCACTGGCGCGCCGACATGCCGACCGCATCGGCCATATTCACCTCAAGGACGTTCGCGCCGATATGGCCGACCGGATCCGCAGCGGTGCAATGGAATACAGCGCCGCAGTGCGCAACGGGCTGTATGTGCCGCTGGGCGAGGGTGACGTCGATGTCGACTCCCTGGTGCGGTGCGTGTACGAGTCCGGATATCGAGGCTGGTACGTCCTCGAACAGGACACGGCGCTGGCGCCCACCGACACCGCGGCGGGTCCCAGCCGCGATACCCAACGCAGCTTGCGCCGCCTCGAAGGCATCGGCGCCGCCATGGTTTCCGCCGGAATGTAGGAGATGCAATGACAACGAAGTCCGTCTCGGCCCGCAGCACCCGTTCGCGGTGGCGGCGCGTGCTGCCCTGGCTCGCCGCCGGGGCGCTGCTGGCCGCCTGCAGCGGGCCCGCCGCGGAGAACTCGACGCCCACCGCCCAGGCACCCAGTGCGACAGGGACATTGAAGTCCGTGTCGGTGGTCACCCACGGCAGCGCGGGCGACGCGTTCTGGAACGTGGTCAAGAACGGCGCCGACGCCGCCGGGAAACAGTTCGGCGTCAAGGTCGATTACCAGTCCTCGGGTGATCCCACCCAGCAGGCCAAGCTGATCGACAACGCCGTGGCCCAGGGCGTGGGCGGTCTGGTGGTGTCGATGGCCAATCCGGACGCGCTGAAGCCGTCCATCCAAAAGGCCGTCGCCGCAGGGATTCCAGTGGTGACGATCAACTCCGGTGAGGAACAGAGCGTCAGCGTCGGGGCCATCGGGCACGTCGGGCAGAGCGAGGAGTCCGCCGGTGCGGGGGCGGGCAAGCGCCTGGCCGCAGCCGGAAAGCACAAGCTGCTCTGCGTCATTCACGAGGCGGGCAATATCGGTGACAACCAGCGCTGCCAGGGCGCGACGACCGGCTTCGGCGGCAACACCACCACGCTGCAGGTCGACATCAACAACCCGACCGACGCCCAGTCGCGAATCAAGGGCGCGCTCGAGGCCGATCATTCGATCGACGCGGTGCTGACGCTGAATTCGCAGGTCGCCGCGCGCGCGGTGGACGCGGTCCAGGAGTCGAGCTCCGCGGCCGTCGTCGCGACCTTCGACCTGAACAGTGACGTCGTCGGCGCGATCAAGGCGGGCAAGCTGCTGTTCGCGGTCGATCAGCAGCAGTACGAGCAGGGATACCTGCCCATCGCGATGCTCGCGCTGTACAAGTCCAACCGCAACACCGTCGGCGGCGGCGCACCGGTGCAGACCGGGCCGGCCTTCGTCGACAAGGACAATGTCGATGCCATCGCGACGCTGGTGTCGCAGGGCACGCGCTGAGAGGCGATGAATTGAGTATTGCCGCAACGCCGTCGCAGACCGAACCGTCCGAACCCTCCGGGGCGGAGCCGGTGTCCAGCCCCACCCTGTGGCAGCGCACGATCGTGCGACCGGAGCTCGGCGCGCTACTGGGCGCCGTGCTGGTGTTCGTGTTCTTCTCCGTCATCACCGACAAGTTCCTGAGCCCGCTGGGCACCGCGAACTGGCTGGACGACTCCTCGACGCTGGGCATCATGGCGGTCGCGGTGTCGCTGTTGATGATCGGCGGGGAGTTCGATCTGTCGGCCGGAGTGATGACGGCCTCCACCTCGCTGGTCACCGCGCTGCTTGCGGTGCACGCCGGCTGGAACGTCTGGGCGGCGTTGCTGGTATCACTCGTATTCGCCCTGGCCGTGGGCGCATTCAACGGCTGGGTCGTGATGCGCACGGGGCTACCGAGCTTCATCGTCACGCTCGGCACCTTCCTTGCACTGCAGGGACTCAACCTCGGTGTGACCCGGTTGGTCACCGCCACCGTCGAGGTATCGGGCATCCGCGGCGCGGCCGGATACAGTTCGGCGGGTTCGGTGTTCGCCTCCACGATCAATCTGGGCGGCGCCCAGCTCCAGGCGTCGGTGCTGTGGTGGATCGTGCTGACCGTGCTGGGTTCGATCCTGTTGGTGCGCACCCGTTTCGGGAACTGGACCTTCGCGGTCGGCGGTGCACTGGACAGTGCCCGCGCGGTCGGCGTGCCGGCGGTCCGGACCAAGATCCTGCTGTTCATGGGCACCGGCTTCGCCGGATGGGTCGTCGGTTCCTGCAACATCCTGCGATTCGGCAGCGTGCAGGCCAATCAGGGCGTGGGGCTCGAGCTGCAGTTCATCATCGCGGCGGTGGTGGGCGGCTGCCTGCTCACCGGCGGGTTCGGATCGGTGGTCGGGGCCGCGCTGGGCGCGTTGATCTTCGGAATGGCGCGGCAGGGCATCGTCTTCGCGCGCTGGGACGACGACTGGTTCATGTTGTTCCTCGGCGTGCTGCTGCTGGCGGCGGTGCTGGTGAACAACGAATTCAAGAAGCGGGCGGAAAGGGTTCGGCGATGACCGGCACGCTTATCGAAACCATCGGCATCGGAAAGAGTTACGGCGGCGTGGTGGCGCTCGAGGGCGTGTCCACCGTCGTCAACGCGGGCGAGGTCACCTGCGTGCTCGGTGACAACGGCGCGGGCAAATCGACACTGATCAAGATCCTCGCCGGGGTGCACCAGCACGATGCGGGCGAACTGAAGGTGGAGGGGCAGCCGGTCCGATTCGCCTCTCCGCGTGAGTCGTTGGATCACGGGATCGCCACCGTCTATCAGGATCTGGCGGTGGTGCCGCTGATGAGCGTGTGGCGCAACTTCGTGCTGGGGTCCGAACCGACGGTCGGCATCGGGCCGCTGCGGATGCTAGACCGGGCCGAGAGCCGGGAGATCACCCGTAAGGCCCTGTCGGACATGGGCATCGAACTGCGCGACCTCGAGCAGCCCGTCGGCACGCTCTCGGGCGGGCAGCGGCAGTGCGTCGCGATCGCACGGGCCGTGCACTACGGCGCGAAGGTGCTGATTCTCGACGAACCGACCGCGGCATTGGGTGTGAAACAGGCCGGGGTGGTGCTGCGCTACGTTGTGCAGGCCCGCGATCGGGGCCTGGGCGTCATCCTCATCACCCACAACCCGCACCACGCCTATCCTGTCGGCGATCGGTTCCTGCTGCTCAAGCGCGGCGCGATGCTCGGATCCTACGAGAAGTCGGAGATAGACCTGCCCGAGCTCACCCGCCAGATGGCCGGAGGGGCGGAACTGGCTGCGCTGCAACACGAATTGGAGCGGGTGCAGTCGTGATCGGCGGATCTCTGGAGGCGCTGACCATCGGCCGGGTCGGCGTGGACCTCTATCCCCAGCAGAGCGGAGTCCCGCTGGCACAGGTCAGCTCCTTCGCCAAGTTCCTCGGTGGTACCGCCACCAACGTTGCCGTCGCCGCCGCCCGGCTCGGGCGACGCAGCGCGGTACTCACCAAGGTCGGCGCCGACGGATTCGGCGAATACGTACGAACGGCCCTGTCGGAGTTCGGTGTTTCGCCCGAGTACGTGTCGACCTCCCCGGATCTGCTGACACCGGTGGTCTTCTGCGAGCTGAATCCGCCCGCCGATCCGCCGCTGCTGTTCTACCGCGCCCCGATCGCCCCGGACCTGACCCTCACCCCCGACGAAATCCCCTGGGATGTCATCGATTCGGTGCCTCTGCTGTGGGTGACAGGGACCGGTGTCAGCGCCGAGCCCGGACGCGGTACCCAGCGTGCCGTGCTCGAACGCCGAGCGGGCCGCGGACACACCGTGCTCGATCTGGACTACCGGCCGATGTTCTGGCCCGACGAGCCGACCGCCCGTCGCGAGATCGGCTGGATGCTCGATCACGTGAATGTGGTGGTGGGCAACCGAACCGAGGCGCAGGTGGCGGTCGGCACGGCCGACCCCGATCAGGCCGCGGACCGGCTGCTCGAGCGCGGGGTCGAGCTGGCGGTGATCAAGTGTGGCGCGGACGGAGTGCTGATGGCCGATGCCGCCGGCGGGCGGTGGACGGTGCCGCCGTGCCGGGTCGAGGTGGTGTGCGGGCTCGGCGCGGGTGACGGGTTCGGCGGCGCGCTGGTGCACGGACTGCTCGCGGGCTGGGATCCACGGCGGATCGCGGCGTATGCGAATGCCGCCGGGGCGCTGGTCGCCTCGCGCCTGGCGTGTGCCGACGCAATGCCCACGCCCGCCGAGATCGAGGAATTGCTGTGTGGGTGAGGCGATTCGCGGCCCGCGAGAGTCGACCGGAGGAGAGAGCGTGTATCTGACCGACGAACGCTGGCGCGAGCTGCTGCGCCTGCGCGGCACCGAACCCGAGGCCGTCCGGCGCGCCTACGCCGCACGCCGGCGACGGGCGAGCCTGCTGTCCGAGCGCGGCACCCTGTTCCTGGTGGCCGCCGACCATCCCGCGCGTGGCGCGCTGGGCGTCGGGTCGGACCGGACCGCGATGGCGGATCGCCGCACGCTGCTCGAGCGCCTGCTGATCGCGCTGGACAACCCGGCGGTGGACGGGGTGCTCGGCTCCCCGGACGTGGTGGAGGAACTGCTGCTGCTGGGCGCACTGCACGACAAGGTTGTCATCGGATCGATGAACCGCGGCGGCCTGGCCGGGGCCGACTGGGAGATCGAGGACCGGTTCACCGGCTACGATGCGCAATCGCTGGTGGATTTCGGCCTGGACGGCGGGAAAATGCTGCTGCGGCTGGTGGATTCGGATCCGCGCACGATTCCCACCCTGCAGGCTTGCGCGAGCGCGGTGTCGGAACTGGCGGCGCACGGCCTGATGGCGATGGTCGAGCCGCTGCCGTACCACCGCGACGCATCCGGATCGCTGGTGATGCACAAGGATTCGGCCTCGTTGCAGCGGGCCATCACCGTCGCGTCCGGGCTGGGCGTGACCTCGGCCTACACCTGGCTGAAAATACCAGCGCCGGAGGATATCTCGGTGCTCGACGCGACAACCCTGCCGGTGCTGATGCTGGGCGGAGTGCCCTCGGGGGATCCGGCGGCGGATCTGGCCGCCTGGGGCGGGGCGCTGCGGCACGAGGTGTCCCGGGGGTTGGTCGTCGGGCGCAGCCTGCTCTATCCGCCCGACGGTGACGTGGCGGGAGCGGTCGAGGCGGCGGCGATGATCCTGAAGGAAGCACGGTGAATTCCTCGGTCGGCCTGGTGATTCCGGCCGGAAACGGGCCGGACGACAGGGCGGCCGACACAGCTACGGATCGGAATGGGAGGCAGCACGATGAGTAAGTTGCATTACCCGGCGGGAGAGCTCTCCGACGGGGACGATCCCATACTGTTGTCCCCCGAGGTCGCGGGGTGGTCCTACGCCGGACTGCGAGTGCTGCGGCTGAGCGCTGGGCGGGCGAGGTCGGTGCACACCGGCGACTACGAGGCCTTCGTGCTGCCGCTGTCCGGCGGCTGCACCGTCCGGGTGGACGGCGAGGTCTTCGAATTGTCCGGTCGGGATTCGGTATTCACGCGAGTCACCGACTTCGCCTACGTTCCGCGCGATGCCGAGGTGGAGCTTTCCGCGGATCGCGATGCGGAGATCGCGCTGCCGATGGCCCGTTGTGAGCGGCGACTCGAACCGAAATACGGTGCTGCCGAGGATGTTCCGGTCGAGGTGCGTGGTGCGGGCCAGGCCACCCGCCAGGTCGCCAATTTCGGTACGCCCGGCGCCTGGGAGCACGCGGACAAGCTCAACGCCTGCGAACTGATCACCCCGGACGGCAACTGGTCCTCGTATCCCCCGCACAAGCACGACGAGGCGAGCGAGTGCGAGGTGGTCAACGAGGAGATCTACTACTTCCGCATCGCCGGGCGCGATGGAATCACCCCGTCCAGAGAGGGTTTCGGAATGCACCGCACCTACACCGCCGACCGCGCCCTGGACGAGAACGTCGCCGTGCGCGACGGGGATGTGTTCCTGATACCCCGCGGCTACCACGGACCATGTGCCGCCGCGCCCGGCTATCCGATGTACTACCTGAATGTCCTTGCGGGCCCGGCGGCCGAACGGTCCATGGCCTTCTGTGACGATCCATCGCACGGATGGGTGCGCGCCGAGTGGGATGCGACGCCGGTTGATACCCGCTGCCCGGTTACCGACCACACAGGACGGGTGCGCCGATGAGAATGACCACCGCGCAGGCGCTGGTCGCCTGGTTGATCGCCCAGCACTCCGAAACTCTCGACGGCCGCGAGGTCCCGCTGTTTCCGGCGGTTTTCGCGATATTCGGGCACGGCAACGTGCTGGGCCTGGGCACCGCGCTCGAGGAACGCCGCGATGTGCTTCCGGTGTGGCGCGGCCACACCGAACAGGGCATGGCCCTGGCCGCGGTCGGCCTGGCCAAGGCCACCCATCGGCGGCAGGTCGGCGTGGCCACCTCCTCGATCGGGCCCGGTGCGCTGAACATGGTGACCGCCGCCGGTGTCGCACACGCGAATCGCCTTCCGCTGCTGTTGCTTCCGGGCGACACCTTCGTCAGCCGCGCACCGGATCCGGTGCTGCAGCAGGTGGAGAACTTCGGAGATCCGACGATCACGGTGAACGACGCCTTCCGGCCCGTCAGCCGCTATTTCGATCGGATCACCCGCCCCGAGCAGCTGATCGCCACCTTGCCGCAGGTCGCCCGGGTGCTCACCGACCCCGCCGATGCCGGGCCCGTGACTCTGGCACTGCCGCAGGACGTGCAGGCCGAGGCCGCCGATTTCCCGGGCTCGCTGTTCGCGCCGATGGTGCACGCCCTCGCCCGGCCGCGCCCCGACCGCACGGCATTGGCCCGTGCCGCAACGGCATTACGTTCGGCCCGCCGCCCGCTGCTGATACTCGGCGGCGGCGTCCGGTATTCGGGGGCCGGGCCGCGGGCGCTGGAATTCGCACAGCGGCACGGCATTCCGGTTACCGAGACCACCGCCGGACGTACTCTGGTGCCGCACGACCACCCGCTGTATGCCGGGCCGCTCGGCATCACCGGATCGGCGTCGGCCAACACCCTCGCCGCCGAGGCGGATCTCGTGCTTGCGGTGGGAACTCGCCTGCAGGACTTCACGACCGCGTCGTGGACGGCGTTCCGCCCCGACGTCAGGATGGTCAGCATCAACGCCGCCCGATTCGACGCGGTCAAGCACGGTGCGATCGCCGTGGTCGCGGATGCCGATGCGGCACTGGAGGAGCTGGGGCCCGAGCTGGGGGACTGGCAGGCGGCACCGGACTGGACGACGCGCGCGGCCACGGTGCGCGGCGAGTGGGACGACCACATCGACGACCTGCGCGAGCCCACCCCCGGCATCCCGACGTACGCGCAGATCGTCGGTGCGGTCAACGATCTCAGCGAACCGGCCGACTACGTGATGACCGCGTCGGGCGGCATGCCGGGTGAGCTGGTGGGCGGCTGGCGATCCGGTGGCGATGGGCCGAGTATGGACGTCGAATACGGATTCTCCTGCATGGGATACGAACTCGCCGGAGCGTGGGGCGCGGCGCTGGCGCATCGTCGCGGGCTGGTCACCACCATGCTGGGCGACGGGTCATATCTGATGCTCAATTCCGAGCTGTTCTCGGCGGCCTTCGCGGGCCATCCACTGGTGGCCGTCGTCTGCGACAACGACGGTTATGCGGTGATTGCCCGGTTGCAGGAGGGGCAGGGCGGCAACGGATTCAATAATCTGTACCGCGATTGCCGGACAAATCACCCGGCTCCGCCGCGGGTGAATTTCGCCGCCCACGCCCATTCCCTGGGCTGCGCGGTATTCACGGCCACCGACCTGGACGGATTCCGGGACGCGTATCTCCGGGCCCGGGGCGCGGCCGTACAGCAATCGCGGCCCGCGGTGGTCGTCGTGCGCACCCAGCCGTCGGCCTGGACCGAGGCCGGAGCCTGGTGGGAGGTCGGCGTGCCCGCCCAGCTATCGGGCCGCGAGGCGTACGACGCGGCTAAACCCGGCCAAGTCCGCTATTTGCGGCCATGAACTCCGCACCCGTGCGGGAGGATCCGAGCGGGCGAAACCTGGACGGGCACTTGCATGTCTCGCTATGGTCTGGCTGGCCCGCCGGCGAGAGGGTAAGTGATATGACACAGGGCATCGTGAAGTGGTTCGACACGAAGAAGGGCTTCGGGTTCATCACGCAGGACAGCGGTGGACCCGATGTCTTCGTCGACTACACCGAACTCGAGGGCGCCGGCTTCCGGTCGCTGGCCCAGGGGCAGCGGGTGGCGTTCGAAATCCGCCACACCAAGACCGGTCCCGAGGCCAAGGACGTCCGGGTCGTGCCGAACTGATTGTGGCGTGGCACACAGTCGGATGATTTTGTCGCCCCAGTCACTCTTCCGCAAGTCTGGCTAACGACTGTTTCGGACTGCTCGATACGCCTGTTGAAAGCCGGTTCAGCCGGGTTGCAACAATGAAAGGCAATTCCATGATCCCCGTTATCATCGACACTGGTTCCGCTGCACTGAACGGCGTTCTGAGCACGGGCAGCGCTGCGTTCCACGGCCTGGTGAACACGCTGTGGACGGGTTCTTTCGGCGGCTGAGCTCGCATGATGGTCGAATGAATCGACCCACGGCCGGCCTCGGGCATTGTTTGTCCGGGGCCGGCCGCATTTCGGTACCGGTCGTCCTGATTCGTTCGGGCTCGATGCTGGAATCGTCAAGACCATCGGCGCCTCCCGTGATATCTCGCTGAGATAACACTCAATGAAATAACGGCTTGCCAGGTAGCTGGCATATGGGTCGCAAACATGTGTTCGTCGCGACAGTAGTGGCGCGGCCACCGTTCGGCATGGCACGATGGAACATCGAGACCGGGTTCAGCGGACGTTTGCTGGCCTGGCTCGTCTACAGAAGGTATGAAATGGCGCAAGGCATTGTGAAGTGGTTCAACAGCGAGAAGGGCTTCGGGTTCATCGCTCAGGACGACGGTGGTCCCGACGTGTTCGTGCACTACTCGGCTGTTTCCGGATCGGGTTTCCGGTCCCTCGATGAGGGTCAGCGCGTTGAGTTCGAGATCGGCCAGGGCCAGAAGGGTCCTCAGGCCCAGGGCGTCCGCGTGATCTGAGTCACCGCGACTTGGCAGGGCTCCGCACCGATGGGTGCGGGGCCTTTTGCGTTTCTGGGGCCGTTGTGCGCCAACGGGTTTCCGGCAGACCGGTCGGTAATGATTCCGAGATGTGTGGCATTTCCGGAACCGGGTTGTGACGACCTGGATGTTCACCGTTAAACCCCTGGTCAACGATGCCACGCAACATGGGGTGGAGAGGTAGCTGAACGGCGGCTGCCGAGCGGGCGCGCGGGAGGCCCGACATGTACGACGAAGTGCGCGACGACCATGCGTGGACCGATCACAAGTACACGATGCGGATCAGCCGCCTGGCGATCGACAAGCTGGGAATCAAACTCTACGACCGGGTTTCGGCGGTACTGGCCGAGCTCATCGCGAACTCCTACGATGCGGACGCCACCGAGGTGGCGGTGTGGCTACCGTGGGGCATCACCCTGGCCGGCACCGTGCGCAGTGCGCAGGAACCGCAGTACGAGATCGTGGTGTCGGACAACGGCCATGGCATGACCACCGACGAAATCAACGACCACTATCTGATGGTCGGCTCCGACCGGCGCGTGCGCACCGGCTCGGACCTGTCGCGCGAACGGCGGCGACCGGTCATGGGTCGCAAGGGAATCGGCAAGCTCGCGGCCTTCGGGATCTGCCGGACCATCGAGGTGATCAGCGCCGGTAGTGGCGAGTCCGATCGCACCGAAGACGGCTGGCCCGTCTCGCACATCGTGATGGATCTCGACGATATGTTGAGCGACACCGAAAGTGACTACTTCCCGGCGATCGGATCGCAGGACGGCACCCTCAGCCCGCAGCGCGGTACGACGGTGATCCTGCGGGATTTCTTTCGCAAGCGGGTGAATTCGGGTGCCGAGCTGAACCGGCAGCTGGCCGCGCGGTTCGGCATCGAGCGCCCGGACTGGCGGGTCGAGGTGCACAACAGTGCCGCGCTGGGCGCCCGCGAGAGCTTCATCCTGAGCGACCTGCCGATCGATGTGATGGAGGAGACCCGCATCGACGTGTCCTCGCGCCCGGTCCACGCGGGGCGGCAGTTCCTTCCGGTCACGGGGTGGATCGCCTATTCCAAGCAGCCCTATCGCGACGAGGCGATGGCCGGTGTGCGGATCTATGCGCGCGGCAAGATCGTCGCGCAGACACGGGATTTCGGCATCGGACACGGATTCGCCGGCGAGTTCAAGCTGCGGTCCTATCTGGTCGGCGCCATCCATGTGGACTGGCTCGACGACGACGAGGACCTGGTGCGCTCGGACCGTCAGGACATCATCTGGAACTCCGGACGCGGTGAGGCCCTGGCCGCGTGGGGGCGCGAGCTCATCGCCGAGATCGGGCGGATGGGGGAGCGTTCGATCCGGAGCCGGGTATGGGAGGAGTTCGTCGAGAAGTCGAATATCTTCCAGACCCTCGAGGCGATCGCACCGGGGGACAAGATGTTTCGTGAGTCGGTTGTGGCCGCGGCCCGGATCCTGGTGGCCAACAAGGATCGCGCCGCCCTCGACAATCCCGGACATGTGGAAAGCACTGTGCGCCTAGCGCTGTCGCTGGGACCGCAGCGCAGTCTGCTCGAGACGCTCCAGCAGATCGCGGTGGATGCCGATCCGCGCCTGGATGTGGTGGTGGCGCTGTTCGAGCGAGCCCGGGTGGCCGAGATCTATTCGCTCGGGCAGATCGCCGGTGAGCGGGTCGCCGTGGTGGACAAGCTGCGCGTGCTGATCGACGACCGCCGCTCGCTCGAGCGGCCCTTCCAGGAGCTCATCGAGCGCGCGCCGTGGCTACTCGCCCCGGAGTGGACGCCGCTGGGCATGAACGAATCGCTCAAGCGGGTGCGCGCCAGCTTCGAACGCTGGTACGCGCAGAGATTCGGGACGACACTGGTGACCACCGCGATCGGCAGCGAGAAGCGCGAACCGGATTTCGTGCTGCTGCACGACTCCGGCGAGCTGTGGATCGTGGAGATCAAGCGGATGGACTACCACCTCACCGACGAGGAGTACAACCGCGCCATCAACTACCTGTACTCGCTGGACACGTTCCTCACCGAGAACCCCCGCATCGGCGCCCAGTTCCCGCGCCGCAGGCTCACTTTCATCGTCGACCACGTCGACAAGCTGCGTCCGGCCTCGCGCTCGTCCCTGGACAGCGACTCGCGCATCGACCGCCGCACCTGGCGCGAGCTGCTGGATTCGACGCTGCGCGCGCACCGGGATTTTCTGGAGCGGGTGTACGCGATGCGCGGTGCCGAGGAGGAGTCCGAGCCTGCCGGGCACGAGCAGGCGGGGTAGGCGTACCTCCGCATGTCCCGGAATGCCATGTGTCCCGGCAAGCCGGGATGACAGCGGGCGGCGGCCGGGAGTGGTGGAATAGGCGATCGACCAGGTGAGACTCAGGTCACCCGGTCGACGACGCGCTCGCGCGATCCGCCCACCCGCACCACTTTCCGGAATCCGGCCGATTAAGCTAGGCGGCGGTAAATGCCGATCCCCATTCCCCAGGAGTGCCCCCAGTGAGCCAAAATGGCCGTCCTGTTGTTCTGATCGCCGACAAGCTCGCCCAGTCGACCGTCGATGCGCTCGGTGACGGTGTCGAGGTGCGCTGGGTCGACGGCCCCAACCGACCCGAACTGCTGGCCGCCGTGCCCGCCGCCGACGCGCTGCTGGTTCGCTCCGCGACCACCGTCGACGCCGAGGTCCTCGAAGCCGGTAAGAACCTGAAGATCGTCGCCCGCGCCGGCGTCGGCCTGGACAACGTCGACGTCCCCGCGGCCACCGAGCGCGGCGTCATGGTCGTCAACGCGCCGACCTCCAACATCCACACCGCCGCCGAGCATGCCGTCACTCTGCTGCTGTCGGCCGCACGCCAGATCCCGGCCGCCGACGCGACGCTGCGCGAACACACCTGGAAGCGCAGCAAGTTCAACGGCGTCGAGATCTTCGGCAAGACCGTCGGCGTCATCGGCCTGGGCCGCATCGGCCAGCTCTTCGCGCAGCGCCTGGCCGCCTTCGAGACCAAGGTCATCGCGTACGACCCCTACACCTCCCCGGCCCGCGCCGCCCAGCTGGGCATCGAGCTGCTGACCCTGGACGAGGTGCTCGAGCGCGCCGACTTCATCTCCATTCATCTGCCCAAGACCCCCGAGACCAAGGGCATGCTGAACAAGGAGACGATCGCCAAGACGAAGAAGGGCGTCATCATCATCAACGCCGCCCGCGGCGGTCTGATCGACGAGCAGGCCCTGGCCGACGCCATCACCAGCGGCCATGTGCGCGCCGCCGGCATCGACGTGTTCGAGACCGAGCCCTCCACCGACAGCCCGCTGTTCGAGCTGCCGCAGGTCGTCGTCACCCCGCACCTGGGCGCCTCCACCGCCGAGGCCCAGGACCGCGCGGGCACCGATGTCGCCAAGTCCGTGCAGCTCGCCCTTGCCGGTGAGTTCGTGCCGGGCGCGGTGAACGTCACCGGCGGTGCGGTCAACGAGATCGTCGCCCCGTGGCTGGACATCGTGCGCAAGCAGGGCGCGCTGCTGGGTGCCCTCGCCGACGAGCTGCCGGTCTCCCTCGAGGTCCAGGTGCGCGGCGAGCTTTCTTCGGAAGACGTTGCGGTGCTGGAGCTCTCGGCTCTGCGCGGGGTGTTCTCGGCACTCATCGAGGACGCGGTCACCTTCGTCAACGCCCCGTCGCTGGCCAAGGAGCGGGGCCTGGAGGCCACCGTTACCTCCCACAGCGAGTCCCCGACCCACCGCAGCCTGGTCGACCTGCGCGCCGTGTTCGGCGACGGCCGCACCCTGAACGTGGCCGGCACGCTGACCGAGCCCGCCCAGGTCGAGAAGATCGTCAACATCAACGGCCGCAACTACGACATGCGCGCCGAGGGCCTGAACCTGGCCGTCCTCAACTACGAGGACAAGCCGGGCCAGCTGGGCCGCCTGGCCACCAAGCTCGGCGACGCCGGCATCGACATTCTGGCCGCGCAGCTGACCCAGGACCTCGACGTCGAGGGCGCGACGGTCGTGCTTCGCGTCAACAAGGAGGTCCCGGCCGAGGTGCAGTCCGCCATCGCCGAGGCCGTCGGCGCCGCCAAGGTTGCGCAGGTCGACCTGAGCTGAGCCGATGCGCTCGCGCGCAACGTAATCCGGGCCCCTGCCACGCAATGTGGAAGGGGCCCGGTGTTTTCGGGGGAAGAATCAGTGTCCGTGCCGCGCTGCCCTGGCCTCGATCGCGTCCCGCGCCTCGACCAGGCCCGCGGCCGGGTTCAGGTCGCGATACCGCTTGATGGCCTGGATCTTCTTGCCGCGCTGCAGGAGTTCGTCGATCTCGGCGTAATCGGCGATGGCGCCGGGATCGGCGATGCCCAGGTGCTCGAGGACCAGATCGATCTTGCGTTCCAGTCGTTGGATCTTGCGCTCGAGTCGAAGATTGTCGAACATCCACCGAACAGTACCCGCGACGGCGCAACCCCCCGGTGATCCCACTGGGTGAGAGCGGTTTGCCCTGGTGGCGGGGGTGCGAACCCCACCGGCTAGGGTGACGGGCGGAGTCGTCACATCCGAACGGAGCAGGAATTCATGAAACTGGCTGTCATCCCCGGCGACGGTATCGGTCCCGAGGTCATCGCCGAGGCTCTCAAGGTGCTCGACGTGGTGGTGCCAGGCGTGGAGAAGACCGAATACGACCTGGGCGCCAAGCGTTTCCATGCCACCGGTGAGATTCTCCCGGACAATGTGCTTCCCGAACTCAAGCAGCACGACGCCATCCTGCTCGGCGCCATCGGCGACCCGTCGGTGCAGTCCGGTCTGCTCGAGCGCGGCCTGCTGCTGCGCACCCGGTTCGAGCTGGACCACCACGTCAACCTGCGCCCGTCGAAGCTGTATCCGGGCGTCACCAGTCCGCTGGCCGGCAACCCGGACATCGACTTCGTCGTCGTTCGCGAGGGCACCGAGGGCCCGTACACCGGCACCGGCGGCGCCATCCGCGTGAACACCCCGCACGAGGTCGCTACCGAGGTCTCCACCAACACCCGCTTCGGCATCGAGCGCGTCGTGCGCTACGCCTTCGAGACCGCGCGCCAACGGCGCAAGCACCTGACCCTGGTGCACAAGAACAACGTGCTGGCCTTCGCCGGGTCGCTGTGGAAGCGCACCGTGGACGAGGTCGGCGCGGAATACCCGGACATCGAAACCGCCTACCAGCACATCGACGCGGCGACCATCCACATGGTCACCGATCCCGGCCGCTTCGACGTGATCGTCACCGACAACCTGTTCGGCGACATCATCACCGACCTGGCCGCCGCCGTCTCCGGCGGCATCGGCCTGGCCGCCTCGGGCAATATCGACGCCTCCGGCACGAACCCGTCGATGTTCGAGCCCGTGCACGGCTCGGCGCCCGACATCGCGGGCCAGTCCAAGGCCGACCCGACCGCCGCCATCCTCTCGGTGGCCCTGCTGCTCAACCACCTCGGCAAGTCCGAGGAGGCCGCCCGCATCGAGTCCGCCGTCGCCAAGGATCTGGCCTCGCGCTCGGGCACCTCGTCCACCGTCGAAATCGGTGACCGGATCGCCGCCTCGGTGTAGCCTGCGAGCGGGCCCCGCACCCGGAATCCCCTCCGGTGCGGGGCCTTTCGTCTGTATACCGTTCGTACTAGCGGCGGCGGTCGCGGGGGACCAGCGGGACCGCGGCGACCGCGAACACGGCCGCCGCCAGATAGGCCGCCGGGAACCCCGCGGCGGTGATGAGGGCGCCGAAGGCCGGGGCCACCGCGGCGGTGGCCAGATACTGACCGGTGTTCTGAATGCCCAGGCCGCGGCCGCTCCAGAACGGGCCCGCGATCTCGGCGACCGCGGTGAAGGCCAGGCCGTTGTCCGCAACGGTGATCACCGAGGCCACCACCAGGATCGGCAGTGCGGCCCACCACCAGTGCAGCCAGGCCGCGGCGGCCAGGGCGGCCATCGACACGACCGCGGCGGTCGCGACGGTCCGCAGCGGACGCAGGCGGCTGCCGACCTTGTCGGACCACCTGCCCGCGCCGATCCGCCCGGCCGCACCCAGCACCTGGGTGACCGTGACCAGCGCGCCCGCCACCGGCAGGGACAAACCGACGCCGTGGTTCAGCCACAACAGTGCGAACGTCCACACGGTGGCCTGCGGGATCACCAGCAGCACCGAAACGGCGTGAATGCGCCACAATGTCGAGTCCCCGCGATAGGGGTTGTCCGAATTCGACTGTGCGCCGGAGCGTTCCGGCCGGGGCGGATCGACGATCCCGATCGCACAGCCGATCGCGGCCGCGCCCGCCATCAGTGCCGGTACCAGCACGGCCGTGGAAAACCCGTGCGCCGCAGCGATTGCGGGAATCGCCATGGCCGCGATGCCCACGCCGATCGGCTGGGCGGTCTGCCGGATTCCCATGGCCAGTCCGCGCTGGTCGGGCGGGAACCAGCCCGCGATGACCCGGCCGCTGGCGCCGTTGGTGCTGGCCGCGCCGATGCCGGCCAGCAGCAGCAATGCCCCCAGCGCAACGTAATTCGTCGTGGTCGCGGCCGCAGCGCCTGCGGCGAACATCACCGCGGGGCCGACGATCAGCACGGTGCGCTCGCCGAACCGGTCCACCGCGTACCCCCAGGCCACCAGGGTGCACACCATCCCGACCATAGGCATGGCCACCAGTAGACCGGCTGTGGCCAAAGGCATTCCGCGAGCTGTCAAGGCGGGCAACAGGAAAGGTGCGCCGTTGCTCATGACCGCGCTGGCGGCCTGCGCGAAGACTCCCAGGGCGAGCATGGTCCACCGTCGGGTGGTGCGCTCCTGGATCACGGGGACCATTTCCTCACCTCTATCTCATATAATGGGATCACAGTCTTACTCTGTGAAACACAGGCTCACCGTACACCGCAACCCGCACGAATGCGAACGCCCGTGCCCCGCCGACCGGGTGGTTTGGTCCATACCGCCAGGTGGATAGACTGCGAGCCATGCGTCTAGGTCGAGTTGCCAGCCCCGATGGGGTCGCGTTCGTGAGCATCGAGGGAGCGGGCCCCGATTCCACGGCCCGGGAAATTGCCGAACACCCGTTCGGCACCCCCACCTTCACCGGCCGCAGCTGGCCGCTGGCGGATGTGCGGTTGCTGGCGCCGATCCTCGCCAGCAAGGTGGTGTGCATCGGCAAGAACTACGCCGCACACGCCCGGGAGATGGGCGGTGAGGCGCCCGCCGATCCGGTGATCTTCCTCAAGCCCAACACCGCGATCGCCGGTCCCAACGCCGCAATCGTCTTGCCGCCCAGTTCCTCTCAGGTCGACTACGAAGGCGAACTGGCGATCGTGATCGGCCGCCCCTGCAAGGACGTGCCGGCCGCGCGGGCGCGCGAGGTGATCCTCGGCTATACGGTCGCCAACGATGTCACCGCCCGCGACCAGCAACGCCACGACGGCCAGTGGACCCGCGGCAAGGGATACGACACCTTCTGCCCGCTCGGGCCGTGGATCGAAACAGAGCTGGACCCAACAGATCTGGAGATCATCACCGAACTCGACGGCGAGGTTCGACAGCGCAGCCGGACATCACTTCTGCTGCACGATATTCCGAAGCTGATCGAGTGGATCACCACGGTGATGACGCTGCTGCCCGGTGATGTCATTCTCACCGGCACCCCGGAGGGCGTGGGTCCGATGAAAGAGGGGCAGAACGTCTCCGTGACGATCGAGGGCATCGGCACCCTCACCAATCCCGTTGCCGCCAAACGCTGATCGAAAGTAGGGATATGACAGACGTACGGGTCCGATTCTGCCCGTCGCCGACCGGCACGCCGCACGTCGGCCTGATCCGGACGGCGCTGTTCAACTGGGCGTTCGCCCGCCATCACGGCGGCGCGTTCGTCTTCCGCATCGAAGATACCGATGCCGCACGCGATTCCGACGAATCGTATCGCGCGCTGCTGGACGCGCTGCGCTGGCTCGGTCTCACTTGGGACGAGGGGCCCGAGGTCGGTGGCCCATATGAGCCATACCGGCAGTCGCTGCGGCGTGAGATTCATCTCGATGTGGTGCGCCGGTTGCTGGAGGCGGGCGAGGCGTACGAATCGTTCTCCACCCCAGAGGAAGTCGAGGCCCGCCACCGCGCGGCCGGGCGCGATCCGAAGCTGGGCTACGACAACTTCGACCGCGACCTCACCGCGGAGCAGATCGCCGATTTCAAGTCCCAGGGCCGCGCCCCGGTGCTCCGGCTGCGGATGCCCGAGCGGGACATCACCTTCCACGATCTGGTGCGCGGCGAGACCACCTTCAAGGCCGGGGTGGTCCCCGACTTCGCCATCACCCGGGGCAACGGGGACCCGCTGTACACGCTGGTGAACCCGGTCGACGACGCCCTGATGAAGATCACGCACGTGCTGCGTGGCGAGGACATCCTGTCCTCCACCCCTCGGCAGATCGCCCTGTACGAGGCCCTGCAGCGGATCGGGGTCGCCGAGTTCACCCCGCAGTTCGGTCATCTGCCGTTCGTGATGGGGCAGGGCAACAAGAAGTTGTCCAAGCGGGATCCCGAGTCGAATCTGTTCGTCCACCGCGACCGGGGATTCATTCCCGAGGGTTTGCTGAATTACCTGGCTTTGCTGGGCTGGGGCATCGGTGAGGACCGCGACATCTTCTCGATGGAAGAGATGGTCGCGGCATTCGATATATCGAAAGTAAATTCGAATCCGGCCCGGTTCGACCAGAAGAAGGCCGACGCGATCAACGCCGAGCACATTCGTTTGCTGGAGCCCGCTGATTTCGCCCGCCGACTTCGCAGCTACCTGACCGGTCAGGGCCACATCGGGGCCGAGGTCGACGACGCGCTTTTCGCGGCCGCCGCGGAGTTGGTGCAGACCCGGATCGTGGTTCTCGGCGATGCCTGGGATCTGCTGAAGTTCCTGTTCGTGCCCCTTTCGGAGTTCCGCGTCGACGAGGCCGCCGCGGAAAAGAATCTGGGCGCCGACGCCGCACCGGTGTTGCAGGCCGCCATCAAGGCGCTGGAGGGCGTTTCCGGCTGGTCGGCAACCGCGCTCGAGGAGGCGCTGAAAACGGCTCTGGTGGACGATCTGGGCCTCAAACCGCGCAAGGCGTTCGCGCCAGTGCGGGTGGCGGTGACGGGTTCACACATCAGCCCGCCGCTGTACGAGTCGCTGGAACTGCTCGGGCGCGAGATCACCATGCAGCGGCTGCACGCGGCCGCCGCGCGCGGCTGAGGCGAATATGCCGCCCACTACCGGCTTTGACCAGGCGATTTGGAAAATCCCGGTAGTGGGCTGGTAATCTTCTCCGCGGCCCGGAAACAAGCCCCCAGCCCACGGGTTGGAGGCCGAAAGCCCAGGTCATTGGGGTATGGTGTAATTGGCAACACAGCTGATTCTGGTTCAGCCATTCTAGGTTCGAGTCCTGGTACCCCAGCAGAGTGTGCTCACCGTCAACTCGGTTGGCGGTGAGAACCAGCTTCGGTTGGCAACACTCGTCCGAGGTCCCGTCGTCTAGCGGCCTAGGACGCCGCCCTCTCAAGGCGGTAGCGCGGGTTCAAATCCCGTCGGGACTACACAAATCCCAGGCTCATGCTCATGGAGAGCATGAGCCTGGTTTGTTTCGTCATTATTGTGGGGGCGCGCCCCCACGCCCCCGGCCCGGAGGGGCTTCGCCCCCCGGACCCCCCGCTTCCCGCTGGGTAAGTAACGTGGGCGGGGTGGGCTTGGGGGTACCGGCAACGGTTGATTTAAATCGGGGCATCGGGGTTGGGACGGTACGGCTGAGATGCATCGGGATCGGTTACCTCAGCTGGTAGTGCCGGGGATTCCTCGCTTGGGCCGGTCTTCCTCAATCCTGCTGCCAGCTCAATCCTGTTGCCAGGTGGAGCCGCCCGGAGCCATGGCCGGCAGGCCCAACTTGCGGTGGTCCCAGCTGCGGGTGCGTTCGGGGATCACGCGGACCGCGACCCGCTTGTTCAGCATCTGCTCCACGTAGGGGCGCATTTCCTCGGTGTAGGGGGCGGTGTAGCGCTCCCAGACGCTCACGCCGACCTTGAACAGGGCCTCGGTGTCGTCGATGATCTCCGCGCGGCCCTCGATGGACACCCCGCGCAGCTGGTCGTAGCTGTCGCCCGCCTCGATCAGCACCGTCACGCGCGGGTCGCGGCGGATGTTCACCGCCTTCTGCGACTTGGCCTTGGTCTCGAACCAGATCTCGCCGTCGACCACGCCGTACCACATGGCCGTCAGGTGCGGCAGGCCCGTGGACCCGAGGGTTGCCAGCGTGATGATGCGGCTGCGGCCCAGGAAATCGGTGATCTCGTCGTCCGACATCACGATCTGTGCGCGTTGATTGACTCCCATGATCCGACTGTAATTTACGGCGTATGGCGCCGCTCACAGCGGTCTTCGTCACATCGAGTGCGGGTATTCGCGGACCTGGTCACGGTCTTGCCGGGGTACCTCACAACCGCTTGTGCAGGGCGTCGGCGGCCGCCACGAGATCCGCCGCCCAGCGCGCGCCGGGACGACGCCCCATCCGGTCGATCGGGCCCGACACCGACACCGCCGCCACCACGTTGCCCGCCGAATCGCGCACCGGCGCGGAGACGCTGGCCACCCCGGCCGCGCGCTCCGCCGCGCTCTGCGCCCAGCCGCGCCGGCGGACCTCGGTCAGCGCCCGCTCGCCGAAGACCGCGTCGGCCAGCACGCTGCGCTGCGTTTCCGGATCCGCCCAGGCCAGCAGGACCTTGGCCGCCGAACCCGCGGTGAGCGGCAGGCGCGCGCCCACGGGGACGGTGTCCCGTAGCCCGGACGACGGCTCCAGCGCCGCGACCGCCACCCGCGAATGCCCATCCAGCCGGTACAGCTGCACGCTCTCCCCGGTGATCTCCCGCAGCCGCGGCAGGATGGCGGCCGCGGCCTCCACGATCGGGTCCGCGGCGGTCGTGGCCAGCTCCGACAGTGCGGGTCCGGGTCGCCACAGGCCGTTGCCGTCGCGGGCGAGCAGGCGATGGGTCTCCAGCCCGACGGCGAGGCGGTGCGCGGTGGCGCGGGGCAGGCCGGTACGCGCGCACAACTCGTTGAGCCCGCACGGCTGCTCGGCGGCCGCGTAGAGCACGGCCATGGCTTTGTCGAGCACCCCGATACCGCTATGCTGTCTCATAAGGCGATATTAGCGTCCCGAATAGTGAGATATGCAAATTCGGGACACACCCATCCGAGATCGCGTCGCCGGCCCACGGCGGCGCGGATGGCTAGCGAAGGGAGTCAGCGGTTATGGCCGAGCGGCCACGCACACTGGCGGAAAAGGTCTGGGACCAGCACGTCGTCGCCCGCGGCGCGGGCGAGGGCGAGGCGCGCGAGCCCGACCTCATCTACATCGACCTGCACCTGGTGCACGAGGTCACCAGTCCGCAGGCCTTCGACGGCCTGCGTGCTGCCGGTCGGCCCGTGCGCCGGCCCGATCTCACCATCGCGACCGAGGACCACAACGTCCCGACCGTTGATATCGATAAGCCGATCGCCGATCCCGTTTCTCGCATCCAGGTCGAGACGCTGCGGCGCAATTGCGACGAATTCGGTGTGCGCCTGTATCCGATGGGCGATATCGAGCAGGGCATCGTGCACGTGGTCGGCCCGCAACTGGGCCTGACCCAGCCCGGTGCCACCGTGGTCTGCGGCGATTCGCACACCTCGACGCACGGCGCCTTCGGCGCACTGGCGATGGGCATCGGCACCAGCGAGGTCGAGCACGTGCTCGCCACCCAGACGCTGTCGTTGCGCCCGTTCAAGACCATGGCGGTCAACATCGACGGCGCGCTGCCCGACGGGGTGACCAGCAAGGACGTCATTCTGGCGGTGATCGCCCAGATCGGCACCGGTGGCGGTCAGGGCTACGTGATCGAGTATCGCGGCGAGGCCGTGCGCGCCATGTCGATGGAGGCGCGGATGACGATGTGCAACATGTCCATCGAGGCGGGCGCGCGGGCGGGCATGGTGGCTCCCGACGAGACCACCTACGAGTTCCTGAAGGGCCGCGCGCACGCTCCCCGGGGCGCGGATTGGGATGCGGCCGTGGCGGCCTGGGATGCCCTCGCGACCGAGCCGGGCGCCGAGTTCGACGCCGAGGTGCACATCGATGCTTCGGCCCTGACACCGTTCGTGACCTGGGGAACCAACCCGGGACAGGGCGTTCCCCTGGGCGCGGCGGTGCCGAATCCTGCCGATATGGCCGACGAAACCGCGCGCGAGACCGCCGAGAAGGCGCTGCGCTATATGGATTTGGAGCCCGGTACTCCACTTCGTGAGGTGTCGGTCGACACCGTATTCGTCGGCTCGTGCACCAATGGCCGGATCGAGGATCTGCGGGCGGTGGCCGGGGTGCTGCAGGGCCGCAAGGTGGCCGACGGCGTGCGGATGCTGATCGTGCCGGGGTCGATGCGGGTGCGCGCACAGGCCGAATCCGAGGGGTTGGGCGAGATCTTCACCGCCGCGGGCGCGGAATGGCGGCAGGCGGGTTGCTCGATGTGCCTGGGTATGAATCCGGATCAACTTTCCCCCGGTCAGCGCTGCGCGTCGACCTCCAACCGCAATTTCGAGGGCCGGCAGGGCAAAGGCGGCCGTACGCACCTGGTTTCGCCGCTGGTCGCGGCGGCGACGGCGGTGCGCGGAACGCTGTCCTCACCGGCCGATCTGAACTGACCGTCCCTACCTACTCAGGAGAACTCATGGAAGCCTTCAAGGTGCACAAGGGGATCGGGGTGCCGCTGCGCCGGTCCAATGTCGACACCGACCAGATCATCCCCGCGGTCTATCTGAAGCGGGTCACCCGAACGGGATTCGAGGACGGCCTGTTCGCGGCCTGGCGCTCGGATCCGAGCTTCATTCTCAACACCGAGCCGTTCAACCGGGGTAGTGTCCTGGTGGCCGGTCCGGATTTCGGTACGGGATCCTCACGCGAACACGCCGTTTGGGCACTCATGGATTACGGCTTCCGGGTCGTCATCTCGTCGCGCTTCGGCGACATCTTCCGTGGCAACGCAGGTAAGGGCGGGCTGCTGGCCGCGCGGATGTCACAACATGATGTCGAATTGCTCTGGAAGATGCTCGAGGAACAGCCCGGTCAGGAATTGATCGTCGACCTCGAGGCGCGCACCGTGACCCTCGGAACCGTCGTGTTGCCCTTCGAAATTGACGACTACACCAGGTGGCGGCTGCTGGAGGGACTGGACGACATCGGCCTGACTCTGCGTCAGGAAGACGCGATCGACGGGTTCGAAAAGGGTAGGCCCGGTTGGAAACCCAAGACCATTCCGGAGCCAATTTCGCGGGCGTAATCGGACTGGGCGTTAGCTGGGAGCTACCAATCGCGGTAGCTGTGCGTGTGCCACACCACATGAAATTTGGCGTGGCACATAGACTCTTGCCCATTGAAGGTTTACCGTGGTACCTAGTCGGTCCGACGACGGGCCATTAGTCTGCGGAGGATTCAATGAACAAGGCGGAACTGATCGACGTTCTGACCGAAAAGTTGGGTACTGACAGGCGCACGGCCACTGCGGCAGTCGAGCAGATTGTCGACACGATCGTGCGCGCGGTGAACAAGGGCAACAGCGTCACCATCACCGGTTTCGGTGTGTTCGAACAGCGCAAGCGCGCTGCGCGAGTGGCGCGTAACCCGCGTACCGGCGAAACCGTGAAGGTCAAGCCCACTTCGGTCCCTGCGTTCCGTCCCGGTGCGCAGTTCAAGGCGATCATCGCTGGGAAGCAGAAGATCGCAGCGGCCGGTCCGGCCGTGAAACGCGGTGTGGCAGCACCGGTGTCGGGTGCGGCGAAGAAGACCGCCGCCAAGAAGGCAGCCGCCAAGAAGACGGCCGCCAAGAAGACCGTGGCCGCCAAGAAGGCTGTCGCGAAGAAGACCGTCGCCAAGAAGGTCGCAGCGAAGGTCGCGGTGAAGAAGACGGTGGCCAAGAAGGCAGCCGCCAAGAAGACCGTGGCCGCCAAGGCGCCCGCGAAGAAGGCGGCCGCCAAGGCCACCGCCAAGAAGACCACGGCGAAGAAGGCGCCCGCCAAGAAGGCGGCGGCCAAGCGGACCGCCACCAAGCGCCGCTGATACCGAACCGAGAAGGGCCCCGGCTGCATGGCAGCCGGGGCCGATTGGTGTGTCGGGCCTGATCTTTCCTGGACGGCCGCCCGGAACTTGGTCTCCCAGAGCGGATTCAGCGTTCGCGCAGCGACCTGTCGAGATGGTCCGCGGCCACCAGGCGGCCGTGGGCCACCGACAGCACCCACACGGTGCCCTTGCGATTGCGTGCGGGAGGCAGTGTGACGCCATCGATTTCGGCCCACTCGGCCAGCAGTGGCGGAATCACCTTGCCCTGACTGCAGATCACCGGCACCGCACCCGGCGACACCAGCTGCCGAACCCGCTTCAGGGCGGCGTCCGGCCCTGCGGCATAAGCGGTTTCGGTCAAGAGGGGTTCGGCGGCGATGCTCACGTCGAGCGCCTCGGCCAGCGGTTCGACGGTCTGCACGCAGCGCTGCACCGGCGCCGCGGAAACCTCGGTAGGGCCGAAGGCCATCAGGCTGGGGACCAAGGCCATTGCCTGTGCCCTGCCGGTCTTGTCGAGCGGGCGCTCGTCGTCGTCCGGACTGGACAGGCGGTCCCGGCGTCCCGCCTTGGCGTGCCTGACGAGTAGGAGGGTTTCCGTATCCGGGGGGTGACGCAGGAACTGGCGGATGATGGAGCGATCCATCGGATAGGACAGCGCGCCCATTACCCCGTCCAAGTTGTACCAATGCAATTCGTCCACTTCCGAATTGCTGGTGAATTCGCCGTCGTTGATCGTGGCGACCCAGTAATCCACCCGCTTGAGCTTGCGATGCCCGGGCACCGGGTAGGTGACGCTGCCCAGATAGCGGCCCAGGCGGGTGTTCAGCCCCGTCTCCTCGGCCACCTCGCGCACCGCCGCGACCATCGGGGTCTCGCCGGGGTCCAGTTTGCCCTTGGGCAGCGACCAGTCGTCGTATTTGGGGCGGTGCACCACCGCCACCTCGACCGCACCGCCGCGCCGGCGCCGCCACACGACAGCACCGGCGCCGAGAATATTCGCGGTCACCCGGGGATCGGATATGGATACGTCCCCGGGATCCGGTGTTGCCGAACCGCTCACGTCTCCGCCTCGCTGGCGCTCGGCTCCGACGTGCGTGATGCACGCCGGCCCGATGGTTCGCTCCGCTGCGCTCCGCTCACTGCTGGTCCGGCCGCCGTAGGCGCATCATGTACTCCTGGTGGTCGCGCACCTGTTCGCCCTGCTGGATGACCTCGGCCTCGGTCGGATGCGCCTGCCAGGTCCCGTCGGGCCGCAGCACCCAGCAGCGGGTGGCCGGATACAGGGCCGAATCGAAGACCACGGCCAGCTGGTCACACAGCCGGGGATCCTTCACCTGCGCCATGACCTCCACGCGCCGGTCCAGGTTGCGGTGCATCATGTCCGCGCTGCCGATCCAGTACTCGTCCTGGGCCTGGAAATGCATGACGCGGGAATGCTCGAGGAAGCGGCCGAGGATCGAGCGCACCTCGATGTTGTCGCTCATGCCCGGCACGCCCGGGCGCAGCCCGCAGATGCCGCGCACGACGATCTGCACCGGCACCCCGGCCTGCGACGCCCGGTACAGCGCGTCGATCACCTGCTCGTCGACGATCGCGTTGGCCTTCATCCGGATTCGGGCGTCGTGGCCCTCCTGGGCGAGCTCGGTCTCGCGCTGGATCCGCTCGATGATGCCCGAGCGCACGCTGCTGGGCGCCACCAGCAGGTTCCGGTAGGTGGCCTTGCGGGAGTATCCGGTCAGCGAGTTGAACAGGTCAGTGAGGTCGGCGCCGATTTCCGGTGCCGCGGTGAGTAATCCGACGTCCTCGTAGAGGCGCGCGGTCTTCGGGTTGTAGTTGCCGGTGCCGATATGGCAGTAGCGGCGGATGGTGGCGCCCTCGCGCCGGACCACCAGACAGGTCTTGCAGTGCGTCTTGAGCCCGATCAGGCCGTAGACCACGTGCACGCCCGCCTGTTCCAGGGCGCGCGCCCATTTGATGTTGGCCTGCTCGTCGAAGCGGGCCTTGATCTCCACCAGGGCCACGACCTGCTTGCCGGCCTCGGCGGCGTCGATGAGCGCGTTGACGATGGGGGAGTCGCCGGAGGTGCGGTACAGCGTCTGCTTGATCGCCAGCACCTGCGGATCGGCGGCGGCCTGCTCGATGAATCGCTGCACGCTGGTGGAGAACGAGTCGTACGGGTGGTGGACGAGCACGTCCCCCTCGCGCAGGGCGGCGAAAACGTTTCGGGGCGTTTCCCTCTCACCGAATGCGGGCGGGGTGGTCGGCACCCACGGCGCGTCCTTGATCGCGGGCCGGTCCACCCCGTAGACCTGCCACAGGCAGGACAGATCCAGCAGACCGGGCACCTGGATGACATCGCCGGGGTCGACATCGAGCTCGCGCAGCAGCAGATCGAGCATGTGCTCGGTCATGTCGTCGGAAACCTCCAGGCGCACAGGAGATCCGAACCGTCGCCGGGCGAGTTCCCGCTCCAGGGCCTGCAGCAGGTCCTCGTCGCGGTCCTCGTCCACCTCGAAGTCGGCGTTGCGGGTGATGCGGAACGAATGATGTTCCACCACATCCATACCCGGGAACAGCTGATCCAGGTGCGCCGCGATCAACTCCTCCATCGGCAGGAATGCGGCCAGGCTGGATCCGGCGGCGGCGTCGGCCTCCCGGATCGAGGAGTTGCGGGCGCCCTGCGTCGCGGCGCTGCGGCGCACGCGTACGAACCGGTCCACATTGTCCGGCACCTTCACGCGCGCGAAGTGCTCGCCGCCGGTCTCGGAATCCTTCACCGTCACAGCGAGATTCAGGCTCAGGCCGCTGATGTAGGGAAACGGGTGCGCGGGGTCCACGGCCAGCGGGGTCAGCACCGGGAAGACCTGGTCCTGGAAATATCCCGAAAGACGCTGGCGCTCATCGTCGTCCAGATTCGCCCAGCCGATGATGGCGATGCCCTGCTCGACCAGCGCGGGCTGCAGTTCGTCCAGGAACACCCGGGCGTGCCGCGAGGCCAGCTCCTGGGTGGCGGCCGCGATCAGGGCCAGCTGCTCGGTCGGGGAGAGGCCGTCGGCCGAACGCACCGACAGCCCGGCCTCGGCCCGGCGCTTGAGCCCGGCCACCCGGACCATGTAGAACTCGTCGAGATTCGAGGCGAAGATGGCCAGGAACTTCACGCGCTCGAGCAGCGGTTCGGAACGGTCCTCGGCCAGGGCGAGCACGCGGGCGTTGAAGTCCAGCCAGCTCAACTCCCGGTTGAGATAGCGATCGACGGGCAACTGCGGCAGTGCGGTGCTGGTGGCCGGCTGCGCGGCCGCGGGCGGCGCGGCGGGTAGTCGCTGAGACTGGACGGTCTCCGTATCGCTCATGGGCACGGTCACAATCATTCCTTATGTCTGAAGCGGGTGCCGCCGGTTCCCCCATCGACGCAATAGTTAGCAATTACTTGGCTTACAAATTATTGAGTACACATATGACCCGTGTCGCACCTCCGTGTGAGTTGTTCGTGAACGCGGCGGGGCCACCCGATGTCCTGCAGTAGTGCGGTGGTGGCCGGACCCACGCCGAGGCTCAGCGCGGCGTTCAGGTCCGCGGCGGTGTCGACATCCAGCCGCAGACCCGGCCAATCGCCGACGAGATCCTTTGCGCCCGAGTCGGCATGGCGGCGGGCGGAATCCGGGCCGAACAGCGGGGCCAGCGGTGCGGTGCCGTCGCGCACCAGCAGGGCCGCGGTACCCCGGCCGGTGTGGTCGGCCACCAGCGCCCGGCCCGTCGCCGGCGCGGTGTCCAGCGCGTCGGCGAGCTCGGCCGGCCGCAGGGCAGGCAGATCCGCCTGCAGCGCAAGCAGATCGACCGCGCCGTGGCGCCCGCGCACGGCCGCGGCCGCGGCGGCGAGGGCCGAGTTGAGCAGGTCGGTGCCCGCGGCGGGATCCGGATGCGCGACGCACCCCAGCGCGCGCACCGCGGCGGCCACCAGGGGATCTGGCGTAACGACGGTGACCGAGCCGATGCCCGCGGCAAGCGCGGCATTCACCGTGTCGGACAGCATCGCCAGCACGAGCCGGGACCGGTCGGCGGGCGGCAGCTCGTCGGCGAGTCGGCTCTTGGCACGCTCGAGGTTCTTCACCGCGATCACGGCGTGGACAGCATCCGGACGCATGCGCCCATCGTCGCACGTCCGGCGCAGTGGTGGATGTCATGCCTTACGCGACGGCGCGAGCGGCGAACCGTCGGGTATCGCAGCGCGGCCGGGGGAACTGATGGCACTATCGGATTCGTGACCAGTGCGGCAGTGATGGGTGCGGGATCGTGGGGCACCGCATTAGCGAAGGTGTTGAACGACGCGGGCACCGAGGTGACGATGTGGGCCCGGCGGCCGGAGGTGGCCAAGGTGCTGGCCACCGAGCACCACAACCCGGTCTATCTGAGCCATGCGCGCCTGGACGGGGTGCGGGCGACCGACGACTACGCGGCCGCGCTCGACGGCGCGGAGATCGTCGTGCTGGCCGTCCCGGCCCAGTCGCTGCGCGAGAATCTCGCGAACTGGCGCGCGGCGATCAGCCCCGACGCCACGCTGCTCAGCGTGGCCAAGGGCATCGAGACCGGCACGCTGATGCGGATGAGCGAGGTCATCGCCGAGGTCACCGGGGCGGACGCGGGCCGGATCGCGGTGCTGTCCGGGCCGAATCTCGCGGGTGAGATCGTCGACGAGCAGCCCGCCGCCTCGGTGGTGGCCTGCAGCGACACCGCGCGCGCCGAACTCGTCCAGCGCGCCTGCGCCACGGGCTATTTCCGGCCGTACACCAACACCGATGTGATCGGTTGCGAGATCGGCGGCGCCTGCAAGAACGTCATCGCGCTGGCCTGTGGGATCGCCTCGGGAATGGGCCTGGGCGACAATTCGATCGCCAGCCTCATCACCCGCGGGCTGGCCGAGATCATCCGCCTGGGCGTCGCGCTCGGGGCCAATCCGGTGACGCTGGCGGGCCTGGCGGGGGTCGGCGATCTGGTCGCCACCTGCACCTCACCGCTGTCGCGCAACCGGTCCTTCGGGCACGTGCTGGGCGCGGGCGGATCTATGGAGGCCGCGCAGCAGGCCACCCACGGTCAGGTCGCCGAGGGCGTGAAGTCCTGCACTTCGATCCGGGCCCTGGCCGAACGCCACGGGGTGGAGATGCCGCTGACGACCTCGGTGCACCAGGTCTGTCACGAGGGGTTGTCGGTGGCCGACGCGGTCGGGTGGCTGCTGGGCCGCAGCATCAAGCCCGAATGATTATCTCGGCGTTCTGCGGGTACGGTTCCGGACATGAGTAACCGGATTCGGGTCGCGGTGGTTTTCGGCGGCCGCAGCAACGAGCATGCGGTGTCGTGTGTGTCCGCCGGCTTCGTGCTGCGCAACCTCGACCCCGAACGGTACGAGGCCGTGCCGATCGGCATCACCCGCGACGGGACCTGGGTGCTGAGCGGATCCGATGCGCGTGCCCTGGCCATCGCGGACCGCGCGCTGCCGTCGGTGGACGGCTCCGGCACCGAACTGGTGCTCGCCGCGGACCCCACGCGCGGGGGTAGCCTGCTCCCGCTCGGCGGCGGTGAGGGCCCGGGCGCGGTCGAGGTGGTGTTCCCGGTGCTGCACGGGGCGTTCGGCGAGGACGGCACGGTGCAGGGCCTGCTGGAGATGGCCTCGCTGCCCTACGTCGGGCCGGGCGTGCTGGCCAGCGCCACCGGCATGGACAAGGAGTTCATGAAGAAGCTGCTTGCCGCCGAGGGGATTCCGATCGGCGACCACGTCGTCCTGCGGCCCGGCACGGCGACCCTGAGCGAGCAGGAACGCGCCCGCCTGGGCCTTCCGGTCTTCGTCAAGCCCGCGCGCGGCGGCTCGTCCATCGGCATCACCAAGGTGGATGCCTGGGATCGGCTGGAGGAGGCCATCGCCGTTGCGCGAGAGCACGATCCGAAAGTCATCGTGGAGGCGGCCATCGCCGGGCGCGAGATCGAATGCGGCGTACTGGAATTTCCCGACGGCCGGGTACAGGCCAGTGTTCTGGCCGAGATCCGGATGCCGGACGAGTCCGCGACCGCGGCCCCGGACTTCTACGACTTCGACACCAAATACCTCGACGACGTATGCGAGTTCGACATTCCGGCAAAGCTGGACGACGACCTCACGCAACAGGTTCGGGACATGGCCGTGCGTGCTTTCCGCGCCCTGGACTGCCAGGGGCTCTCGCGCGTCGACTTCTTCGTGACCGCGGACGGCCCGGTGATCAACGAGATCAACACCATGCCCGGCATGACGGCCATCTCGATGTACCCGCGCATGTGGGAGGCCACCGGCATCGACAACGCCGCGCTGGTCGGCACCCTCGTGGAGACGGCACTGGCCCGCGGCACCGGGCTGCGCTGAATTCCCGGGCCGCGATCCACCAGCCGGATTCAGTTCGGGATCGGGCCCGGGTCGAGCGGTTTCGCGGGCAGCACCTTGGTGACGGTGTTCGAAAGATCCTGCAGCGGTGTCGGTCCGGCCTTGTCGGGCATCGTGACCGCGATGTAGGTGCCGCGGTCGACGACGTACCAGGTGCCCGAGGTGTTGCCGCTGGCCGGGTCGCGCACCTCGAACCAGTTGACGCCGTTGACGACCTGCAGGGCGGCCGCCTTGGTGAATTCCGCCGGGCGGTCCAGGCCGCAGCGCAGCACGATCGGGTCGCCACCGTCGGGCAGCTGCCACGCCACGGTCGCGGGCGGGGCGGGCTTGGCCAGTTCGGACCGCGTGTAGTCGCCGAGCTTGGCGGGCAGGGCCGGGAGCAGGGCGGTGCATTCCGGGCCGGAGGAGGCGGGCTGCGGGACCGAGCCCAGGGCCAGCGGATCGCGGGAGACGTGGCTGCCCTGGAACACGGCGATGATCAGGACGGCGACAATCAGCGCGACCGGGAGGGCAACGGCCGTGGCGATGAGCGCGGGGGAGCGTTTCGGGCCCTCGTCCTCGGCGCTGTAGCGGTCGGACGACGCGGCCGCGGCGGCGGGATCGGCCTTCGCGACGTCGTCGGTGATCTCGGCCGTGCCCGGCCGGTCCGTCTCGCTGCTCATCCGCGAATCGTCTCCATTCGTCTCGGTGCCCGGATCGTGGCTGGTGATCATCGGTTTCGGGTTCGAGGGTAGCCTCGCGGACGTCCGCGATCCCCGGCGCGGTTGACGAAAGGAGACGGCCATCACTGAGCGCAGCACCGGCACCGTGCGTGAGCTGGGCGAGTTCGGGCTGATCGCGCGGATGAACGCCGGTCGCACCCAGGTTCCCGGGGTGCTGCTCGGTCCCGGCGACGACGCCGCGGTCGTGGCCGCACCGGCCGGGCAATTCGTGGTCAGCACCGACATGCTGGTGCAGGATCGGCATTTCCGGCTGGACTGGTCGAGCCCCCGTGACATCGGTGCCAAGGCGATCGCGCAGAACGCCGCCGATGTGGTGGTGATGGGCGCGGCCCCCAGTGCGTTCGTGGTGTCCTTCGGCTGCCCGGCCGACACCCCGGTCGCCTTCGTGGACGACTTCGTCGAGGGCATGTGGGCCGAGGCGGACCGCGCGGGTGCGTCCATCGCCGGCGGTGATGTGGTGCGCGCCCCGCTGTTGATCATCTCGGTGACCGCCTTCGGCAATCCGCTGCGCGCGCCGGTGCTGCTGTCCGGTGCGACGCCGGGTGACGTCGTCGCGGTCGCCGGTCGCCTGGGCTGGTCGGCGGCCGGGCTGGGCGTGCTGTCGGCCGGGCTCGATCCGGGGTCGTACCCGGACGTGGTTGCCGCACACCGGATTCCGAGCCCGCCCTATCGCGCGGTACTCGACCTGCCGTCGAGTGCGCCGATCACGGCCATGACCGACGTCTCCGACGGACTGCTCGCGGATATCGGGCATATCACCGAATCCTCCGCTGTCGCCGTCGATCTCGACTCGACCGCGGTCCGCGACGCGGCCCTCGAGCCGGTCGCCGCCGCGCTCGGGGCCGATCCGCTGGTGTGGATCCTGACTGGGGGCGAGGACCATGCGTTCGTCGCGACATTCCGCGCGGGACAGCATCTTCCGGCCGGTTGGCGACAGGTGGGCAGGGTGGCCGACGGCGCGGGTGTCACGGTCGACGGGGTCGAGCGGTCCGGACCGGTCGGCTGGGAATCCTTCTAGCGCCACCGGCGAACTCAGGGCCAGCTGTCGCGGTGAGATCGGCCACGCTAAGTTCTTCCGGCATGGGCGCAAAAACATTGCCGGAGATCATCGATACGGGCTGGGCCGAGGCGCTGACGCCGGTTGCCGACAGCATCACCGCCATGGGCGAGTTCCTGCGCGCGGAGAACGAGGCCGGGCGCGGGTATCTGCCGAAGGGGGAGAACGTGCTGCGCGCGTTCCAGCGGCCGCTGGACAAGGTGCGGGTGCTGATCGTCGGTCAGGACCCCTATCCGACGCCGGGACACGCTGTGGGCCTGAGTTTCTCGGTGGCTCCGGATGTTTCGCCGGTGCCCCGCAGCCTGGCGAACATCTTCTCCGAGTACTCCAAGGATCTGGGATACCCCACGCCGTCCTGCGGCGACCTGTCGCCGTGGTCGGACCAGGGGGTGCTGATGCTGAACCGAGTGCTGACCGTGCAACCCCGGGAGGCCGGCTCGCATCGGGGCAAGGGCTGGGAGGCGGTGACCGAGCAGGCGATTCGCGCACTGGTGGCCCGGGACCAGCCGCTCGTGGCGATCCTGTGGGGCCGCGACGCGTCCACCCTCAAGCCGATGCTGGGCAGCGTGCCGTACATCGAATCCGCCCATCCCTCACCGCTGTCGGCCTCCCGGGGATTCTTCGGATCGAAGCCGTTCTCCCGTACCAACGAATTGCTCGGTACATTGGGGGCCGCCCCGGTCGATTGGCGACTGCCCTGACCGGTGCGGGAGTTCGAGCGAATGTGCAGTGGGTGGCGTCGGGGCCTATACCCGTTGCCAGGAAACAGGAAATAGGAGCAGTTGTATGCAGATCAAGTCCGTGCGCGGTGCCATCGTGGCCGTTGCCGCCGGAGCCGCCGTCCTGGGTGCGCCGGCGGCGGCCCAGGCCAAGTCCATTCCGCTGGTAAAAGCCCCGGCGGCGAATACCCAGCAGGGTGGCCCGGTCTTCGAGCTCTACGACCCGCAGACGGGTTCGGCATCGATGTCGTCGCAGGTGAACGCCTTCGGGCTGTGCGCGATACAGAGCATCAGCGCCAACGTACAGTGCATCGGCGGGGCGAGATAGATTCGGCCGGTCACTCGGCCCGGCGGATCATGCGAACCTCGACGGTGGGGGAGAAACGTTCCGCTCTGCGGGTGCCGTCGAGTTCGAAGCCGTAGGCACGATAGAAGGCCTGGGCCCGGGGATTCTCCTCGAACACCCACAGTGAATGGGTGGACGGGACGGGCCCGGGCCTTTCCGCTGTCCGGACAACCTCCCGCGCCGATCGGGAGATGCCCGGGATCGCCGCCCGCATCAGATCGTCGGCCAGGCCGGTGCCGTACCAGGCGGCGCGCACGTACAACGCCCGCAGTTCGAGGGCCGCGACCGGAGGGTCGTCGCGGGAGGGACCCGAGCCCGCGAAGCCGATGACCGTCTCGTCGTCATCGAGTAGCGCGATGTGGACCGGTTCCGGGTCCTGGGCCCGGATGCGTTCCCACTGCTGGGCGCGGCGTTCGATATCGAAGGCGGCCAGCAGGTGATCGGGGACCAGTCCCCGGTATGCCTCGCGCCAGCACACGATATGGCATTCGGCGAGGCCTCGGGTGTGTTCGGCGGTGAGCGGGGCGATCCGCCAGGGGTGCGAAGGAATCGTCATCCGCCTATCCCGCCTATGAGAACGCCCCGGACCACCCTTGCGGGTGCCGGGGCGCTGTTGAACAGGGTGCGCAGCTCAGCCGCGAACGACCTTGCCCGCCTTCAGGCAGGAGGTGCAGACGTTCATCCGGCGGGTGTTGCCGGGCGCGACCTGCGCACGAACGGTCTGGATGTTCGGGTTCCAGCGACGGTTGGTGCGCCGGTGCGAGTGCGAAACCGACTTACCGAAGCCGGGGCCCTTGGCGCAGACGTCGCAGACGGCAGCCATAGTCGCGAGCTCCTTCATGTCATGTGGGGACCGCTGCCCCCGTGGGGACGGCCTGTCCGGAAACGTGTCAACAATGCCTGCCCGCGAGACCGCTGGCGAGCGCAGCCGAATCTACGGCCGCGCGAGGCAACCCTGCAAGAGTAGCCGTCGGCGGCGATCGATGTCCAATCGCGGTCGCGGCGGGCCCGGCCCGGTGTGCTGGGTCATAGCCGGGAACCAGTCCGTCGCGACGGACTGTCGGTGCCGTTGATTAGGCTGGAGGGGGGATCTGGGCATTGCTCGCCGAGGTCGACGTGGTGACACATATATAGAGGAAGGGACGGTGACGGTGCCCGGGGTCCGGGAGGTGCTCGATGGGGCTGCGCTCGTGCGCTGGGGGCAGCTGTGCCTGGCGGGTCTGGAACGTCACCGTGACGAGATCAATGCGCTGAACGTCTTCCCCGTCGCCGATGCCGATACCGGCACCAACCTGCTGGCCACCATGCGTGCCGCGGTCGATGCGGCCGGGGCCGTGCCGAACCCGGAGAGATTGCCGAGCGTCGTGGCCGCGGCCATGGCCCGGGCGGCGACGGGCGGTGCCCGGGGTAACTCCGGGATCATTCTGTCGCAGGTGCTGCGCGGGTTGGCCGAGGCCGTCGAGAACGGACCCCTGACCGCGCGGACCCTTCGCGATGCGCTGCGGCGGGCCGCGGTACTGGTGCGAGAGGCGCTGAGCGTGCCGGTCGAGGGCACCATGCTCAGCGTGCTCGAGGCCGCCGCGGACCAGGCGGCGGACTGCTCGGAGCACACGCTGGCCGAGGTGGCGCTGGCCGCGGCCGACGGCGCGGTCAAGGCGCTGGGTGATACGCCCTCGCAGCTGGGGGTGCTGCGGGATGCGGGAGTGGTGGACGCGGGAGCGCGTGGGTTACTGGTGCTGTTGGACGAGCTGGTCACGGTGATCATCGGCCATTCGCCGGTCCGGCAGGTGTACGAGGCGCCGAGGGGCCAGGGCCGGGGAGCCCGCGGCGGAGCGAGCACAGAGGTCGGCGACGATACCTCGCGCGTCGTCGAGGTGGCCCCACCCGAGAGTGCCGAACCGCGCCCGGAAAGACACGGAATACCGGTCGTCGCATCAGGACTCGGCGTAACGGACCGGCACAGTGGCTCCCTTGCGGGCCCTCCGGACGAAATCTCGCGGCCGCAATACGAGGTCATGTACCTGCTGTCCGGCACGGACGAACGACGCATCGGAACGTTGCGCGATCACCTTGCGCGGCTGGGCGACTCGGTCGTCGTCGTGGGCGACGGGGAGGGCATGTGGTCGGCGCACGTGCACTGCGCCGATGCCGGTGCGGCCGTGGAGGCCGGGCTCGCCGCGGGGAGCCTGAGCCACATCCGCGTCGAGGGCCTCGCGGTGAATCCGTTTGCCGCACAGGGCGCTCCCGATCGCGGCATCCTCGCGGTGGCCGCGGGCGCCGGGGCCGCGCGGCTGTTCGAGGACGCGGGCGCGGTCGTGCTGGACGGCGAGGTCACCGCCGAGGCGCTGCTGTCGGCGATCCGGCGGATGCCTCAGCGCGAGGTGCTGGTGCTGCCCAACGGCGCCCTGGCCGCGCACGAACTGGTCGCCGTGGGTGTCGCCGCGCGCCGCGGCACCGCCGGGGTGCGCCCGCGCGAGGTGCTGATGCTGCCGAGCGGGTCGATGGTGCAGGGACTTTCGGCGCTGGCGGTGCACGACGCCGCCCGGATCGCCGTCGACGACGCCTTCGCCATGTCCGAGGCGGCCGCCGGAACGCGATGGGGCGCACTGCGTATCGCGCCGGAGCGGGCGCTGACCATCGTGGGCACCTGCAATCGCGGAGACGGTCTGGGGCTGGTCGGCAACGACGTGGTCGTCATCGATCCGGATCCGCACGCGGCGGCGGCCACCCTGCTCGATCGGATGCTCGGTCTGGGCGGGGAACTGGTCACCCTGCTGCTGGGCGCGCGGGCGCCCGAGGGGCTCGGCGACGAGCTGACCGAACACATTACAGCGATATTTCCCGGGGTCGAGGTCGTCGCCTATGCCGGCGGCCAGCCTGTGGATCTGGTGCAGATCGGGGTTGAGTAGCGATGGCGACACTGCGGGACCGCCTGGACCACGTGCTCGGGGTCAAGGCCGCCGAACCGCTGGCCGACGCCTTCGACATGCACACCGTCGAGGATCTGCTGCGCCACTACCCCCTGCGCTACGTCACCCAGGGCCAGCCGCTGACCGAGGAGGCCCCCGAGGAGGGTGCGCACCTCACGGTGGTCGGCACGGTGACCAAGACCGAACTGCGGCCGATGAAGAACCGCCGCGGGCGGCTGTTGAAGGTGGAGCTCGACGCCGGCTCGGCCAAACCCGTCGATATCACCTTCTTCAACGGCGACAAGGTGAGCTATCTGGTCAAACAGGGTGTGCGGGCGATGATGTCGGGCACCGTGCACTGGTGGCGGCCGGACCGCTGGAATCTGTCGCATCCCTCGTACCTGATTCTGCCGGAGGCAGGGGACACGGTGGAGAATCTCACCGCGGTGCGCGGCAGCGGCGACCTGCGAGGGCTGGCCCGCAGCGCCAAAGGCGACGGGGGCGTGGACGTTTCGTTCTTCGAGCGCGAATTCGTTCCGGTCTACCCGGCCACGGCCAAGGTGCAGAGCTGGGATGTGCTCGCCTGCGTGCGGCAGGTGCTGGACCAGCTCGATCCGATCGATGATCCACTGCCGCAGCATCTTCGCGAGGATCGCGGGCTGCTGGCGGTCTCCGACGCGCTGCGCCTGATCCACCTGCCCGAGAGCAAGTCCGATATCGAACAGGCAAGGGAGCGTCTGCGTTTCGACGAGGCGATGGCACTGCAGCTGGTGCTGGCCGAGCGCCGCCACGACGCCGAGGGTCGCGCGGCCCGGCAGTGCCCGCCCCGGACCGACGGCATCGCAACGGATTTCGACAAGCGGCTGCCGTTCGAGCTGACCGCCGGGCAGCGGCAGGTGATCGGCGAGATCTCCGAGGATCTCTCGGGCGCCCATCCGATGCACCGGCTGCTGCAGGGCGAGGTCGGATCCGGCAAGACGATCGTTGCGCTGCACGCGATGCTGCAGGTCGTCGACGCCGGACAGCAGTGCGCGCTGCTGGCGCCGACCGAAGTGCTTGCCGCCCAGCATTATCGATCGCTGCGCGGCATGCTCGGCGATCTGGGTACCGCCGGTGAGCTGGGTGCGGCGGACAACGCCACCAAGGTGGTGCTGGTGACCGGCTCGATGTCGGCGAGCACGAAGAAGGCCGCACTGCTGGACGCGGTGACCGGCGAGGCGGGCATCGTGATCGGCACCCATGCGCTGATCCAGGACGCCGTCGAGTTCTACGACCTGGGCATGGTGATCGTGGACGAGCAGCACCGGTTCGGCGTCGAGCAGCGGGATGCGTTGCGCGTCAAGGCCAAGCAGGGGATGAGCCCGCATCTGCTGGTGATGACCGCGACCCCGATTCCGCGCACGATAGCCATGACCACGCTCGGCGATCTCGAGACCTCCACGCTGACCGAGCTGCCGCGAGGACGCTCGCCCATCACCACCCGGGTGGTCCCCGCCAAGACACATCCGAGCTGGGTGGATCGGGCGTGGGAGCGGATCCGGGAGGAGGTCGAGGCCGGGCGCCAGGCGTACGTGGTGTGCTCGCGCATCGGCGACGACGAGGACGAGAACCCGACCGCGAAGGGCAAGGGCCGCAAGGCGAAAGCCGAGGAGGAGAAGGAGGGGCCGGCCACGCATGCCGCACGGGACGTCTTCGAGACGCTGAGCGCAGGGGCGCTGGCCGGTCTGCGGGTCGGGCTGCTGCACGGCCGCCTGCCCGGTGACGAGAAGGACGCGGTGATGCGCGCGTTCAACGACGGCGAGATCGACGTGCTGGTCTGCACCACCGTGGTCGAGGTCGGCGTCGATGTGCCCAATGCGACGGTCATGGCCATCGTCGACGCGGACCGTTTCGGGGTCAGCCAGCTGCACCAGCTGCGCGGGCGGGTCGGGCGCGGCAAGCATGCGGGCCTGTGCCTGCTGATCACCGAGACCTCGCCGATGGGCGGCGCGATGGCCCGTCTGGAGGCCGTCGCGGGAACCCTGGACGGCTTCGAGCTGTCGGTGCTGGACCTGCGGCAGCGCCGCGAGGGCGATGTGCTCGGCGCGGCCCAGTCCGGCACGGCCCGCAGCCTGCGCCTGCTGTCGCTGCTGGACGACCTCGAGGTGATCACCGCCGCCCAGCAGCTCGCCCGCGAGGTCGTCGAGGCCGATCCGACGCTGGAGAAGCACCCGGGCCTGGCGACGATGATGCGTGCCGCGGTGGACGGTGAACGCCTGGAGTACCTGGCCAAGTCATAGGTGTGCCCGGCTACCAGCCCATATCCCTGGTGGCCGCGGCTTGCTCGGCCGCGATCTGTTCGGTCGCCGCGGATGCGACGTCGTAGTCGGCCGCCCACTCGAACCGGGAGCAGAGGTCGGTCAGCGCCTGCTTCCGCGCCGGATGGGTGATCGGCACGGTCCTGCTCGATGACGCTGGACCGGGAAGGCGCGAGCCGCATTTGGCGTTGTGTCCTGACGCCGGGTGGGATGCTGCTCGGGAGGCAGGACCGGCGGTTGAATGAGGCGGCCGCGGAGAGTGGAGGTGTGCCGGTGGTCGCGATCGATTTCGGGCGGGCGCGGAGAGTCTCGTGGCCGCAGGTGTTCTCGCGGCTGCCGGTGCGGCAGGGGATCGGCGGGGTGCCGCCCACGCTGCTGGTGCTGGCGGGGATCGTCAGCGTGCAGATCGGTGCGGCGCTGGCCACCGAGCTGTTCGCCGCGACCGGACCCGCCGGTGCGGTGAGCCTGCGTCTGGGCTTCGCGGGGGTCGTCCTGCTGGTGTTCTGGCGGTCCTCGCTGCGGATCGAGCGGCGGGCGCTGCCGGTCGTGCTCGGCTTCGGCGCCGTGCTCGCCGCGATGAACTTCTCCTTCTACGAGGCGATCGATCGCATTCCGCTCGGCATGGCCGTCACCATCGAATTCCTCGGTCCGCTGGCGGTGGCCCTGGCCGGTTCGCGGCGCTGGGTCGATCCGGTCTGGGCGGTGCTGGCCGGGGGCGGGGTCCTGCTGCTGACCCGCTCGGCGGGGGCGGTGCCGTGGACGGGTGTGCTGTTGGCCCTCTGCGCTGCGGCCTGCTGGGCCTGCTACATCCTGCTCAGCGCGAAACTCGGCGAAAAGACCAGCGGCGGTGGGGGGTTGGCCCTGGCGATGGCTTTCGGCGGACTGCTCATGGCCCCGATCGGCATCGCCGATGCGGGCGCCGCGCTGCTGCATCCGGCGGTGCTGGCCGCGGGATTCGGCGTCGCAATGCTGTCCTCGGTGCTGCCGTATTCGGTGGAGCTCGAGGCGCTGCGCCGGATTCCGCCCCGGGTGTTCGGGGTGCTGATGAGCCTCGAGCCCGCCGTCGCGGCCGTCGCCGGGCTGATCGTGCTGAGCCAGGCGATGAATCTGCCGCAGTGGGCCGGCATCGCGTGCGTGGTGGCGGCCTCGGCCGGTGCCACCCGAACCGGACGGATCGATCCCTAGCGGAAGTGGTCAGTGGTCGTGTCTAACATCGCGACATGTCAACACCTCCAATGGAGTCCGTCGTTCACGATCTAGTCGCTCTCGATTTCCCGGGTGAAGACATGCGGGACGGAGTTCGCAGCAGTGGGCCCGGCTATCACCTGTGTACTCTGCGGGCCAGCCAGTACTTCTGGGAACGCAGCACCGAGGCATGGGAGGCGGCCGACGCAGAGATCGAGACCGCTCTCCGAGAGCTGACAGCGGCCCTGACCGAGTGCTGGGGTGTTCCCGAGACGATCGAGCTCGATCCGCTCCAGTGGTACGAGCCCGAACCCCTCAGTCAGCTGTCACAAGGGGCTACGGTCGTCGCCTGGTATCGACCCGAAGCCGGTCGGTGGGTCGGGCTCACCACCTTGCAAGGAGATGTGGAACTCCCGATCGAGTTGTGCGTGGGTGTCGGGGAGGGGCCGATCCCGGCCGTAGAGCCTTAGCCCATCGGCATGGGCCCGGCTATAGCTCCGAGCGCAGCACGTGGGGGTACGGCAGGTCCACCGATGACGTCTCGGTGACGGCCAGTGGCCGTCCGATCTGCGGGAATGCCCGCTGCGGGCAGGAGGAGCGATCGCACACCTTGCAGCCCGCGCCGATGGGGACCGCGGCTGCCGGGTCGTCGAGTTGTAGTCCACTGGAGTACACCAGGCGGTCGGCGTACTCGATATCGCAGCCCAGCCCGATCGCGAATTCCTTGGTGGCCGTGTTGAATCCGCGCGGCGCCGGGTTGGTGGTGCGAGCGACCCACAGGTAGCGGCGACCATCGGGCATCGAGGCGACCTGGGTCAGCACCCGGCCCGGATTCGCGAACGCCTCGTGCACCACCCACAGCGGGCAGCTGCCGCCGACCCGGGAGAAGTGGAATGCCGTGGCGGACTGGCGTTTGGAGATGTTCCCGGCGCGGTCGGTGCGCACGAAGAAGAACGGCACCCCGCGCTGGCCCTGCCGCTGCATCGTGCTGAGGCGATGGCAGACGGTCTCGAAGCCCACCTCGAAGCGCAGGGAGAGCAGGTCGATGTCGTACCGCAACTCCTCGGCCGAGCGCAGGAACCTTCCGTACGGCAGCACCAGCGCCCCCGCGAAATAGTTCGCCAGCCCGACCCGGGCCAGCGCGCGCGATTCGCCGGACAGCGACGGGGTTCCGCCCAGCACCTCGTCCAGCAGCCGCCCATACAGCAGGAACGCAAGCGTGGTGGCGATCTGGAAGGCGCGCTGCCCGGGGCGCAGCCGGCGGGCCAGGGTCAGGGTGCGGGTCTCGGGATCGTACTGGCGCTTGGGGATGGCCGGATCTGCGCCGTCGCCGCGGACCAGCACCGTCACCCGGGCGCGCTCCTCGGCGACGCGGGCCAGCTGGCGGTCCAGCGAGCCGATGGTCAGGCCGGACTCCTCGAACAGCTGCTCGGCGGCCAGATCGAGCTGGGGGATGTGGTTGTGATGGTCGTAGAAGAAGTCGCGCACGTCCTCGTACGGCATGGGCACGCCGGGGGCGCCCGTCGGGGTCGCGACCTTGGAGGACAGCAGGTCCAGCTGATCGGTGGCCGCGCGCAGCCGGCGGTGCATGGCCACGATCGTCTTGGCCACCTCGGGCAGCCGGGTGGCCAGGTCCTCGACCTCCGCGGCGGGGGGTGCGGTGCCGCCGCCGGCCTCGACCAGCACCTCGTGCAGGTCCGAGACCAGCCGGGCGTCCGAGTCCGCCGCGAAGAACTGCACATCGAGATCGAACGTCGAATTCAGTTTCAGCAGTACCGGAATGGTGAGGGGGCGTTGATCGCGCTCGAGCTGGTTGAGGTAGCTGGGGGACAGCTCGAGGGACTTGGCCAGGGCAGCCTGGGTCATCCGCCGTTCCTCGCGCAACCGCCGTAGTCGGGCACCCGCATACATCTTGCGCACTCGCAGATGGTACTGCAGGCCTTCGCAATCATTGCAGTTCCCTCGCGGATTGCCCGGAAAAAATCTGCTACTGCGAGGTAACGCAGGCCCTGTTACCGGTGCGTACTGTGCGAAGGATGATCATTTCACCGGGAGCGGGTCAGAGGTGAGGTGCCGCGGTCACCATCCGCTCCCTGGGGAGTTTCCGGGAGATAGCCGACTGAGAGCGAATGCGGAGGTACGCCTAGCGCGGGTCGAGGATCACCGCCTGTGCGGCGATGACGGTCGTGCCGTCGAAGGTCACCGACGGCGAGCCGTGGAGCCGGTAGCCCTCGTCCAGCAGGGCACTGATGCGCTGGCAGAAGGTGGCGTCGTCCGGGCCGGTGATCAGACGGTAGCGCAGGGGTTCCGGAGTGGTCATGAGTTCGAGGGTAGCCCCGGTGCGACGGCGGCCCGCCCGGCCGAAGCCGGGCAGGCCACCTCATTCGCCAGAGCTCAGCGCACGCTGTGCGCGGCGGCGACCATGTTGCGCAGCGACTCTTCCACCTCGACCGGCCCGCGGGTCTTCAGCCCGCAGTCGGGGTTCACCCAGAGCCGTTCGGCCGGAACGGCTTTCAGGGCGGACCGCAGCGCGGCACTGATCTCCTCCACACTCGGCACCCGGGGTGAATGGATGTCGTAGACGCCCGGTCCGACGCCCAGATCGAATCCGGCCGAGTTCAGATCGTCCAGCACCTCCATGTGCGAGCGCGCCGCCTCGATCGAGGTGACATCGGCGTCCAGCGCCGTGATCGCGCCGATGACCTCACCGAATTCGGAGTAGCACAGATGCGTGTGGATCTGGGTGGCATCCGATACTCCGCTGGTGGACAACCGGAACGCGGCCACCGACCAGTTCAGGTAGTCCGGCTTGGCCTCCGCGCGCAGCGGCAGCAGCTCCCGTAGGGCGGGCTCGTCGACCTGGACGATGCGGATGCCCGCGGTCTGCAGATCGACGGTCTCGTCCCGGATGGCAAGGGCCACTTGGCGAGCCGAATCCGCCAGCGGCTGATCATCGCGCACGAACGACCACGCCAGAATGGTCACCGGCCCGGTCAGCATGCCCTTGACCGGCTTGTCGGTGAGCGACTGCGCGTACGAGATCCATTCCACCGTCATCGGTTCCCGGCGCACCACGTCGCCGAACAGGATGGGCGGGCGCACGCAGCGGGTGCCGTAGGACTGCACCCAGCCGTTCGCGGTAGCGGCGAATCCGTCGAGCTGCTCGGCGAAGTACTGCACCATGTCGTTGCGCTCGGGTTCGCCGTGCACCAGCACGTCCAGTCTCAGCTTCTCCTGCAGCGCAACCACATCGGCGATCTCCGCGCGCATCTGCTCGCGATACTGCGCCTCGGTGATCTCCCCTGCGCGCAGCGCCGCCCGCGCCTTGCGGATGGCGGTGGTCTGCGGATAGGAGCCGATGGTCGTGGTCGGCAGCAGCGGTAGCTGCAGCCGATCACGTTGCAGCGCACGGCGTTCCTCGGCCGGGGCGCGATGTTCGGCGTCCGGGCCCAGGGCCGCCAGCCGGGCGCGGACGGTGCCCACGTGCAGGCGCGGGTCGTCGCGGCGGCTCCGGGCCGCGGTGCGGGCGGCGGTCAGCTCGTCGGTGATGGCCTCGGTGCCCTCCCGCAGCGCCCGGGCGAGCAGCTGTACCTCGCGGACCTTCTCGGCGCCGAAGGCGAGCCATGAGCGCAGCGCCGGGTCCAGCTCGGCCTCGGGCTCGAGCGAATACGGCACGTGCAGTAGCGAACTGGAGCTCGAGACGGCCAGCGAGCCGGACGCGCCCTGCAGGGTGCCCAGCGTGGCGAGCGCGTCGTCGAGGTCGGTGCGCCACACGTTGCGCCCGTCCACCACGCCCGCCACCAGCAGCTTGTTCGCCAGCGCCGGGATCGAGGTCACGTCGGAAACGGTTGTGCCCGAGACGAAGTCGAGTGCGATGCCCTCGATGTCGGTCCCGGCCAGGACCTCGAGCGCCGGGCCCGGTCGTCCGAAGTACGTCGCGACCAGCAGTGCGGGCCGCGTCGGCGCGGAAGCCAGGTCCGCGTATGTGTTCCGGACGAGCACGATCTCCTCGTCGGTGAGATCGGTGACCAGCACCGGCTCGTCGATCTGGACCCACTGTGCGCCCGCGGCGGCCAGCTGCCCCAGCAGCTCTCGGTACAACGGCAGCAGCTCCGTCAACCTGGCCAGGGGCGCCGCGCTGTCGATTCCCTTGGCCAGTTTCAGGAATGTCACCGGGCCGATGATCGCCGGACGGGCCGGGATGCCGAGCTCCCGCGCCTCGCGCAGCTCGCCGAGCACCTTCTCGGGGTGCAGGGTGAATGCGGTGTCCGCGCCGATCTCGGGCACCAGGTAGTGGTAGTTGGTGTCGAACCATTTGGTCATCTCGAGCGGTTCGATGCCATCGGCGCCGCGCGCCGCCGCGAAGTAGCGGTCCAGTGGGTTGGCGATGCCCGCGACCCGGGGCGGCAGCGCGCCGAGCAGGACCGCCGTGTCGAGCATCTGGTCGTAGTACGAGAAGGTGCCGATCGGCACCGAGTCGAGTCCCGCCGCGTGCAGGGCGCGCAGCTGGTCGGCACGCAGGCCACCGGCCACGGCGTGCAGTTCATCCGCGGTGAGGCGGCCCGCCCAGTAGCCCTCGATCGCCCGCTTGAGCTCGCGACGCGGCCCGATTCGCGGAATGCCGGGGACCGTCGCGGTGAACGGTGTGTGCGGAATGACAGTCATGGAATTTCTCCAGTGCTGGTAGCCACGGTCACCGCCGTATATGCGCAGACGGAGCCCAGGGTGTGTGTGGTGATGCACCGGTGTCCGCCCGCCCGATCCACGAGGCGGTGGCCGCCGGATACGGCGTATCCGGCACAGCGGGCAGGTCTTCGGACTTACAGGCGCCACCTCGATGAGCGCACCCCGGTCGTGCCGGGGTGTGTCCTACTGGCCGTCGCTTCCCAGGTGTGCACCCAGTGCTGATGACGGCGGTCGTTCCTGCATACCGCTGCGGGACAGTCCCGGATTCCCACCGGGTTCCCTCTCACCCGGCCCCGAGGGACCGGGTTCGACGCTGCCGCACGACGCTCGGGGCTCCAACTCGCCGGCGCAGCGAACCAGCTGCACTGTCAAGCATAAGCGATCCGCGATAGGTCCCTATTCCGGCATCTGTCCGGTGAGTGGGCCTCAGTTTCGTCCGGATTACGCAAACTTTGCAGTTCGCCACCTGCCGGTTGTTAGGATTTTGCGAACTCCATTCGAATTCGCAAGGCCTGCTCACCGGCATGTACCTTTATCGAATGTTCTCCAAAGTGCTGGTCGCCAACCGCGGGGAAATCGCCATTCGTGCGTTCCGTGCCGCCTACGAACTCGGAGTAGGGACCGTCGCGGTTTTTCCCTACGAGGACCGCAACTCGGTGCACCGGACCAAGGCCGACGAGGCGTATCAGATCGGCGTCCCCGGGCACCCGGTCCGGGCCTACCTGTCGATCGAGGAGATCATCAAGGCGGCCAAGACGGCCGGTGCCGATGCGATCTATCCCGGGTACGGCTTCCTGTCGGAGAACCCCGACCTGGCCGCGGCGTGCGCCGCCGAGGGCATCACGTTCATCGGCCCCTCGGCCCAGGTGCTCGAGCTGACCGGCAACAAGGCACGCGCGATCGCCGCCGCCCGGGCGGCCGGACTGCCGGTGCTGAACTCCAGCGCGCCCTCGGCGGACGTGCCGGAGCTGCTGGCCGCGGCCGAGGAGATGGAGTTTCCGGTCTTCGTCAAGGCCGTCGCGGGCGGCGGCGGGCGCGGTATGCGCCGGGTCGCCGATCGGGCCCAGCTGCGCGAGGCGGTCGAGGCCGCGATGCGCGAGGCCGAATCGGCGTTCGGCGATGCGACGGTGTTCCTCGAGCAGGCGGTGATCAATCCCCGGCACATCGAGGTGCAGATCCTTGCCGACGGCCGCGGTAACGTCATCCATCTGTTCGAACGCGACTGCTCGCTGCAGCGGCGCCATCAGAAGGTGATCGAGCTCGCGCCCGCGCCGAATCTGGATCCGGCACTGCGGGAACGGATCTGCGCGGACGCGGTCGCCTTCGCCCGGCAGATCGGATACAGCTGCGCCGGCACGGTGGAGTTCCTGCTCGACGAGCGCGGCAATCACGTGTTCATCGAGATGAATCCGCGCATCCAGGTGGAACACACCGTGACCGAGGAGATCACCGATGTCGACCTGGTCGCCTCGCAGCTGCGGATCGCGGCCGGGGAGAGCCTGGAGGACCTCGGCCTGAGCCAGGATTCGATCTCGATCCGGGGCGCGGCGCTGCAGTGCCGGATCACCACCGAGGACCCGGCCAACGGATTCCGGCCCGACACCGGGCGCATCACCGCCTACCGCAGTCCAGGCGGCAGCGGCATCCGCCTGGACGGCGGGGCCAACCTCGGCGCGGAGGTCGGCGCCCACTTCGATTCGATGCTGGTCAAGCTCACCTGTCGCGGAAGGGATTTCACCGCCGCGGTGGCGCGGGCGCGGCGCGCGGTCGCCGAATTCCGGATCCGCGGCGTGTCCACCAATATTCCGTTCCTGCAGGCGGTGCTCGACGATCCGGACTTCCGGGCCGGGCGGATCACCACCTCGTTCATCGATGAACGCCCGTACCTCCTGACCCAGCGCGGATCCGCGGACCGCGGCACCAAAATCCTCACCTACCTTGCCGATATCACCGTCAACAAGCCGCACGGCCAGCGACCGTCCGCGGTGTACCCGCAGGACAAGCTGCCCGCGCTGGATCTGACCGTGCCGCCGCCGGACGGGTCCCGCCAGCGCCTGTTGCGTTCGGGCCCCGAGGGTTTCGCGCAGGCCCTGCGGCAACAGCGGGGAATCGCCGTCACCGACACCACCTTCCGCGACGCGCACCAGTCGCTGCTGGCCACGCGCGTGCGCACCAACAGCCTGCTGCAGGTGGCCGGGCACGTCGCGCGGATGACTCCCGAACTGCTGTCGATCGAATGCTGGGGCGGCGCGACCTACGATGTGGCGCTGCGGTTCCTGCACGAGGATCCCTGGGAGCGCCTGGCCGCGCTGCGCGAGGCGATTCCGAACATCTGCCTGCAGATGCTGCTGCGTGGCCGCAACACGGTCGGCTACACCCCGTACCCGGAAAAGGTCACGCGCGCTTTCGTTTCCGAGGCGACAGCGACCGGGATCGACATCTTCCGCATCTTCGACGCGCTCAACAACGTCGATCAGATGCGCCCGGCGATCGATGCGGTGCGCGAGACGGGCACGGCCGTGGCCGAGGTGGCGCTGAGCTACACCGGGGATCTGTCCAATCCGGACGAGAACCTGTACACCCTGGACTACTACCTGAAGCTGGCCGAGCAGATCGCCGAGGCCGGCGCGCACATCATCGGCATCAAGGACATGGCCGGGCTGCTGCGCGCACCCGCGGCGCACACCCTGGTGACCGCGCTGCGCGAGAACTTCGATCTGCCTGTGCACGTGCACACCCACGACACCCCGGGCGGGCAGCTGGCGACGTACCTGGCGGCCTGGCAGGCCGGGGCCGACGCGGTGGACGGCGCGTCGGCGCCCATGGCGGGCACCACGTCTCAGCCCCCGCTCTCGGCGATCGTGGCCGCCGCGGCGCATTCGCCCCACGACAGCGGCCTGAATCTGCAGAATGTCTGCGATCTCGAGCCCTACTGGGAGGCGTTGCGAAAGGGCTACGCGCCCTTCGAGTCCGGGCTGCCGGGCCCGACCGGGCGCGTCTACGAGCACGAGATTCCGGGCGGGCAGCTGTCCAATCTGCGCCAGCAGGCCATCGCCCTGGGCCTGGGTGACCGGTTCGAGGAGGTCGAGGCGAAGTACGCCGCGGCCGACCGGCTGCTCGGCCGTCTGGTGAAGGTGACCCCGTCCTCGAAGGTGGTCGGCGATCTGGCGCTGTCGCTGGTCGGTTCCGGGGTGGACGTCGCGGACTTCGCCGCCGACCCCGGCCGCTATGACATTCCGGACTCGGTCGTCGGATTCCTGCGCGGCGAGCTCGGCACTCCGGCCGGTGGCTGGCCCGAACCGTTCCGCAGCCGTGCGCTGACCGGGCGCGGCCCGGCCAAGCCCGAGACCCAGCTGACCGCCCAGGACGAGGCGGGACTGAACGGTGATTCGGCGCAGCGCCGGGACACCTTGAACCGCCTGCTGTTCCCCGGACCCACCCGCGAATTCGCCGAGCACCGTGAGAAATTCGGCGACACCTCCAGCCTGTCGGCGAATCAGTTCTTCTACGGCCTGCGGCACGGCGAGGAGCACCGGGTACAGCTGGAGAAGGGCGTCACCCTGCTGATCGGGCTCGAGGCCATCTCCGAGCCGGACGAGCGCGGCATGCGCACGGTGATGTGCATCCTGAACGGGCAGCTGCGCCCGATCCTGGTCCGCGACCGCTCGATCGCCAGCGAGGTTCCGGCCGCGGAGAAGGCCGACAAGTCCAACAGCGGCCACATCGCCGCGCCGTTCGCCGGTGCGGTGACCCTCGTCGTCTCCGAGGGGGACGTTATCGCGGCGGGCGACACCATCGGCACGATCGAGGCCATGAAGATGGAGGCCGCGATCACCGCGCCGCGCGCGGGCACGATCGCGCGCGTCGCCATCGGCAAGGTGCAGCAGGTCGAGGGCGGGGACCTGCTCGTGGACGTGCGCCTGAACGAGACCGCGGCCGAGTGAGCGGAGCGCAGCGCAGCGAACCATCGACACAGTGCGCCGCGCGCACGACGGAGCCGAGCGCCAGCGAGGCGCAGTCGTGAGCGGGAAAGCAGTGCCGCGGTGACCCGCATCGTGGCCGGGCTCGCCGGTGGGCGGCGCCTGCGGGTGCCGCCCGCGGGGACCCGGCCGACGTCGGACCGGGTGCGCGAGGCGCTGTTCAGCATGCTCAGTGCCCGAATGGATTTCGACGGCATCCGGGTGCTGGACCTGTATGCCGGGTCCGGCGCCCTGGGGCTGGAGGCGTTGTCCCGCGGCGCATCTCACGCACTGCTGGTCGAATCCGATCGCAAGGCCGCGGCGGTGGTGCGCGGCAACATCGCCGAGCTCGGCCTTCCGGGCGGCGAATTGCGGACGGGCACAGTGTCTTCGGTGCTTGCCGGGGTACCGGCCGAGCCGTACGATCTGGTGCTGTCCGATCCCCCGTACGCGCTGGAGGCGGCCGAGGTCACCGCCGATCTCCGGTCGCTGGTGGCGAACGGCTGGCTGCATCCCGGCGCGCTGGTCGTCGTCGAGCGGGCCACGCGGTCCGTCGAAACCGATTGGCCCGCACACTTTTCCGCGCAGAAGCCGCGCAAATACGGCGAGACGCGCATCGAACTGGCCGACTACGAACCCTGACGCCTGGTCGCCGGCCGGATTCGCACGGATCCGGGGTCGACCCCGGCAGCGGGCCGTCGAGGTCATAGCGCAGCAGTCGGCACACGCCTCATCCGGTGGGGGGCCGGCGGTGGGCCGGATGTTCGCCGCAACGACTTCCGTTGCTCAGCCGTCACCGCAGGGATGTTGCCGCGGTGGCGGCGATGGTCTGCGCGACGGCGGTGAGCGCGGGGGAGTCCAGCCGCCACTGCTGCCAGTACAGCACCACGTCCACGTGCAGAGCATCGTCGATGCGGATCAGGTCCCGCGCGTACGGCCCGGTGCCGAGCTGCTGGTCGGGCAACATGCCCCAGCCCAGGCCCAGCCGCACCGCCTCGGCGTACCCGGAGGTGGCGGGGATGTAGTGCCGGGGCGGGTTCACCGGGCGGCGGGTGCGGCGGCGCATCAGCCGATCCTGCAGATCGTCCTTGCGGTCGAACATCACCACCGGCGCCGCGGCGAACGCCCGGGCCGTGGTGCCCTCGGGGAACCAGGTGCGGGCGAATGCCGGCGTGGCCATCGGCCGATATCGCATCGCGCCCAGCCGTCGCACCCGGCAGCCCTGCACGGGCTGCGCGGTGGCGGTGACGGCGGCCATCACGGTGCCGTCGCGAAGCAGTCGTGTCGTGTGTTCCTCATCCTCCCGGTGGATTTCGAAGCACACACCCGCCGGGCCGCGGGCGAGGGCGGGCATCACCCAGGTCTCGAGCGAGTCGGCATTGACCGCGATCGGAATCCGCACGGGATGGTCGACGCCGGTAGGCTCGTCGGATTCGCCTGTCGGGCTGCCGAGTTCGCGCGCCGTGTCGCCGGTGAGCAGGTCGATCTGACGGGCCAGGCGCAGCACCGCGAGCCCGGATTCGGTGGGCCGCACCGGTTTCGTGCGCTGCAGCAGGATGCGCCCGACCGCCCCCTCGAGCGCCTTGATCCGCTGACTGACCGCCGATGGGGTGAGGCGCAGGTGCCGCGCGGCGGCCTCGAACGTCCCCTCGGCGACCGCCGCGTCCAGGGCGCGAAGCTGATCGAGCTGCAGGTCCATAGTAAGAAATTGTAATGATGCTTGAAAAAGATTAGCTGGTCTGACCAGGTACGCGACCTTAGCGTTGGGGCATGGATGTCGCATCGGCCGCACTGGCGGCCCTGTCGGGGTTGGGGTTCGGGCTGTCGCTGATCGTGGTGATTGGTGCGCAGAACGCGTTCGTGTTGCGGCAGGGGATTCGCGGGGAGCATGTGACGGCCGTCGTCGCGGTGTGCGCGCTGTCCGATGTGGTCCTGATCGCCGCGGGGGTGGCCGGACTGGGCGCGGTCGTCCGCGCGGCCCCGGCGGTGCTGCTGGTGGCCCGGTACGCCGGGGCGGCATTTCTCATCGGGTACGGGGTGCTGGCGGCGCGGCGGGCGCTAGCGCCGGCGACGCTGGCCGGGGAGGCGGGCGAGGCATCCATGGCCCTCGGGGCCACGGTGCTCACCTGCCTCGCCCTGACCTGGCTGAACCCGCACGTCTATCTCGACACCGTGGTTCTGCTCGGCTCGTTCGCGAGCACCTATGCGGGGTCGAATCGGTGGTTCCTGGCCGCGGGGGCGATGCTCGGGAGCATCGTGTGGTTCTCGGGGCTGGGCTTCGGCGCGAGACTGCTGGGGCCGCTGTTCGCCCGCCGGATCGCCTGGCGCGTACTGGATTGCGCCGTCGCGGTCGTCATGCTCACCCTCGGCCTGGTCCTCGTGCTGAAGCACTGAGCCGGAACAGTAGCGGCGGCCCCCGATGGACCCGGTGGTATCGACCAGGTCCGGGACGGTGGATCAGGCGCGGTGGACCAGGTTGTGGGCGCCCTTGTTGTTGACCGGCGGAGTGCCGGAACGGTAAGCGACGTTGTTGTTCTGGCCGGTCACGGTGATGGTCGCGGCCGAGTCGAGGGTGATGTGGTTGCCGCTCCCGGAGATGGTGACGATGCCGCAGCCTCCGGTCACGGTGAGGGTGTTGTTGTTGCCCGCGATCCCGATGTTCTTGCCGCCGCACGCGACGACCTTGTTCGCGTTGTCACCCGTGATGTTCATCGAACCGTCCGACTGCAGCTGCACGCCGGGAAGACCGATACCGTCGGGGCTGACGCTGACACCGCCCGGGAACGGGAGGTCCGGCGTGGGATCGGCGGTGGTGGCGGGCGCGGCCGGAGGCGTGGCGGCCGCGCTGCCGGCGGCGAAAGCGCCGGCGGTCAAGACGATCAGCGCGGCGGTGGCAGCGGCGGCGGGGATACGGCGAGCGAAATTCGCGGTCATACTTGATCCGTTCTGTCGTTGCGGGGCAAGAGAACGATAGCCGTCGCGTGCGCGACGGCCGGGAGCATCCCGCGTATCGCGGTCGGGGATCCCGCGTCCGCCTGTCGAATTCGGGGTTTGCCCGCCGGATACCTCACCGGGGACAGCGACCGTCAGGCGCCCGCTTCGGTGCGCGCGAATGCCAGCAGTTGCTCCAGCGGCCAGGTGTTGATGACGCGTTCGGCGGGGACCCCGTTGGCCAGGGCTCGGGCGCAGCCGTAGCCCTGCCAGTCCAGTTGTCCGGGGGCGTGGGCGTCGGTATCGATGGAAAAGTGGCAGCCGATCTCCACCGCCAGCTGGATCAGGCGGCCGGGTGGGTCGCGCCGCTCGGGGCGGCTGTTGATCTCGACGGCGGTGCCGTAGCGGCGGCACGCCTCGAACACCACCTCGGCGTCGAATTCCGACTCGGGCCGGATGCCGCGTTCACCCTCAACCAGCCGCCCGGTGCAGTGGCCCAGGATATCGACGTTCGGGTTCGCGACCGCGTACACCATGCGCCGGGTCATCGTCTCGCTGTCGGCCCGCAGATGCGAATGCACGCTGGCGACAACGATATCCAGTTCGGCCAGCAGATCCGCGCGCTGATCCAGGGCGCCGTCGTCGAGGATGTCGACCTCGATCGCGGTCAGGATCCGAAACGGCTGGGATGGTGAGTCGGCGGAGCTTGCGGAGCCGGCGGGGTGGGGAAGCGCCGCGAGCTCGGCGTTGAGCTCGGCGACCACGTCGAGCTGACGGCGCAACCGGTCCGCGGACAGGCCGTTGGCGACGGTCAGTCGCGGCGAATGATCGGTCAGCGCACAGTATTCGTGGCCCAGCGCCATGGCGGTGCGCATCATCTCCTCGATCGGGCTGCCGCCGTCCGACCAGTTCGAGTGGGTGTGCAGATCGCCCCGCAGGAGCTTGCGCAACGCCGCCCCCTCCGGCGCGATCGGCTTTGCGGCCGAACGCAATTCGGTCAATTTATCGGGCACCTGCCCGGCGCTCGCCTGCGCGATGACCGCGGCCGTCTTCGGCCCGATGCCCGGAATGTCCTGCCACCGACCGCTCGCGCTGAACTGCTCGTACCGGTCGTCCGACAACGCCGCGATCGTGTCGGCCGCCCGCCGATAGGCCTTGACCCGATGCGTCTGTGCCCGATCCCGCTCCATCCAGAACGCGATCTCCCGCAGCGCCGCAACGGGATCCTGTGTCATTCGACCCACGATACCGGGGAGGAATTCGTGGACAGGTTCACTCGTCGGTGTGGAAGCATCCCGCCTACAACGACGGCGTGGACGGGAACGTTTCCCTGGCTGTTTCAGCCGGATGAGTCCTAGTGGTAGCGCGGCCTGGGCTGGCAGCGGGGGCAGGAGTACGACGATCGGTTCATGAACTTTTCCCGGCGGATCGGCGCGCCGCAGCGGCGGCAGGGCTCGTCCTCGCGGCCGTAGGCGGCCAGGGAGCGTTCGAAATAGCCGGACTGGCCGTTCACATTGACGTACAGGGCGTCGAAGGAGGTGCCGCCCGCCCGCAGCGCCTCGGACATCACCGCGTGCACCTCGGTCAGCAGCCGGTGCAGATCCGGGCGGGTGAGCTTGGCGGCGATGCGCTCACCGTGAATCTTCGCCCGCCACAGGGCCTCGTCGGCGTAGATGTTGCCGACCCCGGAGATGACGGTCTGATCCAGCAGCACCCGCTTGATCTCGGAGTGCTTGCCGCGCAACACCTTCACCACCGCGTCGGCGTCGAACCGCGGATCCAGCGGATCGCGGGCGATATGGGCCACGGCCTCGGGCACGGTCGTCCCGTCGACCTCGACGACCGGATGCAGCGCCCACCCGCCGAACGTGCGCTGATCGACGAATCGCAGCTGTGCACCCGAATCGAGGGTCGCGACGATATGCGCGTGCTTCTCCAGCGGCGCATCGGCCGACTCGACCAGCATCTGCCCGCTCATGCCGAGATGAACGACCAGGGCGGTTTCGGGATCGTCGAAGGTCAGCCACAGGAATTTGCCGCGACGCTGCGCGGTTTCCACGCGCAGCCCGGAAAGACGCGCGGCCAAATCATCCCCGCCGAGCGCATGCCTGCGCACCGAGCGGGGATGTTTCACCGTGACGGATTCGATGACGTGGCCGACAACGTGATCGGCCAGGCCGCGGCGCACGACCTCGACCTCGGGAAGTTCGGGCATCTAGCCCTCGTTCAGGGCCCGCCAGGCAGCGCCGGCGGCCTTCTGTTCGGCTTCCTTCTTGGACCGGCCGACGCCCTTGCCGTAGGCCTGACCACCGATCACCGCCGTGGCGGTGAACTCCTTGTCGTGGTCGGGGCCGGTCGAGGTGATCTCGTACGAGGGCACGCCGAGGCCGCGCTCGGCGGTCAGCTCCTGCAGACTGGTCTTCCAGTCCAGGCCAGCGCCCATCCGCGGGCCGCGCTCGAGCAGATCGGCGAACAGCCGCAGCACCACGCCGCGGGCCACCTCGATGCCGTGCTCGAGATGCACCGCGCCCAGCAGCGACTCCATGCCATCGGCGAGGATGCTCGGCTTGTCGCGCCCGCCGGTCATCTCCTCGCCCTTGCCGAGCAGCAGATGCCGGCCCAGGCCGCCCTCGCCCAGGGCGCGCGCGACCTCGGCCAGCGCATGCATGTTGACCACGCTGGCGCGCAGCTTCGCCAGTTCACCCTCGGACTTGTCCGGATGTTCGAGGTACAGGCGCTCGGTGATGCTCAGGCCCAGGACCGAATCGCCCAGGAACTCCAGGCGTTCGTTGGTGGGCAGGCCACCGTTCTCGTAGGCGTAGGAGCGATGGGTGAGGGCAAGCCGGAGCAGCTCCTCGCCCAAGTCGACACCCAAAGCCTCGAGCAGGCTCGTATGGTCGGCGGACTCACCCGAGGGCGAGTCCGCGCCGTCCTTACTGGCGGTCACGGTGCGCTGCCGGTGTTATCAAACTGCGGACGCGACCTGGCGGCCCTTGTAGGTACCGCAGTTCGGGCACGCGGTGTGCGGCAGGGTCTTCTCGCCGCACGCGCGGTTCGGGCAGGTGATCAGGGTCGGCGCGGTGGCCTTCCACTGGCTGCGCCGCGAGCGGGTGTTGGAACGGGACATCCGGCGCTTCGGAACGGCCACTTCAACTTCTCCTCTGTCTTCGAACTTGCCGGGCCGCGCGGCTCGGCAAGAAATCTGCTTACGTCTAGTTCAGCTCGGCGGCAGTGCCACCGGTGCCGGGGGACTCGGCCGTGAATTTGGCAAGCCCGGCCCAGCGAGGGTCCAGTATCTCATGCCCGTGATCGGAACCCGCAATCGCCATCCGCACACCGCATTCGGCGCACAGTCCGGGGCAGTCCGGCTCGCACAGCGGCTGCAGCGGAAGCTCGAGCCCGACCGCGTCCACGACCACCGGTTCCAGGTCGATCATGTCGTCGACGAGGCGGTGGATCTCGTCCTCCTCGGTGGTCTGCTCGGTGACGCTGTCCGGGTAGGCGAACAGCTCGGTCACCTGCAGTTCGAGCTCGTCGGTGAACGATTCCAGGCAGCGCGAGCATTCACCGGCCAGCGGCGCGGACACCGAACCGATGACCAGCACACCCTCCGACACCGACTGCAGCGTGAGATCCAGCTCCACCTCGGCTCCCGCCGGAATGCCGATCAGGTCCAAGCCGATCTTCTCCGGCACGGTCACCGTGCGCTGCAGGGTTTTCATCGACCCCGGCTTGCGGCCGAGGCTGCGGGTGTCCAGCACGAAGCCCGCGTCCGTCTGACGACGACGCGAACCGGAACCGGATTCGGCGGGCATTGAGCTCATTTCCTCATGGGCGGTGGATGGGCAACCACCCCACGATACCGAATTCGCATCGCCAGCCCAAAACTTACCCACCCCGCCGGCTCCGCAAGCTCCGCCGGCTTGCCATCCCCGGGGGAGCAAGGGGATCACCTGCGGAATTCGCTCGCGTAATCCGGTACGCCCGTACCGCTGCGCAGCTGGTGCCGGCCGCGGCCGACCGTGCGCAGGGCGGTGTGCAGCGTCTCCTCGAAATCGGCGAGCTTGCTGTCGACGTACTGGTCGCAGTCATTGCGCAGCCGATCGGCCTCGGCCTGTGCGGAATCGATCAGCCGCGCGGACTCGCCGTGCGCGGCCCGCACCACCTCGGTCTGCTGCACGAGGCGGTCCTGTTCGGACTGGCCCTCGGCGACCGAGCGCTCGTAGGAGGCCTGTCCCGCGGCGATCATGCGCTCGGACTCGGTGCGGGCGCGGCCGGTGAGGGCCTCGTATTCGGCCTTGCCGTCGGCGACCACCCGCTCGGCCTCAGCGGTGGCGGTGGCGACCAGGTGGTCGGCATGCGCGCGGGCCTCGGCGATCATGCGGTCGGCGTGTGCCTTGGCATCGGCCAGCAGGCGGTCGGCCTCGGCGCGGGCGCCGGTGACGGTCCTCTCGGCCTGATCGTTGGCGCTGGTGATCGTGGATTCGGCGGAGCTGCGGGCGTCGTTGACGATTCCGTCGCGATGATCGAGGACGTCCTGCGCGTCGTCCAGCTCGCCGGGGATGGCCTCGCGGACGTCGTCGAGTAGCTCGAGCATGTCGCCGCGCGGCACGACGCAATTGCGGGTGGTCGGGATACCGCGCGCCTCTTCGACGATCGCGACCAGCTCGTCGAGGGCCTCGAATACGCGATACATCTTGCTACCCCACTCTCATACCGACTTACCACGGCGAACCTCCATGCCGCCGTAAGCCAGTGTGCCCCTCGGCGCCGAAGTGGACCCAGTTCACTCGCGGTGTGTCGGCGGGTGTTTCCAACGCCACAGAATCAAGTGGAGGCAATGACTCCGGTTGGTGTTAAATTATTTACCGAGCGGTAGATAGCCGGACCGAGTCCGGCAATGTCGATCGGAATTGAGCATGGCTGTCGTGTATCCGGTACATCCGGGCGCGGGGGACGATCCCCGGCCCGCGCCCGACGACACCCTGGATGCCATGCAGGCCGCCGCCACCGACGCCGTCAATGCCGCGACCGATACGGTGCTGGCCGCCACGGATACCGTGCTCGCCGCGACCGACAAGGTGCGGACCGCGACCCTGCCCTTTCGCCGGCAGCTGGCCCGTCTCGGGGAGTATCTGCGCAGCGATCGCTGGCTCGCCCAGCTGATCCGCTTCGCCCTGGTCGGCGGCTTCAGCAATATCGGCTACTTCCTGCTGTTCATGGCCTGCTACGGCGGCGGCCCGCAGCTGGCCAACCTCACCGGGTCGGTGGTGAGCACCGCCATCGCCAACGAGCTGCACCGACGCCTGACCTTTCGCGCCTCGGACCGGGTCAGCTGGCTCACCGCGCAGCTGGAGGGCGGCGGTCTGGCGCTGGCAGGGCTGGGCATCACCTCGGCCGCGCTGGCGCTGCTGGACTTCCTGGCCCCCGGGCTCGGCGATATCCCGGAGGCGATTGCCGTCATCGTCGTCACCGCGGGCGTGGGCACCCTGCGGTTCCTGACCCTGCGCCTGTGGGTGTTTCCCACCCACGGGCCTGTTAGGTTTCGACCATGGCTGGAGCACTCTGCCCGGGATCGTTCGATCCGGTAACCAACGGACATCTCGACGTCTTCGCCCGCGTCGCGGCGCAATTCGACGAGGTCGTCGTGACCGTGATGATCAACAAGAACAAGCAGGGCATGTTCACCGTCGACGAGCGGATGGAGATGCTGCGCGAGGTCACCGCGGATCTGCCCAACGTCCGGGTGGAATCCTGGCACGGCCTGCTCGTCGACTTCGCGCGGGAGCAGGGCATCACCGCCATCGTCAAGGGGCTGCGCGATGCCACCGACTTCGGCTACGAGATGCAGATGGCGCAGATGAACAACAAGCTCTCGGGCGTGGACACCTTCTTCATCGCCACCAATCCGGTCCACAGCTTCTTGTCCAGCTCGCTGGTCAAGGAGGTGGCCACCTTCGGCGGCGACGTCTCGGACATGCTGCCGCCGTCGGTGCACAAGCGGCTGCTGGCCCGCCTGGCCGAGCGTAGGGGCTAGCCGGGCCCGGCTCCGCCGGAGCGGAGCGGAGGCCATGTCACGGCTTCGCCGGAATCCGGTGCGGCACGAACGTCGAGGTGTCGTCGGTGATGAGGCCGGGGGTTTCGCGGATGCCCATGCCCGCGGCCGTGTCGCCGACGATCCACGCACCCAGCACGGGGCGCTGACCGTCGAAATCCGGTAGCGGGTCCAGCATTTGGTAGATGTAGCCCTCTTCGCCGTAGACCCCGCCGGTCGCGGTTTCCATTCCCGCGCCGACGATGGTCATGTTGGCGCCCTCGCGGCCGAGCTTCGGCTTGCGAATGTACTCGGTGAGCTCGTGCGGGTCATCGATGTAGGCGGGCAGCAGATTCGGGTGGCCGGGATACATCTCCCACAGCACGGCCAGCAGCGCCTTGTTCGACAGCAGGGTCTTCCACAGCGGCTCGACCCACGTCGTCTGCGGCAGTGAGCCGACCACGCGCTGTCCGAAGTCGTCGTCCAGGGCCCATTCCCACGGGTACAGCTTGAAGATGGACTCGATGGGCGCCTCGGCCAGGTCGACGAAGCGGTCCAGCTCGGTGTCCCAGCCGACCTCCTCGATCGGCAGTGCGACGGTGTCGAATCCGGCCTCCGCGGCGGTCTCCTGCATGTAGGCGGTGGTGACGTTGTCCTCGCCGCTGGCATCGGCCGAGGACCACGTGAAGTGCAGCCCACCCTTCGGCAGGGTCTTTCGCAGCTCGCCCCAGCGCTCGACGAGCTTCTCGTGCAACGAATTCCACTGATCGTCGTCGGGATACACGTCGGTCAGCCAGTGCCACTGCACGATCGCCGCCTCCAGCAGGGAGGTCGGCGTATCGGCGTTGTACTCCAGCAGTTTTGCCGGGCCGCGTCCGTCGTAGCGCAGATCGAAGCGGCCGTAGACGTACGGGTCGCTACGGTGCCAGGACTCGGTGATCGGGCCCCAACTCCATTGCGGCAGACCGAAATCGGCGAACCTCTCGGTCAGCACCACCTGCTCGGCGGCGTGCAGGCACATCGTGTGCAGCACCTCGACCTGCGCCTCCATCGCGAGGATCTCGTCGAGATCGAACTCGTAGTGCACCGATTCGTCCCAGTACGGGCGTGGCTGCCCGTTGGAATCCATTCCAGGGGAACCGAATACCAGGCCCTGATCGGCGATGATGCGCTGCCAGCTCGCCCGCGGCCTTCCACGTACCCGGCGCATGACCTAGGAACCTCCCGACTTTCCGCCACTCTTGGAGCCCAGCCCGCCGCGAATGACGGTGCCGCTCTTGGTGCTGATGTGCGCGCCACTCGGTTCGCTGAAGCTGCCACCGGTGGGCGGGCGGCCGATGGTGTTCGTGCCGCCGTAGTAGTAGTGGTACTGGTGGCCGTTGAAGAAGAAGATGGCCGGCAGGCCGCTGTGGTAGTAGCCGGCGTTGGTGGCGTAGGCCTGCGCGGCGACGCAGTCGTTGTCGTTGACGACGGTCTGCTGGCCTTTGGTGTTGTCGCTGACGCAGTACGCGGTGACATCGGGCTGCTCGGCGGCCTGGCAGGCGAGATAGCCGGCGCCGACGATCGCGGCCACGCCGACGACCGCGGCGCCGCCGATCAGCGCCTTCCTGCGCCGCTTCCGCTTGGCCTCGAGGGCCTCCGCGGCCGCACGCTCGGCCTCCTCCGCGCGCTTGCGGGCCTTGTCCCGCGCCCGCGCTTCGGCCACCGTCGGCGGGCGGGGCTGGGTGACACCGGCCTCCTGGCGCGAGATGCTGCCGCGCGGGTGATCCGGGGACGAGGGATAGACGGCCCCGCCGATCTCGTGTTCGCCGGACGGGCCGGGCTCGTCGGAGGAGTGGTAGATCGCACCGCCGACATCGGGCCCCGCGGCCGCCGACGGGTCCGCCGGATAGCCGAGCCCCGCAAGCGGATTCGGTACGCCCGGCATCGCGAGCGTCGGGTTGGGCTGGGCGAATCCCGGCCCGGGGTGCGGTGCCGGGTCGAATCCGGCAGTGCCCCCCGGGGTTCCGAAGTACGGCATGCCCGGCATTGCCACCGTCGGATCGGGTGAGCCGCCCCCGGACCCACCCGGGCCCGCCTGGCCGGGATGTGCGGCGGATGCGGGCTCGCCGGTGCCACCGGGGGATTCGGCGTGCGGCATGCCCGGCATCGGCAGCGTCGGATTCGGTTGCGGCTGCTCGGGATGCGGCATGCGCGTGGTGGGTTCGTCCGCGGAGGGATCGCCTGTGCCCTCAGGGCTCGGACGGTATGCGTCCATGCCCGGATGTTCCGTTGCCACCGATGACTCCCTGTTCCCCGCCGCTTACCGTTCCACGAATCCCGTGAGCCCGCCCTGGGCGGCGCTCCAGTCTTCCACAACCAGGTCTACCCGACCCGGCGTCGTCCCCGAACGCAGCAGCGTCAGTAACTTCTCGCAATTCTCGCGCGGGCCCTCGGCAATGACATGGACCCGGCCGTCGCTGGTGTTCCGGGCCGAGCCGACCAGCGCCAGCTCCAGCGCGCGGGCCCGGGTCCACCAGCGAAAGCCCACGCCCTGGACGAGGCCGTGCACCCAGGCGACAACCCGCACGTGCTCCGCGCTCACGACTCCACCTCGCTGGCGCTCGGCTCCGTCGTGCGCGCGGCGCACTGTGTCACTGGTTCGCTCCGCTGCGCTCCGCTCACGACTCCACCTCGCTGGCGCTCGGCTCCGTCGTGCGCGCGGCGCACTGTGTCGATGGTTCGCTGCGCTGCGCTGCGCTCACGACTCCACCTCGCTGGCGCTCGGCTCCGTCGTGCGCGCGGCGCGCCGTGTCACTGGTTCGCTCCGCTGCGCTCCGCTCACGACTCCACCTCGCTGGCGCTCGGCTCCGTCGTGCGCGCGGCGCGCCGTGTCACTGGTTCGCTCCGCTCACGCGGCTACCATCCGGATGCGCATGTTCACTCGTCCGCCTGGAACGACAGGTTCACCGTGGTGCCCGCCTTCAGGGTGCGTCCGACGGTGCACACCTTGTCGATGGCGCGCTGCACCGTCACCAGCAGCCGCTCGCGACCGGCCTCGTCGAGTTCGGACAGATCGAGCTCGACGATCTCGTTCAGCTCCGGGTACACCTCGTTCTCGCGGTCGGCGTCGCCGGAAACCCGGATGGTCACGTCATAGTTCTCGCCGAGCCGGTTCGACAGCGGGAAGTCCGAACTCATCCCGGTGCAGGCCGCCAGCGCGATCTTGAGCAGCTCGCCCGGGGTGAAGACGCCGGGCACGCCGTCGGAGCCGACGAGGACCTCCGCGCCGCGCGAGCTGCGCCCGGTGTAGCGCCGGGTGGCGGTGCGCTCGACCCACAGCGAGGTCGGGGTCTTGGGAGCCCGGGTGGTCGCCGCGACGGTCGAGGTCTGTGCCTTGCCGTTGGAGGACTGTTCAGCCATGCCCCGATCCTGCCATCACTACCGCTTTGTCCGCACTCGACTGTTGCGAACGCAACCGCGTGCGCGCCCTGCGGCGAAGCGGCTCGGCCCGGCTCCACCCCGCCCGCGACGCGATGGGTTCGACAAGTCAGACACAGAACCGATATCCCATGCCCGCCTCGGTGAGCAGATGCTTGGGGTGCGACGGATCGTCCTCGAGCTTGCGTCGCAGCTGCGCGAGATACACACGCAGATAATGGGTTTCGGTGGCATACGACGGGCCCCACACCTCGCGCAGCAACTCCCGCCGCCCCACGAGCTTGCCCTGATTGCGCACCAGCATCTCGAGCACGCCCCATTCGGTCGGCGTCAGATGCACGTCGCCGCCGTGCTTGATGACCTTCTTCGCCGACAGGTCCACGGTGAACGACGAGGTCTCCACCACCGGATCCGAACCCTCCGTCGCGGTCGCGCCGCGGCGCACCGCCGCCCGTAGTCGCGCCAGCAGCTCGTCCATGCCGAACGGTTTGGTCACGTAGTCGTCGGCGCCCGCGTCCAGCGCCTCGACCTTGTCCGCGGAGTCGGTGCGCGCGGACAACACGATCACCGGCGCCTGGCTCCAGCCGCGCAGGCCCGCCAGCACGTCGATGCCGTCCATATCCGGCAGGCCCAGGTCGAGCACCACCACGTCGGGATGCTTCTCCGCCGCGGCCCGCAGCGCCGCGGCGCCGGTGGCCGCGGTGATCACCTCGTAGCCCCGCACCGACAGATTGATCCGCAGCGCGCGCAGAATCTGCGGCTCGTCGTCGACCACCAGCACCTTGGTCTGCACGGCGCCGGGCTGGTCGCGATCGCGGGCCCCGCCCTGCACACGCGAGCCGCCGGGGCGGTCCCCGTCGTTCGAACTCGCCGGTGTCGTCACCGTTTCTCCTCTTCCTGTTGATCGGCCGGTAGATCGATAACCATGGTGAGCCCGCCGCCGGGCGTCGGCTCGGCGTGGACGGTGCCGCCCATCGCCTCGACGAAGCCCCGCACCACCGACAGCCCCAGCCCGACGCCGGTGGAGTTGTCGCGGTCGCCGAGGCGCTGGAAGGGCTCGAACAGCTGATCCTCCAGCCCCGTCGGCACCCCGGGACCGTAGTCCACGACCGTCAGCGACACGCGGTCTCCGGTCTGCTCGGCGGTGACCCGAATGGGCGTGTCCGGGGGCGAATACCGCAGCGCGTTATCGATCAGGTTGGCCAGCACCCGATCCAGGAGGCCGCCGTCGGCGCGCACCGCGACATCGCCGACCTCCACCTTCACCCGGTCCATCACCGCGCGGCGCAGGCTGCGGGTGCCCATGCCGACGCCGACGACCGCGCGATTCACTACCTCCTCCAGATACACCCGTTTCAGCTGGGGCTTCACCACTCCGACCGCGAGCCGCGAGGAGTCCAGTAGATTGCCGACCAGGCCCGTGAGCTGATCGACGGATTCCTCGACGGTCTCCAGCAGTTCGGCGGTGTCCTCCGGGGAGAACTCCACGTCGTCGCTGCGCAGGCTCGAGACCGAGGCCTTGGCCGCGGCCAGCGGTGTGCGCAGGTCGTGGCTGACCGCCGACAGCAGGGCGCGGCGCAGCCGGTCGGCCTCGAGCACCCCGGCCGCGGCCTGCGCTTCGTCCGAGAGCTGACGCTGCCGCACCAGACCGGCCGCCTGATTGGCGACCGCGCCCAGCACCAGGCGGTCCGCGGCGGTGAGCGAATGGCCGTTGAGCAGCAGCCAGTGCTCGTCGTCCCCGGCCTCGATGGCGGTGTCGGCATCCTTGACCCGGCGCGCGGGCTCCTCGCCGACGCACGCGACGACATCGTCGCCGTTCGCGAGGCTGACCGCGCGCATGCCGAACGTCTCGCGGGCATGCTCGAGCAGATCGGGCAGATCCGCGCCGTGCAGCACGGCGCCGGCGAACAGCGTCAGCAGTTCGGCCTGCCGGGATGCGGTGCGCGCCTGACTGGTTCGGCGCTTGGAGATGTCCACCAGCGCGGCCACCGCGACCGCGACCATCGCCATCACCACGATGGTCAGGAAGTTGTTCAGCTCGGCGATGGTCAGGCTGTAGCGAGGGGAGACGAAGAACCAGTTCAGCAGCAGACCGCCCAGCACCGCCGAGAGCGAGGCCGGCGCGACGCCGCCCAGCAGCGCGACCCCGATCACGCCGATGAAGAACAGCGCGCTCTCCCCGGCCAGGTCCAGGTGCTTGTCCAGGAAATAGAAGCAGACCGCGGTGATCACCGCTGGAACCGCCAGCGCCGCGGCCCAGGAGGTCAGCTTGCGCTCGCGCGGCAGCAGCGCGCGCCAGCGGAATCCGCGGTTGGACTCCTCGTGGGTGACCATGTGCACGTCGATCTTGCCCGAGAGTTGGACCACGGTCGATCCGATGCCCTCGTCCAGCATGCGGGCGAAGCGCGAGCGGCGCGAGGTGCCCAGCACCAGCTGGGTCGCGTTCACCCCGCGCGCGAAGTCCAGCAGCGCATGGGGCACGTCCTCGCTGGTTATCGTGTGCAAGCTGGCGCCCAGGCCGGTCGCCAGGTCGCGCAGCCGGTTCATCCGCTGCGTCGACACCCCGGCGAGGCCGTCGCCGCGCACGATGTGCACGACGATCAGATCGGCGCTGGACTTGGTGGCGATGCGGCTGGCGCGGCGCACGATCGTCTCGGACTCCGGCCCGCCGGTCACCGCGACGACGACGCGCTCGCGCGCCTCCCAGATATCGGTGATCCGGTGGTCCTCGCGATACTTGGCCAGCGCGGCGTCCACCTGATCGGCCAGCCACAGCAGCGCCAATTCCCGCAGCGCGGTGAGGTTTCCGGGACGGAAGTAGTTGCGCAGCGCCGCGTCGACCTTCTCGGCGGCGTAGACGTTGCCGTGGGACATCCTGCGCCGCAACGCCTCCGGGGTGATGTCGACCAGCTCCACCTGGTCGGCGCCGCGAACCACCCAGTCGGGCACGGTTTCCCGCTGTACCACGCCGGTGATCTGCTCGACCACATCGTTCAGGCTCTCCAGATGCTGCACGTTGACCGTGGAGATCACGTCGATGCCCGCGTCCAGCAGCTCGTGCACGTCCTGCCAGCGCTTCTCGTTCTTGGAACCGGGCACGTTGGTGTGCGCGAGCTCGTCGACCAGCACCACCGCGGGCGCGCGGCGCAGCACGGCCTCCACGTCGAGTTCGGGCAGCGTGGTGCCGCGGTAGGACATCATCCTGGGGGCGATGCGCTCGATGCCCTCGAGCAGCTCGGTGGTCTTGCGGCGGCCGTGCGTCTCCACCACCGCGGCCACCACATCGCGCCCGCGCCCGATGCGCCGGTGCGCCTCGCCGAGCATGGCGAAGGTCTTGCCCACGCCCGGGGCGGCACCGAGGTATATCCGTAGCTGACCGCGTTTCACCTGTTCATCATCTCGCGTCGGGGCGGGTGCGCGTACGCAGGCACGCGCACCCGGAGCGGCGTCGGCGCGGGGGCGAGCGCCCGCCGGATCAGCACACCGGCCGCAAGGACCGTTCCGGCGGTCGTCAACACCGCAAGCGCGCCGGTGTTCATGTTTCTCCTCGCTGCTGCTCGGCTCACGCCGGACTATCGATGTCCCCTAGGCTCATCAGCGTCGGCCGCTGGACATGCGTTGCCGAGCTTTACCCTGTCTACCGCCGGCGCCGCGCCGTACGGCCTCGTTGACGTTTTCTTGACGGCATTGAAATGGACCTTTACGCCCTGGGGGCGACACGGGGGGAACACCCGTAAGTGGTCCGTCAATGCGGACGTCCGAGGCGCTAAGAAGGTGTCAAGGAACTCGAAAACGGGCCGTCTGAACGCTTGACTCACTGCGTCGCTCGTATGCGGCGTTTGTCCAAGAAAGGTTCGACATGTCTGTCGTGGTGTTCACGGTGGTAACCGTGGCGATCTTCGCCCTACTCGGGCTGATCCAGCGGGGAGTTGAGCGGCTGTGACGCAGAACATCATCGGTCTGGTTCTGGCCGTCGGCGTCGCCGTCTATCTGGTTGCTGCGCTGCTGTACCCCGAAAGGTTCTAGGTGAACACGACTACCGCAGGGATCGTTTTCGTAGCGGCCCTGATCATCGCGCTCGCCCTGGTGCACATTCCGCTCGGCGACTACATGTACCGGGTGTACTCGAGCGAGAAGCACTCCCGGGCCGAGCGGGTCATCTACAAGCTCATCGGCGTCGAACCCGGGGTGGAGCAGACGTGGGCGGTCTACGCCCGCAGCGTGCTGGCCTTCTCGGCGATCAGCGTGCTGTTCCTATTCTTCCTGCAGATCGTCCAGGGCCACCTGCCGTGGCACCTGACCAACCCGGGCACCAAGATGACCGGCGATCTGGCCTGGAACACCGCGATCAGCTTCATCACGAACACCAACTGGCAGAGCTACGCCGGTGAGTCCACCATGGGCCACGTGGTTCAGATGTGCGGCCTGTCCGTGCAGAACTTCGTGTCCGCGGCCGTCGGCATCGCCGTGGCGATCGCGCTGGTGCGCGGATTCGCCCGGCATCGCACCGGCGACCTGGGCAACTTCTGGGTGGATCTCGTGCGGGGAACCATCCGGATCCTGCTGCCGATCGCCTTGGTCTTCGCGATCGTGCTGATCGCCGGCGGCGTGGTCGAGAACTTCCATCTCTGGTCGCAGACCGCGACCACCGTGGCCAACACCGGCACGCAGACCCTGCCCGGCGGCCCGGTGGCCAGCCAGGAGGTCATCAAGGAACTGGGCACCAACGGTGGCGGCTTCTACAACGTGAACTCGGCGCACCCGTTCGAGAACCCCACCTCATGGACGAACTTCGTCGAGATCTTCCTGCTGCTGGTGATCAGCTTCTCGCTGCCGCGCACCTTCGGCCGCATGGTGGGCAGCCCCAAGCAGGGCTTCGCCATCGCCGCGGTGATGGCCTCGCTGGCGACCTTCAGCGTGGTGCTGACCAACTTCTTCCAGCTGCACCACCACGGCACCGTGCCGACCGCGGTCGGCGCCGCCATGGAGGGCATCGAAACCCGGTTCGGCGTGTCGAACTCGGCGACCTTCACCACCGCCACGACGCTGACCTCGACCGGGGCGGTCGACTCGGCACACGACTCGCTTACCAGCACCGGTGGTTTGATGGCGATGTTCAACATGCAGCTGGGCGAGGTCGCGCCGGGTGGTACCGGCTCGGGCCTGTACGGCATGCTGATCCTGGCCGTCATCACGGTCTTCGTCGCCGGTCTGATGGTCGGTCGCACGCCGGAATACCTGGGCAAGAAGATCAACCCGCGCGAGATCAAGCTGGCCGCGGCCTATTTCCTCGTCACGCCGCTGATCGTGTTGATCGGCACTGCTGTCGCGATGTCCTTCCCGGGCGAGCGGGCGGCGATGGCCAACACCGGTCCACACGGCCTCTCGGAAGTGTTGTACGCCTTCACATCCGCGGCGAACAACAACGGTTCGGCCTTCGCCGGTCTGAGCACGAACACACCCTGGTGGAACACCGCCTTGGGCCTGGCCATGGTGTTCGGCCGGTTCATTCCGATCATCTTCGCGCTCGCCCTGGCTGGTTCGCTTGCCGCGCAAGGACATACGCCCGCCTCCGAGGGCACCCTGCCCACGCACCGGCCGCTGTTCGTCGGCATGGTCGCCGGCGTGACGATCATCCTGGTCGCCCTCACCTTCTTGCCCGCGCTCGCGCTCGGGCCGCTCGCTGAAGGAATCCACTGATATGACCACACCAACCATTGATCAGACTCCGGCGCAGGAGCAGCAGCCCGCCGCGGCACACAAGAGCCGGGTCTCGGGCGGCCTGTTCGACCCCAAGATGCTGGTGAAGTCGCTGCCGGATGCGCTGAAGAAGCTGGATCCGCGCACGCTGTACAAGAACCCGGTGATGCTGATCGTCGAGATCGGCGCCATCTGGACGACCGTGCTCGCGGTCATGAACCCCACCTTCTTCGCGTGGGCGATCGTCGTATGGCTCTGGCTGACAGTGCTTTTCGCCAACCTGGCCGAGGCCGTCGCCGAGGGCCGCGGCAAGGCGCAGGCTGACACGCTGCGAAAGGCCAAGACCGACACCGTCGCTCGCCGACTGGTGAGCTGGTCTCCCGGCGCTGCCGTCGTCGAGGAGAGCGTGGCGGCTCCGGATCTGCAGCGTGGTGACTACGTGGTCGTCGAGGCCGGGCAGGTCATTCCGGGCGACGGCGACGTCGTGGAAGGCATTGCCTCGGTGGACGAGTCGGCCATCACGGGTGAATCCGCGCCGGTGATCCGCGAGTCCGGCGGTGACCGTTCCGCGGTCACCGGCGGCACCACGGTGCTGTCCGACCGGATCGTCGTCAAGATCACCCAGGAGCCCGGCGGCTCGTTCATCGACAAGATGATCGCGCTGGTCGAGGGCGCCTCGCGGCAGAAGACGCCGAACGAGATCGCGCTGAACATCCTGCTGGCCGCGCTGACGATCATCTTCGTCTTCGCCGTGGCGACGCTGCAGCCGCTGGCCATCTTCTCCAAGGCCAACAACCCCGGTGTCCCGGACAATCAGACGCTGAACCACTACGGCGTCACCGGGATCGTCATGGTCTCGCTGCTGGTGTGCCTGATTCCGACCACCATCGGCGCGCTGCTGTCGGCCATCGGCATCGCCGGCATGGACCGCCTGGTGCAGCGCAACGTGCTGGCCATGTCCGGCCGCGCCGTCGAGGCCGCCGGTGACGTGAACACCCTGCTGCTGGACAAGACCGGCACCATCACCCTCGGTAACCGTCAGGCCTCGGACTTCGTGCCCGTCGCCGGTGTCACCGCGGACGAATTGGCCGATGCCGCACAGCTTTCCAGCCTTGCGGACGAAACCCCCGAGGGCCGCTCGATCGTGGTGTACGCCAAACAGGCGTTCAACAAGCGCGAGCGGACCGCGGGCGAGCTGACCGGCGCCACCTGGGTGGAGTTCACGGCCCAGACCCGCATGTCGGGTGTTGATCTGTCCGACGGGCATCAGCTGCGCAAGGGCGCCGCGAGCGCGGTCACCGAATGGGTGCGGTCGCTGGGCGGCGAGGTCCCGGCCGAACTGGGACAGACCGTCGACGGCATCTCCGCCGCCGGTGGCACGCCGCTGGTCGTCGGTGAGGTGCGCGAGGGCAAGGCCAAGTTGCTGGGCGTCATCCACCTCAAGGACGTCGTCAAGCAGGGCATGCGCGAGCGCTTCGACGAGATGCGCAAGATGGGCATCCGGACGGTCATGATCACGGGCGACAACCCGTTGACCGCCAAGGCGATCGCCGACGAGGCGGGCGTCGACGACTTCCTCGCGGAGGCCACTCCCGAGGACAAGCTGGCGCTGATCAGGAAGGAGCAGGAGGGCGGCCGCATGGTCGCCATGACCGGCGACGGCACGAACGACGCTCCCGCCCTGGCCCAGGCCGACGTGGGCGTCGCCATGAACACCGGTACTTCCGCAGCCAAGGAAGCCGGCAACATGGTCGACCTGGATTCCGACCCGACCAAGCTGATCGAGATCGTCGAGATCGGCAAGCAGTTGCTGATCACGCGCGGTGCGCTCACCACGTTCTCGATCGCCAACGACATCGCCAAGTACTTCGCGATCATTCCCGCGATGTTCGTGTCGCTGTTCCCGGGCCTGGACATCCTGAACGTCATGCGGCTGCACTCCCCGCAGTCCGCGATCCTGTCCGCGGTCATCTTCAACGCGCTCGTCATCGTCGCGCTGATCCCGCTGGCGCTGCGAGGGGTGAACTACCGTCCCTCGAGCGCGTCCAAGCTGCTCAGCCGTAACCTCTACATCTACGGCCTCGGCGGCATCATCATGCCCTTCATCGGCATCAAGGTGATCGACCTGATCATCCAATTCTTCCCCGGGATGTCCTAATGCGAATGTCGACTTGGATCCGGCAGCACGTGGCCGCGCTACGTTGCCTGCTCGTCATGACGGTGATTCTCGGAATCGGCTATCCCGCCGCGGTTTTCGCGGTGGCGCAGCTGCCCGGCCTGCACAGCAGGGCCGAGGGGTCGCTGATCACGGTGAACGGAAAGGTCGTGGGCAGCAAGCTGATCGGCCAGGCGTTCACCGACGGTAAGGGCAACGCGCTGAACCAGTACTTCCAGACGCGTCCGACCAACGCGGTGCCCGCGGCCGACCCGAAGACGGGCGTGAGCCCGATCCCGGACGGCTACGATCCGGCCAGCTCCACGTTCGGCAACATGGGCCCGGAGTCGATCGTGGACACGATCACCAGTGCCGATCCCAAGGATCCGGACGCGACCAAGAACCCCAAGAACGTGAAGATCACCCAGGCGCTGCTGAGCACGGTGTGCTCGCGCAGCCAGGCGGTGGGCACCCTGGAGGGCGTGGACGGCAGCCGGCCGTTCTGCACCTCCGGCGGCGTCGGGGCGGTGCTGGCGGTGATGGGTCCGCGTGACTCGCACGGCAACGTCCAGAATCCCACGCAGGTGATCAGCGTCAACGAGCCCTGCCCGACGACCCCGAAGCCGTTCATGACGTTCTACAAGGGGATCGCGGTGCAGTGCGCGACGGTCGGCGCGGACTACTCGAAGGGCCAGATCGTGCCGATCCGCGGTAATGCCTCGGTCGACACCCCGGTGCCGGTCGATGCGGTGACCGCCTCGGCCTCGGGCCTGGACCCGGACATCTCCCCGGCCTACGCGAACATCCAGATTCCGCGGGTTGCCAAGGCGCGCAAGGTGTCCGAGGACAAGATCCGTGCGGTGGTCGCCGAGCACACCCAGGGCCGCGCGCTCGGCTTCATGGGTGAGCCGAGGGTCAACGTGCTCGAGCTCAACCTGGATCTGGACAAGATGTTCCCGTACACCAAGGCGAGCTGAGTTCCGGTGAGCCGGTGAGCAGGTAAGGCGGCAAGGGCCGGTCCTCCCCACGGGAGGACCGGCCCTTGCTATATCGGATTGTATTGTCCGCCTTGCGGTTTTGGTTCGCGGTGACTTGTGCGGGGGCGCGCTATCTGTTCAGCGCGCTGCCCTGGAGCCACTGGTCCCACGGCAGGGTCCAGTCGCCGTTGTCCCAGACCTGCAGGGCCGGGCCGCCGGTGTTGTGCACCTCGACGATGTCGCCGAGGTTGGAGAAGCCGTAGAACCATTGGGCATTGGCCGGATTCAGGTTCAGGCAGCCGTGCGAGGTGTCGGTGTTGCCCTGCGCCCAGACCGTCGTCTGCAGCTCGTGCAGATAGATGCCGTCTGCGCTGATCTGGGTGGCCCAGTTGATGGCCTCCTTGTAGCCGAGCCGGGAGTTGACCGGCAGGCCGAAGGTCGAGGAGTCCATGATCACCGGATTGCCCCGGCCCATTACCGTGTACGTGCCGGGCATGGTCCAGAAGTAGATGGTCTTGCCGTTGACGACCTGCGTGCCGCCCATGCCCATCGAGGTGGGCATCGTGCGTATCAGCTTGCCGTTCTCGAAGACCTGGACCTGCTTGGTGTTGTCGTCGGCGATCGAGACGTGCGAGGGGCCGATCGTGAAGGAGGCCTTGGAATCCTCCTGCCCGTACAGCCCGTTGCCCAGCTGGGCGCCGTAGAGGTTCGCCGCGACGTTCACCTTTGTGCCGGGGGCCCAATACTTTTCGGGCCGCCAGTGCGCGTTCTGGTCGTCGAGCCAGTACCAGGAGCCCTGCACCGGGGGATCGGTGGTGACGTTCAGGTGTCGTTCCGCGGCCGCGCGGTCCGGAATCGGCTCGTCGAAGTGGGCGACGACGACCATGCCGACGCCGAAGGTGCCGCCGTCGCCGATGGGCGCCTGGCTGGTGGTGGTGAGATACGCCTTGGTCTGATTGCTCGGCGTGATCGTGCTGAACGTGGCCTTCGCCGGGCCGCTGGGGCCGGTGAGGGTCAGGCCCTGCGCGGTGACGGTGTAGGTGTGGTTGTACCCGAGCGGGCTCGCGGGCTTCCACACCGTCTTGTCGGGGGTGAAGATGCCCTCGATCTGCTTGCCGTCCTCGTTGGTCATCGTGACCGAGGTCAGCTGGCCCTGCGAGGCGCTCACCTGGATCTTGCCGAGCGGGTCGATATTCGTGCCGCCCGCCGGGGTCACCGTGATGGCCGGTCCGGCCGGTTTCGCGGGCGCGGGGGCCTTGGGGGCCGACCCGGGGCCGGACGAGCAGGCGGCCAGTAATGCCGCCGCCAGGACGAGGCACATCGCGATGCCGCTGCGGGATACGCCGCGGCGGGTGCCGCGAGCCCCGCTCGTGTCTTGCACGCCTGGAAGGTATTTCACGCCGTGACGGCCGTCGCTCCGTCGTGGGCGACCTGACATGGTGTCTCCTGCACTTGCCTGTGCGAGCGTCAGGACTTGCCCCCGCTACCCGCCATCGCCGAACTGTTCGGCCCCAGCTTACGGGGCATGCGAGAGCCACGGCGCATCGCGGGGATAGCCGTAGGTTTTCCCTGTTCAGTTGTGGGTACTCCGCTACCTTTCGGCTTCTTCTCCCCGGACGGGCGGTCCGGGCGGGTTGGTTGTGGCGGTCCATGTCGTGGATGTGACCCCTGTGTGGCGGTAATCACATCGGTGCCGTTCGGCGGCAAATCCCAATGTAACAGGCCGATAACGGTTCCGCATCATTACGTGTCGAGCCGCGGGCGGTTGATCGGGGCGCTTCGATTGCCCTACGTTTACCTCAGCGTGATCTCGGGTACTCCCCAGTGGCGTTTGCCCGAAGAGGATGCCGAGCTCCAGGGCGCCCTCGCCGCGTGTCAGCTAGGGAATGGATTATGACTGCGAACCTGATGATCGTGGAGGACGACGACCGGGTCCGCGGCGCGTTGCGGCTGGCCATGGAGGACGAGGGCTACGACGTGGCCGAGGCCGAGGAGGCCGAGGATGCGCTGGAACATCTGCGCGACTACGGCGCCCCCGACGTCATGATCGTGGATCTGATGCTCGGCGACATGGACGGTTTCACCTGCATTCGCGAGATCCGCCGCGATCACGATGTGCCGATCATCGTGGTCAGCGCCCGCGACGACACCCACGACGTGGTGGCCGCGCTGGAGGCCGGCGCCGACGACTTCGTGACCAAGCCCTTCGAGATCAAGGAGATCACCGCCCGCATGCGGGCGCTGCGCCGGCGCGCCAATCAGACGATCGAGCCGCAGGCCCCGCAGGAGCTGGTGCTCGATGCCGATCCCGACACCCCGCTCGTGCTCTCGCCGGAGGGTGGCACCGTGCACCGGGGCGAGGAGGAGCTGCACCTCACGCTGACGGAGTTCCGGCTGCTGTGTGAGCTGGCCGAGACGCCGGGCCGGGTGCTCTCCCGCAGTGTCCTGCTCGAAAGAGTTTGGGACCGTGGCTTTTTCGGTGACGAGCGGATCGTGGACGTGCACGTGCGGCGGCTGCGCACCAAGATCGAGCGGGATCCGTCGGATCCGGTCGTCGTGGTGACCGTGCGGGGCCTGGGGTATCGGCTCGATGTACAGCGCTGAGGGGATGGCCGGCCGGCGGAGCCGGCGGGGTGGGTGAACGCAGCGTGTCCGGACCTGATCCGGCGCCCCTGTCGTCGCCCGGGCGGCGGCGGTTGCTGTCGCATAGCCAGAGTCTGCGTGGCCGCGCCGTCATCTCGTTCGCCGTGACCGCCGGACTGGTGTCCGCGGTGTTGGCGGCGGCGGTGTCGGTGGTGGATCGCGGGGTGTGGATCACGCTGATCGTCTGCGCGGTCTGCGGCACGGGAATCGGCGCGTTCGTCGGGCTGTGGCTGAGCCGCCGGCTGCTCGAACCGCTGCAGCGCGTCACCCGCACCGCCGCCCGGATCGCCTCGGGCGAGCTGGGCACGCGGCTGCCCGATACCGACGACCCGGACCTGGCGCCGACCGTCGACGCCTTCAACGCCATGGTCGATTCGCTCCAGCAGCGCATCGACCGGGAGCGGCGGCTGGTCGGCGACGTCAGCCATGAACTGCGCACCCCGCTGACCACGCTGACCACCAGCGTCGGCGTCATGGCCCGGCACGAGGCGGAGCTGCCCGAGCGTTCCCGCCGGGCGCTGGCCCTGGTGCGGGCCGAACTCGACCATCTCAAGCGACTGCTGGACGATCTGCTGGCGCTGGCCCGTGCGGAGGCCCGCATGCACCGCGCCGACGCCGAGCCGCTGTCGGTGCGGGAACTGCTCCAGCACACCCTCGCGGAACTGCACTATTCCCCCGAATTGTTACGGGTTTCGATCGATGCGACCGTCACCGGCCGCAAACTCGAACTCGAACGTGCGCTGGTGAATCTGCTGGAGAACGCCGAGCGGCACGGCGGCGGTGTGGTCGCGCTCACCGCGGGGCGGGTGGGCGGTGAGGTGGTGATCACAGTCGACGATGCCGGTCCGGGAGTCGCCCCCGCGGATCGGCAGCGGATATTTGAACGTTTCGTGACGGTGCGCCGCAGCCGCCGCTCCGGAACGGGCACCGGGATCGGATTGGCCTTGGTCACGGAAACCGTTGCGGCACATGGTGGTCGGGTCGAATGCGTCGATCGGCCGGGGGGTGGTGCGCGGTTCATCGTAAAGATGCCGTTAAGTGATGAAACTCACTGAAAAAATACCCGTAACACGACCGTAATGTAGCCGACCGGGTCTCCTCAAAGTTCGTTGGCAAACCTGGATATGTGACGCAAACCCGAACGTGGAGAACGTCCTCGAGCTCCGAATCTCTCCCAACGCAACCCATCCCGACCCCATCGAAGGCATCCGGCGGTGCTGTGGACATCCGCGCGCCCCGAATCGGTGACGGTGCGCCTATGTGGCGCCTGGCCGTGGATTCCCAAGTGCTGGACGCCAATTCGAGCTACGCATATCTACTGTGGTGCCGCGACTTCCGATCCACGTCGGTCGTCGCCGAAATCGACGGCGCCATTGTGGGATTCGTTACGGGATACTTGCGGCCGGAGGCGCCGGATGTGCTCTTCATCTGGCAGGTTGCCGTCGACCACGCCTTCCGGGGTCGTGGGATCGGCGTAAAAATGCTCGATCGATTGGTTTACGACGTTGCCGGGCATGGTATTTCAGTACTGGAGACGACGGTCTCCCCGGACAACGAGGCCTCGCTGGCGATGTTCGCATCGCTCGCCCGCCGTCATGGCGCGGAGCTGACTCGCGAGACGCTGTTTACACCCGAAGATTTTCCGGACGGGCACGAATCCGAAGACCTGTACCGGATCTCGCCACTGCGTAACGGTGGCGGCAACACCACGGAGGAACGATGACCACCGCTGAGATGACTGTTTTCGAATCGATGGAGTCGAATGTTCGTGGCTACTGCCGGGCATGGCCGACGTTGTTCGATACTGCCCAGGGGGCGTGGCTGCGTGACGGCAACGGAAGAGAGTACCTGGACTTCTTCGCCGGCGCGGGCGCGCTGAACTACGGGCACAACAACCCGGTTCTCAAGCAGGCGCTGCTGGATTACATTGCGCGCGACGGTATTACGCACGGCCTCGACATGTCCACCGTCGCCAAGGCCGAGCTGCTGCAGACCATCGAACGGGTCCTGCTGGATCCGCGCGGGCTGGACTACAAGGTGCAGTTCCCCGGGCCGACCGGCGCCAACGCCGTCGAGGCGGCGCTGAAGCTGGCGCGCAAGGTGACCGGGCGCACCACGATTCTGAACTTCACCAACGCATTTCACGGCATGACGCTGGGCGCGCTGGCGGTCACGGGCAACGCCGCCAAGCGGGCCGGTGCGGGCGTGCCGCTGGTGCATGTCAACCCGATGCCATACGACGGCTACCTCGACGGCGGCGAGCTCACCTGGATGGAGCGCGTCCTGGACGACAACTCCTCCGGGGTCGACCGGCCCGCCGCGGTGATCGTTGAGACCGTGCAGGGTGAGGGCGGGGTCAACGTCGCGCGCGCCGAGTGGCTGCGCCGCCTGGCCGACCTGTGCTCCGCGCGAGGCATTCTGCTCATCGTGGACGATGTGCAGATGGGCTGCGGACGCACCGGCCCGTTCTTCTCCTTCGAGATCGCCGGTATCACCCCCGATATCGTGACACTCTCCAAATCCATTGGCGGATACGGCATGCCGCTGGCGCTGGTGCTCATGCGCCGCGAGCTGGACCAGTGGGCGCCCGGCGAGCACAACGGCACCTTCCGGGGCAACAACCCGGCATTCGTGACCGCCAAGGTTGCGCTGGAACACTTCTGGTCCGACGACCGGCTCGAGGAGTCGACCGCGGCCAAGGGACAGCGGATCCACGAGGCCTTCGGCGCCGTTGCGGACGAACACACCGGAATCTCCACCCGCGGGCGCGGTCTGGTGCAGGGTTTGGTCTTCGCAGACGCCTCGCAGGCGAGTAAGGTCTGCCGCATCGCCTTCGAAAACGGGCTGCTGGTGGAGACCTCCGGCGCCGAGGATCAGGTGGTGAAATTGCTTCCGCCGCTGACGCTTACCGATGACGAGCTCGAACACGGGCTGGGCATCCTGACCTCGGCCGTGCACGCCGTGCGGGGAGTCAACTGAGCATGATTGTCAGGACCACGGCGGAAATCACCGGCACCGATCGCGACGTCGCCGCCGACGGCTGGCGCAGCAAGCGCATCGTGCTGGGTGGCGACCGAGTCGGATTCTCGTTCCACGAGACGACGATTCAGGCCGGAACCGTGCACGAGTTCCACTATCAGAACCACGTCGAGGCGGTCTGGCTGGTCGAGGGCGAAGGCACCCTCACCGACCTGGACAACGGGGTCACCTACGAGCTGGGCCCCGGCTCGATGTATCTGCTGAACGGGCACGAGCGGCATCGCGTCGAGACCCGCACGCAGATGCGGATGCTGTGTGTATTCAATCCGCCGGTGACCGGGCAGGAGGTGCACGACGAGAACGGCGTGTACCCGCTGGTGGCAGTAGATTAGTTCAGTTGAGGAGGATCCACCCCGATGACGTTGGCCGACAATCGAATCGACCGGTACCCCACTCGCACACCGGGACCCGCCCCGCTGGCGGAACGCACCGACCCGACGGTGTGGGGCCGGATCGACTCGGGGTCGCCGGATGGTTTCGACCTCGCGGATTTCGACACCAACGGATTCTCGATCATCGATGCGCTGCTTTCGCCCGCCGAGGTGGCGGAGTATTCGGCGGAGGCCGAACGGCTCGCCGGTGATCCGGAGCTGCGGCTGGACGAGCGGGTGATCATCGAGAAGAAATCGAACCGGGTGCGGTCGATCTTCCAGGTGCACCGGATCAGCGAGAAGGTGGCCGCGCTGGCGCGCGATCCCCGCGTCGCGGGCCTGGCCCGACGGGTCCTGGGTTCGGAGGTCTACATCCATCAGAGCCGGGTGAACTACATGCCAGGCTTCGAGGGCACCGGATTCTATTGGCATTCGGACTTCGAGACCTGGCACGCCGAGGATGGGATGCCCGGGCCGCGCGCGGTCAGCGTGTCCATCGCGCTGACCGACAACTACCCCTTCAACGGCAGCCTCATGGTGATGCCCGGCTCGCATCGCACCTACGTGCCGTGTCAGGGCGCCACCCCGGCGGACCACTACCGGGAATCGTTGCAGGAGCAGCAGATCGGCGTGCCCTCCCACGCTCACATCACCGAGCTGGCGAACCGGCACGGCATCGCGCAGTTCACCGGCGCCCGCGGCTCGGCACTGCTGTTCGACTCGAACATCATGCACGGCTCGGCCGACAACATCACCCCGTTCCCGCGCTCGAACATCTTCCTGGTGTTCAACAGCGTCGAGAACGCGCTCACCACACCGTATTCCGCGCCGATGCCGCGGCCGACGTACATCGCGTCCCGGGACTTCGACCCCGTGCGCTGAGAAACCACTCAGCATCACGGCCGCGCGGATTCGCCGCGCGGCCGTGATGCTCGTTCAGAACAGCGTCATGGGGTCCGAGGGTGCGGGCTCGGGCTGCGGATCCAATTCGGGCAGCACGTCGCGGACCCGGTCGTGGAATTGCCGTGCCAGCACCAGGGATTGGGCGTTGTCGGGGGTGTGCACGAATACCGTGGGGGAGCGGCCCTCGCGCAGCCAGGCGGCGACGGTATCCACCCAGGGCCGCCAGCCCGCAATCGTGGTCGCGGCGTCGTCGCGGCCGTGGTAGCGGACGATGGGAAATTCGGTGAGCGCGCGGTCGCGGCGGGGTAGGCGCGGCTTCTTGCTCCAGGCCTCCCGTTCTCCGGGACTGGTCGGGCGCGCGGCGAAAAGCGTTGTGGTGTCGAAGGGTATCCATTCGGCACCGACCCGGTTCAGCACGTACTCGAGCTGCTGGGCCGCGCGATCCTCGGTGAAGAACGCGGGGTGGCGAACCTCCACGGCGTAGCGGTACCGCGGCGGCAGGCGGCGCAGAAAAGTCGCCAGCGCACCGAGATCCGTCGGTGCGAAGGAGGCGGGCAGCTGGATCCACAGCGCATGCGTGCGCGGGCCGAGCGGTTCGATCGCGTCCAGAAAGGTCGCCAGATCGTCCTCGGCCCCGTGCATTCGGCGTTCGTGCGTAATGGTCTTCGGCAGCTTCAGCACGAACCGGAACTCCGGCGGCGTCTGGTCCGCCCATGTCTGGACCGTCTTGCGGACCGGAATCGCGTAGAAGGTCGTGTTGCCCTCCACGGCGGTACACCAGTCCGCGTAGCCGCGCAGTCGTTCCCGCGGATTCGGCTGTCGCTCCTGCCACGCCGTGTGCGTCCACTGCGCACATCCCACCGCCAACCGCATTCGACGACGCTATCGCGTGGTCGGTGCCTGCCGGTCAGCCAGGGCGTCTATGGTCACCGGCCGTCCGGGCTTTTGCGGGATAGTTGTTCGATCCAGTTGACCGGGGGAGAGGCGACGGTGGAAACCGGGTCCGGTGCAGGCGTCCAGGGATCCGGTAGGCGCCGGGCGTACCCCGCTATAGCGATCATGCAGCCGGTCGCTATCCATCCAGTCGTCGTGGTGCCGAATGTTTTCAGCAGGCCACCGGCAAGCAGCGCGCCGATGGCCGTGGCACCGTGGGAGATGAATTTGGTGGCACCGAAGATCCGGCCGACATGGTCTTCGGGAAACACGCGGGTTCGATGCAAAGTCAGTGAAACGCCCAGGATCGTCCCGGCGCCGCCGACTCCCGAAAAAGAGATTCCCAGCAGGAACGGGTTCGATGTGGCAGCCATGGCGGCACAGACCGCAAGCCAGGCCCACACCCCGGCGACGAGCACGATCTTGGGGCTGTACCGTTTGGCGAACCGGGGAGCGAGGGTCGCGCCGAGCAACCCGCCCAAACCGGTGGTGCTCAGCACGGCGCCGACCACCCATGCGGGGTACCCGCCGTCTCTGACCTTCAGGGTGATCATCAATATGACGATCTGCCAAATGCCGTTGGCCATACCGCCGACGAGCGTGGAGCCTCGCACGAACGGGTCTGCCCACAATTCCACGACACCGGCCCACACGTTGTCCCAGCCCCAGATCTGTGCCGGCCTGGGGGGTTTCGTCTCCGGTGTTGCCGGCGCCTGCTTGCGAATCTTCGCGAGCGTCCACAGGCAGTACATGTAGGAAGCGGCATTCGCGAGGAAGGGAAGACTGCGGGCAATGCCGAAGACCGCCGCACCGAATACCCGCCCGCCCATGTTCGCGATCGGTTCTTCGGCCTCGAGAAACGCGAAGGCCGCCGGGCGGTCGGGTTCGGGGACGATGTCCCGGATCAGGCCCAGCTCACTGGTGTTGAAGAAGACATATGCGGTTCCTTCGGCGAAGGCCGCCACGGAGAGCAGGAATGTCAGACCCGCCGGCTGCACCGTGGCCGCGATCGTCGCCAGCACAGTTGCGGTCAGCCCTGCGCGCTGGCAGATCAGCAGGACCCGCCGCCGATCCCAGTAGTCCGCCACGACACCCGAGGGCACCTGAAAGATCAAACCGGGCAATTGGAGCGCGAAGGTCACCAAGCTCGCGGAGACCGGTGAATTGGTCAGAACCAGCGCCAACAGCGGGTAGGCGAGCATCACCCCCTTCAAGCCGATATGGGATGCGGCATTGCCGGACCACAGCAGCAGGAAGTCCCTGTTCTTGACGATGCTCGGTGCGGCGAAAGCGGACTGGGAATCAGAAGTAGCTTCCCGCCGCCAGGGCGTGGACTGTCCGGTCAAGACGGCCTACAAACATTGATCGAAGGTGCAACCACTGCCGACCATCCTGTGATGTCGGAAATCTAGTGTGGCATATGACGATCGTGTTATAACCCCCAGAGACGGGAAGCCAGGCGCGGGCCGGCTGTTGCGAGCCGGCGTCGAGCCGCAACCGGAATGGTGTTACGTGGCAGCCGAATTCGCGTCACCAGCTCGGGTCAACGCCGCGTACCGGGCGATGTGCTGATCGGTGGTGCCCCACTCGTATTGGATCGCGGTCAGTCGCTTGAAGTAGTGGCCGATCGCGAGTTCCTCGGTCATGCCCATGGCTCCGTGCAGTTGGACCGCCTGCTGGCCGAGGAAGCGTGCGGCGCGGCCGATGGTGGCCTTGGCCGCGGCTGCCGCGCGGGCGCGTTCCGTGGGGGCGGCGCCGAGCTTCAGTGTCACCAGATACATTGCGGCGATGGACTGTTCGAGTTCCAGGTGCATGTCGACCATGCGGTGCTGCAGGACCTGGAAGCTTCCGATCGGGACGCCGAACTGTTTGCGCTGCTTGGCGTAGCCGACGGTGTCGGACAGCACGCGGCGCATCGCGCCGACGGCCTCGGCGGCGATCGCCGCCACGGCCTCGTCGGCCGCGAGGGCCAGCGAATCGTCGGAGGCGCCCTCCCAGCCCAGCAGCGCGTCGGCCGGGACCGCCACGCCGTCCAGGACCAGATCCGCGGCGCGGCGCTCGTCGATGGTCCGGTAGGGATGCATGCTCAGCCCGGCGGCGCCCGCGTCCACGACGAACAGCGACAGCCCCGCCGAGCCCGGTGTGCGGGCGGTGACCAGCAGATGCGTGGCCAGCGGCGCGGTTGTCACGGATGTCTTGGCGCCGTCGAGAATCCAGCCCTCGCCGTCGCGGCGCGCGGTGGTCGACACCCGGGACAGGTTGTAGCCCGAATCCGCCTCCAGCGCGGCCAGTGTCGTGATCACCTCGCCGGATACGGTGCCCCGCAACAGGTCCGCGGCACGCTCCCCGCCCGCGCGCCGCAGCAGTCCGGCGCCCACGACCACGGTGTCCAGGTACGGCTCGACGACCAGCGCCCCGCCCATCGCCTCGGCGATGATCTGCGTTTCGACGGGGCCGCCGTCGAATCCGCCGACCTCCTCGGGCAGTGCGGCGCCCAGGATGCCGACCTCCGTGGCGAAGGCCCGCCAGATCTCCGGCTGCCGGCCGATGCCGACCCGCGCCGCGGCGCGGCTCTTCTCGAGGTCGTATCGCGCCGCCAGGAACTCGGTGAGGGTATCGCGCAGCAGCTGCTGCTCCGCGGTGTACTCGAAGTCCATCTCAGTGTCTCCTCCGTCACAGGCCCAGGCCGGCCTTGGCGATGATGTTGCGCTGAATCTCGTTGCTGCCCGCATAGATCGACCCGGCGCGGTCGTTGAAGTACCGCAGCGGCGCGACCGCCTGCCACTCGTGCCCGCTCAGGTATCCGTCGGCGGGCGGCACGAAATCGGCCACCGGGCCGCCCGGCATGGCCGCATGCGGCTGATAGGCACGGCCGCGGGGTCCGGCGGCCTCGAGGGTGAGTTCGGTGAGCTGCTGGCTCAGCTCGGTGCCGAGGATCTTCAGCGCCGAGGCGGCGGGGCCCGGATCCTTGCCCCGCGAGATCGCCGACAGTGTGCGGTATTCCAGGATCTCCAGCACGTCAGCGCGGATCCGGATGTCGGCGAGCTTGGCCGCGAATGCCGGATCGTCCAGCAGCGCACCGCCGTTCGGCCCGGGCTGCGAGGTTGCCTGCGCCGCCAGCGATTCGGCCATCACCTGCAGGGTGGGACCGACCGCCCCGCCGCCGCGCTCGAAGTTGAGGAGGTACTTGGCCACGGTCCAGCCGTCGTCGATGCGGCCCAGCACATTGGCCTTCGGGACCCGCACGGCATCGAAGAAAACCTGGTTCTGGACCTGTTCACCCGAGGTCATCACCAGCGGGCGCACCTGGATGCCGGGGGTGTTCATGTCGATGAGCACGAAGGTGATGCCCTGCTGCTTGCGCTCGAGCCTCGCGGTGCGCACCAGCGCGAAGATCCAATTCGCCTCGGTGGCATGGGTTGTCCAGATCTTGCTGCCGGTGACGATCAGGTCGTCGCCGTCGGACACCGCGGCCATGGTGAGCGAGGCCAGGTCCGAGCCAGCCTCGGGTTCGGAATATCCCTGGCAGAAGAACACCTCGCCGGTGAGGATTCCGGGCAGGAAGTAGTTCTTCTGCTCCTCGGTGCCGAAGGCGATGATCGCGTGGGCCACCATCCGAATGCCCATCGGGGACAGCCCCGGCGCCCCGGCCAGTGTCGATTCGCGATCGAAGATGTAGTGCTGGGTCAGGCTCCACGGGCAGCCGCCATACTGCACCGGCCAGGCGGGGGCGGCCCAGCCTCGCTCGTGCAGGATCCGCTGCCAGCGCATGCTCGCCTCGTGGTCCGGATAGACGCTGGTGGCCAGCCGTCCGGCCCGGCGCAGCTCGGGGGTCAGATGTTCGTCGAGGAATCCCCGCACCTCGTCGCGGAACGCCAGATCCGCGGGTGACCAGTCCAGATCCACAAAGAACTCCTTGTGCGATAAGTGGAGCTCTACCTTCTCATTTACTCATGGATGAGCGCAAATGATCGTTAACTTAGCTAGTAGACCCTTGATGCATCGAGCGGGCAATCCTTACTAGAAGAGTGCGCCCTCTGGACATTCCACTTTGGAAGGCGGATACTAGTTATATTCCACTTTGGAACATGGCCCTCCGATAGGACATGAGACATGGACATCTCGCCCGGAACTCGCGTCGGCGATGCCGAGCGGCAGCAGGTCGCCGACCTGCTGGCCCGGCATCTGGGCGCGGGTCGCATCGATTTGAACGAATTCGACCAGCGGGTCGCCTCGGTGTACGCGACCACCACCCGCGAGGACCTGCAGCAGGTGCTGGCGGACCTGCCGGAGTTGCCCGTCCGCCGGGCACCGGCGAACGCACCGGCCACCCGCAGCCGCTTCCCGATCTGGCAGCGCATCGAGGGCGCGGCATGGGTCGGCGTCGGCGCGCTGTGCCTGCTGATCTGGGGACTGGTATCCCTGGGCGCGGGCGAGCTCACCTACCCGTGGCCGCTGTGGGTGATCGGCCCCTGGGGTGCGGCGCTGATCTTCCGCGCGGCGGCGGGCTGGGAGGCGCGCGCCTGCCGCGGCCGGGCTCGCGTCTACGACCGCGCGCGGGTCTGACATTCGGCGCGGCTGTTCGCGTCGGTATGCCGCGGACGGGTTGTCGCAAATCCTGACGGCGCCCGGTGGGCGGTGGCAGGATCGAGCAGACCCGCCACATCGCCGCCGAGCTGTGCGGCCGCCGCCTGTACGAGGCGATGCTGGTGTGGGAGACCGCCGAGCAGACCATGTCCGACGAGGACGAGCTGGAATTCGCCCGGATTTGGCGGCCGATCCCCAAGGTCGTGTTTTCCCGGACACTCACCGCGGTGGAGGGCAACGCCAGGCTCGCCACCGACGACCTCGCGAAGGAGATCGCCGGGTTCCGGGACCAGCCGGGGGAGGGCGTGGTGTCCGTCGCCGGTACTTCCCGCCGCTGCCCAAGTCACTGGACCTGCGGCTGGTCGAGTCGCGGATCTTCGGCTCCGGTGTCGTCTACCTTCGCTACCAGCGCACGCGCTGAGCCGAGCGCCGGTCCGCGGCCGTCCGGGGAACGCGTTCACCCGGCATACGCGGGGCAATCCGCTGACAGCAGGTAGATTGGCCTGCTGTGCACCTGAAGAGTCTGACGCTGAAGGGGTTCAAATCCTTCGCGTCCGCGACGACGCTGCGCCTGGAGCCCGGAATCACCTGCGTGGTGGGGCCCAACGGCTCCGGCAAGTCGAATGTGGTCGACGCGCTCACCTGGGTCATGGGTGAACAGGGCGCGAAGGCGTTGCGCGGCGGCAAGATGCAGGACGTCATCTTCGCCGGCACCGCGGGCCGTGCACCGCTGGGCCGTGCCGAGGTCACGCTCACCATCGACAACTCCGACGGCGCCCTCCCGATCGACTACTCCGAGGTGTCTATCACCCGCCGGATGTTCCGCGACGGCGCCGGCGAATACGAGATCAATGGCAACACCTGCCGCCTGATGGATGTGCAGGAGCTGCTGAGCGATTCGGGCATCGGCCGCGAAATGCACGTCATCGTCGGGCAGGGCCAGCTCGCCGCCATTCTGGAGTCGCGTCCCGAGGACCGCCGCGCCTTCATCGAGGAGGCCGCGGGGGTCCTCAAGCACCGCAAGCGCAAGGAAAAGGCGGTCCGCAAGCTCGAGGCCATGCAGGCCAATCTGGCCCGGCTCACCGACCTGACCACCGAGCTGCGCCGCCAGCTCAAGCCACTGGGCCGGCAGGCCGAGGTGGCGCGCCGCGCGGCCACCGTGCAGGCGGATCTGCGGGATTCGCGGCTGCGCCTGGCCGCCGACGATCTGGTGACCCGCCGCAACGAGCTGCAGAGCCAGCAGAGCAAGGAAGCCTACGCGCGCGAGCAGCAGATCAACGTGCACGCCGAGCTCGACGCCGCCAATGCCGCACTGGCGCAACAGGAATTTCAGCTCTCGCGCCTCACGCCCGGCGCCGAGGCGGCCGCCCAGACCTGGTTCCAGCTCTCGGCGCTGGTCGAGCGGGTCAATGCGACCATCCGCATCGCCCGCGACCGGGCCCGCAACCTGACCATCGAGCAGCCCACCGGCAACGGGCGCGATCCCGACCAGCTCGAGGCCGAGGCCGCGCGCGTGGAGGAGCAGGAGGCCGAACTGCTCGAGGCGGTCGAGGTCGCCGCGGCGACCCTCGAGGCGGCCCGGGATCAGCTGTACGAGCGCGAGCAGGCCGCCAAGGCCGCCGAACAGGCGCATCTGGCCGCGGTCCGCGCGATCGCCGACCGTCGCGAGGGGCTGGCCCGGCTGTCCGGTCAGGTGGACACCCTGCGCCACCGCGCCCAGTCCAGCGACTCCGAGATCGCGCGCCTGTCGAGCGAGCTGGCGCAGGCCCGGGCCCGCGGATCCGCGTCGGAGGCCGAGTTCGAGCAGGTGCAAAGCGAATTGGGCGAGCTCGACGCGGGGGAGGAGGCGCTGGACGCCGCCTACGAGCATGCCGCCCAGGCCCAGGAGCTGGCCGATCAGCGCGTGACCGAACTGCGCGAGGGGGACCGGGAGGCCGGTAAGAAGGTCGCCTCGCTCGCCGCGCGGATCGAGGCGCTGACGATGGGGCTGGCCCGCCGCGACGGCGGTGCCTGGCTGCTCGAGCACCAGGCCGCGGGACTGCTCGGGCCGCTGTCCGGAATTCTGCAGGTGCACAATGGATTCGAGGCGGCCGTCGCCGCGGCGCTGGGGCCGCTCGCCGATGCCGTCGCCGCCGAGGCGGGCACGGTCGCCCACGCCGCGCTGCGGGCGCTGAAGGAGGCCGACGGCGGCCGCGTCGCGCTGGTGTACGGCGGTGCGGCACAGGTGAATCCGCCGTCGGGCGGGTTGCCCGCCGATGCGCGGTGGCTGGCCGATGTGCTGGACTGCCCGGCACACATGCGGGGTGCGATCTCGGCGGCGTCCACGGGAACCGTTGTTGTCGAGGATCTTTCGGTCGCGGCCGAATTGCTGTCCACGCGGCCGGAATTGCGCGTGGTGACCCGTGACGGCGATGTCGCCGGGTCGGGCTGGCTGCTCGGCGGCTCGGACCGCGCGCCCAGCCAGCTCGAGATCCAGGCCGATATCGACTCCGCCGCGGCCGAACTCGCGTCCTGGCAGCGGCAGGCCGAAGAGCTCGAGGCGGCGCTGGCGGGTGCGCTGGCCGAACAGTCCGATCGCAAGCAAGCCGTCGACCAGGCCCTGCTGGCACTGCACGAATCCGATCAGTCGATGGTCGCGATCTACGACCGGCTGGGCCGGTTGGGGCAGGCGGCGCGGACCGCGCAGTCCGAATGCGATCGGCTGGTGGCCCAGCGGTCCGCCGCCGAGACCGCCCGCGACGAGAACTCCGAGAAGCTGGCCGAGCTCGAGGATCGGTTGCGGCGCGCGGAATCCGAACAGTCCGATATGGATTCGGCCGCCGACGCGGGCACCGAGGCCGCCGGCTATCAGCGCGAGGAGGCCGCGGCCGCGCTCGCCGAGGCCCGCGCCATGGAGGTCGAGGCCCGGCTGGCCGGGCGTACCGCCGAGGAACGCGCGGAATCGGTACGGGGCAAGGCGGATTCGCTGCGCCGCGCCGCGCGTGCCGAGCGCGAGTCCCGGGCCCGGGCCGAGCGGGCACAGGCCGCGCGGCGCCAGGCCGCCGCGGTCGCGGCGGTCGTCGCCGAATCGGCTGAACGGGTTGCCGCCGAGCTGGAATCCGTTGTCGCCGAGGCGTCGGCGCGGCGCGACGAGCTGGTGCGCCGTCGCACCGAATGCGCCGGGCAGGTCGATCAGGTCAAGGAGCGCGTGCGCGCGCTGAGCGCCCAGCTCACCCAGCTGACCGATGCCGTGCATCGCGACGAGGTCGCCCGCGCCGAGGCCGCACTGCGCATCGAGCAGCTGGAGCTGACCATCGGCGAGCAGTTCGGGCTGGCCCTGGACGATCTGATCGCCGAGTACGGCCCGCACGTGCCCACGCCGCCCTCGGCACTGGAATGGCACGAGTACGAGCAGGCCAGGGAGCGCGGCGAGACGGTGAGCGAACCGCAGCCGATGCCGTACGACCGGGCCAGCCAGCAGCGCCGTGCCAAGCGTGCGGAGAAGGACCTCAGCACCCTGGGCAAGGTGAATCCCCTTGCGCTGGAGGAGTTCGCGGCGCTCGAGGAGCGCTACAACTTCCTGTCGACCCAGCTGGACGACGTCAAGAAGGCCCGCCAGGACCTGCTGGACGTCGTCGCGGAGGTGGACGCGCGCATCCTGCAGGTGTTCACCGAGGCCTGGGAGGATGTCGAGAAGGAGTTCGTCGGCGTCTTCGCCAAGCTGTTCCCCGGGGGCGAGGGACGGCTGCTGCTGACCGATCCGACGGACATGCTGACCACCGGCATCGAGGTGGAGGCGCGCCCGCCCGGCAAGAAGGTCAAGCGCCTGTCGCTGCTGTCGGGCGGCGAGAAGTCGCTGACCGCGGTCGCCCTGCTGGTCGCGATCTTCCGTGCCCGCCCCTCCCCGTTCTACGTGATGGACGAGGTCGAGGCGGCCCTGGACGACACCAACCTGCGCCGTCTCATCGGCCTGTTCGAGCAGTTGCGCGAGAAATCCCAGCTGATCGTCATCACTCACCAGAAGCCGACGATGGAAATCGCGGATGCCCTCTACGGCGTGAGCATGCGCGGCGACGGCATCACCCAGGTCATCTCCCAGCGCCTGCGCGGGGAGAATCTGGTCGGCGCCAACGCCTGAACGGGCCTGTGCCCGACGGGAGTTCAACCCGGCGTAACCTTTGCCGCCGCAGGCTTGCCGAGTGCTGCGCGGTATGGTCGGATTTTTGCGGGGTTGTCGTGGCGGGAAGGAATATGCCGGATGTCGATCATCGACGGGCGATCGGTCATTCTGGTGACCTTCGCCGGCCGCCGGGATCGGATGGAATTGCTGTCCCACTATGCGGCGGAGGCGTTGCGCCGCAATCTCGTGGACGAATGGCATGTCTGGAACTTCGCCCGGCACGAGGACGACGACCGCTGGCTGAATTCCCGCTTTCCCGCGCTGGGCCGCACACCGGACAACCTCGCCTACTACCCGGCGGGCAGCATCGATACCGAGTCGGAGACCGGATGCCACTGGGACGCGCAGGTGCGTGCGGGCCATGATGTACACATCGGTATCCGGGCCCGCGGGGCCAACTATTCGTCCTACGAGCTCGTGCTGGGTGGCTGGGAGAACAAGCACACCGCACTGCTGTACGTCGAGACCTCCGAGCTGCTCGTGGAACACGCCGGTGACCGGCCCGGCGAGCACGGTTCGCTGGTGGATGTCTGCACCCCGGGCATTCTGGCCGCGACGACGTTCCGGGACGTTCGCCTCTCGCTCGCCTCGTCGACCCTCACGCTGAGCGTCGACGGCGCGATCGTGATCCAGCGCGTGCTCGATATCCGTCCGGGCAGCTACGACATCTTCGTGAAGACGGGATACGGCGCCGACGGCGAGTGGCGCCTGCCCGGATTACCCGACACGGGGGAGTATCTCTATCACGGGGCCGAGCGGTGGCGTGCCGGATTTGCCGAGGCGATCGGATTCTATGCCGCCCGCGGCGAGCACTACCGCGACGCGGTCTTCCTGAAATGCGACGACGACGTCCCGTATCTTCAGCTCGACAAGCTGGAGGATTTCATCCGCTTCCGCCTGGCACGGCCGGAGTACTTCCTGGTGTCGGCGAACGTCGTCAACCACAATGTGTGCGCCTATTACCAGCAGCAACATGGCGCGATACCCCGCAGCCTGATGGAGCTGGAACTGCCGCCCGGGGGATTCGGCGGCAGCCTTTGGGAGAGTCCGGAACGGGCCCGGGCGCTGCATCACCATTTCCTGGACAATCGCGAACTGTTCGAACAGGTTTCGCTGGAACCCGTCGAGTGGTCCGGGCGCCTGGCCATGCACTTCGTCGCCTGGATGGGCGCGGACCTGTCCTATATGTCGGCGGACATGGTGGACGAGGAGCGTGCGCTGTCGGTCCAGATCCCCACCTATCTGGGACGCTGGCATTGCCTGTATCCCGGATTCGTTGTCGCTCATCTGTCCTCCGGTATGCAGGCGGGGGGGATGAACGATCGGCAGATATTGGGGCGTTACCGCCGGCTCGCCTCGCGGGCCGGGCTCACGGCCGGGGAGAGTCTCGCGCCGGAGTCCGCGCCTAACGAGGATTTCACCCCGTTACCGGTCCGGGGGTGTCCGGGGCGCACGTTCGATACCGCGGCGACCGGCACCCGGGAACCTGGCGACGAGCCGAATATCGCCATTATCGTGTTGAACTTCAATACCGCCGAGATGACGGACAAGCTCGCGGATTATCTGAACAACACGCTCGAATACAGCCGCAAACGCGTCTACGTCATCGACAACGGATCGTCCACGACGCCCGGATCCGCGACGCATGTGCTGCCGGACAATCGGGGATTCACCCGCGGAATGTACGCGGGCTTCCAGATCGCGTCGGAGCAGGACGACTACGACGCGTTCTGGCTGCTGAATTCCGACGTGAGCTTCGATTACGGCGATACGGTCCTGCGGGTGCTGGCCACGGTGCTGTTCTCCTCGGAGGCGTACGCGCAGATCTCCCCGCAGCACAATTCGTGGCTCCCGGACATGGAGCACGCCGAGGACGTCGCCTCGGTGCGAGGCATACTCGAGCCCACGGCGACGCTCATCAAGCGCTCCACGATCGAGCGGCTGGGATTCTGGGACCTGGACATGCCGCTGGGCTATGGCACCGATCACGACTACGGCTACCGGATCCGGTCCGCCGGCCTGCTAAGCATTCTCACCAGCCAGGCCCGGATTCACCACATGCAGCATCAGTCCATGGACGACTTCGACGATTACGACCGCCGGGGGCACGCCGAGGAGAACGCGGTCCTGTCCAGAAAATACGGCGACGACTGGCAGCGCCTGTTCTCGGAGTACTGAACCCGCGGCAAACCGTGCCCTCCGGTCCCCGCGAGCTACCGGGACTGCGCGCCGATGCCGAACATCTCGTGGGCCGTGCCGAAGCCGAGGTCGTGGACGAGGCGTCGCTTCCACGGCCGGACCGCGATGGCGTGGGTCAGGCGCCGGGTCGTGCGCGGCTGCTTCATGATCGTCTCGGCGAGCTCCCAGGCGCGTGGCAGTAGATCCGGTGCGGGCAGGACCTCGTTGACCAGTCCGAGTTCCAGGGCGCGGCGCGCGTCGATCGGCAGCCCGGTATAGAGGTGATACGAGGCGCGCTTGGTGCCCGCGAGTTCCTGCAGGGTCAGCTGCTGGCCGTCACCCGGTGCGGTACCCGCCAGGAAGTGCGGATCGGAAATGGTTGCGGTCTCCGCGGCCAGGGTGATGTCGCACAGCAGCGCGAACTCGGTGTGCGCGATGCTCGGGCCGTTGATCGCCGAGATCGTGGGGACATCGATGCCGAACACGAAGTTCTCCACCAGTTTGGTCGCGTCGTAATAGCCGTGCTCGTAACCGAAGTCGGGCGGGAACGGGCCGGAGGTCATGCGCCGCGCCGACTCGGCCGGGTCTTGCGGGGCCGTGTCGGGGGCGCCGAGCCACCGGTCTCCGGTCCCGGTGAGGATCACCACCTCGTTCCGCGGGTCGTTGCCGATCTCCAGCCACGCCTGCGCCCAGGCGTTGTGCACCGCGAAATCGAAGTGCGCGGGACCGTCATCGGTGTGCATCCGCAGCTCGAGGATGCCGTCGCGGCGTTGCATGACGAAATACTTCGCGTACTTCTCGGCGTACTCGTCGAAGCTGGGCCGGGCGACGAAACCGCCTGTGCGTGCGTGCCATTCGTCGAGTTCTCGGGGCATGGGGTGAACCTTTCGTCGGGGCTTTTCGTCAGTGCTGCTCGGCCAGCAGGGATTTCAGCGCCGCCGCACCGGTGGTGGCGAGCCAGGTCTCGAGGGTCTGCAGGCCCGGATGGATTTCCCGGATGAGTTCGATGTCTGCATGCCAGCCGTCCCCGTTGTGCGCCAAGCGCCAGGTGTTCGCCAGCTGCGCGCCGATGGCCGCCGCGTCGGCCTCGGTGATCTCCTCGTACCGCACCGGATATCCGGTGGCGCGCTCGATGGCGGCCATCGCCGCCAGCGGGGTGACCGCGTCGCCGGCCAGCTCCAGCGTCCGGCCGGTGTATTGCTCCGGATCGGCGAACGCGATGGCGGCCACCGCGGCGATGTCGTCGACCGCGATCACCTGGATGGGGCGATCGGCGGGGAAGAGATGGCGGTGGACGCCGTCGACGAAGCCGTCCAGGGGAAGCACCACGCCGGCGAGGTAGTTCTCCATGAATCGGACCGGCCGCAGGATCGTGTACCGCATGCCCGAGGCCGCCACCGCCCGTTCGATCCGCCGCTTGCCACCGCTGCCCCAATTCGTGTCGCCGGTGAACGAGGCGACACCGGTGAAGACGATCTGGTCGACCCCGGCCCGGCGGGCGGCCTCGACCAGGGCGGCGCCGCGGCTCGCCTCGAGCTCGACGTCCCAGCCGCCGGGCCCGAACGCCGCCGGGGGCACCGCGAAGACGCCGCGCACCCCGGTGACCGCGCGGTCGAGCGAGGCGGGGTCGTCCAGGTCGCCGACGACCGGTTGCGCGCCGAGGTCGGCCAGCGCCCGCGCAGCCGGGGCCTGCGGATCCCGCACCAGCACCCGCACGGGATACCCGTCGGCCAGGAGCCGCCGGGTGGTCGCGCCGCCCTGTTTGCCGGTCGCGCCGGTGACGAGAATGAGCTCTTTCTGAGGAGACATGCTGGTCCTGTCCGTTCGGTAGAATACGGGTTGGATAACCCGTATCTCGGACGATACGAGCGGCCCCGCTCGGTTCGCCAGATCTCCCCGAGGGGGTGCGTAACGAAATGACCTCCACCGCAACCGCTGTCGAGAGCGCCGCGGGGCGGGCCGATGCCCGCCGCAACAGGGCGCTGGTGCTGGCCGCCGCCCAGCGCGCGTTCGCCGAGCACGGCACCGGCGTCTCCCTGGCGGAGATCGCCCGGCGCGCCGGGGTCGGGGCCGGGACCGTCTACCGGCACTTCCCGACGAAGTCCGATCTGCTCGAGGCGGTGATGCAGCAGCGGCTGGACCGAATGACCGTGCGGGCCAACGACTGTCTCGCCGCGCCGGACGTTGGGGAGGCATTCTTCGAGTTATGCGCGGCGGTGGTCGTCTCGTCCCCGCGCAGCCAGGCGGTCTGCGACATGATCACCGCCGACGACGGCTGGCCGCGTGCGGTGATGCGCGGGGCGGGCGATCGGTTCCACCGGGCGCTGCACGCGGTGCTCGTGGAGGCGCAGCGCCGGGGCGCGGTCCGCCCCGAGGTCACCGTCGCCGACGTCACGGCGATATTTGCCGGATGCGTGGCGATGCAACGGGTTTCGGGGACCCCCGACGGGCTGTGCCCGGCCGCGCGACTTACGCTGGACGCGTTACGGGCGCACCCCGTAACGAAAGGTGGCGTCCTGCTCGCCGAAAATAACGAAAGTCGTGACGAAACGGCGCCGGCGACCGCCCGCTGCTCTCTGTGCGGTTCGGGGCTGCGGCCCACCGGCGCGGGCCGCCCGGCGCGCTACTGTTCCGCGGCCTGCCGCCAGAAGGCGCATCGCCGCCGTCATCGCGCCGGCTAGGCGTACCTCCGCATTCGCTCCGGCCATGCGCGGTTTCGGACGGCTTCGCCGACGGCGCCCATTAGAGCGGGTACACGCGAAAGCCGTCGAGGGTCTTGTGCGGAAGTGAGCGGTAGAACCCGCCGGCGTCGTCGGTGAGCAGATCGAGCCGGGTGATGCCGCCGGTCCGGAAGACCTCGGCGACCAGGCGGCGGCCGATGCCCGCGCCGCGGTGGGATTCGGCGACCAGCAACAGTGACAGACACCCCCACCAGCCGTTGCTCAGGGCGTGGGCGAAGCCGACCACCCCGCCCGCCTCGACCGCGACCAGCGTGACGGCGCCCGGCGCGCGCAAGGCCGCGCCGGCGCGTGCGGTATCGGCGGGCAGACTCGGCCAGCCCTGCGCCGCGCACAACGCGACGACCCCGGCCAGATGATCGGCGGTATACGGAACGATGCGGACCTGCGCGGTCATCGGTCGTCGCCGGTGTCGCGAGTGGGCATGGTCACAGTGCCGGTGCCCAGGTCGACGATCGGGTCGTCGCCGGACACGCGATCGTCGATCTTGGCCACCGCGACCCACTCCATGCGTTCGCGGACGTGCTTGCGGGCCGGGCCGAATATCTCGTCGAGGCCCGCGCCCATCGGGTACTGCCGCTCACGCGCTCGGCGCTCGCGCCATCGATGCAGGGCGACATCGAGGCCGGTATTCCACCAGGTCACCACATCGACGGTACGCGCGGATGCGGTGGGTGCCGGTCTCGTCACATCTGTTCCGGTCGCCTGCGCGACGCCGACGGCCGAAACGGGTGTGAGGATGCCGTTACAACAGGTCGCTGACGTCGTCGGGGACGTCGACCGCGTATTTGCGCAGCGTATCCATCGGCACGACCTCGAGGGCGTTCTCATGCGTCGCGGCCAGCACGACGGGGGCGGCGACGCCGTCCTCATGGGCATGCAGCCAGCGCACCGCGACCACGCACCAGCGATCACCCGGTTGCAGTCCCGGGAAGTTGTTCTCCGGGCGCGGGGTGCTCAGATCGTTGCCGATCGATTTCTGGTGCTCCAGGAATTCCGCGGTCACGACGGTGCACACCGTATGGCTGCCCAGGTCTTCCGGGCCGGTACTACAGCACCCGTCCCGGTAGAAGCCGGTGAGAGGATCGGTGCCGCACTCCTCCAGCGGTCCCCCAAGCACATTTCGATCGGTCACCTCGCCGATCCTATTGTCTCTGTGTTGGATTCGCCGCTGCTTCCGGCGCGTGGTGTGGAGAAGGGCAAACCGGTCGGTAGGTTGAGTCCGTTGGGGGCGCCGATTCCGGCGTGTCCCTGACCGGCCCGAGACGGCAGATGTGCTAAGCAACTACGCTGGCGGACATGCGGATTGCGTTCGGAACCGACGAATCCACCGACCTGACTCGGCATCTGCGGGAGTGGTTGACCGAGCGCGGGCACGAGGTCGACGTCGTCGGCGAGGGCATCGCCTGGCCCGATGTGGGCGAGGGCGTCGGGCGGGCGGTCGCCGCGGGCCGGGCCGAGTTCGGGGTGGTGTGCTGCTGGACCGGTACCGGCGTCTCGATCGCGGCGAACAAGGTGCCCGGGGTGCGTGCGGCGCTCTGCACCGATCGCGACACCGCCGCCGGCGCACGCCGCTGGAACGATGCCAACGTGCTGGCCCTGGGCCTGCGATTGACCTCCGCCGTTGTCGCCGAGGAGATGCTCGAGACATTCCTCACGACCGCGCCGGAGGAGTCCGAGGCTCCGAACTACCGTCGTCTGGGCTGACGGACGATCGCCGTCGAGCCCCCGAACCCGGGGACGAGTCGGCGTTTCCGGGGTCGCGAACGTTGCCGGGGTAAACGCGCGGTCGCGCTCCGGCTCCCGGGCCCGGTGAGGCAAATCTCCCGGTCGGGAACGTGGTTGCCCAGCCGTCGCACCGGTACCGGCCGGTCTTCTGACAGGATGGGCCCGTGACTGCGCAAGCCTGGATTCTGATCGCCGTGATCGCCGCCGTGCTGGTGGTGGCCCTGGTCGTCGCCGGATTCGTCCGGTACCGGCGCGGCCGGGTGACATTGACCTCCGCCGCGCCCGACAAGGAGATCGCCGACCGGTCGGGCGGATATTCGGCGTCCGGGGGATTCAACTTCAGCCAGGGCGGCGCAGGGACCGGCACGCTCACCCCGCCGCGCCCGGAGCCCGTGCCGGTGGAGCGGACCGACGACGAGGGCCAGCCGCACGTCGGGGACGACGCGGCGATCCCGCGGGACTCGGCGCGGCGCTCGATCACCGATATCCGCCTACCCGAGCCCGAGGCGGGGGTTACCGAGGCGGCGGCCGCCACCCCGGAAACGGCCGTGGCCGAGCCGACCGAAGCCGAGGCTCCGTCGCCCGAGACGGCCCCCGCGGAAACGGCCGCCCAGGCTGTCACACCTCTCGTTGCCGAGCCCGACGGGGCTCCCACACCGACGCTTACCGAAGTGGCATCCCCCGGGGCCGCGCCCACCGCGCCCCCCGAGGCCGCGCCCACCATCGCGCCCGAGGCACCCGCGCCGGCCCCGACTCCCGCACCCGAGCTCGAGGAGATCGCCCCCACCGCGGGGCGCCTGATCCGCCTGCGCGGGCGGCTGGCCCGGTCCCAGACCGCCATGGGCAAGAGCCTGCTCGGCCTGCTGGGCGGCGGTGACCTCGACGAGGACTCCTGGGAGGAGATCGAGGACACCCTGGTGATGGCCGATCTCGGCACCTCGGTCACCGGCACGATCGTGGAGCGGTTGCGGGCCGAGCTGGCCGCCCGCAGCGTCCGCACCGCCGACGAGGCACGCGCCGCGCTGCGGGCGGTCCTGGTGGAGGCGCTGCGGCCGGAACTGGACCGTTCGATTCGCGCCCTCCCGCACGACGATCACCCCTCGATCCTGCTGGTCGTCGGCGTGAACGGGACCGGCAAGACCACCACCACCGGCAAGTTGGCTCGTGTGCTGGTCGCCGACGGCCGCCGGGTGCTGCTGGGCGCCGCCGACACGTTCCGCGCCGCGGCCGCCGACCAGCTGCAGACGTGGGGCGAGCGGGTCGGCGCGGAGACCGTGCGCGGGCGCGAGGGCGCCGACCCCGCCTCGGTCGCCTTCGACGCGGTGAGCGCGGGCATCGACAATGGCGTGGACGTCGTGCTGGTCGACACCGCGGGCCGCCTGCACACCAAGACCGGCCTGATGGACGAGCTGGGCAAGGTCAAGCGCGTGGTCGAGAAGAAGGCGGCCGTGGACGAAGTGCTGCTCGTGCTCGACGCGACCGTCGGCCAGAACGGCCTGAACCAGGCCCGGGTCTTCGCCGAGGTCGTCGACATCTCCGGCGTGGTGCTGACCAAACTGGACGGAACGGCCAAGGGCGGCATCGTGTTCCAGGTGCAGCACGAACTCGGCGTCCCGGTGAAGCTGGTGGGCCTGGGCGAGGGCGCGGACGACCTGGCCCCCTTCGAACCCGGCGCCTTCGTCGACGCCCTGCTCGGCTGAGCGCCTGACCACGGCCTTCGGCCGAAAAATCCTCCTCGCGACACGCGCCTCACGGTGAGCCCGAAAGCGCTGTGTAGCGCACGAAACGTGCTAGCAACACAGCAGGTTCATCCGTTCACGCATGCGAAACACGCAGGCGGCACGGATGAAACACCGAATAGCGAACCTTCTGTGCAGGCTCGTAGCCGTCGTTTTGGCCGGGCCCGAGATGAGGAGGAACAAGGTGGCGTATCCCATGACCGGGTTGCCGAACACCGGCGACACCGCGTGGATGCTGGCGAGCTCTGCGCTCGTCCTGCTGATGACCCCTGGACTGGCGTTCTTCTACGGCGGCATGGTCCGTACGAAGAACGTGCTGAACATGATCATGATGAGCATCAGCGCGATGGGCGTCGTCGGCGTGCTCTGGGCCATTTACGGGTTCTCTGAATCGTTCGGCAACAACAAGTGGGGCCTGATCGGCGACCCGGGCCAGTTCTTCGGCCTGAAGGGCCTGATCGGCACCGATTCCGCGCCCGCGGTGGCCGCGGATCCGGCGCACCACGTCGCGGCCGTACCCGAGGCGGACATCCCGCTCGCCGGCGCGACGCACATCCCGATGACGGTGTTCGTGGCCTTCCAGCTCATGTTCGCGATCATCACCGTGGCGCTGATCTCGGGTGCGGTCGCCGACCGCATGAAGTTCCGGGCCTGGCTGATCTTCTCGGCGGTCTGGGCGACCCTGGTCTACTTCCCGGTTGCACACTGGGTCTTCGACGCCAGCGCCAGCGATTCCGCGGGCAACATCGTGCACGTCGGTGGCTGGATCACCAACAAGCTGCACGCGATCGACTTCGCCGGTGGCACCGCGGTGCACATCAACGCCGGCGCCGCGGGCCTGGCCCTGGCCATCGTGCTCGGCAAGCGCAAGGGCTGGCCGAAGACCCCGATGCGGCCGCACAACCTGCCCTTCGTGATGCTCGGCGCCGGTCTGCTGTGGTTCGGCTGGTTCGGCTTCAACGCCGGTTCCGCCCTCAGCTCCAACGGCACCGCCGGTTCCACCTTCCTGACCACCACGTTCGCCACCTCCGCCGCGATGCTCGGCTGGCTGATCGTGGAGAAGATCCGTGACGGCAAGCCCACCAGCCTCGGCGCCGCGTCAGGCATCGTGGCCGGCCTGGTCGCGATCACCCCATCCTGCTCGTCGGTGAACATTCTCGGCGCGCTGGCGATCGGTTTCGCCGCCGGTATCGTCTGCGCCCTGGCCATCGGGCTGAAGTACAAGCTGGGCTTCGACGACTCGCTCGATGTGGTCGGCGTGCACATGATCGGCGGAATTCTGGGAACTCTGGCGGTCGGCCTGTTCCTGTGCCCGGAGTCCAACGCCTCGCAGGGCCTGAACGGAGCCAAGGGCCTGTTCTACGGCGGCGGCTTCGGCCAGCTGGGCAAGCAGGCGATCGGCGCCTTCACCGTGCTGGCGTACTCGTTCATCATTGCGCTGGTCATCGCCTACGTCCTGAAGGTGACCGTGGGCCTGCGCTCCACCGCCGAGGAAGAGTTCGAGGGCTTGGATGAGTCCGAGCACGCGGAGACGGCATACGATTTTGCTGCTGTAACTGCTGTGGGTGGCACGGCACGTGACGCTGTCAAGGAGGCATGACGCCATGAAACTGATTACCGCGATCGTCAAACCGTTCACGCTCGAGGACGTCAAGAGCGGCCTGGAGCAGGCGGGCGTCCTTGGTATGACCGTCAGCGAGGTGCAGGGCTACGGCCGCCAGAAGGGGCACACGGAGGTCTATCGCGGCGCGGAGTACTCGGTCGACTTCGTCCCGAAGGTGCGCGTGGAAGTCGTGGTCGACGAGGCCTCCGTCGAGAAGGTCGTCGAGGTGATCGTCGAGGCCGCGCGCACCGGCAAGATCGGTGACGGCAAGGTCTGGGTGACCCCCGTGGACGCGGTGATCCGGGTACGGACCGGCGAGCGCGGCGCGGACGCCCTGTAATACCGGTTCCGGTAACGCAATTGGCGGATCGAACGGCGCAATACCGTATCGAGCGGCGGCTCCGCACCCGATCGTGACGGTCGGGGCGGAGCCGCCCGCATGATGGTTGGGTGGTGTGGGTTATGCAGGTGAAGGACGAGATGCCCGGCGGCGCTACGGATCTGGTGCGTGCCCGCAATCAGTTGCTGGAGGGCGGGGATACCCGCCACCCGCGGCTGGACGCCCACGCGCTGCGCCAGGCGCTGGTCGACCTGCACGAGCTGTGGCTCAGCGGCAAGGGCGCGGAGCTGGGCATCACCGCCGACAGCGGCCTGGCCGTCGTGGCGGTCGGCGGGCTGGGCCGCGGGGAGATGCTGCCGTACTCGGACCTGGATCTGGTTCTGCTGCACGACGACGTCGACCCCCAGCGCGTGGCCGAGGTCGCCGATCGGCTGTGGTACCCGCTGTGGGATGCCCACATCAAACTTGATCACAGCGTCCGCACCGTCCCGCAGGCGCTGCGGGTGGCCGCCGACGATCTCACCGCCGCCCTGGGCCTGCTGGACGCGCGGCACATCGTCGGCGATGCCGAGCTCAGCAATCTGCTGATCGGCGGGGTGCGGCGCGAATGGCGGACCGGAATCCGTTCCCGCTTCCCAGAATTGGTGGAGCAGACCCAGACCCGGTGGCGGCGCAGCGGCGAGATCGCGCACCGGGCCGAACCGGATCTGAAGAACGGCCGCGGGGGGTTGCGCGATATCCAGCTGCTCGATGCCCTGGCCATCGCCCAGTTGACCGACGCGATGCCGGGGCTGGGCCCGGACGTGCCCGGCGGCGGATTGAAACAGGCGCATCGTCGGCTGCTGGATGTGCGCACCGAACTGCATCGCGTGGCCGGGCGTGCCCGGGATCAGCTGCGCGCGCAGGACGCGGACGAGATCGGCAGCGCGTTGCGCATCGGCGATCGGTTCGATCTGGCCCGCACGCTCACCGACGCGGCGCGCACGGTCGGCTACTCGGTCGATGTCGGGCTGCGGACCGCGGGCAACGCGTTGCCGCGGCGTGGGCTGGCCCGGCTGCGGCGGATGCCGGTGCGCCGACCACTCGATGAGGGGGTGGTCGAACACGCCGGTGAGGTCGTGCTCGCGCGCGATGCCCGCCCGCAGCGGGATCCGGGCCTGATCCTGCGGGTGGCCGCGGCCTCGGCGCAGACCGGACTGCCGATGTCGGCGACGACGCTGAACCGGCTGTCCGAGGACGCGCCCGAGCTGCGCGAGCCGTGGCCGCGCGAGGCGCTGAACGATCTGCTGGTGCTACTGGGCACCGGCCGCGGCACCCTCGACGCGATCGAGGCGCTGGACCGGACGGGGTTGTGGGGCAGGCTGTTTCCCGAATGGGGCGCGGTGCGCGATCTGCCCCCGCGCGATGCGGTGCACACCTGGACCGTGGACCGTCACCTGGTGGAGACCGTTGCCTACGCCGCGGCGCTGAGCACCCGCGTCGCCCGGCCGGATCTGCTGCTGCTGGGTGCGCTGCTGCACGATATCGGCAAGGGGCGCACCGAGGATCACAGCATCGTCGGCGCGGAGCTGGCGACGCAGATCGGCCGGCGACTGGGCCTGTGGCCCGCGGACGTGCGCACCCTCAGCGCGATCGTGCGGCACCATCTGCTGTTGCCGGACACCGCGACCCGGCGCGATCTGGCGGATCCGGAGACCGCCGAGGCGGTGGTGCGGGCCCTGGACGGCGATCCGCAGCTGCTGGAACTGCTGCACGCCCTGGCCGAGGCCGATTCGCTGGCCACGGGTCCCGGGGTGTGGGGCGATTGGAAGGCCTCGCTCATCGGTGAGCTGGTGCGCCGGTCGAGGCTGGCCATGGCCGGGGAGCAGGCGCCGCAACCGGATTCGATCGACCCCGAGCTGCTGGTCAAGGCCAAGGCCGGCGGCGTGCACGTGGAGCTGGCGCCCGGTGACGGGCGGTACACCCACGTCGTCACGGTGATCGCCCCCGACACTCCGGGCCTGCTGTCCGAGGCCGCCGGGGTGCTGGCGCTGCATTCGCTGCGAGTGTTGTCGGCTTCGCTGGGCACCGAGGGGGATTCGGCGATCGACACCTTCGTCGTGAGCCCGAAGTTCGGCGACCCACCCGATGCCGGACTGCTGCGCCAGGAGTTGATCCGCGCGATCAACGGCGAGCTGAATCTGGCTGCGGTGCTGGACAAGAAGGAACGCGAGGCGGGCCTGTCGCCCAGGCCCTACGCGCAGGCGCAGCCCCGCGTCCTGTGGGCCGAGGGCGGTAGCCCGGGGCAGGCGCTGCTCGAACTGCGGGCCGAGGACCGGATCGGGTTGTTGTCGCGGCTGGCCGGGGCACTGGCCGTGGTGGGGGTGAATGTGCGCTGGGCCAAGGCGGTTACCCGTGGCACCGCGGTGGTCGACGCGTTCTGCCTGGATCTCGACGACACCGACACCGCTGCGCGCCGGGCGGAGATCGAGGAGGCGCTGCTGGCCGTGGTTCCGCATCCGCAGCCGCCGAAGCCGCCCGCGGATGCGGATTAGGCGGCCGGAACCGCACAATCGCCCCGACTGCGACTTTGCTGGCAAACTCGGCGTCCGCCAATTAACCAGATTGTTGCGCGAGATTTGCTGCAAGCGCTGTCCAGTGTGATGCGGGCCACTCTACGATCAGACCGGATCCGAGCTGTAGAGCGTGGATTTCGGGCATGAGCTGGCGCCGACCTTCATGCCGCGGGTGCTGTTCGAGGCTTGTCCGAGCTTTTCGAGCATAAGGGAGCGGGCCGGTGGCAATTGAAGTCGTTTCCGCATCGATGATGACCAGTGATCTGACCACGCACATCGCCCGGTGTGTCGGTGGCGACCGGTGGGTGGTGTCCTGGCTGCCCGGCCGCACACTGTCCGGGCAGCAGGCCGTGACGGCGATGACCATCGCGTCCACGGTCAGCGACCGGCAGCTCGGCGCCGCCGAATGGGCGATGCTCGACTCGATGGCCCTGGAGCTGGGGCTGACCGGTCGCGAGGCGCTCGGCATGATCGCCAGCGAGAATCGCGACATACGCCAGGCGCCGCGCCCCAGGCGTCGATCGCTCGAGTAGATCTCGGGTTACCCGCCGATCCGTCCGGCCGAAGTGTGCCCGCGGGGCCGCGAACAACCCGGAATGACGAGGGCGAATCCGTTCCCCGGGGATCGCCGACTACCCTGGATCGTCGAGTGACAGTCCCTCGAGATCAGGAGCGCGATCGGTGTTCGAGTCCCTTTCCGACCGGTTGACCGGTGTTCTGAGCGACCTGCGCGGCAAGGGACGTTTGTCACCCGCCGATATCGATGCCACCGCGCGGGAGATCCGCCTGGCGCTGCTCGAGGCCGACGTCGCGCTGCCCGTGGTGCGCGGATTCATCGCGCGGATCAAGGACCGCGCCAAGGGGGCGGAGGTCTCCGGGGCGCTGAATCCGGCGCAGCAGGTCGTCAAGATCGTCAACGAGGAATTGATCGCGATCCTCGGCGGCGAGACCCGGCGGCTGCAGTTCGCCAAGACCCCGCCGACAGTGATCATGCTGGCCGGTCTGCAGGGTGCCGGTAAGACCACCCTCGCGGGCAAGCTCGCCAAATGGCTGCGCGAGCAGGGGCACACGCCGTTGCTCGTGGCGTGCGACCTGCAGCGTCCCGGCGCCGTGACCCAGCTGCAGGTGGTCGGCGAGCGCGCCGGGGTGCCGGTGTTCGCCCCCCATCCGGGCACCAGCGTCGGCGGCGGTGAGAATCCCCTCGGCATCTCGGCCGCGGACCCGGTCGGCGTGGCGCAGGCCGGTATCGAGGAGGCCCGGGCCAAGCAGTACGACGTCGTCATCGTCGACACCGCGGGCCGACTGGGCATCGATGCCGAGCTGATGGCGCAGGCCGTGGGCATTCGCGACGCGGTCAAGCCCGACGAGATCCTGTTCGTGCTCGACGCGATGATCGGTCAGGACGCGGTCAACACCGCCGAGGCGTTCCGCGACGGGGTCGGCTTCACCGGCGTCGTGCTCACCAAGCTCGACGGCGACGCGCGCGGCGGTTCGGCGCTGTCGGTGCGCGAGGTGACGGGCGTGCCGATCATGTTCGCCTCCACCGGTGAGAAGCTCGAGGATTTCGACGTCTTCCATCCGGATCGCATGTCCAGCCGCATCCTGGGCATGGGCGATCTGCTGACCCTGATCGAGCAGGCCGAGCAGGTCTACGACGCGCAGCAGGCCGAGGAGGCCGCGCGCAAGATCGGCTCGGGCGAGCTGACGCTCGAGGACTTCCTCGATCAGATGCTGGCCATCCGCAAGATGGGCCCGATCGGCAATCTGCTCGGCATGCTGCCCGGCGCCGGCCAGATGAAGGACGCCCTCGCGGCTGTCGACGACAAGCAGTTGGACCGGGTACAGGCGATCATTCGGGGCATGACTCCGGGGGAGCGGGCCAACCCGAAGATCATCAACGCCTCGCGCCGACTGCGCATCGCCAACGGCTCCGGCGTCACCGTGACCGATGTGAATCAGCTGGTGGACCGCTTCTTCGACGCGCGCAAGATGATGGCCGCGATGGGCCGTCAGATGGGGCTGCCCGGCGGCGGCAACCGGCGCGCTAACACCAAGAAGGGCAAGAAGGGCAAGAAGGGCGGCCGCGGTCCGACCCCGCCGAAGATGCGCGGCGGATTCCCCGGCATGCCGGGCATGCCCGCGATGCCGCCGGGCATGCCGGATCTGTCGGGCATGCCCGACGGACTCAATCAGCTCCCGCCCGGGCTGGAGGGAATCGACCTGTCGAAGCTCAAATTCCCGAAAAACTAAGCGACACAACCGGATTCGGTGACGAGCAGGTTAACGGCCGAGGTCGCGGCGTGAACGAATGTCAACGCGCCGAACGCTTTTGGTCGTACTGCGTTCGCGCGCGCGACCCGGGTCGTTAACGCGGCGACGCTACCTTCGGGATGGCTTTTTCCGGGGACTGTCGAGCAGCCCTGAGGGCACTCGAGCCTGTCCTTGTGTAGTCGTGTCCAACGACGTCCGGAAGAAGAAATTCAGTGGGGAACATCCGAATATCGGTTCGCGCCGATTCGGCCGTACAGCGATGCGCGCGTGCGATGTCGCACCGGTGCAACCGGATACGCGCGTCGCCGGGGTGGCGACGATTCGTCCGGACGATGCTGATCGTCGCCGGGCTCGTCGTCGTCCCGGGCATCGTGGGCGCGACGGCGAGCGCGGCTCCGGGCGCCATGGCCGCCGCATCCTCGACCAGCAGCGCGCTGGGCTGGATGCACATCACCGACACCTCCGGTGTGCCGCTGGCGAACTACCTGTACGCCACCAATCACGGCAGCCTGCTCAATCCGGGCGACACCGGGATCTCCATGGTGCTCGGCCTGGAGTTCGCGGGCTGGAAAGTCATTGTGACGATGGCCATCTGGCTGATCGGGTACGCACTGAGCTTCGCCTGGCTGCGGTGGTTCGCCAAGCCGCTCACGGGGATCTCGCAGGCCCTGAGCGGGCAGATCGCCACCCCGATCATGCTGATCACGGCCGCGACCATCGGCGCGTTCTGCGTGGCGTATTTCGTTGTCCGCGGGCTGTATTCGAAGGCGACCCTGCAGGTGGTCACCATGCTCGCGGTCGCGGTGGCCGGTCCGATATACCTGGCGCAGCCGCTGGCCGACGCGTTCTCCTCGGACGGCCTGCTGGCCCAGGGGCGCGATCTGGGCATCTCGGTGGCCGCCGGGTTGACCGGTGAGGACACCACGAACCCGGCCGGTCTGGTAGCGACCATGCAGGGCATGCTCGCGGACAATTTCGCGCGACATCCGTTGCAGGTGTGGAACTTCGGGCACGTGCTCGACGAACAGTCCGCGTGCGGGGCGGCATGGTCCGCCGGCGTGACTGCCGGCAGCGAGGGCCAGGTGAAGAACGGCATCGCCCGATGCGGGGATGCGTCGGCGAAGTCCGCGGCCGACAACCCCAGCTTCGACCAGATCGGGACCGGGCTGTTACTGCTCCTGCTGGGCGGCATGCTGCTGCTGTTCGCGGCCGTGCTGGCGATCAAGGTGATCAAGTCCGCGCTGGACACGATCTACCACGGCCTGATGTCGATCTTCGGATTCGCCGCGGGCGGATTCGTCTACGGGCTCACCCAGACGTTCCTGGTGCGCAACATGGTCGACGGGGTCATCGCGGCGGCGCGGATGACGATCTTCACCATCTTCCTCGGCGTCTACGTGCTGTTCCTGAACGACCTGTTCGACATGGCGGGCGGCGAGGTCATGGTCGTCTTCGTCGTCGGTGCGATCGTGGAGATCGTCGCGATCTCCCAGCTGCGGCGGATCAGCGCCGGGCTGGACCACGGCAACGAATGGCTGGCGAACAAGTTCGCGCTCGCGATTCAGCACAGCGGCGGGGCGCACGCCTCCGGCGGTGGTGGGGGGACCGCGCTGGGGATGGGCACCGTCGGGGCGCATCATTCGCTCTCGTCGAACAAATTGCTCGTGGGGCTGGGAGCCGTCAGCACGATCGGCAATTCGGCTGCGACCGAATGGCTCTGGGGCAAGACGCGCTCGCCGCTGCGCCCGTGGTCGCGCACGGAACGAGCCGCGTCGCTGGGGCAGTGGGGATTCTGGGGCAGCAAGGGCACCGGCGGCGCGAAGGGCTTCTATGCCCAGTCGTATATGAACCGGAGGCTGTTCGCCACCGCGGCCCGGGAGGGCGCCCACCAGAACGGCGGCATCAACACCGTGCGTGGCGCGGCCGCGGCCCTGCAGGCCCTGCACGACGTCGGGGGCAAGGTGAGCGATGCGTACGGCGCGCTCACCGGCGCCGGATTCACCAACGAGAAGGTGAAGCTCGCCGCCCTCCGGTCGTGGGGGATCGTCGAGGCGAATGCGGGTACCTGGACCCTCGGAGACAAACGCCTGGGCCATGTGGTGTCCGCGGTGCAGCGCGCGCAGGACTCCGCGCTGCGCCTGATAGACGGCACGGGCGACGCGGAAGAGGTCGCGGCCGACCTGGCCACCATGCAGGCGGCGGCGTTCAGCTTCCATCGCGCCAACTCCGCGCCTGTGACGCTGACCCGTGCGCAGGAGGATTTCGTCAATGATTACATGCAGACTCCGGCGAAGGCGAAGATCGAACAGTTGCAGAAGCTTGCGAACGGTGATCACACCGCGGCCAACGGGATGCTGCACGGGATGGATGCCGTCGATGCCGGTCGCATGATGCAGTGGATCGGAAACCGGCACGCGCAGTTGACCCTGGAGGCCGCCAACCACGTGCTCGCGAATCCCGCGGACCCCCACCGGCTTCGACGGGCGCGGGAGGTCGTGGCCGCGGCGACCGCCACCGACCAGTGGTCGTCGGGTGCGAAACGGACGCCGTGGAATTCGCTGGCGGCGCCGAGCGACAATCACCCCAATCCGGTGCGGCCGGGCTGGGGGCGCGCTCTTGCCGGGGTCGGCGGCCGCCTGAACTGACGGGCTCTGGCGCCATGAGTGCCGTCGGCGGCGGAAGTCACGTATCGGGCGCAGCCGCTTGCGCGGATGCGCTGTCAGCGCACCGGAATCCACCCTCGTCGACGACTCGTCCGACACGGGCGCCGGCGTGAACCGCGTCGACCGCCGGCCGTGACGTCGTGTGTCTGGTCGGGCTGTGGTGTCGTGTGTCTGGCCGGGGGATGAGTGCTGGTCATCCACGGGGATGAGGAGGCCGCGGCGGAGTGCGACTCAGGTCGTACAGGACGCAGGCGTGGCGGTCGATGTGCCGCACGAGTTCTCGCGGCACGATCGCTGTAACAAGATCCAGCGCCATGGATTCGAACCGAAAGGTTGAAGGTTGCAGCTGTCGGTAGCGCCCCGCTCGTCCACCGTGGACGCTCCCGCGTTCGCGACGCGGGCTGTGCTCGCGATCGCGGGCGTCGTCGCAGTCGTCCAGCTCGTCTGCGGTGCGATCGGCGGCTATTGGTTCGACGAGGCCTACATGCTCGCGATCGGCCGCCGCCACCTGGCCTGGGGCTCGGCCGACCAGCCGCCGGTCGCACCGGCGCTGGCGGCCGCGATGGACTGGCTAGCCCCCGGATCGCTTGTGGCGCTGCGGATACCGGCGGTGCTCGCGACCGCGGCGGCGGTCATCGTCGCGGCGCTGATCGCCCGGGAGTTCGGCGGTGATCGGCGCGCGCAGCTCCTCACCGCGGTCGCCCAGGCGACGGCACTGTGGTTCACCATGGACGGGCACTGGCTGACCCCGTACACGCTGGAGCCGGTGCAGTGGCTGCTGCTCATCTGGCTGCTGGTGCGCTGGATTCGGTTGCGCGAGGACCGGTTGCTGCTCGCGGCGGGCGTTGTCGCCGGAATCGCCGCGGAGACCAAATTCCAGGTGATCCTGCTGTGCGCGGTGCTGCTGGCGTCGGTGGCCGTCTGCGGCCCACGCGAATTGCTGCGGCGGCCGATGCTGTGGGCCGGCGCCGCCGTCGGAGCGCTGCTGGCGCTGCCGACACTGGTGTGGCAGGCGCGCAACGGCTGGCCACAGCTGCACATGAGCTCGGTGCTGTCCACCGAGGCGGACGAATTGTACGGCGGCCGTCCGGGAATCGCGGTATCGCTGATTCTCATGGCCGGCGTCGCGGGGACGGTGCTGGCGCTCTACGGGATCTGGGGGCTGCTGCAGGACGCGCGGCTGCGCCCGTATCGGTTCCTCGCCGTGACCGCGGTGGTGCTGTACCTCGTCTTCGTCGCGACCGCCGGGCGGCCCTACTACCTCGGCGGGTTCTACGGCGCGCTGTTCGCCGCGGGCGCGGTCGGATTCCAGCGGCGTCGACTGGTCGGTGGCCGCCGGGGCTGGGTGGTGTGGCCGGCGTGTGCGCTGAGCATCGCCGGGGCCGCGAGCATGCTCGCCTTGGCCGCGACGTCGGCGAAAACCGATGCGCCACAGCGGATCGTGCGGCTGACGACCGCCGCCTACCAGTCCCTTCCCGAGCAGGACCGCCGGTCGGCGATCATCATGGGCCAGTCCTACATCGTCGCCGCGTACCTCGACGTGTACTCGCACGATCTTCCGGCGGCGTACAGCACCAGCCGCGGCTACGGATACTTTCCGCCGCCACCGGATTCCGCGCGTGCCGTGCTGTACATCGGCACGTCGCCGGACGAGTTGCGCGGCCATTTCGGGTCGTGCCGCCGATTGCTCGGCGACAGAACGGATCCGGGCACCGATCAGCGGGCGTGGCTGTGCACCGATCGGCGCGAGCCGTGGGAACGATTCTGGCCGAGCCTGCGGCACCTCGACATGACCTGACGGCTTCGCCCGGTGCAGGGTCTCTCATCCGGTGCCCGCGTGTTGCCCAGCACGGTCGTGATCGCGGCCGCGGCCGAGCGTCCTAGGCCTGGTTCGGGTCCTGGACGGGCTGGTCCTGGATCCTCGGGAAGACCTGCTCGCGCTGGAGCGGCTGCTCGGGCGTCGCCTCGACCCGGTCTCCCTCGACGGCGGGAATCTCCGCGCTGTATTCGCGGGGCTGCAGGGTTTGGCCGTAGACCTCCGGAGTTCCCGCGGTCGCCTCGTAGTAGCGCGGCTGGGTTTGGCCGTAGACCAGGGGCGTTCCCTCGGTGGAGTCGTACAGGCGTGGCTCGGTGGTCGGGGTGCCCTCTTCGACGGCGTAATACTCCCGGGGCTGCTCGGTGGTTGGAATGCCCTGGTTGTACTCGCGCGGTTGCAGAGGCTCGGCTCGCGTTTGGTCGTACGTGAGCGGGGTGCCCTGCTGAGCGTAGTACTGGCGGGGTTGCAGGGGTTGTTCCGGGCTGTAGGTGTATCCCTCGGGGGTCACCTCGGTGGCCGGGACGCCTCGGGTGTATTCGCGCGGCTGTAGGGGCTGTTGCGGGTCGTATTCGCGGGGTTGCAGCGGGGTGCCCTGGTTGTATTCGCGGGGTTGCAACGGGGTCCCCTGGTTGTACTCGCGCGGCTGGAGGGGCTGCTCGGGCTGCAGCCGGCTGTAGGACTCTGTCGGTTGGAGCGGCTGCCCGCCCTGCCGGCTGTAGGCCTCTGTCGGCTGGAGCGGCTGCGCGTCCTGCCGGCGGAGGGCCTCTTCGGGCTGGAGCTGTTGTTGTTCTTGCCGGGGGGTCAGACGGGTCATCTCCATGCGGCGATACAGCGCGTTGGGGGAGTACGACGACGGGCCGTAGCTGCCCGAGCCGCTGGAATTGCCCGAGCCGGACGGCCCGTTCTGATTCTGATGCGTCGCATTGGCGGCGGCCGTAGCCTCGTTCTGCTCGAAGGTCTTCGCCGAATCCCGCAGGTTGTCGCGATTCTGCCCGAACAGACCGACCAGCTGGCCCAGGTTCTTGAAGGTGCCGTCGCGGTTGGCGATATAGCCCTTGTCGCCCTCGGAGAACTTCTTGCCCGCCTTGTCGTCGCCCCAGGGCTCGCCCTCGGCGTTGCACCCGCCGGTCAGCGTGTTCAGAATCTGCCTGGTGGTATCGCTGATGGCGTCGAATTGATTTGCGGCATTGCGCAATCCCTCGGGATTGATACTGACCGGCTCAGTCATCGCTACCTCCTACACAGATACAACGCCGCCGAGCGTATGCGCGTTACCATTCGCGGCGCCCCGATATCATTCTGTGGCAAGTTGCCGCAGGTCCGCCAGGCCGGGCGCCTCGGCCGCGGTGACCTCGGGGCCGATGACGCCCGACAGCCGATCGGCCGCGAACGCGGGAAATCCGCTCAACGCCACGGTGGCCGGCTGTCCCGCGCGGTAGCCGTCGCTGAATCGCAACTGCCACAGGCCCGCCGCGATTTCGCCGGTGCGTCCCGCCCGTGCCCGCGGCAGGTATCCGGCCGCATCGCCGGTGACCGCGGCCCAGACGTAGCCGACCACCGCCGAATCCATCCGGACCGGCAGATACCGTACAGCCGAGTCGGTTTCGGCCGGATAGGTCTGCAGCGGCGCGCTGACCAGTGGACCCCAGCCGTCGGACCGGTCGGCGGGCGTGCCGTCGGGATACGTGCCGTCCTGGATCAGCGGGCCCTCACCGAGGGGCGGTCCGTCCGGATTGAGCCGATTCCACAGCTGGTCCAGGCTCGGCGAGCCGGTGGGACGGAGACCGGCCGGGACACCGCCCGCGATCGGGTCCTCGGGCCACCCGATCAATCGCTCGAGGGCCGCGGCCGGTGTGAGTCCCGCCGAGGCCGCCTCGTTCAGCCTTGTCTCCCAGGCGATCACGCAGTCCAGATCGCGACCGGCCGCCGCCAGGATGCGCTCGAAACCCGCGGCGTGCTGGTCGGGGGAGGCCCACACACACCCGATGACCTGGCCGCGCCGATGCACGGGCAGGTAGATCACGGGCCGCCGGGTCCAGTGGCGATAGCCGGTGGGAGTGCTGCTGCTCATTATTACTCCGAATCGATCTGTTCGATCATATCCGCGGGCACGACCTCCGCGTCGAGGACGATCACGCCGGTGTCCGGGTCTTGCGTCACCGAGACGATGATGTAGACGGTCCCGCGGGGAAGCATGAGCTCGGCGACGCCGGGCAGGCCGCCGTGTTCTCCGATCCACAGGCCCTGGGTCCCGACGGGCAGGGTGAGATTGAGCCGGTACCGGAATTCACCGTCCGGCGTGACGACCATGTTCCGGCCGACCGAGGTCGACAGGTAACCGAGTTCCTGCTGTGCGGCGCCCTCGAGCAGTCCGGGATTCCTGTCGCCCAGGCGATTTCCGTCGGTGTCGAACATGAACTCGACGTCATGCAGACCCCGCACGACCTGCAGCGGTTCGGTGATCGGCAGCGTCCGCCGGGTCGCCTGATCGAGCAGATCGGCAAAGTGGCCGAGGGTTTCGGGGCTTCTCGGCAGGCCGAAGTAGCGCTGGTAGTAGGTGCGGGCCCAACCCACCTCGGTGTGGTCGTCGAGCATTCTGCTCAGCGCGCGGTCCGGTGCCGGACTTTCGATGATCGCGCGCAGCCGCTGCCAGGTCGCCCTCGCCCGGTCCGGATCCCCGATCCTGTTGTGCACGGCCGCCTCACCGCCGCGGTACGCCGCCGCCAGGGCGGCGAGCGACAGCGTGCCCGGCCCGGTCAGGGCTGTCAGCAGCGTGACCGATGCGCTGTTCTCGGCGATGCGATCGAGCATCGCGGGCGCGCGGTCGAGTCCGCGCCGGAGGAAGTAATTGATCTCCGCGTGTTCGAAATAGGCCCAGATCGCGTGCCGCTGCGCCGGATCCAGTTCGTGCCACCGGTCCAGGACCGTATTGCCGAAGTGCAGCCCGTCGGCGTCGGTGTCGAATACCCGGACGCCGTCGTCGTCGAGATGTCCGATGCCGTGCCCGGTTTCGGCCGGCGGCGGCGACGGCGCGTGGCCGGGTGGCGGGGTGAACGCCGCCGGGGTGTTCAGGTGCGCCGGGTCGAGCGCGAAGGCGCTGCCGTCGGCGGCCATCGCCATCCGCATCTGCCCGGGGCGCTCGACGGAGCCGTACAGCATCGCGAACGGTGCGCCGGAGGTGTTGTGCTGGAGCAGAATACGCGGGCCGTCGGGGGGCAGCACGATCAGATTGAGCGACAGCTCCCGGGCGACGAAGGGAAGCAGGAAGCTCATCATGTGATCGGTGGGGAAGTGCGGTGCGCGCAGGCCCGCGATGAACTGCCGCAGTTCGTTCCGCAGATACTGTTCGAAACCCGTGTCGAATTGCCGTCGGCGGCTCGTTTCGGCGGTCCACTGGTCGGGGGTGAGCCGGCCGTCTCGATAGTGGGCGTCGAGTCCGCCGCGGCGGGTCTGCTCGGCCCGGTTGATCTCCCGCGACCGGGGTGTGATGAACGATCCGAGAGTCCTGTCGAAATTCTGCTCGATGCGGTCGGCGAGCGCCGTGCGCGCGTCGCGCGCCGTCGGAGTTCCGCGCAGTCGCGACAGGGCCTCGAACAGGTGCTCATGGTTGTCCGGCAGGGGATTCCAGATCGGTGCGGTATTCGCCGATGCGGGCGATGCGGTGTCCTGACCGTCGAGTTCCATCGGGTCGCCGGGGGGCGGTGTCGTGTCCTGGCCGTCGAGACCTATGCGCCGGCCGCCGCCGGTGGCCGTCGGCGGCTCCACCTGGGCGTGCAGGACCGTGACGCCGTCGGGGTCCGTTTCGACGGCGAGGATCCGGTAGTTGGTGCCGCGCGCCAGGACGAGTTCCTGCTGGCCCGGGTGGATGCCGTCGTCGCCGATATAGGCGCCGCGTGCGCCGGGCGGCACGATCAGCTCCATGCGGTACGACGCGAGTCGTTCGCCGGCGCGGACGGAGGTGGACAGGTAGGCGGGTTCGTGCTGGGGGACGTTGATGATGTTGCCGTGCTCGTCGGTGACGAGGAAGTCGATATCGTCGAGGGTGCGGATGACCCGGATCGGTTCGGTCAGCGGCAACGGGCGTGCGGTCGCGTGGTCGAGCAGGGCGATCTGGTCGTGGATCGTGTCCGGCCCGAAGTTCCGGCCGAGGTGCTCGCCGTGGTTCGCGGAGATCTCGTCGTAGAGTTCGGCGTCCCTCTCGATCTGTTCCAACCGGGCCTCGGGCCGGGCGTCACTCAGGATGGCGGTCAGCGCCGACAGCTCCCTGTCCTCGTCGGCGGACCGAGACGCGTCGGCGAGCAGCATGTCTCGTCGGCCGAATATCCAGGACAGCTCCGGGACCCGGCCGTGGATCGCGGTCAGCAGATGAGTGATCTCGCTGCTCTCGCGCAGCCGCTCGGCCCAGGCGGTGAGTTCGGCGTCGGACATGTGCTGCCGCAGCACGGTATTGACCAGGAACGATTCCTCGTACGCGCGGAGCGCGGCACGCACCTGTTCGGGCAGCAGGTGCCAGGTGCGCAGGCGGGTGCGGCCGAACGCGGCCCCGGCCTCGTCGGTGTGGAAGCGGCGGATGCCGTCGGCGGCGATGTGGCCCAGGGGGTGGGCGGGATGTGTGGCCGGATCGGCGGGGTCCGGGGCGGGGTGGGCCGGGTGGCCGTGGGGGGTGAACAGGACGGCGCGGGTGGCGCCGAGTTCGCGCCGGGGCTGCGGCGGGAACGCATGCGTCACATCGAATCCGGGGTCGACGACGGTGATGGCGCCATGATCGTTGACGAGCAGATACGCGTGCGACCCGATGCCGTCGTCGTCGGTGGTGGCGTAGTCGTCGACGACGACCGCGAGGTGACCATGGCCCAGGGCGAGCAACTGGTCGGCGATGTGGTGATGAGTGTGGAAGGGACGCAGCCAGGCCCCGAGCGCGTGTTCGAGCTCCTCCCGGGTGACGCCGTTCAGCCCCAGGCGATGGGCGAGGCGGCGGACGAGGGGACTGTTCGTGCGGCGCAGGAGTTCTGCCACGGTGAGCGGGCCGCACAGGTTGTTGTGCCCGGAGGACAGGCCGATGCGGGTCCGGGGCTTCTCGATGGATATCAGGGAATGTGGTGTGCTGCCGTCGCGCACCGGTTCCCACCGGCGCGGCAACTCCGCGACGGTGAGCGACGCGGAATCCTCCGGGGCATCGGCTGATCCGTGTTCGGGATGGTCGGCGGGGCCGCGTGGGTCGCCGGGTGCCGAGACATGCGCCGTGCCGCTGTCCGTCGTCTCGGCCGCGGTCGGTTGGGTGGGCCGGGGAGCCGATTCATCGGTTCCGCGCTCGCGCGAGCCGACGCGCAGTTCGTCGCGAGCCGGTTCCTCGGCGGGCGGGGGCAGCACCTCGGCGTGCAGCACGGTGATTCCGTCGGAGTCCTGCTCGACGCCGGTGATCCGGTAGCGGGTGTCGCGCGCCAGCAGGAGTTCGTGCTGCTCCGGATTGGTCGCGTCGTTGCCGAGGTACACACCGCGCGCGCCGGGCGGAACGGTCAGTTCCACACGGTAATTGGATCCGCCCGCGAGGCGGGCCGTGCCGGGCGCGACCGAGGTGGACAGGTAGCCGTGATCCTGCTGGATGATGTTCAGCAGGCGCTGCGGGTCCCCGTCGCCCAGCGGTGTTCCATGCTCGTCGGTCGCCATGAAGTCGATGTCCTTCAGGGCGCGGACGATTCGAATCGGCTCGCTCAGGCGCAGCGGACGCCGGGTGGCCTCGTCGAGCAGGGCGGTCTCGTGGCGGACCGCGTCCCGATCGAAATCCCGGTCGTAGTGCATGTCGTAGTGCATGCGCAGGATGCGATCGAGCCGGGCGGCCGCGGCGATCCTTTCCCACCGGGCGGCGGGGCGCGGGTCGTTCAGGATGTCCTCGATCAGCCGCAACTGCTCGTCATCGGCCTCGGTGCGGTTGTCCTTGGCGGCCAGCGCATCCCGTCGTTCCTGCAGCGCGGCGAATCTCGCGATGGACCCGCGCGGACGGCTCACGATCCGCACGACCTCGGTGTTGCGGCGCAGGTTCTCGATCCAGTCGTCGAGCTCCGCGTCGGTCGCGGCGTTGCGCAGCGCGAAGTTGACGACCTGGGTGTCCTCATAGGAGTGCAGCGCGGCGCGCACCGTGTCCCGCAGGTCGTGCCAGACATTGAGCCGGTGGAAGCCGAAGCTGTCGCCCGCGGCGTCGGAATCGAACCGGCGCACCCTGTCGTCGCCGATCAGGCCCTGATCCGCGGGATCGTGGACCGGACCGTAGGCGTGTCGGACGAAGTCGCGCGGAATGCCCTGCACGGTATACAGAATCGCCTCGGTGCCGGACATCTCCCGCAGCGCCACCGGCGGGAATCCGTGTACCTGATCGAGGCCCCGATCGACCACGGTGATCGTGCCGTGCTCGTTGACCATCAGGTAGGCGTGGCCGCCGATGCCGTGCCGGTCGACGGAGGTGTAGGAGTCGACCACGAGCGCCACCGCGCCGTCGCCGAGGGCGCGCAGGTCCTCGGCGATCGCCGCGTGGTCCCGGAACGATCTCAGCCGCGCGCCCGCGGCGAATTCGAGTTCGCTCCGCGAGTTCCCGGACGGGCCTCGCGGAGGAGGCAGGCGGAGCACCACCGGGCTGTCTGTGCGCGCCAGCAACTCGTCGACGGTCAGCGACGCACAGTCGTTGAGCGGCTCGGCCGACTCGGCGGCATCCGATTCGAGGCGCGGGTCCGGCGCGCTCGCGACGCCGTCGGGCATCGGGGGACGGTCGGCGGTGTGCGCGGCGGCGCCGGTTCGGGCGTCGGTGGCGTTGGCCGGGGTGTCGGTGGTGTGTGCGGCGGCGCTGGCGGGGGTGTCGGTGGTGTGTGCGGTGGCATTGGCGGGGGTGTCGGTGGTGTCATCGGAGACGCCCGATCGTCGGGCGCTGCCGTCGGATATCCGGACGATGGACCCGTCGGGACGGGTGATGGCCAGAGTTGCTGTGCTGTGGCGTATTTCGAGGGCCGGTGGCCGCGCGAAGGTGGGGTGGACGGTCGAGCCCGCGGTGGTACCGGTCGTCGCGGCGGGTTCGGTGTGAGCGGGACCCTGCCGATCGCCGGAACCGGGATCCGGTGCGGCGGACGCACCGTCGGGTGCGGAGTCCGACGGCGGCAGGACCTCCGCACGCAGCACGGTGGTGCCGTCCTCGTCGGTCCACGCATCGGTGATCCGGTAGGCGGTGCCGCGCGCCAGCACGAGTTCCCGCTGAGTCGAATAGACGCCGTCGTCGCCGACGTAGACCCCGCGGGCGCCGGGCGGCACCACCAGTTCCAGGCGGTAGTCGCGCCCCCATACGGTCTCGGGGCCGACCGAGGTGGACAGGTATCCGGGCTCGTGCTGGACGGTGCCGATCAGGCGTCGGGGATCCGGATCGTCGAGGTCGAGATCGGCGAGGGTGGTGCCGTGCTCGTCGATCGTCGCGAAGCCGATGTCCGTGAGGTCGCGGACGACGAGAACCGGTTCGTGCAGGGGTAGCGGACGGTCGGTGGCCTCGTCGAGCAGTTCGATGTGTTCCCGGACGGCGTCGGGGTCGGTGTAGAAGCTGAAGCGCTTGCTCAGCGTGCGGTGCAGATCGGCGTCGGCCCGGATCTGTTCCCATGCCGCCGCCGGGCGCGGGTCGTTCAGCACCCTGTCCAATGCCCGGATTTCTGCCGCGGTGTCCTCGTCGGCGTGAATATCCGTGGCGGCCAGCTCATGTCGGCGCTCGATCATGGCGGTGAGATCGGGATCGTCGGTGTGGGCGGAGAGCACCCCCGCGATCCGGCCGCTGTCGCGGAGCCGGGCGGCCCAGTCGGTGCCCAGCTCCCGGTCCGAGAAGTGCCGCAGTATCTGGTTGACCAGACCGCTGCCCTCGTAGGTGTGCAGGGCGGCGCGTACGGGTTCGGACAGCCGGTCCCACGCGCGCAGGTATCGGCGGCCGTACTTCTCACCCTCCTCGGAGCTGTGGAATCGGCGTACCGCGCCGTCGAGGTATCCCGGAGCCGGGGCGGCGTCGGCGGCGATCCGATCGTGGGCGGCGGCGGCGTCGAGTTGCGGGGTTGGTGGTGGTGCCGAGCCGTCCTGCGGTCGGTCGGCCGATAGGGTGCCCCCGGCGCCACGCCCGGCGGTGGTGCGCGTCGGTGCCGGGTGCCCGGGTCCGTACTGCGACAGCGCGCCGGGGCCGCTCATCCCCAGGCCGGAGAATTTCGGCAGATGAACGAGATCGACCGCGAGGATGCCGCCGCGGCGGGGAATGGTCATATCGGGGGGATCGATGCGCCCCGGATCGGGAGCGTCCGCGGTCCAGCCCGGGAGCCTCCGGAACGGGAGGCCGTCCGGGGTCGTCGACAGTACGGTCCCGTCGGGCAGGCGGATGCTCCTGCGGCCGTCGGAGTGCACCTCGTCGCCTACCCCGTTGGGGAATTGGACGTAGCGGTATCCGTGCCCGTCCGTGCCGTACTCGGTACCGTCCGGATCCAGGCGGTACTGAATACCGTTGGAGTAGATACCGTATTCGGTGCCGTCCGGAGCCAGGCGGTACGAGGCGCCGTCGGGGTAGTCGATTCCCTCCGGGTCGAGCCGGTATTCGATGCCCCCGGCAGGGGCGGGATAGCCCCCGACGGAATCGTAGGGGTCTTCCACCAGCAGCCGCACGGGCGTGCCGACGGCATCGCGTTCGACTCCGAGAACCGAATAGACGTGGAAGCCGAGCAATCCGGGCACGGCGGTCGAGTTCTCGTGTCCCACACCGAATTCGCTGGTGGTGATCGTCACCGTGGTACCCCGCCGCAGGGCGTGGTCGATTCTGTTGCCTACCGTCTCGCCGACGATCGAGTAGCGGTCGGGCAGTACCGTGTGCCTCCGGTCACCGGGGTACATCGCAACGTAATAGTCCAGGAGAGTTCGTTTTTCGGTGCTCCACCGTCCGGGGAACGTCCGGTCCAGAAGTTTGCCGAACCCGCTGGGGGAGCCGGGATCCTCGGTGCGCAGGAATTTGGCGTACGCGGCGTCGTAGGCGGCCTGATCCGGGCCGTGAATGGACGCGAGGCGCCGATGCTCGGATTCGCGCGCGGCGAGCGTCGCCCGCTGCCAGGCGTCGTAGCTGTCGGCGATCTCGCGGGCGAATTCGATATCGCCGCCCAGCAGTTCGTGCACGGTGTCGACATCGAACCGCATCGGATCCAGGAAGCCGCCGTCGTCGACGCTGCGGACGGGTTGCCGCCGTGCCTGCGGCTCGACGGTCACCATCCGGTTCTGGGCGGAATCCCATGCCTCGTACGTAGGCCCGGACGGCGCCCGGTAGGAGCCCACGCCGAGACGTTCGGCGGCCTCCGCGGGGAGGCCGCCCTCCCGGTAGCTGTGGTAGCCCTCGTCGCCGCCGAAGACCTGGGTGTAGGCCGCCTCGATCATGGCGGGCCACAACGGTTCCCCGGGGCGGTGGTCGATGAAGTATCCGCGGTCGCTGCCCCAGCGGGCGTAGACGCGCTTCTCGACGCGGACCCAGGTCGGCGCCCCGTTCACGCGCAGCCGGACCTCGACCGTGCCGTCGCGGCGATCCCGCAGCATGTCGACGATCGAGTGCGGATCGGTGTCGGCAATGCGCTTGAGCGGTGCGACCAGGAAGCAGTCGTCGGCCGCGCCCTGGCGCGCATCCCCCGATTTCGGCAACCCGTCAGGCCCGAACAGCGGATCGTCGTGCCGGGTGACGGGTCGCACCGGCTGCGGGAGGATATCGCGGGGAATGCCCGCGTCGATCCATCGTCGGGTGCCCGGGATCCGCACCGATCGCCAGGATCCGTTCCCGGGTTTCGTCACGACGGCGCCGCCGTTGGGCAGCGACACCGGGGTCAGGGTCGGCTTATCGCCGTGTTCGTAGCCGAGGATCTTGACCGCCCCACCCGGCACGTTCCAGCTCAGCACGCCGGATCTGCCCGTCGGACCGGGCCGGTAGGCATCGGACATCAGCGCGGCGTCGATCCGCCGGATCCGACCGTCCGGCAGTCGAATGACGAACTGGGGACGCCCGTTCGCCGTGGCCAGTCTCGCGGGCACACTACCGGTGGCGGGCAGCTCGAGCACCTGGCCCAGGTGATCGACCAGGGTGAGCATGTCGCCGCCGTCGGGCATCGTGCGATGCGGGATCGCGACGGGGAATCCGGCGAGCGGCAGCAGTGTCGCCTTCTCGGCGGCGGTGAGATTCTCCAGGCGATCGTTGTGCGGCAGGGCGCGAGGCTCGAGGTCCGTCGGATCGAATTGTGTTCGCTCGACAGCGGTGTCGTGGCGCGCGTACGCGGCGTCGGTCTCCTCGATATGGTTCGTCAGGGAGCCGAAATAGGTCTCGCCGTCCTCGATGTCGGACGCCGGAATGGTCCGGGGTAGCACGGTCGGGGGGATCGCCTTGGTGGCGGGCTTGGCCTTGGGGCCGGGGTGGTCCGAGTCGTAGAGGGCGTGCGCGCCGGGGCCGGTCATACCGAAGGCCTGGAACTTCGGCAGATGCGCCAGGTCGGCCGCGATGATCAGGCCCCGGGGCGGAATCGTCATATCCCGCGCCGGGTCGATGCGGTCCGGATCGGGAAGCCAGTCGGTCGTCTGGTCCCTCCGGAATTTCTCGCCGTTCGCGTCGGTCCGATACTCGACCTGGCCCACCCGGCGATACCGTGCGCCGTCGGGGTCGACACGGTACAGCGTGCCGTCGGGGTCCTCCCGGTATCGCGTGCCGTCGGTCGCGATGCGGTACTCGGGTCCGTCGCTGTACCTGCGATACTGCGTGCCGTCCGGGCGGACGCCGTATTCGATGTACGTGCCGTCGGATGTGCCGTCCGCGTTCCTGTTCGGCACCCGGTGGTAGCGGGCGCCCGTCGATGCGTCGGTGTCGTAGTGGTCGGCGCCCGGGTCGAGGCGATAGTCGAGGCCCGCGGCCGGGACGACCGGGTAGGCGCCCTCCTGGTCGTGCGGATTCTCCAGCAGAATCCGCGCGGGTTTGCCGGTCCGGTCGTGTTCGACCCGCAGGACCGCGAAGACGTGGCCGCCGACCAATCCCGGGACCGCGGTTCTGTTTTCGTGGGTATCGCCGAACTCGAGCGTCGCCATCGTCACCCCGGTGCCGCGGGTGAGCGCGTAGTGGATCTGCCGGCCGAGCAGCTGGGCGGCGGCCCGGGACCGGTTGCTCAGCAGCCGATGTTCGGCCGGTCCGCCGTGGGTCTCGCGGAAATAGCTTGTCAGCGCGTCCTTTTCGGTCTGCCAGGCATCCGGGAACCGCTGGTCCAGGTAGGCGCGGAACCCGTCGGGCGCGCCGAGGCCGTCGGTGCTCAGGAAGGTTTCCCACGCGGCGTCCCAGCCGGCCGGATCGTCCGGATGGGCGGCGTCGAGTTCCGCCTTCTTCTGGTCGTGCACGGCGTCACGTTGCCGGTACCAGTCTCGGTAGCTGTCGGCGACCGCCCGCGAGAACGCGCGGTCGGCCTTGGGCACCCAGGTGTTTTTGGTGTTCGAACGCACCCGGTCGTGCAGGAGGTAGGTGCGCACGAGGCCGTGCACGGTCTCGGCGTCGAAGGCCAGCGGGTTCAGGATGTCCTCGGCGTGGACACTGCGGCTGGGCTGCTGGCGCGCCGACTGTTCGACCGTCACCACCCGCTGCAGCTCGGAATCCCAGGCCTGATAGCCCGGTGCGCTCTCGGCCCGGTACGAGCCCTCGTCCAGCAGCGCCGCCACGTGACCGGCGTACGCTCCGTCCGTGAGCGAGTGGTAGCCGTCCTCCTTGCCGAAGCGCTGGGCGAAGGCCTTCTCGATCATGCTGGCCCACAGGGGTTCTCCCGGTTCGTGGCGCACGAAGTGACCGGTCGTGGAGCCGGGTGTCTCGTAGATCTCCTTGGTGACGTGCACCCACTCGAAGTGCGGGATCTCGGCGCCGGTGTCCGGGTCCGTGGTGCGGTGGGTGGTGAATCGGACCGAGACGATGCCGTTGCCGTGGTCGTGCAGCATCCGCAGGATCGACCGCGGATTGGTGTCGGCCTTGGTCCTGAGCGTGGCCAGCAGGGAGCAGTCGCCGGAGGCGCCCTGGCGTGCGTCCTGCGCCCGGGGCAGCCCGTTCCGCCCGAACAGGTCGTCGGCACGCCGATCGACGAGTGCCGGCAGCTCGGGCAGGACGTCGTGCGGGGCGTTGACGCGGAGCCAGGTCGTGCTCCCGGGGTAGGTGATCCACCGCCACGGCCCGGATCCGGGCTTCGCCACGACGGTGTACTCGTACGGCACCGCCATCACCATCCCCGTGCCGGACGCGTCGTGGCCGAGGATTCGGGCCTCGCCGCCCGGTTGATCCCAGCTCAGCGTGCCGGGGCCGCCGGGCGGGCCGGGCTGGAAATCGAAGCCGCCCATCAGATCGACGGGTATCCGCCGCGTCTGCCCGTCCGCGAGATGAAGGTCGTAGTAGTGTCGCGCGTCCGGCGGGGCGACGAGCGTCGCATAGGTCGCACCGGCGGCCGGGAGCTGGTGAATCTGGCCGCTGTCGTCGACGAGGGTCAGGTCGTCCGGGCCCCCGAGGTCCGGCACGCTGACCGGAACGCCGAGTTTCGGCAGGTCCTCCGGGCGTAGATCCTCGTCGAGCGCCGGGGGTTCGTGCTCCTGCCGTTCGGGCTCGGACGCCGGCGGAGTCCGGAGCTCGGCGCCCGAGGGGCGGTGCGGCACCGTGCCCTGGGGGGCCGTCTGCGGTTCGGGCTTGTCCAGGAGCGCGTGCGCGCCGGGGCCGCTGTACCCGATCTCGCTGAACTTCGGCAGGTGCGCGAGGTCGACCGCGATGACGCCGCCGCGGAGCGGGACGGTCATATCCGGCGGGTCGATGCGGTCGGGGTCGGGCATCCAGAGGCCGCCGGGCGCCTTGCGGATCTTGCGGTCCGGGTGGCTGCGGTCCGGGTAGGTCCAGTACTCGGTCCCGTCGACCGTGCGCCGGAATCTGCTGCGGTCGGGGTAGGTGTAATGGAGTGTGCCGTCGGTGGTCTTGCTGTAGCGGCCTCCGTCGCCGGTGAAACCGTAGACCGTGCCGTCGGGGTCGCGTCGATACCGCGTGCCGTTGGGGCGGGTGCCGTATTCGGTGCCGTCCGGGTCGCTGCGGTTGCCCGGTGCGCCGGTGTCGTCGATGACGTGCGGGTCGAGGCGGTATTCGATGCCGGGAGCCGGGACGGGGTAGTCGCCGTTCTCGTCGTGCGGATTGTCCAGCAGGACTCGGACCGGCCGGCCGGCCCGATCGTGCTCGACCCCCAGGACCGCGTAGGCGTGCCCGCCGAGCAGGCCCGGCACCGCGGTCGAATCCTCGCGGAAGCCGCCGAAATTGTGCGTTCCGAGCGTCACCGTGGTGCCGCGCCGCAGCGCGTAGTCGATCTGGTGGCCGATCGCCCGGCCGGCCGCCGCGGCGCTTCCGCTCAGCAGCCTGTCCTTCTGCTCGCCGGTGAGTATATCGGCGAAATATCTTGTCAGAGCCGCCTTTTCGGAATCCCAGCGGCCCGGGAAGCGGTGGTCGAGATATTTTCGGAAACCGGTCGGGACCAGGGGGTCGTCGGTCCGCAGGAAGTGTTCCCACGCCGCGTTCTGTGCGGCGGGGTCGTTCGGGTGCGCGGTCAGGATGCGCTTTTTCGCGGCGGCGGACATGGTCACGAAGTAGCTGTCCCAGTCCATGAAGGTGTCGGCGAACGCGCGGGAGAATTCGGGGTCGACCTTGGGCACCCAGGTGGTCCTGGTGTTGGAGCGAACACGGTCGTGCAGGACATAGGTGCGCACCAGCTCGTGCAGTGTGTCGGCGTCGAACCGGAGCGGATGCAGCACGATCGAGAGCTTGCCGCTGCGGACGGGTTGCTCCGGTCGATGCGGCTCGACCGTCACCATCCGGTTCCGGGCCGAATCCCATGCCTCGTATGTCCGGTCGCCCCGCTCCTGATGGAAGCCCCGGCCCAGGCGCGGGGCCGCCTCGGCGGCGCGGGCGCCCTCATCGATCGCCTGATATCCGTCGCCGTCACCGAAGCGGCGCGCGTACGCCTTTTCGATCATGGCGGCCCACAGCGGTTCCCCGGGGCGGTGCTTGACGAAGTACCCCGTCCCGGTCTTGCGCCCGACGTAGATCGACTTCTCGACCGGCACCCATTCGAACCGGGGATTGCCGTCGCCCTCGTCGATGAAGAACCGGACGCTGACGGTGCCGTCCCCGTTGTCGTGCAGGATCTCCACGAGCGCCTGCGGGTCGTGGACGGCCAGCGACCGCATATCGGCCAGCAGGGTGCAGTCGCCCGCCGCGCCCTGGCTCGCCTCGTGCGGTTTCGGGAGCCCGTCCGGTCCGAACAGCGGATCATCGTGCCGGGCAACGAGTTCCGGCAGTCGCGGTAACACGCGATCCGGGGCGTTGACGCGCCACCAGCCGGGATGCTTGGGGAATTTGATCCATCGCCACGGCCCCTCGCCCGGACGTGCCACCAAGGGGGCGTCGTACGGAATATGGATCGGTGTCCACTGATTCTGTGCGTCGAAACCGAGGAATCGGGCCTGGCCGACCGCCACATTCCAGTGCAGGGTGCCGCCGTTGGTGCTCTGCGGGTCGCGCACGAAGGTGAAGTCGGGTGCCAGATCCGCCAGGACATAGCGGGCTTTTCCGTCCGGGAGCCAGATTTCGTAATAGGGGGGTCCGGCATGCTGGTCGAACAGCTTCGTCCATACCCCCTTGCCGACAGTCGGCAGCTCCGCCACCTGGCCGTTGGGGTCGATCATGGTGAGCGTCTCGTGCTGTGCCCGCGGGCGGGGCAGCGACGCCGGTACGCCGAGCACCGGCAGCCGATCCTCCCGCTGCTGGGGTGTCAGCCGGTCCAGGCGCTGGTCGGGGGGCAGCGCCGGCGCGGTGAATCCGGTCCGGTCGGCGCGCGGTCGCGGGAGGGCGGTCTTGCCCTCGAGTGCGACTCCCAGCTTCGCCAGCAGGTCGTCACCGAAGTAGGTATCGCCGTCCTCGGGCTCGAACGCGTTTGCGGGGGGCTCCTCGCCCGTGGCCGGTTCGGACCGCTGTGGTTGCCGCGAGTCGTCGGGGGATTCCGTCCGCTTGCGTTTGCGCGAACCCTCGTCCAGATCCATGGAGTTCGGGTAGATCGGCCTGGTGAGGGCCGCGCCCGCCGGCCCGGAACGATCCGATCCGTACAGGCCGTGCGCGCCGGCGCCGCTCATCGTGAGATTACCGAATTTCGGCAGGTGTTCGAGGTCGACGGCGAGCACGCCGCCCCGGCGCGGGATGGTCAGGTCTGGTTGCCGGGTGCGGGTGGGCCGCCATGCGGTGTCATTCGGTCGTTTCCGGGTGACCGCGTCGTCGGCCGTCCTGCGGTATTCGGTCCCGTCGGCCGTCCGCCAGTATCTGCTGCCGTCGGGATAGGTGATGTGCAGCGTGTCGTCCGTGCCGCGGCTGTAATACCGGGTCCCGTCCGGATCTATGGTGTACGCGGCGCCGTCGGGATCGTGGCGGTACTGGGTGCCGTTGGGGCGGACACCGTATTCGGTGCCGTCGGGGGCGATGCGGTGCCGGTGACCGTTCGCGTCGGCCGGTCCGCGGGCTTCCGGGTCGAGGCGGTATTCGATGCCGGCGGCGGGCGTGACAACGAGCGCGTTGCTGTCGTGCGGGTTCTCCAGTAGCAGCCGCGCCGGGGTGCCGGTCTCGTCGTGTTCGACATCCAGCACCGCGTAGGCGTGCCCCTGGACCAGACCCGGCACCGCGGTATCGTCTTCGTCCCGGCCACCGAAGCTTTCGGTGCCGATCAGGATCTTGTCGCCGCGATCCAGCGCGTAGCGGACACGCTGCCCGATCGCCCGGGCGGCCCAGGAGTTCGCGGGCAGGGCGCGGTCCTTGACGTCCCCGCCGTAGACGGTGTCGTAATACTCTGCCAGCAGGGCTTTTTCGGCCTCCCACCGCTGCGGGAGCCGCTCGTCCAGATAGGCGCGGAAGCCGCGGGGTGTCCTGAACTCCTCGGTGGCCTCGAACCGCTTCCACGCGGCGTCGATCGCGGCGGTGTCGTTGCCATGGGTGCGGTGCAGCCGGTCCCACTCCGCTGTGCGCTGGGCCAGCCGTCGGTTCTGCCAGTGGTCGTAGCTGTCCGCCACCAGGCGCGAGAACTCGGGATCGGCCTCGGCCAGTTGGTTGTTCGTCACGTCCGAGCGCACCCGGGCGCGCATCATCAGCTCGTGCAGCGTGTCGGCATCGAACCGGAGCGGATGCAGGAAATCACTGTCCTTGACGCTGCTGACGGGCTGCTGCCGCGCCGGCTGTTCGACCGTGACCATCCGGTTCAGCTCGGAATTCCACGCCGCGTACGCGGGGCGGTCCGGTGCCCGGTAGAAGCCCTTGCCGAGGCGCTCTCCCGGCTCGGCCACCTGCTTGGCCAGTAGCGGGTAGCCGTAATAGCCGTTGCCCTCGTTGAACCGGATCGCGTAGGCCTTCTCGATCATGCTGGCCCACAGGGGTTCTCCGGGTTCGTGACCGGCGAAGTACCCGCTGTCCCCGCCGCGCCGCACATAGATCGATTTCTCGACGCGGACCCAGGTCGGCGTGCGGCCGACCATGAACCGGACGCTGACCGTCCCGTCGCCGTGATCGTGCAGGATCTCGCGGATCGCTCGCGGGTCGCGGGCGGCCAGCTGCTTGAGATAGGCGATCAGGATGCAGTCGCCGGTCCCGCCCTGTCGGGCGTCCTGCGGTTGGGGTCCCTCCGGCCCGAAGAGTGGATCGTCGTGCCGCTCCGCGATATCGGGTAGATCCAGGAACAGCTGGTCGGGGGCAGTGATCTCGACCGGCTCGCCGTCGGGGAGCTTCACCCGCCACGACGAGCCACCCAGGTGCGTCACCACCACGGGCGAGTCGGGCGCGACGCGCACGGCGGCCGGTCGGCCGTGCGCGTCGTCTCCGAGGAACCTGACCTCACCGCCGTCCGCGGTCCAGCTCAACCGCCCGTCGGGGTCGGAGCCCCGGGGCGGCCGAAACCGGAAGCCCGCGTACGCCAGGGCGACGGGGATGCGGATGCGCGGCTCGCCCGGCTCCCGGATCTCGTAGTACCGCTCCCCGTCGTCCGTAATCTCCCGCGCGCGAATCCGGGACATCGTGCGCGGCAGCGGGATCTCCCGGCCGTTCCGATCGATGAGGGTGAGGAACCGGTTGCTCCCGGGCTGCAGGGCGATCGCGGCGCCGGGCATGGGCAGCAGGCGGTCACGCTCGGCATCCGGGAGTTGTTGGCGGCCAAGGTCGTCGAGCAGCCGCCGATCGTCGGCGAGCGGCGGCGGGCGGTCGAGTCCCGCCTGTTCGAAGTCCGGCCGCTCGACGTGGGTGGGGCCGGGGAGGTCGATGCCCAGCGTCTCCAGCAGGTCGTCGCCGAAGTAGGTGTCGCCGTCCGCCGGGCTGAATTCGTGCGCGTGGGTGGCGCCGCCGTAGTGGCCCGTGGTGGTGTGGATCTCGGAGTCGTTCGCCGCCGGAACGTAGCCGACATGGTTGTGGCCGCCGCGAGCGTAGCCGATCCGCGCGATGCTGCCGTCGGGGCGGGTGTAGGCGAGAGTGGCTGTGGCGCGTTGTGTTCGGCGGAAGGGCAGGCGAAACAGGGGGCGGGAGCGTGGCCTCGGGGCGGCGGGCTCTGTGAACAGGTCGCCCAGGATGTTGTCCTCCGGGCCGTCGAGGAGAGAGGTGGGTTCCTCGGGCTCCTCGTACAGTCCGCCGAAGAGGTTGTCCTCCGCGCCGTCGAGGAGGTCGGTGTGCTCCTCGGGCTCTGTGAACAGTCCGCCGAGGATGTTGTCCTCGCCGTCGTTGTCGAGCGGTGGTCGTGCGGCTCGATGCGGGGGGCTGTACAGCCCGTACGCGGCGGGGCCTTGCACGCCGAGCGCCGTGAATTTGGCCAGGTGCGCGAGGTCGACCGCGACGACGCCGCCCCGCCGGGGAGTGGCCGGATCGTTCGCCGGATTGGTCCAGGGGGCCTGGGTCCAGATCGTGGTGCCGGCGGCCCTGCGCCAGGTCGCCCCGTCCGGGTCGATGTGGTAGGCCGTGCCGTCGGCGGTCCGGCGGGTGCGGCGGCCGTCCGGGTAGGTGTAGTGGAGGCTGCCGTCCGCGCGTCTGGAGAACCGGGCTCCCCGGCGGGTTATGCCGTAGGTGGTGCCGTCGGGGTCGTGGCGGAGCTGGGTGCCGTTGGGGCGGATCTCGTAGCGGGGTGCGTTGGGATCCTGGGGCTCCGAGTCCGTGATCCGGTCCCGGGGGCGGGGGTCCAGGCGGTATTCGATGCCGTCGACCGGGGCGGGGTAGCGGCCCTGGTTGTCGTGCGGGTTCTCCAGCAGCAGCCGCGTCGGTCTGCCGGTCGCGTCGCGTTCGACGCCCAGGACCAGGTAGGCATGAGTGCCGACCAGTCCCGGCACCTCGGTGACATTCTCGACCCCCTCGCCGAACTGGGCGGTGGAGATCGATACCGTGGTGCCGTCGCGCCGGAGCGCCCAGTCGATCCGCCGCGCGATCGACTCGACACCGGCCTTCGCTCTGTCGGTCAGCAGCCTGGCTGCCGGTTTTCCGCCGAATATTTCGTCGAAATACTGTGCCAGGGCTTCCTTTTCGCCTGCCCACTGCTGCGGGAAGCGCTCGTTCAGGTAGTTGCGGAAGCCGTTGGAGGTGATGAAATGCTCGTTGTCGAGAAAATTCCTCCAGGCGGCGTCGTGTGCGGCCTGGTCGTTCGCATGCTGGGCACGCAGGCGACCGCGCGTCGAGAAGTATTGGGTGCGGGTCGCGCTGTCCAGGTCGTCGTAGGTGTCGGCGATGGCGCGGGCGAACGCGGGGTCGGCCCTCGGGATCTCGCCGGTGGACACTCGATCCCGCAGGATGTAACTGCTCACCAGGTCGTGCAGTGTATCGACGTCGAGCCTGAGGGGGTGCGCGTAGTCGTAGTCCCTGACGCGATGGACGGGCTGCGGATAGCCCCCGCCGGAGGCGCGGTGGAAACCCTTGCCCAGGCGTTCGGCGCCGACCGCGAGCGGAATCTGGAAGTCGATGGCCAGATATCCGTCGCCTCTGCCGAAACGGATCGCCCAGGCCTTTTCGATGAGGGTGGCCCAGAGCGGTTGCCCGGGTTCGTGATGGACGAAGTGCCCGGTCTCGGTGCCTGGTCTGACGTAGAGGGACTTCTCGACCCGGACCCAGTCGAACCGGGGTTCGCCGGGCCTGTCCTCGGTGAGGAACCGGACGCTGGCCGTGCCGTCCCCGTGGTCGTGAACGACCTCGGCGAGTGCCCGCGGATCGCGTGCGGCGAGCGATTTCAGGTCGGCCAGCAGCGCGCAGTCGCCGACGGCGCCCTGCCGCACCTCCTCGGGCCTGGGCAATCCGTCCGGGCCGAAGATCGGATCCCGATGCCGCAGGCGGATCTCGGGCAGCGGCCTGAGCGCACCCGGAGGGGTATTGACCCGCGTCCAGTTGTCGACGCCGGGATATTTCAGCCACCGCCAGGGCCCTTGCCCGGGCCGTGCGGCGAGGGGGGCCTCGAACGGAACCTTCAGGGTGCGTGGCTGATTGCTCGCATCGTAGCCCGCGAACCGGACCTCACCGCCCGGCACGTTCCAGCTCAGCGTGCCGTCGGGGCCGCCGCCCGGGCCGGGGACGAAGGTGAAGTCCTGCGCCAGCTCCTTCATCACGAAGCGCGTCGGCCCGTTCGGCGGCGAAATCTCGTAGTAGTCGAAGCCATTGGCCGGCTGGTGGAATCGTGCCGGCACATCCTTGCCGGTTTCGGGCAGATTCTCGATGTTACCCAGGTGGTCGAAGAAGATGAGGGCATCCCGCTGACCGCCCGGATGCGGCAGCTTGTACGGGACACCGGGTTCCTGGAACAGCGCCTCGCGCTGCGGCCCGGACAGGTTGCGCAGGAGCTGGCCGCGCCGGAGGACCGGAGGCCGCGAGCCGGGCGGGTTGACGTGCGGTCGTTCGGTGGTGGTGGTCGTGCCGCCCCGCTGAGCGGCCGGCTCGTGGAACAGGTGGTCCACGAGGTAGCTGCCATCCTGCGCGGAATCCTGCCCGCCCAGCTCGGCCGGATAGGTTTCACCCGGCCCGGAGCCTATCCGCGAGGCGAAGGCCGCGCCGCGGCGATACGGCGCCGCGGCGGCGCGCCGGGGGGCCGTGATCGAGGGCCGCGTGGTCCGGTCGGCGCTCGGGGGCGCCGCGGGATGTTGCGGCACATCGGATCTCGGTTCCGCCCGGTTCGGTCCGTACAGGCCGTGCGCGCCCGCGCCGCTCATCGCCAGCGTGGCGAACTTCGGTAGGTGGGCGAGGTCCACCGCGATGAGGCCGCCGCGGCGCGGGATGGTCAGATCCGGCGGGTCGATCCGGTCGTCATCGGGCAGCGGCTCGGCGTCGCGCGGTCGTTTGATGTATCGGTCGCCGTCCGGGGTCGTCCAGTGTTCGGTCCGGTCGGCCGTCCGCCAGAATCTGGTGCCGTCGGGGTAGGTGATGTGCAGGGTGTCGTCCCGGCCGGTGACGTAGTACCGGGTTCCGTCGGGCTCGATGGTGTACGCCGAGCCGTCCGGGTACCAGCGGTGCTGGGTGCCGGTCGTCCGCGCGGCGTATTCGGTTCCGTCGGCTGCGATGCGGTGCTGGTTGCCGTGGGCGTCGGTGAGGGGGCGGTCGGATTCGGGGTCGAGGCGGTATTCGATGCCGTCCTCGGGTTCGGGGTAGGACTCGTTGTCGTCGTGCGGGTTCTCCAGCAGCAGCCGCACCGGTGCGCCATCCGCGTCGTGCTCGATCCCGAGCACCGCGTAGGCGTGGCCGCTCATCAGACCGCGCACGACGGTGATGTCCTCGCGATCCGGCCCGAACATGTGGGTGCCCATGATCACCGCGGTGCCGCGCCGCAGCGCGTATTCGATCCGATCCGCGATGGTCCGGGCGGCGGTTCCGGAATGGGCGAGCAGCGATCGTTCCTTGGCCTCACCGCCGTACACACCGTCGAGATACCGTGCCAGGGCGTCCTTTTCGGCATCCCACCGGTCGGGGAGGCGCTCGTCCAGGTACCGTCGGAAGTAGCCGGGCGAACCGAGGTCCGCGGTGGTATCCAGGGTGTGGGGGCTCGGCGGGGTCGAATCGGGGTGCTCCCGAGCCCAGTGCGCGGCCCAGTCGTCGTAGGTGTCACCGAGGGCGCGGGCGAACTCGGGGTCGGCCGCGGGGATCTCGTCGTTCGTCAGCCCGGTGGGCACCCGATCGCGCAGGACGAGACTGTTCACCAGCTCGTGCAGCGTGTCGGCGTCGAGTCGGAGGGGATGCAGGAAGTCGCGGTCATCGACGTTCCGGACGGGTTGCCGCCGACCCCCATCCGCTGCCTGATAGAAGCCCTTACCGAGGCGTTCGGCCGGCTCGGCGACCAGATTTCCCGCGAGGTCGAAGCCGTGGAAGCCGTTGCCGTCGTTGAATCGGAGCGCATAGGCCTTCTCGATCATGCTGGCCCACAGCGGTTCTCCCGGTTGATGGCCCGCGAAGACGCCGTTGCCGGTATCGGGTGAGACGTAGATCGATTTTTCGACGCGTACCCATTCGAGTTGGCCGCCGGTGGAGAAGCGGACGCTCGCGGTGCCGTCGCCGTGATCGTGCACGATCTCGCGGATCGCCTGCGGATTGCGGGCGGACAGCTGTTTGAGGTACGAGATCAGGAGGCAGTCGCCGGCATCGCCCTGGCGCGCATCCTGCGGTACGGGCCCGTGTTCCCCGAAGATCGGGTCGTGGTGCCGGGCGGCGAGTGCGGGCAGCGCCGGGAACAGGGCGGCGGGCGCCGTAACGCCGGCCCGTGCCCCGAATCCCGGGAGCTTCAGCCACCACGACGACGGCCCCCGGCGGGTCACCACGAGGGGGGAGCCGTACGGCACGCTCATCCGGGCCGTCCGGCCGAGGTCGTCGACTCCGAGGAATCGGACCTCGCCGTTCGACGTGCCCCAGCTCAGCAGGCCGTCGGGGTCGGTCCCGCGGGGCGGTTCGAAGGTGAACGTCCGGGAGTCGGTGAGCGCGACCGGGATACGAACGAGCGGCCTGCCCGGAATCCGGGCCTCATAGTACCGGTGTCCGTCCTCCTCGACCTCCCGCGCGCGCACCGGTTCGGACATGTTCGGCAGCCGGTGCACCCGGCCGTCGTGGTCCACCAGCAGCAGGGCGTTCATGTCGCCCCTACCCCGCGGAGGCCGCAGCTCGACCGGGACGCCGGGTGTCGGCAGCAGTGTCTCCTTCTGCTGCGCCGAGAGTCGTTCGCGGCCCTGGTCGTCGAGCAGGCGCTCGTCGTCGGGCAGTACCGGCGGTTCGAGGCCGGGGCGATCGAGGTGCGGTTGCGGGGTATCGGACGCACCGGAGGGCTCGAATCCCAGCTTCTCCAGCACGTCGTCGCCGAAATAGTTGTCGTCCCGCTCCGGTTCGAATGTCGGCGTGCCCGGCCGGGGCGTCGGAATCACGGTGGCGTGCAGGACGGTAACGCCGTCGGGTCCGCGCTCTACGCCGGTGACCGTGTATTGCGTGTCGCGGGCGAGCTGGAGCTCGTTCCGCAGCGGGTCCGCGCCGTGCCTGCCGAGGTAGGCGCCGCGCGTGCCGGGCGGCAACGTCAGCTCCAGGCGGTACGGGGCATCGCTGCGCGCATCGTGCACGCGAGGGCCGAGGGAGGTGGGCAGGTAGCCTCGGTCTTTCCGGACGGCGCCGATCAGATCCTCGGGTTCTCCGGCGCCGAGGAACGAAATATCGTCCAGGGCGCCGACGACGCGAATCGGCTCGGTCAGCGGCAGCTCACGACGGGTCGCCTGATCGAGCCGAGTGATGTACCGCCGCACCGTTTCCGGGGTGACGTCCTGGTCGAAGTGCTCGGAGAACAGCGATTTCAGGTCGAGATACGCCCAGGCGTCGGATGCGATCCGGTCCCACCGGTCCGCGGGGGATTCGTCCGACAGAATCACCTGCAGCGCTTGCCTTTCCCGCTCCTCGTCGTCGGTGTGGTGATCTTGGCCGTCGAGTTCGTCTCGCCGGGAGGCCATGGCGGCCAGGTTGCCGAAGTGGTCGGACACCGCCTCGTGGATCTCCTCGCTGCGGGCGTACTCGTCGATCCGGGCGGCGAGGTCCTCGTCCGACGAGGTGCCCCGGAGGAGGTTGGTGATCAGCGGCGCTTGCGAATTCGTCCGCAGCGCGGCGCGCACCGCCGAGGGCAGCCTGTCCCAGAAGTCCAGTGTCCGGGCGCCGAAGCGGCCGCCCGCGATATCGGTGGGGAACCGGCGCACGCCGTCCTCGACGGAGCTTTCGTTCGCCGGGTCGTGGATCGGAGCCGGGTGTGCCGGGGCGGGGAGCAAGGACGATGCAGGGTCCGTGTGCCGCTCCACGATGCCGCGTAGCACCGTGACCCCCTCGTCGGGGTCGTATTCGACCTCGGTGATCCGGTACGGCGTATCGCGCGGCAGCAGCAGTTCCTGCTGGGTCGGCGCGTAGCCGTCGAGGCCGACGTACAGGCCGCGCGTGCCCCGGGGCACCGTCAGTTCCAGGCGATACTTCGCGTCGGAGGCGAAGTTGATCGCTCCGGCGCTGACCGAGGTGGACAGGAAGCCGGGCTCTCGCTGCGGGACACCGATCAGCAGCCGGGGGTCCTGGTCCCGCAGCGGGGTGCCGTTCTGGTCGACGGCCAGGAAGTCGACGTCGTCGAGGCCGCGCACGACGCGAATCGGGTGGTCCAGTGGTAGCGCGCGGTCGGTCGCCCGATCCAGCAGCGCCAGCTGCCGCCGCAGGACATCCGGCCCGAACTCCTCGTCGAAGTGCTCGTGGTAGGCATCGTCGTAGAGGCGATAGCGGGTGGCCTCGGCTTGGATCCGCTCCCATGCGGCCGCGGGCCGGGGGTCGGACAGGACCGCGTCCAGGGCTCGCATCTCCTGCGCCTGACGGGATGTGAGCTGATCTCTGGTTTGCAGACGTGCTTGCCTGCGACGCAGCGCGGCAAGACTCGGCGGGGTGTCGCGCCGGCCGGTCAGCAGATCCCTCGTCTCGGCGCTCTCGCGCAGCCCGGCGATCCAGCGGGTGATCTCCGCGTCCGACATGTTCCGGCGCGGCAGGTTGTTGACCACAGCGGTGTGCTCGTACGCGTGCACGGCGGAGCGCTCGTCGGCCGGCACGTCGGGCCAGACACGCAGCATGTGATGGCCGAATTGGGAACCGGCGGCATCGGATTCGAACACGATGACACCGTCGCTGCCGACCTCCCACTCGGGCTGTTCGTCTTCCTGCGAGCCGGCGTCGCTGCCGAACGGGTCGTATTCGGCCTCCGGGAGGAGGAAAGTGTCGCCGGCCGCGCCGGGATGTCGCGCCGGCCGGAACGGATGGGAGGGATCGTCCTGCTCCTCGGACAGGTACGGATCGTCATCGGATTCGTATTCCGGCTCGGGCAGGTGGGCGGGGTCGTGTCCGAGCCGTTCCAGCAGGTCGCCGCCGAACGCGTCCTCGTTCTCGGGATCGGAGTCCAGCCGGAACGGGTCGTCCGCATCCGCCGGGTGCTGCAGGTTCGTGTCCGGTCCCAGGGCGATGCGCGGCCAGGTGCTGGCGGCCTCGGGGGATACCGGCGACGGCTCCACGACGGCGTGCAGGACGGTGATGCCGTCGGGCATCTCCTCGACGCCGGTGATCCGGTAGTGCGTGTCGCGCGCCAGCAGGAGCTCCTGCTGACTCGGGAAGACGCCGTCGTCGCCGATGTAGGCGCCCCGAGCGCCGGGCGGCACGACCAGCTCCAGGCGGTACGACTCGGCGGCGCCGGTGCGGATCGAGGTGGACAGGAATCCGGGATCGCGCTGGGGGACATTGACGATGCCGCCGTGCTCATCGGTGGCGAGGAAGTCGATATCGTTCAGCCCGCGGATCACCCGGATCGGCTCGGTCAGCGGCAGCGGCCGGCTGGTCGCGTGGTCCAGCAGGGCGATGTGATGGCGGACGGCGCTCGGATCGAAGGGCCGGTCGAAGTATTCGCTATACCTCTCGGCGAGTTCGTTGTAGTTCTCGGCGTCCTCCTCGATCTGCTCCCACCGGGCCGCGGGCCGGGGGTCGTGCAGCACCGTCTCGAGCGCCCGCAGCTCCCTGTCCTCGCGGGCGGTGCGGGAGTCGTTGGCGAGCAGCGCATTTCGCCGGTCGGGCATCGTGGACAGATCGCGGACGCTACCGTACGGGCCTTCCAGCGCCCGCATGATGTCGCTGCTCTCGCGCAGCCGATCGATCCAGTCGGCGAGTTCGGTGTCCGACATTCCCTGCCGCAGTACGGTATTGACCTGTGACACCTCCTCGTAGGCGTGCAGTGCGGCGCGGACCTCGTCCGTCAGGTGGGGCCAGAGGTGCAGGCGGGTGCGGGCGAAGGCGGCGCCCGCCTCGTCGCTGTGGAAGCGGCGAATGCCGTCGGCGGCGATGTGGCCCAGCGGGTGGGCCGGGTCGGTAGCGGGGTCTCCGGGATGCGGGGCGGAATAGGCCGGACGGCCCTGCGGGGTGTAGAGGACGGCGTGAGCGCCGGAGAGCTCTCGTTGTGGCCGGGGCGGGAATTGGTGTTCGACATCGAGTCCCCGGTCGACGACGGTGAGGGTGCCGTGGTCGTTGACCAGCAGGTAGGCGTGGGCGCCGACGCCGTTCCGGTCGACGGTGGCGTAATCGTCGACGACCAGGGCGATGTGGCCGTGGCCCAGCGCCAGGAGCTGCCGGGCGATGTCGGCGTGGTCGGCGAACGGTCGTAACCAGGCGCCGGCGGCGTGCTCGAGTTGTTCGCGGGTGATTCCAGCGAGATAGGCCTGGCCGATGATCCGGCGGACGATGGGACTGTTTGTGCGCCTGAGGAGTTCGTCGATGGTGCGGGGACCGCAGTCGTAGCGCTGCGAGGCGGCCGCTGGGTCGTGGGACGGTTCGGCTGTCGGGTGCGGCGTGGCGTTCGCCTGGTCGTGGGACGGTTCGGCCGTGAGGTGCGATGTGTCGTCCGTCCGGGGTGACGATGGCGCGCTGCCGTCGGACAGGGCGACGGCGGTTCCGTCCGGGCGGGTGAGGGTGACGGCGAGAACCGGTGTGCCGCTCCGCGGTTGGATGCTCGGCAGGGGGAAGTCGGCGCGACCCGCGGGGGCGGTCCGAATCTCGTTCCCGGCGGGCTGGGTCCGTCGTGGCTGTTCCAGGTCGTCGAGCTCCGAATCCGACCGTGGGCGTTTGCGCGAATCATCTTGGGGCGCCGCGATTTCCGGTGCACTGCCGTCGGCGATCCGGATGGCCATGGCGGTCGTCCGGCCGCGGGCCAGGAGTCCCTGCGGAACGAACGGGGAACCGGCGGTACCGGATTCGGGTTCGGGGACATCGTCGCCTGCCTCCGAGTCGGGGTGGTCGTCGTCCAGCCAGTCGTTCCAGTCGTCGTCGCTGTCGTACGGGTCGCGTTCAGCAGAGGCCAGGACGTCGTCGGGGAGTGTCGTATGCGTGGTCGATCTCGAGTCGAGTGTGTCCAGAATCGACGGCAGGTTCTGGGCGAAGGCCGAATGCAGTTCGCCATTCGCCGCCATGGCCAGGAGATCCGCGCGGGTCACCCAGCGTGCCTCCTGCGTCTCGTCCCCGTCCAGGACCGGGTCGAATCGGGCGGGGGCGTCGGCGGTCAGATTGGTGTACCTCCAGCCCCGGGGTCCCTCCACGACGTGAGTGCCGGCCAAGACGAGACTGCCGAGGTAGTCCTGTGCCGCCCCCAGTTCCTCGATGGTTTCCCGCGCTGCCCCCTGTGCCGGTGTTTCGTTCGAGTGCAGTGCCCCGCCGGGTAGTTGCCAGTTTCCCTGGGAGTAGCCGGGTGCGGACTTGGCGATCAGGAAATGCTCGTCCCCGTGCTCGTCGATATTTCTGATGAGTACGCCGGCCGCGCCGTAGCGGCCCCAGAAGCCGCGGGCGAGGAAACCGTCGCCGGACACGCCGGGGTGCTGCGCGAGCGTGAACGGGCGGGAGGCGTCGTCCTGGCCGGAGTCGGACGCGAGGCGGACGGGCGACGCCGATTCCGTGACAGCGGTGGCGGGAAGCTCCGAGCCGCCGGTCTCGTCGCGGACCGGGTCGGGTGCGGCCGATCTCGGCCGCGAGCCGCCGCTGGGCGCGTTGCCGGTCGTCGAGGGGGCGGGCGGTTGCGTGCCACGGTGCGCGCCGAGCGTGGGGGTCGCCGCGGTGGCGGTGGGTTCCGGTCCGAACAGGCCGTGTGCGCCCGGGCCGCTCATCCCGACGGTCGTGAATTTCGACAGGTGGGCGAGGTCGACCGCGACGATGCCGCCGCGCGACGGAACGGGGGCCCACAGGTCGAGGGGCTCCGCGAGCCGAGTCGGTTCTCCGCCCGGCCGCTGGCCGTAGGAGACGTAGGAGTCGCCCTCCTTGACCGTCTTGTACTCGGCACCGTCCGGCGTTATCTGCATCCTGGTGCCGTCCGGGTACGCCCGGTACTCCATGCCCTCCGAGTCCCAGAAGTACCGTATTCCCTTGGGGGACAGGCCATACACGGGGCGGCGGCCCCGCGTGCCGGGCGGCTTCGGATCTCTGCGGTACTGCGTGCCGTGCTCGTCGGTGTGGTACGTGGCGCCGTCCTCGGCCACGAGATATTTGCCCGTCCGGTCGGGGACGAGCCTGCCCGCGGGCGGCATCAGCCGGTATTCGATGCCGTCGCCCGGTTCGGGGTATTCCTCGTGGGTGTCCCACGGGTTTTCCAGCAGCAGCCGCTCCGGCGCGCCCGTCTCGGCGTTGTACTCGACCCCGAGGACGGCATAGGAGTGGTTGTCGATCAACCCCGGCACGCTGTTCACGTCCGGGAGGCGGGCGCTCACGAGCAGTACGGTGGTGTCCCGTCGCAGGGCGTAGTCGATCTGCTTCGCGAACGTCCGGGCCGCGATCCGATACCGATCGGGCAGCAGGCGATCCTCGGCGGGCCCGCGGTGTACTTCGTCGTAATAGTCTGCGAGAGCCTTCTTCTCGTCCGGCCATTCCCCCGGATACCGGTCGTTCAGGTAGTCGCGGAAAGCCCGGGGCAGGTTCTGCTGCTCGTCGGCGAGGAACGTGCGCCACTCGGCGTCCCTGGTGGCCGTGTCGTTCCCGTGGAGGGTGATGAGTCGCTGCCACGTCGGTGTGTACCGCTGCCTGAGCGTGTCCTCCCAGTGGGTCAGTGTGTCGGCGAAGCGATGCGAGAACGCGATATCGGCCCGCCGGCCGTCGGGCAGCGCGGTGCTCACCAGGCCGTGCAGGGTGTCCGCGTCGAACCGGAGCGGGTTCAGCGGATCCGCGGAGTCGACACTGCGGACGGGTTGTTGTATCGAACCCGGGGCGGCCTGGTGGAAGCCCTTGCCGAGGAGCCCGGCCGTCTTGCCGGCGTCGTCTCCGCCGGTGATGCCGCGGTAGCCGTTCGCCCCGCCGAACCGGACGGTGTATGCCTTGTCCAGCATGGCGGCCCAGAGAGGCTCTCCGGGGGAGTGGCCGATGAAATAGCCCTGCTCGGTGCCCGGTGCGACGTGGATGCTCTTCTCGACGCGGGTCCATTCGGGCACGCCGGCGACGGTGAAGCGGACACTGACGGTGCCGTCGCCGTGATCATGCATCGCCTCGACGATCGAGTTCGGATCGTTCTCGGCGCGATGCTTCATCGCGGAGACCAGGGCGCAGCTGTCCGATGCGCCCTGACGAGCCTCCTGCGGTCTGGGCCGCGGCCTGCCCTGTTTGTCCAGCCCGAACAGCGGCGTGTCATGCAGGGTGACGAGCGGCGGCAGCTCCGGCACGATGTCATGAGGGGCGTTGACCTCGAGCCATTCCGGCCTGTTGGTGAGTTTGATCCACCGCCGCGGCGAGTCACCCTCGCGCATGACGAACTCGGTTCCGTGCGGTACCTGGAACAGGCCCTCCTGGCCCGCGTCGTCGCGGGCGGCGAATCGGACCGCGCCGCCCCGGACGTTCCAGCGCAGCGTGCCGGGGCCGCCGTCGGCGCCCGGCCGGTACTTGAAGCCTCTCGTCAGCGCGACGGGGAGCGTGGCGGTGGTGCCGTCCGGATGCTCGATCACGTAGTGCCGCGGGGTGGTGGTCCCCGCGTCCGACGCGTCGACGCGTGTCGCCGTTACGCTCCCCGAGGCGGGCAGGCGGTGCACCGTGCCCGAGCCGTCGACCATGATCAGGCCGTCGCCGCCGGTCATCGTGATCGGGACGCCCGGCGTCGGCAGCAGCCTCTTCTTGTCCTCGGGGCTGAGGTTCTCCAGCCGCTCCTGGTCGGACAGGACCGGGCGCGCGAGGTCTGGGTGGTCGTAGCGGGTCCGGGTGAGATCCGGGTGGCCGGGGTCGCTGGGGAGTTCCCACTCCAGTTTTCGCAGGAGATCGGCGCCGAAGTAAGAGTCGCCGTCGACGGGTTCGTGCGCCGAGGTACCGCCGGTATCGGCCTGCGTGGAGTGGGTGGCGGGCGGTTCGGCCTGGATGAATTGCCGGGCCTGCGATTCCGCGGGGTCCGGATCGCCGAGGGCGAAGCGCACACCGGTGCCACGAATATTGATCGAGCTGAACTTGTTCAGATGCTCGATATCGACATCCAGTTCGGCGCCGTCGCCATAGGTGATGCCGTCGATCGGGTCCAGCACTCTCGAGTTTTCCCGATACGTGTTTTCGAGTTGCAGCATGATGCTGCCGTTGGGCTCGGATCGTACGCCGCGCACCGAATATCCGTGGCCCCCCACGATTCCCGGGTATTTGGTCTGATTGTCCCAGGAGTTCCCGGAATCGGGTGTGCTCAGGGTGATCGTGTCACCGCGTCCGAGGGTGAACCGGAGGAAGTCGGCGATATGGCGAACGGTGACGTCGCTCGTCAGCGGTTCCTCGGTGTCGTAGACTTCGTACAGGTGGTTGCGCAGGGCGGCGATTTCGTCCGACCAGTGGTTCAGCTCCGCATCGTCCAGGTGGTACTCCAGGAATTCCTGAAAGCTGTCGGAGTGGAGTTCCGTATCTCCGTAGTGCCATTCATCGTGCCATTCGTCCTGCAGTCCGGCGAGCCGTTTCGCGAATGTGAACGTGTCCGGCGTCGTATTCTCGTCCAGTTGCTCGGAGATCAGCTCGTGCAGCGTATCGATATCGAACCGCATCGGATGCAGGAATGTCATGATTTCAACGCTGCGCGTGGGCTGGTGTATCGAGTCGAAGCTTCCCGCCTCGTACGGCGGCAACAGTTCCGTCATGATGATCGACGGGTTACCGCCCACGATATTCTGGAAGTCACCGCCCTTCCACGACGCATACGCCTTCTCGATGAGCGCCGGCCACAGCGCATGCTGATCGTCGTGTACCGCATAGATCATCGCGCCGTTGTCGTCGGCATGGAATTCCGGGGTGACTCGCACCCATGTCGGAATGCCGCCCGGTGCGAAGAATCGCACGGCGAAAGTTCCGTCCGGATATTCCTTGATCATGCTCCGGATGGCCTCGGGATTCCGGCTCGCGATATTCTTCAGCGGCGCTACCAGGTAGCAGTCTCCGATGCTGCCCTGCGCCGCATCCCGCGCCACCGGCCCGCCGTCGCGGTACAGGGCGCCGGTCGAGGTCTGTATCGTCCGCCCCGGTTCTCGCAGCGGTCGCGGCATGGGGCGTACCGGTACGGAATCGGGATCGATGGGCGCGTCGAACGGCCGGGCCGAAATCGTTGCTGCTGGACCGGTCTCGAATCGCACAATCGAATAGGCCTTGTGCAGCAGTGCGGGCCACAGCGGCTTGCCGTTCGAGGGGAAGTGCAGCGGGCTGCGGTCGGTCCGTACCCAGCGCGGCATGCCGTCGACGAAGAATCGGATCCCGACGGTGCCGTCGGGGTAGGCGTGGAACATGTCCGCCAGCGCCTGCGGGTCCTGCTCGGCGATGTCACCGAGATTGCGCAGCAGCCCGGGGCGATCCGGCCAGATATCGCCGTGCACATCGGCCCGGCGTGGGGTCGGCCGCGAGTCCGTCTCTGTGAACAGCGGATCCGCGGATATCGGCACTGCCGATTCCGAGGGGCCGTCCATGCCCAGCGCGTGCACGGCGTCCGGTGGAAGCACGACGAGTGAGCCCTGATGCTCGACCTTCAGCCCGCCCGCGGTCGGCCTGCTCGGTACGAGGGTGCCGGGTCCCCACCCCACGACCGATCCCTGGCCGGTCGTGAACAGCAGCCGCCCGGTTCCCCCGTGCTGCGGGCTCTGTTTCGGCGTGCCCGCCCATCCGCCGTCGGGATGCGCGGACCAATCGAACATCTCGCGCAGCCCGGCGGCCATCGTAAATACCTCGGCGGGGTTCGAATCCAGCCAGATCGGAATGTCAGAATCGCCGGACAGGGGCGATCCACCCGTTCGCACCCTCGCCGTGGGCCCGATCACCACTGCCCGGCCATCCGCGGCGATCACCACGGTGTGCTGTGCCGTCCCGATCGTGCTGAGCCCATGGACCGCCGGGTTGTCCGGGACCGCCGAGGAGAACCACCTGCGCCCGCTGTACGGATCCTGCTGCGCATCCCGGGGCCCGGGCTCGTCCTGGAACAGCCAGTGCAACTCGTTGTCGGTGTACTCGGAGCCGGTGAAGTATCCGGGACCTGGGCCGTGGTCTTCGGTGGGGCCGAAGTCGGAGTCGACGTCCATGGGCTCGAATGCCGGTACTGTGCGAGGGGATTCCTCGTCGCTCTCGGAGACGGTGTCGTCCTCGAGCGGCAGGTTCAGGTGCACCTCATCGGGATCAATATCTCTGAGGATGAACTGGTTCTGCACCTCGTTATAGAAGTCGTCGAATGTGCCGTGACGGTGCATGCTGAGCGCCGTGGCGATCGCGGAGGCCCGAGAGGTGCCGAAGCTACCTTCCAGTGCTTCGGCGGCGAAGCCGACACCGGCCAGCTCCTGTTCGGACCCCGTCGGCGCGTCCCACAGGAACATATCGAGGTGACCGGCCTGGAATTCCCGCAACCAGGCGAGCACCCGATACACCGCGTCCATATCGCTGACGTAGGCCACGACGTTGTCCACCCGCCGCTCCCCCGGGCCGAACGCCTTCACCTCGCCGACCCCCGGGAACCGGTCGGGGTCGTCGAGAACCTCGCGCACGAGGTGGGCGAGCACCCGAGACCGCGCGTTGCCGGCCGCATTCACGTAAATCTTGAATCCGCCGTCCTCGGGGCGGGCATTCTCCCGAGCGAAATGTACGACCGGGATGTCTTCGGGCGCCCAGTTGCCGGCGTTGTCCGGCGTGAGAACCCCGACCTCCTCCATGTCGGCCTGCCGCGCGGAGCCGGGCGCGCGGTGCGCGAGGATCTGCACCACCTCATCCCTGAAGGTGCGAGCGTCGGGCCGCTCACCCGCTCCCCGGTCCAGGTATGCGTTGTAGATGTGATTCACGTTCGGGAACGACTCGCGGCGGTCCCAGATGCCGTGCACGAAGGCATCCATGTTCTCCCGCGCCACCGTCGGGGGCGACATCCCGTTCTCCAGATAGGAGTGTGTCCGCAACGTCTGCAGGTCATCGAACGACAGGTCCGGCCACTCCGGCTGTAGCGCGTGATACAGCTGTTCCAGTCTGAGCGGCTGGTCGAAAATGTCCTCGAATTCCTCGGCAGCGCGCGACACCACCGAATCCGTTCGGTCCGTCGCGGGCGGTGCGGGCGGCCGCGCGGGCGCAAACACCGCGCGGTCATATTCCTCCAGTGGCTCGTGCGATGTTGCCGGATTCGTCTCGGTGTTCGTCGGGTGCCCGAGGGGGGACTGTTCCGGGTGGTGGCCGTCGGCGTCGTGTGGTTGCGGCGCCCCGGATGGATCCGTGATGACGAAGGTGGGGATGTCCGGCTCTGCGTTCCTTGTAGGGGTCGAGCCGATGCGTGCGGTGCCGATGAGCTGGGTGCCGACGGTGTCGTAGCCGGGGACGATTTCGGCCTGGCCTTGTGGGTTGTACATGGCGGCGGTGATGCCGGCGAGGTTATGGGGGGTGTGGGATTCGAGGGGGTATTCCCGGTCGCTCGAGGGATCCCAGACCGAAATGTCTTCGCCGTTGGTATTTTTCAGATAGAGGGCGTGTGCGCCGATACCGTGCCGGTTGGTCGCGCCCGTGTACTTCTCGACGACCACGGCCTTCGCTCCGGCGCCGAGCCGACGGAGTTGCTGGGCGATGGCTGCGTGGTCGGGGAAGGTCTGCAGCGTTCCCGCCGAGCGCGTCTGGAAGTCCACGGCGTCCATGCCGTGCAGGCCGACCGGCTCCGTGGGCGGGGCGATGTCGTGGTTGTCGGGGGACTCGTCGGCGAGGCGTTGCAGGACCTGCTGGGCGCAGTCGTTGCGGGCCTGCTCGACGGTGACGGGGTGGGTGTTGCCGATTGCAGCGCCGAAGAGCGTGTCCAGGTCCACGGGTGTGTGGCCGGTATGCGGCGGGGTGGCCTCGGATGTCTGGCTGCCGTCGGTTCTGGGAGGAGGCGTGGCGGGCTGGTGGGCGGCGGACTCGTGCGCCGGTGGGGCGTTGGCGGCGTAGTCGTGTGCCCGGCGGGAGTTGACGAGTTGCTGTTCGACGGCGGCCTTCTGCCAAGGGGTGGCGTACTTGCGGAGGTCGCCCACGGCGTGGTCGAGGTCGTTCCGAGTGTGTTCGAGGGTGGCCTCGCTGTCCGCGGTCGGTTCGGTCTCGTGCGCCTCGGTGGCCCGCGTGTGGGCGGTCGCGGCGTCTTGGTAGCGGGTGACCAGGACCTTGACGCGGGGAGTCGGGGCGCTCGATCGGTAGTCCTCGGGGGAGATGTAGTGCACGGCCTCGCCGGGGGTGCCGCCGTTTTCCCGGCCGCGCGCGAGGTCGCCGCTGCGGGCGGCGCGGGTCTCGACCTGATGGTTCACGCGGGCCGAATAGGCCGGGCCGCCACTGATTTTCACCTTCAGGCCGCCCGTGACCTTCACGTTGCCGTCCTCGTCGACGACTTCCTTGAAGGCCTCCTTGACCGGGGTGATGTCCACGCCGCGGCTCATCACCTTGTTCCCGAGGGTGATCTTCCCCAGCTGGCCGCCCGCGGCGATGATCTCCTGGAGCCGGTCGTAGGCGGCGCGTTTGCTGCCGAACGAGTCCATCCACGCGGCGTCGATCGCCTCGAAGTGGACATCGACCCTGCGGGCGGCGGCCTCGTCCTTCAACGCGGACGCGAGGCGGGCGACATCGGCGTTATCCATGGCCACCCCCAGCTGTGGCAGACCCTTCTGCTCGAGTTCGCCGGTGTCCTCGTTCCTCACGAACGCGGTATCCAGGATGTCCCTGGCCATCTGGGTGAATTTGCTGGATTTATCGGCGAAGTGCTGGTCCGGGCGCCGATCCAGTTGTGAGGTGAAGAACCGCTCCACCCGAGCGATGGGGCCGGTGCCGTATTCGTCGTGCATGACGTCCTCGACGCCGCGCGGAGTCTCCTCGGTGGGAGTGAGCAGGGTGCCCGAGGTGCCGCGGATCTCGAAGTGCCCGCCGGAGAACAACTGTTTACCGGTGATGCTGATCGAGTATTCCGGGTCGGCGGTGATGTTGCTGCCGTCGCCGGAGCCGTGTTTGACCTCCAGGTATTTGGCGAACCCGTTCCAGCGGCTGGAGGATTGTTTCTCCGGGTCGTCCATGAGCTGGTCGTTGGTGGCCGAGGAGATGATTTTGATTTTCCCCTCGTCATTGACGTGATAGTCGGTGTCCTGGCTGGGTCCCCACTCGGCCTGGGCGGCGTGCGCGTATTCCTCGACCTCGTGGTCGGTGAGCGGGCGCCCGAGCAGGGTTTCGAGTTTGCCGCGCCCGGCATCGGTCAGGCGGGAGTTGAACATTCCGGGGATATCGGGGTTCTTCCCGAAATCGGCCGCCTCCAGCGCCCCTTCGTCCTTGGCGCGCTGGAAGTTTCCCCAGAGGTCCTTGGTGTTCGCCACGAATTCCGGGCTCGCGGCGTCGGCCTTGCCGGGGGAGAGCACGTAGTGGGTCTGCTCGTCGATCAGCTGGGCGTCGATCTCGTCGACGGTCAGTTTCCCGCCCGGGAACGGTTCGTAGCGGTCCTTCAGGCCGCGGGCCTGCGCGGCGTCGTCGAGAAGGGTCTTGTAGGCGGGGAAGTCCGGGGCGGACTCGAGGCTCGTCTGCAGGGACTTCAGGTCGTCGCCGGCCAGCCCGGCGTCCTTCAGCTTGTCGATCATGGCCTGGGCTTCCTTGACCGCGCGGAATCCGTAGTCCTGGGCGGTGCCCACCACGATCAGGGATTCGCCGTCGGTGCGGTGCGGGAACGGCTCATCCGAATCCAGGTGGTAGACCTTCAGATTCAGGGTGCGCTCGCCGACCAGCTTCAGGAACTCGTGCTGCATGTGATCCACCAGGGGATCACTGGAGGTCATCACGTGCGCCAGGCCGTCGTCCAGGGCGATACGCACCGAGCGCAGGATGACCAGCATCTCCTTGCCCTCGCCGGTATCGACCTCGACCGGGGCGTGCTCCATCAACAGGTCCGCCATGTCCTGGGTGAACCGCTTCACCTTCCCGGACACTCGGCGTGACAGCTCGTTGAGCGCGGCGTTCTTCTCGTTGTCCGTCCCGTGCTTGATCGTGTGTTCCAGCTCGGTGTCGGTGAGCTTGGTCAACGGCCCCGACTTGTCCGACGGCTTACCCGATCCGGCCCGCAGCTCGTAATACTCCTGCCGCGCATCCGCCGCCGCGCGGGCGGCCTGGACCCGCTCCTGCGCGACCGCCTTGAAGGTCTCCGCCCGGTCCAGCTCCCCGCGCTGGTACGCCTCCCACCGCTCGCCGCCCGCCGAGCGCGACGCGGTCAGCAGCTTGGTCAGGGCGTCGTCGACGGTCTTCGTATGCTCGGCGACCGCCTGATCGTGTGCGGCCTGCGCGGCGGGCACGTCGTGGTCGCGGGCCTCGTGCAACGCCCGCTCGGCGGACTCGACGCGTTGCCGGGAGGAGGTGATCCGGTCGGTCTGTGCCTGACGCTCTTGCGCGGCACGGGTTTCCGCCTCCACGACCCGCCTGCGCGTCCGTTTGAGCCCTTCCTCACGAGCCTGCGCGACCTCGTGCTCATGCGCGGCCGCCGCCGGGACGTCGCGTGGCGCGGTGACATCGTGTTTGCCGGATTCGGGCCGGGTGGTGCGGGATTCGATACCCGCCTGCGGCTTGTCCGAGGCCGATGCCCGCGCCGCCGGAGTATCGGCCGGTTCGCGGTCGCCGGGTGCGCGCCGGTCCGCGGTGATCCGGGATGCTGGATCACCGGATTTGCCTGTGCCCGTGTCGATTCGGGCGTCACCGCGACGCACCTCGCCGGTCGGCTTTCCGTCGGCGCCCAGCGGTGTGGAGGGCTCGTAAATTTGATCGCTTCCGGTGCGGCGCAACGGATTACTGCCCTCGATGCCGAGCGGGCGGGGACCGGGAGCGTCCACGGAATCGGGGTCGCGGCCCATCGGGGTCGTCTTGCTCTCGGGGGTAGCCGAGAGGGACGGGTCGCGCCCCTGGATATTTTCGGTCTCGGCGACCGGGCGCAACGGGCTGCCTCCGGCGGTATCGGTCCCGGAGGTGCCCAGGTCCTTATCGCCGTACTCGCTGCCGGTGTCGCTGTATTCGGTATCGGTATCGCTGTACTGGCTGCGGGCGTCGTCGTTGTCCCAGATGCTGTGGGTGTCCGAGATGCTGTCGCTGTCACTGTCGCTGCGGTAGTCGCCGACCGGGGAGTCCGGGCGGGACGGGATGTCGCGGGTCGTCGTGGGAAGCGGGCTACTGCCGGTGGCGGGGGCGGTGTGATCGGTGTCGGTGCGCAGCGGGTCGAGGTGGCCGGTGGATCCGTCCGCGACGGTCGAGGTCGCCGAGTAGCGGCGCGGTGGCTGGACCGGCCTGGTCGTCGCGGGTTCGGCGTGGGACGACAGTGTTTGCGCGGCTGCGGGTTTCGAGGATTCACGGGCCGTGCCGGAGGTGCGCTCGGGCGCGGTCCGGCCGGTGTGCTGCGCGACCGGATTGCGTTCGAGGGAGGTCCGGCCGTCCCCGCCCGCCGAGGCGGACCGTGCGGCCCTGTTCCCGTTCGTGGCGGTGCGCTGCTCACTCGGCGTGGGCTTCGGCCGCGCGGTCGAGGACCCGGTGCTCGTGCGGGGTGTGCCGTTGCCGGTCGAGGGGGCGTTGCGGGTGCTGCCGTTGCGGGAGCCGGAGGAGCCCGCGGCCACGTAGCGGGTGGACCCGATGTTCCCGACGGGTGTCGGGGTGGTTCGCCGGGCTCCAGGATTCGATCCCGCGCCCGTATCGCCCCGCGAGGTTGCCGTGGTCGAGGCGCCGATGACCGGCTCGTTGCCGCCGGCCGATTCGTCGGGGCGGGCGTTCGTGACCTCGAGGGGCTCGCCCGCGAAGCGTTCGGCTCGCACGTTCGCGTTCGTGGCGCTCGGCGTGTCCGGGGTGTAGCGGGAGCCGGGGTCGGTCTTACCCGTCTTGTCCGTGGAACCGTCGCCGTAGGCGGGTGGGCGTTCGTCGGTGTAGGCGGGGAGTTGTTCGCCGTGTTCGTCCAGTCCGTGCAGGCCGAAGTTGCCCTGGACATGACCCAGCACCCCGTGCACGCCACCGACTAGACCACCACCGACCCCACCCAGCAGCGAGACCGGATCGAATTCCCACTGCCCGGTCAGGATCCCGTTGGTCAGGCTCCCGGCCCCCGCACCCACCATCCCGGCCGGGATACCCGAACCGACCGCGACGAGACCCGCCTTCCACCAGGTCATGCCCTTATCGCCCGCGACCAGCTTGCCCAGATACTGCCCGCCCAAATGCCCGACCGGGGTCGCGACCCCCGCCGACACCGCGCCGACCGCGCCGGAGACCAGCATCTGCTTGAGGTTGAACGAATGCTCGTGCCCCTGCGCCAGTTCGATGCCCTGGGCCAGCGCATCTGAGGCCATCCCGATGCCGCCCTGCTTGAGCGCCTCGATCGCGGCCAGCTTCCACAACGGCTTCTCGGCCACCTTCGCCGCTTGCGCGGCCAGCTTCTCGGCCAGCGTGCGCGCGATGATCCGCATGAGGCCCGCACCCTCGGCCTCGATCACCCCCACCGCCCACGCCCCCCACACCGTGGCCAGCGCGTACGCGATCTCCGCGGCCATGATCGCGAGCATGATGATGATCTGCAGCTTGGCGTACTCGGTCTGGGTGCCGCAGTCGTAGACCGATTCCTCGATCTGCTGCAGGCCCTTGACCATGTTCTCGATCGAGTTGTCCCCGGTAAAGAACCCGTCGAACTGGGTCTTCATCTGATCAGCGCCGCCACCGGAATAATTCGCCAGCGCGGTATCGCACGCGGCATGCAACTGCGGGATGATGTTCTCGAGATCGGTCGCCGCGACGCCCCACACCTTGCTCAGATCGAAGAGCTTGTCCTCATCACCCTTCGGCCACGACGAACCCGCCAGGTAGGACAACCACTGCAACCCTGGGGGGATCTCGAGACTCATCGATCGGTGCTTCTCAGCGCGGGATCCGTTGTGCCATCAGGATTCAACGGTGAACGGAAAGCAACTGCGGAGACGAGACGGCGGTCGAGCGAAGACGCCCGTCGATCGCCCGGCGCGACTCGGTGCGGCCGACGCCGGTTTCATCGTTGTTCACGTCGAGTTCTCCTGATGCTCAACACAATCTGGTTCGGCCGCACCGCCACACCACTCTATGGGGAGACTTTACTCTGCAATACCTCTTGACATGCCCATCGGGCCGCGGCGGGACGGACATCGGCGGCCGGCCATCGACCGGCAACGCTTCCGGCGCAGCGGGTCTCCTGCACTCCAACCGACCTGCCACAGTGTATTTCACACCCGATGTGTCACATGCCCGTTCGTGCGCGGGAGCGTGACTGTTATCGGCGTGGACAGTATTTTGTGATCGGAAACATGGGGCGCAACCAGGAGGCGGTATGCGATTGCATCTGCGGGGAGTGGTTCTTCCGGGCAACGACGTGCGCGATCTGTGGGTGCACGACGGCCTGATCTCCGTCGAGCCCGTTCGAGACGCCGAAACCCTATGCGACACAGGCTGGATCGTGCCCGGCCTGGTCGATGCGCACTGCCACGTCGGCCTGCGTTACGGCGGCGGCGACGAGGACCGCGCGGGCGCGATCGCCCAGGCCGAGACCGAGCGCGACGCCGGCGCGCTGCTGCTCCGCGACGCGGGCTCGCCCATCGACACCCACTTCATCGACGATCACGAAGATCTGCCGAGGATCATCCGCGCCGGTCGGCATATCGCCCGGCCCAAGCGCTACATCCGGGAACTGGGCATCGAACTCGACGACGAGCGCGACCTGCCGGAGATCGTCGCCGAACAGGCGCGCTTCGGCGACGGCTGGGTCAAGATCGTCGGCGATTGGATCGACCGCTCCGTCGGCGACCTGCGCCCGCTGTGGAGCGATGCGATCCTGAAGGAGGCGATCGACGCCGCCCACCGCGAGGGCGCCCGGGTTACCGCCCACGTCTTCGGTGAGGACGCGCTGCCCGGACTGATCGGCGCCGGCATCGACTGCCTCGAGCACGGCACCGGCCTGACCGACGACACCATCGAGATGATGGCCCGCCAGGGCACCGCCCTGGTGCCGACCCTGGTCAATATCGCCACCTTCCCCGAAATCGCCGACAGCGCAACCAAATTCCCCGTCTATGCCGCGCACATGCGCGATCTGCACCGCCGCGTGCGCGACACCGTCGCCAACGCCCATGCCGCGGGGGTGCCGATATATACGGGTACCGACGCGGGCGGTTCGATCAGGCACGGCCGCATCGCCGAGGAGATCGACGCGTTGGCCGGCGCGGGCCTGTCCCGGCACGAGGCGCTGGGTGCGTCGTCGTGGAATGCCCGCGAGTGGCTAGGGCGTCCGGGGATCGAACACGGGGCCTCGGCGGATTTCGTGGTGTATGAGGCGGACCCGCGGATTGGTCCGGAAGCGCTGTCCGCCCCCGCCTATGTCGTCCTTCGAGGGCGGGTGTACCCCCGCCGCGATCCGGTCACAGCGCATCGGTGACGTCTGCACGGCGTGCCCGTGAGCCTGGTCGACGAGGCGTCGAATTACTGGAAATTCCAGAAACCGGCGGGTCTGCCACGCCGCGCCGATGCTGATTTTCTGGCTGCGACCTGCTGCGATGTAGTAGGTCAACTGTTGTGCGAACAGGTACTGCTCTACCTACCCACCTGATGTCCGTTGGGAGACGACGATGACCGCCGAGGTTGCGACGATCCACCCGCTGGGGCCCACGACAGTGGACGACTGGCTGGCGATGGACCACCCAGACGATGGATCGCGACTCGAGTTGATTCTGGGGTACCTGCATACGACGCCTCCACCCGGCGGTTCGCATCAGAAGGTGACGTTTCGGCTTGCGCGTCTGTTGGATGATGCGATCGAGGTGGCCGGTCGTGTCGACCTCGAGGTCTTGCCTGGGGTGGGTGTGCGGCTGAGTACGCCTTTCCGAACGGGCGTGATACCGGACATCTCGATTGTCGACACCGATGCCGAGCACACCAGTTTCTCCGCGAACAACCTGCTGCTTGCCGTGGAGGTCTGGTCTCCGGGCAATACTCGCGAGGAGCGGGACACCAAAATCGCGGCCTATGCGGGTGCGCAGGTTCGTTATTTGTGGATCGTAGAGTTGCCGAAGAAGGGCGGGGTGCGATTCTGGGGCTACGAACTGGACGGGGGCGGATACAGCCAGCGGGTCTACGCGGATGCGGGTGAAGTGATCACCGCCCCAGGCCCAGCGCCGGTCAAGGTCTCTACGGCCCAACTGCGCTGATCGCGGCCCGATTTCTGGGCGCTGAGCCCCGTCTGGCACAATGAACAACCGTCCTCGTCGAGGACAAGTGCAGCCCGTCTCCGGTTACGTACCGCGCGGCGGTCACACACTCAACGCGAAACCGGGCCCGCAAGCCGTGCGGGTCGCTGAATTGCGCCGTGACCATTCGGTCGGCCCAGGCCGACCCATCCGAAAGGCAAGCCCATGGCTGTCAAGATCAAGCTCACGCGGCTCGGCAAGATCCGCAACCCCCAGTACCGCATCGTCGTCGCCGATGCGCGCACCCGCCGCGACGGCCGCGCCATCGAGAATGTCGGCAAGTACCACCCGAAGGAAGAGCCCTCGCTGATCGAGGTGGACTCCGAGCGCGTGCAGTACTGGCTGAGCGTCGGCGCGCAGCCCACCGAGCCCGTCCAGCGCCTGCTGGAGATCACCGGTGACTGGCAGAAGTTCAAGGGCCTGCCGGGCGCCGAGGGCACCCTCAAGACCAAGGCCGCCAAGCCGTCCAAGCTGGACCTGTTCAACGCCGCCCTGGCCGCGGCCGACAACGCGCCGGTCGCCGAGGCCGTGACCCCGAAGAAGAAGGCCGCCAAGAAGGAGGAGGCCGCCGAGGCCGCCACCGAGACCGAGGCTGCTGAATAATATGTCTGCCGTCGTCGCCGATGCTGTCGAACATCTGGTTCGCGGCATCGTCGCCAATCCCGACGACGTCCGCGTCGAGCTGATCACCAGCCGTCGCGGCCGCACCGTCGAGGTGCATGTGCACCCGGACGATCTGGGCAAGGTGATCGGGCGGGGCGGCCGTACCGCGACCGCGCTGCGCACCCTCGTGTCCGGGATCGGCGGCCGGGGCATTCGGGTCGACGTCGTCGACACCGATCAGTAGATGGAACTGGTTGTCGGGCGGGTCGCCAAGTCGCACGGAGTGCGCGGCGAACTCGTCGTGGAGATCCGCACCGACGAGCCCGAATTGCGCTTCGCCGAGGGTGCGGTCCTGCGTGGCCGCATGCCGCGCGCGAAGTCGGTTCAGGAATACACCGTCGAGTCGGTCCGGGAGCACTCGGGCCGGCTCCTCGTGCATCTGCGCGGCGTCGCCGGACGGTCCGCGGCGGATGCGTTGCGCGGCATGGTCTTTCTGGTCGACACCGATGATCTGCCGCCGTCGCAGGATCCCGACGAGTTCTACGACCATGAGCTCGAGGGACTCTCGGTGCAGCTGGCCGACGGCACCGTGGTCGGTACCGTCGCGGAGGTCTTGCATTCGGCTGCGGGAGAACTGCTTTCGGTGACCGCCGAGGATGCCGCGGGCAAGCAGCGGGAGATCCTGATTCCCTTCGTCAACGCGATCGTTCCCACCGTATCGATCGCCGAGGGCCTGATCGTCATCGATCCGCCCGAGGGCCTGCTGGACCCGGAAGGGTTGCCGGACAAGGAGTGAGCGATGAGCGACGGATTCGCCGAACCACGTGACGCGGCGCCGGGTCACGAGGCGGCGGGCGAGTCCGGGGCGGCATCCTCGACCGAATCCGCACCCGGGCCGCTGCGCCTGGACGTAATCACGATCTTCCCCGAGTACCTGGAGCCCCTGCGGACGGCGCTATTGGGCAAGGCCATCGACAAGGGCCTGGTCGAGGTGGGAGTCCACGATCTGCGTCGCTGGACCCACGACGTGCACAAGGCCGTGGATGATTCCCCCTACGGCGGCGGCCCGGGGATGGTCATGAAGCCCACCGTGTGGGGTGACGCGCTCGACGAGGTCTGCCCCGACGACGCCCTCCTGGTGGTGCCCACCCCCGCCGGAGTCCCGTTCACGCAGGCCACCGCCCAGAGATGGTCCGGTGAGCGGCATCTCGTCTTCGCCTGCGGTCGTTACGAGGGCATCGATCAAAGAGTCTTCGATGATGCCTCGCGCCGGGTGCGGGTCGAGGAGGTCAGCATCGGCGACTACGTGCTGATCGGCGGCGAGGCCGCGGTACTGGTGATGGCCGAGGCCGTGGTCCGCCTGCGCCCGGGCGTCCTGGGCAATCGGCAGTCCCACGAACAGGATTCGTTCTCCGACGGGCTGCTCGAGGGGCCGAGTTATACCCGTCCGGTCAGCTGGCGCGGGCTGGACGTTCCGGAGATCCTGCTGTCGGGCAACCACGCCAAGATCGATGCCTGGCGTCGCGAGCAGTCACTGGCCCGCACCCGGGAGCGCCGCCCCGACCTGCTCCCGCCCGAGTAGGTACCCACGGCCCGCCCTCGGATATAGCGGCGGTATTCCGGTGTGCCGCAATGCCGTCGTGTGATCGCGGTGGACTCTGTGCGCCGCGATATCCCGCGCGACGAATCAACCAGGCAGTCCGACAAGTTGGGCACTCTCGTGCCAGAGCAAGTCCTGGCGAGCGTCGTCGGTGGTATGCGGCGCCGTGCGAACCTCCTTGCGGCGCACGAAGAATCGTCCCGTAACGCCCTCGAGTTCGGCGGCCGTCGCCAGCCACACGGGGGTGTCCGCGCCCGCGTCCGGACCGGGCAGGAACGGATTGACCCATTGCGTCCATCCGAATACACGAAACAGACCTTTCGCGGAGTCCCGGGCGAGTCCGGTGTTGCGGATGATGCCCGGATGCGCCCCGTTGACCGTGACGCCGCAGCCCGCCAACCGGCGCGCCAGGCTGTAGACGAACATCGCGTTCATATTCTTGGTGCGGCCATAGGCCACGAACGGGCGGAAGCTGGGTGGGACGCCGTGCGGATGTTCGTTCGCAAACCCCAGATCGTCCAGGCGCACCGGTACGCGGCGTAGTGCGGTGGGTGATGCGCCGACGACCACCAGGCGCGCGGATCGCCCAGCCGCCGCGAGGGATTCGCCGAGCAGCCGCAACAGCAAGTAGGGCGCCAGGTGGTTGGTGGCCAGCGTGCGCTGGATGCCCTCGGCGGTGTGGTCCCGCAGGTCCGCAACCACGGCCGCATTGCTGATCACCGCGTCGATCTCGGCCTGGTTCGGCAGCTGGTCGTCCGAGTCGATCGAACTGGCCGCCGACGGAAAGGCGCGCGCCGATCCGGCCGACCTCGTCGACGACCTGCTGGGGTATCTGCGCGCCGCGATTCGGCGCGCGTAGTCGCGTCGGGCAATTGCGCTGGGGGAGCGTGGATTTCGCAACCGGAACGGCGTGCGATGGGCGGAAAGGGGTGCGGCCGCGCGGCGCGGCGGCGCGGCACCCTGGTTTGCTGTCGGAGGGCGACGGTAGTGTCTGCGGGCGTGACGACAGCCTCCGAACCCGTCAGCACCAAAACGGCCAGCGCCGAGACCGGCAGCGCCGCGCCCGCGGCTCCGGCAGGAACAGCGACGGTCCACCTAGCCAGCGTCGGCCGCCGCCTCGCCACCGAGCTCAACGTGCGCGACGAACAGGTACGCGCCGCGGTCGAACTGCTCGACGGCGGGTCCACCGTTCCGTTCATCGCCCGGTACCGCAAGGAGGTCACCGGCGGCCTGGACGACGCGCAGCTGCGCCAGCTGGAGGAGCGGCTGCACTACCTGCGCGAGCTCGACGAGCGCCGGGCCTCGATCCTGGAATCCGTTCGAGGCCAGGGCAAGCTGGACGCCGCGCTGGAGCAGCAGATCATGCTGGCCGAGACCAAGGCCCGCCTCGAGGACATCTACCTGCCCTACAAGCCGAAGCGGCGCACCAAGGCCCAGATCGCGCGCGAGGCCGGGCACGAGCCGGTCGCCGACGCGCTGATCGGCGACCCGACCACCGATCCGGCGCAGTACACCGCCGACCAGCTCGAGGGTGCCCGCGCGATCTTGGTGGAGCGCTTCGCCGAGGACGCCGATCTCGTGGGCGAGCTGCGTGAGCTGATGTGGAATCGCGGGCAGGTCAGCTCGCGGGTGCGCGCCGGCAAGGAAGAGGCCGGGGCGAAGTTCGCCGACTACTTCGAGTTCAGCGAGCCGTTCGACAAGCTGCCCTCGCACCGCATCCTGGCCCTGCTGCGCGGGGAGAAGGAGGAGGTGCTGACCCTGCACCTCGAGTCCGACGCGGAAGAACTCGCCGAGGGCGAGCGCACGATCTACGAGGGCCGGATCGCGCTGAAGTTCGTCATCGCCGATCAGGGCCGCGCCGCCGACACTTGGCTGCTGGACACCGTGCGCTGGGCGTGGCGGACCAAGCTGCAGGTCAGCCTCGGCATCGATATCCGGATGCGGCTGCGGCAGTCCGCCGAGAAGGACGCGGTCGACGTGTTCGCCACCAATCTGCGCGATCTGCTGCTGGCCGCGCCCGCGGGCACGCGCGCCACGATGGGCCTGGATCCCGGATACCGCACCGGGGTCAAGGTGGCGGTGGTGGACAGCACGGGCAAGGCCGTGGCCACCGAGGTCATCTACCCGCACAAGCCGCAGGGGCAGACCGAGAAGTCCCTGGCCGTGCTCGCCGCGCTGGTCGCCCGGTTCAACGTGGAGCTGATCGCCATCGGTAACGGCACCGCCTCGCGGGAGACCGACGCCCTGGCCACGGAGCTGATTTCCCGGATCCCGGAGAACAAGCCCACCAAGATCGTGGTGTCCGAGGCCGGGGCCTCGGTGTACTCCGCCTCCGCGTACGCCTCGCAGGAACTACCCGACATGGACGTCTCGTTGCGGGGCGCCGTCTCCATCGCGCGACGTCTGCAGGATCCGCTCGCCGAGCTGGTGAAGATCGACCCCAAGTCCATCGGCGTCGGCCAGTACCAGCACGACGTCTCGGAGACACTGCTGGCCCGGTCGCTGGGCGCGGTCGTCGAGGACGCGGTGAACGCGGTCGGCGTCGATGTCAACACCGCCTCGGTACCGCTGCTCTCGCGGGTGTCGGGCATCGCGGCGTCGGTGGCGGAATCCATTGTGGCGCATCGCGATCAGAACGGTCCGTTCGGCAGTCGCAGCGCCCTGCTGAAGGTGCCGCGGCTGGGTCCCAAGGCCTTCGAGCAGTGTGCGGGCTTCCTGCGCATCCGCGGCGGGGACGACCCGCTGGACACCTCGGCGGTGCATCCGGAGTCCTATCCGGTGGTGCGCCGGATGCTCGAGTCCACCGGTCGCGGTGTGGCCGAACTCATCGGCAACACCGCGGTGCTGCGCTCGCTGCGCCCCGCGGATTTCACCGACGAGCGTTTCGGAGTCCCCACCGTCACCGACATCATTTCCGAGCTGGAGAAGCCGGGCCGAGACCCGCGCCCGGAGTTCAAGACCGCCGAGTTCGCCGCGGGTATCGAGAAGGTTGCCGACCTGCAGCCCGGCATGGTGCTCGAGGGCGTGGTCACCAATGTGGCCGCCTTCGGCGCCTTCGTCGACATCGGCGTCCATCAGGATGGGCTGGTGCACGTGTCGGCCATGTCGCACAATTTCGTCAAGGACCCGCGCGAGGTCGTCAAGTCCGGCGACGTGGTGAAGGTCAAGGTACTCGAGGTCGACGTGGCCCGGCAGCGCATCGGACTGTCGTTGCGGCTGGACGATGAGCCCGGCAAACCGGACAAGGGCGATTCGCGCCCGCGGCAGCAGGGCCAGCGCGGCGGCGGCAACCCGCGCCAGCAGGGGCAGGGCGGTCAGGGGCGCGGAGGCCAGGGCCGCGGCGGGCAGGGTGGCCGCGGAGGCCAAGGCGGCCAGGGCGGCCAGGGCGGCCAGGGCGGCCAGGGCGGCCAGGGCGGCCAGGGCGGCCAGGGCGGCCAGGGCGGCCAGGGCGGCCAGGGCGGCCAGGGCCGCAGTGGGCAGGATCGCAACTCGCAGCGCCGCAATGCCCCCGAGCCCACCGGTTCGATGGCCGACGCGTTGCGCCGGGCCGGATTCGGGAAGTAGCCAGCCGGATTCGGTCGTAACGATGGAATCCGGGTGGCGGATCGTGACATTCGCGCCGGATGAGGTTTGCGCGCTGACGTGCGGGGCAGAAGCGCTGTTCGGCGGCGCCCTGCTTCTGCTCGATGCCCGGGTGGCGGCGCAAGGTCGGCCGTAGTTCACCGGGCGGCACAGCTGGTTCCTGCACAATGTGGCTGTGGGATCCGACTCGCGAGGTGGCGCGAGCGGGGAGGCGAGGTGGAGATGGCTTACTTGCGACGGTGGCTGGAGGACACCGTGGTCGCGCACGGCCGGCTGCCGCTGCTGTGTTTCCTGCTCGGATTCATCGTCGGCTTCCTGCTGATCCGCCTGTCCGTGCGGCTGATCCGCAAGCAGGTGCGCTGGTGGCCCGGCAACGTGCGCGCGGGCGACGTGCACATCCACCACATGGTGTTCGGCGTGGTGCTGGTGCTGCTGTCGGGAATCGGACTGGTCACGATGTACAGCAGCGGCCTGGGCGCGGTGAGCGCGCTGTCGTCGGTGTTCGGCCTCGGTGCGGCCCTGGTGCTCGACGAGTTCGCGCTCATCTACTACCTGCGCGATGTCTACTGGGAGGAGCAGGGCCGCACCTCGGTGGACGCGGTATTCGTGGCGCTGGCGGTCACCGGTCTGCTGCTGCTCGGCTTTCATCCGCTCTGGCTGCTTGACATCGGCGGTATCTGGCACGATCACAGCCCTCTGGGCCGCACCTTCATCAGCCTGTTCGCGTTCGTGAATCTGGCCCTCGCGGCGATCGTCATCGCCAAGGGCAAGATCTGGACCGGGCTGTTCGGAATGTTCTTCCTGCCGCTGCTTTTCGTCGGTGCGCTGCGGCTGAGCCGGCCCGGGGCGCCGTGGGCACGCTGGCGATATGCCGGGCGACCCCGTTTGATGCAACGGTCGATCCGGCGTGAACGCCGGTACCGCCGGCCGGTGATCCGGGCCAAGATCTTCGTGCAGGACCTTGTCGCCGGTAAGCCGAATGTCGTCGAACACATGCGGTGGGCGGCGGAGGAAGAGCTGGCCCGTACGGTGGTGCCCGCGCCCCCGCACCCGCTCGGCCCCTTGCTTCCGCACATGGCCGCTCCGCGACGGCCCGGTCACGGACCCGATTAACGATCGGCCGAGCCGATCTGGCACAATACTCGGGTTGCCTGGGCGAATTCTGCCCAGCGCACCGCCCATATCCGGAGCACGAACCGGTCGAGCGCAGACTGCGCGCCGCCAGGTTCCTCTGTTCGCGCGAACTCCAAAGGACGGAAATGAACACCCTCGACTTTGTCGATGAAAAGTCGCTGCGCAGCGACGTCCCGGACTTCCGGCCCGGTGACACCATCAACGTGCACGTGAAGGTTATCGAAGGCAACAAGGAGCGCATCCAGGTCTTCAAGGGCGCCGTGATCCGGCGTCAGGGTGGCGGCATCCGCGAGACCTTCACGGTCCGCAAGGTCTCCTTCGGCGTCGGTGTCGAGCGCACCTTCCCGGTGCACAGCCCCAACATCGACCACATCGATGTGGTGACCCGCGGTGATGTCCGCCGGGCCAAGCTGTACTACCTGCGTGATCTGCGCGGCAAGGCCGCCAAGATCAAGGAGAAGCGCTGAGCTTCGCGCTCCGCGTCGGTACGAACCCCCGGTCCATCGGCCCGGGGGTTTCGTGTATCCGTGGCCCGGTCAACGTTTGCCGGGTTGTCGGGATAACCTGTTCGGCGTGGCAGACGACATCGACTCGGTGAGGGTGGCCGGCTTGGACGAAGACAGTGTGGGTGATGCCGCGCCGCGTCGTCGGCGGTCCCGGGCGAAGAAGCAGAAGAAGCAGCGCCCGTTCTGGCAGGAGTTGCCGATCCTCATCGTGATCGCGGCGGTGATCGCGGCGCTGGTGGTGACGTTCATCGGTCGTCCGTACGTGATCCCCTCGCAGTCGATGGAGCCCACGTTGCACGGCTGTCCGGGCTGTACCGGGGACCGGATCTACGTGGAGAAGCTCAGCTACGATTTCGGCGATCCGAAGCCGGGTGACGTGGTGGTCTTCGTCGGTCCGACCGGTTCCTGGAACAGCGACTACCACTCGAACCGCTCCACCAATACGGTCGTGCGCGGCATCCAGAATTTCTTCTCCTTCTTCGGCCTGGTGCCGCCGGACGAGAACGACCTGGTCAAGCGCGTAATCGCGGTCGGTGGCCAAACGGTGCAGTGCTGCGATGCGCAGGGTCGCGTGGAGGTCGACGGCAAACCGCTGGACGAGCCGTACGCCCACTACCTCGATCCGTATCAGCCCGGCCTGCCGTTCGCGGTCAAGACCCCGATGGGCCTGTCGATCAATCCCGTCGGCCGCGAATTCGGCCCGATCAAGGTGCCCGACGGCAATCTGTGGGTGATGGGCGACAACCGCAACGAATCCGCCGATTCGCGCGCCCACGTCGACGACGAGCTGTCCGGGACCGTGCCGATCAAGGACGTGCGCGGCAAGGCGGTCTTCAAGATCTGGCCGCCGGGACGGATCGGGCCGGTGCGGGCCCAGGACCCCCAGAGGAACTGAGACCGCCGGGGCGCGAAGGATAATCGAACTGTGGGTGCAGTGGCGCGCAACGGGCATCGTCCCGGAGACTGGCCGCCGCGGGTGGTGATGCGCAGGGCGGCGGGCCTGCGCACTCTCGAGGCGGCGCTGATTCGCAGTGGACTCGGGCCGGTGGCCGGCGTCGACGAGGCAGGGCGGGGCTGCTGTGCGGGCCCCCTCGTCGTGGCGGCCTGCCTGCTGGCACCCAAGGCCTACGACTCGCTGGCCGGGCTCGACGACTCCAAGAAGCTGTCCGAGACGACTCGTGAGCAGCTGTTTCCGATTATTCAGCGGCGCGCACTGGCCTACCGGGTGGTGGTGATCCCGGCCTGGGAGATCGACGCCATCGGCATTCACGTCGCCAATATCGAGGGCATGCGGCGGGCGGTCGCGGGCCTCGAACAGCGGCCCGGCTACGTGCTGACCGACGGATTCCGGGTGCCCGGGATCGTGGTGCCCTCGCTGCCGGTGATCGGCGGCGACGCGAGCGCGGCGTGCATCGCGGCGGCCAGCATCCTGGCCAAGGTCACCCGGGACCGGATGATGGTCGAACTCGATCAACGGCTGCCCGGCTACGGATTCGCCGCGCACAAGGGTTACAACACGCCCGAGCATCTTGCGGCGCTGAATCGTCTGGGGCCCAGCAGCGAGCATCGCCGGAGCTGGCGGAACGTACGCTCGACCGACGGCGTGGAAGTCGGGGCGGCGGAACCGGAATCGCCCGGGGTGAGGCGGGTGGCCCCCGCTCGCGCGCATGCGAGATGATATCTGCACACGATCGGCGAGAGAGGGAGGACTTTCCACCAGATGAGCGAGCGCAGCGAGCGAAGCATAGGCACAGCGCTTTCAGCGCTCATGCCGGAGCCGAGCGCTAGCGAGGTGGAGGCATGAGTGCTGAGGACCTCGAGAAGTACGAAACCGAGATGGAACTCTCGTTGTATCGGGAGTACAAGGACATCGTCGGTCAGTTCTCGTACGTGGTGGAGACCGAACGCCGCTTCTACCTGGCCAATTCTGTCGAACTGCGACCGCAGAACGCCGACGGTGAGGTCTACTTCGAAGTGCGCATGTCCGATGCCTGGGTGTGGGACATGTACCGTCCGGCGCGGTTCGTCAAACACGTTCGCGTCATCACCTTCAAGGACGTGAACATCGAGGAGCTGGAGAAGCCGGACCTTCGCCTGCCGGAGTAGACGTGGGCGGCGCTGCCGGCCGAGCCGGGGCGCCGCGCATCGTTCGACCGGGTGCGGCTCGACGGGCGATCCGCGTGTCGGCGCCGTGTTGTCCACAGCCGCAAGGCTTTCCACAGGCTTTCTGTTTCCGCAGGTCGCCCGCAGGGGGCCGGTACAGGCCAACGCCAAGCTGGCCGGGTGGCACATAATCTGGCGCTCGGCGCACACGGGGAAGAGCTGGCCGCGGAGTTTCTGCAGTCGGCCGGCATGGAGATCGTCGAGCGGAACTGGCGTTGCCGCTACGGCGAGCTGGATCTGATTGTCCGGGATGCGGAGGTTACCGCCTTCGTCGAGGTGAAGACCCGCTCAGGATGCGGATTCGGCACCCCGGCCGAGGCGGTGACCTTCACCAAACAGCAGCGCATCCGCAGGCTGGCGCTGCTGTGGCTGCACGAGCAGGCCGGGCCGTGGCGGCACATCCGCTTCGATGTGGTGTCGGTGCTGCTCGCACCGGCCCGCGAGCCGGTCCTGGAGCACCTGAAGGCGGTGTTCTGATGGTGCTGGGCCGGGCCTTCTCGGTGGCGGTGACCGGAGTGGACGGGCAGCTGGTCGAGATCGAGGCGGATATCGGACAGGGCCTGCCGTCGGTGCATCTGGTCGGCCTGCCCGACACCACCCTGCAGGAATCGCGGGATCGGGTGCGCGCCGCGGTGCAGAACTCCGGGGAGAAATGGCCCGACGGGCGAGTGATCCTGGCGTTGTCCCCGGCGACGCTGCCGAAGATCGGCAGCGTGTATGACCTGGCGTTGGCCGCGGCGGTCCTGGACGCGGGCGGCGCGATCCCCTCCGCGCGCCCGGAAGGCACGGTGCTGCTGGGCGAGCTAGCCCTCGACGGCCGGGTGCGGCAGGCCCGCGGGGTGCTGCCCGCGGTGCTGGCCGCGCGCGGTGCGGGCCGGACGACGGCGGTGGTACCCGAATCCGCACTCGCGGAGGCCGGGCTGGTCGACGGAATCACCGTCCTCGGTGTGGCAACCCTGCGCGAGCTCATCGACTGGCTGCGCGGCGAGGGACAGCTGCGCAAACCCGATGGCGCTCTGCCCTCGTGCGCCCGTACCGGCGACGATCTCGACGAGGTGGTCGGGCAGGACGAGGCGCGATGGGCGCTGGAGGTGGCCGCGGCCGGAGGCCACCATGTCCTGCTCACCGGTCCACCCGGGATCGGTAAAACAATGCTGGCGCAACGGCTTCCGGGGCTGCTGCCGCCACTGAGCGAGCGGGAGGCGCTGGAGGTCACCGCGATTCATTCAGTGGCAGGCACACTGCCCGGCGACCATCCGCTGATCACCATCCCGCCCTTCGTCGCCCCACATCATTCGACGTCGGTGACGGCGATGGTCGGAGGTGGGTCCGGCTCGGCCCGTCCGGGCGCGGTGAGCCGCGCGCACCGCGGGGTGCTGTTCCTCGACGAATGCGCCGAGATCGGCACGAAGGTGCTCGAGGCGTTGCGAACTCCGTTGGAGGAGGGTGAGATTCGCATTGCCCGCCGCGACGGCGTGGCTCGGTATCCGGCCCGCTTCCAACTGATCCTGGCCGCCAATCCCTGCCCGTGCGCCCCCGCTCGCGATGTCGACTGCATCTGCGCGCCGCTGGCCAGGCGGCGCTATCTCGGCAAATTGTCGGGGCCGCTGATGGATCGGATCGATATCTGGTGCCAGATGCACGGTCAGGCCGCCGGTGCGTTCGCCGCCGCGGCGGCCGAGAGCAGCGCGGTGGTCCGCGGGCGGGTCGAGTTGGCGCGCCGTGCGGCCGCGGAGCGCTGGCAGGAGTACGGCTGGAGAACGAACGCCGAGGTGCCCGGACACACTCTGCGCCAGCGCTTCCGGCTGCCGACCGAGGCGCTGGTCCCGGTGGAGAACGCCCTGCGGCTGGGCCGGATGTCGGCCCGAGGCGCAGATAGAGCCATCAGAGTTGCCTGGACTATTTGCGACTTGCGCGGGGGAGAGGTGCCGAACACGCAGGATGTCATGCAGGCGCTGAACTTCCGTCAGCGAGGTGCGGCATGAGTGCGTGCGGCGAGCCCGCCGATGGGCTGCGAGCGGTGCTGACGCCGGGAACGCGCAGTGGCCAGCTGTGTTTGCGCCGGAACGGGCGGTGGCGGGCTGTCGGGAATGGATGGTGGCGAGCTGTTTTGCGCCGGGAGCGGGCGGTGGGGAGCTGTGTTTGCGATCGAGTTGTCAGTGCAAGGTCCAGGCGCGGCCCGCTGTTACCGGGCACAGGCGCGGACGAGCGACCGCGCGTCGGAGCGGATCAGCCGGTGGCACTTCGGAATACGACACGCGGCGTCTACGGAAGGCCGGCTGTCGCGATTCGGCGCATTACCGAATGGGAGGGCTGGCAATGTCTGAGGAAGCGGTGACCAGCGCCGCGGAGAGCACATCGGCCCATCCGGAGACGATCGCGGCGGCCCATCCCGCGGACGGTTATCGGGTGCCGACGGATACCGAGGGGTCCGCTGTCGGTTTGCGGGATTGCGCGGGTGCGGGTTTCGACGCCGCCGACGATTCCGTCGGCGTTGATGCCGCGACGGCCGGGGGTGCGGTTGCGGAGCTGCCGGTGACGGTGTTTCTCCCGTCCGTGGATGACGAGCGGCTGCTGGCGTGGGTGTACCTCTCGCGGGTGGTCCAGGGGCCGTGCGCGGCGCTGTCGGCACTGATCGAACAGATCGGAGTCGTCGAGGCGGCGCGGGCCGTGCGCGAGTGCGATCTGCCGGAGTCGTTGCGGGGGCCGACCGAGCGGCGTCGTGGGATCGACTGCGCCGAAAGAGATGTGAATGCCATGGCGCGACTGGGCGGGCGGGTGATCACCCCGGACGATCCGGAGTGGCCCGCGTGGCGTCTGCTCGGGTTGAGCCAGCTCGACCCGGGGCGCGACAAGGACGCGTCGACGCCGCTGGTGCTGTGGGCACGGGGACCGCTGTCGCTGCTGGGCTCCAGCGAGCAGGCCCTGGCGGTGGTGGGCTCGCGGTGCAGCACCGGCTACGGCGAGCTGGTGACCGGGCAGATCACCGGCGACCTCGCGGCGCGCGGGTGGACAATTGTCTCGGGCGCGGCCTTCGGGGTCGACGGCGCCGCTCATCGTGCGGCACTCGCCTCGGGGGCGCCGACGATCGCGGTGCTGGCGTGCGGCGTCGATCGGCCCTATCCGGCGGCACATGCGCAACTGCTGGCCGAGATCGCCGATGCCGGGCTCGTCCTGAGCGAATATCCGCCCGGCGTGGCCGCTCGCAAGGAGCACTTTCTGGCCCGGAATCGGCTCATCGCCGCACTCGCCGACGGTGTACTGGTTGTCGAGGCGGGGCTGCGTAGCGGCGCGCGTAACACCGTGAAATGGGCTCGCCGCCTGGGCCGCCCGGCGCTGGCCGTACCAGGACCGGTTACCTCGTCGACCTCGGTGGGGTGTCATCGCATGATTCGTGAGGGGGAAGCGTTACTGGTCAGCCGCGCCGAGGAGATCATCGACGAGGCCGGCCCGTTGCGCCTGTCACTGCCCGGCGACCCTCGCCCGAGTCCGGGCGACTCGCTGTCCGGCGTCGAGGCGTTGATCTACGCGGCACTTCCCGCAATTGGCTCGCGGCTGCCGATGGAGCTGGTGCAGCAGTGCGACCTGGAGCCGGCGAGCGTGCGTGCGGTGCTCGCGGCCCTGGAGCTAGCGGGCCTGGTCGGCTCGGACCACTCCGGCTGGTTCAGGATCGCGTCGCGCGCAGGGCCGTAATGGCCTTCAGAGGGTGAAAGCGGCCGATTCGGGGGTGACTCGGAGGCCCGGTGGTCGCGTCCCCTGCCAGAGGGCGAATTGCCGTCGCCGGTGACAGTGTCGGGGGACAGCGCCCTGTCTCGAAAGCAGAAGAGCTCGAGGGATCGTGCGAAGGTCCGACCGAAAGTCGCTCGTATCCACGCCCGCATTGTCGACCGGCGTCATGACCACCTGCACAAGCTCTCGACCCGATTGATCAACGAAAACCAAGTTGTGGCGATCGAGGACTTGAATCTGCGGAACATGGTCCGCGATCACAGTGTGGCGCGTGCGATCGATGCTGGAATACAAGGCGGACTGGTACGGGCGCACAGTGGTGGCGATCGACCGCGGTTCTCGCCTGCGGAGATGGTGTGAGACCGCTCCGCAACCGACGTGGGAAGGCAACCGGCCTGCCTGCCTGTACGGCGCGGGAACTTGCCGATTGCGGCCGGTGCGGTGACCGTGGAGGGTATGGACGCGTTGCCCGAGGATCTGGAGGCCCTGCTCGAGGAGTTCGGGCGGCATCTGCGGCTCGGGCGGAACAGGTCGGCGCACACCGCGCGGGCCTATGTGGCCGATGCGCGGTCGCTACTGGCGCACTTGTGTTCTCGGGCAGCGGATTCCGGGGTGGGGGAAATCGATGTGGCGTTGCTTCGGTCCTGGTTGGCCGAGCAGTCCGGATCCGGGGCGGCGCGCACGACCATGGCGCGGCGGGCTTCGGCGGCGCGCACCTTTACCGCCTGGCTGACCCACACCGGGCGGCTGGCCGTCGATCCCGGCCCGCGCCTGGGGTCGGCTCGGGCACACCGGGTACTGCCCGCGGTACTGGGGCGCGAGCAGGCCGCCGCGGCGATGGATGCGGCGCAGTCGGGTGCGGCGCAACAGGATCCGATGGCTCTGCGCGATCGGCTGATCGTGGAGCTGCTGTATGCCACCGGGATCCGGGTGAGCGAGCTGTGCGGGCTGGACATCGACGACATCGATTCGGAGCGCCGCCTGGTCCGGGTGCTCGGCAAGGGCAACAAGGAACGCGCCGTCCCGTTCGGGGGACCCGCCGATGAGGCACTTCGGGACTGGCTGCGATCGGGCCGCCCGGACTTCGCGAATGCCGAATCGGGGCGGGCGCTGTTGCTCGGCCGCCGCGGTCGCCGGCTCGACCAGCGTCAGGCCAGAACCGTAGTGCACGAGGTAGTTTCGGCAATTCCCGGTGCGCCGGACATGGGTCCGCACGGGTTGCGCCACACTGCGGCGACACATCTGCTCGAGGGCGGGGCGGATCTGCGCATCGTGCAGGAACTGCTCGGTCATGCCAGCATGGCGACCACACAGCTCTACACCCACGTCTCCATCGAGCGCCTCAAGAAGGTCCACGACCAGGCCCATCCCCGAGCCTGAGCGGAATCCACGGCCGAATGCGAGCGGCCGGCAGGGTGCGTGATCGTGGATGCCAGTCCGTCGGCGCCGGAGCCTGCACCCACTGCCGGATTCCGAGTGTGATGTGAACTGCGCCGATCCGCACGCTGGAAGTGCCTGGGCGGCTGGGCTTCTCGGCTGAGTGCGAGGACCGCCTGGGCGGCTTTGCATCTGCGCCGAGTATCGGACCACCGGAGGTCAGGAATTCTCCGCTGAGATGTCTGCCGGTCAGCTCGGCCGGATTGTATCGATGTATTTTCCGGCGATGTAGCGCTGCAGCAGCCGGGTGACCGGTCCGCCCAACCGGGCGTACCAGGCGCCTGGGCGAGAGAAGGCCGCGACCAGGCCGTAGACGGTATCAGTGGTCGCTTCGTACTCCACGGCGAACAGTTCCTCGCCGATCTCGGGGTGGCCGGGCAGTGTGCCGTAGGCGAAGCCGCGGCGATCCGGTTCATTCAGCACATAGACGACGCGGCAGGGTGCGGTGATCGCGACGGGGCCGATGCCCAGGCGGACGGTCAGAGCCGTGCCCGGGGCCGCGGCCGGTGCGCTCGCGGAGTCGAAGATGCCGGTCCCGCGCTGCATCCGGTACGCCAGGATCTGCTCGGCGGCCGAGTCGAACAGGGGCCGGCCCGTGCCGATCGGCCGCCGCAGCCGGAACTGGTGATAGCCGGGCGGGAATTCACCATTGGTGCAGCCGGTTTCGGAATAGGTGAAGGGCGGGACGTCGGGTTCGTGCGGCATGCGTCCATCCTGGCTCACGCCGACGACGCAAGGTCACTGCTTCGGTCGTGGGCTCGCTCACGACCTCGACCGCAGGCGTAAGCGAGCCGGCCGACCGCCTTCTCGGGCGAGCCCACGCGAGGCCTCGTCGACGCGGGCCGGAAGTACCGCGCACCGACAGCGGGTACTTCGGAAGTTGCCGAACTAGTCTTCGTAGACATATCGCGAGCTATCGGTGATACTTCGTGTTATCGTCTATTAGGTAACCCTAATATGGAGGTGTCCCTTGGCTCGTACCCGTTTCTCCTTCGTGGTCCGGCGCACCGAACGCCTGACCGACCATCTGATCCGGGTCCATCTGGGCGGCCCCGCGTTCTCGGCATTCCAGCCCAACGGCTTCACCGACGCCTATGTCAAGCTGCAATTTCCGGGGCCGGACGGCGAGACCACACGCACGTACACGGTCCGCTCGATCGATCCCGAGCTGGAGCAGATCGCGATCGATTTCGTCTACCACGGCGAGGAGGGTGTTGCGGGTCCCTGGGCCGCCGCCGCGAGGCCGGGCGATCCGCTGGAGCTCGCGGGCCCCGGTGGCGCCTACGCCCCCAGCTCCGACGCCGATTGGCATCTGCTGGCCGGTGACGAATCGGCGCTGCCCGCCATCTCCGCCGCGTGTGCCGCGCTGCCGGAACTGGCGGTGGGCCGGGTCTTCGTCGAGGTCGCCGGTCCCTCGGACGAATTGGACTTCGCCCGCCCCGCCGGCGTGGAGCTCACCTGGGTGCATCGCGGTGATCGCGAGCCCGGCTCGGCGCTGGCCGAGGCGGTGCGCGCCGAGCCGTGGCGCGAGGGGCAGGTCCACGTCTTCGTTCATGGCGAGGCGCATGCCGTCATGCACAACCTGCGCCCGTACATCCGCAAGGAGCGCAACGTCCCGGCGGATCGTGCCTCGATCTCGGGCTATTGGCGCCGCGGGCGCACCGAGGAGACCTTCCGGCAGTGGAAGCGCGAGCTTGCCGAAAGCGAGGGTCAATCGGTCGGCGCACGCCGGTAGCCGCTGGGAGAACGCGCGGCGTCCATCCGGGAATGATTGCAGCACAGAGGCTTTCGGCAATCGGTGTAGGGCGCCCGGGTTCGTCACCCGTCCGGCCGCACTGGTTTGAGTCGTAGCGGCGCGAAGTGGATGAGGCCGAGTGGATCGAGATACTCCCGCCCGCGCCGCAGCCCCCAGTGCAGACAGGCTGTGCTGCAGCCGGGATGTCCCGGTTCCAGCGCGCCGAGCACCTCGCCGCGAACCACCCTGTGCCCCACTGGAACCGACGCCCGCACGGGCTCATATGTGGTGCGCAGCCCGCCGGGGTGATCGACCGATACCACCGGTTTTCCGGCGACCTCACCCTCGAACGCCACCACGCCGTTCCCGGACGCCAGGACCGGCTGCCTCGCGACGCCGCCGAGATCGACTCCCCGATGCCCGGGCAGCCAATCGTGCGGGGGTATGTCGAACCGCCGCACAACCGGCGGCCGCGGCCGCAGTGGCCACCCGAAACCTCCAGGGTGCGGGCGGGTCGGTTCGTCGTATCGGCGCGTGACCGGCTGGCGCACGTCCGGCGGCCGGTGGAGGCCGCCCGTACTCGTATCGGCGTGCGTCGCGGACAGGACCGGAATCAGCAGCCAGCCGAAGACGATTGCGGTGATCCGATGCAGTCGGCTCCGGCGAGTCTGCGCACGGTGGCGGCCGCGGCGGGGACCATGCCCGGGGGCATGCGAACGGTGCGGATTTCGCCCTGGGCCGTATGTGCGGGGGCGCGGATGGCGCGGCTCGCCGTCACGGCTGTTTTCTCCGGACTGCGATCGGTATCGGATGCGGAGGGGGCCGCGTCCGCCGGTCCCGTGAGCGAGTGTGCGCTCGCGGTGGTCGAGACCACGGTCGGCAGGATGCGAGCAATCCCGCATCGGCCGCTGTCTCCGATCGGTATGCGTGCATCCGGGCAGACCGTGGTGTCTGTTGCCGATCGCACCGCCGTCGGCGGGGAGCGGATGGTGCCGGATAGGCCAGTTTCCGTGCTCGGTGTGGGTACGGACGCGCACCTCGTGCCGCCGGATGCGGCTACCAGAACCTGTGCGGTATCGATCGGGTACGGCGCAATGGCGACCGTGGTCGAATCGGACGAGGCCGAGTTCGTGGTAGCTGCGAGCGGGGCGTTGTTCACTCCTGAACGAGCCGTACGCCGGGCACGCGCGGTGGTGTCCGCGATCGGCCCGGTGGCGTGCTCGCCTCGTGCTGAGTGCGTTCATGTCCACACCGTGCATCGCGTATTCGTGTCGCGAAAGGCCCTCTTCGGCGAGTGTGGACAACTCCCGGGATGTGAATAAATCGTGCTTCCCATCTCCTGGGGTTAACAGTCCCGCAGCACCCCGTTTAGGACTTCCGGCCGCGGGCTCGTAGACTGATTCCGCGGTTCGCTCATCGCGGACCGACTTCGCGCGTCCAGCGCAAGAGCCGTCGGCTGGTCCCCTTATCGGGGTCCGGCGGCCGTGGACGCCAGGGCAGGGGTCGCCGATCCCTGTGGCAACCAGCAACGAAAGAGGGATACGCAGCTATGGCTGTCGTAACAATGAAGCAGCTGCTCGACAGCGGCGCGCACTTCGGTCACCAGACCCGCCGGTGGAACCCGAAGATGAAGCGTTTCATCTTCACCGACCGCAACGGCATCTACATCATCGACCTGCAGCAGACCCTGACGTACATCGACAAGGCGTACGAATTCGTCAAGGAGACCGTCGCCCACGGCGGCACCGTGCTGTTCGTCGGCACCAAGAAGCAGGCGCAGGAGTCCATCGCCGCCGAGGCCACTCGCGTCGGCATGCCGTATGTGAACCAGCGCTGGCTCGGTGGCATGCTCACCAACTTCTCGACCGTCCACAAGCGGCTGCAGCGCCTGAAGGAGCTGGAGTCGATGGAGCAGACCGGCGGTTTCGAGGGTCGCACCAAGAAGGAAATCCTCATGCTGACGCGTGAGAAGAACAAGCTGGAGCGCACCCTCGGTGGCATCCGGGACATGGCCAAGGTCCCCTCCGCCATCTGGGTCGTCGACACCAACAAGGAGCACATCGCCGTCGGCGAGGCTCGCAAGCTGAACATCCCGGTCATCGCGATCCTGGACACCAACTGCGACCCCGACCTGGTCGATTACCCGATCCCGGGCAACGACGACGCGATCCGCTCGGCCGCGCTGCTGACCAAGGTTGTCGCCTCCGCCGTCGCCGAGGGCGTGCAGGCTCGTGCCTCGCGTGCCGGTGGCGACTCGAAGCCGGAGGCCGGTGCCGCGGGCGAGCCGCTCGCCGAGTGGGAGCAGGAACTGCTGGCTCAGGCCACTCCGGCCGCCGACGAGGCCGCCGAAGTTCCGGCCGCCGAGCCCGCGGCCGCCGAGAGCTAGAAACTCCGCTCGGAACTTCACCGTGCCGACCCTTCCTGTTCGGAAGCGGTCGGCATGGTGGCGCTAGAGACCTGACACCCACTCCCACCGAAGGAGGCTCGCCAGGATGGCGAACTACACCGCCGCTGACGTCAAGCGGCTCCGCGAGCTCACCGGCTCCGGCATGATGGACTGCAAGAAGGCTCTGGAGGAGAACGCCGGCGACTTCGACAAGGCCGTCGAGTTCCTGCGCATCAAGGGCGCCAAGGACGTCGGCAAGCGCGCCGAGCGCTCCACCGCCGAGGGCCTGGTCGCCGCGCAGGACGGCGTCATGATCGAGATCAACTCCGAGACCGACTTCGTCGCCAAGAACGCGGAGTTCCAGGAGCTGGCCGCCGGCGTCCTCGCCGCCGCCGCCAAGTCGCGCCCGGCCGACCTGGATGCGTTGAAGACCGTCGACCTGGGTGGCAAGACCGCCGACCAGGCCGTGCAGGAGCTGGCCGCCAGGATCGGCGAGAAGCTCGAGCTGCGCCGCGTCGTGTCCTTCGAGGGCCCGGTCGCGACCTACCTGCACAAGCGCGCCACCGACCTGCCGCCCGCCGTCGGCGTGCTGGTCGAGTACAAGGGCGAGGGTGAGGGCGCCGCCGAGGCCGCTCGCGCCGCCGGCATGCAGGTCGCCGCGCTCAAGGCCAAGTACCTCACCCGTGAGGACGTCCCGGCCGAGCTCGTCGCCAAGGAGCGCGAGATCGCCGAGGCGACCGCCAAGGAGGAGGGCAAGCCGGAGGCCGCCCTGCCGAAGATCGTCGAGGGTCGCGTCAACGGCTTCTACAAGGACGTCGTCCTGCTGGAGCAGCCGTCGGTCACCGACAACAAGAAGACCGTCAAGGCGCTGCTGGACGAGGCCGGTGTCACCGTGACCCGTTTCGCGCGCTTCGAGGTCGGCCAGGCGTAAGCTCGCCCAAGATCGAGTCGATGGGCCCCTTGCGCACAGGATCTGCGTGAGGGGCTCATTGGCACTTGTGGCATTGTTCTATGCCAACACGACAACTGATTTCGTAAGCACATGGGTAACTCACCGGGGACGGGCCCACCTTGAGCGGGCCGTCATCCGCCGGCCCGACGACCAAGTCTCGTGGCAAGCAGCGGCACGCTGAAGTCGCGGGGAGGCGGGGGAGTTCCTCCCGAGGAGAAGGAGACCGATGTCCGACCCGGAACCGGCCCGTAAGGGTTATCGCCGAGTACTTCTGAAACTGGGCGGGGAGATGTTCGGCGGCGGCAATGTCGGGCTCGACCCGGATGTCGTGCAGACCGTAGCCGAGCAGATCGCGGAGGTGGTCGCGACCGGCGTGCAGGTGGCGGTGGTGATCGGCGGTGGCAACTTCTTCCGCGGCGCCGAGCTCGAGGATCGCGGCATGGAGCGCGCCCGCTCGGACTACATGGGCATGCTCGGCACCGTGATGAACAGCCTTGCGCTGCAGGACTTTCTGCAGAAGCAGGGCGTCGACACCCGGGTGCAGACGGCGATCACGATGGGCCAGGTCGCCGAGCCCTACATCCCGCTGCGGGCCAAGCGGCACCTCGAGAAGGGCCGGGTGGTCATCTTCGGCGCCGGCATGGGCATGCCCTACTTCTCCACCGACACCACCGCGGCCCAGCGCGCTCTGGAGATCGGCGCCGAGGTGGTCCTGATGGCCAAGGCGGTCGACGGCGTGTTCACCGCCGACCCGCGGGTGGATGCCGAGGCCACCATGTTCTCCGAGATCACCCACAAAGAGGTGATCGAGCAGGGACTCAAGGTCGCCGATGCCACCGCCTTCAGCCTTTGTATGGACAACCAGATGCCGATTCTGGTGTTCAATCTTCTGACGAAGGGAAATATTGCCCGAGCGGTGGCTGGTGAGAAGATCGGCACACTGGTGCGGTCCTGAAATCGCCGGGGCGGTGCGTCTCGATGGATCCTGGAACCGACAACGACGAACGCTGTGGAGGAAACGGCCGTGATTGAAGAAGCACTCTTCGACGCCGAGGAGAAAATGGAAAAGGCCGTCTCGGTGGCGAAGGACGATCTCGGATCCATTCGCACTGGCCGGGCGAACCCGAGCATGTTCAGCCGGGTCGTCGTCGAGTACTACGGCACCATGACGCCGATCACCCAGCTGGCCGGCATCACCGTGCCCGAGCCGCGGATGCTTGTCATCAAGCCCTACGAGCAGGCGCAACTGGTGGCCATCGAGACCGCGATCCGCAACTCGGATCTGGGCGTGAACCCGTCGAACAACGGCGACATCATCCGGGTGAACATTCCACAGCTCACCGAGGAGCGTCGCCGCGAGATGGTCAAACAGGCCAAGTCCAAGGGCGAGGACGCCAAGATCGCCATCCGTAACGTGCGGCGCAAGGCGATGGAGGAGCTGAACCGAATCCAGAAGGACGGCGAGGCCGGCGAGGACGAGGTGGGTCGCGCGGAGAAGGAACTGGACAAGACCACCGGCAAATACGTCGGGCAGATCGATGAGCTGGTCAAGCACAAGGAATCGGAACTGCTCGAGGTCTGACAGGCCCGGCAACGAGTGCCTGCCCGGGGTGGGGACGGAGTGGACGGATACGTGAACAACGGGACGATGATGGCCGAACAGGCGTCCGGTGGCGAGGGCACGCCGGCGAACGAAGCACCCGGTACTCCGGACGCACAGGGAGAGCAGCCGTCCGTGCGGCCGACTGCCCCGGAACCGGCGAAATCCTCTCGGGCCGGCCGTAACTTACCAGCCGCGCTGGCGGTCGGCTTCGGCTTGGGCCTGTCGCTCATCGCGATCCTGCTGTTCGCCCCGAAGATCCTGGTGGGGGTGATCGCGGTCGCCGTCGCCATCGCCACCTGGGAGGTCGCCAAGCGGCTGCGCGAGGCCGACGTGCTGGTGCCGCGCATTCCGCTGCTGGTGGGCGGGCAGGCGATGATCTGGCTGGCCTGGCCGTACGGAACGCACGGCGTCGCGGGCGCATTCGGGCTCACGGTCCTGATCTGCATGGCCTGGCGACTGTTCGATCACGGGCTTTCCGCGACGCCGCGGAACTTCCTGCGCGACACCGCGATCACGATCTTCGTACTGTCCTGGATTCCACTGCTGGCCTCCTTCGCGATCGTGATGCTGAGCGAACCGCGCGGCAATCTGCGGGTGTTGACGTTCATGATCCTGGTGGTCTGCTCGGACGTCGGGGGATATGTGGCGGGCGTGCTGTTCGGGCGGCATCCGATGGTTCCGGCCATCAGCCCGAAGAAGTCCTGGGAGGGCTTCGCCGGCTCGCTGGTGTTCTGCGTCATCGGCGGTCTGCTCACCGTGACCCTGCTGTTGCAGGCCAATTCGATGATCGGCGTGCTGCTCGGTGTCGCGGTGGTGCTGGTGGCCACCTCCGGCGATCTGATCGAATCCCAGGTCAAGCGCGAGCTGGGGATCAAGGACATGGGCACCCTGCTGCCCGGGCACGGCGGCATCATGGATCGGCTGGATTCGATGCTGCCCTCGGCGTTCGTATCGTGGCTGGTGCTGACCGCGCTGTTGTAATCGCCGCCGCAGGAGCCGCGATCGCGCTCGGCCCGGAATTCGGCGCCGGCGCAGCCCTGGCGGAGCATCCGCTGCCCGCCTGCGAAGACGTCTACCAGGCCGATGTGCCGTGCCAGAGCCAGCGCGACCCGGTCCACCCCACAGGCACCAACCACGACGCGCCGCCTCAGCAACGGGTGGACAATCTGTCCACCCGAGCGTGGACTGATGAGTCCGGGAGCCGGGATGGCCAGGCGCAGACCCGCATTCGACCGGAGTGCGCGACCGGCGTCCGTGCATGCCTGGGAAGCCTGCCTGTTCATCGGAGCGTAGGTCTTCCGTAATCTGGTCGCATTTGGATGAGTTGGATCCACCCGAACGACCGGTAAAGGTTTCCCATGCTCAACCCTGACGGCCTGGCGCCGGACACCGGCATTCCCGCGGCCGCGGCGGCGCGGATGACGATGGACGAGCAGTACGACTGGCACCGGTCGTATCTGCGGCGGCACCCCGTGAGTCGCCGCTCGTTTCTGCGTGGCAGCACCGCGGCGGGTGTGGCCGCCGGTTTCTCCTCGTTCGGCGCGCTGGCCTATGCCCAAGATGCCCCGCTGGCGGTGGCGGGCAGGCACGTCGGCTTCGGCCCGGATGCCGCCAGCCAGCTGCGGTTCTCCGCGCAGCTGTCGCGCAATCCGAGCCGGGGGAAGGTCTATCTCGAACACGGCCCGACGCCCGCGCTGGGTGCGAGCGTCGAGGCGGAGGTGCGCAATCTGGTCACCCAGCTGCCGCGCACGGACGGCGGAGTGCTGGCCGCGGAACAGTTTTATGTGCACGCGCCGGTGGACGGTCTGCCGGGGCGGATTCCGCACTTCTACCGGTGGCGCACCTCCGATGGCTTCGTGAGTGAGGTGGCTGCTGCTGCGACCGCGATGCCGAGCTCGCGCGCGGCGCTGGTGCCGTTCCGCTTCACCATGATGGGCGATCAGGGCACCGACGACATGCCGTCGCAGCCCGCCGGCATGAAGCCCGGCGCGTATCGCAACAAGTACGGCAAGGGCGATGCGCCCGGATCGCGCAACGCGGACGCCATCCAGCGCCAGATTGTCGCGGCGAACCCGGACTTCCATATTCTGGCCGGCGATATCAGCTATGCGGACCCCTCGCACGGCGGTGGGACGGATTGGTTCGTGCCCAGCGCAGCGCCCAAGACCAAGGGCATCGACGCTTACAACCCGTTTGTCTGGGACGACTACTTCCACCTGATCGAATCCAGCGCCGCGCGCGTGCCGTGGATGTTCGCCACCGGCAACCACGACATGGAGGCGGTCTACGGCACGCACGGATACGGCGGGCTGACCAAGCGGTTGGATATGCCCGGCAACGGTCCCGCCGGATGCCCCTCGGTGTACTCGTTCCGCTACGGCAATGTCGCGGTGCTCTCGCTGGACGCCAATGAGGCGTGCTACCAGTATCAGGCCAATCTGGGCTATTCCGGTGGCGCGCAGACGAGTTGGCTCGAGCGGACCCTGGCCTCGCTGCGCGCCGACCCGGCGATCGACTTCATCGTCTGCTTCTTTCACGAATGCGCCTATGCGACCGGCGTGGGCGGCGCGAGCGACGATGGGGTGCGCGGGGCGTTCGCGGCGCTGTTCGATCGCTATGGCGTGGATCTGGCGCTGCAGGGGCACAATCATTGCTTCGAGCGCACCGATCCGATTCGCGGCGGTCGTGCGACGAGGGTGGCCGCGGACAACTCGATCGTCTACCCCGAGACCGACGGGACCGTCTACTACGTGGTCGGCGGTGGTGGTGCGGCGCACGGCGAATTCGATTTCGGGGAGACCTATCGCGGTCACGAGCTGCCCGACACCGCCGTTGCCAAGTCCGGGCTGTGGGATCGCGATGGTAAGCAGCAGTTCGAGGCGGCGCAGTGGTCGCGGGTGCGCTTCAGCCGCTATTCGTTCATCCGCGTGGACGTCCGGCCCGGGGTGTTCTCCAGCGAGATGGATGTGACCGCCGTCGACGCATCCGGCCGCGAATTCGACAAGGTCACCTTCCGGCGGCTGGTGCGGCGGTAACAGCGCACCCGCGCCCGTTCACCATTCCGCCAGGGAACCGTCCCGGCGCTGCCAGATCGGATTGCGCCAGCGGTGACCGGATTCCGCCGCGCGGGCCACGGCGCGTTCGTCGATCGTCAGGCCCAGGCCCGGGCCGTCGGGACGCGCAACGTAGCCGCCGCGGAGGTCGAATACGGCGGGGTCGAGCAGATAGTCCAGCAGATCCATCCCGCTGTTGTAGTGGATGCCGAGGCTGGACTCCTGGATCAGCAGATTCGGGGTGGCGAAGCCGACCTGCAGGGCCGCGGCCAGCGCGATCGGGCCCAGCGGACAGTGCGGGGCCAGGCTCGCGCCGTATGTCTCGGCCAGGGCCGCGATCCTGCGCACCTCGGAGATCCCGCCCGCATGGGACGGATCGGGCTGGGCCACGGCGATGCCCGCGCGCAGCGCAGCCGCGAAATCCCAGCGTGAGTACAACCTTTCGCCGGTGGCGATGGGAATGCTCGTCGCGCCGGTGATCTCGCCGAGCCGATCGCCGAGCTCGGGTACCAGCGGCTCCTCGGCGAACATCGGCAGATAGGGCTCCAGCAGCGGCAGCACGCGCCGGGCCATCGCCATGCTGAGGCGACCGTGGAAATCGACGGCGATATCGAAGTCCTCGCCGACCGCGGCGCGCACGGCCGCCACCCGCTCGACGATCTCCCGGGTCGCGCGCGGTGTGTCGATCGGTTCCAGCTCCGCGGCGGCATTCATCTTGATCGCCGTGTAGCCCTGGGACTTTCGCTCCAGCGCTGCGGCGGCGACGTCGTCCGGGCGGTCGCCGCCGATCCAGCCGTACATCCGGATCCGCTCGCGCACCGCCCCGCCCAGCAGCTGCCAGACCGGTATGCCCAGGGCCTTGCCGGTGATGTCCCACAGCGCCTGATCGATGCCCGCGACGGCGCTGGACAGGATCGGCCCGCCGCGATAGAAGCCGCCCTTCGTCAGTGTCTGCCAATGCCTTTCGATACTCATCGGGTTCGCGCCGACGAGGTGGTCCGAGAGCTCGGCGACCGCCGCGGCGACCGTCTGCGCGCGGCCCTCGACCACCGGCTCGCCCCAGCCGATCAGGCCCTCGTCGGTGTCGATCCGCAGGAAACACCAGCGCGGCGCGACCAGGTAGGTGGTCAGGGCGGTGATCTTCATCGGGATTCCTTGCTAACGCTCCAACCGCCGTCCACCACCAGCTCCGCGCCGGTGATATAGGAGGCATCGGACGAGGCGAGAAACGCCACCGCGGAGGCGATCTCGTCCGGATCGCCGAGGCGTTCCAGCGCGGTCGCCGCGGCCGAGGCGCGCCGGCCCGCGTCGTCGATGCCGTCCCAGGCGGGGGTGAGGATCGGGCCGGGCAGGATGGCATTCACGCGGATGCCCTCGGGCCCGTACTCGACCGCGAGCTGACGCACCAGCGCCGTCAGCCCGCCCTTGGCCGCGGCGTAGCCGGGCCGTCCCGGCAGGCCGAAGTGGGCGTGCACGCTGGAGATCGCGATGACGCTGCCACGGCGGGCGCGCAGGTCCTCGAGGAAGGTGCGGACGCCGAGGAACAGCGGGGTGAGGTTGACCGCCAGGCCCTCGTCCCAGGCCTGTCGTGTCAGTTCGTGCGCCGCAGCGTTCCGATGCGTGAATGCGCTGCTGCACAACACATCCAGCGGCCCGAACAGCCGGTGAACCCGGCCCGCGAGCATGGTCCAATCATCCTCGCGGGACACGTCGCACGATACGAAAGCGGCTCGGTATCCCTCGGCGCGCAGTCCGGTGGCGACGTCGTCGCCGCGCTCGGCGATGTCCGCGAGCACCACCGCGGCTCCCTCCTCGGCCAGGCGCGCGGCGGTTGCCGCCCCAATTCCCGAAGCGGCGCCGGTGACGACCGCGACCCGGCCGGTCAGCCGACGCGATGCCGCCGTCATGATCGGCTCGGGTACGCCGAATACCCAGTGGTGCAGGATATTCCGACTCGCTCCATGTCGTGCCCGCGCCGACTACGTCGGCAGCCCGACCGCACGCTCACCGCTGCGCCGTTGCTGGATGACGACCGCGGCGACCAGCAGCGCGCCCTGAGCGACGTTCTGCCAGAAGGTGTTCACCCCGACCACGTTGAGCCCGTTGTTCAGCGCGCCGAGCAACAGCACCGCCAGCAGCGTGCCCGCGACCGTGCCCTTGCCGCCCTTGAGTGCGCTGCCACCCAGGGCCGCGGCGGTGATCGACTGCAGCTCCAAACCCTCACTCCCCGAGACCGGTTGGCCCGATCCGGTGCGCGCGGTGAGGATGATTCCGGCGATCGCGGCGACGATGCCCGCGAGTACGTAGACCGCGATCAGGTACTTGTTGATGTTGATGCCCGAGAGCCGGGCCGCGGTGTCGTTGCCGCCGATGGCGTAGATGTTGCGGCCGATATCGGTGTACTTCAGCAGTACATGCACGCCGATCGAGACGACCGCCAGGATGATCACCGGCACCGGCAGCCCGAGAACCTTGCCGCGCGCCAGAAAGATGAACAGGTCGTTGTCCAGCACGAAGCCCTGCGCCTTGCCGCCCGAGATCAACTGCGCCAGGCCCTTGTAGGCGGCCAGGGTGGCCAGCGTCGCGATCACCGGATTGACCCGGCCGTAGACGATGATGATGCCGTTGACGATTCCGAGCACCACGCCGAATCCGATCGCCGCCAGGATGCCCAGCCACGGGTTGCTCCCCATGGAGGTGAACACCATCGCGCTGATCACCGAGGCGACCCCGGCCTGCGATCCGACCGAGATATCCATCGCGCCGCAGATGATCACCACGGTCTGCACGACGGCCAGCAGCCCGAAAACCGTGACCGCGTCGCCGATTCCGGCCAGATTCCCGGTCGAGAGATAACCGCCGTTGAGGGAGCTGAAGATGATGACCAGCACGATCAGCGCACCGATCAGGCTCAGGTTGCCCGGGCCGATCGCGCGCAGTATTCGGCGCGGGGTCAGGGCGGAGGAGTCGAGGCGGCGTGCGGTGGAGGATTCCGGCGCGCCGGGAGAGGAGTCGGAGGTGGGGCCGGCCGCCGGATGCGGGGTCGTGCTCTGGTCGGTCATTGAGAATCCTTGCGGGAGAGATCATCCGGGCCCGTCGGCGCCGGATGTGTGAGTCGTCAGGGTGTCGGCGCCGAGTCCGCGGCGGTCAGGTCCGAGGCCATGGCCAGCGCGAGGATGGCCTCCTCGCTGGCCTCGTCGCGGCTCAGCTCGCCGGTCACCCGTCCCTGCTGCATGACCACGATGCGGTCGGCCAGGCCCAGCACCTCGGGCAGCTCGGAGGAGATGACCAGCACGGCCACACCGGATTCGGCCAATTCCTCGATGACGTGATAGATCTCGATCTTGGCGCCGACATCGACACCGCGAGTGGGCTCGTCGAGGATCAGCACCGTGGGCTTGCGGGCGAGCCAGCGCGCCAGCACCACCTTCTGCTGATTGCCACCCGAGAGCTTGCGTACCTCCTGCTCGAGCGAGGGCGTTCGGATCCGCAGGGCGTCGACGTACTCTCGGGCCAGCCGGGTTTCGGCGGCCCGGCGCACGAATCTCAACCGCCGCAGCCGATCCAGCACCGCCAGCGAAATATTGTCCCGCACACCGCGGTGCAGCAGCAGCGCCTGTGCCTTGCGCTCCTCGGGCGCATATCCCATGCCGGCGCGCACCGCATCGCGGGGCTGGCGCAGGTGCAGCCGCGTGCCGTCCACCCGCACCTCGCCGGAGTGGATCGGCAGGTCCCCGACCAGTGCTCCGGCCAGCTCGGACCGTCCCGCGCCGACCAACCCGGCCAGCGCGACGACCTCCCCGGCCCGCACCGTCAGGCTCACCTCGCGCACGTCGTCGGTGGTGACCGCGTCGACCTCCAGCAGGACCCGGCCGGGCACATTGTGCTTGCGCGCGAACACCGTCGACAGATCGCGCCCGACCATCATCGCCACGATCTCGCGATCGGTCGTCTCGGAGGTGGATCGCTCACCGACCATCGCGCCGTCCCGCAGCACGACCACCCGGTCGGCCACCTGGAAGATCTCTCGCATCCGGTGCGAGACGTAGATGACCGCCAGGCCCTGCTCGCGCAGCCGCCCGATCAGTGCGAACAGCGACTCGGTCTCGTGGTCGGACAGTGAGGACGTGGGCTCGTCGAAGGCGATGACCCTGGCCTCGGTGGTCAGCGCCCGCATGATCTCTACCAGCTGGCGTTGCGCGGCGGTCAGTTTCGACCCGAGCACGTCCGGATCCAGGGCGCGCTCGAAGCCGAGCCGGGCCAGATCTTCGCGCATCCGGGCGTTCAGGGCCGCCCGATCGACGAATCGTCCGGCTCGGCGGGGTAATTCGCCGAGGTAGACGTTCTCCGCGACCGAGACGTGCGGCACGATCTCGGGCTCCTGGGCGATCACCCGGATCCCGGCGGTGCGCGCCGCGGCCGGGGTGGCCGGGGCGAAGGGTGCGCCGTCGAGCTCGAGATCGCCGCCGTCGGGACGGTGATCGCCGCCGAGAATCCTGATGAGCGTGGACTTTCCGGCGCCGTTCTCGCCGATCAGTGCGGTCACCACGCCCGCGGGGAAGTCCACGCTCACCTCGCGCAGGGCGGGCACGCCGGCGAAACTCTTGGAGATCGCGCTCGCGCGCAGCCCGCCCCGCCGGTCGCTCAGCTGCACTTCAGCCCCGACTGCTGCCAGTTGCTCGCATCGACCATCTTGGTCGGCGCGAACGCCTCCGCCGGCATCGCCTTGCCGTTCTTCAGGTAGTCGACCATGGTCTGGACGGCCAGCGCGCCGACATCGGTGCCGTTGATGAACAGCGCGGCTTTGAATCCGGTGGGCTTGCCGCTGCGCCACTCCTTGCACGCCAGGTAGGCGCCGAGGCCCACACCCAGGACGTCGTCGGCGGAGTAGCCGGCGTTCTGGATCGCCGAGACGCCGCCGCTGACGTTCTCGTCGTTGCAGCCCATGACGATCCAGTGCTTCACCGACCGGTTGCCCGCGACCGTCGCGGAGATCTTGTTCTGCGCATCGGACGGGGTGTTGTCGGTGCCGACCTCGATCACCCGCACGGGCGCGCCCGCGGCCTGGGCGAACGCCTTCTCGTTGGCCTTGACCCGGTCGGTGCAGACGGTCACGTCCTGCTTCCAGGCGTCCACGATCGCGGTGTCCGCGGGGTTCCAGCCGGACTTCTTGAAGTCCTCGCCCGCGCGGGTGCCGACATCGGTCCCCATCTGGGTGCCGCTGAACCCGACCCGGGGCAGCAGATCCTTCGCATCGCACTTGGAGGGGTCGGGGCCGGTCACGCAGACCTGGTCGTCGGAGCTGAGCAGCGCGACGTTGCCCGCCTTGGTCAGCTGCACGACCTGGGGGCCGACCGCCGGGTCCGGCGGGACGACGATCATGCCGTTGGCCTTCTGGCTCACCGCGTTCTGCGTCTCGCTGATCGCCTTGTTGGCGTCGTTGCCCAGATCCACCACCTTCAGGTCCGCACCGAGCGCGGCGGCCTTGGCCTTGGCGCCGTCGGCCTCGTCGATGAAATACTCCTGGTCGCCCTGTTTCTGGGCGTAGACGAGGCTGATCTTGCTGGTCAGGTGCTGGGGTCCGCTTGCGGCAGAGCCGGATTCCTTGCCGGAGGAACAGGCGGAGGTGGCCAGGGCCAGCGCCAATCCGCACACTGCTACGCCGGTCCAACGACGATGGTGGGTCCAGGACATGGACACTCCTAGGTGATCTGCCGCACAGTCGGCATTATTTGGTGGTGGCGGTCACACTATGACTTCTGGTAACTGTTGTAAATACCGTTGGTCGAAGTGATTTCGGACGAGTGGCGCCGAAGCGGAAGGATCCCTGGCGTGTACCAGCTGACCGCGCGTGACATCAGGCGCCGCAACAGATTCGCCGTCCTGCAGGCGGTGTATGCCGCGGCGCCTGGACATATCAGTCGCCAGGAGGTTGCCAAGGCGACCGGGCTGTCGTTCGCCACGGTCGGCAACATGATCGCCGAACTGCTCGACGTCGGAGTGCTGGCGGAGCTCGGCTACGATGCGGCAAGCGTCGGGCGCCCGCGGGCGCGCCTGGCGATCAACCCGGAGCGCGGGATGCTGGCGGGGGTCGACATCGCCGAAACGGCCATACATTTCGACCTGTTCGACCTGGCCATGACGGTGCTGCGCTCGGTGGAGATTCCGGTCGAGCCGACGGCCACCCGGCCCGAGGACGTGGTCGCGCTGATAGCGCGCGGCATCCGCGAGCTGGTCGGTGCCGACGCGGGCAGGGTGCTGGGCGTCGGGCTCAGCGTGCCCGGGCCGGTCGAACCCGAGCGCGGGGTCTCGGTCTTCTCGCCGTACTGGGACTGGCACGACATCGAGCTGAAAAGCCTCTTGGAGCGGCATCTTTCGCATCCGGTGTACCTGGACAATCCACTCAAGGCCAGCGCCGTGGCGCAGCTGTGGTTCGGGGCGGGCCGCGACGTGGACGATCTGATCGTGCTCACGCTGCGGGCCGGGGTCGGCATCGGTGTGGTGATCGACGGCGCGCTGTATCGCGGCGTCGGCAACAGCGCGGGGGAGTGGGGGCACACCATCCTGGTGCTGGACGGGCGCGAATGCCGGTGTGGGCGAAGAGGTTGCGTGGAGGCCTATGTCGGTGCGCCCGGCATCGTGGCCACGCTGCGCGAGCACGATCCGGGCAGCGGTCTGCTGCGGTCCGACGACGCCGCCACCATCGCGGCCATTGCGACAGCCGCTGCGCGCGGGGATACCTTGGCGCGCACGGTGATCGAGATCACCGGCCACTACCTCGGTGTCGCCGTCGCGAATCTGGTGAATCTGTTCAATCCGCGCACCATGGTCTTCGGCGATCTGGTGGCGAACCTCCTCGGCGAGCCGCTGCTGGAGGCCACCCGGCGGGTTGCCACCGAGCATGCCATGACCGCGCCCTTCGAGGCCGTCTCCCTGCAACTGTGCACCCTGCCGCACAACCCGGCCAGCCTCGGCGCCGCCACCCTGGCGCTCGAGGCGTTCCTCGCCGACCGCGAGACCTTCGGTTCGATCGCCGCCCGCCGGGCCCAGCGCGCGAGCTCGACCTAGCTTCCCCTCGGCCTCGGATTCCTCCGCGCCTTCCTGCTGACCGGGATCGAGGCTGGATGTGTTGCAAGTCACCTCGCAGGCTCGGTGCATGATTCGGATTGGCATGTTGCTGCCCTACGTCGAGGGCTTGGTCACGTCGGGCGGATTTCTCCGGGACCTGGCCGGGACGCTGGAGGAATGTGGCGTCGAATCGCTCTGGACCGTCGAGCACGTGGTCGTGGCGGACGGCTACGAGGCCCGCTACCCCTACTCTGCGGACGGGCGGATGCCCGGACCCGAGCACGGCGTCCCGATGACCGATCCGCTCGAGACGATCGCCTTCATGGCCGGGGCGACCGAGGCGTTGCGATTCGGCACCGCGATGGTGGTGGCGCCGCTGCACAGCCCCGTCGTGCTGGCCAAGCGGGCCGCGACGATCGCACTGCATTCGGCGGACCGGCTGCTGCTCGGGCTCGGAATCGGCTGGCAGCAGGAGGAATACGCGGCGGTGGGGGCGCCGTTCCGGCAGCGTGGCGCCCGTCTGGAGGAGAGCATCGAGGCGATGCGCGCGCTGTGGCGTGATGCCCCGGCGGCCTACCACGGCGAGCACTACTCGTTCGATCCGCTGTTCTGCGAGCCGCGGCCCGCATCCGGACGGGTGCCGATCGTGTTGGGCGGCAACAGCGAACCGGCGGTGCGCCGGGCGGGACGGATCGGCGACGGGTGGTTCCCGTACACGATCACCCCGGAGGGATTCGCCGAGGGCGCGGACCTAGTCCGGGCGGAGGCCGCGGCCGCGGGGCGCGACGACGGTGCGGTCGAACTCACCGCGTGGCCCGGATCCTGTGATCCCACCCGGGAGTTCGACGCCGACTTCGTCCGGGGCTACACCGATGCGGGCGCGACCAGGCTGGTGATCTACCCGCCGATGTACGGGCCCGAATCCCTGCTGGGACCCGCGGGACTGACGGGCCTGCCCGCGTACGTCGACCGCTTCCGCGAGCAGGTGGTGAGCAAACTGTGAGCGGGCGCGGCGCCGTGCACGCTGGAACCCGGCGTCGGGGAGGACGGGGTGCGATCGGGCGTCGCGGCGGAGTCGGGGTCGCGGGCGTCGGCAAGGTGCGGCCGTGGCTGTGAACATATTGGACCGCATCACGATTCGGCTCGACGACGTCGGCACGTGGCTGGAGCGCTGGCAGCGCGAGTATCTGCCCGGCGCGCAGCGGCGCGGTATGCGAGTGGTGCGGCGCTGGCGGTCGTTCGCCGACGTCGGGGCGGTCACCGTCCATGTGCTGTGGGAGATCGACGGCGTGTACCCGTTCTACGGGATGCGCGGTGCGGCCGGTGGCGATCCGGCGGTGGCCGAGTTCTGGGCCTGGACCGATGAGCATGTGGTGTCCCGCGACCGCAGCGTGCTGGAGCCGATGGGAGATCCGTCATGACCCGCTGGGTGATTCGAACCGAATCCGATGCGGCCGGTCCGCTCGAGGGTTCGGGCGGTCCCGACCTGCCCGGTAGTACCGGCGGCCTCGGCATGACCTGGGACGTGGTGGCCGACGAGGTCACCGCGGCGTGGCCGGACGTGCCCGCGTCGGCCGATGTGGTGCCGCTGACCCCGGTGCTGGCCGTGCACGCGCCGCTGGCCGGTCCGCGCATCAAACGCACGCTGCTGCTGCGCGTGCGCCCCGGCACGCCCGAGGACACCGTGCGGCGATTCGAGGACGCGCTGACGGCCATGCCGCGCCACATCTCCTCGATCCACTCCTGGGCGCTGAGCCGCACCGCCACCGGACCGTGGACCCACGCCTGGGAGCAGGAGTTCGCCGACCTCGACGGCCTCAACGGCGAATACCTCCGCCACCCGTACCACTGGACCTGCGTGGACCGGTGGTTCGACCCGGAGTCGCCGATTTCGATCGTCGAGCCGGGGTACGCCCATCTGTTCCGCTGGGCCGACGGGCCGGTGCTGTGCTGAGGCGGTCCACAGCGGTACGCCGACCGTGATCTCAGGTGCGCCCGCGGTCGATAACGGTCATTTTCTCCTCCAGGGGGGCGGGGACCTGGCGGATGTCGGCGGCAATGCCGGCCTCGGTGAGTGCGGCGCGGATCTTCGCCGGGTCGGTGTCGGCGAGGCGGACCTGGCGGCCGTCCAGGGTGACCGGCAGGTCGGCGGCGGTCAGGGCGGTGAAGGCGGCGGCCCAGTCCTGGCTGTCGACCTCGGTCGCGGTGGTGTCGCCGATGATGTCGGATTCGTTGCCGGAGGCCACATTTCGGCCATGCGACATCAGGACCAGCCGGTCGCACTGTTCGGCCTCCTGCATGTAGTGGGTGGTGACCAGTACTCCGATCCCGGCATCGGCCTGATCGTGGATGGTGTCCCACAGGCGTGCCCGGGACAGTGGGTCGACGCCGGAGGTCGGTTCGTCCAGGATCAGCAGTTCGGGGTGATGGGCCAGGGCAACGGTGAAGGCCAGGTGGCGTTGCGGGCCCAGCCCGATATCGCCGACCAGGTGATCGCGGACCGCTTCCAGCGCGGGCGGTAGCGATACCTCGCGGCCACCTGCCGTGCCTGCGGGCCGACCACCTCGGTGCGCAGCGAATCGACATTGAAACTGGCCGCATAGCCGAAGATGACCAGCAGCAACAGCGGCAACGCGATGATCATCGCCATCATCCGCTTGTCGCGGCGCAGCTCCAGAAACTCCTTCAACACCATCGCTCGCATCGCGATGCTTCGTTCCCGGACCGCCGCCGACACGGTGATCCGACGTGATGGTCAGTGACACCCGGTCCTCGCCGGGCGTGCGGAACACCCGTGCTGATCAGGGCTATCAGAAGTGGGCCGGGCCTCGTCGGCGACGGTCGAGGGCTGGTGCAGGTGATTTCGGACACCCGGTTGCCGAGGATCGGCGGCGTGGTCTGTGCTGCTCACAGAGTGCCATCGGTTCTAGGCCATACTGGTAGGGCTATGGCTACCCCTGTACCGCTCGTCTTCGACGCCCCCCGCCGCGGCATGCCACCGCGGCATCTAGCCGACCTCGACGCTGACGAGCGTCGCACGGTGGTTCAGGAATTGGGTCTGCCCAAGTTCCGGGCCGACCAGATCGCCCGGCAGTACTATGCGCGACTGCAGGCGGACCCGGAGCAGATGACCGACCTGCCCGCCCCCGTGCGCGCCCAGGTCGCCGAGGCCCTGTTCCCGCCGCTGCTGACCGAGGTTCGGCACGTCGTATGCGACGACGGCACCACCCGCAAGTCGCTATGGCGCGCCGGCGACGGCACCCTGCTGGAATCGGTCCTCATGCGCTACCCCGACCGTAATACCCTGTGCATCTCGAGCCAGGCGGGCTGCGGCATGGCCTGCCCCTTCTGCGCCACCGGCCAGGGCGGCCTCAACCGCAACCTGTCCACCGCGGAAATCGTGGACCAGGTCCGCGCCGCCGCGGCGGCGTTACGCGACGGCGAGGTGGCGGGAGGCCCGGGACGGCTGTCCAACATCGTTTTCATGGGCATGGGTGAGCCGCTGGCGAACTACAAGCGTGTAATTCGTGCGGTTCGTGCGATTACGTCGCCGGCTCCGGATGGTTTCGGGATTTCGCAGCGCAATGTGGTGGTTTCGACTGTTGGTCTGGCGCCGGCTATTCGGAAGTTCGCGGACGAGGGTATGTCGGTGACTTTGGCTGTGTCGCTGCATACTCCGGATGATGAGTTGCGGGATACGTTGGTGCCGGTGAACAATCGCTGGCCGGTAGCCGAAGTTCTGGATGCGGCACGGTATTACGCGGATAAGTCGGGTCGTCGGGTGTCGATCGAGTACGCGTTGATCCGGGATGTCAATGATCAGCCGTGGCGTGCGGATCTCTTGGGCAAGAAGCTGCACAAGGCTCTCGGTCCCCGTGTACATGTGAATCTGATTCCGTTGAATCCGACTCCAGGTTCGGAGTGGGATGCGTCGCCGAAACCTGTTGAGCGGGAGTTTGTTCGGCGGGTGGAGGCGCAGGGTGTGCCGTGCACGGTGCGTGATACGCGGGGGCAGGAGATCGCTGCCGCTTGTGGTCAGTTGGCGGCGGAGGCATAGCTTGTGAACTACATCCGGGCAAGACCGATGGCCTGGTTCGTTCGTTAGTCGAGGTCGTTGTCCCGGCTTGCCACGGCCTGCATGTCATGTAGCCACAGCATGAGCTGGCCGTAGGCTTCGTCGATCTTCCGCCGTCGCTGCTTGTCACGTTCGGCATCAAGCTGATCCTGATGTTGTTGATGTGCCAACTGCAGCTGGGCTTCGAGTTGACGATGAGCGATCGTGATGTCGGCCCGTGCGCGGCGGCTACCAGCGGCAAGCGCCGCGATAGCCGCGACGATCGCCCCTGCGATGGTTCCCGCGACCGGGATCACCTGTGTCCACATGGCTCGAATTATCAATCGGTCCAACGGTTTCCGGGTCGTATGCCGTGATCGTCGCCCGCTGTTGTGCCTATGCGAGTTTGCCCTGAACCGCAGGGGGTAAAGGCCTGCTCTCCAACGCGGGCGGTTGGTCGGCCCAGTCCAAGTGAAACCTGCACGGGTTGCGCGGCAGCTGCTAGCGGCAGGAATGGGGCGACCCTGGAGCCTTGGGTCGTCATGTTTTCGATTTATTCGAAAGTAGGGCACAATGGGGTTGGCCATCGAGGAGGGTGTGATGACGGAGACGCTGAATGAGCGCACGCTGCTGCCGGAGCATCCGGATCAGCTGGCGGCGGTGCGCAGGTTCTTGGATGAGGCGTCGACGACGGGTCAAGTGACGGTGCTGCGTTCGGCAGAGGGGGAGATGGTGGCTTTGCCCGCGGAGGTAGTAGAGGGTCTTCGTTTGGTGGCGTCCGCGCTGTCCGAGGGCAAGGCGGTCACGGTTGCGCCATTGCATACCACGCTGACGACGCAGGAGGCTGCTGAGCTGCTGGGGATGAGCAGGCCGACGTTCGTGAAGTTGTTGGATGCGGGCGAGATTCCGTATACCCGGCCGGGGCGGCATCGTCGTGTGCGCCTGACCGATGTGCTGGCGTTTCGGGAGTATCGGCGTGCCGAGCGGGCGGCTGGGCTGTCGGAGTTGACCAGGATCTCCGAGGACCTGGATCTCTACGACGACCTGCCGCCTGAACCGCTGAGGCGGCATGACTAATGCGGCGAGTCCTTCTTGATACCTGTGTCTTGTATCCGGGCCACCTGCGTGACACGCTGTTGCGTCTGGCGGAGGAGGATTTGATCCAACCGCTTTGGACGGCGGAGATCCTGACCGAACTTCGGCGGAATCTCTGTGCGCGATCCGCATCCGACGATTCCGCCGCGGGCAAGGTGGATCGTTTGATCAGTACGTTGATCGGGTTCTTCTCTGATGCTTTGGTCGATGGTTATGAGGAACTGGTCGACAGAATGGAGAACCATCCGAAAGATCGTCATGTGTTTGCGGCGGCGTTGCAGGGCAATGCGGATGTGCTGCTTACGTTCAATCTCAGAGATTTTGCGGTGAGGCCTGTCGGTGAGGGTTTCCCCGAGTTGATGCATCCGGATGCGTTTCTGCTGGATATGCTGGATCGAGCTCCGGGCCAAGTGATCAGGCTTCTGCGCAGGCAGGTGGCCGAGCACAAGCGTCCGCCGAAACATATTCAAGGTCTTCTTGATGTGCTGGATCGCACGGGTGTTTCGGGGTTTGCGGCCGAGGTGCGCCGGCGCCTCGACTGATCGCGGTCATCCTGGTTCGAGCGCTTGTAAAGCGGTGGGCATGGGTGAGCCGCTGGCGAACTACAAGCGTGTCGTGAATGCGGTGCGGCGGATTGGCTGTGTCGCTGCATACTCCGGATGCTGAGCTGCGGGATACATTGGTGCCGGTGAACAATCGCTGGTTGGTGCTGAAGTCCTCTATGCGGCAAGGTATTACTCCACCCGGGCCGGTAGTCGAGTCCTGAGATGTCCGAGGTCAGTTGCTTCCCGAGGGAGCCATTGAGTGTGCAATGAGTTTAATTATATTGTGTCACACCAAATTATGCTGTCCACGATGCGCGGGCCTGTGGCTGTCGAGTGTGGAGATCGTCAGGGCTGATCGTTACGGATCCACCAGGGCGGATACTCCCGCTGTAGATACTATCGCATGCGATAGTATCTCTGATGGAAGTGCAGCGAAGGTGCGCCTTTGATGAGCCGTGGTGTCTGTCGGTGCATTACGTTCATGCTGATCCGGGGTTTTTGCGCTGATTGGCATGGAAGCGGGCTTTCTTCTGGCGGTTTCCGCATGTGTTCATGTCGCACCATCTGCGGGTGCGGCTTTGGCTGGTGTCGAAGAAGGCGGCTCGGCAGGTGGGGGATGCGCAGAGGGCCAGTTTTCCGTCTCGTTCGCCTGCGATGATGCTGATCGCGTCTGCGGCTATTACGCCCAGGGCGTCTTCTACGGATGTGGCCGGGTTGAGGCGCCATTGCCGGGTGCCCTCGGGGGTCAGGATGGCTGCGGCTCGGCCCTGGGCGCTGCGGTCGTTGATTATTTGGACCGCGGCCGCGGGGAGGGCGTCTTGGATCGCGGCGGCTGTTGCGGCGGCGTGAATCGATTCCCGCAGTTCCCGGGCGAGTTCGAGCTGGGCGGGGGTGCAGGACTCCACGGCCAGGCCGCTCACTGTCAGCCAGTCGACGAGTCGTTGCGGCGTGGGGATGCGCTCGATGGGGATGCCGCGACGCTCCGACAGCGTGCCCGTGAAGCTGGTCGCCAGCACGTTGCCGAGACGGAATTCAGGGAATTGGGCAGGCATGGAACCACCTTAGCCGGTTGCGAGCCGATATTGAGACATGCTAGAACCGTCTTAGCCAGTTCTAGGGTCACCAAGGAGGTCTCATGCAATGGTTCGTTGCCGACGCTGCACCCGGCACTATCGCCACCACGGCAGCTCGCTTCGGCGGCGACATCTCATGAGCCGTCCAACCAGCGACGTGCAAGATTTCGAAGCCCACGCATCCGACGCCGACCTCGACGATCTTCGCGCGCGACTCGCTGCGGCGCGGCTACCCGAAGCCGAGACGGTCCAGCGCGCCGCGCCCGGTCGCCGATGGGGACAGGGCGTGCCTCTCGCCGACCTCATCGATGTCGTGAACTACTGGCGCACCGGGTACAACTGGCGCTCGTTCGAAGCGCGCCTCAATCGAATCGGCCAGTTCCGCACCACCATCGACGGTCTGGGAATCCACTTCCTGCACCGTAGATCCCCGCGCGCAGATGCCACTCCGCTGATCATGACGCACGGCTGGCCGGGCAGCATTGCCGAGTTCGTCGACGTCGTCGGCGAGCTGGCAGATCCGAAAGACGCTGACGCACCGGCATTTCACGTCGTGGCCCCGTCGCTACCGGGCTTCGGTTACAGCGATAAGCCCGTCACCACCGGGTGGGGAATCGAAAAGATCGCGGCCGCATGGGTGGAGCTGATGGAACGGCTCGGCTACGACAGATTCGTAGCCCAGGGCGGCGACTGGGGAGGGGTGATCACCACGGTCCTCGGCGGCAGGTTTCCGGAGCAGGTTCTGGGCATCCACACCACGACCGCGCAGGCGCCGCCCGGACTGACCACGGACGGGCTGACGAGTACCGAGCGCGATTGGACCGAGGAAACCCGCGATTTCTGGCTCTACCGCGCGGCATACGCGAAGCAGCAGGCAACCCGTCCGCAGACGATCGGCTATTCGCTCGTCGACTCACCGGTCGGGCTGCTCGCCTGGATCCTCGACAAGTTCGCCGAGTGGACGGACACCGAAGACAGTCCGTTCGAAAGGATTTCGAGAGATCGCCTTCTCGACGACGTCACCCTCTATTGGCTGACGCGGTCCGGCGCATCGGCGGCCCGCATCTATTACGAAAGCCACCTCGCGCTCGACCCCGAGCTCCGGGTCGACATCCCGTCGGCTATCAGTGTGTATCCCCGCGACATCGAGAAGTGCCCGCGCCCCTGGGCGCAGGAGCGGTACCGGCAGATCGTCCGATGGACCCTGCCCGAAGCGGGAGGGCATTTCCCGTCGCTGGAGGTCCCCGAATATTTCGTCGGGGACGTGCGGGAAGGTCTCGCGGCGGTGCTGGCCGCCAGGTAATGGCTCGGCGCCGATATCGCTGTGCCGCTGTCGATCTCAGTCCGCTGCGGGTGTGACCCGGGTCCGGCCGTCGTCGGTGCGATAGCCCAGTGCGAAGCTCGGGCAGCGGTCGATGACCTCGGCCAGCGCGTCGGCGTTGCTGTTGTCGGGTCGGATCCAGGGGCGTTGTGCCGGATCGAACACCGCGGGGAGTCCGCGGACGCATTCGGTCGCGTGCCGGCAGCGCGCGGCCTCCCAGGTGACGGTGATCCCATCGGTTCGGTACTCCCGGATCGGGCCCGGTGACTGTTCGGTCATGACCGCTCCGGATGGTGCCGCAGGGATCCGCCGGCGGCCAACCGCATCAGGTCGCTGCCGAAATCGATATCGGCGGTGGACTTTTCGGCGCGGGTCGCATTGCCCGCGAACTGGTGCTGGTACCCGTCCCAGTTGCCCTCGGCGATGTCGCGCGGGGCGCCGCTGCGCAGCAGCGCGGCCAATTCGTTTGCCGCACGGCGGATTCGCTTGCCCAGGTCCGCCGAGCCCCAGTCCTCGGGCGCCGCGTACAACGACGTCGGTACCGGCACGCTACGCAGGAATGCGAACAGCGGGCGCAGCTGGTCGTCGACCACCATCGCGTGCCGGGCGGATCCGCCGGTCGCGGCGAGAATCACCGGCTTGGCGATCAGCAGGTCGTTGTCGATCAGGTCCGCGAAAGACTTGAACAGTCCGCTGATTCCGGCCTTGTACACCGGTGTGCTCGCGACGACTGCGTCCGCGGCGGCGAGCTTGTCGATCGCGTCCTGGACGGCGTCGGTCGGAAAACCTGACACCAGGGAGCGGGCGATCTCGACGGCGATCGGGCCGAGCTCGATCACCGTAACGGTGGCGGGCATCCCGGCGACGCCCAGGGCGTCCACCGCTGCCTGTGCGATCCGGTCGGCGAGCAGTCTGGTCGAGGACGGGGAGCTCACGCCCGCGCTCACGACCGCGACGGTTGTGGTGTCGGTCATCGGGATTTCCTCTCGGAGTTGCGGTTCCGTGGGGGAGCGGCGGCCAGCAGCGCCAGGCTGAGGTCCCGGAGGCTGCGGAGCTGGTCGTCGTCGAGGCCCCTGGTCATTGCCGTGGAGACGTGCAATGCGTGCGCTCGGCCGGCTCGTCGCTGTGCGGCGACTCCGTCCGGCGTCAGCCGGATTCGGTACGCGCGCGCATCGTCCGGGTCGTCGCCGCGCACGACCAGCCCGCGTGCTTCCAGACGGGTCACCAGCCGGGAGATCCCGGCCTGGGTGAGCAGTACGTCGTCGCACAGCTCGGTCAGCCGCAGCCCGTCCGGCGCCGCCGAAAGTGCGTACAGCACACCGTATTCGCGCGGCAGCAGCTCGCCCCAGTCACCCTCGTGTTCGAATTCGAGCGCGAGGGTGGCCTGGGCCCGGAACAGGGCTTCCCACGCCTCGAGTGCGAGCCGGATGCCCCGGGACTCCTGCGGTCCGGAACTCATGCGATCACCGGGAAGCGAGCCTGCATGTCTGGATCGCTGTCCTGGTAGGGCGAGGTGCCGGACAGGTTGTCGCCGCGGTTCGGGTTCGGTCGCGGCTGGCGCGGCGCGTCGCCACCGTACTTGGCGGTGACGAGCGACGCATGGGTCGGTGCGTCCGGAACACCGGGCGCCCGGCGCGAAGCCATCTCCTTGCGCAGCACCGGAACAACTTCGGTGCCGAGCAGCTCGACCTGCTCCAGCGCGAGCTCGACCGGAAGCGACAACCCGTCGAGGGCGAACAACTGGCGCTGATAATCGCCGAAGCCGTCCCGGAAGGTCAGCACCTTGTCGATGACCTGCTGGGGGCTGCCGACCGTGATCGGTGTGCGCGCCATCTGGTCCTCCAGCCGCGAGCCGCGGAATACCGGATAGTTCTCGAAGTACGGCTTGAACGTCCGCACCGCGTCCTGGGAGTTCTTGGCGATGAACGACATTCCGCCCAGCCCGACGATCGCCTGGTCGGCGGTGCCGTGCCCGTAATGCTCGAACCGCTGCCGGTAGAGGTCGACCAAGGGCTTGAAGTGGAAGTTCGGCGCCAGGATGTGGTTCGCGAAGAACCCGTTGCCGTAGTAGGCGGCCTGCTCCGCGATCTCCGGCGTGCGGATCGAGCCGTGCCAGACGAACGGCGGCACGTCGTCCAAAGGCCTTGGCGTGGAGGTGAACCCCTGCAACGGAGTACGGAAGTTTCCCTCCCAGTCGACGACGTCCTCGCGCCAGAGCCGGTGCAGCAGGTTGTAGTTCTCGAGCGCCAGGGCCACACCCTGCCGGATGTCCCTGCCGAACCACGGGTAGACCGGGACGGTGTTGCCGCGACCGATCATGAGGTCCAGCCGGCCGTCGGCGACGTGCTGGAGCATCGCGTAGTCCTCCGCGATCTTCACCGGGTCGTTGGTGGTCATCAGGGTGACGGCGGTGCTGAGTATCAGCTTGTCGGTCAGCGCGGCGATGTACCCGAGCAGCGTCGTCGGTGAGGAGGGCACGAACGGCGGGTTGTGGTGCTCGCCGAGCGCGAACACGTCCAGGCCTACCTCATCGGCGCGTCGCGCGACCCGGATGATGTTCCGGATCCGCTCCGCCTCGCTCTGCGTGTAGCCCGTCTCCGGCTCGGGGGCGATGTCACCGACGCTGAAGATTCCGAACTGCATGACGTCTCCTTTCGAGCGCATCCGCAATATGCTTGACTGCGCAAGCAGTTCAACAACATGACTGCGCAAGTATTCCGGGCGGCGGAATCAGCTGACGGCGGCGCTGTGTGCGCGGTGGCCGGCCACGCTCGGGCCGGCCGGGATCCGGGGCGGTGACCCGGCCGCCGTCGCCGATACCGTCGCCGCGCAATCCGTCACGGGCCGGTTCACCAGTCCGGGCGAGATCGCCGACCGGGTGTTGTTCCTGGCCAGCCCCGGATCGGCCAACATCACCGGCGCCGACCACATCATCGACGGCGGCATGATCACCACGACGTAGGGTGCTCGGCAGCGGGACGTTAGTTCACGCAGGGCACCCCGCCGTCCGAATTGGCCTGCACCGCAGGGCCGCTGGGGCCGGGGGCCGACGGCTGGGTTGGTGCGGTGGGGCCGGAGCCGTCGCCGGGGGAGTTGGTTCCGCCGGCGGCGGAGGTGTTCGTGCCGTAGAAGGTGGACTGGATGATCTCGCGGATCTTGGCGGGATCGATTTCGTTGGCGCTCTCGCCGTTCAGGGTGAAGAAGTCCTCGATCGGCAGGGTCTGGAACACCATGTTGCCGCCGGTGAGGGAGCGCAGTTGCAGCGCCATGGAGAAGGCGTTCCAACGGCTGTCGATGACGACGTCGCGCTTTGCCGCGTTCGTCATGTCCGACATCTTGAACGGGTCGAGGATCGTGCCGGCGCTGCGGATGTTGTGCGACGCCGACGCCAGGAATGCCTGCTGGCGGTGGGTGCGGTCGAGGTCGCCGTTGGGCAGGCCGTGCCGCTGCCGCACGAACGCCAGCGACTGGGCGCCGTTGAGGTTCTGCACGCCCGCGGGGAACACCGCACCAGAGTACGCGGAGTCGTTGACGGCGTTGTTCAGACAGACCTTGACCCCGCCCAGGGCGTTGGCCAGATCATAGAAGCCGGCCAGGCTGACCTCGGCGAAGTGGTCGATGGATACGCCGGTGAGATTGCGGACCGTCTCCAGCTCCAGCTTTCGTCCGGCCTCTCGGCCGATGGTCTCCAATTGGTGCTGGTCCGTCACACCCTGCTTGGCCGCGGTTTGTTCCGCGGCGGCCTTGGCGTTGCCATAGGCCTCCTTGATCTTGAGCATGCCGTAGCCGGGCACCTGCACCCCGTCGTCGCGGGGGATCGAGAACGCCTGCGCCTTGCCGCCGCCCGACGGAACGTGGATCAGGATCAGGGTGTTGGTGTTGTAGCCGCCCTCCTCGCCGTCACCGGCGTGGAGCTGGGACAGGATCGCCGGCGGCAGCGCCTGGCCGTTCTGGTCGTTGCGGGTATCCAGGCCCATCAGCAGGATGTTCGTGCCACTGGAGGAGGTGGGCGCGCCGTCCAGGGCGTGGGAGGAGGCCATGGTGCCGGACATGCTCGCGAACAGGTAGGTGTAGTACCCCACCAGAGCCAGCACCAGTACGACGAGCAGCACCAGCACCCGGCGGATGTTCCGCCACCAGCGTCGCGGCGACGGCCTGCGCGGCGCGGTCGGCGGGCGCTGCGGTCTGCGCGGCGGGGGGCCACCGGGGTTCATCGGCCGCCGGGCCCTCGGGTCCTGCGGGGGCCGCGAGCCGTACCCCGGCGGCGGCTCGGTCGGCCGGCGCGGCGGTTGATTGCCCGGATTCACGGGACGCCGCAACCGCATGTTCTCCGGTGGCGGGTAGCCCTGCCCGGCCGGCGGATGCTGCGGCCTGCGCGGCGGTTGGTTGCCGGGGTTCACCGGCCGTTGCGGGCCCTGCCCACCCCGTCCCGACCAGTCGCCGCTCATAAAAAATCCTCCAGTTACGCGGGGTCATGTGCTCGGCGTACGGTATCGAGGCGTTTCCGAGCGATGATGCGAGGGTGGGCCGAGTTGCCGACGGCGATGCGCATGATCGGTGAATTCGCATCGGGCCTCCACTCGCGAGAGACCTCGAACATACGCCCGAAAAGGGCCTCGATGGGGGCACCGCGATACAGGGCCGGAGTGTAGTTTCGGCGGATGGACCTCGACTGGCTGCGCGCCAACCCCGGCAACCTGGGTATTTCCCTGCACCACCAGCGAATTCGGGAAACTCCGGTGCCGGGCGGGGATGTCTGTACCGCGGCGCGGCTAACCCTGGACGGGGGCAGCGAGCTGTTCGTCAAACGGCGGGCCGAGGTGCCCGCGGACGACTTCTTCGCGGCCGAGGCCGCCGGGCTGCGTTGGCTCACCGTGCCCGGCGGACCGCCGGTGCCCGAGGTGATCGCAGTCGACACCGGGGCGATCGCGCTGCAGTGGATCGACCACGGCGAACCCACGCCGGCGGGCGCCGAGGACTTCGGCCGACGCCTCGCCACGCTGCACCACGCTTCGTGCGAGAGGTTCGGGGCTCCCTGGCGCGGCTATATCGCCACCGAACCCCTCGACAACACACCGCCCGGTGCGGATGTCACCTGGCTCGAGTGGTACCGATCGCGGCGAATAGCGCCTTATCTGCGTGCGTCCAGGGATGCGGGTGCGCTCACCGCCGCGGATGTCACGGCAGTCGAGACGGCCCTCGCCGCGATCGACCCGCCGGCCGAGCCGCCCGCCCGGATTCACGGAGATCTGCACCCCGGAAACCTGCTGTGGGGTGTGGAGCGGGCCTGGCTGGTCGATCCCGCCGCACACGGCGGGCACCGGGAGACCGACCTTGCGACTCTCCAGCTGTTCGGCGGCACTCGGTATCTGGATCGAATTATCGCCGCCTACCAGGAGATATACCCGCTCGCGTCCGGCTGGGAGGATCGTATCGGGCTGCACCAGCTGCATCTGGCGCTGGTACACACCACACTCTTCGGCCCCGGCTTCGCGGGTCTGGTGCGCGCTGCGGCCGGTGGGCCGGGGCGGGGGTAGGACGCCGGAGGCGTCAGGTCACCGGCCGACCCGCGAACTCGGCCAGGACGTGGGGCAACGGGATTCGGGCGGGCCGGTTCGGCCGACATGTCGGTGCCCGCTGCGAAACTCGGGGCATGAGATGGGCGGTGGCGCGGACGAGCGAGGGCGGCGCGCGGGTGTGCCCGCTCGATTCCGCCGGTCGTCCGGCGGGGCCGATGGAGTACGCGTCCTCGGTCGCCGAGGCGGTGCGTTCGCGGCCGGAGGCGGAGCGGTGGGTGTGGCGGTCGACCGCCGAGATCTATCGGCCGCTGCTGGCGGCCGGTGTACGGGTGGATCGCTGTTACGACGTGGAGGCGGCGGAGGCGCTGCTGATCGGGCACGAGCAGGGGCAGTCGGGGCAGGCGCGCTCGCTGGCGGCGGCCTGGGCGCGGATGCAGGGCCTGCCCGTGCCGCAGGATGCTCCCGCGCAGGCCGCGCAGACCGAGCCGACCCTGTTCGACTCGGGCCCGGTGCCGCTCCCGCCCGGCACGGACGAACTCACCGCGCTGCTGCGGGTATACGAGGGTCAGGTCGCCCGCACGGCCGCGGCCGAACATCCCGAGCGGATGCGGATGCTCCTGGCCTCCGAATCGGCGGGCATGCTGGTCGCCGCGGAAATGTCGCGGGCGGGGATTCCCTGGCGCGTCGACATTCATCGTGAATTGCTCGATTCGCTGCTGGGAGAGCGCATTTCGGGTGGGGAGCCGCGCCGGATGTCGGAGCTGGCCCAGGAGGTGTCGCGCGCCTTCGGGCCCGGCGTACGGGTACGGCCCGACCTGCCGGGCGACATCGTCAAGGCGTTCGGCCGCGCCGGAATCTCGTTGTCCTCCACCCGGAAATGGGAGCTGCAGGAGATAGATCATCCGGCGGTGGCCCCGCTGCTGGCCTACAAATCGCTGTACCGCCTGTACACCGCCCACGGCTGGTCGTGGATCGAGCAGTGGGTGCGCGGGGGTCGGTTCCGTCCCGAATACCTGCCGGGCGGTACGGTGTCCGGCCGATGGACCACCAATGGCGGTGGTGCACTGCAGATCCCGAAGGTGGTCCGGCAGGCGATCCGCGCGGACCCGGGCTGGCGGCTGGTGGTCGCGGACGCCGATCAGATGGAACCGCGGGTGCTGGCCGCGATCTCGCGGGATCCGGGGCTGATGGAGGTGGCCGGGCGCGGCGAGGATCTGTACGCGGACCTGGCGGCCCGCGCATTCGGCGGCGATCGCGCACAGGCGAAGATCGCGCTACTGGGTGCGATCTACGGTCAGACGTCCGGGGATGCCCTCACCCACCTCGCCGAGCTGCGCCGCAGATATCCGGCGGCGGTGGCGTACGTCGACGACGCGGCGCGGGCGGGGGAGGAGGGCCGCCTCGTGCGCACATGGTTCGGCCGCACCTGCCCGCCCGCCGCATCCTTCGAGCCGATCGACGACGGGGAGGGTTCCGGTGGATACGGCAGTACTCCCGCCGCGCGTGCGCGCGGCCGCTTCACCCGGAACTTCGTCGTCCAGGGCAGCGCCGCGGACTGGGCGCTACTGGTCCTGGCCGGGCTGCGGCACGCGATTCACGGCGCGGGCCTGCGCGCCGAGCTGGTCTTCTTCCAACACGACGAGGTGATCGTGCACTGCCCGCAGGAGGAGGCCGCCACGGTCGCTGACATGATCGCCACCGCCGCCGACGCCGCAGGCACACTCGCCTTCGGCCCGACGCCCGTTCGGTTCCCGTGCACAACAGCGGTGGTGGACTGCTACGGCGACGCGAAATGAACACTCGCCATCGCCGCGCTGGTTGTGCAGCTGCGTGAACAGCGCCATGTCACAGTCGATTTCGGCTATGAGAAAGACGAGTGGGACGGCGAGCCTGATCGCACGGAGGCTCGGGCGCCGGATGGGTGGGGTGGCGGCGCGGGATCGCTTCTGTGAGACGGTCGCCGGTGGATCCGTTCGCGCAGGCAGGCCTCGGGGGTGCTGCGCAGCCGTCTCAGCAGGGCATCGAGGGTGAGCGCGGCGTCGCCGAGCAAGCCGAGAGTCGCGCTCTCCCAGCGGTCCACCCTGGCGGGCGTGTCGTCGATCGAGACGATCGGCTTGTAGGCGGCGATTCCGGTGTGGTCGGAGAACGAGCAGCCGGGCTGTAACGCCCGCGTGCGAACCGCCCACTTCACTACGACACCGCTGCCTGCCCCCGGCGATGCCGCGGGAGATCTCGTGCCTGCGGCCCGAGCGGATTACCTGTGCAGCACACGCCCGTCCGATGAGAGGTCCCATGAAGCAACGGAATCCGGCCCGGCGGCCGCACATTCGGCCACCCGCAGAGCGACGGAGGTGAATCATGGTGTTCGACAGTCGTATTCCGATCGGTGCCGGAGCCGGGCTGATCGGCGGCGGAATCACGGGCGCGGCCGCGATCGCGCAGGGCGCGGCCGGTTCGGCGCAGTGGTGGGGGCTGTGGCTGCTGCAGCGTGACCGCAAACCGCTTCCGGCCGTGGCCTTCTCGCTCGGACTGCTGCTGGGGCTGCTGGACTGGGTCGCTTGGAATTCGACGGCTGTGCCGTTGCTGTCGGGTCACGTGCCCACGTGGTCCATCGGCGCGGCGGTCGCGGGCTACGACGAGTTGGTGCGCACCGGCTTGCTGGGTGCCCTGGTAGGCGTGCTGTACTGCGGGCTCGCCGCGGCGTTCGGGACCGATCCCGAACCGGCGGCATCCCGTAAGCCGCATGTCGTGATCGTTGGCGGCGGCTTCGGTGGTGTCGCCGCGGCGCGGAGGATGGACGCGCTGATCGCGCGTGGCCTCGACATCAACGTGACCGTGATCAGTGATTCGAACTCCCTGCTGTTCACACCCCTGCTGGTCGGCGTGGCCGCCGGCGCGCTCGCGGATCGGCATGTCAGCGCCCCCGTGCGGGCGGCGCTTGCGCACGCGTCGTTCCTGCACGGGCGGGTGAACTCGATCGACACCGCCTCCCGTAACGCCTATGTCACCGTCGTCGGCGGTGGGCCGCAACGGGTTCCGTACGACCACCTGGTGCTCGCCGTCGGCGCCGTGCCGCACTATTTCGACCTGCCGGGCGTGGGCGACAACGCCTTCGCGCTGAAGTCGATCGAGGACGCCGACCGCCTGCGCAACCACGTCCTGGGGGTGCTGGAACGGGCCGACGCCGAACCCGATCCGGCCGAACAGGATCGCCTGCTGACGTTCGTCGTGGTGGGGGGCGGATTCGCCGGCACAGAACTGATCGCCGAGCTGTTCGATCTGATACACGATGTGCGGCACTACTATCCGCGGCTGCACGGCCTGTCGCCGCGCTGCGTGCTGGTGCACTCCGGCGATCGTCTGCTGCCCGAACTGCCCGGTGAGCTGGGCGATTACGCGCTGTCGATCCTGCGCGAACGCGGCATCGACTTCCGGCTGGGCGCCCGGCTGGTCGGGGCGGACGCCCGGGGCGTCCGGCTGGGGACGGGCGAGGAACTGCCGACCGCGACGCTGGCGTGGACCGCCGGAAATCGGCCGAATCCGCTGGCCGGGGCACTCGGAGCCGCCACCGATCGCGGTGCACTGGTAGTCGACGCGACCATGCGTGTTCCGGCGTTGGACGGTGTGTGGGCGGTCGGCGACTGCGCCCGCATCCCGGATCCGGCGCAGACCGCCGGCTGGTATCCGCCCACGGCGCAGCACGCACTGCGGGAAGGGAAGACGGTGGCCGACAACATCGCCGCCGTGATCGGCGAGCGCGCGCCGCGGCCGTTCCGTTTCGGTGCGCTCGGTGTCCTGGTGTCGCTGGGCCATCAGCGTGCGGCCGGACTCGTACTGGGCCGCAGGGTTTCGGGATTCACCGGCTGGATCCTGTGGCGCGCTGTGTATTTGAGCAAACTGCCGGGTGGGGACAAGCGCCTGCGGGTGCTCGCCGACTGGCTACTGGATCTCGTCTTCCCGCGAGACATCGCGTTGATCCGGGATGCGGCGCCCGGTCCGGGCGCGCGCGTGCCCGCGGCAACGCCCGTCGCCGCCCCATCGTCCCGGAACAGGAACGGCCATGAGTGACATCGGTTTCGACCACCCCACCGCGACGCATGCGCCACCGGTCCCCGCGGGCCGTGGCGACGACCGGACCGGGGATCTCACGTTCTGGATCGCCGCGTCGGCCGGGGCGCTCGGGGGACTCGCGGGTGGGCTGGTCTTCGGCGGGGTGATGCTGTCGATCGGATTCCTGCCGACCGTCGCCGCCATCGTGCGCACCGACTCGGCGATCGTCGGGTTCGTGGTGCACATGCTGTTCGCCGCCGTCATCGGCGCCGGCTTCGGCATTCTGGTCGCCCGTCAGGAGCGGCGAATCGGCGAACTGCTGTCGTGGGGGCTGGTGTATGGGGCGCTGTGGTGGCTGCTGGGGCCGCTCACGCTGCTGCCGTTGTTCCTGGGCCGGGCGGTGCGCTGGGATGTGGCGACGGCGCAGGGCCTACTGCCCAGCCTCGTCGGACACCTGCTGTACGGGGCGGTCACCGCAATGTGTTTCGCGCTGCTGACGCGGCGGCGGCGCGCGGACACCGCGGACACCGTCGACCTGCGCACCGCCGCTATAGCGGTGCTGTCCGGAGCGGTCACCGGCACGCTGCTCGCCGCGGCGACCTCGATGGCGGCGGGCGGCTATTCGTCGTTGTTCGTCGGCGTGCTCGCGGGTGCGGGGTATCCGCTGTTGTTCGGCGTCCGCGGGGAGGGCACCGGGCCCGGCATGATCCGGGGCGTCGCGTACGGATTCGTCTGGTGGATCGTCGCCGGGCTGACCCTGCCGTCGCTGCTGTCGGGCTACGGGCTGGACTGGTCGGTGCGCGCCGCCCGGCACGCCGTGCCGACGCTGCCCGGATATCTGTTGCTCGGCGTCGGCATCGCGGTGGTCTTCGGGTGGCTCATGGGACTGGTGCGGGCGGTGTCGTCGGACGCCCTCGCGGAGACGGGCGAGCGGTTGCGCGGCAACCGTGTGACGGGGGTGTTGCACGGCATCCTGGCCGGGCTGGTGGGCGGCGTCGTCTTCACCGGCGTGATGGTGGCGATCGGTTTCCTGCCGCGGGTGGCGGCGCTGCTCGGTTCCGGCTCCGCGGGGGTGGGAATCGTTGTGCACCTGATCATCTCGGTGATCATCGGGATCGGCTACGCGGTCTGGTTCCGGGGCCGCAGCTTCGATCCCGCCTCCGGGCTCGGCTGGGGCGTGAGCTACGGATTCCTGTGGTGGGTGCTGGGGTATCTCACCCTGCTGCCGCTGCTGCTGGGCCACGCGCCGGTGTGGAGCCCGGACTCGCTGGCCGCGGGATTCCCGTCGCTGGTCGGACATCTCGGATACGGGGCGGCGCTGGGACTGGTCTATCAGCGGCTCGAACAACGGGTCAGCCCTTGGTATCTCACCCGCAGCGAGGTCGCCGCCGAACGGGCCCGGGCACGGTATCGGCAGATCTTGGGCTCGGCTCCGGCGCTGTGGAGTCTCGTAGTACTCATCGCTGTGCTGATGCCCGTGCTCGTCGGGTGAGTGAACGGTCGGCCCGGAGGCTTGCGGGGGACCTCCGGGCCGAATCGCTGGTCGGTCAGCGGTATTCGGGGTTCTGGTAGTCGAACCTGCACCCCGCGTCCCAGGCCGAGCGCTGGTTGCCCTGGGCGGGAATCCCGTTGCTGTCCTTCAGCATCCGGGCCAGGTGCAGCAGGTTCCAGGTCATGAACGTGGTGTTGCGGTTGGTGAAGTCGTTGTCTGGACCGCCCGAACCCGGATCCAGGTAGGAGGGACCGGGTCCGGCCTCGCCGATCCAGCCGGCGTCGGCCTGCGGCGGGATGGTGTAGCCCAGGTGCTGCAGGCTGTAGAGCACGTTCATGGCGCAGTGCTTGATCCCGTCCTCGTTGCCGGTGATCAGGCACCCGCCGACCCGGCCGTAGTAGGCGTACTGGCCCGCGTCGTTCAGGATGCCCGAGTTCCCGTACAGCCGCTCGATGACGCGCTTGGTAACGGAACTGTTGTCGCCCAACCAAATCGGGCCGGCGAGCACCAGGATGTCGGCGGCCATGACGCGCTCCTGCAGGACCGGCCATTCGTCGCTCGCCCACCCGTGTTCGGTCATATCGGGCCACACGCCCGGCGCGATGTCGTGGTCCACGGCCCGGATGTGGTCGACCGCCACGCCGTGTGTGCGGAGAATCCCGGAACTGGCATCGATCAGGCCCTGGGTATTGCTGGGCTCCGGGGATCGCTTGAGGGTGCAGTTGATGAACAGCGCACGCAGGTCGTCGTATTGCGTCATATCATTCGGTGGCGCCTGCGTGGGGTGGCGTTACAGCTCTCCGCCGACGGCCTACCTGCCCGGGTGAGGGACAGGCTGCCGACCAAATCGGTGGCCGGGCCCGCCCGCGGCCGATACTGTCGCTCCCATGGAGTGGAGCTTGCGGTCTGCCGAAGAGCTTGCGATCGCGCTGCATGCGGGTGAGGTGACCTCGACCGAACTCACCGACGAGGCGATCGCCCGGATCGAGCGCGACGACAAGGCGATCAACGCGATCTGTGTGCCGGACTTCGATCGGGCGCGGGCCGCGGCGCGCGAGGCCGATGCGGCGCGGGCCCGCGGCGAGGACCGGCCGCTGCTGGGTATTCCGGTGACGGTCAAGGAGTCCTACAACATCGCCGGGCTGCCGACGACGTGGGGGCTGCCGCAGTTCGCGGACTATGTGCCCGCCGAGGATGCGCTGCCGGTGGCGCGGCTGAAGGCCGCGGGCGCGGTGGTGCTCGGCAAGACCAATGTGCCGCCGATGCTGGGAGATCTGCAGAGCGCCAACGAGATCTACGGTGTCACCAACAATCCGTGGGACCCGACCCGGACGCCGGGCGGATCCTCCGGCGGTTCGGCGGCGGCCCTGGCGGCCGGATTCGGCGCGCTGTCCATCGGCTCCGATATCGGCGGTTCGCTGCGCAATCCGGCGCACTTCTGCGGTGTGTACGCCCACAAGCCGACGTTGGGACTCGTCGCGAATCGCGGTCATGTCCCGCCGCCCACGCCGGCGCTGCCGTTCGATCGCGACCTGGCGGTCGTCGGCCCGATGGCGCGCACTGCCCGCGATCTCGCGCTGCTGCTGGATGTGATGGCCGGAGCCGATCCGCTGACGCTGGGCGTCGCGTTCGATCTGGCCCTGCCACCCGCGCGGCACGAGCGACTCGGTGACTTCCGCGTCCTGGTCCTCGAGGATCATCCGCTCATGCCGACCGGCTCGGCCGTGCGGGACGCGATCCACCGGGTCTCCGACGCGCTCACCGATGCGGGAGCCCGCGTCGAGTGGCACAGTCCGCTGCTGCCCGATCCGGTCGACGCCGCGGTGCTCTACATGGAGCTGCTGTTGTCGACCCTGGCCGCCGGTTTTCCCGAGGCCGCCTACGAGCAGATGCGGGTCCACGCAGCCACATTCGCCCCGGACGACCGCAGCCTCGACGCGGCGCGGATGCGCGGCGCGGTGTTCAGCCAGCGCGACTGGATCGCGGCGACCAGCCGCCGGGAACTGCACCGCCAGGGCTGGCGGGAACTGTTCGCGCAGTTCGATGTCGTGGTGGCCCCTATCACGCCGACGCCCGCCTTCCCGCACGACCCCAATCCGGACATGGGGTCGCGCCGGATCGATATCGACGGTGTCGAGTACCCCTTCGGCGACCAGCTCGTCTGGGCCGGCACGGCGACCATGCCCGGCCTGCCCGCCACCGCCGTTCCCGCGGGCCGGTCCCCCGAGGGCCTGCCGGTCGGGGTGCAGCTCATCGGTCCGATGTTCGAGGACCGCACGCCCCTGCGGCTGGCCGAACTGCTCGAGGAGCGGATCGGCGGCTTCGTGGCGCCGGAATAGGGGATGAATCCGAACTACGCCGAAGCGGTCGATGCGGAGCGGGGTGCTGCCCACACGGCGACCGGCGTACCGAACCAGCGGCCCAGTGCCGGTTCCAGTTCCTCCGGCGGACCCGCCCAGCACACGTAGCCGTCGGGGCGGATGAGCATGGGCTGGACGTCCGACCCCCGACCCGTGCAATCGACCCGATCCGACCACGGATCGGCGATCGCACCGAACCGGTCGGCCGGGTCGAGTAGGACGCCGCGGCCGGACCGCAGCAGCTCGTGCACCCGGGCCGAGCCCAGCGGCGCGTCCGGTGCGGGCAGCCCGACGAGCGGATGGTTCTGCGCGCCGGGTATCGGGTAGCGAATTCCCATGCCGGACAACATGTCGTCGAGGTGGTACTGCACGTCTCGCAGCTGTGCCATCGAGGCGAACAGGTCCTTGGCGGCCGCCACGTCCGGGTCGCGGGTGCCCTCCCAGTCCATCAGCAGGCTCTGCGCCTGGACGTTCCGCAACACGGCGGCCGCCACCGGATGCCGTTCGGCGTGGTAGCTGTCCAGTAGATCCTTTGGTGCCCAGCCGGCGACGGCGGCGCCGAGCTTCCACCCGAGATTGAGCGCGTCCCCGATCCCGGTGTTCATGCCCTGCGCGCCGATCGGAAGGTGGACATGGGCGGCATCCCCGGCCAGGAACACCCGACCGTGCCGGTACTGCGCGGCCTGCCGCGCCGCATTGGTGATGCGGCGGGCGTAGCGTAGCTCCAGCAGGTGCACGCGGGACCCGAAGAGACGACTCAGGCCGTCCCGGATCTCCTGCTCGGTGACCGGAATCTCCCGGGGCAGTGAATGATTCGGCCCACCCAGCACCAGCCGCCGCAGCGGCCTGCCCTGCGCGTCGGTGCCCAGCGGGAACGTCGCGGACCAATGGCCGTCCTCGCCCCAGGTGTGCATCGCCGTCTCCGCGCCGCCCAGCCGCACGTCCGCGGCGACGACGGTCGCGGTGCCCGGCCGCCCCGGGAACTCGGCGCGCAGCAGCGACCGCACGGTGCTGTGGGCGCCGTCGGCGGCGGCGACGAAGCGGGCACGCACGCGCTCGCCGTTCGCGAACGTCGCGGTGGCGCCGTCCGCGTCCTGGGCGAGGTCGATCAGGTCGTAGTCGCGCAGGACCCGAATGCCCTGTGCGGCAAGGTGTTCCCCGAGGAATGCCTCGATCGCCACCTGCGGTATGGACCGCCACGGTCGGCGGTGCCGCTCCCGGGTCAGCGGCAGCGGGATGCCCGCGAAGTGGGCGGTGCCGGCCGGGTAGTCGCCGGTGGCCAGCAGCGGTTCCAGCAGGCCACGCTGATCGAAGCTCTCCTGCGTGCGGGACTGCACGCCCCCCGCTTTGGACAATTCGCTCGGCCGCGACAGCCTGTCGACCAGCACGGTCCGCACGCCCGCGACCAGCAGCTCGTTGGCCAACGTCAGGCCGGTCGGGCCCGCGCCGACGATGAGCACATCGGTGTCCATGATTTCTCCCCATATCGTGTCGTTTCCCGATCGCCTCGATCGGGACAGGAGCTACACTCCGCCGGGCGGACCGCATGGGCCAGAATCCGCGACGATGGTGTCGATATTCGACATTGGGTACCGTCGATTCGGTGGAATCCGACTTCGACGAGCTCGACCGCCGGCTGCTGCACGCCCTGCAGCTCGACGGGCGGGCCCCGTTCAGCACCATCGCGGAGGTGCTCGGTGTGTCGGACCGGACGATCGCCCGCCGGTACGCCCGCCTGCGGTCTATGGGTGCGGTGCGGGTGTTCTGGGCGGTCGACCCGATCGCATTGGGCGCGATGTGGTGGTTCCTGCGGGTGCGTTGCGCGCCCGCCGCGGCGTTTCCGGTAGCCGAGGCGCTCGCCCGGCGATCGGACACCTCCTGGGTGAGCCTGTCGTCCGGCGGCACCGAGATCACGTGCGTGGTCCGGGCCGACAACGCGGCGGACAGCGAGGCGCTGCTGCTGGCGAAGCTGCCCCGTACCTCGCGGGTGGAGGGTGTCACCGCGCACTCGGTGCTGCATGCCTTCTACGGCGGTGCGGACAGCCTGATCGCCAAGTTCGGCGTGCTGACCGAGGCGGAGATCGCGCGACTGCGCCCGCCGCCGATGCGTTTGCGACCGGGACCGGTGCACCTCGACGACGGCGACCGGAAACTGCTCGCCGCCCTGGGCGCCGACGGACGGACCGAGCTCGAGCAGCTGGCCGCGGTGACCGGCTGGTCGCCGACGACGGTCCGGCGGCGGATGACCGAGCTGCGCGAGCGCGGGGTGCTGTACCAGGACATCGATATCGACCTGCGTCTGTTCGGCACCGGCACCCGGACGCTGCTGTGGCTCTCGGTCGCCCCCGCGCACCTCGAGCGGGCCGGTGCGGCGCTGGCCCAGCATCCCGAGGTCGCGTTCGCCGCCGCCACGACCGGCCCGACCAACCTCTACGCCAGCGTCGTGTGCGCGAACCAGCGCGAGCTGTACCGATACCTGACCACCCGGGTGGCCGCGCTGCCCGCCATCACCCACATCGAGACCGCCCCGGTGATCAAGACCGTCAAGCAGGCTGCGAACCGGCTGTAGCGCCGGGTTATTCGGTCGCCTTCAGGAGTTCGGCGGTGGCGTCCCACAGCCTGCTCTCCCGCGCGCGGTCGACGGCGAACGGCCGCACGTCACGCTCCCTGTCGACGACCACGAACGCGCCGTCGCGCAGGTGCGACCAGCGGTCGTCCAGGGCGACGGAGGCCAGGGCCGGGCCGGAGGTCCGTGGCGCCGACACTCCGGGGATTCTCCCCACCCCTCGGGCGGCACGCTGCAGTGCAGGGCTCGCCGCGCGCCCCAGGCCGGTACCCGGCATGAAGCCCGGTTCGAAGACGATCACCGAGACACCCTGTGGCACATGCCGTTGGAGCTCGTGGGCATAGTAGAGGATCGCCAGCTTGGAATTCGAGTAGGCGAGGCCGCCGGTCCGCATCGAGGGGGACACCCCGGCCGCTGCGGGCCGTGCCAGCTCGATCGGGTCCCGCCACTCCGCGGCCGCAACACCCAGGATTCGGCGCGGGAGATTCTCGTAATAGGTGTTCGAGCCCAGCAGGACGATGCGCGCGGGGGCGGACAACGAGTCGACCAGATCGCCGATCAGCTGCGCGTGGGCCAGGTGGTTCACCGCGAAGGTCAGCTCGTAGCCGTCCGCCGAGGCGGTGCGGGTATCCAGCACCGAGACCCCGGCGTTGGCCACCAGCCCGCGCAGCGGGCGAACGGTGTTCGCGCCGAGCAGATCTCGGACCTGCCCGACCGCGGCCCGCACCTCGGCCAGCCGCCCGAGATCGCAGCCGACCGCGTGCGCGTCGGCACCCGCGGCCCGCGCCGCGTCGGCGACCTCGGCCAGGGCGGCGCCGGGCCGCCCGACGAGGATCAGGTCGGGGCGTTGCGCCGCGGGCCGATTGGCCATCGCCAGCGTCGCGGCACGCCCCAAACCGCCGGTCGGGCCGGTGATCAGAATGGTTCCCGGGTCGATGGTCGACATGATCCCTCTCCGTTTCGATGACGGGTGGTTGTGGTCATGCATCGAGCGTCCGGCGCGCCCCGGCGGTCAGCCAGTCGTGCGTCTTTCCTGGGAAAGGCAGGGCCAGGATGGCCCCGCCGCAGTGTCGCATACTGGACCGATGGACATGCTGGAGCTCGGCAGCGCGCTGCGCGGCTGGCGCGACCGCATCGCTCCGGCGGCGGCCGGGGTCCCGGTCGGCGGTCGTCGGCGCGCCGCGGGGCTGCGCCGCGAGGAACTCGCTCAACTCGCCGGGATTTCCATCGACTACCTGACCAGGCTCGAGCAGGGACGCGCGACCACGCCGTCGGAGCAGGTCGTGGAATCGCTCGCGCGTGCGCTGCGGCTCACCGGCCCCGAACGAGAGCACATGTTCCGCCTGGCCGGACGCGTTCCGCCGGGACCGGGCGTGGTGCCCACCCGGATCACGCCCAGCGTGCAGCGCCTCCTGGATCGGTTCGCGTACACGCCGGTCGTCGTGTACGACGCCGCATGGAACCTGATCGTCGCCAACGCGCCGTACGACGCCCTGATGGGCCAGACCACGCACTGGACCGGGATCGAACGGAATGCCGTCTGGCGCAATCTCTTCGGGGCCGGCAACCGGACGGTGCGCACCCCGGCCGAGCAGGCGGAGTTCGTATCCGCGCTGGTGGCGGATCTGCGGATGACCGTCGCGAGATATCCGGACGATTCCCGGCTGCGCCGCCTCGTCGTCGAGCTGACCGCGGCCGGCCCGAAATTCACCGAGCTGTGGGAATCCGGCGCGGTCCCGCCTCCGCAACAGGAGCATTCGCTGCACAAGACCATCGCGCATCCCGACGTCGGGCCGATCACCCTGGACTGCGACGTTCTCATCGTTGCGGGCAGCGATCTGCGCATCATGGTCTACACGGCCGAACCGGGGAGCGAGGACGCGGACCGGCTCGCGATCGCGGCGGTACTCGGCACCCAAACCCTCACCGAATAGCAGAGATTCCTCGGCGGCCGTGGCCGGTGGGAGGCCGGGACGCGACCGGCGAAATTCTGTTCTCGCATATGCAAGATCGCTATTTCGGCCCCGTGCGGGGCGCCGGGGGAGGACGATGCTGAGGTATGTCCGCCAGCGTATGTCGGTTCCCGGCATCGAGACTCGTCGGCCTACACGGACGAGCTCCTCGCCGAAATTCTGGGACCGGTACGCGATCGACGTGCTGCGGGCAGTCTGGTCCGCACCGAAAAGTATTGTGGTGGCGAACCTTTCACCGGATCACCAGAAGAAGAACAGCATCATGCGACCTGTTACGCCCAGTCCCGCCCAGGCGGGCTGGCCCCGTGAACTCTTCCCCTCCGCCCTCGAATCCGCAACCGCACGGCTCCGTTCCGCCGTGACGGCCCGGATCGGCGCCGACGGCGCGGTTCGCGACCCCTGCCACAGCCGGATCCTGGAATCCATACTGGCGCTGAACCTCTTGGAACGGACCGGGTTGGCGCCCGAGCGGCGCATCCGCCTCATCGACTACCTGTGCGCCCAGACGCCCGCGGATCCACTGGATCGGCTCCTGCTCGACCTGGCCCTCACCCGCGCCGAGGTCGAGGGCGCACCCAGGGGACTGGCCGAGGCGTTCCTCGTCCAGGCGCCCCAGTTCACCGGGGCGCGCAAACAGGCCATGTTCGACGCGATCTTCGCGCTGTACGGCCTGCCTCCCGGCGGCCCGCTCGACACCGCTGGTTTCAGCCTCGCGGGCCTGCACTGCTGGGCCGTCGCACAGGTCACCGCCGTGAAGATCGTGCTCGCGGATGCCACCGGGCAGTCCGATCGGATCGGCGACGAGGACGTCCGGATTCTGCTGGAAACCCAACACGGGAGCCATGTTTGGGAGAGCAACGTCCTGATCTTCCTGTGGGTGCTGCACGCCCTGCACCGCCTGCCCGGCACGAAAGACGTTGTGACCGACGGAGTCGCGAAGGTCATGGAACACCAGCGCGCGGACGGCGGCATGCCCTTCGTCAGCGACACCGACACCTGGTGCACCGCAACCGCCGGCGTGGCCTTGGCCGCCGCCCAGGCGCCCCGTCACGTCCTGGACGCGGTCGCCTCGAATCTGGTGTCCCGGCAGCAGCCCGGCGGTGGCTGGTCCTACACGGACCTATCCTGGCAGACCGACGTCGACGACACCTCGGTCGCGGTGCAATTCCTGCACGGCCTCGATGCCGGCCGATACCGTGAACAGATCGCCCGCGGCAGGCGGTCGCTGCTGGCGGTCCGCAACCCGGACGGCGGATTTCCCACATATATCGCCGGCGCGGAGTCCGAGGCCTGCATGACGGCCGCCGCCGTCGACGCGCTCACCCCGGACTGGCACCGTCACGCCGAGGCCATCACCACCGGGCTGGAATACCTGGCGCGCCAGCAGAGCCCGGACGGATCCTTCCCGCCGGACTGGTCCAGCAGCAGGCACCACACCGTGTTCCGCGCTCTGCTCGCCGCGACGCGCAATCCCGGTCATCGCCCCGCCTCGCTGCGGACGATGACCGATCGGATCATGACCCTCGTGCTCGACGGGCAGCACGCCGATGGTGGCTGGGGACAACAGGATGGCCGGGCCAGCGATCCGATCAGTACCGCATACGCGCTCGTTGCCGTGTGCCGGCAGGACGATCCGGCGCCCGCGGCACGCGCGGTGGCCTACCTTCTCGAACACCAGCGGGACGACGGCACCATCGGTTCGATCTCCGACTCGATCGGGCCGCGGCCACTGCGCTTCACCGTCCCGGTGCTGGCCGACATCTTCACGCTGCTGGCGCTGGGCCATCTGACCCGCCGCCTGGGCGCGCCCGGTGATCCCGCGTCGGGGGAGCGGGCGATTTGAGAGTCTCGGCCGGCGGCTAACGTATTGGTCGAACACACCGATTACCGGATCGAACTCGTTGTCGCGCAGCGATCTCGACCGCGGTGTCGATCGGACTGGATTCCCCGCGTAGAGAGGGGCGAACCGGGAATATCCTGGCGTCGTGCACTCCGCGATTCGTCACGCGAGGATTTCAGTTCGATGTGGTGAGATCGGCAGATCGTGCGCGACGACCCGTGGAAAGAGGAACATCATGTCCGATAGCAGCAGCCGGATCGGTTCGGGGCTGCCGACCACTATCGACACCACCAAGGCACACGAGGCGCGCTTCTACGATTACTGGCTCGGGGGTGTGGACAACTACCAGGCCGACCGAGTCCTGGGCGACGAGATCGCCACCCACGTCCCGGATATTCGCACGATGGTGCGCCACAATCGCGCCTTCCTCGGTCGCGCGGTGCGCTATGCGATCAGTGAACTGGGCATCACGCAATTCCTCGACATCGGTACCGGCCTGCCGACCGCCCGCAATACGCACGAGGTGGCCCAGGAGGTGAATCCGGCCGCGCGCGTCGTCTACGTGGACAAGGATCCGCTGGTGCTCGCGCACGCCCGTGCGCTGATGGGTAGCACCGACGAGGGCAGGACCGCATTCATCCACGCCGATCTGTACGACCCGGAGTCGATCCTGAACAATCCGGTGCTGCACGAGGTTCTGGACATGGATCGCCCGATCGCCCTGACGCTGACCATGATCATGATGTACTTCCGCGATGCGCAGGATCCGCAGGGCATCATCGCACGACTGCTGAAGGCGATGCCCTCGGGCAGCAGCCTGACGATCAGTCATCCCACTGCGGAGTTCAATCCCGCCGCGACCGAGCGGGCGGTACAGGCCTGCGAGCGAGCGGGAATTCCGATGAACCCCCGCACCCGCGCCGAGACCGAAAAGCTTTTCGCCGGAACGGAACTCGTCGAGCCGGGCATCGTCACCCTCGAGAGGTGGCACCCGGAGCTCGCCGAAAAGCCGCTGTACGAGGACGGTCCCGACACCGGGAACGCCTGGATCTGGGCGGGCATGGGCCGCAAGCCCTGATCGCCTCCCTCACGCGAAGCAGCACCCCGAGCCTTGCCGGGGCCTCGGGGTGCTGCGGTATAGGGCGCGCCGGAGACCCGCTGCGCGAGAACCGGTTCGGTGGCGCGGCCGAACCGGGTTCGTTGCTGCCCGGGCCAGGTCCGCGCTAGCGCCGGGCCCGTTCGCGGTAGTGCTCGGCAACGGCGGTGAAGGCCGCCTTGGGTTCCCAGGGCATATCGGGGTAGGTGTCGCCGTGGCGGCCCTCGAGGACCTTCACGATGCCCAGGCCCGCCAGGTCGAGGTCGTCGCGGGGGTCGCCGTCGGGCCGGTGGGGGTGGCTGTACAGGGCGAAGAGGAAGACGAAGGTGCTGTCGACGCCCTCGGAATCGAAGATCTCCAGTAGCTCGCTGAGATAGGCCGCCTGCCCCTCCTCGTCCCGGATGTAGGTGCCGTCCAGGCGAATCGGGGCGCCGGTGGCCTCGTCGTATTCGACGATCTCCATGCTGCGGGGCGCGGAGTCGGGCGCGCCGCGCCAGGTGGCCGCGCCGAAGCCGGTGATCGCCAGCGGTTTACCCTGCGCGACGAGGGTGCGCACGCCGTCCCGGAACTGGCCGGCTACCTCGGCGGACCGGATCAGCTCGATCGAAATGATATCGAAGCGGGACCAGTCGATCCGTTCGAAAGGTATGGCGGCGTAGGTGATTCGGCCGCCGAATCGGGCGCGGATCAGCGTGACCGCCTCGGCGAGGAATTCGTCGAGGCGGGCGCTGACCGCGGCCAGGAGCGCGGGACGGTCGCCCGGATCGGCGAACAGCCGGTCGACGCGGTCCATGGGGTCGTCGCCGGGCAGGAAGCCGGGATTCATCAGGGTCAGTTCGACTCCGGTGACGAAGACGACCTCGGCGCCCGAATCGCGAAGCCGCTCGGCGCGTTCCGCGCAGTCGGCGAACAGCGACAGCATCTCTTCCCTCGTCCGCTCGAGCGGGTACGGCGAGTACCAGATCTCCAGTCCGAGCTCGGCGGCGTAGCGGGCGGCCAGATCCAGCCGCTCCGGATCGCCGCCGGTGATCTGGACGGCCGTGCAGTGCAGGTCGTCGCGGATGATCTCCAGCTCCCGCCGGACGATCGCCGGATCGAACTCCTCCCGCGAGGTGCCGCCCCGGCCGATGAAGCCGGTGTCGTACGTCATTCCCTTGCCACGCATCCGCGTTGTCCTCTCTGTCGGTACGACGCCAGCGTAAACGGAAAAAGTGCGTGCACGCAAGATTTCGTGCACGCAAGATTTATGGCATGATGATCCGGTGACGAGACCCGGACTGCGCGAGCGAAAGAAGCAGGCCACCCGCGAGGCCCTGCGGGAGGCGGCCCTGCGGCTGGCGCTGGAACGCGGGCCGGACCAGGTGCGCGTGGACGACATCGCCGCGGCGGCCGGCGTCTCGCCGCGCACCTACAACAACTACTTCGCCAGCCGCGAGCAGGCGATCGTCGCGGCCGTCACCGCGGAAAGGGAGGCGCGGGTCGCCGCCGCGGTCACCGCCCGCGACGAGCTGCCGCTGGCCGCTGCCGTCGTCGAGGCGATCGTGGAGCAGTACACCGATCCGGGCGAGCGCGGTCGCGAGGCACTCGTGCTGATCACGACGAATCCCGCACTGCGCGAGGCGTTTCTCGGGACGACGGCCGCGATCGAACACCCACTGGCGGCGGCGATCGGGAGTCGGCTGCGCGGAATCGATGCGAATGTGGCCGCGGATCCGAATGGCGGAACGGACGCGTGCGAGCTCACCGCACGAGTGCTGGCAGCCGCCGTCGTGGCGGCGATCCGTGTCGCGCTCGAGCGGTGGGTGACCCAGACGTCGGCGCCCGGCGGCTTCGTCGTCGTCACCGGTTCGCTGCCGGAGTTGCTCCGTGCCGCGCTCGCCCCGCTCGAACCGGCGCTCGCCGCCGCCGAATAACGCAACACCCGCCGAAACGCCGCGCGATACCGGCCGGTGCTGTTCGTGTCTGCTGGTGGCGGCCGCGGGTGCACGGTAGCGTTCGGGGGGTGTCGAAGGTCAAGGTGCTGCTCTGGCTGGGACACCTCTCGCTACCGGCGATCGGTCTGTGGCTGCTGGTATCGCAGCCGCCGCTGGATATGGACTACGAGCACCACGTGACCCATTTCTGGCTGGTGCTGGCCACCGCGGTCGTCGCGCTGGCCCTGGGCGTCATGCTGTTCCGGGCCGCGCGGATGCGGCGCGATCTCCGATTGGTCCTGGTGTCGCTGGTGTTCCAGTTCAGCGCGGGCTTCCTCGCGCTGCACGCCCTGGCAACGCCCGGGGTGATCCTGCACGCGCCCAACGCCGGATTCGTGTACGCCGTACCGGTCGGGCTGGGGCTGGGCGGTGTTGCGGCCCTGGCCTCGTCGCTGGAGTACGGCCCGGTCGCCGCCGCGCGGCTGTACCGGTTCGAGTGGGCGCTGTCCGCGCTGCCGGTGCTGCTGCTGGGCGCGTGGGCGGTGGTGTCGATCGCCGAACTGCCGCCGCTGAACCACGTGCCGTCGGCGATGGAGGCGCAGGGACCGCTGATCGGGGTGGCCTTCGCCGGATCGGCCTGCTACTTCCTGGCGGCGTATCGCTATGTCCGCCAGTTCATCCGGCGTCGCGGCCTGGTGCTGCTGTCGGTGCTCACCGCGTTCGTGCTGCTGTCCGAGGCGCTGTTCGCGGTGGGATTCGGCCGCAGCTGGCACGCCTCGTGGTGGGAGTGGCACGTGCTGATGCTCGCCGCGTTCGTGCTCATCTCCATCAGTGCCCATCTGCAATTCCGCAGGGAAGGTTCGACTCTCGGACTGTTCGACAGCGTCACGCTGCGCCAGACCATGGCCGTGCTCGAGCGCGACTACGCGCGGGCGCTGAACGAGATGGTCGACGCGCTGCGTGAGCGCGCCGAGGGCGGCGTCGCCTCGGGCGAGCCGCTCGGCGAGGTGGGCGTCCACCTGGCCAGGCGGTTCGGTCTCACCGAGCGTCAGGTTGCGGTGTTGCAGCAGAGCGCCTTTGCACTGGGCAACGAGCGCGAGCAGGTGCGCCGGTTGGGTGCGCTGGCCGCGATCGGGGAGCGGTCCAACGTGATTCGCCACGAGCAGGAGCTGCTCGGTGAGGTGTTGTCGCTGGTGTCGACGGCGTTCGAGCGGGATCGGTTCCGGCTGGGCCTGATTCACGGCGCGGAGATGGTCTTCCCGGACGGTGGGCCCGCGGATCCGGGCGCGGCCGCGTTCCCGCTGGTCGTGAAAGGCAGCTACGCGGGGGTGCTCGAGGTGCGCCGGGAGGCCGGCGGTTTCGGCGATGCCGATCTGGCGCTGCTGCGTTCGTTCGCCGACCGGACCTCGGTCATGCTCGAGAACGCCCGGCTGTATCAGCAGCTCGACGGCCTCTTCCGGTCCTACATGTCGCCCTCGGTGGCCACGGCGCTGATCGCCGATCCGACCCAGGCCGGGCTGGGTGGCAGCCGGGCCGAGGTCACCGTGCTCATGGCCGACCTCTCGGGATTCACGCCGTTCTCGGAGTCCTCGACCCCGGAAGCGGTGGTGGACATGCTCAATACGTACTACGGCGTCATCGTTCCGGAGATCCTGAACTGCGGCGGGACTGTGGTGCAGTTCGTCGGCGACGCGGTGATGGCCGTGTTCAACGCTCCGGCCCGCCAACCCGATCATGCGCTGCGGGCGGCCAGCGCCGGACTCGCGCTGCAGCGGGTGGTCGCCGAAACCGCTGCGCGGCATCCCGATTGGCCGAGGTTCCGGGTCGGGGTCAACACCGGCCCGGCCCTGGTCGGCAATGTCGGTGCGCCACAGATGCGGAACTACACGGCGATCGGTGACACCACGAATCTCGCGGCGCGGCTGGAGAGTCTGGCCGAGCCCGGGACGGTGCTCATCGGCTCGCTGACCTACGACCAGCTCGGCCCGCGCGCGGTGGTGCGCAGCCGGGGCACCGTGACCGTGAAAGGCCGGAGTGAACCCGTGACCTGCTATGTGCTGGATGGACTGCGGTGACAACCGATTTCGAGATCCTGCGGGGTCTGAGCGAGCAGGAGCGGCGCGACGTGCTCGCCTCCTGCACGCCGCGGCGGTTCAAGCGCCGGGAGATCGTCTGTCACGAGGGCGATCTCGGTGACACCCTGCATCTGATCAAGTCCGGCCGGATGATCGTGCGCGTGGCCACCCCGTTCGGCAACACCGCGACGCTGACCATGCTGGGTCCGGGGTACTCGTTCGGCGAACTGGCTCTCGCGGACCGCAATTCGCGGCGCACCGCGACCGTCGAGGCGATCGAGGACGCCGAGACGCTGAGCCTGAGCCGCGCGCAGCTGGCGGCGCTGCGCGAGCGGTACCCGCAGATCGACCGGGTCATCATCGGCACGCTGTCCGCCCAGGTGCGCCGGCTGTCGGCGCAGGTGCTCGAGGCGCTGTATCTGCCGGTGGAGACCCGGGTGGTGCGGCGGCTGGTCGACCTCGCCCGGATCTACGGCGGACCGAATCCGACCGCCGAGATCCGGCTCAACCAGGACGATCTGGCCTCCATGGCCGGTACCACGCGGGCCACGGCGAACAAGGTGCTGCGCGAGCTGCAGCAGCGCGAGATCCTCACCCTGACCCGGGGCCGGATCACCGTTGTCGACCGGGGGGCGCTGCAACGCGCCGCCGGACAACTCGCCATCTGATCTCCGCCAGTGCGCCGTCCTTCAGGGGAGGTGAAGGCGGACGCGGGAGTCTGTGCAGCGGGCGAGTGTGTAGGTGAACGTAGTATCGGGATATGCAGCTCCGATACAACTTCCGCCTGTATCCCACTGTGGGACAAGGGCGGTCGTTGGCGAAGGCGTTCGGATGCGCGCGCGTGGTGTACAACGATGCGCTGCGGGCCCGGCGGGCTGCGTTCGAAGCGGGGCAGAAGATCAACGACGCCGAGCTGTCCAAGCGGCTGACCAAGGCCAAACAGACCCCGGAGCGGGCGTGGCTCGGGGAAGTGTCGGCTGTGGTGCTTCAGCAGGCGTTGGCCGATCTGAATACCGCGTACCGCAACTTCTTCCAGTCGCTCAGCGGCCAACGCAAGGGCGCGAAGGTCGCACCACCTCACTTCCGGTCTCGCAAGGACAATCGGCAGGCTATCCGGTTCACGAAGAATTCGCGGTTCACGATCACGCCCGGCCGGATGTTGCGGTTACCGAAGATCGGGGACATTCCGGTGCGCTGGTCGCGAGACTTGCCATCAGATCCATCGAGTGTGACAGTCGTGAAGGACGCGGCCGGGCGGTATTTCGCGTCGTTCGTCGTGAAGGCCGAGGATAGGTCACTTCCACAAGTCGATGCCGAGGTGGGTATCGACCTGGGCTTGTCGGCGTTCGCCGTTCTGTCCAATGGGAAGAGGATCGAGAATCCGAGGTTTCTGCGCCGTGCCGAACGCAAGCTCCGCAAGACGCAGCAAGCGTTATCGCGCAAGCAGAAAGGCTCCGCCAACCGAGCAAAGGCGCGTCTGCGAGTCGCGAAAGCTCATGCCCGGGTGGTCGATACGCGCAGGGATTGGGCGCACAAGCAGTCCATGGCGATAGTTCGCGACAACCAAGCGATCTATGTCGAGGATTTGTGTGTCAAGGGCTTGGCCCGTACAAGGTTGGCGAAGTCGGTCCATGATGCTGGGTGGGGCATGTTCACCCGCATGCTCGAGGAGAAAGCGGTCCGGTATGGGCGGCACTTCTCGAAGGTGGACCGCTGGTTCCCGTCAAGTCAGCTGTGTTCAGTGTGCGGAGCGCTGTCGGGGAAGAAACCGTTGCATGTGCGGGAATGGACCTGCGTGTGCGGCACCATCCACGACCGGGATCTCAACGCCGCGATCAATATTCTGGCCGCAGGACGTGCGGACAGCTCAACGCCTGTGGAGCTGGTGTCAGTCGTGTCTTCGGACACGCAACCGGCGGTGAAGCAGGAACCCACCGGAAGCGCGGCGTAGCCGACGCAGACCGGAATCTCCCGCCTTAGGATGGAGAGGACGTCAATTCGCCACCGCCTTGCCGCCCGTGGGGTTGACCGCGAACCAGGTGCCGCCCACGCCCTGCCCGAGCAGATCTCCCGGCTTCGCGTCCTTGGAGAAGTAGTAGACCGGCCAGCCGCCGATGGTGATCTGGCAGGAGCCGTCCGGCCGTTCGATGAACCCGGTCAGCTGCGGGTTGATGCCGTCCACGTACAGGTTCTGACCCTTGCTGACCAGCAGCGGCGGCCAGGTGGTCGCGCAGGCGCCGGTGCAGTTCGACTGCGACGGCTTCGGGGTGTCCTTGTCGAACCGGTAGAGCGAGCGGCCGGCCGCGTCGGTGACGCGCATGCCGACGGTCGGGTCGATGACCACGCGCAGCTCGATGTTGTTGGTGCCCTGGGGCGCGGATCCGTTGTAGATGTTCAGCCACCCTTGGGTCTTCGCGAGGACCGGCGCCGATGCCGTGGGTGCGGGCGGCGTCGGGTCCGCGGTCGCGGCCGGCGCCACGGACAGGGCCAGCACCGCGGCCGTGGCGACCGCGGCGGCGGCCGTGCTGATCAGCGTGGTGACTTTCGACATGGGGTCCTCCGAATGATGTGCGTTGGCGTTGCACATGATTCTTCGTTTCCGGGGACGAATGTTCTGTTCGCGCAGAGACATCCGCTGTGTGTCCGCGCCGACACAGCGAGGGCGTGCGGTACTGTATCGCGTCGAATGAACATGGGAATCATTTCCGGAAAGTGAGAGGGGTTATTCGTGAAGATCGCGTTCGTCGGCAAGGGCGGCAGCGGTAAGACCACGCTGTCCTCGTTGTTCGTGCGCTACCTCGTCCATCAGGGGCTACCGACGCTCGCGATCGATGCCGATATCAATCAGCATCTGGCCGCCGCGCTGGGCGCCGACGAGGACACCGCGGCGGCGCTGCCCACGCTAGGCGCGCACCTGCCGCTGATCAAGGAGTATCTGCGCGGTGACAATCCGCGCATCTCGTCGGCCGATGCGATGATCAAGACCACGCCCCCGGGCGCAGGCTCGCGGCTGGTGGGTGTCGTCGAACCCAATCCGATCTACGACGCGTGCGTGCGCGAGATCGCCGGAGCGCGGGTGGCGGTGACGGGCCCGTTCGCCGAGTCGGACGAGGATCTGGGGGTGTCCTGCTACCACTCGAAGGTCGGCGCGGCCGAACTGCTGCTCAACCACATGGTGGACGGCGCCGACGAGTATGTCGTCATGGACATGACCGCGGGCGCGGATTCGTTCGCCTCGGGCCTGTTCACCCGGTTCGATCTGACCGCACTGGTGTGTGAGCCCACCCTGCGCAGCGTCGGGGTGTACCGCCAATATGCCGGCTACGCCAAGGATTTCGGCATCCGCATCGCGGTGGTCGGCAACAAGGTCTGTGACGCGGAGGATTTGGAATTCCTGCGCGGGCAGGTCGGGGAGAACCTGCTGTGCTGGATCGACCGATCCGGGCACGTGCGCGCCGCCGAGCGCGGGCACATCCGCCCGATCGGCGACCTCGAGCCGGCGAATCTGAATGCGCTGGCGACCATTCGCGCGCACCTGGACGGCACGGTTCGCGACTGGTCCGCCTACCAGCGGCACGCCGTGGAGTTCCATCTCCGCAACGCGAACGCCTGGGCCGGCGCGGAATCCGTCGACCAGGTGGATCCGGACTTCGTCCTCGGACCGCACCTGCGGCCGACGGCCGAGGTCATCGGTTCCCCGGCGTAATCAGTTCAGCAGCGCGCGGGCGTACCAGTCCTTCGCGTCGCGCACCCCGGGCAGGGCGAAGAAATAGCCGCCGCCGAAAGGCTGCACGTAGTCGACCAGCGGCTCGTTGACCAACCGCGTCTGAATGGCCTCGAACTGGCGCACGACATCCTGCTGGAAGCAGGTGAAGATGTGCCCGGCGGCCATGTTGCCGTTGGGATCCAGGCCCAGGTCGTAATTGTAGGAGCGGCGGACCAGCTGTTGCCGCGCGGTGTCCGGGGTGCGCGGATTAGCAAGGCGGATATGGGAATCCAGCGGGATCACGCTGCCCTTGGGATCCGCGTGGTAGTTCGGGGTGTCGAATTCCTGATTACCGTCCAGCGGCGCGCCCGAATCCCGGCGGCGGCCGAACATGTTCTCCTGCTCGGTGATTCCGACCCGGTCCCAGAATTCCACCAGCATCCGGATCAGGCGCACCACGTGATAGGTCCCCCCGCGCGTCCAGGCCGGTTCGTCCGGGCTGTCGGTCCAGATCAGTGCTTCGGCGTCGGAGCCGGTCGGGTTGCCCGTACCGTCCTTGAAGCCCAACAGGTTCCGGCCCGTGCCGGACGGCCGCGGCGGCGAGTTGTAGCCGTCGATCTTCCAGCGCAGCTGCATCGCGCCCCGGGTGTGACGGGTGATGTCGCGGAGCGTGTGATGGATGGTGTCGGGGTGGTTAGCGCACAGCTGCAGCAGCAGATCGCCGTGCATCCACGCCGGGTCGGGAGAGTCGTTGGGGAAGATCCGCATCGGGCCCAGCCTGGCCGGCTTGGCCTTCGCCAGACCGAACCGGTCGTCGAACAGGCTCGCGCCGAGGCTGGTGGTGACGGTGAGCCCGTCGGCGGGGATGTCGGCGCCCAGCACCGCACTGTCCGAGGGCGGTTGTCCCACACCGAGATCCGGGGCGGCGCCGCCCGCGGTGAGGAAGCGGGCGCGACCGGTCAGGGTCTTGAACAGCTCGGTCAGTTCCCCGCGATTCGCGGCGGTGACGTCGAAGGCGGCGTAGCAGGCCGCGTTCTGCTTCTGCGCCGGGCCCGGGGTCAGGATGCCCGCCTGATGGACGCCGTGGAACGGATACGACGCGGCCGCGGCGGACTGCCCGGTGGTGGCCGCGTCCACCCGGGCGCCCTCGGCGAGCACGCCGGCGGTCAGCGCGGTCCCGGCCGCACCCGCGACGGCGCCGGAAAAGAATCTGCGGCGACTGACATCCATCGTGTGGTCCTTCTTACCTCTCGTGGGTGGGCGGGTTTACGTGCTGGGGAGGGGATTTCAGTGCTGGACGGGGACCTCGAGCAGTCGCGGCACCAGGGCCAGCTGCTCGAGCGCGCCGCTGAGCGCGGCCAGCACGGCCTGCCGCTGGGCCTGCGGGGTCTGTACCGGCGGACGCCAGCGGCCGTTGTCCTGGGTGGCCAGCAGGGCGGCGTGCAGGGTGTCCAGCCGCGCGGTGAGCGTGGCGTGCAGTCCGGGCGAGCGCTCCTCGATCAGCGGGCCGAGCTGGTCCAGCACCGTGCGGGTGATGTCGATGTCGGCGTCGGTCAGCGGGTAGGCCGCGCCGGAGCCCTGGTCGTCGATGCCCGAAACATGGTCGCGCAATGCGTCTTCGAGGATCTCGTGAGCGCGGATCGGTAGATTGGTCGGATCGCCGGCCAGGTCGTCGTTGCCCAGGTTCTTCTGGACGTTCGCTACATCGGCGTCGAGCTTGTCCAGCACCGGCAGCAGCTGGTCGGGGGTTTGACCATGCCAGAGTCCGTATTCGAGGCGGTGCAGTCCGGTGAAGCCGGCGTCGGTGACGCCGCCCGGCAGGCCGTCGGGCAGCCCGGACACGGCGGTTCCGGCGTCGCCGAAGCTGTTGTAGGAGGCGCCGACGCGCTCCCACTCCTGCTGCGCAGCCAGCCAATCCGCCTGTGCAGCCGGGATATTGCCGGATTGCAGATCGTTGCGGACCGCGCCCAGGGCGCCGGTCAGGCGGGTGAGCGCCTGCGCCGCGGCGGCCTGGTAGGCGTTGTTCGCCGGGGTGAGATCGTCGGCGGTGACCGGTTTGACAGCCGTGGGCGCGGTGCCCGACGCGCCGCTGACCTGCACGGCGGCCGAGGTGGTCCGCGGCTGACCCGACATCAGGCAGGCGATGGTGTACCGGCCGTTGCTCAGCGTCGCGGTCATGTCGGCGGTGGTGGCCGGGCCGATGGTCTCGATCTCGCCGACGACCGCGCCGCCCGCGTCGAGCAGGGTGATCTCGCCCGCCTTGCCGGTCTTGTTCTGCACCGCGAAGGTCTGGGTGCCGGGCTGTCCGGACTTCCATTCCGGCGCGCAGGACTTGTCGGCGATCGACACGGCCTGAACCGAACCCGACTCGCTGGAGGGGAGCAGCGCGATCGCGGCGCCGGCGGCCACCACGGGGACCACCACCAGCGCGGTGGCGACCAGCGGCAGGCGGGGACCGGCGATGCGCTCCCACCAGTCGGGGGTTGTTTCCGTGTCCGTCGTCGCGGTGTCGGTGCTCGCCGCTGCGCTCGAGGCGTTTTCGGTCTGCGCGGATACGGCGGTCACGGCTTCGGGCGCGCCGGGTGTTTCCGAGGTTGTCGCGGCACTGCTCGATTCGGCTGTGGCGGCGGCGGTTCCGGTGTTCGCAGCTGTGGCGACCCGCGCGGTGACGGCCGGGCGGCCCGCGCGGACGAACAGGGGGATGACGACGGCAAGATAGACCACCCACGAGACGACCTGCAGCACAGTCATCTTGGGCGTGAGCTCGGTGATGCCGGAGATGATCGAGACCCACCACGAGTTCGGATCCGCATGCGCGGTCAGGTCGAAGGCGATCCACGCCGAACCCGGCAGCAGGCCCGCGTCCTGCAGATCGCCCAGCCCGTAGGCGAGCACACCGGCGGCGATGACGATCAGCAGCACCGCGGTCCGGTTGAAGAACACCCCGAGGTTGAACCGCACGCTCTGGCGGTAGAGCAGCCAGCACAGCGCGATGGCGACGGCCAGGCCCAGCGCCGCGCCGATCAGCGGCGCGATGGTGGCGCCCGAGGCCTTGACGGCGGTCCAGACGAACAGCGTGGTCTCGAGGCCCTCGCGCCCGACGGCCAGGAACGCGGTCAGCGCCAGCGCGCCGGCGCCCAGTGCGGCGGCGCGCACCACCTCGCCGCGCAGCTGTTTGGAGAGGGTGGCGGCGGTGCGGCGCATCCAGAAGATCATCGCGGTGACCATGATCACCGCCAGCACGCTCAGGATGCCGCCGACGGCCTGTTGTGCGCTGCTCGACAGCACACTGGTCGAATACGTCAGCACGGCCGCGAAGCTGCCGGCCACCGAGATCGCGCCGAGCAGGCCGAGCCAGATCGGCGCCGTGGAGACGGGTCGTGCGGCGGTGGACGCCTTGCGCACGGCCGCCAGCAGGATGGTTACCACGAGGCCCGCCTCGAGACCTTCCCGCAGGCAGATCAGAAGGTTCGGTACCGCCTCAGCCCAGTTCACATAGACAAGGTAAGGCATACCTATGTCGATCGTCCAATTGTCCGTGGACTCGGATCGCGGATTGTCCGCTCGGTGAAACCGCCGGATTCAGGCCGGGGTGCGGGCGGCGGTGCCGGCCAGGTCGACCACGAGCTCGGCGATCAGATCGCGGGTGTTGTGGGCGCGGGCCAGCGCCGCGCCGCGGGGATCGGAATCGAGCAGCTCGATCAGATCGTTCATCGAGCCGAAGATGGCGACGAGTCGCCGGACCGCGGCCCGGCGGTCGGTCGGCGCTAGGGGAAGTGCAATGGTGCTCACGTTTGCTGATATCGCGGTGGGGCGCAGAGTGTTTCACTCCTGCGCTTCCCGGCGAGATGCCGCCGCCCGTCAGGCGGATGTGACGCCCGCTGGCGTGCAACGCATCTCGCAGCGCGGTGACTCTCCTCGCCGCTCGGTTCGGTGGTGTCGTGGCACCAGTCGGCCCCGGAGCATGACCCTTCTTGCCTTTTCCGCAATATCGCTTGCTGAAATCGACTGATATCCGGATCGTGGAGGACGAGAAGGAGGTGGTCATGGTGACCGAGCAAGTGCGGGACGCATACGACGTGATCGTGGTGGGCGGTGGCGCCGCCGGGCTGAACGGAGCCCTCATGCTGAGCCGCTCGCGGCGGTCGGTGGCGGTGATCGACTCGGGCGCACCGCGCAACGCGCCCGCCGACGGGGTGCACGGATTACTGGCCCGCGACGGAACGCCGCCGGGGGAGCTGCTCGAGCGCGGCCGCGCGGAAGTCGCGGGATACGGCGGCACGATCGTGCGCGGTGAGGTCGTGGACGCCGCCCGCGACGGCGCCGGATTCGCGGTCACCCTCGCGGACGGCCGGTCGATGCGGGCGCGGCGGCTGCTGGTGACGACCGGTGTGGTGGACGAGCTGCCCGATATCCCCGGACTACGCGAACAGTGGGGCCGCGGTGTCGTGCACTGTCCGTACTGCCACGGCTGGGAGGTCCGCGACCAGGCGATCGGGGTGCTGGGCACCGGGCCGATGTCCATGCATCAGGCACAGCTGTTCCGCCAGCTCAGCGACGATGTCGTGTACTTCACCCACGTGGCGGGTAGGCCGGGCGCACAACAGGCCGCGCAGCTGTCCGCACGCGGGATCCGGGTGGTCGAGGGCGCCGTGGTCGCGCTGGAGATCTCCGGCGATCGCATCACCGGCGTGCGCCTCGCGGACGGCACCGTCGTCCCGCGCGCGGCCGTGGCGGTTCACAGCAGGATCGTCGCGCGCACCGGTTTCCTGCGCGGCCTGGGTCTGACCCCGGTCGAACACCCCAGCGGCGCAGGCGATTACCTCCCCGCCGACCCCATGGGCCGCAGCGAGATTCCCGGAGTCTGGCTCGCGGGCAACGTCAGCAACCCCATGGCCCAGGTCGGCAACGCCGCGGCCGAGGGCGCCATGGCCGGCGCCCAGATCAACATGTCCCTGATCGAGGAGGAGATCGACACCGCGCTCGCCGTACACGGCCAGGCCTTCTCCGCAGCAGACGAGGCCGAGGTCGGCGAGCTGGTCGGCGGCGACCGCCGACACGGGGTGTGAGCGAACCCGGCAAGCGGTTCGGTCCGGGGGTTCGGCGTCGCGATGCAGCTGGATTCTATGGCGAAACAACAGGATCGGGCCGATCATTGGTGGCATGGGCATGCGTCGGAAGGATGACGATCGTGCCGTCGGGAGCGAGCGAGAGCATCTCCGGCCAGCCGTGCAGCCGTGCCATGCCGCGCTGACGGCCGGTCGATGGGGTGGGCGGGGTGATCAGGCGGATGCCGACCGGCGGATACGCATCCAAGGCCTGTCGGCACAGGCCATCGGCCCCCGGCAGATCCCCGCCGACCTGTGCCATGCGTGCGAGCCGTAGGAGGGTGTATGCCTCGCCGGGACGACAGTCGATGCCGCGGAAGGCGATCAGCGCGCGGTCGAGAAGGCTTGTGGCGATGCGGTATAGCAGGTGACCGCCTCGCCGAGGCGGATATCGCTGCGGCGGGAGATCGTTCGTGCGCTCTCGTACATCTCCATGGCGGTCGAATTGTCGCCGGTCTCCTCGTGCAGCCGGCCGAGCTCGTACAGCGTGAATGTCTCGCCGAGATGATGACCGATCTCCTGGTACATTTGCAGCGCACCGCGATGCAAAGATTCGGCAGCGGCGTGGTTGCCCGCGAAGCGGTGTGACCTGCCGAGATCATTGAGGGTGTTGGCTTGGCCCAGACGGTTGCCGATGGTGCCACGCGATTCCGATCGGGGTCCTGATCCGCTGGAAGTGATCGGCATATCCGTATCCTCGAGCGCGGTCGACGCCCAGCGCGGATGCGGTCGTGGACAGGTCCGGCACACGCAAGGGTTCGGTCGCACCGTCGGTAGCATCGCGGGATGCGGAACGACGGCCGGATGAAGCGGGTCGCCCGGGCTGTGCGGGGGCGATGGCGCGGATGGACGCGATGGCGGCGCGCGGTGACGGTGCTGGGGCTGGTTTCCGGTCTGCTGGTGGTTGTTTGCGGGATCGGGACGGGGGCGCTGTGGGCCGAGGGGGTCGGGGAGCCCGCGGCGGGTGTGCGCGGCAGCGGGCACGATGCGTATTGGCTGGGGCATGCGTGGGTGGATGGCCGCAAGTCCGATGCCGATGTGGGTGCGCTCGCGAAACAGCTGTCCGGCAGCGGGATTCGGGATCTGTATGTGCATACCGGCCCGCTCTCCGACGACGGCCGCCTGCCGAGTGCGCTCTCGCCCCGCGCGGCCTGGTTCGTTGCCGCGGTGCATCGAATGCTGCCCGGGGTCCGGGTGCAGTCCTGGCTCGGCGACCTGGTGGCGCCCGCGCACGACGCGCTGCATCTGGAGGATCCGGCCACTCGCGACCGGATCGTGGCATCCGCGGCACAGGTGCTGGACCTCGGATTCGACGGCGTCCATTACGATCTGGAGCCGGTCCGCTCGGGATCCCCGGACTATCTGACGCTGCTGGAGCGCACCCGCGCGGTTACCACGGCGCGTCATGCGGTGCTGTCGGTGTCGGCGCCGCAGCTCGATCCGCTGCCCGGCCTGCATCACCTCGGCGTGGCCCTGACCGGTGACGGAAAGTACTGGGCCCAGGGGTATTTCGCCGCGGTAGCGCAACGGGTCGATCAGGTGGCGGTGATGTCGTACGACACCTGGATGCCCACGGCGTCGCTGTACAGCGGCTACCTCACCGAGCAGACCATCCTCGCCCTGGAGGTCACCCCGCCCGCGGTGGACCTGCTGATGGGTGTGCCGGTGTTCTGGGCGGACGATTACGGGCACCACGGTAACGCCGAGACGGTGGCCGCGGCCGTGCACGGAATCCGGCTGGGACTGGGGCGCACCGCGCCGGGCCGGCGCGCGTTCGGGGTCGCGCTGTATGTCGATTTCACGGCAACACAACAGAACTGGGCCGATTATCGGCGCGAATGGTGCGGGCCGGGGACCCGATGACCGCATCCAATACGCTGGTCGCATGAACCGGATTGCTCCCGATGCGCTGCGGGTCGGATACGTGCCGGGTGTGACCGTGTCCAAATGGGCACGGATCTGGGCCGAACGCTACCCCGAGGACGTGCTCGAACTGATCGGGGTGCCGCAGGCCGAGCAGGAGGGTGCGCTGCGGGACGGGCGGGTCGACATGTGTTTCGTGCGGTTGCCGATCGACCGTGAGGGCCTGCATGCGATCCCGCTGTATCGGGAGCTGCCGGTGGTCGTGGTGCCGAAGGATCATCCGATCGCGCTGTTCGAGCAGGTCGGCACCGCCGAGCTGGCCGACGAGCGGATGCAGGACGCCACCGATATCGACGCGCTGGCCGATACCGTCGAGCTCGTCGCCGCGGTCGGCGGGGCGGCGGTCATGCCGCATTCGCTGGCTCGGCTGCATCATCGCAAGGATCTGGTCTTTCGCACGGTCATCGGCGTGCCGGAGACGCAGATCGCGCTGGCCTGGCCGACGGATCTGGAGCGCGACGCCGTCGAGCACTTCATCGGCGTCGTGCGCGGGCGCACCGCGCAGAGCACGCGAGGCAAGCGGTCCGACGGGGGTGATTCCGCAGCCCGTGGAGGCGGCAGGTCCGGTGGTGGCCGGGCGCAGGCCGGGAAGAAATCGGGCGCCGGAACCGGGACCGCCAAGTCCGCAAGCGCAAGGGGGGCGGGCAATTCCGTCGCCGGACGTGCGGCAAGTGGTAAGTCGGGACGGTCCGGAGCAGGAAAGCCGGCATCCGGGAAGTCCGGGCGCTCCTCCGCGGGTGGGAAGTCGACCGGCGGCAAGGGGCAGCGACGCGGGCGGCGGTAGCCCGACCGGTGGCCCCAGCGCGCTCGTGACGCCGCGCAGCTCGCGCGATTCGCGAGCCTCCCCGCACAGCAAACCGCCCGGGCGACTCACGTCGCCCGGGCGGCCGGTGTTGCCGAGACTAGCGGGGCTTGTTCTTCATGATCGAATCCCGGATCAGGATCGCGGCCAGGCTGATCGCGGACAGGACGCAGAAGATGTACCCGATGTTGCCCGAACCCGACGAGCTGCCCTGCTGGTTCTCGAACAGGTAGCACAGCAGGATGGCCACGACGACCCAACCGGCGACCTTGAAGGTGCGCCGGGACTCACCGCTCCAACCCCAGGCGGCGGACGGAACCTCGGCAGGGTCGACCTTGGTGACGACCGCAGTGCTCTTGGCGGGTTCCATTTCCGTGGTGGCCACGTTCGCTCCCATCGGTTACGGGCTAGGACTGTTGGTCACCATGGTGGCATACGACCGTCCGTCGTAGCCAGCGGGGTGAGGGGGTGTTGCCGGATCGGCCGTTGGATACTGGAACTGTGTCCGACATCGTGAGAGTCCTGGTCCTCGGCAGCACCGGTTCCATTGGCACCCAAGCCCTGGAGGTGATCGCGGAGAATCCCGATCGGTTCCAGGTCGCCGGACTGGCCGCGCGCGGCGGCAACACCGACCTACTGGCGCAGCAGATCCGGGCGACGGGCGCCACCGAGGTGGCCGTCGCGGATCCGGCCGCCGCCGCAAAACTCGGTGTGTCTCTTGCCGGTCCGGGCGCGGTGACCGAACTCGTGCGCCGCGCCGATGCGGACGTGGTGCTCAACGCCCTGGTCGGCTCGCTCGGGCTCGAGCCCACCCTGGCCACCCTTGAATCGGGCGCCCGCCTGGCCCTGGCCAACAAGGAATCGCTCGTCGCCGGCGGCTCCCTGGTGACGCGGGCGGCCAAGCCCGGTCAGATCGTGCCGGTCGATTCCGAGCATTCCGCGATGGCCCAGTGCCTGCGCGGCGGGCGCGCATCCGAGGTGGACCGCTTCGTGCTCACCGCCTCGGGCGGCCCGTTCCGCGGCTGGACGGCCGAGATGCTCGAATCGGTGAATCCGGACGAGGCCAAGGCCCACCCGACGTGGTCGATGGGCCTGATGAACACGCTGAACTCGGCCACCCTCATCAACAAGGGCCTCGAGCTGATCGAGGCGCACATGCTGTTCGGCATTCCCTACGACCGCATCGACGTGACCGTGCACCCGCAGTCCATCGTGCACTCGATGGTCACCTTCGCCGACGGCTCCACCATCGCCCAGGCCAGCCCGCCCGATATGAAGCTGCCGATCGCGCTGGCGCTGGGCTGGCCCGATCGGGTGCCCGGCGTCCTGGCGCCGCTGGACTTCACGCAATCCTTCAGCTGGGAGTTCGAGCCGGTGGACAGCGCGGTGTTCCCGGCCGTGGAACTGGCCCGCCGGGCGGGGCAGGCCGGGGGAAGTGTGACGGCGGTCTACAACGCTGCGAACGAGATCGCGGTGCAGGCATTCCTCGACGGGCAGATCAGCTTCCCCGGTATCGTGCGCACGGTGGCGGCCGCGGTTGACGCGGCCGATCAGTGGCGCGCCGAACCCAGTACCTTGGACGATGTGCTCGCCGCGGATGCGTGGGCGCGGGAGCGTGCGCGCACGCTCGTAGGCAACCAACTGTAGGAAGGGCTCGGCACCGTATGGGGTTCGCGATCGGATTCGTGCTGTTCGCCCTCGGTATCACCGCGTCGGTGGCATTACACGAGTGCGGGCATATGTGGACCGCGCAGGCCACCGGCATGAAGGTGCGGCGGTACTTCATCGGATTCGGGCCGAAGGTGTTCTCGTTCCGTCGCGGCGAGACCGAATACGGCCTCAAGGCGCTGCCACTGGGCGGCTTCTGCGATATCGCGGGAATGACCGCGCTGGACGAGATCGATCCGGAGGACCTGGATCGCGCGATGTACCGGCAGGCCACCTGGAAGCGCCTGGTGGTGATGTTCGGCGGCATCGCGATGAACTTCGTGCTGGGCTTCCTGCTGATCGTGATCCTGGCCGTCGGGTGGGGGCTGCCCCGGCTGGATTCGCCGCCGGACAACCAGATCGCGGTCTCGAATGTGTGCTCGGACAACGCCGACGGCAGCCATCCGAGCTGCCCGGGCGAGGGTCCGGCGCAGCAGGCGGGCATGCGTCGCGGCGACAAGATCGTGGCCGTCAACGGCGTGCCGGTGCAGAACATCAGCGAGATCGCCGAGCACACCAAGAGCCAGAGCGGCCCGATCGACTACACGGTCGAGCGGGGCGGGCAGACCCTGCACATCACGGTCACCCCGCAGCAGGTGAAGACCTATCCGATCGACCCGAAGACGAACAAGGCCGCGATCGAGCCGGTGATCGCGAACAAGGTCGGCGTCAGCCAGGACTACTACGACACGACGCACTACAACGTGCTCACGGCCATCCCCGGTTCGATCGTGTTCACCGGGCAGATGTTCGAGCGGACCTTCGAATCGCTGGCCCAGATGCCCACCAAGGTGGTGAACCTGTGGCATGCGGTCACCGGCGGCGTGCGCGACCCGAACACCCCGGTCAGCGTGTACGGGGCGAGCAAGATCGGTGGCGAGACCGCCGAGCACGGGCTCTGGAACGTCTTCATCCTGGTGCTGGCGAGCCTGAACTTCTTCCTGGGCGCCTTCAACCTGCTGCCGCTGCTGCCGCTGGACGGCGGGCACATCGCGGTGGTCCTCTACGAGAAGATCCGCAACGTGCTGCGCGGGCGACGCGGGCTGGACGAGAGCGGCCCGGTCGACTACATGAAGCTGCTGCCCGCGACGTATGTGGTTGTCGTGATCGGCGGTGCGTACATGGTGCTGGTGCTCGCTGCGGACATCATCAACCCGATCAAGCTGTTCAACTAGCGGGGACGGTGAGTCGGCGGAGCTTGCGTAGCCGGCGGGGTGGGTGAACTCAGCCGGACCGCAGCAGGGTCCGGCACAGGTGGTCGGCCCGGCGGGTGGTTTCGGGCTGGCGGAACCTCGGGCTCAGGGCCAGGGTCGTGGCGCAGGCGGTGTCCAGATCGATGTGGTGGCCGACCGAGACGAAGACCGGTTTGACGCCCCGCTGGGTGCGCACGGCCCGCCCCACGATCTCGCCGTCGAGCAGGATGTCGCTCGTGTCCCCGCGCTCGTTGCCCGGCTCGGAGTGGTTGCCCCACACCGTTTTCGCCACGCCCATCGTCGGCAGGCCGGTCAGCAGCCCGAGATGGCAGGCGAGTCCGAACCGGCGCGGGTGCGCCAGGCCCTGTCCGTCGCAGATCAGCAGATCCGGTGTGGTGCCGAGATTTTCGAGCGCGGCGATGGTCGTGGGGAGCTCGCGGAAGGCGAGTAGTCCGGGAATGTAGGGGAACACGGCGGTGCCGCGCGCGGTCGCGGTGTCGATCGGCTCCAGGGTGTGGGCGTCCAGAACCACCACTGCGGCAACGACATTGCCCTCGTCGTCGTACGCGGAGTCGAGCCCGGCCACGGTCCGGAATTCCGGCGGCCTCGGGTTCGTCGGATCCACCCGGCCGCGCAGCCGATCCTGCAGGGCGAGCGCCGCTTCCGGATCGGTGGGGAGCTCGGCCGTCATTGCCAGACGCATGCCCCCAATCTATCGGGCGGGGTCCTCGTGGGGCATGACGGTGTCGTGGCGGCGCCGCGAGACGGTTGCCTGGATAGCTGCGTGATCGCTCGTGATCGATTGCGGCACAACCTAAGCGCCCATCCGCTCAGGCGGGCAACACCGTGCGCCGGTAGTGTTCGGCGATCTCGTCGCTGGTGGTCACCCAGACTCCGGGGTGATTGGTGACATAGTCCAGCGCCTCGTCGAGGTAGCGGCGCCGGAACGCCTGCCCGATGACGAAGGGGTGCAGCGCCAGCGGCAGCACGCGCCCGCTCTCGGCCGACTCCTCGTACAGCTGGTCCACCTGATCCTTCATCATCCGCACGAAGTCCGGACCGGTCAGGCCCTTGCTGCCGAAGATGCCCAGATCGTTGAGCTCCACCGAATACGGGACGCTGAGCATCCCCGGCACGGTCAGCGGGTAGGGCTGGTCGTCGTTGGTCCAGTCCAGCACGTAGTCCACGCCGAGCTCGCTCAGCAACCGCGGCGTCTCGAAGGTCTCGGTCAGGCCCGGACCCATCCAGCCGCGCGGACGCTGGCCGGTGGTCTTCTCTATTGTGGTGACGATGTCGCGCAACGCGATTCGCTCCTGCTCGACCGAGAGTCCGGTGTGCAGATGGCTGTTGCTGCTCCCGTGCGCCAGCCATGCCCAGTTCCGGGCCCGGCCCGCCTCGATGATCTGCGGATACCGCTCGCCCACATCGGAGTTCAGCAGTGCGCTGGCGCGCACACCGTACTTGTCCAGGGTGTCGATGACCCGCCAGATGCCCACTCGCGGCCCGTAGTCGCGCCACCCGTAGTTGAGCGCGTCCGGCGTGAGGGCGGTGGTGCCCTCGTAGATGGCGGTGCCCGGCAGATCGACGTAGAAGTGTTCGATATTGAGTCCTACGTAGAAGGCCACGCGCTTGCCGCCGGGCCAGTGGATCGGCGCGCGGTCGGTGATGGGGCTGTAGTCGAAAAGGGTGGTGTCTGTGCTCATGTCGCTATGCTCGGACCTTCACACAAATGTGAGGGTCAACCGGAAGTCGTTGTGAGGATCGGCATATGCGAATCGGGGAATTGGCGGAACGCGCGGATACTTCGCCGCGGTTGCTGCGGTACTACGAGGAGCAGGGCCTCATTCGCGTCGGCCGCTCGGCGAACGGCTACCGGAACTACGACGAGCGCCTCGTCGATCAGGTGGTGCACATCCGTGGCCTGCTGGAGGCGGGCCTGCCGACCCGCATCATCAAGCAGATCCTGCCCTGCCTCGAGGACCCGGCCGATATTCACTTCGCCGATGCCACACCGGAAATCATCGCCGTGCTGGAGCATCAGCGCGACCGCCTCAGCGACCGCGTCGCCCTGCTGGCCCGGAATCGCGACGCCATGACCACCTATATCGACTCGTTGCGCGGCTGTATGCGGGGTGCGGGGCCGGGCGGCGGCCGGACATAGCGGACGCGTGGGGTGGGGGCGGAATCGGGCCCCGGTTGGTGTGTGTGGTGTGGATGTGAGGGACGATGGGGAAGTGGCGCGATGAGCGCCACGGCGTGTTCTGAGTGTGGTCAGCGATCCGATCCGCGACGCAGGAGGAATGACGAGAATGGTCACCATGGGGAAATTTCGGCACATCATTCGTCTGACGACGGCCGCCGGGGCGGTGGGAGCGGCCCTGCTGCTGGCCGCCGGACCCGCACTCGCCGCGAACGCCATCACCATCACCGGCGTCGGCCCGAGCAATGTCAAGGTGAACTACAGCTGCGACAAGGGACGCGGCGTGGCCGCGGTGGAGGTGATGGTCGGCGCGCCGCAGGCGGACCACCCGCAGGCCACCGGCCGGAACAACTCGGTTGTCTGCGACAGCGCCCAGCACGAGGCCATCGTCGTCCTGACCGGACAGCCGGTGAACCGGGGGCAGCAGGTACAGGTGCGGGCCGCGCTGGTGGATCCGGGCGAAACGGTCGTGCAGGGCACGGCCAACGTGTTCACACTCGGATGATCCGAGCCTGAGCCGACGGCGTCCCACGGCGGATCCGCACACGTCGATGCGCGGATCCGCCACGGACGGCTATGCGGGCTGCGGTTCGGTGAGCTGCCGCACCGAGAACCGGTAGTCGGCCTGCCGCAGCAGCTCGTCCGCATCGTCGGTGGGCGGGTAGATCCACACCTCGTTGACCGTCCGCTTGCGGGCCTTGGCGACCGCGCCCGTCGAGACCACGGTGCGATCCCAGCCCCGGGTGGAGACCGCGTCGTCGGCCCCGAGGTCGAGGCAGGTGACGTAGGGGGTGGCGGTGAACGGCACTGGCTCGAGGCCGAGCAGTCCGGCCGCCGCGTTGTGCCCGGCGAATCTGCCCAGCTGCAGGGCGTGCTGGCAGCACTGCAGCACGGTCCGTCCCGGTTCGGCGGCCGCGGCGGCGGTGTCGCCCGCGGCATACACGCCCGGCACGCCGGACACCTGCAGATTCTCGTCCACCGCCAGCCGTCCGAGCCGGTCGCGGGCGGCGGGGATATCCGCGGTCAGCGGGCTGGCCTGCACGCCCGCGGTCCACACGACGGTCGCGGCGGGGATCTGCGTGCCATCGGTCAGGACGACCAGATCCGGCCGCACTTCGGCCACGCTCACGCCGACACGTTGCGCCACACCGAGATTCGACAGCACCTCGATGATCTGCGGGCGCGGGCCGGGGCCGAGTTCGTGGCCGATCTCCCCGGACCGTTCCACCAGCACGACCCGGACCGGCTCATCGCCCGCGACGGCGCCGAGCCGGCCCACCAGCTCGGTAGCGATCTCGAGACCGGTGAAACCGGCCCCGACGACGACGGCGGTGTACCGGCCCTCGCGCTGTGGCGTGTCCGGAAGACTGCGCAGGTGCGCCTCGAGCGCCGCCGCGGCGGGCAGCGTGTCGACGTCGTGCAGCAGCTCCGAGCCCGGCATCGAGGGCCTGTTCAGTTGGCTTCCGGTCGCGAGAATCAGTCGGTCCCAGCCGATTTCGACGCTGCGGCCGTCGCGGCCCACGGCGCCGATCGTGCGCGCTTCGGTGCCGATCGCGGTGGCCGTGGCCGCCACCCGCCGCACCCCGATCGGCCCCAGCACCCGGTCGAGCGCGACCCGCATCCGATCGGGTTCGGCCTGGTACAGGCGCGGCCGGATCACCAGATCGTCACCGGGGGCGACGAGGGTCACCGGCACGTCGCGTCCCACCTGCCGGGCGAGCCGGACCGCGCTCGCCGCGCTCCACACCCCGGCGAAACCTCCGCCCAGCACCACGATTCCGGTCATGATCTCCTCCTGGTTTCTAAAAGGGATATTTCTTATCCCCTTTATGGTTATGAATCAACGCTGGTATCGGCCGCATTTCGCGGCCGGTTGTGGCTCAGTCGGTGCTGAATCCCTTGCGGGTGCGCGCGGCCGAGGCGGCCGGAGCGCCCGCCGCCAGATCGGCGATCGTCTGCGCGGCCAGCTCCCGCCGCCACGCCAGCTCGGCCCGGCGCATGGCCACCGAAATGCCACACGCCCGGCTGAATTCCGGGCCGGCCAGCTCACCGCTGCGCCCGCGCTGCCGAATCTCCGTGCAGCGGAACGGATTCACCTCGCCCTCGACGGCCGTGACCACGTCGAGCATGGTGATTCGCTCCGGGGGCCGTGCCAGCTCGAACCCGCCGCGAATGCCCGGCGTGGAGACGAGAATTCCGGCTCGGACCAGCGGCTGCAGCCGCTTCTTCAGATATTCCGGCGGAAGATCGAACCAGGTGGCCATCCGTCCGATCGGCACCGGCCCGGACTCCTCGAGCCAGGCCAGCGTCACACAGCAGTGCAGGCTCCACTCGACACCCTCGCCCATCTTCATAATGGGGATGTTAGATGTCCCGGTTTGGTGGCGCAAGGTCGTGGCGCGAGCCGAAGTTCCGGGGCCCGCCTGCGTAGCATGGGGAGATGAGGGCTGGCGTGACCGCGCGTGACGACGAGATGCTGTGGGACATAGCATGTCCCGCGCGACCGAGTCGCGTGCCAGGGGTCAGCATGGCAGGATTCGGCGACCGCGGCATTACCCCGCCCGCCCTCCGCCTGATCCCGCACCCGTCCGTCACCCTGATCCTGGTACTCGGCGGCGCGGTCGCCGCGCAGGACGCCGCCGGGCGGCAACACCGGGGCAGCTTCGTCACCGGCCTCGGATTCGGCGGACCGCTGCAGGCCCTGCGGGTCGAGACCTACGAATGCCTGCAGGTGCGGCTGTCGCCGATGGTCGCCCGCGCGGTGCTGGGCGGGACCGTGGCCGACCTGGACGACGCCGTGGTGACCCTCGACGAGCTCCTGGGCCCGCAGGCGTCCCGCCTCGCCGAACGGCTTCACGAACTCCCCTGCTGGGAGGACCGTTTCGCGCTGACGAACGGCTGGCTGGCGCGCCGCTACGCCGAGGCGGCGCAGCCGGCTCCGGAGGTGGCGTGGGCGTGGCGCGGCATAGTCGCCGACCACGGCCGGGTACGTATCGAACACCTTGCGGCCGAACTGGGTTGGAGCCGCAAGCGGCTGTGGACCCGATTCCGATCCCAGCTCGGCCTCCCGCCCAAGAGCGCCGCGAAACTGGTCCGCTTCGACCACGCCGTCCACGCCCTGGTTGCGGGCCGCGACCCGGCCACGGTCGCCGCCGACCTCGGCTACGCCGACCAATCCCACCTGCACCGGGATGTGGTGGCATACACCGGAGTGACCCCGGCGGCGGTGGTAGCCGAGCCGTTTCTCGCCGTGGACGACGTGGCGTGGGGTTGGCCTACGAGACCATGTCGGCCTACTCACACGCCACCCGATAGTCCACCGGCATTAGACTCGGCAGCGGATCCCGAGCAGATACGAAAGTAGGCAGCTGAACGTGACCAGTGGCATCGCATTGGGGATGCCCGCCGCACCCGCGGCGGTCCTAGCACCGCGACGTAAGACTCGTCAGCTCATGGTCGGCACCGTGGGGGTGGGGAGCGATCACCCCATCTCTGTGCAGTCCATGACCACCACCAAAACCCACGACATCAACGCGACCCTGCAGCAGATCGCGCAGCTCACGGCCTCGGGCTGCGATATCGTCCGCGTGGCCTGCCCCCGCCAGGAGGATGCCGACGCGCTCGCGACGATCGCCAAGAAGTCGCAGATCCCGGTCATCGCCGATATTCACTTCCAGCCGCGCTACATCTTCGCCGCCATCGACGCGGGGTGTGCGGCCGTGCGGGTGAATCCGGGCAACATCAAGGAATTCGACGGCCGCGTCAAGGAGGTCGCCAAGGCCGCCTCGGCCGCGGGCATCCCGATCCGCATCGGCGTCAACGCCGGATCGCTGGACAAGCGGATGATGCAGAAGTACGGCAAGGCCACCCCGGAGGCGCTGGTCGAATCGGCGCTGTGGGAGGCGGGCCTGTTCGAGGAGCACGGCTTCGGCGACATCAAGATCTCGGTCAAGCACAACGACCCGGTCGTCATGGTCGAGGCGTACCGCCAGCTCGCCGCGCAGTCCGACTACCCGCTGCACCTGGGTGTCACCGAGGCCGGGCCCGCGTTCCAGGGCACCATCAAGTCGGCGGTGGCGTTCGGTGCGCTGCTGAGCGAGGGCATCGGCGACACCATCCGGGTGTCGCTGTCCGCGCCGCCGGCCGAGGAGGTCAAGGTCGGCGACCAGATCCTGCAGTCGATGAACCTGCGCCCGCGCAAGCTGGAGATCGTCTCGTGCCCGTCGTGCGGGCGCGCGCAGGTCGACGTCTACACCCTCGCCAACGAGGTGAGCGCCGGGCTCGAGGGCATGGAGGTGCCGCTGCGCGTGGCCGTCATGGGCTGCGTGGTGAACGGTCCCGGCGAGGCCCGCGAGGCCGATCTGGGCGTGGCCTCGGGCAACGGCAAGGGCCAGATCTTCGTCAAGGGCGAGGTCATCAAGACCGTGCCCGAGCACCAGATCGTGGAGACCCTCATCGAGGAGGCGATGCGCATCGCCGAGGAGATGGGTGAGGGCGCCGACGCGGGCGGGCCGGTTGTCACCGTCCGGTAGCGGCGCGGGGAAAGACCCGCACGACATGGCGGTTCATGGCAGGCTGTGATCGTGCGGAGTGTGCTCGAACCGACTCGACGGGGCCGGCTGTCCGGCGCCCGCCAGCTCGCGAATCGCGATCTGGCACTCGCGCTGCAGATTCTGGACACCGATCCGGTGGCCGCGTGCATGGTTGCCGCGCGGCTGCAGGAGCACGGCATCGAGACCCGCAACGGCGGCCTCGGCGAGTTGTGGAGCCGCGGTGGGCCCGGAGAGTCGCTGTGCTTCTCGGGCGCCAATCTCATCCCGCTGCGCGGTAGCCCCGACGACCTGCGGGCCTTCGCCGAGCGTGCGACGCGCTCGGCGCGGGTGTGCTCCTCGGTGGTCGGCCGGCAGGAGCTGACGCTGCCGCTGTGGGAGCTGCTGACGCAGCGCTGGGGCGCGCCCCGCGAGTTGCGGCCCGAGCAGCCGCTGCTGGCCCTGGACGGGCCCGCGCTGGTGCCCGCGGATCCGCGGGTGCGCCGGGTGCGTGCCGACGAACTCGACCGCTACCTGGTGGCCGCGGTGGCTATGTTCACCGAGGAGATCGGCGTCGACCCCCGCGCGGGCGATGGCGGGCGCGGTTACCGCCGCCGGGTGGCGAGCCTGATCCAGTCCGGCCGCGCCTGGGCGCGCTTCGAGGATGGCCGCGTGGTCTACAAGGCCGAGGTGGGCGCCGTGTCCCGGCGCACCGGCCAGATCCAGGGCGTCTGGGTCCACCCCGAGCGTCGCGGTGTGGGCCTGGGCACCTCGGGCACCGCCGCGGTCGCCAATGCCGTCGTCGCCTCCGGTCGCACCGCGAGCCTGTACGTGAACTGCTACAACGAGGTCGCGCGGCGCGCGTACGCGAAGATCGGTTTCCGTCAGGTGGCCACCTTCGCCACGGTGCTCGTCGACTGAGCGCACTGCGCCCCGATCAGCGGTGCCGGTTGCGGCCTATCGGTGAATAGGGCGACGGATCGATATCGGGGCCGCGTTCGTCGACGAGGTCGGCGAGTATGCGCGCCGATCCGCAGGCCATCGTCCATCCGACGTGGCCGTGGCCGGTGTTGTAGTAGAGGTTGTCGTGCCTGCCGAGCCCGATCAGCGGCGGTCCGTCGGGTGTCATCGGTCGCAGCCCCGTCCGGTAGCGCGCGGTGTCCCAGTCGATTGCGCCGGGGAACAGCTCGTTTCCGGCGGCGACGATCCCGGCATAGTCCGCGGGGGCGCTGCCGCGGTCGTAACCGACGAACTCCGCGGTGGCCGACATTCGGATGTCGCCGCCGAACCGGGACCACGCGACGAGCGTCCGTTCGTCGATGCCACCGGTCGCAGGCGCGCGATCGGGGTCCTTGACGGTGGCGGTGACGCTGTAGCCCTTGGCCGGGTACACCGGAATCCGGTGGCCTATCGTGCGGGTGAGCAAGGGGCTGGCGGGTCCGGCGGCGAGCACGAACGCGTCGGCGTGGATCGGGCCGTCCGTACCGATGATCCGGCTGATCGACGAGCCGTCGGTCTCCAGTCCGGTGATCGAGACGCCGAGGTGAAAGCTCACGCCGAGCGTCCTGCAGGCCTCGGCGAGCCCGACCGCGAATCGGTGTGGATCGCCCGTCCCGTCCGAGGTGTCGTGGATGGCGCCCGCGAATCGGAACCGGCTGTGCCCCAGGGCGGGTTCGAGTGCGACGACCTCTTGCGGGTCCAGGACCCGCTGATCCCGGCCGTGTTCCCGCAGCAGGCGTGAATTGCGTTCGGCGGCCCGCAGATCGCCGGCGTCCCGGTAGAGGTACAGCACGCCGGTGTGAGTCTGCCAGTACCGCAGGCCTATCCGGGCGGTGAGCTCGTCCATGAGGTGCTGGCTGTACTGGGCCAGCCGGAGTTTCGCCAGCGTGTTGGTCCGCGACCGCGAGGGTGTGCACTCGCGCAGGAATCGCAGGCCCCACCGGATCAGGTCGGCATCCGCGCGCGGCCGAACCCGGATCGAGGTCGATTCGCCGAGCAGGGATTTCACCAGCATCGCCGGTGCGCTCGGCGAGGCCCATGCGTAGGAATGACCCGGTGCGATCAAACCGGCCGTGCTGGCGCTCGTGTCGATGGCGACCTCGGTGCGACGGTCGTAGACGTGCACGTTGTGGCCTCGTTCGGCAAGGGCGTGGGCGGTCGCGACGCCGACCACGCCCGCCCCGATGACGGCGATCCTCATAGCGCCGCCCCCAATTGGTTGCCGTCCGCGACCGCCGGTTTCGCGGTTCGCGCGCCGGATCCCGGTGTGACAGCGCTGGATTCGGTCAGTGCTTTGCCCGCGGTCTCCGGGGCCATGAGCAGGGTGAACAGCCATCCCAGACCGGCGACGCCGGCGCCGACCAGCATCGCGAGCTGCAGCGAATAGCCGAGCAGGTGGGGTGCGCCGTAGACGCCGATCGCCGCGCCGATTCTGCTTGCGCCGGTGGCGAATCCGTTGGCGGTGGCGCGCACGCCGGTTGGGAAGAGCTCGGAGGGATAGATCGCCTCGAGGCACTGCCCGGAGTACATCGCGATGCCGAAGACGCCGAACAGGACGAGCACGAGCCAGATCGGCGGATGCGCCCACAGCGCGAGACCCAGCAGCGGCAGCGCCGAGATCGCGAAGCTGTACAGCAGGAGCTTGCGCCGGCCGCGGTTGATGAACAGCGCGCCGGACAGCGATCCGGCGACATAGAAGATTTGGATCAGCACCGCACCGAGGTAGGCGGTACTGCCCTTGGCCATGCCGAACGATTCGAGAATGGTGGGTTCGTACGTTGCGATCGCATAGATGGGCAGTAGCTGGCACGCCCAGAACAGGGCGATGAACAGGGTGCGGCGGCGGTATTCGCCGCGGAAGATGGTCAGATAGCCACGCGGGGAGTCCTCGGGCTCGGCGATGTCGGCGATGGTCGCGTCCGGGCCGAGCATCTGTCGCAGCACCGACTCGGCCTCGGCTGTCCGGCCCCTGTTGAGCAGCCAGCGCGGCGACTCGGGCGTGCCGAAGCGCATGGCGAGGATGACCAGGGCGGGTACCGCACTGCTGGCGAGCATCCAGCGCCACGCGTCGGGCCCGAGGTGCAGCATTGCCCAGCCCACCGCGTAGGCCACCGCGGCGCCGACGGAGAACATCGTGACCAGGACGACGAGCAACGGTCCGCGCGACTTCTGCGGCGCGAATTCCGAGGCGATCGTCCCCGCGATCGCGAGATCCGCGCCTATCGCCACACCCATCAGACTGCGCAGGACGATGAGCTGCCACGGTTCCGTGGCGAAGAACTGCAGCGCCGACAGGACGATGAACAACGCCAGATCGGCGAGATAGACCTTCTGCCGCCCGAACCGGTCCGTCACCGCGCCGAAAATCGTTCCGCCGAAGAACATTCCGATCAGCGATGCCGCGCCGAGCAGTCCCGCGTCGGCGGAGGTCAGGGAGAACGAGGTGGTCAGCAGCGGTAGCGCAACGCCGATGATGCTCAGGATGTAACCGTCGCAGAATTCGCCGCCGCCCGCGTAGAGAGTGATCAACCACTGGGTTCGCGACGCGGGAGCGTGCTCCAGGGAGGTGGGTATTGCTGTCATGCGCCACAACGATAATTTCGAGTATGACGTAGGTCACTGTCTTCTATGCTGTATTCGCACAGGCTATTCCAGCAAGAATTTGTACGGTTCGTCCAGAGCGGTCAGGTATGGCTTCATCCGTTCTCACCACAGATCTCGCCCGCGAAATCGCGGCGGAGACCACGCGGATCCTCGGCCGCAATGTCCTGATCACCGATGATGATGCGATGGTGATCGGCAGCGGCGACCCCGGTCGCCTCGGGTCGGTCCACGAGGCGTCGGTCGGGGTTCTTGCGACCGGGACGGCCGCGAGCCACGACAGCGCGCAGGCCAGTGCGCTGATCGGGGTGCTTCCGGGCATTACGATGCCGATCGTGCTCGACGGGGCCGTGGTCGGAACGGTCGGGATCACCGGGCCGCCGGGGCAGGTCACCCAGCTCGGGCAGCTGGTTCAGCGTCAGACCGAGATTCTGCTCCGGGAATCGCTGTACCAGCGCACGCGCCTGCTGCGCGAGAATCGGCTCGCCCAGCTCGTGCGCGACATCGCCCTGTTCGACCCGCGCGTGGTCGACGAGCAGATCGTGCTGGCGGGGGCGGCCGAACTCGGCTACGACCTCGCGCACGAGCGGGTGTCCCTCGTCTTCGAGGTGCAGCCGGGCGCGGCGCGTCAGCCGTCGGCGTCCCGGACGATCGCCGAAATCTTCGATGCCCGTGCGGATATCGTCGCCGAAATGGCCGTCGGGCGGTACGCCGTACTGCACCGTCCGCGAAAGGGTGGGACGGACTCCCCGGCCGGGCGCGGGCGGCGCGCCGCCGAACTGCTCCGGCGGCGATACGAGATCGTCGTGCACGTCGGTATCGGGGGGACCGGTTCGGGTGTTGTCGGCATCGCGGATTCGCTGGCGGACGCGTCCGCCGCGCTCCGGCTGGGTTCGCCGAGATCCGGCGCCGACATCGCGATAGCCGACATCGCGGATCTTCGCGTCCTGCAGTTGCTGGACGCCGCGGGTCACGGCGCGCGCGCCCGTTTCACCGACGCGCAGCTCGCGCGTCTGGTGATCGAGCCCGACTATGCGGCCCTGCGGGATTCGCTGATTGCCTGGTGTGAAAGCGGATTCAATCTCGTCGGGACGGCCGCGCGCCTGTCGATCCACCGCAATACCGTCGTCTACCGGCTCGACAAGATCGCCGCATTGACCGGCCGCAATCCCCGCGACCCCAAGATCGCGGTCGCGATGTACCTGGCCTGCCTGGTGTGAGGTGACGGCGAGCGCGTTCTCCCGTGTGTCGACCGGTTAGCGGGCACATTGCCTGGATACCATTCGATGCGATGGCGACGCTGCGAAATCCCGGCTGGTACCGCACGAATGGGCGAGTGCGGCACCGGATGCTGATCGTGCTGGCCGCCGCCGTGGTCGGGGCGGCGACCGGTGCGTGCGGTGGCGGGCCGCAGGGGCCGGTCGTGGCCGCCGACGATTTCGTCACCGCATTCGCCCGCCACGACGTGGGGTCCGCGGCAGGTATGACCAATCAGCCCGACAGGGCACGGGCCGCGCTCGCGGCGGCCTGGGACAACCTGGGTGCACAGCAGATGTCGGCGCACACCGGCTCGGCCCACATCAGCGGTGATACCGCCACGGTGGACTACACCTACGAATGGCATCTGGCCCGGGGACGCGTCTGGACCTACTCCGGGGAACTGCCGATGGGCCGCACCGACGGTCGCTGGCAGGTGCGCTGGATGGCCTCGGACATTCATCCCCGACTCGGGGACACCCAGACGATGGCGCTGCGCGAGACCCCCGCTCCGCGCGCCAGGGTCAACGAGCGCTCGGGCACCGATGTGTTGATACCCGGTGTGGTGCACCGGATCACGCTCACCCTGGCCGATGCCATCGATCAGCAATACACCGTGAACACGCTGAGCTCGGCGCTGACGCGGTTCGACGACACCCTCACCCCGGCCGCCATCCTGGCTGCCGCCCGCCAGGCCGGTGGCACGGATACCGTTGCGCAGCTGACCGATTGGGAGTTCGACCAGATCGGCGACGCGCTGCTCGGACTGCCCGGGGTCACCATGGCCAAGGAGTGGGATATGGTGCCCACGGACCGGAACTTCGCGCCGGACCTGATCACCCAGGTGCGCAAGACCGTCATCGACGAGGTCGATGGCAAATCCGGCTGGGACGTCGTCACCGTCAATGCCAACGGCGTGGACACCGACATCCTGAAAGAGGTTGCGCCGCAACCGGCCCCGTCCTTCGCGCTGAGCCTGGACCGCGACGTGCAGAACGCGGCGCAGCGCGCGGTGGACGGCCGCACCGAGAAGGCGATGATGGTGGTTGTCCAGCCCTCGACCGGCGCGGTGCTGGCCGTGGCGCAGAACAAACAGGCCGACAGCGACGGCCTGGTGGCGACCTCGGGCCTGTATCCGCCGGGTTCGACCTTCAAGACCGTGACCGCGGCCGCGGCGATGTCGGCGGGTATCGCCGAGCCCGACAGCACGGTGCCGTGCCCGAGCCGGATCGTGATCGGACAGCGCACGATCCCCAACTACGACGAATTCAGCCTCGGCGACACCTCGATGGCGGTGGCCTACGCCCGGTCCTGCAACACCGCCTTCGCCGAGATCGCCAGTCGGCTGCCGGGGGATGCGCTGACCACCGCGGCCGCGAAATTCGGTGTGGGCCCGGACTATACGATCGCCGGGCTGCCGACCGCCTCGGGGTCGGTCCCGCCGACCGGCGATCAGACCCTGCGCACCGAGAACGGGATCGGGCAGGGCCGGGTGCTGGCGAGCCCGTTCGCGATGGCGCTGGTCGCGGCCACCGTGGCGCACGGCTCCACGCCGGTGCCCTACCTGCTGTCGGGGCACCCGACGACGGTGTCCGGTGCCGGATCCGCACCCGCGCCGAAGATCATCGTCGGGCTGCGGCAGATGATGCGCAAGGTGGTGCTCGACGGGACTGCCGGCCGGATCGCCGATCAGGGCGAGGTCTACGGCAAGACCGGTGAGGCGGAGGTGGAGGGCGGATCGCACTCGTGGTTCATCGGATACCGCGGCGATATGGCGTGGGCGACCTTGCTGGTCGAGGGCGGTAGCTCCGACAATGCGGTGGCGGTGACCCGCGATATGCTGCTCGCGGTGCCGTCGGGAGCGTGAGAATTTTTGCGGCAGTGGGGTTTTGCTTCAGTTCAGCGTTCGTGCAGAGGTTTCAGGTCGCCGTGGGCGGCGGCGGGGGCATTCGTGTGCGCCGGCGTGTTGCCGCCGTCCGAATTGTCGCCGAGTATCTCCACGGCACCGGCGCCGGCCAGGATCATTCCCGCGGTGAAAACTACTAGAGCCGACCGCTTCATAGTCTTCCCCCTATGGGTGGGCGTTCTCCCGTGTGGGTGAGCGAAAGGCGAAGGATTCAAACCATGGTCGCCAGGTGTTAGCTGACCCAAAAACGGTAAGGCGGCACGCCATGCAGGGACAACCCCCATCCGCGGCTGGATACCGGCAAAACCGCACAATCGTGCAGGTCAGCGGATGGGTCACAATGTTGTCTCGGTTGGGTTACTACTCCGCGCGTCGCAGGGTGGCGGCGAGGTGGTGCTGCTCGAGCTGCCCCACCGCGGCCATCCGCAGCGAGTAGTCGATCGTGTCGCCGACCAGCCGGAAGCTGCGGCCCAGCGCGGTGACCAGCTTCGCAGTGCTGCTGCGGCCGATGTGGGTGGAGCCCATCTCCAGGCGCAGCCCGTCCTCGGCCAGCTCGATGGTGCCCTCGCAGATCTCGGTGATGCCGGTCGGGTGCGCGAGGATCAGCTCGATCCGGTCCGGGCCGGCGCAGCGCAGGTAGCCGGTCTCGGCGTGCAGCGAGCGGCCGTCGCCGGCGTGGCGGGTGCGCTGCCGGTAGGTCAGGAACGGGCGGCCGACATGACCGAAGTGAATCTCCTCGTCGTAGTCGAAGGATTCGATGGTCGGATACTCGCCGTGGCCGGAGCCGCGCCAGGTGCCCAGCAGCGGGGCCAGATGGGCGATGTCGGGGTGGGGCGTGACGGGAGATTGCGGTTCGAGCACGGCGGTCAGCATAGTGCGCCCGAGAGTGCCGGGTGCCTAGTCGATGCGCCGATTTGCGACAAGATGCGGAGGGGGCCTTGACAACGGCGGATCGTCCCGGGCTCACCGGCGGCTGGCCCGGCGGTAGCCGAAGGCCGCCGGGACCGCGAAGACCAGGATCAGGCCCAGCGACCACGCAACGGTGAGAGCGAGCGGGCGGGCGAGGGGACCGCCCAGCGACAACGCCTTCATCGTGTCCACCGCCACGGACAGCGGCTGCTCGCGCACCACCGGCTGAATCCACCGCGGATAGGCGGCCAGGGGGACGAATCCGGTGGAGAAGAACATCAGCAGCGAGCTCAGCACCGCGATGCCCTCCACCAGGGTCGCCTTGGCGGTGAACACGGCCACCGCGGTCACCATCGTGGCCACCGCCAGCCCGAGCAGCACCGGGATCAGGACGAAGGCGGCCGCGGCGGCCGGACCCTGCTGGAACCGGAATCCGAGCAGCAGGCCGACCACCACGACCACCGCGGTTCCGGCCAGGATGCGGCACCCCTCGGCGAGCACCCGGGCGGCCAGGCCCGAGGCCCGATGCACCGGCAGCACCCAGAGGCGGGCCAGCAGGCCGGATTCGCGCTCGCGGCCCAGGATCACCCCGCTCGCCGCCGCCCCGGACAGGGCGCCGATGATCGCGACCATAGGCACCGACCCGTACAGGGCGCTGGTGCCGGAGAAGCGCTCGATCTGGCTGCCGACCACGATGTCGAGCATGACCAGCAGCAGCACCGGGAAGACCAGCGTCTCCACCAGCGTGACCGGGCTGCGGGACCAGCGCAGCAGCAGCCGCTGGGTCTGAACGACGGTGTGCCGCAGCAGCGCGGCGGCCGAGCCCTCGGGGTACCGGATCATCCCGGCTGTCTCCATCGGTGGCACGCTCATGTCTCACGCCCTCCGACTATTCAGCCGCACAGCGAAATACGCGCCCAACGCCAGACCGGCCACCAGCCATCCGAGGGTGGGGGCCAGCAGTGACCAGCTGATCGTGCCCGCATTGCCGCCGGTGTCCCCGGCGAGGGCGCGCAGCGCGACGGCGAACTGCGAGACCGGTTGATTCTGCACGAAGGGCCGAATCCAGTGCGGGAACTGGTATGCCGGGGCCAGCCCCGTGGAGAGCATGCCGAAGATCAACGGCGGCAGCACTAGGGCCTGGGTGGTCGCCTCCGGACTGCGGGCGGCGGTGCCGATCGCGTCCGCGCCCAGGGTCAGCATGGTCCCGAGTGCCAGTGACAGCAGCAGGAATCCGACGGTGTGGGCGGCGTCGAGGCGAAAGCGGAATCCGATGAGGTAACCGCAGGCGACCGCCGCGGCCTCGGCGATGAGCAGCCGGACGATGTTGCCGGACATGCGCGATCCGAGCGGGACCAGCGGCGCGATCGGCATCGCCCCGAAGCGCCGGTCCAGGCCGGACACCGCGTCGGTGGCCGAGCGGAAGGCCGCGGAGATCGCGGTGAACTGCGCGCCCTGCAGGATCACCAGCGGCATGACGAATTGCGCGTAGCTGCTGAATCCCGTACCGGCGAAGGACATCACGCGGTTGAGCGGCACGTAGAACCCGGCGGTGAACGCGGCGGGCGCGAACACCGAACCCAAGACCTCGCCCGACCACAGGGCGGGCACGACCAGGCGCGCGGTGAGCACCCACCATTGCCGCAGCGTCGTCGCGGTCGTATGCCTGGGCGTGGTCCGGTCGGCGGTCCTCCGGTGGTCGAGAACCGTTGTGGCGGTGGTCATGCGGGCACCTCGGCGGCGTCGCGGACCGAGGCCGGCCGGGTGTCCGCGGTGGCCGCGGTGAGGCGCAGGAAGACCTCGTCGAGCGAGGGGCGGCGCAGCGCGATGTCCAGCAGCTCGATCTCGGAGCCTGCGAGCCGGTGCAGTACCCGGGTCAGCGTCCGGGCGCCGTCGGGCGCGGGTATCGAGATGCGACCCGCGGTGGGCAGCAGCGCACAGTGATTCGGGATCAGGTCGCCCAGGAGCCGGGCCATCGCCGGCAGGTCCTGCGCGTTCAGCGGCACCACCTCGCAGTAGCTGCCGCCCGTCCGGGATTTCAGCTCGTCGGGGGTGCCCTCGGCGATGACCCTGCCGTGGTCGACGACGATGATCCGATCACACAGCGCGTCGGCCTCCTCGAGATATTGCGTGGTGAGCAGCGTGGTGATGTGGTGCGCGCGGAATTCCGAGACCAGTTCCCACACCCCCTGCCGGCTGCGGGGATCCAGGCCCGTGGTGGGCTCGTCCAGGAAGACCACCCGGGGTCGCACCACCAGGCCGCAGGCTATGTCGATGCGGCGGCGCATCCCGCCCGAATACGTGCCGACCCGGCGGCGGGCCGCGGCCTCCAGCCCGAATTCGGCGATCAGCTCGTCGGCGCGGGCGCGGGCCTCGCGCTTGCGCAGACCCATCAGGCGGCCGAACAGCACGAGATTCTCCAGGCCGGTGAGCATCTCGTCGAGCGCGGCGAATTGGCCCGTCAGCATGATGCACCGGCGCACGGCGGCCGGGTCGGCGACGACATCGTGCCCGGCCACCGTCGCCCGGCCGCGGTCGGGCGCGATCAGGGTGGACAGGATGTTCACGATGGTCGTCTTGCCCGCGCCGTTGGGACCGAGGATGCCCAGCACCTCGCCCGGCGCGGCCCGGAAGTCGATGCCGCGCAGCGCGTTCACCGCGCCGAAGGACTTCGCCACTCCCTCTACAACCACTCCGTCAACGGAATTCACTACGGTGCCTCCAGATACTCGTCCACTACTCGGGCAATTCGGGGTAATACGTGTGGCGCGGTCATCGCGTCATGGGCGGCGTCGATGTCGTGGGCGGCGATGGCGCCGCGCACGTAGGGGCGCCAGCCCTCGGGGCCGGTCAGGTCCGATCGACCCACGGTCGCGGTGAAATACAGCAGGTCACCGCCGAATACCGGGCGGCGATAGCCGCGGCGCATGCGAGCCGATGCGTTGTAGGAGGCGGTGATTCGCTCCAGCGTCAGTGCATCGAGCACCGCGGTGCCGAACCGCTCGGCCAGCAGCCGCGCCACCTCCTCGGCGCTCGCCTCCGGCGGCATCGCGGGCAGGCCGAACGGCGCGCCGAAGGTGTTCACGAGCGCGCCGACGCCGAACTGCTCGACCGCCTCGTCCCCGAGGTCCGCGGTATCGGAGTCGAGCAGGGCCACCAGACCCACTGCGGCGCCCTCGCTTTCCAATCGGGCCGCGAGGGCGTGGGCGATGACGCCGCCCAGTGACCAGCCCAGCAGGTGGTACGGCCCCTCGGGCTGGATCCGCCGGATCTCGCGCAGATAGCGGTCGGCGAGCTCGTCCACGCTCGCCGGGGCCGCCTGCCCGCTCAGCTCGGGCGCCTGCAGGCCGTAGACGGGCCGTCCAGGGCGCAGCAGTTCCGCGAGACCCAGGTAGGGCCAGGCGATTCCGGAGGCGGGATGGATGCAGAACAACGCCGGGCGTTCGCCGGTCGTGCGAATCGGCAGCACCACCTCCAGCCCCAGGGCGGCGGGCGTGAGATCCGGTGCGGCCGTGGCGCCGGGCGAATCCGCGGCGGCGGCCAGCGCGGCGACCGTGCGGTGCTCGAAGACCTGCAGCGGGGTCAGGGCCAGGCCCCGCTCCCGTGCCCGGGACACCAGATGGACCGCGGCAATGCTGTCACCACCCAGCGCGAAGAACGAATCCCGGACCCCGACCCTGTCGCGGCCGAGCAGGTCGGCCGCGATCTCGCAGAGCAGGTGCTCGGTGGGGGTCGCCGGGGCCTGGTATTCGGTTGCCGCATCCGCGAATTCCGGTTCCGGCAGGGCCGCGCGGTCGAGCTTGCCGACCGCGTTCACCGGCAGTCGATCCAGGATGACGAATGCGGAGGGGACCGCCGAGGCGGGCAGGACGCTCTCGGCATGCGTGCGCAGCGCATCCGCGTCCAGCGTGGAGATGGCGTGTTCCGTACTGTCGGCGCCGCGACCGGGTGTCACGTACGCCGCGAGGGCGGTCGTTCCACCGGGTGCGCGGATGCCGATGGTGACGGCCTGGCCGACGCCCGGAAAACGCGACAGGGCCGCGTCGACCTCGCCCAGTTCGATGCGCTGGCCGCGCACCTTCACCTGGAAATCGGTGCGTCCCAGGTATTCCAGCCGGGGTGCATCCGGACTTCCGGTCCACCGCACCAGGTCTCCGGTGCGGTACAGGCGATCGCCGGGCGCCCCGTACGGATCGGGCACGAAGCGGGCCGCGGTCAGGTCCGGGCGGCGGTGGTATCCCCGGGCCAGGCCGGATCCGCCGAGATAGAGCTCACCCGCGACGCCCGGGGGGACCGGGCGCAGGCGTGCATCCAGGACCAGCGTCGCGGTGCCGTCGCGGGGACCGCCGATGGTGATCGGCTCGCCCGGGACCAACGGCGAACTCGTTGCCCAGGTGGTGAATTCGGTCGGGCCGTAGACATTGGTCATCGTGCGCCCGGGAGCCCAGGCTCGCACGAGTTCGACCCCGGGGGCCTCGCCGCCGGTGCCGAGCCTGCGCAGACTCGGCACGGCCGCGGGGTCCATCGTGCCCAGGACCGAGGGCGTCAGGGCGGCATGGGTGACGCGCTCGGAGGTCATAAGATCGGTCAGGGGGGACCCGCCGTAGACCTCCGGCGGCGCGACCACGGCGACCGCGCCGGCCGCGAACGCCATCAGCGCCTCGAACACCGAGGCGTCGAAGCTGGGCGAGGCGGCGAGCAGCACCCGTGAGGTGCGGTCCAGGCTCAGCCGATCAGACAGTGCCGCAACGAGATCGCCGATGCCACGATGGGTGACGACGACGCCCTTGGGACGTCCGGTCGAGCCCGAGGTGTAAATGACCCATGCCGGATTGTCCAGGTGGACGGAGGTGGCGTCGGTGACCACCTCGGTTCCGGGCGCTGCGGATTCGTTCGGGACCATCCAGGATGTGGTGTCCGGCAGCCGGTTTCGAAGAGTGTGGGTCGTGACTCCGAGCGCTGCCCCCGAGTCGGTCAGCATCTGGTCGATGCGCTCGCGCGGATAGTTCGGGTCGACCGGCACGAAGGCGGCTCCGGACCTGGCGGCCGCCCAGACGGCGGTCAGCAGTTCGATGCCGCGCGGGAGTGCCAGGGCGATGATGGTTTCCGGTCCCGCACCGGCCCGGACGAATTCCCGGGCCAGGTTCGCGGAGCTGCGGTCCAGCTCCCGGTAGGTGAGGGTGCGGTCGCCGGAGACGATCGCCGGGCGGTCGGGATGGGACGCCGCGGTCGCCTCGAACAGTTCGGCGAGCGTGATCTCGCGGCGTGCCGGGGCAGTGGTCGGCATGCCGCGCACGGGAACCAGTGCCGCCCACTCGGATTCCGCGAGCACATCGAGCTCGGCGACGGGCCGGTCGGGGGTGGCCAGTGCCGCATCGAGCAGGCGCCGCAGGCGGGTCGCGAGGTCGGCCGCGGAATCCGGGTCGAAGAGATCGGTGGCGTAGGTCAGCGTGGCGTGAATGCCCGCGGGTGTTGTGCCCGAGAGGCGTTCGCGCAGATCGAAACTCAGGTCGAACTGCGCGGCCGCGCGCTCGAACGGCTCCGGCTCGACCCGCAGCCCCGGCAGCTCCAGCGCCGGTTCGGTGAAGTTCTGCAGCGACAGCATGACCTGGAACACCGGATGGTGTGCGGCCGACCGCGGTGGGTCCAGCACCTGCACCAGGCGTTCGAACGGCACGTCCGCGTGGGCGAAGGCATCCAGGTCGCCCTCGCGGACCTCGGAAACCAGCTGCGCGAAACCAGAATTCGGATCGATGGTGGTGCGCAGTGCGAGGGTGTTGACGAACATGCCGACCAGGCCGTCGAGCGCCGGGTCGCCGCGCCCCGCGACGACGGTGCCGATGACCACATCATCCGTGCCCGAGAGACGGGCCAGGAGCGTGGCCAGTGCGGCGTGCAGCACCATGAACAGGCTCGCGCCCGTCGCGGCAGCGAGGTCGAGGAGCCCGGTGTGCAGCTCGGGATCGATGAGGAATTCCAGTTCCGCGCTGCGAAAGGACTGCCGTGCGGGGCGGGGCCGGTCCATCGGCAGGTCGAGCACGGCGGGAGCCGCGCTCAGTCGCTCGTGCCAGAAGCGAATCTGCCTGGCCACCAGGGATTCCGGATCGGATTCCGCGCCGAGTGCATCGCGATGCCACAGCGCGTAGTCGGCATACTGCACCGGAAGCGCGGGAAGGGCCGTCTCGGTCGTGCCGCCGTGTGCGCGTGCGGCGTAGGCGGTCACCAGGTCGGCGGCCAGCGGCGCCATCGACGTTCCGTCGGCGGCGATGTGATGCACGACCAGGACCACCATGTGGACGCCGGACGCCAGCCGGAACAGCGCGATCCGCAGCGGTATCTCGGTGGTCAGATCGAATCCGCCGGACGCTGTCTCCGAGATCAGATCCCGCAGCGCCGCCCCCGTTTCGGCGGGTGTGATCCGGACGGGCGGCGTCGATCCCTCGGCATCCAGCACCACCTGACGCGGCCCCTGCTCGTCGTCCGGGTACATCGTGCGCAGGATCTCGTGCCGCGCAACCACATCGCCGACGGCCGCTCGCAGCGCGGCGACGTCGAGGTCGCCGGTGATCCGCAGCGCGGCAACAATGTTGTAGGCGTCCGAGGCGGTATCGAGCCGATTGAGCACCCACATGCGCTGCTGCGCCGGTGCGAGCGGAATACGATCCGGGCGCGGGCGCGGGGTCAGGGCGATGGCCCGCGTCGATGTCGGTTCGAGCCGCGCCGCCAGCAGCGCCACGGTCGGCGCCTCGAACAGATCACGCAGTGTGATCGCCGTGCCCAGGGTCGAATTCGCCCGGGCGACCACCCTGGTGGCGCTGAGCGAGTCCCCGCCGAGTTCGAAGAACGAGCGGTCGATGCCGATCCGGTCGAGCTCGAGCACCGCGGCGAACACCTCGGCGAGGGTGCGCTCGGCCTCGGTCCGAGGCGCCAGGTACGGGCGTTCCGAGTCCGTGAAATCCGGTGCGGGCAGGGCATTGCGGTCGAGCTTGCCGACCGGGGTGAGCGGCACCTCGTCCAGCGCCACGACCGCGGCGGGCACCATGTGGCCCGGCAACGCCGCCGCGGCCCGGGCACGCAGCCCCTCGACGTCGATCCGATGTCCCAGGGCGGCAACGACATACGACACCAGCACCGTCGCGCCGGCCGGGCCGGGCGCACCGATGGTGGCCGCGTAGCCGACCTCCGGCTCGCGCATCAGCACCGCGTCGATCTCGCCCAACTCGATGCGCAGGCCGCGGATCTTCACCTGGAAGTCGCTGCGCCCCAGGTATTCCAGCGTGAGACCCGTCCCGTGTGGCCGCCGGTCCTCGACCCAGTGCACCAGGTCTCCGGTGCGGTACATGCGGGCGCCGGGTTCGCCGAACGGATCGGCGACGAAACGTTCCGCGGTGAGCGCGAACCGGTGGAAGTAACCGCGCGCCAACGCCGGTCCCGCCAGGTACAGCTCCCCGGCGACGCCGGGCGGGACGGGTCGCAGCCAGGTGTCCAGCACCACGGCCCGCGCACCCCGGATCGGTGTGCCGATCGTGATCGGGCTCCCGGGCGTGAGCCGCGCGGGGCCCGTGGCCCAGATGCTGAATTCGGTGGGGCCGTACAGGTTCAACATCCGTCGTCCCGGCGCCCAGGCGGCGACGACCTCGGGGCCGACCGGTTCACCCGCGACGGCCAGCACGTCCAGCTCGCCCAGGTCGTGCGGATCCATGGTCGCGAGCACGGACGGCGTGATCACCGCATGGGTCACCCGCTCGGCGCGCAGCAGGTCCTCGAGCTCGCCGCCCCCGTACACCTGCGCGGGGGACAGCACCAGGCACGCGCCCGCCGCGTGCGCGGCGAGCAGCTCGAAGACCGAGGCGTCGAAACTCGGCGAAGCGACCTGCAGGACCCGTGCTCCGGGCCCGACGCCCATCGAATCGCGCTGGGCAACCACGAGATTCGCCAGGCCGCGATGGGTTACCTGCACCGCCTTGGGCTTGCCGGTGGAGCCGGAGGTGTAGATCAGGTAGGCGGTCTGGTCCATGGCGACCGGTATGCCGCGTTCGGCATCGGTGATCGGCTCCTGTGACACGGTCAGTGCGTGGCGCAGCGTGTTGAGGTCGTCCAGGAGCAGCCAGTCGATGCTGCCGGGCAGCGTTTCGCCCACCGCACACACCGTCAGGCCGATCGGGGCGCGGGAATCGGTGAGAATGTGCTCGATGCGCTCGACCGGATAGCTGGGATCCAGCGGCAGGAACGCCGCGCCGGTCTTCGCCAGCGCCCACACCGCGACCACCGATTCCACCGATCGCGTGAGCGCGACGACGACGAAGACCTCCGGCCCCACGCCGCGGCCCAGCAGTACCCGGGCGAAACGGTTGGACCACGCGTCGAGCTCGCGGTACGTCATGGAGCGGCCGTCGGCGGCGACCGCGATCGCGTCCGGGGCGATGGCCGCGCCGGCCGCGAGAATGTCCGGCAGCGACTGCGGCACAGCGGAATCTGGAATTGCTGCCACGGGGGCCGGGCGCCGGGCGCCGTTGGCGGAGGGCGAGGCACCGCGAACCGGCAGCAGGGTGGCGCGTTCGGACTCGGTGCAGTGCTGCAGCGCCGCAACCCGGCGGTGCGGGTCCGCGGCGATCTGCCCCAGCAGCGAGACGAAGCGTTCCAGCAGCGACCGGGCCGTCGTGGTATCCAGGTGGCCCGACAGGTATTTCACGCAGATCCGGAGCCGATCGCCGTCATCGTCGCGCAGCGGGAGCACCATGAGATTCAGTGGGTACGGTGTCGCGTCGGTGCCGGACACGTCCATGATGCGCAACCCCGCCAGGTCGAACGCCTGTGAGAGGGCCGCACGATCGAGCGGATACGACTCGAAAACGACCAGGGTGTCGAATAATTCGGGCATCCCGACCGTGCGGTGGATCGCGGACAGGCCGATGTGCTGATGGTCCAGCAGCCGCGCCTGTTCGGCGTGCATGCGGGTGAGCAGCGCACCGACCCGTTCGCCGGGGTCGAGGCGCACGCGCACGGGCACCGTGTTGATGAACAACCCCACCATGTCCTGAACGCCGGGCAGCTGCGGCGGCCGCCCGGACACGGTGCCGCCGAAGACCACATCGGTGCGGCCGGTGACCATGGCCAGCACCAGCGCCCAGGCCGCCTGGATCGCCGTGTTGACGGTCGACTCGGCGCTGCGCACGGCGTCCCCGAGCGCGGCGACCGCGGTGGCGGGCAGATCCACCGACACCGTTTCCGCGGCGCCGGGCGCGCGCCCGGCGGTGGCGGGCAGCGCCCGGGTCGGTGCGTCGATGCCCGCGAGCGAATCGCTCCACGCGGCAAGCGATCCGGCTTCGTCCCGCTCGGCCAGCCAGGACAGGTAGCCGCGATAGGATGCGGCGGGTGGCAGCGCGGCGCCCACGTAACCGGCGAGCAGTTCGCGCACCAGCACCGGGGTCGACCAGCCGTCGAGCACCAGGTGATGGTTTGTCATCAGCACTGTGACCGTGTCGTGGGCGGTGCGCAGGAGGGTGAAGCGCAGCAGCGGCGCGCGGGTCGTGTCGAAGGCGGTCGCCGCATCGCGGGCCACCACCCGGTCGAGTGATTCCGCGCCGGGCTCGGTGAGATCCAATTCCCGCCAGGGGAGTTCGGCGGTCGCGACGACCAGCTGGCGCGGGCCGTCCACGCCGTCGGCGAAGGCGGATCTGAGGATGTCGTGGCGGTCGACGAGCGCCTGCGCTGCCGCCCGCAGCCGGGCCGAATCGATGCCGCCGCCGAGGTCGAGGCGGGTCTGCACGACGTAGTCGTCGGCCGCCGATTCCGAGGCGGCGTCGTAGCGGGCATGGAAGAGCATGCCCTGCTGCAGCGGTGAGAGTGGGCGGACGTCGACGAGATCGGGATATTCCCGGGCCCACCGGTCCAGTTCGGGCCGGGTGAGCCGGACCAGATCGAAATCCGACGGGGTGTGCGCCCCGGCGCCGTCGCTGAGCGCGTGTGCGGCAAGGGAATCCAGGGCGTCCGCCCACAGCTTCGCGAAGGCGAGGACCTCGTGTTCACACAGGATCTGCGAGGCGTAGGCCCATGTCACCTCGAGGCCGGAGTCGCCCATGAGCGCGTTCCCGTCGAGGGCGGCGGCCAGCGGTGCACGGTCGTCCTGGGTGGCCTCGAAACGGCGTGGCAACCAGGGCATGTCGCCGGTTGCGGCGCGGCCGAGATAGTTGAAGCTCAGCAGCGGATCGGGACGACTCGCGAGCTCCGGGGCGGTGTCCGGGTTCAGTTGGCGCAGCAGCCCGAATCCGATGCCCTTGTCCGGCACGGCGCGCAGCTGTTCCTTGACCGCTTCGATCGCGGCCCCGGCGGCCGGGCCACCCGCGTAGGCGTCGTCGAGATCGATGCCGGTCACGTCCAGCGCCACCGGATGGACACTGGTGAACCACCCGACGGTGCGGGCGATGTCGGCGCCGGGCAGCAGCGACTCCTCGCGGCCGTGCCCCTCGAGCGTGAGCAACGTGGTGGTGGTCTCGCGCCAGCGCGCCACCGCGAGAGCCAGAGCGGTGAGCAATGCGACCTCGGGGCCGCAGTGGAACCGGTCCGGAATCACCTCCAATGCCGTGGCGGCGACGTCGGGCGCGATGGTCGTCCGTACTCGCCGCATCGTGGCGGCAACGTCCAGCGCCGGGTCCAGCGTGCCGGGCAGCGGATCGGCCGTTGCGAGAACCCCACGCCAGTAGGGCATTTCGCTGACTCGGGCCCGCGCCTCGGCGCGCTGGCCGTGCGCCCACCGGCGGAAGGAGGTGCCGACCGGCCGCAGTTCCGCACCGGCGGCCGCCGTGGCGAGATCGGGCAGCAGGATGCGCCAAGAGACGCCGTCGACCACCAGGTGGTGCAGCACCAGCCACAACTGCGGCGCTGTCTCGGACTTCGCGTCTGTGGACCCGGCGATCAGCACGAAGCGCGCGACGACACCGATGGTCGGATCCAGGCCGTCGGCGGCGCGATGGAGCGCGGTCTCGACGTTGTCGGGGTCTGTTCCGGATACGACCTCGAGCAGATTTGCCGAATTGATCGAACCGCATTCGCCGACAACCCATTCCCAGCCTTTGCCGTCGTTGCGCAACGTGCTCCGCAGGATGTCGTGGTGGTCCACGAGCTTCTGCAGGGCGGCGACCACCTCGACGGGATCGAGATCGTGTGGCAGCCCGATCAGCGCGGCCTGAGCAAAACGTCGCCAGCTGAAGCCGGATTCGGCCGAGTCGATGCCGGAACCGGACGGGGTGGAACCGGGTTCGACGGGGCTGACGGCGGAATGACCACGGGCCGAGCCGGATTCCAGCATGGCCTGCACGATCGGAGTGATCTCGATCGGACCCAGCCCGCCGCCGGGCAGTTCCGGCACCGCCGGCGTCTCGGTATCGGTGGCGATCGCGGCGAGGGCCGCGACCGTCTTGTACTCGAACACCTCTCGCGCGCCGAATCCGAGTCCGGCCGCCCGCGCTCGGGAGACCAGCTGCAGGGCAATGATGCTGTCGCCGCCCAGGGCGAAGAAGTTGTCGTCGACGCCGAGCGACTCCAGGCCCAGCACCTCGGCGAACAGCTCGGACAGCAGCCGCTCCCGGTCCGTGGTCGGCGGCCGCCCGGCACCGGTCGCGGCGCCGAAATCGGGGTCGGGTAGCGCGCGTCGGTCGAGCTTGCCCGCGGGCGTGAGCGGTAGCCGAGCGAGCGGCACGATGCGGGCGGGGACCATGTGCGCGGGCAGCGTCCGAATCAGCGCGGCGGTCAAGGCGTGCGAATCACTGTGCGGCGCGACGACATAGGCGACGAGCGCGGTAGCGCCCGAAGGGGTCCGGGCGCCGACGGTGACCGCCGCCTCGGCCCCCGCGGCCCGCAGGGCCGCGTCGATCTCGCCGAGCTCGACCCGGAATCCACGGATCTTCACCTGAATGTCGCTGCGGCCCACATAGTCCAGCTCCGTCCGGTCGCCGCGCGGCATCCACCGGACGAGATCCCCGGTGCGGTAGAGGCGTCGGCCGGGCGTGTACGGATCGGCGACGAACCGCTCCGAGGTCAGCGCGGCGCGGCGGTGATAGCCGCGGGCCAGGCCGGTGCCCCCGAGGTAGAGCTCGCCGGTCACCCCGGGCGGCACCGGGCGCAGCCACGGGTCGAGGACGACGGCGCTCGCGGCGCGCACGGGCGTCCCGATCGTCACCGGTTCGCCCGGTGTCAGCGGACCGGACCACGTCGCGGTGACGGTTGTTTCGGTGGGGCCGTAACCGTTCCGGATCGTGCGCCCCCGCCAGGCCGCGACCAGCTCCGGCGGCACGGCCTCGCCGCCGACGCCCAGCGTACCCAGGTCCGGCAGCCCGGCCGGATCCAGCGAGCCCGCGACCACCGGGGTGACGTTGAGATGCGTGACCCGGGTGCTGCGCAGGACGTCGGCCAGTTCGGCTCCCGCATACGCCCGCGGCGGGACGACCGCGACGCACCCGCCCGAGGCGAGGGGCACCAGCAGTTCCTCCACCGAGATGTCGAAGCTCGGCGAGACCGCGTGCGCCACCACCGAATCCGCCGCAATGCCCAGCGCCGCACCGGTGCTGGCGACGAGATCGGCAAGCCCGCGGTGAGATACGGTGACGCCCTTGGGCAGGCCGGTCGAGCCCGAGGTGTAAATGATGTAGGCCGCGTGGTCCGGATGTATGGGCCTTTGGCGATCGGCGTCGGACACGGGACCGGGATCCTGCTCGGCCAGCTGATCGCGCAGGGCGGGATCGTCGAGCACCAGCCAGGTCACGGTGTCCGGCAGCGTATTTCGCACGCCGGAGACGGTGATGCCCAGCCGGGCACCGCTGTCGGAGATCATGTGCTCGATGCGATCGGCGGGATAGCCCGGGTCGATCGGCACGAAGGCCGCGCCCGACAGGGCGGTGGCGTACCAGGCCAGGACGGATTCCGCCGACCGCGGGATGGCCAGGGCCACCATGCGCTCGGGTCCCGCACCGGCGGAAATCAGCAGCCGGGCCAGGCGCTGGGCGGAATCGGTCAGCTCGCGATAGGTCAGCTCGGTGTCGTCACAGCGCAGCGCGGGTGCGTCCGGATCGACGGCTCCCGCCGCGAGCAGCTCCGGAAGGGTCCGTGCCGCAACACCTTCGCGCCCGCGGACGGGGGCGAGCGCGGCACGCTCGTCCGGTTCGGTCACCGGCAGGGCCGACAGCGCGGTGTCGGCGCTCGCGCCCGCGAACCGGGACAGGTACGACAGGAAACGCCGATGCTGGCCGGCCAATTCGGTCTCGTCGTACAGGTTCGGATTGGCCTGGAAGTCGATGTGGGTGGCCTGCCCTCCCACGCCCGGATAGACGTTGACGAAGAGGTCGTCGATCAGCCCGGAGGTCAGCACGTGCAGCCGCCCGGTCACCTCGCCCAGGGTGATCGCGGTGTCGGCCAGGATCAGGTTCACCGTCGGGCCGAAGGAGGTGATGTCGTCCGCGGCCCAGCCCAGGTCGCGAATGATGTCCTCCTGGCGGTAGCGCTGGCGGCGCAGCGCCCCGGTGAGTTCGGCCTGGGTCGCCCCGATGAGCTCGCCGACGGTCAGGTCCGGTCGCAGCCCCAGGCGCAGCGGCACCACATTGGCGACCATGCCGCCCGACCGCCGCAGCGTCGCGGTGGTGCGGCCCGAAATGGGCAGTCCGAGGGTGATTTCCGCGGATCCGGTCATCGCCCCGAGGTAGGCGCCGAAGGCAGCCACCACGATCGGGGCGGTGCTGGACGCGCGCTCGGCGGCGATGTCGTCGATCAGTCGCGCGGTCCCGGCCGGCAATTCGGCGCTGACCACACTCGGCTGCGCGTCCACCTCTGCGGTCCGGCCCGCGAGTGTCACCGGCGCGGCCAGTCCCCGCAGATGATCGCGCCAGTAGTCGCGATCGGTGCTCAGACGCGGCGAATTGCGGTATGCCACATCATCTTCGACGACCCGGCGCAGTTCGTCGGCCCGGCCGGGCGGGACCGGCGCGCCGGCGATCTCGGCGTCGTAGATCTCGGTGGTGCGCCGCACCAGCGCCAGCAGGCCCATGCCGTCGAGCACGATGTGGTGCAGCCGCGCGTACCAGAACCAGCGCTCGTCGGCCAGCCGCAGCATCGCGACCTCGACCAGCCGGTCGGCCAGCAAATCCAGCGGCGCGGCATACTCCGCGCGCATCCAGGCGTGCGCCGCCGCCTCCGGATCGGCCTCCCCGCGCAGGTCGATGGTCCGGATCGTATCGTCGAGGCCGGGGTCGATGATTTGCGCGGGCAGCCCGCCGACGTCGATCAGCCGCAGATATCCGGTGCCGAATTCCCGCCCGGCCCGGCGCTGGGCGCGCGAAAGCGCCTCGATGTCAACCGGTCCCGCGATATCGACGTATTGCGCGATGGAGATCGGTGTTTCGCCCCCGAGCTGCTGGGCGAACCAGATTCCGCGCTGCGCCGCCGAAAGCGGGAACGCACCCGGGGGTAAGGGAGCGGCATCGAGTGGCAGGCGAGTGTTGGGGACTGCGGTGCCGCAGGACGGGGCGCCGGTGTCGCCGGCTGAGCCGGACGTGTCGCAGGCGTGGGTCCGCAGGGCGGTGGCATGCGGCAGCGCGCCGTTCACCGGGCGCGGCGAGGTGTGGGTGGCGTGCGGCTGAGCCGGGGCTGCCGGGGACTGTTCGAGGCGGGGATCGGAAGCGGTGAGCTGCTGGGTCATCTATTTCTGTGGGCCTTCGGCTTGTGGTTGCGGGTGGTTGGGGTGGGGTCGGTCAGCACGCCTGGCGGGTCACGCCCAGTTCGGCGTCGGTGATCGGGGCGTCCGAGCCGGTCAGGTACTCGACGAGGGTGCTGTGGTCATCGAGGACCAGCCAGGAGACAGTGTCCGGCTCGGGCCGCCGGGCCCGGGTTGTCACGCCGATGCCCGCTCGGTCGCGCAGCGGGCCGGAGGCCGCCGGCACGGGGATTGCCCCGATCTTGGCGATCGCCCAGCGGGTCACCGCGCCCTCCAGCACCGGCAGCCCGGCCGTGGCGATGTACGCGCCGGGGTGGGCGCCGCGGCGCAGCAACATTCTGGCGATGCGGTTGGCCCAGCAGTCCAGCTTGTGCTGATCGAGTGTTCCGATCTCGGTGGTGGCCGCGGACCGCACGTGGCGGGGGCTGTCATATGTGGACGGAGCTGCGGAGATGTTGTGCATCTCGGCAGTAGAGTCGATGATCTTCGGCATTGCTACAGGCCCCTTCGGAGTTCGGGTTCGCTCGCGGTCGCGGTGATTCCAATCTGGTCGGTCGGCGGGCGATTCGACAGCATCCCCAGTAGTGGTCGCCGGCCCCGCAAGGGGTGGTCGCGGTGCACCCTGGGGTGATTGGCGTCCGCAAATCCGTCACTTCGCCCGCCTCATCTGGTGAGATGGAGACGACCGGTTGGCTGACGCGGGACGGAGCGTGGACGGATGGACGGGCACACCGCGATTGCCGACCGTGGGGACGGTGAGCCGGCGGAGCTTGTGGAGCCGGGGGTGAGCACTGCCGCAGTGCTCGTGCTGCCGATCCGGCAGTGGTGGGTGCTGACGCTGCGCATCGTGCGGCCCTCGCTGCGCAACGGCGAGGTGCTGACCGCGCTGCTCACGCCGAGCGTGTTCACCATCGGATTCTTCGTGCCGCTGAACCGGGTGATGACGCTCTTCGGCTTCGGCATGAGCAGCTACGCGCAGTTCCTGATGCCGATGATCGTCATGCAGGCGGTCTCGTTCTGCGCGACCACGGCGGCGCTGCGGGCCGCCACCGATAGCCGTGACGGACTCGACGAACGATTCGCCGCCATGCCGATGCCCACCGCCGCGCCGTTGGCCGCGCGCATCGCGGCCACGCTGTACCGGGTGGTCATCGCGCTGTGCGCGGGCCTGGTCTGCGGTCACATCATCGGCTTCCGCTTCTATGGAAGCTGGTGGGACACGGTCGGTTTCCTCGTCTACACGCTGCTGCTCGGCTTGATGCTGGGCCTGGCCGGCGATCTGATCGGAGCGCTGTCGCGCAGCCCCGAGGCGACCACGCAGGCGCTGGTACTGCCCCAGCTGATCCTGGGCATGGTCTCCACCGGATTCGCCCCGGCGGCCCAGTTCCCGAGCTGGATCCGGGGTTTCGCGCGCAATCAGCCCGTCTCGCAGTTCGTCGACGTGATGCGGGTGCTGGCGGGGGATCGCGCGGGCGGCGCGGGCGCGGTGAGCTGGTCGGCCCTGGGCCCGGGGATCGCCTGGCTGCTGGTCGCGCTCGTGGCGTTCGGTGCGGGCTCGGGGGTCGTCGCCGCGCGGAGGCATCGGTGACCGCGGTGCTGCCGGAGGTCACCGGCCCCACCGAAACCTGGCGGAAGTTGCTGCCGCAGACTCTTCTTCAGACCCGGCGGCTGCTGATCCGATGGCGCCGTGACCCGTTGACGGTGGTGGCGTCCCTGGGGCTCCCGGCGCTGCTGCTGGTGATGCTCAATACCGTGCTTGGGCGTCAGATTTCGGCCTTCTCGGGGGCGAGCGCGCTCTACGGGTCGGTGCCGATGGTGACCCTGGTGGCGGTGATGTCCGGGTCGGTGGCGGGGGCGATCACCCTCGGGCGCGAACGGGATGCGGGACTGCTGGCCCGATTCTGGGTGCTGCCGGTGCATCGCGCCTCGGGGCTGCTGGCGCGGATTCTGGCCGAGGGGGTCCGGATCGTGGTCTGCACGCTGGTGCTGTTCGGGGTGGGGGTGGCGCTGGGATTCCGTTTCCGCCAGGGAATCCCGGCCGCGATCGCGCTGCTGGGGGTGCCGATGGTGTACGGCCTGGGATTCGCCGCCCTGGTGACCGCGGCCGCGGTGTTCACCGCCAGAACCGCACTGGTGGAGGCGATTTCGCTGGGGTCGTCGCTGCTGATGTTCTTCTCGACGGGATTCGTGCCGCTGGCCGCGTATCCGGCATGGGCCGAGCCGATCGCGGCGCATCAGCCCATGTCGTACGCGATCGATGCGATGCGCGGCCTGTCGCTCGGTGGCCCGGTCCGCGGGCCGCTGCTTGCGACGCTGGCCTGGTCACTGGGTGCGCTGGTGGTGTTCGCCGTGCCCGCCGCCGTCGGTTATACCCGCGCGAGCAGGGCCTGATTCAGCGCAGCTTGTGCGCCGCGTCGGCGATCAGTGCGGCCGAATCGCGCGGGCTCAGGGCCATGGCGCGCAGCTGGTCGAACATCACGCCGAAACGCCGGATCTCGTTGTGGCCCTCCACGATATCGTCGCCCGCGATGCCCTCGACGTAGACCAGCTCCGGATCGGCCGGATTCCGGAAGTCCAGCACCACGAAGGATCCGACCATCGCCGGATGCGCGCCGGAGTCGAACGGCAGCACCTGCAGGATCACGTTGCGCTTCTCGCAGTCGGCGGTGAGGCGCTCGAGCTGCTCGCGCATCACGTCGGGACCGCCGACCACCCGCCGGATCGCGGCCTCGTCCAGCACCACCCACAGCTCGAGTGGGTCGTTGGCGCGTGCGAGGATCTTCGCGCGTTCGACGCGGGCGCGCAGGCGCTGCTCGATCACCGACGATTCGACCTTCGGCATCGCAGTGTCCAGCACGGCCCACGCATACCGTTCGGTCTGCAGCAGGCCCGGAATGAACGAGGTCTGGAACAGCCGCGCCGAGAGCGCCTCGGTCTCGAAGTTGATGTACGCGGCGTACACCTCCGAGACCGCCGCCTCGAACGGCCGCGACATGCCGGGCTTCTGCGCCTCCTGCAGCAGCTTCATCACATCGGACCGGCGCTCCTCGGTGGCGCCGTACAGCTCGAGCATCGCCATCAGGGTGCGTCGCTGCGGGCGGGCCTGGGCGGTCTCGATCCGGTAGAGCGTGGTGACGTTGATCCCGGTGCGGGCGCTGACCGTCTCCTTGCTGACCTCGGCCTCTTCCCGCATCTCGTGCAGTAGTACCGCCAGCCGCCTGAGCTGGACCGTCAGCACAGTGCGCTTACCTGCCATCGCGCGCCATCTCCTTTGCGCATTCGGAGCCCACCGCTCGAATTCAGCCTTCGCCTGCCGCCGCGCCCCGCAACCGGCTTGCGGTGATAGGGCGTCCGAGCATACCGCCTGCGACCTCACCACGGATGGTTCTGTCGCGGCCCCGGCGCGCGATTCTCCGGTAGCGGATCGATATGGCCGAAAATTGCGAGCCCCGGGCCGTGCATTCCCGGCATGGGAAAACCGGACGTCCGGTGTGCTTATTCGATCGGAAGCGACTGTCGCTCAGAATGATCCGCGCCCAGGTAGGGGGTAACGGAGGTTGACAAAAAGCGGGCGGACGCAATCTTGCGTTCTTGCATCTGTAAGAGCATGATCCGAGCTAGCCTAGTTCTGAACCACCGATCCGATGACGGTACAACTGAATCCGGAGACCGATTATGTTGGTGCAAACAGTGGTGCAGTCCACAGTTTTCGGGGTGCGTCGATGACCATGTCGATAGCTGGCGTGCTGCCGACGGCGCCGCAATTGCTGTGTGCATTTCAGGGCCGCCGCTTCGACGACCAGACGCTGCTGCGCTCTGCCCACGCGCTGGCCGAGATGCACTCCCGGCGCGTCCAGCTGCACGACCCGGCCATGATCGCCGAGATCGACTGCCGCCGCAGCGAACTCGTCGACGACATCAACGACTGGGTGGGACAGGAGATGCCGCAGCACCGCAACGGCGCCTCACTGCACACCGAAAGCCTCGGCGCGGTGGTCGATCGCATGGCCCGCAGCTGGGTCGATGCGAATCAGGCCATCGATCGCGACGGTCCGCGCAGTGACAACACCCATAAACGCTGGTATCACCTTGCCGAACTTGTCGACGGTTACACTGATCTCGTAATCGACGTGGCCGGTGGCCGTCGTCGTTTGCCCGAGCAGTGACCGTCCGGATTCGATGGTAGACAAGGTCATTGCCCGCCTGTGACGGCGGGCGCAACGGGGCGCCCCGCCCGGCGTGCCGCGTGGTCGACTGGCGCGGCACGCCGGGCTCTCATCGCAGCGCGGCCCGCCCGCGCACCCGCCCCAGGATCAACAGCACCACCAGCGTCACCGCGACCAGCAGCGTGGTGCTCGCGGCCGCATCGAAGACCTGACCGCGGTCGGTCGCGGCGAAGATGGTGATCGGCAACGTCTTCCAGGTCGCGGGGTAGACCATGATGGTGGCGCCCAGCTCACCCATCGACAGCGCGACCGCCAGGCCCGCGGCCGCCCCCAGCGCGGGCAGCAACAGCGGCAACGTGATTCGCGTCAGCACGCGCGCGCCGCCCGCACCGAGGGATTCTGCGGCCTGGCGGTATGCCGGGTCGAGCCGGTCCAGCGCCGCGGCCACCGCGCTGAACGCATATGCCAGCACCAGCACCGAATGCGCCACGATCACAATCCATTTCGTGCCACCCAGCAGCAACGGCCGCTGATTGAACGCGATCAGCACGCCCAGCCCGATCGCCACCGACGGCACGGCCACCGGCAGATGGAACACCGCGTCGGTGATGCGCCGCCACCAGCGCGGGGCCTCGCGCGCCGACAGCGCCGCCCAGGTGCCCAGCACCAGCGAGATCGCGCCCGCCAGCAGCGCCGTCTGCAGGCTCACCGACAGACTCGCGGCCTGCTCGCCGGACAGTGCGCGCGAGAAGTTCGCGAAACCCAGGTGCGAGGGCAGCGCGCCGGACCACCGGCCGGCCAGGGCGGCCGCGACCACCGTGGCGATCGGGGCGGCGAAGACCACCAGCACCAGCAACGCGAAGACCGCGAGCACGACGGCCCGGCCGCGGCGGGTCCACACCAGCATGATCAGCCCTCCTGGCTGGTTCGAGATGTGCTGAACCGGGCGAAGATCAGCCGATAGCCGATGTACAGCGTGAGCGACAGCAGCACCTGCACGGTGGCCAGCACCGCCGCGCCCGGCAGATCGAAGGTGACAATGCCGCGGGTGTAGATCAGCGCGGGCAGGGTGATGACGCCCTTGGCGCCGGTGAACAGCACAATGCCGAATTCGTTGAGCGTCAGCAGCAACACCAGGCTGCCGCCCGCGGCGAGGGCCGGCCATGCCTCGGGTAGCACCACCTGCCGCAGCACCCGCCACGGCGAGGCGCCCAGGCTCGCCGCCACATCCAGCTGCTCGCGCGGCAGCTGCGCGAATGCCGCCAGCAGCGGCCGCACCACGAACGGGGTGAAGTAGGTGATCTCGGCGAGCACGACGCCGGTCGGGGTGGACAGGAAGTTCAGTGCGGGAGTGTGATTTCCGGTCAGCTGGGTGATCAGTGCGTTGAGCGCGCCGACGGTGCCGTACAGGAAGGTGAACGCCAGCGTGATCAGGAAGGACGGCAGTGTGAGCACCGTATCGATGAGCCGCCCGACCACGCCCGAGCCCGGAAACGGCACGAACGCCAGCACGACGGCCAGGAACGTCCCCAGTACCAGGCATCCGGCCGTGGAGCAGACCGCGATGGACACGGTGCGCCACAGCGCATTCAGGAACGCCGTGGACCCCAGCACCTGCGACCACGCGCCGGGGGACGAGGTCGATTCGGTCAGCACCCGCGCGACCGGATAGACGGCGATCACCAGGACGACCACGATCGGGGGAATCGACCACACGATCGGACGCCAGTTGCGTTGCGGGGCAGGGGTGGCGGGGGCGGCCACCTCGCCGGCGCTCGGGCGCGTGCGGCACACCTGATCCCCCTCACGGACCAGGTGTGCGGCGGGCCGTGCGCCGGGACGACGGACGGTGATCATGCTCGCCCCTCCGTCACCGGTGTGGCGGAGGCCGATCCGACCGCGGCGGGAATGAGCACGCCCGCCGGGTCCGGCAGCCTCACCCCGACGACCGCGCCGACGGCGGTATCCACGTGGCCCGGGACGTCGGCGGTCAGCTCGGCGGGCAGACCCGTGACGTCCAGGCTCAGCCGGGTCGTGGACCCGCGCCAGACGCTGGCCACGATGGTGGCGAGCACCGCGTCCCGCTCGTTGGTGTTGCAGATCTGCACGGTGTGCGGGCGCACACACAGCAGGCCGTCGTCGTCCGGGGTCCAGTCGAGCTGGCCCACACCAGGTTTCGGAGCCTCGGCCCGCAGCGTCTGCTCGCCGGTCTGCACGAGCGCGACGGTGCCGGAGATGTGTTTCACCGTGCACGACAACAGGTTCGCGCCGCCCAGGAAGGCGGCGGTGAACGAGCTGGGCGGACGGCGCCACAGGTTCTCGGCGGTGTCGATGTCGACCAGTCGTGCGTCGCGCATCACCGCGATCCGGTCGGCCAGCGCCAGCGCCTCGGACTGATCGTGGGTGACGTACAGCATCGCGGTGTCCGGCAGGGCCTTCCGCAGCTGCTGCAGCTCGGTGAGCATGGACTGGCGCAGCTGGGCGTCCAGCGCGGCCAGCGGCTCGTCGAGCAGCAGCACCGCGGGCCGGATCGCCAGGGCGCGGGCGATGGCTACCCGCTGCTGCTGCCCGCCGGACAACTCGCGCGGGAGCCGCCGGCCGTAGTCGCCCATCCCGACCATCTCCAGCGCCTCGCGGACCCGATCGCCGATCTCCTTGCGCGGCACCCGATGTGACCGGAGGCCGAAGGCGACGTTGTCGGCGACCCGCATGTGCGGGAACAGGGCGTAGGACTGCACGACGACGCCGATGCCCCGCTTGGCGGGCGAGAGATCGGTGACGTCGCGTCCGGCGAGGCGAACCGAGCCGGAGGTGGGCCGGACGAATCCCGCCAGGGCCTTGAGTGCGGTCGATTTCCCGGAACCGCTGGGCCCCAGGAGCGCAACGGTCTCGCCCGCGGCCACCCGCAGCGAGAAGTCGGCCAGTGCGACCGTGGACTTGCGGCCGCGCCCGTAGCTGACGCCCACGCGGTCGAACACGATCGCGGGCTGGGTGTCGGCGGCCGCCGAATTCACGCTGTGCGCCGCGGTTTTCACGCCGGGCGTCGGTGCGGACATGGATGCGCTCCTGGGGTTCGGCATCACTGCTGGCCGGTGGCCTTGTTGTAGGCGGCGACGTCGGCTTCGAGGGTGTCGTTGACCGCGTTCCAATCCGGCTGCACCACGGTCACTCCCGCGATGGTCGCGCTCGCGGACGGGCCGGTGCCCGCCGCGGCCTGGTTCGCCAGATCCGTACGGACCGGCACCGCGTAGGCATCCGGGCCGAGGGTCTTCTGCACGTCGGCGGTGAGCAGGAAGTTCATCAGCTTGGCCGCACTGTCCTTGTGCGGTGCGCCCTTGGCCAGGCCCATCACGTAGGGCAGCGAGACCGTGCTGCGCTTGCCGTCGTCGGTGGCGGGGAAGAACAGGTTGAACTTGACGCCGCTGTCCTTGATGTCCTGCAGGTTCATTTGCACGTCGCCGTTGGCGACCTGCAGCTCACCCTTGTCGACCTTGGCCTGCAGCTTACCGGTCGAGGACGACGGACCGACGTTGTTGGCCTGCAGCTTGGCCAGGTAGTCCAACGCGCCCTGCTTGCCCATCAGCTGCTGCAGCAGCACCAGCACGGCGGTGCCGTCACCGGCCTGTCCGGGGGTGGAGTACTGGACCTTGCCCTTGTACTTGGGGTCGAGCAGGTCGTTCCAGGTGATCTTCGAGGTGTCCACCGACGGGTTGGCGATGAACGTCAGGTAGTTGTCGGCCAGATTCACGTACTTGCCGTCGGCGGCCTTGTCGGTGGCGGCGACCATGCTGGTGTCCACGCCGCTGTCCTGCAGCAGGCCCTTCCGGTCGGCCTTCTGGATGAAGGGCGGCAGCGTCACGACGATATCGGCCTGGGGGTTGGACTGCTCCTTGTCGACCCGGTTCACCACCTCTCCGGAACCGGCCTCCACGTAGTTGACCGCGATGCCGGTCTGCTGGGTGAACTTGGCGAACTCGGGCTTGTACCAGTCGGCCATGCCGTCGGCGGAGTACACGGTGACGGTCTTGCCGCCGCCGGCATTCGTGCCGGTGCCGCCGCAGGCCGCGGCGGTGAGGGTGACGGCCGCGGCGGTGCCGAGGATGAGCGCGGTGCGTGCGAGGCGGGGAGTCGGAATACGCACGATGACTGCAACTTTCGTTCAGGGGAAACGGGGATGGTGAGTCGGTTCGAGCTTGCGGAACCGATGGGGTGGGTGGGTCGAGTGGGAGTCGCAGGGGCGGGGGATCAAGGGGTGGGCTCGGGTCAGGACCGTTCGGCCAGCAGCAGATCGGCGAATTCGACCACCGACGGCACGACGTGCGTGGCGCCCGCGCCGCGCAGCTGGTCCTCGTTGTGCGCGCCGGTCAGCGTGCCCGCCACGATCCGGGCGCCGGCGGCCCGTCCGGTGGCGATGTCGCTACTCGTATCGCCCAGGACCGCAACGCGATCCACGGCGTCGATCTCCAGGCGCAGCAGCGCGGTGAGGACCATGTCCGGATACGGCCGCCCGCGTCCGGCCTCGGCCGGGCAGAGCGTCAGATCAGCGATCTCGCCCCAGCCCAGCGCGTCCAGGAGCCGGTCCTGGGTGCCGCGGCTGAATCCGGTGGTGAGCGCGACCTTGACCCCGCCCGCGCGCAGCCGCGAGATCGCCTCGGCCGCACCGGGAATCGGCGTGGCATCGGCGGCGAACTCGTCGTAGGCGGCCTCGAAGCTGCGGTTGGCCAGCTGGGCGCGGTCCTCGTCGCCGAGCAGGGCACGGAAGACCGTGATCTTGGACTGGCCCATGGTTTCCAGCACGTACTCGGTGGCGGCGGCCCGCTCCGGCCCGTCGGCGGGAATGCCCGCGGCGGTGGCGGCGGCATCGAAGGCGCGCAGCACCAGTCCGCCGTCGGCGACCGTGGTTCCGGCCATGTCCAGCACGGCCAGTTCGATCTGCTTCTCGGACAACGTGATTCCTTTCACAGGTTGAGCAGGTCGGCGGTCTCTTCGCCGAGCGCGGGGCCCAGGGTCATGCCGCGCCCGCCGGGGCCGGTGATCACCCAGACGTTGTCGGCGGCCTGCGCGCGGGTGACGATGGCGCCCGGGTCGATGCTCTGGCTGTAGACGCCCGCCCAGCGGCGCACGACCTGGGGCAGCTTGCGGCCCAGCAGTTCCTCGGTGACGGCGGTGAGGTGCTCGTAGGGCGCCTCGTCGACGTCGAACGCGAACGGCTCGTCGTATTCGTGGGTGTCTCCGATGGTGAGCCCGCCGTGCAGGCGTTGCACGCACAGCAGCTGCATCTTGTGCTGGGCCGCGGTGAACGCCTGGGATTCCTCGCGGTTCAGGTGGTCCAGCTCGGGACCCGCGAAGCCGGGGTAGTAGCGGAAGCTGTCGCCGTCGGCGATGGCGGTGGTCAGCGGCTCGCCCAGCGGCGCGGTCTGCATCATCTGCAGTCGCACGCGCCGAACGGGGATGTCTCCCACCAGTTCCCGCGTCAGGCCCGAATGCGCCGCGCCGGGGCAGACCAGTACCAGATCGGCCTCGAAGCGGCGGCCGCGGTCGTCGGTGACGGTGCCGCCGCTGATCGTGCGGGCCTCGGTGCCGGCGTAGAAGGTGTATCGGCCGGTGGCCTGCATGTAGGCGCGCAGGGCGGGCATGGCCTGCCGCGATTCCACCGCGGCATCGGTCGAGCAGTGCAGTCCGGCAAGGTATTTGCCCCGCAGCGCGGGGTTGATCTCGCGCACCCGGGCCGGTTCGAGCAGCTCGAAACCGCGTTCGGCGGCGCTCGGTGCCGCCGCGGCCGCCGCGGCGACGGCCAGTTCGGCGTCGGTGCGCACCAGTGTGATGGATCCGGCCGGGCGGAATCCGACGCCCGCGATCCGTCCGCCGATCTCCTCCCACAGGCGGCGCGAGCGGAGGGTGATCTCCAATTCGCGCTCGCTGCGGCCCGATACCCAGACCAGACCGAAGTTGCGGACCGTGGCGCCGCGGGCCTCGACCTCTCGTTCCACCTGCACGACCGTGTGCCCGCGGCCGACCGCGGCCAGGGCGTGCGCGGTGCCGAGGATCCCGCCGCCGATGATGACCAATCGCATGCCAAGCATGATGCGCAATGGTCTAGACCTTTGGGTGTGGCCCGTGAGAACGCTGGGTTAACAATTGGTATAGACCAATTATTGGTACGCTGGTGACGTGAATGCGACGCGGGTGGGATTCCGGAGAGTGCGGCCGAGGAGGTGCGATGTCCGTTCGTTATGAATCGGAGAGCGCCGCGGCCGGGGGCGATGCGCGGCGCGGCGGCGGCGTGCTCGAAAATGCCCGTGTGGGCGACGCTTTCGAGCCGATGTCGAAGACCTATCGGGTACGCACCGAGGTGGAGGCGATTCTCGACCGGCTCGACGAGGGTGATCCGGTCCCCTCCGAACGCGATCTCGCGGCGCGGTTCGAGGTGGCCCGCGAGACGGTGCGCCAGGCGCTGCGAGAGCTGCTGGTGCAGGGCAGGATTCGGCGCCAGGGTCGCGGCACGGTGGTATCGCGCCCGAAAATGGTGCAGCCGCTGTCGTTGCGCTCCTACACCGAGGGCGCGATCAGCCTGGGTCGCAAGCCTGGACGGATCCTGGTCGCCTGGGCGGATGTTCCCGCGGACGAGGCGACCGCCCGCGCGCTCGGTGTGGGTCCCGGTGTCCCGGTCATGCATCTCGAGCGCGTGCTACTCGCCGACGGCGAAAAGGTCGGACTGGAAAGCACATTCATGCCCCTGGACCGCTTCGGGTCGCTACGCGCGAGCTACGACCCCACGACCTCGCTCTACGCGGCAGTCCGCGCCTCGGGCGTGAAATTCGGGTCCGCGACCGAACGCATCGAGACGGTGCTGCCCACCCCGCGGGAGGCCGCGCTGCTGGAATGCACCACGGCCCTGCCGATGATCCTGCTGCATCGTCGCACCGTCGATGTCGATGAGGAACCCATCGAGCGCGTCCGGTCGCTCTACCGTGGCGACCGCATGGCCTTCGAAACCCATCTGCGCGAGTAGATTTCGACTCGCTCAACGCACCTGCGGGGCGACCTTCTCGCCGAGCAGATCGATCGCGTGCAGCACCCGGTCGTGCGGGAGCGTGCCGACGCTCGGGTGCAGCATGAAGCGGGAGAGTCCGAGAGTGTCGCGCACGTCGGCGATCTTCTCCGCGACGCGGTCGGGCGTGCCCACGAACAGCGACCCCTCAGGGGAGCGCAGCGCCTCGAACTGGGTGCGAGTCATTGGGCCCCAGCCGCGTTCGCGGCCAAGTCCGGACATGGCCGCGGCGTAGGGCTCGTAGAAGTCGGCCACGGCCTGCTCGTCGCTGTCGGCGAGATAGCCGTGCGCGTGCACCGCGACCGGCTGCGGCTCGTGCCCACCCTGCTCGAGCGCGCGGTGATACAGGTCGACCAGCGGGCGGAAGCGCGCGGGCTGACCGCCGATGATGGCGATCGCCAGCGGGAGGCCGAGCAGTCCGGCGCGCACCACCGATTCGGGGCTGCCGCCGACGGCGATCCACACCGGCAGCGGGCGGTCGGTGCGCGGGTACGCGGTCGTCTCGTGCAGTGCCGGGCGGAATCGTCCGGACCAGGTGACCGGCTCCTCGTCGCGCAGGCGCAGCAACAGGCCCAGCTTCTCCTCGAAGAGATCGTCGTAGTCGGCGAGGTCGTAGCCGAACAGCGGGAACGATTCGGTGAACGATCCGCGCCCGGCCATCAGCTCGGCGCGGCCGTTCGAGAGCAGGTCCAGCGTCGCGAACTCCTGGTACAGCCGCACCGGATCGGCGGAGCTGAGGACGCTCACGGCGCTGGAGAGCTGGATGCGCTCGGTGCGTCCGGCGATGCCGGCCAGCACGACCGCGGGTGCGGATGCGGCGAAGTCCTGCCGGTGATGCTCGCCCACGGCGTAGATGTCCAGTCCGGCGCGCTCGGCGGCCACCGCCTCCTCGACCACCTGGCGCAACCGCTCGCCCGCGCTCGGCGCCGGACGGCCGCCCACCGCGTGCCGCTCGGCGAAGGTTGTCAATCCAAGTTCCATTGCCCAGTCCTTCTGATTGGTGCCGCTGATATCGACATCCTAAACGGACCGTGGTCCGGATAAATTCCCCGGTGTGGGAGGGCGCCGCCGGACCCGCGCGAGGGCCGGGACTAGCCGAGAGACCGGGGTTGGTGTGCGGATAATCTGTTCGCATGGCAGTCCGTACCCGTAAGGCGCTCGTACCCGGCGTCCAATCCCCGATCCGTGAGGTGCCGCGTTCGATCGCGCGCCCGGAGTACGCGTGGAAGAAGACCGCGAACGAGGGCCACGAGCCCTGGGTGCAGACGCCCGAGACGATCGAGAAGATGCGCGTCGCAGGCAAGATTGCCGCTCAGGCGCTCGAGGAGGCCGGCAAGGCCGTCGCGCCCGGGGTCACCACCGACGAGCTCGACCGGATCGCGCACGAGTACATGTGCGATCATGGCGCCTACCCGTCGACCCTGGGCTACAAGGGATTTCCCAAGTCCTGCTGCACCTCGCTGAACGAGGTGATCTGCCACGGCATCCCGGACTCGACCGTGATCGAGGACGGCGACATCGTCAACATCGACGTGACCGCGTACATCGACGGCGTGCACGGCGACACCAACGCCACGTTCCTGGCCGGAGACGTCGACGAGGAGGTGCGGCAGCTGGTCGAGCGCACCCGCGAGGCCACCATGCGCGCCATCAAGGCGGTGCGGCCGGGCCGGGCGCTGAACGTGATCGGCCGCGTCATCGAGTCGTACGCCAACCGCTTCGGCTACGGCGTGGTGCGTGACTTCACCGGTCACGGCGTCGGCCCGACCTTCCACAGCGGCTTGGTGATCCTGCACTACGACCAGCCGTCGGTCGAGTCGGTCATCGAACCCGGCATGACGTTCACCATCGAGCCGATGATCAACCTCGGCGGCATCGACTACGAGATCTGGAAAGACGGCTGGACGGTCGTCACGAAGGACCGCAAGTGGACCGCCCAGTTCGAACACACCCTGGTCGTGACCGAAGACGGCGCGGAAATCCTGACCCTGCCGTGAACAGCCCCGCACGCCGGAATGCCGTGTGGCAGCGCCGAAATGGTTCGAGGCGTTGCTCCGGCGACCGGGAACGGCAGTTGTGAAGGGCGCGCTGCTGGTCGCCGGAACGACCTCCGACGCGGGCAAAAGCGTTGTCGTGGCCGGGATCTGCCGCATGCTGGTCCGGCGGGGCGTCCGGGTCGCCCCGTTCAAGGCGCAGAACATGTCCAACAACTCCGTGGTCGCCCTCGACGGCGGGGAGATCGGGCGGGCGCAGGCGTTGCAGGCGCGGGCGTGTGGGCTCGAACCGAGCGTGCGGTTCAATCCGGTGCTGCTCAAGCCCGGCAGCGACCGGCGCTCGCAGCTGGTGGTGCGCGGTCGAGCGGTGGGCACGGTCGGCGCGAAGGACTACTTCCGGCACCGGCAGCACCTGCTGGGCGTCGTTGCCGACGAATTGGCCGCGCTGCGTGCCGAATTCGACGTGGTGATCTGCGAGGGCGCGGGATCGCCCGCCGAGATCAACCTGCGTGCAACGGATCTGGCGAACATGGGGCTGGCCCGGGCGGCCGATCTTCCGGTCGTGCTGGTCGGCGACATCGATCGCGGCGGGGTGCTCGCGCATCTGTTCGGCACCGTGGCGATCCTGGAACCCGATGACCAGCGGCTCATTTCGGGATTCATCGTCAACAAGTTCCGCGGCGATGTGGACCTGCTGCGCCCCGGGCTCGACCGTTTGACCGCGCTCACCGGCCGGCCCACCCTCGGCGTGTTGCCCTTCGCCGAGGGACTGTGGATCGACGCGGAGGACTCGCTCGGCACGCTCGCCGACGCCCCGGTCGGCCGCTCGCGCCCGCCGCTGGGTTCGCAGTGGCTGACCGTCGCCGCGATCCGGCTGCCACGCATCTCCAACTCCACCGATATCGAGGCGCTGGCCTGCGAGCCCGGGGTCAGCGTGCGCTGGGTGGACGACCCCTCCCGCCTCGCCGATGCCGACCTGGTGGTCCTGCCCGGCAGCAAGTCCACGGTCGGCGATCTGGAATGGTTGCGCCGCACCGGAATCGCCGAGGCCGTGGTCGCGCGAGCCGCCGCGGGCCGCCCGATCCTGGGCATCTGTGGCGGTTACCAGATGCTGGCGGAACGCATATTCGACGAGGTCGAATCGGCCTCCGGCGCGGTCGCGGGCCTGGGCCTGCTGGAGCTGGACATCGAGTTCGCCGAGCCGAAGGTGCTGCGGCACACCACCGGTCGAGGCGCGAGCCAGGCCTTCCATGCCTCCGATGACGCGCCCGCCACGGCCCCCGCCCCGGCGCCGGCCGGTACGGCGGGAGTCCCGATGCACGGCTACGAGATTCATTACGGCCGGGTGCGGCGCAGCGGTGACCGGGGGTGGCTCGAGCTCGCCGACGGGAGCACCGAAGGCAGTGTGCGCGGGGCGATCTGGGGGACCCATCTGCACGGGCTGCTGGAGTCCGACGATTTCCGCCGTGCCTGGCTGTGCGAGGTCGCCGCCCGGGCGGGACGCCCGGGATTCCGCGTGGCAGAGGATATTTCGGTCGCCGCCGAGCGTGAGTCCCAGCTGGATCTGCTCGCCGACCTGATCGAGAAGCATCTCGACACCGCCACCCTCGAGCAGTTGATCACCGCGGGCGCCACGCCCGGCGTACCCACCCTCACCGTGCGCCGCTGACCGACGGCGGCTGCCGTGGCCGACGACACGCGGTCCGACCGGCGGGCGCCGTGTAGCGTGGAGCGTCATGGAAACTCGGCGGATCGCGGTCGGTGACCGCGCGTGGACCGTCCGAATCGGCGGCGAGCAGTTCCGGCACACCGTTGTACTGCTGCCGGACGCCCAGGCGGCGGCCGATGTCTACGACCAGGTGTGTGCCCGGCTGCACACCTCCGACCTTCGCACGATCGCGTTCGAGAGCATCGACGGGCTGGATGCGCCGACGGTCTACAGCATTCTCGACGAGCTCGGTGTGCCGTGGGCGAACCTCGCCGGTTGCGGCGCCGGCGCGGACCTGGCCTGGCAGCTGGCCGCGCGCGGCTTCGGCCGGGTGATGGGCCTGGTCGTCGCCGGGCGCGGGCATCCCGCGGCCCCGGGCGCGGACGGCGTCGTCGCGGACTCCACCTGCCCCGCGGTGGAGATCCCGACGACCGTCATCGCCACCAAACGGCTGCCGCGCACGGTCGCCGAGACCGCCGGACGGCACGTCTGGGGCGAATTCCGGGTGGCGCAGGTCGACGTCGCCGAACCCGCCACCGAGGCCGCGCAGGAATTGGCGACCGAGATCGTGCTGCGCAGCGGGCAGTGGTGAGTTAGTCCTGTCGCTGCGCCAGCCAGCGCAGCCAGGAGTCCAGCTCCCCGAACGCCTGCGTGCGCACCGGCGCCGCGGACAGGAACACGTCATGGCGCGCGCCCTCGATCGGCACGATGTTCGTCCGCCCGCCCAGGCAGCCCGACCAGCGCTGGATCTGTCGCACGTCCAGCACCACGTCGGCCACGTCGGCCGCCGGCCCGTAGGCGCGCATGAACCGGGTGACCTTGGAGCGCAGGATGAGCGCGGGCACCCCGATGTCCAGACCGCGCTGCAGCCGCGCGTGCCCGCGCCGGATCGCACGCAGCCAGCCGAAGTGCACCGGGAAACCGGTCAGCGGCTTCCAATCCAGGTTGTAGTCCCATTCGCCCGCCACGCTCTGATGCAGGCTGTCGCCGTAGGTGGTCAGCTCCGCGCCGGGCATGCGGGTCATCGCCCGCAGCCGGCCCAGCCCGTCGATCAGGGGCGTGCCGATGGTCCGGTAGTAGGACGGCCCCTGCAGGTCGAACCACGGGCTGTTCAGGACCAGGCCGGTCACCCCGGCGGTGCCCTCGGCGCTGCGCAGCCGGTCCAGCCACAGCGAGGCGACCAGGCCGCCGGTCGAGTGGGCCATCACCAGCACGGGCAGGCCGGTCTCCTCGCGCACGATGCGCAGCGCCTCGTTCAGCTCGGCGTCGTAGAGCGCCAGATCGCTCACGTAGTGGGGAGTCTGGCCGGGCAGTCGCGAGCGTCCGCACTTGCGCAGATCCAGCGCGTAGAAGCGGTGCGACTGCGCGGCCATGTGCTCGGCCAAGTGCTGCTGGAAGAAGTAGTCGGTGAAGCCGTGCACGTAGAGCACCGCCGCGGTGGGCGCGTCGGTGCCGGGCACGGTGGCTCGGGATGCCGCGTCGCCGGGGTCGGATGCGGCGTCCGCGGTCCCGGAGGTGGCCGGGGTGGGGTCGTCGGAGCCGGCATCGGCGGCCGGGGAGCCGGTGTACCGGACCAGGGTGGCCTCCACCGTGCCCTCGCCGTCCGGGTCGTCGCCCAGCGGGATGCGGCGCTGTTCGTACCCCGCGCCCAGCACATCGGGCTGCCAGGGGTCGGTCCGTGGTTGTGCTAGCGGCGTTCGTTTGGTCACAACTCCACGATATTCGACCCGCATTCGACCCGCTCAGCGACGTGAGCGGCGCCGAATGCCCGGTCGGAGCGGGTGTAGGAGTTTGGAGAATGGGGCATGGACAGGGGCAGAATTAGGTTGAAGTGAACGGCGGGTAACCTCAGGCCCGCCCTACTTGCCGGAATTCCGGTGACGCACAACACAATGGCCAGAGTTGGTCCGCCCGGAGGCGACCGCGCACAAGGACAAGGAAGTCGGAGTACCCGTGCCGAACGCTGCGATGACTGAAAAGACCGATGTAGTCCTCATCGGTGCCGGCATCATGAGTGCCACCCTGGGCGCGCTGCTTCGCCAGCTGCAGCCCGACTGGTCCATCACGATGTTCGAGCGCCTCGACGCCGCCGCTCCGGAGAGCAGTGACCCGTGGAACAACGCGGGCACCGGCCATTCCGCCCTGTGCGAGCTGAACTACACACCGCAGAAGGCCGACGGCTCGGTCGATGTCTCCAAGGCCGTCGACATCAACGAGCGCTTCCAGGTCTCGCGGCAGTTCTGGTCCTACGCCGTGGAGAACGGCGTGCTGGGCAGCCCGTCCGAGTTCATCAACCCGGTTCCGCACGTCAGCTTCACCCACGGCGCCGACGGCGTGGACTACCTGCGCAAGCGCTACGAGGCGCTGGCCCGGCACCCGCTGTTCGAGGGCATGGAGTTCATCGACTCGCCCGACGAGTTCGCCGCGCGCCTGCCGCTGATGGCCAAGGGCCGCGACTTCTCCGATCCGGTCGCGCTGAACTGGAGCTCCAAGGGCACCGACATCGACTTCGGTTCGCTCACCAAGCAGCTGCTGGCCTACCTGGGCCGCTCGGGTGCCGATATCGCGTTCGGCACCGAGGTGCGCAACCTGAACAAGCAGTCCGACGGCAGCTGGAACGTCAAGGTGCGCAACACCCGTACCGGCGCGGTCCGCACGGTGAACGCGAAGTTCGTCTTCGTCGGCGCCGGTGGCTACGCGCTGCCGCTGCTGCAGCACTCCGGGATCAAGGAGATCGCGGGCTTCGCCGGATTCCCGGTCAGCGGCCAGTTCTTCCGGTGCACCAACCCGGAGCTGATCACCCAGCACGAGGCCAAGGTGTACGGCGCGGCCGCGGTCGGCGCGCCGCCGATGTCGGTGCCGCACCTGGACACTCGCGTGATCGGCGGCAAGCGCGGCCTGCTGTTCGGCCCCTACGCGGGCTGGACGCCGAAGTTCCTCAAGGACGGCAAGTACGGCGACCTGTTCAAGTCGATCCGTCCCGGCAATCTCACCCCCATGCTCGGCGTCGGCCTCACCGAGATGGGCCTGGTCAAGTACCTGGTCAGCGAGCTGCTCAAGTCCCCGGCGGGCAAGGTGAACGCCATGGAGGAGTTCGTCCCGCGCGCCGACGGGCACGATTGGGAGCTGATCACCGCCGGGCAGCGCGTGCAGATCATCCGCCGCAAGGGCGCCGGCGGCGTGCTCGAGCTCGGCACCGCCGTCATCACCGCGGCCGACGGTTCGATCGCGGGTCTGCTCGGCGCCTCGCCGGGCGCCTCCACCTGCGTCAGCGCCATGCTCGACGTGCTGCAGCGGTGCTTCCCGCGCGAATACGCCGATTGGACACCGCAACTCAAGGCCATGGTGCCGTCGTTGGGCGTCAAGCTGTCGGAGAACCAGGGTCTGTACCAGGAGATCTGGGACTGGTCGTCCCGGGCGCTGGGCCTGGTCGGCAACACTCCGCAGGCAGAACTCGCGCAAAACTGAACTATGTGATAGCAAGGCGCGATGATGTCAACGGTTGCTCTCAAACGGTCCTGGGCCGCGGATCTCGACACCGCCACCCTGTACAAGCTGTTGAAGCTTCGTGTCGAAGTGTTCGTCGTCGAGCAGAAGTGCGCATATCCCGAGCTGGACGGGTTCGATCTGCTGCCGGAGACCCGGCACCTGTGGCTCGACGACGAGGGTGAGGCAATCAGCACCCTGCGGCTGCTCGAGGAACACGCGGACGGGGTGAAATCGTTCCGCATCGGCCGCCTGTGCACCGCGCCCGCGGCCCGCGGACACGGGTACACCACGCGGCTGTTGCAGGCGGCGCTGGCCGAAACCGGTTCGGCCACCGTGCGTCTGAACGCGCAGACCTATCTGAAGGATATGTACATCAAGCACGGCTTCGCGGTCGACGGCGACGAGTACATCGAGGACGGCATCCCGCACATTCCGATGCGACGGGGTTGATGCTCAGGTCCCGCAATCGAGAACGATTGCGGGACCGCCTGTTCGGATCCTCAGTGCCGAGCGGGAGCCGGCGCCGTGCGGCACACCTCGCGGGTGAGCATGGTCGCGCCCGCGACCGCCCCCGGCATCAGGAATACCGCGACGAACGGCACCAGAAATGCCACCGCGAGCGGAATTCCGAAGCCCCACACCAGCATCCGGCGCGAGCGCAGCAATCGCAGCTGCCGCCGCAGATCGATGCCGCGCCGCTGCATCGCCACCGTGGTCAGCTCCTGGACCAGAAAGAATCCGGTGACGCCGATGCCGATCAACGGGATCACCGTCTGCCCGATCACAGGCAGGAATCCGGCCACGAACAGCGCCGCGCCCCAGACCGCGGCCCGCAGCACCAGCAGGATTCCGTCCCCGATCATCCGTCCCACCGGCAGCCCCGACTCGGGCACCGGAATTCCGGGCGACATCGACTGCTCGACGTGCCCGGACAGCGCCTCGTAGAACGGCTGCCCCAGCGCGAGGGTCAGCGCCGTGAACGTGATCACCGCCAGGAACAGGCACAACACCATCAGCAGCACGTCCAGGAAACCGCGCAGCACCCCCGGCCACGGCGCGGCCCAATGATCGGCGAAGGGCGTCGCCCACGTCACGAGGTCGCCGACGAACAATCCCAGCGCCACGATCGCGGCCAGATACAGTGCCAGCGCGATGAGCCCGGGAATCAGCCCGAACCCCAGCTGACGCCGATGCGCCCCCACCCAACGCTGCCCCTGCAGCAGATATCCGAATCCGGTTGCCATATCACGCACGCGCGCAGCATATGTGGTGTGCAAGCCGAAAGCGATTGCTGTAGCTGGAATTCCGGACGGGTTTTGCCGTAGCCGTTCGCACACAATTGCATCGGGCTGGTTCGTCCGGGCGCGAAATCCGTTGATCGGGCCGGGCTTCTCACGGCAGGCGCTGGCCCAGCCCCAGGCGGTGGCGCCGGGCGCGGTCCCACCACCCGTGCTCGACACCGAGATTGTCATAGCCGAGGGTTTCGGCAACCTCGCGTTGGTCCGGGGATCGTGAGGGCAGCCCTGTGCTCGGCGATCGCGCGGAGCAGATCAGGCCGCCCGCGTCGGCAGGTTCCGCGGTGGGCCCGATCGGCGCGGGGCCATATCGGGCCGCATCGCGAGTGCTGATCGCCGGATAGACGGGTGTGAAGGATTGTGTGGGTGCGATTGCTCACGTGAGGGCGGCGAGGGCGGGACGCGCCCGGCCCAATAGAGTTGGGGAGTGTCCGAGTCGTTGGCTGATATCTCCGTGAGTTCCGGCGCTGCGTCCGGTGAGGCCGGGTTTCCGTTCTCGGCGGTGGTCGGGCAGGAGCAGTTGCAGCTGGCGCTGATCCTGTGCGCGGTGCATCCCGGGATCGGCGGCGTGCTGGTCCGCGGGGAGAAGGGGACGGCGAAGTCGACCGTGGTGCGGGCGCTGGCCCAGCTGCTGCCGCCGGTGGCCGATGAGCGCGGTGAGCGGCCCGCGCGGCTGGTGGAGCTGCCGGTCGGCGCGACCGAGGACCGGGTGGTCGGCTCGCTGGATCTGCAGCGCGTGCTGCGCGACGGGGAGCAGGCGTTCCGGCCCGGGCTGCTGGCGGCCGCGCATCACGGCGTGCTCTACGTCGACGAGGTGAACCTGCTGCACGATCATCTGGTCGACGTGCTGCTCGACGCCGCGGCCATGGGACGGGTGCACATCGAGCGCGACGGGGTGTCGCACTCGCATCCGGCGCGGTTCGTGCTCGTCGGAACGATGAACCCGGAGGAGGGTGAGCTGCGCCCGCAGCTGCTGGACCGGTTCGGGCTTACGGTGGATGTGGCCGCGTCCCGCGACGTGGACGTGCGCATGGCGGTGGTGCGCCGCCGCCTCGACTACGAGGCCGATCCGGACGGATTCGCCGCCCGCTACTCCGGCGCCGACCGCGAGATCGCCGATCGCATCCTGATTGCCCGCGATGTGGTCGGCGAGGTGCTCCTGGACAATGTCGAGCTGCGGCGGATCGCCGCGCTGTGCGCGAGTTTCGACGTCGACGGCATGCGCGCGGACCTGGTCGTCGCGCGCACCGCCACCGCGCACGCCGCCTGGCGTGGAAGCCGCCGCGTCACCGCCGACGACGTGCGGATCGCCGCGGAACTGGCGCTGCCGCACCGGCGTCGGCGCGATCCGTTCGACGAGCCCGGGATCAGCGAGGAGCAGCTCGAGGAGGCGATGCGGCAGGCCGAGCAGGAGGCCGCGCGGGCCGAGCGCGAATCCGACAGGGGGGAGGGCGAATCGGAGCAGCCCGATCCGCGCGACCCGGCTGACGACCGCGGCTTCGGTGACGCCGAACAGGATTCCGCGAGGCGCGGCGACCAGGATTCGAGCCCTGGCGAGGACGGGCCCGACGAACACGGCCCGCACGACCACGGTCCCGGACCCGACCGTCCCGACGACGACCCCGACGGCGGGCCCGACCACCCCGGCGGTGGACGCGCGCCAGAGCGGACCACCGGCACGCCCGCGAATTCCGTTGCCCGCCCGCCACGCTGGGAGATCCAGGGGGTCGGCGAGGGCGCACCCGGCCGCCGTTCCCGCGCGCACACCCGGCACGGCCGCGTCGTCCGGGCGACGCCCGATGCGACCGCCGGACTGCATCTGCTCGGCACGGTCTTCGCCGCCGCGCCCCACCAGCGCGCCCGCGGCCGGTTCTCCGGGCCGCTCGCCCTCGAGAGCGTCGACCTGCGCGGCGCGTATCGCGAAGGGCGCGAGGGCAATCTGGTGATATTCGTGGTCGACGCGTCGGGTTCGATGGCCGCGCGCGATCGCCTCTCCGCGGTGACCGGCGCGATCGTGGCTCTGTTGCGCGACGCCTACCAGCGCCGGGACAAGGTCGCGGTGATCACGGTGCGCGGCAGCGAGGCCGAACTGGTGCTGCCGCCCACCTCCTCGGTCGATATCGCCGTGCGCCGCCTGGCAGGCCTGCGCACCGGCGGCAAAACGCCACTGGCACAGGGACTTCACGCCGCGCGCGAGGTCGTGCACCGCGAGCGCGTGCGCGACCCGCAGCGCCGCGCCATGGTGGTGCTGCTCACCGACGGGCGCGCGACCGGCGGCGTCGATCCCGTCCCGCGCGCCCGCGCCGCGGCCCGCACCCTGGCCCGCGAGGGCGTCGCGGGAGTCGTGGTGGACTGCGAACGCGGCATGATCCGCCTGGGCTTAGCCGCGGACCTCGCCCGCGACCTGCGCGCCACTTACATCCAATTGGCCGAGATCACGGGTGATTCCGTCGCCGGTGTGGTGCGAGCGGGAGTCTCGTCGCGGGGCGGGTCCGGCTCCCGCGCGGCGTAGCTCTCGTCCCCGAGCCGGGTTGCCGATACGGCCCGGACTGCCGGGGCGGTGGTGCCGACCCTCCGCACCGGTTCCAGCGCTCCGCAGTTCGCCGCGGCCGATTGTTGTTGCCGCGGCGCATCCGCGATCCCGGCGGCAACGGTCGCCGGGCACCTAGGCCGGTGGGGGTATGAGCCTGTGCCGGAACGCATTCGGGGCGGCAACGATCGACGATGCAGCCTCGGACCGGGCAGCCCGTTCCGTGCGTCGAGATGACCGCGCTCAGGACGTTACGGGGTGAGGGCGTCCGCGAGCGCCGTGAGCATTTCCGAGCAGCCCGCGTCGACGGTGAGGTCGGCGAGATCGTCGCCGCGGGTGCGGCCGCGGTTGAGGATGACAACGGGTCGCCCCGACTTGGCCGCGTGCCGGACGAAGCGCAGGCCGGACATCACCGTCAGCGACGATCCGGCCGCGAGCAGCGCCTCGGCCGAGTCGACCAGGGCGAACGACTCCGCGACGCGGGCCTTGGGCACGTTCTCGCCGAAGTAGGCTCCCCTCTCGTGTCAAGACGTGGGTTGCAGGTCGGGGTTAGGGGTGGATGGCGGTAGGTCCGGGTTGTGGCTTGTCCGAAGGGCCGGTTGCCGGGGTAGGGCCGGTCGCGCAGGAGTCAGTAGT
>NZ_JAHKNI010000007.1 GCF_018860155.1 Nocardia albiluteola
CGGGGCGGGCGCGGGAGCCGCGGGAGCCGGTGCCGGGGCGGGCGCGGGAGCCGGGGCGGCCGCGGGAACGCCGCTGCCGATGACGCCGAGCTGACCGCCGACGGCGACGACATCGTCCTCGTTCGCGCTGATCTCGAGCAGCGTGCCGGCGACCGGCGAGGGGATCTCGGTGTCGACCTTGTCGGTGGACACCTCCAGCAGCGGCTCGTCGACCGCTACTGAATCGCCGATCTGCTTGAGCCAGCGGGTGACGGTGCCCTCGGTGACGGACTCGCCCAGCTCGGGCATCTTCACCGGGGTGCCGGAGGCGGCCGGTGCGGGCGCGGCAGCAGCGGGGGCCGGTGCGGTCGCGACGGGCTGCGGTGCGGGTGCGGGCGCCGGAGCCGCCGGGGCGGGGGCCGCCGGAGCCGGCGCGGGCGCGGGGGCCGGTGCGGGGGCAGCGGCCTCGTCGGCGGCGCCGATCACACCGAGCTCGCCGCCGACCTCGACGACGTCGTCTTCCTTGGCGACGATCTTGGTCAGCACACCCGCGGCGGGCGACGGGATCTCGGTGTCGACCTTGTCGGTGGATACCTCGAGCAAGGGTTCGTCGACCTCGACCGTGTCTCCTTCCTGCTTCAGCCACCTGGTCACAGTGCCCTCGGTGACGCTCTCACCTAGGGCCGGCATCTGGACGGAGAAGGCCATGTCCGTTGACTCCTATAACTGCTCGACGGGTTACAACAGTTGTCTCTCGGCGGACACCCACCGCGGGTTGCGGCGGAGGTCCGAGTCTATGCGGCAGGTGCGCCGTGCACAGGCCACCGACCGCCACCGAACATTGTGTGTGGCACCGGAGATCCGTGTGGGGTTCTTGTGTTCCGACTGTCCATCCTTGCACTCGTCGTTGCGGCGTGTACCACAGGGCGGGCCGTGTCCGGTGGTTGCGCCTCACGACTGCACCTCGCCGGCGCTCGGTTCCGTCGTGCGGCGGGCGAGCTGGCTCATGGTTCGCTCCGCTCACGGGTGCGAGCTCGCGCGGCCATCCGGGCGGGGTGCTGGCAGTATCGATGGATCGGGTGAGAAGGCGCCCGGGGGACGGAACAGGAGGTGGGCGGGGATGGGTTTGCTGGATCGTTTCCGTCAGTCGGCGGATCGTGTCCGGGGGCCGGGGGGTGCGGCAAACGATGCTCGCTATCTGGCCGAGTGGGTGCGGGGCCACGTCGGCGTGGAGGCGTACGTGGAGCCGAAGACGACGGTGACCGATGTCACCGTGGTGCTGGTGGCACACGACGGCGAATGGACCCGCAGGGTGGTGGGGGAGCGGGGTGCACGGCGGCTGTCCAGCTGGCTGGGCGTCCCCGTGTACGACGTGCGCCGCACGGGCTACCCCCAGCGCATGCGCGATCACAACGCCCGCAGTCGTATCCAGCGGCGGCGGGCCCTCGAGCAGGAGTTGCGCGGCATCGGGGACTGAAGGCTCGCGGAGTTCACAACTCCGCGAGCCCGTTTCGCCGTGCGGCTACTCGGCCGAGATGTCGTTCAGCACCGCGATCAGCGTGCGCACCGGAACGCCGGTGCCGCCCTTTGGGATGTACCCGAACGGGCTGCCGGTGTTGTAGGCCGGCCCGGCGACGTCGAGATGGGCCCACTGCACACTCTCGGCGACGAACTCCCGCAGGTACAGCGCGGCCACAAGCATGCCACCGAAGCGGTGCGGTGACACGTTGGCCAGGTCGGCGACCTTGGAGTTGAGGTCCGCGCGCAGCTCGGTGGGCATCGGCATCGGCCAGCCGTTCTCACCCGCGGCCTGCGAGATGCGCGCGACCCGATCGCGGAATTCGTCGGTGCCCATCACACCCGGGGTGCGGGTGCCCAGCGCGACCAGCTGCGCGCCGGTCAGGGTGGCCACGTCGATGAGGTAGTCGGGTTCGTCCTCGCACGCCCGTACGATGGCGTCGGCCAGGATCAGGCGGCCCTCGGCATCGGTGTTGATGACCTCGATCGTGGTGCCGCCGTACTGGGTGAGCACATCGCCCGGGCGCTGCGCGGTAGCCGAGGGCATGTTCTCCGCCATGGGCACGGTCGCGGTGACGGTGATCGGAAGTCCGAGCTTCGCCGCGGCGATGGTGGCCGCGATGACCGCCGCGGCGCCGCCCATGTCGGAGGTCATGTTCTCCATGTTGGCGGCGGGCTTGATGGAGATGCCGCCGGTGTCGAACGTGATGCCCTTGCCGACCAGCGCGACCTTCTTGTCGCCGCCGGCGTAGGTGAGGCGGATCAGCCGTGGCGGGCGTGAGGAGCCCTTGCCCACACCGACGATGCCGCCGTAACCGGCCGCCTCCAATGCCTTTTCGTCCAGGACCTCTACCCGCAGCCCGGCCGCCTCGGCCAAAGCCTTGGCGCGGTCGGCGAATTCGGCCGGATACAGGTGGCTGGGCGGGGTGTTCACGAAGTCGCGGGCCAGGGCGATGGCCTCGGCGACCCGGCTGTTGTGGCCGAGGTCCTTGTCCGACTCCGGATTCTCCACCAGCAGCTCCACCCGCGCGAGCGGCCCCTCGGTGGGCTTGGGCGCGGACTTCTCGGACTTGAAGGCGGTGAACGAGTACGCGCCGAGGAAGAAGCCCTCCGCGGCGGGACCGGGGCCGGTTTCCAGGCGGGACAGGGTGGTGGCAGCGGTGCCCACTCCGGACAGGGCCCGGGCCGCGACCCCGGCCGAGCGGCGCACCTGTTCGGCGTCGATGGAGTCCGGCGCGCCCAGCCCAACGGCCAGCACGCTCGTGACGGGCAGCCCGGCGGGCGCCGGGATGCGGGTGAGCTCCTCGGCCTTGCCCTTCGCGCCGACCGCACGCAGGTTCTCCACGATCGCGGCGAGCGCATCGGCGCCCAGGACGCCGGTGACCAATGCGTCGTCGCTCCCGGCCACGACCGGCCCTTCCTCGCCGGTGACGATGCCGACGACCAGCACATCGGTTCCGGGACTGAGGGAATCGACCAGAGCGAGATCCGGCCCGAGCGAACGATCTGCAACAGCTGTCATGCGGACCAATCTACTGGTGCCGCTCCCGATCCCGCCGCAGCACGGCACGGCCGCACCCCCGGCGGTGGCCCTGACGTGAGGCGACGTTTCCGGGACCGGGTGCGGACGACGCCCGTGCCATTTCGCGTACCGGCGGTCCGCAGGCAAGGAATGGTCGCCGCACCCCGTACTCGGGGCCGCACACGCCGGATGTGCCTGGCTGGACGGGGTGCGGATTTCCCTCACCGGTGCGGGTGTGCGCGGGACTGGACGAGGTGGGGGCGGCGGCGGTTAGGGTTGCGCCATGAGTGAGCCGGGCGACGCGAACCTGCTGCAGGGGCCGATCCACGATGTGCACGTCGAGCTGGGGGCGAAATTCGCGCCGTTCGGCGGGTGGGAGATGCCGGTGTCCTATGCGGGGACCGTCACGGAGCACACCGCGGTGCGCACGAGCGTCGGCGTCTTCGATGTGAGTCACCTCGGCAAGGCCACGGTCGCCGGGCCCGGTGCGGCGGCGTTCGTGAACTCGGCGCTGACCAACGATCTGGGCCGGATCCGGCCCGGCAAGGCCCAGTACACGCTGTGCTGCACGCCCGAGGGCGGGGTGATCGACGATCTGATCGCCTACTACGTGAGCGACGACGAGATCTTCCTCGTGCCCAATGCCGCCAACACCGCCGCGGTCGTCGCTGCGCTGCGCACTGTCGCACCCGAGGGCATCACGATCACCGACGAGCATCGGGAGTATGCCGTCTTCGCGGTCCAGGGGCCGAAGTCGACGCAGGTACTCGCCGCGCTCGGGTTGCCGACAGAGATGGAGTACATGGCCTACGCGGACTCGCAGTGGCAGGGCCATCCGGTCCGGGTCTGCCGCACCGGCTACACCGGCGAACACGGCTATGAGCTGCTGCCCCGCTGGGACGACGCGCCGGACCTGTTCCGTGCGCTCGTCACGCAGGTCCGCGCGGCCGGCGGCGAGCCCGCGGGCCTGGGTGCCCGCGACACCCTGCGCACCGAGATGGGCTACCCGCTGCATGGACACGAACTGTCGCTGGATATTTCGCCGGTGCAGGCCCGTGCCGGCTGGGCGGTCGGCTGGAAGAAGCCGGAGTTCTGGGGCAAATCCACACTGGAACAGGAGAAGTCGGCCGGTCCGCGCCGAATCCTGATGGGCCTCAGGGCACTCGACCGCGGTGTGCTGCGCCAGGGTCAGACCGTGCTGCGCGGCGACGAGACCGTCGGCGAGACCACCTCGGGTACCTTCTCGCCCACCCTGGAGGTCGGCATCGCGCTGGCCCTGCTGAACACGGACTCCGGTCTCGAGCCCGGCGACGAGGTACACGTCGACGTGCGCGGTCGCCGCCTGCGTGCCGAGGTGGTGCGGCCCCCGTTCGTCACGCCACATACGTCCTGATGGTCTGGAGCGGCAGTCCGGGCTCTGTGTTCGTGATTCCGCGTATGTCCTGATGGTCTGGGGCGGCGGTCCGGGTTCTGTGTTCGTGATTCTGCATACGTCCTGACGTTCGGGAACGGCGGTCGGGGCGCGTCGCTGACGCCATTGCCCTTGTCGGCGACCGCCACAGGGGGCCAGCGGCTCACCGCCGCTGGCCACTCGCCGAATACCGGGTCCGGTCGTGTTGCGGCGGATCGGGCCTCGGGCGTAGCGACATGCCTCGTGGCACGAGCGCCCGCTGGCGCCTTGCTGAGCAGTCTGCGCAGCGCCGGTCGGCGTTTTCGGACCTCGCGGCGGGCGGCCGACCGGGAGTTCTAGGATCGGGGACATGACCGTTGCCGCACAGTTCACCCGCGTTCCGCATCCCGCCCCCACCTCGGCGCAGCGACGACAGGAGATCTTGGCGGCACCGGGATTCGGTCGCTACTTCACCGACCACATGGTCACGATCGACTACGCGGACGGACAGTGGGGCGAGGGGCGTGTCGAGCCCTACGGCCCGCTGACGATGGACCCCTCGACCATGGTGTTCCATTACGGCCAGGCGATTTTCGAGGGGCTCAAGGCCTACCGGCAGAGCGACGGCAGCATCGCCACCTTCCGCGTCGATGCGAATGCCGCTCGTTTCCAGCGCTCGGCGCGGCGCATGGCGATGGCCGAGCTGCCCGAGGAGCTGTTCATCGAGTCGATCCGCCGGCTGCTCGAGGTCGACGCGGATTGGGTGCCGGCCGCCGGGGGAGAGGATTCGCTGTACCTGCGGCCGTTCCTGCTCGCCACCGAGGCCGGCCTGGGCGTCAAGCCGGCCGCGGCGTACAAGTATCTGCTGCTGGGCTCGCCCGCGGGCGCCTACTTCCCGCGCGGCCTCAAGCCGGTGCGGGTGTGGCTGTCCACCGAATACGTGCGGGCCGCCCCCGGCGGCACGGGCGAGGCGAAGGTCGCGGGCAACTACGCGGCCTCGCTGCTGGCGCAGCAACAGGCCAGCGAGAAGGGCTGCGACCAGGTCGTGTGGCTCGATGCCCACGAGCATCGCTATGTCGAGGAGATGGGCACCAACAACCTGTTCTTCGTCTTCGGCTCGGGATCGCAGGCGCGGCTGGTGACACCGGAGCTGTCCGGCTCGCTGCTGCCCGGCATCACCCGCGACTCGCTGCTGACGCTGGCCGCCGACGCCGGGTACGAGGTGGAGCAGCGCCGGGTTTCGGTGGAGGAATGGCGCAAGGGCGCCGAATCCGGGGAAATCACCGAGGTTTTCGGCTGCGGCACCGCGGCGGTGGTCATTCCGATCGCCACCGTCTGCTCCGAGGACGGCGAATTCACCATCGGCGGAGGCGAACCCGGCGAGGTCACCATGGCGCTGCGGGACACCCTCACGGGTATCCAGCGCGGCACTTTCGCTGACATTCACGGCTGGATGCGCACGCTCGCCTGAGTTTGCGGCGCCGGTGAGCGCAGCGAACGCGAACCAGTAGGCACTACGCCCTCGGGGCGCCGCAAGCCCGCCGGAGCGAAGCGGAGGCCATGTGACAGCTCAGCCCGGCATCAGCATCTGCCACTGGTCCAGGGTCTGCGGGCGCATGACGTAGTTCTTCTCGCGGACCTCGGACAGGGCGGCGCTGGGCTCCTCGGCGTACCAGTGCCCGGGATACACGACCGGATCACCCTGCAGCCCAGCCAGATAGCGCAGGCTGCGGAACATCGAGTCCGAGTCCCCGCCCGGGAAATCGGTGCGCCCGCAGCCCTGCACGAACAGCGTGTCGCCGGCGACGAGCCGATCCTCGAACAGGAAGCACATGCTGCCTGGCGTATGCCCCGGGGTATGCAGCAGTTCGATATCGAACGCGCCGACCGAGAGCTTGTCGCCGTGTTCGTGCCCGGTCAGCTCGCTGGGCGCGATCCCGGTGACGTTGGCGACCCACGGTAGTTCCTCCGCATGCACGTGCACCGGAACCTGCACCCGCTCCAGCAGCTCCCGCACGCCGTACAAGGTGAATCCGAGCATGGTGCCGCCCACGTGGTCGGGATGATGGTGGGTCGCCAGCACCCCGCTCAACCGCAGCCCGTCGGCCTCGGCGATGTCCACCAGATCGCCCGCGGCGTAGGCCGGATCCACGACCACGCACTCACCGGTCTCCCGATCGCCGATCAGGTACGCGAAATTGCGCATCTGCGTGGCGATCGGATCGCCTACGGCCCAATCCCGCCCGGCGAGCAGTTGTCGGAAGTACAAACGGTCGGATCCCATACCCACACCCTATGGGTCGCGGGCGAATCGGTCGCATCCAGGCAGTTGCGGAGTGCCCGTCGCTCGCCGGTTACGGCAGCAGCGCGCCGATCTCGGCGGCCACCTCGGCACCGTAGGCCTCGCGCAGCCGCTTGACCGCGACATCGCGGTCCAGCGTCCAGTCCTGCGGACCGATCGATTCCAGCACGAGCACCGCGACCAGCGAACCGAGCTGGGCGGATCGTTCCAGGCCGAGCCCGGCGGAGCGGCCGGTCAGGAATCCCGCGCGGAAGCCGTCGCCGACGCCGGTGGGGTCCGCTTTCGCGATGTCCGGAACCACGTCGACGTGCAGTTCGGTGCCGTCCCGGTCGACGATCTTCGCGCCCTTGGCGCCGAGCGTGGTGACCCGGATGCCCACGCGCTCACCGACTTCGGCCTCGCTCAGGCCGGTCTTCTGCAGCAGGATGCCCCATTCGTACTCGTTGGTGAACAGGTATTCGGCGCCGTCGATGAGCTTCACGATGGACTCGCCGTCAAGCAGCGCGAGCTGCTGGGACGGATCCGCGGCGAACTGGATTCCGGCCGCGCGGCACTGCTCGGTGTGGCGCAGCATGGCCTCCGGGTCGTCGGCGCCGATCAGCGCCAGCTCCAGATCGCGGTCCGCGGCCAGCGCGGTGATGTCGATATCGCGAGCCTCGCTCATCGCGCCCGGGTAGAAGGAGGCGATCTGGGCCATCGTCGTGTCGGTGGTGCACACGAAGCGGGCGGTGTGCGCCTTGGTGGAGACCAGCACCGCCGAGCAGTCCACGCCGCTGCTCTCCAGCCATTCCCGATACTCGCCCCAGTCGCGGCCGACCGCGCCGACCAGCAGCGGATTGCGGCCGAGCACGCCCATGGCATAGGAGATGTTGCCGGCGACGCCGCCGCGGCGGATGACCAGGTCGTCCACCAGGAAGCTCAGCGACACGTGCTCGAGCTGATCGGCGAGCAACACGTCGGAGAACTTGCCCGGAAAGCGCATCAGATGGTCTGTCGCAATCGATGCCGACACTGCGATGGTCACGAAACCCGGTCCTTCACTGTCGATGCGAGGTCGGCCCCCACCGTACCGCGATGATCGTCCTGCGTGGGCCGAGACAAGCGAGCGGCGCGTGCGTCACCGCACGCGCCAGTTCGCTACGGCGCGGAGCTTGGGCCCGCGCCGGTCAAAAGGTCAGTTGAAGCTGTCGCCGCAGGCGCAAGACCCGGTGGCGTTCGGGTTGTCGATCGTGAAGCCCTGCTTCTCGATGGTGTCGACGAAATCGATCGACGCACCCTGCACGTACGGGGCGCTCATGCGATCGACGGCCAGCTTGACGCCGCCGAACTCGACGATCAGGTCGCCGTCGAGGGCGCGATCGTCGAAGAAGAGCTGGTAGCGCAGGCCGGCACAGCCACCGGGCTGGACGGCGATGCGCAGCGACAGATCGTCGCGGCCCTCCTGATCGAGCAGCGCCTTGGCCTTCGAGGCGGCGGCGTCGGTCAGAGTCACACCGTGGGTGGTGGTCTCATTCTGCACAGACATGAACTCTCCTGGGGGATGGTGAGCCGACGTACCTTGCGGAGTCGGCGGGGTGGGTCGGCACAGGACCTGTGTTCAACCCGGAACAGCGCACGGCTCCTCAGCGGTCAACATCACCGGGCGGGGTGACTATTCCAATCTTGCCACTTGCGCGGACCCGACGTGGCCGTGCACCCCCGGAAACGCCGGGTTACCGGGGATTGAACGGTGCGGTATGACGCGAGACACAGCGAACTGGGCGGACCGCATTTCCCCCGAGGGTGGTCGTCGAATAGCCTGGTCGCGTGAAGTTCCTCCGCCGCGGCGAAGCAGCAGCCAGCAACGACCTCGCCGACGACACCTCGGCCGCCGAGGCCGGCGGCTCGGCCACGTCCACCACCACCACGGGTAAGGGGCGCCCGACCCCGAAGCGGCGCGACGCCGAGGCCAAGCGCCGCGGTCCGGTTGCGCCCGCCCCCATGACGCAGAAAGAGGCCCGGGCCAGGCGCAAGGCCAACCGGGGCACCAAGGCCGATCGCAAGGCCGCCTCCGCCGACCGCCGCGCGGCCTCGGCCGATCGGCGCGCCCGCATGCTCGCCGGCGAGGAGAAGTACCTGCTGCCGCGCGACCGCGGTCCGGTTCGCGCCTACGTGCGCGACCTCGTCGATGCCCGCCGCAACCTGGTCGGCCTGTTCATGCCGCTCGCGCTGGTCCTGATCGTGACGATGTTCCTCACCCCCGCGGTGCAGGCGTACGTCACGCTGGCGATGCTGGTGATGATGGGGTTCATGGCCGCGGAGGGCCTGATCATCGGCAGGACGATCAACCGCCGGGTGCGCGAGCGCTTCCCCGACAGCATCGATTCGGCGGTCTCGCTGGGCTGGTACGCCTTCGTGCGCGCGTCGCAGATCCGTCGCATGCGCGCACCCAAGCCGAGGGTCAACCCGGGCGACGCTGTCTAGATCGTCCAACCGCCGCACCCCATACGGGGATTCGCACTCGCTGATGAGGATGCGGATCCCGGTATGGGGTGCGGTTGTTTCTGCATGCGGATGTCAGCCGTGTTCGCGCGCGGCACCGCCCAGCAGGATGCCGAAGCGGGCGGTGTCGGAGGGGCGAATGCCGGGCGGTTCGGATGGTTCGTAGGTGAACATTCGGGCGGTGAGCTGGTCGACGGTGGCGTTGAAGTGGCGCAGGCGATTTCGGAGAGATATCAGCACGGCCGCCCTCACCGGTAATCGTGGATGGCGAGCAGGGCGCGCAGCTCGCTCTGGAGCCGTTGCGCGTCGCGGTCGACGACGTCCGTGGATCCGTTGAGCCCCACGCCGATTCGGCGGTACAGGACGACGGACAGTGCGGTGATGGTCAGGAACAGAAGCGCAAAAGTAAGCATGGCAGTAATTTTGCGCCCATGAACTTGGCGCCAACAGTGGCAGCGATGCCATTGTTCATAAATATTCAGCCACGTACACTGTGGGAGTGTTGTCCAAGGTTGCCGTCGTGCTCAGCGCCCCACTGGCCATGTTCGAATTCGGTGTCGTCTGTGAGGTTTTCGGCCTGGACCGCAGGGACGACGGGTTGCCCCTGTTCGACTTCCGGGTGTGCGGGGTCGAGCCGGGTAAGCCGCTGGCGTCGAGTTCGCCGGGCATCGCCGTCACGCCGGAGTACGGTCTGGATCAGTTGCGCGACGCGGACTTGGTCGCCGTGCCCGCGTTCCCCTTCGGGGCGGGGCGCGCCTTCGATCCCCGTGTGGTGCAGGCGGTTCGCGATGCGTCCGCGGCGGGTGCGACGGTGCTGACGGTCTGTTCCGGCGCCTTCCTGGCCGGCGCGGCCGGGTTGCTCGACGGCCGCAAGTGCACCACACATTGGCGCTATGTCGATCAGTTGACGCAGATGTACCCCGCGGCCACCGTCGATCCCGACGTGCTTTTCGTCGACGAGGGCAATCTGATCACCAGCGCCGGAACCGCCGCCGGAATCGACGCATGCCTACACCTCGTTCGCCGCGAGCTGGGCAGCGCCGCGGCCAACAAGATCGCCCGGCGCATGGTAGTGCCGCCGCAGCGCGACGGAGGGCAGCGCCAGTTCATCGAACGCCCGGTGCCGGAGTGCGATTCCGACAGCCTCCGCGAGACCTTGCGCTGGATGAACGAACACCTGGAGCTGCCGCACACCGTCGAGAGCCTGGCGGCCCGGTCGTCGATGTCGACCCGCACCTTCGCCCGCCGCTTCGCCGCCGAGGCCGGGACCACGCCGGTGAAATGGCTGACGAATCAGCGCATCCTGCAGGCCAAGCACCTGCTCGAAGACACGGCCCTGGACCTGGAGAGCATCGCCTCGAGGTGTGGCTTCGGCTCGGGAGCCCTACTGCGCCACCACTTTCAGCGACTGGTGGGTATCGCGCCGACCGAATACCGCCGCCACTTCGGGGTGTAGCACGTTCGGCCCGCAGGCTTGAGTGCCGGTTACTCGCGGTGATGGCGTGGCGCGCGAGATCGTCCGGCGCGCAGCGGATCCCTGGTGAGGCAGTACCACCCAACGGTATTCCGGGGCGGATCGGCGCCTACTCTTCGCCGGAGAATCGCTCCCAGGCGGATTGGCGAGTGATGCCGAGGGCGGCGCCGATGCGAGTCCAGGTGACGCCGCGGCGGCGCAGCTCCTGCACCCAGGTGCGCAGATTTTCCTCGACCTGATCGGCGACGGCGGCGACGCGGGGGATGTGCTCGAGCATCTGCTCCTCGGTCAGGGTTTCCCACAGCGGAAGGCGGGCCTGCGCGGGGTTCACCCCGTATTCCTCGACGATGGAGTCGGCCAGTGCGATGCATTCGTTGCAGATGTGCACGCCGGGACCGGCGACGAGCCGGTCTACCTCCGTATTGGCCTTGCCGCAGAAGGAGCACCGGGGAGGCTCGGGCGTGGTCGATGCGGGTGGGGTCATTGTCGTGCCTTTCGAATAGGGAGAGCTCCTCGTGTCAGGAGCGACCTGACACGAGGATAGGCCGTCAGGGGTTACCTGACAAGCACGAATCCGGACGTGATCGGTAGTGGTGCGTGGATGCTGCCATCGGCGCGTGATTGGTACCGTTCTGGCGTGTTGAACGATGCTGCGAGCGAGCTTGCGAGCGAGCCATGGGCACTGTGCGCTTCGCGCACGACGGAGCCGAGCGCTAGTGAGGTGGAGTTGTGAGCGGAGCGCAGCGGAGCGAGCCATGGGCACTGTGCGCTTCGCGCACGACGGAGCCGAGCGCTAGTGAGGTGGAGTTGTGAGCGGAGCGCAGCGGAGCGAGCCATGGGCACTGTGCGCTTCGCGCACGACGGAGCCGAGCGCTAGCGAGGTGGAGTCGTGAGCGAACGGCCCATGCGGGCGTTGGTGCTCGGTGGGACCCGGTCCGGGAAGTCGGCGTTCGCCGAGGAAATGGCCGGTCGGGCCGGGGCGGTGCGGTACATCGCGACGGCGGTGGTGGACCCGGCCGACGCCGACTTCGCCGAACGGGTGGCCGCGCACAGGAGCCGGCGCCCGGAGGGTTGGAGCGTCGTCGAGGGTGATCCGGTGGACGCGTTGAATGCGTCCGCGCCGATGACGCTCATCGACGATCTGGGCACCTGGCTGACCGCGCGGATCGACGCGCGCGCGGCGTGGGAATCGCCGCGGGGGATCGTCGCACCTGATGTGGATGCGCTGGTCGCGGCGATCGAGGGATACGAGCAGCCGCTGGTGATCGTCAGCCCCGAGGTGGGGCTGGGCGTGCTGCCCGCGACTCGGTCCGCACGGCTGTTCACCGACGAGATCGGGGACCTGAATCAGCGCGTGGCGGCGCTGTGTGACGAGGTGTATCTGGTCGTCGCGGGAGTGCCGACGCGGATCAAGGGCGCCAAGGTGGCGGCCGGAAGTGGTATCGCGGCACCGGCTTCCGATGCCGAAGCTACGACTGTGGCGGCGGCGACGGCAACGGCTGCGGCAGTTGCGGATTCGGCCCCCTCGAAAGGCGCGGCGACCCGCGTGTCCGAGCCGGGTCCGGCGGAAACATCATCCGATGTCACCGCGAACGGAACGCCCGCAACGGTTTCCGCCCCCGGGATTCCCTCCGCGACGGACCCGATGTACGACGTGTCCGGTGGCGCACCGGTTTTCGAGACGGTGACCCCGCCCGATCCGCACGTCCGGGTCCGGGCGCAGGAGCGGCAACTGCAGCTGACCAAGCCCGCCGGATCGCTGGGGCGGCTCGAGGTCCTGGGCAATTGGCTCGCCGCGTGTCAGGGGGTGTGTCCGCCGCGGCAGTTCGAGCGGGCCCGGGTGGTGGTATTCGCGGGGGACCACGGCATTGCACGGCACGGGGTTTCGGCCTTCCCGAGCGAGGTGACCGTGCAGATGGTCGCCAATTTCATGGCCGGTGGCGCCGCGGTGAACGCCCTGGCGCGGCTGTCGGGAGCGACGGTGCGCGTGGTCGATATCGCCGTCGATGCCGACACCGATCCGTCCGTCTCGGCCTACAAGGTGCGTCGCAGCAGCGGCGCCATCGACCGCGAGGACGCGCTCACCGAGGCACAGGTGCACGCCGCGCTGGCGGCCGGGCGGGCGATCGCCGACGAGGAGATCGACGGCGGCGCGGACCTGCTCATCGCCGGTGACATGGGCATCGGAAACACCACCCCCGCAACGGTTCTCATCGCCGCCATCACCGACACCGAGCCGGTGCTGGCCGTGGGCAGGGGCACCGGCGTCGACGATGCGGGCTGGATCCGCAAGACCGCCGCGATCCGCGACGCGATGTGGCGGGCCCGCCCCCATCTGAAGGACCCGGCCGCGCTCCTGCGCGTGGCGGGCGGCGCGGACCTGGCGGCGATGGCGGGGTATCTCGCCCAGGCCGCGGTGCGCCGCACGCCCGTGATCTTGGACGGCGTCGTGGTCACCGCCGCGGCCCTGCTCGCGGACGCGCTCGCGCCGGGCGCCAAGGCGTGGTGGGTGGCCGGGCACCGCTCGACCGAGCCCGCGCACCAGCTGGCGCTCACGAAACTGGGCCTGGAACCGCTGGTGAGCATGGACATGCGCCTGGGCGAGGGCTCGGGCGCGGTCACCGCGCTGCCGATCCTGCGCTCGGCCATCGCGACCCTCTCGGAAATGGCGACCTTTGCCGATGCGGGCGTCAGCACCAAGGACGAGCCCGCCACGGCCGCAACCGACGTCCCATCCTGACCGGGACACCGATGCCGACTACCCGGTCACCCATCGCCGCCGGCGCCGAGGATGCTGTGGACTCCATCGACGCTGATCGACCCCTCGCGGTGGGACATACGATAGGCCGGTCCGCTGTCAGGGGCATGGCCGATTACGGTGGTCGGCTGGGCGCGGTGCCGACGTGTGGTGCGCGACCGGCCGCACGATCGAGTGGTGTCGGTGCTGGCGACCGAGCGGTCCCGCAGCGGTGTGTCCGGCGCCGATGCGCTGACCGCGGCGATCGCCGGATTCGCCGTCGGCCCGCGGCGCAGCCGCACAGCGCGGGCGCGGTCTTCGGGGCCCGGCGACCCAGCCGGCCGCCGAGCCACCCGGCGCCGACGAGCGCGGCGCCGGCGGTGAGGCTGATGGGCGGTTGGGCGTGCGGCGGAGTGGAGTCGATGAGAGCGGCGCGGTCGGGCGGGGCGGGGGAGTGGCGCCGATGAACGGCGTGCGGCTGGCGTTCTCGTGGCTGACGGTGCTGCCCGTGCGCGGCCCGGACGACGTCGACCGGGCGGTGGCGGCGCGGGCGATCAGGCTCGCGCCGGTGGTGGGCGCCCTGCTCGGGGGCGGCGCGGCGGCGTTGATGTGGGTGCTGACGGCGGCCGGAATGGGCACCGTGCTCGCCGGATTCGTGACGGTGGGCGGGCTGGCGCTGGCCACCCGGGGCATGCACCTCGACGGCCTCGCCGACACCCTGGACGGGCTGGGCTGTTACGGTCCGCCCGAACGGGCCCGCGAGGTCATGAAGAGCGGCGGGGTGGGGGCCTTCGGCGCGGCTGCGTTGGTCTTCGTTATCGCCATTCAGGCGTTTTCATTCGGGGCGCTCGCGGAGTCCGGGCGCTGGCCCGCCATCGTGCTCGTGGTCGCTGTGGGCCGGGTCGCGGTCGTGCTGGCCTGCATGCTTCCCGCCGAGGCCGCCCCCGGCTCTGGATTCGGTGTGTTAGTCGCCAGAACCCAATCCGTGCCGATCGCCCTGGCCTGGGCGATCTTCGCGATGGGCCTGTCCGCCCTCGCGATCGCACCCTACTACTCGCTCGGCCCGCTCGCCGTCGCCCTGGCACTCATCGCCGCCCTGTTCCTGACCCGGCACTGTGTGCGCCGCTTCGGCGGCCTCAACGGCGACATCCTCGGCGCGGCACTGGAACTCACCGTCGCGATCGTCGCCGCCCTGGCCACTCTGCACCCCTGATCGCGCGCCGCGTCGGTCCTGGTCCGCGCGCGACGTCGGCTGCCGGGCCGTGACATCCTCGGCGTCCTGCGCTGCCGTCTGATCAACCGCCGCTCGGCCCCGCGGGGCGGCAATCATGGTGCGCGCCGTAGGTGAGCGTCATACCCACGCTGGCCCAAGTGCCATCATCGGCCTGCCGGAGGGGACGCGCGGGCCGGACGCGCGAAGGTAGTCGAATCCGTTCGGACCGCCGATGGCGCCCGGTCAGCGGTCGGAGCGGGGGCGGGTGAGGGTGAACTTGTCGACGACGGTCAGGTCGCTGGTAGGCCCGGTGAGGGCGTAGTAGGTGGCGGTGATGGTGGTGTTGCCGCCCGGGTGGCCGGGATCGACGTCGAAGGCGCAGAAGCCGTACGGGTGCTCGGCGTCCTTGAAGGCCGACCACGGTGCGTCCTCGAGCACATAGACCGCGGCCTTCTTGCCGGTGGCGGGATTCACGTCGCCGACGGCGGTGACCACGCGGCAGTGGTTGCCGGGGAAGAACAGCTGGTTCGAGGGCAGCGAGGTGCCGCCACCCCCGATGACCAGGTGCACCGTGCCCTTGCTGGTGTCGATGACATCGGTGCGCGTGGAAACCGGCTGCGGGGTGAGGGTCTCGGTGCCCAGGTTCCCGCGCAGCGGATGCGATCGCTCGTAGTGATGTTCGTGCCCGGCCAGCACCAGATCGACCTGGTACTTGTCGAACAGCGGCAGCCACTCCTGGCGGATCGCCAGGTCCGCGCCGTTGAACTTGTCGGCCGAGGAGATCGCGGTCTGATGCATGAACACCACCACCCAATCGATCCCGCGGTCCGCACGGGCCTTTGCCAATTCGGCCTCCAGCCAGCGCTTCTGGGCGCCGCCGGAGTAGCCGCGCACATAGCTGCTGCCCGCGTCCTGGTAGCAGATGTCGTCGTTGGCGACCGCGATCACCCGCATCCCGCCGACCGTGAACGAGTACCACAGCCCGCGTGCGAGATCCTCGCTGCCGGAGTCCGGGACGGTGAAATACGTTTGGAACGCCTGATATCCGATCGGCCCGTTGCCCAGCTCGTTCTCGTGATTGCCGGGCGCGGGCATCCAGGGCCGGTAGCGGGCCGACCGGGAGTTGTTGGCCCACCAGTCGTTCCAGGTGCGGACACGGTCGGTGGCCAGGTTCGCGTAGCACAGATCGCCGTTGACGAGGTTGAACAGCGGCGCCACCCGCTCGATCCCGGCGGTCACATCGCCCGCGAACGGGGAGCCCAGATTGTCGTTGACGTAGGTGGGCAGCGCGTAACCCAGGCCCGCATCGAACGCGGGAGTACCCTGCACCTTGCCCAGCGTGGGCGTGCCCTGATCGCCGAAGCTGGTGAACCGGAACGCCGCCCGGCCCGCGGGCGCGGTGCGCAGGGTGCCCAGATCCGGGGGCGCGCCGTCGTGCCCGGCCGCGTAGACGTAGTCGGTGTCGGGGGTCAGGCCGCTCAGCCGCGCGTGGTGGGCCTGAATCTCGATGCCGGATTTGGCATCCCGATACGTCCGGGTCTCCGCCGCCACGGTCGTGCCGAAACCCTGTGCCGCCGTGCCGTATCGCACCACTGGCTTGCTCACCGAGCCCACGGTGTGCCAGGTCACCACCGCTTCCCGCGCGGCGTCGGCCCCGAACTGCAGATGCAACCCCGCGACCCGTGGCGCACCCGCCTTGTCCGCGCCCACCGCCAGCTCCGCCGACCGCGGCCATATCTCGGACGCCCCGGTGTTGTTGTCCCGCAGGGCCACCGCCCCGCCCGCACCGACGGCGAGACCCGCCACCGCGGCCCCCGCCGACGCACCGAACAGCCATCGACGGCTCACCCCTCGCCGCCCGGACGAATCCGCCGCTACGGCATTGGCCCGGCCTGCGGAATCGCCCGCGCGATTCCCCTGCGCGCCTTGTGATTCACCGCCGCCACTCGAACCGCGACCACTCGGTTCGCTGGCGGCAACGCCCGCATCGCCGCCGCGACCCGGCTCGACCATGCTCGTCACGCCCCCTGGCTCGGGTTCGCCCCTCGCCTCGGCATCGCCGCCGCCGGGTTCGGTGCCCGCGTTCTCGACGGCGGGCCCGGTGCTTCCGCCCGAACCTGTTCCGCCCGATTCGGGTTCGCCGCCAGGCTGGGCGCCCGCTGCGCGATTATCCGGCTTGCCGTCGACGCCCTCGCCGAAATTGGGGGAATCCTCGCGGTCGGTCATGGGTATCACCTAACTCGCACACGGTTCTCCGAGTACGACGACACGGCAAAATCCAGATGAACCAACACCTGGCGATTGCGGACGGCTCGGCGCGGACCGGATCGGGCACCGCAGGTCCGGGTGCGTGCGCCGTACCTCCGACCGGCCGCGCGAGCCATCGCTCGCAATGACCACGGGAATTCACCCCCTTACCGGACAATGGGGATCGTTTGGTGATCATGTCCCGGATCCGATGGGAGCCGTCGTTATGCACGATGACCGCCGGTTGATCGAAGATCGTCTCGCCCGGGTGCTGAAGGATCGCATCACCCCGGCGATCTACCCGGAGTCGGTGCCGCTGCAGGCCTCGATGTGGGTCGCACCCGACGAGCCGGTGCCGGTTGCGGAGGGACTGGCCGCACCGCGGAAACCCGTCGAGCCGGGCGCGCGGTGGGGCGCGCCGTGGGGCACCAGCTGGCTCACGGTCCAGGGCACGGTGCCGGCGGAGTGGGCGGGGCGGACCGTGGAAGCGATCATCGACCTGGGGTTCGACGGGTCGATGACCGGTTTTCAATGCGAGGGCCTGGTGTATCGGCCCGACGGATCGCCGGTGAAGGGCCTGCACCCGCGTAACCAGTGGGTGCGGGTGGCGGCGCCCGCCGTCGGCGGAGAGCGCGTGCTGCTGCACGTGGAGGCCGCCTCGAATCCGATGATCCCGTTCTTCTCGCCGAACACCCTCGGCGACAAGGAGACCGCGACGGATGAGCCGCAATACCGGCTGGGTCGAATGGATCTGGCGATCTTCGACGAGGAGGTCTGGCAGCTGGTGCAGGACCTCGAGGTGCTCGGCGAACTCTCACACGAGCTGCCGGGGGATTCGGCACGTCGCTTCGACATTCTGCGCGCGATCGAGCGCGCGCTGGACAGCGTCGATCTGCAGGACGTGAACGCCACCGCGCCGGCGGCGCGCGCGTGCCTGGCCGAGGTGCTGGCCGTTCCGGCCGCGCCCTCGGCACATACGATCAGCGCGGTCGGGCACGCGCACATCGACACCGCATGGCTGTGGCCGTTGCGGGAGACGGTGCGCAAGGTGGCCCGAACCACCGCGAACATGACCGCGCTGCTGGCCCAGGAGCCCGAATTCGTCTACACGATGTCCCAGGCGGCGCAGTACGACTTTCTGAAACGGCACCGCCCCGAGGTCTACGCGACGGTGAAAGACGCGGTGGCACAGGGCCGTTTCGTGCCCAGCGGCGGCATGTGGGTCGAATCGGACACGAATATGCCCGGTTCCGAGGCCATGGCCCGGCAGTTCGTGCACGGCAAGCGGTTCTTCCTGCGGGAGTTCGGCATCGAGAACCAGGAGGCCTGGCTGCCGGACACCTTCGGATTCGCCGCGGGCCTGCCGCAGATCATCCGGGCCGCCGGGTCCAGATGGCTGCTGACGCAGAAGATCTCGTGGAGCCAGATCAACAGCTTTCCGCACCACACCTTCCTGTGGGAGGGCATCGACGGCACCCGGATCTTCACCCACTTCCCGCCCGTCGACACCTACAACTGCTCGATGCGCGGCAGCGAGATCGCGCACGCGGCACGGAATTTCAAGGACAAGGGCCGCGCGAGCACCTCGCTGGCCCCGACCGGCTGGGGTGACGGCGGCGGCGGGACGACGCGGGAGATGATTGCCAAGGCCGCCCGCCTGCGCGATCTGGAGGGCTCGCCGCGGGTGGCGTGGGACAGCCCGGGTGCCTTCTTCGCCAGGGCGGAGGCCGAATACGAGCATCCGCCGGTCTGGGTGGGCGAGCTCTACCTGGAGCTGCATCGCGCCACGCTGACCACGCAGGCGAAGACCAAGCAGGGCAACCGGCGCAGCGAACATCTGCTCCGGGAGGCCGAGCTGTGGGCGGCCACGGCGGCGGTCCGCAAGGGAGCCGGGTATCCGTACGAGGAGCTGGATCGGATCTGGAAGACGGTGCTGCTGCACCAATTCCACGACATCCTGCCCGGCTCGTCGATCGCCTGGGTGCACCGGGAGGCGGAGCGAACCTACGCGGAGGTGGCCGCCGAGCTGACGGCGATCATCGAACGGGCGCAGTGGGCGCTCGGCGGCGAACGAACGGGGCCGAACATCTGCAATCCGGCGCCGCATGCGTGGCGGTCGATTCCGGCGGGCGGCGCGGCCCCGGCGGACCCGCCGGAGCTGTGCTCGGTGGCCGAGCGTGCCGGCGGCGGTTTCGTGCTGGACAACGGCCTGCTGCGGGTCGAGGTCGACGGTCGTGGCCTGGTGGTATCGCTGTTCGAGGTGCGCACTCGGCGCGAGACGGTGCCGCCGGGTGCGGCCGCGAATCTGCTGCAGCTCCATCCCGATCTGCCGAATTCCTGGGACGCCTGGGATGTCGACATGTTCTATCGCAATCGCGTCGCCGACCTCACCGATCTGTACCTTCTTGCCGCCGTCACCGACACGCACGGCTCCCCGGCGCTGCGTGTGGGCCGGAAGTTCGGAACATCCACGGTCGTGCAGACCCTGTCACTCCCGCCGGGCGCGCGGGGCCTGGAGATCCACACGGTGGTCGACTGGCACGAGACCGAGAAATTCCTGAAACTGACCTTCCCCCTGGACATTCACGCCGACCGCTATGCCTCGGAAACCCAGTTCGGGCACGTATTCCGGCCCACCCACACCAATACCAGCTGGGAGTACGCCAAATTCGAGGCGTGCAACCACCGGTTCGTCCACGTCGCGGAGCCGGGCTGGGGCGTGGCGCTGGTCAACGACTCCACCTACGGTCACGACCTGACCCGCGCGGTCCGTGCCGATGGCGGCACGACGACCACCCTGCGCGCCTCGCTGCTACGGGCGCCGCGCTTCCCCGACCCGGAAACCGACCAGGGCAAGCACAGCTTCCGGCATGCCCTGATTCCCGGCGCGGAGATCGGGGACGCGGTGCGCGAGGGCTATCGCATCAATCTCCCGCCGCGCCAGGGGATCGCCGACCCCGTCGAGCCACTGTTCACCGTCGACAACGACGCCGTGGTGACCAGCGCGGTCAAACTGGCCGACGACGGCAGCGGAGATGTCGTGCTGCGCGTCTACGAGGCGCACGGCGGCCGCGCCTCGGCACTGGTGACACCGGGTTTCGGCACCACCGGATTCGAGGTCTGTGACCTGCTCGAGCGCCCGCTGGGGCAGGACGCGCCACCGAGTCCGGATGGCGCTGCGAGCCCGCAGGGTGCTGTGAGTCCGCAGGGTGCCGCGAGTTCGGAGGGAACTGGGGTCCGCCTGCGGCTGCGACCTTTTCAGCTTGTCACGCTCCGCTTCGCCCGCTCCGCAGAATCGCCTGCGGACTGATCCCGCAGCGGCGTAACGCAATCCGGCATTCCGATCTCGAGGTCATCCGGGCCGAAGCTTCCGGATGACCTCGCGGCGAAACCTACAGCCGCACCGGATACGTGGGCTGCTCGATAGCGGGCTTGATCCGGTCCTCGACGAAGATCCCGTGCCAGATCATGAAGATCAGCACCGTCCACAGCCGGCGGCTGTGGTCGACTCCGCCGGTGCGGTGCGCCTCGAGCATCGCCGAGACGGCCGCCTTGTTCAGCAGGTGGTCGGTCTGGGACTCGGCGATCTGCGCCGCGGCCCAGTCGTAGAGTTCCGGGCCGCGCAGCCAATGCCGCAGCGGCACGGGGAATCCCAGCTTGGGACGGTGCAGCACGTGCGCCGGGACGATCTCCTCCAGTGCTCGCCGCAGGGCGTACTTGGTGGTCTCCTTGGTGATCTTCTGCTCATACGGCAGCCGCTCGGCGACCGCGAACACCTCCGGATCCAGGAACGGCACCCGCAGTTCCAGGGAGTTGGCCATGGTCATCTTGTCGGCCTTGACCAGGATGTCGCCGCGCAGCCAGGTGAACAGGTCCAGGTGCTGCATGCGCGCCACCGGGTCCCAGCCCCGCGAGCCGGCGTAGATCGGCGCGGTGACGTCCCGGTGGGTCCACTCCGGGCGGAACTCGCGCAGCACCGAGCGCAGCTGGGCGTCGCTGAAGCTGCGGGCATTGCCGTAGTAGCGCTCCTCGAGGGGGAGCGACCCGCGGTGCAGCAGGCTCTTGCCACGGGTGCCGTCGGGAATCCGGTCCGAGAGCTTGCCCACGAGTTTGCGTACCCCGCCGGGCAGATATTCGAAAGGCCTGAGCGACAACGGCTCCCGATAGATCGTGTACCCGCCGAACAGCTCGTCCGCGCCCTCCCCGGACAGCACCACCTTGACGTGCTTGCGCGCCTCCTTGGCCACGAAATACAGCGGCACCAGCGCCGGGTCGGCGACGGGATCGTCGAGGTACCAGACGATCTCGGGGATCGCGGCGGCGTACTCCTCCGGGCTCACCATCCGCACGAAGTGCTTGGCGCCGATGGCGGCGGCGGTCTCGGCGGCGACGTCGGCCTCGGAGTATCCCTCGCGCTCGAAGGCGGAGGTGAAGGTGAGCAGGTTCGGGTTGTGCTGGATCGCCAGCGCCGCGGTCGCGGTGGAGTCGATGCCGCCGGACAGGAAGGCGCCGACCGTCACGTCCGCGCGCATGTGCTTGGCGACCGAATCCCGCAGCACCTCCGCGATCTCGTGATAGCGGTGCTCGGGGGAGTTGGGGCGGCCCGCGATGCGGGGTGCGTGCGCCGTCGCCCCGGACGGCTCGCCGAACGGCACCACGCGGAACGTCGGCTCGAAATACCGCGTCACCTTCGGGGCCTGGCCCGGCTGCAGCGTCGCATAGCAGCCCGACTCCAGCCGGCGGACGTCCCGGTGCAGCGTTTCGGGCTCGGGCACGTACTGCAGCACCGTGTAGTGCTCGAGCGCCCGCGGGTCGATCGCATCGGAGAGGCCCAGGGCGGGAAGCAGGTCCAGCAGGCTCTTCTTCTCGCTCGCGTAGGCGGTGCCGCCCGGGCCCGTCGCGAGGAACATCGGCTTGATGCCGAACGGGTCGCGCGCCAGCACCAGCTGCTGGGTCTCGGTATCCCAGATCGCGAACGCGAACATTCCCCGCAGCCGCGAGAACGCCTCGGTGCCCCAGTGGTGGTAGGCCGCGACGATGGCCTCGCCGTCACCCTCGGTGTGGAATTGCGCGCCGTGCTCGGTCGCCAGCTGCTCGCGCAGCTCGAGGTAGTTGTAGATCTCCCCGTTGAATGCGAGCGCGTATCGTTCGGGGCTCTCGGCGGGCCCCCAGCGCAGCGGCTGGTGCGAATGCTCGATATCGATGATCGACAGGCGGTTGAAGCCCAGGATGATGTGTTCGTCGTGCCAGGTGCCGCGCTCGTCCGGGCCACGGTGACGCCCGCACTGCAGCGCCTCGTACACCTGGTGGACAACGTCGTCGGCCGCCACATCAGCGGTCAGAAATCCGAGCAGGCCACACACTGGGTCGAGAACCTCGTTTCCGGGATCGGGGTACGTGCAGGGAGAAGTCTGAAATCCAGTCACAGAGTCTATCCAGGTTTTCCAGGGTGGGGGCGATACAGGACCGAGGGATGGGGCGCTGCGGGCCGCCGGATGTGCCCGCACCCCCGCTACCTCCACCGTTGCGATCTCTGGAGTGTCGAATCCGACCCGGGCACAACGCGGTACCCGGTTTGGTCTACGCTGCGTAGTACTCAGGGAACTCCCGGGCTGGTTCGTGCGTTAGCACCCCCGCCGGTGAGCTCCTCGAACGTGCTGAAATGTGCCGTCCGGTCGACCCGGGCGGCGCCGAGTCGGATATGACGACCAGGAAGGCGTTGAGCGTGGCGCACAAGGCGAGCGAAGCGATAGGGGCGCGGCCCGACGGGGGCGCTACCTCCGGCGGACGGGGCCGCATGCTTCGGCGGGCCGGGCTGGCGGTGTCTTTGGCGATCACCGTCATGGCCGTCTCGGGCTGCTCGATCGACAATCCCGTACTGCGGTTCGGGTGGCCCTCGGGTGTGACCCCGCAGGCGACCAAGATGCGGGAGCTGTGGACGTGGTCGGTCATCGCCGCGCTGGCGATGGGTGTGCTGGTGTGGGGCCTGACGTTCTGGACGGTCACCTTCCACCGCAAAAAACCGAACTCCCCGGAGTTCCCCCGGCAGACCGGCTACAACGTGCCGCTGGAGCTGACCTACACGGCGATCCCGTTCGTGATCATCGCGGTGCTGTTCTACTTCACCGTGGTCGTGCAGAACTACGTCGCCGAGATGAAGCCGAACCCGGACGTGACCGTCGACGTGACGGCCTTCCAGTGGAACTGGAAGTTCGGCTACCAGCACGTGACGATGACCGACGGCACGTCCTACGACGGCGTCGACAAGACCCGTCAGGGCATGGACCAGCAGATCCTCGACGAGTACAAGGACCGTCAGGCGCACGGCCACCCGCAGCCGGGCCCGGACAACGGTAAGCCCGAGAACGACATCAGCTACCTGCACTACGACAAGGTCGAGACCGTCGGCTCCAGCTCGGAGATTCCGGTTCTGGTGCTGCCCACCAACCGGGTGATCGAGTTCCAGCTCGCCTCGGCCGACGTCATCCACTCCTTCTGGGTGCCGGAGTTCCTGTTCAAGCGCGACGTGATGCCGAACCCGAAGGAAAATCACTCCGAGAACATCTTCCAGATCACCAAGATCGAGAAGACGGGCGCCTTCGTCGGCCGCTGCGCGGAGATGTGCGGTACCTACCACTCGATGATGAACTTCGAGGTCCGCGCCGTGACCCCGGACAAGTTCGACCAGTACATGAAGGCCCGTGAGGCCGGTGAGACCACTGCCGAGGCCCTGTCGAGCATCGGGGAGTCGCCGGTGGCGGTGTCGACCCACCCGTTCAACCCCGACCGCACCGCGCGGTCGGCGTCCGAGGCCGAGAGCAAGTAAGGACTGAACTGATATGAAGGTCGAAGCGCGCATCTTCGAGCTGCTCACGGTGTTCTTCATCCTCGTGGCAGTCATCTACGCCTTCTTCACCGGCCAGTCCCGTACCGGTGTGGAGTGGGCGGGCACCACCGCGATCGTGCTGACCGCGGGCCTGACCCTGATCGTGGGCACCTACTTCCGCTTCGTGGCGCGCCGTCTCGATCTGCGCCCCGAGGATTTCGAGGAGGCCGAGATCGTCGACGGCACCGGTGACCTGGGCTTCTTCTCGCCCGGTAGCTTCTGGCCCATCTTGCTGGCCGCCTCCGCCGCGGTGACCGCCACCGGGTTCGCGTTCTTCCAGCTGTGGCTGATCGCCCTCGGCGTGATCTGCATCCTGGCCGCGGCCGCCGGTCTGGTGTTCGAGTACCACATCGGTCCCGAGAAGCACTAGCCCGCAGCAGAATCCAGCAGCGCCCCGGCCGAATTCGGCCGGGGCGCTGTGCTGTTTGCGGGTGCCGCTCCTGCCGGATATCGGCACGAGCGGCGATCCGCGGACTACTCGGGCGAGTGGTATCGGCGGGCGCGCTCGGACTGGCAGATGTCCTCGATGGCCGCGGTGATCTCCCGCAGCGACTCGGTGGTGCCGGATCGGCCGGGATAGCCGGTCGCGGGCCGCAGGCGGCAGGTGAAGCTGATGAAACCGTGGTCCTCGCCCGCGAGCTCGTGCAGCCGGGGGGAGCGCACGCCGTAGGTCAGGGCGGAGATGACGGTGAAGCAGTCGCTGCGCTCGCGATACTCCGAGAACAGGTCGTGCAGGCGATGGAAGACCGAGGTGTAGGTCGACAGCGGCGCGAACACCGCCACGCGATAGGCCGGTCCGCGCTCGGACGAGCTGATCACGGTATCGGCCAGGTATTCGGCGTCGCGCAGCGTCAGCACCTTGGGGGAGAACATCAGCGCGCCCGCGGCGGCGTTGCGGACCGGCATTCCGGCACGCCCGTTCGCCGCCGAGGCGATCGCGCCCAGCGATTTGCGCGCCCGCGCCCCGAGTTCGCGCCGGGCCCGCAGCGACGGGGTGGCGGCGGTCGGATGCAGGCTGGACCACTGCCCGAAGCGCACCGTGCCCAGCTGAATGTTGCCGGTGCCGACCGGGCGTGAGACCCGCAGCGGCGCGGTGTCGACCCAGCGGCCCACCTGCAGCATCGCGTCGCCGGGGTGTTCGATCGAGGAGAGGGTGTGCTCGACGAAGGTGTCGAAATCCAGGAAGCGGTGCGCGTCCGAGGTCAGCCAGGTGTGATCCTTGTCGACCTCGACGGCCTGCAGGGTGAGTGCGGTGATGATGCCGGTGCGCCCGGCCCCGCCGAGGATGCGGTGGAAACGCTCGGCGTGGTGGTTGCGCCCGCAGGTCCCGAATCGTCCTTCGGGATCGACGTATTCGAGCCCGACGACGTTGTCGCTGAACATGCCGTAGCGGTGCGAGGCCGTGGACAGGCCGCCCACGGCGGCGAATCCACCCGCGGTGATCTCGCGGTGATCGCCCACGATGGGCAGGCCCAGCCGGTGCGCGGCCAGGGTGCGATCGATGTCGGACAGCCGCGCGCCGGCCTGCACCCGCACCAGCCGCGCCTCGGCGTCGACGGCCTGCACCCGGTTCATCCGGCGCAGCGACAGCACGATGCGCCGATCGGGTGGGGCCGGTTCGCTGTCGTGCTCGCCCTCGTGGTCGCTGCCGTGTTCGCCACCCCGGACCGTCAGCGGCTGGGGCCGTGAATCGCGCACGGTGCGAACGACATCGGCGGTATCGCGCGGTAGATATTCCTCAGGGAGGGCGGACAGCGACGTGCTCATGCCTCCACCTCGCCGGCGCTCGGCTCCGGCACGAGCACGCCCGTGAATGTGCTTATTTTCCGGTCGCTGCGCTCCCTCATGGCCACAAACTTAACCACAGTTACGCCCTCCCGTCTGCCCCGAACGTGCGGCGTTCCTGAGACACGCCGAACCGTCCACATGCCGGTGGGACAACTCGCGTCGATCCTGCTGCGCCGCAGACGAATCGGTGCTGGTCGTAAGGGTTCGGTCGGCTCTCGGCGCGGTTACCGGACCCGGCGTCCGAGGACGGCAACCGGTTGGCGTCGAGCATTGCGGCGGTGGGACTCTGGGCCGCTGCGTTTCGGCTGGTCGGGAGCCGGTCGTCGGGAATCGGAGAGCGTCGCATCGCGGGTGGTCGATTCGCGTGGTGACATGCGCGACTAGATCTTGTGAATGCGCCCGATGGGCGAGTAGGTATGTGCTATGACCACGATTCTCGTGACCGGGGGCAGCGGCGTCCTCGGCAGGCATATCGTCGAACGATTGCAGGGGCACGAGGTGCGGGTGCTGTCGCGGCGGGCCGGGGCCGGGACGCACGTCGGGGATCTCAGCACCGGGGAGGGGGTGCGGGAGGCCGCCGACGGTGCGGATCTCATCGTCCACGCCGCCTCGGACTTCAAGAAGTTCGGCAAGCCGGACCTGGAGGGAACCCGCACCCTGCTCGCGGCGGCGGGCGAGGCTCGGCATCTGCTGTATGTGTCGATCGTGGGCATCGATCGGATCCCGTTCCGGTACTACCGGAACAAGCTGGCCTGCGAGCAGTTGATCGAGGGCAGCGGCGTGCCGCACACCATCCTGCGAGCCACCCAGTTCCACGATCTGATCGCCCAGGCCCTGCATTCTGTCGAGCGGCTCCCGATCGCTCCGCTGCCGCTGGACTTCCGCTTCCAGACCGTCGCGACCGCCGATGTGGCCGCCCGCATCGCCGAGCTCGTCGTCGGTGAACCCCTCGGGCGCGCACCGGATTTCGGCGGTCCGGAGGTGCTGACGCTGGGGGAGATGGCACAGACCTGGCGTGCGGCCCGCTCGGGCCCGCGTCGTGCGGTCCGAATCCCGTTGCCGGGCACCGTCGCCGGGGATTTCCGTCAGGGGCTCAACACCTGTCCGTCCCACACGGACGGTACCCAGACCTGGGCGCAGTACGTCGCAACCTACAGCGGCAAGCCGTACCGGCTGTTCGGGTAATCGGAGGTCGCGGGCTCGCCGTGTCGTGTCCCCGACCGGGCCGTCACCCGAAAGTCGGGCGACCGGGCGGGGCACAGTTGCCGAGATGGCTATGCGGCCGCCGGTCCGGCCAGTGGTATCGCTGTCGGCAGCAGGGCTCGATTCGTAGCCGTCAGTGCTGGGCCAGGGCCGCGCTCAGTGTGTCGGCGACGGCCTTGGTGGCGGCGCCCAGAGCCTCGAGGGCGTCGGCCGACAGCAGGGTGTCGGGGCAGGCGACGACGGCCGCGACGACGGTGGGGCCCAGGAAGATCGGGGCGGCGACCGTGACGACGGCGTTCTCGGGGCCCAGTTCGTCGGGGAGGTAGTCGATGGTGATGAGGTCGGCGATCATGGCGCCCAGGCGGTTGCGCAGCGGATCGGTGACCGGGGAGTTGCGAAGCGCCGCAAGGGCTCCCAGCATCGGGGCCGAATCGTCGGCGAGGCGCTCCACGGAATAGCCGCGGGCGCGCACCGCGTCCAGGACGGCGAGGAGACGATCGCGGTGGGCCGGATCGGCGGTGGCGAGCCAGGCCGCACGCTCGGAATCCGGTGCCCACGCCAGGAATTCGCGGACCACCGGGGGCGCCAGCGGCAGGCGGCGGCCCGGGCGGATCCAGGGCAGCGGCGGGGTGCCCGCGACCTCGGTGACCACGACCGCGCCCTCCTCGCGCTCGGCCAGGAATGACGGAATGCCCTGGCGCGCGGTGAATTCCCGCAGCGGTCCCAAGGCCAGCCGGCGCAGGGGGAAGGCCGTTTCGGCGCGGCGGGCGACGGTGAGCAGGCCCAGGCCCAGGCCGTAATTGCCGTCGCTGTCGCGGATGGTCCAGCCGTCGGCGGTCAGCTGCGTGAGCACGGCGTGGGCGGTGGCGCGGGACAGGGGCGTCTCGCGGACGATCCGCGCCAGTGACAGCCGCTCGGCGGGGTGGCGGGACAGCAGTGCGATCACCCGCACGACGCGGTGCGTGGGCGGGGATGCGGGCGCTGCGGTGCCGTTTTCCGGAGTGCCGCCGCCCGAACCGCCATTTTCTGAAACAGGTTCTTGACCGGCGGGCCGTGCACGGCCTATCGTCGGTGTCACAATACCGAACAATAGCGTCGAATAGTCGACACCGCAACCCGGGATTCGCCCGGCCGTCATGATGGCGGAGGTGTTCTCTTCGATGCGGTGAGTGAGTGAGCGTGTAATGCGGACCGGATACGAGTTGTCGCATCTGGCGGCCCTGGAGGCCGAATCGGTGCATATATTCCGTGAGGTCGCCGCGACCTTCGAGCGGCCGGTGCTGTTGTTCTCGGGAGGCAAGGATTCCGCGGTCATGCTGGAGCTGGCGCGCAAGGCGTTCTGGCCCGCGCCGCTGCCGTTCGCGCTGATGCATATCGACACCGGTCACAACTTCGACGAGGTGATCGAGTTCCGGGACCGCACCGCGGCCCGGGTCGGCGCGCGGCTGCTGGTGGCGCGGGTGCAGGACGACATCGACGCGGGCCGGGTGGTGGAACTGCCCGGGCAGACCCGTAATCGGCTGCAGACCACGACGCTGCTGCGCGCGATCGCCGAGCAGCGGTTCGACGCGGTGTTCGGCGGCGCGCGGCGCGACGAGGAGAAGGCACGCGCCAAGGAACGGGTCTTCAGCTTCCGGGACGAGTACGGCGCCTGGGAGCCACGGGCCCAGCGCCCGGAGATCTGGAACCTCTACAACGGCAAACACCGTGCGGGCGAGCACATTCGGGTGTTCCCGCTGTCCAACTGGACCGAGCTGGACATCTGGGAGTACATCGACCGGGAGGCGGTGGAGCTGCCCTCGCTGTACTACGCGCACCGGCGGCGGGTGTTCCGGCGTGACGGAATGCTGCTGGCGGAGAACAGATATCTGTCCCCGGGCGCCGACGAGCCCCTCGCCGAGACCACAGTGCGCTTCCGCACCGTCGGCGACGCGACCTGCACGGGCTGCGTCGAGAGCACGGCCGCCGACGCCGCGGCCGTGATCGCCGAGACCGCCGTCACCCGGCTGACCGAGCGCGGTGCGACCCGAGCCGACGACCGAATCTCCGAGTCGGGCATGGAAGACCGGAAGCGAGAGGGCTACTTCTGATGAGCGAGCGTAGCGAGAGAATCGTGTTACAGCGTCCTCGGGTCATGACGGAGCCGAGCGCCAGCGAGGCGCAGTCATGAGCCGAAACTTGTTGCGCCTGGCCACCGCGGGCAGCGTCGACGACGGCAAGTCCACGCTGATCGGCCGCCTGCTCTACGACTCGAAGAATCTGTTCACCGATCAGCTCGCGGCGATCGAGCGGGTCAGCGCCCAACGTGGCGACGCCGCAGCGGATCTGGCGCTGGTGACCGACGGGCTGCGCGCGGAACGCGAGCAGGGCATCACCATCGACGTCGCCTACCGCTACTTCACCACGCCGCGACGGAAATTCATCATCGCCGACACCCCGGGGCACGTGCAGTACACCCGCAACATGGTGACCGGCGCCTCCACCGCCGACCTCGCACTGATCCTGGTCGATGCCCGCAAGGGAGTTGTCGAGCAGACCCGCCGCCACGCGTTCCTGGCCTCCCTGCTGGGGGTGCCGCACATGACGGTGTGCGTGAACAAGATGGACCTGGTCGGCTGGTCCGAGCAGCGATTCGACGAGATCCGCGCCGAATTCGCCGATTTCGCGGCAAAACTGACCGTCGGCGACCTGACCTTCGTGCCGGTCTCCGCGCTGCTGGGCGACAACGTCGTCGAGCCGTCCGCGCAGACTCCCTGGTACCCCGGCCCCACCCTGCTGCGCCACCTCGAGGACGTGCACATCGCCTCGGACCGCAACCTCATCGATGCCCGGCTGCCGATCCAGTACGTGCTGCGTCCGGGTGCGGCGGAGGCGGCGGATTCCGTTGCGGCACATCGGGCATACGCGGGCACCATTTCCGGCGGGATCTTCAAACCCGGCGACGAGGTCGTCGTCCTGCCGTCGGGGCGCAACACCCGGGTGCGCGAGATCTGGGCGCCGGGCGGCGCGGAGGTATCCGAGGCGTTCACCGGCATGGCGGTCGCGCTCACGCTGGACGACGACATCGACGTGGGTCGCGGTGACATGCTCGCCCGGCCCGGTAATCGCCCGCACGTGGATCGCCACATCGACGCCATGGTCTGCTGGTTCTCGGACTCCGCCGTACTGCGGCCAGGAGCGGAGTACTCCGTGCGGACCGCGGCCCAGAGCACCCGGGTGCGGGTCACGGGGCTGGACTATCGGCTCGACGTCAACACGCTGCATCGCGAGACCGGCTCGCAAAGCCTGGCGCTCAACGACATCGGCCGGTTGTCGCTGCGCGCCCAGCAACCGCTGCTGTTCGATCCCTACCGGGACAATCGCCGCACCGGCAGCTTCATCCTCGTCGACGAGGCCACCAATCAGACGGTGGCGGCGGGCATGATCGTGGCGCGCGAGACGGGGACCTCCGCGGCATCGGTGGTCTGGCACAGCTCCGCCGTCGGGCGCGCCGAGCGGCCGCACAGCGGCGCGACCGTCTGGCTCACCGGGCTGTCCGGCTCCGGAAAGTCCACGATCGCGGTGGAATTGGAGCGCCAGCTGGTGGCCGCGGGCCGTCCGGCGTACCTGCTGGACGGGGACAATCTGCGGCACGGCCTCAATGCCGATCTCGGCTTCTCCGACGACGACCGCCGCGAGAACATCCGCCGGGTCGCCGAGGTCGCGGCGCTGTTCGCCGATGCCGGTGTGGTGGTGATCGTCTCGCTGATCAGCCCGTTCGCGGCGCAGCGCGAGCGGGCGCGGGAGGTGCACGCCGCGCGCGCCCTGCCGTTCACCGAGATCTTCGTCGACACCCCGCTGCACGTGTGCGAGCAGCGGGATCCCAAGGGGCTCTACGCCCGTGCCCGGGCGGGGGAACTGCGCGAGTTCACCGGCATCGACTCCCCGTACGAGCGCCCCGAGCACGCCGAGTTCGTCTTCACCCCCGAGGACGGCACACCCGCCGAGGTTGCCGCCCGGATCCGGGACGAGCTGGAACTCCTGTAGCGCACCGCCTTTCCCACGACACGAAGCAGGTATCGAATGGAACACTCACCCGCACAGACGGCACCCGAACCCCCGTTGTCCGCGCCGCTGCAGGCCGCGATCGCCGAGGCCGAAAGGCTCATCGCCACGGCCGATTTCATCACCGACGAACACGATCTGGCCGAGGGCTACGAATACCTCGCGGGCAGTATCGCCGCGGTCACGCAGCTCTCGGGCGTGCACGGCACCAGCCATCCGCAGTTCGTCAGCTCGACCGGGCCGTATACCAAGATGGGCCTGGACAATCCGGACACGCTCTACTACCACGCGAATGTCGAACCCGGCGCGGAGTACCTGGTGACCGGCACCCGCGGCAGCACGGTGGACCTCAGCTTCCAGGTGCTCAAGGGCGATTACACCGCCACGGACGTGCCCAACGGCGACGACGCGTTCGACGATCGGCGCGTGGAGATCGATGCCGACGGCGGCTTCCGGCTGCGCTTCGGCCCGCCGAAGGAGAACCCCGGCCCGAACTATTTCGTGCTGGGCGAGGGCGCCTCGATGCTCGCGGTGCGCGAGGTGTACGGGGATTGGACGCGCGAACGCAAGGGCACCATCCGCATCGAGCGCGTCGACACCGTCGGTACCGCGCCCGTCCCGTCGGATCTGGACCGCCAGCGTAAACGGTACCGGGCGGCGGCCCGAATGCTGGTGCAGCGCATCCACACCTGGTTCAACTTCCCGAAGTGGTTCTACCTGGACCTTCCGGTGAACACGCTCACCGCGCCCCGGCTTACTCCGGGCGGGCTGAGCACGCAGTTCTCCTCGGTGGGGCATTTCGATCTCGCCGAGGACGAGGCGCTGCTGATCACCGTGCCCGAATCCGATGCGCCGTATCAGGGTTTCCAGCTGGGCAGCCGCTGGTACATCTCGCTGGACTACGTCAACCATCAGACGAGCCTGAACAGCGCGCAGGCGCAGGTGGATCCGGACGGCATGATCCGCATGGTGGTGTCGGCGCGTAATCCCGCCATCGCCAACTGGATCGAAACCACCGGACGCCGGCGCGGCATTCTGCAGTTCCGCTGGCAGCGGGTCGCGCGCGAGATGACCGCGGCCGACGGCCCGAGCGTGCAGGTGCTGGCGGTCGATGAGGTGGCGAAGTATCTGCCGCACTACGACACCAACCGGATCGACGAAGAGGGCTGGCGCGCACGGATTTCCGATCGGCAGCGCGCCTTCGCGGAGAGGATGCTGTAGTGGGACTGCTCGACGACAAGGTGGTCGTGGTCAGCGGCGTCGGTCCCGGCCTGGGACGGTCGATCTGCCTACAGGCCGCGGGCCAGGGGGCAAAGGTCGTGCTCGCCGCGCGCACTGAATCCCGCCTGGCCGAAGTGGCCGCCGAGATCGAGGCCGCCGGTGGCGTGTCGCTGAGCGTGCCCACCGACATCACCGACGACGCCGCGGTGGGGAACCTGGTCTCCCGCACCGTCGAAACATTCGGCCGGGTGGACGCGCTGGTGAACAACGCCTTCTCGGTGCCCTCGATGAAACCGCTGGAGCGCACCGATTTTCAGCAGATCCGCGACAGCGTCGAGCTGACCGTGCTGGGCGGGCTGCGGGTGACGAAGGCCTGCACCGACGAGCTCGCCAAGTCCCAGGGATCGGTCGTGATGATCAATTCGATGGTGCTGCGGCACTCCGAACCCCGTTACGGCAGTTACAAGGTGGCCAAGGCGGCGTTGCTGGCCATGTCGCAGACCCTCGCGACGGAGCTGGGGGACAGGGGAATTCGCATCAACACCGTGGCGCCCGGCTACATCTGGAGCGATCAGCTGAAGTGGTACTTCGGCGAGGTCGCGAAGAAGTACGGCAGCACCGCCGAGCAGGTGTACGAGCAGACCGCGAGCCGGTCGGACCTGAAGCGCCTGCCCGAGCCGGACGAAATCGCCCGCGCCGTGGTGTTCTTCGCCTCCGACTGGTCCAGCGCCATCACCGGTCAGACCCTCGACGTGAACTGCGGCGAATACCACTTCTGAGAAGGAATGCGATGACAGTACGTACCGATGTGGGCACGGTCGAGGACCTGCACGCCTCCGCGACCAAGGTCTGTGGTCTCACCGACTTCGGCCCGGACGACTACCGCGAGCCACTGGGCGTCCTGCTGGAGTCCTACCGGCGCGACGCGGATCTCACCGAGCTCGGCAGCAAGATGAACCGGTACTTCCTGCGCGGGGCGCTGGTGGCACGCGCGCTGAGCGAGGCGTCCTGGCGGGCGCACCCGACCTATGCCGACACCCCGGTCACCAGGCCGATTTTCGTCACCGGCCTGCCACGTACCGGGACCACCGCCCTGCACCGGCTGCTGGCCGCGGATCCGGGCCATCAGGCGCTGGAGATGTGGCTGACCGAGTTTCCGCAGCCGCGCCCGCCGCGGGAGACCTGGGCCGACAACCCGATCTACCAGCAGATCGACGCGGGCTTCGCCCGGCACCACCTGGAGAACCCCGAATTCATGGGGCTGCACTACATGACCGCCGCGGAGGTCGAGGAGTGCTGGCAGCTGCTGCGCCAGACCGTGAAATCCATCGCGTACGAGAGCCTGGCCTATCTGCCGACCTATTCGCAGTGGCTGCAGGGACAGAACTGGACGAATGCCTATGTGCGGCATCGCAAGAACCTGCAGCTGATCGGGTTGGGCGACCGGCGGCGCTGGATCCTGAAGAATCCCAGCCACCTGTTCGCCCTGGACGCGCTGCTGGCGGTCTATCCGGACGCGCTGATCATCCAGACCCACCGCGATCCGGTGACCGTGCTGGCGTCCTCGTGCAGCCTGTCCGAGCACACCACGAAGGGCTGGTCGAATACGTTCTCCGGCAAGGTGATCGGCGAGACACAGCTGGAGCTGTGGTCGCGCGGGTTGCGCGAGTTCACCGCCGCCCGTGCGCGGCACAACCCGGCTCAGTTCATCGACGTCGACTTCGCGGATCTGCGCTCCGATCCGCTCGGGACGGTCGAATCCATCTACCGTGCCTTCGGTATCGAGTTCACCGACGCCGCGCGTGCCGCGATGACCGCGCTGGACCAGGAGAGCCGAAGCGGCGACCGCAAGCCGGTGCACCGCTACGAACTCGCCGAGTACGGGCTCGCCGAGGATCAGGTGCGGGCGCACTTTCCGGGCTGATTCCGCGGTGGTGGAGGGCTATCCGATTGCACCGCCATCCGGATTCGCCTACGGTGTGGGCGATTCGGGTGGAGGGATAGCGAATGACCGAGGCGGAGCACAACCACGAGGCTGTGCCGGACGACACTGTGCCGGAAGAGATGCCGGACGAGACGGTGTCGGACGAGGAGGTGCACTTCGAGACCAACAACATCGTGTTCCAGTACGGCGAGGACGACAGGGTCGTGCAGATTCCCGTCCCGGCGCTGGCCGAGGACGGGTACCGGCAGGCGTGGCGCGGGGTGTTCCGGCAGTACCGGATGCCGGCCGAATCGGTGACGGCGATTATGTCGGAGTGGGAGCCGACCCCCACCGACGAGGCGTTCACCCAGCGCAATTTCCCCAATCTGCTCGAGCGCAGGGCGGTGTTCTCCCGGCCCGAACCCGAGGGCTGGCCCGAGGCGATCGCGGGTGCCCGGCGCCTGCGTGAGGCGGTCGCGCGCGCCCAGGAACAGCAGGAGCTCGAGAACCGGGTCGAGGAGATGAAGAACGACATCGCCGCCGCGCCGGAACGAATCGGGCTTCCGTTGCTGCGCACCGGATCCGAGCCGCCCGAGCTGCTGGCCTCGCACGCGCTCATTCCGGGCGGGCTGTACGTCGTGGTCGCGGGAGTGGCCCCGACCCCGCGCGGCACGCTGAATATGCAGTGGATCCTGCGGAACCAGCTGGAGGAGAAGAATATCGCCTTCGAGACGGTCCTCGCCGAAGCGGGCGAGAACCTGAAGCGCGGGCTGCGGATGGTGCTGCGCGGCGATGGACTCGAGGGCTCGGACGGCCGCATCCTGCACGTCGAGGGCGTCGACGCCACGCACATGCCCGCGGCCGCGGTCTCCCTGCCGGACTTCACTGAACGGGTCATCGACATTCTGGACGGCGATCGCTTCGTCGCCGGATTCCCCTGTGAGGACCACCTTTTCGTCGCCCGCGCGGACACGCCCTCGGCCGCGAAGGTCTCCGAGATGGTCAGCGCGCCACACGAGTGCGGCTCGGACGTGACCCCCACGGTCCTGCTGCTCGAGCCGGACGGCATGCGGGTTCTCGAACAGTTTCCGCGCTAGCGCGGGATCGCATCGGCGGCAGTGGAACTCGCCGCCGTGCGGTCCGTCTCCGAGTTCAGCCGGCGTCGTCCATGAGGTCGAAGGCACCGCGGATAAGTGCCTGGCCCTCGGCAAGGGGCGCGATGGCGTCCAGCGCGGTCTCCGGATCGGACATGAGCAGCGCGACGACCAGGCCGTGGCCTTGCTTGGTGCGTACCAGGTATTGCAGGGTCAGCACTCCCGGCTCTTGGCCACCCTTGTACCACACGGTGGGAAATCGGTTGCGGTCCAGGCCGATTCCGGCATCGCCCAGCGACAGGGCGTGATCGATCTCCGGCTGGTCCAGGCTCGCGAGCCCGGCGTAGGCGCGGCAGATGTCGGCCGGGGAGGCGAACCATTCGATCGAGTCGATGAACCGGGGTTCGGGCCAGATCCGGCGCGGATCGGGCAGCGGCCGAGCCTCCAGGCGCTCCAGCATCGCCAGCCGTTCCGGCTCGGACAAACGCGGATAACGGTGGGCATCACCGGAATCCGGGTCGAATTTGAACTGGAAGAACGCCTTGGTGGACGGGAACGGCCGATTCGTCTCCGGTGACGCATGGCCGAACAGCGCCAGCTGGCGTTGCACCGCCTCGCGGCCCAGGCGGTGCAGCAGGTGGTCGGTGGCGGTGTTGTCGCTGAGCGAAATCATGAGATCCGCGTACTCGGACAGCGGCGCCTCGGTGCCCGCCGGTAGATACTGCATCGTGCCCGCGGGGCTGCGGTGGTCCTCGCGGATCCTCAGCGGTTCGTCCCAGCGGGCCGAGCCCTGCGCGACGGCCTGCCCGAGCGCGCCGAGCACGTAGAGTTTGAACGCCGAGCCGGTCGGCCTGGGGACCTCGGCCTCGTGGCCGTGGATCAGCTCGCAGTGGCCGTCGGACCGAATCTCCATCGCCGCGAAGGATGCTCGTGGAGCCAGTGTGGCCAGCCGGGCGTCGAGCTCGGCCCACGAGGTGGGTGCGGGCTTGACGAGGGTGGCGGCGAGGCTGTCGATGAGTCCGGTGGGGCTCACGGTCAGATCGAGCAGGATCTCGATGTCGCGGCCGTGCATCGAGGCGTGCATGTGATCCGCTGTGCGGGTGTGTATCCGGCCCATCGTCAGCGGTCCGAGGCTCGCGAGGGCCGTCGAAATGCTGTCGCTTCCACCGTTTTCGAGCAGCGTGGGAGCGAGGTGTGTGGCGATCTCGCTCGCCGTCGGCGCTGGGTCGGCCACGGAGGCCTCGATTATCCATTGCAGTTGCGCGGCAACATGATCGGTGTCGGTGTCGGTGTCGGTGTCGGTCATGGGTCTTACCTCTCGGGTGTTCATCGAGCCAGGTGGTTGAGCAGGCGGGCGATGCGCCCGCGGTCGCGCCCGGGGGCCAGCCAGTCCGCGATGGCGGCCACGGCCTCGGGATCGACATGTTGCGGCGCTTGGTAATCCGCCGGGGTGGAGCGGCCGCTGCCGCGGAAGAACATGTGGTCGTCGGCCTCGAGAATGCGGATCGTCGTGTCCGGGTGCCCGGCGAGCCCGGCCCGCCAGCCGGCCAGGTCCTCGGCGAGCGTGACCTGATAGTCGCGGCCGCCCTGCAGGATCAGGATGGGTCGCTCCAGCGCCGCCGCGGTCGCCACCTGGTCGAATGCGCGCATGTCCAGCCAGTAGGAGGCGGGCATCCCGAACAGCAGCTCCGAGCCGGGGGTGTCGGGCGACAGGCCGGGATCCTCGGTCGCCGCGGCCGCCCGCGCGGTGGCCTCGGCCACGGTCTTCATCTCGGGGGCGGGGTCGGGTTCGAGCTCGGTCAGGTACTCGATGGTGCGCATGATCGAGCGGGGGAGCGGCACGGTGTCTCCGGCCATGATGATCACACCCGCGATCGAGGGCTCGGCCGCGGCGGCGCGCACCGCGGCCTTGCCGCCGCCGCTGTGTCCGGCGAGGTAGACCCGGTCCACGCCGGGCTGCTCCCGCAGGAGCCGGGCACCGGCGAGCGCGTGCGGCAGATACTCCTCGACCATCGTGTAGCCCGGGACGTTCTCCACCCCGGCGTGCGCGTGGCCGATCTTGTCGAAACGCACCACCGCGACACCGCGGCTGGCCAGGCCCCACGCCAGATCCTTGAACGGCTTGTTCGGCCCGGTGGTGACGTCGCGATTGTTGGGGCCGGAGGCGATCAGCACGACACCCGGACGGGGGCGGTCGCCCTTGGGCAGGGTGAGCGTGCCGGACACCGCATGCGGGCCGGATCCGAGGGTGACCTCCCGCTCGGTGAAGCGCCGTGGTGACGCGTATTTCGGTGGCGTCCAGTCCGATTCGCTCGGCGGGGCGAGCCGGAATCCGTGCAGCCTGCCCGCGTCGTCGACAGAGATGTGGACCTCGATGCCGCTGTTGTCGCCATTGACCGGAATCTTGGCCAGCATCAGTTCGTCGTGCAGCGGCGCGGTGGTGATCTCGCCCAGGCCGCGGACCGACCCGATTCTCGCGGTCTCGGACATCCACCCGAGCCGCACGGTGTTGGCCGACACCGCCGCGGCCAGTCTCGGCGCGAAGAGTTCCTCGATCTCCGAGAACCGCTCCGCGCGCAGCAGTTCCATCACGGTGGTGGCCACGGCCACGGCTTCGTTCTGTGTCGGGATCATCCCTCACAACCTTTCTCGTGTTATGAGAACGGTAGCAAGATATGAGAACATTGGGAAGTGGACGCTTTGGAACTTGTCGCGCACCCCGCCCGGATGCGGATCGTGCACGCGCTGAGCGGCGGGCACACGCTCACCACCGCCCAGCTGAGCGCGCGGATGCCCGATGTGTCGAAGGCGATGGTCTACCGGCACGTCGAGGCCCTGGCCGCGGCCGGAGTCCTGGAGGTAGCGGGCGAGCGCCGGGTGCGCGGCGCGGTCGAGCGCCACTACCGCCTGAACCGGGGCAGGGCCGTGGTCGACGAGGAGGCGGTCGCCCAGGCCACGATCGAGGACCATCGCCGCATCTTCACCACCGCGATGGCCGTGCTGATCGCCGAGTTCAACGCCTACCTCGACCGCGACGACGCCGACCCCGCCGCCGATCTCGTCGGCTACCGGCAGCACGCGGTCTGGCTCGACCGCGGCGAACTGGAGGGGCTCCTGCGCGACCTGCGCGAGGTGATCGTGCCGCGCATGCTGAACAAGCCCGCGCCCGACCGGACCCGATATCTGCTCAGCCCAATATTTTTCCCGGCTGGCGACCCCACTCCCGAACCGGAGTGAACCGCAGCTCGGCCGGCGAAAACCGTTGGCGCACGGGCGGTTGTGGATTTGGTCTTGCTATGGCCACCGGTTCTTCCTGAGCGGCAACGGGTCTGGCCGATGGATTGGGCGCCAGCTATACGATTGTGCTGGTCGTGAGCCGACGAGCCAGGATGAGAAGGGCGCGCGGCCGATCGCCGTACCCGGAACAGTCGGGACCGGGTACGGCGTCGGACTCGCCGCTCTCGTTGTGTGCGAGCTGGTCTCGTTCCAGCATTCGCGCGCACAGGCGCAGGACGACCTCGCGGAGAGTCAGGCCGAGGTCGGCGGCGCGGAATGCGGCCAGCTCCATGGCGAATTCGGTATGGACCGTGTCCGGGACGCTGAGGGTCTCGTCGAGCACCAGGCCGCTGATGGCCTGATCGCGCGTCAGCACCCGGTCGGGGAGCCAGCTCAGCACCCACATGCCGCCCTCGGCAATGGGGATCCGGTGCGCGGTCTCGGGTGTCACGGTGCTGGTGATCAACCCGTTGGTGATGTGCAGCGTCATGGGTCCCACCTCCTCGCGTGCGCGAATCGTGCTCCCGATGGTACGGACCGGCACCGGCTCGCTCAATCGAATTACCGCATGCCGCTTACTGTCTCGACGAGCGGACCGGCCGCGAGGAGTGCTGCCGGGTGAAGTCTCGTCATTCCTGGTATTGCTGCGGATCGAGAACGATTGCCGACACGATTTGAACGGTTAGTCCGATATCGGATGCGGCAGGAGTAGGGTCACCTGGGTCGATGCCGGGGATCGTGGTGGGAGGTGTCAGGGTGGGCGCAACGGGGCGAGGTATGGATCGCGGGGCGATCGTGTGGTGGTGCGGGCGGATCGGCGCCCTCGTGACCGCCGTGCTGCTGGCGGTGTCGATCGGTGCTGCGGCCGCTGCCGCGGCGCCACAGCCTGCGGGGCGGTTCGAGGAGCTGTCGGTGCCCTCGAGTATGGGGCCGATCCCGGTGCAGGTGCGGTGGGCCGCACACGGCGGGAGCGCGGCGCTGTACGTGCTCGACGGTCTGCGCGCGCCGGCCGATCACAATCAGTGGACCTCCGACACCAATATCCTGCGCCAGTTCGCCGATGACAATGTGACGCTGGTGTTTCCGGTCGGCGGCCACTCGAGTTTCTACACCGACTGGCACCGGCCCAGCAGCACCAATCATCAGGCCACGACCTACCGGTGGGAAACCTTCCTGACCCGCGAGCTCCCGGCCTTCCTGCAGGGCTATGGCGTCTCCCGGACCGACGATGCCATCGTCGGCGCCTCGATGGGCGGAGACGCCGCGCTGATATTGGCCGCCTACCATCGCGACCAGTTCCGATTCGCCGGATCCTTCTCCGGATTCCTGAATCCGACGTTCCCCCTCTGGGGCGAGGCGATGCGCGCGGCGATGTGGAACGAGGGCGGCTTCAACGTCGACGACATGTGGGGCCCGCGATCCGATCCCGCCTGGGTCCGCAACGACGCCACGGTGCAGGCCGGAAGGCTGCGCGGACTGCCGATCTACGTCTCGAGCGGCAACGGCCTGCCGGGTCCGCTGGATCTCGCGGACGGGCTCGGCAATACGGTGGGCGGGATGGGGCTCGAGGCGATGACGATGACCGCGGCCCGGATGTTCGCCGATCGCGTTGCGGCACTGGGCATCCCCGCGCGCATCGACATCGGGGCCGGCACCCACACCTGGCCCTACTGGCAGGGCAATATGGCCACCGCGCGCCCGATGATCCTCGCGGCGCTCGGCGTGCGCTGATCGGCGATCAGGCGGTCAGCTCCAGGCGCATGAAGACATCGGCCCGGTCGTACGGCATCGGCCCGATGTCCGCGGGCGGGACGTGCACGAATCCGGCCTGCTCGTAGAGGTGCACCGCGGTGGGGAGCTTGGTGCTGCTGCCCAGGAACAGGGCCGTGGCGCCCAGCGCGCGGGCGTGGTCGATGGCCGCGCTCAGCAGGGTGCGGCCGAAACCCCGCCCGCGATGCTCCGGCGCCACGGCCATTTTCGAGATCTCGTAGACCCCGTGGCCCTCGGGCACGATCGCGACGCAGCCGACGATCTGCTGCCCGTCGCGGGCGATGAGGACCTGCCCGCCCTTGGCCAGGATCGCGTCCTGCGGATCGTCGAGCACCGCGCGATCGGCCGGTTCGAGGGCGAACAGCATGGTGATCCACTGCTCGTTGAGGTCCTTGAAGGCGCGGGCGTCGGCGGGGGAGGACATCGGCCGGACGACCAGATCGCCGGAGAAGGTCTGCGGGGTCACGAACTCCAGCATGTCGTCCGCGACTGATCGCGTCCAATACTTGATAGGTCGGATTGATACATTGAACTTATGGTCGATGCGGCACGCCTGCTGGACGATGTCGAGCTGCGGCACCTGCGATATTTCCTCGCGGTCGCGGAGGAACTGCACTTCGGCCGGGCCGCCGCGCGCCTGCACATCGCTCAGCCCGCGCTGACCCAGCAGATCAAGCGCCTGGAAACCCTGCTGGGCGCAAGGCTTTTCGAACGCACCTCGCGGCATGTGGCGCTGACCGCGGCGGGGGTGGTGCTGCGCGAGCGGGCCGCGGCCATCCTCGGTCATACCGCGCGCGATCTCGACGAGGTCAGCCGCGTCGGGCAGGGCAGCCAGGGGCGGTTGTACCTGGGATACGTGCCCTCGGTGCTGGCCCTGAACACGCTGCGCGGCGTGCGCCGATTCCTGGACCGCTATCCGCTGGTGCAGGCGGACCTCATCGAGGGCTTCACCTCGCACCTGATGGCCCAGCTGAGCCAGGGCCGCCTGGACATGGCGATCGTCCGCGATCCGGACGACGAGCCGGGCACGGTCACGGTGCCGCTGGTCACCGAACCCTTCGTCGCGGTGCTCCCGGCCGACCATCGGCACGCCGCGCGCGCCAGTATCGTCGCCACGGAACTGGCGCAGGATCCACTGGTCTTCTTCCCGCGGGCCGCGGGTGCGCGGGCGCAGGACCTCAATCTGCGCCCGCTGCTGGCCGCGGACCACCGGCCGCGCGTGGTCCAGGAGGCATCGACCTGGGCCACCATCGTGTATCTCGTCGCCGAGGGGCTGGGGGTGACGATCGCCCCGCGCAGTGCGACATTCAACGCCCCGCCCACGGTACGGATCCTCGAGCTGGACGAAACCGATGCGGCGACAACGGTGTACCTCGCCCACCGCACCGACGACGATCGTCCCCTGGTCCGGAACTTCCTCGCGCTACTGCCTATATCGGGACACGCCTGACCGGCGAAACCGCGTTCCCGCGCTCAGCCTTCGGCCGTACCCCGGCGCCCGGCTCGCCCTCGCCGCGCCTGCGTGAACCGTGCCTCGAGCCCGTCCACGAACGCGGTGAGCAGCAATTCGAAACTCTCCGAGTCGATCTCGTCCGCCTTCGCGCGCAGCAGGTGGGCCTGCTCTAAATGGGGATAGCGGTCGCGATAGACCTGCACGTCGTCCACGAAGCCGCGGGAGAACGATGCGATCGTCGAGCCCATCACCACGTAGCGGGCGGCAGCGCCGATCATGGTGGCCTGGCGGGGCGGCCAGCCCGCCGCGACCAGGCCGCCGTGCACCGCGTCGGCCATGCGCAGGCTCTCGTTCCGGCGGGCGGGCCCGGTGGCCAGGTACGGCACGAAATTCGGATGCTGCGCCAGGGTGGCCCGGTACGAGCGCGCCCATTCGCGCAGCCCGTGCCGCCAGTCGCCGGTCTCGAACGGCGAGGTGTCCACGGCCGCCATGATCTGCTCGGAGATGTCGTCGAGCAGGTCGTCCTTGGTGGGGTAGTGGCCGTACAGGGAGGCGGCCTGCACGCCGAGTTCGGCGGCGAGCTTGCGCATCGACAGCGCGGCCAGGCCGTCGCGATCGATCAGTTCGAGCGCCCTCTCGCGGATGCGGTCGCGGCTCAGCAGCGGCACGCGGGGCCGGGCCATACTCGCACCTCCCTGCTGTCGGTGACCGGCGAAGGGTCGAATTTATCACCCGGTCACCGGGACGCCTTGAAGAACCAAACACTGTTAGGTTACCGTGTGGGACGTAAACCTAACACCGTATGGTTAGGAGCCGCATCATGGATTTCGAACTCGGCGAGGCGCACCGCGAACTGCGCGACGTGGCCCGCGCCTGGGTGGACAAAGAGGTCGTTCCCTACTCGCGGGAATGGGACCGCGCCGAGTCGGTCGATCCGGCCATCGTCGGCAAGCTCGGCACGATGGGTTTTCTGGGCATCGAGATCCCCGAGGAGTACGGCGGCTCCGGCGGCGACGCGCTGGCCTACTGCGTGCTGCTCGAGGAGCTGGGCCGCGGCGACAGCTCCGTGCGCGGCATCGTCTCGGTCTCCCTCGGCCTGGTCTCCAAATCGATCAAGTATTACGGCACCGACGAGCAGAAGCGGCGCTTCCTGCCCCGGCTCTGCGCCGGAGAGGCGCTGGGCTGCTTCGCGCTGACCGAACCCGATATCGGCTCGGACGCAAGCAATCTCACCACCAGGGCCGAGCGCGACGGCGACGACTGGCTGATCTCGGGCACCAAGATCTTCATCACCAACGGCACCTGGGCCGAGGTGGCGCTCGTCTTCGCGCGCACCGGCGGCCCGGGCGCCCGGGGCATCACCGCCTTCCTGGTCCCCACCGACACCCCCGGGCTGACCCGCACCGAGATTCACGGCAAGCTGGGGCTGCGCGGCCAGCGCACCGCAGAACTGGTCTTCGACCGGGTCCGCGTGCCGGACACGCTGCGCCTGGGGCAGGAGGGCCAGGGCTTCAAGATCGCCATGGCGGCGCTGGACAAGGGCCGCATGGGGGTGGCGGCCGGCTGCGTCGGCGTGGCCAGGGCCGCGCTCGAGGCCGCGGTCCACTACTCCACCGAGCGCGTGCAGTTCGGCAGGCCCATCGCCTCCTACCAGCTGGTGCAGGAGATCCTGGCCGATATCGCCGTCGAGGTGGACGCCGCGCGGCTGCTGGCCTGGCGGGTGGCCGACCTGGTGGACAGGGGCAAGCCGTTCGGCACCGAGGCCTCGATGGCCAAGCTCTTCGCCAGCGAGTGCGCGGTGCGATCCACCAACAAGGCGCTCGAGGTGTTCGGCGGCTACGGCTTCATCGACGAGTACCCGGTGTCCAAGTACCTGCGCGACGCGCGCGTGCTGACCCTCTACGAGGGCACCAGCCAGATCCAGAAACTGCTCATCGGCCGCGCCCTGACCGGCGTGAGCGCCTTTGCCTGAGCACAACTTTCACGAACGAATCGGGAGAACCCCAATGACAGAACAGCGCAGGGTCGCCGTCGTCACCGGCGCCGCGCGGGGTATCGGCGCGGCCACCGCGGCCCGCCTGGCCGCCGACGGCATCGCGGTGGCGATCGCCGACCTCGACGAGAATGCCTGCAGGGCAACGGCCGAGGAGATCGTCGCCGACGGCGGCACCGCGATCGCAATGGGCTGCAACGTCACCGACGAGACGCAGGTGGACGCGGTGTTCGATCGCGTTGCCGCCGAACTCGGTTCGCTGGACATCCTGGTCAACAACGCCGGGGTACTGCGCGACAACCTGCTGTTCAAGATGTCGGTCGACGACTGGGACACCGTGATGGCGGTGCACCTGCGCGGGGCGTTCCTGTGCAGCCGGGCGGCGCAGCGGCACATGGTTCCGGCGAAGTACGGCAAGATCGTCAACACCTCCAGCGTGTCCGCGCTCGGCAATCGCGGCCAGGCCAACTACTCCGCGGCCAAGATGGGCATCCAGGGCCTCACGCGCACGCTGGCAATGGAATTGGGCCCGTTCGGCATCAACGTCAACGCCGTGGCCCCCGGGTTCATCGTCACCGAGATGACCGCCGCCACCGCCGCCCGCGTCGGAGTGAGCCCCGAGCAGCTGCAGGCCGAGGCCGCGAAGATCACCCCGGTACGCCGCGTCGGGCAGCCCGGGGACATCGCCAACGCCGTCGCCTTCCTGGCCTCGGACCAGGCGTCGTTCATCACCGGCCAGACCCTCTACGTCGACGGCGGGCGGCGCCTGTGAGCGTGGAGTTCGTCGACGAGTTGCCCCTGGGCCCCACGCACAAGGTGCTCAAACGAGAATTGAAGGAGCGCTACCGATGACAGATTTCGCGGATCTGAACGAGCTGAAGTCGGCCGTGGGCACCGAGATCGGTGTCAGCGACTGGATGACGATCGACCAGCAGCGGGTGAACACCTTCGCCGACGCCACCGACGATCACCAGTGGATCCACGTCGACCCGGCGGCCGCGGCCCAGGGCCCGTTCGGTGGCCCCATCGCGCACGGCTTCCTCACCCTGTCCCTGTCGGTGCCCCTGGTCGGTCAGGCCACCACCGTCGCGGGCATCCGGATGGGAATCAACTACGGCCTCAACAAGGTTCGGTTCATCACCCCGGTTCCCGTCGGCGGCCGCATCCGTGCCCGCGTCGCCCTGGACGCGGTCCGCGACATCCCCGGTGGCCTGCAGGCCGACCGCACCGTCACGATCGAACTCGAGGGTGCGGAGAAACCGGCCTGCGTCGCCGAGAGCATCGTGCGCTATATGTCCTGAGTGCCGCCATGCCCACCGGCCGCCGAGTCGATCGGCTGCCGATGGCCGCGCCACGCAATCGCTAGGTGGCCGGGGTCAGTTCGAGGATGGGGATCAGGCGGTCGGTCTTGTCTTCGTAGCCGGCGTAGCGGGGCTGCTCGGCCTTGATGCGGTTCCAGGCGTCCGCGCGCCGGTCACCCTCGAGTTGTTCCACTCGCACCCGGAACGACTTGCCGCCCACCTCGGCCCACACCTGATCCGGGTGTGTGGCGATGTTGTGGTACCAGGCAGGCTGCACCTTCGCCCCGCCCGCCGAGGCGACGATCAGCCAGCCCTTCTCGGTGGGAAACCGGCTCAGCGTCACCTGCCGCTCCTGGCCGGACTTCGCGCCCACGGTGGTCAGATACAGCAGATCCATCCCCATGAACCGGTCGCCCCGGAACCGGTGAAACCGCTGCATCGCCGTGATCATGAACTGCGTGACCGGATTGATCCGCATCGCCGGATTGCCACGCTTACCTGCAGGAATCTTCTGGAAGCTCATGCCGTCGCTCCTCGATGGGTGCTGACCGCAATTCTAATGACGTTCAGCCCGGCATACACCCGGAATGCGGGCGGGGAACCGCCCTCGAGCGAGGTTCGGCTCAGTCGGCGCCGAGCTTGTTGCTCAGGGCGGCCCAGCGGTCCAGCAGGTCCGTCGCCGCGCCGGAGTCGACGGCGTCGGCGACCCGGATCAGGGCGCCGGCCAGGGCGTCGTGGATATCCACCCCCGCGCTGTCCGGGGTGAGCTCGAAGGCGACGATCGCCGCGGCGGAGTTGAGCAGTACCGCGTCGCGGACGGCGCCGGGCGCCCCGGCGAACATGTCGCGGGCAATCGCGGCGTTCACCGACGCGTCGCCGCCGCGCAGCGCCTCCGGTGGCACGCGGTCGATGCCCAGCCGGTCCGGATCGATCGCGGCCCGCGACAACTGCCCGCCCGTGACGATCCAGGCGTCGGTGGTGTCGGCCGTGGTGATCTCGTCCAGGCCGTCGTTACCCCGCACCACCAGGGCGTTCGAGCCGCGGTCGGCGAATGCGCCGGCGATCACCGGAACCAGATCGGCGAACGCGCAACCGATCAGCCCCGCCTTCGGCCGGGCCGGATTCGTCAGCGGTCCCAGCACATTGAAGACCGTGGGGATGCCGATCTCGGCGCGCGCCGGGCTGGCATAGCGCAGCCCGGAGTGGAACATCGGCGCGAAACAGAACCCGATACCCACCTCGCGCACGCAGTGCGCCACCGACTTCGGGCCCAGCGCGATCTTCACCCCCAGCGCCTCGAGCACGTCGGCGCCGCCGCTCTTGGAGGACGCGGCCCGGTTGCCGTGCTTGACCACCGGAATCCCCGCAGCGGACACCACGATCGAGGACATCGTGGAGATGTTGACGGTGCCGGACCGATCGCCCCCGGTACCGACGATATCGATCGCCTCGGCATCCAGCGGCACCTGCTTGGCGCGCCCGAGCATGCCCGCCGCGAACCCGGCCAGCTCGGTGGGGGTCGGGCCCTTCATCTTGACGGCGACCCCGAAGGCGGCGATCTGCGCCTGCGTGGCGTTGTCGGAGAAGATCTCGTCGATCACCCACGCCGCCTCCTCCGCGGTCAGATCGACCCCGTCGGTGAGGGTCCCGAGGATCCCCGGCCAGGTGCGCGCGCTCATCAAACGTCTCCTGTCGCATATTCCGCACTCACGTGCTCGTAGCAGCCTAATGCCGCAGGACAACCTTAGTTTCGCTCGGGCTGCAGCGCGTCCCACCCCGAAACCGAGCCCTCGTGCCGCTGGGCCAGGCCGGCCATCCGGGAGCGCTCCTGCGAGCAATGCAGCGCATCGAGGACCAGCACCCGCTGCAGCAGCAAATCCACTGTCGTCGCGCCGTTCTCGGGTCCGGGGATTACCAGCTCGGGATCAGGTGCGGCGGCCCCGGCGGGGGAGTAGTCGTCCTGAGCGGCGATCGCGACGACCGCCTCGACCTGCTCGGCCGGAATCCGCAGATGGTGCCGCAGCAGCGCGGGCGCGGCCGCGGTCCAGCTCACGGCCCTTTCCAACGCGGCCGAACAGGATTCGGCGTCGTCGAAACTCGACACCACGACCACCAGATCCCCGCGCGCGGGATCCCACGCCGTCGTCTCGTCCCGCCCGAGGAGCCGCCGCCACGCCGCCCGCACACCCATCCCATATCTCCCTCGCCGAAAATCGGGTACCGAACCCCGCCGGAACCGACCGTTTCCTCGGGCGGGAACCGCACGCCGCGCTCGCCCGTTGCACAACAATAGAAGCCGAATATTGCCCGTAGGTGCCAAGCCGGCCGACCCCGGTGGGTCGGTGCGGATCGACCGTGTAATCGCCGCAGAACCGGCCCCGACCTGCCAAGATCAGCGAGCCGGACGGGCACGCCGGGACGAGGATGAGACCTCGTCCTGCCCTGCGGGTTCCGACATGGAACATCAACTTTCGCACCCGGGTACTCCTGTCGTACTACGACGAGTCATACTTACCGGCGTGACGACCGCAGTAGGGACCCCAGGATCGGCCATAACTCAGCGTGTGCACTCGCTGAACCGGCCCAACATGGTCAGCGTCGGAACCATCATCTGGCTGTCGAGCGAGCTGATGTTCTTCGCCGGCCTCTTCGCCATGTATTTCGTCGCCCGCGCCCAGGCCCACGGTGTCTGGCCGCCGGAGCCGACGAAACTCGACATGAAGCTCGCCGTGCCGGTCACGGCCGTGCTGATCGCCTCGTCGTTCACGTGCCAGATGGGCGTGTTCGCGGCGGAGAAGGGCGACGTGTTCGGTCTGCGCCGCTGGTACGTGCTGACCTTCTTCATGGGGCTGTTCTTCGTCTGCGGTCAGGCCACCGAGTACCACGGCCTGTACTCCGAGGGCACCTCGATCTCGAGCAGCGTCTACGGCTCGGTGTTCTTCATCACCACCGGCTTCCACGGTCTGCACGTCATCGGCGGTCTCATCGCGTTCATCTTCCTGCTGATCCGCACGAAGGTCAGCAAGTTCACCCCGGCGCAGGCGACGGCCGCGATCGTCGTCTCCTACTACTGGCACTTCGTCGACATCGTCTGGATCGGGCTGTTCGCCACGATCTACTTCGTGCGCTAGCCCGCTGGGCGACAACTTCAGCATCAGTCGGTTCCGTCTACTCCAAAGGGACTTTAGATGAGTTCATCACCCCCGTCAGTGCCAGAAGGGCCCAGCAGCCCAGGGGTCGGCAGCGCCGGGAACCCCCAGGCAACCAAGACCCGCAAACAGCGCCGGATGCGCCGGAAGCTGGCCGGTGGGCTGGTACTTCTGATGGCTCTGGTCGGAGCCGGCTTCGCTGCCACGGCGCTCACCCCGCACGCGCAGGTCGCCACCGCGGACGAGGACCAGTCCTCGCTGATCCGCCAGGGCAAGCAGCTCTACGACACCTCCTGCATCACGTGCCACGGTGCGAACCTGCAGGGCGTGCTCGACCGCGGCCCCAGCCTCATCGGCGTCGGATCGGCCGCGGTCTACTTCCAGGTGTCCACCGGCCGCATGCCCGCGCCGTGGAACGCCGCGCAGATCGTGCGCAAGACCCCGAAGTTCGACGAGGCGCAGACCGATGCGCTGATGGCGTACATCGCCTCGAACGGCGGCGGCCCGAGCGTCGTGCGCGACGCGGACGGCAAGATCGCGCAGGAGTCGCTGATCAAGAACGCCGACCTCGGCGTCGGCGGCGAGCTGTTCCGCATGAACTGCGCGTCCTGCCACAACTTCACCGGCAAGGGCGGCGCGCTGTCCTCCGGTAAGTTCGCCCCGCCGCTGGCCCCGGCCAGCGAGCAGCAGATCTACACCGCGATGCTCACCGGCCCGCAGAACATGCCGAAGTTCTCCGACCGTCAGCTGACCCCGGACGAGAAGCGCGACATCATCGCGTACATCAAGAACCGCACCGAGTCGCACCCCGAGGCCGGCTACGGCCTGGGTGGTTTCGGTCCCGCGACCGAGGGCCTGGCGATGTGGGTGATCGGGATCGTGGCCGTCGTCGGCGCGGCGATGTGGATCGGATCCCGCTCATGACAGATAAGGAGCACAACGACATGGGCCGGCCCGAGGACGGCAGTGCCGCAACCCCGCCTGAGAACCTCAACCCCACCGAGGAACAGCTCGAGGCGATGTCGCAGGCCGAGCTGGTCGAGCTCGGCACCAAGCGGGACGGCGTCGACGTCGCCTACCGCGCGCCGCGCTGGCCGGTTCCGGGTACCCGCGCGGAGAAGCGGGCCGAGCGTCAGGTGGCGTTCTGGTTCGTCCTGTCGACCATCGCGGGCATCGCGCTGATCGGCGTCTTCCTGTTCTGGCCGTGGCAGTACAAGTCCCGCGACGAGTCCGGAGCGGGCATCTACTCGCTGACCACCCCGCTGTACGGCCTGCTGCTGGGCATCGCGGTGCTGGCCATCGGCGTGGCCATGGTGCTGATCCGCAAGAAGTTCATCCCGCCGGAAATCTCGATCCAGGATCGCCACGATGGCGCCTCGCCCGAGGTCGAGCGCAAGACGCTGGTCGCCGAGCTGAGCGACGCGCTGGAGACCTCCACGCTGGCTCGCCGCAAGCTGATCACCCGCACCGCGGGCCTGGGCCTGGGTGTGCTCGGCGTGGGCGCGCTGTTCGTCTTCGTCGGCGGCCTGATCAAGAACCCGTGGGCGCAGGGCAAGAAGTCGCCCCTGTGGGTGTCGGGCTGGACTCCGGACTACCCGGGCCAGACCATTTACATCCGCAAGGACACCGGTCGTCCCTCGGACATCGTGCTGGTGCGGCCCGAGGATCTCGACGCGGGCGGCATGGAGACGGTGTTCCCGTGGAAGGAAGAGTGGCGCGGCAACGAGGAAGAGACCCTGCAGTCACTGCGCGGTATCCGCAACGCGGTCATGATGATTCGCTTCCGTCCCGAGGATTCCGCCAGGGCGGTCAAGCGCAGGGGCCAGGAGAGCTTCAACTTCGGCGACTACTGGGCCTACTCGAAGATCTGCACCCACCTGGGCTGCCCGACCTCGCTGTTCGAGCAGCAGGACAGCCGCATTCTGTGCCCCTGCCACCAGTCGCAGTTCGACGCGCTTCACTGGGGTAAGCCGATCTTCGGTCCCGCCGCGCGCGCCCTGCCGCAGCTGCCGATCACCGTCAACACCGAGGGCTACCTGGTCGCCAACGGCGACTTCATCGAGCCGCTCGGACCGGCCTACTGGGAGCGTCGTTCATGAGTCCGAGTAAAGCGGCCGTACAGGCCAACGAAATGGACGAGCGCTACCACATGGCAGCCTTCGTCAAGCGCTCGATCAACAAGGTCTTCCCGACCCACTGGTCGTTCCTGCTGGGTGAGATCGCGCTGTACGCGTTCATCATCCTGCTGCTGTCGGGTGTGTACCTGACCCTGTTCTTCGATCCGTCGATGACCGATGTCGTCTACAACGGCGCCTACCAACCGCTGCGCGGCGTCACGATGTCGCGGGCGTTCGAATCGGCGCTGAACATCACCTTCGAGGTGCGCGGTGGCCTGTTCGTGCGCCAGGTGCACCACTGGGCGGCGCTGCTGTTCGCGGCGTCGATCATCATCCACCTGCTGCGCATCTTCTTCACCGGCGCGTTCCGCAAGCCGCGCGAGGCGAACTGGATCATCGGCTCGCTGCTGCTGATCCTGGCGATGTTCGAGGGCTTCTTCGGCTACTCGATCCCGGACGACCTGCTCTCGGGCACCGGCCTGCGCGCCGCGTTCGGCGGTATCACGATGGGCATCCCGGTGATCGGCACGTGGATGCACTGGCTGATATTCGGCGGTGACTTCCCGGGCACGATCATCATTCCGCGGTTGTACGTCGCGCACGTGCTGCTGTTGCCGGGCATCATCCTGGCGTTGATCGCGGCGCACGTGGCACTGGTCTGGTACCAGAAGCACACGCAGTTCCCAGGTCCGGGCCGCACCGAGAAGAACGTCGTCGGCGCGCGCATCGTCCCGGTGTTCGCCGCCGATCAGGGTGCGTTCTTCATGTTCACCCTCGGCATCGTCGCGGTCATGGGTGGCGTGCTGCAGATCAACCCGATCTGGAACCTGGGTCCCTACAACCCCTCTCAGGTTTCCGCGGGTTCGCAGCCGGACTTCTACATGATGTGGACGGACGGCCTGGCCCGTCTGATGCCGCCGTGGGAGCTGTATCTGGGCCGGTACACGGTTCCGGCGCCGTTCTGGGTCGCGCTGATCATGGGCCTGGTGTTCGGGGTCCTGATCGCTTACCCGTTCATCGAGAAGCGCCTGACCGGCGACTACGCCCGGCACAACCTGCTCCAGCGTCCGCGAGATGTGCCGGTGCGCACCGCGATCGGCGCGATGGCGATCGCGTTCTACCTGGTGCTGACCTTCGCGTGTGACAACGACATCATCGCGCTGAAGTTCGACCTCTCGCTGAACGCGACAACGTGGTTCTTCCGCATCGCGCTGCTGACCGCGCCGCCGATCGCCTACCTGCTGGCGTACCGGTTCTGCCTGGGCCTGCAGCGTGCGGACCGGGCGGTGCTCGAGCACGGCATCGAGACCGGCGTCATCAAGCGCCTGCCGCACGGTGAGTACATCGAGATCCACCAGCCCTTGGGCCCGGTCGACGAGCACGGCCACCCGATCCCGCTGGAGTACCAGGGTGCGACCGTGCCCAAGAAGATGAACAAGCTGGGTCTGGCGGGCAAGCCGGGCATGGGCTCGTTCCTCAAGGCGGACCCCGCGGCCCAGGCCACGGAGCTCACCGCGATCGAGCACGCCGAGCACCACAAGCAGCTGGAGATCCTGGCCGAATACCAGGATCAGGCTGCCGGTGAGGCCGGCGGGCACGAGCACTGAGTTCGATCCACAACGAAGGCCCCGAGTCGGAAACGACTCGGGGCCTTCTTGTTGAGGAGGTCAGGCGACCCCGTTGACCGGGATCCGGGGCTCGATGCCGATGGATGGCCACGACTGATGGGCCAGGCTCTCGAACAGGCAGACCAAGAGCATCTTCCGGCTGCGCTCGCCCGAACCACGGGCGGTGTCGGCCTCGGGGATCGCATCGGCGATCACAGTGCCGCCGCGGGTATCGGGTGAGGACAAGAGCCAGAACATCTCCGGTCCGAGGAGAATCGATTGGCCGCCGGTCTCGACGAACCACCGGTTGGCATACGCGATCAGAAGATCGGTGAACATCTCGGCGCTGGACATGGCCTCGATGAATTGATTCAGAGTCCCCGGGCGGTCGGAGCTGGCCTGTATCAGCGATACCACCCGGTCCGCGATTTCGCGGAATTGGCCCACATCTGGCCGGTGTGACGAGATTGATGACATGCGTTGTCTCCGTTGACGAGTCGTGACATGACGGGATCCGGGGATCAGCTGCGTTCCCCGGCGTGGACGAGAGTGTGTTTGCCGCCCAGCAAGGCATCGGCACGGTGCGGGTCGAGCGGGAGGGTTACGTGCCGTAGCCCACGTACCGGCGATGCGATCGCGTCGTGCAGCGGGGCCGTTTTCTCCTCCTGCGCAGGCTCCGAGACGAGCTGTGCAGGCTCCGAGACGAGCTGTGCAGGCTCCGAGACGAACTGCGCGGGCTCCGAGACGAATTCCACGGTGTCGACGTCGATCCGGTCGGCGGCGCCGAGCGCGGGTACGTACGTGCCGTACTTGCGGTCGTTCCAGAGCATGAGCGTGAGGTGTACCGCAAACATCATCGTGACCGGCATTCCGGCATGGAGGATGACCGCGACGATGTCCCCGCCGATCTCGTGCGCATATTCGACATTCCCCAGCACCGACACCAGCGTCGACAGGACGAAGAGACCTGTGGCGTACCACCACCCCGCTCCGCGCTTGCGGAACGACGCCGTCGCGATGACCGAGCCGACCATCAAGCCGTCGATCGCGATGGGAACATTCGATGCGAGACCGGGAGCGACCAGGTTGCGGGTTGCGAGATGATGCAGTGAGTCGTATGACATCGCGAACGCCTTGTATGCAACGACGCACGATACGATCGCCGAGGCGTGCAGGGGTCGCGGCCGAAACGACCGTAGTCGCCGCGTCCAGCTACTTCTGGGTCGTTGGTCGTCATTCAGCGTAGCGAAGTCGACCGGCAGTTCCGGTCCGATCATTGACATGCCAGGCAGCGTAGCTGCTAATTTGCCGCAAACCCGTTGATCCGGTGTCCGTGTCCGCCGCGCGCTGGGTCATCCTCCGATGCGGATGTCCCGGGCAAACGGTTCGTTGTAGTAGGTGTAGCGCGGGGAAGCTTTGGATACAGTCCAGATGTGAGGATGTCGATCGTGGGGGCGATGCTCGGATGTGCGGCCGTGGGCACCCTGGTGTGCGCCACCCCGGCGCGGGCGGCGCAGGGCACGCTGATCATCAACGGCCATTCGTATGCCCATACCTCCGGTTGTCTCACCATCCGCAAGTTCCCGCTCCGATTGCGGATCGTGAACAACAGCGCCGGTGAGGCGCACGTCTACCTGCTGCCCGGGTGCAACGGCGGAGTCACCAGCTCCGTGGACGCGGGCGCCAAGGCGTCCTCGATCGGGGCGTCCGTCCTCACCGGATAGCCGCCGGTTGTGGCTCCTCGGCGGCGGACGGCCAGAATCCCTCAGTCTCCCAGCGAGAACCCGGCCTCCACCTCCGTGCGCGCATACGACTTGAACGCGATGTGGGTGGCGGTGCGCAATACACCCGGGGTCTTGTTGACGTGGCCCGTGACCACCTCGGCGATCTGCTCGTGATCGCGGACCCGCACCACCGCGATCAGGTCGACATCGCCAGCGCACGAGTACACCTCGGTGACACCCTCGAGCTCCGCCAGGGCCTGCGCCGTCTCCGGAATCCGGGCGGCCTCGGCGTGGATCAAAACGATCGCGGTAATCATGCTGCCGAGTCTATTTGCAGGAGTCGCCCGGGCGTGCGATCGCCCTGATCCGGCCCCGCTGCGGCGATCGGCGGCGCGTCACGCCTCGGAGTGGACGAGATAGTCCCGGCCCGCCGCCTCGGTGCGCACCGCCGTCTCGGCGCGCTCCAGCCAGGACAACCAGGCACCCGCGCTCGACCGCGGTTCGCAATACCCGTCGGTGGTGCTGACGATGCGGGTTCCGGGCTGCTCGAGCCAGCGCACGAGCAGGGCCGCCTCCTCCGGGAGCGCGCCGCGCAGCGGGGGATAGTGGTCGTCCAGGTCGGCGTCCGGCCGTAATGCCGCCGGGGCGTCCGGATCGGTGTACAGCAGATCGGCGGTGGGCACGGCGGAGCGGCCGTCGAGTCGGGCGGGAATCACGGTTTCGGCCGCGGCCACCAGCTTCTCGACGACGGGCATGGGCGGTACTCCGCGGGCGCAGACACCGGCGGCGGCCAGGCGGCCGAATCGGATCACCGCGAACTCCCACCCGCCGCCCTCGGCCCGGCGCGCGGCCACGAGTTCGGCGATGCGGGCCAGGGCGGCCAGGCGCTGGGTGCGGCGCAGGGCCCGGACCACCGCGGCGGTGCGGTCCCGCATCCGGGCCGCTGTCTCGAAATTCTCGGTGGCAGAGCAGGATTCGACCCGTTCACGCATGGCGTGCAGCGTCGCGTCCGAGCGGCCCGTGAACAGATCGCGCACGGCCCGCGGCGCGGTCTCGTATTCCGCCGCGCCGGTGCAGGTTTCGCTCCGGTTCGCTGGGCACCCGCCCACCACGGCGGGCGGGCAGGCGGGGCCGTGGCGGCCGTGCGCGGGGATGCGGGTGGTGCAGGTGCGCAGGCCGCAATACTCCGCGACATGGGCGGCGACCTCAGCGGCCGAAGCTCGGGATCCGAACGGCCCCAGTGCATCCCGGGCCGGGCTACGGGTGATCGTGAAGCGCGGGAACGACTCCTCGGTGAGCGAGAGCCACCACGCGCGCTGGGGGAATTTCGAGCGCCGGTTGTACGGCGGGGTGTGCGCCAGCAGCAGCCTCAGCTCCCGCACCCCCGCCTCGAGCCCGTGCGCGCAGGGCACGTGATCGACCCGGGTGGCGAGGGTGACCATCTCCCGCATCCTCGGGCGGGTCTCCGAACCGGTGAAGTACGTGCGCACCCGGCGGCGCAGATTCACCGCCGTCCCTATATAGAGGACCTCGTCCGAGGGACCGCGGAACAGATACACCCCGGGCACGGCGGGCAGATCCGTGGCCAGCACCCGCTTGGCGCGCTGACGCCGGGTGACCGCGGGCAGATAGTCGATCAGCTCGGTGAGGCTGTGCACGCCGAGATTGCCGACCCGTCCGATGAGCGCGTGCAGCACGTCGACCGTCGCGCGGGCGTCGTCCAGGGCGCGGTGCGTGGGGCGGGTCTGCGCCCCCAGCAGTTCGGCCAATGCGGACAGCCGCACCGTGGGCGCCTCGTCGCGGGGCAGGATCCGCCGGGCCAGCTGCACCGTGCACAGCACCTGGAAGGCGGGCCACGCCGTCTGGCACGCCATGGCGGCGGCCTTCAGGAATCCGATGTCGAAGCGCGCGTTGTGGGCGACCAGCACCGCCCCGGCCGCGAACTCCAGGAATCCGGGCAGCACCGCCTCGATGCGCGGCGCCGAGCACACCATCGCGGTCGTGATTCCCGTGATCTGCACGATCTGCGGGGGAATCGCGCGGCCCGGATCCACCAGGGTGGCGAATTCGCCCAGGATCTCGCCGCCGCGCACCTTTACCGCGCCGATCTCGGTGATCGCGTCGCCGTCCGGGCTGGTCCCGGTGGTCTCCAGGTCGACGACGACGAAGGTGATGTCGTACAGCGGCGTGTCGAGCTCGTCGAACGCCAGCTGGGCCGGTCGGGGCGCGGGCTGGGGCACGGGGTGCAGCGTATTGCCGGGGTACGACAGGAAATCCGGGCGCGCGGCATGCCGGTATTTCGGCGGCGCGGTACTCGATACGTGAGGTCGATTCGCTTCATTGCACAGAAATGTGAGCAGGGTCACATTAAGTCGATTCAGTGATCAATCGTCTCGAGGATGAAGATCATCCGGATTGATCCCCGAGGCGTGCCGTCGGCACGTGCGGTCGTTCGCCGCAAACTTCGGACTGTTCGGTCGTCTTCAGGGCTGGATAATCCTGACGACATGCTGATTCCCCGACTGAATACATTCCAAACCGGCAATCGCCGACCCGGATCTACCCCCCGGTAGCCCGCCGAGAACTCCCAGGTCACGGTCGGTCGTTATGGTTCCGTGATTGGTGTGATAAATATCGCACGCCGCATGCTTCGCAAAAGTTGCGAACTCCGCTCGGGCGCGGTCACGGCTTTACAACCGACCGTTATGCGTTCGTAATCTGAGCCGGACCTTGCGGGGCTCGACGCACCATCCGGTTGCGGCGCCGCGGGGCAGATGAGGAGTCACCGCATCATGGCGATCAACCGAAGCGCCCGCCGGGCCGTTGCGGCCGGAGCCGTCGGCGCTGCCACCCTCAGTGCGCTGCTGCTGTCGACCACCCCCGCCTCGGCGGCCCCGGTCGTCATTCCGGGAGTCGGCAACTTCGATGTGCCGGATCCGGTGCTCAACGCGATCCCGAAGGGCGTGATCCCGCCGAACATCCTCCCGCCCGGCACGCAGATCCCGGGCCTCACCGCGCCGGCCCCCGCCCAGGCTCAGAGCGTCGGTCAGCGCGCGGCCAACGCCGCGCTCTCGCGCGTCGGCGATCCCTACGTCTATGGCGCCACCGGCCCGAACTCCTTCGACTGCTCGGGCCTGGTGAAGTGGTCCTACGCCCAGGCGGGCCGCGACCTGCCACGCACCAGCTACGAGCAGCTCAATGCCGGTGCGCCCGTCGCGCTGAACAGCCTGCAGCCCGGCGATGTCGTGTCCTACTACGGTGGCAGCCACTCCGGCCTGTACGTCGGCAACGGCAATATCGTGCACGCCTCCACCTACGGCAAGCCCGTCGCCGTCGCGCCGCTGTACTCGATGCCGATCGCCGGGGCGCGCCGCTACTGATTCACCAATGGTCCAGCGACCGTGATCATTTCGTGCCCTGCTGGACACGGGCGGTCGCCATTCCGTAACCTGATCGAGACCTTCGTGATGACCAGCTCGGAACACGAAATGAGGCAGCGCAGGCAGTGACCGCCCAGTATCGGAACAGACGAACCAGACGCCTGGTAGGAGGGTCACTGGCGGTAGGCGCGCTGATGCTCAGTGCCGGATCCGGCGGTGGCGCCTCCGCCGACCCGGTCGGCGCGCCCACCAGCGCGAGCGACGCGGTGCAGAAGCTGCTGGATCTGTCGCATCAGTCCGAGCAGCTCAATCAGCAGGCCCTGAAGGCGCAGGATGATCTGAACGCCAAGCAGGCCGTCGAGCGCGACGCCGACGGGAAGCTGGGCATCGCCAATCAGGCCGTCGCCGCGGCGCAGGCGCAGGTCCACAAGTATCAGCCCGCCGTGGACCGGACCGCCATCGCCGCCTATATGGGCGCCCGCACCAACCGACTGTTCTCGGTGCTGGCCAGCGATTCCCCGCAGCAGCTGCTCGATCAGATGTCCACGCTGGATGTGCTGCAGACCCAGACCAGCGCGCAGCTCGCGCAGTACTCGAAGGCCACCAACGCGGCGACCGCGGCTCAGTCGATCGCCTCGAAGGCCGCGGACTCCGCACACGCCGCGGAGCAGAAGGCGGACGCGGTACGCACGGATCTGGAGCGCAAGCGCGCCGATCTCCAGGGCGCGATCGCCCAGGTGATCCGCGCGTGGGGCCAGCTGTCGGCGGGCGACCGGGCCTCGCTGTCCGGTTCGCTGTTCCCGCCCGGTTTCGATCGATCGACGCTGCTGCGGGGTCTGGTTCCCGGCAGCGGCACCAGTGCGCTGGCCGCCGCGCTCACCCGGGTCGGCGATCCGTATGTCTGGGGCGCCACCGGTCCCGACCAGTTCGACTGCTCGGGTCTGGTGCAGTGGGCCTTCCATCAGGTGGGCATCAACCTGCCGCGCACCAGCGAGGAGCAGGTCACGGTCGGCACCCCCGTGGCCCGGGATCAGTTGCAGCCGGGCGATGTGGTGTTCTTCTACTCCGATGTCTCGCACGTAGGGATCTACGCCGGGAACGGAATGCTGTTGCATGCGTCGACATTCGGCGTGCCTGTTCAGGTGCAGCCGATGGGGTCGTTCCCCTACTACGGGGCGCGGCGGTACTGGATCGGGATGCCGTAACCACACCGAAGTGAGCGTGAGCGTGCTGATATGACTGCGTTGACGCAAGTTCGCGGCTGGCTGGCCGCAAAACGACGGTTCGAATTCGTCGCCACCGTCGCGACCGTGATAGCCCTCACCGCCATCGGGGGCGCGCTGGTGCTGCTGCCGCGCTCGGCCCTGCCGCTGCGGCCCACCCCCGCGGCGGCGGAGGCGGCCGAGCCGGCGCTTCCGGCCGATCCGCAGCTCACCGAGCTGCGCCGGACCATGGAGTCCTACGGACCCGTTGTCACACAGCAGGTTTCCGATACGGACGGCCGGCTGTCCGTGGTGCTGGGGCACCCCTACCAGCGCGCCGACGTCGACACCTTGGCCGGTGACATCGGGGCGGCCGTCGCCTCGGTCACCCAGCTCTGGGGGACCGACTGGGCGCGGGCCGCGGTGGTCGCGGTGGCGTCGGGCCCCGCCGAATTCGCCGCCCTCACCCACGCCACCGGCGAGGTGTCCGATCAGATTGCCGCCGCGTCGGTCTCGGATCCCTTCGTCCCGGGCACCCGGCCTACCGGGCAGCGCGTCGTCTTCAGCGCCGGCGCCGGCCATCGCCTGGGCGCCGATGGCCTGCGGGACACGTTGCGCCACGAGCTCACCCACGTCGCCGCCCGCGCCGTGACCGTCGACGGGTCCCCGCAATGGGCCCTCGAGGGCTTCGCCGAATACTCCGCCCACCGCGGGGAGAATCGCGCCTTCGCCCAGCTCGCCCCCACCCTGACCGCGAACGCTCGCGCGGCGGTACTACCCGCGGATCTGCCGTCCGACGACGCCTTCGCTCCGGCCCCCGGCAGCAACGCCGCCCTGGCCTACGAGCAGGGCTGGTCCGCGAATGCCTTTGTCGCCGACCGGTACGGCGAGCCGAAACTCGTCGATTTCTACCGTCATATGGCAACCGGTCCCAAGGATGCGGCCGCGCTCGACGGCGCGCTGCGCGAGACGCTCGGCATCGGCCACGCCGGGTTCGTCGCCCGCTGGCGCGACTGGATCAAATCCCACGCGACGGCGTGACCGGCCGCCGTCACGACGGTCCAGCGGCAGGAATCGCGGCGTGTCGGCGCACCGTTATGCGGCCCCGTTGGGGATCCCCTTGGCGCCCCACAACTCGGCGATGCGACCGTCGGCGACGCGGAAGATCTCGACCAGCGTCGCGGTCTGGCCGTTCTCGGTCATGCCGTGCACCGTGGAGCGCAGGGCGACCCGGTCACCGTCGCCGAAGATATCGTCGATCGCGGTGAACGACTGCGGGTACATCGACGCCATGGCCTCCCAGGCCGAGCGGACGGCGTCACGGCCCGCGTCCAGGGGATGGCTGTAGAAATCGGGGGCGAAGAGCTCCGTGATCGCGTCGAAGTCGCGGTTATTGAAGGCCTCGTGCATTCGGCGGCCGAGTGCGATGGAATCAGTCACGTGTCCATACCACCGGCGATCAGGATGCGGCACAAGTTATTTCACGGCCGTCGAGCCGGGGCGAACGGTGTCGCCCACTCTCGTTAGACTCGCCCGCATGGCGCGCACCCTGCTGGTCACCAACGATTTCCCCCCTCGACCGGGCGGAATCCAGTCGTACCTGCACGCGCTGGCGCTGCGGTTGCCGCCCGACGAACTGGTCGTCTACGCGCCGCGGTGGCGCGGGGATTCGCACCTGAAGTTCGACGCGCAGCAGCCCTTCCAGGTGATCCGCCATCCCACCACGCTGATGGTGCCGACGCCGCTGGTGCTGCGACGGGCGGCGAAGCTGCTGCGCGACGAGCGTTGCGACACGGTCTGGTTCGGCGCGGCAGCGCCGCTGGCGTTGCTGTCGCCGATGCTGCGGCGCGCGGGTGCCCAGCGGATCCTGGCCAGCACCCACGGGCACGAGGTCGGATGGTCGATGCTGCCGGGCGCGCGGCAGTCGCTGCGCGCGATCGGCAATACGACCGACACCATCACCTATGTCAGCAAGTACACGCGGCGGCGGTTCGCGGCCGCGTTCGGACGGCATGCGGCACTGGAATATCTGTCGCCGGGCGTGGATGCCGAGACCTTCCGACCGGATCCGGCCGCGCGTGCCGAGCTGCGCGCCCGCTACGGCCTGGGCGAGCGGCCGACCATCCTGTGCCTGTCCCGGCTGGTTCCGCGCAAGGGGCAGGACATGCTGATCATCGCGATGCGGGAGATCAAGGACCGGGTCGACGGCGCGGTGCTGGTGATCGCGGGCGGTGGCCCGTACGAGGATCGCCTGCGCGCGCTGGCGACGGCCCTCGAGCTGGACGATCACGTCGTGTTCACCGGCCGGGTGCCCTCGGCCGAGCTCGCGGCGCACCACACCATCGCCGACGTCTTCGCGATGCCGTGCCGCACGCGCGGCGCCGGGCTGGACGTCGAGGGGCTGGGCATCGTCTATCTCGAGGCCTCGGCGAGCGGTGTTCCGGTGGTGGCCGGAAAATCCGGCGGCGCACCGGAAACCGTGCAGGAGGGCCGCACCGGACATGTGGTCGACGGCCGCTCGCCGGTGGAGATCACCGATGCGATCGTCTCGGTGCTGTCCGACCGGGATGCCGCCGCGGAGATGGGCGCCGCCGGACGGGAGTGGGTGCGGTCGCAGTGGCAGTGGGACGCCCGCGGTGCGCGGCTGCGCGACCTGCTCGACGGGAAGGTGCGGTCGAGCGGCGCGGATCGTTTGGGCTAGGCGTACCTCCGCATTCGCTCCGGCCGCATTCGCTCCGGCCATCCGCGGTCTCGGGACGGCTGCGCCGACAGCGTCCACTAAGCTCACCCGCATGAGTAGCATCCAGGTGGCCGACCAGACATTTGTCGCAGCCCCCGGGTCCGCCGTCGGCGAGCTGCTGGCCGATCGGGCCCGGTGGCGCCGCTGGTGGCCCGATCTCACCCTGGAGGTGCGAGAGGACCGGGCCGACAAGGGAATCCGGTGGACCGTCGGAGGCGCGGTGACCGGCACCATGGAGGTGTGGCTCGAGCCCTCGCTGGACGGGGTGATCCTGCACTACTTCCTGCATGCCGAGCCGGCGCGGCCCGTGACCGCGGGCCCGGCGGCGATGCGCGAACTGCTGGCGGTCAATCGGGCCCGCCGCGTCGCGGGCAAGAAGATGTCCTTCGAGATCAAGGCGCGCCTGGAGGCAGGGCGCGCGGCCGGGGAGCCGCCCGCCCACTCCCGCCTCGTCACCACCTGAATCCCGTTCTCCCGCACCGCACGCCGGAAAGGAATCGCTTTCAGCCATGGCCGACCGGACCCAGAGGTCGATCATCATCGATGCCCCGTCGGATCAGGTGATGGCCGTCATCGCCGACCTGGAGTCGTACCCGGAATGGGTGGCGGCCGCGCGTTCGGTGGAGATCCTGGACAAATTTCCCGACGGCCGCGCGCACACCGCGCGGTTCGTGCTCGACGCGGGCGTCGTCAAGGACACCTATGTGCTGTCCTATACCTGGCGCCCGGACGGCAAGGCGGTGAGCTGGCAGCTGTCCAGCGGTGACCTGCAGAAGGCCCAGGACGGCAGCTACGAGCTGATCGCGCAGTCCGACGGCACCACCCAGGTCGTCTACGAACTCACCGTGGACCTGACCATCCCGATGATCGGCATGTTCAAGCGCAAGGCCGAGAAGGTCATCACCGATACGGCCCTGAAGGAACTCAAGAAGCGGGTCGAGGGCTGAGGCGAAGCGGACCGGGGCGAACCGGCGTGCCGACCCGGCTGGAGCTGTTCGCGGGCAAGGGCGGCGTCGGGAAGACGACGCTCGCCTGTGCGGCCGCGATGTCGTACCGCGATGCGGGGGAGCGGGTGCTGCTCGCCTCGCTGGACCAGGCGCACTCCCTGGGCGATGCGCTCGGCTTCCGGTTCCCGCACGACCCCGGCACGGTGGCCGGGATCACCACGGTGCTGCCCGATCTGGATGTCATCGAGCTGGATTCCCTTGCGCTGCTGGAGGATCGCTTCCGTGACGTGGTCCGCACGCTGGACGGCGCCGGCCACGAACACGGGGTGGACATCGCGGCGCTGGACCCGGCCGAGCTGACCGGGCTGCCCGGCGTGCAGGAACTCTTGATGCTCACCGAGATCGCCGAATTCGCTGCCGACGACGACTGGGACGTGATCGTCCTGGACTGCCCGCCCTCTGCGGACATGCTCCGCATCGTGACCGGTCCCGACACGCTCCTGGGCTACCTCGAGCGGATCTGGCCGGCGCACTCGCGTGCGTTGAGCGCGTCCGGCCGGAACGTGCGGCTCGCGGTCCTGGCCGCGACCGTGGAGCGCATCGCCACCGCGGTGACCGGGGTGCGCGACCTGCTCGCCGATCCCGAACGCACCGGTGCGCGACTGATCACGGTCGCCGAGCAGGTCGCGTCGGCTGAATCGGCGCGGATGCGTTCGGCGGCGGCACTGCTGGGGCTGCGGCTCGAGGAGGTGGTGGTCAACAAGGTGCTGCCGCCGCTGGAACCGGCGCCCGCCGCCGCGGATTCCACCCGGCATCCGGCGGTCGAGTGGTATGCGCGGCGCCGCGCCGAACAGCTCGCCGTCGTGGCCGCGCTGCGCGCGGGAATACCGGAGGTTCCGGTCCGGATCGTCCACCACAGCGGGCCCGAGCCGGTGGGCCTGCAATCGTTGGCGGCCCTGTCCTTCGTGCCGCTCGCGGCGGTGCCGGGGGCGCCGCTCGCGGTGATGGACATGCCGGGAAAACGGGCGGAGGACGCCGGAGACCCTATGCTTGGCGACGACACCGCGGCCGCGCGGCCCGTCGAGGCGCAGGTACAGCTGGAATCGGGTACGGGGCTGCGGTCGGTGTACACATTGCGACTGCAACTACCCGTGGTCGACCCGGCGACGCTGCGCCTGGGACGAGTGGAGGACGATTTGATCGTGGGAGCGGACGGAATCCGGCGCAGGCTGCGCCTGGCCCCGGTGCTGCGGCGATGTGCGGTCGAGGGCGCCGAACTCGACGGCGGCCGCCTGGTCGTGCGTTTCCGTCCCGATCCCGAGGTGTGGCCGCGATGACGGACGACCGGCAGGGCCCGGAGGGGAGCCCCGACGACTGGCACGACCCGTCGCACGAGTCGGGTCTGGGCGAGCTCACCGAAGAACTGCGGCTGCTGGCCGAGGCGGTACTAGAGCGGGTCGAGCCGATGCTGCGCCGCGCGTCGGCCGAAGGGCGTGCCGAATGGGGTGGCTGCGGCTGGTGCCCGGTGTGCGCGGCGGCGGCACTGGCGCGCGGAGAGCACCACGACGTGGTCGCCGCTCTGGCCGGGCACGGGACCGCGATCGTGACGGTGTTGCGCGAGGCGCTGGCCGGTATGCCGGTCGACCCCGTCATGCCCACCGATTCCGGCACCCCGCCCGAGGGGCGGATCGGCGAGCCCGGCGATGCGGCCCAGTTCCCGGCCTCCGGTGAGACGTCCGGCACCGCCGGGGATCGCGCCGCGCCCGGACCCGAATCGCGTTCCGGGAGACTCGGACCCGATTCCCCGCCCGGCGGCACGAAACCCAGGTACGTCTCGATCCCGGTGCAGATCAACCGATGACCACGCGCATCGGGCGGGAGCGGCCCCTGACCGTCGGAATCGACGTCGGCGGCACCAATATTCGCGCGTCGGTCGTCGACGGCGCGGGCGAGGTGCTCGACACGGTGCAGGCCCCGACCCCGCATTCGGAACAGGCGCTCGAGGACGGGCTCGAGCGCGCCGTGCGTGAGTTGTGTGCGCGCAACACGATCGGCGCGGTCGGGCTCGCGGTGGCCGGATTCGTGGACGAGACGCGCACCTCGGTGCGATTCGCCCCGCATCTGCCGTGGGAGGACTCGCCCGTCGCGCGCCGGCTGTCCGACCGGCTCGGGCTGCCGGTGATCCTCGAGCACGACGCCAACGCCGCGATGTGGGCGGAGTATCGCTTCGGCGCGGCGGCCGGCGCCCACAACGGGGTACTGGTGGCCATCGGCACCGGAATCGGCGCGGCGCTGCTGGTCGGCGGGCAGCTGTACCGTGGAAGCTTCGGCGTGGCACCGGAACTGGGGCACCTGCAGGTCGTCCCGCACGGCCGGGCCTGCCCCTGCGGGAAGCGCGGCTGCTGGGAAAGGTACTGCAGCGGAACGGCTCTGGTGGATACCGCGCTGGAGATGCTGGCCACCGATCCGGCCCGCTCCACGGTGCTCGCACGCGAGTCCTACCGGGATCCCGGCTCGCTGACCGGTCGCCGGGTGGCGGGGGCCGCGCAGGACGGCGATCCGGTGGCGCAGCTGGTGATGGCCGAGTTCGCGCGCTGGCTCGGGCTCGGGCTGGCGTTCGTCAGCGACATCTTCGATCCGGACCTGATCGTGATCGCGGGCGGGGTGAGCTCCTCGGCGGGGCTGTTCCTGGACGAGGCCCGCGAGCACTACGCCGCGGCGATCACCGGCGGACGGCATCGGCCGATGGCCCGCATTCGCGCCGCACAGCTGGGCGAGGGCGCGGGCATGATCGGCGCGGCCGAGCTGGCCCGGGCCGCCCTCGGTGAGCAGGATGCCCCGGGCGGTGCGGTGCCGGCGCCGGGCCGGGCCAAACGGGGGCGCGGTGCGGCGCGCGCGAGACCCGCGGACGGCGCCCCGCGGGCGTCCGATTCCGGCGAGAGCCGGTCGGAGCCCGCCGGACCCGAGCGCCGCAAGGCCACCTCGCCGGCGCGCAGCTCCAGCCCGGATGGCGCGGCGGGAGCCCGTCGGTGACGGCGATATTCCCATGATGTGAAATCGCTCGTGCGGGCTTGGTCACAGCTGGTCGACGGCGGTAAAGTCGGCAGCGGATCGTGGTGCCCGCAACGACGCCGGTCTCGGAACCGCACTGTGTTCACCCGCCCCACCAACTCCGCACGCTCGGTCGGCTTACTCCACTGCATTTGCCCACCCCGCCGGCTCCGCAAGCTTCGCCGGCTCACCATCCCCGTAGAGGTGAAAGGACGCAATGTTCTACTGGTTCTTGAAGTACGTGTTCCCGGGGCCGTTCATGCACCTGTTCAACCGGCCGACGGCCGAGGGCGTGGAGAACATCCCGGCCGACGGACCGGTCATCCTTGCGGGCAATCACCTGTCGTTCACCGACTGGCTGTTCACGCCGCTGATGAGCCCGCGGCGCATCACGTACCTGGCCAAGGCCGAGTACTTCACCACCCCCGGCCTCAAGGGCAAGCTGCAGAAGTGGTTCTTCGCGGGTTCGGGTCAGTACCCGATCGACCGCAGCGGAGCCGATGCCGCAGAGAGCGCGCTGAACACCGCCCGCAAGCTGCTGAACGAGGGCCGTGTGGTCGGGCTGTACCCGGAGGGCACCCGCTCGCCCGACGGCCGTCTGTACAAGGGCAAGACGGGTGTCGCGCGTCTGGCGCTGGAGACCGGCGTTCCGGTAATCCCGGTGGCGCTAGTCGGCACCGACGAGGTGTGCCCGCCCGGGCCGTTCCGGTGGCGCCTGCGCAAGGTGGGCGTGAAGTTCGGCAAGCCGATCGACTTCTCCCGCTACGAGGGCATGGGCGGCAACCGCTTCGTCGAGCGCGCCGTCACCGACGAGATCATGTACGCCCTGATGCGAATGTCCGAGCGCGAGTACGTCGATGTCTACGCCTCCAGCCTGAAGAAGGGCGTGCCGTCGGGCAGCCGCCCCGCCGCCGACCGTGTCCCCGAGACCATCGCGAGCTGATCCGAGCCCCACTCCGTCTGCACGGCCGTGGGATTCGCCGAACGGCTGCACGACATTTCGGCGCCGATCTACACCACCGCGGGCGTGGCCCGGAAGCTGACCGACCTCGGTGACCGGGTACACGTCGTCGACCACGGCGACAAGTTCCGGGTCGCCGGATTCGACGTGGAGGTCGCGGGATCGAAGCACCATGTTGCCCACCCGGATTACCCGCCGTGCGACAACATCGGGTTCCTGGTCGACGGCGAGCTCTTTCACCCCGGTGACGCGCTCACCGAGATCGAGGTCCCGACCCTGCTGCTGCCGGTCGACGCGCCCTGGCTGACGGTGCCCGCGATGCTCGAATACCTGCGCCGGGTGGATCCGCAGCGCACCTTCGGTATTCACGACGGCCTGCTGAACGACTGGGGATTGCAGGTGGTCGACCAGTTCCTCGCCCTCGAGGCCGACCGGGCCGGCAAGGAGATCCGCCGGCCGGCCGCGGGCGAGAGCATAGACCTGTAACGACTACAACGACGGCATGCGCCGATGCGCCTCGATGGCCTCGTACTTCGCGAGGTTGTGCCGCGCATCGGCCAGCGCGTCGTGGGCATCGGCCGGCACCGGCGGCAACGCCGGCCGACCGGCCATCTCCCAGTGCTGGCGCAGCTCGTTGGTGTAGCGGGGGAGCGTATTGGGCAGATCGACCATCGAACCCCACAGCTGGCACAGGGCCACGTGGTCGTACGCGCCCACCCAGGCCCACAGCTCCGGCTCCACGCTCGGCCGCGGCACGAGGAACCGGTAGAGCTCGTCGCGGATCTGCGCCCGGGTGCGCCACAGCGGTGAGGAGGGCGCGGGCAGCTTCGGCAGCACATTGCGCCGCACCCACGGACCCGCCTTGTCGGGGTCGAATTCGCTGGAGACCGCGTAATATTCGCGCCCGTCCTCACAGACCACACCGATCGAGACGAGGTCGATCGTCACGCCGTCCTCGATGAATTCCGAATCGTAAAAGTAGCGCAGTGAGATCGGTTTCCCCTCGGTTCAGCGCCGGGCATCGCGACCGGCGGGTGCGGGCCGTGCGCCCGTCCGTCGGTAGAGGTTACGGCGTGTTCGCGGCGCGCCGATGTGGTGCCCCACCCTCCGGGTTCGCGCGCGTTCCGCGGGAACTTTATTCTTATGTCGTGAACTGGACCGTCGACGTACCGATCGATCGCCTGCCGGAGCTGCCTCCGTTGCCCGCGGAGCTGCGTCGGCGACTGGACGACGCGCTCGCTCGCCCCGCCCTGCAGCAGCCATCGTGGGATCCGGAGATCGCCGCGAACATGCGCACGGTTCTCGAGAGCGTGCCGCCGATTTGCATGCCCGCCGAGGTGGATGAGCTGCGCGCCCGGCTGGCCGAGGTCGCGCGCGGCGAGGCGTTCCTGATGCAGGGCGGCGACTGCGCCGAGACCTTCGCCGACAACACCGAGCCGCACATCCGCGGCAACATCCGCACCCTGCTGCAGATGGCGGTCGTGCTGACCTACGGCGCGAGCCTGCCGGTGGTCAAGGTGGGCCGCATCGCGGGGCAGTACGCCAAGCCGCGCTCGGCCGACACCGACGCCAAGGGCCTCAAGTCCTATCGCGGCGACATGGTCAACTCCATCGTCGCCGATCCCGCACTGCGCGGACACGATCCGTCGCGCCTGGTCCGCGCCTACGCCAACGCGAGCGCGGCGATGAATCTGGTGCGCGCGCTGACCGGCGCCGGCATGGCCGACCTGCACAAGGTGCACGACTGGAACCGCGATTTCGTCGCCCAGTCGCCCGCCGGCGCCCGCTACGAGCAGCTGGCCGAGGAGATCGACCGGGGGCTGCGGTTCATGACCGCGTGCCGGGTGCAGGATCCGAGCCTGCAGGCCGCCAAGATCTACGCCAGCCACGAGGCGCTGGTGCTCGACTACGAGCGGGCCATGCTGCGGCTGGCCACGAACGCCTCCGGCGATCCGGTGCTGTACGACCTGTCCGCGCACTTCCTGTGGATCGGCGAGCGCACCCGCCAGCTCGACGGCGCGCACATCGCGTTCGCCGAACTGCTGGCCAACCCGATCGGGCTCAAGATCGGCCCGACCACTGCCCCCGACCAGGCGGTGGAGTACGTCGAGCGGCTGGATCCGAACAACGAGCCGGGCCGGTTGACGCTGGTGGCGCGCATGGGCAATCACAAAGTGCGCGACGTGCTGCCCCCCATCATCGAGAAGGTACAGGCCACCGGCCATCAGGTCATCTGGCAGTGCGACCCGATGCACGGCAACACCCACGAGTCCTCGACCGGGTACAAGACCCGGCACTTCGACCGCATCGTCGACGAGGTGCAGGGCTTCTTCGAGGTGCATCGCGCGCTGGGCACTCACCCGGGCGGCCTGCATATCGAGCTGACCGGTGAGAACGTCACCGAATGTCTCGGTGGAGCCCAGGACATCTCGGATCTGGATCTCGAGGACCGCTACGAGACGGCCTGCGATCCACGCCTGAACACCCAGCAGTCGCTGGAGCTGGCCTTCCTCGTCGCCGAGATGCTGCGCTAGGCTTGCCGACGCTATGGATTTCGAGGATGAGGGGCTGGCGGTGAACCTCGTCTTCCGCGGTGCCGGGATGTTGCGGGTGGACCCCGCCGACCGGACCATTCTGCGGCTGCTGCGCGATCGCGACCGCGACGGCATCCCGTCGGAGGTGGTGCTGCGCGATGGCAGCCGCCTGCTGATCTTCAACATCTCCTGGGGGTTCGATCCCGCGGCGGTCTCGGCGCAGGTGACCACGAATATCAGCCCCAGCATCGGCGGGGCGCCGGTGGATGTGTTCACCACCGATGCGGTCGTGGCGATCAACGACCCGGAGACCGGCGCACCACTGCTCGCCGTGGCCTGAATCGGGCCGATCGATCGAATCGGGCATACTCGCGGCAATTCTTGTCTATTCTGGCGTGTGCGTGATGGGGATCTACTGTGTGGCAGTGGATTCCGGCCGACTCCGCCTTGAAATCCGTTGTGCCGGGGCAACTTTCGATCCGGGATTGGTGATGTGGGTAGGATCACATCCAGAAAAAGTTTGCCAAACTGTTGCTGAGGTCGAATTGCTGGGTTAGGTTTCCAGTGTTCATGCTTCAGTTCTACGGACCGCATGCGGGAAACTTCGCGGGAGGACCTGATGAAGGTTATATCGGTAGCAGATGAGTTGCTCGAGGGAATGTATGTGCCGTCCACGGATTCGGACCGGTACGCCGCGGGCTCGGATGTCATCGCCAATGCCATAGCTGTGAGCCCCATACTCGTCGATCCCGTGGGCGTGTATCGATCCGAGGCCGCCGCCCGGCCGGTCGCCGATCGGCCCGCGGTGCAGGACCGCGCCGCCCGGCGCGCTGCCGGTGGTGATCGGCTCGGTGGCGGCGCGCGCCGCCCGGCCCTGCTCGTTGCGGCCGCCCTGGCTACCTACGAGACCGTCGTCGACGGGATCCCGGTCTCGGTGGCGATCGAGCGCCCGGAGGCGGACCGGGCAGGGGAGGCGTGGCGTTGCCGGATTCGCGTCATCCGCGGCACCGGCCGGCGCGAGCAATCCCAGGTTGTCGGGGTCAGTGCCGAGGCGGTGCTGCGGGAGGCGATCGAACTTGCCGCGACCCGGCTGGGTGTCGCCGGGGCCGATCTGCTGGGCGAGGCGAGCGTGGGAATCGCGGCGCCCGCGCGGGCCGCGCGGCCGGTCAGAAGGGAAGGATGGTCAGCGTGATCGTGCTGCCCGGTTCGACGTTCGCACCGCCGGTCGGCGACTGCACGCGGACCGTGCCCTGATCGGTGCTGAACACCCGGTTCACCACGACCTTGAAGCCCTGGCCCTCCAGTTCGGCGCGCGCGGTGGCCGCGCTCTTGCCGATCTCGTCGGGCACCTGAACCGCATTCGAGACATACAGCGTGACCGAGCTACCCGACAGCACCGAGGTGCCCGCCGGCGGATCGGTCCCCACGACCTGGTCGGCCTTGTAATGAGGGTCGAAATGAGTTCTGGTGTCCTGCACGGTGATTCCCGCGCGCTGCAGCGCCGCCTTGGCGTCGTCGGTGCTCTGACCGCTCAGATCGGGCATGGTGACCTGCACGGATCCCTTGCTGCGGAACACCTTCACGTCGGTGCCGCCGGGCACCACCGTGCCCGGTGCCGGACTCAGCTGCGCCACACTGCCCTGGGGTGCGGTGCTGGCGATCTCGCCGCTGTCGACCGGAATCAGTCCCTGATCGCGGATGGCCTGGTCGACGGTGCTCACGTCCTGACCCGACCGGAACTGCGGCACCCTGGGCTGCCCGGTCGACACCAGCACCGCCACCGTCGACCCCTTCAGCACCCGGGTCCCGGCGGACGGATCGGTGCCGACGACGCCGCCGATCGGAACGGTGTCCGAGGCCTTGTCGCGGACCGTGGTGGAGAACCCGTCCTTGCGCAGCTCGGCGGTCGCGGTGGTGGTGTCCATCCCCGCGATCGCCGGGACCGCCGAATAACGCTCCACCGCCAGATACCAGCCGCCGATGCCCAGCAGCAGGGCAAGCGTCACCACGATCGCCGCCCAGATCAGCGCGAGCCGCCGGGATCGGCCGCGGTCGCCGGCGTATTCGGGATAGTAGGGCTCCGGCTCGGCCGGCCGGGCATATCCGGTGGGCTGGGCGTGCATGCGGGTGTCGGTGAGCACCCGGGTGTGCGGCGAGGCGGGCTGGTCGGGCGCGAGGCGCGTGGTCATTTCCGTGCGAGCCGGCGGCGGTGGGGGCGGCACGGCCCGGTAGCGCGCCGAGACGTGCTCGGCCGACTCCTTGGGCGCGGGCACCCGGTAGCTGGGCAGGCCCAGCTCCCGGACGATGCGCCGCAGCTCGCCGGCCATCTCGGCGGCATCGGCGAAGCGGTGCGCGGGGTCGCGGGCGGTGGCCCGGGCGACCAGGTCGTCGAATTCCGGCGGCACGCCCTCGATGAATTCGCTCGGGCTCGGAACGTCCTTCTCGACGCGCTGATACGCGATCGACAGCGAGGTGTCACCGGTGAACGGCACTCGGCCGGTGAGCAATTCGAAGATCAGTACGCCGAACGAGTAGACGTCGCTGCGGGCGTCGGTGGTGCCGTTGGTGACCTGCTCGGGCGAGAGATAGGCGGCGGTGCCCAGAATCACGCTCGCCGAGGTCATGTTCGAGGCGGCCACGGCGCGCACCAGGCCGAAATCGGCGATCTTCACCTCGCCGGCATCGGAGATCAGCACATTCTCGGGCTTGATGTCGCGGTGCACCAGCCCGGCGTGATGCGCCACCCCGATGGCGGCCAGCACCGGCTCGGCGACCGCCGCCACCGCGTGCGGGGGCATCGGGCCGCGTTCGCGCAGCAGCTCGCGCAGCGTGCCGCCCTCCACCAGCTCCATGATCAGGAACGGGTGATCGCCGTCGATGCCCTGGTCGTACACCGCCACCAGGGACGGGTGCTTGAGCTTGGCCACCGCCCGCGCCTCGAATTCGAAGCGGGTCAGGAATTGTGGGTCGCCGGCGAAATTCTGATCCATCACCTTGATCGCGACGGGCCGGTCAAGGCGGGTGTCCACGCCCCGGAACACCATCGACATGCCGCCGCGCGCGATCGGTGCGTCGATGCGGTAGCGCCCGTCCAGCATCTGGCCGATCAACTGCTGTCCTCCGACTTTCACAAAGCTCTCACCTCTGGGTATGGCGCCGATCCGCGGCGCGATCTCGGCGACGAGCGAGTGCCGCCCCGGTGGCGGCCACCCCCGATCGTATAGGCGGAATCGCGGTGGGTGTCTCACGACGTGCTCCGGCAAACCGACTACCGTGTTCGGTGTGAGTGCATTTCCATGCAGCGACGACATCCTGCCGGAGTCCGTCACCCTGCTCCCGCTGCCCGATGTGGCGGACCAGCTGGGTATGGCCGTGACCCGGGTACATCAGATGCTGCGAGATCATCAGATCATCGCGATCCGCCGCGAGGGCATCGCCGGAATCCCCAAGGATTTCTTCGACTCCGACGGCGAGATCACCAAGCATCTGCCCGGCCTGATCACTGTGATGCGCGACGCGAAATACAGCAACGAGGAGATCCTGCGGTGGATCTACCTCGACGACGAGTCTCTGCCCGGGCGTCCGATCGATGCCCTGCACGGCCCGCTCGCCCGTGAGGTGCTGCGCCGCGCCGCCGCCGATCCGTTCTGAGGATTGCCCGCCCCTTCGCACCCGCGGCCGGTCTACGCGGGTGCGGGGGTCACGCGCGGCCGCGGCGCAGCGTGAATTCCGTTGCCGCGACGCGGAGTCTGCGTCGCCGCGGGACCACCGCGCGCCGGGCGAAGATCTCGTAGTCCTGCCGCTCCACCTCGTCCAGGATGCCCGCGTACAGCACCGCGGCGGTCCGGATCGCCGGACGCACCCCCGGTCGTAGCAGGCCGATGCCCGGTTCGGCGGTGCGATAGAGGTCGCGGTTGACGGCGATCAGGTGCGCCAGGGCGCGACGCAGCCGCGGCTCGACGCGGCCGGAATCGCGGCAGTGCCGCAGCAGCTCCTCCTCGACGCCGAAGGCCGCCAGCTCGGCCGTCGGGAGGTAGATCCGCCCGCGATCCAGATCCTCGCCGACGTCGCGCAGGAAATTGGTCAGCTGGAACGCCTCGCCGAGGGCGGCCGCGGCCGGTTCGGCCTCGGGCACCGAGACCACCGTGCCCAGCACCGGCAGCAGCTGCAACCCGATCGCGGCCGCCGAGCCGCGCATGTACTCGCGCAGTTCTGCCATCGTGCGGTACCGGGTGCGGAACAGCGCGGTTCCGGGCACGTCCATGCGCATGGCGGCGAGGAAGACCCAGAAGTGCTGCGGCGCAATGCGATATCGGATGATGGTGTCCGCGACCGCCGCCAGGACGGGATCGTCCGGATCGGCGGGACCGCCGTCCAGTCGTTCGCGCAGGCGCCGCTCGATCCGATCCAGGCGGTGCGCCGCGTCGGAGTCGCCCTCGGATGCGCCGTGATCGACGATGTCGTCGACGGTCCTGGCGAACGCATAGAGCGCATGCACGGCCGGGCGCCGCTCGGGCGGTAGCAACCGCGTGGCCAGGAAGTAGGTGCGCCCGTGCTCGGCGGCGATCGCCCGGCACCGCCGATACGCCGACGACAGCTCCCCGCTCGTGGCGTCGGCGATAGTCGTGCTGAAATCCGCCGAATCCCGGACGCCGTCGCCGGCGACGGCGGTCATCGCGCAGGCGGGCCGGCGTCGGCGGTCGCTCGGCCGGTGTCGCCGCGCAGCCGCAGCGGATCGACAGTGCGCAGCGACAGCGCCGCCACCACCGCGACGAAGGTGGCCGCCGCGACATGCCAGAAGTTGTACATACCGATGGCTCCACCGGGCTCGAAGACCAGCATCAGCCAGGTACACAGGCCCACCAGCACCATCAGCGTCCCGGTGGACATCGCGAATCCGGCGGCCAGCGCCAGCGGCCACGAGTAGTACCAGGGCAGCGCGGCGGGGGACAGGATGACGATCGCGATGAACGCGATCAGGATGCCCATCACCGCATCCTTCTCGCTGAGCTTGAAGCGCCACCACGTCCACAGCAGGACCACCACCAGTGCGACGGCACAGATGCTCCGGGTCCAGTACAGCACCGATTCCAGCTGCCACGGCGTGAACCAGGTGACCATGTGCGCCATGATCGTCGGCAGCGAGAGCCAGTTGATGATCTTCTTCGATCCGGACAGCGCGGTCAGCCAGCCGATACCGACGCCCGCGACGGCCGAGGCGGCCGCGAAGACCACCGCGAATATCGAGATGCCCAGCCCGCCGATCTTGGCGAAGGTCCACATCGGGTGCGGCAGCGGCCCCTCGTTCAGGGCCGCGCGGCGTTCTCGCTCGTGAATCATCCAGATCCACACCAGGAAGGGCAGCGCGACACCGGCGGTGGCCTTGATCGCGACGGCGACCGCGAGCACCACGAAGCCCCACGTGTGATGGTGCTCCAGGACCAGTGCGATCCCCGCGGCCATGAGCCCGACCATCAGCATCTCGTTGTGCGCGCCGCCGATCAGGTGGATGAGCACCAGGGGATTGAGCACCGCCAGCCACAGGGCGACCGTCGGCTTGCCGCCGAGATGCTTGGTCAGGTGCGGGACCGCCCACATCATCAGCGCCAGACCGGGCAGCATCACCCAGCGCATGACCCAGGTGCCCGCCACCACGTTGCTGCCGGTGACGGTGGTGATCCACTTGCCCAGTAGCAGGAAGATGGGGCCGTAGGGGGCGGTGGTGGTGGTCCAGACCGGGCTCACGTTGTCCAGCAGCACGCCCGGGTTGGCGACCGGGCCCACCTTGTAGGGGTCGAAGCCGTCGCGCAGCAGCGCGCCCTGCGCCAGGTAGGAGTAGACGTCCTGGCTGAACATCGGGACCGCGAACAGCAGCGGCAGGATCCAGATGCCGACGATCGCGCGCAGCTCGTTGAGCGTCACGTCGCTGTAGGCGGCGTCGCGCCCGATCGTGATGCGGCCCAACCGGACCCAGGCGATGATCATCGCCAGCACGCCCAGCCAGACGACCATCGTCGCCAGCGCGTACCCGTGCCCGAAGCGCAGCCACGAGAGGTGCGCGGACTCGAGCAGCGGATCGTTGCGGCGGGTGGCGCCCGCGCCGAGACCACCGACGGTGATCAGCAGCGAACCCCAGAAGCCGAGCAGCGCGGCCTTGCCCTCGGGGCTACGGAAGAAATCGGCCGAGAAGCGCAGCCACCACCGCGAGGTGCGCGGCATCACCGCGGCCGCGGTCTGCGGGGCCTCGGTGGTTGCCGTGGGTGTCACGGTGGCGGTCAACGGTTCGGGGGTCGGCATAGGTAGTCGTTCCCCCCAGCAATTCCGGTGCGGTCGAGACCGCGGTCAATAGGTCGCGGGCCAGTTTAATAGTCCGGAAGGAACACTAGCGCGCCGGTTCGTGTCGATTGGTTGCCGGGATGGCATACATCACGCGGATCGGCCGCGCGAACCCGTGATCCGCTGGGCGGCCAGCTTTCCCGACAGCAGTGCGGTCGGCACGCCGACGCCCGGGGTGGTGCCGCATCCGGCCAGCACCACGTTGCCCGCGGCGCGCGGCAGATTGCGGGTCCGGAACGGTCCGGTCTGACGGAACAGATGCGCCGCGGAGAAGGGCGTGCCCGCGATCATGCCCTGATCCGCCCAGGTCCGCGGCGTGTCCAGGTGGTCGGCGGTGAAGTGCTCGGCAATGCCGCGATAGCCGCGGCCCTCCAGGACCGCCAGCAGCTCGCGCAGGTAGGGCGGGCCCAGCCGGGGCCAATCCAGCGGCGCCGCAGTCAGATTGGGGCACGGGGCCAGCAGCGACAGCGGCTCGTGGCGGGTCCCGCGGTCGATGAACAAACCCGGATCCGACAGTGCGGGCCGGGTCAGCAGCAGCGAGGGGTCGCTCATCAGCCGTCCCCGGCCGGGCCGGGCGGCGATCTCGGTGAACGTGCGATCCCAGGCGCGTCCGAAGTCGATGGTGTGGTGGGCCTGCACCGGCCAGCCCGCGGCGATCTCGGCCGGGATAGTGCCGTGCGCGACGACCGCGGAGGGGGAGGCCCGCAGCGGGCGCCGCCGCGCGATCCCGAACCGGTGCAGGGAGCCCAGGTCCGCGGTGAGGACGACGGCGTCGCACTCGTAGGTTCTCGTGGCGGTGTTCACCCGGAGCGCGCGACCGTCGCGGTAATCGATACCCGTTGCCTCGATGTTCAATTCCAGCGTCCCGCCGGCCGCGGTGAACGCCCGCGCCAGCGCCGCCGTGACCGCGCGCATGCCCCCCTCGGGGAAGTACACGCCCAGGCAGGTGTCCATGTTCGGGATCGCACCGTACACGCCCAGCGCCTGCGCGGGCGCCATGCCCGCGTACAGCGCCTGGAAGGTGAACAGCCGGGCGAGGCGCTCGTCGTGCAGGGTCCGTCGCACGCGCGGCCCGAGCCGGCCGAACGCACCGAGCCGCACGAGTTCGGTCAGGGCCGCCCGTTTGCCGGGGTCGGTGACCATATCCAGCGGGGAGTCGAAGTTCGTGTCCATGAACGGCCCGTAGGCCGCGCCGTAGATCCGCCCCAGCCAGTCGCGCAGCCGCCGGTAGCGCGGGACCTCGTCCGGCCCGCACGTGCGGGCGACCTCGGCCGCCATCTCGTCCGGATCCGAGTGGACCGCGATCGTCGTGCCGTCGGCGAAGCGCGCTCGATAGGCGGGTGTCAGCGGATGAATGCGCAGGCCGCAGGATTCGGCGTCGGTTCCGACGGCGGCCAGCGCCTCGCCGATCAGCTCGGGCAGCGTGAGAACCGTTGCTCCGGAATCGATCTCGTAGTCCGGACCGCGATACACCCCGACTCGCCCGCCGGGATGGTCCGCACGTTCGAGCACGGTGACCGAGTGTCCGGCGCCGGTCAGGTAGAGCGCGGCCGACAGCCCGGCCAGGCCCGCGCCGACCACGACGACGCGTTCGGTCGCGCCGGAGACGGTCTTCATCGTCATGTGCCGCGCGCGACCTTACGAGACGCGCTTGGTCGCTGCCACGGCCATCGCCTCGAGACGTGCCTTCGCGCCGGGCGTCGCCGAGCAGGCCGCCAGGGCCGCGAGGCCGCGGTCGGTGAGGTCGGCGATGCGGCGCTCGACGTCGTCGACCGCGCCCAGGCCTGTGATCACCTCGCGGAGCCGGGTGACGTCGTCCGGGCTCAGGTCGGTGCCGATCCGGGTCCGGATCAGTGTGGCCGCGGCCGGATCGACGGCGTCGGCGCGGCGCAGCGCCTCCGCGATGAGCACGGTGCGCTTGCCCTCGCGCAGGTCGTCCCCCGACGGCTTACCGGTCACGGCGGGATCGCCGAAGACGCCGAGCAGGTCGTCGCGCAGCTGGAAGGCCAGGCCGATATCGGTACCGAATTCGCGGTAGGCGGTGATCAGCGCCGGATCGGCGTCGGCCAGGGACGCGCCCAGGTGCAGCGGCCGTTCGATGGTGTACGCGGCGGTTTTGTACCGGTTGATCCGCATCGCCGATTCCACCGAATCGTCCGCTTCGGCCTCGCCGTGGATGTCCAGCAGCTGCCCGCCGAGCACCTCGGTGCGCATGGCGGCCCACACCGGCGTGAAGCGGGCGCGTGCCGCGGGATCCAGCCGCGCGCCGGCGACCATGTCATCGGCCCACGCCAGCGCCATATCGCCGATCAGAATGCCGACGCTGGCGCCGAAATGCCCTGCGTCGCCGCCCCATTCGCGGGAGCGATGCTGATCCTCGAAGGCCACGTGCACGGTCGGGAAGCCGCGCCGGGTGCGGGAGGAGTCGATGATGTCGTCGTGGATCAGGGCACACGCCTGCACCAGCTCCAGGGCGGCGCAGGCGCGCAGCACGGCCGGGGCGTGCGGTCCGTCCGGATCGCCGCCCGCGCCGAGCCAGCCGGTCCAGGCGAACGCCGGGCGGGTGCGTTTGCCGCCGCGCAGCACGAAGTTCTGCAGCGCCTCGATCGCCTCGATCACCACGGGCCCCATGTTGCCGACGGTCTCTCGGCGCGTGGCGAAGAACCGTCTCAACGCCTCCTCGACGGCGCCGACCAGCCAGGTTGTGTCCGCGGGGGTCGGGCGGGTCGAGGTATCTGCTCCGGCGGGCAACGAAACCTCCCAGGTGAATGGCCGCGACAGCACCGCTGGAAATCGCTGACGCATATGGTTCGGACGCGCGGGCGTCCCTGGATGGGAACGATACTGCGTCGGTCGGCGGCGTCTTGCGGGCGTGTCGCCGTCGCCGTGCCTGGTCCCTCGGCCCCGCACGCCGAACCTCGGGGGGCATGGCGCCGTCTCCGGGCGCGTCGAGGCGGCAAACGGGGCTCTCACCTGCGGCTGGGCCGGCAGATTCGGCGCGTCGCGCTCGAGTACTGCGGGGCGCGGGGCCGGATGCGTACGGTGTCCGCATTACACTGGGCCGGTGAGTTTCGACAACGTACGGGGACGATCGACCCCTGGCCGACCCCGGACGCCGCAGGTCTCCGGAACTCGGTCCATTGTGGCGCAGCTGGGGCCGCGCCCCGACGGGAGCATCCCGTTCTCGGTGGAGTTCAATCCGCCGCGCGATGCCGCCGCCGAGGCACGGCTGTGGCGCGCGGCGCGCGAATTCGAGCGCATGCATCCCGCGTTCGTGTCGATGACCTACGGGGCGGGCGGCTCCACCCGCGACCGGACCGCGCGGGTGACCGGTCAGCTCGCCACCGAGACCACGCTGCTCACGGTGGCGCATCTCACCGCGGTCGGGCACAGCGTGGCCGAGCTGCGCTCCATCGTGGGTTCCTACGTCGACGCCGGGATCCGCAATCTGCTCGTGCTTCGCGGCGACCCGCCCGGGGATCCGCTGGGGCAGTGGAACAAACACCCCGGCGGCGTGGAGTACGCCGAGGAACTCGTGCGCATCGTGCGGGACCTGGGCGATTTCCACGTCGGGGTGGCCTCGTTCCCGCAGGGGCACCACCGCTCGCCGGACCTGGACCACGACACCGCCTACCTGTGCGCGAAACTGCGTGCGGGCGCGGAATATTCGATCACCCAGATGTTCTTCGACGTCGACCACTATCTGCGGCTGCGGGACCGAGTGATCGCGTGCGACCCGGTGCAGGGCGCCAAGCCGATCATTCCCGAGCTCATGCCGATCACCTCGCTGCGGACCGTGCAGCGCGCGGAGGAGCTCTCGGGCCGGACCCTTCCGCCCGCGCTGCTGGCACGCCTGGAGCGGGCCGCGGGCAACGATCCCGAGGCCAACCGTGACGCGGTGCGCGAGGTGGGCATCGAGATCGCCACGGAGATCGGGCAGCGGCTGATTGCGGAGGGTGCGCCCTGTCTGCATTTCATCACGCTGAACTTCGCCAAGGCCACCACCGAGGTGTTGACCAACCTCGGATACACCATGGCACCGTCGGCTGTCGAGGCTCAGCTGCGGAGTGTCGCACGCGAATAACGGTGGATTTGCTCTAGCTGCGCGTAGCGTTCTCGTTCGTCCCTGACGACGAGGAGAGCCCTGTGTTCACCCACCCCACCGGCTCCGCAAGCTCCGCCGGCTTACCATCCCCGAGGTTGACCCACCCCACCGGCTCCGCAAGCTCCGCCGGCTTACCGTCCCCGATGGTCGTGTTGCGCAATCTCGTTCGGATAGCCGGTGCGGTGACCGTCTCCGCGGCGCTGACCTGCGCGGGCGCCTCCACCGTGGTGGCCGCGCCACCACCTGCCCCCGCGGTGGACCCCGTCGCGGCCGGTTCGGATCCCTCGGCACTGGCGGCCGGTGCGCTCGCGGCGCTGGCCGCGGGCTGGCGCACCGACGCGGCCCAGAGCGATGCGCTGGACGCCTACCAGCGCGCGGTCGACGGGCTGCAGCGCTTCGGCATCGAGCCGTTCCTGTATCCGTCGGCGGCGGCGTTCTGTCGGCAGGGCACCACGATGGGCCTGGTTCCGGCGATCGCCGGTGCGGTACCGGGGCCGTGGCCCAAGACGACGGTGCAGGTACCCGGAGTCGATCTGTCCGCGGTGAAATCGGGACAGACCATGTTCGCGTTCGTGCCCTACGGTGTCGGGCCCGACGGCGCAGACACCTCCGGCATGCAGGTGCTGTGGTTCAACGCCGCCACCGGCCGCGGCGGCCTGGCGCCCATGGGCACGCTGACGCAGGTCGCCACGGCGATGGTGCCCGCTCAGGTGCCCGAGGAGATGCGCCCGCTCGCGCGGGAGGCCATCCAGAATTTCCTGGTCGCGTCGCTGCCCCTGGGCGGCGTGCGCGCGGTGCCGGTGGACACCGGCTCCGGCACGGTCCTGGCGGCCGTGTTCGGCACCGTCCGCAACGGTAACCGCGACTGCTTCTTCCTGCCGACGGTCGGCGTCACCGAGGTGCGTTGAGCGCGCTGCCGACCAGTTCGGCCCGCTCGGCGACGACGCGGCCCTTCCACGTGAGCTTCCCGGCCCGGTGCAGGCGGTGGGAGCGATACGACAGCCGCAGGTAGGCGGCGACGGAGACCGGATGTGCCAGGGCCCCAAGCAGGTCCGCCCGTTCGAGGCCGCCGCCGGACTCGAGGGAGCGGGCGGCGAGTCGTCCCGCGACGGCGCAGGCATATCCGGCCAGGCCGATGCGGCGCAGGCGGCCGCGACCGGCCACGGCGGCCAGCGGGGGCGCCCAGTAGGCGAGCGCGGCCACCGCGCCCACCGCGACGCTGCCGGTCACCGATCCGTAGGCCGACCACAGCCAGCGGGTATAGCCGGCGTCGAGTTCGGTTGCGCCCCGGTACATCCGGGTGTTCGCGATGCGTCCCGCGGCGACCACCTCGGTGCGCTGCCCGGCCCGGCGCAGTGCCCGCGCGAGGGCCAGATCCTCGGTGATCCGCGTGGCGACGGCGGCATGCCCGCCCACCGCGTGGTACGCCGCCGCGTCGAAGACCAGGAACTGCCCGCAGGAAACGGCCGTCGAGGGGCGCAGGCTGCGCCCGGCCAGCGGCATCGGCAGGGTCGAGGCCCACGACCAGCACAGCAGTGGTTGCACCAGCGCCTCGGCGGTCGATTCAGCCCGCTGGCGCGGCCATGGGGACACCAATCCCGCACCGGTGCGCCGCAATTCGCCGACCGCGGCGGCGATCGCGCCCGCGCCGATCCGGACGTCGGCGTCGAGGAATATCAGCACCCCGGCCGGGGCGGCGCCGGAATCCGCACCGGCCCCGGCGATCTCGGCCAGCCGGGCGCAGGCGGCGGTTTTGCCGGTCCACCCCGGTTCCGGCTCCCCCTCCGCGGCGATCACGGTGAATCGCTCGTCGTCCGCGGCCGCCGTGCGGGCGGCGGCGTAGGTGTCGTCCTCGGACCGGTCGTCCAGCACGAGCACGCGCATCCGCGAAATCCCGTGCTGCCGACGCAGATCCGCGATCAAGCCCGGTAAGCGCCCGGCCTCGTTGCGCGCCGGGATGCAGACCGTCACCGGTTCGATGACCGGCGGCCCCACGACGCCGAGTTGCCGCACGCCGAGCCGATTCACCGCGGCCAGCGCGCACCCGCCCGCCGCGATCGCCGTCCCGGTGGAAACGAGCCGCGCCAGTGTGGTTCTCATGCGTCGTCCATCCTCGCGTTCGATCCTTCCTCACATCGGTCGAATCGCACAGTGCACCATCGCGTGCCGGTATGTCACATCCGGTGACATTCATGCACAGAATCCGGCGTCGTGCCAGTGCTTCCGGAACCCGGCCGCCGGGGAGGCCGTCCGCGCGGGCGGGTCAGACCTTCTCGCGGGTGAGGTAGCGCGGGGCGGGGTTGCGGGCCATATAGGCGACGACGGCGACCAGGGCGGCGACGGCGAGGGTGATGCCGCCGACGATCCCGGCCCAGCCCGCGAACGACCGCGTATTGGGATCGGCGTAGCTGACCTCGGCGTGCAGGGTGCTGACATCCCCGGCGGGCAGCTTCCACGACACCACCGAATCGCCCCCGCGGGTGCCGTTGGTGGTGGCCACCCGGGCCGGGAAGGCGACGGTGAACTGGATGTCCGAGCCCTGCGGCGGGACGGATTTCAGGTCGGCGCGGCCGGACAGCGTCACCAGATCGCCGGTCCGGACGAACTGCAGGTTGAACATCCCCTGGGTCTGGCTGGACAGGCCGCCCAGTTCACCCACCTCGCCGAAGGTGAGATCGTCGAAGTAGACCTGGCTGCCCAGGTAGCCGTCCTGGGCATAGGGTTCGACTCGCACCTTGGCGGTCAGGGTGGGGGGAACCTTGAGCTGAGGTCCCTTGTCCTTGGCATTGGCGGGCACGACCGCGACGACGATCCGCCCCGACACCCGGTCGTTCGACGACACACCCATCGAGACCTGCACCCGCAGACATCCCGCGAGCAGCGGCATGAGCAGGGCGATCAGCAGTACCGCCGACCAGGTACGGCGGCGGGCCGGTGTGTTCGTGATCGCGGGCATCGGTGATGTCGGACTCGGTTGCACGGCTCACATCGTGCCATGACACGCCGACCTCATCGGAACGCGACGGCTCGGTGTCGGCGCGGCGCGGGGCCGGGCCCCGTCGCGGCCCCAGGCAAAGGCACGATCCGCGCGGCCGCCGGGCGACTCATCGGACCGATGGGCGCGCCGGACGCGCCGGCCGGATCAGGCTCAGCAGCAGCGGAAATCCCAGCAGGCCCATGCCCAGGAATCCGTACCCGGCCGAGGCGGGCATGCCCAGGAACACCGCATGGGCCAGGGCCGAGCCCAGCCAGGTCCACAGATAGACCGCCGCGGGTACCGCGAACGCGGCGGCGGGGCGGGCGGTGGCGCGGTCGAGCAGCTGCAACAGCGCGGCCATGAGCAGTGCGACGGCGAACCAGCCGAGATAGTTGGTGTACGGAATATGGCCGATGCCAGGCAGTCCGGGCCACGCCGAACACCAGGTCCACCGGCCCGCGGCGACCATCTGCGGATCCAGGAACAGATCCCAGCCGACCGCGCCCAGCGCCGTCATCGGAATCCGCAGGCGGGCACGGGGATACAGGCGTGCGGCCACCACCCACACCGGATAGAGCCCGCCGGTCCAGGCCAGCGGCACCAGCAGCGGCACGCTCGCGAGTTCGGGCCCCAGCCCGCCGTGTGCGTAGTGGTAGCAACCGAAGGGGAATCCCGTTGCGGTGCCCAGGATCTCGGCGGCCAGACCGAGACCCGAGACGATCACCAGGAATCCGGCGGCGTAGCGCGGTCCGCGTGTTGCCGCCGCGTGGGTGAGTGCGGTGAGCGCGGAAAGGACGACGACCGCGGCGGTCACTCGGTTCCGGCTCGCGCCGGAGGTCAGGGGATAGGCGATCTGGGTCAGGATCAGCAGCGCGGCGGCGAGCGCCGGAAGTCTGCGGATCACCGTCGACGCAGCCGGGGCCGCTTCAGGTCCCGCAGCACCAGCCGGGCCGCGCTGCGTCCGCTGGCCCCCGACACGCCACCGCCCGGGTGGGTCGAGGCGCCGGTCAGATACATCCCGGGCGCGCCGGGTACCCGCTGCCCGGACAGCTCCGGCAGCGGGCGCCAGAAGAACATCTGGTCCAGCGACATCTCCACGTGCATCACATTGCCGCCCAGCAGCCCGAGCTCGCGCTCCAGATCGGCGGGGGTCTGCACGAAACGGTTCAGCACGGTGTCCGCGAAACCCGGTGCGGCGGCGTCGAGTTCGGCGATGATGCGGTCGCCCTCGCGTTCGGCGTGTGCGGCCCAGTCGCTGCCGTCGGCCAGATGGCGAGGGTGCCACTGCGCCCACAGGGTGAGCTGATGCTGCCCGGGCGGCGCGATGGACGAGTCCAGTGCGCTGAAGCTCATCGCCAGCACCACCGGCCGGGGCGGCAGTTCCCCGGCCAGCGCGGCGCCGTGCGCCAGGCGCAGCTGCCTTCGGTCGGTCGCGAGAAGCTGCAGCCCGCGCGCGGATTCGTGCTCGGCGGCGCCCGGATAGCGGGGCAGCGCGCTGGTGGCCGCGCGCACCACCATGCCGATGCCGGGGCCGACCCGGATGCGCCGTCGCCAGTCGTCGAGCACGCCGGCGTCGAATCCGCCGCGCCCTAGCAGATCCAGGGTGGTCAGGATATGAGTGCCCGAGATGACGGTGTGTGCGAACAGGTTTCGCCCCGAAGCGGTCCGCACTCGCCAGCCCGCACCCTCGCGGCGCAGCTCAGTGACCGCGTCCCCGGACGACACCACCCCGCCGTCCGCGCGCAGCCGCGCCACCAGAGCCGTTGTCAGCGCGCCGCTTCCGCCCACCGCCCGGCCGGGCGGCAACGTATGCATCAGCGCCGCGAATCCGGCCATCGGCGCGGTGCCCGGCTCGGACATCGGCGGGCCCGACTGCGCGCCGAACCAGGCCAGCGCCGCCTTGAGCCGTTCGTCGTCGAAATAGCTGTCCAGCAGCGCATCTCCGGACTGCAGGAACTCACGGGACAGCACGCTGCCAGCTGTGCTCGTGCGTACCCCCGCCCCACCGCCCCGATCGGGCCGCGCGTTCAGCCCCCAGAACGAGCGCAGCAGCCGTCCGGGGCCGGGCGGACCGGAGAAGGCCCGCATCACCCGCTGTGTGCGCGGCCCCCACGTCCGCACGAAGCGCCGGTAGGCGTCGGCGTCCCGGTTGCCGCAGGCCGTCGCTATCGAGGCGCAGGTACGGTCCAGGTCGCGGTGGAACACGAGCGGAGCCAGCTCGGTGCCGGGCGGGGCCGGCGCGAAACCCCACGGGTCGCAATCGATGTAGCGCAACCCGAACCGCTCCAGCTCGAGCTCCTCGACGATGCCGGTGTGCCGGATCATGATGTGTGCCGAGGATCCGCGGTCGACCAGATGCCCGGGGAAGCGCTCCACCGTGGAGACCGCGCCGCCCAGCACCTCGTCGCGCTCGAGCACCTCGACCGACTCGCCCGCGCGGGCCAGGTAGCACGCGGCGACCAGCGCGTTGTGGCCCGATCCGATGATCAGGACTGTCACCGCACGCGTTCCTGCGGTGCGGTCACCTCGGGCGCCTCCAGCGGCAGCCGCCGCCCGAGCACCGCGAAGCGCCGCGTATCACCGGAGAACACGAAATGCCTTACCACGTCGGTGAATCCCTGCCGCCGATACAGCCGCCAGGCACGGTTGTCCTCGTAGTCGACCTCGGGCGTGGACAGCAGCGCGGCCCGCTCGGTCCGGTGGCGCAGCAGCCGCGTCAGCAGCAGCGCGCCCAGGCCCTGGCCCTGGGCGGTGGGGTGCACATGCAGCTCGGTCAGCTCGAAGTAGTCCGAGAGCAGTTCGCGTGCGGCGTGTTCGGCCCAGCCCGAGCGCCGCATGCCGCTGTGTACCTGCTGGTGCCACCACTGGTGCGGGGCGCCGTGGTAGCCGTAGGCGATGCCGACGATGGGGGCGCTGCGCAGGTCGAACTGCCCGTTGTCGTCGGGAACCACGGCGGCCACGGCCTGCCAGCCGGGCCGGGAGATGTGCTCGGTCCACATCGGTGCGCGATGGTGCTCGGTGCCGCGGGGGTAGTCCATCGCGGCGACGTAGACGGCCAGCGCGTCGTGCAATCGGGTGCGTAGGACGGGCGCGGTGAGGTCGACGACGACGGGGGCGGGGGTGGGGTGAAGTCTGACGGCGGTCATATCCGGTCGGCGCGGCTCTCGTTCTCACCTCGCGCTCGTCGCGAGCACGAGCGCGAAAGTTGTCGGTGGTCGTCTCTATATTCACACTCGATTGAAGCGTTCGAAAACCTGTTCGGTTCGTGTGGTGGGTGCTGCACTCCCCGCACGTACGGGGTTGAGCCTGGAGGTGCCGCGATGGCTGGTCGGATCGAGCGTAATGTGCGCGCCGCGCGTACGGGGTCGAACTTGGAGGTGCCGTGATGGCCGGTCGGATGGACCATCCAGGACATTCGGGGCGGGCGGGCGGTTTGCTGGACCGGGCCGACAGCCTGTTGCTGCAGGCCGCGGCCGAACCCGATCCACGCGAGCGGTTCCGCACCGCCTATCTCGCCGCGCTGCGCGGTGCCGGCGCGGTGCTGGCGCTCACCGGTGCGGACCGGGCGCCGCGGGCGCGCTCGCGCAACGCCTGGGTGCTGATGCAGCAGGCGGCGCCCGAGTTCGTGATGTGGTCGGACTACTTCAGCTCCCACTCCGAGACACGCGCGGCGATCGAGGCCGGACTGGACCGGCCGATCGATGCGCGCCAGGCCGACGAGTTCGCCTCGCGCGTAGGGGCGTTCCTGCACGACGTGGAGGATTCGATCAGCGCGGCGGCGCGGATGCGCCCGATCGCGGGGTGGCTCGCCGACGGCTCGGCGTGAACATCGGCGAGTAGGTGGTACCGCGCTGATCGAACTCGTATCATTGGTGGCAGGTAGCCGCCAAGGTCGGCTGTCTGTCGTCTACCCGGAGGCGACCACCACCTAGTGCCGGGGGAGGTACCGTGCCACTCTCCGAGCACGAGCAGCGCATGCTCGAACAAATCGAGAGCGCGCTCTATGCTGAGGACCCCAAGTTCGCCTCGACCGTCCGAGGTGGGCGCCTACGTTCTGCTACGGGCAGACGCAGACTGCAATCGGCCGCCCTGTTCGTCCTCGGCCTGTGTCTACTTATCGCCGGTATCGCCCTGCCCGTGAAACCCGGTGGGTTCCCGATCATCAGCCTGCTCGGATTCATCGTGATGTTCGGTGCCGGCGTGCTGCTGCTGTTGGGTAGCTCGGGCGCGGCGGGCGCCGGTCGTCGCGGCGAGGATCCGCAGCAGGGTGGCACCGCCACCGGCCGCGGCAAGCAGCGCAAGGCGGGTGGCAGCTTCTCCGCCCGCATGGAGGACCGGTTCAGGCGCCGGTTCGAACAGGACAATTGACTCCGGCCCGGATCCGTATGACGGATCCGGGTTTTCGGTTCCACTCCTTTCGGGAGTGAGGCTGTGCCACGACACGCCGTACGTTGTGCGGCGTGTCGCTTTATTTTCGGTGCCGCCCTGCGCTGCCCACCCCCTCCCGCCAGATCTCCCCACCTCTCCCCACCGGACCCCCCACTCGCACCCTATGGGCCCACCTGCCCGGGTGCGATCTGCGGGTTTGCTGATCGTTTTCGGGTTCCCCGTCGCTTCCGGCTCGCGTGTCGCGGATCTCGGCAAAATCTCCCCACCCCGGTGATAGCTGGTATGACCTGCGAAATCGGGCGCGCGGGGAGCGAGATCACCCTCGCTTTCGATTGAAAGTGGGGGAAAGTGGGGTAATGTGGAGCGCGCACCAGCGGAGGCCTACCAGACGAGGTGATCACACGGGAGGTGTCGGGGATTGTTTCTCGGTACCTATACGCCTCGGCTGGACGACAAGGGGCGACTGACGTTGCCTGCGAAATTTCGGGACGAACTGGCGGGAGGGTTGATGGTCACGAAGGGTCAAGATCACAGCCTTGCCGTATATCCGAAGGAGGAGTTCACCGCGCTCGCGCGGCGAGCCGCCGCGGCGTCCCGGAACAATCCGCAGGCACGAGCCTTCGTCCGAGCCCTGGCCGCCTCCACGGACGAGCAGCGTCCGGATACCCAGGGTCGCATCACGTTGTCGGCCGAACATCGCCGTTACGCCAACCTGTCCAAGGACTGCGTGGTGATCGGCTCGGTCGACTTCCTCGAAATATGGGACAAGCAGGCGTGGGAGTCCTACCTCGCCGAGAACGAGGAGGATTACTCGCTGGCCAGAGACGAGTCGCTGGGCGGAATCTTCTAGCCCCGCGAGCGAGGCGAGTGCCCTGCGGCCTCTGCCCGGGCATGGACCCTGACGTACTTCCCCAACGCCAGGTGCCGTGCTTCGGTCAGAGACCCCGGGGCATTCGCCCACCGACTTAGTGAGTCCAATCCGCATAGATCGTCGCCAGGTGCGGCGTAGGAGACGTGAGCAGGATCGGGAGGTCGAGGTGGATCATGCAGACCACACCCCCCGGCATGTTCCCGTCCTGCTGCATCGAGCCGATGAAATCCTCGGTCCCGCACTGGAATCCGGCGGCGTTCTGATTGATGCCACGCTCGGCCTGGGCGGGCACTCGGAACATTTCCTGCGCACCTATCCGGAGATTCGTCTCATCGGGCTGGATCGCGATACCAACGCGCTGCGCCTGGCCGGCGAGCGCCTGGAGCCGTACGCGGACCGAATCACCCTGGTGCACACCACCTATGACGGCATCGCCGATGCGCTGACCGAGGCCGGGCTGGCGGCGACCGATTCGGTGCGCGCCATCCTGATGGATCTGGGTGTCTCCTCGATGCAGCTCGACGAGGCCGACCGCGGCTTCGCCTACTCGGTGGACGCGCCGCTGGACATGCGGATGGATCCGACCACCGGCCCGACCGCCGCCGACGTGCTCAACACCTATAGTCACGGCGAGCTGGCCCGGGTGCTGAAAACCTATGGCGAGGAACGGTTCGCGGGCCGCATCGCCAGCGAGATCGTCAAACGCCGTGCGCGCCAACCCTTCACCACCAGCGCCCAGCTGGTCGAGGTGCTGTACGCCGCCATCCCGGCCGCCACCCGGCGCACCGGCGGGCATCCGGCCAAGCGCACCTTCCAGGCGCTGCGCATCGAGGTCAACCGGGAGCTCGAATCTCTCGAGGCCGCCCTGCCCGCGGCCCTGGACGCGCTGGAGATCGGCGGGCGCATCGTCGTCATGTCCTATCAGTCGCTGGAGGACAAGGTGGTCAAGCACGTGTTCGCCGCGCGGTCGGCATCGCGCACACCGATGGATCTGCCGGTCGAACTGCCGGGCATGGGGCCGGAATTCCGGGTGCTGACCCGGGGGGCGGAGAAGGCGTCGGCGGCGGAGATCGAGGACAACCCGCGCGCGGCTCCGGTACGGATGCGGGCGGCGGAACGAATTCAGGCGACGCCGTGAATTCAGCAGGCGACGCGAAAACGGTAGGGGAGGCTCGATTATGAGTGTGCGTACACGGGTGGACGCACCACGACGCGCCGTGCGAACGACGGAGCGATACGACACCGGGACCACACAGCGGCGCGCGGCGTCGCGGTCGTCGCACGAGACCGACAACACGAAGACCGGGGCCGCCAAACGGGCCTACGCCCGCCGCCGCAATCGGCTCGAGGGCGGCGTGAGCCTGCCGCCGCTGCCCGGCCGGGCCGCGATGTCGGGCCGGATTCCGTTCGTGGCCGCCATCATCGCCCTGCTCGGCTGCGGGCTGATGTGCACCCTGCTGCTGACCACCCGATCCGCCGAGGACAGCTATCACCTCGGCGGCGCTCGCAAGATCAATCAGCAGCTGACCGACGAGCAGGCCGAACTGCAGCGGCAGGTGGCGGCCGCGGATTCGGCCCCCGAACTGGCCAGCAGGGCACGGGAACTCGGCATGATCCCGGCCAAGGATCCCGCGCGGCTGGTGATCGCCCCCGATGGCACCGTGACCGTGATCGGCAAGGAGACGGCCCAGTCGGGTCCGCCCGCCCCGCCGCTGAACACCTCGCCGGCCGCACCGACGGCTGCGCCGCCGAATATGGTTCAGGCGCAAGGCGAACGGCTCGTCCCGGTCACGCCCGGGCAGAACCAGAACCCGGCCGCCCCAGGCACCCCGGCTCCCGCGCAACCGCCGGCCGCGCAGGACGTCGAGGCGCACGGCGCCGTCACCGCTCCGGCACAGACCCCCGCGGCTCCCGCCCCGGCGGCTCCGGCTCCTGCGGCCGCGCCGCAGAGCCCGGCACCTGCCCCCGCCGCATCCGCGCCCGCTCCGGCCGCTCCGGTGGATCGGCCCGCGCCGGTACCCAATTCGGCGCCCGCGCTCCCGACGCCGTCCGCACCTGCCCCGGCTCCGCAGGCGCCGCCCGTCGCAGCCGCGCCCGTAAATCGGCCTGCGCCCGTGGCGAATCCGGTCGCGGAGGCCCCGCTCGCCCAGATCCAAACCCCGGCTCCGAGGCCCGAACCCGCGGCCCCGGCCGGGGGAGCCCGGTGAGCCCGGCGGGTCGTGGTCGTGGCCGCACGCCGGCGCCGAGGCGGAAATCCGCGCGGGCCCCGCGTTCGCGCCCGGCCGCCAGACCACGGGTCGGCCTGCGCCCGGACACCTCCACCCGGCTCCGGTTCGGCACCGGCCGGGTGGTGATGCTGTCGGCCCTGTTGGTCGTGGCACTGCAATTGCTGTGGATCCAAACGGTATCCGCGCCGAAGCTGTCGGCGGAGGCGGCCAGCCAGCGCATCGTGCAGGTGGTCGACTACGCGCAGCGCGGCTCGATCACCGACCGCAACGGCCGCGCGCTGGCGTTCACCATCACCACCAAATCGCTGACCTTCCAGCCGGTCGTGGTGCGCAAGGAACTGGCCGACGCGCACGCCAAGAGCGCGCAGGCGCCCGACCCGGACAAACGGCTGCAGGCGATCGCCACCGCTATCCACGAGAAGGTGGGCAAGGATGCGCCGTCGGAGGAAGATCTGCTGACCAAGCTGCACGGCAACGATTCGTTCGTCTATCTCGTGCGCAACGTCGACGCGCGGATCGCCTCGGAGATCAACGACGAATTCCCCGAGGTCGGCATGGATCGCCAGGACACCCCCGTCTATCCGGGCGGATCGCTGGCGGCCAACGTCATCGGCGCCACGGGCTGGGACGGGCACGGACAGGTGGGGCTGGAATCCGCGCTGGATTCGACCCTCGCCGGCACCGACGGCTCGCACACCTACGACCGCGGCTCCGACGGCGCGATGATTCCGGGCAGCGAACGCAACCGCCAGCCCGCGGTGAACGGCAACGGCGTGGAGCTGACCCTGGATTCGGATCTGCAGTACTACGTGCAACAGCAGGTCCAGCAGGCCAAGGAGATGTCCGGCGCTCAGGACGCCTCGGCGGTGGTGCTGGACGCCCACACCGCCCAGGTGCTGGCGATAGCCAACGACAACACCTTCAATCCCTCGCAGTCACCGCAGTACTGGACGCCGGAGAGCCTGGGCAACCCCACGGTCACCGACGCGTTCGAACCGGGCTCGGTGAACAAGATCGTCGATGCCTCCGCGGCCATCGAATACGGCCTGACCACACCGGATGAGGTGCATCAGGTGCCGGGCAGCATCGAGATGGGCGGCGTGACCGTGCACGACGCCTGGGAGCACGGCGTGGTGCCCTATACGACGACCGGAATCTTCGGCAAGTCCTCGAACGTCGGCACCCTGATGCTGGCGCAGCGCATCGGCGAGGACCGCTACGCCGACATGCTGAAGCGATTCGGCCTGGGCCAGCGGACCGGTATCGGGCTGCCCGGTGAGAGCGCGGGCCGCGTGCCGCCGCGCGATCAGTGGTCCGGTTCGACCTTCGCGAACCTGCCCATCGGACAGGGTCTCTCGATGACCCTGCTGCAGATGACCGGGATGTATCAGGCCATCGCGAACGACGGCGTGCGGATCCCGCCGCGGATCATCAAGGCCAAGATCGCCCCGGACGGCGCCCGCACCGAGGAGAAGCAGCCCGACGGCGTACGGGTGGTGAGCGTGAAGACCTCCCAGACGCTGCGGCAGATGTTCCAGGCCATCGTGCAGAAGGACCCGACGGGCGGCTATCAGAGCGGCACCGGTACCCCGGCGGCCGTCGCGGGCTATCAGATCGCAGGGAAGACCGGTACGGCACAGCAGATCGACCAGGCGTGCAAATGCTATTCCGACAGCCGCTACTGGATCACGTTCGCCGGAATGGCGCCGGCGGACAACCCGCGCTACGTTATCGGCATCATGCTGGACGCTCCGATCCGCAGCTCGGACGGCAGCGGCGGGCAGTCCGCGGCCCCGCTGTTCCACAACATCGCCTCCTGGGCGCTGCAGCGTGACCGGGTGCCGCCCTCGCCGCCGGCGAAAGAGCTTGTCCTCCAGGCGATGTGAATGGCGGGTGGGTGATCGGCCGTACCGGGCGAGCCAATATCATGCCTGTGTTCCGGCGCAATACCCAGCCGCGTTGCCCGGCCGTGACACGGCGTCGGTACCCTGACTCGTCGATCCGAATCCGTCCGCGGACGATTTGCCGAGCGGAACCGCAGTGTGACCGAGAGGAGCTTTGTGCCCGTGCAGCCCAGCCCGCAGGTGCTGCGTCCGGCGGCGCCGCCGTCGACGGCGCTGCGCACGGTCGTCGAGCTCACGGGCGCCCGCCCGCAGGGTCCGGCCGGGGCGCTCGACGAGGTCGTCATCACCGGAATCGAACAACGATCGCAGGCGGTGCGCCCGGGCGATCTGTTCGCGGGGCTCGCCGGGGAGCGCGCGCACGGGGCCCGTTTCGCCGGTGACGCCATCGAACGCGGTGCGGTCGCGGTGCTGACCGACGCCGCGGGCGCCGAGTTGATCGGCGCGGTGGACGTTCCCGTGCTCGTGCACGAGAATCCGCGCGCGGTGCTCGGCGAGCTGTCCGCCGCGATCTACGGCAATCCCTCGCGGCGGCTGCGGGTGCTCGGTATCACCGGCACGTCCGGCAAGACCACCACCTCCTATCTCGTCGAGGCGGGCCTGGCGGCGGCCGGGCTGCGAACGGCACTGATCGGCACGATCGAGACCCGCATCGGCGGGCAGCGGGTGCCCAGCGCGCTGACCACGCCCGAGGCCCCGCAGCTGCACGCGATGTTCGCGCTGATGGCCGAGCAGGGCGTGCAGGCGGTGGTGATGGAGGTGTCCAGTCACGCACTGGCGCTGGGGCGCGTGGACGGGGTGCGGTTCGCCGTGGGTGCGTTCACCAACCTCTCGCAGGACCACCTGGACTTCCACGCCGACTTCGAGGACTACTACGCCGCCAAGCGCAGGCTGTTCGTACCGGATCCCGCGGCGGTCTCCTCGGTTGCCGCGGACTCCTGTGTGATCTGCGTCGACGACGCGTGGGGTCGCCGGCTGGCACGCGAGGTCGGCGGCCGTACCCCCGTGGTGACGGTGGCGACCGATCTCGGCGCCGCCGGCGAGGGCGCGGAGCCCGACTGGACCGCGGTGGCCGCGACGACTCTCGACGGCGGCGGGCAGCAGTTCACCGCGATCGGGCCGGACGACCGGGCCGGTGGGGCGGGGGAATGCAACGACACAGCGCTCAAACTCGGTGTGCGGCTGCGTCTTCCGGGCGGCTACAACATCGCCAACGCGCTGCTGGCGATCGCGGTGTGCGCGGCGGCCGGGGTAGACGCGGGCGTCGCGGCCGCGGCGCTGGCCGAGGTGGACGTGCCGGGCCGGATGCAGCGGGTCGACCGGGGGCAGGATTTCCTCGCGGTGGTGGACTACGCGCACAAACCGGCCGCGGTGGAATCGGTCATCGCGACGTTGCGGGAAACCCTGCGGGGCTCTGCGGGCAGGCTGGCCGTGGTCGTCGGCGCGGGCGGGGACCGCGACGCGGGCAAGCGCCCGCTGATGGGCGCGACCGCCGCGCGCGGTGCCGAGTTGCTGATCATCACCGACGACAATCCGCGCAGCGAGGACCCCGCGGAGATCCGGGCGGCGATCGCCGCCGGGGCGCAGGGGATCGCCGAGGGCGAGCGCGGCGAGGTCGTCGAGATCGGCGAGCGCGCCGCCGCCATCGCGGCGGCCGTGGAGTGGGCCCGGACCGGCGACGTGGTACTGGTCGCGGGGAAGGGGCATGAGACAGGGCAGGAGATTTCGGGTGTGAAGTATCCGTTCGACGACCGCGAGGTGCTGGCGGAGGCCCTCTCCCGAAAAACAGCCGCGTCGACCGCGTCAGGCCAGAGGTCGGCGCCCGATAACACAGATCTGACGGTTTCATGATCGAGATAACCCTGCGGGAGATCGCGGAGATCGTCGGCGGCACGCTGCACGACGTCCCCGACCCCGCGGTGCAGGTGACCGGCGCGGTCGAATTCGACTCGCGCCGAATCCATTCCGGCGATCTGTTCCTGGCGCTGCCCGGAGCGCACGCCGACGGGCACGACTTCGCCGCGGCCGCGGTGGCCGCGGGCGCCGTCGCCGTGCTCGCGGCGCGCCCGGTCGGGGTTCCCGCCGTCGTGGTTCCCCCCGCGACGGCGCACCAGCCCGCCGCCGGTGCCTACCTGCTGACGCACGACACCGACGGGTCGGCGGCCGCGGTGCTCGGCGCACTGGCGAAGCTGGCGAACGCGAGCGTGCGGCGGCTGAGCACGAGCGGCGAGCTGACCGTCGTCGGTGTCACCGGTTCCTCGGGGAAGACCTCGACCAAAGATCTGCTGGCCCAGGTGCTTTCGCCGCTCGGTTCGGTGGTGGCGCCGCCGGAGTCGTTCAACAACGAGCTCGGATTCCCGTGGACCGCACTGCGTGCGGACTCCGGCACCCGCTTCCTGGTGCTGGAGTTGTCCGCGCGCGGCCCGGGACATATCAAGGCGCTCACCGAGATCGCCCCGCCCGCGATCGGTGTGGTGCTGAACGTCGGCACCGCGCACCTGGGCGAGTTCGGTGGTCGCGAGGCCATCGCGCAGGCCAAGGGCGAACTGGTGGAGGCACTTTCGCCGGACGGGTTGGCGGTGCTGAACGCCGACGATCCGAACGTCGCGGCCATGGCGTCCCGCACCGGTGCCCGCGTGGTGACCGTCGGCCAGGCCGCGAACGCGGACATCCGCGCGGTCGACGTGCAGCTCGACGAGGCCGCCCGCGCCCGATTCACGCTGCGCGCCAAGGGTTCCGAGGTGCCGGTGCAATTGGCGGTGCACGGCGAGCATCAGGTCGGCAACGCCCTGTCCGCCGCCGCGGTCGCGCTCGAGTGCGGGGCCGATCTCGCCACCGTCGCGGCGGCGCTGGCCGGCGCCACCGCCGCCTCGAAGCACCGCATGGACGTGCGCACCCGCGCCGACGGCGTCACCGTCATCAACGACTCCTACAACGCCAACCCGGATTCGGTCCGCGCGGCGCTCAAGGCACTGGTGACGATGGCCAAACCACAGTCGCGGCGCAGCTGGGCGGTGCTCGGCGAAATGGCCGAGCTGGGCGAGGATTCGGTGATCGAACACGATCGCATCGGCCGCCTCGCGGTGCGCCTGGATGTGGATCGGCTGATCGTCGTCGGCACCGGACGTCCGTCACACGCGCTGCATCAGGGCGCGGTCATGGAGGGCTCCTGGGGCGAGGAATCGATCCTCGTCCCCGATATCGATGCCGCGCTCGGGGTGCTCGAGGCCGAGCTCGCGCCCGATGACGTGGTGCTGGTGAAGGCCTCGAATTCCGTCGGATTGTGGGCGGTGGCGCGGAAATTGATGGAGGAGCGCCAATGAGACAGATTCTGTTCGCGGCCGCGATCGCGCTGGCGGTGTCGATCCTGTTGACGCCGCTGCTGATCCGGATATTCGCCAAGCGCGGTTTCGGCCAGGAGATCCGGGTCGACGGGCCGGCCAGTCACCAGGCCAAGCGCGGCACCCCGACCATGGGCGGCGTGGCAATCCTGGCCGGACTGTGGGCCGGGTACTGGGGTTCGCATCTGATCGGAATCGGCTATCACGCCGACGGTCCCTCGGTGTCGGGCCTGCTGGTGTTGTCCCTGACTACGGCGCTGGGTGCGGTCGGGTTCATCGACGACTTCATCAAGCTGCGCAAGGGCCGCAACCTGGGCCTGACCGCGGCGGGCAAGTACATCGGGCAGCTTTCGGCGGCAGTGATTTTCGGCGTGCTGGCGCTGCAGTGGCCAGGGGCGAACAAGCAGACCCCGGCCAGCCGGCACCTGTCCTATGTCCGCGACATCACGACGGTGTCGATGGGCGTGATCATCTTCCTGGCCTTCGTCTGCCTGGTCGTGGTCGCCTGGTCCAACGCGGTGAACCTCACCGACGGCCTGGACGGCCTGGCCGCGGGCTCGATGAGCCTGGTGCTGGGCGCCTACGTGATCATCACCTTCTGGCAGTACCGCAACGCCTGCTCGGTGCACGCCGAGGCGGGCTGCTACAACGTCCGCGATCCGCTGGACCTGGCGCTGGTATGCGCGGCCGGTGCCGCCGCCTGCGTCGGATTCCTGTGGTGGAACGCGGCTCCCGCGAAGATCTTCATGGGCGACACCGGCTCCCTGGCCCTGGGCGGCCTGATCGCCGGGCTGTCCATCACCACCCGGACCGAACTGCTGATGATCGTGATCGGTGCGCTGTTCGTCGCCGAGACCACCTCGGTCGTGCTGCAGGTGGCGGTATACCGCACCACGCGCAACCGACTGTTCAAGATGGCGCCGTTCCACCACCACTTCGAACTCAGTAAATGGGCGGAGACTACCGTCATTATTCGGTTCTGGTTACTGGCAGCCATCGCGTCGGCAATCGGACTGGGCTTGTTCTACAGCGAATACCTCTCTCAGGTCGGGTAAAGCAGCAATGGTCGAACACACTCCGCGGGCCCTGCGTTCACCGGGGCCCATGCTCGAATTCCTGCGTGGCCGCGACGTTCTCGTTGCGGGTTGGGGCGTCTCCGGGCGCTCGCTGATCGATCCGCTGCGCGATATCGGCGCGCGCCCGGTCGTCACCGACGCCGGGACCGCCGCGATGACCGAGGCCGCCGAACTGGGGCTGGCCACCGCGGCCACCGAGAGCCTGCTCGAGCCCGGCGGGCTGGACCGCTTCGCGCTGGTGATCACGAGCCCGGGCTGGCGGCCCGATTCGCCGGTGCTCGCCACCGCGGTCGCCGAGGGCGTACCGGTCTGGGGCGATGTCGAGTTCGCCTGGTGGGTCGATCAGGCGCGGCTGTACGGCCCGGTGCGCAAGTGGCTGGTGGTGACCGGCACCAACGGCAAGACCACGACCACCCAGATGACGCACGCGATCCTGCGCGCGGCAGGTATCCCCAGCGTCGCCTGCGGCAATATCGGGCTGCCCATCCTGGATGCGCTGCGGCGCACGCCGGGCCCGCAGGTGCTGGCGGTGGAATTGTCCTCGTTCCAGCTGCATTGGGCGCCCTCGGTGCGGCCGGAGGCCGGCGTGGTGCTGAATGTGGCCGAGGATCACCTGGATTGGCACGGCGGACTGGATGCGTACGCCGCGGCGAAGGCGCGGGCGCTGATGGGCCGGGTCGGTGTCGTGGGCCTGGACGATCCGGTTGCCGCGGCACTGGCCCGCAAGTCGCGCGCGCGGCGCACGGTCGGGTTCCGGGTGGGCGTGCCCGCCGACGGGGAGCTGGGCGTGGTGGACGGCAAGCTGCTCGACCGCGCGTTCACCAAGGCCGCCATCCTGGCCGAGGTGCGCGACATCAGCCCGCCCGGACCGGCCGGGGTCGCCGACGCGCTCGCTGCCGCGGCGCTGACCCGATCCATCGACGTGGCACCGCAATTCGTCAAGGAGGGCCTGCAGGAGCACAAGGTGGGCCCGCATCGCGCGGCGTCGGTGCGGGAGCTGGCGGGCGTGGAGTTCGTCGACGATTCCAAGGCCACCAACCCGCATGCGGCGCGCTCGTCGATCCTGGCGCACGAGCGGGTGGTGTGGCTCGCGGGCGGCCTGCTCAAGGGCGCGCATGTCGAGGATCTGGTCGAGGAGACGGCCGAACGGCTCGTAGCGGCGGTGCTGTTCGGCAAGGATGCCCCGGTCATCGCCGAGGCATTGGCGCGACACGCGCCCGATGTCCCGGTCGTCGAGCTCGGTTCGGGTGACGATGCAGGGATGAGTGCGGAACTCACCTCCGAATTCGACGGTGCGGATGCGGTGATGGCGCGCGCGGTGCGGATCGCTGCCGGCTATGCGAATCGTGGTGACACGGTGCTGCTGGCGCCGGCCGCGGCGTCACTGGACATGTTCGCCGACTACACCCACCGGGGACGAAGTTTCGTCGCGGCGGTGCAGGCGCTCGACGAAGGAGACATCGGGAGCCCGGAGTGAGTGAGGCGGCGGCGTGAGCGAGCTTGCGAGCGAACCGATGACACAGCGACCCTCCGGCACGATGGCGCCGAGCGCTAGCGAGGCGGCATCGTGACGAAAGCGGCGCGCGGGAATTCGGGTACGTGGTTCGGCGCCTGGCTGGCGCGCCCGCTGGCCTCCTTTCATCTCGTCGTCACCATTGCGACGCTGCTGACCGTGCTCGGCCTGGTGATGGTGCTGTCGGCGTCGAGCGTGGAATCCTATGCCGACGACGGCTCGGCGTATTCGCTGTTCATTCAGCAGGCGATATTCGCGGTCCTGGGCACGGTGTTGTTCTATGTGGCGCTGCGCATTCCGCTGCGCCTGCTGCGCAGGCTGTCCTTTCCGATGTTCGCCCTGTCGGTGCTGGCGCTGGTCCTCGTGCTGATTCCGGGAATCGGCTCGGAGGTACAGGGTTCGCGGCGCTGGTTCAGTTTCGGCTTCATACATCTGCAGCCCTCGGAGATCGTCAAGGTGACCCTGATCGTCTGGGGCGCGCACCTGCTGGCCACGCGGCGCGAGGATGTCCGGTCCGCCGGATACAAGGACATTCTGATGCCGCTGGTGCCGGCGGGGCTGCTCTGCTGTCTGCTGATCGTGCTCGAGCCGAACCTGTCGACCACGATCGCGGTGGGCATCATCCTGGTGGCGTTGCTCTGGTTCGGCGGGCTGCCGCTGCGGCTGTTCGTGACGATCGGGGTGTCCGGCGTCGTGGCCGCGCTGGTGCTGGCCCTGACCGCCGGATACCGGTCGGACCGCATGCGCGCGTTCCTGAATCCCGGTGACGATCCACAGGGTATGGGTTATCAGGCGCGCCAGGCCATGTTCTCGCTGGCCGACGGCGGGATCTGGGGCCGCGGGCTGGGCCAGAGCCGGGCCAAGTGGAGCTATCTGCCCAACGCGCACAACGACTTCATCTTCGCGATCATCGGCGAGGAGCTCGGATTCCTCGGCTGTGCCCTGGTGCTGGGGCTGTTCGCATTGTTCGTCTACACCGGGCTGCGCATCGCGGCCCGCTCGGTGGATCCGTTCCTGCGGTTACTCGTGGGCGCCGCGACGACGTGGATCACCGGTCAGGCGCTGATCAATATCGGCTACGTCGTGGGGCTGTTGCCGGTGACCGGCCTGCAGCTGCCGCTGGTGTCCGCGGGCGGCTCGTCGCTGGCGATCACCCTGCTGATGTTCGGCATCATCGCCAATGCGGCCCGGCACGAACCCGAGGCGGTATCGGCCCTGCACGCGGGGCAGGACGGGCGGTTCAGCAGGTTGCTGCGGCTGCCCAGGCCGGAGATGTACACCCCGGCCCGGCCCGGTGCCGCGCGGTCGAGTGCCGGTCGGCGCGCGCCCGCGCGGTCCCTGAGCAGCGGGTCCGGCGGCGGCCGGCGGTCACAGCGCGCACTGCCGACGGGCCGGCGCCGGGTAGATTCGGATTCGGCACGGCGCGAGAGCCGCGGCGCTGCCTCGTGGCGGAGCACGCGGGCCTGGGAGCCCAGCTATCCGACGACACACGCGAGAGAACGGGGTAACTCCAGGTGACAACGTCCGCAGAGCGGCCCAGCGAGAACGAGGCTGGGGGACGGGCGCTCTCGGTGATCGTCGCCGGCGGTGGCACCGCCGGGCACATCGAACCAGCGATGGCGGTCGCGGACGCGCTGCGCCGGCTGGACCCCTCGATCCGGGTCACGGCGCTGGGCACGGGGCGCGGTCTGGAGACGACGCTGGTGCCCGAACGGGGATATCCGCTGGAGCTGATTCCGCCGGTGCCGCTGCCGCGCAAGCCCACCGCCGATCTACTGCGCCTGCCCGGCCGGGTCCGCGCGGCGGTGACGCAGACCCGGGCGGTGATCGACGCCGTGCGGGCCGATGTGATCATCGGGTTCGGCGGATATGTGGCGTTGCCCGCCTACCTGGCGGCCGGGCGCGGCCTGCGCGGGCGCCGGGCCGTGCCGGTGGTGGTGCACGAGGCGAATGTGAAAGCGGGCATCGCGAACAAGGTCGGCGCGCGCCGCGCGGCGCGGGTGCTGGCCGCGGTCGCGAATTCGGGGGTGCGGGCCGCGGGCCGCGCCGACGCCGAGATCGTCGGAATTCCGGTGCGCGCGGCGATCGCGACGCTGGACCGCGCGGGGCTGCGCGCGAGCGCCCGGGAGCATTTCGGACTGCCCGCGGACGGTCCGGTGCTGCTGGTGTTCGGCGGTTCGCAGGGCGCGCGCACGCTCAACGAGGCGGTCTCCGCGGCCGCGCCGCAGCTGCTGGCGGCGGGAATTTCGGTGCTGCACGCGCACGGACCGAAGAACTCGGTCCAGGTGGCCGCCGCCCCGGACGATGTCGCGAAATACGTTGCGGTGCCGCATGTTACAGTGCGGATGGATCAGGCTCTCGAAAATGCGGCGAAATATGTTGCGGTGCCGTATGTGTCGCGGATGGATCTGGCGTATGCCGCGGCGGACGCGGCGGTCTGCCGGGCGGGCGCGATGACGGTGGCCGAGGTGTCGGCGGTCGGGCTCCCAGCGTTCTACGTGCCGCTGCCGCACGGCAACGGCGAGCAGGAGCTCAATGCCCGTCCGATCGTGGCGCTGGGTGGCGGAAAGATCGTGCCCGACGCGGAGTTGACGGCGAAATACGTGATAGACGAGGTGATTCCGCTGCTGACCGATCCGGCGCGGCTGTCCGGTATGTCCGCGGCCGCCGCCGGGGCGGGCCACCGGGACGCCGCCGACGCGGTGGCGCGGATCGTGATGGAGGTGGCGGCGCGATGACCGGCGAGCGAGAGACCGAACTGTCCCCGCTGTTGCAGCGAGTCCACATGGTCGGCATCGGCGGCGCCGGCATGTCCGGCATCGCCCGGATTCTGCTCGCCCGCGGCGGCGCGGTGTCCGGCTCGGACGCCAAGGAGAGCCGCGGCGTGCTCGCGCTGCGCGCCCGCGGCGCCCAGGTCCGCATCGGCCACGACGCCGAGGCGCTGGATCTGCTGCCCGGCGGGCCCAGCGCGGTGGTCACCACCTATGCGGCCATCCCGAAGGACAATCCCGAACTCGTGGAGGCGAAGCGGCGCGGGGTGCCGGTGCTGCTGCGCCCGGCCGTGCTCGCCGAGCTGATGCGCGGGCATCGCACGCTGCTGGTGTCGGGGACGCACGGCAAGACGTCCACCACCTCGATGCTGGTCGTCTCGCTGCAGCACTGCGGCCTGGATCCGTCCTTCGCCGTCGGAGGCGAGCTGAACGAGGCGGGCACCAACGCCCATCACGGCACGGGCGGCTTCTTCGTCGCCGAGGCGGACGAGTCGGACGGTTCTCTGCTGCAATACGATCCCGACGTCGCGGTGGTCACCAACATCGAGTCCGATCACCTGGACTTCTTCGGCACCGATGAGGCCTACGTACAGGTCTTCGACGATTTCGTGGAGCGAATCACGCCGGGCGGACTGCTGGTCGTGTGCCTGGACGATCCGGGTTCGCGGGCCCTGGCCGAGCGGGTCGCGGTCCGGGATCTGGACATTCGCGTCCTGGGCTACGGCTCGGGGGAGCTGGCCGATGCCCCGGTGCCGGTCGGCGCGCGACTGCTGGCCTGGGAGCCGCGCGATGTGGGCGGCATGGCCACGTTCCAGCTCGACGACGAGCCCGCGCCGCGCACGCTGCGGCTGAACGTGCCCGGACGCCACATGGCCCTGAACGCCCTGGCGGCCCTGCTGGCCGCGCGCGACGGCCGGCGGACCGTGCCCGATGCGGCGTCCACGGGGGCCTCCGTGGTGACGCAGGCTGCCGCCTCCGGCCGTGTCGCTCCCGCCGAGGTGGGGGAGATCCTGCAGGGACTGGAGGGTTTCGGCGGGGTGCACCGGAGATTCCAGTTCGTCGGCCGGGAGAACGGGGTGCGCGTGTTCGACGACTACGCCCACCATCCGACCGAGGTGCGCGCGGTGCTCGGCGCCGCGGCCGAGCTGGTCCGGCAGGAGGCCGCCGACGGCGCGCGCTCGCGGCAGGGCCGGGTCATCGTGGTGTTCCAGCCTCATTTGTACAGCCGCACAGCGACATTCGCGGCGGACTTCGGCGCCGCCCTCGATGTCGCGGACGAGGTCGTGGTGCTGGACGTGTACGGCGCGCGTGAGAAGCCACTGCCGGGGGTGAACGGCGCACTGGTGGCCCAGGCGGTCTCCAAACCCGTGCACTATCAACCGGATATGTCGCGGGTGGGCCGGCAGGCCGCGGGCCTGGCCCGTCCGGGTGACGTGGTGATCACCATGGGCGCGGGCGATGTGACGATGCTCGGCGGCCAGATCCTGGACGGCCTGCGGGTGCGCCCGTCCACTGGGCGATGAGGCTCGTGCCCGCGTGGCCGCCCTCGCGCCGAATGCTCGTGTGGGGCTTGTCGGTTGCGGTGGTGGGGATCGCGCTGGCGGCGGTGGCGTGGTTCACGCCGGTGCTCGCGGTGCGCAGCGTGGTCATCGAAGGCCTGAAGACGGTGCCCGAGAAGCAGGTGCGCGACGCGCTGCAGGTGCCCGATGGTGTGTCGATGCTGCGGCTGGACACCGACGCCGTCGCGCGGCGGGTGGCCACCATCCCCAGGGTGCGCGAGGTGCGGGTGCAGCGGGTCTTCCCGTCCACGGTGCGGGTGACGATCACCGAGCGCGCCGCGGCGCTGTACTTCGACAGCCCGCAGGGCACGCACCTGCTCGACGACGAGGGCGTCGAATTCGCCATCGAGCCACCGCCTCCCGGTGTGCCCAAGCTAACCACCGATCATCCGAGCGATAGCGACGCGGTGACCAGGGCCGCGGTGCAGGTGCTGGACGCCACCCCGCCGGGGCTGCGGCCCCAGGTGGGTGGGGTTGTGGCGCGGTCGGTTTCGGACATCGAGCTGGATCTGCGCGACGGCCGCTCCGTGTTGTGGGGCGGCGCGGCCGATTCCGTGCGCAAGGCCGCGGTGGTGCTGCCCGTACTCACACGTCCCGGAAAGGTATACGACGTTTCGAGTCCCGACCTGGTCACGGTAAGGTGAGTGATACCCGTTGTGCCCTTGCAGTTTTCGGCGCGTGTCGCGATACACGCCGAACTGCCGCGGGCACTAGGAACGATTCACCACACCGGGAGTGGCGGTTCGCGATACGATGCGGGGCGGGCTCGGACGAGACGGATCGCACAAGATTCTGGTTCTCGCGTCGGCGCGCCTGCGCGCGGATTGCGGCGGGTACGAATAGCGTTCCGCAGCAGTCGGATACTTGACATAACTCCAACCCTGTGGTTGAGGTTTAGGGTTTCCGGGCGGAAGCCCGGGTTAGCCGGGCCGAAACCACCCGGGGTCGGCGCTCTGCCGAGATTCCGAAAACGACAGGCTTTAGATCGAAGGAAGGCGAGAGCCCATGACGCCCCCGCACAACTACCTTGCAGTGATCAAGGTCGTCGGTATCGGCGGCGGCGGCGTCAACGCCGTCAACCGAATGATCGAACAGGGACTCAAGGGAGTCGAGTTCATCGCCGTCAATACCGACGCGCAGGCGCTGCTGATGAGTGATGCGGACGTCAAGCTCGATGTCGGTCGTGAGCTCACCCGCGGCCTGGGCGCCGGTGCGGATCCGGAGGTGGGCCGCAAGGCCGCCGAGGATCACAAGGACGAGATCGAGGAGGTGCTCAAGGGCGCCGACATGGTCTTCGTCACCGCCGGCGAGGGCGGCGGCACCGGCACCGGCGGCGCGCCCGTGGTAGCGAGCATCGCCCGCAAGCTCGGCGCGCTGACCATCGGCGTGGTGACGCGGCCCTTCTCGTTCGAGGGCAAGCGCCGCAGCAACCAGGCCGAAGCCGGCATCCAGGCGCTGCGCGAATCCTGCGACACGCTCATCGTCATCCCGAACGACCGGCTGCTGCAGTTGGGCGACGCGGCCGTCAGCCTGATGGATGCGTTCCGTTCCGCGGATGAGGTGCTGCTCAACGGTGTTCAGGGCATCACCGACCTGATCACCACCCCCGGCCTGATCAACGTCGACTTCGCCGACGTCAAGAGCGTGATGTCGGGTGCCGGCTCGGCCCTGATGGGCATCGGCTCGGCGCGCGGCGAGGGCCGCTCGGTCAAGGCCGCCGAGTCGGCGATCAACTCGCCGCTGCTGGAGGCCTCGATGGACGGCGCACACGGGGTGCTGCTGTCGATCGCGGGCGGGTCGGATCTGGGTCTGTTCGAGATCAACGAGGCCGCCTCGCTGGTGCAGGAGGCCGCGCACATCGAGGCGAACATCATCTTCGGCACCGTCATCGACGATTCGCTCGGCGATGAGGTTCGCGTCACGGTCATCGCGGCCGGGTTCGACAGCGGCGCTCCGACGCGGCGCCTGGACGCGCCGATCACCCGCTCCACCATCGGCACGGCGCGGGCCGGGGAGGTCGGCCAGAGTCATGCCCGCGAATTCCCCTCGCGTACCGCGGATCCCGCACCTCCGCCCGCGGCGGCGCCGGTATCCCGAGGCCCCGCACCGTCCTACGAGCCGCGCCCGGCCGTGGAGCCTACGGTCGCCCACAACTCCCGCGCGCACATCCAGCCTCCCGACGAGGACTCGGACGACGACGTCGACGTGCCGTCCTTCATGCGGCGCTGAGAAATTCCTGCCGAACACACCCGCTCCCGCGCCAAGGAGCGGGTGTGTTTCGCGTTGGGGGCGTGGGGCGGCGCCGGACGCGCGATTAATCTCGGGGGTATGACTTCGGTGACGGTGCGGACCAGACGGGTGACCACGACGCGGGCGGGCGGGTTCTCCAAGGCCCCGTACGACTCGTTCAATCTCGGTGATCACGTCGGGGACGATCCGGACGCGGTGCGCCGCAACAGGGTGCGGCTGGCCGAGGGGATCGGGCTCGCACCCGACCGGCTGGTCTGGATGGAGCAGGTGCACAGCCGGACCGTGGCTATCGTGGACGGACCGCGGCCGGAGCCCGTGCCGGTCACCGACGCGCTCGTGACGACCGTGCCCGGGCTGGCGCTGGTGGTGCTGACCGCCGATTGTGTGCCGATCTTGCTGTCCGATGACGAGGCCGGGGTGATCGCGGCCGTGCACGCGGGCCGGGTGGGTGCGCGGATCGGAATCGTGCCGCGCGTGCTCGAGGCGATGCAATCGGTCGGCGCCCGTCCCGAACGTATCGGTGCGTTCCTCGGCCCCGCGGCCAGCGGGCGGCAGTACGAGGTCCCGGCGGCGATGCGTGCCGACGTCGAGGCGCACCTGCCCGGCAGCGCCACCACGACGGCCAAGGGCACCCCGGGCCTGGACCTGCGCGCGGGCATCCGGCGGCAGCTCGAGGCGGCGGGCGTGGGCGCCGTCGCGGTCGATCCGCGGTGCACGATCGAGGACCGGACGCTGTTCAGCCACCGCCGCGGCGCGCCGACCGGCCGCATCGCGGGTGTTATCTGGATGGAAACCGCGTGAGTGCGCAGGGGCAGAGCGGCCCGGGAACACGCCCGGGGTGCTTCGTGACGAGTGTCGCAATCCGGGGAGCCGAGTCATGACGAGCGAATCAACCAGTGCCGCTATCGAATCCGGGACGCGCGCCGAGGCGCTGTCGCGGTCGCTGACGGGTCTGCTGGACCGGATCGACGCCGCCTGCCACGCCGCCGGGCGCGATCCGGCACAGGTGCGATTGCTGCCGGTCACGAAGTTTTTTCCGGCCTCGGACGTCGAGATTCTCTACGGTCTGGGGCGGCGTGAATTCGGTGAGTCGCGGGAGCAGGAGGCCGGGGCGAAGGTGGACCAGTTGCGCCGTCTGCCCGGCATCGAATGGCACATGATCGGGCGCTTGCAGCGCAACAAGGCAAAAGCCGTTGCCCGGTGGGCGCATACGGTGCATTCGGTGGACAGTTCGCGCCTGGTAACCGCCCTTGACGCCGGTGCGGAGGCCGCCCTCGAGGCCGGTGCGCGCGTCGCTCCGCTGCGTGTGTTGCTACAGGTCAGCCTCGACCGCGATCCCGGTCGCGGCGGGGTGTTTCCGGACGATTTGCCCGCTTTGGCCGATCAGGTCGCAAACTCGGAAAATCTGCAGCTCGCGGGCCTGATGGCGATCCCTCCGGTGGGTGTCGACCCCGAGCCGGAGTTTGCTCGACTGGCCGCCCTGCATGCCCGATTGTTAATGCAACACCCCGCGGGGACCGAACTCTCCGCAGGCATGTCGGAAGATCTGGAGGCGGCTATTCGACACGGCTCAACGTGTGTGCGTGTCGGTACCGCCTTGATGGGCGCTCGACCGATAACCTCGGGATAGCAAACAAACCTCATCAGTCACATTCGAAACATATGCTTGGGGCTGAGAGGATTGAGCAAGACTTCAACACCCCAGGCCAGCCGGGGCCGTAGGAAGGTCGACCAGATGAGCGAGCGCAGCGAGGTGGCAGCATGAGTACGCTGCACAGGTTCAAGGCTTACTTCGGCATGGTTCCGCTCGAGGAATACGAGGACGACTACGTCGACGACCGCGGCCCGCGGGGTGGAGAGGAGCGCAGCGCCCGGCGCCCGCGCGAATTCGCCGAGCCCCGCTACGAGGCGAGCGGTGCCCGCTCCCGCTTCGACGACGATCGCTACGAGCCGGAGCAGAACTACCCCGAGCCCGCCTATAAGGCTCCCTACCAGCCCGGATACACCGTCTCCAGGCGCAGTGAATTCGGTGACGACGCCTATCCGGAGGATCGCTACGAGCCGCCGCGCCGGCCCACCCGCATCGAGTCGGCCCCCTCGGGGCGCTCGCGTGGTCTCGGCACCGGCCCGTCGATGATCCGCGGCACCACGCACGGTGCACTGGCGGTCGATCCCGAGGTCGAGCGCAGGATGGAAGAGCGTCGGCTGGAGGAGCGGGCCCGGTTCGAGCCCGCCCCGCGCCGCTCGCCGGTCTTCGAGGACGGAGGCCCCTTGTCCAAGATCACCACGCTGCGCCCGCGCACCTTCACCGAGGCCGCGATCATCGGTGAGCGCTTCCGTGACGGCACCCCGGTGATCATGGACCTGGTGGAGATGAGTAACTCCGATGCCCGTCGCCTGGTCGACTTCGCCGCCGGGCTGGCATTCGCGCTGCGTGGCTCGTTCGACAAGGTGGCCACCAAGGTGTTTCTGCTCTCACCGGCCGATGTGGATGTATCGGCCGAGGAGCGCCGCCGCATCGCCGAAACCGGCTTCTACAACCAGAAATAACGCTCTAATCGGACGTTGCGCCGCGGCCGTGCACCCGGCTGGCGCGCGACGCGCGGGGGATGCCGCGCCGTAGTGAACGGCGCGGGGAGTTTGCAGGACACCGAATCTGAGGCAGAGTGGGCGGGTGGCCCTGTTCAGTGTGTTGAACTTCCTGCTGTTCGTCTTCTGGTTGCTGCTCATCGGCCGGATCATCGTCGAGTTCATCCGGAACTTCGCCCGTGAGTGGCGTCCCCGCGGGATCGTCGTCATCCTCCTCGAGGTGGTCTTCACGATCACGGATCCGCCGGTGAAACTGCTGCGACGGCTGATACCCCCGGTGAACTTGGGCGGAATTCGGCTCGATCTGTCGATTATGGTGTTGATATTCATCGTGTTCATCTTGATGTCCGTCACCGGCACGCTCGGGCAGGTGCGCGCGCCGGTGTGACAGAATGGGTCGAGAAGAATAGCTTGCTTGATCTACCGCTAGACCTCCGTACGAAGCGTGAAGGGATCCTTCCATGCCGCTGACCCCAGCCGATGTGCACAACGTCGCGTTCAGCAAACCGCCGATCGGGAAGCGCGGCTACAACGAGGATGAAGTCGACGCGTTCCTCGACCTGGTCGAGCAGGAGCTCTCACGCCTCATCGAGGAGAACGCGGACCTGCGCCAGCGGGTTGCCGAGCTGGATGTCGAGCTGTCCGATGCGAAGGCGGCCCCCCGCCCGGCGCCGCAGGCAGTGAAACAGGCTCCGCCGCAACCGGAACCGCCCAAGCCCGTACCGGTCACGCCCGTGGCGCCGATGCCGATCGCGCAGCCCGCACCGGTCAAGGACACCGGCGTTGCCGATGCGAACCTACAGGCGGCCAAGGTGCTCAGCCTGGCCCAGGAAATGGCCGACCGGCTCACCAGCGATGCCAAGTCCGAGGCCGAGCAGCTCCTCGCGAACGCGCGGGCTAACTCCGAGCGACTGGTCGGCGAGGCGCGCACCCGCTCCGAGGGCATGGTGTCCGAGGCCCGCCAGAAGGCCGAGACCCTGCTGACCGATGCGCAGAACCGTTCGGACACCCAGCTGCGCCAGGCCAAGGAGAAGGCCGATTCGCTGCAGGCCGACGCGGAGCGCAAGCACAGCGAGATCATGGCGACCATCACCCAGCAGCGCAGCGTGCTCGAGAGCCGTATCGAACAGCTCAAGACCTTCGAGCGCGAGTATCGGGTGCGGCTGAAGTCCTACCTGGAGTCGCAGCTCGAGGAGCTGGAGAACCGCGGCTCGGCGGTGCCTGTCGACGGCGGCGACGGATTCGAGGGGGCCGGCAGCAACCACGTCCCTGCCAGCTTCGCCAAGGGCAACTGAGTTCGACTCGACAGCCGCCGCTTCTGTAATCTGGGATTGGCGCAACACGAAGTTGTGCTCGGAAGACCGTCGAGCCCGCAGGCACGCCTAGGGGGTGACCATGCTCGTCCTGACGCTCGTCCTGGCGGCGATCGGATTTGCCCTGCTGGTAGCAGCACTGACCACCGGTTCGGTGGTGTGGGCCTGGGGCTGCATCGTCGTCTGTGTCATAGGCGCGGTGTTGTTGCTGGTGAGCGCGCTGTCGCTGCGCGATTCCGATGACGACACCCAGTCGCGCCCCGGTCGTCACGTCAAACACTGACGCCGTGTCCGCTCCGGCCGTCAGGTGCGCCGGAAATAGTGTTGACCGCACTGGCTACAATCAAACCTGAAGTGCGGCGTTGATCCGGCAATCACCGGGGAGCCTTCGGAAGAACGGCGTCGCGAGCTGCGGCGCTCAGTAGAACCGAACGGGTGAGCCCGTCACAGCTCACAATGAGAGGTCCGGAGCTATCACTGCCCGCCAGCACCGGACAAGCGGGGTGGTACCGCGGTTTCGGCGCACCGGCGCCGGCATCGTCCCCGTGCCCCTGGTTGCGCCGCAGGCGCCCGGCACGAGGAGATACGTCCCGAGATGGCGGACGAGACAACCCCAGGCAACGCACCTAACGACGCCTACCCCCGCGTCGATCTGGGCGCGGGCGGGCAGGTGTCCTTCCCGGATCTGGAACGGCGGGTGCTCGACTACTGGGCCGCCGACGACACCTTCCACGCGAGCATCGAGAACCGCTCCGGCGCACAGGAGTTCGTCTTCTACGACGGCCCGCCGTTCGCCAACGGTTTGCCACACTACGGCCATCTGTTGACCGGGTATGTCAAGGATTTAATCCCTCGATTTCAGACTATGCGGGGGAAGAAGGTCGAGCGGCGATTCGGCTGGGATACCCACGGGCTGCCCGCGGAACTCGAAGCGGAGAAGCAGCTCGGTATCACGGACAAATCACAGATCGAAGAGATGGGCCTGGCGAAATTCAATGCCGCGGTCAAATCCTCGGTGCTGCGCTACACCGGTGAGTGGCGCGATTATGTGACCCGTCAGGCCCGCTGGGTCGATTTCGACAACGACTACAAAACCCTCGACCTGGACTTCATGGAGTCGGTCATGTGGGCATTCAAGTCGCTGTACGACAAGGGCCTCATCTACCAGGGTTTCCGGGTCCTGCCCTACAGCTGGTACGAGCAGACGCCGCTGTCGAACCAGGAGGCCCGGCTCGACGACGCCTACCGGATGCGCCAGGATCCGGCGGTCACCGTCGGCATGGTCCTGCGGGTCCCGGGCGATCATCCGCTGCACGCCCTGAACGGGGTCAGCGCGCTGATCTGGACGACGACGCCGTGGACGCTGCCGTCCAACCTGGCGATCGCGGTACATCCCGACATCACGTATCGGCACATCCGGATCACCGGCGGCGCGCAGGAGGGCAGGGAGTATCTGCTTGCCGCCGAACGGGTGTCGCACTATGCGCGCGAGTTCGGCGAGGAGCCGCAGGTGCTCGGCGAGTACGCGGGTGCCGCGCTGGCCGACCTGCGCTACGAGCCGCCGTTCGACTTCTTTGCCGGACACCCTAACTCGCACCGGGTGCTGACGGCCGACTACGTCACCACCGACTCCGGCACCGGGATCGTGCATCTGGCACCGGCATTCGGTGAGGAGGACATGGACGTGGCCTCCGCCAACGGGATCGAGCTGGTGCAGCCGCTCGATCCGGGCGGCCGGTTCACCTCGATGGTCCCGCCGTATGAGGGCCTGATGGTCTTCGACGCCAACCCGGTCATCATCAAGGATCTCAAGGCCGCCGGAAAGCTGGTGCGGCACGAGACGATCGAGCACTCCTACCCGCACAGCTGGCGTTCGGGCCAGCCGCTGATCTACATGGCGGTGCCGTCTTGGTTCGTGGCCGTCACCAAGTTCCGTGACCGGATGGTGGAGCTCAACAAGCAGATCACCTGGGTCCCCGATCACATCCGGGACGGGCAGTTCGGCAAGTGGCTGGAGAACGCGCGCGACTGGAACATCAGCCGTAATCGCTACTGGGGCTCGCCGATCCCGGTCTGGATCTCCGACGACCCCGAGTACCCGCGCATCGACGTGTACGGCTCGCTCGATGCGCTCGAGCGTGACTTCGGCGTGCGCCCGGCGGATCTGCACCGCCCCGCCATCGACGAGCTGGTGCGCCCGAATCCCGATGACCCGACCGGGAAGTCGATGATGCGCCGCACGCCCGAGGTGCTGGACTGCTGGTTCGATTCGGGCTCGATGCCGTACGCGCAGGTGCACTACCCGTTCGAGAACAAGGAGTGGTTCGAGGGCACCGACACCGAGTCCCCGCACAACCCCGGCGATTTCATCGTCGAGTACAACGGCCAGACCCGCGGCTGGTTCTACAACCTGCACGTGCTCTCGACCGCGCTGTTCGACCGCCCCGCGTTCAAGTCCGTTGTCGCGCACGGCATCGTGCTCGGCGACGACGGGCTCAAGATGTCCAAGTCCAAGGGCAACTACCCGGACGTCAACGAGGTGTTCGACCGCGACGGCTCCGATGCGATGCGCTGGTTCCTGATGGCCTCGCCGGTGCTGCGCGGCGGCAACCTCATCGTCACCGAGCGCGGCATCCGCGAGGGCGTGAGCCATGCGCTGCGGCCGCTGTGGAACGCGTGGACGTTCCTGCAGCTGTACGCCTCGAAACCCGGTACCCCGCGCACCGATTCGCCACATGTGCTGGACCGCTACATCCTGGCCAAGCTGGCGCAGGCGCGCGAGGTGATGACCGATGCGCTCGAGGCGTACGACATCGACACCGCCTGCGAGGAACTGCGCTCGTTCGCGGACGCGCTGACCAATTGGTATGTGCGCCGGTCGCGTTCGCGGTTCTGGGAGGAGGACCGCGATGCGATCGACACCCTGCACACGGTGCTGGAGGTCACCGCGCGCCTGGCGGCGCCGCTGCTGCCGCTGGTCACCGAGGTGATCTGGCGCGGGCTGACCGGCGGGCGCTCGGTGCACCTGACCGACTGGCCGCGGGCCGACGAGCTGCCGCGGGATCCGGAGCTGGTGGCCGCGATGGACGAGGTCCGCACGGTCTGCTCGACGGTGCTGAGCCTGCGCAAGGCGCAGAATCTGCGCGTGCGCCTGCCGCTGTCGGAGGTGACCGTGGCCGCCGCGGACGCCGAGGCCCTGGCGCCCTTCACCGATCTGATCGCCGACGAGGTGAACGTCAAGAAGGTCGACCTGACCGCGGATGTCGCCGCGCACGGCCGCTTCGAGCTGGTCGTGAACGCCCGCGCCGCGGGTCCGCGCCTGGGCAAGCAGGTGCAGACGGTGATCAAGGCGGTCAAGGCCGGGGAATGGTCCGAGAGCCCCGAGGGCGTGGTCACCGCGGCCGGAGTGGAACTCCTGCCCGAGGAGTACACCCAGCGCCTGGTGGCCGCCGAACCCGAATCCACCGCCGCCCTGCCCGGCAATTCCGGTCTGGTGGTGCTGAATTCGCATGTCACCGAGGAGCTCGAGGCCGAGGGCTGGGCCCGCGACCTCATCCGCGACCTGCAGGAGACCCGCAAGTCGCTGGGCCTGGACGTCTCCGACCGGATCACGGTCGTCCTGGATGTGCCCGTCGAGCACAGTGCCTGGGCGCACACCCATCGCGATCTGATCGCGGGCGAAATCCTCGCCACGACACTGACCTTCGGTGACGCGGGCGCGGCGGCGTCCGAGATCGTCGGCGGGGTCAAGGTTTCGATCACCAAGGCCTGACTCGATCGCCAGGGCCGAGCGGTCCGGTGTGCCGGGCGGATTTCCGAGAATCCGTCCGGCACAGCGGGCCCGGTCAGAACAGGGCGACGGCTCCCTTGGGGCCCTCGACCACGGCCGACAACATCTCGCGGATCCCGGGGCGCACCGCGACCGCGGTCCGGGGTGCGTCGTCCGCCTCGGCCACGTCGACCGAGATCGCCCGCAGCCGAGCGGATATCGCGTCGGGATCGGGATGCACCGCGGTCAGCCGCAGCAGGTTGAGCCGCGGCAGCGCGAACGAGGGATGCGGGCTGTCGCCCCAGTCGATGAGGAACGGAACCAGGCCGGTGGGGGATCCGGCGGTGAGCCGCCACCGCAGCGTCTCCCCGCGCGGGGTGGTGCGGGACATCTCCGACGCGTCGCCGGGATCGAATCCCTGTGCGCGGACCGCGGCGATCGCCGCATCGATGTCCTGCACTCGCACGGCCCACGACACCAGCCGGGGTCCGGCCAGCGAATCGACATCGAACGGCCGGGGACTCGGGGGCTCGGGCTGGTCCGGATCCGGGCCGATGATCTCCAGATAACCGCCGTGCCCCAGGCCCAGACCCACGCCGAGGCCCAGCAGAAAGTTCCGGGTTCCGCGCCCGGGGTGCCGACCGCCCTCGACGGGCTCGAGGCCCGTCAGGTGGGCCACCGTCTCGACGGTCTCGGACAGCCGCGGCGTCGCCAGCACCAGATGATCGAGTTCACTCACGCCCTCGAGCCTAGGCCCGAACCTGCGACGGTGGCGGGGTGTCGGCCTGACGGTGTACTGCCAGTTGGATTTCCAGCAGCAGGCGGTCGGGGGCGGAATCCAGATCCAGTCCCATCAGCTGGGTGGCGCGGCGGATGCGGTAGCGCAGGGTGTTGGGGTGGATGCGCAGGTCGGCCGCGGCCGCGCGGACGTCGCCGCGATGGGCCAGGTAGACCTCCAGGCTGGAACATAGGTCCGCGGAATACTTTTCGTCGTACTCGGCGAGCGTGTCCAGGCGCGGGTCGCGCAGCTGCGGGCGATCGCCGATGAGGGTGAGGATTTCGGCAAGGAGCACCGTGGTGCGCGATCGGGCCAGGGTGGTGACGGCCTCGTCGGCGGGCAGTTCGGCGGTGCGGTCCAGGACGCGGTCCACCTCGGCGCGGGCGCGGGCGGCGTCGGCCAGCCCGTCCACCGGGGCGGCGATGGCCGCACGCAGGTTCAGCGCGGACCGCTCGGCGAGCTGCCCGATCACCTGCCGGGTCCACGAGGTGACCCGCTCTGCCGAATGGTGTTCGGGGAACAGCACATAGAGCCGGTCGCCGATCAGCGTCGTCACGCAGTCCTGCCGGAAGGCGCTGGCGTGCAGGCGGAGTGTGACCGCGGCCCGGTGCATTGCCTCGGCGCTCTCGGTGTGCCGGGCGAATCCGACGATCGCCGCGCGACCGTTCACCGCCATTCCGAAGGTGTCGGCGAAGGCTGCGATGTCCAGGTCGCCGCCGTGCTCACCGAGCAGTCGCTGAATCAGTAGCGTGTCGGCGGTCGGCGCATGGCGGGTGCGCCAGATGGCGCGCGCCGCAATGGATGTCGCCCCGCGCAGGACCCGTGGACTGTCCGGCGCCAGCGGCTCGGCGCCCTCCTGTACCCAGATCGTGCCGAGCACCGTGCGCTGACGCATGCCCGGACCACCCGGTTCCCGGATGCCTATGGCAATGCGCCGCCGGGTATCCCACTCCGGCTGGGCCGGAACCTCCACGGCCTCACCGGTATTGCGCAGCCGATCGAAGACCCCCTCGCGCTGGAGCCAGTGCAGGTACCCGGTCGGGCCCTGCCGCCCCAGCACCGACAGGCGTCGCACGGCATCGGCGCTGGCGGTGTTGTCGGCCGAATAGGCCAGCAGCCGGTACTGGTCGTCCTCGATGGTGACCAGCCCCCGGGTCGACTCGGCCACCGACTGCGCCAGCCCGAACAGGTCGGTATCCAGCGGCGGCGCCGCGGTGGTGCTGCGTGTCTCGCCGTGTCCGGTGATCCGCCCGATGAGCGCGTGCACCATCTCCCATCGCGCGTGCGGGTGCACCGCCACCAGCGCCACCCCGGCCTCGGCGGCCGCCGCGCGCAGCCGGTCCGCGCCCTTGGAGAACACCACCCGCGGGCGGTACTGCGACGGGCAGCGCGCCGCCAGCTCCCGCAGCCACCGCTGCGCCTCGGCGTCGCCCACCCCGACCTGCAGGTATACCTCGGGCAGCGGCTGGGTGGGCGGGGACTCCAGGGCCGGATCGTCGACGTCCATGAACGCCACCGACCCGACGAGCACCTCCTCGCCCGCCGGCGCGTCGACCAGCGTGACGACCGCGCTGGTGAGCGCCGACAGCAGCTCCGACAGCGCAATGAAGTGGCTCACACTCTTCATTCAATCGGACGAAAACGTATCGTGCAATTCGTCCGGTCGAACAAGGGGTGAGCACACCGGAGGGTGTTTATTTCTCGCTATGGACGCGATCACCACGGTCCCTGTACCGTCCAACGAACCCGTCAACTCCTATACACCCGGCAGCCCCGAACGCGCCCGGTTGCGTGCGGCCCTGGCCGAGTTGACCTCGCAGCCCACCGAGATCTGCCACGTGATCGATGGCCGCCATCGTCCCGGCACGGGAGCCGCGGTCGATGTGGTGCAGCCACACCAGCACGCGGCCGTGCTCGGCACGCTGCATGTGGCCGAGGCGCAGGAGGCCCGCGACGCGGTGACCGCCGCGACCGAGGCCGCATCCTCCTGGCGCGCACTGCCCTTCGACGATCGCGCCGCGATCTTCCTGCGCGCGGCGGATCTGCTAGCCGGGCCGTGGCGCGAAACCATTGCCGCCGCAACGATGCTGGGCCAATCCAAGACGCCCTATCAGGCCGAGATCGACGCGCCGTGCGAACTGGTCGACTTCTGGCGGTTCAACGTGCACTTCGCCCGCGAGATCCTGGCCGGCCAGCCGCAGTCCTCGCCCGGGGTGTGGAACCGCACCGACTACCGGCCGCTCGAGGGGTTCGTCTACGCGATCACCCCGTTCAACTTCACCGCGATCGCCGGGAATCTGCCCACCGCGCCGGCTCTGATGGGCAACACCGTGGTGTGGAAGCCGTCCCCGACCCAGGCCCTCGCCGCCTATCACACGATGCGGCTGCTCGAGGCTGCCGGGCTGCCGCCGGGCGTGATCAATCTGGTGCACGGCTTCGGGCCCGAGGTGTCCGATGTCGCGCTGACCGATCCGCGGCTCGCGGGCATCCACTTCACCGGTTCCACCCGGACCTTCCAGCATCTGTGGCGCGAGGTCGGCGCCAATATCGACCGGTACCACGGCTATCCGCGACTGGTCGGCGAGACCGGCGGCAAGGACTTCGTGCTCGCGCACCCCTCCGCGGATCCGGATGTGCTGAGCACGGCGCTGATTCGCGGCGCCTTCGAGTTTCAGGGTCAGAAGTGCTCGGCGGCCTCGCGGGCATTCGTGCCGCGCTCGGTGTGGGCGCGGATGGGCGCGGAGCTGATCGACAAGGTCGGCTCGCTGCGGTACGGCGATGTCACCGACTTCACGAATTTCGGTGGCGCCGTGATCGATCGGCGTGCCTTCGACCGCAACGCCGCGGTGCTCGAGCGCGCCAAGTCGACGCCGGGCCTGACCGTCGCCGCGGGCGGCACCTGCGACGACAGCGTGGGCTACTTCGTCGATCCGACCCTGCTGCTGGGCGACGATCCGGGCGACGAGGCGTTCCGGACCGAATACTTCGGCCCGATCCTGTCGGTGCACGTCTACGACGACGCGCGGCCCGGCGCCTTCGAGGACATGCTCGGTGTGGTCGACGCGGGCTCGGCCTACGCGCTGACCGGCGCGATCGTCGCCCAGGACCGGCACGCGGTGGAAAAGGCGAGCCAGGCACTGCGTTTCGCCGCCGGGAACTTCTACGTCAACGACAAGCCCACCGGCGCGGTGGTGGGGCAGCAGCCCTTCGGCGGCGCCCGCGCCTCGGGCACCAACGACAAGGCCGGGTCGCCGCTGAACCTGCTGCGGTGGGCCTCACCGCGCTCGATCAAGGAGACCTTCGTCCCGGCGACGTCGCACGAATATCCGCATCAGGCGAGCGAATCGGAGGCGTAGCGAGATGGGTGTACCAATCATGGCCAATCCTCTGCGGCCCGCCCTGCTGGCCGCCGCGCGCTCCGCGCGCGCCGAACGCAGCATCACCCGGATGCCGGTCACCCGGCGCATCGTCGACCGGTTCGTCGCTGGCGATAGCCGCGACGCCGCCCTGGCCGCCGTGCGGGATCTGGTGCGGCGCAACAGATTCGTGACGATCGACTACCTGGGCGAGGACACCCACGATCCCGCGCAGGCCGAGCGGGTGGCGGGGGAGTACCTGCGTCTGATCGGCGAGCTGGCCCAGCTGCCGCTCGAGGTGGGCGAGCGCGGTCCGCGGCCCCTGGAGGTTTCGGTGAAGCTGTCGGCGCTCGGGCAGGCGCTGCCGGACGACGGCCACGCCGTCGCGCTGCGCAACGCCCGCACGATCGCGGAATCCGCGGCCGCGGCGGGGATCTGGATGACCGTCGATGCCGAGGACCACACCACCACCGAATCGACGCATGCGATCGTGCGCGAGCTGCGGCGCGAGCATCCCGAGACCGTCGGCACCGTGCTGCAGGCCTATCTGCGGCGCACCGAGGCCGACTGTCGTGCCTTCGCCGCCGAGGGCGCACGGATCCGGCTGTGCAAGGGCGCTTACAGCGAGCCCGAATCGGTGGCCTTCCGCCGCAAGCGCGAGGTCGACGAGTCCTATCTGCGGTGCCTTCGAATCCTCATGCGGGGCAGCGGATATCCGATGGTGGCCACGCACGATCCGGCGATGATCGAGGCGGCGGCGCTGCTGGCGACCGCCGTGCCGCGCGGCGGTACGGACTTCGAATTCCAGATGCTGTACGGGATCCGGCCCGCCGAGCAGGAGCGGCTGATCGGGCTGGGCCAGCATCTGCGGGTCTACGTGCCCTTCGGGGACCAGTGGTACGGCTACTTCGTGCGGCGGCTGGCCGAGCGTCCCGCGAACCTGATGTTCTTCCTGCGCGCAGCCGCCCCCGAGCTGTGACGCACGCCACTGTTCCATTAATTAGTGGCATGTACCACCAAACGGTGGCAGATGATGCTATAGTTCTCAGCGAGGCAGTGGTAGGGCCGGATCGCTCCCGATGAGGGGGGAGCGGCCCGGCTACCTCGGAAATTTTCCCCGGCAATGCTGGACGGCCGGGGAAGAGAACCGCTGCTCGGCGGGCGCGATGCCCCTGTAGTGACGCCAACTTGTCGCGTCCGCCGAGCAGCGTGGCAACCGCCTCGTTTCGGTCGAATCCGCCTCCCGTAACATGGCGCGGTTCGATCGATTGTGATGAGGGAGACAGTGACCGACCCAGCGTCCACCGCGGTGACCTCGGAGCAGACGGCGCCGGGTGCGCCGATGTCAGGGCGGGCCATTGCCGTCGCCAGCTTCATCGGCACCGCGATCGAGTTCTACGACAACTCCTATCTAGCGTTTGCTGGTTTGGAGTCACGCCAAGATGGTGAGTTGACCTGCAGAAAGTAGGTTGTCTGCGTTGTCTGGCGTTGGGTAGTGAGTGCTGTTACTGCGTACCGACTGCGTACCCGGCTACCCTTGGCTGATAGCTCCCCGCCCCCCGAAGAGTGAGCATCTGATGAACGAGATCCCGCCGAACGAAGTCGGCCGCAGACTGCGCGAGATCCGGGTCTGGCGCGGCTTAAGCCTCGAGACGGCCGCCGGGCTCGCCGGAATCTCGTACGGCTACCTCGGCCGCCTCGAGCGCGGGGAGCAAGCCCTCACCAATCGCCGCACTCTGGAAGCTATCGCGCACGCGCTGCGCGTCGCCCCCTCGGAGTTCAGCGCGCAACCCTGGGAGAGCACCGGCGGTGTCTCCTCCGACGCATACGCCGGGCTGGTCGCGATCGAGAACGCCCTCGAGATCTGCGAACTCGGTGACGACCCCGGCGGTCCGCTGCGCGAATGGCCGGAAATCCTCACCGACCTAGCGGTAGCCGAAGCCCTGCGCGAAGCCACCGACTACCCAGCCGTCTGTGAACTGGCGCCGAAGCTCCTGATCGAACTGCACGCCGCCTACGTGCGCCGCCCGGACCTTCGTAAGGAAGTCCTGATCGGTCTGATTCGCTGCTACTACCCTCTCGCCACCACGGCGAAGCGGCTCGGCGTGCGCGGCCTGCCGATCATGATGGTGAAGGCCGCCCAAGCCTGCGCCGAGGAGTTGGGTTCGCCGGCATGGATCGGTTTCACGACGTGGCTGCGTGGCACCGTGTCCGGGTCGATGTCCCGTGAACAGCAGTACCAGCGGGCGATAGCCACCTCCGAGCGGATATCGAAGCACCTCGACGACCCCGAGGTGATCGAGGCATACGGCATGATCCACCTGTCTGCCGCTCTGGCTGCTGCGGTCCAGGACGACCGCTCGACCGCCGATACTCACCTTGCCGAGGCTGCCGCGGTAGCTGACCGCATGGACGACGAGATAGGCACATTCGGGCGACTCTGGTTCGGCCGCACCAACGTCGACGTGTGGCGGTCCTCGATCGGCCTCGAGCTGGGCGACGGGATAGCGGCCGTCGAGCGGGCGAACGGCGTACCGATCGACTCGATTCCCTCGAAGTCCCGGCGGGCGAACTACTACGCCGAGGCGGGGTGCGCCCTGCTCGCCGATCCCGCGTACCAGGATCGGGGAATGGGATTGCTAGTCAAGGCCGAATCCCTTGCGCCGCAACAGGTTCGGAGCGATTTCTTCGTGCGTGAGGCTGTGTCGAACCATCTGCGCACCGCCCGCCGGGATGCTGGCGGCCGTGAACTGCGCGGGCTGGCGTGGCGGCTTGGCATCGCCCCCGAACTCCGCCCACAGTCGCACTGATCCTGTCCCAATTTGTCCTCCTGTCCTTTCGGGACAAAAGTGCTGTGCCGCAGGTCATAGCGTCGGTTGTAGCTTCGACGTCGGGGTGAGCGGACAAGATTCGCCCTTGAACTGCCTTGCACCGCCCCCGGCGTTGAAGCCTTCCACTGACCAGGGAGGGCAACGTGAGGGCACAACCAACGGCGTTCGCGTGGATCGACCCGGACAGCGAGACGCCCGCATGGCACCGAGCCCAAGTGCAACGGCTCGCGCGGCATCTGGGATACATGCTGCTCTGGCCAACCGCCAGCCTGATTCCCCTGGTGGATCAAGTCAGGGCATCGGACGTCGACTGTCTAATCACCCCCTCGCCGGAACACCTCTCCCCGCTCGAGTTGAACTCGATCATGGCGGTGTGCCCGGTCGAATCCGCTTCTCCCCGGTTGTCGTTCTCGAAATGGATCGCCGTCGACGCAGGGAGGGCTCAATGAGCGCGCTCACGGCCTGGGTGCTGGTCGGAGTCTGCGCGGCGATCTTCGGCATCGTGGTGACGTTGATGCTGCGCGCCGACCGTGAAGAGGTGCGCGCCGCCCGCGAAGCACCGACCCAGCGACTCCGGCCCGTCGTCGGCTGGCTCCACGAGGCCCCTGCCGAGCCGTTCAACGTGCCGCAGGCACACCGCGTGATGCAACAACACCGCCTCTGCCACCGCGAAGATTGCGGCCGAAAGCGCGCCGCCTACACAACCCTCGTCGAGGCCCGGCGTCTCCGGCCGGATTCAGGGAGGAACTACTGATGGACGTGCTCCCGTGGGCTATCGCGGCCGGGATTGTCGTCGCGGTGCTCGGCTACGGCGCGTTGCGGGCATGGTGGGAGAACCGGAAGTGATGCGCAAGGGGGTGCGCCTGCCGCATCCCCCAGCTTGCCGACGCCGACAATCTCAGCGACCAGCGATTTTGCTGGCGTCGACAAAATGATCCGTGGGTATGCGGCCGGTGCGTACCCGAATTCGGGTAGGGTTACCCGGGTTGGGGTACCCCTTGACCTGCCTACTTCTGCGATCCCCGAAGGTGGGTACGCACTGAGCGCCTACCCACCCCGACGGGCGGGGAGGCGCCAGCGGGCGGTAGGAGGTCGCCCAGCCGTCGCACTCGACCCGCGCTTCACGCCGGACTCACTCAGCCCGGCCGACCCGCTCATACTCGGCAGGCTCCAACTCCCCATCCCCACGCAGCGTGAACAACCGCACCCCCGGCCACGCCGCCATCACCTCCCGCGGCAGCGACGTCCGCAACACCTGCACAGGGCCACCCGCCCGCAACTCCTCGAGTTCCGCCTCCAAGCGTTTCACCTCGGGCCGGAAATCGTAGATCTGCCGGATATCGTTGCTGCACGCCTCCCGCGTCCGAGCGAGCTCCCCCTCCAAGCGCTCGATCAGCTGAGCACGTAGCCCGTCCGGCGCCTGGACACCCCCGCCGGCCGAACGCTTCGCCCGCAACATCACGCACCCCGCTTCGCGTGACGGGAGCGCCACGACGCCTCTGCGGCTCGCACCTTCGCCGAATTCTTCTCCGGCGCACCGACCTCCAGCTTCGCCAGCAGTAGCGACAGCGTTCGAGCATGCGCCCTGTGCTCGGCGATCCCTGGGTGAAGGCGCACCATCCCCGAGGATGACACCGACGTCTCGCCCTCCGCGGCGATCGCGGCCTGTAGCGACTCCATCCGGTCCCGCAAGGCTCGCACCGCCTCCAACAGTTCACGGCCGCGCGAATCAGGCTCGAGGCCAGCGTCGTCGAAGTCCTGCAACAGCGACTCGACCAGCAGATCACCCGCCGATTTCGCCGGTACAGCGGCCAATTTCCGGGCCATCAGGAGGCCTTTCTCGTCGTCGATTTCGGGTATTTTCCGGATGCAGGCAGCATTTTCAGCAGTGCCTCCCGGTGCCGCTGGTGTGCCCCGGGGGAGGGGTTCCCCTACCCCCCCTCAGCGGTCGGGATCGAACGTGCGGGCGTCCACGAACTTGGGCCGCTGCCATCCGGAGGGGCCACTGGTCTTCATGCGCTGGCGGAGCGTTTGGGCGTTGTATTGGATGGTCTGCCTGCTCTTCTCGGCTGCGTTGGCGCGTTTGAGGGCGGCGACGTAGAGCGGTGCCCGACGGCGTAGCTCGGCCTCGATGTGCGCGTTTGCCGTGATGCCGCGGGACTGGAGGTATGGCTGCAACTCTTCGAGCAAGGTGCCGAGTTGGGAGGGGTTGGCGTCGGCGATGGTCTGGGTCAACACGGGGGTGAGGGCGTCGATGCCGTTCTTGCCGTCGAGGATCCTGCGGGTGCGTTCCCAGTATCGCGACATGCGGGATTCCTCGGCGGCGTCGCCGGGGATGATGAGCTTCTGGCGTTCGTATTCGGCGTCGGCGTTGGCGGTGTCGCGGAGTGCGGTTGCTTCGTCGAGGGCGCTGTCGATGGCCTTGTCTGCGTCGCTGCCGGTGAATCGGTCGATCGCGGCGTGCATGCCCTCGGCGGTGTAATGCGTGGGGTCGATGGTCGCCAGGAACTTGCCAAATTGGTCGGCGACGCGTTCGAGGGTGTCGTGTGCGCGGGCGGTGACCGTGCCGTCGGCCACGCGGGGGGCGTAGCTGTACGGGACTGGCAGTGTGTCGGGCTGCGGCTCGGCCTGCAGCGGCGGCAGATCGACCGACAGCGGTTCCCGGGTGTAGTTGGCGAGCTGCGTCATGGGGTTACGCCTTTCTTCTATGTCACGTGACAGCTGTGGGTTAGGGCATGGCGGCCATGAGGCCGATCGCGTCCTTCTGGGCTTGGCGCTCAACGAGGTCCGCGAGGTCGGAGACGCTGGCGACGCGGGCGTTGATGGTGGGCGCGAATGTGCGGCCCGCGCCGGCGCTTTGAGGTGCCGCGGCGGGGCTGAGGCTGGAGGAGTCGATCCGGTTCGGCGACCACGCCGAGTTGTTGATCGATTCCAGGAGCGGGAGCGCCGAGTCGAATGTCTCGGTCTGCTTTGGGGACAGGACGCGTTCCGGCTTGAGCGTCTGCTTCAGCATCAGACCGATGCCCGAGGCGATCCCGCCGTCGTCGTAGCCGTGGCCGTGCCCCCATTCGGTCGACAGGTCGTTGCCGTAGTTCGCGCGGTAATACCGCAGTGCCGCGGCCATATTCGCGGCAGGATCGTTGATGTCGTTCGGCAGCGACGGGTCGCGCCACGTCGCGAACGTCGACGGGATAGTCTGCAGAAGCCCCTGCGACGGGTGCCCGGCCTGGGCATTGCTGTCCCAGAGGTTCACCGCGGTCGGGTTGCCACCGGACTCCGTGTTGACTTGGGCCAGCATCGTGTTCACGTTGGCGTCGGTTGGCGCGAATCCTTCTTTGGCGAGGATCTGCGCTGCCAGGCCGCGCCACTGCTCGGCACCGCCGGAAGCGTTCCAGATGCTCGTGGCCTGTCCGGTCTTGTCCTGTCCGATTGAGCCTGTCGTGGTGGACAGGGTGGACAGGTCCGGTGTGACGACGCTCGGGAGGTTCCGAGGCGTGTAAGTGTAGGTGCCGGACAGTTGCGGGTTCTGCTGGTTCAGCCATTGGCCGGCGGTATTGATGTCGGTGGCATAGGTGCCCTGATCGGACAGGATCGACTGACCGAGACCGAGGGAGGACAGGAAACCTTGCGCGAGGATCCCGGCAGCGCTCGAGGCGATCCCCGGCAGCGTGTATTTCTCCGGCAGGCCCTTCTTCGTGGCGGACTGCAAGGTGTTCTGCGACTGCAGGTACTTGTAGTCCGCGGCCTGCTTGTCCTGGGCCGTCGAGGACGGGTTGGCGTAGACGGCGTTTCGCTCGGTGTTGGCCTGGTCGACTGCGGCACGGTCCTGGAGGGTCGTGAGTTGGTCGTCGGTCATCGGTGCTGGCGCGGGCGCCTGCGGGTTGATGACCGACGGCGGGGCGGTCCCGATCTGCGGCGCGGACTGCGGCGCGGCGGACGGTCCGAGCTGTCCGATCGAGGCGGGCAGCTGGGGAGACAGGGACAGCGCGGCCGGGTCGATCGACTCACTGTTGAGTCCGTCGAACAACCCCATGCCGTACTTGCGGACTGCGTCGGCCTTGATCACGTATTCACCGGTGGACAGGCGGGTGACGATGCTGTCCGAGGTGTCCGTGCCGGGTCCCCAGATCGGTCCGCCGTCCGAGTGACCGGTCAACAACTGTCCGAGCTTGTCCGGTGTGACCGGACCGGACGGGATCGGACCGGTTGGCGAGGGCACGTCCGGGTGGTACTTGTCGGGCAAACCCTGTCCGGCGGCGAACAACTGGACGAAACCGGGCACGGACTGCTCGGTGTCCAGAAGTCCTTGGATCTTCTTGGTGAGAGCGTCGACCGAGGTGTCAGCCTGGGAGGTATCCAGGGTGGCGGTCGCGTGGAAATCTTTGTCCAGCAACCCGTAATGCTGGAGGAGGGTATCGGCCTGCGTCTGGGTATACCCCATCTGCATAATCTGTTGCTCGGCAGAGCTTTTCGACGCGTCGGAGGATTTCTGCGCGTCCTGCTGCACCTGGTCGGCAGTTTCACCGGAGCGGCGCCCGTGGTCGATGACTGCGTTGGTCAAGTTTTCCCACGACGGGGCGAGGTTTTGATTGATCAGGTTGTACAAATTCTGACCGGCCTGGGAAGTGGTGTCGATTTTCCCGGACGCGTCGATCACCGCGCCGCCCGCGGACTGCGCGCTGGTACCCAACGTGGTCAGGGCAGCGTTCATCTTTTCCTGCGCAGCCTCGACGGTCAGGTTGCCTTGCCGCTGCCGCTCCAACGCCTGTGTAGCGGCATCGATCTGTGTAGCGGCGTCCTTGTTTTTGTCGCCCAGTTCTTTGATGGCGTCGGTGACCGGTTGCACACTGGTGACGTCCAACGCCCACTCATCGCGCATGCCCTGCAGCTTGCTGGCGGCTTCCTTGCCGCCGTCGCCCATGCCGTTGAGGCGGGTGATCATCGCATCGAAATCAGCCTTGTGGCCCGTGATTTTGTCCGCAAGCTGGTCATTCGACAATCCGAGTTGATCGAACGCCGACTTGACGGCTTGGCTGTCGCGGCCGACCGAGTCGCGCAGGGCGGTGTTGTTCGCGACACCACCACCGATGCCGAACAGGCTGTTGCCGAGTTCGGCGACACCGCCGTAGACCTTGTCCCGGAATCCGGGCACGTCCGCGGCGTTCTGCACCAGCCCGTCCCGGAAGTTCTTGATGCCGGCGGCTTCCCGGTCCAGGACACCGGTATCGGTGATGCCGTGCGAGCTCTCCAAGGCCTTGTATAGGGAGTTGTTGTCCGCGACTGCCTGCAAGGCTTGGGTGCGGAACCGCTGGACAGCGTCAGCGCCTCTGTTCGCGCTGGCGGAGAAGTCGAGCACGACCGATCCCGCGGCGATCAGTCCCGCGGTCCATGGGGAACCGAGCAGTCCGAGCAGTTCCCCGCCCGCGGCCTTCCACTTGTTGAGGCCCGTCGCGCCTTCTCCGACCGCGCCGGCGCGTTTGGCGAGCAGGTCTACCGCGCCAGTGACGCCGTCGATGATGGGTTTCACCGACTTGAATGCGACGTACGCGGCGGCGGCGTCCTGGACTAGCTCGGGATGATCTTTCAGCAGGGATGCGGCGGCCTGGAGGAACGGCAACGCAATGTCCGACCACGTGCTGAATCCCCCGTACACGGCTTTGAGCAGGGCTGGCAGATCCTCGAGGACCGGTTCGAGCTTCTGCAGATCACCCCGGGCATTCGCGAAGAACGTGGACAGATCCGTCTGTCCCCGCGGCGATTTCAGGAAATCGGCCATGTGCTTGGTGACATTGTCCAGCGACTCGAGAGTCTGGCCGCCGTCTCCGGCCGCTCGGAAGATGGAGCCGATCGAGGATCCGACATGCTCGGCGACCTGCCCGAACTCCTTGAGGGAGGTGACGCCGTCGTCGATTTTCGCCTTCAGCGAGCCGTCCACGGCACCGCGCTGGATGAAGGCATCGAACTTGCTGGCGGCCTGGTCGATGCCGAGGCCGAGCCCGGGCAGCTCCGTGGATCCGACCGAAATCAGCTTCAACATCGAATCCGTCAGCGGAGCAGCGGCTTTCGAGGCATTCGCGATGCTGAGGCTCGTGTTGTCGAATGCCGTGTGAAGATCCAACTTCGCGGAGTCGGTCGTCAGTGCGGCCAACGTGCCCTTGAGTCCGGAGTTGACGGCGGTGTCGATGCCGACGATGCCCGCCTTCAGGTTCGGGAGCTGTACCGCGGCCATGTGGGTGAACGCCGGGCCGAGACCGGAAGTCAGCGCGTCCTGTCCCGCCTGCTGGGCGTCATGCCATGCCGGGCCCAGGCCGCGGATGTCGGCGACGAGTTCCTTGGCGTTCGGGGAGAGCTTGGCCAGCGCATCGGCGACCTTCGAGCCCCCACCAGTACCCGCCGCGGCGGTGGCCTGCGCTTTCGTCAGCTCTTGCTGTGCGACGGTCTGGGCGTGGATGGCCTGAACGACCGCGTCGGAGCCGGACACACCCTTGGCGTTCGCCGCGGCGGTGTCTTGCGCCTGATCGGCAAGCTTTTCGCCAGCTTCCTTCGAATGCTGGACGGCTTCCTGGTACTGGAGCAGTGCCCGCTTGCGGGTATCCGCGTCGGCAGTGGGGTCGAACTGCACCTTCTGCAGGGCCTTGGCCGCCTCGTCCACGTTCAGCGCTGCATCTTGGACGGCGAACTTCTGATCCTGCAACTGGTCGTTCATGTCGCGGATCGAGCGAGACGCTTCCTTGTATGCGTCGCCAAGCTTCTGATTCGCTTGCGCTGCACTGTATTCCGCGTTCGAGACGGCGTCGAGGGCGTCACGCTGCTTGGTGACCGACTCCGTCGAGTCGGCCGAAGCGCTGCTGATCGCCTTGAAAGCGGCTGGTACTCCGTGGATTCCAGCGGCGATAGATCCGATCGAGGCGAGCCCTGCGAATCCGCCGGCGGGCGCCAGCAAGGCAACCGACCGGGCAGCCTCGGCCGCTGCCTCACCGATTGAGGCGATCTCCGCGAGCACCCCTGCCGCGCCGACGATGCCGCCAACCCTCAGGTTGAGGGTGCCGGCGCTTTTGAGGTCGTCGGCGAGCTTGCCGAAATCACTGCTTGCCCGCCCGGTGCTGCTCTTGTCGAGTTGCGCTCGGAGGGTGACGCCCTTGGCGTCCTGCTCGGCGCGCCAGCGGTCGAGGGTCGCGTCCGCCTCGGAGGTTTGCGCCTTGATCAGCGCATCGACCTCGAGCTGCATCGCCTTCAGCTCGGAGCGAGACTTCTCGAGGAATCCGGTAAACGAGGGCTGAATGCGGATGCTCGAGGTTCCGACGCTGTAATTAGGCATTACGCGGCCTCCCCGATGCGGTGCACTGCGGCGGTATCGGCAGGGTCCGGATCGGGCGGGCGAGCCTGCGAAACCAATGCCTGAAAGTCCTGTTCGCTCAACGCGGCAATGAAACTGACAACACCGTCGACGAGTAGTTCCAACGGTGCGACTTGTGCAGTAGCCATGCTGATTCCCTTCCGCGGATACAGAAAAGGTCCGCGAGCGTCTTCCACACGCTCACGGACCTTTCTCTCTCTGCCCGAGATGGTGACTATGACGACCTCGTACCATGCATGGCTCCCCGTTTCGGCGAACCATCTCCGAGATTACTCCAGTGGGCACACAGCTATTTCGCCGAAGCGAAATCATGCAGGTCGCTGTCTCAATGCCTCCGCGTATTCCTCGACGATGCGGCGGGAGAACAACCACCGCCCACCGACGCGTACGCCGTCGAGGTCCGAGGCGAGTTGCTGCACACGCCTCGGAGTGCATCCGAGCACCCCCGCCGCGGTGGCGCTGTCGATGGGATCGGGGGTTGCGGGATCCTCGGGGTACTTCGCGGCGCCGGAGCGGATCTCGCGGTGCAGCCTGATGAACAGGTCCCGAATCGGCGCCGGGATTGGTTCACCGGTCCGCTGATGCACCACCTCCGCGACACAGCGATAGGCCGTCCGCACCTCGAGGTCGGAGATGTTCATGTGGTCGCTCCTCTGTTTTCCCAGGTGAGTCGTTCTGAGGGGGTGGAAGGGTGGAAGTGCTTTACACCCCTCTTTCCGCAGGTCGGGAGGGAGGAAGGAAGTTCCACCCTTCCACCCCCTTAGTCCGTTGGAACCAGTCGGTAGAGGGAGCCATCGAAGGTGATGACTCCGTCGCTTTGAAGCTCGGCAAGCTCGGCCTCGAAGCGATCGCGCAGCTTCGCCGCGAGGTTGATCCGGAGGTCTTTTCGAGTCGCTGAGCCACGTCGCTCGAGGCATCGGACGATGGACCCGTGAATCCGCTTACGGTCGTGGCTATCGGCCCGGTCGGTGAGGATGTCGGCCTCGTCGGCCTTCAGTTCTGCGCGTGCTCGACTCGCCTCCCGGACGCGCTCATTCAGGATTCGCGCCATTTTCGTGCGTACCCGATCCGACATATTCAGGATCGTTCCGGCGAGTTTCCAGTCGTCCATGGTGATCAGCGGCACGCCGCTATTGCAGCGACCATCGAGAATCATCAACGCGGCGGCCACCTTCAACTGCATCAAATTCCGGTGCGAATCCAGCGGGGAATTATCTGCGCCAGTAATCCGGCGATGCCGATCCAACCGGATCTTGTTCACCACGGCCGCCGGAACATTCAAGATGACGTCCTCGGCCTTGTATCCGGTGATCTGCACCGTGCGCGCCTCGATCACGGGTAGTTCGGCGGCACCGCTTCCGTCGTCGGTGACCAGTTCCGGCGGTGGCGCGTACGGGTCTTCGACCGGCATCCATAGGAATCGCTGCGGCAGGCCATCCTTAGCCGCGGACAGCAGCGATCCGGCGTTCTCTGGCTGTACTCCGACGATCACGCACAGCCGATACGAGTGCTCGGCTACCGCGGTGGTGGTGGCCTTGGCGGCGTTGTTGAATCCCAGTGCCTCACCACTGAAGACCTGGAGTAGTTGGCTCTCGAGGGTGGCACCCTGGCGAGCCATCAACGATTCAAGTGTGCGGATCTCGTTGATAGCCATCAGCGCTCGCGTGAGCCGTTCCCCGGTGCTCTCGTCTTCGCGAATGAACGTCTTGGCGAGTCCTTCGCCCGTTCCGGGATTCAATGGCATCACGGGGATGTCGTGGCCGGAGCTGTCGACGAACCGGACTACCTGCCGCGCTGCCCGGTCTGCGGCACCCTTGCCGAGGCCGGATTCTCCTGCCGCTGCACAGAACAGGTTCAGGGATGCGTAACCGGCGACGATCGCGGGAATCTTGACGTTGGGTTCCACACTCACCGCCGCCCGGCACAGGACGCATCCGAGGGTCGCCCACGGCGATGCTCCGAGGCTGCGCGCGGCGTCGCGGATGTGGGTGAGAATCGGTCGGCGTTCCCAGAACTCGGCGTGCGGGTCCGCGTCGACCGTCTGTTGCGGCTCGCTGAGCATGACCGGGACCAGGTCGGAGATCTCGAATCCAGCGGCAAGGTGATCGGCCATGTCCTTGCCGACCTTGGCCTCCGCCATCGACACCGATGCACAGATACCGCGCAGATGCTCGGCTACCGTGCGGGCTCGCTGCTGACCTTTGCCGCTGGCGTCCCGGTCCTGCACGATGACCACTGGGCGCCCGGTGAGTGGCGTCCAATCGGCCCGATCGGGCGGGGTGCTCGCGCCCTGCGCCTGCGTGACAGCATGCGCATCAACGGATTTCGCGGCCCGAACGTCGTGCTCGCCTTCAACCACATAGACGATCACGCTGGTGTCGTCGGGCAAGTTCTCGATGTTGAACAGAGCGCGACCCTGCTTGTTGCCCTTCTGGGCGAACTTCTTGCCGCTGCCACGCGGGTAGTAGCGCTCGACGATCCGGCCGTCGCTGTACGGATACTTGCTGTCGTCGAACAGGTCCCTAGGGCTGAGGCCGAGATCGGCGAGAACCTGCACCTTGTCGCCGTTGTGGACGTAGAGAATCACGCCGCCCTCGATGCGACGGAACGTCGTGCCGCGGTCCTGATTGCTGTGGCCGGGCGTGGATGCTGCACCGTGGTCCCCCCGATCGACCACGGTGCAGCCCTGCGCGTTGAGCGCGTCCACCAGGCGCTGATAGGCGTCGTTCAACTGCCCTCCTGCGTGATCTTGCGCCGACAGGTCGGACCCAAGTGCAGCGCAACGGATTTCGAGGCCACGAGCCACTGATTACAACGGCTGCAACGGATGGCCAGTCGGAATCCGCGCGCCTTGGCTTCGGCCAACACCTGAGCGTCGAGCCGGTCCTCTTCGCGTTCCGTGGGCCAGATGCGGCCCGAGGGCGCGCCCATCGCGGACACGCCCCCCAAGTCGTCTCGATCTCGATTTCGGCTCACTCACCACCCTCTTTCGGTAGCTCCGCGCCCAGCAGCGCGAGTACGGCAGCCTGTGCTTTCTCCCATCGCCGCGCGGCCCGCTTGATGATCAATGCGTGATCGCGCCAGGCATCCGCAATCGCCTGTGGCGCAACGTCTCCCGATGCGTCGGCGTTGAGATGAGGTATCGCCCACCAGTTCGTTGCCCGCAAGTCGCGCTCGGCCGCTGCCAGCGCCTCAAGAGCGGCCTGGAGTTCGGCCGGATGCCCAGCGAATCGGTTCTCCACGGTCGTCATGACTCACTGCCTTGCTCGTCGGAGAACTGCTCGAGGACCACATAGACGGCGCTCACTGGGCCACCGCCTCGACGATCCGGCCGCGGTCGATCAGCAGCGGTGCGGGGCTGTCGTCGAGCAGATCCGCCGCACGAACGCCCGCAACCAGGGCGGCCCGGACGAATTCCGAGACCGTCATGCGCGCACGGTGTTCGATCCGTGCGCGCCATGCCTGGGTGGTGATGCCGAGTTCGTTGGCGATGACATCGGCGGGCAGATGGTCGACGGCCGCCGCGAGCTGGTCTACGGCGCGGTCGGCGCGGGTGTCGTCCGCCTGGCACCCGATTCCGGGCGCGCACCGGAACAGCTGTGAGCCGTTCTCGTCGCGGTCACCGTTCGGCACCCAAGGACCGCGGGCATTTCCGCAGTGGACGCAGACCGGCAGGCTGCGGTGGTTACCGCGGGCCGGATGGGTAGGTATGGTGTTCATAGGGATTTCCTCTGCAAAATTGCTGGTAGGGGTTGTTCCGTAGGCCCGGATGGACGGCTGGACCCCGTCCTCCGGGTCGCCTGCATTTCGAATGGGCCGGTTCACGCGACTTCCGGGTTGCCACCCCGCCGCGACGCCGCCTCCTGCGCCTCGAGCCAGCGAGTCACTTCGGTACGCCTGTACACGACTTTCTTGGATCCCAAGACGAACGAAGCGGGGCCGGTGTGGGTGTGCCGCCAGTACCGAAGCGTTCCCGGCGCGATGCCCGTCAGCTCGGACACCTCCCGCGTGGTCATGTACTGGCGTATTTGCTGCGCGACGTCCTGATGCGTCCTGATGTCCGGCATCGAACCCTTCCCTTCGTTTAAGCGCTGAGGGCTTGGATTTCAAGCGCTTTGCCCGTTGGTAACGGTAGCTATGTTGTCTTGTTTGTGCAAGCTGTTGCAGCTTGGCAAATATGCCCAAGACGCTTAGAGTGCGTTGGCATGGCCGATGATGAAGAGCGCGACCTGTACAGAGCCGATGAAATCCGCGAGCACGCTGAGGCCTTGCAGCAGATCCGGGACCAGGAGATCGAGGAATACAGGCGGCAACTCGAGGCGGAGCACGAACCAGAGCTGCAACGTCACCGGGAGTCGATGCGTGAGGCTTTCGAGTGGTACGAACGGGCATTCGGTGATCGGACCCGGCAGTGGAGGAAAGCTCGGAACTGGTCGCAAGAAGACCTCGCGAACAGACTGACCGACCACGGTTTTGAGATGCACCAGACCACCGTTGCCAAGATCGAGCGAGGCACTCGACCCTTGCGGGTTGCGGAAGCTGTGGCTATCGCACAGATCTTTGGCGTGCCACCGCTGACCGTGTTCTACGGAGCCGGGCCGGAAGATGAACCCATGTCCGCATCGTCGATGCGCGAACTAATGGAGTCCTACGAAGAGTCCATCACCAGGGCTGAAGAGCAGCTTGAAGATGCAGCTAAGCAGGTGGCCTACTGGGCGCGGCAACGTGCCGTTGCGACGGACGCGCTGAATCGAGCCGCGCTGGAAGCGGACAGGACGCGAGAGCCGTGACCATCCGCCGCAACCGCCGATCCGGTGTAGAAGACCTCTGGTGGATGACCGTTCGCAACGAGGACGGCACCACCGAGAAGGTCCACACCAAGCTCAACGGTAAGGGAAAGCGTTGGCGTGCAAGGTATGTCGATGACGCGGGGGAGGAGCACACCCAGCGCTTCACGAAGAAGACCGAAGCGCAGGAATGGCTCGACGGGCAGACCGCTGCCCTAGTCGCCGGAACGCACGTCCCGCCGCGCGACGCCAAGATGACGGTAGGGCAATGGTGCGATGAATGGCTGAAAGGCTATGCGGTACATCGTGATTCGACGGTTCGGCAGGCCAAGACGCACATAGCGCAGATCAAGAACCAGTTCGAAGACATCCCGCTCTCGGCGGTGCGGCCGTCCCACGTGAAAGAGTGGATCGCGACTCTGAAGGCGCGCGGCCATGAACCGAGCTACGTGCACGCCCTGCACTCCAGGTTGTCGCAGATCTTCGGAGATGCGGTGCTCGATGGCGTTCTGGGGCGAAACCCGTGCTCCAAACGCACATCGCCGCCCGTGGGCAAGCAGAAACCATATTGCTGTACGACCGAGCAGGTATGGGCGATCTACGATGCGATGCCTGAGCATATGCGGGTGGCCGTGCTACTCGGTGCGTTCGCCGGCCTGCGGATTGCCGAGATTTCCGGCCTGCGGGTGGCTGACGTGGATTTCATCCGCGGCATCGTGCATCCAAAGCAGCAGTGGCCCGCTAAGCCGCTGAAGACGCCCGGGTCGGATGCTCCGGTGCCGATCCCGAACGAGCTGGCGTTGATGCTGTCGGCCGCGGTGAAGGAGCGACGCGGTGAACGGGTCGTGTGCGACGACGCCGGACACCCCGTACCGCCACTGCAACTCAATCGTGCCCTGATCGCCGTTCGCGGGAGTATCGCCGGGTTGCCGGAGAAGTTCGGATTCCAGGATCTCCGGCACTACCTCGCGTCCCTGCTGATCGCGAACGGCGCAAATATCAAAGTCGTGCAATCGCGGATGCGGCACGCCGACGCCAAGACGACGTTGGACGTGTACGGCCACCTCTGGCCGGAGACTGACGAGTCGACGCGCATGGTCATCGCCGCCGTGATCAAGGAGCGTATGGCCTCCTAGATGGTGCTGCGTACCTACTGCGTACCAGTGCCCCAGAATCGCAATAAATCACCAGGTAAGACGGCTCTGATCGAGTTCTACGACTACTACATCTACGGCACCGCCGCGGCCCTGGTGCTGAACAAACTGTTCTTCCCGGCGCTCTCGCCGGTGGCGGGCACCCTGGCCTCGCTGGCCACCTTCGCGATCGGATTCGTCGCCCGGCCCGTGGGAGCGATCATCTTCGGGCACTTCGGCGATCGCATCGGGCGCAAGGCGACCCTGGTGGTCTCGCTGCTGCTGATGGGCCTGTCCACCGCGTTCGTCGGCCTGCTGCCGAGCTATGCGAGCATCGGTGTGGCCGCGCCGATCCTGCTCGTCGTGCTGCGGGTGCTGCAGGGCATCGGCCTGGGCGGTGAATGGGGCGGCGCCGCACTGCTGTCCACCGAATACGCCCCGCGCGGGCGGCGCGGGCTCTACGCGGCCGCACCCCAGATGGGTTCTCCGATCGGCTTTTTCGCGGCCACCGCACTGTACTGGGCGCTGTCGGAATGGCTGCCCAAGGACGCCTTCGACGGCTGGGGCTGGCGGGTGCCGTTCCTGCTGTCGTTCGTGCTCGTGGCGGTCGGGCTGCGGATCCGGCTGCGGGTGGCCGAGACTCCGGCGTTCGCGAAGTTCCTGGCCACCGCGCACGCGGCGAAGGTGCCGACCGTGGAGGTGGTGCGGCGGTATCCGAAGCAGCTGCTGCTCGGGGCCGGCGCCATCGTGATTGTGTACGTGATGTTCTACACCGCGTCCACGTACTGCCTCACGTACACCACGAAAAACCTCGGTGTTCCCCGCAATACGGTGCTCGGCCTGAGCCTGATCGCGGTGACGGTGCTCGGCGTGTCGACCTACGTGGTGGCGCGCGGATCGGATGTGCTCGGACGCCGCCGCCTGATGCTGGCCGGGGCGGTCTTCAGCCTGGTGTGGAGCCTGGTGATGTTTCCGCTATTGAACACGAGGAACCCGATCCTGATCGCGGTGAGCCTGTCGGGCGCGCTGCTGTGCATGGGCATCGTGTGGGGCCCGCTGGGCGCGTTCCTGCCCGAGTTGTTCGGCACCGAGGTGCGCTATTCCGGCGCGGGCATCGCCTACAACCTCGGCGGCGTGCTGGGTGGCGGCGCGGCGCCGCTGATCGTGGCCCAGCTCGGCCAGACCCGCGGCACCACCGCGGTCGGGTTTTTCATGGCCGCCATGGCGGTGATATCGCTGGTGTCGATCCTCGCGCTGCCCGAGACGCGGCATCGGGAGCTGAGCGAGGTCTAGCCGGCGCGGCGCCGAAACCCCGTCCCGACCGGGATCGTTCTGTCCTGTTACGCATTGGTTCTTGTGTGGTGCGTGGGACCTGAGGTACAACAGCTATGTCAGAGCAACTCTGACGGTCTAGTTGAGCTTCGCGTTCCATCCGATCGACCCACCCGAAAATATGCACCACCAGGCTTGTCGTCCCGGTCGAGATGCCCGTGGGGAAGCGGTCATCCTGCGCTCGTTGTGTGCTGACGGATCGCCGGGTCACTGGCCGCGGCGGTGTGTCACCCGAAGGGCGAGCCATGGCACGAACGAAACCGCGCAACAGCAGATCCCGCCGATTCCTCCTCCTGGCCGTGATGGGGATCCTGACCCTGTCGACGATGGCGGAGACGACCGCCACGGCGGTCGCCGATCCCGGAATTCCCCTCACCGCGCCGACCGCCGATGCTCCGGATCCGGTTGCCGCCTCCACCGTCGCGAATACCGGCAGCGCCGAGACCGGCAGCGCATCGGATCCCATCGCCGGGGGCACCGGCAGCGCCTCCTCCGGTTCCGGCAGCGGCTCGGCGTCGGGCAGCGCCACCGGCTCGGCCAGTGTGCCGCTGGCCAGCCCCCGCGCGATGGCGGCGCTGTCCATCGCGAAGACCCAGGTGGGCAAGCCCTACCAGTGGGGCGGCACCGGACCGAACGCCTTCGACTGCTCGGGACTGGTGCAGTGGGCCTATCGCTGGGTGGGCATCTTCCTGCCGCGCACCACCTGGCAGCAGGCCAGGGCGGGTAGCCCGGTGCCGCTGGGATCGATTCAGCCCGGCGATGTCGTGGTGCTGAACCCGGACGGCTCGCATGAGGGCATGTACGTCGGCAACGGCACGGTTATCAACGCCTACGACTACGGCGTCGGAGTGGTCTATTCGCCGCTGCGGCAGTTCCACATCTACGCGATTCGCCGCTTCTTCTGACAGAAGCGGCGAATCGCGGTGGAGGACGGGGGCGTCGGTGCTCACACGCCGACGGCCTCGGCCATTTCCTCCTCCGCCTCGACCGCGGTCTCCCGAGGTGCCGTCGCGGTGGTGAGCGCGCTCGCGTGCCGCCTCGCGGCGGTGTTCGGTTGCGCCGCGCCGGTGTTCGCGATCCCCTCGGCCGGCGCTCGTACCGGCTCGCGGCCAGCAGCGTCACCGGGCCCGCCGCGAACCACAGCAGCAGGCTCGCGATCCGGCCTTCGAAGCCGTTGCCGCCGAAGTAGAGCAGGCGGCGCGCGCCCTCCACGAACCCGGCGCCGTTCCAGAAGTTGTGCAGCGCACCGAGGAATCCGTCCTGCAGCTGCGGTGAGTAGACCCCGCCCGAGGTGGTGAAATTGATACAGCCATCCCATCGCCCAGATCTGCGCGTAGTCGTGATCGATGATGTGGAAGACCGGTCCGGCCAATGCTCAGGGCCACCAGCAGGAAGAACAGGCCCTGCCCGGTCGGGTCGCCGGGGGCGAGGGCGGTGATGTCGGTGGTCGTCAGCGGTACCTGCTGGGCGGCGGTGACCTGGCCGAAGACCTCCTGTACGGCCGGGGGAGCTTTCGCTCGGTTACCCGCCGGCCAGCTGACGCAGTCGCGGGCCGTACTGCGGGTGGTTCATCGCCGAGGCGAACTGCGCGATCAGATAGTCGGCCGGATTGCCCGTGTCGTACCAGCGGCCGCTGATCACCTGGCCGTAGGCGGCATTCGCGGCGGCGAAGGCGTTGATCGCGTCGGTCAGGTACACCTCGCCGGTGCCGTGGGTGTACCACTCGGTGACCTGCTTGTCGAGCTCCTCGATGATGCCCGGTGTCACGACGTATCCGCCGACGGCGGCGAACGCCGAGGGTGCATCCTGCGGCTTGGGCTTCTCCACGAGCCCGGTGATCCGCATCAGGCCGTTGTCGAAGGTCTCCTCCACGACCGGCACGCCGTAGCGGACCGAGTCCTGCGGCTGCATCGGCATCAGCGCCAGCACCGGGGACTTCGTCTTGTTGTAGGCGTCGATGAGCTGCTGGGCGCGCGGCACCTCGGCGACGAACACGTCGTCGGGCCACAGCACCAGCATCGGCTCCTCGCCCAGGTTCCGCGCGGCGTTGAGCACCGGGGTGCCGTTGCCGTACGGGCCGTGCTGGTCCAGGTAGGTGATGTGGCCCAGGCGGCCCAGCTCGCCGACCTCCTCCACGGCGTCGGCGTAGGCGGCCTTGCCGTCGGCGCGCAGCTGCGCCACCAGCGCTGGATTGGGCCGGAAATGGTCCTGGATCAACGACTTTCCAGCGCTCACCACGATCGTGATGTCGGTGATGCCCGAGGCTACGAGCTCACGGACGGTGTGCTCGATCACCGGCTTGTCGCCGACCGGCAGCATCTCCTTCGGGATCGCCTTGGTCAGCGGCAGCAGGCGGGAGCCGATGCCCGCGGCGGGGATCACGGCCTTACGGATAGTCATTGTCCGATCATCACATACGGCCGCGGCCGAATATGTCGGTAGCCGCGCGTAGATTTCCGGATATGAGAATCGATCCCGGCCCGGCTACGACACGGCTTTTGCCTGGTCAGCCGCAGTCCTCCGGGGTCGCCGAGGCGCACCGGGCGGGTGCCGTGGCCCGGCCGATGGCGCAGGAATCCCACAGCAATTCCGGGTCGGACGCGCCGGCCGAGCGGGCGCAGCGCGCGCGGCGCTGGGTGCTGCACATCGACATGGATGCCTTCTTCGCCTCGGTCGAGCAGCTGACAAGGCCCACGTTGCGCGGTCGTCCGGTGCTGGTGGGCGGCATGGGTGGGCGCGGGGTGGTGGCCGGGGCCAGCTACGAGGCGCGGGTCTTCGGGGCGCGCTCGGCGATGCCCATGCATCAGGCGCGGCGGCTGGTCGGGGTCACCGCGGTGGTGGTGCCGCCGCGCGGGGTGGTGTACGGGGAGGTCAGCGGGCAGGTTTTCGAGGCGATGCGCTCGCGGATTCCGGTGCTCGAGACGCTCTCGTTCGACGAGGCGTTCGGCGAGCCCGCCGAGCTGGCGGGGGCCAGCGTGGCCGAGGTGCTGGCATTCTGCGAATCGCTGCGCGCGCTGGTGCGCGAGCGCACGGGCCTGGTCGCCTCGGTCGGCGCCGGTGCGGGTAAGCAGCTGGCCAAGATCGCCTCGGGCCTGGCCAAACCCGATGGGGTGCGGGTGATTTCGCCGGGGGAGCAGCGCGACCTGCTGGCCGCCCTGCCCGTGCGCAAGCTGTGGGGTGTCGGGCCGGTGGCGCAGGGGCGGCTGCGGTCGGTCGGCATCGAGACCGTCGGGGCGTTCGCGGCCCTGCCCGAATCGGAGGCGGTCTCGCTGCTGGGCGGCAGCATCGGCGCGGCGCTGCACCGGCTCGCCCGCGGCCTGGACGATCGGCCGGTCGCCGAGCGGGCCGAGGCCAAGCAGATCAGCGCCGAGACCACATACGAGACCGACATCGTGGGCCTGGGCCAGCTGCGGTCCGCGATCGAGGAAATGGCCGCGTCCGCGCACCGCCGCTTGGAGCGCGACGGCCGGGCCGCCCGCACGGTGGTGCTGAAACTCAAGAAGGCCGACATGAGCATCGTGACCCGCTCCTTCACGCTGCCGTACGCGACGGAGGATCCGGCCACCCTCACCGCCGCGGCGCTGCGCTCGGCGATCGACCCGGCCCAGCTCGGGCCGATCCGGTTGGTCGGTGTCGGTTACGGCGGCCTGTCGGAGGTGCGGCAGGAGTCGCTGTTTCCGGAGTTGGATCAGGACACCGCGCCGCGCGTCGCGGCGGACCTGGAGGAGTTCGTCGCCCCCGAGCCGACCGTCGTCGCGGCGTCCGCCGCGGGCCCGGCCGGCACACTTGCCGGCCCGGGGGATTCCGCTGATCCCGAGGCCGTTTCCGCAGCGGCACATGCGGTTCCGCCCCCCACGCGCTCGTACACCACCGAATATTTCTATCCCGGCCGCGATGTCACCCACCGCGAGCACGGACACGGCTGGGTGCAGGGCAGCGGACACGGCCGTGTCACCGTCCGATTCGAGACCCGCTCGACAGGGCCGGGACCGGCGTATACCTTCTCTGCCGACGATGTGGATCTGGGCCCGGCCGATCCGCTCCTTAGTCTTCGTTGAAAGTTCCCGGGTAGCGTGAGGCCACTCGTGCAGCGCCGCCGGTCGGATGGTAGTTGTCACGGTGCACACATTCGTAACAGACCAACTCGAACGTAAAGGACGAGAATTGAAGCTTCAGAGGACGGGACGGATCGCCGTCGCCACGCTGGCCGTGGTGGCCGCGTTGGGATTGTCTGCCTGCGGTAGCGGTGACAAGCACTCGAGCTCCAATCACGCGACGATGACGACGAGTGCGGCGGCAGTCTCGACGGCGAACCGGCCGCCGGTGCCCACCGTGGATCAGCTGAACCAGGAGTTGAAGGAGACCCTGGACCCGAAGGTGCCCTCCGCGCAGAAGGTTCAGTATCTGGAGAACGGGGCCACCGCTTTGCAGAAGGATCCCCAGATGATCAACAAGCTGATCACGGCCTACCAGCAGAACAACGCGAAGATCACCGTCACCGGTGTGAAGGACCTCGGCGATCCCACCAGCATCACCGCCTACGCCAACTTCTCCATCAACGGCGGCCAGAACAACATCGCCACAGTGCCATTCGTCGCGCAGGATGGCGCCTGGAAGCTCTCGCTGGACTGGGCGTGCAGCGGCCTGAAGAACCTGAACCAGTCCTCGCCCGCCTGCACCTAGGCAGACGGTCCTACGCGTCCGGACGGGCCGTGAATCGTGGTACGAACCGCGTTCACGGCCCGCCCTGCGGTTGGGGGAGACGAGGCCCCGGGCTTCTTAAGGCCCACCTGAGAATCGTCAAGCGATTTCGCCGGTTACGAGGCGGTCGCGCTAACATCTGCCTCCGTGACGGACACGATGGTGAGGGCCGACGAGGCGCCCGCGGCTGGCGAGCACCCCGAGAAAACCGGCCCGGGCCGCCGGAACCGGTCCAAAATCGTGGCGTTCATCGCGGGCTTGCTGGGCGCGCTGTTCGCCGTCGTCGTGCCGCTGCTTCCCGTGCACGTCGACCACACCACACTCTCGTGGCCGCAGCAGAATTCCGCACGCGGCATCACCGCGCCGCTGGTGAGCTACGCCCCCTTGACTTTTGACGCGAGCATTCCGTGTTCGGCTGTGGCGCAACTGGGTTCGCGCGGCGGGGTGGTGCTGTCCAGCATGCCGGACGGTGCGCCGGACCTGGACCGGTACGGCTTCGTCGCGCGGGTGAACCCCGCTCGCGAGGGCAAACCGGCCACGTTCGAGACGGTGATGCGCAATCAGTCGCTGCTGAACGTGCCGTTGACCCAGCTCCGGAACTGCACGTTCACCGTGCACGCCGACATCTCCTCCGCCACAGCGACACTCGCCGGATCCCCGGTGAATCCGGTGACCCTGACCGGCGATTGGCGTCCGCAGCTGGTCGGCATCTTCAGCGAGCTGCCACACCCGGCCGGTACCACCGCGTCGGCGCAGGTCGACAGCCGGTTCTCGATCGTGCCGACGGTCGCCAAGCGCGCGGCCACCGTGCTGGCGATCGCGTGCACGCTCATCGCGCTGATTGCCCTGTATCGCTTGGATATTCGTGACGGCCGCCGGTTCCGGCGGCTGCTGCCGCAGCGTTGGTGGACCTTCAAGGCGGTGGACGCGGTCGTCTTCGGCACGCTGGTGGTCTGGTATTTCATCGGATCCACCACCTCCGATGACGGCTACCAGTTCGGCATGGCGCGAGTGTCGCTGGTGTCGGGCTACATGGCCAACTACTTCCGCTACTGGGGCGTGCCCGAAACACCGGTCGGCACACCATGGTTCGACCTGCTGGCGCGGATGTCCGAACTGAGCACCGCGAGCCCGTGGATGCGCCTGCCCACGCTGCTGGCCGGGATCCTGTCCTGGCTGCTGATCAGCCGCGAGGTGATTCCGCGATTCGGCGCGGCCGTCCGCCATAACCGTGTCGCGGTCTGGACCGGTGCGCTGGGCTTCCTGGCCATCTGGCTTCCCTACAACAACGGGCTGCGCCCCGAGCCGGTCGTGGCCGTAAGCGTGCTGCTGACCTGGTGCTTCGTGGAGCGGTCGATCGCGATGCGGCGGCTGCTGCCCTACGCGCTGGCGATCATCGTCGCCGCGTTCGCCTGTACGGCAAACCCGTCGGGCCTGATCTGTTTCGCGCCGCTGGTGGCCGGGATGCGGCCGGTGTGGCGGTTCGGCATCACGCGGGCCCGCGAACTGGCGGGGGCTGATTCCGGGACGAAGGTCTCGGCGTGGGGCTGGGTGCGCGCCTACGGGGCAGTGCTGGCGCCGCTGGCCGGGGCCGGTTCGCTGATCCTGGCCGTGGCGTTCTCCGTGATTCCGCTGTCGGGCATGTTCGAAACCAATCGCGTGCACCAGATCGCCGGTCCGGCCTCGCCCTGGTACGACGAATATCTGAGCTATCAATGGCTTTTCATGCCGACCGCCGACGGTTCCATCGGCCGCCGGTTCGGCATGGTCGTGATGTGGCTGGGCCTGCTGGTCTGCGCGTTCGTGCTGCTGCGCAAGGGCGGTCGGATTCCGTTCACCGCGCCCGGGCCGACGAAGCGGCTGCTGGGGCTGACCTTCGGCGCGATGCTGTTGCTGGCGCTCTCGCCGACCAAGTTCACCCACCACAACGGCGTCTACGCCGGACTCGCCGGGTCGGTCGCCGCGCTCACCGCGGTCGCGGTCGGGCCTCGCGTCCTGCGGTCGCCCCGCAATCGGGCACTGTTCGCGGCGGTGGTTTCGCTCATCCTGGCGCAGGTCTTCACCAGCGTGAATCAGTGGTGGTGGGTATCGAGCCTCGGGATTCCGTGGAACGACAAGCCGCCCTCGGTGCACGGCTTCCTACTCGAGAAGGTGTTCGTCGCGGCCGCGGCGGTATTCCTGGCACTGGCGGCGTGGTGGCACGTGCGGGCGCCGGAAAAGGGTGTGCCGCATCGGATTTCGCCACGCGCCTGGAAGCTGGCGAAGATCCCGCCACTGACGGTGGCGGCGGCGATCCTGGTGCTGTTCGAGGTCGCCTCGTTCGCCAAGGGCGTGGTGGCCCAGTATCCGGGGTTCTCGCTGGCCGCCTCGAATGTCGATGCGGTGCTGGGTAAGCCGTGCGGCCTGGCCAACGATGTACTGGTGGAGCCGGATCCGAACGCCTCGCTGCTGACCCCGCTCTCGGGCAATCCGTTCCGCAATTTCTCCAACGGTGCGACGGGGTTCGTGCCCAACGGCATCGGCGACCTCACCCCCGACGGCGAGCCGACCAGTGCCAGCAGTATCGCGAGCACGAAAGCCTTCAACACCAAGTCCGGCGGTGACACCGGGACCGAGACCGACGGGGCCCCACTGCCCTTCGGCCTGAACTCGATCACCACACCCGAACTCGGCACCTCCGGTCAGCAGGGCCAATCGGATCTGACGACCGGCTGGTACCGCCTGCCCGCGGCGGGCGACCGCGGCGGCATCATCGCGATCGCCGCCGCCGGGCGCATCCGCTCGGCGGACAAGGACGGCATCGTCACCCCGGGCCAGTCGGTCGAGGTCGAGTACGGCACAACCGATTCCGCCACGGGTGCGCAGGCGCTGGGCCGGGTGACACCGATCGATATCGGGCCCGCACCCTCGTGGCGGAATCTGCGCGTGCCGCTGGATCAGATTCCCGCCCAGGCGAATGTCGTTCGCATCGTGGCCAGTGCCCACAGCCTCGATCCGGGCCAGTGGATCGCGCTGACCCCGCCGCGGGTGCCGCGCACGGTGACCCTGAACGACCTGATCGGATCGCATCAGCCGGTGCTGCTGGATTGGGCAGTGGGCCTGCAGTTCCCGTGCCAGCGGCCGTACGACCACAAGGACGGCATCGCCCGGATCCCGGGCTGGCGGATCCTGCCCGACCGGGGCGGCGCGCACGACACCAACCTGTGGGAGAGCCACGACGGCGGCGGCCCGCTGGGCTGGAGCCAGGAGTTGCAGCGCTCGAGCACGCTGGCCACCTACCTGAAGGACGGCTGGCGTGAGGACTGGGGCGAGCTGCAGCGCCTGACCCCGATCGACCCGTCCGCGGTCCCGGCGACCCCGGCGGTCACCCAGGACACCCACGGCGGGCTGTGGACACCGGGCCACATCAATACGGCCTGGTAACTCCGGCAGACGCAGTGCGCCGCACCCGTTTCCGGTTCGCGGATTCCATCGCGGGGCTTCTTGCCCGGACCCGAGGCTCGCCTAGGGCCCCGAGATCCCCTGCAGGCGCCGGATTTGTGCATCGGTGAGGTCCCGCAGCGCGGCCGGGTCGACGGGTTTCTGTGCGGCGCGGGCGATTTGGACGATCGTGCTCCCGACCAGGGCCAGCGTCGCCGCGGAGTAGAGCGTCAGGCCCTGGCTGGAGGTCTGGACCTGGAAGGAGATCGACGCGTCGCCCGCTTTCGGTTCGCTCAGCCCGCCGATCCGGTAGCTGACCGCAGTGCCGTCGGCGTCGGTGCCCGAGTAGGAAGTGCATCGGCGCACCAGGTCCTCGACGGTCGAGAAGGCCTGCGCCGCGGCGCTGTTCGGGTAACTCGCCGCATCGATGTCGACGCTGTCGAAATCCGGTGACGAATAGTGCACCGCGCCAGCGGCGCTCGCGCCGGGAACCTGTTTGGTCACCCCGTCGAGCACTTTCGCGCACGCCGCGGGATCGGTGTGCGAGCGGTCGGGCGGGGTCTGGCCGTTACCGCCGGAACCGTCGTCGATCCGGGTGAACCCGGAGGGCATATCGGCCGCGGTGAGCAGCTTCGCCTGCAGCGTGGCCGAATCGGCGAAGGGGGCGGCGGTCACGGTGGGCGGGGGCGTCGCCGCCGAGCCCAGCGTCGGCAGCGAATTACCGTGGTGCGAGCCGCAGGCCGTCACGAACAGCGCCGTGCCGAGCAGCAGGATGCCCGCGCGGCCGGGCCCGATGATGCGCCTCACCGGTCCCACTGCACCCGCGTGCTGGTCTTCTGGCACAGCAGTACCGCGCTCTTGGGGTCGCGATAGGACTGGCTGCCGCCGACGGTGATCGAGCCCGAAACCGGTAGCGGCAGACCGAGATCCACGGTGATAGTGCCGGTACCGTGCATCACGTAGTCGACGATGTCCAGCGTGCCGGCGCTGCTGGGCAGATCCCAGACCTTCGATGTCGGCGTCTGCGTGACGTTCAGCGCGATGGTGAGCAGATTGCCCTCGCGCCTGGTCAGGGTCGCGGTGGTGACCTGATTCAGCGGCACGTCGGCGGACACCGGCTGGTGCACGGTCCACACCGCGCCCTCGCCGACCGGGTCGGCCGGGAAGGCGATCGACTGATAGACCGCCTGATAGAAGGCCTGCTCCAACGCGGAGCGGGCAGCCTCGGAGGTGGACGGTGTCGGGGTCATCCGCAGCGCGGTGATCGCACCCACGTCGCTCATGGCGAAACCCGCGTGCGAACCATCGGCGGACTGCAGCTGCTGGGCCAGATCGGGATTGGAGGAGGTGGCCGAGCCCAGGGTCAGATCGACGCCGTCGGAGCCCGTGCGCGCGGTGAGCGGGATGGTAATCGCGGGCGGGGAGAAATCGTGCGCCGGCTGGTTGTTGAGCTGCTGCTCGATATGGTGGTCGGTGTGCAGGGTGACCTGCTGGGTGTTGCCCACCGCGAAGGAGCGGCGCAGCGCCTCGCGCGGCTCCGCTCCGGGCTGCAGCACCGTGGTCACCACCGCCGCGATGGGCATGGTGACCTCCTGGTCCAGCGCGGATGGCTCGACTTCGGCTTCGGAGCGGGGCTCGGTGATGTCGCTGCACGCGACAGCCATGCTCGACAAGGCGACCGCGAGAACCATGAGCACCACACCGGGGCGGGCCGCGCGGATCCTCGTGCGGGGATGGGAAGACAACACCGTCACGCGAACAGGTTACGACCGGTACCTGAAAATCTGCTTTGACGCGACCGTGCGACCGGGGCGGTGGGGCTGTCACAGCCATGAGGAATGATGTCGGATGTGAGTATCGACCGGCCGCGCGAGCAACACATCGACGACCACGACGAGCCGCCCCGGGAGGAGGCCGCCGCCGCGGCCGGTGCATCGCCTCAGGATGCCGAGCCCGAACCGGCGGCCGGATCGCTGCGGCGCCGCACGCTGCCGGTGCTGCTGGCCGTCGCGGCCGTGGCGTTCGCCCTGGATCTGGGCACGAAATGCCTGGTGGTCGCGAAGATGACGCCGGGTGAGCCGGTGTCGATCATCGGCGATGTGGTGCGGCTGGTCCTGATCCGCAATCCGGGCGCGGCGTTCTCGATGGCCACCGGGATGACCTGGCTGCTGACGCTCATCGCGGCGGCCGTCGTCGTCGGGGTGATCCGGATCGGGCGGTCGCTGCGCTCGGTGGGCTGGGCGGTCGGGCTGGGCCTGGTGCTCGGCGGCGCGATCGGCAACCTGACCGATCGGCTGTTCCGCGCGCCGGGCCCGCTGCAGGGGCATGTGGTCGATTTCATCTCCGTGACGAAATGGTGGCCGGTGTTCAACATGGCCGATTCGGCCATCGTGTGCGGCGCGATCCTGCTCGTGGTGCTGACCGTTTTCGGATTCGAGCCGGACGGGGGGCGCACCCACTCGGGTCGTTCCGACTCCGACACAGAGGGGGAGGCCGAATGAGCGCAGCGCAGCAGAGCGAATCATGGGCACAGCGGGCTTCGCTCACGGCGGAGCCGAGCGTCAGCGAGGCGCAGTCGTGAGAGAGACACGCGCGATGCCGGTGCCCGACGGCCTGGACGGGATGCGGGTGGATGCCGGGTTGTCGCGGTTGCTGGGCCTGTCGCGGACGGCCGTCGCGGCGCTCACCGAGGAGGGCTCGGTCCAGATCGACGGCTCTCCGGTCGGAAAGTCCGACCGGCTGGCCGGCGGGGCGTGGCTCGAGGTGGAGTTCCCGGAGCCCAAGCGCGAGCTGACCGTCGAGGCGACGCCCGTGGAGGGCATGAAGATCCTGTACGCCGACGACGACATCGTCGCGGTCGACAAGCCCGTCGGGGTCGCCGCGCACACCGGGGTCGGCTGGTCCGGACCGACCGTGGTGGGCGGGCTGGCCGCGATGGGCTATCGGATATCCACCTCCGGCGCGCACGAGCGCCAGGGCATCGTGCATCGCCTCGATGTCGGCACCTCGGGCGTGATGGTGGTGGCGCAGTCCGAGCACGCCTACACGGTGCTCAAGCGCGCGTTCAAGCAGCGCACCGTCGACAAGCGCTATCACGCACTGGTACAGGGACATCCGGACCCGTCGAGCGGCACCATCGACGCACCGATCGGGCGGGCCCGGGGCAACGACTGGAAGTTCGCGGTGACCGCGGACGGGCGGCCCAGCGTCACCCACTACGACACGGTCGAGGCGTTCCAGGCGGCCAGCCTGCTGGACATCCACCTGGAAACCGGCCGCACCCACCAGATCCGGGTGCACTTCTCCGCGATCCGCCACCCCTGCTGCGGCGACCTCACCTATGGCGCGGACCCGCGCCTGGCGCAGCGGCTGGGGCTGGAACGCCAATGGCTGCATGCCCGCTCGCTCGGTTTCGCCCATCCCGCCGATGGGCGCTGGGTCGAGATCACCAGCGAGTACCCGGCAGATCTGGAGCATGCGCTGGACGTCCTGCGGCATGCGTGAGCGCCTGCGCATCGCCGGATTCGCCGGTGCCGCGGTCGCTGTCGTCGTCCTGATCCTGGTCCTCGGCTGGGCCAACCCGCCGGTGCGCTCGGTGATCTCGACCGACCGGCTCGGCCCGGACTCGGGCGAGCCGGTCGCGGATTACCTGGCCCGAGCCCGAGAGTCCTTGTCGGGCACGGAGAATGCCGAGCACTGGGCCCTGGTGTCCTTCAGCGCCGGAGTGACCCCGGACCGGATCCCTGAATCCGTTCCGGGGCTGCGGATCTCGAACGTGATCTACGACGTGCCGATCGATCGCGTCTACACCCCTCCGATCACCGTGCCGGTGCCCGCCGGGGATGCGGCCGCCACAGCCTCGGCCACAGCCGCAGCGGGCGCACTGGAGAACACCGAGACCTCCGACGACCGCACCCGCCGCATCGCCGCGGTCATGGCCACCCGTCTGCACGCCGGATGTGCCTGCGCGGTAAACCTGGTCGTGCGCGGCCGGCTGGATCAATTGCGCACACTGACTACGCATGCCGGTGTTCGCGCAGTGCAGGCGTTGCCACCCGACGCCGCCGCCGACACGTTCGCGATCGTGCCGCTGTTACCGGAGCAGACCGGCCTCGCGGTACCTGGCCCCGATGACGGACCGGTACCGGATCGCTGACTCTGTCGGCGCCCGCTGGCCCGGCGGGCCTGGACGGCCACGGTCCGACATCGGTGCCACGCTGCCCGAGACGGCCGATCCGACGATGCCGCAGGCCACCGCGCCCGCACCGTCCTGCCAACGCGGACAGTGGATCCCTCGGACGGGATGCCGGAAGAGCCGTGTGCTCCTACTGGGTCGAGCGGCGTGCGGTGAGGGCACCGAGATCGATGGTCAACGGGAATGGAGCATCTACCGAGACGACGCCGGCGGCGCGGGGGATGATGTGGTAGTTGCCCTCGGTATCCAGGGTGTAGATCGTCAGGCCCGCCGGTTCGGGCTCCAAGATATCGATGACCCAGTGGTGGGTAATACCGTTGGCTGCGAATTCCCCGGCCTTGACCGAGAAATTGCGTACTGCCGATTCGCCGGACGTCGCGATCTCAACCGCCAGTACGATCTGATCGGCGCGAATCCGAGCCTGCTCGTCGACCCCGACCGGCGCGACAACGATATCGAGAACTCGTCGCGGCGAGGGTCCGAGGAGTTCGGCCTCGAGTCCGGAGAAGGACTCCAATCCCGGAGGTGCCTGAGAGTCGAGTTGGACCATCAGTCGCGAGATTGCACGGCTCCGCAGCGGCGTGAGGCAGCCGTTCGCGAGTAAGAGTCCGTTCTCGATCTCGTTGCGATGGGGCTCGTCGGTCCGAAGGGTGTCGAATTCCTCGGCGGTGATCGGTCGCCCGTAGGGGGTTGGCGCCATCTCCATCCTCATCGTTCGTCTGTGGGGTTGTTACTGGTGGCGTGCCGTGAGACGAGTTATGAGCGTCGTGGCCGATTCTCCGCCGCCGGACGTCCATCGCACCGCACACATCTCGATCCCGCAACGTGCAGCGGTGCGGATCCGGCAACAGTGCAGCTTCCGTAGTCGCGGACGGTGTGCGCTCTAGGCTGGGGAGCATGTCGACTACCCAGCGGGAACTGCGCGCGACCGGTTTGACCTGGGCGGAGGTCCAGGAGCGGGTCCGGGACGGGCGGACCAACGACATTCCCGGCCGGACCGGACGCTCGGTCGCCGATATCGTCCGGGCCAACGTCTTCACCAGGATCAATGCGATTCTGGGCGTGCTGTTCCTGCTGGTGTTGGCTACCGGGTCGATCATCGACGGGATGTTCGGGCTGCTGATCGTGGCCAACAGCGTGGTGGGCATCGTGCAGGAGCTGCGCGCCAAGCAGACCCTGGACAAGCTGGCGATCGTCGGGCAAGCGCGGCCGATCGTGCGCCGCGACGGCGCCGCGCGGGAGGTGGCCCCCGGCGAGGTGGTGCTCGACGACGTGATCGAGCTGGGGCCGGGCGATCAGATCGTCGTCGACGGCGAGGTGCTCGAGTGCGAACTGCTCGAGGTCGACGAATCGCTGCTGACCGGTGAGGCCGACGCGATCGACAAGGCCGCGGGCGCGCAGGTGATGTCGGGCAGTTTCGTGGTGTCGGGTTCGGGCGCCTATCGCGCCACCAAGGTCGGCCGCGATGCCTACGCCGCCCAGCTGTCCGCCGAGGCCAGCAAGTTCACCCTGGTCGACTCCGAGCTGCGCAACGGCATCAACTCGATCCTGAAAGTCATTACCTGCCTGCTGATTCCGGCGGGCCTGGTGACGATCTACAACCAGCTGTTCTCCAGCCACCAGCCGTGGCGGGAGGCCCTGAACGGCATGGTGGCCGCGCTGGTGCCGATGGTGCCCGAGGGCCTCGTGCTGATGACCACGATCGCGTTCGCGGTCGGCGTGGTGCGGCTGGGGCGGCGCAAATGCCTGGTGCAGGAGCTGCCCGCGATCGAGGGCCTGGCCAGGGTCGACGTGGTGTGCGCCGACAAGACCGGCACGCTCACCGAGAACGGCATGCGGCTCGCGGAGATTCGCCCGGTGGGCGACGCCCGCACGCCGCCGCCGGCCGAGCAGGTGCTGGCCATGCTCGCCGCCGACGACCCGCGGCCGAATGCCAGCATGCTCGCGATCGCGGAGGCGCTGCCCGACGCGCCGGGCTGGGGGTCCACCGGCATCGCCCCGTTCTCCTCGGCGAAGAAGTGGAGCGGCATGTCCTACGGCGAGCACGGTGACTGGCTCATCGGCGCGCCCGACGTACTACTGGACCCGGATTCCGAGATCGCCGCCACCGCACAGGAAATCGGCGCGCAGGGACTGCGCGTACTGCTGCTCGCCCGCAGCGACCGGCCGGTGGAAGCGCCCGGCGCGCCCGGCGAGGTCACCCCGGTGGCGCTGGTGGTGCTGGAGCAGAAGGTGCGGCCCGACGCCCGTGCGACCCTGGAATACTTCGCCGGCCAACAGGTTTCGATCAAGGTGGTCTCCGGCGACAACGCGGTCTCGGTCGGCGCGGTTGCCACGTCGCTGGGCCTGACCGGCGGAGATCATCCGGTCGACGCGCGCGAATTGCCCTCCACCCAGGATGCTTTGGCGCCGATCGTGGAGCAGCAGACCACCTTCGGCCGGGTGCGACCGGATCAGAAGCGGGCCATGGTGGCCGCGCTGCAGTCGCGGGGCCACACGGTCGCGATGACCGGCGACGGCGTCAACGACGTGCTCGCGCTCAAGGACGCCGATATCGGCGTCGCGATGGGCGCGGGCAGTCCGGCCACCCGCGCGGTGGCCCAGATCGTGCTGCTGGACAACAGGTTCTCCACGCTGCCTTACGTGGTGGCCGAGGGGCGACGGGTGATCGGCAACATCGAGCGGGTCTCGAATCTGTTCCTCACCAAGACCGTCTACTCGGTGCTGCTTGCCGTGCTGGTCGGCGTGGCCGGAATCGGTTCGCAGATCTTCCACTACGACCCGATCCCGTATCCGTTCCTGCCGCGGCACGTGACGATCGTGGCGTGGTTCACCATCGGCATTCCGGCGTTCATCCTGTCGCTGGCGCCCAACAACGAAAGGGCGCGTAGGGGTTTCGTGCCGCGGGTGCTGCGCCTGGCGGTGCCGTCGGGGGTGGTGATCGGTGCGATGACGTTCGTGGCGTACCTGTTCGCGTACCGCGGCGCCCACCAGAGCCAGGCGGAGAAGGTGCAGGCGAGCACGACGGCCCTGATCACGCTGCTGATCGTGGCGGTCTGGGTGCTGGCGATCGTGGCCCGGCCGTGGGTGTGGTGGAAGCTACTGCTGATCGCCGGATCCGTTGTGGGCTACGCCATCCTGTTCGGCGTGCCGTTCACCCGGCACTTCTTTCAGCTGGATCCGTCGAACCTCGAGCTGACCGGGGTGGCGGTGCTGTGCGGCCTGATCGGGATCGTCCTGGTCGAATTGGCCTGGTGGTTGCTCGGGGATGGTAAGCGCGCGGAGCGGGCGGGGCGGGTGAACTCAGCGGCGTTGGCGCAGCATCCGCTGCAACGCGGACGGTCCGCCGAAAAGGGCTGAATTCGAAGCGGTTTCGCGTCCCGGCACCGGGACGGACGTGTGGAACTGGTCACCTGCTTTGGCGCGCCGTACGCCCGTTGTATCGCGTGTCGATTGCACGCGGGTACCTTCGGCAGTATGGAGGTGCTGCTGCATCAGATCGACGCGTTCGCCGACGGCCCGTTCACCGGTAATCCGGCGGCGGTCATGCCGTTGCTGTCCTGGCTGCCGGACGGGCTGCTGCAGCAACTCGCCGAGGAGAACAATCTCGCCGAAACCGCTTTCTACACTGCGGCTCTGCCACTCGAGGCAGGTGACCCGCCGGGCGAGGGCCCGGCGTACCACCTGCGCTGGTTCACCCCCGCCACGGAGGTCGACCTGTGCGGCCACGCGACGCTGGCGACCGCCGCGCATCTGCTCGAGGACATTCATCCGGGCCTGGACCGCGTGCAGTTCTTCACGCGCAGCGGCTGGCTCGCGGTGGACCGCACCGACGACGACGAACTGGTGCTGGATCTGCCGCTGGCCGAATCCCTGGACGTGATACCGGATCCGGTGCTGGTCGCCGCCCTGGGCGTGCACCCGATCCGCGCGGTGACCGGGCCGGGCGAGGTGATCGTCGTGGCCACCGAGCGGGAGGTCCGCGAGGCCCGGCCGGATCTCGGGGCGTTCCCGAAGGTGCCGCGCGCGGTGATCCTCACGGCGCGGGGCGATTCGGTCGATTTCGTCTCCCGCGTCTTCGCGCCGGATCTCGGCATTCCGGAGGATCCGGTCACCGGTTCGGCGCACGCCCAGCTCACCCCGCTGTGGGCCGCAGAGCTCGGGCACAACGATCTGCGCGCCCGCCAGCTCTCCCGCCGCGGCGGCGCGCTGCGCTGCGTGCTGGACGGCAACCGGGTGCTGCTGCTGGGACGCTGCCGCCGGTACCTCGACGGCGTCGTGACGCTGCCGGACTGAGCCGGGCCGATCGGATGGGCCCGGCCCGCCGGCGCGGTCAGTCCTGCGGCCCGATGGCCGGGAGCGTCACCACCTGGCCCGCGTAGGCCAGGCCCGCACCGAAGCCGAGCAGCAGGGTGGTGTCGCCGGGTTTCGCGGCGCCCGACCGCAGGAGCTGCTCCATGGCCATCGGGATGGAGGCGGCGCTGGTGTTGCCCGTCTCGACGATATCGCGGGCGACGGCGACGGATTCCGGCATGTGCAGCGCCTTGACCAGCGCGTCGGTGATGCGGCTGTTGGCCTGGTGCGGGACGAAGGCATCCAGGTCCTCGACGGTGACCCCGGCCTGGTTCAGCGCGTCGCGGCACGCCTTCTCCAGAAAGGTGACGGCCCAGCGGAATACGGCTGTTCCATTCATTCTGATGTAGGGCCGCTCGGAGGTGCCGCCGCTCGCCTCGGCCGCCGCAACCTCGGCGAAGTACTGCTGAAAGTCCTTGTCCTGCTTGATCGCCGCGGTCTGGCTGCCGTCCGAACCCCACGCGACCGGGCCGATGCCCTCGGTCTCCGACGGGCCGACGACCACCGCGCCCGCGCCGTCGGCGAAGATGAACGCGCACGTGCGGTCGGTCGGATCGAGCAGATCCGACAGGCGCTCGACCCCGATCACCAGCACATGGCGAGCCTGACCCGCGCGCACCAGGTTCGCCGCATTGGCCAGGGCGTAGCAGAAGCCCGCGCAGCCGGCCGAGATGTCGAACGCGGCGGTGTCGTGCATGCCGAGCTCGGTCGCCACGACCGCACCCGCCGAGGGACCCAGCACCATCTGCGACGAGGTGGCCAGGACCACCGCGTCGACCTGCTTGGCGGTCAGATTCGCCGCCGCCAGCGCGCGGCGCGCGGCGATGGTGCTCATGGACACGATGGTCTCGTCGGGCTCGGCCCAGCGGCGCTCGGCGATGCCCGAGCGGGTGCGGATCCACTCGTCGGACGAGTCGATCCGGTCGACGATCTCCGCATTGGGGACGATCCGGCGGGGCCGGTACGCGCCGATACCGAGGGCAGCGGCATGGGCGACGGGGGCGGCGGTGGCGATCTGCGCGGGCATGCGGGTCCTTCGTTCCTCGTGAACCAATCGGTTCACAGGATTAACGTTTAACATGAACCGATCGGTTCAAGCAAGAGTCGAATCGGTGACGGGTCAGGGCATCAGGAGGAGTACCCCATGGCAGCGGGACCGCGCGCACGGTTGATCGCCAGCACCATCACCACGGTGCAGGAGCACGGTGTGCACGCGGCGGGCCTGAGTGAGCTGCTCAAACGCAGTAATGCCTCACGCAATTCGCTCTATCAGCACTTTCCGTCCGGAAAGGGGGAGTTGGTGGAGACCGCGGCCAGGATCGTCGCCCGGGTCGTGTACTCGCATATCGCGAGGATGTCCGACGCGCTGGCGGGCGCGCCGACGGTCGAGCGCTGGCTCGAGGAGTTCCTGGCCTTCTGGCGCGCCCCGCTCGAATCCAGCGACTACCGCGAGGGGTCGTTCATGATGGCCGCCGCGCTGGACGAGATGAATCCGACGGTGCAGTCCACCGCGGGCCAGGCCTTCGCCGAGTGGACCGCGAGGCTCGCGGACGGCATGGTCGCCGCGGGGCTGGACCAGCGCACCGCGTGTTCGGTCGCGGGGCTGCTGCTGTCGGTGGTGGAGGGCGCGATCGTGCAGAGCCGCGCGCTGAAATCCCTGCACCCGTTCGACGACGCGCGCGCCCAGTTGACGGTGCTACTGCGGCACTACCTGCCGCAACGCTGACGCGGGCACGGGGCTCGCCGTGCGCGTGGCCGCGCCGCGCCGGTCGGTCGCACCCGGCCCCGGACGGCCGGACTTCGCGATCAGGCCGTCGCGCCCTCGTATGGCGTAACCGCCGCGTCCCGACATTACTGCAACCTCACGGTGCCGGTCCATGGTCTGTGAGGGCCGGAGGCACGCGGGTCCGGCCGAAAATTGCGCGCCGCGCGTCGCCCGGCTGTCGTAGCGTTTGGCGTGGGCGCCGCGTCGGCGTCCGAGCCCGGCCGCGTCCTGGGACGATGCGGCAGCACAGCGGAGGACATGGGATGAAGATCGGCACGATCGGTGCGGGACGTATGGTCGAGGCGCTCGGCGGGCGCTGGGTGCGCGCCGGGCACGAGGTGATGATCGGCGCGCGAAATCCGCAGAGCGCGAAGGAGGTTGCCGATCGCATCGGTGCGGCCGGCAGCGGAAGCCTGTCCGAGGCTGCGGAATTCGGGGACGTCGTGCTGTTCGGCGTGAAGAAGGACGCCGTGGAGTCCGCGCTGGAGGCGGCGGGCGCGCGCGAGGGCAGCCTGTCCGGCAAGGTCGTCATCGACTGCGGCAACGCCGTGAACACCGCGGATTTCTCCCTGATGACCTGGGAGGGAAAGTCTTTCGCCGAGCATGCCGAGGCGATCGCGACCGGCAGCCGCGTCGTCAAGGCGTTCAATCTCGCTGCCTACACCGTCTGGGAGCTGGATCCGGTCAGCTACGACGGACGCCCGCTGGCCGTGCCGTTCTGCGGGGAGGACGCGGCGAAGAAGCTGGTGGAGCCGCTGATCACCGATCTGGGCGCCAGCGCCCTGGACATCGGTGACCTGCGCCAGGCCCGCCACCTCGAGGCGATGGGCGTGGTCATCGTCAAGATGCTGTTCACGGGCCACGGGCTCAACAGCGTGTTCCAGTTCATCGAGGCGGCGCCGGCGTAGGGGCAATATCCGGGACATTTCCGGGGCGGCTCAGGGTGGTGCGGGGCGCACGAGCTTGCAAGAGTGGAATGGACAGCGAAAACGCGAGGTGAAGGGAGCGCGGGGCAGTGTCCATTCAGTTCAATCACACCATTGTCGCCAGCCACGACAGCCACAAGTCCGCCGAGTTCTGGGCGGAGATTCTCGGTCTGGAGGTCGGGGCGGAGGCCGGACGGTTCGTCCCGGTCACGGTGGCGAACGGGGTCACCTTCGACTTCGCCGATGTCCCACCGGACGTCACCGACATCCAGCGGGCGCACTACGCGTTCCTGGTGTCGGAGCAGGAGTTCGACGCGGGCCTGGCGAAGATCCGCGAGCGGAACCTGACCTACTGGGCTGATCCCCGCCAGCAGCACGAGAACGAGATCAACCACAACGACGGCGGTCGGGGCGTGTACTTCCTGGATCCCAGCGGACACGCCCTGGAGATGCTGACCGTCCCGTACGGGGGCTGGCCCGCACAGTGATTCGGCACATCGGGCCGCACCCCCGTCATCGGCGGTGCGGCCCAGTGCTTTTCAGCTCGCGGCGGCCACGAGTCCGAGGATGCCCGGCACGATCAGCGACAACGACACCGACAGCACGAAGAGCCTGCGGAACAGCGTGTTCTGTTGTTCCCGAGCGCTGTTGGCGATGATCAGCGTGCCCGCGACGTGCACCGGGTTCATCACGGTCAGCGCGGCAGGGACGCAGACCGCGCACACGATGAGGAACAGCTGCCCGGATCCGAGGAAGGCCGTGAACACCAGCGGCATCATCAGATTCAGCACGCCGAGGGTGGAGCTTTCGATATTGCACAGCAGTGCGGTCATGTAGGCGACGACGAGGATGAGTGCGACGCCGGTGCCCAGATGGTGCAGCAGGCCCTCGATCGATTTCATCGTGCCGATGTTCTGCATGAGCCCGAGATAGGTCAGCAGCCCGGTCAGGAGCAGGATGCTCGACCACGGTACGCGGTCCAGGATCGCGCGCTCCGGCGGCCGGAATGCGATCTGCAGCAGGGCAACCAGCGCCATCGCGGTGAGGCCGACATCCCACTTCGCGAACAGCACGAGCGCCAGGAACACCGGCAGCGCCAGCCCGGAACACCACAGGTATGCCTTCGACACCGCGGGTGCCTCGCCTTCGGGGGCATGCTCCGGTGTGGTCACCGCGGGAGCCGGGGTCACCGGCGCCGCGCCGCGCCGCTGCCGGAGCCTGTCCAGCAGCTGCAGCGCGAGCACCACGAGGGCCGCGACGAGCACCGAGACTGCCCACAGGCCCCAGGTCGAATAGTGGACGTGCAGTCGCTTCGCCGCGGTCAGCACGCTGGCGCCGGTCGGGTTGAGCGGGGACAGTCCCGCGGAATTCGCGCCGATCACCACTGCCAGCTCCGACACGTAGAAGGAACTGCGGTACCGCACGCCGAAGTGCGCGACCACCGGCACGAGGAAGGCGATCGGCGCGGTGGAGAACGCACCGGCCGAGGACAGCGCTGCGGCCAGCACGAAGCCCACCCACGGCACGAGCAGCTGCCGGTCGCCGACCGTGGCGTAGACCTTCTCCACCACGGCGCTGAGCGCGCCGCTGCGCTCCACGTGCGCGAAAAGCAGTGAGACGCCGGCGATCAGCACGAGCAGGTCGCCGGGGAAGGACGCGTACATCTTGGCGGCCGTCACATGGGACAGGACGAGGATCGGCAGCGCGGCCGCGAGGGCGAGAACACCGATGTTCATCCGGCGCCAGACGGCCACCACCAGCACGACCACCAGCAGGGCGAGGGACAGCCCCTGGGTCATAGTCACTGAACAACTCCTTGAAACAACCACCGAGCGGAACACATGCCCGGCGATGACTTGCTTTGTTACTGACAGACGTTCGAACCATTCGGTGGGCTGCTCGTGATCGGCTCCTGAACCTGATGGCCGTACGTCGGTGTGCGGCCGCGTTGCGACAGTAGGTGGTTCGGATCACAGTGCGCGCGGTTGTGCGCACAACCCGCGCAACCTGCAATTCCCGCGTTCTGTGCATTGTGTGCAGGGGTGGTCGTTCCCGCGACGCCCGGCCGGTCCTTCCCGGTGTCGAGCGCCGACCCGACTCCGGTCTCTTCGCATATCGCTACCGGTGAGCGAATGGGCTGTCCGAACGGCGCTCTTGTGCTCATTCTGCTCAGCTGTGGTAGAACGGACGGCGATGTACGTGTTTGGCCGCGGTGTGCGGATGCGAACACAGATCGTGTTACTGCAGGTACTGCTGGTTGCGCTGGCGCTGGGTATCGCGTTCGGCGTGTTCGCGTATGTGAGTGAGCAGCGCGTGTCCGAGGAGTACGGGCAGCGGGCGCTGGCGATCGCGCGCACCGTCGCGGCGGATCCAGAGGTGCGTGAAGATGTCGCGCGCTACTCATTGGCTAATTTGCCGACGGGCTCGGAATCGGATCAGGAGCTGGCAAAGGGGCGGCTGCAGACGCTCGCCGAGGATGCCCGGGCGCGCAACGACGCACTGTACGTGGTCCTCACCGATTCCCACGGAATCCGCCTGGCGCACCCGCAGCTCGACCGGCTGGGGGAGATGGTCAGCACCGACCCCTCCGCGGCGCTGCACGGTGCGGAGGTGGTGATCCGGCAGCGGGGCACCCTCGGCGAATCAGTCCGCGCGAAAGTTCCTGTGCGACAACCGAATAGCACCGGCGTCGTGGGGGAGGTGAGCGTGGGCATCTCGACCGCGGCGGTGCACGACCAGCTGCTGCGGGATCTGCGGCGGGCCGGGCTACTGGCCGGATTCGCGCTGCTGGCGGGCGTGCTGGGCGCGCTGGCGCTGGCCCGCCGCTGGCACGGGCTGACCCTGGGCCTGCAGCCGCCGGAGCTGGCCGAGCTGGTCCGCGAGCAGGCCGCGGTGCTGCACGGCATCGGCGAGGGCGTCGTCGCCGTCGACACCCGATGGCGCGCAACGGTTGTCAACGACGAGGCGCGTCGGCTGCTGGGGATCGAGGGCGCTGCCGGGACGAGCCTGGACGAGCTCGGCCTGACCCCGCGGATCACCGAGGTGTTCCGTGCCGCCACGGCCCGGCCGGTCGCGGCCGCGGTCGGGGATCGCCTGCTGGTCGTCACCGCGCGCACGGTCAGCCGCGAGGGACGCGAGCTGGGTGCGGTGCTCAGCGTGCGCGACCGAACCGACGTCGAATCGCTGACCCGCCAGCTCGATGCGGTGCAATCCATGAGCACGGTGCTGCGGGCCCAGCGTCACGAATTCGCCAATCGCCTGCATCTGCTCAGCGGCCTGCTGCACGGGGGTCGCGCGGAGGAGGCGTCGCAGTACATCGACGAGCTGCTCGGCTCGGGCCCGCTCGGCGCGGCCCTGCCCGGCATGGACACCCTGCGCGACCCCTACCTGCAGGCATTCCTGGCCGCCAAGGCCGCGCACGCCCGCGAGAGCGGCGTGGAACTGCGCCTGGGCCCCAATACCTGGGTGGACGCGAATCTCGTTGTGCCCGTGGACGTGACGACGGTGCTTGGCAATCTGCTGGACAACGCCATCGAGGCGGCGCGAACTGGCGCGGGGACGTCCGTGCACGCCGACCCGCCGGATGCCGCGGGGAACGACGGGCCGTCGGCGGCGGTCGCGGCGCGGGACACCGGGCGGCGACCCGGCGGGCGCGAGTTCCGCGACGCGGCGACCGCGACCGTCGATCAGGGATTACCGCTGGTCGAGGTCGAACTCGTGCAGGAGGGTTCGACGCTGCACATCGCGGTCGCCGACAGCGGCGCGGGAGTCGCCGCCGAGCTGGCGGAATCGATCTTCGCCGAAGGGGTTTCGACCCGTCCGGACGGCGGAGCACCCGGCGGGCGCGGGGTCGGCCTGGCGCTGTCGCGGCAGGTGGCCCGGGCCCTGGGCGGGGATGTGGTGCTGGCGAATCGCGGCGGGGGTGAATCGGACCTGCCCGGTGCGGAATTCATTGCCCGGTTGCCCGGGGTGCTGGTGGAAGGAGCGACATGATCCCATCCGATCTGAGGGTGCTCGTGGTCGACGACGATTTCCGGGTGGCGAACCTGCATGCCGGAATCGTCTCGGCGCTACCGGGTTTCACCGTCGGGGCGACCGTGCACACGCTGGCCGCGGCTCGGTCCGCACTCGCCGCCGACGATTGGAGCGGTGGGGCGGGGGTAGGCGGCGCCGCCGCATTCGATCTGGCGCTGATCGATGTCTACCTGCCCGACGGCTCCGGGGTCGATCTGGTGCGCGAGATCCGCTGCGACGCCATGATGCTCACGGCGGCGACGGAGGCGGAGACGGTGCGCGCGGCGTTGTCCGCGGGCGCGCTCGCCTACCTGGTCAAGCCGTTCGATCATGCCGCCCTGGCGGCCCGGCTGGCCGGTTACGCCCGATATCGCCGCCTGCTGTCCGCGCCGGTCGTCACGCCGCGCGACATCGACTCGGCGCTCGAGGCGCTGCGCCCCGCCGGCGTGGCGGGACCCGCGGCGGCATCGGGCTCGCCGACGAAAGATCTGGTGCTGCGGGCAGTCCGGGATTCTCCGGCGGCGCTGTCGGCGGCGGAGGTCTCCGCCGCCACCGGCGTCTCCCGCGCCACCGCCCAGCGCTACCTTGCCAACCTGGTGGCCGCGGGCGCGCTGCGCATGCAATTGCGGTACGGCAGTACGGGGCGCCCCGAGCAGGAGTACGCGGCCGTCGCCGGGACGAACTCGCGCACCTAGCGCGACGACCCGGTTACGGCGAGACGGCGACCCCGAGGCTCAGCGCGGCGACGAATTTCGGGCCGGGATGCTGATAAAAGGTGTCCAGGTCACGAATCTCGAATCCGGTGCGCTCGATCGTGCCGCGGATGTCGCGGTCGAGGTGGCAGCCGCCGAACAGGGTGCTCTGGACCGGATCCAGGCGGTGCTGCCAGGTCTGGACCTTCGCATCGGGGGCGAGGCCGTGCTCGACGAAATGCACTGTGCCGCCTGGTATCAGGACCCGCCGCAGCTCCCGCAGCGCGGCATCGACATCCGGGATCGTGCACATGGTCCAGGTCGACAGCGCGGTATCGAAACTGTCGTCCTCGAACGGCAGCCGCTGCCCGTCGAGCCCGGCCCGCAGCACCGGTACGGTGGCCCGGGCCAGCCGCTTGCTCGCCAGCTTCCAGCCGAGATCGGCCGGTTCGACCGCGCTCACCGACTCCACCGCGTCGGGATAGAACGGCACATTGTGCCCCGACCCGAACCCGATCTCGACCACGCGCCCGTGCAGCCCCGCAGCGGTTCGCCGCCGGATCGGATCGTGGGCCGCCCGCCCACAAGCCACATTGATGATCCGAGGCAAGACCCGCTCGCTGTAGATACTCACCCCTCCACTGTCCCAAGCCGCACGCCCGCGAACCACCCTGAGCCCACCCTGAACTTCCGCTCCGAGCACGCGAGTAGCACGCGTCGAGCACGACGGACTCGTGGCGCCGGTTGCTTCCTCGATAGTCGCGCACAGAGTGGATTCTCCTGGTCTGCGCACTCCGAACCGGCGTTCGTCCTTCGATAGTCCGATGCCGTGGAGATCGTGATCGACGACGCAGGGTGGCCGGACGATCGCCGAGGCGACCGGTTCCGCCCGTGATGCAGGCTCGCCGGGGGGCCGGGCGCTCGAAGAGCCATGCGGGTGAGGTCGCGCTCGGGTGCCTTCGTGCGATGCTGGGGCGGTGACGCTGTTCGAGGTGTGGGCGCCGCGGGCGCGGCGGGTGCGGGTCGAGGTGGACGGGCGGATGCATCCGATGACCGCGGGGCCGGGCGGGTGGTGGCGGGCCGAAGTCGCCGCCGATCCGGTCGCGCGGTACGGGTTCGCGCTCGACGACGATTCGCCGGTGCTGCCCGATCCGCGCTCGGCGCGGCAGCCGGACGGGGTGCACGGGCGGTCCGCGCTCTACGCGCCGGATCCGGCACAGTGGACCGACTCCGGGTGGACCGGGCGGCAGCTCGCGGGATCGGTGTTCTACGAACTCCACGTCGGGACCTTTACTCCGGAGGGAACCTTCGACGCGGCGATCCATCGGCTCGATCACCTGGTGGACCTCGGTGTCACCACGGTGGAGCTGATGCCGGTCAACGCTTTCAACGGGGTGTGGAACTGGGGCTACGACGGGGTGCTGTGGTATGCGGTGCACGAGGCGTACGGCGGGCCGGACGGCCTGCAGCGTTTCGTGAATGCCTGCCACGCAAGGGGTTTGGCGGTGGCGCTCGATGTGGTCTACAACCATCTCGGGCCGTCCGGCAATTATCTGCCGCGGTTCGGGCCGTATCTGAGCGAGGGGCGCAACACCTGGGGGCAGAGTGTGAATCTGGACGGCCCCGGCTCGGATGAGGTGCGCGCCTTCATCATCGGCAATGCGCTGCGCTGGTTCGGCGAATTTCATATCGACGCACTACGTCTGGACGCGGTGCACGCGCTGGTGGATCGCCGCGCGATCGGGTTGCTGGAGGAGCTGGCGGCCGCGACCGAGGCGCTGTCCGCGCGGCTGGGGCGTCCGCTGACCCTGATCGCCGAGAGCGACCTGAACGACCCGCGCCTGATCACCCCGCGCGCGGCGGGCGGATACGGTCTGCAGGGCCAATGGAACGACGACCTGCATCACGCCGTGCATACCGCCGTATCGGGCGAGAGGCAGGGCTACTACACGGATTTCGGTTCGCTGCGCTGCCTGGCCGACACCCTGCGCCACGGATTCTTCCACGCCGGAACCTATTCCAGCTTCCGCGGGCGCGTGCACGGCCGCCCGCTGAACACGGCGGTGGTGCCGGGGAGCGCGCTGCTCGCCTATACGTGCACCCACGATCAGATCGGCAACCGCGCCCTCGGCGATCGTCCCGCCGCCTACCTCACCGACGGTCAGCTCGCGGTGAAGGCGGCACTGATACTGGGCTCCCCGTACACGCCGATGCTGTTCATGGGCGAGGAGTGGGGTGCGCGAACCCCGTTCCAGTACTTCACCTCCCACCCCGAACCGGAGCTGGCGGCCGTGGTCGCCGCCGGTCGCAGGGCCGAATTCGCCGATCACGGCTGGCCCGCCACCGACATCCCCGACCCCCAGGACCCGGCCACGTTCGAGCGCTCGAAACTGGACTGGTCCGAACGGGAGAGCCCCTCGCACGCGCGCCTACTGGCCTGCTACCGCGCGCTGATCTCTCTGCACCGCACCCACCCCGGCCTCGCCGATCCCCGCCTGAACCGCCTCGCCGTCGAATACGACGAAGATGCCCGCTGGATCATCCTGCACCGCAACGATGTTCACATCGCATGCAACCTAGCGGACCATCCGGTAGACATCCCGATCACCGGAACCCCACTATTGGCCTGGTCGCCGATCGACCAACACCCGGGTCATACCACTGTGCCTGCCCACTCGTTCGCAGTCCTGGAGACCGCTGCACCACTGCCACACTGACATTCGCGACGCACGCCGGACGGATGCGTCGAGATCATCGAGCTCGCCCCGCCGCAGAACTGATGGTGCAGCCGACGAGCTGTTCTGGCACACCGCAGCAATCTGATATCGGCCGAATCGTTTTCCTCCCAGCCGAATTCGGCGAGGGCTTGCGATACGTCGCGTCGTCCGGGGGATCGGTAGCTTGGACGGCCGCTGTTCCGGTCGGGCGGCCGGAGGCTCAGTGGATTTCCGGGATTCCTGTCTGTGAGCTCATTTCGGGGGTGAAGACGACCATGACGTCGTCGGTGCCCAGCCAGAAGCTTGTTGCCGGGCCTGTGTCTGCCGAGCGTCCGGCGGCGATCCAGACCGCTGTTCCTCGGAAGCCGAGCCGGATGGCTGATGGCACTCGGATCGTGCCGCTGGGATCGCAGTCCCAGCAGATATCGGCAGCGATGATCTTCTTGCCGATCAACCCGGCCCAGTGCGGGTGCTCCGACACCGGCACCGCGACACTGCCTCCGGGGGCCATCAGGAGGAAGTCGACCATCGGCCTCGGGAAGATCTCGAGGCCGTATTCGGTGAAGGTGTTGTTCCAGATCGCCGAGTAGCGGTCGCCGTTGCGGAAGGTCAGCTCGACGCCCATCGTCGGTTCGTGCCAGTCGCCGAAATCCCACTCCTCGGCGAGCCGGCCGTCGTCGCCGGTCGTCAACGGGTAGTACATGACATCGGCGAGACGCTGACCACGCAGCTCGGCCACGACTGCTTCGAGGCGTTTCTCGGCAGTGGATATCGACGGCGGTGGCGGCACAACACGATTGTCGTCCGGGCGAACGGATGCCAGTCGGGCAAAGGCGCTGGGGGATCAGGGTTTGACGGTGTGCAGGATTTGCAGGCCGTGTGGGGTTGTTTCGGTATGCCGCACATCCAGTCCGGCGGTGCGGCATTGATCGGCCAGCCACTGGTGCGGCAGCCGGAGTTTCGGATAGCGACCGGTGTGCAAGTGCCATGTCCCGTCGAGGCGGGTGTGCAGGAGGTCGTGGACCATCACCGTGTCCTGGTCGACATAGTCGAGGAAGCAGGTGAGGATCTGGTCGTCGGTGTGGCGGACCGGGATGAACCGGTCGGTACCGCGGCGTTCGGCGGTCAAATCGCGGTAGGTGACGACGAAGCTGCCGCCCGAGCGCAATGCCAAGGCGACGTCGGTGATCAGCCGCTGCACGTCGGCGCGGCTCGGCAGGTGCGGCAGGGTGTCGCCCATGCAGACCACGGTCGAGACCGAGCCGGGCGTGGCGTGGCTGGACAGAGCGCCGCGCAGATCCGCATGGAGGGGGCGCACGACCCGGTTCACACCGTGACGGTTGGCGTGATTCCGAAGTTCGGCCAGGAGAACGGCACTGGTATCGACAGCGATCACCGACGCGTAACCGAGCCGAACCAGCGCCAGGGTCTGCGGTCCGGGGCCGCAGCCGAGGTCCACGGCCGCCGCCTGGTCCTCGGCACATACGGTGAGCCCCAGCCTGTGCAGGAGGTCGAACTGTGCCGTGACGGTCGCATCGATGTCACCGCCCAGCATCCATGTGTAGTGCGGGGCGAGCAGATGGTCGTAATGTTCCGCGGCGGTGGTCATGACACCAGCCTGCCGCGCCGGTAGCTTCGTGACCGGTACAAGAACTGGACTGGGGTGTGGATGCGGCGCGAGATCGAATACTGCCCGGTGTCGGCGGGAATCGAGGTGATCGGTGATCGATGGACCCTCCTGCTGGTGCGTGAGTTGCTGGTCGGTTCGCATCGGTTCAATGACATCCATCGTGGGTTGCCAGGGATCAGCCGCACCTTGCTGTCGACCCGCCTGCGCCGGCTACAGGCGATCGGGTTGGTGGCTCGTGTCGTCGATGCCGACGGCCGACCCGAGTATCGGCTCACACAGGCCGGGGCCGCACTCGAATCACTGGTATGGCAGCTCGGTGATTGGGCACGGCAATGGAGCTTCGGAGACCCTCGGCCCGAACAACTCGACCCCGGCTGGGCGCTGTGGCGGTTGCGGCAATTCGTGCGCACCGAAGTTCTTCCCGCCCAGCGTGTTTGCGTCGAATTCATCCTCGGCAACCACGGTCATGCCGAGGAACACGGCTGGCTCGTATGCACGCCGCGGGAGGTCAGTGCCTGTCTGCAGCATCCCGGATACGACACCGATCTGTGGGTCACGACCGAACTTGCCGAGCTGTATCGACTGGTAGCTGGGACTCGCACCATCGCGGACACACTGCGCGCGGGTCGCCTTCGCGTCGTCGGCGAGCCCGCCTTGGCCTCCGCCTTCCCCGGCTGGTTCGCTTGGCGAACACCGGCATCCGCAGACCGACCGCCTGCGGCCGGCTAACGGACCTTCGCCAGAGTATGACCGCGGCCGCTCGGCCGCCAACGTCCACGACGTTCACGTGCTGACGGCGCTGGTGAAAGCCGTCCCGGCAGTGCGGTCCCGGCGTGGCCCGCGATGACGACGGCCTGGCGAGTCGGGCCGAGGCATTCGTTGTGTCACGACTGGTAGGCGATATCACCGGTACCCGTGCCGGGATTCCGGCACGCCCGTACCGTGGATATGTGAGCAACGACGCTTTCTCTTCCGGTCCGGCGACCCTTTCCGCCGGCATGGGCGGGTCCGCCGCCGCCGAGTTCGGGCCGCTGGTGCGGGCATTCGCCAGGTTCGTCGGGGATCGGCCCGGGGCCGGGGGAGGGCTGGCGGTGTTCCGGCACGGCGAGCCGCTGGTCGACATCTGGATCGGGGAGGCTTCCCCGGCCACCGCAACCGCCGCTGCGACCGCGTGGACGCGGGATACCGGCGCCATCGTGTTCTCCGCGACCAAGGGCGTCGCCTCCACGGTCGTGCACCGGCTCGCCGATCGGGGGCTGCTCGACTACGACGCGCCGGTCGCCGCGTACTGGCCGGATTTCGGTGCTGCGGGCAAGGACCGGATCACGGTGCGCCGGTTGCTCACCCATCGGGCCGGGCTGTCGTCGCTACCCGCGATCGCGGCCGGGGCCGACGATGTGCTGGACCACCGGCTGATGGAGCAGCGCCTCGCCGCCGCGACGCCCGACCGGCTGCTGGGCGTTCCCGCCTATCACGCGCTCACCTACGGGTGGCTGCTGGCGGGGCTGGTGCGCGCGATCACCGGCGCGAGCATGGCCGAGTTGTTCCGTACCGAGGTGGCCGAGCCGCTCGGCGTCGACGGTATTCACCTGGGCCGCCCGCCGGCCGGGTCGCCGACGGTCGTTGCGCCGCTGCGGGGTTCGCGGCTGGCCGCGGTCCGGGCGCCGATCGGGGCGATGTTCCTGGGCCACGCCTACGGCATTCCCGGCCCTGTCGGCGCTGCGACACGCGCTCTGTTCCTGCCCGGTGTGGAGACCATCCTGGAGGGGGACGATCCGCCGATCCTGGACACCGAACTGGGCGCGGGCAACGGCGTGTGCACCGCCCCCGCCCTCGCCACCCTGTACGGCGCCCTGGCCTGCGGCGGGATGGTGTCGAACCGTCGCTATCTCTCGGCGCGCACGGCCGCCGCGCTGCGCCGGGTGGAGACCTACCGCCTCGACCACACCCTGTTCTACATGCCGATGATGTGGCATCTGGGCTATCACTCGATGCCGGCCGGGGGCACGCGCACCGGCTTCGGGCACATCGGGCTGGGCGGCTCGTTCGGCTGGGCCGAGCCGCAGCTGGGCCTGTCGGTCGGATTCGTGCACAACCGCCTGGACATGGGCACCTTCGCCTGGGACCAGATCGCCTCCACCTGGATCCTGCCCCTGGTCGTGCGCGGCGCCCGCGCCACCGTCCGCCGCGCACCAGCAGCCCCCCGCCGCGCCGCCTAGGCCCGCTCCCGCGGCGAGTCGCGCGGCGGGCACCCCGCCATCTCGGCCGCGGGTGCCGCTCGAGATGGCCTCATCGGGGATGTACCACATCGTGAACGTGGCCGAGACGGCGAGCGCAAGATCTGCCGTGACGGGTTCCGGTCCGGGGGGACGGGAACCCAGCACACGTCGTCAGGTGAGGTAGCGGTAGGCCGGAGATCCCGGATCCAGGCGCTCGCACCGCAGGGGCGATTCCCGCATGCGCTCGAGCAGGGGTTCCAGATCGGCAGGGGCGCCCAGTTCGATGCCGACCAGGGCGGCGCCGGTCTCGCGGTTGTTGCGCTTGACGTATTCGAACAGCGTGACATCGTCGTCCGGGCCGAGCACCTCGTCCAGGAAGCGGCGCAGCGCGCCGGGTTCCTGCGGGAAGTCCACCAGGAAATAGTGCTTCAGGCCCTGATGCACCAGCGAGCGCTCGATCACCTCGCCGTACCGGGACACGTCGTTGTTGCCGCCCGAGAGCAGGCACACCACCGTCGAGCCCGGCTCCACGCCGACATCGGCCAGCGCCGCGACCGCGAGCGCCCCCGCGGGCTCGGCGATGATCCCCTCGTTCTGATACAGCTCCAGCATCGCGGTGCAGATCGCGCCCTCGTCCACCAGCATCACGCGGAAAGATCCTGCGCCCCTGGGGGATTCGGTCGCGGTCAGCAGCGGCAGCGACGCGTGCGAGATGACCTGCCCGCCGAAGCCCGCGACCGCGGTGTAGGGCAGATCGCCGATCCGCCGCACCGCCGCGCCGTCCACGAAGGGATCGATCTGCGGCAGTGTCACCGGCCCGCCCGCGACCAGCGCGGCGGTCAGGGACGCCGCACCCGCCGGTTCAACCGCCAGGATCGCGGTGCCGGGCGAGCGTTCGCGCAGGTAGGTGCCGACACCGGCGAGGCAGCCGCCGCCGCCGACGGGAACGATCACCAGATCGGGTGCGTGCCCGAGCTGCTCGAGGATCTCCGCGGCGATGGTGCCCTGCCCGGCCGCGGTACGCGGATCGTCGAAGGGCGGCACCATCGTGGCACCGGTGCGCGCGACATCGGCGGCCGCGGCCTCCGCGGCCGCGTCGAAGGTGTCGCCCACCGCGAGCAGTTCCACGAAATCCCCGCCGTGTGCGCGGATCCGGTCCCGCTTCTGTTTGGGTGTCGTGGTCGGGACGTAGATGCGGCCGCGGATTCCCATCGCGCGGCAGGCGTACGCCACGCCCTGCGCGTGGTTTCCGGCGCTGGCGGTCACCACGCCCGCGGCCCGCTCGGCCTCGGTGAGCTGCACAATCAGGTTGTATGCGCCGCGCAGCTTGTACGAGCGCACCGCGGTGAGATCCTCGCGCTTGACGTAGACCTCCGCCCCGGACAACCCCGACAGCCGCTCGACGCGCTGTAGCGGCGTCGGCTCGATAATCCCCGAAATTCGCTTGGCCGCTGCATCGATCTCGTCCGCGCTCAGCATGGGCGATGGACCGGACAGTTTCTCTGCGACATCAAGGGGATTGGACACGCGAACATGCTAGCCGGGCGGCAGCGCGGCTGATCGGCCAGTATGTCCGTTCCGGCTCGTCGGCGGCGGTGCGGTCCGGTTCCGTGCCGCCGCGGTGCGTCGGAGGGTGGTTCGCGGTAGTCGCGCGAGGACGCGGACGACGGGCCTGTGGGGAGGTGGGCGGCGAACCGTGCCCGAAATGTTCGTTGGACCGAACTTCGACATCCGTGTACCCTGACGTGATGGCAGTGGTGCACCGTCCGTCGCGAGTGGCGCGGACCGTCGACATCGCCGGCACCCGGTGGCCGGTGTACAAGCTGGAGGCTCTGGGCCTCGGCTTGCTGACCTGCGTACTGCTGCTCTTGATCGTCGGATCGCCACAGGTCGCCGTGCTCGCCGCCGCCGCGGTGGGCGCGCTGCGCTGGAGCATGGCTCTGCTCGTTCGCCGGATTCGCCCGGTTCTCTAGCCCGACACGGTGCGCTCACTGCGCCTCGGTGGTCGACCTTTCCCGCACGGTGTCGATGTTCGCCGCGCCTGCGAATCGTCAGCCGGGCTCGATGTCGGGGCATCGATTCCGAAAGGTGTTGGCTACTGCCGATTTTCGAACTCGAATCCGATGGTGGCGGTGATGGCCTCGGACTTGCTACCGTGAGCGTTAACATCGATCGTCCCGGCGCGCAGTCCGGGCGTCCGTCCGCGATACCGCTTGAGGCCCACGACGATTCGGCCCGATTCGCTCGGGCCGGTGGGGCGGTGCGGGCGTTAACCTGAATCATGGATCGAGGCCGGTGGCACGGCACGGAAGGTTGTGATGTGAGGGACCGCAATGGGCACCCCCCGGGCAGGACCGACCGCCCGGCCGTGATGACCGACGTGGCCAAGCTGGCCGGTGTGTCGCATCAGACGGTCTCGCGAGTGCTGAACGGGAGTCCCCAGGTGCGCCCGGAGACGCGGGAGCGGGTGCTCGCCGCCGTGGCCGAGCTGGACTACCGGCCCAATGCCATGGCGCGCGGCCTGGTCAGCAGGCGCTCCAAGGTGCTGGGCGTCGTCACCTTCGACACCGTGCTGTATGGTCCGGCCTCGATGATGCTGGGCATCGAAAGGGCCGCGCGCGCAGCGGGTTACGGCGTCAGCATCGCCACCCTCGAGCGGGTCGACCGGGAGGGCGTGCTGGATGCGGTGAACATGCTCGCCGATCAGGGGGTCGACGGTGTCATCATCATCGCGCCCCAGCTGGCCTCCGTGGCAGCGCTGCGCAGCCTGCCCGCCCAGCTGGTCGCGGTGGCGGTGGAGGCCGGTCAGGACGCGGGGCTGCCCGCGGCATCGGTGGACCAGTTCGAGGGCTCCCGGCTGGCCGTGCAGCACCTGCTGGACCTGGGGCATCGCACGGTGTGGCACGTGTCGGGGGACAGCGACTCGATCGAGGCGCGCGATCGCCTCGACGGCTGGCGCTGCACCCTCGATGCCGCGGGCGCGGAGATTTCGCCGGTGATCGGCGGCGATTGGAGCCCGCGCTCGGGCTACCACGCGGGCCTCGCGCTGGCCGATCAGCCCGGGGTGACCGCGGTCTTCGCGGGTAACGATCAGATGGCGCTGGGCCTGCTGCGTGCGTTCGCCGAGCGCGGCATCCGGGTCCCGCAGGACATCTCGGTCGTCGGTTTCGACGACATTCCCGAGGCGGCGTACCTGACCCCGCCGCTGACCACCATCCGGCAGGACTTCGACGAGGTGGGCCGGCGCAGCATGCGGCTGCTGCTGGAACTGCTCGAGACCGAGGGACGCGTCCCCGACCCGGCCGCGGTGGTTCCGGAGCTCGTGGTGCGCGAGAGCTCCGGCCCGCCCGTGCACTAGGCGAGCCGATGCCCCGGGCCGCTAGCCGGCCAGGCAGCCCGGGCCCAGCAGCGCCTTCAGATCACCCATCAGCGCCGAGGACGGCGACACCCGCAGGTTGTCGGCGACCTTGAGCAGCGTGGTCTTCTCGCGGGAACCCACGTGCCGGATGTGCACGTCCGCGGTGCCGGGGTGGCTGGACAGCACCCGCTTGAGGGCGCTGACCTTGTCGGGGGTGCACAGGCGGGTCGGAATCGTCACCGCGAGGGGCTTCTCCATGCCGACCGCGGACAGGTCGGGCACCACCAGATCGTTGGCGATGAGCGAGATCCGGTCGTCGCGCGCGGAGACGCGCGCCTTCACCAGCACGACCGCGTCCTCGACGACATCCATGCCGTAGACCGAATAGGACTGCGGGAAGAACAGCACCTCGATGCCACCGGTCAGATCTTCCAACTGCGCCGAGGCCCACGGCAGGCCGTTCTTGTTGATGCGGCGGTTCACCGAGGCGAGGATGCCGCCGATGGTCACCTGGGCGCCGTCCTTGACGTCGCCCTCCAGGATCGTGGGGATGGGCGTATCCGCCTGTGCGGCAAGCACATGCTCGACGCCGTTGAGCGGGTGCCCGGACACGTACAGGCCCAGCATCTCCCGCTCGAGCGCCAGCTTGTGCTTGGACTCCCACTCCTCCTCGGGGACCTTCACATCGAAGACCGACGAGATGCTGTCGTCGCTGTCGTCGAGGCCGCCGAACAGGTCGAACTGGCCCATCGCCTCGGCCTTCTTGGTCGACATGACCGCGTCGATGGCGTCGGAATGCACCAGCAGCAGCCCCTTGCGGGGATGGCCGAGCGAATCGAAAGCCCCTGCCTTGATGAGGGATTCGGTGACCTTCTTGGTGCAGGCGACGGTGTCGATCTTGTTCAGGTAGTCGGAGAAGTCGGTGTATTTGGACTTCTCCTTGCGCGCGGCGATGATCGAGGCCACCACGTTCGTGCCGACGTTACGCACCGCGCCCAGCCCGAACCGGATGTCCGCGCCGACCGAGGCGAAGTTCTGCTCGGACTCGTTCACATCCGGCGGCAGCACGGTGACACCGAGGCGGCGGCAGTCGGACAGGTAGACCGCGGCCTTGTCCTTGTCGTCGCCGACGGAGGTGAGCAGGGCCGCCAGATATTCGGCCGGATAGTTGGCCTTGAAATAGGCGGTCCAGTAGGAGACCAGCCCATAGGCGGCGGCGTGCGATTTGTTGAACGCGTACCCGGCGAACGGGAGGATGGTGTCCCACAGCGCCTTGATGGCGGCCTTGGAGTAGCCGTTGTCCACCATGCCCTTTTCGAAGCCCTCGAACTCGGCTTCCAGGACCTCGGCCTTCTTCTTACCCATCGCGCGGCGCAGGATATCGGCTCGGCCGAGCGAGTATCCCGCCACCTTCTGCGCGACGTGCATGATCTGCTCTTGATAGACGATCAGACCGTAGGTCTCACCGAGGATGTCCTTCAGCGGCTCCTCGAGCTCCGGATGGATCGGCTTGACCTCTTGGCGGCCGTTCTTGCGGTCCGCGTAGTCGTTGTGCGCGTTCATGCCCATCGGACCGGGCCGGTACAGCGCGCCGACGGCGACGATGTCCTCGAACGCGGTGGGCTGCATGCGTCGCAGCAGATCGCGCATCGGGCCGCCATCGAGCTGGAACACACCGAGCGTATCGCCGCGTTGCAGCAGCTCGAAGGTCGCCTGGTCGTCCAACGGCAAGGCGTCCAAGTCGATTTCGATGCCCCGGTTCAACTTCGCGTTGTCGATCGCGTCGCCGAGCACCGTGAGGTTGCGCAGGCCCAGGAAGTCCATCTTCAGCAGGCCGATGGCCTCGCAGGAGGGATAGTCCCAGCCGGTGATGATGGCGCCGTCCTGGGCGCGTTTCCAGACCGGGATCGCTTCGGTGAGCGGATCACACGACATGATCACCGCGCAGGCGTGCACGCCCGCGTTGCGGATCAGGCCCTCGAGACCCTTGGCGGTCTCGTAGATCTTCGCGATCTCGGGATTGGACTCGATGAGGGCGCGGACCTCCGCGGCCTCCTTGTAGCGCTCGTGCTCGGGATCGGTGATGCCCGAGACCGAGATGTCCTTGGCCATGATCGGCGGCGGGAGCGCCTTGGTGATCTGATCGGCGATCGCGAAACCGGGCTGCCCGTGCAGCACGCGCGCCGAATCCTTCAGTGCGGCCTTGGTTTTGATGGTGCCGAAGGTGATGACCTGGGCCACCTTGTCGACGCCGTACTTCTCCGAGGCGTAGCGCACCATCTCGCCGCGGCGGCGATCGTCGAAGTCGATATCGATATCGGGCATCGACACGCGCTCGGGATTGAGGAAGCGCTCGAACAGCAGGCCGTGCGGCAGCGGGTCGATATTGGTGATGCCCAGCGCGTAGGCGACCAGCGAGCCGGCCGCCGAGCCGCGGCCCGGGCCGACGCGGATGCCGACCTCGCGGGCGTGATTGATCAAGTCGCCGACGACCAGGAAGTAGGCCGGGAAGCCCATCTCCAGGATGACGCCGATCTCGTACTCCACCTGGTCGAGATACTTCTGCGGCGGGCCGTCCGGGAAGCGGCGCAGCAGGCCCCGGCGCACCTCCTCGCGCAGCCAGCTGGCCTGGTCGTACCCCTCGGGGACCGGGAAGACGGGCATCCGGTCGCGGTGGGTCCAGACCTCCTCGTAGGACTGCACCCGCTCACCGATCAGCACCGTGTTGTCGCAGGCGCCGGGCACCTCGGCATCCCAGATTGCGCGCATCTCGTCGGCGGACTTGAGGTAGTAGCCGCTGCCGTCGAATTTGAAGCGGGTCGGGTCCGAGAGGGTCTTACCGGTCTGAATGCACAGCAGCGCCTCGTGATTGGTGGAGTCGGACTGGTGCACGTAGTGGCAGTCGTTGGTGGCCAGCGCGGGGATGCCCAGCTTCTTGCCGACCTCCAGCAGACCCTGGCGCACCCGGGTCTCGATGGACAGGCCGTGGTCCATCACCTCGAGGAAGAAGTTGTCCTTGCCGAATATCTCCTGCCATTTGGCCGCGGCCTCGAGGGCCTCGCGCTCGTGCCCGAGGCGCAGGCGGGTCTGCACCTCACCGGACGGGCAGCCCGTGGTGGCGATGATGCCCTCGGCGTATTGGGCGATGATCTCCTCGTCCATACGCGACCACTTGCCGAGCTGGCCCTCGAGCGAGGCCAGGCTGGACAGCTTGAACAGGTTGCGCAGGCCGGTCGCGTTCTCCGCGACCATCGTCATGTGGGTGTAGGCACCCGAACCGGAGACGTCGTCACCCTTCTGGCTCGGATCGCCCCACTGCACGCGCTTGGTGTTGAAGCGGGACTCGGGGGCGATGTACGCCTCGATGCCGATGATCGGCTTGATGCCCTGCTTCCTGGCCGAGTTGTAGAACTCCGAGGCGCCGAACATGTTGCCGTGGTCGGTCATGCCGACCGCGGTCATACCCAGCCGCTCCGCCTCCTTGAACAGGGGCGTGATCTTCGCCGCGCCGTCGAGCATCGAGTACTCGGTGTGATTGTGGAGGTGAACGAACGATCCCGGCGAGGCTGACACGGCTTGGATTCTAGATCGTGCCACCGACACCTGAATCCCGCCGCGCCGGTGCCGATCCGGACCCCTGACGTGGTATGGGGCACGCGGCCCGGTGACCTGCGTGGGCTCGGTGGGCCTCGCGCGACACTCCGGTTGCGCCGCGCCGATCGGCCCGGCTCCGCGGCCGGGGAGGGGCGCCCGGCTCTCGCCGACGCGGAAATTGAGTGTGTGGGGAGCGGGGTTTGCGGGAATGATTAGATCTGCGCGGGGGCGTGGCGGCGATTCGGGTAGTGCGCTACGCAGGATTCGGAACCATATGGGGCGGGAGGATCGTGTTATGAAACGACTGGTGGTGTGTTGCGACGGCACCTGGGGAGCCGAGAGCAACCCCTCGGTGACCAACATAGTCAAGATCGCGGAATCGGTGCGGCTCAGTGCCACCGATACCGCCGGGGGCCCGATCGGGCAGCGCGTGTTCTATGTCGACGGTCCCGGCTCGCGAGGATATCTGGCCGACAAGTATCTGGGCGGCGCGTTCGGTCTCGGTGCGGATGCCGGGCTGTCGACCATGTACTGGCAATTGGCGCTGAACTGGGAGCCGGGTGATGAGATCTTCATCTTCGGCTTCAGCCGCGGCGCCTATATCGCCCGGAGTCTGTCCGGGCTGATCAACCGGATCGGGCTGCTGACCGCCGATGCGATGATCGACGGGGCGTTTCCGGAGGCGATGCGGATCTTCCGGCAGCGCAAGGATCATCCGGACGATCCGGATCCGGCGCAGTGGGCGCAGTTCCGCTCCGAGCACTGCCGCTGGCCGGTGCCGATGAAGTTCGTCGGCGTCTTCGATACGGTGGGTGCGATGGGTGTGCCCGGAATCACTTCGGGCCGTTACCGATTCCACGATCTGCGGCTCGCGCGGACCGTGCACTGCGCGCGGCAGGCACTGGCCATCGACGACCGGCGCCGGATCTTCTCGCCCTGCCTGTGGGAGGTCACCGACGAGGCGGGGGTGACCCAGCAGCGGCCGGACCGGGTCAAGCAGGTGTGGTTCGAGGGCAGCCACACCGACGTCGGGGGCGGTATGGCCGACAGCCGGCTCTCGGACCGGTCGCTGCGCTGGATGGTTCACGAGGCGCAGGGCCAGGGGCTGGAATTCGACGAGGACCGGCTCGAGGAGCTGATCGCCCGCGGCGCGACCGCGACCGGCCCGGTGCGCGCGCACGACTCGATGACCATGGGCTGGCGACTGCTGAATCTCGCCGCGCGGCTGCGCTATCCGCGCAGCACCCGGTTCTACCCGGACTCCTGGCGCCGCCTGGACGCACCGGAGGATCAGCGGGTGTCCCTGGCCTCGTGCGCGCAGCCGAGCGTCACCTACGATCCGCCGAACCTGAAGCGCTGGGCGGAACACTGCAACAACTGCATGCCCACCGAACCGACGGAGCACACGGCCGCACCGGCCGCGAGCCCCGCCGCAGCAACCGAGGCCGCGGTTCCGCAGCAGGTCTGAGCCGGCCTCGGGGGGCTGTTCAGCGGACGAGTAGGGCGACCGGTAGGCGGGTGAACAGCTTCTCCAAGCGGACGCGCCCGGTGGATGTCGCAGCCCCCGTCGGTCGGTTGGGGAGCTGTTCAGCGGACGAGAAGGGCGACCGGTAGGCGGGTGAACAGCTTCTCCAAGCGGACGCGCCCGGTGAAGGTGTGCCCCGTCAGCCGGTCGGTCCAGGTGCCCGCGGGCAGGTCCAGGGCCGCGTCGCCCCAGCCGTTCTCGGCCAGCCGGACGCTGTGCCGGGTGGCGGCGGCGATCAGCTGTGGCGGCTCGTCGGCGCGGCCGCGGGCGAACGCCACCAGATGCCCGGCGGTGTCGCCCGCGGCGAACAGCGGTGTGTACGTCCCACCGACGAAGCAGTCGGGCCGCTCGCGGCGCAGCCACAGCGCGTATGCCACGATCCACATCTTCACCGCCCCGGAGACGTCGGGTTCCGGTGTGCCGGTGAGCGTTTGCAGCATCGACAGGCGATGCCCGAAGTCGACCGGACGGCGATTGTCCGGATCGACGAGCGAATCCTCCCACAGCTCGCAGCCCTGATAGATATCGGGAATTCCGGGACCACACAGCTGTAACAGCTTCTGCGACAGCGCATCCGACCAGGCATGCGGGGCCAGCTTGCTCACCAGCGCGGACAGCTCCGCGCCGACCGGCCCGTCGATCACGGTGTCGATCCAGTTGTGCAGCGCCATTTCGAAATCGAGATCGGGCTCCTCCCAGGAGGACTTGGTACCGGCCTCGCGAACCGCCTTCTCGGCGAACAGGTGTAGCCGTTCCCGCAGGCCGGGCACCGCCGCGGCCGATCGCCCCTCCGCGGGCCACACCCCGAACATGTTCTGCAGCAGGAACAGTGCGGTCGCGCCGTCCGGCGGTGGTGCGATCGCGCTCCAGGCGATCACCGCCTTGGACCAGCGGTCCGCGGCCTGCGACAGCACCCCGATCCGGGCGCGCACGTCCTCGCCGCGCTTGGTGTCGTGGGTGGACAGTGTCGTCATGCCCGCGGGCCACCGCTGCGCCCGTTCGGCATTGGCGAGATGGAACTCGAGCACCGACCGCCCGAACCGGGCCGGATTGCCGCCCACCTCCTGCAGCGACACCAGCCGCGCGCCCTGGTAGTACATGGTGTCCTCGACCGCCTTGGCGGTCACCGCCCCGCCCACCTGATGCAGCCGCATCGCCGCCTCGCCGTTGACCGCGAGCGCGGTGGCCAGCACCGAGAGCGGTGCGTACAGCTCGCTGTTGCGCTTGCACACCTTCGTCACCACGGTGGTGACCGTGCCGGCCAGCGGCGAGTAGTCGGTGCGATACACCGGCATGAACGCCAGCACCTCGATGGTGGCGTTGGTCAGCGCCATGGTGTCGAAGGATTCGGCGTTGGCGTCGCGTTTGATCGCGGCCACCAGGCGGCGGACCTCGGGCGTCAGCATGGTCTCCGCCACCGCGCGCTTGATGCGGTGCTCGTTGTTGCCGATCCACGCGCCGTTGCTGCCGTGTCCGCAGAACCGGCGGGACAGCTCGGTGAGCACCTTCTCCCCGGACGGGTCGATCAGCACCCCGCCCAGATCCGCCAGCGCGTCGTACCCGGTCGTGCCGTCGATCGGCAGATTCGCGTCCAGCGGTTCGCGATTGGACAGCACCTTCTCCACCAGCAGCAGCCGGCGCGGTCCGATCAGCCGCCGCAGCCGCGTCAGGTAGGCCGCGGGATGGGCAAGCCCGTCCGGGTGGTCCACGCGCACGCCGTCGATCAGGTCGTGTTCGCACCAGGCGGCCAGCTCGCGATGGGTGATCTCGAAGACCTTGGGATCCTCCTGGCGGATCGCCGCCAGGCCGGATACCGCGAAGAACCGCCGGTAGGTGCAGATTCCGGCCTTCCAGCTGACCAACCGGTAATGCTGTTTGTCGTGGATCCGCAGCGGGTTCTCACCGTCGGTTCCGGGCGCGATCGGGAAGCGCAGATCATGCAGCGCCAGCATCGGTTCCGGGCCGCTACGGTCGACCGTCAGCGCGGCGGGATCGTTCTCGTTCTGCAGCACCGGCAGCGCCAGCCGCCCACCCGCTCCGTTGCCCGGGCTCCAATCGATGTCGAAGAAGCTCGCATACTGCGAGTTGCGGCCGTGCCGCAGCACATCCCACCACCACGGGTTCTGCCTCGGATCGCCCACTCCCACATGGTTGGGCACCAGATCGACGATCAAACCCATACCGCGGCTGCGCAATTCATCGGAGAGGGCCTTGAGGCCCGCGGGCCCGCCCAGGGCCGGGGACACCGCGGTCGGATCGGTGACGTCGTAGCCGTGCGTGGATCCGCGCACCGCGGTCATGATCGGTGACAAATACACGTGCGAGATGCCCAGCTGCTGCAAATATTCCGCGATCGCGCGGGCATCGGCAAAGGTCAGTGCGTCGGGGCGCAGCTGTAACCGGTAGGTGCTGCGGACGGCGGTCTGCCGGACCACCGGCATCGTGAGCGATTCTGGTGTAGCGAATTCTGTCATCTCGGTCTTGATCTCATCATGGCGTGCGTGTGGCTCTACATCGGCGCCCACGCGGCCCCCTCGGCGTGGGCGCCCCCGGCGCCCGGCGCGGGCGTGCCCGGCCCGGGCGCCGGGTCGGTCCGGCGCAGGACCAGTAGGCAACGCGCGGGCACCGGCACCACGGCGGTACTGCCGTAGTGTGCTCGGGCCCGCCCGGTGGGAGCCGAACAGTCCAGCGCCACAGACCATCCGACGCCGAAGTCCGGTCCGGGCAGGGTGAAGTCGATGGGGCCGTCGTGGGCATTGAAACACAACAGGAACGAATCGTCCCAGATCCGCTCGCCGTGGGGTCCGGGCTCATTGATTCGCGCGCCGTTGAGGAAGACCTCGAGCGAGCGGCCGAATCCCGAATCCCAGTCCGCGGCGGTCATTTCCGCGCCGCCGGGGGTGAGCCAGGTGATATCGGGCGCCGCGTCCCGCCCGCCGCGGTCCGGATCGGAGGAGGGGCGGCCGTCGAAGAAGCGGCGGCGACGGAACACCGGATGCGCGGAGCGCAGCGCGAACGCCGCGCGGGTGAATTGCAACAGATCCGAATTCTTCTGCGCCAGTGACCAATCCACCCAGGACAGCGGGGAGTCCTGGCAGTAGGCGTTGTTGTTGCCCTGCTGGGTGCGGCCCATCTCGTCGCCGTGTAGCAGCATGGGGGTGCCCTGTGACAGGGCCAGGGTGGCGATCAGGTTGCGGGACTGGCGTTCGCGCAGCATCAGCACCTGCGGGTCGTCGGTGGGGCCCTCCACCCCGCAGTTCCAGGATCGGTTGTAGCTCTCGCCGTCGTGATTCTCCTCGCCGTTCGCCTCGTTGTGTTTCTCGCTGTAGGACACCAGATCCCGCAGGGTGAAACCGTCGTGGGCGGTGACGAAGTTGATGCTGGCGCCGGGGCGGCGGCCGGTGGCCTCGTACAGATCCGAGGAACCGGTGAGCCGGGAGGCGAACTCGCCCAGCGTCGCCGGCTCACCGCGCCAGTAATCGCGCACGGTGTCGCGGTATTTGCCGTTCCACTCCGTCCACAGGCTCGGGAAGTTGCCAACCTGATAGCCGCCCTCGCCGACGTCCCACGGTTCGGCGATGAGCTTGACCTGGCTCACCACCGGATCCTGCTGCACCAGATCGAAGAACGTGGACAGGCGGTCCACGTCGTGCAGTTCCCGCGCCAGCGTGGCGGCCAGGTCGAAGCGGAAGCCGTCGACGTGCATGTCCAGGATCCAGTAGCGCAGCGAGTCCATGATCAGCTGCAGGGTGTGCGGGTGTCGCACGTTGAGACTGTTGCCGGTGCCGGTGTAGTCGACGTACCGCTGCGGATCATCCTGTGCCAGACGGTAGTACGCCGCGTTGTCGATGCCGCGGAACGCGAGCGTGGGGCCCAGGTGGTTGCCCTCGCCGGTGTGGTTGTACACCACGTCGAGGATCACCTCGATGCCCTCGGCGTGCAGGGCACGCACCATCGCCTTGAATTCGGTGACCGCGGCCCCGGCGCGTGGATCGGCGGCGTATTCACAGTGTGGCGCGAGATATCCGAAGCTGTTGTAGCCCCAATAGTTTCGCAGCCCCTTGTCCAGGAGCATGCGATCGTGCAGGAACTGGTGCACCGGCATCAGCTCGATCGCGGTGACGCCCAGGCTCTTCAGATGATCGATCACGGCCGGATGGGCGATTCCGGCGTATGTGCCGCGTAATTCGCGGGGCACCCGAGGATGGGTCATCGTCATGCCCTTCACGTGGGCCTCGTAGATGACCGTCTCGTGGTAGGGCCGCCGCGGCGGACGGTCGTCGGCCCAGTCGAAGAACGGGTTGATCACCACGCCGGTCATGGTGTGCCCCAGCGAATCCCGGCCGTAGGTGTAGAGCGAGGGATCGTTGTCGAAGCGGCCCGCGAACGCCTTGCCGTACGGGTCCAGCAGCAGTTTGCTCGGATCACAGCGCAACCCGCGCTCGGGATCGTACGGGCCGTGCACGCGGAATCCGTAGCGCCGGCCCGGCGCGACGGCGGGCACGTAGGCGTGCCACACGTATCCGTCGACCTCTTCCAGCGGGATGCGGGCCTGGGTGCCGTCGCGGGCGATCAGGCAAAGCTCCACCCGCTCGGCAACCTCGGAGAAAACTGAGAAGTTGGTCCCGGCGCCGTCGTAGGTGGCGCCCAGCGGGTACGCGGCGCCCGGCCAGACGCCGAGCGGCGCTACGTCACCGAGGGCGTCGGGTGCAACCATGCCCCCGACAGTAATGGGCGTTGCGGACCCGCCGGTGCGGGTGGTGCGGGAGTTGCGGCGCGGCACACATCCGCCGCGGCATCGGCGCCGGACGCGTTGTGCTCGCCTCGTCGCGACCGGGCCGGGTGCGCTTTGTTGCCGATCGGTGATCGACCTGCGCAAATGGCTGGAAAACGGCCCGGGTGAACGGCGCGTTCTATGGTGAGACGGTGAGTGGTACGTCCGTGAATCAGGATCGTCGCGTCGCCCGGGACCGCCGCCGGGAGGAGTTGCGGGAATTCCTGCGTAGTCGCCGCGAACGGCTGACACCCGCTGCGGTCGGACTTCCCGATGCCGGGCGGCGTCGCACGCCGGGACTGCGGCGCGAGGAGGTCGCCGTGCTCGCCGGGGTGGGCGTCTCCTGGTACACGTGGCTCGAGCAGGGGCGCGATATCAAGGTCTCCGACGACGTGCTGGACGCCGTCGCGCGGGCGCTGTCCCTCGACGACATCGAGCGCGCGCACCTGTACCGGCTCGCGGGCCTGAATCCGCCGCAGCGGTCCGCCGCACCCTCGGTGTCGGCGTCGCCGCAGATGCAGCGGCTGCTGGACACCTGGGCGCCGCGACCGGGCTACATCCGCGACCGGCACTGGAACTTCACGGCCGTCAACGACGCCGCCCGCGCGGCATTCGGCTACGGCGACACCGACCACAACTGCCTGGTCTCATACTTCACCAATGTGCGGTTCCGGGTGATGCACCAGCACTGGGACGAGGCCGCCCCCGACGTCGCCGCCGGATTCCGCGCCGACGCCGCCCGTTACCCCGCCGACCCCGAATTCGACCGCATCGCGGGCGATCTGACCCAGGTCAGCCCCGAATTCGCGGAGCTGTGGGCGCGGCACGACGCGGCCGAGCATACGACGGCGATCAAGGCCGTCGACCATCCGGAGGTCGGGGTGATGGTGTTCGAGGCGTCGCTGTTCCCGGTGCCCGAGCTGCCCGGTCACCATCTCATCCTGCACAACCCGGTGGGCGCCGAGACGAGCGAGCGGCTGGAGCGGCTGGAGCGGTTGCTGCGGGCATAGCCTGGTGTTGTCACACCCCCCATAAGCCGACACTGCCTACCTCGTCGCGGGGGCCGCAGGATCGTTGTCATGAGCAACAACCAGCAGATGACGGCGATCACCATCCCCGAGTTCGGCCCCGCCGAGGTGCTCCGGGCAGCATCGGTGACCATCCCCGAGCCGGGGCCCGGTCAGGTCTCCATCGACGTGGCCTACGCCGGTGCGAACTTCGCCGAGATCCTCTACCGGCAGGGCGTTGTCGATGTGCCGCTGCCGTTCGTGCCAGGCATCGAGGTCTCCGGCCACGTCCGGGCGGTCGGTCCGGATGTGGAGGGCCTGTCCGTGGGGCAGGCGGTGGCGGCGCTGACCATCGTCGACAGCGGCGGCTATGCCGAGGTGGTGGTCACCGCCGCCGACCTGGTCGTGCCGGTGGACGAGCGGTCCCTGCCCCTGGCCACCGCCGCGGCGCTGCCCTCCAACAGCACGACCGCGTTCCTGGTGCTCGACCGCGTCGCCCGCATCGAACCCGGCGAGAGCGTACTGGTACACGCGGCCGCCGGCGGTGTCGGCAGTCAGCTCGGCCAGGCCGCCCGGCTGCTGGGCGCGGGCCGGGTGGTCGGCACGGTGGGCAGTGTGGGGAAGATCCAGGCCGCCAAGGCATTCGGCTACGACGAGGTGATCCTGCGCGACGACGTCGCCGATGCGGGGTTGTTCGACATCGTGGTCGACATGGTGGGCGGCCCCACCCGGCGCGCCAGCGTGGACCGGCTCGCGCCGATGGGACGAATGGTGGTGATGGGCAACGCCTCCGGTGCCGAGGATGTCGGATTGTCGTCCAACGAGCTGTGGTTCACCAACAAGACGGTCTCCGGATTCAATCTGGCCGCCTTCTCCGCGGCCTACCCCGCCGACGCGGGGGCCGCGCTGCGCCGGGCGATCGCCGCGGCCGCCGACGGGAAGCTGCGGATCGGGGTCGAGACCCTGCCCCTGCGGGATGCGATCGAAGCGCACCGCCGCATCGAGTCCGGTTCCACCACCGGAAAACTGGTGCTCGAGGTCGTCCCGTCCTGACCGGCTCAGTGCAGGGGGCGACGCCAGGTCTGCCCGGTCAGGTCTTTGCCGAAGCTGTGGTGCGGCGCGGACGCCACGAGCTCGAATCCGGCGCGCTGGTAGATGTGGCGGGCGGAGGTCAGCACGTCGTTGGTCCACAGCACCATCTCGCGATAGTCGGCCGCGGCGGCGAATCCGAGGCAGTGCTCGACCAGCGCCGAGCCGACGCCCCGCCCGCGTGCGGACGGCTCCACCAGCAGCAGCCGCAGGCGGGCGGTGGCCTCGTCCTCCCGCATGCGGAACACCGCGCCGAGCCGTTCGCCGCCGGATTCGGGTCGACCCGAATCCCGGGTGGAGGTCGCCATCACCACAATCGATGGTTACCGCTGGTAGCATCGGCGGCATGGTCAGTAAGAAGTATTCGATCAGCCTACCCGAGGATCTCGCCGAGCAGGCCCGCGAGCGAGCCCGCGACGGGCTGTCCGCCTACATCGCCGAAGCCCTGGAGCATCGGGTGGCGATGGACAAGTTGCGCGAGCTGATCGACGACTACCACCGCGATCACGAGGCGTTCACTGCGGAAGAACTCGCCGCCGCGCGCGAAGAGCTCGGATTCGAGCGCCATCACCGAAGCACGCAGGCCGGTGCCGCCTGAGGATGGATCTACTTCTACTCGACTCCGAAGGGCTGTCCCAGCTCTACCGTAAGCAGGGGCGCACCCCGCTGTTCGTCGAGGCAGCCGAGACGGCAGGGGTGCGGGTTGCGACCACTGCGATGACCGTGATCGAAGCCGACGGCGCGAAGGTGCATCAGGTGCGAATCAGCTGGGTGCTGAGCCACATCGATGTCCATCCAATCACGCGCGAAATCGCCATGACCGCAAGCACTTTGCTGCGCAGCCACAATATGAGCGGGCACAAGTATGCGATAGACGCCACCGTGGCTGCCGCCGCCATGGATGCCGTTACTCGTGGACTGGTCACCGTGCTTACGTCCGACCCGGACGACCTGACCCGACTCTGCGAAGGCTCGACAGTCAGGATCGTGAAGATCTAGATCGCGGCTCGCGGCGGTTTTCGGCTCGCGGGGTGGTGTCGATGCGGTGTGGCGGCGATTCGGCGGGATGGTAACTTGAACGGTGTTCAAGGACGCTTTCGTGAAGGAATCCCGTGGCCCTGACCCCCGACGAAATCACCGCGCTCGACGCCGCCCACGTGTGGCACCCCTACGGCGGCTTTCCGGCGACGACCGAACCGCTGGTCGTCGCCTCGGCCGCCGGTGTGCGGCTCAGCCTGGCCGACGGCCGTGAGCTTATCGACGGAATGAGCTCGTGGTGGGCCGCCATCCACGGCTACCGGCATCCGGTGCTGGACGCGGCGCTGGTCGAGCAGGCGCGGCGGATGAGCCACGTCATGTTCGGCGGCCTGACCCACGAGCCCGCGGTGCGGCTGTCCGAGTTGCTGGTCGAGCACACCCCGGCGGGGCTGGACAAGGTGTTCCTGTGCGATTCGGGGTCGGTGTCGGTGGAGGTTGCGGCCAAGATGTGCCTGCAGTACTGGCGGGCGCTGGGCAAACCAGGAAAGCGGCGCATGTTCACCTGGCGCGGCGGGTATCACGGCGACACCTTCACCCCGATGAGCGTCTGCGATCCCGACGGCGGCATGCACTCGCTGTGGACCGATGTGCTCGCCGAGCAGGTCTTCGCCCCCGTGCCGCCGAAAGACTATGAGCCCGGCTATGTTTCGGAGCTCGAGCGACTGCTGACGGCGCACGCCGACGAGACGGCGGCAGTGATCGTCGAACCGATCGTGCAGGGCGCGGGCGGGATGCGTTTCCATCATCCCCGCTACCTGACCGACCTGCGCCGCCTCTGCGACGAGCACGGCGTGCTGCTGGTCTTCGACGAGATCGCCACCGGATTCGGCCGCACCGGAACGCTTTTCGCTGCCGACCGGGTCGGAGTGCGCCCCGATGTGATGTGCGTCGGAAAGGCGCTCACCGGCGGCTACCTGAGCCTGGCTGCGGCCCTGTGTACCTCGGCCATCGCCGAGACGATCAGCGCTGGGCACGGCGGGCTCATGCACGGCCCGACCTTCATGGGCAATCCGCTCGCCTGCGCGCTCGCGGTCGCCTCGATCGAACTGCTGCTCTCGCGCGACTGGCGCGCCGAGGTTTCCGCCATCGAATCCGGCCTGCGTGCCGGATTGGCGGCCGCGCAGGAGGTTCCGGGCGTGGTGGACGTGCGCGTGCTCGGCGCGATCGGCGTCGTCGAACTGGAGCACCCGGTGGATATGCGCAAGGCCACCCATGCCGCCGTCGATTCCGGCGTGTGGCTCCGGCCCTTCCGCAACCTGATCTACACGATGCCGCCGTTCATCAGCGGCGCGGACGACATCGCACGGATCTGCGCGGGAGTGGTTGCGGCGGCCTCGGTCTGAGACCAACCACGGGCGGGGCCCCATTCTTCTTCAATCCGGATTTCCGCCGTTATCGGAAATTTATTTTCGTGTGATATGATGGAAGAAATCCAGAAATCCTCTGTCTATTATCGGTGTTCGCTCGTACTCGACGAATATTCCGATGACGGAGAGAATTTCGATGGACGGTATGGAACCCAGCCGCACGGCACTCATGGCGGCCGCCGCGCGCGCGGCGCATCTCCTGGTCGACCGTCCGCCCCACCTCTTCGAGGACACCGTCGCGGCCGCGCTGCTCGGCGATCGTTCCGACGAGCTCATCGCCTACCACCGCTTACACGGCGATCACATCGTGCTGGCGGGTACCCGCGCCCAGGTGACGGCGCGTGCCCGCTACACCGAAACCCGGCTCGCTGCATCGGGTTCCGATCAATATGTGGTGCTCGGAGCGGGACTCGACACCTTCGCCTATCGTGCGTCCCTGGCGCGCGCCGTGTCGGTCTTCGAGGTGGATCACCCCGGGACCCAGCAGTGGAAAAAGCGGGCCCTCTCGGACGCGGGCATCGAGCCGCTGGGGCGAATATCCTTCGTGCCCGCCGACTTCGAACACGACGACCTCGGGAAACGGTTGGCGGACCACGGATTCGACTCCGCGCGTCCGGCCCTGGTGAGTTGGCTGGGTGTCGCCATGTACCTCACCCGCGCCGCGATCGAAACCACGGTCGCAAAACTGGGAAGGCTCGCACCCGGCAGCGAGCTGATCATGGAATACGCCCTGCCGCCCCACATGCGCGACGAAACCGGTTCCGCCTATGCCGAATTTGCTCTTCCCGCCGCGGCCGACCATGGCGAGCCATGGCGCAGCTGCTACACCCCGGACGAACTGACCGATCTACTCCGTGCGGCCGGATTCACCGCGGTGCACCATATTTCGCAACGCGCGGCGGTACCGGAACGCCTGTGGCAACGGGCGGATGTCCTGAAACCTGCCGACCTGTGCCGCCTCGCCGTTGCGCGTATCTGATCGAGCCGAGATCAGCGGCGCCCCGCCGACTTGCCGATCGCGTATCCGACGAAGAGCCCGATGAACAACCCGATCAGAAATACAACGAGCAGAAAGATCAGCACCCCGTTCCGGATCTTCCGCAGAATTCCCGACCCCTGATAGTGCTGCGCGGCATCGACGGACTGGACGAGCAGGGCGTGCATCACACTCATGGCCCGGGATGCTGCCAGATCCGCGTGACGGCGTCGACTCGAGAGCGAACCGTCCGACCGCCGCCGAATGTCTCGAGGTCGATCACTCGGGCAGCGCTCGTGCGCCGGCGCCCGACGAGTGCTCTACGTCTGGCGAAAACGATGCGGGGCTTGATCCTGAACGGTGTTCAAGTATGCTCACACGCTGTGAGCGAGCGAACCATGAGTGCGGAGTGCGGCGGCGACCCGCTGCGCTGGCTGGATGAGCGGGCCACGGCGCGGGTGGGCGCGGGACTGCGGCGGAAGCTGCGGGCGCGGGTGCCGGAGCAGGGGCTGATCGATCTGGCCTCCAACGACTATCTGGGGCTGTCGCGGCATCCGGAGGTGATCGCGGGGGCCGTCGAGGCGGTGCGCACCTGGGGTGCGGGGTCGACCGGGTCGCGGCTGGTGACCGGGACGACGACCGCGCATGAGGAGTTCGAGGCGGAGCTGGCCGAATTCGTGGGCGCGGAGGCGGGGCTGGTGTTCGCCTCCGGATACGCCGCCAACCTCGGCGTGGTGACCGCCCTGGCCGGACGCGGGTCGCTGGTGGTCTCCGATGCGGGCAGCCATGCCTCGCTGGTCGATGCCTGCCGGCTGTCGCGGGCCCGCGTCGAGGTCGCGCCGCACAACGATGTCGAGGCGGTGGATCGGCTGCTGGCCGTCCGCACCGAGGAACGCGCGCTGGTGCTCACCGATTCGGTGTTCAGCGCCGATGGCGATCTCGCGCCGCTGGCCGAGCTGCACCGGGTGGTGCGGGCCAACGGCGCGGTGCTGATCGTCGACGAGGCCCACGGCATCGGCGTGCGCGGCGCGGGCGGCCGGGGGCTCGTGCACGAGCTCGGCCTGGCCGGGCAGCCCGACCTGATCATCACCGCGACGCTGTCCAAAGCTCTTGCCGCCCAGGGCGGTGCGGTGCTGGCCGACGAGCGGGTGCGCGCGCATCTGATCGATGCGGCGCGCACCTTCATCTTCGACACCGGGCTCGCCCCGGCCGCCGTCGGGGCCGCGCGCGCCGCGCTGGGACTGCTGCGCCGCGACCCGGACATGGGTGCGCGCGTGCTGTCCCGTGCGGCGCAGATCGCCCGCATCGCCGGTGTGCCGCAGCCGGATTCGGCGGTGGTCTCGGTGGTGCTGGGCCGGGCGCAGGTTGCCTACGATGCCTCTCAGGCGTGCCGCGCTCGCGGCCTGCACGTCGGCTGCTTCCGCCCGCCATCCGTCCCGGAGGGCACCTCGCGGCTGCGCCTGACCGCCCGCGCCGATCTCACCGACGACGAGATCGCCACCATCGGAACGGTGCTGGGCGAGGTGCTGGAGCAGGCACGGGCCCTGGAACCCGACCCGTCCGGGCTCGCGCCGCTGCCCGCGTGACCGTCGCCGATATGGCTGTGACAGTGAGGTTTTCATGAGTGTTCTGATCGTGACCGGTACGTCCACCGACGTCGGCAAGACCGTCGCGACCGCGGCGCTGGCGGCCGCCGCGCGCGCGGCGGGTCGCTCGGTGGCGGTGTGCAAACCGGCACAGACCGGGGTCGCCCCGGGCGAGCCCGGCGATCTGGCGGAGATCACCCGGCTCGGGGGCGTGACCCGGACGCTCGAATTGGCCCGCTACCCCGACCCCCTGGCCCCCGACACGGCCGCGCGCCGTTGCGGGCAGCCGCTGCTGACGCTGGCCGAGACGGCCGCCGGCATCGAATCGCTGGCCGATGCCGACCTCACCCTGGTGGAGGGCGCGGGCGGGCTGCTGGTCCGGCTCGGCGATTTCACCGTTCTCGACCTGGCGCAGAAGCTCAACGCGCCTGTGCTGGTGGTGGCCGCCGCGGGCCTGGGCACCCTCAACCACAGCGAGCTCACCACCCGCGCCCTGTCCGCCGCCGGCGTGCCCTGCGCGGGGCTGGTGATCGGATCCTGGCCCGCGGCGCCGGATCTGGCCGCGCGATGCAATCTCGGCGACCTCGCCGCGGTCACCGGCGTCGACGTCGTCGGCAGCATCCCCGCGGGTTCGGGCGCCCTGCCCACCGACCGGTTCGCCGCCGCGGCACCCGGCTGGTTCGAATCATCCTGGGCTGCACGGTACCTCGGCTGATCCGATGAGTTTTACAGTGGAGTCGGTCGTGCCGTTCATCGGGGAAGTGCGCAGCGAAGAACTCGAAGAGCTCACCGTCACACACTGATTCGCGCGGGGATTACCGTCCGTTCAGCGGACCCTGCTGCCCAGCAGGTGTCGCACGCCGCCGAGGAACAGCTGCAGGCCGAAGTCGAAACGCTCCGTCGCGCTGCGGGTGTCGCCCGTTTCGAGGGACTCGTACAGCGGGGAGTCCTGCTCGGCCAGCGCTCCGGCCGAATCCATCTGCATGCGGGACTGCTCGTCGACCGTCGCGCCGAGCACGTAGTACAGCAGCGTGTAGGCGGCCTGATCGGCCTCCTCGCGGGTCATGCCGCCGCGAATCAGCGCGCCCGCCAGGCGTTCCCGGCCCTTGCTCGTGGTCAGGCGCGAGGCGTAGGTGGCCGAGACGACCTCGGCGCCGTCGCGGTACGCCAGCAGGCAGGAGCGCAGCCGGTGCGCCAGCTCGCCGATCTGCCCGGACCACTCGTCCGCATCGACGGGATCCTCCATCGGCCCCAGGATGCGGTCCGCGACCGCGCCGAGCAGGGCCTGCTTGTTCGGGAAGTGCCAGTAGAGCGCCCCCGGCTGGACGTGCAGCGAGGTGGCCAGGCGGCGCATCGTCAGATCGGCCAGGCCGTACTGATCGAGAATGGCGACGGCGCCGTCGATCACGTCGGTGCGATGCAGCTGCACGGGCTGGTCACCTCTCTGCCTTTGACTCCGGACCCACACTACCCTAGCCTGAACGCCGTTCAAGAACATCGTTCAAGTTGGGGCCGGCCGGCCCGACGAAGGGAATCGTGCAGTGACCCAGGCACCCGTCAGGACCGACACCGACATTCTGGCGATCGCCCGCGAGCAGGTGCTCGAGCGCGGCGTCGGGCTCACGCAGGAACAGACCGTCGAGGTGCTGCGGCTGGACGACAACCGGCTCGAGGAGCTGCTGTCCCTCGCGCACGACGTGCGGATGAAGTGGTGCGGCCCCGAGGTCGAGGTCGAGGGCATCATCTCGCTCAAGACCGGCGGCTGCCCCGAGGACTGCCACTTCTGTTCGCAGTCCGGGCTTTTCCAGTCCCCGGTGCGCGCGGCCTGGCTCGATATTCCCTCCCTCGTGGAGGCCGCTAAGCAGACCGCCAAGACCGGGGCCACCGAATTCTGCATCGTGGCGGCCGTGCGCGGGCCCGACGAGCGGCTCATGGCGCAGGTTGCCGCGGGTGTGGAGGCCATTCGCAACGAGGTCGACATCCAGGTCGCCTGCTCGCTGGGCATGCTGACCCAGGAGCAGGTGGACCAGCTCGCCGCGATGGGCGTGCACCGCTACAACCACAATCTGGAAACCGCGAAATCGCACTTCCCGAACGTGGTGACCACGCACACCTGGGACGAGCGCTGGGGCACCCTGCGCATGGTGCGCGAGGCCGGGATGGAGGTCTGCTGCGGCGGCATCCTCGGCATGGGGGAGACCATCGAGCAGCGTGCCGAATTCGCCGCGCAGCTGGCCGAATTGGAGCCCGACGAGGTGCCGCTGAACTTCCTCAACCCGCGCCCGGGCACCCCGTTCGGCGACCTCGAGGTACTGCCCGCGGCCGAGGCACTCAAGGCCGTTGCCGCGTTCCGGCTCGCGCTGCCGCGCACCATCCTGCGCTTCGCCGGCGGCCGCGAGATCACCCTCGGCGACCTCGGCGCCAAGCAGGGCATTCTCGGCGGCATCAACGCCGTCATCGTCGGTAACTACCTGACCACCCTGGGCCGTCCGGCCGAGGCCGACCTGGATCTGCTCGGCGAGCTGAAGATGCCGATCAAGGCGCTCAACGAAACCCTCTAGCCCGGCGCGTGGGCGGGGAGCCGCCGGTACGCTGCAGGTATTGTCGAGCAGCCCGGCAGCTGCACATCGATGACGAGCGCAACGATTCATGGAGGGGTCCGACGAGGTGGAAGTGCGGGAGATGCAAGAGCGCTACAACCCGTTCACGGGCAAGCGAATCGTCGCGGGTATCGACGATCCGGTCCCGGCGGCCGCGGCGCTGGGCCTCGAGCCCCCGCGGTTCTGTGAGCACTGCGGGCGTCGCATGATCGTGCAGGTGAGTCCCGAGGGCTGGTGGGCGAAATGCTCCCGGCACGGGGTCCTGGATTCGAAGACGCTGGATCATCGTTGATGGCCCACCAGGGTGTCGCCAGCGCCGAGACATCGGGCGCGCGGCGGCGCGAGCTGCTGGCCGTGCTGTGGGTGCTGCTGGGCGTGCTGGTGGTGAGCGCGCTGGGCGGGGCCGTGTGGGCGCTGCTGGCCCCGACCGAGCGGGTGCTGGTCGTCGATCCCGGGCGGGGCGCGGCGCTGACGGGGGAGAGCGTGCACCGGTTCGACGCGGTGGCGATCTTCATCTGTGTCGCGATGGTCACCGGTCTGCTGACCGCCGCGGCGGCGTGGCGCGTGCGCCGGGCCCGCGGCCCGATCCTGCAGTGCGCCCTGCTGATCGGCTCGCTGGCCGGCGCCGAGCTGATGTCGTGGCTGGGCGAGCTGGTGGCGGGCCGGCTGCATCCGCACGCGTCGAATCCACCGCTGCACAGCATCGTCGGGCTGCCGCCGACGATTCCCGGCTGGCGCACGCTGGTCGACCACTGGATGCACTCGTCGCAGTCGGCGGGCGTCTGGACCGTGGTGCTGGTGCAGCCGCTGTTCGCCGCGCTGGTGATCCTCGTACTTGCCGCCATCAGCGCCCACGGGGACCTGGGTGCCACCCCACGCGCGGCCGAATCCCCGGACGGCGCAGGGCCGTACGCCTCCGAGGTCAGCTACGGCCCCTACGGAACTCCCGTATCCAGCGTCGGAGCGTCGTTCGGCAACACCGGACGGTTCGAGGGCGTCGAGTCCCATTGATGCGCGAGGACCGGGCCGGTCCTCGATGGTTGCGGCAGTTCGTTACTCGTTGCCGCCGGTTGTGCCTCGACCCGGATTCGACGGCGTGTGGGTGCCGGATCCGGTGGTGTGGAAGTGATTTCGCGCGAGTGTGGCGTGCCGATCGTCGGCGTACCGACCGACACGACCGCCGATAATTGGGTGGCAGGTGAGGGCGACGAGGGTTACCGTCGACGGCGATCGGTCGCCCGTACACCGGCGAGCCACACGAGAGGAGGTCGGCGATGAACAGCACAACGCCCCCCGCGCACGCCTCGGCGGAGTCGGCGGATTGCGCGTCCGCGCAGCCCGCCGAACGCGCCGGCCTCACGGCCTGGCGCAACCGGCACGAGTTGCGGAGATCCAGTGCGGCCCAGCCCATTGCGAGTAAGCGGGCATATCGGCGCGGCATCAAACACCGCAAGCGGGACGAGGACTGATTCGAAAGAGTCGTGACGCTCGACGAGGTGTCGGGTGGGAGGGCGCCGCGCGGTTGGTATAGAACAGGCTGATGACCCCCGACCAGCTCGAGCGTGCCCGCACCCTGCTCCGCGACACCCCCGTGGTCGACGGGCACAACGACCTGCCGTGGGCGATGCGCACGCACGGCCGTTACGACATGGACGCCCTCGACCTGGCCGCGGATCAGAGCGCGAGCCTGCACACCGATCTCGATCGGCTCCGCGCGGGCGGGGTCGGCGCCCAGTTCTGGTCGGTGTACGTGCGCTCCGACCTGGCCGGGGACCATGCCGTGAGCGCGACCCTCGAGCAGATCGATTTCGTCCGGGCATTCACCGAGCGGTTCCCCGACCGGCTGTATCCGGCATTCACCGCCGATGACATGGAATCGGCTCGGGCGCAGGGCCGTATCGCCTCGCTGATGGGCGCCGAGGGCGGTCACAGCATCGACTGCTCGCTGGCCACGCTGCGCGCGCTGTACCGGCTGGGCGTGCGCTATATGACCCTCACCCACAACGACAATGTGCCGTGGGCGGATTCGGCCACCGACGAACCGAAGGCGCACGGGCTCACCCGATTCGGCCGGGAGGTGGTCCGTGAGATGAACCGCCTGGGCATGCTGGTCGACCTGTCGCACGTCTCCCCGGACACGATGCGGGCCGCCCTGGCGACATCCCGTGCGCCGGTGATCTTTTCGCATTCCTCCGCGCGGGCGATCTGCGATCATCCGCGCAATGTCCCCGACGACGTGCTGGCGCTGCTGCCCGGCAACGGCGGCATCGCGATGGCGACGTTCGTCCCGAAATTCGTGCTGCCCGCCGCCGTCGAATGGACCGCCGCGGCCGATGCCAACATGACCGCGCACGGTTTCCATCCGCTGGACACCTCTCCGGCGGGTATGGAGTGTCAGCGCGCGTTCGAGGCCGCGCATCCGCGCCCGGTGCCGACCGTGGCGACCATCGCCGACCACCTCGACCATATGCGGGAGGTGGCGGGCATCGATCACGTCGGCCTGGGTGGCGACTTCGACGGCACCGCCTTCGTCACCGCGGGCCTGGACGACGTCGCGGGATACCCGAATCTCGTCACGGAACTGCTCGAACGCCGATGGTCGGCCCGGGACATCGGAAAGCTGCTGTGGCACAACGCCGTCCGGGTGCTGCGCGACGCCGAGGGGGCCGCCCGCGAGCTACAGCGCACCCGTACGCCCTCGATCGCCACCATCGAGGAGCTCGACGGCAACGGCTGAGTCCGGGTAGGTGCTCAGCCGTCCTTGTGCGCGGTCTCGTACTGCGCCTCGATGACCTTGGCGTGCCGGCGTTCTCGCAGCTTCCAGACGATCACGCCCAGTACGACGATCACCACCACCGTGATGGTCATGCCGCGCCCGACGTTCGCGGCCAGCTTTTCCGCGGAGTGCCCGGCCACGAATCCGAGCACCACGAAGGTGGTGCCCCAGATGATGCCGCCGGTGGCGTTGAAGGTCAGGAAGCGCCCGTACGGCATCCGGGAGGTGCCGACCAGCGCGGGCATCACCGCGCGGAAGAAGGCGGTGAAGCGGCCGAGGAACACCGCCGAGCCACCGCGGCGAGACAGGAAGTCCTGCGCCCGATCCAGCCGTCCCCGGTATCGATCCAGCGCGGACATGCCGAGCAGGCGGTGGCCGAAATGCTTGCCGACCTCGTACCCCACGCTGTCGCCGATGATCGCGGCGAGCACCACCAGCAGGATCATCGCCCACAGCTTCACATGGCCCTGGCTGGCCGCGATCCCGCCGATCACCGCGGCGGTCTCGCCCGGGATGACGAAGCCGACGAAGATCGCATCCTCGGCGAACACCAACAGGCCGACGGTCAAATAGACCCAGACCGGCGCGATGTCGAGGATCCGCTGCATCAGCGAGTTCATGCTGTCACGCTACCTGGTGCCGGGGGGTGGGCCCACGTGTGTGGCCACCGCGACACCCGTGCGCGCGAGCCGCCGGCGCACGGGCCGGCCCTCAGCTCGGCGGCCGCAGCGCCGCGAACTCGTCCGTGACGCGGATCCTGTCGTCACTGAATCGGTACAGCGCCGCCGGGCGGCCGCCCGCTCGCCCCGACGCCGCGGTCTCCCCGGTGGGCGTGATCACCTTGCGGCGGCTCAGAACTCGCTGCAGATTGGTGGTGTCGACCTCGTATCCGAGTGCCGCGCAGTAGATTTCGCGCAGGATCGCCATGCTGAACCGGTGCGGGGCCAGGGCGAAGGCGATATTCGTGTAGGAGAGCTTGGCGGCGAGCCGGGCGCGGGCGTGCCGGGCGACGGTGCCGTGGTCGAAGGACATGTCCGGCAGCGCCGAGACCGGATACCAGCGGGTGTCGTCGGGTAGCTTCGGGTCCGCGGTGAGGGGCACCAGGCCCAGATAGGCCGACGCGATGCGCCGCGGCGGCGGCACCCGGTGCGGATCGCTGAACACCCAGACCTGCTCGAGGTGCAGCAGCTCGCGCACATCGACCTTCTCGGCGAGTTGCCGTCGTGCCGACACGTCGAGGTCCTCGTCGTCGCGCAGCCGCCCGCCGGGTAGCGACCAGGTGCCGGTCTGCGGTTCCATCGCCCGCTGCCACAGCAGCACGGCCAGTTCGGTCCGCCAGCCCGGCGCACAGCGCGGGGTATCGGGATCGATCGGTTCGCTGTCGCGCTGACCTGCGTCGATGGTGTCGCGGAAGCGACGAACCTGGAACACGGCGGTGAGCGATTCGTGAATGGTGCTACTATGGGGCACGTTTTCGATTATAAGTCGAAAACCGGGTGTATGCGAAATCGGCGAGGGTGCCGATCGCATGAGAGAAGGAGCCAGCCATGGCGACTGCGACGTTTGCCGGGCGCGTTACGGACGGGCCGACGGGGTTCACGGGTGTCGAGGCCACCCCGGAGTGGGCCGAGGAGATCAAGCGGCTGGCGCGCGAGCGCAATGCGACCATCCTGGCGCACAACTATCAGCTGCCCGAGATTCAGGACGTGGCCGACCATGTCGGGGATTCGCTGGCGCTGTCGCGGATCGCCGCGGAGGCGCCCGAGGACACGATCGTGTTCTGCGGCGTGCACTTCATGGCCGAGACCGCGAAGATCCTCAGCCCGGACAAAACCGTGTTGATCCCGGACCAGCGCGCGGGCTGCTCGCTGGCCGATTCGATCTCCGCCGACGAGCTGCGCGCCTGGAAGGCCGAGCACCCCGGGGCGCTGGTGGTCTCGTACGTGAATACCACGGCCGCGGTCAAGGCGCTCACCGACATCTGCTGCACCTCGTCCAACGCCGTGGACGTGGTGGCCTCGATCGATCCGGACCGGGAGGTGCTGTTCCTGCCGGATCAGTTCCTCGGCGCCCACGTCAAGCGGGTGACCGGCCGCGAGAACATGCACATCTGGGCGGGCGAATGCCACGTGCACGCGGGCATCAACGGTGACGAGCTGACCGCGCAGGCCCGCACCCACCCCGACGCGGAACTGTTTGTCCACCCCGAATGCGGTTGCGCCACTTCGGCGCTGTACCTGGCGGGCGAGGGCGCGTTCCCTGCCGACCGGGTGCACATCCTGTCCACCGGCGGCATGATCGATGCGGCCAAGGTCGCGAAGTCGAACCAGGTCCTGGTGGCCACCGAGATCGGCATGCTGCACCAGCTGCGCAAGGCCGCCCCCGGCATCGACTTCCAGGCCGTCAACGACCGCGCGTCCTGCAAGTACATGAAGATGATCACCCCGGCCGCGCTGCTGCGCTGCCTGGTGGAGAATCGCGACGAGGTCCACGTCGACCCGGAAACCGCCGCGGCGGGCCGGGATTCGGTGCTGCGCATGATCGCCATCGGCAACCCCGGCGGCGGGGAATAGTCATGGCCGGCGGAAATCGGGTGGGGGACAGCTGCGATCCGGCGATTCGGTGGGAGGCCACGGCGGATCTCGTGGTGATCGGCGGCGGGGTGGCCGGGCTGACCGCCGCCCGCACCGCCTCGCTGCGGGGCCTGCGGGTGCTGACGCTGAGCAAGGGCGGGCCGAACGACACCTCCACGCAGTACGCGCAGGGCGGGATCGCCGTCGTCGCGCCGCACGGTGATTCGGTGGAGTCGCATGTGCACGACACCGTCGTCGCGGGCGTGGGACTGTGCGATCCAGGCGCGGTGCGCTCGATCGTGGAGGGCGGGCGCGAGGCCGTCGCGGCGCTGACGGCTCTGGGCGCGGTCTTCGATCTGGGCCGGGACGGGCAGATCTCCCGCACCCGGGAGGGCGGGCACAGCACCCGCCGCATCATTCATGCCGGCGGGGACGCCACCGGCGCGGAGGTGCAGCGCGCGCTCAACGCGGCCGGAATGCCGGTACTGTTCGGCGCGGCCGCGGTGCGCGTCGTGACCGGCCCCGGCGGAGTGCAGGGCGTGGTCGCGGTGTCGGACAGGGGTTTCGGCGTCGTGCACGCGCCCGCGGTGCTGCTGGCGACCGGGGGTCTCGGGCAGCTGTACGCCCGCGGCACGAACCCGCCGGGCGCCACCGCCGATGGGATCGCGCTGGCGCTGCGTGCCGGGGCGGCCGTGGCGGACCTGGAATTCGTGCAGTTCCATCCGACCGTGCTGTTCAGCCGGGGCGGGCGCGGGCGACGGCCGCTGATCAGCGAGGCGGTGCGGGGCGAGGGCGCGATACTCGTGGATGCGCGGGGCAATTCGGTGACCGCGGGGGTGCATCCGCGCGGCGATCTGGCGCCCCGCGACGTGGTGTCCCGGGCCATCGCGGCCCGGATGCACGAGCTCGGGGACGACCACGTGTATCTCGACGGTCGCGCGATCGAGGGCTTCGCACAGCGGTTTCCGACCGTCACGGCCTCGTGCCTGGCGGCGGGCATCGATCCCCGAACCGACCTGATCCCGGTCGCGCCCGCGGCGCACTACCAGTGCGGCGGCATTGTCACCGACCCCCACGGCCGCACCGCGGTGCCCGGTCTCTACGCGGCCGGCGAGGTCGCCCGGACGGGTCTGCACGGCGCGAACCGGCTCGCCTCCAATAGCCTGCTCGAAGGCCTGGTGGTGGGCGAGCGAGCCGGCGCGGCGGCGGCCGAGCGGCGCGGCGAATCGGATCCCGTCACCGAGATCGGCGAGCTGACCTTCCCGCGTGCGGATCGAGAGTCGTTGCAGGCATTGATGACCGATCACGCCGGCGTCGTCCGCGACGGCGACGGCCTGCGGGCGGGCCTGCTGCGGTTGATGCGCCTGATCAAGGATCGCGAGGGTGCCCGGGCGGAGCGTCACGGCGGGCCCGCGGGCGCGGCTCCGGACGGGTTCGGAAACGTTCCCGACGCGCCGGATCCGGCCTCGGTCTCGGCGGGCGGGTACTCGGAATTCGCTCCGGTGGGCGATGATTCGCGCGCCGGCGCGACGTTGCCGGGCGGACTGTCCACGGCTGTCGCCGGTCTCGAGGACGCCGCCCTGACACTCACCGCCCGCGCGCTGCTCGTGGCGGCGACCGCCCGCACCGAGAGCCGCGGCTGCCACACCCGGTCCGATCATCCCGACGCCCGTGACGACCTGCGTCGCAGCCTGCCGGTCCGGCTCGGCGCCGACGGCCGGCCGCAGCTGGTCGCCGACGGCGCCGCCCTGCCCGGCGACTGGGCCCCGCTGACGGTGCCCAGGGCGTCGTAAAGCGATGCCGGGCACGAGATTCGGCGGGCAGACCGCCGAGCGGAGACTGAATTCTAGGAGCGCACGATGAGCTTGGATGCCGGACTGGATCGCGAGGAGATCCTGACCCTGATCCGCACCGCGCTGCACGAGGACCTGCGGTACGGACCCGATATCACCACCGCGGCAACGGTTCCCGCCGATGCCACCGCGAAGGCGGCGATGGTGTCGCGACAGCCCGGTACCGTCGCCGGCATCGACGTCGGGCTGCTGGTGCTGGACGAGGTGCTCGGCGCGGGCAACTACCAGGTCACCGAGCGGGTGGCCGACGGCGCCCGGGTGGCGACCGGCGACGTGACGCTCGGCGTGGTGGCGCCCACGCGCGGACTGCTGACCGCCGAGCGCACGATGCTGAATCTGGTGACCCATCTGTCGGGCATCGCGACCGCGACCGCGGCGTGGGTGGACGCGGTCTCCGGCACGACATGCCGCATTCGCGACAGCCGAAAGACGCTGCCGGGCCTGCGGTCCCTGCAGAAGTACGCGGTGCGGGCCGGAGGAGGGGTCAACCACCGCATGGGCCTCGGCGACGCCGCGCTGATCAAGGACAACCACGTCGCCGCGGCGGGGTCGGTGGTGGCCGCACTGCGCGCGGTGCGCGAACTGGCCCCCGATATCGCCTGCGAGGTCGAGGTGGACACCCTCGAACAGCTGGACGCGGTGCTGGAGCAGGACGTGGAACTGGTGCTACTGGACAATTTCCCGCTCTGGGCCACGCAGGCGGCCGTGCAGCGCCGCGACTCCCGCGCGCCGCGCACCAAGCTCGAATCCTCCGGCGGGCTGTCGCTGGACATGGCCGCCGAATACGCCGCCACGGGCATCGACTACATGGCGGTCGGCGCGCTGACCCACTCGGTGCGAGTGCTGGACCTCGGGCTCGATATGTAATACCCGCACGGCCGGGAATCCCGCTGTAGCGCACCGGATTACGTGTATCGCTGCGCTACGGGGCCGTCGGCCCGCGGCGCCACGGGGCCGTCGGCTCGCAGATCAGGATCCCGCGGTCGGCGAGGCTCAGGCGGTGAGCTCGCGCTCGAGCGGCGTGCGGAACCGTGGTACGGCGCGCACGTCGCCGTACCACCGCTGCATCCGCGCCGCCTCGGCCTCGATCGACGACTTCGCCTGCGCCCCTATGTCTTCCAGGAGGCGCCAGGCGATCTCGCCGTCCGCGCGCTGGCCCCAGCCGCCGACGATCCGCCCGTCCCACCAGACGGTGGGGCCGATATTGCCGTTGGTGTCGAACAGCGCGGGGCCGTGTGGGCCGAGGAACCAGTCGCGCGACTGCCAGCCCATGGGGGTGGGGTCCAGCGCGGGGAGCAGGGCGGGGCCCGGCTCGGGCACGGGCACCGGGTCCAGATCGTCGGCGAGCACGACGCCGGTGCCCTCGTCCAGGTCGACCTCCTCGATCTTCAGCTGTGCCAGCGCCTTTCGTGTCTCGCCCAGGGTCCAGCCGGTCCACCACTTCAGATCGGCGACGGGCGCCGGGCCGAAGGCCAGCAGCCAGCGCCGCGCCAGCTCGGCCTGCGCCTGATCCGCGGGCATCGCGGGAACCCCTTCGGGCAGCCAGGATTCGATCGGCTCCCAGACGTATTGGGTGCTGGCCCAGGTGCCGTTCGGGCGGCCCCGCACGATCCGGCCCTCGCAACCGAGCGTCAGCAGCACCCAGGTGGTGATGTTCGTCGGTTTGGAATACGGCTTGCCCGGCGCGGTGTCGACCCGGGTGCGTAGCCGTGGCACCGCCGCGCCCAGTTGCGCGCCGGTGGCGCTGCCGCGATCCAGCAGCTCCCGGTGCGTTTGCTCCTCCACCTCCGCCAGCCACGGGCCCACCTCCCCGTCGACGACCTGCTCCAGATATTTGGCGTAGTTGCGCCGCTGCTTGCCCGCCAGGGCGTCCGCGACCGCCGCCTGCAGGGCGGGGACCAGCTCGACCGGAGCGACGAACATCGTGCGGCGCATCGCCAGCATCCGCAGCAGCGTCCGGTCCGTATACAACGCCTGCTCCACCTGTGCGGGTTCGAGTTCGCGGCTGCGGGCGGCCACGGCCAGGAATACCGTCGCCGGATCGGTGGCGTGCAGGACGACCAGGGAGCGGGCGATCTCGGCGGGGTCGTCGACCCGGGTGGCGGATGCGAGCCGATGTCGCGTCGCCAGCCGAGCCCGCCGCTGCGCGGCATCCATCGAACGCATGGGCGAATGCTATCCCGATCCGGCCGCACAGCGCTGGATCACCGTTCGGCGGCGGTGTCGCCGCTTCCGGTCGGCCCGCGAGAAGTGGATGATTCGGCGGCCGCGATCTTGGTGCGGAATAATGATTCGGGGGCGAGGGGTTGATCGAGGCAACTGGACAGGGAGGCCATATGCATATGCCCGCGGACCCGGCATATCACTGGGACGGCGATGCGCTGGACCTCGAGGCGTACCTCGCGCGGATCGGATTCCGGGGCGAGCGCGGGCCGACCGTCGAGACGCTGCGCGCGCTGCAATTCGCGCACACCACGAGTATCCCGTTCGAGAACCTGGAGCCGGTGCTCGGCCGGCCGGTGCCGCTGGATCTGGAGTCGTTGCAGGACAAGCTCGTTCGCGGCCGCCGCGGCGGCTACTGCTACGAGAGTGTGATCCTGTTCGCCGCCGCGCTGGAGCGGCTGGGTTTCGGCATCACCGCCCTGCAGGGCCGGGTGATCATGGGCGCGAGCGCCGGACTGCGGCCCGCCACCCACTCGATGCTGCGCGTCACCACCACCGAGGACGAGCGAGTGTGGCTGTGCGACGTAGGATTCGGCGCCGGCCCGCTCGCACCGCTCGAGCTGAACCCCGATGCCGGCGAGGTGCGGGCGGGGGAGTGGCGATTCCGGCTCGAGCGCACCCGGGGCGAGCTGGGCGGCGAGGAGTGGCTGCTGCATCACTTCGCCCGCGACGGCTGGATCCTGCGACACAGCGTCACCCTGAATCCGCAGTACCGCATCGACTTCGAGGTGGGCAACCACTTCGTGTCCACCTCCGCGCGCTCGCCCTTCGTCGCCCGGCCGTACGTGCAGCGGTTCCATCCCGAGGTGCATCACGTGCTCGATGCCGCCACCCTGGTGACCGAGTATCCGGACGGCACCTCGCAGACAAAGGAATTGACGCCGGCCGATCTCCCCGCGACGCTGGCCGAGACGTTCGATATCGAACTGTCCGACGCCGATGCCGCCGCACTCGTCGCGGCGCCCTGGGCGCAGAGGTGGGCGGGAGACGTCGGCGCCGCCTAGTCGCCACGGCATCAACGGGGGTGTGCGACAGGTCGCCTTCGGGATGAAATGTGATATGCAACACGGTTTATCTCGCCGGGGTCGCAGGGTGATCTCACACCTGTCACACAGAGGCCGTACATATTGTCTCCGGATCACACTCCGGCGTCGGCGTCGGGCGCCGAGCCCGCTACACTCGTCGGGAACACGCGCGGGCCACCGCGCAGGGTAAGTCACGGATCGCGAAGAATTCGGAGTAGTGCCATCGAAACCGGCCAAGTGATCGCAGGGCATTACCGCCTGGTCGAGCGGATCGGTAGCGGCGGCACAGGCGTCGTCTGGCGCGCCGTCGACGAGCGGCTCGAACGGTCGGTGGCGATCAAGCAGATCCTCACCCAGCCCAGCCTGCCTCCAGGCGAAAAGGAGATCGTGCGCCAGCGTGCCTCGCGCGAGGCGCGCAACGCGGCCCGGTTCCAGCACCCCAATGCGATCGTGGTCTTCGATATCACCGACCACGACGGTGATCCGTGCCTGGTTATGGAGTATCTGCAGTCGCAGAGCCTCGCGATGGTGCTGGCCGCGCAGGGCACCCTGCCGCTGGCGCAGGTCGCGCGCATCGGCGAGCAGGTGGCCTCGGCCCTGGTGGCCGCGCACCGGGCGGGCATCGTGCACCGCGACGTCAAGCCGGGCAACATCCTGCTGGGCGAGAACAGCACGGTCAAGATCACCGATTTCGGCATCTCCAAGGCCAAGGGCGACGTCGCGCTCACCGCGACGGGCTTGATCTCCGGGACCGCCGCCTACCTCGCCCCGGAGGTGGCACGCGGCGCCGAGCCGACCCCCGCCGCCGACGTCTTCGCCTTGGGCGCAACGCTTTTCCACGCCCTCGAGGGCGAGCCGCCCTACGGCAGCAACCCGAATCCGCTGGCGCTGCTGTACGCGGCGGCCAACGGCCAGCTCAGCCAGCCGCGCAACGCCGGCCAGCTCACCGACCTCCTGCTGGACCTCCTCAGCTTCGAGCCCGAGGACCGTCCCAGCATGACCGAGGTCCGTGATCAGCTCGCCGATTTCGCCGACGGGGCCGACGACGCCGTCGCGACCAGAATGCTGGCCACCCATCGTTCCGCCCCGCGGCGCCAGGCCACCCGCACGCTGGATCGTCGTGCGGCACAGGCGGATATCTCCACCGCGGAGATGATGGCGCAGGAGGCACCGGTCTCCGAGCCCAACCTGCCCCCCGTGCGCCCGCCCCGCCCCGGCGCCCACCCCACCCGCTCGCATCGGCTGCCGGTGGAGCCGGAGCCGCCCCGCCGTCGCAGCCCGTGGCTGATCGTCGGCGGCGCCGTAATCGCGGTGGCCATCGTCGGCGCGGCCATCTACACCCTCTTCGGCGGTACGCCCCCGAGTTCGTCTGCCACGCAGGGTGATTCGTCCTTGACCAGCGCCGCCGCGCAGAGCACGACGGCCTCGGCCTCGGCCCTGGGCGAGACCAAGAGCAACGGTCAGGCCGATGCCGGCTCCGCCGCCACCATGATTCAGCAGTTCTACAACGACCTGGTGTCCGGCAGTGCCAATCTCAGCGATGCCTGGTCCCTGCTTACCCCGGCGGCCCAGCAGGTGTACAGCGACCAGCAGTCGTTCGAGAACTACTGGACCAAGAACCCCGTGACGAAGTGGAGCAGCGTCTCCGGTGCGGGCGGCACGAGCACCGCCGCCAGCGGCGACGGCTCGGTCGACATGCGGGTCGGGAACGTCACCAACGGCGGCAAGTCGCGGTCGATGACCCTGCGGGTGGTCCTCGGCAGCAGCGGCACCCCGCTCATCGACAGCAACACCAAGTAGCGTCGAATCGGACCGCCGGGACTGCCCGGTGGTCCGATTCGACCTCTGCGGGATATCTAGTGCAAGAACTGCCCACTATGTTGCCGGGTTAGTCCCAGCAAGGTCGCGTCGGCATCGACCCTGCGTCAAGCCTGAGTCGTTACGGACACGTCAACCGTGGAGAGCGGAACATCCAGTTTGGCTGCGATGATCGTACGGGCTTCGTAGCCCACATCGGAGAGATGCCGGGCTTGTCCGCAAGGACCTCCCGCGTAGATGGCGGGAATCGTGATCTCCCACCACTTTTCCACATTAATGGCATGAACATCGTAAATGCTGATCGTGCCCATCTATCTGTCTCCTCGTGGTACTAATCGCGCGCGACCGCGTAACCCGACACTCCCGTCGGCCGGATAGCGAGCTTCACGCGGTCCTTGGCGTCCGGTGGGACGACCGGGCCACCGCCGTAGCGCTGGGACAGGCTCGAGTACAGCGCGCCCTCGGGGTCGGGGTCGATATGGTCGAGCACGCCGCGAACCTCGATGTAGCGGTAGGGCTTGTCCGGGTCGAAGATCGAGATCGACACCCGCGGCTCGGCCGTCAGGTTCTTGAACTTCTGCCGGGAATTGGTGTGCGTGAACCAGATGAATTCGCCGTCCCAGACGAACCACATCGGGTTCACCTGCGGCGCGCCATCGGGCCGGGTCGTGCCCAGGCTTGCGAAGACCGGGCGTTCCAGCAGGTCGCGAGCCTTATCGGGGATGACGGACATATCTGCTCTCCTCACAGCTGCTTCATGGTTGCTCAGTCATCGAACAGCATCGCGGGCCCTCGCGCGCCCGCCGCCCCCGCCGGGGCCGGAGGCGACGCCAAAATGACTAGGCCGACCCGATAGTCTGGTGCTTGGTCCGGTGACTTCCCGCCCGGGCGATGACCAGCACAGAAGAGGTTTCACACCGCTATGACAACCCGCATCGAGCTCGCCCGCGTCGATTTGCGCGGTCGTACTCCCACCGCCGCCGAGCTGCGCGCCGCGCTGCCGCGCGGGGGAGTCGACGTGGACTCGGTGCTGCATCATGTGCGGCCGGTCGTGGAGGCGATCCGCGATCGGGGTGTCGAGGCGGCGCAGGAATTCAGCGTGCAGTTCGACGGCGTCGCTCCCGCTTCCGTCCGGGTCCCGGCCGCCGAACTCGACGCCGCGCTCGAAAACCTCGATCCCGCGGTGCGCACCGCGCTGGAGGTCGCGATCGAGCGCACCCGCCTCGTGCACGCCGATCAGCGGCGCACCGACAAGACCACCCAGGTGGTGCCCGGTGGCACCGTCACCGAGCGCTGGGTTCCGGTGGAGCGCGTCGGGCTGTACGTGCCCGGCGGCAATGCGGTCTACCCGTCCAGCGTCGTGATGAACGTGGTACCGGCCCAGGCGGCGGGCGTGGATTCGCTGGTGGTCGCCTCGCCGCCGCAGGCGCAGTTCGGCGGCCTGCCCCACCCGACGATCCTGGCCGCGGCGAAACTGCTCGGCGTTGAGGAGGTCTGGGCCGTGGGCGGCGCCCAGGCCGTGGCCCTGCTGTCCTACGGCGGCGTCGACACCACCGGCGAGCGCCTGGATCCGGTCGACATGATCACCGGCCCCGGCAATATCTACGTCACCGCGGCCAAGCGCCTGTGCCGCGGCCTCGTCGGCATCGACGCCGAGGCCGGACCCACCGAGATCGCGATCCTCGCCGACGCCACCGCCGATCCGGTGCACGTGGCCGCCGACCTGATCAGCCAGGCCGAACACGACGTGCTGGCCGCCAGCGTCCTCGTCACCGACAGTGCCGCCCTGGCCGATGCGGTCGATGCCGCGGTGAACGCACAGCTCGAGGTCGTCAAGCACCGGCACCGGGTGTCGGAGGCGTTGTCCGGCAAGCAGTCCGGGGTCGTGCTCGTCGACGACGTGGATCAGGGGCTGCGCGTGGTGAACGCCTACGCCGCCGAGCACCTGGAGATCCAGACCGCGCAGGCGCCCGCCGTCGCGGCCCGGGTGCGCAGTGCGGGAGCGGTTTTCGTCGGCGCGTGGTCGCCGGTGAGCCTGGGCGACTACTGTGCCGGATCCAATCACGTGCTGCCCACGGCCGGCTGCGCCCGGCACTCCTCGGGCTTGAGCGTGCAGACATTCCTGCGCGGCATCCATGTCGTCGACTACAGCGAGGCGGCGCTCAAAGACGTTGCGGGACACGTGGTTGCGCTCGCGAATGCCGAAGATCTGCCCGCCCACGGCCAGGCCGTGCGGGCGCGATTCGAGGCGCTGTCGTGAACGGAGCGAAGCGGAGTGAACCGATGAGCCAGCCAGCCGTTGGCACGACGGAGCCGAGCGCCAGCGAGGTGGAGTCGTGACAACCGTGACACACATTCCTGGGTCCGCCGTGTCCCTGGACGACTTGCCGCTGCGGGAGAACCTGCGCGGCAAATCGCCCTATGGCGCACCGCAATTGACCGTCCCGGTGCAGCTGAACACCAACGAGAATCCGCATCCGCCGAGCCGGGCGCTGATCGACGACGTCGCCGAATCGATCCGGGCCGCGGCGGCGGATCTGCACCGCTATCCGGACCGCGATGCGGTGGCGCTGCGCACCGACCTGGCCACCTACCTGACCCGGCAGACCGGGGTGGCCCTGGACGTGTCGAATGTGTGGGCCGCCAACGGTTCCAACGAGATCCTGCAGCAGCTGCTGCAGGCCTTCGGCGGGCCCGGCCGCAGCGCCATGGGCTTCGTGCCCTCGTACTCGATGCACCCGATCATCTCCGAGGGCATCGATACCGAGTGGGTGGAAGCCAAGCGCAACGACGACTTCTCCCTCGATGTCGACTATGCGCTGGCGCACATCGCCGAACGCCGCCCCGACGTGGTGTTCGTGACGAGCCCGAACAATCCCACCGGGCACAGCATCCCGCAGCCGGACCTGATCCGGATCCTGGAGGCCGCGCCCGGCGTCGTGGTCGTCGACGAGGCCTACGGCGAATTCTCCGCCGTGCCCAGTGCGATCGAGCTGATCGACCGGTTCCCCTCGAAACTCGTTGTCAGCCGGACGATGTCCAAAGCATTCGCCTTCGCGGGCGGGCGCCTGGGCTATCTGGCGGCCGCGCCGGCGGTGATCGACGCGATGCTGCTGGTGCGACTGCCCTACCACCTGTCGGTGGTCACCCAGGCCGCCGCGCGGGCGGCCCTGCGCCATGCCGATGAGACCCTGGCCACCGTCGCGGAATTGGCTGCCCAGCGGGACCGGGTCGCGAAGGCGCTGGCGGACATGGGATTCCGGGTCTCGCCCAGCGATGCCAACTTCCTGCTGTTCGGTCGCTTCGCCGACGCACCCCGGGCCTGGCAGCACTACCTCGACGAGGGCGTGCTGATCCGCGACGTCGGCATCCCCGCACACCTGCGGGTCACCATCGGCCTGGCCGCCGAGAACGACGAATTCCTGCGGGTCAGTGCGATTTTGGCCGCCACCGAGCGGGTGGAGGCGTGAGTATGAGCACCGAGATGAAGGCGAGAATGCAGCGAACGGCGCGGGTGGAGCGCACCACCAAGGAGTCCAGCATCGTCGTCGAGCTGAACCTCGACGGCACCGGGACGACGGACATCTCGACCGGCGTCCCCTTCTACGACCACATGCTGACCGCGTTGGGTGCGCACGCCAGCTTCGATCTCAGCGTTCGCTCCGAGGGCGACATCGAGATCGAGGCGCACCACACCGTCGAGGACACCGCGATCGTCCTCGGCCAGGCACTGGGCCGGGCCCTGGGCGACAAGCAGGGCATCCGCCGCTTCGGTGACGCCTACATCCCGATGGACGAGACCCTCGCGCACGCGGCGGTCGACGTGTCCGGGCGGCCCTATTGCGTCCACATCGGCGAGCCGGATCACCTGCTGCACGCGGTGATTCCGGGTTCGCCGGTCCCCGGATCGGCCAGTTCCGCGCTCAGGCCCGGCGCACCCTATTCCACGGTGCTGAATCGGCACGTGTTCGAATCGATCGCGCTGAACGCACGGATCGCGCTGCACGTGCGGGTGCTCTACGGCCGCGATCAGCATCACGTCACCGAGGCCGAATTCAAGGCCGTGGCGCGGGCTCTGCGCGCCGCGGTCGAGCTCGATCCGCGGGTGAACGGCGTCCCGTCGACGAAGGGGACGCTGTGACAGAGCCCATACATGCCCCCACCCCACCGCCCCGGTCGAAATCCGTCGCCCTGCTGGACTACGGCTCGGGCAACCTGCACTCGGCCAACCGCGCCCTGATCCGCGCCGGAGCCGACGTCACCGTCACCGCCGACCCCGAAATCGCCTTGGCCGCGGACGGTTTGGTGGTGCCGGGCGTGGGCGCGTTCGCGGCCTGCATGGCCGGGCTGCGTGCGGTGCGGGGCGAACGCATCATCGGCAAGCGCCTCGCCGGGGGCCGTCCGGTGCTGGGCATCTGCGTCGGCATGCAGATCCTGTTCGAGCGCGGCGTCGAATTCGGCGTGGAGACCGACGGGTGCGCCGAATGGCCCGGGACAGTGGAGCGGCTGCCCGCGCCGGTGCTGCCGCACATGGGCTGGAATACGGTGCAGTCACCGGCCGACAGCGTGCTGTTCGCCGGGATGGACGCCGAGACCCGGTTCTATTTCGTGCACTCCTATGCCGCGCAGCGCTGGACGTGGGACGACGACGGCGCGATTGCCCCGGCCAAGCTCACCTGGGCCGAGCACGGCGCCCCGTTCCTGGCCGCGGTCGAGAACGGGCCGTTGTCGGCCACCCAGTTCCATCCGGAGAAATCCGGCGACGCCGGCGCGCAGTTGCTCCGCAACTGGGTGCGGTCGCTGTAGGTTGCCGACGGCGCCCATTAGGGTCGGAGTCGGTCGGGGATCACGGCGAAAGGGGCGTGTGCCATGGGAAATGGTCTGGCCTCCGGATCCACCGCGGCCGGGTCGTCCTAGCGCGCGCCGCCGCGCTCAGTGCGCGGGCGAACTCACCGGCAGTGGCTGCGGATCGACCCGCTCGGTCAGCCACTGGCCGTTGACGTTGTCCAGGTACACCTGCATCACGCTGCGCCCGGGGCGGGGCAGGCCCAATGTCGCGTCGCTGCGGGTCGTGTCGTCGACGGACACCACGATCTGCGCGTGCGCGGCATCGGCGGTGTCGGTGCCGCACTCCACCGACAGCACATCGGAACTGGTGTGCGTCGCCACGGCCTGATTGCGGCGGTCCGTGCTGGTCCGCTGGAATTGATCGCGGAACGGGCCGGTGGAGTGGTCCAGGACGCGGCGGTTGTAGTCGTCGTAATCGGTGAAGGTGTAGGTACTGAGCTGGCGGCCGAAATCACAGGCGGCCAGCTGTGCCGGATCGGTCGGGTTGGCCGCCGCGACCGCGCCGATTCCCGGGATCACACCCAGACTCGCCAGCGCCACCATGCCGACGCCCGCGGTCGGTCGGACGGGGACGATGCGGGCGGGGATCGAAGGCCGCAATGCTCTCCGGGACATGACTGCACCCCTTTGTTGCTCGACGAACAGAACGAAACCCGTGTCCCACCCCGGAATGCGCACCCGGGACGATGCCCGAGTTCGTTCTGCGCCTACTGACACGCGTGGTGTTGGAGTTGCCCATCGGGGCGCGCGGCAAACCTCGCCACGGCCGGTCCCGGCGGTGTGCAGCCCAGGCCCGCGGCCGGGACCGGCCGGTATGCCCAGTAGGCTACTGCCGTGAATCTTGTGCTGCTCCCCGCCGTCGATGTCGCCAATGGTGAGGCCGTGCGCCTCGTCCAGGGGGAGGCGGGCAGCGAAACGAGCTACGGATCGCCGCGTGAGGCCGCCCTGGCCTGGCAGCAGGCCGGCGCCGAATGGGTCCATCTGGTCGATCTGGACGCCGCCTTCGGCCGCGGCTCCAACCGCGACATGATCGCGGAGGTGGTCGGCGAGCTCGATGTAAAGGTGGAGCTGTCCGGCGGCATCCGCGACGACGAATCGCTGAAGGCCGTGCTCGCCACCGGCTGCGCCCGGGTCAACCTGGGCACCGCGGCCCTCGAGAATCCGGAGTGGGCCGCCCGCGCGATCGGCGAGTACGGCGACCGCATCGCCGTCGGCCTCGACGTGCGCCTGACCGAGGGCCAGTACCGGCTGCGCGGGCGCGGCTGGGTCAGCGACGGCGGCGACCTGTGGGAGGTGCTCGAGCGACTCGAACGCGACGGCTGCTCGCGGTATGTCGTCACCGACGTCACCAAGGACGGCACCCTCACCGGGCCGAATCTGGATCTGCTGCGCGAGGTCTGTCAGGCCACCGAAGCGCCGGTCGTCGCCTCGGGTGGGGTCTCCACCCTCGACGATCTGCGGGCCATCGCCGGGCTGGTACCGGACGGCGTCGAGGGCGCGATCGTCGGAAAGGCCCTCTACGCCGGGCGATTCACGCTGCCCGAGGCATTGGCCGCGGTGCGCTAGGCGATGACGACCCCCGCCGAGCGCGTCACGCTGCTCGCCCTCGCGAGCGAGGTATTGGATTCGGCCGCACCGCGTTTCGTGCAGGGTGTCGGTGCGCCCAGCGCGGTCGAGAAGGGGCGTGGCGATTTCGCCACCGAGCTGGACCTCGAGCTGGAGCGCACGGTATCCGCGAGCCTGGTCGAGCGCACCGGGATCGCGGTGCACGGCGAGGAATTCGGCGGCCCCGAGCTCGGCTCGGGCACCTCGTGGGTGCTCGACCCCATCGACGGTACCTTCAATTATTCGGCGGGGCATCCCCTGTCCGGGATTCTGCTGGCATTGATCGAGGACGGCGTGCCGGTGCTGGGCCTGACCTGGTTGCCGCTGCTGGGCCGTCGCTACGCCGCGGCGGTCGGTGGGCCGCTACTGGTGGACGGGGATCCGGCGCCGCCGCTGGCGCCCGGCAAACTCGCCGAGGTGATGATCGGCTTCGGCGCCTTCAATCTCGATGCGCACGGCCGCATTCCCGGACGGTTCCGCTTCGACCTGCTCGGCGCGCTGAGCCGGCTCTCGGGCCGGGTCCGTATGCACGGTTCCACCGGAATCGACCTGGCGTTCACCGCATCCGGGGTGCTGGGCGGGGCCGTCGTCTTCGGCCACCATCCGTGGGACAACGCCGCCGGGGTCGCGCTCGTGCGGGCCGCCGGGGGAGTGGTCACGGATCTGCGGGGCGAGGAGTGGACCATCACGTCGGGTTCGGTGCTCGCCGCCGCACCGGGGGTGCACGAGGAACTACTGGACATGATCGATACCGCGGTGGACGAGTCCGCCCGGGGACTGAACACACAACGGAGCTGAACGAATGACACTGGCTGTGCGCGTGATTCCGTGCCTGGACGTGGATGCCGGGCGCGTGGTCAAGGGCGTGAACTTCGAAAACCTGCGGGACGCGGGCGATCCCGTCGAACTGGCCGCGACCTACGACGCGCAGGGCGCGGACGAGCTGACCTTCCTCGACGTCACCGCCTCCACGGGCGACCGCGGCACCATGATCGACGTGGTGACCCGCACCGCCGAGCAGATCTTCATTCCGCTCACCGTCGGCGGCGGCGTGCGCACGGTCGACGATGTGGACCGCCTGCTGCGCGCGGGCGCGGACAAGGTGTCGGTGAACACCGCCGCCATCGCGAATCCGCAGATCCTACGCGAGATGTCGGAGCGGTTCGGCTCGCAGTGCATCGTGCTGTCCGTCGATGCCCGCACCGTCCCCGAAGGCACGGATCCGACCCCGTCCGGGTGGGAGGTCACCACGCACGGCGGCAAGCGCGGCACCGGTATCGACGCCGTCGAATGGGCCGTGCGCGGAGCCGAACTCGGCGTGGGGGAGATCCTGCTGAACTCGATGGATGCCGACGGCACCAAGGCGGGGTTCGATCTGGCCATGATCACCGCGGTGCGGGCGGCCGTGACGGTTCCGGTGATCGCCAGCGGCGGTGCGGGCAGGGTCGCGGACTTCGCGCCCGCGATCCAGGCGGGCGCGGACGCCGTCCTGGCGGCCACCGTCTTCCACTTCGGCGAGCTCACGATCCCCGAGGTCAAGAATGCAATGCGCGCCGAGGGGATCGTCGTCCGGTAGCCGGGGCGGGGTGCGCGCCGCCACCGCCCGGTTCGGCACATGTGCCGCTCTTGGTATAACGGTGTACGTGAGTCTGGATCCCGCTATCGCCGCCCGCCTCAAGCGCAACGAGGCCGGGCTGGTCGCCGCGGTCGCGCAGGAGCGCGGCACCGGCGATGTGCTCATGATGGCGTGGATGGACGACGAGGCGCTGGCCCGCACCCTGGCCACCCGCAAGGCGACGTATTACTCGCGCTCGCGGCAGCAGTACTGGGTCAAGGGTGAGACCTCGGGGCACACCCAGTACGTGCACGAGGTGCGATTGGATTGCGACGGCGATACCGTGCTGCTGATCGTCGACCAGGAGGGCGCGGCCTGCCACACAGGCACCCACACCTGCTGGGACGGGGACGTGCTGCTGTCGGATCCGTTGGGGCAGAACTGATTCGGCGCAGACGCGGTCCGATGCGGAACCGGTCTAGGTGTCCGCTTCCTCGTCGACCGGCCGCTGGCCGTTGGTGCGGCCGATCCCGCGGGTGAGCCCCGCCTCGAGCTGCGCGACGACCGCCTCGCCCAGTTCCAGGAGTTGTTCGGTCTGGCGGTCGTCGAGGCCGTCGAAGACCAGGCCGTGCACGGCCTCGAGGTAGCCGGGCGTGGCCTGCTGGACCTTCCGGTATCCGGTCTCGGTCAGCACCGCATCCGCGCCGCGCCGCCCGGCCAGCACCTGCCGCTGAGCCCAGCCCAGTCGCTCCAATTTTGTTACTACGTGGGACAATCGGGATAGCGAGGCATTTGCTCGAGAGGCCAGCTCACTGAGCTGAAGTCGATGTTCGGGTTCGGCGGCCAGTAGCTCGAGCACAACGTATTCGAAGTGGGTGACGCCGGCCTCGCGCTGCAACTGCGTGTCCATGGCCGCGGGCAGCCGCGTCGTCAGCGCGACAAGAATTCGCCACGCTCGTTGTTCGACTGGGTTAAGCCACTTCGTCACTTCGCGCCTCTCTTACAGCCAAGTGACGTTATCTCGTTAGCGAGACTAGTGAATCTTGAATCTTCAATCCACGGTCACCTGCAGAGAGTTAGTTTGCCATGATTTCGCTCGCGGGTCACGGGTGGGCTGTATGACGTGACATCTCTCACGTGTGTCGTTACTGCTCGGAGGGCTTGTCCGCCGGTGGTTCCGGGACGGGTGCGGTGGGGGCGGCGGCCGGTTGCCGGTAGGCGGGGGCCTTGCGGTGCTTCGCGCCGTGGCGGGTGCGCAGCCGTCGGCGGATCCGCAGAAACAGGACCAGCACGAACAGGGCCGCGGCGACGATGGCCCCGATCAGTGAGGCGCCCCGGAATCCCGGCGCGTTGACATCGAGCACCCGCTCGCCCGCATGCGCGGCGTTGCTGCCGCCCAGGACGATCGTGAGGGTCATCAGGTTCGGCAGCGCGACGGCCAGGGCCAGCACGGCCGAGCCGCCGGCGAGGAATCGCCCGCCCCGCCACCGCCACATCGTCACGACGGCCAACAGCAGGAACAGCGGCACGATCGTGCAGAAGAAGCCCAGAGCCAGGCCGGACCAGATGCCCTTGGAGAAGCTGCCGTGCCCGGACATGGCGGCGATGCGCTGCGCCCACCAGCGCGGAATGAACGAGGCCAGGATGAAGTAGGCGACGACCAGCGCCATGACCACCGCGAGCACGCCGATGATCCGATTGCGCCACTTGTGGGTGCTGGGCGATTGCTCGACATGCTGCGAGGTCATACGACCAGGGTAAGCATGATTTGCCCGATAATCGGCGATACACACGCCCGGTTGCCGGCCCGGGAATGAACAGGGCCGGACCGGTTGCCCGGTCCGGCCCTGCCGATGGCGGCCGTCAGACCCCGAGAAGGATGGCCACCTCGGGGTTCTTGACATCCATGACGTCCAGGATGCCGTGCGCCTTCAGGAACGGCTCGAGCTCCTTGATGCGGTCGCTGTGCTCCGCGTACTCGTCCGGGAACTTGCGCCGGTCCAGGTTCTCCAGGGCCTTGACGTACGTCACGAACGAGGCCAGCGCGTTGTACTTGGTCGTGCCCCCGGCCTGCTGCTGGTTCATCTGCATCATCCGAGATGACTGGCCGGGCACGTGGCCCATCGGCTGCGGCGCCGCGTGCCGGGGCCCCTCCGGTGCCATCGGTTGCGAGGGATACATCGGTATGTGAGCTCCGCTCTGTGTCGGCGGCCACCGCGTCGCTCCGGCGTAGTCCGCCCGGTTCGCCGCTGCGATCAGCACTGGCGCCGCTGAGCGCCGAGCACCGGCGAACCGGACACGGACGGCGCGTCGACGACTCGCGCCCCGGTGGTCCGGCGGATGGCCTGCTGTCCGGTTTGGTTGTCTAGCTGAGGGTGATGCGGTCGATCAGATGCCGGTCGGGCCGCGTAACGCCGGTTCGGCCGGGTCGTGCTCGCCCCCCGTGATTCGCAGCTGGCCAGGGCACTGCTGTGTCTCTTGTAGCCCCCGCGATCGGGTGCGCGGGCTTCATCAGGCGGGCTGTCTTCGTCACGTTCGCGGCCGCCGGTGCCGGCGGCCGCGAACGGGCGTTGGTAAGGGTAGCGCCCAGCCTTGCCGGATATGGCGATAATGCGGTTCCCGCCCGAATCGGGTACCCCACCCCGCCACCAGGGTGCGGTTCCCGGCCCTGAAATGATGGGGAGATGCACGGCGCAACTGATCGTCCGGGGACCTCGACCACCACCACCCGCGAGGACTTCCGGGTCCTCGCGGCCGAGCACCGGGTGGTCCCGGTGACCCGGAAGGTGCTGGCGGACTCGGAAACTCCGCTCTCGGCCTACCGCAAGCTGGCCGCGGACCGGGCGGGCACGTTCCTGCTCGAGTCGGCCGAGAACGGGCGATCGTGGTCGCGATGGTCGTTCATCGGGGCGGGCAGTCCCACCGCGCTGAGCGTGGTCGACGGGCAGGCGGCCTGGCTGGGCGCCACCCCGGCCGATGCACCGTCGGGCGGCGATCCGCTGGTCGCGCTGCGCGATTCCCTCGAGTTGCTGCGGACCGAGCGCCTGCCCGGCCTGCCCCCGCTCACCGGTGGTCTGGTCGGCTACCTCGGCTACGACATCGTGCGCCGGATGGAGCGCCTGCCGGAGCTGGCCGTCGACGATCTGCACGTGCCGGAGATGGTGATGCTGCTGGCCACCGATCTGGCCGCGTTCGACCACCACGAGGGCGCGATCACGCTGATCGCCAACGCGGTCAACTGGAACGGCACCGACGAGCGCGTCGACGAGGCCTACGACGACGCGGTCGCCCGGCTGGACCGGATGACCGCGGCGCTGGCCGCGCCCGCGGAATCGACGGTCTCGGTCTTCGACCGCCCCGAGCCGGATTACCGCCGCCAGCACACCTCGGAGGAACACGGCGCGGGCGTGCGGCGGCTGGTCAAGGAGATCGAGGCGGGCGAGGCCTTCCAGGTGGTGCTCTCGCAGCGGTTCGAGATGGACTACGACGGCAGCCCGCTGGACCTGTACCGGATGCTGCGCGCGTCGAATCCGAGCCCGTACATGTACCTGATGCACATTCCGGACGGCTCCGGCGGCACGGCCTTCTCGATCGTAGGTTCGAGCCCGGAATCGCTGGTGACGGTGAAGGACGGCGTGGCCACCACGCATCCGATCGCCGGTACCCGGTGGCGCGGGGCGACTCCCGAGGACGATGTGTTGCTGGAGAAGGATCTGCTGGCCGACGAGAAGGAGAACGCCGAGCACCTCATGCTCGTCGATCTGGGCCGCAACGATCTGGGCCGGGTGTGTACCCCGGGCACGGTGCGCGTCACCGACTATCGCCACGTCGAGCGGTACAGCCACGTGATGCACCTGGTGTCCACGGTGTCGGCGCAGCTCGCCCCCGGCCGCATCGCCCTGGACGCGGTGCAGGCGTGTTTCCCGGCCGGCACGCTGTCCGGCGCGCCGAAGGTCCGCGCGATGGAGCTGATCGAGGAGCTGGAAACGACCCGCCGCGGCGTCTACGCCGGCGTCGTCGGCTATCTCGATTTCGCCGGCGATGCCGACACCGCGATCGCCATCCGCACCGCGCTGCTGAAGGACGGCATCGCCTACGTGCAGGCCGGCGGCGGCATCGTCGCCGACTCCGAGCCCGAATACGAGGACAACGAGTCCCGCAACAAGGCGATGGCCGTGCTCAAGGCCGTTGCTGCGGCGCGGACGGTCCGCGCCTTCGCCCCGGAACCCGGTGATGCCGAGTGACGGGGACAGATATGGATGCCGAATGATGAACGCAGTGGAACCCGATAGGGCGCACGAGAATCCGGACGGGGCGGCCAAGCGTCGCCGGCCGGTCGGTCCCGTGGTGCTGCTGGTGCTGGCCGCGGCCGCGCTGTGGATCGCCTCCCGGATGACGTGGGTGACCATCGTGTCCTCCGACGGGCTCACCACCCCGCGCACCAACCGCCTCGACGGCGGCGTGTGGTTCGGCGCGCTCACCCCGCTGGCGCTGGTGCTGCTGGCCGCGGTCGCGGCCGTGTTCGCCACCCGGGGCTGGCTGCGCCGCCTGGTCGGCGTGGTCGTCGCGGTGGTGGCCGCGGTGGCCGCCGTACCCGGGTTCGCGCTGCTGACCCACCACGGCGCGGTCGGCTCGCGCGCGGCGAGCCTGGTCGACCTGCCCGCTCGGGCGCACGTGGACCTGGTGCGCGTCTATGCGTTCCCGGCCACGCTCAGCGTGCTCGGCGCGATCATCGCCTTCGCGGCGGGCGTGCTGCTGGCCCGGATGCCCGAGAGCACCGCGCGAATGTCGGGAAAGTACGACAATCCGGTTTTCCGGCGGGCGGCCGCGGCCGAACAGGTGGCGCGCCAGCGCGCCGCGACCGATTCGTCGCCCGGCGAGGGCGCTGCGGCATCCGCCGAACACGGCGGGGCAACGACCGCCGCCGCCGCCGCGCCGGGTACGTCCGCCGCGGAATCCGCTGCGCCCCAGCCCGACTCCGCACCCGCGCAGCCGCTGTCCGAGCGGGTGCTGTGGGATGCCCTCGACGCGGGCGCGGATCCCACCGACGACGAGGCCGGACGTGACCGGTGAGGCGTACCCGCACCCGCGACGGGGTCTCGGTCCGCGGTGGCGCCCGGGGCCGCAGCGCGGCGGTATGCGGGGGCGGAGCTCGGGGTGCGACGAGGAACACCCCGGCGTCGGCGGTGTGAACATGGCCATTTACTCTTTAACCGCACCGGTGAGACAGCGCCTGGGGGGATTCTCAGGTATGAAGTCCGTCTCCCCAGAAAGGATTCGAGCCAGATGACGGTACTCGACTCGATTCTCGACGGGGTCCGCGCGGATGTGGCCGCACGGGAAGCCCACCTGGATTTCCAGGCCGTCAAGAAGGCCGCCGCGGCGGCCCCCTCCCCACGCAACGCGCTCGCTGCGCTGCATCAGGACGGCGTCGGAGTCATCGCCGAGGTGAAGCGCGCCAGCCCCTCCAAGGGCGAGCTGGCCGACATCCCGGATCCGGCCAGCCTGGCGAAGGCGTACCAGGACGGTGGCGCGCGGATCATCAGCGTGCTCACCGAACAGCGCCGCTTCCACGGCTCGCTCGATGATCTGGACGCCGTGCGCGCGGTCGTCGATCTGCCGATTCTGCGCAAGGATTTCGTCGTCGGCCCGTACCAGATCCACGAGGCGCGCGCCCACGGCGCGGACGTGATTCTGTTGATCGTGGCCGCCCTGGAGCAGGACGTGCTGGCCTCGCTCATCGACCGCACCGAATCACTCGGCATGACCGCGCTGGTCGAGGTGCACACCGAGGTGGAGGCCGATCGCGCCCTCGAGGCGGGCGCCTCGGTCATCGGCGTGAACGCCCGCAACCTCCGGACCCTCGAGGTGGATCGCGACGTCTTCGCGCGCATCGCGCCCGGGCTGCCCACCGAGGTCATCCGGGTCGCCGAATCCGGGATCAGCGGCACCGCCGATCTGCTTGCCTACGCCGGAGCGGGTGCGGATGCCGTGCTGGTCGGCGAGAGCCTGGTGATCAGTCGCGATCCGCGCGCGGCGGTCTCGGAGCTGGCCACGGCCGGCACCCACCCGTCCTGCCCGCGCCCGCTGCGCCGGGGAGCCGCACGATGACCCAGACCACCCAGCCCCCGCTGCCACCGGCGAGCGCGGGGGTGACCCAGCGCAGCCACGAGCCCGATGCGGGCGGCCACTTCGGCGTCTACGGCGGGCGGCACGTGCCCGAGGCGCTGATGGCGGTGATCGAGGATGTCACGGCCGAATACGACAAATGCCGGGTCGACCCGGACTTCCTGGCCGAGCTGGATCGGCTGCAGCGCGACTACACCGGCCGCCCGTCGCCGGTCTTCGAATGCAGACGGCTCTCGGAGCACGCGGGCGGCGCCCGGATCTTCCTGAAGCGGGAAGACCTGAACCACACCGGCTCTCACAAGATCAACAATGTCCTCGGCCAGGCGCTGCTCGCCAAGCGGATGGGCAAGACCCGGGTCATCGCGGAGACCGGCGCCGGCCAGCACGGGGTCGCCACCGCGACCGCGTGCGCCCTGCTCGGCCTGGACTGCGTGGTCTACATGGGCGCGGTCGACACGGTGCGCCAGCAGCTCAACGTCGCCCGGATGCGCCTGCTCGGTGCCCAGGTGATCTCCGTGACCAGCGGCTCGCAGACCCTCAAGGACGCCATCAACGAGGCGCTGCGGGACTGGGTCACCAACGCCGACGACACGTACTACGCCTTCGGCACCGCGGCGGGCCCGCATCCGTTTCCGCTGCTCGTGCGCGATTTCCAGCGCGTGATCGGCATCGAGGCGCGCGCTCAGCTGCTCGAGCAGGCCGGTCGGCTGCCCGATGCGGTGACCGCTTGCGTCGGCGGCGGATCCAATGCGATCGGCATCTTCCACGCCTTCATCGACGATCCCGGCGTGCGGCTGCTGGGCTTCGAGGCGGCGGGCGACGGCGTCGAAACCGGAAGGCATGCGGCGACTTTCACCGGCGGTACGCCGGGCGCGTTCCAGGGCGCGTACTCGTATCTGCTGCAGGACGAAGATGGCCAGACCATCGAGTCGCATTCGATCTCGGCGGGTCTGGACTATCCGGGCGTCGGCCCCGAGCACGCCTACCTCAAGGACATCGGCCGCGCGGAGTACCGTCCGGTCACCGACGCCGAGGCGATGGACGCGCTGCTGCTGCTCTCGCGCACCGAGGGCATCATCCCGGCCATCGAGTCCGCGCACGCGGTGGCGGGGGCGCTGCAGCTGGGCCGCGAAATGGGCAAGGACGCAATCATTCTGGTGAACCTGTCCGGTCGCGGCGACAAGGATATGGACACTGCGGCAAAGTGGTTCGGCCTGTTCGACGAGGAGACTGACAAATGAGCCGCCTGGCGAGTACGTTCGCGGCGTGCCGCGCCGAGCACCGGGCCGCGCTCGTCGGCTACCTACCGGCCGGCTTTCCGGATCTGGCCGGATCCATCGCGGCGTGCACCGCGATGGTCGAATCCGGTTGCGACATCATCGAAGTCGGCGTCGCCTATTCCGATCCGGTGATGGACGGCCCCACCATCCAGGCCGCCGCCGAGCAGGCGCTGCGCGGCGGGGTACGGGTGCGCGACGTGTTCACGGTCGTCGAGGCGATCACCAAGGCCGGCGGTAAGGCCGTCGTGATGACGTACTGGAACCCGGTGCTGAAGTACGGCGTCGACAGCTTCTCGCGCGATCTGGCCGCCGCGGGCGGCCTGGGCATGATCACCCCGAACCTGATCCCGGAGGAGGCCGACGAGTGGCTGGCCGCCTCCCGTGAGCACGACCTGGACCGCATCTTCCTGGTCGCGCCCTCCTCCACCGAGGAGCGCCTGGCCATGACGATCGAGGCCAGCAGCGGCTTCGTCTACGCCTCCTCCACGATGGGCGTGACCGGCGCTCGCGACGCGGTCTCCTCGGCGGCTCCCGCCCTGTGCGCGCGCATCCGTACCCACTCCGACATTCCGATCGGCGTCGGCCTCGGCATCCGCGACCGCGCCCAGGCCGCCGAGACCGCGGCCTTCGCCGACGGCGTCATCGTCGGCTCGGCGCTGGTGACCGCCGCCGGTCAGGGCCTGGACGCGGTCCGTGCCCTCACCGCCGACCTCGCCGCGGGCGTGCGATCGGCGACCGTGGCGTCCTAGGGTCCCGAGCCCGTCAGCCGGGGTTGGCGGCGCCGATTCTTGCGATGTCAGGGGGCTCCGTTACGGTGGGCGCGTGACCTTCCAAGTCCTGGCCGACAGTGTCGTCTCGAACTCCGCCGCCGCGCACAGTGCCGTGCTGGCGTATATACCCAGCCCGCCGCGGGGCGTGTGGTACCTGGGACCGCTGCCGCTGCGGGCGTACGCGGTCTGCATCATCATCGGCATCGTCGTCGCGATTTGGCTGGGCGAGCGGCGCTGGGAGCAGCGGGGCGGCAAACCGGGTGCGGTGCTGGACGTGGCGATGTTCGCGGTGCCGTTCGGGCTCGTCGGCGGGCGGCTCTACCACGTGGCCACCGACTGGTACCGGTATTTCGATCCGGGCAAGAATCCGTGGGACGCGCTGAAGGTCTGGGACGGCGGCCTGGGCATCTGGGGCGCGGTGCTGCTCGGCGGCATCGGCGCCTGGATCGGCTGCCGGGTGTACCGAATTCCGTTGCCCGCCTTCGGTGATGCGATTGCCCCCGGAATTCTGCTGGCGCAGGCCATCGGCCGGCTGGGCAACTACTTCAACCAGGAACTGTACGGCCGCGACACCACCAAGCCGTGGGGCCTCGAGGTCTACCTGCGCTTCGATCACAATGGGCAGCTGGACATGATGAACGGTGTGTCCACCGGCGTCGTGCAGCGGGTCGTGCAGCCCACGTTCCTGTACGAGCTGCTGTGGAATCTGCTGGGTGTCGCGGTGCTGCTCTGGATCGATCGGCGGTTCCGCATCGGGCACGGGCGGCTGTTCGCGCTGTACGTCGCGGTCTACACCTTCGGCCGATTCTGGGTGGAGCTGCTGCGCGACGACGACGCCACCCACATCTTCGGCGTCCGGATCAACTCGTTCACCTCGACGATCGTATTCGTCTGCGCCATCGCCTATTTCCTGCTCGCCACGAAGGGGCGCGAGGCCGCGCAGGCCCTGCAGCCCGGTGGTGACCGCCCCTGGCCGTGGCAGCTGTCCGCGCTGCGCACCTACGGCGCGAAATCGGCGCAAGGCAACGCCGACGAGGCCGGCACGGATGCGGGCGAATCGGAGGAGAGCGAAGCGGTAGCCGAGGCCGAGGAGCCGGAGTCGGCGGACGAGGAGGCAGGGCCCGGCCCCGAATCCACGCCGGGGCAGCCGGAAACGGCGCCCGATGCCGAATCCGCAACCGAGGAGACCGACGCGACCGACCACTCGGTCAGCCCCGGCAAGTCCTCGAAGTAGAATACGAAATAAACTGCGGCACAGCCGGACTCGACATCTCGGGTCCGGCTGTGGCACATTCTGCGGGGCGTCCCGCAACGAATGCAGTGCCGCAGGCGATTACAGATCAGCAACTCGTGGGGGCCTGGGGATGCGGCGGCGAAATCCGCCGAGTAGAAAGAGAACCGACGTTCGGGCCGCCCAACTGGGGCGGCGGGACGGGGAGTCCGGTCGCACGGTGACCGGGGGAACGAAAGGAACATGTCAGTGACCGACCCCTACCAGCAGCAGCCCGGGTACGGACCGCAGTACGGCGCGCCGGGCACCGGCCCGGGTATGGGTGGACAGGGAGCCTACGGCCAGCCGCAGGACGCCTTCGGGCAGCAGCCGAATCCCTACGGCCAGTCCGATCCCTACAACCAGCAGATCTACACCCAGGGCAACCCGTACAACGGCGCGACCCCGCCGATGTACGGCCAGCCCAACGTCGACCTGCAGGCCCCCTTCGGCCGCAACATGGCCGGTGAGCCGTATTCGGACAAGTCGAAGCTGACCGCGGGGCTGCTGGAGCTGTTCCTCGGTGGATTCGGCGCCGGGCGGTTCTACCTCGGGTACAACGGCATCGCCGTGGCCCAGCTGCTGGTCACCATCTTCACCTGCGGGCTGGGCGGCATCTGGCCGCTGATCGACGCGATCATGATCTTCACCGGCAGTGTGCGTGACCCGTTCGGCCGCCCGCTGCAGGAAAGCTGAGCGGGAGTTTCGCGCAACTCGAGCGCAATGCTCTGAAGGCGTGCCCGCATGTCGTAGGCTGTTCCGGTTCTGTATGTCGTGTCCGGGACCGTACGCCCCGGACCGCTGGAGAGGTACCCCATTGCGCCGCAAGCTTTTCGCCGCCGTGTTCGCCATCGCCGCCGTCACCGGCCTCACCGCCGCCTGTGGCACCAGCAGTGACTCGAACACGCTGAAGATCGGTACCGAGGGCACGTATTCCCCGTTCAGCTACCAGGGGAGCGACGGCAAGCTCACCGGCTACGACATCGAGGTTGCGCAGGCGGTGGGGAACAAGCTCGGCAAGAAGGTCGAATTCACCCAGACCCCCTGGGACTCGATCTTCGCGGGCCTCGAGTCCAAGCGGTTCGACCTGATCGCCAACCAGGTGACGATCAATCCGGACCGGCAGGCCAAGTACGCGCTGTCCCAGCCGTACACCACCTCCGAGGGCGAAATCCTGACCCGCGCGGACGACCACTCGATCAACACCCTGTCCGATCTGCGCGGCAAGACCTGCGCCCAGTCCTCCACCAGCAACTGGAGCAAGGTGGCCTCGGACGCGGGCTGCAAGATCGAGGCAGTGGAGGGCTTCGTGCAGGAGGTGCAGTTGCTCAAGCAGGGCCGCGTGGACGCCATGGTGAACGACAGCCTTGCGGTCGGTCAGTACACCAAGCAGACCGGCGACACCTCGGTGCGGGTCGCGGGCCAGACCGGTGACACCAGCAAGCAGGCCTTCGCCGCCCGCAAGGACGAGGGCAAGCTCGTCGGCGAGATCAACACCGCGCTGGACCAGTTGCGCGCGGACGGCACCCTGGCCACGATCTCGAAGAAGTACTTCGGCACCGACGTCAGCAAATAGGCCGGTAATCGATCCATGGACTCCTCCACCTGGGAGCTGATCCGCCACAACCTCGAGCCGATGCTCACCGCGACGGTCACCAAGACGTTGCCCCTGACGGCGATCAGCTTCTGCATCGGGCTGGTCATCGCGCTGTTCGTGGCGCTGGCGCGGATGTCGAAGGTGTGGCCGGTGGCCGCGGTGGCCCGGTTCTACATCTCGATCATCCGCGGCACACCGCTGCTGGTGCAGCTGTTCATCGTGTTCTACGCGCTGCCCGAGCTGAACATCGTGATCAACCCGTTCCCGGCCGCGGTGATCGCCTTCAGTCTCAATGTCGGCGGTTATGCGGCCGAGGTGGTGCGCGCGGCGATTCTGTCCGTGCAGCAGGGCCAGTGGGAGGCAGCGGAGGCGCTGGGCCTGTCGTACTCGCAGACGCTGCGCTCGATCATCCTGCCGCAGGCCGCGCGGATCGCGGTGCCGCCGCTGTCGAATACGCTCATTTCGCTGGTGAAGGACACCTCGCTGGCGTCCACGATCCTGGTAACCGAACTGTTGCGGGTGGCCCAGTTGGCGGCCGCGCCGACATTCGATTTCTTTGCGCTCTACGGCGTGGCGGCCATTTACTACTGGGTAATTTGTTTGGTGCTCGGATTTGCGCAAACCCGCCTGGAAACCCGGCTGGCGAGGCACGTCGCGCGATGACGCAGATCATAGGTCGGACCTATTGATAGCGAAGGGTATGCCCGGTAAGCGAAGCCTTCGCGGCAGGGCTAGGCTCGAGCCGTGATGCGACGGACAAAAATTGTGTGCACCCTCGGGCCGGCAACGGCCTCGGAGAGCCGGATCCGCGAACTTGTCGACAGCGGCATGGACGTGGCCCGGCTGAATTTCAGCCACGGCGAACACGCCGATCATGCTGCCAACTATGAGAAGGTTCGCAAGGCCGCCGACCGAGCGAGTCGCTCCGTGGCCATTCTCGCGGACCTGCAGGGACCCAAGATCCGGCTCGGCCGGTTCATCGACGGTAAGACCGTGTGGGCGACCGGGGAGGAGGTGCGCATCACCGTCGACGACGTGGAGGGCACCCACGACCGCGTCTCCACCACCTACAAGGAGCTGGCCAAGGACGCCAAGGCTGGTGACCGGCTGCTCGTCGACGACGGCAAGATCGGCCTGACGGTGCTGCGCGTCGAGGGCAACGACGTGGTCTGCAAGGTGACCGAGGGCGGCCCGGTCTCGAACAACAAGGGCGTCTCGCTGCCCGGCATGGACGTGTCGGTGCCCGCGCTGTCCGAGAAGGACATCGAGGACCTGGAATTCGCCCTGGAACTGGGCGTGGACTTCATCGCGCTGTCGTTCGTGCGGTCCCCGGCGGACGTGGAGCTCGTGCACGACGTGATGGACCGGGTCGGACGCCGGGTGCCGGTGGTGGCCAAGCTGGAGAAGCCCGAGGCCATCGACAACCTCGAGGCGATCGTGCTGGCCTTCGACGCGGTCATGGTGGCGCGCGGCGATCTGGGCGTGGAGCTCCCGCTCGAGCAGGTGCCGCTGGCGCAGAAGCGCGCCATCCAGATGGCGCGGGAGAACGCCAAGCCGGTGATCGTGGCGACCCAGATGCTGGAGTCGATGATCACCAACTCCCGGCCCACCCGCGCCGAGGCCTCCGATGTCGCCAACGCGGTGCTCGACGGCGCCGATGCGGTGATGCTCTCGGGCGAGACCTCGGTCGGCGAGTATCCGATCGAGACGGTGCAGACCATGGCCCGCATCGTGCACGCCGTGGAATCGGAAACCTCCACGCGCGTACCGCCGTTGACGCATGTGCCGCGGACCAAGCGGGGTGTCATCTCCTACGCCGCGCGCGACATCGGCGAGCGGCTCAACGCGAAGGCGCTGGTGGCGTTCACCCAGTCCGGCGACACGGTGCGCCGCCTGGCCCGCCTGCACACCCCGCTGCCGCTGCTGGCGTTCACCCCGCTGCCGGAGGTGCGCAGCCAGCTCGCGCTGGCCTGGGGCGTGGAGACGTTCATCGTGCCGACGGTGCGTACCACGGACGAGATGATCGGTCAGGTCGACAAGGAATTGCTGTCGCTGAACCGGTATGCCAAGGGCGATCTGGTGGTGATCGTGGCCGGTTCCCCGCCGGGTACTGTCGGTTCCACCAACCTCATTCACGTGCACAGGATCGGCGAGGAGGACCACTGAGTTGAGTTCGTCACTGGGCGAATCGGTGTCGACGGAACACGGCGATCTGGAGGTCCTGCTCGGGCTGCTCGATCTGGAGCAGACCGGTGAGGACACCTTCCTGGGCCAGCACCCGGAGAAGGTGTGGAGCCGCACCTTCGGCGGGCAGTTGGTGGCCCAGGCGATTGTGGCGGCGGGTCGCACCGTCGGCCCCGAACGTCCGGTGCACGCGGTCAACGCGCACTTCGTGCGCGGCGGTGATGTGAAGCAGCCGATCGAATACCGGGTGGAACGCCACCGGGACGGGCGCGCGTTCGCCAATCGGACCGTCACCGCCTATCAGGACGATCAGGAGCTGTTCGTCATGCTGGCGGCCTTCCAGGACTACGGAAAGGGCCTCGAGCACGGCACGCCGCTGCCCCAGGTACCCGACCCGGACGGGCTGCCGCGGGTCGAGGAGTCCTTCGAGGGCCTCGAGGACCGGCTGCAGATGTTCGTGAACGCGCCGCATCCGATCGATATGCGCTACACGAACGATCCGGCGTGGATTCTCAAGGGCACCGGGGAGACCCTCAACCATAACCGGGTCTGGATGCGCGCGGACGGCACGCTGCCCGACGACCCGCTGATTCACGTTGCGACGCTGGGCTATTCGTCGGACACCACGGTGCTGGATTCGATCATCACCACGCACGGGCTGTCGTGGGGCTTCGACCGGATCGTCGCGGCGACGGTGAACCATTCGATCTGGTTCCACCGGCCGTTCCGCTTCGACGAGTGGGCGCTGTACGCGACCCAGTCGCCGGTGGCGGCCGGCCAGCGCGGACTGGCGATGGGCCATTTCTATTCGCGCGCAGGGGAATTGCTGGCGACCGTGGTCCAGGAAGGCGTCATCCGCCACTTCCCTGCTCGAAGCAAATAATCCTGTCGCAGCGGGACAACTGATTTCGTAAGCACATGGGTAGCTCACCGGGGATGGGCCCACCGTGAGCGGGCCGTCATCCGCCGGCCCGACGAGCAAGTCTCGCTGTATGCAACGGCACGCTGAAGTCGCGGGGAGGCGGGGGAGCGTTCAGATCAACTCGCGGTTCTCTTCGAGGTCGAAGCTCTCGCGATGCAGGGTGTGGATCTCGTAGGGCACCGCGTCCTCGGCAGAAATGCGCAGCATCAGCCGGCGTTCCAGCTGGGCCAGGTTCGCCTCGGTGAGCAGTTTCGCGTCGCCGACCAGGCTCAGTGCGATCTCGTAGGTGCGGCGCTCGCCCGCGACGGCGCCCGGATGGTCCAGGTGCCATTGGTTTTCGAGCACCAGATGGTCCGGCTGATCGGGATCGACCGGTAGCGTGAAGCGCCACGCGAACAGATCGCGGTCTGCCACGTGGTCGTCCACCACCTTGCGCACGACCGTTACGACGCGTTCGAGCGTTTCGGGTGTCACATAAACATGGAGTGAAACATCCGAAATTTGTTTCGGCATGTCTGAGTCCTGTTCTTGTGTCGAACCTTTGGCGGCGGTGCGATACGGGGAAAGCACGGTTCCATTCGCCGGGGAGTGTAGTCGCTCTCCGGCGTAAATGGGGAGGACACTTTCGTATACCCCCTCTATGCGGCGGACACACCCGCCGAATTTGTCAGGCGTGACGGCCGATTCGAGCGGAATTCGGCGACGGCGCCGGACCGGGTCGCGGCGCCGGACCCTGCGCGCGTCCACCGGGCAATACCACCAGCCGCGGGCGCTCAGTCGGGGCCGTGGACCGGCCGGCGTGCGGGTGCAGCGCCAGCAGCAGCGGAACCAGGGCCTCGGCGATGCGGTCGCCGGTCTCGCAGTATTTCGCCGCGGGCAGACCCACCGGATCGGCGATGTTCTCCCGGCCCACCATCGTGAGATCGTTGCGGGCGGCATCGATGCCGGCGACGGTGCGCGCACCGGTGACCTTCGCGATGCGATGCGCCTGCAGCAGGGTGAAGGTGCGGGCGGCGGCCTCGGGCGCCAGGTCGGCAACCTCGTCGCGGATCTGCTCGGCCATGGCCAGGATCAGGTCGGCGTTCGCGATCATCTCGGGCTTCAGCCGTCGTGCGCGGAAATTGCGCGCATCCGCACCGAGTCCCGTGATCGTCTGTGCCGCAAGTGGTTCCACACCGAATCCGACCAGGGCCCGCGTGCCCGCGCTCTCGGCGGTCAATTCGTCGAATCCGTATTCGGCCGCCAGCGCGTGCGTGAGACGTTCGGCGATCACCGAGCGGCACACGTTGCCGTTGCAGACGAACAGGACGTGCATGGCAGGTACGGTAGGCGGCGCCGGACCCGGGGAGAAGGTCTCAGTGACCGAGATCTATCGGCACGGTCATAAGTTCATGTCCGGGTCGCGGGTCACCCACGCGGTGTTTTCCGGCCGGTTGCCGAGTGTAAAGATCGCCGGCAATTGTTTTTATCCGGAACTTTCCGGGTAATAAGTACTTTCGCCGACGACCGGATCGATCTTCGGATCCTCCTGTTCGACCCGGCCGCGCGTGGAGAACAGCCGCCCGCGCATCGCGACGGTCGGCGCCACCCGGGCCAGGCCGGTCGGGGTGGTCATATCGTCGTACATGGTGTCGATGCCGCCGCGCAGGAAATACGCCTCGTGCCAGAATCCGGTACCGCCGGAATCGCGCAGGAACTGCTGCCACCATTCCCGGTGCGGATCGGAGCGGGTCCAGCGTTCGAGGCTGTCCAGATCGCGCCAGTACTGCCGCGCGCCCCAGTGCGGCGGAATCAGTGACCAGATGATGTCCTCGTGCAGCAGCAGCCCGTCGGGGCGATCGCGATGCGAGCGGATGAGCTTGGGCCCGAGCCCGAGTAGCCGGAGTATGCCGCGCGGCTTCCGCACCCGCATGCCGAGATAGATGACGACCAGGTCCGGATAGTCGGACAGGTCGGCGGTGAGCCGTTGAACTCGCACGGGCGACCTCCATTCGAGCCGGGGTCGTGTTTTCACACTACGCGGATCTACACACCCCGTCACCGAACGGTTCGATCGGCGATGATCATGGTGGTCCGCTACCGGGGTTACGAGCGAGAACACGTGGCGGTTCACTTCGCCTCGTGGAGATTTCGTGAAGATTCTTGGTGCCGACTGTGGGACTCGAACCCACACGTCCGTTAGGACAACGGTTTTTGAGACCGCCGCGTCTGCCTGTTCCGCCAAGTCGGCGCACCGGGTGCAAATGATAGCGGGTGAGAGGGCCGGTCACCCAATCGGTGTGACGCTGCCCGGTTCGCCCTGGGTAGGTGGGTTCTGGGCGAAGTTGAACGGTACTCTTTAGGGCACTCGGATGCGTGGCGGTCCGTCGAGGGCGGCGGCGGACGGTAAACATCGGGTGTCGGCATCGGAAACCACGAGGGGTCTGTCTATGGGAACGTCAACAGGGGGCGCGAAGAAGGATGGGGCTGCCGCCAAGCGGGTGGTCGTGGCCGAGGACGAGGCCCTCATCCGGATGGACCTGGTGGAGATGCTCTCCGAGGAGGGCTATCAGGTGGTGGGCGAGGCGGGCGACGGCCAGCAGGCGGTCGATCTGGCCACGGAGCTGCGCCCCGATCTGGTGATCATGGATGTCAAGATGCCGCGCCGCGACGGGATCGACGCCGCGGCGGAGATCGCATCGAAACGCGTTGCGCCGGTTGTGATTTTGACCGCATTCAGTCAGCGTGATCTGGTCGAGCGGGCGCGCGACGCGGGTGCGATGGCCTATCTGGTCAAGCCGTTCACCAAATCGGATCTGGTGCCGGCGATCGAGCTGGCCGCGAGCCGGTTCCACGAGATCAGCGCGCTCGAGAACGAGGTCGCGAATCTGACGGACCGGCTGGAGACGCGCAAGCTCGTCGAACGCGCCAAGGGTGTGCTGATGCAGACGCAGGGGCTTTCCGAGCCGCAGGCCTTCAAATGGATTCAGCGCACCGCGATGGATCGCCGCACGACGATGAAGGCGGTTGCGGAGGTCGTGCTGGAGAATCTCACGCCCAAGTCATAGTCGCTGCGGATTAGCTGCTGTGTTAACACGGTTGAAACAATATTTGGGATCTAAGTAACACAAATGGTCCGAATGTGATGCGGAGCTAACGTCACCCCGCTAAGTTCTGAGCTTGGTCGACATGGTCGGCCCCCTCGGTGAACCCGAGGGATCGCTGGACATAGAGGTGTATCTTGCTTGGTTCACTCACCCGGGGCTCCACGCGCAGTCGCGTGGCCCGCGGCGCATTGGTGATCGGGGCCGCGGCCGTCCTGGCCGTGGCTGGATGTAGCAGCAAGTCGACGACGACCAACTCCGGCGGCAGCAGCGCTGCCGGCGGCACACAGTCGATCAAGGCGCTGGTGCAGATCGATCAACAGGGCAAGGCGGTGTCGCAGACGGGCACCGCCACTGCCGCCGATCCCGCCGGTGACGGCAAGGCCACCTGCGCGCCGACCACGGCGATCGCGATGGCCGGCGCCCTCACCGGTGCGAATGCGGCCCTGGGCATCAATATCGACGACGGCGCGAAGCTGGCGGTGCAGCAGCACAACAAGGCCAATCCGGGCTGCCAGGTAGTGCTGAAGAACTTCGACACCGAGGGCGACCCGCAGAAGGCCACCCAGGTGGTCCCGACGGTGATCAGCGATCAGTCGATCGTTGGCCTGATCGGCCCGGCGTTCTCCGGTGAGACCAAGGCGACCGGCCAGGTGCTCAGCGATGCCGGTCTGCCCGCGCTGACCTCCTCGGCCACCAACGCCTCCCTGACCAAGAACGGCTGGAAGACCTTCTTCCGCGGCCTGGCCAACGACGACGTGCAGGGGCCCTCGGTGGCTCACTACATGACCGGCACCGGCGGGTTCAAGAAGATCTGCGTGGTGCAGGACGACTCCGACTACGGGGTGGGCCTGGCCAAGTCGGTGACCGCGGCCCTCGGCTCGGCAGGTGACGCGTCGTGCGCGGCCAATGTGAAGACCGGTGACAAGGACTTCTCCGCCACCGTGTCCAAGCTGTCGGCGGCCAAGCCGGACGCGATCTTCTACTCCGGCTACTACGCCGAGGCGGCCCCGCTCGTTGAGCAGCTGCGCTCGGGCGGCGTGACCGCGACCTTCGTCTCCGATGACGGCACCAACGACCCGCAGTTCACCAAGCAGGCCGGTGATTCCAGCAAGGATGCGCTGCTGTCCTGCCCCTGCGGCCCGGCGCCGGATACCTTCGCCACCAACTACAACGCCCTCAACGGCCAGGCTCCGGGCGTGTACTCGGTGGAGGCCTACGACCTGACCACGATCCTGCTCAAGGCCATCGACGCGGGCAAGGTGACGCGTGCGGACGTGCTGAACTACGTGCGCAGCTACGACAGCCAGGGTCTGGCCCGTCACTACAAGTGGGACGCCACGGGTGAGCTGTCCAACGCCACGATCTGGATGTACCAGGTCAAGTAGGCGCCATCCGTAACGGCAACAGCGTGCACCGGGCCGGGGCAACCCCTCCTCCCGGTGCACGCCCCTTCCGTCACCACGGCGGGGGCACATCGGAACGCCCGTTGCACGCTGTTACCACGATGACGAGAGTTTGGAATGTCTGTAACCGCTTTGGCTGATCCCGTGCTACTGGCCTCGGGAACTATCGATTTCAACATTTCCGGGGTGTTCGACCAGTTCTGGCAGCTCACGGTCGACGGCTTGAGCTACGGCGCGATCTACGCGCTGGTGGCCGTCGGCTACACCCTGGTGTACGGCGTATTGAGGCTGATCAATTTCGCCCATTCGGAAATTTTCATGCTGGGTATGTTCGGCCAGTATGTCGGACTGGAGCTCCTGGGCTTCACCGCCAGTGGCAATACCTATACCGAGGGCACCGTCATGACCATCGTCTACATCCTGGTGGCGATGATCATCGGCATGCTGGTATCCGGCGGCGCCGCGGTGGGCCTCGAGCGGGTGGCCTATCGGCCGCTGCGCAAACGCGGCGCCCGGCCGCTGATCTTCCTGATCACCGCGATCGGCATGTCGTTCGTGCTGCAGGAGTTCGTGCACTATGTGCTGCCGAAGATCGTGCACGGTCTCGGCGGCACCAATCCGCAGCAGCCCATCAAGCTGGTGCAGCCCAAAGAGGTGTTCTCGCTCTTCGGTGCCTCGGTGACCAATGTGGCAATCGTGATCGTGCTGGCGGCGATCGCGCTGGCCGCGGTCACCGAGATCATGATCAACCGCACCAAGTTCGGCCGCGCCATCCGGGCGGTCGCGCAGGATCCCGATACCGCGACGCTGATGGGCGTCTCGCGCGAGCGCGTCATCATGCTGACCTTCCTCATCGGCGGCCTGCTCGCCGGTGCGGCCGCGACGCTGTACACGCTGAAGGTGCCCCAGGGCATCGTCTTCAACGGCGGATTCATCCTGGGCGTCAAGGCATTCAGCGCCGCGGTGCTCGGTGGCATCGGCAACCTGCGCGGTGCGCTGCTGGGCGGCCTGATCCTGGGCCTGGCCGAGGATTACGGCCAGATTCTGTTCGGCACCCAGTGGCGCGACGTGGTCGCGTTCGTGGTGCTGGTGGCGGTGCTGATGTTCCGTCCGACCGGCATCCTCGGTGAGAGTCTCGGGAAGGCGCGTGTGTGATGAGTGAGGCGACCAAGGTGCCGGTGGCACCGACTCCGCCGGATCAGTCGCGCGGCGTCGGCGACGCGATCCGCGGCTGGTGGGGCGGGCTGTCCCGGCCACAGCAGTGGGCCTTCGGCGTTCCGGCGGTGATCGTGCTGGGGCTGATCGCGCTGTACCCGCCGCCGATCATCAATACCCCGGGCACCAGCTTCGGCGGCGTGATGGCGCAGTTCGCCATGTACGCGCTGATCGCGATCGGCCTGAACGTCGTGGTCGGCCAGACCGGCCTGCTGGATCTGGGTTATGTCGGCTTCTACGCCGTCGGCGCGTACACCGTCGGCATCCTGACCAGCCCGAACAGTCCGTTCCACTCGAACGGCGGCTTCTTCGACACGAAGTGGGCGTGGCTGGCCTGTGTGCCGCTGGCGATCATCGTCACCGCGCTCTCGGGCTTGGTGCTGGGCACCCCGACACTGCGGTTACGCGGTGACTATCTCGCGATCGTGACGCTCGGATTCGGTGAGATCGTGCGGCTGCTCGCGGACAACCTCGGCGGGGTCACCAACGGCAGCCTCGGGCTGTCGGCGATCTCGTATCCGCATCTGGGTGAGTCCAAGACCCATCCGGGCGGCTACTTCTCCTCGGGCAACCTCGGCTCGCACAGCTCGAACCCGCTGGACCGGGCCAATTCCGGGGTGTGGTGGTTCTGGATCGGCATGCTGCTCGTGGTTGCGGTCCTGATGCTGGTCGGCAACCTGGAGCGCAGCCGCGTCGGCCGCGCGTGGGTGGCGATCCGCGAGGACGAGGACGCCGCCGAGATCATGGGCGTGCCCACGTTCAAGTTCAAGCTGTGGGCGTTCACCATCGGTGCGGCCGTCGGCGGCCTGTCGGGCGCGCTGTATGCCGGTCAGGTGCAGTTCATCAACCCGACCGGGTTCAACGTCATCAACTCGATGCTGTTCCTGTGCGCGGTGGTGCTCGGCGGTCAGGGCAACAAGCTCGGCGTGATCGTGGGTGCGTTCCTGATCGTCTACCTGCCCAACCGGTTCATGTCGGTGAACGTGGGCGGGCAGTCGCTGGGTGACTTCAAATATCTGTTCTTCGGTCTCTCGCTGGTGGTGGTGATGATCTTCCGTCCGCAGGGGCTGTTCCCCGCGCGGCAGAAGTTGCTCGCCTACGCCCGGCAGGTGTATCGAGCGGTGCGGCGACCCGGTGCGGCCGTCGAGGCGACGGGAGCGAACGCATGACGACTCCTGGAGGCGCACTGTTCGACAACGAGGACATGGCGGGCGGCTACGCGCCGGCGCCCGAGGTCGAATCCGCGGGCGTGCTCGATGTCGAGGCCGTCATGCCGGAGCTGGCCGATGCCGAAACGGTCGCGGAGGTCGTTGCCGCACACCGGGATATCGAGACCGAGGTCGGTGCGCCGCTGCTGAGCACCGACGGGCTGACGATGAAGTTCGGCGGTCTGACCGCACTGGATTCGGTGAGTTTCGAGATCCGCCGCGGCGAGATCCTGGGACTCATCGGTCCCAACGGCGCGGGCAAGACCACCTGCTTCAACGCCATCACGGGCGTGTATCGCCCCACCTCCGGCACGGTGTTCTTCGACGGCAAGCCGTTGACGAAGACCAAGCGGAACCAGATCACCCGCCTGGGCATCGCCCGGACCTTCCAGAACATCCGGTTGTTCGGGGAGATGACGGCGCTGGAGAACGTGGTGGTGGGCACCGACGCGCGGCACCTCACCTCGATTCCGGGTGCGGTGTTCCGCTCTCCGCGGCATCGGCGCGAGGAGCGCGATGCCATCGAGCGCGGGATGGCGCTGCTGGAATTCGTCGGCATCGCGCCGCGTGCGGTGGAGAAGGCGCGCAACCTGTCCTACGGCGATCAGCGCCGGCTGGAGATCGCCCGCGCGCTGGCGACCGAGCCGAAACTGCTCTGTCTGGACGAGCCCGCGGCCGGATTCAACCCGAGCGAGAAGTCGGCGCTCATGGATCTGATCCGTAAGATCCGCGACGACGGGTTCACCGTGTTGCTGATCGAGCACGACATGCGGCTGGTCATGGGCGTCACGGATCGGATCGTGGTGCTGGAGTTCGGACGCAAGATCGCCGACGGACTGCCGCAGCAGATTCGCGAGGATCCGGCCGTCATCGCGGCGTATCTGGGTGTGCCGGACCAGGAGTCCGGGGCCGAGGCCGCCGCCGCGGTGCCGGAGCCCGAACCGTCGGTGTTCGTGAATCCGGCCGCGGCGGCCGAAACGGCGATCATACCGGCGGTCCCCGGTCCGGACGCTATGCCCGACGTTGCCTTCCGCAAGCCCGACCCGGTCCCCGCCGCGCCCGCGGCAACGGGCTCGGATCCGGTGTCCGCGAGCGCGCTGACGACCGGCGGCTCGGGCACGGGTTCCGAACCGCTGCTCGTGGTCGAGGACATGGTTGTCAACTACGGCAGAATCCAGGCGCTGCACGGCATCTCGCTGCAGGTGTCGCAGGGCGAGCTGGTGACCCTGCTGGGCGCCAACGGTGCGGGCAAGACCACCACCATGCGCGCGCTGTCGGGCCTGCTGCCGCTGAGCCGCGGACGGATCACGTTCGGGGGCAAGGACGTCACCCGCATGCGGGCGCACGAACGGGTGGTCGAGGGCCTGATCCAGGCGCCCGAGGGTCGCGGTGTGTTTCCGGGCATGACCGTGCAGGAGAACCTCGATATGGGGTGCCACGCACGGCCTTTCAAGCAGAAGTCGGAGTACAACACCACCGTCGACTGGGTCTTCGAGCTGTTCCCGCGGCTGGCCGAGCGGCGTAAACAGGTGGGCGGCACCATGTCCGGCGGCGAGCAGCAGATGCTGGCGATCGGGCGTGCCCTGATGGCCCGGCCCAAGCTGCTGCTGCTCGACGAGCCGTCGATGGGCCTGGCTCCGATGGTGATCCAGCAGATCTTCCGGATCATCAGCGAGATCAATGCCCAGGGCACCACGGTGCTGCTCGTGGAGCAGAACGCCCAGCAGGCGCTCACGCGCAGCCATCGCGCCTACATCCTGGAGACCGGTGAGGTCACCAAGACCGGCGGCGGTAGGCAGCTGCTGACCGACCCGGCGGTCAAGTCGGCCTACCTGGGCGTGGCGTAGGCACCGGCCGGGATGACGGGGATTTCTCGTCATCCCGGCAGGTCCGGCAACGCTTGTCGGTGGGGGTCCCTAGACTCTGTGCCGTGACTTCAGCCACCAGCGATCAGCGTCCCAGCACCGTGCCCGCCCCCGATTCGGGAGCGCAGCCGACCCTGTTGTTGCTGGACGGGCATTCGCTGGCCTATCGCGCGTTCTACGCGCTGCCCGCGGAGAACTTCAAGACCGTCACCGGGCAGACCACCAATGCGGTCTACGGCTTCACCGCCATGCTGATCAACCTGCTGCGCGATGAGAAGCCCACGCATGTCGCCGCGGCGTTCGATGTCAGCCGCAAGACCTTTCGCACCGAGGCGTTCCCGGAATACAAGGCCAACCGCGCCGCCACGCCGGACGAGTTCCGCGGCCAGGTGGAGATCACCCAGGAGGTGCTGGGCGCGCTGGGCATCCCGGTCATGGCGATCGACGGCTACGAGGCCGACGATGTGATCGCCACGCTCACCACCCAGGCGGTGCCGCAGGGCTTCCGTGTGCTCATCGTCACCGGCGACAGGGATTCGCTGCAGCTGGTGAACGGCGATGTCACCGTGCTGTATCCGCGCAAGGGCGTCTCGGATCTGACCAGGTTCACCCCTGAGGCGGTCGAGGAGAAGTACGGCCTGACTCCCGCCCAGTACCCGGATTTCGCGGCCCTGCGCGGCGACCCGAGCGACAATCTGCCCGGCATCCCGGGCGTGGGGGAGAAGACCGCGGCCAAGTGGGTGCGCGAGTATGGCGATCTGGCCACCCTGGTCGACCGCGTCGACCAGGTGAAGGGCAAGGTCGGTGATGCGTTGCGCGCCAACCTGTCCAGCGTCGTGCTCAACCGGCAGCTCACCGAGATGGTCAAGGACGTTCCGCTGCCCTACACACCCGATCAGCTGGCCCAGCAGCCGTGGGACCGGGACAAGATCCACCGGCTGTTCGACGATCTGGAATTCCGGGTGCTGCGCGACCGGCTGTTCGACACGCTGGCGGCGCCGGAGCCTGAGGCCGAGGGCGGCTTCGAGATCAGCGGCGGCGCGGTCGAGTCCGGCGGGGTCGCGGCCTGGCTGGCCGAGCACGGGAAGACCGGTCTGCGCCACGGCATTTCGGTGGTCGGCACCGGTACCCCGGTGAACGGCGACGTGAAGGCGATCGCGATCGCCGCCGCCGATGGTGAGGGCGGGTATTTCGACGTCGTCGGCCTCACCCCGGAGGACGAGAAGGCCCTGGGTGACTGGCTGGCCGACCCGGCGGTGCCCAAGGCCGTGCACGAGGCCAAGGCCGCCGTGCACGCGCTGCGAGCGCGTGGCTGGCGCCTGGCCGGGCTGTCCAGCGACACCGCGCTGGCCGCGTATCTCGTGCGTCCCGGGCAGCGCACCTTCAATCTCGACGATCTGTCGCTGCGCTATCTCTCGCGCGAGTTGCGCGTGGAATCCGATGAGCAGCCGCAGCTGTCCCTGCTGGACGAGGAGGGCCAGGTCGACGCCGAGCTGGCCCAGGGTGAGATGCTGCGCGCCCGGGCGGTCGCGGACCTGGCCGACGCCTTCGACGAGGAACTGCGGGGCATCGAGTCCACCGGTCTGCTCACGGATATGGAGCTGCCGCTGCTGGGCGTGCTGGCCGAGCTCGAGGAGGCCGGCATCGCGGTCGATGTCGCCGAGCTCGAGCAGTTGCAGTCCGAATTCGCCGACCGCGTGGCCGATGCCGCGAGCGCGGCTTACGGGGTGATCGGCAAGCAGATCAACCTCGGCTCCCCGAAACAGCTGCAGGTGGTGCTGTTCGAGGAGCTCGAGATGCCCAAGACCAAGCGCACCAAGACCGGCTACACCACCGATGCCGACGCGCTCGAGTCGCTGTTCGAGAAGACGCAGCATCCGTTCCTCGAGCATCTGCTCGCGCATCGCGACGCGACCAGGTTGAAGGTCACGGTCGACGGCCTGCTGAAGTCGGTCGCCGACGACGGTCGCATCCACACCACCTTCAACCAGACCATCGCCGCCACCGGCCGCCTGTCCTCGACGGAGCCGAATCTGCAGAACATCCCGATCCGCACCGACACCGGACGCCGCATTCGCGACACCTTCGTGGTCGGGCCGGGCTTCGAATCCCTGATGACCGCCGATTACAGCCAGATCGAGATGCGTATCATGGCGCACCTGTCCAAGGACGCCGGGTTGATCGAGGCGTTCAACTCCGGCGAGGATCTGCACAGCTTCGTCGCCTCCAAGGCGTTCGACATCCCGATCGCCGAGGTCACTCCGGAGATGCGCCGCCGCATCAAGGCGATGTCCTACGGCCTGGCGTACGGGCTGTCCGCCTACGGCCTGTCTCAGCAGCTGAAGATCAGCGCCGAGGAGGCCAAGGCGCAGATGGAGGTCTACTTCAACAGGTTCGGCGCCATCCGCGACTATCTGTTCGACGCGGTGGATCAGGCCCGCAAGGTCGGCTACACCGAGACCCTGTTCGGCCGCCGCCGCTACCTGCCCGACCTGGATTCCAGCAACCGCCAGCGCCGCGAGGCCGCCGAGCGCATGGCCCTGAACGCCCCGATCCAGGGCACCGCCGCCGACATCATCAAGGTCGCGATGATCAACGTGCAGCGCGCCATCCACGAGGCCGGACTGACTTCGCGCACCCTCCTGCAGATCCACGACGAACTGGTCTTCGAGGTAGCCCCCGGCGAGCGCGCCCAACTGGAATCCCTTGCCCGCGAACACATGTCCAAGGCCATCGAACTGTCGGTCCCCCTGGAGGTCTCGGTAGGCGTCGGCCGCAGCTGGGACTCCGCCGCCCACTGAACAGGCCCGCGCGTCGAGAGCGCGTACGGTCCGGGTTTCGGCCCCGAGCGAGCGGGCGGCGAAAGTAGACATAGGTAGACAATGCCGTTTAACCTGGTCGCATGAAGTCGATTTCCGTTGGTGAGTTGCGCCAGAATCCGGCCGAGATGATCGCCGATGTCGAGGCCGGTGAGGTCTACGAGCTGACGAAACACAGTCAGCGAGTCGGCTTCATCGTCCCGGCGACATCGTCCGCGCACATCATCGCGCCGCGAAAGGGTACAGGTGGAGCGCGTACTCGCCGTATCGCTCGGCACGAGCTTCGGTCCGCCGCGACAATCGACGAGCTGCTGGAGTCCGAAAAGGGTGAGTGGTGACCGATTACTATCTCGACAGTTCGGTAGCGATCAGAATTATCCTGGGGCATTCGCCGGACGCCGCAGCCTGGTTCGACGAGACCACCGCCAACGAATCCGATCGAGTGATCTCCTCCCGATTGCTACGAACCGAGATCACCAGAGTCCTTCGCCGCGAGGGACTTTCAGTGTCGGATCGCGATCAGATCATCGACTATGTTCATTTGGTCCCCGTGGACCACGCGATCCTGAACGAGGCTGAGGCGATCATCTCCCACGTTCGGACCCTTGATGCCATCCACCTGGCGTCGGCACTTCGATGCGGGCTGGACGAGCTCGTCGTCGTCACCCATGACAAGAACATGGGGCAAGTGGCCGACCACCTGGGATTCCCGGTGCACTATCCGGTCCTTTAGTTTTGTGCCGGATCGACTCGATCGAGCCTCGGGAGGTTGCCGACGCCGATCGATGCGGGGCCCGATATCCGACGTCAAGGAGGTCATCGTGACAACCGCCGAAATGCTCGAAGCGCGTGGTGAAGCACGGGGTGGAGCGCGAGACCGTGCCACCATGCTGCTGAGGCAACTGGCCAAGCGGTTCGGGCCGTTGCCCGCCGCGGTCCAGGAGACCGTTCGTGCTGCCGATGTCGATCGGCTTGAGCTTCGGGCTGATCGGGTCCTGTCACCCGCTGCTCTGGACGAGGTACTGGCCTGAGTCGGGCTCTGCGCTCGGGTCGATGTGCGGGCCGATCCTGTGTTCGCTGTGTGAGGTACTGGACTGATCGGCCGGATTCCAATAGATTGCCGTCGAGTTGCTGGAGGTGTGGGGGTGGGGTCGGTGGCCGCTGCGGACGTGTCGTCGGGCGTTGGTTCGCCGTTTGCGGACGTTTGTGACAAAGTTACCCATCGGTTCCGGGCGATTGTGGTTGCTATCTGCGGATTCGGTCCATATCCTCATAGCCGTGCCGAATTCCGCCGCTAGCCACAGCGCTACACGCAACGTCGCCGACCGCGACCGTGTGGTGCTCATGCCGCTTACCGCGATGGTGGCCGCCGGTCGACTTCTCGTAGTTCTCCGCCGTAGCGGGGTCTGATTCGGACCGGCCCCTCGCTGCGGCCGATGAACTTCATTCTTTACTGCGCTGGTCCCGTCAATTCGGACACGTTGTCACCCCTGACACGACAAGGCATCGGGAAGACCTGCCATGACACTCACAATCGACACACATGCCTTCATCACCGCCGCTCCCCGCGCCATGCGCGCCGAGAGCACCGGCCTGACCCCCGCCGAGTTCTACGATCGCTACTGCGATCACGCGGGACCGATCACGCTCGGCGAATGGACCCCGGCAGGTAGCCGCCGCGAGTCCGCCACCTACACCGCAACCCTCGAATTCGGTGATCGGCTGTGCACCGTCGTGGCGGCCGGCAGCCCGGTCGCCGCGCTGACCTCGGCCCTCTACGACGAGGGCTACCCGGTTGAGATCCTGCAGTTCCATCAGCGGCAAACTGCCTCGGGCATAGCCACTTTCGTGCAGTGCGATTTCCACGGCCGCCGCGGCTGGGGCGCCGCCCTCGCGGGTGACGGCGCGGAATCCACTGTCCGGGCGATGCTTTCGAGCATCAACTCGTTTGCGGGCTGAACTACCGAACGGTCACTGACACGAGATCGCCCCCGCCGCAAGCGAATGCGGCGGGGGCGATCCGAGTCGATCCGTTGGGACGGGTCGTTACGCCTGCTCGCCCTGCTCGGCGAGCTGCTTGCGCACATCGTCCATGTCCAGGGCCTTCACCTGAGTCACCAGATCCTCGAGGGCGGCCGGGGGCAGCGCGCCCGGCTGTGCGAACACCAGCACGCCCTCGCGGAACGCCATAATGGTCGGGATCGAGCGGATGTTGGCCGCGGCGGCCAGGCCCTGCTGGGCCTCGGTGTCTACCTTGCCGTGCACGACGTCGGGGTGCTCGTTCGAGGACTTCTCGAACGTCGGGCCGAACTGCTTACACGGTCCGCACCACTCGGCCCAGAAATCGACGAGCACGACATCGTTTCCGGTGACTACCTCGTCGAAGTTCTGCTCGGTCAGTGTCTGGGTGGCCATTGGTGTCCTCTCCTGTCGTTGGCGTGCTGTGTAACGCCGGACGCCGCGGATATCTTCCACGCGTATTGGTCGGCATGTCCAGGTCAGTGGGCATGTGAGCGTCATCGCAGCGGGATGCCGCGGTGGCGCGTCGACCGCACCGTCCAGCCGGAACGACGGTCGCAGTAGTGGGTAATACCCACCACGGTAGCCGGGGAATCACGGTGTTCGCGATATGCCGGGAGTTCGCTACAGTCACCGTGTAGGGGTTCGACGCCTGAGTGTGGGTTGGCTGCGGCCGAGTTGTTCCGCGCCCAACAGAAAGGTGTTGTCATGCCCCAGACGGAGTCCTCGGATCCGGCGCCGGCCGCCAAGCCGGCCACCGACGCCACCCGCGCGGCGCAGTTGGACTTCATCGCCGGGTTGCCACTCGACGATCGTCGTGATCTGGACGATTCGGTCCGCGGCTTCGTCGGCACGCTCGATCCGCCGGTGATCACCTTCCCGGACGGCAGCCCCCTGATGGACCTCGACGGCCACGCATTCGTCACCGACACCGACGCGCCCGACACGGTGAATCCGAGCCTGTGGCGGCACGCGTTGGTGAACAAGCCGCACGGGCTGTTCCGGGTGATGGACGGTGTCTATCAGCTTCGCGGCCTCGACATCTCCAATATGACGATCATCGAGGGCGACACCGGGCTGATCGTCATCGATCCACTGACCTACATCGAAACCGCCAAGGCCGGGATGGACCTGTACTTCCGGCACCGCCCGCCCCGTCCGGTCCGGGCCGTGATCTACACCCACAGCCACGCCGACCACTACGGCGGCGTCAAGGGAGTCGTCGACGAGGCCGACGTGCTGGCCGGACGGGTCGTGGTGATCGCGCCCGAGGGCTTCCTGAAGGAGGCTGTCGCCGAGAACGTCTACGCCGGCAACGCCATGTCCCGGCGCGCGATCTACATGTACGGGATGGTGCTGGCCCGCGGGCCCCGTGGGCAGGTCAATGCCGGCCTGGGCAACGGGCTCCCGCACGGTGGCACCTCCTCGCTCATCGCGCCGACCGACACCGTGACCGACACCGGCGAGAAGCGCACCGTCGACGGGGTCGACATGGTGTTTCAGATGGCGCCGGGCACCGAGGCGCCGTCCGAATTCCTGATCCATTTCCCCGGTAGGCGGCTGCTGTGCTCGGCCGAGGACGCCACCCACACCATGCACAACCTCTACACCTTGCGCGGTGCCCAGGTCCGCGACGCGGCGACCTGGTGGAAGGTCCTCGACGAGGCGATCGAGATGTTCGGCGCCGACACCGACGTCGTGATCGCCCAGCACCAGTGGCCCCGCTGGGGCGCCCCGGACGTCGTCGCGTTCCTGGAACAGCAGCGCGACCTGTACAAATACCTGCACGATCAGTCGCTGCGGCTGGCCAATCAGGGCTACACCATGTCCGAGATCGCCGAGCGAATCGAATTGCCGCCCGGGTTGGCCGGGCAATGGCACTGCCGCGGCTACTACGGTTCTGCCCGGCACAACAGCAAGGCCGTCTACCAGCGGTACCTCGGCTGGTACGACAGCCATCCCGCGCACCTCGACCCGCTTCCCCCCGAGCGGTCCGCCCCGAAATACGTCGAGTACATGGGCGGCGCCGACGCGGTGCTGAAGCGTGCCCGCACCGCCTACGAGTCCGGTGAATATCGTTGGGTCGCAGAGGTTCTCACCCACGTGGTGTTCGCCGATCCCGGCAACGCCGATGCCCGCACGCTGCAGGCCGACGCGCTCGAACAGCTGGGCTATCAGACGGAGAACGGTCCCTGGCGAAATGAATATCTCATGGGCGCAATGGAATTGCGTCACGGCGTGCGAGACCTGGGGGCCATTCAACTGGCCGGACCCGACGTGCTCGACGCCATGACCCTCGAGATGCTGCTGGACTACCTCGGCATCCGCCTCGACGGTCCCGCCGCCTGGCACCGCACCGGCCGCTTCAACTGGTTCTTCGCCGAAATCGAAGGCACCACCGAACAATTCGCTGTCCGGCTCAGCAACGCCACCCTCGTGTACACCGCGGGCAAGCTCCTACCCGATCCCGACGCCGCCGTGCACTGGAAACGAAGCGCCTTCCAGAACGTCATCGTCGGCGCGAGCACGCTCGATCGGGAGATTGCCGCCGGAAGCGTGCGCGTCGAGGGCGATCGTGCCGCCCTCACCGGCCTGTTCGAGCTGCTCGACACGTTCCCGTTCTGGTTCCCCATCGTCACCCCGTGACTCGTCGATTGCCGGCCCGGCGCCGCGGTCGGCCCGCTGACCTGCGGTTAGCATGGGGTGTGCGCAGTGGATACTCATCGGTTGCCCGACGAACCAAGCGGGCCGTGGCCCCACGGCGGATCAGCCAGGCCGGTGAGCGGTGACCGCGCGCACCGTACGGTTGGGGCTGATCGAGGGCGACGGCATCGGGCCCGAGGTGGTGCGGGCTGCCCGGGACGTGGCCGACGAGGCGATGGCGGTGGTCGAGGCCCCGGCGATCGAATGGCTGCCGCTGCCGATGGGGCAGCGTGCGATCGCCGAATGCGGTGACCCGCTACCGATCTCGACCCTGAAGATGCTCGAGACCCTCGAGGGCTGGATCCTCGGCCCGCACGACAACGTGTCCTATGCGCCCGAACACCGCACCGGCGCCCCGCCCGGCGGCGCGATCCGCAAGCGGTTCGGCCTGTACGCCAACATCCGCCCCGTGCGGGCGTTCGCGGGGGTGCGCGCCACGACTCCGGGGATGGACCTGGTGATCGTGCGGGAGAACAGCGAGGGCTTCTACGCCGACCGCAACATGGTCGCCGGTTCCGGCGAGTTCCAGCCCACGCCGGACGTGGCGATGTCCGTAGGAGTGTTCAGCCGGGCCGCCACCGAACGGATCGCGCACGAGGCATGCCGCCTGGCCCGCTCGCGCCGCGGCCTGCTGACGATCGTGCACAAGGCGAATGTGCTGCCGATGACGATGGGCCTGTTTCGCGATGTCTGCTACGAGGTGGCCGCGCGGTATCCGGGCCTGATCGTCGATGACGAGCACGTCGATGCCACGGCCGCTCATCTGGTCCGCGCGCCCGCCGACTACGACGTGCTCGTCACCGAGAACCTGTTCGGCGACATCCTGTCCGACCTGGCCGCCGAGCTCGGCGGCTCACTGGGCATCGCCGCCTCGCTGAACTGCTCTGCGGACCGGGCGATGGCACAGGCGGTGCACGGCGCCGCGCCGACGCTGGCCGGGCGCAACCGCGCGAATCCGGCGGCGCTGCAACTATCCACGGCGATGTTGTTGCGCTGGTTGGGCTCGCGCCGCGACGAGGCCGGGCCGATCCAGGCCGCCGAGCGCATCGAGCGGGCGATCGCGGCCACGTTCAAGGCCGGTATAGCAACCGCGGACCTGGGCGGATTGGCCTCTACCAGCGAATTCACCGAGCAGGTGCGCGCCCGGCTACATCAGTGGTGACCTCTGGTGCCACCTCGCCGGGGACGGGCCCACCGAGTGTGGCCGTCAACGGCCGGCCCGACGAGCAACTGGTGTTGAGCAACGACACGCTGAAATCCCGGGGAGGCGGGGAAGTAGTTCCGGGGAGGCGGGGGAGCGGTTCCGGCGAGGCGAATATGCATTAACCTTCTGTAACCGACCGCCACAGTCGGTCCTGATCGCCTAAATTTCGAACGGCGGGCGATGTCGTGTTATCGCTCACCCAAACATGGAGGGCTGCTGTGTCTGTTCGATCCGGAGCTCGCGGGTACATCCTGCGGGCCGCATGTATTGTCGCCGGTGGTGCGTTGGTGCTGACGGGCTGTACCAAGAACTCGGAAAGTAACGCGCCGACCGTTGCCAAAGTCCAGGTGAACAAGGTCGACTCCCTGGCCTCGCAACTTCCCGACAAGGTCAAGCAGGCCGGCAAGCTGGTGGTCGGTGTCAATCTGCCGTACTCGCCCAACGAGTTCAAGGATCCCTCGACAGGCAAGATCGTCGGTTTCGACGTGGACCTGATGGACGCGGTCGCCGCGACCCTGGGCATCAAGGCCGACTACCAGCAGGCCGACTTCGAGAAGATCATCCCGAGCATCCAGGCCGGCACCTACGACCTCGGCATGTCCTCCTTCACCGACAACACCGACCGCGAGAAGTCCGTCGATTTCGTCGACTACTTCTCCGCCGGCAGCCAGTGGGCCCAGCAGGTCGGCAAGCAGATCGACCCGAACAACGCCTGCGGCAAGAAGGTCGCGGTGGAGCGCACCACGGTCCAGGAGACCGACGAGCTGCCCGCGAAGAGCAAGGCCTGCACCGACGCCGGGAAGCCGAAGATCGATATCGTCGCCTTCGACGATCAGGCCGCCGCGGCGAACGCGCTGGTGCTGGGCCAGGTGGACGCCTTCTCGGCGGATTCGCCGGTGACCGCGTACGCGGTCAAGCAGAACAAGGGCAAGATCGAGACGGACGGCGCGATCTTCTCCTCGGCGCCGTACGGCTGGCCGATCGCGAAGGGCTCGCCGCTGGGCCCGGTCCTGCAGGCCGCGGTGCAGCACCTGATGGACGACGGCGACTACCTCAAGATCTGCCAGAACTGGGGTGTCGAGCAGGGCGCGATCACCAAGTCGGTCACCAACGGGGCCAAGGGCTGACACGGTGAACTCACCGGACCCTGAAAAGTCCACCGGCGGCGCGGCGGATAGTTCGCCCGCCGCCGGTTCACTGACCGAGCCCGCGCCGATCAAGGCGGTGCCGCTGCGGCGGCCGGGCCGGTGGCTGGCGGCGGTCGTACTCGCGATCCTGTTGGCGCTGTTCCTCTACGGCGCCGCCACCAACGACGGTTACCAGTGGAAGACCTACTGGGACTACCTGTTCGACGTGCGGATCTTCGACGGCGCGGTGGTGACCCTGGAGCTGACCATCCTGGCGATGATCATCGGTGTGGCGCTGGGTGTCGCCTTGGCGGTCATGCGACTGTCGCCGAACCCGGTGCTTCGCTCGGTGTCGTGGGGCTATCTGTGGATCTTTCGCGGCACCCCGGTTTATGTGCAGTTGCTGTTCTGGGGCCTGTTCCCGTCGCTGTACAAGGTCATCGAGCTCGGAATTCCCTTCGGCGGACCACATTTCACGCATTGGGATGTGCAGCAGTGGCAGGCGCCGTTCCTGTTCGCGATGATCGGTCTCGGCCTGAACGAGTCGGCCTACATGGCCGAAATCGTCCGGGCCGGTATCAATTCCGTGGGTGAGGGGCAGCGGGAGGCCTCGGTCGCGCTGGGCATGTCCTGGACGCAGACGATGTGGCGCACGGTGCTGCCGCAGGCGATGCGGGTGATCATCCCGCCGACCGGCAACGAGCTGATCAGCATGCTCAAGACCACCTCGCTGGTGACCGCGATCCCGCTGACCATCGATCTGTACGGCCGGGCGCACGACATCGCGGCGGTGAACTTCAAGCCGGTTCCGTTGCTGCTCGTCGCCGCGACCTGGTACCTGATCATCACCAGCGTGCTGATGGTCGGGCAGTACTACCTCGAGCGGTACTACTCGCGCGGGTCGAGCCGGGAGTTGACCGCGCGTCAGCGCCGGGCGCTGGTCGAAACCTCCGCGAACATCGGGGATATGGGCAAATGACTTCTACCGCAAGTAATTCCGATGCTACGACCCCGATGATCCGGGCTCAGCAGGTATGCAAGAGCTTCGGCAGCGTGCAGGTGCTCAAGGGCATTTCCCTGGAGGTGACCAAGGGGGAGGTGTTGTGCATGATCGGGCCCTCCGGATCGGGCAAGTCGACCTTCCTGCGGTGCATCAATCACCTGGAGACCGTGAACGCCGGGCGGCTGTACGTCGATGGCGAGCTGGTTGGATACACCGAGCGCGGCGAGCGTCTCTACGAGATGAGTCCGCGCGATGCGGCCCGGCAGCGCCGCGATATCGGGATGGTGTTCCAGCACTTCAACCTGTTTCCGCATCGCACCGCCCTCGAGAACATCATCGAGGCGCCCACGCAGGTCAAGAAGGTCCGCAAGGCCGACGCGATCACCCGGGCGAAGGAACTGCTCGATCGGGTCGGCCTGGCGGACAAGGCCGAGTCCTATCCGTCGCAGCTGTCCGGCGGGCAGCAGCAGCGGGTCGCGATCGCGCGCGCGCTGGCCATGGATCCGAAGTTGATGCTCTTCGACGAGCCCACTTCGGCGCTGGACCCCGAACTGGTCGGCGACGTCCTGGCCGTCATGCGCGAGCTGGCCGCCTCCGGCATGACAATGGTGGTGGTGACGCACGAGATGGGCTTCGCCCGCGAGGTCGCCGATCAGCTGGTGTTCATGGACGGCGGTGTCGTGGTGGAGTCGGGCGTGCCGCGCGAGGTGCTGGCCAATCCGCAGCAGGAGCGGACCCAGATGTTCCTCTCGCGGATTCTCTAGCGCCCGCCGGAGCGAAGCGGAGGCAATCGGATACAGCCTTCCACCCGGCGGCCCGGTCAACTACGCTATGTCGTACGCAATGCTGCGTAGTGCCCGCCGGGTGGGAGGTCATGCAATGAGTGTCAGTGATGCGGCCGTTTCTCGAGATGCGGTGCCGCGCTGGAGTTTTCTGCAGTATGCGGTGTTCGTCATCGCCCTTGTGCACGTCGTGTGGGCCATCGCGGGGTGGATAGCGCAGCCCAGCTTCGCCATCGGCGAGCACGCGCCCACGACCTCGGTCGTCTGTATGGACTACAACGGCTGGCACGCGGTGGCCGGTCTGGCGCTGTTCGGCCCGGCGCTGTTCCTGGTGGTCCGCAAGTCGTGGGCGGCGTGGTGGTGCATTGCCGCGGCTCTCGGTGGCGGTTTCGTCGCGGGCATCTGGGCCTGGTTCTCGCACCGCGTCGCCTGGATTCTTACCTTCCCGCACAACCACATGGACGCGGTCGTGCACGTTGCCACCGGGGTGATCCTGTTGGGGCTGGTCGGCATTCAGGCCGGGCTCGACGGCGGCGTGCGGGCGGTGCTGGCGGACTCCGCCGTTCGCACGCGCTGATGCGCCGACATCACTGTGAGACCATCGCAGTGCGCAGCTCCCGGCCCAGGGCGATGCGCAGCTGACCGAGCAGCACCTTCGCGGCGGGGCCCAGCTGTCCGCGGGCGTGCCAGACCAGGCCGAGGCGGCCGCGCAGCTCGGGGTCGGTGATCTCGACCGTGCGGACGCCCGCGGCGGCGGCCTGCGCGGGCGGAATGTCGGGGACGATGGCAATACCCAATCCACCGGCGGCCAGCTTGATGAGCAATGCCGGTGCGGCGGCCTCGAATTCGATGCGTGGTGCGAAACCCACGGCGGCGCAGGCGTGTTCGAGCACGCCGCGGATGCCGGTGCCGCGGGTCAGGGAGATCAGTGGACGGTCGCGCAGCTCGGAAAGCGTTGTCCGATCCCCGAATTCGGCATCGTCCACCGCGACGACGGCATTGATCCGGGTATCCAGCACGATCTCGACGCCCAACGCCGGATCCGGCTCGCCGCTCAGTCCGATCAGCGCGATATCCAGGTCGCCGCGCGTGACGGCGGCCAGCATGCGGTCCGTGGTGTCCTCGGTGAGGCTGATCGCGACCTGCGGATGGTCCCGATGGAAGGCCGTCAGCACTCCCGCGACATCGAATTCGTCGTAGGCCGCGCCGGAGATCAAACCGACCCTGACGTGCCCGCGCACGAGCCCGGTGAATTCGTCGACCGTCTGCGAAATCCGCTGTGCCGCAGCCAGGGCCGCCCGCGCCTGGGGTAGCACCGCCGCGCCGGCCGCGGTCGGGGTGATCGACCGCCCCGACCGGTCCAGCAGCGGCTGCCCCAATTCCCTTTCCAGCTGCCGGATCTGCGCGGACAGGCCTGGCTGGGTCAGATGCAGACGGGCCGCGGCGCGGGTGAAATTCGCCTCCTCGACCACGGTCACGAAGTAGCGCAGCTGCCGCAGTTCCATAAATGATGATTATAGCTTCGAGAATATCTATCTGTTGTACTTCTGGAGTGCAGCTGGGCAAGATCAATGTCATGACACAGACGCACTCGCTCACCGAACTTCCCGAGGTCGCCGGACCCGTTTTCCTCCCGGGCGAATCCGGGTACGAGGAGGAGATCGCGGGATTCCAGACCGCGTACACCCATCGGCCCGCACTCGTGGTCGGCGCGCTGCACGCCGAGGACGTCCGCAGCGCGGTGGAATACGCGGCGCGGCACAACCTTCCGATTGCGGTGCAGGCCACCGGCCACGGGCTGTCGGTGGCCGCCGAGGGGGGCGTGCTGATCAGCACCCGCCGGATGCGCGACGTCGTCGTCAACCCGGCCGCCCGCACCGCCCGGGTGTCGGCGGGGGTGCAGGCGCAGGCCCTCATCGAGGCGGCGGCCGCACACGGCCTCGCCCCGCTGAACGGCTCGTCCCCGACCGTCGGCGTGGTCGGCTACCACCTCGGCGGCGGTCTGGGCATACTGGCCCGCACCTACGGCTACGCCGCCGATCATGTCCGCGCCATCGACCTGGTCACCGCGGACGGCCGCCTGCGCCACCTGACCCCCGGCGACGATCTGTTCGGCGCGGTGCTGGGCAGCGGCGGCAACCTCGGCGTCGTCACCGCCCTGGAGCTGGAGCTGTTCCCGATCGCCACGGTCTACGGTGGCCAGCTCACCTTCGCCACCGAACTCGTCGCACCCGCCCTCGAGGCCTGGCGCCGGTGGACTCGCGATCTTCCCGAGGAGATGACCTCGGCGATCACCGCGATGACCATGCCGGACATCCCGGTGATCCCGGAACCGCTGCGCGGCAGGTACATCGCCACGATCAATATCGCCTATACCGGCGCCGAGGCCGAGGGCGAGCGCCTGATCGCGCCGCTGCGCGCCATCGGTGAGCGCCTGGTGGATTCGGTGCGCACCATGCCGTACACCGAGACCGAAACCATCTACAGCGATCCGCCCTTCCCGCACGCCTACGCCGCCACGAACGCGCTGCTGTCCGAGCTGACACCCGAAGCGGCCCAGGCATTCCTGGACGTGACCGGTCCCACGTCATCGGTTCCGGTGGTGGCCGGGTTCCGTCATCTGGGCGGCGCGCTGCGCCGGCCCGGACCCGCCGCCGTGTCGATCGGTCACCGCGACGCGGAATATGTGGTCCGGTTCATCACCGGCCCGGAGGGCGAGGGTACATCGGTGCGGGAGCGTCACGACCTGATCGCACAGGCGCTGTCCCCGTGGACGATCGGCCACCACCTGAACTTCCTCTACGGCGGGGCTGAGTGGGCCGACGAGGCCCAGACGCGGGCCGGCTACGGTACCGAGACCTACGAGCGCCTCACCGCGGTCAAGTCGGATGTCGACCCCGCCAACCTGTTCCGGCACAACCGTAATATCCGGCCGCGCTGACCGCGGCGCGGGAGTTCAGTTGGCGACGTCGTCGTAGCCGTCGCCAACCTTCTGCCCGGCAATGGTATTGGTGAAGTCCGTGCCTGTGGCACCGCAGACGCCCCACTTGGGATCTTCCCGCGCCGATCACAGGCCGATGATCGTCTCGAATCGGTCGCGTTTCGAGTAGAGCTCCCAGGCGGCATCGGCCAGTATCGCGGGATTCAGCGGTTCCGGCAGCAGCGATGGATCCCAGTGCGCGGCAACGTATTCGGCCGATTCGCTGCCGCCCACCATGCCCGCGACCTGGACCAGCCCCGCGTAGAGGCCGGTATCGGACAGCGAGGCATGCAGATTGTGCAGGTAGGCCCGAGCCGCCGCGGCGGCGACCGCCACGTTGCCGACCTGCGGGAACGGCACGTCGTTCGGGCCCGCCAGCCCGAACAGCACCGCGCCCTCGCCGCGCTCGAGCATGGCGGGCAGGGTCAGGCCGATCAGCTCCGCGGGCGTGCGCAGGAGCATGTCCAGGCCGAATTCGAACGAATTCGGATCCGCCGCACGGATATCCACCTGACGCGGTATCCATTCCGGACCGGCGGGTGCGTAATGGATGACATCGATGTTGCCGAATCGCTCGCCGATGCGATGGAGCACCGGGCGCAGCCGGGTGCGGTCGGACAGGTCCGTTGCGAAGCCCGCCGCCTCGACGTCGTGTTCGGCCAGCTCCGCGACGAGCCGGTCGAGCTTGTTCTGCGTGCGGGCCACGAGTGCGACTCGGAAGCCCTCGCGGCCGAATCGGTGGGCGACCGCGCGCCCGAAACCGGGGCCCGCACCGAATACGGCAATGGTCTTCGACATGCTCTCTCCAAAGTTGACGGTCTCGTCAAGTTGCATTCGGAACGGTACGTGTAACTCGACGATGTCGTCAACTTATAGAATCGGGCCCATGACACCGTCGACCCCGCGTCCGCTGCGCAGCGATGCCCGGCGCAACCGGGCGCTGCTGCTGGACGCCGCGCGAGAGATGTTCGCCGACCACGGAATCGACGTGGCGATGGCCGACATCGCCCGGCATGCCGGGGTCAGCAACGGCACTCTCTACAATCGGTTTCCGACCCGGGACGCTCTGATCGAGGCCGTCTTCGTCGATCGCCTGGAATCCCTTGCCGCCCTTGCTGATCGTGCCGCCGCGGACCCCGACCCGTGGCGCGGCTTCGTCGCCTATATGACCGGAATGTGTGAATTGCAGGCCGGAGACCGCGGTTTCAACGAGGTCGCCGCGCGGGGGATGAAATCTGCTGCGGCACAACCGCTCCGCGATGCGGCGGGGGCCTCGTTGGCGGAGCTTTTCGGCAGGGCGGCGCGCGCGGGCGCCCTGCGGCCCGATGCGAAGGTCGACGATCTGGCCTTCGTGATCTGGGGGATATCCCGAACCGTCGAGATGACGCGCGGCTACGCGCCGGACGCGTGGCGTCGCCACCTGGCCCTGCTCATCGACGGCTTTCGGGCCGCGGAGGTGCCGCCGCTGCCGGAATCACCGAGTCCTCCGGCCCACTGACGGGCCCGGACGTAATCGGTTCCGCCGCAGGCTATCCCGGCCTGGGTGCGGTCGGTCGACCTTCCGCACTCGGGTCGCGCTCGAGGTGGCGGGTGTGCCGGACGGCGTCTCGGAGCGAGTTCGGCGAGGGGGTGCTCGTCGGGGCCCAGTAGGACCGAGTGCTGGGCCGATGCCGGCTGTGCCCTGTCTGCGTTGCTGGTGTGGGGGCTGGTCCGGTCGCGGTGTCGTCACGATTTCTCGCACATACGTGCGAATCGCAGCGGTGCGCGGTACACCGGAGGGGGAGAGGACGACAGTATGAGCGCCGATCGATCCTGGGATACCGTCACCGCCGCGCTCGATCGCGCGTGCGGCCCCGGCAGGCCCAGCGGTGAATGGATTCGCTACCTGTGTCCTGTGCACGAGGGCGACGGGCGTTCTCATCACCCCTCGCTGGGGGTGGCCTACAACCGGCGAAAGGGCAAGACCGTCGTCCGCTGCTTCGCCGGTTGCGTCGACGAGGCGGTGCTGGCCCGCCTCGGCCTGCGGGTTCGCGACCTCTTCGATCGCCCGCTCGATCGTGAAATATCCGGTCGTGCAACGGGTTCTGTCGATCGCGCCGCGGAGCCGGCACTGGCCGACCGGGCCATCCTGGCCGCCGGACTGCCGCTGGACCGGCATCGGCCCGAGCTGGGCCGCGTCACCGGGCGGGCCCGCACGATCGCGACCTACATCTACCGATGGCCGGACGGTAGCCCGGAGGGTCGCGTAACCCGTCGGCACACGCCCCGCGAGCGCGGTCACGACAAGCATTTCTGGCAGGAGCATATGACCGAGACCGGCTGGCGGCGTGGGGGATTCGCCGCCATCCCGTTTCAGCTGCCCGATATCGTGCCGGCGGTCGCGGCCGGTGCGGACATCCACCTCTGCGAGGGGGAACGGGATGCCCGCACCGCCCGTCGCGCGGGCCTGTTCGCCACCACCAACGCCGGCGGCGCGCTGAGCTGGCATCACGCCCACGCGGCCTGGCTGCGCGGCGCCCGTCGCGTATGGATCATCGCCGATCGCGACGCACCCGGCTATCGCCGAGCCGTCAGGGTCGCGGGCACCCTCGCCGGGACCGTGGGCCAGATCCGGATCGTGCAGGCCCGGGACGGAAAGGACCTCACCGACCACGTCAACGCGGGTCATCAGGTCGAGGAGCTGGATCCGGTGCCGCTGTTGGACGCGTACTACGCGGGGCAATGCCGGTGACCGGATGAAGTCGACCCCGGCCTTCGAAAAGGCCGGGGTCGCGTGCGTTATGGGTTGAGCTTGTCGCCGGGGCGGATCACCACGTGTGGCAGCGCCCGTCGGGGCGGCCCCACTGATCGTGCTGATCGTTGTGCCAGTTGCCGTGGCGGTCGCAGCGCCAGTCGTCGTTGTGCGGATTGCGCCAGCCGGGGTTGTTGTATCCGCCCCAGTCGGGCGACTCGTTCGACTGCTGATGCGCCGGCATGGGAGCCTCCGCGAGGGCCGAGCCCACGGCGGGCGCGACCAGCAGAGCGCCCGCGGCGGTCGCCACGAACAATGTACCGAAGAGCTTTGTTTTCACAACTGCTCCCTTTCTCTTGCGTTGATGACCTGTGGATCGAAACCAGTGCAGAACGGGCGGGCAGAAAGCATCCAGATTCAGCCGCGCCCACAGGCTATCGTCGCAAATCGCCATTCACCGTAAAAATGTCAATGCCAACGGTCGCGGGGCGATTCGCCGATCGAAAAACCTCGCAAATGCACCTGCTGTATCGGCGTTCAGGCGATCGGGCGTGCTAGAAGGTTATGCCACCTTGAATGTCGCGTGCCTGCACGGCATTCCCGGACGCGGTGCCGGTGATCTCGTTGGTGGTGTCTCCATGACTTCCGGCGGCGGAAATTTTGACCCACTCGTTGCGTAGACGTGCCGCGAACGCCGGGTCGACCTGTTCGGCGTGCCGGAGGATCTCGGCCAGCCGCAGCACCGGAGGCGAGCCCGATGGGGCGCCCGTCGCTGCTTCGAGCGCCGCGGTCTGCTCCGTGTTGCCCGCGAATTTGGCGCGTACTGCATCGTAGAAGCTCGACCGTATCGCGCGTCGAATTCACCGCGTCCTCCGTGCTGGGATTCATTGCTGCGGCGCAACATCATCGGCCACCGAACGATGATTTCGGGCACCTATATTCTCTCCGGCTCGCTGCTGTTGATCTCGGCGGCCCTGTTCTATTCCGGCGTCCCGAACGCGGTCACTCGGACGATCTGCTGGTGCGTCATCTTCTTCGTCGCTTCGACCGGCGCCAGGTCCGCGTACCTGACGGTCAGCGAGATCTTCCCGCTGGAAGTCCGCGCGAAGAGCTTCGCGCAGATGCGTCGTGAAGCGGCTGCGCGAGCCGACGCCGTCGTGGAATTTCGCCGCCAACCTCCGGCACCGCCGAAATGCCCGGTGGTTCTGCTTTCCGCCGGCCGAGTTCCAAGAGGTGCCGGTAAGCATTTGACCGACATCCAGGAACACCAGCGCCAGTATGTCGACTCGCTCGAGAATGCGCGCTTCGAGACCGTGGACTCGATGCACATAATCCAGGCCGAGCAGCCCGAACTGGTGTCAGCCCGGATCCGGGAATTCCTACCGGCGAGCTGAACCGCTCACGACCGCGGACGCTGCCATACCCGGCCTTCATCAGCTTCGCGCTCGTGCCGCTACTCGAGCGGTCCGCTGCGCCCGTCATCTTCGACGCGAACAACGGGGTGGCGTCACTGAACCGGGCCAGTGGGTGATTGGGAAAGGTCACGAATATCGTGGGGTCGCTTATCTCGCATTTCGGGACCTATCGGGTCAGGTTGCGCAGCGGTTTCCGTGGGCCTGGCGGCGCGCGGCGCAGCGAGGTCCTCGAGTGAACGAGGGCAACTCTTCACGGATATGGAAGCACCCGAACCGGGCAGCCTCGACGCTCTCATGGCCGCCAGCCACGACGGCCTGTTCGCGACCGACCTCCGACGCCTGTCCCCCTCCGACGCAGCCATTGCCGGCACCGTGACACGGCAGCGTTACGGCACGTACTACTCGGACCTGAGCCCATTGGACGCCTACGATGCCATCGTCCACATCCCCCGTGTCACTGCGGCTGACCCCGATGTCGACGCGTTGACTCATGCGCCCCGCGAGGTACGGGATGTGTTCTCTCGGTGGAAGTCTCGGTAACACCCGAGGGTTGTCGGCAAGGGCGGGGTCACCTCACCGATAGCCGCATCCTGTCCGAGGCTCATGCTCGATCAACCGGTGCATCAGAACTGCCGCCACGCGACCAGGCGCGGTCCGGAAGACTCCTGCCTGGTCGGCGAAGATCACCGCGTCAGATCGAAGATTCGCGGTCGCCGGTGAGTTGCGATGCTGCTCATCCTCGACGTTGGTGGGTTCGGTGGTCTAGTGCACTAGAACCCCTGAATCAGGGGTGAAAATGGTGCGCAATCGGGGACTCGAACCCCGAACCCGCTGATTTCGAGGTTGCAGATCACGCGGGGAGACAATAAACGAAATACTCACCGCGGCTGACGATCTCGAAGATCCGAACGCAGTAGCGATAAGGCCGGATTGTTTGGGGTCAGAACTGGTAGCGCAGGATGCGTGCGCCCTGACGGGACAGGGCCGTGCTGTGGGCCATGGCGCGGGTGAGGGCGCGCAGGGGTTGCGGCCAGTCGGCGATCTCCGGTGCGCGGGTGAGGAAGTCCTCGTCGACCAGAGTGAGACCGGTGCTCCAGGTCTCCGGTATGCGCGGATCGTCGAACCCGGCGGCGGCCTTGATACCGAGGGCCTTGATGGTGGGGTGGTATTTCATCGCCCATGCCGCGAAGCGGGTGTAGCCGTTGAGGGCGATCTCCCCGGTCGTGAAATGTGTTGTGAGAGTGTGGGTCACGAGCTGGAACGAATCGCCGGGTAGGAAGGGGATCAGTCCCTCGGCGACGATCATAGCGGGCCGGTCGTGCGGTATGTCCGCCAGCCAGTCGGTGTCGGTGATATTTGCCCCGATCAGATGTGAAGGCTCGGGGAGAAATTGCGGTCGCAGATCCACTACCTCGGGGAAATCGACGTCATACCAATCGATTCCGGCGGACGGTTGGCACCGGATCATCCGGGGATCCAACCCACATCCCAGGTCGAGCACCACCGCGTTGGGATGCGCGGCGGTGAACGACCGCACGGCGTCGTCCAACATTTTGGAGCGCAGCGCTGTTTCGTAGGTCAGGCTGTCCTTGATCTTCAACTTGCTGAAGTCGTAGTCGATCTGGTCCGCGATTTCCGCGGAGCGGGTGTCGCCGAGCATCGGCACAGGCAGCTTGCTGTCGAGGGCCTTGGCCCACAGTGTGATCAGCAGGGTTTCCTCGAGCTGATTCAGAGTCAGACGGGTATGTTGCGTAGTCACGAGATACCTCACGTTTTCATGGGATGCTCCGCGGAAAGGTCGCGGAGCCAGGTCAATGCCTGCTGGGCGGCGCGAATACGCTCGGTGCGCGCGCGATTTCCAGGGGCGAAGAGGGCGAGGCCGGCGTCAGCAATATCGCCGAACGCGCCGAGGCCGGCGATCTTGCGCTGGATCACCTTCTGCCAGGCATCGTCTTCGATGCGGTAGTAGGCAGTGCGATCACCCGGGATGCGCACCTTGCGGACCAGGCCGATAGTGGCGAGCAACCGCATATTCGAGGTCAGCGACGCCCGGCTGGCCTGGATGGCGTCGGCGACCTGCCCCGCCGACTGCTCGGGCGGGTCGCAGATCATGAGCAGTCCGAGAATGCGCCCGGTGATCGGCGTGAGCCCCCACTCGTCGACGCAGAAGGTAGTCACTTGCTCCACCCACTGCATGATGTCGTCCTGTTGGTGCTCGCTTGGCATCGGTGCGCCTCCTCGGCTACTGGTCGGTGGGATCACTCAATCATGGCGGCCACTGACTCCCGAGTCGGCGGTGCGGTGATGGTCGCGAGCCGCGTCTTGCGCAGGTAGAGGTCGAACCAGTCGATGGCCAGCGCCATCGATTCCTCGAGTCCGGGACCCATGTAGAGGCCGAGGACGTCGTAGGGCAGTACCACCAGGCGCTTCGGCTCGCCCGCCTTGGCGAACGCGCTCTGTCCCTCCTCCAGCATGTGGTAGGGGTCCCAGCCGCCATTGGCGATCATCAGCAGCGGGGTGGGTGCCAGCAGGTGAATGAGGTTCTCGGGGGCGAAGGTCAGCAGATGCTCGTGCGAGTCGAGTGTCTTCTCGTTGCGATAGGTCGGGAACATCTCGGCCGCCAGATCCGGGGTGTCACGCACGCTGTCGTAGTCGAGTTCCAGATGCGGAATCCGCGCGCTCGCGCCGCCCTCGTACCGCCTCTGCCAGTCCTCGTCCAGTTGATCGCGCAGCGTCCGCACACCGGCCCGACTACTCAACCGCTCCAGGTACCGCCAACCGTTCCAGGCGCTGGGGCTCTGCACCACAACGCATTTCGCGCGCCGATCCAGCACTGCGGCTTGCACCGCCACCGAACCGCCGACGCTGACGCCCCACAGTCCGATGCGCTCTGCATCGATCTCGGACCGCCCTTGCAGGTAGGAGATCGCACTGCGGAAATCCTCCACCTGTCGTTCGGGATAGTCCTGCCCGCGCGGCTCGCCGTCGCTGGACCCGACGGTGCGGTAGTCGATGGCCAGTACCGCGAACCCGGCCCCAACGAAGTAGGGCGCGAAAACCGCGAGGGCTTCCTTGACCATCACACCGCTGTGTCCGAGCACCAGGCCGGGGACCGGCCCGTCGGCCTCGGGCAGATACAGGTCAGCGGCACACCGGGTGCCCAGGCTGTTGAACGTCACATGCTCAGGTGTCATGCCCATTCCTCCGCAGTCGATGTTGCTAGTCATTTCAGCGTTGACTGAAATTACTAGCAGGATAGCACGAGGGAGAGGGGCGGTCCGGGTTTGTGAAAGGGGTTACATGTCAGGCGGATTCGCTGGCCACAGGGCCGTCGGGAAGATGTCGACGATTTCATCGCGGACGCTGATGCTCATGGCGTCGACCTCGAGGACCACCGCACCGCCGGGTGAGGGCCGGCGGGCGCGGCAGGTGTTGAGCAGGAGACTGGCGTCGGCCACGGCGTCGGTACCGATGTCAGAACTCCGCATGTCTGCGACGGAGGCGCACCTGCGCTCGGGACGGCACGGCTCACATCCCCTCCGGAACAACCCTGATTTTTCCCTGATATCGACGCTGACCTGGTGATATTCCGGCGGGGAGTCGGCAGTATGGATGGTGTCGGATCACGCAGACGAAAGGTTCGACGGAAACCTTCGGGAGGAATGGAACATGTTCTGGAAGATCCTGGGCGTCGTCGCGCTTGTGTGGCTGGCGTTGATCGTGGTCGGCGCGCTGGTCAAGGCGCTGTTCCCGATCCTGATGATCAGTGCCGTGGTGTTCGGGCTGTACCTGCTGTACAAGGCGGTGTCGGGCTCGAAGTCCACGGTCGACAAGATGTAGACGTCGTGCACGCTGGGGCCGCCCGGGCCGAAGGTGCCGGGCGGCCCCTTGTCGTCTCCGATGCTTGAATAGGTGACATGGAGCAGGTACCCGAGGACTGGCAGCGCGGGCTCGTGATCGTCGCCCACCCGGACGATATCGAGTATGGGGCTGCGGCCGCGGTGGCCCGCTGGACGGGGCAGGGCAAGCACATCCGCTATGTGCTGGCCAGCAGCGGGGAGGCCGGGATCGCTGGGCTACCGCCCAATCAGGCCGGGCCGCTGCGGGAGGCGGAAGAGATCGCCGCCGCCAAGGCCGTGGGTGTGGACGAGGTGGAGTTCCTCGGATATCCGGACGGGCGGATCGAGGAGAGCCTGGCGCTGCGCCGCGATCTGGCCCGGGCGATTCGCCAGCATCGTCCGGATATGGTGGTCCTGTTCAATTTCGGCGGCACATGGCAGCCGGGATACCTCAACAGCGCCGACCACCGTGCGGTCGGCCGGGCCGCGCTGGACGCGATTGCCGATGCCGCCAACGAGTGGATCTTCCCCGAACTGGGGGGCCTGCCCATCTGGTCGGCCAGGTGGGCGGCGGTCGCAGGACCGGTCGTCACGCACGCCGTCGATGTCACCGATTCCTTCGATGCCGCCCTGGAATCGATTGCGGCGCATGGGCGTTATCTCGCGGCCCTGAGCTCGGATCCGATGGCCGAACAGGCCAGGGCGATCGTCGAGCGGGCCACCGAGCCCGTCGAGGGGTTCGCCGCGGCCCGCGCGGTCGGATTCGAGCTGTTCTATTTCGGCGGCTGAGCGAGCCGGATTGCTACCGCCGAGCCGCCCGGGCGACGCGCTCGACGACCGGGCGCCAGGATTCCAGCGCCCCCACCGCAAGGCCCACGACCTTGCCCGCATCGTCGGCACGGCGCAGGGTGAGCGCGGCGGCGAAGTCCGGATCGGCCTCGAAGGCGGCCGCCTCGGCGGCGCTCATCGGTCCGCCCTGTGTCACCAGGGTGCGCAGGCTCGAGGCCGAAAGGCTCGCCGCGTGCCTCGAATCAGTCGCCGCCAGATAGCGTTTCGCGACGACGTGCAGTTCGACCAGCCGGGCCACGCGCGCGCCGAGCAGCTCGCGGACCGCCGCGGCGCCGTGTCGGCCGTGGCCCGCGTCGTCGCCGGGCACCAGGGCATGGCCGATATCGTGCACCAGGCCCGCGACCTGCAGCTCCTCATCGCGGGGACGGTCGCGGCGCAGCAGTTCGGCGCACTGGCGGTCGTGATCGAGGATGTCGACCGGATCGCCGCTGCGGTCGGGCATGTCCCAGGCATCCTCGCAGTCGGCGAGCAGGGACATCAGCTCGTCCACGGTGGTGAGCGGGGCGATCATGCGGTGCGTGCGTCCGGGATCACGGCGCGGGATGATGCGGATCGACCCACGGCACGGTCTCGGGTTCGCCCTCCACCTCGTCGATATCGAGGTTGACCACCACGGGTTCCTGGTCGTTGCGGATCACCACGCACCGCAACGTCGCGTCGTCCTGCGCGTTGATCTCCTGATGCGGGACGAATGGCGGTACGTAGATGAAGTCGCCGGGCCCGGCCTCGGCGAGATATTCCAGGCGCTCGCCCCACCGCATCCGGGCCCGGCCCGCGACCACGTAGATGACACTCTCCAGCGGACCGTGATGGTGCGCGCCGGTGGCGGCGCCGGGCTCGATCGCCACGGTGCCGGCCCAGATCCGTGCCGCGCCCGTCATCGCCCGGCTGACCGCGGCCTCGCGGTGCATGCCCGGGGTCTGCGCGGTATTGGGGTCGAGTTGGTCACCGGGCACCACGCGGACGCCGTGCTCGCGCCAATCTTTCGGGTCGTCGGCCATGACATCCTCCTCGCTGGCTGATTTGCCATGCTAACCAATCGCCTCCGGTAATGCCTGGTACTGGTGCCGCTCGGAGCGTGCGATATCGCTGTGGCAGGGAGATCGCTGGGGCAGGGCCCGACATGGCGCCGGCGCAAGAGGATAGGGTGGCCCGCCGTCGAACGGCCGGACGGGAGCGATGACGCAGGCCCCGATATGGCAGTCTGTGCCCATGCGAGTGGCGGTGGTGGCAGGGCCGGATCCGGGACATGCGTTTCCGGCGATCGCGCTGTGCCTGCGGTTGCTGGGCGCGGGGGACGAGCCGGTGCTGTTCACGAGTCCGCGATGGTTCGACGCGGCGCGCGCGGCCGGGATCGGGGTGCGCCGGCTTCGGGGACTCGCGCCCCGGCCACAGGACGACGACGGCGATGCGGGACAGCGCATTCACGAGCGTGCCGCGCACATCTCCACCGAGATCCTGCCGGAGCTGGGCGCCATGCTGCCGGAGTTGGTGATCTCCGATGTGCTGACCGCGGGCGGCGGCATGGCGGCCGAACGGCTCGGGGTGCCGTGGCTGGAGTTGTCGCCGCATCCGTTGTATCTCCCATCGAAGGCGTTGCCGCCCATCGGAAGTGGGCTCGCACCCGGGGAGGGATTTCGCGGCCGTACGCGAGATGCGGTGCTGCGCGGCATGACCGCGCGCGCGATCACCCGCGGGGACCGGCAGCGCGGCGCGGCGCGCACGAGTGTCGGTCTGCCCGAGGCGGATCCGGGCCCCACGGCCCGGCTGATCGCTACCCTGCCCGCCCTCGAGATGCCGCGACCCGACTGGCCGGAGCGCACACACGTGGTCGGTCCGCTGCTCTGGGAGCCGACCGCCGAGGTCCTGCCGCTCCCGCCGGGCGAGGATCCGCTGGTGGTGGTCGCACCGTCGACCGCGCAGACCGGTGTCGGGGGAATGGCGCGGTCGGTCCTCGACGCACTCGACGGAGCCGGTGTGCGCGTGGCGATTTCGATGCTCGACGCCCCGCCGCAGGAGTTGCCGCCGTGGGCCGTCGCGGGTTTGGGCCGCCAGGACGAGCTGCTGCGGCGGGCCGCGGTCGTCGTCGGAGGCGGCGGGCACGGGCTGCTGGCCAAGTCGCTGCTCGCCGGGGTGCCGATCGTTACCGTGCCCGGCGGCGGCGATCAGTGGGAGCTGGCGAATCGTGCCGCCCGCCAGGGGAGTTCGATCGTGGTCCGGCCCTTCACCGCCGAGTCGGTGCGCGACGCGGTGCGGCGGATGCTGGACGAGCCGTCGTTCTCGCGGGCCGCCGCGACCGCCGCGGCGACGGTGGAGCAGGTCGAGGACCCGGTCGAGATCTGCCATCGGGTGGCGGCCGGAGCCGAGTGAGCCGCGTGCGCTACGACGTCGGCATCCGGTGCGCTGTACTCTCGGAACAGTGCGATTGACGGAATTTCAGGAAATGTTGCACACCCAGTTCGGGGTGTCCCGGGGCGATGTCCTGCTGTCCGATCACGTGCTGCCGTCGATGGGTGGGCGCACCGGCTCCCAGGCCATCGAGGACGGCGTCGATCCGCGCGATGTCTGGCGCGCGCTGTGCGCCGAGTTCGATGTGCCGCGCGGCCGCTGGTGATCGACCGCTGACAGCTCAGGATTTTCTGGCGTAGTGCCGGGCCGCCTTGGCCTGGTTGCCGCACGTGGCCATCGAATGCCAGCGGCGGGTGCCGTTCTTCGAGGTGTCGTGGAAGTACAGGACGCAGCGCGGGTGGGCGCACTGCTTGATGCGGCCGGGGGAGTCCGCCAGCAGCCGCAGTAGGTCGTCCGCGGCCAGCCAAGGGCGGCAACCCCGGCTTCCTGCAGGTGCTGTCGGACGACGTGCTGCGCTGGCCGGACTACCGCGGCAACTCGATGTTCATGACACTGGGCAATATCGCGTCGGATCCGCGCTGCGGGCTCCTGATCCTGGACTGGGAAACTGGAGCGCTGCTGCAGGTCACCGGAACAGCCGAAATAAATTGGGACGAACGGACTTTCGCGACCGATGCGCAGTGCTCGATCGATTTCGCCGTCGACGAGGTGGTCGAGATCGCGCACGCGATTCCGTTGCGCTGGGGACCGTCGGAGCTCTCGCCGGCGAATCCGATGCTCGGATGACGGGTTCCCGCCGCTCCGCGCACCTGTGAGCTGACGCCGGAATCCGCTGTGCCGCAACCACACCCGCGGACCTACCGAGGTCGTCCGATCGTCGCCCCGGTGGTCACGGCGTGCGGCATATGCTGCGCTGAGCCACGTACGACGGCGGAAATCATGCGAAATACGCGATCCTGTGGAGGAATGTGGCACGACGGCGCTGCCGACTGCCCATCGGGGCCACCGCTCGCTAGCGTGATCGGCATGCGTAGCGATACGGACAACTGGGATATCACCACCAGCGTCGGCTCCACGGCGTTGTTCGTGGCGGCGGCTCGTGCGCTGGTCGCCCGCGAGCCCGACCCCCTGGCCAGTGATCCGCTGGCCGATGTATTTCTGCGGGCCGTGGGCGGGGAGTGGGCGGAACTGATCGACGGCGATCCTGAACTCACCCGCGACCATCCGCTGCGGTCGGCGGATTTCGGCGTGGCCTTCCGTGCCCATCAGGCCGCTCGCACCCGGTATTTCGACGACTACCTGCGGGCCGCCCGCGATAGCGGGATCCGGCAGGTCGTGATCGTGGCCGCCGGGCTGGACTCGCGCTCCTACCGGTTGTCCTGCCTCGCGGGCGCCGTCGTCTACGAACTCGATCGCGCCGCGGTACTGGACTTCAAGCGCGAGGCGTTGGCCGCCGCGGGATACCGGCCGATCGCCGATCGCCGCGAGGTCGCGGTGGATCTGCGCGAGGACTGGCTCACCGCCCTGCGGCACAGTGGGTTCGACCCGGATGCGCCCACGGCATGGCTGGTAGAGGGTCTGGTCATCTACCTGACCCCGGCCGACCAGGATCAGCTGTTCCAGACGCTCGAATCGGCCAGCGCCCCGGGCAGCCGCGCCTCGATCGAGCAGATGACGCCACTGCCGCGGGAGTCCTACGAGGAACTCGTCGCGCAGGAGGCGAGCACGGACGACGTTACCTACAACGACTGGGCCAGGATGATCTACAACGACCCGAGATCGGATGCCGCACAGTGGTTCTCCGAGCGCGGGTGGACCGCCGACCGCACCGAGCTCACCGACTACCTGCGGGCCGCGGGTCGCGCGGTGCCCGAGAACGGGGCGCACGTTTCGGCCCTGGTCAACATGGTCACCGTCACGCGCCGGTAACCCGGCGCAGCCATCGAACCGCCGCGCATCTCCCGGAAATAGAGGACTATGGAGCCACGGATCCGATGGGGAGGTGCGCGCCAATGGAAATCGCGCGGATTGCCGAGGCTTTCGAGGGGCTGGAGCGAGTTCGGGTCACGGTGGGGGCCGGCCGGGTAGCCGTTCATCTACCGGCCCTGGACGATACGGTGAATATCGACCCCGCTCGGGTGTTGAGGTATAGGCATATCCGAGCGCCGTACGGGGGCCCGGCGGTGGAATTCGTGATGAGTGGCGAGCGGCAGGGTGTATCGCCGTTGATCTTCACTTCCGATGATGTCGTCTATCCGCCTGCCCCGGCCGATGCGGTGCTGGATTCGCCCATCGGGTTCACGATCACCGATGCGCCGCCCATGGTGGCGTATACGGAGATGGAACGGATATCCGAGGGGGTGGCGTCGGAATGCGCCCGTCCCGGCCTGATCGAGCTCGGAGGCGTCAGTGCTCGTCTGCTGCTCGTGCGGTGTTTCATCGTCGCGGCCACACGGCTCGGCCTGCGACCGATACGTAGTGTGGCGTGGTGGCAGCGGGCCTGGGATGCACTCGGCGGCGACGTCTTGCTGCCTCCGTTTCGGGACGATCCTGTCTGGGACGCACTGGTACAACAGGCATCCCGTATCGCCGTGACTCCGGGGAGCCGGAGTGAGGACGAGTTGGAGGCGCCCGTCGAGCTCGCGAACTTTCGTGCACTGGAGCCGATGCTCACTGCGGTGAGGCTCGATGATGAGTTTGTATCATGTTGGCGGGCAACGATCCCGATCTCACCAGCGCAATTCGTGCGGGTCCTGCTGGATCGGATCGACGCGGGCCGGGTGGCGGTGGCGCTGTACCCGGGTGGGGGCGGAAGCGTGGATCTCACACTGAGCGCGGGGGTTCCTCGGCGTTATTGCAGTTCAGCTGATCTGATAAGGATGATCTTCATCTCGATGAGGTTCGTATCGACGACGCGCTGGCGCATGGGGGGTTGTTTCAGAAGATGATATTCAATACCAGGCGTTTTGCCGTGCTGACGGGGTTCAAGACATATCCCAACCACGGATTTCGAGGCCGACGGTAGCAGCGTGCCCCGCCGAGCCTACCGTGATCGTTGTGTCTGTCGACGAGACATATGAATCGTCCGTGATGGATCTGCTCGACAAGCAGATCGTGCACGGCCTGGTCACCGATCCGCGCATCCCGTTCGCGACGCTGGGGGTGGTCCTGGGCGTCTCCGAGCAGACCGTCGCGCGGCGCTACCGGTCGTTGGTGGCGCGCGGCATCATTCGCATCAGCGGTCTGGTGAACGCCGTGCCGCTGGGCGGTACGCGCTGGCTCCTGCGGCTGCGGTCCACCCCGGACAAGGCGCTGCGGCTGGCCGAATCGCTGAGCCGGTTGCCCGATGTCAGCTGGGTGACGCTGCTCTCGACGGGGTCCGAGGTGACCTGCGTGAGCCGGACGCGCTCGACGGAGCAGCGAGATGCGTTGCTGCTCACTGTGCTTCCGCGTGCTCCCCAGGTCGTCGGGATCAACGCCTACGAGATCATGCACCGGTTCCCGTTGATGGAGGAGTGGCCGAAGTTCGGGCGCCTGCTCACCTCGGATCAGCTGGCGCGGCTGGGTCCACCGCGGCGGGTGATCGATCGGTCCGCCGCCGAGCCGCCGGACCTCACGGCCCCGGACGAGGCGATGCTCGCGCTGCTGGCCCGCGACGGCCGGGCGCCCTACGCCCGGATCGCTGCCGCGACCGGCTGGAGTTCCACCAGGGTCGCGCGGCGCATGGCCGAGCTGGTGGCGGCCGGTGTGCTGTATTTCGATCTGGATTTCGCGCAGGAGAAGATGGGGTACGCGGTGCGGGGCTGGTTGTGGCTGCGGGTGCGCCCGGCCGCGCTGGACGCGGTGGGGCGGGCGATCGCCGCGCATCCCGAGGTGGGATATGTGGCGGCCGCCACCGGTGCGACGAACCTGATGGTCTCGCTCGCCTGCCGCGATATCGGGCATCTGTACCGGTACATCACCGAGCGCCTGGGCCCGCTCGAGGGCATCACGGATGTGGAGGTCACCCCGGCGCTGCGGGTGTTCAAGCAGGCTCAGGCGCTGATGAGCGCCGACCGCATCGCGCCGGTGGCGATGCCGGGCGGCAGATAGGCGATCGTTTCGCGCGGTGTGCTGGCGCGTCGCTTGCATCGAACATCTGTTCGTCTAAGCTGGCCGTCAGAACTTGTCGGTGCCGCCCTCTACTGTGGGCGCTAACCACATAAGGACCCACCCGCGAGAAGGGGAACAGACGATGGCACCACAGGCCTACGACCGCGATAAGGCGCTCGAGCTCGCCCTGGCGCAGGTTGAGAAGAGCTTCGGCAAGGGCGCGGTGATGCGCCTCGGTGAGGAGGCGCGCCAGCCCATCTCGGTCATCCCCACGGGGTCGATCGCGCTGGACGTCGCCCTGGGGCTGGGCGGTTTGCCGCGCGGGCGCATCGTCGAGATCTACGGTCCGGAATCCTCCGGTAAGACCACGCTCGCCATGCACGCGATCGCCAATGCGCAGGCCAGCGGCGGCGTCGCGGCCATGATCGACGCCGAGCACGCCATGGATCCGGATTACGCCCGCAAGCTGGGTGTCGATACCGATGCACTGCTGGTGTCCCAGCCCGACACCGGTGAGCAGGCGCTCGAAATCGCCGACATGCTGGTGCGCTCCGGCGCGCTGGACATCATCGTCATCGACTCGGTGGCCGCGCTGGTACCCCGCGCCGAGATCGAGGGCGAGATGGGCGACAGCCATGTCGGCCTGCAGGCCCGCCTGATGAGCCAGGCCCTGCGAAAGATGACCAGCGCCCTGAACAACTCGGGCACTACCGCCATCTTCATCAACCAGTTGCGCGAGAAGATCGGCGTGATGTTCGGCTCTCCCGAGACCACCACCGGTGGTAAGGCGCTGAAGTTCTACGCCTCGGTGCGCCTGGATATCCGGCGCATCGAGACCCTGAAGGACGGCACCGACGCGGTGGGTAACCGCACCCGCGTCAAGGTCGTCAAGAACAAGGTTGCGCCGCCGTTCAAGCAGGCCGAGTTCGACATTCTCTACGGTGTGGGCATCTCCAAGGAGGGCTCGATCATCGATATGGGTGTCGAGCACGGATTCATCCGCAAGTCCGGCTCCTGGTACACCTACGAGGGCGATCAGCTCGGCCAGGGCAAGGAGAATGCGCGCAAGTTCCTGCTCGAGAACACCGACGTGCGCGACGAGATCGAGAAGAAGATCAAGGAAAAGCTCGGCATCGGTGCGGATGTCACCGCAGACGCGGGTGCCGAGGCGCCCGTCGACTTCTGAATCGATGCCGGACCGGGAAACGCCGGGGTCCGGGTCGTCTCGGGCCCCTGGCGTGACTCGGCTCGAGGCGGTGGAGCGGCTGCGCCAGCAGATCGAGCAGGTGGAATCGGGAGGACGGTCGCGGGCGGACGACCCCGCCGACCACTCCGGATCGGCTCGGCCGCACCGCCGTTCGGGGCGCGGGAAGCGTCCCGCACCAGGGGAGAACGAAGCACCCACCGGCCTCTGGAGATCCGATGGTGGGGCGATCGCGCCGGACTCCGGCGAGGAGCTCCGGGGCGATCATCCTCGCGACGAGGAATGTGCTCGCGATGATGCCGATGAGTTCGTCCGGACTCGTGCCGAACCGGTATTCGGGAATCGTCCCGGTGCAACGGATCCTGTCGGCCGCCCGGCGCGAGGGGGCCGGGCACATCGGCCCTCGCCCGGTGGCGCGGGGCCACGCGGCGATACTGCCGAGCGGTCGGAGGAAGGGCCGTTCGGCAGTAACGCGGTTGCGGCCGAGCGCTCCGCTGGTCGAGGAACACGGGGCGATATCGTTGACGTGCCAACATCGGATCGGCAGCTCTCTCGAAGAACCGAGGGTGAAGCAGGCCGCGTCGGAGGATTGACCCCCGATGATGAGTCGGCGGAGTCCGAGCGGCGTACCCGGCGCGGATCGCGGCGGAACGGTGCAGAGGCGGGCCGCGGATCGCGGCGGAGCGGCGCGGATGCCGGGCACAGGTCGCGTCGGAACGGTTCGGACACCGGGCGCGAGCCGCAGGGCGGGACGGAGGCGCAGGCAAAGGACGTGTGCCTGCGGTTACTGACCGACCGAGCCCGCAGCCGGGCCGAGCTCGCGGACAAGCTGGCGGCCAAGGGATATACACCCGAGATCGCCGGGCGAGCGCTGGATCGGCTCGCCGAGGTCGGACTGATCGACGACGCGGCATTCGCCGAACAATGGGTGCACTCCCGGCACACATATTCGGGCAAGGGAAAGAAGGTGCTCGCGCAGGAACTGCGCCGCAAGGGCATCGCACCCGAGGACTCCGCACCGGCACTCGAGGCCATCAGCGGCGATGACGAACGGACCCGCGCCGCGGATCTGGTCCGTCAGAAACTACGCACCCTGCCCCGAGATCTCGACCGCGACAAGGCAACCCGTCGCCTGGTCGGCATGCTCGCCCGCCGCGGCTACGACCCGTCCACCGCCTTCGCCGTGGTGTCCTCGGAGCTCGCGCCCGCAGATTTTCCCGACCCGCCCCGCCGGGAAGCGCCCGATCCCGCGAGATCCGGCCCCAGATCTGATCCGGAGGGGCCCGTTGACGATTCCGCCGCGGAGCTGGTCCGTCGCAAGCTCCGCGGCATGCCACCAGATCTGGCCCGCGACAAGAAAATCAGCCGCCTGGTAGGTGTGCTGGCCCGTCGCGGTTATCCGTCCTCTCAGGCATACGTCTTCGTCAAGGCGGAACTGGCCGCAAGCGAGGATTAGCCGGACCCTGGCGTCGGCGTGCGGTTCCGGTCAACACCAAAGTCGGGATCGCGGTTCATGGGAGCCAGTGGACCGGGGTGACCTCGCGGAAGTGGATCAGGATGTCGAACGCGCCGGACAGTGAGCCGACGGTGATCCGTCCGGCCGCGTCGCTTGCCGGGGTGTAGACGCCGCTGATGGTGCGCAGTGCGGCCGGGCGAGGCACCGGAGTGGTGCGAAGGTCCATCCAGAGGGCCGGCAGGGCGGATTCACCCAGGGCCGCATCGACGAGATCCGGTGCCGGGGCGGGAACTTCGGCAACGCCGAGGTTGCCATGGTGGAAGCCGATCGCGACCGAGGCGTAGGCGGGGCCGAAGTGTTCGCGCAGCACGCTGCCGATGCTGACATTGTCGCCGTCACCGGCGGTCAGGCCGAAATCCGGTCCGCTCGCGGACGTGTGGGCGATTCCATCCCACAGGACCGTGCGCAGGTCGGTACGGCGGTGATGCTCGATGATCGTCTCGGCCCAGACGGCGTCGTCCCCGACGAAGCTGCCTCGTCCCGCGACGCTGTTTTCATGGAACTCGACGATCAGCCGCATGCGGTCCCGCGCGTCCGCGGGGATGGTGGGCAGCGCGTCCAGGAGTGCCGCGGCGTCGTGCGCGTGGTCGGCGAATCGGCGTCCCGGATGCGTCCCGTTCGCTCGCTGCACATGCTCGTCGAGGGTATGGGCGGTGCGGATGACGTCGAGATGCGAACTCAGCTCGGGCAGCCGGTCCGATGCGTGGGTCCGGACGGCCGCGGCGACCGCGTCGTAATCGTCCGGCCCGGCCTGTGCCGGTTTGATGCCGATGATCCGGACCGGATCCTGGGCGTGGTCGCGGTTGAAATCGCGAATCCATTCCAGTGCGGCCGCCATCTCGGCCGTGCGCCACGGCCGCCACGCGGCACCGAGCACGGCCGCGGCCGAGCCCTCGCCGGTCAGCACGAACTGGTCCATGGCCGCACCGATGGTGCTGCTGTCCTGCAGGGCGAGTGTGCGAAATCCATGGTGCTGCACCAGAATTCGGAACAGCGCTGCCCGCGCGGCGAAGGTTTCCTGAGCGAAGCGGGTCGATTCCCCGATCCCGACCACGCTCGCCGCGGACAGAGACAGCGCGATGTGATCGAGTGCGGCATCGTCGAGTGGCCGCGGAGCCGGGTAGTCGCCGAGGGTGGCCGGATGCGCGGACGAATCGGTCGTGACGTTCATGCCGCCAACTCTCACACCTGAAGTTAACTTTAGGTCAAGCGGCGGCGTCACGCCGGAAATGTGCCCAGATGCTCCAGTGCGACGAACTGGCTCCCCGGCGCGGCCTCGGCCACCGCTCGGCGCAACGATTCCAGGCCGCCGGTCTCTTTCGCGGGCCGGGTCAGTGGCACGTCGAAATCGTCCCAGTGCGTCGGCAGGATGTAGTGCGGATTTCCAGTGGCGCGCAGGAGGCGTGCAACGTAATCGTGCACCTTCGTGCCGCCGACCGGCAGCATCAGTACGTCCGGACGCAGGCCCGTCAACTCGGATTCGATGTAGTTCGAACCGCCGAGGTTCAGCGCCGATCCGCCGGGAGTGTCCACCTGATAGGCCAGCGTCCCGCCTTCGACCAGATCGCGGATCGTCTGTGGGCGCGGCGGTGGTGCCGCGGGGCGCGTGCCCGGGAACGGGACCTGAGCCCGGGGGCCGACCTGCGAATGCAGCGAGCGCATGACCCGGATCTGGTAGCCGTCGCCCTCGAGGTATTCGCCGCCGCTGGCCACCGACAGCTGACTCTCCGGCGCGCCGAGCGCCAGCAACAGATTCAGATGGGATTCGGTGCCGATCACGGTCGCCCCGGTGCGATGCGCGAGATAGGGGACGTCGGTGATGTGGTCGAAATGTCCATGGGTGACCAGGATGTGGTCCGCGCGCAGGTCGCCGCTGTCCACGTAGCGGTCGATCAGCGCCGTGTCCACCGACAGCGGCGTGTTCGGATCGTAACCCGCCGGGGTGTAGGTGCCAGTTTTGAATCGCGTCAGCCACGGGTCTATCAGCACCGATTTCTCGCCCATCGGGGAGGAAATTCGGAGCTGCCAGCCATTGTTGCCCCACCAGCGCAGTGTGATTCCGGTGAGCTTCCGTGGCGATTGCGACACGGGATGTGTCCCCTCGCTTGCGGTTCCGCATGCTGCGCCGCCCGCGACCACCGCCATTCCGGCCCCGATGCCGAACAGACCACGACGGGTCAGCGCCGAATCTTGCGTATTCATGTGATCCTCGAATCGATCTAGATTGTGAGTTGACCGACCACACCCGATCCGCCGCGGTGTGACTCGCGAATCATGGCGAGCTGGTCCAGCCGCGACGCCATCCGCGCTGAATTGTGGTTCAGCCCAACGCCTTCAGGGCATCGGCCGTAGCCTGGGCGATGAGCGCGTTGTCGTAGGTGTCGTCGCGGTGGTCGCGGGTGGACATCACGGTCAGCACGATCGGGGCGCGACCGGGCGGCCAGATCACCGCGATGTCATTGCGGGTGCCGTACTTTCCGTTGCCGGTCTTGTCGCCGACCGTCCAGCCCGCCGGCACACCTGCCCGGATGAGATCCGCGCCGGTGGTGTTCTCGCGCAGGAGCGTCGTCAGCAGGGCTCGATTGTCCGCGGGCAGCGTGGTGCCCAGCACATAGGTGCGCAGGTCGGTCGCGAAGGCGCGGGGCGTGCTGGTGTCACGGGTATCGCCCGGTGTCGCCTCGTTCAGGTCGGGCTCGAGCCGGTCGCTGCTGGTGACCTGATCGCCGATCGCCCGCAGGTCCTTTTGCAGCGCCTTGGGACCGCCCAGGACGCCGGACAGGAGGTTCGCGGCAGTGTTGTCGCTGTAGCGAACCGCGGCGTCGAGGAGTTCGCGGATCGTCATCCCTTCGGCCACATGCTGTTTCGTGACCGGCGCGTAGGCAAGGATGTCTGCGGTGGTGTAGGTGATGCGGCGATCGAGCTCGTCCGGTCCCGCGGTGGTGAGCACTGCGCCCGCGGTCATCGCCTTGGCGGTCGAGCAGAACGGAAACCGCTCGTCGGCGCGGTACTCGACGGTGTGACCAGAACCGGTGTCCAGGGCGAAAACGCCCAGCCGCGCCCCGAATCGCGTTTCGAGTCCAGCGAATTGGTCGCGCACCGCCTGGCCGTCGACCGGTGTTGTCTCCGGAGCTGGCGTGGTACGCGTGGATGTCGCCGGATGCCCCGCAGCGCAGGCGGTCAACGGCGCGAGCATCGTCGCCGCGATGAGAGCCACAGCGCTCCGGCGGATTCCGGAGCCGTATCTCCGGGAGCGTTCGCTGCGGCGTTTGGCGCGAATGGAGTCGAACCTCATTGTCGCCTTCCGATGAGTGGTGCGACCGCCGGAGCGGCGGCTGCGGACGAGCCTCCCATTCGGGAGCGATGCTGTCCAAGACTGTAATGACTGTAACGATGCTGAATTGGCATAGAATGCGTAGCCGTGGATATGGTCGCCGCCTGCCGGGCCTTCGTATCGGTCAGCAGTCACGGCAGTTTTACTGCCGGGGCCGCTGCGGCGCAGATCCCGCAATCCGTGGCCAGCCGTCGCATCGCCGCGCTGGAACAGCATTTCGGGGTGCGGCTGCTCGATCGGACCTCCCGCACCGCAGTGCTGACGCCGTTCGGGCGGGACATGCTCCCGGCTGCGCGGCGCCTGATCGAGCTCGCCGAGGCGATGGACCTCGAGGCCGAGCGCGCCCGGCGGCGGCCGTTGCGGGTGGCGGTGCCCGCCACCTGCGGTCCGCTCCCGCTGGCCAGGCTGGTTGCCGGCGGACAGCAGTGTGGCCTGAACCTCGATTTGCATCCGGCCGGGCCGCGCGAGCGTGCCGAACTCGCCCGCACCCAGGAGGTCCGCGCCGCGCTGGCCGCCGTGCCCGCCGACCGCGGGCGGTGGCGAATTCCGTTGGGGCTGGCCGATACTCGCGGGCCGCACGTCTCGCCGATCTACCTCGAGACGCTGCGGGCCTCGCGCGCGGATCGCGACGGGCGCCGCCGCAGGATCTGGATCCAGCCGGAGGACGATGTGCCACACATCCGGGATCGCCTGGTGCGCCTGCGGGATTCGCTCGGGCTGCAGCCGGTTCAGGTGGTCGTGGGCGAGGCGCTGGTCACCGCCGTCGCCGAGGTGCTCGGTTCGACCGATCTGCTGCTCTGCTCGCCGGCCCAGGCCGCCGAATTCGGCCTGGCATGGCGGCCGATCGGTGAGCTGGAACCCGCACGCGGCTACGACATCCAGGCCGGGCAGCATGAGGATGCCGAGCGCCTGCGGGCACTGCCGTCGGCTCTGATCGGGCGGTGTCTGGGCGTGCCGGACGACGGTGCGGGTGGCGACGGATCCGCTGGCGAGCATGGCAGCTGACGATGTGGCGGGATAGCGGCGCCGAGTGCATCGGCAGCGCGATCAGGGATTGGAGGCGGGCCACGGACGACGGGCCCGCCGCGACAAGGGAACAGCGGGGACGGCAATGGGCATGACCACGGCGCTGCGCGAGGCGCGGCGGGAACTCGACGACGCGGGGCTGCGCGGCTCGATTCTGGTGCGCGATCTGGACACCGGGGACGAGCTGGGCATCGACGCGGAACTCGAGTGGCCGGCCGCGTCGCTGGTGAAGGTGCCGCTGGTGGTCGCGACCCTCGAGCGGGTGGCGCGCGGCGAGCTGGACCTCGGCACGCCGATCACGGTGCTGCCGGGCCGGATCGCCACACCGGGGCCGGTCGGGGTGGCCAAGTTCCGGCATCCGGCCACCATCGCGCTCGACGACCTGCTGTATCTGAGCATCGCCATCAGCGACAGCGCGGCCGCCGACGCCCTGTTCGCCCTCACCCCACCCGCGGCGGTAAGTGCGGAACTGCGGCGCCTCGGCTTCGAGGGCATCACCGCGCGCCATCTGATGGACGATCTGTCCCGGACCCCGGAGGAGGCCTTCGAGCCCGCCCGCGCCTACCTGGCCCACACCCTGGCCATCGAGGCGGCTACGACCGGCGACGGACATGCGGTGCCCCAGCTCGATATCAGCCACGCGAACACCGGCTCGGCCCGGGCCTTCGCGGATCTGCTCCAGGGCCTGTGGCGGCCGGTCACGATCGGAGCGGCGACCGCGGCCAGAACCCGGGAGATAATGGGGGACAACGTTATTCGCCACCGTCTGGCGCCGGACTTCAGCTCCGACGCCTCGCGCTGGTCGTCCAAAACGGGCACGCTGCTCAACTTCCGTCACGAGGTGGGCGTCGTCGAGCACGCCGACGGGCAGGCCCTCGCCGTCGCCGTGCTCACCCAGTCGCGCGTCCCGGCCGTCGTACAGCCCGGCGCGGAGGCGGTCATGGCCAAGGCCGCCCGAATCATCCACAACGAGTTGCGCATTCGGCTGTGAACCGACACGCATCGGACATAAGGCCGATCGCCCGCCGGTCGGATTCTCGATTTGCGCAGCCGCACAGGGCCTTTAGTCGGGGATCGCCCTACGCCGACAACCGGCGGACCGTGATATCGAACGCCGCGTGCGGTGAGCTGTTCAGAGCGTGAACACTGCCGCGTCTGATGGGGCGATGAGGCGGGCGATCTGTGCGCACAGCTGTACCGGGCGTTCCATGTCCGTGGATGCCTTGCCGCTGGTGAGAATCGCTCCGGACAGCCCTCGCGCCGGATCCGCCCAGCCGTACTGGGTCGTCAAGCCGCTGCGGCCGAAATGAGATTCGGTGTGGCTGCCGAATTTCGAGCGGCGGCCGCCCAGCTCGTAGCCGGCCACGCTCACCCGCCCGGCCGCCGACGGTATCCACGGCGCGGGGGCCGCGGCCGCACGCACGGTCTCCGGCTTCATGACGCGCACGCCATCTAGTTCGCCTCCGCGCGTGAGGATTTCGTAGAAACGCGAGAGTTCGTAGGCGGTGGTGACCAGGTTGCCCGAGGGCAGCTCGGCGGTGAGGAAGTCGCGGTTCTTCTGCTCGGAGATCGGTCCGTTCATCGCACCGCCGAGCGCCTTGTGCGCCAGGAACTTCATGACCCGGGACGGTTTCGGCCCGGTCGGCACGCTGGGCACGACCAAGTCCACCTCCTCGGGGCGGACACCGAAGTTGTTCCAGCGGAAGCCGAGTGGGTCGAGAATCTGCTCGGCCAGGTGCTCGCGCATGCGCTTGCCCGTGGCCCGCTGGACCAGCAGCCGCTGGATCAACCCGCCGGTCATCGCGTGATAGACCCGCAGGTGCCGCGGCCAGGTCCGCTTCAGATCGGCCAGCGCCCGTGCGGCCAGCTCGTCGTCGACGACCAGCTCGAAGCCGCGGTACGGTCCGGTCACGAACGGCACCCCGGCCGCGTGCGCGAGCACGTCGCCGATGGTGATCGATTGCTTTCCGTTCGAGGCGAATTCGGGAATGTGGCGGCACACCGGATCCTCCAGCGCGAACACGCCCTGCTCGATGAGCATGAACATCACCGCCGCGGCCACCCCCTTGGCGGTGGAGAATCCGCAGAACGGACTGTCCGGGGTCACCAGCACCTTGGCCGCGGCCGGGTCGTCCCCGGGCGCGTTGCCCCAGCCGTGCCCGATCCCGCGGTTCAGTACGATCCGGCCGTTGCGCCGCAGGCAGACCTGGATCGCCGGAGTGGTACCGAGCCGATACCACTGCTGCACCGAGCCCCACAGCGCCTCGACGTGTGCGGTGGTCAGCCCGGCCGCGGCGGGATCGTCCTCATCTCCGATGGTGGTGACCGCGGCCAGATCCTCGGCGACCGGTACCAGTGCTGCGGGAGTGCTCATGCCTCCACCTCGCCGACGCTCGGCTCCGGCATGACCACTCGAGTGGTCGCGTTGCCCGTTCGCTCGCTCATGACCCCCAGCATATGGGTGCAACTCGACCGGTCTCGTTGCCGCGAGGACGGGGTACTTCACATCCCCGGATGAGCCCCCGTCTCGCTAGGACAACTCGGGCCGCTCGCAAGCGTTCCGGTCGCCGTGCGCGGAGGACCCAGGGAGCTCGATGCACCAGGCAAGCCGGGCGCATCACGAGCACGATGCGGGCCGCTGGCCGTGGTGCGGCCACGACCAGCGAATGTTGGCCGGTTCTACCGCGCGGCCTCGAAGCCCGCACGAAGATCCGCGAGGATGTCCTCGATTCCCTCGATGCCGACCGCCAGGCGCACCAGCCCCGGGGTGACGCCCGCGGCCAGTTGCTCCTCCGGGGTCAGCTGGGAATGCGTGGTGGAGGCCGGATGGATCACCAGCGACCGCACGTCGCCGATATTCGCGACGTGGCTGTGGAGCTTCAGCGCCTCGACGAAGCGCTTCCCGCTGTCCACCCCGCCCGCCAGCTCGAAGCCGATGATCGCGCCGACTCCGTTGGGCGCCAGCTGCTTTCCGCGTTCGTACCAGGGCGAGGAGGGCAGGCCCGCATAGGAGACCGACGTGACTTCCGCACGCTCGGTGAGGAATTCGGCGACCGCGAGGGCGTTGCTGACATGCCGCTCGATCCGCAGGCTCAGCGTCTCGAGGCCCTGGCTGATCAGGAAGGCGTTGAACGGCGCGATCGCCGAGCCGAGGTCGCGTAGCAGCTGCACTCGTGCCTTCAGGGCGTAGGCGGGCGCGCCCAGATCCGCGTAGACGACGCCGTGGTAGCTCGGGTCGGGTTCGACGAATCCGGGGAAGCGAGGCTTGCCCTCCGCGTCGCGCACGGTCCAGTCGAAGGTGCCGCCGTCGACGAGGACACCGGCGATCGCCGCGCCGTGCCCGCCGAGATATTTCGTCGCCGAATGCACCACGATGTCGGCGCCGTGCCGCAGCGGCTGGATCAAATACGGTGTGGGAACTGTGTTGTCGACGATCAGGGGTACGCCCGCCGCGTGCGCGATCTCGGCGAGGGCGGGGATGTCGAGGATGTGATTCTGCGGGTTGGAGACCGTTTCGCCGTAGAGCGCCTTGGTATTCGGCCGGATCGCGGCGCGCCACTGCGCGAGATCGTCGGGGTCGTCGACGAATTCGACCGTGATGCCGAGCTTGGGCAGGGTGTAGTGGAACAGATTGTAGGTGCCGCCGTATAGCCGCGGGCTGGACACGATGTGATCCCCGGCGCCTGCGATATTGAGGATCGCCAGGGTCTCCGCGGCCTGTCCGGACGACAGCAGCAGCGCGGCGACGCCGCCCTCGAGCGCGGCGACCCGCTGCTCGACCGCATCCTGGGTGGGGTTCGCGATGCGGGTGTAGATATTGCCGGGCTCGGCGAGGCCGAAGAGGGCAGCGGCGTGTGCGGTGTCACGGAAGGTGTAGGAGGTGGTTTGGTAGATCGGCAGGGCCCGGGCGTTGGTGGTGCCGTCCGGGATCTGGCCGACGTGGATCTGCTTGGTCTCGAAACTCCAGGCGGCGCTGGGGTCTGCGGTGGCGTCGCCGGGCGATGCGGGCTCGTTGGAGGTCATTCGGCAACGGTAGAAAATGCGTCCCCACCTGGAAATATTTTGACGCGCCGTGATTCCGGCGCGGCGGGCGGGTGGGCCCGCCCGCCGCCGCGATGTCACGCCGAGGCGGCGTCGTCGATGGTGTCGCGGTAGGACTCGGTGATGTGGGTGAGGGCATCACCGGCGCGCTCGCGCCGATCCATCTCGCGGTTGGCCAGCACCACCGAGTTGGTGGCCGGGCGGCGGCGCCGTTCGTATCGCGCCAGCGCCTCGACCGGGTCGGATCCCGCGAGCTCCGCGGCGAGCACGCGCGCGTCGAGAATTGCCTGAGAGCCTCCGTTCGCGCCGACCGGATACATCGGGTGGGCCGCGTCGCCGAGCAGGGTGACCCGGCCGTGGCCCCACTGCTCGAGCGGGTCGCGGTCGACCATCGGGTACTCCAGAATGTTCGGGGTGGCCGCGATCAGGGCGTGCACGTCCAGGCTGCCCAGAGACCAGTCGGCGAGCAACGGCAGCACATCCCGCGCGTGTCCCGCGCGGTCGACGCCCGCGTCGTCGGGGATCGTGCCCGGATCGGAAACCTTCGCTATGGCAACCCAATTCACCAGCACCGTGTCGCCGGGGGCGGTGGCCTCGGTCACCGGGTAGATCACCATCCGGGTGTCCCCGCCGTTGACCAGCAGCATGGTTCGTCCCGTCAGAAACGGTGCTGCCGCAACCATTCCGCGCCACATCCGCATGCCCGACCAATGCAGCCCGGGCTGCCCGGGATGCAGCCCGGCGCGCACGACCGAATGCAGGCCCTCGGCGCCGATCAGCACGCCCGCGGAGCGGGTGTGCTCGCGGCCGGAGGCGCGATCCAGGGTGGTGACCCGCACCGCGCGGTCCGACTGGGTGAAGTCGGCCAGCCGCGTACCCTCCCGCACCGCGTCCGCGCCGAGCCGGTCCCGCACGGCGGTCAGCAGCATCGACTGCAGTTCGCCGCGATGCACCGAATACTGCGGCGCCGGATGACCGGCCGCCGCGCCCCGCGCTTCGGACATCAGGGTGCGTCCATGCCGGTCGACGTACACATGTTCGGCCGTCGGGACTGCCGCCGCGGCGAGCCGGTCGCCCAGGCCCAGTTCCGTCAGCGCCGCGACCGCCTGCGGCTGCAGGTTGATGCCGACGCCCAGCGGCGCGATGGTACGGGCGCTCTCGATCACCTCTGCGTCGATTCCGGCCGCGTGCAGGCTCAATGCGGCCGTCAGGCCACCGATGCCCGCGCCGGCGATCAACACGTTCCGCTCGTTCATGACCACTCGTTTCTCGAGGTCGAAAAGCTGTCACATTCAGCGTGCGCCGGTCGTTGCCAGCAGTCCAACAGCTGGTTGTGATCGGAGCTAGCATTATTGGTTATGGAATTACGGCGCCTGGAGTACTTCGTCGCGGTCGTCGAGGAGGCCAACTTCACCCGAGCCGCGGAGCGCGTGCACGTCGCGCAGTCGGGCCTGAGCGCCCAGATCCGCAAGCTGGAACGCGATCTCGGCGCGGTGCTGCTGCGCCGGTCCGGTCGTACCGCGACCCCGACCGAGGCGGGCTACGCCGTACTGCCCTATGCGCGTGCGGCATTGGCGGCTTACGCCGGGGCCCGCGAGGCGGTGGCCGAACTCGAGGGGCTGGTCCGCGGCCACCTGCGGCTGGGCATGACCGCCTCGGTGTCGGCTTTCGACCTGCCGGGCCTGCTCGGCGCGTTCCACGAGAAGTATCCGGGAGTGCGGATAACGTTGTCGGAGAACGCCTCCGACGCCACGATCGAGGAGTTGCGGGCCGGACGGCTCGATCTCGCCTTCGCAGGGGTGGGTGCGGGCCTGCCCGCGGATCTGGCCGCGGAGATCTTCGCCGACGAGCCGGTCGTCGCGGTGGTTGCCGCGCATGACGCTGTGCGAGAAGAAATTACGCTCGAGGCCCTGTGTGAGCGCGATCTGATCTGCCTGCCACCCGGCGCGGGCTTGCGCGCCGCATTCGACACGGCCTGCGCGGCGGCCGGTATGCGGCCCCGGATCGTCTTCGAGGCCGGTGATCCGCACATGCTGGCCCGCCTGGCGGCCCGCGGCCTGGGCGTCGCGATCTTGCCGCATGCGGTTGCCGCCGCCCACTCGGACCAGGTCGTCGCGGTTCCGATCGCCGGTGCGGACATCCGTGCCCGTATCGCCCTCATCCGCGTGGCCGAGACCGAAACGAGCCCAGCGGCAAGAGTATTCGCCCGCACCGCCGCGGCATGGGTCCGTACTGTACTTCGAACGTGAGGATCAGCCGTGCCGTGGACGTCCGCCCCGGGCCACCGGGAGTGGCGTGGGCTCGGCGGCCCGGAGCAGCGCCATTTCAGGATGCCCGCGGCGACAGGGGCGGTCGACCGTTGCGCTCAGGCTGAGCCCAACCGGTCAGTATCGGTCCACCCGCGGCGGTGCCGGGACGAGGAAGGAGCTGCCGAGATTCCGCTCCAGCGATGCCTTCCACGAGCCGTCGGCGATCATCGCCTGGATGGCATCGTTGATCCGGTCGCGGGATTCCTTGTCGCCCTTGCGTATACCGATGCCGAGCCGCTCCATGGTGAAGGGCTGGCCGACCACCTTCAGCTGGCCGGGGGATTGCGCGGCATAGCCGGACAGGATGATGTTGTCGGTGGTGACCGCGTCGACGGCCTTGCTCTTCAACGCCTCCACGCACAGCGAATAGGTGTCGTACTCGCGCAGGGTCACCCCGGGCGCGAAGTACTGCTGAATGTCCTGCGCCGGAGTCGAACCCCGAACCGTGCACAGTGTCTTGCCGCCCATCGCCTGCGGCCCGGTGACCGCGGTATTGTCCGCGCGCACCAGCAGGCTCTGCCCGGCGTCGTAGTACGGGCCCGCGAAATCCACCTTCTTCTTGCGCTCGTCGGTGATCGAATAGGTGGCCACGACCATGTCGACCTGGCCGTTCTGGATCAGCGTCTCGCGCTGGGCCGAGGGCGCCTCCCGGAAGGTGATGTCCCTGGGCCGGACGCCCAGCTTGCCCGCGACATAGGTGGCCACGTCCACGTCGAAGCCGGAGAACGTGCCGTCCTTGCGCTCGAGCCCCAGCCCCGGCTGATCGAATTTGATTCCGATGGTGAGCTTTCCGCCCGCCGCGTGCTGGCTGGCCGTCTCGGAGCTGCCGCCGCCGCAGCCGCTCACTGCCGCCGCGAGTACCAGGGCGCCGATGCCGATGCGGAGGGCACGGGTAATCCTCATCGAATGCCTTCTCTCATATGAGCGGAGGTGATCGGTGGCATTACTTCAGTGTGCGGTACTTCGGGTCAGTGACTCAGGATCTTGGCCAGAAAGTCGCGGGCCCGCTCGGATGCCGGTGCGGTGAAGAAGGTTTCGGGGTCGGTGTCCTCGACGATCCGGCCGTCGGCCATGAACAGCACCCGATCCCCGGCGCGGCGTGCGAAACCCATCTCGTGGGTGACCACCACCATGGTCATGCCCTCCTTCGCCAGGGAGACCATGACCTCGAGCACCTCGCTGACCATCTCCGGATCGAGGGCCGAGGTCGGTTCGTCGAACAGCATCACCTTCGGATTCATCGCCAGCGCGCGGGCGATCGCCACTCGCTGTTGCTGCCCGCCCGAGAGCTGCGCCGGATACTTGTCGGCCTGATCCGCGATGCCGACCCGCTGCAGCAGCTCCATCGCCCGGGTGCGCGCGGCCTCCTTGTCGATGCCGCGCACCTTGACCGGCGCCAGCATCACGTTCTGGACGATGGTCTTGTGCGCGAAGAGGTTGAACGACTGGAACACCATGCCGACCTCCGCGCGCAGCTTGGTCAGCGCGCGACCAGCGGCCGGCAGCTGCACGCCGTCGATGGCGATGGTGCCCGAGTCGACCGATTCCAGGCGGTTGACGACCCGGCACAGCGTCGACTTGCCCGAACCCGACGGCCCGACCACGATCACCACCTGCCCCCGCGGCACGTCGAGATTGATATCGCGCAGCACGTGGAGATCGCCGAAGTGCTTGTCCACCGTGCGCATCGAGATCATCGGCGGCCGGGCGGCCGTGGAGGCAGCGCCGGAGGTGGTCTCGGCAGCGTCGTTCATGCTCTGCAGACCCTATGGCCAGAGGGCTCTATTTGCGTAATACCCTGGACGGGTGAATTCGTCCACGCAGGTGACAGTATCCCCGGAGGGGGGAGCCTCTTCTCGCACGTACGAGGTGCGCACGTTCGGGTGCCAGATGAACGTGCACGACTCCGAACGGCTGTCGGGCCTGCTCGAGGACGCCGGATACACCCGTGCCCAGGCGGGCGCGACCGCGGACCTGGTGGTCTTCAACACCTGTGCGGTGCGGGAGAACGCCGACAACAAGCTGTACGGCACGCTCGGTCACCTCGCCCCGATCAAGGCGGAGCGGCCCGGCATGCAGATTGCCGTCGGCGGCTGCCTGGCCCAGAAGGATCGTGACACCGTGGTGCGCAAGGCGCCGTGGGTGGACGTGGTGTTCGGCACCCACAACATCGGTTCCCTGCCGGTGCTGCTCGAGCGGGCCCGGCACAACGAGCAGGCCCAGGTAGAGATTCTCGAATCGCTCGAGGCGTTCCCCTCCACGCTGCCCGCCAAACGCGAGTCGGCCTATGCGGGCTGGGTGTCGATCTCGGTCGGCTGCAACAACACCTGCACCTTCTGCATCGTGCCCGCGCTGCGTGGCAAGGAGGTCGACCGCCGTCCCGGTGATGTGCTGGCCGAGGTACAGGCGCTGGTCGATCAGGGCGTGCTCGAGGTGACGCTGCTGGGGCAGAACGTGAACTCCTACGGGGTCAACTTCGTCGATCCCGAGCAGCCGCGCGACCGCGGCGCGTTCGCTCAGCTGCTGCGCGCCTGCGGGCACATCGAGGGCCTGGAGCGGGTGCGGTTCACCTCGCCGCATCCGGCGGAGTTCACCGACGACGTCATCGAGGCGATGGCGCAGACCCCGAACGTGTGCCCCCAGCTGCACATGCCCCTGCAGTCGGGCTCGGACCGGGTGCTCAAGGCCATGCGCCGGTCCTACCGCACTTCGCGCTACCTGGGCATCATCGAGAAGGTGCGCGCGACGATGCCGCACGCGGCCATCACCACCGACATCATCGTCGGCTTCCCCGGGGAGACCGAGGAGGATTTCCAGCAGACCCTGGACGTGGTGCGGCAGGCGCGCTTCACCAGCGCATTCACCTTCCAGTACTCGATCCGCCCGGGCACGCCGGCGGCCACGATGGCCGATCAGATTCCCAAGGCGGTGGTGCAGGAGCGCTACGACCGGCTCGTCGCGCTGCAGGAGGAGATCTCTCTCGAGGCCAATCGCGCGCTGGTCGGCACCGAGGTGGAACTGCTGGTCGCGGACGGCGCCGGGAAGAAGAACGCCGCCACCGCCCGGATGAGCGGCCGGGCCCGCGACGGTCGCCTGGTGCATTTCCGCCCGCCGGCGCAGCAGAACATCCGCCCCGGCGACATCGTCACCGTCGACATCACCGCCGCCGCGCCGCACCACCTGATCGCCGACGGCGAGATTCACAGCCACCGCCGCACCCGGGCGGGAGACGCCCACGAACGCGGCATCACGCCCAAGACCGCTCCGATCGGCGTCGGGCTGGGCCTGCCCCGGATCGGTGCGCCGGAACCGCTGCCCGCCGTCGCGGGCTGCGACGTGGTCTGAACATCCGATTGCGATGCCGGGTCGTAGTGCTGCCTTCGACGCGGGGTCGTAGTGCTGCTTGTGTCGTGGTCTGAGTACTCGATTGCGATGCCGGGTCGTAGTGCCGCCTTCGACGCGGGGTCGTAGTGCTGCTTGTGACGTGGTCTGAGCACTCGATTGCGATGCCGGGTCGTAGTGCCGCCTTCGACGCGGGGTCGTAGTGCTGCTTGTGACGTGGTCTGAGCACTCGATTACGACGCCGGGTCGTAGTGCCGCCTTCGACGCGGGGTCGTAGTGCTGCTTGTGACGTGGTCTGAGCACTCGATTACGACGCCGGGTCGTAGGGCCGCGGCAGCGAGTCGTAGGGTGGTGGCGTGACTCGGTGGCGATGCTCGGGCGCGAGGCCCGGGCGAGCTCGACGGCCGATCACCGCACGCCGATATCGCACCGAATGGTGGAGAGCTGATGTCCGAAGAACACGCACGGCCCGCGTCCGATGACGCGGATGACGGCGATCGCAGGGACGATCACACGGCGCACGGTGATTCGACCGGCGGCGCCGAGGCAACCGGCGAGACCGGCCGGGCGGCAGGCGATTCCAGCGGCGATGACCAGACACAGGAGGCGGGCCGGGTGAATCCGGACCAGGCAGAGATCTTCGAGTCCTACCACGACGACCTGGCGGCCGTCGAACGCAAGATCGCCGGGGAGATCGACCCCGGGTACCGCGCGATGGTGGTCGCGGGTGCGGTCTTCGTGCTGCTGCTCACGCTGGTGCTGCCGCACGCCGGGCATACGCGCGGGCTGGACATCCTCTTTTCCGACGACACCGCCGCCGCCGATCGCATCGGGCTGCCCTCGCGGGTGTTCCAGTGGTTTGTGCTGATCTTCGGCATCGGATTTTCCTCGCTGGCCCTGCTCACCCGGCGCTGGGCGTTCGCGTGGGTCGCGGTGGCGGGGACGGCCGTCGGCAGCGTGTTCGGGGTGCTTTCGATCTGGCACCGCCAGACCCCGGGCATCGGCAACTATCGCGGCGCCGGGCCCTCGGTCGGACTGATCCTGGGCGCGATCGCGATGATCGTGCTGACGTTCCACTGGCTCAAGGTCGTCTGGAGCCGCACCGCGGTGCAACTCGAGGCCGAGGAACAGCGCCGCATCGCTGCCGCCGAGGAGGAGGAGCGCAGCCGCCGCTGGCTGATGGGCGAGGAGGACTAGTCCCTCGGGCGGTGATGTGGATCTCGGGATCCCCGGGTGCTGTGGCAAGATTCGCAAAGGGTGCAAGGGCCGTTGCCTGCTGGCAACGGTGTCCTGGCAACGTCTTTCGAATCTGGGGATCTGATGAATGGTTGAGGTAACGACAGCGAGGCCGCACGTTTCCGTGGGGCCGCAAGAGGTTTCGGCCGGGCCGCGGGAGGGACTGCGGCAGTGGCGTTTACGGCCGTCGTGGCCGGCGGTGGCCGCGATCGTGGGCGGCGTTCTCGCACTGGCATGGCGCGCGGCGCAATACGGCAACTGGCTGGTGGACGATGCGGGCATCACGTTTGCCTATGCGCGCAGCGTCGCCGACGGTTTCGGGCCGGTGCTGCAGCCCGGGGCGGCGCCGGTGGAGGGATTCTCCGATCCCACCTGGCTCGCGGTGCTGGTGGTGGGCAAGTGGTGTGGCCTGTTCGACTCCGGCAGCCTCTTCGGCGTCCCCGACTTCGTCCTCTATCCGAAGGCGATCGCGCTGCTGTGCTGCGCCGGAATCCTGGTCACCTGTTATGTCGCCGCGCGCCGGGTGTCGCGTTGGCCCGCGGTGATCACGTTCGCGACAGGCGTTGTGCTGGCGGCGATTCCGTCCTTCGTGATCTGGTGCTTCTCGGGGTTGGAGAACTCGCTGTTCGCGTTGGTGGCGTGCGTGCTGGCCGTCCGGCTGCTGGTCGCGGTGCTGGACCGGCGGCTGTGGACGCCGTCGGTGGCGGTGACCGCGGGTGTGCTCGCGGCGTTCGCGGCGTTGACCCGGCCCGACGGCCTGATCTATGTGGCCGCATACCCCCTGCTGTCGCTGCTGCTGGTCCGGCGGGCGACGTGGCTCAAAATGCTTGGCCACGTGCTGTATTCGGGTATCGCGTTCGCGGTTCCGTTCGGGGCGTATCTGCTGTGGCGGTACGCCGAGTTCGGTCGGCTCGTCGCGAATACCGCGGTGGCCAAGCGTCAGGCGCTGCCGGCCGTGCACGACCTGAGCAGGGTCGGGGATCTGGTGCAGTACGTGGGCGCGCCAGCGGTGATCGCGGCCGCCGTGGTGCTGGGGCTCGCCCTGGCCACCCGCGGCCGGTGGCGCGACGGCGTTGCCGCGCTGCTGGTTCCGCTGGCGCTGGCGATGCTCGCCTACTGTGTGCTGGAGCCGGATTGGATGGCGCAGTTCCGGTTTGCCACCCCAGTGTGGGCGCTGGCCGCGTTCGTCGTGGTGATCTCGGCGGCGCAGGTGCTGGCCGGGCTGCGTACCCGGGCCCGGGCGCTGGTCGCGCTGGCGCTGGTGTTCGCCATGATCCCGTCCGGCGTCGCGCTGGCGGATGCGGCGCGGGCCTATCGGGCCAATTCGGATGTGCCGCTGTGCTGGATCGCCATTCGGTTCGGGCGCTACATGAACGGCTACGCCGACATCCTCGGCCTGCCCCAGGCCACGTTGCTCGCGCCGGACATGGGCGGCAGCGCGCTGACCTCGCGGCTGCGGCTGATCGATCTGGCCGGGCTCACTGATGCGCGGATGGCAGACATCCGCTCGGGCAAGGCCGGCGTCACCGTCGCGGACTACGTATTCGACGACCGCAAGCCCACATTCATTCACGTCCACGGCGTCTGGGTGGCCCACGGTGTCACCCTCGATCCGCGGATGCCGCGCGACTACTACCCGATCCATCAATGGCAGTACATGGCCAACTCGGACGAGGACTGGGTCCGCAAGGACGCCGTGCGCAACGCACAGCAACTCCGGCAGCTACGGCAGTACTCCGAAGAGGTACTGCCACACCTGCTGCCGGACTACCAGCGGACCGGTGAGTGCGGAACGGTACTGCGACCGGGCCAGACGATTCCGCACTGACCGGCGGGCCGGCTCAGCTGCTCGACACCGGCTGAGGGATCTGCCATGCGACGGCCAGCCGGGACGGCTGCAGCCGGGTGCCCTCGCCGAAGAACTCGCAGAACTTCATGATCAGCGGATCCCAGGCGTCCGCATCCACGTGCGCGGTGCCCGGAATTACCAGCGACGCGTCGACGTGGGCGCGGATCACCCGGACGGTGTGCGCGGTGACCGCGGAGCCGAAGGGGACCGAGGAGATCACCTCGCACTCGAGCTGAATCGGGCATTCGGCGACCCGGGGCGCCGCGACGAGGTCCGCCTCGAGCTGGGTCAGCCCCGCGGCGCCGAACTTGTCCGGCTCGTAGCGATACCCCTTCTCGATTCGGTGCGGGGTCCGTTCCGGCGATCCGGTCAGCAGCGCCAGCCGGTCCACCGCCGTCACCAGATCCGATGACGGCAGATTCAGCACGCACTCGCGTTCGCGCAGCATGTTGGTGGTGGTCTGCGACGCGGTGTTCATCCCGAGCATGCCCTGATCGCCGAGCCACCACGCCGAGGACATGGGCGCGAGGTTGGGGCTGCCGTCGGGATTGCGAGTGCCGATCAGCACCACCGGCGTGCCGAAGTAGAGGACTTTGAGATCTACGACCTGATGCATGAGATCCACGATGCCGGTGGGCACGAGACTGCGCTGGCGGCAATCGGACATGGCGCTGACGCCGAGTCCGATTGCCGCGCAACGAGGTTCGGAGCTTCGCCGGGACCTGACGATCCGGCCGACCCGCCAGGGCTGAGCGTCAGCGACGGGTGACGGCCCCTTCGGCAGCCTCGGCCCATTCGCGCCACTGCTTGGCCTGTTCCAGGGCCTTCTCCGCGTCGCGCGTGCGGCCGGCCGCCTGCGCCTTGGCCGCCTGCTCCTCGAATTGCGCCACGCGCTCGCGGAACTGGGCCGCGCGGGCCATCGCCTCCGGGTCGGTGCGCCGCCACTGGGCATCGACCGCGTCGCGGACCTGCTTCTCCAGGGCGCGGAGCCGACCCTCGAGATCCTGCATGCGTTCGCGCGGCACCTTGCCGATGGCATCCCACCTGTCCTGCAGTTCCCGCAGTGCGGTGCGCGCGGTGTCCAGATCGGATTCCACGTGGGATGCCACGCGCTCCTCGAACGTGGCCAGCAGGTCCTGCTTGGCGGTGGCGTTGTGATCGAATTCGGCATCCCGCTCGGAGGCGGCGGCGTTGCGAGCACCGAAGAACACGTCCTGCGCACTCTTGAAGCGCCGCCACAGCTGATCGTCGGCCTCGCGCGGGGCGCGGCCTGCGGCCTTCCATTCGTTCAGCAGGTCACGGAAGGTGGCGGCGGTGGCGGCCCAGTCGGTCGAGGCGGACAGCTCCTCGGCCTGGGCGCACAGCTCCTCCTTGCGGGTCTTGGCCGCCGCGCGCTCGCGGTCGAGCTCGGCGAAGTGCGCGCCCCGGCGGCGGTTGAACGCCTCGCGGGCCTTGGAGAAGCGCCGCCACAGCGCGTCGTCGACCTTGCGGTCCACGCCGCGGATGGTCTTCCACTCGTCCAGGATTTCGCGCAGCCGATCGCCCGCGGCCTTCCACTGGCTGGAGTCGGCCGCGATCTGCTCGGCCTCCGCGCACAGGGCCTCCTTGCGCTCGGTCTGCTCGTGGCGCGAACGCTCCCGCTCCTGTTTGGCTTGCGCGGCGGCCTCGTCCGAGTGCTCGGCGATGGCCTGCAACCGCTGCGCGAGGCCGTCGATATCGCCGATGACCGCCGCGGTCGGCAACGATTCGGCAAGCGCGACCGCGGCCGCCTTCGTCTTGCGGGCGTCGGTACCGGCCGCCAGCCGCGCCTCCAGCAGGGCGATCTCGGTGGCCAGATCGTCGTAGCGCCGGCCGAAATGTGCCAGCCCCTCCGCGGCATCGCCGGCCTGCCAGGAGCCGATCATGCGCTCGCCCTCGGCGGTCTTCACCCAGGCGGTGCCGTCGTCGTCGACGCGGCCCCACCGGCTCGGATCGCTGGCCACGGGCACGGATACCGGGTGCGGATGCTCCTGCGGCGCGCCCGCCGGGGTGACCGCATGCGGCTTGGGGGCCTCGTGCGGCGCGGCCTGTGGTTTGGGCGCGGCCGGTCGTGGGGCGCCGGGCTTGGGCGCGCCCGGTTTGGGGCCGCTGGGCTTGGGAGCCGTGCCCCCGGGCTTGGGCGCGGCGGCGCCTGCCTCCGGCGCCGCGTCGGCGGGCGTGGGTCGCGGTGCGGGGGTGCTGGACTGCTGCGCCGTGCCGGTGTCGAGCTGGGCTGCCTTCTCGGTTCCGTTGTTCTCGGTCATCACTCCTCGTCCCTGCCGCGCGTCACGGCTGCCTGGTTACGCCCTAGCTTCATCCCATTCAACCAGGCAGATGTCAGATATGCCGCCTCTTGCCCTCGGTGGCGCACCATGTATGAGCGCGACGGCCGCGTGCGGAGGCCTCCGGGGCCGTGCGCGGCGCCGCGTGGACGGGGCCGCCAGCGGTAGCCGCGGCGGCAAATGCGTGGTAGGGAGGGTTGCCCGGCGGGTTGAGCTGGGCGTGCGGGTGACTGGGAACCCGGATGCGTCGCCGTGTTCGACGGCACGCGGGTTGCCGCGCGGTCCGCCGACTTCGCTGCCGGGTCGATCCGATGGGCCGCTACGGTTGACGGCGTGTTCAGTCTTGCCGCGTTGATTCCGTCGCCGCCCGTGCTGGTCCCCGAGCTGTGCGGCGGCTGGCCGGCGGTCGACGACGAGCATCCGGCGGCGCAGGTGCCCGCGCTGCGGGAGGCGGTGCTCGCGGCGGGGCGCGCGCTGGCGGGCGAGACGATGCGGTGGACGGTGGTCGGTGTCGCCCCCGAGGATGCCGGGGCCGAGCTCGACTATGTCGATGCGGTCGGCACGTTCCGCGGCTTCGGCGCGGATGTGCCTGTCGCGCTGTCGGATTCGGCGCTGGAGGACGGCCTGCCGCCCGATCCGGACCTGCCGCTCCCGGTGCTGATCGGGGGATGGCTGCGGGGGCGGGTGGCCCCGGAAGCAACCGTCGAGGCGCGGCTGATCGCGGCCGACTCGGCCGTCGCGGACTGTGCGGCGCTGGGCGCGCGCCTGCGCCGCGACCTGGATGCCGAGCCCGGGCCGCGCGGGGTGCTGGTCGTCGCCGACGGTGCGACCACGCTCTCCACCAAGGCGCCCGGCTACCTGGACTCCCGGGCCGAGGCTGCGCAGGCGGGGATCGATCGAGCGCTCGACGCCGGGGACTGCGCGGCGCTGGCGGAGCTGGATACCACCCTGTGCGCGGAGCTGGGCGTGTCGGGGCGGGCGGCCTATCAGGTTCTGGCGGGCCTGTTCGGCACCGGCGCCGCGGACGGGCGCCCCGGCGTGGAAACCCTGTATCGGGCCGCGCCCTTCGGCGTCGGCTATCACGTGAGCCTCTGGCGTCCGGGAGCCGGGGCGTGATCACCCCGATCGCGGTCGTCGGCCCCACGGCGACTGGAAAGTCCGATCTCGCACTCGAGTTGGCGCAGCGCCTCGACGGCGAGATCGTCAACATCGATGCCATGCAGCTGTATCGGGGGATGGACATCGGCACCGCCAAGCTGCCGGTCTCGCAGCGCCGCGGCATCATCCACCACCAGCTCGACGTGCTCGAGGTCACCGAGACCGCCACCGTCGCCGCGTATCAGCTCGCCGCGACCGCCGATGTCGAGGACATCATGGCGCGCGGGCGCACCCCGGTCATCGTCGGCGGATCCATGATGTACGTGCAGGCACTGCTGGACCGGTGGGACTTCCCGGCCACGGACCCTGACGTCCGGTCGAAATGGGAGGCGCTGCTCGCGGACGGCGGGGTCGAGGCGCTGCACGCCGCCCTGCGTACCGCCGATCCCGTTGCGGCGCAGACTATCCTGCCGACCGACGGCCGGCGCATGGTGCGCGCGCTCGAGGTCGTTGAGCTCACCGGACGTCCGTTCGCGGCGTCGCAACCGCAGGTCGGCGAGCCGCACTGGGGCACGATCATTCTCGGCGTGGATCGGGAGACCGCCGAACTCGACGCCCGCATCGAGCTGCGTACCGCGACGATGTTCGAGCACGGCCTGCTCGACGAGGTATGCGCGCTGATCGAGCGCGGACTGCGGGAGGGACAGACCGCCCGCCGCGCCATTGGCTACGCGCAGGTCCTGGCGTATCTCGACGGCGAATACGACCTGGACCACGCGCGGGAACGCACCCTCATCGGCACCCGGCGCTACGTGCGCCGCCAGCGTTCCTGGTTCCGCCGCGATCCGCGTGTCCGGTGGCTGGACGGCGCCGATCCTCGGCTGCCGGAGGTGGCGCAAGACCTGGTGCGCTCACCCAGGCGGTGAGCCGAGCGCGGCGGTCGTGTCGGATGAAATTGCGCGGTGGAGGGCGTTGATCAAGTGGCCGGCAGTTCGGTCCGCGGCCCCGCGGCAGGCGGCTCGGCAATGAACAGGGAGAATGCGGACGTGCCCGATATCGAATTCACCAAGGGTCATGGCACCCAGAACGATTTCGTGATCCTGTTCGACCCCGAGGGCGAGCTGGAGCTCACCGAGACACGGGTGGCGGCGCTGTGTGACCGCCAGCGCGGCCTCGGCGCGGATGGCGTGCTGCGGGTGGCGTGGGCCGAGCCGCTCGTCGAATCCGGGGTGCTGGACGGGCTGGCCGAGGGGATCGGTCCCGACGACTGGTTCATGGACTACCGCAACGCCGACGGGTCGGTCGCGGAGATGTGCGGCAACGGGGTGCGGGTGTTCGCCCACTTCCTCGCGGCCATCGGCGCCGAGACCACCGGCGAGTTCGTCGTCGGCACCCGCGCCGGGGCGCGCCCGGTGACCGTCCATGCCGCAGACCCGGTCCGCGGCGAGGTGACCGTCGGGATGGGACGAGTGCGCGAGCTCGGCGCGTCGACGGCCACCATCGGCGGCTGGGCCTATCCGGGCATCGGCATCGATGTCGGCAATCCGCATCTGGCGTGCGTGGATCCGGGCCTGACGGCCGAGGCGCTGGCGAAACTGGACCTGACGGTGGCCCCCGGCTACCAGCCTGAGATGTTCCCGCACGGTGTGAACGTGGAGATCCTGACCGCGCTCGGCGACGCCTGGCCCACGCCGCGCGCGGTCGATATGCGCGTCTACGAGCGCGGCGTCGGCGAAACCCGTTCCTGCGGAACGGGAACCGTCGCGGCGGCCGCGGCCGCGCTGGCGCAGGAGGGCTTCTCGATCGCGAACGACACCGGCGAGGTGCTGGTGCGTGTGCCTGGGGGCGAGGTCACCGTGTGCATCGCCCAGGGCGAGGCGACGTTGCGCGGACCCTCGGAGCTGGTGGCCTCCGGGCGTGTCGCCCGGGACTGGTGGGACGCGGCCTGATCCGAGTGTTTCCGCACAGCGAAATAACTCGGGTGCGTCCATGCGTTCAGTCGTGGGAGCATGGAGGCATATGAGGAAATCCGAAACGTTCGAGTTCACGCCCGTCGACGAGTTCGACCCGGCGCGGGACGACGACGCCCGAAACGGCTGGGCCGCCGAGCCCACGGTTGGTGAACTGCAGCTCGAGGAGCGCAGTTCGCTACGCCGGGTCGCGGGCCTGTCCACCGAACTCACCGACATCACCGAGGTCGAGTACCGGCAGCTGCGCCTGGAGCGGGTGGTCCTGGTCGGGGTGTGGACCGAGGGCACGGCCGCGCAGGCCGATGCCAGCATGTCCGAGCTCGCCGCGCTGGCCGAGACGGCCGGCTCGCAGGTGCTCGACGGGCTGATCCAGCGCCGCGACAAGCCGGATCCGGCCACCTACATCGGCTCGGGCAAGGCCGACGAGCTGCGCACGGTGGTGCTCGACACCGGCGCCGACACCGTCATCTGCGACGGTGAGCTGACTCCCGCGCAGCTGAATGCGCTGGAGAAGGTCGTCAAGGTGAAGGTGATCGACCGGACCGCGCTGATCCTGGACATCTTCGCCCAGCACGCCACCTCCCGCGAGGGCAAGGCGCAGGTGTCGCTGGCGCAGATGGAGTACATGCTGCCGCGGCTGCGCGGCTGGGGTGAGTCGATGTCCCGGCAGGCCGGTGGCCGCGCGGGCGGTGCGGGCGGCGGCGTGGGCACCCGTGGTCCCGGTGAGACCAAGATCGAGACCGACCGCCGCCGGATTCGCGAGCGCATGGCCAAGCTGCGCCGCGAGATCAAGGAGATGAAGACCGCGCGCGACACCAAGCGTTCGCGGCGCACCTCGAGCGGCATCCCGCAGGTGGCGATCGTCGGTTACACCAACGCGGGTAAATCGAGCCTGATGAACGCGCTGACCGGCGCGGGCATCCTGGTGCAGGACGCGCTGTTCGCCACCCTGGATCCGACCACGCGTCGCGCCGCCCTGGACGACGGCCGCGAGGTGGTCTTCACCGATACGGTCGGCTTCGTGCGGCATCTGCCCACGCAACTGGTCGAGGCGTTCCGCTCCACCCTCGAGGAGGTCAGCGGCGCGGATCTGTTGCTGCACATCGTCGATGGCTCCGACGCGATGCCCGAGGGGCAGATCAAGGCGGTGCGCGAGGTCGTCACCGACGTCCTGCGCGAGCAGCGCGACGCGGGGGCCCGCCGCGATGGGCAGGCCTATACGCCGCCGCCGGAGCTGTTGGTGGTCAACAAGATCGATGCGGTCGAACCGGCGGACCTGGCGCATCTGCGGGCGTTGCTGCCCGGGGCGGTGTTCGTCTCCGCACGCACCGGGGCCGGGTTGACAGACCTGCGCGATCGGCTCGCGGAGATCCTCGGCGGGCTCGATGTCGAGGTCAGCGTGCTGTTGCCGTACGACCGGGGTGATCTGCTTTCCCGGATCCACGCGGACGGCCGCATCATCAGCTCCGAGCACGAGGAGTCCGGCACCCGGATCCGCGCGCGAGTCCCGCACTCGCTGGCCGGACCGCTGGCCGAATTCGCGCACGCCGGCACCGCGCTGCAGGACTGAGTCCGGACCCGCCCGGTCGAGCCCGTATACCGGGGTATCGGGGGGCGCGAAAGCTCGAGTCCCACCCTGTCGGACATTCGGGCGAATCGCTGCGAAATCCGCGCGCTCTTGCGACCCTGGTCGGATTGTCCAGGCGGTATGGAGTGCAGTTCGTGAACGAGACCGTGTTTGTGACGAATCCGGGCGTGCCGGAGGCGCCCGGGCCGGATTCGATCGTGGCGGGTCCGTTCGCGATCGGTTCGGCGACGCCGCGAATGTCGGTCCTGGGGGCCGATGCCGCGTCCGTGCTGCGGGTCGTCGAGTATTTCGACCGCTGCGACGAGTCGGCGGCCAATGCCGACGCCGTGATCCGGGCCGCCGCGCTGCTGGCCGAGTGCGTGGCGGGCGCGGCGTGGTCATCGGGGACGACGATTCGATACGACGCGGCCGGTCGGCTGCTGTCGGGCGGTGCCGCGCCGCCGCCGGAGGCGATCGGTGCGGACCCGGCGGTGTGGCTCGAGCGGGCCGGCCTCGCGCATCCGCTCGACGCGGTCCTGCTGGAGCGGTTGCGGCATTGCCTGCGGGTCGCGGCGCGGCCGTCGGCGGGATCGCTGCGGCTGGACGATCCGGCGCTGCTCGAGGTCGTGCTCTCGGAGCGGGAGCCCCGCGCGGACCGGGTGCGAGCCATGCGGCTGCTCGGAATCGATCCGGCGCGTGCGGTACGGGTGCTGGCGGTGGCGGGACAGTGCACCGCGGAGGCGGTGCGCATCATCGGCGAGCGGGCTCCCGTGCTGCGGTCGGGGGTGATCGGCACGACGACCGCGGTGCTCATCGGGGATGCCGGTGCGGTGCGGGAACTGTCCGATGGTCTGAATTCCGCTGTGGTGCAGGCCTTTCCGTCATCTCGGCTGGGTGCGGCCGGGCCGTGGGTCGGGATGGGGGAGCGGGCGGGTGCGCTGGCGGCGGCGACCTCGTGGGAGCAGGCCCGGCGGGCGCTGCGGTTCGCGTCCTCGACCTGGCACGGCCGCCGGGTTATCGCGTTCGATCGGCTCGGGTCGCTGGACCTGCTGGCCGATCTGCCCGTGCACCGGCTGCTGGGTACCCGGGATGTCGTGCGGGTCAACGAGTTCGCCGCCACCGAGGCGGGCGCGGCGGCGGTGGACACGCTCGAGGCCTTCTGCGTCTTCGGGTCGCTGCGTCGCACGGCCACGGAGCTGCACCTGCATCACAGCACTGTCGCGGCGCGGATCGCGCAGGTGGAGGCCGCACTGGGATGGGATGTCGACAATGCCGTGGACCGTTTCACGGCCACGCTGGTGCTGACGGTGCGCCGCATTGCGATGTCGTCCGCGGAGCTCGCGGGTGGCGGCCCGACGAGCGTCGGGCCGGGCGCGGAATTCTCGCGACGGGCGGCGGATGCTCCGGACGCGTCGGACCGGTGATGATCGGCAGGCATATTCGGTACGGCAAGAAGGAGTTTCGCACATGGCCGTCGTAGACCCGAACCGCACCTGGGCCCCGCTGGAGCGCCGCCTGGCGGAGACCACCGACGAGCGGCACCGTCGCGCGCTGAGCATCGTCATCGAGCACATGAAGGCCGAGGCCGTGCCCGATCTGGACGGGCTGATGCGCACGCTGGCGCCCGAACCGGACTACCACTTCTGGAACGACGGCCAGGACATCGGGCCCAAGACCTACGACGGCGTGCGCGGCTATTACCAGGCATTCGTCGAAAGCCGTTCGAACATCTTGGAATTCGACATCGACCGGCTCGTCGTCGATGAGCACTGTGTCGTCACGGAGGGCTACCTGCGCCAGCTCTACCCCGGTTCGTACGCTGCGCAGATCGGCATTCCGGTGGACGATCCGGACGCGGACTACCTGATCGTGTTCCGGCAGCTGCTGCTGTGGCCGATCGACGAGCAGGGCCTGATCATCGGTGAGGATTCCTATCATTCGGGTCCCGCGGAGATCCGCAAGCTCTCGCGCGACGAATTGCCCAGGGAATACCTGGAACTCGTGCACGCGAACTCGTGAGGTGAACGGCGCGGTCCGGCCGCGCCGATCATCGCGCAACCCCCGGTAATGCCTTGTCGGCATGGTCTACCCGGGCTCCGATATCCTGTCGGACAGGAACAACCTGCAGGGAGGGCTTCTTGTCCGGCTTTGATTCGACGACGACCGCCGCCGCCGAGCCGGTGCTATCGGATGGTGCGCCACTACGAATATCGTTCCGTGAGAACGATATTCGTGCATTGGAGGCGATCGTCGCCCCGATCCGGGCGTGGACCAGCCCGGTATTTCACGGATTGGACAACATTCCGGCCGACGGTCCGGTGCTGCTGGTCGGCAATCACAACTTCCTGGGCATCGATACCCCGGTGCTGTGGCCCGAGCTGGCCCGCCGGACCGGCCGCGCGCTGCGGGGGCTGGCGGAGAACGTGCTGATCACGGTGCCCGGTGTGCGGCACGCGCTGCACGGCATCGGATGCGTGCGGGGCAGCCGTGCGAACTGCCGCACCCTGCTCGAACAGGGCGAGATGGTGCTGGTCTTCCCCGGCGGCGGCCGCGAGGCCGTGCGCCGCAAGGGGGAGAAGTACGTGCTGAAGTGGGAGGGACGTACCGGATTCGCCCGGATGGCGATCGAAACCGGTGCGCCCATCGTCCCGCTGGCCATGATCGGCGCCGACGACGCGTACGACATCATCTTCGACGGCGACGAGCTGCCCATGCGGCCGCTGCGGATGCTCGTGGAGGCGCTCGGGCTGCGTGGCAACCTCACCCCGCCGCTGGTGCGTGGCCTCGGGCCGACGCTGCTGCCGAAGCCGGAACGGTTCTATTACGCGGCGGGTACGCCGATCGAGACGACGCCGTGGGCCGATGCCACGGACCTGGACGCGGCCGCCGCCGAGTTGCAGGAGGTGGTGCGCAAGGCCCTCGAGGAGGAGCTGAAGTTCCTGTTCGCCGAGCGGGAACGCGATCGCGGGCGGACCCTGTGGGGCCGGGCGCGCCAGGCGATCGGGCTGTAGTCAGGTTTACCAGGGTTCAGGCCGCCATCGTCGTTGGCATCGCCCTGTGCAACGCAGTTGGAACCCCTTTTCTGGGGTTCGAAGTGAACGACGATTCGACTTCCGGGTACGGTAGGGCTACAGGCGACGTTGCCGATGTGGTCACCTAGGAGGTTGGCGTGGAGCGCACCCTTTTCGAACCCGAACACGAGCTGTTCCGGGAGTCGTTCCGTAAGTTTCTCGAGCAGCATGTGGCCCCGCATCACGAACAGTGGGAGCACGAGGGCATCGTCGACCGGGCCGTCTGGCTGGAGGCGGGCAAGCAGGGGTTCCTGGGCATGGCCGTGCCCGAGGAGTTCGGCGGCGGCGGCGTGAAGGATTTCCGCTACAACGCCATCCTCACCGAGGAGACGGTGCGCGGACAGTATTCCGGCCTGGGTTTCAGCCTGCACAACGATGTGATCGCCCCCTATCTGCTGGATCTGGCGAACGAGGAGCAGAAGCGGCGCTGGCTGCCCGGATTCTGCACCGGTGAGATCATCACCGCCATCGCGATGACCGAGCCCGGCACCGGCTCGGATCTGCAGGGCATCAAGACCCGCGCGGTGAAGGACGGCGACGACTGGATCCTCAACGGCGCCAAGACATTCATTACCAACGGCATCAATTCCGACATCGTCATCGTGGTCGCCCAGACCGATCCCGAGAAGGGCGCGACGGGATTCTCGCTGCTGGTGGTCGAGCGGGGCATGCCCGGCTTCGAGCGCGGCCGCAACCTGGACAAGATCGGCCTCAAGGCCCAGGACACCGCCGAGCTGAGCTTCACCGACGTGCGCGTGCCGGGCAAGAACCTGCTGGGCACCGAGGGCCAGGGCTTCATTCACCTGATGCAGAACCTGCCGCAGGAGCGCCTGTCCATCGCCGTCATGGCCGCCGCCGCCATGGAGGCCAGCGTGGACATGACCGTGCAGTACGTGCGCGACCGTAAGGCATTCGGCAAACCCATTGGCGCCCAGCAGAACACCCGCTTCGTGCTGGCCGAACTCGCCACCAAGACCACCGCGGTGCGCGTATTCGTCGACCGCTGCATCGAACTGCTGAACCAGGGGAAGCTGACCGTCGAGGAGGCGGCCATGGCCAAGTGGTGGAGCACCGAGGAGGAGCTCGACCTCATCAACAGGTGCCTGCAGCTGCACGGCGGCTACGGCTACATGCGCGAATATCCGATTGCCAAGGCGTACATGGATGCTCGCGTGCAGACCATCTACGGCGGCACGACCGAGATTATGAAGGAGATCATCGGGCGTTCGCTGAAACTGGCCTGATAGGGGGTGGTTTTCACCGTCAGGAGAAGGCTGTGGTCCCGGTTTGGTCCCGGTTCAGATCTGAAACTGCACCGTTTTCCGGGTGGTACCCCGTTGGGGTATCACCCGCTGGGCGGGTGAAGACACCATCGATCGCATCCCGTGTATGGGTCTCCTGGTCCGGCCACAAATGCGTGTAGACATTCAGGGTCACGTCTGGACTGGAAAATTCTGAGCCCAGCGGCCAAGCGCCGGGCCGTGGACATGCTCACTCGGGTCAAGAGTATGTCCGAGCGGTTCGCGTGCAGGGTCGTCGGGCTGCACAGGTCGACGTATCGGCGGCTGCCTGCCGCGCAGACCCTGGCCGATCCGGACGCGGGTTTGCGGACCTGGCTCCGCGCCTACGCGGTGACACACCCCGGTCACGGGTTCAGGCGGGCCTGGGCGACGTTGCGGTTCGACCAGGGCGCAGGTGTCAACATCAAGAAGGTGCACCGGCTCTGGCGCGAGGAGGGCTTGCAGGTCCGCGAACACCATCCCCGGAAACGGGCTGGCACCTCGTCGGCGCCGCCGATCGATGCCGATGCCCCGAAGGTGGTGTGGGCGTTGGACTTCCAATTCGACTCCACTGTCGATGGCCGAGCGGTGAAGATCGCGTCGATGATCGACGAGCATACCCGCGAATCGTTGCTGCATCTGGTGCAACGCTCGATCACCGCCGAACGGCTGGTCGCCGAGCTGCAGAAGGTGTTCACCATGGCCGGCGGCCCGCCGCGGGTGCTGCGAATGGACAACGGGCCGGAGATGATTTCGGTTGCACTGCAACGGTTCTGCGCCGACCGGGTCGGGATCTCCTACATTCCGCCAGGCACGCCCTGGAACAACGGATTCGTCGAATCGTTCAACCGGCGGTTGCGGACTGAGTGTCTGAACCGCAACCACTGGACCAGCCTCCTGGAAGCCCGAGTGGTGATCGGCGATTTCAAGACCGACCACAATCGGCGGCACCGACATTCGGCGCTGGGCTACCTGACACCGGCCGAGTACGCTGCGGCCTGCACCCACACCGACCACCCGGTGGCGTGCGGGACCAACTGAACACGGAACGAAATCACCTGGCTCTATTCCCGGGTTGATCCGGCCCCCGGAGAGTGAGCCGCTCTTACGAGAGTCGAGACTCCGGTTGGGTAGCGTGCCATAGCATCTCATACTCGTCGGGGCTGAGGTGGCCGAGGTAGCTGTGGAGGCGTTCGGCGTTGTAGAAGTTATCGATCCAGTCGGCCATCGCTATGGTCAACTCGAGGCTCGTGGGCCACTTTCTGGTGTTCAGCAACTCGGTTTGCATTCGCCCCCAGAACGCCTCGATGGCAGCGTTGTCGAAGCAGTCGCCAACGGTTCCGAAGGAGGGAATCAGATTGTGCCGGCGAAGGTTCTCTCCGAACGACCAGGATGTGATCTGAGTGCCGTGGTCGGCATGCAATATAGCGCCGTGGTATCTTTTCCGTTCCCGGACGGCCATATTCACCGCATTATTGACCAGAGCTGCGTCCGGGATTGTAGAAAACGACCTCCCGACAACCTTTTTGCTGAAGCAATCGAGAATCGCGCAGCAATAGACCTTTCCATCACGAGTGGGATGCTCGGTGATGTCCGTGCACCACAGCTCGTTCGGCTTGTTCGCGACGAACATGCGGTTCACCAGGTCCGATGGCGTATGAACACCCAGCAGATTCGGTTTCCTTCCCTTCTGGAGCGGCAGACCCGAGAGCTGCAACTCGCCCATGATCGAGTGGATCAGCTTATGATTAACCACCATGTCGCACTCGCTCAGCAACGCTGCCTGAATCCGCCGCCGCCCGTAGCTTCCGCGAGAACGCAGGTGGATCTTGCCGATCTCGTCGGCCACAATCGTTCGCCGCAGGAACCGAATCGATAACGCTGGCTTGCGCAAGCGATGAAAAGTGGCCCGGTTCAATCCGGCGATACGGCAGGCCGCTCGGCCTGAATGCCCACGCGCGATCAGCCTTTCGACGATCGCGTATTTCCTTTTGGGGAGATCACCACCTGCCCGTCGAATAGTTCACACGCGTCTCGGGTGAGTTTCAGCTCGGCCTCCAACTGGGCAATCCGGCGATGCGCCGAGGCCAACTCATCGGCCTCGACGCTCGGCACGCCGTCACGGACTCCCGCATCGACCAGTGCCTGAGCCTTCCATTTGAACAGCGTCGCCGCGGAAATCCCTGTCTCAGCAGCGATCTCAGCGACCCGTTCCCCAGCGCGCAGTCGCACACACACCTGCCGGCGCACGGACTGCGGATACGATTTCGGCACTATGACCTCCTGACGGTCAGTCTGCCGCAACTCTCACAAGGGTGGTCTCCCTTCCGGGGGCCGGATCAGGTGGTCTCGTCATCGGGGACAGCTCATGGCGGATGCGCATTATTTGATGATTCCCGTTGCAACCCACCGATTCTCAGCCAAACCGTGTACTGCCCGTGTACTTGGGGCAGATTTGAGTGGCGTGCACAGGCTTGGTGGAGCCTCGATGGCGATCGATTGCAGTTGTGAGACTGCCCCGCCGAGGACCAATCCATCCGGTTTGGGATGCTTGTGCTTTTCGTCGGTTTTATGGTGTTGTGTTTTGTACCGCCCGAGGACCGGCCGGTGGCGTCACGGTGGGTCTGGTGATCTCTCCGGCGGTGGGTGATATGGACGACCGGTGAGGACACGCCATGGTGGATTCGGACATGGTCACAGTCGAGGCGGAGCTTGCGGCGATGCGTTCGCAGTACCGGGAGGTGGTGCGGACGGGGCCGCGGTGGTCGTTGCGGTCGCTATTGAGCACGCCCGAGGGCGATATCGCGGCTTATTGTGAAGGTTTCGGGCCCAGCAGGTTCGGCGACGAGGCGTGTGCGGGAGTGGAGCGGTTCTGCCGTGGTCATGGGATCTGGCTGGAACCGGGTGGGGCGCACTACAACAGCATGACCCCGTACCTGCATCCGCATACGATCACCGTCGAGCGGATGCGAATCATCGGGATTTTCAACGCGATCCTGTTCTGGCTCAACGACACTGTCGGCCGGGAGAAGTTCGCCCATCTCTCGGCCGACGAGCAGCACAGGGCTCTGGAAACTGTCGAACGACTTTGCAGGTTACTGGAATCACGACATACGGGAGCCAAGCCCGCAGCCGTGGAGGTCGCGACGTCGGAACTGCTGGCGCTGCTGACCAGGCATGCGGATCCGGGGTGGCTGGTGCGGTTCCTCGGCTCGACGATCGAGCATCTACGTCCGGCGATCCGGGACCAGAATGCGCGTGCGCGTGGGGGATTGCTGAGCGTCGTCGGCTATATCGAGCTGCGGGCCCGGGTGTCGGGGATGTATCCGGCGATCGGGTTGTGCGAGTTTGCCCGGGACGAGTATCTGCCGTGGGAACGTCTCCCGGCGAGATTGGGTGTGGGCTTGCGCCGGTTGCAGCTGTTGACCGTGGAGATCGGTGCGTTGATGAACGACCTGTTCTCCTTTGAGAAGGAGTGCATCGTGGATGGCTCGGATTTCAACCTGGTCCCGGTGTGCCTGCTGAACACGCCGGGAGCCACGTTGATCGACGCCGTGCACGAGGCGGCGCGCATCGTGCGGGACAGGTTGACCGAGTTCGGTGTTCTGCACGCGCGTGTGGGTGATGAGTGTGGTGGGTTGGCCGATCGGGGTGTGGTTGAGGCGGTGTCGGCTCATCTGGAGGATTTGGTGGGATGTGTACGGGCGACCTGGGTGTGGCAGATCACCACGGCACGTTATAAAGGTGTGTCGGTCTTCGCCGAAAATAATGCTGGATGAAGCATTTCCGGATGGCGTCAATTTCTTGTGCTGCACTCAGTCGGTGGCGGTACTGTGTGATCCACGCGGCGACATCCTCATCGGAGAGGGTGGCGTGGAGCGGCTGAGGTTCCTGGGGTGTGATGGACGGCAGTGAGCGAGATGCCCTGGCGGCGGCGTGGCGGCAGGCACTGACGCGGATCGACGAGGGGCCCGAGGCGTCTGCACAGGCTGGTGACCTGTTGGCGGAGTTGGTGGAGGATCTCCTGGCTGGCCTGGTGGCCGAGGAATTCGACGCCGATAAGGGTTTTGGGGTTGGCGCGGCGGTGGCGGGTGCGGGGTGGACCGATCCTGAGGTACCGACCCTCTGTGCCCGCGTTCTGCAGCCGATGGTGGATCACTGTGATCGGCCCGATGCCGGGGCGCGGTTCGCGGTGTTGTGCGCTGCCCTCGGGCAAGGCCATCAGACCCGGCGTGCACAGGCCCGGCCCGATCGGGCGCGTGACCCCGAGCCCGGCCTGCTGGAGGTGAATGCGAGGTTTCGTGTCGTGTTCGACAATGCGGCGGTCGCGATCGCGATCGGTGATACCGATGGGGTGCTGGTCGAGGCCAATCGCGGGCTGGCCGAGATGATCGGGGTGCCGGTGGAGCAGTTGCGGGGGATCTCGGTATACGACTTCGCACACCCGGACGATCAGGAGGAGATCCGGGCTCTGGTGTACGAGAACCTGGTTCCGGCCGGCCAGGGCACGGTCAAACTGGAACGGCGCCTGTTACGGGCGGACCAGAGTGTGGGCTGGGTGGCGTTTTCCATCACTTACGTCCAGGGCATGGACGGGCAGGACGACTATCTGCTGGCCGTCGGGGAGGACGTCACCGAGCAGCACCGGCTGCGCGAGGAACTGGCCTGGCAGGCCCGCCATGATCCACTCACCGGTCTGCCCAACCGCCGCTACCTGGTCGAACGGATCGGCGAGGTGACCGCCGCCGCCGGTGCCGAGGACTACGTGGGCTTGTGTTTTGTGGATCTGGACCGGTTCAAACCGATCAACGACACCTACGGGCACGGCACCGGCGATCGGGTGCTGTGTCAGGTCGCGGCCCGTTTCCGCGACAGCATCACCGAGCCGGACTGCTTGATCGCGCGGATCGGGGGCGATGAATTCGTCGTGCTGATCCCGCCACCGGCGGGGAGTTACCTCGTGGACCAGGTGGCCGATCGGATATTGGCCTCGTTGACCGAGCCGATCACGGCGAATGGTCACCGGTTGCGTATCTCGGCCACCATCGGGGCGCTGGTCACTCCGATCGCGGGTTCGGACGCGGAGGAGTTGCTCGATGCTGCCGACACTGTCCTGTATACGGCGAAGGCCGACAGAAAAGGGCACTCGGTCCTGCGCAGGTCACATGCCTCGGCACGGTGACGCGGCAGGCAGCGGTATTGATCCCGTACGGGTACGAAACCCGTAGGCCGGACAGTGGTCTCGCGGTTCGAGCGTGACTGTTGCGTGTTACAGGGGTGAACCGGCTGCGGCTGCGGTGACGATGTCGCTGGTGCGGTTGGGGGCTATGGCCTTGAGGCACAGGCGATCCCAGGTCTGCCGGTAGGTGCTCAACTCGTCGTGCCGGTGCAGAAAGCAGGTGCCGGTGGCGTGGCGGGTGTGGACGATGTCAGTGAGGCTGGCGTCGGCGAATCGCAAGATGGTGAATCCGTTCGGGCTGATGATCGGCCCACCGGCGTGGTCGGGCATGATCTGCACAATAATGTTGGGGCGGTCCGCGATCTGCGCCAGATGTGCCAGCTGATCACGCCAGACCTGCCACCGGCCGAGCTGGCGGCGCAGCGCCACCTGCTCGATCACCACCCACAGTCGCGGCGGATCCGGGCGGGTCAGTATCCGCTGGCGCTGGTGAAGGAGATCGAGTCGGCGCTCGAGGTCCGCCTCCTCCGCGTCCGGGTGGGCCAGGGCCAGGACCTCCCGGGCATAGGCGGCGGTCTGCAACAGGTCGGGAATCATCGCGGGCGCATAGCAGCGCAGGTGCGTCGCGGAGTCCTCGAGAGTCAGGTAGGTATCGAGCCACCGTAGCTGCGGGCCGGTGGCGCTGGCCAGTCGCGCCAGACCGAGGTATTCCGCCCGCGCCGCGGGATGATCGACACCGTACACGGTCAACAGGCCCTCCACGTCCGTGATGCGCACCGCCGCCCGCCCGGCTTCGAGACCGCTGATCCTCGACGGTGACGCCGCGATCGCCCGGCCCGCGGCCTCGCTGGTGATCTCGGACGCCTCCCGTAGATGCCGCAACCGTGTCCCCAGCACACGGGGTAGCTCTGTGGGGGCATCGGATGAATAATCGTTTCCACCAACCGCATTCGCCGTCGTGGTCGTACTGTCTGTCGGCAACTCTCACATCTCCGGGTCGATCTCGAGCAACACGGCCCGGTGGGGGTACTCATGTCCGAGTTACACCGGCCACAGGGCGTGACCGGCGGATCTCTCGCAGTTCAGCGAGCGCATCCGCCGGGTACCCGCCATCGGCGGCTAACAAGCAGAATACGCGGCAATGTCCAACCCGCGCACCGCATTCCGAGGAGAATCATGACCGTCGAGCTCGCCATCACCCAGGTCTGGGACCTGCCTTCCCGCGAGGCTCTGCTCGTTACGGGCCCATTGACGTCCGGGAAAATCAACCAGGGCACGGTGCTGCGCAACGCGACGGCCGGCGCCGAGATCGCCGCGCGGGGGCTGGAACTGCAGGTCGTAGTCGGATAGGAAGTTGTCCTGATGCCGCAGGCTTTCGTTCTCGGCGTGGTGGCCGGTGAGCGCGGCCTGGATGGAGGCGGGGCCGGATATCGGCGATCGTGGCGCACACCAGCTCGGCGATGCGGTGCGCGAGGTCAGTATTCGTGGCTGGGGTGGTCACCGGGGGCCGCCTTTCGGTGGTCCTAACCGGAAAATGACATGGTGAGCAGGCAGGCGACAGCGCCCGGCGGAGCCGGGCTGGTAGGCGAGTGCGGTCAGCTGGGCGATATGGTTGCGGATGCGGCGGTCGGTGTTGAGGCGGCGGTCGTGGTAGTCAGGACCGAGGTCCTGGTAGCGGGCGGCAGGGTCAGACAATAGGTTCTCACCGCCGCAGGTCAGCCCGACAGCGAACGGATCGTCGGTGCTCAACCCGTAGCTCCGCAGTTGCGGCCGGCCGTCGCGCACCACCTCGTTGGCCAGCTCGTACACCGCAGCCTCGACGCATCCACCGGATGCCGACCCGGCAACGACGCCGTCGGGGGCGACCATCATCACCGCACCGACCGGTCGCGGCGACGATCCGGGGGTGCGGACCACCGTGGCGACACCGGCGGTGCCACCTGATCGCCAAATCGACGTCAGCTCCGCCAGTATGTCGCGCACTGCCGCCCGCGCCTTTCGGTCGTGGCCCAGGCGATCGGCCGTGGTAATCGCACCTTCATATGATGCAGCGCCTCGGCCCCGTGCGTGTCTCACAAGACCGTAACCCCGGCCTCCGGGTGTCCAAGGGCTCCGGGTGCCGCAAATGTTCCTCCAAGGTCGAGGCGCGCCGGCGAAGGCAGCCTTCGCCTGAGCACTCTCTAGCGGCGACTCATCCCCATCTGCTGAAAGAATGGCACCCCACGAAGAACGTCGATATCGACCCGGCCACAATCGGCGAAGGCAGTGGAAGCTCCCTAATCGGCTGCCCGCCAGTGTCATCGGTGTGGCTCGCTAATGGCTTGCGTCCCATCGGGTTACCGTGCGGGTGTGGTCCGAAGGAACGCCTTCCCGGGGCGTCGCCGGCTCCGGTGGGTAGGCTCGAATCGTGCCCGACACCCGCCGGAAACCCGCTCCGGTTACGCAATTCACGGAGAAGCGGGGACTGCTCGGACATGGGGACGGTATCGCGCCGCACCGTCACGTCCAGGGACAGCTGCTGTATCCCTCGGCGGGCGTACTCGCCACCACGACCGAGCGGGGCACGTGGATTGCCCCGGCTAACCGGGTGGCCTGGACCCCGCCGGGTTTCGAGCACGACCACCGCGCGTACGGGCAGACCGAGGTTCGAGTGGTGGAGCTCTCCGGCGCGCTGTGCGCTGGTGGAACTACCAGGCGTTCGCGACATGGTGGACGGACCTGGTGCACAACGCCGCCGACGCTTCCCGCCAAGGAGAGTTCCGGCACCGGGTCGCTCGGGCCGACCTGGAGCGGCAGTTCACACCCGGCTCGGCGAACCGGCTGCTCAGCGAGTTCATCGCCGGGCTGAACTGAGAAAGTACACCGCCGACCGCAGGCGCATGCTCCCGCCGATTGTTCCTATTGGATTGCACAGCAGTGTATTTCGACAGGCGAACCGGAACAGCGGATCCCGTCGTCCCGCGGTCGGAGAACTTCTCGGGATCGTGGTCCGCGGCGACCACTGGTTCGCATATCAGGCACGATCCCTGAGTAGGGCGCGACTGGCTGAATGTGCTCGGTTCGCCGACCGGAACCTACCGGAATTCGCGCCGGAAGGGCGGGCATGCATGGGAAGCTTCTCCGGTGAAATCGCCTGAAGTCAGGCGGGTCTCACGGTCTGCATAGTGCGCTCGGTCTCCCAGAAGGCACGCAAGGCCAGGATCTTGCCCGCCTCGTCCACCCGGTAGGTGAACACACCTTCTGCGTCGATCACCTGGCTGCCGTTGCGGCTGCGGACCTTGCCGGTGTAAGCGATTTCGTTCCCGCAAGCGAAGGAGTCCTCGAACAGGAACTCGATCGACTCGCTGGGCGCGATGGCCTTGTCCCAGAACGCCGAGATGGCGTCGCGGCCCCGATGGCCCTTACCTTCCGGATCGAAAACCGAAGGGCCGACCGGGTCTTCGACGACGGCGTCCACGGCGAACATATCCAGCCAGGCGTCCTTGTCACGCACCCCGACCGCGGCCAGCAATGCCTGGCTGGCGGTGCGCGCCGGATGGGTGGCGGTGGTCATGATCTTCTCCTTCTGTCGGGCGTCTCATGGATGGTGACCAGGTGGTCGAGCATGAAGCGGCGAATGATGCCATCAACCGCGGTGGGTCCGGCGAACGTCCGGAGTGGCGGCGTACTCCGCCAGTCCGTTCGTCATCGACTGCATGAAGCGACGAAGGTACCACTGGAAGAACCAGCGCATGCCCCGGCGCGCGCGGTATGTTCCGTGCCAGCGGATTTGGGTTCCGCCATCGGGAGTCTCCCGCAGTTCGATGGCGGCGCGGTAGTCGGCCATCTGTGGGTTTTCGACACCCTCGTATGCGAATCGGCGCAGCGAGTCGAGGGAGGTGATCCGCTCCTTGGTAACCACTTTGCCGGTGCGGAAGGCTCGGGTTGCTCCGACACCATCTCGTCCTTCGGGTGAGAGGTTTTGGGACAGAGCGGATTCCAGTGCATCGACCGGCGACCATTCAGGCCAGCTCTGTGCATCGAGCAGCAACCCCCACACCGCTGCCGGTGGTGCCGCCGATGCCGCGATGACGTCATACGATTGCATGACAAGACCCTATGGCCGGGTCGGCCAGCGTTCCCATGCTCGAGATTGCTGTGCTGCGGTCAACGATTGCGATAGGCCGAGGGGCGGGTTCCAGCGTGCCGCACGAAGGCGGTGGACAGCGCGCCCGGACTGCTGAAACCGCAGCGCGACGCGATCTGGGCGATCGGGAGATCGGTGTCGCGTAGCAGCCGCTTGGCCTTTTCGATTCGCAGCCGGGTGAGGAAGCGGTAGGGCGTCATCCCGGTGACGTCCTTGAAGACCCGGACGAGGTGGAAGACGCTCAAGTGCACCTCACCCGCGATATCGGCCAGGGTGACCGGATCGGCTATCCGATCATGCATTATCGCCACCGCCGCGTGGACGCGCTTGTCCTCCCGTATCGGGGCGCGGGGAGCCGCCGACCGGGTATGACGGCTGAGCAGATGCATGCTCAGGAAGGCCGCGGCGGACTCGGCGTAGAGGTCGTCTTCCGCGCCGGACGAACTAAGCGCTCGAATGATCTCCTCGACCAGCGGATCTCCCGCGGCCAAGGATGCGGCGACTGCCTCGAAGTCCACACCACGGCCACCCAACTGAGCCGCGGTCGAATCGATTGTGCCGCGCGGGATGTGGACCTGCAGACTGCGCATCGGCCCGCCGCAGCGATAACTCCGCCGGACCGGCTGATCCGGAAGTCGCAGGTCGAGTCGTCCCGGCGTCCACTTGAAGCGGGTGCATCGCCCGCCGCTTCGTGTCTCCAGCACCCCTTGTCCGGAGATCGGCAGCACCAGGTGCAGATCCGCAGCCGCGGGCAGCGCCATGTCCTCGGCGACAGGCACATGCTCGAACCGCTGCACGAGCAGCGACCCCCAGCCGGCGTCCTCCCAGCTGCAATACGTCCGCCGAACATAGCGATCCATGTCGAAACCGACATAGGGCTGCAGATCCAGACGTGCGGAGTCGAACACCATATTGCCGAGGCTACCCCCGCATGATCGCCGCACCAGCGGATGAAGCCCGCAAAGCTGCTCCAGCGCACAGTGTTTCGACTACCTTGCGCCGCGCTGAACACCGCTTCACGTTCGCATATGTGCGGTCGTCGAAAGAAACACTCGCTCCGAACGGGGCACGCTATCAGGTCGCAGCCACAGCGACACATCCGACGCAAGCGACAACCGAGTGACCACACCGGCCCCTCGGTGCACAACCTTGTCGGTCAACGCCCACAGCACATCCGCCCGCACAGTCAGGCACGGTCGGCATTGCCATTTAGAGACAGGCAGACTTGTATATAGCAAGACAACTGCCACCGCGTTGTCCATTCAAATGCATGTTCTGCCTGCAATTTCTGGGCAAATTACGAAAGTAGTCGTATAGTTTCTGATGTTGCCCGAAGATGCAGAGTCTCGAAGGTGTCATGACCACCGAGTTGGCGATTGCCACACAGTTGGGGCCCAACGGCAAGCAGATCACCCGCGTCGGGTTCGGCACATATGCGATCGGCGGGTGACAACCGTGACGAACAACAGTGACTTCTTTGACAACAACCGGCCCGACGATTCGTCTCGACTTATTCTAACGGGCGCCCATCAAGGCAAAATTCGGTTACGTCTGAGGGGAGAGCTACATGCGCACGACTGTCCATCCGGTGTCTGCCGGTGACCTCGAGGTGGTTGCCGACGCGGTGGCCAATGCACATGTGGTTGGCGGTGACTCGGGGCGAGTCCTGCTCGACCGTCTTGGTGAGCCCGCGCCCGGTGAGCCTGCGTTCTCGTCCGATTTCGCGACGACGACTTTTCGGACGGGCTCGGTGCGGGGCGAGTGGGTCGCCGCGCCCGGTACCGCAAGCTCCGGCGTGGTGCTGTACTTGCATGCCCGGCGGTTCCAGTACGACGAACCTGCCGGTGTCTTCGCCGGCCGGCTGTCGGCGGCGACCGTCCTGCCGGTGCTGCTGGTCGACTACCGGCTGGCCCCGAGGCACCCGTACCCCGCCGCCCTCGATGACGTGCTCGCCGCCTACCAAGCCCTGCTGGATCAGGGAATACCAGCGAAACACATTGTGCTCGTCGGCCATTCGGCCGGAGCCACCCTTGCGCTTTCGGCCCTGCTCGCCCTACACGAGTCCGGTCGACCCCTACCGGCGGGCGCTGCCGCGATCTCCCCGATCACCGACTTCACCCTCAGCGGCCACTCTCTGGTCACCAACCGCGGCAAGGACACGGTCACCGAGGCCGAGGTAAGGCAAGCCCGCGACGCCTACCTGGGCGACGCGAACCCGGCCGCAGCGCCCCAATCCCCGCTGGCCGGGGATTGCGCCGGGCTGCCACCGCTGCTGATTGTGTGCGGCGAGGTGGAGCTGCTGCGCGACGACGCAACCCGGTTCGCACAACGGGCGGCCGCAGCCGACGTCGAAGTGAGTTTGGACGTGTATGAAGGCATGCCACACGGATTCCCGCTGCTGCCAACCGAAGCCGCACGCGCCGTACTTGACCGGATAGCCGCCTTCACCGCCCAGCGGCTTACCGCCGCGCCCCCGGCTTCCGGCGACCGACCGCTGACAATCCGGCGCATCGGATGGGCGGCCTGCGAGATTGTCACCCAACGCGGTACCCGCGTGCTCGTCGACCCCTACCTGGCCGGCTCCGAAGGATTCCACACCGGACTTCCGCAAAGTCCAGTCCATGCGGCCGAGGTCGCCCGAGCCGACGTCATCGCCGTCACCCATGCCGGCTACGACCACCGAGGCCAGGCCCTGCAGATCGCCGAGGCCGGGCAGGCCACGATGGTCTGCGGAACCGCGCTGTTTCGGGCCGCGCTGGAGGCCGGCATTCCCATGCAGCGCCTCAGCCCGATGGTGTCCGGAGTGGAGTTCCACTTCCGCGACGTGACAATCAAGTCCCTGCCGGCCCGGCATGAGTCCACCATGACGCTCGATGGCCAGTTCCTCGCCGACCAGCCGCAGAGCTTTCTGCTCACCACCCGCGATGGGCAGCGGATCTTTTGCGGTGGGGACACGTCCCTGTCGGAGGATCTGCGGACCTGGGGGGAGCTGTACCGGCCGCAGATCGCGATCCTGGGCATTGGCGGCCTTTGGGTCGGTGCGGTGAAGGTCGTCGAACTACCGCCAGTCGACGCCGCCCTCGCCACACGCTGGCTCGGTGTGACCACGGTGATCCCGGTGCACTATCCGCCCAATGATCCCGCGCCCGCCCAGCTCGCTGCCGACCTCGCTGCCGCTGGCGCCGCAGTAGAGGTGGCTGTGCTCGACTTCAACGACACCTGGACCGCACCGCCACGAGCAGACATGGCGTCGGATCAGCAACTGAGCTGAGTTCCCACTGCTCGCTGAACAAGCAGTCGCGGTTACGCGTTGTACAGCGATGCCTGATTGTCACCCAGCTTTAGCGCCAAGCGTGAGGCGGCGTAGGTGTCGGTGACTACTTCGATGTAGGCGGCGGTCTCTACCTCGGTCGCCATCGCCATTGCCTGGTCGAGTTCGCCACAGGTGGTGGTTCGCGCGGTGTACCAGTCCTCAGCTCCAAGTGCATGTGGTAGGTCGGTGTAGTTCCAGTGCGCGATATCGTTGTAGGAGATGTCAGGATCCTTGCAGAGCAGCCGCTCGATGAGGTAGCCGTTGTTATTGAGCACGAAGATGATCGGCCTCAGACCACGTCGCGCGAATTGGCTGATCTCTTGCGCGGTGAGCTGGTGGGATCCTTCACCGGTGATCAGCAAGATCCGGCTCTTGGGCTGCGCCACTGCTGCACCGAAAGATGCCGGGGTGGCCCATCCGATCGAGCCCCATAGGGTCTGATTGTGAAACTCAGCACCGCGTGGCAGGTGGGCGAAGCCCAGACCCATGGAGACCGTTCCGGTTTCGGCGATGATGATATCGCCAGGCTGGAAGAATCGCTCCCAGCGAGGATAAAGTGCTTCGGCGCTGATCGGATCGTTGCCCGCCCCGACGGGTTCACCTGGCGATTCTCTCCGAAGCGGTTGGTGGCGTGAGCGTTTGGCGACGCGGCTAGTCAATTCGATCAGCACGTCGCGCATTTCGACGTCCGTGTATACATCGTTGCCGACCTTGCAATGGTGGTGGCCGATGGTCGTCGTACGGGTGGGCTCCAGGCGCGCAGTGAAGGCGCCCGAGTTGAAATCGGTCATCATCGTGCCGATGCATACGACGTGATCGCAGGATTCGACGAAAGCTCGAACGTCTTCGTCCATCAATCTGCCGTCATACATCCCGATGTAGCCGGGCTGCTGTTCGTCAAGGATCGATTTGTCTGCGAACATAGTTGCGAACGGCAGCCCCGAGGCGTCGACGAAGCGCTGCACGTCGTCGCGAAGTCGCAGCCGAGCAGCCAGTAGGCCTGGCAGGACACAGGCGGTGGCGGCGTTGTCAACTGACCGGTGGATAGCGTCCACCGCGCGCGCCAGGCTGTCAGGGTTGCTGAAAGGTGGCTCGTGCGGCTGGGCGCGGCCGGCCACCGGCCTGTTGGCTAAGTCGGATGGGAAGGCCATGTACACCGGGCGGCGGTGGTATAAGGCGGCCGCGATGAGGCGTTCGGTCTCGAACGCGACCGTCTGGGGTGTCATGATCGCGCTCCCGCACACGACCCACTCGGCCATGTTCTTGAAGCGATCGAACTCGCCGTTGCCCAACGTGTGATGCACCAACGCGTGTGTGGCCTGGACGGGCATGGTTGGCATGCCGGTTAGATGGAATAGCGGCAGGTTTTCGGCGTATGAACCGGCGATCGCGTTGATGGCACTGAGTTCACCCACGCCGTAGGTGGTGCTGAATGCGAAATCGCCCGGGACACCGAAGATTGCGCCAACTCCGATTTCGTCCAACCGCCGAAGTACGTACTGGATGACGGTCTCGGTCATGGCGCTCCTCGGCTCGTTTTATGGGAATGGCCCGCCGAGGTCGGCGGAATCTTGGTTCTTTGGGAATCCAGACCTGTGGCGTGATGTTATGTCGCAGGCACTCCGGCGCAGTTTTGCGTGCGCCCACGACCGCCATATCAGAAATCCCTATTGTGCGACCCACCGCAGTCGATAAAGATCGGCCACAGTGTGCCGGTTTGTCATAGAGGTTTCCTTCTATTGTCTTGCCTTGCAGTGTGTTCGGGCAAAGGCGGCTCCTGGTCAGTCGAGTTTGGACACCTGGTAGTGGCAGATCTGGCTACCGTTCGGCGAATGGGTCACCAGCACGGACAGGTACACCGAGAGGGTCGGTCGGTCGGTGAACGAGAAATCGACGCCCAGGTAGCCGAGGACGAGGTCGTCGGCGAGCCGGCGGGTCTCCAGAATCCGGTACACGGCTGTCATTCTGAGCGGCTGCGAATCGTAGTAATCAGCGATTCCCTGCCGTCCGACCGTGTACGGGTGCAGTCCTTGAAAAATCGCATCCTCGGTGAAATTGTCGGCGACGCGGTGGGGTTCGTGTGCATCGACCGCGGACTTCCAGCGGTCCAGCACATCGCGCAGGATCTTGTCGTCGGCTGCCTTGCTGTTGGTCATGTCGTGCTCCGTGTTGTGCATCGAAACGTCCATAGCGAGTTCAGTGGCCCGCGCTCTGGCCGCCGTCGACGTGCAGGATCTCCCCGGTGACGAACCGGGCCTGCTCGAGATAGATGATCGCTTCGACGACGTCGTCGATCTCACCCATCCGCCCGACCGGGTGCAGTGCGGCCAGGGTTTCGTGTGTTTCGGGCGAGTGCATGGGGGTGCGGATGATGCCCAGCGCCACGGCATTGACCCGGATACCACGGGCCGCATACTCGATTGCCAGCGATTTGGTCACCGCGGTCAGCCCGCCTTTGGTCAGCGAGGCCAGCGCCGAGGGCACCTGCGAGTTGGCGTGATCGACCAGGGAGGTGGAGAGGTTCACGACGTGCCCACCGCTGCCTGTGGCGAGCATCGCGGCGACGGCGCCGCGCGAGATGTCGAAGAAGCCGCGCAGGTTGATTCCGGTAACGGCGTCATAGTCGGCGTCGGTGTAGTCGGTGAACGGCTTGCTGATGAAGATCCCGGCGTTGTTCACCAGTGTGTCGATCCGGCCGAACCGCTCCAGCGCACGATCGACGACCTGCGCGCCAGTACCCGGGCGGGATAGATCGCCGGGCACGGCAAGTACCTCGGGATCATTGGACGGGCCGATGGAGCGGGCGGTCGCGACAACGGCATAGCCGAGCTTGCGATAGGCGGGGACCAGTGCCGCCCCGATGCCCTGGGACGCGCCGGTGACGATTGCGACTTTTTGTGTTGAATTCATGGCAGATTGCTCATTTCTGGAATCGGATGATCAGAGTTGGTCGGCGGCGGTGACGGTTTCGGCGAGTTGCCCCGGAGACAAGGGAGGGCATCAGGCGCGGGTCTTGGCCGGATCGTTCGGGTGCGGCGACAGGGGCGTGACCTCGTCGGTGCGCCAGACGCGCAGCGGCATCGAGGCGAGCGTCATCTCCAACTGCTCCGCATCCTCGGCGGCGAAGAGCCCGAGCGTTTGCCATTGGCCCGGCTGGAGCGGAGGGCGCCACAGCCGTAGCAGCTGGCCCTCGTCGGCAAGTTCGCGAGAACGGGCGGCCTCGCGAGCGCGAACGCGTTCGACTTCTTCATTCGGCGTGCCATCCGGCACGTGGGTGGTCATGGTCACCAGAAACTCCATCGCCAGCACCTCCTTGATCGGCAAGTTCGTTGAGCCGGCCAGCGGGATCGGTTGCTGAGACCCATGCTCCCGCCTGTCCTTCGGATCGCACAAGGGCAACAGCCTGGCAATCACCTGGTTCCCGGCTCCGGGACGGTCATGACTCCTGGTACTCATGGCGTGCAGGTGCGCGGCCGGACTGTCCTGCCCGACGGACGTCAGCGGTCGCGGGCAAAGCCAGCAGGGCGGTCACGCCGAACGCGATCGCGACCACCACGAACGGCCGGTGGATCGCGCTTCCTCCAGTGGACAGCAGCGATCCGAGCAGCGCGATGCCGAGCGCGCTGCCGGTCTGTCGAGCGGCGTTCAACACGCCACTGGCCATCCCGGCCTGACTCGCAGGCAGCGCCTGCATCGCCACCGAGGTCATCGAGGGCATGGCGAGCGAAATGAACCCGAACACCACCGATCCGGCGAAGAACCACGCCAGCGATGTGTTGTCACCGAGGAAGGCCAGCAGCACCGCTCCCACGACGCCGGCGCTCGCGCCGAGCAGCATCGGGATCCGGGCGCCGACCTTTGCGGTGAGTTTGCCGCCGCAGAAAGCGTTGAGCCCGACGATCGCGGTCATCGGCACCAGCAGCAGGCCCGCCGCCAGCGCGGACTGATGTCGGCTCTGCTGCGGGTACAGCGGGATGCACAGCAGCGAACCGTAGAGGCAGAAGTTGAACAGCAAGCCGATCCCATTGGCGATGCTGAACCGATGGCTACTGAACACCCGCAGTGGCAGCATCGGCGCCTCCGTCCGGTGTTCGGCGAGCACGAATACAGCTCCGGCGACCAGCCCGGTCACGAGCAGTGTCACCACCATCGGATGGGACCAGCCGAGCTGGCCGACCTCGATCAGACCGGCGGCGAGCGTGCCCAGCGCGACGATGCTGAGTAACTGGCCGGTCCAGTCGAAGCTGGCGCCGGGCTGCCGTGGTGTTTCGGAGACAGTGCGCACGGTCAGCACGATCGTGGCCAGCCCCACTGGAACGTTGACCAAGAAGATCGCCCGCCAGCCGATCGTAGCGACAGCGAGGCCACCGAGCACCGGGCCGACGGTGAGCCCGATACCGCTCATCCCACCCCAGATGCCTAGGGCCTGCGCACGTCGCGATGGGTCGGGGAACTCGTGCACGATCAGGGTCAGCGAGGGCGGCAGCAGCCCGGCCGCGCCCACACCCTGCAGCAACCTGGCGGCGATGAGCACCGTCATGTTCGTGGATAACGCACACATCGCCGACGACACCACGAACACGACGAGGCCGATCAGGAAGACCTGCCTGGCGCCACGACGGTCGGCGACGGTCCCGGCCGTGAGCAGCACCGCGGCCAGAGCCACGGTATAGGCGTCGGCGACCCACTGCAACGCACCGCGGCTGACTCCGATGGTGTCCTGGATCGCTGGCAGCGCGACGTTCACGATCGTCGCGTCGAGGGTGATCATAAGGAAGCCGATGCAGATCGCGGTCAACGCGAGGCGGTGCCGGGCAGCCTGGGGTCCTGTGTGGGTCTCGGTTGTCGTCACTCAACCAGGCAAACGCACCGCGCGTAGGGAGGCCACGACCGATTTTCTACCTCTGTTCGGCGTCGCCTCTCACCCAGAGCGCGCTGTGGCCCGGATTGCGCTTCGCTGGCAGCCGCTCACAATCCCCTCCGCGCGTGTTGACAACGGAATAGTCGGTCACACCGCGACCGCGTCACCCGCAATCGGACACCAAGCCTCGATCCACCGACCTGGGTTTCGGGTTGGTCTGCGGGCCGAAGGCGCGCAGACCACGGTTTCGGGCGCGAAGTAACCGCTGGTCTGCCCAGCATTTCCACGTGGATTCGGTTCGGGCCGCCTGGGGCCGGGATGGTCAGTTGGCGGCGGGTTGTGGCGGTGTGTAGCCGATCGTGTTGTGCCACAACATGAGCCATGTATCGGACCAGGGCCAGGCCGGCTCGTCCAGCTGTTTGGTGTGGCCGAAGGTGAATTCCCGCAACAAGGCTCCCACCGTCGAGGGCGCGTACACGCCGTCGAACAGCGTCTTGCACCCGCCGCTGCGCAGCAGGTCGACGTCATTGATGTTGTCCGCGCCCGCGCACATTCCCGCGATCAGGGTGGCCAGTTTCGGTGCCCCGGACTTGATCCGTGGTGCGCCGATGGCGATTTTCTCGGTCAACAACCTGGTCAGGCCGGTTTGCTCGGCCAGGGTCATCACCGGAACCAATCCTGCTATCGACACGAGGTCATCGTCATCGAACCTCGCCGAGGACTCGGCGAACCTGTGGAACAATCGCACTGAAAGTATCTTTCGGATCTGGCTCTGATTGTTGTGTGGTAACTCCAATCATCCCAGGTCAGAAGGCACTTTCTTCATATCGACACACCCGAATCCACCGATTTCATCGGTGGATCGAGGCTAAGATCGATAGATGGAACTGCGGCAGCTGCGCTATTTTGTCGCTGTAGCCGAGGAACTCCACTTCGGCCGCGCCGCTGAGCGGGTCTATATCTCGGGCCCTGCGCTGTCCCAGCAGATCATTGCCCTGGAACGAGATCTCGGGGCGCAATTGTTCCGCCGCGACCGGCGCAGTGTACAACTGACCGAAGCCGGGCGATCACTGCTCGAAGACGCACGTCAGATCCTCGCCCTCGTGGACGGAGCGCGGCAACGAGTCCGCCAGCGGGCGGCCGAAGCGATACCGCTACGGCTGGGCTACGTCAGTTGGTTGCCTGACAACGTTATCGCCTGTGTCGGCCCGACGGTGGCTCTGCGAATCGACGACTGGGTGCTGCCGTCTCACGTGCAGGCGGACCGGACCGCTGGAGGTAGCCTCGACCTCGCGCTGGCCTGGATCAGCGCGCACAGTGCCCATATGCACGGTCTCAGCGCGCATCTCCTTCGCGCAGAACCCCTCCAGGCGGTCTGCCCCGGAGTGAGTTCCACCGAGCCGGTGTCCGCGGCCGATATCACCGTGCTGATCGACAGCGACGACTGGGCCTGGTCATCATGGCACCAGTTCGCCACCGAATTCGCCATCCAGGTCGGCGCGAGCATCGCGAAGATCGATGACGGTGGCGTAACGGGGGACGCGTTCTACGCTCACGTCCGCGATATCAACGCACCTGTCCTCGCCTCACCCAAACACCACACCGCCGTCACACCACCCACCCTGGGACACCGTCCCGTTGCCGGCCCGATTCCGCTGTGGACGTGGTCACTATTGCACCGCGCCAACGACGACCGCGCGAGCGTTCGGCACGCCGTTGAGGCGCTGGTCACACTCGCCCGCGACAACCGCTGGACGGTCCCTCCGCCCGGCTCATGTTGGACACCAGCCGACGATCCGCACCGCGACGCGCTCGTCAGCGGCGATAGTCCACCGGTTGCAGTGGAAAGTCCGGCCGATCAGAGGTAGGAGCGCCGTCCTGGACTCTGCGTCACGAGCGGATTTAAATCGTGTTGGGGATCTCGGAAGGACACCGCATGACACGCGCCGTTGTCGGGGATCCAGCGCAGACTGTGGCACTGCCCCCACGGTTACCTGCACAATCCAATACCGATTCAGGCAGCCCCCAGCATCCCGTGTCGGCCCTCAGCGGTGGCCGAAGGAACGAACGGTCGATGCTGAAAACGGGGTATTGGACATGGAAAATGTGCGTATAACCGAAGTCGACGACGTGCGGGTGACTTGGCGCTTGATCCGCCACCACATCATCACAATCATTGCCGTCGACTATGCACGGGATGCCACGGTGGTCTCCTTCGGTCCGGACTACTTCCCCGACCTGGCACAGGTTCGCGAACTGTTTCCAGAACTGGCGAAGCTTTGGGACGCGGTCCGACACGAATTCTGGACCACCTTCATTCCGCCACATCCCCAGCCGCAATCGTGAAGTCGCAAGCAGTCGGCACGACTGTATGCAGGCCCGCAAGCCCTCCGCTTCCACGCCTCGAAATGACCCTCTGACCGTACGGTCACTTGCCTCAAAATCAACGAGATCGACCGCCCTCCCGATGTCTCACGAAGCTGAGTCACCCCAGCTCACTGCTCAACGCTGCCTCATAATCAATGAGAACACGACAATTCGTGGCCGAACGGCTTCGCCACCGCGATGCGCGACCGCTTCAACAGGCCGGCCCGGCACAAGTTCTCGATGTTCGGCGCGAACAGCGACGGCGCATTGGGCGGTATCGGGGTGTGGCCGACGCGCAAGACTGACGACTTGTGCCGCAGAGTTCGTCGATGAATCTCGCCCGCTATAACCGTTGTCGCCTGCGGGGGCGTCGCGTCGCAGGACTCACTGCCCCGAGCAGGCTGGTGAGTTCGGCGATCGGAACGTCCTGCAGGTGCTCGACTGCAGTGATTATGTCCACCCGTAGGCCGTCATCGGCGAATGGCTCACCGAGCCAATGGAACTTGTCGACGACACGTTCCCACGACATCGGCCGCGTCGGGGATCCTTCGAAGTCGGATTGCTCACGGTCCAACCCGCGCCCGTCGCGCAAAGCGACGTGTACGCGGGCCGAAGTCCGTTCTGGGTAGGCCGCGGTCAAGTCTGCGGCCGACCGCACGTCGACGCGGGTCAGCAGATCTTGGACATCGCCGCGGCGGACTCGCTCAGTCGCGAGCTGTTCAGGCCCGACCTGCCCGTCGAGAAGCGCCACCGCGCTGAGGTATTTCAGGTTGTAGTCGGCCTGTTCCTTGGTCCAGGGGTGGTCTTTGTCGCCATAACTGCCGCCGCCCGCGAAGTCGTATGCGCCTTGAAAGACCTCGAGCGTCACATGGGCTACATCGTCACCGCTGAGATTGTACTGGTCACGGATTGCCAGTATCGCGTCGATGATGGCCTGGCCGTGGATCAGCGAGCAGTACTGTTTGAGATAGGTCTGTTCGACAGCGGTCAGTGAATGGTCGACAGTGCGGAAGTCGATAGGCTGGTCAAGCAGTTGGACCAGGCCGAGGGGGCCATCGATCAGTGCTTTCGGGCCGGTGACCCCACGCGCAGCCAACAGCGTTGTATAAACGGCGCGCATCCCGGTAATGGCCGGCGAGATGCCCTTCCAGTTCGACACCGGTTCGGTATGCACCGCCGCCAGGGACACGTTGTCAGTAGTAGACGCGCTGATGGCCGCCGCTGTGCCGTCCGCGTCGAGTCCGAGCAGTTTCGATGCTCCGGCCGCAACAGACATCGCCAGCTGAAGCGCATGGTTGAGCCCGCGCGCCATGAGCGGAACCTGCGCGCTGAACCGGCATTGCACCTCATAGGCGAGTGCCAACGCCAGCAAGAAGTCCGCGCCGGTGGCCTCGACGTGTTCGGCCATCGCCAGGACGGCGCCGAAATTGTCGGCGGGATGGCACAGCCCGCCGGGAGTCAAATACGTGTCGAGTAGATCGGGATAGCGCACCAGCACGGCGTTGAAAAACGCTGCTTGATCAACCGAGGTGCGCCCTCCACCGACAAACGTGGCCGTGGGCTGGCTGCTGAATTGTTCGGCCTGCGCCCGCATCGCGGGAATTAGCTCGCCGTCGAGGGCTCCCAGTGCGCACGCGATGCTGTCGAGCACATTGCGCTTGAGCATCTGCAGCGACACTGCGGGAATGTTGGAGACGCTGGCGTCGACAACGAACTGACCAAGCTCGTCTACCGCGTGGGTTGCCGTCATCTGAAAGGCCTTTCGTCGGAGTGCGAGCCACCGCGGGTAGATTGCGCTTGTCAAGACGGCACAGCCCTCGAGTTCTTGCCCTGCGGGTTGGCTGGTGCTTATGTCGACGATTTCGATGATCTTGACAAATTGCCGTAGCGATATGCGGCAACTCGCGGTTATCGATATGTGAATCGATTCATCCACACGGCCGTTATAACAGCTATAGCGTGGTCCATAAAGGACACATTAAGCAACACTGGCAAAGTGTACTCGTACCGCACAATTCCAACAAGCAGAGGAGACGTTCGGATTGCCAAGACCTATTCGTGGTGACCGGAGCGAGCGATTGGACGCTCGAGGACGGCACCAGGCACCCGACGGTTATGGGGCTGAAAAGTTTGCGGCCCCGTACGGCGAACCCACAGAAGCTGGCGATGAGGTCGTGGTGTCCACTCCCGGCGCCGTAGTGCCCCACGTGGATGTGATGAGCCCGCGGCCCTCGATGGCTGGCAGTGAGCAGATCGTTCACTCAGAACCGCTGCCGCCTGAAAAACTGTAAGCCCCTGTCCATCATTCGGGGTGAACCTCACGGTTGGCGGCGGCTGCGTAAGCGACTCCGGGGTTTACTCAGTCCTAGCGGACCAGCAACGCCACGCGTAATCTCCGTCCGCTGCGATCGGGCGCAGGGTGCGAACCGCACGACGGCCAGGCGGGCCTGTTCCTGGGTCGGGCCGGCGTAGATGCCGTCGACCCACACGTCGCCGGTGAAGGTCTGCGCTGGTCCCTTGGTGGTGGGTGGGCGGGTGATTACTTCCATGTCCCTCCTCGGGATGTGTGGGCCGGGATCATCGGGGAACGAGCTCGAGGGTTGCGGCGAAGGCGAGCGGGGTCAGCGAGCGCTCGATGATGTCCGGATAGGCGGCGTACTTGGTGCGGTAGGCGGCCGCCACGGCGTCGAGCCGGCCGGGGTCGGCGTCTTCGAAGCGGACGTCCCTGCTGATGCCGCCGGCGTTGATGCGGCCCTGGGAGCGGGTTTGCGTGCCGCGAAACCAGGCGCCTTCCCGGCCCCGGACCGAGCAGATGTAGATGCCCGCACTCTCGCGCACGACCCACATGGTCACCGGGTCGCGGAGGGTGCCGTCGCGTCTTTCGGATTGCAGTCGTAGTTCCTGCGCGCTACCGATGCGGTCGAGTTCGGCCTCGGTCCATGCAGCCATGACGGTGCCTCCTTCAGGGGCGGACGAGGACCTTGAGTGCTTCGCGGTCGTTCATGAGCCGGTAGCCCTCGGCGACATCGTCGAGATCGACGGTGCGGTCGAAGACGCGGCCCGGGTGGATGTCGCCGTTGAGAATGTGAGGCATGAGCTCGGGGATGTAGGCGCGGGAGGGTGCGACGCCGCCGGTGAGGGTGAGGTTGCGCATGAACTCACCGAACCCGAAGGGGATCGCGGGGTATTGCGGCGCGCCCACGCGGCTGATGACGCCGCCGTCGCGGACCACCCCGGCCGCCTGGACGAGGGCGGCCTCGAGGCCGACGCATTCGAGGACCCGATCGGCGCCGCCGCCGGTCAGCTCGCGCACGGCGGCGACGCCGTCCTCGCCACGGTCGGCGACGACGTCGGTGGCGCCGAACTCGCGGCCCAGGTCGGTCCGCGCGGTGTGCCGCCCCATCAGGACGATCCTTTCCGCGCCGCGCAGCTTGGCGGCGATGACCGCAGACAGGCCGACCGCGCCGTCGCCGATCACGGTCACGGTGTCACCGGGTGCGACGCCCGCGGTGTGGGCGGCGTGATAGCCGGTGCACAGCACGTCGGACAGGGTCAGCAGGTCCGGCAGCAGCTCGGAGTCCTCGGCGACGGGGAGGGTGATCAGGGTGCCGTCGGCGTAGGGGATGCGCGCGGCCTGGCCCTGGCCGCCGTCGATGCCGCCCACGCCCCACGGTCCACCGTGGACGCAGGAGGTTTGCAGCCCCCGGCGGCAGTACTCGCAGGTGTTGTCGGAGTAGGTGAACGGGACGACGACCAGGTCACCCGGCTTGACGGTGGTCACCTCCGAGCCGATGTCCTCGACGACGCCGAGGAATTCGTGGCCCATGTGGCGCGGGTTGTCGGTGCGCGGGGCGGACTTGTACGGCCACAGATCGCTGCCGCACACGCAGGCGAGCACGGTGCGGATCACTGCGTCGGTGGGGTTCTGGATCTTGGGGTCGTCAACGTCTTCGACGCGAACGTCGCCGGCCTGGTACAGCAGAGTTGCGCGCATAGCGGGCGCCTTTCTTTGGATGGTGTGCCGGGTATCGCCGCCCGATGTTGTGGCGGCCGCCGGGTCACTCTTCGGTGATCTTTTTCAGTTCGGTGATCGCGGACATCGCATTGGGCCATCCGGCGTAGAACGCCAGGTGGGTGATCGCGGCGACGAGTTCGTCCTTGCTCAGCCCGTTCTCCAACGCCAGACGCAGGTGCGAGCGGAGCTGCTCGGTGCGGTACAGCGAGGTCAAGGCGGCGACCGTGACGAGGCTGCGGTCCCGGCGCGAGAGTCCCGGGCCGGCCCACACCTGCCCGAACAGCACGTCGTCGGTCAGCCTCACCAGCTCCGGTGCGGTGTCGCCGAGCAATTGCTGAGCGCGTGTCTTGGCTTGGTCTGTCATGTGTCCCTGCTTTCGTCTCTGCACGTGCGATGTGTGCGCCGTCCGCGATGCATCGCGGAAGGGGGTAGAGCAAGCGGGGAACGTTCCTGTGCTAATTCAAACTATGACCCATCCCTACGACCACGCACCACGCCGCATTGTTCGGGGGAGCCGCCAACGGGGGTGTGACACAGCCCCCCAGCGCAGTGTGGCGACGAAGGATCCGGTATACATCCAGCTGCGGTGCGGGCCGCCGGGCTATCGCCGATGTAGCTGTAGACGAATCAACTCCGTTGTCCAGCAGCCGGTTTCGCGGCGTGGCGAGGTGCGGTCATGTCCAGCAGGACCATAGCGTCGTAGTCGGGAGTGCCGGGTTCGGCGATGTATATGCCCAGTCGTTGGCCGGGGGTGGCCTCGAGCTGCATGCCCTGGAAGCTGAGAGTGATGGTTCCGACGTGGGGGTGGTGGAAGGTCTTCTTCTGTGTGGCGCGGCCGGTGACGTCGTAGCGTTCCCAAAGCTTGGCGAAGTCCGGGCTCTTCAGCAGCAGTTCGCCGACCAGGGCGGCGAGATCAGGCGCGTCGGGGTCGGTGCCAGCCAAGGCGCGTAGGCGGGCGACGCAGCCGCGGATCTGGTAGTCCCAGTCGGCGTAGATCTCGCGGGCCGCCGGGTGCAGGAACAGGAAGCGGGCGAGGTTGCGCTGTGTGGCGGGCCAGTCGTCGATGCCCGCGTAGAGCGCGCGGGCGCCGGGGTTGTACGCGAGCAGGTCGAGGGTGCGGCTGGTGATGTAGGCGGGGTTCGGGCGCAGGCTTTCCAGCAGTATCTTCAGTTGCGGGCGCACCGTGCGGCTGGGGACGGCTGGGGGTTCGGGGGCGTAGCGCGCGGCGCGGGCGGCGAGGTCACGCAGGTGGTTGTGCTCGTCGTGGTCGAGTTTCAGGGCGCGGGCCAGTGCCTCGACGACGGCTGGGCTAGGCCGGGTCTCTTTCCCGCGTTCGAGCCGGGTGTAGTAGTCGATGCTGATGCCGGCGAGCGTGGCGACCTCCTCGCGACGCAGCCCCGGGGTGCGGCGGACCCCGGTGCTGGGCCCGAGACCGGCCTCGGCGGGGGAGACCTGCGTCCGTCGGGCGGTCAGGAAACGGCCGAGTTCGGTACCGCCACCAGGGGTTCGCTCAGCTGCCATGAACTCAGTGTGCCCCCGATGCGACTCATGCGCCCGTGTCCAGGGGGGTCGTGTCACACCCCCGCTGACCGCTCCCCGGTAAAACTCGTCCTGCCTGGTCGGCGACTTGGCGGGCATGGTTAGTCAGAGGGAAGATCTTGCTCCGCTCCACGGTCCGACAGAGTTCCCGCCTTCTGGACCTGGCTGGTCACATTTCCTTCTCCGCAAGCAAATGGACAGACGAGTGGAAGGTAACGCTATGCGAGCAACCGTGATGCACGGCGCCGGGGATGTTCGGGTGGAGCACCGGCCCGATCCCACGATCAAGGCTCCTATCGACGCGGTCGTCCGTGTGGTGCGCGCGGCCATTTGCGGCAGTGATCTCTGGCCGTACCAGTCGATGCCGGCCACCGAGCAGGGGCGGCCGATGGGACACGAATTCCTCGGTGTCGTGGAGGATCTGGGCTCGGAGGTGTCGGGGCTGAAGCGCGGCGATCTGGTTGTGGCGCCGTTCATGGCAACGGCACCGGCGAGGCCTCCGTCCGCGCCGACCTTGCGTGGATACATTGTCTCGAAGGCGATCACGCTGCCGCGATCGAACAACTCCAGCGCACCGAGACGATCTCCCGTGCTCTCGGCCGCCGATCCCGGCAGGCCCGCGCAATCACCATGCAGCTCTGGGTTCGACACCTCACCGGAGACTACTCCCGGATAGACACGCTCTTGACCCGAGGGAGGGAACTCTACCGAGCCATCGGCAACCGCTCCGGCGAGGCTTTCCTCCTCATACACGCCGGGTGGATGTGGATGTGTACAGGCGACTACAGCACCGCCGCAGACTTGATCCGGCAGGCGCATGCCCTCTACGAGGAACTCGGCAACCGCAGCGGCGTCGCCTCCGCGCTGAACCATCTGGGGCAGGTGTCCGGCTATCTCGGCGACCTCACCGGCGCCGAGGACCTGATCCAGCAGGCACTCACGGCCTACCAGGCCCTCGGCAACCGGACCGGTGAGGCTGAAGCCCTCGCCAACCTGGGCTGGGTCCGACACCAGGCACTAGCTTGGCTCTCAGTCAGCGAATGCGTCCGGAGGAAGTGCTGGGTTGACAAGGGGATTGAGAGCCGTGAGTCCGCCACCGAGGTTCCCGATCATCGTTGCCAACAAGGCGAATATGCCTCGGCCAGTGACAGATTCGCTGCGGTGCACGACAACGAAACCGACGTGCACGGCGCGTTGGAGAAGCCCCTGACAGGGTTCGGTGGCATGGGGGGGCTCCGACCCGGCCGGTACCGCGTGGGCCAAGGCATACGACACAGCCGTGGGGTCGGCGTTGCAGGCCTCGTCGAAGATGGTGTCGGCCTGCGCTCGCACGCGGGATCTGCTCGCGGCCAGCGCGTTCAACCACGCGGCGGGAGCGGCCGCGGCGACCCTGCCCGCCGCTACGCCACTGGCGGCTTTGGGGAAATTGCCCTGAATCCGATCGAAATACCTATTCACCGTACCGCTATATAGCGGTACGGTGATTGACGTCTCGTTACTCATCGATTGAAAGGCCATCGCTATGGCGACCGTGCAACCTGCCATCGAGAGGTCGGTGTCGGCCGATGCGTTACAAGCGGAAGACGCCGGTTATCACAAGTCGTTGCGTCCGCGTCAGTTGCAGATGATCGCGATCGGGGGTGCTATCGGTACGGGTCTGTTCCTCGGTGCGGGCGGGCGGCTCGCGAGCGCGGGGCCCGGGCTGTTCCTGGTGTATGCCATCTGCGGGCTGTTCGTCTTCTTCATCCTGCGGGCGCTCGGCGAGTTGGTGCTGCATCGGCCGTCGTCCGGCTCGTTCGTCTCCTACGGCCGGGAGTTCTATGGTGAGAAGCTCGCCTTCGTCGCGGGATGGATGTACTTCTTCCAGTGGGCCATGACCGGCATCGTGGATATCACTGCAATCGCCACGTATGTTCACTACTGGGGTGCCACACAAGCGATTCCGCAATGGGCGATAGCCCTGGCCGCCCTCGCCATCGTGGTGGGTATCAACCTGATCTCGGTCCGGTGGTTCGGGGAACTCGAGTTCTGGGCCGCGCTGGTCAAGGTCATCGCGCTCGTGACGTTCCTGGTGGTCGGCACGGTGTTTCTCGCCGGCAGATTCACCATCCGGGGCGCCCATACCGGTTTCGGGATGGTGTCCGCGCACGGCGGACTGTTCCCGACCGGGGCAATGCCTCTGGTCTTCGTCACTACGGGCGTCGTATTCGCCTACGCGGCAGTCGAATTGGTCGGAATCGCCGCCGGGGAGACGGAGAACCCGGAGAAGATCATGCCCCGCGCGATCAACTCGGTCATCGCCCGTGTGGCGCTGTTCTACGTCGGATCGCTGGTGCTCCTGGGACTGCTGCTGCCCTATACCGCGTTCAAGTCGGGTGAGAGCCCGTTCGTCACGTTCTTCGCGAGACTCGGGGTGCCCGGTGCCGGTTCGATTATGAATATCGTCGTTCTGACCGCGGCCTTCTCGAGCCTCAACGCTGGCCTGTATTCCACGGGCAGGATCCTGCGGTCGATGTCGATTAACGGCAGTGCCCCTGTGACGGCATCGCGGATGTCGTCCTCCGGGGTTCCGTATGTCGGCGTTCTGGCAACCGCCACCATCGCACTGGTGGGCGTGGGTCTCGACGCGGTCATTCCGGACAAGGCATTCGAAATCGTCTTGAATATGTCGACACTCGGCACCATGACCTCGTGGGCGACGATCGTGCTCTGCCAACTCCAGCTATGGCGCTGGGCCCGCACAGGCCGTGCGCAGCGCCCGGCATTCCGGCTGATGGGTGCCCCCTACACGAGTATCGCGACGCTGATGTTCCTCGCGGCAGTCGTCGTGCTTATGGCTTTCAGCAACGATGCTGTGCAGCGTGGTGCGGTCATCGCCGGCGTGTGCGTCATGGCGCCGCTGCTGACCGTCGGCTGGTTCCTCGTGCGCGGGCGAGTGCTGCAGGCGATGCGGGAACGCGTGGGATTCACCGGACAGTTCCCGGTTCTCGCCGAACGACCACTACAACTCGAAGGGCGTGAAGCGACCACACCGCCGGAGGAACGGTGATGTGATTTTCGAAGAGGATGGCCCCGAATCCATGTCATCGTTGGCCGGTCGGCTCCCGGAAGATGGATTGGGACCGCTCTCTTTGTCGTTGTCAGGGTGCTTTGGTGAGCTCGATGCTCGTCGTGGCGAGGTTGCCGGTTGCATACTGCACACCGACCGCGGGTCTCAATTTCGTTCCCGCTGATTTGTCCACGCGCTCAACCGTTTCGGCGTGTCCGGGTCGGCGCGGCGGGCGACAATGCCGCGATGGAAAGCTTCTTCAGTCTGCTGCGACGCAATGTCTTGGACCGGCAGCGGTGGGACACCCGCGAACAGTTACGAATCGCGATCGTCACCTGGATCGAACGCACCTAGCACCGCCGGCGTCGACAAGCCCGCCTCGGCCGGTTGACCCCGATCGAATTCGAAACCACCATGTCCCCAGCAGCACAACGAGCTACTTAACCACTGCCACCCGATCGTGCAGCAGCCCCGGGTTTGACCGGGCACGCTGGCTCGGAGTATCGCGCGATACTGGCGTGCCAGCGCCCCCGAATGGACGAATTGCACAACACTGGCTCGATCAACACGTCGATCTGCTGTTTCGCGATAGCGAGAGTGGTTCGGGTGCGATCGATCTCGCCATCAGCTACGTCGGCGCCACACCCTGGCTTCACAGGACGCTGCGGAATGAACTCATCGACGCCGCGCTACGTGGCACGCCACACGCAGTAGCAGCTCTCCTGGCCGGAATGCTGAACCAGGAGACCGGATATGACGTCGATTCGATCATTGCGGTCCTTCGGAAGAACATGGACGTGTTGGGCAGGGTCGCTGCGGAGGCAGCGCAGCTCGTTCAGGACGCTCCTGAAGGTGCATCCGTGCTCGATGCCGCGGTCGACTTCTGGAAAGCCCTGCTGGACGCGCACCGTCGCGTCGTTCCGACAGAGGTGGTCCCGTCATCGGGGACCGGTCAAGGCAGGCCGTCCGCACGCGAGGGGCGTTATTCCATCGCTCCGACATCCTCGGCATTCCCGCTCGTAGTTGGACCGACGTCGTCGATCGTGCGCGTCAGGCGTGACGCCACTTTGCTATCGTCGTGAACCGACAAGGCCTGGTTGACGATCAGCCAATCTGATATGTCGTCACCGCGGGCGTACTTGCGAAAACAGTTGTAGATCGCGTAGTAGGCGAACTCGACCGGGTCGGGGAAGGCCAGATCGTCGTCTTGCAGCGCGGTGATGGGCTCGAGGTACCTGCTGCCGATATCCGCGAGATCCACACCGGCGTGAGCGGAGCGAAGGGCATCGGCCGGAAGCTCGACATCCACGTGGTGCCACATCCCGACAACCGAGTCGCGGTAGCGAAGCGGGGCGCGCTCGCCCTGGACGTAACCGATCCAGGTCGGCAGGGCAGCCTCGCACAGAGATAGGTGCACCCGTCGTCGGCGATCAGCTCCCAGTTGGAAGAACAGTTGCCTCGGCGTCATGAGCGATTCTAACGAAACGTCACGACAACGCTTCGTTGTTCCCAGCGGCGCGAATATTGTTGTTGGATCGACCGGTTGGGTCCATGGTAAATAAGAACCTCATGAGCTCGACACTTTCCGTCTCTACGCTGCCCGCTCGTGAAGAACTGGACCGGCGGCTTGCCGCGCTCCCCATCGGCTACCACGACCTGCATCCCGATGCGAGTGTCAACTACCAGATGAACCGCTTCTACAGCTGGGTCGGTGGCCCCACCATGCTGTCGGAGATGCGCGAAGCCGTTGCCGGCGTGGACGACTACCCGACCTTCGCCCGCATCTTCCTGGGCTTGGGCGAGAAGGCCCTGTCTGCGGGCGAAAACCTGAAGGGGGCCGCCTACATTCGGATCGCCGAGTTCTTTCTGCCCACCGGCGACGATCGGAAGCTGCCTACTCGTGACCGGTTCGTCCGGACCGTGCTCGACCACTACCGGGTGCCTGCCGAGAGCCACGGCCGCATCCCGTTCCAGCAGGGCTGGCTGTCGGCCTACCGATTCACCCCGGCCGAGTCGCTCGGCACCATCGTGGTGTTCGGCGGGTTCGACTCCTATATCGAGGAGTGGCTGGCGGCCGGCTTGGCCCTGCGTGACGCGGGCTACGACGTCGTGCTGTTCGAGGGGCCGGGCCAGGGCGCGACGCTCGAGGAGGCCCACGTGCCGTTCCAGGCCGACTGGCAGACGCCGGTCGCGGCCGTGCTGGACTTCTACGATCTCGACGACGTCACTTTGATGGGCTTCTCGATGGGCGGCGGGCTAGTCCTGCGTGCCGCCGCGCACGAACCGCGCGTCCGCCGCACCGTCAGCTACGGCGTGATGACCTCGTTCCTGGATGTCAACCTGCACATCTTCCCGGAATCGGTTCGCGCGCAGCTGCTCTCGTGGCTCGACAACGGTGACGCCGCCGAACTCGACGACTTCATGAGCAAGGCCGCCGCGCAGAGTCTGCTGCTGGAATGGGCGATAGAGCAGGGCAAGCACACCACCGCCACCGACACCACATTCGAGATGTTCCAGACCTACCGCGACTACGAGACAGCATCGATCTCGGCGCGGGTGACCCAGGATGTGCTGCTGTTGCACGGCAACGAGGACCACTACATCCCGAACCAGCACTTCGTCGACCAGGTCGCGCTGCTCACCGCCACCAGCTCGCTCACCGCCCGCGTCTTCACCCGCCATGAGCAGGCCCAAAATCACTGCCAGGTAGGCAATTTCGGGCTCGCCCTGCGCACCATCATCGACTGGCTCGACAGCCTGCGTCGACGCGACGACGCACTGGCAGCGTCCTGAGCAGGGTTCGATCCCGCCTCCACGAGCACCCGCTACCCCGCCGGTAGCTCGCATAAGGCGGGAGAGGAGGCGGTAGCCGTGATGCCGGTGATGGGAGCGTGAGCCACTGGTCACCGGCGCCGGCCGTCGCCGCGCGGCTCCTGCTGCGAGGCTGGAAGTGGAGGACTCCGCCCCCGAAAATTCCTGAGGGCGTAGCGAACTGCTTCTCAGAGTTCAGGCGACAGTGAGAATGAGCACGACTGACGTCGCGATCGAGAGCGCGAGGAAGATCATGGCGCCCAGCATGTTCCGGTCGCCGCTGCGGATGTGGGCCCCGATCGCGCCGGTGAAGTAGAGCACCAGACCGATCGCGGCGGCGATCGCCAAGGGCGAGAACCAGATTCCCCAGAAGAGGCCGACCGCCGCCGCGATCTGCAGGCTCCCGAGCACGGTGAGTTGGGAGGTGGTGAGGTGGACCGCTTCCGCGAATTGGCGTATCCACGCGGGGCGGACGAACTTCATCGCCCCGGACTGGAGCATTGCCACGGCGAGTAGGACGGACAAGATCAGAGCTGCGATGTGCATAACGGCTAACCTAGGAGTCCGATAGGTACCTTTTGGTAACCTTCGGACCGTGAGCGCCCCTACCGAAATCATGTTCATGTCGGACTGTCCCGCGCGCACTGCACTCGAGGTCATCGCGAACAAGTGGTCCGTAGTCACCCTCTACGCGCTCAAAGATGGCCCCATGCGGCACAGTGAACTTGTTGCCCTGTCCGGCGGGATCTCGCGGAAGGTGCTGACCCAGACCTTGCGCCGCCTGCAGAGCAACGGCCTCATCGATCGACAGCGGTATGCCGAAGTGCCCCCCCGAGTGGAATACAGCCTGACCCCGCTCGGCCGGACGCTCCAGGAGCCGATAGCGATGCTGACGGAGTGGGCGCAAGCGCACGGGGAAGCGCTCGTCGACTTCCAGGAATCAGCGGCCGCGAACCAGACGTACTAGGTTGCGGCAGCTCAAATTGCATTCAAAACCACTGCGGCACAAGTAGTTCCATCAGGGTCAGCTTCCGCGACGCTGACCTGCCGGTCTACACGTCACTGCGGGCCCTGGCCACGCAGCGATTCGATGGCGAGCCGCAGCCTCGCGTCCGCCGGTCCGGTCGGTGGCACCGGCAGCACGATGCCCTCGGCCAGTCCGTCGTAGCGCTCGCGGACGAGTTCGGGCAGGGTGTCGTAGTCGGCGCACAGCAGCAGGATGTCCAGGACGTCGTCGGTCAGCACCGCGCTCAGCCGATCCCACCGCTCGGCTCGGACCAGGGTGCGTAGGCGGTCGAACAGATCGGGGAGCCCGAGGCGGGTGAGCGCCGGACGGTAGGACGGGGTGGAGTACAGGAACGCCAGCAGGCGGCGCATTCGCTCGCGTTCGCGCCGCACCGCGGTCTCGTCGCCGCCGGTGGCGATCGGGGCGGCCACGACGATGCCGGGCGGGGTCCGTGAGCCCCGGTCGGCACCCTCCCGCAGCGCCGGGCAGACCACCTCGGCCAGGTAGCCCGGATCGGAGTTGGTGGAGTGGGTGATCACGCCGTCGGCGAATTGGCCTGCGAGACGGCACATTCCGGCATTGACCGCACCGAGGAAGACCGGTGGGGCGGCGGTGTCGCCGGGTCCGGGGTTGAAATAGGGCTGCAGCCGGGTCAGCCGGTAGTTCTCGCCCTCGTGATGCACCGGTCCGCCGGTGGCGAAGGCGGCGAACAACTCTCGCAGCGCGGCCACGTAATCGCCCATGCGGGTGACCGGTTCGGTCCAGGGCATGCCGAAACGGTCCTCGATGTTCTGCTTGATCTGGGTGCCCAGACCCAGTTCGAAACGGCCGCGGGAGAACGTCGCGAGGTCCCAGGCGTTGTAGGCCACCAGCGTCGGGCTGCGGACGAAGGCGAGGGTGATCGCGGTGCGCAGGGTGATCCGGGTGGTGTGCTCGGCGGCCAGCAGGGCGACCGCGAAGGAGTCGTGGATCGTCTCGGGGATGTGGAGCCCGTCGTATCCCAGCTCCTCGACTCGGCGGGCGGTGCCCGGCACCTGCGTGAGCGGCAGGCGCGGATCCAGGGCGGCAAAGACTTTCAATCGAGTGTCTTCCTCGGCGTCGGTGGGTGGTCAGTGCTGACGGTAGCGGCGAACGCGCGGCAGCTGCTCCGGGAGGCGGTGCGGCAACGGCATCTCGAGCGCGCCCTGACCCAGTGGCCCGAGCAGGACCTGGAAACCCTTGCCACCCTGCTGGGGCGGTTCCTCGAAGACACCTCGCACACCGCACTCGTCGAGGACTGACGCCGCGTCGGAGCCCGGTACGCCGATGCCGGCGAGTGGTAATTCTACTCAACTAGTGGAATACTCACTTCGGATGACCTGCGGAAGGACACTGGGGTGAAACTGGAACTGCTACTGCTCGGCATCCTCGGCTTGCGTCCGGCCACCGGGTACGAGCTGAAGAAGTACTTCGACGCGCACGGTCGCTTCCTGCGGGCGAATACCCAGATGAGCCAGGTGTATCGCGCGCTGGCGAAGATGAACGAGGACGGCTGGGTCCGCTTCGAGGTGGATCCGCGCCCCGGCCCGCAGGACGCCAAGACCTATCACCTGACCGATGCGGGATTGACCGCGCTGCGCGAGTGGCTCGCGGGCCCGTACACGCCGCCGGAGTGGTTCACCGACCGGGAATTCGTGGCGCGCCTGAGCTTCGCCGGCTACCTGACCGAGGACGAGTTGCTGCGGCTGATCGATACCGAGCTGGACACCAGGCGCGCGCAGGTGGCGCGTGACCGCAATCGGGACCGCAGTCTGGACTTCGACGCGGTCCCGGCCTTCGATGCCGAACTCGAGTTCGGCATCGGAAATCGGTTGCACGAGTGGGGCTCCAATGGCATCGACCTGTACATAGAGCACATCGCGCGCCTGCGCGAGGACCTGGTCAGCGGCCGCCTGCGCGCGGAGGGCCGCGCCGCGCTCCAGGGCGCGGCCGACGGCGCGCAAGCCCCGGCCCCGAAGGGCAAGCGCGTCACGACCAGTCGATGAGCGGCGAGGGAAAGTAATCCCACCCGGTGCGCCACGGCGCCGCGAGCCGCGCGTGGCCGTGCTCTGCCGCTGTCCGAAAGATAGTCCTCGACAAAGGATTCGACCACACCGCGCGCGGCCTCCGAGGTTGCCGACACGGTCGTGCCCGTCGCGAGCGAGAGCTGCGGACCGGCCAGGGGCCGGGCGTCGAACGACGCGCTCGGCCGGAACGGCGCGATGCCGTCCCGGCCGAGCGCGCGGAGGGGACTCAGCGCCGTGCTGGGGAAATCGCGGTGGGCGCGCTGAGATCGGTCACGCTGGAGCCGACGCGGACCTCGAAGGTGACCGGTTCGCGCAGCCACTCGTGACGCTCGGCCGACCAGTGCCGCAGGGCGCGCGGCTCGATCTCCATCCGCGCGGTGACGGTCTGCCCGGCCTCGGCGCGCACGACGGCATACCCGGCCAGCCAGCGGACCGGCCGATCGACCGCGGAGGGTCCGGACACCGAAAGGTAGGCCTGCACCACGTGTTTGCCGGCCCGATCGCCGGTATTGGCGACGTCCACGACGACGGAGACCGACCCGTCCGAGTTCTCCACCGCCTCCGGCTCGCCGATTCGCCACGTGGTGTAGCCGAGGCCGTATCCGAACGGGATGGCGGGCGCGGGCCTGCCGCCGGCTGCCAGCCGCAGCCACGCGCGATATCCGAGGTGGATGCCCTCGGTGTAGTCCAGCCGGCCGTCGCGGGGTTCCACGTCCCAGACCGGGACGTCGGCCTCGGCAGCGGCCCAGGTGGTCGGGATGCGGCCGCCGGGTTCGGTTGCGCCGCACAGGACATCGGCCAGCGCGCCGCCGAACTCCTGGCCCGGGAACCAGGTGAGCAGGACGGCCGGGACCTCCTCCAGCCAGGGCATGACGACCGGGCCGCCGGAATTCACGACCACGACGGTGCGGGGGTTGACGGCCAGCACGCGGCGCACCAGCTCGTCCTGGCCCTCGGGCAGCGCCAGGGCGGAGCGGTCGAAGCCCTCGGATTCGAGGTTCTCGGTGGTGCCCACCACCACGACCGCGACATCGCTGTCGGCGGCCAGGCGCACGGCGCGCTCGAGCTCCTGCGCCGGTGTGCCGTAGACGTCCTCGGTGCCGAGAGTGACGCGCGCGATCGGGAACCCGCCCGGCAGCTCGGGCCGCAGGGTGAGCGAGATATCCACGGGGCGAACGGATTCCAGCTCGATGTCAAATACCTGGGCGGGCGGGTGCATGATCGCCTTGACCACGTCATCGTCCTCCGGGCGCACGGTGTCCGAGCTCAACACCCGGCCGTCCACCCGGAAGACGACCTCGCCGAGACAGGAGAAGCCGATCCGATGCAAGCCGTCGGCGGCCGGGGTGTAGCGCGCGGTCACCTCGATCGTGGCGGCGCGGGCGAGCCGCTCGTCGCCGAGCCACCCGAAACGTCCGGTCGGGAAGATCTCCTCGTCGAACGCGGTGCCCTCGGCATCGAGGTAGCGCACGCGGACGCCGGCAGCCCCGGTCGCGGGATCGACGACCGAATTCCGTTCGAAGGCATACAATTCCGGCTCCGGGATAACCCCCGCGGCGTAACCGACCCGCGCCTCGCCGAAGGTCTCGCGCAGCCCGTCCAGCGGCGAGACTACGACCTCCGGGAAGACCATCGCCGACCCGCCGCCCTGATTGCGGCCCCGGCGGGCATGATGGCCGATGACCGCGAGCCGGGTCCCGGCCGCCGGTGCGACCGGCAGCAACCCGTCGTTGCGCACCAGCACCATGGCGTCCGCGGCGACCTCGCGCAACAGCGAGCGAATCTCGGCATTCGACCACGGCGCGGGCTGATCTGCCACGGGCGCAACCGAATCCAGCGCCCCCACGCGCGCGGCGAGCCGCAGCAGACGAAGAACCTTGTCGTCGATGACGGCCGCGTCGACCTGCCCGGCGCGCACGGCGCGCACCAGCGCCTCGCCCCACGCGGTGTCGGGGCCGGGCATGACCAGATCCTGGCCGGACGAGGCGGATTCGACGGTGTCGCGCACCGCGGTCCAGTCCGAGACCACGGCCCCGTCGAATCCCCACTCGTCCTTGAGCGGTTCGCGCAGCAGGGGATTGGCGCTCATGGTGGCGCCGTTGACCTGGTTGTAGGACGACATCACCAGCCACGCACCGCCTTCGGCGACCATGCGCTCGAACGGGGCCAAATAGACCTCGCGCAGCGTACGCTCGTCCACCCGGACGTCCACGGTGAAGCGGTCGGTCTCACTGTCGTTGGCGACGTAGTGCTTGGCCGTGGCGGCGACCCCGTGCGCCTGGACCGCCCGGACGTAGGCGGCGCCGAGCACTCCCGACAGCCACGGGTCCTCGCTGAACGACTCGAAATGCCTTCCACCGCGCGGGGATCGGTGCAGGTTAACGGTGGGGCCCAGCACGACATCGACCCCCTTGGCGCGGGCCTCGGCGGCGATCAGCGCGCCGAGGCGGCGAATCTTGTCCACGTCCCAGGTCGCGGCCACCGCGGTGGCCGACGGCAGGCTCGCCGAGGGGTCACGGTCGTCCATCGAGACGCCGCGCACACCGGACGGGCCGTCGGACATGACGATCGAGCGCAGTCCGATGGCGGGCTCTTCGTGCAGTGACCATATCGAGGCGCCGCTGAGCAGGCGGACCTTCTGTTCCAGGCTCAATTTATCGGCCAGTGCGGCGAGATGGCCCTCGAGCTCGGGCGCGTCGGTGTGCAGGGGTGTATTCACGAGTACTCCGGTCTCTGAAAGTGTTGGTGGTGGCGGGATTCGGTTCACGCGTCGGCCTGCTGCGGTGCGGTGGAGCGCACTCCGCGCAGGCGGGCGAGCATCGCGGCATTGTCCTTGGTCTCCCCGGATCCGTCGGCCTTGGCCGCGTCGAAGAACCGCTGGAACAGCGCGCGCTCCTCGGGATTCATGAGCGGGCCCTGCGCGGTCCAGGACGCGCCGAACGCGCCGTTGTCCGGGTGCAGCCGCCGGTGCAGATCCTCGGCCTGATCGGCGCGGCCGGTGGCGCGCAGATGTTCCATGAACTGTTCGGGCTGGTTGTACAGGACCGGCCCGTTCTGCAGGGTGACCTGCATCGGATCCGGGAGCGCGCCGGGCGTTCCGGCGTAGAAGTCCCACCACTGCTGCAGCTTCGAGCGCATGGCGTCGGCCAGCTCCGGCTCGTCGGTGATCAGATTCCGGGTCAGGTAGGGGTCGGCGCTCACATCGAACAGCGACTCCCACTCGGCCTTGAAGCACCCGGGATGATAGGTGCGGATGTAGAGATGGTCATGGGTGCGGACCGCGCGCTGATACGTGTGTGCGCCGTGCCCCCACACCAGGTAGTCGCGGGACTCGATCGCCTCGCCGCGCACCGCCCCGGCGAACGAACGGCCCTGCCACTTCGGCGGAATCGGCAGGCCCAGCAGCTCGCAGACGGTCGGGGCGTAATCGATGTTGTACAGCAGCGCGTCGTTGCGCCGGCGTTCGGCGCGATCGGTGACGCCGGGCCAGTACACGACCATCGGCAGGTGGTGGACCGCCTCGTTGGCCAGGCCGTGCTCGGCGTAGGAGCCCTGCTCGCCGAAGGACTCGCCGTGGTCCGCGCTGACGATGATCGCGATGTCCTCGGTCAGGCCGAGCTCGGCGATGGCGTCGCGCAGGCGGCCGAAGTGGTGGTCCCAGAACATGATTCCGCCGTCGTAGCCGTTGATCAGGTGCTCGAAATCGGCGCGGTCGGCGATCTGGTCGGGCATGTTGTGCGGCACCCGGCTCTTGCGGGGAACCGTCGCGTAGTGCAGATCCCGGGCCGTGCGGGGACCGTAGATGTCCTGGTGGGCATCGATCGCCGCCTGGTCCGGCCACGCCGGCGCCGGCCCTGCCGCAGCCGCCCGCTCGGTCCACTCCCGGTCCTGCAGGTAGTCGGTGTGCGGGTCCCAGTAGGTCAGGTGCAGATACCAGTTCTCCTCGTCCTGATGCCCCGCGATCCACTCGATCGCCTTGTCGGTCACGGCATTCGCGGGCTCGTCGCCGAACTCCGGTGTGGCGCGCATGGATTCGCGGAAGTTGCCCAGGAAGTAGTGGGCGCGGTGGCGCTCGGCGAAACTCGAGATCGCGGCGGTGTAGTAGCCGCACAGGCCCAGGTACTGCCCGAGCAGCGGGCGCGGCAGCTGTGGGGCGTGACCGGTGTCCATGCGGTACTGGGCGGCCTGGCCGGCGTGCCCGATGACGCCGTTGGTGATGCCGAACTGGCCGCTGGTCAGCGCGGTCCGCGACGGCAGGCACGGCGAATCCGAACAGTAGTAGCGGTCGAAGCAGACCGAATCGCGGGCCATGTCGTCGAGATTCGGGGTGATCTCACGCTGGTACCCGTAGGGGCCGGTGTGATCGGCCCGCAGGGTGTCCACGTCGACATAGATGATTTTCATGGTTTTCCTTTCGCCCACAGCATCTTTCGGTGCTCGTGGATGGGCTGTGAATCAGCGGGAACCGCAGTCGTCCAGCCCGCGGGCCAGCAGATCGCGCTCGTCGCCGCCGACCGTGCGGGCCAGCGTTACCGATGGCGCGCAACCGCTTTCGGCCGAGTCCTCGGGAGTCTGCAGCGATACCGCCGGCCGCGGGCCGGGGCCGGTCCACTCGCCCTGGGGAACAAGGAGGGTCGTCACCGCCACCTCCGGGCGGCCGGCGGGATCGACGGTGGTGAAGGCGATTCGCCACGCGTGCACCGGTACATGTGAGATCGGCGTGATCGCCCGAACCTCGACGGGAGTGCCGGGTGGGGCCGTTGTGCGATCGTGGCGTGGCCGAACCTGGTCATAGGCTTTCTCCTTCCCGCGATTCAGCGCGCCTTGACCGGCACGATGGCCAGCGCGCCGAGTCCGGCGACGGCCGCGACGATCGGATACAGCGCGCCGTACCCGCCGGTGACGGAGACGATCGCCGCGGCGGTCATCGGGGCGATGGTGTTCGGCAGGGTTGCGGCGATATTGATGATTCCCAGATCGGTTGCCGCGCTGTTTTTCCCGGGCAGCACCTCGGTCACCAGCGCCTGGTCGACGGCGAGGAAGGTGCCGAAGCCGATGGTGAGAACCACGATCGAGCAGATCAGCCCGACGCGGGTCGGGCTGGCGAGCGGGATGAGTGCGGAACCGGCGATGATCAGGCCGCCGACCAGCACGATGGGCTTGCGCCGCCCGATCCGGTCGGATATCACGCCCGAAACGCTGGTGGCGAGCAGGAATCCGGGCAGGCTCGCGATGCTCAGCACCGGCGCCATATGGGTGGCGTCGTGCACGCTGAGCCCGATGTAGTCCTCGAGGATGTAGAGCTGGAAGGTCAGGACCATGTAGTAGCCGCCGCAGATGAGGAAGCGCCCCAGGAAGACCCACGCGAAATCGGGATGCCGCACCGGATTCACCCACAGGGATCGCAGGAATCCGCCGATCGAGAAGTCCGGGCGCGGTGCGGCGCGGTTGTCCCGGTCCGGATTCAGGATCAGGAAGATCGTCACCGTGAGCGCGATGCCGATGGCCCCCACCAGGTAGCCTGCTGGGATCCGGGTGGCGAAGGACGAGCCGACGACGGGCGCGAGCATGGCCCCGCTGATGGTCCCGAGCCCGGCCAACGCCGAATAGCGCCCGCGCCGGTGCACCGGGACCCGGTCCGGCTGGATCGCCGTCAGCGGTCCGCCGAGCGCGTTGAATCCGACGTGCGCCACCACGGCGGCCGCGAGAAGCATTGCCACGGAACGCGATACGCCCGCGGCGACCAATCCGACGCAGCCGACGAGCGCGCCCCCGAGAATCCAGGGGGTCCGCGCGCCCCAGCGCGTGCGGGTGCGATCGGACATCAGGCCCACCAGTGGCTGGGCCACCATCGAGGCGATCGCCACGGACGCGTGCAGCACCGCGAGCGTCTCGACCTTGTGGACGCTGTCGAAGTTCTGGATCTGCAGGGCCGCGAAATAGCCGACGATCCCGTAACTGAACTGCGGGCAGACGCTGGCGAACGGAATGGTCCGGAACAGCCGGCGCAGCCGGGCCTCCGAAACCGGTTCGGCCGCAGGCACATCGAAACTCATGGCAACCCCGGTGCCGCTAGCGGGGGCTTGCTCGCTCATCGGTCTCCCACGGACGGCCGGTCGCTGGTGACGCCCAGGCGCTCGGTCAGGAAGTCCAGCGTCGGCCCGAGCGCGACATCGCTGTAGGCGACGGCGTGACGATGCCCCGGGACGAGCAGGGTGCTCACCGTCGCGCCGACCGGGCGGAGCCGGTCGGCGAGCTCGGTCATCTGCGTGGCGGGGACGAGTTCGTCGGCGGAGTTGAACAGCAGGGTGGGCGGGGCGCCGGGGGAGACGTGCAGCGCGGGCGAGGCCGCGGCGGCCCGGTCCCGGCAATTCGGCAGTACCGCAACGCATCCGAGATATGCCGCGGCAGAGCCCGTCGCCATCGTCACGTCCTTCGGTGAGGTGTGCGCGGTGAGATCGTAAGGGCCCGACCACCCCACGACGGCGGCCAGCGGCGCATGGTCGGTGATCACGGCCTGCATGAGCAGATTCGCCCCGGCCGAGGTGCCGAGCCCGCCGATCCGGTCGCGGTCCACCCCGAAGCGATCCGCGGCGGCGCGGACATAGCCGATCGCCGCCTCGACGTCGCGGTACTCGCGGGGATCGCGAGGCGCGGACAGGTCGTAGTCGATATCGAAGACGACCAGGCCACGCTGCGCGGCAGCGCGCGCCTCGCTGTCCAGGAGCTGCCGGCTGCCCTGCACCCACGCGCCGCCGTGCACGAAAATGGCTGCGGGATAGTGGCTTCCGGGGTGTTCGGCGGCAGCCCTGTACACCGTCATGGGCATCGGCCCATGGTCGGTGGGATAAGTGGTGTCCTCGATGCCGGGGGAGGCCGGCTGCGCGGAGGCGATTCCGGGCGCCGCGAGGATGCCGATCGTCGCGGCGGCCGCGACCGCCATCGAGCGGGTCCTGATCTTCATTGTTCTCCTCGGCTACCAGTCGGCGCGGGGGCGCCGGACAGCTGGAACCGGGCCATCATCTGCGCGGCCTCGGGACTGAATTTCGCTGCCTGAGCGATGGTTTCGGGTGGGAAGGAGAACAGCACCAGGTTTGGGGTGTACGTGTCGTCGAGGCGGGCGAGCAGATAGCGCGCCGCGCCGGAGACGTAGCCGCCGAGCCCTGCCGCCGCATCGGCGATGGCCTGGTGGTGCGGGAGCAATTGGGCATCGGGCAGCGCGGTGAGTGCGGCGAGCGCCTCGAGCCGCACCGGGCGCGGCTGTGCGGCGTCGATGTACTCGGTCAATCGCGCGACCGCGTCCTTGTCTCCGGCGTACCGGGCCAGCGTCTCCAGGCAGGGGATCAGGACGAAGGGATCGGTCTCGGCGGCGACGATGCCTGTGAGTCTGGCGCTGACCGCCTCGTCGGGCGCACCGGCGGCCAGCACGCCGATCGCGGCCCAGCGGCGCACGGTGGCGTCGGGGTCCGCGAGCGCGGCGGCGAACAGCGGCGAGTCGCCCGGCGTCCGGTCAGCCACCGCGTCGGCGACGTTCAGGACGCGGTCGAGCGGATAGGCACCGGGCACGCGCGAGGCGTCGTACCCCTCGTCGGGGGAATCCTCGGGCAGAAATCCGTTGTCGTGCACCGCCAGAGTGTGTTCGCGCAGTGCCACGGCCAGGCGCCGCTCGACCTCGGTGTAGGCCGGGTCACCGGCCAGGTTGTGTACCTCGTCCGGATCGGTGTCGAGGTCGTACAGCTCGACGCCCGGCTTGGGGTTCCAGAACACGGACTGAATCTCGTCCAGCCGGCCGGCGAGATGCTCCGTCTCCCAGGACTGGTAGCCCGCGGCCAGCCAGGCGTAGGGCTGATGCTGCCCCCACGGCCGGTGCGGGTGATAGTTGCGGATATACCGGAAGCGCTGGTCGCGAACGGTGCGGATAACGTCGTAGCGCTCATCCATGCGATTGCGGCCGCCGAAGGCGTAGGTGGGATCCGGACCGAATGCGGTGCGCGCCAGGCTCTTTCCCCGCATGTGGTCGGGCAGCGGCGCGCCTGCCAGCTCGAGGAGCGTGGCCGGAATGCGGTCGGTGGTGACGGCGGCGGCCACCCGGGTGCCCGGCGTCGGGAAGAGTCCGGCATACCGCGCAGGCGCCTTGACGATCAGCGGCACCCGCAGCCCCTCGTCGTAGCAGAAGCGCTTCGAGCGCGGATTCACCCCGCCGTGGTCGGAGGTGTGGATGACGATCGTGGAATCGGTCAGTCCGTCCTCGTCGAGCTGGGCGAGCAGGGTGCCGACGTAGGCGTCCATCGCGGCGATGCGGTCGTAGTAGCGTGCGATATCACCGCGGATCTCGGGCGTGCCGGGAAGATAGGCGGGCACGCGCACCCGGGCCGGGTCTACGCCGGGTTCGGTCGGCATGAACACCGAGCTCTCGTGGGTGCCGTCGAAGTTGAACACCGCCAGGAAGGGTGCCCCGGGCGCGCGGTCGCGCCAGTGCGCGGTGCTCGAGGACTCGGCCCAGATCGCGTCGGGATCGACGGCCGCGTTGTAGTCGGTCTTGGCGTTGTTGGTGCAGTAATAGCCCTGGTCGCGCATGATTTCGGGGTAGGTGCGCAGCCAGGACGGCATGGGCGCGGCCGCCCGCATGTGGTTGGCGGGGGCGTGGCTCTCCGGGCGCAGCCCGGTGAGCATGGCGAAGCGGGAGGGCGCGCAGACCGGCGCGACGCTGAAGGCGTGATCGAACACGACGCCGTCGCCGGCCAGGCGGTCGAGGTTCGGGGTGGCGGCCAGCGGATCGCCGTAGCAGCCGAAGCGAGGCGGACAGTCCTCGCTGACGATCCAGAGGATATTGGGCCGGTCGAGTGGCATGGGATCGGTCCTTCTGAGGAAGAGGGGAAACGTGCCGCGGGGAGCGCGGGTCCACTCCAGCTATACCACAAGTGCCATAGTTTTCGAGGTGGAAACTATTCCATTTGTCGAGTAGTGTTGCTATAACACTAGTGGCATAGTTTGCGAGTGTGGAACGACGCGCCGCGTCGCCCGCTCGGCGGGGGCGCGACCGAGCCGATCCGAGCCAGGAGGTCTAGCATCCGATGCACCCGACCGACCATGCTGCCGAGCGGCCAAGCTGTTGTCCCCCCGCCCGTGGCGGCGCGGCGGCAGCCCCCTCGATGCCGTGCCCGAGCCGTGGTGGCGACCCGGGTCGCCCGGACACCGCGGGCATGGTCGCGCTGCCCGGCGGCGAGTTCGCCATGGGTACCGCGGATCCGATCGGCTATCCGGGAGACGGTGAGGGGCCGGTGCGCCAGGTGCGCCTGTCCCCGTTCCTGATCGACGCCGCCGTGGTGACCAATGACCAGTTCGCCCGCTTCGTCGACGCCACCGACTATCGCACCGAGGCCGAGCGCTTCGGATGGTCGTACGTCTTCGCGGGCTTCCTGCCCGCGGTCCTGCGGCGGGAGTCCCCGCGCCCCGAGCGCACCCCGTGGTGGTGCGGGGTGAGCGGCGCGCGGTGGGACCGGCCCGAGGGGCCCGACAGCGACCTGGCCGGCCGCGGCAACCACCCCGTCGTGCACGTGTCGTGGAACGACGCGGACGCCTACGCCCGGTGGGCGGGCAAGCGCCTGCCGACCGAGGCGGAATGGGAGTACGCCGCCCGCGGTGGGCTCGCGGGCGCGCGCTATCCGTGGGGAGACGAACTGGATCCCGGCGGCGAATACCGCTGCAACATCTGGCGCGGCAGCTTCCCCAGCAAGAACACCGCCGCCGACGGGTTCCGCGGCACCGCCCCGGTGGATGCGTTCGAGCCCAACGGGTTCGGGCTGTACAACATGTGCGGCAACGTCTGGGAGTGGTGTGCGGACTGGTTCTCGCCCGAACACCGGCCGGACTCGATCGACCCCACCGGCCCGGTCGCGGGCCGCGACAAGGTGATTCGCGGCGGCTCGCACATGTGTCACGAATCCTATTGCTTCCGTTACCGGGTCGCGGCCCGCTCGGCCAACAGTCCGGACAGTGCCGCGGGGCACACCGGATTCCGTTGCGCCGCATAAACACCACACATCATTCCGGCACGGCAACCGTGCACCGGAGTTCCGACACCACGAGACCAGGAGACTGCCTGTGAAGGCCATCATGGTGATGTTCGACAGCCTGAACCGGCGCATGCTGCCGCCGTACGGATGCGACTGGACACACGCGCCCAACTTCGCCCGGCTCGCCGAGCGCACCGTCACCTTCGACAACGCCTACGCCGGATCGATGCCGTGCATGCCCGCCCGGCGCGAAATCCACACCGGCCGATACAACTTCCTGCACCGCAGCTGGGGCCCGCTCGAGCCGTTCGACGACTCCATGCCGGAGCTGCTGAAGCAGCACGGAATTCACACCCACCTGGCCAGCGACCACCCGCACTACTGGGAGGACGGCGGCGCGACCTATCACGGCCGGTACACCACCTGGGAGTTCTTCCGCGGGCAGGAGGCCGATCCCTGGAAGGGACAGATCGCGCCGCCGGAGATGCCCGCCGACGACCTCAAGCGGATGCGCACGCCGCAATACACCCAGGACTGGGTGAACCGGCAGCACATGCCGACCGAGGCGGAGCACTCGCAGACGCTGACCTTCGACGCGGGCCTGGAATTCATTCGTACGAATGCGGCGTCGGATCGCTGGTTCGTACAGATCGAGACCTTCGATCCGCACGAGCCGTTCTTCAGCCACAAGAACTACAAGGATCTCTACCCGCACGACTATGACGGCCCGCACTTCGACTGGCCCGACTACAAGCGGGTCACCGAGACCGCGGACCAGGTCGAGCACGCCCGCCTCGAGTACGCGGCGCTGCTGTCCATGTGCGACCACTCGCTGGGGCGGGTGCTGGACATGATGGACGAGCTCAACCTGTGGGACGACACCATGCTGATCGTCAACACCGATCACGGATTCCTGCTCGGCGAGCGCGGCTGGTGGGGAAAAGCCGTGCAGCCCTGGTACAACGAGCTGGTTCACCTGCCGCTGTTCGCATGGGATCCGCGCGCCGGGGTCGCGGGGGAGCGGCGCGGGTCGCTGGTGCAGACCATCGATCTGGCGCCCACGTTGCTCGACTACTTCGGCGTGGGGATTCCCGCCGACGTGCAGGGCGCGCCGCTGCCGATCGCGGCGGACAGCGGTGCCCGCACGGCTGGACTGTTCGGAATGTTCGGCGGCCACGTCAATGTCACCGACGGCCGCTATGTATACATGCGCGCCTGCGCCACGGCGGCCAACGAGCCGCTGCTCGAGCACACGCTGATGCCGACCCACATGCGCGGCCGTTTCACGCCCCAGGAACTGCACGGGATGGAGCTGACCGATCCATTCGAATTCACCAAAGGCGTTCGGCCGCTGCGCATATCGGGCCGATCGCTGATCAACCCGTTCATGCACGGCACCTTGCTGTTCGACCTGCTCGCTGATCCCGGCCAGCTCGAACCGTTCGTCGATGACGAAATAGAGTCCCGCATGGCCGATTTGATGGTCGAGCTGATGCGCGCGAACGATGCGCCGCCGAGCCAGTTCGAGCGACTCGGACTGCCCGTCGAAGGACCGGTCGGGGCCGAGCATCTGCTGGTGCGGGCGCAACGCGAGCAGGCGTTGATCGCGGCGGAACCGCTTCCGGGCCGGGACGAATTCCCGCAGGGACGTTTGTCGCTCGAATCGCCGCTACACACCCTGATCGCCGATCCCGCGGCCCTCGAGGCGCTGCGCCGGCATGTGCCCGCGATCGTGGATTCGGAATTCCTGCAAATGCTCGGGCCGCTCGCGCTCTACGATTTCGCGTCCGTGGCCGCCGGAATTGTGTCGGTAGCGGGTCTGCAGGCACTGGCGAAAGAGCTCGCCATGCTCTGATACTGCCGCTCGCCGAAATTCTCGGATCATAATTCGGGAGCATTACCGTCGCTGTAAGGCGTCGGGGGATTTTGTCTGGCCGTGGCCTGCGTATGTGCAGGCCACGGCCATTTTTTGTTTCCGGACGGCAGCTGTTCGGGGCGCTGAATTTATTTTCCTGAATGACTCGAAAGCCCTCCATGAGAACCTTCTGTGAACTAGTGTCGTTCACTAGCGCGCGCGGCCGCTGGAAGCTACAGCGGCCTTATCGATGCCGCCCGGATTCGGCAACCCTCATTCATCGACCCGGGCGAGTGTCTCGAATTATTTAGGAAATCCCATGAGAATTCGCAAAGGTACCTGCGCCGTGATGCTCGCCGCCGGGGTCGCGGTGGCCACCGCCGCGAACACCGTCGCCGTCCCGAGTTCAGCAGCCCCACTTCCCAGCCAAGCGACCGTCGTGCCCGACACCGTCGCGGCGGCCGTCGCCGCCGGATACCGGGCGCACGTGGTCGATGGCGCCGTGCTCGCGACCATCCGGACCGGGGCCTTCACCCTCGGCAACCGCTCCATCGAGCTGCGAGACCCGCAGGGCGCGGTAAAGGACACCGTGCCTTTGTCTTTCGTCCTGGACAACGCGGAATATCCGATCGACGCCCAGATCTCGCCCGACGGCAAGACCCTGCGCATGACTCCGCGACTGCTCGCGGGCCACCGGGTGGCGACGCCGATCGCGTCCCCGCTGGAGAACCAGCTGGCTATGAACGACCTGATCAACTCCGTCAGCTTCGGCCTGTCCGCGGGCTCGCTGATCGGCACCGTTATCGGCGCGGTCGTCGGCATCGGCGCCGGTCTGGTTGTGTCGGGCGCCTCGTGCCTGGTGCTGACCATCGGCTGCGTGCTCGCCGTGGTGCCGATCGTGACCCTGCTGGGCGGGGTCGGCGGGCTGGCCGGGCTCGCACTCGGCGGCGCCCCCGGATTGATTGCGGGCCTGTGGAATTACTACACGACCATGACCGCACCGCCCGGGCACAGCAAGTACGCCGATCAGCTGCCCGGCCTGCCACAGAATCGGCAGCCGCAACCTCAGCCGAACGGAGCGAAGCGATGAGGGTGCGTACTCGTGCCGCCGTCCTGGCCACGGCCGCCGCGTTATCGACGGCCGCAGCCCAGGGCACCGCGCAGGCCGATCCGGCTCCGGCCCCCGGGGCCGGCGTGAATTTCCGGACCGTCGTCGACAACGGCTGGGTGACAACATCATTGGGCGCCGGGCACTTCACCGCCGCCCCGGACGGGCACTCCATCCTCGTGGTCGACGAGCTCGGCCGGACCGTCGGGCAGCTGCCGCTGTCGATTCGCCTGGCCGACCGCGAATACGATGTCCGCCAGTCGATTTCGCACGACGGCCGAACCCTGCGACTGGCCGCCGACTCGAGCAGCGCGCGGACCGTGGCCCAGCCGGTGGCCTCGCCGCTCGAGAATCAGCGCGCCGCCAATGACAGTCTCGCCCAGCTGGGTCTGGCCTCGGCGCTGGGCCCGCTGGCCGGCGCGGTGGCGGGCGCGGTCCTCGGCGCGGTCGTCGCGCTCGCCATGTGCGCGATCCTCACCGTGGGCTGCCTGCTCACCGGTCTGCCGATCATCGGCGTGTTCGCCGGGGCCGGCGGGCTGGCCGGCACGATTCTGGCGGGCGGCGGCGCGGCGGCCTGGGGCGCGTGGAACTACCTCCAGACCCTGGCCGCCCCGCCGGGCACGAGCCCCTACGCCAAGAACGGCGAAGGAACCGACGGCGCCGGCGTGCCCGACTCCGTGCTGCGGGTGCCGAAGCTGGCCACCGGCTCCAGCAGCGGCAGCGGCAAAGGCTGAAAGGGTATGTCGCACATGCCTCAGGCGGTCAGGTCTTCTGGGCGGCATGGCACGGAGATCGACCGCGGTCTTGCCTTGACGCTCGCGGCAGGGTTTAGCGTTCGGCGGCATCGTCGTTCGGTCACCGCCGGGCGGCACCGACCCCAGGAGTTTCGGTATGCGGTTTGCAACCAGCTACTACACGGCGTTCAACGGCAGCGATCCCGATCGGCTCGTCACCTACGCACAGCATGCCGAGCGGTGTGGGTTCGAGGGGTTGTACGTCACCGATCACATCGCGCTGTATCCCGGCGCGCGGTTCGGGGCGGGCGAGCTGCCCTCGACGCTGCCGTATTTCGATCCGCTCGATTGCCTGAGTTTCGTTGCCGGGCAGACACATCGGATACTGCTCGGCACGGGTGTGCTCCTGCTGCCGTACCGGCATCCGGTGGTGCTGGCCAAGCGCTTGGCGACCATCGATGTGCTGTCGCGGGGGCGTCTGCGGTTGCTCACCGTCGGTATCGGCACGCTGCCGGGGGAGGCCGACGCCATGGGGGTGGACTTCCGCAGTCGCGGCAGGCGTGCCGACGAGGCCATCGATGTGCTGCGCCTGCTGTGGTCCGGCGGGGCGGACGGTGTCAGCTACGACGGCGAGTTCTTCGCCCTCGACAACATCTGCAGCTACCCGAAACCCCATGGCGTGAGCGAGCTTCCGATCCATGTCGGCGGCTCGAGCCCGGCCGCGGCCCGGCGCGCGGGACGCCGCGGCGACGGCTTCTTCCCCGGCGGCATGCTCACCGAGGACGAGCGCGACCGGCAGTTCGCGCTCGCCCGCCGGGCCGCGGTCGACGCGGGACGCGACCCGGAGGCACTCGAGTACACCAGGCGGGGATCGGCCGACATGTCCGCCGACCGGGTCCGGGAACTCGCGGACCACGGGGTCGACCGTCTCGTCGTCGATTTCGGCGGCGGCGCGCCCGAGGAGCAGCTCGACCAGATGTCGCAATTCGCCGAACGTTTCGGTCTCACCCGACGGTCCGACCCGGCGGTCCAGGCCTCAGCGCGACCGGCTCAGCGGGCGTAGTCGGCCAGGAGTAGTCGCGTTGCCAGGCGCACGTCGTCCTCCGCGCGGCGCGGAGAGGTCTTGTGCCCCAACGCCGATACCAGCACGCCCCACCAGCTGTAGACGAGCAAGCGGATCACGTCCATGTTCGCGCGGTCGGGCGCCAGCTCGGTGAGGGTGCGCAGAATCGCCTGGGGCAGTACGGTTTGCGACATCAGGCCGTCCTCGGTGGGGCCCGTCATGTAGGTTCCGGCGGCGGCCTGCAGCATCGCGCCGCACAGGCGCGGCGTGCGCAGCAGCTCGCGGTTCAGCGCCACCAGATTCTCGCCGAGCTCGGCGATCGGATCCGGGCCGCCGGTGGCCCACCGCGCATCCAGGAACCGGCCTATCTTCGCATCGAACAGGGCCGCGAACAGGTGCGTCTTGGACGGGAAGTAGCGATACAGCGTGCCGATTGCCACCCCCGCCGCCTTGGCGACGTCGACCATCTGGACCCGGTCGTAGTCCGCGGCGGACCCGAGCTCGGCGGCCGCGTCCAGGATCCGCTCGCGCCGCACCATCTGCCGTTCGGATACGGGCGCGGCGGGTGAACGCACCTCGGCGATTCGCGCCATATTCGTACCTTCCTGAAGAGCAGTGGAGACGACAACGGACAAACGGAACACCCAGAATAGAGCCCACGTGCCGGATTGCCGATCACGGTCAGGATGCGAAGGCCTGCCCCACGTGCGCGCCGGGGACGATCGTGCGCAGGTAGCCGTGCATTTCACCGGAGACCGTGCGTACCGCCTGAATCAGTTGCGGCGCCACCCTTTCCAGCGCGGCATCGGACGCGCCCACCAGCGAGATCGCGCCGATCGGACCGTCGGGCCCGCGCACCGCGGCCGCGGCACAGCCGATTCCCGGCACGCATTCGCCGCGCTCGTAGGCCACCCCGCCGGCGCGCCGGATCCGGCCCAGCTGCTGGTGCAGCACCCCGCCCTCGCCGATGCTGCGCGGGGTGCGGCGCACCAGGCGGGGCGAGTATTCGGTATCGATCTGCTCCGGGGGCAGCCATGCCAGCATCGCCTTGCCGAGCGCGGTACACGAGGCCGGGGCGCGTCCGCCGACCCGCGACGGTATGTCGGCCGCCGCGCGACCGCCCACCTTGTCCAGGTAGTACACCTCGGGGCCGTCGAGGACGGCCAGGTGCACGACGAGCTCGGTGCGCAGCGCCAGGTCGAACAGGACCGGCGCCGCGGCGGCGCGCAACGCGTCGTGCCCGGTCTCGCGGCCGCCCAGGCACAGGGCGCGTTCCCCGAGCCGATAGCCGCTCGCCGTGCGCCGCAGCCAGCGCAGCCGGACCAGTTGTTCGAGGATCCGGTAGGCGGTGGACCGGGGCAGGCCGGTCTGCTGCGCGATCTGCTCGAGGGCCCGCCGGGTGTGCGGGCGATCGAAGCAATCCATGATCAACGAGACCCGCTCGATCATCGAGGGCGGCAGCGTATGCCGCTCGGGCGTGGATCGGGCATCGGTGCTCACCATCGAGGTCATGCCATCCGCCTTCGAAAAACTGAAATTGATTCTAGTTAGACGGTAGCAGTGTGGCGCGTCGTTGCACAGGGTTTTCGCGCGGCTCGGGAGGCGAGTTTTCGGTGGGTCCGGGTGCGACGGGCATCGGGGGTTGATGCTGCGCCGGCCGATCGCGAGACCGGCCGGCGCAGCGGGCTCACTCCGCCGCGGGACGCCTCCCGGCGCTGAGTACATACATCAGTCCGCCGCCGAGCAGCGCGCCGACCGGCCACGACAGCGCGGTCACGTACTGCGAATGCGGCACCAGCGCCACCAGCACCCCGGCCACCCCCGCGATCACCAGGGCGATCAGCGCGCGCGGGTTGAAGCCGCGGGTGTAGTGGTAAAGGCCCTGCGGCGCCTCGGAATACAGATCGGCGACGACGGTGCGCTGGCGGCGCAGCAGGTAGTAGTCGACGATCAGGATGCCGAACACCGGGCCCATCAGTGCCCCGACCCCGCCCAGGAAGTAGACGATGAAATTCTGGTTCTCCCACAGCTTCCAGGGCAGCACCAGGATCGACAGCACGGCGGTGATGACGCCGCCGGTGCGGAACGAGATGTATTTCGGTGCGGTATTGGAGATGTCGTAGGACGGGGAGACGAAGTTCAGCACCACATTGATGCCGACGGTCGCGATCGCGAACACGGCCGCGGCGATGATCACGATCGTGTTGTCGTGGATGTGGGCAACCAATTCCACCGGATCCGAGAGCACCTTGCCGTACACCTTCAGGGTGGCCAGCGAGATGATGATCGAAATCACCACGAACGCGGTCTCGTTGACCGGAATACCCCAGGCATTACCGCGCACGATGGCCTTCTTGCTGGGCGAGAAGCGCGCGAAATCGGCGTAGTTCACCAGCGGCCCGGCCATGAACGCCACCATCAGGAATGCCACCCCGACGAAGGCGGCCACGGTCTTGCCGCCCGAGAGCGGCGCGCCCGATCGTGCGCCGAAATCGATGCTCCAGCCCGCCTTCGCGAAAATCCAGATCGCGAGGGCCAGCATGCCGATCCACACCACCGGCCCCGCGAAATCCGAGGCCTTGCGCACGACATTCATGCCGTAGCTGATGATCAGCAGTTGCACCGCCCACAGCACCAGGAACGACATCCAGCCCAGCATGGACAGCCCGATGAAGCTGTGCACGGTCAGCGATTTCAGACCGGGCGCCACGCGCAGCAGCAGCACGATCAGCGCGGTGGAGGCCAGATACGTCTGGATGCCGTACCAGAACACCGCCACCAGCGCCCGCAGTAGCGCCGGGATATTCGCGCCGAATATCCCGAACGCGCCGCGGGCGAACACCGGGAACGGCACCCCGACCCGCTGCCCGGCCACGCCGATCAGATTGCTGCCGCCCCAGAGCATCAGCACGCCGACGAACAGCGCCAGCATGGTCTGCCAGCCGGTCAGCCCGAGCGCCAGCATGCCGACCGCGAAGCCGTAGCTGCCGATGCTGTGCGCCGAGGTCATCCAGAGACAAAACAGGTCCCAGGTGCGCCACACCGCATTCTCACTCGTGGTGGGCGTCAGGTCCGGATTGACCAGCGCCGAACGTTCCGGTGTGCCCTCGGGCTCCCGAACCTGTGTGTCTCTCATCTTCTTTCCTAACTCTTCCCGGGAGGGCTAATTGTTCTGCGGGAACCCGAGATTGATGCCGCCGTGGCTCGGATCGAGCCAGCGCGAGGTGACCGCCTTCTCACGGGTGAAGAAGGCGAACCCGGAGGGTCCGTATGCCTTGGCGTCACCGAATATCGACGCCTTCCAGCCGCCGAAACTGTGATACGCCACCGGGACGGGAATAGGCACATTGACTCCGATCATCCCGACGGTCACCTGGCGCTGGAACCGCCGTGCCGCACCACCGTCGTTGGTGAATATGGCAACCCCGTTGCCGTAGGGTGACGCATTGATCAACTCGACGCCGGCCTCGAAGCCGTCCACGCGCACGACCGACAGCACCGGGCCGAAGATCTCGTCGCGGTAGACATCCGAGCCGGTCGGCACGTTGTCGATGAGCGTGGGGCCGAGCCAGAAACCCTCTGCCGCGCCGTCGAATTCGCCCTTGCGGCCGTCCACGACGATATCGGCGCCGTCGCGGGCGGCGATGTCGAGATATCCGGCGACGGTGTCGCGGTGCGCCCGGGTGATCAGCGGGCCCATATCGCAGCCGCGGCGGCCGTCGCCGGTGCGCAGCCCGCCCATCCGCTCGGCGATCTTTTCGACCAGTTCGTCGGCGATCGAGTCGACGGCCAGCACCACGCTCACGGCCATGCATCGCTCGCCGGCGGAACCGAATCCGGCGTTGATGGCGGCGTCGGCGGCCAGATCCAGATCGGCGTCCGGCAGCACCAGCATGTGGTTCTTGGCCCCGCCCAGGGCCTGCACGCGCTTGTCGTGCGCGGAGGCGGTCTGATAGACGTAGCGCGCGATGGGGGTGGAGCCGACGAAGGAGATCGCCGCGACGTCCGGATGGGTCAGCAGCGCGTCCACGGCCTCCTTGTCGCCGTGCACGACATTCAATACCCCGGGCGGCAACCCGGCCTCGGTGGCGAGCTCCGCGAGCCAGTTCGAGGCCGAGGGATCCTTCTCACTCGGCTTGAGCACCACGGTATTTCCCGCGGCGATCGCGATCGGGAAGAACCAGAGCGGCACCATGGCGGGGAAGTTGAACGGGGTGATGAGGCCGACGACGCCGACGGGCTCGCGCACCGAGTACACATCCACGCCCGTTGAGGCGTTCTGGCTGAACTCGCCCTTGGTCAGATGCGGCATGGACAGGGCGAATTCGACGACCTCGAGGCCGCGGGCGATCTCCCCGGCGGCGTCGCTGAGTACCTTGCCGTGCTCGGCGGTGAGGATCTGCGCCAGTTCGTCCTTGCGGGCGTTGAGCATTTCGCGGTAGGTGAGCAGGAATCGGCTGCGGGTGGCGATCGAGCTGTCGCGCCAGGTGGGCAGCGCCGCCGCCGCCGAGGCGACGGCCGCGCCCACGTCCGCGGTCGTGGCCATGCGCACCTCGCGCTGCGTGGTGCCGAGGGCCGGGTCGAAAACCGGTGCGACGCGGTCGGATTCGCCGGGCCACGGCTTGCCGTCCACCCAGTGGTCGAGGATATTTGTCACAGTCATCTCCTTCGGGGATGGTGAGCCGGCGGAGCTTGCGGAGCCGGCGGGGTGGGTGAGTACTAGCCTTCCTGAGCTGCGGCGAGCACCTCGCGGATCGCGGCCGCCGCGGTCTTCACCTCGTCGGCGGTGACCACGCACGGCGGTACCACGTGAATTCTGTTGTCGGCCCCGAACACCAGCACGCCGCGTTCGGCAAGCCCGGATTTGATGCGCGCCATGGTGTCCGCGGACACGGGGGTGCGCTCGGCCCGGTCGGAGACCAGTTCGATCGCCCAGAACACGCCCTCGCCGCGCACCTCGCCGACGAGCGGAATGTCCTGTGCCAGTTCGGCAAGGGCAGGGCCGATCGCCTCGCGGCCGATCTGCGCGGCGTGCTCGACGATGCCCTCGGACGCCATCGCATCCAGCGCGCCCACGATCGAGGCGCAGGCCAGCGGATGCCCGCTGTAGGTGAGCCCACCCGGGAATACCCGATCGTCGAAGGTGTGCGCCACCGTATCGGAGACGATGACGCCGCCGACGGGCACGTAGCCGGAGTTGACGCCCTTCGCGAAGGTGATCAGGTCCGGCTTCCCGCCGTGGCCGTCGAACGCGAACCAGCGTCCGGTGCGGCCGAATCCGCACATCACCTCGTCGAAGATCAGCAGGATGCCGTAGCGGTCGGCGATCTCGCGGACGCCGGCCAGATAGCCGGGCGGCGGCACCAGGATGCCCGCGGTGCCGGGCACGCTCTCCAGCAGGATTGCCGCGATCGTCTGCGGCCCTTCGGATTGCACCACCCGCTCGAGGTGGCGCAGCGCGCGTTCGGATTCCTGTTCGGGCGAATCCGCCCAGAACTCACTGCGATACAGGTAGGGCCCGAAGAAATGGACATGGCCGCGGGCGTATTCGTTGGGCATGCGCCGCCAGTCGCCGGTCGCGACCACCGCGGCGCCGGTATTGCCGTGGTAGGAGCGATAGGTCGAGAGCACCTTGTCCCGGCCGGTGTGCAGGCGCGCCATGCGGATGGCGTTCTCGTTGGCGTCGGCGCCGCCGTTGGTGAAGAACACCTTGTTGAATCCGTCGGGCGCGAGGGCGGTGATCCGCTGGGCGGCCTCGCCGCGGGCGAGATTGGCCTGCGGGGGACCGATGGTGGCCAGGCGCGCGGCCTGCGCGGTGATCGCCTCGATCACGGCCGGATGCTGGTGCCCGATATTGACATTCACCATCTGGCTGGCGAAATCCAGGTATTCCTTGCCCGCATGGTCCCAGACCGTGGTTCCCCGGCCGCCCGCGATCACCAGCGGGTGCAGTGTGGCCTGCGCCGACCAGGAATGGAAGACGTGGGCGCGGTCCAGGTCGTAGGTGTAGGCGTCCAGGTCGGTCTGTGTCGTGGTCATTGCGGTACCTGCACAGCCGTGATCGCCGGCGTCAGCTGTGGGATGAGGACATCCCCGTACACGCGCATGGTCTCCTCCTTGTTGTCGTGCTGCAGATATCCGGCGAACTGATCGACGCCGAGTTCGGCCAGGCGTTGCAGTTTGGCCAGGTGCTCGGCGGGGGTTCCGAGAATGCAGAACCGCTCGACGATCTCGTCGGTGACGAAGTCCGCGTGGGTGTTTCCGGCGCGGCCGTGTTCGTTGTAGTCGTAGCCGTGCCGCCCGGCGATGTAGTCGGTCAGGGCCTGCGGGACGCTGCCGTCCGCGCCGTAGCGGGCGACGATATCGGCGACGTGATTGCCGACCATGCCGCCGAACCATCGGCACTGATCACGCATGTGCTGGCGGTCGGTGCCGATGTACATCGGCGCGGCCACGCAGATCTTCACCGCGTCCGGATCGCGGCCGGCCCGTGCGGCGGCCTGCTTGACGGTGCCGATCATCCACTCGGCGATGTCGAGGTCGGCGAGTTGCAGGATGAATCCGTCGGCCACCTCGCCGGTCAGCGCCAGGGCCTTCGGGCCGTAGGCCGCGACCCACACGTCGAGCTCGGAACCGGTGCTCCACGGGAATTGCAGTGTGCGCCCGTCGCATTCGACGGGCCGGGAGTTGGCCAGCTCCCGGATCACGTGGATCGAATCGCGCAGGGTCTGCAAGGTCGTGGGCTTGCCGCCGCCCACCCGTACCGCCGAATCGCCGCGGCCGATACCGCAGATCGTCCGGTTGCCGTACGCCTCGTTGAGGGTGGCGTAGGTGGAGGCGGTCACCGCCCAGTCCCGCGTCGCGGGATTGGTGACCATGGGGCCGACGGTGATCCGCTTGGTCTCGTTGAGGATTCGGCTGTAGAGCACGTACGGCTCCTGCCACAGGATGTGTGAATCGAAGGTCCACACATGGCTGAAGCCGTATGCCTCGGCCAGTTTCGCAAGGTGCACCGTGCGCGCCGAGGGCGCATCACACTGCAGTACAGCGCCGAATTGCATGGCCCGCTCCTACTCTAGATCAGATACTGACAGGGGTCGCGGCGCACGAAACGCCCATCGCCCTTGCGGCCCAGGTACTTCCCGTCGTCGATGACGACCTTGCCGCGCGAGATCACCGTGTCGACGTGCCCGTCGATCTCGTAGCCCTCCCAGGCGGAGTGATCCATGTTCATGTGGTGGGTCTTGTTCAGGCCGATGGAGGTGTGGCCGCTCGGGTCGTAGATCACCACGTCGGCGTCCGCGCCCGGGGCGAGCACGCCCTTGCGGCCGTACAGCCCGAACATGCGTGCCGGTGTGGTGGAGGTGATCTCGACCCAGCGCTCCAGGGTGATCTTGCCGTCGGCGACGCCCTGATACATCAGGTCCATCCGGTGCTCGACCGAGCCGATCCCGTTGGGGATCTTGGAGAAGTCGCCGATTCCCATGTCCTTCTGCCCCTTCATGCAGAAGGGGCAGTGATCGGTGGCGACCATCTGAATATCGTTGGTGCGCAACGCCTGCCACATATGGTCCTGGTGGTGGTCCTCCTTCGCGCGCAGCGGCGTCGAGCACACCCACTTGGCGCCCTCGAAACCCGGCGCGCCCAGCTGATCCTCCAGGGACAGGTACAGATACTGCGGGCAGGTCTCGCCGAACACGTTGCGGCCCCGATCGCGCGCCGCGGCCAGCTGCGCCACGGCCTGTTTCGCCGAGACGTGCACGACATACAGTGGGGCGCCGGTCAGGTCGGCCAGCATGATGGCGCGGTGGGTGGCCTCCTCCTCGAGTTGCCAGGCCCGCGCGATGCCGTGGTAATACGGGTCGGTCTTGCCCTGCTCGAGCAGCTGGCTCACCAGCACGTCGATGGCGGGGCCGTTCTCGGCGTGCATCATCGTCATCAGGCCGGTCTCCGCGCCGGTCTGCATCGCGCGCAGGATCTGCGCGTCGTCGCTGTAGAACACCCCCGGATAGGCCATGAACAGCTTGTAGCTGGTGATGCCCTCGTTCGGCAGTTCGCGAAGCGCCTGCAGCGAGGCATTGTTCACATCGCCCACGATCTGATGGAACGAGTAGTCGATCGCGCACTGGCCCTCGGCCATCTTGTGCCAGGTCGCCAGGCTGTCCTGCAGCCGCTCCCCGAATTTCTGCACCGCGAAGTCGATGATCGTGGTGGTGCCGCCCCAGGCCGCCGCGCGGGTGCCGGTCTCGAAATCGTCGGAGGCGGTGGTGCCGCCGAAGGGCATCGACATGTGGGTGTGCGCGTCGATGCCGCCGGGGACGACATACTTTCCGGTGGCGTCGATGACGGTGTCGGCGGTCTCGGCCAGGTTCGCGCCCAGTACGGTGCTGCCCGGCTCGAGCAGGGCGACGATCCGCTCGCCGTCGATGAGGATGTCCGCGCTCGTGCGGCCGGTCGAGGAGACGACCGTGCCGCCGGTGATCAAAGTGGTTGGCATGCTGAGCCTTTCAGATCACGGCGCGACGATGGCGTCGTAGGAGTCCGGGCGGCGGTCGCGGTAGAACTGCCAGTCCCCGCGCACCTCGCGGACCAGGCCCAGATCCAGTTCGCGGATCACCAGCTCCTCGGTGCCGGTGGAGGCGACCTCGCCGACGTAGTTGCCGCGCGGGTCCACGAAATACGAACTACCGTAGAAAGTTACGGCCGCGTCGCCGAATTCGTCGCTCTCGGTGCCGATCCGGTTGTTGGCGGCGATGTAGTACTGGTTCGCCGCGGCCGCCGCGGGCTGCTCGAGCTCCCAGAGACGATTGGACAGACCGGGTTTGGTGGCCGACGGGTTGAAGACCAGCTCCGCGCCGTTCAGTCCCAGCGCGCGCCAGCCCTCGGGGAAGTGGCGGTCGTAGCAGATGTAGACCCCGACCCGGCCGACGGCGGTGTCGAATACCGGATAGCCGAGATTGCCGGGGCGGAAGTAGAACTTCTCCCAGAAGGAGGGCAGGTGCGGAATGTGGTGCTTGCGGTATTTACCCAGGTAGCTGCCGTCCGCGTCGATCACCGCGGCGGTGTTGTACAGCACCCCGGGCTGATCCTCCTCGTACACCGGCAGCACGATGACCATGTTGTGCCTGCGGGCCAGCTCGCTGAACCGCGCGGTGGTCGGCCCGGGCACGGATTCGGCGTACTCGTAGTACTTCTTGTCCTGAACATTTCCGAAGTACGGGCCGTAGAACAGCTCCTGGAAGCAGATCACCTGCACGCCCTCGGCGGCCGCCGCCTCGACGAACTTCTCGTGCTTGGCCAGCATGGATTCCTTGTCTCCGGTCCATGTGGCCTGGGTGATGGCTGCCTTGATGGTTGTCATCGGGGGGTTCCTCCTTCTCGATGTTTTGTTATTCTTGGTGCTAAACATTTCGTGAATATTTCATCGAGTACCGGAAGGGTAAACCTGCCGGACGCGTCCCGAGGTGAAAATGAGCAGACCGATCGAAATCGATGATCCGACCCCCGCCGGGATCGCGGGCGCCATCGCGCGCATGATCAGCAGCGGCGAGCTGGCCCCGGGCGATCGCCTTCCAACCGTGCGCGAGCTGTCGGCCCAGCTCGGCGTCAGCCCCGCGACGGTGAGTCACGGCTGGCAGGCGCTTTCCCAGGCCGGGCTGGTGGTCTCGCGCGGCCGCAGCGGAACCTTCGTCGCCGAGTCGACGTCCGCGGCCCCGCAGCCCGCGCCGCCGCGCGCGGGCCGAATGGTCAAGGGGGCTACCGCCGCCCGCCTCGATCTGTCGCTCGGCACCCCCGATCCGGCGCTGCTTCCCGAACTCGGCCCGCTGCTGGCGCATGTGGCGCTCAATTCCGAACCGACGGACTATCACCAGGCCCCGGTGGTGCCCGAACTCGGGCGCCTGTTGCAGCGGGACTGGCCCACCGCCTCGGGCGGCCTCACCGTGGTGGACGGCGCGATGGACGCGGTCGCTCGCGGGCTGCGCGCGGTGGTCCGCTACGGCGACCGGGTGATCGTGGAGAACCCCACCTTCCCCCACTTCCTGGACTATCTGGAATCCATAGGTGCACAACCTATCCCGGTGGCAATGGACGAAAGGGGCGTGCTCCCGGACGAATTCGAGCGCGCCCTGACCCTGGCGCCGGCCGCCGCCCTCATCCAGCCCCGCGCCCAGAACCCCACCGGCGCCTCGATGGACGCCGAACGCATCGAGGAGCTGGCAAAGATCCTGCGCCGCAGCGAAACCCCCTGCGTGGTCCTCGAGGACGACCACTCCGGAAGCATCGTCCCCGCCCTGGACCTGAGCATCGGCCGCTGGCTGCCCGACCGGGTTCTGCACGTGCGCAGCTACTCCAAATCCCATGGCCCGGACCTGCGCATAGCGGCGCTGTCCGGTCCCGAGGAGGTCATCGATCGGGTCGTGGCCACCCGCATGCTGGGTCCCGGCTGGACTCCCCGGATTCTCCAGCGCCTGCTGTACGAACTCCTGCGGGACGACACCGCCACCCGCGCGGTCGACAACGCCCGCACCCAATACCGAATCCGCAGAAGCGGTTTTGCCGACGCCCTGGATCGCAACGGAGTCGTGGTCCCGCCCGGCGAGGGCCTCAATGTCTGGGTCCCCGTCGCCGACGAACGCTCGGCGCTGGTCCAGTTGGCCGCCAACGGAATTCGCGTCGCACCCGGCGGCCCCTTCTACGCCGCGCCCCGCAACCATCCGCAAGCGGTCCGGGTGACGATCTCCCCGTTGCGCGGCGGCGGCGAAGAAGTGGCCCGAATCCTCGCCGCCTCCAGCGAACCTCAGTCCGGTGACTACTTCTCCCTCGGCCGACCGGATGGGGAATCCGTGACCCACCGTGCCAACGGCCCTACGACACAGGGCATGCGATAACGCGCGAAAACGGCCGGATGGGGTGAGCCATCCGGCCGTTCGCTCCCGAGATCAGGCCTTGACGAAGCGCAGCAGCGCCGCGTTGACCTCCTCGGCGTGCGTCCACAGCAGGCCGTGGGGCGCGCCGTCGATCTCGACGTACTCCGCGTCCGGGACGAGCTTCGCGAACCGCCGGCCCGTGGCGTCGATCGGCAGGATGTTGTCGCCGGTGCCGTGCAGGATCAGGGTCGGCAGCGCCGCGGCCCGCACCGCCTCGACGTCGGCGCGGAAGTCCTCGATCCAGGCCGGGACGACCGCGTAGGCGGCGATCGGCGCGCTCGTCGTGGCGGTGGTCCAGTTCGCCCGGACGACCTCCTCGCTGATGCGGGTGCCGAGGTTCTCGTCCAGGTTGTAGAAATCCTTGTAGAACTGGGTGTACCAGGCGTAGCGGTCGGCCCGCGCCGCGGCGGCGATGCCGTCGAACACCTCCTGCGGCACGCCCTCGGGGTTGTCCTCGCGCCGCACCAGGAACGGCTCCAGCGACGCCAGGAACGCCAGCTTCGCGATCCGTTCGGGCCCGTAGATCTTGATGTACCGGGCCAGCTCGCCCGTGCCCATCGAGAATCCGGCCAGGATGACGTCGCGCAGATCCAGCGCGGTGAGCACCGCGTTCAGATCGGCGGCGAAGGTGTCGTAGTCGTACCCGGTGCCGACCTTCGACGACCGCCCGAACCCGCGGCGATCGTAGGTGATGACGCGATATCCGGCATCCAGCAGTTCGCGGGCCTGCAGCTCCCAGCTGTCCCCGTTGAGCGGGTAGCCGTGGATCAGCACCACCGGCTGTCCGGTGCCGTGGTCCTCGTAGTACAGCTCGATGTCGGTGCTGTTCTCGGTGCCGACGGTGATGGATCCCATGACTGACTCCTCGCGATCGTGATGCCTGACCGGCCGGAGAACGATCGTTCTCCGTGACATCTGCTACCGTAGAGAACGTGCGTTCTCCGCGCAAGTGGAAGAGAGGTGTGAGGTGGATCACCAGGTGCAGAGTCCGGTTGACGACGTTCGTGCGCGGGTCATCCAGGCCGCCGACGCGCTGTTCTACGAGCGCGGGATTCAGGCGGTGGGCATGGACGCGGTGCGGGAGGCGGCCGGCGTCTCGCTCAAGCGGATCTATTCGCTGTTCGGTTCGAAGGACGAGCTGATCGCCGCGGTATTGCGGCGCCGGTCCGCCATGTGGGACGACGGCCTGGCATCGGTCGTGGGACCGGGGATGACCGCCCGGGAGCGGTTGCTGTCGATCTTCGATTTCCTCGACCAGTGGTTCCGCTCGCCGGACTTCCGGGGGTGCGCGTTCATCAACGCCTACGGGGAGCTGAGCTCGGGGTCCCCGGCGGTGCGGGACGCGGTGCGGGCGCAGAAGCGCGCGTTCGGCGAGTATGTCGCCCGGCTCGTCGCCGAGGTCGGCGCACCACCCGAGTTGGCGCCCCAGATCGCCCTGCTCGCCGAGGGGGCGCAGACCACGGCCGCGATCGCGGGCACGCCGGAGGCTGCCCACCAGGCCCGCGCCGCGGCACAAATCCTCCTCGATGCCGCGCTCCGGTAGCGGCCGAGCCGTCGACGAGTGTCGGCGGTGGAGTGACCGGCGATGAGCGACAGCGCCTACTCCTTGCCGCGGGCCATATCGCCCCTCAGTCGATGAGCATGAATGCTGTTGCGCAACAGTGCATTCAGAGTTGGAACCGGCTGTCGATCCGCAGTCAGCTCGGTGCGCTCAGCGTACTGACGAGGGCCGAGGCGAGCAGGGCAACGGCCCGATCGCTGTCGCGGACCAGCCCTTGCAGCGTGGGAAGCGCGATGGTGCCGGGCATTTCGGCGAGGGCCTGGGTCACGCGAAGTCGTACCGCCGGATTCGCCTCGTGCGCAACGAGTTCGGCATCGAGTGCAGCCATGATCCGGTCCGCCCACCGCGCGTCCCCGGCGAATGCTCCGAGCAGGTCGGCCGCCTCGACGTCGTTGGGGCCCTCGACCACGATGTCGACCAGTACCGGAATTGCCCGGGTGAGGCCGCGCGCCCCGGCGGCAAGGGCGGCGCGCCTGCGAACCGTCGAGTCCGGATCGCCGAGCGCGTCGGCCAGCAGCCGGGTCACGTCGTCGCCGGACAACTCGGCCAGGGCCTGGACCGCGCGCCGCCGCACGTCGGTGTCCCCCGAACGCAGGGCCGAGGCCATGCTCGCCACGCCGTCGCCGCCGGTCCGCGCCAGCGCCCAGCGCAGGGCGCCGGCAACGTTCGGATCGGATTCGGTCAGCACCGCCTCGGCGAGCAGTTCGGCGGGCAGCGGCACCTCGTCGGCGGGGGACAGGACCACCTGCTGCCGCCGCGCGGCATTCTCCGACCCCAGTCCGTGCAGGAGTTCGACCAGGCGCAGGACGTCCCGCCAGTCGGAGGGGCCGGCCGCATCGACCGTCCGGAGCCGCTCGAGTAGTTCCCGTTCCCGGTTCAGTCGGTCCTCGGTGTTCCGGATGAGGTCCCCGACCAGCGCGGACGGAGCGAATCCGGGATCGTCCAGGGCGCGGCCGATCTCGCGCAGCGACAACCCGAGCGACCGCAGCCCCTCCACCTGGAAGATCCGCCGGATGTCGGCGGGGCGGTACTCCCGATAGCCGCCCACGGTGCGGCCCGTCGGCCGGACCAGCCCGAGGGCGTCGTAGTGGCGGAGCATCCGCGCACTCACACCCGAGCGGCGCGCCACCTCACCGATCAACACGCAGTCATCTCCTCCCGTCCGCACCGAGCGCCACGACCCGCTTCGCCTCATCGACATCCGATTCGAATGCGGCATCGGGATCGCGCAGCAGCCGCAGCGTGGCCTCGGCATGCGCACGCACCGCCGGTTCCGGGCTCGCCGCCGCCGTCTGCAGGACCGGCTCGATCACCTCGCCGAGCGCGACGAGCGCGCGACTCAGGCTCGAGCGTAGCTGCCGGTCCCCGCGGCCGAACTGCATGGCGAGCTCCGCGGCGAGCCCGGCCCGCTCGTCCTCGGGTACGAGGACAACCGCGGCGCGCCAGGCACTTCGCGCCACTTCGTCGTCGGCGTCGTGCAGCAACGACCGCGTAATCGCGGGCCAGGCCTCCGGATCCGCGATCTTGGACAACGTGTGCAATGCCTGACTGCGGGCCTGCGCTCGGTCGGAACGCAGTTCGCCGCACAGTGCCGGCACCGTGATCCGCGACGGCAGGCGGGTCAGCGCCCACGTGAGCATGTCCCGGACGAAGAAGTCCGGCTCGATCGCGGAACGTGCCACCAGCGCGTCGACGTCACCGGGCTCGCCGCGGGTGCCGATCGCGAGCGCCGCCCGCAACCGCACCGACGCATCCCCGGCCGCCAGCGCGTCGAGCAACCGCGGGTCCTGCGTATTCCTGTGTACCGAATTCATGGGAATCACCTCCGACGGCCAGTGAAGACCTTGTCACAGTGGCAAGGTCAAGTTCATGACCGAGAGTCCGCACACCTCGGCACTCCGCTCGACGCGTCGAGGCCGTAGGATTCACGTCCGAGGCGGCGTTCTCTCGCGCCTTCGCCCGCGAGCACTTTGCGGCGCCCCGAGCCTGGCGGTCGACGCGGGACCACCACCCCGCTGAGCGTGTGAGCACAGAACATCAGCACTGGGTCACCCACTACGAGACGCAGGCGGCTCGGCGCCTTGCCGGAAAGGTCCGAATCAATGCGCTTTTCCCATTTCGTTCTGGCCGCCGTGATTTCCCTACTGGCACTTGCCATTCCGGCCGTCCCTCGAGCCGCGGCGGCGCCCGGTGACGGCATCGTCGACCGGGAGATCAGCTTCTCGGTGCGCAACGTGAACGCCTCCGGGGTGCCGTGCGGAACCGACGGCCGAAGCTACACGGTGCACGGGCACCTCACCGGTCCGGCGCGCGCGCTGGCCGGGCACACCGCCGCCGGCGCGGCACTGTATTTGCACGGACTCGAGGTCGGTGAGTGGTTCTGGCGGTTCGGCGCCGCGCCCGGCTACAACCACGTGCGGGAGATGGCCGCGCGCGGGCACGTGTCGGTCACGATCGACCGCCTCGGCTACGGCGCCAGCGGTCAGCCGGCGGGAACGCTCAGTTGTGTCGGCGGCCAGGCGACTGTCGCGCACCAGATCGTGCAGGAATTGCGATCGGGCAATTATTCGGCCGACGGCGGGGTGGTGGCGTTCGAACACGTTGCGCTGCTGGGACATTCGCTCGGTGGTGCGATCACGCAGATCGAGGCGTATTCGTTCGGTGATGTGGACGCCGTCGGGGTGCTCTCGTACTCCGATCTGGCCCTGACGCCCGAGCTGCTGGCCGGCACCCTGTCCTGGGGAACCACCTGCCTCACCGGTGGCCGGAAGTCCCCGGCCGGTGCGTCCGGATACAGCTATCTGACCCCGAGCGTCGACGCCTACCGCCAGGACTTCCTGGCTCAGTCGCCGCCGGCCGTACTCGCCGCCGCACTCCCGCTGCGTGCGATCAACCCGTGCGGTGACATGGTCTCCCTGACCGAGGCGACCGCGATCGACCCGCTTCGGCTCGGTGCGATCCACGTGCCGGTGCTGACACTCACCGGCACCAACGACCGCGTGTTCGACGTGAATCGTGCCCGCTACCAAGGGAAGCTGTTCACCGGTAGTACCGACGTCACCTCGGACATCCTGGACGGCGCCACCCACGGCCTGACCGTGGAACCCACAGCCGCACAGTTCCGTAACGACCTCGACAGCTGGCTGGGCGCCCACGGATTCTGAACCTGCGGCCCGTCCGTCAGCGCGTTACCGGCCTGGAGTGTCAGAGCGCGGTAGCGGCCCTCGGTGCGGCCTCTCCTCGACGACCGGCGCGGTCGATTGGAACACCCGAGAGGGCGTTGCCGGACGACGGATGGCGCCGAATGACTATGGCGGCCAAGGGGACCGGGATACGCTGTCCGCGATGCGTCGAATCGTGTAGCCGGAGGAGTTGAGGCTGGGTATGACGGCAGGGCGACCGATGCCCACACAGGACGACGTGCTCGGGTACTCCAACACGCTGTCGAACTGGGGACGGTGGGGTGATGACGACGAGCTCGGCACGCTGAACCACATCACCGATGACGTCCGGCTGGCGGCGGCGCGGGCTGTGCGCCACGGCAGGAGCGTGTCCTGCGCGTGGGAGGTTGCTGTGCCGGAGGAGATGGAGCGGTCGACGACGACCTGCCCGTGCGCCGCCGATATGCCGGGGATGGGGAACATGCCGCTGCCCGGATTCCGGAACGACCGGCACTGGGGCTATTCGAACGAGCGGCTCGGCATCCTGTTCCACGGCAACACCATCACCCACCTCGACTCGCCGTGCCACATCTTCTGGGACGGCACGATGTACAACGGGCGGCCACACTCATTGGTCGATGCCGCCACAGGATCTGCGTGGGCGGCCGTCACGGCGGCGGCGAACGGGATCATCACCCGTGGCGTCCTGCTGGACATCGCGAAGGTTCGCGATGTGCCGTGGTTGGAGCCAGGACAGGGAGTGTTTCCCGAAGATCTCGAGGAGGCCGAGCGTCGCCAGGGGGTGCGGGTGCGATCCGGCGATGCGGTACTCCTGCGGACCGGCTACGGCCGCGTCCGGCACGAGGCCGGTCCGACCAGCGGTGTCACGCAGGCTGGCTGGCACGCGTCCTGCCTGCCCTGGCTGCACGAACGGGAGGTCGCGCTGATCGGCGCCGACACCCCCCAGGATGTTCAGCCGTCCGGGTACGAAGACATGGCGTTGCCGGTTCACACCGTGGGTCTCGTCGCGATGGGCCTGTGGCTGCTCGACAACTGTGACCTGGAGTTGTGCGCGACGACCGCCGCCGAGCTCGGCCAGTGGGACTTCCACCTCGCAGTCGCGCCGGTCCGCTTCGCTGGTACGTCCGGCAGCCCGGTCAACCCGATCGCCACATTCTGACCGCGGCGCGCGAGGGGTGCAACGCCATGACGGGCCCGCACCCGTGGTACTCGGCCGGTTGGGCGCTGGTAGCGCGGTTCCGGTCGAATCACGCTGATACGGACCGAATCTCGGCCTTCTGCTCTGGTCGGACGTGACGGCGCGCCGGGATTCGCCGTCACACAGCGCTCGCCGCCGCACCGGTCATGCCGCCGAGGAGCCAGCCCGCGAGGATGTCGCTGGGCCAGTGTGCACCGAGGCGCGGTCGGGGAACCGCGCGCTGAGTATGACCCGGCGCTGTCAGTCAACGAAATCCGGGCCCACGCCGCCTGACGTCCCAACCCGCGAACGTCCCCGAAACCAGTGGTTTCGGGGCCGTTCGGCACGGTGGCCTCAGCGGGTGACCAGTCGGAAGGCGATGTCGCGGCCGTGGCCTTGGCCCATGGCCAGGGTGAGCCACAGCCGCATGACTCCGTCAACCACGTCGTAGGCCTGGTCACCGACATAGACCGGGCGCAGACCGACGGCCGTGATCAGTTCGTCCAGCTGGGTTTGATCCGCTGGTGCGCAGGAGTAGTACATGTCCGCAGGATCGCCGTCGAAGAGCGGGTCGATGAGGACCTCGGTGCCCACGCTGTTGAACACCCGGGCGTACCGGCACTTCGGCGCGTGCTCGGCGAAGGCGGCGGCTGCGTTGGCGGGGACGGCCATGACGTCGTTGGTAGCGTCCAGGACGAGTGTTCCGGCGAGGGCGGAGCCGTGGTCGCGGGCGAAGTCGCGCGCGGCCGCTGACGGGGTAGCGACGACGATGACGTCGCTACCCACCAGGGCCTCGGTGACGCCGAGGCTGCCCGCGCCCGGTGTCCGGGAACCGTAAGCGACGCGGTATCCGGCTGCGGTGAGCGCTGCGCCCACGGCGCGACCAACTCGTCCGGTGCCGATGATGGCGATGTTCCTCATCGGGCGGCGCTCCCGCTGAGCCGAACCACGGGGTACTCCCGCTCGGACTTGCGCTGGTACTTGTCGTAGCGCGGCGAGGCCGTGGTGATGCGTTGCCATGCCTGCGCCCGCTCGTCACCGGCCAGTCGCAGTGGGGCCACCGGCTGGCCCTCGCGGCCCGGCAGTTCGATCGCGGCGTGCTCGGGGTGCGCCATCAGATTTCCGTACCAGTCCGGGTTTCGGCTGCCGCCGCCGGAGGCCACGATCAGCCAGGCGTTGTCACCGTCGGCGAAATACGACACCGGAGATTCGCGGTGTTGCCCGCTGCGCTGGCCGACGGTGTGCAGGATCAGGACGTTCATGCCCGCGAATGTGCCCTTGCCGCGCCGGATCTTGGCGGTCATCCGGGTGTTCATCGTGCGCTGCATCCATCGGGAGAAGGCTCCGGGGGTGCCGCTCTGTTTGCTTGCCATTGTGGTGCTCCAATTGATTTCAGGGTGGACGGGTTTGGGGATGCTCAGGCGACGGCGGCGCGGGCGAGGTGCCCGATCTTCTGCTCGTCGTCGGCGGTCAGGGCGGTCAGCGCGAATACCGTGGGCCACATGGTGCCGTCGTCAAGACCTGCGATGTCGTTGAACCCGAAGGTGGCGTAGCGCGACTTGAACTTCGCTGCGGGCTGGAAGTAGCAGACGACCTTGCCCTCCTTGGCGTAGGCGGGCATGCCGTACCAGAGCTTCGGGGTGAGCTCGGGCGCGGCGGTCGTGACGACGGCGTGGACTCGAGCGGCGATGGCGCGATCGAATTCGGTCATCTCAGCGATTTTCGCGAGCACGTCCTGTTCGCCGTCCGCCTTGGCGGTGCGCGAGTTGCGCCGCGCGGCGGTCTTCAACTCCTTCGAGTGCTCCTTCATCGCGGCACGTTCTTCCGCCGAGAACGCCACGGCAGAGGTTGACTTGGTGGTGGTCATTGTGGTTCTCCTTCGATGGGATGGATGCGAGTCAGTTGTCTTGAATGAGTCCGAGGACATTGCCGTCGGGATCGGTGACGGTGGCGACTTGGCGGCCGCCGCCGACGTTGTGCACGGCTTCCTGCACGGTGGCCCCTGCGGCGGTCACGGCGGCGAGCGTCGCCTCGATGTCGGGCACATGCCAGTAGGCCACTGGCGTGGCCATGGCTTGCGGACCACCGTTCGGCACCAGGCCGATGTGCTGGCCTTCGGCGTCGAAGCCGACGTAGAAAGACGAGTCTGTTTGTGGCGGCATACCGAGCAGGGCGGCGTACACCGCCTTGGCGGCGGCGAGGTCGGTCACCGGATGCAGCACCGTCTTGATGCCCTGAGTAGAACTGCTGGTCACATTCGCTCCTGCCGCTGTCGTTCGCGTTGACCCCGGCGTGGTTTCGGCTTGGCCGGGTGTGCTTTCAGCATCGCTGCGGGAAGGGCCTGCACACATCCGTGCCGACCACGGATCGCACCACGGATCCCGGATCCGGGGCGGGTACGGCACACTGGGTGGCGTGGCGGCGACGGTAGACATTTCGGCTCGGGAGGCCGAGGTGCTGGAACTGGTTGGGGAGCACCTGAGCAATGCCGAGATCGGCGCCCGCCTGTTTATCTCGGTCCGCACGGTGGAGAGCCATGTCTCCTCGTTGCTGCGCAAATTGGAGGTGCCGGACCGACGTGCGCTCGCGCAGCGCGCCGCATCGTCTGTTCGTGCGGACCGGTCGCATCCGACGACGCCGGTGCTGCCTGCTCCGCTGACCTCCTTCATCGGCCGGACTCGGGAGCGGGCCGAGTTGGCCGAATTGCTCGGGCAGCACCGCCAGGTCAGTGCGGTGGGCCCGGGCGGGGTGGGCAAAACCCGGCTGGCATTGGCGGTCGCGGCCCAACTGGCCGGCGACTATGCCGATGGGGTGTGGTTCGTCGATCTGGTTCCGATCACCAATTCCGAGGTGCGCGCCGTCGCAGGCACCGCCGCGCTCGCCTTGGGTCTCGGCGAGCAGCCTGGTCGAGGGATCGACGAGTCGGTGTTGGCTGCACTGGCCGATCGGCATGCGCTGGTGGTGTTGGACAACTGTGAGCATGTGCGCGCGGGGGTAGCGCCCTTCGTCGAACGGCTACTTGCCGCCTGCCCGGGGGTATCGGTGCTGGCGACCAGTCGGGCCCGGCTTATGGTGCCGTTCGAACGGATCTATGTCGTGCCGCCGATGTCGCTGGCCGGTGCGGGCGGGTCGGACGCGGTCGATCTGTTCATGGACCGCGCCGCCGCGAGCGGCTGGCCGCCGAATCACGCGCTGCGAGATCAGGTTGCCGAGTTCTGTGCCCGGCTCGATGGTGTGGCGCTGGCGATTGAGCTGGCCGCCGCCCGCTGGACCACACTCGGGCTGGACGGCCTCACCGCCGGTCTCGCCGATCAGCTGCGAATGCTCGCGGGCGGCGCCCGGGAACAAGACCGGCACCGGTCGGTGCGGGCGGCGCTGGATTGGAGCCACACCCTGCTGGATTCGGCCGACCGCGTCGTGTTGCGTCGGGTGTCGGTGTTCATGAAGTCGTTCTCGGTCGCGGCGGCGGCGGAGGTCGTCGGGTCCGAAAAGGGAGTCGTCGCCGACGGATTGGCTCGGCTGGTAGAGCAGAGCCTGCTTGCCGCGACCCCGGCGGCGCATGGAATCGAGTACCGCGCGCTGGAAACGATTCGCCAGTACGGCGTGGAGCAGCTCGCCAACGCCGGTGAGCTGGACGATATCCGGTCGCGACATTTGCAGTGGTGCCTGCGCCAGGCCGCCGAGCTGTCCACCGTGCAGGTTGACTGGCGGACTCAATTCGACGCCGTGGCGGATGATTTCCGCGCCGCGCTGGCCTGGGCGGCCGACCGGCCTGGGCAGCGTGCGGATGCCGCTCGCCTGGCCCAACACCTGGCGCGACTGTTGTTCGGCAGGCACCTCCTCGGCGAATCCCTATGGCGTTACGAGCAAGCGGCCGGTCTCGTCGATGACCCGGCCGTCGCCAACGCCATGCTGCGCGACGCGGCGGCGGTAGCCGGATGCCAATTGCGCGGCGACGACATGTACCGCTGCTACCGCGCGGCCGCCGATGCCGCCCGGGCGGCCGGGAACGATGCGGGCGCCGCCCACGACCTGGCGACGGCCGTCGCCACCGCCTACCGGTTCGCCACCAAATTCGTCCGCGGCCTGGCGCCGGACGAGGCGGACATGCTCATTGCCGAGGCGCGGGAGCTGTCCGGAACGGATCCAGCCGCTCGAGCGGCGGTGGCACTGGCCGCGGCCGGGCAGACGCTGACCGCGGCCTTCGCGGCCAATGACCCACTGGGCGATGCCGCATCCGAGACGATTGCCGTCGCCGAGCGGGCGGTCGAGCTCGCGCACCGCACCGGAGATCCGCTCGCCGAATCCGCCGCGCTCGACACCTTGGCGGGCGCGCAGAGTTGGGTGGGTGACACCTTCGCCGCCGCGGCCACCGCCCGACGACGGGTAGCGTTGCTGCACAATGTCTCTGCTACCCCGGCAGGCACCCATGAGCTGGTCGAAGCGCTCGGCGAGGCGGTCGAGGCCAGCCTCGGCACCGGCGATCTGCACGACGCTCGCCGTTGGGCGCAGCAGCTCGCGGATCATCCGCTGCTGGCCGAGGTCGGCCATCGCGCCACGAGCTGGCTGTTAGTGACCGATGCGTTGCTTGGCAATGTTGCAGCGGTACTCGCGCACAGCGAGCGGTTCCTCGAAGCATGGCGGCGGGCGGGCAGCCCCGATCATTCAGTTCTCGGTCCGGCGGTGGCGGCGGTCGCGATGGTGCACGGCCTGCGCGGGGATCGCGACGCCTACGTCGCCTGGAGTGCGATTCTGTCTCAGCTTGGTGGCGGTCCGGAGCGCACGCAAGGCTACGGTGCGGTCTTCAACGCCATGGTCCTGCTGCACGACGGCTATGCGCGCGCCGCGCTGGAGCGGATGGAGCCCGCCCCCGGCGAGGTCTGGCGTTCGGTCACCTGGATCTGGCTGCACTGGTACGTCGCGCTGCGCGCCGAAGCCGCCGTCCTGGCCGGGCGCGCCGAAGCGGTGGACCGCCTGGCCGAAGCCCGAATTGTCGTGACGGGCAACCCCATTGCCAGTGCCATCGTGGCACGCGCCGAGGCAGTGCTCGACGGCGACCAGGATCGCGTGCTTGCCACGGCGGCCGCTTTCGACGCCGCAAGCTGCCGCTACCAGGCCGCCCGGACCCGGGTACTTGCCGGTGCTGCGCAGGCCGTCCGCGGCGCCGCCGAACTTGCCGAGATCGGCTGCGCGCCAATGGCTGCTGCGCAACGATAGGAACCCGCTGCGGGCGATTCGGTGCGCGGGATTCGCATCGGATTCCGGCCGTTGCGGGGGTAGGGCGAGCAGTCCGCTGGCGGTGGTCGGACGACCGCTCGGATCGATGGTCTCGTATGTCAAGCGATAGGTTTCGACGCCGAATCGGACTGCGCTGGTGTCGAATCTATTGCCTGCCAGTGTGGCCTCGAGGTCGTCGGACGAGTACATGTGCAGATGCTCGGCTTTGACGAGTCGTCCGCGAGTCCCGTCCGGCGGTGTTGGATGTGCCGACTCCGATGAACGATCGCACCCTGTCGTCAGCGCCGAGGTTCCGAGAACCAATGCGGCACCGACAATTCCCGCGGTCAGTCGGATTCTGCGGGCTCGATGAGTGCGATGGGTCTGGGTAGTCACTACGCATGTGCGCCGACAACCGACGGGGCGGCGACCTTGGACTGTGCTGCCCCGGCAGGGGCTGCGAATGTCCGGTGACGCGGGTTAAGGGAGTGACCTGAGAAGGGCTGCTCCGAGACGGTTCGCTTCGGCGCAGGGTTCGCCTTCGCCGGTCTGGACCCGTGCGTTGCGCACTGTGAGCACGATGCTGCCGAAAGCGGCCGGCGTTCCGGTGTAGCAACCCAGCTTGTTGGTGTCCTGCGCCGCGCGAAACACGACCACATCTCGGCCGTAGTACTGAGTCCTGTGCACGTCGTTGTACCTACCGGAGGCGAGCTGATCGTCCAGGGTGTTATTGGAGGCGGTGACGACCAGTTCGTAGGACTGATCGGCGGATTGCCACTTGCAGATGCGCGCGGCCGGGTTCCCGGCGTCGGCCACACGGCTCTTGGAGGACGTGTTCACACCCGCCGCGCTGAGCGCGGATTCCGACAGCGAGCATGCGTCCCACACGGATTCGGTGGCGGGGGCCGTTGTGGTGGAAGGGTTTCCAACTGCGGTGGTGGGGGGTGCGGTGTTCGCGGTCGTGGTGGCGGTAAGGGTCGCCGAGACAGGTCCACTCGGGCTCGGCGAGCTGTTCACCGCCGTGCCGCAAGCTGCGAGCAGCATCGCGGCTCCACATGCTATTGACGCGAGACGGCTCCCGGGCGCGCCCCAACTCCCCTTCGAGAGTTGACGAACCGTCCACGTTTTCGGACTTATGGTCTGTTCGTTGGATGATCCTCCAACTCCGGTAGCTGAGCTAACTGCCCCCGATTGTTGGGGGTGTGCTCGGGGCAGCGAGGTGATCGCTTTCCGCCCGCACGCGAACGGTGTAGGCCGGGTGGCTGAGCCGTGCCGATTCCTGTCGGTGCCTGCTGGCAAGAGTAAATCCTTTCCGTGGCAATCGTTTCCCTGGACGGGTACCGGTGTCGGCGGCGGAACGACTCGGGTGTTCGGTGGCCGATCGGACCTCCAGCCAGGTCAGTGCGGAAGCCCGTTGGGGAAGCAGACAGGACGCCAGATAGTTCCGCAGGCAAGGTTGTTCAGATCGGCCGAACCACTGGCAATTCCGCTGTTTGCGTTCACCTGCGACTCGCTCGCCTGGGGTCTGATCGGTGTCTCGGCCTGCGCGGGAGCGACGGACATCAGAACGGCACCGGTCAATAGCGCAGCAGGGACGACGACGCGATTTACTCGAAACATTTCAGCCCATTTTCTCACGTTGGATCCGGTCAAGGAGATGGCCTTGATGACCGTATCGAAAGGGCCGCCCTGTCCGTTAACGCATCCAAACGTCTTGCGTCGCAGTCGAATCGGTCTGCCGTCAGGTGGGTTTGGATGAGCTACCCGATTACCGAGTTCTGGAGCCGGTTCGGTCAGCAGACTCCGGGCACTTCACCGTGCAGGAGGATTTGAATGAAGCAGTCCAGATTCGCGCTGCCGGTACTCAGACCCGGCGCGGGAGTCGCGTTTGCCTCAGAGGCATTCACCATTGCCGCGAGCATGAGAGTCGCGGCCGCCACGGAAACAACCGCCTTGCGTTTGATGCCCACACTGATCTCCTTGTCCTCGTGCCGAGTCTCGGCGTCCTGTGACATGGCGCGATCGGTCCGCTGCGGCCGATTCGGGCACGCTCGACTCCGCGTATGCCTCATTCCACATGGAAGACTCTCACATGCAAACATCGACTATTCCTATAGTTGGGAAGTGCAGGTCGCACGCCCCTTCCAGTTGGTTCCGTTCGACGGGTCGGATCGAGATTGCGCGAGCTCCTCCCTCCGCTTTTCACCTAGGAAGACGGCGCTACAGCCAGCCAGCGTCGGTGGCACGGCGTACGGCGTCGACGCGGTTGCGCGCTTGCAGTTTGGCCACCGCGGCGGCCAGATAATTGCGCACGGTGCCGTACGACAGGTGCAGGCCTGTGGCGATCTCCTTGGGATCCGCGCCGGCCGCGTAACGGCGCAACACATCCACCTCCCGCTCGGACAGGGGGCTGTCCGCGGTGCGCAATGCGGTGAAGGCCAGGCTTGGGGCCAGGACCACACCACCGGCGGCGACGGTGCGCACCGCCTGCAGTAGCTCCCGGCGCGGGCTGTCCTTGAGCACGAAGCCGGCGGCGCCGATCTCGGTGGCACGCTTGACGTATCCGGGGCTGTCCAGCGCGGTCAGGATCAGGACCCGGCAGTCCGGGCAACGGTCACGCAGCCCGATCGTGGCGGTCAGCCCGTCCTGGCCGGGCAGGTCGATATCCAGGATGGCGACGTCTGCACGCTCCGCGATTGCTGTGGCCACGATCGACTCGCCGCGATCAAGTGCGGCCACGACCTCGACGTCGTCCTCCAATTCCAGTGTCGCTACGAGGGTCTCGCGCAGCAGACGCATATCCTCGGCCACCAGAACTCTGATCATGGTCATGCTCCTCACCGCAGGTCAGGCCGCAGTGCGCTTGCCTCGACGGCCCTTCCTGATATGCAATCATCGGCGTGTCTGTTTTGCCCCGCTTCACCGGGTATCTGTTCTTGGTTCTGTTCACGGTTTCGGTGTCACTGAGCGGAGCAGGTGCGGTACCGGTGATTTGCTGTGTGGCGCAAGTCGGCCTGCTCGTGTTGGCGCACCGTCGGCCTGGCAGCCGGGCGTGGGTACCGCCGGTCCAACTGCTGGTCACCTGCCTGTCGCTCGCCATACCGACCGGGGGCACGGCGAAGCTGGCCTGCCTGCTGGCGGCCACGATCCTGGTCTGCCTGCCCAGGCGGTGGGCCCGGATCGGATTCCTGCTGGTCGTCCTCTGTTCCGGCGGCGTGCACGGTGGCTGGCACGGTCACCTCACCGCCGCCGTGACCACGGCGGCGATCGGCCTGGTGGTCTATGTGCTGCTCCGCCTACCGGTGCTGACCGATCGACTGGCATCGAGCCGGCACGAACTCGCCGAACTGACGTTGACCCGGGAGCGCCTGGAGACGACGCAACGGCTGCGTGCGGCGCTGGGCGGTCGGCTCACGAACGTGATCGACCTGCTGCAGCGTGCCCGCGCAGCGGCCGGGACAGACCCGCAGCGCGCGCGGGACGCCGTCGGCACGGCCGGCGGCGCCACCCGGGAGATCATCGACACCGTCCGGCAGACGGCGAACCTACATCGCACTCTCACCAGGTTGCCCGTGGACGAGACGTTGATTTCGCGGGCGGTACCGCAGCTCACGCTGCTCGCACTGGTCGTCGGTCTGGCCGGGTGGACGGCGATCGAAACCCTGGAGATCGGGCGACCCTACTGGGTGACCACGCTCGGCGGCACGACGATGGAGGTGTTGCTGCTGGCCCAGCTGTGGCGGCCGCGGTGGGCCATCCGGCTGCTGCTGGCGCAGGCGGCGCTCGCGCTGGTGCCTTTGCCGTGGCTGGGGGCCTGGTCCGTCTGGCTGATGCTGCTGTCGGTGTCGACGCTGCTGGCGTTGCCCGGTGCGCCTGCGGTGCTCGTCGTGGTCGGCCTGTTCACGCTGCGGGCCGCCTACTCGGTGCCGACCCCCGGGCTGCCCGGCCACGGTGCCTGGCTCGTGCCGGCCGCCGAGGCCACGCTCGTGTTGTTCGGGCTCGCCCGGTTCCGCCAGCTCTCGATCCAGCTGAACGAGGCTCGCGCGGCGCTGGTGCGGATCACCGTGCAGGTCGAGCGCCTTCGCATCGCGCGTGACATCCACGATCTGCTGGGCCTGACACTGTCGGTGCTGGCATTGAAGTGCGACCTCGTCGGCGAACTGGTGACCCGGAGCCCGGACCGGGCGGCGGCGGAGATCGACCAGGCGCTGCGAATCGCCATCAATGCCCGGACCGAGGCGATCGCGCTGGTGGACGACACCACCGCCCGCTCGTTACGTCACGAACTGCAGCTGGCCCGACAGGCACTCGCCGCCGCCTGCAGCGACGTCGACGTGGCCTACGACGAGGACCTGCCTGAGCGGGCGGGTGCGGTGCTCGCGCCGGTGGTGCGGGAAGCGGTCACCAATGTGCTCCGGCACAGCATGGCCACCCGGGTGGCCATCGAATGCCAGCAGCGAAACGGCCGGCTGCGCCTGAAGATTCACAACAACGGCGCCACCGGCGTGCGCGGTGGCGACGGGCAGGGGCTGCGCAATATGCGCGCGCGGGTGACCGACGCGGGCGGGTCCTTCGCTGCCTCGGCCGCCGGCGAGGAGTTCCTGCTCACGGCATGCATTCCGTGCTGATATCGCCGAGCTGACATCGCCGACATGCAGAATGCACGGTGCGGACCTGTATACCGCACACGCGGCCGGTGCCCGGGGCACTACTGACGGCGGCGCTCGGATGTGAGGCTTTTCGTTGTCACCAAGACCACGAAAGTCACGAAGGAGCTACGTCATGGCCGTGCTGAGAGTGCACCGCTACCGCGTCGCCGACGGCGATCTCGACACTCTGCTCACGCAGCGTGCCACATTGATCGACGGAATCCGCAAGGCCGTACCGGGATTGACCCAGACCCGCCTCACGCGACTGGAGGACGGCAGCTACACCGATACCTGGTGCTGGGAATCGGCCGAGCAGATGCTCACCGCGCTCGGTGCGTCCCAGGGCCTTCCGCTCACCGCTGCGGCGATGGCGCTGACCGCGGACGCGACCGTCCAAAACGGCGAAATCGTCGACGAGCGCTAGTATTTCAGAAAGAGTCAGCAATGAATATCGCATATCACATCGTCGGTGTCGTCGCCGCCCTCTGGGTCGGCTTCTCCGGCTATTCGCTGTTCGCGCAGAAAAAATTCGTCGCCGATCCACTCGTCGAATACGGTGTGCCAAAGTCCTGGTGGAACTGGCTGGCACTGGCCAAATCCGCAGGGGCACTGGGCCTGTTCGTCGGATTCTTCGTCCCCGCCCTCGGGATCGCGGCCGCCGCGGGGCTGATCCTGTACTTCCTCGGTGCGGCCGCCACCACGCTCCGCGCGCATTCCTACAACACCACGGTGTACCCCGTGCTGTATCTGGTCCCCGTCGTCGCCACCCTCGCCCTGCAGATGACCCGGTAGGCGAATGCGGCCGGGCCGTCGGCGAACGTCGATACGCCGGCCGCATACCGCGGACGCACAGCGGACCCGTTGATGCGCTACCGAAGCTGTTCGCGCCCCGTACCTGAACCCGTCGAGGTGAATCATGCCCGTCCCCAGCGATTCCGCGGCCGCCGGCCACCTGGATGCGATACGCCGGCAAGCCCGGCACGGGCTCGCTGCTGCGGCCCGATCCACCCGAGCAGGTGGCCGCGCTCGCACAGGAGGCCCACGCGGCCGAGCTGGCCCGGCTCGAGGCACTCCGATCGCATCAGGTGCGAACCTCCATCGTGGAGCCGACCCGATGATGCTTCGGCCGCACCGGCGCGCACGCCACAAACACCCGACTGGGGACTACGGCCTGCTGACCGCCGCCGCGACCGTGACCAGCGACGAGTCCGCCCGCACGGTCTGCCACCTACTCGGCGCCAATGGCGTACGGGCTACCTCGGGCCCCACCGCCGACGCAACCCCATGGGGTGGCCGGATTCTCGTCCTCGTCTTCCCCGAGGACGCACCACGCGCCTACCAGGTGCTTTGCAGGCACGTGAGCTGAATTACCCGGCAGCAGACGGCACCCGCACATTCGGGCGCCGAAATGAACGTTCCGCGGTGAGGGGCCACCAGGGTTGTTACACGCCATGCGGGTCGATGTGTTGCCACCGCATCACCGCCGCAGCATCGTCACCGTGCCTACGCGAGGTCGGCGCGCCGATGGCGGGAGATGTTGGCCTCCAGCAAGGCAGTCGACGAGGCCACACCCACACCGCTCGCGCCGATCTCGGGCAAGCGTCCGTCCTCGGAACGCAGTTTCAGCAGCGCCTCGGTCATCGCCGCGTGCGCCGCGAACAGGCACGCCGTGGAGTAGATCGCCGCACCGACTCCGAGAGCCTCGAGTTCGGTCAACGACAGCCGCGGCGAGAGCCCGCCGGCGATCTGGTTGAACACCAGCGGTTTTGCGCCGATCACACCGCGGACCTGCCGGATCCTCTCCACACTGCGCACACCGTCGACCAACACGGCATCGGCGTCGGTTGCGGCCAAAGCCTCCGCACGACGCAGGATCTCGTCCTCGTCGGTGGCGTCGGTCCGCGCGACCACCACCAGATCGGTGCGCGTATGCAGCACCAGGTTCAGCTTCTCCAGATACTGCTCGAGCGGCAGGATCTGTTTACCCGCCACATGACCACACCGGCGCGGACGCTGCTGGTCCTCCAGAATCGCCCCCGAGGCGCCCAGCATCTCCAATTGCTCGACCACATGGCAGGCGACCTCCACGTCGGCGTACCCGTCATCGATGTCGACCAGCAAATGCCGGTCCGGAAACGCCAGACGCAACCGCTGCACGAACCCGACCATGTCAGGCCAGGCGATGAACCCGATGTCGGGTAGCCCATAGTGGGATGCAGCGAACCCGAAACCGGACACGAACATCCCATCGAAATACTGCGCGGCGATCGATGCCGAATACATGTCGAAAATACCGATCAACGGTGTCACCGCCGAACGGCCGATCTCCTCACGCAACGCAGTGCCGTACTGCATGATCTTCTGCCTTCCGCCTGTGCAGGGCGCTCGGCCGGTGAGACCGGCCGACCGTCACGATGGCTGAATCCGGTGGAACAGCTCGACCTCCGCTCACCCCCGAGATGGTGATGCAGCACGGACCTGGCGACGCCAGGCCTTGCGCTGGCGGGAACCGATATCTACAGACTGCTCCTTCGCCGCTGAGAACGCACCCGACATACTTTGCGGAGGTCGGCCCTGAGCCTCGCCGGTCTACCGCCTCGTCGATGATGGCCGGCAACGTCAGGAATCTGATCGCCAGAACAGCGGGCCCACGCTGCCTCCAACAGCAGGGCGGTCGCCACCATGACGACCCGCGGAGCCGACCAGCCGGCGCGCATGCTCGTTCCAGCAGGGGCACTGAGCACCGACCGGATGTCCGGCGTTTCCGTCACGGTGCGGTGGAACTCGCCTGGGTCGGGCCGTCGGCACAATGAACTCGCCCTCGATCACGCGGAAGGAGCCCCGGCTATCTGCACTGCCGAAAGTCCGCCGGAATTCGTCGCGGCAGCCGAACTCGACGCCGCCCGAGCCTATCTCGGCCTCGGCGATCTAGAGGCCGCCAGCGCACGCATCAACCGAGTGCGCACCGCCCGCGAGCTCCCCGACCGGATTAACCTCTTCACCACCTACACCGCAGAAAGCAGCAAGGAGTGACAGTGCCCCCGATCCAGGTCGCCGTCTGCGGTCCCCGCAACTGCACCGACACCGACGCGGCCAACGCGCGTGCCGTGGGCCGACTCCTCGCCGAAGCCGGCGCCACAGTGCTCTGCGGCGGAGGGCGCGGCGTCATGGCCGCCGTTGCCGAAGGAGCCTCAGTCGCGGGCGGACTCGTCATCGGCATTCGGCCCGACACCGACCCCGACGCAATCTGCGACGGCCTATCTGCGGTCCTCTATACCAATATGGGCGAAGCGCGGAACGCCATCTTGATCTGGTCCGCCGACGCTGTCATCGTGATCGGTGGATCTTGGGGCACTCTCTCCGAACTGGCGCTGGCCAACCGTCGCGGAGGCGTATCCGTCGTATCCCTCGGCGGGTGGCAGGTCCGAGACGCTGACGGATCTCCAGTCGAATCAGCCTCCACCGCAACAAGTCCTGAAGACGCAGTCTATCGAGCACTACGGACCAGTCCGACAGCTTGAAATAGCGTATCGCCAGAAAATCATTGCCCGCTCGCCGAGAATGCCAGCCGGGCGCTGCACGCCGCCCGTCAGGCGCTCGCGCTCGGCGAGATCGGAACGCTGGGACAACAACTCGAACAGCTCCGCGCCGAGACCGAAGAAGCCCACTGTTCCGACGATGAGCGGCGACGGCTGCTCGAGATGTGCCAGGCTGGGCTACGACGAGTTGCCTGGGCCGCGGGCCGGCACACGACAACTCCGCACTGAACAGCAGAACCGGACGCCCGCGACCCTCGTCACCAGGTAGGTCAGGACGAACCGACGGGCGGTTCATCGGATCCCCCGAGCGGATCACCTCGACAGAGCCATTGTTCACACATCCCCCGGGGAGGAGGGTGGGTATGTCCGGGTGGCGCCACCGGGGCTCCACCGCGACTTGACTGCCCAGCCGAGCAGCTCATGGTGCGTGGGCAGACACGTATCGCGGCCATAGCCATACGTGCAGGGCGTTGTGGGTGGCCAAGTCGGACGAATTCCGTGCGCGAACAAGTTGCCAGGCCAAACGAAAGGAGGACATTCGTGACCGAGCACATTGCAGGTATTCCAATTCCTGATAGCCGGCTGACTGCCGAAGCGACCGAATTGGTGCGCGACTGCTCGCCGCCACTGCTGTTCCATCATTCGCGCCGCGTCTACCTTTTCGGGATGCTTCAAGGACGCCGGCGCGGTTTGGAGCCCGATCAGGAGTTGCTCTACGTCGGCGCGATGTTCCACGACCTGGGCCTGACCGATGCCTACCGCACCACGAGGCAACGGTTCGAGGTCGACGGCGCCGACGAGGCGCGACGCTTTCTCGGCGCACACAGCCTCGACGACGACAGCCTGCGGCGGGTGTGGACCGCTATCGCGCTGCACACCACCCCCGGTATTCCTGAGCATATGGAGCCCGAGGTCGCGCTGGTCACGGCGGGCGTGGAGACCGACGTTCTGGGAATCGGCTATCACGATCTGGATCCAGCCGATATCCGGGCCGTGGTCGCCGCCCATCCTCGCCCAGACTTCAAGCGTCAGATTCTCGCGGCTTTCACCCATGGCTTCGCCGATCGCCCGGAGACCACATTCGGGACGATGAACGCCGATGTTCTCGCCCATTTCGTGCCCGGGTTCACCCGAACCGACATGGTCGAGGTCATCGAGGACAACCCCTGGCCCAACTAGGGACTGACGCCTCGGCGGCTAGGGCCCGATCGAGTGCGTTGGTGATAGCCGCTCGGTTCGTATAGAGCTACCGTTGGGAGAGTAATTGGCGCTCAGCCCGCAGGTCCGAAGAAACAACACGATCCTCGAGGTTCGCACTCAGGGGGCGTACGAGTTTCCCGGCCTGAGGGGGACGGATGTGAACTATCCCGGTGACGTCGGTACTCGTCCGCGGGCCGCGGGAACAGGATCGAGGCGTCCATCCGGAACAGGCGTTGACACGCAAAGCGGCTACCTGTCGAGATCGCTCACGGAAGGGAATCCCGTCATGACGATTACCGCGCGCGAGCGGGCCGACCGGCTCGACCTCCTCGGTCGGTTGCGGTCCGCCTTTCAGGACCTGCCGGATGCTCCGTACGAGCTGTCGAACGATCGCATCGAGGCATATCTGAAGACCTCGCACGACGTCGGCGGGATGCGCGATGCGCCGATCGAATTCCTCGAGAAGGAAGGCGAGCACTGGGAGCACAGCACGTATGTGATGGCCGAGGTGCTCGGGTGGCGTGGCATCTGGCTCTCGGAGGAGCGCAGGCGCCTGCACAACGTCGACCTGGGCAACACGATGTACTTGGGGCTGCCCTATTACGGCCGATGGTTGCTGGGTGTCGCGCGGGTGTTGATCGATAAGCACCTGGTCTCGTTGACCGAACTCACCGCCAGGTACAACGAGGTGAAGGCCCGTGTCGCCGATCTGGCGCCGCACGAGTTGCTGGAGCCGAAGCCGCGAACCATCGCCGACGGCAAGGACATTCCCCGCAACAAGCACCACGTGCACGCGGTCGGCAAGGGCGATCCACAGGTGTACGCCGGTCAAGCGCCTCCGGCCGAATTCGCGGTCGGTGACGCGGTGCGGGTCCGTGACGGGCAGGCACTGTTCTACACCCGTACCCAAGAGTTCGTTCGCGGCGCCGTCGGCGAGATCGTGACGCTCGCCTACGAGGCTCCGGCCGCCGAGGACGAGGCGTTCGACTACGAGGCCCTCGGTTCACCCCGGCCTGAATGGTTCTACATCGTCCGCTTCAAGATGACCGAGCTCTGGCCGGACTACACGGGCGAGCCGACCGACACGCTGCAGACCGAATTGCCCGAGCGCTGGATCCAGGCTGTGTGAGAGGCGAAACTCCAACTCCCGGAAAGGCTTTCGACCACCATGTCAACCACTGGGCACCAGCACGAGCATCGTCCGCCCGCGCCGATGGTCGAGGAGGTGTCCGACTTCGAGGTCCTGGAGGTTGCAGTGCGCGAACTCTGCCTCGAGAAGGGCATCTTCACCGCCGAGGATCACCGTGCGTTCACCGAGTTCGCCGAGCGCATCGGCCCGCTGCCCGCAGCGGCGCTCGTCGCCAAGTGCTGGCTCGACGAGGAGTTCAAACGCACCGCCCTGGCCGAGCCGATCGAGGCGTGCAAGGCCGTCGGAGTCGACTGGCTGGAACCCACAGGCTTCGGCACGCCCAGCGACTTCACCGCACTGCACATCCTCGAGGACACCCCGACGCTGCATCACGTCATCGTCTGCACGCTCTGCTCCTGTTACCCGCGGCCGCTGCTGGGCAACTCACCCGAGTGGTACCGCACGCCCAACTATCGTCGCCGGGTTGTCCGGTACCCGCGCGATGTCCTCGCCGAGTTCGGCACCTACCTGCCCGCCGACGTCGAGATCCGCATCGAGGACTCCAACCAGAAGCATCGGTTCATGGTGCTGCCGATGCGTCCCGACGGCACCGAGAACTGGTCCGAGGACGAGCTGGCCCGGATCGTCACGCGCGACTGCCTCATCGGCGTCGCCCTGCCCAAGCCTGGCGTGAGCGCGAACGTCACGGCCGACCGGATCCGCGAGGCGCATCGAGGAGGGAACTGACATGGCAGGGACGGACGAGCGGCACCGGTCCGCTGTGGTCGCGAAAGTCGACCCATCGCTATTGACTACTCACGTCCCAGTGCTCGATGACGTCGCCTCTCGCCACGAGCAGCTGTGGCCGGCGCTGAGCCGGAAGTGGTCGGTCGACAATCCCGTACCACCGTGGAAGAGCAGTCTCGACGGGATGTGCGACGCACTCGACGACGCTTCCCTGGTGCAGCCGGGAACGGTCCTGTCGTTCCGGGAGCGCCGCAACGAAGAGGACGCCCTGTCCCAGGAGCGGTACGTGGGCCTGCCGTTCCCCGAGAGTCAATTGCTCGCGCTGGCCCATTCGCTGGTCTGGCGCGGTGTCATCGACCAGGAGGCGCTGCGCGATCGCATGGCGACCGTGCGGCAACGCCTCGAAACCTGACATCGCCCCCCCCAAGACCAACCCTGGCCCGGAAGCGAGATCTCCTGCCGTACATGACGGTAGCTTCGGTCGACAGCGCCCGGGCGAAGGAATTCGTGATGTGCCGTTCGATCTCCATACGCATCCGATGGCTGGGGCCGCATCACTCGAGTGACAACCGGGCACGGTGTATCGGGAACGACGACTTGCGTCAGCTGTCGCTGCCGAGTTCCGTTTTCCCACAGTGAGTTCCGCCCGCCGTAGTACATGCCGGTCAGGTGTCGCGGGGAGGGAACCGTCGGAATGCGAGGCCTGCCGCTGCTGCACCGGCGAGTTGGGCGGGGATGTAGAGCAGTGTGGCGGGCGTGAACAGGTTCATCGTGATCGCGCCGAGGACGACGGCCGGATTGAAGGCGGCACCGAATACCCCGCCGACGATGACCCCTCCCGCCGCGACTGTGGATCCGATCGCCAAGGCTGGCATCGGGTTGGGAAACCGTGGCCCACCGGCGGCGACATTGAGCACCACGAACGCCAACGCGAAGGTGAACGCGAGTTCTATCGCAAGCGAGCCGACCAGTATCCGGCGGCTGGGGTCGATGTGCTGTGGTGCACGCGAGCCGACGACCGCCGGAACGACCAGTGCGGCAACCAGTCCGGCCGTCACCTGGGTGAGCCAGTAGCCGCAGGCAGTGCCAGGGCGGATCCGGCCGCGCACGAGCGCCGCGAAGGTGACCGCGGGGTTGTAATGGCCGCCGGATACGCGCTCGCCCGCGTACACCATCACCATCAGTACGACTCCGGCGGCCAGCGGCGCCAGCGCAGTTCCGCTGCGCGCGGTGGCTCCGACGGCGAAGACCACGAAGAACGTGCCGATCGCCTCGACAGCGAGTTTGGGGGCGATATCGAGCGCCGAGTCCGCGCGTCGCATGTCGGCGCGGGTCGTGTCGATGTCTGTCGTATCGGGCATGAGGCTCCACCTTTCCGAAACTTACAGGCTCGTATATGTGACGGTAGGCAGGCCGAGCCGTCTCATGCTCAGAGCAGCCTATGTTTGCAGTTGCAGACCGGTTACGAGGACGACAGCAGGGTTACGCTCACGTATCACACCTGGCGATATACAAAACTCGCAGTATAGTAATTGTCAGAGATGTCGAACCGGAGCATAGAAGCCCGGAGTCCGATCCGGGCAACCGCAATCATCCGGTCGACGCCCGGCAGCGATCACTGATACGCGCAGGATCGCGCCGGTATCCGGGATAGGAAGGAAATGCGCATGGCGGCAATAGGTTTCGTTGGCCTGGGAGCTATGGGAAGTCGCTTCGCGCGTCGTCTGCTCGACGGCAACACCGTGTACGGCACCAACCGCACCGCCGCGAAAGCGGCCGATCTCCTCGCGCGCGGCATGATCTGGCGGGACACACCACGCCAGGTCGCCGGCTCGGCGGACGTCGTATTCACGGCCGTGTCCGACAATGCGGCGTTGCAGGCGGTGTACGAGGGCCCCGACGGCATCGTGGCCGGATTGCGGTCCGGGCAGGTCGTGGTCGACATGAGCACGGTCGGTCCCGGCACCGTGGCAGAAATCGCCGACCAGGTCGAGTCCCGGGGCGCTCATATGGTCAGCGCGCCGGTGTCCGGCAGTGTGCCCGCGGCCGCCGAGGGCAGCCTGGTCATCATGGCCGGTGGACCGTTCGGCGCGGTCACCGCCATCGAACCTTTGCTGTACCGGCTGGGCCGCCAGGTCGCCTACGTCGGAACCCGAACCCAGGCCCTGACACTCAAACTGGCGATCAACGTCAGCCTCGCCAACCAGATCCTCGCCTTCAGCGAAGCGCTGATGCTGGCCGAAAAAGCAGGGATCGACCCCGCACAGGCCGCCTCGATAATGACCGACAGCCCCATCGGATCGCCCGCGCTGCAGGCACGCGCGCCGATGGCCCTGCACCTACCCCAGCGTGCGTGGTTCGATATCCGCGCCATGCGCAAGGACCTGTGCCTCGCGACCGACACCGCTGCCGGTCTCGGAATGCACATGGCCACCGCAACAGTCGCCCGCGACGCGGTCGAGCGCGCCGTGGATCACGGGTACGCCAACCGCGACCTGGCCGGGCTGTACGCAGCCCTGCACGGCCGGATACCGGCGACCGGCGAGCCGATCGGGAGCCGACGGTGACCGAGGCCCCCTCGACGGTGCACCGCGGCCGGCCCCGGGACGAGAAAGCTCGCGAGGCGATCCTGGACGCGGCGATGGACTCGCTGCTCGACCACGGTGTCACCGCCATGAACATGGACCTGGTGGCGGCAGCGGCCGGGGTCAGCAAGGCCACCATCTACCGCTGGTGGCCCGGCAAGGAAACCCTCGCCATGGACGCTCTGTACCGCACATGGGGGTCCGTTCCCGAGCCCCCCGACACCGGATCGCTACGCGATGACCTGCGAAACCTGCTGTGGCCGTGGACAGAACTGCTCACCCGACGCCCCTACGGACGGGTCATCGCCGGCCTGCTCGTCCGGGTCCGCGCCGACCCCGATTTCGCACTCCATTACCGCACACGTTTCCTGGACCAGCGCCGTGAACACGGACGCCTGATCCTGCAGCAAGCCATCGCCCGAGGCGAGATCCCCGCCCGCACACACACCGAGACCGTCCTGGACCTGCTCTACGGTCCCGTCTACCACCGGCTGATGCACGGCCACGCCCCGCTCGACCAGACCTTCGTCGAGGACATCGTCGACATCGTCCTGGACGGTATCCGGCCTCGAACCGACACCACGATCACCCGGCCGCAGCTCGGGCAGGACCCGTGACTGTCGTCGCGGCCGAGCTGCCCGGACTGCACAGATTCGCCGAACACCCTAGGAGGACATATGACAACCAAGGCGTTGACCACCACGGAACTCGGCTCGACCGGCATGCAGATCACCCGCGTCGGCTTCGGTGCATGGGCCATCGGAGGCGGTGAGTGGGAGTTCGGCTGGGGACCACAGCAGGATTCCGAGTCCATCGCGACAATCCAGCACGCACTCGAGGCGGGCGTCAACTGGATCGACACCGCGGCCGCCTACGGTTTCGGCCGATCCGAACGCGTGGTCGGCGTGGCGCTGCGGGACAGCGAGAAGCGCCCGTTCGTGTTCACCAAATGCTCGTTGCTCGACGATGGCACCGGACATGTGCGGCACAGCCTGCGCCGGGATTCGGTGCTCCGGGAGGCCGAGGCCAGCCTGGAGCGGCTCGGTGTGGACGCTATCGACCTGTATCAGATCCATTGGCCCGACCCGGATTCGGACATCGAGGAAGGCTGGGCCGCGCTCGCGGAATTGAAGGAACAGGGCATCGTCCGGCATATCGGGGTGTCCAACTTCGATGTCGCCCAGTTGCGCCGCATCGCCTCGATCGCACCGGTCGAGACACTGCAACCGCCCTACTCGCTGGTCGACCGGGCCGCCGAAGCCGAGGCCCTGCCCTACGCCGAAAAGACCGGCATCGGAGTCATCGTCTACTCACCGATGGGTTCGGGGTTGCTGACCGGTGCGATGACCCGGGAACGGGCAGCGCAGCTGCCCGGCAACGACTGGCGCGCACACGACGCCCGCTTTACCGAGCCCCAACTGTCGCACCATCTTTCGACCACCCAGCGGCTGCGCACGGTCGCCGACCGCTACGGCCTCACACCCGGCGCCGTCGCGGTCGCGTGGACGCTGAGCAACCCCGCAGTGGACGCCGCGATAACCGGCTACCGACGGCCCGAGCAGGTCGATCCGATCATCGCCGCCGCCGATCTCCGGCTCACCGAGAACGATCTCGCCGAGATCGATCCCCAACGGCAGCCCTGACCACCACGGACCGGGCTTGCGTCACACCGATCCATCGACGGCCAGTACAACAACGTTGCGGCGGCAACAGCCGTACCGGAAACAGCTAGGGCCGCGGCAGCAGCGATCCCGATACTGCCAGGATTCTGACGAATGCAGCCTCGGCGCTGGTGTCCCTTTGGGCTGAGGGGAATCCTTTCCGAAATCGAGGCAAGATCGAAAGCAGCAGCGACGGGTCGATCGTTGCGACCCTGACGACACTCTCGAAGGAGATCGTGATGACGGAAGCTTTCGTGCTCGGTGGCGTCCGGACGCCGTTCGCTCGATACGGTGGTTCGCTGTCGCACATTCGGGCCGACGACCTACTGGGGATGACGATGAAGGGTGCGTGCGAGCGCGTCGGCGTGGGTCTCGATCAGATCGAGGACATTGTCGCGGGTTGCGTCAATCCGGCCCACGAGGGGATGGGTGATGTCGCGCGGTGGGCGGCGCTGGCGGCGGGATTCCCCGACACGGTGGCCGGGGCGACGATCAACCGATTCTGCGGGTCGTCTCTGAGTGCGACCGTCAATGTCGCGCACGCGATCAAAGCGGGGGATCTGGGCGTCGGGATCGCCTGTGGCGTCGAGTCGATGTCGCGGTCGGGATGGGCGTACATGAAGGGCGACAGCCCGTTCGGCCCCCGTGGCCCGGTCATCCTGCTCGACACCATGTGGGCGGGCGCGGGCGGTCCCGCCAATCCGGTGCTGCTGGCGCGCAATGCTTACATCGGAATGATCGAGACAGCACAGAACGTCGCCGACCGCTACGGGCTGACCAGAGAGGAGATCGACGCGTTCGCGCTCCGGACGCAGCGAAACGCCAAGGCGGCCCGGGATTCCGGGCGGCTGGCCAAAGAGATCATGCCGGTAGAGATCGCCGCGACGAGGAAGACCCCCGCCCGCCTGTTCGAACACGACGAATTCATCCGCGACGACACCACCGCCGAAAGGCTGGCGTCACTGCCCCCGCAGCCGGGGACGACGCAGATGACCGCCGGGAACTCGACTCCCCTGACCGATGGAGCCAGCGCACTGGTGCTGGCCTCGGGTGAACGAGCGGCCGAACTCGGCGTCGAACCGCTGGCGCGGGTGGTGTCGTCCGCGGTGTACGGGATCGATCCGCTCTACATGGGTCTGGCTCCGGCGTGGGCTCTGCCGCTGGCGATTCGACGCGCGGGCCTGACACCCGAGCAGATCGACGTGTGGGAAGTACACGAGGCATTCAGCGCCCAAGCCCTGGGCGTGCTGCGTGAACTGCCCAACCAGCTGGGCGGTTTCATCATCCCCGACGAGAAGCTGACACCGAACGGCGGCGCGGTGGCAATCGGTCATCCGTTCGGCGCCACCGGCGCCCGCTACGTCCTGACCTTGGCAACCGAACTGCGGGAACGCAATGCGCGCTACGGCGCGATCGGAGTCTGCGTCGGATCCGGGCAAGGAGTCGCAATCGTCCTCGAAAACCCTTCCGCCGCCTGAGAAATCTCGTTCTGCCGGCCTCGGATCGGCACGGCCAGTGGATCTTCCGATTCCCCGCGCCGGCCGGTTCGGTCAGCGCCGTCAGCGGCATGACAGCGCGGTGCCTGCCGCCATGCCGCATGTTCACTGAATCAGCGGAAGTCGTCACGCATCGGTGAAGGGCGGCGGGCAGCCGGCGGGAAGGAAGGGGGACCGCAAGAGCCCCGGGATACGGCAAGAGGCCGGGATGGCTTCCTCAACGCTGTTTCGCGCTGCCCGGCGTGAGTTCCAGGGCGGTGGGGATTGCCGCGAAGGCGTGGTGCAGGCGGTCGATGAGGGCCGCGCGGCCACCGTCGCCGTCGGCCTGGACCCAGGTGCGACCGGCGATGCTCCAAGCCGTGGTGGTGAGTTCGGCGAGGATGTGTGGGCGCAGGTCGTCCGGGTCGAGGTCGAGTTTGCTTGTCAGGCAGGCGATTACCTGTTTCTCTATACCGGAACGGTGGTATTCGAGGTGGCCCATCAGAGTGGGGGCGGTGAGGACCAGTCGCCGGGTGGCGATGTAGCGGCGGTCCCAGTCCACGGGCAGGGCCTCGGCGGCCTCGGTGAGGATGTCCCGGAGCTCGGTGAGTACGGGACCGGTGAATTCCCGCTGTTCCAGTGCCGCAAGGTAATTCGACCAGAGCAGCGTCTCGGCCTCGACGGCGACGGCTTCCTTGGTGGCGAAGGCGCGGAAGAAGGTGCTGCGCGAAACCTCGGCCTCCTCGACCAGTTGCTCCACGGTGGTGGCGTCGAAGCCCTGCTCGGTGAACAGGCGCAGGGCGACGTCGGCGAGGGTGCGGCGGGTGCGCAGCCGCTTGCGTTCGCGTAGCGGCAGGGAGGCCGACATGACCACCACCGCCCCCACCCTGAACCCGTCGATCATCGGCCAGGCCGAGAAGCACCACGCCGCCGTCCTGACCCGGGCCCTGTCCGGCACCACGCTGAACGAGCAGCGCTGGATCACCCTAAACCAGGCCCTGGCCGCCGATGGCCCGGTCGAGCGGTCCGCTCACATCGACCGGGTCGCCGCGATGACGCAGTGGGAGCCCGCCACCGTCGCGGACGCGGTCACCGCACTGGTCGACGGCGGACTGCTGACCGAGTTGTCCGACGGTCAGGTGGGAATCACCGAAGCCGGTCGCGACATGGTCGCGCAGGTGCGCGCCGCGTCCGGCAAGATCCTGGGCGCCGCCTACGGCGCGGTCTCCGCCGAGGAGCTGGCCATCGCGGCCCGCGTGCTGGTCACCATCACCGCCCGCATGTCCGAGGAGCTGGCCCGCGCGTGAATCCCGTCCCCGGAAACGACTCGGCCCGCACCTGAGAGGCGGATGCCGGGGATCGTGCGACCGCGGACGCCACCTGACGCTGCGAGAACACCGCCACTCATCGCTGAGAGTCACAGCGCAGGCGGTTCAGACCGGGCGCTGACGTTCGTCAGCTCACCGTTTTCCGAGCGCGGCCCGCCAGGTTCGATCTCGGGGTGTAGGTCCCGGAAATTGGCTCGGACGTAGCCTGCCGTTGACCTTGAATGGCTACTCTGGCGCAGGTCGGCCCCTCTGCGATGGCGCAGACCCCTCGGCATTGCCCCCGGGCCCGTGTGGCATTCCTCGCGCGCGGTCGACCTCGGCGTACACCACCGCCGCGAGTTGCGAATCCAGCCCGCCCCGGTGAGACCGGGCGTCGGGCCAGGAATTCGGAGGTGCGCCATGACAGCAACCCCACGCGAACCACGCAGTGACGCGTTCGCTCGCCGGCCGGGAAAGCGGCACACGACCACACCCGCCATCACCAGCGATTCCGATGACGATCTGCCAGTGGTGCGCTGGCCGGAGCCGAGTCGGCTCGAATCGTGGTGGCACGCCATCATGCACCCCACCGCCGAGCCGCCCACATCCACATGACCAGAACCGGCTCGATCGGCACACAACGGTAGTTCCCAGCACGGACAATCCGACGAATTCCACCCGGGGTACGGGATTCCGGAGCATCACGATGGTGCGACCGTTCGGTATCTTTTGCGGGTAGCGTTCGGCGTATGGTGGTGCGCCATCCGGCGCCGATGCTCGCCGCGACCGGGCCCGCTCCCGCCGACGACGACACCCGGTACGGGGTGTGACCACCGTGTCAACGTCCAGTCTGCGGGCGACGGCGAGGAGTCGAAACGGTTCTATGACCGAAAACGCCTGGAAGACAAGATTTATCAGCAGGCTGTGCTCGCGCTGGCGCGGCGGCGTCTGGACGTGGTGTAGGCGCTGTTGCGGGAGCAACGGCGTCCACGAGCCACGTCCAGCGTGCGCGCGGACGGCCTGGTCAGCCTCGGTGGGGTCGGTCCCCGTGTTCTGCTAGTAGCCGCGGTGGACGCACAGGAGCTGCTCCTGAGTGCCGTTCTTGTCGCGGTAGGCAACGAGTGCTGGGCCCTGGGCACTGGAGTGGGCACCGAACCGGGTGTCGGTGCTCCAGCTGCTGCCATTGAATCGGGTCCACCACAGCTGCTTGTCGTTGGTGGCGCCGCGATGCGCGCAGTACAGGTGGTTGTCGAAGACGGCCAGAGCTGGGCCTTCGGTGCTCTTGTGAGCGGGCAGCGCGCTATCGCCGTGCCACCTACCGCCACTGAAGCTGTTCAAGTACAGAACCGACGAGTCATAGGCCGTGTACATCGCATACAAGGCGTTCTTGTAGACGGCGAGGGCGGGGTTGGAGTTGGTCTTGCCGGGTATCGAGCCTTCGCTACCCCAGCTGTTGCTGTTGCCGGACAGGGTTCGCCAGTACAGCTGGTTGTTGTTGTAGCCCTTGTAGGCGCAGAACAGCTTGCCATCATAGGCTGCCAGGCCCGGACCGTGACTGGTCCTGCCACCGATCCGGACATCATCGCTCCACGTGGTGCCGTCGAAAGTGGTCCACCACAGTTCGTTGTCGCTGCCACCACCGCGGTGTACGCAGTGCAACTTTCCGTTGTAGGCGGCCAGAGCGGGGCCTGCGCCACTGGTGTGGGCAGGGAACTCCGTGTCGTCCGACCAGCCGGTATCGGGATCGTAGACGGTCCACCAGAGCTTTTGATTGTTGTCGCCGCGGTGCACGCAGTACAGCTTTCCGTTCAACGCGGCCAGGGCGGGGTTGGATTTGGATTTGTGGGCGGCGAACTTCTCGTCCTGGTTCCAGCTTTCAGCGGTCTCGTAGACGGTCCACCACAAGCTGGTGTCGTCCTTGGGCGCCAGGGAGATCGGGATGAGCATCATCGGAGCGATCCACGGGGAAACCAGCCGGCATCCGTAGGTCTCGCCCACTGCCTTGATCCAGTTGGCCTTGAGCTTGCAGGATGCGTCGATCAACGGCGCGAACGGTTTCAGCTTCGGGAACTGCTGCAATGCCGAGCCGATGTACTCGGTGAGATGGGCAGCCGCAATAGCCCCTTCCTTGTTGAGGACCATCTCGAACCCCCACCACTTCGTGTTGAAGTGGACTTCGATCCCTTTGGCGGCCATCTCGCGCTGTGCGTCTCGGATCTGGTCCTGGCTCGCCCGCGGCAACTCGGCGATCTGCTCATCCTCCAGACGCCGCGCCTCGGCCAGTCGCTCGGCCGCTATCTGCTGCGCCTCCGTCTCGCTCACCGCATACCCCGGCTCCACCTCCTCCCGTGGAACGCCCTGCTCGATCAACTCCGCGGTACCGGCACCGCCCTTGCCGTCAGTCTGCTGAGCAACCTTCGCGGTCGGATGTGTTTTCGACATGGCTCGATTCCGTTCTGTCGGTGGTCGACCAGTGGAACTTTGCGTAACGAACTGCACCTGGTGTCGCCGGTGCCTTGCCCCCTTGACAAGAGGATATCCGCTTCGGGACCGTCGATGCTTCGGCTTGTTTCGAAACATCTGCACGGTCTGGTTCAGCGGAGCCAACCGAGCTGCATGGGAAGGCTCAGAGCCCTCCACCCGAACTGGCACAGACGGCGAATCGTGCGGCCGGTGAGCAGTGCCGATCGAACGTGTGGCGCAACGCTTCTCAGCAATCCGGTGATCCCGCTCGGATGCCGTTCGAGGAATAGCCGTCGGGTCCGGCTGTGCCGCAGGGCCTCGGGTGACCGGCGCGCCCCGGACCTTGTCACCTATCTCTGGACGGTCGACGCCGAACTCGTCCAGGGATAGGTAGCAAACCGCAACTCGAGGCATTAGGGTGTCGTCCGGCTAGTGGCTGGGCGGTGATCGTGGCGCGGTGCTGTGGGGCTGGTGTCGTGTGGCCATATGGCGCTCAGCACGCGGTTCGGCCAATCGTCGGGGATGCCTGCGAGGGTGACGTAGCGGCCGTAGAAAGAGCCGATGAGCATGCTGGTGAGCGCGTCGAGGTCGGCGGAGTCCGGAAGATCGCCTGCTGCCAGCGCTTGCCGGAGCAGCGCTCGTCGCGGCTCGACGAGGCGGGTCTTGAAGAGCTCGAGCAGTTCGGGGTGGCGTTCCTCTTCGGCAAGCAGTGAGCCGAGGATGGCCAGCGCGGGAACAGCTCGCAGGTTGCTGTGGAAGTTCTCCAGGATCGCCAGGGCGTGGGCACGCGGGGACGGGGCACCGGCTGGTGGTTCCTCGACCCGTAGCGCGCCGATCACCGCGGCGACCAGCTGCGCCTTGTTCCGGTACCGGCGTCGGAGGCTGGGCGTGGTGGTGCCTGCGGCGGCGGCCACGGCTTCCAGTGACATGCGGGCGTAGCCGAGCTCGCCGAGGTGGCGGGCGGCGGCTGCCAGGATCGCTTGGTCCAGGGCCGGGTTCCGCGGTCGTCCGGCTTTCGGTTGCAGGGTGCTCATTACGATGCGATAGTACATCGAAACGTAATTGAGAAGGGTTCACCATGACCGAGCCTTTGCCGGCGAGCGCGGTTGTTCGCGTCTCACGCGCCACCTTCGCCCCGAACCTGTTTGCCGAGGTCGACACCCTGAACACGAAGCAAGCGGAGTACCTGATCCCGGCCATCGAGCAACTGCCGGGCCTCATTCACTTTTACTCGGGCGTCTCGCCGGAGGGCTCGATTATGCAGATCAGCGTCTGGGACACCGACGAGCACGCGGCGCAACTGAACGGGCTGAAGGAGATGGCCGTCGTAGCGCGCGGGGAGGCGGAGGCGGTCGGTGTCACGTTCGAACGCCCGATCGTCCACTACCCGATCGACTGGACCATCTGACCTGATCCGGTAACGCGGCATCAGACTTGCAATGCGGCTTGAAACCGGTTGGCCTGCAAAGGTTCCGCGCCGGATCCTCGAACGCGGGATTGTCCGGTCCACCGGGAAAACTGTTCACCGAAGAAAGGATCACTATGACCGAGACCTTGCCGACGACCGCGGTTGTCCGCGTCGGACTCGCTAGTTTCGACCCGAGCAAGTTCGCCGAGTTCGACGCCCTCGCCAGGAAGCAGGCGGAGTACCTGACCCCGGCCATCGGACAACTGCCGGGCATTCGCCACTGGTACAGCGCCGTCTCGCCGGATGGCTCGTATGCCAATGTCAGCATCTGGGACTCCGAAGAGCACGCAGAGCAGATGAATAACCTGAACGAAATGGTCGTCGTCGCACGCGGCGAAATGGCGGCGGTCGGTGGCATGACGTTCCACCCGATCGTCAACTACCCGATTACCTGGACCATCTGATCTGACACGGCAACCCGGGCTCACTACGCCACCCGCCCCGGCGGGATCCGGTCGAGGCCTTCTCGGCCCGGCGGGATCTCGTCGAGGGGCCCGGCATCAGCAGGCGACCCGATAGTGAGATGAATATCCTCGGAGGGGAATTAGAGACGCCGCGACGATCACGATCTCGACCGACCGGCTGGGAACACTTTGCGGTCAGCGACTACATCTACGCAGGGTTGTCACGGCGTGCGTACTCGTCCACGTACTCCTGCCCGGACGCACGGTGTAGTTCGGCCATCAGTTGATCCGTGGCCGCGCGCACCACCCGGTGATCCTGCGCCAGCTCCGCGAACCGAGCCAGGTCCAGTGGTGCACCGACCGTGATGCCGACCCGTCCGAACCGCAGTCGTCGCGACCCGCGCGGGTTCACCTGCTCGGTCCCGGTCATCACCACCGGCAGGACCGGCGCTCCGGTCGTCAACGCAACCCGCATGACCCCGGTTTTGCCCTTGTACAGTCGCCCGTCCGGTGACCGGGTACCCTCCGGATAAATCCCCCAGATTCCGCCCTCGCGCAGAATCCGCTCTGCGGTCCGCAGTGCTGCTGCCGCCGCGTCCACGTCATTGCGATCGATCGGCACCTGGCCTACCGCGGTAAGGAACCATCGCATCAGCCAACCCTTGAGCCCGGTCCCGGTGAAGTACTCCGCCTTCGCCACGAACGTCATCCGCCGCCGGATCATCAGTGCCAGGAAGAACGAATCTGCCACCGCCTTGTGATTGCTCGCGAGGATCACCGGTCCGGACTTCGGAATATGGTGCATTCCGGTAATCCTCGGCCGCCCGATCATCCACAGCACCGGCCCGATGACGACGTACTTGAACAGTAGATACCACACACTGCACTCCATCCGTAGACACGTGAGTTCGAACAGATGACTGGACCGCCGCCACCACTGCCGCGGTCGACCTGGCAACCGCCCTGCGAACACCTCGACATCGGTTGGCGGCCCTGGCGCTTCGCTCATCCGCGACCACCCATCCTCACGAGTCCATGGCAGGGACATACCCGCCCGGGGTCGTCTCTGTCGCCCGAGCGCTATCGCGTTTCACATCGGTGTCTTATGTCGTGTGAGATCCCCCGAAAAAGTCGGTTGAGTGGGACGAACTCGCTGGACCGATCGCATCCTTACCGAAACCCCACTAGTATGCAGCAACTTGTGAGCAACTGGTGGGGTTCGGAACTGGTGAGAATCGGTATTCGCGCAGTCGGTATTCGGGGCGTCGGTGTCCTACTCACTCATCTGAACCGGACGTTGCGGGACTGAGGTCGCTTACTGCCCGGCCGCAGGAGCCACGTCGGTCCTCGCATTTTCGGTGTGGCTCACCGCCTCGGAAGCCCTCCTGGGAAGGCCGAACAAGCGATGATCAATCCGGTGACGGGCAATCATGACCGTCACGACTCGACTACCTCACATGAAGCGGGTGTGGCCATGGCCGGCAGGCAGAGCGGGACTGTGAAGTTTTTCAACGACGAGAAGGGGTTCGGTTTCATCACTCCCGATGGTGGAGGGAACGACCTGTTCGTGCACTTCAGGGCGATCCAGTCCGAGGGCTTCAAGTCGCTCAAAGAGGGTCAGAGGGTGTCGTTCGTTGCCGTCCAGGGGCAAAAGGGCATGCAAGCCGATGAGGTCCGGCCGGAGTGATGGGACCGCGGTCATGAGCCACCCGGTCAACCCGGAGTACATCACAGTCTCCGGATTCATCAGGCGGTTCACCGGATGCCCGCGACCGAGTTGTGGCCGCACAATGAGCGGGCCTCTGCCCGCCGCGGTGACAAGACCCCACGGGCCCAAACCAGCCCTGACCGCTGGGCGGGCCGGTCAATTGCGTGAGCGTGCCACGACCGGGTGAGCGGAAGTCGGTGCTTGCCAAGGAGTTCGGCATCAGCCGCGAAACCGTTCACAGCTACCTGCGGGCCGAGGCGTCACAGGCCGAGCCGGGCCCGGGGTGTACCCCAACACCACAGCGTGTGCGAAGGAAGTGATCGGTCAGGCCCAGTCGCCTCGGATGCGGGCGTGTAGGTGCATGTCGTGTCGGCCGTCGTCGTGCACCGCGGCGCTGCGCTTGGTGCCCTCCAGGAGATAGCCGGACTTTCTGGCAACCCGGCACGAGGCATGGTTACGCGTCGAGTGGTCCAGTTCCAGGCGTTGGAAACCGATCTCGTCGAGAGCCCAGGCAGTCAATGCCGACAGGGCGCGCGAGGCGACACCGGCGCCCCGGGCGGCCGGGAGCACCCAGTAGCCGACGCCAGCGATGCCGTCGTCGAAGTCCAAGCCGCGCAGCGCGATCCGGCCGAGCACCTCCTCGCCGTCGCGGGTGACAGCCCAGTGGCCGCCCTTCTCCTGTTGCCAGTCCTGACGGTATGTGTCGAACCATTCCCGGACCTGAGTCTCGGCGGAGGGTCGGCGCGTGTGCCAGCGGCGGGTCTCGCCGTCCTGATAAGCGGAGAGAAAGGCTGGCGCGTCGGCTGGCTCCCAGGGGCGAAGCAGCAGGCTCCCGGCGGCGGGAAGAACGGGTTGAGGGGAGCCAGCGAGAACCCCGGAGGGGACTGCGGGCGGCGTCGACAGGGCGCGAGTCATGGGCCATGATCCTCCGACGACGACGCCGCACGTCAAGGCCGCAGACACAACCCTTCACCAGGTGCGGAAGCGAGACCGTTAGCTCCACCTGCTCGGGTTTGGCGCTATAGAACCTCATCAGCTCCCCGACCTCATCAGGGGCCTGTGCGGTCTTGCCGCTCTCCATATAGCTCAGCTTCGCCGATGTGCAACCGATCTTCTTGGCTGCTGCCAGCTGGGTGATCACCCTGGGCACGACCCACGCCGCAGCCGAGCGAACTCGAACACCATCCGGACGGGCCGGTTGCTCACCTGCGGTTCGCTCGAATCGGCGGCTGCTGGCTGATCTTTCGGCGAGAGTCGGACGATGCCGGGGAGGAAGCGCGCGGATAGCTCGATTCATGGACAGGGTCTGATCAGTGCTCGGCCTCGAAGATCAGGGAAACACCGCAGATGCAGATCTCGTCACCACTATTCAGAAGTTCGATGGCGCCACGGGGCAAATCGACGCCACGAAGCTGCGTGAGGTTGAGCGAGCCGCGATCCCGGACCACGAGTCCGGCGCGAGTGTGCAGGACCTCGGCGTGGTAGCGACTGACATCCTCACGGTCGATGACGATGTCATTGTCGGGTGCCCGGCCGATGCGCAAACCGGCGCGGCCTATCGGGAACGCGGCGTTGTCGGAGGCGCGGCGAAGTCGACCGCGCCGCAACGCATCCGGCAGGGCGCCGACTGTGGTCCGCAAACTCGGGCCAGCGACGGGCCCGAGCTGGCCGGCGTGAACCTGCTTCTCCAGCTCCAGCAGCGCAGGACTCGGGTCCAGGCCGAGTTCCTGATGGTGGAGCAACCGCATCTGCCGGCATGCCTGACGTGCTTCGGATTGACGTCCGGCCAGAGCCAGCGCCCAGATCAGCCGAGACCAATGTCGATCGGCGTAGGGGTCGTCCCGAACCAGCGCCTGCAAATCGGCGACGGCCTCGTTGTACCGGCTGGCACTCAACCGCGCATCTACCAGCGCCGAGAGAGTTTCGCGCCGTTCATTGTCGAGTGCGCGGCCGATTCGGTCGAAATATCCGATAGTTCGCAGATTCGCGAATGCTTCACCATTCCACTGCGACAGTGCCTGCTCGAGTTCGACCACGGCGCGATCGGCTGCACCCGCCGCGAGCGCATCCAGACCGCTCCGCCGCAAGCTGGCGAAAATGTCTGCATCACAACACCAGTCGTCGACATCGAGGAAGTAGCCGGGCGCAGCGGTGCGCAGCAGTGGCGGTGCGCCGGCCTGCTCGAGTGAGCGGCGTAGTTTGGATACCATCGCATGTAGATTCGTCTGTACCTGCGACAGCAGTGCGCCGTCCCACACCGTATCTGCGAGCGCTGCGGCCGACACCACTCGCTGGCGCTCGATCGCCAGGCGTGCGATGAGAGCCTGCCGACGTGGGCCGCCGACCGCCACCGACTTACCACCCACCTCGACTCGCACCGGGCCGAGCACCGAGATGAACAGCGGTGCGGCAGAGGACCGGTTCACCGCGCACCTCCTCGCTATTTCCGTATGCGGAAGATTCACGCGCCGTGGGGCTTCCGTTGTACGCGCTCTGTATTGGATATCAGCACAGCGACCCCGCGCCCGACGCAGGCCTCCCCGGCCGAGCAGACTGCCGCCGAGCAACCTCGTGTCGGCGGGTCGATGCCGGGCGCCATTGCGATGACGACGCTGACGGCTGCGTATGCCGCGCCGACGGGCTTGTGGCCGGACGAAGGTGTTTCAGCTCGGCGAATTCCGGCCGGCAGCGGCGGGCAAGGTGACGGCAAGGTCATGGAAAGGGCCATCTGGCAGCCTGATCAAGACCGACGAGAGTTTGCTGAGAAAGGATCGATCCAATGCGATGGTCAACTATGGCGGTCGTGTCGGCAGGGGCTGTGGCGGCCACATTGCTGCTGGCCTCGGGCACGGCCGACGCCCACCCGGGAGGGCCGCAGTACAGCTATGACCGGTTCCAATCACCGTCCGGCAACATCGCGTGCATGATCACCGGCGGCACCGATGTCCGCTGCGATGTCCACGATTTCGCGTTCACGCCGCCAGCGCGGCCCGCCGGTGGTTGTGGCGCAAGCGGATACGGGCACACAGTCACCATGTCGGTCGGCAGCGCGGCGCAGTTCACCTGTGCCGGAGATACCGTCGCAGACTCGAGCCTGCCGGTGCTCGACTACGAGACCACCACGGGGGTAGGGCAGGTCGAGTGCTACAGCACCACCGACTACATGTACTGCAGTGCCGGCAGCCACTACTTCCGCCTGTCCCGCGACACCTACGCCTTGCAGTGAGCACGACGCGCGCGATCGCCAGCGGTGTATCGCGCGCGTACTGGTCGTCCGTCGGCGTCGCTGCATGCCAGTGCGGTACCGTCCAGCACAGGAAACGGGAGGCGGGAATCGTGCAATTGGCGCCCGGGAGCGTGTTCGCCGGATACCGGATCGTGCGCCGACTCGGGGCGGGCGGTATGGGAACCGTCTACCTAGCACAGCATCCGCGGCTGCCTCGCCAGGACGCACTGAAGATCCTCAATCCGGCCCTGGGGCGCGATAGCGGTCTTCGCGCTCGGTTCCTGCGTGAGGCCGAACTGGCCGCGCGCGTGGAGCATCCGAACGTCGTATCGGTTTATGACCGCGGCTCCGTCGATGACCTGCTGTGGATCGCCATGCGCTATGTCGACGGCCTCGACGCCGCTGCGCTGATCCGCTACGGACCTACGGTCTTGACACCGGACCGTGTGCTGCGCATCGTCTCCGACGCCGCGCGAGGGCTCGACGCTGCGCACCGCTCGGGTCTGCTGCACCGGGATGTGAAGCCTGCCAATATCCTCATCTCGGCCGGCGACGACGGCGCCGATATCGCGCGTATCACCGATTTCGGAATCGCGCGATCAGTTGATGCCGTCACGAATACCACCACGGGCTCGGTGTTGGCGTCGTTCGCCTACGCCTCACCTGAGCAGCTCAATGGTGAGCCCCTGGATCCGCGCACGGATGTCTACTCGCTCGGTTGCTCGTTGTACGAGATGCTCACCGGTGCTCCACCATTCGAACGCCGGTCTGCGATCGCGGTAATGACAGCTCACCTCACCGAACCGCCACCACGGCCGTCAGCGGTCAACCCCGCACTCCCAGAGGCGCTGGACGTCGTGATCGCTCGGGCGTTGGCCAAACATCGCGACGAGCGATATGCCGGTTGCGGGGAGCTGGCAGACGCAGCGAACGCCGCATTCGCAACAGCCATCGAGACACCGACCGAGCTGCGCTCCGCGGTACCGGCCCGCTCGCGCCCGCGCTGGGCGGTTCTCGCGGCCGCGGCGGCATCTCTGCTGATCACTGCCGCGACAACGGCGGGAATCCAGATGTGTGGCAATGCTTCCGCACACCCCAAGCCCGCACCCACCGCGGCATCGACGACGGCGCGCACGACCACCACCGCTGCACCGTCGGCGTGGGGGCCGGGTGCCTACATCGTGGCTGCGTTCCCGGGACTGCTGCCCGCCGATCCGACGGCCACCGGATATCAGGGAATGCGATGCGCGCTCAACGACGCCCAAGGGCGCTGGGTGCAGTGCCCGGCCGGCGACGACAGCGCGTTCAGCGTGAATATTCACTGTGACCCCAGCCGTTCGCAGTTGACCTACTCGTCGAATATGTTCGGTCGCAGCAACATCCATGAAGAACACTGGACGCACGCGTCCGGTAGTGGCAGTGTCCGATGGGCCACCGACTCCCTCGCCGGTTTCGGGTTGCTGGACGTGGAATTCGACGACCCGGGGCGTTGGTTCTGCATCGTCACTGCTTCCGGCGGAACCGGAGGCCAGGATGTGGCCGGCCGTTGGTGGGCGCACGCACCGCTGTGATGCTGGACGAGAGAAACGATGACGCTGCCGATCGATTCCCTGTTCGCCGGATACCGCATCGACGGAGTACTCGGTGTCGGCGGCATGGGTGCGGTCTACCTGGCCCGCGATCCACGGCTGCCACGCTCGGTCGCACTGAAAGTGCTCGACCGCGCGAATGACGCGGAGCTTCGGATGCGGTTCGAGCGCGAAGCCGAACTCATTGCGCGCCTGGACCATCCGAACGTGATCGAAGTATATGACCGTGGCACGACCAACGGGCGACCCTGGATCGCCATGCGGCACATCGCCGGCACCGACGTCGCGCGACTCATCGCGCAAAGCCCTGCGGGGCTGCCGGTTCCCCGGGCCCTGGCAATCCTGGATCAGGCCGCGGCAGGACTCGACGCGGCACATCGCAAAGGCCTGGTACACCGCGATGTGAAACCTGCGAACCTGTTGGTCGGCGAAGACAACGGCGCCGATCACGTGGTCGTCACCGATTTCGGGATCGCATGGTCCGCCGAGGTCACCCCGCTGACCGAATCCGGGACATTGGTCGCGACACTGGCCTACGTTGCACCCGAGCAGATCATGCCAGATCCGGTCGATCGCCGGGCCGATGTCTATGCACTGGGCTGCACACTATACGAGATGCTCACTGGCTCAGTGCCATTCGAGCGTTCCAGCGTCGCTGACATCATCCTGGCACATCTCAATGACACACCACCTCCACCTACCTCTCGCATCGGATGTCTACCGCCCGCAATCGACGCCGTCATCACCATCGCACTGGCCAAGCGCCCCGAGCTGCGCTACGACAGCTGCGGCGCCCTTGCGATAGCCGCTCGACAAGCGCTCACTCCCGTCCCCCGAGTCTCTTCGACGGTAGAAGGCATTGCTCCGCAACGTCATCACCGGAAAAGGTGGGCCGCGGTCACTGCCATCGCTGTACTCGTGTCAGCGCTGGTGGCGATCGTTGCGGTACGCCCCTGGCGACCGCCTGCCACCGCAGTAGCGCCGGTATCATCGCCCACCTGGCCGATCTCGACCGTCACGACGGCCGCAACCACAACTACCGCGAATGGACGCGGGCCGGTGGTCACCGCCTGGGGACGCGACAACGACTTGGTCGCCCTACTGCCGCAACTGCTTCCAGTCAGCCCCGATGCCGCCGGGTATGGGGGTGCGCGCTGCACCGACGTAAACCAGCTCAACAACGGTCACGCTCCCGCAGTCGAATGCACGCAGGACAGCGGAATCACCTGGACCGTGTGGACCTTCCGCCCCGGCGATCCCCGCCGCGACTCCATGTATGCCACCGCACAGCACGACAGCACGATTCGAGACCAGAGCTGGACCCGCGCATCGAGTCACGGCAAGCTCCGCGATGGCACAGATCCCGGCAGCGGACAGGGCTGGCTGACTATATGCTTCGACGATCCTGCCCGTGCGTGGCTGGTGATCGATGTCGAAGCGGCCGGTCGTACTGGCCAGAATCTGGTCGACGAGTGGTGGGCGGCTGCTCCTGTGTGATGGTACGCCGACTACCAGTAGTTTGTTGACTTCGATGTATCAGCAGCATTCTGCAGACCGATGTACAAGCCAACCCGGTGCCGCAACCACTGCCGGAAATCAACGCCGAGGTTGATCAGCAATGACCGAACTCACGTTCAGCCAACGCTTCTGGGACTCCCTGACCAGCGCAAATCGGGTCGTCGATACCCCCCATACGTGAGGTTCCCCGTCGCGTCCGGACGCGTTGATGATCCGCGACCCCGGCAAGCCGATCAGGCAGAACGTCGCCGGGGTCGACATGACCGGTGAGGTGCCCGGCACGCTGCGGCAGTGGATTCCAACCGGGAAGGTGACTGGATGGCTGTTGTCCACCTAGCAATCCGGTACATAGACGGTCGCCGACCGCTCACGCTCGATCGTCAACTGGTGCCCGACTATGCACTCCGTCCCCGCGAAACAAGCAACTGAGGCGCAGCAGCCGTAGCCAGTCTCTGGGTAGATAGCGGTGGTCTTGGCGGTGAGCGATGGCGTGGTCGAACAGAGGCCGCAGCTGCTCGACCATCAGCTCTGCCGAGCCGAGCCTCTGGTGCAGAGCGGCCTCGCCGACGACGAACGCGAACTGAACCGTCACAGCTCGGGGGTCGTGACGGTTCATGGGAGTACACCGAACTCGACCGGCAGTTCAGAGCCCGAGTTCGTTGTATCGGCGTGCTGGATCGATCCTCGTGCCGGAGTTGATGCCGCTGGTGACTGGTTCAGTGTCGAGATCGAGCCGGTGGTGTTGGCGTAGTGCGTGTTCGGCATCGGTTTGGTCGGGTGTGAGTTGGGTTCGGCGGTGTTTCTCGGCCTGCGGGTCGGTGAGTTCGCTACGCTCGTCGATTGCAGGGCCGGGATGTGCTGCACCCAATCGGCACGCCCACAGTTCGGGCAGGAGATGTCATGGTCCATGTGGCTGCATCAGACCAGCAGTAGGATTGGCCATGATGTCCTCCAGTTCGATCCGATCCTCGGATTGCGGTAACCGGCGTGAGCATCGCAACAAATCTTGGCGAGCCGGCATCACCGGATTCTGGTGATGCCTGCGTGCAGCGCACTTCCAACTACCTGGACAGGTTCTTGCTTCTACAAGGAATAGGACCCCAATCAAGCCTGTTTACCTGACCAGGACAGGTAAATGCCTGACCGTCGGCGCCGTCGGATCGACGACGCCGTGACGTGAAGCGGCCGAGGAGTTCTGACGTGAAAGCAATCCAGATGACGCACCAGGGTGGCCCAGAGGTATTGCGGCTGGTGGAGTTGCCCGACCCGGTGCCCGGTCCGGGCCAAGTGCTGGTCCGGGTCGAGGCCGCCGCGGTCAACTTCTCCGACGTCATGCGCCGCCGCGGCGACGTCTACCCGGTCCCGACGCCCAGCCCATTCGTCCCGGGCGCGGAGGTGGCCGGGACTGTTGCCGCCGTCGGAGCGGGCGTCGACAACCTTCCGATCGGGACCCCTGTCTTCGGCACCGTCGGGACCGACGCCTCGGGCGGCTACGCGGAGCTCGCGGTGGCCTGGGGTGCGAGCCTGATCCCGATTCCCGCCGGTCTGACCCCTGAGGCGGGCGCGGGCATTGTTGTGTCGGGCTTGGCCGCCACCGTGATGCTGGAAGATCTCGCCCGCCTCGAGCCCGGCGAGACCGTCTTCGTCCCAGCCGCGGCCGGGGGTGTGGGCAGCTATGCGGTTAAGATCGCGAAACTGAAGGGCGCCACCGTGATCGCCGGGGCAAGTACCGCCGCCAAGCGTGAGATCGCGCTGAAGCTCGGGGCCGATCACGCCGTCGACTACACCGCCCCGGACTGGACCGATCAAGTTGCGGCGCTCACTGGCGGACGCGGCGTCGACGTCGCCCTCGAGATGACCGGCCCCGCACGCCTGATGGAGACGCTGAAGATCCTCGCGCCGTTCGGGCGGGTCATCGTCTACGGTTCGGTCTCCGGAACCGTAACGGGCCTGAACCCCGCCGCCCTGCAACCGCTCCTCTACGACCCTGCCCCGAGCCAGGCCCTGATCGGCTTCAATCTCGGCACCTGGTTCGAGCACCGCCTCACCGACGCGGGCGCCGCACTGGGACGGTTGGTCGACCGGATCGCCTCCGGTGCGATCGCTGTCCCCGAGATTCACACCCTGCCGCTGGCCGAGGCCGCCGAGGCCCACCGCCGCCTCGAAAAGGGCTTCACCACCGGCAAATTGGTGCTGAAGCCATGACCGCCGCGACACCCGAACGGGTCGCCGTCATCACCGGCGGTGCGGGCGCGATCGGCTCCGCGATTGAGCATGCAATGCGGGCGAGCGGGCACCGCACGGTCGTGCTCGACCGCGGTGGCGATATCGACGTCGATCTAGCCGACGAGCGGTCTACCCGGCGGGCCGCCACGCAGGTCCTCGAAAGCTACGGCCGCGCAGACGTTCTCGTGCACAGCGCGGGCGCCTTCGACCAGGCTTCGCTCCAGGAGTTGGATGCCGGGATCTGGCGCCACGTCCAGGCGGTGAATGTGGAATCGGTGCTGTGGCTCGCGCAGGCGTTCACGCCCGGCATGGCCGAACGCGGCTTCGGCCGCATCATTTTCGTCACCTCCGACACACTGTGGGAACCGCCCGCACCGGTCCTGCTCCCTTATGTCGCCAGCAAGGGCGCACTGACAGGGATCATGCGCTCGCTGGCGCGGGCGCTCGGTCCCGACGGGATCGCGGTGACCGCGGTGGCGCCGGGACTGACCGATACGCCGGGGTCACGCACGGTCAACTCGGACGACGATTTCGCGGCCCAGGTCGCGCGGCAAGCCCTGCCCCGCCGTCTGGTCCCCACCGACACGGCGGCGACCGTCGCGTTCCTGGCCTCCGACGCGGGCGCGGCGCTGACCGGTCAAACCCTGATCGCCGACGGCGGTCTGGTGCTGCGCTGACCGCGGGTGGCCCCGGCAGCGCCGTCCGGGGCCACCCCGATACCTGTTCGAGACAGCACTATGTTGTTCCTCATGACATCCGGTCCACAGCCCCGCGGCCGCGTTCCCGCGTCGACCGCGGCCGCCGGTGGTCTGGTCGGTAATGCGGGCACGACAGTTGCTTCAGGGCCTGGGCTTGCACACGGGCCATGAGCTACTGCTCATGCATCTGGGTGTCTCGTAGGCGGCGAAATGGCCGCCCCGCGTGGGCGTGCCGTAGTAGCGCAGATCGGTGTAGCGGGTTCGTGCCCAGCGTTCGGACAACTCGGTCATATCGCTCCCTAGTGGTTGCGCAGTGCGATTCCCTCGCCCTGGAAGATTTCGTCGTAGAAATGGATGACCAGAGGCTGAGTCAGCATCGTTTCGAACGTGGCGGTGAAGCCGTTCTCGGTGCGCCAGTCGAGATAGTCGGTGTAGTTGTGGCGTTCGGTCCACCGGGTCAGCCCGCCGACATGATCGGCGTCGTCCTGGTCGCGCAGGATGCGAATGTCCTCACATCCGTTGTGCTCGAGGCTTTCTCCGAGGATCTGCAGGAGGAGTTCCGCGACGTCATCGCCGCGGCCGGGCTGCGCGAACAACTCGGTGACTACCGTCGTGCTCATCAGGTGCTCCCTTCGCGGTGTTCGCCTACACAGGCCGAGGGGCGTGCTGCTCGGCGGTGACGGGCCGGTTGTGCAGGGTGATGAGGCTGGTGATCTTGCCGTCCGCGACGGTGAAGTAGTTGGTCAGGATGAGCTCGGCCGGCAGGTTCGTCTTGTCGTAGTCGCCGTCGTAGCGCGCTCTCACGATCGTCAGCGTGTGGTGGGTCACGATCTCGGTCACCGCCATCGTGACCTTGTCACCGACCAATTCGTGTTCCGCCCACGCGCGAATCGCGTCAGCACCCCAGAATTCCCGCTGCGCATCGTTGACGAGGGCGTCGTCGGCGAACGTGGCCATGATCGCGTCCAGGTCGAAGGCATTGACGGCCGCGATGTGGGCGGCGATGAGGTCCGGCAGTTGGCCGGTCATGGTTTTCATGCCATGACCTTCGACCGTACGGCTACCGGAGGGTCAACTCTCTGGGATGTGCTGGACCCTCCGGTAACAGGAGAGTTGATACTGGGTGACATGCGCGAGGGCCTGACGATCGGCGAGTTTTCCCGGGTGACGCACCTGAGCGTGAAGACACTGCACCACTACCACGACGTCGGGTTGCTCGCGCCGGTGCACGTCAGCCAGGGCACCGGGTACCGCTACTACTCGCTCGACCAGGTCCCGATCGCGCAGGTGATCGTCCGGTTGCGCAATCTCGACATGCCCGTGCCGGACGTGAAAGCCGTCCTCGCCACCCAGGACGTCGACGCGCGTAATCAGCTGATCACGTCGCATCTCGCCCGGCTCGAGCACCAGCTTTCCCGGACGCAAAGTGCCGTCGAAGCATTGCGCGACCTGCTGAACCGGCCGGTGCGCGGGCCTGCCATCGAGCACCGCACTGTCGCTGCCCAACCCGCAATGGCTATTCGCGAGGTCGTCGAACGCCAGGACATCGTGAGCTGGTGGCAGGGCGCACTCGGTGAACTCTATGGTCTTGCCGCAGCTCAGAAGCTCCGCCCGACCGGACCGGTCGGGGGCGTGTTCGCCAACGAGATACTCGTGCACGAGCAGGGCGAAGCGCTGGTGTTCGTTCCAGTCGACCTTTCGGCGGGCAATGACGCGCGTCCGATCGGACGGGTCAAGCCCCTCGTCGTGCCCGGCGCCGAACTGGCGGTCGCTACCCACCACGGCCCGCTGACCACCATCGACCTGACCTACGGCGATCTGGGCACGTACACCGCACGCCACGAGATCGGCATCGACGGACCACTACGCGAGTACTACCTCCGCAACCCGCTCAACGCTACCCCGGAGGAAGACCCCGTCACCGAAGTCGGCTGGCCCATCTTCAGATCCGACGGTCGGAGCGATGTTCCTGGCGTGCAGTAAAAACTCTCCGACGCCGGGCTCGCCGCCACGGGTCAAGCTTCCATGACCTCACGGGCGGCGAGCTGCGCACCCGGCCGAAGCGACGAAACAGCAGTCGCCAAGCCGCTGTGCGCATCTCGCCTGCTGTTTCGATGTGATGCTCAGTCGAGCTTGTCGAGCGCGCCGAGGATGTCGGAGGTCTCGGTACGGGTGGCGTAGTTGGGGTGGACGTCGATCCAGCGGATCGTCTTGTCCGCGCCGATGATGAGTACCGTCGGCATCGGCAGGCCGAATCCGTTGTCGGCGTTGACAATCGACAGATCCAGACCCAGGCTCTGCTGGGCCTCGCGCACCTCGTCGGTGGGCGCGGTGAGGATGCCCAGTTGCCGGGCGATCTGGTTTCCGGGATCCGACAGCACGGTGAAGGTCAGATCGTTCTTCTCCGCCATGGTCATGGAGCCGTCGGGATGCTGCGGGCTGAGCGCGATCAACCCGACGCCCCGCTCGGCCAGGGCGGGCACCAACTGCTCCTGATATGCCCGCAGGGCGAGGTTGCAGTAAGGGCACCAGGCCCCGCGGTAGGTGATGAGAACGGTCGGCTTGTTCGCCAGGGCGGTGTAGAGGGTGGTGGGCAGACCGTTCATGTCGAGCAGGTCGGCGTCGGACACCATGGTGCCCGGTCGTGCGACGCCGTCGGGGATTCCGCGGGTGGCCAGGTCCGACTGCTCGGCGCCGAAGGCGGCCAGGGCGGATGCGGGGAGCTGGGTGGCACTCGACTGATGCATGAGCTCGACGCGTTCGGCGATGGTGGTGTTCGTAGAGGTCACGTCCGTCCCTTTCCAGGCATGGGAAGCGAGGAGGCGAGCACCCGGCCGGTCGGCCGGAGCTCGGCGAAAATGGCTTCGCTTCTCCAGTCCTACAGACATGAAAATGGATTATCAATGCCAATTTATGTGACCGGGAGGGTTCGGGATTCGATGTGCTCGATCATCGTGTCCAATGCGGTTTCCAACGGCGCCGTGTCACGTTGCAGCTGAGTCAGCAGCAGTGCGCCCTGCAACGCCGCCAGGGTGGTGGTGGCGATCTTGTCCGGGTCGGCAGCGGGCTCTAAGCGGCCCGCTTCGGCCATCGCCCGCAGTCCGGAGCGAACTCCGAGTTCCCAGCGTTGGAACGCGACGGCGATATCGGCCCGGGCGGCCGAATTGATCTCGGCCAGTTCACTACCCAGCGACCCCAGCGGGCAGCCGCCCCGGCAGTGCAGCCGCTGCTGATGCGCGACCAGGAAGTCGCGCCAGGCCCGGAACCCGTCGACGGTGTCCAGCCGGGCGAACATGGGTTCCTGCCCGCCGACGACCGTGTCGCTCTGATAGGCGATCACCGCGCGGATCAGCGCGTTCTTGTCGGTGAAGTAGTGATAGACCTGAGAATTGCTTACCCCGGCGGCATCGCGCACATCCTCGACCTTCGTCGCGGCCACACCGTGCTCGAACATCAACTGCGCTGCCGCCATTACGATCCGTTGCCGCGTCTGCTCACCCTTCGGCGTCAACCGCCGCGTCTTCGTACCGCCCATGCCTCCACAATATCGGATTTTCTGGAATCGACAGTCCATTTTCATGGGCTCACGATTGGCCTATCGAAGCCAAAATCCTCTGTCGAGGGAGAGCATCATGAAGGACCTGCACGCGCGGTACGGCACCTACGCACTGGTCACCGGGGCATCGTCGGGCATCGGCGCCCCGAGATCACCCACATGCCGGACTTTCTGGTTGCGGCCGCCGTTCTTCACGCTGAGGTTCGCCATCCATTGGATCAGTGCCCTTCGACGTATTCTGCGATCCAGGCTGCGATTTGCGCACGGGAGGTGAATCCGAGTTTGGTGAGGATGTGCTCCACGTGGCCCTCGGCGGTACGTTGGGAGATCACCAGTTTCGCCGCGATCTGCTTGTTGGTCAGGCCCTGGGCGACGAGGTCTGCGACCTGCCGCTCACGCCTGGTCAGAGGCACATCCGGACCTGATGTGAGTATCTTGTCGGTGGGTTGCTCGCCGAGTGCGTAGGCGACGGCTTCGTCCATCCTCATCGCCCCGCCGCGCCGGAAGGCCGAATCGTACCCACGTGCGCCGAGGGCGGATCGCGCCAGCCGGACGCATTCGTCGTGATGCTGCAACATTATTGGGATCATGCTCGTGGTGTTACCCACAGACCGGTCTAATTCCCGCGCGGCTCCCATCAGTACAGCCGCGCGCTCGGCGTCACCGTCGGCGCACACAATCCAGGCCAGTGCTTCGAGACTCAATGCAGCGACGACCGGGCCGCGCACCCGCCGGGCGACCTGCAGCGCCTGCTCGAGCAGTTGCATTGCCCGCGACCCCTCACCTCGCTGCCAAACCGCAACGCCCATGCCCCACAGCGCCGTCGACCGGAAGAACGATTCGCCGCATGCTTCGGTGACAGAGAGCATTTGCCGGTGAATTTCGATCGCCTGTTGTGTATCACCGCTCCGACCGCGCACCCAACCGAGCGCGGTTAGAGCCATGAGGTACAGAAACCCTCGCCGATTCGAGCTGAACGTTTCGACGGCACGTTCAAAGAGGGAAGACGCGCGAGCAAGCTCACCACTATAGAATGCCACGGAGCCGTCCGCGTAGGCGATCAGCGCCTGGACCATGGGGGTGGAATCGTGCGCCGCCAGCGCGTGTGCCTCCTCCGCCAGGGCGGTTGCCGCCTGCAACTCGCCCTGCGCCACCGTCATGATGCAGCCTACTTGCAGTGCTTTTACGCGGTCAGGTATGGGTATCGATTGCCGGGCAGGGTGATTCAGAACGCCGTCGATCCAGCGCCGGCCTTCACCGTAGAGACCCCGATAGACCCAGAACGGAAGTAGCGCGGCGGCGGTGCGTAGCCCGGCCTCGGCGGCCTGTTCGGTGCCTTCGCTGAGGCTGCACTCGAGCGCGTCGCGTAGGTTCGGCACTTCGCGTTCGAGCCTGGCGATCCAGGATGGCTGCTGGTCGCTGATCCATCCGGTCTCTGCGTCCAGTACCAGCTGCTGGTACCAGTCGCGGTGCCGGCGCCGTAACTCTTGCTCCTCGCCGGACTCGCGCAGCTTCTGCCGACCGTAGTCGTGCAGGGTCTCCAGCATTCGGAACCACACAACACCATTCGACTCGTCCCGGATCAGGATCGACTTGTCCACCAGCGACGACAGCACATCGAGCGGGTCCTCCGGCGCCGGACCGTCACCACACACCTGTTCTGCGGCGTCGAGTTCGAAGCCGCCGTCAAACACCGACAACCGGGCCCACATCCGCTGCTCAACCGGGGTGCACAGGCCGAAGCTCCAGTCGATACACCACCGCAGCGTCTGCTGCCGTGTCGGTGCGGTGCGGCTGGCGCGAGTCAGCAGCGCGTACCGGTCGTCGAGGCGCTGCAGGATCTGCTCGGGCGAGAGCGTGCGCATCCGTGCCGCGGCCAGTTCGACCGCCAGCGGAAGTCCGTCCACTCGTGCACAGATCCGCGCGACGGTGAACTTGTTGTCCTCCGAGAGTTCGAAACCCGGCACCGCCGCGGTCGCGCGTTCGGCAAACAACGTCACCGCGTCGTATTTGGACAGTCCTCGCAGCGACGGCTCCCGATCCGGATCCGGCACCGTCAGCGGCGACACCCGCAGCACCGCCTCGCCGGCGATATCCAGCGGTTCGCGGCTGGTGGCCAGGATCCGCAGGTTAGGACAGGCCCTTAACCAGGCCTCGACCAGCTCCGCCACCGCCGCCACCAGTCGCTCGCAGTTGTCCAGCACTAGCAGCATCTCCTGCGTGGACAAGAACTCGACAATCGTTTCCGGCAGCGGGCGTGCCGGATCGTCGCGCAACCCCAGGGTGGCCGCCACCACCTCGACCAGCAGTAATGAGTCGGACACGTCGGCCAGCTCGACCACCCGCACTCCGTCGGGGAACTCGCGGCGTACGTTGGCCACCGCTCGCAGCGCCAGCCGCGTCTTGCCGACGCCGCCGATCCCGGTCAAAGTCACCAGCCGCGACGAGGACAGCAGACTCTTCACCTTCGCCAGCTCGCTGCGGCGGCCGACGAAACTGGTCAACTCCAGCGGCAGAGTACCGCCCCGAACCGCCGCCGGCGCCGAGGTCCGCTGGGACCCCCCTAGAGGCGGCGTCGGACCTCGACGCGCTGAGACCGGTTCTGCTTGCAGCGCCATCTCGTCGACCTGGTACCCGCGGTGGCGCTGCACCTGCCGGATCGCTTCTCCGAACTCCGCCGCCGACGGCCGCTCACGCGGATCGCGACTCATCGCCGTCGCCACCACAGAGGAAGCGTCCGCGGCGATGCCGTCCTCGCGCAGGTCTGGCACCGGCTGGGTCGTGATCCGCAGGAACTGGGTCACCACGTTCTCTCCGCTGCGTCGCTCGAACGCCGCATGCCCGGTCAACGAGCAGAACAGGGTGGCACCCAGCCCGTAAACGTCCGCGGCCGGGGTTGGAGCCTGGCCCTCGAGAACCTCCGGGGCGATGAACGCCGGGGACCCCGTCACGGCGCCCGCGGTCGTCTGGAATCCGCCGGAGATCCGTGCGATGCCGAAGTCGGTCAGTGAGGGCTCGCCGTAGTCGGTGAGCAGAATGTTGCCCGGTTTCACGTCCCGGTGCACGATGCCCAACCGATGCGCGGTCTCGAGCGCTCCGGCGATCTTCACTCCGATCCGCAACACGGTATCCGTTGGCAACGGCCCCTGCCCGCGAATCCGGGCGTCCAGCGAACCCAGAGGGTGATACGGCATCACCAGAAACGGGCGCCCGCTCGCTGTGGCACCTACCTGCAGCACCGCAACGATGTTCGGATGCCCGGTCAGCCTCCCCATCGCCTGCTGCTCCCGGACGAACCGCGCCCCGTCATCTTCATCCAGCTCGGTGGTCAGGACCTTCACCGCTACCGTGCGGTCCAGCGCTGTCTGTGCACAGCGGTAGACCACACCGAAACCACCCCGCCCGATCTCCTCCGCATCGGCGAACCCGGCTACGCTCAACTCCTCCGCGATCGGTGCGGATTCATCACGGACTGTCTGTAACGGATCTCCCTCGGCCATCGGCTACAACCATCCGCCAGTACGCTGCCGACAACGGGCAGCATGTGCTAACTGTGCATCAATTACTACGATATCCCACCCGTACGCCGACGACCGCAGCGACTTCCGAATAACGGCCCTGTTCACCATTCGGCGGTATTGGATCATAAACTCCGTCAATTGAATTACGTGGCGAAGGCATGTCCTGTGCCCAACCGGCCATCCCGGCCGAAAGGATGGCAAAATGGGCCGGCAGCCAGCTCGGGGCGAATTCGCGACGTAGCTGCTGCCGGTAGAGCTGTTCATCGGTGAAGATTGCGCGGTCCAGCACGCCGCTCTCGGTATCGACCAGCCTGGGACATCGACATTTCGGACCAGCTCGGCAGTTCGCCTCGAGGAGCCACGCTGGGAGGCAAGCTCGATGGGCAGGTCATCGCTGGGACCGGCAGCCCAATGGGTACCGGTGCCGATTTAGCCGCCGGGCTGGCTGAACGAGGTCCAACTATCACGCTCATCGATCGCAATGACTCCTCAGTGACTCAGCGAAAGATCGAGGAGGCCGACGGCCGTTGTGCCTCGTTCATCGCTGATGTAACGCCAGAGGAACAGATCAGCGAGCTGGCTTATAACATTCGCGATGTGTTCGAGCACATCAACATGCTCGTAAAAGATGCCAGCATCAGTATTGTCCGCCCATTCAATGGCACCGGCACTGACCTCTGGCAGCGCATGAGTATGCCGCGCAGGGGGACGTAACGCGAGAGAACATCGAGCGAGCTGCTGCTCGTGTGACCGAGATTTGGAAGGTCACGTCGACGCCCCCGACTTCGCCGCCATCGCCGATCTCACCGTTCGCAGCAGCGAAACCCTCGACTCGGCCTCCGAGGCCGCCATCGCCGACCTTCGTGTCGCGCTCACCGATCGCTACGGCGAAGGCATGGACAGCTTGCTCGATGTTGCCGCCTACCTCATCGGCGACGAACTCACCCGCGATCCGTCGGCCTCGCTGACGTCCTGGGTAGACGTGCTGCCCTCCTTCGCGGGCGGCTGAGCTACCTCGGCCGGTTGCCCTGCGGCGGCGGTGACGCCGAATGCGGCGAGTAAGGCGGCGAGCGCGAGGATTGCGGTGCTGGCTTCGAACGCGATCCGGAATCCTTGGGTCAGTGCGGTTTCGGGCGTCGCGCCGGTGCCGAGGAGCCCGGTGCTGCGATGAAACGCCACCGTGCTGAACACGCCGAGGCCGAACGCACCGCCCAACTGTTGTGTCGTGGTCACTAGCCCCGACGCCAATCCCGCGATGTCCTCGTGAGTTTCGCCGACCGCTGCGATCGTGATCGAGACGAACCCCAGGCCCATGCCGAACCCGGCGATCAACAGGCCGGGCAGCAACGCAAGATAGCTGCCGGTGGGAGAGAGGCGCGAGAGCAGAAACATGCCGCACGCAGCTGCCGCCATCGCCGTCGTGAGTACCGGCCGGACGCCGAGGCGTGGCGTGAAGCCCATGGCGGCACCGAATCCCGCAGTGACCAACGCACAGAACGGAAGCCAGGCCAACCCAGTGCGCGCCGGACTGTAGTGCAGCACCTGTTGCATGTACAGCGAGACGAACAGCAACATCGACAGAATGGCCGAGCAGAACAGCACATTGGCCGTGTTCGCGACAGCGCGGTCTCGATCGCGGAAGAAGTCAAGCGGGATCAACGGTGTGGCGTAACGCATTTCCCGCACCATGAAGGCCGCGAGCAAGCCGACGCCGATGGCGATCCGGATTGCCGTGGTCGTGCCTGCCGCTCGCCCGCTGTCAACCAGTCCGAGGTCAAGTGCGGCGACGGCTCCGGTGACCAATGCCGCGCCGATGCCGTCGAGCCGGGTGTTGTCCTGCCGCACACGAGGTTTCGTCGGAACGAGTCGCGGGACCGCGATGAACGCGATGATGGCCACCGGCACATTGATCAAGAAACACCAACGCCAACTGGCGTATTCGGTGAGCACGCCCGACAACACCACGCCGACTGTGGCCGCCATTCCGCCGAGTCCGGCCCAAATGCCCAGGGCGCGCGTGCGGTGACGCGGATCGGTGAAGAGTCCGGCCACGATGCTCAACGCGGCAGGCCCGGCCAGTGCGCCGCCGATGCCCTGTCCCGCGCGGCTGGCAATGATCATGGTCGCGTTCTGTGCGAGCCCGGTGGCCAGCGATGAGGCCCCGAACAGCGTCACGCCGACCAGGAAGACCCGCTTCCCGCCGAACAGATCCGCACAGCGTCCCCCGAACAGCAGGAAGCCGCCGAACAGCAGCAGGTAGGCGTTGATAATCCAGGTCAGATCGCTCTGCGACATGTGCAGCGATCGTTGAATCGTGGGTAGGGCGACGTTGACCACGGTGTCGTCGAGATTCAGCATCATCTGCACCGAGCACAACAAGGTGAGCCCGAGATAGGCCGCGGTCGAGGGCTTGGCCCGCAGGCCATCAGCGGGAAGCGGGACGTTCATGAGTTCCTTCCAGATAATAGTGGTAGACCACCAATATTGGCCTAGTGTGGCAGCTGGACTGGTGGTGGTCAACCACCAATATTCGAGAAGTGGGTACAGTACGGTCATGAGTGACGACAGCGGAGTGCCGAGTAACGCGGAGCTGGTCGATGTGTTGCAGCGCGCCGTCGGCCTGGTCCGCGCCCACTTCGCCGCAGGCACCGCGCGGCTCGGTGTCACGCCCGCAGAAGCCAAGGTGCTCAACCAGTTTACGGAGCCGATGACCCTCAAGGAGTTGTCAACCAGGCTCGGTGCGGACCTGTCCAATACCGCGACGACCGTCGATCGGCTCGAATCGCGTGGACTGGTGCGCAAGGAAATACACCCCGGCGATCGCCGAGCGCGCCTGTTGACGTTGACGGACGACGGCCACGCGCTTCGACAGAAGCTTGACGCCGAGGTGTTTCGCAGCGTGCCCGCGCTGGAAGTGCTGGACGCGCGGGCACGTCGAGAACTGCACGACCTACTGAAGCAGGTCGTGAGCCCCTAGTCGAAATCGGTACTGCGGCCCGCAACGACTCCACCGACGACCGATTCTGCGAGATCGCCCAGCCCGGCAGCAACATGCCCGCCCCGCAACGGCCGCCCGCATCACTCGCACCACCCCCCAGCGCCCGACGATAGAACCCCACCAGCCACCACAACCCCCCGAGACAAATCACCAGCTCCCAGCATGATCGACAGTCCCTCCAATGGAGCTGCACCCATCGGGGTTGCCGTCGATCCATTCGTGAAGTGGCGCCAGGCCCTCGAAGTAGTCGATCGGTGCGCTCAGGCGGCAGACGAACACGTCAGCGGTCCCCTCGGAATATGTAGCAGCAGTTCAACTTTGGCTAGACATAGCCGCCCGGTGCCTTCTTGGTCGCGGTGATGGTGCAGGCAAGGAATTGTGCCCAGCTTGTATGGGCGTAGGCGGCCCATCGATGCGCGGAGGTCGGGCTGACGCCGAACATGTCGGTGACGACGATCGGGTCGAGGTCGGTGATGTTGGCCATCATTGCGGGCCTACGCCTGTGCCTCGACGGTCCTGGCGGCGTCACGGATCACGTCGAGGACGAATTCAGGGTGCGAGAGCATCGGGACGTGGCTGCTGTCGATGTCATAGGTCTTCGCGCCCATGCGCTTGGCGGCGGCCCGCTCCAGGTCGGGGTTCACGGTACGGTCATTGTTGCAGACGATGTACCAGCTCGGCTTCGTCCGCCAAGCCACGCCGGGAACCTGCTGGTTGAAGAGGTCGGCGACCGGCACGGCGCCCACGGACAAGACCAGCTGCTGCTCGGCTTCCGGGAGGTCACCGCAGAAGTCGGCGACGCCCTCGGGCTTGAGCCAGACGCGGTTGTCCTTGACCTCGATCTTCGAGAAGACGGGCGTCTTCTCGAACTTGTCCTGCTCGTCCTGCGACGTCTCGTTCTCATCCGGGCCGAGTGCGGCAATGTACACCAGAGCCTTGACGCGGTCGTGAACGCCCGCCTTGGTGATCAGGGTCCCGCCGTAGGAGTGCCCGACGAGCACGACCGGGCCGGGCACGTGGTTGATGGTGAAGGTAACGGCGGCGACATCGCTTTCGAGCGAGTCGAGGCCGTGCTGCGAGGCGAACACCTCATGGCCTTCAGCCTGGAGGGTGGGGATGAGCTTGTTGAAGCACGATCCGTCGGCCCAGAGCCCGTGGGCAAACACGATGCTAGCCTTGCTGGCCATAACATTTCCTCCTCAACGGTATCAATGCATGATGGCGTCCAACGTGTCACTTTACGTGGTGGACGTGCATGTCGCTCGATCCCGTCAATTGGCCATGGGGGCCGCCTCTGGCCGGCTGCCCCAGATTCCAGACAAACAGTGCTCCGTAGGGACGATCGGCGCTGCCGGGTGTTGTCGGTCCTGGTCACCGCCGGTCAGGCCGGTGACAGCCCGCAGTTCACTGCGGTGCTGGACGGTATTTCGGTTCCGAAACTCGGTGGCGGCCGGGCGCGGGTGCGACCGGATCGGGTGTTGGCCGACAAGGCGTATTCCAGCCGTGGTAACCGGGAGTGGTTGCGTCGTCACGGGATCGCCGCGACTATCCCGGTCCCGGCGGACCAGGCCGCGCACCGGCGGCGTCGAGGCCGTGCCGGTGGCCGGCCGTAGTGAACATCGACCAATGGTGCGATCGCCTGTGCTGCGGCATACGAGGATCCGTACTCATCCAGACGCTCGAGGGCCAGACGCACGGCCTTCTCACGAACCCCGGGCGGATAACGCTTCGACATGATGGAAACCATCTTCCACTAGGAAGAAGCGGCCCCCAACCCGTGACGATTCATATGGCCGAACGTGTTTGGAGTGAGAAGGATCTGGTCAGGCGGGCAAATCGGCGCCTGGCCGTCCTACAACATGCTGAGGAGGTCAGCGGCAACGTCGCTGCGACGTGTCGCTACTACGGCATCAGCCGCAACGTCTTCCCCAACTCCGAATCGTCAGATAGCAAAAGACCCCTTCCGACCCTGGTCGGAAGGGGTTTTTCTATGTCGGGCTGACAGGATTTGAACCTGCGACCACCTGACCCCCAGACTCATCATGGTGGCATCTTCGCACGTCAAGCACGTTATTCGTAGTTCGCCTGCGTGTCGTATGCGCTGGTCGTGTACTGCCGCTTACGCCGTGCGGCCCCAAATTGGCCCCAACATTCGGGGTCGGGTGGGAGACCCGTTCAGCCTGGTTGGGGGTATGTGGAAGAGCTTCCACGGCCTTCGGCCGTGTGCCCCTGGGTGGTGGCGCCTGCATTGTGTTCCCGCGCCCCTCCAACCTCAAGGGCGCCTACGGCGTCGCCTTCGGCGATGGCCTGCGGCCACCCTTGACCTTGGAGCCTCTACGCGAGAAGAGCAGGCGTTAACGGGCAGGCCGGGGGCCTGCCCGGGGATGGCGCAAGCGCCACCCCCCAGGGGCAAAGAACCCGCCGGCGCCCGCGGTTCGGCGGTTGTGCAGCTGCGGCCGTGGCAGCGGGCCCGAGGGTCGGCGCGTCGGCATCGTGGTTCGATCGTCGGCGGCCGACGGGACATCTCCCCTGACCGTCCCCCCGGCCCTTCCTCCGAAGGCTTTACGAGCACGGATCGGTGCTTGCTCAAGGGTGGCCGCAGGCCATCGGCGGAGCCGACGCGACGAAGGAGCGCCCTTGAACAAGTGGCGAGCCGGGCTCAGGCTGAGAGCCAAGGAAGGGCCTTCCCTTCGTGTTCACGAGGTCCGGCGATCCGTCGATCGGATGCCGGTTTTGGGCGTTTTTCCGCGCTGCTGAAGTGGGCCAGAGACCGGCCAGAGACGGTCCAAGCACGGCCGCTTGTTTTACAGTGTCCAATGCCATGTCAACATGCCGTGAGCTGGTTGAAGGGCATGATTTCTGCTCACTCACCCACCCCACCCCTCTACGACATCTCATACCCACTTCGTGTGCACGAGATGTCGTAGAGGGGTGGGGTGGGTGAGCAATCAGAAATCAAAAGATCAAGTAAAGGTGAGGTTGGTGTGTGGTTGAGAGAAAAAGAAGTGGTTGGGTTGGGTGCGTATCGGTGGGTTTGCGTGTGGGTTGCGTTGGTAGACGTATCGCCTTGCCTTCGGCGGCGCTTTCAGCTGGTCAAGTTGTGTTTGTTAGTGCGGCTAATGGTTGATGCGTATGCATCAATGACCGGACAGGTCGGGTCTACCGTGCGTCCGGGGGTTGATGCATACGCATCAACGATCTGTCGGGCCACGGCCGCCGCAGGATTGATGCATATGCATCAAGACCCTCTTACGCGGGGATGTAACGAAACTCGACGGCCGCACACGGTGTAACGAAACACAGCGGGGAGTTGCCGCTTATGCGGGGAGCAGCTGTCCCATTCGGCCGATCACGGAGGTAGCGCCGGCATCAGCGAGAGACGCAGTCTTTTCAGGGCGGTTTGCGTACCCGACCGACACCATATCGGCCGCTTGCGCCGCCTCGATATCCGTGACGGAGTCCCCAACGAATACGCAGTCATCCGGGGTCGTTTGGAGGTCCGCGACGGCGCGGCGCAAGAGGAAGGGGCTCGGCTTCAGCTGCGAAACATCGGCGGAACTGCGGCCGTAAATGCCATCAAAACTGCCGAGCAGTCCGCGCCGAGAAAGGTACAGCTCGACGGCACTATCTGAGTTGTTACTCACGACCGCAAGTCGATGCCCGAGGCGGCGAAGCTGCACGATCACGTCCGCAGCCTCCTCAGTCGGAGCCGCGACCGAAACCGCGTCTCGCTCGACCAGTTGGAACCGCTGCTCGACCCTGGCAGCTTCGACTGGTCCGATACTTGCCGCGAACTTCAGGACGTCGAACGGGTCCGAAGCTGCCTGAACGGATGCCGGCATCGGTCGATCAATTTCGGCGCGTAGCGCCTGGGCAGCGACACGATTGGAGATCCCCGAGAAGACCCGGCAGATCGGCCCGTCGAAGTCGACCAGCACGACCGTACGGCCGCCTACGAGGGCATCGGCGGGCGTCAACGGTGGTATTCCTCCGCCACGGTGGTCCAGATGCTTTCGAACCACATCTGGGACTGCCGGACGAATTGAGCGTCGCGGGCATCTGGGTCCGACTGTTGCGAGAACTCGAACAGCGTCGTGTCCTTCCCCATCAGATCCCAGATTCCGACCGTCTCGTCGCCAAACTTCAGCGAGTGTTCCTGGACTGGGTAGTACCCGAAGAAGGCGTACGTGCCGTTCAAGATGTAGAGCTTGAACAGCGGTACCGCTGGATATGTCCGGACTTCCGCCGTCGCGCTCGATATCAAACCCAGGTTTACCAGTTCGTTGACTGCATCCACAACCGCGAGGGCGTGGCGCTCCATGATCCGCGTCGCACGCTGGCGGAAGTCTGGACTATCGGTCAAGTCGTCGACGCGGGCGGGCAAGGCCCAGGGCTTCGAGGCGTCGGGAACGAGCAGCCGCACCTGGAGCGAATCCGGTCGCAGACGGCCATCGCGGATCTTGTCGATCGGCTCGGCAATCGCGCCGTGCAATGTCTCCCCAGAGAAGCCTGCAAAGTCGATCGTGACAACTGACTCGCCGAAGGCCCGTTCGATGTGGGGCCGAAGCCCGACTGGGCGTTCTGTGCGCTCACGCACGAAAACGCCGCTACCCTGCCTCGACACGATGAGGCCCTCGTCGCGTAGCACCCGAATCGCCTGCTGAATCGTCATCCGCGCGACGCCATACCGGTCCGCGAGCTGCGGTCCAGACGGCAGCTTTTCGCCTGGCGTGAACTTGCGGGTCAGGATGGCCGCCCGCAGGTTGTTCGCGACCTGGATGTAGGGCGGGCGCGGGTCGTCAGGGTCGAGTGCGTCCATGGCCATAGCCTAGCTGCACATTGCCGCACCTTTCTAGGCAGCCTAGAAGAATCGGTTGCGTTGGCAGTGATGACCGGCTACGCTCAACTTGGCTAGAAAAGCTAGAAAACTCCCCGGCAGTTGGTAGCTACCGGGGAGTCGAGCGCCAAAGCGGTTCGCAGCCGCTTCAGCATTCGTGCACTTCAGAGGGAATTGGAGGTCCCTGAAGCATGTCCAGTGTAGAGCGGCAGTTAACGCCGAACCAGCGCCTCGCTCACGCGCTGTCGGAGGCTGGTCTGACTCGCGAGGAGTTGGCCGAGAAGATCCAGGTCGATCCGAAGACAGTCGAGCGGTGGATCGTGAACGGTCGGACTCCGTATCCGGCGCATCAGCATCGCATATCGGAAGCGGTGGGAGTCGAAGAGCAAGCGTTGTGGCCGGGCGGCTTTAAGCGAAGCAGTCGGCCGCGGCCGGCGGGTGAGAACTCCCGCTTGCGGGAAGCGTTGTTCAAGGCCCGGATCACACCTGAGCAGTTGGCCGAGAAGCTGGAGATCAATCCGCATACGGTGCAGCGGTGGATCTCTCGGGGCACGCTGCCACATCCGAGGTTTAAGAGTGCTACCGCGATTGAGGTAGGCATCCCGGAATCCGAACTCTGGCCGCAGAAAGGCGATGTGGTCAGGGGTGGTGCGCCGAGCCAGTCGTCCACGCCGCCAGTGGGGTGGGTGGATGACGGCAAGAAGCCGCCGGAGGGGTCGGAGTGGTGCTATGAGACGACCTGGGACGGCCGCACGATCCGGGGAGAGCGGCTCGGAATGCGTCCGGCGGCGCAGTCGAGCACCGAAGCGCCCCGGCAGTCGGAACCCGATCGTGAGCCGAAATCTCTTGCGACAGTTCACGAACTGCCGGGCATCGAACGTGAGCCTGAGACTAACGCGGTCGGCGAGGCGCGGATGCGGGAACTGATGAGCTGGATACCGCCGCAGCGGTCGGCGCTGGCGGACTACCAGCCAGGCAGTGCCCTGGCCGCCGCCCTTGCCAAAGACCGGGACGGGATCGAGCGGTGACCCGAGGATGTCCCAGGAAGTCCTGCTCTGTCCTGATGTCGTCCCCTCAGTCTCTGTTTCCGTTGTTGGGCAACATTTTTCACGCGAATGCCGATGGAAGGAGTGAGCCGATGACTGTTCGTATCAGGCCTCGCGACATCGTGAGTTTGACGGTTCTGTCCGAGCATTACGGCGCGCCGCTGGACTTGGTTGCCGACATGCATGGGGTGTCCATGCGGTCGGCGCGGAAGCTGGCCCTGCGGTGGCGTGAGGCTGGTCTGATCGGGCCGTTGCAGTGGCCGATTCCGGGGCCGGGGTGGGTGGTTCCCACGACCGTGACCGCCGAGAAGTACCTGGGTTTCCAGGTTCGGCACTGGGCGCCGACGCTGCACATGGTCGACCATCTGACCTCGGTGTTGCGGGTGCGGCTGGCGTTGGTCGGCCTGGACTCGGAGCGGTGGATCTCCGAGCGGACCTTGCGACACGATGTCGGCCCGACCAGGTTCGGGGTTGCCCGCCCGCACATCCACGATGGCCGCTACCGGAAGCCCGAGGGCGGCTGGTGGGCGGTCGAGGTCGAGCTAACCCCGAAGACCGTGAAAACGGTGGCGCTGGCGTCGGTGCTCGGTGCCCACCAGGCCGCGGAGCGCGGCGGGTGCGAGGGCCTGGTCTACTACTGCCGGGGCGAGCGGGTGAAGAACGTCATCCGCGAAGCCGCGCAAGGGCTGGACGTGACGACCGGCCCGGACGCACGGCTGGAGGATCTGGACAAGTTCCTGGCCAAGCCGCGCGCTGGCGCGGACTCTCGGCCCGCTCTGCGGTTGGTCGTCGGCGGCGACTGGACACAGCCGTGAACGCCTTGACAGTCCTGTCCAGCCGCCCGCCCATGGGTGGCAACAGCGTCCACTCGGCTCGGGAGCGACTTGACGGCTGTCAACACTGGCTGGACAGGACCGTCCAGCCGCCCGCCCGCGTGATCAAGTTCGGCGGTATCGACACCGCTTCCGACGCGGTGGAATTCGCGTCGGGCGGGCCGCGCGGTGGACAGGCTGTCAACCGATCGGCGCGTGGTGGACAGCCTGTCCAATCCGGAAATCCTAACCACGTGAGGGCATCTGATCAGTGGAAATGCACTCTTTCGGCTCGAAATGGTCGGGCACAATACGCCGTTTCTTCGGTGGAGTCCATGACTGGACAGCGGTTCGGCTCCGCTGGACAGCGACCCGAACGGGTTGACAGCGCTGGACAGCGGGTTACCAACCGTCCTTGTCCCGGTTGACAGCCGTCCAGCCGCCCCCGTCTTCCTCCTATCCCACTGTCTACCCATTACGAAAGTTGAGAACTGACATGAACCCCACCACGACCGACGATCGGCTTCTGCAGGCCCCCGACTGCGAGGCGCTGACCGGTATCCCCGCCTCGACGTGGCGCTACTGGGCGCACATCGGCGACAAGACCAAGCCCGCCAGCTTCAAACTCGGGCGCCGCCGCGTCTGGCGCGAAAGCGGCATCCGAGCATGGATCGCCGCGCAGGAAGCCGCACAGGCCGGGATGGGGGAGAGGCAGTGATGAGCACCGAGGAGCAGATTCGACCCTCGATCTGGTACACCACCGAGGAAGTCGCCGCGCTGTTGAAAGTGGACGCTTCGAGCCTGCGGCGCTGGCGCACCGCCAGCCCGCCGCAAGGCCCGCCGTTCGTCACCCTCTCCGGCCGGACCACCCGCTACAGCGGCGCTGACCTCATGGAGTACCTGAACAGCAAGCGTATCGACCCGAGGGTTGCGTAATGGACGGCCAGGTGGACGTGGTTCCGCTCGGTGTAGCTATCACCGGCTACGTCGAGGTCCGCGGTAAGTCAGGACGATGCCGGGCGCGGGTCCGATGGACCGATCCGGTTACGAAACGACGTGATTCGAAATCTGAGTCATTCGCGACGGAGGACGAAGGGCGGGCCTGGGTCGAAGGTATCGAGCAGGCCGCCGCCCGCGGAGTCCACCCGAAGACCGCCACGTCCACGCTGGCCGAATTCGGAAATGCCCACTGGGACATCGCAATGCGTGGAACCGAGCCGAAGACGCTGGATGTCTACGGCCCCGGTTGGCGGTTGCGGGTCGTGAAGTCCCTGGGGCACTTGCCGATCACGATGGTGACGACTGGTGTCGTGGATCGTGCCGTCACGAAATGGATCAAGGCCGGGTGCAGCGAATCGACCATCAAGAACACGCTCGCGGCGTTGGCTCGGGTGCTCGACCAGGCGGTACGAGACGAGGTGATCGACCGCAACCGGGTCAATGTCACCGGGTGGCAACGCCAGCTCGTGAAGACCGAGGACGAGATCGATGATCCGCGCGCCCTCGCGCTGCCGGACTGGGACGTGCTTCGGCAGCTGTCCAAAGCTCTCGTGGAAGCATCGGCCGGCGCTTTCCAGGGCTGGGGCGATGCGGTCGAATTCGCGGCCTGCACCGCCAGCCGGATCGGCGAAGTATCGGGCTGCCGTATCCGCGACATCGACACGGACGAATGGATCTGGACGTTGCGTCGCCAGACCACACCGGGGCCGGGCGGAATGATGGACAAACGCACGAAAGGCAAACGGGCGCGGTCGGTTCCACTGATCGCGGAAATCCGGCCCTTGATCCTGCGACGGATCGCCGAAGCCCGAGCACGGGTCGCCGCGGACCCGTCGCTACGCAGCGCGAGCGCGGATGAGCGGACCGAGGCCCTGCTGAACGCGCGGCTGTTCGTCGGCCCGCGCGGCGGGCGGATCGCCACCGGCGTACTCCGGGACGCGACCCATTGGGACGACGTTGTAACGAAACTCGGGTACGAGCATCTCCGGCGGCACGATCTGCGGCACACCGGACTCACCTGGTTCGCCGACGCTGGGGTACCGCTACATCGGCTTCAGGCCATTGCCGGACACACCGATCCGCGCATCACCCAGCGGTACCTGCACCCCAACATCAAGGCCCTCCAGGACGACGGGCAACGGGTGTCGCGATTCCTCACGAACGGCCCCGAAGTGCCCGAATACCCACCCGATACGCCGAGTGGCCCCAGATTGGCCCCAAGGCTACGGGTAGTCGAATAACAGAAAACCCCTTCCGATGCTGGTCGGAAGGGGTTTTTCTTTGTCGGGCTGACAGGATTTGAACCTGCGACCACCTGACCCCCAGTCAGGTGCGCTACCAAGCTGCGCCACAGCCCGTGGCCTCCGCTTTTGCGGTGCTCGACGAGATTACCCCACCACCCCCCGGTTCAGCCAAATCGCCACCGTACGGCGGGTTGTGGGGGGTGGTTCGGGGGGTGGGGCGAGGGCTACATGCCGCTGCTGAGGGAGGAGATTCCGCCGCCGCCGGGGGTGACGTTGATCGTCGCGGGCGGGGTGGGGGCGGACGAGGTGTAGTCGTGCGAGCCGAGCGGGGGAGTGTGGTAGGCGCAGTACGCCACGGCGTGGACGGGGCCGGCGGGGAGGTTCAGGAGGGAGACCCTGATCGTCTGGCCGGGGCCGGCGTACGAATCGGCGCCGCCGGAGCCGAAGGTGGCGTTGCTGTCGGCGTTCACCGCCCAGCAGACCGTGCCCTTCTGGGTGTTCTTGTTGTGTACGGTCGCGGTGATCGCGCCGGGGCCCGAGGCAGTGAACTGCACGTCGGGCGCGGCCAATGCGGGGGCCGCCGAGGCCGAGCCGGGCGCTGCGAGCGCCACGGTTCCCGCGGCGAGAATCCACACTGCACGTCGCATCTGTATTCCTTTGTTCACATAGACCACGCGGAACAGGCTTGTCGCCCAACACCGTAGCGGCATTGCGCGGGACCGGCAGCACTTCCGGCGAGCGAGATGTGGAGTGCGGTGTGGGGATTCGCGTCAGGCGGCCTCGTGATAGAGGTGGTCGAAGACGCCCGGCTGCAGTGTTATCGCCTCGAGCCGGTCCTTGGCGGCGGCCAGAAGTTCGGGCGCTGCCGCGGGGGCGCCGGATGCGGAGTTGTGTACGTGGTGGAGCCATCCCGAGGCTCGCAGCAGTTCGACGACCGCCTTGTCGAAATCGGAAATTGCTCGGGTCACGGTGAGATCGTCCACGGGATTCCTTCATTGCACGGAAAGAATCAATTCTACTTGAAGCAGACCGAGCGGTCGGTGGCATCGAATGAGAAGTGGCGATGGTCACCGGTCCCGGATCGCAAGGGATCCGGGACCTGGCTCCGGCATTGATTACCCGGCGCTCTTCACCATTTCGGCGAACATTCCGGGCTCGTAGGAGCCCGCGGGCATCCGCACGATCACATTCATCCGGTTGGCGGCGTTGATCATGCCGAGCAGGCACACCAGCGCGACGAGTTGATCGTCGTCGAAATGCTTGCGCACCTGGTCCCAGGTGTCGTCGCTGACGCCCTGGTGCAGGTCGGCCAGGCGGGTGCCCTTCTCGGTGAATGCCAGGACCGCGCGCTCGGCGTCCGTGAACACCGTGGCCTCGCGCCATGCGGCGATCAGGTTGAGGCGAACCGGCGTCTCGCCCGCGGCCGCGGCGTCCTTGGTGTGCATATCGGTGCAGAATCCGCATCCGTTGATCTGGCTGGCGCGGATCTTGACCAGCTCCTGGACAGTTTTCGGCAGCGTGGACTGATCGAGCATCAGGCTGACTCCGGCGAACCTCTTGCCGAACTTGGCCGCGAATTCGTTGCCCATCATATCGATTCTGGGGTTCATGACTGTCTCCTGTATTTCCGCTTTCCGGGGATGCACATGAGATGGCGGCGAGTCCGTTCTTGTGACAGCTCTGCGGAGTGAGGAGGGTCACATGGCGGCCGAACGCCTTCTCCAGCCGCGGAGCCGCTGACAGCTAACTGTCAGCTTCCTAACGGCTCGTGGTCAGTTCGGGACGGCAGAGTGGTGCCAATCGGAAGCAACACCAGCTTGCGAGAGTGACATGAATTCCATTGGACGAGAGGTAGAAATATGATCCCGGTAATCATCGACACCGGCAGTGCGGCTCTTTCCGGTCTGCTCGGCACGGGAAGTGCCGCAGTCAATGGGATTCTCGGCACCCTGTGGACGGGATCCTTCGGATAGTCGCTCACCAACTTCGACCGGGCGGTCCCTCATCCCGATTCGGTCGAATCCGGGTCGCGCACAACGTGACCCACACCTCAGAACCCCGGGCGACCACCCCGGGGTTCTGTGCGTTGCCGGGATGTACTGCGTGCAAGGAAACCCATGGCTACTTCGGGAATCCGACGGGCGGGGCCGAGATTCGTTGGCGCGCAGAGATTGCCCTGCCCGGGCCGCATCAATTCGGTGGGCCCTGCAGTCCTGCGGCATGAGCGGCATCGATCAACACGGCCTCCAGCATCGCGGGCGTGAGCCGTCCGGTGAAGGTGTTCTGCTGGCTCACGTGATACGAGCCGAATACGGTGAGTTCGGACCGCCCCGGCAGCTCGGGCTCGATCCGATACCGCACGCCGTGGCCGAATTTCGGACGTGGACGCGGCACGCCCCAGCCCGCTTCGGCCAGCGTGGGGAACAGCGCCTGCCAGCCCCATCCGCCCAGCACGACGATCGCCCGCAGGGTGGGCGCCAGCAGTTCGAGTTCGATCCTCAGCCAATGGCGGCAGTTGTCGCGCTCGGACGGGGTGGGTTTGTTGTCCGGCGGTGCGCAGTGCACCGGCGCGGTCACCCGGGCGCCCAGCAGGCGCAAGCCGTCGTCGCGGTGGGTCGCGGTCGGCTGATTGGCCAGTCCCGCGGTGTACATCGCCGCGTACAGCACGTCGCCGCTGCGATCGCCGGTGAACATGCGTCCGGTACGGTTGCCGCCGTGCGCGGCCGGGGCCAGACCGACGATCAGCAGCGGCGCGTCGGCCGGGCCGAACCCGGGAACCGGTCGCCCCCAATAGGTTTCGTCGCGATACGCGGCCCGCTTGGTGCGTGCGGTCTCCTCGCGCCATGCGACCAGCCGAGGACAGGCGCGGCAGTCTGCCACCGCGCCGTCCAATTCGGCGATCGACTCGCATCGGGGCACGAAACCATTGTCCAGGCCGGATGCTCACGCGCCGGCCGCGGGGGTGGACTGTGCGGCGAATCGGTCCGATGCTCAGCCGATCTCGGCCAGCCGTGGAGCAATCTCTTCTCCGTACCGGGTGACCCAGCCCGCAGGGTCCGGATTGCCGGGCAGCGGGCCGATGTTGATCAGGTCGAAGCCGAGCGCGGCGTACTCCTCGGCGGTCTTCAGATAGGTGTCCGGATCGGCGAACGGGTCCATGAATTGGCCTCCCGTCAGCCGGATTTCGGCGAAGTCCCGGCCGACGGCGTCGCAGTGGCGGCGCAGCACGTCGAGCTTGTGCGGCAGCTCCGGCAGGGGCGAGGTGGTGTTCCACAGGTCCGCGTACTGCGCGACCATGCGCAGGGTCTTCTTCTCCCCGCTCCCGCCCAGGTAGATCGGCGGCCGCCGGATCGGCTGCGGCCGGCAGATCGTCTCGGCCAGCCGGTAGTGCTTGCCCTCGTAGGGGCCGTCGTTTTCGCTCCACATCTGCAGGCAGATCTGCAGCGTCTCCTCGAGCATCTCGAACCGGTCGCGCAGCGGGGGATACGGCACGCCCAGCGCGGTGTGCTCGCGCTCGTACCAGGCCGCGCCCAGGCCGAGCATGGATCTGCCCTGCGAGAGCACGTCCAGGGTGGTCGCGATCTTGGCGAGTAGGCCGGGATACCGGTAGGTGACGCCGGTGACCAGCATGGTCAGTGCGATGCGCTCGGTCTGCGCGGCCAGGAAGCCCATGCTGGTGTAGCCCTCGAGGAACGGATCCTCGGCCTTGCCGACGGTCTCCATCTGGAAGAAGTGGTCGGCGAGGGTGAACATGTCCGCGCCCGCCTGTTCGGCGGCGACCGCGGTGCGGCCCAGCATCGGGCCGAGTGCGGCGGGATCGCCCGGCAGGAAGTCGATGTAGTGGATGCCGAAGTGCATGGTGGTGGTCCCTTTCGTCGGCTGTGACAATCACAAGTCTAGACTAAACAGTTAGAACTGAACAGTTCAGCTGTCAGGATCCCGGAAACCGCATCTCCGCGTCGGACCGGGCGGCTGTTCGTTACTCTTCGCCCGTACACCACGAGATCGGACGCTGATGACCACACCTGCACTCGCCCGGGCGGCGGCCCTGGACGCCGCGGATCCCCTGCACTCGTATCGCGATCTGTTCGTCGGCGCGCAGGATTCGTCGATACCCGCCTACCTGGACGGGAATTCGCTGGGCCGCCCGCTGCGAGCCAGCCTCGACCGGATCAAGGCGTTCATCGTGGAGGACTGGGGCGGACGCCTGATCCGCGGCTGGGACGAGCAGTGGTTCGACATGCCGATCGCGATGGGCGACATGCTCGCCGCCACGGTTCTCGGTGCGGCCGCCGGGCAGACGACGATCGGCGACTCCACCACGGTCCTGCTGTACAAACTTGCCCGCGGCGCGCTCGCGATGCGCCCGGGGCGCACCGAGATCGTGGTGGACCGCGACAACTTCCCCACCGACCGCTATGTGCTCGAGTCCATCGCCCACGACCTCGGCCTGACCCTGCGCTGGATCGAATCGGACCCGCGCGGCGGGGTCGACGCGCAGGAACTCGCCGCCGCGGTCTCCGAGCGCACGGCGCTGGTGGTGCTCAGCCACGTCGCCTACCGGTCGGCCTATCTGCTGGATGCCGCGGCCGCGGCGCAGGTGACGCACGACGCCGGCGCCCTGCTGCTGCTGGATCTGTGTCATTCGGTCGGCTCGGTGCCGCTCGAACTCGATTCCTGGGGAGTGGATTTCGCGGTCGGATGCACCTACAAATATCTCAACGGCGGCCCGGGGTCGCCCGCGTTCGCCTACGTGCGGGCGGAGTATCTCGACGACTTCCGCCAGCCGGTGTGGGGCTGGATGGGGCGTGACCAGCCGTTCGAGATGGCGCAGGGATACGAACCGGCACAAGGGATCCGGCGGATGCTCAGCGGCACGCCACCGATCCTGGGCATGCTCGCGATTCAGGACACCCTCGAACTGATCGGCACGGCCGGCATGGCCGCGGTGCGCGCCAAATCCGTTGCGCTGACCGGCTATGCGCTCGAGCTCGTGCGCGAGCACCTGGTGCCGCTGGGTGCCGAGATCAGCTCGCCGCTCGAGCCGGAGCGGCGCGGCGGGCACCTCATGATCGACCACCCGAGGTTCGCGGAGCTCACGGCGAAGCTGTGGAATCGGGGCGTGATTCCGGACTTCCGGCCGCCGCGCGGCCTGCGACTGGGCCTGAGTCCGCTGTCCACCAGCTTCCGCGAGGTGACCGTGGGCATCATCGCCGTCCGCGAGGAACTGGTCCGGTCAGACCAGCCTGCCCTGTAGGACCCGCACGCCCGCGGTGAGCGCGGCTCCGCCGTTGCTCCAGCTGACCGAGGCGGGCTGCGAGCTGAGCACGACGACCGCGTAGTGCATCGGCTTACCGGGGCCCGCGCCGACCAGGCCGGTGGTGTCCAGCGTGGTGCCGCTGTCCAGGGACATCCAGCCCTGCTTGATGGCCCAGTCGGTGCCGGACAACCCGTCGGGGATGCCGAAATACTGATCGGTGCCGTCGGCGGCGGTCTGCTGCGCGCCCTGCAGGCCGTTCATGATCACGTCGCGGGCCGGCGCGGGCACCGCGGTGTCCAGGTAGCGATAGATCGCCACGACATCCTGTGCGGTGGTGAGAGTTTCGCCCCACTGGTCGGGATCCGAGGGCGGCTGGGTGCCGGTCAGCCCGAGCAGTCCGGCCATCCGGCTCACGATCGCGCCGCCGCCGTCGGTGTCCCACAGCGCATCCGCGATACCGTCGTCACTGGTCGAGAGCATCTGATCCAGCTGGGACGCGGTCGCCGGATCGGCCTGCCAGCCTTGGGAATTCAGCTCGTCCAGGGCGATCAGCAGCTTCACCACCGAGGCCGTGTAGAACTGCCCGCCGCTGTTGAGCTCGGCGACCGTGGCGCCGGTGCCGGTGTCGACGACGTCGATGCCGACCTGGGTGCCGGGCGAGGCCACGACGATGGCGGACTGCATCTGCTGTGCCAGCGCCTGGGGCGAGGGCTGCGCCGGGGCGGGGGCGGTGCCCGCGGAGCCGGTCGACGGCAGCCCGGGTAGCGCCGGCAGTGCGGGAAGGCCCGGTAAGGGCGGCAGTGGCGCGGGCGCGACGGCGGGTGCCGAATTACGGTGTGCGGCAACCGTTCCGTGCGCCGCGGCTCGTGCCAGCGGTGTCGCCACGGCTCCGGCGACGAGCGCGACGGCGGCGACCGCGCCGACGACGAACCACAACTTTCCACGGCGCGCCCCGCGTGGCGACTTCGTCTGCATACCTAATGTATCCGCGCGGGCCTGTGAGCAGGCTGGGAGCGCAATGACAGCTTGCTGCCAAGCCTCCTTGTCACGCGGTAGCCGCACCGGCCGCCGGTTCGGCCTCGGCCCAGGCGGCACTGAGGATTTCGCGTCAGTCCGCCGTGCGGCCGCTCGGCTCGGGCAGTTCCGGAATGGAACGCAACGGCGGGAACGGGTGACGGGGTTCGCGCACGCCGCTGCCGCCGTCTCGCCGCAACCACAGTCGCACCGGCGACCCGGCGGGCACCCGCGCGCCCCCTTCGGGGCTCTGATCGGTGACGATCCAGCCGGATTCGCCCGGACCCGGCAGGGGCGTGCCGGGATCGCCGCTGATGGCCGTCAAGGCGTTGTGCGCCAAGACCTCCCGGGCCTTCTCGTATTCCAGGCCCAGTACGCCGGGCACCTGAGCCGTCGATCGCCTGCGCCGCTCCCGCATGACGGCGCTGACCACGTCGGAGACCGTGTCGCCTTCGATATCGATATCGACTTCGCCTGCGGCGCTTGGGGATTCGGCCTGGCGTCCCGTGCGCTCCGGTTGCTCGTCGAGGTCGCGCCAGCGCTCCCAGGCCGACTGCCGGGTCACCCCGAGGTAGGTGGCGATCTCGGCCCACGACTTCGACTCGCGTCGCGCGATCCGCACCGCGTCGAGTTCCTGCTGATCCAGCAGGCGGCGCACGGCGCCGATATCGCTCAGCGCGGTGAGGGCGTCGTCGCCGGTGCGCGGTTTGCCGCGCCGGGTCGTGAGCCGTCGCCAGGCGGCCGCACCCTCATCGTGGGACTCCGACTTGCTCATGCTGCAAGGTTAACCTGACACCCGTCGCCCGCCCAGGGGTTGCGATGCCGCTCTGAGCGAACGCCGGGTCCCTCCGGAGCGCGGTCGCCGGCCGGGGGGCCGCAGCAGCCGACGCACGAATTACCTTCGGAGCGTGTCGATTACCGTCTGCGCCGCGTGTGAGGGCGTGCGCTGGGCGTCGTGCGCCACGGTCAATTTCCATGGAATCGCCCCGGCCTGCGGATCCAATGCGACGAGCGCCGGATGCCGTCCGGCTACGGACCGGGGGACCAGCACGACGCCGAAATCCTTGGCCGCCAGCTCGAGCGCGAACTCCTGGTCGGCCACCTCGATGACGGGGCGGCGCAGCGGAAACCACTCCTCGGCGATGCGGCGGATGCCCCAGCCCGGGGGATAGTCGATGAACCGCACGCCCGCGACCGCCTCCGGTGTGATCGCCATATTCGCGAGTCGATGCTGCGGCGGTACGCACAGCACGATGGTCTCCTCGCTGATCGGATACAGCCGCAGCCCCGCGATCTCATCCTCGGTGCCGGCCAGCAGCGCGATGTCGAGGCTGCCGTCCAGCAGTCCGATGATATTGCCGCGCACGCCCGCCATGCTCTGGCGCATCTGCACGGTCAGGGCCGGATAGCGCCGGTGCATATCGGCGAGCACGCCGGCCAGGTCCAGGGAGCGGATGTTCATGAGGTTGCCGATCACCACCTCGCCGCGGACCTCGCCGCGCGCGGCATCGATCGCATCGACGATCTCGCGTCGCGCCCGCAGCATGGACTTGGCGGGCCCGACCATGGCCCGTCCGGACTCGGTGAGCTCGAGCGCACGGGGCGTCCGGTCGAACAGCCGCACACCGAGCTCGCGCTCGAGCTTGGCGATGCTCGTCGACACCGCGGACTGCACCAGGTTCAGCGATCTGGCTGCCGCGGTGAAGGACCCGAGGTCGCGGCAGGCCAGAAAGCATTCGATCTGACGCAGCTCCATGGCTGTCAGCCTACCTGTGTATCTATGTTGTCGATGGGGGTATCGAAATTCATCGCTTCCATTGATTGCCCTAGCGGCCGATCATGGACAAGTGACTATTTCGACCGCCCCGGCTCCCGCCCCCGCCCAGGCCCGGCTGACCCGGATGCTCGTGCTCGTCTTCGCGGTGACGGCCGGTTCGTCCGCGGGATGTCTCTACTACCTGCAGCCGCTGCTGCATCAGGTCGGGGGCGACCTTCGGATCTCCACCGCCACCGCGGCGCTACTGGTCAGCGCGGCGCAGGTGGGCTACCTGTCCGGCCTCGCGCTGCTGGTGCCGCTCGGCGACTTCGTCGAGCGCCGCCGGATGGTGCCCGCGCTGCTGGCGGCCTCGGTCGTGGCGCTGGCGGTCTCCGCGGCGGCGCCGACCTTCCCGATCCTGCTGATGGCCGTGTTCGCCACCGGCGTCACCGCCTCGGCCGCCCAGGTCGTGGTGCCGTGGGCGTCGGCGCTGGCCGAACCGGCGCGTCGCGGGGAGATCGTCGGCACCGTGATGAGCGGGCTGCTGCTGGGCATCCTCCTGTCTCGGGTGCTGGCGGGCGCGGTCGCGCAGCTCGGCGGCTGGCGGTCGGTGCTGATCGCCGCCGCGGCAATTCAGCTGGCGATGTCGGTGAGCGTCTATCTGCTCACGCCGGTCACCGGTCGCGCCGCGTCGGGGGAGCGGTACGGGGAGGTGCTGGTCTCGATCCTCGCGCTGATCCGGCGCCACCCGATGTTGCGCCACCGCATGGCGCTCGGTTTCATCGGCATGGCGTGCTTCTCCGCGGTCTGGACCGCGCTGGCATTCCTGCTGTCGGGGGCGCACGGCAGCCCATATCACTACTCCCAGTTCGTGATCGGACTGTTCGGCATCGCGGGGGTGGCGGGTGCGCTGGGTGCGCCGGTGGTGGGCAGGCTCGCCGATCGCGGACATCTGCGCACGGTGACGACGCTGGTCTGGGTGGTGCTGCTGGCCAGCTGGGGGCTGCTGGCCTGGGGCGGGCACGAACTCGCGATCCTGATCGTGGCGCTGCTGGTCTTCGACTTCGGAATCCAGGGGATCCAGCTCTCCAACCAGAGCGCGATCTATGCGCTGGATCCGGCCGCGCGCAGCCGCCTGACCACCGCCTACATGGTGACCTACTTCCTCGGCGGCGTTGCCGGATCGGTCACCGCGGGCTGGGCCTACCAGTCCGGCGGCTGGGCGAGGGTGTGCGAGATCGGTTTCGCGGCAACGGTTTTCGGTACCATCCTGTGGGCTGCGTTCGCCCGGCACATTCCCGCGCGGGCGACCACCGCCGATACCCCGGACTGAGTCGGCGGCTGCCGTCCGCGGCATGCGTCTCGGCCGCCATCCCTCCGACGTCAGGGATCTGAGTGCGACAGCGCGGGAATCGTGGATAGGCGCGATACCCGGCGGCGGGCGCGTGGCCCCGGCGCGGAGTCGGTCGGGGCCAGGCTACGGACGGGGCCACGGGCGGCCGTGGTAGCGCTCGATGTCCGTGTTGAACCGCTCGAGGTAGCCGACCAAGGCGCTCAGCTCTTCGGGGGACCACTCGGCCAGGATGGCGTCCAGGTGTCGAACGGACTCCGACCGGTCGGCCTCCAGTTGCCGGGCGCCCTCCGCGCTGACCTGGAACTTGCGGGCCATGCCGCCCTCGGGATCGGGGATGCGGTCCACCAGCCCGGCGCGCCGCATGGCCGCGGTCTGCCGGTTCACCGTCGAGGTGTCCAGGCCCAGGGCCTCGCTCAGCTGTCCGATGGACATTGCGCCCTCGACGCGCAGCCGGGACAGCAATGTGTACGCGCTGCGATCGAGACGGGCGGCGCTGCGCTGTGTGGTCAGGCTGTATCGCCCGAGCAGCATCGTCTCGAACTCGAGCTGGCCGGTGAGGCTTTCGGCGGGTTCGTCCGGCGGCCGCGGTGTCACACCGTGCTCGCGTGGATCAGGCCCGGTCCGTCGGCGGGGCCCGGGTCGGGGCGCCCGGAATAGTTCGAGATGGCCTGGGCCGCGAACAGCACCTCGACCCGCGTGAAGCCCAGCGCGTGCAACTGCGCCCGGTATTCCTCGGCGGTGCGGGCGGTCAGCCAGGGTTCGCCGACCGCGGCGACACGTTCGGCCCGTTCCCGCTGCGCCGCTGCGTCCACCACCGCCGGAGCCAGAAAGTCGAACACCACCTCCCCGCCGCCGCCCTGTCCGGCGATATAGCTCAGGGTGCTCTCGATCGCCGCCGCGGTCAGGTACATCACCACCCCTAGCCACAGGAACAGTGCGGGACGCGCGCGATCGAATCCGGCCGCGGCCAGGCCGTCGGCGAGGGATTCCCGCTCGAAATCGACCGGAGCGTAGCTGAGCGTGCCGGGGATCGCGATGCTCGCCTCGGCCAGCCGGGTGCGTTTCCACGCTTGGGTGTCGGGGTGGTCGACCTCGAAGAAGTGCACGTCGGGGTGGGGATTGCGGTAGGCCGAGGTGTCCAGGCCCGCGCCGAGCACGACCACCTGCCGGGTTCCGACGGCGACCGCGGCCGCCACGGTATCGTCGGCGAAGCGGCTGCGGGCGGCGATGAGCAGCCGCCGCGTGCGGATCCGATCCGGATCCAGGGCGGTGTCGAAGATCTCGGGCCGGCCGGTGGGCGGGCCGACGATCTTCGCCGCCAGGGGATCGGTGAATATCCGTGGCTCGTCGAGGGTTTGGTGATCGGCCCGAGCCCAGGCCACCGCGATCGCTGTCTTGCTCGGTTCGCCGGTCTGCATGGCGTCACATTACCGCCGGGCGCACGCCACATCCGTGCGCGATCGGTCACAAACGGCCTCGGGTTCGTTCCCGGCCGTGGGTCGACGCGCTGCAGCTGCCGCCGGGGAAGTAGTCGGGTGTTAGATCCCGGCGGAGGTCGCCACCCGGTCGGCCGTATCCACCACCGCGGCAATCTGTTCCGCCGTCGGCGTGCCCGCGGCGGCCCGGTTGCGCGGATCGTCCTGTGCCCTGCGCATGACGCCCTCGGCGATGATCGCGACCTTCCACAGTCCCAGCGCGTGCCAGAATCCCAGTGCCGCGGTGTCTCTGCCGGTCGCGGCGAGATATTCCGCGGCGATCTCGGCGCGCGAGGGGAAGCCGGGCAGGGTGCACATGGCGAAATTGCCCACCCCGGATTCGCCGGGTTCGGGCCAGTACGCCAGCAGGCTGCCGATATCGGCGAGCGGATCGCCCAGCGTGCACAGCTCCCAGTCCAGCACGGCGTCGATCGCGCCGGACTTCGGATCGGTGATCACGTTGCGGATGTGGAAATCGCCGTGTACCAGCGCGATCTCGTGCTGCTCCGGGATCGCGTCGCGCAGCCGCTGGGTGAGGCGATCCAATTGCGGCAGCTCGCGGGTGCGCGACTGTTCCCACTGTCGTGACCAGCGCGCGAGCTGACGCCCCGCATACGGTTTGTGGCTGGCCAGATCCGTCAGGCCGGTCGCGTCGAGATCTACCGCGTGGATGCGGGCCAGCGTGCGCGGCAATGCCGTTCCGATCGCGTGGCGATGCTCGGGCATCAGCGATTCGGCGATGGCGACGCTGTCGACGACCAGGCCGCCGACGAATTCCATGAGTACCACCGGGGTTTCGCCGTCGCGGAACACCCCGTGCACGCGGGGGACCGGAACCTCGGTCGCCTCCAGCGCGGACAGGATCCGCGCCTCGCGCGCCACGTCGTGCGCCGAGGCGAGCAGCCGGCCGAGCGGCGGACGGCGTAACACCCAGCGACGGCCGTCGGCATCGCCGAGCTCGAAGGTCAGATTTGATTGGCCGAGCCCAACCCTGGTGGCGCGCAACGGAAGCCGGTGCTCGAGGCCCGCGTCGGCGAGCCAGCCGCCGATCGCGGCCTCGTCCAGATCGAAGCCGCCCTTGCCGTCGGGCCGGATGACCGAACCCGAATCCTGTTGTAGCTGTTCCGATCCCGCGTGCGGCGGGGTGTCGTCCGTCATGCGCCGGCGACCCCGCGCTGCCGATACCGGCCCAGCTCGGCCCGCGCGATGCTGCGCTTGTGCACCTCGTCCGGGCCGTCGGCCAGGCGCAGGGTGCGCAGATGCGCCCAGAAGCTCGCCAGCGGGAAATCCTCGGTGACACCGGCGGCGCCGTACACCTGGATCGCCCGATCGACGATCTTCAGCGCCATATTCGGGGCCGCGACCTTGATCGCGGCGATCTCCACCCGCGCCTGCTTGTTGCCGACGGTGTCCATCATCCACGCCGCCTTGAGGGTCAGCAGGCGGGTCTGCTCGATCTCGATGCGGGCCTCGGCGATCCAGTCCTGGATGTTGGCGCGGTCGCTGAGCTTGGCGCCGAAGGTGGTTCGCGATTCGGCACGGCGGCACAGCAATTCCAGGGCCCGCTCGGCCATGCCGATGGCGCGCATGCAGTGGTGGATGCGGCCGGGCCCCAGGCGGGCCTGGCTGATCGCGAAACCCTCACCCTCGCCGGCGAGTACGTCGTGCAGCGGCACCCGGACGTTGTCGAAGGTGATCTCGGCGTGCCCCTCGCGATCGTTGTATCCGAACACGGGCAGGTTGCGCACCACCGTGACGCCGGGCGCGTCGATCGGAACCACCATCATCGACTGCTGGCGGTGCGGCGCCGCGGCGGGATCGGTCTTGCCCATCACGATGAGCACCCGGCAGTTCTGGTGCATGGCGTTGGAGGCGAACCACTTCCGCCCGTTCAGCACGTATTCGTCGCCGTCACGCCGCATGCTCATCTCGATATTGGTGGCATCCGAACTCGCGACGGCTGGTTCGGTCATCGCGAACGCCGAGCGGATGGTTCCGGCCAGCAGCGGCTCCAGCCAGCGCTGCTTGTGCTCCTCGGTGCCGAACAGTGTCAGCACCTCCATGTTCCCGGTGTCCGGGGCCGCGCAGTTGCACGCCTCCGGGGCCAGCGCCGGGCTGCGGCCCATGATCTCGGCCAGCGGCGCGTACTCCAGATTGGTCAGGCCCGGACCCCATTCCGGATGCGGATGGAACAGATTCCACAGCCCACGCTCGCGCGCTTGGGCCTTGAGGTCCTCGAGGATCTGCGGATGGTGGTGCGGGTCGCCCGCCGCGCGCATCTGCTCGGCATAGACGGACTCGGCCGGGTAGACGCACTCGTCCATGAAGGCCGTGAGGGTCTTGACATATCCCTGTGCGCGGTCCGAACCGGTGAACAGGTCCATCGGGCTTTCCTTCCTACGGGCCGCACCGTCGCGACCGGATCGGGTGGTGACATCGGCCGTACACCGAATCTAATCTCGAGAAACGAATCCCACGTCGAGTTGCGGGTCAGGCGCCGTGGACGTCGCGGGCGAAGTCGATCAGCGCGGTGTTGACCTCCGCGGCGCGCTCCTGCTGAATCCAGTGGCCCGCGCCGTCGAGCAGCAGGGTGCCGCGCAGGTCGGTGAGCACCGCCGCGAGCTTCGACGGCGGGGAGAACCGCAGCACCGCGTCGTCCGCGCCGGCGATGAAGAGCGCGGGGCAGGTAATCTTCGCGTCGGCCAGCTGCGCGGACAGCTCCCAGTCGCGGTCCAGATTGCGATAGTAGTTGAGCCCGCCGGTGAAGCCTGTTTCGCTGAATACTGCTGTGTAGTAATCCAATTCGGCCTGGCTCAGCCATGGCGGCAGCGGCCGGTCGGCGCCGTCGCCCGTGGTCAGGTCGGCGACGGTGAGGACATCGTCGTGCAGCAGGGATCGCCGGACGTCGGCGGCCATCGCCGCGTCGGGGATGTCCCGCTGCTGGAACCAGTTCATGTAGAAGTCCTCGCCCAGCCGGGCGCGCAGGATCGATAGGGGCGGGGCCTGCGGGCGCGGTGCGATCGGGACGCTCAGGCCCGCGACCGCACGTACCCGGCCGGGGTGGCGCAGCGCGGTCTGCCAGACCACCGAGGCGCCCCAGTCGTGGCCGACGAAGAGGGCATCCTCGAGCTCCAGCGCATCGAGCAGCCCGACCATGTCCCCGCAGAGTGCCGCCATCGCGTACGCCTCGACCTCCGGGGGCCGCGAGCTGCCGCCGTAGCCGCGCATATCCGGTGTCAGCGTGCGGAATCCGGCCGCCGCGAGCGCGAAGACCTGGTGTCGCCAGGAGAATCCGAGCTCGGGAAAGCCGTGGCAGAACACCACCGGCGGCCCCTGGCCGTGGTCCACCATGCGGAGTTCGACGCCGTTCGTCGCGATCGTGCGGGTGCCCAGTCCGAGCCAGTCCTGGACCATCGTATTCGCCTGCATCCTCGCCCCATTCGTCCCGCGAGGGCGGTGTACCGATCGCGGTGCCCGCCACGGTATTCAAACTTGACGTCGAATTCAAGTATGGCGTGTAAAGCGCTCAGAACCACGGGCGGCGGGTGCCGGGGAGATCGGCGTCGCCGCGTTCGCCGGGTACCACGCCCAGCACCTGGTGCAGTCCGAGCTCGCCGTCCTGGAAGCCGACCGCGGAGGCGGCCATGTAGAGCCGCCAGACCCGGGCGCGCCCCGCACCGGCCAGGGACACCGCGCGATCCCAGTTCTCCTCGAGGTTCGCCACCCACCGGCGCAGTGTCAGCGCATAGTGCTCACGCAGCGATTCGACATCGCGCACCTCGAAACCGGCGCGTTCCATCGCGAGCACGACCCGTCCGACGTCGATCAGCTCCCCGTCCGGGAAGACATAACGCCCGACGAAGGACCGCCCGCCTATCACCGAGCCTCCTGCCGCCGAGATCGCATGGTTGAGCAGGCGGCCCCGCGGGTCCAGCAGGGCGCGCAGGGTGTCGAAGTACTCCGCGGTGCGCTTCGTACCGACATGTTCGAACATGCCGATCGAGGAGATCGCGTCGAATCGCTCGCCGCGCAGCTCGCGGTAGTCGGACAGGCGGATCTCCACGCTGTCGGACAGGCCCGCCTCGGCGACCCGCTTGCGGGCGAGCTCGGCCTGGGCCCTGCTGATCGTGACGCCCACGACCCGCGCGCCGTACACCGAGGCCGCGTGCATCGCCATGGAACCCCAGCCGCAGCCGACGTCGAGCAGGCGCATGCCGGACCGCTCACCCAGGCCCAGCTTGCGGCAGATCAGATCGTGTTTCGCCGCCTGGGCGCCGGTCAGGTCGACCGCGGGGTTCGCGCCGTGGCGATCGAGGTCCCCGGGTGCGGCGAACCGCCCGCAGGAGTAGGTCATGCTCGGGCCCAGCACGAGGCGATAGAAGTCGTTGCCGACGTCGTAGTGATGGCTGATCGCCGCGGCATCGCGACCCCTGGTGTGCAGGCGGCCGCGCCGGGGCCGGGCCTCCTCGGGCGGTACCGGCGGCCGCCGCCCCAGCGCGCCGAGCTCCCGGGCGGCACCGACGGCGTCACGCGTGGTTGCCAGGGCTCGCCGGACGGAGGCGGGGGTGATGTCCGTACTGCGCGGCGCGGTAGACCGCAGGGCGCGAACGGTTTCGAAGATGTCGCCGTCGAGATCCACACTGCCCGAGACATATGCGCGCCCGAACCCGAGTTCGCCTGGGGCCCAGACCAGATGGCGCAGCGCATCCCTGGACAGCACCCGCAGCGTGCCGGGGAAATCACCCTCGGGTCGTATTGTGCTGCCGTCCCAGAACTCGAAGCCGATCGCGGGCGCGGGCCCCAGCATGGCCCGGATCAGTGGGTGACATGCTTCGGCGACCGTTGCGTGTTGTCCCATGTTTCCCACTATGCCCGCGATTTTCGCGCGGGGCCCGGCGGCGGGCCGGGGGCCGGGTATTAACGAAAGCTCGTCGCGATATTCGGCAGTGGTCGGCGGATCCGAGCGCCATGGTGCACTCCCGTGCGGCCGTCGTCCGGATGCACTGTCGGCGCCCGGCGGAGTGGATGTCGAGAGCCGCTTCGACTTCGTCATTCGGCGGTCGTCGGCGGATCGGGGGAGCTGTGGCGGGCTTTCGGCGCGGCTGCGGCCCGGTGCGCTATCGGCGTCCGTCGGGTGCGCTCGCCCGGCGCTCGGTGGAGTTTGCGGCGATGGCCGCTTCGACTTCGTCGACGGCGGTGCGAATGGTTGCGCCGTACGCGTCGTTCCCGAGGGCGTCGAAGTACTCCCGGGCGGCGGCGAGGTGGTGCTGCGCGGCGTCGAACGAGCCGAGCCGGCGCAGATTGTCCGCGATATTCAGGTGCAGGGACGGGTAGAACCCGCGAACGTGGAGCCCGGCGTGATGCCGCTGGGCGCGGTCGTCGGTGAGGGAGTCCGCTGCGTCCAGTGCGCGGGTGTCCCACATCAGTGCCTGCGCCGCGTCGTCGTGCAGGTCGGCCAGGTAGTGCGCGAGCGTGCAGCGATGCAGCGGATCGCCCTGCGGCCCAAGCGAATCCCAGATCCGCCGCAGGGCGTCGCGAGCGGAGTCGGGATCTCCGGCGCGCCCCGCCGTCACGGCTCGGGTGAGCGCGGCCATCGTATCGTCGGCACTCGACGTGGGACCGCCGGGCGCCGATTGTGCAGCGGTGTACATCTCTGATTCTCCTTGCTGGAGCAGGTGTTCGGGGGCGAGCAGTACGGTTGGGAGCGGGCGCCGGGCGTGCCGGGGAGCTGGGCGCAAGGCGCAGGCGGCGTCGGCGAGCCAACGCTGGTGAGGACCGAGAGTGCCATGCTGGGCCGGCTTCAGTGTGGTGCGCGCGTCGGGTCGTGCCTCGCGCTGAGCGGGTTGGCGCGGCCGAGCGCTGTGGCGTCTCGATAATTGCGGTCCGGCCGATCGGGTCTCGACCCTAGGCTCCGGCGCTGCTGCCCGGCGCACACGGCATAGCGAGGGTGGTGAGCTCGCCGGCGGTGGCCGATCGGATGACGATGGGGTCGGCCGGGCCCGCGATATCGAGCATGATTTCGGGGCCGACGGCGCCGGCGATCGCGGGGGACAGGGTGGCGGGGTCGAAGGCCAGCCGGACGCCGGATCCGTTGACGGCGGCCGGAATTCGTCGTGCGGCACCCACGGGGTCGGCGGATACCGTGACGGTCCCGGCATTCCCGTCGGTCTCGACGACGCAGCGCAGCGTGCCGTCTCCGGCCTCGCGCACCGCGGCCAGGAACGCGTCGCGGTCCACCACGACCCGGGTGCGGGGCGGGGCGAGGGCCGCGAGCATCGCCCGGTAGTCGGGAAACGGCTCGTCGATGCTCGGGCAGCGATGCTCGGAGTCGAGACCGGTCACCGTGAGTGCGTCCGGGGCGGGCGCCAGGCGGACCTGTCCGGCCCGCCGGAGCGGTTCGATCGATGTGGTGAGGGCGTGTGTCCGCACGACCAGCGACCAGGGCCGCGCGGGCGCCCGTGTCGGAACGAGCGCCCGGGTCGAGAGCCGGTAGCGATCGGTTGCGGTCAGGGTCACCGAATCGCCGTCCGCCTCGACGAGAATCCCTGTCAGCGCGGGTATTTCGGCATCGCGTGCGGCCGCGGACCGTACCTGCTCGATCGCCTCGGCCAGGTCGGCGGCCTGCAGCGCGACGAGATCCGGATCGGATTCGGCGACCAGCGCATCCTTGATCCGCGCGACGGCCGCCGCGGCCGCCCGGGCCCGCCGCTCCAGCGTGTCCACGTGGGTGTCGAGCAGCCGCCCGGCGCGCGCGGCGTCGCCGTTCAGCACCGCCGCGACGGTATCCAGCGGCACGTCGATCTCGCGCAGCCGCCGGATAGTCGCGGCGCGATCCCGCTGGTCGGGTGTGTAGTAGCGGTACCCGGTGACGGCGTCGACGTGTGCGGGCGGGAGCAGCCCGCAGTCGTCGTAGAACCGCAGCGCGGTCGCGGTCAGCCCGCTGGCCCGGGCCAGCGCCCCGATCGTGATGTACTCGGAATCGGTCACGCGACCCATCCTGAAGCCTCGGGTAACCCGAAGGTCAAGTCCGGGGCGGGTTGCAGCGCATGACCGGTGCTGTGGGCCCGGCGTTGTCCCGGCGATAAGCGTTGTGCCTGCGATAATCGGCCGGGCGTAGTTCCCAGGAGCTCGACCCCATTGCAGTTATGGTGCAATACCGTCTCGGTGTCCGACGAATGAACAGGAGCGCGGCATGGGGATCAAACGACGCGGGCTCATGGTCGGCGGTGCGATGGCGGCCGCGGCACTCGGTGGTGCGGCGGCGTGCTCGGCCTCGAGAGGCGGCAGGGCGGCCGACATGATCTTTGTCGGCGGTCCCGTCGTCACCGTCGGCCCCGGCGCGCCGGAGGTCGAGGCGCTCGCGGTGACCGGTGGGCGGATCACGCTGGTCGGGACCCGATCCGGGGTGATGGAGCTGCGGGGCCCGCGCACGAAGGTGGTCGATCTGGCCGGGCGCGCACTGCTGCCCGCATTCGTCGAGCCGCACAGTCATCCCTCGCAGATCGCCGCCGCGCTGGCGCCACCCGCGGTCGATGTGCGGCCGTTCGTGGTGCAAACCGGTGCGGAGGTGCTGCGGAAGCTGACCGATGCGGTGCACCGCGCGCCCGCGGGCACGCCGGTGTTGTTGTACGGCATCGACATTCTGTTGCAAACCGATCTCCAACTGCCGACGATGCAGCAGCTCGATGCGCTCGCACCGCACAATCCTGTGGTGCTGGTCGCGAACAGCGGGCATGCCGCCTACGCCAATTCCGCGGCGTTCGCGCTGGCGGGAATCACCGCCCGGACACCGGATCCGACCGGCGCGCGCTATGTGCACGGCCCGGATGGGCAGCTCACCGGCGAGGTGCTCGAGGTCGCCGCGATCATGCGGTTGGTCGCGCCGTTCGCCGAGAACGCCGAGTCGGCGATGCCGGGCAATATGCGCTGGGCCTACGGGCAGCTGGCCGGGGCGGGAATCGCGACCGCGAGCGAGCACGGCTACCAAGACTCCCAGCGTGGGCTGTACACCGCCATGGCCGCGGACCCGGACTGCGAGCTCCGCATCCGCGCCTACGAGATCGGCACCCCGCAGCTGGCCGCCGACCGCGGACACCTCGCGCCGCACGCCTGGCCCGGTGGGGACACGCTGTTCGCCCAGATCGGGATGAAGATGTGGGCGGACGGCTCGCCCTGGCAGGGCAATATCGACACCACCTTCCCGTATCTCACCGACGAGACGACCGCCCGGATGGGCCTGGGCCCGCATCACCACGGCGGCATGAATTACACCCCGGAGCAGGTCCGGCAGCTGGCGACGGCCTTCGTGGGTCAGGGCTGGCAGCTGGCCTGCCATGTGCACGGCGATGCCGCCATCGATGTAGTGCTGGACGCCTACGAGCAAGCGCTGACCGGGATGCCGAGCGATCTGCGGGTGCGCCTGGAACACTGCGGCGCCATGCGCCCGGATCAGTTCACCCGGGCACGGCGGGCAGGCGCGACGGTGAGCCTGTTCATGGAGCACGTCTACTACTGGGGCGATGTGCTCATCGACGAGCTGTTCGGAGCCGAGCACGGCGCGCACTGGATGTCCGCGCGCGCGGCCCTGGACGCCGGGTTGCGGATCTCCTTCCACAACGACGGCACCGTCACCCCGCCCGACCCGATCGGCAACATCGCGACCGCCGTCACGCGCGTCGCCAAGGGCAGCGGCCGGGTCCTGGCGCCGGAGCAGCGCATCGGCATCGACGAGGCCATTCGGGCCCAAACCATCGACGCCGCATGGCAATTGCATCTCGACTCCGATATCGGCAGCCTCGAGCCGGGCAAGTGCGCCGATCTCGTCGTGCTGTCCGGCAATCCGCGCACCACGGCTCCGGAACGCCTGCGCGAGTTGACCGTTCAGGCGACCTACCTGATGGGCCGGCAGACCCACGGCGACACGCTTGCGTGAGGCCTAGTCGCTCCGGCCTGCTGCGGTGAAAGTCTCAGGGATTCCGAACCTTTCCGGCCGACCGGGGGCGAGGAAGGTCACGACTCGCGCGACGCCTCCCTCGACCACCGACAGCACCTGGATGCAGAAGAGGCGGTAGGTGTCGTCCGGTTCGCGTTCGTAGACCGCGAATGCGGGCGATTCGTTGGCGCGGATCGGGACCATGCGCCACCGCCCCGGCGTCCGCAGGACGTTGTCGGCGAGGAATTCGCAGACGGCCTCGCGGCCCGAATACCACGCGGGGACGGGCGGCATCCCGAATTCCACCTCGGCACGCAGCAACTCGGCGAGGCCGCGAACATCGGCATGTTCGAATGCGGCGGCGTAGCGGTCGAGCAGGGTCCGGATGCCCGGCTCGTCCGGCTCGCTGAGCTCGTCGGGTACCGGGCCGGCCGCGGCGAGCTGGGTGCGGGCGCGTTGCAGTGCGCTGTTGACGGCCGCGGTCGTGGTGTCCAGCATCGTGGCGACCTCGCTCGCCCGCCAGCCCAGGACGTCGCGCAGCACCAGGGCCGCGCGCTGCCGGGCCGAAAGGTGTTGCAGCGCTGCGATGAACGCTAATCGGATCGTGCTGCGGTGGCTCACCACCGATGCGGGGTCGCCCGTCGCGGCGTGCAGGATGCTGTCCGGCGCGGGCTGGAGCCAGGGGATGCCCCGCTCCGGATTCGCCGCCGAGGCGCCTACGGTTTCGGCCGCCGTGAGCCCGGACGGCAGCGGGCGGCGCTTGCGGGTTGAGCTCCTCGAAGTCGGACAACGCCACCGGCGCGCCCTCGCGTTCGACGGAATCCCGCAGGACCATGACGCTCCTTCGATTCGGCCGGACGTCTGCGGCCGCACCCGTTGTTCTGCGTGCCGCCCGGCTCCGGGCAGAGGTCTTCGTTATAGAGACAATCGTGGGCGGTAGAACTCATCGCGCCGGCGGGATTTCCGCGATCGCGTGGGGCCCGACAGTGCATGGGGCTGGCGTGTACGACGATGGATCCATCGGTAACTATCAGTTTTCCGGTATGTCCTTCGACAGGCGTTCGGCGTAGAAAAGGCTGATAACCATAGATTCGCCCGCGAGGTCGGCGCCGGCGATCCGCCCTTCGATTCGAGGAGGTTCATGGTGAAGCAAGTCGTGCCGATCCTGATGGGTGGCCTGTTTCTGGCCGCGCTCGCGGCCGCGCCGGCGCAGGCCGGGTCGGGCACGTACGAGGCCGGGTCGGTCAAGGTCGGCTGACGGCGATTCCTAACCAACCGATCACTCGGTCGGGTAGCCTCGGGGACGATTCTTTCGCAGTCGAGACGAACGGGGCCGTGTGCATGAACGACCGGATCGAGGAGTTGCTGGCGAAGCTGGATCTGGCGGGGAAGATGCGGCTGATCTCCGGCGCGAGCATGTTCCGGATGGCGGGCGATCCGGCCATCGGGCTCGCCGATATGCCGGTCTCGGACGGGCCGTCGGGCGTGCGCGGCGAGCTGTGGGACGAACGCGACCCGTCGGTGAGCCTGCCCTCGGGCACGGCCCTGGCGGCGACCTGGGATCGTGAGCTGCTCGGCGAGATCGGCGCGCTCATCGCGGCGCAGGCCCGGCGCAAGAACGTGTACGCGGTGCTCGGGCCGACGGTCAATTTGCATCGATCCCCGATGGGCGGAAGGCACTTCGAATGCTTCTCCGAGGATCCGATGCTGACCGCGGAGATCGCCGAGGCCTACGTGCGCGCCGTGCAGGCGCACGGGGTCTCGGCCTGCCCGAAGCACTACGTGGCCAACGATTCGGAGACCGACCGCTTCACCGTGGACGTGCGGGCGGACGATCGCACGCTGCGCGAGCTGTACCTGTATCCGTTCGAGCGCAGCGTGGCCGCCGGGGCCTGGATGGTGATGGCGGCCTACAACTCGGTCGACGGTGTCACCATGACGGAGAATCCGCTACTGGCCGAACCGCTCAAGGGCAGTTGGGGTTTCGACGGCGTCGTGGTGTCGGACTGGACCGCGGTGCGGTCCACCGAGGGCGCGGCCGCGGGCACCGATCTGTGCATGCCGGGACCGCCGATGCTGTGGGGCGAGCCGCTCGAGCAGGCCGTGCGTTCGGGCCGGGTGCCCGAATCCGCGATCGACGAGAAGGTCAGGCGCATACTGCGCTTCGCCATGCGAGTGGGCGCCCTGGACGGAACACCGCGTGCCGTGCCCGAATTCGACGACGAGCGGGCGCGAGAGCTCGTGCGCCGCGCGGCCGCCGACGCGATGGTGCTGGTGCGCAACGAGGGCATCCTGCCGCTGGACATCGGGAATGCCGCACCGGGCGCCAGGGATTCGGCATCACCCGCGGAGAAATCGGGGCCTACGATCGCGCTGCTCGGCCCGGGGGCGGCCGAACCGCGATTCATGGGTGGCGGTAGCGCGACCGTCATCCCCGCCCACACCACCTCACCGTTGGAGGGGCTGAGCGCCGTGCTGCCGGTGGTGCACACCCCGGGCGTCCGGTTGTCGGACGCGCTTACCCCGGTGCCGCTCGAGCTGATCACCGATCCCGAGACGGGCACCCCGGGTCTGTCACTGCGATATCTGAACGGCGACACCGTGATCGACACTCAGCATCGTGCGGCGGGCAACCTCGTGTTGTTCGGCGACCCTGCGGCGGCGGAGGCCACCGAGATCGAGCTGAGGACCCGTCTTCGCGCCGACGTGGCGGGGGATTGGCGCATCGGCGTCGGCGCGATGGGGCGGGTCCGGCTCGAAATCGACGGCGACCTGGCCGATTCCGGCGAGCTGGTCATGACCGGCGGCGATCCCGTTGCCGCACTGCTGGATCCACCGCAGCGCACGGTGCTCAGGCCCCTGTCCGCCGGGCAGGAGGTCGACATCCGCATCACCATCGGGAATCTGACGCCGTTGCCCGGCCTGGGCGTATTCCTGGGCGTGACTTTCGGTGCGACGCGCCCGCGCCGCCCGGCGGCGGAGGAGTTCGCGGCGGCGGTGGAGGCCGCGCGCACCAGCGACGTCGCGGTGGTCGTCGTGGGCACCACCGAACAGATCGAGAGCGAGGGCATCGATCGGACCACATTGCGGCTGCCCGGACGCCAGGACGAACTCGTCGCGGCCGTCGCGGCGGTGAACCCGCGAACCGTCGTCGTGGTGAATTCCGGTGCGCCCGTGGAGATGCCCTGGCGCAACGAGGTGGCTGCGGTGCTGCTGTCCTGGTTCCCGGGGCAGGAGTTCGGCGCCGCGCTGGCCGATGTCCTGACCGGCGTGCGCGAACCCGGCGGCCGCCTGCCCACCACGTGGCCCGTCCGCATGGACGACGTTCCGGTGCTGCGCACCACCCCCGACGAGGACGGCGCGCTGGTCTACCGGGAGGGCGTGCACATCGGCTACCGCGCGTGGCTGCGTGCGGGCGTGCGGCCCGCATACCCGTTCGGGCACGGACTCGGCTACACGGAGTGGGAATCGAGCGACCTGACGGTCACCGGCCGCGTCGCGTCGCTGACCGTCCGGAACATCGGCGCACGGGCGGGCAAGCATGTCGTGCAGGCCTATCTGTCGCGTGCGGACAGCGCCATCGACCGGCCGGTGCGCTGGCTGGCCGCGTTCGCCACGCTCACCCTCGAACCCGGCGAGGCCCGGCGCGTGGACATCGCCCTGCCACGGCGCGCATTCGAGCACTGGACGGCCGAGGGCTGGATGATCGAACCGGGCACGTTCACCGTGCGGGTCGGCAATTCGGTCGACGATCTGCCGCTGACGGCGGACGTTGCCTAAGCCGGCGGCCCGCCTCGATCGAACCGATACCCGCAGCGGCGAGCGGACCACCGCGACCGGCCACTAACCCGGTCCGGCCGAACCCGGCGCGGTCCTGCTCGGACCGTGCTCGTGGTGCGGGTTCCGGCCCGGCTGGGAACTGTCTGTCAATCGACCCAAGGTTCCCTCAGAGTGGACTTGCGGCCATTGTTACCTCCCTTGCGCGGCTGTACTTTTCGGGTGTCCGTACGGATTGTTTCGAAAGGGTCAGCCATGCTCATCATCCCTGCGATTGTCGCCCTCTGCGCCACCGGAAGCGCCGGCGCCGGACTGGCCGCCTGGGCCGGAATGCTGTCGGGAAACATCTGATACCCCTCGAGAGGACCGGTCCGGCCTCCGGGATCGGTCCGGCACGCCCGGTGTGATCGCTGTGACGATCGCACCGGGCGTTTTGCTGTGTGCGCCATCGTCGTTCCCGTAGCAGATTTCCGGGTGTGTCCGCTGGTGAACAGCCCTGCCGCCGCCGATGATGGACCCGCGGACTGGCGTACTGGTCACTTGACCAGTACGCTGCGCCGAACAGGTCTACAGCATGACGCAGGACACAGCGAGCGCCCGCAGGGGCGGCGCCGCCCTGCCACACGAACGAAGGAGCGCGGCGTTGACGGTTTCGCGTCGATCGGTACTGACGGGCATCGCGGCCGCGGCGCTGACCGCCGGGGTAGCCGGAACGAATCCCGCTGCGGCCCAGTCCCTTCACCGCGACGCCGACGGCCAGGACTATCTGATCGGCTGCGGCATCGGCGATATCACCGGCGCCCCCGCGGGTCAGGGCATGATGGGTTACTCCGAGACCGACCAGGTGACCACCGGCCTGCTGATGCGCTGCTGGTCCCGGGCGTACATCGTGGTCGACCGGGCCACCGGCGGCCGCATCGCCTTCGTCAACACCGACAACGCGTGCCTGTTCCAGTCGGTGCAGCTCGAGGTGCTGCGGCGGCTGGCCGCGCGCTTCGGGGAGCTGTACACCGAACGCAACGTCAACCTCAACGCCACCCACAACCACAACTCCTGCGGCGGCACCGCCCGCGAATACGCGTACTCCGCCGCCGCGTACGGGTGGCAGCAGAACTCCTTCGAGGCCGAGGTGAACGGCATCGTCTCCGCGATCGCCCAGGCCCACGCCCGCCTGGCTCCCGGGACCATCCTGCTGGGGCACGGCGAACTGCACGACGCCAGCGCCAATCGTTCCATCCAGGCCTTCGCGCTGAACCCGGCCGAGGAGAAGGCGCTGTTTCCGCACGCGATCGACCCCCAGGTCACGGTGCTGCGGCTGCGTCAGGGTGGGCGGGACGTCGGCGCGATCACCTGGTTCGCCACCCACGGCACCTCGCTGACCGACCGCAACACCCTGATCTCGGTGGACAACAAGGGCTACGCCAGCTATCGCTGGGAGCACGACGAGATGGGCGTGCGTCATCAGGACGGGCAGCCCGGCTTCCTCGCGGCCTTCCCGCAGACCAATGCGGGTGACATGACGCCGAATCTGAACTGCACGAAGATGCATCCGTCCGGGCCGACCACGGACCAGCGGCTCAATTGCTCGATCATCGGCGAGCGCCAGTATCAGGCCGGGCGCAAGGCCTTCGCGGCAGCGCGGCCGATGACCAAGGGCGGCGTGGATGCGGTGTCGCACTACGTGAACATGGCCGATGTCGCGGTCGACGGCTCGTACACTCCCGACGGCAAACCCGGGCGCACCACCCCGGCGATGATGGGCGCCGCCGCGGTCGCCACCAGCGAGGAGGACAACTTCAACTCGCAGGTGTGGTTCCTGCACGAGGGGGATTCGAATCCGGTCGTGGCGGCGCTGGGTGGGGTGAATTCACCTGTCGAGCAGTGGATTCGGGATATGCAGGCGCCCAAGCTGATCATCCTGCCGCTCGGCGTCATGCCGCCGCGACCGTGGAATCCGCAGGTGCTGATGATTCAGATCATGCGCATCGGCGATCTCGTATTGGCTTGCGGCCCCGCGGAATACACCATCACCGCGGGCTACCGGATCCGCCGCCTGGTCGCCCACGCGCTGGGGGTGCCGCTGGAGAACGTGCTGATGCAGGGCTACGCCAACGGTTACAGCCAGTACGTGACCACGCCGGAGGAGTACGTTTCGCAGCAGTACGAGGGCGGGGAAACTCAGTTCGGCCGCTACACCCTGCCTGCGTACATGCAGGAATTCGACCGGCTGGCACGGGCGCTGGCCGCCCGCACCGACCTCGGCCGCGGCCCCGCACCGCTGGACTGGGCCTCCGGCCCGCAGCCGAACTTCCTGCCCGCGGCACCGCCGGACGCCCCCGTGGCCGGCCATGCCTTCGGCGACGTGCTGACCCAGCCCGGCGACTCCGTCCCCGGGCGCACCGTCGCCGCGGAGTTCTGCGGCGCCTACCCGACCAACGACTTCCACACCGGCGGAACCTATTTCGAGATCCAGCGCGCCGGCGGAACCGACTGGCAGCGAATCCACGACGACAACGACTGGTGCACCGAACTGCACTGGCGCCGCCCCGACGCCCAGCCTGCCGCCTCGATCGTCCGCATCCAATGGACCATCCCCGGCGACGCCCGCCCGGGCCGCTACCGAATCCGCTACACCGGCGACATCCGCGACGCCGCCGGCACGCTGACCCGTTTCACCGCCACCTCCGCGGAGTTCACCGTCGCCTGAATTCCCGGGCTCGGTAACGTGTCGGCGACAGGCGCGACATCGGCAGCGACTACCGTTGTGCGGGTGCCCAAGAGTCCACTTCCCGCCCTCGGTCGTGCGATCGGGCGTCGCCCGCTGGTGATGCGGGCCGCGCCCGCGATCCTGGCCCTGGAACGCCTGGTCCGGCGCGTCACCCGGGGCCGCCACGGAGTGCTGGACCTGGCGGGTCTGCCGTCTATGCAGCTGACCGTCCCGGGCCGGAAAACCGGTGTGCCCCGGACGGTTTCGCTACTGTATGTGCCCGATGGGCCGGACACGCTGCTGCTGGTCGGTTCGAATTGGGGACGCCCGCAGCACCCGTCCTGGTCGGCGAACCTGAATGCCGCCGAATTCGCCGAAATCCACACCCGCGGAGAGCGTTTCGAGGTCAAGGTGCGGCGGATGTCCGGTCCCGACCGGTACCGTGCCTGGAATCGGGCGCTCGCCGCGTGGCCCGGCTATGCGATGGAACAGCGCCTGGCCCCCGACCGGCCCTTTCGCCTCTACGAGCTCACCAGAATCTGATCCGACCGGCGCTCACGGCACCACGGTTACCGGCCAGCGACCAGCCTTGACCAGCCGCACCGCGACCGATCCGACGAGCCGGTGCCCGGCCTTCTCCGAGGCGCCGACGATGACCGCGTCGGCCTTGAGCTCGTCGGCGGCCGCGGCCAGGCCGGTGTAGGCGTCGCCGCGGCGGGTCAGGAACTTCCACCGCGTGGTGTACACGTCCTTGACCCGCTCGGCGTGTTCGGCGATGGTGTGGGCGATGTCGTCGGCCATCTCGGCGGTCACGCCCTGTACGTCGGCGCCGTAGGCGCTCTGCATCGCCATGAACGGTTGCACGTACACGATCGCCAGCAGCGCGTGCTGGCGGCGGGCCAGCCCGCCGGCGTACGCGGCCGCGCGCCACGACGCGTCGCTGCCGTCGACACCCGCCAGCACCACCCGGGGACCGTCGGTGCCCAGTTCGAATCCCGACCTCGCGTCGGCCGACCATTCCGGAGTCTTCTCCTGCGCCACGATTCGAGCCTAATCGAGCGGCGCGAGGTCGTCCGGGTGGTGGGGCACGGACCCGGCGCGTACCGGTAGGGTCGCCGAATGGCTAAATATCGGCTACCAGTGGCCGTCATGGGTGTGTCCGGTGCTGGTAAGTCGACCGTCGGGGTGCGGCTGGCGCGGGCGCTGGGTGTGGAGTACGAGGACGGCGACGACCTGCATCCGGCGGCCAATGTCGCGAAGATGGCGGCCGGTCACTCGCTCGACGATGCGGACCGGATCCCCTGGCTGGATGCGGTGGGCGCGTGGCTGGCCGGTCACGGCGGGGTGGTGAGCTGTTCCGCGCTCAAGCGGTCCTACCGGGACCGACTGCGTGCGGCCGCGCCCGGGGTGTACTTCGTCGAACTCGATGCCCCGCGCGAGGAGCTGGTCCGCCGGATGACCACGCGCAGCGGCCATTTCATGAAGGTGCAGATGCTCGACTCGCAGCTGGCCACGTTCGAGCCGCTGGACCCGGACGAGCCGGGCATCTCCGTGGACGCCATCGCCGAGCCGAGCGGTATCGTCATGGAAGTACTTGCCGCACTGGAGATTCCCGCCGAGTAGGGCCCATCCGGCGGGTCGATCGGCGGAACCGGTCAGCCGAGATGCTGTCCGTACCAGGCGGTCACCTTCTGCCAGGCCTGCGCCGCATCCGCCGCGTTGTAGCGCGGCCCGGTGTCGTTGAAGAAGGCGTGGTCCGCGCCCGGGGCGATGTACGTCTCGTGCGTCAGCCCCGCCTTGGCCATCGCGGACTCCGCGGCCGGGCGCGTCGCGCCGACGCGGGCGTCGAGGCCGCCGTAGATCGCCAGGATCGCGGCCTTGGTCCCGGACAGGTCGCCGCCCTGTGGAAACGGCCCGTAGAACGGCGTCGCGGCCGCGATATTCGGGGTGCCCGCGGTGAGCACCATCCAGGTGAGCCCGCCGCCGAAGCAGAAACCGGTGACGCCCAGCTTCTTTCCCGGCACTCGCCGCCCGAGCTCGGCCGCCCCCGCCTGCAGATCGGCGACGAAGCGGTCCTGGGGGATCTTGCCCAGCGCCGCGGTGGCCGCCGCGGGCTCGGAAAACGTTGCGGTACCGCCCTCCTCGGAGAGCAGGTCGACCGCGAGGGCGCTGTACCCGATCCCGGCGAAGCGGCCGGTGACCGAGCGGATGAAGTCGGTGAGCCCGGTGTTCTCGTGGATCACCAGCACGCCACCGCGCGGCGAGGGCGCCGCCGCCCAGGCCGCCTGCAGCGTGCGGTCCTGCGGGCCGGGGAAGGTGATGGGGGAGGAGGGCAGCGCACCCGCCGCGCCGGGCGGCCCGGCCGGTGTGGGCGTCGGCGCGGCGGCGGGCGAGGAAGGCGCCTGGTTCGTGTCGCCGTTCGACGACGAGCACGCGGCCAGCAGCGCCGAGGCCGCGGCGGCCCCCAGTCCCATCATGCCCAGGCGGCGCATGGCCTCGCGACGGTCGAGTATGCCGTCGGCGTGGTCGGTCGCGATCTCCTCGGCGATGTACTGCTGCAACGGCTCCATGAGCTCACCCTAATGCGAGGTCGCAGGGCCCGGCGGGCATCCATCGAAGCTCGAGGTACCCTGTGGACACCGGTCGGGATGATCTTGTACCGCTGGCGGATTTCCGTCGCCACGCCGGGAGACATCCAGAGTTAACGCGGCCTAACGTGGTCGAAACCTGATCTGGCCAGACTTTAGCTCACCGCTTGTGACGCGGCCCACGTGCGGCATCCGAGCGCGGCAAGGTCCCGGGCGGCCCCTCGCGAGCCTGCCCCAGTTTCGGCAGAGAGGGCGCCGAACATGACTCCGTATCATGATTGGCTCAACCCCGGCGACAACGCGTGGCAGCTGGTCGCGGCCACCCTCGTCGGACTGATGAGTATCCCCGGAATCGCCATCCTGTACGGCGGTCTCGTACAGAAGAAGTGGGCCGTCAACACCATGCTCATGGCCTTCACCGGGTTTGCCCTGGTGCTGGTCGTGTGGGTGCTGTGGGTGTTCAAGATGGGGTTCGGTGAACCCATGAAGCTCGGGCCGGGCATCCTGCGCGCGGCCGTCGGCGTCCCGCACACGATCCTGGGCAGCGACAACCAGAATCAGGCACTGATCCCGCTGCTCGACGGGACGATGCCGAAGTTCCGGTTCAGCGAAACCACGCTGGCCTATTTCCAATTCGTGTTCGCGGGCATCACCCCGCTGCTGTTCCTGGGCAGCGTGATCGGCCGGATCAACTTCCGGGTGTGGCTGCTGTTCGTGCCGCTGTGGGCGACGTTCGCCTACGGCGTCAACGCCTTTCTGTTGTGGGGTGGCGGCTGGTGGTCGCAGATGGGTGCGCTGGACTACTCCGGTGGGTACGTGATCCATTTGGCCGCAGGCACTTCCGGCTTCGTGGCGGCGGCGGTGATCGGCCCCAGGCTGGCCCGCGACCGCGAACGCGCGGTACCCAACAATCTGCCGATGGCCGCGGCCGGTGCGGGCATCCTGTGGCTGGGCTGGAACGGCTTCAACGGCGGCGACATGTACTTCTCGGGCGCGAATGCCTCCGAGGCCGTGATCAATACCAACCTCTGCACCGCGGTGGCGCTGCTGACGTGGGTGATCTGGGATCTGTTCGCGGGCCCGCAACGCAAGCCGACCTTCCTGGGCGCGGTGAACGGCATGATCACCGGCCTGGTCGCGATCACCCCGGCGGCCGGTTTCGTGAACAGCTTCGGCGCCATGGTGATCGGCGTCGTCGCCGCGACGCTGGTGTGGCTGTCGTGGAACAAGCTGGGCCGCACCAGATTGTTCAAGAAAGTCGACGACGCACTGGGCGTCTTCCACACCCACGGCGTCGCAGGACTCGCGGGCGGCCTGCTCGTCGGCGTGCTGGCCGACCCGAGAATCATTGTGTACCTGGGCAATGGCAAGGACGTGCAGGACGTGTCCTACGGCGGCTGGCTCTACGGGCACCACCCGAAGCTGCTGCTGTGGCAGGCCGGGGCCGCGGCGACGGTGATCGTGTGGGATGCCTTCGTGACGTTCGTGCTGCTGAAGTTCCTGTCGCTGTTCATGAAACTGCGCATGGACGACGCGGCCCTGGAGAGCGGCGATATCGCGGCCCACGACGAGGAGGCCTATCCCGACGAGAGCCTGATCGGGGCGGGCGTGGCGAGTGTGGCGGGCGCGAGAGCGGCGGTTGCGGAAAATGGCAGCAGCGCACCACCTTCACGCTCGAGGTGGCGAGAGCGGTTGTCCCGCAAGGAATAGCGGCACGATAACACGGGCAAGTCCGATAGCTGTCGCCCCGGGTTCGCGTCCCGGGGCGACGGCGTGTGCGTCGCCGCCGGGGTGCGCTCGAGCCTCTCGTCGGCACGTGGGGTCGGGGATTCGGTACGGGCCGGTCCGGGACTCCGGGTGTCAGCGATCGATCTTGCGCAGCAGGTCACGGAGTGCGAGCAGCTCCGAATCCGTCAGCACCCCCAGCGATTCCGGCGCGGGCTCGTGCGTCGCCAGCGCCTTCGCGACGACCTCGCGCCCGTGATCGGTGATCGACACCACCTTGCACCGCCGGTTGCCTGGATCGACCGTGCGCAACACCAGCCCGCGTTCCTCGAGATCGTTCACGGTCACCGTCGCCGCGGGGGAATCCATGGCCGCCGCGGCGGCGAGCTCCTTCACCGTCATCGAGCCCGATCGCAGCGTCCGCAGGATCTTGATCCGGCTGAAGGGCAGGCCCGTGCGCTCGGTGACCGCCCGCTTCCACTTGTCGCGGGTGCCCACGACGTGAAGTAGCAACTGCCACACCTCATCCGGTGTGGGTCCGTCATCCGGCATGGGTGGGAACCTTCTGTTCGAGCAGGTGGGAGATCCCGGTGCGGGACCGTTCGGCCCACGCGGTGTTGGCCGCCGCTCCGAGCCCGACCACGCCCACCGCGAGGCCCGCCAGCACCCACCATAGGCTTGCGCCGGACATGATGCCGCACAGCGCGACACCGATGCTCACTCCGACCTGACGGCTCGTGGACGCCACCGCCGAGGCGGCGCCCGCTCGATCCAGCGGCATGCCGCTCACGGCCGCCGTCGTGATCGGCGCGTTCACCATGCCGAAGCCGATGCCGAAGACCGCGAACATCACCGCCACCGCCCCGATGGGCGTGCCGGCGCTCAGGGTGGTCAGCGCGACCGTGGCCACGGTCATCAGGGTGCCCGCGATCAGCAGCGAGGGCCTGGTGCCGTAGCGGCCGACCAGCCGGCCCGACAGCGGCGAGCAGACGAGCATCGCGACGGCCATCGGCAGATACAGCAGCCCGGTGTGCGTGGCCGAATAGTGCCGCGTCCCTTGCAGATACAGCGAGGCGCTGAACATGAACGCGCCCAGGCAGGCGAAGGCGAACACCGCGATCACGGTCGCCGAGGCGAACGGGAAGCTCCGGAAGAAGCGCAGATCGATGAAGGGCGAGCGATGCCGGGACTCGACGTAGCAGAACGCGGCCAGCGCGATCGCCGTGATTACGAAGATCGCGGGGCGGTGCTCGATGAGCCCGAAGACCAGGCTGAACATCACCGCGATCGCCAGCACCTGGCCCGCCGGATCGATGCCGCGCCGGCTGATCGACTTGGATTCGGGCACATAGATCGTGGTGAGAACCAGGGCCGCCGCGCAGATCGGCAGGTTGATCCAGAACACCGACTGCCAGCCCAGCGCGTCGATGAGTACGCCGCCGACCATCGGTCCGAGTGCGGTGGAGATGCCGGTGACCGCGCCCCAGATGCCGACCGCGCGGGCGCGTTCGACCCGATCGGTGAAGACGGTGGTGATGATCGACATCGCCACCGGATTGAGCATCGATCCGCCGATCGCCTGCACGAACCGCGCCCCGATCAGCACGTCGATGCTGGGCGCGAGGCTGCACAGCAGTGAGCCGGCTGCGAAGACCAACAGGCCGATGCGGAACATCCGCTTGCGGCCGAAGCGGTCCGCGGTGGCCCCGGACAGCATCAGCAGACTGGCCAGGGTGAGGGTATAGATGTCCACGATCCACTGCAGCCGCGAGAACGGCGCGTGCAGGTCGGCCCGGATGGACGGGATCGCGACGTTGACGATCGTGGCGTCCATCGACGAGATCAGCAGGCTCAGGCAGCACGTCACCAGCACGATGGTTTTTCGGCGCGAGCTCAGCCCCGCAATCGTTGTGGACACACAAGGATTGTGAATCTACAACTGTTCTGCATGCAAGTACGGGAACTGTGAACCATGCCACCAAATGGCGGTCCATGTGGACCATACCGCTGGTTGACGGGCCATTTTTTCGGTAACCGAGCGAGTCGTCGAACCCACCCGGTACCGTGCGTCGCATGACGACGGACCGCAGAGCCGGGGCGCCGAGCGCGCCGGCGACCGAACCCACGGGTGAGGAAGAGGGCTACAAGCGGGGGCTCAGCCCCCGCACGATTCAGATGATCGCGATCGGCGGGGCCATCGGTACCGGCCTGTTCTACGGCGCCGGCGGGGCCATACAGCAGGCCGGACCCGCGCTGATCCTGTGCTACCTGGCCGCGGGCGTGGCGATCTTCGTGATCATGCGGGCGCTGGGCGAGCTGCTGACCTACCGCCCGGTCTCGGGCAGTTTCGCCGAGTACGCCCACGAATTCCTCGGCCGCTTCGCCGGCTTTGTCACCGGCTGGACGTACTGGGCGGTGTGGGTGTCCACCTGCATGGCCGAGATCACCGTGGCCGGCAAGTACGTCAAATACTGGTTCGCGGTCCCGGAGTGGGCCACCGCCCTGGTGGTGCTCGGCGTGCTGTTCGCGGCGAATCTGATCTCGGTGCGCCTGTTCGGCGAGGGTGAGTTCTGGTTCTCCGCGATCAAGGTGACCGCGATCATCGCGATGATCGTCATCGGCATCGGCGTGCTCGTCATCGGGTTCGGGCACGCGCCGAATCCCTCGGTGCGCAATCTGTGGGATCAGGGCGGGGTGTTCCCCAAGGGGTTCGGGCAGGCGCTGCTGGCGTTGCAGATCGTGGTGTTCGCCTATGTCGGCGTGGAACTGGTGGGCGTGACCGCCGGTGAGGCCCGCGATCCGCGTACCACGCTGCGCAAGGCGATCAACACGCTGCCGGTGCGGATCGGACTGTTCTACATCGGCGCGCTGCTGGTGATCATGTCGGTGGTGAGTTGGACCCAATTCCATGCGGGCACCAGCCCGTTCGTCGAGGTGTTCCAGCAGATCGGCATTCCCGGGGCGGCCGGGATCATCAACTTCGTGCTGCTGACCGCCGCGCTGTCCTCCTGCAATTCGGGGATCTACTCCACCGGGCGCATGCTGCGCAGCCTGGCGCTGCGCGGGGAGGCCCCGGCCGGGCTGGGCGCGCTGAGTCGCGGGCAGGTGCCGTACACGGGCATCATCGTCTCGGCCGCGGCGATGGTGATTGGCGTGATCGTGAACGTCATCTCCCCGGACAAGGCGTTCAACTACATCACCTCGGTCAGCACGATCGGCATCATCGTCGTCTGGGGCATGATCCTGGCGTGCCACATGGTCTATCGCGCCAAGGTTCGCCGCGGCGAGCTCCCGGCCAGCGACTATCGCCTGCCCGGCGCCCCGGTGACCAGCGCACTGGCGCTGGGATTCCTGGGTCTGGTGGTGGTGCTGCTGTTCTTCACCGACAGCGGCCGCACCGCCGTCGTGGTCGGCGTGGTGTGGATGGCGCTGGTGTGCGCCGGATATCCGATCGTCAGCCGTCTTGTCCGGCGGCCGGATTCGGTGAACGCGTAAGGAGTTATCGCTTGCGTTCGGCCGTCGCTACCGGCGGTCGAACGCGAGATCGAGGCCGAACGCCACCAGCACGGTTCCGGTGATCGCGTCCGAGGCGCGGCGTACGCCGTCCCGGTTCAGCCAGGTCCGGGCGAAACCCGCCGCGCAGATGATGGCGGTGAACCAGATCAGACCCTCGATGTTGTGCACCGTTGCCATCGCCGTACCCATCAGCAGATGGGACGACCCGGCCGGAATGAACTGCGGCAGCATCGCCATATAGAAGACGCCCACCTTGGGGTTGAGCAGATTCGTTCCGAGGCCGCGCGCCCAGGCGCGGACGACACCGCCGGACACCTCGACGGTTTCGGCCCCGACCGCAGCGCCCCGCCTGCGCAGCGCCCCGCGTACCATTCCCAGTCCCATCCAGACCAGGTAGATCGCGCCCACGATCCGCAGCGCGGTGTAGGCCATCTCCGACGCGCTGAGCAGTACCGTAATGCCCGCGGCCGCGGCGACTCCCCATATCAGGGTGCCGCTGCCGACCCCGACCGCCGTGGCGAAGGCATAGCGCCGATCTCGTCCGACCGCGGCGCGCAGCACCAGCGCGGTATCGAGCCCGGGAACAACGGTGAGCAGACCGGCGACAACGGCGAACGACAGCAGGGCGTGCAACATGCCATCACGGTAACGGGCGCCATTGCCGGAGGCCGAGGCCGCGCGGGGGTGAGGGCATGGCTCGGGGCGATGGCGGGTAACCGCTACCGCGCTTTTCGGTCTCGAATTAATATGCTCCCACCAGGGAAATGTTTGCGAAATTAAATCACGGGGTAAACTTTTATTTTCACCGTAATTGAATTATTCGCGTGAAATGCGATGCGGCACAATGGTTCCCATATCTGGGAAGTTTCTTTAATTTGTTGTTGTGGTAAAAATCTGCTCGCACGAAACCACAACCGATGAAGGAAATTTTCGATGATCGAAGCGAAAAGGATTGCGGCCGCGTGCGCGGGGGCGATCGGAATTGTTGCCGCGACAGCGGCTCTCGTGCCCGCCACCGCGTCGGCGGCGGCCTACGGCAATCAATGTGGCAACGGCTACAACGTGATCGACTCGCACCCGCTGCGGGGCGGCACCGTCTACCTCACCTACAACGGCGAAAAGAATTGCGTCGTGACGATCCGGGACGACCGGGGCGCGAACATCGACATGGCCGCCGGTGTGGAGTTGTCGAAGAACCATCGCGATTTCGCGCAGGATAAGAAGCCGTACACCTGGTACGCGGGTCCGGTCTATCTGCAGGCGGCGCATCAGTGCATCGACTGGGGCGGGCTAATCGGCGGTACCGACAACATGTGGATCGGGCGCAACGTGCACTGCGGATAGTCGGAGAGGCCCCTCGGCATGAACGTCATGCCGAGGGGCCCTTGCGTATTCGGGCCCTACAGCTCCGCGAGCTGATGGTCGCCGACGTGGGCGGCCAGCCGGCGCAGGTGATCGGTGGAGTCGCCCAGCGTGTGCTCGATCGCGGTGAGGCGGGCCAGGTAGTGCCCGACCGGATACTCCGCGGTCATGCCGATGCCGCCGTGCAACTGCACCGCCTCCTGGCCGATGTGCCGCCCCGAACGCCCGACGCGCAGCTTCGCGCGCGCGGCGATCATCGGATCGACGGCGCCGTCGGCCAGCGACATGGTCACGTAGTAGCTCATGCTGCGGGCCAGCTCGAGCGAGACGTACATGTCGGCCGCACGCTGGGTCAGCGTCTGGAAGGTGCGCAGCGCCACGCCGAACTGCTTGCGCGTCTTCAGATATTCGGTGGTGAGGCGCAGCGCCTCCTCCATCGCGCCGACCGCCTCGGCGCACAGCAGCGCCTGCGCGCGCACGGTGGCCGCGTCGATGTGCTCGGCCGCATCCGGCGCCGAATCGCCCACCGCGCCCAGCGCAATCGCGGGCACGGACGCGAATTCGATATCCGCCCCGCGGGATCCGTCGTGAGCGCGGTACGGGCGACGCGTGACGCCCGCGGCGGCCGGATCGACCAGGAACAGCCCGGTGCCGGATTCGGTAGCGGCGCTGACGATCAGCAGATCCGCGCTGTCGCCCGCGGCGACCGGATGCTTGCGGCCGCTCAGTTCCCACGAATCGCCGCGGCGCACGGCCGTTGTGGCGGTGGCCGGTGCGGGGTAACGGTGGCCCGGCTCGGTGTGGGCGAAGGCCAGCCGCAGCTCGCCCTCGGCGACCTTCGGCAGAATCTCCTTGCGCTGCAGCTCGGTTCCGGCCGCGGCGATCAGCCCGCCCGGAATCAGCGCGGCGGTCAGCACCGGCTCGGGCGCCAGTCGGCGGCCCAGTTCGGTGGCCACCAGCATGGCCTCGACCGGTCCGGCGCCCATGCCGCCGTCGTCCTCGGCGAAAGTCAGCCCCAGCACGCCGATTTCGGCGAGGGTGCGCCAGATGGCCGGGTCGTGTCCGAGGTCGGTGGCGATGACCGCGTTGCGCCGCTCCGCGGTGTATCCGCGGGCGAGGAGGTCGCGCACGGTGTCCTGCACCATGCGCTGTTCATCGGTGAGTTCGAAATCCATGAACGGCCCTTTCATTCAGCCGGTTCGGGTGTGCGGGTCGGGGGTGGTAGCGGCTTACAGCCCGAGGATGGTGCCGGAGATGATGCCGCGCTGTACCTCGTTGGACCCGCCGTAGATCGAGGTCTTGCGGTAGTTCAGGTAGGTGGCGGTGGAATGCCGCTCCCAGTCCGGAGTGTCGCCCTCGACCGGCAGGGCCTGCGGACCCGCGATGTCCACGAGCAGCTCGGTGACCGCCTGCTGCAGTTCGGTGCCGCGCAGCTTCAGGATCGAGGACACCGGATTCGGTTTGCCGTCGGAAGATCCGGCGGCGACCCGCAGCTGCACCAATTCCAGTGCGAGCAGCTCGTTTTCGAGCTCGGCGATGCGGGCGGTGTACAGCGGGTCGCTCAGCAGTCCCGCCTCGCGCGCGTATTCCTTGGCCAGCCACAGCCGCACCTTGGTGGCGCCCACCCCGGCGATGCCGGTGCGTTCGTTGCCGAGCAGGAACTTGGCGTAGGTCCAGCCCTGATTCTCCTGCCCGACAAGGTTTTCCGCCGGAACGCGGACGTTCTCGAAGAACACCTCGTTGACCTCGTACCCGCCGTCGATCAGCTTGATCGGGCGCACCGTCACTCCGGGGGTGTCCACCGGGAACAGCAGCATCGAGATCCCGGCCTGCTTCTTCGGCGCGTTCGGGTCGGTGCGGACCAGACAGAACATCCAGTCCGCGTACTGCGCCAGGGTGGTCCAGGTCTTCTGGCCGTTGACGATGTAGGAGTCGCCGTCGCGCACCGCGGTGGTGCGCAGCGAGGCCAGGTCCGAGCCGGCGTCGGGCTCGGAAAAGCCCTGGCACCACCAGATGTCGAGGTTGGCGGTGGCCGGCAGGAAGCGTTCCTTGAGCTCCTGCGACCCGAAGTGCGCGATGACCGGGCCGATCATGTTGGCGTTGAAGGTCAGCGGCTCGGGCACCGAGGCCAGCTGCATCTCGTCGTGCCACAGGTGGCGCTGAATCGGGGTCCAGTCCCGCCCGCCCCACTCGACCGGCCAGTTCGGCACGGCGTAGCCGTGGGCATTGAGGATCCGCTGGGTCGTGACGAATCCGTCGCGGCCGATCTCCTGGCCCTGGCGGTAGGCATTGCGGATGTCGGCGGGGATTTCGCGGCGGAAGAAGGCGCGCAGTTCCTCGCGGAAGGCGAGCTCGTCGTCGGTGAGCGCCAGTTGCATGAGACCTCCAAATCGTGGTCGCACCGGTCACCTCGACTCGGCGGCGGACCATCCGTACACCGGAAATGGTACACATAGAGTGGTGTGTATCAAATTGAGTGGGGAGGTGCTGCGATGCGAGGTGCGTTCTCCCGGGCTGCGGCACCTATGCTGGGCGAATGACGCCCGGTGACACAGCACGCGGTGAGACCGCGCGAACGCGCGGGCGTCCGGCGACGGCCAGCCCCGAGGCGGTGCTGGATGTCACCTTGGCCGCGTTCCGTGCCGGCGAGCGCGTCGATGTGAATGCGATTGCCGCCGGGCTCGGTGTGAGCCGCGCGAGCATCTACCGCTGGTTCGGTTCCCGCGACGGGCTGCTGGGCACGGCGCTGGCCCGCCAGCTCGAACGGATGGTCGTGGCCGCGGACCGCCGCTGCCAGGCCCGCGGGGCCCATCGGGTGTCGCAGGTGCTGGACCGCACGGTGCGCTGGCTGGCCGAGGACCCCTCGGTGCGAACGTATTTCGACAACGAATCCACCGCCGCGCTGCGGCTGATCACGCGCAGCGACGGGGCGGTGCATCAGGCGACGGTCCGCGCGCTGGGCGAGCTGATCCAGCGCGCACAGGAGCAGGACGGCTACCGGCCGCCGATCGACCGGGAGACCCTCGCCTACGCGCTGGTCCGGCTGGTGGAGGCATTCCTCTACAACGACGCGGTCGCCGGATTCCGCGGCGAGGTGGACCGGCTGCGCCAGGTGCAGGAGGCGCTGCTCGGGGTCACCCCGTGAGGGGCGTCAGCTCATGATCGTGCCCGAGCCGATCGCCAGATAGCCCAGGCTCAGCGTCATCAGGAACCAGCCCGCGCCCTGCCAGATCGGCCACGCCCGATGCCGCTGCCAGGCGCGATAGGTGGCGATGAACGCGCCGACCGTACCGGCGACCAGGATCAGCCCGGGCCCGAGCAGGATCGCGATGCGGGATGTGGTGTCGCAGAAGGTATGTGCCACCTGTCGGCAGGGCTCCCGGCGTCCGGCCCACTCGTCGACCCCCGCGAACACCAGCGCCGCGACGACGAGCACGCCGACGCAGTAACCGGCCGCATGGCGGTACATCTCCGGATCGTGCCAGCGCTTCTCGACGTCGTCGCGCGCCATGTCATCCGGCCCTGGGTCGTCGGGCCCGTCACCGTCGGCCATCTACCGCCCACCTCCTCGCCGTGTCGCTGCGAATCCTTGCGCTCCGTCAGTGTCTCGCACGCCACCGACACCTCACGCTGAGCGCTGGGTAGTTGCCCCACGACGCTAGCTGGACACCGCACAGCGCCGGGTAGACGCTCCGTGGCATCGGGCAGATTGCCCCGCGGCACCGACGATCCGACGCGGCGTCACCTGTTCCCGCGCGGCCCAGTCGTTCCTGGGTTGCCGACACGGGGTCCGGATGGCATCCGCGCCCACCTAGGATTGCCCGCATGAGTGCCCAGCGCCTGCACATCGTGCCCTCCCGGTTCGCGGTCGAGCATTTTCCCGAGGCCACGTTCCCCGAGGACGACGAGTGGATCGCGTTGGTGCGGGCGCCGGAGGGGCTGACCGTGGTGCGCGACGCGCCATCGTGGGCCGAGGGGGAGATCTGGATCGGGCTGTACGGCGATCCGGCCAAGCACGGGCGCGAGACCGGGATGCCCGCCGCGATTGTCGGGCCGCTGGCCGAGGCCGGTATTCCGGTATTCGTCACCTCCACCTATCACGCCGATCTGGTCCTGGTGCCCGAACACCGGCTCGCCGAGGCCACCGCGACCCTGCGAGAAGCCGGTCACCGGATCGACGAACGGTAGTCTCTGCTGATGCGAACCACTCTGTCCGCCAAGGCCGTCGCGGGTATCAACGGCGGCCTGCTGGCTCACCTGGTCACCATCGATGAGGACGGCGCGCCGTACGTGCGGTGCGTGTGGACCAAGGCCGAGGCCGAGACCCTGACCATCGGCACCATCGGCCTGGACAAGCGTTATGTCCGTAATCTGCAGCGGGATCCGCGCGTCAGCATCTCGTACGAGTCGGGCCGGATCGACGATCACGGTCTCGCCGAATACCTGGTCGCCGAGGGCCGCGCCGAGATCACCGAGGGCGGCGCGCGGACCCTGCTGCGCGAGCTGGCCAAGGCCTACATCGGCCCCGACGTGGACTTCCTGTCCGATCCCTCGGTGGGGGAGGGCCATCTGGTGCGGGTCCGGCTGACGAAGGTCAGCGGCAGCGGCGCCTGGCTCGACTGAGTTCACCCGCAGGATATGTGGATCGCCGCTGTCCCGAGGTTCACCTGCCGCGAGGTTCACGCATCGGGCAGGCCTCGGGACGCGGCCGAAAACGACGCGCCGCGCGGACGGTGTCAGGCCAGCGCCGCGGCGAGTTCGCCGAACGCGTCCACCAGCAGATCGCAGTAGGTGTCCAGATCTGGGACGATGTCCGGATCGCACGCCACCGAGACCGCGAATGCCTTGTCGGCGCCGACGAACGAATGCGCCAGGGCGATATCGGGATAGACCGGCGGCAGCATGCCCGCGAACCGGAACCTACTGCCCGGCAAGGACAATTCCGCCGACAGCTCGCAGCGGATGCTGGTCAGGATCGTGTGGGCGGGGTCGGGCGCGTTCGGATCGGCGGCCGGCAGGGTGCCGAACCGCGCGCGATAGCTGCGGCTGGGCAGGCCGTCGACGAGGCCGAGCCGGATCAGCTCGCGGGGACTCGACGCCGAACCGCGGCGGGCGCGCAGCGTGGCGTCCACGGCACGGGCGCGGTCCGCGAGTCCCGATTCGCCGGGATGCAGATCGATCACGTCCGCGCCGACGCGGTTGACGCCCATCACCGTCGCCTCCGGCACCGCGATCGTGACGTAGGCCGCGAGATCGTCCGGGCAGGGCGCATCGTGCTTGCCGAAATACCGTTGCATGGCAAGGGATATGGCGGTCAGCCCGACCGCGGTGACGGTTACGCCCGGCACCCGGACGGCCGAAACATCCAGCGGCACAGTGCGCATCGCGCGCCCGCGGCCGACGCGCCGGTTGAGCGCCGTCTTCGTCCGCGGCCGCTGCGTCAGCCAGCCCTCCCCGCCGTCGCGGGCGATGTTCCGGTTCTCGCGGCCGACCGCGCCGATGAAGCGTGCCAGCCGCCAGGGCGTGGACAGCGCACCGGCGACCGCCGCGGGCCAGGCCCGAACCCGTTGCGCGGCAGCGGGTTGCCCGTCGATGTGCACGGGCGCCGGCGTCGCGGCGAACAGCGCCTCAGACAGCGACGTCATCGCCGGGCCCGCCATCAGCGCGTGCGAGGTGTGCATCAGCACGACCGTCCCGGCGCCGGTGAGGGTGTCGATGCCCGACACATCGGGAAAGATGTGCAGCCGCCACGCGCACTCCCGCGCATCCAGCTGCTCGATGAGCAGCTCGGCCATCGCGTGCTGACACGCGGCCCACGTCATCCCGGCCGGATGGGCCACCAGATGATCCTCGACCGGACTGTCGTCGGCGACCCAGAACGGATGCGCGAATCCGCCGGGCGCCTCGTGGATCCGGCGGCGCAGCGGCTCGAATACCGCTGCGCGCGTGGTGAAGTGCGCGACGACCTCCTGCGCGGTCGGCGCCGGGCCGTCCGCGCTGTCGAACACCCACCACATCGGCCAATCGGTATTGCGCCCCGACCTGGCCAGGTAGTAGTAGACGGCGTCATTGGCCACCAACTGCGCTGCGTGCATCCGTGTGTCCCCGTCGATCGTCGATTTCCGTCACTGTAGCGTCGGGCCGCGCCCACACACCGATCGGATCCGGGAGGGGCAAACGTTACGGCCGCCGAATCGGTAGGGCGGGCGGCTGTGGGCGGGACTCAGTGTGCCGCCGTCACAAGGGATTCCGGTCGCTCGGTGGCGTCTGCGGAGTCCCGGCGCTCCAGCACTCCCGACACCACCGCCAGCATCACGGCGCTCCCGGACAGCGCCACGCCGACCCAATTCGGTGCGGTGTAACCGTATCCGGCCGCGATGACCAGGCCGCCCAGCCAGGCCGCCAGGGCGTTGCCGAGGTTGAAGGCGCCGATGTTCAATGCCGAGGCCAGAGTCGGCGCGCCGGCCGCCTGGTCCAGGACGCGCTTCTGCAGCGGGGGTACGGTCGCGAAGCCGAGCGCGCCGATCAGCACCACCGTGACGGCCGCGGCGACCTTGTTGTGCGCGGTGACCGTGAACAGGCCCAGCACCACCGTCAGCGTGCCGAGGGTCGTGTACAGCATGGGCATGAGATGACGGTCGGCGTACCGGCCGCCGATCAGATTGCCGATCAGGAAGCCGAGGCCGAACAGCGCCATGATCCAGGTGACCGAGCCGTCGGCGTACCCGCTGACCCGGGTCATCGTCGGCGCGAGGTAGGTGATCGCGGCGAAGACGCCGCCGAATCCCAGCACCGTCATCGCCATCGCGAGCAGCACCTGCGGGTTGGCGAGCACGGCGAGCTCGCGGCGCAGCCGGGCATCGCGCGGCGCGGGCGTATCGGGCACCAGCGCCGCGATGCCGAGCATGGCGAGCACCCCCACCAGCGCGATCAGCCAGAACGTGATTCGCCAGCCGAAATGCTGCCCGAGCAGCGTGCCCAGGGGCACGCCGAGCACGGTCGCGACCGTGAGGCCGGTGAACATGAGCGCGATCGCGCCGGCGCGCCGGTCGGGGCGCACCAGCGATCCGGCGACCACCGAGCCGATCCCGAAGAACGCGCCGTGGGCCAGCGACGCCACGATCCGGCCGGTCAGCATCAGGCCGAATGTCGGTGCGACGGCGGACAGTACGTTCCCCGCGACGAGCAGGACCAGGCTGATCAGCAGCATCCGCTTGCGGGAGACGCGGGTGCCGAGGCCGGTCATGATCGGCGCACCCGCCAGGACGCCGATGGCATAGCCGCTGACCAGTAGTCCCGCGGTGGGAATGGACACCCCGTAGCCACCGGCGATGTGGGGGAGCAGCCCGACGACGGCGAATTCGGTAGTGCCGATGGCGAAGGCCCCGAGCGCGAGGGCCAGGAGTGCCAGTGGCATGGGACGAGCCTCCTAAGTTTTGTGCACAAGATGATTGCAAGCTCTCACAATAATTGCAAACGCTCTATAGTTGCAAGCGCCGGATATCTCGGAGAGCGGCTATCCTGGAACCGAGCCGGTCCACGGGCCTGGCGACCGACGAAGAAAGGTGCAGATATGACCGCCGACGCCGCCCTCACCGGGCTTGCCGACGGCTGGTACGCGCTGTCGGTGCTGCACGACCGCATCGAGGCGCAGATCGAGCGGTCGCTACAGGCCGGTCACGGGCTCAGCGTGCGCGAGTACTCGCTGCTGGTCGTGCTGAGCCGCCAGCACGACGGGCCGGGCGGGCACCTGCGCATGAATCAGGTCGCCGATTCGGTCGCATTGAGTCAGAGCGCGACGACCCGCCTGGTCACCCGCCTCGAGGATCGCGGCCTGCTGCAGCGCTACCTGTGCCCCGACGACCGCCGCGGCATCTACACCGACGTCACGCCGGCCGGCCTGGAGCTGCTCGACGCCGCGCGGCCCACGCACGACGAGGCACTGTCCGGCGCGCTGCGCCAGGCCGCCGCGGATCCCGGCCTCGCGCCGCTGGTGTCGGCGGTGGAGGCGCTCAATGCCGCTGTGACAGACGGTGATCGGCCGCGCGCGTATCGCCTCGGTTGACGACGTGCCGTCCGGTGCGCTGAGTCAGGCGGCCGACGGGGCCCCAGAAGGCGCTGAATGTGGCTGTTGCGGATGGTGATCGGCCGCGCGCGTATCGCCCCGGCTGATGACGTGCCGTCCGGTGCGCTGAGTCAGGCGGCCGACGGGTCCGGAGGCGCTGAATGTGGCTGTTGCGGATGGTGATCGGCCGTGCGCGTGTCGCCTCGGCTGATGAGGTGCTGCTTGGTGTGCTGGGACAGGCGGGCGCCGGGGCCCCAGAAGGCGCTGAATGTGGCCGTTGCGGACGGTGACCAGCGGTCGGTGCGGGCGTGGCGGCTTCCGGGCGGGTTCGGTCTGGTGCCCGAATCGCGCGATTCCCGGGTGGGCCAGGGATTTTTGCGGTCAGGCGCGCAGGCTGGGCGGTGCGATCGGGAAGTTCGCCGCGGCGGGTGGAAAGGGGGCTTGATCGAAGCCGGGCGGCATGCTTTAAAGGACATATGGTTTGGGGGGTACTCGTCATCGCCCTCGCGACCGGGATACTGTTCAGCTCCTTCTTCACCGAGACGTGGGCGCAGGACGCCCGGTACGCCGCCGAGTCGATGGGCCCCGCGGTGGGACCGGAGCCGCGGCGGCTCGGGCCGGGCGCGGCCTGGTCGCGGGAACTGCCGCCGTCGAGCTCGGTCATGCCCGCCGAGCGCACGATCGACCGCGAGCCGGCCGAGCGCACGATCGATCGCGAACCGGCCGTGCGGGAACAGGCCTACGTGATGCTGTGCGCGCAGGCGCGCCGCCTGGATGCCATTACACGCTGGTTGCGGGTGTGCTCGGCGTTGTACCTGCTGCTCGGTATCGGCGCGGATTGGTTGTGTTCCACCCTGATCCGTTGAGGGCGGCGGCGCATCTCGGAGGGCTCAGCATGCGGGGCGATCGAGGCTCGGGGACGGTGGGGTCGGCCGGTTCGCCGATCTCAGTGCGTCCGGGTGATGCCGCGGCGAATCTCCCCGGGGCTGTGCTGGATTCGTTCCGGCGACCGCGTGTGCGAGGATCGCAGCTGGTACGGCACGCTCGTCACCATCACCCCCGGCACGAACAGCAGCCGTGCCTTCAGGCGCAGTGAACTCTGGTTGTGCAGCAGGTTTTCCCACCAGCGGCCCACCACGTACTCGGGAATGTACACCGCGACAACGTCGCGCGGGCGGGACTGCCGCGCTCGTTTGATGTATTCGATGACGGGCCTGGTGATTTCGCGGTAGGGCGATTCCACGACCTTCAGCGGAATCGCCATACCGGCCTGCTCCCAGTCCCGGGTGAGCTCGTGGGTGTCGGAGTCGTCGACGTTCACCGACAGCGCGGTGAGCGTGTCCGGGCGCGTCGCCCGCGCGAACAGCACAGCGCGCCGAGTCGCCTTGTGCCAGCCCGACACCAGCACGATCGCGTGCACCCGCCCGGGCAGGGTCTCGACCTCGCCGGGGTCTATCTCGAGCTCGGACCGCACCCGCGAATAGTGCCGGTGAATCCCGGCCATGACCGCCACCAGCACCGGAATCGCGAACACCACCAGATACGCGCCGTGGGCGAACTTGGTGATCATGACCACGATCAGGACGACGCCGGTGAAGCACGAGCCGAACGCGTTGATGATGCGCGCCCGATGGATGCGCGCCTTCTCGGCGGCCGTTGTCGCGGTGCGTAGTTCGCGGTTCCAGTGCCGCACCATCCCGGCCTGGCACAGCGTGAACGAGGTGAACACCCCGACGATGTAGAGCTGGATCAGTCGTGTGGTCGATCCGCCGAACGCGTAGATCAGTCCGGCCGCCACCACCGCTAGGAGAATGATGCCGTTGGAGAAGGCCAGGCGATCGCCCCGGGTGTGCAGTTGGCGCGGCATGTAGCGGCGCTGGGCGAGAATCGAATTGAGCAGCGGGAAGCCGTTGTAGGCGGTGTTGGCCGCCAGGATCAGGATCAGCGCCGTGGTCACCATCAGGTAGTAGAAGGCGATGCTGTGCCCGCCGAATACCGCCGCGGAGATCTGTGCGATCACCGTCTTCTGCGCGTCGGTGTTGCAGTTGCCGGGGAAATTGGTGATGTCGCAGGTGTTCTCGGTGACCTTGGTGTGCGTGAGCATCGCCAGCGCCGTCACGCCGACGAACATGGTGATCGCCAGCACGCCCATCGCCGTCATGGTGCGGGCGGCGTTGAGCGCCTTGGGTTTGCGGAAGGCGGGCACGCCGTTGGAGATCGCCTCGGCGCCGGTCAGCGCCGTGCAACCGGAGGAGAAGGCGCGCAGCAGCAGGAAGGCCACTGCCGCGCCCGACAGCCCGATCTGCTGGGGGTGGATTTGATAGTGGGCGCTCTCGGCGACCGGGGTGTGCCCGAAGAAGGTCTGCCCCAGTCCAACCGCGGTCATCGCCAGCACCCCGACGACGAATCCGTAGGTGGGTATCGCGAACATCCGCCCGGATTCGCGCACGCCGCGCAGATTCATGGCGGTCAGGAACACCACGAACCCGAGGTTGATCGCCACCCGGTACGGATTCAGCCCTGGCAGCGCGGAGATGATGTTGTCCACGCCCGAGGCGACCGACACCGCGACGGTCATGATGTAGTCCACCAGCAACGCCGCGGCCACCACCAGGCCCGCCCCCGCCCCGAGGTTCTCCGCGACCACCTCGAAGGACCCACCCCCCGACGGATAGGCCTGCACCACCTGCCGATACGACAGCACCACCACGGCCAGCAGCACGACCACCCCCGCCGCAACCCACCACGCCAGATGCAGATACGCCACCCCGGCCAGGGTGAGAATCAGCAGAATCTCCTGCGTCGCGTACGCAACCGAGGAAAGTGGATCACTGGCGAAAATTGGCAGCGCAATCCGCTTCGACAGCAGTGTCTCCCCGAGCCGATCGCTGCGAAACGGAAGCCCCAGCACCAGCCGCTTCGCGACATCGATAAGTGAAACCACGATGAGCCAGCCTTAAGCGTGTGCGGTTGCTGATGGGAAGCGGGACGTAGGGAAAACGGTAAAAGTTGCCTCTTGATCGTATAGACCTCGTCGGGACGGCACCGGATTTCCAGCTGGACCGCTAGGTTGGCTTACCTTCGTGAGCAAGGCGGCTACAACATACGGGCTACAGGTGGGTGGGCGCCGCGGTCACCATGCCCGGTCCAGTACTTGCCTGCTCGCCGAGCTGCTCAACCAGGCGGTGCAGGTGGGGAAGCACGGCCGTCCGGAGCCGGGAGGCCGCAGACCGGGAATTCGCGGCCGCAATCTGTGCCTGACTCCGGCACCCGAGCCGACTTGCTGCCCGGGTGTCGGAGCCGGATGAGTCGCTACTCGGCGTGCAGGAGCCGGCGGGTCAGCGGGACCACCTCGCCGATCCAGCGGCGGAGCTGGGCTTCGTCCTGCGATTCGGGCCAGTAGACGAAGGTGTCGAAGCCGGTCTCGGTGGCGAGGTCCGCCAGGATGCGGGCCCAGCCCGCGGCGTCGGTGCGGATGGGTTCCTCGCCGCGCAGGGTCACCGCGCCGGGCGTCTCGGTGATATGGCCGACCAACTGGGCCATCCGGGTGATCGCTGCCGGGTTTCGGCCCGCGTCGACCGCCGCGGCCGAGATGATGTCCTGTGCCGCTTGCCATTTCTCGTACGGCAGGTAGTGCGGGATGGGCGCGGCCCAGCCGTCGGCCAGGCGTCCGGTCAGAGCATGCGCCTTGGGACCCACACTGCCGTACCAGATCCCGACCGGATGTGCGGGCGCCGGACCGGCCTGCACGCCGTGCACCGCGTAGTAGGTGCCGGTCTCGTGCGCCTTGGTCTCCTCGTGCCACAGCGCACGAATGATCCGAGTTGCCTCCTCGAGCGCTTGCAGCGCTTCGGGATTCGTCCGCGTGGGCCCGCCCATCGCGGCGATCCCGGCCCAGAAGGCGCCCGCGCCCAGAGCCAGCTCGAACCGGCCGCCACTGAGCAGATCCAGGGTCGCGGCCTGTTTGGCGAGCACCGCCGGCCCGCGCATGGGCAGGCTCGCGACGTCCGGGAACACCCGCAGCCGCTCGGTCTCGGCGAGCACCGTCGCGATGACCGACATCGTGTCCGCCAGCGCCCCGGCATACGGATGGTCCTGAATGCCGAGAAGATCCAACCCCTCCCGGTCGGCCAGCCGAGCGAGAGCCCGAATCTGGGTCAAGTCTGCTGCAGTGGGTGCGAGCTGAATACCGAATCGAAGTTCCACCCTGTCCGATATACACATCGGCGGCGGGGTCCGGCCACTGAGGTCCGCTCTGGTTGGATGTGCCGGTGACCACCGTCCCGTATCGCTTCATCGGCCCGCACCGAATCGACGAGGTGATGCCCGCCTGGACCGACCACCTGGCGCGGTTCGATACCGTGGTCGGGTACTCGGACCTCGGGCATGCCTTTCTGATGAGCACCCGCACCGGCGAGTATGCGATCCTCGACCCGTACAGTCCTGGTTTCAACAGCTACGGGGCGTGCGCCGACCTCACCGAATTCATCGACCGGGTGCTGTTCGATCCGAACGTCATCACCCACATCCTGCAGCCGCCGCACGTCAACGCGATTCGCAACCGGCTCGGGCCGCTCGGTCCGGACGAGGTGTACATCGCCACTCCCTACCCGTTCCTGGGCGGCTCGGAGGACCCCGAGTCGTATCACAAGGGCGGTGTCTGGGTCTTCTTCGACCTCGTCGCGCAGGCTCAGGGCCTCGAATAGCGGCCGGTGCAGATCACGGCACAGCCGCGCGGCACAGCGGGTGCGCCCACTGCGGCGGTTCGCGGCGAGGTAGTTCGTGTGGCCGATCCCTCGACTACTACCGGTCACCAATGCGGTCTTGCCGACCAACCGCTGCCTCATGTCGCCCCTTCGATCCGAACTACGGTGCGCGACCACGCATCAGCGCCGATGATCTCGGCCACGACCGCCATCGGCGAGGGCGATACCCGCTGAACGGGAACTGGACAACCGCAACAGCCTTCGGCTGTCAGATGGCGCCGTTGATGAGGGGGCCATCAACGTGATCAACGCGGTGGGCGCGGCGGAGCTGGTCACCGAATCGATGACGTCTACCGCAGGTTGATTGCCGTCATCCGGCGCGACCGAGCCGCCGACGACCAGTTATCGATCATTGATAGCCAATGACTACTGGCCGACTCGGATTTACTCGCTGGGTGGAGATCCCCTAGCCCGCCCTCGTCGTTATGGATCTGCACATGGTTGTGTGTCGTGTGCTGTGCACTGTCACCTGTGCGCGGTGCTGGGCTGCGTTGTGAAGCAGGGAGTCGAACCCCCGCACTGCCCATCGTGCGCCAAGAAAGTGGCCGATTACCCGTCGGCTCAGCGGGTCGTGCACGCCTCCGTAACGACTACCTGCTCCACCGTTCGTTGTCAGTCCAGGAGGTCTACCTCCCAGTTCACGCGCTGGATGCGCACGTCGACTTCGCGGAGTTGCAGGGCGAGTGAATCGGCTTGGGCGCGTAATTCGGCGACAGGCAAAGCGGAGAGCATCTTGAGTTCGGAACGCAGCTGACGCGCGTACCCGCCGTGATTCCTGCCTGTTGCCGCGTCTGCGGCGTCCGTAATGATGGAGTGTTGTAGGCGCAACGCATCGCGGCGAGCAAGTGCGTCGGTGAGCGTGCTTTCTGCATCGATGCGGGCGGCGGCGTTTGTGCGGTTGATCCGCCGGACGAGCGTTTCGAACTCGCGGATTACCTCTTCGGCCTCGGCGAGCAGGGCCGAGGCGTCCTCGGCGGGTTCCTCGCCCTCCTGGTAACGGGCGCTGCCCGCGATGCGAGCGCGTAGCTGCTCGATCCGCCGCGCGGAGTCCGCGCGCAACGACAACGCCTCTGCCAGCTTCAAATCTCTGACCTCCATTCGACCGTGGGCTGTCCATTATGGGTGGTGTCGAGCCCGTGGCTACAGGTGGGCTTCAAAGGTGCCGTCGGTGGGAACCTTGGCATGGCAATCCTTCTCAGCACTGGCGACACCGCGGCGCCAATGCTGAGGGAGAAAAGAAGAGACGGTTCGGCGCACTCTGGCCGCGAAAGCCCTGCCGCAGTGGGAGACCGTGGAGGTGATCTTCCTGGCGTTGTGCGAGATCGCCTACGCGGATCCGGATGACGTCGACCCCGACGAGGAACGCGCTCGGTAGGACCCGCCGCGGTCCCACCGTGCCGAGCTTCATTGGCGCTACCGCAAGGCCCGATACGGGGAGGTCACCTCGTTGCCGCGTACACGTGCCGAGAGGGCCCGGCAGGAAGCCGAGGCCGAAGCGGAGGAGGAGGCTTATCGGGCACGTAATAGCAGCTATGCCGACGCCTCTTGGGGCTCCGCGCCGAACTCTTTCGGGGGCAGCCGCGAGGACGACGAACCGCCGTTCCAACTGATAGCCGCCGATTTGGTTCACATCTCACCAGCGGCGGTCAGTTTTCATGTAGCGCAGGATGGATCGATCTGTTGGTATCGCCTGCATCTCGGTGTCGGTGGTGTCGTCCAGGCGCAGACTGATCCTGGCCGGGATCAAGCCCTGGCATCAAGTCTTAAGTAGCCGATTTCCGCGTGTTTCGTGATGTCCGAATCTGCCGAGTTGCGCGATCAGGACGGCTGGTATGTGATCGGCACTGCGGTCGGGTCGGGGGTGCGGATGCGGATGGCGTCGATGATGCGGGTTGCCCAGTCGATGGGGCGGTCGTGGCCTAAGAGGTGGGCCAGACGTTTCGCGCGAGTGCGGCGCTCGGTGCGGTCGAGGGACAGTGCGCGGGCGAGTGTGGCGGTGAGGTCTTCGGGGGAATGCGGGTCGGTGAGTAGGGCGGCGTCGCCGAGTTCTGTTGCGGCACCGGCGTAGCGGGACAGCACTAGCACCCCGGGCCGGGAGCCGGGTCCGGTCACTGCCGACTGGGCGGCGACGAATTCCTTTGCGGTCAGGTTCATGCCGTCTTGAAGGGATGTCACCCAGAACACGTCCGCGGCCAGGTAGTGGTCCATCACCTCGGAGAGCGGCAGGTTGTGCGGGATGTAGTCGATCGGTTGCCAATTGCCGACACGCCAGGCGTCGTTGATCTCGGTGGTGCGTCGCTCGAGAGCGCGGCGAGTGGTGTCGTAGGCGGAGATGCCTGGTTCCGGTGGTGGGCAGACGAGCCGGAACACCAATCGGCCGTGCAGGTCCGGGCGGTGCTCGAGCAACGCCGCTATGGCGTCGACCTTGTGTACGGGGGCTTTGGTGTAATCGAGACGTTCGACGGAGAGCACCAACGCGTGTCGGCTGGGCCGTATGCGCGAGGCGCGGCTGCGGGCGAGTGTTTCGATGGCTGGACGGTCGATACCCAGCGGATGGACACCCAAGGCTGGCAGTGTGGGCTGGCCGGCCAGGATTTGTCGAAAGTTGTCGGCGAAGGCATTGGTGTGAAATCCAGCCCAGTCCAACTGTATGAGCGAGGAACGAATTTCGTCTGCCGTGGGTAGGGCGGCGAACACCTCCGGCGGCGGAAAGGGAGTGTGGTGGAACAGTCCGATGCGCAGATCGGGTCGGATCTGGCGAAGCAGGCCGGGGACGAGCCATAGGTTGTAGTCGTGTAGCCAGACGGTCGCGCCGTGTGCTGCTCGTTCGCTGATATGCTCGGCGTATCGCTGGTTGATTGCACGATAGTGGGCCCAGGCTGCGGTATCGAAGCGCATGCGGTGCGGCTCGGACATGAGGATCGGCCACAGTGTGTCCTTGCACGCGCGATGGAAGTAGCCGCTCCATTCGTCGGGGGTCACCGGCAGCAATGACAATGGGGCCTCGTGCTCGCGTGCGTCGACACCGTCCTCACCGACCTGAGCGGCGACCCAGATGCCCGGCAACCCCTGAGCGAACAGGGCGGTCAGGCTGGGCAGAATCCCGTTGGGGCTGGACGGTGATCGTCGCTCGCCCCGGGGCACCGGTGGTCGGTGATAGCCGACTATCAGGCAGTGCCGGTCCTCGGTGCAGTTGTCCGGTGCGACCCACCCCAGCGCGTGCAGTGCTGTGAGAATGGCGCCCGCGCCCGGCCGCTCGGGGCGATGGATACGCGCGTCGAGGGGAACCGCCTGGTTCAGGGCGGGCTCGGCGGCGCCGACTATCACGCCGTGTGTGCCCAGTTCGAACAGCGATGCGTCGTTGAGCGAATCACCGGCCACCAGGACGGAATCCATTGGCCAACCGAACTTTTCGGCCAACGCCGCCACGGCGTTGCCCTTTGATGCGTTCGGCGGCACGACGTCGAAGTAGCGGTCCGCCGAGTACAGCCACCGGCATCCGAGCGCGTGGACAGCGGCGGTGAGTTCGTCGGTCAGCTGGCCCGATGCCAGGTGATACGAGCAGCGCCCGTCCTGCGCCACCCGCTGGTACGTCAGTTGCCCGAAGCGGCTCAACGCATGCCGAACTTGTTGTGTCCCAGGCCATCCGGTACGAAGGTGGGCCTGAATATCCCCGACCGGCCGCAAGTCGGTGCCGTCGACCACGGTGGCACCGACATCGGCGATGATCCAGCGTGGTCTCGGCACCAGCGGATCACGCAGCACATCGGCGACCGACGCCACGCCGCGGCCGGTAGCGAAAACCACCGTCACCTCGGGATGGCGAGCCAACACCGCACACAGTCGACGCCGGTCGGCGATCTCCCCGCCCAGCAACGTACCGTCCAAATCGGTGACCAGAATCCTCATCACCAATCCCAAGCTAACACCCGCAACATGAATCCCGGTGCCGCCGTGACCGTCTCGACCTCCCACATTCGGCACCTCACCCCCGGTACGCTCATCGGATGGGCACAGACGAGCCGGATAGGCGGGAAATTCTCGTGGTGGGCGCCTATTTCGTGGATCTGATCTTCCACGGGCTACCCGAGCCCGTCCGACCCGGCCGAGAGGTCTTCGCCGATGGGTTCACAATGATGCCCGGTGGCGCCTACACCCTGGCCATGGCCGCGCATCGGCTCGGGCACGACGTTGTGTGGGCGACCGACTTCGGCACCGACCCCTTCAGCACCCATGTCCTGCACGCGGCACGCGCAGAAGGATTGGACGAGAGCGCCTTCCGACATCAGCCGACCCCGCTGCGCAGCCTGACCGTCGCCCTGTCCACGCCCGAAGACCGTGCGATGGTCAGTTTCCAGGACCCGAGCTACCCGCAACCGCTCCCGTCGCTGCTACGGCAATACCGACCACGTGTCCTGATGGTGCCGCAACTACGCTACGACGCCGACACCGTGCACGCGCTGAAGCTCGCCCGCCACCTCGGCATCACCGTAGTGATGGACTGCCAAGACGTCGCCGTCGATGTCGATACCCCCGGAGTGCGAGCCGCGCTGGCTTCCACCGACATCTTCGCGCCCAACGCCGAGGAAGCACTGCGGCTGACCAGGGCACCGACCATGGACGATGCGATATCACGGCTGAACGAACTTGTGTCGACCGTGGTGATCAAACTCGGTAGCGCCGGGGCCACCGCAACATACGATGGCGAACGTTACGGCGTCGCCGCACCACAGATTTCAGCTCTGGATACCACCGGCGCCGGTGACTGCTTCAACGTCGGTTTCGTTCATGGCCTGCTCGCCGGCTGGCCGCCGGCGAAATGCCTCGCCGCCGCCGTGGCGTGCGGAACGGCAGCCACCACCGGCCCAGGGTCCAGCACCGCTCCGGGGACCGCCGACCTCGAGCGGTGGCTCGCGCGAACCACAATATCGAGTCGCGCGGCTACGGCCCGCGAACAACGCCAGCCAACGGCTCAGCCTCCCGCAACGCACTGAAATGCCGAGATTCAATGTTTCCGGTTGGTAGTAGCATGTGCTCCGATACTCTCGAGCGATTGAACATCTTACGATTCGATAATTGAAAGGTGTTGACGCACAATGATATTCGAGAATCAAGCACGGACTTCGACTGTGACTGCGGGTCCGCTGGTCGGCGCTGCGGCGAGCGGCAGCGACTCGCTGCCCGGGATCCTCCGGGCTGCTGAAGGCAAGAAGATCGCGGCCGTTGCATCGAACGGGCTACTGAGCCTGGCGGTGACCGACGGCGGGGTGCTGCTGGCCGCCGGTTACGACGCCAACGGGCCTGTGTCGGGGAGCCGCTGAAGGTAAGACGATTACGACGGTCGCCGCTGGTCACGATGTCAGTCTGGCGTTGACCACCGACGGGACGTTGCTCGCTGCCGGAGCCGACACCGACGGGCAAGTGAGCACAATCTTGCATGATTCCGAAGGCAAGCGGATCACCCGAATTGCCGGCGGCAGGAGGCACGTTCTGGCGGTGACCGAGGATGGCGCGTTGCTGGCTGCCGGATCCGACGTCTCCGGCTCGGTGTCGGGCATCGTGAAAGCCGCCGAGGGGAGAACGATTACCGCGGTAGCCGCAGGCAGCTACTTCAGTCTGGCATTGACGGCGGACGGATCCCTGCTCGCCGCCGGCGATCCAGAGTCGGTACCGGAGATCCTGCGTGCGGCCGAAGGAAAGAAGATCGCGTTCATCGGCAACGGCGGGAACTACATTCTGGCGGTGACGGCAGACGGGACTTTGCTGGCCGCCGGGGCCGGACCCGGGCCGAACCGCGGCCAAACGGTGGCGGAAATCCTCGCGGCCACCGAAGGCCGAAGTGTCCTCGACGCGGCCTGCGGCATCCATGACATCGTGGCGGTGCTTCGCGAGTCGGACGACTGTGGTCCGCTGCAGCCGCGCCAGATCTGCGCGTCGTTCGTCAAAGCCATCGATCACGAGGACGTCTACGCGCTCGCCTTGAAAGTCGGCACCGAACAGCAACTGTTGACCTCCGGAGACCCGTGCACAGCGATCGACACCCAGGAGATTCAGGTCACCCACCTGATCGTGCAGCGCGTCTCGCCTCCGCAGGACCTCGCTGTCGGATCCGCCTACTTCACCTATAACCAGGCCACCGGTGCGGTCGACATCGACACGGACAAGAGCCAGCTGCCCGCTGGACTGGTGTATGAAAGGTCCAGGCTGAACCGGTTCGTGTTCACCTGGAACGCGTGATCGGTGGCACACGGGTCGTCGCGGTATCCGAGGTGTTCGTGGTGGCTCAGATCCGGTAAAAGCCGCATAGCCGTGCTGTCCGAACCTGCCAGCTCGGGACGTCGGTGGCCGGAACGTGGTGCGGTGCAGAACGTCCGCTACTGCCGATTATGTGACGGCTGAGCTGAGCCACGCGGATCTTTGGAAGATCAACGGGCGGAGATCGTCTCAACCCTCGGCAACGCACCGCAAAGCCGATGTGCGTGTGTCCTTGGAGTAGACTGCTGGGGCGCTTCCTGCCTCCATTCAGGGCAAAATTGGCATCTTTTCCACGAATTTCAACTGGGCACAACCGATCTGGCATGACCACGACTTTCGCCTTGGGACGATCTGTGGGGGTCAGTATCGGGCTGACGCGAAGGAGGGCAATGCCATGTCCGACGAGCAAGCCGCACCTGAGACGACAGATCTAGGAGTGATCCCGATATCGGAGATCAAACCCGAGGACGTGGGCACGCTGACGCTGACCTACACCGACGGAGTACCGGGCCTGACCCTCAGTGGCGGGACAGTCGTCCCAGCCGACCTCACGGTCTCAGACGAGTCGGGCAACCCTGTCGCGGTGTACACCGCCGCCCCTATCGCCAGCGTCAATATCGCCGAGGTCTCAGCCAGACGCCACGCCTACGACTACGGTGTGATTCATCTCAACGCAGACCCTCTCTTCGAGGCGGAGCCCGGCGAGGCTGGGGGGTCCCTCGGAGGCTAGGCCCTCGTCGGCAGTTCGTTTGGGGCACAGCATCTCTGACACCGTGACGAATCCTGGCTACGCTACCCGAACGCAGGAAAGGGGAACGCGATGTAGTGGGTGTCCCACGACCGACGGTGTCTCAGGCGCGGGCTTGGGACGCGACGCCGCTGCTGCATCAAGCCAGCGCATGGTCGACCGGCGCGGTGATCGAAGCAACATCGCCGACTGGTGAGTTCCGCTGTCAGAGGTACTGCTTGATGCTGTCTGCCACGTAGTTCTGTTCGAGCTCGCTGACATCGGTGGCATTGAGATGGATGTTGACTCCGACGAGGACTCGCTTGATCGCCTCTTTGCTCGAGGCATACAGCATCTTGCTCTTGATCTTGGCGGTGTCCGGCGACCAGCTGATGAAGACCATCTTCGAGGTCGGTCGACCATCAGATGCCGTGACCTCCAAATCGACGAGTGCGTAGCGGCACTCGTCTCTCATCGCCGACAGGGTGTCGTAGAGCTTGCCGTAGTCGTCGGTGGCCGGAGCAGTGGATTCGATGACGATCACCGAGTCATTTTCGATCTTGTAGATGAAGTAGCGGTAGTTGAACGGGGGTCGCTTGGACTTGAAGTCGTTGAACTGCGTAACGACGTCGTCGTGCACTGTGACACCAGATGCCATGAGGGAGTCATCCTTTCGACATGATTCTGCAGAGGTTTGAGTTCTCTGCCGGTTCGTGCTTGCTGAGATGCCTTGTCGCTGAGATCATTCCACGTCAGGTCACCGGTCAGGTGCGGAACGAACCAACTCCCCGAGCGACCTCGATAGGATCGGCGGTATGGCCTATCGACTGGGCACCGATTCGGCGGTACTCGATTTCGCGGTCGTCTGGCGGCATCTGTCGACCGAGACGTACTGGAGCCGAGGACGCACCCTCGACCAGGTCGAAGACGAGTTCACTACCGCTTGGCGAGTTGTTACCGCGCATGAGTCGACCACCGGCATGCTGGCGGGCTTTGCTCGCGCGATATCGGATGGCATCGGCAGTGCCCTGCTCGCCGATGTGTTCGTCGCTTCCGACCATCGTCGCCGGGGACTCGGAAAACTCATCCTCAACCATATGATCGACGCCGGACCAGGGCGCGAATTCGGTTGGATCCTGTTCACGCACAACGCGCACAAACTCTACGAAGAATTCGGATTCGAGCGAATCGACTCACTCGCAATGATCCGCCTCCCTGGACCGCCCGGGCGCGATGAACATCGAGGCCAGAATCCTATAGCCGATTATCGAGCGATCACCCGGCGTACGGTTGGTCGGTCACCGGCGTGGCGCGGCACGCGGCGCGATGCCGTGACAACGGACGAAGCATGAAGAAATGCCACTGAATTGAGACTGGCGACGCCCGCCAAGATGCGAGACAAACCGGAAACGGCGAGGTCAGTCAGCTGGTGTTCCGCCACGACTTTCCGGACCCTACAGAAATATCAGGTGGTCCAGGGCATTTCAGCCCTGGGCTAGTGACCATTTCGGACCTTCAGGGGTATCGGTCACATCGATACCCGCAGCAGCAAGTCTATCCCGCACTTTGTCCAACTGGGCGATGAGCGGAGCTAGAACGATATCCGGCTGCAGGTCCTGCGGGTGGTGGACGTAGACGGACGACCCCGCACTCCGCTAACCCGCCGTGACGAGGCCATGCCGTGGATGTCGCTCATCGGCCTCGTCGCCAACGACGCGATCCCGCTGGAAGGAGCACAGGCCCTGCACGAGCAGATCACCATCGGCGCCGGCACGAACCACCGGGTATGTTCCCGTCGTTGTCGATCATCGGGGTGGCACGGGGAGGTGCAACTTTGAGTCGTCTCATTATGTGCTGTGACGGTACGTAAGCGAGACGCTCGGACGACCTCGGTCACGGCTGCGGGGCAACGTCATGACCACTCCAGTTCGCCGGAATCAACCAGGTCTCGGGGCATCCCGAACACGAGAGCCGACACCCGCGTGTGCGCGCAATTCAGCCTTGCAGATCACTTGTGTTGACTTCAGGACGTCTGTGTGCGCCGCACACAATCACATTTACCAGTACATCTTCTACGGATTGAGTCCGTGCTCGAATGCCGCACGATCCTCCGGCCCGAGGAGCAGAAGCGTCGAGGCCTGCGACGCATCATTGCCACGCACCCGAGACAGCTGGCATCGGCCCTGCGCCGCGGCGTTAACCTCGTGAAGGCCCGCTGGCGCGGGCCGAAAGCGAGGACACGACAATGGAATTGGTCACCGCACATCTCCGGCTATCCCCCCTGGACCCGGACACCGACGCGGCGGACTTGCACGTCGGCTACGGTGACCCGGAGGTCACCGCGCCTTGGCTGGATGAGGTGGCCTCGGTCGACGCGGTCCAGACCAGGGAACGGTTGGCCGCCCGGCTCGCTCCAGCCAACAGCCGGATGTGGACGGTGCGTCGGCTCGATGAGGACCCCGCGCTAGGGCTGGTGGAGTTGGTCGGTGGAGGTCCGGTGCCGTGGCTGTCCTGGATGCTGCGCCGGTCGCATTGGCGCCGGGGGATCATGGGCGAGGCGGTGGCCGCCATCGTCGAGCATCTCATCGCTGTGGAGGGGGTCCCACTGGTCGAAGTGTGGGCCAACGCTTCGAACACCGGTTCCATCCGGGTCGCCGAGCGTGCAGGCTTGACCGAGCGTGGCCGGTTCGCGGTGCCCGACAAGCGGACCGGAATGCGGGAGAAGGTCGTGCTCGGCCGGACCGGGCCCGGTGTGCGCACGTCCTTCCATGCCGTCCATGTGCTGTTGCCTGTGCGCGACGTCGAAACCACCCTGGCGTTCCTGGATTCCGCGCTGGGCATCGCCGTAGGCTTCCAGGTCGGGCCGCCCGGGGCGCCCATCAGATACGCCTCGGCGAAGCTGTGGCCGTGGTCCAACGGCCCGAGCCTGCGGCTGCGCGCTACCCCGCTAGGCGAGCAGATCGCGCCCGTGACGGTGCTGCTGGACAGCGCGGAGGCGGTGGACGAGGTGTACGGCCGGGTGGTGGCGGCCGGCGGGACCACCGAGGGGCCGCCGACTCGAGAGGGATGGGGCGACACCGTCTTCTGCTGCGTGCTGCCCGAGGGACACAGGCTGGAGATCAGCGGTCCGGTCTGAGTCCAAGCGGATACGCCGGCCGGACCGGACTGGCAGTGCTCGTGTCGGCGCCGAAGGCCACGGCGGCGACGACATCGAAGGTCGGGTGCATCGACTCCGCCGCCGCCCCCATCAGCATGGGAACATCCGGTAATCTATGCCGCATACCACGCATTTGGGTACCCGAATGCGTTGGCCGACAAGTGATCTCGTGGAACGCACGCTCATGGATCCCCTTTATGTCAAGAGGCAGTTCGGAGTCCGGCGTTAGGCTGTGTGGTGGTAGGTCTGGGTTGTGGCTTGTCCGAAGGATGGCGGACCCGGCGAGTTTGAAGACCCTGGCCGAATGCGGGGTGTCCGACCGGTGGTGTAGAACGCGGCTATGGATGTCACTTCGGAGGCGATGTCGGGCGGTGTCATCGAGCGCTTGTTCACAGTCGGGGATGTCCGCGGTATCGTCTGGTCGCCGACTGGTGCGACCAGCGCAAGACCACTGATTCTGCTCGGCCATGGCGGTGGTCAGCACAAGAGTTCCGAGGCATTGGTGGCCCGGGCCCGCCGCTATGTCACGGACGGCGGTTTCGTCGTCGCCGCGATCGACGCGCCTGGTCACGGCGCTCGCCCGCAGACCGAGCGCGGCCGGCAGCTGCTCGCTGCGATCAGGGAGAACGCCGCCGACGGTGTGACCAGGGCCAGCGATGTGCGGCGCTACAACACCGAACTTGCGGCACAGGTGGTCCCGGAATGGCAGGTTGCTCTTGACGCGCTGCTCACTCTCGGTGATGTCGCCGAGCCGGTCGGTTATTGGGGCGTATCGCTGGGGACGGCCCTCGGTGTCCGCTTGCTCGCCGCCGAGCCCCGCATTAGCGCGGCCGTTCTCGGTTTGGCCCATGGACAGGCTCTGCTCGCCCTCGCGGCCTCGATCACGATACCCATCGAATTTCTGCTCCAATGGGACGACGAAGTAGTGCCCCGCGATGCGGGTTTGGCACTGTTCGACGCGTTTGCCTCCGCGGAGAAGACTCTGCACGCGAATCCCGGACGCCACAACGAGACTCCGTCCTTCGAGGTGGAAAGTTCGCGCTGTTTCTTTGCCCGCCACCTCCTCACCCCGGTGGTTTTCGGAGTTGATCGGTGACGACACGAGTTGATGAGGGCGCGGAAGGTTCTCAGCCGTCTTTCGAGTCAAGCGACTTCTGTTCCGGTCGCGTCGACCGGGGCGGTTGACGAGGCCGGTGTGATGTCGCGAGGGCGTTCGAGCGGCTTGGGTCGACTTCGGTAGTGTGGCAAGAATATTCGCGGATTTCAGCCACGATCAGCACTCGGCCCGCGATCGGACGCACCCCGGCAGCCCTTGGTTCGAAATTCCATGTATCGCAACAGGAATCATCGACCAAGGGCTGCCCGCAAGATCATCCGGGGTTGACGCTGCAACCGGTCAGGATAAATCTCGAGCTCAGATTGACAGTCCCGATTCGGGCACCATTTCCGCTCCATCGACCTCACGTGCCGTCGACGCCCTGGACGCCCTGCTGCGCAATTGGCCGTCGGCACCCGCTGTTCTTCGAGACTGCTGATTTACCGGGGGTGGTTTCAGGACCAGGTGATCTCGCCGTGGCGGGAGACGAATCGTCCGGTGCCGGCCCCGGGGCCCTCGGTGGCGAGTGCCACGATGGCGTCGGTGCCTTCGGTGAGGGTTTGGGTTCCGGTGTGACCGTTCATGTCGGTGGCGGTGTAGCCGGGGTCGGCGGCGTTGATGCGGATGCCGTCGAGTCCTTTGGCGTACTGGGTGGTCAGCATCGTCAGTGCTGCTTTCGAGCAGGCGTACAGCGGCGCGATGACCTGTGACTCGGAGCGGTGGGGGTCGTGGGTGATGGCGAGGGAGCCCATGCCGCTGCTGACATTGATGATGACGGGATCGTCGGAGCGGCGTAGCAGTGGCAGGAATGCGGTGGTGGTACGGATCACACCGAGGAGGTTGACGTCGAGGACGGCGAGGGCGTCCCCAGCGGTGAGATGGCTGGGATCTCCGAAGGGACCTTGCACACCGGCGTTGTTGATCAGGACGTCGATTCTGCCCTCGTGCTCGGCAATGTTCGCCGCCGCAGCGGCTACCGAGATGCCGTCGGTCACGTCGATGGGGACATAGCGTGCGCCGAGTGTCGCGGCTGCGGATTCGCCCTGTTCGCGGTTGCGCCCTCCCAGGAGAACGACGTGTCCGCAGGCGATCAGGCGGCGGGCGGTCTCGCCGCCGATGCCTCTATTGGCTCCGGTGATAAGGGTGATGGTCATGGGTTCGATGGTTGCCTCGCCGGGGGAGTCGGGCCAGGGACGCTTCGACGGTAGGAAGACCAATACCACCCTCGCGGCCCAGCACCTGATCGGAGACGCAGGAGAATGAACAACATGTCGACGACACCCCCCCAGCGCTGGACTGGGCGCGACCATTCGCGCGTGGCGGGATCGGCTGCCCCCGTCGGCAGCCGGGCTGCCGGTCGTCCGCGGGCGCCGGGCGACCGGACTGCGGCGGGAAGAACTCGCTGACTTGGCCGGCGTTTCGGTCGATTACATTGTGCGCCTGGAGCAGGGGCGGGCGACGACACCCTCGGCGTCGGTGGTGGCGTCTTTGGCGCGTTCTCTGCAGTTGTCCACGATCGAGCGGGACCATCTGTTCCGCCTCGCACGGCTCGTGCCGCCGGCGGACGAGATGATTTCCGACCATGTTCCGCCTGGCGTGCAGCGGGTGCTTGTCCGTCTCGGGGACGTGCCGGTGGCGGTGTTCGCGGCAGACTGGCAAATGGTGTGGTGGAACCGTGGGTGGGCCGCTCTGCTGGGCGACCCCTCCGAGGTTCCGCCGCCCTTGCGCAATTTTGCCCGCGACCGGTTCCCAGTGAACGACGATCACACCTATCTGGCGCTGTGGCCGGTGACCGAAACCGACCCGGACACCACCGACCTCGCTCTCGTTTCCGATCTGCGCCGCGCCACCGCCCGATTCCCTCAGGACCGCCGCCTTGCCGCGCTGATCGCTGATCTGAATGCGGGCAACGCCAGGTTCGCAGAACAATGGGCGACAGGAGAGGTGGCTGCCAATCGCGAGGTTCGCAAGACCGTCCGGCATCCGTCGGTGGGTCCGGTCACGGTGGACTGTGACGTGCTGACCGACGGCGATTCCGAGCTCAAGATCGTGATCATGGCCGCTGTACCCGGCAGTGACGACGAGACCAAACTCCAGCTCACCACCGTCCTCGGAACGCACCCGCCGAGACAGGGTGAATTCCCCCGGTGAGTCCGGATCACAGTGAGCACCAAACCCGGGGCGATTCAGTGCCCGTCGCGGTCGTTCTGGCCCGACTCTTCCGCGCCCGATCCCGTTCCGTCCCTCGATGCCGGTAGTGCCACGGGTCGGCCATCTTCTCCGGGCTACCTTCGGCGGCCCACCGCGGCCGGCGAACGCCCTACTGCGCGACGCGCTCCTCGGCGCCCTCGCCGATCATCAGGTCGACGATCAACTCGGCCCCCGTCGCCGCCGCGATCTGATCGACCGTGACGTCGGGCGCGAGTTCGCGCAGTGCCAGCGCACCCGCACACACGTCGATTACGCCGAGGTTGGTAATGACGCGCTGCACCACTCCCTTTCCGGTCAGTGGCAGCGTGCACTGCTCGACGAGTTTGGCGCCGCCGTCGCGATCGGTGTGTTCCATGACGACGATGACGCGCCGGGCGCCGTGCACCAGATCCATGGCGCCGCCCATGCCCTTGACCATTTTGCCCGGCACCATCCAGTTGGCGAGGTCGCCGTCCTGCGAGACCTGCATGCCGCCGAGAACCGCGGTGTCGATGTGCCCGCCGCGAATCATGCCGAACGACAACGCCGAATCGAAGAATGCCGCGCCCGGGTTCACCGTGACGGTCTCCTTGCCGGCGTTGATGAGGTCGGGGTCGATCGCATTCTCGGCCGGGTAGGGGCCGGTACCGAGAATGCCGTTCTCCGAATGCAGAACTACCTCAACACCTTCGGGAAGGTAGTTCGGAATCAGGGTCGGCAGCCCGATTCCCAGGTTGACGTACTCGCCGTCGATCATCTCGGCCGCGGCACGCGCGGCCATCTGCTCCCGTGACCAGCTCATGCCGACACCGTCCGCTTCTCGATTCGCTTGTCCACCACGCCCACATGCACCACGCGCTGCACGAACACGCCCGGTAGATGTACCTGGGTGGGATCGAGTTCGCCCGGCGCGACCAGCTTTTCGACCTGTGCAATGGTGGTCCGGCCGGCCATCGCGGCCAACGGGTTGAAGTTCATCGCGGACTTGTTGAACACGAGATTGCCCTCGGTGTCCCCGATTTCCGCGTGCACCAGCGCGAAGTCGGTCACGATCGACTCCTCGAGCACATACGTCCTGCCGCCGAAGTCACGAGTCTCCTTGGGCGGCGACGCGATCGCCACGGAGCCGTCGGCGTCGTAGCGCCACGGCAGGCCGCCGTCGGAGACCAGGGTGCCGACACCGGCGGGCGTGTAGAAGGCCGGGATCCCGGCGCCCCCGGCGCGCAGCCGCTCCGCGAGCGTGCCCTGCGGGGTCAGCTCCACCTCGAGCTCTCCGGACAGATACTGGCGGGCGAACTCCTTGTTCTCGCCGACATACGACGCGGTGACGCGACGAATCTGCCCGGCCGACAACAGGATTCCCAGACCGCAGTCGTCGACACCACAGTTGTTGGAGAACACCTCGAGCCCGGTAACACCGCGATCGGCGAGTGCCGCGATCAACGCATCGGGTACTCCGCACAATCCGAAGCCGCCGACCGCGAGCGACGACCCGTCCGCGATGTCCGCCACGGCCTCGGCCGGAGTATTGCGAACCTTCCGCACCGACCCTCCTCTTCGTTCACTGAATAAACGTCGAACTTTGCGGGCGCCAGTGAACAACGTTCCGGGAGATCACCGGAAGAGCCGCCCGCACTTACAGCCGAAACTGTTCAACAACCGGTCGCGGCTCGTCGATGTGTCCAATATGTGAACGGAGTACGCTCTCGGGACATGGCGGCACCCGATGGATCTCATGTAGTCCGCCGAGCGGCAACCCTGCTTCGAGTGGTCGGTTCGGTCGAGCCGGCCGGCGCGTCCACCACCGAGATCGCGAAGAGGGCGGACCTGGCCCGTCCCACGGCGCACCGGCTGCTCACCTCGCTGGCCGCCGAGGGCCTGATCGACCGGGACTCGAAGACCGGTCGCTGGTCGCTCGGACCGGAGCTGTACCTGCTCGGCGCGGCGGCAGGAAGCCGCTACGACATCACCGATCAGGCCCGTGACATCCTCGGCCGTCTGTCGCGTGCCACCGGGGAGAGCGCGTTTCTCTCGGCCCGGCGCGGCGACGAAACCGTCTGCGTCCTCAGCGAGGAAGGCAGCTTCCCCGTCCGCTCGCACGTTCTGTACGAGGGCAAGCGATTCCCGCTCGGGGTCGCCTCGGCCGGCCTGGCGATACTGAGCCACCTGTCGGACCGCGAGGTCGACGATTATCTTGCGGGGACGGACCTGGCAGCGGAGTGGGGCGAGACGCACGGTGACGCAGCCTTGCGCGCTCGCATCGAGTCGACACGGCAGACGGGGTACGCGGTCAATCCGGCGCTCATCGTCGAAGGAAGCTGGGGGATGGGAGCGGTCGTGTTCGATCCCGGCGGGCGTCCCGCATGGGCGCTGAGCCTGACGGGCGTGGAAACTCGGTTCCGTTCCTCCCGTCACGCCGAGCTGGGCGCATTGCTCCTGGAACACGCGCACGTGCTGTCCAACCGACTGAAGTCGCGAGCGAGCGCTATCTGATCGAGGCGGTCAACGCGGTCGCCGGCGGCGGATCTACCGTCCACCGAACCCGGACATCGCGATTCCCTTGATGAATGCCCGCTGGGCGATGGCGTAGGTGACGAGCAGCGGAAGGAGTATGAGCATGGACGCGGCCATCAGCACGGGCCATTGGGAAATGTACTGACCCTGCATCCAGACCAGGCCGAGGGTGACCGTGGAGATGTCCTTGCGCTGGATCATGATCAGTGGCCAGAGGAAATCGTTCCAGACGTTGACCCAGGTGAGTACGGCCAGGACCATGACCGCTGGCTTGGCATGGGGGAGCAGGATTCGCCAGTAGATCTGCCAGGGTGTGCATCCGTCCAATACCGCGGCCTCTTCGAGTTCGATTGGCAGAGTACGGAAGAACTGACGCATCAGGTAGGTGCCGAAGGCGCTGCCGAACAGGCCGGGCACGATCATGGCCCACGGGGTATCGGTCCAGCCGAAGATCCGCATGAGGATGAACTGAGGGATGACGGTGACCGTGAGCGGCACCATGAGCGTGGCCAGGTACGCCACGAACAGCACCTCACGGCCGGTGAATGTCAGTCGGGCGAAGGCATATCCGGCCAGCGAGCAGAAGAACACCTGCCCCGCGGTGACGCACACCGCATAGCCGAGGGTATTGAGGAACATCCGTGCGAACGGCATCAGGTGAAACACCTGGGCATAGTTGGACCACTGCGGGTGGGGCGGTAACAGGTTCGGCGTGGTGACCTCGGATTCCTTTTTCAGCGAGCCGGACAGCGCCCACAGAATGGGGAAGAGCGCACACCACGCCATGGCGATGAGCGCTGCATAGACGGCGAACGCCCGCATGATGCCCCGGGCGCCGGCCCGCTGGGAGATTATCGACATCAGTCCTCCGTGGCGTGCCTGCGAGCAATGCGCAGTTGAATGACGGTGAGTGCCAGCAAGAACACGAAAACCAGCCACGCGATGGCGGAGGCGTAGCCGATGTCACCGAACGCGAAGGCGTTCTGGAAGATCATGATTCCGAAGACGTAGGTCGCGCTCTCCGGGCCGCCGTGACCACCGGTCAGGACGTAGACCTGGTCGAACGCCTGCACGGCGTTGATGATCGAGATGACGAACACGAACGACAGTGCCCCGCGGATCAGCGGCAGGGTGATCGACCAGAACCGCCGCAGTTCTCCGGCGCCGTCGATTTTCGCTGCCTCGTAAAGGTTCTCGGGCACGCCCTGCATGGCGGCGAGCAGCACGACGGTGGCGAACGGGACGCTCTTCCAGATACTGACCAGGCACAGCGAGACCATCGCCCAGTGCGGGTCGACCAGCCAGGGGACCGGGCCGAGGCCGATCCAGCCGAGCATGATGTTGAGCAGCCCGTTGTTGGTGTCGAAGACGAAACGCCATACGACGGCCATGACCACGCCCGAGACGGCCAGCGGCAGGAACAGCACGGTCCGGAATACGCCGATGCCCTTGATGTGCCGGTTCAGCAGTTGCGCGCAGAGCAGGCTGATGACAACGGTCGGTATCAGCGTTCCGAGGGTGTAGACGACCGTGTTGCGCAACGCGATCGAGAACAGCGGATCGGCGGTGAGCAGTCGGCGGAAGTTGGCGAGACCGGCAAATGTGCTGGGCCCGAACATATCCCAGTGCTGAAAGCTCAGATACAGCGAGAATCCCACTGGGAAGAGCAGAAATACGGCGACCGCGAGGAGGTTCGGCGCGACGAACAGGCGTCCGGCCCGCGCATTTCGGCCGGCGAGCGGGGAGCGGTGCGTGCGGTGCGGGGAGAGCGCCGGTGCGGGAGCACTCGGGTCGGATTGTTCGGCCGGTGTCATTGGTTGCGAAGCACCTCGTCGGTGTCGTGGGTGAGCCCGTGCCGCAGCGAATTCGCCGCGGCGGTCCCCCGGAGCACGGGCCCGAAGTCGCGGTCCATCAGGGCGTCGATCCGTTCCCACGCGGGAGTGACCGGAAGTGGACTCGAGTACGACGGCCCGCTGGTGAGAATGTCGAGATTGCGGATTCGGGAATGCGATTTCGCAAAGCCGGCCGACTGCACCGCGGACTTCAGCACCGGAACGAACAGGCCGGATTCGGCGATCACGGCCTGTCCCTCGGGGCCGCAGGCGAATTTCACGAATTCCCATGCTTGCCGCTTGCGCGGGCTCCCGGCCGCGATGGCCAGACCGGTCGTGCCGATATTCGACCGCCCGCCCCGGCCGCGCGGACCGCCGGGCAGGGCGGTGACATCGAAATCCAGGTCATCGGCGCTCGAGAACGTGCTCCATCGCCAGTGCCCGCCCATCGCCATCGCCGCTTTCCCCTGGGTGAACAGGTCCATCGTCGACATCGATTGCTGATCGGCGACGGTGGGCGCCACCCGGTGCTTGTTGGCCAGGTCGGCGTAGAACTGGACACCGTCGACGAACGCGTCGTCGGCGAAGTTGCACCGCGACGGGTCGGTCCGCGGAGTCGTCCACTCGGTCCCGTTGTTCATGCCGAACAACCCCGCCGAGTAGTACGGCACCCAGGTGTCCACGAACCCCCACTGGGTCACCTTCCCCGAGGCGTCGCGCTCGGTGAGAGCCTGTGCCGTACGGAGGAATTCGTCGAAGCTCCAACCGGTCGACCAGCGATCGGGCGGCGTGATCCCGGCCCGATCGAACAGCTTCCTGTTGTAGAACAGGAAATTCCCGGACCACTGTTCCGGCAGGGCGTACTGGCCGCCGTTGAAACCGAATGTGTCGTACAGGGCCGGAATGCTGTCGGCCTTCAGTGTGTCGCGGAAGCCGGGGTCCTGCCCGAGCATCGTGTTCATATCCAGCAGCACCCTCCGGTCCGCCAGACCGGCGTAGGTCTGCTCCCACGCCATCAGCACATCGGGGCACTTGCCGCCCGCGCAGAAGGTGAGCATCTGCTGCATCGGGTCCGGGCCGGACAGCACCGTCCGCACGGGAATGTCCGGATGCCGGCGCGCGAACTCGCGAATGACCCGCATGCGCCCGTCGGCCTCTTCGGGATTGGCCTGAAAGAAGAAGGTGAGCGAATCGTCGTGACCGCACCCCCCCAACGCCGGAACCAGCAGCGACGCCCCCACAACCCCCGCGCCGCACAGCAGCGCCCGCCGTCCCAATGTCATTACAGCCCAGATTCTGTGAGGTGTACCGGCGGCTTCGAACGCCGGGAGCGCAGCGTCCTCCCGCTCAGGACGACGCCCACCCCTCATGGTTGGGAGTCTCGAACTTCGGTGGCAGGACGCCGATACCGTACAACCAGGCCACAAAGAAACTCGGCAGCACGCAATCCTCCATCGAAGCTGTGTCGGCAAGGTAGTGAGCAACCACCACAACCCAATATGGCGGTGCGTTATATAACGTACCGCTACATAACGGCATGATCCGGCTCGAGATGTTCCCAGTCCTGAAGTGAACGCGGGGCCCGAGCGGTATCCACTCCGCCGCGGGCACCGCGAGACCGAGTCGGAACTCGAGTCTCGCGGCGTCGGCGGGCCGCCCAGCGCACCACGGTCACCTCACAGCGGTGCTGTGAGTTCCAGGTGAATTCCGTCGGGATCGTCGAACGACAGGATCGCGATGGCGAACTGCTCCATGTCGATGACCTCGCCGTGCTCGACACCTGCTGCACCGAGGCGCGCCGCTGCCTGGTACAGCTCGTCCTTCGATCCGACCGAGAAACTCATGTGGTCCAGTCCCACCCTTTCCGAGTCGAAACGATCGGTGGTCGCGGCGACCGGACGCAATCCCAGCAACATTCCGTTGGCCTGAAATACGCATCCGCCGTATAGCTGGAACGGGTCCGCCCGGACATCCGGATCGTCCGCGCTTCCCGGTGATTCCGCGACAACGTCGAAACCGAGCACATCCCGGTAGAAGGCGCGGGATCGCTCGATGTCGGTCACCGTCAGACGAACGTGATGGGTCCCGATGGTTGCAAGAACAGGCATGCAAGCTCCGAAGATAGTAGTTGTTGCGTGCGGTGGATACACCGACGGCGGACCTGAGAACCGCACCGGGCGCGCCCCTCGCCGGCGGGCCTCGGTTGAACCATAAGCTCGAGCTCACCTCGAGGGTAGCGTCGGATGCGACACGTTTCGCATCGTTTCCGACAGGGCGCAACCCCGGTGCGACCGCCGGCTGCCACCAACCCTCGCACTGGCACGGAGCCGAGACCATCGCTCGATCCGAGATATCGAGAGGTCCGTGAGATCTGTCGCGAACAGTGCCAGATCTGTCGGGCGCGACACTGCGAATCCAGCTTTCATCTGGCTAAGGTTTCATCAGCGTCATCGGCGACCATCGAGCCCTATCGCCACCGATTCCCGACGACGTCGGTCCGGACGCTACTCGATCACCCAGTGGAGATGGCATGAAGCTGCACTGTCGCCGCTGCCGCTCGTTCGAATACACCGTAACGAGCACCGGCACACAGACCACAGCTGCCGAACTATCGGCAGACAAACCGTCGGCGGACAATGGGACCCGAGGGTTTTTCGACTGCCTCGTCGCCACCGTCGGGATCGAACAGGGGGATGCCAGGCTGGCGAGCATCGCCACTCAGATCATTCGAGGGGCTGCCATCGAGACCGAGGCAGCCGAGATCGCGATATACGGCAATTTTGCCCTTGCGAATTCCCGAACCACCACCTTCCGGAACCCGGACCGGTCGGGTCCGCCGATCGAGATCGCCGATACCCTGGATATCCTGTCGGAGATCAGAGACCGCCTACAGGAACGCGGCGAGCACGTATATCTGATACCTCCAGGCTGCCGCACGCGCTTCCGAGACGACCCCGCCGAAGGTCGCGCAACCGAATATCTCGTCGATCTTTCGACCGGCGGTAACCCCCCTGCGCTCGGCAGGAAGTTCGCGGTTCACCAGAGCTGCCAATTCTGATCGACAACCCTGGGCGCAAACAGGTATTGACACCCACTCGGCCGGACTGCCAACCTGATAAAGCCGCGATGACGTTTCGTGTGTGGTTGTGAACTGGAGGCATATCAAGCTTTCCAGCGTTGATGACGTCCGCGATCGGCAACGACGCCGCAGACAAGTTGAATTGTCTAACAATTCGATCCGCGTATCCGAAATGTCCGAAACGACTCCTGCATCGACTCGGAACCCTCCAGCCGGTCGGTCCAGCGGAGCCTGAGGGCGAGCCGGTGGAGGCTGGTATGGATCTGAATACCGTCGTCGACGTCGTCCGCCGGCCCGCTCCCCGGCCGGGTGCGGACTGGCACACCGGAGACGCGTGGCTGGCCGGGGGCACGTGGCTGTTTTCCGAGCCGCAGCCCACCGTCCGCCGGCTGGTCGACCTCACCGAACTCGACTGGCCCGCCCTGGCGCCCGACGGCGATGGTCTCGAGATCGGCGCGACCTGCAAGATCAGGACGCTGCACGAATTCGAGCCACCCGGCGGCTGGCCGGCCGCCGGCTTGTTGCGCACCAGCTGCGAGGCGTTTCTGGCGTCGTTCAAGATATGGAATTCCGCGACGGTGGGCGGCAACATCTGCATGTCCCTGCCGGCCGGACCGATGATCACCATGACCGTGGCGCTCGCGGCGACCTACCGGCTGTGGGCCGTCGACGGAACCGAAAGGACGGTCGCGGCAAGGGATTTTGTCATCGGAAACCATCAGAACGTGCTGCAGCCCGGGGAAATCCTGCGGAGCGTTTACATCCCCGGCGACGCGCTGCGCAAGCGCTACACGCACCGTAGATTCACCCTCACCAAACTCGGCCGCTCCACGATATTCATGATCGCGACCCGGACGCCGGACGCCGGCGATCTGCTGCTCACCATCACCGCAGGTACGACGTATCCGGTTGTGCTGCAGTTCGATTCCGTGCCCGATGCCGAAACCATGCAGGACCGCATCGATGCCATCCCGCCCGGGGTCTGGTTCGCCGACCCCAACGGCACACCGGATCATCGCAGGCACCTGGCCAAGCACTACGCCGAAGAAATCCGGACCGAACTCGGGGGCTCGAGATGAGCTACACCGTCAACGGCAAGACGTTCTCGCAGGAGCCGCGCCCCGGTCAATGCCTGCGAACCTTTCTGCGACACCTCGGCTGGTTCGGGGTGAAAAAGGGTTGTGACGCAGGCGATTGCGGCGCGTGCACGGTCTGGCTCGACGGCCGTCCGGTGCACAGCTGCATCACGCCCGCGTTCCGCGCCGACGGGCATGCGGTGACGACGATCGAGGGGCTCGGTTCACCCGAGAACATGCATCCGATGCAACAGCAGTTCCGCGACGCCCCGGGGTTCCAGTGCGGCTTCTGCACCGCCGGCATGATCATGACGGCAGCCGCGCTGACCGATGAGCAAAAGCGGGACCTGCCGCACGCATTGAAGGGAAATCTGTGCCGCTGCACCGGTTACCGGGCGATCGAAGACGCGATCAACGGCGTGGGCGAGATCGAAGAGGCAACGGCGGGTCGGGTGATCGGCGCGAGTGTGAGCGCGCCCGCCGGGACCGGAGTGGTCACCGGGCGCACCGAGTACACGATGGACATCGAGCCGGAGGGCATGCTGCATCTGAAGGTGCTGCACTCCCCTCATGCCCACGCGCGCATCGTTTCCGTCGACAAGACCGCGGCGCTCGCCGTGCCCGGTGTGCACCGCGTGTACACGTGGGAAGACGTGCCCCGCAAGCTGTTCACCACCGCGGTCCACACCGATCATCTCGTCGACCCCGACGACACGTACATCCTGGACAACGTCGTGCGCTTCGCCGGCCAACGCGTGGTCGCGGTGCTCGCCGAATCGATCGGGGCCGCGGAGGAGGGCTGCCGCAAGGTCGTCGTCGACTACGAGATGCTGCCCGCGGTATTCGATCCCGAGGAGGCGATGGAATTCGACGCGCCGCAGCTGCACGGCTCCCACGACCCGTTCGTGCACGACCCGGTGCACAACATCCTGCTCGAGATGCACGGTGAAATCGGTGATGTCGCACAGGGTTTCGCCGACGCCGACGTCATTCACGAAGGCACCTACTTCTCACCGCGTATACAACACGTACACCTGGAAACGCACGGATCGATCGCCTGGATGGAAGCGGGCCGGCTGCACGTGCGGACCAGTTCGCAGTCCCCGTGGGTCGCCAAGGGGAAGCTGGCGCACCTGTTCGACCTGCGCCCCGATCAGATCCGGGTGTTCTGTGAGCGGGTCGGCGGCGGCTTCGGCGGCAAGCAGGAGGTGATCAGCGAGGACCTGGTGGCGTTGGCAACGCTCGACACCGGCCGCCCGACGTGCCTGGAGTACACCCGCGAGGAGGAATTCACCACCGCCTCCACGAGACATCCGATGAAGATCACCGTGAAACTGGGTGCGCGTGCCGACGGCACCTTGACCGCGTTCCAGTTCCGCAATGTCTCCAACACCGGCGCCTACGGCAACCACGGCGGCGAGACATTGTTCGCCGGTGGCTCCGCGATCGCGGCCTACCGCTGTCCCAACAAGAAATTCGACGGCTATGTCGTCTACACCAACACCCTGCCCAGTGGCGGGCTGCGCGGCTACGGCATGACTCAGCCGGTGTTCGCGGTGGAGTCGGCCATGCACGAGCTGGCCGTCGTGCTCGGCATTGATCCGCTGGAACTGCGCCGCCGCAACATCGTCCGGCCCGGTGACGCGCTGCTGTCCATGCACGACGAGGCCGACGACGTGTCGTTCACCGAGGACGGATTGGGCGCGTGCATCGACCGCGTCGATGCCGCGCTGCGCGCCCACCCGAACGGGCAGGCGCTGGGCGAGGATTGGCTGATCGGCGTCGGCACGGCCAGTTCGTTGCACGAGACCGCGCCGCCGACCGAGCACATCTCGGTCGGGCTCGCCACGCTGGGCGACGACGGCATCTACGAGATCGCCGTGGGCACGGTGGAGTTCGGCGAGGGCACCTCGACGGCGCACGTGCAGATAGCCGCGCACGAGCTCGGCACCACGCCGGCGCGAATCCGGCTTATCCAGGCCGACACCGACCGCACCCGTTTCGACACCGGCGCGTTCGCCAGCGCCGGACTGTTCGTCGCCGGCAACGCGGTCCAGCGGAGTGCGGCCGCGCTGCGCGACCGGATCCTGCGCTTCGCTTCCGCCTACACCGGAATCGTGCTGACGTCGTGCGCGATGGACGACGACGCGGTGCGTTGCGGCGACACCCGCGTTCCATTGGCCGAACTGGCGGTGGCCGCCCGGGACCGGGGTGGGCGGCTGACCGAATCACGCAAGGCGTACGGCTCGCCGCGCAGCGTGTCCTGCAATGCGCACGGATTCCGGATTGCGGTGCACCGAATCACTGGCGAGATCCGCGTCCTCTACAGCGTGCAGGCCGCCGACGCCGGGGTCGTCATCAATCCCGCACAGGTTCGCGGTCAGATCGAGGGCGGCGTGCTCCAGGGCCTCGGCGCCGTCCTGACCGAACACCATCTCATGGAGAACGGCGTCGTGGTCAACCCGACGCTGCGCAACTATCGCATCCCGACCTATGCCGATGCGCCGCGCACCGAGGTCATCGTGGTCGGCTCGACCGATTCGGTGGGCCCGGTACGGGCCAAGGGGATCGGCGAATCCTGCATCAATCCGGTGGCGCCGGCCATGGCGAACGCGGTATACGACGCGACCGGCGTCCGATACCGCGAGCTGCCGCTCACCCCCGACCGGATCTTCGCGGCCCTGCGGCCGGCCCGGCTGACCCCGACCGGCTGATCGCCGGAGCAGATCGATGACCCGCGAGAAGCCTGCGGTCGACGTCGCCACCGTCATCATCGGCGAAACGGTCCGCCCCGGCTGCGAAAAGGCCTTCCGGTCCTGGGCGGAGGGGCTCAACGGCACGGCCGCACACTATCCAGGATTCATCGCCGCGGAGATCAACCCGCCGACACCCACGCAGTCGCAGTGGTCGGTGATCTACCGATTCGACTCGATCCCGAATCTGCGGGCCTGGATCAACAGCGCCGCACGCCAGGATCGCCTCGCCGAGGGCCAACGCTACCTCGACGGTCCCGCCACGCAGCAGATCGTGACCGGCGCCGCCATGCCCGCCGATACCCTCGTCACCGCCGTGGTCACCCATCGGGTTCCTCCCGATCAGATGCCCGAGTTCCTGTCCTGGCAGCAGCGGCTTCGGTTGGCGGAGAAGAAGTTTCCAGGATTCCGGGGCTCGGAGATCTTCCGCCCGATCGAGGGTGTGCAGGACGAGTGGACCATGCTCTACCGATACGACAGCGCCGCCGATCTGGACCGCTGGCTGACCTCGAACGAGCGACGCCGGCTGCTCGACGAAGGCAAACGGTTCAGCGACTTCCGGTTGCGCACGATCGACACCTCGTTCGGCAGCTGGTTCGCGTTCGACGAGGACGGTGGCCGCGCTCGCACACCGTCGCGAACCAAGACGACGATCGCGGTGTGGGTCGGCCTCTATCCGACGGTCGTGCTGCTCACCTTGTTGATGGCGCCGGCGAAGCTGCCGCTGTGGCTGGGCATGCTGATCGGAAATCTGTTGTCCAGCTTCGTGATGACCTTCGTGGTCATGCCGTTCTATGTGAATCCACTGCTGGATCGCTGGCTGGACCCGGCGCCCGATGCGCCGCCCACGGCGACCAACGTTCGCGGTTACCTGTTGATCGCCGCGGTCATGGCGTTCTGGGGAGTGCTGATCTGGCTGGTGACCGCCGTGTTCTGGCACCTGCCATGAGACGGGTATGCGCTCCCGCCACAACCGATTAAGGAGAAGTGACCACAATGAGCAAATCCAACGGCAGCGCAGTCCCGAAATTCATGCGCCCGGTCGTCGCCGACGAACCATCCGCCAGCGCGCGCACCGTCGCCGAACAGGCGGTCTTGGCACTGAACGCGTCGATGATTCAGCTGTACGAGACCTCCCTGGAGAAATTCAAGAAGAACATGCGCGACCAGGTGCCCATCATCCTGGCGCTGTTCTCCGGCGCCGGCGGGCAGATGATCCTGTACCGGCCCGGCCACGAACCCGAGTACGCGCCGCCGGTGCCGATCGTGTACCAGCTGGCGAAGTCGGTGGGCCACAGCACCATGGCGATCTACGAGATCGTTTCACCGTACGTGTCCAATGCGTATGCCAACCAACTGTGGCGGCCGCCGATGGAGATGTACCGGGCGCAGCATCAGACCGCCTTCGAATCCCTCGACGATCTGGACATGTCGGACGACGACCGCTCGATCCTGCGCTCGATCCTGCAACGCAACATGGCCTTCATGGACGGATGCCTCGCCAAGGGTGGATACAGCTACGACGACGTGGAGCGGTTCATCCGCGACACCGAACCCTATTCGGCCAAGTCGATCGGCATCGGCTCCAGCCTCCAGGTCGGGCACTGGATGAGCGTCGTCGAGGAATGGAAGGAACGACTGGGCGACGACTGGGAACACGCCTACGCGGTCAGCAACTCGCTGTACGTCGCGCGGCAGAACAACATCCTCTACAGCGTCCTGGTCCAGTTCATGGGCACCGAGACGATGGGCGACCGGTTGCTGCTCATCGAGACGCCGCAATTCGAGACCACGCCCGAGACGCTGCTCGACGTGCTCGGCCGCATCGTCGCCGATCGGTCGCTGGGCATGGTCTTCTTCCAGGACTACTTCCTCATGGACGTCGAGCTGCTCGGTGGCGGCGGGCGCGCGGCCATCACCCGCGAGATGGCCCAGCGCGGACGTGAAGCGAAGCTGCCCACCCTGGCGCCGTTCCACTCCAACGATTGGCCGTGGAAGACGAACCCCAACAAGGGAAGTGGCCCGGCACGGCTGGAGGACGTCCCGGTGAACTGCCCGGTCCGCCCGGAACCGGTCACCCGATGACCGGCTCGACGATTTCCACGGATTTCGTGCATCGCACAATCGAGATCGCACGCAGGAGTGTCGCCGAGGGCGGGTTGCCGTTCGGGACCGTCGTCGTCAAGGACGGGGAGATCTTCGCCGAGGGCAGCAATTGCGTCCCGCAGACCCACGATCCGACCGACCACGCCGAGATCCGCGCGATCCGCGAGGCGTGCCGGAAGCTGGGCTCGGAATACCTGACCGGATGCACGGTCTATGCCATCGCCCATCCGTGCCCGATGTGCCTGGCGGCGCTGTATCTCTGTGCGCCCGACGAGGTCGTCTTCCTGGCCACCCGCGAGGCCACCGCGCCCTACCTGGCCGGCGGAAAGGACAAATACTTCGAACCCAGCACCTTCTACGGCGAGTTCGCCAAGCCGTGGGACCAGCGGCGTCTGCCCATGCGCTATCTGCCCCGCGACGACGCCGTCGCGGTGTACAAACTCTTCCGGTCACGCAACAGCGGCGGGCAACCGTTGTCATGACACCTGCCTGACTCGGTCGCTCCAGTAAGTCGCTGTCCGACATGCGGTGCAAACCTCCCCATTCGACCGCGATCACATCGCCTGCGCAACGAATAGAGATCGGAAGGACCGACACGCGGAGAGTCTTCGCGCCGCCGCCGACAATATCGATGAAAATGCAGCCCCATGACGGACACGGCCGAAAGCGGATTGATAGATCGGCAGGCAGACCCGATCTACGATGCGTCGCCGCCCCGAAAGGGGTTTCGGCCCGATATCGAGGGATTGCGAGCGGTCGCCGTGCTGGCCGTCGTGTTTTTCCATGCGGGTGCGCCCGGGTTCGGTGGTGGATTTGTCGGCGTGGACGTCTTTTTCGTAATTTCCGGCTTCCTCATCACCGGCATCCTCTACCGCGAGGCAACGGACACCGGCACTATCGCACTGGCCCGGTTCTACGGTGCACGGGCCCGGCGGTTGCTGCCCGCCGCGGCCATCGTGCTGGTCACCACCGCGATCGGCGCCGCGGTGCTGCTGCCGCCACTGCAGGCCCGCCAGGTTCTCGGCGACGGGATTGCCAGCGCGCTGTATGCCGGGAACTATCGGCTTGCCCTGCGCGGCACCGACTACCTCGCCGCCGACGCGCCGCCGTCGCCCTTTCAGCACTTCTGGTCGCTCGGTGTGGAGGAGCAATTCTATGTGCTGTGGCCGGTAATGATCATCGCCACGGTCTGGCTGGTGCGATGGCGCCGATCCCGAGCGGCCACGGTGCGCCCGTACCTGATGCTCCTGGCGCTTGTCGCCGCCGTCTCGTTCGCGATCTCGCTGATCTGGACCGGCACGCAGCCATCATGGGCCTTCTTCTCGCTGCCCTCCCGGGCCTGGGAGTTGGCCGCCGGCGGCATGGTGGCGCTCTCGGCCACCGCGTGGTCTCGGTTGCCGAAATCGGTTGCCGGGCTTGCCGGATGGATCGGTCTGGTCCTGATCGTGGCCACCTGCACCCATCTGAACGGCAGGACACCGTTTCCGGGCGTCGCGGCACTGCTGCCTGTCCTGGGCGCGGCCCTGGTGATCGTATCCGGTTGTGCGGAAACACGATTCGGTGTCGGTCGGGTATTGGTGCAAACACAGGTGCGGGCGATCGGCGGTGTGTCCTACGCCTGGTATCTCTGGCATTGGCCGGTGCTGCTACTGGCGCCGCACGTACTCGGCCACCCGCTCGGGCAGGTAGGCGCGCTCGGCGCAGTCGTGACGGCGGGCGGGCTCGCCATGCTGACCCGGTGGTCGGTGGAGAATCCGGTTCGTTTCGTCGCCCCGTTGCGGAATTCGGCCGGCCTCAGTCTGGCCTGTGGCGGAGTGTGCACCACAGTCGCCATCTGCGTGGCCCTGGCGTTGCTCGTGATCGTGCCTGCCCCGGTCGGTCGCGGCAAGGCGGAGCGGCCCCTCGCACTCGTGACGGCGGCCGCGCCGGCCCGTCCCGTGGTCGACCCGCACGACGAGGTGGTCGGGCAGTTGATGACACAAACTCAGGCCACAGTCGCTGCCTCAGCCGAAATCGGAGCTGTTCCATCGAATCTCACCCCCTCGCTCGGCACCGCGTCCGGTGACAAGGCAAGCGTATTCACCAATGGCTGTGTCCGCTCCTGGCGCGAGGTGGGCCAACCCGAGTGCGCCTCGGGTGATCCGGCCTCGTCCACCACGGTGGCCTTGGTCGGTGACTCGCATGCGGGGATGTGGAACCCGGCGTTCGAGCCGATCGCCCAGGCGCGGCACTGGCGGCTGGAAACCATGGCCAAAGTCACCTGCCCACTGCTCGACCTGCCCATCACCAGCCCCTATCTGGACCGCGAGTACACCGAATGCGAACAATGGCGCGGCCAGGTGATGTCCCGGCTACGGACCGAACGCCCGCGACTGATCGTGGTGGATATGTCTCGACGCTACGGCGGCGACTTCGGCTTCGTCTCCTACGACCACGCCTGGATCGATGCCCTGGCCCGTTTGGTTGCCCAGCTACGCGCGATCGGTTCGGCCGTCCTCGTGCTCGGCCCCGTCCCCGATCCACACACCACCGTGCCGGCATGCCTGTCCGAACACATCGACGACGCGTCGGCCTGTACCCCAGCGCGCCCGGTCGCGGTGAATGCCGCCGGCATCGCAGCCGAGCAGGCGGCAGCCACGGCAGGCGGCGGGCAGTTCGCCGATCTCACCTCGCTGTTCTGCACCGCGATCCGCTGTCCCCTCATTGTCGGCAACACGCTGGTGTACCGCGACGACAATCACCTCACCGTCAGCTACGCCCAGGCACTCGGACCGGTCATCGGCGCACTCACCGACCGCGAACTTGCCCACAGCTGAGCCGGTTCGGTCTGCCTACAGTTGCTGCGGGTCGATGTCTTCGAAGTCGACCACTCGGTAACACACGACGCGGGATCGGACTCCGGCGTGCGGGATTCGGTGTATCGCACGCACCATGTACTGCGGCAATAACTATGTCTTACAACGTGTTACGCGATTTTGAGGTACTGTCTGCGGGCGCCGGCCGGTCGGTCGGTGGCGCGTTCGTGTTGTCGTACTTCGGAATCGAGGCAGGCTTAATGAACCACAAGCTCTGGTTGCTCGGGCGATCGGCCACGGTCGGTGCTCACATGGCGGGGGAGATGATCACCCGGCCGAAGGCCCGCTCACTCGATGATGTCCCGGTCTCCGGTGAGCGCCTTACCCCCGAATGGCTCACGGCCGTACTGTGCCGCAATGTTCCGGGCGCGCAGGTGCTGTCGTTCGAGACCTCCAACGGCAGTAGCGGCACCTCCACCCGCGTCGCGATCCGGGTCGAATACAACGAGGCGGGCGCCGCGGCCGGGCTGCCGCGCGAGCTGTTCGCGAAGACGACCACGGCCTTCAGTCAGCGCATCCTGCTCGGCGGCGGCAAGATGATCAATGGAGAGACCCAATTCTTCAAGGACTTTCGGCCGCGCGTGACGATGGAGGCGCCGATCGGCTACTGGGGCGCGTCGGACCCGTCGTCGTGGCGATCGATCGCGCTGATGGAGGACATCGCCGCCACCCGCGACGCGGTGTTCAGCGAACCGACCGCGCAGATCGCCCGCGACCAGATGGAGGATCTGGTCCGCAATCTCGCTCGCCTGCACGGCACCTTCTGGGAGGACCCGGCGATCGAGGCCCTGAACACGCCGGCCTACATGCTCGGGGTGTACCTCGCGGCGATCGATATGAAGAAGCGCTGCGAGGTCGGCCTGCGCCGGGCCGCCGAGGTCGTCCCCGAAGCTCTGCAGGGGCAAGCGGATCGGTTGTGGGCGGGGGTCGAGCGGGCCATCGCGATAGCCACCGACGACATGCCCGCGACGCTGCTGCACGGCGACCCGCACATCGGGCAGACGTATCGCACGCGCGACGGGCGCATGGGATATGTGGACTGGCAGGTCGTGATGCGTGGCGGCTGGGCACACGATTTCGCCTACACGATCAACTCCGGTTGTGAGCCCGAGGACCGCAGGGCCTGGGATCGTGAACTGCTGCAGGCATATCTGGACGAGCTCGCGCAGGCCGGCGGTAAGGCGCCGTCATTCGACGACGCCTGGCTGCTGTATCGGCAGCAGTCCATGTTCGCCTACGCCGCATGGGCTTTCACGATCGGGCGGGCGGCATATCAGCCGAAGATGCAGTCGAACGAGACCTGCCTGGCGTTGCTGAAGCGCATCACCACCGCGATCGACGATCACGATTCGCTGGACGCGCTCGGCGTCTAGATCGTACGGCCCAACGGTTGCGCCGTCTCCGGTGCGACCGTTGGGCCGTGTCGTCACGTTACACGGTGCGGTGGTTGTCGCTGTACCATCGACCGGTCGTTGCCGAGCAACGATTCGCCACGATGCAGAACTACAGCCGATGTGTCATACGAACAGTCCGGAGTTTCTTGTTGAGTACGCCGCAGTCCGAGGTCCGCGCCCGATCGTGCCCGGTCGTTCACGGCTCGCCGATCGATTCCGACGAACCGCGAGTGTCGCTGTATTCGCCCGAGTTCGCTGCCGACCCGCACCGCTTCTACAGTGAGATGCGAAGGCAGTACGGATCATTGGCTCCGGTCGAACTCGCTCCGGGCGTGCCCGCGACGCTGGTGATCGGCTACCGCGCCGCCGTGCGAATCCTCAACGATCCCGAACATTTCCCGGCCGATCCGCGCACCTGGCAGGAGACGGTCCCGGCGGACTGCCCGATCCTGCCGCTGCTGGAGTGGCGGCCCATGGCCAGCCGTTGTGCCGGTGCGGAATTCGAGCGGTACCGGCAGGCCATCACGGCCGGCATCGGGGCCGTGGATCTCTATGCCATGCACGACATCGTGGAGAGCATCGCTACCCGGCTGATCAACGGGTTCTGCGGCACCGGCTCCGCGGAACTCATCAGCCAGTACGTGTATCCGCTGGCGTTCGAGGTCGTCAACGCTATGCTCGGCTGCCCGCCGGAGATCGGACAGCGGGTCGCCGCGGGAACGGCAGCATTACTCGAGGGCGTCGACGCCGAGAAGGGCAATCAGATGCTCGGCCAGGCGCTGATGGACCTGGTGACCCTCAAGCGATCCGAACCGGGCAACGACATCGTCACTGTCCTGCAACAGCATTCGGCCGCGCTGGACGATGTCGAGGTGTCGCATCATGTGTCCCAGGTCTACGGCACCGGCATCGAATTCGAACTGAATCTGATCGTCAACACCCTGCTGCTGATCCTCACCGACGAGCGCTTCGGCGGCAGTGTCCTGGGCGGGAACCTGTCCTCGCGCGATGCCCTGGACGAGGTCTTGTTCAACGACCCGCCGCTGGCGAATCTGCTGATCACCTATCCGCGCCAGCCGATCATCGTCGACGACGTGTGGCTACCGGCGCATCAGCCGGTCGTCATCAGCATGGCGGGCTGCAATACCGATCCGTCCATCCGGGCCGACGACCTCACCGGCAATCGCTCCCACCTGGCGTGGGGGATCGGCCCGCACGCCTGCCCCGCGCAGTCGCTGGCCTACCTGGTCGCACAGGATGCCATCGACCAGCTGCTGGACGCGCTGCCCGAAATGGAGCTCGACACCACGAAGGACACGCCGAGCTGGCGACCGGGTCCGTTCCACCGTGCGTTGACCGCCTTGTCGGTCACTTTCCCGGCGACCCCACCGTTGAACGTGCGGAATTAGGCCGCGCCGGCCGGGCAGACTCGTTTCGGCCGCACCGGGCCGGTTGCTTCGGGCCGTCTCGGGGCCGGGGGAGTCGCGGACACGGTGCCTCGTTTCTTCCACCCACTCTCCAATGCAGTCGATCTCCATACCGGGATCGGCGGCGATGCGGATAGAGACACCCGCCGCTTCGGCGCGTTCCTCCGGGGTCTCGGCCAGGTCCTTCATTGTGTCGACTCGGATGTAGCTCCCTGCCTGAGTGTCGGATACGACTCGACCGACGACGCCGTAGAACCGGGTTGCTTTCGCGTATTTTGCGATCAATTTCGAGCGGTCAGGGGCCGCGGTCACGCGCGATCCGGTATCGGCTGAGAGTATGACTCGCACGCTGCGTCCAAACAGCTCGAGGGTGCCCCTGGCGGTCGTCGAGTCCGCACCTAGTTCATCAATCGTCGCCTCGAGCGTCGTGAATGCTCCGTCGGTAATGACGACCCGGTGACCAACTTGGAATTCGACCATGTGTCCGACATTGCCACATTGCCTGGCGCATTGAGCGGGGACTATCTCCTGCGTCGGGGTTCGGGCGGGTCGTCGGGCAGGGTTCGGATGGCGGCGATGTAGACCATGGCCTCGTGGTGGTCGTGGCGGGTCTGGTCATACCGCGGCGAGTTCATGCTCGCCGTACGGGTCTACGTGAGCAATTTCACGCCCCAGTCCGAGCGCGCAGAGCGCGCACAGCGAGCGCCCGGGAATAACTATCCATGCTAAATGGTTGCATCGAACTAGAGCGGTTGGCCTCTCCGGAATTTAATTCTCTTGTACATTGAAGGAGATTTCGATATGTCGACTTCTGTCAAGGCTCGAGAAGCACGGCGACAAAATCGATTCGAGAAGTTGATCTCGAGCGACGCGCAACTCGGTTCCGCGCAGCCCGATCCAGCGATCACCGCCGAACCGGGCGACCCGGACGTATTACTCACCGACGTGATACGCACAGTGCTGAACGGCTATGCCGACCGGCCGGCTCTCGGCCAGCGCGCCGTCGAATTCGTGACCGGCGCAAACGGGCGCACCGTTGCCGAATTGCAGCCTCGTTTCGACACCCTGACCTACCGCGAGACCTGGTCTCGCGTCCGGGCCCTCGCCGATGCCCTGGCCGGCAACCCCGTCCAGCCGGGCGACCGCGTGGCGACCCTCGGCTTCACCAGCCTGGACTACGCGATCGTCGACATGGCGCTATCGCTGGCCGGAGCCGTCGCCGTTCCGCTGCAGACCAGTGCCCCGGTGCAACAGCTGCACCCGATCCTGGTCGAGACGGAACCGGTTGCGATGTTCTCCGCTGTCGACCACCTCGCGGACGCGGTCGAACTCGCACTCACCGCGTACACGCCGAAGCGCCTGGTGGTTTTCGACTACCACCCTCAGGTCGACGACCACCGAGAGGCCCTGGCATCGGCCGTCGCCCGCCTGGCGGACCGGCACGTCACGGTCGAGGCGCTCGGCGACGTCATCGAACAGGCCCCCCAGCACACCGACGGGCCGCAGATTCCGGGCGGCGACCACGACGCGCTGCGCCTGCTGATCTATACCTCCGGCTCAACGGGGGCGCCGAAGGGCGCGATGTACACCGACCGCCTGATGGCCAACTGCTGGCGGGGCTGGTTCAGCCTCGACTCGGACCTGGATCGCAAGCTGCCGGCAATCACATTGAACTTCATGCCGATCAGCCACGTGATGGGTCGGGTGATCCTCTATTCCACGCTGGGCTCGGGCGGAACGGCGTACTTCGCCGCCCGCAGTGACTTGTCGACCCTGCTCGAGGATCTCGCGCTGGTCCGTCCGACGAAGCTGGATCTCGTGCCGCGTATCTGGGAGATGTTGTTCCAGGAGGTGCAGAGCGAAGTCGACCGTCGTTGGAACGGCGGCGACCGGGAGGCCGTCGAACGGCAGGTCATGGTTGAGCAGCGCGAGAAGCTCATCGGCGGACGCCAGTTCTCGGCGATGACGGGCTCCGCACCCATTTCACCCGATCTGCGATCCTGGGTGGAAGAGTTCCTCGACATCCACTTGACGGAGGGCTACGGCTCGACCGAGGACGGCATCATCCTTGTCGACGGCCTGATCCAGCGCCCGCCGGTGCTCGACTACAAGCTGCTCGACGTTCCCGACCTCGGCTACTTCGCTACCGATAGGCCGCATCCACGCGGCGAATTACTGGTCAGGTCTCCGAATCTGATCCCCGGCTACTACAAGCGACCCGAGGTCACCGCCGAACTGTTCGATGCCGAAGGCTGGTACCACACCGGCGACGTGATGGCCGAGATCGGCCACGATCAGCTGGCCTACGTGGACCGTCGCAACAACGTGCTGAAGCTCTCGCAGGGCGAGTTCGTCACCGTCTCGAAGCTGGAGGCGGCCTACGGCGGTCACCCGCTGGTGCGGCAGATCTTCGTATACGGCAACAGCGCCCGGTCGTTCCTGCTCGCGGTGATCGTCCCGACCGGCGATGCACTCGACAGCGTCGGCGGTGACGTGGCCGCGGTCAAGCCGCTGCTGCGCGATGCGTTGCAGAGTGTCGCTCGGGAAGCAGGCTTGCAGTCCTACGAGATTCCTCGTGACTTCCTCGTCGAGACGACACCGTTCACCTTGGAAAACGGCCTGCTGACCGGCATTCGCAAACTGGCCCGCCCCAAACTCGTGCAGCACTACGGCCCAGCCCTCGAACGGCTCTACAGTGATCTGGCCGACGGCCAGACCGAGGTGCTGCGTTCGCTGCGCAAGGACGGTGCGAACCGGCCGACGGTGGACACCGTGATCCGGGCCGCCGGTGCGCTGCTCGGTGCGGCCACGGCCGAGGTGGCTCCCGACGCAGCGTTCTCTGATCTCGGCGGGGATTCGCTGTCGGCGTTGACCTTTGGCAATCTGCTTCGGGAGATCTTCGACGTCGACGTCCCGGTGGGCGTGATCGTCAGCCCGGCCAGCGATCTCGCCGCCATCGCGGGCTATATCGACGCGCAGCGTGCCGGTGGGGCCGAGCGGGCGACCTACGACACGGTGCATGGTCGCGACGCGACCGAGGTGTATGCCCGCGATCTGACGTTGGACAAGTTCCTCGACGAAGCCACGCTTGCGACCGCGCCGTCGCTGCCCAAGGCGAACCGCGACGTGCGTACCGTGCTGCTGACCGGGGCGACCGGCTTCCTCGGGCGCCATCTGGCGCTGCAGTGGCTGGAACGGATGGATCTGGTCGACGGCAAGGTCATCTGCCTGGTGCGCGCCAAGGACGACGCCGCTGCCCGGCAGCGCCTCGACGCGACGTTCGACAGTGGCGATCCGAAACTGCTCGAGCACTATCGGTCGCTGGCCGCCGATCATCTCGAAGTACTCGCCGGCGACAAGGGCGAGGCGAACCTCGGACTCGACGCCGCCACCTGGCAACGACTGGCCGACACCGTCGACCTGATCGTCGACCCCGCCGCGCTGGTCAACCACGTTCTGCCTTACAGCCAGCTGTTCGGGCCGAACGTCGTCGGTACGGCGGAGCTCATCCGAATCGCCCTCACGACCTGGATCAAGCCGTTCGTCTATGTCTCGACGATCGGTGTCGGTGACGGCATCGAACCGGGCACGTTCATCGAGGATGCCGACATTCGGCAGATGAGCCCCGCCCGCAAGATCAGCGACGATTACGCCAACGGATACGGCAACAGCAAATGGGGCGGCGAAGTCCTCCTGCGCGAGGCACATGACCTGTGCGGTCTGCCGGTGTCGGTGTTCCGCTGCGACATGATCATGGCCGACACCACCTACGCCGGACAGCTCAACGTGCCGGACATGTTCACCCGGATGATGCTCTCGCTGGTGGCCACCGGGATCGCGCCGTACTCGTTCTACGAATTGGACGCCGACGGCAATCGGCAACGCGCGCACTTCGACGGGTTGCCCGTGGAATTCATCGCCGACGCCATCTCGACCCTCGGCGCCGACGTGGTCAGCGGATTCGAGACCTATCACGTGATGAACCCCTACGACGACGGCATCAGCATGGACACCTACGTCGACTGGCTGACCGACGCCGGCTACGGCATCACCCGGGTACCCGAATATGCGGCCTGGTTGGCACGGTTCGAGACCACATTGCGCGGTCTGCCCGACAGGCAGCGTCACGCGTCGCTGCTGCCGCTGCTGCACAACTATCAGCAGCCCGAACATCCGGTCAACGGGTCCCTCGCGCCCGCGGATCACTTCCGGGCGGCTGTGCGCAACAACAAGATCGGGCCGGAAAAGGACATCCCGCACGTCTCCGCGCCGGTGATCGTCAAGTACATCACCGACCTGAAGCGGCTCAGTCTGCTCTGACCGGGTTTGCGCCGACGGCCTCTGGGACGTCGCATCCACCGCAAAGGGCTGCTGGGATCAGAAAACCACGAGATGATAGTCACGATGCTGACCTTGCGTGGTGCGGATCGGGCGTCGGCGCAGCCGGTAGCGGCGTTCGCCGGAGCGGTGGTCCGGATGGGCTACGTGCCGCCGCCCGGCGACGAGTTCGGCACAGCCCGGGTGCTGGTCGTCGGTGACGTGCTGCGCCGGGTACTCGAGGATGTGCACGGCGCGCAGGTGCTCGCGGCGCTGGTCACCGGCGAGCCGGACGTGCGCGTCGACGACGGGCTGATGATCCGTCCGGTGTCCGGTCCGTTCGGCTCGCTCGACTCGGCCGCCATCGGACTGGGGCACCGTCTGAGCCTGGTAGTCACCGCCACGAGCCCTGTTCCCGCCCAGCGGTTTCCGGTGCCGCGGCCGATCCGGGTCGGCGTAGTGCGCCGCACGCGCGGTCCGGAGCCGCGGGATCGGTCCACCCTCCGGTTCGTGCTGGCGACTACGCCGTATGCCGACGAGCTGACGCTCACCGCGACGTTGCTCGAGCATGCACAATCGACCCTGGATCGGTGGCGGACCCGGCTGGCGGAGTGGAGCCGGCACCCGAGCCGCCCGATCCCACCTGCGTGGCTCTCGGCGGTGATCGCGGCGTTGGATGATGATCTCGATCTGGCGGCGGTGCGGTCGGTGCTGGAAGAGCTCGAGGATTCGGCCGGGATCGAGCCCGGCGCGAAGTTCGAGACGTTCGCGTACCTGGATCGGGTTCTGGCGGTGGATCTGGTTCGTGACCTCGGCCGCAGGTAAAAGCTCGGCCCGTTGTCGATCGTTCGCGGCGGGCGGGTTTATACCCCGCGGGCGGAGTGCCGCCACCGTACCCACCGTCTCGGCCGGCTACGACGCGGGCAAGAAGATCAAGGGCCGCAAACGCCACATCGCCACCGACACCACCGGGCCGCTACTGGCCGGCGTGGTGACCGCGGCCTCGATCCAGGACCGTGACGCTGCGCACCGGCTGTTGGCCGCCGTGGCCGCCCGCTTCGCCACCGTGGCGCTGGTGTTCGCCTCTGGGGGTAGAACGAACGTTCGGCTGGCTGGTCAAACATCGCCGCTGTGTCCGCGACTACGAAACCCGCCCCGACCACCACGAGGCCATGGTCCACCTCGCCGCGATCCACACCCTCACCCGGCGACTGGCCCGCGACAGCGGGCCAGCCATCGGGTGAATGCGTGGATGGCGGCAATGCAAACCGTGGCTTCAGGGTTTGCGCCCCATTCCGCACCAGGCCCAGGCGGGACCCGTATGGGGTTCGACGTCGAACAGCGGAACCTCCGCCAGCTCGGGATGCCATTCCTCCAGCGTCGTGACGCCGGGCGCCAGCAGATGTGTTCCGGCGAAAAACTTTTCGGTCTCCGTGCGGTTACGGGTGATCATGGTTATGCCGCTGCGCTCCGCGGCTTCCGCGGCGCGCTGGGCGCCTCGGGTATTGAATTCCGCGGTGGCATGACTGACTGCCAGGGAACTCCCCGGCGGGACGGCGTCCAGGAACCGCGCGACAATATCGTGTATCCCGTCGGAGTCGCGGAAGTACATCAGCACCGAGATCAGCATGATCCCGATCGGCCGGTCCATGTCCAGAGTCCGGGTGAGTTCGGGATCGCGCAGAATCGACTCGGGCTCGCGCAGATCGGCATGGATGAAGGTGGTCCGGCCCTCGGGCGTGCTCTTCATCAGGGCCCGGGCGTGAGCCAGCACGAGCGGATCTTTGTCCACGTACACGATGCGCGTCGCGGGATTCACCTCCTGCGCGACCTGGTGGGTGTTGCGCGCGGTCGGCAGGCCGGTGCCGATATCGAGGAATTGGGTGATGCCCAGGTTGGTGATCGCGTACCGCACGGTGCGGCCCAGGAAAGCGCGGTTCGCCTGCGCCATGCTGCGGATGCCTGGGATGTGCGCGGCGATCTCGTCACCGAGCCTGCGATCGGCCGGATAGTTGTCGACGCCGCCGAGCCAGTAGTCGTAGAAGCGTGCCTCGTGCGGGGTAGTGGTGTCGATCGTGGTCGGTAGTCGTCCACCGGTCTCGTGGCCTTCCGGCATGGCGATCCTCTCCGCGATGGCCGCGGCGTTCGCACGGTGTGGCCACGCGCCGGCTCGGTGTGCTCTGTGCAGGCACAGAATATGCCCGCCACCGGCGGTGCGGGATCGTTTGCGGCACCGGCGCGTCAGCGCCCGCCCAGGATTCACATTCACTCGGGCGGGCGGGGCCGTTAGCGGGGGGAGGTGAGGGTGTGTTGGGTGGCGGCTATCAGGCTGTGGATGGTTCGGGTGAGCTCTTCGGGTTGAGCTGGGGTGAGGGTGAATTCGTTGCCGCGGTGGTGGTGGAGGAGGTAGCGGCCGTCGGTGGGGAGGTAGTCCATCCAGTGGACGCTGCGGCCGTCGTCGGTGGGGCGGGAGTCCGTTGCGGGGCCGGGGTGGACGGCGATTTCGCCTACCGAGGAGCGGGGGCGGCGGATTATGCGGTTGAGTTGTTCGGTGTGGGAGAGGTACAGGGGGTTGCGGGAGTATTCGGCTGTTTGCAGGTCGGAGCGGCGGCCTCGGATCGAAGGGTGGCCTCCCGGAGCGCATTTGGGGAGGCTGGCGGCGATCCGGGCGGGCAGGGAATTGGCGATGCCGTGTATGAGGATGATGTCGCCGCCGTATTCCGGTGTGCGGCCGGGTAATTGGAGCGCCAGGGTGGCCTTGTGATTGGCGACGCCCGCGTGCATGCGGACCGCTCCGGCGAAGTTGGGTCCGTAGTAGCCGTGCACCTCCACGCGCACCTGGGGTTCGAGCAGGGTGGTGAGGGCCTCGTAGAGCTGGGGGCCGATCATGCCATGGAGATGCTGGGCGGCGTGCATGCGCATGCGCTCGTAATCGTCCAGGGCCTCGACGCCCTCGGCGAGATAGCGCAGCGGGTAGGGCAGACGGTCCCGGCCCAGCGTCTCGAGCGCGATCGTGAACGCCAAACCGTCCAGGCGCCACTGGATTTCGTTCATCCGCCGATTACACCACCCGGCGGCAGCGCCGGCGGGAGGGTGCCGAGCAGCTCCGAACCGCGGTCGTAGACCAGGTAATCCTTGGTCTGGTGGGTGGACTCCTCGTCGGACTTGCCCTTGTTCGCGTGCGGCATGCCGGTCATGCTGTTGGTGCCGTTGGCTTTTGCCGCGTTCGCGGCCGCGGTGGTGCCCGTGGTCGTCGTGCCGGTGGTGGTCCCGGTCACGCTGCCTCCCTGGCCGCCGCCCGTCGAGCCGAGGCCGCTGATGCCCCCGCCGCCGTAACCGCCACTGCCCGTGCCTGTTCCGGTGCCGGAGTAGTCGGACGGAGTCGTGCTCAGTCCGGACAGCGACGAGCCGAGGCCGGAGGTGTTCTGGTACCCGGCGGTATTGGTGCCGTTACCGGAGGTGCCGGACCAGGAATTGCCGGAGGTGCCGGAGCCGGAATATCCACTGCCCGAGTCGGTTCCGGAGCCGCTGCCGATGCCGGAGCCGCTGTTCGCGCTGCCGCTGTTCCAGGTGCCGCCGGGCCCGCTGCTGCTGATCCCGTTGCCGCTGAGGTTGTTGCCACTGAGGCTGTTGCCGCTGTTCACCGTGGAGGAGGGGGTGGGCAGAATCGGACGCGCGTTGTCGACCTGGCTGACGATATTCTTCTGGTAGACATCGCTCATCACCCGCTGGGCCTCGTGCTCGGCCTCCTGCTGGCGGTAGTGCGGGCCCTTGAACATGCCTTGGAAGGGCAGGTGTTCGACGACCTTGTCGGTGATGCCGCCCGAGCCGGGCGGGGGACCGACGGAATCCTTTGCCTGGCCGAGGTAATCGGCATGGTAGGCCAGGCCGCGGGAGACAAGGCGTTGCGCCACAGTCAGTTTGCCGAGTTCGGTGCAGAACTGGTGGGTGGAGTCGATGAAGGCGGCGGCGGACTTGCCTTTCATTTTCTCTTGGACGCTCTGGTCGACGTTCTTGATGAATTCGTTGCGGGCGGTGTCGGTGTCGTCGGCGAGTTTCGACCAGGTGGTTGCGGCGTCGTTGATCGCCGAGGCCGTCGTCGGGGACACCGCGTCGTTCAGCGCGTTCCAGATCCGCGAGTGCTGCCAGGTGTTGAACGCCTCGAGCTTGTCGCCGACCACTACCGGTGTGTCGTAGCCGCCGGTGTGCTCGGATTTGAGCTGGTCGTAGTTGGTGTTCGCGACGCGGCGCTGGCCGTCGTACTGCTGCTGTGCCTTGGACTCCGTAGAGTTGCGATCATTGGCCTGATCGCTTGCGGTGGAACGGGATTTGTGGGCCATATCGACGGTGATGCCGACCACGCCCCCGACGACCGACGCCCAGTCCTGCCAACCCATCAGAGTTTCCCGGTCTGCTTGGAGATCGCGGCCGCGGAGTTGTGGTCGCTCGCGGTCAGCTTGGTGATGACGATGTTGTACGTGTCACGCATGGTGGTGACGATGTCGATCGCCTTCTTGTATTGGGCAGACAGAGAGTCCGGAGCTGTCGTGGCCTTGGCCTCGAACGCGGCCTGCAGGGCGACTGATGATGGCAGCGTGCCAAATCCGGTCAGGTAGCCGAGCTGATTGGCGCCGTGAAGTAGGTTGTTGTTCAGTTCACTCAGCATGGTCTCGCAGTGCTTCTTCAAGTCGACCGCAAGGCCCTCGTCGAGGCTGAAAGTTCCCTCGTCGGCTTGTTGTTTCAGGTTGCGCCAGTACGAAAGTTGATCGCCAAACTTCGTGGGCCCGGTTGCATCACCCTGCGGCTGTGTCATGTCCCCCTCCTCCTGAGAATCTTGATGATATCGCGCGGCCGGGAACGAGCCCAGTTGATGCGCTCTGTCACTTAGGCAGATTGGGCTCGAGTTCTCTTGCGTGTGCGATAGCGAGATCGCATGGAGGTAGTTGGGCGGCAGTTGCGCGGTCAGAGTAGGACCAGTCGACATCAACCACGATCGAACCTTGGGCGAATGGCAGCGCCACGTAGCACGCAAGCTTATCGGTGGCCATGTCGGCCTTCTGCTGATGTATCAGGCCCGTCCGTGATCCTATTTGGACGTCTCGGAAGCCAACCAGATTCGAATTGGCTCGGATCTGATCGGCAGTGGCTCGCATCGAGTTGATCCCAACCGCATATGGGCCTTGGGTGGACTGCCAGAAACAAGACTTCGAGAACGCGCTGACTGCTTGGCCGGAATCGACTGCTACATGCTTCGTGGTCGGGTCGGTTCCCGCCGCCTTCAGCGCATCGTCGGAAACCGAGTTGCATGGATTCCACAGCGGCTGGTTCAGATCGCCTGGACCTGCCGGTGAAGATGTCGTTGGGTTCTTGCTGGCGGTGGTGGTGCTTCCCTGGCTCGAACAGCCAGCAAGTAGTCCGATGACGGCGATTCCGGCGAGCGCCGCGCTCACGGCCATCCTCCCTGGGGCTGTGATGGTGCGCATTTCCCTCCTGAGCTAGCACGGACGACCCTCATAGAGTAGGACGCACCGGACGGCCGTCCGGTTCCAGGCTGATCGGGGTCGGAGTAGCAGAACGCGGCGATAGGTTTGGGGTGTCCGCTGCCATGGCGGATAGCTCCAGTTCGGAGCCGCTTTGTCACGACGCAGGTAGGGGAATCGTCAGGACGATGGCGGGGGAACTGTTGAACCGTGGTTGATGTGCGATGTTCCGTCTGCGCCGCTGGGATACGGCGCGAGCTGAGCGGCCAGTGGGTTCCGGCCCGCTCAGCTCGACGCCCTTTCTAGTAGGTCAACTTGCTGGCTAGTGGAACCGGTCAGCCTTCACCCGAGCGGTGAACGCGTCCCACTCGGCGGGGGTGAAGATCAACGTGGGGCCGGTGGGGTTCTTGGAATCGCGGACGCCGATCGCGCCGCTCGAGAGGTGGGCGACCTCTACACAGTCGCCACCTGCTTGGCTGTAACTACTCTTAAACCAACTGGCGCTGGACATTTCGCTGGTCACGCTGCGTACTCCTCTGCAATACCTTGCACCAGAAGCCTGGTGTCCTCCTCGCTCAAGGCTACCTGGCGGACGTCCGCCACCGTGGATCTGTGGCGCTCGATCACTGCATCGTCTTCCAGGAAGAGTGCGCCAGTGAAGCCTTCTACGAACACAACTGGCGGCTCGGGTATCCGAATAGGTTGCCGTGATGGGAATTCGAAGAGCGTGAACGATTGAACCACCAAGCCAGGGTGTGCGCCGGCATCGAATGGAACGACGCGGATCGATACGTTCGGCAGACTCCCGGCGCTGAGTAGGTGTTGAGCCTGTTCGGCCATGACGGTTCGCCCGCCGACCTGGTGCCGAACTGCTGACTCCGACAACAGAACTTCCAGCGCGAAGTCCTGATCGTCGATAAGTCTGCGTTGCCGACGAGCGATCAACTCCAGCCGCCGTTCCACATCAGTTGACGACATCAACGGATCGGTGGCGCTGACGATCCACCGCCGGTACCCCGGAGTCTGCAACAACCCCGGCAACAACGTCAGCTGAAACGTCGTCATCCGCGAACACGCTTGTTCGAGCCCCATGAAGTGATCGAAATGCGGATTCACCACGTCGGAATAAGCTCTCCACCAACCGATCGTCGGATCGCCCTTGGCGGCCCGAGCCTCCTGGAGCAGCCCGAAGATTTCGTTCGCCGCCGCCTCGTCGGCAGTATAGAACCGCAATAGTTCTCGAAACTGCGCGCTGCTGACCCGTACGGGCTGGCCTTCTTCCAACCGCCCCAGGCTGGATTTGGATATGTCGATCGCTACCGCCGCCGCAAGCTTGCTCTTCTTCGCCGCGAGCCGCAGATCCCGCAGCCGACGCCCGAGGGCGCGCCGGGGGAGGGTTGATCCGCCTGACATGTCGTACCTCGCTCTCTGATGCGGTCCATTACGGACCCCTTTGTACTGGACCTATTTCTGGTGAACCGCCGCATGGTGGACCTCCGGTCGATGCGAGCGGAAAGCTCGAATATGGGTGCGCTGCAACACAATCCCGGTGTCTACTGAGGTCGCCTCGATGACCGGGAAACCTTGGAACTGCTCAGCCGCACTTCTTTTCCGCCCGTGCGGTTCGTCCGAGAACATCTGCGCGATCGCCCGGAATGCGATCGCCGAGGTGGCCCCATAGTAGCCCCGGTCATCGGGACTTCCAAGTATCGGAGGTGCTATGCAATGACCAATAGTCAAGTCGCGGAGTCCAATACGATCCGGATTCCGCGTGTCGTCGAAGACATGCCGAAGATCAACGCGCGTACCGCGGTGGGCGATATTCCATTTCGATACTCGCATTTCTGTTCTCTCCCAATTAGGCACTCTCTCAACGCGGGAGTGAGCCATGGCGTGGACGCGGTCGACTCGGGCGCACGCAGGCCGACCGCGGTCGGCCTGATCCGGGCGGAAACGCCGGTCCCGGCGGCAACGCGGCATGCCCTGGCCCTGCCGCGGCACGCCCGCTCGCTGGGATACCGGTACGCGTACACCGTCGTGCGCCACGAGGCGCTGTTTTCCGGTTCGGAGGTGAGAGGCCTTTGAAGTGATTGTGTCGCAGCATGATCGCTGTAGCTGAGGGCAGTCTGATCCGGGAGACGCCGGGGAGGACGGGAAGCAG
>NZ_JAHKNI010000008.1 GCF_018860155.1 Nocardia albiluteola
GTACGAGCCCGGTGGCTTCTGGGTCCAGGCTGCATATCAACTCGAGATCGTCTGAGTGGCTTGGGTTTGCCGTCGGTGAACTGCTTCGACGCTCAGGGCGGATGACGATCCGATTGCCGTGCAACGGCTCTCATCGCATGCAATTCATCCTACTTGACTGTCACAGTGAGATATTCAGCCCTTGCGCTACTCCCAGGTTGCCCCGCATCATCGACCCGTGAATGACCTTGTCGTCAGCCAACACTCACAAAACACCCGCAAGGAGTTCTGATACTGCCGGGCGGTCGAGACACTGAACTGACCTTCGGGTGTTGGTGCCGTGTTCTCGTATTCCCCCATGGTGGTCCTAACGCTAATCAACCCGAACCACCCCACAGCCGAAGGGCCGACGCCGGGTGGGCAATGCGTGGGCCCGCCACGGCCATGCCTGGCGCGACCATAGCGGCCACAACGACGGTGAACAAACGCCGCATGCGTGTCCTTAAACCTGTGAACTCTTGTGACCCACACCGAAGCATCGACCCTCAGCCGGGACTGGCTGATCATCGGCGACTGCGGTCGCATTCGGCTAGCGAACCCGCGGCGTATTCTGTGCTGAGCACCGGTGATGCAGTGCGAAGTGACTGTCGTTATGGATTCTGATTTCTTCAAAACTCAACGTGATCTAGGCATAGATCTGGTCACGGAGTTGCGTGCGGTCGGGTTTGTTGACGTTGCCGAGATCGGGCGGGGTGGTTTCGGTGTTGTGTATCGCTGCACCCAACCAGGGCTGGACCGCGTGGTGGCGGTGAAGGTCCTGACCTGCGAGCTGGAGGAGAATCGAGAGCGTTTCTTTCGTGAGCAGCGGGCGATGGGTCGATTGACCGGGCATCCGAACATCATGGAGGTGCTCGAGGTCGGCGAAACCGCCACCGGCCAACCGTACCTGGTCATGCCGTATCACTGCCAAGGTTCGTTGGACGCACGGATCCGCCGCGATGGCCCGCTGCCGCTGGAGGAGGTGCTGCATGTGGGGGTGAAGCTCGCGGGTGCGCTGGAAACGGCGCATCATGCAGACATCTTCCACCGTGACGTCAAACCGGCCAACATCCTGCTCACCGATTACGGCGAGCCGACGCTGAGCGACTTCGGCATCGCTCATCTGACCGGGGGTTTTCAGACATCCACTGGCACGGTGACCGGCTCCCCGGCGTTCACCGCACCCGAGGTCCTCCGCGGGGAGCCGACCAGCGGGGCGTCGGACGTCTACGGGCTCGGTGCGACGTTGTTTTGTGCGCTGACCGGTCACGCCGCCTTCGAGCGCCGCAGCGGCGAACAAGTCGTGGCCCAGTTTCTGCGCATCAGCGCCCAACCGGTACCCGACCTGCGCGAGCGTGGCATCCCGGAAGACGTCAGTGCCCTCATCGAGGCCGCGATGTGCCTGGACCCCCAGGACCGCCCCACGGCCGCGCTGTTCGGCGAGCAGTTACAGCTGCTCCAGCTCACGCACGGTTTCGCCGTCGACCAGATGGCACTGCACGTCGAACAAGGCAGCAGACTAGCGGTGGCGCCCGCCCAGGTGACCGGCATTCCCGCAGCCAGGGGCGTTGGGCGGCGGGAGGGAACAGGAAACCTGCCGCTGGAGCTGACCAGTTTCGTGGATCGGCGTAGCCAGGTGCTGGAGGCGAAGAACCTGCTGTCGAGGTCGTCTCTGGTGACGCTGACCGGGATCGGTGGGGTCGGCAAGTCACGGCTCGCGCTGCGGATCGCCCACAAACTGCAGCGAGATTATGCCGACGGCGTCTGGCTGATCGAGCTGGGTGAGTTGCGCGATCCGTCGTTGTTGGCCGATGTCGTAGCCGCCGCGTTCGGTGTGCGGCAGGTCGGCCGACCGATGCTCGAGGTCCTGATACAACACCTGTCCACCCGCGAGGTGCTGCTGGTGCTCGACAACTGTGAGCACATGATCGAAGCAGTCGCGAAACTGGTCGAATCGCTGTTGCGTGCGTGCCCGAAGACGCGGATCCTCACCACCAGCCGCGAGTCCCTGGGTCTGGGTGGGGAAGCCGTGCTTCCGGTGCCACCGCTGAGGTTTCCCGATCCGCGTAGCGGGTCGTCGGTGCGGGGTGCGGCTGGTTACGAGTCAGTGGCATTGTTCGCCGAGCGTGCCGCCGCGGCGGTGCCGGGCTTTCACCTGGACGAGGACAATCGCAACAGCGTGGCCAGGATCTGCGCCCGGCTCGATGGGTTGCCCTTGGCGATCGAACTGGCTGCGGCGCGGCTGCGTACCATGCCCCCTGAGCAGATCCTGACACGACTGACAGATCGGTTTGCCGTGCTGACGCGCGGGCGGCGGGATGCGCCGACCCGACAGCAAACGCTGGGCTGGTGCATCGGCTGGAGCTACGACCTGTGCACACCGACCGAACAGCGACTGTGGGGGCGGCTGTCGGTATTCGCAGGAAGCTTCGAACTCGACGCCGCCGAAGATGTCTGCGGCACCGACCTGACCGAGCCGCAATTCCTCGATGCGTTGTCGGCTCTGGTGGACAAGTCGATCCTGATTCGGGAAGAGTCCGGCGCTACGGTGCGCTTCAGGGTGCTCGAAACCGTGCAGGAATACGGGAGTCGGAAAATCATCGAGGCCGGCGAGTACACCGATCTTCGTCGCCACCACCGCGACTGGTACGAACGGCTAGCACTCGACGCGGAAGCCGACTGGGTCAGCCCCCGCCAACTGAATTGGATCATCCGGCTCGAGCGCGAGCTACCTAACTTGCGCAAAGCGCTGGAGTTCAGCATCGCAGACCGCGACGCAGCCGGCCTACGCACCGCTGCTGCGCTATTCAGCTTTTGGTTTTCGAGTGGGCGGCTCACTGAGGGAATCCGCTGGTGCGAGCGTGGACTGGCCAGTACACGCGGCGAAGCGACCGACCGCGCCAAAGCCCTGTTCACTATCAGCGCTTTCGCCGCGCAATTGGCAGACATTGCGGCCGCAACCAGTCGCGCAGCCGAGTTGCGCATCCTCGCCGAGCAGCAGCCAGCCGACCCCAGGATTGGCGCCCTGCTCGCCTACGCAGACGGTACCGCCGCGATCAGCAGTGGCGATCTGGCTCGCGCGGGCGTCCGGTTGAACGATGCCGTCGAAGGATTCAGTGCCCCCAATGACCTTGCATTCCACTTGAGGGCACTGGTACTACTGGGCTGGAGTCGCGTCCTACAGGGGGATATGCCCAGCGGCGTCGCCTGCCTGGAAAAGGTGCTGACTGTTCCGGATGCGCACCGCGACATCGAGATCCGGGCACGGGCACTGCGACCCATGGCGCTGGCGGCCTGGCAACAGGGTCAGCACGAACAGGCTGAGCGACACTTGGATGAGGCTCTTCGATTGGTGCGACCGGTGGTCGATCCGCTCGTCGCTTCGGTGTGTGTGGAGTTACTGGCATGGATGGCCGCCGAGAAGCCTGACGCCCGGCGGGCCGCCGTGCTGTTGGGTGCGGCCTACGGGCTCGGTCACGCGGTCGGTTCCAGCATCATGTTTCCCCATATGGCTGCCTACCATGAGCAGTGCGAGCAATGCGTGCGTGATGTTCTCGGCAGGCGGGGCTATGAGTCCGGCTATCGGGAGGGCGCTGCGATGAGTTTCCAGACAGCGGTCGACTTCGCGCTGCGGGAGCAGCCTCGAGCCATGGCACAGTCAGATCGTGGCTCGGCGAGCCTGACCAAGCGCGAGCGGCAAGTCGCCGACCTCATCGCGGAAGGACTGACCAACAAGGCGATCGCCGCCCGACTGGTGATCTCACAGCGCACAGCAGAAGGACACGTTGAGCACATCCTCACCAAACTGGGATTCACCTCACGAGCACAGATCGCCAGCTGGGCCGCAGAACTCGGTTTTGTAGAGGCCGTTGATCGTTTCGGCGAGCGCATTGTCGAAACTTGATCCCACAGCACCGACACTCGGCTGGATGCCGGCTTCGGCCAGACGCTCGGTAAGGGCGATCGAGGTACATTGAGATCCTCTATCAGTATGGTGGACAACATCTTTCACTTTCCAACTGGCTCGTTCACGAGTCCAGATGGCTTGCTCGATCGCGTCGAGGACCAAGCCCGCGGTCATCGACGTCGAGGTACGCCAGCCAAGGATGCGACGGGCGTAGGCGTCGATGACGAACGCGGCATACGCCCAGCCGGACCACGCTGGGTGTTCCGTCACGAACTCCCGCATCGATCAGCGCCTGGGCCTTCCACCGGAACAGTGTGGCCGGCGAAATGCCTGTCTCCGAGGCGAGCTGGGTGTATCAATCTCGCACATGCCCGGCCCCCGGTAGCCATGGCTGTTGCCAACTCCGATGGCCGCGCAGCAGCGAGTGCGCCGCCTCGGGCCCCCACGAGCCGGGCTCGTAGGGGTGAATCTCGCCGGGGCTGTCGAGTAGCGGCTGCACGATCCGCCACGTTTCTTCGATGCTGTCTTCTCGGGCGAAGAGCCGGCGATCGCCGATCAGCCCACCCTGCAACAGCCGCTCATAGGGCCGGATCGGTTCGCCGAGATCCTGTGCGAGCGAGGAATCCAGGTGTACGTCTCGCCAGCGGGCACCGCCTCGCGTATCGAGTGCGGCCAACTGCAACCGCATCCCCGGATCAGGGTCGATGCGCAGCACGATCTGGTTCGGCTCCACCGCCCCGCGGTTCGGCATGAAGGCCAACGCCGGCGTGCGCCGCAGAAACAGCCGGACCTCGGTCACCTTCTCGGGTAGCGCCTTGCCGGCCCGCAGGAAGATCGGCACCCCGGCCCAGCGCCAGTTCTCGATCTCCATGCGCAGCGCCACGAACGTCTCGGTTCGCGACCCCTTCGACACCCCGGGGATATCGGTGTAACCGCGATACTGACCACGTACGTAATGCGCCGGATCCAGTGCGGGCATCGCACGGAACACCTCGGCCTTCTTATCGTTGATGTCGTCGTCGCCCGGGCCGACCGGCGGCTCCATGGCGACCAGGGCCAGCACCTGAAGTAGGTGGTTCTGCACGACATCACGTAACGCGCCCACAGCGTCATAGAACTTGCCGCGGTCCTCGACCCCGAAGTCCTCGGCCATGGTGATGTGCAGCTCGGAGACGCTTCGGCGATTCCACAGTTCAGCGATCGCCAGGTTGGCGAACCGTAGGTACTCCAGCTCGACGACCGGTTGCTTGCCCAGGAAGTGATCCACTCGCAGGATCTGATCTTCTCGCAGCACCACGTGCAGCTGGGCGTTGAGTTCGCGCGCGGAGGCCAGGTCGTGGCCGAATGGCTTCTCCAGCGCGACGCGCGACCGCTCCAACAGGCCGGCCCGGCCCAGGTTCTCGACAATGGGCGCGAACAGCGACGGCGGCATCTCCAGGTAGAACAGGGGGTTTCGGTCGGTGCCGATGCGTTCGGCCAGCGACGCGTAGAGCGCACTGCCGGTGACGTCACCATGCAGGTAGGACAAACGGCCCGCCAGCCGGTCGAACACGGCGTCGTCGATTGATTCGCCCGACTCGCTGATCGCGTCACGGGCTCGGGCGATCAACGCCTCGAGCGTGATGTCGCGACCGGCCACACCCAGAATCGGGCAGTCCAACGCATTGCGGCGCTCCAGCCGGTACAGCGCGCGAAACGTCATCTTGCGGGCAAGATCGCCGGTAATTCCGAAGATCACCAGTAGATCTGACGGGCTACTATCACGGTTGTTCACTGCCTGACCTCCATAGAAGTCGCCCAACCAGGTCTACTGCTTCTCGGCGTGACCGCCGAATTCGCTGCGCATCCTTAGCCCTCGGGCCTTATGCAACAACAGAATCGACACGTCTATCTCCCTTCTCGGCGCGGTCCGAATCGGCCGTTCAGGTCACCGCGGACGTCTGCGCCTCGATTCGGCCCATCAGCTCGTGTCCTCGATTGCCAGCTCGAAAAACAGCTGCTCAGCCGAGAGTCCCTGGCCAGCCTTGGACCGGATGGCGTCGTCGTAGTAGCCCGATCCGATGGCCTTGTCGTAGATGGAGGGGTTGGAGGTCAGTCCGGTCACGGAGTAGGAGTCGATGTATCTCTGGATGGTGCCGTCGTCGAGCATGCCGCGGGTGATGTTGTCGAGCCAAAGGCTCTGTCCCCGCTCGTGCAGGATCTCGGTGGCTTTCATTTGGTTCTCCTTCCCCAGGTTCCACGTCGGCTCGCGACACGGTCGTCGCGGCTATGCCCGGCGGGCGGCGGCCACGCGATCGCGCGCGACGTCGGCGACCCGGTCCGGGGTGAAACCGAACTTCTCGAGCAGTTGCTTCAGCGGCGCCGACGCCCCGAAGGTGTGCATCCCTATCACCGCGCCGCCGTCACCGACATAACGGTCCCAGCCCAGCGTCGATGCCTGCTCCACCGCGACGCGTGCCTTCACCGATGGCGGGAGTACCTCGTCGCGGTACTGCTGGGACTGGCGGTCGAAAAGCTCCCAGCAGGGCATGCTCACAACCCGTGCCCCGACGCCATCAGCCTGTAGCTCCTGCCGGGCAGCCAGCGCCAAGTGCACCTCCGAGCCGGTCGCAAGCAGGATGACGTCCGGTGTCGCGGTGTCGGCTTCGGCCAACACGTAGCCGCCTTTGGCCACTCCCGTCGCGGGCGCGAAAACGCTCCGGTCCAGTGTGGGCAGCGCCTGGCGGGAGAGGATCAGCGCGGCGGGCTCGTGCCGCAGAGCGGTCACGATGCGCCACGTCTCGACGACCTCGTTCGCATCGGCCGGGCGGAACACCAGCAGGCCTGGTACGGCGCGCAGCGACACCAACTGCTCCACCGGCTGGTGCGTGGGTCCATCCTGTCCGACGCCGATCGAGTCGTGGGTCAGAATGTGCAGGACCGGGATCTCCATCAGCGCCGAGAGCCGAATGGCCCCGCGGGCATAGTCGGAGAAGATCAGAAAACCCGACCAGAACGGGCGCAGCTTAGTGAGCGCCATCCCGCTCGCGACCGCCGCGGCAGCGTGCTCGCGGACCCCGAAGTGCAGATTCCGGCCCTGCTGCCCGGGCTGGAAGTCACCCGCACCGTCGGTGAGCCTGGTCTTGGTGCTTGGCGACAAGTCCGCCGAACCGCCGATCAGCCAGGGCACTGCACGGGCCACAGCGTTCAGCACCCGCCCGGACGACTCACGGGTAGCGATCCCGGTGGCGTCGGGCGGGAACGTGGGCAGCGCCTTCTCCCACCCGTCGGGCAGATCACGCCGCTGGATGCGCTCAACCTCATCGGCCAGACCAGGAAACACCGTCCGGTAGCGCTCGAGCATGGCCTGCCATGCCTCCCGGGCCGCCCTCCCGCGCGCGCCGATTCCCGAGGAGAAGCAGTCATAGACACCATCTGGGATGTAGAAATCGGCATCCTCGGGCAGCCCGAGGAACCGCTTCGTGGCTCGGACACCCTCGACCCCGAACGGTTTGCCGTGCGCCGCGGGCGAGTCCTCGACCGGCGAGCCGTACCCGATGTGACTGTGCACGACGATCATGGTCGGCCGCTGTTCCTCGGCCTTGAACGTGTGCAATGCCCGTTCGATCGAATCGGTGTCGTTGGCATCGGCAACCGTGGTCACGTTCCAGCCGTAGGCCAGGAAGCGTTCCGCCACGTCCTCGGTGAACGTGATGTCGGTGTGGCCCTCGATCGTGACGCGGTTGGAGTCATAAATCCAACACAGGTTCGTAAGCTGCAGGTGACCAGCCAGGGAAGCGGCCTCAGCGCCGATGCCCTCCATCAGGTCGCCATCCCCGGCCAGGGCGTAGACGTCGAAGTCAAACAACGTCATCTCGTCGCGGTTGTACCGCCCGGCCAACCAGCGCCCGGCGACCGCCATGCCCACCGAGGTCGCCACCCCCTGACCCAACGGCCCGGTGGTCGTCTCCACACCGCTCGTCAAGTGGTACTCGGGATGGCCCGGGCAGTGGGAGCCGAGCTGCCGGAAAGTCTTCAGATCCTCGAGAGTGACCGCGGCCCGGCCGAGCACCTCGTAGTCGGGGTCCACCGCCTTGACACCGCTGAGGTGCAGCAACGACCACAACAGGGCCGAGGCATGACCCTCCGACAACACGAACCGGTCCCGGTTCGGCCAGATCGGATCGCCGGGGTCGAAACGCAGGAAGCGCTGCCACAGCGTGTAGGCGACCGGGGCGATGCCCATCGGCGTCCCCGGGTGGCCCGAGTTCGCGCGCTGGATCTCGTCCATGCACAACGCCCGGATTGTATTGATCGCGACGGTGTCCGCGTCGTATGTCGTCGTGGTGTTCACTTCAGCTCCGTTACCGCAATGTGGGGATGGGTTTGGATGAATACACCGTCTGCCCCTCGGCAGCGCCAACTACAGCAATTTAGTTGCGCGCGCACGGACTCCGCCGTCCAATTTTCGACCGCATCATGGTACGACTGCTGTAGCTTGCACCTTCACCAGCTCAGCTGCAATGCGGCCGGAGCGCCCGCACTGCCTTGATACGCCTACCGTCATATCGAGGCTGCGCCAGCCGGGCCGACCCATGCGATCATTATCCGCCACCAGCACGGACACAACAAGATGGCCACCGCCGTTCTCATGCAACACTTCCCTCGCTAAAATCCGGGTATCGCCTTCCGCATCCGTTTCGGACGCGTGGCAAAGATTCGTCGCACGAACCGCGTTCAAGTGGGTATCGAAGAACTCGCTGATCGGTAACGGGGTGGAATTGAATTTATCGTTTTCCAGGCTCATTATGACAAGAACATGCGAGTGATCTCACCACACCAATTCTTTACCTGTCCGATTGGGCGGGCAGCCATCGGCGGTCACCACCTGCCCGTCACCGCAGATCCCGGCCACATCCAGCTTCGCGAAGGCGTTGACCACCTCAGCGGAAGCTTTGTGGATCTTTCCATCATCGGCGGAGTGTGAACCGCACCCGTTATCGGGCATCTGGAGGGGGCTGTCCCGGCTGGCCAACGTGCAGGAGGTCCGTGATGGCAACACTGCTCTCGATCAACGTAGGCATGCCTGGAGACGTCCCCTGGCAGGGAAAGACCGTCCACACCGGAGCCTGGAAGGCCCCGGTCCAGGGCCCCCGCATGGTCCGGCGGCTGAACGTCGATGGAGACGGCCAAGGCGATCTGGCCGGGCACGGCGGGGAAATTCGAGCCGTCCTGGTCTACCAGTTGCAGTCCTATCGATACTGGCGAAAGCACCTCGGTCGCAACGACCTGACCTTCGGGATCTTCGGGGAAAACTTCACCGTCGACGGCCTGCCCGACGACGAAGTATGCATCGGCGACCGGTACCGCATCGGCGAAGCCGAATTCGAAGTCACCCAGCCACGCGTCACCTGCTACCGGGTCGGCATGCGCCTGGGCGAACCCACCATGGCCTCCCTGATGGTTGCCCACGGCCGGCCCGGCTTCTACCTACGCGTTCTCACCGAGGGACGCGTCGAAGCCGGCAGCGAGATCAGCCTCACCCGCAAAGGCGCCGAAGAACTGAGCGTTGCCGAGATCGACGCGCTGCTCTACCTTCCGGGCCGCGACCCCGCGAAGCTGCGCAAGGCACTGAACATCCCCGCCCTCAGCCCCGGCTGGCAACAGTCCTTCCGCGAACTCGCCGCCGCCCGGCAACCTGAACAAGAACCGGGATGGCCAGCCGAACGCACCAGCACCCAGCAGCCCAGACAAGGGCCGGGGTGGCCGGGCTTCAAAACCATGCGCGTCGCCCGCATCGCCCCCGAGACCTCCACCATTTCGTCGGTTTACCTCGTCGCCACCGACGGCACACTCCTTCCCGAAGCCCGCCCGGGCCAATACCTGTCCATCCGCCTCGCCGTCGGCGATGCTGCCCCCGCGGTGCGCAGCTACTCACTGTCCTGCGCGCCTGCAACCGACACCTACCGCATCAGCGTCAAACGTGAGCCCCACGGGAAAGTCAGCGGCTACATCCATACCACACTCCGTGCCGGGGACCTCGTGGACATCGCGAGCCCCCGCGGAACGTTTGTACTCAAAGAAAGCAGCCGCCCGATCGTCCTGGTCTCCGCGGGGATCGGTGCCACTCCCATGCTCGCCATGCTCTACCAACTCACCGCCGACAAAGCCCCACGTCCTGTCTGGTGGATCTATACCACCCGCGACCGTGCTCACCATGCTTTCGCGGACGAGGCCCACACCCTTCTGGCGCAACTCGCCAGCGCCCACGAGCACATCTACTACACTTCCGAAACCCCACATCCCGACGATTCCCACATCGCCCAGGGCCGCCCGACCGCCCAATCACTCACGGCCATGGGCATCCCCACCGACGCCGACGCCTACCTGTGCGGACCACCGGCTTTCATGAACGATCTGGGCGGCTTTCTGCGCGATCACGGCCTGCGCGCCGAGCAGATCCACACCGAACAGTTCAGCGCCCTGCCCGCCATCAACCCTGGCGTCACACCCACCGCAGCGATCCGGCCGCATGAGCCACCTGGTCCACCGGGTACCGGCCCGCTCATCACCTTCGCCCGCAGCGGCATCACGATCCCGTGGTCGCTCACACACGCGACACTCCTCGATCTCGCCGAAGCCTGCGGCATCCCCACCCGCTGGTCCTGCCGCACCGGTGTCTGCCATACCTGTGTCACCCATCTGGTGTCAGGCGAGGTCACCTACACCACCCCACCTCTCGAACTCCCCGAAGCCGGCACCATCCTCGTTTGCTGTAGCGCACCAACGACCGAACTCGTTCTCGACCTCTAGCCGCGTACCGACTGCAGCCGGCCGCTTCAGCGGCAGGAGTCGGAGACGTGAGTTTGTGAGCCCGGTTCGTCCTGCACCACTCGACGAGCCGGTCGAGCAGAGCGGTGCCGAGACCACGGTGCCGGTGATTAGCCGCAATCATCATGGTCAACTCGACAACCCCGGACGCAACAAATTGAACGGTCGCGGTCGCGACAACGCCGGCACCAGAGACATCGCCGACGAACACCGTCGCGTCCTTCGCTGTCATCAGGTTCTCCAACCCGGCGGCGGTGCGGACTTCGTCAACAGGCGGTTCCGAACCGATCCATCGTTGCTCCTGGGCGACGGCGACGCGGAGCTTGACAGCGGCGTTGATGTCCTCGAGGCGGGCACGGCGGATCGCGACATCGGTGGTGTTCGTGGTGCGGACCGGGATTGGCTGCAGCAGGGTGGTGAGGATGTTCTTGTCCAGCAGCGTGTTCTCGATGCTGCGCAGGATCAGCTCGGTGCCGATGGGGGACAGGTGGATTCCGTCGGCGACCCACGGACCTGACGCGCTGGCGATGCTGTGTTCGCGTAGAAGAGCCGCGGTACCGACGAACGTGCCCCAGCAGTCGACGAACACCGCCCCGGCGTCACGGGCGACGGCTCGGGCAGCGAGGTGGACCCGCCCCTGCCATGGTTGTGGATCGTGACCGGGACATCGGGGCGCAGCGCGGCCAGCCTGACTTCCAGGCGTTGCAGGAACCCGCCGTGCGCGTGACCGTCCACGGCGACCGTGGCGCCGACCTCGGGCAGGTTAGCCGGATCGGTCAGTCGGGAGGCGGTGGCGATCGGATGTTCGGTGTGGCTGGCGCCCCAACTCCGGACCACGATCGGGGTACCTGGTGCGGGGTGTAGCCGCGGCCGTGCACTGGTGTCGCCGGTCATGTAGGTGGTGTTGTGGCGGTGGGGGATGGGGAGTCGCCGGTGATGTCCGTGTGAATGGCCTCGACGATGTCGGTGATGCCGAGAGTGGCGTCCAGGCGAATATTGCCTCGACCTGTGCAAACGTATCGATCCTGGTCGCCTACCGGGCCGCCAGCCCCGGCCGGCGATGCCGGGCCCGCAACTGGAACCCGAACCAGGACACCACGATCGCGATCATCACCAAAGCCCGCACCAACTCCAGATCACTGCGCGGGTAAAGCACTCCGGTGATGTAGTAGTCGATGAATCCGCTCGGCGGCAGCCCGGCCTCCCCGGCCCGTAGCCGCGCCCAGTTCTCCAGATGCGTGAGCGGACAGGACAATCCGAAGATTATCGTGCTGAACCCCCACCCGAACGCCGCCAGATGCGTCCAGATCGTCCATCGCCACCGCCACGCGATGAAGCCGCCCGCCACCACGTAGGCGACGAAGAGAAAATGAACCCCTGCGGTGATATCCGCCAGCAGTCGGTACATCATTCCTCCAGGGTAGGCGTCGATCTTGCCCACCCCGGCCAGGCGTGATCGTTTCGATGCGATCCGAGGCTCACGCACCCGGCCTCGGCGGCAGTGCGGCCGAGAGAGTACCGGTTTGGAAGATACCGGTATGAAAATATGCGAATTGTGGCATGTTGGTCTGTTGCGGCTCCAGCCGACAAGACGGAGCCGCGCGGGCTACCAGTTCGAGGACTCGTAGTCCTTGAGGAAGCAGCCGTGCAGGTCCTCGCCGTTCTCGCCGCGCACGATCGGGTCGTAGACGCGCGCCGCGCCGTCGACGAGGTCGAGGGGAGCGTGGAAGCCCTCCTCGGCCAGGCGGAGCTTGGTGTAGTGGGGCCGCTCGTCGGTGATCCAGCCGGTGTCGACGGCCGTCATCAGGATGCGGTCGGCCTCGAACATTTCCGCGGCGCTGGTGCGGGTCAGCATGTTCAGCGCGGCCTTGGCCATGTTGGTGTGGGGATGGCCGGGCCCCTTGTACCCGCGGGCGAAGACGCCCTCCATCGCCGAGACGTTCACGACGTACTTGCGGCGGGCGGGGGCGGCGGCCATGGCGGGCCGCAGACGGGAGATGAGAATGAACGGGGCCACCGAGTTGCACAGCTGCACCTCGAGCAGTTCGGTGGCGTCGACCTCGGCGACGGTCTGCACCCAGCTGTTGGTGTGCGCGAGATCGGGCACGAGGCCGCCCGCGTCGATGGCCAGCCCCTGCGAAATGCGTTCGGGCGTGGCCGATCCCGCGACGAGCGCCAGCTCGGTGACCTCGGCCGCGGAGAGCGCGGGGGCGAGGGAGGCGGTCAGCGCGGTGGGGTGCGCCTGCATTGTCTTGCCGAAGGTGACGGTGTCGGGCAGCTCGCCCACGGGCAGCGGACCGGATTCGGCCTCCACCAGCGCCCCGTAGGCGCCGGCTGAGCGGCGCACCGTCTGCGCCGCGTTGTTGATCAGGATGTCCAGCGGGCCCTGCGCCGCGACGTCCCCGGTGAGCGCGACGACCTGGGCGGGATCGCGCAGGTCGATGCCGACGATGCGGAGCCGGTGAATCCAGTCGGCGCTGTCCGGCTGTGCGGTGAAGCGCCGGATGGCGTCGTTGGGGAAGCGGGTGGTGATCGTGGTGTGCGCGCCGTCGCGCAGCAGCCGCAGGGCGATGTACATGCCGATCTTGGCGCGCCCGCCGGTGAGCAGGGCGCGGCGGCCACGCAGGTCGGTGCGGGCGTCGCGCTTGGCGTGGCTGCGGGCGGCGCAGTCGGGGCACAGCTGGTGGTAGAAGGCGTCGACGCGGGTGTAGCGCTGCTTGCAGATGTAGCAGGGGCGGGCCTTGAGCAGGGTTCCGGCGCTGGCCCCGGAGGCGTTGGAGGACAACGGAATTCCGGCGGTCTCGTCGTCGATGCGGCTGGGCGAGCCGGTAGCGGTGGCGTGGACGACCGCGCGATCGTTCTCGGCGACGGCCTCGCGCGCGGCGATGCGGCGGCGGCGCTTGAGCATCTTGAACATGTGGCCGACCGCCCGCTGCACGCGCACCGAGTCGGGATCCTCCTTGTCCAGCTCGCCGACCTGGTCCAGGACCTTCAGGCAGATCGCCAGATCGTCGGGATCGATGCCGGGAGCCGCGGTGCCGGGGGTGTCGACGCTGGGCGAAGCGGTGGCGGTATCGGTCGTCGTCTCGTGCTCGGCCATCGTGATGCGGGGACGTTCCTTCGTGCGTGCGGATTATGGGCGCACACATTGTCGCATCAGTGCGGATGTGCCCCCGCACACGGCGGAGGCGGACCCCGCGCGCGAGGTTGTTGACATTGCGCCAATAGTGCGACACGCTGGTGCGCAGGATCGGCCCACGCCGGTCCGGCACGAGCGGAAGCGGATGCTGAGCGGCTGCCCGTCGGTCCCGCACGAGTCGTCCGAGGATGCGATGGCAGTGCGCCCCGGGGATGCGGCCGTGGTCCGCTCGCGCCCGATGAGCACAGCACGAGAGGTGAGCCCGATGGCGCGCGCGGCATGGAGCGACGACGAAGTGGAGGCCGTGCGGGAGCTGGCGAGGGACTTCTTCGCCAAGGAGGTCGTGCCGCACGAGGAGAAGTTCGTCGCGCAGGGCCATCCCGACCGCGAGCTCTACAATCGTGCGGGTGGGCTCGGCCTGATGTGCGCGGCCATCCCGGCCGAATATGGCGGTGGCGGAGGCACTTTCGCGCACGAGGCGGCGATCATCGAGGAGCAGGCGTTCATGGGGGACGGTGCGCTGGGCATGCCCGTGCACTCCTCGATCATCGCGCCCTACATCGCCCACTTCGGCACCGAGGAGCTCAAGCGGCGGGTGCTGCCGCGCGCGGCGAGCGGGGAGATGGTGCTGGCGATCGGCATGACCGAACCCGGCACCGGCTCGGACCTGCAGGCCATCAAGACCCGCGCGGTGCGCGACGGCGACGAATACGTCATCACCGGCTCGAAGATCTTCATCTCCAACGGCTGGCTGTGCGACGGCATCATCCTCGCGGTCAAGACGGACCCGACCAAGGGCGCCGCGGGGGTCTCGCTGATCTTCGCGGAGGTCGGCGACGACACCCCCGGGTTCACGCGGGGCCGGATCCTGTCCAAGATCGGCGGGAAGGGCCAGGACACCGCGGAACTGTTCTTCGACGGGCTGCGGGTGCCGGTGTCGAATCTGCTGGGCGAGGCCGAGGGCCAGGGCTTCTATCAGATGATGCAGCTGCTGGCCCAGGAGCGGCTGGTGACCGCGATCATGGCGGTGGCGATGATGGAGAAGGCCGTCGAGCTGACCGTGGAATACACCAAGGGCCGCGAGGCGTTCGGCAGGCCGCTGTTCGCGATGCAGAACACGAAATTCGAGCTGGCCGAGTGCACGACGATCGCGCGGGTGAGCCGCACCTTCCTGGACGATGCGATCGGCAAGCATCTGTGCGGCGAACTCGACATTCCCACCGCCGCGATGGCGAAATACTGGCTGACCGAGCAGTTGGGTATTGTGGTGGACCGTTGTCTGCAACTGTTCGGTGGCTATGGATATATGACGGAGTACCCGATTTCCCAGCTCTACACGGGCGCCCGGATCCTGCGTATCCTGGCCGGTTCGAACGAGGTGATGAAGGATCTCATTGCCCGGTCACTCTGATTCCCGGCTCCTGAGCGTGGCCGAGGCCGATACCGCCGTCTCGATGGGCGGGCCCTCCGTGGTGGCGCGAGCGCCCGGCGCCGACGCTGGCGGCGCGGTGCGGCGGCGCCTGGATCCCGACGAACGCCGCGCGCAGATTCTGGCCTGCGCGATCGACATGTTCGGCGAGCGCCCGTATGCGGCGGTCTCGACGGCCGAGCTCGCGCAGCGGGCCGGCGTGGCGCGCGGCCTGATCAACCACTACTTCGGTAACAAGCGCGACCTGTATCTGGCCGTGGTGCGCCGGATGGTCACCCTGCCGCGGCCCGGAAAGATGGTGATGCCGACCGGCACGGCCCGCGAGCGCGTGGACGCGACCGTGGCCTGGCTTCTGGACGTCATCGGCGAGCACGGCAGCACCTGGGTCAAGGTGATCGGCCACGAGGGCATCGGGGACGATCCGGAGGTGCAGCGCCTGCTCGACGAGGCCGACGATGCGGCGGCCGAGCGGCTGCTGGACATGGTGGGCCTGCGTGAGTCCCGGCATTGCGCCGAGCTGCTCGCGTTCGTGCGTTCCTACGGCGGGATGGTGAAAGTCGCTGGGCGCGAATGGATCGTCCGCGGCACCCTCACCCGGGAGCAGGTCCACGCGCTGTTGTCGGACATGCTGTACACCCTGGTCGCAACCTCGTTCCCGAAGATGGACGAGGCGGACTGACGCGTCGAACGCAAAAGATCGTTGAAATCGGCTCTGCGCCAGTGGATTCCCGCCGACAGGATATCGGAGCCCGTGGATGCCGATTCGGGGGCGCCGAGGCGGCGGCCGAGCCGGACCGCCTCGGCGGGGCGGCTTACTCCTTGCGGGCCTTGCTGGGCTGCACGCGCGGTGGCTCGTCGGGCATCTTCGGGTAGACCGGGGGCCAGGGGGCGTCCATGAGGCCCTCGGCGAGGTCGCGAGCCGACATGTCCAGCAGTGGTGTGAGGTCCTGTGGGGTGCGATCGGCCCAGGGATCACCGAGCTCGGCGACGCGGGCGGGGACCGTGCTGAGCGTGAGTTCCTCCGGGACAATGGAATCGAGCTCGCTCCAGGCCAGCGGCGTGGAGACCTGGCCGCCGACCTTGGGGCGCACGCACCAGGCGCCGAATACCGTGCGGTGCGGGGCATTCTGGTTGTAGTCGACGAAGACGCGGGACCCGCGCTCCTCCTTCCACCAGGACGCGGTGATCTCCTCGGGGTGGCGGCGCTCGAGGGCGCGGGCCAGCGCCACCGCGGCCGCGCGCACCTGGTAGCCGTCCCATTTCGGCTCGAGCAGTGCGTACAGGTGCAGCCCGCGCGAGCCGGATGTCTTGACGCGCACGTCGATTCCGAGCTCGGCGCACAGCTCCCGCGTGTGCACCGCGGCGCGGCGCAGGTCGTCGAAGCCGATGCCGGGGGAGGGGTCCAGATCCACCCGCAGCTCGTCGGTCACCCCGGTGGGTGGCAGCACCGCGCCCGCGGCATCGTGCACGGGCGGGGCGGTGCTGACCTCGGCGGCGCCGGCATGGGTGGGCCAGACGTGAAAACCCAAGCAGCCCAGGTTGACCGCCCACAGGATGTGCGCCATATCGGCGGCGACCAGGGCGTCGCTGGTGGTGCCGTTGGGGGTGGACACCACGGTGGTCTGCAGCCAGTCGGGTACCGATTTCGGCACCCGCTTCTGGAACCAGGACTTGCCGCCCGCCCCCTCGGGGTAGCGCTCGAGCAGGACGGGGCGGTCGCGAGTGGTGCGCAGCAGCGGCTCGGCCACGGCGAGGTAGTAGTCGACCAGGTCCTTCTTGGTCTCGCCGTGCTTGCTGAAGTAGACCTTGTCCGGATTGGAGATCGGCACCACGTGGCCGTCGATCTCGACTTCGATTGTGGCGTTCACGATTCCACCTCGCTGGCGCTCGGCTCCATCGTGCGCGCCGCGCGCTGGCTCTTTGGTTCACTCTGCTTCGCTGCGTTCACTTTTTCGCCGCCCGCGCGAAGATGCCGGCGAGTTCGGCGGGTGCGACCTCGTCGAGCTGGGCATAGGTGCATGACTGCGGCGTGCGGTCGTCCCGGAAGCGCACCAGGCGCCCGCCGTGCCGCAGTCGGCCGGCCATGACGTGCTCGTACCGGACCTCGGCCACCAGTTCGGGGCGCAGTGCCTCCCAGGACAGATCCTTGGTGCCGGTCCAGCGGCTGACCCCGCCGGGCATCTTTCCCTCGGCCTTGGCCTGGGCGGCGGCATCGGCCCACATCCTCCAGGGGTGGCCGGTGAGCGCGTCCTTGCGCAGCGACTCGAGCTCGGTGACCAGGGAGGCGCGGCGGGCGGCGGTGAAGCTGCTGGCCACGCCGACGTGATGCAGGGTGCCCTCCTCGTCGTACAGGCCCAGCAGCAACGATCCGACGCCCTGGCCGTCCTTGTGCCAGCGGAATCCGGCGACCACGCAGTCGGCGGTGCGCTCGTGCTTGACCTTGACCATCACCCGCTTGTCCTGCAGGTACGCCAGATCGCCCGCCTTGACCATCACCCCGTCGAATCCGGCGCCCTCGAATCGGGTGAACCAATCCTGGGCTACCTCCGGGTCGGTGGTGATGGGCGTCAGATGCGCGTGTGGGATGGAATTGTCGATGATGGTCTCGAGGATCCGGCGGCGCTCGGTGAATGGTTTGCCGGTCAGATCCTCGTCACCGACGGCGAGCAGATCGAAGGCCACGAAACTGGCCGGAGTCTCCACCGCGAGTTTGTTCACCCGGGACGCGGCCGGGTGCAGCCGATTCTGCAGGGTGTCGAAATCCAGGCCGTTCTCGGTGACCACGACGACCTCGCCGTCCACGACGCACCGCTGCGGGAGTACCCGTTTCAGCAATGTCACCAATTCCGGGAAATATCGGGTCAGAGGGCGATCGTTACGGGAGCCGAGCTCGATCTCGTCGCCATCGCGGAACACAATGCAGCGGAATCCGTCCCATTTGGGTTCGTAGAACAACTCCGGATCGTGTGGCAATGCGGAAGCAGATTTGGCCAGCATCGGTTTGACGGGTGGCATGACCGGTAAGTCCACGCGATCCTCCTCGAGTTCCGACTTCTCGATCGGTAGACGGGACGGGCGAAGTCAATTCATCGCCCGGACCCGTCGTTCGTGAAGATCGTATGTGGTGGCACCGACAGAGTCGGGCAACCAGCTAGTTCTCCAGCCACCCGTGCTGCTCGGCGAAGGCTGCCAGGCGCTCGCGGATGGTGATGATCTCCCCGGCGGTCAGCGCCGGGCTCGCATCCAGCAGCAGCTCGGTGATGAGCCGCTTGTGCTCGGCGGGGGTGAGCGCGCCGGAAGTGCGTTCGCGATTGCGGTGGCGGGGCGCGGCGGGCGGCTGACCGCCCACCAGGGTCAGATTGACCGCCTTGGGCCCGCGGTCACCCTCGGTCACCTCGAATTCGAATACCCGCCCCTGACGTAGTTCGTCCTCGTCGAGCCCGATGTCGTTCACATGAACGAACACATCGGGGCCGCCGTCTTCCGGGCGGATGAAACCGAACCCTCGCGAACTGTCGAAGGACACCAATTTCCCTATCGACACCTACACCCGCTCCTCGTTGCCGTCACTGTGCCGTCACTCTAACCGTCGTGATGCTTGTTGTCGGGGGATTCACCACTGCTGGAGAGCGCCTTCTGTAGCGAATTGAACACGGTCAGGCCCTGGCCGACCATGCCGTTGATCAGCTCGCCGACGCCGTCCGGTCCGTTCAGCACCGTGAGATTGGCATTGGACAGGCCCGTCGCGGCCTGTTTCACGATTTCCGGGAGCTGCTCGATGAGCAACTGGTCCAGCGCGATGCGATTGTTGGACGCGGCGGCCTCGGCTTGAATGCGGGTGCGGTCGGCCTCGGCCTGCGCGAGTACCCGCACGCGCTCGGCCTCGGCCTGGGCGGGCTTGACGACCTCGGTCTGCAGCTGTTGTTCGCGCAGGTTGGCCTCCTTGCGGGCGCGCTCGGCCTGCGCGGTGAGCACCTCCTGCAGCGCGATCGCCTCCGCGAGCGGCCCGGCCTGGGCGGCCTCGGCCTTTGCCCTGTCGATATCGCGCTGGTATTCGGCCTGCAGCACGGAGGTCTGGCGCTGGTATTCGGCCTGCTTGCGGCGCGAGGCCTGTTCGGCCTCGGCGGCGGCCTGCGCGGCGGCGGCCTGGGCGATTTGCGCGTCGCGCTGCACCGCGGCATTGTGCGGGGCCGCCAGGGCCGCGATGTAGCCCAGGTTGCCGTCGTCGATGGACTGGATCTGCAGCGAGTCGACCCACAGGCCGATATTGCTCATCTCGACCTTGGAGGCGACCAGCACCTCGTCGGCGAGCTTCTGGCGCTCGCGGATGATCTCCTCCACGGTCATCGAGCCGATGATCGAGCGCAGGTGCCCGGAGAAGATGCGCCCGGTGAGCACCGACATCTCACGCTCCTGTTCGGACAGGAAGCGTTGCGCGGCATTGACGATGGACCCGGTGTCGTTGGCGACCTTGAACGCGATCACCGCGCGCACGTCTAGCTGGATGGCCTGCTTGCTGACGCAGCGCTCCTGGATCTCGGCCTCGTACATGGCCAGCGACAGGTAGCGGACCTTGCGGAAGAACGGCATGACCCAGGCGCCGTGCCCGGTGATCACCTTGAACGGCGCACCGTCTCTGCCCTTCCCGCCGCTGACCAGCATCGCCTCGTCCGGATCGGGCACGTGGTACCCCAGCACTGTTCTCTCCCTTGGCTATGTGATTATTTCTCCGGGCCCGAGGTCGAGCGGAATCCACGGAACGACATCGACGATGCGGCCCGGATGCGCCTCGACGACCAGGACGGTGGCGCCCCGGTCGATGGGCTCGGTAGACCGCGCGATGTAGCTCTCTGTCCCCCCTCGGATCGCGACCAGGACCTCCCCGAGCGTGCCTGCGCCCCGGATCGGCGATGTGAGCGTACCGGTCAAACCCTGCACCGGGTCGGTCATCGCATCGAACTCCTTGGCAGGCAACGGTCTACCGGGTTCACCGGTAAATTGAGCCTACCGCCGCCCGGTCTCGGCGTAGCACCGAATCGTAGCCTTGCGCGTCGGGTTTGTCGCGCCCATATGTTTCGGGTCCCGCAATTCCGGCAACCCCTCACAGTTGGGGAAAATTGCCCCTGGTGATTCCGGCGTGGCCGTGCAACGCTTAAGCGGTGAACCCACCTCCGGATATGCGGGCCGCGGAGCCGGTCCCGGCGTCCGACAAAATCGATATCGCCGTGTTGAAGGTCGCCGGCGTGGTGGTGCTCGGCGCCATCATGTCGATCCTGGACATCACCGTCGTCACCATTGCCATTCCGACGTTCCAGAGCACCTTCCACACCGCCTACACCAGCGCCGCCTGGTCGATGACCGGCTACACGCTGGCGCTGGCCACCGTGATCCCGTTGACCGGCTGGGCCGCGGACCGCTTCGGCACCAAACGCCTCTACATGATGGCGCTGAGCTTCTTCGTGATCGGCTCGGTGCTGTGCTCGACGGCATGGAACATCGAGTCGCTCATCGGATTTCGCGTAATCCAGGGCCTGGGCGGCGGCATGCTGATGCCGCTGGGCATGACGATCATGACCAAGGCGGCCGGGCCCGAGCGCATCGGCCGGGTGATGGCCGTGCTGGGCGTGCCCATGCTGCTGGGGCCGATCCTCGGGCCGATCGTGGGCGGCTGGCTGATCGGGGTGCACTGGTTCGGGATGGCCGGCTGGCACTGGATCTTCCTGATCAACCTGCCGATCGGCATCGTCGCGCTGATCCTGGCGTACGTGGTGTTCGCCGCGGACCGGCCCGAACCCACCCAGTCCTTCGACTTCGTCGGCATGCTGCTGGCCTCGCCCGGCCTGGCGCTGTTCCTGTACGGGGTGTCCTCGATTCCGCAGAAGCACACCGTCTTCGCGGCCGGGGTGCTGATTCCCGCGCTGATCGGGCTGGCGCTGCTGGTGGCGTTCGTGCCGCATGCGCTGCGTGCGGAGCATCCGCTGATCGATCTGCATCTGTTCCGCAACCGGGCGCTGACCTTCGCGGTACTGACGATGGTGTTCTTCGCCGTGGCCTTCTTCGGGTCCGGGCTGCTGCTGCCCAGTTATCTGCAGCAGGTGCGCGGGCTGTCCGCGCTGCATTCCGGATTGATGCTCGCCCCACAGGGTTTGGGCGCGATGCTGACGATTCCGATCGCGGGCCGGCTGGTCGACAAGATCGGTCCCGGCAAGATCGTGATGACGGGCATCGTGGTCATCGCGATCGGCACCGCGTTCCTGACCCAGCTGCACGCGGACACCTCGTATGTGGCGCTGATCGCCGCGCTGTTCGTCATGGGCCTGGGCATGGGTTGCACGATGATGCCGGTGATGTCCGCGGCGATTCAGACGCTGACCCAGGCGCAGGTGGCGCGGGGCTCGACGCTGATGAACATCGTCAACCAGACCGCCGGTTCCATCGGCACCGCGACGATGTCGGTGATCCTGACGAACCTGTTGAACGGGAAGCCCTTTGCCCAGCCCGCGATCGCCTCGCACTTCAATCCGGAGATCGCGGCCAAGCTCCCGCCCGCCGCGATCCACGAGGGCCTGCGGCAGGCCGCCTGGGCGTTCTCACACACCTACATCGTGGCGGTGGTACTCATCGTGATCACCCTGATCCCGGCGTTCTTCCTGCCGCGGGTCAAGGCGCCGGCGTCCACGGAGCAGGTCGATGCCCCGATAGTCATGGGGCACTGAGTATTTCGGGGTGAACCGGGCCGGCATGTTCGCGACGAACATGCCGGCCCGGTTCGTTTCGGGGCCCATGACGGCGGCAAGGAGGCCATCACGCGCCCCGGTGGGTCACTCCGGCGCTGCTGCGGCGTCGGCGGGGGCGCCGGCCGGTACGGGCTTGCGGGCGCGCAGCAGGAGCAGGCCCAGCAGCGCGGCCGCGAGGCTGAACCCGGCGCTGATCCACGCGCCGGAGTGCATCGCGGCGGCGAAGGCCGTCTTCGCCGGGCCCTCGAAGCCCAATTGGAATGCCGCGCCGATGGATTCGCGCGCGGCATGCGGTGCGCTCGCGGGCATGTGCGAGGTGAACATGCTCGCCAGCACGCTGCCCAGCACCGCGATGCTGACCGCGTTGCCGACCTGCAGGATGGTGTCGTTCATGGCCGAGCCGACACCGGCGTGCTCGAGCGGGACCGCACTCAGGATCGAGGCGTAAGCCGCCGGGCCGGCCAGACCGCCGCCGACGCCCATGATCATCATGCTGGCCAGCACCCACGCATAGCTGTCGGCATTGGCCAGCACCACGAAGGCGCCGCCCATGACGAGCAGTCCCGCGACGATGAGCGTCTTGTTGCTCAGCTTCTTGCCCAGGGTGGCGCCCAGGCCGTTGAACACCGCGGCGGCCACCGCATAGGGCAGCAGCGCCCAGCCCGCCTTCATCGGCCCGTAACCCAGCACGAACTGCACGTACTGGGTCAGCATCAGCAGCACCGCACCCATTCCGAAGACCATCAGCAGCAGCGTGAGACATGTGCCGGAGAAGTCGCGGCTGGTGAACACCTTCAGCGGCAGCATCGGGTGCGCGGAGCGATGCTCCCAGTAGGCGAACCCCGCCCCCGCCACGACGGCCAGCGCGATCACCGGAATGTTCCATTCGCGCTGAATGATCACGTACACCGTCGAGGACAGCGCGACGATCGAGAGCACGACGCCGACCAGGTCGATCGGGCGCTGTTGGCCGTACGTCTCGGGCATGAGCGTCACCGCGGCGATGATCGCGATGACGGCGACCGGGATGTTCAGCACGAACACCGAACCCCACCAGAAGTGCTGCAGCAGAAACCCGCCCAGCGTCGGGCCCAGCACGATGCCGACCATTGAGACCGTCGACCACGCGGCCATGGCCTTGCGGCGCTCCTGCTCGTCGAAGGTGGTCATCAGGATGGACAGTGTCGAGGGCATCAGCAGTGATCCGCCGACGCCCATCGCGATCCGCGCCGCGATCAGCTGCCAGGGCGCGGTGGCGAAGACCGCCAGCAGCGAGGCCGCACCGAACAGGGCCAGGCCCGTGATCAGCATGCGGCGCCGGCCGAAGCGGTCCGAGAGGCTGCCCGCCGTCAGCAGCAGCCCGGCGAAGACCAGGACGTAGGCGTCGAGGATCCACTGCACGTCCGACGGCGTGGCGTGCAGTTCGCGGATCAGCGGCGGGATGGCGATATTCAGGACGGTGCCGTCGACCATCAGCACCAGCAGGGACAGGCAGAGTGCGACCAGCACCCACCAGCGCCGCGGGTCGCGCTGCGGCGACTCGGTCGGCTCTGTGCTTACCCACCCCGCCGACTCCGCAAGCTCCGTCGGCTCTCCATCCCCGGGAAGGACGTCATTCGATTTCACTCGCACAGCGTACGATAAACTCGAACGGTGTACCAGTGAATTAAGGTGGACCAGTGACCAAGCCTTTTACCTCGGTATGGACCCGTGAACCGCGGCAACCGAAGAGTTCCGGCTTACGTCGCGAGCAGATCGTCGCGGCCGCGCTCGAACTGCTCGACGCCGAGGGACTGGACGCGCTGAGCATGCGCAAGCTCGGCGCGAAACTGGGGGCGGGGGCCACGAGCCTGTACTGGTACGTGGCGAACAAGGACGAACTGCTGGAACTGACCATGGACCAGATCTGGGCCCTGGTCGAGGTCCCCGATCCGGACCGGGCGTCCTGGCGCGAGGCATTCACCACCTTCGCCTACAGCTTCCGCGCCACCCTGCTCGAGCATCCCTGGGCGGCGCAGCTGGTGGGCCAGCTGCCCAATGTCGGCCCGAATTCCTTCGCCCTGACCGAACGCCTGCGCCGCGCCTCGACCGAGGCCGGGTTCACCGGCATCGACATCTACCTGGCCACCAGCACTGTGATGAGTTTCATTCTGGGCCAGGTGCTTCCGGTGCTCAGCTACCAGAAGTCCAGGCACGGAAGGGAATACAGCGCCGAGAGCCTGATGGCCGCGGTCGTCGAACTCGCGGCCGACTACCCGCAGCTACGCGCCGATTATGCCGAGATGCCCTCGGACCCGGAGGTCGCCCGCGCCATCGCGTTCGACTTCGGCCTGCTGAGCGTCCTGGACGGGCTGGAGGCGCGCCTGATCGCGGCGAGGACCGATGCGACCGCGGCGCAGGGGCACCGGACGCAGGGATAGCGTCCGCCGGCCGGTCAGCCCCGGCCGAGCTGGATCGCCTTGACCAGCAGCAGGATCGCCCCGACGATCAGATAGGCGCGCAGCGCGAGCATGCCCAGTTTCGTTCCGGCCGACCAGGTCACGGGCTCGAGCAGGGTCAGCGGCGGCATGCGCCAATGATCCTTCTCGGCCGGGTCGATGACGGGCACGGGCTTGGCGGGCGCGGGGGAGCGGCGTTGCATCCAGCGCAGCACGACCGCGGCGAGCAAAGCCAGCACCACCAGCACGACGGCCAGATAACCCGCGGTCGCGGTCACGTTCAGATGCGGGAACAGCGTGGTGGCCATCAGGATTCCCGACAACAGCAGCAGCACCCCGACGATGAACACCGCGACGACATTGAGCCAGGCCTTGTTCACCCACGGCCCGAGCACCTGCGGGTCGTTGCACAGCAGCAGCAGGAACACGCTCGCGCTGGGCAGCAGCAGACCGGCCAGGGCCTGTACGGCGGTGGTGATCAGACCCAGTGGCGCGCCGGGGATCAGCACGATCACCGCGGCGAGCACGACCATCGCGATGTAGGAGACATAGAACTGCTTCGCGTCGCGGAATCCGCGGTGCAGCGAATGCTTGATGCCGAACACGTCGCCGAAGGCGTAGCTGGTCGCCAGGGTCACCGCGGCCGCGCCGATGATCGAGGCATCCAGCAGCACGATCGCGAAGAACGAGCCCAGCGTGGAGTCGATGCGGCCCAGCAGATGCGCGATATCGCCCGCGTCGATGAACTTGCCGACCGCGTTGTTCGTGCGCGCGGCGTAGTCGGCCGTTATCATCAGTGCCGCCGCCCCGATCACCACGACGAACGCGCCCAGCGTGGTGTCGGCGCGCTCGTAGCCGATGAACCGCGGCGTGATGCGCTTGTCGACGATATTGGACTGCTGGAAGAACAGCTGCCACGGCGCCACGGTGGTGCCGACGATCGCGATGATCAGCAGCACCCCATCCGAGCTGAATCCGCCCTGCACCCCGGGCACGACGAAATCCCGTGCGGCATGGACCCAATGGGGGTGCGACATCAGCAGCATCGGGATCTGCAGCAGGGTGATCGCGATGAAGACGAACATCGCCCGCTCCCAGCGGCGGAAGCTGCCGGAGGCCATGATGACCACCAGCGCGATCGCCGCGATCGGCACGACGATGTACTTCGACACCCCGAAATACTCCGAGGCCAGCGAGATTCCGATGAATTCGGTGACGATGGTCAGGAAGTTCAAGACGAACAGATCACCGACGGAGAACCAGCCCCAGCCGCGGCCGAACCGCTCGTTGATCAGCCGGGCGTGGCCGATGCCGGTCACCGCGCCCAGGCGCACCACCATCTCCTGGTTCACGATAAGCACCGGGATCAGCAACAGCAGCACCCACAGCAGGCTGTAGCCGTAGTTCTGCCCGGCCTGGGCGTAGGTGGCCATGCCGCCCGCGTCGTTGTCGCCGACCATGACGATCAGACCCGGGCCGACGATCGCCAGCAGGGTCAGGGCCCGGGTGCGCAGGGTGCGTGGATGCTCGGTGTCGGTGACACTGATCTTGCCGAACGCGCCCTCGATGTCGCCCAGGTGCGCGGAGTCGAGCACGGCCGTGCGGCGGGCCGCGGGGGCGGCGGGCGCTATGGGCGCTTGCGCCGGATGCGGCGGTGGCGGCGTGTCCGAACGCGGCGGTGCGAGCGCGTCCGGTGCATCCGAGGCCGCCGCGGGTGCTGGCGATCCAGCGGGCGCGGTCGCCGGACCGGGCGCAGTGGTGTCGGATTCGCTTGACGTGGAACGTGTTTCGCCGGTACCGCTCATTACTGCCCCGTGCCCTCGAGTGCCGCGGCGTCGGTGCCCCGGGTCGATCCGGACATTGTCTCGGCCTCCCGGACGGGGCGGGGCGCGGGTTCGCGCCGGCGCCAGTCCTCGGGAATGGTGGCCTCGAGAATGTCGTCGACGGTGACGACACCCAGCACCCGATCGCCGTCGTCGACGACCGGAATGGTGTAGAGGTTGAAATCGGCCATCAGCAGCGCGATATCGGTCATGTCGGCATCGGGCGCGACCCGCACCGGATCGGAGTCCATCAGCTCGCTCACCGGCGTGCCCGGATCGGACTGCAGCAGCCCGATGATCGAGACGACCCCGGCCAGCCGCCCGGCCTCGAGCACATGCACCTTCAGCAGTGCCTCGGATTGCAGGCCCTTCGCCGCACCCACCACCGAAAGCGCCTGCGCCGCAGTGGTATCCGGGGCACACGAGGCGAAGTCCACGTTCATCAGCCCGCCCGCGCTCTCGGGATTGAAGCCCAGCAGCGTGATCACCTTGGTGCGCTGGCCCGCGGGCATCAGGTCCAGCACCTTGCGACGGCGCGACTGGCGCAGATCGGCGACCGCGTCCGCGGCGTCGTCGGCGCGCATGCGGCCCAGCAGCGCAGCGACCTCGGTATCGGACATGTCATCGAGCAGGCGGCTGGCCTCGTCGGGATCCAGCTCCTCGAACACGTCGGCCTCGAGCTCCGGGTCGCCGTGCACCGTATCGAGGAGCTCGCCGCGTTCACGCTTGTCCGCATCCTCGAGCAGGTCGGCGATCTGAGCCGGCTTCAGCGCTCGTACCCGGCCGCTGACCCGGCGCGTCGTCATCGACTGGCTGTGCCCGATGAGCGGTTCGAACGCCTTCCAGTCCCGCGCGGCGTGCCCGTCACCGGCCTTGATGAGCCCGAAAAACCGTGCGGGACGGCGGGTGTCCAGGCGCGCGAGCACCCAGCCGTGGCCGGTGTCGTCCAGTTCGACGTCGTAGGCGCGGACCAGCTCGGCCGCGGCCACATCGATCAGCCGGTGCCCGAGGATGTCCGCGCGCAGCAGCACCTCGCCCTCGCGGCGCTCGAACCCGCGCAGGTCGACCTTGTTGCGGGACAGCACGAGCCGGTCCGCACCGAACTCGTGGATGTGGTCGGAGGAGACGAACACCTCGCGCCCGCCCATCCCGACGACCGCGCCGGTGACGGGGGGATAGGCGTCTCCGCCGGGCAGTCGCACGATCAGGTCGTCGACGCGGCCGATGTCGTCACCGGATTTGGAGATCACCGGCGACTTGAGCAGCTCCGAGAGCTGGATGGTGCGTTGTTGCGGGGATGCGGGCTCGGTCATAGGACGGTTCTCCTGATCGGTGTCCCCGGATGCCGGTGATCAACCGGGGATGGTGAGTCGGCGGAGCTTGCGGAGCCGGCGGGGTGGGTGGGCATGTAACCATGCCCTGTGGCCAGCACTGTTGTACGACAGATTAACCAATGACGGGTGGCCGCAGTCCGAACAGCGGACTCAATCCCAGCCGTCGCGGACCGCGGCGAACTCGTCCGCGGCGCGGTCGGCGGTGATCTCGTCGTCGTCGGCGTCGTAGTCGTACAACTCCGCGTAGCGGCCCCAGTCGATGGCCAGATCGAGCTGGCGGCGCGCGTCCTCGGCGGAGAAACCGCGGCGCAGCAGATCCAGGAAGAAGCCCGCCCGCAGCTTGCCGTCCTGGCTCCCGGCCAGGCCCTTGCAGATGGTGCGCACCAGCGGCGCGCGGTGGCGGGCCTGCTCGGCGAAGATCTTCTTGCTCTCCTGGATGTCGGCGGTGGTGTAGCGGATGCCGATGTCGGTGAGGGTGATGTCGCCGGACTCCACGGTCACGAAACCGAGCATCGCCGCGGCGTCGACCAGGGGCAGTAGGTCGTCGATCTCGAAGTTCAGGGTGTCGGCGATCTCGGGCAGGTCCGCGCGGCGGCCGTTGGCGTACACCAGCTCCACCAGACCGGCCAGCCCGCCCACGGTGGCGTCGGGCAGCGGCTGCGCGGTCGGGGTCGCCTTCTCGGGCTCGGGCTGAGGCTTGGTGGTGTCGCGGCCGGTCAGCAGGCCGTAGATCTGGTCGACCAGCGCCTCGAAGCCGGCGGTGCGGCGGTCGCGCGGGCGCGGGGTCGTGACCGGTATGTCGGCGATGATCCGGCCCGGATTCGAGCCCAGCACCACCACCCGGTCCGCCAGCAGCACTGCCTCCTCGATGTTGTGGGTGACGATGCAGACCGATTTGGTGGGGAATCCGTCGGTCTCCCACAGGTTCACCAGTTCGGTGCGCAGATTCTCCGCGGTCAGCACGTCGAGGGCGGAGAACGGTTCGTCCATCAGCAGCAGATCCGGCTCGAGCACCAGGGCGCGGGCGAATCCCACGCGCTGGCGCATGCCGCCGGACAGCTCCTTGGGGTAGGCGCTCTCGAAGCCGTCCAGGCCGATCATGTCGATGGCCTCGAGCGCACGCTTGGCGCGGTCGGCGGGCTTGACCCCGCGCGCGGCCAGGCCGAGCTCGACGTTGTCCTGCACGGTCAGCCACGGCATCAGCGCGAACGACTGGAAGACCAGCGCCGCACCGGGATTCGCGCCCTGGAGTTCCTTGCCGCGATAGCGGACGTGGCCGGTGGTCGGCGCGATGAGCCCGGCGATGGTGCGCAGCAGCGTGGACTTGCCCGAGCCCGAACGACCCAGCAGCGCAACGAATTCGCCGTCGCGCAGCGTGAGAATTATGTTGTCGAGCACCTGCAGCTTGTCCCCGGCCGCGCCCGTGAACGACTTGCCGACGCCGTCGATCTCGAGCAGCACCTCGCCCGCAGCGGTGGTTGTCATCAATGCACTCCTGTCACAACGAGTATCGGCGTTCGGCCAGCGCGTACAGCCGGCGCCAGAACAGTCGGTTGATGCCGACCACGTAGACGGCCATCACCACGACGCCGACCCAGATGCGCGGCCAGTCACCCGATCCGGTGGCCTGCGCGATGTACGAGCCCAGGCCCGCGGCCATGAGCGTGTGGCCGTGATAGGTGACGATCTCGGCGACGATGGCGGCGTTCCACGCCCCGCCCGCTGCGGTGATCGCGCCGGTCACATAGCTGGGGAAGATCGCGGGCAGGATCAGCCGGCGCCACCACAGCCCGCGCGTGAGCCGCAGATTGGCCGCGGCCTCGCGCAGATCGTTCGGCACGGCGGTCGCCCCGGCGATGACGTTGAACAGGATGTACCACTGCGAGCCCAGCGCCATCAGCAGCGTGCCCGCCCAGTTCAGGCTCGCGCCGGTGGCCACCAGCACGGCGGTCACCAACGGGAACAGGAAGTTCGCCGGGAAGCTGGCCAGTACCTGCACCACCGGCTGCGCGAACCGCGACACCCGCGGATTCAACCCGATCCACACCCCGATCGGCACCCAGATCGCGCTGCACAGGATCAGCAGCACGATCACCCGGATCAGCGTCAGCGCGCCGAGCCCGAACGCGTGCGCGACCTCGCCGAATCCGCAACTGTGCTGGATGTAGGTGACGATCTCGTAGCAGCCCCACACCACCAGCGCCAGCATCACCGTCGAGAACACCACGTCTCCCGCGCGCCGCCGCCCGGACGTGACCAGCAGCGGATACTCTGCCAGGCCGAATACGGCCATCGCCCGGTCCAGCGGGTAGACGATCGGCCCGATGATCCGGCCCAGCAGGTCCGAGACTTGCGAGCGTCGCAGCAGATCCAGGGTGATGCTGCGCGGCGCCTCGGCGGCCTCGGACTCCTCGAACCGGAAGCGCTCGGCGAATGCGGTCAGCGGCCGCCAAAACAGGATGTTCACGCCGATGACCAGCATGATCATCACCCCGATCGCGATCAGTACCTTGCCGGTCGCGCCCTGCTCGGTGGCCGCGGCGACGTACGAGCCGATGCCGGGCAGCGTGTAGGAGTGGTTGTTGACGCTGATCGCCTCCGAGGCGGTCAGGAAGAACCAGCCGCCGCCGAAACTCATCATCGCGTTCCACATCAGCGGCACCATCCCGCTGGGCAGGTCCACCCGCCAGAACCGCTGCCACCGCGACAGCCGCAGATTGCGGGCGGCCTCGTCCAGATCGCGGGGCTGGGAGACCAGCGAATGGTAGAAGGCGAAGGTCATGTTCCAGGCCTGCGAGGTGAAGATCGCGAAGATCGAGGCGCACTCCAGGCCCAGGGACGATCCGGGGAACAGCGCGATGAACGCGGTCACCGTCACCGACAGGAAGCCCAGGATCGGCACCGACTGCAGGATGTCCAGGATCGGCAGCATCACCAGCCGGGCGCGGCGCAGCCGGGCCGCGGCGATGGCGAAGACGAAGGTGAACAGCGTGGAGAAGATCAGCGCGATGAACATCCGCAGCAGCGAACGCGCCGCGTAGTACGGCAGCTCGGACGGGTTCGTCGAGACCGGCGGGCTCTGGACGTTCTTGTCGAACGGCACATTGAGGCCCTGGGAGATGTGCACGATGATCCAGATCAGCACCGCCGCGCCCGCGAACACCGCGACGTCGGCCAGGCGGGAACGGGGCCGCTCCAGCGCGCCGCGAGATGGATAGGAACGCGCGGTGGTCATCGATACTCCTGTGCGAGCGGGTGATTCACGGCGGGCATCAGTGCTCCACCTCCGGGGTGGCAGTGTGCGGGATGCTCCAGCCGACGCTGGTGACCGAGGGCTCGAGGCTCAGCGCGCTCACCGCCGACTCCATCTGCCGGTCGTCGCGTTCGTCGCCGATCAGCTCGGCGGTCACCCCGACCTGCCCGGCGCCGGCGTTCTTGCTAGAGATCGAGACGAGCCGGAAGCCGGTGCGGCTCAACGCCTGCACCAGCAGCGCCCGCACATGCGCCTCGTTGGCGTCGTCGGTGACCGCGGCGAACTGATACTGCGCGAGCTGCTCCGTGCCCGCGGTCGGCTGGCGGTCGACCGCGCGCCCGATGTACCGCATCACGGTATTGACCGCGACCACCACGATCGTTCCGGCCAGCGCCGTGCCGTACATGCCCGAGCCCGACAGCGCGCCGACCGCGGCCGAACACCACAGGGTGGCAGCGGTATTGAGGCCGCGCACGCTCAGGCCCTCGCGCATGATGACACCAGCGCCCAGGAAGCCGATGCCCGAAACGATCTGTGCGGCAACGCGTGTGGGGTCGGCGGAGGTGCCGTGGAAGCCGTGCGCGGACAGCAGGACGAAGAGTGTGGAGCCCGCGGCGACCAGGGCGTTGGTCCGCAGACCGGCCATCCGGGCGCGGTATTGGCGCTCGACGCCGATGACCGCGCCGAGGCCGACACCGGCGCCCAGGCGGAGCAGCATTTCCACCGTCGTCATGTCGTACTCCCGATGCTTCGATGCGCACACTTCCGTGCCGCAGGCTACCGGGTGGTCAGGCGGGCGGCAGGATGTGGAAGTGGTCGCGGGGTGAATAGTTGGCAAATGAGTCCGGACTATCACCATCGGGCATGTCGACCACCTCCTCAGGCTCTCTCGATCTTCGCGTCCCGCTACGCTGCGGTTCGGCTCGGTCGCTCAGCTACGGTACATGGTCCGGTAGGCGGTGATCGTTTCGACCACGTGATCGGCCAACTGGTCCCGGGTCGCCCGCAGGGTGCCGTTGAGCCACGCCGACAGCATTCCGGCGTTGCCCGCCGCCATCGTCAGCGCGGCGAGCCGCCGTTGCGCGGGATCCTCGATGTGGATGAACAGGTGATCCTGGATCAGCCGGGTGAACGCGGGCATCACGGCGATCGTGGTCTGCCCGGGCCCGGTCGTGGAGTACGGCTCCACGAAGAACAGCCGCGACTTGCGGGGATCCTCGAGCACCGCGTCCACCAGCGCCTCGGCCAGGGCCCGGATGCGGACGGGGGTGTCGGCGCCGGCGAAGGCGGTCATGGGCCCGAGGAATTCGGTGGCCACCTCCCGGTAGAGCACGTCGAGCAGGTCGTCCCGGGTGGCGAAGCTCTCGTAGAAGTAGCGGTCGGTCAGGCCCGCGCGGCGGCACACCGCCCGCATGGTGACCGCCCCGGCCCCACCCTCGCCGATGAGATCCAGCGCGGCCTCGAGCAAGGCGGTGCGGCGGGACTCGCGGCGTTCGGTCAGGGTGGTGCCGCCCCAGATGCGGGGTCCGCCGACCGCCTCGCCGGGTGTGTTCGCGCCGGAGTCCTGACCTGTGTGCACGTGCCCCAGATTATCGGGCGCGCGCACCGGGCATCGCCACAGTGGACCGGTCGGGTGCCACCGATCGCCGGGTGGGGTACGGCGCGACGGGTCAGCCGAGCAGTTCGTCGACGTAGCACCAGCGCCATTTCTCGCCGGGCTCCACGCTGCGCATCACCGGATGCCCGGTCGCGGCGAAATGGCGGGTGGCGTGGTTGCCGACGGACGAGTCGCAGCACGCAACGTGCCCGCAGGACAGGCACATCCGCAGATGCACCCAGGTCAGACCCTCCTCGAGGCATTCGCCGCACGCCTCGGGCACATCCGGCACCCGCACGTGCGGAGCCTGCCGCAGATGCTCGCAGCCCGCGGCCTGCGGGCCGCGTAGCGGATCCTCGGGCTGATCCTGCGCCTCGGTGACCCGATCGATGGTGGATTCCTCGATATCGAGTGTGGCCATGACGTGTTCGAGCACCTCGTGATCGAGGGTGCCCGAATCGCGCACGCGCAGTACGGCTTCGCGCTCGGCCGCGAGCATCGCCAGGCGCAGGCGGCGGTATTCGCCGCTGGGCGTGATACGCACCGATTCCGCGCGGCCCAGCTGCTCCCAGGCGGCGTTGGCCCGGCGGGCCACCCGATCGCGCAGCGCGGCAACGATTTCCGGCGGCGTCTCCGGCGCGATCTGCTCCTCGAGGGCGACCAGGCCCGCGGCGGTGGCCTGCTGCAGCAGATTGGCCTGCTGCAGCGCGTCCTCAGCCCAGCTGGGCCCGCGCAGCCGCAGCAGCCGCACCAGCGCGGGCAGCGAGATGCCCTGCACCAGCAGGGTTCCGCCGACGACCACCAGCGCGAGCAGCTTGAGCGTGGCCAATTGCGGTGTGTCCGAGGGCAACAGCAGCGCACCGGCCAGGGTGACCACGCCGCGCATCCCGGCCCAGGACACCACGGTCGGACTCGTCCACGGCGGCCGGGGCTTACCCTGAGGGCGCCCCTCGACCAGCCAGATGAGGTAGGTGAACGGATAGACCCACAGCGGCCGCGCGACCACCACGGTCACCAGCACTGCCACGCAGGTCAGCAGCAGCGTGCGGTGGTCCAGGCCGCTGGACCACGCCTGTTCGAGGATGTGCCGCACCTGCAGGCCCATCAAGAGGAAGACCGCGTTCTCCAGAATGAATTGGATGGTGCGCCAATTGGTCCGCTCCGCCACCCGGGAAGCAGCGGTCTGCCACACCGGCGCGCCCTGTCCCAGGATCAGCCCGCACACCACCGTCGCGATGACACCGGACGCGTGCGCGGCCTCGGCGGGCAGATAGGCCGCGAACGGCGCGATCAGCGAGAGGCTGGTGTCGAACACCGGATCGGTGATGCGCCGCCGGATCAGGGCCAGCACCATCGCGGCGACCGCGCCGATCGCGGTGCCGCCGACGGTCGCCAGCAGGAACGAGCCCCCGGCCTGCCACATGCTGAACGCCCCGGCCATCGCCGCCAGCGCCGTGCGCAGCGCGACCAGCGCGGTCGCGTCGTTGAACAGCGCCTCGCCCTCGAGCAGCGTCACGATGCGCCGCGGCATCCCCACCCGGCGCGCGATCGCGGTCGCGGCCACCGAATCGGGCGGGGACACGATGGCGCCGATCGCCACCGCCACCGCGAACGGCACCCCCAACAGCGCATGCACGACGGCCGCGACGGCGAACGCGGTGAACAGCACCAGCCCCACCGACAGGCTCACGATCGAGAGCTTCTTGGGCCGGAACTCGATGAGCGAGGTGCTGATCGACGCGGTGTACACCAGCGGCGGCAGCAGACCCAGCAGCACGATCTCCGGATTCACCGAGACCTCGGGCACGAACGGCAGATACGAGGCACCGATGCCGACGACGGTCAGCAGCAGCGGCTCGGCCATACCCATCCGCCGCGCCAGCGCCGCCATGCCGACTGTGACGGCGACCAGCGTCACCAACCCGAATGCGATATGCACACTCGTATCGTGCCAGGACTGAAACGTGCGGATGTAAGAGGTTCGCGCTGAGCGGATGCGCGCGGCGCCGGAGGATCGGGGCCGGGCCGCACGCGACAGTCGTGGGGTCGCGCTGCGTGAGCGGTTGGCGGGCGCGGGATGAGGGTGTCGTCGGCACCGGGAATGCGCGGGGGCGCCGAGGAGAGTGTCGTCGGTGTCGGAACGGTGGCCGGGTACGGATGGGGGTGTCCCGTTCGATCGGGCGCGCGCCGCAGTTGCGCCGATGGCATTTCTGCGCTGTGCGCGGGTGCGTAGCGTGTCGCCGTCACGGACCGAAATCGTGGACCCGCCATACTGGTATGCGTGAGTGAGCTCGAGAGCGAAGCATCGACATCGTGCGTGGTGTGGGCGGCGGGGCCGAGCGCCGGTGAGGTGCGCCGTTGAACGGGTCCGTGTGCGGTGTGGGCGACGTCGCGGGACGGCCGGCGCGGCTCGGTGAGGTGCGGCGGTGACCCCGGGGCGTGAGGCCGTGCCCTCCGGGCCGATCGTGACGGTGTCGGGCCCGATGAGCCGCCGCAATCCGCGGCGTTCGGAGCTGGTGCTGTGTCTGGCGGCGGTCGCGATCGTCGTGGTGGCGGCCGTGGCAATGGCGTCCGCGACCGGCGGCGGCCTGGGGTCGCTGCGCTGGTCGCTGGTGGTGTTCGCGGGGCTCGCGCTGCTGGCACACCTGGCGGTGCGGGTGTTCGCGCCGCAGGCCGATCCGGTGCTGCTGCCGTGCGTGGTGCTGCTCAACGGTCTGGGTCTGGTGCTCATCGACCGGCTGGACCGGGCCGCGGCCGCGCTGGCGGCCTCGCAGGGCGATCCCGTGCCGTCCTCGGACGCGGCGCGCCAATTGATCTGGACCGCAGCGGGTATCGCGCTGTTCGCGCTGATCCTGGTGCTGGTGAAGAACCATGCCCAGCCCGCCAAGTACGCCTACACCTGCGGCCTGGTCGGCCTGGTGGCGCTGCTGATGCCCGCGGTGCTGCCGTCCTCGATCAGCGAGGTCAACGGCGGCAAGAGCTGGATCAGGTTCCACGGCTTCTCGATTCAGCCCGGTGAGTTCGCCAAGGTGCTGCTGCTGATCTTCACCGCCGGATTCCTGGTCGCGAACCGGGATCTGTTCAGCACCGCGGGCAAGAAGATGCTGTGGTTCACCGTGCCGCGGCTGCGGGATCTGGGGCCGCTGCTGCTGGTGACGTTCGTGTCGGTGATCGTGCTGGTCTACGAGAAGAACCTGGGCTTCTCGCTGCTGGTGTTCGGGACCGTGCTGGCCATGGTGTACATCGCCACCCAACGCGCGTCGTGGCTGGTGATCGGCATCGGGATGTTCGCCGTCGGCGCGGTCATCGCCTACAACCTGTTCGCCCACGTCCGGGTGCGGGTGCAGGTGTGGGAGGATCCGTTCGCCAGCTACTACACCAACGGATTCCAGATCGCGCAAGGCCTGTTCGGGCTGGGTACCGGCGGGCTGTGGGGGGCGGGCCTGGGCGGGGGGCGTCCGCAGGAGGTGCCGTTCGCGAACACCGACTTCATCATCTCGACCATCGGCGAGGAGCTGGGCCTGTTCGGCCTGACCGCGGTCATCGTGCTGTTCACCATCATCACGCTGCGTGGCTTCAGCGCGGCGATGACCACCCGCGATTCGTTCGGCAAGCTGCTGGGCGGCGGGCTGGCGTTCTCGATCGGCTGGCAGCTGTTCGTGGTGGTCGGCGGCGTCACCAAGCTCATCCCGCTGACGGGTCTGACCACGCCGTTCATGTCGTACGGCGGATCCTCGCTGCTGGCCAACTACGTCATCATCGCGCTGCTCATCCGGATCTCCCACGACGCCCGCAGCGCACCCGCCCCCGCGCCGCCCCCGGTGGCGCCGATCGCCGAGGCGATGACCGAGCACATAGCCCGTCCGCCGAGCTGACGGGAGTTGCGGCCTGATGGGCGCTGTCGGCGAAGCCGTCTGAAGACCGCGCACGGCCGGAGCGAATGCGGAGGTACGCCTGATGGGCGCTGTCGGCGAAGCCGTCCGAAGACCGCGCACGGCCGGAGCGAACGCGGAGGTACGCCTACTCCGCCCGCGGCGCGCCCTCCAGTGCCTTGCCCGCATCCCGCCAAGCGACGATGCCGCCGTCCAGGCTGCTCGCGTCGTATCCGGCGCGGCGGGCCACGGCCGCGAACCGCCGCGACACTTCGCCGACCGGGCAGACGAAGACCAGTGGCCGTGACGGGGAGAACGGAATGCCCTGGGCCAGCATGTCGTCGAGCTGGTCGTCCCGGATGTTCAGCGCGCCCGGCACGTGCCCGATCCGGTAGGCCATCGCGCCCCGGGTATCGACGATGATCGGATGCGTTGCGGCGGTGAGGCGTTCGAGCTCGTCGGGGGAGACCGACGGCACGGCGGCGAGCTCCTGCGCGTCCGGCGCGGGTGGGCGGGTGTCGTTGCGGCCGAACAGGTCCGGCCGGCGCTTGCGCATGTACGACACGTAGGGCTCGAGCCGGTCGCAGACGATGATCACCGCCACCACCGGGCGGTCGGTCGTGATCGTCGAATAGTCCAGCGCCCCCAGCAATTCCAGCGCCGCGGCATAGGTTGCCCCGCTGGTGGGACCGGCCAGAACGCCGTAGCCGGTGGCCAGCTCCAGGCATCCCTCGATCGCCGCGGCGGAGGTCACGGTCATGACGCGGTCGTAGAAGTCGGGCTGGAACAGTCCCACCTCCCACATCTCGGTCTCGAACCGGATGCCGGGAATGAAGTCGCTGCGCTCGGACACCACCGCGATGGTGCGCAGTTCCGGATGGTGCTTGCGCAGATAGCTCGCCGTGCCGCGGGTGGACCCGGTGGTGCCCAGACCGCCGATGAGGTAGTCGATTCCGGAGCCGTCGGTGCCGCCGAGGTCCTCGTGGATCTCGCGGCCGGTGCCCTGATAGTGGGCCTCGATATTCTTCTCGTTGGTGTACTGCGACGGGTAGAAGTAGGTCCCCGGATGCCGGGCCATCGTCGATTCGATTTCGGAGTACACATTGTTGGGCGTGGTGGGGTCGGGGCATTCGGACAGCCCCGGCAGCTCCTCGATCTCGGTGCCGAACATTTCCAGCAGCTCGCGCACGTCGTTGATCTTGATGCGGTTGGTGACCGCGCGCAGCCCGACGCCGCGCATGGCGCCGAGAATGCGCAGCGCCTTGGCGGTATTGCCGCTGGAGGCTTCGATGAGTGTCTGCCCGCGCGCGGCGATGTCGTCGTAGTCGTCGCGGATCATCCCCCATGCCACCCGATCCTTGACCGAGCCGAACGGGTTGGCGGACTCCAGCTTTGCGTAGAGCTCGACATTGGCCAGCCCGTGCACGGCAGGGTCCAGGCGCAGCAGCGGGGTGTTACCGATGAGTTCGGTGATGTGGTCGTAGCGCATCAGGCGTTCCCGTCGATGGTGTCAATGGGGTCGGGCTCGTAGTCGAGGTCCCGGCAGATCTGGAAGGCGCCGGACCGATACGCGACAGCGAGTTTGGGCGCGGGCGGGTGCATCGAGGCCGTCGCCGCCGACAGATCCATGTGGTAGGCGGCCGTATTGGGGAACACGACCAGATCGCCGGGCCGCGGGCGGGCATCGAGCCAGACCTTGTGGTTGGTGATCAGATCGCGTTCGAGGCAGAGTCTTCCGGCGAAATACACACCGACGGGACTCTCCTGGTCGGCAACCGGCCGCAGGGTGGGCAGGGTGTCGCCGCTCGCGCGCCTGCCGCCGCTGTGTGCCGCGGTGTACAGGGGCTGGGCGGCCTCGCGATGCGCGTCGCTGGGCAGCACCAGCGGATCCACCATCACCTCCTGATCGGCGGGGGTGACGGTGTCGCGGGCCAGATCGAGATTGACCAGGACGCTGCCGTCGGCGGCCTCCTTGACGAATTCCACCCGGGCCACGGTGATTCCGGCGTGGTCGACCAGCGCCTTGCCGGGCTCGAGCCAGATCTCCAGCAGATTCTCCGTGGCGAGCTGGACCAGGTTGCGCCCGTCGTGCGCGTCCAGCGGCGCGGTCAGCAGCTCGGCGAGCATGCGGGTGGCGGGCTCGGTATTGGCGTACTTGTGGAAGATCGGGATGCCGTGCACCCCGGTGTCGTCCACGTGGTAGCCGAAGGTGTTGCGGCCCCAGACCATCTTCTCGCCCCGGTCCAGCAGCGATTCGCGCAGCGCGGCCACGTAACCGTCGAACCGCTCGACGTCGGCGGTGAACACCTGCCGCAAGCCGCCGCCGATGTCGAGCACCGTGGGTGTCAGGCCGTGCGAGTAGGCGAGTTCGATCAGTTCCAGGCAGGCCTGCACCGCGCGCAACCGCTCCGGGATCTCGCCCGAGTCGAGGTGGAATGCGATGCCGCGCAGGGTGAGCCGTCCGCGATGCGCCGAAAGTACCTGCAGCGCCTCGTCAGCCTCGCGCAGTGGGATGCCGAACCGGCTCACCGCGCTGCCCGCAAACCCCGAGACCCGCAGCAGCACGGGCACCTTCGCGCGGTCGCCCGCCAGCTCGGCGATGCGCCGCAATTCCCAGAGGTTGTCGACATTGACGGTGACACCGGAATCGATGAGTTCGCGCAGGAACGACTCGCCCTTCGGGCCGGTCACCTCGATCCGCATCGGGCCGAATCCGGCGTCGACGGCGGCGGCCAGTTCCTGTGCCGAGGCAACGTCGATGGCGATTCCCGCGTGTTCGGCGGTGCGCAGCAGCGCGCGCGACCGGTTGACCTTGTGCGCATAGCAGATTCGGTACCGCGGCGGATGCCGGTCCAGCACCGCGCGCAGACGGCTCAGATTCTCCGCGTACACCTGCGGAAACAGCAGATGGGCCGGGGAACCGAAGCGGATCAGCGCATCCTCGGCCGCACCCGGGGTGTCCAGGAACGCGCGCACCAGGGGATGGAGCTTCGCGGGTAGGGCGGGGGCGCTCACGGGGCCGTCCCGCGGAGCTGCTCGGGTGCGGCATCACCGACGGCGCCGTTCGGCCCCGGCGCGGCCCGCGTCGGGTTGTAACCGCTGTCGCGCAGGGCCTCGAAGGCGCGGTGGAGGTTGCGGGGGCTGCGGAAATCGGCCCGCACCCGCTTGCTGATCAGGTCGATGTCCTCGATCTCGATGCGCATCGATTCCAGCACCCCGGTGATGGTGCGCACGCAGTGTTTGCAGTTCATGTCCGGGACGTAGAACACCCGGTTCTCGGCCTCGGAATCGTCGTCGTCCGATTCTGCCCGGCGCACCTCGGTGAGGGTGATCCGGGCGACCGCGGCGGTGAACTCCTCGACGAAGCGGTCCACCACGACCGGCAGCAGGCTGTAGTGCTCGCTCTCGAGCTGATGCGGCATCGCGGCCAGGCAGGCCGGGCGGGTGCCCGGGGGCAGCAGGGCGTACTGGCGCGAGATGAGATCCAGTTCGTCGTGGTATTTCTCGATCGCCGCCGCGACGGACATGCCCTCCAGCGTGGTGGCACGGCGCATGACAGCGTGCGCGTCGGCGATCGTCGCGTCCTTCATCGCCCGCAGCGTGGCCACGGTCTCGGCGGTGTAGCGCACGGTGCCGTCGTGCTGGGTCACGAACATCACCGGGACCATCCCGCGCCGATAGGTCGAGGCCTGCAGCTCCCAGTACCAGCGGGTGGCCACGGCGCCGAAGATGCCCGATTCGCGCATGCCGTGGGCGAATTCGGCCGGCGTGCGGTACGGCGTGAAGCGCGCCAGCAGCGCGTGCTGCGCGAGCGCTCTGCCGGTCGCCTCGATGCCCACGCGGAAGATATCGATCGGATCGTGGTCGGTGGTGGTGCCCTCGAGCGCGGCGCGGTCGCGCGGTGAGAGCGCCGAAATATGGCCGGCCAGCGCGGAATCGGCCTCGATCGCATGCCACAGCACCAGCACCGCCTCGCGCATGGCGATCGGCACGATCGGGCCCAGCCCCCGGGCCTGGTAGTGCCCGGTGTTGGGAATGCCGTCGCTGTCGGTCCAGGCGACGCGATGGGTGGCCGTGCCGACCTGGTCGGGGCGGCACGGCCGCATGAACCGCTCCAGGTACATACGCTGGGACAGCGTCAGGTGGCTGTTGGGTTCGGAACGCATTGCCGCGCAGGTGTAGTCGATCCGCAGCGGAGCCGAGGGGGAGCGCGCGCCGCCGAACAGCCCCGGGCGGGCCAGGTCCGCCAGCACGCGCGAGGCGGCACGCCGGTCGTACCGGGGTTGCGGCAGGCTGCTGGTCATGTTCCGACCTCCATCGCGATGGTGCCGACACACCGGACGAATCGGTCGATCTCGTCCTCGGTGTTGTAAATGTGGGTGCTGACTCGCACCGAATCCTCCTCGGCGGCATCGGTTTCACCGGCCGGCACGCAGTGCGCGCCGGTGCGCACCAGAAATCCGTCCTGGGCCAGCACGAATCCCAGGTCCGTGGAGCCGATGCCGTCGAGGGTGAACGATACTGTGCCGTAACCGATCTCGCCGGGAGCATAGGCCGGGCCGGGGGTGAACTCGAGCCCGGGCAGCGGGCGCAGGCCGTCGATGAGCCGGCGGGTCAGTAGGCGGTTGTGTGCGGCGATGGCATCGAGCCCGATCTCGTCGAGCACGTCCAGGGCCGCGCCGAGGGCCAGGATACCGGGGATGTTGTGCGTGCCGCCCTCGAGCCGCTCGGGCATCGCGCGCGGGGCGAGCGCAGATCCGCCCGGCGCCACACCGGAATTGCCGCCGGGCAGAAACGGGGTGAGCCGATCGTGCACGCGGCGAGCGCAATACAGCACGCCGGTGCCCGGGGCGCCGAACATCTTGTGCGCGGACAGGACCGCGAAATCGGCGCGCAGCGCGGCCACATCGATCGGGAGATGCCCGCCGCTCTGGCTGCAGTCGAAGCACAGCAGCACCCGCGGATCGAGGCGTCCGCGCAGCTGCTCGAGGGTGTTGCGAGCACCGAAGACGTGGTGCAGGTGGCTTACCGTGAGGAGCCGGGTGCGTGGCGACACCTTGGCGGCGATGTCGTCGGTGTCGGCGTCGCCCAGTTCGGTGGTGCGGTAAGGGATCAGGCGCAGCGCCCGCCCGAACCGGGCCAGGGTGTCGCGCAGGTGCAGCCAGGGATACACGTTGGAGGCGTGATCGCGTGGGCTGTAGAGGATTTCGTCCCCGTCCTCGAGATTTGCCAGGCCCCACGACAGCGCCACGGCGTTCAGTCCCGCGGTGGCGCCGGGGGTGAAGACGATTTCGTCGGGGGCTGCGCCCACCAGCGCGGCGGCCTGCGCGCGCACCTGCTCGATCGCGCGGGTCAGGCCGGTGGCCCACGGATAGGTGCCGCGCCCGGCGTTCGCCGTGTGTGTCCCCAGATAGTTCGTGACGGCCGCGATCACGGATGCGGGTTTCTGCGTGGTCGAGGCGCTGTCCAGGTACACCTCGGGCGCCGCGGCGAGGGACGGAAACATCGAGCGCACGGTCTCCGGGGAGATCGGACGGGTGCGTGGCACCGACCTGGCGTGCGGGGCAGCGGTGGCCTCGGACGGGCGCGGCGCGGGTTGCGTACCTCCGGCCGGGCGTGCCACCGGCGCGGGCTCGTGCCGGTCCGCAGGGGCTACCCGAACCTCAGGCGGAGCGGGGGAAGACCTCGACGCAGGTGACCACAAACGTGACGCTCCCTTCGGCTCGTACGCTCCGACCCAATCCACGATACGCACATTCGGCCGGGTGTTCGAAGGTTCTCGCCGACAACGTTTTTCGCCGGGGCTCGGGACCGCTGCACCGACTCTGCAAGAGGGCGAGGGATTTTCGGGCTATTTGCCGGGAAGATCCGGACCGCCCGGGTTACACAGCGCCTTCACGGTTGCGTCATATCCCACTGCGGGGCGCCAGGGTTCCAGATTCCAGTCCGGCTTGTCCGGGGCGACCAGCCGGGCCCACTGCCAATGGCACTTGAACTGGTCGTACATGCCGGGGGTGTTCGCGTCGGGGGCATCGGTGAGCACCTCGCCCCAGGCCCGGTCCAGCGCGGGCGGATACGAGTCCTTGCGGCCCGCCGGGGTCGGATAGACATGGAGCCGGCGCCCGTCCGAATCGGTGGTCCACCGAGTGTGGTCGATGAGCTTCGACGAGGCATAGGCGTCGGTGGTCGGGATGGCCGGGCCCGACGTCGTGGCGGCGGCCTGCGGGGCGGACGGCGGTGCGACGGTGGAGCCGACGTGGCCGATCGCCACGGGCGCGGACTCGTCGGGCGCCCCGCAACCACCGACCACGAACACGGCGGCAAGGAGTGCGGCCGCGACGGGCGTCGCCGCGCCCGCTCGTCCGATTCCGTACCTCATGCTCGATCCCCGATCCGTGATGCCTCGCGTTTGCTACCGTACCCGGGCGTCTGTCGCGTGCCCGCCGGGGCCGCCCCGGTGTGCCCGTCCTGCCCGGAATGTCGGTGCGTTGCACGTAGAGTGGATGCGTGGCCGCGCAGCTGACCAAGGGACAAATCGACCAGCTGACCGTCGACGACCTCACCGTGTCGGTCCGGCACGCGGAGGCGATCGATGTCTCGGCGCTGTTACTGAATGGGGCGGGGAGGGTGCGCGGGGAGAACGATCTGGTCTTCTACAACCAGCCCGCCGGCCCCGGCGTGCGGCTGGCGTCCGGGCAGCCGGGGATGTCGATCGCCCTGCGCGCGCTGCCGCCGGACATCGATCATGTCCGGGTGGTGCTGACCCTCGAGGATCCGCAGGCCCATTTCGGCGACTATCCGGCGCCCTGGGTCCGGATCGAGGGCGCCGGCGGGCGGATGGTGTACGAGTACGAGATCGACGAGCTGGACCAGGAGTCCACGGTGATCGCGTTCGACCTGGACCGGGTCGGCGCGAGCTGGCAGCTGCGGGTGCTCGGGCACGGCTATCCCGCCGGGTTCGCTGCCCTGGTGATGGGGCACGGCGTGCACATCGGCCCGGCCGGCGGCCAGGACGACGGCGCCTATCGCGGTCCAGCGGTGCTGGAGGCCGGCCAGGAGGTGGCCCTGCACGAGATCCGCAAGGGCGAGCTCGCCATGGTGAAGATGGCGCTGGGCTGGGATCCGGTACGGGTGCACGGCGCGCGCGGCATGCGCAAGGTCGAGATCGATCTGGACGCCTCCGCGCTGCTGTTCGTCGGGCACAACCTCGTCGACGCCGCGTTCTTTCAACAGCTTTCGGCGCGCAACGGCACCGTGCGGCACTCCGGTGACAATCTCACCGGCGAGGGGGAGGGCGACAACGAGGTCATCACCGTGGACCTGGCGCGGTTGCCGCAGCAGGTGACCGCGGTGGTGTTCGTGGTGACCTCCTACGCCGGGCACACGTTCGAGCGGGTCCGCAATGCCTTCTGGCGCATGATCGACGGCACCTCCGGCGCCGAGCTGGCCCGCGGCAATCTGCGCTCGGGCGGCCAGCACACGGGCATGGTGGTGGCGAAGGTCTACCGCGACGACGGCATCTGGCGCCTGGGCGCGATCGGCGCACCCATCGAGGCGGGCCACCCGGTCGAGGCCGTCCCGCAGGTCACGCCCTACCTGTAAAGGCATTCGATGCGCACCTGCATGGCGTGCGTGAACGCACGCCATGCAAAGTTGCATCGACTGCCGAAAATGGCCGCTTTTTCGAGCGGCACTCAGGCGCTGTCGCGGTTGGTGATCTCCACGATGGGCAGGACCAGGGCGGCGGGGGCCGAGGCCGGGACGACCGGTGTGTTCGGTGCGACGGGGGAAATCCGCTCGTAGGCCGCGCCCTGGGCGGGCCGGGTGTCCTGCTCGCCCTTGTTCGGCCACATCGCCGCGGCGCGCTCGGCCTGGGCGGTGATGGTGAGCGAGGGGTTCACGCCGAGGTTGGCCGAGACCGCCGCGCCGTCGACCACGCTCAGGGTCGGGTAGCCGTAGACCCGGTGATACGGGTCGATCACGCCGTGCTCCGGATCGGCGCCGATCGGCGCGCCGCCGAGGAAGTGCGCGGTGAGCGGGATGTTGAACACCTCGCCCCAGCTCCCGCCCGCGACGCCCCCGATCTTCTCCGCCACGCGCCGGGTCACGTCGTTGCCCGCCGGGATCCAGGTCGGATTCGGTTGGCCGTGGCCCTGTTTCGAGGTCATCCTGCGCCCGCCGAGCAGCCCGCGCTTGGTGTAGGTGGTGATGGAGTTGTCGAGATTCTGCATGACCAGCGAGATGATGGTGCGCTCACTCCAGTGCCGGACGTTGGCCATGGTGAGCAACTGCGCCGGATTGCACAGCACCACCCAGAGGAAGCGTAGCCAGCGCGGGATGCGCCCGCCGCCGTCGACCATCAGCGTCTGCAACAGGCCCATCGCATTGGAGCCCCGGCCGTAGCGCACCGGCTCGATGTGGGTGTCGGGGGTGGGGTGGATCGAGGAGGTGATCGCCACGCCCCGGGTGAAATCGACGTCCGGATCGACCGTGCGGGTGGCCGCGCCGACGATCGATTCGGAGTTGGTGCGGGTCAGCTCACCCAGCCGCGGCGAGAGACCGGACAGAATTCCCCTGTCCCGCATGGCGAACAGCAGCTGCTGCGTGCCCCGGGTGCCCGCGGCGAGCACAACGTGCGAGGCGGTGAACGACCTGGGAGACTTGCGGATCCAGGCCCCGGTGCGCTCGGTGTCGATCCGCCACGTGCCCGCGGCCGACGGGTGCACCGCGGTGACCGTGGTGAGCGGGAAGACCTGTGCCCCGGCCTTTTCCGCGAGATACAGGTAGTTCTTGACCAGGGTGTTCTTGGCGCCGTGACGGCAGCCGGTCATGCATTCGCCGCATTCGATGCAGCCGGTGCGTTCCGGGCCCGCGCCGCCGAAATACGGGTCCGGGACGGTCTTCCCGGCCTCGCCGAAGTACACCCCGACCGGTGTCTGCACGAAGGTGCCCCCGACGCCCATGTCGTCGGCGACCTGTTTGAAGACCTCGTCGGCGGGGGTCATGTGCGGATTGCGCACCACGCCGAGCATCTTGGTGGCCTGCTCGTAGTAGGGCGCGAGCTCGGCATGCCAGTCGGTGATGTCGCGCCACTGTGGATCGGCGAAGAACGGCGCCGGCGGAACGTAGAGGGTGTTGGCGTAGTTGAGCGAGCCGCCGCCCACGCCCGCGCCGCCCAGGATCAGCACGTCGCGCAGCAGATGGATGCGCTGGATGCCGAAGCAGCCGAGCTTGGGGGCCCAGATGAACTTGCGGAGATCCCAGCTGGTCTCGGGCAGCTCGTCGTCGGCGAAACGGCGCCCGGCCTCGAGGATGCCGACCCGATACCCCTTCTCGACAAGTCGCAGCGCGGTGACGCTGCCGCCGAATCCGGAGCCGACGACTAGCACGTCGAAATCGGTATCCCGCTGGGTCATGTTCTCGCTCCTCGAGGGGGTTTGTCGGCGATGACCGGGGTAACGCTACTACCAAGTAGCCTTCGGTTGCTGCAGTAGACATGCAATAAACCGAACGGAAGGAAGCACTGATAATATTTGCGTGCACCGCTCTCTGTATGGCACAGTGGAGAGCATGACCGCCACTACGCCCCGTGCGCGGGCCCGCGCACGCACCATGGAGGACATTGTCCGGATCGGCCGCGAACACCTCGCGATCCACGGCGCCGCGGCGCTGTCGTTACGGGCGGTCGCCCGCGACCTGGGGGTGGTGTCGTCGGCGGTGTACCGGTACGTGCGCAGCCGGGACGAACTGCTGACCCTGCTGGTCGTCGACGGCTACTCCGAACTCGCCGACGCGGTCGACGCCGCGCTGGCCGCCGCACCGGACGATCCGCTACGGCGCTTCCGGGCCGTGGCCCGCGCGCTGCGCGAGTGGGCGGTCGCCGAACCGGCCCGCTACGGATTGCTGTACGGCACACCGGTTCCCGGATACGAGGCGCCCGCCGAGCAGACCGTCGCGCCGGGCGTGCGCGTGGTGGGCACCATGCTGCAGATCGCCGAGGCGGCTTACCGCACGGGCGCCCTGACCGCACCGGATCCGGAGCCGCCGGTGGCGGAGGCGCTGTCCGGCGACCTCGGCCGTATTCGCGACGAGATGGGCATTGCGACGCCGGACTGGGTGCTGACCCGGGCGATCTCGGTGTGGAGCGGGCTGATCGGCGCGGTGAGCGCGGAGGTCTTCGAGATGTTCGGCGGCGACAGCTTCACCGACCCGGCGGACGTTTTTGAGCATCAGATCGGCAACCTGGCCGCCATGCTGGGATTTTCCGCACCTTTTGACTGATTTTCCGCGCGGCTGGCAATCCTGCAGCAGCCGGAGTGTGAGATCGTAGGACGCGATGAAAGACGACACCCAGCCGAACCCGGCCGTCGACTCTCCGTCCGAAGACCGCGACGGGGCTGAGGCGTCACGGGACGAGGCGCACGCGGAGCGGTCGTACGTGGCGCCGACACCCGCCGAGCGCGCCCGTCGGTGGGCGTCGCCGCCCGTCGAGCCCGCGGACGGCCCCGGCCCGGCCGAGGGCGCCCCCGCCGAAAGTGCCGCGCGCACGGAGAGTTCCGTGCCCGCCGGTAGCCCGGTGCTCGCCGACATCGCGGGCGACACCGGAAACGCTCCCATCTCGGCCCTCGCCGTGGTGCGCTCGGGCCGCCGCGCCGGTCGCCGAACCCCCCGTCCGCGTGGTACTTCCGCGCCCCGTGCCGCGAAACGGTGGGGGGCCTTGAAGATCGCGGGCCGGTCCCTGGCCGCGCTCAGCGCCGTCGCGGTCATGGCGGGCACCGGCGCCCTGTATTACGCCGAGCGCAGCGTGAATCAGGGCTTCACCCGTTCCTTCGCGATCAGCAAGCAGGACGCCGCGGCCCTCGACGGCGACCTGAACATCCTGCTCATCGGCCTGGACACCCGCAAGGACCAGAACGGCCGGGACCTGCCGAAGAACGTGCTGGACCAGCTGCACGCCGGAGACGGCCAGGAGGGCGGCTACAACGCCAATTCGCTTATCCTGGTGCACATTCCGAAGGATCTGAAGTCGATCACCGCCTTCTCCATCCCGCGCGACGACTACGTGCCCGTGTCCGGAATACCCGGCTACAACCACGCCAAGATCAAGGAGGCGTACGGGCTGAAGAAGGCCGCGGTGGAGGACAAGCTGATCGATCAGGGCGTGAAGGATCCGGTCGAGCTGGAACAGAAGGGCCGCGAGGCCGGACGCGAATCGATCGTCGCGAATGTCAAGGCGCTGACCGGCGTTCCGATCAATCGATTCGCCGAGATCTCGCTCGTGGGCTTCTACGATCTGGCCAACATCCTGGGCGGGGTCGACGTCTGCCTGAACCACGCGGTCGACGACACGTACTATTCCGGGTCGGTGTTCCCGGCCGGTCGCCAGCATCTGGACGCGGCGAACGCGCTGTCGTTCGTGCGTCAGCGGCATGGCCTGGACAACGGCGACCTCGATCGCACCCACCGCCAGCAGGCGTTCCTGACCTCGGTGGCCAAGCAGTTGAAGGATTCCGGGACGCTCACCGATCTCGGCAAGCTGCAGGCCCTGGTCGACACCGCACAGAACGATATCGTGCTCTCGCAGGGCTGGAATCTGCTGGATTTCGCGCAGACGATGGGCAAGACGGGTTCGATGCCGATTCAGTTCCGCACGCTCCCGATCAAGGGCTACGACGTCATCGACGATCAGGACGTCAATATCGTGGACATCCCATCGATCCGCAAGACGGTGCGCGCGGCGTTCGGGGTGCGGGCCCCGCAGTCGACGACCCCGAAGGCGATGCCCACCGGCATCGTGGACGTCCTCAACGCAGGCGCGGGCACCGGGGTGGCCGGGAAGGTGTCGGCCGCGTTGGCGGCCAAGGGATTTCACACGGGCCACGTCGGCAACGCGAACTACTCCGACGGCTCGACCTCGGTGGTCTACTTCGGCTCGGGCGCGGACACCGCCGCCGAGCAGGCCGCGGACATGCTGGGCGGCCTGCCCACCGCGGCCTCCTCCGGCGTCCCGGACGGGCACGTGCGGATCGTGATCGGCAGCGACTTCACGATGCCGGACGGGCTGACGGCCGCGGATTCCGCCACCGGCAGCGATTCCGCCGCGAGCACCGATTCTTCGTCGAGCGCCGCCGACAGCGAAACATCGTCGTCGAGCTCGACCTCGGTCAGCACCTCCGCCAACCCGAATGCCGACTCCGGCAAGCCGGTGACCACCACGATCGGATCCGACATTCCCTGCGTGAATTGAGCAGCCGGGCGCTTCCCTCGCAGTGACGGCGTTTAGGATTCCGGCGTGACCGGATTCGACGACGATGCCTTCGAGCACCTCGACACCTCGACGTTGCCGCCGCGGCAGCAGCGGATTCTGGTGGCCATCCGGGATTCGGTGGTGCGGCACGGGTATCCGCCCAGCACGCGGGAGATCGGGCAGGCGGTGGGGCTGCGGTCGGCCTCGACCGTGTCGCGGCATCTGAAGGCGCTGGAGGACAAGGGTTTTCTGCGCCGCAGCGACAGTGTCAGCCGGCCCATCGACGTGCGATTGTTTCTGCGGGGTACGGCCGCGCCGGAGCGGGACGGCGACTCGGTGGACGTGCCGGTGGTCGGCGATATCGCGGCCGGTACGCCGATCCTCGCGCAGGAGCACGCCGAGGACGTCATGACGCTGTCCCGTCAGCTGGTGGGGCGCGGCACGGTCTTCGGGCTGCGCGTGCGCGGCGATTCGATGATCGACGCGGCGATCTGCGACGGCGATATCGTCGTGGTGCGCCGCCAGCAGGAGGCCCAGTCGGGGGAGATCGTGGCCGCGATGATCGACGGCGAGGCGACGGTGAAGGTATTCCGCCGCCGCAACGGGCACGTATATCTCGAGCCCCGAAATCCCGCGTACCAGGTCATCGACGGTGATTCCGCGATGGTGCTGGGAAAGGTCGTTTCGGTGATGCGCCGAATGTGAGATATGGGCGAATTCACTCGGGGCCGCGAATCGCATTGTTGTGTGAAACATGGCCGGTTCGCTGAACGATTATCGGTGAACTAGAGTTCCGGTCGAGAGTTCGGCTGGTAAAGGCAGGGTCGGGACAACGGAGGTTTACGTGGGACGTCGGATTCGGATCGCAACGGCTGCTGTCGCAGCCCTGTTCGCGGGGTTATCGACGGTGGTGGCGGCGGGACCGGCGGCGGCCGCGACCGATCCGCTGATCGCCTCGGGCCACCCGGCGGCCAGCCCGGTCGCGCCGGATGGCTCCAAACTCTTCGACTTCGCCGTGGTCGACGGCCAGCATCTGAAGCTGAGCGTGTTCTCCGCCGCGATGAACAAGCCGGTCAGCGTCGAGGTGCAGCGCCCCAAGGACGCGTCGGTGCCGCGCCCGACGCTGTATCTGCTCAACGGCGCCGGCGGCGGCGTGGACAACGCCAGCTGGGACGCGCAGGCCCCCGAGGCGCTGAAGTTCATGTCGGACAAGAACGTGAACGTGGTGCAGCCCATCGGCGGCGCCTGGAGCTACTACGCGGACTGGCGCGCGAGCGACCCCAACCTCGGGGTGAACAAGTGGCAGACGTTCTTCACCCAGGAGCTGCCGCCGATCGTCAACGGCGTGCTGAACACCAACGGCGTCAACGCGATCGCGGGCCTGTCCACCTCGGGCACCTCGGTGCTGGAGCTGGCCATCGCCAAGCCGGGCCTGTACAAGTCGGTCGCCGCGTACAGCGGGTGCGCGCAGATCAGCGACCCGATCGGCTACCGGTTCGTGAACCTGGCCGTGAACGTCTGGGGCGGCGGCAACACCGTCAACATGTACGGCCCCGAGCACGACCCGATGTGGGCCGCGCACGACCCGTATGTGCACGCCGACCAGCTGCGCGGCCTGAACCTGTTCGTCTCGAGCGGCTCCGGCCTGCCGGGCAAGTGGGACACCCTCAACGGCCAGTACGCGCTGCCGGGCGTCGGCGGCCTGGCCAACCAGCTCATCATCGGCGGCGTGATCGAGGCCGCGGTCAACGGCTGCAGCCACAACCTGCAGGCCAAGCTGAACCAGCTGGGCATCCCGGCGACGTACGACTTCACCCCGACCGGCACCCACTCGTGGGGTTACTGGCACGACGACCTGATCAAGTCGTGGCCGGTGCTGGCGAAGGGCCTGGGCCTGCCCGCGTAAGGGTTGCGTCTCACCCCTGAAGTACTGCACAGCGATGCCCGGCGCCGACTGATCGGCGCCGGGCATCGTGCTGTGCGGGCGGCTACGCCGCAGGATGAACGCCCCAGGTGGACAGCGGAACCGGATGGTCGCAGCTGCTCGGCGGGTCCACCTTCGAGCAGGCGACCGGTGCCCTGGTCGGGCGGTATCCGGCGGGTACGCCGCCGTTGCGGGTGAGTGCCGCGTATGCCTCGACCGCGTCGGTCGGCGTGCGGGTCAGGCCCGAATCGGTGGTGACATTCACGGTGTACAGGCCGAAACGCGGTGTGTAGCTGCCCCATTCGTAGTTGTCGGTGAGGCTCCAGTAGTTGTAGCCGATCAGGTTCATGCCGTCGGCCTTGGCGCGCTGCAGCCAGTAGACGGTGTCGCGCAGATGGTCCGCGCGGGTGTAGCCGTCCGGGCGGGGCTTGCCGTTCTCGGTCGGCATGCCGTTCTCCACCACGTACAGCGGCTTGCTCGGAAACAGCTTGGCGTAGTGGTTGAGTGCGTAGTAGATGCCCTCGGTCTGCAGCGGCAACTGCCACATGCCGGGCGCCCCGGCCGAGCTGCCCGCGGCGGTGGTGCCCGGGTCCGGGCCGAAATAGTAATCCACGCCCAGGAAGTCGAGCTTGGCGGCGACCCTGTCGACGAACGGCTGGTTCACCTGGGCCTCGGCGCCGGGGACGAAGCCGAGATTGCTGGTCACCATGGCGTTGGGCTGATTCTGGTGGATGAAGTCGTAGATCTCGTTGTGCGCCTGCGCGAGGCGGTCCCGCATCGCGGGGGCGTCGTCCTGTTTCAGGGCGCCGATGCGCAGCTCGGTGCCGATGTAGGCCGAGGGCTCGTTGATCGTGACCCAGATCGGATTGCGGGATGCGTAGCGGCCCACCACCTTCCGGGCGTTGTCCAGCCAGTCCTGCACCATGCCCGGATTGCGCCAGGCGCCGCGATCCGCGGCCCAGGCCGGATAAACCCAGTGGTCCAGGGTGAGCATCGGGCGCATGCCCGCGCTCACGATGGCATCGACGATGCGGTCGTATCCGGCGAACGCGGAGTCGTCCCAGGCGCCCGGGTGTGGTTGCACGCGTGCCCATTCGATGCTGATGCGGTATACCTTCACGCCCAGCTGTGCGGCATGCGTGACGTCGTCGGAGTAGTAGTCCAGGAACCGCACCGCGTCCAGATAGGGATCGGCCTTGCCGGTGGCGATGTATCGGGTCCAATTGCTTTCGGGCGCATGGCCTTCGGTCTGAAAGCCGGACGAAGCCACGCCCCAGAGGAATTCGTCGCCGAGCGCGGGCAGTTCGCCGCGCGGGGCGGGCGGTGCGGCCGCCGCGCGGACGGACGCCAGTAGCGCCGCGGCCGCGGCCGTGCCCGCGGCCAAGAACTGCCGACGGTTCAACTGTCGCATACAGCTAAGCGTAGCTGCGTAATTGCTGAAAACTCGGTCGGGCGACCCCGTGTCGCCTGACGGCTGAATCGCGAGCGCGGGTGCTCCCACGGTGCGCCGGCCCGCGTCGGCGGCGGGCCGGTCGGTGGAGGGCAGCGCTGCCGACGAGTGCGGCAGCGCTGCCGGTGCGAGCGTGTGCAACGGCGAGGGTGCCGATCCCCGCGGCCGTCCGGCCGGGATCGACGCAGCTCAGCCGCGGTAGCGCAGCGCGACGAAAGTGTCGGCGTGCGCCGGGGTCTGCGTGGAGCCGGCGACGACGATGGAGCCGTCGTGCTGGATAACCACCGCATTGCCATGATCGGCCTTGGTACCCAGGTCCGTGGCGACCTCGCCGCCCTGTCCGAAGCCGGTGTCGAGCTTGCCGTCCGTGGTGTAGCGGGCCAGGGCGATGTTGTCGCCGGTGGCGGTGCCGTGGCTGGTGCCCACCGCCACGATGTCACCGCTGGGCTCGATCCCGACCGCGGTCGCGTCGTCGGCCTTGCCGCCGAAGTCGGTGGTCACCGTGCCGCCCGTACCGAAGGCGGTGTCCTGCTTGCCGTCGGCCAGGTAGCGCACGAGCGCGAAGTTCTCGCCCTGTGCGGGATCGGGATTCACGGTGGATCCGGCGACCACGATCTTGCCGTCCGATTGCAGCGCAACGGCATTGGCGTGGTCGGCCTTGGTGCCCAGGTCGGTGGAGACCTTGCCGCCCTGTCCGAAGCCGGTGTCGAGCTTGCCGTCGGTGGTGTAGCGGGCCAGGGCGATGTTGTCGCCGGTGGCGGTGCCGTGGCTGGTGCCGACCGCGATGATCTTGCCGTCGGGTTCGATGGCCAGTGCCTGCGCGTCGTCGGCCTTGCCGCCGAAGTCGGTGGAGACCTTGCCGCCCTGTCCGAAGCTCGGATCGAGCTTGCCGTCGGCGGTGTACCGGACAAGCACGAAGTTCTCGCCCTGCGCGGGGTCGGGGTCCAGGGTGGATCCGGCCACGACGATCTTGCCGTCCGATTGCAGCGCAACGGCATTGGCGTGGTCGGCCTTGGTGCCCAGGTCGGTGGAGACCTTGCCGCCCTGGCCGAAGCCGGTGTCCGGCTTGCCCGCCGGGGTGTAGCGCGCGACGGCGATGTTGTCGCCGGTGGCGGTGCCGTGGCTGGTGCCCGCCGCGACGATGTCGCCATTGGGTTGCACGGCGACGGCATTCGCGTCGTCGGCTTTACCGCCGAAATCGGTGGATATCCTGCCGCCGTCGCCGAAGCCGGTGTCCGGTTTGCCGTCCGCGGAATAGCGGATCAACCCGAGGTTGTCGCCCTGTGCCGGGTCGTGGACGACACCGGCCAGCACGATCTTGCCGTCGGACTGCACCGCCGCGGCGTGGGCCTGCGCGGCCTGGGAGCCGAAGTCGGCCACCGCCTTGCCGTCGGAGCCGAAGCCGTAGTCGAGTGTCCCCGTGGCCGGGGTGGAGCCGCTGGAGCTCGAACACGACGCCACCGACAGGGCGAGCACCGCGCCGAAGCACAAGCGGCTCAAGTCCTTTCGGGTGGAGTGTTCTAGTACTGCACGCAACATCTGAGCTACCTCGTTTCAGTGATGAATGGGGGTAGGGCGTCGTGCGGTAGAACCTCGAAAGCCCGGACAGTATGGCTGCCGCCCGGGTGTCTGTGGTGCGGTATGAACACGTTGCAGGGGGTGACGGCGGCGGAAGTGTGCTGGCTCCCAGCCCGACACGGCATGTCGGGGGCGTGTCGGTAATTCGGCGGGCTAGCTTGCCGCGACCGATATGCGCGCGATGACCTGATCGATGTAACCGCGGAACAGTCCGGGCATGTCGACCCCGGTGGGATCGAGCAGCCACTGCAATTGCAGCCCGTCCATCATCGCGAACACCTGCCGCGCGATGGCCGCGGCATCGATCCCGGGGGCGAGGGTGCGGTCGGCGACACCGGCCTCGAGCGCGCTCACCAGGTACCCCTCGAGGGCGCGGTAGCGCCGCACGGCCCAGTCGTGCGCGGGATGCCCCTCGGTGACGGCCTCGCCGGTGACGACGGTGAACAGCCGGACCAGCCCGGGCAACTGCGCGTTGTACTCCACCAGCGTGGCCAGGCGTTCCAGGGCCGCCGCGCCGCGGAGTTCCTCGCCGAAACCCAGGCGTTCGGCATCGAGCCGGTCGCGGTGGTCGAGCACGGCGGCCAGCAGCGCGGCCTTGGTGGGGAAGTGATGCAGCAGACCGGGCTGGGACAGTCCGCACCGCTCGGCGATCTCGGCGATGGAGGCGCCGCGAAATCCGTTCTCGGCGAACGTCTTCAGGGCGACGTCGAGAATGCGCTCCTTACGCGCGTCGCCGTGCGGGCGGCCGGATGTGGACATGGCTGAACCCTAGCACGGCCCACCGATGTAACCGACCGGTCACTCTGTTAGTGGGTCGGCGCGGGGGCGCACACCGCGGTGCAAGTGCACCTGCGAGAACGAATGAGCCAGGGCCGCAAGAGATTCGGGACTATTCGCTCGCGTTCTGGCAGGATGTGGAGGTTGGCAGCGTCGCGGCCGAGGGTGTCCGTGCGCTCGTGGCTCGCGCGCGGAGGCGTGGAACGAGTGGGCCGGGCTGGCGTGCGATAGGGCGGAAGTGTCGCGCTGCAGTGCTCGTGCCCGAAGGAGAACGCATGAGTACTGTTGTCGAAACCGTCGCCGGCACGGTTCGGGGGGTCGCGGAGCCGGTGGGCGCGTACGCCTTTCGAGGGATCCCGTACGCGGCATCCCCGGTCGGTGAGCGCAGGTTCGCGCCGCCGCAACCGCATCCGGGCTGGGCGGGTATTCGCGATGCGGCCGCCGCGGGCCCCGCGGTGCCACAGTGGCCGTCCCGGCTCGAGCAGGTGATGGGCCCCCGGATTCAGGACTGGGACGAGCAGGGCTGCCTCACGGTGAACGTCTGGGTGCCGCAGGAGGTTTCGCCGACCCCGCGCCCGGTGCTGCTGTGGTTCCACGGCGGGGGATTCACCAGCGGCAGCGGCGGCTGGGACTGGTACGACGGGGCCCGGCTGGCCGCGCTGGGCGGCATCGTCGTGGTGACGGCGAACTACCGGCTCGGCCCCCTGGGTTTTCTCCGGCTGCCGGAGGCGGACAATCTCGGCTGCCGCGATCAGATCGAGGCGCTGCGCTGGGTGGCCGCCAATATCGCGGCGTTCGGCGGAGATCCGGAGCTGATCACCGTCGGCGGGCAGTCCGCGGGCGCGTTCTCGGCGCTGGCGCTGGCGTTGGACCCCGCGACGCAGAGGCTGGTGCGCCGGGTCATCGGGCAGTCGGGCCCATTGGGACTGCCGCCGCAGGATCCGGACGAGGCGGCGGAGACGACCGAGAGATACCTGGCCCTGCTGGGTATTCCGGCGGGCGGTGATCCGCTGCCGCGACTGCGCGAGGCTCCGGTGCTGGAGCTGCTGTACGCGTATGCGCGGCTGATGCTGGAGACCGGGGCGCCGGGCCGGATCGCGCCGCCGCTGTACCCGGTGCTCGGCGGGGCGGGGCAGCCCGGAGACTGGCGCGAGCTGGTGCCCGACGGGGGCCTGGCGGGCAAGGACGTGCTGCTCGGCACGACCGCCGACGAGACGACGGCGTTTTTCGCGCTGAACCCGATGATCCAGACGCTCACCGCCGAGGCGGCGCGGGAGCTGCTGGGCGCGCTGGACCCGGAGTCCGGCGCGGCCCGGTACCGCCGCTTCGCCGCCGAACATCCCGGTGCCCGTCCGGCGCAGGTGCTGACCGCCGCGGTGGGGGAGGTGACCTTCGGTGACGACCTGCTGACCCTCGGGGTCGAGCTTGCCGCACAGGGCAATCCGGCCTACATCTACCGGTTCACCCGCCGCCCCGAGCCCGATCGCTTCGGCCTCGGCGCGGCGCACTGCGCGGATCTGCCGTTCCTGTTCGGCAATTTCGAGAGATTTCCGAATTCGCCAATGCTGGGCGCGGTATCGGACCGGGACCGCGCCCTGGCGGCCCGATTCGGCGGTGCGCTGGCGGCATTCGTGGCCACGGGATCGCCGAACGGTCCCGGGCTCGAGCCGTGGAAGCCGTGGCTGCCCGGCGCCGCACCCGAAATTCGGGTGTTCTGAGCAGCATTCGCCTGAGACAGCAACAGGCCGGAACCGCCCCCGGGCAACTCCGGCCTGTTGCGTAGCGGCTCAGTGTGACGGCGCCATCAGGTTGTAGGCGACCAGCCCGTCCATCTTCTGACCGGTGTAGTGCTGCGAGACCCAGTTGTAGATGTCGACGTTCCCCACCGGATGCCAGACCCCGGCGTCCGGATCCTGCTGCGGCGCGTGCTGTTTCGTCGCGGTGGGGGTCTGTGTGTCCTTGCCGTCCGGCTTCTTCTTCCACGAATCGGGCAGCTTGACCTCGGGCGCAAGGTAATACGTGACCTGGTGGGTGCGGACCATGTCCTGGAACTGGGCCAGCGTGGGCACCGGATCCTCGGAGGTGAACCCGCCCATCGCGATCACCGAGGTGCGCGTGGACAATTCCAGGCCCGAGGCCGGCCCGGAGCGGTCGATCGCGGCGGACCACCTGGTGTGGGTGTGCTCGAGCATCGAGAGCAGCTGCGGTGGGTAGTCGCCGCCGCCCATGAACATGCCGAACACGTGCCGCATCTGGGAGAACGCGGCGGGCATATCGTCCTTCTGCGCCGGGCCGACCGAGGGGCCGCCGCCGGTGTGCGACTGCGGCAGCGTGACCGCGGCGTAGGCGGTGGATCCGGCCAGCGCCGCGACCGTTCCGGCCGCGACCAGCACCGCCGTGGCCCGTCCCCGCGCCCGGCGCGAGAGCGCGGGAATCGCGGTGAGGATCAGCCCGGCCGCCGCGATCACGGTGACCGCGAGGACCATCCAGCGCAGCCACGGCTGCCAGCCCGAATTGCGGTGCAGCAGGACGAATCCCCACACGCCACCGGCGAGAATCAGTGCGGCCGAACCCAACCGGCCCAGCATGCCGTCGCGGCGCCGCCACATCTCGTGCACGCCCAGCGCGAGGGTGCCCGCGATCGCGGGCGCGATCGCCAGGGTGTAGTAGGCGTGCATGCCGCCCTTCATGCCCGCGAACGCGGCGCCGTCGATGAGCAGCCACAGCCCGAAGGTCAGCGCCGCGCCACGCACCATGTCCGTGCGCGGGGCCCGGCCCCGCGAGATCAGCACCAGTACCAGGGCGAGGATCGCGGCGGGCAGCAGCCAGGAGATCTCGAATCCGATCTCGCCCGTGAAGAGGCGGGCGGGGCCGCCGGCCCCGCCCCACGGCCCACCGTGCCCGCCGCCGAAGCGCGGGAATTCGTAGCCCGCCGGCATCGTCGCGAACATCTTGCCCGCGCCCATGTGGTTCTGACCGAGGTAGCGGGCGAAACCGTTGTAGCCCAGGACCAGATCCATGAACGTGTTGTTCGTCGACCCGGCCAGATACGGGCGCGAGTCCGCCGGCCACAGGATGGTCAGCAGCACATACCATCCGGAGGAGATGACCAGCGCCGCCGCCGCGGCCAGCAGGTGCGCCAGGCGCTTGCCCAGCGAGGTCGGCGCGACGATCAGATAGGCCAGCGCGAGCGCGGGCATCACCATCAGCCCCTCGAGCATCTTGGCCAGGAACGCGAAACCCAGTGCGATACCGGCGAAGACGATCCAGCGCAGGCTCGCCGCGCGCAGCGACCGGATCGTGCAGTACGCACCCGCGGTCATCAGCAGCACCATTACCGCGTCGGGATTGTTGAACCGGAACATCATCGCCACCACGGGCGTGACCGCCAGTACCGCGCCCGCGAGCAGACCCGCGCCGCGGCTGTCGGTCGCCCGGGTGACCGCGCCGTACATCAGCGCGACGGCGGCGACCGCCATCAGGGCCTCGGGGATCAGCATGCTGGCGCTCGAGAAGCCGAACAGCTGGCCCGAGATCCCCATCACCCACTGCGAGACGGGCGGCTTGTCGACGGTGATGAAGTTGCCCGGATCCAGCGATCCGAACAGCAGGGCCTTCCAGTTCTCCGAACCCGCCCAGGCCGACGCGGCGTAGAAGCCGTTGCCCATCGCGTTGACGGTGATGTTCCACAGGTAGGCCGCGGCCGTGCCGAGCAGTAGCACGGCGAGCCCGATGCGCTCCCACAGGAGGGCGGGGCCGAGTACTCGTCCGGGAACGTCAGCGAGGGGAGGGGAGGTCGATTCGGGCATGGCCGTATCGGCAGTGGTCGCTGTCACCGAGCCAGCTTGTCCGGCCGATCGGTGAGAATTCTGGCCTGGGCCTGTGAGAACGCTGTGAATCTCAGCGGAAAATATCGTTGATGATGTCGTCGCCGATGCCGAATCCGGCGCCCATCGCCATCGCGCTGCCGAACGAACTACCCAGGAATCGGTGCAGCATGCCGCCACCCTGCTGCGGGTATTGCTGCGGGTAGCCGGGCTGGGGCTGAGCGTAGCCGGGCTGCGGGTAGCCGGGCTGCGGCTGGTATTGGGGCTGCGCCGGATACTGCTGCTGCGGGTAACCGGCCGGTGCGATCTGCGCGACCTGGTTGACGTGGTTGTCGACCAGCGCGTGCACCGACTGCATCACCTGCGCGGCCTGCGCCTCCTCCTGGTGCACCGACAGCGCGGCCTCCTTGAGGTCCAGCAGCCATTCGCGGGCGTTCTGATCCCCGGCAGCCGCGGCTGCCTGAAGTTTGCCCGCCAGGGTCTGGAACATCTGCGCGGTCTGCTGCGCCTGCTGCTGCAGGGCGTTCCAGTCCCGATCAACGGTGTCGGCATCCATATCGGCGATGCTACGCCGCAGGTTGCTGAATCGAGGCCGCAAAATGAGACCCGTGCCGGCGGTGTCGGAAGAACACCCGGCCGGGGACATCGAGGGAGACGCCGATGCGAAATGGTGGCGTACGAATCGGCATCCGGTCGCGGGACGCGCGCAGCGGCGCTTATATTGACCCGGAGACAACCCGTTGGGGGATTGCCGAATTCACCACTCACCGAAGGAGACCCGTTGCGCCGCATCCTGTTCACCGTGCCCGCGATCGTCGCACTCGCCGCCGTACCCGGCCTGGCCGCCGCGAATGGGCTCGGCGCCTCGGGCGTCCGGGTGCAGGCACTGGAAATGGGCCAGAACTTTCCGGTGACCGGCCTGGGTGCCTCGGTGACCCCGTGCTCCGGCGGCCGGGCCGCCGCGACGGTGACCACGGGCGCGGACGGCGCGGCGACCGCATCGGTCCCACTCGGCTGCTACCGGGTCGTGGTCACCACGGTTCCCGCGGGCTGCTCGCTCGACGGTCCGAATACCATCCAGGTCGGCACCTTCCCGGGGGTCACCCCGTCGGCCGTCTTCCACGTCCGCTGCGCGTAGCGCAAACGAGCGAGGGAGCCCGGACATCGGATCCGGACTCCCTCACCGGTGCCGGAACACCCTCGGACGCAACACTTCGTGCGCGCGGTGTGAGGCCCTACTGCCGGGCGATGTCCGAGAGCCAGCCGTGCAGCCAGGTGGTGGTGGCGCCGGAGTTGTCGACCACGTACGACGGATAGGCCTGGTGCACCGAGGATTCCAGGATTCCGGCGCACGCGCTCGCAGATCTTGATAGCCGGATGTCAGCCAAAACCTGCGGCGTTGCACGGGCGACGGGCCGACAACTCGCGACGGCCGGATGTCCGCCGCGGCACCGCGCCGGGGACGCCAGGGGTTCGGCCGAAGAAGGTTCGGCCGAACCCGATCGTCGGCGACCATTGTCGAGGATTCGGATAGAGAAATGGACAGTTTGAGAATTAAATTCACTATTCTAGCGCTCAGCCTGCAGATTCTTCATACTCGCTGTCGAAAGGTGGCATCCATCACCACCACCACCACCACTCGATGACGAGGAGAACCCATGAAGATCGGCATCCCCCGCGAGGTGAAGAACCACGAGTACCGCGTGGCGTGCACCCCGGCCGGGGTTCGCGAGCTGACCGCGCGCGGGCACGAGGTGTATCTCGAGGCCGGGGCGGGCGTCGGGTCGGCCTTCGAGGACGACGCGTACAAGGTCGCCGGTGCGCGCGTGCTCGATACGGCCGACGCGGTCTGGGACACCGCCGATCTGGTGCTGAAGGTGAAAGAGCCGGTGGCACAGGAGTATTCCCGGATGCGCGCGGGGCAGGTGCTGTTCACCTACCTGCACCTGGCCGCGTCGGTAGAGTGCACCGACGCGCTGCTGAAGTCGGGCATCACGTCCATTGCGTACGAAACCGTCACCGGCCGTGACGGATCGCTGCCGCTGCTGGCCCCGATGAGCGAGGTGGCCGGTCGGCTGGCCCCGCAGGCGGGCGCCTACCACCTGATGCGCAGCGGCGGCGGGCGCGGCGTGCTGATGGGCGGCGTGCCCGGCACCCGGCCCGCGAACGTCGTGGTGATCGGCGCGGGCGTGGCGGGGCGCAATGCCGCGGCCATCGCGGTCGGCATGCACGCCGAGGTGACCGTGCTGGATCTGAACATCGCGCCGCTGCGCGAGCTGGACGCGCAGTACCGGGGACAGGTGCGCACGATCATCTCCAACGCCCACGAGGTGGAAAGCGCGGTGCGCGAGGCGGATCTGGTCGTCGGTGCGGTGCTGGTGCCCGGCGCGAAGGCCCCCAAGCTGGTCTCGAACGAGCTCGTCTCGCAGATGAAGCCGGGCTCGGTGCTGGTGGACATCGCGATCGACCAGGGCGGCTGCTTCGCCGATTCGCGCCCGACCACCCACGACGATCCGACCTATCGGGTGCACAACTCGGTGTTCTACTGCGTGGCCAACATGCCCGGTGCGGTGCCCTATACCTCGACCGTCGCGCTCACCAATGCCACGCTGCCGTACGTGGTTTCGCTGGCCGACCGCGGCTGGCGCGCGGCGACGGCGGCCGATCCGGGCCTGGCCGCGGGCCTGAGCACGCACGCCGGTGAGCTGCTGTCCGAGTCGGTCGCGGCCGCGCACGGCTACGACTTCCGCACGGAGGCGGTCGCCTAAGCGCCGCAATGGATTTCGTCCGCCCGCGTCATCGCGGTCGCAGCTGCCGGGCCCTGGGGGCCTCAGCGCTGGGGCCACAGGCGCGGGCGGACGTGCTCGAAGATCAGGATCGTCTCGGTGCGCTCCACGGCCGGATGCGCACTGAGGTGTTCCAGCACGAACAGGCGCAGCCCCTCGGAGTCGGCGGTGGCGACGTGCACGAGATAGTCGTCCGCGCCGGCGATGAAGTACACGTTCAGGACCTCGTTCAGCGCGCTGAGCTGTTCGCCGAACTCGGCCAGGTGCGGGCGCGCGTTGGGCTGGACCCGCACCGCGATCATCGCCTGCAGGCTGCGCCCGACCGCGACCGGATCGATATCCGCGTGAAAGCCCCGGATCACCCCGCGCTCGACGAGCGCCCGCACCCGGCCGAGGCAGGTGGACGGCGCGATCCCGGCCGCGGCGGCCAGCGCGTTGTTGGTCATCCGCCCGTCCCGCGACAGCTCGTCGAGCAGGATGTGATCGATCTCGTCGAGGGGGACGGGCGTCCGCGGGACCGCGGGCCGGTCGGATGTGCGCATACTCGACACGGTACCGAAGATCATTCGGCACAGCTCGAGGACGATGAAGATTATTCGCGGACGAACTGCACAGGCAAACTGGACAGTTCAGACTGAATAAAGTATGGTCGAGGCATGGACCAGAAACCCGGCGACGTCTCCGAGTCCGCCGCCCGCGCCTCGCGTGAGCTCCGGACCCTCGTCGGCCGCCTGCGTCGTCGCCTCATCGAGCTCTCCGACAATCGCGAACTCACCCCGACGCAGACCGCGGTGCTCTCGCGGCTCGGCAAGCACGGAGACGCGTCGGCCAGCGAGCTGGCCGCGGCCGAGCGGGTGCGCCCACAGTCCATGGCCGCCACCCTCGCGGTGCTCGAGCAGCGGGATCTGATCCGGCGCCGCCCCGATCCGGAGGACGGCCGCAAGCAGCTGGTATCGCTGAGTCCGGCGGGCCGCGAATTCTTCGACGATCGTGCGCGAAGCGGGCGGGAGTGGCTGACCGGGCAACTGGAGTCCCGCTTCACCGAGCCCGAGCGGCAGACCGTGCTGGAGGCGCTGGCCCTGCTGGAACGGTTGATTCAGCCCGACCAGTAAAGGGGTGGGCCCTTGCCTCCCGTCATGGACCGTGTCGTCGCGCCGCTGCGCCGTTTGCGCGGCGGCGAGGACGGATTCGATCGCCGACTGATCGCCCCGATGATCCTGGGGTCGATCCTGAACCCGGTCAACTCCTCGATCATCGCGGTATCCCTGATCCCGATCGGCCGCGCATTCGGCGCGCCGCCCGCTCAGACGGCCTGGCTGATCTCCGCGCTGTACCTCGCGACCGCCGTCGGCCAGCCGGTCGTCGGCCGTCTGGTCGATCTCTACGGGCCGCGCAAACTATTCCTGATCGGCACCACGCTGACGGGCATGGCCGGACTGCTCGGCACCCTGTCGCCGAACCTGGGCGTACTGATCGCGGCCCGGGTGATCCTCGGATTCGGTACCTGCGCGGGCTATCCCGCCTCGATGTACCTGCTGCGCACCGAGTCCGAGCGGACCGGACGCAACAGCCCGGCCGGCATTCTGACCGTGCTGGCCGTAGCGAATCAGACCATCGCGGTGATCGGCCCGTCGCTGGGCGGGCTGCTGATCGGCCTCGGCGGGTGGCGTGCCACCTTCGCGGTGAACATCCCGCTGGCGATCGCGGCGTTCGTCACCGCGCGGCTGCGGTTCCCGGATGTGGTTGCCCCGCAGCGAGGGTCGCGTTCGGGGATGCGGATCGACCTGCCCGGAATCGTAGCCTTCGCGGCGATGCTGGTCTCGATGCTGCTGTTCCTCATGACACCGCGGCTGTCGAATCTGTATCTGCTCGCGATCGCCGCGGCGGCCGCGCTCGCGCTGGTGGTGCGGGAGTTGCGCACCGTGGAGCCGTTCATCGACCTGCGGGTGCTCGGCGGTAATCCGGCGCTGGTGGCCACCTACCTGCGCACGGTGCTGGCGGCCACGGTGTCGTACTGCTTCCTCTACGGATTCACCCAGTGGCTCGAGGACGGCCGCGGCCTGAGCGCCTCGACCGCGGGCCTGGTGCTGCTGGCCACGTTCGTCACCGCGATCCTGGTGTCCACCACGACCGGTCGGCGGCCCCAGATCCGCGGCAAGCTGATCGTCGGTGCGGTGGTCCAGGTCGCGGGGTGCGCGCTGATGCTGACCCTGCACGCCCGCAGCGCGCTCTGGATGCTGATCGGGCTGGCGTTGGTCGTGGGCGTGCCGCAGGGCCTGCTGAGCCTGGCCAACCAGAACGCGGTCTACCACCAGGCGGATTCGGCTCGGATGGGTTCCTCGGCCGGGCTGCTGCGGACGTTCATGTATCTCGGCGCGCTGGCCGCATCCAGCGCCGACGGCATGGTCTTCGGGCACTCGGCCGATACCGCCGGACTACACCGCCTGGCCATGTTCACGCTGGTGGTCTCGGGTCTGCTGCTGGTGCTCACGGTGGCGGACCGATCGCTGCGGCGGGTGGGCGCGGCCGAGAAGGGCTGAAAATGCCACGAGATTAGCTGAATGCTCGCTAAGCTCGGTGTGTCTCGATGATCGAGACGGCTCCATGGGGCGGGTCGCGATTGCCCCCGCGGCCCGCTTCGCCATGTGTACGGACATTCTGCGGGAGGAAAATGCAGGCGCCGGCCGATCCGAGATCAGCTGCTGTGCGGCTACTTTGGCAGATTCGGGCGGCGGGGTACACCGTCGAGGAATTCATCGCGCTGCTGCGGGTCGATCCGTTCTTCGATACCGCGCCCCTCGCGCCGGTCCAGGACTTTTGGACCATTCCTCCGTCGCACAGCGAGTGTGCTGATCAATTGCCGAAGCGCGGTTAGGTGCCTGGACGTCGATGAGACAGGATCGATTCATGACCGATGCGCCGCCGATCCTCGCCGGAATTCCGGGCACGTTCCCGCACAGCGTGTTCCACGAGCGCCATCCGCTGCTGATCGAGCAGGTGATCGCGGGGCGGCCCTACGCGCCCGCGCAGCGCGCGGCGCTGCACCGCCTGCTCGGCGAGAGCACCACGGGCGTGATCGAACACCTCGACACCGCCGCGCCGGACCTGTCGCACTGGCTGGCCTGGGGCCGGGAGATGTGGGGCCGCCCGTGGTCCGAGGCATCGTTCCTGTGGGCGGAGAGCTACTTCTACCGCCGCCTGCTCGAGGCCGTCGGCTACTTCGACGACGGGGTGTGGCGCGGCGTGGATCCGTTCGCGCCCAAGAAGTACGCGGAACTGCGCACACCGGAGACGGCCGCGGAGGTGTCCGCGCTGGCCCGGGTGTCGGGCGCCCCCGACCACGCGGCGCGTCAGGCGCTGCTGGCCGCGGCGCTGTGGGGCAATCGGGCCGATCTGGGTTTTCTGCTCACCGCGGCGCGGGACGGCGCGGAGGTCACCGAGCCGGCGCCATCGGAGCGGGGCGTGCTCGCCGACGACAGCGCGGCGCTGTGGGCGGCCCTGGAGGCGGCGAGCGACCCGGCGGTTGCGCTGATCGCCGACAACGCGGGCCGCGAACTGCTGCCCGATCTGGTGCTCGCCGATCACCTCCTGGACACGGGCCTGGCCGCCCAGGTGGTGGTGTACCTCAAGCCGCAGCCCTACTACGTCTCCGACGCCACCATGGGGGATCTACTGGCCGTGCTGCGGCTGCTTTGCGCGGCCGCCGACCCGCAGGCGCGGTTGATCGGCGAGCGGCTGTGGGCGGCGCTGAGCGACGATCGGCTGGTGCCGCGCACCCACGAATTCTTCTGCGCCCCACTGACCTACCATGAGCTGCCCGGGGATCTTTTCGTCGAACTGTCCGGTGCGGAGATGACGATCCTCAAGGGGGACCTGAACTACCGCCGCCTCGTCGGCGACCGCTACTGGCCGCCCACAACGCCTTTCGGTGAGCTGGTGGGTTACTTCCCGTCCCCGGTGACCGCGTTGCGCACACTGAAATGCGATGTTGCGGTCGGGTTAGCGGAGGGCAGGGCGGAAGAACTCGATGCGGCGGACCCCAATTGGCGTACCAGCGGCGACTACGCCGTGATCCACTGTGCGTGATCCCGGACAACGCGGCCTCGTTCCGGTGTGTGGCTCAGCCGATTTCGCGGACCAGCTCGATACCGCGCCCGAGTGTCGCGAGCTTGTCGTCGAGGGTCTCCCCGGCGGGGTACATGCGCACGGTGTCCACGCCCGCATCACGCCAGACCCGAAGGCGTTCGCGCACCATCGGTTCGGTGCCGATCAGAGTGGTGGCCAGCACCATCTCGTCGGTGACGAGGGCGGCGGCGCCCTCGCGATCCCCGGCCTGCCAGCGGTCCCGGATCTCGCCGGTGACCCCGGACCAACCCTGGCGGCCGTAGGCGGCGTTGTAGAAATTCGTTCCGGCGCTGCCCATCCCGCCGATACTGAACGCCAGTTCCATCGTTCGGCCCCGGATGTGCTCGCGCATCCGGTCCTCATCGTCGAAGAGCGCGATTTCGGCGCCCTGGCAGATGTCCAGATCGGCGCGGGTGCGCGCGGAGGCGGTCAGCCCGGCATCGAGATGGTCGAAGTAGGCGTGTGCCCCCTCGGGCACGAAACTGGTGCCCAGCCAGCCGTCCGCGATCTCGCCGGTCAGTTCCAGCATGCGGGGGGAGAGGGTAGCGAGGTAGATCGGGATGTCCGGGTTGGCGGCCTTGGACAGCCGCATCGGGCGGGCCTCGCCGGGCAGCGGGATCTGGAATTGCTTGCCGGAGAACGAGATCTTCTCGCCCGCGAACACCTGGCGCACGATCTGCACGGTCTCGCGCATGCGGGTCAGCGGACGCTCGAAGCGCACTCCGTGCAGCCCCTCGATGACCTGTGGCCCCGAGGCGCCCAGGCCCAGCAGGAAGCGCCCCCCCGACAGGTCCGCGAGTGTGAGCGCGGCCTGCCCGATCGCCACCGGGGTGCGCGTGCCGAGCTGAATGATGCCCGATCCCAGCAGGATCCGTTCGGTTCGGGCGGCCAGATAACCCAGGACCGACGGGGCGTCCGAACCCCACGCCTCGGCGACCCAGCAGACGTCCAGGCCCATCGCCTCGGCCTCGACCACGAAATTCAGTGTGTCCCGGGCATTGTCGGAGACCTCGACGGTCGTCGCGGTCCTCATTCGGGGATGGTGAGCCGCGGAGCTTGCGGAGTCGGCGGGGTGGGTCAACACCGTGCCTCCGCGCGGGCCTTGATCGCGGCGAGCGTGCCGGTCATAGCGGTCTCGAACTCCCGCATCCGGACGAAAACGATCTTCTCCTCCTTGTCCGGCATCGCGTCGATTGCCCGCGAGAGGCCCGAGCGGGCCGGGCCCATGCGCACCCACTGCCGCAGCATGGTCCCGCTGTCGCGCGGGTCGAGGGTGAAACGCCATGTCGCGGTGGGATTCTCGGGATCGCTGACCGCCCAGGCGAAGGTGTGGAGGGGATCGCATTCGATCACATGGGAAGTCGTCGACCATTCGCCCAGCGACGGGTGGGCGCTGCTGCCGAGGAAGGTGTTGCCGATCGCGGGGCGGGTAGCCCCGCCCAGCCAGTGCGCGGACCGCAGCTCATCGCTGAACTCCGGCATGAGCGTGATGTCCGAGACGATCTCCCACACCCGCTGCGGTGGGGCGTCGATCCAGGTCTCGACCTCGACGGTCGGACCGTCGGCGTACTTCGCGCCGGTCCACTCCATGCTGATCACCTCTCTCGCGGCATGCGCTCCCGAGATAGTCTCGTAATTAGACTTAGCATGTCAACCCCTGTTTATACGCCTAGTCGGCGGCGAAACGCCGCGCGATATCCGGTCGCGTGGCCAGCTGCTGCGGATATCCCGGACCGATCCGCATCCGGGATTCCGTGGCCGGGAGTTCCTCCCCGCAGTGCTCGCACACCACCCGCGCCCGGGTGTCGTGCCCGCAGCGCGTGTGGTGGACCACGACGGGCGGCCCGTCGTCGCTCGCCAGCCAACGGTCTCCCCACCGGGTCATGGCCAGCAGCACGCTCCAGAAATCCGCGCCCATCTCGGTGAGCACGTATTCGTACCGCACCGGTTCGTTCTGGTACGCGCGCTTTTCCAGCAGCCCCTCGGCGACCAGGCGCCGCAGGCGCTCGGCGAGGGTGGTGCGCGGAATGCCCAGCTGCTCCTGGAACTCGTCGAAGCGGCGGATGCCGTAGAAGCATTCGCGGAGCACCAGCGGCGTCCACCAGTCCCCGAGCAGATCCATGGTGCGCGCGACCGAACAGGGCCAGCGGGCGAAGGAGGTCCGTCTCATCATTCGAGAATACCGGGTCCAGGAATGAAACTTCGCTGGTTGACGGCGTTGATTCAGCGGTCCGGCAGCGACCGAGGCAGTCCGAACCAGGGCAGGGCGGTGTTGTCGAAACGGACCATGCCGCTGATCCGATCGCCGGTGAGGGTCAGGACGTAGAAGCCGGTGCCATGGCTGCCACCGCGCACTCCACGCAGATGTGCGCCGAATGCGGGCTGGCCGTTGGCGCGGGCCGGCACGAGGTCGAAGCGGCGACCCGCGCCGAACAGGGTGCCGCACAGGCGCGCAACGACGTCGCGGCCCTCGTATTCGAATGGCATCGGCGGCATGGAGACGAAGACGTCGTTGCCTATACCTTCGCGGATACACGAAATCGCCTGCGGGGTCCGCGGTATCAGCGCAGCGGCACGGACCAGTACACGCGGGTGCCGGCCGATGGTGCGGTGCTTGCCCGCACCTCGAATCGCCCACCCGATTGCTCGGCCCGGCGGCGCAGACCGTCCAGCCCGCCCGGCTCGGGCCCGCCGCCGTCGTCGGTGACGATCACCGTCAGATCGTCCGCCACGCCGATCTCGACGTCGATCCCCGTCGCCCCGGACTGCCGTGCGGCATTGCGGACCGCCTCGCGCACAACGGCTTCCACATGCTCGGCCAGCTCGCCGCCGACCACCGACAGCGGCCCGTTGACCCGCAGCGCGGTCCGGAGTTCGCCGTAGGCGCCCTCGCGCCGAATCGTCATCTCGAGGCGTTCGCGCAGCTGGGTGCTTTGCTGGTCGCCGCCGTGCAGTTCGAAGATGGAAGTGCGGATCTCCTGCACCACGTCCTGCAGACCGTTGGCAATGCCGGTGAGCAGGTCCCGCACCTCGGTCGACTGGGTGCGCGGAATGGTCGCCTGCAGGCTGAGGCCGATAGCGAACAATTGCTGGATCACATGGTCGTGCAGATCGTGGGCGATGCGGTCGCGGTCGGTGAGGATGTCGACCACGCGCATGCGCTGCTGCGCCTGGGCCAGCCGCATCGCCAGCGCCACCTGATCGGTGAATGTCGTTGCCAGCTCCACGATTTCGGCGGTGTAAGGCGCCGCACCGGCCTCGCGCAGCACCGCCAGCACGCCGAGGGTGGAACCGGAGGTGAGGAGCGGGACGATCAGCGCGGGACCGGCATCGGGCAGCAGGTCGGCCAGATCGGCGGGGGCGGCGTCCAGGGCCGCGGCGGTGCGCCCGAGAAAGGCCGCGCCGATGGTCGTCCCCTCGGTGCTCAGCGGACTGTCCGGCCGCAATCCGGGGCCGGGCCCGGACCACTCGGAAACCACCAGTTCGGTGATGTCCTCGAGGGCGCTGTCCGGATCCGGTGCCACCGCGAGAAATGCGCGCAGGGAATGGGTGAGGGTGCGGGCGGTGTCGGTGAGATGCGCCAGCACTTCACCGCTGGGCGTGCCGGCCAGCAACTCGGTGGTGATGTCGCGGGTGGCGGCGATCCACGCCTGGCGGGTGCGCGCGGACTCGAACAGGCGGGCGTTGTCGATCGCGATGCCCGCCGCCGCGGCCAGCGCCTCGGCGATCACCTTGTCGTCCTCGCCGAACGGGAGCTGATCGGATCTGTCCGCCAGATAGAGGATTCCGAAGGTCTCGTCGCGAATGCGTACCGGCACGGTGAGAAACGATCGGCTCGGCGCGAATCGGGCGGGGCGTTCGTCGGGGCCGACGCGCCGCACCGGATCCGGGAAAACCCCTAGCGCGCCGAGTCGTTCGGGGGGCGTGCCGTTGTGCTCCCGGGCGACCCCATCGCTGTCCTGGCAGATGAACCGGTGCAATCGCCGGTCATGGCCGTAGACCGCGAGCGCGCCGTATTCGGCATCGACCAGGGCGGTGGATGCCCGTACGACGGTGCGGAGCGTGTCGTCCAGATCCAGGATCGAATTGATCGCGAGCATGGCCTCGACGAGCGCGTCGATCCGGTCGCGCATGTCGATGACCTGGTCGACGCGATCGCGGACCTCGGCGAGCAGTTCGCGCAACCGCAGCTGGGACAGCGTCTGGCGGACCGAGTACGAGCCGATGCTGGAGGGTTGCCCGGGTCGCGTCGTCACCTCGGACGGTGCGACTTCGGGGGGCTGTTCTGCCGGCTCGGGCAGTTCGGCCATCTGGGCAATCCTGACGATCGGCGGGACCACGCTGGCGCGTCGAATCATACGCCCGGCGTGTCATTTTCGATCTTCATTGCACAGATGTCCGGCGTCCGAGCTGAAGGGGACCTTGTTCTCTGTCGGCGCCGGCCCCGCCGATGATCGGATAGGGATCAAGGGGTTCCGGGCGTATCGGCGCCCGACAGATTGGAGGCGGTCGCGACGTGGTGTGGATCGAGTGGAACTCCACCGGCGAGATCGCGGAATCGCTTGCCGGTTATCGCGGCGGCCCGGAGGGCAGCGTCGTGATCGACCTCGATCGCGCCGAGTCGATGCAGTTGATCGCCGACACGCCCTACGGGCGGGTGGTGTTCACCCGCGACGCGCTCCCCGCCATCCGGCCGGTGTTCCATCTGGTCGAGGAGGGCCAGATCATCGTGCGCACCCGTATCACCTCCCGGCTCACCGGCACGGTGCGGCCGGAGACCACCGTGGTGGTCGCCTACGAGGCCGACCAGATCGACCCCGCGACGCACACCGGCTGGGCCGTCGTGGTGACGGGCCTGGCGCATCCGATCACCGACCCGGCCCGGGTCGCCCGGTACGAAAAGATCCTGCGGCCGTGGATGGACCGGAATATGGATTCGGTGATCGCGATCGAGCCGACCATGGTCAACGGCATCCGGCTGCTCGGGCCGTGCGGTCAGGACAAATGACGTTGCCCACCATGAAGTTTGGACGCGTAGACCGCCGCCTGAGTGCGGCGCTCCAGGCCCAGTTTGGTGAGCAGGCGCGAGACATAGTTCTTGACGGTCTTCTCCGCCAGGAACATCCGCTCGGCGATCTGACGGTTGGTCAGGCCCTCGCCGAGCAGGTCCAGCAGCTTGCGCTCCTGGTCGGTGAGCGAGGCCAGGGGGCCGTCGGTCTCGGTGCTGCTACGCAGCCGTGCCATCAGCGCCGCGGCGGCGCGATTGTCCAGCAGCGAGCGGCCCGAGCCGACCTCCTTGACCGCGCGCGCGAGTTCCATTCCCTTGATGTCCTTGACGACGTAGCCGCTGGCGCCGGCGAGGATGGCGTCCATCATGGCCTGTTCGTCGGTGAAGGAGGTGAGGATCAGGCAGCGCAGGCCCTCGAGCTTGGACAGCAGCTCGCGGCACAGTTCGATGCCGTTGCCGTCGGGCAGGCGCACGTCCAGGACGGCGACGTCCGGTCGCAGCGCGGGTACGCGCGCCATGGCGGTGGCCACGTCGCCGGCCTCTCCGACGACGGTCAGCTCCGGATCCTCCTCGAGCAGGTCTACCAGGCCGCGACGCACGATCTCGTGGTCGTCGACGAGGAACACCTTGATCATCGGTGGTGTCCAATCTCCGTGCGGTAGTTACCGCAACCATAGTCCGTCCACAGCGCCCGCACACCCCACTTACTGATCTTGGTCGGTCGGCGGTCACGGGTCGTGGTGGCACGGGGGTGTGGAGTGTCCGGTTCACAGGAGCCTCGGCCGCCGGGGTGGCGCACCCGGCAGGGTCCTGTGTCCGTCCATTGTGGGGCCAAAGTCCCGGCGCCGAAGTTGCGGATATCCGACTTGTGATGTCGCCCAGCGCTATTCGCTGCCAGCAGTGGGATGGGGTTCGCAGTGGCGGGCGAGCTCGAGCATCTTGGCGCGATATTCGCCCGGGGTGATCCGTCCGGACAGCCGCGCCGCCAGCAACGTGTTCTCGGCGGTCAGCGCGGGCCAGACCTGGGTGGGGGAGGCCCACTCGATGGTGAGCTGGGCGTCCACCTCCGGGGCCGGACCGCGCGGTGTCGGCGGTGTGGGCCGGGCGGGGGGTTTGTGCAGGTGGATGCGGTGAATCCGCCCGGTGATGCGCAACGCGATCATGCACCAGGAGACCAACACGGCCATCGCACACCCGGCGAAGATAACGATGTCCATCCCTCATCACCTCGTGCCTCAAGGTTACTTCGAAAAGATGTGCCCACGAACGGTTTCCATCCAAAGATCAGAATCCGTTGGCGGATCGTTGCGACCGGGGCGTCGTCGACGGTCACGGGCCGAGTCTCGGCCCGCATCTCGGTGCTTCGCAGGCGGTTGCGATAGATCCAATGCCCATATCTATACAGGAATATGCGCATTGGAATATGCGATTTGGATCGATCGTGTTTCGTCGGCCGGGGGAGCGCCCAGCACCTCCAGTGCAGGTCAGACCTGGAGAGCTCGACGACGAGCGCGGTGGGGTAGGGGCGAGGTGACCCGACTCGGGCGAGGACGGGGGGCTTGCCGTAATCGCGGCCCGAGGCTGGAAGGCCGCAGGTCGCCGTCCGATTGTGGAGACTGTCGAATAGGAAGATAACAAACTGTGGTACCGCCCTATGCGCATTTATGCATGAAACTCAACTCCTTCAATCGACAACGCAAAACCCTGCACCGACAGGGAAGGGGGTGGCCGTCGGGGAACTAGACGTAACCGCAGATAACATGTAATCTTCGGGTGTGCCCGGTCAAGGTCGTCCGGGCAGGTCTTCCACGGAACGGATACCTCAATGGCGCGGCATGTCGACGTACTGATCATCGGCGCGGGTCTGTCGGGAATCGGCATGGCCTGCCATCTGACCCGGGAGACGTCCGGCCGCACCTACACGATCCTGGAGCGCCGGGAAGCCGTCGGCGGTACCTGGGATCTGTTCCGGTATCCCGGTATTCGGTCGGATTCGGACATGTACACCTTCGGGTACGGGTTTCGCCCGTGGACCGGCACCAAGGTGCTCGCCGACGGGCCGCACATCCGGCAGTACGTCGCCGATACGGCGGCGGAATACGGTGTGACGGACCATATCCGCTTCGGCCGGCGGGTCGTGCGGGCGAGCTGGTCGAGCCGAGAGCAGATCTGGACCGTCACCGCGGTCGACGAGCGCAGCGGCGAAACCGAGGAGTACACGAGCAATTTCCTGGCCGGCTGCACCGGTTACTACGACTACGACAACGGTTATCGCCCGCATTTTCCGGGTGAGGAGATCTTCCGGGGGCCGATCGTCCATCCGCAGCACTGGCCGGAGGATCTGGACTACCGCGGCAAGCGCGTGGTGGTGATCGGCAGCGGGGCCACGGCGATCACGCTGATCCCTGCGATGTGCGACGAGACCGCACACATCACGATGCTGCAGCGTTCGCCCACCTACATCACCGCGCTACCGGCCGATGATCCGGTCGCCGTCGGATTGCAGGCGGCGAAGGTTCCCACCGCCATTGCGTACCGGACCGGGCGCGCGCGCAATATCGCGCTGCAGCGGGCGAGTTTTCAGCTTTCCCGGACGAATCCGGGGCTCGCGCGCCGGCTGCTGCTGGCCGCGGTGCGCGCGCAGGTGGGCTCGGGAATCGACATGCGGCACTTCAGCCCCCGCTACAACCCGTGGGATCAGCGGTTGTGCGTGGTGCCGGGCGGCGATCTGTTCCGGGTGCTGCGCTCGGGGCGCGCCTCGATCGAGACCGACCGGATCGAGACGTTCACCGAATCGGGTATCCGGCTCGAGTCGGGCCGAGACCTCGATGCCGATATCGTCATCAGCGCAACGGGTTTGACGGTGCAGATGCTCGGCGGTGCGGAGCTGGTCGTAGATGGTGAGCCGCTCGCGACGCGGGATCTGGTGTCGTACAAGGGGACGCTGCTGGGTGGGGTGCCCAATGCGATGATCGTGCTGGGCTACACGAACGCGTCGTGGACCCTGAAGGCGGACTTGGCCGCGGAATACTTCTGCCGCCTGCTCGAACACATGAAGTCGCGGGGATATTCGACCGTCGTCGCAGTGCCGCAGGAGGGGGACAGGTCCGAGCAGTCGGTGATGGGCGGGGCCCTGACATCGGGTTATATTCAGCGCGGGGATGCGGTGATGCCGCGGCAGGGGACGCGTGGGCCGTGGCGTGTGGTGAACAACTACTTCCGGGATCGGAAGTTGTTGCGCAAGGGCGCGATCGAGGACGGGGTTCTCGAATTCGGGCGGCGTGGAGCGGATGTGCGTCAGGCTCCGGAATCGCAATCGGCCTGATCGGCGGTGGCCGGTCGGATCTCGGCTGGACATCTGCTGCGGCGCAAGATATATGTTGTGCCCAATAATATTGCTCACTAGGGTATCGGTCGTATCGACCCGTGCTCTAAGGAGAATCTGAATGAACGTGGTGTACACCGCGGAGGCGCTGGCCACCGGTGACGGGCGCAACGGCCACGCCAGGACCGCCGACGGCACGCTGGATCTGGATCTGGCCCGGCCCAAGGAGATGGGCGGCAGCGGCGAGGGCGCGAATCCGGAGCAGCTGTTCGCGGCGGGGTACGCGGCGTGCTTCCACCAGGCGGTCAAGGCCGTGGGCGGCAAGGGGAATTTCGATACCGGCGATTCGGCGGTCGGCGCGAAGGTGGGTATCGGGCCGAACGAGTCGGGTGGGTTCCAGCTGCGGGTGACCCTCGAGGTGTCGCTGCCGAATCTGTCGCGCGAGCAGGCCCGTGAGGTCGCCGACAAGGCGCATCAGATGTGCCCGTACTCCAATGCCACGCGGGGCAACATCGAGGTGGACGTGCTGATCGCCGAGGACTGAGTCGCGTTGTCCGACGTCGGGTCCCGGGCATGCGGGAATCCGGTGTTGTTCCGGCCGGGGGCGCAATCGCGTTCCCGGCCGAAACGGTTCGGGGACTCAGCCGGGGATCGTGACGGGGTCTGCACAGCTGTCCGGCGCATCGACCAGCGAGCAGGCGACCGGCCTGCGGGTCGGCCGGTATCGGGCGGGTACGCCTGCGGCGCGGGTGATTTCGGCGTAGGCGGCGACCGCGTCGGTAGGGCGGCGAGTGAGCGTGGGATCGGTGAGCACGTCCACGGTGTAGAGGCCGAATCGCGGTGTGTAGCTGCCCCATTCGTAGTTGTCGGTGATGCTCCAGTAGTTGTAGCCGATGACGGGCATGCCGTCGGCCTTGGCGCGCTGGATCCAGTAGATGGTGTCGCGCAGGTCGTTGCCGCGGGTGTAGCCGTCGGCGCGGGGCTGTCCGTTCTGGGTGGGAATGCCGTTCTCGACGATGTAGAGCGGTTTGCCGGGGAAGCGGCGGGCGTAGTACTCGAGTGCGTAATAGATGCCCTCGGGCTGGAGCGGCATTTTCCAGAGGGCGTTGAAGTCGACGTTGCCGCTCAGGAGCGATTGCGGGCTGTAGCCGTAGTAGTAATCGATGCCGACGTAGTCGAGTTTGGCTGCGATCGCATCGAGCATGGGCCCGTTGACGACCGGTTCGGTGGTTCCGGCGACATAGGCGATATTGCTGGTGACCTGCGCTCCGTGCTGGCGCTGGTGAATGTAGTCATAGATGCTGTTGTGCGCCTGGGACAGTCGCTGCTGCATCGCGGGGATCTGCAGCGGGGACAGCTCTCCGTTCTGGGTTTCGTTGACGATGTAGAAGGCGGGCTCGTTGAAGGTGATCCAGAGCGGATTGCGGGATGCGTAGCGGTCCACCACTTTTCGGGCGTTGGTGAGCCAGAGCTCGACCATTCCGGGGTTGCCCCAGCCGCCGCGGTCGGCGGCCCAGCCGGGGTAGACCCAGTGGTCGAGGGTGAGCATGGGGCGCAGGCCATGGGCGGCCATGCTGTCCAGGACGCGGTCGTAGAAGGCGAAGCCGTTCTCGTCCCAGGTGCCGGGGCGGGGCTGGATTCGTGCCCATTCGATGCTGATGCGGTAGACGCCGACGCCGAGCTGCCGGGCGAGGCCGATGTCCGAGGCGTAGCGGGTGTAGAAGTCGACCGCGTTGTGGTAGCGATCGTAACTGGCGTTCTTGGCGACGTAGCGGGTCCAGTTGCTGTCGGGGGCGTGGCCCTCGCATTGGAATCCGGCGCTGGCCACGCCCCAGAGGAAGTCGTTGCCCAGCGGCGGCACGGTCGCGGGGGGTGCGGGCCGGGCGGCGGCGGTGGCGGCCGGGCCTGCGAGGGCGGCCGCGGTTCCGGCGGCGAGGGCAGCCAGGGCGTGGCGTCGGGTGAGCGGGCGCATCGAACTCCTCTGCGTGGGGTGTGCGGGTGGTCGTGCTGAGACGCTAGCTGTCACGTCGGCGGCTAACCGAGTGATCGCTCGGTGTGGTGCCATTCTGTGCTCGAAGTGGGCGCTTGTCCAGTATCGCCACGGCGGAGGCGGCGTTCCTCGCTACGGTGGTGTCATGATCACGCATCTGACGCACTGGGGAGCGTTCGAGGCCGTCAGCGATGGCCACCGGCTCACGGAGGTGCGGCCCTGGGCGGGAGATCCGGAGCCCACGCCGCTGATCGAGAATGTGGCTTCGGCGCAACATCATTCGACTCGGATCTCGCAGCCGTACGTGCGCCGGGGCTGGCTCGAGCAGGGGCCGGGAGCTCCGGGCCGGGGGACGGATCCCTATGTGCCGGTCTCGTGGGAGCGGGCGAGCGAGCTGCTGGCGGGGGAACTGCGGCGGGTGTACTCCGAACATGGGGCCGAGGCAGTGTACGGCGGGTCCTACGGGTGGGCCAGCGCGGGGCGGTTCCATCACGCGCAGAGCCAGGTGCACCGGTTCCTGAACTGCCTGGGCGGCTATGTGCGGCACGTGAACAGCTACAGCATGGGAACCTCGGCGGTACTGCTGCCGCACATCCTCGGGGATCTGTGGTGGTTGCTCGAGCACGGCACGTCCAAGGAGGTGCTGGCGCGGCATGCCGAGTTCGTGGTCGCCTTCGGCGGGCTCTCGCCCAAGAATTCCGCGGTGACGCCCGGCGGGGTCTCGAGCCATCACGCCCGTGGCTGGGTGGCCGCGGCGCGGGCGCGCGGGTGCCGGTTCGTCTCGGTCAGCCCGTTGCGCGACGACACCCCGGGCGAGGCGGATGCGGAGTGGGTCGCGCCGCGTCCGGGCACCGATGCTGCGCTGATGCTGGCGCTGGCACACGTGCTGGATGCCGAAGGCTTGGCCGATCGGGATTTTCTCGATCGATACACGGTGGGCTTCGAGCGCTTCGCCCGCTATCTGCGCGGCGAGCCGGACGGTGTGGTGAAGGATCCGCGATGGGCCGCGGCGATCACCGGCGTGCCCGCGGAGCGCATCGCGGCCCTGGCCCGGGAGATGGCCGCCGCGCGCACCTTCGTCACCGTGAGCTGGTCGCTGCAGCGTGCCCGGCACGGCGAGCAGCCGGTGTGGCTGGGCGTGGTGCTCGCGGCGATGCTGGGCCAGATCGGGCTGCCCGGGGGTGGCTTCGGGCACGGCTACGGGTCCTCGGCGATGGTGGGGGAGCCTAAACGGCGCCTCTCGGCCCCGGGTCTGCCGCAGGGCAAGAATCCCGTTGAGGCATTTATTCCGGTCGCCCGCATCGCCGATATGCTGCTCAATCCCGGTGCGGGTTACGACTACAACGGCCAGCACCTGGTGTATCCGGATATCCGGTTGGTGTATTGGTGCGGCGGCAATCCGTTCCACCACCATCAGGATCTGGCGCGGCTGATCGAGGCGTTCGACCGGCCCGAGACGATTGTGGTGCACGATCCGTTCTGGACGGCCACCGCGCGCCGCGCCGATATCGTGCTGCCCTCGACGATGACGATCGAGCGCGACGATTTCGGCGCGGGCAGCAACGATCGCATGTTCTTCCCGATGCCCGCGCTGACCGGTCCGCACGGCCAGGCCCGCGATGATTACACGATTCTGTCCGAGGTCGCCGAAAGGCTCGGTGTCGGTAAGGAATTCACGCAGGGTCGCACCGCGCGCGAGTGGCTGCGCGAGCTGTACGAGCAGTGGCGCGCGGGCCTGCGGGTCCCGGAGATTCCGGATTTCGACGAGTTCTGGGCCGGTCCGGGGCTGGATCTGGGCGCGGCCGAGGCCGAACAGGTGGTTTTCGCCGATTTCCGCGCCGATCCGGACGCGCATCCGCTGCGCACCCCCAGCGGGCGGATCGAGATCTTCTCCGAGACCATCGATGGTTTCGGCTATGCGGACTGTCCCGGGCATCCGGTGTGGCTCGAACCCGACGAGTGGCTCGGAAGCCCTGCGGCGCAGCACTTTCCGCTGCAGCTGATCGCCAATCAGCCGCGCACCAAGCTGCATAGCCAGCTGGATGTCGGCGCGCACAGCCAATCGGCCAAGGTGTCCGGCCGCGAGCCGGTTCGCTTGCACCCGAGCGATGCCGCCGCCCGCGGCCTGCGCGACGGCGACATCGTGCGCATCCGCAGCGCCCGCGGCAGTTGCCTGGCTGGCCTGGTGATCTCCGAGGCGGTGGGCCGCGGCATCGCCCAGCTGTCCACCGGCGCCTGGTACGACCCCGACCCGGCCGATCCGAGCTTCTGCCGCCACGGCAATCCGAACGTCCTGACCGCCGACCACCCCTCCTCGACACTGAGCCAGGGATGCACCGGCCAGCTGAGCCTGGTGCAGATCGAGCCGTATCGCGAGCCGGCGCCGGACGTCACCGTCACGCGCCCGCCCGTCACGACGTGATCAGCGCGCGGCTGGGTGTCCTGTCGCTCGTTCTCCGAAAGAGCGTGCAGCGTAACGAGTCGCGACACCTGTTCTGATCCGCGGTCAGGTAGCCCGCTGCCGGGAGGACCCGGCGGACACGGCGTTCCCGAATTTGACGTTGGGGCTGGGTACAGTGACCGATTGTGCCGCGAGAGACCTTGACCAGGGAGCAGATCGTCACCGGGGCGGTCGAGGTGCTCGATGCCGAGGGTGTCGACGGACTGAACGTGCGCCGTCTCGGTACTCAGCTGGGCGTGGCGTCCACGGCCATGTACTACCACGTCAAGAACAAGGAAGAGCTGGTCACGCTGGCCGCCGACCTGGTGTGGCAGGAGATCGCGCTTCCCGATCCCGGGCGCGGCGAGTGGCGTTCGGCCGCTGCGGCATTGGCGCGCGAGGTGTACGGGATGATCGGCCGGCACTTCTGGTTGTTGCCGGCCATGAGCACGCACCTGGTCTACGGTCCGGGCAAGGCGCGGTTCGACGAATGCTGCCTCGGCGTCTTCGAGGGCGCGGGCTTCTCCGGAGACGATGCGGATCATGCCTCGGCGACCGTGCTGATGTACGTGATCGGTGCGGCCCACGGCTCGGCCGCGGAGCAGGCCTGGCGGGCGCGATTGCGGCGGGACGGCGCCGAGGAAGCGCCCCGGATACGTGAGACGCTGACCTACGTCACCGACATCGCCCGGCAGTTTCCCCGGCTCCGCGCCCGCCTGGCCGCGTCGGAGTCGAACGACGTCGAAACACTTTCCAGCGATACCAGTTTCGAGTTCGGTCTGCAGACCGTGCTCGATGGTCTGCAGAGCCGGCTCGAGGCCGGTCAGGAGAAGTAGCGGTCGCTCGCGGGCAGCGCCAGCAGGACGATCACCGCCACCGAACCCGCGGTGGCGAGCAGCCACCGCGCCACGATGGCCGGTCGGTACCAGGACGGCAGCGCTTCGGCCGCGGCCTGCAACGCGGCGCGAATGTCGAGACCCTGGACTCGTGGATCGCCGAGCTCGGCGAACGCCGAGACGGTCAGCGGCACGGCGAACACCTGAATCGTGGTGACGTAGCCGACGCCGACTAACACCAGCGGCTCCGCCACCCAGGACAGCAGCCGCCCGAGCTCGTTGCCGCTCAGGGTGAGAACGCCCAGCACCACCAGGGCGGCCGCGATGGCATAACCGACGAAGAATGCCGACCGCCCCTCGGTCAACCGGACCCCGTGCTCCGCGAGCACCTCCGGAGCCACTTCCTGCCGTGCTGCCGCCGCATCCACCGCCCGCTGCGCGCGGGGCCCGGCAGTTCGGTAGGCGAGAAGCATCACCACGAACATCGCCGCCAACAGCAACTGCAGCACGCCGGCGAGAACCACATAGACAGGCACAGCACCTCCTCGAACAAGTTTGAACTAAGATAAAATACAAGCTAGCCATGATTTTATCTTTGTTCAAGAGTTGAGCTGTGCCCCTGGCTCGTCGCGTTCGGGCCCGCGATCGTTCAGGGTATTGCGGCGATGATCTCGCGCAGGCTGGTCGCGGCTTCCGGAGTGGAGAACTCCTCGATGCTGGCACGCAGTGCGCTGTCATAGATTTCGGCGGCGGCTTCGAGGGTCTCGAGGCCCTTGTCGGTGATGCCGGTGTAGACCCCGCGCCTGTCGATCTCGCAGGTGCGGCGCTCAGTCAACCCGGTGTTCTGCAGTCGTGAGACCAGGCGCGATACCGAACTCTGATTGAGGCCGGTGGCCTCGGCGAGCTCCTGGATGCGCAGCTCGCCGAGCTCGTTGTCCGAGAGTGCGCGCAGCGCAACGAATTCGGAGAAGGTGATGCGGACCGCGTGCTGCAGTTCTCGCTCGATGCATCCCTGGACGGCGGTGTGCAGCAGCGATAACGCCATCCAGCGCTGTCCGTCGGGGGACAGGGCGTCGGCATGCGTCGACGATGGTGGCACCGACCGGGTAGCGCTCATGCAGCTGTTCCTTTGCTCGCCCCGAAACCAGTATGCGCATACATCCATTTCTCGGGCAAACCCGCGTTCGGGACGGAACGATGCCCGGGGGCTCGCATCGAGACGGGTTGCCCAGACGCGAAGTGAACCGCTACATTTCTATGTATGTACATGTATCTATTTGCTGAGGCGGAGAATCCGCAGCTCAACCGGAAGGATCGATCGTGAACTGGCTCTACCTCGCGATTGCGGTGACCTTCGAGATCGTGGTCGCCATCGCCGCCGGCAAGGCCGAGGGCTTCAGAAACCTTCGGTGGACGATCGCCACGCTGGTCAGTGGTGGCGTGGGTACCTACTTTCTGAGCCTGGCGCTGCTCACCTTCGACGTCGGTGTCGGCTACGCGATGTGGACCTCGGTGGCGGGGATCGGGATCGTCGTGCTCGGGGCCCTGCTGTTCGATCAGCGCCTCACCTGGCGCAAGGCGCTCGGCATCGCGATCATTCTCGGGGGAGTCGCCGGGCTGCAGCTCACCGGCGCCGCGTAGCGCGACCGAATCCGCACGCATCCACCTCACCGCATCGAAAGGACTCAACGATGTCCACCGGCATCGCTCGTGACAGCAATCTCGGCGCCTGGCTGGTTCTACTCCTGGCCGGAGGATTCGAGATCGGCTACGCCCTGTCCGTGGGCGGCAGTCACGGCTTCACCGTGCTGTCCTGGTCGCTCGTCGCGATCGTGTTCTTCCTGCTCACCCTCTTCGCCCTCAGTGTCGCCCTCAGGCACATCGACGTGGGTATCGGTTACGCGGTCTGGGCCGGAATCGGTGCGGTCGGGGCCGCGCTGCTCGGGCCCGTCCTGTTCCGCGAAACCCTGAGCCCTGGCAAGGCATTCTGGCTGGCGGTCATCGTCGCGGGCGTGGTGTGGCTGAAGCTCGCCGACCGGCCCGGTAAGGCGCCCGACCCGTCGTCGGCCCACGCCGAGGCACCGCTGCCGGACCCGCACGGTGCCTGACACCCGGCCGGCGACGCTGCCGGTGCGGTCGCACCGGCAGCGTCGCCGTAGCGGCGGCGACCGGCACGGTCCCGTGTTTGAATGATCGTGCCGAATGGAAAGGATCGCGATGACCTACCGTGCCGAACCCACCCGCTACGAGGGCTCGATGCAGTACCGCCGCACCGGCCGGTCCGGGCTGGATCTGCCGATGCTGTCGCTGGGCTTCTGGCACAACTTCGGGGATGATCGCCCGTTCGCGGTGCAGCGCGAGATCGCCTTGCGCGCATTCGATCTCGGCATCACGCATTTCGATCTGGCCAACAACTACGGCCCGCCGTACGGTGCGGCCGAGATCAATGCGGGGCGGCTGCTGCGGGAGGATCTGCGGGCATATCGCGACGAGCTGATCGTCTCGACCAAGGCCGGGTGGGACATGTGGCCCGGGCCCTACGGGCAGGGCGGTGGCTCCCGCAAATACGTGCTGGCCTCGCTGGATCAGTCGCTGTCGCGACTGGGACTGGATTACGTCGATATCTTCTACTCGCACCGCTTCGACCCCACGACTCCACTCGAGGAGACCGCCGCGGCGCTGGATACCGCGGTGCGCGGGGGCAAGGCGCTGTATGTCGGCATCTCCTCCTACGACAGCGAGCATTCGGCGCGGATGGCCGCGATCCTGCGCGAGCTGGGCACCCCGCTACTGATTCACCAGCCGTCGTATTCGATGCTGAACCGCTGGGTGGAGACCGAGGGCCTGCTCGACACCGCCGCGGCCGAGGGATTCGGGATCATCGGCTTCACCGCACTGGCCCAGGGCCTGCTGACATCCAAATACCTGGACGGGGTCCCGGCGGGATCGCGCGCGACGCAACACAAGTCGTTCCAGAACGACCTGCTGACCGACGCCATGATCGATCGCCTGCGCAAACTCGACGCCCTCGCGCAGCGTCGCGGCCAGACCCTGGCCCAGCTGGCGCTGGTGTGGGCGCTGCGCGATCCGCGGGTGACCTCCCTGGTGATCGGCGCGTCCTCGGTCGGCCAGCTCGACCAGAATGTCGCGGCCCTGGGCAACGCGACGCTGAGCCCGGAGGAGCTGAACGAGATCGATGCGCTGCTCGACGACGACGGCGCGGTCGACCTGTGGCGTTCCGCGCGGCAGGGGACGCTCTAGCGGAAAAGCGCGCCGGGGTAGTGGCTAGGACCCCTTCAGGAATCTGAGGTAGAACGCGCCGAATATCAGGACGATGCCCACATTCACCATCAGGCGTGCCCAGAAGTGCTGGCGGAAGAACAGAACGTCGAGCCCGACCACGACGACCACCATTGCGAGCACATAGAGCACGATGGTTGCCTTTGTTCCCATGTGCGGGAGAGTACCCGCGTTCGCCCCACGATTCCGGGGACGCGGAAGGAAGTTATGTGGCGTACATGGTGTCGTCTTCGCGTCGTCGAACGGTGGGCGCGGGACGATTCATTCGCGCGAGCCGATTCCGACCGGCACACGTGCCGCAGTGCTGCGAGTGCATTCATGCACGAGGTGAATTGTGTTGGGCCGGGGGACCTTGGGACCTGTTCCGGCGGTGGGCGCGGCGGTAGGCTGCCAGGATCCGCATGGTTCTCGGGGGAGGCATCAGGAGGTGCCGAGTCATGGAGACCAAGACCGATGAAATCGCCGACGGCATCTATCGACTGTCCACGTTCATTCCCGATGTCGGGCCGACCGGGTTCACCTTCAATCAGTTCTTCGTCGACGCCGCGGAACCGCTGCTGTTCCACACCGGTATGCGGGCGCTGTTCCCGCTGGTGTCCGCGGCGATCGCGCGGATTCGGCCGGTCGAGCAGCTGCGCTGGATCACCTTCGGCCACGTCGAGGCCGACGAGTGCGGCTCGATGAATTTCTTCCTCGCCGCCGCACCGCAGGCCCAGGTCGCGCACGGAGAACTCGGATGCGCGGTGTCCCTGGACGATATGGCCGATCGGTTACCGCGGCGGCTGGCCGACGGCGAGATGATCGACCTGGGCGATCGGCAGATTCAGCACCTGGATACTCCGCACGCGCCGCACAACTGGGAGTCGCGGGTGCTGTACGAGCTGGCCACCGGCGTGCTGTTCTGCGGGGATCTGATGACGCAGCTGGGTGACGGCCCGGCGCTGACCGGCGCCGACCTGGTGGAACCGGCGACGATGGCCGAGGACGTGTTCCATCCGACCTCGCTGGGCCCGGCGGTATCGGCTGCGTTGCGCCGGTTGGCGCGGCTGCGGCCGACGACCCTGGCGATCATGCACGGTTCCAGCTTCAGCGGGGATTGCGAGACGGCATTGAATGATCTGGCGAGCGTCTACGACGATCGGCTCGCACGCGCCTGAACGATTCGGCTCGGCGTTATCCTGCGGTGAAGGCCGAGCGGGCAGCCGTATGCGCGAGACGTGCGTCGTTGCATCACATCGCCCGGCAGTGCGGGCTTACAGCCCGAGGCGAGTGACAGCGTTGTCCTCCAACGGATTCGCGGTCCGGATATAGCCGTGCACCGTGCGCGGATTGGCCCAGCGCCCCTGGCGCATGATTTCGCGGTCGCTGGCGCCGCCGAGCGCGGCCTGGGTGGCGAAACCGGCGCGCAGCGAGTGGCCGGAGAACAGCTCCGGATCCAGGCCCGCCTTGGCCGCATAGCGTTTGACGAGTTCGGCGACCGCGCGACCGGACATCGCGGTGGCGGCGATCGTCCCGTGCCGCGAAATCGACGGGAACAGCGGCAGTTCCGGGTCGGTCAGGGTGGTGCCGGTGAATCCGTGGCAGCGGTGGATGGCCGGGTCGGTGGCGGGCAGCTGCTCGAGCCACGCGCGCAGGCCGGCGGGCCCGTGCTCGATGTGTGCCTCGCGCAGTCGAATCCAGTCCGCGCAGGCGCAGACCGGGCAGGTGCGCGGGCGCTGGCCGCGGGGCAGGGCCACGCGCTGTGCGGCGACGCCGGTGGGGTCGGTCTTGGTCGCGGGCAGCTGAATCAGCAGGATCGGCTCGCCGCTGGCGTGATCGGTGTCCACGCGGATGTCGGCCAGGCGCAGGCCCGCGATCTCGCTGCGGCGCAGCGCACCCGCGAAGCCCACCAGCAGCACGAGTGCGTCGCGGCGGCGGGCCGGTTCGGTCGGCCAGCCGGACTCGGGCAGCCCGTCCAGGAGTTGCCCGAGGGTGTGCAGCAGCACCGGGCGCTTGCGATGCGGCTGGGTGCGGCGGGTGCGGCGGATGCCGCGCAGGGTCAGCCGCACCACATCCGAACGGGTCGGGGAAGCCAGGCCGTTGGCCGCGTGCACGGCGGCGATGGCGGCGCTCTTGCGTTCCAGGGTGGCCGCGCCGAAGGCCCAGCCGCCCGCGGGTTTGCGGGCGTCGGCGGCCGCGGCCAGATACACCGCGACGTCCAGGGGATCGGCGGGCAGCGCCACGCGGCCCTCGCCGGCGCACCATGCCGACCAGGCGATCCAATCGGATCGATAGGCGCGCACCGTATTCGGCGACTGCGAGGCCTCGAGATAGCGGCGCAGCGCGGCGGCCTGCTCGTCATCGAAACGCTCGCGAACCCGTTGCAGCGCAACCGCATCCACCAGCACGCTGCGCACCCCGCGCCGCAGCTGCGACCGCACCGGCTCGGGCACCGCCACATGTCCGCTCTCACCCGCTGTGCTCATCGCCGCCCACCGTACCGCGCGGGCGCCGGTCGAACGGATCTCCCGGGCCCGGTTTCGGTAATGGCCACCGGAATTCGTGACGGCTCGTATCGGCGCGAGATGAGGAAGTCGAGGCTGGCGTGGGAGATCCGGTCGGCGTCGAGGTGGGCGCCCTCGCGAATGACGGTGGACGGTGCGGGGAATCGGCCGGTGGCGAAGGTCCGCTCTAGATGGGGTGGTCGTTGCCCGGCAGGTTGATGGTGTGCCGGTAGTGGAGGCGTCGGCCGGGGGCGGGGGTCTTGGCCAGGTAGGGGGCCAAGGCGCGGGAAACATCGGCGATCATGTCGCGGAATTCGTTGTCGTCCAGCCAGAATCCGGCGGTGCGGTAGCCGACGCCGTCGCGGCGCAGGTCGATGTCGCCGCGATCGAGGTAACGGTCGAAATCGCCCAGGACGCCGGCGATGTAGGCCAGGAAGGCGCGGCGGTGGTCCTCGGCGGACATCGCGGCAAGCTGCTCGTCGGTGATGTGTGTCGCGGCCAGGTGCAGCCGGTAGGTGCGTTCGACGGTGCCGCGCACCCGCCGCTGGTCGACCACCTGCAGAACTCCGGCCTCGACCAGCCGCGCGATATGACGGTAGAGGCTGGCGGGGGAGACATCGCCGAGTTCGGCGCCCAGCTCCGCGGTGGTCAGGGTGCGATCGCCGAGGAAGGCCTGCACGATCCGCAGCCGGACCGGGTGGAGCAGGAGTTCTGCACACCGCCATGACCGACCCGACACCGGAGGTTCCGGACGTGCAGGGCAAGGTTGCAGGCATCCCGTACGACTGGCGGCGTCCCACCTGGGCGCGCCTGCGTGCCCGCTGGTGGAACCCGAACGACCCGCGCCTGTTCACCCCCAAGTCGTTCGGCTGGGGCTACGACGTGAACTTCTATCGCCTGCTGCACGCGGGCCGCCGCGACTGACGGGCCTCCTTCCGTCACGCGAGAGGCGGGGCAATGCTGCCCCCGCGCCGCCGGGCGCGGGGGCAGCGCCCGTGGCCGCGCGTCATCGTGCCGCGGTCGATCAGCTGACCTTCCGCTCTACAGCTTGCGGATCCTGACCGCGGTGCCGTACGCGCAGATCTCCTGGCCGTCGCCGCCGAAGTCGTTGGCGTCGAAGCGCATTGCCAGCACGGCGTGCGCGCCGCGCTCCCGGGCATGCTCGATCAGTCGCTGTTGAGCCTCGATTCGGCTGTCGTACAGCATCTTCGTCATGCCCTTGAGCTCGCCGCCGAACATCGACTTGATCCCGGCCCCGAGTTGCGAGCCGAGGTTCCGGCTGCGCACCGTCAGCCCGAACACCTCGCCCAGCACCTCGACCACCTCGTATCCCGGCAGATCGTTCATCGTGCTGAGCAGCATCGCGTCGGCATCGGTCTGTGCGCTTGCGTCGATCTCGTTGACACTCATGTCCTGTCCCTCCTGAAGTCGATCTTTACCCCTCGATCCTCGGCAGTCCGCGGCGATCCCGCATCACCCCCAGGTCCCGATCGAGGTCATCCTTTGGTCGCTGCCCAGGTATGACTCACGCCCGCCCTGGGGTTGCGCGAAGCGAGCAGCCCGATGCAAAGAGGCTTTGCAAAGACTATTTGCATGATTTAGGCTGACTGCCGTGGCCGATCAGTCCATCCCTCAGACGATTACCGACGTGACTGTGCTGCGACTGCTCACGCATCCGGTACGCCGGCGCATCGAGGAGCAGTTGCGCCGCGGGCCGGTCACGGCCACCACCCTCGCGCAGGTGCTTGGCGAGAGCACCGGGCTCACCAGCTATCACCTGCGGCAACTCGCCAAATACGGGTTCGTCGAGGAGGTTCCGGAGCTGGCGACCGGCAAGGAACGCTGGTGGCGCGCGGTCCCCGGCGACCGCCGGTTCCCGCCGTACAGCGCGCAGACCGCCGACATGCGCGCGGCGAGTGCGGAAATGAGCCGCAACAATCTCGCCGAACTCGTCGAGCTCTACGAAGTATTCGAAAGGCAGGCGCCCGACCTCGGTGAGTGGGCCGATGCATTCCTGTTCTCCCGCGCCACTATTCGCGTCGATCTGCCGCAGCTGCGGGAGTTCTTCGAGGAATACATCCAGCTCGTCCAGCGCTACGGCCTCGCTGCCGACGACGCCGGAGACGAGCGAAAACCCGTGCTGGTAAGGCTCTTCGGGTTTCCCGAGACCTGAGTCGGCTTCGAAAGGCATCGAACATGCGTTCTCCGCGATCCCGCGTCCTGGCCCTGCTGGTGATGTCGTTCATCGTGCTGTTGACCCCGGCCGCCGGTGCCGATCCCGAGTCCGGCACTGTCTCGTCGCCCCCGGGGCGGGACGTCACCTTCACCGGCGGTGGCGGGCTGCGGCTGCACGGCACGGTAATCGCCTCGGCTGCACCGCATTCCACCGCACCCGGCATCGTCCTTGTCGGCGGTTCCGGCCCCGGGCCCCGCGCGGAATACCTCGCCGAGGCCCGCGCCTTCGCCGCGGCCGGAATCACCACGCTGATCTACGACAAACGAACCACCGGCTACTCGCGCACCCACCGCGACCTGAATCTGCTCGCCGACGACGCCCAGGCCGCGCTCGAAACGCTGCGCCACACACCGGGAGTGCGGCCCGACCGGGTCGGGCTGTGGGGATTCAGCGAGGGCGGCTGGGTCGTACCACTGGTCGCCGCGAGATCCGCCGACGTCGCATTCCTGGTCACACTCGGAGCCCCCGGGTTCACGCCGTTGCGCACCCAGACCTGGAGTCTGGCCGAAACCCTGCGCCACCACGGCGATACCGGTCCGCTCGCGGCCACCGTCGAGGGGCCCGCCGCCCGACTGGTCGGCGAGACCGGGGCATTCCCCGCGGCCGAATTCGATCCCCTCCCGGCACTGCGCGGTGTGCACGTCCCGGTACTCGCGCTGTGGGGCGATCACGACGTGCAGGCCGTACCCGCGGAAAGCGCTGCGGTGCTAAGGAATACGCTCACCGGATCCGATTCGGTCACTATTCGCTTCGTCGCCGGCGCCGCCCACAACGGGCGCTCGACCACCGACGGCTTCGACCGCGTCGGCGCCCCGGCGGGGCCGGGTGCGCCGAAGGGCGCCTTCGCTCCCGGCTACCTCGATGCCATGACAACGTGGGTCAACCAGGTCGCGAACGGCACCCCAGCGGTCTCCTCGGCGCAACCGTATCCGGCTCAGGCCCTGTCGAGCGTCGACCCCGGCCACGGCTGGTGGACCTCGGCGTGGGTGCAGTCGATCGTGCTGGCCATGGTGCTGGTGGTCTTCCTCGGATACCTGCCGGTGTCGTGGATGAACCACCGTCCCCATCGCGCCCGCCGATCCGCCCGGCTGCTGGCAGTGTGCGGGCTGGGCTCGCTGGTCGCGACCGTGGTGTACGTGGAGTCGATCGTTGCCGACGATGCCCGGACCGTCGGCCCGGTGGTGGCCGATCGACCGCTCGTGTGGTTGATACTGCAGGGCCTCGCCGTACTGACCGCCGTGTTGCTGGTCGTTACCGCGAGCACCGCGGTGCGCGGCCGGGCCGGGGTAGCCGCGATGTCACGCGCCGGGCTCGGTGTCCTACTGGTCACCGGGTGCGCCTGGCTGGCCTGGGCGATCGCCTGGGGGTTGTTCTCGATCCGATGATCGCGGACCGGGGGCGTCCGAAGCTGCTTCGAACCTCGTGGGCTGCAATAGTGCGGGGGCGCGTCAGCTGTACGAGCGGCTCACGAAACCGTCGGGGCGGACCAGCACCGTCCCATACGGCCAGCCGTCCACGAGGTGCACCGGAACGTCGGCCTCTATGCCGGGATCGGCCGTGAATACGCACCACTGCGATCCGATGAGATCCAGCGTGGACACCCCGTCGGCCACCCACATATGCGGTAGGCGCGATCCTGGGGACCCGTCGAGGTTGAGGGCGACGTCCTCGGTGGAGGGAAGTTCCGCGCCGCCGTACCGGTAGCCCAGGTGCACCACCGGCGCGTTGATCGCCCCTGCCGCCTTGCGCGCCGCTGCCATGTCCTTCCCCCAGTGCAGGGACGGATCGTTGACCCGCAGGCGCGCCTGCTCCATCGTCATCAGGGCCACCGGATGGCGTTCGGTGTGATAAGTCTCCAGCAGTTCGGGTCCGGCCTCACCGCGCAGCACATGCGCGAGCTTCCACGCCAGATTGTGCGCGTCGGCGATGCCGGCGTTCAGCCCGAACGCGCCCAGTGGCGGAATCGCATGCGCCGCGTCGCCCACCAGGAAGACCCGCCCGACGGACAGGCGATCGGCCACCTGGCCGCGCCCCCGGAACCTCAGCACGCTGCGAATCTCCACCTCGATCGACGGGTCGCCGAGCGCGGTGCGGATGAGCTCGGGAGTCGGTTCGGTAGCGAGCCCGGTGAGGAACACCCATTCGCGTTGGCCGTCGACGGTCACCAGTAGGCCGGTCGCGTCCGGATGCTCGATATTGCACATGGCGAACGGTTCGCGCGGACGCAGATCAGCGCGGAACAGGACGCTCGTCGTCTCCCTGCCCATCACACCGGGACCGGTGAGGCCGACGCCGAGGACCCCCCGGACCCGGCTGCGCACCCCGTCGGCCGCCACCAGGTAGCGCGCTCGCACGACACGCCCGTCGGACAGGCTCGCGGTGACGCCGTCGGAGTCCTGCTCGAACGAGTCGAGCGCAACGCCGAACTCCACGTCGCCGGCTTTGGTGATCAGCACGCGGTCGAGCAGGTTCTGTCCGCATGTGCCGCGGATACGGGCCGGTGTGTAGGTGAGTTCGGCCGCGGTTTTCACCTTCCAATCCACGCCTTCGGCGAAGTCGGCCTCGGCGAGCGTGCGCCCCCGGATCTTCCCTGCCCGCAGGTCGACCGCTACCTCGTTGACCGCCTGATCCAGGCCCACCTCGCGCAGGATCTCCACGGACCGCGACCCGATGCCGGTGGCCCTGGGGTGGGGCGAGAGCTCCGGCTTCTCGTCGACGACCAGGGGCTTGACGCCGTGGTGGCACAACAGCACCGCCAGCATCAGCCCGACGGATCCGCCGCCCGCGATCAAAACATCAGTGGATACAGTGTGCCCGTTCATGGGCACACTGTACCCACTTCTGTAGACTCCTGTCCATGTCGCTGATCTGGGAGCGTGACCCGTACCGTTCGAAAAGGCAGGCCCTGAGCGTGGAGCGCATCGTGGCCGCGTCCGTCGCCATCGCCGACACCGAGGGGGTCGACGCGCTGTCGATGCGCCGCGTCGCCGCCGAACTGTCGACCGGCACGACCACGCTCTATCGCTATGTGGACAGCCGCGACGACCTGCTCGACCTCATGGCCGATGCGGTCCATGACGACCATGCGCCGCTGACGGGAGATTGGCGTGCCGACCTCGAGGCGTACGCCCACCACGAACGCGAGCTGTGGCTGCGGCACGTTTGGCTCGCCCCGCTGCTGGCCACCCGGCCATCGCTCGGCCCCAACTGGTTGCGCGGCCTGGAACACGCACTCACCGCAGCCGCGCCGCTGACCTCCGACATCGCCGCCGCAGCCTCGGCCGTCGGGCTGATCAGGGACTACGTGCGCGGCGCGGTCATTCGCGAGCTCGCCGAGAAACAGACCCAGCAGCGCACCGGTCAGACCGAGGACCAATGGCGCGCCGCCGTCGCCCCCTACATGCGCAAGGTCATCGACAGCGGCGCATATCCCTTGGTTTCGGGCATGATCAAATCCGCCGACCTGAGCCCGGCCGAACAGTTTTCGTACGGGTTGCGCCGGATCCTCAGCGGGATCGCGGACTCGCAGCAGAGGGCGCAGTGATCACCAGTATCGAGGCCGACCCGGTGTGATACACCCGCTCCGAAGGCGATTCACTCGGGATCCGGCTCCGGCATATGGTGAACTGATTCCCATGACTCGCACCGTGCTCTACGACGACGGCCTGGTCGAGCTCGACCAGGAGGGAATCACCCTGCGCCGCTACTACTTTCCGTGGGCCGGCAGCAAACGTATCCGGTACTCCGACATCCGCGGCGTAGAGCAGCACGAGATGGGCACCTGGACCGGTAAGTGGCGGCTGTGGGGCAGCGGCGATCTGCGGCACTGGCTGCCGCTGGATGTGAATCGGCCCCGCAAGGACATCGCGATCGAGCTGGACCTGGGCGGATACGCGCGGCCGACGTTCTCGCCCGAGGATCCCGCGCGGGTGACAGCGCTGCTGAGCGAGCACGTCGGGGGCTGACTCCGCCCGGGGCGCATGGCTACTGCCGATAGGTGGCCAGGAATCGGCCGATGCGTTCGATGATGGCCTCCAGGTCGTCGGCGTGGGGGAGGGTCAGGATCCGGAAGTGGTCCGGGCGCGGCCAGTTGAACCCGGTGCCCTGTACGATGTGCAGCTTTTCCTGGAGCAGCAGATCCAGCACGAACTGCTCGTCGTCGTGGATCGGGTACATGTCCAGATCGATGCGCGGGAAGGCGTAGAGCGCCCCCTTCGGGGTGACGCACGAGACGCCCGGGATCGCGTTCAGGGCCTCCACCGCGCGGTCGCGCTGCTCGCGCAGCCGCCCACCGGGCAGCGTCAGGTCGAAAATGCTCTGATGCCCGCCCAGGGCGGCCTGAATCGCCTGCTGCGCAGGAACATTCGCGCACAGGCGCAGGCCCGCGAGCATCGTCAGGCCCTCGAGGTAGCTCTGCGCGTGCTGGGTGGGGCCCGAGACGACCAGCCAGCCCGAGCGGAATCCGGCGCACCGGTAGCTCTTGGACAGCCCGGAGAAGGTCAGGCACACCAGATCCGGCGCCAGCGAGGCGGTGGCGGTGTGGGTGAGGTCGTCGTAGAGGATCTTGTCGTAGATCTCGTCGGAGAACACCACCAGGCTGTGGCGTCGGGCGATCTCGAGGATCTGGCGCAGCACCTCGGGCGGATACACCGCGCCGGTGGGATTGTTCGGATTGACGATGACGATCGCGCGGGTGCGGTCGGTGATCTTGGCCTCGATGTCGGCCAGATCCGGGTACCAGTCGGAGGATTCGTCGCACAGGTAGTGCACCGCGCGCCCGCCGTTGAGGGTGGTCGCGGCGGTCCACAGCGGGAAATCCGGCGCGGGGATCAATACCTCGTCGCCGGTCTCCAGCAGCGCGGTCAGCGCCATCATGATCAACTCGGAGACCCCGTTGCCCAGGAACACCTCCTCCACGTCGACCCCCTGCACGCCCAGGGTCTGGTAGTACTGCACCACCGCGCGCCGCGCGGGCAGCAGTCCCTTGGAGGTGCAGTAGCCGCTCGAGGCGGGCAGGGCGCGCACGATGTCCTGCAGGATCTCCGCGGGCGCCTCGAAGCCGAACTGCAGCGGGCTGCCGGTGTTGAGTTTCACCACGTGGTGGCCCTCGGCCTCGAGGCGCGCGGCGTGTTCGGCCACCGGACCGCGGATCTCGTACGACACACCGGCGAGCTTGCTCGACTGCTTGAGCTGCATGAACGTCCCTCCTTGAAGTTGCTGACGCACACTCTACTTGGAAATTCCAAGTTTGCACTTGGAATTTCCAAGCGTTCGGCTACAGTGAGGATCGTGCCCCGCCGCAACTATGACCACTACTGCTCGGTGAGCCGCGCCCTCGAGGTCGTCGGCGACCGCTGGAGCCTGCTGGTGGTCCGCGAATTATGTTCGGGCCCCAGGCGATACAGCGATCTGTTCGCGGACCTGCCCGGCATCAGCACCGACATACTCGCGGCCCGCCTGAAGGATCTCGAGCACGACGGCATCCTGACCCGCCGCCGTGTCGGCCCGCGCGCGGCCACCGCGGTCTACGAGCTGACCCCCTCCGGAGCCGCGCTGCGCCCGGTGCTCGCCGCGCTCTCGGACTGGGGCACCGCACGCCTGGGTCCGCGCCGCACAACCGATGCGATGCGGGCGCACTGGTTGGCACTGCCGCTGGGCCGCGCGGTCGCGAACGAGGTGCCCGACGGCACCGTCACCGTGCGCATCGGCGAGGCGGCGTTCCACTACGTCATCACCGAGACCGGCATCACCCATCACGACGGCCCCGCCACCGCCCCGGACCGCGAATACCGGCTCACCCTGGACGACGCCATCGATATCGCACAGGGCACGCGCCCCCTGGCCGAAGCGGCGGCAAGCAGCGAATAGCCTTACATCCGAGGGTGATCGGTGCGGACGATCGACGCCTGCGATGCGGGGGCGTCAGAGGGTAGCGATCAGCAGTTCCTCCGAACCGGCCGGGCGCAAGCCGTCGGTGCGGTCATGGAAGTAACGGTTCGTCAGGTCGGCGGCCGCGGCGGTCCGCGCTGCACCGAATCCCGCTTCCCCGGCCAGATCCCGGAATCGCTCGGGGGAGTAGAAGCTGATGAACGGTGTGCCGGAGGCCTGCGCGCCGCGCTGGGCGTACTCCCGCAACGTGCGCTCGGCCGGATCTATCAGATCCATCGGGAGCATATAGGTCATCGCCAGCGTGGATCCCGGTGCGAGCGTGGCGATCTGGCGCAAGGTGGCGAGATTCGTCTCGTGGGTGAGATACATCGACACACCGGTGGAGGCCACGACTGCGGGGCGTGCCGGGTCGAAACCGGCCGCCAGCAGCCGCTCCCACCAGGAATCGACCTCGAAATCGCAGGGGACCAGCCGCAAACCCGGGGGAACGCCGAATCCGAGCTCCTCGAGCCGCTGCCGTTTCCAGGCCTGCGGCTCGGGCTGATCGATCTCGAAAACCGTGACGGCCGAGGCGATCTCGGGGCGGCGCTGGGCGAAGGTGTCCAGCCCCGCCCCGAGCAGGACGCACTGCTCCACCCCGCGCCCGGCCTGCTCGGTGATCAGATCCTCGATGAACCGCGCCCGCGCCACGACCCAGGCGCGCATCGGTGCGGTGGACGCGGGATCCATGTCCCGCGCTCACGCCAGCCGTCCGCGGGATCGACCAGGCGCAGCCCGATGTCGTCCTCCAGCACGTGCGGGGCCGGGTCGACCAGGGTGTGCAGGGCGCGCCACAGCGCGACCCGGACCGCGGTGTCCTCCGGTGCGAGTACCCGATCCTCAGGCATGGTCGCGCTCGATTCCGGGTGCGGCCTGCAGCGTCCACAGCCGGCCGTCGGGATCGCGGACGGTCATCTCCTTCGTCCCGAAGTGGGTCTCCTCGAAATCGGTGACGACCTCGGCCTCGCCGTCGAAGCGGACCGCCGCGGGATCGGGAACCCGCAGCACCAGCTGTGCGGTGGGCTCCTCGTGCGGGACCTCGGCCACGAAGATGTAGGGCCCGTCGCCGTTGCGGAACAACCCGGAGTTGTGATCGGTGGTGAAATCGGGTTCGTAGCCGACGGCCTGCATGAACCGTGCGGCCTTACCCCAGTTGCGGGTGGTCAGGTAGACCGCCTCGATGCCCTCTGTCGTCATGCTCGTTCCTTTCCGGACGGTGCGTCGTCTGCGGGGGCGGCGTCGTCGAGATAGGCGCGCAGCGCCTCGGCCACCAGCGCCGACAGCGACTGCCCGGACTCGATGGCCCGGAATTTGACCTGCTTGATCAGCTCGACCGGCAGATACACGTTGAACTGCTTCACCTCGTCGCCCACACCCCGACCCTAGCATGCTAGCAAGCTAGGGTGCAACGGGATGTGGGGCTCCGAATCGCGTTCTCGGGCGACGGCCTCACACCGTCTCGACCCGGAACACCGCGATCCGCTCGGCGCTCGCGGCGACGTCGTCGGGCGACGGGCTCGGAGACAGGCCATTGTCGGCGTAGCGCTTGCCGACGCTGGCCGGGCTTTCGGTCACCAGTTGACGCAGCACCGGACGGCGCGCCTCGACCGGCAATTCGACCAGCCGGGCCAACCGCGAGCGGCGGCCACGGGTCAGGGTGACCTGGTCGGCGGCCCGGGCGTTGGCCACCCAGGCGGCCTTCGGGAAGGCCTGCACGATGTAGTGCTGACCCGCCACCGGTACCACCGCGATCGCGAACGTCCGTAGTTTGCCGGTGCGTCGGCCGGCGAGGGTCAGCAACTGCATCGGGCCGAACGCTATGCCGACTCGCTGCAGCCCGATCATCATGAAGTTCGCGGCGTTGACCAGGCGTCGCTTGCGTTGCTGGCTCGACATGAGCTGCACCTCCAGTGGGTAGTGAGTGTTTACTAACCGTAGTGTGGGTGAGTACTTGCTAACCTGTCAAGAGATGATCGGACATTCCGACGCCGCAAGGAGGACAGGATGAGTGCAGACGCGCGGGCGGCATCGCCACGGGCACGGTCGACCCGGATCCGGATCCTCGATGCCGCCTCCACGGTGATGACCGAGCGCGGTCTGGCCAATGCCACCACCAAGGAGATCGCGCGCACCGCAGGCTTTTCCGAGGCCACGCTGTACAAGCACTTCCAGGACAAGGAGGAGCTGTTCCTGACCGTCATGCGCGAACGGCTGCCCGCCGAATTCGTGGGCTATCTCGCCGCGCTGCCCGGCCGGGCCGGTGACGGTTCGGTCAGCGGTCGGCTGCGGGAGGTTGCCGCCCGCGCGGTGCCGTTCTATCGGGAGCTCGCGCCGATGCTGGGCGCGGCGTTCGCCCAACCGGACCTGCTGGCCCGGCATCAGGAAGCGTTGCGCGCCACCGGATTGGGCCCGCACCTGGCCCTCTCGGCGCTCGCGGACTACCTGCGCGCCGAGCAGCGCCTGGGCAGGCTCACCGGGAAGGCTCAACCCGACATGCTCGCCGCGCTGCTGCTCGGCGCCTGCTTCCAGCGCGCCTTCCTGATCGCGTTCGAGGGCGAGCATCTCGCCGATCGGCCCGCCGACGAGTTCGCCCGCAGCCTGGTCGACAGCCTGCTATCGGAGTAACCGGATGTCTCCCGGGAAGTGCTCACGCCGTGGCGAAGATTCCGTCGACGGTACGGGTGAGCCCGGAATACCGGGGGACCGTAACGAATTGGGACGGGCATGACGAGTCACGAGATCTTCGAATTGGGTGATTTCGCGATCGGCGGCACGACGCTGCCCGATGCGCGACTGGCCTTCCGGACCTACGGCGAGCTGAACGCGGACAAATCCAACGCGATCCTCTTCCCGACGTGGTTCGCCGGCACGCACGAGGCCAACGAGTGGCTGATCGGCGCGGGCAAGGCGCTGGATACGGCGCGTTATTTCGTGATCGTGCCGAGTCTGTTCGGCAACGCGCTGTCGAGCTCGCCCAGCAACACCCCGCCTCCGTACGACCGGGCCCGGTTCCCGCACGCCACGATGCTGGACAACGTGCGCGCCCAGCATCGGCTGGTCACCGAACGATTCGGCATCTCGCGCCTGGCGCTGGTGCTGGGCGCGTCGATGGGAGCCGGCCAGACCTACCAGTGGGCGGTGAGCCATCCCGGCATGGTCGAACGCATCGCGGCGATCACCGGCTCCCCGCGTACCAGCCCGCACAACCAGGTGTTTCTCGAGGGCCTCCGGGCCGCCCTGACCGCCGACTCCGCCTTCGCGGACGGCCAGTACGAGCAGCAGCCACGTCGCGGCCTGCGCGCGTTCGCCCGCGTCTACGCCGGATGGGGCCTGTCGCAGGCGTTCTACTGGCAGCGGCTGTACGAGCAGATGGGTTTCGCCACCCTCGAGGATTTCCTGATCGGGGTGTGGGAGGCCAACTTCGCCAGCTGGGACGCCAACGACCTGCTGGCGATGATCCACACGTGGGAGCACGCCGACGTCGGCCGCACCCCGGGATTCGACGGCGACACCGCCGCCGCCCTGGCCTCGATCACCGCGCGCACCCTGTCGTTGCCCTCCCGGAAAGACCTGTACTTCCCGCCCGAGGACGAACAGTGGGCCGTGGACCATATCCCCGGCGCGGAACTGCGTGTGATTCCCGGGATTTGGGGACACCTTGCCGGGGGTGGTGCCGACCCCGACGGTGCGGCATTCATCGACAGCGCCTTGCGGGAGCACCTGACCCGCTGAGGCGGCCCTGCGAGATCTTGATCAGACTCGTGGTGTCGCGCCGCTGATGATGCTGGTGGCGTCGTGCTGGTAGAGCCAGTTGTGATCGGTCGAGGTCGGCGAACTCGGCCAGGCACGCGGCCACTGTCGCGGCGTCCTCGATCGCTTGGTTCACGCCTTGGGCAAGGAACGGCAGCATCGGGTGCGCGGCATCGCCGAGGAGCACGATCCGGTTACTCACCCACGAGGCCAGCGGCGCCCGGTCGTGCAATGCCCAACGGCTCACCGCGTCGGCGGCCTGGAGCAGCTCGAGAACCTGCGGACTCCACCCGGCGTAGCAGGCAAGCAGATCGGCGAGTTCGCCGCGGGCCGTCCACGATTCCTCCTGCCAGTCGGCAGCGGGCATCGTGGCGCCGAAACTCAGCACCCGCCCGCCGGAGACCGGATAGCAGACGCAATGCTGCTCAGGCCCCATCCACAGATTCACCGCCGGATCCGGGGACAGCGTCGAGGCCACCCGGTCGGCCGGAATCAGCGCTCGATAGACGCTCTGCCCGGAATAGCGGGGCTGATCTTCGGCCAGGGCGGTCCGCACCGTCGAGTGAATGCCGTCGGCACCGATCACCAGCCCCGCCGTTACCGTCCGGCCGTCGGCGAACTCGATCAGGACGCGGTCACCGTCCGGGTGAACCGCCGCACACCGGCTGCTCAACTGCACCGTTTCCGCCGGCAGGGCCGCGACCAGGACGCGATGCAGGTCGGCGCGGTGCACGGTGTAGTAGGGCGCGTCCGGTGCGCTGACCCGCATGAGAGCCAGTGGCGAATCGTCGTCCCAGCGACGCAGGGTGAGCGCAGCAGGCCGCACCGCCACCTCGGCCAACGCGTTCGCCAACTCCAGCCGACGCAGAACCCGGCTGGCGTTCGGCGCCACCTGCACACCCGCGCCCACCTCACCCAGCACGGCGGCCTGTTCGAACACGGCGCACGACAACCTCTTCCGATGCAGAGCCAGGGCTGCGGTCAGCCCGCCGATACCTCCACCGACCACCGCGATCGGCACATCCACACCCTGCGACGACAGCACCACAGACATCAGAACCTCCTCCTGGATCCACCCGGTCATCTCAGCGGCCGGGCGTGTCCGACACAGGTTGCAAGTTGAAGTCGGGTTGAAGTCAACTGGGGGACATGACCGATTCCCTGCACACCATCGGAGAGGTCGCCGGCCGGTTCGGCATCGCCACCTCCACCCTGCGCTATTGGGAAGCGCACGGCCTGCTGAAACCGGCTGCGCGGCAGGGCGGACAGCGCCGCTACAGCGACACCGACATCACCCGCGTCGCGCTCATCCAGATCTGGCAGAACACCGGACAGATGAGCCTCGACGACATCGCCGCCGTATTCGCCGGCAGCCAGACCTCGACCGATTGGCGCACCCCGGTCCGCAACCGCGTGTCCGCGATCGAACAGGCCGTCGAACAACTCCACATCGCCAAGCACTACCTGGAACACATGCTCGGCTGCCCCCGCGACAACCCCGTCGACGACTGCCCCAAACTGCGCGCCGAGATACGCGAGCACGGCGAAATCGGCCTACGATCGCGGGGGCTGCGCCAGTAGCGGCGATCAGGTGGTGGCGCGGAGGTGGGGCAGCAGGTGTGCGGCCACCTCGGCAGGCCGTTCGGCCTGCAGGAAATGCCCGCACCTGGGTAGCTGGGCGTGGGTGGCGCCCGCCTGCTTCGACATGATGGCCTGCAGGGTAGGGGACATGCACCCGTCGTGGGCGCCCGCGAGCGCCAGGGTCGGCAGCGCCGCGGGTGGCGCGCCCAGGATTCCGTGGAATGCGCGGGTGGCGGGGCGCTGCACCGTGAACAGCGAACGGTAGTAGCGCGTCGCGGCCCAACCCAGCTCGCGGTCGGTGAAAACCGCTGCGGTGTGCGCGAATTCGGCGTCGGTGAACTCCCAGTCCGGCGACCAGCGTCGCCACAGCCGGCGCACGAAGGCGGCATCGTTGCGGGCCAGCAGCCGCGGGGCCGCGCCGGACTGCATGAGCGGGATGTAGGAGGACAGGACCGTCTGGCGGGGGAGCAGGCGCAGGATGTCCGGTGCGAAACCGCCCCCGATCGGCGGTATCGCCAGCAGTGTGAGTGAAAGCCACTGCTGCGGTTGCTTTTTGGCGAGAATCATCGCCGCGAACGCGCCCCAGTCGTGGCCGATCAGATGCGCCGGCGGCGCGCCCAGGTGTTCGTGCCAGGCCTCGATGTCAGCGGCCACCGCCATCAGGTCGTAGCGGGCGTGCCGACCCGCCGAACCGCGGGTGTATCCGCGCAGCCACGGCGCGATCACCTGATACCCCGCCTCCAGCAGCAGCGGAATCAGCCCGTCCCAGGTGTGTGGGGTATCCGGAAACCCGTGCAGCAGTATCACCAGCGGCGCCTCGGGCGACCCGGCATGCCACGCCGACAACTCGAGCCCGTCACGGCCCAGGGTCACTGTCGTAGCGCCGGACGGCATGCGAGTACCTCTTCTCTACCGGTTCGGACGATCCCCGTCACGCTAGAACATGTTCTCGTTTTTGGCCAGAAGTCTCCCGTCGACCGCGCCGAGCGGTCGATATCTCGTGCGGCGTCGCGATGAGTTTTGCCTTCCGACGCAGTCTGACCTCCATGGGCACACTCATCTATGGCTTCAACGTGTCGGTGGACGGGTACATCGCCGACGCGCAAGGCCGCATCGACTGGTCCGAGCCGAGCGAAGAACTGCACCAGTACTGGAACGACTTCGAGCGGGAGACTGCCCTGTCGTTCTACGGGCGGCGGCTCTACGAACTGATGTCCGCGTACTGGCCGACCGCCGACCAGGCTCCGGACGCCACCCCCGCGATCGTCGACTTCGCCCGCATTTGGCGCGACATGCCCAAGGTCGTGTTCTCACGCACCCTGGAGTCCGTCGACTGGAACTCCCGCCTGGAACGCGGCGACCCGGTCGAGGTGGTGAGGAAACTGAAAGCCGAAACCGACGGCAGACTGGAGGTCGCCGGCGCGACGCTGGCCGCACCGATCGTGCAGGCCGGACTGGTGGACGAGTACCGGATCGTGGTCACGCCCACCGCCGTGGGCGGCGGCACCCCGTTCTTCCCGACACTGCCGTCATGGATATCGCTGCGACTGTTGGAGAACCGCACCTTCCCGGGCGGCACGGTCCTGCTGCGCTACGAGGCGAAACACGACTGATCGGACATACATTGCCAGGGGACGAGTTGCAGGCCGCGGTGAATGGTACCGGCCTTCGGAGAAACGAACTATCCGGTGACACCACCTCGACGACCAGGGGGGTTCCGGTAGTAACCGGGCGGAAAACAACGACAATGACGTGACCGGCGGTGATGGCGTGTATTCGGTGGCGGGGTTGCCGAAGGCGTCGGAATTCAGGCTCGTGGTGGGGTGCCGCTGATGATGCGATGGATAGTGCAGCGGCCGACGCTGTATTCGTCGGCGAGGTCGGCCAGGCTCGCGTCGTCGTCGGGGTCATGGTAGCGGCGGTGGATCGTTTTGCGTGCGGCCAGGCTGGCCTCGAACTTGCTATGAGCTAGATCACGGTTGTAGTTGACCTTAGGTCAGGGTGGACGCTCCTCTCATCGGCACGAAGCCGACCGGGACACAACCGATCCAGAGGAGCAAACCACCATGTCGATCGAGCTTTCTTCCCAGGACAAGAGCACCTTGCGGACCGCCGCGTACGGTGCGGTGTCGCTGATGGCCGCCGCTACCGGTTCGCCCCGCAGCACCGCCGCGAACGCGACTATCGCCCTGACGTCAGCGACCGGTCTGATCGGCCACGTGCTGGCCGCGAACGCCAAGGACATCGAACTGAAGGGCAAGACCGTCGCCGAACTCGCCGACCGGGTACTGCCTGCGCTGACCGCGGCGATGAATCTGCTCGGCGAGCAGGATCCGACGGAAGCCGACAATTTCCGCGGCACCATCCAGCGCGTTCTCGATGCCGCCCAGGGTGATTCCGAAAAGCCCAGCGCCACAATGGCCGAGATAGCTCGCAAGGTCGCCGCCGCCCTCGACGCCGCCGATCTGGTGGCCGGGGCAGCGGTGCCGAATGCCGTTGCTGGACAGGATCGCCCGGAGCTGCAGCGGGTGATCGAGGAGATCGTCGAGTCCGGGTTTGTGGGGGTGTCGCTGCGGGTGAACGACGAGCGGGGCGAGTGGGTCGGCAGCGCCGGGCTGGCCGAGCTCGGCGGGACCGCGAAGCCGCCGATCGACGGGCATGTCCGAATCGCCAGCAACACCAAGACCTTCACCGCTACCCTCGTGCTGCAACTGGTAACAGAGGGCAAGATCGGACTCGACACCCCGGCGGTGGACTACCTGCCCGAGTTCGCGCTGGACGAGGCGATCACCGTGCGAATGCTGTTGCAGCACACCAGCGGGATCTTCAACTTCACCGGCGACATCTACGGCGATGGGACGGTGGTACTGGGGATCCCCGCCCCCGGTACCCCACTGGGTGAGAAATGGGTGGATCACCGGTTCAAGACCTACCGGCCGCAGGAACTGGTGGAGCTGGCACTGTCCAAGCCCGCGCGTTTCGCGCCCGGCACGGGCTGGAGCTACTCCAACACCAACTACGTGCTGGCACGACTGCTCATCGAGAAGGTCGCCGGCCGATCCTTCGCCGAGGAGATGCGCGGACGAATCCTGGGCCCGCTCGGGCTGTCGGACACCGTGGCGCCGGAGACTTCGCCCGAACTGCCCGAGCCGCATGCCCACGCCTACTACCGGTACAAGCAGGACGGCACCGAGAAGATCGTCGACGTCACCCGCCACAACCCTTCCTGGAATCCCTGTGGTGGTGACATGATCTCGACCACCCGAGACCTGCACACATTCATCTCCGCGCTGCTGCGCGGTGAACTGTTGCCGGCCGAGCTGCTGGCCCAGATGTGCACGCCGCATCCGACGGGCATCCCGACCATGGACTACGGCCTCGGGGTGTTCGTGCGGGACCTGGGTGCCGACGGCGGCATCGTCATCACCCACAACGGCGGCCACGCGGGCTACGCGACGCTGATGTACAGCACCCCAGACGGCGCCAAGACCATGACCGCCGCCCTGACCTGTGTCGACGACTCGGCCATGTCGATCGGCATGCCGTTCCAGAATGCACAGCAGCGGCTGCTCACCGAGGTGTTCGGCGGCGGGCAGACCGATCTCGCTGACTAGCAAGCGATTCCGGGCCGCACCGAACCGACTCGGTTCGGTGCGGCCGGGCCGACCCACGTCCAAACACGAACTGGTCAAGGAACTTTCGTCATGCACACCCTGGAAAACACCCAACCGACCGGACTGGTCGACCGGCTGCTCGGCGACCGCCACTCTCTGCCGCTGTCGGTCATGCTGCATCTTGTCCCCGGCGTCCTGATCGTCGCCATCTACCTGCTGGTCGCGCAACCGTTCGTCGACGCGGTCGGCTATCCGGCCTTCCTCGGCTGGGCGATCGCCTTGTGCCTGGTGCTGATACCGGTCCTGGCGGGGTTGGCGTGGCTGGGCCTTTGCCGCAACGGCCGCTTCTCGCTGCACGGTGTGCTGCATTACATCGACAGGCCGGTCCCGCGCGCGAGGCTGGCAGCGATGGTCGCCGGGCTCATCGCATGGATGATGGTGCTCGGGTTCGTGCTGGCACCGCTGAACAACTTCTGCAAGCGCTTCTTCACCTGGCTGCCGTACGGGAACACCGGCGGCAGCGGCAACAACACCTACCTCGACCTGCACGGCTACTCGCATTCGATGCTGCTCACCACCATGGTGATCTGTCTGCCACTGACTGGAATCTCCCTGCCGCTCATCGAGGAGCTGTACTTCCGCGGTTTCCTACTGCCCCGCATCCCCCAGCTAGGTCGAGGGGCGCCGGTATTCAACACGGTCCTGTTCGCGCTCTACCACCTCTGGTCACCTTGGGTCTTCCTATCGCGGGTGATCTTCACATTCCCCGGGTACTGGTTGGCATGGCGGTACAAGGACATCCGGCTCTCGATCGGGATGCACGTCGGCGGCACCTCGATCGTGGCGACCCTCAGCACCCTCGCGTTCGCGCTGAACTGGATCTGATGAGGAAAACCGTGCGGCACTACCACAAGCTCGGCCTCGTCGCCGAGCCCGAACGCGACACCTCCGGCTTCCGGCGTTACGGATCAACCGAATTACTGCGGCTGGTACAGGTCCGCACCCTGGCCGCCGCCGGAGTTCCCCTCGCCGAGATCGAGCCCATGCTCGACGCCGACCCCACCTCATTCGCCACTGCACTCGCCGACACCGAGCGCCAACTCACCACACGCATCGCACCAGGCTCGTTCGGTCTGGGCTTCCAAATGACGGGCACGGAAGGCACCTTCGTGAGCGTAGATGAGGCCGCGTTTGAGGGCATGGATGGACTCGCCCTTGTTGAGCTGGCGGGAGATCTTGCGCCGGTAGTCCGGGTCGGTGGCACGGCGACGGTCTCGTGGTAACCGCTCTGGTCGACGGCGTCGCCACCGAGATCGTCCGCCACCGTCGCTCCACCCCGGGCAACCCGGTGGTCCTCGACGAGCTCTATCCGTCCGCGCCCTGGGCGCCGCAGCTGATGAACGCGCTTATGAGAGTATGGAATACCGGCTATGTGAAATCGTCGTTTGTCGCATAGCTGCGCTGTCCGTAGTTTCGCCGATATGAGCACTAATGAGAACAAGGCACTGATCTGCAGCATTTTCGACGAACTGGCCCAGGGCAACGGCCGCGCGCTTACCGAAGCCATGTCCGAGGACTGCATGTGGACATTTCCGGGCCAGTGGTCCTGGTCGCGTAGCTGGGGCCCGAAATCCGTTGTGGTAGAGGGGCTTCTGCGGCCGCTGATGGCGCAGTTCAAGGGCGATTTTCGTATGGTCGCAGATCTGATCCTGGCCGATGACGATCGAGTGGTGGTGCAAGCACACGGTCGGGGCACCACCCTCGACGGCGCGACCTACCCGCAAACCTACTGTTTCATCTTCCGGATCATCGATGGCCGCATAGCAGAGGTCGTCGAGCATTGCGACACCGCTCTGGTCGAGCGGGTGCTGAAACCCCTGACCCCGGCCTGAGTTCGGAAGTCCAGATGATCCAGCCAGCATCTTCACCCTCGCCACGAGGACCGCTCGAGTAGCGTGTCAGCGCTCTTCGAATACTGGATCCGGCACACACTTGGTGATTGACCCTGGTCGGGATGTGTTGGGGCGCTTGATGGTTGATCGGGTGGTCGACGCTCCGATCTTGGGGTGCTGAGTGCTTGTGAACAAGCTGCTCATCGAGGAGTCACGGGGTAGTGCGGCTGTACCAGGGTTTGACCGCGTCCCCGTATGGGCCGAACTCGTCGGTGCTGTTCGGGCAAGGCGGTTCCACACACCTGGGACATCCATTCGGCCTGGCATCGCAGCAGGCGCGTGGAGTCGATGCTCTTTCATTCGGGGCCGTCGGCATTGCCACGAGTGATCCACGGGACGGGCCGGCCGTCCATCCTCGGCCGCGGGAGACCTGCCGCAGAACCGATTTCGCAGATGTCCATCGAGATATCTTCCATCATCTGTCCGACAACGGTGTGAGGCTGCGGATCACTCGGGAGACAATGAACGAAATCCTCACCGAGGCCGACAGACTCGAAGACCCGGAGGCGGTGGCGGGCGCTGTTGTTGCAGATGGCCGGTCGGTGATCCGGGCGGTCTTGGTGCCGCAGCATGTGACGGGGATGGATGCCGCGGCGGTGCTGCCGAGCGACTACATCGAAGGCGGCGACAGCAAAGGTCGCGGCATGCGAGAGCGGGACCATCCCTCGGAGATTAGCCGTTGTGACAAATGCGAGGTCCGATCTCCGCCGGTGCCGGACGTGGAAGGGAGGCAGGCTGTGTTGTGTGAGTGAGGTTTTCGACGGGATCATCGACCGGTTCGTGCTGGCGAGTGCCGAATTCGAGCGACGATTGCAGACGGTTCGGCCCGATCAATGGGATTGGCCGACACCTTGCACCGAGTGGAATGTGCGACAACTAGTCAACCACATGGTTCGAGGAAACCTCAACTACCTGCTGTTACTCGAGGGTGGCAGCCGCGATGAATTCCTGCGCCTGCGAGACGTCGATGCGATGGGCGACGATCCGATACTCGCCTACACCGAGTCCGTGCGAGACTGCCGTGCCGCGTTCGCTGCTCCTGGAGTCCTGCATCGGGTTTTCGACTACCCCATGGGGCAGGTTCTCGGGCAACAGGCTCTTGCTGTACGCACCACCGACACCGTCATTCACACCTGGGATCTGGCTCGGGCCATGGGTATTGAGGATGAACTCGACACCGACCTGATCGCCTGGATCGACAACCATCTCCACGAGATCTACGACGGGCTGGACGAAATGCCTACGTCCGTGGACACAACCCACCGGTTCTTCGCCGCACCTGGCAGTGTGAATACTGCCGCCGGGACGCGGCAGGACCGGCTGCTACGGCTGATGGGCAGAAACCCCGACATCCGCTGAGCGTCAATGTTATTCAGGGTTGCCTGCCGATGTCGGGGCGGGCCACAGTGGGCTGGCTTCGGAGCGGTTGCGGCGGAGCATCATCGCGTGAGCACCAGATCCCGTTCAGTTACACCACTAGAGGGCCGGCCGGAATACGTCAGAAACCTGCCGTGAGTTCAGTTTTCGCTGGTGACGGCTGCTGGTCTGCGCCGGATCGGCTGGCCCCCGATGTGGCGTGGTCGTGGTCTCGGAGTAGCCGCAGGACTGTGGCTGGGGAGGGGTGCCGGCCTTTCTTCTTGCCTTTGGTGATGACGAGGCGGGCGGCGATGTCGCGCAGGCTGTGGTTGTGTTCGCGCAGGTGCAGTGCCATGGACAGCATGGCGTCGTCGGCGACGGCGGCACCACCGATGGCTTTGCCGCGTTGGCGGGCGGATTCGTGGCCTTCGAGGGTGCGGTCGCGGATGTATTCGCGTTCCATACCGGACAGGGCGGCCAGAACGGTGAACACGACCCCGGAGGGGTCGTGGGAGCCTTGCAGTTCGCCGGTGAGGAACTCGAGGCCGATGCCGGAGGCTTTGAGTTGTTCAGCCAGCACCGCCAACTCGATTCCGCGGCCGAGGCGTTTGTGTTCGTGCACGACGAGGGTGACCGCGATGCCGGAGGCGCGCATCTCCCGGGCGAGGGTGACGGCGTTGTCGAGTTCGGGGCGGGTGGTGGCGCGGGTGGAGATCTTCTCGGCGAAGACTCGGCCGACACCGGCGGCCCGCAGCGAGTCGAGCTGGGTGTCCAGGGACTGGCGAGCGGTGGAGGCGCGGGCGTAGCCGATCCGCACGTGCCCGGCCGGCTCCCCGTCCGCAGCGGGCGGGCGCGGCAACTCTGTCCAGACGGTTCCTGGCTTGCGCAGTGCCGGGGTGGGGACGGTGAGTGCTTTGGCCAGCAAGGGCACGAGGCGGAACCGGGCGGTGTGATACTGGACGGCGACTTTGCCCTTGCCGGTGCGGCAGGCGGACCCGGCAGGGGCGGCGCAGGTCGACATGGGGCAGTCGTGGGCCTCTACCAGGAGGAAGTCGCCGTCGCTCACCCCGAGAGTGTTTCATGTGGGTGTTTCACACGTCCAGCCAAACTGCGCCCCCTACCCGGGGGTGGGCGACGTCGATGCTGGAGCTGCCTCCAGCGCACCGCCTGCCCCGGCACTTACACACCGAGCCGCGACCAGCCGGGCGAGCGCGGCCTCGGTGAAGACCGACAACCCGAGGTCGGGGTTGTATCCGTGAATTTCCTTGACGTCGAGTTCGGCCAGGAAATACAGGATCTCCCGCGAGATCACCTGACCTGGGACCAGCACCGGGAAGCCGGGCGGGTACGGGACGACGAAGGTGGTGGACACCAGGGTCTTCCCCTTGGCGAGCCGTCGCCCGGCGTCGCCGAGCAGGACGTGTTCGCGGTCGGACTCCTCGTACCCGGCGTAGAAGGCCGATCGCATATCGCCGAACGAGCTGGCACCGTCGGGACGAAATACGCTGTCGAACTCACTGAAGTCGGGCAGTGCCGGCAGCTCCTCGGTGATCTCGTGGACCCGTCGCTGCTGCAGGGCACGATCGGCCGCACCGGCCGCGTTCCGGCTGCGCTCGAGGTCGGTAGCCACTCGTCGCAGCACGTCGAGCAGGTAGTGCACGCTCGACCAGGTGACGCCAATCGTGAAGATCAGCAGCACACTGTTGATCGAGGTCTTGTTGATCTGGATGCCGAACCGGTCCATCAGGACGTGCTCGCGGAACTCGAACCCATTCATGCCCGTCTCACCGATGAACAGGGTGACCCGGGTCGGATCGAGCACGAACTGATCGGACCGCCACGCCTCGTTCCACTCCGCCAAACCACCCAGCCTGACCTGCTGGTACGAGCTGACCGCAGAGCGCCGGAACTCGTCGGGCACGAGGTCGGCCTCGTCGAGGATGCGGAACCACTTGCCGATCAGCCGGTCCTTGCGGACCCGGTGACGGAAGACCAGCGCCATTTCGTAGACGTTCCGGACCAGCTGGAAACCCTCGATGTCGACCTGCCGCCGCGCCAGGTCCAACGATGCCAGGAGTTGCTGGTTCGGCGAGGTTGAGGTGTGGGTCAGGAACGCCTCGGCGAACATATCCTGGACGAGAGCCCGGAAATCCTGGTCGCGGACATGGATCATCGACGCCTGCCGAAGCGCCGAGAGCGACTTGTGGGTGGAGTGCGTCGCATACACGCGTACCCGCGCCCGTCCGGGATCGGGAAGCAGTCGGCGCTCGCCCCACTCGGCCCGGTCGACTTCCCGCATCGAGGCACGCCATGCGTGGTACATCTCGGCATACCCAGGCGAGGACAGTGCCGATTCGAGTTGCTCGGCGGCCACCATCGCGGTCCGCTGCCGCGCCCACGGCACCGCGGTCGCGAACGCGTACCACGCCTCGTCCCACAGGAAGCAGATGTCCGGCTTGATCGCCAGGACTTCCTCCATCACACGCCGGGGGTTGTAGACGACGCCGTCGAACGTGCAGTTGGTGAGCAGCAGCATGCGTACCCGGTCTAGTTGTCCGGCCGCTTCGAGGTCCAGCAGCGCCTTCTTGATGGTGTACAGGGACACCGCTCCGTAGATCGCGAACGGCGTGAGCGGGTAGGCGTCCAGGTACATCGGGTACGCCCCGGCGAGCACTAGGCCGTAGTGGTGCGACTTGTGGCAATTGCGATCGATCAAAACGATGTCGCCCGGCCGGGTCAGGGCCTGCAGCACGATCTTGTTCGCGGTGGATGTCCCGTTGGTGACGAAATACGTCTGATCGGCGCACCATGTCTTCGCGGCTTTATTCATCGCCGACCTGATCGTGCCGTGTGGATCCAGCAGTGAGTCCAGCCCGCCGGAAGTGGCCGACGTCTCGGCCATGAAGATGTTGCGGCCGTAGAACTCGCCCATGTCCTGCAGCGACCTGGAGTTGAAGATGCTGGCGCCGCGCGCGACGGGAAGGGCGTGGAATTGGCCGACCGGCGCGGCCGCATAGGCACGCAGGGCGTCGAAGAACGGTGTGGCGAAGCGGCTCCGGAAGCCGGCGAGCACCGTGCTGTACAGGTCGGTGACATCGTTGAGCCGATAGAACGTGCGGTCATAGACGTTCGGCTGGTCCTCGGTCTCCGCAGCGATCGACTCGTCGGTGAGCAGGTACAGGTCGATGTGCGGTCGCAACTGCTTGATCCACTCACCGCATTCGACCCAGCTCTTCGTGCGCTCGGTCACGATCACGTCCTCGTTCGCGCCGAGCAACGTGGTCATCAACGGCACCCGGTCGCGGGAACGCAGCGGCAGGTCGTGCCGGATGATCGCCGCCTGAATCTCGCCGTTCAGCGCGACGGCGGTGATGGCGTCTTCGATGCTCGCCACCACGAGCAACTCGAACTGAACATCGTCGGACGGGTCACGAAGTGCCCGCAGGCTCACCGCCAGGCCCTCGGGAGCTTCGGGCAGGGAGTCGTCGCCGAGCAGGACGGTGAAGAACTGCTGCTGTTTGGTTCGCGCCACGAGTTCCTGATCGGCCAGCAGTGCGGAGGTGTCGAACACCACTGCGCCGTCGCCGTACTCCGAGAGCAGGCGGACAGCCAGCGCCACCCCCTCGGTGAGCTGCACCGTGGCCAGATCGGCGATATATCCGTTAAACGCCGCCAATCTGGCCGCACCCGGGTACAGCCAGTACCGCTCGTAGGCGCCGAGCCGATCGAGCAGGCGCCGCACCCGGGCGGCTTCGTGCGTGGTGTCCAGCCCGGCGCTGTTGACCTCGGCGAGCCGCTGACACGCGTCGTCGAGCAGATTCCACGTGTCGATTCGCGAATACGACGGATTCGCCACCGCCGCCAGCGCGGAGACAGTAAGCCCTTTCGCGCGTTCGCCGTCTTGGTGCATGTCCTCGGTTTCGCCACCAATCAGTGCATGTGAGGCGATCTGTCGACAACATCGGATCACCCTGGAACATTCATCCTGCAAATATTGTGTCCCGCCATCGAGCGAATTCCTAGCCACAGTCCCAGGGCCGCACCGGCGAATTTCCACTCCCCGCCCGTCACCGAACGCAATAACCGATCTCGCGAGCACTGTCGAAAAGGTCGGCCCGGCCGGGCGCGATTCCCGAGCCGAGTCGCATTGCAATGGGTGGGCCATATGCGGTGGGGAACAGAGCGCGCGGCTCGAGGTCCAGACGGGTGACCGGCTCCCCCTCGGGTGGGGTGAGGTTGAGTACCCAGTCGCCGAAGCGGCGGATCGTGCGCGTGGTGTACGGAGTGATGGTGGCCAGGTCGTCCGGATCGGGCGCGCCGGCCCGGGACTGCTCCAAGGCGAGCGAACCTGCGATGGCCTGGTGAGGCTGCGGGCAGTTGTGTATGCCGGTGGAATCTCAGACGGTGGTGAGGGTTCGGTCGAGGAGTGGGAGCAGGCGGTCCCAATGGCGTTGTAGGGCTTCGGGGTTGAAGGCGTCGGTGTCGGACATGGTGTAGCCGTGGACGGTGTCGGGGTAGATCTCGGTGGTGTGGTCGATGCCTGCAGAATCGAAGGCCTGGTTGAGTTTGTCGATCGTCTCGGCGCGCATGTCGCCGACGGCGAGGCCGAGGTGGACTTGGGCGGTGAGCTGTGAGAGTTGCTGATGGGGGCTGTCGGGGGCGTCGGTGACGAGGAATCCGGGGTGGAATCCGGCCAGGGCGGCGACGCGGTCGGGGTGGGCTGTCGCGGTGCGCATTGCCAGGGCGGCGCCGAGGCAGTAGCCGATGACGCCGACGGGTCCGGTGGCGGCTTCGGGCTGGGCGGTGAGGAATTCGAGGTAGGCGTCGGCGTCGCGCAGGACGCGTTCGGTGGTGTGTGCCTGGATCAGCGGCCACAGTTCGGCGATGATCGTGGGCCGGATCTCTTCGCTGATGTGGCCGGGGAGGGTGATCACCGGTGCGGGTGCGTGCCGGTAGTAGAGATTGGGGACGAGCACGTAGTATCCGTGCGCGGCCAATTCGCGGGCCCTGTCCTTCAATTCGGGTCGCAGGCCGAAGGCATCGGTGTACAAGAGCACTCCCGGAAACCGGTCACCGTGGTCGGGATAGGCGGCGAAGGCGTCGGCGTGACCGTCTGTGGTGGGGATGTGCAGGGTCTTGGTGGGCATGGATTCTCCTGTGGTGGTTTATGTTTCGAGCTGATGTCAGTGCGCGGCGGCCGGGGCGGGGTGTCGGTGCGCTGCAGCCTCGGGGCGGGGCAGGGCGTAGCTGATTGCGAAGGCGGCAGCGAGCAGCCCGACGCTGACCCAGAGTGTCTGTTCGAAGGCGTGGCCGTAGGCGGCCGGGCGATCTGTGCCAATGTTGTGGTGGAGTCCGCCGAAGAAGAGGGTGCCGATCGCGGCGACGCCGATGCAGGCGCCGAGTTGGCTGACGGTGTTGAAAAGGCCCGAGCCCGTGCCGATTCGATCGGGCGCGAGGTCGGCGAGGGTGAGCTGGGCGATGGGGGCGACGACCAGTCCCATGCCGGCCGCGCCGACCAGGATGCCGGGCAGTAGATCGAGTGTTCCCGTGTGGCTGTGGGCATGTGCGGCGACGGTGGCCAGTAGCGCCAGGCCGATCGCGGTGATGACGAGTCCGAGTTGGACTGTGCGCCTGCCGATCCGGGGCAGGAGCACGGTGGCGGCCAGTCCGGCGAACACGGTGACGGTGATCGACCAGGCCAGCATGGTCGATCCGGCGTGCAGCGGGCTCATGGCGAGTCCGCGCTGCAGGAACTGCATGACGGTGAGGAAGAACCCCATGATCGGCACCAGGAACAACAACTGGACCGCGAGCCCGCCCGCCAGGCAGCGCTGCGCCAGGACGGTTAGGTCGATGAGCGGCCGCCCGCCGCGCGCTGCGATGCGCCGCTGCCGGACATAGAGGAGAGCAAGCGCTGCAAGCCCGGCTGCGATGACCAGGTAGGCCCAGGACGGCCAGCCGGTGCCCGCCGATGCGGTGATGAGCGGGTAGATCACCAGTGCCAGACCGGAACCGGCGAGCAGGACCGACATCGGATCCAACTGCTGATCGTTGTCACGATACCCATCGGGCAGCAGCCGGGCCGCGGCGATCGCGGCGAAGACGCCGACCGGCACGTTCACCCAGAAGACCAGTCGCCAGCCCTGCCCGGCGAGGTTCCAATCGAGCAGCACCGGTCCGAGGATCGGTCCGAGGGTCGCGGCGATTCCGGACAGGGCCGAGAACGCGGCCATGGCCGGCCCGCGTTCCTCTGCGCGATACAGCAATTGGATCTGCGAAAGCACCTGCGGAATCATGGCCGCGGCGAAGAGTCCTTGCCCGACTCGCGCCGCGATGAGCATGCCGGGATCGATCGAGACCGAGCACAGCGCCGATGCGGCGGTGAATCCGGCGATACCGATGATGAACACGCGTTTGTGTCCCCATCGATCGCCCAGGCGGGCGCCGGCGATCAGGCCGGCGGTCAGCGCGAGCGTGTAGCCGGACAGCATCCATTCCAGCGCCGCCGGACCGGCGTGCAGATCGGCTTCGATCGTCGGCAGCATCACGTTCAGGATCGTCACGTCCATCAGGTCCATGAATGCCGCGAGCAGCACGACCGTGAGCGCGATCGTGCGGGTGGTTCCGGTGATTCGTTGTGGCATCAACATCCTTCTCTGAATTGCGCCACGCACTAAGTGCGTGGCGCAATGAGTGTGTCACGAACCTAGTGTGTTGCACAATAGTTGCATGGCACACTTATTTAGGGTAGGTTCGCGGACGTACCCGAACCACAGGGAGGCCAAGGGTGAGTCACAGTTCGCGGCGGGAAACCGAAGATCGAGTGCTGGCCGCATTACCCGGATGGGTCAATGCGCTCGCGCAACTCAATCGGCTGATCGCCGACCGGATGGGTGTGGCCCCCAGTGATCTGGACTGCCTGCATGTGCTGAACCAGCACGGTCCCGCCACCGCCGCCGAACTCGCGCGTCGCGTCGGTCTCACCCCGGGATCGGTGTCGCGCATGATCGATCGGCTCGACGCGGCCGGCTGCATCACGCGAGTCAGCGATCCCGGGGATCGGCGTCGCGTATTGATCGAAACGACCGCCGAGAGCCTGACGCGCATCGCGGCCTACTTCGAAGGGCTGGCCGCTCGCACCCACGAGGACCTCGAGGTCTTCGGTACCGAGGAGCTCGGCTCACTGCTGCGATTCGTCGAACGATCCGAACGCAGCACCCTCGACGAGGTTACCCACCTACGCGACAACCCAGCCAAGCAAAACCCCCAGGAAACCACATGACAGTACGCATGGACCCGACCAAGAGCCAGCGGACAGGACACGCAGGACTCGCTTGGCACGCCCCGAATCTCGCCGGTGCCGAGACACTGGCGCTGAGCAGCCCGGATTTCGAACATGAACACGCAATCGCGACCGTGCACGCCGCGACACGGGTCGGCGGTGAGAATCTCTCACCCGCCCTGACGTGGTCGCCGGTCCCAGCGGACACGGCGCAGTTACTGCTGGTTGTCGAGGATCCCGACGCCCCCACACCCATGCCCTTCGTTCACTGCCTCGCGTTGCTCGACGCCTCGACTAACAGCCTGGCCGTCGGTGGCCTCGACGTCGCTGGCCCCGCCGAGGGCGTACGGGTTCTGCGGTCGGGTATCGGCAGCGGCTACTTCGGCATGGCGCCGCCGAAAAGCCATGGCCCACATCGATATGTATTCCAGCTGTTCGCGCTCGGTACTCCCCTCGCCGAGCGAGCGCACGGCGCCACGCTCGACTCCGCCAAGCCGCGCGACGTCCTCACCACTACCGGTCACGTCCTCGCCCGTGGTCGCCTCGACGGCTTCTACGGACGCAACTGACATGTGCCGGCGAACCAAGAACACGGTGAAGGTGAACCGCGCCAAGTCGAGGAGGCGCGCAATGACCGACTGTTGGCCCTCAACGCCAGTGCAGGTCTCCGATCAACGCCGTCTCCGCACCCCCGTCGGCAAAGATGACCTGACCGGTCACGAATCGGTTGTCCGCGCCGGCGAGCCAGCAGATGAGCTCGCCGACCCATTCCGGGCGCCCGGGAAAGCCGCCGAACGGTTGCGGCGCTGCGGTTTCCATGGCGGTGCGGGTGTCTTCGTTCGCGAGGATCCAAGCGGCCGCGGGTGTGTCGACGACGCCGGGCGCGACAGCGTTGAGGGCGATGCCGGCTCCCGCCCACAGGGGTGTCGGGGCAACCCTGCGTACCCAACGATTCAGCGCACGTTTGGCGATGCCGTAAGCACCTGCGGTGCCGCCGATGGATGGGTCCGCGACGACGTAGGCGACGGCGGCGGCTTCGTCGCCGTCGAGGCATGCTTGCACCACGCGCTCATCCGCGGGCGCCAGCGACGAGGTCGAGGACACGACCACGGCTCGGGGCGCCGCACTCTTCGCCAGCAGTGGCCGTAACCCTTCCAGCGTCGAGACAGCGCCGAAGTAGTTCGTCTCGAGGAGACCGGTCTTGCCGCCCCCGGCCACGGCGAGCACTGCGTCGATGGGCCCGCACTCGGCTACCTGGTCGATCAGCGCTTGCCGGCCCTCCGGGGTGGACAAGTCGGCCTCGATATCGGCGTCGCCGAGGTCGCAGCCGATGACCTTGGCGCCACGCTCGCGCAGCATCGTCGCGGTCGCCGCACCGATGCCCGAGGCGGAGCCGGTCACGACATACGTGCGCCCGGCAACCTCTGTGTACGTCATTGCTGTTCCTTCCGTGTGCAGGCCGATTACGCCTTCGCGTCAGGGCCGTTCACTCGTCGCGCGGTCGAAGAGTTCGACCAGTTCGGTTCCACAGAGGTCGGGGTCGAGACCAGCGGAAAGGAGCGGGACCACACTGTCGATGGAGGCTCGTAGCGCCGCTGCCATGACCTGCGGATCGAAAGCGCGGAAGCCTCCGGTGCGCTGGCCCTGCTCGAACAGACGGGCCAGCCGGTTCAGCGATTCGGTGTGGTGGCGCTCCCAGACGCCGTGACCGCCGTTGAGAAGGATCTGCTGGAGCGCCCGCACCTGCGGCAGGTTATCGGCGATGAACGCCACGTTCGCCCGGATGACGGCGGCGAGCAGTTCACGGGCGCCGGTCGCGGCCGCCAGGGTGGTCCGCGTGTGAGTGTCGGCGTCGGCGACGATCTGATCGGCGATGGCCGCGAACAACTCGTCCTTGCTGGAGAAGTGATAGGTGATCAGCCGCTTGCTGCTGAGCCCAGCCCTGTTGCAGATGGCCTCGAAGGTGGTGGCCTGGTAGCCGAGCTCGCCCAGCAGAGCGACCGCGGCACAGGTGATCTGTTGTCTGCGGGCCGCGGTCGCCGCCCGATGGATGGTCATGACGACTGCGCCTCCTTGCCGACCTCGGCGCAGCTGGCGGGCCGATCGCCCGGTGGCTCAACGAGGCGGGAAACTTCGTTATCCATATGGATAACATTATCCGCGCGGATAATATTACACAACAGAGCCCGGCCGCCGACGTCGAGGAATTCGAGATTGGTACCTGCGTACCAGCGACCCTAGTATTCAACGAGATTCGTTGTAGATACGTTGCGTTATGTAACGCCAAACGTAAACGTATTTCGAAGGCGGTCAATGGGGGGATTCTTCGATCCTGACCGCCGATAACGTTCACTTATCGGGGGTCAGCACGGAACGAATCGAATTGAGTCCCACCAAGATTCGTTTCGTGTTAATTCGTTCGATATGACGAAACCAACGCTACGATTTCCCGGTGACGACGATGTGCAACTACCCGGGCTGCTCCCGAACGATCACCCGCGGCGGCGGGCCCGGACGGCCCTCGGAATACTGCGACCACCCCGAGCACACCCGCTGGCGGGCCTGGCGGGAGCGCCAGCGCCTGCAACAGGAGGAAGCCCAGACCCCGGCCGCGAACGTCACTGTGACGCAACAGGGTCCGGTCACCGTCGCGCGGCTGCGCGCCGATGAACTGCTCACCCAGTTCCGTACGCTGGCCGAGCAGCTCGGCGGCACGCTCACCACCGCGGTCGCCGAACTGTCCACCCTCGCCGATCCGTCCGTCGCCGAGGCGCAGGTCCAGGCCGTGCAGGCCGAGGCCGCGCGCCGGATCGCCGAGGCCGATGTGGCCGCCGTCGCCGCCGAACAGGCCCGCCGCGAGGCCGAGCAGGCCCGGGCGGCGGCCGAATCTGCTGCCGAGGATGCTGCCGCGGCCGCCGAGAATGCCGAGGCCCGCATCGCCGAGGCCCTCGCCACGCGCGACGACGCGCTCGCTGAGGTCCAGCGCATCACCACCCGGGCCGCCGACGACGTATTCGCCGCGCGCACCGACGCCGAAGCTCAGATCCGCACCGCACGCCGCGAGGCGGCGCAGGATGTCGAGCGCGCTCGCGAACAGGCTGGCGAGGAGATCGCGTTGGCCCGACAGAATGCCGCCGCCGAGGCCGAGCGCACCAAACGCGAGGCCGCCCAGCAGATCACGGCCGCCGCCGCAGAGCGCGATCTGGCGGTGCAGCGCGCCGCCGACGCCGACCGCGCCATCGACCGCGCCGAGGCCGCGGTCGCCGACCGCAACCAGGCCCTCGCCGAATCCCGTGACGACCTCACCCGCACCCGCGCCGAAATCACCGCCGCCCGCGCCGAACTGGCCGACCTCCGCCGCGCCGCGGCCGCCGACCTCGCGACCCTGCGGGCCGGACACGCTACCGCCCTGGCCGCCGCCCACCAGGAATCCGCCGACCGCCTCGCCACCCTCGACGACGCCCGCGCCCAAACCCTCGCCCGCGCAGAACGCGCAGAACGCCTCGCCGACGAGCTGCTTGCCCAGGCCCGCCCCGGCGCCGCGGTTGCCGAGTGATCCCACCGCTGTACCACCAGCTGGTGCTGCTACGCACGCCCGCACAGCCGGAGCTTGCGGAGCGGGCGGCGAACGCCGCGGTGCTGGCGGCACAGGGCGGCGCGTTCGGGGGCTAGGCGGTCCGCGCTTCAGGCCCCGGGCCGAGGATCCAGCAACGGACGGATCAGTTCCGCTCCCTTATGGCTGAGCCAGTCGCGGAAGCTCAGCAATCCCGCGTGCAGTGCACGTAGTTCATCGATATCGATGTCGGGGACGCTGCCGTCGCCGCTGTTGATCAATTCGTAGCCGCGGGCGAATCGCTCATTGATGCGGCGCAGCTCCTCGATCGGGCGTTGGATGTAGGGGACCGACCGCCCGACGGCGGCGCCGACCTGAGCGGCGACCTCGGGCGGCGTCAGTGCGTCACCGACCAGTTCCAGTGTCCGGCCACGATAGTCAGCCGGACTCCGCAACGCGAGTGCGGCGAATGCGCCGATGTCGTCGAGCGCGATGAACTGCTGGCGCACATGGGCAGCGGCGGCGGTGCGCAGCGCGCCGTCTCTGATCCCGACCGTGGCGGACTGCGTGATCAGGTTCTCCATGAAGGAGCTCGGCCGCAGCACCGTGGCCGAGACGCCCGACGCGGCGATGTATTGCTCGATCTCCCATTTGGCCGGCTGCCCGCCCCGGTCGGCACCCAGCCCCGAGCTGTAGACAAGATGCGCCACACCGTATTTCAGCGCGGCATCGGTAATGTCCTTGCCCGCCTTCACCTCGTCCTGTTCCGGGGCCAGCCCCCCGGGGTGCACGCTGTACACCCCGTAGACGCCATCGATGCAGCGCTCGATCGTCGCGGGTTCCTCCAGCGAGCCCTCGATCACCTCCGCACCCGCGGCCGCCAGCGCCTGAGCCCTGACGCTGTCCGGACGGCGAGTCAACGCCCGCACCCGCCATCCGTCGGCGAGCAAGCGGTCCGCGACGGCCCCGCCCTGCTGCCCGGTCGCGCCGGTAACGAAAACAACCTGATCCATGCGTCCTCCGTGGTCGATCTGCGGGTAATCGGGCAGGCAGGCCGCGATAACCGGAGAGGTTTCTCCCCTTACGGACTATACGGAGAACTCTCTCCATTTTGCAACGCGCGGCCGCTACGATCGAGGAATGGATGACAACCCCGGGCCGGTCGCCAAGCCGCTGCGCGCGGACGCGCGCCGCAACCGCGATCAGGTGCTGGCCGTCGCTCGGGAGATGCTGGCGACCGACGGCTCGTCGGTGTCCTTCGACGAGATCGCGCGCCGCGCCGGGGTCGGTGTCGGCACCGTGTACCGGCATTTCCCCACGCGCAACGCACTGTTCGAGGCAGTCGTTCTCGGCCGCGTCGAGAAGTTCGCCGAGCGAGCACGCACGCTTTCGGCGGCCGGTACCGCACCGGCGGAGGCATTCGGCGGGTACTTCGCCCATCTCGTTGGCGAGGTCGCCCTCAACCAGGCACTGTGCGAAGCGGTCGACGGCGGTGACAACACAGCCATCACGATCCCCGGCCACCTCCTGGACGACTTCCATCGGTCGTTCGAAACCCTGCTCGCACAAGCGAAAGAGGCAGGGGCGATACGGCCCGATGTCGATATCGCCGACGTGCTGGATCTGCTCATCGGCGTGGCGGTAGCCGAGCGGCGCGCCCGATTGCGCGGCGCCCCGAACCAGCTGATCACAGTCGTGCTCGACGGGCTTCGCGTCCCATAACCGGCTACAGGACCCGCAGCCGCGGATCGCGTCAGTCCGCGCGGTAGGCGCGGATCGTGTTAGCCGCGGTGTTCGAGTTTCGGAGGTCTTCGAGGAACGTGTCGATGTGCACCGAAACCGGAGGAAGACCGGCCCTGGAATACCCTTTCGCGACGCAGGGTTATGAGTGCCCGACGGTCGCGGACGAGGCGCGGCAACTGAGAAGAGCGAGGACGGCATGTCGGCAGGGCGGATCGCGATCATCGGTGCGGGCAATATCGGTGCGACACTGGGTGGCAAGTGGATTGCCGCCGGGCATTCGGTGTTGTTCGGGGTCCGCGATCCAGAGTCTTCGAATGTCGCGGTCGTGCGGGAACGGCTTGGCGACGCCGAAATCGCCACGATCTCCGAGGCTCTCAGAGACGCCGACGTGGTACTGCTGGCGGTGACCGGAGCCGCGGTGGAGCAGGTGGTGGCCGATTACGGGAAACTGCTGGACCGCCGCATCGTCATCGATGCCACCAACCAACTCGTCAAGGGTGCGGCCGAAGCCACGGGCGAATGGGGCGAACGCAAGACCCTCAACAGTTTCGACATCATCCAGAAGCAGGCACCCGATGCCGCCCTCTACCGCGCGTTCAACGGTTACGGCTGGGAGGTGTTCGCCGAGCCGGTCTTCGGCGACCGGCGCGCCGACCTGTTCTACTGCGGGCCTGCCGAAAACCAGGTGCTCGTCGAGCAACTGATCACGGAAGTCGGACTGCGTCCGGTACGCGTCGGCGGCACGGAGGAGGTCGAAACCGTCGACAGCACCCTGGCCCTGTGGGCGGCGCTGGCGGTCTTCGAGGGCAAAGGCCGGGCGAACGTTGCTTTCGGTGTACTGGAACGGTAAGGACCCGTGATCGTATTGGTTAGATGAGCAGGTCGTCGGCTTCGGTGCGGCGGTAGATGACCCGGCAAATGCGTTTTTCTCCCTGTCAACATGCGGGATTCCGGTGGTTTTTCTTCGGGCAGGCGGTGTCGCTGTCGGGCAGCGCGATGGCCGACCGGTACTCCGGCGGACGGTGCTGCTGGTGACCACCGCGGGTTCGGCGCTCACCCAGGGCGGTGTCGCCGCGCTTTTGTTGACCGGACACGATTGGTTGCCCGCGGTGGCGTTGCTGGACAGGCGAATTCGCTGTTGGGTATGGCGCGTAACGCCACGAAGCGATGGACGATGCAGTCGCTCGAAGCGGCACCGCCGCGTCGACCATCGAACAGCTCATTCGCTCACTCGCCCAAATCAGCGCCTGCTACCCGATCCTGCTCGGCGGGCACGGCATCGACACATCAGCAGGCGACCAAGACTCGCATCGAGCTACCGACCTCGATACCGCTGCGCTTGTCGAACGCTTTGAGGCCCAGATTGTTCGCGGCCAGCGCGATCACAGCATCCGAAACGATCTTGCACCAGACATCTTGCGCCACGCGATATTCGGGGCAATCTCCAGCTCGTTACGCCCCGCGCTACAACACGGCTCCGGCGGTCGACTCACCTATGAGGACATCACTGAGCAGGTTGTCGCATTGCTCGTGAGGGGCCTGCAACCCTGAAGTCATACAGTCCGGTGCTTGGCAACCCAAACGGAAGACGGACTTCCAGGCCCTGGTCGAGGCACTCGTCGATGCGCAGACCGAGGGGTTGAGGCAGCGGCTACTGGCCGCCCTCGGCATGCCACCCGGGACTCGGATACTCGAAATCCCGCCCGGCCCGCTGGACTCGACGATCGATTGCGCAATGCGATGGAACAACCGATGCGGCACCGGCATTGCTCCACACCAGTGCACACATCTACCGGTCGTGCTCACGCTGCTCGGTAGTACGACGGAATCGATCCGCCGCCACGCGATATGGTCGGTGGGCAATGCGGGGCCGGGCACGGCGAATCTACTACGGGCGATGGGGGAGTTGGAGCCGTTGCGACGCCGGATGAGATTGGAGATGCTTGCCGAATACGGTTGGGACCAGATCGGCGCGAAGGATCTGCTGGCGCTTGAGCGGTTGATCCGGATGAAGCAGCGCGTCGAGACACCCCAACCATTGCGTCGGCAACAGTTGAACGGTGCCTGGTACGCGTTGCCGACCACCGATCAGGCCGCGGTCCTGGACGCACTCGACCTCATCGATCCGGTGCCCGCGACGATGCGTATGGGATTTGCTCCGTGGCAGGGGCAGGATTATTCGGCCGTCAACCCGTCCGGCTGCTTCAGTCCCCACTTCGGCGTCTTCGTCACCCCGGCCTTGGACGGCTGGACCTTGGTCCTGTGTAAGGACGAGATCCTGGGCGGGGACCGATCACCCTCGACCTCGCTGCAGAGCCGGTACCGGTTGTACCGGCGGATGGAAGATCTGAGCGAACGGTTCGGAGCCGCGCACCTGTTCGAGCTGGCCGATCAGGATTTCACCGAGAATACGTGGAGCCAGTGGTGTATCGCCCAGGACGGCCACATCATCATGCACTGCGTGTCGTGCGACGACGTGCGGGTCTACCGCTGCGAGGAAGACGACCCCGTGGATACGCTCGAGGAGTTGACCGAGTGGATTGAGGCCAACGCCCACACCGGCGAGCCTCGCCCCGAACAGGAGGTCCTCGCTCGGGCGGAGGCGTACGCGGCCATGCTGGACGAGCGCTGCGGAGACGACCGCCTGCCGGGGATCGAGGAACCGGAGTATCCCGCGGGGGCGGACCCCGGGCAGGATCTGCTGTTCGGAGCATGGATGGTGAGCCGTCGACTGTCGATAGACCTGAGCGGCCTCGGCCCGCACACCACGGTCGAGGGCACCGGGGTAATGGTGCTGCCGCGTGCACGCCAACACCCGCGTCACGGCATCCTGCCGATCTGAGACCCCGCGAATTGCGGTCGGTCCCAACAAAAGACTGGCCGCGCGGAACGGTCGGACCGTAGGGTGCCGCACATGGCAAGTCGCATTTCCGAATTGATCATCCCGTGCCTGGATGCCCCGCGGCTGGCGGAGTTCTGGTGCCAGGTACTGGATTTCGTCGTGCTCGATACCACCGACGGCGCGGTGGAGATCGGGCCGCGAGAAGGGTTCGGCGGACTGCAGCCCACCCTGATCTTCAGCCCCACCACCGAGCCCAAGGCCGGCCGACTGCGAATCCACTTCGATGTCAACGCCACCGACCGCGATCAGGACGCCGAACTCGAACGCCTCCTGGCGCTCGGGGCGCGCCCGGCCGACATCGGCCAGACCGGTGCGGAGCAGTGGCACGTCCTAGCCGACCCCGAGGGCAACGAATTCTGCCTCCTGCGGGCCCGCCTGAGCTGATCGGGATCACGCGCGGTCGAGTTCGAGACCGATTGCGCCGGTGAGCAGTTCACGAGCGCGCTCCAGGTCGATGGAGCCACTGTGCCAGCGTTCACTGAGTCCCTCGACGAGGGCGGTGAGGCGTTCGGCGGCAGCGGCGGGGTCGATGTCGGGGCCGATCGTGCCCGCGCCCTGCGCCTGCCCGATGAGCTCCGCGATGTCGGCGTTCCACGCGTCGGTGGTGGCGTGCAGGGCCTCGCGCAGGTCGTGGTGGAAGACGGCGCTGGCCCGCAGTTCACCCCAGGCGATGCTGGTTTCGCGGACCTCGTCGGTGTCCTGTAGTTCGAGCAGCAGCATGGTGACGATCCGGGTGCGGGGATCGTTCTCCGCGAGTGCGGGGTCGGTGTAGCGCACGGCGCGGTGATTGATGTGCTCGAGCGCCGCATGCAGCACCCCACCACGATCCTGGAAGTGGTAGTAGATGAGCGCGGTGGACACACCCGCCGCGGCGGCGAGCTTTTCCACGCGCAGCCCACGTACTCCATCGCGAGCGATGACGCGTACGGCGGCCTCCAGGATCTGAGTTCGACGATCGGACATGATTCCTCACAGTAGGGCGCAGGTGCGGCTACGCCGCGGGCTCCTGCTGGGTGGTGCAGTGGATTCCGCCGCCACCGGCCGCGATGGCGTCGATGTCGATCTGCACGACCTGACGGCCCGGGAACAGCCGCCCCAGGGTGGCCGCGGTGGCCGCATCGGTGTCGGAGTCACCGAATTCGGGCGCGATGACCGCGCCGTTGCACACGTAGAAGTTCACATAGCCGGCCGCGAAGTCGTCCCCGGCGCCCTTCACCCGGATGGTCGAGGGCCCCTCCAACGTCTCCACCCGCAGTGTGCGACCGCGGGCGTCCGTGGCCGAACGCAGGATGTCGAGGTGACGGCGGGTGACGTCGTAGTCGAATGACGTCTCGTCGTTGTCCAGGCCCGCGACCACGACGCCGGGCCCGGCGAAGCGGGCGTAGAAATCGGTGTGGCCGTCGGTGATGTCGTGCCCCGCGATGCCGGGCAACCAGATCACCTTCTCGATGCCCAGCAGGTAGGCGAGCTCCTCCTCGACGTCGTTCTTCTTCCAGCCCGGGTTGCGGTTGCTGTTGAGCACGCAGCTCTCGGTGATGATCGCGGTGCCCTCGCCGTCCACCTCGAGGGCACCGCCCTCCAGCACCAGATCGGTGCGTACCCGCTCGACCCCCGCGCGTGCGGTGACGAACTGCGCGACTCGGGCATCGCGGCTGTGTCGCTGCTTGCCGCCCCAGCCGTTGAAGTTGAAATCGACCCCGGCCCGCGCGCCGTCGCCGGTCACGAACACCGGGCCGGTGTCGCGCATCCACAGATCATCGATCTCCGCGGCGATCAGCTCGACGTTCGCACTCCCGATCAGACCCCGGGCCACATCCATGTCCGCGGTCCGCACCAGCATCGACACCGGCTCGAACCGGGCGATGGTGGTGGCGACAGTGGCGAGGTCGCGTTGCACCTGCGGTAGCAGGTCGGGGCCCCAGATCCGTTCGCTGGCGCCGAAGGCCATCCATGTCCGCGCGTGCGGACGCCCCTCCTCGGGCATCATCCACTTTCTCCCCTCGTGCCTGTTGCTGGTAGGCCCGCTCTGGTCGCCGCAAGCTGCCAGCAGCAGGCCGCCGATTGTGGCCATCGACTGCTGAACGAATGTGCGTCGCCGCATCTCGGGGGTCTCCTCGCGTGTGGACTGTGGACACGACCCTAATTCCTGACTGAAATTTCAGTCAAGATGGGAGTGTGTGACGTGGCCGACTTCCGCGTCACGAGGATCGGCGAGGCGAAGCTGGATCGCCGCAGCCTCGATAGGGTGACGCGGGTGGCGAGGATTGCGTTTCTGGGGTTGGGCCGGATGGGATCGGGGATGGCCGGGCGGATGGTGGACGCCGGGCACGAAGTGCGGGTCTACAACCGATCGGCGGGCGGTGTAGCGACTCTCGTTGCGCGCGGAGCTGTTTCCGCCGAGACGCCGCGGTCCGCGGTGCAGGATGCGGAAGCGATCATCTCCATGGTCGCCGACGACGACGCTTCGCGGGCGGTGTGGTCGGGGCCGGACGGGGCGCTGGCGGGTGCGCCCGCCGCGGGCGCGTTCGCGATCGAATGCTCCACGCTCTCGCGGCCGCATGTGCTGGAGCTTGCGAAAGATGCTGCCGCGCATGGGCTTCGGTATCTCGACCTGCCGGTCACCGGGCTGCCCGCGGCGGCCGCGGCCGGGAAGCTGACGCTGTTCGCGGGCGCTGACGCCGCAGACCTCGAGGCCGCCCGCCCGCTGCTGGAACCGTTGTGCACCAGCATCGTTCGCTTCGGAGAGGTGGGCGCGGGCACCGCGTACAAGCTGATGCAGAACCTGCTGGGCTCGATCCAGATCGCCGCGACCGCGGAGGCGCTGCGCACCGCCGAGCTGGCCGGCCTGGACCTGCCTACCGTCGTGGACGCCCTGTCCCGCGGCGGCGCGGCGAGCCCCACCGTCGTGCGGATCAGCAGGCTGATCCTGGAGAATATCCACGACCACGACATCGACTTCACCGCGGCCCTGCGCCTGAAGGACACCCGCATCGGCGTCGAGCTCGCCGAGGCGCTCGGCAACCCCGCCGCCCTCGGGCACACGGCCCTGGACATCTTCACCCGGCTGGTCGCGGCCGGGCATGGGGAGCTCAGCGAGACCAAGGTCATCGATCTGCTGCGCGAATGATCTCGCGGAACGAACCCGGCCCCGGGTGTTCGGGCCGGGGGTGGCAGTAATCCTGTGCACCGTCCGGCAGCGCGCTGGCACGGCAGCAACCCCCGCGCCAACCGGCGGCGGCGTCCGCGCGCGAGAGGTTGATGTGGCAGGCTCGTACGCATGGTGAATGGGCAGGTGGTCGGGCTGTGAATCGCGGAGTGCTGGTGACGGGGGCGTCGCGGGGGATCGGGCGGGCGATCGCGAAAGCGTTCGCGGACAACGGCGACCGCGTCGCGGTCCACTATTCTTCGCGACGCGAGGACGCCCAGGACACCCTGCACGATCTGAGCGGTGACGGCCACGTGCTGATCGGCGGCGACATCGGCGACCCGGCCGGGGCCGCGGCCGTGGTGGACTCCGCGGTCGTCGCGATGGGCGCGGTGCACGTGCTGGTCAACAACGCGGCGGTGAACCTGCCGCAGCCGCTGGCCACCATCGACTACGACGGGTGGCAGGACGCGTGGCGCCGCACCGTGGACGTGAATCTGCTCGGCACCGCGAACGTATCCTACTGCGCGGCAAGGCATATGATCGACCGAGGGATATCCGGGCGCATCGTCAACGTCGGTTCCCGCGGCGCCTTCCGGGGTGAGCCGGACCATCCCGCCTATGGCGCCACCAAGGCCGCGGTGCAGGCGCTCGGGCAGTCCCTGGCGGTCGCGCTCGCCCCCTTCGGGATCGCCGTCGCCTCGGTCGCGCCCGGATTCGTCGCCACCGAACGGGTCGCGGACCGGGTGACCGACGCCGTGCGCGCACAGAGCCCGTTCGGACGTGTGGCCGAACCGGCCGAGATCGCCGCCGCCGTAAGGTATCTCGCCTCGCCCGAAGCTGTCTGGAGCTCGGGGGCGGTGCTGGACGTCAACGGGGCGTCGTACCTGCACTGAGCGCGACCAGCACTCGCATCGCCGAACGGCACACGGTCGCAGCGCCATTCCCGGCGGGGCGACCGTAGCGGCATTCGGTGCCGAGTTCGTTCCCGAGCCGGGTTCGTACATCGCCGAACTCTTCGGCCACGCCGACTGACGCCGGCCTCGGGGAACATCGGTACAGCGGTTGGCGCGTCAAACGATCGTTTACCGACAGCGACAGAGTGCGGCAGCTGCGCTCGAAGTGCTGTGCGTGCGGGGTGTCCGAGGTGTCGGTTCGCCAATCGTCGACCGAGGGTGCCGGAGGTCCGGTGGAAGTCCCCGGACCGCACTCGGGTGCGGTGCAGCCGAAGAGCTATTGCCGCCGCTGGTCTACCGGACCTTCGCACAGGCGCGCATCTGTTCGGCCAGCCGTCCGAGTTCGGCGACCGTTGCCGGGGAGGCGTTGCTGAGCCCGCTGTTCACGGCGGTCGGGCTGCGCAGGAAACGCCGCAGCAGGGCCACGAGCAGCCCTTCCGGCAGGGTCTGCAGTGCAGCGAACGCGCGGGGGACCGGCGACGTCGGCATGGCGGCCAGGTTCTGCCGCACCAGGTGGAGCATGCCGCGGACCGCGTCGGGGTCGTGGGCCAGCGCCACCGGGCCGCCCGCCGCGCGCACCTTCTGCCCGAGTGGCACCTCGAACGCGGCGTGTGTCTTGAGCCAGGCATCCATCCGCGGCTCGGCCTTGGCGTTGATCCCGGCGGTGCGGAACTCCCGGACGATCCGTGCCAGTCGCGGGGTGGTCCGGCCGTCGGGTTCGCCGATCGGCATCGGGACCCGGCTGGTCATGAAGGTGGTCGCGCGGGGGCGGACCACGTCGCCGTCCATCGTGCCGGCGACCGTGGGGAAGCCGAGCAGTACTCGCTCGTGGCCGATCGCCTCGCCTAGCGGCTCCGCGCCAGCCGCCCAGTTGTGCAGGAACAGCACGTCGCCTTCGAGGCCGGCGAGCGACTCCAGCACCGCGCCGACCTGATGGGTGCGCACGAGGACGGCGGTCAGGTCGTACCCGCCTGCCGGGTGCTCGACCACCGGTACCGGTACCCGCCTGACGGCAGCGCCGTCTCCGTCGGCGAGCTGCACGCCGTGCCGGCGCAGCGAGGCCAGGCGCTCGCCCCGGGCGAGGAGCGAGACGTCGAGCCCGGCTTCGTGCAGGCGGGCGGAGAACAGGCTGCCGCAGACCCCGGCGCCGTATACGAGCAGTTTCATGACAGCCTCTTCCGCATGAGTCATACGTTCGTTTCAATCGAACGTTTGTATAGTACGACATATGGCGCTACCCGATACCCGGACCAAGATCCTCGACGCGGCCGAACACCTCTTCGCCGAGCGCGGCTATCGCGGCACCTCGGTCCGCGCGGTCACCGACCTCGCCGGAGCGAACCTGGCCGCCGTCGGCTATCACTTCGGCTCGAAGGCGGAACTCCTGGCCGCGGTCGCCCGCCGCGTGACCGAGCCCATCACCGCCGCCCAGAGCGCCGGGCTCGACGAACTGCTCGCCCGGACTGCGGACCCGCAGGTCGCCGAACTGGTGGAAGCATTCGCAGGGCCGCTCTTCGACGAGATGCCCGCTGGCAGTGAGAGCGGAGCCCGGACGTCCCGGCTGATCGTGACGATCCTCAGCGACCCGGCCGAGGAAGCGCGCAGCTGGACCGGCCCGGACGAGGACGCGGTACGTGAGCGCTACCTAGCGGCTTTCGCGCGCGCACTGCCCAGCCTTGCCCCAGAGGAGCTGGTGTTCCGGATGCGGGGGATCTTCGCCGTGACGGCCGTGGACCGCGTCGAGGTCTACCACCGGCCCTCCCTGGCCTGCCCGACGGTGACGGCGGGCGAGGAGGCCCGGCGCTGGGCGATCACGTTCCTGACGGCAGCAATGAGCGCACCACCGACCCGGGCCGGTCGGTAAGTCTGGGACTTGCACCGCGGGGCAAAGACAGCACACCGGAGGCCGGCCAAGGCGAGGGCCGCAAGCGAGCGAAGCTCCCAGCCGGTGTGCTAGCCGACCATGATCGATCCCAGCGCCAACCGCTGCACCAATGTTCCCCGAGGCCGGACACGCGCAACCTCGCACGTCGGACCCTCTTGCGCCACCACTACTCAGTGTTACTATTTACTGGTAATCAGCAACACTAAGTAGTGCGAAGGTGGTTCATGGGCAAACAGATGACCGAAATGCTCAAGGGCACGCTCGAGGGCATCGTCCTGGCGATCCTGGCCGTGCGGGCCGCATACGGGTACGAGATCACCGCCTGGCTACGCGAGCAGGGCTTCGCGGACATCGCCGAGGGCACCGTCTACGCCCTGCTGGTCAGGGTCGAGAAGAAGGGGCTGGTCGACGTGGAGAAGGTCCCGTCGGAAAAGGGCCCGCCGCGCAAGGTGTATTCCCTCAACGCGCGGGGACAGGAATATCTCGACGAATTCTGGGGGACCTGGAGCTTCCTCTCGGAACGTCTCGAACAGCTCCGCGAAGGAGGCAGATAGATGTCGACACAACACACTCCGGCGATCCACGTGCAGGGGCTGGAGAAATCGTTCAAGGACCTGAAAGTGCTGCGCGGCGTGGACTTCGATGTCGCACCCGGGAGCATTTTCGCACTGCTCGGCTCCAACGGCGCGGGCAAGACCACGGTCGTGAAGATCCTGTCGACGCTGCTGAAGGCCGGCGCGGGAACGGCCAGGGTCAACGGGTTCGACGTCGCCGCGCAACCGCAGGAGGTGCGCGAATCCATCAGTCTCACCGGGCAGTTTGCCGCTGTCGACGAAATCCTCAGCGGCCGTGAGAATCTCGTGCTGGTCGCACGGCTGCGGCACCTGAAGAACCCCGGCGCGATCGCCGACGGGCTGCTCGGGCGCTTCTCGCTGACCGACGCGGGCGCGCGCAAGGTGTCGACCTACTCCGGTGGCATGCGCCGCCGCCTCGACATCGCGATGAGCCTCATCGGGGACCCGCCGGTCGTCTTCCTCGACGAGCCGACCACGGGCCTGGATCCCGAGGCGCGTCTCGAAGTGTGGCAGGCCGTGCGGGACCTCGCCGGAAAGGGCACGACGGTGCTGCTCACGACGCAATATCTGGACGAGGCCGAACAGCTCGCGGATCGGATCGCGATCCTGCACGAGGGCCGGATCCTCGTCAACGGCACCCTCACCGAGCTCAAGGCGCTGCTGCCGCCGGCGCAGGTCGAATACGTCGAGAAGCAGCCCACCCTCGAGGACGTCTTCCTCACCCTCGTCGGCGCCGACGGCAAAGCGGCGGCACCGGCAGTCACATCCACGGCACAGACCATCAAGGAACACCGATGAACAGACACTTCTTCGGCGACACCGCCGTCCTGCTCGGGCGCACCCTGCGTCACGTCACCCGCAGCCCGGACACCATCATCACGACCGTCATCACGCCGATCGCCATGCTGCTGCTGTTCGTGTACGTGCTCGGCGGCGCGATCAACACCGGAATGCATTCGTATGTGAAGTACATGCTGCCGGGCATTCTGCTCATCACGGTCGCCTCGGGCATCGCCTACACCACATACCGGCTGTATCAGGACAAGAGCGTCGGCATCTTCGAGCGCTTCCAGTCCATGCCGATCGCACGATCGTCGGTGCTGTGGGCGCACGTGCTGACTTCGCTTGTCGCCAACATCATTTCGCTCATCGTCGTGGTGCTGGTCGCGGTGCTCATGGGCTTCCGCTCCGGCGCGGGAGTGCTGGCCTGGCTCGGGGTCGCGGGCATCATGGTCCTGTTCACCCTCGCGCTGACCTGGGTCGCGATCATCCCCGGCCTCACCGCCAGCACCCCGGACGGCGCCAGCGCGTTCTCCTACCCGCTGATCTTCCTGCCGTTCATCAGCTCCGCATTCGTGCCCACCCACACGATGCCCGGCCCGGTCCGCGCCTTCGCCGAACACCAGCCGGTGACCTCGATCGTCAACACCATCCGCGCGCTGTTCACCCAGCAGCCCGTCGGGACCGGCATCTGGACCGCGCTGGCCTGGTGCATCGGCATCCTGGTCGTTGCCTACCTCGGCGCGAACGCCATCTACCGCCGCCAGATCTCCTGAACCGAAATGGCCCCGCCCCGGTAGTCCAGGGCGGGGCCATTTCGGTTCGATGCCGTTGCGGGACAATCGATTTCGGCGGGGTGGCGCGCTACGATCCAGGGGTCGCGACGCCGGAGACGGGCTCGGGGACCGTCGGTGTTCCGGGTGGCGGATTCGCGGTAAGTACCACCCGGGCGCCATCGGCGGGAATGTGGGTGATGTTGCGGATGCGGCCGCGCTCGGAGTGCGCGCCCGGCGGCAGCGACAGGGTGTAGCGCGACAGCACCTCGCGCAGGACGACGGTGCCCTCCATCAGCGAGAAGCCCGCGCCGATGCAGCGGCGCACCCCACCGCCGAAGGGCAGCCAGGTGTTCACTGCGACGCTCCCGTCCAGGAACCGGTCCGGGCGGAATCGATCCGGTTCGGGATGACGCTGCGGATTGCTGTGCGCGAGCAGGATCGAGGTCGCCACGACCGTGCCGCGAGGCAGGTCCCAGCCGCCGATCGTCATGTCTCGGGTCAGTTTGCGGGCCACGCCGCCGATGACGGTGCGCCGGCGCATCGCCTCCTTGAGCACGGCCTCGAGATATTTCTCGTCACCCTCCCGGGCGGCCCGGCGCGCCCGATCCTGAATATCGGGCGCGGCGGCCAATTCGTGCATGGCCCACGCCAGCGCCGAGGCGGTCGTCTCGTGGCCCGCGAGCAGCAGGGTGACCAGCTGATCGCGCAGCTCCGCATCGCTCAGCGGAGTGTCCGCCGAATCGTCCCCGGCTCCGGCCGCCAACAGCCTCGAGAGCACATCGGCGCCGGGAGCGGACTCGGAATCGGCACGGCGGCGGTGGATCTCGGCGTAGAGCAGCTCGTTGATCCCGTCCTGGTTCTCCCGCATCCGCCGCCACGGACCCACGGTCTGCAACCGCGGCCAGATGCCGCCGAACAGCATCAGCGGATTGATGTCGACCAGCCGGCGCAACCGCGGGGTGAGCTGATCGCGGCGCTGCCGGTCGCTGACGCCGAACACCACGCGCATGATGACCTCGAGGGTGAGCTCGTTCATCGCATCCAAGGTCGGCAGGGTCTGCCCCGGCTGCCAGCGACTCACCCGCGCCGCCGCGATCTCCTCGACCAGGGCCCGGTAGCCGCGTAGCGCCGAGGCCCCGAACGCGGGCATCAGCAGCCGTCGCGCGCGGGCGTGCTCGGCCTCGTCGGTCAACAGCAGCGAATGCTCGCCCATGACCTGCCCGAGCACCCGATTGCCCTCCCCGGCATGCAGATCCGCCGGATCCCCGGCGAAGATCTCCCGGATGTGATCGGGCCGGGAGAACACCACCAGGTGCTCGGCATAGGGCGGGGTGAGCCGGAGGGTGAACACATCACCGAAACGCTCGGCCTGTGTGGCCAGGAACCGCGCCCGCCACTTGGCGTACACCAGCGTCTGCAGCAGCCGCGGCAACCGCGGGCCGGGGGGATACGCGGTGTTCACAGCTGCCTCCTGACCGGACGCCACGGCGGCGTGACGACCGGAACCCTGTCTATCACGGGCCGCCCACGATCCGCGACGTGCCTCGGAAGGATATTCGGGCAATTTCGTGGCGAAGTAACCGCTATCGCGAATGTCCTGTTTTTCGCGATCTCAGCGAAAGTGTGGCGCATAAAGCGCAAATACTAAGCAACTAGCCTGTGTTGCTCATATCATGCTGCTATGCCCACCTTCCGAGTGACCGGCCGCGCCGACAATTTCGTCGGAGACGCCTGGCAAGCCGCATTCGCGATCGGCTGTGCATCGGTGGCCCTCGGGGTGGTGATGATGGTGTGGCCCGGCAAGTCGGTGCCGCTGGCGGAGCTACTCTTCGGCGCGGCGGTACTGCTGACCACCGCCTGGCAGCTGGTGGTGACGTTCCGGGGCCGTATTCGCCCGGGACTGAAGGTGCTGGAATTCTTCACCGCGCTGCTGGCGGTCCTGCTGGCGGTGTGGTGCGTGCAGAGCGGTGACTGGGTGTCGCTGGTCGCGCTGTGGGTCGGCCTGGCCTGGGTGATCCGCGGCATCGTGCAGGCCACCGTCGCGGTGTGGTCCGACGCCCCGGTACGCACCTACGGCCAGGAGGTGGTCGGCGTGCTGACCATGATCGGCGGGCTCGCGGTCATCGTCTGGCCGATCGACACCCTCGACGCGCTGGCGGTGGTGGCCGGTGTGATTCTGATCCTGTTGGGCGCCAGCGAGATCCGCATCGCCTCGCGAATCGACCGGCCCGCGCCGGCCGCCGGCCCCGTGACCGTGCACGGGCTCCTGCGGTCCCACTCCTGACCGCGGCCCGTACCGTCGAGGCATGGCAGTCATACACCACACCACGCTGAGTCCGTCCAAGGTCGAGCTGCTGCACGCCTGGCTGCCGGGCCGGGCGTGGTTCCGCGGCGGCGATATCCTGGATCTGGTGCGGGCCGGGGGATTCCGGCTCGACGATCCGGCAGGGGAGGTGGGCATGGAGTTCTACCTCGTCACCGATACCGGCACGGGCACCACCTATCACGTGCCGATGGCCTACCGCGGCGCGCCGCTCGACGGTGCGGACGACGCGCTGATCGGCACCACCGAGCACGGCGTGCTCGGGCGGCGCTGGGTGTACGACGGCGCCCGCGATCCGGTGCTGGCCGAGCAGGCGCTCGAGCTGCTGGCCGGGCGGGCCCAGGCCCAGGACCAGGACGTCAGTAGCGCACCGGCAGCGCCGGTCTATCTCGTCCCCGCCGAGGTCGGTACGCCGATCAGCCTGCGCATCAACAGGATTCCCGTGGAGGACGGGGAGCCGGACGGCCGGCGCGGCCTGGTCGGGTGTTCGTGGCGAACTCCCGAGGGCGGCGTGCGGCGGGGTATCCTGCTGGAGGCGGTCGCCGTGCCCGGAAGGACATAGGAAATGGCAAGCAGGGCAACACTGTTCACATTCATGGCGGTCGCCGCGACGGCCGCGCTGGCCGGATGCTCGTCGACCACCGCGAGCGGCCCGGCGACAGTGTCGCCGAGCACGTCGGCGGGCCCGGGCACCACCACGGCTCCGCCCGCATCCTCCGCATCGCAGAGCACCGAGCAGAGCGCACCCTCGCAGGGCTCGGCCGCGACGGAGATGTCCCCGTGCGCCGACGGGCAACTCGTGGTCAGCGCCCAGAGCATGGGTGCGGCGATGATGCACCGCGGCCTGCAGCTCAGCTTCACCCTCGCCCCCGGCGCGGCGGCCTGCACACTCAGTGGCTACCCCGGCGTCGATACCGGCGCGGGTGGACCGGTCGTGCATGCCCAGCGCACCATCGGGAATCTCGGGGCCAGCGTGTCCCAGGTGGTCGTCGTGCAGTCCGGCCACCCCGCCCGCGCCGTGGTCGAGGCCAGCGCCATGGGCCCCAACGGCACCGAATGCACGAACTACTCCACCCTGCTGGTCACCCCGCCCAACGTCACCCAGTCGCAGACCGTGACCTTCACCCTGCCCGGCTGCGAACTGCAGGTGCATCCGGTCACCCCGTAGGTCAGTACTTGGCCGGCACGCGCACCGACGGACACCTTCGCCGGATAACTGTCGCGGGTGCGGCAGGCGCGCCCGGCCGTCGCGCGCTGCGCGGTGGCACACCGACGATCTCGACGTCCGGTCGTGCGCTCGGGTCGGACGCAGCCGGCGATCTGGGGTTTCGGTAGTAATCGCCGAAAAAGCAACGGATATGCGTAATCTGTTGGTAGAGAGCTAGTTTCGTGCTCGGGATGCGTGTTCGGGCTGGTAGTGCTTGGCTTGGCGCTGATGTGGCTGGTCGGCGTGGTGCAGGTCGGGGTTCGTGGCGACGCGGGTGTTCGCGGACGAGGAGTTCGCGCGTCTGCGGGAGTTCCCGGAGATCAGCCGCGCAAACTCGACCGCGCGTCGGACGCCCGATGCCGGTCAATCCCCCAGCGTCCCACTGATGTTCAGGTAGAAGCTACGTAACGTCACCGCGGGCTTCCTGCTGCGGACCCGGATCCGAACCACCGCATCCGGCGCATTCGCGGCGACGAGAATCTGGGTCTCCACCATGCGCGACCGTGGTGAGTCCGACAGTTCTCCACGTGCGACAACCGCTCCGTCGCACTCTATTTCGAGCAGATCGGCCTCGGCGTCCTCGTCCGTCCGTGCCCACGCGAACAGTCGATAGGCGATGCCGGGCGCGAGACCGCCGCCGCCGAGCCGGACCGTCACACCGTCGGCGGCGATCAGCGGAACAACGTCGCCGGTCCGCCCGAAGACGTCCTGGTCACCACCCGAGATGCTGACACGGTCCCACGGCAGTGGTGAACCTGCGCTCAGCTGCACACCGGCCCGATCGTGGCCACCATGGAGGGACGCGGACGGCGGCCCGCCGTAGCGATGCGTCCAATCACCGATCATCGTCCACCGCACGCCGAGTGGGTTCAGTACCGAACGGGCATAACGGTATTCACCAGTCACGAGTCCGGTCAGGAAGTCGGCCATGGTGCCGTCGTACCTGGTCCAGATCGCGGGGCCGTGCAGATGCGCGAGCACCGTCCAACCGTCGGGATCCGCACCCTCGGTGACCCAGAAGAACATGTCGCCGTTGGTACTACCGCCCCACTGGAGCAGACCTCCCGGCTCCGGATAGCCGAACAGCGGATTGCCGTCCTCGTCGTCCTCGTGGAACACGCCGTTGGCGATCAGGTCCTGCGCGTTGTCGATCAGCGACATGAGCCGAACCTGACCATTGGTCCGCCGCGACGCCGGATACAGCACATACAGATCGCCGATCCTGCCGTTGCCGTAGTTGTCGATGAAATCCCGATAGTCCGACGGCAGCCGGACTCCACAGGCCGATTCGATGTCGTCCCACGGCGGCGGCACCGCTGCGGGCAGCGGTGACGGCGCCATGATTCCCCTCAGCCGGGCAACCGACTCGCGCATTCCCGAACTCCTTCCGAAATCCCTTTCGCCACACAGTCTGCCAACTGCTTCGGGGAGGCTTCGGGGTAGGTCCGAAGCGCGTCATGACGGTGGTGTCGAAGAAGCCGGTGATGGCGGCGATTCTGTCCGCGGCCCGCTCGCATCGCACTGGTCTCCTCACCGCTGCCGTAAATGAGTTCATCAAGACGGCAGAAATCCTGGAGCTGTCACGAGCCGCAAAGTAGATCGGGAGTCCACCGGGACCGTGTCGGTTCCTGTCGTGCGCGACAGGCGTCGCGGCCGGTAGGTTGTCGCGCATGGGGACGAGTGTGACGGTGTTCAAAGCCGTGCTGACCGACCATGACCCGGAGGTTCGCAGGTCGCTGCTGGAGGCGCCGATCGCGGAGTACGACGCTGATACGCTGCGCGGAATGTTGCGGGCGGCGCAGGAGGTGTTGGCGGATGAGAGTCTGTTCTACGCGTGGCCGGATTGTGCACTGGTGCAACACATGCTGGATCCGGGATTGTTGCGGACCAGCGAGCTCCGGACTCGGCTGACCGATACCGACGCCGGAGTCCGGCGCGGTGTCTGGCTCACACTCTGCGACCGCATGTATATGCTTCACCGGTCGAGCGACTATTTCCAGGTCGCCCTGGAGGTTTTGGCTGATGAGGCCTATGCCTACGCGTGGCCGGACTGTATCGCGGTGTTACGCGGGTTCAAGGACTGGCATTCGGTACTCGTATTCCAGCTGATTGTGAGGGTATTGCTCGCTGACTCGGCCAACGGTCTCGGAGCACGGTTGGCGAGTGCCATCGGCCTGCCGAACGAGATGTATCCGCCGCGGTTGCCCGAACCGGTGCCCGAGTCGGGCTCGGTGTGTTGCGGGCTCTGCATGTCGGGGCAGGAACAGCGCGAGATATCGGCGGCACGATGCCGACAGGTGGCCACTCTGGTGACAGTGTTGTCCAGCCCGGTGGAAGCGCTGCGTCGATTGGCAGCGAAGAAGTTGGTCAGGCTGGGGCCGGGTGTCGCCGGGGTGCTGCGACAGGTCCGGCGCACTCGGGTCCCAGGCAGGCGGGCGGCGCTGTATGCACTGGCCGAGATCGGTTGGGACGAGGTCGATCCATCGGATCGAGCCGTGGTCCAGCGCGCGATCCGGGTCCAGCAGCTCGGCGAGATTCCCGAACCCGTGCCCGAACCGCACGGAACCTGGTACGCCGTGCGCACCACCGATCGCGCGGCTGTCTTGGCCGCGTTCGACCTGTGCGATCCGGTCGAGGTATCGATGCGCGTGGGGTTCGCTATGTGGAACGGCAGCGAGAATCGGGAACTGAGCTATCGGGAAGTGTTCGTCACGCCCGCGCTGGACGGCTGGATCTTGGTGATGACCGCTGAGGAGATGCTCGACGAATCGCACGAGGACGCCCACCGCCGCTGCGTCGAACTGAGCCGCCGGTTCGGGGCCGCTCACTGGTACAACGCGCCCTCGGACTTTGAGACCTCCGGCTGGTGTGTCGCTGAAGACGGCGTCATCGTGCGGTACGTCCACTCTGACGATGAGCCCGATGGCATGGAGATCGGGCCCGGTGCATGCGACACGGACGAGTTGCACGCCTGGCTGACCGACCGCGACCAGGGCCGGCGCGAGCCGCCACCCGCGCACACCCCTCGAATACCGGACGGACTGCAATACCGCCTGAGCCAGATTCAGAGGTCCGGCATCGATCCAGGCGAGCAAATTCCGGCGGACGTTGCGGCCGCGGAGGCTGTCGCTCGCGACGGGATCCCGCGCCGACACATCGGACTCAACATTGCGGATATCGCGCGCCGATTGTCCGTCGGCCCGGAAACCCTCGGCCCAGGGACAAGGGTCGAGGGCACGGGCGTGCTCGCCGTGCCCGCCGCCCCGCACCCGTCCAAGCGCTACGGCGCACTGCCCTGGTTTGTGGCCATGTGACGCGAGACCCTGCGCGGGCCGAGAACACTCGTTGTTTTTCGGCGATAACTACCGGAACCTCGATCTGTGCTGCGGTTGGCGAAGCTGCGCCGCTAGCGCGACTCGCCGGATTCCGCAGCGCCGCCGGCTATTCCATTCAGCAGGGCCGTGAGGCCGAAGGTGAAGTGGTCGTCGGGGGACCGGTCGGGAGCCGCGGCGATGCGACGGGACAGGTGGGGGTGCTCGCCCGCGGACAGGACGCGGAGGAGGTAGGGGGCAACGGTCTCGCGCCAGCGGCCCTCGCTCAGGCCCGAACGGCGGTGGGCGCGTTGCTCGGCGAGTTGGCGGGTGGTGGCGCCGAAGACGTAGGCGCCCACCGCGTCGACGATATGCGTGGCCAGAGCGATATCGGAGGTGAACTCGGCGGCCGCGGCGAGCACACCCTCCTGCTCGCGGAGGGAGTTGGGGCCCAGCGCCGGGCGGCCCGCGATCTCGGGGCCCAGCCAGGGGTGGCGCAGCAGCGTAGCGCGTAGGTGCCAGGCGTGGGCGGCGAGATCCGCCCGCCAGTCGCCGGTCGCCGAGGGCGGTGCGACCTCGCCGCGCACGCTGTCGATCATCAGATCGATCAGATCGTCGCGGCTGGTCACGTACCGGTACAGCGAGGCGGTGCCCGAGCTCAGGTCCGCGGCCACGCGGCGCATCGAAACCGCCTGCAGTTCTTCGGAATCGGCGATGGCGACAGCCGCCGCGACGATGTGTTCGATGCTCGGACCCCGGCGACGCGGGACGCGCGGTTCGCGGGCCCACACCAGGGGAGGCTCCTGCTCGGGCACATCGACTCCTCATCTGATGACACTGGCGGGAAGCCCGCTCTTATGGATACAGTGTATCCGATAGCGAACACTGTATCCATAAGGGGTTGTCATGTCGGAAGAGCGAGTGCCGGTCCTCATCGTCGGCGGCGGCACCGTCGGTCTGGCCGCGGCGCTTTTCCTGACCACGCACGGCGTCACGCCACTGGTGCTCGAGCGGCAGCCCGGCGTCTCGATACATCCGCGGGCCACCGGAATCGGCCCGCGCACCATGGAGTTCCTGCGGCAGGCCGGTCTCGAGCGGGCGGTGAACGACGTGGCCGTGGACATGTCCGCCGGAGGGCGAGTGAAGGTCTCCGCGCGCAGCCTCGCGGAGGTCGATCTGGCGACCGCCCCCGTGCTGTCGGTGACCGAAAATGACTGGGGCAGTGCGGATCCGAGCCCGGCGCGGATACGCGGGGTGTGCCCGCAGCACCGGCTCGACGCGGTACTGCTGCCCGCCGCGCGGAGTAAGGGTGCGCGCGTGCGGTTCTCGGCCCGGATGGTGGACTGCGCGATCGAATCCGAGGGCGTCACAGTCACACTCGATACCGGTGAGGTGATCGCCGCGGACTATCTGATCGCCGCCGACGGTGTGCGCAGCACCGTGCGCGAGCGGCTCGGCATCGGCGTCGGCGGCCCCGGCCCGCTGGGGGAGCCCGCCACCAGCATCCTGTTCCGTGCGGACCTGACCCCGTACACGCAGGGGCGGACATTCGTGAACTGCACCATCACCCACCCGGACGCCCCCGGCCTGCTGGTGACCGTGGACGGGGAGAAGGAGTGGATCTTCCACGCCGGCACCGACTCCGAGTCGACCGGCGGCGCCGCCGAAGTCGCGGTCGAACAGTGGCAGGAGGTGATCCGCACGGCGGTAGGGGATCCCGCGCTGCCGGTGGAGGTGCGCAGCGTGCTGCCGTGGCGCCCTCGCGGACAGCTTGCGGACCGATTCCAGGCGGGACGCTCGGTCGACACGGCCGCTGAGCACGACGCGGGACGCTCGGTCGGTGAGGCGGCTGAGCACGGCCGGGTATTCCTGGCCGGCGACGCCGCACACGCGGTCCCGCCGCTGGGGGCGTTCGGACTCAACACCGGCATGGCCGACGCGCACAACCTCGCGTGGAAACTGGCCGCGGTGCTGCGCGGCGACGCCGGACCCGCGCTACTGGACACCTACACCGCCGAGCGTCGACCGGTCGCGGCAATGACGCTGGAACAGGCCATGATTCGCCTCACCGACCCCACGCTGCACTGGGACGCACACGCCGTGGACCGCCGCGCGGCCGCGGGCGCCCTGCACGCCCTCGTGGTGCACCTGGGCTACCGCTACGACTCGGCCGCGGTGATCGAGTCGAGCCCGGCCCTACCCTCGACCGAGGACGTGATCGCGGACCTGGACGGCACGCCCGGCTCGCGCCTGCCGCATCGGTGGCTTGCGGGCGGGACCTCCACGCTGGACCTGATCCGGTCGCACTGCACGGTGATCGGCGGGAACCATCGCTGGATCGCCGCGGCTTCCGATGCGGCCGCGGAGTTGGGGATCCGGGTCGACTCGCACGCGCTTGCCTTGGCGGACAACGCCGTTCGCGAGTGGTTCGATACCGTCGGCATCGGCCCGGATGGTGCGCTGCTGGTTCGTCCCGACCAGATCATTGCGGCGCGCATCCCGTCCGCGCCGCCCGCCCCGGCCAGACTCCTCCGGCAGTTGCTGACCCGGGCTCTCGCCAGGTAATCGGTCGGATATTTCGAGTGGGTCATCGTCTCCGCCCGGACGGCCGCCGCGGACCCGTTTCGCTCGGCGATATTGTCGCGCCGCGCCGGGCCCTCCTGGTCGGGTCTCGGTCGGCGATGCCCGCGACCGGGCCGACGAACGCGACGTGCCGCCGGGAGTGCAGACTCCCGGCGGCACGTGCGTGCGCGAATAGTACTGCGCCAGTGGTTATTCCACTATGTTGTCGGCGAAGCTGAGGTCGCGCCGGATCCCGATCCCGATCCGGAGCCGGAGGGCTGGTTGGTCTCCAGGTCCGTCTTGATCCACGCGATCGCGTCGACCAGGGTGAGGTTCGCGCCGGATGCGTTCTGGCCCAATTGCGGCCAGCCCGCGCCGTTGGGACCGCGCAGCTGATCCCAGATGTCGCATACCTTCTGATAGAGATCGGCCTGCTGGGCGTCGGTGAGTGCCATCAGCCACCCTCCTCCTGTTCCTTGTCCTCCGAGTAATGTGGCCAGATCCGAGGCACTGCCCCGGAATGCGTCGGCGTCGACGGTCATGCCGGCGACCGAGGCCTGGTCGGTGAATTGCCAGATCACCGGATTGCCGCCGCCGTAAGAGGCCCAGCCCTCCCCCGAATCGCCGCCGGCGTTCGCGTAGATCTGGGACGCGTAGCCGGTGCCACCCGGATACGCCGAGGACACCAGCCCCGGCACCTTGGACAGGTCCGGGGAGCCGATCTGGCTCCAATACCACTGCGGGATATAGGACAGCGCGACCGTCACACCCGCCGCGTTGAAGGCGTTGACCAGTGCCCAGTAGTCGTTGATGTTGCCCGAATTGTTCTCGAAGTCGATCATGCAGACGTTCGGGCCACCGTTGGCCTGCCAGTTCTGCACCTGCGAGGCGGGGGAGTCGGAGGCAATCGCGTAGTGGTATCCGATGATCGCGATACCGGCCTGCGCGGCCGCGGACTGGTTGGCCGCCCAGGTGGGATCCTTGTAGTAGTTGCCCTCGGAGACCTTGGCCTCCACCCAGGAGAAGCCCTCCTTGGCAACCTCACCCAGGTTGATGTTGGCCTGATAGTTTGAAATGTCTATGCCGAACAGCGTCATCGGACGACCTCCGCGTCGATCAGGTGCCCGGGCGCGGTCATGACCCGCTGAGCAGCGAGGTGAGATCCGCGGCGCTGCCGCGGAATGCGTCGGCGTCGACGGTCATGCCGGCGACCGCGGCCTGGTTGGTGAACTGCCAGATCACCGGATTGCCGCCGCCGTAGGACGCCCAGCCCTCACCGGAATCGCCGCCGCCGTTCTCGTAGAGCGTGGAGGCGTAACCGCTACCGCCGGGGTACGCCGAGGAGACCAGGCCGGGCACCTTCGACAGGTCCGGGGAGCCGATCTTGTTCCAGTACCACTGCGGGATATAGGACAGCGCCACCTTGATGCCCGCTGCGTTGAACGCGTTGACCAGTGCCCAATAGTTGTCGATATTGCCCGAGTTGTCCTCGAAGTCGATCATGCAGACGTTCGGGCCGCCGTTGGCCTGCCACGTCTGGACCTGCGAGGCCGGATCGTCGGCGGCGATGGCATAGTGATAGCCGATGATCGGCAGATTCGCCTTCCCTGCCGCGGCCTGATTGGCGGCCCAGGTCGGGTCCTTGTAGTAGTTGCCCTCGGAGACCTTAGCCTCCACCCAGGAGAACCCCTCCTTGGCAACCTGATCCAGGCTGATGTTGGCCTGATAGTTCGAAATGTCTATGCCGTACAAGGTCATTCGTCGATCTCCGTGTCAGTCTGGTGTCGCAGCGTTGCATGCACCGGTGGGTAGCACAGTCTCGAACAGGGCCACCCTATGCCACGCATACGCACTGTGATGCTCGGCGGCAGCACACTCGGCTCACTTCTCGCGGACCATTCCGGCCGGATCGTCAGACGGCGGCGTTGCTCCCCGGTGCGGACAACTCCCCATGAAACCCACTAGCGCCTCAGCTGAATTCGGTCACGATCGTCGCTTGCCCGGCCGCCCCGCGGCCGCCGTTTGCTTGCAGTTCAACGAACCGAGTGTTGCATGCAGGGACTCTCACCCGCAACCCAAGATTTGCTGTCCGTCAACGGGATACGAGCCCTCGGCGAGCAGGCGTCCACTCACCATCATGTCGAGCACGATCCCGACCCCGGCGTGCCGTTCCTGAACGTACAGGGCAAACTCCTGGCCCAGGTGTTCGGTGGCGGCCGGACCGATGAGGAAAGCTGAGCGGATGCGGAACGCGGTGACGATCGGGCAGGCGGCGGCGTTCGTCGGTGTCACCGTCAAGACGGTGCGGCACTACCACAAGCTCGGCCTGGTCGCCGAGCCCGAACGCGACGGCTCCGGCTTCCGCCGGTACGGATCGGCCGAGCTGTCGCGGCTGGTACAGGTGCGGACGCTGGCCGCCGCCGGCGTGGCGCTGGCCGAGATCGTGCCGATGCTCGACGCCGACACAGCCGCGTTCGCCGACGCGCTGGACGACGTCGAGCGACAGCTCACCGCGCGGATCGAGGAGTTGGTCGCGCGGCGCGACACGCTGCGCCGGCTCGCCGACGGTGACCGCGCGCTGCTGGGCGATCGGGCGGCGGCGCTGCTGGAGCGGATGTCCCGCCTCGGCTTTCCGGCCGAGGAGGTGGCATCGACCAGGGAGGGCTGGGTGCTGGCCAAAGCCCTTGTTCCAGAAGGCTTCGAGGAGTACCTGAAGCACCTCGACCACGCGCTGGACGATCCCGGCTACGTCGCCATGATTCAGCGCGCGGCTCAGGCCGCGGCCTGGGAGCCGGACGACCCCCGCATCGACGACCTCGCCACCGCCATGGCCGAGCACTACCTCGCCAACCCCGAACACCTGAAAATCGTGACAGGCCTGCAGGCCCGCACCGAGCCCGCGACGCGATACCGGCTGATCGCGCACCACGGCGAAGAGCACGGATCGGCCGCGGCCCGGGCGCTGGCACTGGTCGAAGCCAAGCTCCGCGCCGCGGGCGTTCGTATCCCCGCACCATAGACAAGCACCAATGTCATTGCCCCGCAGGTTGACTCGGATGACAGGCACTTCGGACGACAGGTACCAGTGCAGGTGCCGAAGACCTCGGGTCCGGCCCGCCACGGCGGGCTGGAGTGCCTCGTCGCGCAGGGTGAGCAGGCATCAGCGCGGCCATGCTGTGCAGATATCGTGCCCCCGGACTCGCTGCCGGGCGGGCGGTTCGACGATTCGAATGGCGACGTCACAGAGGGACCGGGAGGTAGCTGCACTCCCTTCCCCTTCAACATATATCGCGCCCGGGGGCTTGCGGCAAGGCCCGGGGGATCGTGCAGAATCTCCGGCCGAAGCCAGTACCTGCGGAAATCGCTGATCATGTGACATTCGCGCGCCTCGGCGGCGCGGAGGTCCCGCGATGCGAGCATGTGGCGCGGAAAGTGCGGGTGTGTGACGGATCGTGTGGGGCCGGCGGAATGGCAACCGGTGAAAGGGTGGTTCATGTACGACGTAATCATTGCGGGCGGGGGACCCAGCGGCGTGATGCTCGCCGGCGAGTTGCAGATGCGGGGCGTGCGGGCGGTAGTGCTGGAGCGGGAGTCGGAGCCGACCAGGATCGTGCGGGGCATGGGCCTGCACGTGCGCAGCCTCGAGATCATGGACCAGCGTGGGCTGCTGGACCGGTTTTTCGCGGTGGGCACGCGGCATCCGGTCGGCGGCTTTTTCGCGGGCATCGTCAAACAGCAGGAGGTGGGACTGGATACCACCTACCCGTTCGTGCTGAGCGTTCCGCAGACCGTCACCGAACGCCTGCTGATCGAGCATGCGCGCGAGATCGGCGTCGAGATCCGCTACGACACCGAGGTCGTGGGGTTGCGCCAGAACGATGACGGGGTCACCGTCGAGCTGGCGAGCGGCGGTGAATTGCGCTCGCGCTACCTGGTGGGCTGCGACGGCGGGCGCAGTACGGTGCGCAAGCTGCTCGGGGTCGGCTTCCCCGGTGATCCCGCTCGGAACGAGTGGGTGCTGGGCGAGGTGTACCTGACCGAGCCCGCCGACGCCGTGCTCGCCGTGGTGCGCGAAATCTACAAGACGCGCAAGGGATTCGGCGCCGGTCCGCTCGAGGACGGGGCGTTCCGCGTCGTCGCGCCGGCGGCGGGGGTGTCCGAGGACCCGACGGTCCCGCCCACGCTGGAGGAGATGAAGCAGCAGATGCGCGCGATCACCGGCACCGATTTCGGCATGCATTCGCCGCGCTGGCTGTCTCGCTTCGGCGATGCGACGCGGCTGGCCGAGCGCTACCGTGTCGGGCGGGTGCTGCTGGCCGGGGATGCGGCGCACATCCATCCGCCCCTCGGCGGGCAGGGCCTCAACCTCGGCATCCAGGATGCATTCAACCTGGGGTGGAAACTCGCCGCGGAGGTCGCGGGCTGGGCGCCGGAGGGACTGCTGGAGAGCTATGAGACCGAACGGCGCCCGGTGGCCGCGAGCGTGCTCGACAACACTCGCGCGCAGGGCGAGCTGATGTCGCCGGAGCCGGGGCCGCAGGCGGTGCGGCGGCTGATGTCGGAGCTGATGGACTTCGAGGAGGTGAACCGGTACCTGATCGAGAAGGTCGTCGCGATCGGCATCCGCTACGACTTCGGGCAGGGGCACGGCCTGCTGGGCCGGCGGCTGCGGGACGTGACCTTGAAGCAGGGCCGCCTCTACGAGCTGATGCGCACCGGCCGCGGCCTGCTGCTCGACCGGACGGGTGTGCTCTCGGTGGCGGGCTGGTCGGAGCGGGTCGACCACGTCATCGACGTCAGCGCGGAGATCGATGCACCCGCGGTGCTCCTGCGTCCGGACGGCCACGTGGCCTGGGTCGGAGACGATCAGCAGGAGCTGCTCGCGCAGCTGCCGAGGTGGTTCGGCGCTCCGGCACGGTGAGCGCGCCCGCTCGGCCACAGGGAGCGCGAGCAGGGATTCGGCACGTGGCGACGTGACGCCTTCCGGCGGGCCCGGTATCCGGTTACCCCTGCATGCGGACCGGAATCCGGATAGCCTGCGTGCATGGGGAGTGCGCAGATTTCTCGACTGTCTCTGGCAACGGGGGTAGCGCCGGCGGTGATCGAGGCGCTCGGCGAGCTCGAGGACGCGCAGTACGCGGTACTGCGCGAATCCTTCGAGCGCGCCCGGGCCACCCGGGCGCGCGAGCTGGATCGGGCCATCGACAACGGGCTGACGATGCTGCCCGCGCTGGTGCGCCCCGTCGCCCGGCGAGTGCTCTTCTCGTAGGGGAGTCGTCGTGACGAGTCTCGAATCGCGCGCCGAGGTCATCAAGCTGGCGCGGGAGCTGCAAACCGAGCCGGAACGGCTGGATTTCCTCGAAGGCGCTGCGCCCGAGGCGATCCGGGCGTTCCGGCGCAGTGTCCACCAGCGCCTGGACGCGCCGCATCGGCCCATGTTCCGGCGGATCGCGAAGGTCGGCGCGCTGGTACCCGGCACGCTCGCGGTGCGCATCGCCATGCGGTACTACGGCCCGATGTTCGTGGGCATGGTCGCCACCGAGGTGCCGCCCGCGCGCGCGGCCGACCTGATCGGTTCCGTGCCACCGGAATTCATCGCCGATGCCGCGCCGTACGTGGATCCCGAGGCCGTCGGGCCGATCGTGCGGGGGCTGCGGACCGAGGCGATGCTTCCCGCGATGCGGGAAATGCTGCGCCGCAAGGACTACGTGACGCTGGCCCGCTTCGTCTCCGCGGTCTCCGACGAGCTGATCCTCGAGGTGCTGCCGTCCATCGAATCGGGCGCGGACCTGCTCATGATCGTCCTGAATTCCGAGATCAGCGATGTCGCCGGGCATTTCGACATCGTGCTCACGCGGGTGGACGACGATCGGATTCGCAGTCTGGTCCAGGCGGCCGCCGACGCCGGGCTGTTCGCCGAAACGCTCACCTTCCTGCAATTCCTGAGCACGCCGGCGCGCGCCCGCATCGCCGACGCGGCCGCCGAGCTCGGCCCGGCGGTCCTGACCGCCATGATCGACGCGGCTCACCGCGAAAATGCCTGGCCCGAACTGCTATCCGTCGCTGCTGCGCTCACCGAGACCCATCTGAGCGCCTTCGCCGCCGCCGACGCCTGGACCGAACAGGCCCTCACCGGATTGATTGCGGCGGCCGACCAGCACGACCTGTGGGACGCGCTGATCCGCGTCGTGGCCGCTATGCCCCCGGATCGCCTCCGTGTCTTCGCTGAACTCCCGGCGTGGGACACCGCGGACACCGCCGCGGTGTTGGCGGCCGCCGAGCGCTCCGCCCACGGAGACCGCTTGGCCGACCTTGTTGCCCGGCTGCGCGCCTGACGCACCGCCCAATTCGCGGGCCCGTCGGCGTCAGTATCGGTAAGCAAGCCGAACGCGGCCCGCGGAAGAAAGAAAGGCGAGGATGCATGCCGATGGAGCTGGATACGATGGAACTGATCGCCCGGGCCCGGGCCGGCGACCACGATGCGTTCCGCGACCTGGTCGACATGCACTCGCACGAGTTGCAGGTGCACTGCTACCGCATCCTCGGGTCGCTGCAGGACGCCGAGGACGCACTCCAGGAGACCCTCGTGTCCGCCTGGCGTAACCTCGGCGAGTTCGGGGAGCGGTCCTCGCTGCGGACCTGGCTCTACAAGATCGCGACCAATCGGTGCCTGAGCATGTTGCGCGCCGACAGCCGACGCCCCCGCATCGCGCCCCCGCCGCGGGAGGCCGCGATGCCCGAGCCCACCGGCGCCGGGGAGGCCCCGCCCTGGCTGGAGCCGTATCCCGATGTCCTGCTCGACCACCTCGTCGACCAGCGCCCCGGCCCGGAAGCCCGGTACGAGACCACCGAAGCCATTTCCCTGGCCTTCATCACCGCCCTGCAACTGTTGCCCCCGCGTCAGCGCGCCGTGCTCGTCCTGCGCGACGTCCTGGGCTACCACGCCGCCGAGGTCGCCCGCATGCTCGATGCCACTCAGGAATCGGTGCACAGCGCCCTCAAACGCGCTCGCGCGACCGTCGACAACCACCTCGCCGACTCCAGCGGCACCGGCACCGGCGGTCCCGCACGCCAACCCGACACCGCCGCCGAACACCGGCTCGTCGCCCGGTTCACCGATGCCATGGAACGCGCCGATCTGGACGCCCTGATCGAACTGCTCGTCGCCGATGTACGACTCTCCATGCCCCCGGCCATGCTGGAATACCGCGGCATCGAATCAGCCCAGCGGCTTCTCGCCGCCGTCGTCTTCGTGCCCGGCCGCACCTACCGCGTGGTACCGACCCGCGCCAACGGCCAGCCCGCCTTCGGCGTGTACCTGGCAGACCCTTGCGCCGGTGTCTTCCACGCCTACTCCCTCCTGGTCATCGCCACCGCCGGCGATACCATCACCTCCCTCACCGGCTTCCACAACACCAGCATCATGACGCGCTTCGGACTGCCTCGAACCCTCCCCGAAACATAGTGACGGACTTCTGATTCCACCCGCCGTCCCGCGCCCGAAGAGTGCGGGGCAGCCTGGATCTGCGCGCTCGCCGACGGCGGCCACTGCACCGGTACCTCGCCGAGCGCATCGGCGCGCTCCCCGGCGTGCACCGCGCCGAGACCGCGATCGTCACGCAGTGGATCAAGCGGGCCGGACCGCTCGTCGCCTCCCGAGCCTGAGCGCGGCTTGCTTTCAAGCGCACTCGAAGCTTTAGCGTCGGGGCCATGACCACGACGAACGAGACGAAGACATGGATCATCACGGGCGCGAGTTCGGGCCTCGGCCTGGCGCTCGCCGAGGCGGCACTCGCGGCCGGCGAGCATGTGATCGGGACCGCGCGACGGGCCGACCGGTTCGATGGGCTCGAGGCGCGGTACGGGGATCGATTCCTCGCCGTCGAGCACGATGTGCGCGACACGGCGGGAACGGCCGCGGTCGTGCAGCGGGCGCTGGAGGTGTTCGGTCGCGTCGACGTGCTCGTCAACAATGCCGGCGCCGGACAGGTCGGTGCCGCCGAAGAGATCACCGATGCCGCGCTGCGGGCCATGCTCGAGCAGCACCTGTTCGGCCCGGCCGCCTATGTGCGTGCCGTGCTGCCTCACCTGCGGGAGCGCCGCTCGGGCGCGATCGTGCAGATGAGCAGCCAGGGCGGGCGGATGTCGTTCCCCGCCGTCGGCAGCTACTCGGCAGGCAAGTTCGCGCTCGAAGGCTGGTCGGAGGCGCTCGCGGGCGAGGTCGCACCGTTCGGCATCCGCGTCCTCATCGTCGAGCCCAGTCGCTTCCGCACCGCGTTCAACGCCGCCGACGTGCTCAACACAGCGCAGCAGAACTCGATCTACGACGAGACCATCGGCGCGGTGCGCGCGAACATGGCCGAGGCCGACGGCGTCCAGGAGGGCGACCCGGCACGCGCCGCCCGGGTGATCCGCGACATGCTCGACACCCCCGGCGCGCCGCTGCGGCTCCCGCTCGGTGCCGAGGCGGTTCGCAACCTCACCCGCGTCTACCGTAGTGCGCTCGACGACGTCGAGAAATGGGCGGCGGTGAGCGAGTCGGCAGACTTCCCGGGCATGCGGCCCGCGGTGCGCGCGTTCTGACCGCCGTACGCTGTCAGCCATGGCCACCGAAGCGCTGATCGAACGCATCCTCGCGGCTGGCGACGGGCCATCCACGTCGGCGATCGATGCGCTGCACCAGCTGCTCGACGACGCCACGATCGAGGACTCGGCGAAGCCCAAGGGTGTCGCCGAGGCCGCCCGGCTCGTCGGGCTGTCGGCGCACACCCTCCGGTACTACGAGCAAGAGGGACTCGTGCGGCCCGCTCGCAACACCTCCGGGTACCGCGAGTACTCCGCGTTCGACCTGCGCCGCCTCGTCTTCCTCACCCGGATGCGCCTGTCCGGCATGACCATGACCGACCTCAAGCGCTACATCATGCTCGTCGAGCAGGGCCCGAGCACCATCCCGGAACGCCGCCGCATCATGCTCGACCAGAAAGACCGAATCACGCGGCAGATCCGTGAGCTCGGCCTGGCGCTGGAGACCACCGAGTACAAAATCCGCGTCTACGACGGACACCCGGAAGGCTGACGCCCGCCCTCTGTCCAACGGGCCGATGTGAGCGTGTTTCATAGGTGTTCGCCTGTGAAACAACCAGCGCCGACGGCGCCAACCTGCTGCGATCACGTTTCATGGGTTGTTGCCGTCTCGGTGGGCCCATCGGATGCTGGTGTCCCGTTCGAGACCGGCGGCCTCGTCCCGGAACCCGGACAGCACCAACCGGTGCGAAGCGCGCGTGTTTCTGTCCAGTTTCCTGGACACTTGACGTGTCCGAAATCCCGTCGCGCGGACCGGAGTTCGGGTGGCGTGCCCGGCCGGGGAGGCGAGGACCTTTTCGCGCCAGTGGAAGGCCCAGCGGATGCGGTTGGCGCAGTTGATGTGTCCGGTGCAGCCGTCCAGCAGGATCTTCTCTTAGCGGGCGGTGACCGACCAGGCGGTGCTTCTCTATCGAGTTGTGACTTGTTGATCGCCTCGATCGAAACCAGGCGCGCTACTTCCGCGGCGGAAGTAGCGGGCCGGCATCGTCATCGAAACCGTCTTAGATCCGTAAACCTGCCCCCGGGGACCGTGGTGCTCGAAAGGGTTGGCATTGAAGGGATCAGCGGTATTGCGCGAAGAACTCGGTGATCTCACCGGACATCAGCGCGGGTGCGACGTGGTGCAGCTCCGCCCTGGCCTTCTCGAAGTAGTGCCGGATCGCGGAACCCGCTGTGCCGGTGAGCCAATGGATCGCGATATTGGTCAGGACGAACTCGTCGTCCAGATCCGCGCCGAGCAGCTGGCTGTTCCAGCCGACCAGACCGGTCGGCGAATCCATCAGCGCGTGTGCCAGTGTCTGCGGCTGCTGGGACTGCAGGATATTGAAGCCCATCTTGTTCTTGACGAACCAATCCAACGTCGCCAGTGGAAAACTGGTAGGCGCATGCACCGACATCGCGAAAACGCCTCCGGAGTGGAGGATTCCGCAGCGAAGGTACGTCCGGCCCCGTGTCTTGTAACCATGGATTCGAGACAACGCGGAGTCGGGCGGTACGTCGACTGAACTGCTGGTCAAGCCAATGTCGTTGTTTTCGCGCGATTACTACCGGAACCCCGACCTGCGTTCGCGCGTACCACCGGCGCCTCTTTGCCGGAATGGGTTCGAGGGCAGTGCCTTTCGGTGGGGTCGTGAGCATTCGAGCCTTGACGGCGGCGGGTGGGGGATCTATCTTCAGAATACGGAATCGGATTCCGGTTCCGAATGTGAAAGGAGTTTCGATGGGTTCCCTACGGGTCCGGGCGGTGCCGCGGTCGCTCGTCGGTGCGGTGCTGGTGAACACCATGGTCGGGCCGCTGCTGGCGGATCTGGTGATTCCGGATGTCGCCAGGCAGCATCTGCGCAATCCGGGATGGCCGCCGCATGCGAAGTTCCACGATGCGCAGTACATCGGGATGGGAATGCTGACGGGGGCGATCGGATTGCGGATTCTGTTGCGGCGCAAGGGAGATCCGCGGGCACAGTTCTATCTGGCGGCGGCGCTGGGGTCGGTGACCTGGCTGGGGATGTGGGGTGCGCTGCTGTTTCCCGGGACGGCGGCGAAGGATCCCGAATTCGAGTGCACCGGACACAAGGTCCTGGGGATGGACCTCCAGCTGTTCATCGCGCTGGTCATGCTTCTCGGGCTGTCGGGTGCGGTGGGCCTGGAGCGGACCCGGCCGCACCGGATCGCGGGATGAGTGAGCCCGTCCCGATCGGCGAGGCCGCGCCCACCCGCAAGCGGCGCGATGCGGTGCGCAATCGCGATCAGGTGCTCGACACCGCGGCCGCCCTGTTCGCCGCGCGCGGCGACGAGGTCCAAATGGCCGACGTGGCGCGCGCCGCGGGGGTCGGGGTCGGCACGATATACCGGCATTTCCCGACTCGCCGCGCGCTGATCGCAGCCGTGGCGCACCGGCGATTCGCGGAGATCATGGCGTACGCACGCCGCTCCAGCATGCCGAATCCCGATGTGCGCCAAGCGCTGACGGACCTGTTTACGCATATCGCCCAGGTGCACGAGCGCGGGCGCGCACTGTCCGGCGCCATCGAATCGGTCCTCGGCGACACCGAGCCCCGCGGTGAGATCCGAGCCGAGTTCGCCACGCTCGGTGCCGAACTGCTGGCCCGAGGGCACGCCGATGCCACCCTCCGCGCCGATGCCACGGTTGCGGACCTCTACATGATCGTCGGGGCCGTGGCCGCGGTCGCCCGCGGCGGATTCGGCGATTGGCGGCGTTTCATCGAACTCGCCCTGGACGGGCTGCGGCCCACCGACGTGATCCCGTAGTATGTGCTGCGTACTACGTGGCGCGAACTACGCAATGTGTACTAGCCTGCTGGGAAGGGCCGAACTGCGAGCTCCCCTCCCTCGCAGACGGCTGACCCGCAGCCCTGACGCACACGAAATCCCGTTTCCCGCAACCGAATAGAAAGCTCGAGATGCGACTCGCCGATCCCGTCTATGCGCTCTACACCCGTCGACTGCGCCGCCGGCTCGATGGCGCATCGTTGCCGCGCCACATCGGGCTGATCATGGACGGCAACCGCCGCTGGGCCCGCAAACAAGGGCTGCCCGATACCCGGATGGGGCATCGATACGGCGCCGAGCATGCGGAGAACGTGCTGCGCTGGTGCGAAAGCCTCGACATCCGCCACGTCACCGTCTTCCTATGTTCCACGGAGAATCTGCAGAACCGGCGCAGCGATGAGATCGAATTCCTCATGCGTGTGGTCGAGGACCTGGTCACCGACCGGCTCGGACGTCCCGATTCCCGGTGGCGACTGCATATTGCCGGATCGCTCGACCTACTGCCGGACACCACCGCCGCAGCGCTGAAACAGGCGGTCGAGACCACCCGCGCCTGCGCCACCGGCGCACACGTCACGCTCGCGATCGGTTACGGCGGCCGTCAGGAAATCATCGACGCGTTCCGCGATCTGCTCTACGAAGGTGTCAGCCACGGCAAGACGATCGGCGAGATCGCCGACAACCTGACCGTCGACGACCTTGCCGCACATCTCTACACCGCTGATCAACCCGATCCGGACCTGGTCATCCGTACCAGCGGCGAACAGCGCCTGTCCAACTTCCTGCTGTGGCAAACCGCTTACTCGGAACTGCATTTCTGCGAGGCATATTGGCCCGCCTTCCGCGAGATCGATTTCCTGCGCGCACTACGCAGCTACGCCGACCGCCACCGCAGATACGGCGCCTGAGGCCGGAACAGCTAGCGGTTGGGCCATATCCGCCCGACTTTCGGCGGTGTTACTACCGGACGCGGGTATTGCCTCGTGTGGCGCGATTCTTACAGGCACCCAGTCTTGATGAACTCGAGCAGGTCAGTGCTGAGCTGATCCATATGGGTCAGGTGTAGTCCGTGGGAGGCGTTCTCGTATACCTTCAGCTCGCTGCCCGGGATGAGCTCAGCGGTCAGTTGCCCGCACAGGTTCAGCGGGTTGAAGGGATCGTCGGCGCCGTGCACGACCAGTGCGGGCACGTCGATGGCGCGCAGATCGTCGCGGTGGTCGGTCTCGGTGACGCTGTGGCTCAGGCCCAGCATGGCATTGGTGGCCACCGAATTGGCGTCAGCCACTGTCCAATCGATCAGCGCCTGGGAGATGGTGTTCTCGGGCAGTCCGACACCGAAAAAGGGTTCGGAGACGGCGCGGATCCAGCCTGGGACATCATTTCGCCACATGGTGCGCAGGGCATCGAAGCTTTCGGGCTCCATGCCGAGCGGGTTGTCCTCGGTCTTCGTCATGTACGGCAGCGCTGAGGAGACCAGTGCGATGCGAGCGACCCGCTCGGAGCCGTGACGTGCCAGATAGCGCACGATTTCGGCGGTGCCGGTCGAGTGCCCGACCAGGGTGACCTCGCGCAGGTCCAGTTGCTGCAGTACGGACTGCAGATCGTCGGCGAGAGTGTCGAAATCGTATCCGCCCCAAGGCTGTTCGGAGCGGCCGTGGCCGCGGCGGTCGTAGGCGACGGTCCGCAGCCCCGCCTCGGCCAGGCGGACCATTTCGTACTGCCACATGGCTGAGCTCAGCGACCAGCTGTGCAGGAAGACCACTGGAGTGCCCGTACCCCAGTCCTTGTAGAAGATGTTCACGTCTGCGGCGACGGTGAGGTATGGCATGGGAGGGCCTTCCTGCTGGAGCGGTGGATCTCGGTGATCTCGAGATGAGTCTGTTGAATGATGTGATGATGAGCGACGAAGCGCCGCAGCGGATTTCGAGTGGGCAGCGGTGCTGCCCGTGATCGCCGGTCCGGTGGCCGCCACCGTCGTCGCGGCGGCCACCGGCGGGCCCGGGTCACTGGCTCAGGCGCCCGCGGGCACCTTGTCCAGGAACCCGAGCACCTGGGTGATCCGGCCGTCCGCGCCGATCACCGCGACATCGAATCCGATGACCAGCGGCTCACCACCGGGACGCCCGAGGTGCCAGGTGAACCGCGCGATGTCATGGTGGGCGTCGACCGGTCCGCCGAGGCTGAACTCCAACCCCGGGAACTGCCCCTGCACCGCCGCGATGGTGGCCTCCAGACCGGCATGCCCGGCGACCGCGACCAACGGATCGGTGTAGCCGGCATCCTCGGCGAACACACTGGCGACCAGTGCCTTGCGCGCCTGCGGCTCGGTCGCGTTCCAGGCCGCCAGGTAGCCCTCGACCAGCTCGTTCACGTCGCTCATTGCCTTCTCCTTCGTAGTGCTTGCTGCGTTGTGAGCACTACGTTATGGAGATCCGAACCCCCCGGAATCTGTCGCACTTAGGTACCGCCTACCGGCGTCTGCACCAGCCGCCGCGCCCCGGCCACGACCCGGAACGGACCCACCCGCCGGGCGCCGGCACCCCGACGCCGATGCCGGCAGGGGGTCGAGATTGGTAAGGACCCGTATTCAACTGGTCTGTATTCCCCGGAACCCCTCTGCAACCACATCCCCGACCTGCAGGAACTCCGCGCCTCCGGACGCATCCCGGGGCAGCTCACCTCCGGCTGACCGCTCCCGCTACTGGCCGTTCCGATCCAGTACGGAGGCCTATCTGCAGCAGCGGCCGCAGACGGGATCGCCAGAGCGCATCTAAGATCCGCTCCATGACGTCACGAAGGTCGTATGCCTCGTAGGTCCCCGCGCGTGGTACGCGCCACCCTGACTGGTCGTTCGGGTTGCCCCTCAGTAAGCACGTTGCTGATCAGCGCCTGCCCCGGACCACCGATTTGCAACGCCGTGCACACGTACCTCTTTGTTGATGGCCTCGACTTCATCGCCCGCAGCAACAGCGGCGCGGGCGGCGGCCACCCGAGCCAGCTACTCAGGCCGGGAGGACCGCTCTATCCGACTGAGCAAGGCCGGACCGTACAGGTAACCGAGCAAGATGAAGCGTCCAGCGGCTCCTCGGGAGTCGAAGTCCGGGTCAAACTCCGAGGCCAGACTGTCATCTGGAGCGATCTGATGTACCCCGGCGCCGACGACCGGGTCGTTGAGGAAGTCCGCTTCAACCTGAGCCAGTACCTAGCCGAGATCGAGCGAGGCTACTGGCGTTGGGGCAGCGCCTGTCTGGGCGTGGTGGACCGCTCATCGCGGGGCCGGCACATCGGCGTCGGTCACCAGTCGCCAACCTGATCTTCAACAACCCATCGGAGCGGCGGCTCGTCCCGGGGCGAGTTACGCCAAAGGCGTCGCAGGGTGGGTATCGGGTGTCGCGAAGTGCTGCGCGGCGTCGTGATCGTGGGTGGGGACGATCGTGACGGTGTGCCGCACGCGGTGCAGACGGTGCAGGGTCCGGAAGGTCTCGTCGCGGTCGTCGTCGGCCAAACCACCGGGGTAGCTGGACTTTTGGCGGAGCGTGTCGATCTGCAGATGGTGCCATGCCGCATCGCCTGCCAGCAGTACCCAGCCACGCGGGGTATGCGCGAGGATCCCGACGCTGCCGGGGGTGTGGCCGGCCAGATCCACCAGCAACACGCTGCGGTCGCCGAACAGATCGTGGCTGCGCGGGAAGGTCAGCACCGGTGGGCCGTCCAGGTCGTAGCGGACCACGGTGCGTTCGCGCAGGGAGTCGCGCACGCCGCCGACGGGAGCCACCGGTTCGGAGGTAATCCACCGGTACTCGACGCTGTGCAGATGCACCGGCAGATCCGGCAGATCGAGCAGGCCGCACACGTGGTCCCAGTGTGCGTGTGTCGGCAGGGCGAAATCGAGTGCGGGCAAATCCGGCTGGGCCCGCAGGGCGGTGATCGTCGCGACGGTGTCCGACGGCGGCCGCACGGCCGTGCGCAACACGGCGGGCAGTTGTGCGATGGCGCGCTGTTCGGCATCGAGACAGTAGCTCGGATCGACGACGAAACATGCCTCGGGATGCCGGATGACGAAGGAGGTCAGCGCATTCTCGATCCGGCGCGGTGAGAACACCCCCTCCACGACGGCGGCCGTCGGCACCGAACGCGGCACCTGCGCCAACGCGGTGACGGTGACCTTGCGCTCGGGATCAGGTAGCCCGGCGTCGGTGATCGACCGCAGGAACCGCTCGTCGGCTCGGCGCGGGCGCACCGCGCCGTAGACCGAACCGATTGCGGCGGTGCAACATTCGAGCAGGCTGGGAGAGCGTACTGGATCAGACATGGCGACACGGTAATACTTAAGGTCGACATGAAGTAAAGGGGCGAATCGTGACCACGGACGAGGTGATGAAAATCGGGGACGCGGCGGCTGTGCTCGGCATCGAGGCACATGTACTGCGGCATTGGGAATCGATGGGCGTACTGGTACCCGGGCGCACCCCTTCGGGGCACCGCAGCTACGACGGCCAGACTCTCGACCAGGCCCGCGTAATCCGGACGTTGCAGCGGACCGGCCTGTCTCTCGAACAGATCCGCGAACTGGGCGTCAGCACCCGGGACGAACGCGTGGCGCGGGTGGCCGCGCGCCGCGCCGAGGTACGCGAGCGCATCGCCCTGCTGCAGGCCACCGACCGTTTCCTGGATCATCTCGCCGCGTGCCGGCACCCCGTCATCGCCGAATGCCCGCAGTGTGCGGAGTTCGTCGCGGCCGAGCACCCCATGAGCCGATTCCCGGCTCAGCCGTGACAGCTGCACCGGGCCCGCGGGACGGGCCGGGGTGCGCGTCGTAGCTGGTAGGCCCAGATGCCGAGTCCGATGGTCATGGCTATTGCTCCGGTTGCCGATACTGCGGCCCAGCCGGATTCGCGGTATCCGGCCGCGCCGACAACGACTCCGAGGATGCCACCGAGTGTGTAGACGGTCATGCATGTGGAGGCGAGGCGTGATCGGGCGTGTTCTGTCAGTCTGTAGACGACGCTGGCATTGAGCAGGTGGGTGCCACGAACGGCCACGTCCAGGATGAGGATTCCGGCGATGAGCCAACCCAGGTGGTGTCCTGCGACCCACAGCACGACGAACGAGGCCATTCCGGCAGTGAGCAGCACGCCGGTGGCTGGTTGCTGCCATCCGCGGTCTGCGATCGGGTGCGCCTCGCCGAGCGAGCCGGCGGTCCCGAGCGGTGACCCCGGCTCGGTCCCCACCGGAGCGGTGGTTTCCGCCTCCTCGGCCGTGGCGGCCACGTCCTCTATAACCACAGCCGAGCAGTGACAGCGTGACCGGTTCGCCCGGGCGTCGGCAACAGGTTGCGCACCTGTCCGCTGAGCAGGCTCAGCATCCGAGGATCTCCACCACTGGTCGTTGCGGATCGTAGGTGGCCCACCCCGGGTCCCCGGTTCTGGCGAACGCAACCCAGGCAGCGTGTATCTGAGCCGCGAGGCCGGCCGGGGCAGGATTTGGGCCGAGCAGGGCTGTGTCGCTGTGCAGGCACGGCTTGTCGGCAACGTCGAACACGAAAGGCAGCTCGACGGTGTGGGTGGCACCGAGTCGTCCGTGCAGGGCCGTCGAGCGGTACCCGAACGAGTAGACATGTGTGCGGCCGCCCGAGATCCGCGCGTGGACCTGCGCCATGCGCGCCGTTCCGGCCCCGAACAGAGCCTCCCCGAGCATGGCGGAACGTAGTTCGCCCGTTGTCGCGTCGGGCCGTGCTGCGCGGTGCGCGGCGATGGCGGTGATCGGGTCCGCGTGCACCCGTGCGGCGATGGCGAGCACGTCGGCCTCCGTGGAGGACTCCAGCTTGCCCTGCGGTACAAGGTAGAGGTGCCCCTCCTCGGTGTTGGTGCCGATGAGCAGGTCGACGTCGGCTGCGGGGCCGTTGGCGAGACCGTCGGCGGGCTGGACCGGCAGGACCACGCTGAACGGGCTGAGCCCGACCAGCGGGTCCGTGGCGGTGCTGGTTTGCAGGTCGAGGCCGGCCAGTGCGGGCAGGATCTCCAGGAAACGCTCGTCCGGAACCCCGGCGAACGCCTCGGCGGTCGGTTCGACGCCCAGCGCGGTGGCCGCCGTGGCAGTGACCCGCTGCGCCTGCTCCGGGGTGAAGGCACCTGTGCCGCTGCCGCTCTGGATGATCGCCCGCCGGAACAGGCCATCGGCCTCCGGTGTTGCGAGCAGCGCGCCGGTGAGCGTGGCTCCTGCGGACTGGCCGAAGAGTGTGACATTTTCCGGGTCACCGCCGAACGCTGTAACCGTGTCCCGCACCCAGTCGAGTGCGGCGAGCACGTCGAGCAGCCCGCGGTTGGGTGGCGCGCCGGCCAGGTCGAGGAAGCCGGGGATGCCGAGGCGGTAGTTCACCGTCACGAGGACGACGCCGTCACGGGCGAAGGCGCTGCCGTCGTAGAGCGCGGCGCGGGTCGAGCCGGTGACGAAACCGCCGCCGTGCACGAAGACCATCACGGGTCGTTCGCCGCCGTCGGCGGCAGGCGTGCGAATGTCGACGGTCAGGTATTCCTCGCCTCGTACCCAGCCCGGCCCGAAGTAGGGGGTCATGTCCAGCGGGCCGAAGTCGCGGGTCGGCTGGGGGGCGGTCGGCGAGGGCTGCGTGCCGTCGCGGACACCGGACCAGCCCGGGTGCGGCGCGGGTGGAGCGAAGCGGCCGGGACCGATAGGGGCTGCTGCGTAGGGGATCGCACGGTAGAGTTCACCGGCCCCGTCGCGGACGCCGCGCACGGCACCGGCTGGAGTTTCGACGACCGGGGCTGCATGCTGAGGCATGGGAAACGCTTTCTTTCTGGGGGACATCAGGAGATGCGGGAGAAGCCCGCCCACTCCTTGATCGCGAACTTCGACCCGGTGCGCTCGACCTGCGCGGCGCCTTGGCCGCCGAAGTGTGCGGGAAAGACGAGCGCGTTGTTCTCTGCAGCCCAGCCGAGCAGCTTGTGCCGGGTAGCCCGGGACTCGGCCGGGTCCTCGCAGAAGCAGGAGTTGGTCTCCGGCTCCACGATCTGCAGCGGGGTGTGCACCAGATCCCCGACGAACAGTGCTCGATCGCCGCCGGACTCCAGGGTGAGCACGGACGAGCCCGGGGTGTGCCCTGGAGCCAGGTCGAGCCGCAGGTTCTTGTCGATCCGATACGACCCATCCCACAGGTGGGCCAGCCCCGCCTGGTGGACCGGCGTGACGCTGTCCTCGAAAACGTTCTGGTTGCCGCGGCCGAACACGGTTTCGTATCCGTTGACCGGGTTCCAGAACTCGAAGTCCCGTCGTGTCATCAGGTATGTGGCGTTTGGGAAGGTCGGCACCCAGGTTCGGCCGTCGAGCCGGGTGTTCCAGCCGACATGGTCGATGTGCAGGTGTGTGTTGACCACGATGTCGACCTCTTCGGGCCGCATGCCGGCGGCCGCGAGATTGTCGAGATAGTTCGTGTTCATGCGGCTCCACACCGGCGCGTAGGGCCGATCCTTGTGGTTGCCCACGCCGGTGTCGATGAGGATTGTGCGGCCCTCGCTGCGCAGCAGCCAGGACTGGATGGCCGAGTGACACTCGTCGGCCTCCTGGTTCCAGAAGTCCGGAACCAGCTCGTCGCGGTGCTCGTCCCACGAGCCGTCAGGGCTGTCCGGGAAGAACTGGCCCGGAGTCATCTCGACCGAGCCGTAGAACTCTTTGATGCGGGTGACGGTGACGTCGCCCAGGGTGATCTGCTCCATGTGATCCGTCCTCGGATTGGGGGCACGTGGCCCGATGTGATCGAGTCTGTGCACGAGGATTCGCACGAGCCACTCCCGCGTTGTCCTATCCCTGGCGGGGTGTGGCTGCGGTCGGGCCGCGCTGCGGATACTGGAGAAATGGATGGACCCGGACCACTCGGCGATTTCCTCCAAGCCCGACGGGCGCGGCTGCGACCGGAGGACGTCGGCTTGCGCGAAACCGGACCTCGCAGGCGGGTCGCCGGGCTGCGTCGCGAGGAGCTGGCCCAGCTGGCGGGGGTCAGCGTCTCGTACTACACGCGGTTGGAACAAGGACTTTCCCGCGGGGCCTCGGCCGAGGTACTCGACGCGATCGCCCGCGCTCTGCTGCTCGACGACCACGAGCGCCAACACCTCGACCGGCTCGCCCACGCCGCCCGCCGCACGCCCCGGGGACGCCGTCCACGGCCCGAGAAACTCGCCGACGACACACGTGACCTGCTGCGCGTCGTCGACGGCGTCCCGGCGATGGTGCTCGGCCGGCGCACCGACGTGCTGGCATGGAATTCGCTCGGGCATGCCTTGCTCGCCGGGCATCTGGACTTCCGCAGCCCGGACGACCCGGCGCTGCGGCCGAATATGAGCCGGATGCTGTTTCTGGACCCGCACTGCCGCGAGCTGTACGCGGACTGGAAGCGCAAGGCCCGCGCGGTGGTCGGCAACCTGCGCATCGCCGTCGGCAAGCAGCCGGAGGACCTGCTGCTCGCGGAACTGATCGGCGAGCTGACGATGAAAAGCCCAGAGTTCGTGGCGCTTTGGGGCGACCACCGCGTAATGCCCTGCGATGCAGCGTCCTACCAACTGCATCATCCCGTCGTCGGCACAGTGACAGTGACACAGCAGACCCTGTCGATCGCCCGTGCACCGGACCAAGTACTCATCGTGTGCACAACTCCCGCCAGGTCTCCCGCCGAGGAAGCCCTCACACTGCTCCGGCAGTGGTGTCAGGGTGGGTCGGAAACGATGGCCGTCGACCGCCACCTCGAACACGACAGCCATCCGTAGCACCGGCCACAGTAGACGAATCACCCTGAGCGAGAAGCTACTTGCGGCTAGAGGCAGCTCGAGTATTCCGCTGTCCGCACCGGCCTACTCACCACCTCCCGACAGCTTCGGATTCCGGAGCCGACGTGGGCGTATCGGCCGCGCGGCAGGGGTTTTCGCGTGCCGCACGAAAACCGGTGTTGCGGCTCATCCGGTTCCGGCGATGCCGTCCCGAAGGGCATTGAGGCCGAAGGCGAAGCGGTCCTCGGGGGAGATGTCGGGCGCGTGCAGGATGCGGCGGGACAGGTGGGGGTGCGCGCCCGCGGCCAGGACGGAATGCATGTAGGGGGCCGGACCTGGCCGACTTCACCATCGATGACGCCGGGCGGCCGTCGCTCGAGCAGTCTCGGGCGGCGCCGCCCACGCCGTCGGCGCAGGCCCTGGCGGTGCGGGTCGGCCTCGCCACCGCCGACGTCCGTCTCGCGTGACCTGCTGCGCGTCAGTCCGGCAGCCAGTGCAGCTCGTGTGCCAGGGTTTTGGCGACGGTACGGATGCGGCGGTGTAGTGGTGACTGCTCGCGCGGGAGGACCAGGTGGATCGTCAAGGTGGGTGCGCCCTGCAGCGGTCGCCACGTGATACCGGCCGGGGCTGTCGTGACCGCGGCTTCACCGGCCGGGGCGAGGGTGAGCCCGTCGCGTAGGTCGCGCTGAGACATGTCGAAAGAGACTGCGGGCGTGTGGAATCGAGGGTTCGGTCGGGTGTCGCGGAACAGTGCGGCCAGCTGATCGTGGATCACGGGGTTGGCCGTACGGTCGGGGAGTCGCAGCGGATACGCGGCCGCATCGGCGATCTCGATCTCCGGGTGTTCGGCCAGCGGATGGTGCTGTGCCAATTGGACCCCGACGCGCTGACGCCGCAGCAGGAACCGGCGCACGCCACGACCCGGCTGTTCACCGCGGGTGATCCCCGCGTCGATGCGGCCGTCGGCGACCGCGGGGGAGATCTCCGGTGTCGCCATCGGGACCGCGCCGACCTCGAGTCCCGGGCTGCTGCGAATGAGCCTGTCCACCAGGGCCGGCGCCGTCTCGGCCCCCGTGCTGAGGCTGTATCCGATGCGCAGCGTGCCCAGTTCACCGGCCCCCGCATTCCGGGCGGTGTCCCATGCCCGGTCCAGCGCCGCCAGCGCGGGCGGCGCGGACTCCGCCAAAGCCGCACCCGCCGTGGTCAATACGACGCTACGCGTGTTGCGAACCAGCAGGCTCGTACCGAGTTCCGCCTCCAATCGGCGCATCCGGGCACTGAGTGCGGGCTGCGCGATACCGATCCGTGCGGCGGCGCGGGTGAAGTTCAACTCCTGCGCCAGCACCAGAAAGTACCGCAGGCTCACCGTATCCGGCGCCACATGCCCTCCCTGCCAATTGATAACGATCCGTTCTGAGTCTATCGCGTTCCGGTCTTTCCCTCCTCCACACATCAAGCCCTAACCTGCACATATGACGATTCAACTGACCGCGGTAGATGCAGGAGGCAGCCATGCATAAGCTGGTGGTCCTGTATCCCAAGCCCGTCGACCCCGACCACTTCCGCAACTACTACGTGACCAACCACCTTCCACTGGTCATGAAGTGGCCCGGCCTGCTTGCGTGGCGCTACAGCTTCGACGTGGCGGCGAAAAGGGGAGAATCGCCGTATTTCGCGGTCTTCGAAGCCGACTTCGCTGACGCCGCCGCGCTGGCCGCGTCGCAGGCGTCGCCGTACGGCCAGCGGGCGGCCGCCGATGTCGTCAACTACGCCACCGGCGGTGTGGTTGTCATCGACTATCCGGTGCAGGACGGCACCGTCTGAGGCAGGGTGGGCCGATGTCCTGGCCGGAAGTCACGATGGTTGATGCGTGCGTGCGGCGCGACGGCCGGGGCGGCAGCCCCACAGCCGTCACCGATGACGACCCGGCGGCGACGGACGCGGACCGGCGTGCGGTCGCCGCTGCGGCCGGCACCTCGCACGCGGCGTTCCTCGGCCCGGGGCGGACGCCGGATGGTGGCCGGCCGGTCCGGTTCTTCACCGCCACCGCCGAACTGTCCGGCTGTGGCCACGGCACCGTTGCCGCGCAGGCCGTCCGGTTGACCCGCACCGCGCTGGGCGAGTTGAACGACCGCCAACACACCGGCGGGCGCACGTTCGACACGGTCGCGATCCGCCGCCCCGCCGGCATCGAGGTGTGGTTCGACCAGGGCCTCGTCGCGCTGCGTCACCCGGCACCGGACGAGCGCGCCGCGATCGTCGCCGCGCTCGGGCTCACCGCGGACGACCCGCATCCGACCGACGCGCCACGGATCGCCGCGCCCGGCGCACCGCGGATGCTGGTACCGGTCCACGACCGGTCGGCGCTGCTCCGAGTCCACCCACACCTCGGCAGGCTGACAGCGGCGTGCCGGCGGTACGGGCTCCTCGGCTGTTTCGTGTACGCACCGCCGGTGGGCGACCGACCGGGTGCGGCGCGGATGTTCGCGCCGGCGATCGGTGTCGACGAGGACGTCGCCAACGCCAACAGCACCGGTTGCCTGGCCGCCCACCTGCTCGACACGACAGGGGCACAGACGGTCGCGATCGAGGTGGAGCAGGGTGACACCCTCGGTCGACCGGCCAGCGTGCTCGCTTCGGCCCGACGCGGGCCGGCGGGCATCACGACCCGGGTCGGCGGGTTAGCGGTCGTCCGCGACGGACACCGAGGCGACAACTAGACCGTCCTCTTCTGCGGGGTCGCCGTAGTATCGGCCGAACTTCGGGCGGATATGGCGTAGCGGGTTGGTAGAGCAGGGTTTTCGCGTTCGGGCTGCGGGGTCGGGTGGTTGGTGCTTGGCTTGGCTGCCAATGAGGGTGCTGGCCGTGGCCAGTGCCGCGACCCCGAACCTGCCACACTGGGGGTTCCCGTGCGCGGTGCGACCCGCTGTCCCCGCTGCCTACTGGACCGTCCAGGCCCCGGTGAGCGTCTGCACCGCCGAACCGTCGAGGTCGGCGAGTTTCACCCCCGCGAAGGTGCGGGCGGCATCGGAGGTGAGCATCCGGAACGGCGGCCGCTGTGCCGCCAGCAGCTCGACCATCCGCCCGGCCACGTCCTGCGGAGTCTGGGCGTTGGCGAAGGCACTGCGGGTGCGGGCCAGGTAGGCCGACAGCGCGGGCGCGTACGGTCCTGCCTGCTCGAGCACGGTGTCGGTGATCCCGACATTACTGACGAATTCGCTGGCCACCGCGCCCGGTTCGACCACACTGACGGCCACACCGACCCGCGCCGCGACCGGTGCCAAGGACTCCATGAAACCTTCGACCGCGAATTTGGCCGCGCAGTATGCCTCGTTGAACGGTTGCCCCACGACGCCACCGACGCTGGTGACGGTCACCACCCGCCCTGCACCGCGGCGCAGCAGCGGCAATGCCGCCTTGGTGACGTTGAGGACACCGAAGAAGTTGACCTCCATGACCGCGCGTACATCGTCGAGGCTTTCCTGCTCGAGCGTGCCGAGGTGACCGGCGCCGGCGTTGTTGACCAGCGCGTCGAGACGATCGATCCCGGCCAGGCACGCCGCGACCGAGGCCGGGTCGGTCACATCCAAGGCCCGGACATCGACGGCCACCCCGGCCTGCTCGGCCGCGGCCAGCAACGCGGCCGCTTTGGTGGTGTCCCGCATGGTGGCCATCACCTGCCAGCCGCTCTGCGCGGCGGCGACGGCGGTGGCCAAGCCGATACCGGAGGAGGTACCGGTGATCAGGACGGTCTTGTTGCTCATTCTCCCAACCCTTCATTGGTTACGAATCATAATGATTATTGAACATAACTATGTGTCATAATATTCCATTTTGTCAAGCATCTTGATAGACAGGAACCTGTGATGAATAGTTCGCAAGACCCGGCCGACGATGTCGTGGGCCTGTTCGCGGCCATCAACCGCCGCTACGCCCAGGAATCCGAAACCGCGGCGGCCGTTCACGAGCTAACCCCGCTGCAGGTCAAGGCCCTGCTCGCGGCACAAGATCCGGTCCCGATGCGCCGCATCGCCGACCACCTGCATGCCGAGCCCTCCAACGTCACCATGATCATCGACCGCCTGGAAGACCGAGGCCTGGTCGAGCGCCGCCCCGCACCGGGTGACCGCCGCGTCAAACTCGTCGCCGCCACCCCCGCCGGGCTGGCCATAGCGGCCGACCTGCGCGCTCGCATGCCCTTCGCCGCAGCCCCCCTGGCCCGGCTCACCACCGAGCAGCGCCAGTCCCTGCGCGAGCTGCTGCAACTGGTCCTGAATGCATGATCGCGCGGCCACCCGGCTCGCATCGGCCCCACCTGGGGCCGCCAACGCCGGAGCACCGAGTTCAACACCACGGGCGTCGCCTGGGCCAGCGACTGCCGAGATTGATCCGCGGCCGCACCCACGGACCGGTGTTCGTGACCCACCGCCGCCCCGGGCTCGGCAAATACCTCGCCGAACGCGACATCTGCTCCGACACCGGACTCGCGCGGCTGTCCTACGACCAGGCCCGCGACCTACTCGATGCAGCCACCACCACCGATGGGCCAGGCACCGGCTGGGACCTCCACGAACTCCGGCACTCCGGGCTGACACACCTCGGCGAATCCGGCGCGAGCCTGCTCGAACTGATGGCCAAGTCGCGACACCGCAAGGCCGAGAACCTGCGCCGCTACTTCAAACCATCCCCGCAGGCGATGCGCGAACTGACCAGCCTCATCGGCCCCGGCGCGTCCCGGACCCACTGACCAGCAGCTACGCCATATCCGCCCGAAATTCGGCCGATACTACGGCGACCCCTCTGCGATCCGCGAATGGGGCGGGGGCTGTCCGCTGCGGTCGAGCGTTGGCACCCGGTGGCGGCCCGTCAGCGGGACGCGGTGTCGAGGGCGCGGCTGAGTGTCCATCGGGAGACGCGCAGCTTGGCGGCGATGGCCGTACCTTGGCTGCACCCCAGGAAGGCCCTCGGGCGAGCGCAATTCGACCCAGGTCCGACTGGATGACCATCCGGCCGGGTGCTCGCATGCATCAGATGCGTCTGCGCACGATGTGCCGCGGATACCCCGAACAGTGACAGCGCCGCATCGCGCCCTGTCCGCGGATCATGTCAGCGAGGAGACGTTTCGCGCACGCTCGATCAGGAGGCTGGTTTTCCGCGCGGCTATTGCTGCGGCCCCTGCGGAGTGGATGGTGGCTGGTAGACGGTCGGGTCGGCGGCGTGCGGCGAGCCCGCATCGGACGCATTCGGCTGCGGGAAGGGGCTGCCGGGCTGCGGCGGGGGATTGGTGCCGGGCTGTTGGAGAATGGTCTGCTGGTTGTCCGGGGTGCTGGCAGGCTGATGCATGACCGTCGGCTGGTTGCCGGAGTCCTGGAGTGCGGCAGGGGGATTGGGGTGTTGCAGCGGCTGCGGGGGCGCACCGAATGCACCGGGCGGTGGCACGAACTGACCCGGCTGAGCAGGTGCTGGTTGCGGTGCCGCGAACCCTGGGTGCTGTTGTCCCGGGAAGCCCTGGGGCTGGTAGGCGGGCTGCTGAGGGAGACCGGCCGGATGGCCCGGTAGTTGTTGCTGCGGAAAGCCGCTGGGCTGGGAGCCGGACGGTTGTTGCTGCGGAAAGGCGCCGGGCTGCGGTCCCAACGGCTGCTGCGGAAACCCACCGAGCTGACTCCCGAGCGGTTGTTGCTGGGGAAAGCCGCTGGGCTGGGAGGGCGGTTGCTGCTGGGGGAATCCGGCGGGCTGTTGGCCGGGGAATCCCATGGGCGGTTGCTGTCCGGACGGCGCCTGTGGCTGCGGCGGCCAGCCCGGCTGTGCCGATTGCGGTGTCGCTGGCTGCGCGGCGCCCGATTTCGCGGCATCCGCGCGGGACGCGATGTACAGCAGCACAATGGCGGCAACCGAGACGAGCGCACCCGGAATCGACAGCCAATGGCCGCGGTGAGTCAGGCTGTAGTAGCCGTAGCCGAGGAAGCTGTCCAGCAGGGTGAAAACCTGACCGCTGAACGTCGCGCCGATGGCCAGGGCAACGGTGATGCGTGCGGCCACCAGATTGCGGTTGGTGAATGTCTGCACCACACCGGTGATGGCCGCGGCGGCCATGAGGATCCAGCCCACCACCGTCCAATCGGTCAGCCAGTGGGCGCCGTCCGCGGCGAACATGCGGCCGATATCGATCAGCAGCGCCAGCAGCCCCAGTCCGGCGGCGCACAGCGCGGGCACATTACGCGGACCCGCAGGCTTGGGCGTCGGATACGGCGAATACGTCTGTCCGGCAGGCGAACCCGGCTGGGCGGGCCACCCATAGCCCGGAGGCGGTGCCGAGGGCATCGGCGCGGGGCCGGGCTGGTACGGGTTGGCCACGGCGAAACTCCTTGCTGCAAAGCTGAAATGTCTGAAATCCGAGCATCGACCAGCCTATGGGATCGATGCACGGTCGGCAGCACAATCCCCTGAGTGAGCTGGGCGTCCGCCGCACCGTCTATGCTTCGGCCTCGCCTCGGACGCGGATCGAGTTGGTGGAGTCGAACATCCGGACGCGACCGAATCAGCTTGGCGCGACGGCGGTGAACGTCTGCGCGGAGACGATCGGGCGCCACCACAGTGGCATGGGGGCACGGAACCGCGCCGACCGGAACATATCCGGTCGGCGCGGACTGCACAGCTATTCGCTCAACGCGCTAATTGCGGTACCGGAACAGGATTCGGCCGCGCGTGAGGTCGTAGGGGCTCAGCTCGACGAGTACCCGGTCCTGCAGCTGGATTTTGATGTAGTTCTTCCGGATCTTCCCGCTGATGTGGGCGAGTACCTGGTGCCCGTTCTGCAGTTCGACCGTGAAGTTGGCATTGCGGAGGCACTCGATGACGGTGCCCTCGATCTCGATTCCCTTCCCGTTGTTACTCATCCCAGCACCAGTTCCAGGTTGCTGTTCACGCGCTGGGCACCGATGCTTTCGAAAAGCGCCGTAGCGGCGGCATTCGATTCGTTCACTTCGGCTGTCGCCCTGGGTATCCCGCGCTGGTGCAGGGCGCCCAGCGCGTGCGCCAGCAGCGCACGCGCGATGCCCCGGCGCTGCTGATCGGCCCGCACCGCGAGCAGTCCGATCCGTGGCAGGCGGGTCACCTGCACGACGCGGATCAGCCCCACGTAGCGATCGGATTGTGCCGCCACCGCATACTTCGACGGATCCACCAGGGTGTCGCCCCCGGTGCGCGGCATCACCTCGGCCGGCATGTTCCGCCAGCCGACGCTCGCCTCCACCTCGTCGCGAATCGCCCGATCCGCCTCGCGCAGTGGGCCTTCCGCCGCGGCGCCAGCGGCCACGATCGTCGTGTCCGGCGGCGGGACCACCGCCGCGAGCCCGGTCGCCTCCGGATCGGTCGGCACCAGGTATTCCCATTCTCGGCGCCGGATGGTGAAACCGGCACTCTCCCAAAGGTTTACCAGATCCCGATCGCCCTCGTCGACCACCGTATACAGGGGTCTCGGCAGGCCTGCCAGCATCGCGGCGGCGAGCGGACCGAAGGCGTCGTCCAGCCACGAGTCGATGCTGACGAACAGCCGGCCGTCGGGCCGTGGCGACACATCGCCCGATCCGATCGGCAGACCGTGATTCACCGCCTGCCACTGCGTCTCGGAGACGCGTGTGATGACGGTGGTGTGTCCGGTGGAACCGGACGTGAAATGTACAGAGTTCAAGCTTATCGCCCTTTCGGAGCAGCCTTGGATGACAGGCGCTCCCGGCGACAGCTAGATCGTTCGCCCAACCGTGACGTCGAGAGGGAGCTCCCACTTCGATACAACGTTCATGGGTCTCACCTCCTCGCGTGCTGTCACGGTTCGGCTCACGCTATCAACTAGGACGCGATCGCGTCCAACCATTTTCTCGCCGCCGACGATAACGCCGGTTGGCTCCGGTGGTCACTGCTGGTCGTTCTGCGGCATGGGCGAGAGACGTTTCGGCGGCGCCTGCACCGGATCGGGCGGCGGCGGTGCCGAATCGGGTTCTGCCGCGACGAGATTCGCGAACGGAACGGCATAGGGCTGGTCGTCGGCGCCGCGGTGCCGCGCCGGTGGTTGTTGCGCGGGAATCGGTTCGGAATCGACCGGGGGCGGAGTGAGGAATCCGCCGGGCTGCCGCAGCATGGGCTGACGGCCCGTGTGCTGCGTGGGGATCGGCGAAGTTTCGGACGCGTGCGGAATGGCCTCGGTGGGAGCGGCCTGCTGAGGGGGCCCGTCCCCGGACGACTGCCACTGCGAATCGTGTTGCGACCACCCCTCGCCGCGCTGGTTCGTGGGCTCGAACGCGGAGAACGCCGGTGGCGCCTGGTGGTCACCGGGCTGTCGCTGCTCGGCGACGGGTAGTCGCGCGGTGTTGTGGTCCTGCGCGACCACCACCTCGGCGGGATACTCGAACGATCCGAACGGACGGCGATGCGGAGCGGCGGGCCACTGGGCCTCGGCGCCGCCAACCGCAGTACCGCTATCGGCGCGGGAGACATCCGGCGCGGGTTGCCGTTCCGCGGGCCACTCGCCGGGAGCGGATTCGGGTCGGTAGGGCTCACCCTCGGGGAACCGTGAGTTGTAGTCGTCTCGGTGGGGAACGGGGGACGGAATCGGTTGCGGCGCCACATCACCGGCCGGGCGGTAGGCAGCGGGCTCGGAATCGTAGCCACGCCCGGCCGGCGGCCGCGGCTCGGACATTGCCTGGGGGTAGTCCTGCCTGTGCAACGGCGCAGTGTCGGGAGATACGTACGGCTGCGCGCCGATCACGCCGTCGCGTGACAGCTCGGCATCGGCCGCACCGCCCGGCCGGGGCAGGACGGTGGTCGGGTGATCCGCGAACTGTCCCATCGGGATGCCCTCGGTCTCGGCGTGCTCGTAACCCAGTGGCGGCCCACCGAACGGCCCCGGCTGCTGGGATGGCGATCCCGCACTCATCTGTGCTGCTGCCGATTCGGGCTCGCGACGGTCCGGTGCCGGCTGCTCGGCGGGAGGCCGACCGGCGTCACGCACAACCGGGCCGCGTTCGGGAATCGCGGATGCCGGGTTCGATTGCGGTCCCGGATATTGTTCGGGCGCACCCGGCCCGTACCCCGAGCCCCGGGAGGGCTCGGGCGGCAGCGGCTCGCGGCGCGGCGCGCCGAACGGTCCCGTCGGCCGGGGCAGCAGGGATGTAGCCTCGCCCTCGGATTCGGTCTCGACGTGCGGCGGCTGCGAGATGAACGGCTCGGTTCGCGATTGCGTTCCCGGGTCGAACTCCATTGGCTGCGGCCGCGATACCGGCGATGGAAGCTCCTGCCCCGCAAACGATTCGGCCTCTCTGGAGCGGGCCGTTTGCGGCTCCGGTGCGAACTGGTCCGGACGCCGGGGGGCGCCGAAGGGGCCTGGATGCTGTGGTGCCATCGGGGTGGCATGTCGTTCGGTGGTGTCCGGGGAGCCGTCCACGTACGGCACGGCGTCGGTCGCCGCTGGGCCCTCGTTCAGCGGCGCGCCGAACGGTCCGGGCCGATGCGGCGGGAGCAACAATGTCGAGGGGTCCTCGGCGGAGCGGGCGTCCGCGCGCGCATACGATCCGAGCGATTCGTCGGCGGTAGAGATGGGTTCGGGCCGGTGCTCATAGGGCTCGAACGGCTGGCCCGGAGCGTCGACTACGTCGGCCTGTTGCCACGGCACGGCGGGTTCGTCGTCGGCTTCCGGCACGCCGATGACGCCGAGCGTTTCCGGGATGGGCGCCGAGCGCTCCGGAAGGGCGGGGCGCTCCGGCGCCGGAGTGGGCTCGGCGACGGTCTGCGCCACCGGGGCGGGCGCGTCCTGATCCTCGTCCCGATCCGCGCGCGTGCGCACCGTTTCCACGCTGGTCCAGGACGCCTGGATCAGCGCGACGATGGCCAGGAACGTGGTCGCGGCGATCGGAATCGCCGCCCACCTGGCGGACTTGCCGATGACGTCGTCGACCGCGCCGCCGGTCAGATTCGCCACGTTGAACAGGAGCAGCGCACCGGCCCCGAGCGCGCCGGTGACGCGGGCGACCGGCGGCTTGACGCCGGTCACCAGCAGGATTCCCGCAACGATCGCGATGATCGAGGCCAGCAGCGAACCGAAATCGCGGGGGGCGATGGTGTCGCCAGGCTGGGACAGCCCCACCATCAGGCGCCCGAGATAGGTCAGGGTCGCCAGCAGGAGCATGACCGCGGCCAGCGTGTCCGCGATGCGGAAGCCGGATGGCGCCGCGTCGGAGGCGTCCGGCTCCGACGACCGACCACGATCGCGCTCCGGCTCTGTCGGCATCGGCCGATTTCCGGACCGTTTCGGGTTGACCATCGGTGAGACTCCTTGTTGCTGTCGAAACACCGGACAGCCTATTGGATCCGAGCGGACCGGTCGGAACCGACATCGCGCAGTTGAACGCGGCAGTTTACCCCGCGAGCAAGTCGATCAGCTGCGCCGCGAATTCCCTTGCCTCGGTGCGCATGCCGTTGTGCATGCCCGGGAACTCGGTGACGGACAGTCCGACCCGGGCGGCGATCTCGGCGGCCGGACGGGAGGGCAGCAGGTGGCGCGACGCACGGCCGACGCCGAGCACCAGGCGGTCCCGTACGGCGCTCAGGGCGACGTAATCGGGTATGTACGAGGTGAATTCGCGCAGTTCGTACTCCATCATGATCGGGGCGTTGGCGGCCAGGCGGGCCCACATCGCGGCCTTGTCCGGCGGCAGTTCTCCTGGCGCCGGCGAGGGCTTCATCGCCCCGCCGATCCCGGCGAGGAATCGCGCCGAGGCGGCCGCGATCCCCTCGGTGCGGGCCAGGGTGTGCACCTCCTCGACGAAGGTGCGCTGTTCGGCCGCGTCGGGCAGCACCGCGAAACAGGGCGGGTCGTGGGCGACGAGGGTGCGGACGCACTCGGGGTGGCGGGTGAGCAGATCCAGCCCGACGATCGCTCCGGCGCTGCCGCCGACGATGTACGCGGGCTGGTCGGTGAGGTGGGTCAGCAGTCGGTACGCGTCGTCGCTCTGCACCCGCACATGCTGGGTTTCGGGGGTGCCGCTGTCCAGCGTGCTGCGCGAGTACCCGCGGGCATCGAGAGCGACGACGGTGAACCGGGGTGCGAGCAGTTCGGCCATGTCGTCGAAGCCGTTCGCGTCGCCCCCGCCGCCGGGCAGGGCCAGCAGCACCGGGCCCGATCCGCGGGTCTCGTAGTACAGGGTCGCGCCGGGCACACGCAGGGTGCCGGATGTCGGATGGGATGTCATTGTCGGCTACCTCCTTCTAGAGAAGTTAGCCTATAACCTAATTAGATTAGGTTCAAATGGATATGCTGAACCAGGCCACGGGCGAATCGTCCCGCGGCCGGAGTCGGAGCGAATCACTCCAGGTTGTACGCGGTCTCGTGCCGCGGCTGATAGAGCCCGATCTCACCGGCGCCCGGCACGACGAGCGTGGTGAGCAGCCCCCAGCCCTGCTGGGTGATGCCGCCGGTGAACTCGACGCCCTTGGCCCGCAGCTCCTCGACGGTCGCGTGCAGGTCGTCGCACATCAGATACAGCTCGACCCGGCCGCTGTCGGGGCCGCCGGCCGGGTGCACGGCCAGCTCGGCCGGCGGCGACTTGAAGATCAGCCAGTCGTGTCCGGCATCGACATGCGCCAGGCCGAGCACGTCGCGGAAGAAGGCCCGCGCGGCGTCCGCATCGGCCGCGTACATGATCGTGTGCGCACCATTGATCATGCGGACAGGCTATCGGTCCCGGCTAGGGCTTGCGGGCCAACGCGCAGGAGATCAGCTGCTCCCACAGGGTCAGGTCGCCGAGGTCGCGCGCCTCGACGCCGATCTTGCTGACGTCGTCGCCCGGGGCCGGCGCCGGACGCCACAGCGAACAGTTCACCAGGCCGGGCTCGAGTATCTCGAGATCGCCGAACAGCGCCTCGATCTCCTCGTCGGTGCGCCAGCGCCCCCGCCCGAAACTGTCCTGCAGCTTCGCCTCCGCGGCCTGGGTCTCCTCGTTCAGGCCGGAGCGGAAATGCGAGATGTAGAACTCGCTGCCCGAGGGGACCTGATCGGCCCACCAGGCCACGAGATCGGCCGGGCGCTCACTGTCGTTGAGGTGGTGCAGGATCGCGCTGAAGATCACCCCGACGGGTTCGTCGAAGTTGATCAGTCGCTCGACCTCGGAGTTCTTGCGAATCTCCTCCGGATGGCGAAGATCGGCCTGGAAGACGGTGGTGTGCTCGTCGGTGGCCAGCAGCGCGCGCCCGTGCGCCAGCACGATCGGATCGTTGTCGACATAGACCACGCGGGCCTCGGGATTGTGGCGCTGCGCGACCTGGTGCACGTTGTCCACGGTCGGCAGGCCGCTGCCGATGTCGATGAACTGCGAAATGCCGTCCCGGGAAATGGCGCCCACCGCGCGAATCAGCGCCTGCCGGTTGGCATATGCGATCGAGACCGAACCGGGCAGGTCCTCGATGAAGAAGTCGCCGATCTTTCGATCGACCTCGTAATTGTCCTTGCCGCCCAGCAGATAGTCGTAGACGCGGGCGATACTCGGCTTCGATTGATCGATCTGCGCGGAGCCCTCTGTCATCTCAACCACCCCTATCTGCGTTGCGATCCGCATCGGCACCATCGTAGGAGCCGCTCGAGACGGCGATGGGCGCTTCGGTTATACCGGTCGCGAGTCGGACTGTCGCGTCGGCCGATGACCTTGAACGGCACCGAATTCCGGCACGGCGCGCACAGTCGCATCGAATGCCGTGCCGCGACCGATGAATTTCGGATACTGGGGGAGTCGACATGGGTGCCCAGTTCGCTATGCCCAGGAGGATCCGCATGACCACATCCGTGACCACGCACACCCTCGCCGCCCCCGGCGTGCGCCTGTACTACGAGCTGCGCGGCGACGGACCGCTACTGGCGCTCGTCGGCTCGCCGATGCATTCGGCGCCGTTCATACCGCTGGCGGAGCAACTTGCCGAGCAGTACACCGTACTGACCCCCGACCCGCGCGGCCATTTCGGCAGCGAGCTCGACGATCCCGGCACCGACGCCACCCCCGAGTTGCGCGCCGACGACCTGGCGCGCATCCTGCGGCACCTGGACGCCGGTCCCGCAACCGTTCTCGGCTCCTCCGGCGGCGCGGTCACCACCCTGGCGCTACTGCAGGCGGCCCCGGAACTGGTGTCGACCGCTATCGCGCACGAACCGCCGCTCGCGGAACTCCTGGACGACCGGGAGTCCCAGCGCCGGACCCGCGACGACATCGTCGCGACCTTCCACGGCGACGAGGTCGTCGCTATCCGGAAGTTCTTCGCCATGACGGAGATGCCGTTCCCGGAGGGCGTGCTCGAGCAGATGCTGGCCCACCGCGACGCCGCCAACGACCGCTTCTTCTACCTCCACGAACTCGAGCCCACCGCCGGCTGGCGCCCCGACCTGGACGCCCTGCGCGCCCTGGACACCCACGTCGTCCTCGGCATCGGCGACACCTCCGCGGGCCTGTTCTGCGACCGCACCACCCGCGCGCTGGCCGCCGAACTGAAGATCGAACCCACCCTCTTCCCCGGCGGTCACGCCGGCTTCATGGAGAACCCGCCCGCCTTCGCCGCCCGCCTTCACGAGGTGATCGAGTAGCCGGTCAGGCCGTGAGCCGGTCCGGGTGGCAGGACAGCAGGAAGCCGAACATGCCCGTGGCATCCTTACTCCGGTAGAAATCGACCATCAGCGTGTTGAACTCACGCCGCCGAAGGGCAGGCACGCTGATCGCGTCGATGCCGCAGGACATGAGGTGGCCGTTCATCATCACGCGGCCGGTGCGCTTGTTGCCGTCGAAATAGAACTGGTTGAGCGCGGCGAAGAGGAAGTAAGCGATGCCCTGCTGTACAGGGTCGGGCAGCTCGAGAATGTCGGTGAGCCCCTCGCTGTGGAGACGAATCAGGTTTTCTCCGCCGGGTCCAGGCTCGGGGGGGATATGGCTGCCGTACTCTCCGAGATTCACGCTGATGCCTGTGTCCAGCGTTCCCTCCCCTCGGAAATGGCCCGCTTCCAATGCCTCATCCTTAGCGATGAGGTACTGAAACCGATCGGAGGTAACCTTGTCGAGGCGGAAGTCTTCCTCCTCGACAAGGTGTGCGAGTTCGCGCATCGAGTCGGCGAGCGCAAGGACCTGACGTTCATCCGAAAGCCGATGGCCGCCTACGGTGACACCCTCCATCAGTGTCTGCACGTCAGGATAGGTGAAGGGATTGCCCTCCAGCACCGCCGCGTCCCAGACAAATCCCGGCATTGTCCTGCGCATACGCCAAACGGCACGTTCGCGGGTGTGCCTCGCGAGGTCGATGTCCAGCTCGCTGGTGTCCCAGGTGAATCCGAGGGTCATGGCGCCACTGTAACGCCGTCGAGGGTCGGCCCTGCCCGTTGCCTGTCCACCGGGTTGTCGACGGGCACGCTGATCGCAGGCTCGATTGGAACACCATGGCCGAACGCACTGCGCCCGGATGCATCGGGCGCATCCGGGCACAGCGTGAACGGTTCAGTGCACGAACGACGTTGCGCGGGTGGCGATGTCCAGGACCGGCTGGGGGAACACGCCCAGGACCAGGGTGGCCGCGGCGGTCAGGGCGACCAGCGCGCTCGTCACCGGCGGGGTGACGATCCGGGGGGCGTCGTCGGCAGGGTCGGTGAAGAACATCAGGACGATGACGCGGATGTAGAAGTAGGCGGCGATGGCGCTGCAGATCACGCCGATGATCACCAGCCACGAGTCGCCGGCCGCGGCCGCGGCCTGGAAGACCGCGAACTTGCTGACGAATCCGCTGGTGAGCGGGATGCCCGCGAAGGAGAGCAGGAACAGCGCGAAAATCGTGGCCAGCCAGGGGGATTGGCGGCCCAGTCCGGCCCAGGCCGACATCGAGGTGGCCTCGTCGCCGACCCGGTCGCGCACCAGCGTCACCACCGCGAATGCGCCCGTGGTGCTGATGCCGTATGCCACCAGGTAGAACAGCACCGAGGAGGTGCCCTGGGTGTTGGCCGCCACCAGCGCGACCAGGATGAAACCGGCGTGGGCCACCGACGAATACGCGAGCATGCGCTTCACGTCGGTCTGCGTGACCGCCACGACCGCGCCCACCGCCATCGTCGCCACGGCCACCGCGGCCAGGATCGGGCGCCAGTCCTCGCGCAGCCCGGGCACCGCCACCTGCAGCACCCGCAGGAAGGCGCCGACCGCCGCGATCTTGGTGCCCGCGGCCATGAACGCGGTCACCGAGGTCGGTGCGCCCTGGTACACGTCGGGCACCCAGGCCTGGAACGGCACCGCGCCGATCTTGAACAGCAGCCCGACCGCCAGCATCGCGATGCCCAGCACGGCAAGGGTTTTCGAACCGGAATCCTGGGAGACCGCCGCAGCTATGCCCGAGAAGCGCACGGTCCCGGCGTATCCGTACAGCAGCGCCATCCCGTACAGGAAGAAGGCCGAGGAGAACGCCCCCAGCAGAAAGTATTTCAGCGCCGCCTCCTGCGAGAGCAGCCGCCGGCGGCGGGCCAGCCCGCACAGCAGGTACAGCGGCAGCGACAGCACCTCGAGCGCGACGAACATGGTCAGCAGGTCGTTGGAGGCCGGGAACAGCAGCAGCCCGCCCACCGCGATCAGCATGAGCGGGAACACCTCGGTGGTCGTGATTCCCGCACGGGCCGCGGCGATCTCGTCGGCGCTGCCCGGCGTGGCGGCGGCCTGCGGGGTGAACGCGTCGACCGGAACCCGCACGCCCGCGGCGGCCGCGCGGCTCCAGGTGCCCGGCCCCTCGCGGCGCATCCGGCCCAGCCGCGGCTCGATCCCGCGCTCGGCCATCAGCGCCAGCCCGAGCAGCGCCGCGACCAGGATGGTGCCCTGCAGCACCAGGGTGACGTTGTCGATCGCGACCGCACCGACCACCGCGGTGGTGTGCGTGCCCGCCAGCCCGATCACCGCCGCCAGGGCCACGCCCAGCCCGGCGACGCCGAGCACCAGCTGCAGGGGATAGCGCCACGGCCGCGGCGCGAACGCCTCGACCAGCACGGCGGCAACCGCGACGCCGAATACGATGAGCATCGGTGACAGATCGCGGTATTCGATGGACGGGGCCGTGACCGTTGCGACTGCAAGTGTGTTCACTTGTGCGTACCTCCGTCGGAGATGGTCGCCGCCTGCGGCACCGCGGGCGCCGGATCGTGTGCGCCGATCGTGGTGAGGGTCCCGGCGACGGCCGGATTGATGCGATCCAGCAGCGGTTTCGGATAGGCGCCCAGGAACAGCAGCGCGACGATCAGCGGCACCACGACGACCAATTCGCGGGGCACCAGATCGTAGAGCCGCTCGTTGCCCTGCTTGACCGGCCCGGTCATCATCCGCTGGTACATCCAGAGCACGTAGATCGCGGCGAGCACCAGCGCGCTGGTGGCACAGACCGCCGCGACCGGATACCGGGTGAAGGTGCCGACCAGGACCAGGAATTCGCTGACGAACGGCGCGAGGCCGGGCAGCGACAGCGTGGCCAGGCCCGCGATCAGGAAGGTCCCGGCCAGGACCGGCGCGACCTTCTGCACGCCGCCGAAGTCGGCGATCATGCGGGTTCCCTTGCGCGAGACCAGGAATCCGGCGATCAGGAACAGCGCGGCGGTGGAGATGCCGTGGTTGACCATGTAGAGGGTCGCGCCCGCGCCGCTCTGATTGGTCATGGCGAAGATGCCCAGGATGATGAACCCGAAGTGCGAGATCGAGGTGTAGGCGATCAGGCGCATCACGTCCTTCTGCCCGATCGCCAGGATCGCGCCGTAGGCGATGCCGATCACCGCGAGCACGCTGATCAGCGGCGCGTAGGTGTGCGCGGCGTGCGGGAACAGCAGCAGGCAGTAGCGCAGCATGCCGAACGTGCCGACCTTGTCGACCACCGCCATCATCAGCACGGCGCTCGACGGTGTCGCCGAGACCGCGGCGTCGGGCAGCCAGGTGTGCAACGGCCACAGCGGCGCCTTCACCGCGAAGGCGAACATGAATCCCAGGAACAGCGCGTTGAGCACCGCCGGGCCCGCACCCAGATGCCCGGAGTTGGCCGCGGCGACGACGGCGCGGAAATCGAAGGTGCCGTCGGGTCCGCCCAGATGCTGGCGCGCGGTGAGCACATACAGCCCGATCACCGCGGCGAGCATGATGAGCCCGCCGAACAGGTTGTACAGCAGGAACTTCACCGCCGCGCGCGAGCGCTGCCGCCGCAGTTCCGTGTAGCTGCCCCGCCCGCCGGAGATCGCGTGAGGCCCGGAGTCGGCAGCTTGCGTAACCATGGAGGGCCCGTGATCTCCGGCAATTCTGCTCTGCCCGAATCCGCCGATCAGGAAGTACATCGGGATCAGCATGACCTCGAAGAACACGTAGAACAGCAGAATATCCAGGGACACAAAGGAAATCAGCACCATCGACTCGACGATCAGCGTCAGCGCCACATAGATGTGCGCCACGCGCCTCCCGGTGCCGACCTCCCGCTCGTCCCCCCACCCCGCGATGATCAGCAGCGGCACGAGTCCGGCGGTGAGCAGGATCAGCGCCAGCGCGATCCCGTCGACGCCGAGGGTGTAGCTCGCCCCGAAAGCCGGTATCCACCGGTGCGATTCGGTGAGCTGGTACTGCGGCCCGCCCGGGGTGAACCGGGTCGCGACCACGATCCCGATCACCAGTGTGGCCAGCGAGAAGACCAGCCCGGTCCAGCGGGCGAGGGAGCGCGCAGACGCGGGCAGCGCCACCACCGCGGCGGCCCCGACCAGGGGCAACAGCCACAGCGTTGTCAGCCAGGGATAGTTCACAGCAACCTCACCGCCAGCAGGGCCGCGACCACCAGGGCCGCGCCGGTGAACATGGACAGAGCGTAGGAACGCACGAATCCGGTTTGCACGCGCCGGATTCGGGAGGACACCGCGCCGATGAGGGCCGCGGTCGAGTTCACGATGCCGTCGATGCCGCGGGTGTCCAGGAAGACCAGCGAGCGGGTCAGCTCCGCGCCGGGGCGCATGAACGCGGCCTCGTTGAACGCGTCGCCGTACAGGTCGCGGCGCGCGGCGACGGTGAGCCCGGAGACCTGCTCGGGCGCGGCCTCGGGGACGGGACGGCGGGCGTACTGCCCGTACGCCACGGCCACACCGATCGCGACGACCACCAGGGCCAGCATCGTCACCACCCAGGAGGGCATGGCGCCCTCGGAATGTTCCTGTCCGACAACGGGAGCCAGCCAGTTCTGCAGCGAGGAGCCGTAGAAGAACAGTCCGCCGGAGAACACCGATCCGAGGGCCAGCAGGATCATCGGGCCGGTCATCGAGGCGGGCGATTCGTGCGGATGGGTGTCCGGCGCCCAGCGCTTGTCGCCGAAGAAGGTCAGGATCATCACGCGGGTCATGTAGAACGCGGTGATTCCGGCGCCCAGCAGCGCGGCGGCACCGAGCGTGACCCCGCTCGCGCCGCCGTGCCCGAACGCCGCCTCGATGATGCGGTCCTTGGAGAAGAAGCCCGCGAACGGCGGCACGCCGATGATCGCCAGATAGCCCAGCCCGAAGGTGACGAAGGTGATCGGCATGAGCGCGCGCAGCCCGCCGTAGCGGCGCATATCGGTCTCGTCGTTCATCGCGTGCATCACCGAACCGGCGCCGAGGAACAGTCCGGCCTTGAAGAATCCGTGGGTCAGCAGATGCATGATCGCGACCGCGTATCCGGCCGGGCCCAGGCCCGCCGCGAGCACCATGTAGCCGATCTGGCTCATCGTGGAGGCCGCGAGCGCCTTCTTGATGTCGTCCTTGGCGCAGCCGATGATCGCGCCGAACAGCAGCGTGACCGCGCCGACGACAAGCACGCCCGTGCGGGCGCCCGGTGCGAGATCGAAGATCGCGTGCGAGCGGGCGATCAGGTACACACCGGCGGTGACCATGGTGGCGGCGTGGATGAGCGCCGAGACCGGGGTCGGGCCCTCCATCGCGTCCCCGAGCCAGGACTGCAGCGGCACCTGCGCGGACTTGCCGCACGCACCCAGCAGCAGCAACAGCCCGATCGCGGTGAGCGTGCCCTGGCTCGCGTGCGGCGCGCCCCCGAACACGCGGCCGAAGTCGACCGAGCCGAAGGTGGCGAACATGACGAAAAGCGCGATGGCCAAACCCATGTCGCCGACCCGGTTCACCACGAACGCCTTCTTGGCCGCGGTCGCCGCCGAGGGCTTGTGATACCAGAACCCGATCAGCAGGTACGAGGCCAGGCCCACGCCCTCCCAGCCCAGATACAGCACCAGGTAGTTGCCGGCCAGGACCAGCACCAGCATCGCGGCCAGGAACAGGTTGAGGTAGGCGAAGAACCGCCGCCGTCCCTCGTCGTGTGCCATGTAGCCGACCGAGTACAGGTGGATGAGCGACCCGACGCCGGTGATCAGCAGCGCGAAACACATCGAGAGCTGATCCAGCTGCAGCGTGAAGTTCACCTGCAGCCCGGCCACGGGCACCCAGCTGAAGAAGTCGTGCGATACGGCCCGGTCCGCGCCGGAGCGCCCGAGCATATCGGCGAAGGCCCACACCGCGATTCCGAAGGAGGCGAACGCGGCCGCCACGCCCAGCCAGTGTCCCCGGGCATCGCTCGCGCGCCCGGCCAGCAGCAGGATGATCGCGCCCGCGAGGGGCAGGGCCGGCAGCAACCAGAGCATCTGCGTACCCATGTCAGTACTTCAGCAGGTTGGCGTCGTCGACCGAGGTCGAGCGGCGGGCGCGGAAGATGGTCATGATGATCGCCAGGCCGATGACGACCTCCGCCGCGGCCACGACCATGGTGAAGAAGGCGTAGACCTGGCCGTCGAGGTTGTCGTGTTCGCGGGCGAATGTGACGAACGCCAGGTTCACCGCGTTGAGCATCAGCTCGATGCACATGAACACGACGATCGCGTTGCGCCGCACCAGGACTCCGACCGCGCCGATGGTGAACAGCAGTGCCGAGAGATACAGATAGTTGTCCGGATTCACCGCAGAGCCTTTCTAGTCAGCCGTGCTGGCGTCGTCGTTGCCGGAGCCGATGTGTGGTCCGGAGGAGCCGTTGCCGTCGCCGTTGGTCACGTCCACGCCGATGACCGCCGCCTCGGTGTGCGCGCGATGACGGCGGTGCCGCAGGATGGTGCTGACCGACAGTTCGGCGAACGAGCCGTCGGGCAGGCGGGCAGGAATGTCCACCGCGTTGTGGCGGGCGTACACGCCCGGCGTGGGCAACGGGGTGACCCGATCACCCTCGCGCACACGCTGTTTGGACATCTCCCTCTGATCCGAGTGCAACCCGAACCGTTCCCGGTGGGCCAGCACCATCGCCCCGATGGTGGCGGTGATCAGCAGCGCTCCCGTCAGCTCGAATGCCCACACGTACCGCACGAAGATCAGCTCGGCCAGGGCGTTGATGGAATACTGTCCGAAGCCCGGCCCCCGCTGCGCCACCGAATCGTCGTGCAGCCCACGGGCGATGGCCGCGCTCAGCAGCAGAGCGAACCCGATGCCGACAACGATGACCGCGATCCGCTGCCCGCGCAGCGTCTCCCGCAGGGATTCGGAGGTGTCGACGCCGACCAGCATCAGCACGAACAGGAACAGCATCATCACCGCGCCGGTGTAGACCACGATCTGCACCACGCCCAGGAACAGTGCGTTCTCGGCGATGTAGAACACCGACAGCGTGATCATGGTGGCCGCCAGGCACATTGCCGCGTGCACGGCCTTACGCGCGGTCACCATGCCCAGCGCCCCGGCCACCGCGACGACCGCCAGCACCCAGAACAGCACCGCCTCGCCGGTGGAGGTGTGCGTCGCGCCCTCGGCGAGGGCGAGCTGCCCGGCCCGCGGGACCGCGTGTGCCGCCAGGGGATTCATCGCGATGCTCCTTCCGCTCCGGCCGCGGCCGGGGTCTGCCCGGAGACGATGTCCGCCTCGGACGTCGCCCCTGCCGCAAGGCTGCCCAGCACGTCGATCGTGCCGAGGTAGTAGTCCTGCTCGGTGGTGCCGGGCACCATGGCGTGCGGCGGAAGGGTCATCCCCGCTTGGAGCGGGGCCAGCAGCCGGTCCTTCTCGTAGATCAGGTCCGCGCGGTTGTCGTCGGCCAGCTCGTATTCGTTGGTCATGGTCAGCGCGCGGGTGGGGCAGGCCTCGATGCACAGGCCGCAGCCGATGCAGCGCAGGTAGTTGATCTGATAGACGCGCCCGTACCGCTCACCGGGGGAGAAGCGTTCGGCCTCGGTGTTGTCCGCGCCCTCGACGTAGATCGCGTCGGCCGGGCAGGCCCAGGCGCACAGCTCGCAGCCGATGCACTTCTCGAGTCCGTCGGGATGGCGGTTGAGCTGATGGCGGCCGTGATAGCGCGGCGCGGTCGGCTCCTTGACCTCCGGATAGAACTCGGTGTTCTTCTTCTTGAACATGGTCAGGAAGGTGACCGCGAAGCCCCCGAACGGCTCGAGCAGACCGGGTTTCGGGCCCTGGCGCGAGGCCGTGGCCGGCATCGGCGGTACCGGGAATCCAGAGTAGTCGGCGGGCTCGGCCGGCGCCGGGGTGCCGCTGCCGCGCAGGCCCGCGCGCACCACCATCGCCAGCAGCAGCAGCGTCAGCGCGATCCCACCGATCACCATTCCGGCGGTCTGGATGTGAACTCCGTTGTCCTGCAGCACCTTCAGGGTCGCGACGACCATCACCCACAGCAGCGAGACCGGGATCAGCAGCTTCCAGCCCAGGTTCATGAACTGGTCGTAGCGCAGTCGCGGCAGTGTGCCGCGCAGCCAGATGAACACGAACAGGAAGATCCACACCTTCGCGGTGAACCACAGCAGCGGCCACCATCCGGAATTGGCTCCCGCCCACAGGTTCAGCGGGAACGGCGCGTGCCAGCCGCCGAAGAACAGCGTGGTCGCCAGCGCGGACACCGTGCCCATGTTGATGTACTCGGCCATCATGAACATGGCGAACTTGAGCGAGGAGTATTCGGTGTGGAAGCCGCCGACGAGCTCGCCCTCGGCCTCGGGCAGATCGAACGGCGCCCGGTTGGTCTCGCCGACCATGGACACCGCGTAGATGACGAACGAGGGCAGCAGCAGGAAGACGTTCCAGGTGCCCCACTGGTGCGCGACGATGCCGGAGGTCGACATCGTGCCGGTCAGCAGGAACACCGCCGCGAAGCAGGCCGCCATCGCGATCTCATAGGAGATGACCTGGGCGGTCGAGCGCAGTCCGCCCAGCAGCGGATACGTCGATCCCGACGCCCAGCCGGCCAGCACGATGCCGTACACGCCGATCGAGGCCATCGCCAGGATGTACAGCACCCCGACGGGCATGTCGGTGAGCTGCAACGGGGTCCGGGTGCCGAAGAACGACACCTCCGGCCCGAACGGCATCACCGCGAACGCCATCACCGCCGGAATCAGCGAAACCACCGGGGCGAGAATGAATATCGGCTTGTCCACGATGGTCGGGACGATGTCCTCCTTGAGGAGCATCTTCACCCCGTCGGCGATCGACTGCAGGGTGCCGTGCGGCCCGACCCGGTTCGGGCCGACGCGCATCTGCATCCACGCCACGATCTTGCGTTCGGCGTAGACGCCGAGCATCGGGATGAGTAGCAGGAAGATGAAGATCGCGATGCATTTCACCACCACCAGCCACCAGGGGTCGTGGCCGAAGGCACTCATATCACTCACGACAGCACCTCCTCGATGCTCGGGCGGGACAGTTCCGTCATTCCGGCATGCTGCTGGCCGGAATCTGTTGCGACCGAGCCGGTTCCGGATCCCGGCCGCATACGCGCCGGGGTGATGGGGATGAGCTCACTCACGGTGGTCCTCCCGCCGGATGCGCACGACATGTCCCGGAGTGGTAGAAAGCTGTTGGTACACAACCGATCCGGGCGAATTCAGCGGCAGCCAGACGACCCGGTCGGGCATCTCGGTCACCTCGAGGGGCAGCGTGATGTGGCCGTGGTCGGTGCTCACGTGCACCGGATCGCCGGTGCTGGCGCCGATTTCGGCCGCGGTGTCGTGCGACAGGCGCACGACCGGCCGGCGAGCGGTGGCGGCGAGATTCTCCTCGCCGTCCTGCAGGCGGCCACGGTCGATGAGCATCCGCCAGCCGGCCAGGATCGCGCTGCCCGCCGGGGGCTGCGGCAGCGGTTCGGGCAGCGCGTCGGGGCCGGTCGCCGCCGGGCCGTCCCAGGCGCCGAGCGCGGCCAGTTCCGCACGGGCCGAGGCGATGTCGGGCAGCCGCAGCGGCACGCGCATCTCCTCGGCGATGGCGTGCAGGACGCGGTGATCGGCCAGCGGCGCGGCCTGCCTGCGGACGGTCGAATCGCCGAGTGCCGCATCGAATTCCCGCGCGCGGCCCTCCCAGGTCAGGAAGGTGCCGGACTTCTCCGAGGCGGTGGCTACCGGGAACACCACGTCGGCGTGGTCGGTGACCTCGCTGCGCCGCAGCTCCAGGCTGACCACGAAGCGGGCGGCGTCGATGGCGGCCCGGGCCGCGGTGGGATCGGGCAGGTCGCCGATCTCGACACCGCCGACGACCAGCGCCCCGAGCGTGGACGCGGCGGCCAGGATCGCCGCGGTGTCACGCCCGGTATCCACGGGCAGCTCGTCCACATCCCACGCTGTCTTGATCTGCTGCCGCGCATGGGAATCCACGATCGGGCGGCCACCGGGCAGCAGGCCCGGCAACGCACCGGCCTCGACGGCCCCGCGCTCGCCGGCCCGGCGCGGCACCCACGCCAGGGCCGCGCCGGTGTCGTCGGCCAGGCGGACCGCGGCCGACAGCGCGCCGGGCGCGGTCGCCAGGCGCTCGCCGGCCAGGATCACCGCGCCGGGTTCGCGCAGCAGGTGGGCCAGCCGGGCGGCGGCGGCCCGGCCGCCCTCGTCGTCCAGGTCGATACCGGCCTGCTCCAGGCCGGTATCCACGCCCGTGCGAAGGGTTTCCAGCAGATGCGCCTCGGCGCCCGGCACCGTGGTCAGCAGCGTGCCGGACATGCGTTCCAGCCCGCGGCTGGCGTGCGCGGCCAGCGAATACACCGCCAGCCCCCGTTTCCGGGCGGCCTTGCGCAGTCTCAGGTAGACGATCGGGGACTCCTCCTCGGGCTCGAATCCGGCGAGCAACACCACCGGGGCGGCCTCGAGGGCGGCGTAGTCGACCGGCATGCCCTGCCCGGCGATCCGGGCGGCGAGGAATTCGGCCTCCTCCTCCGAATGGGGGCGGGCGCGGAAGTCGATGTCGTTGGTGCCCAGGGCGATGCGGGCGAACTTGGCGTAGGCGTAGGCGTCCTCGAGGGTGGCGCGCCCGCCGACCAGCACCCCCGCGTTGCCGCGCGCGGCAGCCAGCCCCTCGGCGGCGCGCGCGAGGGCCTCGGACCAGGAGGCGGGGGTCAGTTCGCCGTCCCAGCCGCGGACCATCGGGGTGGTGATCCGGTCGGGCTCGCCGGCGTAGGCGAAGGCCCAGCGGCCCTTGTCGCAGTTCCATTCCTCGTTGACCTGCGGGTCGTCACCGGCCAAGCGCCGCAACACCTTTCCACGCCGGTGATCGGTGCGCTGGGCGCAGCCCGAGGCGCAGTGCTCGCACACCGCCGGGCTCGATACCAGGTCGAAGGGCCGGGCCCGGAACCGGTAGGCGGTGCCGGTGAGCGCGCCGACCGGGCAGATCTGCACGGTATTGCCCGAGAAGTAGGAATCCAGGGGTTCGCCGTCGGCGATGCCGACCTGTTGCAGCGCACCGCGATCCATCAGTTCGATGAACGGATCGCCGGCGACCTGCTGGGAGAAGCGGGTGCAGCGGGCGCACAGCACGCAGCGCTCGCGGTCCAGCAGCACGGCTGAGGACAGCGGAATCGGTTTGGGGTACGTGCGTTTGACGCCGTCGAAGCGGGACTCGGCGCGCCCGTTGGACATCGCCTGGTTCTGCAGCGGGCACTCCCCGCCCTTGTCGCACACCGGGCAGTCGAGCGGGTGGTTGATGAGCAGCAGCTCCATCACCCCCTCCTGCCCCTTCTGCGCCGTGGGGGAGGTGAGCTGGGTCCGCACGACCATGCCGTCGGTGACTGTCATCGTGCAGGAGGCCACCGGCTTTCGCTGCCCCTCCACCTCGACGAGGCATTGGCGGCAGGCGCCGACCGGGTCGAGCAGGGGATGGTCACAGAATCGAGGGACCTGGATGCCGACGAGTTCGGCGGCGCGAATGATCAGCGTGCCCGTCGGCACACTGAGGGTGGTGTCGTCGATAGTGACGGTGACCATGTCCGCGGGGGTCACCCCGTCGCTGGTACCCGAGGAAACCGTGGCGGTCATCGCGCGCCTCCTTGTGCGGTGACCGCCCAGGCGGTCGAGCGGGCCGGATCGAACGGACAGCGCCCCTCGCGCAGGTGCCGCTCGTATTCGTCGCGGAAGTACTGCAACGAGGAGAAGATCGGGCTCGCCGCGCCGTCGCCGAGCGCGCAGAACGACTTGCCGTTGATGTTGTCGGCGATGTCGAGGAGCTTGTCGAGGTCGGCCTCGGTGCCCTGCCCGTGTTCGAGTCGCTCGAGCAGTTGCACGAGCCAGTAGGTGCCCTCGCGGCACGGCGTGCATTTGCCGCAGGATTCGTGGGCATAGAACTCGGTCCAGCGCAGCACCGCGCGCACAACGCAGGTGGTGTCGTCGAAGATCTGTAATGCCTTGGTGCCCAGCATGGATCCCGCGGCGGCCACGTTTTCGTAGTCCAGCGGGACGTCGAGGTGTTCGGCCGTGAGCAGCGGAGTGGACGATCCTCCCGGGGTCCAGAACTTCAGGGTGTGCCCGGCGCGCACGCCGCCCGCGTAGCCGAGCAGCTCGCGCAGCGTAATACCCAGTGGCGCCTCGTATTGCCCGGGCCGGGCGATGTGCCCGGACAGCGAGTAGAGGGTGAATCCGGGCGAGCGCTCCGAGCCCATCGACCGGAACCAGTCGATGCCGTTGAGGATGATCGGGGGCACGCTGGCAATGGATTCCACGTTGTTGACCACCGTCGGGCTGGCGTACAGGCCTGCGACGGCTGGGAACGGCGGTCGCAGCCGGGGCTGGCCGCGGCGGCCCTCGAGCGAATCCAGCAGCGCGGTCTCCTCGCCGCAGATGTACGCCCCGGCCCCGGCGTGCACGATCAGTTCCAGGTCGTAGTGGGAGCCGAGAATGTTGTGGCCGAGATAGCCGGCGGCATAGGCCTCGGCGACCGCGGCCTGCAGCCGCCGCAGCACCGGCAGCACCTCGCCGCGTACGTAGATGAACGCGTGCGAGGCGCGGATCGCGTAGGCCGCGATGATCACGCCCTCGATCAGCACGTGCGGGGTGGCCAGCATGAGCGGAATGTCCTTGCAGGTACCGGGTTCCGACTCGTCGGCGTTGACCACGAGGTAGTGCGGTTTGCCGGAATCCTGCGGGATGAAGCCCCATTTCATACCCGTCGGGAAGCCGGCGCCGCCGCGGCCGCGCAGCCCGGAATCCTTGACGGTGGAGATGACCTCGTCCGGATGCATGCGCAGTGCCTTGGGCAGTGCGAGATATCCGTCGTGGCGGCGGTAGGTGTCCAGGGTCCACGACTGCGGCTCGTCCCAGTAGCGGGTGAGCACGGGAGCGAGAGTCACCGGTCGCTCCCGTCGTCGAAGCGCGAATCATGCCGGTGCAGTGGCTGTTCGGGCACCGCGGTGGTGCGGGCGACGTGCAGTCCGGCCAGGGTGGCCGCGCCCGTCTCGCCGTCGGTGACCCCGGGACGCTCGTCCGGGAAGCCGGCCAGCACGCGGGCGGTCTCGCGGAAGGTGCACAGCGGTATCCCGCTGCGGCTGCCGATCACCGGTTCGCCGTTGCGCAGCGAATCCGCCAGTGCGCGTGCGGATTCGGGGGTCTGGTTGTCGAAGAACTCCCAGTTCACCATGACGACCGGCGCGTAGTCGCAGGCGGCGTTGCACTCGATGTGCTCGAGGGTGATGCTGCCGTCGGCGGTGGTCTCCCCGTGCCCGATACCCAGGTGGGCCTTCAGCGCGGCCAGGATCTCGTCGCCGCCCAGGATCGCGCACAGCGTGTTGGTGCACACCCCGACGTGGTAGTCGCCGGTCGGGGTGCTGCGGTACATGGAGTAGAAGGTGGCCACGGCGGTGACCTCGGCATCGGTCAGGCCCAGCTGCTCGGCGCAGAATCCGATGCCGGTGCCCGAAACGTACCCCTCGACGCTCTGCACCAGGTGCAGCAGCGGCAGCAGCGCCGAGCGCGACTGCGGATAGCAGTCGATGATCTGCTTCGCGTCGGCCTCGAGCCGGTCGTGCACCTCGGCCGGATACGGAATCGGCCGCGTGGAGAGCTTCAACAGGATTTCCGTCATCGATCAACACCACCCATCACCGGGTCGATACTCGCCACGGCGGCGATCACGTCGGCGACCATGCCGCCCTCGCACATCGCCGCCACGGCCTGCAGATTCGTGAACGAGGGGTCGCGATAGTGCACCCGGTAGGGCCGGGTACCCCCGTCGCTGACCATGTGCACGCCGAGCTCCCCGCGCGGGGATTCCACCGAGGTGTACACCTGCCCGGGCGGCACCCGCAGCCCCTCGGTGACCAGCTTGAAGTGGTGGATCAGGCCCTCCATCGAGGTGCCCATGATGTGGCCGATGTACTCGGGGGAGTTGCCCAGGCCGTCCGGTCCCAGCTTCAGGTCCGCGGGCCAGGCGATCTTCCTGTCCTCCACCATGACCGGGCCGGGTCGCAGCTTGTCCAGGCACTGCTCGACGATCTTGAGCGACTCCTTCATCTCGTTCACGCGGATGAGGTAGCGGCCGTAGCAGTCGCAGCCGGTGTCGGTCATGACGTCGAATTCGTATGTCTCGTAACCGCAGTAGGGCTGGGACTTGCGCAGATCGTGTGGCAGGCCGGTGGAGCGCAGCACCGGGCCGGTGATGCCCAGGGCCATGCACCCGGCCAGGTCCAGGTAGCCGACGCCGCGGGTGCGGGCCTTCCAGATCGGGTTCTGGTTAAGCAGCAGCTCCATATCGCGCAGGCGTTTGGGCATGAGCGCCAACAGGTCTCGCACCTTGGCCACGCCGTCGTCGGGCAGATCCTGGGCCAGGCCGCCGGGGCGGATGTAGGCGTGGTTCATGCGCAGACCGGTAATGGTCTCGAAGACGTCCAGAATCAGTTCGCGCTCACGGAATCCGAACAGCATGGGAGTCAGTGCGCCCAGCTCCATGCCGCCGGTGGCCAGCGCCACCAGATGCGAGGAGATCCGGTTGAGTTCCATCAGCATCACGCGGATCACGGTGACCCGCTCGGGAATCGCCTCGGTGATGCCCAGCAGCTTCTCCACCGCCAGGCAGTAGGCGGTCTCGTTGAAGAACGGGGAGAGGTAGTCCATGCGGGTGACGAAGGTGGTGCCCTGCACCCAGGTGCGGTATTCGAGGTTCTTCTCGATGCCCGTGTGCAGATAGCCGATGCCGCAGCGGGCCTCGGTGACCGTCTCGCCTTCGATCTCCAGGATCAGCCGCAGCACACCATGCGTCGAGGGGTGCTGCGGGCCCATGTTGACCACGATGCGTTCTTCGGCGGCGCCGTCGAGGGCCTGGCGCACGTCGTCCCAGTCCTGCCCCACGACGGTGACAGTGGATTCGGTTGGGGAGGAACCTGTTTCGCGTTTGGTGTCTGTCTCGTTCATCAGTGGTACGTCCTCCGCTGGTCAGGCTTCGACGATGCAGCCGCGCGCCCGGCTGTGTCGTGCCGAGTGTCTGTCCCGTTCATCAGTGGTACGTCCTGCGCTGGTCGGGCTTCGACGATGCAGCCGCGCGCCCGGCTGTGTCGTGCCGAGTGGTCGTGCCAAGGGTCTGTCCCGTTCATCAGTGGTACGTCCTGCGCTGGTCGGGCGGCGGGATGCGCGCGCCCTTGTACTCGACCGGGATCCCGCCGAGCGGGTAGTCCTTGCGCTGGGGGTGTCCGCGCCAGTCGTCGGGCATCATGATGCGGGTCAGCGACGGATGACCGTCGAACAGGATGCCGAAGAAGTCGTAGGTCTCGCGCTCGTGCCAGTCGGTCGTGGGATACACCGAATACAGCGACGGGATGTGGGGATCGGCGTCGGGCGCCGAGACCTCCACGCGCACACGGCGGTTGTGGGTGATCGAGAGCAGGTGGTAGAGCGCGTGCAGTTCGCGTCCGGTGTCGGCGGGGTAGTGCGCGCCGCTGACGCCCAGGCACAGCTCGAACCGCAGGTCCTGATCGTCGCGCAGGGTCCGGGCGACGACTGGCAGGTGCTCGCGGCGCACGTGCAGGGTCAGCTCGTCGCGGTCCACCACGATCTTCTCGATCGCGGCGGCGAACACGGTGTCGGACAGGGCCCTTGCCAGGGCGGTGACCACCTCGTCGAAGTAGCCGCCGTAGGGCGGGGGCGTGCTGCCGGGCAGGCTCAGCGTGCGGATCAGGCGGCCGTACCCGGAGGTGTCGCCGGTGCCGCTGACGCCGAACATGCCGTGGCGCACGCCGATCACCTCCTGCACGGGCGCGGTCGGCTCGGCCTGCTCCGGCTTGCCGCCGGATTGCGCTGTGCTGGCTGGATCTTCGGTCACCGCAACCTCCGGTGGGCCCTGGGTGGCGGGGGAGTCGAATGTCATCGCAACAGCCCCTTCAGCTGGATGGTGGGGGTGTACTCCAGCGCGGCCTGCTCCGCGGCCCGGATGGCCTCCTCGCGGTCGACACCGAGGGGCATCTCCTGGATCTTCTCGTGCAGCTTCAGAATCGCGTGCAGCAGCATCTCCGGCCGGGGCGGGCAGCCCGGGAGGTAGATGTCCACGGGCACAACGTGATCCACGCCCTGCACGATCGCGTAGTTGTTGAACATGCCGCCCGAGGAGGCGCAGACCCCCATGGCCAGCACCCATTTCGGCTCGGTCATCTGGTCGTACACCTGGCGCAGCACCGGCGCCATCTTCTGGCTGACGCGCCCGGCCACGATCATCAGATCGGCCTGCCGGGGTGAGGCGCGGAAGACCTCCATCCCGAATCGGGCGCTGTCGAACCGGCCCGCGCCCGTGGCCATCATTTCTATTGCGCAGCAGGCCAGGCCGAATGTCGCCGGCCACAGCGAACCCTTGCGCATGTATCCGGCGAACTGCTCGACCGTGCTGAGCAGGAAGCCGCTGGGCAATTTTTCCTCGAGACCCATCTGAAGACCGACTCACTTCCCGTGCTCGTTGAGATTCCCGCCGGACCCGGAGGTCCGGCGCTGTGCTCTGGGGCGTTGTATACGCGGCGGTAATGCTCCCGGTACCGGATCAGTCCCAGCTCAGTCCGCCGCGCCGCCACTCGTAGGCATAGGCGACCGAGACGTTGAAGATGAACAGCGCCATCGCGACCAGGCCGAACACACCGAGCGCATCGAAGTGGACCGCCCACGGATACAGGAAGACGATCTCGATGTCGAAGATGATGAACAGCATCGCGGTGAGGTAGTACTTGACCGGAAAGCGTTGTCCGGCAGCGTTTCCGGGACCACCGGCGACCGCGTGCGGCGTCGGCTCGATACCGCATTCGTAGGCCTCGAGTTTGGCCTTGTTGAGACGTTTGGGACCGACCAGGGCGGCGAGCAGGATCGAGCCGAGCCCGAAGGCCGCGGCGACCGCGCCGAGAACGAGTGTGGGAACCTCATTATTCACAACTGCACAACCCCTTTTTCGGTGTCCTCGGACGGCAGCAGCCGAGGCGGGGCTGACATCGTCGTCTGCCGGGCCAGTCTCGCCCCCGTGGGCGCGCTCGGGCGTGGGCGCGGGCGTAAGGGGACCTGACGTGGACGGGTACTGATACCAACGCCCGCACTCATGTGAGCTAGGGCACAGCTTACAACCGTTCCTTCTCAATACCAGCGGTTTGGCGGCTGCGTTTGATCGAATTCAGAACTGTCACTTATTACCGAACCGGCGTAATCGGGACGATGAAACGGCGAAGCCCCCTTCCGTGAACGGAAGGGGGCTTCGCAGCAGTTCGGAGTCAGGCGGCCTGTGTGTTCCGCAGCAGCGCGACCACGGCCTGGGTAAGTTCGAACGGATCGATCGGATGCGGCACCGCGGCCTCGGCCCGCGACCAGTTCGCCAGCCAGGCGTCGTCCGGGCGGCCGGTCAGCACCACGATCGGCGGGCAGTCGGAGACCTCGTCCTTGAGCTGCTTGGCCACGCCCATGCCGCCGGTCGGGGCGGACTCGCCGTCGAGGATGGCCAGATCGATGCCGCCCGCGTCGAGCTGCTCGACGACCACCGGCGCGGTGGCCACCTCCAGGTACTCCAGGGGCGGCAGCTCCGGGTGCGGACGAGTGCCCAGCGCCAGCATCACCTGGCGGCGGGTGTCGGAATCGCTGCTGTACACGAGAACCCGCAGCACGGCGGGACGGTTCGCATCGGCCACGTGGGCGATGGTACGTCCGCACCGGGCCCGCGCGTGGCAGGTTCACGTGGAATCGGTGTTTCCACAAGCGGGACGTTGATCGTCACCAAGCGAATCGATGCTGGTCACCCGAGGGAAAACGCGGGATGCTGGATATCCGGGGACGGCGACGATGGACGGTGGCGCTATGCGAATTTCGGAGATTCTACGCGCGAAGGGCAGCGACGTGGTCACGATCAGGCCGGGGGCCACGGTGCGTGAACTACTGGGGGTGCTGGCCGAGCACAATGTCGGCGCGGTAGTGGTATCCGCGGACGGTCTCACGCTCGACGGCATCGTCTCCGAGCGCGACGTCGTGCGGCGCCTGCACCGCGTCGGTGCCGACCTGCTGGACCGGCCGGTGTCCGAGATCATGACGATGGTGGTGCACACCTGCTCGCCCGACGACCGTGCCGAGACCCTGCGCTCGACGATGACCGAGCATCGGATCCGCCACCTGCCGGTGGTGGTCAACGGGCGGATGGTCGGCATCGTGAGCATCGGGGACGTGGTCAAGAGCGCCATATCGGAGTTGCAGACCGAGCGCGAACATCTGGTCCAGTACCTGCACGGCTGACGAAGGCCGGGGGATCCGGGGAGATACGTTGCGGGACATCGCATCCCGTGAACGAGGTGAGCCTCGCCCCGCCCGCTCCGCCGCGGCCCGGCCCGCGGGCGGGATCCCGATGCGCCAGGGCGGGGAGCAGGTCGGCACGCTGGGGTTGTTCGCGCAACGCCCGCGCACGATCTCAGGGCTGAGCCAGCCGTCGATCGATCGAGCAGTTGACTGTTCGCGAAACGACGTAATGAAGAAAGCCCGCATGCCCGCCCGAGCATGCCCGACCGGGCTGGGCGCGGTTGTCTTTGTTGTGTTCAGTGGATCAGGGTTTTCGCGCCACCGCGGCGTGCTGCATGACGTCGCGGTCGCGGTCGGCGAGAGCTTGGTCGGACAGGCCGATGTCGGCCGGGTCCGGTCGCCAGCGGTGCGGTGTGGTGAAGCCGGGCTCGAGGAAGTCGAGCCCGTCGAACAATCGCAATACCTGTTCGCGGTCGCGCAGCTCCATGGGGACGCCGCTGGCGTGGTACGCCTGCGCCAAGCGGGCGGATTGTTCCGGATTCAGGTCTGCCGCGGCATGGGACAGAATCAGATACGAGCCCGGCGGCAGCGCGTCGACCAGGGTGCGCACTGCGGGGTAGGCGTGCTCGTCGGTGACAAAGTGCAGCAGCGCGATCATGCTCAACGCGATCGGTTCGGAAAAGTCGAGTGTGTCGCGCAGTTCCGCGGCGTCGAGGATCGACTGCGGGTCGGTGACGTCGGCGGAAATGTAGCTCACCCGCCCTTCGTTTGTGCCGGTCATCAGCGCCCGCGAATGTGTCAGCACCAGCGGGTCGTTGTCGGTGTAGACCACCCGCGCGTCCGGTGTGACGGCCTGGGCGACCCGGTGCAGGTTCGGCTCGGTGGGCAGCCCGGTGCCGATGTCGAGGAACTGCCGGACTCCTGCCTGGGCGATGTGGCGGACCGCGCGGTGCATGAAGTGCCGGTTCGCCAGCGCTGCGGCCCGCACAGTCGGGTAGACCTTTTCTATCTCGGCGCCGGCAGCCTGGTCGGCCTCGTAATTGTCTTTACCGCCGATGAACCAGTCGTAAATCCTGGCGCTGTGGGCCTGGTCGGTGCGCAGGTCGACCCCCGAGGGGTGGAAATCGCGGTCGGCGGACATCCGCAGCTGCCTTTCTTCTCCGAAAACTCTTGACGCAAGGGGTGATTCATGTGCGACAAACGGTGCAACACAGCCACCCTACCGTCGGCGGTGCGTAAACACACCGCTTATGTGGTCAGGCCGTGTATTGGGGGTGCTCGACGCGATCCGGCCCCGGCGATCCGCTCCTGGATCGACCGTGTCACAAGCGATCTCCCGCCCGGCTTCCCCGGCCCGCCACTGGCTGACCGTTCTGCTCGACGCAAGACAGCCGCGTCCATCCCCGCCCACCAGCGAGCATCTACGTCCACTTCGGTTGCGCCAGGCCGTTTCTCGGACAGTGGGCCACCCGCTACAACCACTTGCGCGAGGTCACCCGCTCCCACGTCAGTCGTGCAGGCCAGAATTCCGGGACGTGATTCACCGCGCCGGCATCAGTCAAGTAACGCAATCGCAGTGGCTGCGTTAGCGCATCGCTCACCTGGCCGACGAAGTCCAGCATCGACAATAGCCGGGCCTCGGCTAACGACTCGTACCCGTGGTAGCGGCCCGTGCTGACCAGGTAATGCAACCCTGACCGATGCCGAGGACCACGCCGCCACGAGAACCGGCGCACCGGTTCCCGCCCGACCACCGGCAGCGACCCCCTGTCCCGGACCAGCGCGCACACCTTCCTGCCGCTGTGCCGGCATATCACCGACCACCGCGCCGCCCGACCTGGATCGAGCTGCAATCGCGACCGTGCGGCGACGGAAAACCGAACCGGCAGGCCACACACCCGCAACCGATGCCGGCGATTTCGCTGCCAACGTCCGCAGCGCAGGAGTACAACGACGTAACGGGACCTCTCGAGGGCGCGGTGATCCGGAAAACCCTTTGCTACCGGGAGGTCCCGCTTGCTCGGCCCCGACACGCAGGCCCATCCAGCAATCCCAGCGCAAGCCCCCTACGCATCAGCGATAAGTTAAGAGGGCTGGGCGTCGAGCAGCGTTTGGAGGAAGGTAGCGGTCTGTTCGGGCGGTTGGGCGTAGGCCGCACACAGGGTGTCCATCAGGTTCCGGTAGCGCAGCAGGTCCTGTCTCTTGTCGAGATAGAGTGCGCTGGTGAGTTGTTCGAGGTAGACGATGTCGGGCAGCTCCGGTTCGGGGAAGCGCAGCATAGTGAACGAGCCGCCTTCGGCGGGAGTGGGGCCGGCGGTCTCGGGGAGTACCTGCACGGTGACGTTGGGCAGTTCGATCAGCTTCAGCAGATGTCGCAGTTGATCGCGGGCCACTCGCGGGTCGGGTGGTTGTCTGCAAAGCACATGCTCGTCGATCACGGCCCACACCCTCGGCGGGTTCGGTTCGCGGGTGAGTATGCGCTGTCGGCGCATCCGCATGTCGACCAGACGTTGCGCTTCTTCTCGCGAGTCCAGGCCGAAGATATATCGGGCGTAGTCCGCGGTCTGGAAAAGGCCTGGGATGTATTGGGTTTCGTAGATACGGATACCGAAGGCGGCCTGTTCCAGACCGACGTAGGTCTCGAACCAGGAGGGCAGTAGGTCGGTGTAGCGGTGCCACCACCCGGGTCGGCTGGCCTGGCGAGCCAGGCCGAGGAAACGATCGCGCTCGTCGGCATCGTCCACCCCGTACAGCGTGAGTAGGTCGTGCACGTCGCGTTCTTTGAATCCGGTCTGGCCCAGCTCGAGTCGAGTGATCTTGGTTTCCGATGCGCGTAGCGCATCCCCGGCGGCCTGGCGACTGATCTCGCGTTCTTCGCGGAGCTTGCGCAATTGGCCACCGAGCGCGATCCGCAAAACGGTTGGACCGCGTTCGGCGGAGGGGTGACTTACCGCACCGCCTGTCATCGAATCGACTCCCATGCTGTACAGAATCTGCAGCCCTGTTGGTGCACCACCGCGGACACCCTACAGCATCAGGCCATCGAAGCCGCCTTCCTTGATGCCTCGTACCAGCGCAGCGAATTCCGCACGGGTGCAGGTCAACACCGGCCCATCGGGGTCCCGGGAGTTTCGCATTACCACTTGGTCGGGGGAAAAGCGTGCCAACTCAACACAATTGCCGTGCGGACCGCTATATGAGCTCTTCCGCCAGTCGATCTCGTCCTGGGTCGGCGTGCGCGGGGCAGTTCTTTCGGACATCACACTCCACACACTTCCTGCCGATTCCTGGGACTCCACTACCACTGTACCTGCAAACGCACGTGCAGATAGATCTGCGCCTGCAGGTCCATCTGCAGGTGCCGTTGCATCTGCGTCGCGTGTCTGAAACACTGTCCGGCAACTGAAATCGCCCCATCAAGGCCTGTACCGCAGGCAGTCGATTGCGTTCCGCGACAGGAGGAAACGAGCATGAGAAGCCTCGTTGAACGAGCGATCGACGCACCACCTGCCCTGAGTGGCCCCGTGCCGGTCGCCGCTTACAGAGCGAATGCCCCCGTGCTTCAAGCGATGACGGATAGCGCGCTGGCCGAACCCGCTGCCGGAGAACGGAATCCGGACCATATTTCGTCCGGCGCGCCGGACTCGACGATGACCGCCCGAGCAACCGCTCCGGTCTACTCCTGGGCGCTCGAACCTTCCCGATGCCGGGGTGTCATGTCCCCCGGCATCGGGAACTGCCAACGACAAAGAGGGCGGTAATGAAGCGAAACGGCCTGCGCACGACCACAACTGCCGATGGCAGGAAAATGGCGGACTGGCGGCTGATTCGCCACCGTCCGTGGATACAGCGCGTAATGCTGCTCGGCGACTCCAGTCCCGCGGTCGAATGGCCCGGCAAACTACTACCCCTCGCGCAACCGGGGACCATCGTCTTCGCCGGGGACATTCGCTCGCTGGATCTCGCCGACGCCCGTGAGGTGCTGCCACAGCATCAGGACCTGTGGAACGCTGTACAACACGAGTTCTGGACGACTCTGTTCGACACCAGTACAGCGTCGCAGTAGTTACCTGCAGCCTCGGTGGCCGAGTGCGCTGACGATCAATCCAATACGCAGTAGCGGAGTGCACTGCTGCACACCAGCTTTCGAACACTCTACCGCTCACGCGCCGTCACGGATGCACAATGCCGAGTCCGGGACGGCCCGAGACTGAGCCACCCCGGCGAGTCGGGAGACTTTGATGTACCCCAGGTTCCGTGGAGTCGGGTTGCTGGACTCTAGGCCACGGGTTGGATGGACTGCTGCATCTTCTCGTACGCCCGTGTGCTGTCACCAGCGACGACGTCGGCGCTACAGCAGTGCGTAGGTCGGCTCGACGGTGCCGGGGTGGTGGTGCTGTGGGGGTTCCCAGCATCGGGCAAGACCACTGCCGCGCGGGTGCTGGCGGCGACGGCCAATGCGATCATGCACGCGGCGTTGAGCGAGGCGGACCTGTAACCGCGGCAAATTCGCTGGCCCGCAGCGCATTCGGCCCCCTCGCGCGGTCCGCCCGGTGCGGCGGTGACGGCCCGTATTAAGGTCGGTGGCGCACCGCGACGACGGCCGGCAGCTCCGGCCCCCGACCGTGAAGGAAAACCTATGCGCCGCACCGTGATGGCCGTGACTACCCTGGCCGCCGCCCTCGCCTGTGGCGCGTGCGGGTCGTCGGGGGGATCGCACGGCTCCACCGCGGCCCCGAGTTCGGCGGCGACCAGTTCGGCGGCCGCGCCGAGCTCCGCGCAGTCCGCGGGGGAGCAGTGCGGGTCCCAGGCGTGGCCGCAGAAGCTGCCGGACTTCCGCGGAAAGCCCCTCGGCGACACGGTGGTCGGCGCGGCCCTGTGCTACGACATCACCTCGATCACCGCCGCCGACGGCACCGACGTCATGCACGATGCGAAGGCGATGACGAAACCGTGGACGGTGACGGCGGAGACGCCCGCGCCGGGCACCTCGGTTACCGCACAGACACCGATTGTGCTGAAAGTGTCAGCGGCACACTAGGACACACCGCCGCGCTACTTTCCGACGTTCCGCGCGAACTGCTCGGGGTAGCGGGCGCCCGCGACGTCCTTGGCCGCCTCCTCGATCCGGGCGAGATCCGCCGCGGTGAGGGTGATCTCGGCCGCGGCAATGTTCTGCTCGAGGTAGGTGCGGCGCTTGGTGCCCGGAATCGGGACGACGTCCTCGCCGCGGCTCTGCACCCAGGCCAGCGCCAGCTGCCCCGCCGTCAGGCCCTTCTCGTCGGCGAGTGTGCGCAGCTCGGTGACGATGGCCAGATTGCGCTCGAAGTTGTCGTCGGCGAAGCGGGGCATGGCACGGCGCATGTCGTCGCCGGGCAGATCCGCGGGCGAGGTGATGGTTCCGGTGAGCATCCCCCGCCCCAGCGGGGAGAATGGCACGATGCCGATGCCCAGCTCGCGGCATGTCGGCAGCACCTCGTCCTCGATGCCGCGGGTCCACAGCGACCATTCGCTCTGCAGCGCTGTCACCGGGTACACCGCGTGGGCGCGCCGGATCGTCTCCGCCGACGCTTCGGAGATGCCGGCGTAGCGGATCTTGCCCGCGGCTGCCAGCTCTGCCAGCGCGCCCCAGGTCTCCTCGATCGGGACGTTCGGGTCGACGCGGTGCTGGTAGTACAGGTCGATGTGATCGACGCCGAGCCGGGCCAGCGACCGGTCGCAGCACTGCTTGACGTATGCGGCGTCGCCGCGGGCCCGCTGGCCGGTCTCGTCGAACACGATGCCGAACTTGGTAGCAAGCACCACCTGATCACGGCGCCCCGCGATGGCCCGGCCCACGAGCTTCTCGTTCGTCTCCGGGCCGTAGACGTCGGCGGTGTCGAGCAGGGTGACCCCGAGATCGAGCGCCCGGTGAATCGTCGCGATCGACTCGTCGTCGTTGTCACGCACCCCGTAGGCATGACTCATGCCCATGCAACCCAGCCCCTGCGCGCCGACGGTCAGCTCGCCGAGCTTCCTGGTCGCGATCATGGAACCCTCCCTAACGCCGCAATTCGAGGGCGGGCCGCGCCCGCCGGATCCGACGCTACGACCTGGAGTGCACTCCAGGTCAAGCCGGGCTACTCGTCGAGCAGGTCCACGACCTTGGTGAGAGTGGTTGCCAGGGAGCGGCGTTCGTCGTCGTCGAGGGTGTCCAGTGCCTGGGCGAAGCGCTGGATGCGCGCGGAGGTGAGGCCGTTGACCAGATCGGTGGCGGGTGCGGTCGCGGACAGGACCTGGGCCCGGCCGTCGATCGGATCGGGGCTGCGCTCGACGTATCCGGCCTTCTCGAGCACCGTGACGATGCGCGACATCGTCGGCGCGCTGACACGTTCGATGCCGGCCAGATCGCCCAGCCGCATCGGCCCCGAGCGCACCAGGGTGGCCAGCGCCGCCGCCGAGCCCGTGCTGAGCGAGCCGAGATCCCCGGCGCGGCGCAGCAGTCTGGTGATCCGGCCGACGGCCACGTAGATGTCCGCGGCCTCGGCGAGGCGATCGGCGCTGCGCTGCTGCATCATCGGGTGCTGTCTCCTCGCTGAATCATCCGGCCAATCGGTCCCCGTGCGGCATCGTCCTTGGCAGCAAGTATGCCCGCCGTGGCATCGGTCCGGCGCCGTGGCCCGGTGGTGTCTCGTTCCGGCTACCGGGGGATCTCACGAACCTGGGCGGCGGCCGTTCGTGCCGCCGCCCAGGTTCGTGGTTCGGGTGTTCTGTTATTCGGTGTCGGCGGCGTGCCGGGCGGTGAGGCCGTTTCCGTTGTGGCCGTTGCCGTTCACCTGATTGCCGTGCGAGCCGTGACCGTGCAGGCCGTTGCCCACGGCGGCGCTGTGCACGCCGTTGCCGTTGTACCCGTTGCCGTTCGGTTCGTGCGCGCCCTCGTACCCGAGCCGCAGATCGTGCCCGATCTGGCCGCCCGCGACGACGACCCGGCTCGTCACCGGCGGGTAGCCGCTGGCCACGACCGTGTAATTGCCCTCGGACAGACCACTCACCCGGTACCGGCCGTCCTCGTCGGTGCGGGCGGAACCCAGCACCGCGCCGCTGGCGTCGTGCACGACGACCTGCGCATCGGCCACGGCCCGCCCGCCGGCCCCGCGGATCGTGCCGGTGAGCACCGCCATCGGGGCCAGCTCGATGTCGTGCCGGAGCTGTCCGCTGTCGGGCACCGTCAGGGTGATGGCGCTCGGCCGCATGTGTTCGGCCACGGCGACCAGCGTGTACACGCCCGACACCACGCCCTGGCAGCTGTAGCCGCCGTCGGCGCCGGAGACCGCGGCTCCCACGACCTCGCCGCGCATATCGGTGAGGGTGATGGTGGCGTCGGCCACCGGGCGGGTGTCCACGGTGTGCACGATGCCCGACAGCTCGCCCGAGCCCTGCAACGGGATGTCCAGGCGCTGGGGGTGGCCGGCGACCACGAGGTTGACCGCCGCGGGCTGATGACCGCCCGCCGAGACGATCAGCACGTAGCTGCCCGGCGCGGGCGGCTCCAGGACGAAGTCGCCGGTGATGCTGCCGCCCGCCCGCGAAACCTGGTGTCCGCGTTGGTCGATCAGCGTCAGTGCCGCCCCGGGGACGGCGCTGCCGTCCGCGTGGGTGATCCGGCCGCTGACCGTGCGTCCCTCCGCGGCCAGTGGCCGGACGGTCGGCGCGGGCAGGCGGGTGGTCGCCGCGGCGGCGTTGGCCGTGCCGGTGTTCGCGGTGGCGGCGACCAGCGTGCGGTCGATGTCGTCGCCCATACCCTCGCGGGTGGCCTCGGCGAGCTCGGCCGCCTCGTCCGCGACGTAGTCGCTCTTGGCGAACCAGGATGCGATCGAGCCCAGCAACATCATCACCGCGGCGGCGATGAAGACCGCGACCAGCCCGGTGTGGAACGGACCGGAGATCAGGTGCGGGAAGAACGACTGCCCGGTGATGGTGTCGCCGTTGACGCCGGGGGCATTGAGGATCTTCGGTCCCAGCAGCTCCTTGAACGGGTTGTACCCGAGGAAGGTGGCGAACAGGCTGCCGACGGGCGGCATGTTCGCCAGCTGGCTCGCGGCCTCGCCGGGCACGCCCTGCGCGAGCAGGCCCGAATTCATCGCTCCGGGAAGGGTGTTGGACAGCCCGGCGATCATCAGGGAGAAAAACACGCCGATCGACAGCGCCATGCCGCCGTTCATCAGCGTCCCGCGCATGCCCGAGGCGACGCCGCGCTGCGAGGCCGGGACCGCGGACATGATCTCGGCGGTGTTGGGCGAGGTGAAGATGCCCGTGCCGAGGCCGTTGAGCAGGATGACGACCGCGAAGACCCAGTAGTTGAAGTCGACCGGCAGAATCACCAGCAGCACGAAGGTGATCGCGGCCAGCAGTAGGCCACCCGCGGCGAAGACGCGCCCGCCGTACCGGTCCGACAGCCAGCCAGAGACCGGGCCCGCGACAAGGAAGCCGATGGTCAGCGGCAGCATGTAGATGCCCGCCCACAGCGGGGTGTCCTCGAAGTTGAAGCCGTGCAACGGAAGCCAGATGCCCTGCAGCCAGATGATGAGCATGAACTGCATGCCGCCGCGGCTGACGGAGGCCATCAGGCTCGCGAAGTTGCCCAGCGCGAAGGTCTTGTTGCGGAACAGCTTCATGTTGAACATGGGCTGCTTGGAGTAGATCTCGATGAAGCAGAACGCGATCAGCACCACGATTCCGCCGATCACCGCGCTCAGCACCCACGGGTTCGTCCAGCCGGTCTTGGAGTTGCCGTAGGGCTGGATGCCGTAGTTGATTCCGGTCAGCAGGGCCGTGAGGCCCACCGCGAACGCGACGGTGCCGGGGATGTCGATCGAGCCGGGCGTGCGCTGGCCGTTGTCGTGCAGGGAGCGGTAGGACCAGATGGTGCCGATGATGCCGAACGGCACGCTGACCCAGAACACCGCCTTCCAGTCCCATTCGGCCAGCAGGCCGCCGACGAGCAGGCCGATGAACGAACCGGCAACGGCGGCAACGGAGTTGATGCCCAGCGCGACGCCGCGCTGTTTGGCCGGGAAGGCGTCGGTGAGGATGGCCGCGGAGTTGGCCATGAGCATCGCGCCACCGACGCCCTGGATGACGCGCCAGGCGATGAGCCATATCGCGCCGCCCCCGACGTCGAACGGGTCGAATGAGAGCGCTATCGCGGAGACCGTGAAGACGACGAAGCCGGCGTTGTAGATCTTCACGCGGCCGTACATGTCGCCGAGGCGGCCGAACATGACCACGAGTACCGCGGAGGTGAGCAGGAAGCCCATCAGCAGCCACAGCAGGTAGCTGACGTTGGCGGGCTCGAGCGGGTTGAGGTGGATGCCCCGGAAGATCGCGGGCAGCGAGATGATCACGATCGAGGAGTTGATGGTGACCATCAGCATCCCGAGCGTGGTGTTCGACAGCGCCACCCACTTGTAATGCGGGTGATCGCGGTCGACGCGCAGGCGCCGGCGGATCGTCTGGACGTCACCGACGTCCAGGTCGGCGGGTGTTTGTGCGGAAGCCAAGGTCCCTCTCCCCGAAGTACGCGATCTGAACAATGCTTGATCCAATATAGTTGCAATATGCTAACTAACTAAATCCTGGGGATGGGGAATTTGTCACATCGCGGGCGGGAATACGCGCGGGCGTGTTAGCCGGTCCACGAGAGCGCTCTGGACGCCGCGATCCTGCCCACCCCGAATAGGGGGTCGGCGCCGGGAATAGCGTCGAGGTGCACCGCGTTGGCGCGGGCATGGGCTATGCGATCTCGATTCCGCAGTTCTACGCCGACGGTGAATTCGATCCCGACGCGTTCCGTGCCAGGATGCAACGCATCGAGGAGCTGGGTTTCGACAGCGCCTGGGCGCAGGAGCAGGTGCTGACGATGGCGCAGATGCCGCAGCTGGGCGCCATCGAGACCATGACCTTCGCCGCGGCAGCCACCTCCCGGATTCGGGTGGGGTGTTCGGTGTTCGTGAGCTCGCTGCACAATCCGGTGCATCTGGCGCGGTCGCTGAGCACGCTGGATCAGCTCTCGCGCGGGCGCCTGGACGTGGGTGTGGGGTACGGCGGCAAGGGCCGGATGCTGTCCGCGTTCGGCATCGAGGCCGAGGGGCTGCTGACGCGGTTCACCGAGGGTGTCGAGGTGATGCGGGCGCTGTGGAGCGAGCCGAGCGTGAGCTTCGAGGGGCGGTTCTGGCAGTTGCAGGGGGCGCGTATGGAACCCAAGCCCTTCCAGAAGCCCGGTCCGCCGGTCTGGTTCGGCGGCGGGCACGCCAAGGCGCTGCGCCGGGCGGCACGGCTGGGCGACGGCTTCTTCGGCGCGGGATCGACCACCACCGAGGCCTTCGCCGAGCAGGTGCGGACCCTGCGCACGGAAGTGGCCGCCGCCGGTCGCGATCCGGAGACGTATCCGATCGCCAAACGGGTGTACGTCGTCATCGACGACGACGCGGCCCGGGCGCGCGCCCTGGTCGAGCAGAACCTCGAGAAGCTGTACGGCTCACCGGCATTCGCGCCGGTCGCGGTGGCGGGCACGCCGTCGGATGTGGTCGCGGGCGTGCGGAGCGTGATCGATGCCGGGGCCGAGCTGGTGCTGTTCACCCCGATGGTCGAGGACCCCGAGCAGGCCGAACGCATTGCCGCCGAGGTGATTCCGCAACTGGGCTGATGTTTCGGCGGGTGGCGACCGTGCCGTTTGCCGCGGACGCCACCCGCGTTGGATGTGATGTCGAATCACCCGGCCAGCGCGGCGGTCGCGCGTTCCTTCGCCGCCAGCGCCACCCGCAGGGCGGTGGCGAGCTCTTCCGGATCGATGCCCTCGAAGGCCGCATCGGTGCACTTGCGCGCATGGGCGTACAGCGCCGCGAAGTGCTCCATACCCCGCTCGGTCAGTTCCGCTGTGGCGGGGGCGTTTTCGCTGAGGTAGGCGACGTGCCCGGCCGCCGCTGCGCGCTCGAGCAGCCGCAACGTGTCCGGTTGCGGCCGCCGGCAGGAATCGATCGGATCTGCCCGCCGCCCAGGGGCAGTGGCGGGCAGACCGTGGGCGGAGTGTCGGGATCAGATCTCCGGGCGCGTGTGCGTCCACTGACCGACACCGCAGACGCAGTAGGACACTGCCGCGCTGTAGTCCACCTCGATGTCGATCGGGCCGGTCGTGGGCATCCGCTGCAGATCCAAGATGTCGGTGGTGGCCGCATCGATCTCAATGATGTTGGTGGGCATGGTGATTCACCTCCTCTCGGAACCGCTCTCGAAGGCCGGGAATCCGGCCCTCCTGGGTCCGTGGGGCACGTCGTCGGCCGTCCAGGGTCGGCGACCGCCGTGCAGCAGGCGCAGCAGGAACGAGGCGACTCCACCCGTTCCCAGGGCGTAGGAGACGCTGATTCCGGCGCGGTCCGCGTCGGGCACCAGCCAGCGTCCCTCCCGCCGGACGCGCATGCCCCACAGCTGATTACCGATGGATCGGGCCGCCTCGCGATAATGAGCCTCTCCCGTCGCGGCGGCGAGATCGAGGAGCAACTCGCCGTCCCCGGACAGGCCGTGGCATGCGCACGCGGGCGCCCCCGTTCGCCCGGCCAGAACCGCGCGAGCCGCGGCCCGCGCGGTCGCGAGGGATTGCTCGTCGCCCGTGAACCACCACAGCCGGACCAGGAAGGTCGCGATGCCCGATGACCCGTGACACCAGTGCCCGCGGTACAGCGGTGCGTTCGGCGAGCCCTCGGCCCACCACGCCTGATCGTCGCGATGGAGCGCGGCCTTGCCGATGCGACGGCCGCACTCGAGCGCCTGGCCGATCAGGGCTTCATCGTCCAGCATCGCTCCGCCGACCAGCAGCCCGTAGCCGATCCCGGCCGTCCCGTGTGCGAAGCCGTGGTCGGTGACGGCGTCGGGCGCGCCGGCTGGGCTGCCCTCCTCGATCGATGCCTGCCGGGCCGCGAGGTCGGCGCACAGCACCACGAGCCGGTCGCGGATCGCGCCGGCCTCGGCGGGTGTCAGGCCGAATGCTGCCGCGCCCTGCAGGAGGCCGGCGTGCGCGACGATGGAACCCGCAGTGCCATACAAGAATTCGTCGTTGGAAGGCGGTGCAGAGGGCAGCCGGGTCATGATCGCGGGGCTGGGTGGCCGGTGGCCGGGCCGGGCCGCGGCGTACGCCAGGCCCAGCGCCCACGCGATCCCCGCGTCGCCCACCATGAGGCCGGGCTGTCGCACGCCGTCGGGCTGGTGATGGTCCGCGAGCCAGGCGGCCGCCTCGGCGAGGACCGGCGGCACACCCGGGTGGTTTCCGGTGGCGGCGGCGCGGGCGAGCACCCCGACCACGCCGGCCACACCGGAGTAGACGTCCAGGGGCGTCTCGTGTTTGCGGTAGTCGCCGAAGTTCCACGGTCGCGGCGAGCCGGGCGTCCACGTGGCCACGAGATGTTCCACTAGGTCGGCGGCGAGCGTCCGGGGCCCCTCCTCGGTGTGCACTTCCGTTCCCGCGGGTCCGGCCGTCACCCACGACCCCAGCTGGGAAGTGACCTCGTGCAACGACGGTCGCGCGGTGGGATCGTCGTCCAGTAGCGCGACGATGAGACCGGTCACGGCCGCGAGCTGCCGGCTCGGGGCGCCGCGCGCGAGCAATTCCGACAGGCGTGCCGCGCTCGGTCGTGCCGGCGCGTCCTCGGCTGCGAGCTGCGGCGCGCGACCGGTGCACATGTAGTAGAGCACCGCGCCGAGCGAGTACAGGTCGTTGGCGGGCCGCGCGGGCTTGCCCGCCCGCTGCTCGGGCGCGTTGAAGCCCGGCGTCCCGACGATGCGGGGCGCGGTCCCGCTGAACGCGGCGTACTCGACGTCGCAGATCCGAATCGTGGGTCCCTCCGAGGAATCCTCCACCAGGAGATTCGTCGGGCTCAGATCCCGGATTACCAGCCCGCGCGAGTGGAACGCGCCGATCGCCGCACACAGCCGTGAGACGGCTGCCGACAGGGCCGAATCGCTGCCGTCGCCGCCATAGGGGCCGGGCTGGAACCGTCGCGCCCATCGGTCCAGGCGGGTGCCGCGCACATATTCCTCGGCAAGGAACAGGTCGCCGTCGTGCTGGAACAGCGCCACGGGCGCCGGTGTGACGCCGGTGGCCGCGAGCAGGTGCAGCACGGACCATTCGTTGCCCAGGAAGGATCGCGCGTCGAGACCGTCGGCGCCCGCGCCGATATGGGGTCGCGCCTGTTTGACGACGACGAGGGCATCGGCGTTGTCCGACTTCAGGTCTCGGGCCAGGTATACCCCGCCCTTCGCGGTCAGCCGCAGCGCCTGGCCGACCAGAAACCGGTCCGCCAGCAGCACCCCACCGGACCGCCCGCGGGCCGGTCCGCCGCCCGCGGCTCGGTGGGGCTGCCGGAACGCCTCGGGAGGCGTTGTCCAGGGCGGGAATTCGAACCACGGCCTGCGCCGGTCCTCGACTCGCTCCCCGTCCGGGCTGGTGATGGCCGGTCGGAGATCCCCTGCGGCCGAGACGGTGTACATGGCCCGGAAGGCGCCGTATCGGCAGGAGACCAGGCTGCCGGGCCGGTACGGCAGGTCCGACAGCACAACGGGTCCGTACAGGCCCGTCAGCCGCGCGTCGAGCTCGGCGGCGAGGGCGCCGCAGGTATCGTCGTCGGGCGGGTAGACGGTGATGAATTTGCCGGCGCTCTCGCGGGCGGAGTGCATATCGGACAGCGATTCGAGGTATGCGAGACCGCGGGCGATCTTGAATGCCGACCGACCGGAGACCAGGACGGGCAGCACACGGTCCAGAATTTCCCTGGCGGACAGCACGGTTCCCGAAATATGCAGCTTCCAGCCCTGCGGGCGAGGCAAACCTGCCTGCGGCACAACGTAATTCCACTCGTCGTCCGCGCGGAAAGACCATCGCCCGCCGATGTCGGCCACGAGGGCGCGACGAATACGACCCTCGATGTTCCAGCTGGCGGAATCCTCACCCTCCGGCTCGAGCGCAGGATCGAATTCCACCATACGACAACAAAGTACACGAACTGGACATTCGGTATGGCCGTTCCGGGCCAGTGGTTTTCGGCCACATACAGGGGCGCTTCAGCCGCGTTCGGGCGGCGCGGCAACCGGTTCGAAGGCGGCCGCGCCCGATGCGCGGAGCAGGTGGTCGATGAACAGGCGGGCCGGTGGGGTCGGGTTGCGGGTGGTGACCGCGTGCCAGGGGCGGTCCAGCGGGGTGCCCTCGACCGGCAGGATCTCGAGATGCCCTGCGGCGACCGGGGATTCGATGGCATCGCCGTGAATCAGGGTGACGCCCAGGCCCTCCCGGGCGGCGGCCAGGACCGCGCCGTGGGTGCCCAGGGTGAGGGTGGGCGGGCGGATCTGCAGGCGCTCGAGCAGGGCCAGGGTGGTGTCGCGGGTGCCCGAGCCGTCGCCACGCAGCAGCCAGGTGGCGGTGAGCGGATCGGGCCAGCGGCCGGCCGAGCCGACGACGACCAGGCGGCTCGGGCGGCGCGCGCGGATGACCAGGCCCGCGTCGCCGGGAGGGCGGCCCGCGATCACGAGATCGGTTTCGTGGTGCAGTAATTCCAGGAACAGCACATCGCGGGGATGGATCGACAGGCCCACCTCGATATCGGGATAGCGGTCCCGGAACGAGGCCAGCGGGCGCAGCAGCACATATTCCCCGGCGGTGGCGACGACGCCGATTCGCAACCGTCCGGTTTCCGCGCGGCGCACCGCGGCCTGCGCCTCCTGCATCAATCCCAGGATGCTGCGGCAGTATTCGGCGTAGACGCGGCCGGCCTCGGTGAGCGTAATACCCCTACCGGACTTCGCTATCAATTTGGCGCCGAGCTGCCGCTCGATATGGGCCACCGAGGCCGAGGCGGCGGCCTCGGTGACGTGCAGCTGGGCCGCGGCCCGGCGAATGCTGCCGTGCCGCGCCACGGCCAGGAACGTTTCCATGCGCGCCGCACTGACCGTTCCCATTACCCGACGGTAGCAAACTCAACCTTTCGATTGAGCGAGACGAGAAACAATCGAATTGTCCGCCGGCGCGCACGCCCGCATCCTGAATCCAGTCCCGAGTTGTCCTGGCGGAGGAGGAAATATGACCGGCGAATCCCCTCGCGAACGCTGGGATCCGGGCGTGCAGTCCTATGCGTCGATGGGCTACTACGACGCGGATTACCACCCGAAGGACACCGATGTGCTCGCGGTGTTCCGGGTGACACCGCAGGCGGGCGTGGATCCGATCGAGGCCGCCGCGGCGGTCGCGGGCGAATCCTCCACGGCCACCTGGACCGTCGTGTGGACCGACCGTCTCACCGCGCACGACCGCTACCGCGGCCGGTGCTATCGCCTGGACGCGGTGCCCGGCCGGGCGGGGGAGTATTTCGCCTACATCGCCTACGATCTGGATCTGTTCGAGGAGGGGTCGATCACGAACCTGACCTCCTCGGTAATCGGCAATGTGTTCGGGTTCAAACCCCTTGCCGCACTGCGCCTCGAGGACATGCGGATCCCGGTGGCGTATGTCAAGACCTTTCCCGGTCCGCCGCACGGAATTGTGACCGAACGGGAATATCTGAACAAGTACGGGCGCCCACTGCTGGGGGCGACCGTGAAACCCAAGCTGGGGCTGTCCGCGCGCAACTACGGGCGGGTGGTGTACGAGGCGTGCCGGGGCGGACTGGATTTCACCAAGGACGACGAGAACATCAACTCGCAGCCGTTCATGCGCTGGCGCGACCGCTATCTGTTCGCCATGGAGGGCGTCAACCGGGCCATCGCCGAAACCGGTGAGCTCAAGGGGCATTACCTGAATGTCACCGCGGCCACCATGGAGGACATGTACGAGCGCGCGGAATTCGCGAAATCGCTGGGCAGCGTGATCGTCATGATCGATCTGACGGTGGGCTACACCGCGATGCAGTCGATGTCGAACTGGGCCCGCCGCAACGGCATGCTGCTGCACCTGCACCGGGCCGGGCACTCCACCTACACTCGGCAGAAGACCCACGGGGTGAGCTTCCGGGTGCTGGCCAAGTGGTGCCGCCTGATCGGTGTGGATCATCTGCACGCGGGCACCGTGATAGGCAAGCTCGAGGGCGACCCGCACACCGTCAGCGGGTTCTACGATACGTTGCGCGACAACCGCATTCCGTGCAACCCCGGCAACGGGATCTTCTTCGACCAGGACTGGGCGAGCCTGCCGGGGGTGATGCCGGTGGCCTCGGGGGGTATTCACGCCGGCCAGATGCATCAGCTGCTGGAGTTGTTCGGCGACGACGTGGTGCTGCAGTTCGGCGGCGGCACCATCGGTCATCCGATGGGGATCGCCGCGGGCGCCGAGGCCAACCGGGTGGCGCTGGAGACGGTGGTCAAGGCCCGCAACGAGGGCCGGGATCTGCTGCGGGAGGGCCCGGATGTGCTGCGCGCGGCGGCGCGGGGCAACCGCCCGCTGGAGGCGGCGCTCGCGGTGTGGGGCGAGGTCACCTTCGAATACACCTCCACCGACGCCCCCGACGCCGTGCCGACGGTCACGAGATAGAAAGGCCCGCAATGTATTTGCGTCAGGGTACCTTCAGTCATCTGCCCGAGCTGACCGATGCCGAGATCGGCGCGCAGGTCCGCTACGCGCTGCTGAACAACTGGCCGGTGTCCATCGAGTACACCGACGATCCGCATCCCCGCAACGTGTACTGGGAGATGTGGGGGCTGCCGCTGTTCGACCTGGACGAACCGGACGGGGTCCTGGCCGAGATCGAGGCCTGCCGCGCGGCGTTCCCGCGGTACTACATCCGCGTCACGGCGTACGACGCGAGTTACGGCCGCCAGACCACGGCACTGAGTTTCCTGGTGAATCAGCCTGCCGATGAGCCAGGATTCCGGTTGGCGCGCAGCGATTCTCAGGATCGGCGACAGGTGTACAGCCTGCACCCGTATGCCACCGACGCGCCCTCCGGTGAACGCTACGAGCCCGAGGCACGCCGATGAGCGGACCGGATACAGCATCCCGTCCGGCATCGTCCCGGCGTATCGGTGGCCGCGCCGGGAGGACGGCGAAGAAGGAGGCGCGGTGACAGGACCGCAGAGGCAAGCCCGTCACGGGTTGTTCCGGTGTCGCATGATTGGCGCCGGGGCGGCTGTGGCCGAGGAGGACCGGTGAGGACCGGCATCGGAACAGGCGGCTCCGCAACGGGATTCCGAATGTCCCGGCCCGGGGGCGAGGGCATGTCGGCGATCGGCGACCCCGGCCCTGCCGGGCGCGAGTCCGCCTCGGGCGCAGCGGGTTCGGATGAGACCCTGAACGTCCCCGGCACGCCGCCAATTCTCGACGACGACGCCGAGCTCGACCTCGCCACGGACGCAGCCGCACTGGAGGTGGACGGCACCCTGGCCCGCCTGGACGCCGAACTCGTCGGCCTGGCCGCGGTCAAACGCCGGGTCCGGGAGATCGCGGCGCTGCTGCTGGTCGACCGGGCCCGCGCGCGGTTCGGCCTGGAATCCACCCGCCCGACCATGCACATGAGCTTCACCGGCGGGCCCGGCACCGGCAAGACGACCGTCGCGCTGCGCATGGCGGATCTGCTGCATGCGCTCGGTTATATCCGTAAACCGCTCGTGCACACCGTGACCCGCGACGATCTGGTCGGTCAGTTCATCGGTCACACCGCGCCCAAGACCAAGCAGGCCCTCGCGCGCGCGGCGGGGGGTGTGCTGTTCATCGACGAGGCCTACTACCTGTTCCGCCCGGAGAACGAGCGCGACTACGGGCAGGAGGTCATCGAGATCCTGCTGCAGGAGATGGAAACCCACCGCACCGATCTGGTGGTGATCTTCGCCGGATATCGCGATCGGATGGAGAGCTTCTTCTCGGCCAATCCGGGCCTGTCCTCGCGGGTCGCGCACCACATCGAGTTCCCGGACTACACGCACGCCGAACTGCTGGCGATCGCCGGGCTGATGGTGGAGCGCGAGCGCTTCCGGCTCGATGCCGACGGCACCGCCGCCCTTGTGGAATACCTCGAATTGCGCATGGCTCGGCCGCGTTTCGCCAATGCCCGCAGCGTGCGCAACGCGCTGGACCGCTGCCGGCTGCGGCAGGCCAAGCGCCTGGTGGAGCTGGACCGTCCGCTGCGCCGCGCGGACCTGATCACGCTCGCCGCCGCGGATGTCTACGGCAGCAGCGTGTTCGGCGAGTCGGGTGACCCGACCGGGGACGATCCGTGAGGAGTTGAGCAACGCCATGCCCGAGAGACTCGAGACGCTGACCCGGTACACGATCGAGCAGGAGCACCGCCATCCCGGCTCATCCGGTGAGTTCTCCGCGCTACTGAATGTGCTTGCCACGGCGACGAAGATCATCGCGAACCAGGTCACCCGCGGGCGCATCGCGGGCTGCGGGGACATGGACGCGCTGGCCAACGAGATCATGGTGTCCGAATCCCAGTGGACCGGACCGCTCTCGGCGCTGCTGTCGGAGCAGATGAGCGGATTCCATCCCGTGCCCGGTGAATTCCGGCGCGGGAAATACCTGCTGGCGTTCGATCCCCTGGACGGATCGTCCAATATCGACGTGAATCTGCCGGTGGGCACGATCTTCAGCGTGCTGCGCTCGCCCGAGGACGGTCGCGAGCCCGGCGGAGCGGACTTCCTGCAGCCGGGTGTGGCGCAGGTGTGTGCCGGTTTCACCCTGTACGGCCCGGCGACGATGCTGGTACTCACCACCGGCGACGGGGTCGACGGGTTCACCCTGGACCGGGAGATCGGCGCCTTCGTGCTCACGCATCCGCGCATGCGGATCCCGCAGGACACCTCGGGTTTCGCGATCAACGCCGCCAACGAGCGGTTCTGGGAGCGTCCGGTGCGCCGCTACGTGTCCGAATGCCTCGAGGGCGTGGAGGGCCCGCGCGGGCGCGATTTCAACATGCGGTGGGTGGCCTCGCTGGTCGCGGACACCTTCCACATCCTGACCCGGGGCGGGGTGTATCTGTATCCGCACGACGCCCGCGATCCGGCGTGCCCGGGGCGGGTGTCGTTGCTGTACGGCGCCAATCCGATCGCGCTGGTGGTCGAGCAGGCGGGCGGGGCCGCCATCACCGGGCACGCGCGGGTGCTCGAGGTGCCGCCGCACGATCTGCACCAGCGGGTGCCGCTGATCTTCGGTTCGCGCAACGAGGTCGAGCGCATCGCGCGCTATCACCGCATGCCCGAGGAGGGGCCGCGGTTCGACGCGTCGCTGTTCGGTACCCGGTCGCTGTTCCGGCATCTGCACCCCTGAGCCGCGCACGGTGCACCGGGAAGAGAAGGAGATGCGATGTCGCTCAAACATCCCGTGGTGGCCATCACCGGGTCGTCCGGCGCCGGGACCACCAGTGTGACAAGGACTTTCCAGGAGATCTTCCGCCGGGAGGAGATCAGCGCGGCCATCGTGGAGGGCGATTCGTTCCATCGCTATGATCGCGCGGCGATGGCCCTGGAGATGGCCGAGGCCGAGCGGAGTGCGAATCGGCACTTCTCGCATTTCGGTCCGGAGGCGAATCTGCTGGGCGAACTCGAGGCATTGTTCCGCGACTACGGCGAGACGGGGGTGGGGCTGGTGCGGCGGTATCTGCACGACGAGGCCGAGGCCAAACCCTACGGATTGGCGCCGGGCACGTTCACTCCGTGGGAGGAACTGGCCCCGGGCAGCGATCTGTTGTTCTACGAGGGCCTGCACGGTGCGGCGGTGTGCGGGGAGGTCGATGTGGCGCGGTACGCCGATCTGCTGGTGGGCGTGGTGCCGATCATCAATCTCGAATGGATTCAGAAGGTGATCCGGGACAAGACCGAGCGGGGCTATTCGAGTGAGGCGGTGCTGGACACGATCCTGCGGCGGATGCCGGACTATGTGAACTACATCTGCCCGCAGTTCTCCCGGACGTACGTGAATTTTCAGCGGGTACCGACGGTCGACACCTCGAATCCGTTCATCGCGCGCACGATTCCCACCGCGGACGAGAGTTTCGTGGTGATCCGGTTCGCCGATCCGAAGGTCATCGACTTTCCGTATCTGCTGTCGATGCTGCACGATTCGTTCATGTCCCGGCCCAATTGCATCGTGGTTCCGGGCGGGAAGATGGAGCTGTCGATGCAGCTGATCTTCACGCCCCTGATCCTGCGGCTGATGGACAAGCGGCCGAAGCATCCGTCCGTACTGTGAGTGCGCCGGTGGGCGCCCCGGCACCGAAGTTGTAGAACATGTTTCACTGTGATGTAGTCGTGGGCACCTAGTCGCCGTTGCAGAAGGGGCCCATCACATGCCGACCGTATCCGTCAGCGCCGTCGTCGAGGCGCCGATCGAGAAGGTGTGGGAGATCGTCGGGGATCTGTCGGCCCAGCCGAAGTGGAACAACGTGCACGTCGCATTTCCCAAGGGGGTGCCCTCGCCGGTGACGGTGGGCGCGAGCTTCACCCAGACGATCACGAATATGGGACTGCCCAACGACATCGCCTGGACCGTCGAGGCATACGAGCCCGGACGGCGGCTCGAACTGCGCGGCAAGGCCCCGATGAACGTTGCGACCCGGCTGCGTTACGAGGTCGAGAGCGTCGCCGAGGGCACCCGGGTGACGATCGAGAACGAATTCAACAGCCCGCTCATCCGATTGATGGCCGGGCGGCTGAAGAAGGGCGCCGAGGCCGATATGAAGACCTCGCTGCGCGAGCTGGCCGCGCTTTTCGCCTGACCCGCGGCGTGTGCATTCCGGCAGTGGGTGCCGCAATGCACACGCTGCTCATTGTTCGACGGTCTGCTGCTGTTTCTAGCGGCGTACCCAGCGCAGATCGGCGAACCAGGTGTACACGGCCACCACGCCCGAGCCGACCGCGGCGGCGATGAGCATTTTGTCGCCGTCCAACGCGAGGCTGACCAGCCCGCCGATCGCGGCGCCGGTGATGAACGAGAGCCACTGCACCGCATAGCTCAGCCATTCGCGGTGGGTGCCGCCGGCCAGGTGACGCTCGACGCCCTGGGCGAATTTCACGAGCGTGCCAGTGACGTACGTGACCGGTATCGCGGTCTCGCCGTTCTTGACGAACGAGGTGTTCAGCGAGCCCATCGCGAAGGCGACGAACAGTATCGGTACCAGGCCCACGCGCAGGTTGTTGTTCCAGCCGTCCAGGACGTTGTCCATAACCGCGGACAGGACCAGGGCGGCGGTGGCCAGCATGGTCGCGCCGTGGGGATGGTTGCGCCACCAGTGGCGGCGGCAGAGCGAGGCGACGAACACCCCGGCCAGGAAGCACAGGATCAGGCAGAACGCACCCCAGGCCAGCCGGTAGTCGCCGAGGAAATTGCCGATGACGGCGCGTTCGCTGTTGCCGGTCATGAAGGTGACGAAGTAACCCATGGAATGGGTGTAGGCCGCGGCGCCGACGAATCCGGCCAGTATCAGCAGTGCGGTGGCCAGGCGGGCTTCGAGATCCCAGAACGGTGGGGGTCGATCGTTCGGTTTCGCAGTCACAGCGACAGGTTAGCAATATATGCACAGGTATGCATGAAAGCCGTTGTGTGACGATGATCAAGAATTCTGCGGGAGTCCGCGGCGAAAACATGCAGCCGATGCAATGCTACACGGTTGCGGAATTCGGGCAATTCGGACAGATGGGGCTGGTCAGGCCGGTGCGGCTGGCGCGGCGGCGAAGCGGGTGAGAGCCTCGAGCGCCGCCATGCGCCCGACGTCCAGGGCGCGGAGCATGAGCGCCGCATCGCGGGCGGCGCGACTGACCGTCGGTGATCCCAGCGGCGGGCGGATCTGCAGGACCGTGGGCGTCGCGGCGAGCGTCTCCTCGTCCCGGGCCAGTTGCTCGCCGCGGGTGAGCCAGTTGTCCACCACGCCAGGTGCATGCCGGGCCAGGAAGCGCGTCACGACGCGCAGTTCCAGCCGCGAGGGCAGGGTAGGCGGCTCGTCCACGCGCCGGGTCCGCAACACGAGGGTGTGGGTGGCGCCCTGGGCCAGGGCGGTGTGGATCGGCACCGATTCGGACAGGCCCGCGTCCACGTAGCGCCGGCCCGCGAGCGCGACCGACCGGCCGGCCAGGATCGGCAGGCAGGTCGTCGCCAGCAGGGCGCTCTGCAGCGAGGGGGTGTCGGTGATGTGCGGGTGCAGGTCGACCGAGGAGCCGTCGGCGGTGTCGGTGCCGATCGGGTGGAAGGTCACCGGATTGGCCAGAATGGCCGGAAAATCCATCGGCACGATGCGTTCGTACACCGCGTGCACCAGATACTTCGTGTCGACCACGTGCCCGAGGCGCAGCGCCCGGGCCGGGTTGATCACCCGGCGCACCACATCGGCCTGCCAGGCGCGGCGCGAGCGGTGGGCGCGCCCGCACAGCAGCCAGGCCCCGTTGAGGGCGCCGGCGGAGGATCCGTACACCGCGTCGAAGCAGGACAGCAGCCCGAGTTCCTCGAGCGCCATCACCATGCCGTGTGAGTAGGCGCCGCGGGCCGAGCCGCCCTCGATGACCAGCGCCAGCCGCGCGCCGTCGGTGCGTGCGCCGGGCCGGCTGCCGCTCGCTCGCCGTGCGGCGAGCAGGTCCCCGACGGGGGATCCGGTATCGATCTGCGTCACGGCCGAACCTTTCCGTGAATATAAGACATATAAGCCGCTGTGTATCTTATACCTCGGAGCTGCGATGGCACGCGGCCCCGAGGTAAATGTCCTCACAGAATGGGGCTCGAATTTCGCCGGACGGTGAACGGCAGGCGTATGAGGCGCAACGGGTTACGGATCGCAACGCGGCCGACGGCCGGGCGGGGCGCAGGTCCCGGGCGGGGTCCCTGCGCTGCACGCCGACAGCTGGGTAGCCGAGATATTGCTATCCAGGTGTCTCCGGCTCGCGCAGGTCCCGATGCCGTGGGCTGGCGCGGATCGCTGCCCCCGGGTGCGACCCGCCCGCTAAAAATGCCCGATGACCGGGGCTGCGCCATAGAGTCTTTGGCCCTCGGCGATGCGGACCCGGGACCGTCCCGGGTGGCCGGTAGTCTGCGTGCATGCGGACCGAGCCGACCGAACTGCTCATCGACACGGTCGCCTGGGTGCTCATCGTGGACGGCCGGATCCTGTGCGCCCGCCCGCGCGGCAAGGACATCTTCTATATCCCCGGCGGTAAACGCGAGGGCACGGAGACCGATCTGCAGACCCTGCTGCGCGAGATCGACGAGGAGCTCACCGTCGCACTGGACCCCGGGACGGTCACCCACATCGGCACCTACGAGGCCGAACTGCACGGTCCGACACCGGGTTCGGTGCGCATGGCCTGCTACAGCGCCGATTACGCCGGCACGCTGGCTCCCAGCAGCGAGATCGCCGAAATCGGGTGGTTCGGCTACGCCGATCGGGATCGGGTGCCGCCGGTCGATCAGCTGCTGTTCGACGACCTCGTCGAGTCCGGCCTGCTGCCCGCGCAACCGGGCGGGGCGCCACAGCGACGATGATATAGACGTCACCCCCCGCCCCGCGATCACCGATGCGTCTCCGCTCCGGGGTCTCCGGGAGCAGGTGGCGGCACAGTCCGTTTCGAGAGCGCGCCTGGCGGGTCACAGGCAACGGGGCGCCTTGACATCCGTGCTCTTGCTCGCGGCAGGAGTCCCGGGGAGCCTCGGTGCGGCTCGAACCGGGATCGCGCCACTGCGGAAGTGCTGTGCAGCAACGGAAACCCGTCCTCCCCTCAATCCGGTAACAGCGGCACCGACAGACCCTCGCCGCGGCCGAGCAGGGCCGCGCGGGTGACGGTGCCCGCGCCGAACCGGTCGCGCAGGCGGTCCAGGGCGGCATCGAGGGTGGCGTCGGGGCGCGGATCGAAGGGGAGGGCGAGCTGGAGGGAATCCGCGTCGCCGAGGTTGGTCAGGGACAGGCCGATGAGGGTGAGACCGCGCTCGTGGATGAGGGGGGTCGCGGCGTCCAGGAGGGTGCGCGCGGTGCGTAGCAGGACCGCGCCGGTGTCGGTGGCCTCGGGTAGGGTGTGTGAGCGAGTGGCGCGGCTGAAATCGCCGAAACGCAGGCGCAGCACCACCGTTCGGCAGCGGCGCCGGGCCGCGCGCAGGCGGTGCCCGAGCCGGTCGGCCAGACCGTGCAGGTAGGCGTCGAGCTCGGCGTCGGTGTGCGGGCCCGAGCCCAGGGCGCGCTGGGCGCCGATGGAGCGGCGGCGCACGCCGGTGTCGACCCGGCGCGGGTCGCGGGCCCAGGACAGCGCGTACAGATGTCGCCCGGCGGCCGGGCCCAGGATCGAGGACAGGGCCCGCTCGCCGTGCTCGGCCAGCTGCCCGACCCGGGTGATGCCGCGCTCGTGCAGCGCGCGGGCGGTGACTTCGCCGACGCCCCACAGTCTTTCGACCGGCAGCGGATGCAGGAAATCCAGCTCGCCCTCGGGCGGGACGAGCAGCAGCCCGTCCGGTTTGCTGACCGCGCTGGCCACCTTGGCCAGAAACTTGGTGCGCGCCACCCCGACCGAGATGGGCAACCCGGCCTGCTCGCGCACGCGGGCCCGCAGCGCGGCGGCGATCTCGACCGGCTGCCCCGCGATCCGGCGCAGGCCAGCGACATCCAGGAACGCCTCGTCGATGGACAGGCCCTCGACCTCGGGGGTGGTGTCGCGGAAGATCTCGAACACGACCTTGCTGGCCTGAGCGTAGGCGGACATGCGGGGCGGCACCACGATCGCGTGCGGACACAGCCGCAGCGCCTGGCGGGCGTTCATCGGGGTGCGGATGCCGTGCGCCTTGGCCTCGTAACTCGCGGCCAGTACGACCCCGCCGCCCACGATCACCGGCCGACCGCGCAGGCGGGGATTGTCGCGCTGCTCGACCGAGGCATAGAACGAGTCGAGATCCGCGTGCAGGATCGTGGCCTCCGCGCGTGCGAGCCTTCGAGTGGACACGAACATATGTTCGCATAGCTCCCCGACAGGTTCTCCGCGGCCGAAAATTAGAACGGGTTGCCCGCTCGTTTCAGTGTACGGTCGTTCGCCGAAATCGCGTGAAGATCAGTCTATCGGGGCATTTCGTGGCCGTATTCGCAGACTGGCACTCGCGTCGTGTCCACCGAATCGCTAGCCTGGATATGAAACGTGTTCTAGTGTTAGGTGGCGCCGCACGGTCAGCGCCGCAAGACAAAAGGAGTGCACCACCCCATGCGTACCGAGATCTGTGAACGGCTGGGCATCGACGTCCCGATCTTCGCCTTCACCCACTGCCGCGACGTCGCCGCCGGGGTGAGCAACGCCGGCGGGCTCGGCGTGCTCGGCGCGGTCGGATTCACCGCCGAGGAGCTCGAGGTCGAGCTGAGCTGGCTGGACGAGCACGTGCACGGCGTCTACGGCGTCGATCTGGTCATCCCGTCCAAGTACGAGGGCAAGGGCGTGGAGGGCCTGACCCCCGAGGAGCTGGAAGCCAAACTGGCACAGATGGTCCCGCAGGGCCACCGCGATTTCGCCGAGAAGATCCTGTCCGAGCACAACGTCCCGCATCTGCCCGAGGGCGAGCATCACAACCAGCTGCTGGGCTGGACCGCGACCACCGCGGCCCCGCAGGTCGAGGTCATCCTGCGCCACCCCAAGGCCAAGCTGGTGGCCAACGCGCTGGGCACCCCGCCCGACGACGTCATCAAGACCGTGCAGGATTCGGGCCGGCTCATCGGCGCGCTGTGCGGCTCGGTCAAGCACGCGCTCAACCACAAGAACGCGGGCCTGGACTTCGTGGTCATGCAGGGTACCGAGGGCGGCGGGCACTGCGGGGAGATCTCCTCGCTGGTGCTGTGGCCGCAGGTGATCGACGCGATCGGCGACATGCCGGCGCTGGCCGCGGGCGGGGTCGGCAACGGCCGTCAGATTGCCGCGGCGCTGGCAATGGGTGCGGCGGGCGCGTGGACCGGGTCGCTGTGGCTCACGGTCGAGGAGGCCAACGTGCCGCCCGCGCAGATGCAGACCTATATCGACGCCACCAGCCACGACACCGTGCGCTCGCGGTCGTGGACCGGTAAGCCGTGCCGGATGCTGCGCAACGACTGGACCGATGCGTGGGAGAGCGCCGAGACGCCGGATCCCTTGCCGATGCCGCTGCAGATGATGGTGGCGCTGGACGGGGTCAAGCGCGGGCACCGCTATCCCGAGGCCGCCAAGGACGTCAACTTCAACCCCGTCGGCCAGGTCGTGGGCATGATGAACAAGGTCGAGCGCACCGCCGATGTGATGCAGCGCCTCATCGAGGAGTACCTCACCGCGTGCGAGCGGCTGAACAAGCTCAACGACGCCTGAGGCAGATCCGGCCGGGGCACCGCGCCCCGGCCGGGCCCGGTCAGTAGCTCGGCAGTTTGCCGGTCATCACCACATGCGTTCCGTCCCAATGGAACTGGACGTGCGAGACGGTGCCGTCGGCGCACGCGTTGCAGCTGCCGGGCGTTTTGTAGTCCAGCACCACGGTGTCGTCGGTGGTGGTGGCGGTGTCCAGGCTGGTGAAGCCGTACGCCCTGGAGGTCGCGGTGCCCAGATAGGTGCCCTTGTGGAACATCAGGGCCTGGTTGGGCGAGCTGCCGGTCGCGCCCTGGATGGTGATGATCGCCGTGGACAGGGTCGCGCACGGGTTGAAATTGCCCTCGAAGGTCTTCGGGTCGGTGTCCCAGGCGCTGTGGGTCGCCGGTTCGGTGGGCTGGCGGCGCACCGCGGCGGCCACCGCGGGGGAGGACAGGTCGACCCCGCAGGCGGCCGGGCTGGGCTCACCGCTGGCGATCGGCGCCGCGGTCGCCTGCGAATGCGCCTGCGAGACAGGGGTTGCCGTGGATGGCGCGGCGGCCGAGCCGCCACTCGAGCCGCACCCGGTCAGCAGCCCGGCGGCGATGACAGCTGATGTGACGGCGGCGGCCAACGCGCCCCCGGTCGTTCGAGACACCGTTCGTGACCTTCTCTCGGTTCGTGCGAGCATGGTCGAGCTGCCCTCGCGGCCGGACGATCCGGCGGCGCATCGCGGGCCCGATGGACCCCGAGCCCCCAGGGCCGACGTCCACGGTAGGCGAACCTACTGCGTCGCGCACGATTCGACCGAATTCCGCCGGGCGCCACCGCAAGACGGCATCGGGTGCGGTGTTGCGCTCGATGCCGGTTGCCCTAGAGTTGCGTGGCCCGGGTGGCGACTGCGGCGGTCATCTCACCGAATCCGCGGTGCAGGGCCGCGCCCATCAGCCCGGTGACGAACGGGAGCAGCCAGCCGGCGAGCTCGAAATGCGAGTCGTAGCGGCAGCGCTCGTCGCCCAGCGGGGTCAGGGTGTGCGAGCGCAGGCTGTGCAGGGCGCCCAGGGGCATCGGCTTCATGGTGTAGCTGAATCCGGCGCCGGGCTCGACCGAGCGGATGTATTCGCGCTGCGCGCGCTCCTTGGGGCCGATCAGCTTCACCCGCATGTCGATCGGCGCGCCCGGTTCCAGCGTCGTCTGCGCCGAGACGCAGAACGGATTCCATTCGCCGTACCGGGGGAAGTCGGTGAGCACCTGCCACACCGCCACGGCGGGGGCGTCGATCTCCACACTCTCGTCGATCACGAAGGCCATGCCGGAACAATACTGAAACAAGTTCTATGTGCGCATCCCGGGGCGGCGGGCCCCGGGATGCGCACGCGCTCAGGCGCGGCCGACGGCCAGGGTGACGTTGTGTCCGCCGAAACCGAACGAATTGCTCAGCGCATAGGAGATGTCCTGCTTGCGGGCTTCGCCGTGCACGATATCCAGCTCGACGCCGTCGTCGGGATTCTCGAAATTCAGTGTGGGCGGGACGATTCCGTCGCGGACACTGCAGACGGTCAGGATCGCCTCGAGCGCGCCCACCGCGCCGATGGAGTGCCCGAGCGCCCCCTTGGGTGCGTAGACGCTCGCGTGCGGGGCGACCTTGGCGATGGCGATGGCCTCCGAGGCGTCACCGACAGGAGTGGAGGTGGCGTGGGCGTTGATGTGGCCGATGTCCTGCGGAGTGAGCCCGGCGAAGTCGATCGCCTTGCGCATCGCGTTCGCCGAGCCGCCGCCCTCGGGGTCGGTGCCGGTCATGTGGAAGCCGTCGGAGGTGATGCCGGCGCCCACGATGCGGCCGTGCACCTGCGCACCCCGCGCGGCGGCGAACTCCTCGGATTCGAGCACCACCAGCGCCCCGGCCTCACCGAAGACGAAGCCGTCGCGGTCGCGGTCGAAGGGGCGCGACGCGGCGGTGGGGGCATCGTTGCGGGTGCTCATCGCGCGCATCATCGCGAAGCTGGCGATCGGGATCGCCTCGATGTGGCCCTCGACGCCTCCGGCGATCACCACATCGGCCTCGCCGGTGGCGATCAGGCGCCAGGCGTGCGCGATGGCTTCGGCGCCCGAGGCGCAGGCCGAGGTGGGCGCGTACACGCCCGCCTTGGCGCCGAATTCGAGCCCGACGCGGGCCGCGGAGCCGTTGGGCATCACCATGGGCACCGTCAGGGGGTGGATCTTGCGGTAGCCGCCCTGCTCGATCGCGTGGATCGCGTCGTAGATGGTGTCGCCGCCGCCGAGGCCGGTGCCGATGGCCACCCCGAGCCGTTCGCCCTCGACGTCGGGCTTGCCGGCCTCCTCCCACACCTGCCGGCTCAGCACCAGCGCCATCTGCTGCACGTAGGAGTGGCGGCGCAGCTCGATGCGGGTCAGATGCTCGCCGGGGCGCTGCTTGAGCTTGCCGCCGATCCGCACGGGCAGATCGTATTTGGTGACGAAATCGTCTGTGAGCGGGCCGATTCCGCTCTCACCGGCCAGCAGCGCCGGCCAGGTGCCCGCGAGGTCGGGGGCCAGGCTGGTCGTGGTGACCATGCCCGTGACAACGACGCCGCGCGGCGAATGTGAAGCAGTTGTTACACCCATGGCGTTAATGGATACCTGTAGCGGGCGCTACAGTCAACCCGTGCCACGCCCTCTCGACCAGGCTCGCCGAGCAGAGTTGCTCGCCGGAGTCATCGCCTACATCGCCGAACGCGGCCTCACCGAGCTGTCGCTGCGACCGCTCGCGGACTACCTCGGTACCAGCTCGCGCATGCTGATCCACTACTTCGGCAGCAAGGAGCAGATGCTGGTCGCAGCCCTCGAGACCCAGCGCCCGGATATCGCGGGCCTGTTCTCCGACGTCGAGGACATCGACATGCTGCGACGCCGCCTGATCGAATCGTTCTGCGTGAACACCACCAGCGACTGGGTCCGCAGCACCAGCGTGTTGCTGCAGGTGCTGGGCGTGGCCTCGGTGCCCGCCAGCCCCTTCGCGGCTTATGCGAACGACGCGGTGCATGTGCTGATCGATGCCCTGACCAAGGTGCTGGGCGAGCTGGATCCCACCATGCCCGACCCGAGATCCACTGCGACCCTGCTGATTTCGGGCATCCGTGGCCTGCTGCAGGATCGCCTGGTGACCGGGGATGCCACGCGAGTGTCCAAGGCCGCGCGGCTGCTGATCAACCACTCCCTGCCGCCGGCGCGGGCATAGGCATAGGCATGCCGCAGCGTGTCAGGGAATCTGTCCGGTCCGGACGCCGCGCTCACCGAACGCGTCATGGCGTCCGTGGACCCGCGTGACGCGCCGCTGATCCTGGAATTCATCCGTCACGCGGCCTGACACGCGACGGGTTAGGTTGGTGGCCAGGCGGTGTTCGGGCTGCCGGGCGCCGGGATCGGCGTGCGCGTAAACCTGGTGGGCGATTCGGCGGCCTGGTTCGATACCGTTGATTACTGCAGTGTCAGGTTCAGGGCTGAGGGTTGTGCGGATGGGTGAGAGTTCGATCGCGTGGGTTGATGGCGCGCTGGTCATCATCGATCAGCGGGCGCTGCCGCGCGAGGTCCGTTCGCTGCGGATCACCACGGTCGACGGGGTGATCGAGGCGATCGCGACGCTGGCGGTCCGGGGCGCGCCCGCGATCGGCGTGGCGGGGGCCTTCGGGGTGGTGCTGGCCGCGCTCGCGCACGCCGGTGACGAGGCGCGGGTGTTGGCGGAGGCCGAGCGGATCGCCTCCGCACGCCCGACCGCGGTGAATCTGGCGTGGGGGGTGCGCCGGGCGCTGCGCAGGCTCCCGGACGGGGCGACGGCGATGCTCGAGGAGGCGATGGCGATGCTCGATGAGGATGGCCAGGTCAATCGGGCCGCGGCGGCGCATGCGGCGGATCTGGTGCAGCGGGTGTGCCCGGATCGGCCGCTGCGGATGCTGACCCATTGCAATACCGGCCGGCTCGCGACGGCCGCGTTCGGCACCGCGCTGGGCGCGATCCGCGTGCTGGCGCAGCGCGGGGCGATCGAATCGGTGCTGGTGGACGAGACCCGGCCGCTGCTGCAGGGTGCGCGACTGACCGCATGGGAGCTGGTTGAGGCGGGGATCCCGCATCGGCTGACCATCGATTCGGCCGCGGCGTGGGCGATGCGGACCGGGCAGGTGGACTGCGTGGTGGTGGGGGCGGACCGCATCACCGCCGACGGGTCGGTCGCGAACAAGATCGGCACGTACGCGCTGGCGTTGGCCGCGCACCACCACGGCATCCCGTTCGTGGTGGTCGCGCCGGAATCGACGCGGGATCTCGCGACCGCGACCGGTGATGAGATCGTCGTGGAGGAACGTGCCGAGAAGGAGATCACCGAAGTGGCGGGAGTGGCGACCGCTCCTGCGGGCACCGCGGTGTTCAATCCCGCATTCGATGTGACGCCACCCGAATTGGTGACCGCCGTTGTGACGGAGAACGGGGTCGTCAGCGGCACGGTCATCGGGCGCGACCCTGCCGCAGAGCGTGATCACGTGGCCTCGCAATCGCGGGCGGGATCGGTGGTGCGAGGGGGCGTCGAGGATGCCGGCGCAGAGACGGAATTGGTTGCGGCACAGTCGATTGCCAACCTCGCGCGTGGACTGTACGGGCGCGGCTGGATGCCGGGCACGGCAGGAAACATCTCCGTGCGCGCCGGCAAGGCCGCCGTTGTCACCGGCAGCGGGCTGTCCAAGGGTGAGCTCGGGGCTTCCGACATGGTCACGGTGAATATCGCCGACTCACAGCAGATTTCGGGCCTTCGCAGGCCCTCGGCGGAGACTGCGATCCACACCGCGATCTACCGCGCCACGGGCGCCGAGGCGGTGGTACACGTGCATCCTCCCTATGCGACCGTGCAGTCGATCACGGCACCCGCGGAGGCCGGTACCACGGATTCCGGTGGCGCGGTGGCGCGACCGGCCGATGCCCCGGCGACGTTGCGGTTCACCGGATACGAGCTCATCAAGGGCCTGGGGGCTGCGGAAATCATCGATATTCCGGTGTTCGCGAACCATCCGGACGTTTCGCGCATCGGCGCGGATATCGAGCGGTATCTGATCGAGCATCCGGCGGCGCCGCCGGTGCTGTTCATCGCCGGGCACGGCATCACCGCGTGGGGTGCGGGCCTGGCGCAGGCACGCGATCGGGCGGAATGCCTCGAGGCGATGTGCGAGCTGGTATCACTGAGCGGGCGCCGCAACATCGGCGCCGACCCGGGTGTGTGAGGAGAGACCACAATGACTCTGCTGCAGGTGATGTCCGATTCCGATGCGGGCGCGGTGGTGCTGCGCACCGAGGATCCGGCGGTGATCGAGGCCGAATTGTCGCGTCGCGGCATCGTTTTCGATCGCTGGCCGGTGGCTACCGGCGTCGCAGCGGCGCCGACGGAGCAGATTCTGGCCGAATACGGCGGGCGGATCAGCGATTTGAACGGTGACGGCCGTTACAAGCACATCGATGTCGCGCGCATCCATCCGGACGACGGCGATCCGCAGTGGCCCGAGAAGGCCGTGGCGGCGCGGGAGAAGTTCCTGTCCGAGCACCGGCACGCCGAGGACGAGGTGCGTTTCTTCGCCTCCGGGCGCGGCTGCTTCTACCTGCACCTGGACGGTGAGGTCGTTGCGGTGGTCTGCGAGGGCGGGGATCTGGTGTCGGTGCCCGCGGGCACGCGGCACTGGTTCGACATGGGCTCGCGGCCGGACTTCCTGGCGATCCGGTTCTTCGAGGAGGAGGACGGCTGGGTGGGAGATTTCACCGGCGACAGGATCGGGGCGAACTTCCCGACCCTCGACGAACTTGTGAATGCATGACACGGCGCGGCTGCGGCGAGGTGGGGTCGTGATCAGCGCGATCGTCGTCGATATCGAGGGCACCACGAGCCCGACCGCCTCGGTGCGCGAGGATCTGTACGGCTATACCCGTACCCACCTGCCGCAGTGGCTGGCGGACAACCGGGGCGGCCCGGCCGATGCGGTGCTGTCCGGGACGCGTGAGCTGGCGGGCGAGCCCGCGGCCGACGAGTCCCGGGTCGCGGAGATCCTGTGCGGGTGGCTGGATTCCGATGTGAAGGCCGCACCGCTCAAGGCGGCGCAGGGCGCGATCTGCGCGGAGGGTTTTCGTTCCGGGGCGCTGCACGGGGAGTTCTTCCCGGATGCCCCGCCCGCGCTGGCCGCCTGGCATGCGGCGGGCCTGGCGCTGCACGTGTACTCCTCGGGTTCGGTACGCAATCAACAGGATTGGTTCACCTTCGCCCGCGGCGGGGATCTGTCGCCGCTGATCGGCGGCTGGTTCGATCTGAATTCCGCGGGGCCCAAGCGCGAATCCGCCTCGTACGACAAGATCGCCGGGGCCATCGGGACGCCCGCCGACCGGATCCTGTTCCTGTCCGATCATCCGGACGAGCTGGATGCCGCAAGCGCGGCGGGCTGGCGGGCGGTGGGGGTAACTCGCCCCGGGGAACCGAATTCCCCACGGCCGCCGCATCACTGGATCGGCTCGTTCGCTGAGGTCGATCTCGCGAGCTACTGACACCAACAGTTCGATCGGGGTCCTCGATCCTCGCGCACTCTACCGAACCGTCGGTAATGGCCCCTATCGGGCCCCGCCCCAGACTTTACCGTCTCGTGACGTCGGACGGGCGACCATTTGCCTGGGCACGGATCTACTTCCGACAGAAGGGAAAGTCCTTGTCTATCACGCGATTTGCAGCCTGCTCTATGCTGGCGGCGGCAGCGGCGGTGACCCTCGGCGCCGGCACCGCCGCGGCGAGCATCCCCCTGCAGCCCACGCCTCCGGCGGTCGGCCCGGCGCATAACGACGGCTCACAGGCTAACCCGGGTGCGAGCCTGCCCGTTGCGGGCAGCACTCCCGTTTGCCTTCCGGGCGGCGGTTCCTCCAACCCGTGTCTGCTCACCGAGTTGTTGACCGCGGCGTCGTCGTAACCCTCGGTCCGGCGACGCGCCGCTGGCGCCCGTTACTTCAGCTCACGCCGACGGAGGCCTGCTGGATCAGGTGTTCCACCAGGGTCATCAGTACCGTCTTGCACGAGCCGCGGTCGCGGGCGTCGCACAGCACTACCGGTTGGCGCCCGTCCAGGTCGAGGGCCTCGCGGACCTCGTCGGGGGTGTAGACGGGGGCGCCGTCGAAGCAGTTGACCGCGACGGCGAAGGACAGCCCGCGCCGCTCGAAGTAGTCGATGGCGGCGAAGGAGTTCTCGAGCCGCCGGGTGTCGGCGATGACGACCGCGCCGAGGGCGCCGCGCGCCAATTCGTCCCACAGGAACCAGAATCGGTCCTGGCCGGGGGTGCCGAACAGGTACAGCACCAGGCTCGGGTCGATGGTGATGCGCCCGAAATCCAGTGCGACGGTGGTGGTTTTCTTGTCCTCCACGCCCGACAGATCGTCGACGCCGGTGGACAGTTCGGTGATGAGTTCCTCGGTGCGCAGGGGCGCGACCTCGCTGATGGAGGCGACCATGGTGGTCTTGCCGACGCCGAAGCCACCGGCGACGAGGATCTTGACCGACGCGGCGAGCCCCGCCGCGGACGACATTTCAGGCACGTTGCTCAGAGCTTTCGGATTCCGGCCAGGACGGCGCGCAGGACGGTCAGGTCGCCGGGCCCGGCGTCTGTTGGGGCGGGCGCCCGGAAAATCAAGTGCCCCTCGCTGATTAGATCACCGACGAGGATTTTCGCTACGGCCAGAGGCAGTTTCAGCAGGGCCGAGACCTCGGCCACCGACATCGGCTTGCGGCACAGCTCGATGATTTCCGCGTATTCCGGCTCCGCCCGCCGCATGGCCGGCGCCCGGTCGGCGGTCACCACCAGGGTGAGCATGTCCAGTTCGTGTCCCGCCCCGATGGTGCGGCCACGCGTGACGGCGTAGGGGCGGACCAGCGGGCCCGCCGCGTCGTCGTACCACGACTGACCGTTTTGCGTCATGACGATCGATACTCCATGTGTTCGGCCATGCCCTGTCGCGCGGTGGTGGACAGGTAACTGCCCACGCGCTGCACGGTCAGGTTCATCTCGTACGCGACCATACCCAAATTCGCGTTCTCGTTGGCCTGCAGGGCGATGCACGCGTTGCTGCCGGCGGCGGTGACGAACAGGATCGCGCGGTCCAGTTCGATCACCGCCTGGCGGACGCCGCCGCCGTCGAACCGGCTGCCAGCGCTGCGGGCCAGGCCGTACAGGGTGGAGGACATGGCCGCGAAGTGTTCGGAGTCTTCGCGGTTCATTGTGGTGGACCGGCCCAGCACCAGGCCGTCGGTGGAGTGCACGACGGCGTAGCGCACTCCGGCCAGGCGTTCGACGAGGTCGTCGAGCAGCCAGTTCAGGTCACCTGCGTGGGAAGTAGTCACCTTCGCCTTCCTGTTCGTCCCATGGGTTGCCGCCGGGCCGGGCGTTGCCGGTGTCCGGTGGGGCCTGACGCCCCTGACGGGTTCCGTTCTCGATGGCGGAGAAGAGATCTCGCGCCTGCTCCGCGGACCGGGTGGTGGGTGTGGCAGCGGGAGTCGAGGGCCGCTCGGGCGAGGTGCTCAGCTCCGGGGCCAGGCTGGCCTGGCGGCGCCGGCGCGGTAGCGGCGGGCGGGCGTCGCCGGGGGTGTGCGTGGTCTCCGGGCGCGGGGTGTCGGCGCGCCGCGGGGTCACCCCGCGGCGCAGCTCGGCGAGGTGAGCCGAATCGGTTGCGCGCGCGGAGGTGTCGGCGCGAGGGGTCTCGTCGGAGCGCTGGTACTCCTCGCGGTGCGGCGGCGCGTCGAAGCGGGTGGCCTCGTCGAGGTAGGAGCGTTCGTCGCGAGGCGACGGTGTATCGAACGCCGCGAAGTCGTCCTCGGGCCGCTCGTCGACCGCGGGCCGGGACGCGATGGCGACCGCGGACGATGCGGCGAGTTCGCCTGCGACCGACGGCATCTCGCCGGTCACCGATGCCGTGGGGATGCGCCGCACGGGCATCCGGTCGGAGAGGTGGTCCGCGACCGAGGCGTCGGTGGTGATCAGCGCGGTGGGGATCAGCACGATCGCGCGGATGCCGCCGTAGTCGGAGTCGGCCAGCCGCACGGTGATTGCGTGCCGGCGGCCCAGCTGCGCGACCACGAACAGGCCCAGCCGGGAGTCCGCGGTCAGTGCGGCGAGGCCGAAATCCGGTGGGTTGCGCAGCATCTCGTTGTGCCGCTCGAGGTCCTCGGGGGACAGGCCCATGCCCTGGTCGGAGATCTCCACGACCACGCCCTTGCCCACTCGGTTGGCGGTGACGTCCACCCGCGACTGCGGAGGGGAGAAGGAGGTGGCGTTGTCGACCAGTTCGGCGAGCAGGTGGATGACGTCGGCGACCGCGTCGCCGGAGACGAATATCTGCGGTATGCGGGCGGTGTGAACGCGGGCGTAGTCCAGGGTCTCACCGACCGCGCTGCGCACCAGCTCCACCAGCGGCACCGGGCGCCGCCACTGCCGTCCGGGGCGGCCACCGCCCAGGATGATCAGGTTCTCGGCATTGCGGCGCTCGCGGGTGGCCAGGTGGTCCAGCCGGAAGAAGGTGTCCAGCAGCGCGGGATCCTCCTGTTTGGACTCGACCTCGTCGAGCAGTTCGAGCTGGCGGTGGACGACCAGCTGGCTGCGGTGCGCGATGTTCAGGAACACCGCGCGCACGCCCTCGCGGGTCTTGGCCTCGGTGATGGCCGCGGTGACCGCGGCGGTGTGCGCCCGGTTGAACGCGTTGGCGACCGAGCCGATCTCGTCGCGCCCGAAATCCAGTCGGGCGGCCTCGGTTTCGGGGTCGACCGGTTCGCCCTCGCGCAGCCGGCGCATCGTTTCGGGCAGCCTGACCTCGGCCAGGGCGAGGGTTTCGGTCCGCAGTCGTTGCAGGCGCCCGATCATCCGGTTGGCCAGCCACAGCGCGACCAGGAAGGCCAGGATCGCGATGACCAGGGCGCTGCCGCCGGCGACCAGGGCGTTGTGGATGGTGGCCGCGGCGGTGTCGGTGGCCATGCGCTCGTTGACCCCACTCTGGGCGATCCATTGTTCGAGCAGGGCCTGGGAGACCTGCTCGGTCGCGGCGAGCCAGTCCTGCTTGCTCATCGGAAACTGTGGGGGACCGAGGGTTTCGGCGGTCTTCTTGGTCGGCGGGGTGGTCAGCACGGCCTGCTGCATGGCCGCGGTCTGCTGCCAGGCCGAGGTGGAGATCAGCGCGGTGAGCTGGGTGCCGACATTGCCGCCCAGGGCTTCGGCCAGCGGCAGGATCGCGGCCTGGTAGTAGCCGGAGTAGTTGCGCAGTTCGGTGGCGAGCGCGGGCGAGAGCGGGGTGCCGTCGAGCGTCGAGGCGGTCAGGGCGCTGGCGCGGGAGTACGCCTCGAGCGCGGACAGCAGCTGGTTGGCGTAGGCCAGTCCGGTGGCGACCTGGGCGTCGGGGGCGTTGCGCTGGACGATGGCGGTGCCCTGGGAGGCGCCGTCGAGGATCCGGTTATAGATCGCGTAGACCGCGTCGACCGGCAGGATGCCGGCGTCGATGCCATCGCGCAGGGCGGGCAGTTGCTGCTTGAGGGTGTCGATTCCGGCGGTGACGCCGGCCATCTTGCCCGAGCTGGCCTTGTCGAGCTGGGCGTCGACGGTGACCAGGCTGTCGATGGAGGTGTTGAAGTTGGTGCGGGCGGTGGCCAGGGCCTGCGATTGTGACCGGTCCCCGCCCAGGCGCCATAGCGACAGCAGCCGTTCCTGCTGGACGGCGTCCACCAGGCCCTTGGCGGGGCCGAGGCTGCTCTGCAGCGTGTTGGCCCACTGCTGTTGCTGTCGTCCCTGGTTTACCAGATATCCCGCCACGCCCACACCGATCACGAGCAACGTCAGGCTCGGAATGAGTGCAACTGCCAGAATGCGGGCTCGGACACCCAGCCTCGCGCTCAACATCGGCATAACGTAACCAATTCTAGTCGATTTAGCGATTCGGGACGGCCAGCGGAACCGGAATTTGACAACCGAACGCCGAATATGCTTGCACCCCTTGCAAGTTTGCCACCTCACCGCATTTCGGCGGGCAATGCGCACTGCCCAGGTAATAGTGTTTACCGAGCCGAGTTGCTAGGTAGCGGGCGCGGTTTCGTTTTCGTGATCGGCGCCGCAGAATTCGATGATGCCGATGCGCGGCGTCGCGGATGCGCACGCGTGGATCGTCCTGCGATCCAACCGGACCGCCGCACGCGGCGGTCACGATACCGGCTCCCGTGGCGGAGCTGATGTGCCCTCTTGCGACGAACGAGGTCGCCGCGGCCCCCGCGCGGTAGATTGTGTGTATCGCGCGGTTACTCACAAGTAGGAGGTCTGCTATGCCTGTACCGGAACCCGCCCTATTCGAGCGTCTGCGGGGATTCGCCGCGGTCGATTCCGCATCCGAGGGTACGTCGCGCACGATCACCGAGGTATTCACCGGGAATCCGCTGGGCGAGGTGCCGGTGGGCGCTGCCGAGGACGTCACCGCGGCGTTCGCCCGGGCGCGGGAGGCGCAGCGGGGGTGGGCGGGCCGGTCCGCGGGTGAGCGCGCGGCGGTGCTGGAGCGCTTCCGCGCGCTGGTGGTGCGCCACCGTAAGCAGCTGATGGACGTGATCCAGGCCGAGACCGGAAAGGCTCGCTGGGCCGCGCAGGAAGAGATCATGGGCCTGATGTTCGCGGCCCGGTACTTCTCCCGGGTCGCGCCGAAACTATTGGCCCCGCATGCGGTTCCGGGTGCGTTCCCGCTGCTGAACAAGGCGCAGGTACGTGCGGTGCCCAAGGGTGTGGTCGGGGTGATCGCGCCGTGGAACTATCCGATGCTGCTCTCGATCGGGGATGCGTTGCCGGCCTTGGCCGCCGGGAACGCGGTGGTGATCAAGCCCGACAGCCAGACGCCGTATTCGTCGCTGGCATGTGCGGAGCTGCTGCTGCGCGCGGGCGTGCCGCGCAATGTGCTGCAGGTGGTGCCCGGGCCCGGCGCGGTGGTGGGCACCGAGATCGTGCGCGAGTGCGACTATCTGATGTTCACCGGCTCCTCGGCGACCGGGCGCACCCTGGCCCGGCAGTGCGGGGACCGGCTGATCGGGTTCTCCGCGGAGCTGGGCGGGAAGAATCCGATGATCGTGGCGCGCGGGGCGAATCTGGAGCGGGCCGCGCGGGCGGCGGTGCGGGCGTGTTTCTCCAACGCCGGGCAGCTGTGCATCTCGATCGAGCGGCTGTATGTGGAACGGGCGGTGGCACAGGAGTTCACCGAGAAGTTCACCGCGGCGGCGCGCGCGGCGAAACTCGGTGCGGCCTACGACTTCTCGGCCGATATCGGCAGCCTGATCTCCGCCGCGCAGCTCGAGACGGTGTCCAAGCATGTGGCCGATGCGGTGTCCAAGGGTGCCACGGTGCTCGCGGGCGGCAGTGCGCGACCGGATCTGGGCCCGCTGTTCTTCGAGCCGACGGTGCTGTCGGGGGTCACCGACGAGATGGAGTGCGGCCGCGAGGAAACCTTCGGCCCGCTGGTGTCGATCTACCCGGTGGACACCGTCGAGGAGGCGATCGCGCGCGCCAACGACACCGAATACGGCCTCAATGCCAGTGTGTGGGCCCAGAGCCCGGCCGAGGGGCAGCGCATCGCCGAACAGCTGCACGCGGGCACCGTGTGCATCGATGAGGGCTACGCCCCGGCGTGGGGGACCACCGCGGCCCCGATGGGCGGCATGGGCATCTCGGGCGTGGGCCGCCGCCACGGTCCGGACGGGCTGCTGAAGTTCACCGAGCCGCAGTCGGTGGTACTGACCAGGTGGATGAATCTTGATGCGCCCCTGGGGCTTTCGCAGTCGCGCTGGCAGCCGATGCTGATGACGCTGGCGCGCGCGATCCGGTTCCTGCCCGGCCGCTGAGCCCGCGGAGCAGGGTGCCGCGACAAATGCCCTGCCGCTGTCGCGGCGTCCTTGCTACCGCACCTACGGCCAGGGCGTCCTGGAGGTCGCCGAGACGCTGCGCTCGGCGCTGGCCTGCGCCGCGGGCCACGCCAACGGCCGCATGCTCGGGCGCGGGTGATCTCGCGGGGACGGGACCGTCGCTGCCGCGCCGCCGAATCCGGCGGCGGCGCGGCAGCGCGGGGCGGTGTCCGGCTCGGAGTGGACGGCCGCGCCGGGCACTGCCTCAATCTGGTTCCGTGGCAATCGGTTCGGCGCCGGTGCGCGGCGGGCTGGCTGCGAGCGAGTCGACCTCGCTGTCGGTGAGCAGCCGGGAGCGGATCAGGAAACGCACGCCCTCGGGCGCCTCCAGGGAGAATCCGCTGCCCCGGCCCGGCACCACGTCCACGGTGAGGTGGGTGTGGCGCCAATACTCGAACTGGTCCGCGCTCATCCAGAACGGGGTACGCCCGGGCAGCTCGCCCAGCAGCACGTCCGCGGCGCCGACCCGGAATTCCCCGCGCGGGTAGCACATCGGGGAGCTGCCGTCGCAGCAGCCGCCGGACTGATGGAACATCACCGGACCGTGCCGGCGGACCAGGCCGCTCAGCATCGCGGCCGCCGCGTCGGTGATGCCGACGCGGCTGACCGGTTCCGGCGAATCGTCCCGGGGCATCAGAAGAATCCGAGCTTGTCCGGTGAGTAGCTGACCAGCAGGTTCTTGGTCTGCTGATAGTGGTCCAGCATCATCTTGTGGTTTTCCCGGCCGATGCCGGATTTCTTGTATCCGCCGAACGCGGCGTGCGCGGGATAGGCGTGGTAGCAGTTGGTCCACACCCGCCCGGCCTGCAACGCCCGCCCGATCCGGTACGCGGTGTTCATATCGCGTGACCACACGCCCGCGCCGAGCCCGTACAGGGTGTCGTTGGCGATGCCGATCGCCTCGTCCACGGTGTCGAATCGGGTCACCGATACCACCGGCCCGAAGATCTCCTCCTGGAAGATCCGCATGTCGTTGGTGCCCTCGAAGATGGTGGGCTCGATGTAGTACCCGCCGGGGTAGCCCTCGACCTTGCGTGTCTCACCGCCGGTGAGCACCGTGGCACCCTCGCGGCGGCCGATGTCGATGTAGGACAGGATCTTCTCGTACTGGTCGTTGCTGGCCTGCGCGCCGATCATGGTGCTGCTGTCCAGGGGGTTGCCGCCGGTGATGTTGCGGGTGCGTTCGATGCAGCGCTCGAGGAACCGGTCGTAGATCGAGGCGTGGACCAGCGCCCGCGACGGGCAGGTGCACACCTCGCCCTGGTTCAGGGCGAACATCACGAAGCCCTCGATCGCCTTGTCCAGGAACGCATCGTCGTTTGCCATCACGTCGGGCAGGAAGATGTTGGGGCTCTTGCCGCCCAGTTCCAGGGTGACCGGGATGATGTTCTCGCTCGCATACTGCATGATCAGCCGGCCGGTGGTGGTCTCCCCGGTGAAGGCGACCTTGGCCACGCGCGAGCTGGCGGCCAGGGGCTTGCCGGCCTCGACGCCGAATCCGTTGACCACGTTGACCACTCCCGGCGGCAGCAGGTCCGCGATCAGCTCGATCACCAGCAGCAGCGAGGCGGGGGTCTGCTCGGCGGGCTTGATGATCACGCAGTTGCCCGCGGCCAGGGCGGGTGCGAGTTTCCAGGCGGCCATGAGGATGGGGAAGTTCCAGGGAATGATCTGCCCGACCACCCCGAGCGGCTCGTGGAAGTGGTAGGCGACGGTATCGGCGTCGACCTCGGAGATCCCACCCTCCTGCGCGCGCACCGCGCCGGCGAAATACCGGAAGTGATCGACCGTCAGCGGCAGGTCCGCGGCCAGGGTCTCGCGGACGGGTTTGCCGTTCTCCCAGGTTTCCGCGACGGCCAGGCGTTCCAGGTCGCCCTCGATGCGGTCGGCGATCCGGTTGAGCAGCGCGGCGCGCTGCGCGACCGGGGTGGCGCCCCAGGCGGGGGCCGCGGCGTGGGCGGCGTCCAGGGCCAGCTCGATGTCGGCGGCGGTGGATCGGGCGACCTCGCAGAAGGTTTCGCCGTCGATGGGGGAGGGATTCTCGAAATAGCGTCCCTCGACCGGCGCGGTCCAGTCGCCGCCGATGAAGTTGTCGTAGCGGCGGGCGAATTCGACGATGCTGCCGTTGGTTCCGGGCTTGGCGTAGATCATGATGCTCGCTTCTGGTGCGACGGCGGCGCGGGCGGGCCCTCACTGTTGTGTTGCGCACGCAACCCGGCGCCCGTGCCGCGGAGTGATCCGGACGGGCGTCAGTGTGGATCGGCGGGGTTGGCGCAAGGTTGGCGCGGACCGCGCGCTCAGCTGTGCAGTGCGGCGTGCAGGCGCGCGGCCACGGCGGGTCTGCGCTGATCGCCCGGCGCGAGCAGGCGCAACGCGTGTTCGTGTACCGCGACGTCGTCGGCGCAGCGGGTGCCGTATTGCACTGCGTGCGTGGGCGATCCGCTGGCCAGCACCGCGGTGCGCAGGCTCACCGCCAGGTATTCGCGCCACTGCACGATGCCGGGGGTGTCCGAGCCGGGCAGCAGCGGGCCGCTATACAGCCGCAGCGCGGTGCTCAGGTCCCCGGCGGCGATGGCGTCGAGCAGTTCCAGCGCGTCGCAGTCGATGGGGCGCGAGAGCATGTAGCGGCGGCTGGTGATCTCCCCGCCGGTGGCGTGGCGCAGGTGGGAGACATCGGATTTGAGAGTGCCCGGCGCGACCGGGCGGTCGCCGTAGACCGCGGCGTGCAGGGCCTGGGGGGTGTATCCGGCGGGCTCGAGGGCCAGCAGGGTCAGGATCTCGAGCTGGCGGGGCTTGAGCCGCACCGTCGTGCCCGCCCGGTGCAGGGTCGCGGCGCCCAGGCATTCCAGGCGGATGTCCGCCGCACCGGTGGGCAGGTCGGCGGGCAGCTGGGACTGTATCGCCGCGGCCAGTGCCCGCACGGTGGACATGGCCAGCGGATGCGAGCGCTCCCAGCTGCTGGACAGGTCGATGACCCCGAGGCGGCGGCCGTCGGGGGCGTTGATCGGCGCGCTGTAGCACACCCAGCTGTGCAGGGCGGCGATGAGATGCTCGGCGGAGAACACGGTGCTGGGCTGTCCGGTGCACAGCGCCAGGGACATCGCGTTGGTGCCCATGTGCTGCTCGTCCCAGCGGCCGCCGGGGGCGAAGTTGAGTTGTTCGGCGCGCCGGCGCAGTACCCGTCCGCCGGAGACCCACAGGATGGTGCCGCGCTCGTCGGTGACGCAGGCGGCGAATCCGGAATCATCGGTGATGCTGTGCAATTCGTCGGCCAGCGCGGTGACCGGGCCGCGCAGCGGGGAGCGCGCCCAGCGCGAGCCGATCTCCTCGTCGTCGGCGGGCGCGGCGCGGCGTGCCGGGTCGACGGTGTTCAGGGAGCGCTGCCAGGATTCGATGACCTCCTCGCGCAGCCGCGAGCTCTCGGGCGGGGTGGCCCGGGCATGCGGGCTCGCCCAGCGGGCCCACTCCTGTTCCAGTGCGGCGCGCTGCTGGGAAAGCGTGTGTGCGAGTGGCATGGCACCAGCCTCGTCGTCCGGGAAGTCCCTGCGCTCTCTCATGATTGCGCACCCGGCCCGGCGGCGGAGGAATTCGCCGGGCATCGGACCGGTTGTCTGGAGTTATGTCCCTTCCCTTTCGTTTCGGCGTCAACATGCTCACCGTCGAGTCCAAGGCGGCCTGGATAGAAAAGTGCCGCAAGGCAGAGGATCTGGGCTTCGATGTGATCAGCGTGCCCGACCATCTGGGCCTGCCGGCGCCGTTCCCGGCGATGATGCTCGCGGCCCAGGTCACCGAGCGCGCCCACGTCAACTCGTTCGTGCTCAACGTGCCCTTCTACAACCCGGTGTTGCTCGCGCGTGAGGCGATCACGCTCGATGCGCTCACCGACGGACGGGTCGAGCTGGGCCTGGGCGCGGGATATGTGAAGGCCGAATTCGACAGCGCGGGTATCGCATTCCCCGGTGCGGGCCGGCGCGTGGATCAGGTCGCGGAATTCGCGGCCACGCTGCGCAGTGCGAGCGCCGATCCGCAGTACCAGCCGCAACCGGCCCGCCCGGGTGGCCCACGCCTGCTCATCGCGGGCTGGGGCGACCGGCTCCTGCGGGTGGCTGCCGAACACGCGGATATCGTGGCGTTCACCGGCGGCAGCGCTGCGGACAGTGGCCTGCTCACCGCGGCCACGCCGCAGGAACTCGACAAGCGGGTCGCGTACGTGCGTGGGCTGCTCGGGGACCGGGCCGCGAGCACCGAATTCAACATTCTGCTGCAGGCGGTCGCGGGGCCGGGCGAACGGGATGTGCTGCGGGCGCGGCTCATCACGACCGTGCCCGAGGGCGGGCAGCAGGACATCGAGGAGCTGCCGACGGTGCTGGCGGGTACGCCCGAGCAGATGGCCGATCAGCTGCGCGAGCGCCGTGAACGGTTCGGAATCAGCTACTTCACGACCCTCGAGCCGAGCATGGACGCGCTGGCGAAGGCGATCGAGCTGGTGCGCTGAGCAGGTCCGGTATCCGGGCGGCCCCTACTGGTTCAGGAAGATGCCGGCGATGTTGGCGTTCTTGATGGTCGTGGCGGAGTTGCGCTGATTGCTGCACAGGAAGTTCACCGCGATGATGGTGGCGTCGACCTGAGTGCCGGCGGGGTCGTGGTTGTTGCCGGTCTGCTGTTGGATGAATTTGGTGATCGTCAGGCGCTGGGTGTCCTGGTCCTGCTTGACGTAGTCGCTGCAGGCGGTTTCCCCGCCCTTGTTCAGGTAGGTCTTGACCTCGGTGCATCCGGTCAGCAGCGGTGCGGCGGCGGCCAGGACGGCGAGACCGGCGGCGGCCCATCGCAGGCGCTTCATCGGATCTTCCTCTCCTCGGCTCCCCGGATGTTCCGGGAAGGTTCGCCCGTCAGCCTAGAGGTTCGCCCGGCGCTGGGGACTGCTCGTCGGTGGTTCGGCAGGATCGGGCAGAGTGCTTCGCGCGCAGGACGGTTCGTGACAGCGGGCTCGACCGCGGGTGTCCTGTCGGGGCATACCTCGGTGCGCAGCCTGGTGAAGTACGCACGGGTGTCCGACGACGGGTTGCGGCGGTATCAGGCCGACAGCGACCCGGCCGCGAGGCGGCGGGGTCGCTGATCGAGAGCCGGTTTTCGGTGGGAGCGTTCAGCGGCAGATTGTTGCCCCACGTCATGGTCCGCTGACTAGTACGGCTGAAGGGGTGGACTATCCGTTGTGTGCTTCGAGCTCGGTCGCCAGCGTCTGTTGGGTGGCCGCCCACGACGCCAGGAGCGCTAAATTGTCAGCGGTCGGCGTGCCCGCGGGTGCGGTGTAGACGGTGAGGTGCAGGCCGGGTTCGGCGGGCAGTTCCAGGGACTCGACGTCCAAGTCGAGCTGGCCCACGATCGGATGGTGCACCCGCTTGCGTCCGGACCGGTGCAGCCGCACGTCCCGAGATGCCCACCGCTGCCGGAATAACTCACTGCACGTTGACAGTTCGCCGACTAGGGCGATCAGCTCCTCGTCGTGCGGATTGCGGCCGGCTTCCATGCGTAGCTTCGCGGCCACATCGCAGGCGATTTGGTCGTAGTCGACGAAGAAATCTTTGGCCGCCTCGGGAGCTAGATAGACGAACCGCGCTGTGTTCGCGGGCCGTCGCGGGTCGGCCAGCACCGGTGAAAACAGCGCGCGGGCGAGTTGATTCATGGCGAGCACGTCATAACGTCCGTTACAGATCCAGGCCGGCGCATCGGAGATGGCATCGAGCACCTGCTGCAGCGTCGAGCGCACCGTCACGGCAGGCCTGCGCCGGCGTGGACCGCTGGGCGCCTCGGATCGGCGCGCGAGGTGGAACAGGTGGTCGCGCTCGGCCTCGTCGAGTTGCAAGGCAGAGGCCAACGCGTCGAGCACACCATCGGAGGCACCGGCGAGGCTGCCGCGCTCCATACGCACGTAGTAGTCGACCGATACCCCCGCCAGCAGCGCCACCTCCTCGCGACGCAGACCTTTGACCCGACGATTGCCGCCGTAAGCGGGCAGGCCCGCTTGCTCGGGTGCGATGCGGGCGCGACGCGAGCTGAGAAACTCCCGGATATCGGTGCGTAGATCCATCGTGGCCATCCCCTCACCGTAAGCCCGTCCCGCAGTCCGAGGGAGGCACTGCGGGTACCCCGGCGACTGCGTTGAGACCCGATTCGGAGGTGTTTCACGGGGGCTCGTCGGCCGCTGGCAAAGCCTCGCGCCGACGCCTAGGTACCTGATGCGGTCGTGGCGGTGCCGCCGTCGACCGGGATGATGGCGCCCGTCAGGTAAGACCCGGCCCGGCTAGCGAGGAACACGGCGACACCTGCCATGTCGTCGTCGCGGCCGAGCCGGCGCAGAGGGGCCTTCGCCGCGATCGTGTCACCGATGGCATCGAGCGTGGACGCCATCATCTGCGACGGGAACACTCCTGGGGCTACCGCGTTTACCGTGACGTGCTGTGGGCCCAGTTCCCTGGCAAGCACCCTGGTGAGTTGATGGAGTGCCGCTTTGCTGCTGGCGTACGAGTAGTTGGGCGACTCGGCGACGTGGATGGCGGCGATACTGCCGATGTTGATGATCCGCGCGGGAGCATCGGCGGTGCCCGCCCTGCGAAGTGCGGGCAGCAGCGCCTGCACCAGCCAGAACGGCGACTTGAGGTTGAGGTCGATCACTGCGTCCCAGGCCTCGTCCGGGAACGTCTCCAGCGGCTCGCGCCACATCGCTCCCGCGTTGTTGACGAGGATGTCCAGGCGTTCCGAGTCGACCTTGACAAGATCAGCGAGCCGCTGACACTCGTCGTGCCTGGACAGGTCGGCGGGGAATGCTTGAACGTCGCCGAATTCGGACAGCAGATGCTGTGCCTCCGCGCACGTGTCCGCATTGCGTGAGCTGATAATGACGCGGGCGCCCGCCTGCAGAAGGCCGCGCGCGATCATCATCCCAATGCCCCTGGTGCCGCCAGTGACAAGTGCGTATTTCCCACTCAGATCGAAAAGGTCTGCGTGAGTGGTGAACTGGTTGTCCGCCATTGGTCTTCGTCCGTTCTATCGTGGAAGCATGTGCTGACACGGTCGCGCGTCCGGTGCAGCTGAATTGAACTGATGGGGGTAAAGCTGCAATGCGTGTCCATGAAGTGTTGCCGGCGCTTTCGTTGGTGTAGCTGGGAGCCGACTCAACCAGGTTGACAGGCGTTTTGGACGTCTGGGAGACCCTGGTGAAACAGGTACTGTGAGAGCCACCCTTGCCTGGTGCGCTGACTCACGCTGCCACAATCATTCCTGCACAGTCACTTTCGTGATTGCTTTGATCTGTGTTGCGACCCGGCATCGTCCGGGCATCCGCAAGGGTTTGATCGCGTGGTCCGGTGCCCGGTCACCAGCGGCATTGCCCTGGGCACCGGCAGCCGGGGCTCACTCGTCGGCGGGGGGTGTCGGGATCAAGCAGCGGCCGGTGTGTTCCGCCGAGGTCGGGTAGGTAGAAGCTGTAGTGTCCGTCGATGCCGATATGGCTCCGCACGAACGGCGAGAGCCGGGCTACGTCCGCGTCGTCGACCGGGTAGCCCTGGGCGCGCAGTTCGGTCAGGGCCCGGTCCATGTAGACGGTGTTCCACAGCACCACGCAGTTCAAGGTGCGGGTCATCTCGCCCTTGCGGCCGTGGAAGATTCGCCGCGCGAGGTTGTGACGCCCCTCGGTGAGGTTGGCCTGGGCCTTGATCTCACGACGGTAGGGTTCGTCGTCGGCCAGGCGTAGCACGTGCAGCGATTTGAAGATCCGCCCGAAGTGGGCGACCGCGTGCCCCAGCGAGGTCGGTTGCCCGTCCCGGGAGATCATGCGGGTGACCTCGTGGGCGCTCCGTGACTTTTCTCCCGGATGCTCCTCAACCCCCACTAAGTTCATCATCATGGAGTACACGAAGCTGGGTTCCACCGGTTTGATCGTTTCGCGGATGGCATTCGGCGCGATGACATTCACCTCCGGCAATGCCGATATGGCCGCGGTCGCGAAGGTCGGCGCGGAGGTGGCCGATCAGCTGGTGGGCCGCTCGCTGGACGCGGGCATCAATTTCTTCGACACCGCCGACGGGTACGCCGGGGGTGAGTCGGAGGTGCTGCTGGGGCGGGCGCTGGGTGCGCGCCGCGACGAGGTCGTGCTGGCGACGAAGGTCGGGTTCCGCACCGGGGCGCCGCTGGTGCGCTCGGGTCTGTCGCGGCGGCACATCCTGTGGTCGATCGAGCAGAGCCTGAAGCGGCTGGGCACGGATTGGATCGATGCGTACATCGTGCACCGGGAGGATCCGCTGACCCCGCTGGAGGAGACGCTGGCGGCGCTGGACGAGGTGGTGCGCGCGGGCAAGGTGCGGTATCTGGGATTCTCGAACTGGTCGGCGTGGAAGGTAGCCGCGGCGCTGGAGATCCAGCGCGCCAACGGGTTCGCGCCGTTCACCCACGGTCAGATGTACTACTCGCTGGTCGGGCGCGACGTCGAGCGCGATGTGATTCCGATGATGCGCCGGTACGGTCTGGGCATGACCGTGTGGAGCCCGCTGGCCAGCGGATTCCTCTCGGGTAAGTACACCCGCGAGAATCTCACCGACCCGGACAATCGCCTGTCGGGTTTCGATCTGCTGCCGCACGACAAGGAGCAGGGTTTCGCGCTGATCGAGCGGATGCGCGTGATCGCGGACAAGCATTCGGCCACCGTTGCCCAGGTCGCGCTGGCGTGGCTGCTGGCCCAGCCCGCGGTGACCAGTGTGCTGCTGGGCGCGAGCAAGCTGCATCAGCTCGAGGACAATCTCGGTGCGGCGCAGGTGAAGCTGACCGCGGAGGAGATCGCGGAACTGGCCGAGGGGATGCCGCCCGCGCCGGTCTACCCGAACTGGTTCATCGATAATCTGCGCGACGAGCCGACCTCGGGGGTCGCCCGCCGCGACTGAGCCACCGCGCTCACCCGTGCCCCGGAATCGGCTGGTATCGCCGGTGTGGGGGCCGCGGAACCGGCCGCGGCCTCCACACGCGCGGTGTCGGCTCGGGATGCCTTGCGATGCCGTCGTTCTCGTACCCCGCGATCAGGGCGAGGAGTGTGCGCACTGATACCCGGCGTCGCTCACCGGCTCCTGCGATAGCACGATCACCCTCGATCGGTGGGCGAAGGCGGGCCGGCGGCGATCTGCCGCCGGAACCCCTCACCGGCGCTCGAATTCGGATGACCGTGAGCCCACGCCCGGCGAGAACACTCTGCATTTTCACCACTGTGGAGTCCTGCGACCACGACCGCCGCCTGCAGCACCGGACCACGAGACGTGCGGCGAACATGCCCGTCTTCCCGAGTGTGGTTCCCGGGTGGGGTGTCGTCTGCGACCGGGGCGATGGTGTGGTCTGCGCGAGGGCGGTGGTGCGGATACCCTACGGCGGTGAGTTCGTCGTGGTTCGCAGGTGCCGGGTCGTTGTCGTCGGTGGGTGATCGGCTGGGGCTGGTGTCGGCGCATCCGCCGCTGTGGGTGGTGCTGGCCACCGCGGCGGCGGCGCTGGCGGTGGTGTTGTATACGCCGGTGTGGCGGGTGTTGCGCACGGGGGTGACGATCGCGCACGAGGGCGGGCACGCGCTGGTGGCGGTGCTGACCGGGCGCAGCCTGCGGGGGGTGCGGTTGCACTCGGATACCTCGGGAGTCACCGTCTCGCGCGGGAAACCGTATGGGCCGGGCATGATTTTGACGACGATGGCCGGGTATCCGGCCCCGTCGCTGCTGGGGCTGGGGTGTGCGGCGCTGCTGGGGGTGGGGCGGCTGACGTTGATGCTGTGGTTGTTCGTTGCGGCGCTGGTGGTGCTGCTGTTGTTGATCCGGAATCTGTTCGGGCTACTGGCCGTGGTGGTCGCGGGTGGGCTGGTGTTCGCGGTCTCGTGGTACGGAAATGTGGTGGTGCAGGGCGTGTTCGGGTACGCGGTGGCGTGGTTTCTGCTGTTCGGTGGGTTGCGGGCGGTGGTCGAGTTGCAGCGGGTGCATGTGCGTGGGGACGGGTCGGATGCCGATCAGCTCTCGCGGCTGACGCATCTGCCCGCGCTGCTGTGGGTGCTGGTGTTCGGGGGCGCGTCGCTGGCCTCGACGGTGGTCGGTGGCGGACTGCTGGTGGGGCACTGGACCTTCGCGGCGCCCTGAGTCGCTCGGCTTCCGAGTGGTCGGGCCGCGCACCCCACGTCGGCCCCGCGCATGCGGCGCCTGTCCGTATTCGGCCCGGGTGCGTTCAGGTTGGCGTCATGCCGCTCGCGACTGCGCGCCATCGCCTGGCCTCGCTCGCATTCCCCGTGCGGTCCAGCACTTCTGCCAGCCCGGCCATCGCGCGGATGTCGCCGTGGTCGGCCGCGGCGCGCCACCAGTGTTCGGCCTCGGTCAGTTCGCCGCGCCGGAAGCGCACCACCCCGAGGTCGTAGGCGGCGCCCAGGTGCCCGAAGTCCGCGGCCTGGGTCCACAGCGCGCAGGCCTGATCGGTGTCGCCGCGGCCGTGCATGGCCACGCCGAGGTCGTAGAGCGCGCCGCGGTAGCGGGATCGGTCGTCCTCGAGGGTGCGTACGCCGATCCGGACGACGAGTTCGGTGAAATCGGGGGCGCCGATGCCCGTGCTGCACCGCAGTGTCGGCCGTGCGGGGCCGGGGGCGCGGTCGATGAGGACGCCGTAGTTTCCGATCCAGGACACGGTCAGGCCGTCGGCGGGCATCCAGACCGGGGTGAGGGTGAATGCGGCCTCGGGTCCGGCCCCGCGCAGTTCGATGTCGACCCCGCCGGTCATCGCGTCGGTCCACACGTCGACCCCGCGGAGGCGCCGCCCGTTCAGGGCGACGTGGCCGCTGAGCACCGAGACGCCGATGCCGAGCCCGATGACTCCGGCCGGCGGCGCGGACCGTTGCAGCGTCAGGGTCAGCACGACCGGGTCGGCGCCGAGTGGTTCGCAGTACATGGGATGTACTCGCTGGCCGTGCCATTCGATCGAGTCCGCGCTGCCGTACCGCTCGGCCAGCGTGGTGTCCTGCTCGTCATACGGGTACGGCCCGGTCATCGTGCCGCCGCCTTTCGCCGGAGCTTGCTGCGGGGTGGTGTGCCGATACCGTAGTCCTCGGGCGTGCGCGAAAGTCCGTGAGCCCCGGCAAGTTTGCTGGATCGCGGTGTCCAGCAAACATCGGATCCCGTTGCGGGGCTATGTTTTGCGTTAATTGCACGTTTACATCGATAGCCGACGGGATGCCCGGCACCGTTTCGTGTGGTCGGTGAAAATTGTTCGGGCCGAACAGTTCTCGATGTATGCGGTATGCGCCTGATCGAGGTCCGGGTGCCGTCGCGGGCGCCGCTCGCCCGGAATGCCCCGGTTGCCGGACGAATTCCGTTGGGGTCTCGCAATAGCCGGCAGAGGGGCCATGCCGCCGGACCGCGGCCGCGTAAGCCGGATGCAAGGCCTATGCAATCGCGGCCGGGCAGCCTGGGATCCATGACCGAGACATTCGATGTGGTGGTGGTCGGCGCCGGGCCGGTCGGGCTGATGCTGGCGTGCGAGCTGAGGCTGGCCGGGGTGGAGGTGCTGGTGGTCGAGCGGCTGACCGAGCCGGACCCGACCATCAAAGCTGGAGCGATCAATGTGCCCACCGCGCAGGCGTTCTACCGTCGTGGCCTGCTGCCGCAGCTGGTGCAGCGGCACCGGGCCGCGGTGGCCGGGTTGGCCGGGCCGGTGCCCCCGAATCTGTCCCCGCGCGAGCGGGGTCCGGTTCCGGGCGGGCATTTCGCCGGGATCTGGCTGGATCTGGCCGATATCGACCTGACCGATCCCGCGTTCGCGGAGCTGGGCCCGCTCGAGGAGGCCATGCTGATCCCACAGCAGGGGATCGAGGAGATCCTGACCGCGCGGGCCGCGGAGCTGGGTGTGCGGATCCGGCGCGGCGCGGAGCTGACCGGGTTCACCGACGACGCGGACTGCGTGACGATCTGGCTGGGGGACACCGTGATTCGCGCGGGCTGGCTAGTGGGCTGCGACGGCGGCCGCAGCACGGTGCGCAAGCTGGCCGGATTCGAATTCCCGGGCGTGGATCCCCTGATCACCGGGCATCAGGCGCTGGTGGAGATGTCGGGTGCGCAGGACCTGCCGCGCGGCTGGCACAGCACCGAGACCGGCGTCTTCGCCCACGGTCCCCATCCCGGGCGGATCCTGACCGTGCAGCTCGACGGTCCGCCCGCGGACCGCGACGCCCCGGTCACCGCCGCGGAACTGCAGCGGGCGGTGCGCGCGGTGTCGGGTGTGCCGGTGCGGATCACCGCGGTGCGTTCGGCGACCCGGTTCACCGACAACACCCGGCAGGCGCGCGAGTATCGCCGGGGGCGGGTGCTGCTGGCCGGGGACGCCGCGCACGTGCATTCGCCGTTCGGCGGTCAGGGCCTGAATCTGGGGATCGGGGATGCGGTGAATCTGGGCTGGAAGCTGGCGGCGGTGGTGGCGGGCCGCGCGGGCGCGGAGCTGCTCGATACCTATACCGCCGAACGGCATCCGATCGGGGCGTGGGTGCTGGAATGGACTCGCGCCCAGGTGGCGATCATGCGCCTGGATACGCACAGCCGCGCCATGCGGGCGGTCACCGAGGAACTGCTGGCCACTCGCGACGGTGCGACCACGGTGTTCAAGCGGATCTCGGGCGTGCTGCACCGCTACGACCTGGGCCCGGGCCACCGGCTGGTGGGCGGGTCGGCCCCGGACATCGTCCTGGCCGACGGCACCTGCCTGGGCGAGCACGGACGCGACGGGCGTGGGTTGCTGCTGGATCTGACCGATTCACCGGACCTGCGCGCCATCGCTGAGCCGTGGGCCGACCGGGTGTGCGTGGTGACCGCGAAATCCGCCGAGCCCCGCGCGCTTTCGTCGATGTTGGTCCGCCCGGACGGCATCGTCGCCTGGGCCGCGGACGAGGGCATCGACGGTCTCGGGGACGCCATGGCCCGGTGGTTCGGCGGTTTGTGACCGGGGCCGAGGCGACGCTCAGGATGCCTTGCGCTGCCCGTCGTTCTCGTGTTGCGCGATCACGGCGAGCAGTTCGCGCACCCATGCCGGTCTCTGCGCACTGGTCCCGGCGGTCGCGATGTCGCGTTCGATCAGCGAGCGGATATAGGCCGACTGCGACATGCCGAGATTGGCGGCGCGGTGTTTACACGCCTGATCGAGGTCACGGGTCAGCTTCACCGACCGGGGGATGAGAACCGGCTCGGCGGTCGGGCCTGTCTCGATCGGTGGCTCGATCGGCTCATCGGTGAACTCGAGGCGTTCGGTCATCGCCGCCACCTCGGCAGGGCTCATGTTCAAGAACGGATCAGTCATTGCGGGTCGCCTCCCACTTCTCGAAATCTGTGGCCTGATCGGCGGTGAGATAGGCGGCGGTGAATACCTCGATGTCGTGGCCGACGCGTCGAGCGAAGACGGACAGCGGGAGACCGTCCTCGGCGCGGCCCCAGACCACCAGGGACGTGAGCCCGGTCGCCGGGTCGACGGCGGTCCGTACCCACACCGACCGTTTTCCCTTCATCCATGCATCCACCAAGTCGAATACGTCGTCCGCGTCAACTCCTGTTCGCGCCAGCATCTGCGCAAGCGCCCAATACCACTCGATCCCCACCTCCTCAGACTACCGCGGAGACTACCCGATGCGGGAACTACGACAGAATGTAGTCGTTGCGCGGTAGGGTGATCTTGCACTTCGCATCGCCGAATTCAGTGGGGAGCAAGAGTTATGCGCGCAGTCACGCGGATCTGGCATTACATTCGGGCGTTCGCGCGGGCCCGGCGCAACCGGACCGATCTGGCCGGTTGGCTGGTGCGCAGGCCGTGGATCCTGGCCGCGGTGGGGTTCTACGAGACCGCGCTGCTGCTGAGCAATCGCCTGGATCCCCGGCTCAAGGAGCTGGCCGAGCTGAAGGCCGCGAGCCTGGTGGGGTGCGAGTTCTGTCTCGATATCGGTTCGGCGCTGGCGCATTCGAGCGGCCTGAACGAGCGCCAGCTCACCGATCTGCCGCGGTTTCGGACCAGCGACGCCTATACCGAGCAGGAGCGGCTGGTGCTGGCCCTGACCGAGGCGATGACGGTGACCCCGGCGTCGCTGGACCTCGAGGAGCTGCGCACCCAGCTGCTGGCCACCCTGTCCAAGGCCCAGTTCGCCGAGCTGGCGGCCGCGATCGCCTGGGAGAATCAGCGCGCCCGGGTCAATCAGGCGCTGGGCGTGCGCCCGGCGGGGATGGCCGAGGGCATGACCTGCGCGCTGCCGCAGCGATCGGCCGAGCAGTGAGCCGGCGCTGGTAGCGTCGGGCGGGATGGTTCACGGAAGGGGCGTGGAATGGCAGTCGGTGCATCATTGCGGATCATGCGCCTGCGCAACCTGATCGAGCATCCCGCCACCGGCCCGGGCGAGCGCGCCGCGGCCCAGCGCATGCTCGAGCGCATCCTGGACAAGAGCGACCGGGCGCGGCACGAGCATCCCGGCCGCAGCTACGGCGCCCGCCACGGCCGCGCCGGTCGGCACGCGAGCCTCGAGCAGATCGCCGAGATGATCGGCCAGGACATCGCCCTCGAGCGCATCCTGCTCGACCCGGGCGCCCCGGACGAGCTGGCCGTGCACAGCCCGCTGCGCCAGGCGCCCGCGGACCTGACCTACACCGTCGAGGCCGCCGCGGGCAGCATCGTGGTCACGATCGGGAACATCCCGGCGGACTGGGAACCGGACACCGTCGATCCCGCCCTGCAATCACTCGCCGAGGCCCTGGCCCGAATCATGAACGCCTACAACCACGACGGCGCCGACACCGGCCGCCGCTTCTTCGGCAAGGTCCGCGCGGGGGGCACGACCCTGATCTGGTAGCGGCCAGCACGGTCCGCGTCGAGTTTCCCCGGAATCGGATGCCCCCGCGCTACATTCGCGGAGCGATGTCCAATTGTTCCCAGGCGATGACGTCGGCGGATCCCTCGGTGGCCGTGAGGCACTGGGACAGTTCGCATGCGCCGGCGGCGGACTCGGACGGGTCTGCGCTGGCGACGGTCACGAGGACCGGGCGGTGGCCAGCCACCGCCAGCGCGGGATCTCGGCGACGGTGGTGATCACCACCAGGACGCACACCGCCGCGAGGGCCCAGCGGGGCAGCACCAGGTACACACCCCATACCGCGCCTGCCAGTTGCAGGATCATGAACGCGATGGTCACGAATCCGGGCACGGGGCGGGACACCTGCTTCTTGTCGCCCGGGGTGGCGAACAGGGCGGGCAGCCCGATCAGGACCAGCAGCGCCACCACCGACCAGATCGGGGAGTAGGACGCCAGGCCCCAGGGCAGGGTCACCCAGGCGATCAGTTCGGTGATTACCCGCAGTACGGCCGGAATGCGGCCCCGGTCGGTGAGATTCGGCGAGGTCGCCGCGCGTTCGGACATGCGCCGAGCTTCCCATGTGGTGTACGCCTGCGCATGCGCTGCTACTTCTCATGGGCAGGAGCGCCACCGGCTGCCAGCAGGCGTTGTGCCAGGATGTGGGCGCGCGCGGCCAGTTCGGGCGGGTCCAGGACCTCGAATTCGTGGCCCAGTAGTGCCACGTGCATCAGCACGTAGTCGAGATTGTCTGCGCCGCTGCGTATTTCGCATCGGTCGTGCGCGCGTGGCAGGACTACCGCGGCGGCCGCGGGTATCCGGGTGCGCACGGTGTCGGCCGGGGCGTGCACCAGGAATCGCGCCCGGTGCGGGTAGACGCGGCTGGCGACGCCTTCCTGGACGTATTGGGCCGCGTCGGGGGCGGGGCGGGCGCGGAAGTGCCAGGTGCGGGCGGCGACCCGGGTCATGCGGTCGACGCGGAAGGTGCGCCAGTCGTCGCGGTCGAGGTCGAAGGCCAGCAGGTACCAGCGCCGGTCGGAGGCCACGAGGCGGTAGGGCTCGACCCGGCGCCGCCCGAGCGAGCCCGCCGACGGGTAGTCGAATCCGGTCTCGACCTCGTCGCGGCAGGCTCGGGCCAGGGTCATCAGTGCCTCGGGGTCCACCGGTTCGCGGTCGGTGCCGAAGGATTCCACCGATCCGGCCAGTGCTCGCACCTCGTGCCGAAGTCGTTGTGGCAGTACGCGATCGAGTTTGGTCAGCGCGCGCAGCGCGGCGTCGTCGGGGACCGCGCGCCCGGCGCCGACCAGCAGCGCGACCGCGGTGGCGATCGCTTCCCGGTCGTCCAGCAGCAGGGGCGGCAGCTCCTGTCCGGCGCCGAGCCGGTAGCCGCCGCCGGTGCCCTGGCAGGCGTGTACCGGATAGCCCAGCGCGCGCAGCCGCTCGACGTCGCGCCGCACCGTGCGCGTGGTGACCGCGAGCCGGTCGGCGAGCTCGGGGCCGGTCCACATCGGACGCTGCTGCAACAGCCCCAGCAGGGTCAGCACCCGCTCGGTGGTGTCCCGTTCCCGTCGGCCCGCGTCCATGGGTTCAGCGTGCCAGAGATAGCGGACCGATCCTGTCCGCATGGCGTGCGAGAGTGGCGCCATGGATACCGAACTGGACTGGAACCGGGAGCTGTGCGAGCAGTGGGAGCTCCACTGGAACGATCAGGTGCGCGACCGGCTGGCGGGGCTGACCGACGAGGAGTACTTCTGGTCTCCGGTGCCGCAACCGTGGACTGTGAGCCCGCGCGGGGCCTCGACCGCGCCCATTCAGGCCGGAAGCGGCGAGTTCACCATCGATTTCGCTTTCCCGCAGCCGGATCCGGCGCCCTTCACCACGATCGCCTGGCGTCTGGGGCACGTCATCGTCGGCGTGCTGGCCATGCGTAACGCGACGCATTTCGGCGCGCCCGCCGCGTCGTACGAGACCTGGAATTACGCGGGTACCGCGGCGCAGGCGCTCGAGCAGCTCGACACCCAGCTCGAGCTGTGGTTGCGCGGGGTGCGGGCCCTGGGCCGGGAGGGGCTGGCGGTCCCGCTCGGTGCGACGGAGCCGGCCTTTGCCGACGCACCGATGGCGAGTCTTGTGCTGAACATTCATCGCGAGCTGATCCACCATCTGTCCGAGGTCGCCCTGCTGCGCGATCTGTACCTGCACACCCACGGGGCAGCCCGATGACCCGCCACATCCAGATCACCTTCGACGCCCACGACCCGCGCGCATTGTCGATTTTCTGGCGCGAGGCGCTGGGCTACGTCCACCCCGGCCCACCCGGGGTGGACCTGCCCGCCGGCGCGGACCCGCTGGCGGCCTGGGACGAGTTCCTGGCGGGTCTGGGTGTTCCGCCCGAGGCCCGCAACACCCGCTCGGCGATCGAGGATCCCGGCGGGGCGGGCCTGCGCGTGTTCTTCCAGCAGGTTCCCGAGGACAAGGTCGCCAAGAACCGCGTCCACCTCGACGTCCGTGCGGCACCGGGCCTACGGGGCGCCGAACGGATGGCCGCGCTCGAGGCCGAATGCGACCGCCTGGTCGCGCTCGGCGCAACACGGGTCCGCCGCGAGGATCCCCAACCGCCGATGAGCGCGGGTCACATCGTGATGACCGACCCCGAGGGCAACGAGTTCTGCCTGGACTGACAACTCCGCCCGGCCCGGCGACATGAAATCGGTTGCAGCGGCATCGAACTCGGTTGCAGTGCCGGTCGGCCGAAACGACGGTGCCCCCGAACCTGTGCGGTTCGGGGCACCGCTCTACTGCAGCGCTCAGACCAGGTCGAAGCGGTCCAGATCCATCACCTTGACCCACGCGGCGACGAAGTCCTTGACGAACTTCTGCTTCGAGTCGTCCTCGGCGTAGACCTCGGCCAGGGCACGCAGCTGGGAGTTCGAGCCGAACACCAGATCCACGCGGGTGCCGGTCCACTTCAGCTCGCCGGTGGCGCGGTCCTTGCCCAGGTAGGTGCCGTCATCGGCGGGCGCGGGCTCCCACTGGGTGCCCATGTCGAGCAGGTTCACGAAGAAGTCCGTGCTCAGGGTGCCCGGGTTCGCGGTGAACACGCCGTGCGCGGTCTGCTTGTGGTTCGCGCCCAGCACCCGCAGGCCACCGACCAGCACGGTCAGCTCGGGCGCGGACAGGGTCAGCAGGTTCGCCCGGTCGACCAGCTGGTACTCCGCCGGCAGGCGCGAGCCCTTGCCCTGGTAGTTGCGGAACCCGTCCGCGGCGGGCTCAAGCGCGGAGAAGGACTCCACGTCGGTCTGCTCCTGGGTGGCATCGCCACGGCCCGCGTGGAAGGGCACCTCGACCGCGAAACCCGCATCCTGGGCGGCCTTTTCGACCGCCGCGGAACCCGCGAGCACCACCAGGTCGGCGAAGGAGATCTGCTTGCCGCCGGCCGCCGAGGCGTTGAACGCGTCGCGGATGCCCTCGAGCACCCGGACCACCTGCGCGAGCTCGTCGGGCTCGTTGACCTCCCAGCCGGCCTGCGGCTGCAGCCGGATCCGGCCGCCGTTCGCGCCGCCGCGCTTGTCGCTGCCGCGGAACGAGGAGGCTGCGGCCCATGCGGTCGACACCAGCTGCGCCACGGTCAGACCCGACTCGAGCACCTTGGCCTTGAGCGCGGCCACATCCGCGGCGTCGACCAGCGCGTGGTCCACGGCCGCGATCGGGTCCTGCCACAGCAGCGTCTCGGCGGGCACCTCGGCGCCCAGGTACCGGACCTTCGGGCCCATGTCACGGTGGGTGAGCTTGTACCAGGCCTTGGCGAACTCGTCCGCGAGTTCCTGCGGGTTGTTCAGCCAGCGGCTGGTGATCTCCTTGTAGATCGGATCCTCGCGCAGCGACAGGTCGGTGGTCAGCATCGTCGGCGCGTGGGTCACGCCCGCGACGTGCGCGTCCGCGACGGTGCCCGCGCCGGCGCCGTCCTTGGGCTTCCACTGCCAGGCGCCGGCGGGGGACTTCTCGAGCTCCCACTCGTAGCCGTACAGGATCTCGAGGAACGTGTTGTCCCACTTGGTGGGTGTGGTGGTCCAGATGCCCTCGAGGCCCGAGGTGATCGCGTCCTTGCCGACGCCGGTGCCCTGGGGGTTCTTCCAGCCCAGGCCCTGCTCCTCGAGCGGGGCGGCCTCGGGCTCGGGGCCGACCAGCTCGGCATTGCCGTTGCCGTGGGTCTTGCCGAAGGTGTGCCCGCCCACGATCAGCGCGGCGGTCTCGACATCGTTCATCGCCATCCGGCGGAAGGTCTCACGGATGTCGACCGCGGCCTTCATCGGATCCGGGTTGCCGTTGGGGCCCTCGGGGTTGACGTAGATCAGACCCATCTGCACCGCCGCGAGGGGGTTCTCGAGGTCGCGCTGGCCGCTGTACCGCTCGTCGCCGAGCCAGGTCTGCTCGGGACCCCAGTACACGTCCTCCTCGGGCTCCCACTGGTCCACGCGCCCGCCGCCGAAACCGAACGTCTCGAAGCCCATGTCCTCGAGCGCGACGTTACCGGCGTACACGATCAGGTCCGCCCAGGACAGGTTCTTGCCGTACTTCTTCTTCACCGGCCACAGCAGCCGGCGCGCCTTGTCCAGGCTGGCGTTGTCGGGCCAGCTGTTCAGCGGGGCGAAACGCTGCATGCCCGCACCGGCTCCACCGCGGCCGTCGTTGATGCGGTAGGTGCCCGCCGCGTGCCAGGCCATCCGGATGAAGAACGGGCCGTAGTGGCCGAAGTCGGCGGGCCACCAGTCCTGCGAGGTGGTCATGACCTCGACGATGTCCTGCTTCACCGCGGCCAGATCCAGGGTCTTGAACGCGGCGGCGTAGTCGAACCCCTCGTCCATGGGGTTGGCCACGGCCGGGTTCTTCTGCAGGATCCGCAGGTTGATCTGGTTGGGCCACCAGTCTTGATTGCTGCCGCCCTGCACGGGGTACTTCAGGCGACCGTGCGCCACGGGGCAACCGCCTACGGCCGCGTTGGACTCTGCATCAGACACGGTGTTTCCTTTCGGGAGTGGGGGTTTGGGGCTGAACTAGAGGGGAGAGGAGGCGTTGCGCTGCGCCGCGGCGCAGTCGGGGCACAGGCCCCAGTACACGACCTCGGCCTCGTCGAGGACGAAGCCGTTGTCGTCCGAGGCGGTCAGGCAGGGTGCGTCGCCGACGGCGCAGTCGACATCGGCGATGACGCCGCAGGAGCGGCACACCACGTGGTGGTGGTTGTCGCCCACGCGGGTCTCGTAGCGGGCGACCGAGCCCATGGGCTGGATGCGCCGGAGCAGCCCCGCGCTGGTCAGTGCCCGCAGCACGTCGTACACGGCCTGATGGGAGACCGTGCCGAGGGTTTCGCGGACCCGGCCCAGGATGGAGTCGGTATCGGAGTGGGGGCGTTCGTGTACCGCGGTCAGGACCGCGATCCGCGGCGCTGTGACACGCAGCGACGCACCGCGCAGCATGCGCTCGAACTCCGCAGTGGTGGACACGCTCAAGATTATGACTCATTCAAGTCTTGACCGGAACCCCGCGGCGGGAATTTCGTGCGTTCCTACGACACCCCTGATCACACGCCCCCCGCGGACAAGATCAGCATGCCCGCTCCCGGCCGAACCCGCGGTGGATTCGGTCAACTCTTCACTCCCCGGACACCGGCTCCGCCTCGGGAGGTCGCCGCCCGGCAATCCCGTACAGCAGCAGATCTTCCAGCGCCGCGGCGAAACCGTCCACGTCCTGCACATCGCGAATGCACATCGCGAACAGGGCCGCACCGGCGATGGTGTCCAGCACGACATTGGCGTCCATACCCGGACGCTCGCCGTCGCCACCCAGATATCCGGCCAGCTCCCGGCGGGTGGGGGAGTCCAGGCGCGCGGACAGCTTGTCGTAGAGCGTGGCGTCCCCGCGCATCTCGGTCATCAGTCCCGGCATCGCCTCGCGCGCCGGCGCCGACCCGAACAGCTGGATGGTGCCGCGGATGATCTGTCCGATCTCGGCCAGCAGATCCGGCGCGATCCGGTCCGAGCCCACGTCCGGGAACACGGCCTTGGCGATCAGATGCGCCTTGGAGGGCCAGCGGCGGTAGATCGCCGGACGGCTGACCCCCGCCCGCGCGGCGATCGCATCGATCGACGTGGCGGCATACCCCTTCTCCACCAGCAGATCTCGCGCGGCCTCGAGCACCGCGCGATCCACCGCCGGATCGCGATGCGGGCCCAGCCGATGGCGTTCGGTCACGGTACTTCCGTCCTTCTCGGCGCATCCTTGTCAGCACACTGCAGAGTCGTTACAGTCTGTCACAACAGAAAGTCGTTACATAATGTAACTGCTGGGGATTCGAGGAGACACCGTGCCAACCCCACCCGCGCACACCTACCAGCCCGTCCCACTGCTACAGAACAAGGTCCTGGTCATCTCCGGCGTCGGCCCCGGACTCGGACACTCCCTGAGCATCGAAGCCGCCCGCATGGGCGCCGACCTCGTCCTGGCCAGCCGTACCGAGAAGAAACTCGAAAAACTCGCCGACGAAGTGCGCGCCCTGGGCCGCAAGGCCCTGGTCGCACCCACCGACATCACCGAGGAAACCCAGCGCCGCAGCCTGCTCGACCGCACCCTGGCCGAGTACGGGCGCGTCGACTGCCTGATCAACAACGCCTTCGCCATCCCCCCGATGAACCCCATCACCCAGATCGAACTCGACCACCTGCGCACGGCCAACGAAACCAATGTCTTTGCGCCCCTGCGCCTTTCGGCCCTGTTCGCCGACGCCCTCGAGGCCACGCGCGGATCGATCATCATGCTCAACTCGTGCGTGTCCTACAGCTCCCAACCCGAATACTCCGGCTACAAACTCTCCAAGGGCGCCCTGCAACACCTGGCCCAATCCCTGGCCACCGAACTCGGCCCCCGCGGCATCCGCGTCAACAGCATCGCCCCCTCCTACGTCTACGAAGACATCAACAAGGCCTACTTCGACTGGCTCGCCTCCCAGGCCGGAGTAACCCACGAGGACATCTACCGCCAAAAAGCCGCACCCACAGACCTGCAACGCCTCGCCGGCCCCGAGGAAGTCGCCCGCGCCACCCTGTTCCTGGCCAGCGACCTCGCCACGGCCGTGACCGGCCAGATGCTCACCGTCGACTGCGGAGAATTCCACCGATGACCCCGATCACGAAGAAACGAATCGTCCTGTGGGGCACCGGAGTCGTCGGCTCCATGGTCCTGGCCGAAATCCTCGACCACCCCCGCTTCGAACTCGCCGGAGTCGGCGTCAGCAACACCGCCAAGGTCGGCACCGACGCCGGAGACCTCTGCGGAAGACCGAAAACCGGTGTCCTGGCCACGAATTCGATCGACGAGCTGATCGCACTACGCCCTGACGCGGTGGTGCACTACGGACCCACCGCCCAATTCGCCGACGAGAACATCCGCGTCATCGGCACATTCCTGCGTGCGGGCATCGACGTGTGCTCCACCGCCATGACCCCCTGGGTCTACCCGGCCATGGACAAACTCCCCGCCCCCTGGCGCGACCCCATCACCGAGGCCTGCGCCGCCGGCGGTGCCTCCTGCTTCACCACCGGCATCGACCCCGGATTCGCCAACGACCTGTTCCCCCTGACCCTCATGGGCCTGTGCGGCCGAGTCGACACCGTCCGCGCCTCGGAACTGCTCGACTACACCGACTACGAAGGCGACTACGAATTCGAGATGGGCATCGGCCACCCACCCGAATTCCAGGCCCTCCTCGAACACCCCGACCTGCTCATCATGGCCTGGGGCCCAACGGTTCCCATGATCGCCGCCGCGGCCGGCATCGACCTGGACGACATCACCACCACCTGGGACAAATGGGTCACCCCCGAGGACCGGCCCTCGGCCAAGGGCACCGTCGCCGCCGGCACCGTCGCCGCCATCCGCTTCACCATCAACGGCGTCCACCACGGCCGCGAAGTCATCACCCTCGAACACGTCAACCGCATCGGCCTCGACGCCGCACCCGACTGGCCCGCGGGCACCCGCGACGACGTCTACCGCGTCGACATCACCGGCTCACCCTCGATCTCCCAGGAAACATCCTTCCGATTCACCGACGGCTCCGGCCGCACCCCCGCCGTCGCGGGCTGCCTGGCCACCGGCATGCGCGCCCTCAACGCCGTCCCCGCCGTCAACGACCTGCCGCCGGGCTGGGTCACCGCCCTGGACCTGCCGTTGATCCCGGGAGCGGGCACCATTCGCTGAGGCATCATCCTTCGGAGAGCCGCGTTTCGCGGTGCCCACAATCGCGCCCATCGCTCATCACTGTTGCTGTGGCACAACGACTCTCGCTGCCGCCGTCGGCGCCATCGGGCCGCGGCACCGCGACCGGGGAGAGGCAGGACTAGATACAGAATCCACCGATATTGATGCCCGGAGTCACCTGCACCGGCGAGACGCCCGCATTCGGCAGGAACTGCAGCTGCGGATCCACATAGGCGGCGGTAATCGCGTTCTGGCCGGACTTGGCCGGCGTCCACGACAAGCTCGCGACCCCGTTCGACACCGGAGCCGAACCCAGGATCAGATGACTCGCGGTCGGATCGACATCCAGGAACTCCACCATGCCCTCCGGCACCGCCGCACCATTGGACTTGACCGTCGCGGTAATCGTGACCGGGCAGCCCGTGCCGAGGATATCCGCCGAACCCGTCGCCGAACCCGTCAGCGCCACCGCCACCGTCGTGGGCGCCAAGGCCGAGGCGTCCGGCGCCACCACCATCGGGACCGCCAACCCCGCAGCCAGCGCGGACGCGGCAACAAGGCCCCGAGTAGACGTGCGTCCGGATTCGATCATTGGTTCCGCCTTCGATGGTCTTCGAGTCTTGTCAGCGGCCATTCTGTACGAAAACCCCGAGATGCGCACAGGGACGCCGCATTTCATACCTGCACCGAACTATCGGTAATGCGAGTTCAACACCGTCCGCGTCTGCTCGTACGCACCGGACCGCTCCGCGAAACGCAGAAACTCCACACCCTTCACGATCACCTCGTCCGCATCCGGATCGTCCCCAGCAGATTCGTCGCGACCGTCGCCTCGGCCGTCGCCACATGCCCGGGGTCCAACACGCGAAGCGCACTATGTGCTCGATGAGATCCTCGGCAACGCAACGGATCTGCCGATCTCGGAGCATGCGACCGATACGCACGGCGTGACGCTGGTCAATTTTGGCCTGTTCGATCTGCTGGGGCTGCAGCTCTCACCGCGGATCCGGGACCTGGGCCGGATCACGCTGTACCAGCCGGGCCCGCGCGCCGATATCGAGTCCCGGTTCCCGTGCGCGGGGCCGTTGTTCACGCGGAAGGTGAACCTGGAGCTGATCGCCGAGAACATCAACTTCAGCGGCGCCATCGAGGTCGACATCGACGCCGAGCTGGCCGCGCTCGGGCCGACCGGCTACCGACCGCTGCGCATGCGCGACACCCTGTTCTGAGATGGATGGCAAGGTCACCCGAGACTGCTCGGTATCCCGACGCGGGTGTGGGTCGCTCGCGCCGGGTGTTGTCGTCACGGCGCCGCGCGGGTGAGTTCCTTTCGTCCTGCGATGAGTGCGCGCACCGTGGCGGCGGCCTGGTCCGCAGCACGGTCGCAGGCGTGTTCGTCTGTTCCGAAGGCGTTGTCGAGCAACAATAATGCGTGACCGTGTGCGGTGGCCGCGATCGCCGAGGCAATGCGGTCGGCGTGCTCGGGGTCGAGTTCGGTGGCGGGGGCGGTGAACGCCGCATGGATCGGTTGTGCGGCGATGTCGATCTCACCGTGCCGGGTTTTGTCCAGCCCGGACCCGGTCAGAGCGGAGAACAGCGGCCGGTGTTCCGACGCGAAACGCACATAGACGTGTGCGGCGGTGGCCAGGCGATCGGTCGCGGACTGGTGGGACGCGATGTCGGCAAGACGGCGGGACAGCAGCCCGGCGGCGTGGACCGCCACCGCGGCGAGCAATGCGTCCCGGTCGTGGAAGTGTCGGTAGGGTGCCGAAGCCGCGACGCCGAGACGGCGACTCGCCTCAGCCATCGTGAAAGCCTGCGTGCCCTGTTCGGCCAGCAGCTCGACAGCGGTGTCGATCAGGGCAGTGCGGAGATCCCCGTGATGGTATCGGCCTCCGCGCGTGGCTCGGCCGTTCACGCCGGTTCCGGGAAGGGGACAAGCCTGCGCATGACCGCGTCCCAGCCGCGGTCGCCGAGTATCCGACGGGCCAGGGGCGCGATCCGAGCCTGCGCGCCGATCCGGTACCGCGCCTTCGGGTGTCGTGCAGTGACGGCTTTCACGATGACTTCGGCCACATCGCCGGCGGCGAGCACGCCACGGGCGCGATCATGGTGTGCCCGCGCGGTCATCGCGGCGACGCTGTTCTTGTAGGCCTCGTAGATACCGGTCCCGGTTTCGGCAGGGGAGTGACGAGCGCTGTTGGCCAGGAATTCGGTGCGTACCGAGCCCGGCTCGATCAGCACTACCCGCACGCCGAAGGGCGTGACCTCCGGTCGCATGGCATCGCAGAGCGCTTCGAGCGCGTATTTGGTCATCGCATACGGACACCCGGTCGGCGGAGTCACCAGACCCGCTGCCGAACCGATGTTCACGATCGTGCCCGCACGCTGGGCGCGCATGCCCGGCAGCACCAGCTGGCACATCCCTATCAGCCCGAAGACGTTGGTTTCGAAGGTTTCCCGGACCATCGCCAGGCGCACCTCTTCGACCGGCCCGCCGCCCCCGTGACCGGCATTGTTGACCAGCACACCCACCGCGCCGTGCTCGGCTTCGACCTGCCGCACCGCGTCACGACGCGACTGCTCGTCGGTCACATCCAGTTCCAGCACTCGACATCCCGCCTGTTCCAGCTCTCGCACATCAGCCAGCCGGCGCGCCGAAGCCCACGTCGGAAACCCGGCTCCGGCGAACGCCAGCGCCGTGGCCCGCCCGAGCCCGGACGAACAGCCTGTCACCAATACAGCGCGTGAGGGCGTCTGCACCGCCCCAATGTGATGAGTATTCACAATGTGAAGACTAATCACATTTATTGGTGTCGGCAACCGCCGATCGGCTTCTGCTCGGGCCGGCGCCAGACCGCACCGTAGACGCCGTCGGCCTAGCCGGTGACTCCGTTCATGTAGCGGCGCAGATCATCCAGCGTCATCGTGTCGGGTTCGCGGTTGTTCGCATGCAGCCAGTTCAGGTGGTCGACCAGGCTGTAGGCGTAGGTCTCCTGCGTCGAGGTCCCATACCTGGTCAGCTCCGCAATCTGGGCCCTAAGGTCGACATCGACGCCGAACTCGCCCAGCTCGGAACGCGCGCCGGGCCGCGGTCAGCAAGTGGCTGTCCTGGTGCCGCGAACAAGGCTGGGACGCACCGGCGGTCCCGGCATCCGCGGGCCGGTCCACCCCGCCGGACTCCGACACCCCGGTCCGGTCGCGGACCGCGATCGACCGGCCGATCTCCCGCTGCGACATCCACGTGCGGGAAAAGACGCTGTGGCGGATGCTGTACGAAACCTGCGCCCAGGCAGAGGAACTGCTGCAGGTCAACATCGAAGATCTCGACCTGGCCGGGCGGTCCTGCTCGGTGAAGTCGAAGGGCGCCAAGCCGCGCACCCGCCGCCGCGGCGCCGGCCACCACGAATACGTCCTCGAAACCGTGTACTGAGACGCCGGCACCGCCCGGCTGCTGCCCCGGCTGATCCGCGACCGCACCGCGGGCCCGCTGTTCGTGACCCACCGGCGGCCCGGGCCCGGGAAGTACCTGTCCGACTGGGACGTGTGCCCCGACACCGGCCTGGCCAGGCTGTCCTACGACCAGGCCCGCGACCTGCTCGACGCCGCCACCGCAATCGACGGTCCCGGAACCGGATGGGACCTGTACGAACTCCGGCACTCCGGGCTCACCCATCTCGGGGAGGCCGGCGCGAGCCTGCTGGAGCTGATGGCCAAGTCCCGGCACCGCAAGGCGGAGAACCTGCGCCGTTACTACAGGTACCCCACGCAGGACGCCACGCCCTGACCCGCGCTACGCCGCGGTCCGAACCTCCGACTGTGAAACCGCCACCCGCGCACGCGGTTTGCGCCGCGAGATCCCGACCCCGACCAGGCAGGCCACGCCCCCCACAAAGGCCCACATCGAGGGGACCTCACCCAGCAACAGCCACGACATCAGCGTCGAGACCGCCGGAACCGCATACGTACTCGCGGTCAGGCGCCCCGCATCGGTGCGCCGCAACGCGAACGACCACGTAGTGAAACCCACTGCGGTGGGGAACAGTCCGAGATACACACCATCGATCACCGTGCGCGCCGGCGCGACGGCCACCTCGTGCAGCAACTGCGGGGCCCAGGGGAGTAGCACCACCGTGCCGATCACGCAGCCCAGCCAGATCGCCGTCAGCGGATCCACGTACCGCATCGCGGGCTTCTGCACCAACACACCCGCCGCATACAACACTGCGGCGGCCAGACACAACCCCACACCCAGGTAATCGCGGTGACCGCCACCGCCACCCAGACCGATCACCGCCACACCGGCCAGCGAAACCAGCGCGCCGATCACCAGCCAGCGAGTCAGCTTCTCCCCGAACAGCACCGCCGCTCCGAACGCCACCAGCAGTGGCGCCAGATTCACCAGCAACGCCGCGGTCCCGGCATCCATATGACGCTCGGCGGTATTGAGCGCCACCGTGTACCCCGCCAGCCACAGCACCGCATACGCCGCGACCAGAAGCAACGGCTTCGGCGCTCGCGGCACGTGGCCGAACCGACCCTTGCGAGCCAGCATCGGCACGGTCAGCGCCGCCGCGGCAACCACCAACCGCAGCAACGCCATCGGCGTGGGGGACAAGCGCGGCCCCGCGTCACGGATGGCAACGAATGCCGACGCCCACAGCACGACCGTCACGGCGGCCGCCGCGGCACTGGGGTAATCGACACCGGCGGGCAGCAGGCGAGGGCGGGTCGGACTCACCTCAGAGATGATCGCGGTGTCGGCCGGTAGGCCGCAAGCGAGATTCGGACCTGGCGTTTCGGCGGTGGGGGATTCGTACGTCACCCGACCATCGTCGCCGCCCGAACCGAACAGGACAAGCGAACAATTCTATATAACCATTAAGCAATTCTGTATGATCGAGGCATGCTCGACCTCGCCCACCTTCGATTGCTGCGCACCGTCATCGCGACCGGATCCCTGCGAGCCAGCGCCGAGACACTCGGCTACACCTCCTCGGCGGCCAGCCAGCAGCTCGCGGCCCTGCAACGGCAGACCGGCCTGCAACTGGTCGAACGGGTAGGCCGCGGGCTCGAACCCACCGCCGCCGGCCGCGCACTGGCCACCGAGTCCGCCAACCTCCTCGACGAGATGGGCCGGGTCGAAGGCGTTATCAAGGACCTGCGGGCCGGGCGGATCGGCAGCCTGTCGATCGGCTACGTCGCCTCCGTCAGCGCCACCTGGCTGCCACCCCTCATCGAGACCCTCCGCACGGAATTCCCGGCCCTACGCCTGGACCTGCGCCTCATCGAAGTCGCCGACGGTCAGCACGACCTCGAGATCTACATCGAAAACCCCGCCGAACCACCACCACCGAGCGCGCACCTGCGCCGCCTGGCCGCCGACCCGTACGTCGTGGCACTCCGACACGACGACCCCCTCGCCGCGGCCCCCGCGGTACCACTGGCCGACCTGGGGGAGCACGCCTGGATCGACAACGAACCCGGCGACGGCCCCTGCCGCCGCATCCTCCTGGACGCCTGCGCCCAGGCCGACATCACCCCCAACTTCCAAGTCCAAACCCCCGACTACCGCACCGCACTATCCCTGGTAGCAACCGGAATCGGCATCACAGCGATCCCACGCCTCGCCGCAGTCGACCCACCCACCGGAGTCCGCATCCTCCCACTGACCGACCCCACGCCAACCCGCCACGTCGGACTAGCCATCCGCGCCACCGCCGCCACCAACCCAGCCGTCCGCCGCGCCGCGGAACTCCTGACCGCGGTGGCGTCCGCGCCCGGCACCTCGAGGGACGGACAGAACAAGCCTGGTGCCTCACCCTGGCCACGAACGCGGTAATCGCCTGGACCACAGAGTATTACGGGCTCGCCGTCGAGCAGATGCGCCGAACCGCTCAACTCGCCCGGCTCGGCCCCACCGGCTACCGGCCACTCCGCGTCCGCGACACCCTCTTCTGATCACGGTTTCCCGGAATCACGGTTCATCGATCCCTTGCAGCAGATTCATGAGTTGCCGGCGTTCGGCCGCGCTGAGCCGACCCGTGATCACGGTTTCGGCGTCGCGCCATGCGGCTTGCACCGGCTCGACGGCCTGTTCTCCTCGCGCGGAAAGACGCAGTCGAATGACTCGCCGGTCGGAGTCGTCGCGGGTGCGCTCCACGAAGCCGGAACGCTCCATGCGGCTGATGGCCTTGGCGATAGTGGGCTGCTCGATTCCCATGCGCTCTACCAGTTCGGCCTGCGTCGACCCGGGGTTCTCGTGGAGGTCGACCACGATGAGCTCTTGGCCGGGATGCAGCCCGAGCCGGGCGAGCCGACGCGTCAGATCGGCCCGATGTGCACGGGCGGCGAGTGCGAGGGCGTAGCCGATGGGGCCAGCGCCGCGAGCGATGTCGCGGCCTGATCCTGGTCGAGGCTGTTCCATAGCCGACTATTATACGGTCGGCTATTATATGGTCGGCTATGTAATCTGAAGGATCGGAGACACCGTGGCAAATCTGCTGCACATCGACTCCAGCGCCAGGAGAGCGTCCTTCTCCCGCGAAGTCGCCGGAGTGTTCGCCACCGAGTGGCGCACCGGACACCCCGGTGGCGACTACACCTACCGGGATCTGGGTGCCGATCCCGTGCCGCCGGTCGACGAGGCTCGCACCGAGATCGCGATCCAGGCATCCGCCGCAGGGATCCGGAAGCTGGCCGACATGTCCAGTGCGGTGCGAACCCCAGCACAGGAGAGGAGCTGGGCGGTGAGCCGGCCGCTGATCGAGGAACTGCTGGCGGCCGATGTGCTGCTGATCGCGAGCCCGATGTACAACTTCTCGCTCCCGTCGACACTCAAGGCGTGGATCGACCAGGTCTCTTTTCCCTGGCTGCCGCTGGCCGGGCGGACCGCGGTCGTGGTCACCGCCCGGGGCGGCTCGTACATGCCGGGAACACCACGTGCAGCGCACGACTACCAGGAGCCCTACCTGCGGGCCTACTTCGAGACACTCGGGCTCACGGATCTGCATTTCATCCATACGGAACTGACCAATGCACTGCACGTCCCGTTCCTGGCCGAGTTCGAACACGCTCATCAGGCGTCACGAGCTGCCGCATCGGAAGCCGCTGCCGCGCTCGCGGCCTCGATCGGCCAACGGGTCCCACTGTCGAGCTGAGCCAACTCCTGCAACAACTTTCGAGCGGTCGCTCACGAGCCCGGGAAAACACTGGAAATCGGAGAAACATGGATACAGGAATGAAGGGCCGCGTGGTTTTGGTGACCGGAGCCTCCAAAGGCATCGGCGCTGCCACGGCTCGCGCGTTCGGGGCCGAGCAGGCTCGGGTGGTGATCACCTATCACACCGACCAGGCGGGCGCGGAGACGGTGGCCGCGTCGGTCGAGGCGGCTGGCGGGGAGGCGATGGTCGTGCCGTTGCGGCTCGCCGATGCTGCCACCGCTACCGCGGCGGTGGGAGCAGTCACCGAGCGCTGGGGCGATATCGACGTCCTCGTTGCCAATGCGGTCGACTGGGGTGGGGACGCCCCGCCCGACCCCAGCGTGCGGTTCGAGGATGTGCCGCTCGACCACTGGCACAGGATGATCGGTGCCAACCTGATCGGCACCGTGGCGGTAATCCGGTCCGTGCTTCCCGGCATGCGCAGGAACGGCTGGGGGCGCATCGTGCTGATCTCCTCCAGCGTGGCCGAGGAAGGGATCCCTGGACCCGGCCCGTACGGCACGGCCAAATCAGGCCTGTACGGCCTGTCGCGCAGTCTCGCTTGGGAAGGCGGCCGGGACGGCATTCTGGTCAACGTCGTCGCCCCCGGGTTCACCCTCACCGAAACCAGCGCGGTGTTTCCCCAAGCCGTGATCGCCAAGCTGGCCGCGGGCACCCCGACCCGGCGACTGTCCGATCCTGACGATGTCGCCCGCCTGATCGTGTTCCTGGGATCTGACGCCAACCGGAACCTCACCGGAGAGGTCCTCCGAGAAGGATCCTCCGCTGCACGCGCCCCACACGCAGGCGGATAGCGCGTCGGGATCGCGAAGATTGTGCTGGTCAACTCCGGCGGAGAGAGCCAGCTCAAAGTCGCCACGACATCCTGGGCTGTTCCGTAAGCCGATCGACTTACGGAACAGCACGGCCGGAGGATTCCGGCCCTGGTCACGGCGTCCCGTAGAGGAATGGGCTCGGTCCGTCCGCGGCGCATCGGCGTTAACCGCACTCGCGCGTAACTCCAGGGGAGCGCGGCGATCCTGATCAGCTGCGGCACTCGACTGCCCCCATCCTCGTAGCTTTACATAATGTCAATTATCGGCGTAACAACGGGATCGCCTGAGCGGGCGGAATGCGTTGGTGTGCAACAGTGTGCGCGATTCGGAAAAAGCCGAGACTGGTCCGATCGCAGTTGACGGCATCCGAGTGTGAAGCTTGATCCGGGAAGAACCTGTGAGCGCCAAGGCCTTATTCGGCGTTTTATACATAAGTTTATGCACCCTTCGTTTCGTCACAGTGACGTAAGTGGGCGTTGTTGGCTTGACGTGACGCTCTGCGGCGCGTGAGGTTTTTATGGACCCGAGCTACCGATTGTCAGGCGGCCGTGCGCGTCCCGGGGTTGGTGGCTCTCACGCAGTACCCGGCGATGCTGCTGACTCCGGGCCTGTTCGACGTCGCGACGGTCAATGATGCTCCCGTTGTGAGGGCAAATACGATGCCTGGTGCACGTTTCCGCTACATTGTCAGCCGCACGGTAGCCACGTCTACCTCCTGGTTCGCGGAATCCTTTCACAGGCAAGCGATTCGGCTGAGAATGTTAGCGGGCAACGGAACAACTGAGGAGTGTCGATGACCAGGTATGCGCATTTTGTGGGAAGTGTTCCGGAGGAGTTGATGACCGGGGACGATGCGGTGCTGCGGTGGTTCGCCGACAGCACTGGTGGTCGGCTGACCGGGTTGCCCTGTGACCTGGATCCGGACTGGATCCTGCAGTATCTCCATGAGCGCAGCGAACACGACGATGTTCTCGAGATCGTCCGCGCAGGCGAGTATGCGGACTACAGCGACTTCCCCAGCTACGGGCTGCGCCCCGGGGCGAAGCTGGAGCCGCGGCACGTGTCGATGGACCGGCTCGAACGTATCGGTTCCGTGGTAGCTGCCTTCGATAGGCTGCGCGCCGAGCGACCGGAGCTGGCGCAGACGAAACTGCAGCTGAGCCAACCCAATCCGCTGGATCTGGCGATGTTCGTATTCGCTGGTGCGGCGGTGTCGGCTGGATTCCCGCTCGGGCCGGCGCTGCGGCGATCGAATCTGATCGTGGCCGCCTTGCGGGCGCTGCCGGTGTTCACCGAGGCCGTGCTCGAGGAGATCGCCGCGGTGAACGACCGCTACGGCGACCGGGTGGTGTGGCAGGTGGAATCACCGTTCGCGCTGCTGGGCATGGTCAAGGCTGATCAGCTGGGGGCTAAGTGGGCCGCGGCGCCGCTGCTGGCTCGCCAACTCGCCGCACTGCTCACCGGGATCCACGAGATCGGGGCTCACAGTGTCCTGCACCTGTGCTATGGCGATTACCAGCACAAGTCGCTGCTGAGTCCGCGCTCGCTGGCGCCGGCGGTGACTCTGCTGAACCACACGGCGCGGCACCTGCGCGATCACGGCACTCCCCTTCCCGCCGTGCATATTCCGTGTGCGTTCGGTGCCGAACCGGCTCCTGCGGCCCCCACGTTCTACGCACCTCTGCGGCGGCTCGACCCGGAGTGGAACATCATCGCCGGTGTGGTGTCGCCGAGATCCGGCGATGACAGCGCCCATGCGCTGAGTATGTTCGAAGAAGCGGCCGGCCGTACCGCCTACGGGGTCGCGACCGCGTGCGGTCTGGGCCGGTGCAATGTTGCCGATGCGCAACGGGCCGCGACCACGATGGCGAAGCTGACCGCCGAGGCGACTGCCGGATAGCTCTGTGCGCGGTGGGGCGCGGCGAAGCATGTCAGGGCCTCTGACCGATTTTCGCCGCGGCCCGTCCGCGTGTATGGGCGGCAATCGTGTTCGGCCGCAAGAGCTCTGCGTACACCCCGCTCGACCAGCGCACACGAGGCGTATCTGCCCGGTTGCCGGTCTACGCACCCCGGAAATCGAACAAACGTCATACTATGGACGCGCCGGGAAATGAGGTGATGCATGACGAACCAGCTCTGACCACGGCCCTTCTGTCTATTGCCGACGCCTCCCCCTTCTTGGCGATTCGCCGAAATCGGCACCACCGCAACATAATACAGCCCCACTGTCGTGACACCTTGCCTGCGTGTCATTGCCAGCGATACCCCACTGGGTCAGTGGCTAACTTTTAGCTATCGAATGCAACCAGTGTGATTGCATTTGAACTTACTGTTCCGCTTGATGTTTCAAGATCACCTGTTAATCTGAATCCCGTGCGCCGTCAGCGAGTTAACCAACGGCTACGGAAGTTGGGATTCTGTCATCTGACGCGTGACCAGGCACGATGCGGTGCACGATCTGTTCGCACTTTCCAGGGAGTTGCTATGGGGACCAGGGAAAATCCACATGTTCTGGTGGTAGGCGGAGGTCCGTCGGGTTCGACCGCCGCTGCGCTGCTTGCACGGTCCGGAGTGCAGGTGACCCTCCTGGAGCGGGATACGTTCCCGCGGTACCACATCGGAGAGTCGCTGCTGGCCTCGTGCCTGTCCACCCTGCAGATATCCGGCGCCTACGACAAGGTTGCCGCGCACGGCTTCCAGATCAAGCGGGGCGGCTACTTCCAGTGGCAGCACGACACCTGGCTGCTGGACTGGAGCAAGCTGGTCGACGCCGAGGCGTGGTCGTGGCAGGTAGACCGGGCGACGTTCGACGACCTGCTGCTGCGCAACGCCACCGAGCAGGGCGCGAAGGTGATCGAGCAGGCGAAGGTCACCGGGATCGTGTTCGACGGTGAGCGCCCGATCGCCGCGGAATGGGTCCAGGCCGGTGACGACACCGTCCATACGCTCGAGTTCGACTTCCTCGTCGACGCGACGGGCCGAGACGGACTGCTGGCCAAGCACTTCGGCATGCGCCGCCAGCACCCGGCCTTCCGCAACGTCGCGGTCTGGTCGTACTGGAAGGGTGCGCACCTGCACCCCGACAGCCCCGAGGGCGCGATCAACGTCGCGTCCACCGAGGAGGGTGGCTGGTTCTGGAACATCCCCCTGGCGGACGGTCGCAACAGCGTCGGTTACGTGGTGTCCGCGCGGTTGGCATCGGAGAAGTTACGGGGCTATGACTCGCGGGAGTCCTACTACCTGGACACCATCGCAGCCAGCAAGCCGATGAGCGCAATGCTCGAAGGCGCGCAGCAGGTCGCCGAGGTGAAGGCCGAGCAGGACTATTCGTATGTCGCGGACCGGTTTTGCGGGCCCGGCTACGTCCTGGTCGGTGACGCTGCCTGCTTCCTGGATCCGCTGCTGTCCACCGGCGTGCACCTGGCGACCTATTCGGGGCTGGTGTCCGCGGCCGCGATCGCGACCACGCTGCGCGGTGAGATGAGCGAAGCCGACGCCCTGGCCTATTACGAATACACTTTCCGCCGCGGCTACACCCGGTTCCTATCGCTGGTCTCACGCATGTACGAGCACTACATCGGATCCGAGGAGTATTTCGCACACGCTCACCGGCTCACCGACGTCTACGACGGCGACTCGCCGGAGCAGTCGTTCACGCGCATCATGGCCGGGCTGACCGATGTCGGAGAGACCACCGGCACGCAGGAGCGGACCGGCACCGAGGTCATCGCCTCCGAGGCCGAGCGTCTGCATACCGCCCCGGACACCGACGGGGTGAACATCAAATACATGGGCGGACTGGACATGTCACCGGTCTGGGATCACTGGCGCGACCCGCTGGTGGACACCGACATGGGCGAGATCCGGATCACGACCGAACCGGTGTTCGGCTTGACCACCCGCGCACGCACGGACGCCGAACGGGATGCGGTGGCCCGCCCGGTCCTGCCGCCGCGCCACGGCGCCGCCGCGCACTAGCGGCGCGGTCACCAGGACTCCCCGGTGCGAACCGATAGATGGAGTCGGCCGTGACGATCACCCACTCCCCCGGCCCGTTGGGCGAACCATCGCCCAACGGGCCGGGGTTCCGGACGAACACGGCCGCACAGATCCAGCGCTTCCACCACCCCACGACCCGAGCCTTGCTGGCGAGTGAGAATCTGACGACCACGGCACTCGAGCACCTGCTCGCGGATGGTCTGAGCGTGCGGGTCATACGTCAGGACGAGGTTCCCGCCCGTGTGGTGCCCGCGTTCATTGCCGGTGTTCTCCAGCTGCGGGTAGCCGACCGTGCCTTGATCCGGCGCTCGTGCCTGGCCACTCCCGAGCAGACTGTGTCGATCAATTACGTTGCGGCCGTGGCACAACCGGCTCACACGAGCGGGCTGGCCGATCTGGGTACCTCGATCGGGCACGGATTGATCGCCCGCGGCCTGAGCCAGCGCCGCCGGATCCTGTGGGCGGGCGCCAGGACGTGGCCGGACGGGCGTGCCTGCGCTGCCCGGGCGTACGTGATGTCATTGGGTGACCGCCCCGTGTGCTGGATTCGCGAGGCATTCAACCCGGACATCGTCCCGGCACAGCAGGCCATGGTGTGGCTGCCCGAACCCGAGCTGCGCGACGAACCCGACCCTGCGGAGCGCGACCTCACCTGGAACCCTGCTACCGCACCGTCCAGTACTCCCGCAGCGGGCCCGAGTAGGAGATGCCAGAGTTGAACCTTCCCACCGTCACGGTCCTGCTGGACCTGGTCCTGATCATGGCGGCGGCCCACATCCTGGGATGGTTGGCCGAGAAGCTCGGCCAACCACCGGTGATCGGCGAGATCGCGGCCGGAATCCTGGCCGGCCCCGCCATCATCGGGCATCACCTGTCCTCGATACTGTTCCCGCAAGACGCCCGCTCTTCCCTCAATCTGCTGGCCAATATCGGCGTGACCGTGTTCATGTTCGCCGCCGGCCTGGAACTCGATCGCGGCATCTTCACCGGTGCTCGCCGCTCGATCCCCACAGTGTCGGCGGTGGCCTATATAGCGCCATTCGTGTTGGGCAGCGGCCTCGCGGTCACCGTCCTGACGCGCTACCAGACCGGCCACCGGCTACACTTCGCCCTCTACATCGGCTGCGCGCTGGCCGTGACCGCCTTCCCGGTGCTGGCCCGGATCCTGCACGACCGCAACCTGATACACACCGAGATCGGCCAGATCAGCCTGGCATGCGCGGCGCTGGTAGACATCGCGGCGTGGACGGTACTGGCCGTGGTCCTGGCACTGGCACATCCGGGTAGCACCCCGTGGCGGCTGACCCTGCTCATCCCTCTTGTCGGGCTGCTGTGGTGGGTTCTGCGGCCGATGCTGGAGCGGATCTCCCAGGTCGGCACCGCCCACACGATGATCGTGCTCGGCATCAGTGGCGCGCTGGCCGTCGCGGCGATCACCGAATGGATCGGATTGCACCTGATCTTCGGCGCTTTCGCGTTCGGGGTCATCTTCCCCCGCGAACGCCGCCGAACCGTGGAATCCGGCGTACACGTCCTGAGCGCGATCCTGCTACCCGGGTTCTTCGTCGTCGCGGGCCTGGCCGTCGATCTCAGCTCGATCGACTCGACCGCGATCGGTGAACTCGTGATCATCATCGCCGCCGCGGTGCTGGGCAAAATCGGCAGCGTCTACCTCGCCGCCCGCCTTACCGGGATGCAGGCAAGACCAGCAGCCGCGGTGGCAGCGTTGCTCAACACGCGGGGGCTGACCGAGCTGGTGATCCTGTCCGTGGGCTTGACCACCGGGCTGATCGGAGCCCAGCTGTATTCGCTGCTGGTGGTCATGGCACTGGTGACAACTGCATCGACCGCGCCGATACTCCGCGTGCTCGGCATGGCTCACAGCCCCCGCGAGACCCCGCCCGCGGCACATGCCGCCGGGACGATCGCCCCCGTTACTACACAACCGCACGGCGTGGGCGATGCTGCCTTGCTGACCGACGCTGAGCCGGACAGCGCTACTCGATAACCACGGATGGCGTCCGGCATCCGGTTGTCGGAAGTCATCCCCTTTCGCCGAGTAGGCCTACCAGAACGTAACATGTTGTACAGCAGCGTTTTACGATCAGTATCCGCGCGGACCGTCACGCACCTCAACGGGTGCGTGGGCACTGACCGTTCACCCTCCGCGCGACTCATGCGAGGCACCGGAAATGCAACGCGGAATACACTGCGGCGCAGTAGTATTCGCGTGAGTCGTGCCCGGCGTCGAAGACCTTGGGCGGCAGCACCCAGCGGTGGGGGTGTGAACGTAGCACCCATGTTTGCGAGCCTATCGTCGTCGTCGCTGCTATGTTGCTTGCGTGGGCGAAGCGCCAAGTACCGCACAACAGTTGAGCACATGCTATCGATCGGTCCCCGCGACTATCCGGCACAAGGCCGTCCTCGTGCTACCCATGTGAGCGCGCCAGCCTGCCGTGATCGCATCAGTTTCCCGTCGTATTCCTGTTCCAGTCCGGAGTCACGTCTTTGACCACATCACAGTCACCTGTCCCCGAGTCCCACACCACGGCCACCGGAACCTGCCCCGTCCAGCACGGCGCATCGTTGGAGGTCGATCCGGACCGGTTCCCGATGTATACACCCGAGTTCGTCGCCGACCCCAACAAGACCTACGACCAGATGCGCAAGCAAGAACGCACGTTGGTTCCTGTCGAATTGGCTCCGGGCGTTCCGGCCTACCTGTGTATCGGCTACAAGGCCGCGGTCCGCATCCTCAACGACCCGGAACATTTCCCGGCTGATCCGCGCACCTGGCAGAAGAGTGTTCCCGCTGATTCACCGATCCTGCCGATGATGGGGTGGCTGCCAGCGGCCCGCAACAACACTGGCGCCACCCATCTGCGCTACCGCGAGCCATCGGTGGTGGCGATCGATAACATCCACCAGACCGCCATCCGAGCCATGGTCGACAAGGCTGCTGTCCCGGTGATCGCATCATTCTGCGAAAACGGCAGCGCGGACCTGGTGATGCAGTACGCGTTCCCTCTGATACTCGACGTGCTCAATCAGATGTGCGGTTGCCCCGGCGAGATCGGCGAGCGGGTCGCAGTCGGTATGGCCGATCGCTTCGACTCCGACCGCGTCAAGGCCAAGCAAGGCATGGTGATGCTCAAGCAGGCGCTGATGGAGCTGATCGCGCTCAAGCGCGAGCACCCCGGCGACGACGTCACCTCACACCTGGCTCATCACCCCAACGGCCTCGACGATGACGAGGTATTCGCGCAGCTGATGAGCTTCTACGGTGCGGGATTCGAGGCTCAGCGCACCTTTCTGGCCAATGCGCTGCTGCTCATCTTCACCGATCCGCGATTCCAGACCACCGAGGAAGGCCGCAACCTGTCGACCGCCCATGCGCTCGATGAGGTCTTGTTCAACAACCCGCCGATGTCGAACTTCTGCACCACCTATCCGCGGCAACCCATCCAGATCGACGGCGTGTGGTTACCGGCCGACCAGCCTGTACTGATCAGCCTCGCCGCATGCAACAACGACCCTCGTGAGCGCGGCGAAGGCACCAAGAGCATCGGCAACCGCTCACACCTCGCCTGGAGCACCGGCCCGCACGCCTGCCCCGCCAAAGACGTGGCCTACCAGACCGTCCAGAACGCCATCGACCAACTCTTCGACCGTGTGGGTGAAATCCAGCTGGCAATCGAGCCCGAGCAGTTGAAGTGGCGGCCGGGCCCCTTCCACCGTGCACTGGTCGAGATGCCCGTGAACTTCACGCCGATCGAGACGAAACTGATGATGATGTAGCCGCAGCTCCGGGCCGGAGGGCCGGACAACCCAGTGCCCGGAGACGATGGGCAGGCTTACTGAAACGCCCTTGGCGTGCCGAACGTTCCAGGGCGGACATGGGCCACCCAAACAGCATGTCCGACAGATGCCCCGCGCCAGCGATGCACGTCACCCTCGGGTCCTGCGCCGAGACGCGCTCCACCCCAAAGCCACTGGCCAATCACTTATGACACATCAAGGAGCTGGATGGGGCGTGATCACGCCCCGTAAGTGCCGTCGGGCGCTGTACCGCGCCCATTGGCCATCAGGCCGTTGCCCGCCCGAGGTCATCCGCCACCGTGCTACTACCCACATTGCCAATTCCATTACCGGACTTGATGTTACAGGTACTGAATGCGAATTGGCCGATGCTCGGTAGCTGCGATCGGTATGGTTATCAATCCTTTGGATATCCGAGCCGATGTGCCTCGATCACCCGCGACGACATTTGTGACGCACTCGACCAGCAGCACCCGTCACCGCTCGAAATCTGTTGTTGGCGTTGCATAGTCTGTTCCGCGCGCTCAGACAGCCCGTCTCGGGCCCGAGTAGAGACTCCGGGAGGGTGCCTGAGGGGCGCCCTCCCGGAGTGTCACCGTTTCGGTGTTGCCGGCGCGTGCGACCTCACCACGGCCGCGCCGCCACTACGGGATCGGTGTCCGGCAAGTAGTTCAGCGGTGGCGATGGGGGGAAGGTGACCCGCAGCGCCGTCAGCGCGCGATGGAATGGCCCTGGGCGCCAGGCCAATTCGCTGGCAGGGTGGGCCAGCTCGAGGTCGGGGAGGGCGTCCAGGAGCTGATCGAGGGCCTCGCCGACGCCGTATCAACTGCCGCCGACCACGACATGAGTGCGGAGGCCATGGATTTTCTAGCGATGCCGCTCCCCCGGATGTCCGCACCTGGGGTGAGACCGGGTAGCACCCGACCCGAAAAGTCACACTGTGGCATTGGTGATGAATTGGGAGGCCCGCTCCAGTCCGGTTGTGCTGTGCCGTCGTCCCGGGTGTACAGGCCGGGACGACGGCACAGCGGTGGTGCGGGTCTACTGCGAGGACGGTCCGAAGACGGACCGCATGGCCCGCCGGAAGGCGGATCCGCTTTGCTGGTGGATCGGGTCCGCGGGTGGGATGGTGGTGAGTTCGGCGTCGTCCCAACCGATCTCCTGCTGCCAGGCACGCACGTAATCGCGCCGGAAGATCGGTCCTGGCAGAGCCGGTATGTCGAACGCGGCGACCATTATGGGTAGGTTGGCGATGAGCCCGGCGCGGTGGCGGCGTAGTTCCGCGGTGACTCGGGGCATGTCTGGGTGCGCGGTGTACCAGGCACCGCGGGCGTGGATGCGTTCCAGGGCGTACGCGGCCGCGGCGGAGGTGGCCAGGCTTGCGGCGGCGGGGTCGGCTGTCGAGGCGGCGGTGATGAAAAGGGCCGTGGCGGCGAGGCGTTCACCGGTCGCGGTGGACAGTTCGATCGCCGCCGAGTCCGGGCCCAGGGCGGTGGCGGCGGGGTCGTGATAGCCGGTGCGATTGCCGTGGGCGATGCGGCGTTCGCGGTCGGCGAGCATGTCGATGTACCAGGGTAGGGTGTCCGGTGTACCGGGGAGCCGGAGCGCGGTGAGGTCGATGCGGGCCTTGCCAGCGGTGACCTGCATGATCTGGTTCTCGCCCTCGGCGACTCGTAAGCCCTCGATGACCGCCATCCAGTCGGTGAGGTGGTTGGCTCGCAGTGCGCCCTGTGCGCCCGCGCGCTGGATGCAGGTGCGCACGATGTCGTGTGCGGTGTCGCACAGCAGTGGTTTGGCGAGCATCGAGAGGATGACCTGGAGTGGGTCGCTGCCATTGGTTGCGCGGAGGGTGCGTAGATGTCGTCCGAGCACGCTGGTGGCGTAGGAGCTGGCCAGGCCGGTGGCTAGGTCGGCTTGGACGGCGTCGCGGTCGGACATGCGGGTGCCGCCGCCGGGTTGGCGTTGCCGGGAGTAGTTGACCAGGCCTGCCAGAGCGGCGCGGGCGGTAGCGGCGGCGGAGGTGGCCAGGTCGAGGCGGCCGTTGTCGAGGCCGCCCATGGCGCGGTGGAATCGTTTGCGGGTGGGCAGGGCGCATTCGAATCGACCGTCGGGGTGCATGCGGGCCCAGTCGCCGCCGAGGAGTGCCTCGCGCGGCACCCGGACCTGGTGGAACCGGATGACGGCGTGGTCCATGGGTCCGTTTGCCTTCTCGGGCAGGCGAACTACCTCGACGCCGGGGGCCAGTCCGTGGATGGTGCGCAGTTGCAGCAGGAACGGAAGGACGCCTTCGTCCTGGCCGTCGACGATGAGGCGCGCGGTGACTACGACGTTTTTGGGGACGTCGGGGTCGGCGACGTTGGGCATGAATTTGGCGGCCTCGGCGCGCGGCGTATGGAGCAGGAATTGGCCGTTCGCGGGGTCCCAGGTCGCAGTGGTCTGTTGGTCGGCTCCGTTGGTGCCGCCGAGTTCGGTGAGTGCGAGGACGCCGACCGCGGCGCCGGTGTCGAGTTCGGTGAGGCAGTGTTGCTGGTAGGGCGATCCGTCGCCGAGGGTGAGGATGGCGCCGATCGCGAGGTCGAAGTGTCCGGTGAGGATCGGGATGAGTCGTGGGGCTGCGACAGTGGCCCAGTCGGCGAGCGCGCCGCGCAGGTGGGTGTCTGCGGCGATCTCGCGTGCGGGTCGTCCGAGGCCGGCGATCGCGGCTCGCAGAATGGGGGGTGAGAGAGCGGCTTGCTGGGCGAAGGTGAGGCCGTACTGTGGGGTGTCGGCGAGTCCGATGAGGACGTCGCGGACGTGTCGGTAGAGCTCGCCGTGTTCGCCGAAGATCACCTCCCGCAGCGCTTCGACGGTCACCGTGGTATCGGGTGCTGTGCCGGCGGTGCCGGCGGTTGTACCGAAGTCCAGGTCTGTGGTTGTCATTGTGCTTACCCCGTGATCCTGCCGGTCTCCGCGCGCAGTGGTCCCTGTCGCCGGTGGCGGGTTGTTGTCGCGCAGAGCGTGTTTCGTGCCCGGGCAGGCCTGTAGGCGCTGCCGGGCGGTGATTGCGATCAGCGTGTGGGAGCTATCTCATGGGTGCGATCCTTTCTCCGATCTGCAGCGGCGGGGTCGGCGGGAAGACGACCGGTAGCGCTGCCAGGGCGCGGTGGAAGGGGCCGGGGCGCCAAATGAGTTCGTTGGCGGGCATCGCCAGGGCGATTTCGGGCAGCAGGTCCAGTAGTTGGTCGATGGCGTTCTGCGCGATTGCGTAGGCGGCTGAGCGGGCGTGTGCGGGGCAGGCGTGGGGGCCCGCACCCCAGGCGAGGTTCCAGCCGTTGCGGTTGAAGTCGCCGGTGTTGATCTCGGGGCTGCTGCTGCAGGCGGCCATGCTGGTGAAGACGGGTTGGTTGGCGGGTAGCCAGACGTTGTCGACCAGGATGGGATGGCGAGGGTATGTGATGCAGTAGTTGGCCATCGGCGGGTCGGTGGTGAGTGTTTCGTCGAGAGCGGCGCTGGTGGCGGGCACGAAGCCGAGGTCGTCGCTGCGGAAGCGGGAGTCGCTGAGGATCAGCAGCAGGGAGTTGGCGATGAGGTTCTGGGGGCCTTCGCTGCTGGCGGAGTAGATCGTGACGAGTTGGTGGACCATTTCCTCGTCGGTGAGCTCGGCGGGGTGCTGGACGAGGCGGGTGGTGATGTCGTCGGCGGGTTGGGCGCGTTTGCTCTGGGTGAGTTCGATGAGGGCTGAGCCGAACATGGCGTTGACCGTCGCGGTGTCCACACCCTCGAACAGGGCTGCGGAGGCCTCGGCAACGCGCTGTCCGATGTGGGGTGGGCAGCCGATCATTTCGTTGAAGACGGTGAAGGTCAGGGGTTGGATGTATTGGGTCAGCAGGTCGGCGGTGCCCTTGGTGCAGAAGGAGTTGACCAGGGGGATCGCCGCGCGTTCGACAATGCTGTGCAGGCTGTGCAGGTTCACTCCGCCCAGGGCGTCGTTGGTGGCGGCGCGGTAGCGGGCGTGTTCGGAGCCGTTGCTGCGCAGGGCGTTCGGGCGCCATTCGATCATCGGCATGATCGGCAGGTTCGCGGGCATGGTCTTTTCCCATGGGCGCGGGTCGGCGGAGAAGTGTTCGGGGTCGTTGAGGATTCGCACCGCTGTGGAGTATCCGATGACCAGGGTGGCGGGGACGCCGGGCCAGATCTCCACGGGTACGAGAGTTCCGTATCGGTCGCGCATCTCGCGGTAGGTGCCGTGCGGGTCGGCCGCGAACTGTTCGGTGTAGATGGGCACCCGTGGACCGAGGTCTTCGATCGGGCGGGGTGGGGCGGCATCTGCACGCGGTTCTTGCGGCTGCTGCAGTGACGGCACGGGGGGTACTCCTTGTTAGAGATAGTTGAGAGGTAGGGACGGGGGAAAGGTGACCGGTAGTGCGGTCAGTGCCCGATGGAACGGGCCTGGGCGCCAGGTCAATTCGGTGGCGGGCTGGGCCAGTTCGAGGTCGGGCAGAGCGTCCAGGAGCTGGTCGAGGGCTTCGTTGGCGATGAGCATGGCCACCGATTGGGCGGGGCAGGCGTGGGGGCCCGCGCCCCAGGCGAGGTGGGAGCGGTTTCCGGTGCGTTCGCCGTGGACGGTGGGGTCGTCGTGGCAGCCGGCCAGGCTGATGACGACGGGTTGGTGTTCGGGTAGCCAGACGTCGCCGAGGAGCTGGGGTTGGCGCGGGTAGGTGATGCAGGAGTTGGCCAGGGGTGGGTCGGCGAACAGGGCTTCGTCGATGGCGTCGCGCGCGGAGAGGGCGCCGCCGAGGAGTTCGCTGCCGAACCGGTTGTCGGTGACCATCAGCAGCAGCGTGTTGGCGATCAGGTTCCAGGTCGGTTCGGTGCCGGCGGTGTAGAGCATGGCGATGGCGTGCGCCGTTTCCGCGTCGTCGAGAGCTGCGGGGTCGGCCAGGAGCCAGGAGGTGATGTCGTGTCCGGGTGTGGCGCGCTTGAGGGTGATCAGATCGCGCATGGAGTCGGTGATGACGGCGTCGGCCTGGGCGGTGAGGGCCGGGGCGGAGTTGTCGCGCAGGGTCATCATGGCGTCGAACATGGCGTCGCCGGTTTCAGGTGTGAATCCGAGGAGCTCGTCGACGATTTCGATGGTGAGTGGGACCGCGTACTGGTTGAGCAGGTCGGCCGCACCGTTCCGGCAGAAATCGTTGATGAGGGTGATCGCGGTCCGTTCGACCATGCTGCGTACCGCATGCAGATCGACGCGGTCGAGGGCGGTGGTGACCGCGTGGCGGTAGTGGGTGTGTTCGTCGCCCGCTGTGCGGGCGGCGGTGGGTTGCCAGCCCATGGCGGTGGTGTAGGGGCAGCCGTTGTCCTGGCGGGACTCCCACAGACGTGGGTCGGCCGGGAATCGGGCGGGATCGCCGAAGATGTGTAGTGCTTCGCGGTAGCCCAGGACGAGGGTGGCGGGGACGCCGGGTGCGATGTCGATCGGAACCAGCGGGCCGTGGTCGCGGCGCATGTTCCGATATGCGCCGTGGGGGTCTGCCGCGAACTCGGGTGAGTACAGTCTCACCCGAGTTCGCCCTCTGTGCGGGCGAGCGGGGTGGTGGAGCGTTGAGCGTGGTCGGGCAACTCCGGCAGCATCATGCAAGGCTCCTTGACACGGGGGGGAACAGGGACGGAATCCGTGGCGCGGCAGGGTGGTACGCGGGCCGGGCCGGATCGGTGCAGCGGCTCAGTCGGGTGGTCGTGCGACCGTCATCGCGGGCAGCTGGGGGAATACTCCGACGGAGTGGAGGAAATGCGAGCGCATGATGGTGTTCGAGTCGACCACGTCCAACCTCCCATGCGCGCGAGGCTGCGGCCTGCGTGCGGCCGGCCGAGCAACGCGATTTCATTTGACATATCAAATGTGTTCGACGGCAGCACATTTGAGTTTGCACGCTTGCGTTTGCGAGGTTTGATGATACCGATCACCGCGAGCGATCGCAGTACAACCACCCGGTAGCAACTCGGCCGTAGACGTGGTGTGAGCCCGCGCCTGAAGGGCCCATGTGGATCGTTCCAGGTAGAATGGTTTTCAGTGGCCGCGGCAATTGTTGTGCGCCTTACCAGGTTTCGATGTCGGACGTCGCGCGGGCCGTGTCGCAATGACGGCTGCGCCTCACGCCCGTCAGGTGACGCGCGTGGGTCGGTAGCGGTCGACACGATGATGGACGACTCCCCTCTCGGGCCAGGCTCGCCATTCACCAAATCGTCACAGTGACGTTTAATCGTCGAGTCGAGAGATGTAATCGCCACCGCCGCACAACAATTCACCTCGGGCGGCCGCGGCGCATGAACACCCTCGACCCGGGCCGCTCCTGTCTCGAGCCCACAACGACGGAGGGCCTCACGGACCGCACGTCCGGTGAATATCGAATCGCCTTGCGGCACGACGAATCCGCGCATCGGAGGCACAGTCGCACCCGATGCGCGGATTCGGTGATGGTCGCCGTCAGGGTGCGGGCTGCACCGCGAGCTCCCCCGTCGCGGGGGTGTCGGTGCCGCGCAGCGAGACGCCCTTGGTCTCGCGCAGGAACACCCACGACACCAGGCCGACCAGGCAGCCGGCGACCATGAAGAAGGCCGGGAACAGCTTCCAGCCGGTGGCGTCGATGACGGCCTGGTCGATGTACGGGGCCGTGCCGCCGAAGATCGCGGTCGACAGGTTGTAGGACAGCGCGAATCCGGCATACCGCACCTGGGTGGGGAAGATCGCCGGGAAGGTCGCCGAGATGGTGGACAGCTGCGGCACGAACAGCAGGCCCAGCACGACGAAACCGAAGATGGCCCAGCCGATTCCCTGGCCCATCAGCCAGTACATGGGCACGGCCAGCACGGCGAGCCCGACCAGGGACACCAGCCACATCGGGCGCCGGCCCACCCGGTCCGACAGCGCCCCCGAGGCCGGCAGCACCAGCATCATCACCAGCTGACCGACCAGCACCATGGCGGTGGTGGTGGAGTCGCTGATGTGGATGGTCTGCTCGAGGTAGGTGGGCTGATAGGACAGCAGCGTGTAGTCGGCGATGTTCAGCGCGATGACCAGTCCGGCGAGGGTGAACAGCTCGCGCGGATAGTGGGTGATCAGGTTCCCCAGCGTCGAGACGAGCGATCGCGTCACCGCCGCCAGCCCGCGCGGCCGGGGCTGCTCGGTGCTCTCGGCGACCTCGATGAACACCGGGCTCTCGTCGAGCTTGCTGCGCAGATACCAGCCGACCAGGCCCAGGGGCAGGGCCACCAGGAACGGGATGCGCCAGCCCCAGTTCTGCATGGCGCTGTCGCCCAGGAGCACCTGCAGCGCCAGGACCAGCGCGGTGCCGCCGACGATGCCGGTCAGGGTGCCGAATTCCAGGAAGCTGCCCAGGAACCCACGCCGGCGGTCCTCGACGCTCTCGGCCATGAACGTGGCCGCGCCGCCGTACTCGCCGCCGGTGGAGAAGCCCTGCACGATGCGTAGCGCGAACAGCAGGATCGGGGCCAGCACGCCCACCTGATGGTGGGTGGGCAGGATGCCGATGCACGCCGTGGCCCCGGCCATCAGCAGGATCGTGGTCGCCAGCACGGCCTTGCGCCCGATGCGGTCGCCCAGCGGGCCCCACACCATGCCGCCGAAGGGGCGCAGCACGAACGACACGGCGAAGCCCAGCATGGTGAATGCGGTGCCGAGTCCGGGAAAGAACGCGTGGGTGAGGTAGGTCGCAGTGGCCGCGTAGACGCCGTAGTCGAACCATTCGGTGGCATTGCCCATCGCGGCCGCGGCCACGGAACGTCGTTGTTGTGGTTGCGGGTCGCGGGATGTCACGCGAACTCCTCTCCCCGTGGTTTCGGCACACCGCATCGCCGCGGTGCATAGTGTCTTTCGTCACCTCTCTGATAACAGAATGGCAACGAATGCCACGTTTACCCGGTTTTCATCCTCAGCAAACGGCGACCAGTGCCGCGAGACGGGTGAGGCGCACCGTCCGACCAGTGGCGATACCCACTTTTGTGATGCTCGTCACACTTGCCAGATTTGTCAGTCTCCGCTATGGAGTGCCAGCCGCCGGCGTAGGGGATTCGTCAGCAAACCCGACGATCCTGCGCCGGACGTGTCAACAGTCCGTTAACGCCGAAAGGCCGAGTCCGCGTAGATTGGCCCCGACGATGACCAGATTCCGGGTCCACCGGACAGGGAGCCCTCGAGGGGGACGACGACGTGACCGCCACCGCGCAACGGCCACGCACCGGGATCAAATCCTGGCTGCTACAGGGGGCAGACGAGGAGCAGTACTCCCAGCACCCGGGCCCCATGGTCAAACAGGCCGAGGAATCCCATCAGCGCTCCTGGTGGAAGGTGATGTGCCTGACCGGCGTGGACTACTTCTCCACGCTGGGCTACCAGCCGGGCATCGCCGCGGTAGCCGCGGGTGTGCTGTCGCCGCTTGCGACGCTGGTGCTGGTGGCGTTGACGCTGCTGGGCGCGCTGCCGGTCTACCGCCGCGTCGCCCGCGAATCCCCGCACGGCGGCGGCTCGCTGGCCATGTTCGGCATCCTGCCGCGCTGGACCGGCAAGATCTTCATCCTGGTGCTGCTGGGCTTCGCCGCGACGGACTTCGTGATCACGATGACCCTGTCCGCGGCCGACGGCGCCGCGCACATCGTGGAGAATCCGCTTGTGCCGCACTGGCTCACCGGCCACGCGATGCTGATCACGATGGTGCTGCTGGCGCTGCTGGCCGCGATCTTCCTCAAGGGTTTCGGTGAGGCCATCAGCACCGCGGTCGTGCTGGTGGGGGCGTATCTGGCGCTGAACGTGGTCGTCGCCGCGGTCGGGCTGTACCACGTGTTCACCGCCTCGGGACTGATCGTGGACTGGACCCACGCCATGACCGCCCAGCACGGCAGCATCTTCGCCATGATCGGGGTCTCGCTGCTGGTGTTCCCCAAACTCGCACTGGGCCTTTCGGGCTTCGAGACCGGCGTGGCGGTGATGCCGCAGATCAAGAGCACCCCCGGCGAACCGGAGGACAATCCCACCACCCGGATCGCGGGCGCCAAGAAGTTGCTGACCACCGCCGCGATCATCATGAGCGTGTTCCTGATCATCACCAGTTTCATCACCGTGGTGCTGATCCCCGAACGCGAATTCCAGAACGGTGGCAAGGCCAACGGGCGCGCGCTGGCGTATCTGGCGCACGAGTACCTGGGCAACGGATTCGGCACCGTCTACGACGTCTCCACCATCGCGATCCTGTGGTTCGCCGGCGCCTCGGCCATGGCGGGCCTGCTGAACCTGGTGCCGCGGTACCTGCCGCGCTACGGCATGGCCCCGGAGTGGGCGCGCACCACCCGCCCACTGGTGCTGGTGTTCGCGGTCATCTCCCTCGGCATCACCTGGTACTTCAAGGCCGACGTCGACGCCCAGGGCGGCGCCTACGCCACCGGAGTGCTGGTGCTGATCACCTCCGCCGCAGTCGCGGTGACCCTGTCCGCGGCGCGTAAACGCGAGCGCAACAAGATGATCGGCTTCGGCATCGTCTCGGCGGTCTTCGTGTACACCACGATCCTGAACATCGTCGAGAAGCCTGAGGGTGTGCAGCTGGCCTCGCTGTTCATCCTGGCGATCATCGTGGTGTCGTTCATCTCCCGCGCCCGGCGCGCTTTCGAGCTGCGCGCGATCGAGGTCGACTTCGACGACAAGGCCGGCTGGCTGATCGACAAGATCGCCGCCAGCGGCACCATCCGCATCGTCACCCACGATCTGGACAGCCTCGAGGACCGCCAGCCCGCCGAATACCGCGAGAAGGAGGCCGTGCAACGCATCGAGAGCCACATCCCCGCCTCCGAGCCGATCCTGTTCCTCGAGGTGATCATCCGCGACGCCTCGGAATTCTCCACCGACCTGCACGTGAGCGCGGTCGAGCTGGACTGCTACAAGATCCTCACCGTCGAGGCCACCGCCATCCCGAACTCGATCGCGGCGATCCTGCTGGCCATCCGCGACCGCACGGGACTGAACCCGCACGTGTATTTCGAATGGACCGAGGGCAATCCGCTGACGAACCTGCTCAAGTTCCTGTTCGTCGGCGAGGGCGAGGTGGCGCCGGTGACCCGCGAGATCCTGCGCCGCGCCGTCCCCGACCCCGCTCAGCGCCCGCACGTGCACGTCGACAGCTGAGCCGGTGGCCGGGGACGCCCGGCACCACGCGCAGGGGCCTACCGGCCCGGCCGATCACCGGCCGGGCCAGTGGGCCTTCAGGCGCAATGCGGCATCCTGGGCCTGGCGCAGGCCCGCCTCGTGCGCCGGTGCCACGGCCGCGGGGCTGAATACGTCCAGGCCGAACAGGGCGATCGTTTCCGGGTCGGGAACCACCGAAATCTCCGTGGCACCATCCAATTCGCGGTCCGCGGGGGTGCGCGGGAACATGTGGGCCAGCGGCTCGAGGATCGCCACCAGCTCCGCGCCCGCGGCGAGGTCGGCATTCACCGACGAGCGCAGGCCGCCGTCCACATAATGGTGCCCCTGCACCGGAATCGGCGGGAACACGCCCGGTACACAGGTGCTCGCGGCCAGCGCCTCGGGCAGGGTGGCCGCATCCGCGGCGGTCCACACCCGGAACTCGCCGGTGGTGATGTCGATCGAGGTCATCCGCAGATCCCGGTCCGGCCACTCGTCCATGCCCACCAGATTCCGCATGCGCGCCACATGCACCGCCGGATCGCCCACCGGTGCGGTCAGCGCCCGCTCCCCCGCCCGGCGCCACGCCGCGCCCCGATCGACCCCGGGCGCGGCCAGCTCCGCGAAGATCCCCATCATCAGTTCCTGGTCCACCTCGAACCGTTCCCCGTCCGAGGGCAACGGCGCGGCCAGGATCGCCGGATCCCCGCCGGCGGCCAGCACGGCGCCCACCACGGCCCCGGCCGAGGTGCCCACGAATCGGTCCGCCAGCGACAGATCGATTCCGGCGTCGCGTAACCCCGTCACCAGACCCGCCATCCAGGCGATCCCCACCGGTCCACCCCCGCCCAGCACGAGAGCGGTATCGATCCGGGCGGGCTGTGCATCAGACATGCCCTCCACAGTAACCATCACACCCCGATCTGTGGCCTGCCCGGCCCCTCTCGTCCCGAAACGCCCCCGGGGCCGAATCCGTTGTGCCACGCTCGTATTCGTGCACCTCGACACCACCACCGAGATCGCCGCCCCGATCGCCACGGTGTGGTCGGTACTGGCCGAGGTCGAATCCTGGCCGCGCTGGACCGCGTCGATCACCCGGCTCGACCTGCTCGACAACGGCCCGCTGCGCCTCGGCAGCCGCGCGCGCATCCGCCAGCCCCGCCTTCCCTCGGCGATCTGGACGATCACCGAGCTGACCCCCGGCTCGGCGTTCACCTGGATCTCCCGGGCGCCCGGCGTCACAACCATCGGCATCCACGCGCTGCAACCCGTCACCGAAACCGTCACCGCCGCACGGCTTGTCATCGATCAGCTGGGCCCGCTGGCCCGGCCCGTCGGCGCGCTGACCGGATCACTGACCCGCCGATACGTCGCGATGGAGGCGCACGGGCTCAAAACCCGCAGTGAACAGCTCGCCTCCGGGCACTGATACCCGCGCGGGCATCAGGCAGGTCAGCTGTGGCTGCGCTCGTGCGGACCGTGCGGCAGCCAGACCTGCTCGGCCCGGACGCTGGCCTGTGGAGTGAAGTAGTCACCGGTCCGCAGGTCGTCGAGCAACGTCGCGTGTTCGGGCGCCCACCCCAGCAGCGCTTGGGTGTGTTCGCTGGAGACCGGGACGTCGAGGGAGAAGAATCGGGCCAGGAACGGGTTCCCGAGATGCGCGGCGGCCTGTTCGAGGGTCAGCGAAGCGGTGGGGATGTCGAGCGCGTGCGCGATCTGCTCCGCGATGCTTCTGATCGTGACCGCGCCTTCGCCGACGCCGTGTAGCACGCTGCCGGCCGGAGCCCTCTCCAACGCCAGCCGGAACGCCACCGCGGCGTCGGCGCGGTGGACCGCCGGCCACCGATTGGCGCCGTCGCCGATGTAGGCCGAGACGCCTGCCCTGCGCGCGGCCGCGATGAGAGCCGGAATGAACCCGTAGTCGCCGGGTCCGTGCACGGTCGGCGCGAGTCGCACCACGCTGGCTCGCACACCCGATCCGGCGAGGCTCAGGCAGGTCTGCTCGCCCGCGATGCGGAATGCGGCGACCGAGTCGGGGTCTGGTGCGTCCTGCTCGGTACTGACCTGCCCGGCCCTGGTTACCAAGGTGCCCGAGGTGCTGACAAGCGGCTTACCGGACCCGGCCAGCGTCTGCCCGAGCGCCTCGATCGCTGCGCAGTCGCGGCGGATGAGGTCATCCGGATCCGCGTAGTCGCCCCCGTACGCCATGTGTAGTACGCCGTCGGCGGCTGCCGCGCCGCGACGCAGGCTGTCGAGGTCGTCCAGGAAACCGCGATGCGGTGTCGCACCCAACGATTTCAGCCGGGCGGCCGCGGCCTCCGAGCGGGCCAGACCGGTCACGGTGTGACCGGTCGCGATGAGCTCGGTGACGACAGTGGGTCCGGTCTGACCGGAGCCCCCGGTGACGAAGACATGCATGGAACCCTCCCTTGTTACGCCATTCACTGGCGCTAAGTAGTGCCAGTCACCGACTCTACGCGTAGCGCCAGTAACTGACGCAACTTGATGCCAGTCACTGACACATCGCGGTAGGCTCGGAGAATGCCACGAAGCGGAGCAGAGGTGCGTCGCCGCCTGCAACAGGCGGCTCTGGAGCTGTACCGGGAACGCGGGTTCGAACAGACCACAGCAGCGGAGATCGCCGCCCGAGCCGGGGTCAACGAGCGCACCTTCTTCCGGCACTTCCCCGACAAGCGCGAGGTGCTCTTCGACGGCGAAGCCGACTTACGCACCGCGCTGATGCAGTCGATTGCCGAAGCACCTCAGGAACTGGGCCCGTTCGAGGCACTGCTGTGCGCGTTCCGGAAATCCGCTCGGAATCTGGAACGCAACCGCCCGTCGTCCGATCCACGATGGAAAGTCATCGCGGTTACCCCGGCACTGCGCGAACGCGAACTGTCCAAGCATGCATGGCTCACCGATGCCGTGGCGGAGGCGCTGCGACAACGTGGCATCGATGCCGGTCCGGCCGACCTGGCCGCCCGGACCGGCTGGGCCGCCTATCAACACGCGGTCCACGCCTGGATCGATGACGCCTCAGACACTCTGGACGCGCGTCTCTCCCGGGCCTTCTACGACCTGCGCACCCTCTCTGCGGCCGCCGCACCGATACAGGCAGGCTCCGAACACTGACAGGGCCCCATCCGCGGTCACCGAACGTCACAGGTCGCCTTCCATCACGTGCGGCCAACCACGCCCTCGCGCAGCACGCTTCGAGGAAGACTGCCCCAACCGGCTGAAGCCTTACCCGTCCGGGCAACTGCGGGCGAGCGTGGTGGCTGCTGCGATTCGGCTCAGGACAGTTTCGCTTCGGGGGGCGAAGGCGGGCAACTTCTCGAGGCTGCTCCGGACGGCGTCGGTGCCGTACTCGAACATCTGCCGCTCGTAATCGCCGACCGCGCTGTGCAGGTCCCGGCGGCCTGCGTCGGCCTCGATCAGGCAGCGGCGCAGCAGGTCGGCATCGCGCAGCGCGGTGTTCGCGCCGTTGCCGCCGGTCGGGGAGGTGGCGTGGATCGCGTCGCCGAGCAGCGTGACCGGGCCGGACGCCCAGAGCTCACAGGGCTCGACCACCCGGATCGACAGCAGCGTGCTGTTGTCCGGGTCGGCCTGTTCGATAAGCGCGCGCAGTTGCGGGTGCCAACCTTGCATCCTGGACAACACGGCGTCCTGCGCGCTCAGGTCTTCCAGCGAGCCGTTCGGCGGCAGGATCATGGCCCAGCGCACGTAGTCGCCGATGTCGGGCAGCGTGACTTCGGGGGCCAGTTGCTCGGCGGCCTGCTTGGGCGGGGTACGGAAACGCATCGCGCCCAGCAGCAGGCTGACGCCCGCACCCGCAATCTTCGAGCCGTATGCCTTGGACAGGCCGGCGAACTCGTCGGTCAGCAGGGTGCGGCCGATGACGAACCGGACGCCGGTGTCGGTCGGGGTGGTCTGCGGCGACAGCACCCCGCGGACCGCGGAGGTGATGCCGTCCGCGCCGACGAGCAGGTCGGCGGTGACCGGGTCGCGGCGGGCGAACTCGGCTCGGACTGTGCCGCCGGCCAGGACTTCGTAGCCGGTGAGTGCGGCGTCGGTGTGCACGGTGAGGCCGGTCAGCAGCAGGTGTCGTAGCACTTGGCGGTCGACGACGATGCCGGTCCGGCTCGCGCCGAGCCTGCCGATCTCGTTCAACTGCGGGTCCAGGATCAGCTGCTCGGCGGAGGCGTCCATCACGATCTCGTCCAGCAGCGGGTGCCAGCGTGACGGCAGGCAGTCGCGCACCGCCTGAAAACCGATGGGGTTCAGCACGAGCCGATAGCCCTGGAACCGCGCGAGAATCCCCGGGTCGCGTTCGAACACCTCGGCCTCGATCCCGGCACCACGCAGGCCCTGCGCGAGCGCCAAACCTCCCAGACCGGCTCCGGCAACGGCAACTCGCATCGCACACCGCTCCCCGCCAACACCGCGCCGCCCGCCACGCCCAGCCCGCAGCGGGGGTCGCCGCGCCGGCACCACGCAAGCAGCCGATCACCGTCGAGCGGATCACCGACGCCGCCTTGGAAGTCGTCGCCGCCGAGGGATACGACGCCTTGACCGTCCGCCGGGTCGCCGCCGTGCTCGGCACCGGGCCGTCGTCGCTGTACGCACACATCGTCAACAAGGACGATCTCGACGATCTGCTGATCGGCAGACTCTACGCAGAGGTCACGCTCCCCGAACCGGACCCGGCTGCCTGGCGCGAGCAGCTACGCGGGGTGTACACGCAGATCCGCGACCAGTACCTGAAATACCCCGGCGTCTCGCGGGCCGCGCTGGCCACGGTGCCGACCAATCTCGAGACACTGCGCGTCGGCGAAGGCATCCTGGCGATCCTGCTCGCGGGTGGCATCGAACCCAGGACGGCCGGATGGGCACGCGACGCGCTGTCCCTCTACGTCAGCGCCTATGCGCTCGAACAGTCGCTGGTTCAGCAGCGGCGCCGGCACCAGGATCAGGAATGGGTGCTCGGCCACGAGGAGTTGCTGGCCCGCTTCTCCGCCCTGCCCGCCGAGAAATTCCCGCTGACTCGACGCCATGCCGCCGAGCTGATCACCGGCACCGGACCCGACCGCTTCGAGTTCACCCTCGGCCTGCTCATGAACAATCTGCGGTCCGCATCCGATTGACCGACCGCGCGCATCGGCCACAAGGGATTCCGGTAGTAATCGCCGAAAATCCAACGATGTTCGGGATGTGCCCTGGTAGAAAGTGTTTCGCCGGTTCGGCGTGCAGGGTGGGTGGTTGGTGCTTGACTTGTCTGCCGATGAGGTTGGTCGGGGTGCGGGAGGGCTGGGTTCGTGGCAACGCGGGTGTAGTGTGCGCCTGGGCCCGGCAGTGATTCTGTGCAGTCTGCCGCGGCTGGGGAGCAGTCGAATGTGGATGCGGCGCAGCTTCGTTCGCACGGCACGCGCAGCGAGCATGTGCGCCTGGCGGCCCAGTACCTGGGTTGGCGGCCGACCGCGGCGATCGAGTTGAAAGAGCTCGACGAGTTTCTCCTGGCGCGGGCGATGGAGCACGATTCGCCGACGCTGTTGTTCCGACTGGTGTGTGAGTACCCGATCTCGGCGCGGGTGATCCGGCCGGGTCCGGTCCCGCTCGTGGAGCGGGTTGCGCACGCTCGCAACCAGGCTCAGGCCGAGACGTACGACGGGCTGGCGACTATTACGGGCCGGCGACACGCTCTTGCGCCCCTTCGAAGACACCGCGCCGCCTGCTGCCGGTGGCCCGGCGGCCACCGGCAGCAGGCATCAGTCGGCCCACAAACGGGTGTCGTTGGCCTGGATCAGTGCTCGGATACAGGCGATGGCGTCACCGGCAGCGAGGGCGGGAAGACGACGACCGTCTCGCAGCCGTATCGCCACATCTCCGTTGGAGGCTTCAGCCGGCCCGACGATGAACTGGTATGGCGCCAGGCGGGTTTCACGCACCCGTGCCCCCAGGTTTCCTGCCTCGGCGGGCACCACCTGCGCACGCAGACCCGCGCTCAGACAATGATCGCGGAGCTGGGCAGCGTCCGACTCCTGGGCGTCGGATACCGGCAGTACCACGACCTGAACAGGGGCCAGCCACGCAGGGAAGCCCCCGCCGTGAAGTTCGATGAGGTGCGCGACCACACGCTCGACGCTGCCGATGATACTGCGATGCACCATGACCGGCCGATGCTTGCCCCCGTCGGCGCCGATGTAGTGCAGATCGAACTGCTCGGGTTGATGGAAATCGACCTGCACGGTGGACAGGGTCGATTCGCGCCCGGCATGGTCGCTGACCTGGATGTCGATTTTCGGGCCGTAGAATGCGGCTTCGCCCTCGGCGGCCTCATAGGGCACGCCGGACCGGTCGAGCACCTCGCTGAGAATCTTGGTTGCACGCTGCCACATCTCCGGCGCCGCAACGTATTTGCCGCTCGCGCCGGGAAGTGAAAGCCGGTAGCGAGCGTTGGTGATTCCCATGGCTTGGTATGCGGACCCGATCAGTGCGAGCGCCGCGGTGGCCTCGTCGGCGACCTGCTCGAGGGTGCAAAAAATATGTGCATCGTTCAGTTGGATGCATCTCACGCGGGTCAAGCCGCCGAGCACACCGGACAGTTCCGAGCGGTACATCGCGCCGAGTTCGGCCATGCGCAGAGGCAATTCACGGTAGCTGTGGGAGCGGGACCGGTACATCACCGCGTGATGTGGGCACACGCTGGGCCGTAGCACCACTTGCTCACCACCGACGTCCATCGGCGGGTACATGTCGTCGTTGTAGTGCGCCCAGTGGCCAGAGATTTCGTAGAGCTCTCGCTTGCCGAGCACAGGAGAGTACACGTGCTGGTAGCCCGCTCGCCGTTCGGCGGTGCGTATGTATTCCTCGAGACTATGGCGCACGATCGCGCCATCGGGCAGCCAGTACGGTAGTCCGGCCCCGATCAATGGATCGGTGTCGAACAGGCTGAGTTCCCGGCCCAGTTTCCGGTGGTCGTGCACGTGAGTCTTCCTTCCAGTCGAAGGCGGATGACCACACGCGAAAGCCCCGGGCATCCGCCCGGGGCTTTGATCAGAACAGAGTCAGCGCGCCGGGACGTCGTCCGGCGTCGTAGTGAAGTAAGCGCGCTGCACGCCCAGCACGCTACCTCGCAACATCCCACAGCACAATGACAGAGCCAAACTACGGAGCCACCTCATCGCCGAACCTGACCGCGGATACACATGCGGTCGCCAGGCACGGTCGGCAACCGAGAGGAAAGATCGAGGACACGCGGCTCTTGCGCCGCCCAACGTAAGTTTTGCGAGATGGTCGAGTGTGCTACTCAAAATTGGGATCTCATCGACAGCACACGAGGATGTAGATCGTGCACGAGCATAACCAAACCGAGGCGTACATGGCCGAGGACCGCGTGACCATGACCGAGGCGGCACGCGTCTTTCTGGACAGCTGGTTGGCCACCATGGGAAGTGCGCTGGAGCAGTGGCGCCGTCGCTACCTGCCCGCAGACTTTCCTTTCGACTTCACACTCGACTCCCTGGACGCGCTGGAACCGATCGTGCTCGCGCGCTACCCAGACCAGGCCGCCATCGGCATCGAGGACAACGCGGAGTTCACCACCGGCACGGTGCGATACATCGGCGAAGTCCTGTTACGTGCCGCGCCGGCCCGATGGGGTTATCAGGATCGTGAAGGTGACGACCTCAACCCCTACAACCGCACCGCGGTCATCCGCTCCAACACCCCGACGGAGTTCAGGACAGGTGTGATCCCGGAATTCTTTCTGCGCCAGCTGGTCCGAGATCGAGAACGGGGCACCCTGCAGAAATCCGCCATCCCGCTGCTGGACGCCTGCGAGCAAGCCGGGAGTGTGGAGGTGTCCGACGACCCGTGTGGACCAGGAGACAGGGTCCCCTACTGGTGTGAATTCTTCACACCCGACGAGTACCGCAGGTTCGCCAGCGCGGTGGACTCCGCTTTGAGTTGCTTCGGCGCCGACGGTCAGGACATCTACGCCGGCCATGTCGCCTTGGCTGTGGGCCATCCGGATCCCGAAATGCATGATTTCGGCATCGCCGCACTGGCCAACCAGTGCCGGGCAAGCGATATCGACGACTGGTCGACTCTCTGCTTCTCCACGATTGGCGGGTTCTCCACGGAGCAGCCACAACGCGACTGGCTCACCCAAGCCTCTTTCACCCAAGTCGAGGACCTGCTGGAGCCATGGCTCGCCGCTGAGCCCGAGTTGTCATTCGACGCCGAACCCGACGATCCCGATCAACCCTTCTCGACCCGGCTCGAAGATGGCAGCTATCTCCACTTTCTCGCCAAGGTCCCGGAACTGGACGAAATTCCGGAGATCACGACGTTCGTTCCCAACTCAGCTGTACGAGCATGGGACATGCCTGTGGAAAGGCTCGTGCAGTGGGGGATTCAACACATCTGAGCCGAGCCGGACACACGCATATTGCTGATGCCGCGTTAAGCAACGTTTCGATAGGTAACCGGATCGCCGAATATCGGCGCCGATTGCGGCGTCGCGTTCGACGCGTCTCCCCGGGAGTGTGCCGATCTCGGCCGGGAGTTGGCTGGGCGGGCGGATCGGGTCGCCATGCTGGTACTCGGTGAGGGATCGGCGGTACGTGGCGTGACCACTCGCCCACATCCGGAGTCGCGAGCGGGATATCACGACCGGGAGGTGGCGCGGGCGTTGAGCGAGGCGAACACTGAATGGCTGGCCGGGTTGCGGCCGCAGGCGTCGCGGCCGGTGAACGCGACCGGCCGGGCAGCGTGGCAGGTACTCGCCGGCGCGGCTGGCGGGCAGCGGTTCCGTAGCGAAATGCTGCACCGCCCCGGATCCGGCGAGGTGGGGTACTTCGTGGTGAAATGGCTGCGCGACACCATGATTCGATGACCGGTAGCCGGGGCCGGCCATGCACGGTGGGTTCGGCGACAGCATCAGCCACCCCGCGCGAGTGACCCACTGACATTTCATATAACCAGACACCACTGCCATTTCAGTGACGAGGCATACGAATTGATCAGGTAGTCACGGCGTTTTGATCAGGTAGTCACGGCGTTCAGTCGGTCGCGGTAGATCCGGAATGCCTTGCGGCCGGCAGCCGAAGCGCTTTCGCTGACTGTTTCCGCGGCGACCAGCAGCGCCCGATGAACGTGCGGTGGTGCGGTGACGTGCAGGCTGTAGCCCTGGCCGCGTCGTATTTGCCGGCCTTGTTGCAGGGCTCGGCGTTCGAGGTCACTACCCCCGTAGACGTTCCCGTGGCGCGATTCATGAGACGGCGCGAGCGGAGCACGACAGTCTGGCGGGCCAGACGAGGTCGAAGCCGGTTCGGTTTCGAGACTCGCGCCACACGACTCGCGGTCTGGCGTGCTTGCCTGAGCCGCCACGGCCCGTGTTCACCTGGACCTGGCCGATGCCTGCATGTCGATCGCCCGGGTCGTTTCGGTTCCTATCTCACGCGGACGACCTGGTGTGCGTCTTCCTCGTGAGACCAGACCGGCGAACCGACACGGAGCAGGACCGATCCGATGACGAAGCCAGCCGCCATAGCGAGCCGCACGCAGCACCGACTCGACGAACACCGGTTCGGCGACCGATTCCGCCACGGCCGCACAGTACGAGGAAGCGCAGATGTGCAACACCGACAACCACTCACGATCCGCAGCCGCAGTGAGAGCGGCGACGCCGGCGCTGTTCGCCCCGGAGTTCGGTGAACGAAGCCGGCGAGATCTCGCTCCCGGCGCCACCCTGATTCCCGACTGGCTCAGCCTGCAGCAACAAGCGTGGATCGTCGGACAATTCCACGACTGGATCCGAGGACCGGTACCGATCCGCGCCGCCAAGGTCCGCGGCCACGAAATGTCGGTACGCACAGTCTGTTTGGGCTGGCACTGGCAGCCCTACAAGTACACCCGCGAAGCCGGTGACGTGAACGGCGCCCGCGTCCTCGGGTTCCCGGACTGGATGGTCCGCCTGGGACGATATGCGCTCCGTGAAGTCGGCTACGACGCAGCCACTGTGAACGCCTACACCCCGACACCGCCCTGGTGAACTACTACGCCGCGACAGCACGGCTGGGGATGCATCAGGACAAGGACGAATCCTGCCTCGCACCAGCGGTGTCGCTGTCGGTCGGCGACAACTGCACCTTTCGGTTCGGCAACACCGACACCCGCAGCAAGCCCTACACCGACCTGCTGTTGACCTCGGGTGACCTGTTCGTCTTCGGCGGCCCCAGCAGGCTGGCCTACCACGGCGTCACGAAGATCCACGAGCACACCGCTCCCGAGGAGTGCGGTCTCGACCACGGCCGGATCAGCATCACGATGCGCATGACCGGACTCGAAGGATAGCCGAATGGACAACGACCACAACAATATCGGCGATGGCGTCGTCATCGGTGACGATGGCCTCGCCCGGCCCGCATGGGCGGCCGGCGACTCGCTGCTGCGCGACTACTACGACACCGAGTGGGGCATGCCGGTCACCGACGAACACGGTGTGTACGAGCGGATCTGCCTCGAAGGGTTCCAGTCGGGTCTGTCGTGGGCGACGATTCTGCGCAAGCGCCCCGCCTTCCGGGCCACGTTCGCCGACTTCGACCCCGACACCGTCGCCAGCTACACCGACACCGATGTCGAACGGCTCATGGCCGATACGGCGATCGTGCGGAACCGCCGGAAGATCATCGCGACCATCACCAACGCCCGCGCCACCGTCGAGCTGCGTGACGGGATCGGTGTGGCCGAGCTGGTGTGGTCGTTTCAGCCCGACCACACGCCGAGGCCGCGGACCTTCGCCGAGATCCCCACTACCTCCGCCGAGTCGATCGCTCTGTCTAAGGAGCTGCGGCGCCGCGGATTCGCCTTCGTCGGGCCGACCACGATGTATGCGCTCATGGAAGCGATCGGCATCCTCGACACCCACCTCCTGGATTCTCACCGACGAGGCAGCTCCGGTATTTGGCCCGCATGAATCCGGACCGCGCCCGGTTTCTGCAGTCGGGCGCTCGCGGATCATGCAACGGCAGTGGCAGACCCAGGCGCAGCGCCGCGCCACCTGCTGCGCGACCGGTGGTGGGTCCTCACGTTCTGCCGGCGCCGCGCGTCTTCAGGTCGGGCTGAATCGGTACCGCCGCCGACACCGGCGCGACTCCTCGCTCCGGTTCCCACAGGACGCTCCGGTGCCTACAGGAAAGGATCGCGATGAACAGCTGTGACGATGTGGTGTTCGAGCTCGGTGTGTTGGTGCCCAGCCCGGCCGCGGCGATGGATGGTCTGAGTGGCGACGTGGTTGAGACCCAATCACACGGCCTGGGTCGAGCAGGTGCTCGAGGTCGAGCTGCTGCGTGCCGCCCGCGAAGCGGGTGTCAACCGGGTCGTCGTTCCCGCGGCGACGCACGGAGCGGCCGTCTACGAGACGCTGGGCCTGCGCCCGAAAAATAATCTCGCGGCAGTGATCTCACGTTTGATCTCGTCCCGGCGTCTACGAGATGTTACTGCGCCGGAAGGCGGACCGGTGGCATCCGATGACAGAGAGGACGAAGATATGTCGCTCGAGAAGAACAAGGAGATCGTGGGCCGCTGGTTCACCGAGTTCTGGGGCAATCCGTTCAACCCCGCGATCATCGACGAGCTCGCCGCACCCGACATCCGATTCGAGTATTCGCTGCACGAGCCCATGCGCGGGCGCGACGAGGTGCGTGCGTTCGCGACCAGGTTCCGCACTGCGTTCCCGGACCTGAACTTCTGGGGCACCGCCGATCTCATCGCCGAAGGCGACTACGTCGTGGGCCAGTGGGAGGGCGGTGGCACCCACACAGGCGCGGTCGTGTTCGACGACCTGCCGATCGGCTCGGTTCCCGCGGCGTCGGGCAAGACGATGCGCTTCACCGGCACCTCGGTGCTCAAGGTCGTGGACGGTCTCATCGTCGAGGAAGTCGGTCTCGACGACGGCGTCGCGGTCCTGCAGCAGCTTGGGATCATCCCGACCGCCTAATCCCTCTCCACAACCCCATCGCCGTCAGGGACCGGCCCATTTCGGGCCGGTCCCTGACGGTGCGTGGTCTGCGGGTGATCACGTCCCACTCCGGCGACCGACAACCGGCCCAGCCACGATGGTCATCAACCGGCCCAGAGAAGGGCGGACCGGCGGAGACCCGCGAGAGACGGATTGGCCGGGGATCGGGATCTCACGTTCGGTGCCCGGTGAGCGTCTACCTGGTGAGAGCGAGAGATAAGGGGAAGCAGATGACTGCTCGGCACACGAAGCTCGACACCGCGACGCTCGGCCCGGTTACCATCGTGGCCACCGACGCGGCTGTGACCGGCGTGTACTTCCGGGATCACATACGGCGGCCGGCCCAGGAGCTGTTCGGGCCGTCGGTGTCCTTCGTCGACGACACCGTCCTGGGAGAAGCCGTCGGCCAGTTGCTCGAGTACCTGCTCGGACAGCGCCGCACCTTCGAGCTGCCGTTGAACCCGGCCGGGAACGATTTTCAGCAGCGAGTGTGGGAGCAGGTCAGTGCCGTTCCGTTCGGTGCGACCACCACCTACGGGCTGATCGCCCAGCAGGTCGGTGACCGGTCCGCCGCGCACGTGGTCGGTCAGGCCGTGGGAGCCAACCCGCTGTGTATTTTCATCCCGTGCCATCGGGTGATCGGGGCGAACGGGTCACTGACCGGATACGCGGGCGGTCTGAAGCGCAAGCGCGCACTGCTCGAGCTCGAGGAGCCGGCCGCGGTCAGTGCGGGAAGGCTGTTCTGACCGTGAAGCCACCGTTCGAGACGATTGTGACCGAGCACGGGCCCACCGTGCTGCGGGTCTGCCGGGTGATCCTCGGCGTCCACGACGCCGAGGACGCCTGGTCGGAAACGTTCTTGGCCGCGATGCGTGCGTACCCGGACCTGCCGGCGACAGCGAATGTGGAGGCGTGGCTGGTGACCATCGCCCACCGCAAAGCCATCGACGTGGTCCGGGCCGGCAAACGTAATCCGCTGCCGGTGCAGCAGATGCCCGAGGAGTCCTCCGGCACCGGTGTCGTCGGCTCCGACGACACCGGTGTCTGGGCGGCGGTCGCGGCCCTGCCCGAGAAGCAACGCCAATCCATCGCCTACCACTATGTGGCCGGCCTGCCCTACGCCGAGATCGCGCAGATCCTCGGCGGCACCACCGACGCAGCGCGCCGCGCCGCCGCGGATGGTGTGAAGAATCTGCGCAGAACCTACCCGGGCGCGACACTGAAAGGAGTAACACAATGAACGAGATGCACCGCGACGATGATGTGATCGCCGCCCTGTCGGCGCCCGTGGACGAGACCACTACGGCTCGGCTGCACCAACTGCTGGAACGCAAGGCCGAACAGGCCGACCTGCTCGACGTCGCCTACACCACCATGGACACCCCCGTCGGACGGCTGCTGCTGGCCGCCACCCCCAAGGGCCTGATCCGGGTGGCCTACGCCCGCGAAGACCACGACCGGGTCCTCGACACCCTCGCCCACAAAGTGAGCCCCCGCATCCTGCGGGCGCCGGGCCGCCTCGACGAGGTAATGCGCGAACTCGACGAATACTTCGCCCACCGGCGCAAGACCTTCGACCTGCCACTGGATCTGTCGCTGTCACACGGGTTCCGGCAGATCGTGCAGAAGCACCTGCCCGAGATCGGCTACGGGCAGACCCGCAGCTACGCCCAGGTCGCCCAGCTGGTCGGCAACCCCAAGGCGGTGCGGGCGGTCGGCACTGCGTGCGCGACCAACCCGCTGCCGGTGATCGTGCCGTGCCACCGGGTACTACGCACCGACGGCAGCCTTGGGGGCTACGTCGGCGGCGCCGACGCCAAGCACCTGCTGCTGGACCTCGAGGCCGCCGCATGAGCACCACCACGGCCGCGCGCTCGGCTCGGTGGTCCGAGCGCGCCGGCCGAGTGGACTGGGCAGCGGTCGGCACCGACATCGACGCATACGGCGGCGCACCGCTGCCCTGCCTGCTCACCGACGAGGAGGCCACCGCGATCGCAGACCTCTACGACCGGCCGAAGCTGTTCCGCAGCACCGTCGACATGAACCGGCACCGGTTCGGCTCCGGCGAATATCGCTACTTCGCCGCCCCCTACCCCGAACCGGTCGAACAGCTCAAACAAGCCCTCTACCCACGGCTGCTGCCGATCGCCCGCGACTGGTGGGCACGACTGGGGCGGCCCGCGCCGTGGCCGGACACCCTCGACGAATGGCTGGCCATGTGCCACAAGGCCGGGCAGACCAAGTCGACGGCGATCCTGCTGCGCTACGGCCCGGGTGATTGGAACGCACTCCACCGGGACCTGTACGGGGAGTTGGTGTTTCCGCTGCAGGTCGTGATCGGTCTCGACCGGCCGGGCATCGACCACACCGGTGGGGAGTTCCTGCTCGTCGAGCAACGCGCCCGGGCCCAACCGCGCGGCACCGCAACCCAACTCCAGCAGGGCGACGGCTTCGTGTTCACCACCAGAGACCGGCCGGTGCAGACTGCGCGCGGCTGGTCGGCGGCCCCGGTCCGCCACGGTGTCTCCACGATCCGCTCCGGCCACCGCCGCACCCTCGCGCTGGTGTTCCACGATGCCGCGTGAACACTCGAGCCGCACCTACCTGCTGCTCGACGCCGCGGGGCCCCCTTATCGGTCCGCGACCCCCGGGCAGTGGGGCGGGCACCGCCGCAGCAAGATATACGGCCGCCTGGACTGCCACTCGGCGCTCCGCGCGATCGAGGCCGGCCACTACGTGAAGCACCGCGTGTTCTTTGCCGACGAACCCACCGCCGTCGCCGCCGGCTACCGGCCGTGCGCGGTCTGCTGCCCCGACCGCTACCGCGACTGGAAGGAGAGAATCCGGTGACCGCCCTGCCCGAAACCCCACTCCTGCACCACATATCCCGCTCAGACGACGATGTCCCCGCCGCCACCGATGCCGAGATCGCCGCGATCATCGCGGTAGCCCGCGCTCGGGGCGCCCACACCCTGACCCTGGGATCGGGCCGCACCCCGCCCGCGATAGCGACCATGGCCGCGGTCGCGGCCCAGTGGGAACGCGGTGGCGGCCGTATCGCCGACCACGTCACCTGGCCCGAGACCGCGGCGTCGTGGCTGCGGCAGGCCCGCCGGTTCACCGCCACCACACCGGATTTATGGGTCATGACCGGGCCACGGCTGGGGTGGGCCCAGATGACCCGGCGCCTGCTGTGGTCGACCCCGTGGTCGGCCAGCAACACGATCGTCACCTCAGAGATCGCTGACCCCGCCGCCCTGGCGCTGGTCGGGACGGCATATTTGGAAGGGTTGACCGGCGTCGATGCCGAGGGATCGGTGTGGACCGTGACCGACAGCTTGCTCCGGTACCAGCCCGGGACAGTGCGATAACTCGAGAGTTTCCGCCTACTGCCCCGGCAGTACGTGCGGCGATCCACGAGTGCAAGATGATCGCCGCGCCAAGACGGATCTGTTGCCGCCGATCTCACGTTTCGAAGGGCGGTGCACGTCTACAGGGTGTCGGGGCCCACCACCTCGATGCGTGCCCGCGGACACACGGCGCCCGGTTGTCCGCGGGCACGCCCCCCGGCAAGGATCGACCACCGGGACAACAGCTCGATCCGGCCGACCGCGATCGAGATCCTGCCCGGACAAAGTCGGCGAATCGTCCGGCCGCCAGCCGCGGCCCGGATCGTGGCGCCCTTCCTCGTTCTTCAGCGGCCCTTCCAGACCGGTGGCCGTTTCTGGGTGAAGGCCAGCACGCCCTCGGTGGCGTCCTGGGAGGCCAGGGCCGCGGCGGCGACCTGGCCCTGGCGGGTGAACTCCTCGGCGACCGTCCAGTCCGCGGATTCTTCGATGATGCGTTTGCTGGCCAGAATGCTCAGCGGCGCGTTGACCGCGATGCGTTCGGCCAGCGCCAGCGCGGCCTCGAGCGCCCCGCCCGGGTCTGCGAGCTGGTTCACCAGACCCAGCTCCGCGGCGCGAGCCGCGGTGATCGGGTCGCCGGTCAGCGCCAGTTCCATCGCGATCGCGCGCGGGATGCGCCGCGCCAGCCGTAGCACCCCACCGCCGACGGCGACCAGGCCCCGCTTCACCTCCGGGATCCCGAAGGTCGAATTGCGTGCCGCGACAATCAGATCCGCGGACAACGCAAGCTCGCAGCCACCGGCCAGCGCGGGACCCTCCACGGCCGCGATGAGCGGTTTGCGCGGCGGCTGGGCCGCGATGCCCAGGATGCCCCGGCCCTGGGTCACCGGCACCTCGCCGCGGGCGGCGGCCTTGAGATCCATTCCGGCGCTGAAATATCCACCCGCGCCGGTCAGGATCGCCACCTGGGCGTGCGGGTCGGCCTCGTACGCGTCCAGGGCCCGCTCGATCCCCAGCGCGGTGGCCAGGTTCACCGCGTTGCGGACCTCGGGACGGTTGATGGTGATGATGGTGACCGCGCCCCGCCGCTCGACCAGCACGGGCGGCGCCGGCGGAGGCGGCAGCGGCATGCGATCACCTGCGGTGAAGGAGATCTGCCCGTCTCGCACGGTCACGGGCAGCCCGAGCGCGTCGCCGCGTCCTGCGGAATCGGGCCCGGCCGAATCGGCATCACGTGCGGGTCCAGCAGCCTCGGCCACAACCGAACCCGCCGCATCGGACTCGGCCGAATCCGGAACGCGGGTACCGGCGGTCGGCGCATCCGGCGCCGATGTATCGATGAGGCGATCGATCAACGTCTTGTCGTTGCTGCGCACCAGAATCCGCGCGCCGTCGGGCGCGATCAGGCTGACGATCGCGGCCTCGGGTTCCCCGTCGCGCCCGTGTGGCACGGTGTAGGCCTCGATGACCGCGGGCCCCTCGTACTCGGTGCGTGCCGGACGCGGGGGCGGGGTGTCGATGATCGATGTCAGGTGCTCGAAGCCCGCGCGCGGCGGCGTGGCCGAGTACACGCCCAGGGAGTGTTTGGTCAGGTACCAGCCCAGCGCGGTGGCCAGGCCGTAGGACTGCGGGTCCGCGCGTAGGGCGGTGATCAGCGAGGCTACCGCGTGTCCGCTGTAGTTGTTGCCCGGTCCGCCGCCGAAGGTGAGCCCGCCGGTCATCGACAGCGGCCGGTCCGGATCATCCAGGGGCAGGCCCAGTTCGCGGGCGGCGATCTGCACCGCCACCGGGAAGCACGCGTACAGGTCGACGTGGGTCAGCTGGTCCGCAGTGATCCCGGCGTGCGCGAGCGCGGCCGCGCCCAGCGCCCGGATGGCCGGGGAGGTGGCCGGTTCGGCGCGTTCGCTGACGAACCATTCGTCGCAGCCCGAGGCGCCCGCGTGCGGGAACACCCATTTCTCCTGCGGGATGCCCGCGGCGGTCGCGGCCGCGACGCTGGCCACGATGATGCCGCTGGCCATGTCGACCTGCGGGTTGGCGCATTCGAGTTTGGTGTAGGGGGTGGAGACCATCCGATTGTCCCCGGACACGGCCGCGATCTGCTCGGCGCTGAATTTCTCTGGCTGCCAGGCGTATTCGTTCCCGGCGGCGACCTGCGACAGCCGCGACCACAGCTGGGCCACCTGCCGCGAGTGCTCCGCGGGTGTGCGGCCGAGCCGGTGCCGGTTCGCCGATTCGATCAGCGCGTACATGTGGATCGGGGCGATCAGCCCGGCGGCCGTCTCCGCGGCGTTGTTCGCGGGCTTGTCAACCCCGGCGATGCGGGTGGGGGCCTGCGCGGGATCCTGTGCGGGCCACTGCAGGTCGATTCCCGCGCGCTGCGCCGCGGCCTGGGTGGCCCCGGCCTCGGCGCCGGCGACCAGCACGATCTCGTACTGTCCGGCGGCGATCGCCGCGGCCGCCTCGTTGAGCAGCAGCTGGGCACCGTCACCGCCGAAGGGGCTGGACTGCACGGTGTCCGCGGCGCCCGCCCCGACTCGTTCGGCGATCACCGCGCCCAGATCCCGGTACTGCCACGAGGTGCACGCGACCGCGAACACCGCATCCGCCGAGCCCAGCAGCCCGGCATCGGCCCCGGCGTCCACCGCGGCGCGACGCAGCGCCCGCACCGCCAATTCGGCCGGATCGCTGTAACTCTCGTCCGGGGTGCGCTGCACGATCTGCCCGGCGCCGATCAGCACCGGAGTGGCCGGATCCAGCCGGACGCCGGAGGCGGTGTGCAGCACCGGCTCCCGCGCCGGGCGCGCGGGCGGGGTGTATCCGGCGATCGCGGTGGGCATCCGATCGAGGGATTCGCGCATGGCCTCCTCGAGGCTGCGTGCCACCGACCCGCCCAGCGGGCCCTCGATCGGCGGGCCGGCCACACCGGCATCGAAATCGACCACGGTCTGAGAATCGGTGCCCGACACCGTGATCCAGTAACCCAGGCGCACCTGCTGGGGCGCCTGGCCGCGTAGCTCGAAGCCGCGTTCGCTCACCGCGGCCACCCGCCACGCGATATCCACCGGCAGCCCCATGACCTGGGCCTGCTGGGTGAAGGTCTGGCCGGTGTGCAGGGGTCCGGGCGGATCCCCGCGCCAGCCGTGGTGCAGGGAGAACCATTCGCTCAGGCGGCCGAGCTCACGCAGATAGGCCCATACGGTCTCGATCGGCGCATCGATCGTCTGCTCGGCGTGTGCGGTCTTGGCGAATTCGCCGAGCCCGGACGGGGCGAGCCGCTCGCGCCGCTCCTCGGCCGAGACCCGGACCTCGGCGGGCGGACTGTCGGCCGAATCGGCCGGGCTGCCGGCGATCACCCCCGCCAGGAGTTCGCGTGCGAGCCGTGGATTGGCCCGCACCGCCCGCGCCAGCTCGCCACCCGCACGCAGATACGTCCGCGCGGCACGGATTCGATCGATACCGGACACTGGCGGTCACCGTCCTCTCCTCATCGAGTACTGGACCCCATTAGACCCTGCCTGTCCGACAGCGGCGGGGCGCGGCCACTGGTCCCCAGGTGATACCTGTGCTCGGGCCCGCGACCGTCCAGCGACGCGGTCACCAGCCCATGAACTTCTCCCACTCCGGGCTCGGATGGAAGTGGTTGTCGAAAATCTCTGCGCTGTCGAGGATTTCCTGCGGATCGGCGGTGCCGTTGCGGATCCGGTCGATCATCCGGAAGTAGTCCGCCCGCGCGACGCCAGGCATCAGGAACAGCATGTCCACCCCGGTGTCCTCGGGGGTGGCGAAGGCGTGCGTGGTGTTCGGCGGCACCAGCAGGAAATCGCCGGTGCGGGCGGTAACGACCCGGTCGCCGGTCAGCACGTGCAGGCCGCCCTCGATGATGAAGAACATCTCCATCGTGTGCTCGTGGTGGTGCGGCAGCGCGCCCTGGGTGCCCTTGGCCATGACGGTGCGACTCGCGCTGATGCCCCCGCCCTCCCCGTCGCCGTCGGCCAGTAACCGGATCGACATGGGCGCCGCGCCCAGGACCTCCGCATCGTCCGCGCGGACCAGAAACGGCTCGGACTGACCTACATGCAGCATCGACATGTGCTGTCTCCCTTCTTCACCGGGGAGACGACGCAGCAAGCCCGAGCGTGACATCCGGGCCCGGACGCCGCCGCGGTAGCCGGTGCTCAAACACGCGGGCCTGGTCACCGACGAGGCCATCGGCACCCGGCGGGTGTACCGGCTCGATCCGCGCGGAATCGACGCGCTGTGCGCATATTTCACCCACTTCTGGTCGACGGCGATGTCGGCATTCCGCGATGAGGTGAACGAAAGGGCCCGGCAGGGCGAACCCGAGGAGCAGACATGACACAGGTACAGCACAACAGCGACGTCCGCATCGAATTCCTCGTCGAGGCGCCCCCCGGCAAGGCCTACGAGGTCTTCACCGCCGGCATCGGCAGTTGGTGGCCCCGCACCCACCACCTGGGCACGGGCACCCTGGCCGAGGTGATCGTCGAACCGCAGGTCGGCGGGCGGCTGGTCAACCGCGAAACCGACGGCACCGAATGCCCCTGGGGCACCGTGCTGATCTGGTCCCCGCCCGGGCATTTCGCGTTCTCCTGGGACATCTCCCTGGACTGGAAGCACCAGCCGGACCGGGCCCGCACCAGCCGCGTCGATATCACCTTCAGCGCCGCGGGCCCGGACCGCACCCGGGTCACCCTCGTGCATTCGGGCCTGGAAAACCACGGCGACGGTTGGGAATCCATGCGCGCCGCGGTCGCGGACCCGAATGGCTGGCCCGCGATCCAGGACCTCTACGGCAAGGCCGTCGCGGCCTGAGCGATCAGCGCCGGCCGATCAGAGCTGGATGCCCAGCAGCGCGTCGACCGCGGTGCCGATCTCGTCCGGCGCTGCGGCGTCCGGACCGCCGTACTCGAGCGCCTGCTGGGCCCAGTTGTCCACCGCGGCAAGGGCCTTGGGGGTGTCCAGGTCGTCGGCAAGATGCTGGCGCAGGCGCGCGATCGTGTCCCCGGCCGCCGGGCCCGAGGCCAGCGCCGCGGCGCGCTTCCAGGTGTCCAGGCGCGAGAGAGCCTCGGCGAGTACCGCATCGGACCATTCCCGGTCCTGCCGGTAGTGCCCGGCGAACAGGCCCAGCCGGATCGCCGCGGGATCGGTGCCGGCGTTGCGCAGCTTGGACACGAACACCAGGTTGCCGCGGGACTTGGACATCTTCTCCCCGTCCAGCGCGATCAGCCCGGCGTGCACATAGTGGCGGGCGAACCGGCGACCGGCCACCAGCGCCTCGGCGTGGGCGGCGGAATACTCGTGGTGCGGGTAGATCAGGTCGCTGCCCCCGCCCTGGATGTCGAACTCGGGTCCGATCCGGTTCAGAGCGATCGCCGCGCATTCGATGTGCCAGCCGGGGCGCCCGGCGCCGAACGGCGCGGGCCACGAGGGCTCCCCGGGCCGGGCCGCGCGCCACAGCAGCGCATCGATCGGATCGCGCTTACCGGGCCGGGCCGGGTCGCCACCGCGCTCGGCGAACAACCGGTCCATGGTCGCGCGGTCGTATCCGGACTCGTACCCGAACTGCTCGGTGGCATCGTGGCGGAAGTAGACGTCCGGATACTGCGCGTCGGCGACCGCATAGGCCGCACCGCTTGCCAGCAGCTTGTCGACCAATTCGACAACCTCGCCGACCGATTCGATGGCGCCGATGTAGTCCCGGGGCGGTAGCACCCGCAGCGCGGCCATGTCCTCGCGATACAGCGTGATCTCCCGGGTGCCCAGCTCGCGCCAGTCCACCCCGTCGCGCTCGGCGCGCTCGAACAGCGGATCGTCCACATCGGTGGTGTTCTGCACGTAGTGCACTTCGTGGCCGCCGTCGCGCAGCACCCGGTTCACCAGGTCGAAGGCCAGGTAGGTGGCCGCGTGCCCGAGATGGGTCGCGTCGTAAGGGGTGATGCCGCAGACGTACATGGTGGCCGTCGGGCCGGGGCTCACCGGGCGCACCTGCCGGTCGGCGGTGTCGAACAATCGCAACGGCGGTCCGGATCCGGGGACGGTCGGGACGGCGATATCGGACCAGGACTGCATGGAATCGAGAGTAAAGGTCTCCCGGACGTGCACGCCCGCCACCCCCGGGCAGCGGTGGTCCATGCCACTCCGGGCAAGCCGCGCCCACCTGCATACTCGCGCCGGATGCGAAAACGCAACCGTTGCAATCTCACAGGCACTAATGCCGAGGGATCGATCCGCGGGCCGATGCGCTCGGCCGCGGTCCGCGCTCAGAACGCGGGCCAGGGAATCGGGCGCGAGCTGCGGGGCATCGGCATCACCGGACGCTCCAGCAGCCGGCGCCCGCGCGCGGCCAGCGCGGCGATCTCCTCATCGGTGATGTGCTGGGCCAGTGCGTCCCCGATCCGGCCCGGGACGGCCTCGACGAACGTGCCGATGTCGGCGAGCAACTCCGCGTCGACCGGCTCCCCGGCCCACCCCCACAGCACCGTGCGTAGCTTCGGTTCGGTGTGCAGGCAGATGCCGTGATCGACCCCGTACACCTCACCGTCCAGGCCCTCGAGGGCGTGCCCGCCCTTGCGGTCGGCGTTGTTCAGCAGCACATCCAGCACCGCCATGCGCTGTAGCCGCGGATCGTCCGCGTGCACCAGCGACACCTCCGCACCCGCGCCGTCGACCGCGCGCAGCACCTCACGGAAGCCGTCGGGCACCGCACCGGCGGGCACCAGGTCGACCAGGTCCAGGCGGTCGCCGTGCTCGGTGTGGTTGTCCACCGACTCGACCCAGCGCTGCACCATGCCCGGGCCCAGCGGGCCCTCCCGCAGGATCGTCTCGGGGATCACCGGCCAGCCCAGCGCCTGCGAGACCAGATACGAAGCCACCTCGCGGCCCGCGAGGGTACCGTCCGGGAAATCCCACAGCGGCCGCTCCCCGCGCACCGGTTTGTACACCACGCGCACGCCCGCATCGGCGGCATCGGGTGTGCGGTCGCGGACCGTTCCGTCGACGCCGATCTCACACACCAGGGTCAGATTGCTGGCGGTGCTGATGCGACCGATCACCGCCAGATCGCCGGAATAGAACCCGTCGCAGGCGCCGGCCACCTCACTCACGACTTCGCCTCGCCGACGCTCGGCGCCGTCGTGCGCGCAGCACGCTGTAACGCTGGCTCACTCCGCTGCGCTCCGCTCACGTGTCAGTCCTCGAGATCGCTCGCGCCGAAGATGTCGCCGCGCTTGTAGCCGTTGGTGCGCACACACATATGCCCCTTCGTGGACAGCGGTTCCCCGCACAGCGGGCATGGCGGGCGGCCCGCCGCGATCACCCGCGCCGACCGCAACGCGAACTCGCGCGCCTGCGACGGGGTCAGGAACACCCGCACCGCGTCGGGGCCCTCCTCGGTGTCGTCCAGCACGACCGACTCGTCGACCTCGGTCTCGGTAATCGCCAGCAACTCCACCACCACCGCGTTCGCATCCGCGTCCCAGCCCAGTCCCATGGTGCCGACGCGGAACTCCGCATCGATCGGGGTCTGCAGCGGCCCGGTGTCGGCCACATCGTCGGCCTGCGGGGGCACACTGGCCCCGAAACGGCGCGCCACCTCGTCCAGGAGCAGGCCCATCCGATCGGCCAGGACCTTGACCTGCTGCTTCTCCAGCAGCACGCTGACCACCCGCGGTTGCTCAACGGCCTGCAGATAGAAGGAGCGATCGCCCGGCTCACCGACGGTTCCGGCGACGAAACGATCGGGGGTGCGAAACACGTGGATTGCTCGGCTCATCTGCACCTCCTGAAACCACACTGCACTACTTACTACAAGGAATCGGGACTTTGGGAATTCCCATTATCCGCATCCGGCGGGCGACCGGTCGCCGCGTCGCCGGCGCTCGCGGCGGCGTTCGGTTCGGGACCGACCTCGCCGCCGGGAACCGGCCCGGCGCGCTCGCCCGAGCGTTGCTCCGGCGGTGCGGACAGCGCGGACAGGTCCGCGCCGGTGTCGTTGACCCGCCACACGTACGGCGCGGTCGGGGTGTACCGCACGACGCTGATCGAGGCCGGTTCCACCATCAGGCGCTGGAAGCCGTCCAGGTGGATGCCGAACGCGTCGGCCAGGATCGACTTGATCACATCGCCGTGGGTGCAGGCCACCCACAGGGTGTCGCGGCCGTGCTCTTCGGCGAAGCGGCGGTCGTGTTCGCGGATGGCGGCCACGGCCCGGTGCTGCACCTGCGCCAGGCCCTCCCCACCGGGGAACACCGCTCCCGAGGCGTGGCCCTGCACGACCTTCCACAGCGGTTCGCTGACCAGTTCGGACAGCGCGCGGCCGGTCCACTGGCCGTAGTCGACCTCGAGGATGCGCTCCTCGGTCTCGGGCTCGAGGCCCAGCTTGTCCGCCAGCGGGCCCACGGTGCGCATGCAGCGCAGCAGCGGGGAGGCGACGATATGCTCGATCGGCAAGGGCGCCAACCGTTCCGCCAGCGCCTGGGCCTGCTCACGACCCCGGTCGGTCAGATCCACGCCCGGGCTGCGCCCGGCCAGGGTGCGGGCCGTGTTCGAGGTCGACACCCCGTGCCGCAGCAGGATCACCGTCATGGTCCTCAGCGTAAGCGATCACGAGCCGCGATCCACGACCGCGAGCCGTGCGTTCGCCGGGCATTCATTACGCCTACGGCGAATTCGGCTCCGTCCGTACCGTTTTGCCGACGCTACCGCACTGTGCTACGCGCCCCGGGCGGCATCGGCGCCGAGCCCGTCGCGACCGGGTCCGCCGGAATCACCCGGATACCACCTGCCGACCGATCGGTACGGCGGTTCGCGGCGCCGGAGCGCGTCCCGAACGGATTGTGGCCCTAGGCTCTTGGATGTGACGGAAGTGTGGGCACGGTGATGGAACAGCGGGCGGTCGGGCGCAGTGGCCTACGGGTCTCCCGGATAGGCCTGGCCACCCACACCTGGGGCAGGGAAACCGATCCGGACGACGCCGCGGTGCAGCTGGTGGCGTTCGTCGAGGCCGGGGGCACCCTGCTGGACACCTCTCCCGCCTACGGCGGCGGGGCGGCCCAGCGGATCCTGGGCGAGCTGGTGAACGAGCTGGTGCCGCGCGACGACCTGGTGATCAGCGGCTGCGCGGGCCTGACACCGCGCCCGGTCACCGATCCAGACGGTGCACCCGGCGCCGAGCTGCGCTGGCGCGTGGACGCCTCGCGGCGCACCCTGCTGCGCCAGCTCGATCGCACCCTGACCCAGCTGGGCACGGACTACCTGGACATATGGAGCGTGGCGGCCTGGGATCCGCACACTCCCCTCGACGAGATCACCGCGACCCTCGACGACGCGGTGCGCTCGGGCAAGGTCCGCTACGGCGGGGTGCGGGGGCTGGACGCGTGGCAGCTGGCCACGATGGCGTGCGCGGCGCCGATCACCGCCGCCCAGACCCCGTATTCGCTGCTCGCGCGCGGCGCCGAACACGACATCGTGCCCGCCGCACAGCATCATGGCGTCGGGCTGATCGCGACGACCCCGCTGGCCTGGGGCATCCTGACCGGCAAATATCGCGACGGGGTGCCCGCCGATTCGCGCGGCGCGGAGGAGGCCACGGCCACCCAGATCCGCGAGCGCCTCGACGATCACGCCGACCGGGTGGTCGATGCCCTGGTCACCGCCGCCGACGGCCTGGGCACCTCACCGCTGGCGGTGGCCCTGGCCTGGGTGCGGGACCGGCCCGCGGTGGCCTCGCTGATCGTCGGCGCGCGCGATATGGGCCAGCTGACCGGCGTGCTGGCCGCGGAAACCCTCGAACTGCCCCGCGCGATCGCCGCGGCCCTGGACGACGTCAGCAGCATCTGAGTCACCGGGTCACCGACCGCCGCCGCTGTGTCTTCGGTGAACGGACCGGGCCGGGCGCATCCCGCTCGCCCGTGACCCCGGCCACCCACTTAGGCTAGCCTCATGATCTGTCTCGATCGGATGCGCTCGTCCCGCGCCGGATCTGCCCGGCCACTGCGCCACCTCGTGCCGGCCCTGTTCGGTGTGCTGCTCGTGACCGTGGTCGCAGCCTGCGGATCCTCCAGCGGCACAGGCGCTTCCGCGGCCGGGCGCGGGCCCGCCACCGCCGTGCTGGCCGATCCGAACCCGGTGGTGATCGGCCCGGCGCCGCATCCGGCGTTGCCGGTGACCGTGCACTCCTTCGACGGCTCCCAGGTCACCGTGACCGACGCCGCCCGCATCGTCGCGGTCGACCAGTACGGGACGCTGGCCCAGACCGTGTGGGCGCTGGGACTGGGCGCGAACCTGGTCGGCCGCTCCACCTCCGCGGCGTTCCCGGCCGCGAAGGATGTGCCCAACGTCGCGGGCGGCAGCGGCAGCATCAACGTCGAAGCCGTTGCCGCACAACGGCCCTCGGTCTTCCTCACCGACACCGTCAGCGCCACCCCCACCATGCGCGATCAACTGAGGGCGCTGGGTATCACCGTGGTCTATTTCGACCCCGCCCGCACGCTGGCCGGGGTCGGCCCGCAGATCCAGGCCGTGGCCGATGCACTCGGGGTGAGCGAGCAGGGCAAGGCCCTGGCCGAGCGCACTCAGCACGAGATCGATGCCGCGGTCGCCGCGGTGCCCAAGCAGCATCCGGCGCCGAACATCGCGTTCCTGTATCTGCGCAGTACGGCGATCACGATGATGGCCGGGCCCGGTTTCGGCTCGCACGCCCTGATCACCGCCCTGGACGGCACCGACGCCGGCGCAGCGATCACCCAACCGTTCATCCCGATAACCAGCGAATCCATGATCGCGGCGAATCCCGATGTGTTCCTGGTGATGTCGGACGGCCTGAAATCGGTCGGCGGCGTCCAGGGGCTGTCCAAGGTGCCCGGCGTCGCCCAGACCACCGCCGGACGGGACAAGCGCGTCATCGACATGGCCGATTCGGTGCTGCTGAGCTTCGGTCCCAACACCGGTCGCATCATCGCGGCCCTCTCGCACGCCATGTACGGCGCCCCGGCATGACCGAGCCGTCCGGATCGGCCTCCATGCCATCGGATTCGGCGAACTTGACGGGCGCAGGGCTCGAAGCGCAGGCACCCGAATCGGCCGCGGCCATCGAGGACCGGGCGTTCGCCGCGAACGGTGCAGCGGATGCCGAGCCGCATTCGGTGCAGCCCGGTCCGGCCCCGCGGCGGCGCTCGCGGGTGGCTGTGGTGTTCGCGGTGTCGATCGTGCTGCTCGTTGCGCTGGCGTTGATTTCCGCGGCGATCGGGCAGGTGCCCACGACGCCGCTCGAGGTCGCCGGAACCGTCCTGCATCGCATCGGGCTGGATTGGGGGCCGCTGCCCAGGCATCCGGCGGGGCAGATCACGTTGCTGCAGGTGCGGTTTCCGCGAGTGGTGCTGGCGATACTGGTCGGTGCGGCGCTGGCGACGGCCGGGGCGCTGCTGCAGGGGGTGTTCGCCAATCCGCTGGCCGAGCCGGGTGTGATCGGGGTGTCGGCGGGGGCGGCGGTCGGTGCGGGTGTGGTGATCGTGGCCGGTGGCGCGTTCGTCGCGGCGTGGTCGGTGGCAGCAGGTGCGTTCGTGGCCGGGCTCGGGACGACGCTGCTGGTGTATCTGCTCTCGCGCTCGGGCGGGCGGACCGAGACGGTGACGCTGGTGCTGACCGGTGTGGCGGTCAACGCGTTCGCCGGTGGGCTGATGTCGTTTCTGCTGTTCACCGCCTCGGATGCGGCCCGCGATCAGATCGTTTTCTGGCAGTTGGGTTCCCTGAACGGCGCGACCTGGCAGTCGGTGGCGGTGGTCGCGCCGCTCACCGCGGCCGGGGTGCTGGCCGCGGTGGTGATGGCCCCGCGGCTGGATCTGCTCGCCCTGGGTGAATCCGCGGCCCGGCATCTGGGTGTGGATGTGGAACGGTTGCGGCGCAACGTGATCCTGGTGGTCGCGATCCTGGCCACCGCGGGTGTGGCGTTCACCGGGATCATCCTGTTCGTGGGATTGATCGTGCCGCACGTGGTGCGGATGCTCGTGGGCCCGGCACACCGGGTGCTGATCCCGCTCTCGGCGATCCTGGGCGCGGTGATCTTGCTCGCAGCCGACATCGGCGCCCGCGACCTGGTCACCAACGCGGACCTGCCGCTGGGCATGCTCACCTCGCTGGTCGGCGGGCCGTTCTTCTTCTGGCTGCTGCGCCGCACCCGCGCCCGCTCGGGAGGCTGGGCATGATCGGGATCCGCGGGATGTTCGTACGCGAGCACGGCATTCCCGAGCCTCCGGCCCATGGTGCGGTGACGCTGCGGGCGCAGGGGGTGAGCGTCGAGCGCGGCGGCGGGCGGCTGGTGCTGGATCGGGTGGATCTGGAGGTGGTGGCGGGGCAGATCCTGGCGCTGGTCGGGCCGAACGGCGCGGGCAAGTCCACGCTGCTGGCGGCGCTGGCCGGAGAGCTCGAACTCGCCTCGGGCACGGTCCAACTGGATGGTCGGGCGCTGCGCGACTGGGCGACGGTCGATATGGCGCGCCGGCGCGCGGTGCTGCCGCAGACCCACACGGTGGGATTTCCGTTCACCGCCCGCGAGGTCGTCGCGATGGGCCGCGCACCGTGGGCGCGTACCCCGCGCCGCGAGGACGACGAGGCCGCCATCGACGCGGCCCTGGCCGCCACGGACGTGAGTCACCTTGCCGCGCGGACGTTTCCGGCGTTGTCCGGCGGCGAACGCGCCCGGGTCGCGCTGGCCCGGGTGCTGGCCCAGGACACCCACACCCTGCTGCTGGACGAGCCCACCGCCGCATTGGATCTGGGACATCAGGAGGCGGTGCTGCGCCTGGCGCGCGATCGCGCGGGCGCGGGCGCCGCGGTGGTGGTGGTACTGCACGATCTGGGAGTCGCGGCCGCCTACGCCGACCGGGTCGCGGTGCTCGAGTCGGGTCGCCTGGCCGCCTGCGGCTCCCCGCGCGAGATCCTCACCCCGGGCCTGCTGACCCGCGTCTATCAACATCCGGTCGAGGTGATCGACCATCCCGTCACCGGCGCCCCGTTGGTCCTGCCGCTGCGCCGCTGACCGAATGCCCCGGCACCCTCGTTCCGCCCCACCGCCCTGCACGACCCCGGCGAACCGGTCGGCGGCGAGCTCACCGCCACACGAGTTTGAGGACCGCGGGGGTCAGTAGCAGGCGGATGACGGTGGCGTCCAGGATCAGTGCCGCGATCATGCCGTAGGCGATGTATTTCATGAGCACCAGATCGGAGAACCCGAACGCCCCGGTGACGACGATGAGGATGGCGGCGGCGGAGGTGATCACGCGGCCGGTGTGCGCGATGCCGTAGCGGATGGCCTCCGGTGGGGGCGCGCCGGCGGCGCGGGCCTCGGTCATGCGGGACTGCAGGAACACCTCGTAGTCGGTGGACAGCCCGAACAGCACCGTCACGATCAGCACCAGCACCGCGAACATCAGCGGCCCCGGCGTGAAACCCAGCACCGCCGCCCCGTGTCCCTCCACGAAGATCCAGGTCAGCACCCCGAGGGTGGCGCCCAGGCTCAGCGCGCTCATCGCGACCGCCTTCACCGCCAGCACCAGCGACCGGAACGCGGCGTACATCAGCGCGATCGCCGCGAGCACCAGAATTGCGGCGAGTTCCGGTAGTCCGTGCAGGAGCCCGGTGATGCTGTCGTGTTCGAGCGCGGGCACCCCCGCCACCATCACCCGTACCCCGGTCGGCTTCGGGATCGCACGCAGGGTGTCGATCGCCGGGCCCGCGTGCGTCTGATCGGTCAGCCCGGCCTGCAGCACGGTGATGCCGCGGGTGGTCGGCGCGGCCGCCTCGAACGGACCGGTCAGGCCCGGAGCGAAGTTCGCCTGGAAGCGGATATCGGACAGCTGACGCGAATTCGCGCCCACCACAACCAGTTTCAGCGGTTCGGTGCGGAAGTCGGGGAACAGTGCGTCGAAATGTTCCTGCGCCACCCGCGCCGGGTTGTCCGCCGCCAGATACCGTTCGCTCAACCCCCCGAACGCGATGTGCCGGAACGGAATCAGCAACAGCAGCAGCCCCAGCACCACCGGCACGATCACCCGCCACGGGCGCCGCATCGCCAGCAGCGCCAGATCCGAGAAGAACCCCTGCCCGCGCGCGGCGCGCAGCCGCCGCGACACCCCCAGCGGCGCTGCGGAACCCACGCCCGCGAGCCCGTGCCAGCCCCACAGGTCGATGCGTTCGCCCACGATGCTCAGCAGCGCCGGGAGCGCGGTCACCGACAGCACCGCGGCCAGCAGCACCGCGCTGATCCCGCCGTACGGCACCGACCGCAGCACCTGATGCGGATAGATGAACAGCGCGCCCAGGCTGATCGCGATGATCGCCGCGGAGAACAGCACCGTGCGCCCGGCGGTGGCCACGGTGCGGGCGGTGGCCTCCTCGACGCCGAGCCCGGCGGCCAGTTCCTCCCGGAACCGGGTCACCGCGAACAGCCCGTAGTCGATGGCCAGGCCCAGGCTCACCAGGGTGACCACGGCGCTGGCGAACACGTTGACATCGATGACATCGGTCAGCCCCCGGATGATGCCCTGGGTGCCCACGATCGTCATACCGCCGATCAGCACCGGCAGCAGCGCCCCGATCAGCCCGCCGAACACGAAGTACAGCAGGATCGCCACCAGCGGCAGCGCGATCAGCTCCGCGCGCCGGATGTCGTGCTGCATCCCCAGATTGATGCCCTCCACCACCGGCTGCAGCCCGGCCAGCTGCACCGTGGTGCCGCCGGGCCCGCTACCGGGTGGGCCCGCACCCAGATCGTTCTCGATGGCCAGGTAGTTGTTCACCGTCTGGGTGTCCTGCCCGCGCAGCCCGATGCTGGCGAACGCGTGGGTGCGCGAGGCGTCGGCGAACTGGCCCATCATCGGGCCGTCGAAATAGCTGTCGATCTTCTTGATCCGGTCCGGGTACCGGGCCCGCAGCGCGGCGAGTGCCTGCGTGATCGCCGTGTGCACCTTCGGGGTGTCCACGGTGGCGCCGGGCGGGGCGGTGTAGAGGGCGATCACGTCGGCGTCGGTGTCGCGGCCGAAGGTCTCATCCGCGAGCCGGGAGGCGACCACCGATTCGCTGTGGTCGTCGAACCAGCCGCCCTGGGTCAGCCGCGGCCCCAGATCCCGCCCGCAGAACCCTGAGATCGCGATCGCCAGCACGCACACCGCCAGCACCGCATACCGGTGCCGGTGCACGAACCGCCCCCACCGCAGCGGCAGCATCCGGGACCAGTGCTGCGCGTGCGCCGCGGTGGGCGTGCGCCCCCGCTGAGCCGTCTCACTCACCCGCACACCCCAATTCGCGTCCGGGTGTCTGCCGCACGCGAACCGGGCACCGGCGAGTGTTCCCCGCTCGGTGCCGCCGCGCCGTTCACGACTCTGGTTCGCTGTGCCCCGCTCTGGCCGGGATGCGTTGTGCCGCTGCCCGGTTCGCGATACCGCTCGGGTTCGCAGTTGCGGCGATGTGCCCGCCGGAATTGCTCGGTGCAGCGCGGATTGTGCCGCGGCGCCCGCGTCCGGGCGGCCACGACCGTGGCAGCAGCGCCGGACAGGGCTGTGGAAAGCTCGGCGCCGCGGCGCACCCGCGGTGTCGCCGTGCGTGAGATCCCCTGTGCCACTGACCTGTTCACCCGATGCGCTCCTGGGCCCGGAATCACCCGCAGGCGGGAGTCTTGTAGTCGGCCGAGCGCAGGACTCCGCACAGGTCGTTGCGCGAGATCTTCCAGGTGCCGTCGATATCGATGAAATGCATGATGGTGGTGCGCACGTCCTCGCCGGTGCCGTCCTTGTCCAAGCGCAGGGTCGCGGTCAGGGTGCCGTCGTGATTGTCGAACACCGGGTCCACCACCCCGTAGACCGCGTGCGGATTGTCGTGCAGCGCCTTGTACATGTCCGGGATGGAGGAGGCGAACGCCTGACCGTCCTGAATCAGGTTGATGCGATCGCTGTCCGGCAGTGCGGGATCCAGTGCGCGCTTGAGCTGGGTGTCGAGCTGGGCGGCGGTCGGGATCGGTGGCCGGTTCGCCGAGCTCGCGGCCGCGGCCTGCGAGGAGGAGGTCAATGCGGCGTAGGCCGAGGAACGTGCCGCGGCGACCGAGGCCGCATCCGGATCGCCCCCACATGCCGCGGCTCCCATCGCGAGCGCCACCAGCGCGCACACCGCGCCCGCCCCTCGACCGCGGGCCGATCCTCGCACAGCCATCCACATCCTCACCGGCGTCGAAACAGGTCCAAGTTAACCGGACTTCTGCCCCTCAGTCTGGCACGGTGCGGTGTGCCCGGCCGTATTGCGCCCCCGGCATGTTCGCGCCACGGCGAGGCTGCGGTCAGATTGCGTCCAGAACCGCGCCCAGGCGAAGCAGCAGGGCGCGCACGGTGGTCGGGGCGATGCCCACGGGCGGGCCGACCGGGGTGGCCAGCGGGATCAGATCGCAGACCAGCGCGCGCACGCTGCGGGCATCGCCGAGGTCGATATCGGTGACGGGAGCCTGCGCTCGGGCGACCACATCCTCGGGGCCGGGCACGTCCGCCTCGAGTCCGGCGCGGTAGATCTCGAGGGTCAGGATGGAACCGACCGTGCGGAACGCGAACGACCGCCCCTCGCCCGCGCCGCCGAATCCGTGCGCGAAGGGCCCGACGGTGAGGTCGTCGAGGGTGAATCCGGACCGCGGATCTGTGGTCAACCGGCTCTCCTGGTTCGGGTTGGTCGAACTACACGTTAACCCCGGGTGCCGACAGAGTGATCATCGCAAGGCGGGATGACGGGGCCGATCGGCGGCGAATACGACGCGCCCAGAGTGCGGAAGCACCCCGGACAGCGAGCCGGGTCCGCGATCATGGTCAGATAAAGAAGTCCGCTCGAGCGGTCGGGGCCCGTGTCCGGGCCCGGTGCGGGACACCGCACGGTGGTCGGTGAGAAGGAGTTCGGAGTATGCGTGCTCGCGGTGAATCCGGAGCCCGCGCGGCGTCACGACGCGCCGTGCATCGGCCGGGACTGCGGGCCGTGAGCCGATCATCAATGGCCGCACTGCTGGCCGTGGCCACCGCCGCGGCACTGCTGAGCGGATGTTCCAAGAACTCCGGACACACCGGCAGCACCCCGGCCGCGGCCCCGGGCCACGCCGCGACCGCCCCGGCAACGACCGCCACCCCCGCCGGGACCGTCGTGCCCAGCGGCCCGATCGCCGCGGCGCTGGCCGAGCCTGCCACCGGTACGCTGCTGCTCCTGGATCCCGACGGGGTCACCGTGCGCATCCTGGATCCCGCCGACCTGGCCGCCCCGGCCCGCACCGTGACCCTGCCCGCCCGCACCACGGCGCTGACCCCGGGCCCGGAGGGTCAGGTCCTGGCCGCGGCCGGGAGTCAGGTGTTGCACATCGACCCCGCCGCAGCCAGTGTGCACGCCACCCCCGTCGACGGGCAGGTCCGCTCGGTTGTCCAGCGCGCCGACGGCACGGTGGCCGCGGGCCTGGCCGACGGCCGGGTGCTGATCCTGGGTGCGGACGGGCATGTGACGCAGACGTTCACCGGCCTCGGCGGCAACGACGCGATCGTCGCTCCCGGCTCGGCGATCGTGACGCTGGACCGCGACCGGACCACGCTGACCCAGGTCGACATCAAACGCGCGCGGCCCGGGCTGCAGCTGCGCGCGGGCATCGGGGCGGTGAACATGATCACCGACCATTTCGGCCGGATGCTGGTCACCGACACCGCCGGCGGTGCGCTGCTGGTGTACACGGCCGATCCGCTCGAAATGCACCAGTGGTTCCCGGTAGGCTCCTCGCCCTACGCCGAGGCCTACGACCAGGCCACCGAAACACTCTGGGTGAGCTTGACCGGGACCAACGAAGTTGTCGGCTACGACCTGTCGACGGGTATACCGGAGGAAGTGAGGCGCTTCGCCACGGTGCGCCAGCCGAACTCGGTGACGGTCGACTCCCGCACCGGCGACCTGTTCGTGGGGTCCGCGACGGGTGCGGGTCTGCAGCGGATCGGCGCGGACGAGAGGAAGAGAGGGCAGTGATGACTCGGGCCTCGGCGCACCGTTCACCACGCAGACGGTCGATTCCGGCAAGTTGGGAGGAGACCAGCGACGAAGGAGAATACGAGTACGTGCCGTTACGACTACCCCCCGAGATAAACCGGGTGACAGCCTCGATGCGGTTGTCGATCCAGGCCGAGTACGGCGGCTGGGAGCTGTCGCGGGTCCGGGCGTACACCGACGGCAGCCGGCGGGTGCTGCTGCGGCGGCGTAAAACCACGGCCCCGGTGCCGGAACCGGGGATGTGATCGGCATGTACGCGTTATTGCTTCGCCTGATGTTCCTGCTGCCTCCCGAACGCATTCACCATCTGGCCTTCGTCGCGATGCGCCTGGCCACCCGCTTCGCCCCGGCCCGCGCGCTGCTGGCCCGGTTGACCGTGACCGGCGATCCGATCCTGCGCACCACCGCGTTCGGCGTGGATTTCCCGGCGCCGATCGGGTTGGCGGCCGGGTTCGACAAGGACGCCGAGGGCGTGAACGCTTGGGGCCCACTGGGTTTCGGATTCGCCGAGATCGGCACGGTCACCGGGCAGGCGCAGCCGGGCAATCCCGCGCCGCGCCTGTTCCGCCTCCCTGCCGATCACGCGCTGATCAACCGGATGGGATTCAACAATCACGGCGCGGCCGCGGCGGCGGCACGGTTGCGCACGCGGCGGCCCGGCGGGGTCCCGATCGGCGCCAACATCGGCAAGACCAAGATCGTGCCGGCCGAGCAGGCGGCCGCCGACTACGTCACCAGCGCCGAGCTGCTGGGCCCGCTCGCCGATTTCGTCGTGGTCAATGTCAGTTCCCCCAATACGCCCGGCCTGCGGGATCTGCAGGCGGTGGAATCGCTGCGGCCGTTGCTGGCCGCGGTGCTGGACTCGGTGAACAAGCCGGTGCTGGTGAAGATCGCGCCGGATCTGTCGGACCAGGACATCGACGCGGTCGCCGATCTGGCGGTGGAGCTGGGGCTGGCCGGGATCGTGGCCACCAACACCACCATCGCCCGCGATCGTCTGCGCACCCCGGCCGCGCAGGTCGCGGCGATGGGTGCGGGCGGGCTGTCGGGTCCGCCGGTGGCCGAGCGGTCCCTCGAGGTGCTTCGGCGGCTGTATGCCCGGGTCGGAGACCGCCTGGTGCTGGTGTCCGTCGGCGGCATCGAGACCGCCGAGCAGGCCTACGAGCGCATCCTGGCCGGGGCCACCCTGCTGCAGGGGTTCACCGGATTCATCTACGGCGGGCCGCTGTGGACCCGGCGCCTGCACCGCGGCCTGGCCGCGCGGTTGCGTGCGGGGGGCTACGCCACGCTGTCCGAGGCGGTCGGCGCCGGGCACACGACCCGCGCCTGAGCTGTTCCATGCTTGTCACCGTGCCGCGCCGGCGTGCCGTGCGACTGTGCACGGCATGCCGGCGCGCTTGCGGGGTGGTGCGCGGCCGAGCCCCGGGATTCTCACGCAGTGCGCGGCCCCCGGCCCGAGAGCACCGGTTCGGATTCGCGGTGGGTGCGCATGCCGGAATGTCGGCGCAGCCGATCGATCATGCGGCGGGCCAGCAGGATCACCGCGTGCTCGTAGTGCACACCCAGGGCGGCCGTGTGCTCGGCGACCCTGCGGTGGGTGGGCTCGTCGTGCACCGCGGCCGGATCGCTGAGCAGTTCGTCCAGTTCCATGCCCGCCTGCGCCTGCGCGTGCGAGAGACGATGGTCGGGCAGCCAGCTCAGCCGCCACACCGCAACCCCGGCGCCGGAGGTGCGCCAAGCGTATTCGGGCGTGCGGTCGCTGGTCATCGCCCACTCGGTCGTCTCTATGGTCACGGCATTCTCCTCTCGGACGCCGCCCGGTCGGCCTGCCGCCGCCCAGAGCGGACGATTTCCCACTACATCGGTTCTGATTGCCGAAAAGTTGCGGATGGAGCGAACCGATGTGCTCCGGTCCCTGACCGGTAGCCGGCCCGCAGCATGCGGGTGACGCCGTATTTCGCCGATCGCCGCAGTGTGATCGGCGGGCGTCGCTGCCGCCGTCCGGATTGAATCGGCCAGGTGGTCCGAGCGGGGCGGTGCCCGCTAATGCCGGACGCCGGCCGCGAACATGCCAGCCCCGCACTCGACGATCATCGGACACTGGCGCCGTCGGATGCGGCGCTTGTGCAGAGTCGCACCCACCATCTGGACCTCCCCAGGGCCGCCGGCGTTCAAGATCGCTCATTACGTCGCGGCACTTGACATTTCGTGCTGGCAAATGACGCGTAGGTTGGGTATTGCCGGATCCCATCGCCCATAAACCCCGGCAATCCCCGATGTTTTCCCATCATCTGATGCGGACGAGGTACGGCGCAACCGAAAATGGGGAACGGAGATCATGACGGCACTTGCCGTTCCCTTCGGGCAAATGCCGCGATAGATTGGGAATCACCGGAGTTCGTCGCTGTGGTGAGAACGTATCGAGCTGCGATGGCCGAGGAGGAATGAGCCGCATGGTCAGCCCGGATCCGAACATCGTGGCCCTGCGAGCTATCCTCGTCGGTCTGTGCAAACGCTCCGGTCTGAGCCTAGATCGACTGCGCACCACCGAGATAGACGTAGCGCCGCTGCTCGAATTGTTCGTCGTCCAGCAGCAGGTGCGCTCGGCCGGCGGCGATCCCCCGATGCGGTAGTGCCGGTCGTGCGGGAGCTGGCCGGACGCTTGGCGCCTACCGACCGACTCATCGTCGATACCGAGCTGTGCCTGGGCATGCTGAACGAACTCCCGGCGCCGGCCATCGATCTCGCCAACCGCTGCCACCGGAATCACTCGATACCCGTCGACTATGCGCCGTGGGTGCCCGAGACCCGTAGTCCGCCAGCGCGCGGCCTATTCGACCGCGTACCTCGGATCGCGAATGTCCAGCGGCTCGCTGAACCGGAGGTAGAAGCCGAACGGGTCCAGGACACGGAAGTCCCGAATACCCCACGCCCGCAACCTCAATGGGCTGACTAGGTGATCGTGATCTTTGAGCCTGTCGAAGACCACCTCGATATCGTCGACCATGATCACGACCTCCACCCCGTAACCGCGCGGGGTCGTACTCGGGAAGTCCTTGAAATAGCTCTGCTCGTACACGCTGTCGTTTCCACACCAGAAGCACAGCACATTGTTCTGGAACCGGGTGACGAGGTAGCCCTTCTTGTCCTCAGGTTCTCGCTCCCACAGAATCTCGAAACCGATATCGGTGTAGAACCTGCGGATCGGATCGAAGTCCGGGACATGCAGTTCCACAACCGTTCCCAAGGGGGCCGTGTCGTTCATCGGCATTCTCTCCGTTCCCCAGCGTTCTCGTGCCCTCCGGCCCGAAGCGGACGAGCCTTACAACCACAACCGCACGTGCGACAGATCCGGAGCGACGAGCTCGTCGGGCAATCCGGCCGCGCGGAAGTCCTCACGACTCTCCGCGCCGGTCAATACCGCCACGAACGCCACGCCGTTGCCGTGGGCGGCACGCAGGTCCCGGACACTGTCGCCGATGTACACGATATCGTCGCGGTCGATTCCCTGCCTTCGCAGCATATCGATCGGACCGTGCAGCACTCGTGGATCAGGTTTGCGCGCAGGCGAATTCTCCTGGGCGTATACCTCGTCGAAGTAGCCGGCGACGCCCAGTTCTCGCAGATCCTGCATGACCAGATCGTGGGCGCCCGAGCTGATGATCAGCTGCCGGACGCCGCGTCGGTGCAGCCCGGTGATCAACTGTATGGCCCCGATCGTCGAAATCGGCTTCACCTCGAGCATGGCCTGCCGATATGCCCGAACGAAGGCCTCCCGATCCGTTCCGGGCACGATGGCTCGAATCAGCTCGTCGAACGGCAGGCCCCACGCCGCGCGGATCGTATCGTCGTCCAGATCGGCGCCGAAGCGAGCGGCGGTGCGTCGCAGGAGCGGCCACCGCGATGTCGTCGCCGCGATCGTGTCGTCGAAGTCGAACAGCACCGCCCGGCACGCGCCGAGCAGATCCGGCACTCGCGGCGCCCGGCCGGCGGCGGGGTTGTGGTCGCCCAGATTGCCGAGAATCAGTCGCGCCTCGGCGGCGAGGTCCTTCATGCCCAGGCGGGTGAAGGTTTCCGCGGCCGCCTCGGCACACGTCCTGGCCTCGGCACGCCTGCGCTCGAGGACGTTGATCTTCGCCAGACCGATCAGGCATCGTCCCTCGGTCATCGGGCGCCCCACCTGTCGTGCGAATGTCAGGCCCTGCTCGAACAGTCGCTTCGCGTTCTGATTGTCCCCGGATTCGTAGTGGGCGTTCGCCAGATGGCTCGAGGTCACCGCGAGACCTTCGATCGCACCCATGCGCTCGTCGAGCCGGCAGGCCTCGTCGAGCCTGGTGATCGCGATCGGATATTCGCCGCGCCGGTACGCGCAGATGGCGAGCTCGACGAGCGTCGCGGCACGGCCCTCGTCATCGGCCGTATGCGGCGCCGCGGCCAGGACCTGCTCGAACAGAGTCTGTGCCGTGGCGTAGTCGCCGGTGCCCGAGGCGATGTGCCCGCCCAGCCGTACGGTTTCGCGTCGATCGGCGGCCGAGGCGTTCCGCGGCAGGGCGGCCCGGCTGTGTTCGAGCCATGTCGACGCCTCGGCATAATCGCCGAGCCACACATGCACCCTTCCGACCATCGCATATTGGCGCGCCAGCACGATCGGATCACCCACCCGGATCGCCGCTGCTGCGGCGTTGCGGCACAGCTGGACTCGGTCACGCCAGTATCCACGGCCCCACAGGAACCCGGCCATCGCCTCGGCGAACGCGATCACCTCCCGGTCATGTCGCGGGTTCTCGCTCCCGTCGGCCCGCTCGGCGGCCAGCTGAGCGAAGTGGATGATGTTGCGGTACTCGCTCTCCAGGACACCGACCCGGTGGTGCACGGTATAGACCTCGGAGTTGGCTTGCGCGAGTTCGAGGTAGTGGGTCACGAGACGGGCTTCGATCTCCTCGCGGTACCCGGGCGACTTGGCGACCTGGCGCAGCGCATAGGCCCGGGTGAGCGGATGCAGTCGCACCCGAACCACCGGTGGCCGCCCAGACCGGGCCATTTCCAGGAGCGAGGCCTCCCCGATGTCACGAATCTCGCGCCGGATCTCGTCCGCGTCGGCATCCACCGCCCTGGCCAGGGCGTCCAGCGGCACCGGGGCCGGATGCAGCGCCACCGCGATGACGATCGCCCGAGCCCGCTCGTTCGATGCCAGTAGTTCGTGCCAGGTGCGATCGAAGATTCTGTCGAACAGGTCGGCTTCGGTCGCCGAGCGCAGCCGCGCGGTGGCGGCCGCGAGATCGTCGCCGTAGCGCATCTGACCGGTCGTCAATCGTATGGCCAGCGGATTTCCGCCCGTCGCATCCAGATAGTGCGGAATCAACTCGCTGTCGGACACAGGAATCGTCGATATTCCCAGCCGCCTGCCTTCCTCGGCGATCAATCTCCGACTGGCATTCTCATCGAGCCCGCCGACATCGACGGGCCATGCCTCCGCGGAATACACCTGACGGGAGGTCACCAGGATCTTGCTGACGGAAGGGTCGACCCTCGACACCAGCTCCCGGATCGAATGATCGCGTCCGCCGTCGAAGTTGTCGATGACCACGAGGCAAGGCTCCGTATTGAGGTGATGGACCACCCGGTTCGCTTTCTCGGGCATCGACAGGGCACGAATGTAGGGGTACCCGATCACATCGGCGATGGTGTCGATGAACGAATCGAGCGTCAGGCCGCCCGCGGCCAGATCGCACCACACGATGGCGCCGAAACCCGGGGGGCCCAGCGCATTGCGGTCCTTCGTGAGCCGCCAGGCGATGCGATTGGCCAGCGCGGTCTTGCCCATTCCGCCGAGCCCGGAAACGGACACCACCGAGCAGGACGACGACAGGCCCTCGAGCGCGCGGCTGGACTCCCGTTCCCGGTTGAAGAAGGCGCTGGGCAGCGGAATCACGTTGTGCCGCACGGCCAACAGCGAACGATCCGAAGCCCTGAGGGCCGGGTCCCCGTCGCTCTCGCCGTCGCGGGCTGGTTCGGGGCCGCTACGAGCCGCATCCGGCGCGGCCAGCACCTCCCGTAGATGGCTCCGCAGCGCCGTGAAGGTCCGCGAGGAGGCCGAATCCGCATGCAGAATCGTCGAATGGTCCCCCGGCAGCGCCTTCGCTTCGGGAAAAACGCCGCGTGCCGACGCCGGGGTCACCACATTGTCCTCGGTTCCGGCATACACGTAGATCGGAATAGGACAGTTCTGGTCGTCCACGTCTCGCGCGAATTGTATCCGCTCGAGTACATACCGTTGAGCGTCGATGACTTCGTCATTGATCGGCCTGAGCTGCTTTTCTTGCGGATTCTCCCAGAACCTGGCAGATCGCCGCAGGAGAAGTGCGAGCTGCGAACCCGAATTCGGGCAGGCGAACATGATGATCGCCTTGATACGCGCGAGCTTTCGCGCGCGGCCCGCCTTCACCACTCTCGCCAGATATCGCTGGATGATCAGGCCGCCCTGGCTGTGACCGACGAGCACCACCGAACCGTATTCCGCGACATCGACATCCAGGAACGTCGTCAGGTCGTCGGCGATGACATCGTAGTCCGGAATCCGGCGCAGCGGGCTGACCCGCACCTTCGGGCTGGCGTACTCGAACGGGAACACTCGATACCGCTCGCCGAGTTCGGCATCCTCACCCATACGCTCGATGAGCTGCGACCAGGTCCGCGCCGAGGAGAACATGCCGTGGACGAAAACCACCGCAGCCCGCGCCGACGGCATCATCTCACCGCCCCCGGATTGCCGAATCCGTCCGGCGGATCATCGTAGATCCAATGTCCGCGTCTATGTTTGGCCCGCAGATAGGGGTGCGCGGCGACGGGCACGGGAACGATCCGGCGTACGATGTCGACCGCTATCCCGCAGTCGCGAACGGCCTCGACCTTGGAAGGATTGTTCGTCAGCAATCGGATGCGGTGCACCCCGAGTCCCACGATGAATTGCGCTGCGTGGACATACGATCGGTAGTCGACCGGAAAGCCGAGCAGCTCGTAGCACTCGAAGGTGTCCCGGCGTGTCATCTGGCTGAGCCGATGCGCCTGGGCCTTCTTCATCATCCCCGCGCCACGCCCCTCCTGCTCCAGGCAGACCAGGACGCCCGCCCCTTCGTGCTGAATCAGATCGACCGAGGTCGACAGCTGGCCCGAGCGATCACAGCCGTCGATTCCGAGGCTCTCCCCGTAGAAACACCGGGAATGTATTCTCACCAGGCAATTATCGGAGACCTTCCCGAAGGTGACGGCGTATCCTCCATCGGGGCCGCCCCCGCCGACCGGCTCCACGGTCACATCCAGATCCGAGTCGCCCCGCACTATGCGGTGCACCGGCGCTGCGCCATCTCTCGACACGATGTACCAGCCCCCGTCGTGGAGTTCGGTCTCCTCCAGCATGAACCCTCAGGCGTCCAATATGGTGCGATTCAGGTCACTCGACAGGTATGCGGCCGAACCCATTGCCGTCCAAGGCATTTCACCCGGGACGGCAATCAGGGATTGTGTCGGAACGGGGAGTTCAGAGCACCTCGAACGTCGCTACCAGCTGGGCGCGGGCGATCGAGTGGAAGAACAGGTTGAATCCCAGGTAGGCCGGAGTCGCGTCCGCGCCGATACCCAGCGATTCCACGTCCACCGCGTGCACGGTGATGAAGTACCGGTGGTGGCCGTGTCCGGCCGGGGGTGCCGCGCCGACGAATCCGGCGAATCCGCCGTCGTTGCGCAGCGCGACCGCCCCCGCCGGGAGCGTGCCGCCGTCACTTCCCGCACCCGAATCCAGGCCGGTGACCGCGGCCGGGATATCGGCCACGGCCCAGTGCCAGAACCCCGACGCGGTCGGGGCGTCGGGATCATAGACGGTCACCGCGAAACTCTTTGTCTCGGCGGGGAATCCGGACCATGACAGCTGCGGGGAGATGTCCCTGCCACCGGGAACCTCGAATTTCCCGCTGGCCTGGTTCAGCCCGAAACTCTCGCCGTCGGCGATATCGGTGGAGGTCACCAGGAAGTCGGGCAGCTTCGGCAGCGCGGCGTACGGGTTGTACGAGTAGTCGGGCACGACAGGAGTCCTTTCGGGAGTGGCGGGATCATCAGCTGTTGAGCAGGAAGTGTTCCAGGACCTTGGCGCCGAATTCCAGCGCATCCACCGGAACCCGCTCGTCCACGCCGTGGAACAGCGCCGAGAAGTCCAGCTCCGGCGGCAGGCGCAGCGGCGCGAACCCGAAACAGCGAATTCCCAAGCGCGCGAACGCCTTCGCATCGGTGCCACCGGACAGCATATACGGCACCGTGCGCCCGTCCGGGTCGTGCGCCAGGATCGCGGCGTTCATCGCATCGACCAGATCGCCGTCGAAAGTCGTTTCGTAGGAATCGAGTTTGGTGATCCACTCCCGTTCCACGCCCGGGCCGATCAGCTCGTCGACCTCGCGCTCGAACGCGGCCTGACGGCCCGGCACCACCCGGCAGTCCACCACCGCCTCCGCGGTCTGCGGAATGACATTCGCCTTGTACCCGGCCTGCAGCATCGTCGGATTGGCCGTATCGCGCAGCGTGGCGCCGATGATGCGGGAAATGGTGCCCAGCTTGGCCAGCTGCCCCTCGATATCGGGCCCGGCCGGATCGAATTCGATCCCGGTCTCCTCCGAGACCGCCGCCAGGAACTCGGTCACCGACTCCGACAGCACCAGCGGGAAGGTGTGCGTGCCCAGCCGCGCCACCGCCTGCGCCAGAATCGTGACCGCGTTGTCCTCGTGCAGGAACGACCCGTGCCCGGCGCGAGCCTTGGCGCGCAAGCGCATCCAGCCCAGCCCCTTCTCCGCGGTCTCCACCAGATACAGCCGCCGCTCGGTGCCGTCGCGGCGCGGCACCGTCAGCGAGAACCCGCCGACCTCCCCGACCGCCTCGGTGACGCCCTCGAACAGATCCGGCCGGTTGTCCACCAGCCACTGCGAACCCCACCGCCCGCCGTTCTCTTCATCGGCCAGGAACGCGAACACCAGATCCCGCGGCGGCACCGTGCCCTCGATCTTGAACTGGCGCGCCACGGCCAGCATCATGCCGACCATGTCCTTCATATCGATCGCACCGCGACCCCACACGTAACCGTCGCGCACCGCACCGGAGAACGGGTGCACACTCCAGTCCGACGCCTCGGCCGGCACCACATCCAGATGCCCGTGAATCATCAACGCGCCCCGGCTCGAATCCGCTCCAGCCAACCGCGCGAACACATTCCCCCGGCCCGGCGCACCCGATTCCACGTACTCGGTGGTGTACCCCGCACGATGCAGCTGATCGGCCACCCACTGCGCACACTCGCGCTCCCCCTTCGTGGTGGCCAGATCGCCGGTGTTGGAGGTGTCGAACCGGATCAGCGCACTGACCAGATCCACCACCTCCGATACCGCACGCGACGGGGCTTCGGACGGGGTTGCTTCGCCGGTTGCTGACACGTTCACCTTCCTACCACTGCCACACCCATACGCCACCGATTGCCCGCAACTCGCGCAGAACCATTCACCCCCGCGCCACCACATCCAGGCGCCACATCCGTACGGCGTTGCACAGCGGCATGCACGCCATGCTCGCCGGATTCCTGTACCGCGCACCGCCATTCACGCCTCCGGCGAATCCGCCGCGAACGGGAGCGGCCGCACCGCGTCGTTCCTTGCCGCCGGCCCGCCGGCGAATCCGCCGAGGCCTGCCCGGACGCGCCGGCCACCCGTGGTCCGCGCGGGGGATCCCCCATCCCCCGCGCGCGGGACGATCCCGCCGTGGCCTGCGGGTATCGTCCGTGACGTGCTTTCCAACCCGGCCCGAGGACGCCGTGCCGACCGGTGGACGGGCCGGGAGTGGCGGCTCCCGCACCTGTTCGCCTCGGTCCACGACGTCGGTTCGGCGCAGGACCGCGACCTCACCGCCGTGCTGCGATCCCTCGCGCGCCAGTCCATCCTGGTCGCGGTGGCCACCGCCCTGATCGACATCGTGACCTTCGCCCTGTCCGGCATCTTCCCCGTCGCACCGCTGCCCGCGATCGCGCTCGCGGTGCCCATCGTCGGGGCGGACCTGGCGTTCGCCGCACCGCCCGCCACCGCCGGATTCGTCGCCGTCGCACAGGTGATCCTGCGGCTGGCCGCCACCGCGCTGCTGCACGATCACGACCTGCCGGTACGCCTGGGCGACATGGGCTTTCTGATCGCGGGCTACCGCGCCGGCGCATGGCTGTCCGGGCGCGCCTCGCTGATCATCGTCCCGCTGCTGGGCGCGGGAGCGGTGGGCTCGATGCTCATCGCCGCCGGACCACACGCCCACGACCCGCGACTGCTGACCATCGCCGCGGTCTCCACCGGCGTCCTGCCCTGGATGGTGGGCCGCTACACCACCGCCCGCGGCGCCTACACCGCCGAACTCGAACAACGCGAGCACCTGCGCCGCCAGGAACAGCGCGCCGCCCTCGACCGCGCCCTGTCCGACGAGCGTGAGGCCATCGCCCGCGACCTGCACGACGTGATCTCCCACCACGTCAGCGCCATCGGAATCCACGCCGGCGCCGCACGACTGGCACTCGCCACCGGCTCCGGCGACGCCCTCGACCCCGCCACCCGCTCCCTGGCGGCGATCGAGGCCAGCAGCCGCGCGGCGATGGTGGACCTGCGCCGCCAACTCGATCTGCTGCACGGACGCGACGAGGCCGGCCGCCGCCAGCCCGGACTGGCCGACATCGAGGAACTCGCCGCGCACGTCCGCGAAGCCGGACTGGAACTCGAGCTGCACACCCCCGGCCCCGACACCGCACTGCCCGAATCGCTCGACGTCACCGTCTACCGGATCGTGCAGGAAATGCTCACCAACGCATTGCGCCACGGCAACGGCAGCGCACACCTCCAACTGGACAAACGCGCAGATCTCGTGATCATCACCGGCACCAACCCCGTTGCCGCGCACGCCGATACCGGCAACTCCCTGCATCGCGGCCTCGACGGCATCCGCCGCCGCGCCGAATTATTCACCGGCACCGTCGAATACGGCATCATCCCCGCCGCCACACCCACCAGCCACGCCCCGGATCGCATCGAATCCGAGAGCCGCTGGCGCATAACCGTTTCCATCCCCATCGGAGGACTGTGAACATCCCCGCCCACCTCCGGACCGCCGACGAGCACCACCGCCGATGAGCACCCCGATCCGCGTCCTGATCGCCGACGACCACAGCATGTTCCGCTCCGGCCTGCGTGCGGTCGTCGAGGCCCATCCCGACACCGAGTGCGTCGCCGACGTCGGCGACGGACGCAGCGCGGTCGCCGAGGCCGCCCGGCTCCACCCCGACGTCGCGATCCTGGACGTGCGCATGCCCAAACTCGACGGCCTGGCCGCCACCGAGGCCATCGTCGCCGCCGGCGGCACCCGGGTACTGGTACTGACCACCTACGACAGCGAGACCAGCCTGGCCCGCGCGCTGCAGGCCGGAGCCAGCGGATTCCTGCTCAAGACCCTGCCCCCGGAGGAACTCATCGCCGCGGTCCGCATCGCCGCGCGCGGAGACGCGATCATCGATCCGTCCATGACCCGCCGCCTGGCCGGCCGCTTCGCCCGAACCCTCACCACCGCCCCCGAACCGCCCGAACTCGCCGCCCTCACCGCCCGCGAGCACGAGGTGCTGCTGCTGCTCGCCGACGCCCGCAGCAACAGCGAAATCGCCGCGGCCCTGTGCGTCGGAGAGGAGACCGTGAAGACGCACGTGTCCCGGATCCTGGCCAAACTCGGTGTGCGCGACCGGATCCACGCGGTGGTGTATGCCCATCAACACGGGCTGGTCCGCCCCACCCCCGAGGGGTTCCGGCAGTAATCGCCGAAAATCCAACTGCCGTGGCTCGGGTGTGTTTGACCGCTGCCGGGCAGGCCGAATAGGAGGGACCGTTCCCGCCTGTGGGGACAGTGGTCTCGGATCAAGCACTTAACTGTGGTCAGCGAACCTACGAACGCCGATGGGGAGTTGCGCCTAATGAGCTGGTTGAACGACGATCTCATCAACTCTGTCACGGCGATTTGGGGAGATCACCTCGAGGCACTGCTACCGGAACAGGTGCATCCTGGTCTGTCCGCGCCGACCCGCGATTTCCTCACCACCGTGGGTCTGCCCACCGTGGAAGTCGCACCCTTCACCCCGCTGCCTGACGGCAGCGTCCTCGGCTCCAAGCAGGTGGGAGACCGGGAATACGTCCCTGTGATCAACGGCCTACCCGACGACTTCCGTTTCGCCGTGGACTCGGGCAGCGACGAAATGTTCTGCCTCTTCGACGACTCGACCGAGGCCTTCCTGGCCAACTCGAATCTTGGGCTCTTCGTGGTGTTCGTCGGCAGATTCTATCGCGATTTGTGGGAGCTGGCCGAACCCAACGAAGAGAGCGTGAGCTCGGCCGTGGGCTCAATCGTCGAGAGCATGATGGCCCTCGATCCGCCCGCACTGAATACCAGAACGTGGTGGCCGACGTTCCTGGACCAGGAATCGGAGATATGACAGCGTTCCTCAGGGTCGACTCCGCGACTTCCTTGATTTCATGGACTTCGGCGATTACTACCGGTCCCCTCTACCTCGTGGCAGGTACGCCCTCGTGGCAGGTACGCCAGAGATTCGCCAACTGGCCTCGCCTGTGCTGCTACAGAGTGGGATAGCACACAGTCCCCACCTAACAAGCGCTTGCCTGCTACCGTCGTTTTTGCAGGAGGACAGTGCGGGTGCGGTCGACGAAGATCGCGACACGCCCGCCGGACCGGACCGCATACGCGGCCCATCGGGGCTATCAACGGGGATGTGACCGAGGGCATTTCAGTGTCGCTCGATGATCACTGGCGTATCTGCGACGCCGAAATCCACAGGGGCCGGCAGCAACGCCGGCAAGAACGACAACGGGGAGAACCGGCGCGCACGCCAGGGAGAGGATCCGGCCCGGGCAGCGCACGCGTCCCACCTGCGCGCCATCGAAGCAGAACAGGAACCCCTCCCATGAGCACCCCCCTGCCGATCCCGGACCTCGACCATCCCCTCTTCTCCGTCGCGCGGGCGTACATGAACTACTTCACCCCCCGGGTGACCGGCCTGCAGAACCTGCCGACCTCCGGCCCCGCGCTGGTCATCGGCAACCATTCCTCCATCTACTGGGCCCCCGAGGCGTGGATCACCTACATGTCGATGATCGAGCACCGCCCCGGCGAGCCCAGCTGCGGCGTCGCACACGACATCCTTTTGCGCACACCGATTCTCGGCGACAGCCTGCGCTCGGTCGGCGTCCTGCCCGCCTGCCGCGACGCGGCCACCGCCGCGATCAAGGACGGCGGCGCGGTCATGGTCTACCCCGGCGGCGACTGGGAGGCCTGCCGCCCCTGGACCGACCGCGGCAGAATCGACTTCGCCGGACGCAAGGGCTTCATCCGCCTCGCCCTCGAACACGGCATCCCCGTCATCCCCGCGGTCGCCAACGGCGGCCACGACGCGATCTTCGTGCTCAGCCGCGGCGAACGCACCGCCCGGCTCCTGGGCCTGGATAAACTGGTGCGCGCCAAGGTCTTTCCCTACACCCTCGGCGTCCCCTTCGGCGTGGCCCCCATCCTGCCGCAGGTGCCGCTGCCGGCCTCGGTGAAGGTCAGCTTCCTGCCGCCGCTGCACTGGTCCACCGAACCCGGCGATCCCGAGAACCCCGACACCGTCGACGCCTGCTACCAGCAGACGGTCACCACCATGCAGACCGAACTCGACCGGCTGCGCGCCGAAACACCCAACCCCGTCGCCACCGGCATCAAGACCCATCTCGCGGGCCTGCCGGGACCGCTGTCCGGCCTGGCCGACCTGGTACCGGTCTGAAACCTGCACGCCGACCGCGATCATCACTCGTTACCCGACCCGCCGGCGAGCAGTGCACGCCGGCCACCCTCGTAGGTGTCGGCAGCGGAGTTCGTGGGCGAATCTCCTCGCGACTACCGGCAGTGGGTCTCCGACCATATCGCTGATTTCCAGCGCCCCACGTCCGACTGATGGCGATTTACCGGTGCGAAAGCGGTCCTCCCGATCGCGGCCGGTCGGGAACCACGGCCATCTCATCGGCGATAACCCGGCAATCCCCGACACCTCGGCACGGGAACCGCGGCTCAGCCCCGGCCCATGTACGGCATGCCGTTAGCCATCACCGTCAGGAACGGCACATTGACCTCCGATGGCAGCGCGATCGTCTGCACGATCATCGCGGCCACATGCGAGGCATCGATGGTGGGCTCGGGCCGCACACTCCCGTCCGCCTGCAATGCGCCCGCGGCGATTCCGGCGGTCAGCTCGGTGGCCGCATTGCCGATATCGATCTGACCCACCGCAATGTTGTGCGCACGGCCCTCGAGAGCCAGCGCCTTCGTCAGCCCCTTCACCGCATGCTTGCTCGCGGTGTACGCCACCGCGTTCGGCCGCGGCACATGCGCGGAGATCGAACCGTTGTTGATGATCCGCCCGCCGCCGGGCAGCTGGCGCTTCATCAACCCGAACGCCGCCCGCGCGCACAGGAACGAACCGGTCAGATTCGTATCGATCACCCGCTGCCAATCCCGCACCGAGACCTCCTCGACCGGCTGGGAGGCCCCGAACAACCCGGCGTTGTTGATCAGCACATCCAGTCGGCCCCAACGGTTTTCGACCTCGCCGAACAGCGTTCGCACCGCCTCGGGATCGGTCACGTCCGTCACCCACGCCGTGGCGCTACCCGGCCCCGGCGCGGCCGCGACGGCAGCCTCCAGAGTGGCCGGGGTGCGGCCGACCGCCAGGACATGATGGCCCGCGGCGGTCAATGCGGCCGTGATCGCGCGGCCGAGGCCGGTTCCCGCGCCGGTGACGAGGACATACTTCGATTCGGACACTCGCCCGAGGGTAGCCGAACACCCCGACACAACGAGGCCGTGCGCCGGCCCCGTCATCGACTAGACGGACCCGTGCACACCCGACGCCGCCAACTCCTCCGGCCGCTCCACATCCACCGCATCGGGGAGCGACTCCGGCAGGACGGTCACGTTCGCCCGTCGACCGCTACCGGTGAGCAGCCGCAGCAGCCCGCGCACGCCGCGGAAAACCCACACCAGCAGCCCACCCGCAATGGCGGCGCCCACCGCCGCGCGCAACCAGTACTCCGGACCCACCGGAGCCATCGACATCGCCGCCCGCAGCCCACTCTGCCAGTGCGTGGCGTTCACTGTCGCGGCCGCCAGCGCGAAACCACACACCAGCATCACCGGCACCCGATGCGTGCCCCAGCGCTCCTCCAGATCGAAACCGCGCCGCCGCAGCACGGTCCGCAGCACACCGGCGATACCGATCGCCATCGCGCCCAGCACGCCCGTCAGCACCGCCTGCGTCGCCGAGGTGCGCGGCAGCACAGCCGGCAGCAACGACAACACCGTCGCGGCCGTCACCGCCAGCATCGTGCCCACCCGGGGCCGCAGCCGCGTCATCGCCCGCATCCCGTTCATCGAACCGCCCTCCGCACCCGGCGACGCCACACCACCGCCAGCACCGTGGCCATCACCAACGCCGCGATCACCCCCAGCGCGGCGGGCCCGCCCATATGCCACAACTGAGCGTCGATGTGCTTGCCCGACAACCGCATACCGAACATGTACTCCGGCTCCGGTGTCGCGTAGTTCTGCCGACGCGAATTCAGATCCACACCGGTGGTGGCGATCGTCGCCATCACCTCGCACCCGGTCTCGGACATCGTGTTCGAGCGAACCTGGCACGCGGCATGGATGCGCTGCTGGAAGACCGCATCGATCGCCTGCCGCCCCCACGCCCCCAGCGGCGCGTGCCGCCGCTCGGCATAGCGCAGCACGTCATATCCCAGATCGTGCGCCCGGCACGCCGTCTTGAATTCCGCTGGCAATTGGATCGGCGAGGAGCACTCACCCAGCGGATCCACCAGCAGCCCGCGCTCCACGATCGGCTGATATCCCGCGCCCGCGGCGAAATCGCTCGGCAACGCCACCGACCACGGATGCGGGCCGATCAGGTCGGCCACCGCCGCGCGCGCCACCGCGTTCTCCGACCGCGGATCGGTCGCGGCGGCCGAGGCGTGCATCGGCGGCGCGAAGGCGAGCGTGATGGTGGCGGTCAGCACCGCCATCACGACCGCGCCCAGGTGCTGTCGCACATGCCCCGCGCGCACCCGCCGTAGCGGGCCGTATCTCCACCCGGGCCACCGACCACGTCTCCGGGCGGAAACCGGCGGGGTGGAGGGCGTCGAGCCGAGAGAGACGTCCGGCCGCGCCGGTGTTACTTCACTCACGGTCATCGAAGGTAGGCGATGGAAGGCCGTTTGCGGTAGTCGAGGCGGATAGATACACCCCTGATCACAGGCATCACGTGGCCGCGGGACGGGCAGTGATTCCTATGGCCGGCAAGTCGTTATTGATGCATATAATCGCATGCCATCATGTGGCAAACCTTCTGCAATTACGGCCGATGTCCGACTCACTACTCGCCACCACTCACGTCCGGGCAGCCCTCACGCGACCGGCTCTTCTCCTGATACACAGGCGCACATCCACTTTCACGGACTCAACCGACCGAACAACTGCGAGGGCATCGAGCCCACGGCGTGGCCGACAATAGACCGCCAACCAAACACGGCGAATGATTCGCTAATCACTATCACCGTCCTTTCGTCGACCTATTTGCCCGAATTCACGATAGTTCTTAGAAAAACCTGAGATGATCTGGCATTCCCGGTCGCCGATTTCTTCGCGCGTGTCGCCGACCGCGCGGCGGCCTCGAGCCACCCGTCGATCGCTCAGATCCGATCCGTCGGCGTCAGCACGAATTTCGCCGGCACGCCGGCGGCAAGGTCGAAATATGTCGCCACCGCCCTGTCCAGCGAGCGCAGCTCGATCCCGGTGGGCACGGCCAGCGCACCGGACTCGAACAACCCGGTCAGCGTCTCCAGCGCCGCGGCCGTCGCGACCGTGTCGTGCAGCAACGAGTTCACGCCGATCAGCGACCCACCGCGCCGGTACAGCTCGCGCACCGGAACCCGCTCGTGCCCGTCCGCCGGGGCGGCGATCACCACGATGCGACCACCTGGCGCAAGCACGGGAACCGTTGCGGGCAAATGGAATCCGGTGCTGTCGAAGACCACCTCGGCGCCCTCGGCACAGCGCTCCCGCACCCCCGCCGCGAACCCCTCGGGATCGGTGAAGGCGAACGCATCCACCCCGTCGCGCACCAATTCGGCCGCCTGCTCCGCGCGCCGCACCCCCACCGCCACCCGGGCGCCGCGCGCGGTGGCCAGCGCATGCGCTGCGGACCCCACCGCCCCGAAACCGATCACCACGAGCGCAGTTCCGGCACGCACGCCGCCGCGATCCAGGGCCTCCAGCGCGGTCACGTACGGCACCGGAACCGATGCCGCCTCGGCGAAGGTGAGCTTCTCCGGCATACGCGTCACCCCGTCCGCGGGTGCCGCAACATACTCCGCATGCGTACCGTCACGCAGAAACCCCAGCTCCCGCCCGCTGGCCCACACCCGCCGCCCGATCAGCGCCCTCGGACCGTCGACCACCTCCCCCGCCACATCCCGCCCCGGCGTCCGCGGCACCGTGGTGTACGGGAACCCGCCCAGCACATTCTTCACATCGCTCGGATTCACCCCCGCCGCATGCACCCGCACCAGCACCTCACCCGAGCGCACCGCGGGCACGTCCACATCGAGCAGCGCCAGCGCATCGAGGGAACCGAACCGATCGAATCGCAGCGCTCTCATTGCTCGATCGTAGGCAGACCACTGGTAACCACCGGCGCGCGGTGCTCCCTCCGTGCGCCGGGTGTCGCAGGACCACCGTGGCGACGTCAGATGATCCCCTTCCCTTCCTTGCTGTCTTTGTTGGTTCTTGGCTTGACACGCCTAATGGCGGACTCATATATAGATGCGCATAGGTCGATAAGGATATTTATATTTTCCAAAACAGCAGTCCGCGGATGAGGGCGAACCGATCGAGAATCCGAATCGATGCCGTCTTCGCCGTGCCGGCACTACGCGCACGGAAGCCGCGCGGCCCCTACCCCGCACCAGTCAGCCACGAGATGCGCCGATCCCCCAGCGCGCCTCGCGAATTCGACTGTTCCCCTCCCTCGCCGAGGCGGGGGACGATCAGGCGCAGTGAATGAGGAAGTTCGCCGTGGCCGTGCCCGCAGGCTTCACATCGACCTGGGTGTTCGCCACGGCGTCGGCCTGACAACCGTCCGGCACCGAGGTGACCGTGGCGCGGTAGCACCCGACGGGGAAGCTCCGCGTCGCGGCGCCGTCGTGCCCGGTGGTCAGCGTGGCCAGGACCGCGCTCGCGGAGCATGCGCTGATGCCCACCGCGACCATCGGGACCGGGAATCGCTCGGTGCCGGTCCCGGCCTGCACCTTCACGGTGCCCTCGGCCGACGCGGGAGCCTGGGCACTCGGCGCATTCCCCTGCGCGGAACAGGCCGCGACCGACAGGGTCAACACCACCGCGGCAATCATGGACAGCGCGATCAGCATGCGGCGCACCCGAACTCCCTCCGGTCGACTCCGGCGACACCCGCCGTTACGGGACTCACCCTATGCGCAAACGCCGCGTCCGCCACTGCAAGACATGACCATGCGGCGCAATCGCGCCAGTGTGACGAACATGTTCGTCACGTACTTGTTCGCAACGAACATGTTCGTTAAGCTGAGAGCATGGGAGACAGGGAACGAGAGATTCGGAGTCGCCGGGATCGCCCCGCAAAACCCGCACTGACCCGGCAGGGCATCGTGGATGCGGCGGTGCGTGTCATGCACGCCGAGGGGCTGGACAAGGTGACGATGCGGCGGCTGGCCACCGAGCTCGACACCGGGGCCGCGTCGCTGTACGTCTACGTCCGCGACGCGGCCGAGCTGCGCGCGGCGGTCCTGGACGAACTGCTCGCCGACGTCGACCTGGATCCCGTTGCGGCTGAGGGCGATTGGCAGAACCGGATGCGGCTGGTGCTGCGCTCGTACCTGGGCGTGCTGCTCGCCCATCCCCCGCTCGCGCACTCTGCGCTGCTCACCCGCCCGTCCGGTCCGCGATATCTGGATCTGATCGAGGCGCTGCTGGCGCTGTTGCATCAGGCCGGAATCGACGATCGGCGGGCATCGTGGGCCGTGGACCTGCTCATGCAATCTGCCACCGCGACCGGGGCCGAGCACACGAGTGAGGGTGAGGATCCGGACGCAGCCGCGGGCCAGTTCAACGCGCTGGTTGCCGCCGTCGACAACGCCCCACCCGATCGTTACCCGCGCGTCACCGCGCTGGGCCGGGAATTGTTCACCGGCACCGGACAGGACCGGGTCGACTGGGCATTCGACGTGCTGCTGAACGGAATCCTCGCCACACCGCGCACGGACCCGCAGACCTAGCGCATCGCCGGGCACTCGTTTCATTCCGGGTACCGGCCCGAGCCCTGGCGCGAACGCCGCCTACTCCTCGATGGCCGCACTCCTCGAATGCCCACTCCCCCATCATCTTCCGTTGCCCTATTACCCATCGACCGCACGGAGAGTTCATCATGCCCACCACCGAAACGACTCCGGTCCTGATAGTCGGCGGCAGCCTCGTCGGCCTGTCCGCCGCGGTCTTCCTGTCCTGGCATGGCGTGCCCGTTGTGCTCGCGGAGAAGCACCTCGGCAGCTCACTGCACCCACGAGCCATCGGCTACACCACCCGCACCCTCGAGCACTTCAGAGCAACCGGGGTCGAACTGCCCGCCTCGATGCAGAACATCAAGCCGCCCCGGCGAGCCCGTGTGGAGAGCCTGGCCGGCGCCTGGCTCGAGGAGTACCCGTGGACGCCCGGCGGGAAGGGCGGCTCCTATGGCTCCGAGGAATCGCCCGTGCACGCCACGGCCATTGCTCAGGACGCGCTCGAGCCGATCCTGCGCGAGCGGGCTCGTCAGCTCGGCGCGGACCTGCGGACGGGCACCGAGGTGCTCGACCTCGCCCAGGACGCCGACGGGGTAACCGCCACCCTGCGCCGCCGTGCGGACGGCCACGAATATCGGCTGCGCGCACGGTATGTGGTGGCCGCGGACGGCGCGACCAGCCCGATCCGCGAGGCACTTGGTATCGCCCGACACGGCGCGGGACTGCTCTCGGTGCAGCGCAGCATCCTGTTCACCGCACCGGCGCTGGAGGCATACCTCGAGAAGGGCGTCGTGCAGTTCGAGATCGAGCAGCCCGATTTTCAGGCCTTCCTCACCACTTATTCGGACGGGCGGTGGGTGCTGATGCTCGGCGACGATGTCGAGCGGTCCGCCGAGGAGGAGTTCCGGGCGGTGCGCCGGGCCATCGGGCGCGACGACGTCCCGGTCGAGATCGTCACCACCGGCCGCTGGGAGCTCGCCGCCCTGATCGCCGCGCGCTTCTCCGCCGGCCGGGTGTTCCTGGCCGGGGACGCCGCACACCAATTGCCGCCCAACCGCGGCGGTTTCGGCGCCAACACCGGCATCGATGACGCGCACAACCTGGCCTGGAAGCTGGCGGCGGTGTTGGCGGGGCGGTCCGGCCCCGAACTGCTGGACACCTACGACGCCGAGCGCCGCCCGATCGCGAACCTGCGCCACGACCAGCTCTTCGCCCGCGCGGACTACAAGGCGTACCTGAAAACCCCCGACTCCGCGGTTCAGGTTCTCGACGACGCCGCCATCGAGCTGGGCCAGCTGTACCGGTCGGCGGCGGTCATAGGCGCCGGCGACGACCTACCACCCGCGCGCACGCCCTCGCAGTGGACCGGCCAGCCGGGCACTCGCGCCCCGCACCTCGAGATCCTCCTCGATGGGCAGACCCACTCCACGCTGGATCTGTTCCAACCCGGCTGGGTACTGATGTCCCAGGACGAGCGCTGGGCCGCCCCGGCAGTCTCGGCGTCGGCCGAGCTCGGCATCCCGGTGTGCTTCGTCCGGATCGGCGGAGAGGTGACAGTGGTTGAGCCGCAGGCATTCCCGGCCGCGTACGGCCTCGGTGCGGCCGGTGCGACCCTCGTCCGGCCCGACGGTTACATCGCCTGGCGCGCGGTGCAGGCTCCCGTCGACCCGGCTCTCGCACTGACGGAGGCACTCAGTGTCGTCGCCGCGGCCGCCTCGGCAGCGCCCGGGGAGGGCGGACAGGACTCCCGCGAACCGGCCGTGGACGCCCGTTTTTGAAGCGCCCTGCCGTTGGAGTCCGGGGCTCCCGCGATTCACCGGCGGTCACGAAAGTTGCGCTGGATGTCGTCCAGGAAGGGCGACATCCGGTGCGGCGCACCGTCTTTACCGGCCTGCCACACGACCCGGTGGTCGGCGCGCAAAGCCCGGGCCAGCACGATCAGTCCCTCGAACAGCATGCCCGCGCCGAGCGTCAGCATCAGGCTGTTGCTCAGTGCCGCACTATCATGCGGGTCGATGATCCGCAGGCCCGCATTGGCCCCGAACTTGATCACCACGTTCGCCACCCACAGGATCACCGTCAGCGCGGTGTACTGCACGAAGGCCACACCCTCGCGTGTCGAGATCCGAACCGATGCGCCGCGCAGGGCGCCGATCGCCACGCTGATTACCGCGGTCGCCATCAGAATCCCCACGGCCGCAGGCGTTTTCACGTCCTTGGACACGTCCGAGAACCCAATGATCACCAGCACCGCGGGCAGGATCAGCATCCGCCGCGCCTCGGCCTGCTCCCCGATCATCCGCCGGACCAGGATGTATCCGACCGCCGCGATAATCAGGACAATTTGCAACGCACCGCTCATGGCGGATCTCCACCTCTCGGGGACTGGAAAGCGGGTGCCGCACCGGGGTTTCGGCACCGCGCTGATCGACTGTCCCCAACGGTAGGAGCCGCGACGCCGCCGATCCTGCGCCGACGGGCGGATCTTTCACGTCCTCAGGGTGGAGAAATCTCCACCCTGGATACCGCGACGATCACCGAAGCTCTTCGATCACCTGCGCGAAAGCGTCGAGCTGGGACGAGGGCACCGAATAGTGGGTGACGGAGTACGCGTCGCGGTAATGCCGGAGCGTATCGGCGATTTCGGCCGCCGACCCGTGCAGCACACCGGGCAGGCAACGCAGCTGCGCCTCGGACAGTTGCGGGTTGAACATGCTCGCAATCGACAGATCGGCCGCGCCCTGACCGGCGACGTCGACCCCCTGCACGGTCAACCCGATCTCGATCTCGGCGAAACGCTCCCCCGCGGCCTCGCGAACGAACTCCACACGCCGCGCCAGCGCCGCCACACCGGCCTCCTCGGAATCGATGCCGGGATCGACCGCGACTCCGGCCAGCGCCACGGTATCGGCGTATTCGGCGGCCACCCGCACCAGCCGATCTCCACTTCCCGCCACCAGCACCGGAATTCGGCGCTGCACCGGCGGCTGATGACCATTCTCGAACAGGGCCCGGATCTCACCGAGGGTCTCGCGCAGGAACTCGATGCGCGCCCGGCCGCTCGGGAACGGCAGTCCGGCCGCCTCGAACTCGGGCTTTGCGAAATCGGGTCCGGCGCCGATACCGAATTCGAATCGCCCGTCGGTGAGCAGATCCGTGCTGGCCACGTCGCGGGCCAGCAACGCGGGCCGGTAGAACCCGGCATTGAGCACCATGGTGCCGACGTGCAGGCGCTCGGTGGCCTCCGCCAGGGCGACCATGGTCGGGAACGGTGACATCAGGCCGAGGTGGTCCGCGACCAGAGCCGCGGTGTAGCCGAGATCCTCGGCCCGTCGCGCCCGCTCGCGCCACTCGGTCCGGGAGGCGGGGGTCGCGAAACCTACGGCGAACCGAAACGGACGCGGTGTCATATCATTTCGATCTTGATCCATGGTTCGCACCGTACTCGGTCCGTTCCCGCCGAGACACCGGTTATTCGGCCCGGCGCCGCTCCTACGGGCAAAGCATGGACGGAACGGCACCGCCGCACGTAGCGTCGGCGATATGTCTGCTTCGATGCCCGACAATCCCCAGCCCGCGGACGAGTCCCGGCACCTGGTGCGCTACACCCCGGGCGGTTTCAGCAGCGAGCTGATCGCCCGGGCCTCCGGGAGCTTCCTCCACACCGAAAGCGGCCGGAAGATCCTGGATTTCACCTCCGGGCAGATGAGCGCCATTCTCGGGCACTCGCATCCGGAGATCGTGGCGACCGTGCGGCGACAGGTGGGCGAGCTCGATCACCTGTTCAGCGGCATGCTGAGCCGCCCGGTGGTGGATCTGGCCCGCCGCCTGGCCGACACGCTGCCCGAGCCGCTGACCAGGGCGCTGCTGCTGACCACCGGCGGGGAGGCGAACGAGGCGGCCATCCGGATGGCCAAGCTGGTCACCGGCGGACACGAGATCGTCTCGTTCTCCCGCTCCTGGCACGGCATGACCCTCGGCGCGGCGGGCGCTACATACAGCGCCGGGCGCAAGGGCTACGGCCCGGCCGCCCCCGGCAACTTCGTGCTGCCGGTGCCGAACGCCTACCGTCCCGACTTCACCACCGCCACAGGGGGACTCGACTGGCAGCGCCAGCTCGACTTCGGATTCGAGCTGATCGATGCCCAGTCCACCGGCAGCCTCGCCGCCTGCCTGGTCGAGCCGATCCTGAGCTCCGGCGGCGTGATCGAGCCGCCCACCGGGTATTTCGCCGCGCTGCGGGACAAGTGCCGCGAGCGCGGCATGCTGCTGATCCTGGACGAAGCCCAGACGGGCCTGTGCCGCACCGGATCCTGGTACGCCTTCGAACGCGACGGCATCGTGCCCGACATCCTCACCCTGTCCAAGACCCTCGGCGCGGGCCTGCCGCTGGCCGCGGTCCTGACCAGCGACGAGATCGAGCAGCGCGCCCACGAGCGCGGGTTCCTGTTCCTGACCACGCACGTCTCCGATCCGCTGGTCGCCGCCGTCGGCAATACCGTGCTCGACGTGCTGCAACGCGAGCGCCTCGACGAGCGGGCCGCCGTACTCGGCGCGTTCCTGCGCGCCAGGCTCGACCGAATCGCCGAGCGCCACACCGCGGTCGGCGATATCCGCGGCCGCGGACTGCTGATGGGTCTGGAGCTCGCCGCCGATCCCGAATCCGGGCACAGCGCGGACCAGCTCGGCGCCCGCATCACCCAGCGCTGCCTCGAGCTGGGGCTGCACATGAACATCGTGCAGCTGCCGGGCATGGGCGGGGTCTTCCGCATTGCCCCGCCGCTCACTGCCACCGAAGACGAACTGTCACTGGGACTTTCGATCCTGGACAAGGCGATCGGCGACGCCGCCTGATGGGCGCCGTCGGCGAAGCCGTCCGAAACCGCGCATGGCCGGAGCGAATGCGGAGGTACGCCTAGCCCTCCGAGCGATCCGCGACGCCGCCCACCTCTCTTTCGATGGGCGGCGCGCGCGGCTCAATCCTGCTGCGGCGTATAGCCGAACGGCAGCAGCAGGCTCTTGGACTGGCAGTATGCCTCGATGCCCTCGGGGCCGTTCTCGCGGCCGATGCCGGAGTTCTTGTACCCGCCGAACGGCGAGCCGGGGTCGAAGGCGTACATGTTCACCGCGTACGTGCCGGTGCGGATGCGCGCGGCGATCCGCATCGCCCGCTCGTTGTCGGTGGTCCAGACGCTGCCGGCCAGGCCGTAGCTCGAGTCGTTGGCGATGCGGATCGCGTCCTCCTCGGTGTCGTAGGGGATCACGACCAGCACCGGGCCGAAGATCTCCTCCTGCGCGATCGTCATCGAGTTGTCCACGTCCGCGAAAACCGTTGGCCGCACGAACCATCCGCCGTCCAGGCCCTCGGGGCGGCCGCCGCCGGTGACCAGGCGGGCGCCCTCCTCGATACCCGTTCGGATGTAGCCCTCCACGCGGTCGCGCTGACGCTCGGAGATCAGCGGGCCGATCGTTGCGGACGGATCGTCCGGGCGGCCCACGGTGCTGGCCGCCGCCGCGGCGGCGATCTTCTCCACGACCTCCGCGTAGTGCTCGCGGGGCGCCAGGATGCGGGTCTGGGCGACGCAGGCCTGCCCCGCGTTCATCACGCCGGAGAACAGCAGCATGGGCACGCAGGCGTCCAGATCGGCATCGTCGAGGATGATGGCCGCGGACTTGCCGCCCAGCTCCAGGGTGCAGGGCTTGAGCCGGTCGGCGGCGATCTTGCCGATCTCGCGGCCGACCGCCGAACTGCCGGTGAAGCTGAACTTGTCGATCTCCGGATCCGCGGTCAGGGCGCGGCCGGTCTCGGGTCCGCCGGGCACCACCGACAGCACCCCAGCCGGCAGCCCCGCCTCGGCGAATACCTCGGCGAATGCGTTGGCCGAAAGCGGAGTCTCCGCAGCGGGTTTCAGCACGACCGAGCATCCGGCCAGCAGGGCCGGGCCGAGCTTGTTGGCCGCCAGGAACAGCGGCACGTTCCAGGCCACGATCGCCGCGACCACGCCGACCGGCTCGCGGGTCACCAGGGTCTGCCCGTAGATGCCGTCGCGGATCTCGCGCCAGGTGAACTTGTCCGCGGCCCCGGCGTAGTACTGCAGGCTCGCCAGCGCCGGCCCGTACTGGATCATCTCGACGATGCTCGCGGGCTGGCCGGTCTCGAGGGTCAGCAACTGCTTGAACAGGTCGGCACGCTCGGTCAGCAGCTCCGCGGCCCTCCCCAGCACCGCGGCGCGCTCGGCGGGGGTCATGCGCGGCCACGGTCCCTCGTCCACGGCGTTGCGGGCCGCTGCGCAAGCGGCGCGGACATCGGCCTCGACCGCCAGTGGCACCTGCCCCACCCGCTCCCCCGTCGCCGGGGAACGCACCTCGATCACCTCCGCCGAGGCGGGCTCCACCCAGGAGCCTCCGATGAACAGCCTGTCGTATTCGGTCCGGTATCCGGTCGCGCTCTGTGTCACCGCGCCAACCCTTTCCACGTCGCTCCGAGGTCGGACCGCTCGCCTCCCGGGCGCCGAACCGGGCGCGCGGTCACTTCCGAACGGTCTCGAAATCCAACCTACAGACCCGGCCGGGCACCCATATAGACATTTGTCCACCCATCGGATTCGCGATTGCGCGTCCGCGCCCACGGCAGCCCGTGCGCTCTTGCATCCGAGGCACACTTGCCGCCCGTGCGCACCACCTGCCCGCGGGGACACCGGCGCGCGAGCGGTCTCAGGAAAGTGTGCGAAAGTGGGTGCGCCGCCGCGGCGGCATCGAATCCATCGCTGTTGTACGGAGATTGCCGAGTTGACAACCAGATACGCGATGCGCGCGGCCGCGCTCGCCGTCGTCGCCACCATCACCTCGACGCTGGCGGGTGTCACCGGCATCACGGAATCCGTTGCCGCGCCGGTTGATCCGATCATCTCCTCCGGACACGTGCTCGCCGCGGCGACCGCGGCGGACGGTTCGGCGATCACCGGGCTCACCGTGCAGGACAAGCGCCATCTGGTCCTGCACGTGCATTCGGCGGCGATGCGCAAGGACGTCGACGTGGATGTACAGCGACCCGCGGACACCTCCGTGCCGCGCCCGGTCCTGTACCTGCTCAACGGATCCGGCGGCGGCACCGACGGCGACAGCTGGTCCACGATGACCTACGTCATGGGGTTCCTGAACGACAAGAACGCCAATATCGTGCAGCCGATGGGCGGCGCCTGGAGCGCCTACACCGACTGGCTCCGGGACGATCCGGTACTGGGCCGCAACAAGTGGACCACGTTCTTCACCGAGGAGCTGCCGCCGCTGGTCGATGCGGCCCTGGGCGACAACGGTCGCAACGCGATCGCGGGATTGTCGATGGCCGGGGAGTCGGTACTGGCGCTGGCCATCCACAAACCCGGTCTGTATCGCGGCATCGCCTCCTACAGCGGCTGCGCCCAGACCAGCGATCCGCTCGGACAGCGCGTGGTCCAGACCGAGATCTCCACGTGGGGTCACGGCGATCCGGACAACATGTGGGGCCCGCCCGGCAGCCCGCTGTGGGCCGCCAACGACCCGTACCTGCACGCCGAGCAGCTGCGCGGGACCCGGCTGTTCATCTCCGCCGGCAGCGGGCTGCCCGGCAAGCACGACACCCTCGATAGTCCCTTCCTCTCCTACGGCGCCGGCCACACCCCCGGCACGCTGGCCAACGAGATCGTGCTGGGCGGGCTCATCGAGGCGGGCGTCAACGCCTGTACCCACAACCTGCAGTCGCGGCTGGACCAGCTCGGCATTCCCGCCACCTACGACTACACCCCCACCGGGACCCACTCCTGGGGGTACTGGAACGACGCGTTCATCAAGTCCTGGCCGGTGCTCGTCGCCGGGCTCGGCCTGTAAATTCGGCATTCCCGCCCGTCCGCCGCAGGATGCGGGACCTCTGCGGCAGGTCTCGGCTCGTGGCGCACTCTTGCGGACGCTACTAAGATCCGAATCACCGACGACGCGGTCCGGCGAAGATCCGCCGCCCCTAGACGTGGCAAATCGCCCGCATACGCCGTTCGCGACGGCGCTCGCGCACGCTTTACCCCGCCTGTCCTCGCGGTGTGTCGTTACACCGACCGCCGTTCGGTGATGTTCAATCGGTGCCGTTGCAGTTCCAGCGAACGAGTGAAAGGTAGTAGACATGGCTCTTCCCACCATGACGGCCGAGCAACGCTCCGAGGCGCTGGCGAAGGCGGCCGCCGTCCGCAAGGCGCGGTCGGAGCTGATCGAGCAGATCCGCAAGGGCTCGGTCTCGCTGTCCGAGGTGCTCAAGCGCGCCGACAAGGAAGACCTGGTCAAAAAGACGAAGGTGGCCGCCGTCATCAAGGCGCTGCCGGGTATCGGGCCGGTCAAGGCGGCCAAGCTGATGGACGAGGCGGAGATCCCCGCCGATCGCCGCATCGGCGGCCTCGGCTCGCGCCAGCGCGCCGCCCTGCTCGAGGCAATCAGCAACTGATTCCCGGAGGCGCTCAGCAACCCCAACCCGCCCCGCGACCTGGGAAAATCCCCGCGATTTGGTCCAGGCGGACGGACACGTTAATCTTGCTGAGCACCACCGGTCCGGGTGGCGGAATGGCAGACGCGCTAGCTTGAGGTGCTAGTGTCCTATTAACGGACGTGGGGGTTCAAGTCCCCCTCCGGACACAGAGTGAAACGAAAGCCGTTGCTACGCAACGGCTTTCGTCGTTTCTGCGTACTGGCCGACACCGCGTGCCGACCGCTTCGCGACAACATGGGGTGCCCCGGAGGTTTGATAGCTGGCGCGCGGTCCTGATCGCGCTCCGTGCCTGCCGATGACTCGGACGAGGTGCTGGGCGGATCGGACGACACCGATACGCAGTTCACCGGTGACCACCTGCTGGATGTCGTGCACAGTCTCGACGGCTGTCTGCGCGGAGCGCAGCGTGCGGCGAGCCGGTTCCACCAGGGCCTAACCCGCGGGCGTCAGCCGGATGGGTCGACTACCTCGCACATAGAGTTCCGCGCTCACCTCATGCTTGAGCGCCTGCACAGAGTTGGACAGCCCGGACTGCACGATGTGCTCACGCCGGGCGGTGGCAGTGAAGCTACCCAGCTCAGCCAGCGCGACGAAATGGCGAAGCTGTGGGTTTACACCGACCGTGGTGGAGCGATCCGAGACGATGCGCACCGGAGGCCAAGCGATCGACGTACACGGCAAAGCCCTGGACGTCGTGGCGAGGATGGGCCTGCTCGAACAGGTGCGCGCCGCCGAAACCGGAATCCGCGGAATGGATTTCGTCGACGCTTCTTGGGCCACGACCGCTGGGAAACGTTCTACTCCGGCGGGCCGGACCGGCGCGTATGCGACTTCGCCGGGAGTTCGGCGACCCGTGTGATGTTCACCAAGAGTCTCGCCGGACTCGATATCGAGCAGTACGACGCGGCCGGACTGCGAAAGATGCTGCGGGAGCACTTCATCGGCGACGGATGGCAGACGCCCCGGCTACTCGACGAGATCACCACCACCGGACTTCTACTTCGACCGACCTGCCCGAATACTGAATCCGGCCAGCGAGGTCGCCTCGGCGGCCGGGCGAGCAGGTTCCAGCCTTCTCGCACGGTCCCCGGGTCCAGACCGCCGGCGATCATGGCGTTGCATACCGAGACGAGAGTGCGGATCAGGTGGTCGGCACCTCACCCGTGGACTGGGCCAGGGGCGAGGCGCTGCTGAGCGGTACTCCGGCGCTCCGCCCATCGGACGGCTAGCGGTGCGGCAAGGCCGGTGAGGACGAATATCGCTCCGACGACGTACCACCCGGGTCGGCCCCAGGTGATACAGAGTGAGATGAGCAGGATCGGTCCGATGGCCTCGGACAGGCCGGCGCCGAGGCCGAACACGCCGAGGTACTGGCCGGTGGCGTGGTGGGGGGCCAGGGCGAAGGACACCTCGAAGCCGGCGGCGGCGTGCCACAGTTCGCCCACTGTGTGCACCAGAACCCCGGTCAGCAGCAGCGTCACCGCGGCCCAGGCCGGGATCCCGGTGGCGAGTGAGATCAGCGCGCAGGAGGCGAAGAACGCCACGCCGGCGCGCCGGTAGGCGCGTGCGCCGGCGGTGGCGGAGTCGATGTTGCGGCTGGTGGGCACTTGTAGCGCGATGACCAGGACGGTGTTGAGCAGGATGGCGCCGGAGATCAGCCAGCGCGGCGCTGTGGTGGCGGCGACCAACCAGAGTGGGACGGCCACGGTGAGCACCTTGAACTGGATGGCCATGATGCCGTCGAGTGCGGTGATCAGGAGGTAGGGCCAGTCCTTCAGTGCGATCCAGCGCGGGCCGCTTTCGGTTGGCTGGGGACTCACCGCGGGAAGTGCGGCGAGGACGACAGCGGAGGCCGCGAAGGAGGCGGCGTTGCCGAAAACCATGAGGTGGTAAGCGGATTCGGTGCCCACCTGGACCGTCCAGCCCGCGAGCAACGCGCCGATCGTGATACCGGTATTGGAGACGGCGCGGAGATAGCCGCGGAACTCCTGCGGCCGGTTCCCGCCGTAGTGCCGGATCAACGGCGAGCGTGCGGCGAAGCCGGCCGTTTTCGCCCCGGTCGCCGTCGCGACCGCGAGAACGAACGGCCAAAAGCTGTGCGCCAGCACGAAACCGGCCGTCGCCAGCGCTTGGACGACCAGAGCGGCGGCAGAGATGCCGCGTGCTCCGTATCGGTCAGCGAGGCGGCCGACGCCGATGCCGAGAGCGAGCGAGACGAATCCGGCGATGGTGAGACCGAGCCCCACCTGACCGGCGGGAAGGTGCACTGCCCGAGTGAAATAGAGCACCCCGGCGGTCAGATACAGGCCGCTGCCCACGGTATAGACGAAGGTGGAGGCGGCGAGGACGCGTTGCGGTCGGGTAGCGGGTATCAGGTGGGGCATATCGATGCCACTGGTCCGGCGCTGAGGTCGTTTACCAGCGCACCGGCAGCGATGTGGGCCCGCTCACCACCAGGCCGGTCTGCCACCGGACCTCGTCGGCGGGAATCGCCAGTGTCAGGTTCGGAAACCGGCGCAGCAGCGACCCGATCGCCACCTGTAGTTCGACCCGGGCCAGCTGAGCGCCCAAGCAGTGATGGACGCCGTACCCGAAGGTGACATGCTGGTTGGAGGGGCGTGCCAGATCCAGCTCGGCAGCGTTATGGAAGATCGTCTCGTCACGGTTGGCGGACAGCAGGTGCACGAACACCGCCTCGCCGGCGCGCACCGTGGCGCCTGCGATCTCGAGATCCTCGGTGGCCACCCGGGGGAAGACGACGCCGTTGCCGAGCTGTACATAACGCAGCATCTCTTCGACCGCGGCGGGCACCAGTTCCGGGTCGGCCAGCAGCTGCCGCCATCGGTCGGGCCTGGTGAGCAGCAGGTAGGTGAAGTTCGAGATCTGCTTGGCGGTGGTCTCGTGGCCGGCGATGAGCACGGTCATGCCCAGCTGGACGAGTTCGGCCTCGCTGAGCCGGTCGTCGTTGTCGCGGGCGGCGACCAGTGCGCCCAGCAGATCATCGCAATCCTCCGGGACCTCGCCCTGGGCCACGGCCCGGCGCCGTTCGGCGACCACCTCGGCCAGATAGCCCACGAGCTCGTCCTGGGCCGCGACGATCTCCTCCCGGGTGTACGCGGTCGTGGACAGCAAGGCGTCGGAGAAGTCCCGGAACCGATGCTGATCCGCTGCGGGGACGCCGAGCATCTCGCAGATGATGGTGACCGGCACCGGCAGGGCGAACTCCTCCACCAGATCCGCGGGCGCACCCATCTGCTCGATCGCGTCGAGGCGCGCGTCGACGATCTGCTGTGCACGCGGGCGCAACTGCTCGACCCGGGGTCCGGTGAACGCCTTGGATACCAGCTTGCGCAATCGGGAGTGCTCGGGCGGATCCATGCTCAGCAAACCCTCCGGTTCGGGGGGTTCGGGGATGAGGCGCGGTATGTCCTCCCGGCCGACGGTCACCGAACGACTGAACCGGGGATCGCTGAGAACGAACTTGGCGTCCTCGTAGCGCGTGACCATCCAGCCGTCGCCGCCGTACGGCAGCCGGATGCGGGTGAGGGGCTCCTCGCGGCGCAGTCGCTCGTAGAGCGGATGGATCTCGGGCCCGGCCAGATCGCCGAAAGGATAGTGGCGCACTTCGGATTCGACGCTCATGGCGTCTCCCCTCTTCCGTCTGCTCTGGGAAGTTCAACGGCCAACCCATACACCGCCGTTCAATGGCATGGTACACAGATAGATGTAGCATTAGTGTTACTTCGACGGGTATATCCATGCGGCTCAGTCGATTTAAGCTCGGTTCGCGTGCGGACAGCGCACGGTCGCCCGCCCGAAAGGCTGCGGTATGGATGACTCTGGTCGCGAAGGCCCCGTCGTGAACGACCGCCCCGCGCAAGCCGTTTCGCTACTGACCATGCTGCATGCCAGCGCCACGCGTCGTGCGGCCGCGGTCGCCGTCATCGATGCCGGCCGCCGGCTCACCTACCGGGACCTCCTGGACGAGGCGCACGGCTTTGCCGAATATTTGGTGAAATGTGGTGTCCGGGAGGGTGTTCCCGTGGCGAGCTGCCTGCCGCGCGGCGTCGCGGCGGTGGTGACTCAGCTCGCGGTGCTCACGATCGGCGCGGTATACGTTCCCGTCGACCCGGCACACCCCGACCCGCTGCTGCGGCAGCTCCTGAGCGGTGTGCGGTCGCGACATCTCGTGGTGGAGCGAGAACGCGACGCGGTCGGGGACGCCCAGCAGATCGTGCTCGGCGATCCGGCGATTCCCCGGTCGTCATCCGGGCGGACGTGGCCCGAACCGCCCATGGATGCCCTGGCCATCGTGATCCACACCTCGGGCAGCACCGGTCGGCCGAAGCCGGTGGCCCTGTCCCACCGCGCCATCGCCAACTCCACGCGGGCCCGCCTGCACCGCTACCACCGCGGGGTCGGCGAGTTCGCCATGGCCTCGCCGATGACCTTCGACATGTCGCTGGTGGGTATCTGGTGGACGTTCGCCACCGGCGGCACGCTCCGGATACTCGCGCCCGATACCGCCGGGATGTTCAGCGAACTCGCCGACGCGCTGTCCGCCGGCACCCTCACACACACGATGCTCACCCCCTCGGTCTACCGGCAGGTTCTGTCCACAGTGGACAAACCTGCACCTACGCTGCAACAGATCTTGGTCGGTGGTGAACCGTGCCCTGCCGACCTTGTCGAGGAACACTATCGGCGGATGCCCGAGGTGGAGTTGACCAACGAGTACGGTCCGACGGAGGCGGCCGTATGGTGCGCCGGCGCCACCCTGCGGCCCGGCGAGGACGTCGTCATCGGAACGCCGGTGCTGAACACGGAAATCCTTGTGCTGGACGGCGATCGGCAGGTGTTACCCGCGGGCGAGTTCGGGGAGCTGTGCATCGGCGGCCCCAGCCTCGCCGATGGTTATCTCGGCCTGCCGGAACTGACCAGCACGGTATTCATCCCGCACCCGGCCGACCCCTCCCGCCGGATCTATCGCACCGGAGATAGAGGGAGGTGGCGTCCGGATGGTCGGCTGGAGATTCGCGGCCGGCTCGACGAACAGGTGAAAGTGCGTGGTCATCGGGTCGAGCTGGGGGGCGTAGCCACCGTGTTGCGTGCCGCTGCGGGCGTCCGGGATGCGGTCGTCAGCAAGCGCGCCGACCGGTTGGTGGCCTACGTCACCGGCGAGGCCGCAGATCCCGAGACGCTGTATTCCGAGCTGCGGCGGCACGCGGACCAGCTGCTGCCCGAGTACGAACGACCCGCGGCGTATGTTCTGCTGCCTGGTCTGCCCCTCGCCGTCAGCGGCAAGATCGATTACGCGGCGCTGCCCGAACCGGCGGTCGCGAGACCGGAGTTGAGTTCGGCCTACGTACCGCCCGCGCTGCCCAGCGAGCATCGAATTGCGGCGATCTTCAGCGGACTGCTCGACGTGCACCCCATCGGGCTGCATGACAACTTCGTCGAACTGGGCGGTGACTCGCTACTGGCCGCCCGCGCCGCGCACCTCATCGGGGACGAGTTCAGCGTGCACGCACCGATCAGGACCGCGTTCGACCAGCCGACGGTCGCCCGCCTGGCGGCCTGGCTGGCCACGGCGCCGCCCGCGCGTGACCGAATTGCCGTCACCGGCTCGGCAGCCGCGGCCCCGGCGGGCCGATTGCCGCTCACCGAGATACAGGCCTCGACCTGGGCATACGACCAAGCACTGCGGTGGAACACCGTCGCCGGCCCGGATTTCACCTTGTCGGCCACCTACCGGATCAACGGAGCGCTCGATGTCGGGGCGCTGGGCGAGGCGGTCGATGAACTCGTCAACCGGCACGAAGCGTTGCGTACCTCGCTATGGCTGCGGCCCGGTGAGGAATACCAGCTGATCGGACAGCCCGCGACCGGGCTGCTGCGCGTAGCTGGCCCGCGGGCCGAGTTGGCGGATCTGTTGCGGGCCGAGCCGCTCGAACCGGCGTCCGGGCGGGTATTCGCGGCCGACCTGATCAGCTATTCCGATGTCGAGCATCAGTTGTCGGTGCGAGTGCAGCATCTGATCGCGGACGACTGGTCGTTCAGGCTCATCGAGCGCGAGCTCAGCGAGCTCTATGCGGACCTGCTGGCCGGTCGTGCCCCGGGGCTCGACCCGGCACCCAGCTACTACTCGGCGATCACGCAGGCCACAACGACGATCAGTGCCGCGGACCAGATGTACTGGGCCGAGAAATGCCGTGGAGTGCGACCCGTCGAACTCATTCCGCCCGAGCGCCTGCGGCGACCGGACGCGGTCCACCGGGTCATGGGCACCAGCGTTGTCGTTCCCGCGGCCGACTTTCTCCGGCTGGTACGGGCCAATCAGGTGACGCTGCACACCGCGGTGTACGCGATGACCCACGCGCTGGTGGCCGCCGACACCGGCGCACAGGACATCACGCTGAACACCGTCAACGCGGCGCGGCGCAACGCCGAACTGGAACAGACCGTGGGACTGTTCGTCGACACGGCGATCGTCCGGCAGCGATTCTCGCCGGGGCTGACCTTCCAGGACAGTCTGCGCCCGGCCGCCGACGAACTGGATGCGACCTATCGGCACAGCAATGCGACGATGTCCGCCCTGTGCGCCCAGGTGCCGGAGATGCTCGCCATGATGGTCGACGCACAGCCGATCATGTTCGAGACCGTCGCACCGGTTGCCGGGCTGCGGCTGGCGAACTGCTCCATCCAGCGCCGCGATCCGTTCGATGCCGGCTACGACGGACAGCCGTACCGGTTACCCGTGGGACTCACCCTGATCGTCAGGCCGGAGGGAACCGCGTTGCGGCTGTTCGCGTTCTACGACACCGCCCTGTTGCCCGCCGCTTATGTGAACAATCTCTTGCAACGGATGCAGGAGATCGTCCTTACCTGTGGTCGGCACGCCGACCTTCCGCTGGACCGTCTGGTGCCGGCCGACCTGTCGCTGCGTGCGCTGTGACACCGGCAGAGCGCCGGGCGTTCGGCCCGGCGCTCGGTCGATGAGGCACAGATTCGCCGCCGCTATGATCGGCTCGTTGATGCCTGGCTCTCAGTGTCGACGTGATGTGCCCAGCGTGGCTGCTCGCCCGTTGGCTGGTCGCCGAGCACGGTGACACGCTGCCCGATCCGGCGTTCGGTGTAGTCGTTGATCGCGTGGTGCTGCGTGGCCCGGTTGTCCCACATCGCGATCGCGCTCTCCTGCCAGCGGAAACGGCAGACGTTCGCGGGGCGCTCGGAGATCTCGAACAGCAGCCCGAGCAGCGCGTCGCTCTCGTCCTTGCGCAGTTGCGGGATGCGCGTGGTGAACATGCGGTTCACGTACAGCGACCGGCGCCCGGTGATCGGATGGGTACGCACCACCGGATGCTCGGCCTCGCTGCGGAAGGCGCCCCCGGGGACGGCGAAGACGTGCTGCGCGGTCAGGCCGGTCAGCAGGTCGCGTATGGGCGCGGACAACGTCTCGTAGGCCAGGTACTGGTTGCTCCACATAGTGTCACCGCCCCAGGGCGGGCAGCGCACGATCTGCAGGATCGACGCGATCGGCGGGCTCTGGCTGAAGGTGACGTCGGTGTGCCAGACGTCGGCCTTGGCGCCCTGGTCCGAATCCAGCACCACTATCTCGTCGTGGCCGTCCAGTTTGGGCAGGAACGGGTGCACCTCCAGTTCGCCGAACCGGCGCCCGAATGCCTTGTGCCCCTGCGGGCTCAGCCCGGCCGCGTCGGGGAAGAACAGCACGAGGTGTTCGAGCAGCAGCGCGTGCAGCTGCTCGAACACCTCGTCCGTGAGATTTTCCAGATCGACGCCGTGCACCTCGGCGCCGAGCGCGCCGGAGATCGGGCGCGCGTCGATAGAGTTTTCCGTGCTGACCATTGTCGTCCGTCCTGTGCGTATTGTCCGGATCACGGTCGCGCGCACTCGACGACGACCAGGCCCCCTGGCCAACTCCGCGAGCGACGCACCACGAGCCCCGCGTTGATCGCGAGGTTCTCGGTATCGGCGAGGGAACGCTCCTGACCGCCGAGCAGCACCAGCGACTGCAGGTCGAAGGACGTGGTGCGCTTGGCATGGTCCTCGCCCGCCAGCACCTCCACGATCAGTACGCGGCCGTCCGGGCCGACGGCCTCCGCGCAACGGCGCAGAATCGCCTCGGCATTCTCGTCGTTCCAGTCGGTAAGCACGCGGGACACCACGTAGACGTCCCGGCCGGCCGGGAGCGGATCGAAGAAGCTGCCGGGTACGAATTCGGCGCGGTCGGCGACCCCGGCAGCCTGCAGCGCCTCGCGCGCCTCGGTGACCACCGGAGGCAGGTCGAGCACCTCGCCGCGCAGGTGTGGTTGCGCCATAAGGACATCGGCCAGCAGCGCACCGATGCCGCCGCCGACATCGATCACGGTGTGCACATCGGTCCAGTCGTACTCAGCGGCCAGCACCGGCCCGGTCTGCCAGGCATAGGCGGCCATCACGCCGCCGAAGAAGCGACGCAGCTCGTCATTGTGCTGATAGTCCGACCAGAAGGGGACGCCGTGCACCGCGCCGTAGGCGGACCCGCCGGTGCGGATGGAGTGCAGCATCCCGGTGAACGCGAGATCCATTCTGGTGCCGGGGCTTTCCAGGTTCAGCCAGCCGCGGAACCAGGTACCGTCCTCGGAGAGCAGCTGCCGGGACAGGTCGGTGAGTCCGTACTGCTGTGGCCCGGTCTCGGTGAACAGGTCGATGCTCACCAGGTGGCGCAGCAGTCGGCCGAGCGACTCCCGGTGCGCGCCACTGGCTTTCGCGAGTCCGTCCAGGTCGGTGGTGCCCTCGGCGACGAGTTCGGGGATGCGCAGGGTGATCGCGGTCCGCACCGCGAACGGTGTCGCCAGATCGATCAGGCTCGCCAGCCGGGCGCTCGGATCGGTGGATTCCATGGGTACTGAGGTCCTTTCGGTCAGGCCCAGGCGGGTAGGCGCCGGGCGCGTGGGTCTGGGAGGAGGCCGATCTGATGCAACCGGTCCAGCGGTGTGATCCGGTGCGTGCCGAGGCCGGACATGTTGTGCATGACGGTGTAGCTCAGTCGCCGGTTGGCCCCGGTGTGGCGCAGCGCTCGCCGGCCGAGGGTGCGGCCGAGCCGGGACAGGTCGGTCAGCATGCGCGCCGCGTTATGGCTCGTCTGGCCGATGTGTGCCAGGTTCGGCAGCCGCGCGGCCTCGTATTCGGCGAGCGCGCGGTCCACATCGGACGGATCGAGCCGGGCCGAGATGGCGCCGATGCGCACGGCGAGCTCGTGGGCGTCGACGATCGCGCTGTTCATACCCTGCGCGGCCATCGGATGCACCATGTGCCCCGACTCGCCGACGAGCGCGAGACCCGGTGCCGTCAGTGTCCCGGCGAGGAACCGGGACACCGGCAGCAGCTGCCGGGTGTGCAGGCTCTTGGGCAGTGCGTCGCCGAACGCGGCGAGTGCCGGCAGGTCGTCGACGAGACCGTCGGCCCACCGCACCAGCGCATCGTCGTCCAGGCCACGCAGCTCGTCCGGTTGCGTCTGGACATACAGGCGGACCCGCCCGCCGGGCAGCGGATAGCACAGCCGCAGCCCCCGCCCGGTGGTATAGGCGGTGAAGTCGGATTCGACGTCGACGCCGTGGATGTCCAGCGCCACCAGCCGATGCGGGTAGTCCGCCTTGTTCGCGGGCACGTCCACGGCCTTGCGCAGCCGGGAGGAGATGCCGTCCGCGGCCACCACCAGCCGCGCGTCGACCTGCTCCTCGGTCTCTGCGCCGCGTAGTCGCACGCCGGTTACCCGGCCGTCCCCGGCGCGCGAGAGCCCACCGGCCAGGACGCCCCAGCGCAGCTGCACGGTGCCGGGCAGGTCCTCGGCAAGGGTTTTCAGGATCACCGGATGGTCCTGGGCCAGTAGCCAATTGGTTGCGCCCGGTAGCTGGTCGTAGTTCAGCGCCATCCGAACCTGCCCGACCCGGTCCCGCGCCACCAGCCGGGACAATCGCAGGGCTCCGCGCTGTTCCAGCAGAGGTGCTACGCCCCAGCGGCGCAGGATGTTCAGCGCTCCCGGCTGGAGCACCTCGCCCTTGGCTGCCGTGGTGTAGGTGGCTTGCTTGTCCACCACCAGCACCTCGAGACCCAATGCGCCCAACGCGTGTGCGGTGGCCAGTCCGGCCACGCCCGCGCCGCAGACCACGACGTCAGTGCGCATCGCGGGCACCTCCCGCCGACGCGTCGCGATAGCCGGAAAGTGCTTGCAGTGCAAGACCATTCGCCAGCCCGCCATTGGGATAGCGGCAGACGTGCCGCACGTACTCGTTGATTCTGGCCGCGGGCCAGGAACCATCGGCCAGCTGTGCGTCCAGCAGCCACCGTGTTCCGCTGCGCACGATCGGCGCGTCGGCCGGGACGCCCGCACTCGACAATGCCGACAACGCCCAGGCCGTCTCTTCGACGGTACCGGGTTCCTCGCCCGTGCCGGTGCTCCAGGAGCCGTCGGCCAGCGCGGTGCGCAGCAGCCAGTCCCTGGCTTTCACCGCGACCGGACTCGCACCCTGACCTGCCTTGACCAGGGTGCGCAGCACCGCCGAGGTGCCGGCGGTGTGCATCCGATACCAGACCGACTCGAACGTGCCGTCGGGTCCTTGCGCGGCGCCCAGCCAGCGCACCCCGCTGGACACCCGCACGTCGTCGGCCGATACGCCCGCGTCGAGTAGTGCGTCGAGTGCCTGCGCGGTCATGTGCGGACATGGACCGCTGTTGGCCACCTTGGTGTTTCGCACGCACAGACCCCACGATCCCCTGCTGTCCTGCTGCGCGGACAGCCAGCCGAGGCCGCGTTCGATGCTCGGCCGCTGGTCGGTCCCGGGCAGTGCAGTCAGCACCGACACGATCTCGCCGGTCTCCAGCGTCGCGGGCCAGCCGCGAGGGCCGGACCAGCCCCAGAAGCCCGGCGGACAGCCGAACGCGGTGAACGGGCGGTCCTGCTGGTCGCGCAGGAACAGCTGTTTGGTGGCGAGCAACCGCTCGTCGGCGGCGTAGCCGGCGGCTATCAGCCCGGCACCCGCGTACATCGACCAGGTCAGGTCGAGGGTCCCGGAGTTCCACGAACCATCGGGGTTCACCTTGTCCCGCAACCACGCCACCGCACCCGCGACCATGTCCGGCGCCAGCTTCGCCCGGGCCAGGCCTGCCGTGATCAGCCCGGTCACCCAGGCGTCGTCGCACCAGCCCCCGGTGCTGCCCTCGTGCTCGTAGATCTGCCGGATGATCGACAGTGCGTTCGGCTCGCCCGCCTTCGCCAGCGACCGTAACAGTGGGTTGGTCGGCCGGTACCGGGTCTGCGCGAGGCCCAGTGCGGCGACCATCGGCGAGCGCAGGTCGAACAGCCTGCGGAACAGGCCGGGAAAAAGCGCCAGTTCCAACGGGAACCGCCGCATCTCGCGCGGTGTCAGCCAGCCAACGTAGCCGTAGAACTGGCGACACCAGGCGACCACCTCGGGGTGCGGGATGGCCTCGAGACCACCATAGCGTTCCAGCCAGCGCCGACCGAGATCGACGTGGTGCGCCGCATCGGCGGGCGCGACCAGGTGCAGGGTCGCGGCGGCCACCGCGGTGGGCCCGGCCTCGGCGGTCCCACCGGGCACCATGCTCCAGCCGCCGTCGGGCAACTGGGTCCGGCGCAGCCAGTCCGACCCGAGTTCGATCTCCCTCGCCGCCCCCTCGGGATCGGCGAACCACAGCGCGGAGACCGCACCGACCGTGCTCAACGTGGAGGTCAGCGCACCGTCGCCGTAGTCGAACACGCCGTCGGGGCGCTGCACCGCGAACAGCGCCTCCGCGCCCGCGTCGATGGCGTCGGTAATCTGGTCCGTCGTGCGAGATGTCATATCTGGCCAACCATTCCGTGCGTTTCGAGTCCGGTCGGGGGAAGTTCGTGCCGGGAGCGCATCAGTGCCTGGGTCGACCCGCTGAACAGCAGCACCGGCAGCAGCACCAGCACGGCCGTGAGCACTCCGACCCCGGTGACGATGACCGAAGCGGCCAGCACCAGTCGTTCGATAACCAGGAGCTCATGCGCGCGCAACGCCCGCGCCCGGGTGGCGGCCGGTGTCATCGCGAACAGCGGCACGATCGCGGCGACCCCGATAGCGGCCGCGCATCCGAGCAGGACCAGGCAGGCGGCCCGATCGTGCAGCAGCAGTAGGGCGCCGATGAGGGCGACCGCGATGGCGGCGGAGTACAGCACCAGCGCGAGCCGCACCGAATACGGCACGCCGTGGCGGGCGGGCACCGACCGGTAGCCGCCGGCCCGGTCGCCGGCCACATCGCGGATCGCGCCCACCAGGTTGGACGCGGTGTCGTGCAACAGGAACAGTGGCGTCAGGGCCAGCACCGGCCAGGTCGGCAACGGATCCGCTGTCATCGCGCCGACCAGGAAAGCCAGCACGGTGATCAGCCCCCGCACCACGTTGCCGACCAGGCCCCGACCCTTGTACACCCGGCTGTAGGCGACGATCCCGGTCATGGCCAGCGCGAACAGCGCCAGTGCCCGCCAGTTCGCGGCGACGACCACGAGCGCGGAGCCCAGCGCGCAGCAGATCCCGCCCACCAGCGCCGCCGTTGCGGACAGCCGGCCGGACGGGATGGGCCGCTGCGGTTTGGCGATCGCGTCCAGCTCACGGTCGAAGTAGTCGCCGAGGTAGTGCCCGGCCAGCCAGCCCAATGCCGGAGCGGCCGCCGCGGCCGCGAACTCACCGGCGCGATCGGCGCCCGCGAGGCTCGCACCGGCCACCCCGACGAGCGCGGGATAGCAGAGCGTGTACGGGCGCCAGGTCTGCACGTGTGCGACGACCGCGCGTCGCAGGACGGTCCACATCGCCTACCGGTCCCGGTTGATCGACGCCTCGGCGATGTCGCTGAGCAGTTCCACTCCCGCTGCTCCCGGCAGTCCGGTCAGGTCCGCTCGCGCCGCGGCGATCTCGGCCATCGCCCGTGCCCTGCTGGTCGCGATCGCGCCCGTGCGGTCGAGCAGTTCGCCCATGAGCCGGTATGCCTCTTCGGTGGGCAGCCGACCGGACAGTGCCTCGGCAAACCGTCGCCGATCGGTGTGCGTGGCCGACCGATAGCCGGTCAATACCGGAAAGGTCGGCCGCAGGTTCCCGATGTCGCTGGTTTTCGGCTTTCCCGTGTGGTCGGTGTCGGTCAGGTAAGGGAGCAGGTCGTCGTAGATCTGGAAGGCGACCCCGAGATGTTCGGCATAGCGCGTGATCGCCGCGACCTGCTCGGGGCTGCCGCCGCCGAGGATCGCGCCGACGCGGCACGCGCCGCGGAACAGCGCGCCGGTCTTCAGCGCAACCATCTGTTCGTAGTCGGAGATCTCGCAGGCCAGATCGCCGACCAGTTCGGCCTCCCGCGCCTGGCCGCGGCACACGTCCGCCCCGGCGTCGGCGAGCACACGCGCGGCCTCCAGGATGGCCTCCGGCGGCCGGTTGCACTCGGCCAGCGTGCTGAACACGGTCAGTATCAGGTAGTCCCCGGTGACCAGGGCATCGGCCATGCCATAGCGGGCATGCACCGAGGGACGCCCCCGGCGCAGCTCGTCGTCATCGATGACATCGTCGTGAATCAGCGTGGCCACGTGCAGGTACTCCACGGCCATCGCGGCGGGCGATACGCTGGCCCACCCCCCGCCGACCGCCTCGGTCGCTCCGAACAACAGCAGCGGCCGCAGCATCTTGCCCGGCGCGAGCAACGCGTATCCGGCGATGTCCGGGATCCGGTCGTCACGGTTCGACCAGCGCCTGTCCAGCTCCCGGGTGACCTCGTCGACCAGTGCCGCGGAATTGATCTCGGCGATCGTGGCACGGGACTCGGGTGTGTTCGTCGCGGCCACGTCACCGGCTCCTACGGGGTCGGGGCACAACAATGTCATCGGTCCACTCCGGCGAACCGCAGGGCCAGGTCGATGAGGGCGTCGTTGGCCTCGCGCGTGCCGACGGTGACCCGGACACCCGCGCCGGCGATCTCCCGGACCACGACTCCCTCTGCCGCACAGAACCGGACAAACCGGTCGTTGTCCGCACCGAGCGGCAGCCAGTGGAAGTTCGCCTCGCTGTGCGGTACGGGCCAGCCGATCCGGCGCAGCGCCGCGTGTACCCGCTCGCGCTCATCCGCCACCTCGGCGCAGTGCCGGCGCATGGCCGCCTCGGCGCGCAGCGCGGCGAACGCGGCCGCTTGGGCCGTCGTACTGACCCGATAGAAATACCCGCCGGGCGCCAGCCTGGCGATCACCGCCGGGTCCGCGACCAGGTAGCCGACGCGAAGCCCGAGCAGCCCATACGATTTGGAGAATGTGCGGACCACGCACACCCGGGCGTCTTCCCGGCAGTGCTGCAGGCCGTTCGCGATCGCTGCGGGGTCCGCGAAATCGGCGTATGCCTCGTCGATGAGTACCAGAACCTCTGGTGGCAGGTGATCGAGGAACTTCCCGAGCGCGACCCCGTCGACCGTTGTCCCGGTTGGATTGTTGGGATTGCAGATCAGCACCACTCTGGTGCTCTCGGTGACCGCGGCGGCCATTGCGGAAAGGTCGTGGGTGAAGTCGTTCAGCGGTACCGCAATCGCGGTCGCGCCGGCATTGCGAGCCAGCAGCGGATACATCTCGAACGACGGCCAGGCGTGTACCACCTCACCGCCGGCCGCGAACGTCGTGAGGAACTGCTGTAACAGCGCGCCCGAACCGGGGCCGGCGAGCACATGTCCGGGCGGCACGTCCAGGGTGGTGGCGATGGTGTCGGTCAGCTTCGTCGACAGCGCGTCGAGGGTGAGGTTCACGGTGTCGGCGGAGGTGATCACGGCCTCCCGGACACCGGGCAGCAGTGCGGAGAAGTTCTCGTTGAGGGATAGCTCGAAACGAACGGATGCCACGATGTCGATCTCCGTTTCTGCCGGCGCTTTCCGGTATTTCGAATTCGATGGGTTGGCGGGTCCAGGAGGTATTCGCTTCGGGGAGTTGGTGAATGCCTCGCTGAGTTCGCCGGGCACGGATCTCGAAGATGATTGCTGCCAGCGAGCACTTTCACACCGGCTAGCGCGACGATGTCCATCATCATCGAAAGTCGTTGCTAGATGGTATGGTACGCCAAAATATGGCACATGTCTCGGCGAAGTTCGAGTCGGAGTACGGCGATCGGGGGCCGTGCCCTGGTGGGCCGACTCCTACCAGGTGCGTTTGCAAGCAGATTCGCTTGACACGGAGCCTGCTCTCGTCGAAAGTCGCAGTGCGTCAACGTCGATGGGTGCAGCTCGCTCTGCTCTGAGTGTGAGGATGGCCGCGGCGCCGTTTAATCCCCATCTGGCGCTACTGATTTCGAGGCGGTCGCCGATGGTATGGCGGGTTGCTCCCTCGATGACTCCGGTGGCGATCGGCCAGCCTTGGTTCAGGGCTTTCTCGTAGTGAAGGCAGTCCGCGTGCCCGCGCAGGTAGCCGACGACAGCCGCAGTTCCTTTCCGCTTATCGGTGGTCAGATCGGTGGTCGCGGCCCATGTTTCGATGGCGTCGGCGACTTGGCGAGCACGACCCAGGTCCTGGCGTGGGTGGGATCGCGGGCTTGGGCGTGGTCGGACGCGGTGGCCTGTTCGGGGGTGCGGGCCAGTGATCCGGTCAGCCACTTGCCGACCGCGTGCGGTCCGGGTCTCGAGGCGCGGTCGCCGCTGCGTGCCCGGGCCCAATACCGTGGCCAGCATGCGGGTATGGCCGCGTTCGAGACGGTGACGACCCGCCGGATACTCACCGGCGCGTAACCCTGTCCCACCCGACTCGTTCTATCGCTTTCAGTCATGCTGCTGGTGATGATCAGCCCCCGAAGCACCCGGATGAACACCCGCAGCCTCGCTGTGGGACGGAGGTTGGTGTCAGAGTCCCCTCCGGACACCAGAAGAGACGGAAGCCGTTGCACTGCAACGGCTTCCGTCGTATTCATAGGCGGTATGCGTGTCGAACCCCCCACAAGAAGCACGTCGAGTGGTCGAGCAGTCCTGCATTCATTCAGCGGTGCCGAGTACCGCGACTTTTCGATTCGAGAGTCACGTGAATCGCGGGTGCGCAGGGCCGTAGCGGATGTCCAGCCGACGGCGCGCGGGCCGGTGGTCGCAAGCACGTGAATTCGCGGCGGTGATCGTGGACAACTGGAGAAGGACGACATGGCCGGCGACGCGCGCACAATATCCGGCGATGCGCCCACGGTATTGCGGAAACTACTGGCCGAGCCCCGCCTATTGTGTGCACCCAGCGTCTTCGAGAGCCTCGGCGCCCATCTGGTCCGGCAAGCCGGGCTCTCCATGGTGTAGGGCGAACTTGCTACACGATCTGTGACCGGTTCTCCCGTGCCCCCGATTCCAGCAGGCCACTCCTCGACGCTGACCGAATCATGGCATGTCACGTTTCGGTCGTGTAGCGCCGATCTCCCGATTTGGCACAACTAGGCTCCGGCGACGATCGGTACTGCCGGATCGGTGAGGTTGTTAAACGCAGGCTGAATAACCCGGATCAGCTGGTGCGGTGAGGCATCGGCCGTTTTCGCTGCGGGCCGGTCGCGCGATCGTCCCGCAGCGGTACCCAAATCTGTCGATTCTCCTCATCGACAACATGAGCTTCCTTTGCGATGCTTGTCACCCGACGATGGATGCATGACCGAATCTCTGCATACGGTGGATATGCATGCGCACGTGTGGCTGTCGGAAGGTGATCGGCTCGTCGCACATCTGCCGGGCTTCGCCGCGCAGGCCGAACTGGACTTGCGGCGAGCCGGACCCGCGTCGGCGGCCGTCAGCGCCGACAACATCGCGGCGCGGCGGGATCTGCTCACCGATGCCGCGACGAGATTGCGGCATATGGACCGCACCGGGGTCGATGTCCAGGTGGTGTCGGTATCGCCGACCCAGTTCCACCCTTGGGCCGAGGCAGGGCCGGCATGGGATCTGGCGCAGGCGATCAACGTCGGGGTGGCGCGCCACTGTGCCCGCTCACCCGGTCGACTCATCGGGCTCGGCGTGGCGCCCCTCCGGCACCCCGAGGTCGCTGTCGCCGCGCTCGAGGATGCTGTGCACCGCGGGTTGCGTGGGGTCGAAATATCCTCGCACGCACCATATTCCGGACGACCGATCGAGCTGTCCGAGCCCGCCTTGGAGCCGCTGTGGACCCGGGCCGAGCAACTTGGGGCACTGATCTTCCTACACCCCTGGGGCTGCACCCTCGACGAGCGCCTCGACCGCTGGTACCTGTCCAATTCGATCGGACAGCCCGTGGAACACGCCGTCGCCCTGGCACACTTGATCCTGTCCGGGGTTCTGGACCGCCACCCGGACCTGCACGTGCTCGCCGCACACGGCGGCGGCTACCTCCCTGCACAGGCCGCCCGGCTCGACTTCGCCTGGCACAACCGGCCCGACGCCCGCAGCAGCGCCGAGCCACCGAGCAGCTATCTGCGCCGAATGTGGTTCGACTCGCTGGTTTACACCCCGGACGCACTGCGGCATCTGGTCACCGCGGTCGGTCCGGAACGAGTCGTGCTCGGCTCGGATTACCCGTTCGACATGGGCGTCGACAACCCAGGACAGCGGCTCGACGAAGCCGGTCTGGATGCCGAGCATACCGCGATGATCCGGTGCGGCAACGCGTCCCAGCTCGGTGTGCTGTCCGGTGCCGAATTCTCTCTCTCAGAATGGAAACCCTCATGAGCACTGCCGCCGTCAACGCCGACATCCTGCACACCCGCTGGTCGTCCAAGGACGAGGGCGACCGCTTCACCGTGACCGATCCGGCCACCGGGGCGCCGCTTGTCGTCGTTCAGGGCGCGGGTGAGAAAGAGGTGGACCGCGCCGTTCGTACCACGCACGCCGCGCAGCCGCGCTGGAAGGCCCGTACACCACGCGAACGCGGCCGATGGCTGCATGCGATAGCCGACGCCGTCCGCGAGCACGCCGACGAGATCGCCGCGTTGGAGACCAGCGACAACGGCAAACCGCTGAGTCAATCGCGCCGGTTCGACGTGGAGGCGGCCATCGCGATCTTCGAGCTGTTCGCCGGCCTGTGCGAGGCCATGCCCGGCGGATTGCGCGATGCGGGAACGACCCTCGACCTGACGCTGCTCGAGCCGTTCGGCGTCGTCGCGGCCATTGTGCCGTTCAACTGGCCGCCCTTGCACACCGCGGGCAAGCTCGCGCCCGCGCTGGCGGCCGGGAATGCGGTGGTGCTCAAAGCACCGGAGCAGGCGCCGCTGTCGATGCTGAGGGTGATCGAACTCGCCCAGGCCGTCCTGCCGGACGATGTCGTGCACGTAGTGCCCGGTACCGGGCGCATCGGTGCCACGCTTGCTGGGCACGAGTTGGTCGGCAAGATCTCCTTCACCGGTGCACCGAGTACCGGCCGGGCCGTATTGCACACCGCCGCAGACCGTCTGACTCCCGCGCTGATGGAACTGGGCGGCAAGAATCCGTTCCTGATCTTCCCGGACGCCGATCTGGACGCGGCGATCCCGTGGGCAATCGAGGCCGGCTTCTTCAATCAGGGCGAGGCGTGCACCGCGGGCTCGCGAATCCTCGTGCACGCCGACATCCACGACGAGGTCGCCGGGCGGCTCGCCGCCGCGGTGCGGAAGCTGCGTGTCGGCCGGGGATCGGACGCCGGTACCCATGTCGGTCCGCTGGTCACTGAGGCCCAGCGCCGGCGTGTGCTCGACTACATCGGCATCGGCGTCGCCGAGGGCGCGACGATCGCCGCGCAGGCCGACCTGCCCTCCGAACCCGACCTGGCCGGAGGCTATTTCGTTCGTCCCACCCTGTTCACCGGGGTCACCCGGGAGATGCGCATCGCCACCGAGGAGATATTCGGTCCCGTCATCGCCCTGCTGCCGTTCGGGGACGAGGCCGAGGCGATCAGCATCGCCAACGACACCGAATTCGGTTTGGTCGCCGGGATTTTCACCGCAGACTCGGCACGGGCGCTCCGCGTGGCCCGTGCGGTCCGGGCCGGTATCGTCTTCGTCAACAACTACGACCGCGCGTTCACCGGGACACCGTTCGGCGGCGTCGGCTCCAGTGGCTTCGGCCGCGAACACGCTCTCGAGACACTGCACGAGTTCGGTTACAGCAAGAGCCTGCGGATGCCCTCCGGCAGTGGCGAATTCACGCACTGGCCGCCGGCTCTCGAGGTCACCTGGAAAGCAGACTGATCAATTCAGTTGTGCGGCAACCTCGCCGAGCACGGCGCGAAACCACGCGTGCCCGGCGTCGGTGTCGTGGATCGGATGCCACCAGAACGCCTCGACCAGGGGAACAGCGTCGAAAGGCAGCTCGAGGGTCCGGATGCCGAGGGCGGCGGCGACCGACTTGGCAACCCTGTGCTGCATCATCGCGATACCGCCGGTGTTGCGTACCAGATACGGCATCGCCAGGAACGAGTCGGCCGTCGCGCACACCCGCGGCACCACACCCAGCAGTTCCATCTGCCGCCAGGCCGAGCCGCGTCCCAGCGGATCATCGAAGGTAGACACCCACGGCAGGCGGGATAGGTCGGCCATGGTCAGCTCGGACCCGATCGCAGGATTGTCCGCGCTGGTAATACAGACCCAGCGATCGCGGTACAGGTCCCGGGTGCGGGGCAGGTCCAGATAGCCGCGCGGCATGAAAACCCCGTCCACCGTCCGGGCGAACTCGGGTGGCCGGTTCAATGTCTCGGGGGTCACCGGGCGGAACCGCACCGCTGTCCCGGGCGCGCGCTCGGACAGCAGCGCCACCAGCCGCGCGCCCGCGACGCTGATCCCGTAATCCGAAGAAACAACGGTGAATACGCGATCCGATCCCGCCGGATCGAACTGTGACCGCGCCGCGAACACCCGCTCAACCGCGGCCACGGCCACGCTCACCAACGGCAGCAGCTGCTCGGCGAAGGGGGTGAGCCGATAGTGGTTGCCGACCCGGGTGAGCAATTCGTCACCGAACAGGCGCCGCAACCGCGCCAGCGCCGCCGACAGCGTCGGCTGGGTGCGTTCGAGCCGGGCGGCCGCGCCGGTCACGGTCCGCTCGACGAGCAATGCGTGCAATGCGTACAGGTGGTTGTTGTCCAGCCCGCGCAGTTCCTCACCGGCATCCATAGAACAAATCTATATCGAGTAGCGCTAATATAGGGTTCCTTTGCCATGCCCATCGGGGCAGCGTGGAGGTATGACCGCTGTCTGGATCGACGTACACGCCCACTACACGCCGCCGATGACCGAGGACCAGCGCGAGGCCGCCTGGCACTCCCAGCGGGAGGCGTGTTTCCTTGCGCCGCAACCATATTTGTGGACACCCGAGCTGGCTCTGGCCGAGATGGACCGTGCCGGGACCACGATGCAGCTGCTGAGTTATCTGCCCCGCACCATCGAAGCGCTGCGGGCCTCCAACGAGTACGGCGCATCCCTGGTACGCCGGCATCCGGATCGGTTCGGCCTGCTGCTGGCGCTGCCCACGGACGATCTCGACGCCGCCATGGCCGAGGTGACGCGGGCCGAGGAACTCGGCGCCGACGGCTTCGCGGTCACGTGCTGTCGCAACGGGGTATACCTCGGCAATCCGAGCCTGCGCCCGCTGTGGGCCGAGCTGGACCGCCGCGGCGCGGTCGTCTTCGCCCATCCCGACGCCTACGCCCCCGGAGCCCAGGGCCGCCCTGCGCCGCTGCTGGAGGTCGGCTTCGAGACGACCCGCACCATCGTCGACATGCTCTACGCCGGAATCTTCCGCGACTACCCGAATGTGCGCCTGATCGTCGCACACTGCGGTGGGGGCGGTGCACTGCCCGCGATGTCGGGACGGCTCGAACTGCTCGGCGCCGAGTCCTGGGTCCCGAATCCGAACGCGGTGACCCGCACCGAGATTCGCCAGCAGCTAGCCCGCCTGTATCTCGATACAGCCGCGACCGGCCTGCCCTCGTCGCTGGCTGCGGCCCTGACCATGATTCCACCCAGCCACCTGCTCTACGGATCCGATTCCGGGGTTCCGTGCAGTACTCCGGAAACCATCGATATCAACAGGCAGGCCCTGCTGAACTTCCCCGGACTGCCCCCGGAACAGCGAGAAGACGTCGGCCGCAACGCATTACAGCTGTTTCCCGGCGCGGCTGCCCGCCTGGGCAAAGCTGGGAAAGCATCGAGGAATACCGCCTCGACCGGTCCGGACTCCGATACATGCCCCACACCGCCCTGGCCACACCGGTAACACTCGCCGTCACCTTCGACACCCTCCACCGCCGCTGACGACCCGTCCGCAGCGTGCTTGACCGGCCGCCGATGGCCGGACGCCGCTTTGATGGCGGCCGATCTCTGTGCGGCCCGAATCCTCGGTACGGTAGCCACGCGCCCCCCGCCTGCAGCGAACCGGCGATCGACTCCTCGCCGGGCATAGGTGGTCAGCACGATCACCGCGGCGGCCAGATGCTCTCGGACGATCCGCCGGGTGGCCGCAACCCCGTCCCCTCGCGCATGATCTGCTGATCATCGGCCACGAGTACCCGGATTCCGGTGTGGGCCTCACTCATCGGGTATCTCCGCGGTTACCCGCCAGTCGCGGCCGTCCCGGCCCGGTTCGGCGGACAGGGTGCCGCCGGCCAACGCGATCCGTTCGCGCATTCCGGTCAGGCCGTACCCGCCGCCTCTGCCCGGCGTGCGTTCCATCCCGGCGGGAATCGGGTCGTTGAGCAGCGGATTGCACACCGACAGCCGCACGCGCTCCCGGCCGAAGGTCAGGGCGATGCTCACCGACGTCCCCGGCGCGTGCCTGCCCGCGTTGGTCAGTGCCTCGCGAGCCGTGCGCAGCAGTGATATCGCCACCGCCGACCGCACGGCCCGTGGCTTACCATCGACTGTGAGGTCCACCGCCATGTGGTGGTCACGCCGGTATCCCGCGACGAGCCCGCGTATCGCCTCGACCAGCGGAGGGACGTCGTCGCGCAGGGCGGCGACCGCGCCGCGGGCCTCGGTCAATCCGTCCTGGGCCAGGCGTTGGGACCGGCGTACGTGGGTCAGGGCAGCGGGCACATCGCCCTTCTCGGTCAGCAGGCCCTCGGCGACGTCGAGTTGCACGGTCAGCGCGCCCAGGGAGTGTGCCAGCACGTCGTGCATCTCCCGCGCGATGCGGCCGCGCTCATCCAGCGCGGCCGCGCGCGCCTGCTCCTGCTATGTGAGCCGGGTCTGCTCGAGCAGCAGCCTGCTCTGGCGGGCCTGTATGCGATTCTGGCGGCGATACAGGCCGACCATCAACATGACCGCCACCAGTGCGCCTTGGGTGAGTAGGTGCCTGGCAATCCGCCCGAGGGCCAGATCGCCGACCGTCAGCACTGCGAAGGCGACGACAAAGGTAGAGAAGATCAGCCGGGTACTCATCGCACGCTGGTTGCCGAATATGGCGATCACCACCCCCATCGTGATGATGGGGGTGGTGACGGGAGCGGCATCGGACCACCAGCCGGTTGGTACGGCGGAGATGATCACGCAGGCGACCAGTGCCGGTACCGCGATTCGAGGGAACCGTCCGATGCACAAGGCGAATACCACCCAAGCGCCGTAGGCGACACCGAGGGTGATCCACAGCCACCGCGCTACCGGGTGGATATTGTTGGCGTACACCAGGTTCACCGCGAGAAACGCGGTCACGGCGATCCGGGCCACGGGGGTGTTCTCCGGATCGCGGAGTCTTACGACTACCTCGGTCCGCGACAACAGGTGTAGCAAACTCACAAGATCACGAAGTGCGGCTGGAGCGTTAGCACGACAGTTGTATTTCGTTGTTTCATAATCGGTTTCGTTGATGTCGGAGGTTGCGGACGTAGGTCTGGTGATGTCGGCGCCACCGGCAGACTGCGAGGGCGTGAGTGAGGGTGCGGGCTGGGTGCAGCACTATCGCCAGGAGACGGCGGATGTCGGCGACTGTGAGTCGGCCCAGCCCGCGTGGGCTTTTGGGTCGGTGGCGGCGGTGACGGCGAGGAAGGCGTGGGCGAGCATGGCCAAGGTGATGTGGCGGTACCAGGGGTGCCATTTGCGGACCTGGTAGTGGTCGAGGCCGCATTGGTCCTTGGCGGCTTGGAAGCATTCTTCGACCGCCCACCTGGCTCCTGCGACGGCCACGACTTGCTCGCGGGTGACGGTATCGGGGTGAAAGCACAGGTAGTAGGCGATATCGGTGGGGTCGTCGAGGCTTCGGCGGGCCAGCAGAGTGCGCGTGAATCCGGCCGGCAGGTCACCGAAGGACGGCAGGGTGGCCCATGCCCAGTCGTATACGCGTTCCCCACGCTCCCCGAGTCCGGCCGAAACCCTGTGCCAGGCCTCGGCGGGTGCGCGGCCGACGAGGGTGTCGACGCGGCGGCGGCCGTCCAGATCGTCCACCGTCTGCCGGACGGGAACTTCGACGACGTAGGACAGTCGGCGGGTTTCGCAGAAGGCCCGGAACCGGCCGACGCGCCCGTAGGCCGCATCGGCGGCGACCCATCCGGCGGCCACACCGGCGTCCAGAGTTCGGGCGATCATTGCCTCTGCCAGTCGCGGCTTCGTCAAAACTCCTTGACTGCAACGGTTCTCGGGTATCCCAGCATCTCGACATCGATCCGGATCACCGATCCACGCTTCGGGGAGATAGAGCTCTCGATCGATCAATGCCCGCCCGGACTTGCCGGCGTAAGCCAGGAACACACCGAGCTGAGAATTTTCCACACGCCCCGCTGTGCCCGAGTATTGCCGCTGGACACCGGCCGATTTCACACCCTTCTTGAGAAATCCCGTCTCGTCCGGCACCAGGACGCCGTCCGGGCAAGCCAGCGCCTCAGCCACGTACGAACGCAGACGATCACGCAGCTCGTCGGCCTCCCACCGGGCTCGGTTCAATAAATGCTGCAACCCATCCGGCCCCACCGCGCCCGCAGCATCGGCCAGCTGCCAGGAGTTCTTGCGCTCCACCGGCGCCAGCAGACCGGTCAGATACGCCCGCGCCCACCGCCGCGGCTCGGACCGGAAGAACACTCCCGCCACCCGCGCGAACAGCTCATCAAACGCCGACCGCCACGCCGAAACATCCTCGTTCACAACATCATCCAGCACAGACGGACAAGCTAGCGCAAGATCAACCATCCTGCACCACAACGAAATACAACTGTCGTGTTAGTCGAGGCGGGTGGCGGCCACGGCCCACACCGGCAGGTGTACCCGGTTGTTTTTCAGCAACGGCGCAATCACCTGGAGTTGTTCTTGCATCGGCTTCATCCGCTCGGCCCATCCCGAATCGCCACTCATCTCCTTGGTGAGAAGGGCGAACGTCTCCGGGCTGAAGGTGCCTTGGTAAGTGGTGGTTCCCAGGTAGTCGATGCGCCACCCGGCCGCGGGAAGCACCCGGTCGAAATTCTCCGCCGGCAAACCCTCGGGCTGAAGGCCGTTGACGTTGTGGCGGCCAATTTCGAACATAAACAGTCGCGCCCCCGGTTTAGTGGCCCGGTGCAGGGCCTGCACGTACTGGGTCTGTGTTTGTTCGTCGTCGAGAAACACATGGTAGAACGCGCTGTCGACGACGGTGTCGAACCGATTCTCCAGGCCGTCGAGTCTGGTGGCATCGGCCACTTCGAAGTTCACCCTCACCCCGGCGCGCTCCGCGTTGCGCTTGGCCCGCTCGATCGCCGTCGGCGATGCGTCGATCCCGGTGGCCGAATAGCCCTTGGACGCGTAATGGATCGCGTGATGTCCCGGGCCGGTTCCGGGGTCCAGCACCTCACCCCGCACAGCGCCGTAGGCCACCAACTGTTGCACCACCGGCTGTGGGCCACCGATGTCCCAGGGGATCGATGCAGGAGAATCCTGCTCCGACGCCGCGTCACGGTACAGCGCTTCGAAGTCTGGCTGACCATCGTGGTTCGGTTCCTTGCTCATCACTCCTCCTTTGATTGCGGACGGGCCACACCTGAAGGGTCGTGCAAGAGATGAGACCAATGGTTCCGTAATTCGGTGGCAGACGCCACCGGACAGGCGGACATTCGAATTCATGGCCAAGCCGTATCGAGCATGGGGGGCGTAAGGGCGTCCAACGCGTGGATGCGGATCGTGATACGCGCTGGATTGCCGATGTGGACTTTCCGTGTCCTCACGGTGCCCGGGCGTCGCACCGGCCGCACGATCGAAACGCCGCTGGCGGTGTTCGAACAAGACGACCGGCGATATCTGGTGGCGGCCTACGGAACGGTCAACTGGGTGCGCAACCTGCGTGCGGCACAAGGGAAGGCGGCGCTGCGCCACGGCAAACACGTCGAGACCGTAACGGCCGTGGAATTGCCCGGCGATCATGCGGCCAGGGTGTTGCGCGCGTCGCTGGTGTCGGGACCGCCACGCGTTCCGAAACCCATTGTGGCGCTGCATCGTCGTGTCGGCCTGACCGCCTCGGCCACTACATCCACCCCCCGGACGCGTCGACGGTAGCTCCGGTGATGTAGGACGCCTCCGGGGACAGTAGGAACGCGGCGACTGCGGCTATTTCGGCGGGTTCAGCCAGCCTGCCGACGGCGTTCATCGATCTGATGACTGCATCGGCGGCAACGTCGCGCAATGCGGGCGGGGTGTAGCGCGCGCCGGCTTCGGCGGCCATGTCGGTGGCGGTGCCCCCGGGTGCGATCGCATTGATTGCGATGCCGCGTTCGGCCAGCTCGGGCGCCAGGTTGAGCACCATCGCCGAGACAGCGGCCTTGCTTGCCGCATACAGGGTGTGCTGGTAGACGCCGATGCGGGCGCTGATCGAGGAGGTCAGCAGGATCCGCCCGCCGCCGGTCATCGCCGCCGCGGCAGCCTGGGTGGCGAACAGCTGCCCAGCGACATTGATGTGAAAGATTCGGTCGAAGTCGGACAGCGTGATGGATTGCAGTGCGCCGAAGTGCTCGACACCGGCGTTGCTGGCCAGGATGTCCAGGCCGCCGAACGCCCCCACCGCTCGCCCCACCAGGTCGTGAGTTTGGGCGGGATCGCTGATGTCGGCGCGAAATGCCGCGACCTGGTGACCTTTGCCGGTCAGCTCGGTGACAAGTTTATCGGCCGAGGCCGCGTCGGCGACGTAGTTGACCGCGACCGCCGCGCCGTCGGCCGCCAGCCGCCGCGCGATCGCAGCGCCGATACCCCTGCTGCCACCGGTGACCAGTGCCCGCTTGCCCACCAGCCGTGGTTGTTCAGTCATGACGCCCTCATTCATTTTCGGACGAATTATTCCGCTCAACTTTGCTGAATCGGGCTGACAGGCTCTACGGTAACAGCAGACGGAATAATTCTTCGGGAGCTATAGCGGTCGCGTCGACACCCGGCACCAACCTCGTGCTAAATCATTCGATGAGGAGAATCGGTGAACTGGTATTTGGTGCTTCGCCACGACCCGCACCCGGTCGATGCCGACGACCCACTGCTCGAGCAGCACTTGAGCTGGATGCGCTCGCAGCACGATCACGGCACGGTCGTCATGTCCGGACCGGCGCGAGATCGCAGCACCGGCCTGTACGTGATGCGGGCGCACTCGCGAGACGACGCGGCCCGCGTCGCCGCCGAAGACCCCTTGGCGGCGCACCGGCAGGCCCGCATCGAGATCATCGAGTGGGAGGTGCACCAGATCCTGGGCACCGGTCCCTTCGACGTGGAGTCCCTGCGCGCCATGAGGCCTCGCGGCTAGTACTCCGCCACAACTCGACACGCGATCATTCGAAGCCCGGACTATCTCATGATCGGTTAGATTGATTCGTCAGCTCGAAGGTGGGTTCCCAGGGTATTTCCTGCGGCTACTTTTTGTGGAATGCCCAAGTCGGCCCTTCGGGGGTATCGGTCACGTCGATGTTGGCGGCGGCGAGTCGATCGCGCACTTTGTCGGCGGCGGGCCAGTCTTGGGCTGCGCGGGCTGACTCGCGCTGTTCGAGCTGTGCGGTTATTAGAGCGTTGAGGGCGTGCTGGGTTGCTGGGGAGTTCGTACGGTGGTCCCAGTGCGAGTTCAGTGGATCGAGTCCGAGAATGTCGAGCATTCCGCGCACCTGGGCGGCGATGTCGGCGGCTGTGGCTGTGTCGTTTCCGGCGAGCGCTTTGTTGCCTTCGGTTACGAGCTGGTGGATCTCGGCGAGAGCTTTGGGTACGCCGAGATCGTTGTTCAGCGCGTCGGCGAAGGCATCGGTCCACTTCCCTGCTGGCACGCCGTCGGCGTCATCGTTGACCTTGCGGACGAAGCTTTCCAGCCGCCGGTATGCGGCAGCGGCGTCGTCGAGTGCCTGCTCGGAGTACTCCAGCATCGACCTGTAGTGGGCGCTGCCCAGGTAATAGCGCAGCTCGACGGCCCGGACGTTTGTGAGCACGTTCGGCACGGACAGCACGTTGCCGAGCGATTTGGACATCTTCTCCCCGCCGAGGCTAACCCACCCGTTGTGTAGCCAATAGCGGGCGAAGCCGTCACCGGCGGCGCGGGATTGGGCGACTTCGTTCTCGTGATGTGGGAACAGCAGATCCATTCCGCCGCAGTGGATGTCGAACTCTGCACCGAGATAGGTGGTAGCCATGGCCGAGCACTCGACGTGCCACCCGGGTCGGCCTGGTCCCCACGGTGAGGGCCATACCGGCTCGCCCGGTTTGTGGGCCTTCCAGAGGGTGAAATCCTGGGGGTCGCGCTTGCCCATACCCAGGCTTTCACCTTGTTGCAGGTCTTCGGGGTTGAGCCGTGCGAGTGCGCCGTAGGCGGGGAAGCTGTGCACGTCGAAGTACACGTTGCCCGCGGCGGCATAGGCGTGGCGGGCGGCGATGAGCCGCTGGGTCAGCTCGATGATCTGGGTGATGTGCCCGGTCGCGCGAGGCTGCGCGGTTGGCGGCAGTATGCCGAGGGTGTCGTAGGCACGGTCGAAAGCGCGTTCGTAGGTGGCTGCCCATTCCCACCAGGGGCGGCTGGCCTCGGCGGCCTTGTGCAGGATCTTGTCGTTGATATCGGTGACGTTGCGTACGAAGGTCACCTGGTGGTCGGTGGCCCGGAGCCAACGGCGCAGCACGTCGAAGGCGACACCGCTGCGTACGTGTCCGATGTGAGGCTCGCTCTGCACGGTGGCCCCACACAGGTAAATCGTGGCCTGACCGGGGATCAGGGGGGTGAATTCCCGCAGGGTACGCGTGGCCGTGTCGAAGAGATGCAGCGTCACGGGCGACGATGCTACCGGCCGAGGTCCCGATTCGGGGCGTGCCGTCCTGGGCTCCGACATCATGACGCGAGTTGTTGTTGCGGTGTGGACTCAGGGCGGTCGTGATTTCGATCGGACCACCATTGCTGCCCTTCTGGGGGAAGGGTGTGAAGGGGGTCGTAGTAGGGGTACAGCCGACTCAGCGCCTCAGGGTCGGCGGCATCTAGCCATGGTGCGATAGTTCTTGGACCAGTACGAGATTCCGCGTATCCGGTCGTAGTGGGCCACCTGGTGTACCCAGCGCTTACCGACCATGGGTACATCGCACACGATCCGTGGTGTTGCGAAGCCCGGGAGGTACCCCATGATGTCCAGTTGCAGGGTTTGAGCCTCGGCGAGTGAGATACGCCAGTGTTCGCTGAAGGGGATCATGTCGCAGAGGTAGATGTAGTACGGCATGGATACCGCGATCGCGTGCGGTGCCGGCCAGTCGTGCGATCCCGGAGACTACGTGATCGTCGGCCCAGTGCTGGGGTAGGCCGATCAACGCCTTGCTCGCCAAACGGATGTCGCGGATGGAGTCGATGTCCAGCAGAGCGTCGACGAACGCTTCGAGCCGTGGCCACGGCAAGTTGGCCAGGTCTCCACCCGAGACCACGACATCCCGCACGGTCGGTGTTGCTCGCAGGTAGGCCAGCATCGCCTCCAGGCGCGCCTGCGGGGCGAGGGTGAGCGTCGGTGAGGCTCCCAGGTCCATCGATCGGAGCATCGACCGCCATCGTGTTGATCATGTGCGGCGTGATCAGCAGGGACATTGTCGCGTGCTCGCGCTGGTCGCGCTCGAGATCAGCGAAGAAGGTATCACTGAGCAGCTCCCCAGTGACGTTGCGGAGTTGCTGGAGGTTCTTGACACAGTGAGCCCGCTGCCACTGTGGCGAATTCCATTCCTGCTCAGTCATTTTCCGCCAGCCGGGATATCGCCGGTGATCAGGCTCAGAGGCGGTTCGCCGATGATAAGAGTAGGGCTGTTGCAGGTCGGGTGGAGACATTGTCGTCCTCGCATCGGTTTCACAGGTGGTGGGCACGCCGGGCCGGGAAGGTCAGCTACCGGATGCTCGGCTTGCTGTCGGTAATCTGCCTCAGCAGATGTGCGGCTTCGTTGGCTCGTTCATTGATCGTGGTCGCCAGAGCTTCGACCCGGTCGGCGAGGAATCCGTCGGCTCCGATCAATGCTGCTTCGGCGGTTCCCAATCCGCTGAACAGACGTGCTGCGAAGCGGTGATTGGCGGTGTGCCGACGACCGGACGCGTCGAGGATCTTGTCGATCGAGACTGCATGGTCGCGGGGGTGCCAGATGTACCGCTCGAGCCGGAACCGCAGTTCCACCGGGCCGAGTTCCCACCAGGCAGAACGGATGGCGAGTTCATTGTCGGTGATGCGCGAGAAGTCTTCTGTGTTGCGCAGGTGCAGACGCTCGTAAAGGGCCAGCAGTTCGTGCAGACTTTCGTGGCTGCCGGGCGGTCATCCGGAGTTCTCGCCGCCCGATACCCATCGACCTGCACCCTGCGGGTATCGGGCGGGCCGGTACAACATTGGCGACCCGATCGGGTAGGCCGGGCGGGCCGTAGAGCCCGCGCTCGGGACCGCTGCGTGCTGCCTTGCTCCAAGCAGCCCGTGTCACGTGCGGCGCATCACGGCTGGTCTTCCAGAAGGAACTTTGCGCGCGCCTCGGGAACTCCCAACATGAGCAGGCTCGTCATTGTCGCTGCGCGGACGCCGAGAGCTCCATGCGATAGGTCGTTGTCCGCGATGGCGAACACGGCGGCGTAGGCGACCTCGCTCAGAATGTCCGCGGGCAGGTGCCGTCCGAACGCCTCGCTGTCCTGGCCTCGTTCGACGAGATCGGCAAGCGTCTTCTCGACCGGTCCGAGGAGGGAGTGGATCTCCTCTCCGTACTCGCCGCGTCGAAGCACCACCAGCACTCGGTAACGGTGCGTCAATGGCCAGAGGTGAGCGATGAAATCGACCCACGCTTCGTCGGCCGCTCCATGGGCAGCGGTGATCTCGGCGAGTACGGCCGCCATCTCGCTCACGGCCCGTTGCGTGAGCGCCAGCACGAGGTCGCCGCGGGAGGGGAAGTGGCCGTAGACGGTACGCCGGACCACGCCGGCAGCGGAGGCGATGTCGCCCATGCCGGCGTCAGGGTTCTTCCCGAGGACCTCGCGCGCGACGTCGAGAATCCGCTCCTGTGTGTCACTCATGCAGCGCACCTCGAGATTTCAATCCGCACCAATCAATGATTGCACACTGGTGTGCAGTTGCGTAATCTGCACACTGATGCGCAACAGGCTGCCGCACCGTGAAACCAGAGTTCAGGAGAACCAGGCGATGACCGCGCTGACGCCCGCACCATCGGACCTCGTCCGCCCGTTCCGTGTCGCGATCTCGGATTCCGAGATCGCGGACCTCGCGCAACGGCTGGCCAGGACTCGCTGGCCGGATCCGGAAACCGTCCCCGACTGGACACAGGGTGTCCGCGTGGAGAACACCAAATCGCTCGTCGCGTACTGGGAGCGAGAGTACGACTGGCGCCGATTCGAGTCGGAGCTCAATCGTTTCCCTCAGTTCCTGACCACGATCGACGGACTGGATATCCACTTCATCCATGTCAAGTCCAAGAATCCGGACGCGATGCCCCTGATCTTGACGCACGGATGGCCGGGTTCGATCGTCGAATTCCTGAAACTGATCGGCCCACTCACCGACCCGGTCGCGTTCGGAGGCGACGTCGAAGATTCCTTCGACGTCGTCGTCCCGTCCCTGCCCGGATTCGGGTTCTCCGAGAAGCCGACCGAAACCGGCTGGACGGTATCGCGTATTGCCACCGCATGGGTGGAGCTGATGAACCGTCTTGGTTACGAGAACTGGGCGGCTCAGGGCGGTGATTGGGGTTCGGTCGTGACCACCACCCTCGGGGCCATGCGACCCGAGGGCCTACTCGGGATTCACTTGAACACTCCATACGCTTTCCCCGCTCAAATACCCGAGACGCTGTCTCCCGAGGAGCGCTACGCCGTGGACGGCCTCGCCCTCTACACCGGTGCCCTCGGTGGATCGAACCACCTTCAGGGCACGAAGCCGGAGACCGTCGGATTCGCGCTGGCGGACTCTCCGGCCGGCCAGGCAGCCTGGATCTACGAAAAGTTCCAATCCAAGACGGACAACCACGGGCTCGCCGAGGACGTTCTCAGCACCGACGACATGCTGGACACGATATCGCTCTACTGGTTCACCAACAGTGCCGCGTCCTCCGGCCGCATCTACTGGGAGAACCGATCGGCCAGCATGGCCGGCCCGAAGCTGACACTGCCGGTCGCGGTGACCGTGTTCCCACGGGACATTCCACGCTTGCCGAGGAACTGGATCGAAGACACCTACAGCAACTTGATCCACTACGGCGAGGCCGACAAGGGCGGACACTTCGCAGCTCTCGAGCAGCCCGAGATCCTGATCAGCGAAATCCGCACCGGCCTGAGGAGCCTCCGCCGATAGAAAGAGCGCAGGACGATTGCGGTCGGGATCGGCGCCGTCCCGGGCGCCCGGCACCAACGGCCGCCCGCCTCGGCACGGCGCCGAGTTCATCCCAGGTTCGCAAGGTCCTGATCGAAAAGCTGTTGTCACGGCTCGGGTGGCGGCCGGTAGGTCGTGGACCGTGCGGGTGTGGACGGCAACAGTCGCAGCCTTCGGGCTTCGCGGGGACCGGTGCGCTGTGCGACGTGTTGGTCCTTTGCCATGGTGGTCAGACCAGGGCCTCGTCCACGAAGTCGGCTCCGGCAGCGGTGGCGAGGTCCAGGCCGAGGGCGGCGGCCGGGGTGTGAGCGCCGGGCCGTCCCTTACCCGCGGCGAGCTGGAGCGCGGTCTGCGCGGCAACGGCAGAGGTGAACTCCATTGCGTCGCCGGCCCGCAGCCAACCTTCGCGGACGGTGCCGTCGGGCCAGGTGATGACGGCGTGGCCCCAGGTATGGGTGCGTGGGCGTGGGGCGGCCTTGGCCTTGATTCCGGCCATCCAGCCGATCGCGAAGGTCCGCACCGTCCGGATCCGCAGGATCGCCGAGAGCAGCGGTAGGGCCGCCCGAACGGCGAGCGAGGCAGGAATGAGGCCCGAGGTCGCTGACACCGAGGGGGCCCCACTGACCCGGTGCGCAGCAATGAGTTCACCGGAGGGCACACCCACCGAGGACATGCGCTCCCCATCGGGCAGGGTCAAGTGATGGACTTCCTCCCCGAGGCGGGTCTTGACCAGCCGACCACCGTCGTAGCGACGGCCACCCATCGCGAAGCCGTCCACGATGCTGGCGGCAAGGGCGGTGCCCAGCACTCCTTCCTCGACGGCGACCGAGGCGAAGGTGTCCACCCGAACCCGGCTCGGCACGGGACGGTTCTCGCACAGGCGTGCCACGATCGCCTCGGTTCCGACCACGCCGAATCCCGCACCGGCCACCAGGGTGCTTCCCACGGCGGCGGCCTCGTCGTGCAGGGCGAACAGGCGATCGAAGGCGGCCGGGTCGTTGGCCTGGTCGAGGTAGTGACCGCCGGGCATACAGGCGCGGGCGAGCAGGACGGCGGTCTCGGCGTAGCCGCCGATGGTGTTGACGACCACGGCGGGCCGCTGCCGGGTGATCTCAGCCGCCATGGCCTCCGCCCCCGACGCGACGACGATCTTCGAGTCGGAGTCGAGCCCGAGGTCGGCGGCCACGGTGCGCAGCCGACCGGCATCGCGCCCGACCAGCACGGGGACGGCCCCGGCCGCCACGATCTGCGCCGCGACGGCCCGTCCGACCCGTCCGGTGGCTCCAAGAATCCAGATCTCACCCTGCGCCATGATTCCTCCATCCTGCGATGTCTCATTGTGTCATCACCACGCTAGCATCGATGTCACAGTGAGTCATCGCGATAGGTAGGATGCGGGCATGGCACGTTGGGACCCCGGAGCGCCGGAACGCCTGCGACAGGCGGCGCTGGACCTGTTCGGCGAGCACGGCTACGACGCCGTGACAGTGACGCACATCGCGGAGCGGGCAGGGCTGACCCGGCGGACCTTCCACCGGTACTTCCCGGACAAGCGCGAGATTCTTTTCGCCGGCTCCGAGCGGCTTCCGGCCGCCGTGTCCGAGGCGGTTCTCGCTGCGGATCCCGGGCTTGCGCCACTGCCGGCGGCACTATCGGCCCTTCGTGAGGTCGGTGCGGCAGTCAGCGGAATGGTCGCCGATTCCGGGCGACGCAGAGCGATCATCGAGTCCAGTACGGAGCTGCTGGAACGCGAGCGCAGCAAGTCGGCAGCGATCACCGCAGCGCTCCGGGAGGCCCTGCAACAGCGCGGGGCCGGCCCCACCGAGGCGCACCTCACCGCGCGGGTGGCCTCGATCATTTCCGAGGAGGCGTTCGGTCGCTGGGCCAACGGCGAGGGTGCCTTCCCCGAGTGTTTCGACGCCGCCGAGGCCGCGCTCCGTGCGGTACTAGGGGACACCTGAGCCGACGCCGTGCAGCTCGCGGGAGTGCCCGCATGGTGGTCTGACAGGTCGGCCAGGGCGCGTTCGGTGCGCTGCTGCTGTGCGGCCAGGGCGGGATGCGGTGGCCCGGCGGGTGCGAGCGGGAAGCAGGACACCACGACGACGCGATCGTGGCCCGCGACGACATCGACGTTGAGCGGGTTGTTCATGCCGCCGTCCATGTAGCGCCGACCCCCGACGGCGACCAAGGGGGAGCAGCAGTGGGACAGCGCAGCCGGCGGCGACGGCAGCTGCGAGTGGCACGGCGGATTGTGCTGCCCGGACGTGTAATTCGCCGGTGTCTGCGTCGGTGACGGTGCACGCGAACCGGTCCGGCCACGCGGTGCCGACCAGGGCGGCGAGCAACGTTAGGTATCGCTGGGCCGGGATGGTCTGCGCGTCGGCCGCCATCGGCCCAGATCCTTCGGCGTGGTCAGCATGGCATCGAGCAGGGCGGTCGAATCGCTGGCGCCCGGGCCGTCCGACATTGCCAGTGCCAGCGATTCGAGCTGCTCGAGCACCTGTGTGTGATCGACCGGCTGCGGGTGCGGGAGCAGAGCACCGGCCACGGCGCCGGTGGAGGTGCCCAGGATCAACTCACGGGCGCCTGGTTCGGTGCCCTGGCTGCGTAGGCCGTCGAAGATGCCCAGCTGCCAAGCCAGTCCGACGATGCCGCCGCCGCCAAGGACGAGCGCGGTGCTCATCGGGCACCTGCTGTGTCGGCCGCACGGGCGGTGAGGGCGCCCATCATCAGGACGGACTGCTTGCGGCCGGCCAGGCGGTTCAGTGATACCGCCAGCCGATTCAGCCGGCCGACGGCGATACTGGGGGGTGGGTTGCACCGGTCCAGGGCCCGCAGCGCGGTCCGCACCACTTCGCCCGGTGTTTGCAATCGCCGGATGCCGGAGGCCGCGGCCGCGCCGGCGGTGTCGAAGAATTCGGTTTCGGTGGCGCTCGGAGAAAGGGCAAGCACGCGCAGGCCGGTGCCACGGTGTTCGTACCACAGCGCCTCGGTGAAGCTGAGCACGAACGCTTTGGCCGCGCCGTAGACCGCCATGCGCGGGACCGGGGTGTATGCGGCCATGCTGGCGACGTTGATCAGCAGGCCGTGCTCGGAGGCACGCAGGTCGTCGATGAAGGTTCTGGTCAGCTCGACCACGGCGTGCACGTCGAGGGCGATCTCGGCGCGGAGCCGGTCGGGGTCCTCCTGGTCGAAGGGTGCGTGAGTGCCGAAACCGGCGTTGTTCACCAGCCCGGTCAGCCGCAGCCCGCGTGCACTCAGCCGGTCGGCGAGGCGGGCGGCGGCGCCCGCCTCGCCGAGGTCGCAGGCGAGCACGGTGACGGTCACGGCGTGGGTGGCCGACAGTTCCGCGGCCAGGGTCGTGAGCCGAGCCTCGCGGCGGGCGACGAGGACCAGGTCGGAGCCTCGGGCAGCGAGCTGACGGGCGAATTCTGCGCCGATTCCGGAGCTGGCGCCAGTGACGAGTGTCAGCGCACCGTGATGATCGAATGGCATTTGATTCCTCCTTGACACTTGGTGCCAGACTAGCACTAGATGTCGATGAGGCGCATGGGGTCCGCTGGACATCGAACGGTTACGATGAATGACGTGACCGCGTACCCCGGCCAGCCCGAGACCGCCGCCCCGTTGTGGGAGCGCACCCGCAACCGGGTGCGTGAGGAGATCACCGATGTCGCGCTGAAGCTTTTCCTGGACAACGGATTCGAGAACACGACGGTCGACCGGATCGTCGCCACGGCCGGTATCTCGCGCCGATCCTTCTTCCGCTACTTCGGCACGAAGGAAGACATCGTGTTCGGTGATCTCGGCGAACAGGGCCCAGTCATCGGGGCGGCGCTACGCCAACGCCCGGACTCCGAACCGATCTGGACGGCGCTGCGGCATGCGTTCACCGTGCTGAACATGCACTCGCCGCAGCGCGGCGTGGCTATCGGCCGCCTGGTCGCGACCTCGCCCGCGCTGCGGGCCGCCCATCTGGAGAAACACCTCCGCTGGCAGGAAGATCTGGTCCCGGAGGTCGAGCGGCGGCTCGGCGCCGGGGATGCCCCGCCCGGTCTGCGCGGCCGGGCGATCGTGGCCACCGCGCTGGCCTGCCTGGACGCCGCCACCGCCGTGTGGCTCGACAACGACGGTGGTGGCGGGCTCGAGGAACTCGACCGGCTCTGCGAGCAGGCCCTGACCGCCGTGCGGCAAAGCTGAGGAACCACCACGGCGACATTTGGCAAGTGGCAACGTCGACCAGCGCCTGTCAGAACACCATGCGTGATGTGAATCTCCACGCCTCGACAGGGTCGCGCGTCCATCCCGGAGCGTGGGTGCATTCGGGCGCGCCGGCCACGGTGCACGACCACCAAGGATTTCACCACTCCTGATGAGAGCGGCGGATTTACCGTTGCCGGTGAGCCGGGGCAATCTCGGCTTTAATCAGTGGTTATGTCCAGTTCTGTTGCCACCCAAGAGCTTCCTCCGTCGGTCAGGGGCCGCATTCGCAATACCAAACGCTTCGTCGACGACCCGATTGCGTTCCTGTCCGACTCGATGGCTGAACACGGCAACGTCTTTCGCTTCCAGCTGGTGAACGGGACCATGCTCGGGGTGACCCATCCGCACTACATCAAGTACATCCTGCAGGAACGCATGCGGAACTTCACGCGGGAAACCCAGATGTACGACCTGATGGAGCCGTTCGCAGGTCGTGGCCTGGCGTCGATTTCCGACCACGATCGCTGGCGCCGCAATCGGCGTCTGGTCCAACCCGCGTTCCACCACAAGCAGATCGCCGAGCTGAGCGAGATCATGGTGGCCGAGGTCGACGCCCTGTGCGCGGAATGGGCCGAGTACGCCCGCACCGGGCAAACGGTCGACCTGGGTCAGCAGCTGAGCCACCTCACCCTCCGGATCGTGGTGCGCGCGCTTTTCGGCCTGGACCCGCGCGGCGCCTATGTTGCCGACTTCGCCCGGTCGGCGGAGAACGCGAATGTGGAACTGGGCCGGTTCGTGCGAATGCCGTTCGTGCCCTTGAAGGTTCCCACTCCCAGCCACCGCCGCTTCTGGCGGGCGATCGCCGAGATGGACGCCGTCGTCTACGCAGTCATCCGCGAACTTCGCGAGAAGGAAACAGGCGGCCTGCTGTCCATGCTCATGAGCACCGAGGACGAGGACACCAGCGAGCGTTTCACCGACAAGGAGTTGCGCGACGAGGTCGTCACCATGCTGTTCGCTGGCCACGAGACCAGTGCGTCGGCCCTGACGTCGGCCATGCTGTTGCTGAGCGTGAATCCCGACGAGCGCAAGCGACTGCACGACAGCGTGGACGGCGCACTGCCCGGCGGGCACGCGGCGATGACCGACCTGCCCGCGCTGTCCTACACCAAGCAGGTGCTGGACGAGGTGCTGCGGCTCAAGCCGCCGGCCTGGATGGGGCAGCGCCGCGCCGCGGAGGACGACGAGATCGGCGGCTTCCATATCCCGGCTGGAACCTCGGTGATCTACAGCTACTACCATGCGCACCGGCACCCCGAATTCTGGGACCGGCCGGACACTTTCGACCCGGACCGATTCGCTCCCGACGCCGTGGCCTCCCGCGACCGTAACCTGCTGCTGCCCTTCGGAGCGGGCGGTCACATCTGCATCGGCAACGCGTTCGCGCTGATGGAGATGCAGCTCGCGCTGTCGACCATAGCGCGGCGCTTCGAGTGGACCGTCGAGAAGCCGGACATGACCCCCATCTCCTCGCTGACGCTGAACACCAAATACCCCGTCATCGCCACACTGACCGAACGGTAGCAGCGGCCGGCGCGGCTATCCGCCCGGATTGCCGCGCCGGTCCAGGAGGCCCGGCCTGGGTGACAGTCGATGATCAATGCTCGTTGTGCGCGGCCGCGCCGCGCTGCTTGATGAGTTCGTCGAAAATCGCCTGCACGGTCTGAGGGCCGCCGTAGAGGTAGCCCTGCACCAGCGAGAAGCCAAGATCGGCGAGCACCGCCGCTTGGTGCGCGTTCTCCACCCCTTCGGCGATGACCTCCATGTCGAGCGCCTTGCTGAGCGCCTTGATCGCCCTGAGCAGCGGCGTCGCGGGTACGTCCGTGGTGATCGCCGCAACAAAGGACCGGTCCACCTTGAGAATGTCCGATGGAATGGCCGCCAGCCTGCTCAACGACGAGTAACCGGTGCCGAAGTCGTCGATGGCGATGCGTACGCCGGTGTTCCGCAAAGCGTTCAGGTTGTCGATCGCGTTCTGTGACTCGGCCTCCAACTGCGTCTCGGTGACCTCGAGCACGAGCTGCCCGGCGTCCCAGCCGGTGCTGCGCAGAGTGCTCCGTACCCGGTGGGCGTAATCGCTGTCGGCCAACTCCAGACCGCTGACATTGACGTTCAGCGTGAGGTCGAGATCGGCGACAGTTCTGTGCAGCCAAGCTGCGTCCACACAGGCCCGGTGTAGCACCACCCGGTCCAGGTCGGCAATCAGGTTGTACTCCTCCGCGGCGCGGATCACCCCGTTCGAGCTCAGGCCAGGCTCGATGGCCGAGGACCAGCGCAGCAGCGCCTCCACGCCGACCACCTTGCCACCGCAGGGCAGGCTGACGATCGGCTGGTACAGGACTTCCAGGTCGTCGTCCGCGATGGCACGGCGCAGCTCCTCAGCCAGGGCAATGCGCTGCCCGGATTCGAGCCTGGTCAGGTTGCGGCCTGCCTGCTTGGCCCGATATCGGCCCATATCGGCCCGGCTGACCAGCATAGATGCCGGTTCGCCCGGTTGCCATGACGTAACGCCCGCGCAGCAGCCGGTGGTTGTCGCCGCGCGCATGCGGTCGGTGAGCGCGACCGCGGTCGGTTCGGTTGTGTCCGGGAGCAGTACCGCGAACAGGTCCCCACCGAGCCGGGCCAGTGTCTGTTCCGACTCCAACAGGTTGCACCAGGTGTCGGCGACCTGCTGCAGCACCGCATCGCCCGTGGGCTGGTCGAGGTGGCCGTTGCTCGTCTGGAAGCGGTCCAGGTCGGCCAACACCAGCGCGGGGCGTTGGCCGAGCCGGCCGGCCTTGCCGATCTCGGCGTTCAGCAACCGCTCGAAGCCGCGCCGGTTGAGCAGGCCGGTGAGCACATCGATATCGGCTTCTGCGGCGATCCGGGCCAGAATCGCGACCACCATGCCGACCACCACCGTCACCCCGGCCGGGATCACCCCGATCCACCATTGCAGTTGCTCGCGAGTGCCCAACACCGCCATGCAGCACACCACGGCGAACGCGATCTCCAGGCCGGTGATGCGCCTGCTGAAGAAGAACGCGGCGTCGCAGGCGACGAAGACATACAACGACGACAGCGTGGCGGCGGCGGTGACGCCGGGAAGCCAATGAATGGCAACGGTGATCAGCACGGTCCCGAGCGAGACCAAGATCGGGTGCGCACGCACCGGCATCCGCTCACCCATCAGATACAGCAGGATGCCAGTGAGAACCGCGACCAGCGCTACCCCGAACACGATGGCGCGAGGGCCCAACCCGTCGCCCGTCAGTGCAGTCACCGCGGCAGCGAGCAGTCCGCCGACAAAAAAGAATGCCCCCGTAGTCCAGGACATCAGGCCCGCTGTTGCTACCGCCGATGCGGCCCGCGCCCGAGTACGGGAACCACCGCGGGTTCCGACTCCTCGCATCTTTCCAGACTAGACGCGTAAGTCCGAAGGTCGTCGGGCTGATACTGCGTTGGCCTGGTCAGTAGTTGGGCGTGGGATATCTGCTGGCCGATGCTCAATCGGACTCGCTGACGACGCGATCGAAGTCCTCGACGAATTTCGCCAGCAGGCGGGCGAATTCGTCCCGCTCGGTGTCCGTCCAGCCGGCTGTCGTGCGCGCGAAGACGGCCTGCCGAGCCTCGTGTACACCCGCGAGCGCCGCGCGGGCGCTCGGAGTCAGGCGAAGAAGCACGCGACGGGCATCGCCCTGATCCGCCTCACGACGTAGTAGTCCGTCGGCCACTGCACGGGCGACCAGGCGGCTGGCGCGCGGCTGGTCGACGCCGAGCGCCTGGGCGACATCCCCCACCGTCGCGGCATCCGCCCGCCCCTCCACCGCATCCAGCACGCCGAACATGGTGGGGTCGACGGCCGTTCGAATGCCCTTGGCACCCAGCCGATTCAACGTCCGGCGGGTCTGGCTGCGCCGGATCGCCACCATCGCGCGTTCGATCGTCGCCAACGCACTATCGCTCATACTTGCCATCTTACAAACACTTGCTAAACTACATTTATATGTCTTATGACAACCATTTGGAGTTCGCCATGACCACATCGGAACAGTCCGCACACCCGAGAAACGAAACCGGCATCCCCAGGCCGCTCGGCTACTGGGTCAAGCACATTCACAACCGGCTCGAGCACAATCTGGCCGCTCAGCTGCGAGAATTCAGCCTGGACCGGCGGGAGTGGCAGGTGCTCAACACCGTCGCGCACGGCCCCATCGATGCGGACGGCATCAATCGCGCGCTCGAGCCGTTCTTCATCACGGACGAGGCCGCCGCGGCGTCCCACACGACGGCGCTGAGCGAACGCGGCCTGATGCTGCGCGACCAGGCCGGGCGCTACCTGCTGACCTCGGCCGGTGAAGCTCTGCACGGCCGAGCCGCGGATCGCATCCACGACGGCCGGCTCGCCACCACGCGGGGCATCACGCCGGAGGAATACGCGCAGCTACTCGATCTGCTGCGGCGGGTATCCGAGAACGTGGATGTCGTTGCCGCACAGTGGGCGTAAGCCTTCGAGTCTCGGCGGCGTGAGCCTCAGGCCAGGCGTTCGATGACGAAATCGGCCACGTCGGTGACCTTTTCGTCCAGATAGAAATGCCGCCCGGGAAAAGTGGCCAGATCGAAGTCACCGGTGGTGAAGCGGCGCCATTCCCCCGCCTGCGGCGGCGTCACGTCGGGATCCTCGTCGCCCACCATCGCGCAGATGCCGCACCGCAGCGGCTCCCCCGGCTCGTATCGGTACGTCTCGACCGCCTCGTAGTCCGCGCGGACCGCGGGCAGCACCAGCTCCGCCAGACTCGGCTCGGCCCGCAGGATCGCCACCGACGCGGGATCGTTGGCCAGGCGCTCCAATTCGGCGATCACCGCGGCGTCCGGGGCACGGGAGACGCTATGGGAGTACGGCACATCCGGCGCGGCTCGTCCCGAGACGAACAGCCGAATCGGACTCTGCCCCTTCGCCTCCAGCCGCCGGGCCACCTCGAAGGCCACGGTGGCGCCCATGCTGTGACCGAACAGCGCCAGCCGCGGCGCACCCGGGGACAGCGCGTCGGCGATCCGGTCCGCGAGCGCCCCGATATCGGGAATCAACGGATCGCCGAGCCGATCCTGCCGACCGGGATACTGCGCCGCGAATACCGCTGTGCCCTGGTCGAAGCACCGCGCGAGCTCGCGGTAGGCGCTGGCCGAACCACCGCCCGGCGGGCAGCACACCAGCACCGCGCGGGGGTCGGGCACCGCGCGCAGCTCACGCAGCCACTCCCCTGCGACGATCCTTCCCGCCACGAACCTTCCTCTCCCGCACGCCGATCGACATACTCTCGCGGGCCCCGCGTCCACGGTCGCTCCGATCGCGAGACTACCCGCCGCACAGGCACCCTCGACGCGAATACCCACCGCGGCGTCGGCCGGATCGGGGTTGGGTTGATCATCCGGCGTCCGGCAGGCGCGGCAGGGTCAGCTGAGCGCGCACCCTTCCCGGGCGCAGAGATCGAGCCTCCGGTCGCCGCGGACTGTAGGCGCCCCAACAACTGCCGCGACCACATCCGCCACGCCGGACCAGCAGTCGTTGACGCGGCGCTGTTCTCGGCGTAGTCGACAGACTCGTGAATTCACTTGCCGCGCAACGCCTGTACGGCAAGTTCAACATCCTCGCCGCGCAGCATCTCACCACTGGGCGCCATCAGCGACAGCAGTGCGACGCCCTGGAACAGCGCGAAATACACCTTCCCGACCGCGCGGGCCTCCGCGGCGGTGAGGCCGGGATGCACCTCGCGCAGCAGCGTGGCCAGTTCCGGATAGACGCTGTCCGCGGCCGAGGCCAGGTAGGCCTGGGATTCGGGGGTGCGGGAGACGTTCACGGCGTTCTCGAGGCTGAGCATCAGCTGGTCTCGGCACTCGAACGCGACATTCAGCATCGCATCCCAGGTCGGTTCGATCGATTCGAACAGCGTGCGCCCCTCGCCCGCGTCCCGAATCGCCTCGTCCATCCCGTCGCCGATCTGGGCGCCCACCCCCTCGGTGACCGCCTCGGCGATGAGGCGGTCCTTGGACCCGAAGTGATAGCCGATGGCCGCCAGGCTCACCCCGGCGGCTCCCGCGATGTCGCGCGCGGTGACCTTGGCCAGGCCGCGCTCGAGGATCACCTTCCGCGCCCCCGCCAGCAGATCTTCCCGATTACCCATATCCCCAGGTTACAACGTCTCAGACATTTGTACTAGACAGACGTGCAAGTCATATGGCACATTTGTCTAAGACGTTTGAGCCAACCGACAAGGAACCGTCATCATGAGCAGCACCGCCAACACCCCCCACGTTCTCGTCTCCGGCGGCGGCATCGCCGGGAACGCCGTTGCCCTGCAATTGCTCCGGGCCGGAATCCGGGTCACCATCGTCGAGCGCGCGGCCGCTCCCCGGCCCGGCGGGCAGGCCGTGGATCTGCGCGGCCCGAGCCGTGAGGTCGCCGAGCGGATGGGGCTCATGCCGGGCATCCGCAAGTACCAGCTCACCGAGCTCGGCATGTCCTACATCGACCCCAAGGGCCGCGTCTTCGCGAACCTCCCGATGGAGCACTTCGATGGGAAGGGACCGGTGGCCGAGATCGAGATCACCCGCGGAGATCTCAACCAGGTGCTGCTGGACGAGGTCGCCGGCGCGGGCGGCGAGCTCGACTACCGCTACGGCGAATGGATCACAGCGTTGCGGCAGGACGACAGCGGCGTCGAGGTGGACTTTGCATCCGGCAACAGCGAGCGGTTCGATCTCGTCGTCGGGGCCGACGGCGTGCATTCGGCCACCCGCCGCCTGGCTTTCGGTCCCGAGGACGAGTTCGCCACCTATCTCGGCGGCTATATGTCCTTCTTCACCATGCCGACCCCGCCGAACGTGCGGCCCGGCTGGTTCGCAATGCAGTTCGTGCCCGGCGCCACCGTGAGCCTGCGGCCCGACTACGATCCCGCGACGTCCAAGGCCATCCTCGGCGTGCGCGCCGACGAGCCGGTTCCGGGCCTGCGTGGCGATGTGGCCGCCCAGCACCGGTTCTTCGCAGAACGCCTGGCCGCGGCCGGCGACGGCTGGCATGCCCCGGCCATACGCGCTGCCATGGCCACTACGCAAGACTTCTACTTCGACGAACTCGTCCGGATCGATATGCCCTCACTCAACGCCGGACGCGTGACATTGCTGGGCGACGCGGGCTACTGCGGCTCGCCGATGACCGGCATGGGCACCGCGATGGCCATCGTCGGCGCGTATGTGCTCGCCGGTGAGATTGCCTCCACCCCGAACGATCTCGCGGACGCGCTGCGGCGCTACGAGGAGCGGGTGACCCCGTTCCTGGACGAGGCCAAACAGTTGCCCGGCGGCGGCATCAAGATGATGGTCTCGAATACCCGATTCGGTAACGCCATGATGCGTACCGCGAACCGCGTCATGTTGTCTCGGGCGATGCGGCCGCTGGCGATGAAGATGTTCTTCAGCAAGGGCGAGGACTACGTGCTCCCGGAGTACTGATACCCCCGCGCACCGGTCCCGCTGGACCGGTGCGCATCCACCACGTGTCATGTCGATGACGCCACGGATTAGGATTTCCCCGTGCCGCAGAAGATCATCATGGATGTCGATACCGGCATCGACGATTCGCTCGGTCTGCTCTATCTCCTCGCGAGCCCGCAGGCCGAGATCCTCGGCATCGCCTCCACCGCGGGTAACGTGCCCGCACCGCAGGTGGCGGCCAATAACCTGGCCCTACTGGACCTGTGCCGGGCGCCCGACATCGAGATCACCCTCGGGGCGGAGCAACCGCTGGCGATCCCCCTGCGCACCACGGAGGACACGCACGGCCCGCAAGGTGTCGGCTACGCCGAGTTCCCGCCGTCGCGCCGCACGCTCTCCGCGCGCTCGGCCGCCCACATGTGGGTCGATCTGGTGCGTGAGCATCCGGGCGAGATCGTCGGGCTGTGCACCGGCCCGCTGACCAATCTCGCGCTCGCACTACGACTGGAACCGCAACTGCCGCAGCTGCTTCGGCGTCTGGTGGTGATGGGCGGAGCGTTCAACCATCCGGGGAACACCACGCCCACCAACGAATGGAACGTGCACGTGGATCCGGAGGCGTGGAAGGAGGTCTTCGATGCCTTCTCCGCCGCGCCGGCCGACCGCCGGCCCCTGGTCTGCGCGCTGGACATCACCGAGACCATCGAGATGCATCCCCATCATCTGATCCGCCTCGCCGAGCGCGCCGACAGCGTCCCGCGCCAGGAGGTTTCCGAATCCGACACCCCGGGCACGCGCTCGAAGGCGAGTAATCCGATTGTCCGCTATCTGACCGATGCGGTGCGGTTCTACTTCGAATTCCACCGCCAGTACGATCAGGGCTATCTGGCCCACATGCACGATCCGTTCGCGGCCGCGGTAGCCCTCGATCCCGGCCTCGCGACGACCCGGCCCGCGACGATCGACGTCGAACTGGGCGGGACCATCACCCGCGGCACCACGGTCGCGGACTGGGCGCGGATGTGGCACCGGGAACCCAACGCGGACATCGTCATCGGCACCGATCCGGCGGAGTTCTTCGACCGGCTGATCGCCCGGGTCGGTGATTTCGCCCGCGAGGTCTATCCGGCGGGGCAGTAAGGAGATTCGATGGGCGACGACGACACCTACATCACGGAATTGCGGGAACGACTCGGCCTGGCCGGGTTCATCGATGTCCATACGCATTTCATGCCCGACCGGGTGCTGCGCAAGGTGTGGGCGTACTTCGACGCGGCCGGACCGCTCATCGCGCGGCCGTGGTCGATCGCCTACCGCGACGCGGAACAGGTGCGGTTGAAGACGTTGCGCGGATTCGGCGTTCGCGCCTTCACCTCGCTGGTCTATCCGCACAAGCCGGAGATGGCGGCCTGGCTCAACGATTGGTCGGCCGACTTCGCCGCCCGGACACCGGACTGCCTGCACACCGCGACATTCTTTCCCGAACCGGAGGCGGCCGGTTATGTGGAATCGGCGATCGAGGCCGGTGCGCGGATCTTCAAGGTACACATCCAGGTCGGCGACTTCCATCCCGCCGACCCGCTGCTGCGACCCGTGTGGGGCATGCTGTCCGAGGCCGGAGTTCCGGTCCTCGTTCACTGCGGATCCGGCCCCACCGCAGGCAGATTCACCGGTCCCGGGCCGATCGCCGAACTACTGCGTCACTTTCCATCGCTTCGGCTGATCGTCGCCCACATGGGCGCCCCCGAGTACACCGAATTCCTCGATATCGCCGCGCAATATCCGCAGGTCCATCTCGACACCACCATGAACTTCACCGACTTCTTCGAATCCGCGGACCCCTTCCCCACCGCCGAACGCGCCCGCCTGAGCGAGCTCGGCGACCAAATCCTGTTCGGCAGCGACTTCCCCAATATCCCCTATTCCTACGGCCACGCCCTGTACGCCCTGGACCGCCTCGATCTGGGCGACGACTGGCTGCGCAAGGTCTGCCACGACAACGCCGCGCGGCTGTTCGAACTCTGAACGAGCCTCGCTCGCGGGGGGTCTCAGGCGTCGAAGGCGCGCAGGATCTGCTCGGCGGCCAGCGCCGGGGTCAGCGAACCGTCGCGCACCTGCGATTCCACCTCGGCGCGAAGGGATTTCACGCCGGGGCTCTCCGCCAGGCGGCGCAGCAACTGGTCGTGAACCATGGTCCAGGTCCAGTCGACCTGCTGACGTCGGCGCTTCTCGGCGAACTCCCCCGCCTCGGTGAGCACCCCTCGATGTTTGAGCACGGTATCCCAGAACGTGTCCAGGCCGGTACCGTTCAGCCCGCTCATGGTCAGAACCGGTGGGCGCCACAGGGAGTCGCGGGGATGAATCAGGCGCATGGCGCCCTGCAGCTCGCGGGCGGCGGCCTTGGCCTCGAGTTCGTGGCGGCCGTCGGCCTTGTTGACAGCGACCAGGTCGGCCAGCTCGAGCACGCCCTTCTTGATGCCCTGCAACTGATCTCCGGTGCGGGCCAGGGTGAGGAAGCAGAACACGTCGACCATGTTGGCGACCGTCACCTCGGACTGGCCGACCCCGACCGTCTCGACGAGCACCACGTCGTACCCGGCCGCCTCGAGCAGCACGATCGTCTCGCGGGTGGCCTTGGCGACACCGCCCAGGGTGCCGGCGGTCGGCGAGGGCCGGATGAACGCGTCGCGCTCCACCGACAGCCGTGCCATCCGGGTCTTGTCGCCCAGGATCGACCCTCCGGTGCGCGTGGAGGACGGATCCACCGCCAGCACCGCGACCCGGTGTCCGAGGCCGAGCAGATACATGCCCAGGCCGTCGATGAACGTCGACTTGCCCACGCCCGGAACACCGGTGATGCCGACACGATTGGACTTCGCGGCCCCCTCCGAGCCGACCTTCAACAGCAGCTGCTGCGCCAGGTCACGATGATCGGCGCGGGTCGATTCGACCAGCGTGATCGCCCGCGCCAAACCCGGGCGCTTGCCGTGGCGCACATCGTCGGCCAGTTGGTCGACGTCGATCGTGCGCCGTTTCGCCCCGGCCGGTCCCGCGGCCGTCGGCCCCGTCGCGGCCCCCACCCCCGCGGTCGAGGTCAGCCTCGGATGTCCCGCCTGTACCCACTCCTGCCCACCAGGATCCGCCTGCCCCGCAACGGATTCAGCCACGCAACTTTCCCCGGAACCCTCGTCCCCACCGCGGGCGGCGCCGGGCGACAACGCCCGGGCGGCCTGTTCCCGCTCGTCAGCATGTTCGGAACGACGGTGGCCCGCAGTCGATGCGACGGACCCCGGACCACCGTCATTCCCGCCGGGTGAATTCATTCGCCCGCGCCGGAGCCGATCTCGTGTCCGAGTTCGGCCGCCAGTTTCTGCAGCAGGTCCACCGCGGCATCGGCGATGACCGTGCCGGGCGCGAAGATCGCGGCCGCGCCCGCTGCGTACAGTTCGTCGAAGTCACCCGGCGGGATGACCCCGCCGACGACGACCATGATGTCGGGACGCCCGACATCGGCCAGCGCCTGCCGCAGGGCGGGCACCAGCGTGAGGTGGCCCGCGGCCAGCGACGACACCCCGACCACGTGCACGTCGTTGTCGGCCGCCTGCTGCGCCACCTCCTCCGGGGTCTGGAACAGCGGGCCCACGTCGACGTCCATGCCCAGATCGGCGAACGCCGTCGCGATCACCTTCTGACCGCGATCGTGCCCGTCCTGGCCCATCTTGCACACCAGGATGCGGGGCCGGCGGCCCTCGGCGGCGGCGAACTCCTCGACCAGCGCCATCGCGCGACTGATATTGGTCACCTTTCCGGCCTCCTCGCGGTAAACCCCCGAAAGAGTGCGGATCTCGGCCTGATGGCGCCCGTACACCTTCTCCAGCGCGTCGGAGATCTCCCCGACCGTCGCCTTGGCGCGCGCGGCGTCGATGGCCAGCGCCAGCAGGTTGTTGTCCATGCCGCCATCGGAAGACGCGGCGGCCCTGGTCAATTCGGCCAGCGCCCGCTCGACCTCGCCCGCGTTGCGCTCGGCGCGCAGGCGGCGCAGCTTCTCGTTCTGCTCGGCGCGCACCCGGGTGTTGTCGACCTTGAGCACCTCGATCGGGGTGTCCTCGGTGACCTGGTACTTGTTGACCCCGATCACCGGCTGCTGCCCGGTGTCGATGCGGGCCTGGGTGCGGGCGGCGGCCTCCTCGATGCGCAGCTTCGGGATGCCCTCCGAAATCGCCTGTGCCATACCGCCGTGCGCCTGCACCTCGGCGATGTGGGCGCGGGCCCGCTCCGCGAGCTGATGGGTCAGCCACTCGACATAGTAGGAGCCACCCCACGGGTCGGCGGGCCGGGTGGTTTTGGACTCCTGCTGGATCAGCAACTGGGTGTTGCGGGCGATGCGCGCGGAGAAGTCGGTGGGCAGCGCCAGCGCCTCGTCCAGGGCGTTGGTGTGCAGCGACTGGGTGTGGCCCTGGGTGGCGGCCATGGCCTCCACGCAGGTGCGCGCGACGTTGTTGAAGACGTCCTGCGCGGTCAGCGACCACCCGGAGGTCTGCGAATGTGTGCGCAGCGCAAGGGATTTGGTGTTCTTGGGCTCGAACTCGGCGACCAGCTCGCTCCAGAGCAGCCGCCCGGCGCGCATCTTGGCCACCTCCATGAAGAAGTTCATCCCGATGGCCCAGAAGAACGACAGCCGCGGGGCGAACTTGTCGACCTCCATGCCCGCGGCCAGACCCGCCTTGATGTACTCCACGCCGTCGGCCAGGGTGTACGCCAGCTCCAGGTCGGCGGTCGCGCCCGCCTCCTGAATGTGATAGCCCGAGATGGAGATCGAGTTGAACTTCGGCATCCGCGCCGAGGTGTAGGCGAAGATGTCGGAGATGATCCGCATCGAGGGCTCGGGCGGATAGATGTAGGTGTTGCGGACCATGAACTCCTTCAGAATGTCGTTCTGAATCGTTCCGGCCAGCTGTTCGGGCTTGACGCCCTGCTCCTCCGCGGCGACCACGTACAGCGCCAGGATCGGCAGCACGGCACCGTTCATGGTCATCGACACCGAGACCTGGTCCAGCGGAATGGAATCGAACAGCTCGCGCATGTCCAGGATGGAGTCGATGGCCACGCCCGCCATGCCGACGTCACCGGTGACGCGCGGGTGGTCCGAGTCGTAACCGCGGTGCGTTGCCAGGTCGAACGCGACCGACAGGCCCTTCTGGCCCGACTGCAGATTGCGGCGGTAGAAGGCGTTCGAGTCCGCCGCGGTGGAGAAGCCGGCGTACTGACGGATCGTCCACGGCTGATTCACGTACATGGTCGGGTACGGCCCGCGCACGAACGGCGCGATGCCCGGCACGCTGTCGAGCGGATAGCCCTGCGCGACAATGGCATCGCGGTCTGCCCTAGTGAAAACCGGTGGCACGTCGATGCCCTCGGGCGTCGACCACACCAGCTGCTCGGGCGTGTAGTTGTTCGCCTCGGCCGCGGCGCGCACGTACTCCCCCACCTGCGCGGCATCGACCTGCGCGGGGGTGTCCGGGCCGTCACTCAGCGGTACGTCCGCGAAGCTGCCGATCACATGGTTGATGGTCATCGTCTACGCTCCCAGCTTTTCCAGCAGGCCGGACAGCGCGGCGACCGCGTCCATCCGTGCGGTGAGGAATCCGTCCGGACGTTGCGCGCCGGTCAGTTCGGCGACCGCCTTCTCCGGCCCGGCCAGCAGCACCGTGGTTACCCCGGCGCCCCGCAGCTGCTCCACCGCGGCGGCGGCCTCCGCGCCGTAACGTGCGTCGGTACCGCACAGCACCGCAACCAACGCGCCGGATTCCGATGCCGCGGAACCGATCCCGGCGAACTCCAGGGCGCCCGGGTTGATCGTCTCGATGCCGCCGGAGGCCAGGACGTTCGCGGTGAAGGTCACGCGGACGTTGTACTCGGCGACGGGGCCGAGAGGCACCAGCAGGGCCTTGGGTCGCTCACCGTGGGTGGCCAGGTAGCTGTCGGATCGGTTGCGCAGCTGCTCGAACGCGGCGCCGTAGCGGGCGATCGGCGACGGCACACGCGCGGCCTCGGACAGCGGCATTTCGGCAAGATTGGGGAATTCGCTGACGCCGGTCACCGACGTCTTGCGGTGCGCCACATCGCGATCGCGCTGCGCACGGGTCGCCGCTACCCGCTCGGCCAGCAGGCCCGAATCGAGCGCGGCACCGAATCCGCCCGCGGCCTCGAGCTCCTGCATGAACTCCCACGCCTTGGCCGCCAGCGCGTCCGTGAGACTCTCCACATACCAGGAGCCCGCGCCCGGATCCTGCACGTGACCCAGATGCGATTCCTCCAGCAGCAGCAGCTGGGTGTTGCGGGCGATCCGCTGCGAGAACGGCTGCGACACATCGAGTTCGCCGGGCGGCAGGGCGACGTCGAAGGGCAGCACGGTCACATAGTCGGCGCCGCCCACGCCCGCGCCGAAGGCGGCCAGGGTGGTTCGCAGCATGTTCACCCACGGATCGCGCTGGGTCATCATTGCCGCCGAGGTGACCGCCCACTGCGGTGCGTTGCCGAACGCCGGCGCGCCGAGCTGATGCGCCACCCGTGCCCAGAGCCGCCGCGCGGCACGGAATTTCGCGATGGTGGCGAACTGGTCGTCGGTGGCGGCGAAGCGGAATATCAACTGCCCCAGCGCATCGGCGATGTCCACGCCGGCGCCGGTCAGCGCGCGCAGGTACTCCAGGCCCGCCGCCACGGCCGCGCCGAGCTCCTGTGCGTCCGAGGCGCCCGCGTTGTGCACCGCCACGCCGCAGACGGTCAGCGCGCGAACCGATTCCGGGCGCGCGATCGCCTGCTGCGCGAGTGCGACGGCGGTGTCCAGATCGGTGTGGGAGGTGCCGTTGAAACGGCTGGTGAGCGGGGTGAGGCCCAGCGAGATGCGGATGTCCTCGCGGCGCGGAGCCTGGTAACCGTCGAGGATCGAGAACAGCTGCGACGCGGCGGCATTCCCGTCCGCGCCCGCGTCCAGGGCCAGCGGAGCCAGCTCGAACAGCAGCCCGTTCAGCGCCCGCGGCAGCTGTTCGACGGGCACGCCGCGCTCGCCCGCGCCCAGCCAGAGCGCGCTCACGCCGTTGTCCAGCCCGGCCAGAATCTCCTCGTTGACCGCGGCGGAATCCGCGCTCTCGAATCTCGCGGCCACGTGCCAGCCGCGATGCACGTCGCGGGTCGCGTCGGCGCCGCGCACGAAGGGGAATTCGCCCGGCAGCGGCTGCTCGGGGAGTTCGTCGCGGCGGGTGTACAGCGGCGCGATGGTCACGCCGTCATAGGTCGAGGTGTCCAGCAGGCGTTCGGGCTCCTCGCCCAGCTCAGCGGGCTCGACCCTGCGTGGCTTGGCCAGCACCCCGGCCACACCCTTACGCCATGCGGCATAGCCCGGGACGACTTCCGGGCCGGGATCGGAACCTATCGGCATCGCTGCTGTACCTCTTCCACTCGAGTCCGATACTTCTACCTGTACCGGACGCCGGGATGGGTCACCAACTCTTCGCATCACCTTCGCACACCGCTGTGTGCCTCGTTCGCAGACCCATTCTGCTGGGATTTCGGTCCCGCCCAGCCTGTTGCACCGCCGCGGCGCGGAAGATCCCGAGCATGCGGGCGCGCCTGAGGCCGGCGCCTCCGCCCTCGGCAATGCGTTGTCCATCCGCGGCTCAGGCCTCGCTAACGTCCGCCCCGCGTTCATCCGGGCGACCCGCGACCGGTCCCGGCGGGTAGCCTGACTCGGTGCTCAGGAGATTCCGCAATCCGCGATTCCTCGCGCTGCTGGTGTTGTGCGGTGTCGTGGCGGTGCTCGCCCTGCTGGCGCCGCACCCGTCCCCGCAGCAGATCCGCGACTGGGCGCACTCGGTCGGGCCGCTGTTCCCGGTCGTCTTCTTCCTCGTGCACGCCATCGTCACCATCGCTCCGTTCCCGCGCACCGTATTCACCCTGAGCGCGGGGCTGCTGTTCGGGCCCGTGCTCGGCATCGGGCTCGCGGCGGGCGCGACCACGGTCAGCGCCGTCCTCACGCTGCTGATCGTGCGCGTGCTGGACCGGGAACAGGTCGCCGCGCGGCTGACCCACCCCGCGGTGCGCGCGGTCGACCGGCGCCTGGCCAAGCGCGGGTGGCTCGCGGTCGGATCGCTGCGGCTGATCGCGCCGGTGCCGTTCTCGGTGATCAACTACTGCGCGGGTCTGTCCTCGGTGCGAATGGTGCCCTATGTGCTGGCCACCATCGTCGGTATCCTGCCCGGCACCATCGGCGTCGTCGTCCTGGGCGATGCCCTGACCGGGAAGACCCATCCGGCGCTGCTGGTGCTCTCCGGGATCTGTATCACCATCGGCGTGATCGGACTCGTCGTCGACGCGCGCTGGGGCGCGGGCGAATTTGCCGAAGCCGAGGCAACGGCCGAACAGATAACCGAACCGGCCGACGCGTAGCGCTCCCGGAACCCGCAGCGCCCCGGCGCCGAACGCCCGCAAGCAGGAGCCATTGGCGGCCGCGTCGCCGCGTCGCGCGCTGCACTGCATATTCTCCGTGCGAGCAGCGCTCCGCCGGCGGCGTTCCGCCGGCAGCGCTCCGCCGGCAGCGCTCCGCCGGCAGCGTTCCGCCGGCAGCGCTCCGCCGGCAGCGCTCCGCCGGCAGCGCTCCGCCGGCAGCGCTCCGCCGGCAGCGCTCCGCCAGCGTAGCGCCGCTTCTGTGTGGCCCGACGTGGTTGTTCCCGACGCTATGGACAGGCAGGGGACGGCGTAGCGGCTGGTCAGTTCGCCGGCAGCCCCAGGCCGCGCGCGAGCACCGGCCAGGACTTCTTGAATTCGTCCTGCCAGTAACCCCAGGAGTGGGTGCCGGTGGACTCGAAGTCGTAGGTGGCGGGGATGCCCAGCTGGTTCAGCTTGGTCTGCATGTTGTGCGAGCAGTAGTTGACCGCGGCCTCGAGCGCACCGCCGACCGCGACCTCGTTGGCCAGCCCGCCGGGGCCCGGCGCCTGCAGGAAGGGTGAGCTGAGGGTGTCGTAGCGGCCGGGCAGGCCGGAGCCGCTGGACAGGAACAGGTTGAGCCCGCGCAACTGGTCGGCGTGTACGTAGGGATCGTTGGCGGCCCACATCGGATCGCCCTTGGGGCCGTACATGTTCGCCGTGGCACCGCCGCCCGCGGACACCACCGTGTTGACGAAGTCGTAGCCGACCGGGTCGCTGATCTGCGCACAACCGCTCAGCGCCGCAACCGATTTGTACAGTCCGGGCGCGGCGATCGGCAACTGCAGGACCGAGGTGCCCGACATGGACAGGCCGGCGATCGCATTGACTCCGTTGGTGTTCAGCGCCCGATCGATCAGCGGGGGCAGCTCCGCGGTCAGGAACGTCTTCCACATGTTCAGCCCGAGGGTGGGATCGGTTGCGCGCCAATCGGTGTAGTAGCTCCAGGCACCGCCGATCGGCGTCACTACGTTGAGGTGTTTGTCCGCGAGGAATCCACTCACATCGGTCTCGCGCGACCAGGTCGCCGAATCCTGGCCGCCCCCGGCGCCATTGAGCAGGTACAGGGTCGGCGCCGGCGCCGAGGTGTCCGCGGGGCGCTGCACGTCGACCTCGATGTTCTTGTGCATCGCCGCGGAGTACACCTGCAGCACCAGGTTGCGGCCGCGCGCCTGCACCGACGCGATGTGCGATCCGTCGGCGGAGCTGCCCGCGGCCTGGGCCGTGTCCGCGGCCGCGGGCACCGCCGCCGCCACGGGGGTCAGGGCCACGGCCGCCGCGGCGACGACCGCCGCGGTCGCTCTCTTCTTCGACAGATGCACACCGTCTCCTTCGGGCTGCTTGCGGGATGACGCTCTGCGCCGGCTGACGCACACACCCTTCCGGCGAGCTTTAAGAGAGCACTGACCGAAGCCTGTGAGATACCTGAGACGCGACGTGACAAGTCCCACGTCGCATGTTCTTGCCTGCACAGAGCACGGCGACTCGGCGCGGCGTAGTCGGCCGAACCACTGCCGGCCACGATCGACACCACCGTCCCGCACGAGGCGCGCTTTTACGACTATTGGCTCGGCGGGGTCGACAACTACCCCGCCGACCGCAAACTCGGCGACGAGATCGCCGCCCATATCCCTGGCATTCGCAGCATGGCCGAGGCCAGCCGCGCATTTCTCGGACGGACCGTGCGATACGCCATCACCGAACTCGGCATCACCCAGTTCCTCGATATCGGCACCGGATTGCCCACCGCGCGCAACACCCACGAGGTGGCCCAGGAGGTCGATCCGGCCGCACGCATCGTCTACGTGGACAAGGACCCGCTGGTGCTCGCGCACGCCCGGGCCCTGATGATGAGCACGCCCGAGGGGCGCACCACCCTCATCCACGCCGACCTGCGCGATCCGGAGACGATCCTGCGTGATTCGCGATACACCGAAACCATCGATCCCGACCGGCCGGTGGGAATCATGCTGATCTCGGTTCTGATGTATCCCTGGCCACCAGCCACTTCACCGCCGATTTCGATCCCCGGGGTGCGGAGCCGGCCGCGCACGCCGCCGAGCGGTCCGGTATCACCCTGATCACCCGTGATCGGACCGAGACCGAAAGGCTTTTCACCGGAACCAATCTCATGGCGCCCGGGATATCCACGCTGGAGGCCTGGCACCCGGAACTTGCCGAGGTTCCGCTGTTCGATGTCGAGCCTCATTCCGGTCCTGCCTGGGCGTGGGCCGGAATGTGGCGCAAACCTCGAGCCACCGATACCCCGGAAATCGCGGCCGATCCGCTTTAAGCTGTGCGGCGTGTCATTCAGGTCAGGAGACCGCTTCGCGGGGTTCGTCATCGCGGCGCAGCTCGGAGTGGGCGGGAGCAGTGAGGTCTATCTGGCCGACGACGGGCAGGGTCCGGTCGCGCTGAAGATCATGAATACCGCCGCCGGGCAGTCGGATTCGGCGCGGGCGCGGTTCATCCACGAATTCGAGGTCGCGGTCAAACTGCACCACCCGAATATCGTGCAGATGTTCGCGCACGGGGAATTCGACGGGCGGCTGTGGTCGTCGCACGAATATATCGATGGCGCCGCCGCGCGCGGGCCACAGCCGCGTGCCGATCCGGATCCGGATCCGGCGATGGTCGTCGCCGTACTCACCGGAATCGCCCGCGCCCTGGACTATTCGCACACGATGCGGGTGCTGCATCTGGACGTCAAACCGGCCAATATGCTGGTGAGCCGCGATATTCCGGCGCCGCCGCCGGATGCCGATCCGATATCGCGGGCCGGTTCGCACGATCCCGATCCGGATCTCGTGGCGAGGGTCAAGCTCTCCGATTTCGGCACCGCCCGCCGGTTGGGCGGCGCCGGGCCCAAACTCACCCCGGAGGGTTTCATCGTCGGCTCGCTGCCATATGCTGCCCCGGAATTGTTGCGCGGCGAGCCAGTTCGCCCGGCGACCGACCAGTACGCGCTCGCCTGTTCCGCGGCGGAACTGCTCACCGGACAGCCGCCGTTCCCGCTGGTGAATCGGTATAAGCTCGCCGACGCGCAATTGCACGAGCCGCCGCCCGATATCTCGCGCCGCCGCTCCTGGATTCCCTGCGCGGTCGGCTCGATTCTGCGCAAATGCCTGGCAAAGGATCCGCATCAGCGGTATTCGACCTGCACCGAGCCGATCAAGATGATCGCCCGCGCCCTGCGTGACATCGATCCGGCGGACTACTGAGCTGTATTCCGGTCGCCGCGGCGTCGGTGCGGCGGTCCATCGACGTTGGTCGACAACACCCTGCGGTTCGAATCATGCTGCACAGCAACCAATTACATCTGCGGTCGCCGCCTGGATTCGATTCGGACTCAGCCCGCCTTCCCGGTGCCCGGCACGGGTTCGGGATCACGTTGCTCGCGCTCCTGGTCGCGTTGCGCCGGTGCGGGATCCGCCAGGGTATCGATGGCCCGGGTGAGTTCGGCGAGGGCCGGCATGGCAGCCGCGAGCAGGTGCTGCCAGCCCGGGTGCAGGTCGTCCAGGGCGGTGCGCAGGATGTCCGTGTTGGTCGCCTGCCAGCCGCGCACGGCCGCGACACCGTCCTCGGTGAGGGTGAGGGTCACCGCACGGCGGTCCTCGCCCGGGGCCCGGGTGATCATGCGCTGGGTCTGCAATCCGTTCACCAGCGTGGTGACCGAATTCGGCGCCAGGCGCAACAGCCGGGCCACCTGCCCGGGCCGGATCCCGGGATGCTCGGCCACGCAGGACAGCAGTTCGAGCTGCGCGACCGACAGCGTATTGCCCGGATCGGCGGCGCGGGCGGCGCGGCGCATCGCCCGGCGCAGGGATGCGATCACCTCGGCGACGGCGCCCTCGGCGGGCCGGACGGCCGCGGGCTGGGCCGGCGGTTCACTCATGGGCGCCTCCTCACGGTGCACGGATGCCTGTGATTGTGCCCGGCGCCCGGTCAGCGTCGACGCGGCGGCCAGGATCGCGAAGAACAGCAGTCCGATCAGCGCCAGCCGCGGCGCCGCGGACGGTGCGCTGGACTGGCGCTCCACGTGCAGCGCCAGGGTAACCACGGCGACGCCGCCCGCGGTGCCCAGTCCGCGGCCCATATTGACCAGTCCCCCGCTCGTGGCCGAGCGTCCCGCCGGGACCGCGCTCATGATGCCGGTGTTGTTGCTCGGGATGAAGACGCCCAGGCCGAGCCCGAGCACGCCCAGCCAGGCGAACGACCACCACGCCGCGGTGTCCGCCACCAGCGCGGCCAGCGCGATCATCGCCGCGGCCGCGCCCAGCCGCCCGCGCAGCCGGCCGTCCCAGTCCGGCGGCAGCACCTTGCCGCCGCCGACAGCGGCCAGGGCGAATCCGGCGGGCAGGGCGGTCAGGATCAGCCCGGATCTGCCCGCGGTCGCGCCGTGCAGCTGCGGGAACAACGCGAGCGGGCCGAACAGCACCAGATATGCCGCAAACGCCCCGACCAGCCCGGCGCCGACCGCGCGTGGGCGCAGCATCGCCAGATCGATGAGCGGATCGGTCGCCCGGCGCGACCACCACCACAGCCCCGCCCCGCTGACCAGCGCCAGCGCCGCCAGCGCGACGGGCGCCCAGCCGGGGACCGGAAGGCCCGAGATCGAGGACACCGCCAGCAGCGCCGAACTGGTGCAGGTGATCAGCAAAAGCAGTCCGCGCCAATCGAATTCGGTCAGAGCGGCGCGATGCCGGGTGCGCGGCAGCAGGTAGCGGCCCGCGATCAGCGCGATGATGCCGACCGGGACGTTCACCCCGTACACCCAGCGCCAGCCGATGGAATCGACCATGAGCCCGCCGATCGCCGGCCCCAGCGCGAGCCCCAGCGCCTGTGCCCCGGCCTGCACGCCGAGCGCCGAACGCATGCGGCGCGCGGGCACGCTGGTGACCACCAGCGCGACGCTGTTGGCCTGCAGCATCGCCGCACCGATGGCCTGCAATACCCGGAACCCGATCAGCCAGCCCAGCCCCGGCGCGAGCGCACAGGCGGCCGAGGCGACCGTGAAGACCACGAATCCCTGCAGATAGACGACCTTGCGGCCGATCGAATCGGCGATCCGCCCGGCCGCCACCACCAGACCGACGACCGTCAGCAGGTAGGCCAGCGACACCCACTCCACTCCAGCCAGGGGCGCCCGGAATTCGCGCTGCACCGCCGGGAACGTGAGCGTGACGATGCTCGCGTCGAGCTGGCCCATGAACGCGCCCAGGCACACCGCCCCCACCGCGAGCCACCCCGCCCGCGGATGGTCTCGCACGAACGCAGGACGAGCCGACTCGACGAACAACATCACAGACCTCCCGCACACACATGCAACATTTTTATTCTAGAACAGAACATTGATGTGCTTGTAACCGCTGGCCTAGGATCGCAAAACAGACGCTGAACCGGACGTATATCGCCGGTCATCGCACGCTTCCCGAGGCCGATCGGCCAGCCATCCACAGGAGGCGACAGCGAAGTCTTGACGATATAGTTCGAGCACAGAACCTTCTAGCGACAACCTGCCGCACGGACGGCGAGTGCGACGGTGGTGGTGCCGACGGGCTGACGCGCCGAAACAGAACACGGCCCCGCCACCCGGACGAACCGGACGGCGGGGCCGTGCTGATGCTTGTTGTTGCCCCTGAGAGCGGCGCCTTACAGGTTGCGGCCGCAGACGGGCCACGCGCCGGGGCCCTGGCCGGCGAGCACCTTCTCCGCGACGCGGATCTGCTCGGCCCGGCTGGCGCTCGCGGGGTTGCCGCTGCCACCGTAGGCATTCCAGGTGCTCTGGGTGAACTGCAGGCCACCGTAGAAGCCGTTACCGGTGTTGGCACCCCAGTTACCGCTGGCCTCACACTGCGCGACGGCATCCCAGTTGTGGCCACCGGCCGCGGACGCGGTCGCGGTCAGGCCGAACGGAACGGCGATGAGGGCGCCGGCGACGGCAGTGAGTCCGAGCGTGCTGATCTTGCGGTTGCGAGACATATGGTTTTCCCTGCCTGCGCCCAACCACCCGGCAATATCGCGTCACCGAGCCCTGTCCCCAGAAAATGTCGGGTTCGAAGCTCGTATCACGGGACAGGTTTCCGGCGTTCGACGATACGAGTTCCAGCCCGTGTTCCGGGCCGACGCCGACGGTAACGGAGAATTCGCCGCAGATCACGTCCAGATAACAGCAGTTATTTATATTAATCGTCCGACGATCTCGCGGATTCCCGCGCACGACCTGCCGAAAATGACGGACTACATTCCTGTAGTTATAGTTCCGTTATGTGTTCGGGATCACACCGAAATTGTGATCCGGACCGCTGAGAGAGCGGGGCCCGGTTCACCGGTCTGCGGGCGCCGGAGCGTCCTCGGGCGCGGGCAGCGGCCAGCGGTCCACGTCCGTGAGCAGCAGCGGGCCCGGCGAGCCCAGCTCCGGATCGAACAGGCCCGGCTCCGACAGCAACCGGTCCCGCACCCTGACCTGGGCCGCAACGGTCAGTGGCGCATCCGGGACACCGTGCTCGCCCCGCGGGCGCACCTCCCCGGCGTGCGCGAGCCACCCACCGGCCTGCCGCAGCACCTCGCCGCGGCCCGGCGACCCGTTCAGCAGCAGACCGCCGTACTCGGGCACCAGGGCCATCGCCGATCCGAGATGCTGCAGGCAGCGTGCGATCCCCAGGGCATGATCCAGGTCCCGGTAGCGGGTCAGCGCCCGCTGCCAGTCGTGCAGGGCGCGACGTGCCTCCCCGCGCTGCCACCGCAGCACTCCCATCGTCTCGTAGACGTGGGCCAGCCCCGCGGGATCACGGTCGTCCGCGGCCAGGGACTGCGCGACCCCCAGGCAGTTGCGCGCGGCATCCAGGCTCCCGAGGTGCAGGCGTACGATCGCCAGGTCGACCAGGATGCAGACCGCCCCCGCGACATCCCGGGCCGGAACCCGCCCCCACGCGCGCTCGAGCAGCGCGGCGGCCCCCTCGAGCGCGCGGACCCTCGTAGCCTCGTCGGTCCAGTCCTCCCGCAACCGCCGCATCGCCTCGCCCTGGTCACGCCGGGCGACCAGGGAGGACTTGTAGCGATGCAGCCACGACACCGCCGATTCGACGTCCCGCGCGCCGAGGCGCACCCGCGCCAATTCGTGCTCCACCGGCTCACCGGCCGGCGTGGTGATCTCGGCGATACTCAGTGCCAGACCGTCTTTCGCGGCACTCCAGCCATTGCGGGCGTACCAGCGATCGAGCGCGTCGGCCAGCCGGATCAGTTCCGGCACCGCCGCCGAAAGCCTGCTCCGGCCGATCTCGCGGCAGTCCCGGATGAGCGCGATGAGATGCGCGTCCTCCTGCTCGAACCAGCGCCGTGCGCCGGCGCCGAGCCGGCCGGTGTCCAGCGCCGCGGCCCATCGGGTCGCACGATCGGCGTGATGACCCACCAGCGTCTGGAGCGCGGCCCCCCACTCGGGGCCGTCCGCGATTCCGTCGACCATGTCGGCGGGCAGCACGCACACCACCCGGAGCCGATCGCGAGTGTCGCGGGCCAGGATCCCGGCCCCGATGAGCCCCTCGATTTCCGTGGCGGCGGAACCGTTCCGGTCGGCGGGCGCGTCCTTCGGGAGCCGCTGGCGGGCGGTGAGCACCGCGGACACCAGGTCGTACAGGGCCGCCGTCTCGTACCTGTCGAACGGCAGCGCGCTGAGCACCTTCAGCACGCGATCGTCGCAGCCGGCGGGCAGCTGCGGATCCCGATTCACCTGACGCACGGGAGGTTCCGGTTCCGCACCGATGGCGCTCGGCCACGACCGCACCGGCGCTCCCGGCGAGATCAGGTCGGCGGTCAGCCGCAGCTCTCGCTGTGCCCACACGTGCTCCCAGGTGCGAATTGCCTGGCGCACCAACACATATCCGGCCGCCGCCAGCACCACCAGCACCGCGATGCGGCTCAGCCAGGAGGAGACCGAAGTCAGCGCCCGGCTCTCGCCCACCTGCTTTTCCAGGAGTTTGCTGATAATTTCCAAAAGCATCGAGGTGGAAAAGACCGACGCGGTCCGCAGAAGTCCCTGCCACACCGACGATTTCGCGACGGCCTCGGCCGAGGATTCCGGGGCGCCGGGCTCGGCGCCGTCGATGCGCTCGCCCGAGGTCATCGCAGCACCCCTCCGGTCAGGCCGGGCACCAGGAACCGCCGCCACGTCAGCAGCAGGAGCAGGACCGGCGGCACCGAGGACAGCAGCCCGGCGGCGGCCAGGTGCGCCACGCCCTCGTGAACCTGCCGCGCCTCGCTCCACAACAGCAGCGACCACGGGCTCGCGTCGGCGCCACGCACTTGCAGCCCGATGAAGAAGTCGTTCCACACCTGCACCAGCTGCAGCACCAGCACCGCGACCACGGCCGGTCCGGCGGTCCGGGCCACGCCGCGCACCCGATACCCGACGCTGGCGGGATCCCGCTGCGACTCGGCCAGAGGACTGTCCGCGGGTGCGAGCAGCGCGCCGCGCAGAATCAGGATCGCTATCGGCAGCCCGATCGCCGCATGCACCAGAATCAACGGCATCGAGGTACCCGCCAGGCCGTGATCGGTGATGTACGACCGGATCGGGCCCAGGTACACCTGCGCGGGCAGCACCGCGAGCACCACCAGCAATCCCATCACCGCGCGCGAGCGCGCCCGCGCCGACGACGCCGCCCGCCCGGATGCCGGCTCCGGCGCGGCAGCGTAGTACGCCGGCGGCAGCGCCGCCGTCACGGTCAGCACGCTCGCCACCGCCGCCACCAGCGCCGTGTTCCGCAGCGCGCGCCACAGCTCGCCGTCGCGCCACACCGATCCCGGCCCGACCAGGGCGGGACCGTCGAGCCCGCGCCAGCTGTTCACGACCAGCACCGCCAGCGGCAACAGCAGTACCAACGACACCAGCCCTACCCGCAGGCACAGACCTCCCGCCTGCCACCCCACCGGAAGCACTCGCCGCCGCATCCGCGCGCTCAGCGAATCGATCTGCGCCCCAATGCCATCCGCCCGCCGACTCAATCGTGTCGCACGCCTGCCGACTTCTCGCGCGATCGCCACCCGCACGGCCCAATCACCGTCGCCCACAGCACCATTCGCAACGACACGCCTCTCCTGGCCCGCCGCCGCACCCACGTACGCGGCAATGCCTGCCTCGGACCTCACACCATCCGATCCGCCACTACCGTCCCCGGTGACATTCGACGCCGCGCGGCCATCCTCGGTACCGCCCTCACTCGAAACATCCACCCCTCCTCCGAAACTCCCGACACCGGCCTCGTTGCTGACCTTGCGGGCGACACTCGCTTCCCCACTGCCGCTCTCGATGCCGCCCTCGCCGACCGCACCCATCTCGGCACTATGGTCCCCAGCGGTACCCGACCAAACACCGCTGTGCCCAGCGTTGCCTGTCCCGGTGTCGGCCGCGGCGCCGCCGCCGCCGGCGATGCCGACTACACCGCCGCCGATTCGCGCGACACTCACTTCCCCACTGCTGCTTTCGGTACCGCTCTCACCGACGGCACCCCCAACCCCGGCACTCGGCTGAACGTCGCTGTGCCCGCCTTCCCTGGCGGCGCTCTCCTCAGCGACATATGACCCAGCGTTGGTGTGCGCGGCACTGGACAGTGCAGCACCGGCAAGCCGAGGATCGCAGGACGCATGGCCGCTCGGCCGAACGACCGTCGCGATCGTCGTCAGGGTGGCGGCAAGAATGCGCAGGGCCCGGGCGGCGCTGCCGATGGCGACCGCAGTCAGCAGACCGCGTCGTGCGGGGCCGGACGCCGGGCCGCGGTATCGGATCGCGTCGACCGACATTCGCAGATGTACCGGAAGCGCGGCTCGCGGTGGGGTGGGCCAGCGAGTGTGATGGCGCGGCATGCCCATTTGCAGCAGCCAGGCGAGCAGGCCGACCAGCACCGCCAGGGGCAGCGAAAATGCGGCGGCGGCAGCGCGGTCGCCGCCGGAGGCCGCGGGGAGATACCACCAGTGCAGGGTCACGCTGTCCAATGTGTACTGCAGCGGACCGGGAACTCCCACGAGAATGACGTCGAAGACCCGGGCCGCGGCGACGGTGACCACCAGTCCGACGATCACAAGCACGGGGTTCAGCAGCGCGAGCAGTCGCCACCAGCGCCGCCAGCCGGTGAGCGCGGCCAGATCGCTGCTGCGGACCGGGTCGGCCTCGATGCTGGCGATCGCCACGCGCACCAGCACGAACAGCGCGCCGAACCAGACCCAGGTGAATGCTCCGCCCAGCATCAGCGCATAGAGGAACTTCTGCCCCGGCACGCTCGTGACGCCATCGGCGAACCATTCGATGATCAGCCGCCCCGCCAGGCCCGCGACGAACGCCGAAACGCCGAACGGCACGATCAGCGGCCACCACGGCCACCAGGTGTGCCGCAGCGTCCACGCGATCAGGATCGTCAATCCGAGCATCAGCACCGTGAGCAGCACCCAGGCCACGGTGATCGTGTACGACTCGATCCCGTCGCTGGTGCCGTACAGGATCCCCACCGCCGTCACGCCCACCACCGCCGGCAGCTGCGCGGTTCGCAACCGGCCCACCGATTTCCGCAGCCACAACCACAGCAGCGCCGCGCCGACCCCGGCCGCGATCGTCCAGCACGCCAGCGGCCACCAGCGCAGCTGCACGGCCGCCACGATCGCCGCGACCACCGCGCCGGCCAGCCACAGCGACCACATCACCAGGTCCCACGCGCGCGGCAGCCAGCGATTCTCGTGCAACCGGCGCACCGTCCACGCGGCGCAGACCACGGCCGCACAGCACACCACGACCAGCGGCCGCGGCCCCGCGGCGAGCCATACCGTCGTCAGTGCGGGCGCCACCAGCAGGAGCATGAGCGCCAGCGCCGGCAGTTGCAGCACCAGCGGCGCCAGCCCCCGCAGCTGCCATCCGCTCACCAGCGCACCGGACATGCGGCGGGGCGCCAGCTCCAGGCGCAGACCGTTGGCCTCGATCCGATCGATGCCTGTCGCAGGTTCCGTCACAGCCACGTCTGCTCCAGATCGCCGATCGCGTGCTCGGTGGCCGCATCCACGGCGGCGGACCCGTGGCCGCCGACATCGGTGAGAAATCGAGTCAGAATGCGCCACAGCCCGTTCCGCCGCCCGCGCGGCCCCGCCAGATCCGCGAAGTCGAAGACGTCCCAGCTGTTCATCTGTGCGTGCACCGGCTCGAACACCCCGTAGTAGGACGCCGGTTCGGGTGCATCGAGCCGCGGCTGCACGAAACCGCCGTAGCGGGTGACCCACGGCTCCGGAGCCGAGGGGGCGGCCAATGCGGCCACGAGGTCGTCGGCGCGTTCGGACGCCGCCGAGGTCACCACCATGACGTCGCCGCCGCCGATGCGAGGGGCGACGGCATACTCGGCCCTCCGAAAGGCCGGAAACGGCATCACGCCGACGCTGGACTCGCCCCGGCCCGTGCGCCGAAGGCATTCTCGCACAATGGGTTCCGCATAATCCGGTGCCACCACCATCGCGGCCCGGCCGTACAGGAACACATCTCGCACGGCGTCGGGAAACTGCCGTCGCAGCGTATCGGCGACCCCACCCGGAAATGCCCGTGCGTGCCCCCAGATGGCGCCGAGCATATGCAGCGTCGTTCGCACCTCAGGCCGATCCCAGCCCGCGGGCGACTTCGCCAGACTCTCGTACTCCTCGCGCGCTATCGCGCGCAGCACGTTCGAGAAGTGATACGCCAGCACCCAGCCGTCCGCGGCGCCGAGGGCGAACAGGCGGCGGTCGCCGCGGGCGTATTCATCGACCTTTCGCGACCAGTCCGCCAGGCACCACTCCCGTGGCGGGTCGTCCGGGGGAAACGCCTCGCGGTCGTACCAGACCAGGGACATGTTCGCGGACTTGAACGGCAGGCCGAAGAGGCTGGCCTGGCGGGCGCGGGGATCGGTATGCCACAGCACGTTCCACCACGAATCGGGATAGCGCTGCACACCGTCCGGTGCCCACAGCGATTCGTGCATCGCGCGCAACGTCGTGCCCGCGAGATCCTGGATCCGGCCGGCGTCAGGCAGCATCACGATGTCCGGCGCATCGCGGCCCGCAGTGAGCGCGGTATCGATATCGTCACCCAGCGGCACGACCTCCACCGGGTCGGTGAACTGCGGCGCGCTGCGACCGGACCGCACCCCGTCCAGTACCGCGCGAAAGGCCTCCAGTTCGGATCCGCTCCAGGACACCGCAATTCGCAGCGCTCCCGAACTGCCGCGCAGAATCTCCGGCGCGCATGCCCCCGCGAACGGCAGGATCAATCCGGCCTGTAGCACGGCCCGTCGCGTAACCATCCCCCGAATACCGCTTCCTTGCAGTACACCCCGTCACCGGTCCCCGGTCCGACGATTGCTACATCGCCGGACCAGGCCGGTCCGTTACCGTCCCGGCGGCTCCGGCGGCTGCCACCCCCGGGTCTGCTCCTGACTCGGCCGCTGCTGCGGCGGTGCCTGATACTGCGGCTGGAACTGCGCCGGGGTACGCTGCGGCGAAATGCTCGCCTGCCCGGGCGTATTCCGCCCCCCGATCGGCGGCACCGGCGCCTCGACCGGGGTGGCCGCGGCCGCCTCGGCCGCGCGAACCGCCCGTGCGGCGGCCGGGTCGGTCGACACGTCGAACCAGTCGGCGACCTCGTCGGTGTCGTCCTCGGCCACCGGGCTGTCACCGTCGGTGCTCGGCTCGTACCGGAACACGCCGTCCTCGCCCTGGGTGCCGAAGTTACGGGCGAAACCCTCGAGCGCCTTGCCGAAATCGCTGGGCACCATCCAGACCTTGTTGGCATCGCCCTTCGCGACGAGCGGCAGCGTCTGCATGTATTGGTAGGCAAGCAGTTCGGGCGTGGGCTTGCCCGATTTGATTGCCGCGAAGACCTTTTCGATCGCCTTGGCCTGGCCCTGGGCCTGCAGGTAGGCGGCCGCGCGTTCACCCTGGGCGCGCAGGATACGGCTCTGCCGCTCACCCTCGGCGGACAGGATGGCGGACTGCTTGGAGCCCTCCGCGGCGAGGATCTGTGCCTGCTTGGCGCCCTCGGCCGTCTTGATCTGGGCCTCGCGGTTACCCTCCGCGGTCAGGATGATCGCGCGCTTCTCGCGGTCGGCCTTCATCTGCTTCTCCATCGATTCCTGAATCGATGGCGGCGGATCGATGGCCTTGAGCTCGACGCGCGACACCCGCAACCCCCACCGGCCGGTGGCCTCGTCGAGCACGCCGCGCAGCTGCGAGTTGATCTGGTCGCGGGAGGTCAGTGTCTCCTCCAGGGTCATGCCGCCGACCACGTTGCGCAGGGTGGTGATGGTCAGCTGCTCGACCGCGGCGATGTAGTTGCTGATCTCGTACACCGCGGCCTGCGGGCTGGTGACCTGGAAATACACCACCGAGTCGATCTGCACGGTGAGGTTGTCCTGGGTGATCACCGGCTGCGGCGGGAAGGACACCACCCGCTCGCGCAGGTCCACCCGGGCCCGCACCCGATCGGCGAACGGCACCAGCAGCGTCAGCTGCCCGGACACGGTGCGCGAGTACCGCCCCAGCCGCTCGATCACCGCCGCCTCGGCCTGCGGCACCAGCGCAATCGAACGGAACAACACCACCGCGACCAACAGGACCAGGACTACGGCGACTATCAGTGCAACCATTAGGGCCCCTTCCACACGACGGCGTGCGCGCCGTCGATCTTCATCACGTACACGGTTTCCCCCTCGGCATAACGCTCTGTCGGGTCCAAGGACCGCGCGCTCCAGACCTCACCGTCGATCTTCACCCGGCCGGACTCCTCGTCGACCGCCTCGAGCACCTTGGCCGTCTTACCCGGAAGCGCGTGCACATTCGTGGGCGTGGTCGGCGGAACGGCGAAGCGGCGCAACAGAAGCGGACGCACGAGGAACAGCAGCGCCAGCGCGCTCACCCCGAACACGACCGCGTCGATGATCGCCGAGCTATCCGCGATCCCGCCCACGCCGGCCGTCACCAGCGCGGCGCCACCCAGCATGAGCAGCGTGAAATCACCGGTGAGCATCTCGGCGGCGGCGAGCAGGATGCCCGCGACCAAGAACGCAATTGCGGCCACGTCATCAACAGTAGCCGCCCGCACCGACACTCAGGGGTATACGACATAGACATTTCGCCGCTGCCCGGCGCGCCGGGCCGCCGCAGCACCGAGCCCGGCGACTCGATCGCGGAGGCCGGACTCCATCCGGCACGGTCCGCACGCCACGCGCCAGCCGTGAGCACGCAATTCCTTGCAGCGATTGCATTTTCGCATTCCGCGCAGTGCTGCCACCCCCGCAACTCCGAACCGTTTCGACGCCGTCTCCCCGCCGATCCACACCCGAGGCGACCCCGCGCGGCTTGCACGCCGCGCAGGGTCGCGCGAAGTGTCGACCCGGCCGCCCGGCCGAGACACTCGATCCCGTAAGCCCCACCGCCACAGCGACTCCGGCCGCCACCGGAGCCCCGTCGTCCGAGGATTCGCCCCCGGGCAATCGATGACCCCGCCGCTACCAGGGCACCGTCTCGTCCTGATAGTTGACGAATTTCAACCCCGGCTCGCCGCGATGACGTTCGATCGTGTCGACGACGCCCGGGATGGACTCCTCGATCGTCAGCGGCGCGTCCGCGCCGCCGAGCTCGGTGCGGACATGGCCCGGGCAGACCAGCAACAGGGTGTGCCCGGCGTCGGCGTGGCGCACGGCGTAGCTGCGCATCAGCTGATTCAGGGCGGACTTGCTCGCGCGGTAGAGCTCGTGGCCGCCGTTGACGTTCAGGGCGAGACTGCCCTGGCGCGAGGACATCACGCCGATCGTCCCGGCGGGCGCGACCAGCGTGCGCAGGGACTCGACCACGCGCAGCGGACTCAGCGCGTTGGTGACCATGACCTCGACAAACATCTCCGTCGGGACCTCCCCGATCGGAAGGTTGCCCAGGGTGATCGCGGCATTGACGAACAACAGGTCGAGCCGGCGGCCGGCGAGGCGGTCGCGCAGCGCGGCGAGCTGGTCCTGCTCCGTCATGTCCAGGGATTCGACGGTGACCCGGCCGCCGGACGCCGCGGCCAGATCGTGCAGGCCGGTATGCCCGGCGCCGCGGACGGTGCCGATGACGTCCCAGCCGCGGCGCGCGTAGGTTGCCGCCAGGCCCAGGCCGAGGCCGCGGGACGCGCCGACGACGAGTGCGGTGCTCATGCCCGCACCGCCGGGGCCAGGACGAGCTCACACCATTCGTGGAAGGTCGTCGGGCCGGTGCTGCCCGGCGTGCGCGGCACGCCGTCGTAGAGTCCCTCGTTCGCCGCGCGCGCCATGTCGACGTAGCCCTGCACGATCGCCCCGCCCGCCCCGTGCGCGGACATCCCGGCGCGCAGGTCCTCGAGCGACTGCTGCACATACCGGATCGGGCGGCCGAGCACCCCGGACATGATGCGGGCCATATCCTCCGGCGACAGCTCCTCCGGCCCCACGACGGGGACTTCGTCCGCACCGGTCCACGTGCGGTCGATCAGCAGATCGGCCGCCGCCGCCGCGATATCGCGGGTGGCCACGATCGGGGCGGCCAGGTCCGCGATGCCGGTGCCGGTGAAGACGCCGTCGTCGCGGATCGAAACCACCTGCCACAGCAGGTTGTCCATGAACGGCGGATTCGCCAGCGCCCGATAGGCCACGCCGGTGCTCCCGATGAGATCGTCCATCGCCAGCGACGCCGTCACGTGCCCGGCGCGGCCGGCCACCGGGGTGCCGCGGCCGAGCGAGGAGACGCCGACGACATGCCCGACGCCCCGCGCGGTGAACGCCTTGGCGGCCGGGCGGGTGAATCCGGAATACACCGCGTCCAGGCTCGGCGCACCGGGATCCCCCGGCACCAGCCAGAACACGGCGTCCGCACCGGACAGGGCCCGGTCCACGACGCCGGGGTCGCCGTGGGAGCCGACGACGACGTCGACGCGGGCGCGGACCCGCTCGGGGAGTTTCCCGGGATCGCGGACGATGACGCGCAGTTCCGCATCGGGAGTGGGCTTTTCGTCGAGCAGGATCTCCAGCAGCCGGCTGCCGATCTGCCCGGTGGGAGTGGTGATAACGATCATGCTTCGAGTCTCGGGACGGCCGCGCGCGGCGTCCAATACCCTTCCCGGACATTGATACCCTGAGGGCATGGATCTCGATCTGCGCAAGCTCCGGTACTTCGTCGCGGTGGCGCAGCACCGGCACTTCGGCCGGGCGGCGGCCCAGCTCTACATCGCGCAGCCGGTGCTCAGCCGCCAGATCAGGGCCTTCGAACAGGAGCTGGACTGTCCCCTGCTCGAACGGACCACCCGCAGCGTGGAGCTGACCGCCGCTGGCAAGCAGCTCTACGAGGAGGCCCAAGGGCTGCTCGCGACCGTGGACGCGGCGGTGCGGCGGGTCCACGATGCCGACCGGGCCGTGCGGCGGCTGGTCATCGCCTTCGCCCACGGACTCCATGTGTCCGAGGCGATCCGGGCGTTCGCGTCCCGTCACCCGGACGTCGAGACCGACGTCCTGCCGGCCCGCTGGTGGGAGCAGGACGCGCCGCTGCGCGACGGCCGGGCCCACATCGGCTATCTGCGCCGGCCGTTCGACGACTCCGGCCTGCACACGATCCCCATCGGCCGCGATCACCGGGTGGCGTGCATGCCCGCCCGGCATCGGCTCGCGCACCGGCGCTTGCTCACCCTGGCCGACCTCGAGGGCGAGGCGATGCTCGACGCGGCGGGCCGGCGAACGGCCTCGGTGGAGGAGAAATTCGAGCGCATCGCCGCCGGGCACGTCATCGCGCTGGTCCCGGTGAGCGTCGCGCGATTCTACTCCCGCCCCGATCTGGTCTGCCTGCCCGTCACCGACGCCCCGAGCGCCGAGACCTGCCTGGCCGTCGTGGCGGACCGGCCCGACCGGCTGCTGCGCGACTTCCTCGACATCGCCACCACGACACTGCGCGACTCCGACCGAGACACGGACGCGGGTCCGGGCCGCCACGCCGCGCCGCCGAAACAGGGTGCGCGCACGGTACATTCGGACCGGTGAAGGACTACGGCGACATCTACTCCGGACATTCCCGCACCCACAAGCGCGCGATACCGCAGGTGAGCGCCGAGCGCGAGCTGGTGGCCGAGGATGCCGCGAGCGGATTCTGCGGCGCCGTGGTCGGTTTCGAGCGCACGTACGACGGGGAGTTCGTCAAGCTGGAGGATCGCGATGGGCGGGTGCGGCTGTTCGCGATGCGGGAGGCGGCGTTCCTGATCGACGGCCGGCCCGTTACGCTGGTCCGGCCCAAGGCCGCCGCGCCCGCGCGCCCTGCCCGCTCGGCCTCGGGCTCCACCCGCGTGGAGGGACTACGTGCCCGGGTAGCGCGCGGCAGCCGCATCTGGGTCGAGGGCGTGCACGACGCGGCGCTGGTGGAGCGGGTATGGGGGCACGATCTGCGGGTCGAGGGCGTCGTGGTGGAACATCTCGAGGGCCTGGACAACCTGGGGGCCCGGCTCACCGAATTCGGCCCCGGCCCGGGTAATCGGGTCGGCGTGCTGGTCGACCACCTGGTCGACGGATCCAAGGAGACCTCGCTGACCACCGGCCTTGGGCCGCACGTGCTGGTCACGGGCCATCCGTACGTCGACGTCTGGCAGGCGGTGCGCCCCGCGGCGGTCGGCATCGCGGCCTGGCCGGACGTGCCTCGCGGCGAGGATTGGAAGACCGGCATCTGCCGCCGCTTGGGCTGGGGCACACCCCAGGACGGCTGGCGCCGGGTCTATAACGCCGTGGATTCCTACCGCGACCTGGAGGCCCCGCTGCTGGGCGCGGTGGAGCGCCTCATCGACTTCGTCACCGAAACCGGCTGAGGCGCTTCATCTCTCCCGGCAGCGGCCCGAAATCGGCTGAACTGCATCGACACTCACAAGCACACCGGCTCAGGCGTCGAACAGCCGCGCGAGCGCGTTGCGAGCGGCAGCGTCGCGGGTGGCGAGGGTGTTCAGCTCCTCGGCGAGGATGCGGAGCCACTCGTCGATGCCGACCTGCTTGCGGCTGATGACCACGCCGCGCACAACGCTGCGCACCTCGGCCTCGATGCCGCCGCGCTTGCCTTGACGCAGCTCCAGTTCCCGCTCCGGGGCGTGCACGCGGACCGCGACGGCCTGGCCGGGCTTGCCGCTCATCCGGTCGGACATGGTGCGCCGATACTCGACCTCGACCATCTCCTCCGGCAGTGCGTCGCCCAGGACGTTGGTCAAGACACGACCGTAGGACTCCACATCGCTGCGCTCGGCGCGCAGCGTGGCGATCATCGTGTGCATGTCCCACATCGGGCCGAGCTCGCCGCCGGTCACGACCTCGCCTCGCCGGCAGTCGATGTCGTGATGACCACCGCTACCCCCCTCATCTGTCCACCAGAGGCAGCACGAGCTGCGGTTTGGCGATGTGGTGGTCGGCGCGCAGGGGGCGGATGGCGGTGCCGACGGAGAAGAACTCGGTGGTGTGCCCGCCCCAGCGATGCGGCAGCGACAGCAGCTGCACCCCGACGATGCCCTCGGCGTGCAGGCTCTCCGCCTCCGCCTGCATCCGCGACATCGCCAGCTCGCGGGCGTCGTAGAGGGCCTCGGTGAACTGCGGGATCTCCACGTTCTGCCCGATGTTGCCCATCGCCTGCCAGAACCGTTGGTGCGCAATGTGATACACGCACGAGCCCATGACCATGCCCAGCGGCGCGTAGCCGGACTGAATCAGCGTCCAGAAATCCTGGCCCGACAGGTCCGAGGTGAACGGCTTGTTCTGATTGTTGCGCCAGCTGCCCGGCTCAGCTGTGTTAATGCTTTCCCCCGCCGCACCACCCCGGTCGTACTTCACCGCGGTGCCGATCGCGATGAATTCGGCCAGGTCGCTGCCGAACTCCTTGAACTCGATATCGAGCCGGACGCCGACGATCCCGTCCGCGCCCAGCACGTCGGCCTCCGCCTCCATCCTGGTCATCGCCAGTTCCCGCGCGTGGTACATCGCGTTCGAGAGGGTCTCGAGCTCCTGGTTCTTGTTCCACCGGCCGAACTGGAAGCCGACGTGGTAGATGCTCGAGCCCAGCACCATGCCCAGCGGGCGGAAACCGGCCTCGCGCACCAGCAGGAACTCGTTGACGCTCAGATCGGAGGTGAACAATGTGGTGCTCTGGCCGGGCCGCATCTCGGACAGGCGGCGCATGGCATCCTCGGGGATGCGCTGGCGCTCATCGGCACTGGTCATGCTCACCTCTCTGTTTCTCGTGTGATCATCGCCGTCACCGCAGCGGCATGATGGTCAGCGCACTGCTGCGCGCGGGCCGTGGGTCGTCCCGGAATCTCGATATCGCGGTGCCGAACACCTTCGACTCCGCGCAGAGCAGGACGGCATTGTTGAGCTCCTGGTCCCAGGTTCGCAACTGGATGTCCGACACGATCGCCCCGTCCGCCTGGGTCTCGGCGGCGTGGCGGCCGAACGTGTCGCGCGCCCGGTGCCGAACCCGGGTGATGAGGTCGGTCGGGCCGCTCACCTCCGTGTTGCCGGCCAGAATGCCCATCTGGTTGCGGCTGCGCCAGTCCAGATACTGCGCCTCGACCGCGATTCCGATGCCGATCCGGGCCGGGACCCACCCGGACTGCATCAGTTTGGCCACATCCTGGCCGGGAAGTACGGCGGTGAAGGGCTGCGTGGGCCGATGCCGGGACTGGGCCCGCACCGCGCTGCCGAGGGCGACGAATTCCTGGGCGCTCTGCCCGAGATGGCTGCGCGTCAACCGCACCCCCACCACGCCGTCGGCGCCCATCGCCGCCGCCTCGGCCGTCATCCGGGCGAGCGCGGTGTTGTAGCCGCGATACAGCGCCTCCACGTACGGCTGGAAGTTCACCTGGCCCAGCCCGTAGGCGGCGCCCGTGCCGTAGCCGCTCAGGCCGGTCCATCCGATCTGCTGCACGATGCAGCCCATGACCTCCGCGACCGGCGTCAGCCCCACCGATTCGACACCGACCGCGCCCGCCACCGACAGCAGGGAGGTGCGCACACCGGAGGACGAGAAGCGGGCCAGCCGCTCACGCGCCGCGTCCGGCAGCCACGCGCCGTCCGTGCCCGTCATGGGAGACTCCCTTCCGCAGTACCCGGTGTCCCGCAGAGCCGATCCCGATCCATCCTTCCACGCCCGCGCCCGCCGCGCCGCCGTCATCGTCTCGGCCGCCGGTGAGCTCGTCATCCGTGGCCACGAACGATAAGGTAGCCGAATGGTTGCCAGCGATGTCGACGCGTACCTCGCGGACGTGGCCGAGCCCGGACGGCACACGCTGCAGCAGCTCCGTTCGGATATCCGGGCGCTGCTCCCCGCGGCACAGGAATGCATCTCCTACGGGATGCCCGGATTCAAGGTCCAGGGGCAGGTCGTCGCGGGATTCGCCGCCTTCACCAAGCACCTCAGCTATCTGCCGCACAGCGGCTCGGTATTGCCGGCCCTCGCCGACAGTCTCGCTGGATACACGATGACGAAGAGTTCACTGCACTTCCCACCCGACCGTCCACTGCCGCGGGCGCTGGTGCGCAAGCTGCTCGAGACCCGGCTGCGGGAGTCCGGCATCGATCTCTGAATCCTCCCGTCCGGCAGATTCCCGGTCGCGCAGGCGGATTGGGCTATCGTGTCTGCGGGAGCCGCCGGTCTCGGGCGTCTTGCCGTGCGACGAAGGATTGAAGGATGACCATGACCGACGGGCACGTGGAGCTCAACACCGACACCGTAGACGGAATCCCGGTGCTGTGGGCCGACCCTGCGGACGGAACGTCGAACGGCGATCTCGTCCTGTGGCTGCCGTGGTTCACCGGAACAAAGGACGACGTCGCTCCGCAACTACGGCAACTGGCCGAGGCGGGATTCGCGGCAGTAAGCCTGGATCCCTGGCAGCACGGCGAACGCGGGCTCGAACCCGCGGAACAGCTCGCGATCCGGGTGTTCAGCGATTTCCGCCGGAACATGTGGCCGATCCTCGGCCAGACGGCCCTGGACACCCTCCGCGTCATCGACTGGGCCACAACGAATCTCGGAGTTCGCGGCGCGGTGAAGATGGGCGGCTTCTCGATGGGAGGCGACATCGCGATCGCCGCCGCGGGCATCGACACCAGGATCAGCACCGTCGCCGCCGTGATCGCCACCCCGGACTGGCTGCGACCGGGCATGCACGATTTTCAGGATCCGGACACGGTACTCCCGCCCGGCGAGCCCGACGCGTACGCCGAATTCTTCTACGATCACCTCGATCCGATCACCAACGCCGCCCGCTACGCGCATCGGCCCGCAATCACCGTGGAATGCGGCGCCGACGACGCACACGTCCCGGCCGATGGCGCAATCCGATTCCGCGACCTGCTCTCGACGACCTATCCCGGCTACGGCGACCGGATCCGGGTCACGCTGCACCCCGGTCTGGGCCATGCGCCGGCACCGCAGATGTGGGACAACTGCCTCGACTGGTTTCGGCAGCACTGATCACTCGTCCGTCGGCACCCCCAGCCAGCGGCCGATGCAGGCCAGCAGGTCGTCTGGGTCGACCGGCTTGGTGATGTAATCGCTCGCGCCCGAGGACAGGCTCTTGTCGCGATCCCCCGCCATCGCCTTGGCAGTCACCATGATGATCGGCAGGCGAGTGAACCGGGGCATCTTGCGGATCGCGGCGGTGGTGGCGTAGCCGTCCATCTCCGGCATCATGACGTCCATCAGGATCACGTCCACCTCAGGGTAGGCCTGCAACGCCTCGATTCCCTTGCGGCCGTTGGGCGCATGGTCCACCGACATGCCGTTCAGCTCCAGCATGCCGGCGATGGCGAGCACGTTGCGGGTGTCGTCGTCGATGAGCAGCACCCTGCGGCCGCGCAGGCCCGAATACTGTTTGGGCCGGCCCGGCTTCTCCAGTTCGGTGGAATGCGGATGGGTCAGCTGCAGAATGAACCGCTCGCGGAACTCGTCGGCGGAGGCGAACAGCTCCACCTGGTTGTTCCGGGCGATCGCCTCGGTCAGCCGGACCTCCTCGTTGTCGGCATCGGCGACCGCATAGGCCAGCACCGCAGCGGTTTTCGACGACATGGCCGCCCTCATCCCGCTCAGGAACTCCGGCGACGACATCCCATCCATACCGACATCGATCAGCACGCACTGACTTCCGGAAGCGGCCGCCAGCGCCTGCTCGGAGGTCCCGACGGACTCCAGGTGGACCGGACCGGTGGTGTCGGCCAGCTGTGCCACGACGCCGGACACCAGGCGCGTCAGCGGCCGCTCGGTCTGATCCTCGACGACGAGCACGACCCGGTCGGAAGACTCTGGGAGGGCACGGGATTCGGCGACGATCTCCGGCTGCGTGTCCAGCGGGAGGTACAGCGTGAAGGTACTACCCACCCCGATCTGACTCTCGGCGCTGATCTCGCCGCCGAGCAGATTCGCGACCTGCCTGCTGATCGACAGGCCCAGGCCGGTGCCGGCGTAGCGGCGGCTGGTGGTCCCGTCGGCCTGCTGGAAGGCGGCGAAGATCGTCTCCAGATTCTGCTCGGCGATGCCGATTCCTGTGTCGCTCACCGAGAATGCGATGTGCTCGTCGAATCGGCGCACCGCGAGCCGGACGGTGCCCGTCTCGGTGAATTTGACGGCATTGGACAGCAGATTGCGCAGCACCTGACGCAGCCGCTGTTCGTCGGTCTCCAGCTGCGCGGGGGCGTCGGGCTCCACCACCACGTCGAACTGCAGACCCTTCTGCGTGGTCAGCGGGCGGAACGTGGTCTGCACGTAGTCCAGCAGCTGGCGCAGGGGCACCGGCTCGGTGTGGATATCCATCTTGCCGGCCTCGACCTTCGACAGGTCGAGGATGTCGTCGATCAGCTGCTGCAGATCCTTTCCAGCGGACTGGATCACCTTGGCGAATTCGACCTGCTTCTCGGTGAGGTTGCGCGACGCGTTCTGCGCCAGCACGCCCGCCAGGATGAGCAGGCTGGTCAGCGGGGTGCGCAGTTCGTGCGACATGTTCGCCAGGAATTCCGACTTGTACTTCGAGGCCAGCGCGATCTGCTGGGCGCGCTCCTCGATCTCCTGCCGCGCCTGCTCGATCTCGAAGTTCTTCATTTCGATGTCGCGGTTCTGGCGTACGAGCAGTTCGGCCTTCTCCTCGAGATCGGCGTTGGACTGCTGCAGCTGACCGGCCAGCCGCTGCGACTCCCCGAGCAGGGTGTCGGTGCGGGCGCTGGCCATGATCGTATTGACATTGACGCCGATGGTCTCCACCAGCTGCTCCAGGAAGTCGCGCTGCACGACCGTGAACCTGGTGAACGAGGCCACCTCCATGACCCCGAGCACCTGATCCTCGAAGACGATCGGCAGCACGATCAGGCTGGCCGGGCGTCCGGACCCCAGCCCGGAGGAGATCTGCACGTAATCCGGCGGCGTCCGATCGATCATGATCGCCTTCTTCGACTGCGCGACCTGCCCGACCAGCGACTGGCCGAGGTAGAAGGTCGTCCCGTCCTCGATGCGCCCATATCCGGCGATCAGGCGCAATACCGGGCGGTCGTTCTCGGTCTCCATGAAGAAGAAGGTGCCGTACTGGGCTCCGACCAGCGGGGTGACCTGATTCATGATGAGCTGGGCCACGGCGGACAGATCGCGATGGCCCTGCAGGCGCCCGGAGATCCGGGCCAGGTTGGTATTGAGCCAGGCCTGTTCCTCGTTGGTGCGGGTCGTTTCGCGCAGCGACTGCACCATCGCGTTGATGTTGTCCTTCAGCTCGGCGACCTCGCCCTTGGCCTCGACCGAAATGGACCGGGTCAGGTCTCCGGTGGCCACCGCGCCCGTGACCTCGGCGATGGCGCGAACCTGCCGCGTCAGATTGCCGGCGAGCTCGTTCACGTTCTCGGTGAGGCGCTTCCAGGTGCCGGACACGCCCTCGACCTCGGCCTGACCGCCGAGCTGCCCCTCCTTGCCGACCTCGCGGGCCACGCGGGTGACCTCCGCGGCAAAGGCCGAGAGCGTGTCGACCATGGTGTTGATGGTGGTCTTGAGCTCCAGGATCTCACCGCGCGCGTCGACGTCGATCTTCTGCGACAGATCGCCGCGAGCCACCGCCGTGGTGACCTGCGCGATGGACCGCACCTGGTTCGTCAGGTTGCCGGCCATCGAATTCACGTTGTCGGTCAGGCTCTTCCAGGTTCCGGCCACGTTCGGCACGCGGGCCTGGCCGCCCAGGATGCCCTCCGTGCCGACCTCGCGCGCGACGCGGGTCACCTCGTCCGCGAATGCGGAGAGCGTGTCGACCATGGTGTTGATCGTCTGCGCCAGCACGGCGACCTCGCCCTTGGCCTCGACGGTGACCTTCTGCGACAGATCGCCCCTGGCGACGGCCGTCGCGACCTGGGCGATGGAGCGCACCTGATCGGTCAGATTGTCGGCCATCACGTTCACCGACTCCGTCAGGCCCTTCCAGGTACCCGACACCCCCTTCACATCGGCCTGACCACCCAGCCGGCCCTGGGTACCGACGTCGCGCGCGACGCGGGTGACCTCGTCGGCGAAGGACGACAGCGTGTCGACCATCGTATTGATCGTGTCCTTCAGCTCGAGGATCTCACCGCGCGCGTCCACCCGGATCTTCTGCGACAGATCGCCGCGGGCGACGGCGGTGGTGACCTCGGCGATGGAGCGCACCTGATCGGTCAGATTGTCGGCCATCACGTTCACCGACTCCGTCAGGCCCTTCCAAGTACCCGACACCCCCTTCACATCGGCCTGACCACCCAGCCGGCCGTCGGTGCCGACCTCCCGGGCCACGCGGGTGACCTCGTCCGCGAACGAGGACAGCGTGTCGACCATCGTATTGATCGTGTCCTTCAGCTCGAGGATCTCACCACGCGCATCCACCCGGATCTTCTGCGACAGATCGCCTTTCGCGACCGCGGTGGCGACCTGGGCGATGGAGCGCACCTGATCGGTGAGGTTGCCGGCCATGAAGTTCACCGACTCGGTCAGGCCCCTCCAGGTGCCCGAGACCCCCAGTACCTGGGCCTGGCCGCCGAGGCGGCCCTCGGTGCCGACCTCGCGGGCCACGCGGGTGACCTCGTCCGCGAACGAGGAGAGCTGGTCGACCATCGTATTGATCGTGTTCTTCAGCTCCAGCAGCTCACCCTTGACGTCGACGGTGATCTTCTGCGACAGATCGCCCTTCGCCACCGCGGTGGTGACCTCGGCGATCGCGCGGACCTGTGCGGTGAGGTTGCCGGCCATGATGTTCACCGATTCGGTGAGATCGCGCCAGGTGCCCGACACCTCCGGCACCTTCGCCTGGCCGCCGAGGCGGCCCTCGCTGCCCACCTCGCGGGCCACGCGGGTGACCTCGTCCGCGAACGAGGAGAGCTGGTCGACCATCGTATTGATCGTGTTCTTCAGCTCCAGCAGCTCACCCTTGACGTCGACGGTGATCTTCTGGGACAGGTCGCCCTTCGCGACGGCGGTGGCGACACCGGCGATATCGCGCACCTGCGAGGTGAGGTTGTCGGCCATGGCATTGACCGAATCGGTCAGATCCTTCCAGCTGCCCGAGACCCCGGGCACCGCCGCCTGACCACCGAGTTTGCCCTCGGTGCCGACCTCTCGTGCCACTCGCGTGACCTCCGTGGTGAACAGCGCGAGCTGGTCGACCATGCCGTTGAACACCAGGGAGATCTCGTCCAGGACCGGGTCGCCCACCTCGGGCAGGTACCGGCGAAAGTCGCCGTCGCGAACCGCCTTGAGACCCTCGAGCAGCGGCTGCAGGCGCTCATCGTTGCTACTGACTCGTTCCGTGGTCAGGGTGTCGCTGGCCATCGCTTGCCGCCTTCGTGTGGAGCCTGTCTGTATTTACAGATCTACGTCTTTACAGATCTACGTCGAAATGGTTCTCGCCCGCTGCCACCCGGCGGATGATGCCGAGCAGGTCGTCGAACAGGCCTGTCTTGAGCACCAGGCCCGCGCCACCTGCCTCCATGACGCGGTTCAGCGTGTCCCGGTCGGCATCCCCGGTGAAGACCAGGACCCTGGCCTGCGGCGATACCTGGCGCAACACTGTGATCGCGTCGATGCCGTTGCCGTCGGGAAGCCGGCGGTCCAGGAGGATGACATCGGGAAGGATCTGGGAGGCGGTGGAGACCGTCTCCGCGATCGACCCGGTGGTGGCGACGACCTCGATGTCGTCGACCAGCTCGAATGCCGAATGCAGTGCCACCACCACCATCGGATGGTCCTCCGCCAGCAGTAGCGTGGTACGACCGTCCGCGATGTCAGCCGACATGAGCGCCAGTGTATTCCGCTGCTAAGGGATTACCATCGGCTTTCAATAACGAACTGACAAGCCGACTTCACGGTTTGCCGGAAGCGACCTACCAGCAATGAAGTGCTGGTGGCGGGCCGCCCGCCCCGACCCGCCACCCACGCTCACCGGGGCGCCGGGGTGAAGATGACGAATCTGTTGCCGTCGGCATCCAGCAGATGGGCCGAGACCAGACCGGCCGGCGTGGTGGCGGCCGGATGCAGCACCTTGCCGCCCAGCTCCACCGCGCGCTCGCAGGTCTGCCCGACATCGGCAACCTGGACACAGAACGCGGCGTACGCGGTATCCGCAGCGTCGAGCCGATCGAACCCGCCGCTGGGCACCTGCTGCCCCGGATAGGTGACGAGCTGATACTCCGCGCCGCTGCCCGGATCCGCCCGGAAGGTCCAGTCGAACAGGCTACCGTAGAAGCGCTGGGCCGAGACGGGATCCGCGCTACCCACCTGGAACCAGGCGACCGTGCCGTTTGCGGGTTCCATCGGAATTCTCCTTCGATTTCGTGCCCGGCCGGGATGACCGCGCCACATCAGTGTCGAAGCCCCTCGCGACAGCCCTATGTCGGTATTTCCGAACGAATTCCGGAATTTTCTACAGTCGCACCGGCCGCAGCAACCGCTCCGGCGGCAGATCCTCGATATCCCCGAGCGAACGCGAGGCCGGGGCGGGCTCGGCCAGCGCCGCGGCGGTGATCCGGTCCAGCCGGAACACCCGGTTGCCCTGGCGCAGCCTGCACCAGCCGACCAGATACCACCCCTCGGTGCCGCACATCAGCAGCAGCGGTTCGACGGCGCGCTCGGTGACCGCACCGAACCGGTCCATGTAGGACAGCTCGAGGACTCGCCGCCGCACCACCGCCTGCTGCACCAGTGCCGCATGGGCCGCGGGAGGCGGCTCGTCGGCCGACTCCACCAGGCGCACTCGATCGGCGAGATCCCGTGCGGCGCCCGCCGATTCGTCCGACATGGCCGACATGATCTTGGCCAGTGCCTCCGCGCCCGCCGCATCGAACGGCGTACCGTGCATGCGCCGCAACGCCACTCCAACGGCCACCGCCTCGGCCGGCGAGAAGTTCAACGGCGGCAACGACATTCGCCGATCGATCGCGTAGCCGCCGGTGCGCCCCGCATCCGCGTGGATCGGGACGCCCGACTGCTGCAGTGCCGCGATATCGCGCTCGATCGTGCGGATGCTGACCTCGTGGCGCGCGGCCAGCTCCCGCGCCGTGCGACGCCGCGGCGACACGGCCCGCAACTCCTCCACGAGCGCATACAACCGGTCCGTACGGTTCATCCCCTCCCCTTCCGCAGCTCGGATGGCCCGAACCCTAGCCGTGGGCACCGACAGCTTGCTCCTCGGCCGCACGGCGCCACAGGCAACGGCACAGTTATGCTCGAATTATGTGTTCTCCCAGTGCCACGCTGACGGTGTGGGCCGGTGCGTGGCTTTCGGGCCGCAGCGCGCCCGACGACGTGCTGGATGCGCTGCGGGCGTGGGCGCCGCGCCAGCTCGTCGCCGCGGGCGATCCGGTCACCGGCGGGCACACCGGGCTGCCCTGGCCCGGCGGCGAATCGCTCGATCGCAGCGGCGCCGGAATCATGCCGCTGCTCAAGCTCATTCGTGAGGAATCTCACGATCCGGGCGCCCGGCTGCGGCTGGTGCTGCCCGTGCCCGGTGACGTGCGAGGGCTCCCGGCCGGCTGCGAATTCGCCGTCGCCGCGGTCGAGGCGGAGGAGGGCATCCTGGTCGGCACGCCGGGCACCGACGGCACTGGCCTGGTGCCGCTCTGGGTGGACGAGGAGACGCTACAGTGGACGGTTTACCGCACCCCCCTGCCGGCCACCTCCGAGCCTGACATGCCGCTCGGCGAGGCCGAGTACGCGATGCGCCAGGCCGTGCGCGATGCCGCGGACGCCCTCATGCAGCTGCAGCGGACCGGCGTGAACGCCGGCGGCGCCGATCCCCGCGAGCTGATCGAGGACGAGCTGGCCGAGTACTCCCGCCACGAATACCCCGACTCGATTCCCTTGCGCGCCCGGCGGATTCTCGATACCGCCGACCACGTGGCCGCGATCCTCACCGTCGCGCAGCACGAACCGGCCTCGGCGCCGACTTCGGCCAGCGCCATGGCCGCGCAGGAGACACTGCTGCGCCCGCTGTGGGACGCGATCCGCGCCGCACGCCTGGCCGCGGTCCACGCGGCGAGCTGATTCCGGGGCCGGGCCCGCTCAGTGCTTGACCACGACGCGCTCGGCCTCGCCCGGCTTCCAGATCACGATCTCCAGGTGACCGTCGACGATCTCCACGGCCGATCCACCGGTGATGTCGGCGGCATAGAACGGATCGAATTTCCCCCCGCGCAGATCGAATCCCGATTCCTCGTACAGCGATTCGGCCCAGCGCCGTTGCTGCTCCGGATCGCGGACATCGTGCACGACCCCGAAGAGCTTGGCATCGCCGTCACCGACCTGGGTGTCGACGGTCGCGGTGTGCAGGCAGAACCGCGGATCTCGCGCCAGGTCCAGGAATTTCGTGGTGCCCTGCATGCCGACCAGCCACAGCTCGCCCTCGAACATGATCGGTTCGAGCGGGCTGATGCGCGGGTAGCCGTCCGAGCGCGTGGTCGCCAGCAGGCACAGATTCTTCGCCGCGCCGTGCCGCCGTTGGAACACCGTCGAAATACGCGGGGCTGCCTCGGTGAATTCGCTCCAGGTGGTCATGGGGGCCAGAGTAGGACAGCCCACCGACACATGTCGCCGGCCGAATCCGCCTGCCCCACTGTGCGAGGCGGCCGTCGCTGGGACAGAATGGGCGAGACTTTGTTCTCGATTGACCGGGCGGGTACCCATGCACTTTCCTCGGAGCATCGCCGCCGTCACCGCGGTCGCGGCGATCGGCCTCGGCACCGTCACCGCCGGCCCGGCCACTGCGGTGATCGGCGGCCACCTCGTCCAGGCCTCGGCCTATCCGTGGCTCGCGGCGATCGGCTCCCCCGCCTTCCCGGTGCGCCCGAGCGGGCAGTTCTGCGTGGGCGCGCTGATCGCCCCCGACAAGGTCCTGACCGCCGCGCACTGCGCGGCCCTCGCGGCGCCCGTCCCGGCCGCGCTGCACGTCACCTTCGGCCGCACCGATCTCACGCACGGCGACGGAATCACCGTGGGGGTCAGGGCAATCCGGGTGGATCCGGAGTTCCGGATCGGGACGTTCGACAGCGACCTGAGCTTCCACCACGACCTGGCAATCCTGACCCTGGACACCCCGGTCACGCGGCCGACGGTGCGGATCGCCGCACCGCACGGCACCCGGGGCACGGTCGTGGGCTGGGGCGCGACCTCCGAGGACGACCTGCTCTCGAACTCCCTGCTGCGCGCGGCCACCGTCCCGCTGACCACCGACGCCGCCTGCGCGGCCGCCTACGGCGCCGAATTCGATCCCGCCGAGGCCTTCTGCGCCGGTTCGACCACCGCGGACACCGGTGAATTCGACAGCGGCGGACCGCTTCTCATCGGCGGCGCGCTCGCGGGCATCACCTCGTGGGCCAAGGGCGCGGCGGAGGCGGGATTCCCGACCGTCTACGCCCGCGTGCCCCCGCTCGACTTCTGAATCACGCCCTCACAGCGCGAATTTCACGGCCATCGCGATACCACAGGTCGCGGCGACCACGCGCAGCACGCCGCTCGGCAACCGGCGCGCGATCACCGGCCCGATCCAGCCCCCGGTGAGGAATCCGAGCCCGAGCGGAAGCACGAACGCCCAGTGCACCGGTCCGAATAGCGCGAATCCCACCGCGGCCGCGCCGTTCGCACACATACCGACCGTGTTCTTCACGGCATTCACCTGCTGCGGCGTCCATCCGGGATACATGGCGGTGAGGATGGCCAGGATCAGAATGCCGCCCGCCGCGCCGAAATATCCCGCATAGATCGCCGCCGCGAACAGCACCACCCGCAGCCCGATCGTGTACCGCCGCCGATCCGCGCCGCCGTACCTCGCGCGCATCCGGGCCAGCCGCGGCTGCGCCAGCAGGAACACCGACGCCCCGCCGATCAGGAACGGCACCACGACCTGAAACGACGAGGCCGGCGCGACCAGCAGCAGCACCGCGCCGACCGTGCCGCCGAGGGCTGCCAGCAGGCCCAGGCGCAGCACCACGCCGCCCTTGCCCGCCAGCTCCGACCTGGATCCGGCCGTCGAACCCAACCCGGTGAACACCAGGGCCACGGTGTTGGTGACGTTCGCCGCGACGGGCGGCAGTCCCAGCGCCAGCAGGGCCGGATAGGAGACGAGCGAGGCGAGGCTGACCAGCACGCTGACCACACCCGCCGCGAAGCCGACACCCAGCAGCTCGCCCGCCTGCAGTGTCGTCACCGGCGCCCACCGTCCCTCATCGTCTCCACCGAACCGCCGCTCCGCACTCCCGATCCGCCGCCGGGAGGTGCGGCAGCGGCTCGACGGAACCGCACTCATTCAAACATCCCATGAATATCGGGCGCTCCTCGGGGCCACGACCGGCCGATATTCGACCCGGCGACCGGACGGGCACGCGCGCACCCGTTTACTCTCAGCTACACGGAGAATTGCCAGCTATGTGCGGTTTTCCGAATGCGCATCCGATATCTACTCGACGAGAGGTAGGCATCATGCGCAAGGCACTCACCGCCGCGGCCGCGATCATCACGCTCGGCTCCATCACGGGGGCGGGCACGGCCGCGGCACACGTCGACACCTACAAGCCGGCCATCGGGCTGGACAACGGCTACCTCCCCTGCAACCTGCACAAGCGCGGCACCGGCCCGCGTACGTCAGACAATCCGAAATAGCGCGGCGACCCGCGCCGGCCCGAGTAGTGCGCCACTCAGGTACCGATGACACAACTGGGTAACGAGATTCGAGTAGTTGCCTACTCGGGTGCGGGCAGTCGCTCGTCCATAAGCTGATAGCAACGTTGAAAGTTCGGCAGTGCCACAAGGTTCCAGGCAATGTCACAAGGTTCCACACCGACAGAGTTGCACAGTTCAGCGCGGCAGCGCCGACGAAAGTAACGACGTCACCGAAGCATCCCCGACAGGGAAACCTCGGTGCGGCTCGACTTCCCGCCGGGCCGCCGTTCGCGAACGTGCCTGCACCGGGCACGCACGGCAATGTCGTTCCTCCCCTGGAGGATTCAACGCTGCCCGAGCAGCCGGTCGGCGGGTACGATGCCGCAATGCGGCGGGCGCCAGTGCGGCTGTACCGATCCCGGGACAGCTAGGTCGCTCCCGAGGTGGGTTCACCGGACGGTTCGAACAAGGTCGGCGTTGCGGCTCGACTTCCCCCGAGCCGCAACGTGCGCTCACCCCACAAGGTTTCGTAAGGTCTGCCGGACTACCGGGTTCGGCGAGGCGGCTCGCAGCAGCCGACGGCGCACGCCGCGCCGTTCACGGTGCAGCCGTAGCCGGGCACCGCGCCCAGGCGACGCGGCTGCGCGCCGGCGAGATGTTCGGTCACCAACTCGGCGATCATTCGCGCGAAGCGCGGGTCGGCGCCGGGAGTCGCGGCGCGGGCGAAAGTCATGCCCAGCTCCGCGGCCCGCTCCTTCGCCTCGTTGTCCAGGTCCCAGACGACCTCGAGATGGTCCGAGACGAAGCCGACGGGGCATACCACGACCGCGTCGATCTCCTTGCCGGACAACGTATCCAGGTGGTCGACGATGTCCGGCTCCAGCCACGGCACCTGCGGCGGGCCCGAACGGGACTGCCAGACCAGGTCGTACTCCGCGAATCCGGTTGCCGCGGCGCACAAGCGGGCCGCCTCGGCGACCTGACGACTGTACAGTTGCCCGCCGTCGGCGGGCGGACCGGCGGCGGCGTCCGCGGACACCGGGATCGAATGCGCGGTGAACACCAGCCGGGCCCGATCCCGGCGATCGGCCGGAAGTTGCTCCACCGCTTCGCGAATCGCGTCCGCGAATGCCTCGATCAGCAGCGGATGATCGAAGTACTGGCGCAGCTTCACCAGCTCCGGCGCGTCCGGCACCGCCACGCGCGCCCGCACGATGTCCTCGTCGTATTGACGGCAGCCCGAGTATCCGCCCCAGGCCGAGGTCGGGAAGACCAGCGCCGCACCGATGCCGTCCGCCCGCATCCGCTCAACGGTCTCCTCCGCCATCGGATGCCAGTTGCGATTGCCGAAATACACCGGCAGATCGATTCCGCGCGTGGCGAACTCGGCCTCGAGCGCGGCAATGATGTCGCGGTTGAGCCCGTTGATCGGCGAGACGCCGCCGAAGTGGAGGTAGTGCTGGGCGACCTCGTCGAGACGTTCGCGCGGCACGCCCCGGCCCCGGGTGACGTTCTCCAGGAACGGCATCACGTCCTCGGGGCGCTCGGGGCCGCCGAACGAAAGCAACAGCAGGGCATCGAATCCCATGGTGTGCCGCGCCAGGCTCAGTTCCCCGCGAAGTCCGCGGGGAACCAGGTGTTGTGGCTGGCGCCGCCATCGACGTAGATGATCGAGCCGGTGGTGCCGGGCAGCCAGTCGGACAGCAGTGTGACGATGGACCGGGCCACGACCGTCGGGTCGTCCACGTCCCAGCCGATCGGCGAGGCGCCGTCCCAGTAGGTGTTGAGCATGTTCAGCTGCTTGGCGTCGTCGGTGGCGGTACCGGCGATCGCCTTCGCGGCGAGGGTCTTGATCGGGCCCGCGGCGATGAGGTTCGAGCGGATCCGCTTGGCCTCACCCACCTCCCGCGCGACGTACCGGTTCACCGATTCCAGGGCGGCCTTGGCCACGCCCATCCAGTTGTAGTACGGCATCGCGGTGCGCGGATCGAAGTCCATGCCGACGATGGAGCCGCCCTCGTTCATGGCGGGCAGCACCGCGCGCGCCAGCGAGGCATAGCTCCACGCGGAGATCTCGAAGGCTTTGGCCGCATCCGAGCCCGGGCCGTCCAGGAACGGCAGCGCCTCGGGGCCCATCAGGGTGCGCGGCGCAAACGCGATCGAGTGCAGCACGCCGTCCACGCCCTCGGGCGCGTGCTCGCGAACCCGCTCGGCCAAGCTCGCCAGATCGTCCTCGCTGGTGACATCGAGCCCGATGGCCGGGGGGACCTCCTGCGGCAGCCTCTTGGCGATCCGGTCGATCAGCCGCAGCCGCTCCGGAATGCCCGTGATGATCACCTTCGCGCCCTGTTCCTGCGCGACCGCCGCCGCGTGGAACGCGATCGACGAATCGGTGATGATGCCGGTGATCAGTACGGCCTTGCCTTCGAGCAATCCGCCCATAAGAAGTCGGTTCTCCTCGGTGAGTCTGCGAAAGTTATGACAGGAAGGGTCCGAACCCGAGGTCCGGACGGTGTGCACGAAAGGCTCAGTGCCCCATGCCCATGCCGCCGTCGACCGGGATGATCGCGCCGGAGATGTAGGAGGCCTCGTCCGAGACGAGGAAGCTGATCGCGGCGGCCACGTCCTCGGCCTGGCCGATCCGGCCCGCCGGGATGAAATCGAGCGCGGTCTTGCGCATCTCCGGGGTCATCTCGTCACGGGTCATATCCGTGTCGATGAGGCCGGGCGCCACCACATTCGCGGTGATGTTGCGCTTGCCGACCTCGCGGGTGATGGCGCGCGCCATGCCCACCAGGCCCGCCTTGGCGGCCGCGTAGCTCACCTGCGCCGGAGCACCGATCTGACCGACCACGGAGCCGAGGAACACGACCCGGCCGAAGCGGTTCTTGAGCATGTTGCGGTTGGCGCGCTGGGCGACCCGCCACGCACCGGTCAGGTTGGCATCGATGACCTTCGAGAACGATTCCTCGCTCATGCGCATGAACAGGACATTGTCCACAATGCCCGCATTCGCGACCACGACCTCGATCGGCCCTTGGTGCGCCTCGACCTCGGTGAACGCGCGATCGATCGATTCCGCGTCCGTCACATCGCATTTCACACCGAACAGCCCGTCCGGCGCCCCCGACCCCCGGTGCGTCACCGCCACCTTGTGTCCGTCGGCGGCCAGCCGCTGCGCGACCGCGAGTCCGATGCCGCGGTTGCCGCCCGTCACGAGTACCGATCTGGAAGTTGTAGGCATAGTGCTCAACTTAACGGGTCTGGCCCAGTCCGCCTACTTCGGGGCCGTTGGTGTCGGCCTCCACGTCCCGGCCGGCACGAACGGCCGCCGTCCGGGGATGCCGGGACCCCCGCCCGGCATCGGTGCGGCGGGCCACAATGCCGGCGGGCCGCCCGTCGAGATCGAACGGGCGGCCCGGCACGGCGATATCGGTCTTACCTCATCGGATCACGGAATCCGCTGGCGCACAACCAGACTCGTTACGACACCGCAGGCGAACAGCAGTCCGGCCAGGATCATCCAGGGACGGCCGGCATCGCCCCACTTCATCTCGTAGCCGATCTGCTCGTCCAGCTTGTCGTACGCATGGGTGAGCTCGCCGAGGCTGGAGGCGGTGAAGAACGATCCCCCCGACAGGTCCGCGATCTTGTGCAGCGCGGCGTCGTCGACGGGCACGGGGACACGCTGCGTGCCTTGGCCGTCGGTATCGGGGATGTCGACCGAGCCCCACGTGGTACCGAAAGAGATCGTCGAGACCGGGATCCCCTTGCTCTTGGCCAGCCGCGAGGCGACGAAGCCGTGCCGCGGATTGTCCACGTCGGTGTCCTGCGGCACGGTCTGCTTGCCATCGGACATCAGCACGATCTGCGCGGGCGGCGGCGAGGACGCCCCGCCCAGCACCGAGGCCAACGTGTCGATCGCCTGCAGGGAGGCGAAGATGCCCTCGCCGGTCGCGGTACGCTCGGCGAGCTTCATGTTGTCGATCGCGGCCTTGACCGCTTCCTTGTTCGTCGTCGGCGACACCTGCACCGAGGCTGTCCCGGCGAAGGTGACCAGCCCGACGTTGATGCCGTTGGTGAGCCCGTCGACGAACTTCTTGGCCGCCTGCTTGGCGACCGCGATGCGGCTCGGCGTCACGTCGGTGGCCTCCATCGACAACGACACGTCGATGGTGAGCATCACGGTGGCGCGGTTTCGCGGCACCTTCTGCAGGGCGGTCGGCCCGGCCGCGGCGATGGTGAAGCAGATCAGGCCCACCAGCATCAGCGCGATCGGCGCGTGCCGGAACGGATTGGTCCGCCTCGGCGCCACCTGCTCCAGCACCTCCATATTGGAGAACCGGAGCATCTGTTTCTTGCGTCGGCGTTGCACGATCGCGTACAGGATCGCGATCGCGGCCACCACGATGAGGAACGCGAGCCATACGGCCGCGGTGAAATGAGAAACGCTCACGACTGCGCCTCGCTGGCGCTCGGCTCCGTCGTGCGCATCGCACGCAGGCTCATTGGTTCACTCCGCTTCGCTACGTTCACTGCGCCTCGCCGGCGCTCGGCTCCGACGTGCGGATCACGCGCAGGCTCATTGGTTCACTCCGCTTCGCTACGTTCACTGCGCCTCGCCGGCGCTCGACTCCGACGTGAGCAGAGCACGCTGACTCATGGGTTCATTCCGCTTCGCTACGCTCACTGCCGGGGCACCTGCCCGCTCGGGGCGCCGAACGTGTGGCGGCGGGTGGACACGAACCGGACGACGTCGGCGATCCAGTCCCGGTCGGTGCGCAGCGCCATCACCGGAGCGCCGCAGCTGCGCAACTCCTGCTCCACCTGTTCCCGGTGCGCTTGGGCCGCGCGCGCGAAATCGGTTCGCAGCGCGGGGGTTACGGAGAACTCCCGGGTGTGGCCGGTCTCGGGATCGTGCAGCACCACATCGCCGACATCGGGCAGCGACAGATCCAGCGGATCGAGCACCTCCACCCCGAGCAGGTCGTGGCGGCCCGAGATCGCGCGCAGCGAACGCTGCCAATCGATGTCGCCGAGGAAGTCCGAAATGACAACGGCCAGACCGCGTTTGCGCTGCGGGCGGCGCAGCGACTCGATCGCGCCGCGCAGATCGCCCCGGACGCCGTCCGAGGCGTGCGGGGTGGTGGCGATGCGGCGCAGCATCGCCTGCGCGTGCACCCGCCCGCTGCGCGCCGGTATGCGCACCAGCTGCTCGCCGGTGGCCACGATGGCGCCGATGCGATTGCCGCCGCCGCTGGTCAGATGGGTGACTGCGGCCGAGGCCGCCACCACCAGATCGCGCTTCTGGCACCCCCCGGTGCCGAAGTCGAGGCTGGCCGACAGGTCGATGACCAGCCAGGTCTCGAGCTCCCGGTCGGCGATCATCTGCCGCACGTGCGGATGGGTGGTACGGGCGGTGACCGACCAATCCATCTGGCGCACATCGTCACCCGGCTGGTAGAGCCGAGCATCGCCCGGCTCGGACCCGGGACCGGGAATCAGGCCGAGGTGATCACCGTGCAGCACGCCGTCGAGCCGGCGGCGCACCGTCAGCTCGAGGGTGCGCAGCGCGGCGGTCAGACGCGGATCGGTGAGAGCACCGGCCGCGAACGAGGGCGGCGCGTGCGAGGGGACGTTTGCGGAAATAGTCACTGGCGCAACCGAATCCTTCAGCCTCACGCCCTATCGCTGCGACTGGCCGACGCTCTGGCCGTTCGGCACCGGCGGCATGGGCGGCTGTGGCATGGCCGGCTGCGAGAGCCCGGGCTGGCCCGCGACCGGCGGCATCGGCACGGCCGGCGCGGGACCCTGGGCCGGGGCGGGGGCGTTGGCCTGCGCGGCGACCTGCGGCAGTCCGACCGTCTGCAGCACGCGGCGGATCACGTCGTCGGGGCTCACCTCGTCGGCCAGCGCATCGTACGAGAGCACCAGCCGGTGCCGCAGCACGTCCGGGATGACCTCCACGACATCCTGCGGCACAACGTAATCGCGCCCGCGGATCAGCGCCACGGCGCGCGCGGCGGCGATGATGCCCAGGCTCGCGCGCGGCGAGGCACCGTAGGCGACCCATCCCGCGACGTCGTTCAGCCCGAATTCGGCGGGCGTGCGGGTCGCGGCGATGACCCGGACCACATAGTCCACCAGGGCGTGGTGCACAAAGGTGTTCGCCGCCAGCTTCTGCAGGCGGATGAGCTCCTCGGGATGCAGCACGTTCTTGGGCTCCGGCGGGGTGACGCCCATCCGGTAGATGATCTCCCGCTCCTCCTCGAGCGAGGGGTAGTCGACGACCACCTTGAACAGGAAGCGGTCGCGCTGTGCCTCGGGCAGCGGGTACACGCCCTCGCTCTCGATCGGGTTCTGGGTGGCCATGACCAGGAACGGATCCGGCATCGGATAGGTCTTGCCGCCGATCGACACGTGCCGCTCGGCCATCACCTCGAGGAGCGCGGACTGCACCTTGGCGGGCGCGCGGTTGATTTCGTCCGCGAGCACGAAATTCGCGACGACCGGGCCGAGCTCGGTATCGAATTCCTCCCGGCCCTGGCGATAGATGCGGGTACCGACGAGGTCGGTGGGCACCAGGTCGGGGGTGAACTGCACACGCGAGAACGAGCCGCCGACGACCTTGGCGAAGGTCTCCACGGCGAGCGTCTTGGCGATACCGGGCACACCCTCGAGCAGCACGTGACCACGGGCGAGCACGCCGACGAGCAGCCGCTCGACCAGCCGGTCCTGCCCGACGATGACCCGCTTTACCTCGTAGATCGCCTTCTCCAGGGTCTGGACATCGCGCTCGAGGGTGTTCGGCGCCGGCTCGGGCGTATCCGTCACCGAATCCACTGCGCCTGCACCATCCGTCGAAGTCACCAAACTCCCCGCTTTCGCCTTGGTCTTTGTGCGTGCTGCCACAACTATTCCAGGTCCCGGCAAATGATGCCGCAACCGGGCTGCGAGTTTTATTGCCCTACGCGATCAGCCGCACCGCATTCGGCATCATGCCCTTCACCCGCACCGCCGAAATCTTCACCACGTCACCGGATTCGGGGGCCTCGATCATCTTTCCGTCGCCCAGATACAGCGCGACGTGCTCGCTGCCGCCGCGGCCCCAGAACAGCATGTCCCCGCGTCGCCGCTGGGCGACCGGCACCCGCTTGCCCATCTGATACTGGTACCCGCTGTAATGCGGCAGCGAGACGCCCGCACCCGCGAAGGCGTACATCATCAGACCCGAACAGTCGAAGCCGACCTTCTTGTAGTCGCCGTACCGGTCGGCGACGCCGTGGTCGCGGATGCCCTTGGTCGGGCCGTCGGCGTTGCCGCCGCCCCAGGCATAGGTGACGCCGAGCTGGGACATCGCGCGGTCCACCACGATCTCGATCAGCTGGGCCGCGCTGCCCGCCGGGCGGGACGGCTGGGTCATGGACTGGTGCGACGGCGGGGAATCGTCCAGCTCGGTCCGGGAGCTCTGGCCGTCGTTGAGCTCCTGGGCGCGTTCGCGGGCCGCGGCGTCGGCGGCGGCGCGCACCGCCGCGGCCGCGGCCGAGGCAGCGGCGGCGATCTCCTCGTCGCGGCGCTGCTGATCCCAGGCCTCGTAGGCCGCGCGCTCGCCCTGCAGTCCGGACACCCGCTCCCGCGCGGCGTCCAGGCGCTGCTGGGCCACGTCGCGCTGCTGGGTCAGGGCATCCCGCTGGGCGGTCTCCGCATCCACCGCGGCCGTGGCGGTGGCGACGGCATCCTCGGCCTCGGACTTCTTCGCCTCGGCGGCCGCGGCGGCGGAGTCGGCGGCCTGCTTGGCCGCGCGCGCGGCCGAGTCGGCGTTCGCCCGCTGAACCTGGGCGCGCCGGATGCCGTTCAGTGCGTCATCCGCGGATTTCGAGGCGGCACTGAGCAATTGGGCCCGGTCCAGGGCCTGGCTGGGGTTCCCGCCGCCGGACAGGTAGCTGACCATCGAATTCGAGCCGGGGCTCTCGTAGGCCTGGATGGCGAACTTGTCGAAGTTGTTGCGCGCCTGCATAAGCGTGGTTCCGCAGGCCGTGAGCGCGTGCTGGGCGCTGGTCGCGGCGGTCGCGGCGGTGTCGGCCGCGCCGCGCGCGGTCTCCAGGTCCACCAGCGCCTTGTTGACGGCCTCGCGCTTGGTTGCGACGACGGAGTCGAGCTGCTGGATCTGCTGGCCGACCGAGGCGACGTCGTTGATCAGCGCACCGACCTCGTTGACTCCGTCGTCGACCTGGCCCGCGGCCGCGGCGATGTCGCCGTCGCTGGGATTGGGCGGGGGCGGTGGCACCGCGCCCGCAACGGGCACCGCCACGACGAACGTCGCGACGCTAATCAGCAATCCCAGAGCGATCCGGGATGCCCCCCTTCGCCGTGTGCCGGTCACGCGCACCCACCTCCCTCGAATCCACCGCGGATCCCGGGAACGAAGCGTCACCTGGACTGTCCCCTGGGGCGACGGCCGAGCATCATCGCCTCATAGGAACCAGTGATATCCCTGATCACCACCAGTACCTACAAGCCCTTGTGACACTTCTTCCCCAAGAGTGTCATTCAAAACCGTACGACACACGAGCCCCTGGGAGAACAAGGACGACGGAATCACATTGGCGTAATTTTACGATTGCCCATCAATAGCCAGATAGGGCACAGGATTTGCCCGCGAAAACAGACCGGGCGTTCGGGCGGGTCGCGGTCCCGAAACCGCATCCCCGAACCGCGAGGCCGCGCATCGCATGGCACGGCCGGCAAGAGGGCATGTCGCGGCGCACTACGCCGCGCACCGGTTCAGACGGAGGGCTCAGCCCTGTTCGCGCGCCGCACGCCGCGCCTTGATGACGTACAACCCGCCGCACGCGACCGCGGTGCCCACGAGCAGCGCGCAGGTGATGGCCGTCCAGGACACCGGCTCAGCCGTCTCGAGGTGGTCCACGACGATGCGCGCGGCGACCGCGGAGTGCCCGCTGGTGTATTTGGCGTTGTCCTCGGCCCACTCCAGGCGGGCCCGGGTGAAGTGATCGCTGTAGGTGCCCACCCAGCTGTCGCTGAGCACCACGACCGTGCCGTGCTCCTGCTTGCCGACCTCGGTGGCCACGTCCCGCAGATCGGATTCGCGCGCCGGATTGCCCTCGACCACCACGATGCTCAGCGGAATGCCGTGCGCGCGTGCGTCGGCGACGATGTCCTGCAGCGGAGCCGCCTGGTCGTACTTACCCTCGGGCACCGAGACGTGCTCGGCCGCCAGATCCACCATGACGGTGTCCACATCGACCTTGGGCGGGATCTCCGCGGCCATAGGGGTGAATGCCCTTGTGAGGGTGACGGTCATCTTCCATCCGGTCTTGTCGGGCCGCCCGCCTGGGCGACCGGCATCCAACACTGGTCATCGCATCGACGCGCTGGGCAACGCCGAAAGGTCTGGGTGCACACTACGCGACCGGGGCATGATGGATGGCGGCACGCCGCGCCGGAGAGCCCCCGTGCATTTCACAGGACAAGCGTACTGTTAGAGTTCGGATCGTGAGGACGCGCAGCTAGTGTGCTCCTCGAATGGAAGCCACCGGCACAGCCCCGCCGGTGGCACCCTCACCGACGAGTGGAGCTGAACGTATGACGACCATCGATACATTCGGCGCCAAGGGCACCCTCGAGGTCGGAGATCGGTCGTATGAGATCTTCCGCCTCTCCGCCGTGCCCGGCACCGAGAAACTCCCCTACGCCCTCAAGGTCCTCGCGGAGAACCTGCTCCGCACCGAGGACGGCGCGAACATCACCGCCGACCACATCCGCGCGATCGCCAACTGGGATCCCTCGGCCCAGCCGAACACCGAGATCCAGTTCACCCCCGCGCGCGTGATCATGCAGGACTTCACCGGCGTGCCCTGCATCGTCGACCTCGCCACCATGCGCGAGGCCGTCACCGCCCTCGGCGGCGACCCGAGCAAGGTCAACCCGCTCTCCCCCGCCGACATGGTCATCGACCACTCGGTCATCCTCGACGTCTTCGGCACCGCCGACGCGCTCGAGCGCAATGTCGACCTCGAGTACCAGCGCAACGGCGAGCGGTACCAGTTCCTGCGCTGGGGCCAGGGCGCGTTCGACGACTTCAAGGTCGTCCCGCCGGGCGTCGGCATCGTGCACCAGGTCAACATCGAGTACCTGGCCCCCACCATCATGGTCCGCAACGGCCAGGCCTACCCGGACACCTGCGTCGGCACCGACTCGCACACCACGATGGTCAACGGGCTGGGCGTGCTGGGCTGGGGCGTCGGCGGCATCGAGGCCGAGGCGGCCATGCTGGGCCAGCCGGTCTCGATGCTGATCCCGCGCGTGGTCGGCTTCAAGCTCACCGGCGAGATCAAGCCGGGCGTCACCGCCACCGACGTGGTGCTCACTGTCACCGACATGCTGCGCAAGCACGGCGTGGTCGGCAAGTTCGTCGAGTTCTACGGCAAGGGCGTGGCCGAGGTGCCCCTGGCCAACCGCGCCACCCTGGGCAATATGAGCCCCGAATTCGGCTCCACCGCAGCGATCTTCCCGATCGACGAGGAGACCATCAACTACCTGCGCCTGACCGGCCGCACCGACGAGCAGCTCGCGCTGGTCGAGGCGTACGCCAAGGAGCAGGGCCTGTGGCACGACGCGGACAACGAGCCCGCGTACTCGGAGTACCTGGAGCTGGACCTGAGCACCGTGGTGCCGTCCATCGCCGGCCCGAAGCGCCCGCAGGACCGAATCCTGTTGTCGGACAGCAAGTCCGCCTTCCGCCGGGACATCCGCAACTACACCAACGACCCCGTCCCGCACACCGCGCTGGACGAGGCGATCGAGGAGTCTTTCCCGGCCAGCGACCCGGTCGCCTCGGGCACCGCAAACGACGACACTCGGGTGCCGACCGCCGCCAACGGCAATGCCGGGCGTCCGTCCAAGCCGGTCAAGGTCTCCGATCCCGAGCGCGGTGACTTCGTGCTCGACCACGGCGCCGTGGTGGTCGCGGGCATCACCTCCTGCACCAACACCTCGAACCCGTCGGTCATGATCGGCGCGGCGCTGCTGGCCCGCAACGCGGTCGAGAAGGGCCTGGCCTCCAAGCCGTGGGTGAAGACCAACATGGCCCCGGGCTCGCAGGTCGTCGCCGACTACTACGAGAAGGCCGGCCTCTGGCCGTACCTGGAGAAGCTGGGCTTCTACGTGGGTGGTTTCGGCTGCACCACCTGCATCGGCAACACCGGCCCGCTGCCGGAGCAGATCTCCAAGGCCGTCAACGACAACGACCTGTCGGTCACCGCGGTGCTCTCGGGCAACCGCAACTTCGAGGGCCGCATCTCGCCCGATGTGAAGATGAACTACCTGGCCTCGCCGCCGCTGGTCATCGCGTACGCCCTGGCGGGCACGATGGACTTCGACTTCGAGACCGACGCCCTGGGCAAGGACGGCAACGGCAACGACGTCTTCCTGAAGGACATCTGGCCCTCGCCGCAGGAGATCGACGACACCATCAAGTCCTCGATCAGCCGGGACATGTTCACCAAGTCCTACGCCACCGTCTTCGACGGCGATGCGCGCTGGCAAGGCCTGGACACCCCCGAGGGCGACACCTTCGCGTGGGACGAGAGCTCGACCTACGTGCGCAAGGCGCCGTACTTCGACGGCATGCCGCTGCAGCCGACCCCGGTCGAGGACATCGCGGGCGCGCGCGTGCTGGCGCTGCTCGGCGATTCGGTCACCACCGACCACATCTCCCCCGCGGGTCCGATCAAGCCGGGCACCCCGGCCGCGCAGTACCTGGATTCGCACGGCGTGCAGCGCAAGGACTACAACTCCCTGGGCTCGCGCCGCGGTAACCACGAGGTGATGATCCGCGGCACCTTCGCCAACATCCGGCTGCGCAACCAGCTGCTGGACGACGTCTCGGGCGGTTACACCCGCGACTTCACCCAGCCCGGTGGCCCGCAGGCGTTCATCTACGACGCCTCGCAGAACTACCAGGCCGCGGGCATCCCGCTGGTCGTGCTGGGCGGCAAGGAGTACGGTTCGGGCTCCTCGCGCGACTGGGCCGCCAAGGGCACCCGCCTGCTGGGCGTCAAGGCTGTGATCACCGAGTCGTTCGAGCGCATCCACCGCTCGAACCTCATCGGCATGGGCGTCATCCCGCTGCAGTTCCCGGCCGGCGAGTCGGCCGCGTCGCTGAAGCTGGACGGCACCGAGACCTTCGACATCGAGGGCATCACCCAGCTGAACGAGGGGGCGACTCCGAAGACCTTGAAGGTGACCGCCACCAAGGAAAACGGGGACAAGATCACCTTCGACGCGGTCGTGCGCATCGACACCCCCGGAGAGGCGGACTACTACCGCAACGGCGGCATCCTGCAGTACGTGCTGCGCAACATGATCGCCGGCTGACTCGTCCGATACGGCGCCGGACGGATACAACTCCCTTCGGCGCCTTGGCACTTCGCTCGTCGCTAGTGTCGTAACCCCCGCGCTGCCCAGGCGGCGCGGGGGTTTGCCACACCCCGGTTTGGAGGAGCCCATGCCCAAGGTCAGTGATGACCACCTCGCCGCCCGGCGCAGCCAGATTCTGGACGGCGCGCGGCGCTGTTTCGCAGAATTCGGTTACGAGGGCGCGACGGTGCGGCGCCTGGAAGAGGCCATCGGCCTGTCCCGCGGCGCGATCTTCCATCACTTCCGGGACAAGGACGCGCTGTTCTTGGCGCTGGCCCAGGAGGATGCCGAGCGGATGGCCGAGGTCGCCGCGAACCAGGGCCTGGTGCAGGTGATGCGGGAGATGCTCGCCAATCCGGAGCAGTACAACTGGCTGGGCACCCGGCTGGAGATCGCGCGCCGGCTGCGCACCGACCCGGAGTTCGCGGCGGGCTGGACCCAGCGTTCGGCCGAGCTCACCGCCGCGACCCTCGCGCGGCTGGAGCGACGCAAGGCCGCGGGCGCGTTGCGCGACGACGTGCCGACCGATGTCCTGCTGGGCTATCTGGACCTGGTGCTGGATGGGCTCATCGCTCGCATCGCCTCGGGCCACGCCAATGACAACCTCACTGCCGTACTGGATCTCGTGGAGGCCTCGGTGCGGCGCAAGGCCTGAGCGGTGACCCGCCAGCCATCGTGACGGATGCCACCCCGGATACGGAATACCGGGCATTGGCCGCATGTTCGCCAAGGTATGACATTCGCTGTGCCCGTGACCGTCCGCGGCTACGAACTCGACGTCAACGGCCACCTGAATCAGGCCGTCTACCACCAGTACGCCGAGCACGCGCGGTGGGAGGCGCTGCGCGCGGCCGGCCTGGTCCCGGACAAGCTGTTCCAGCACGGGCTGGGCCCGGTGGTCCTGGAATCCACCGTGAAGCATCTGCGGGAGCTGCATCTGGGCGACGAGGTCACCGTCACCTGTGAATTCGAATGGGGCACCGGCAAGGCGTTCTGGATGCACCAGCAGATCCGCAAGCTGGACGGCACCGTCTCGGCGGAGTTCACCGTCGTCACCGGGCTGATGGATCTGACGGCTCGCAAGCTCGTGCCGAATCCGATCGAGCGGTTCCGCGAACTCTCGGAGTCCACCGAGGTGCTGGGGCTCTAGACAACAAGCCGACCGGTTCGGGCGATTCGCCGCATCGCAACCCGAGTTGAGCACTCAACCGAAAATCTTTCGGCGATAGCGCATTCCGTGGCGCTGCTGCCGGGATGCCAGCGCACCGGAATTCTTTCGTTGCCAACCGGCCGGCGTCCCAATCGGGATATGATCCAGGTCACGCTCGGCTTCCGTGGCAAACCGCGAGCAGATCGGAGACCAGCCCTATGCCCGAGATCGTCCGTCCCTCCGCGCCCTCACGCACCGGATTTCTCCCGGACCAGTGCGAGGCCGCTCCGCTACTTTCAGGCTATCTTATAGCCGAATCGGCGGGTGCGGTGAGTGTGCGCGTATCCGAGGGCACCTGGACCTTCGATCGCGCCGATGTGCTCGACATCGACCCGCTCGGAGCGGATGCTCCCGGCGCGGACATCCCCCGCACCGATCCGGCCACCGGCCAGGGCGGCCGCCCGGTCCGGGTGCGAGTGCGCGCCGGCGCCACCGCGGACTTCACCCGGCGGCTGCGAATCGACCTGACCGAACGCCCGATGACGCTGGCGCAGCAGCATTCTCCCGCGCGCGGCGACGATCAGCTCGCCCGTCAGACCGAACGCTGGGCCCGCTCGCTGCACCTGTCCGGCACCGGCGCCGCGATGACCCGAAGCCACACCCTCTCGTTTGCGGGCAGCCTCGACGCCATGGCCTGCGACAGTCTCGATTGAGGAGTCGGTCGATGGCCCGCGCGGCAGGGTCGGTGCTGATCATCACCGAGGCCGACGATCTGCATGCCGACGCGATGGCTGCGACGCTGCGAAATCAGTACGGTAACAGCCCGATTCGGCTCGACATGCGCGACTTCCCGCGCGAGAGCGGCAGTTTCCGACTCGACCGCGCCGGCACCGCGCGCTCGCTGTCGCACATCTACGGCCTGGACGACGTCGCGGCCGTGTGGTGGCGCCGTCCGCACCAGGCCGTGGTACCCGCGGGCATGCGCACCGCCGACGACGACTACCGGCAGGCCGAATGCGACGGCTTCCTGCAGGGGCTGCTCTGGTCGATCCCCGCGGTATGGGTCAACGATCCCGGCGCCGACCGCACCGCCACCCGCAAGATCGTGCAGCTGGAGACGGCGCGGCGCTCGGGCTTCACGATCCCCGAGACGCTCATCACCAACGATCCGGACGAGGCGCGCAGCTTCGTCGGGGCGCGGCCGGGGCCGGTCGTCTTCAAACGCACCGGCACCGGGCGCGCGGAGTTCTCCGAGACCCGCGTGGTCACCCCCGCCGATCTGAATCGCCTCGACACGATCCGCTCGGCGCCCACCACGTTCCAGGACTACATCGAGGCGGAGTGCGATCTGCGGGTGGTGTGGATCGACGGCGTGGAGTGGACCGTGCGCATCGACTCGCAATCCGGTGCGGGGCGCGTGGATTCGCGCCTGGACACCTCGGTCGACTTCACCCCGGACCGGTTGCCCGCCGCGGTCAGCAAGTCCATCGCCACCGTGATGGGCGCGCTGGGACTGGTTTTCGGGGTGCTGGACATCCGCCTGGGGATCGACGGCGAATACTACTTCCTCGAGGTCAACCCGCAGGGGCAGTTCGCCTACCTGGAGATCAAGACGGGACTGCCCATCTTCCGCAGCCTGGCAAGCTATCTCGTCGTCGGCGACGCGGCCGTCGTCCCGGAGTGAGGCACCCGGACGAACCGGACGTCCACGCCCACAGGACCGTTCGGCCCCGTCCGGCGCATCCTCCTGCGGCAGCACCGAATTCGGTGCGGGACCGCGTGAGATTACGTGCCCACCGTGGCCTTGCGACGGTTGGCGCCACCACGGCTGCGGAGCTGCACATGCGACTCCACCAGCACGTTGTGGATGAACCCGTACGAGCGGCCGGTTTCCCGCGCCAGCGAACGGATACTCGCCCCCGCCTCGTACTGCTTCTTGAGCTGGGTCTGTAAGCGGTCCCGCGACTTTCCCGTCACGCGCGTGCCCTTACCCAACATGGACTTCCCTTGTGCGGGCCTGTCACTCATGGCTTCCTCCGGTCGCCCTGCAGCCTCATTCCAGGCTAGTGCCGCGTCACGCAACGTTGGGTAGGTAATCCGGGCGGCGGATTTTCGAGCCGACGGCGAAGTCTCGGATCGGTCGGGCGTGCTGGTTGCGCCAGCGGACGTAGTCACCGATCGCCGCATCCT
>NZ_JAHKNI010000009.1 GCF_018860155.1 Nocardia albiluteola
GAAACAGCAGCGGATCCGGCAGCGGATCCGGCAGCGGATCCGGCTCCGGAAGCAGCAGCGGCAGCAGCAGTGGCTCCGGAAGCAGCAGTGGCTCCGGAAGCAGCAGCGGAGGCGGAGGCGGAGGCGGCGGAGGCGGAGGAAGCAGCAGCAGCGGAGGCAGCGGCGGAGGCGGAGGCGGCGGAAGCACCAGCGGCAAAGGCAGCGGATCCGGCAGCGACAGCACCGGAGGCGGCAGCACCGGGACCGGCAGCGGCGGCAACCACGGCAACGGAACGTCCCCCAAGACCGCCGCTTTCAGCTCCGGCGGCTCCTCGGGCTCGGGGCTCTCCCTGGGCTCCACCGGCCTGAGCGGTTACTCGTCCTTCGGCCAGAGTGGTGTCGGCAGCCCGTTCAGCGGCGCCTCGGGGGCACTGTCGTCGCTCGAGAACATGCTGCAGACCATGGCTTCCGGCGCGTTCGGCGCGTCGTCCGGTTCGCCCGGTCACTCCGGATCCGGATCCAGGACATCGGGCGTGAGCGGTCTCTGGGGCAGCGGCAACCCGTTCGGATTCGACACCCGCCCGGCGGGTATCGGTGGCGGCGGCGCGGGAGGGGGCGGCGGCAGCTCCGTGATGGCAGCCCCCGACGAGTCCAGGCTGTTCCCCCGCGCGGCCGGTGTCGCCGCCGTGAGCGGCGTAATGGACGTGGCCGCCGAGGCGGCCGTCCCCCGGGCGGGCGTGGTGGAGACCGCCGCTGGGCCGGTGGGCGGCTATCCGATGGGCGGCGGCATGGGCGCCGGTCAGGGTGGTCAGGGCAATCAGCAGAAGGAGCGCAAACGCGCGCCCTATCTGGACGGTAAGGAACATCTCGAGGAGGCCGTCGGCGAGGACCCACTGTCCGTGCGCCCCATTATCGACCGCTGATCCCGACGTGCCCCGCCTCGTCCCTCTGTTCCCGAATGTGAGCCTCCGCCTTGCGATTCCACGTCGTCAACCAGCCCAATACGCAGACCACCCAGTACTACCAGCCGTGCGCGTACACGCAGAAGAACCGTCGCTTCGCGACCATGATGACGCGGCTGGGCCACGAGGTGTTCCTGTACGGCGGCGAGGAGAACGACGCGGAGTGCACCGAATTCGTCACCCTCGTGACGAAGCAGGAGCAGGCCGAATGGTTCGACAACTTCGACCCCTACCGGCAGCTGGCCAATATGACCTGGGATCAGCGCGCCCCGCACTGGGTGGCCTCGAACGATCGCGCCATCACCGAGATCGCCCGGCGCAAGCGGGACCGCGACTTCATCTGCATTCTCGGCGGCACCTGCCAGAAGCCCATCGCCCAGACGTTCCCGGAGCTGATGACCGTCGAGTACGGCATCGGCTACAGCGGCGTATTCGCCAACTATCGGGTCTTCGAGAGCTACGCGTGGATGCACTCGGTGTACGGATCGCGCACCACCGTACCCGGCGTGATGAGCGCCCGCGGCCGGTTCTACGACACGGTGATCCCGAATTACTATGAGGTGGACGACTTTCCGTTCTCGGCGGAGAAGGACGACTACTTCCTGTTCATCGGACGGTTAGTGGAGCCCAAGGGCATTCAGGTCGCCATCGACACGTGCAAGCGGTTGGGCGCGAGACTCGTCGTGGCCGGGGCGGGGCAGCCGCCGCCGCCGGAGGTCGCCGAATATGCCGGCGTGGTCGATCATGTGCGCCGCGGCGAGCTGATGAGCCGCGCCCGCGGAGTATTCGTGCCGTCGCTGTATCTGGAGCCGTTCGGTGGCGTGCACGCGGAGGCGATGCTCTGCGGAACCCCGGTGATCACCACGGACTGGGGTGTTTTCACCGAGACCGTGCAGCAGGGTGTGCAGGGCTTCCGCTGCCATACGCTGCGCGAGTTCTGCGATGCCGCCGAATCGGTGGACAAGCTGGACTATCGGGGCATTCGCGAGTACGCGATCTCCCGTTTCTCCACCGATGTCGTCGGCCCTCAGTACGTGAGGTACTTCGAACGCCTGGAGTCCCTGTGGGGCGATGGGTGGTATGCCGCGTGAGTAGCGACAACTCCGGTGGCAGCGGCGCCTCGGGCAGCGGCAACGAGGCCCTGACCACCTTCGGCAGCGGCTCCCATGTCGTCGAGGTCCGGCCCGACGCCCTGATCGCCGATGGCAAGAAGCTGGCATCGCTGCCGGAATTGGTGGGCGGAATCTTCGACACCCTCACCTCACTGCACAACAACATCACCGCCCTGGGCCAGCCCTGGGGCGACGACAAGACCGGGGAGCAGTTCTCGCAGGGCGCCTCGGGCTATCTGGCCGCGTTGAATTCGCTGGTCGGGAACGCAAGCACGGGTAACGACGCCTCCGGGGCGATTCCGGTCTTCGGGCAGATCCTGGTCAACTACGGCGAGACGATCCAGACCGCGGGACAGGCGTTCGCCTCCGGCGACGACCTCTATGCCGAGTGGATCCTGAAGAACTACGTCGACGAGAGCGCCTCCGGCGATCCGGGGAAGTACTCGGGCCCGCTGAGTTCGATTCCCGATTCGGGTGGCGGCGGCTCGACCGGCCCGAACAACTATTACTACAACACCGGCGGCGGTGGTGATTCCGGCGGCGGTGGTCATTCGGGTGGTGATCCCGGTGGCGGCGGATCGGACAACGGTGCCGGGGGCCTCGGCGACGGGTCGCTCGGTGGCGGCACCGGCGGTTCGGGGCTCGGGCAGAAGGACGAACTCAACGGCTCCCAGCCGGACCCGTCCGGCGACACCTCCGGCACTGCGCCCACCACCTCCGACCTCTCGCCCTACGGCGGCGCGAGCGGGGCTCCGGATCCGCTCGGTGCGTACGCTCTGGGCCCCAGCGGCGCCGTCCCCGGCGGGCCGTCCGATCCGGGTGGCGAATTCGACTCTGCCGGTGTACCTTTCGGCGCCGACGGGCCGAAAAGCTATGCGGCGGGCCTGGGCAAGGCGGGTGGCGGCGCCGCCGGGCTCAGCGCCGCGGAGAAGCTGGACCGCTCGCCGTTCCAGGGCGAGGAGCTCGCCTCGAAGCTGGGAGCGAAGGGGGTGAGTGCGCGCGCGGGCGGTGCGGGCGCCGGCATGCCCGGCATGCCGGGTGGTCTGGGCGGTGCGACCGGCAAGGGTAAGGACGACGAAAAGAACAAGCGTCGAGACCGGCGGCGGGGGATCTCGCCGGATGTGCAGATCGAATCGGGCGGCGACGATGCGCCTCGGCAGCCCGGCGACCCGTGGGAGCGGTCGGGCTGGACCACGGGTGGTGCGTGACGTATGACCTTGCCTCCGGTCATCCCACAGAGCGATATCCCGCTTCCTCAGGAACTGCACTGGCTGGCCGCCGTCACCGGCGGCACGTGGCCCAAGGGCAGCGAGGGCGGCATGTTCGCGCTCGCGGACGACTGGAACAACGCCGCGACCGCCCTGAGCAATCAGGTGCAGGGCATCCAGGACGTGGTGAACGACATCATCTACCACGCGTATCCGTCGGTGTCCGACGTGGACGCGACGATGGTCAAGACGCTGACCGATCTGATCGAGCCGTCGAGCGACGCCTCGTTGCCGTCGATCGTCACGTCGATGCAGAGCATCGCGAGCTCGTGCAACAAGGTCGGTTGCTCGATCCAGGAAAACAAGATCATGACGCTCTTCGCCCTGGCGCAGCTCGCGATCGATATCTTGCTGGCGTGGATCTTCCCGCCGACGGCGCCGGAGGAGCAGGCCGCGGCGATCGGCCTGTTCCGGGTCATCCTCGCGTGGGGGAAGAAGATCCTGCAAGAGGCGGTGCTCGAAGCCATCGCGGGTGCGGTGTCGCAGGGGCTGCTGGATTTGGCCATCCAGCTGGGGCAGATGTGGGGTGAGCACCGCCGGGACAGCGTCGACCTGAAGGAGCTGGAGGCCAGCATCGCCGGCGGTGCGCTGGGCGGTGCGCTGGGTAGCGTATTCGGCCATGCCATGGGCGGGGTGTTCAAGGGGCTCGGCAAGACGGGGGCCGCCGACCTTGTCAACAGTAGGATTGGAAATGGGTTGCGCCACTTGGCCGTCGGCGGTGCCGGCGGCGTGGGCGGCATGCTCGGCGGCGCCCTGGGCAACCAGGCGATCTACGGCGGCCCGCTCGAACTGAGTCCGAACGGCATGCTCGCCGGCGTGGTCGGCGGGCTGAGCGGCATCCGCGGCCACGGCGCCGGGGACTCCGGCATTCATGTCGAGGCGAACGAGCACGAGAACCTCACCGTGCCGAAGCCGGAAACTACGCTGCCGCCGGAAAAGGCCCCCGAAGCGACGACTGCGCCTCCGAAATCCATTGACGGTCAGCAAAATCCGGCCGATCAGCGGCCGTCCGCCGACGGCGCCGGGAATTCGCCCTCCGGGATCGAGAAGCAGCAGTCGGCGAACAACGAGTCGCAACAGTCGTCCTCGACGAGCATCGAGGGGCAGAACTCGGACCGCGACTCCAACCAGAACTCGCAGAACAACTCGTCCTCGAACGGCGACAGCCAGCAGCGGTCCGGTCCGACGGGCACGTCGAATGACAAGGGCGCGCAGGATAATCAGGCAAACCAGGTCGGTTCGGCACAGCAGAACGCCGGCGGCGATCAGAGCCGGGGGGACAGCCAGTCGCCCGGCGGCTCGCCCTCGAAACAGGACGGGATGTCGCCGCAGCCACCGCTGTCGTCGAAGATCGACCCGAACGCCTCCCGCGGCATCGATTCGAACGATCGGTCGCAGCTCTCGGACAAGCCGAGCGGCAGCACGTCCTCGGACAAGGGGCCGCTGGCGGGCGCGGGCAAGTCGGAGTCCGGGATCCAGGGTCCGGTCGCGGGGAAGAAGCAGGACGTCGCGGTCGGCTCGACCAGCGCCTCGGAGAAGGCACAGGGGCAGACAACCGAACCGGTGCACGATCAGCAGGCGTCGAATTCCACTGCGGGCAATTCGAAATCCGTTGTTCCAGAAGGGAAGTCGACCAATCCCGGAAACCACGAGGAGAGTGGCGGCGAGACGGTCGGCAAGGACGAGAACGGCAACGCCCGCAAGGGCATGGACGAGAACGGCAAGCAGGACAAGGGGGAGCCGGACAAGGGGGAGCCGGACAAGCAGTCCGCGGGCGGGAGGACGAAGGACCCGAAGACCCTCGAGCCGAGGTCGAAGCCGAAGGACGACAACAAGGGCGCGCGCGACGTGAAGGATGACGCGCCTCATGCTCCCGCCGCGGCGAAACGGAGCTGGGCGCGGCCGTCGAACTGGGTCGACCGCATGAACCAGATCACCGTCACCGTCGACCGCGATCTCTTCCGATCGTCGTGGCCAGGATGGGGACATTTCCTGCTGAAGTGTGTCGGCCTGCACGGCCTCGCCACCCTCCACGACGGGCTGAAGGCGCACGGCTACCTCACCAGCCGCCCCGAGACCCCGCCGCCGGTGCGCGGCAACGACGTCGGCAACGACCTGCGGATCGCCAAGAAGCACGGCACCGACGAGGACGGGCACGACCTGTCGCTCTCGCGCGGGGTGCGCCGGTTCACCACGCAGGAGGCGCAGGACCATTTCGTTCGGATCGCCAAGGGCAGGCCGCTGCGCGACGCCGAGGGTGATCGGATCGACACCGGCTTCGACGTCACCCGGCTCGTCAGTAAGAAGCACTGGTTCCGGGCCGAATCCGAATGGCTGCTGGTCGCGCCCCAGGACTTCGAGGACAAGGGCGGGGTGTACCTCGCGCCCGGTGACGGCACGACGATCACGCACGAGTCGTTCCACAACACCGGCCCGTACGCGGTGGCGACGGTCAAGGTGCGCGACGGAAAGATCGTGTCGATCACCGACAAGTCCCCGATTTATCACACCCGCCGCAAGATCGGCGACGGCGAGGTGGACTACTACAATTCCGCGCGCCTGCGGAACGTGTTCACGAAACTGCTGGGCAAGGACGGCTACGACGAGATCGCGCATCTCGACCGGTTCGGCAAGCCGTATTCCGATGAGGCCAAGGACAAGTGGCGTCCGGAGGATCCGCCGTCGGAGCGGGCGGAGGATTTCCTCGACGACTCCAAGTCGACGTCGTCCGAGAACGAGTTGGATTCCACGCGGGTCGAATTGGAACCGAAGGGCTCTGCCGAGGACTACGTCGAGCACCTGTCCACATCAGACCTGGCGGACGCGGTTCGTATTCAGAAGGATTTCATGGATCGCGAACTGTCCGCCGTTCCCGACGGGAAGCTGGGCGGCAGGCTGTTGCGCGATATGGTGCTGCACGGTTCGGAAGACGACGTGCTGGCCGCGCAGATCGAGATCGTCCGCCAAGGCGAACTGCGCAGCGGTGGTCACGGCAACATCATGTATCCCGAGCAGATCGCCGCGGCGAAAGCGCTGCTCGGTGCCCAGCACGACGGCTCGCGGACGTATAACGCCGTGATCAACATGGAGGCCGGTCAGGGGAAGACGATGGTCGCGATCGCGCATGTGGCCCGATTGGCGATGGAGCACAAGGCTGTTCATTATCAGCTCTCTCAGGAGCTGCTCGCCAGCCGTGCCTTCACCGAGGCGGTCGACGCATACCGGGCGATCGGGCTGGATATCCGCATGGTGGATCACAACAAGCCGGAAGAGCCGCCGAGCAATGAGTTCGGGACCGTGTATGTCGGTACGCCGAAAGATTTTGCGTTCTCCATCCTGAACGGTCATCCGGTCCCGGGGCGGCACCTGTTCGGCGACGAAATCGACCAGACGTGGATCCTCGACAAGGCGTCGTTCATTCAGTCCATGGGGGGCAGTCGTGACGCTCGTCCCGAGGTCGAGCGTGCTGTCGAGGGTGCCCGCGATTTCCTCGCCGATGCGTTGGGCAAGGGCGACATGAGCCATCTGGATTTCGGCCGCACCACCGATCGGCCCGGTGGCCCGGCGATGCTCACACCGGAGGGGGAGGCCAAGGTTGTGGAGCTACTGAAAGTCGATCCCGACAAGGTAGATGAGGTGATTCGCCGGGTAAACATGGCCGCCGCCGCCAAGTGGGAATATGTCAAGGGCGTGCACTACATCGTGTACAAGGGCAAGGTCGTCATCCTCGACCCGTTCAGCGGTGAGCCGCTCGCCGATCCCACCCAGTCCACCGAGAACCGTTGGAACGGCGGGCTGGCACAGGCCATCGAGGCCAAGGAGATTGCCGCGGGGAGTGGAAATGTGCGAATACGGGATGATTCCGATACGGGCGAGGTCAAGACGCTCACCGGCGACGTTTTCTACAGCAAGAAAACGTACGACGGGAAGGGGGGCATGTCCGGTACGGTGCGGCAATTCGCGGACATACTGCACGAGAAACATGGTATCGAGAAGGTCGTGGTCATTCCCTCGCACCACGTCTCCGGTCGGCAGTCTCTCGACGACACGGTCACCCACGGAGAAAGGGAGCACGTCGACACGATCGTCACAAAAATCATCGAGAGGCAGAAGACGGGTCAACCGGTGCTGGTCAACGTCCACGAGGACCACCTCGTGCAACGCGTCGTGGACGAGTTGAAGGCTCGCCAGGAGGCGACCGGAAACCATTTCGAAGTCAATTGGATCGATGCCGAACGCCGCCTCAACTGGATCGAGGAGGAGGGATCGCGAGCCGGCATGCAGGAACGGCTGCAACGCGACATCGTCGATAAGGGCGGTAAAACCGGTGCGGTCACCATTGGAACAGGACTGAACCGCGGCACGGATATGAAACCGGACAAGGAATGGAAGAAAAACGGCGGCATACATTCGATTATTACCGGCCACTCCGAACACGAGGTCGTCGATATCCAAACCATCTCCCGCGTCGGTCGCCAGGACGATGACGGTACGTATGAGTTCGTGATCGACGCCGACAGCCCCCTCTACGCCCTGTCCGACAACCCGTACGTCCAACATGCCGTCATCCAGTACAAGCAGGCTGTCGAAGCGCACGACACCGAAGGGACCGACAAGACAAAGGACGAGCTCTCCCGGGCCAGCGACACCTTGAGGGCTCTCGTGAAGCCGATTCAAGAGGCGGCCGCGGATCGCATGCGGCAGCAGTTGGGGGTGCACGGCCCGCTCACACACCCGGCCAACGCTCCGCCCGGTGCCGGTATCTCCGCTCCCGAGCAACAAGACCATGTCCCCGAGGGCCCTGCCCACACGGGATACACGCGGGCGCATGTGACGCCCGTGGTCTCCTCCCCGCTGGACGACGAGAACCGGTTGCTGGACTACGGACCGCCGAGGGGCACGGTGTCGCTGGATTCCGGCCTGTCGTGGCTGATGCTGCATGACGGAACCCGGGAACTGGCCGTGACCACGCCGCTCTTCGACGGCATGCCGAAACCCGGGGACGTGAAACAGGGCGGCGGGAACGACTGTTATCTGCACGCACCGCTCATCGAACTGGCGGAAAGTCATCCGAAGTGGTTGAAATCGCTGTTCGAAACCGATGACCACGGTCGGGTCGGGATGTGGTGGCGCGACGAGAAATCCGGCGAATGGGAGCTCGTCCCGAGCAATCTGACATTCCCGGCGAAAACGGACGACACACCGGTCTACGCCGATTTCCGCACCGTCTCCTGGGTGGCGGTCGCCGAGCAGACCTATGCGATCAAATTCGGCGGCGGTGACTACGCGAAGCTCGAACTCGGCAATTCCGGCGTGGTGACCGAGCGGCTGCTGCCGCCGGAGGTCGCGGGCTCCTTCGGCCAGCGGATGCCCCTGCGTGGCGCCGACAATCTGCACGAATTCCATCCCCTGCGCCTGGGGCCGGACGAGTTCCTGGACCGCTACGGCGACACCCCGTCCACTCGCGCGATCCTGGCCGTGGCCGACAGGTGGGAGCAAGACCTGCGTGGCTGGGCCGATTCGATCGCCACATCCGAGACCATGGCACTCGGTGAACGGCCGTCGTGGGCGCCGCTGGCAGCGGTGTACCACAAGGCCGGCGACACCCCGATGACTCCGGCCGAGGTCGAGGCCTGGCTGCTGGCCCACGATCCCGCCACCTCCCGCGGCTTCGAGGACGTCGTAGAACGGCATATCGATCCGAACCTCGAGCAGCAGACCCGCGACCGGATCGCGCACATCGCGAAAGAGATCGCGAAAGACCTGCGTGTGGTGGAAACGGCCGCAACCTTGCGCAACGACCAGATGCCGATGGCGAAACATGTGCTCGCCCAGGCGATCTGGCTCGCAAAACGGGGCGACACGGTGTCGTTCTGGGGCCGGACCACCGCCGGCGTCGCCGGCGGCGCACAGCATCCGGGCACGGGAGTGCGCGCCGCACACCAGTACACCTTCGGCGGCCCGCTACACAACAGCACCGGGGACCCGGTCGGCGTGTGGCTCATCGACCCGGCGAAAGATGGCGCCGACCCGGCCCGGGTGGTCGACGTGCCGCTCGAGCATATGAATCATCTCGCCGGCATATCCTCCGGCGGCGTGGGCGGATCCACCTTGCACCGGGACACCGTCCTACCACTCGACCAGGCCGATCCCGCCTACGATCATGCGGCGGCTCCGGCCCCGTCCCGCACATCCAAGCCGATAGGCAAGGCTCGATCCGGTTGGGGAACCGAACGGCAGCGCAATCGGCAGGGCCCTGCCGCGCCGTCGCCGCTTCCGGTGAAGAGCGAGCAGCGGCAGCGGGACCGCGCGCACGAGTTGTCCTCGGGTGTGGTGAATCCGGCGAGTGACGGTAGCGCGCCGCCGCTTCCGATGATGAGCGCGCGGCGGTCGGCGATCCGTGTGCGCGAACAATTCGGAATGTCCCCCGCAACCAGGGCGAAACTGACGCATGGTGCGGCGTCGCAGGCAAATCCGGGCAATGGGATGCCTCGCTGGGTGCCGGAGTGGCGGCGCATGGAGGTTCATGACCGCGCAGCCGCTTGGCACGCCGCCATGGTTCGCCCAGCTGTCTCCGTGGAATCCCTGACGGCTCTGGTGAATACGCTGGAATTCGACAACCTCACCCACCACGCCGTTCCCGACGAGGCCCTCGTGAACGTCACGTTGTCCCCGCCGCAACAGGCCACCGCCGAGCAGACCGGTACCCTCGACCACACCCGCCGCATCGTCGCCACCCAGGCGCAGGCCCGCGAGACTACTCAGCGCAATGCCGCGTGGTGGCAGGGTCTGTCCCTCGGCCAGCGGCGGATACTGATGGAGTTGTACCCCGAGCGGATCGGCAATGCGGACGGCATCCCGCCACGTGCCCGCCACGCGGCCAACCGGATCGCCTTCGACCGCGATCGTGCCGCGCTCAGCGAGCTGCGAGGCTTGCTCACCGCGCAGCAGCGGGCGTTCCGGAAGAACGTGCTCAGCCTGGACGACAGTCTGGGGAAGATCAGGGCGGAAGCCGCGCAGTTGCCGGACAACCCCTCGGTGCGGATGCTGTCCTACGACCCCAACGCCTTCCGGGGCAAGGGCCGTATCGTGGTCACCCTCGGCGACTTGGACACCGCCGAAGAGGTCACTTGGCATGTGAGCGGATTCACCGGACGGCTCTCGCGGCTGTTCGACGGCTGGAGTTGGGTGCGCAACCTCTTCCAGGAGACGGTGTCCCCCCGCGCGGGGGTCGCACGCGGGACACGGATGGCCTCGGTCATATGGATCGGCTACGACCACCCCACGGTACCGACGGAGGTCGTCACCCCCAAGCTGGCGAAGGACGGCAGCGTGCTGCTGGCCCGCGATATCGCGGCCTTCGGCGCTTGGCGCCGGGGCAGCGAGAATCCCAGGCCGCGTACCCATCTCCTCGCGCACAGCTACGGCTCCGCCATGACCGGCTGGGCGGCAGCGAATCGCCAACTGCGAGAGGAACTGTCGAGTATCACGCTGCTCGGCTCGCCCGGCGTCGGGCCCGTGCGCGAGGCCTCGGAGTTCGGGGTCGGAGAACACGTCTTCGTCGCCTCCTCCAAGTGGGACGTTGTCACCCAACTCGGCCGGGCCAGGCAGGGATTCCGCAATTGGTTCTCCGCCGTGCCCGGCATGGGCATCGACCCGTCCACTGCGAACTTCCGCGCCCGCCGCCTGCACACCGGATATAGACGCGGTGCCGTGCAATTCCCGAATATCATTGCGCCGCACACTCTCTACCTGGACACGGTCCCGGGCCCCGCCGGCACCCGCAACCCCAACGGGGTCCTCACGTTCCTGGGCGGCTTCATCCGAGGGGAGAGCGGCACCGGCAATTTCAAGGACCCGCGTCGCAGCGCCCGGCCGATCGTGAACTCGACTGTGGTGCAACCGATCGTGAATCCGGCTGTGGCGCAACCGATCGCGGACCCGACTGTGACGCAAGATGGTTTGGCGGTGCGTCCGGAATCCAATGGCGGCAACTCGGTGTACGACCTGCTCGATGACTACATCGACCCGCTCGTGGTGGCTGAGGAACCGCTCTCAGCCGATCGTGCCAATGCATTGCTGACAGTGCAGTGGCTGCAACAACATTCGCGGACCGAGCAGGATATCGATCCGTCCTCGCCGCAGCGGGACCAGTCGCGGGAGCCGTCCGAACTCTCGGTGCCGCCCGGTGGCTCGAGCGTAGACAGGTTTCTGGCCTGGGCAGAGGCCGCGCTCGGCGCGTCCTGGAGGAGGACCCACCACGCGGAGTTGGACATCGCCGCCCTGCCGCACGGCACCAAGCTCTGGTTGCCGGCGCCTCGCACGATCTACACCATGGCGCTGGTGCGCGACCACGAGGATTTCCTCGTGTACAACCCGCAAACGCGGTCGGCGGTCCGGCGGTCCGCGGCGGACGTTGCGCGAGAACTGAGGTTCGCGGCACCCATCGTCGGCTTCAGTCACGCGCTGATCCAGGAGCCGCCACGGTCGCTGACCTCGAATCCGGGTTCGAGCGTGAGTATTCCGGTGTCCGAGTTCGTTCCCACCTCGGGCGTGCCGGCGACGCACCTGGACGACGCGACCGCCGGCATCCTGCACGATCTCGAGACGCTGCCCCACGACCTCGCCGAATCGTCGGCGCCTCACGGGTACTACCACCCCGCTCCCGAGCATGACTCCGAGGATTTCGTCGACATCCCACTCGAGGCGCCGCAGGAGCTCTACCAGGATTCGCAGAGCGGCGACGAAACCTCCGATTCGGAGGATTCCGACATTTCCAGGCCTACCCCAACGAATTCGGGTCATGTCGTCAAGAATTTCGGCCATCAGCGGGACGGACACAAGGATCTGGTCCATCTCATGCCGCTGCCGGAGAGCACGGTGCGGGAGCTGCGCAAGCACGTGATCGACGAGGTGGAAACCCACGGCGGCCAGCGCGTCAGGGGCGATGACGACGACTTCCGGGACGACGATTTCCGGGCCGAGGTCGAGCAGAAGCTGACTTCTCGCCTGGGTGTCGCGGAATGGGATCGGCTGTTGAGCGAATCGGGCCTGCCCTTGGGTGTGAAGTACCAGGGCAGCCCGTATCCGGCGTTCCTGCGCCTGGCCCTGCATGCCCGCAACCCGCAGGAGCCGCTGGAAATCGGGGGTCCGGCGGTGAGTACCCAGCGGTGGACGCACGGGTTCACCGAGTCCGGTGACAGCGTGGGTAGCCACGACCTGCGCTCGGGGTCGATTCCGTTCTCCGACGTGTTCGATCTGTTCGAGCACGGGCTGCTCGATTGGGGCCTGACACCGCAGCTCAATGCCACCCACAACCAGTTGTCCACCGCCATGTCCGTCTTCGCGACGGTGCAGTCGATCATCAAGAAGCGCAGTACCGACGCCCACGCCAAGCCCTTCGACTTCGAGATGCGGTGGGAGATACGCCGCAACACCGAGGGGCAGGACGGTGTGCTGTCACCCGACGCGCCGAACAAGACCGACTGGAAACCCCTGCCCCCCATGCCGGACGATCTGGTGGCCTGGTTCCCGCAGCATCTGGCCGACAGTACCGAGATGCCGAAGGTACAGCAGGACAAGCCCGAAACCGTCCCCGTGCCATTCCAGCCCGCGGCGGCCGAGGACGATCAGACAAAAGAAATCACCCTGAAGCAGTTCCCCTTCTACGGCCCGCAGGACTTCCCGCATCACGACCGGCTCTTCGCCGATGTGATGGCGGGATTCCCCGACCGCGTCCAGGGCATCTCCGAGGGGTCGGTCGTAGCGTTGCGGGAGTTCTTCGGCCGCAACTTCCTCGCCAATACCCCGGGCGCGCACGGCGGTTCCATGCAGTCCCCGACCCTGAGGGCGCCGTCCGGTAAACCGCTCGGGTTCTTCAAGGTGAAGGTCCCCGGCTTCCGCGGCGGGAAAGACCTCACCGCCCCCACCATGAAGGGTGGCTCCCGGCTCGAATACAACGTGCTGCGGGCGCTGCGCACCCAGGGAAATTCCACGATCAGCAACTCCCTCGGCGCCTCGCTCGCATTTTCTCTCGGTCTGGGCAAGGGGAAGTCCGACAAGGAGACCGGCTACTCACCCATCGGCGCGACGCTCACCCCGCTGAAGGTCGGAGCCAGCTATCAGAACAGTCATTCACTGACCTACGGCGGCAGGGCCTACACCTTGCGCGCGCTGCGCCTGGTCGCGGATCTGCTGCACACGACGCCGGAGATGGCCGTGGAGGTCACCTTCGTCCGGCCCGACGGCAGCGAGGTCACCCCGCTCGCTGACACGCCCCTGGCCGGCGGGAACAGCTATCCGATCAACATGCTGGTGCCCTCGAAGCAGAGCATCGGCAAGGCGCCCGAGGAGGCCAGATACCTGCAGCCGGACCTCCTGCATCTGCAGCAACTCGGCCTGATGGTTACCCCGCTCGAGGTGGAGATCCCCGACGAGGTGTTCACCGGTATCAAGAAGGTCCTGACCGATCGCGGGTTCCTCCCGCCCGAACGCGACAACTCGACGTGGAAAGACTGGTTCGAGTCGAATTCCAGCAAGAATCAGCGGCTGGAGAATGTTCGCAAATTCGAGCAGATGAGCGGTCGGCTGGGTCTGCTCGCGGAGGCGGACGAGATGATCCAGGGCGGTACCCGCACCGTGTTCGAGAAGTCCGGCCTGGCCGATACCGAACGCATTACCGTCACAATCATCGCCGAGCGGGACTACGAGGACGAGAAGGCGCCGCACAAGGGCGTCACTCACGACTGGTCGGCGCCCGAGATTCAGACGATGAACTGCACCGGCGTCGTCATGTCCGGTGGAGAACAGTCCTCGAAGGCGCCGTTCGCGTGGGATGTCGGCATGAGTGCCGCGCTCACCAATCCATTCAACGCCAAGCGCAGTGAGGTGGTCGCGAGCCTCGGCGGGTCCTACGACCGCACCGGCAACGAGACCCGCACCGAGGAATTCGACACCGGCTTCGGCGAGGAAAACTATACGATCAGCCCCAAGAACAATACCGGCGAGTCCGGTCTCCAGCTCTTCGGCGTACCCACCCGCTACCGCGTGGAGATTTCCTACAGTCACGGACCCGACCCGGAAATGATCAACGCCAACGGCAGCATCCACCTGGCCGTCCCCACGTATCTCACCACCAAGGAGGAAACCGACAGCGCGCCCCGGCCGGCACCCACCACGCGCGAGCATCCCACCGACAAGAGCAGAATTCCCGACGAGGACGCCCGCCTGCTCGACTTGCCTACCGCGAGCCACCTGACGGACAAGGTGCTGAAGGACGGGGTCGGGCTGCTGCCCATGTCCGCCGTCGTCACGGGCCACCCCGTCGCCAAGATCCTGCAGGACACCGTGTTCGACCTGATCGGCTCCATCGAACGGGACGGCGCCGACGCATCCGACTCGAAGCTGCCCGGCAGTTACCCGGTCGAGAACGACCATCCGACCGAGACGCTGGCCACCGAAATGTCCACCCGGGCTTCCCGGTCGCGCTGGACCCGGAACACGGGCTCGTTGTTCCGGTACTTCCGGCCGCGAGGGCCCGTGAACGAGGAATACGTCCTGCCGCGCTGGAACCCGGCCTCGGGCTCGACGTCCCGGCCGCAGGACTCCAGCACCGAAAGAGTAACCCCGGCAACCAATCCCACCGACCTGGTCGCCCTCGGCACCACCACCACCACCGAGACCACGGACCCGTCCCGGAAGGGGCCCGGTACCCCGAAGGAGGGGGACGCCGACGAGGGCGCCGAGCAGGGCTGGGGTTCCTGGGCCCTGGGCAAGGTCGTCGGCGCCGGTACGTGGGCCTGGCGCAACGCATTCGGTGACGCGGCCACGAATCCGACATCGACGGCCCACTCGATCATCCACACCGCGCTGTCGCCGCATCACGCGAGCTCCTACGCCCCGTTGATGTTCCGCGACTCCTACGAGTTCGAGGTGCCGGTCCCGGGCGGCGTGGCCGGCACGGACTACAAGATCAAGATCAAGGCGTACTTCGACAACGTCAGCGTGAAGGAACCGGTGGCGGTCGACACCGAGCACTGGCTGGAGGCAGTCAATGCCGCGGTCCGGACCGAGTCACGCAACCGCGGCAACCAGGGCTCGGTCACCGTACAGGGTATCTACGGCGACAAGTCCGACCCCAGCTACCGGCCGAGCGGCGGCTGGCAGGGCAACGCGTCTTCGTCGACACAGTCCACCGCCACCGACGGGATCGACACCCTGCGAGCCGTCTCCGACTACGGCGGCAACGGCGTCCACCAGTTCACCGCGGACGCACACTACGTCATCACCGTCGAGGCCGGCACCCGCAACATCGTCAACGGGATCCTTCGCGGCGGGCCGCATACGACTCGCACGCGCGTCATCGACGCACCCCGGCGGCTCGATTTCCTGCTGGTCGACAACGACCTGCACAACAATCCGGCACTGCAGGCTCTTGTCGAGCAGGCCGCCCACGACCGCGGCGAGGAACCCGCGATCGCCGAGAAACAGGAACCGACTCGCAAGCTGGGCGCCACCTACACCGACAAACTCAGGGGCACGGACCAGGCGAAGGGGCAGATCGCCTTCGGTGGCGTCACAGAAGTCATCTTCGCCAACCGCAGCGCCTTCCAGGACGCCGCAACCGCTCTCGTCGAGGAGATATCACCCGGCGCCACCAAGCCCGGCTCGGCCAACTTCCACCCGGGCGTCGCGCCGCTGATCGACCAGCACACCACCAGCTTCGGCGTGCGGACCCTCGCCAACGCCGGATCCGGGGGCAATCACTCGTTCCACTTCGTCGACCGTTCCGGCATCTTCGGCCCGCGCGTGGTCGGTGTCACGTTCACCCAGCGCCCCCGGACCGGGGTGGACCTCGCCGCCCTGCGCGGCAGACTGGTCCCCAGGAGCGCCGCGCTGGACAATGTCCATCGCCACGACCGCGCCGACGGCAACGCCCTGATCACGCCCGGCGCCACCAGCGTCGGCACCAGCAACACCAGCGGCCAGCAGCTGAACGCCACCCTCCTCGGCGGCCAGATCCACAAGCAACGTCCCGCAGTCAGTGTCGCCGTTCAGCGCTCGGGCACCGACAGCGGTACCCAGAACTCCAGCCGCGCGCTGAGCGCCTGGGAGCGCAGTGGCGACGAGCAGTACCAGTTCGACGTTCCGACCGAGTACGTCGTCACGGTCGATTGGCGCCCCATGACCGAGACCGCGTCGAAATACCTGGCCGACTTGGCCGGCGAGGGCCTCAGCCGCACCGGGCAGGGCCTCGGTTACGTCGGGCAGCTCATCCACGCCGGGCAGTGGGCGGGAACGTTTACGGACGTGGACGCCACGCAGCTCCCCGCCCCGAGCTCCCACTCCAAGTCCACCACCGTCAACGCCGTGTCCCACCTCCGTCTCCACAAGATCGACACCGAACCCGCACCGGAATTCGCCACCGGAGACACCCCCGAGAAGCCTGTTGTCGCCCGCACCGCACCCCGCATCTACGGGTTCGATCCCTCCGTCCGGCCCTCACCCCGCAAGACTCTCGACCGCAGCATCGAGGCCCCGGCGACCCGGAATTCCGACGCCACCGACCTGGAAGCGAACCGTCAGGGCGCCGACGAGGTACCGCACAGCGTGCAGACCCTGCTGTCCGTCGACAACTGGGTGCCCAAGCTTCCGTTCGTGATCTACGACTTCGACGCCGCGAAGGAATTCGGCCAGGCCCTCCTGGCCGTCGACCCCGCACTGAAGGCCAACAAGCAGACTCGCTCGGCCGAGGGCATGAATATCCGCCTGAACACACTGATCACGAGCAACCGCCAAACCCTCTTGGCCCCCGAAGCCACCGCCCCCTTCCTCAACGTCGAGGCGGCCGACCAGGACGACATGCCCCGGCCTCAGCCGCACGCTCCGGGCACCAAGGTCACCGGCATCACGGTCAGGGTGAGCCTGTACTCGCCTCGCGCCGAGGACAGCGGCACGTCGATCGTCACCGACCGTTTCGAATTCTCGAACGACAGCTTCCAATCCCAGGAGAGCAAGTCCACCACGGTCGCTCCGACCTTCACACCCAGCGGCCCGATCAGCGCGGACGGCAACCACCGCGGCGGCATCTCCGGCTTCCCTCTCGGCGGTGAGACCGCGAGCAAGGGCCAGGCCGCCGCGACCGGCAGCGTCCGGCGCCTACTGAAGCGCCAGAACGCACCGGCCGACGGGCACCGCCTGCGGGCCGTGGCCCTCGTCGAGGTCCGCGGTCCCAAGGGCACGGTGTGGGTCACCGGCGATGTCGTGGGCCAGTACCAGGAGACGCCGCCGCAGGTGGCAAAAGTCCTGCCGCTCTCCACAGGACAGTCGACGACGCACCCGCCCGCCCGGCCTTGGACGGAGTTCGCGGAGTTGTTCGGCACGGATTACCGGGAGCTCACCAAGGTCTCGTTCGGGAAGTCCCCCGAGGCCGCCTCCGCCATCGCGGTACTGGGCGACGAGTCCGGCGCACGGTACGTCTGGCTGCCCTCGACCGATAAGCTCATCGCTGTCGCCGACGGCCGTCCGGTCGCGGCGACCCTGCAGCAGGTCCTGGACAGTCCCGAGATCACCGTCGTCCGCATCCCCAGCCACAGCGCTACCACCCCGGGCAACACATTGCCAGGCGGGTCGCAGAGGCCCGGCGTGGGGTCCGCCGAAAGAATTCTCGGGCGACGGATCCAGGGATCCCCCCGCGGGAGCCACACATTCGATAAAACGAGGCAGCGGACGAGCGGTCGTTCGTGGAATAGCCGGCCGCCGTTGAGAGGTGGTGCGAACGCGTCGGACGTTCGTGAGTTCCGGTCGGTGTTGGGGAAGGAGCAGGTTCGCCCGCCGGTGCCGGGTGCTGTGTGGGAGTCCCAGCCCGGGGTGGGGAACAATTGTTTGTGGCATGCGTTGGCCCGGGCTTTGGATATTCGGGTTGATGAGCCCGGGGTCGGGGGGATCGGTGTCGATGAGGCGCATCGGGATTTCCGGGATGCGGTGGTGGGTGCGATGCTGGCGGCTCCGGAGAAGTACATCGGCGAGTTCATGGCTACGAAGCCGTTGGAGGTGCGGGTTGCCGCGTTCGTCGAGCAGTTGAGAGTGTTGCTGGTTCCTGGTGATGCGGGTCGTCCCGCGGCCGATAATGTGCTTCCCGCGGCCGATCGCTCATTGGTGGTGGCGGCGGAGGCGCTGGGGCTGAATCTGGATATTTATTCCGAGGGCAGTCCGGTTGTGGCGTTGCGTCATGGTGTGCCGGGGCAGCGCGTGGTGGCGTTGTTCCGGACGGGTGTGTCCGATGTCGATGGGCATTATTGGGTCGCGGTCGACGCGGATGGTGCCGGGGCCGCTGGTTATCTGCGTGAGCCCGATGTTTCCGAGGTTTCGGGTTCGGTGGATCGAGTGCTGCGTGGTGGTACGGATAACGCAGTGCGCATGGGAACAATCGGGAAAACGCAGAACACGGTGGTTATCGATGAGGCTGGTGAAGCCTTGGTGATCGGGCACGGTCGGACGGTGACCTGGGTTCGCGAGCGCGATTCTGATGGTGTGACGGAGCGAAATTCGATCGGGTTGGCTTCGGACCCGAACTACTCTATGCATCGCGTGAATCCGGGCCTGCTCGAATTCTTTGATTGGACAGTTCAGCCGGATGGGTCGCGGTTGGGAACCCTGAGGAACGTCTCGTTGCCCAACAGTCCCGGATCTTCTCGCACTCAGCTGATGCATGCCGGCGCGAACGGGGTTGTGACACGGCTGTGGGGGGGTACCACGGTATCGATCCGTCCGATTTCGGTCGGTAGGTGGGAGATCGAGCATCGGACGAGCTCGATCGTGATTCCTGAGGCGGCTGTGCACGCGCTGGGTTTGAGCCTGCCGGTGGTGTCGGCAGCTTCTAGGGAAATCGCCATCTCAATCGGAGCGGAGCCCAAGGAATATACCGAAGATGAACTTATCGAGATGTTCGGTGTTGTTCCGAAGCTGAGAACGAGCAATGAAACCCTCTATCGCGGCAGTGATGTTTCCCCGAAGATTGTCTTCAGAGCAGGATTCATCCCTGAGGATGTGAACAGCACCAATCTGAGGGAATATGTGCTGAAACAGGTCAGGTCATCTTTCGTCAGTGCCTCGATCGACGAAAATATCGGTAAGATCTTCTCTCGGTCGTACATTTACAGGATCATCGTTCCGGGTGGAATTGATGTGAACGAAACGTTGGGGTTGGAGAACTTCTTCCAACACGAACAGGAGATCGCATTTCCCGGCGGGATTCCAAGAGAGTTCATGGCCGGCGTCTTCGTCTATGATAAAGATAGAAAGAAAAATGGTAGATACTTCGAAAATCCGAATTTTGGTCGGCCGCAAGGGGTGCAGGACGACATCTTCGATGATTCGTCCATTGATTCGACAGAATATTCCGACGACCATATCAACCCCATCGATGTGCTCGACGGCCAACCTGATCCGGTACCCGTCGGCTATGAGCCCACGGCCGAGCAGATCGGAGCGCTCCCGGGGTATCGGATAGCGCCTGTAGGGCAATTGCATGGCGTAGGCTCTCTTTTGTGGGCGATCGGCAAAGCTCCGATACAACCGGCGCCTTCGGTGATACGCGCCCGAATTTTGGAAGCATTGTGGTCTCAGTGCAGAGAATCTCCGGAGGGGGCCGGTGTTGCAGACTTGATAAAAGACATCGATGAACTCGAGAAGGAGATCCGAAGGCTCGGTGAGCACGACTCCGCGACCCCGGAACTTTCGCGCCTGAAAGGCAAGCTGGAAATACTTCACGTTGGCCGCCGCTGGATGTTGGATGCGCAGTTCGACGCATTGCTCAGGTCGGCTGTGTCCGATAGCGCGTCGAGGGACCGGCTGGTCCGGCTCACCGCCGACGTACTGCACCTACGTCTCGTCGTGGTGAATCCGGATGGCAGCCGAGCCGTCTTCGGGTCCGAGGACGCGCCGGAGCTCGTCCTGGTGAGGGTGGACACCGGTGAGGGCCACTATCACATCGCTACCCCGATCACCCCCGCGGCAGCGGCTTCCGGTTCGGCCGATAGCGCCGAGGGGGAGTTGGTGGGCCAGACCTGGGAGCACGCGGGTGTGGACTACGTAACCGATGGGGCGTGGGACGACATCCTGAACTGGGTGGCAAACTACGGGCGATCATCATCGGACGTCGCCTCCCTGTCCATTCACGACGACCAGGCCGGTGCGGTAGACGCAGCCATGCCGGCCTCGGATGGGTCGAAGCCGCATGCTGGGATCGGTGCGCGTCCGGCGGACGCCGACCTCCCCCTCCAGAACGACTGCGGGCGGCAGGCACTACAGAGACTCTTCGAACTCACCAACAGTTCGGTAATCGATCTGCCGAGCGAGCCGGTCGGCGCCGCCGGAATGTCCGTCGAGCAACTCGAACGGGCCGCGGGCGCCGAACTGCAACAGTTCCCCGATCACAACGAGATAGCCAGGAGGTTGCAGACTCTCGGCCACGGCGCCACCGCGCTGGTCGTCGACAGCTACTACGGCCCCACCAACCAGGACGGCGTCGGCGCACACGCCTACCTCCTCACCAACCGCGGCGGAACCATCCGGGTCATCGACCCCACCACCGGACTGGACGACACCCTGGCGTCACACGTCCCGGCGAACGTCCATACCTATGCCATTCTCTACACCCGCGATGGCGTGCCCAGTGCTGATGGTCAGGTATTCCCGAGTGACGACGACCGGGAGTGGCTGTACGAGGGTGAGCCGAACGGGGGTGTATCGGCTGCCGAGGCGATCGCGACCAGGTTGGCTGCGTTCGAGTCGGCGGTTCGTGCGCCCGAGGGCTCCGCGGACTCCCCGCCGGAGCGCTTGCAGATCACAATGGCGTCGACAACGGTCGCAGCGCCGAGTGATTGCCTGGTGGTGTCCAACAGTGCAGGCGAACTGGTGTCGATCCCTCTCGATATAAGGGCGAAGATCGTCGGTAAGCGCACGGTTGGCGCTGTCGAGGTCGATGAGGTCGAGCTCTTCCGCGGTTTCAGTCACGAGTTGCCCGCTGCCGTCGTGGAACAGGCGTTCAACGAACGTGACGGTGTGCTGGTGCCCAAGGCGGGCCTTGTCGTCATCGACGATCAGGGCGACGCTCTGCGGTGGGATCGCGACTCGTCTGTCACCATCCAGCCGCATTCGACCGAACCGACAAAGAAGTTGGAAATCAGCCATCCCTGGGGTGTGGGCTGGATCGCGGTCAAGGATTCCGGACTGCTTGGAATCAGTGCAGAAAAGGCAATCGGCCCACTGTATGCCGGGGAGATCCCACAACCGGGAGACGTCAGGCAAAACGGGGTCGGCGATTGCTATCTGATGGCCAATCTAATCGGTTTGGCGCAGGACAATCCGCAGCTTGTCGTCGATATGATTCACGAGAAGCCCGGACGGCCCCGTACATTCAGTGTTCGGTTCTATGATTCCAATGAAAACAGCTGGGTCTGGGTCAAGGTGGATGATACCTTCTACGAGGATTCCAGTGGCCGGATGATGTATGCGGCACAGGATTCTTTGCAGCCGCTGTGGCCTGCGGTGATCGAGAAAGCATGGGCGGTATTCCATGGCGAGCACCAAGGTTACCAAGGCATCATCGGTGGGTTTTCGGGGGAGACGGCCGCGCAACTGCGACCGCCGCAGATGCCCGGGTTCGCGGGACGCATTCAGCGGACTCGCAGCGTCGATGCGAAGCCGTTCGCGGATCTGTCCCAGGTGGACCTGGACACACTCGCCCGTCTGGTAGGCAGTACCGGCTTCGCTCGGATGGTTCTGGAGGGAGGCGGCGGGAATCGGCGCTCCGACTCGCGCTCCGCAGCGTTGCGGGTATGGGAGCGCATGCGGGCCGGGAAATTGACTCCGTCGGGTCTGGTGCAGAAGGATCACGCCGAGCTGGCCGAGCTGCTGGGGGCTGACGGTACGGCGGCCGCGGTCGAGGAGGCGCTGGCGCGCTGGAAGCCCGAGGACGGCGATACCGCCGCTGCGTTCTGGGGTTTTCTCAACAAGCAGTGGAACGCGCCCGGTGCCGCACTGCAGGCACATTTCGATGCTTGGAAATCGAACGACGCGTTGCCGGACACCACGATTGCGGAGTGGCTCGCCGGCCGGATCGATTATCTGCTCCGAAGCGGTGACACGGTGAGCCTGGAGACGAAACCGGATCTTTCGGGTCAATCTGCCGCCATCGCTTTGGTTCCCCTTCACGCGTACTCTGTTGTTCGCGTGAACAGGGCTCGCGCGGATGACGGAGCGCTCCGTGAACCGACGGCAGTGGTCCTGCGTAACCCTCTCGGTGGCGATGAGATATCCGTACCTCTGAAACATCTGAATCTATTCGTCAGGATCGCCTCATCCGGCCCGGGCACCCTTTTCGCCTTCGGTCCGGAGGACTCTGCCGCCGGGGGCGTGACAACGGCATCGGCGGCCGAACCCGCGGAGGCAATGGCCGAGGATTCGGATGCCCTTCCGTACCGGGATGTTCAGTCCGAGTCCGATCGGCGCGCATGGCTCGCGCTCGAGCTGATGGCGGCAGCGGCATCGGACCGCGACAGTGCTGACCACGGTGCTGGAGACCGGCCGCATCCGGACGCCGCGGCAGCGGTGGGGCCGCAGGACGGGCAGCGGACGGAGATTCCCGCACCACGCGAACGCCCGCTGACGACCCGGAGTCTGCCGGTCCTGGACAGTGCGTCGTTCGCGGATCATCGCCCCTCCGAGACGGCGGACCATATGTCCGATGACGTCCGGAATTCGCACCGAATCTTCGTCGGTTCAGACGGCAAGTTCCATCACGCGAATGACGGCACCCTGTACCACACCGAGGGTGCGAAATTCGTCATGGACACATGCGGAAATGTCTACGCGAATAATGGATCGAATTCGGACGCGACATATCATTCGTCGTTCCTCGGCCGGGGTCCGGTTGCCGCCGCGGGTTACATTGTCGTGGACAATGGGACCCTGACGGTGATGACCGACAGCACCGATCATGGCCCAACGGCTCCGAAGCTGAACGACGTTGCGCTCGATTTTCTTCGCCAGCGTGGTCTCGAGTTGGGCGCCGGTTTCGAGCGCAGGGCCTTCGACCCCGCGGATCCGTCGGGTCTTCATGGTCCGGCGCGGGAGCGAGGTGGAGAGTCGGACCGGCAAGAGTCCGAGATACGACAGCGGCTGTTGTTCCTGGATCGGCGGGAGATGGCGGTTTCGGGCCGGCTGCGGCGGGCCTCGAACTCCCAGACGGCTCAGGGCATTCTGCGGGACGAGCACAAGGAACTGGCCGAACAGCGGAAGGAGCTCGGTCGGTGGGCGCTGTCGCTGCAGCGGGGAGTGGTGCGTCCTGCTGTCGGACTCGAGGGCGTGTGGGCACATGTGGAGCCGGCATCCGATGACGACCGGATCGTGCCGCCACACCTCGCCGCGGCACTGGGAGCGACCGATGAGCGTGATCGAACCCGGCGGTTGACGACGTGGTGGGACGAGCATGGCCGCCAGTGGTGGAATGAGCTGCGTTTCTCGAGCCTCGCTCCGGAATTCCAGCACCGCCTGGTCACCGATTTCCCGGAACTGCGCAATTCCGATGGCATTCCCGCCGATGTGCGGGATCTATTGAATCGGAGTTGTCTCCACACCGAATTCAGCAGGTCGGTCGGTGCCGGGCGGAGCTTCGGAAAGCAGCGACAGCACATTCTGGAATCGATGCTGCTCAATCTGTACTCGGCGGAGTTGGAATCCCGGCTGATCTCGGGGTTGTCGGCGATCGCTGTTCCGCCGAGGGTGTATCTGCTGAAATTCGATCCGGACGCGTTCGGCGGGCGTGGCGCGGCGGTAATGAGCTTCGGAAACGTCGATACCGCGCCGTCGGTGGTGTGGCATGTGCCCGGGGTCGAGACCTCGATATCGTCGATGAGTGATGGCGTGGCCAGCGGCATGAATCTCTATGCGGCTGCGCGGCAAGAGGACCCGACAGAGGAAACCGCGGTCGTGGTGTGGATCGACGACGGGATCCGACGCGGGTCTGGACCGCTGTCGCAGGTGACGCGCACTGCGGAGGCGTTGCTCGGCACGGGTGCCGATCGGTTGGCCGACGCGCTGTCCGCCTTCGGTCTGGCACGCCGGGGCAGCACTGTCGGCGAACCCGTCATCGATGTGTTCGACGACAGATCGGGTCCGATCGCCTGGCCCATCGGCGACGATTACCGCCTCGACCGCCCGCGTAACCACGAACTGGCCCAACCGGCCGCAATGGTGCGCCTCCCGGCCGCAGGGGCCCGCTTCAGGTCACGCGGTCGGATGGTCCGACTACCCGGCGGCGTGAATGTCGCGGTCCGCAGAGCCGAAGGCCACGCCGACGACATGGTGTGGGTGCGCGACCCGGCGGAGCCGCGGCCCGAGCATGCCTGGCACCTGGTGCCCGAGATGGCACTCGGGGTGGGGGTGCCGAAACCGCAATACGTCACCGGCCCGTTGTTCCGAATGGACGCCGACCCCGCTGCGCGCGATGTGGTGCAGGGCGCTGTCGGAACGTGCTACCTGCTCGCTGGTCTCCAGTCCATGGCCGAGCGGCATCCCGGTTGGATTCGTCGGATGGTCCGTGAGCGCTCGGACGGCAATTTCGAGGTTCGGTTCACCCAACCGGACGGCAGCGTGGTGCGAGTAGCAGTGGATCGCTGGTTCCACGCCTACCGCGGGGAGATCGTGTACGCCGCGCACGTGCCGGGGCAGCCGTTGTGGCCTGCGGTGATCGAGAAAGCATGGGCGGTGCTGCGCGGCGGGGACAGTGGCTACAGCGGCATCAGCGGCGGGCTCCCGGGGGAGATGGCTAGGATGCTGCGACCGCCCATGCCACCTGGTGATGCGGGGCGGATACGGCCGCCGCGCAGCCTTGACAAGGAATTCTTCACCGATCTGTTCCAGTTGGACCACGACACGCTCGCCGAGGTGCTCGGCAGTCGAAGTTTGGCGCGGCTGGTCCAGAGCTGGGAGGGCCGGTTGCACGAGGTGGACCGCCTCGACGAGTTCTTGACCGAGAACTTGCAGGAGGCGATCGACAATGTGTATGAAAACCTCCTCGATGAGGGCATGCTTCCGTCGAATCTGAAGGAGGATCTGGAAGACGATCGGGTATCCTTGCTGAACGATTTCGGCTGGACTGATGACATGGCCGGAGCAGTCGAGGATGTGCTGGCCGGATGGAATTCCGAGACCCATGAAGATACGCCGGCCGCATTCAAGAGGCTTCTTGAAAATCGATGGCTCGAGAACAATAAGCTGCTGATGCATCTGGCCGCCTGGAAATCGGATGTCCAGCTGAGCGATACCACAATTGCGCAATGGATGGCAGAGCGGATCGATCGTCTTATCGGGTACGGCGACACGGTCACCCTGGGTACCAAACCGAAGTTTTCGAGTAATCGCCGGCACGGCGTCGAGCTGTTCCACAAGCATGGGTATACCGTCGTCCGTGTGGAGCGCGCCGGCGCGAAATCCGGAAACCTGAGACTGCCGACGGCGGTAGTGCTGCTGGACCCGCGCGGCGGGGCCGAGATCACCGTGCCGTTGGCGGACTTCAGCCAATTCGACGGCATCGGTTCTTCGGGGCCGGGTACCACGTCCATCTTCGGCACGAATACTGATAATGCCGCGTCGGCAGCGGTCATGGATCCGGTGCCTGCCGACCTCGGCGTATCGCCGATCGAATCCGCTCCGACCGCCGATGGTGAGCTGAATTCTCTGGACTCGGACGACGATTGGTCCTTCGGGCCGGTGCCATATCTCCCCAACCGTCCGAGCAGCATCCATTCCGTCTACTCGGTCGTATCCGGGTCGTCGGAGGACGAGTCGGCTGATCCCCCGAACATGGGTGATACCGGGGTGCCGGTGCCGGCTCCGATGGTTGACAACCCATCGGTGAAGCGGCAGCTGGGGCGCGGCGTGGCTCCTAGAGTATTCGGATACAATTGGTTGCCGCTTTCGGAGCGTGATCGTTATCGCCTGGTGGTGGGGCCCGATGGGTTGTTGTATCGGGCTGTGAATGGTGAGTTGTTCGACACCGTATCCGGTTCGGCGGCTGTTTCGGATGAGTCGAATTCAAATCGCAGTCCCGGGGTTCAACCGTCGAGAAATCGACGCGCTGTAATGGTGATGGACCAGAATGGAAATCTTTTCGCGGTTGCCGAATTCGAGCAGGGTCGACCGCGGATTACGCATGCGTCGCTACTGTATGGCGATCCCGCACTGGCGGCGGCGGAGATCGAGGTGCACGCGGGTGTTGTGAAGATTCTTTCGGATCGAGGCGGTGAGTATGTCGCCGGTCGGGGATTCAACGATGCCGCGGTGCGCTATCTGCGCGATCAGGAAAATAAGCTGGCGTTGCATCCCGACTTCCGGTTGTTGCGCCCGAGGAGGCTCGCGGGGAAGCACTCCGGTGTGGAGACGGAACGAACTCCGGAGTTTGTGATCGATCGGCCCACGCGGGGTGTGGATGTTCAGTTGGATCCGATCGCAGTGGGTCTGCCGGAGCTGAACGGCGATCAGTTGGTGGCGGAACCGCCGCCCTCGCTCGGGGCGCGGGCTGTGGTGGAGAATGCCGTTTCCGATGTGCGGCCGGAATCGGCGAGCGAGTCCGAATCAGCTGACCGGGTGGCTCGGTGGGTAGACGACGTGGCGCGGGAGCCCGTGCTGATCTGGGACGACGAGTACCTCCTCGCCGACGCTCCGGATTCTGTCGACGCCGTGCCCGATTACGGGAATGAACTTTTCGAACAGCAGCACCACTACGAGGGCGTAGAGACCACGGTGGCACGTGACCGCGGGCCGGTGTTCGCAGGGACGGAAATTCCGATTCCGTCACGGATAACCGATTCACCACAGTTGGCGGGTGTGCCGATAGCACCCGGCGAGAAGTTCGCCGAACTATCACCCGCGCACCGTGAGGAATTGCGGATTGTTGTCGGTCCGGGAGGGTTGCTGTATCGGGCTGTCGACGGAGGTCTTTTCGATACCACCTGGGATGCGAAAATGGGGGCGCTGAGCGCGGCTCCCGGCACGTGGCAGAAGTTCCAGGATCCCATGAACCGGCGCGCGATGATGGCGGTCGACGTATACGGAAACATGTATGCGATCACCATGAAAGAAGTAATGGAGCGCAGTCGTGAGCGAATCTCGCTCGCATCGCTGCTCGCCGGCGCTTCGGCTGCGGCCGCTGCAATAGTTGAGGTCCGAGCGGGTGTGCTCACCATTATGCTCGGTCAGGATCAGCAATATGCGATCACGTCTGATCTAAACGCGGCGGCGCTCGAATATCTGGGATCGAACCCTTACGGGCTTGTGCGTGGAAATGATTTCCGGCAGTCGGTTGCTGTCTCGGAAACGTCCTCGGAGCTCGGCGGGGAAAGCGAAGGCGAGGAAACTGCCGGCATAGTCGAGCTGCCGATGCTCGAAGATTCACATGCGCTCGGGCCGGAGACCACCGGCCCGATTCCGCTCGCTGCCCGCGGCGCAGTCGGTGATTCGGTGGTGAAACGTGCCTATCCGGGTTCTCGATTCGAGCTGCCGGCGAAGCTGCCGGTCGATCTGCCGGACGAGAACATCAACAAACAAAACCGGGCCAAGAACAGATTTTTCGACGTGAAGACGGAGGCCGGTCAATGGCTCGAACCGCTTCCCGGCGGCTTCCTGCGACATGGAAATAGTCCGGAGATGCAACGAGTCGATCAGTACGGAAACAAGCTGTACTTTGTGACCGGAGCGAACGGAACCGGTTGGGTTTCCTGGCCCAGGTTGTCTGCCAGGGGATATCGCGGGAATGCGGAGAGCGGGCGCTTCGTCCTCAGCGTCGGTCTGTCCGGCCTGGACCTGACGGTTCACGATCGGGTCTTTGTCGAGCCGGACGCCGGCGATGCGCGGAAGGTGTGGCTCCGGCGGAACGGTGACTCGGTGTCGGTGTCGGCGCAGGTGGCTGCGCGGTTCGGCCTGCGTCCGCTGCGGAGGCTGGCCGGCCCGAAGTTCGCCGCCGACGGTGTTCCGAAGGTCGAGGATCTGGCAATACTGGACTGTCCGGCGGTCGACGGGGTGGATCTGCTGCACTCTCCACGCACCCATGTCGACGCCCTGGACCTGCAACGCTCTCCACACTTGGCCTCGAGCGCGGCGGTCGTGCAGCTCCGTCGCTTCCTCACCGACCATCCGGGGGCGATCGAGACGATGATCCGGGAAGATCCCGCCGGTAGCACCGAGCTGTTCGAGGTGCTGCTGGAAGTGGCCGGCCGGCCACAGTGGGTGCAGGTGAACCGTTTCACTGATTTGCCGCTGTCGGCGGCCGTCGACGGCCCGATCTGGCCCGTCCTCATCCTTGCGGCGCATGCCGTCGTGCAAGCGGATGATCTGACGCACGCCGACCGTCAGGCCCGGCGCGACCGCGATTATGACGTGAAAACGGGCACGTGGGTCCCCTTCGCGAAGGCTGGAATCGAGCACTCGGCGATGCGCGCGAAGGTCGAAGACTGGCTGGGTGATGTTCCCGTGGGGGCTGTCCCGCCGGCTGTCGCGAATTCGGGACGGCCCGACCCCGAGACCGGGGCGGGTGACGTGGTGCACGGGCAAGGCGCGGTCCCGCTGACCATCGAGAACCTCGCACAGCACGATCCCACGATCATCACCGAGAAGGTCGACCCATGGGATCGCACGGACGACACTCCGGCAATTGCTCCGGCGATCGCTCCGGCGGCGTTCGACGAGCCGGACGCAGCCTGGCGGGTCCCGGCAGCAGTAGTTCATATCCCGGCGGACGGGTTCACGTTCAGTTCGGGCGGCAGACAGGTAAGCCTTGCCGGTGGGACGGCGGTCGCGGTGCGCATGGACGAGAGCGCGGCCGACCGGGTGTGGGTGGGTGAACCCGTCGGCGTGAACGATGGACCGATATGGCACCTGGTCGGCAGGGACATCCTCGGAAACCTGAAGGTGCCGAGCTTGGTGCGAGCCACCGGCGACCTGTTCGGTCCGTCCGGCCCACGTGTCTCCGATGTGCGGCAGGGTGACGTCGGCACCTGCTATTTGATGGCCGATCTCATCGGCGTGGCAGACCAGCATCCGGACTGGATTGTCGACATGATTCGGCCCCGTCCGGATGGTGATTTCGAGGTGCGGTTCATGGAGCCGGTTGGCGATGGGCGGGTGACGCTGCCGACCGGCGAGGTGGCGTTCCGGGAGCCGGTTCGTCGTGAGGTGTGGGTTCCGGTGGATCGGAGGTTCTACGCCTACGACGGCAGGATTGCGTATGGCGTGCACAAGGCGGGACGGCCTTTGTGGGCGGCGTTGATCGAGAAGGCGTGGGCAATCTACCGAGGCAAAGGCCTGGGATATGCGGGGATCGGGGGCGGCCCGCCCGGGGCGACCGCAGCGGCATTGTGGCCTGCGGGCCGAGTTCGGTCGCTGCGCGCGGTGGACGACGTGAATTCCGCGCATCCGATGACACTGGGCCCGGACGTTCTGGCGGAATTGGTCGGGAGCGTGGAGATCGCGCAGGAGGTGCTGGGTCTCGAGGAGGAATGGCGTGCTTGGATGGAGGGCTGGGCTGATCGGGACAACTGGAATCGGGCGAATGATGAGCGGGCCCGGCTGACTGTTCTCGGACTGTCTTCCGATGATGCGAGCGCGAAATTCACGCAATGGCATAAGGACAACGATGCCCGGAAGTCGGCCGGCTTCGGCGTATTCCTGGAGGCGACGTTGGGCGCCGTCAGGTATGGGCAACTCGAACAGCAGTTGAAGCCGTTGCTGGTGGAGATGGCGAAGTGGGAGTCCGGCGAGCCGTTGGTCGAGTCGGTGGTGACTCGGTGGGTTCTGGACCGCATCGACTATCTGCTGAAACGCGGCGATACGGTGGTTATGGGCACTCGCGTCCTTCCGACGGGGGGAACGCACCCTTACACCGGCCTGCCTGATAGGCATGCCTATACCGTGTCGGGGGTCGAGACAGACCCGGCCGGACGTGTGACGGGTGTGCGCCTGGTCGACCCGAACGGATGGCACCCGACCCAATTGTCCTCGGACGGGATTGTGGTGCCGGCGGCGCACCTCAATCAGTTCATGCAGCTGAGCTCTGCAGGTCCGGGTACACGGTCCGTACACGGTTGGAACCGCGATGTGACTCGTGCGCAATACCCGGGCACTGCCGGTGCCCTCGTTGCCGAGCAGACCGTCGGGTCGCGGAGCTCGGCGATGTCCTCGGCGCTCCCAGTCGAAGAATCATTGGACGACATGCTGGAATGGGTGGCGGGTTACGGACAACCGCCGTCCACACCTGTCGCCGCCGAGGAATCGACGTCGTCGGCCTCGCACGACATGCCGGCAGCGGCGGTCGCCGTCCCTGTCGGCGGAATTACCGTCATATCGGGCCATACCGAGTTGAGCCTGGTCGGTGGGACGATGGTCGCGGTTCGCCTGGACGAGAGCGCGCCCGGTCGAGTTCTGGTGCGCGACCCCGCGAGCACAGACGCCGCACCCGTGTGGCACCGGATGGACAAGGACGTCTTGGAAACGGCCGGTCTCGAGATCCCCGACCTGGTGCTCGTCGACGGCGATCTATTCGGTGCGTCCGGACAGCCCAGCGTTGACGATGTGGTGCAGGGTGCGCTCGGCACGTGCTACCTGCTCGCTGATCTCATCGAGTTGGCGACGGAGCACAAGGAGTGGATCGTCGACATGATTGTTCCCTCGGATGATGGCTTCAAGGTGCGGTTCACCGAGCAGATTACCGACGGGCGGGAGACGCTGCCGACCGGCGAGGTGGTGTTCAGCGAGCCGGTTCGTCGTGAGGTGTGGGTTCCGGTGGACCGGCGGTTCTATGCCTACGACGGGAAAATCGCTTATGCGGTGCACAAGGCGGGGCAACCGTTGTGGGCGGCGGTGATCGAGAAGGCTTGGGCGAAATACCAGGGTGGAGACCGGGGATATCAGGGGATCGACGGCGGCGCCTCCGGCAAGACCGCGGCAGCCCTGCGGCCGGTCACGTTGGCGGGTAGCGCGGGCCGGATGCAGTCGACGCATGCGGTAGACGACGCGAATTTCGCGCATCCGATGACGTTCGGCCTGGATGCTCTGGCACAGTTGTCGGCCGGCGGCGGCAAGGTCACGGACGAGGCGCTGAGGGTTGCACGTGAGGTGTTGGCCCTCGACGGGGACTGGCGTAAGTGGATGAACGGCTGGAACAATCATTCCGGCTGGGAAATAGCTAATAATGCCCACCGTGATATTATTTCGCGCGCTTTGGAAAGTGTCGATGAGGTAGACGACTGGAACGAATATCTCAGGTGGCTGAGAGATAACAACGCGCTGAAGTCGGTCGGCTTCAAAAATTTCTTGGTGGCGACGCTGGGTGCCGATGAGTATAGGAAACGGGAAGATTACCTGGATCCGATTGTGGCGGAGCTGGCGAAATGGGAGTCCGACGCTCCGCTCAGTGATTCGGCGTCGACCCGATGGGTCCTGGATCGGATTGTGCGTCTGCTGGCGCGTAAAGACACGGTGATCATGGCAACGCGCCTGCTGGCGGACGGTGCATTGCATCCGCATACCGGACTGTTCGGAGGACACGCCTATACCGTGTCGGGAGTGGTTACCGACCCACTCACTGGACTCGCGACCGGTGTGAAATTGACGAATCCGAACGCGGATTCCGGTGCTCACGACCGCGAAGTCGAGGTATCGGCGGAGCACTTCAACCAGTTCGTACGGCTGTCTTCAGCCGGGGCAGGCACTCGCAGTGTGCACGGTTGGGACGAGTCCGTGACGGGAGATATGCCCATCGTGCAGGCCGCGGCGACATCAACCGTGTCAACTGCCGAGCACTCCGACCACGGTGCGCCCGCTGTGCTGGATGACGCTGAGGACGAGTCGATGGGCGAGGACGAGTCGGAGGATGACGAGGCCGAACTCCCCGATACATTGCGCGGTGGTGAGATTGCCGGTGACGAGGTTCAGCCTGCCGGCGCCACCGACATCGCGGTAGCTCGGGCGGCCGCGGCATTGATACCGGATCGACCGGGCTCTCCTGTTCGGTTGCCCGGCGGCGAGCAGACGACGTTGATTGCCCGTGCCCGGGATGGCGGTGCGTACCAGGAGCTGGTGCTGCGCGAGGGCATGAGGTTCGTCGTCGAACCGGTTTACGGTGATGCGAGCGGGTTGTGGGTGTGGTTGCGCCAGGGCGACACGGCGTGGTCGGTGACTGCCGATGCTGCCGCCGCAGTGGGGTTGTATCCCTTGCGGCGGCTCGACGGACCACTGTTCAGGATGGATGATGATGGCAGGCCGCAGCTTTCGGTAAACGATCTCGAATACCTTCGGATGTCTTCGCCTTCGCCATTTGTCGAGCAGCTCTACGAACTGGTCGCCGAGGATTCGGCCTTGGTCCGGGATATGGTGCGGGAAGACGAATTCGGCAATATCGATGTGTTACTGAGGGTCGGGGACGAGCCGCGGTGGGTGCGGGTGGATGGTCTCACCGAGACTTTCTCTGCTCCGCTCGGATCTCCGGTGTGGCCCATTCTCTTTCGCGAGGCGCACGCCGCAGCGGCTGCGTGGTTGCGTGGGCCGGTGAGCTCATCTACGCAGGGGCAGGCCGAACCGCAGGGCGGAGCGAGGCTGCCGAATGTGCTGGAGCAGCCATTCGCATGGCAAGACGGCAACGTGAACGTGGTGACCCGCGAGTGGGTGCGGCGAATTCGGCCGACCGGAGCTGTGATCACCCGGACCAACCAGCTCATGCGGCCGTACGAGGGCGGTTTCCTGAAGTACGACGAGACGGTTCCCGAGGCTCGCAAGGAATTCTCATCCAATGAGAAGGCGAAGATGTATCGCTTGGTGCAGGGCGCGGGCGGTGTCGCAGCGTATGTAGCCGAGGAGACATTGAGTCGGGTCGGCTATCGGCGAGACTCACTCACTCGGGCAGGAGTCACCGTCCCGGTTTACCGGCTTTCCGCTCCCGAGTCCGTAGAGGTGCCAGGCCCCCGTGGCCCTGTGACATTCGACGTCGGTGAGCGAATTACCGTCGAACCCCGCGCCAGTCTCCACGGTGCCATCCTGTTGCGTCGCCACAACGGCGAGTCGGTGTGGGTCGACCCGCGCGCAGCCGCGGAATTGGGAGTGCTGCGTCCTCGAGTGCTCGACGGCCCCCTGTGGGGGAGGCCCTCTCCGACAAGGGACGATCTGATCAGAGACCTGTCGATGCTCCCGCCGCCGGTCGTCTCGGAGCTTCGGGGGATTATCGGTAGCAACCTGGCCGTGGTCGGTCAGATGCTGCGGGTGAACCGCGGCGACAGCGCCGATGGTGCGCAAACGTCGGCCATCGGGGCCGTGCCGCTCGACGAGAATGGCGTCGAGCGTCGACGCTTCCGTAGTGTCGAGGTTCGCATCGATGGACCGGGTGGGCAGCGATGGGTATCGGTGGACTGTCTCACCGATCTGCCCTATACGAGCGGGCGGCCGATCTGGGCCCACATGATTATCGAGGCACACCGCGCCGTCCGGGCGAACACCGAAATCTCGGGGCAGGCGCCGGATAATGCGCCGGGGCAGGAACTTTCGTGGCAGGATGCGGCAACCGGAATACTCGGAGACGAGCGAAATCGGTTCGGGGTCGACGACAGCGCACAGCGGTCGGGCACTCCGGGGCCGACCCCGGTACCGATGCCAGGAGCCGCTTGGCGGGACGCTGTGCGCGACCAGTTGGGGCCCGCGGGCGCGGAGAGTCCCCCGCCCGGTGACATGTGGGCATGGCTGGCGGAACGCGGCGACCGCATGCTTCTCCTCGGCCGCCACGGCCATCACTGGGCCACCGTGTACTCGGGCCCTGACGGCGAGTTCCGGTTGGTCGACTCCGGGTCCGCGCGCGTCGAGTTGGGTGCCGACCGGATCCAGGCACTGATCGATGAATACGGGCTCACCGAGACGGTGTTCGGCCATGCGCCGGACGACCGCTACGAGCCCTGGTATCGGGTGTCGCCGGCCGGACCGGATTCGACAATTGCCACCCGGGTGGGTCCGAGGGGAATAGCCACGAGCCGCGGCTTGAGCGTCCGCTTTCCCTCCTCGGGCGGCGCACCGATCGTGGTCACCGGTTTCACCGACGGCGGCATGGCGGCCGTCGAGCGGATCGATCTGGCGCGGCTCGGCTTCTCGGTGATTCGCGGGAACGGCAGCCTCGAGCCTATCGGCGAGGCGACGGCGGTCGGTCGTGGCGACAGGCTGGTGCACCCGCGGTTACCGGTCGGGTGGGGAGCGAGTTACCTGGTCCGGCCGGGCACTCGCGAAGGTTTGCTGGTGGTCGAGCACCGTGGCCGATCGTGGACCGTTACCCGGGAAGCCGCCGAACACGCCGGTTTGGTGCGCCCGGATGTCCTGGCGCGCTGGAGGTTCGCGGATCCGGCGGTAGAACACGGACCGGCTCGGACTGTATCGGCCCTCGACGCGGCCGGCTCGACGGGCGAGCAGGAATCGCCTGGGTTCCGTCCGCCGGGACCGGTAGGCGTGTGGGAGCCGCAGCCCGGGCAGGGGAGCGAGCGGGTGTGGCATGCGCTGACACGAGTCATGGAGATCGCCATCCAGTACGGGCCAGGGGCGGCGACCGCGATGCTGCATCCGGATCAGGGTGGGGTGGTACCGGTGGGGAATCACCTATCGGCCGACGGATCGCTGTCTGCGGCAGCGCGAACGCTGAGGCTGAATCTGGACGTCTATTCTCCCGACGGAACACTGCGGCAGTTGCGTTTCGGTGGGCCGCGGCAGCCGGTGGGCAACCTGTACCGGTCCGTCGACGGCGCCGTCTGGGTGGCGGTTCCCGCCGATGCGACAGCTGCCGTCGCGTTCGCGTCGGGCGATGCGGCGATCGCCGAGCACGAGATTCATATCGGTGCCGACGGCCGGTGGTACGACCACTCCGGTCCGCTGGAATCCGGGTGGGGTGCGCTCGGCCCCGGCGGTGTCGAATACGAATGGGAGCCGAGACCGGCGGATACTCGGTGGCTGAATGTGGTCGTGACCGAAAACGGTCGCACCTTCCGGGTGCCGGCCGGGGTCCCTCCAGAGGCGTGGGCGCGCGAGAGGTTCGGTCACCATGCGGCAGTCGCCGGAGTGCAGATCGAAGTCCACGACGGCAGGATCACCGCCGTGATCGACCAGTTCAATGGGCGTGCGAGACCGCAGGCGCAAGCCGACCGGGCGCTGGCGCTCTGGGTTTCGAACGGGCTCGTACTCGGTAACGACTTCCGGCTGCTGGAGCAGGACGGGGACGTAGCCGGCGGTTATCGGGAGCGGTCGGGCGATCCGATGCCCGCCGTGCCGCGGTTCGGTCCGCAGCCGTTCGTGCCCGAGCCGCCGGTGCGTGCCGACGAGCCGTACCGTCCGTTCTTCGTCCCGTCGGCCGGGACGGTTCCCCGTCTGACGGAGTGGGCACCGCCGCTACTGCGGTATGTCGGGGGCGCGGCCGCCGTAGTGGCCGCGGACGGCACTCGGATCGTCGCCGCGGGCAACCGGCTGCTGACCGTGGTCGATGTGGAATATGCGGGGCAGCACGGACTCCCGTCCCGGGTGCGAGTCGAGGGCCAGGGCCGGACCACCGCGTGGGTCACTCCGGCCGAGCTGGCAGACGCGGGGTTCGTGGTGCCCGGTGACGACGGTTTCGTACGGGTCGATGTCGTGGAGAACACCCTGGAGCACGGCGACGAGTTCGTGCGGTTCGTGCGCACCGCCGACACCGAGTTGACGCAGGTCGCGATCAACAGGTCCGGCTGGGAGCAGGATGTGGTGGCGGAGGTGACCGACATATTCCGGCGGCCGGACGGCACGGTGGAGGCAGTCGAGGTCGATTACGAGGGGAGCCTCCGGCGGATGACGTTGGCGGAGCTGAGCAGCGAGGGTTTCGTCGCCGAGGCCGTCGGAAGTTTCACTCGGCCCGATTCACTCGGTATTCTCCGGCCCGGTCAGACGCTCGTGTCCGCGCGGCGCGTGGAGTGCGGCACAGCCGCCCCGCTGTATCTGATCCACGGCACGACTTACGAGGTGATGTCGAGCGGCGTCGACGTGCTGGTCCGTGACGAGGATGGCAACGAGTGGTTGATAAGCCTCGAGCAAGCCGCAGCAGCCGGGCTGCACCCGCGGGTCGAGCTGCCCGGCCCGCTCTGGGATCCGGCGACCGGCCCGCGTCCCGACGACGTCCCCGCAGACCTGGGTGATCCCCATCTGACCCAGTTCCTGCGCGAGTTCGCCACCAGGAACCCCGGCGAGATCAGGCGGATGTTCACGCCGATCGGCGGCGAAAGAGGCGACATCCTCGCCGCTGCCGACGAGAACGACGATGCCCTGTTCACCGGGGTTCCTGCGATGGCGGAGGCGGACCTGATCACCGCGGGCCACTACGCGATGCTGCTCGAGGTGGACAACGGCCCGATCCGGTTCGTGGTCGGCCGGGATGTGTACCCGGCCGCGGGGCCGATGCCCGGCCCCGGTCAGCCGATCTGGCCGTGGTTGGTCGCGAGCGCGTATCGCCATGCGTTGCACGAGGAGACCTCGGCCGCCGAGGAGGAGTTCGTCAACCGGCGCGGGTTCGTCGAATGGTGGAACCGAGGCACATCCGCCGATGCCCCCAAGGTGCCGGCCGATGGGTCGCAGCCGGGCCCGAGCAACCGCACGCGAAGGCCGCACGGCGCCACCAACATCGACGGTCCCGTCAGCAAACGGCGGCGTACCGAGAGCGGGGAGGACGGGTGACAGTGCGGTGGCGGTAGCTTTACCGCACCGGTGTGCAGATATGCCCGGGTGAGGACGTGAAGGGCGATCATGACTCTCGGGATAGACCGTTCGGGCCGTACAGCCGAGCGGGGCGGGGCGAGCGTGCGACTCGGCCGCTGGCATCGCGGACTGGTGGTGGCGGTGTTGTGCACCATCGGATTCATGACCAGCTTCGACACCGCGGGGCACGCCATCGCGGTGCCGACGCTGCTGCAGGAGCTGGGGGACCGGCCCGTACTCCATACGTCGATATGGATTCCGAAGGTGTATGTGCTGGCGTTCACCGCGTTTCTCATGATCGGCGGCACGCTCGCGGACCGGTTCGGCGCCAAGCGGGTCCTGCTCTGCGGCGGTCTGCTGTTCGTCGGCGGCACCGCCACGCATTTGGTGCTGGCGATGACCTCGATCCCGCTGGTCGTGGCGCGGGTGTTCATGGGCGCGGGCGTCGCCGCCATGTTCCCGGCCGCACTGTCCATCCTCACGGCCGTGAGCGACACCGCCCTCGCGCGGGCCGGGGCCGTCACCCTGTGGTCGGGTTCCTGTGCCGCGGGTGTGACCGTCGTTCCACTGGTCAGCGGCCTGATTCTGAACAACGTGTGGTGGCCTCGGGTGATCGGGTCGGTCGGGGTGGTGGCGATGCTGATGATGATCGGGGTCGCCGTCCTCGTCCCGGCCACACCGGCGGATCGGGAGAGCCCGGCGGACTGGCCGGCCACGATCGCGGTGACGCTGGGGATCGGGCTCGTCATGTTCGCCCTGATACAGGCGCCGGATTGGGGATGGAGTTCGCCACCGGTCATCGGGACATCGGTGGCCGGGGTCGTGATGTCGGTGGTGTCCGCGATCATCCGACGCGGTGGCGCCCTGCCGCACGATTGTTTCGCACGAGCGGATCCACGCGTCCGGCCGGCCATGTTCGCGTTGGGCACGGCCTGGTTGGCTTTGTTCGGGATCGTGTTCCTGATCGTGCAGTATCTGCAGGCCGTGCACGGTCATTCACCTGTCGTCGCGGGTTCGGTCATGTTCCTCCCCACGTGCGGTGCGTCCGTGATCGGTGCGAAGCTGGGGTCGAAGGTGCAGCGCCGGTTCGGGATGACGGCCGCACTCACCATCGGCTTGACGGCGGTCCTGGACGGCCTGGCCATCGGTCTCACCGCCGACGCCCAGGGCGACCTCGGCCCGATCGTCGCCATGGCGACGGTCGCGTGTGTGGGTTTCGCCATGGTGCTCAGCGTCGCGCTCGATGCGGTGAGTGCGGCCCTTCCGTTGTCGCCCAACGCATCCGCATGGGCGGCGACCACAACCGCGGTGCCGTCCAGCGGACTGTTCGGCTTGGCGATCGTCGCCTGCACGGTCGATAGCGGCTATCACGCACACCTCGTGGCGTCGGGAGAGTCTCTGCCGTTCGGCGGCGTGGTCAGCAGCGAATCGCTCGGCAAGGGGGTGGCGATGGTCGCCTCCGCCGGAGACCGGGACAGACGACAACTTGCCGCGGCCGTGCAGAACGCGTTCCTGGCAGGCTACCGGCACGGCCTGCTGGCGACCATCGCCATCGTCGCCGCCGTGATGGCGGCGATACTCGTAACGGCCGCCGGCTCGAGGAGGCCGTGGCGATCTCGTTGACTGCGGAAGGAACCATCGAACGTGCGTGGTCGTCTGCTGATCATGTTCACCGTGCTTGCCGCGATCTGCATGAGCCTTCTCGCCGTGGGGATCGGCGCGGAACTGGCGGCCAGTCGGACCCGCGGGATGATGATCGAGCGAATCGAGGACGCCAATCACTTCGCGGCGCTGTCCGTCGGCGATCCGGTCACCTTGAACGAAGCGGCCCGGGATTATCGCTCCCGCACCGACAACGGTGTCCTGGTGATCGACGCCGGCGGGACGGTGGTCTGCGACGTCGGAGTGGATCGGCGGGATCCGATGGTGGCAAGCGTCATCGAACGGTCCCAGCGGTTCGAGTCTCCGCCGCTGTCGCTGCCGCGGTCGCTGCTGCCCTGGAGTCCGAACGTGTTCCTCGTGGCGGAGCCCCTCGGGGCGCCACCGCGGGCCAGAGGGATCGTCATCATCGCGGTATCGACTGCCGCGACCCGTGGCGCAATCGCTGACGGCTGGATACAGCTGGCGTGTCTCACCGCCACCGCACTGCTGATATTCGGCGGTCTGGCGCTGGTGCTGTCCGGATGGATACTGCGACCGGTATCCGAACTGCTGCGCAAGGTCGGCACGCTGACCGCGACGCTGCCCGCACCGGAGGGCCGACCGCCGCGGCCCCGGACCAAAGACAGTGGGCCACCGGAGATTCGGGAGCTGGCGGATGCGGTGGAGGCGATGACATCGGCGGTGGCCGAGATGGCCGCCATCGAGCGGCGGCATGTGGCGGATACCGCGCACTCCATGCGTAATCCGCTCGCTGCCTTGGCCGCTCGGCTCGAAACGTTGCGGCCCCAGATCGCTGGTGGCGGACCGGTCGAATCGACCTTCGACAGCATTGTCGTAGAGGTGGATCGGCTGACGGCACTACTGGACGTGCTTCTTGCCGGCGCGGTGGCGCAGGCGCGGAAAACGATAGAGGTCGCGGCAATCCCCGAGTGGTGTGATGTGGTGCGGGTCGCGGTGGACCGGGTCGATGCGTGGCGCGCCGCATTTGCCCGCGCCGATATGGCTGTGAATATCGAGTTCTCGGTTCCTACCGCGGCGGCGAGGGTGCCGGCGGAGACACTGTGTCAGATTCTCGATGTCGCATTGAGCAACTCGTCGCGCTACGCCGGAGCCGGCACGCATGCGACAGTATCGGTACATGTCGAGTCCGATTCCGTGGTGGTGTCGGTGCGCGACACGGGCATCGGCGTCCCCCAGGACGAGATCGACCTGCTCACCACCCGATTCTTCCGCGGTGCGGCCGCCGCTCCGGGTGGTTCCGGGCTGGGTCTGCCGATTGCCGCGACACTGGCTGCGAAACAGGGCGGACTGTTCTTCATCGACTCCGCCGACCCGCACGGATTGATTGTGACCGTCAGCTTTCCCGCGGTGGCCGACGGCATGGAACCGACATCCGGAGTGTCGAGCAGGTGAACAGAAGGTTCGCCGCACGGCCTCGGCCTGGCCCGGGCGGCGGTCCTCTCGTAGTCTCCCGACCACAGTGTCGGCGTCGGAATGAGGATGTATGCCGCGGATTGTAGGCAGGCGGGCGGACGGCGCCGTCGTCGTCGGCGTCGGCGGCGTGTGCGTGGTGGTCGAACCGGAGGCGCTGGACGGTCAGGGCCGTTGGACGGTCGGCGCGGGCGCGGCCGAGATCCGTCCCGCCTACCTGGCGACGGGGGAGCCCGGGGTGACGTCCGCCGACGACCCGATGCCGCGGAACATGCTGACTGCCGCGCACATCGAGGCGATTCTGCACTGGGAGGTCGGCTTCGTCGAGGGTGTCCCGGGCGATCCCGCGCGCCCCGGACTGGGCGCCGAGGCCGAGCTGTACCTGCGTTATCGGCCCGATACCGGTGACGTCTATCTCGAGACCGTTGCGCAGCACACGGATCCGATATTCGCGCGCGAACCGGTCACCGCCCCACCGCACGACCTCGCCGAGCTTCCGGAGCCCGCTGACGGGGATGCCGACCCGTCACCGCTACACCAGTTCTGCGCGTCCATGTCCTACATCGAGGATCTCTCGGGGGAGGAACTCGTCGCCGACGCCGCGCAGGACCTGATCGACCGGGTCAGCTACGCCCCCACCGTCGCGGAGTTCTATCCGGCGCTGGCCGGCGCGGTCGCCGTGGGCGACCTGCCGGACGACGTAGTCGAACTGACCGACGGCTTCGCGCGCGAGGAGATCCTGGACTTCCTGAAAGACGTGGTGGCAGAACTGGATCGGCGCCGCCCGTGGCCGGACCCGGCGGTGGTGACGGTGGACCCGCAGGAGTGGCCGTCGATCGGGGCGAGTCGGCTGATCGGCTGGGTAGGTATGTTCACCGACGAACTCGAGTGGGCGCTGAAGGAGAGCATCGGCGAGGTCCCCGACGACGACCTGCCGTTGTTCGTGCTGCGCCTGCGGGGCGGTCAGATGGTTGCGCTCGTCGGCGACGATCCCGATCCGGAACGTTTCCTGGTGTTGTTGCCCGAACTCGGCGGCCAGCGCGAACCGCGCGACGTGATCGACTACCTGGCCCGGTACGCGGGCCTGGAGGTCTCGACCGACGGCCTGGACACCCTTGTCGAGGAGGTGCCGTCACCGTGATCCACCCCGAGAACCGGCGGCTGGCCGAGCAGACCAGCGAGCTGGTCGACAACTTCCAGCAGGCCATGAGCCGGATTGCCGACGCCCGCAGCGCGCAGCGGACGATGACGGCGACGGCGTCGGCCGAGCACGGCCGGATCGTCGTGACGGTCGATGTGACCGGTGCGATCACGCGCACCGAATTCTCCGACAAGGTCGCCGATCTACCGTACGGCGCGATCGCCCGCGGCATCGTGACCGCAGCCCAGCATGCGGCGGCGGAGGTGCGGCGGAAACGGGAGGAACTGCTGGCGCCGTTGCGGGCGTTGCGCGCGCGCATGCCGACGGTCGACGAGCACCTTCCAGGACTGACCGCGCTGGCGGGGCTGCGCGCCGAGCTGCCCCAGCCGGTGCCCGCCCCGCTCACCCCGCCCTCGGAGCGCGAACAGTACTCCGGCCCCGATTACGGCGACGACATGGAACCGCGGCGCCCGGCGCCCGGCATCCTGGATCGCTGAGCCGCAGGACAGACAGGAGCCCTCGTGGCCGATAACGAGTTCGACAGTGCCATGGCGGATTTCCGGGCACAGGTCGCCGATATCACCCGCCTGCGACAGGAACGTGCACAACTCACGGCCACGGCCACCGCCGCGCAGCGCCGGGTGAGCGTGACGGTGAACGCCGACGGCATCGCCGTCGACGTCCGATTCTCCGGCGCCATCGACGATCTGAGCTACGAGGAGATCGCACAGGCGGTGACCGAGGCGTCGAGGCAGGCGGTCGCCGATGTTGCCCGGCAGAAGGCCGGACTGCAGGCCTCCGGCGCCGCGGCGCCACGGCCAATGGATCTCGGATCCCTTGCTGCCGTTATGGATTCGCTGCGCGATATATTGCGCTGAACCCCCGGGCGATTGTTCAGGCCGCGTTCGGCCGCAGGGCATGTCTGGTTCAAACTCGTACGTTTGTCTGATTGTTACGCACGGACGGCAGTCGAGCTTGGGCCAAGGGGTGGTGAATCGCCGGTGTCGCTGTATCTTCCGCCGCAGTGGCGGTGGCTGGCCTGGGTAGCGGGCACCACCTGGCCGGATGGCGACGAGGACCGGATGTGGTCCGACGCCGCGGCGTGGAAGACCGCGAGCGACGCGGTGCGTGAGCGGCTCGACGACGTCGACGACGCCCGGGACGCCACCCTGGCCGCCTATTCGAGCGGTGACGGCGCCGCCAGGATGACCGCGATGTTCGACGGCCTGCACGACGGCGACGGCTCGGTGAAACAGCTCGCGGACTACCTGGACCAGATCCACGAATCCTGCTTCGATATGGGCACCGAGCTACAGGACAGCAAGCTCACGATCATCCTGTCGCTGTCCTGGCTGGCGCTGGAGATCGCGTGGGCGATGGCGTTCCCGCCCACGGAGGCGGCGGTGGAGGCCGCAGCGATCTCCAGCACCCGGTCGGTCCTGCGGCTCGTCGAGGACGCGGCGCTGGACAGGGTGAAGGCCCTCGCGGGCCGGTTCGGCGCCTACTCCGGCAAGGGGCGGCTGTTCTGGAAGTCATTGGCCCACGGCGAGTTCGTGCTGCCGTCGGCAAAGGGAGTGGCCAGTTACAGCATCAAACTGGCGGAGGGCGCCACCACCTCCTTCGGGATGGACGCGGCGGTGCAGCTAGGACAGATGGCGACCGGCAAGCGGCACAGCTTCAACTGGGCTGAGGCCGGGCTGTCGGTGCTGGGGTCGACAGCCGGCACCATTCCCTCCCGCGAGTTCGCCCGGTACCTCGGCATGGGGATCGATAACCTGGCGGGCCGTTGGCTGGCCAACGGGTTCGGGCGCACCGCGCGGGCGGCCGTGATCGGCGCCGGCGCGGGCGCGGTGAGCTCGGTCTTCGGCAACACGGCCGTGGGCCTGGCCACCGGCAACTTCTCCAGCCTGAGCAATCCCTCGAGCTGGGTGGGCGGTATCGCGCGCGGTGCGATCGCCGCCGGTGCGCGCGGTGCCGCGGTCAAGACGACGCCGATCTCGCCCGACGATATCCGGTACGGCCTGTGGGGCAAGGGGCGCAGCGAACTCAAATATCTGCCGACCGACGGTTCGGTGACCGACGTGCCCGAAGGCCGGCTGCCCAAGGCTCCGACCGTGAGCGAGCCGGTAATGGAACCGGCGCCCGAGTCCGTGAGCGAGCAGATCCGAGGCGGTCCGCTCGAGAACGGATCGGTGAACAACTCGAATCACGCCGAGTCGCAGCTGGAATCGGCGTCGATGAACTCGAATCACGCATCCGGCGGGTCGCGGCCGGAATCGGTGAATTCCGCCGAGGGCGCCTACGAGAACTCGATTGGCGCCGGGGACAACGAGCCGGATCGGCAGTCGGTGCATTCGGTCTCCGAGAACGGGCCGTTGGAATCGGATGGCGGGGCATACAACGAATCGGATCTACAGTCGGTGCATTCGTCGGACAGCGGATCCAGCAACCTCGATCGCGCGTCGGTGTTCTCGTCCAGGAACTCGGATTCGGAGTCGGTGAAGTCGATGGGCTCGATCCGGGATATCGGCGGTTCGGATTCGGACTCGGCGAGGATCCCGGTTCGCGGTGGGTCCCGGCCGAATTCGATCGTCTCCGGCGCGGGCGCGGGCGCGGGCGCGGGCGCGGGCGCGGGCGTGGGCACGGGCGACGACGATCTCGCGGCGAACCTCACGGTCCGGAGCAGGGGCAGCGAGCCGGACGATCGAGACACGCCCCCGCCCGGGCGGGTGTACCCCACCAAGGAGCTGCCGGACCAGTCCGCCTTCCTCGGCAAGGCCACCGACATGAAGTCGAAGACGCGGCCCAAGCGGGAGCCGGAATGGGAGCGGCCACCCGAGGGCTACAACGCGAAATCCGCTCCGGGAGAACCGTTCTGGCTTCCCGATATCCCGTGGACGCCGCCGGGCGGTGGTGGCAAGGGCGGCCACCATCATCATCACCACCATCGTCCGCCGCACAAGCATCCTCCCGAATCGTGAAGTACCGAGGAGATAACACATGGCCGGCCAGATCGAGCTCGACCCGACCAAGCTGAAGGCAGCCGCCGAGCGGTCGAAGTCCATCGCCGACGCCATCGGCACGGCGCGCACCGCTCTGTTGCAAACCCTTACCGCCAACGGAAGCCCCTGGGGCAGCGATAGTTTCGGTGACAAGTTCGCCAAAGGTGATCAGGGGTACGTGGCCGCGCGCGACAGTCTGCTCGCGGGCATGGCCAACCTGGCTGGGACGTTCGAGCAGATCTACCAGGGGCAGGTGGACGCCGCGAACTCCTTCGCGGAGACCGAGACCGTCCGGACCAAGCAGTTGGCGGCCGTTGCCTGACGATTCAGCGGTGTGCCCGGCGATAGGCTCGGATGGCGCCGGGGTGTAGCCGGACCGGCCACGTATCTATCAGCGATCCGTCGTCCATGAACTGCGACCCGGCGGAGCCGTCGACGAGCTGATGCGAATGGCGTAGCAGTAGGTCGGTGAGGCTCTCCGCGGCGGCGTCCGGCAGGTGCGGATCGACCACCAACAATACGGACACGCCGATGGTGTGATACTGAGCGGGAAGCTGGTAGATATCCTGGCTGATCTGCACTCGATCGTAGAACGAAGGATAGCGCCGGCGCAGCGGAGCGGTCACATCGTCCAGATCCAGAAGCCTCGTGGTGCGGGAGATTTCCAGTTCCGGGGTGGGTATCCCGCCGAGCCAGACGACCGCGTCGACGCTCCGATCACGCAGCGCCGCAACCGAATTCTCCAGAGGCAGGTAGCTGACCCGGATATCGTCGCCCGGCCGCAACCCCGCGGCCTGCAGCATCCGCATGCCGGTCAGTGATGCTCCGGATCCCTTGGCGCCCAACACGATCCGCGCACCGCGAAGGTCGGCCAGGTGCCGCACGGGACTGTCGGGCCGCACCACGACCTGCGTGTATGCCTCGTACAGGTTGCCTACCGCGCGGCATCGGGTGATATGCGGAGTGACCGCGTCGGCCATGACCAGCGCGGCGTCCACGCGACGCCCGGTCAGCAGGTGCAGATTGTCCATCGCCCCCAGGCTGGGCACTTCCTGAATCCGCACCCCGCTGCCCGCTGCGGCGGCCACCAGCACGTCACGGAACATTCGGGTCGGCCCCATCGAACCGATGGCGATCCGGATCGGGAACGGATCGGGATCGCGCTCGGGCGTAGCGAACGGGACGCCGATCGCCCCGGACACGGCTCCCGCGGTCAGTGTGAGGAAGGTCCGCCGCCCGATCCCGGCGGACCGGTTCACCGCGCGCACGGTTCGCTCCCGCGCCCTGCCGGTGATCGTGTCGTTGCCGCATCGGCAAACGCCGTGCCCGCCAACGGCATACGCAGGATCAGGCGCAGCCCGCGCGGGTCGGCCGGCTCGAGCAGCAGGGTGGCCCCGTGCCGGTGCGCGAGCGCGGCAGCGATGGTGAGCCCCAGGCCCGACCCTCCTGCCGCCGCGCCCCGCCCGCGGAAGAACCGCTCGGTCAGGCGTGCGATATCCGCCGCGGGCACCCCGGTTCCGTCATCGGTGACCGAGACGGTCACCGCGCCGGGCTCGCGCCGGACCAGCACCGTGGTGCTCGCCCCGTCTCCGGCGTAGCGGCACGAGTTGCTCAGTGCCACATCGAGAATCTGAATCAGCGCGCTCTGCGGGAAGGCGGTCTCGGCCGTGGGCGCGGGCGTGTCGAGCCGTAGCGTCCGCCCGGCCTTCGCGAAGGCCGAATGCCACGCGTCCACCCGGTCGGCGGCGGCGAGCGGCGCGTCGCACCCGGCGGTGTCGCTGTCGGTGCCGGTACCGGCGCGGCCGAGCTGAGAATCGGTGGGTGTCTCCGCGACCGCCAGGGCCAGCAGCCCGTCCAGCAGCGCGGTGAGCCGGTGCACCTCCCGCACCGAGCCCTGGAAGTTCACCTCGGCCTCACCCCGCACCGCAGGCTCCAGGGACTCCAGTCGAATTGCCAACGCGGCCAGTGGGTTACGCATCGCGTGCGCGGTATCGGCGACGAGCTGACGCTGCGCGTCGACCGAGTCGGCCACCGTCAGCGCGAGGGTGTCCACCGAACGGGCCAGCGCGCGAATCTCCGGCGGACCGTTCTGTGCGTCTTCGATGGGGCGATCGTCCCCGCGCGGGGTGGGCAGTGCCGCGGTCAGCTCGCTCACCACGTGTGACAGCCGGTCCAGTGGACGCAGAATCCATTGCGCCAGACGCAGAGCCAGGACGGTGGACGCCCCGAGCGCGATCAGTGCCCCGGCGAGGATGCCGCACCAGCCGGCTCCGATGTCCGCGCGTGCGCCGGCGGTGTTGACGACGAGCAGGACGGCCCCGCGCATCTGTTCCGGGTCGCCCCAGTGTCGTGTGACGAGTATGTGCGCCGGACCCCAGGGCCGCAGCGAATCGATTGCCGGACCCGGTAACTCGTTGGCGCCGGCCTCGGACAGGGCCGTTCGCACCGTGCGATCCTGCAGGTGTACGCCCGTGTTGCAGCGCACCCGGCCCATGGCGTCGACCAGCACCAGATCCTCGCCGTACAGGTCGTGAAAGCGCTGTGCCTGCGGGCACAGCTTATTCTTGTTGCTGGTAGACATGGCCGCGAACCGGTCGGCGTCGCGGGTGCGCTCCAGCACGAGCTCCCGGGTGCGGCCGGTGGCGATGGCCTGCGCGAACGGAACGGCGAAGCACGTCACCGCGATTGCCGCCAGCAGGAGCAGAATGGTCAGGAGCCGTCGACGCATACGCCCTCGGTCACCCGAGCGCTTCAGGCGGTGAAACCGATGTGGATGCTGCCGGCGTGCGCTGCCTCCGCCCTCCATCGACGGTAGCCGTCTGCATCGTCGTCCCAATGCCTTTCGATCCGCGGAACCGGCGGTCGAGGCTGGCCCATCGTCAGTCAACACAAGATGTTCGCTAATGTCCAGTGAACTCGGTTTCCGCTGGTACCAGCCGTATTAGGGCGAGACGCCCGACCGTATCGGTATGGCGGTGGCCGGACTGGATGGACCGAGACAGGTGAACAGCGCGCGAACAAACGTATCCGCAGGATTCCTGGGACGCACAGGCCGTGCCGTATGCCTAGCCTTCGCGATCGAAGAAGGTGTCGAGGAGTGCGTGTTCCGCGCCTCCTGGCGAAGCTGGTCGCGAATGGTTCGGTGGTGTATTTATCAATTGAATCAAAACTTCTCAAGAAGTTCTAAAGATTGCCAAGGAAATCAAGAATTATCCAGCCTTTCATAATTATTTATATTCGGGTTGACCCGGTCGGAATTGTGCACCTAATTTCGGAGGAGCGTCGCTTCGTGATGCCGACCCATCGCGGCGGCGGTTGAGGGACTATGGAGAGGCTGGACATCCTGTGGAGGAATTCGACAAGCGTGTACGCCGGAATCGCCGTATCGCACGGACGGTCCCCGAGGCCGAGCGGGCCGCTTCGCTCCAATCGGCGCAGGAGGTGCTGCGCCGCACGCGCCAGGACCGCGCCCAGCTCGAACAGGCGCGCCTGTTCCATGCCACCCTTCTGGATAACGCGGAGGAACTGCACGAGGAAATCCGGCTGCTGCAGGAGGAATTGCGGGAGATCCACCGAAATCTGAGCGGTCTGCGCCGTCGGTTTCCCAGTCTGGTGTCGGGGGCACCCCGGACCGTGGGCCGCCGGACGGTCGGTCTGGAGTCCGAGGACGCCCAGGCTCGGCAGCGAGGCAATGTCAGCGCCTGAGATTCGGTAGAGCGTGCCGATCGCTGCCGCCGACCCGGCAGTTGCGTTGTCGCCCAGATGGGCTGGTGCGTCGACAAGTCGCCGACGATTCGTTTAGCATCACGCTTTGCCAAGGGTCGGAAGGGTATGCGGTGCATGTGGTGTTGGTGGAAGACGATGAGGGTGTTGCCGGAGCCGTCATCGATGGGTTACGCGCACACGGATTTCCGCTCGTGGACCACTTCCGCGAGGGCTTGGATCTGCTGACCTTCTACCCCAAATACGACGTGGTGATCCTCGACCTGGGCCTGCCCGATGTGAGCGGGTATCTCGTACTGCGCCAGCTTCGCAAGGTCAGTTCCGTTCCGGTGGTGGTGCTCACGGCCGATAGCAACGAGTGTGCCGTGGTGTCCTGCCTGCGCGCCGGCGCGGACGACTTCGTGGTCAAACCGCCTCGCGTGAGCGAGCTGGCCGCCCGCCTGGAGGCGGTCACCAGACGCCGGAGCGGGGACGAACGGCCCCCGGCCGTCGTGGTCCTGGGGGATATCCGGGTGGATGTGGTCGCGCGGACCGTGGATGTGGCGGGCGAGCCGATTCAGTTGACCCAGAAGGAATTCGAGCTTGCGCGGGTGTTGGCCGAGAGGGCCGGCGCCGCGGTGAGCAGGGACCAGATCATGACGGAGATCTGGGGCGAGACGACGCCGTCGGTCTCTCGTTCGCTCGATGTTCATATGGGTGCCCTGCGGGCCAAGCTGAATCGTCCCGGCCGGATCGCCACGATTCACGGTTACGGCTACCGGTGGTCGCGCTCGGCCGATTCCGCGATGCTCGGTGGCGTGCACCCCGATAGGAATAGAGCCATCGGTGTTTCGAACCCGGTAAGGCCTTGGGGCTGAAGCAAACTGACCTGATCAGTGATCGCGATGAGCCAGCGCGGCGGCGACGAACGAGGCGACCAGTGGCCGGCGGTCGCGCTCGTTCCAGGCGAGTACGAGGCGGCTGGGTGGTGCGTCGGTCATCGGTACGCAGACCAGGCCCGGCGGCACGGGCTCGACCAGCGATCGGGGCAGCACCCCGATCATCCGGCCCACGGTGATCATGTGTAGCAACTGGACCACGTCCGCGACTTCGGGGCCGTCGCCGCTACCACCGGGGATCCCCTTCCACCGCGGCAGTGTCTCTCCGTCCAGATCGGACATGCGTGCCGACGCGTGGGCGGCCAACCGGTGTCCGGACGGGACGATGACCACTCGGTCCTCGGTGTGCAGCGTTTCGTGGGCCAGGCCCTCGAGGTCGTCGAAGGGCACGTAGAGCAGGCCGACGTCGGCCCGGCCGTAGCGCAGGAAGTCGGTGCGGTCGGTGGGGCCGCTGAACAGGATGTCGACGCGGCGCGCATCGGGCTGGTGGGAGTATTCGGCCAGCATCCCGGACAGCAGGCCGGCGTCGCCGCCGGGTTTGAGCACGAGTCGCAGATGGGCCTGGCTGTCGCCGGCGCGGCGGGTGTTGCGGATGGCCGCGCTGACCGCGTTGAGGGCATGTCGCCCGTGTTCCTGTAGTGCCTCACCGGCCGGGGTGAGCGCGACGTGCCGGCTGGAGCGGACGAACAGCGGGACTCCAAGGCGGGTCTCGATGCGCCGGATCGCCTTGGACAGCGCCGGCTGGGCGATCGAGAGCCGGACGGCGGCCCGGCCGAAGTGCAGTTCGTCGGCGACCGCGAGGAAGTATTCCAGTTCGCGGGTCTCCAGTTCACTCATGCCTGCAGGTTATCGCGGAAGATCGAAATGGTCTTGGACGCTTCCGCTGAAGACACGAAGAATGGCTGCATGATCACTCATACGATGATTGTTTCCTTCGATCAGCCCCTTCCGGATACCGACCTCGATCAGTATCTGAAAGATATCGAACAGGTGATGCGCGACACCGGTCTGGTGCAATCGTTCGCGGCTCGCCGCCACCTCGCCATCCCCGGCGAGGAGGCTATTGCGGCACTGATTGCGACCGCGGTCGTGCAGGTCGGCGTGGCGGACATAGACGCACTGGCGAAGGCCTTCGCCGCGCCCGATACGCACGAGGTGATCGATCGCTGGCAGGCGCGGTACCCGTACCACGTCGCCTGGGCCAACCACGAGCCGCTCGCATGAGGGCGGGACTGGTCACCGGTGCCGGCAGCGGGATCGGCCGCGCGGCGGCGCAGGCTTTCGCCCGCACCGGCGCGGCGGTGGCCGTGATCGACGTCGACGAGCGCTCGGCGGGCGAAACCGTGGAGCTGATCGAGAAGGACGGTGGCGTAGCCTTGGCCGTCGCCGCCGACATCGCCGACGAGGAATCGGTGCGCGCCGCCGTCGAGCGCACGGTCGCGACCTTCGGCAGCCTCGATTTTGCCGTGAACAACGCCGGAATGGCCTCGCACCACCGGCAGCTCGACCGGATGCCCCTGGCCGAGTTCGAGCGCGTGGTCCAGGTGAACCTGGCCGGGACCTTCCTGTGCATGAAATACGAACTGCCGCAGCTCGAACGCGGCGGCGCGATCGTCAACATCGCCTCCAACGGCGGCCTCTACGCGATCCCCACCGCCCCGGCCTACGTGGCCGCCAAGCACGGCATCGTCGGACTCACCAAGGTCGCCGCGGTCGACTACGCGCCGCAGGGAATCCGGGTCAACGCCGTCTGCCCGGGACCCACCCTGACCCCCGGACTCGAGCAGGTCGCGGCCGGCACCGACATGATCGCGCGCCAGGCCGCGATCACACCGCTGGGACGGCTGGCAACCCCGGAGGAAGCCGCCGCCGCGGCCGTCTGGCTGTGCTCGGATGCCGCGTCGTACATCACCGGCATCGCGCTGTCGGTCGACGGTGGGCGGCGGGCATGAGAACGACGAATGGGGGCCACCGCCCCCCGCCGTCGTTCCTTGCTCCCGACGATCTGGCCGCACACATGACAGGCGCGCATACCCAGCGCAGCTGAACACGCGCTGCCCCGAGCGCCGCGGCTGTGGAAGGCAGCCACCGCAGCCGTGACCCGTGAGAATGAAGGAATCCACAGGTGAGCACATCACAACCCGGCGTGAAAGCAGACGTAGCCGCGGGATCGGCGCCTGCCGTGCTGCGGAAGGCCCTGGTGATCGGGCTGGGCGTCATGGTATCGGCCATGGCACCTGTCCCTGTCGACGCTGGGTCTGCTGGGCAGTCTCACACCCGTCGGAATGCTGCTGGGCGCCTTACTGGTTGGGCAGTTCACCGATCGATACGGGCGACGACGGACCACGCTGGTCAGCCTGATGCTCGTCTCGCTGTGGCGCCACTGATCTTCGAACTCGCACCGGCGAAGCGAAAGAACCTGACCTCGGCGATCGTGCAATGCGGCGTGACGATAGGTTCATCGTTCGCCGCCGTGGTGACCAACGCGTTCCTGGATGGGCACGATTTCCGGCTGGAGTACCTCATCGGTGGTGGCGCAGGGCTGTTACTGCTGCCGACGACCTACCGCTGGCTGCCCGAATCGCCCGCGTACCAAGGGAATTCCGCCGCCGGGCGGAGCGCGTCCCGGGACGGTGGATTGGGTCTCGTGCTGCGACCGCCGTACGCGGGAACGACGATCCTGTTCTGCGGCATGGTGATCTGCTCGTTCCTGCTCGTCTTCGGGATGGATACCTGTCTGCCGCAGTTGATGCAGGCCGCGCACTATCCGCTGGGTTCCTCGCTGACCTTCCTCGCGCTGCTCAATGTCGGTGCCACCGTCGGTGGCCTGGCCATGGCCGTGCTCGCCGACCGGGTCGGATCGAACGGGCCCGTCCTCGCCGGTTTCTTCGTCGCGGCGGCGGCCGTCGTCGCATTGAGTATCAGGTCGTCGCCGGCGATTCTCTATCCCGTCGTGATGATCGGCGGCGCCGGTGTGCTCGGTGTGCAAGGACTGGTCAACGTCTACATCGCACGCTGGAACTTCACCCTCTTCGCACTGCCGGCGCTCGCGGGCGCGCTGCTCACCCTTGCTATGGGGGCACGAAAGTCGGTGCGGCGCAACAATACAACCGATTTCATGCGGTCGGCCGAGCAGCTGGCCGAACCGGCACAGTGAGAGAGACAGTCATGGACACGTACGACATCGCCGTCGACGAATCGGAATCATGTGCGATCCCTCTCGGTACGGCGGCCGGGGCCGTCTGTTCGGATGTCGCACAGGATTTCGGCGCACCCGCCCGGCCGGTCCGTCGCGGCCATACCGTGTTCCGGCCGCTCCTCACATGCCGTTGACCTCGACGATCGGCGGCGGGTAGTCCTGTGCCAGAGTCAGTGCCCGCCACGGCCGGTGGACGGCACCGCCGGGCAGATCGGCCAGTTCAGGAATCCAGCGGCGGACGTACACACCGTCGGGGTCGTGGCGTTCGGCCTGCCGGATCGGGTTGAGAATGCGGTGCGGGCGGGTGTCGGTGCCGGTGCCAGCGGCCCACTGCCAGTTGAGCTGGTTGTTGGCGATGTCGGCGTCGACCAGCCAGTGCAGGAAGTGGGCAGCACCGATCCGCCAGTCGACGTGCAGGGTCTTGGTGAGGAAGCTCGCGGCGATCAGCCGGGCCCGGCCCGGCATCCAGCCCTGGGCGAGCAGTTGCCGCATCGCGGCGTCGATCACGGGAAACCCGGTGCTGCCCGCCCGCCAGGCATCGGCCGCATGTGGGTCGAAGCGTGGCGGAGCCGGTGGTGGCCGGTAGTCGGTCCAGGCGAGTTCGGTTCGCGCGGCGAGTAATTGGTGGTGGAAGTCGCGCCAGGCCAGCTGCCGGGCGAAGGCATTGCCGCCGGTTGTGGACAGATCGGTGCGGTGCACCAGTTCGGCGGCCGACAGGCAGCCGAAGTGCAGGTAGGGCGACAGCCCGGAGGTGGCGTCGGTGGCCAGTTCGTCACTGTGCGCACCGTATTGCTCGACGGGACCGGACAGCCAGGCGCGCAGCAATTCCCGGCCGGTCGTCTCGCCACCGACGGCCAGCAGGGGCGAACCGTGTTCCGGGCACAGCTCCGCCGCGGCCGGTATCCGGCCCGGATCCAGCTCCGGTGCCGGCAGCGAATCCGGGGCCGGGTAGGCCGTCCGGATCGGTGTCTGTAGCCAGCGCCGGAAATATGGTGTGAACACCGCGAAATGGGCGGTGCCGGACGACGGCCGGAGCGCGCCGGGCGGCACCGCGGTCACCGAGTCGTGTTCGTACAGCGGGATGCCGTGCGCGTCGAGGCGTGCGCGCAGGCGCCGCGCTCGCCGGGTGCAGTAGCGGCTGACATCCGTGGCGATGTGCACGCCGCCGGCCCGTACCTGGGTGGCCACCCGCTCCACCTCGGTAGTGACGTCGCCGCGCCGCACGATCAGCCGCGTGCCCCGGGCGCGCAACTCCTGGTCCAGTTCGGTCAGCGCCGTGATGAGGAACCGGATGCGATTGGGAGAGAGCGGTGCCCTGCCGAGGATCGCCTCGTCCAGCACGAACAGCGGCACCACCTGGCCGGCGGCCCGGTGGGCGGCCCACAGGACCGGATTGTCGTGCACTCGCAGGTCCCGGGTGAACACCGCGACAGCGATACTCATGGGGCCCGCCCCGCGAGGGTGGCGATGCGAATCATGGAACTCCTTACCGTGAGGTATCCGGCGCCGGAACGGGGACAGGTTTCGAAGGAATCGCATCTCCACCCTAGACGCTATTTCGATGCATAATCGATTCAAACGGACGGGAGGTCCCGGAATGCGGCTGAATGCGATCGTCCGGCTGCCGTCGGCCCGCCGGCCGGGCGATCGGCACAATAAGGTCATGTCCGTCGGATCCGAGGTCGCGGTCGGCTATCCCGTTCGCGCGGTAGCCGAGCGTCTCGGCGTGCCCGTGGCCACGTTGCGCAGCTGGAACCAGCGGTATCGGCTGGGTCCGAGCCACCACGAGCCCGGCCGACACCGCCTGTACACCGCTGCCGACATCGCGGTGCTGGAGCGGGTGGTCGCGCTGGTCCGCTCTGGCGTGAGCCCGTCGAGCGCGGTCGCCGCGATCCGGGTGCCGGTTCCGGAAGTGGGCGACTACTCGGCGCTGCTGGATGCCGCGTTCGCCCTCGACGGTGCCCGCGTCGGCGAACTGCTGGCCGGCTACCTGGACCGCCACGGCGTGGTCGGATTCTGGGATGAGCTGTGCCGTCCGGCATTCGACAATATCGTGCATGCCCAGCAGGAGCGGGGCGGCTGCGTCGACGTCGAGCATCTGCTGTCCTGGTGTGTGACCGCCGCACTGCAGGCGATCCCCGCCCCGCGCGCCGAATCGACAATCGTGCTGGCCTGCACCGGCGGCGAAGCGCACGTGCTACCGCTGGCTGCGCTGCGCGCCGCACTGGCCGAGCGTGGCCGCGCGGCCACGATGCTGGGAGCGAACGTGCCCACCAGCGCACTCGTCGACGCCACCGCCCGGACTTCGGCCGCCACGGTCGTGCTGTGGTCGCAGCAGGAGTCCACCGCACTGGCCTCGGCGGTGACCGCATGCGCCGGCACCGGCGCGGAGGTGTACGTCGCGGGACCAGGCTGGGCATCGATACGTCTGCCTGGCGACGTCGTCGCCCTGGCCGGTCTGACCGGCGCCCTGGACGCGCTCGGCTGATCGCCGCGGGCACCGCTCGCGTGGATTCGGGACGCCGGGCGTCCCGAACTTCTCACCGAACCGCACGGCACCGCTGATGCGGGTCCCTGGCATCACCTGACACGGACAATTAAACGATGCATAATCGATGCATCACGGTCGAGTGGCTGTCCGGCTCCGAGGAGATGAACGGGCACGCGAGCACACGGCGGCGCCACATCACTATCGCGTCGTTGCGCATCCGAGTCGGTACGGGAACCGGACAGTCGACAAGGCCGACGAAACGGCCGGGACAGGAGTGGACATGAACGTCCGACAGCTACGGAACGTGATCCGGACGGTGATGGTGACCGCCGCCGCGCTCGCCGCCACCTCAGCCGCCATCACGGCGGCCGCGGCCGATCCGCTTCTCGGCGCGCCACCGTCGCCGGTGCCGGCGCTGGATCTGACGCGATATCTGGGAACGTGGGATCAGCTGGCTGCTGTTCCTCAGCCCTACGAGCTGGCATGTGCCCGTGATACGCAGGCCCGGTACACCCTCGACCCGGCCGGGAATGTGCGCGTGGACAATACGTGCACCACCTGGTCCGGCACCCCGAACCGGATCACCGGCACCGCAACGGTCACCGACCCCGATACCGGAGCGCAGCTGCACGTGAGCTTTCCCGGCGTGCCGACCCAGGACCAACTCGACGGCCCGCCCAACTACATCGTCACCGCGCTCGACACCGACTATGCCTGGGCCGTCGTCACCGACCCCTACCGGCTGTCGGGGTTCGTACTGTCCCGCACCGCGGAACTGTCTGCCGCGCAATGGGATCGAATCCGTTCCGGCATCATCGCCGCCGGTATGAACCCGTGCTTATACCTGACCTCACCCACCACCGGGGGAATCGACACCATCGAACCGCTGTGCACCCTGCGACCTGCCACGTGAGCCGCCGGGACCTGGTTCCGGCGGGCCCGCGGCCTTACCCATCGCCCGTGCCACCACCCGCGCGACCGAGTACATGACGTAGACAGGAGTCCAGATCCGAGTGGCGAAACCGGTATCCGGCCGCGATGAGGCGAGCGGGGGCCACCCGTTGACTGGCCGCCGCCAGCTCCCGGGCGCCCTGCTCACCCAGCAACACCGCAGGACCCCAGCGCGGTACCGGCAGCAGCGCGGGCCGGCGCGACACCCGCGCCAACGCCGCGGTGTAGTCGATGTTGCGCACCGGATTCGGGGCCACCGCGTTCACCACCCCCGACAGCTCCGGATCCCATAGCGCCCGGTGATAGATCTCGACCAGGTCGTCGATACCGATCCACGACAACCATTGCCGGCCGTCGCCGATCCGGCCGCCGAGCCCAGCGGCGAACAGCGGACGCAACAACCGAAGCGTGCCGCCACGCGGGGATTGCACGATACCCGTGCGGATCCGTACCACACGCGTACCCGACTGTGCCGCGGGCCGGGCCGCGTCCTCCCAGCGCTCCACCAGCTCGGCCAGGAAACCCGGCCCGCGCGAAGAAGTCTCGTCCAACAGTTCGTCACCGTGATCAGGTCCGTAGTAGCCGATGGCCGAGGCCGTGACGAACGTCGGCACCCCGGCCGCGGCAGCACGGTCGGCGAGAGCTCCGGTGGGGCCGACCCGGCTGTCGGCGAGAGCGCGGCGGTGCGCGGCGGTGAACCGGCCCGCGATCGAAGCGCCCGCCAAATGCACCACGGCGTCGACACCGTCGAACAGATCGGCCGCAGGCGCCGCGACGTCCCATTCTCGCTCGTCCGCACTGCAGGCCGGGCGGCGGACCAGCCGGATCACGGTGTGCCCGCCGGTGGTCAGAAACGCGGATAACGCCGATCCGACCAGGCCCGACGAGCCGGTCATCGCGACCACCGTCGGCCGGAAGCCCTGGGCGTTCGCGCGGTGATGCGCGGCGAGGTCATCGGCGAGCTGCCGGTAGCGGTAGTCGAACATCGGCCGCAGCAGTCGCGCAGGGACAGGCGTGGTAACCGTATCCGCGACCCGGGTGCGGCCGTGGTCGGCCGCCTCGAACTCGTGGATGTGCCGCCATGGCACCAGTCGTCCCACCGGTGCGGACGTAAGTCCTTCGACCGCGGTCTCATCGGCAAAAGACCGTGGTGGATCGTAGGCTGCCGGCACGTGCCGGGCCACCCACCGCAGCCCGCCTGGTAACCGCAGAACCGCGCAACCGTCACACAGGGAATCGGCCTCGGCCACGATCGTCACCGGATGCCACGGAGGCACCAATCTGGCCAGCGCCCCCGGGCGGGAGAACCACTCGAAGACCTCGTCACGCGATTGGGCCACCACACTCGAACACTCGATGCCCATCACCCGACTGTAACCCCTCCACCGATAGGCTTGACCAGTGCCGATGCATCAGCGCGGCCCCTTTCTGGCGTATTCGGATCCCACCCCATGCTGGCGAACAGTTCCCGGTTCGCGGCGCGGGCCGTGTCCATGCTCCCGCCGGAACGCCAGCCATCGGCTGTGGTGGGTCGCGCAATACGGGTGGCGGCCGACCGCGTGCTGAGCGGCACGTTCGGCGGCATCGGGCAGATCCGGTTGGCCGGGCCAGGCTCGATGCCGTTCAGGGACGCCCGCGTTCCCCGAGCCTCGTGAGCCACTCACGCAGAAGACCGGCCTCGGCCGGACTGAACAGCTCTCGCGTCAGCGGGTCGGCGCCACCCTGGGGCGAAAGGACCGCGAGCAGGGCATCCGCGCGCGCCGACGTGATCACCTCGGGATCGTTCCCCGGCGTCGGTTCGGTGGTCACCGAGTCGAGCACCGCGTCCCGAAGCGGCTTGATCAGCTGTGGATCGCGCAGCGATTCGGGTTGTGCCAGCAGCAGCAGGACCGCACCCGTGGTGGAGGCTTCGATGGCGCGCGTCGCCGCCTCCACGGGAACCCGGAGACGTCCCTGGGTGTTCGCGCGTTCGAGCATGTGCCGCAGGATGTCTGCGTTCTCCTGGGCGGCCGCCGGTCGCCGCCCGGGTCGCACGTTGCCGTACATGAGCGCGTAGATCGCCGGGTTCGTGAGCCCGAACTCGACATGAATGTCCCACCCTCGGCGGAGGTCGTCGACGGCGTTTTCGCTCGGCTCGAACGCTCGCTTCTCGGCCAGGTAGGTCTCGAACCCGAAACTGGCGATGCTGTCGAGCAATCCGTCCTTGTCCTGGAAAAGGCGGTACAGCGTCGGGGTTTGCACCCCGGCTGCCGCCGCGACCGCACGCGTGGAGATGCCGGTTGGGCCGACCTCGGCCAGCAGTTTCACCGCGGCTTCGAGGATGCGCTCCCGCTGGTCGTCCCTGCCGCCTGCCGTTGTTCGCTCGAGGTCGCCTGCCATATGCCGATGGTAACAGAAATTCATTGACGTTGACATTGACGATGTCACGCCAATACAGTTGCCACTGTTAACAACAGTGCTCACAACGAGAACGGAACTTGCATGAACCCCATCACCGTCGCGATCGCCTACTTCTCCGGCTACGGGCACACCCTCGCGCTGGCCACCGCCGTCCGAGACGGCGTCGAGTCCGTCGCCGACGCCGACGCCGCAATGGTGAACGTGGCCTTCCCGGCAGAGACCGACTGGGAGACGCTCGACGCGGCCGACGCAATCATCTTCGGCACCCCCACCTACATGGGAACCGCATCCAGCGCGTTCCACGTCTTCGCCGAAGCGACCTCGAGCCGCTGGTCGAGGCAGGCCTGGAAGGACAAGCTCGCCGCTGGATTCACCAACTCGGGATCCATGAGCGGCGACAAGCTGCACACCCTGCAGTACCTGTCCCTGCTCGCGGCCCAGCATGGAATGCATTGGATCAGCCTCGGCCTGATGCCCGGCTGGAACACGACAACCAGCAGCCAAGACGACCACAACCGGCTCGGCTTCTACCTGGGCGCAGGCGCGCAAACCTGGAACGACCAGGGCCCCGAGGCGGTCCACGCAGCCGATCTCGCCACAGCGCGATACCTCGGCACACGGGTCGCCACCCAAGCCCGCGTCTACCGCGGCGCAGTCCTGGCCTGACGCGTACCACTGGGTGTAGCGCGCCCGGACCTCGTCACCTCGGCTACCGCGCTTCATGCGGCCGGACGCTGGACGCGATGGCCGAACGGGCGGGCAGGGGCGCGTTGTTGTCACGAGGAGATCAGGCCGTGCGTCCTGCCCACCAGAGGCCCCGGCGACCGGACATCCCTGGCCAGGACTGCTATCCACCCGCTGGATCCCACCTCGGTGCTCATTGCCGGACGTATCGGTGAGTGGACGTTCATCTACGACGATCTGGGCGAGACCCGCTGCCTGTGGCACCTCGAGCAGCGCCCACCGGTCCACACGACCGCGGCCCTGTCCGCCCCGGGGAAGGTCGCGGCCACCGGCAGCGTCGCGATGACCGGGCACGTGGGTTTCGCCTACGCGGTCGACGGGCAACTCCTGGTGTTCCACACAATGCGGATGATCTGTGCCCTTGCCGGGCTGCCCCGCACCCTGGACGAGCTTCGCGACGTTCCGCTGGTGATCGCGCCGTACGAGTAGTGGCTGGAGGACTGGGGGTCAGCCGCGAGGACCAGCTCGGTGAGTTCGTGGCGGGATGCCGGAATCGGTACCCGCACCGAGCAATCCGTTGACCACATGCCGCGCCATGCTCACGCTGTCGTCGTCGCCGAGGCGCAGTGCCAGATTGACGGCATTCAGCACGGCGGCGACTTGGAAGGCGGCCTCCTCGGGATTGAGGGGCGCGATCTCGCGGGCCGCGGCGGCCAGCCGGAACTGCGTCGCGAGAATCGCGACCCAGTCCCGCTGTTGCTGCCGCAGCGCATCCCGGACCGGCCCGGGCCGGCTGTCGAAGATCGGCAGGTTCGCGCCCCAGAAGCAACCGCCGGGGAACAGCGGCCGCGCGGCATAGTCGATCCATCCGTCGACGAGGGCGCGGATGCGTGCGACGCCCGCAGCACAGTCCCGGGCGGGCCGCACAACCGCGTCGACGAAGGCCTCCTGGGCCGCTTCCACCGTCGCGAGCTGCAGCGTCTCCTTGGTCCGGAACAGGGTCTGAATACCGGCCTTGCTGACGCCGAGATCCTCGGCGAGACGCCCGAAGCTGAGGCCGTCGAGTCCGTCCAGCGACGCGATCTCGACCGCGCGCCGGGTCACCGCACGCCGGGACCGCGCCCCGCGCTGTAGCCGTCGATCGGTGCTTTCCTCGGCCGTCTCATGCCCGGATATGACCATACAGTCGATCGTATGTTGCTGATCTCCTGCGCGCGAGGTTGCAATATAAATACGTGCGACCGTATTCTTTTTGGTGCCGGTGGAGCTCGGTGCGTTGCCGAGATCGATGCCGATGAGAAGGGACGCCTGATGGATGGCATGACTACCACTTCGACCACGGACAGGACGGCGGCACCGCGACCGGTCCGTGATCGTTCGACGGCGATCGTGTGGGTCCTGTGCTCGGCCGCGTTCATGGCGATGCTGGACGTATTCGTCGTGAACGTCGCGTTCACGAAGATCGGTGAGTCCTACCGGGGTTCCTCGCTGGCCGATGTGAGCTGGGTCCTCAACGGATATGCGATCGTCTACGCGGCACTGCTGATCCCGGCGGGGCGCTTCTCGGATCGGTTCGGGCGCAAGGCCGGATTCCTGGTCGGGCTGGGCATTTTCACGCTGGCGAGCCTGGCCTGCGCGGCGGCTCCGTCGCTGTGGGGGCTGGTGGCGTTCCGTGTGCTGCAGGCGGTCGGCGCCGCCGCTCTGACCCCGGCCAGCCTGGGGTTGCTGCTCACCGTGCTGCCCGCGGCACGGGTGCCGGGCGCGGTGAAGATTTGGGCGACAACGAGTTCCGCCGCCGCGGCGTTCGGTCCGGTGGTCGGCGGCGCACTGGTCGAGGCGTCCTGGCGCTGGGTGTTCCTGATCAATCTGCCGGTGGGCGTGGTGGCCGGGGTCGCGGCCGTGCGGCTGGTGCCGAATCTGCGGCAGCAGGTGCAGGCGCGGGTGCCCGACCTGCTCGGAATCGTGTTGCTGATCGTGGCGATCGGAGCGTTGTCGCTGGGCCTGGTGAAGAGCAGCGAATGGTCGTGGTCCGGTGCCGCGACACTCGGGGCGCTGGTCGTCGCGGTGGTCGCCGTGGTCCTATTCGTGGCACGGATGATGCGGCATCCGAATCCGGTGGTGTCGCCGGCCCTGTTTCGGGTGCCGACGTTCATGTGGGCCAATGCCACCGTGCTGGCGTTCTGCGCCGCGTTCGGGGCGTGGTTCCTGAGTATTGCCCTGTGGTTGGAGAACGCGGCCCACTACAACACCCTCGAGACCGGGCTCGCCATCGTCCCGGGACCCATCCTGGTACCGATCTTCGCCGTGGTCGGCGAGCGACTGATCAAACGAGTGCCGGTGGGAGTCGTTGTGGCCCTGGGGGATCTGTTGTTCGCCAGCGGCGTGCTGCTGGTGCTGGCCACTGCGTCCACGCCCGTGCGGTACGCCACCGAGGTACTGCCGGGGTGGGCGATTTCCGGCATCGGCATCGGCCTCGCGCTGCCGAGCATGATCGCCTCCGCGGCCGTCGATCTGCCGGCGGACCAGTCCGCTACCGGCAGTGCCGTGGTGAACACCGCCCGCCAGCTGGGCTATGTGCTGGGCGTCGCCGTCCTGATCGCCGTCCTCGGGTCGCTCGATGTCGCGGCCGACCGGATGCTGAGCGCGTTCCGGCACGGCTGGTTGTTCGTCGCTGTCGTTGCCGTAGTCAGTGCGGCAACAGCATTCGGCATCACCTCGCGTAATCGTCAGTCGTAGCCGGAAATTCAGGTAGGTGACCATGCCGACATCGGCAATGACCGAACAGTCCGATCCCTTCTGCTTATCCGAGATGACCGCCGCAGCATTGCTGTTCGACGCTCCGTGGCTACGCTTCGGCGTGATCGGCGACAGCCTGTCGGCCGGCGTCGGCGACCCCACACCTGGCTACACGAACAAGGGCTGGGCCGATCGGGTCGCAGCTGTACTGACGCGGGCGTGCCCCGGTGCCCAGTACCTCAACACCTCGGAAATCGGGGTGACCACGGCGGGAACCATTGCCGGCCAACTCGACCGTATGGTCGAGTTCGGCCCGGACCTCCTGCATCTGCCGTGCGGTCCGAACGATATTGTGCGCCGCAATCCAGATTTCTACGAGATCGAACGAACAATGCGGCACATGTACGACCGCGCGGCCGGCACCGGCGCCCTGCTGACGACGTTCACGCTGGGCAGGGCATATGTCGTCCCGTCATTTCCGGACTGGCACAACCGAACCCGGACCATGAACGACATCACCCGCCGCCTGGCCGCCGAATACGGGGCCGTGGTCGTCGACATGTGGAATCACCCGCTCAACGACCGGGACAACCTCCTGAGCAAGGATCGAATCCATTTCTCGACATCGGGTCAAGCGGTCATGGCAACCGAGGTCGTCCAGCAACTGGCGCACGTACTCTCCAGCCGGACAGGCGAATAGCTCTGGGTACCCGAGTCGGCGCGAGGCTCTGAGCGCATGTGCCGCTTCCGATCGTCGCGGTGAACAGAGGCTCAGTCGCGGTCGGTTGTGACGAGGGCGGCCAGCATGTGGGTGACGCGGGCGGCGAGTTCGGGGGTGTCGATGCCCATGTGGGCGGCGCGCTCGCCGAGTTTGCCGTCGAGGATCAGTGAGGCCAGGCCGTGGGCGAGGCTCCAATAGGTGAGGGCCAGGGTTTCCGCGTTCTCGGCGGGGACTATCCCGGCTCGGACGGCGTCGGCGATGGCTTGTTCCAGGACGGCGAAGGCGGCGTCGCCGGCGTCGCCGGCGTCGCCGGCGACGGTGTGCTCGGCGTGTTTGCCGGACTCGACCAGTTCGGGGCGGAACATCAGGCGGAAGTAGGACGGATTGGTGACGGCGAACTGCACGTAGCTGTCGACCATGGCGGACAGTGCGGCGGCCGGATCGGCGGCGGCGCGCGCGGTGAGCAGTTCGTCGCGCAGTAACTCGAAGCCGCGCGCCCGGAGTGCCGCCAGCAGTGCGGCCCGGTCGGCGAAGTGGTGATACGGCGCACCGGGGCTCACCCCGGCTTCGCGTGCGACTCGGCGCAGGCTGACCGCTGCCAGCCCTTCGGCGTCGATGAGCCGCAGGGATACCCGCAGCAACTCCTCGCGGAGGTCGCCGTGGTGGTAGCGGTCCTTGGTCGGCATGCGACGAGGGTACGGGGTTGACACTGCCGACTCCTCTCATCTATACAGTGATTACATTCTAAACACTGCTCAAATTGGAGTGCGGCAATGTCCGATCTCGTTCTAGTCACCGGCGCCTCCGGCTATCTCGCTGGGCACGTCATCACCGAACTGATCAACAACGGCTATCGCGTGCGTGGGACGGTGCGCTCGTCCGGTCGCGCCCGGATGCTCGACCACCTGCCGAACACAGTCGAACTCGTCGAGGCCGACCTGAGCTCGGATCGAGGCTGGGACGCGGCGTTGGCCGGGTGCCGATTCGTCGCGCACACCGCCTCTCCCTTCCCGGTCGGCGTTCCCGAGGACGAGAACGAGCTCGTGCGGCCCGCCGTGGACGGCACCGGACGGGTGCTGCGCGCGGCAGCGGCCGCGGGTGTCGAGCGCGTCGTGCTCACCTCGTCCTGCGCCGCGATCTCCGGCGGCGACTCCCGCGGACGCCTACTCACCGAACAGGATTGGGCCGATCCGGAGAGTATCGAGGCCTACTTCAAGAGCAAGACCCTCGCCGAGCGTGCCGCGTGGGACTTCACCGCAGAGCATCCGGAACTCGAGCTGGCCGTGGTCAATCCGGCCATGATCATCGGACCGATCCAACATGCCGGCGAGCCCGGCACCTCCGTCGCCGGCATCCGTGCCCTGCTGGCCGGAGGGATGCCCGGCGTGCCGCGACTGGCGTTCGCCACCGTGGATGTTCGAGACGCGGCCGTCGCGCACCGGCTGGCATTGACAACGCCGGGGGCGGCGGGCAACCGCTACATCCTTGCCCGCGAACAGCTTTCGCTTCCGGACATGGCCCGGATCCTCGCCACCCGGTATCGAATCACCACCCGCGTGCTCCCCGACTTTCTGGTGCGCCTCGCCGCCCGCTTCGACGCGAACGCCCGTGCCGCCACCCACTATCTCGGCCGCACGGAACACGTCTCGGCGGCCAAGGCCCGCAGCGAACTCGGCTGGACCCAGCGCCCTGTGGAGCAGACTCTGTTCGACACGGCCGAAAGCCTCATACGATTCGGGTTGGTCGCAGATCCGGGCAGGCCGAAACGCGCACCGGCCGTGGGCAACAGCGCCACTTCCGCCGGAATCCGCACCACCTGAACCGAATCGGCTGCCGCAATCCAGATCCGCGTCGGCGACATGATGGCCGAGGCCGGGGGAGACGCCGCCTGACCGAAGCTGGTTCAACCGATATTCCGATGCGACCTCCGAAGGTCGTATGGGAGGGTGGCCCACATGTCTCACGATCCGGTGGCCTCGAACGACAATCGCCCGCTTCCGCAGGTGCGGATAGTGCACCTGAACCGTGCGACGTTCGAGGCTCTCGCCGGTGGTGACCTCGCTGCGGCGAATGCGGCGAGCCCGGTGCCGCTGACTGCGGTCTTTGCGGGTCCGGATTCTCGGCGGCTGTGGCAGATGCGTTGTGCGCAGGTCGAGAAGGATCCGGTCAGTGCGGGGTGGGTCACCGGCGTCATCTGGGACGAACAAGAGCGACTTGCCGTGGGCCGGGCGGGTTTTCACGGGCTTCCCGACGCCTCTGGGATGGTTGAAATCGGCTATGCCGTCGACCCGGAATACCGACGTCGCGGCTATGCCCGTGCGGCGCTGGAGTATTTGCTGCGCCGCGCCGACCGCGAGCCGCAGGTGCAGACGGTTCGAGTCACCATCAGCCCCGAGAATCTCGCCTCGTATACGCTGGCATCGCAGTACGGATTCGTCGAGGTGGGGGAGCAATGGGACGAGGAAGACGGCCTGGAGATCATCTACGAGGTCGCGGCAGCAGAGGTGTAGGCCTGCCGGGAAACGTGGAGGGGATGAGGTCTCTTCGCCCCCTTCTCATTCTGCGTCAGCCGATCGGCGATCGTCGAATTGCCTTCCGGGTGAATAGGATGCGGCCGTGACGTACCCGCCGCGCGGTCCGGTCCCTGGGCTGCCACCAGCCCCCGCGCATATGCCGGACCAGGCGGTTCCCGGGCAGCCGGCCGCCCGCATGGAATTCCGCACCACCGCCCGGGCAGTTCCAGTACCCCACGCCGTACCCGCAACCTCCTGCGCCGCAACGGAAGCCTCGGACGGCGCTGATCGTGACGTGCATCGCCGTGGTGGTGTTGCTTCTCGCCGGAGGAGGCGGCGTCGGCTATTACTACCTGAAGAAGGACGACGAGAAGACCAAGTACGGCCTCACCGCTGAACATCGGTGCGGAGATCGAGCAGGACCCGGCCGAGGATGCACGAAACCTCCGCGCAGGCACCGGCATATACATCGGGGAGCTGGTCGACAATGGCAACACGATCTACCGAATCCCCGCCAACGGCGCCGAAGCGGGGTTCGAATACCTGAATGTCGAATCAGGACTGCACCTTTCCACGACGCACCTCGCCGACACCGCAGCGGTGAAGACATTCATGACCCGTGCCGCCCTTTGAGGCTCGTTGCCGCAGCTCTGAGCCAGATCTACTGCGGCGCACTGCATGCGAGGGGCAGTCTCGAGGTCACTACTGGAATGATGTCCGGACCGGCGGGGTCGATGTGCAGTGCTGCGGATGTCTCGGCAACGTCGGTAGGCTGGCGGGCATGGAAAGTCCTGACTCTCCGCTGACCTACGACGAAGCGTTGCGAAAGGCGCGCGGTCAGGCGCGGGATCCGGACAACCTGATCCACTATCGCCACGAGGGGCTCGAAAATGCCCGCTATGGACGAGGTTTCGCCTTCGCGGAGACGATCCGAACCGATGGCGGCGACATCGACGCCTATGTCCTGGTGACCGCGACCGCTTACAACTTCGGGATACTGTGGGAAGGCACGCCGACCATAGATGCGGCGATCGCCGAACATCTAGCTCAGGCCGAACATGTCAACAGGCATATCCCCGACAGCGAACTCTCGGTGCTGCATCAAGTAGCGCTCGAGGCCTTCGACACCGGTCTCGCGCGTATCGACGAGTTCCCCTTGCGCCGGGCGCTCAACGCCGAGCAAGCCGATTTCGCCGAGTTCATTCTGCTGGTCCTGCGGCGCAACCGCACAGAGGGAGACAATGGCCGCAGAATTCTCGCCCGTCACGATTTCCTGTTGGAGGGTCGGACCCCCGGTCGTCGATACACCCAACCCTGCCCCCGCTGCGGGCAGCCGACGACCTACCAGGAACGTTATCCCCTCATCGTGTGCGATCAGTGCCAGCGCCGCGCAACCGACCATACGGGACGCGGCGTCACCGGATTCAACATCGACATGAGCGGCGGAATGATCGCCTACTACAGCGACACGGTCGATGCCGCCGACGGCTCCCGCAAAGAAGAATGCGTCGAGGTCACCCGGACCGGTGAGTGTCTTATCGACGGACAACCAGCGATCATGCAGGAGGCGCGCTTCGGCGGGATCCTCGTCCAAATGGCCCATCCGCCGGAGCCCCCGGCACGGCAGAGCCGCGTACGTCGCCTTCTGCGCTGGTCGCGCCGGTAGCAGGATCGCGAGTGCGACGAGGCGAAATTGGCTGCCCGGCCGCTACGAACGTCGCATAAATCCACCGTGTACGGGGCGGGATCCGTGGGTAGAGTACGACGCGATCGGTTCGCCCGGGGCGGGCTTTGGGAGGGAGACTCTCGTGGACGGTGCGGTGGGCGGTACGGTCGCCGGGTATGTGATCGAGGGTGTGCTGGGGCGGGGTGGGATGGGCACCGTGTATCTGGCTCGGCATCCGCGGTTGCCTCGGTTGATGGCGCTCAAGGTGCTCAATCGGGATGTGGCGGCGGATCCCGAGTTGCGGGCCCGGTTCGATCGCGAGGCCAGTGTTGTTGCCCACCTTGATCATCCGGGGATCGTTGCCGTGCAGGATCGCGGGATCGAGGACGGGCAGCTGTGGCTGGCCATGCAGTATGTGCAGGGCGTGGATGCGAGCCGGCTGGATCCGCGGACAGTGACCGTGGAGCGGGCGGTGCGGATTGTCAGTGAGGTCGCGCACGCCCTCGATTACGCGCACGCTCGCGGGGTTCTGCACCGGGATGTGAAGCCCGCCAATATCCTGCTGGCGGCGGCCGAGGCGGGACGGGCCGAGCGCGCGGTGCTGACCGATTTCGGCATTGCCCGGCTGCTGGCCTCCAACACCCAGCTCACCTCCAGCGGAACCTTCGTTGCCACACTGGCATTCGCCTCGCCCGAGCAGCTTTCCGGTGATCCGGTGGACGCGCGCTCGGATCAGTATTCGCTCGCCTGCAGCCTGTACGCCCTGCTCGTCGGGCAGTCACCGTTCGCCGCCGCCGAGCCTGGGCAGGTGGTGGCGGGGCATCTGGCCAAATCCGTGCCGCCGATCGTCCGACCGGATGTGCCGCCGCAGCTGAATGCGGTGATCGCGCGGGGAATGGCGAAGAATCCGGGCGAAAGATTCTCCAGCGCGGGGGAATTCGCCGCAGCCGCGATGAGTGCGTTGCGGGCCGCGGTACCGGCGGCGGCACCGACCGTGCAATACGCCGGGGCCGTGCGGGCGCCGGGTTTCGCTCCGCCGCCCATGCCCGGCCCGCAGCCGTTCGGTGTGTACCCGGCTCCGGCGCCACGTAATCCGTGGATCGCGTTGTGCGCCTTGCTGGTCGGCGCGTTCTTCCTCGGGCTGACTTCGAATGGCCTCGGGCCGGCGTATACGGAGATCATGCACAGCATGGCCGCGACCAACGGCATGCTGACCTGGATGACCACGGGTTATGCACTGGCCGCACTGGTTCTGCTGCCCGCCGCTGCCCGACTCGGAGATCGCTTCGGCCCCAAGAACATCTATATCGCGGGCCTGGCATTGCTGATGCTGGGCGCCGCCGGATGCTTCCTCGCGGCGAACATGGCGATGCTCACCGTGTTCTTCGCCATTCAGGGGCTGGGCATGGGACTGATGCTTCCCCAGCCGCTGGCCGTGATCATACGAACCTTCCCGCCGGAACGGCGCGGCGCGGCGCTCGGTGTATGGGCGGGCATCGGGGCCCTGACGGTTCTGCTCGGCCCGGCCGCGGACGCTGCGCTGGTCGAGCTGGTGAGCTGGCGGATGATCTTCGTGCTCGACATCCCCTTCGGTGTCCTCGCCCTGATACTGGCCGCGGTGCTGGTGCCGTCGCTGCCGGCGCAGCGGCGACCGGCGGACCCGGTCGGACTCCTGCTTTCCATGGTCGCGCTGGCGCTGTTGGTCGTGGGTATCACCCAGTGCGGCAGTCACAGTGGGGATCTGATCTGGATCGCGGTATTGGTTGCCGGGCTGCTCGTGTCGGGTCTGTTCGTGTTCCTGCAGGCGCGCAGCGGGGCTGAGGGAATCGTTCCGGCCCTGCTGTTCCGGGACGGCGAGGTGGTGCTGTCGAATGCGGCTGTCGCGGCGGCGTCGGCAGCGCTCGTATCGTTGACGATGGCGCTCGGTCTGACGCTGCAAATGGCGCACGGCTGGGCGCCGCTGAAGGCGGCCCTGTTGTTGATACCCGCCGCAATCGTCGCCGTGGTCGGTGGGCCGATAGCCGGGGTGATGTCCGAACGAACACGTCCCGCCGTGATCGCGACGATCGGATTCGGGCTCTTGGGACTGTCGCTCCTCGGTCTGCTGCCGTTGACGTCATCCACCGCCACCTCGCTCGAGCTGATCTTGCTGACAGTGCCGGGCGCGGTCGCCGGGGCCGGTATCGCCTGTCTGTGGACATCCCTGGCGTCGACCGCGACCCGCGTCGTGCCGATCCCCCCGGCGGGCGCGGGTGCGGCCGTTCACATTATCGCTCGCCAGCTCGGTCTCATGATCGGTGAAGCGGTGGTGGTCGGCGTCTTCACCCATGCGGGGAGCCGTTCCTCGTCGACCCATTCGTTCGCGACAGCGCACGCGTTGGCGCAGGCGGCGAGCGGTGCAATGCGGACGGCGGTGCTCGTCACCCTGGTGTTCGTGCTGCTCGGTGGGATCGCCACTGGTTTTCTCGCCCGACGCCGACCCCCCTCGGATGCCGCAACGATCGAATCAGCCCCGCAATACATTCCCGACATGGGCCGGACGACGACGCCTGTGGTGGCCGGTGCGCCTGGCGGATGGAACCCACAGAACGCCTGGGCGGCGACGCCCCCGCCGGCCCCGATGCCGGGCAATGCCGGATGGACCCCCACCGCGCCAATCGCCCCGACGGACGCGCAGGTGGCCACACCTCAGCCGCCTCAACATCCGGGCGGTGACGGGTGGAACCCCCACGGTGGGTCCCTCGGGTAAACCTCGAACTGTCAGACCGTCCTCCACTACTCCCTCGGCCCCGACTATCAGCCAATTCCGGTCACGGACCCGTCGTTTCCACAGCCGGACAACGCTATTCGTAGCGCCGCGGCCGGGCAACCCGCCGATCATCCTGGATGCGGGCCGCGTTCGACCGCGACCCGGCAAAGAACGACGGACACACCTTCGAGTTCGAGGAATGGCGGCTGCGGGAGATGCGGGGAGCTACTGCCGCCGCCCGCACCGGCGACCTGGCTGCGCGGCGCCACGGCTGCATGTCCCGTGATGGGCGGAATCGTGTCCCGTTGAGGTAAGCGTGGGGTGCATTCGCTCCCTAGTGTTGTGTGCGTCACATCGAGCGGACCGCGGTATTCGATGCCGCGCCCGCCGATTCCCTCGGTACCGGTGGGCGGTTCGTCGTGCCCGCCGGTTTTGCGTAGGAGCGCCAATGCAGTTGCGTACCAACCCTGTCGGGCCACCGCCCCGGACCGCCGGAGTCTCATCCGAGGCGGGTTCGGGCCGCTCCGAGCGGTATCCCTGGCTCGTATTCGTCTTGGCCTTCGGGCTGCTGCTGGCGGACTACATGTCCAGGCAGGTCCTCAGTGCGGTGTTCCCGCTTCTGAAAAGCCAATGGGGGCTGTCGGATTCGAAGCTGGCCTCGCTCGGCAGCGTGGTCGCGCTGATGGTGGGCATCCTCACGTTACCGCTGTCGTTGCTCGCCGACCGCTGGGGGCGGGTGCGCAGTCTGGTTCTGATGGCGGTGCTGTGGAGCGTCGCCACCGTGATGTGCGCGGCGGCGAGTGATTACTCGCAGATGCTCGGCGCCCGCTTCCTCGTCGGGGTCGGCGAGGCCGCCTACGGCAGCGTCGGAATCGCCGTTGTACTCGGCGTATTCGCGGCTCGCAGGCATGCCACGCTCAGCGGTGCGTTCATGGCGGGCGGCTCGTTCGGATCCGTGCTCGGCGTGTGGTTCGGGGGACTGGTCGCCGTTCATCTGGGGTGGCGGTGGTCGTTCGCGGTGATGGCCGTGGCTGGTCTGGCGCTGGCCCTGCTGTTCAGGCTGCTGGTGAGCGAGGGGAAGTTGGCCCGGCAAGCCGTCTCCTCGCCGGGAGTCGCTGATTCCCTCGCGCCCAAGACATTTCGAGCACCGGTGTCGACATTGTTCACCAACCCGGCGGTGTGGTGCGCGTACATCGGTAGCGGAACGCAACTGTTCACAGCGGCCGTGCTGCTGTCGTGGATGCCGAGCTTTTTCAATCGTTACTACCATCTGGCGCCCGACAATGCCGCCGGACGCGCGGCGCTGGTCGTGCTGCTCGTCGGCGCGGGAATGGTGTGCTGTGGCATCGTCACCGACCGCATCGGCCGGGTGCACACGGAGTACAAGTGGCGCACGGCCATCGCGTTCTGCCTGATCTCGATGCTTTGCCTCGGGATCGGATTCAGTTTGAATCCCGGTGGGCCGCAACTGATTCTGATCGGCATCGGCGCCTGGTTCTCCGGCGGCTCCTCGGGACCCGCGGCCGCGATGGTCGCCGACCTCACCCACCCCTCGGTGCGTGCGTCGGCGATGGGCACGCTGACCCTGGTCAACAGTCTGCTCGGACTTGCGTTGGGGCCCTTCGTCGTCGGCATTCTCGCCGATCACGTCGGATTGTCGGCCGCGCTCCGGCTCGCGCCGCTGTCCTGCCTCGTCGCGATCGCGGCGCTGGCCGCGGGCAGCCGCTTGTATCCCGCAGGACTACGCAAACTCGCCTCCCTGGAACCCTATCGCACCTGGCAGTGATCCGCCGAAGGCCTTGGCGGCGTGGGCGAATGGCCACGCCGCGAGCAGGACTTCGCGCTGATCGACCCGAAGTACCCGAAGTGCGCAGGCCGCCCGGGTCGGCGCTGCATCAACGAAGATGAGGAAGTCAGTGAAGAAGGAAATCGGTACAGCCCTCGTCGCCGCAACGGCGATAACTCTGTCGGCAGCGACGGCATCTGCCACGCCGCCACCCCGGAATGACGGTGCGGCCGTTCATTACACGGTCGCTCGCGACGGTGATTCGGCGGTCCTCACCGTCGGCGACGGACATGTGAAGATTGCCGATGATCAGTTGATCGTCACCGATCTCACCGGCAATCCGGTGGCGGCCGTGCCGCTGACCTATCGCGTGGACAACCTCGCCTATCCGGTCACCGCGCGAATCACCGGCGCCACAGCGACTCTCACGCCGTCCAGGAGCAACCCGCGGCCGCTGCCGGATGTCTCCCGGCACTCGATCGTCACCGCCGAGCAGGCGGCCGAATCCTTCACCCCGCGGGACAGCCAGGCCCTGGGGGCGCTGTCGCAGCGCATGGCGATCGCCGCGGCGGTGAGTGCGGTGCTCGGCGCGGTGCTGGGCGGCGGCATCGGCTGCCTGGTCGGAGGCGCGGCCGGTGCGGCAATCTCCAGTCCGGTGATCGTGCTGCTGCTGCCGTTCGTCGGGGCCACCATCGCCGGGTGCGTGCTGGGCGCGGCGACGCTCGGCGCGGTCGGGTCGATCGCCGGAATCATCCTGGCCGGTGGGCCGATCGCGCTCTTCTCGGCCATCCAGTACTTCTCCACCGTCCTGGCGCCCTGCCCGCCGCAGCTGCCCTACTGCAAGGACCCGGCTCAACCGTCCGGGAAATAGCCGCCCGGGGTGGGCCGCACGCGGCCGTCACCGCGTGCGGCGCCACCGGCTCGGACTGGATCCGAAGTGGGTGCGGAACCAGCGGGTGAAGCTGGCGGGACTGGAGAACCCGAGCAGATCGGCGACCTCGGTGAGGGAACGCTGCTGGTTGCCGACGAGTCGTCGCGCGAGGTCCTTGCGCGTGCTGTCGAGGATGTCGGTGAAGGTGTGTCCCTCCGTCGCGAGGTGGCGGTGGATGGTCCGCCGGTCGATGCCGAGGCTGCGTGCGACCTGTTCGACGGTGCAGCGGCCGGTGGGGAGCAGCAGTTCGATGAGCTCCTGGACGCGGTCCCGCGTCGTCGCGGCCGGTCCGGTGTTCGCCGAGTCCAGCACCTGCTGGGCATAGGGGCGCAGGAGCGGATCCGACAGCTGATTGGGGGTGTCGAGATCCGTTGTGTAGACGGTCATTCCGGTGAATTCGCGGTTGAACCGCAGGTGCGGCCCGAACAATCGCAGATGGGTCTCGCGATCGCGGGGGGCCGGATGCGTGAACGTCGTCTCGACGGGTTGCCACCGGGCGCCGAGGAAGACGCGCAGGATTCCGTGCAGCGCGCCGGTCGCGAGCTCGGTGGCCTGCCGGGTGCCGCCCGGTTGGCCGATGTCCAGATCCAGGCGAATCGTGGCGATGCCGTTGCGTTCGGCGAGCCGGATGCGCAGCGATTCGTTGTACATGTGCTGATGGCGCACCATGACGGTGAGCGCGCTGCGGACGTCCGGCTCCTCCCTGATGACCAGGCTGAGCGGGCCGAGATTGGACAGGCGGCGGCGCTCGGCGAGCAGCAGGCCGAAATCCTGGCGCCCGGATTCGGTCGCGGATCGTTCGAGCAGTTCAGCGACGGCGGCCGCGGGGACCCACCGATCCTGCAGGCTCAGGCCGGCCGGATCCAGGCCCGTCTCGCGGACCAGCCGGGCCGGGTCGAGGCCGAGGGATTGCCCGAGGCCGACGTAGTCGTTGAGGGCCGCGTACCGGGCCAACGGTTTCACAGCTCACTCCATGTCCCGAGAAGGTCAGCAATGTGTCCCCTGAAGTTAAGCACACGACCCGTTCCCCGCCTACTGTTGGATGCATCACATCCGCCGCGCAGAACAAGGAGATGCACTGTGGCACAGGCTGTTCGCTTCTACGAGATCGGTGGGCCGGAGGTGCTGCGGTGGGAACGCGCCGAGGTTCCGGCTCCGGGTCCCGGCGAGGTCCGGATCCGGCACGAGGCCGTGGGGCTGAACTTCGCCGACACCTATTTCCGGACCGGGCTGTATCCGGCCGCGCTGCCCGCCGGGATGGGCGTGGAGGCGGCCGGGGTGATCGAGGAGACCGGCCCGGGCGTCACCGAGTTCGCACCCGGTGATCGCGTCACCTACACCGGCAGCCCGCTGGGCGCCTACAGCACCGAACGGGTCCTGTCCGCCGAGCACCTGATCCGGCTGCCGGACTCGATCGCCTTCGACACCGCGGCCGCCATGACGATGCGCGGGCTCACCACGGCGTATCTGCTGCGGCGGATCCATCCGCTGCGGGCCGGGGACACCGTGCTGCTGCATGCGGCGGCGGGCGGGGTCGGACTGATCTTCCTGCAGTGGGCGAAACTGCTGGGGCTCACCGTGATCGGCACCGTCTCCACCCCGGAGAAGGCCGAGATCGCCCGCGCGCACGGTTGCGATCACGTGGTGATCTACACCCGTGAGAACGTGTCCGACCGCGTCCGCGAGATCACCGGCGGCGCCGGGGTGCGCGTCGCGTACGACAGCATCGGCAAGACCACCTTCGACACCTCGCTGGATTCGCTGGCGCGGCGCGGACTGCTGGTGTGCTTCGGCACCGCCTCGGGCCCGATTCCGCCGATCGATGCGATGCAGCTGGCGATCAAGGGATCGGTGTTCGTGACCCGTCCTGCCCTGGCCGATTACATCGCCGATCCCGCCGAACGCGCCGAACTGGCGGGGGAGTTGTTCTCTCACGTCGCCGCGGGCCGGATCCGGATCGAGATCAACCAGAGCTACGAACTCGCCGACGCCGTGCGGGCGCACCGGGACCTCGAGGCCGGGATCAGTGTCGGCTCGTCGGTGCTGCGGCCCTGAACAATTCGAGAAGACTGAAGGAGTTTCGTTGAATACCGTTGCACCGCTGGAACATCGGGCAGTCGATGGCGTGCTCGAGGCGCGGCCGCTGACCTGTCATATCGGCGCCGAACTCATCGATGTGGATCTCGCCGCCGTCGCACACAGCGACGAACTGTTCGCCGACCTGCGGGCGCTGCTGCTGGAGTACAAGGTGCTGTTCGTGCGCGATCAGGACATCTCCCGCGCCGATCATGTTGCGCTGGCACGTCGTTTCGGTCCGCTCGAGGATCATCCCGTGCTGGGTAGCGACCCGGAGAATCCCGGTTTGGTGCGCATCTACAAGGATCTCGACAGCGCCCCGGAGCACTACGAGAACTCCTACCACTGCGACGCGACCTGGCGGGAGTGCCCGCCCATGGGCAGCGTGCTGCGGTGCGTGCAGGGCCCGCCGGTCGGCGGGGACACCATCTGGGTGAACATGGCCGAGGCGTACCGGCGGCTGCCCGAATCGGTGCGCGAGCGGATCGACGGCCTGCACGCCCGGCACTCGATCGAGGCGAGCTTCGGCGCGGCGATGGCCCCCGAACAGCGGCTGCAGCTGCACGCCCGGTACCCCGACGCCGAACATCCCGTCGTGCGCACCCACCCGGAGACGGGCGAGAAGGTGCTGTTCGTGAACTCGTTCACCACCCACCTCGTCGACTATCACACGCCCGAGCACGTGCGCTTCGGCATCGACTACGCCCCCGGGGCCGCGGAACTACTGCAGTACCTGATCCGGCAGGCGAGCGTGCCCGAGTTCCAGGTGCGCTGGCGGTGGACCGAGAACAGCTTCGCGATCTGGGACAACCGCTGCACCCAGCACTACGCCGTGCAGGACTACTGGCCCGCGGTGCGCCGCATGGAGCGCGCGGGCATCATCGGCGACAAGCCGTTCTGAAATCTCCAGTACATCAACACATTTGAACAAGGAGCATTATCATGCACTTCCACGACGACGCGCTGTTCCCGGAGAACCAGGACAACCTGGTCATCACCGCGGCTCCTTACGGTCCGGAGTGGGAACCGGACGACTTTCGCGAGGATCTGCCACTGACCATGGAGGAGCATGTGCAGCAGGCGGTGGACTGCTTCGAGGCGGGCGCCACGGTCCTGCACATCCATGTGCGCGAGCTGGACGGCAAGGGATCCAAGCGCCTGTCGAAGTTCAACGAGCTGCTCGCCGGGCTCCGCTCGGCCGTTCCGGAGATGATTCTGCAGGTCGGTGGCTCGATCTCGTTCGCGCCGGAAGGTGAAGGCGCGGACGCGAAGTGGCTGTCCGACGACACCCGGCACATGCTGGCCGAGCTCGACCCGAAGCCCGATCAGGTGACGATCGCGATCAACACCTCCCAGATGAACATCATGGAACTGATGACCCCCGACGACATCGCGGGGACCTCGATGGAACGGCCCGAACTGGCCGCGGCGTATCGGGAGATGACGGTTCCGGCCGGTCCCGAGTGGGTCGCGGAGCACCTGAAGCGGTTGCGGGCCAACGGTATTCAGCCGCACTTCCAGCTGTCGAGTATTCCGCAGCTGGAGACGGTGGAGCGGCTGATCCGCCGCGGGGTGTACAGCGGTCCGCTGAACCTGACCTGGGTGGGCATCGGCGGCGGCTTCGACGGACCGAACCCGTACAACATCATGAACTTCATTCAGCGGGTCCCGGACGGCGCCTGCCTGACCCTCGAAACCCTCATGCGCAGTGTACTTCCGGTGAATGCGATGGCGATGGCGCTGGGCCTGCACACCCGGTGCGGCAACGAGGACACCATCTGGGGTCGCCGGGGCGAGAAGTTCACCTCGGTGCAGCAGATTCAGCAGCTGGTGCGTATCGCCGGTGAGCTCGGCCGTGAGGTCGCCACCGCGAAGGAGGCCCGGGAGATCTACAAGATCGGGACGGTGTACGCGGACGCCGACGAGACCCTGGCCCGGCTCGGATATGCCCCGAACCGCAAGCCCGGACAGGTCGGATTCACCCAGCACGCCTGACCTGTCGGTGCACCGAAAGGAATTGCCGCACACCATGAACGCCTCGCTAGACCCGACCGTCGTGATCGTGCCCGGCCTGCGCGATCACGTCGAGGAGCACTGGCAGACCCTGCTCGCCGGGACTCTCGACAAGGTACGCATCGTCCCTCCGCTCGAGCGCGACAAGCTCAGCCGCGCGGCCCGGATCGAGGCGCTCGACGCCGTGCTGACCGCCATCGACGGTCCCGTGGTCCTGGTCGCGCACAGTGCCGGTGTGATGATCACCGCGCACTGGGCGCGGCACGCCACCCGCCCCGTGCGGGGAGCGCTGCTGGCGACGCCGCCGGATTTCGAATCATCCTGGCCTGCGGGCTATCCCACCACCGCCGAGCTGAATGACCATGGCTGGAACCCGATTCCGTGGCAGCGCCTGCCTTTCCCGGCGATCGTCGCCGCCAGCACCACCGACCCGCTGGCGTCGTTCCGGCGGGTGTCCGGGATGGCCGAGGCCTGGGGCAGCCGCCTGGTCGACCTCGGCGACGTCGGCCACCTGAACCCCGCCTCGGGGTACGGGCACTGGCCGCGGGGCGGCGAGCTGCTTCGCGAGGTGATCGGCATGTCGTCGCGCGGGTGATCGTCGCGGACGGTGGGGCGGCTGATGCGGACGGCAGTGCGGCCGATACCGGCGGGTGAACGGGATGGCCGAGGCCTGGGGCCCGCGCATGATCCTCGCACACGGGTCCATGGCTGATGCCGGCGGCTGCCCGGCCGACGTTATCGGCGGCGTCCCGGGTCCAGCGCGGTCTCGGGCCGGTGCCGTGTCGAGTGGCACGGTCTCGTACCGGGGCCGTGTCGGGGTTCGGGATTATGCCGTCCGGTCGGTACGCTTGCCTGTGACCACCGAAAGGATGTGTTCATGGGTGCTGCCGCAGCCGTCGACGAGTTGCTGGACATCGCGTCTCCGCTCCCCGCGTGCGGGGACCTGAGCCGGGCGTTCCACAGGGAATGGCCGGTACGCCTGGGGGATACCGACGGTGACGAGCGGCTGCGGCTGGATGCGGTGGCGCGGTACCTGCAGGACATCGGGTGCGACCATCTGCTGGCGGTCGAGGAGGGGGACCTGCACCCGGGCTGGATCGTGCGCCGCACGGTCATCGACGTGCTGGCGCCGATCGGTTTCGGGGACCGGGTGCACCTGCGGCGGTGGCCGTCCGCACTGTCGAACCGATGGTGCAACATGCGCATCCAGGTGCGCAGCGAGGACGGCGGGCTGATCGAGACGGAGATGTTCCTCGTCCACGTCGACATCGAGGCCGGGCGCCCGGCGCGGATGAGCGACCGCTTCATGGCGCCGATGCTCGCGACGACCACCGAGCACCGGCTGCGGTGGCGGGCCGCGCTGCGGGAGAGCACCGGCGTGGACGCGGATACGTGGTCGTTCCCATTGCGGGTCGCCGATGTCGACCGCTACGGCCACGTGAACAACGCCGTGCACTGGGCGGCGGTGGAGGAGGCGCTGGCCCGGTTCCCCGACGCGCAGCGGGCGCCCTACCGGGTGATCCTCGAACACGCCGGGCCGGTGATGGCGGGCGATGACGTGCAGATCCGCGCCTGGCGGGACGCCACCGGACTGTGCGTGCAGCTCGAAGTCGACGGCGGCGCAAGGACATTGGCGAGAATCGAATCCGCCGCGGGTACCGGGCCCGGCGAGAGCTCCTGCTGAGACTCGGCTTTCGCGTGGTACGAGGTGAACCTGTGTGGTGCACTGGTTCATTACTCGGATTGGGGCTGTGGTGAGCGATGCGGGACCGTGGACCGGCGACAGTGAACGTCACAATGCCGAGTGCGGTCGGCGCTGGCTGCCGCTGAACCGCTCGTCCACCGATCCCGACTACCCCGAGGCGTGGTACTGGGGCCGGTGACGCTCGCAGCGTCCGCCATGAACCCATCGCACCCACCTCGGCCGGGCCGCCGCGCCGGGCGCCAGGCCACCGTCGCACTGGTGGCGCTCGCCGCCGTCGGCACGGTTGCCGCCTCGGCGGCCGCCTACACGCACTCCGCCGCCGCATCGAGCGGAGCGACCACGCACCCGACGTCCGACACCGACTCGTCGGTCGCGCCCGCGACGGACGGCTCGGCATCGCAGCTGGGTACGGACGGCTCGGCGCCGCAGCTCGGGACCGGTTCCGGGCAGGTACACGCCCATTCACAGGGGTCGTGGTCGCCGCGATCGTGATCTCCGCGCTGCTGCGGCGGCGGATCGGACCGCGAGCCTTCCGGCTCGTGCACTGGGCCACCTACCTGCTCTGGCCGATTGCGCTGCTGCACGCGGTGGGCACCGGCACGGACAATACGCAGCCGTGGATGCTCATCGTGGCGGCCGCGTGCTCCGTCACCATCGCCGCCGCCGTGATCTGGCGCGCGAGTAGCGATTTCACCGAATTCCGAACGATCGGGAGCCCGCGATGACAACACAGCTGTCCGGCGCACCGGCGGGTGTCCGGCGTCTGCTCGGCGCCGAGAATCCGAGCCTGCCCGCCCACCTCGACTGTTACGGACCGCAACTGCCGCAACGGGATTCGGGCGAACTGATCTCCGCTGTCGCGGCCGCCGGACTCCGGGGACGCGGGGGCGCGGGATTCCCGGTCGCCAGGAAGCTGGCGGCCGCCGCCGTCGGCGCGCGCGAATGCCATCTGTACGCGCCCGCACCACTTCTCGAACCCATCCGGCGCGCGCTCGGCGAGCGGCGGGCCGCAGGATACGACACCCGCCACGTCGAAATCACCGCGGCGGCAGACGGTTTCCTCGCCGGGGAGAAGACCGCGGTCGTCAACCGTTTGGCAGGGCGGGCGCCCATTCCGTCCGACCGGACGGGGAGCGCCTCGGAGGCCGGGCTGCGGGGTCGGCCCACCCTGGTGCGCGTTTGTCGAATCGGACTGTGGTGGAGCTTGATTCGTCTAGAGCGAGGATCAGGGAGCGGTTCACCATGCTGAGCTGTACGTTCAGCACGGCGGCGGCGATGCAATAAAGTCGGTGCCGAATGACGTAACAGAGGGGATTCGTGCAGTGACCTACCCGCCGCAACCGCCCAACCCAGGCATGGGGTATCCGCCGCAGCCACCCGCGCCAGGTGTGGAATATTCGCCGCAGTCTCCCGCCCCAAGTGGGTACTCACCCGGCTACCCCCAGCAGGCCTGGCATTCCGGACCTACCGGGTATGGCGGGCCGCCTGGTTATGCTCCGATGCCCGGACGTTCTCCGCGGCGGCGGCTGGTGTGGCCCTGGGTTCTTAGCGGTCCGGGTTGAGGGCGCCGATGACATACGAGGTTACCGGTAATCCCGTTGGGGCCATTCGCATTACGTACCGAGATCAGTCCGGTGATACCACCGTTTCGGATGTGACGTTGCCCTGGCAGAAGACCGTCCGTGTGCACACCGGCACGAAGTATTGGGTGAAGGTCGAAACCGATCGCTCACTCGATGTGGATCACGGCTTTCACTGCCGAATCCTTCTTGATGGTCTGGAAGTGGCGGGAGAATCAGCAGCAGTGTGGGAACAACGCATTGATTGCAGCGAGTAGCCCCTCTATCGATCCGTTCGACCGGCCTGGGTCGCGGCGATCAAAGAATCACAGCGCAACACTGGATGGATCCCGAACGCATCCTTCGTCCCGACGGACGCGCAGCTGCCCACACCCCGGTCGCCCGAAAATCCGGGCGGCGCCGGGTGGAGTCCCCGCGGTGGGTGACCGGTCGAGACGCCCGGTGCCTCACTGCGGCGGGAAGAAGGTCACCTGGATCATCTCGTTGCCCCGGCTTCGGGACACGAGCGTGCCGCGGCCCGGGGGTAACGCACTCGAGCGGACCCCTCCGAGCAGCACCCCCTCGTCCTTGGGCGCACTCATCAGCAACGCGCTGACCGACAGATCCTTGAGCGGCCCGAGCACGGGATCGTACAGCGCCCGCGACGCGCCGCCCGCGCGCCGCGCGATGACGACGTGCAGCCCGATGTCCCGGGCCTGCGGCAGCAGCTCCAAAAGCGCCAGCAGCGGGTTGTTCGCCACGACCATCTCGTAATCGTCGACGACCACGTAGATCTCGGGCCCGGTCCACCAGCTGCGATCGCGCAGCTGCTGCGGGGTGATGTCCGCGCCCGGAATACGCCTGGCCAGATATCCGGCGACCTCCTTGAGCATCGGGATCGAGGTCTGCGAGGACGTGGTGTAGCCGGCCAGGTGATCGCCCTCCACCAGGCCCAGCATGGTGCGGCGATAGTCGACCAGGATGACCCGCGCCTCGTCCGGGGTCGACCGTTCGACGACGCCGGCGACGATATTGCGCAGCACCGTGGTCTTGCCGGACTCCACGTCGGCGAAGATCATCAGGTGCGGCTCGGCATCGAAATTCAGTATCACGGGCTGCAACTCGGACTCACCGAGCCCCACGGCGACCCGAGTCGGACCGAGGTCGGCGCAGACGGCCTCGACGGCCGCGGCCACGTCGTCGCGCTTCACCTCCGCGGGCAGCATCCGCACCGCGGGGGCGCGGCGGCCGCCGTAGAGCTCCGCGAACTGTTCCCTGGCGGACGCGACGCCCTCGGCGATGGTCAGGGGATCGGTATCGGAGTCCACCCGCGGCAGCGCCACCAGCATGTGCATGCTGTCGCGGGTGATGCCTCGCCCCGGCCGCCCGATCGGCACGAGAGCTGCTGCGCGGCGGTTCATTTCGGAGTCGCTCGGTTCGCCGAGCCGCAGCTCGAGCCGGGTGCCGATCTGGTCCTTGACGACCGGACGGATCTCCAGCCATCGCGAGGCCGCCACCATGAGGTGGATGCCGTACGACAGTCCCTGTGTGGCAATGGCATTGACCATCGATTCGAGCGGCTCGAACTCCTCGCGGAAGGCCGCCCAGCCGTCGATCACCAGGAAGACATCGCCGAAATGGTCGGCGGAGAGCGGGTATGCGGCCCGGTCCGGCTCCGGCAACCCCAGCAGTTCTGCCTTGCGCATGCGGAATTCGCGCATGCTCTCGATGCCCAGGGCGCGGAATCGCTCCTCCCGCTGCCGCATCAGGGTGGTCAGTTCGGCGATCGTGCGGCGCACGCGATCGCTCTCGAGCCGCCCGGCGGTCGAGCCGACGTGCGGCAGGTCGGTCAGCGCCGCGAGGGTGCCGCCGCCGAAATCGAGGCAGTAGAACTGTGCCTGCTCCGGTGTGTGGGTCGCGGCGGCGGCCATGATGATGGTGCGCAGGGTGGTCGACTTTCCGGACTGTGGCCCGCCGACGACCGCGACATTGCCCTGGGCGCCCGCCAGATCGATGGTGAGCACCTCGCGCTTCTGCTCGTAGGGTTTGTCGATGATGCCGATCGGCATCCACAGCCGCCCGTTGCGATTGCGCGGCGAGCTCCACTCCGGATCGGGCAGCAGCATGTCCAGGCTGGGGGAGACGTCCAGCGGTGGCAGCCACACCTCGTGCGCGGGCCGGCCGTGCCCGCTCAGCCGCTCGACCACGACCTGCAGCATCGTCTTCTCGGGTCCGGCCGGTTCGGTTGTCCCCAACAGGGTGTCGAGGTCCGGCAGCTCCACGTGCGCCGGTTTCGGCGGCTCGGTGATCTCGACCGGGCGCGCGGTGAACAGGGCGGCCGGACGGCCACCGGCCGACATGCCGCCGCTCTGTCGTGCGCCGCGCGCGGACACATAGGGCCCCGACACGTAGGCGCCGTTGAACCGCAACGGATCCGCCGCGTCGCTCTTGAGGTACCCGGACCCGGGCACACTCGGCAGATGATAGGCGTCGGTGATGCCGAGTACCTGACGGGACTCACTGGCCGAGAACGTGCGCAGGCCGATCCGGTACGACAGATGCGAGTCCAGCCCGCGCATCCGGTTCTCCTCCAACCGCTGCGAGGCCAGCAGCAGGTGCACGCGCAGCGACCGGCCCAGGCGCCCGATCATCACGAACAGGTCGGCGAAATCGGGCTTCTGCGAGAGCAATTCGGAGAACTCGTCGACGACCACGAACAGCGCTGGCAGCGGATCCAGCAATGCGCCGTTGGCGCGGGCCTTCTCGTACTCGGTGACGTTGGCGAAATTGCCTGCCGCGCGCAGCAGTTCCTGACGGCGGTTCAGTTCGCCCGCGAGCGCGTCGCGCATGCGGTCCACCATCGAGAGTTCTTCCTCGAGGTTGGTGATGACCGCGGCGACGTGCGGCAGCGGATCCAAGCCGAGAAACGTTGCACCGCCCTTGAAGTCGACCAGCACGAGATTGAGCAGGTCGGGCGAGTGGGTGGTGACCATCGACAGGATCAGCGTGCGCAGGAACTCGGACTTTCCGGAACCCGTTGCGCCGATACACAATCCGTGCGGTCCCATGCCGTTCTCGGCGGACTCCTTGATGTCGAGTTCCACCGGGGTGCCGTCGGGGGTGACGCCGATGGGTACCCGCAGTCGCTCGCGTGTGGTGCGCGGCCGCCACACCATGTTCGGGTCGATCTGCGCGGCGTCGGAGATCTTGAGCAGCGACATCAGCCCCGGATCGGCGCGGGTGTCGTCGTCGAGGTTCAGCACCTCCGCCATGGCGATGCGATACCGGGCGATGTCCCGGGCGAATGCCCTGGCCTGCGCCGGGCGCGTCAGATCCGCCGCGGCGAACTCCTCGGCGCCGACCGCGGACCGGGCGGCCAGCGTGCCGTCGGTCAGCACCAGCCGCAGGCCGCGGCGCACGGCCAGCCCGGTCGCCGGGGCGGTGAGGTCGATGACGGTGACCGAGTCCAGGCCCGCCTCCGCGACCAGCCGCTCGGAGCCGTCGACGAAGCCGTCATCGATGACGACGACCAGGTGCATGCGCCCGGCGGTGGGCGGTGCATTGCGCATGAACCGGCCGCGCTGCGAAAGTTCGTCCGCCAGAGCGCGTTCGAGCTCGGCGAGCGAGCTGTACATCATCCGGGCCTGGCCCATGCCGTCGCGCATCGTCGCGTGCAGGATCTGCGGCAGCCACTTCGCCCACGACCACGCCTCGCTGTCCGGGTCGGCGCACACCACCGCGATCGCCAGGTGGTCCGGACCGTGAAAGGCGGTGAGCTCCATCAGCATCGACCGCATCAGTGCCCGGGTCTGCGCGCGGTCGCCCTCGACGTTGATGGCTGGGAAGGCGCGCAGCGAGATCGCGGTCGGCAGGTCGTGGACCACGGAGTGGGTGCGGACGAATCGGCGCAGGGCGACCGTCGACACCGGTTCCAGATCCTCCAGCGGCCCGGTCTCGGGGCGGGCGAGCTTGGTTGCGATCCTGTGGCTGCCGACGCCGACCCGGACGTGCGCGAAATCGGGATCGTTCGGGCGGCGCTCCCACATCCGACGGGTGCCGATCAGCGATTGCAGGTCGGCCGGGTCGGGGTGACTCCATTCCAGGGCCTCCCGCTGCAGCGCACCGGTCTTGCGGACGTCCCTGCGCAGTTGCTCCAGATAGCGGAAGTAGTCCTTGCGGTCCTCGTTGAGCTCGGCCGCCTTCTTTCCACCGCCGCGCCCGCCCCCGGCGAAGGTGCCCACCATGGACATCACCATCATCATCGGGAACATCAGCGACAGCGGATTGCTCAGCACCCCACGGCCGCCCGTGGTGATCATCAGGGCGACCATGCCCACCACGGCGACGACCATGACCAGCGGCATCAGCTTCAGCAGCAGTCCGCCCGGTATCGTCCGGGTCAGCTCGGGCGGTGGATTCAGGACCACCTCGCCGCCGGGCGCCCGCGGCGGAGCCAGGCGCGTCGTGCGGACGAATCTGTCAGTGCTCATCGGTCGAACTCACACTCATGCGAAATCCTGTTCGGTCGTGCAGCGGCGAGTCGTCCTCGGTCGCGTCGCGCCTGGACCCGCGGCGTAGTGCGGCACCGATCGCGCTACCGAGCGCGAGGGCAACGAGGCAGGCGATCGTGCCGACGGCGGCAATTCGCCTGGGCAGTGGGTCGATTCGGGGCGCCGCCGCGGCGGGCGGAAGTCTTCGGCTCGCGGCCGCGGCCACCGTCTGGCCGGGCAGCTGGGCGGTGAGCGCGGCGACCGCATCCACCGTGCCGTATCCGACACGGTCGTCCCGTCCGGGACCCGGCGCGTGCGCGGTGCGGATGATGCGGTCGATGACCTCCCGCGCCGACAGGCCTGGAAAACGGGAACGCACCAGCGCCGCCACCCCGGAGACGAAGGCGCTGGAGAAGCTGGTGCCGTTGATGGGGTTCGGCGGCCCGTCCTGGGCGGGAATCCCGTCGACCAGGCCGGTCCCGCCCGGCGTGCTGTCGAGCGAGACAAGGTTGGTGCCCGGCGCGGCGACCGAGATCCAGGGGCCGTCGAGCGAGAAGTCCGACACCTTGCCGTCGGGATCGGTCGAGGCGACGGACAGCACGTACGGGGTGAACCACGCGGGGCTGGCCACGGTCTTCACCTGACTCCAGCCGGTGCCGTCGTTCTGCGCCTTGCATGCCCCGTCGCTCTGCACGTTTCCGGCCGCGGCCACCACCACGACATTGTGGTCGTACGCGTATTCGACTGCGGCGCCGAGCATTCCGTCGTTCAGGCGCGCGTCCGCGGGCGCGCACGAGACCTCGGACATGTTGATGACCGTCGCGCCCAGGTCGACCGCGCGCACGATCGCGCTCGCCAGCGTCGTCACGTTGCCGTAGCCGCCGCTGGACATGGCTCCCGGGTCGTCCTGGTGACCGCTGTTCTTGGCCTCGAACTCGAGGCTCAGCTGGCGGATCGACAGAATCGTGGCATCCGGTGCGACGCCGGCGAATCCGTCGCCGGAACTCGGTTGGGCCCCGATGATGCCCGCGACGAAGGTGCCGTGCCCGTCGCAGTCCGAGGTGCCGTCGGAGTTCGAGACGAAGTCGCCGCCGGGAATCAGGTGGGGCAGGCGCGGATGTCGATTCACGCCGGTGTCGATGACCGCGACCGTCTGCCCGCGGCCGCGACTGAACTGCCATGCCGTCGGAAGATCCAGTGCCCGTTGCGCATCCGGTGCGGTACGCGGCGACTCGCGGGTCAGTACCGGCTTCGCGCACAGCGAGCGCTGTTCGGTGGGCTCGGGAGGTTGCGGGGGTCCAGGTCGGGGAACCAGGCGCGGATCCACCACGGGCGGTGCGATGGCCACCGCGGGCGGCGCGGCCGACACCGCAACGAACAGTGCCGCGGCGACCAGAGCTGCTGCGCCCGTACCGAAACCGGCTCTCATAGGTTCCGGGCTGTCGAATAGAGGTCGAGGGACCACAGGACGAGCGGGATCACCGTGACGATGAGTGCGTACTCGGCGATCTCACCGGCCCGCCGGGCCACCGGGGACATATCGATCGACGGCCCCACTATGCCCACGCCGACCGCGATGGCGGCCATGGCCAGCAATATCGCTGCGGCCGTGACCAATTCGGTGCTGTCACCGAGCCCGAGCCCGATCAGCGTGCCCAGGAACGCCGCACAGCCGCCGCCCACGAGGGTCCCCGCCTGAATCAGGTCCGCATAGGCCCGGCCGCGCAGGCACAGAATCCCCGCGACGACGAACGCCAGCGCGACGCCCTGCCAGTGGTGTGAGCTCGGGGCGCCGGCGGTGACGACGGCGGCCGCGACGGCCGCGAGGGTGGTGCCGATAAGCATCCCGGACTGGTATTCGGTTGCGGCCCTGGCCCGTTCGGTCAGACCCATGGCCGAGGCCAGCGCCGTGGCCCCGATCGCGCCGACGCCCTCGATGGTCGGGCGCGGCTCGTGGTCGGCCGGATCGATCGCACCGCCCGCGGTCGGCACGGGTGGCACCGGCAGCCGGGAGGCCAGCACCGCCAGCCGCGCCGCCGCCGAGATCGCGATCAATGCCGCGACCGACACTCCGGCGGCGACCTTGCCGGGTGGAGTGTGCGCGGTCATCATGACCGCCGCGGCCGCCCCGCCGAACAGCGCGACGGTGACCGCGGCGGCGAACATCGTCGCCCCGGTCCGGCTGACGCGGTGTCCCAGCGCCGCGGCAACCAGCAGCACCGCGCATCCAAGGAGCGCGTGCGGGCTCCCGGGTGAACCCGGAATCAGCAGCGCCACACCGGAACTCAACAGCAGCAGGGCGTACAGCGACAGCGCCGTGGACACCGCGGTGAGCGCGAAGACCCGCGCGACGATCATCGCCGCGGCGAACGCGACAATGCCGGTGGAGGTCGCCACGGCGCCCGGGACCACCCCACCCTGATCGCCCTTCGACAGAGCCAGCAACAGGACCGCCACGGGTACCGCGACCATGGCCACGAGCAGCCCGGCCCACCGTGCGGTCGTCGCGGTCCAGCCGCGGAACGAACTCTGCGTCAGGCGCGCGACCGCGTCGATGACATCGTCGAACAGAACAGGAACCGTTTTCGTGCCGACCGAGCGCAGCACCAGCAGCTCACCGTCGAACACGCGCGCCTCGGCGAGCGTCGAATCCGGTTGTATCGCTTCGTGTCCCAGGCGCGCGAGCGTCCAGTGCCGGGTCTCGATCGGGGCGTCCTCGCGCTCGGTGAGGTCCGGGTTGCGCGAGTCGATCAGCGCCACCACATCGGTGATGAACTCGGCGATCGGGACGGTCGTGGGCAGGCCGACATCGATCTGCGTGTTGTCCCCGATTACCGAAACTCGGCACAATTCGGGTTCACCGGCGGCCAACCCTTCAAATGATTCGATCAATTTCCCCGCGTCCCCATGATGCTGAGCGGTCTCCAACAAAGGAAGTGTATCCGAATGGCCGCGGGTAAGCTACGTTGAGTTGTCGGGGTACGTCGGTGCCCAGCCGGTCACGGGAAACACGCGGGAGCTATTCGATAATGGCCAGCATCCAGCAAGCGCAAAAGATTTTCGACGCGGGCGTCCTGTCGCTCGGTCTGTCCGTCGACGGCCGGCAGACCACCCGGAATCTCGAATACGCCAGAAAGGCGTTCCAGCGGACCACGGAGCTGGATCCGGGCATGGCCGACGCGTGGCTCGGCCGGGCCGCGGCGGGCACCCTCACCCGCGAGGTGCTGTTCAATCTGGTCAAGACCAGCGACTCGACGCTGGGCCGGGAGCAGCGCCGGCTCGGCCTGCGCTCGCGTGAGTTGTCCGGGCGCTTCGTGATCGGGCCGTATGTCGACTACCCGTTGGCCACCCGCACCGAGATCTGGCTGGCCCAGGCCACCCGGCTGATCGAGGAGGGCCAGTACGACGAGGCCGAGCGGCTGCTCGACGAACTCGCCCGGCACCGGCGGGCCCAGCCCGCCGCGGAGGATGCCGAGGTCGAGGACCGGATCTGCGGCTACGTCCGCGCCCACCTGCACTTCGTCACCCAGCGCTGGAGCGATGTGATGACGGTGCTCACCGGCTCCGCCGACTGGCCCGACGCGTACCTGGCCGCGGGCGCCAATGTCATGGTCGGCTCGGCGTGTGCGCAGCTGGGACTGTTCGGCGAGGCCAACAGGCGGCTCGAGCTGGCCGAGGGCGGGCCGATTCCCTCGGCGCGGACGACGGCCATGTACTGCCGCGGGCTGTGCCTGCGCGAACAGGGGCACGAGGAACAGGCGCGGCAGCTGTTCGAGCAGGTGTACTCGGAGGCGCCGGACTTCGAGGCCAACGCGGCCGCCATGCGCGATCCGAAATACCGGATCACCATCGTCAGCCGGGAACAGATCGACCGCCGCACCGACCGCTGGGACCCGTCCTCGGCGCCCGACCTGGCCAAGGCCGAGGAGGAGACCCGCGAGCGCGAGCACGAGAATCGCGCCAGGACGATCCTCGAGCAGGCCCGCGCCGAACTGGACCAGCAGGTGGGCCTCGCCGCGGTGAAAACCCAGGTCGCCAAGCTGCAGTCGACGGCGATGCTGGCCAAGGTGCGCGCGGAGAAGGGGCTGGCCAGCGTCCCGCGCGGGCAGCATCTCGCGTTCACCGGGCCGCCCGGAACGGGTAAGACGACAGTGGCCCGCGTCATCGCCAAGATCTACTGGGGGCTGGGGTTGCTGAAGAGCGACAAGGTGGTAGAGGCCAAGCGGATCGACTTCGTCGGCGAGCATCTGGGCAGTACCGCGCTGAAGACCTCGGCGCTCATCGACCGCGCGATGGACGGCGTGCTGTTCATCGACGAGGCATACACGCTGGTCCAGACCGGATTGTCCGGCGGGGACGCGTTCGGTCAGGAGGCCGTGGACACGCTGCTGGCCCGGATGGAGAACGATCGCGACCGGCTGATCGTCATCATCGCGGGCTACGACCTCGAGATCGATCGGCTGCTGGCGGCCAACGACGGCCTGGCCTCCCGATTCGCCAAGCGGGTTAAATTCGAGTCCTACACACCGGCCGAACTCAGCGGAATCGCGCAGGTCGTCGCCCATAAGCGGGATTCCACGATCTCCGCCGACGCGCTGGAGCTGCTGGAACGGGCGTGCGGTCCGCTCTGCGATCAGCCCAGCACCGACTCGAACGCCCTGCGGCGCCGCGGCATCGATGTGGCGGGCAACGGCCGCTTCGTGCGCAACGTGATCGAGGCCGCCGAGGAAGAGCGGGAATTCCGGCTGACCGGCGGCGGTATCGAACTCGATGTGTCCGGGCTGGACGAGTCCGCGCTGATGCGGATCGAGGCGGCCGACATGCGCAAGGCCCTGGACGCCGTGCTCGGCTCGCTGGGTGGCTGACCGGCGCCGGGCTCAGCGTTGATTGGGCCGCGGCAGGGTGTCGTAGGCGGTCTGGGCCGCGTCCGGGGTGAGTTCCGGGCCGGGCACGAGCTGGCCGATGATCTCCCACGGCGCCAGCTTGGGCTTGCCGGTCAGGCCCAGGATGCCGGCGGTGGCCGTGTCCGGGATGCCGTACCGAATGCCGTTGTCGGTGATGTAGAACAGGCTGTCGCGGCGCGTGCTGTCGGGTGCGATGCCGGTCGACTGGACGAACTCGCCCGACGAGGGCGCAAGGTAGGCGGCGTCGATCCGGCTCGGGTCGACGCCGCCGCTGACCATGCCGACCGGGACCGCGGCCGGCGGCATCGGCCAGGAACTGCCCGCGAGCAGGCGCAACGACGCGTTGCCGTCGTCGCTGGAGCGCGACCAGGCGACGCAGGCGACGGGCAGGTCGTCGCCGGACAGGAGGCGGGGACGGGCCGCGGGGAAGGCGCCGAGTGGCAGCTCGCTGACCACCGGAATCCCGCGCAGGGCATCGGGCGGTACCGCGATCACGTCGTCCATGCCCAGCGAGTCGTCATTGCGGATGAAGTCGGCCGCCAGTGGCGAAATGGGCTGCACACCATCTGCCAGCGCCACGTACACGTCGGTGGAGCTGGTGCCGCTGACCCTGATCACCGCGCCGATCTTCACGCCGGGCACAGGACTCGGCTTACCGAGCTGCGGAATGACCGGCGGCGAGAGTGCGGGTATCGGGACGGTGGCGTCCAGCAGTCCGGAACCGATGGTTCGGGGTTCGATGCCCTGCAGTTTGAGCGAGCGCACCGTCGCGTCGTTCGCGAGGTCCACCTGCGCCCGTTTGCCGTCGAAGAGCAGGTAGTTCGTGCCGTTGGAAGCGACCAGCAGAGCGTCGCCCGAGTCGAGCGCCCGCAGGCCGGGACCCAGGGCGGGCCTGCCCGCCACCACGATGCGCGATGCCCCCGACACCGGTGTGACCGACTCGCACATCGTCCAGTCCGAGCTCTTCGCATCCGACCCGGGCAGGGCGTCCGGCGCGCCGGGAATGCCGACCAGCGGGCCGCGCGGATAGCTCGCCAGCTGCGATTCCTTCACCGAAGTGGGGGTTTCCGCGGCGCCGGCGACCAGCCGCGCCGAGGCCAGGTTCAACACCGGATGCAGGGTGCCGTCGCGCAGCACATACAGCGCGCTGCTGTCCTTGCCGACGATGATGTGCGCGTTCCCCACCGCACCCTGCGGACGCAGCAGGCCGAGCACCGCGCAGGCCCCGAGGGCGAGCACCCCCAGCACCATGCTCACCATGAGCGCGCGGAACTGCACCGCCATCGGATCGTGCAGCATCCGGACGTCGCGCCGGATCAGCGCGTGCTCGAACCGCTTCAACAGGAATCGGTACCCGCTGACCTGCGCCCTGGTGGTCAACTGCGTCGGCACGTTACTTCTCCCGGGCTGCTCGGAAATGCTGGAATTCTTTTATTTGGGTCGGGGAGTCCCGCGTAATTATATTGCGGAGCGCCAAGCCGAAACATCCGCGAGTCGGCGGATATTTACGCTCCGCCGGGTGTTTCGAGGAGGGTCTCGTTTCTATTTCCGCGGACCTCTGGGCAATGTGTGCGAGCGCATGTACCGTTTGCGATGTGAGCGAGCGGAATGCGCCGCACGCGGATGCCGAGACAGCCTTGACTGTGGTCGCGGCCGCGCGCGAAATCGAATGGAATCGGAACGATGCGGGCGCCGTCCGGGCGTGCCGTGGGATGGGGTCGGCCGGGGGCGCACTCGGCCACTCGCGCTGAATGACGGGGGCGACGATGTCGAACAAGACTGCACCGGTTGATCAGATCGGGAACACGTGGGCGGGGTTGTCCGCGCAGGCGGCGAAGGGGGAGGTGCGGTTCCATCCGAGCGTCGCGGCGACGGTGGCGGGGAAGATCATCGCTCTGCTCGAGCAGATGTCGCACGTCGACAACCAGATCGCCGGTGGGGGATTCGACCTTCCGAAGGGATCCTTCGGAATGCTTCCCTTCGAGGACAATTCGGCGGATACCGGCGACTTTGGGAGTTCTCTGCGGAGGCCGGGGTCGAGTCCAGGCGAGCAGACCCGACTGATCTACACCACCCTCGCGTCGGACACCCTGAAGTCGAGCCTGGACAGCCATGTCAAGGTGCTCAACGAGATGCTGGACACGTATCTCAACATCGGCCGGATGTATCAGGGCACCGACCACGATTCGGCATCCATCTTCGCTGATGTAGCGAAACGACAAGCAGCACTGTCGAATCCGTCGTCCACGACGCCCAGTGGCGTGGACAAGTTGGACACCTTCGAGAGCCCGACCGTCGACACCGGGGGGCCGAGGAATGCACAGGCCTACGCGGGGCGCCTGGACCACCCCGAGGCGGTCATGATCGGCAAGCCGAAGTACTACGGGGGTAAGAGCGACGACAAGTCCGTCACTCCGCTGGACGCCACCCAATTGAGCTACCACGATCTGTACTACCTCGGGGCGACCATGCAGCCCGACGCGACCAGTCGGACGGCGGGTTTCTGGTGGCAGATGGCGGGGCAGCTGCGTTCGCGATGCGACGACCTGACCACTCTGTTCACCAGTAACGGCGGCAAGAACAGCGTAACGAATGCGTGGGACGGCGCGGGGTATTCGGCTGCCGTGCAGTCGATGTCCGCCTACAGTGGGCAACTCGATTCGTTGACTGGCGGCATGTACGGTGCGCACGGCATGCTGATGCACGTCGCGAGCTGCATGAGCGCGGTGCAGCCGCAGTTGCCGCAGGATCCGAACCCACCGACGCCGCCGGCGACCGTGGTGGGAGGCAAGGTCGAGCAACAGATTCCGGACGGCGGCGACACCCGGCCCTACCTCGCGGCTTATGAGAACGGCTACGCACCCAATGTCGTGACCGATCCGTCGTCGTATGTGCCGCAGATCCCGGTCGCCGCGGCGGTGACGGCCGCATCGGCCAAAGACACGGGTCCGGGCGGTCCGCTCGGTAATCCGCTCGGGGGCGCGAACAACGGCGGTCTGGGCGCGGGCCTGACGCGGCTCACCGGTCCCCCGGTGAACTCGCTGCATACATTCACGGGCACAACGCCGCTCGGGAACCTCAACGGACTGCTGAACAGCGATCCGCCCGTTATCGCGACTCCGATTCCGCCGGGACAGAATCCTCCTGGCCAGAACCCGCCGGGACAGAATCCTCCCGGCCAGAACCCGCCGGGACAGAATCCTCCCGGCCAGAACCCGCCGGGGCAGCAGAATCCGCCTGGGCAACAACAAGATCCGACAGGGCAGAACGAGACTGGACAGCAACAGAATTCGCAGGGCAACGCGCAGAATGCGTTGAGTCAGGCGCAAAATTCCCTGGGGCAGATGAACCCGGCATCGGCACAGGCGCTGTCGCCGGCCGACAGCGCTCTGCGCGACCTGGCGGATGGCCGCAAGGTCCCGCTGAGTGCGCTGAAGGCCGGTGCGTTCGGCGGGCTCGGCGGCGGGGGAGGGGTCGGCGGTGGTCTCGGTGCCGCCGACCTGGCGAAGGAGGCGGCACAGGGCGCCAAACTGTTTCCCCGCGCGCTGGCCGACGTCCAGCAGGACGCGCTGGACGCGCGGGCGGCCGCGGCAGCCCCGGGTGCAACGTCGATGGGCTCCCCCGGAGGCATGGGCGGCATGGGCGGCGCGAAGCAGGGCGAGGACAAGGAACGCAAACGCGCCGAATACCTGTCCTCGAAACGGCACCTGGAAGAGGCCTTCGGCAAGCCGCCCTCGGTCTCGAAACCGATTGTTGAACAGTGATATTGGATACTCAACGCAGCTGGAAATGTGACGACCTGGAGTTCCTGGAGAGGTGGCGCGAGCGCACCGGGGATCGATATCCTCCCTCGCCGTTGGCCTTCCGGACTTCGATCGTGAATCCCGATGAGCTGCAACGGCAACGGGCACAGGCCCGGGAGCGTATGAGCGCGTTCCCGGATCCGGTGCTGGACCAGGTGATCGACAGCATCGCCCGGCCCGACATCCGCGTGACGGCGCGCGCGCTCGGTCCGGACCCGCTCGACACCTCGCGATGCGTGCGCATTCTCGCGACCCGGCGGGGTGGCGACGGGTACATCGTTACCCAGCAGCTGGGCCAAAGTATCTGGCATGCAACGGGATATACGATCGTCGAGTTCCCGGCGACAGCGCTTGCCGAGGTACTGGTGCGGCACCTGCCGAAGGCGGGCCCGGGCCGCCGGGGGGAAGTGGACCTGTCACCGGTGGTGAGTCCGGACGACGTCGATCATTCCCATCATCGTCCGGTGGCGACCGGCTCGGCCGACGACTACGACAGTGACCTCGACCGCGCCAGGGCCTTTGTCGAGGCGGCGACCGATGCCCGCGGCGTGATCGAGATCGAGCAGGGCGCTTCGAAATTCGGCCCGCGCGGCGTGCTTCGGCTCCAACTCGGCTGGCGAGACCTCGCGGACGACGGTCGGTACGCACTGCTCGACGAGAATCCTCCGCTCGCGGTCGGCGTCGACGCGGCCCGGCTGACCGCGCTGATCAACGCCCGGATCATCACGGTGATCGAGACGATTAAGGACGAGAACCTTGCCTGATCCCAGTAGCGGCACGTCGAATGCGTCCGGCAGCGACGGGACCACGACTGGTTCCTCCTCAGGAGCCGACAGCGACCCCACGTATCTCGACACATCTACCGATCCGTCGAGTGTCCTGAGCCCGTGGACCGGCCTGACGGCGCAGCTGAGCGGGAACACGCTGTCGCTCGGGGATGGGAAGACGGTGTCGGTAGCCGATGGTGTGGCGGCCAACTGCGCAGCCGCGGCTTCGGATGCATTGAAGAAAGTGCAGGCCGTGAAACGGGACACGAATGACCTGTACCTGAACGGCGATTCGCCACCGACAGGTATTTTGCCGCCGGGTGATGACGGCACAAATTTGGGTGACACCATGCAACAGGAGTTCAACAAGCAGGCCAACGCTTTCGTCGACTCGCTCGAGCGGCATGAGGCGGTGCTGCAGAGCATGGTCGATACGTTTCACGCCGCCGACCGGGAATATAAGAATACCGATGCCACGAGCGCCGCGGCTTTCTCGTCGATAGACGACGGCGGGCACTCCCCAGTGGACGTTAAACAGGTCTTGACCGCGGTTAAGCAAGGTGATTCGGGGGGGATGCAGCACCTACTCGGTTTTCAACCCACAGGTAGGCAGCAGAGTGACACCCGCACTGTAGCCATTAAGCCCCCGGCGTCGAAAAGCCTTACCGATGATAATTTCAAAACGCTGATCGGGTCGATTCATGATGCGAATATCGAGCAAGTAGCTGGCCGTTGGATGGATCTATTCGGCCTGCTGCGGGATTGTTTCGTCGCTCTGCAGGGCAACCTGAACAAGGTGCTACAGGGCGGCGATTCAACGGCGTGGAGCGGTGTAGGTGCTGCGCAGGCGAACAGGGCATGTCAGGATTACATCGATAGCTCGTCGAATCTGCTGTACAGCATGGCGCTAAATGCCTCGAAGCTCATGGATACCGCGGGCTGGCTGCGGCAATTCCAGGCAGCAATGCTTGCGGATTCCGCTACGTTCGCGGCCCAGTATGCACATGTCTTAGAAAGTGATATGGGTCAATTCATCGCTTCTGTCATGGATGTGGGTCCGGCCTGGCGCGATACTTATGACAGCATCTACGCGCCGGGGGCTGTCCAGAGTATGTCGAAACTCCCGGTGGCACCGCTGCCGGCGGATGTCGGCGGCGGCGGTGCCATGTCGAATGCGGGGTCGGTGCTCGGCGCGGCGAATGGCGCCGCAAATAGCGGAGATTTGGCGAGTCTGCTCGGCCTGACGCCGAACCCGCAAAATCAGTCGAATCAGAACCAGCAAAATGGGGATGCCGCCACAATCGCCGCGTTGGAGAAACGCTTGGGGCTGCCGCAGCCGGACGCCGCCAACATACAGTCCGCCAACGGTGCGGCAACAGGCGGTCAAAATACATCGAACGGTGACGCTACGGGCGGGGCGGTCGCCGGGAGCGCTGGGGGTGTCGATGGCTCTGTGGCCTCGACAACCCATAACTCGACGCCGCCGGGCAAGACAACTCCGCCGGGCAAGACACCGCCCCCGGGTAAGACGACACCGCCTGGTAAGACGACACCGCCTGGTGGGACGACACCGCCCGGCGGGACGACACCGCCCGGCGGGACGACACCGCCCGGCGGGACGACACCGCCCGGTGGCACGACACCGCCCGGTGGCACGACACCGCCCGGTGGCACGACACCGCCCGGCGGGACGACGCCGCCTGGTGGAACCACGCCGCCCGGCGGGACGACACCACCCGGCCAACCCACGCCGGTGGAACAACAGATCCTCGCCGAGCTGCAAAAGATAGATACGGAGCTCGGCCAAATGCCGTCCGCCGCCGCCGGTCAAACGCTCGCTGGGCAGATCTCCGATCCTTCGGTGGCGGCCGACCAAGGCTCCGCGGGTCTCAGCGCGCTGGCGAATATCGGGCAGCAGGTGACCGGCGTTGTCCAGCAGTTCACGAACCTGGTGGCGCAGGAGGTCCAGCAGCTGACACCGTCCATCGAACAGGCACTGCAGGGTCTCGGGCACCACGATCCGGGCCAACCGCCCTGGGACACAGGCGATCATCCTGGGACACATGCTGGAGCGAACCCGGGGAGCGGAACCGTCGTCGACGCGCCGGTCGCGGCGTCCGCACAGCCGGCGCCCGCCCCGGCAGCCGGCGGAGTGGCTCAGAGCGATGCGGGCTCGCAGGTCGCTGCCTCGCCGGAACCGTCGGTCGACGCATGATCAAGACCTGGAACCTGACCGATACCGAGCTCGACGTCCGGTGGTGCGAGCTCTCGGGTCAGAGGAATCTGCCGCGGCCGTTGTATTACACGACGCGGATCGTGACGGACGCGGAGTACCAGCGGGAGGTCAGGTTCGTCAGTGAACAGTTGAAGGGCAAGCTGGATGCGTCCTTCGACGCCGCGCTGAGCATCATGATCGATCCCGATGTGCGCGTGGGGATCCACGGGTTCGACGGCCGGGAGCCGCGCAATGCGGCCGCCCGGATCAGGGTCGCGGCGGCTCGCAAATGGGAGCGGTGTGTGGTGATCACCCAAATTCCCGGCGAGACGATCTATCACAGCGGCGGCTATGTTGTGCGCGAGTGCTACGCAACGGAATTGGCCCGGATGCTCGCCGAGCAGCTGCCCGAGATGGATGCCGGCCGTCAGGGCCGGGTGGAGTTGGCGGACGTCGAGGACCAATCGTTCGACGACGAGTGGTCCGATCCGGACTACCGCGGCGTCGCCGAGCGTTCCGAGGCATTCCGGAGTGCGCCGGCGACGACGGTCGGCCTGTTCGAAATCGAGCAGGGCAGTTCGCGATTCGGGCCGCGTGGGGTATCGCGCCGCATCCTCGAATGGCGTGACCTGGTCGACGACGGCCGGTACGTGATCGATGACAACCGCACGGTCGCGGTTCCGGCCGATCGGGATCAGCTGCGGGTCATGATCAACAACGGAATCGGCACGATCATCGGCATGATCGAGGACGAGACCGGCGTCGGTGGAAGCCTGCGCTCGGTGTCCGATTCCGGACGCGTGTCGGTGACCGAAGAATCGTGGTGAACGGCATGGACATCGCTGAGATGCGATCGGCTGGGACGGTTCTCGGATTTGGGAAGAGGGCGCGGCCCAGGGGAGGCCGGCACCCCTTTCTGCTCGAAGGGTAGGTAGGAATGCAGGACGTGGAACCAGGCGTGCTCACGGGCACTGCCGCATCATGGTCGGGCCTGATCTCCGTGGAAACGACCGAACTGGGCTTGCCTTTGTCGGTCGATGTGGATCGGTCCGAATTACAGCGTGACCCAGCTGATCTGGCCGCCGAGCTGGTGCGGCTGTGCGGGCAGGCGGCTAATCGCGCGCGGCTGGCCCGGCGCGCGGAGCTGGCGGAGGCGGGTGTGACCCGCGACGTGCTGGATCGGCTGGGCCTGGCGACCGCGGAGGAGGTGGCCGAGGCGGAGTACGCGCAGGAGGCCGAATACGAGTACGTGCCGCGGACCTGGCGCAGCAACGGGGGTGTCTGAGGTGGATATCCGTCAGATGTCGGATGTTTCGGACGCGGTCGACGAATTACGGTCCTATGCAGGACGAATGCGAGAACTGAGCGATCGGATGCGCGCGATTCGGGTGGAGGAGACGTCGCCGGACGGTTCGGTGACGGTGACGGTGGACGGCGAGGGTCGGCTGGTGGACATCCGATTGTCCCACAGCGTCTCTCGTCTCACATCCACCCAATTCGGCCAGCGGCTGGTGGACGCCGGACACGCGGCCGCCCGTCGCGCGATGGCCGAGCAGTCCGCTCTGGTCGCGGCGTTCAACGACCCCGATCCGCCCAACCCCGACACCTAGTCCCAGCCACGTGGCGTCGACGCAGAAGGACGACCAGATGAACGAGGTAGTGGTTATCCCCGGGGCCTTCCGCGCGCACGGGGACCTCAATGCCACCCAGGCGGGCCTGGTGACCACCGCCGGCACCGTCGACCAGGTCGCCGCGATCCAGGCCGCCACGGCGGTGTTCGGGCCCATCGCGGCCGACTTTCTCGCCGCGTTCGCGGTGGCGCAGGCCAACCATGCGCGTGCCGTGGCGGAACTGGCACAGGTCCATACCGCCACCGCCGCCGCAGCACAGGCGGCGGCCGCGAATTATGAATCGACCGACGCGGATTCGGCCGCCGGCTTCGAGGGGCTCGCGCCGATCGAAGGTGTGTTGTCGTCCGTCCTCGGGACTGCCGCGTCGCCCGCTGAGGCGGCGCCGGCCGCGGAGCTCGGGACCGATGCCATTCCGAATGTCCCGCAGGCCAGTGCCCTCCCCGCTGCGGCCCTGCCGCAGGACTCGGATGCGGACCCGCGGTACCGATCCGAGCTCGGCAACAATGCGCGTGCCGCCGAGGCCGCGCGGCCCGGGGTGGCATCGGCAGATCCCGTGCCGTCCAAGGCAGTTCCGGTGGCTGCGACGGCGCAGCGGGAGGTCGTCCATCCCGTCCCACGGGCGGCCGTGGCCGAATCGACTCGAGCGGAGGCGCTGTGAGTTCACCTGCCCCCGGCGTACCCCCGGCGCCGCTGCATCCGGAAATCCTGGACATGCTGCGGCACAATGCCATCGGTGTTCCAGGCAACCAGTCGGTGGATCAGATCCTCGGCGGTCTCGGCCTGCCGCCACTGCCGCAGTTCCCGGTGCCGCCCCCGTTGCCTGGATTGCCGACGCTACCGCCGCTCGACCCGGTGGCGTTGATGCGGCCGATCACCGACCAGTTCGGCCACTTCGGCACCGGCAATCTCGGGATGGGGTCGATCAATCCGTCGCAGTTCTTTTCGCAGGTCTCCGAGGGGCTCACACAGGTGATGTCCCTCGGGTCGACGGCGATCGGCGCACTGTCGGCACTGCAGGGCGCGGGCACGCAGGCGGCGGTGGCGAAAGCGGCTCAGGCGCAGGACAATGCGGCCGCGGTCACGCAGCAGGCCACGCTGATTCAGTCGCTGCTCGTCTCGGCCGCGGTGGTGGTCCAGACCGGCAATGCCGAATTGGCCGCCATCGCATCGAAATTGGCCATCGAGATCACCGCCGCGGCGGTGACACCGGGCGGGCAGGCGTTCATCGCCGCCGCTACTGCGGAGGCAGCCGCGGAGGCAGCCGCGGTAGTGGCGCACGTGCGGGCCGAGCTGACGGTGCTGACCACGCAGATGACGGCGGCGGGACAGCCGGTGCCGATCACCAGCCCGCCGAATCCCACGCCGAGCCCGCCCACGGTCGGGAAGGCGCCGTACCACCCCGTGAAGCACGACGTGCCGCCGGTGCAGCCGGTGCCGATTCACGGCAAGAAGGTTGTCGCCAAGCCTGTTCCGCCTCCACCCAAGCACAAGGCGCCGGTGACCAAAGGCTCGCCGTATCACCATGGCGCCGCGGCAGCCGGCGGGGTCGCGCCGATGGGGGCCGCGGCCTACGGTGGTGGCCCGAGCGGGGCCGCGCGGGCGCCGTTGCGAGCGGTCGTGACCGATGCGCCTGTAGAGCCGCGCGCGTCGGCGGTCGTGCGACCGGTCGGGGCGGAGGCGACGGCGAGCACGGAACTGGCGGCCGGGGAGACGACCGCGGCGCGGTCGGGCGCTCCGATGATGCCGATGGGCGCCGGGGTGGGCGCACGAGCCGCCGAGCTGTCGGTGGCCTCGCGCGACTACCTGGTGAACGCCGAGCACGGCGACGAGGTCGTCGGCGAGTTGGACGATGTCGCGAAGCCGGTCGTCGGCGGACCGGTTGCGGCCGTGGTGAATTCGCCGGACAAGGCATTGACGCTGTAGCCCGCCGCGGGACGACCAGGGAGAAACCATGAGTGGATACGTCGAATTCGATGCGGTGTCGGCCGACCGGGTGGCGGCGCGCCTGGACGCGCTGGCCGATCGCCTCGACGGCGCGCTGAGCGGAAGGCAGGGAGCGCTATCGCCCGTGTCCGCCGCGCTGGACGAGGTGTCAGTGCATGCCGCGAGGACGTTCGAAACCGTCGGTGCAGTTTTCGGAGCGTCCTATGCGAACGGAGTGCTCGAGTTGCGGAAGCTGGCCGCGCACATGCGCTCTCACTCCCACTCGTTCCGCACCATGGATGCGCAATCTGCGGCGTACTTCGATGGCTTGCGCTGAGCGGGTGCGCGGGAGTCGGCGATGATCGAGGCGAACGGATTCACCGGGCGGGTGTGGGAGGCGACACCCGCGGACAAGCTGGCTCGTGATCTGGTCACCGGGCCGGGGGCGCTGCCTATGGTCGATGCGGGCATCGCGTTCGGAGAGTTGTCGACGGTCCTGACCGAGGCCGCATCGGAATATCAGGCGATACTCGGTGAACTGGCCGACGCGTGGCGCTCTGCGGGCAACGAGGCGGGGGTGCAGCGGCTCGCGGAGTTGCGGAACTGGATGGCCGAGGCCGCCGAAGCAGCCGCGGTGAACGCCGCGAGCGCGGAGGCACAAGCCGTCGCCTACACGACCGCCCTCGCCGCCATGCCCGGGGAGGCCGAGCAGGCCGTGTGCCAGGCCGTGAAAGATGTTGCCGCACCGCAATTTCCACTGGGCGGATCCTTGCTGGGCACGGTCGCGAGCCGCGAGTCCGAGGCGCATGCGATGAGATCGGTTGCGGCACAGGTCATGCGCAGCTATGAGGCGGCGACCACGCCCGTCGCGCAGCCATGGACGCCGCCCGCGGCGCCCGTAGTGACGAGCGATGCCGCCTTGCTGGCCGAGCGGCAGGTCTCCGTGCAGGCGCGCGCGGTGGACCCGAGTGCGGTCGTGCCGCGATTGCCGGTCGAGGCGGGGACTTCCGTTCCCGCCGGGACGCCCACGCTCGCCGCCGCACTGGGTGAACGCGTGCCTGTCGACAGGCAGGCGTTTGCGGTGCACCCGGTTGCCGAAACGGCCACACCGTCGACGCAGCTCGCACCGCCGCCGATGGTGCCGATGGCGCCTGCCGCCGCGAACGATCACTACTCGCCCGTTCGCCCGGCCGCGAGTTCCGGTCCGACGGCGGAGCCGGACGCACTGGGCAGCGGCGCCGGAATGGCCGGAACCCCTGCCGTATTCGGTGCAGGCGCCGCCGCACAGCTGCGCTCGACCATTCCGGGACAGGAGCGGACGTGACTACACTGTCGCCGGATATGCTCACGATCGCCGCCGATCTGCTCGAAATCCCCACTTTGCCAGTGGTATTGGCATTGGATCCGCAGCACGAGACGATCGCGGCGGCCCAGGCCGCCTACGAGGCGGGGCTCGGCACCTTGCGCGGGCACGGTCTCGTGGATGAATACGGCGGCGTGACATCCGATGTGGCCTCGGCGTTGTACACGCTGGCGCAACCGGAGCGGCAGCTGGTCGCCCGGTCGTTCGGGCCCACCGGAATCCGGCGGATGTGTCTGGCGCGGCGCGGCGGCGCTCATGCCCTGGCAGTGCGCGAGGACGATACCGTCGACATCCGCGAGATATGGTGCGACGAGGATCCTGCCAACCTGGCGCGAATCGTGAGCGGGGTGCTGGGCCGCATGCCCGCCGCGGAAATTCCCGTTATGTGCGGCCCGGCCGTAGACATCGCCGAAAGATTCGACGCGGCAATGGGTTCGGCGGACTTCGCCGATGTGGCATACCACTTCGGGGTGACCGGACAGGAGGCCGTCCACTTCGGTCTGGCCATGTCCGCCTGCCACACCCATACCGAAATCGTATGCTACGGAGAGGATGCCGCGACCGTTGTCGGCGCGGTCGCGGTGTATGACACCGACCGCGGTCGCATCGTCGCCGCCCCCGACTCGCCGCCCGGCGATCCTCGCACCTGGACCACCCTCACATCGGGCTCCGATCATCGTCTCGCACAGGCGATCTCGAACCTGATCGAAGCCCTACCGGGAGGAAGGTGGATGCCTTAGCCCCGCACATCAGCCCACACGTATTCGATAAAGACCCCGAAGACAGAAAAGAGGCCATCGATGGCTCAAGATATGTCCCTTGATCATGCAGCACACGCCCAGGCGACCGGACACATAGTCGATCATGTGGCTCCGAAAATACATCGAGCTGCGGCGGACCTGGAAACCAGCGTGCAGGCCGCTGGTGCCGGGTGGAAGGGCGAGGCCAAGAGGTCCTTCGACAAATTCGCCGCCAACCTGCACAGTGCAATCCAAGACCTGCACGCGTCCGTCAACGATATGACGGACAAGCTTACGCATAGTAATCAGAACTTGGGCACGACCGATGTCAGCAATGCCGATCTCTTCGGACATGCGGGGAATGGGCTCGAGTCCGCACCCTTGACCAACCTCCGCTGAGCAGGCCTCAGGCATAAAACACGAAAGGAATCCGCCATGGACGGCGACATGATGCAATACAGCCCGGCGACCATCAATGGACTATCGGGAGATCTGCAAACACATCACGGCCACCTGCAGGAGGCGCACGATGGAGCCAACGAAGCGTACGCCAAGATCATGGGTGTCTGGGACGGTGAGGGCGCACAGGCGTTCGCGGGTTCGTTCGCCAAGTACAAGCAGGCGCACCAAAGCGTGCTGGACGTTCTGAAAAAGGGTATTGAAGGGGTCGAGCAGGCCCACGCCGCCGCCATGTCCGCGGATGGCAAGGTCTCGGACATGTTCGATGGGAGACATCACCGCCTTCCATGACGGGCGAAAGTGATTTGGGCGAAACGCCTTCCGTCAATGGTGACGGAAGGCGTTCGAACAGGAGTGACCATGCGAGACACCCCGGTGGACGACGGCGTGCCGGATCGAACGGACGACGGGCCGGAGCCATTTGTCGGATTCACCTTGGGAGACATCGAATCCCATGCAGGCCCCGACCTGCGCGCCCCGGATGCCGGCACCGATGTCGATCCGGCGTCGGCGGGGGTGTTTCCCTCTTTCGCACCGGAGGTGTCGCCCGACGGAGGGGAGATGGCATCGAGCGGTGAATCGCACACGCGCACAAGCGAAGTGGCGTATGCGGTCGCCAGGCAGTTGGCGCAGGCGGCACCCGAGGGGTGGACGCGCCTGGACGCGGTGTTCTCGATGACGATCACCGACGCATTCCGGCGGGTCTTCTACACCCTGTCCGACGACACCGTTGTCGAGGCCGTGCCCGCGGAGTCGATCGTGATCCTGGCGGGCGCACAACGGGAGTCGGTCGCCGAGCTGGAGGGTGAGCCGTGGTGGCGCATGATCCTCGGCCTGCGCGAGGACGGGGAGATCACCGTCGACTACGACTACGGCGAGGAGCCGTTCCCACAGGAGCAGCTGCTGTCGCCGCAGGCGTATCTCAATGACCTCGCGGTATTTCCGCGCGCGCGGCTACCGCTGTGGCTGGCCGCGTACATCGCCCGTGACGGGCGGCAGATGCGACCCCCCGAGCGTGCGGTGCTCCAGGTGGAGCTGGACCGTGTCGCCGGAGCCCGCGCCACCCCCGTCGACGAGGAATTTCCGCCCCTGGGGATCGTGTGGGCCCGGTGGGCGACGCTCGCGGCGGTATTCGTGGCGACCGGATCGGATCGGGGACCGCGAATCCTTCCGTCGCTGGGGTGGTTCGAGGGCACCGCGCGTGGCGGCAGCACCCTGTTCCTGATTCCGGGCGGTCGCGCTGTGCTCTCGGGCGGCGTCTGGAACGCGCCCGAGGTGGAGGCGGCCTACAACGGACTTCGGGACATGCCCGAGTTGTATCGTGGCGCGCCGTACTGGGTGGCGAATCAGGTGCTGAATTCTCGTGCCTCGCAGGGAACCCTGTCGTTCTGCTATTGGTGGGACGGAACCGGTTGGTACCGGGGAGATTCGCCGTCTCCCTCCGCATTCACCGCTGCGGTTCCGGGCATCTGGACCGCCGATACCGTCGTCGGCATTGTCTCGGCACGGTTCGGCGCCGAAACGGATCCGCGCGTCCGGTCCGCCGCCGGCACGCTACTGGCTGCCGCCGAGCGAGGCGAGGTGCGCCGCGAACATCTGGTGGACGTCCTTGCCGCGGACTCCGAATCCGACCTCGACGGTGCGTATTACCAGTTCTGCCTTGCCGGGCTCACGACGCCCGATGTCTCGGCGATGAGCAAGGCGCCTGCGGAACAACTTGTCCCACAGGTCATTACCGGCGCGCGCATGGGTTCTACGACCGATCTGGTCGCAGAGCTGTTGTCCGATAGGAGGAACGGGGACATGTGATGTGGGGGCGGAGGGGGATGTCGGAAGTCTTTGTCAGGAGGTGGAAATGGCTGAGCAGGTCAGTGTCGAGTTCGCCGAGGCCAAAAGAGCGGCGCGGGAGCTTCAGGACGCGGGTGAGAAGATCGGTGAAGTCCAGTCGAACCTGGCGGACACCCGGGACAACTACGAGAGCCCGCCGGTGTGCGGCACCGACGACATTGGTCAGGGCTTCGAGAAGAACTACAAGCCGCTGGCCGACAATCTGACTTCATTGCTGGACAGCTACCACAAGACGCTGACCGGTAAGGACGGCCTCGCTGGCGCGCTGGCCAACTCCATCGACATGTTCAATCGGGTCGACCAGGCATCCGCGGAGGGGTTCGGCGGCTCGGGCATGTTGGAAGCGTAGGCCGTCATGTTCACAGGAGCTGCCGGGCGCGCCCGGCTCGACGAGTTGATGGACGCAGTGCACAAGGGCATGGCGAGTATCGCTGCCGCGCAGGAGGAACGGGCGAAACTTACCGCGACCGCCTCGGAGGCCGATCGGCGGGTGACCGTGACGGTCAACGCCGATGGGATCGTTATCGAGACCCGTTTCGCCGCCGACGTCGACGAGCTCACCTACGACGAGATTGCCGCTGCGGTGACGAAGGCTACGCAGCGGGCCGCCGCCGATGTCCTGGCGCGCTCGGCCGACGTCATGTCCGGTGCGCAACAGGGTTTCGGAGATATTCCCGCGTTCGACGATCTCGCCGCCGACTTCCCCGACTTCACCAAGCTTGTCCCGACGGCGCCGGAGGTATCGCTGGCACCGCCACCTGCCGCGTCGTCGCCGGTGGCCGACGAGGACGATTGGTGACAGTTTGCCTCGAATATCCTGGTAGGGGCCCGATGTGAGTTGGGCCCGCCTGCCGTCGTGGCTGTGGCCCACGGCGGAGATCCTGAACTTCGGTCAGTCGTACCCGAACGGCGATCCCGATCAGATGCGCGCGTTCGGCGACCAGTGGTCTGGGCTCGCCGACCAGTTGGAAGGCTGGATCGACGCGATCAAGAACGCGGTGCAGGACGTGGGTGCGCACCTGGTCGGCGAGAGTGAAGCGTCGTTCCATCAGCAGTCGGACTACATGATCTCCGACGGGCAGACGAACCTGGAGTCGACCGTCGCGTCGATGCGCCAGGTCCAGGGCATGACGTACAACGCCGCGACGAGCATCGACTACACCCAGCAGCTGCAGGACTTCTTCTGCGCCATGACGGCCTACCAGGTCGCGCAGCTGGCGATGACGGCCGCCGGAAATGCGGCCGCCCCCGGGGTTTACGCGGCATTCCGGCAGCTGGTGCGGCTGGCTTTCCAGGACTGCTCCGAGGTGGTCGCGCGCGATGCGGAGGCGGACGCCATCGCGGCGATGCTGGCCGAGCAGATGCCCAAGGTATTCGAGCACTTCGGTACAGATATTTCCCAGAAGGTCGCACAGGATTTGGGGGAGAAGGCAGCTCAAACCATTGGGCGCGACGGGCTTTCGACCATCGGCCGCGATGCCGCGGGCGATCTGGGTGCGAGTGCGGCACGGCACGCCGGTGAGGACCTCGTGGGACAGGGGGCCAGGATCGCGGGGCGCGATATGGCCGCGGACGTTGCGGGGCAGGGGGGCCGGGCTGCCGCGCGTGACGTCGCCGCCGATTTTGTGGGGCAGGCGGGCGGCGCCGCCGGGCGACACGCGCTGGTGGACCTCGCGACCGATGGTGCCGGAGACATCGCCCGTCGGCAGCTGGGCGAGGCCGCGGCCCGCGACGGCGCCGGTCTGATCACGAAGGTCGGCGGCGATGCTGCGGAGAAAGCCGCTGCGAAGCTGCCATTGAAGGCGATCGGGCAGGAAGCCGCGCAAGACGCCGCGAGCGCAGCGGCAAAGCAGGCGGCAGACCAGGCGGCGAAGGAGGCGGCGAAGAAGGCGGCCCTGAAGGAGCTGGCGAAGAGTGCCGCACACGAGGGATTCAGACAGGCCAGGCAGGGGGCGGCCCTGGATCTGGCCATTCAGGCCGACCAGATCGTGCGGGGTCAACGCAGCGGGTTCGACACCGAACAGTTCCTATCCACGGCGTTGTCCTGGGGTGGCGGAGTAGTCCTCGGGCATCCCGCCGGGGAGGTGGTGGGGAAGAAACTGGCCCAGGAGGGCTTTGTGACCCGGTTCCTCGTCGGCACCGGGGTCGCGGCGGCACTGAACGTTCCGGGAATGGCGTTGGGGGACACCGCCGGCCGGGCCCTGTTCCAGGCAGGCGAGGCGGGGCTCGGGGTGCTCGATCCGACCGGTGGTCACCAAGCGGACTGGTCACACCTGACGTCCGGGCTGAACCCGCAGCAGTTCTTGGCAATCGGTGCAATGCACGGCCTGGGTATGGTCAACAGCGATCTCGCGATGCACAAAGGGATTGTGGCTCCTGCTGACTTCCATCAGATCAACGAGATGTTCGGCAACCTCGCGGTGCGAAGCACCGCGCCCGATGCGACGGGCCCCGACGACGGGTTTCGCCAGGATTATCAGCACAGGTTGGGCAAGGCATATGCCGAGGCAAGGGCGCACGTCGCGCGGTCCCCCCGAGATCCGGTGCCGCTGAAGAAGTTCCAACGCCTTCGCCAGGAGCTCGATGCCAGGCAAGGGGTGACATCGGACCGTCGCACCGGCGAGGTGCCGAAACCCTCCGCGGGCCCGGCCAATCGGACCACCGAGGTAACCGGGCGCGGGGGTGCCACCGGCGGCCGGGGCGCAAACGACCCGGCTGGCACGAAAAACCTGGCGGGTGATCCTGCCCGGGGAGGTATGACCGGCGCCCGCAGCGCCGCTGCGGCAGCCGGTCCGGTGGTCAGTCATCGGGCAGAATCGGCAGTGTCGCCATCCGAGTCGGCAATCGCTGCGGGACCTGGGCCGGGCCGTGCAGAGGTGTCGGTCGGTGCGAGCGCCGACACCCAGGTGCCGAATGCCGTTGTGCCGCAATCCGAGCCGGTGGCAGTTGGGAGTTCCGAAGGCATTCCTCCGCAGGAACACAACACCCCGGCGGTGGAGCCTCCAGCAGTGTCGGACGCTGCGGTGCGGCAGCCGGTATTGGCATCTGTCGCCGCCGGAGGGGGCGTCCGTGCGGAGCCGCTGTCCGGCGCGGGTCCCATCACCTCGTCGATTGCGGACGCCGCTTCGGCCGTGTCGCGGCCCGATACCTCTGTGCCGCAGTCCGCGGCGGCGAACATTGCAGGCTTCGAGGCCGTTCATGCGGAGGTGCGGGGAGGTGCGGGTCCCGGTGCTGCGATGACACCGGATGCCGCTGTGCCCCAACGCAATTCCTCAGTCGCCGGCGGCGGCAACGGCGGCTCGGAGGGTGCCCCGGAACGCTGGTCAGCGGGGGCTGCTCCGCCTGATCTGCGGGTCTCACCCACCGCAGGTGATGCTGCCCGGCCTCCGCTCGAGACGTCGGAGCCTGTCGCCGGGCAGATCGGCGTTGACGGCGCGGGTCACCCCGCCGGGGGTGCGGGCCCGGCCGGACCATCGGAGGCAGGCGAACATTCGGGGGTGCCGACCTCGACGTCCGCGGATGCTGCGGGTCTGCCGTACCGCGACCATGGCATCGGTGAGGCAGGTCCGCCGGGTGCGGAATCCCCGGCGGGGGTCGACTCCCACGGTGTGGTTGCGTCGGGTGACCACGTGGACGCGGAGCATGGCATCGCAGCCATCGGCCGCGAGTCCGCCGGCTACGGGGATTTGCACGAGGCCGTTGTCGACGCGCGAGCGCAGGCCGATCAGCGGTGGATCGGGGCGTTGGCAGACGCGGGTGTGGACGTCGCTGCCGCGGATCCCGCCGCCGTGGCCGCGCTGCGGGACGCGGCGGCGAACGACCACGCGTTCGTGGGTCGCAACGGTCAGCTCGATCGGGGCCCGCGCGACGCGGCCCGGCGCGAGTTCGCCGATGCCGCACGCGCTGTGGGGATCGACGTGGATGCGACCGATCCCGCGAGGCTTCGCGCGCTGCGCGACACGGCGGTGCGGGACCGCGAGACGCAGGAACGTCTGGACCGCCTGAATCGGGCCGCCGAGACGGTCGGCGACGAGGCGGACCCGGCGTTGCTGGCGTATGCGCGCGCGATGGTCGCCCATCATGACGCGTCCGTGCGGTTCGACGAGGCGACCGCCGACCTGCCCGAGCACGCGGCATGGCTGCTGCGCTCGCCCGCCAACCGGTTCGGAGCCGTCGACACGCTGACCCGGCTGCTGTCCGGCGGTAACGGCATCGAGCTCACCGACGCCCAGCGGGCGGAGTTGCACGACGCGGTGATCGGATATCAACTCACCGGCATCGAATCCGCCACGGCGCGAGCACATATCGACGCGGCACACGCCGCGGGCGACGGCTCGGAGTCGGACGCCGCACCACCGACCGGGCAGCTGCGGCGGGGGTTGAGCGGGACGTTGCCGGGGCCGGTGCCCGATCGCGTGGAGGATCTGCCCGCCGGTGCGACCGCCGAGCCCTCGTCCGCGGCGACACGTCGACCGGCGGACGAACTCGCCGGTATGGATGGATCCGTCCCGAGGCCGACGTCCGGCGATGGGGGTGAAGCTCGCGCCGAGCCCGCGATGATTCCGGGATCCGAGCCGGTCACGGGCACAATCCCACGTCGGCCGGAGGAGAACCTTCGGCCGGAGATGGCCACCGGGCACCCTGTCGGTGAGGGCCGACGGGCCGCGCGCCCGGACCTCGGCGACGGTAGTCGTCCCCCCGGGCCGGCGCACGATGCCGGAGGCGGCAGGCACGGCGGCGCCGAGTACGGATCGGGCAAGCGCGATTCGGGTAAGCCCGGCCTGGGCCTGAGCGAGGTGTATACCCGGGAGAGCGGCGACGAGGTGCTGCCCGAGCGTGTGCTCGAACCCGGCTCGGCCGATGCGACCGGCGCTGGCTCCGGACACGCGGTGGCAGAACATGATCCGGGATCGTCGCACACCGAGGCGCCAGAGCACCGGGCACCCGGGGACGCCGCGAAGAACGCCGAGTGCGGGATACGGGCGCTGCGCAGGTTGCTTCTGCGTTTCGGCGAGCGTTCGGGAATTCGCCTGCCCGCGCGTCTGATCGGCGTTGAAGGGATGTCGCGGGATGAACTCGTGGGGGCGACAGGAGGGCGGCTGGAGGAGCAGTTCACCAGGCATACCGATGTCGCGGATCGGGTGCCCGATGGCGGGGCCGCGCTGGTGGTGGACATGTACGGGCGGAGCGACGGAAACCGGGTCGGTGGTCACGCCTATCTGCTGTGGCGTGAAGGTGACCGGATCACGGTCGAAGACTTGGGAACGGGGGAGGTCCACGAGGATCTGTCCCGCCTGTCGGATGATGTGGAAAGTATCGGGGCGATCTTCCTGGACCACGAGGGCGTGCCGGTCGATCGGATCGATGAGCCGACCCGGGAGCGGTTGCTGCGCGAGGCGCAGGAGCAGGTCGCCGAGGCGGACTGGGTGGGCGTCGGCCGAGTGCGCGAGCCGCCGGGGAGCGGCGAGGAACAGCGGAGGTTCGGTGATCATCCGATGCCGGCAGTGCTGAGGTTCCTGGCGCAGCACGGTGTCGAGCACGCCGCTGACCCGGAGGCACCACTCGACCCGGCCGACCCCGGCTACGTTCCCCGCTTGATCGAAGCGATCGGATTGCGAGAGGCTCTCGGTAACCATCCCGACCCGAGCCGTGCGCTGCGGGAACTCGCCGAAGAAGTCCGGGTGCAAGGTGAAATCCGCGGGGCTCGGGGGGGAGAGTTCTTCGGCCCTTCCGAGAAGTCCGTGGGATCGCCACCCTCGGCCGCCACACCGCGCGTCCGGTCCCCTCAGAACGCGCGCGAGGAGTTGCTGCGAGGGCTCGGCCTGCGGCAGGAGGACCTTGCGAGCGCCGATCGCGGCAACATCCTGGAGCAGCTGAAGGTTCGAAATATTCTGCGTGCCGCCGCGATCGAGGCACTTGCGGACCATGCACTGCGCGCGGACGCCGCAGCGACTCCCGAGGAAGGCGCGCGGCTCGGGGCGATCCGGGACGACTGGGCCCGACGACTTGGCGCCAACGCAGCCGACTTCGAGACTCCCACGGGCGCCGCACGTCGGCTGGCCGATCTGCGGGCCGGGGTGATCCAGCGGGCCCACGATATCGCCGATCTCGTGGCGCTCGATACCGCGTTGCACGACCCGGAGCAGCAGGGGCACCAGATCGTGGTCGAGCTCGGGCGCGAGCGGGTTCGACTGCGCGTGGAGTCCGATGACGCCGGCGGTTGGCGGGTCGTCGACGAGGTGCCTCGTGAGTCCGTGTCGGCCGAGCATGCGGACGATGCGGCTGGGGCAGGCAGAAAGTCGTGGCTGCGTCGGCTGTGGCAGGGGTTCTTCGCGCCTCCGATCAGGCCGCACACCGGTGCACCGTCCGGATCGGGTAGTGCGCTCCCATCGCCACCGCACGGCGAACCCCATCCGGACATCGCCTCCGGCGGCGCGGGTATGGAGCATGGAATGTCGCTCCTGGATCACCTGAGCGCGGTCAACGACTTCGTGACGAAGCTGCCGATCGGCCTGACCGCCGACGTGATTTCGATCGTGACCAATCGTGAACGGGTCGGGAACTTTTTCCGCAACCGCCACCGCGACAGCGAGCTACCGCCCGCGCGCCTGTCCGACGGCACTCTGTACGAGCCGGAGAACAGTGAGGCCGACCCGAAACTGCGTGCCCAACTGGTCCTTCCGGACGGGCAGCGCGACCACCTCAACCGCAGAACCACGCCGCCGGATTCCGAACCACCTGTCGTCGAACAACGGCCGTCCCTCGCCGAGCCCTCGCACCCGGCCAACGGTGAGCAGCACACACCATCATCTGAAGACGGTGCGGTACTGCAGGATTGGCTGCGGGAGGCCGACGCGCTGCGGACCAGGCGCCGGGAAGTGGCCGAGGCGATCGTCGAGCTCGCGCGAGACCACGGGCTCGATCTACCAGACCTGACGCACGAATCGGTGCAGCGCGCCGTCGACCACCTGGAATATCGGATTGTCCGCCGCACCGCGGTGATCGATGGCTGGGCCGAAGCGAGCGAGGCGTACCGCAACCAGGACGGGCGCATCCGGTTCAACCGCTACCCCAGCATCGACGACAATGAGCCGACCCAGAGATTCCAGCTGGATGGGGCACGGGCCGCGGGGGACGATCTATTCGAGATCTTGTTGCGCTGGCAGTCGCTCCCTAACAAGACCGCCCCGCTCCCACCGGTTTGGCACGACCTGTTCGACTCGGACGGTAACCTCAGCAAGTCCGTCCTGCCGAGCCTCTTTGTGAATGCATTGCGTCGCGAGCAGATTGTCCAGCAGCGGGCCAGTTGGGAGGAGATGCTCGCAGAGGATCCATCACGGGATCCGGAGCGGATGGCCGAGGCTCGGATCGAGATGAGCGCCCGTACCGGGGTGGGGATATGGGCACTCGAGGAACTACGGTCACTGGCTCGGGAATACGAGAGTGTCGACGATAAGTTCCGCGCTGTCAGCGAGACCTTGGTGCACCTGGCGGGTGAGGAGTGGCTCGCACACGATCCGAACGCCACGCAGGTCGAACACAATGTCTGGCGTGTCGGCGGTCAGCCCCATCGGCTGGTCGTGTTGGATGCGGCCCTGGAGCACGACGAGATTCTCGCCCGCACGCTGGCAAAATATCCCTCCCTGGCCGTGGCGGTGAATCGCGGCGATCTCGTGCCCGACTATCGCCTCGGCTGGGTGGAGCCCGACGGGTCGGTCCGAATCGGACAGCTCGGTGCGCCGCAGGTGCGGCATCTCGATGGCATCGTCGACGGTCGCCGGGTGCGAGTGACACTGATCCGCGAGGGCAATGGAGCCTGGCATCCCGTGCTGGAACACCCCATCGATCCAGCACCGGCCGCGGGCGCATCGAATTACCCTGCCGCGCACAATGCTTCGGCGGGCGTCCCGCGCTCCCGGGCGGAGGTCGAGCAAGATCTGCACGCTCTGGGGAAGCGGCTCGGTCTGAAGGAACCCGGCGACCTGCTACGCCGTGGGCTCGAACTCGTCGAGGCCGAGCAACTGCGCAACGGGGTGCGCGCGGTGCAGATCGAGGCCCTTGTCGACTATGCCCGCAGCGCGACCGAGATCGAAGAGTTCCGAGGATTGGGTCAGGCGCACGGCGACCTGGCCAGCCGACTAGGCGTGGCCGCACGCGACCTGACCCCCGAGCGGATCGCGTCCGTGCTGTCGGACCCACACCTGGGTAAGTCCGCCCGCCGCCGCATCGCGAAGGAATTGACCAAATTCGCCGGCGAGGTGCGTAGTGCGGATCCCGCTGCCGTCGACGGCGCACGAGACCGCTTGGCCCGCCGGCTCGGATGCGAACCGAAGGATTTCCTTCCGAAGAAGCGTGACGAGAATCTGAAGTCTGTACCGGATGAAACCGGTCTGAGCTCGAAAAGGCTGTCAAAGGCGATCCGTCGAGCGGTCCGGCTTGAGGGCGACGGTCCGGATGCGGCCCGGGCGCTGACCGAATACGCTCGCACGCTCATGACATTGGACGAGTCCGCCAAGGCGTGGGCCGGCGATACCAGGGCGGACCCGCGCGTCGTCGGATCCGGGATCTCTACCCTGAGCGACACCGCATACGCGGATTTGTACAGCCTTATCAGGAAGGAGGTCGGCACCGACGAGGCGACCCCTGAGCAGATCGCCGAACGACTGGTCGACCCGTCACTGGCCAAGCAACAACGCCAGGTGCTGGTCGAGGCCCTCGTGGATTGCGTGCGCGAGGTCGGGCCTGATCATAGTGGTGAAATCGCCTCCGCGCGTGATCGATTGGCGCGGCAGCTCGAGCCGTTTTTGCGGCTCGGGTTGCGGCAGGAGGACCTGTACGGAGAGCGGTATGACGACGACTTCCATCGTCACCGGGATGCGACCGGCATCACGGATGCGAAATATCTGACCAAGAAACTCGACAGGGCAGCGCGTCATTCACCGGATCACGCGCTAGCCGAGCCGGTGGCGGATTTCGTTCGTGCCGTTCTGAACGCCGAGCCGTTCGCTCGCCGGCCGGAGGCTGCGCCGGTTGCCGGTGGGGAAATGCCGGTCCACGACGACACGAGTCCGGCGCACCTGCGCGATGTGATCGGTAATCTCGCAGAGTTCGCCGATCGCCTCGGCGGCACCGTTCACACCGCCGACGAGGATGGTGTGCACCGCGATTGGGCCCGCATTATCGGCCTCGACACCGCCAGCGAAGAGTTGGAGAAACTGCCCGAGTACGTGAAGCGCTACAAGGAGTTGAATGACCCGAAGAGTGAAGGGTATCGGAATCTCGAGAAGAAGTACGAGAAGCACGCGAAGGCATATAAGAAGCGCGGGAAGAACTGGCAGAAGCAGTTTCAGGACCGACGTCGGAAAATGCGGGGCGCAGCACAGGCCGAGATACAGCGGCGGATCAAAAACTATGTGCGCGTCTTCGACGCATACCGGGACGGTGTGGTCGAGAAGCACGAGCGGTTGAGCCCGCAGGAACTGGCCCGAGTGCACGCCGAATTGCGTGACGAAGTGCGCCGGCGCGCAACCCATTTGGCGCGGGCGGCGACCCTGCTCGACGAACATCGGGCTGCGGTTGCGGTGGGCCGGCAGGACGAGCTGGCGGCCGCCGCTGAGGCAGTCCGCGACGCCGTACAGGCTCGGGGCGTCGCGGAGCAGCAACTCCAGGCAGCGATCGATCGGGTGGCCGAGGTCGAACAGGATGCCGCCGATCGCGGTGACCCGGCCGCTCCCGGAAAACCGCGGTTCGACACGGTGACCGATCGACGCCAGCTCCCGCTGGTGCTGGGTCGGTTGCGCGGCCACGTGATGCCCGAAGACACACAACAGCAACGCGATGCCGCCCAGGAACGGCGCGACGCCTACGACGAGCTGGAGCGCGCGGCCGGGGACTACCACGATGCGGTCGAGGCGGTGGTTCAGGCCGAGAAGCATCATGAGGACCTGGCTGTGCGCGATGCCCTGCTGTCGGCAGACGCGGACCCGCTGGCCGGTGAGCCCCGCGTCGGGATCATCGAGGGCCCACCGCGTCGGGTAGCAGTCGTGGTCCGGGGCGAGTCGGAGACTCCCGTCGAGGCGCTGGAGCATGCCGTCGAGCTGCGCCCGGCGATCGATGCGATCGCAGGCCCGAATCGGAAAAACGTTGTCGTGCTACGTGTCCTGATCGACAGCAATGAGGTGACCACTGTTCATCGGGAAGACCCGCCCGAGCAGCCTGGCGGGACTGCCGCTGCCCCGCCTCCGGATTCGTCGGGGTCCGGTGGCGGTGGCCGGGCGGGTTCGGCGTCGGATGAGCCTGATACCGAGGCTGGTCAGGTAGGGGCGTCGGGTGCCTCGCCTTCGGGTTCGTCGGGGACTGCTAGTGGTGGTCGGTCGGGTCCGGCGTCGGGTGAGTCCGATGTTGCGGCGGCTCAACAGGGGCGGCCGGCTGCCCCACCTCCGGATAGGTCGGGTTCTGGTGGTGGCCGGTCGGGACCGGCGGATGGGCCTGATGCTGAGACGGCCCGGTCTGAGCCGTCGGCGGGGTCGGCCGCAGATGTGCAGAGTTCCGGTGGTGGTGGCCGATCCGGTGCAGCGTCGGGTGAGCCTGACGCCGAGGCTGGTCAAGAGGGGGCGTCGGCTGCCCCGCCGCCGGGTACGTCGGGGTCTGGTAGTGGTGGCCGGTCGGGGTCGGCGTCGGGTGAGCCCGATGCTGGGGCAGCCCGGTCGGATCCGTCGGGGAGGTCGGCTGCGGATGTGTCGGGTTCCGGTGATGGTCGCCGGTCAGGTTCGGCGTCGGGCGGCCCCGATAACGAAGCGGCCCATCCGACTCCGCCGGCGTCCCCGCCGCCGGCACCTGCGGGAGGTCCGTCCGGATCGACTCCGTCCCACCAAGGTTCGTCACCGTCCGGGTGGACCACAGTGGGTGCGGCACGTCCACACCGGCCGACGACCTTCGCCGCAGAGATCGCCGACTGTGTCACGCAGATCGCCGATCAGGTGGCAGTTCGTGACCGCGCGCTTGCCGATGTGCGGGAATCGGCCCGTTCGCTGGAGGTCGAGCACTGGGACACCCTCGATGCGGATCAGCTCAAGGTGCAGATACAGGCCGCTCAGGTGGCTCTGGAGGATCACATCCAGGAACTGTGGGCGCGAGGCGCTACGGGCGGCAGACTGTACAGCTTCTTTGATGAGGTGGAGGAAGCGGAACGGAAGCTCGTGGCAGCTGGGCCGCACGTCAAGGCGGGGACGCGGCGGCTCTCGGATTTTCATGTCGCGGCCGATGCCGTCGCCACGCTGCGTGGCGAGGCGGCCAGGCTCCTTGCCCGCGACGTGATCGCCAGTGAGCAGGCCACGCCTGTCCCCGGCCAGAAGTTCGTCGCGCTCCTGCCCGGCAGGCCAACGCGACTCCTGGTTGTATCGAATTCCCCGGAGCCTGACTGGCTGATAGGACGAGATATCCGGAATGCACAGGCGAAGAACGGCGTCGCGATATTTTTCCGTCAAACGCGGGTGGACGAAGCCGGACAGGGGACCGTGATCGATCTGCGTCCGCCCGAGGCCGGTGAGCCGATGCCGCAGGGGGCGCGAGCGCCGGAACAGCCACGTGGGGAGGTGGAAAGCCCCGGAGACGGCACTGCCGGCCACACCGGACCACGTGTACATGGGCGACCCGACGGGGCGGATCCGCGTACCGCGCAGTCGGATTCGGGTCGGGGGCGGCGATCCGCCGATGGTACGGCGCACTCGCACGGCGACGGTGCTCACACGAATGATCCGGCGGCGGTGCATAATTCGGGTGCCGCGGTGCCTGCGGACGGACCGGCTGCCGAGACCGGCCACGGCCGCGGTGGCGGTCAGTGTGCCGTGCTGGGGTTGCGTGAACTGCTGCGGATGTTCGGGAGGATTTCGGGCATCCGGCTGCCCGCGCGACTGGTCGGCTTGGAGGGTATGTCGACCGGGGAGATCGAAGCATGTGCCGGTGGCGCGTTTCGGGACTTCAACGGTGGTCGCGCGGATGTCGCGGCCGAGCTGCTGGGGACGCCCGATGAGCAGGCCCGGGGTGTCAAACACGGTGCGGCGGCGCTGGTTGTCGAGATGTTCTCCGGCAGGGACGCCCACGGGGTGGGGGGTCACGCCTTCTTGATGGTCAACGAGGGCAACAGGATTGTGGTCCGGGATCTGGGCATCGTCAAGGAGTTCACCGATCTGTCGCGGCGGCCGGGGGACGTCCCGGTCAAGGCGATCCTGTTCGATCGCAACGGGCATCCGGACATCCCGATCGACGATCGCGAACGCGACGAGAAGGCGCACGACGCGATCCATCAACTGGGCGATGCCAACCGAGTCGGCATCGGCCGCCCGCGCGAATCTCCGGGTGAGGGCGAGCGAGCGCGGGACGAGGAGAATGCCGCTGCCGGCGGTGGGCACGGTGGGGGCCAGCCGCCGACCGTACACCACGATCCGAATTCCGGCGCGCCGACTGGCCACGAGCCGCCGGTCCCGTCCGATCTGGATCCGGCACAGCCGGAGACGCTCGAGCCGGCGCATCCCTCGGTCCGGCGCGCCGGTGCCGAGAACGTGGCAAGTTACCTGTTCGGCCTCGAGCTGGATGAGAATCTGGCGGCGCCCGCGGTCTACCGCAGCGTCGACGGACCAGGCGAGGACGGGGCCGTCACCGAGATTCCTCGCAATCTGTCGTCATCGGCGCCCAAAGACTCGTATCGAATCGAGGACCAGCGGCTCATGGCTGTCCACGACTACGTGATCGGCATCGGCGTCCGGAGCCGGGACACCTATGCCACTTCCTCGGAGGGCCGGCCGGTCGTCATCGACAACCCCGGCGCCTTCCCGCGGCGCGGCGCGTCCGGCCTCGCACATCCGACGATCTACTCCGATTTCGTGATGCTGCAGCTCGACAAGCCGCTACCCGCTGATCTCCTCGCCAAAGTACGAGCCATCGACCTCCCGACGCTCCGATCCCGGATGCTGCAGTCAGGGCTCGGCCGCGACGAGATCGATGCCATGTTCGATCGTCTTCACGAGATTCGCGAACACGGCCGAATTACGGGCGAGGCCTGGCACGGGGCGATCGATTCGCCCGATGCATTGGCCAGGAGCAGACTGAGCCAATATATCCCGCCGCACCGACGAGCCGCGTTCAGATTCTGGGACGTTCCAACGGACGACCGGAGGCCGGACGTCACCGGCGGTGGTATCGCCGATCCCGGCGGGACCGCCCCGCACGCCGTGCCATCGGCACCGGCCGACGAACCCTATCAATTTTCCGGTAAGGGAATAAGATATAAGGCGCAGAAGGGTAAATCCGATCCTTATGTAATGTCCGACGGGGATGAGCAAGGTAGGCTTGCAGGTAAGGTTTTGGTGCGCCAGATGCAGCAGAGTCTTCGCGACTCTGTCGGTGCAGCAGCGAAGGCTCTGATGCCCGAGTTCGGTATCAGGGATATCAACCACCTGGCGGGCAAAAAGCTCGAACCGGCCATTGCGGCTCAGGAGGCCGCCATAGATCAAAGTAGTCTGAGCGATGCGGAAAAGCAGGAGAAAATCAGTCGGCTGTACGATCTTCGCGGTATCGCTGAGCGCTACCACAATATCGGCCCCAATATGGTGGATACCTCCAGGCAGATAGGTGATATTCCGGGATTTGCGTACGCAAACGATCCGGCTGTGCATCCGAATGCTGTGGTGATGCTGCCGCTCGACACGGTGTGGGAGGGCGGCGGGAGCTTCGATGTTCCTCTTTTCGTGCCGGCACGAGCCGGCGAGCCGCCGATCTTCAAGGCCATCGAGAACAAGGGTCTCGGATCTCCCCTGGGTACTGCGGACACGCCCACCGGCAGGGCACAGCAGGGCGCACCCGAGTACTACGCGCGAACTTTGGAAATCGAGAAGAATCTCGCCCGTGTATTGAACGAGACGCCGGAGACCATGCGTGCGCGTGGTATTGATCCGGACAGCCCGGCGGCGCGGAAGCTGCTGCAGGCCAGAGACGAGCTGTTGGGCGCGTTCCACGACGGCACCCTGGTATTCCAATACGAGCTGGCACGTACGGATATCAACGGAAGTACGACCATCACCAAGTTCGTTCTCGAGCGTGACGGTACCCCGGTATCGGTCCAGGCTATCGGCGGCATCATACGAGGTCGGACAGCCACGACTAGGGTGATCACATGACGGAGTTGCGCGCGATGACCGACACCGAGGTCGGCAGGCTGGCCGCGCAGCTGAAGTCCTTGACGTGGCCGTTGCTGATGGCCGATGCATCGCAGCTGGCGGCCGGATTCGGCTGGACCACGCTCTCGTCGAAGCCCGATTCGGTCATGGTGGATACCGGATCAGGGTTGGCCGGCGGCCGAATATCCGGCCGCTCAGGGTATGTCGATGGAATTGAGGTCCGGATCACCGATCTCGTCGGCCAGGACGACGCGAGCCGTGCGGCGGTCGGTAACGCCTTTGTCGCGGCCGCGGCGGCCATCACGTCCGCGATCGGTGCGCCCACGACTCGCACACCCGGTGAGTTTGCGGAGATTCGCTGGGCTGGAACGGAAACCACGCTCCGGTTGATGGATCTGACAGTCTGCGTGAAGCTGTATCTGCTGACCAACAAGAAACTGGCATACGAGGACGCGGTGACCGAACTGGATGAGCGGGGACAGCTGTGACCGGTTGGGGTTTATGATCCCGATCGCCAAGGGGCGATCTGTCCCCGTACCTCGGCAATTGTCCTCCCGCGCCGCCTGCGGAACAGCGCTCGCAGCGTTCCGGCATTGAGATACCCGACCCGCGCCGCAACCGAATCCACCGACAGGTCGGTCGTGCGCAGCAGTGTCGTCGCTCGCTCGAGACGGATCTCGTCGACGAAATCCGTTGGGGACATGCCCAATTCGGCCTGCATCACGCGCTGCAGGCTGCGCGGGGTCACGCCCAGGGCGCGGGCGGCATCGGTGACGGTGAACTGGTCGGCGACGCGTTCGCGCACCCAGCGCTCGAAGGACGCGACCAGCGAGTTGCCACGGGCGACGACCTCCGGGATGGAGAACTCGATCTGTGGGCCGCGGTCGCCGATCGCCAGGTAGCGGGCGACGAGTTCGGCCAGGGCCGGGCTGGTCGTTCTGATCAGCGACAGTGCCAGGTCCAGGTGGGACAGGGACGCGCCGGCGGTGGTCGCGCCGGTGGCGCGGCACAGGGTGCGGCCCTCGTGGACCTGGATTTTCGGGTATCGGCGGCGGAAGGTAGGGCCCAGCCACCAGCTGGTGGTCGCCTCCAGGTCGTCCAGCACTCCGGCTTCGGCCAGGAAGAATGTTCCGGTGCAGGCGGCCGCGACGTGGGTGCCCTGCCGATGTGCCGCCGAAATTCGTTCCAGCAGGGGATGACTCGAGGGGCCGGAAACCAGATCCACCAACTCCTGGATGTCGAGAACGCCGATCGCCGGCACGATCATCACGTCGATCTCACCCTGGAGATCGTCCAGGGGAGTGGTCGGCACCAGGTGGCCGTGCGCCGACCGGACGCTGGCGCCGAGTGACACGATGCGTACGTGCCAGGGTGCGGGCGGCGATTCCAGCTCGGGCAGTAGGGCATTGGCCATGTTGAAGGCCTCGACCACCGATGCGAGGCCGAAATCGGCCACGCGATCGAATACGAATACTGCAGCCTCCATGTCGCAAACAGTACCGAATCTGTCCGAAGCGACACCAGTCATCGTGGAGTATTCCTCATAGGGTTCACGTATGACTCATGTGCGACAACTCGTCGCTGAGCCGATGGCACGCTCGCTACATCCGGTACGAGCGCTTCATCGCTCATGCGGCGGACGAGCGTGCGGGTAGCTCGAGCGAACGAGGGCGCCAGTATGCGTATCAGCCGCAGCCGTTGTCGTACAGTCGAATACACGGCCGTCGGGGTCGGTACGGCCTCCCATGGGGGCGGGATCACCCTGCGGCGTCGGCGATTTCGCCGATCGGAACGGCTGCCAGCCCCGACAGTAGGCTCGCCGCCGTCGTCTGGAACATGTCGACATCGGCGTAGACCCGGGCCACCAGCAGTGCGCCCTCCAGGCAGCTGATGATCATATGTGCCTTCTCATTCGGAGATCCGGCGAAGGCCAGTGTTCCTTCCCGCAGCCCCTGCGACAGCACCTCCGACAACCATTCGACGTTGCGCTCGAAGAAGTGGACCACCGATGCCTGCATCGCCGCCGTCAGTGTGCTGTACTCGGCGGCGAGCATGCCGCACAGGCACATTCGCTGCTCGCGCAGGACGCCCGCGTACAGGCTCGCGTAGCGCTCGAGCCGGGCCGAAGCGTCGGCGCCGTCGACCGCCGCCAGCGCCTCGAAGAACCGTTGCTCGTATCGTTGCACCAGTGCCAGGCCCAGCTCCGCCTTGCTCGGAAAGTGGTAGTACAGAGCGGGTTTGGAGATCGACAGGGCTGCGGCGATGTCGGCATAGCTGAACCCGTTGAACCCGCGGCTCTGCACCAGTTGCTCCGCGACATCGAGGATGTGCGATGAGGTGCGTGGTGCCATGTGCTTCTACCTCTTGACTATCGGGCGGGTACTGGTAAGAATTTGACCTACTGGTAAATCAGTGTACGTCGGGCGATCCGTTCCGGCCGCGTTTCTACCCTGCGAAGCTATTGCAGCGCAACCAATTTCGGTTGATACGCGGTCGTCGTGGGGTACGGTTCCGATGTTGCACGAGATTTGCCGAGCGTCAACTCGACCCAGGAGGAGGGCGAGGCTGGCCAACGCGCCATGGGACAACGGATCTCATCCACGTACGACAGCACTCGACCCCCTCGGATTTCCAGGCGGCACCGACAATGCAGGAACTCAGCGACATCGAATCAACGAAGAGACCGGTAGGGGTGGTGGGTGTGGGTGCATCACCAGGATTGCCTCCGTACGACGGTCCGGAGGGGCGATTGATCGGCCGGCGCGACGAACTCGACCGGATCTCACGGCGGATCGACAGGGTGGTCGCGGGGGAGGGCGGGGTCGTCCTCATCGAGGGTGAACCGGGCATCGGCAAGTCCGTGATGCTCTCGGCGGCCGCACGATTGGCGTCCGTGCGCGGCGTGCAGGTAGTGCGCAGCGACGCCAAGGAGCTCGCGCAACGGGTCCCGTTCGGGGCGATGGCGGCACTGCGGGACACGCTCGAAGCGACCTCCTCGCCGCGATCCGGCCGGGCGCCGGTCGAGCGGGAGACCCTCGCCGACGCGCCGACGCTCGGGCACGAGCTGGGGATCATCGAGAATCTGCTCGCCATGATCGAGAATCGCTGTGTCGTAGGTCCATTCGCGTTGATCCTGGACGATGCGCACTGGGCCGATCCGTCCAGTCTGCGGGCGCTGCAACGGCTGGGCCACCTCGTCCGCGAGCTCCCGTTGCTGATTCTGCTCGCGGCCCTGCCGCTCTCGCGCGGCCGCAATCTGCCGGCCCTGTTCGCCGAATTCGAGTCGGGGGGAGCCGAACTCGTGCGACTCGGACCGATGGGCGATGCCGAGGTGGCCGTGCTGGTGGAGCGCTCGCTCGGATCGGCCGCCGGGCCACTGTTGTCGGCCGCGGTCGCCAGCGCGGGCGGCAACCCGCTGTATGTCACCGAGCTGGTGGCGGGATTGTCGCAGGCGGGGATGCTCGAGGGCGGAGAAATAAGCACGGCCGCAACGGCTTTCGCGGTCAGCGACGCGGGAGAGATTCGCCTGCCGGAGTCGCTGACGGACGTGGTCGCCCGGAGGCTGGACTATCTTCCGGCGCGCTCGCGGCAGATCCTTTCGATGGCGGCGGCATTGGGGCACGGCATCGAGGCCGTCGAGCTGGCCGAGTTCCTCGAGGCTCCGCTGATCGATGTGTGGAACGTGATAAGCATGGCGGTCGGGTCGGGAATCCTGGAGCGGCACGGCGCGGAGCTGACCTTCCGGCACGACCTGATTCGCCAGGTGCTGGCCGACCAGCTTCCGCCGGCCACGCGGGTGATGCTGCAATCGCGGGCGGCGCGGGTGTTGATGTCGATGGAAGCGCCCGTGGAGCGGGTCGCGATGTACCTGCTGCCGGGCGAAGGCCCACTGGACCCGATCGGCCTGGAATGGCTGACGGCCTCTGTGGAGAGACTGACGGTGCGTGCGCCCGAACTCGCGGCGGGGCTGCTGGCCCGGGCCATCGAGACTCCGCGACTCGACCCGGCCCTGCACGACGAACTGCGCCTGTGGCAGATCAGAGCGCTGCTGTGGAGCGGGAACCCCACCCACGCCGAGGCGGTCGCACGGCACGTGTTGTCGCTGGGATCCACGGTGGTGAGTCGGCAGCAGTCGGACAACATCATGCTGCACTGGTTGCTGGCGCATGCGTGTTTCGCCCGGGGGAACCTGTCCGACGCCATCGCGGTCGCCGAGTCCGTCCTCGGCGTGCCCGGTCTCACCCCGGTGCAGCAGGGGCAATTTCACGGCTTCCGTGGCCTGTCCTACGTGCTGCTCGAGCGTTTCGACATTGCGGAGGAGGCGGCGGCCCGGGCGATGACCATCGGCGATGCCTGCGCGGATCCGGTCGCGTGGGGGCTGGGCTCGCTCGCGCTGGGCTCGTTGCGGTTCCAGCAGGGATTCCTGGACGAGGCGCAGCAACTCGGCGATCAGCTGGTACGCAGTTTCGAATCCAGTGGCCGCCGGCGGCTTTCCACCATCGAGCCCTATTCGCTCAGCGGCATCTGCCTGACCGAACTCGACCGGTACGAGGCCGCGGAAAAGATGCTGACCCGGGCGGTCCGATACAGCGAGAGCATGTCCGGGGCGTATCTCGGCTCGAATCGCTTGGAACTGGCGAGATTACACTTCCTGCGGGGCCGCTGGGACGACGCCCTGGTCGATCTGGGCGGCTGCCGGGAGGCGCCGGACGTCTTCGGATTCGCCGCGACCGCAGACTGTTTCGCGGCTCTGGTCGCGGTGCACCGCGGCACGTTCACCGGCACCCCGGACTCGCTGCCCGCTCCCCGCGATCGGCTGGAGGGCCGCGGCTACCGGCACCTGCGCCCCTGGGTGCAGGCGCTGGTCTATGAGACACAGGGTGATCCCGCCCGGGCCATGGACACCCTGCTGGGCCCGAGCAACGAATTGGTGGACGGCGTTGTCTGTGCCACCGTCTATCACGCGTATCCGGATCTGGTGCGCATGGCGATCGCGGCCGGGCGCAAGGATGTCGTCGGCAAGGTCGCCGCCGCCGCGGATACGTTGCAGGCGCGCCATTCCACCCCCAGCCGGCGGGCTACGGCGGAGCTGTGTCACGGGATGGCCGACGGCGACTCGGCCCTCGTCGCCCGTGCCGTCGACTCGTTTCGGGAGGCCGATCGCCCCTGGTATCAGGCGCAGGCCAACGAGTTCCTCGCCACGCTGCTCGCGGCCGAGGGGCACACGGTGCAGGCGCGGTCCGCGCTGGACGCCGCGGTCGAGCTGTACACCGGGTTCGGCGCCGAATGGGATATCGCCCGGGCCGAGGCGAGCCTGCGGGAGTTCGGGATTCGCCGCGGGCGGCGTGGTCCCCGCAACCGGCCCAAGAACGGCTGGCAGTCGCTGACCCCGACCGAGAAGAAGGTCGCCGCCCTGGTGGCGCAGGGACTGTCGAATCCGGACATCGCCACCCGAATGTTCCTGTCCCCGCGCACCGTGCAGTCGCACATCTCGAACATCCTGACCAAACTGAAGCTGCAATCGCGGATTCAGGTAGCGATTGCCATGGCCGCACAGGGAGCGTGACCCGCCGGCTCGCCCGCGCTCCGAGTGAGCACCGCCGGGGCCCCGTGAGGTCGCGCGGGGCCCGGTCGGTAGCGTTGGCGCTGCCGTGTGCGTCGGGGGCCCCGGTCATCGTCCGAGGTCGCGCAGGGCCCGGTCGGCGGCGTTGGCCCCACACATGCCGTGGGCGCCGGGGCCCGGCGGTGTGGCGGCGGAGCAGATGTACATGCCGGGTACTCCTACTGAATAGGGAGACAAGGTGATTCGCGGTCCGAAAACGAGCTGCCGGATGTCCTTGGAGCCGGTCATGATGTCGCCGCCGGTGAAGTTGGGGTTGTAGGTCGCGAGCTCGGTTGTAGTGCGGACCGACCTGCCGATGACGCGATCCCGGAATCCGGGGGCGAACTGTTCGATCCGGGCGATGATCGCCTCCGTGGCGTCGCCCGTATACCCGTGCGGGACATGGGCATAGGCCCACACCGGGTGAATATTGCCCACCGAGCGCTGCGGATCGGCCAGGTACTGCTGGCCGATCAGTACGAAGGGGCGCTCTGGCAGGCGCCCGGCGTGGGTGTCGCGCTCGGCGGCGGCGATTTCGGCGTAGGGCCCGCCGAGGTGGACGGTTCCGGCGCGGCGGGCCTTCGGATTGGTCCACGGCACCCCCTCGGCCACCGCGAAGTCGACCTTGAATGCCCCGGGGCCGCGCCGGAAGTTCCGGTAGGCGTGCGCGATTCGGGCCGGAAGACGGTCGCCGAGGAGCTCGGCGACCGCTTCGGGAGCCAGGTCGAACATGGTGATGTCCGCGGTCGGCAGCTGAGTGTGGGTGCTCACCCGGACGCCGGTCTCGATCTTGCCGCCCAGGTCCGCCAGCAATGCCGCGAGTGCCAGGGTGATCGCGTGCGAACCGCCGGCGGCGACGGGCCACCCGTGCCGATGACCCGCGGTCAGAATGCCCATGCCGATCGCCGAGGTCATCGGCAGGTGCAGCGGCCGGAAGGCATGGGCCGCAACGCCTCCGAACAGCGCCCGCGCCTCCCGCGTGCGGAAGGCGCGGGCCAGCGCCGAGGCGGGCAGGGGCGTGGGCGCGCCGAAACGCGCCAGTGTCAGCGGGTGCCGGGGCAGGTGTAGCAGCGGATACAGGATGTCCTCGGCCAGGGCGTCGTAACGCTCGGAGGGTCTGCCGAACAACAGCTTCCAGCGATCCCCATCGCGACCCAGCCCGGCCGCGGTGCGTTCGACCGAGCGATGCAGCACCCCGGCGCGCCCATCCTCCAGCGGGTGGACGCAGTCGATGTCCGGTGTGCGCCAGGACAATCCGTACCGCTCGAGGTCGAGCCCGGCCAGGAAGGGGGAGCCCACGGCCATCGGATGGGTTGCCGCACACCGGTCGTGCAGCAGCCCGGGCACGATGTCCTCGACCGTGCGGGTACCGCCGCCGATCTCGGTGTCGGCCTCGAGGACCGTGACCCGGACGCCCGCCCGGGCCAGGGCCACGGCGGCGGCGAGTCCGTTGGGCCCGCCGCCGACGACGGTCGCGGTGGTCACGCCAGCGCTCCGTGTCCGTGTTCCCGCTCGTCGGCCGGGGCGACGGGTGCGCCGCCGGGCGCGGTCCACGTGACGGCCAGGGGGATCGGGCCGTCCGGCAGCCAGGGCTGCGCGTCCACGGCATCGGCGACCGACCAGGTGCCACGCTCGACGACGCCCAGCGCCGCGTCGATGACCTGGTAATGCTGCACCCGGCTGCCCCACGCCTGCGATTCGACCCAGACCACCACCGCCTCGCCCGGTTCGAATCGGGCCTCGCGCTGCACGGCCGCAATGAAGCTCGCGTCGTGCAGGTGACCATCGCCGAAGTTGAAGCCGATCAGCGAATTGCACAGGAATTCGCCCTCGCGCACGGTGCGGGTCTCGATATCGGGCAGGTTCTTCAGTAGCACCGAGAACAGTCCGCGGCCCTGGCTGTGCATCGTGCGCCAGGCGATGACCTGCTGCATAGTGATCTCGGCCCACTGCGGTTCGTAACCGAATTCGACGAACTGGTCGACCTGGTTTCTCGCGGTGCGTGTCACCCTATCCAGTTTGCCCTCCGCACCGGGCGCGAAGGCCCAGACCGCCGAGGCCCAGTTTCCCGCGTACTGGCGCATGGACGGCAGGAACGAGACCTTGTCCGGACGGAAGTTGCCCAGGATCGGGAAGAGCAGCAGTCCGGCGATCAGCACCAGCGCAAGCCACGGCGAGGAGATGTCGAACAGTCCGTAGCCGCCCTGATTCGGGAATCCCAGGAACAGGAACATCGAGGCGTAGGCGAACAGCACGTTCCACTCCAGCGGCACCGCCAGCGGGAAGGTGGACACGATGAACAGGTGGAACACCACCATCACGGCCACCGCCAGCACCGTGAGCCAGTGATTGCGCGAGAACAACAGCACCAGCGGAACGATGATCTCTACGGTGGTGCCGCCGGCGTGCGCCATCAGGTCCGCGATCCGGGACGGGCGCAGATCCCGCGGGAAGTCGCGGTAGTGTGCGCGCTTGAGCCAGGTGAAGGGCACCGAGGGGCTGTTGCTGACCATGGGCGGCACCACGAGCGAGAAGTGCTTGCCGAACTTGGACACGCCCGCGCCCACCCACACCACGACGATGAGCAGCTTCAGCGCGATGATCATGTCGATGAAAGGCAGTGCGGCGAAGAAGAACAGCGCGGGCAGATACTGCTCGCCGCGCGCGCCGAGGAATATCGTCTTGTCCCGCACGCCGTTCAGGATCAGCAGCACGATAGGCGCGATCAGCAGCGCCGGATTCACCAGCCCGGAGGTGTTGCCCGGGACCGCGGACGACAGCGAATCGCTGTGCACGCCAGGGGATAACAGCGCGACGGCGACGCTCACCAGCAACGCGGCATACAGCGTGATGTCGAACCAGTTGCGCCGATCGCCCGCGGTGAGCGGCACCCACTTCCAGGGCCGCAGCCGGATGGTGCCGGGCCGCGCCCAGAACACGATGCCGCCGGTCATCGGTTTCACCTTGCCCGCCAACGGTCCCCACGATCCGGCGATGCCGATGCTCTCCAGCAGCACCGTCCACAGGATCGCCTTCTGATAGACGATCGGCTGGTTCCACCACTGGGTCACGTGCCAGAAGGCGGGCAGGTGCGAGGTGGCCGTCGCGACGACCGCGCCGCCGAGGGCATACAGCACAATCAGTTTCAGGATGTAGATCGTGTGCACCATGCGCGGGGAGCCGAAGCCGTGTTCGACCCAGTGGGTGGCCAGGATCCGCATTCGCTCCATGAGCGGCAGCCGCAGGAAGCTCTCCGGTTCGACCGCGGGCAGATCGGGTTTCGTGAAGCCCATGACACTTCTCCTTCTCTTTCGATAGTGCTGGTAATCAACGTGTTTCGGCATCGAGCAGCCGCAGTGCGGGCTTGTCGATCTTGCCGACGGCATTCTTGGGTAGCTGATCGAGAACCCGGATCGACACCGGCAGTTTGTATTTCGCCAATCCGGTCCGGGCATGCTCGCGGATCGCGTCGGCGTCCAGCGCTGAATCGGCGGTGAGGGCGACGAACAGGATCGGCTGCTCGCCGTAGACGGGATCGGGCCGCCCGATCACCGCGGCCTCGGCGACCTCGGGCAGCTGGTAGACGACGGTTTCGATCTCTTTGGGGTAGATGTTCTCCCCGCCGCGGATGATCATGTCCTTGGCCCGGTCCACCAGGGTCAGGTAGCCCTCCGCGTCGAGGCGTCCGATATCGCCGGTGTGCAGCCACCCGTCCACGACGGTCAGGGCGGTCTCCTCGGGCCGATTGAGGTAGCCGCGCATGATGTTCGGGCCCGAGACCAGCACTTCGCCGCTCTCGCCCGGGACGGCCTCGGAGCCGTCGTCGGCCAGGATCCGGATGCGCTGACCGGGCAGCGGCAGCCCGACCGAGCCCGGTTTCCGTTCTCCGGCAAGGGGATTGATGGTGCTGGCGCAGGTGCTCTCGGACAATCCGTAACCCTCGATGACCGGAATGCCGTAGCGCCCCTCGAATTCGGCGAGCAGGCCCACGCTGGCCGGGGCGGCGCCGCAGATGCCCAAGCGCACCGACGAGGTGTCCGGGCGCACCGTCGCGGGCAGATCGGCCAGCATCCGGTAGATGGTCGGCACGGCGGAAAAGTATGTGGCGCGGGCTTTTTCGATCCGGGCGAAGAATCCCGCCGCCTCGAACCGCCCCGCCACCGTGGTGCGTCCGCCCGCCAGCAGCGGCGAGAGCACCCCGACCACGATCCCGTTGACGTGGAACAGCGGCAGGATAAGCAGGCTGTGGTCCGTTTCGGTCAGCTCCAGTGCGGCGATGATCATGCCGCACATGGCGTTCAGGTTGGCGTGATCGAGCATCACGCCCTTGGGTCGCCCGGTGGTTCCGCTGGTGTAGATCAGCAGCGCCAGCGCATCGGTGTCGATCGCGACAGGTTCGTCGCCCGTGTCGAGCGGTCCGGAGCGCAACCGATCCACGGGCAGCACCGCGCCCACCTGCCCGTCGAACGGCCGGTCGGTGATCAGCATCTTCGCGCCCGCGTCGTTCGCCTGATAGGCGATCTCGTCGGTGGTGAGCGAGGGATTCACCGGTGTGACGGCCGCACCCAGGCGCCAGGCGGCAAAGAGCGCCACCACCAGGTCCGCGGTGTTGGGCAGCAGGACCGCCACCACGTCGCCGGTCCCGATGCCCGCACCGCGCAGCGTCGCCGCGGCCCGTCGCACGGCCGTGTGGAATCCGGCGTTGTCGAGGTCGACGCGGTCGTCGGCGAGGGCGGGGGCGTGCGGATCGCGGGCGGCCCTGCGGTCCGGTAACGAGGGGAGGTTCATCGGGGAGGTCCTTTGCCGGCTGAAAAAGTGACGGAGAACACCGTAGAAATCACCGGTCCGCGAACCACCGTCGCGCGTGAACGAACTTCGGCCCGGCACTTGTCGCCGGAGAACAAGGCAAACGGCCCGCCGTCGCGGGTTACCGGCACTACCGTGGGGGTATGACGGTTGCGCGGCGCGACGGCGACGTCGCGGTGGGCCGCTACATCGAGGCGATCGCTGCCCGGATGAATGCCAGGGTGACGCAGGTCAGCGCGGCCATCCAGGCCGCCCTGGAAGACGACATCATCGATCTGCGCGGCGACGCGCGCACCGCCGAACTCCTGGGCGCGAGCGTCGAGGCCAATGTCGACACCCTGCTGCACGCGCTGCGCCACGACCTGCCCGTCGAGCGCATTCAGGCGCCCGCGGCGGCCGTCGAATACGCCAGACGCCTTGCCCAGCAGGGTGTTCCGGTCCACGCGCTGGTGCGGGCCTATCGGCTGGGGCAGCGCCGGCTCACCGAGATGGTGTTCGCCGAATTGCACGAGATGGCGATTCCGCCCGGTGATCGGATCTCCGCGATCGAGCGGATCACCGCGATCGTGTTCGAGTACATCGACCGCATCACCGAGCAGGTCGTGGTCATCTACGACGACGAGCGGGAACGGTGGCTGGAGACCCGCAACAGCCTGCGCGCGCTGCGCGTGCGCGAACTGCTGACCACCCGCAAGGCCGTGGACGCCGACGAGACCTCCACCGTCATCCGGTATCCGCTGCGCTGGCACCACATCGCGCTGGTGCTGTGGTATTCCGACGCCGGGGACAGTGAGATTCCCCGGCTGCAGCAGTTCGTCCGCGAGCTGGCCCAGGAGCTGGCCACCGACGCGAATCCGCTGTTCGTCGCCGCCGATCCGGCCTGCGCGTGGGCGTGGCTGCCCTATCGCGCGGCGCCGCCCGATCCGGCGCCGGTGCTGCGGGCCCGCGCCGCGTCATCGCCCGCCGCGCCCGGGATCGCGATCGGCCGGGCCGGATCCGGGGTCGCGGGCTTTCGCCGCTCGCACCGGCAGGCCGGGCAGGCGCAGGCCGTGGCGGCGGCCGGGGGTATGGCGAATCCCGTTGTGGCCGCGTCGGATCCGGGCTTGGCCGCGGCCGCGCTGCTGGGCGACGATCTCGCCGAGACCCGCGAATGGGTGGGCGAGACGCTGGGCGAGCTGGCCCGCGACACCGACAACGACGCGCGCCTGCGCGAGACGCTGCGGGTGTTCCTGCGCACCGGATCGAGCTACAAGGCGGCCGCGGAGGAACTGGATCTGCACTTCAACTCCGTGAAGTACCGGGTCGGGCGCGCGGTTGCCCGGCGCGGGAGGCCGATCGCGCAGGATCGGCTCGACGTCGAGCTGGCGCTGCTGGTGTGTCATTGGTACGGTCCGGTGGTGTTGCGCCCGGATCCGTCCTGACGTGCCCTTTCGGCGACAATGAGGCGCCGGTTTTTCGTCTCCTCGAGACAATGGCAGCCGCCCGTCACCGTCCTACCGTGCTCTCATGGACAACAGCGGACACGATATCGCAGCGGCGGCGCGGACCCTTGCCGGTCGCGTCGATCAGCTGGCCGTGGAGCTGGCTCGGGCGATCGGCAAAGAGGTGGTCTACTACGGCACGTCGGCGGTGGTGCCGTTCGACGTGCTGGTCGCGGTGGTCACCGAGCACCTGCGCGTTGTGCTCGACGGGCTGATCACGGGCGTGGATTTCGACATCGACCCGGCCGCCGCGGTGGGTGCCGAGCGTGCCCGCGAGGACATTCCACTGGCCGCCGTGCTCGAGGCGTACCGGATCGGATTCTACCGCCTCTGGGAGGCGCTGCTGGGCGCCGCGACGGGCGCCGACGGTGAGACGGTGCGCTCGCTGACCGCGAAAGTGATTGCCGCGCAAGGGCTCTATACCGATGCCGCGGCGTCCGGCTATCGCCGCGAGCAGACCCGGCGGATCGAGCGCGACACCGACACGCACAGCGCGCTCATGGACGCGCTGCTGCACGGGCGGTTGTTCGAGCGATGGAGCGTATGGGAGGCCGCGGACTACCTGCGCCTGCCAGCGACAGGCCCGTTCGTGGTCGTGGCCGCGCGGGCGCCCGCGCCCGGGGCCGAGGCGCTGCCGGAGATCGAACCCAAACTCCGCAGCCTGGACGTGTTCTCGGCCTGGTGGGAGCTGCCCGAACTGACCATCGGCATTCTGAGTTTCCGCACCGAGCAGCAGCTGACGAATGCGCTGGCCCTGCTCTCGCGCACCGCGACCGCCCGGATCGGGGTGAGCTCGCGTTACGACGATCTGCGCGAGACACCCGAGGCGCTGCGGTACGCGCGGATCGCCGCGGGCGGGCGCGCCGAACCGGATGACCTGGTCTCGGTCTTCGACGGCTCGATCCTCGGCGCCGCCGCCGTCAGTGCCCCCGAGATCACGACCAAACTGGTTGCGCCGCTGTTCGATTCCTTCGACGAGCTGGCGCAGGAGGAGCGCGAGGTGCTGTTCGAGACCTTCCGGGTCTGGGTGGCCACCGACGGATCCCTGCGCGCCACCGGCGAGTTGCTGTTCTGCCACCCCAACACCGTGCGCTACCGGTTGCACCGCATCGAGGAACGCACCGGCAGGTCGTTGTCGCGGCCCCGGGACCTGGCCGAGCTCTGTTTCGCCTTCGAGGTGTACCGGCGGCTGCTGTGAACCTCGCCCCCGTTGTCCCGTCGCACACCGTTGTGCCGACGAGATTGTCCGCCACCACATCGACTCCGAGCTCGTCAGGCAAAACCATGGAGATCAATGGGCGGATCTCGAACGACCCGATGTCCGATCGCAGGAGTAGTGAGCACATGGCGACGAAAACCGAAAACACCGACGACATGCTGGGGGCCGACGAGTTGGCCGCCCCGCTGGATCTGCTACTGACCGGCTCGGCCGTGGGCATCGGCCGCCGCCTGATGCCCAACAACTCCTGGGGCCGGCTGGCGCTCGAGCTGGCCCGCCGTCCGGGAGTGGTCGGCACCCGGGTCTCGGCGCTGGGCCGAGAGCTGGTGGATATCGCGCGGGGCCAGTCACAGGTCGCCCCGGCCAGGTCGGACAAGCGCTTCGCCGATCCCGCCTGGCAGGGCAATCCGCTGCTGCGGCGCGCGATGCAGGCCTATCTGGCCGCCGGCGACACCGCGGAAACCCTGCTCACGGACGCCCAGCTGGACTGGCGCGACGAAGAGTGGATGCGGTTTGTCGTGGACAACGCGATCGATGCGCTGGCCCCGACCAACAATCCGCTGCTTAACCCGGTCGCCTGGAAGGCCGCTATCGACACCGGCGGCTCGAGCATGGTGCAGGGGGTACGGCACTTCCTCGGCGACATGGCTGGGGCGCCCCGGATTCCGGCGATGGTGGAGGCGAACGCGTTCACGGTGGGGGAGAACGTGGCCGTCACGGCGGGGTCGGTGGTGCTGCGCACCGAGGCCTTCGAGCTCATCCAGTACGCGCCGACCACCGAGCAGGTGCGCACCGTGCCGCTGCTGATGGTGCCGCCGGTGATCAACAAATTCTATGTCATGGACATCGCGCCCGGGCGCAGCATGATCGAGTACTTCCTGTCCCAGGGTCAGCAGGTGTTCGCCATGTCGTGGCGTAATCCCGATGCCGCGCAGCGGGATTGGGGATTCGACACCTACGGCGGCGCCATCCTCGACGCCCTGGCCGCGGTGCAGCGCATCACCGGCTCCGAGCGCACCCACCTGCAGGCCTCGTGCTCCGGCGGCATTCTCGCGGCCATGACCGCGGCCCATCTCGCGGCGATCGGACAGGAGCAGCGGCTGGCCAGCCTGACGCTCATGGTGACGGTGCTGGATCAATCCCACGCGGGTTTCGCCGACGCCGTCCTGGACGAGGAGACCGCGCAGCTGGCCATCGCGGCGTCGGCGCGCAAGGGCTATCTGGACGGCGCGGCCCTGGCGGAGATGTTCGCCTGGCTGCGGCCCAACGACCTGGTGTGGCGGTACTGGGTCAACAACTATCTGCAGGGTCGCCAACCCGCCCCGTTCGACGTGCTGTTCTGGAACGCCGACGCCACCCGCATGACCGCCGCCCTGCACCGCGACATGGTCATGCTGGGGCTGCACAACGCGCTGACGGTCCCGGACGCGGCGAGCATGCTCGGCACGCCGGTGGACCTGTCGCGGGTGAGCGTGGACAGCTACGTCGTCGCCGGGCTGACCGACCACATCTCGCCGTGGCAGGCGTGCTACCGCAGCGCCCGGCTGCTGGGCAGCAAGGACTCGCGATTCGTACTGTCCACCAGCGGGCACATCGCCGCACTGGTGAACCCGCCCGGAAATCCCAAGTCCGCCTACCGCATCGGCGCCACCGACGAGGCAGATCCGGGCGCCTGGGCGGATTCGGCGGCGCAGCACCAGGGTTCGTGGTGGACCGACTTCACCGACTGGCTCGGCGAGCGCAGCGGCCCGATGCGTGATGCCCCGGCCACGCTAGGGCTCCCCGAGCTCCCGCCGCTGGCTCCGGCGCCCGGCACCTACGTCCTGGCTCACTGAAAGGACCGCTATGACAACACAACTCGATACCCCGGCCGATCTGATCGGCATCGCCGGCCGGCAGCTCGGCACCACCGACTGGATCGAGATCACCCAGCAGCAGGTAGAACTGTTCGCCGACGCGACCGGCGATCATCAATGGATACATACCGATCCGGCGCGGGCCGCGCACGGGCCGTTCCACGGCACCATCGCACACGGGTACCTGACCCTGTCGCTGGCGCCGGTGGCGATCGCGGACGTGCTCGAGATCAAGGAGCTCACCGCCGCGCTCAACTACGGCCTGAACCGGGTCCGCTTCCCTGCGCCGGTGCCGGTGGGCTCGAAGATCCGCGCGGTGGTGACGCTGAATACCGCCCAGCAGAAGACATCCGGGGTGGAGGCCGTGTTCGGCCTGACCTACGAGATCGACGGCGGCACGCGGCCGGCGTGCGTCGCGGACGTGGTGGTGCTGTATCCATGAGCGATTCGCTGCCCGACAACGCCGTCGAGCGGCGCCTGGTACCGGTACTGGGACAGCAGATCCGGGTGGACGTCCGATGGGGGGAGGGCGTTCCGCTGGTGCTGTGCAACGGGATCGGCGCGGCCCTCGAGGTGTTCGATCCGCTGATCGCCGCGCTGCGCCCCGAGACCACGGTGGTGCGCTTCGACGTGCCCGGCACCGGGGGATCTCCGGATTCGCCACTGCCGTACGGATTCCCGTATCTGGCCGCGGTGCTGCGCGGGGTGCTGCGCAAGCTGGGCATCTTCGGGAAGGTCGATGTGCTGGGCCTGTCCTGGGGTGGTGCGCTGGCCCAGCAGTTCGCCTTCCAGTATCCGATGCGCTGCCGCCGGCTCGTCCTGGTCTCCACCGGCACCGGCGTGCTGATGATTCCCGGCCGGCCCGCCGCGCTGCTGAAAATGCTGACCCCGCAACGCTTTCTGGACCACCACTACGCCGCACGGATCGCCGGCGAACTGTACGGCGGCAGCGTTCGCGAGGATGCGACGATCGTCGAGCGGCTGTTCGACCGGCAGCTGATGGCGGGCTCACGCGTCGGCTACGTGCATCAGCTGCTGGCCGGATCGGTGTGGACGAGCCTGTTCGCGCTGCCGCTGATCCGCCAGCACACGCTCATCGTGGCCGGAACCGACGACCCGATCATTCCGATCGCGAATGCCCGCATCATGGCCCGGCTGCTGCCGCACGCCACCGTGCACCTGCACCCGGGCGGTCACGTCGATCTGATCGTCAACGCCGCCGCGCTCGCCCCGGTGATCGAGGCCTTCCGGCGCGAGTCGTGACGGTGGATGTGCTGTGAGACAACAGATCAGGGGGTTCGTTGTCCACGAAGACATTGTCGGAACTCGGCGGGGCGCGCACTCTGATTAAAAGTGATGTGAGTCATAAATCCTGCCGAAACTTCGCGCTGGGAGGCCGAAATGGATCTTCAGATCGGTGTCGCCGATGCCCTCGGAACCGACTATTTCTTCTTGAAGGAGCGGCTCACACCGGCCCAGGTCGATGTCCTGCTGCGCACGCGCGAATTCGTCGCGAAACAGGTCCGGCCGGTCATCAACGACTATTGGGAGCGCGCCGAATTTCCCTTCCCGCTGGTGGAAAAGCTCAGCGAGGTCGGCATCATCGGCGACGGCATCGTCGGCTACGGCTGCCCGGACATGGATCCGATCTCGGTGGGTCTGGCCTACATGGAACTGAGCCGCGGCGACGGCAGCATCGGCACCTTCGCCGGCGTGCAGGCCGGGCTGGCGATGCAGTCCATCGCCCAGTGCGGCTCGGAGGAGCAGAAGCAGCGGTGGCTGCCGGATATGGCGCGGCTGCGCAAGATCGGGGCGTTCGCGCTGACCGAACCCGAACACGGCTCCGATTCCATCGGGCTCGAGACCAGTGCCCGCCGCGAGGGCGAGGAGTACGTCATCGACGGCGCAAAGAAATGGATCGGCAACGGCAGCATCGCCGATGTGATCGTGGTGTGGGCGCGCGACACCGAGGACGGTCAGGTCAAGGGCTTTCTGGTGGAGAAGGGCACGCCCGGCTATCACGCGGAGGTCATCACCGGCAAGGGTGCGCTGCGCGCGGTGTGGCAGGCGCAGATTCAACTCGACGCCGTGCGGGTTCCGGCGCAGAACCGGCTGCCCGGGGCGAATTCGTTCAAGGACTGCGCCGAGGTGCTCGTGGGCACCCGCAGCGCGTGCGCGTGGATGGCCCTGGGCCACGCGCTCGCCGGATTCGACACCGCGCTGACCTACACCAAGCGGCGGGAGCAATTCGGAAAACCGCTGGCCGCCTTCCAGATCGTGCAGGACCGCCTGGTGAAGATGCTCGCCGACGTCACCGCCATGCAGCTGTACTGCCTGCAGATCGGCACGCTCGCCACCGAGGGCCGCCTGCAGCCGACCCTGGCCGGGCTGGCCAAGATGCACAACACGAGTACCGCGCGCAAGGTCCTGCACGTCGCGCGGGACATGCTGGGCGGCAACGGAATCCTGCTGGACTACCAGGTCATGCGGCACATGGCCGACGTCGAGGCGGTGCACACCTTCGAGGGCACCGAAACCATGCAGACCCTGATCGTGGGCCGCGACATCACCGGCATCGGCGCATTCGCCTGAGTCGATCTGCCGGACAGCATATTTCCAGGAGTACCGATGCCCGCACTTGCCGATTTCCCGTCCGCGCCGACCTCCCGCGACAAGGTCGTCACCGCCGCGGAGGCCGTCCGCCTGATCCGCGATGGCGATTCGGTCGCCATCGAGGGATTCGGGGGACAGTGCTTCCCCGAGGAGCTCACCATCGCGCTCGAGCAGCGCTTCCTGGAGTCCGGATCGCCCCGGGGGCTCGGGATCATTTTCACTGTGGCCCAGGGGGATCGTCGTGGTCGGGGGCTGGACCGGATCTGTCATCCGGGGCTGATCGATCGCGCCGTCGGCGGGCACTGGGGCATGAGCCCCGGCATCCAGAAGCTGGCCGTGGGCAACGAGATCGCCGCGCACAATCTGCCGCAGGGCGTGCTGTCCCAGCTGTTCCGCGACACCGCGGCCGGGAAACCGGGCCTGCTCACCCATGTCGGGTTGGGTACGTTCGTGGACCCGCGCTTCGGCGGCGGCAAAGTGAACGAGCGCACCACCGAGGACCTGGTCGAGCTGATCACCCTGGGCGGCAAGGAGTTCCTGTTCTACAAGGCGCTGCCGCTGGATGTCGCGCTGCTTAGGGGCACCACCGCCGATCCCGACGGCAACATCACCATGGAACGCGAGGCGCTGACCCTGGAGGTGCTGCCCATCGCGACAGCCGTGCACAATGCGGGCGGGCTGGTGATCGTTCAGGTGGAGCGGCTCGCGGACGCGGGTTCGCTGAGCCCGCGCGAGGTGAAAATTCCTGGGGTGCTGGTGGATTGCGTCGTGCTGGCCGAGCGTGACCATCACTGGCAGACCTTCGGGACGCCGTACTCGCCCGCGTACAGCGGCGAGCTGCGCCGGGTCCCGCTGCACCAGCTGCGTCCGCTGCCGCTCACCGAGCGCAAGTTGATCGCCCGGCGCGCGGCCCTGGAGTTGCGTGCCAACAGCGTGGTCAACCTCGGCGTCGGCATGCCCGAGGGCGTTGCCGCGGTGGCGACCGAGGAGCGGATCGTCGACTACCTCACCCTTACCGCCGAACCGGGGGTGATCGGCGGAATGCCCGCCGGGGGAGCCGATTTCGGTGTCGCGGTGAACGCGCAGGCCGTGCTGGATCAGCCCTACCAGTTCGACTTCTACGACGGCGGGGGGCTGGACGCGGCGTTTCTCGGGATGGCGCAGTCCGATCGGGACGGCAATGTCAATGTCAGCCGATTCGGCGCCCGGCTCGCAGGCTCGGGTGGATTCATCAATATCAGCCAGAACGCGAAACAGGTGCTGTTCCTGGGCACCTTCCTCGCGCCGAGCCGCACGACGGTGGTGGACGGCCGCCTGATCGTCGATCAGGAACCCGCCGCGGCGAAGTTCGTCGAGGCGGTTGAGCAGCGCACCTTCAGCGGGGCCCAGGCGCTGCGCACGGGCCAGCCGGTGCTCTACATTACCGACCGGTGCGTGTTCCGCCTGACCGCGGGCGGGCTGCAGCTCACCGAGATCGCTCCGGGCATCGATATCGAGCGGGACATCCTTGCGCACATGCCCTTCAAGCCGATCATCGACGGCGACCCGGCCGTCATGGACGCGCGCATCCTCGCTCCGGAGCCGATGGGACTGAAGGATCAGCTCCTGTCGGTACCGATGGCGGCCCGCATGTCCTACGACGCCGCACGCAACGTCTTCTTTCTGAATATGGAGGGCCTGGCGCCGTCCACGCCCGCGGAGGTCGAAACCCTTCGTGCCGCAATCGAATCCCGGCTTGCCGCAGTCGGGCGAAAGGTCCACCTGGTTGCCAACTACGACAACTTCACCCTCCCTGACCATCTGCGCGACCTCTACGCGCACTCGATACAGGACTTTGCCGACCGCTTCTATCTGTCGGTAAGTCGTTACAGCACAAGCTCGTTCATGCGTCTGAAGCTGCACGACCACTTGGCGAGCCGGGGTGTGGCGCCGCACATCTACGAGAACCGCGCCGAGGCCTTGGCGAACCTCGGCGCGGAATGACGCATCGGTCGAGTGTGCTGCGCTCGGCCGGCCGGTGGAGTCGTCGCGGCGGTATGTGCGAGCGATGGACGCGCCGCCGCGCGGTCGATGGCGACGTCGGCGGCGGCGCGATGCTTACGTTCCCGCCCGCGAGTGCATCTCGCGAGGACTCCCGCGCCGGCCGGATTGGTCAGCTCTCGATCGGCAGCCCGGCGTTGGTCCAGTCCTCGATGCCGTCGCGGTACTTGCGCACGTTGGTGTAGCCGAGGGCCTCGAGGCTGGTGGCCACCTGCTGACTGTTGCCGCACGCAGCGTTCGAGCAGTACGTGACGATAGCCGCTGATTTGTCCGGAAGAAGTTGCGGTGCTGTGGATTTCACGTCGGACTCGACCAGGTTCAACGCGCCGGGCAGGTGCGCCTTGGCGTAGTACTCGGCGCCGAGTGCGTCGATCACGGTCACCGATCCGGCCTCGATTTCCTTGGCGAGCTCGTCGCGGGTGATCAGTTCGGTCATGACAGGAAGCCCTTCTCGGGGGAATTTATGTGCGTGTGCACGCTACTATATGTGTGCGTGCGCACGCAATAGGTTACGATCGGGCGGTGCCGACGAACGCGAAGCGAACTCATCCGGCGGTCGCCGCCTGGGCGGCGTTGCTGCAGGTGCACGCCGCGCTGGTCCCCGAACTCGACGCCGCCCTGCGCCGCGCGGTCGGGCTGCCGCTGAACTGGTACGACGTGCTGCTGGAACTCGATGCGCCGCAACGTCTTCGGATGAGCGACCTGGGCGAGCGAGTGGTGCTGAGCCGCACCAGGGTGAGCCGGCTGGTCACCGAATTGGAGGCGCACGGCCTGGTGCGCCGCGAATCCAATCCGGACGACGGGCGCTCGGCCTTCGTGAGTATCACGGACACGGGCCGTCAGCGGCTCCGCGAGGCCGCTCCGCACTATCTCTCCGGCATCGAGGAACGCTTCGCCGCGGCTAGCGCCGACGACCTGAACGCGCTGGCCGCGACGCTGCACAAGGTCCTGGGGCCGGCCGACCTGCCCGATCCGGGCGTACGCGGCTGAGCCGCCGCGCCTCCTGAACTGTCATCGATCGCTTGTCGGACGTTGCCTTCTGCGATCGCGGTCGACAACGGAGCGCGGTGGTTATCGCCGTGTAGTTCTTACGACGGACGTCCCGGTGGGTGCTACATCGCGTCGGCCAGCCCGAAGAGCGGGAAAAGGCTTGGCGTGATGTGGATTTCGATGGAGATCACAGAGTCGTCATCGACTGTCGGAATCGCAATGGCGAAGGCGCGTAGATCCGAACGATCCGGGTCGCGGTGGTAGATCGCGAATGCCGGGGAGCCGTTGGCTCGGGTTCGCACGATATGCGCGCTTCGGCAGGGCTGGGGGTCGCGCCGGAACCAGTGTGCGACCGCGTCCCGGCCCGCCAGCCAGAGGCTGTGCGGCGGCATCGACAGCGTCGCGTCGTGATGCAGCAGTGCGGTGAGGGCTGCGACGTCGTATCGCTGGAAGGCATCGATGAAGCGTTCGAGCAGCTCGCGCTGCCGTTCGGTGAGTTCGGCCGGTTCGGGCGGCGTGGATCCCTCGGCGAGGCGGGAGCGTGCGCGCCGCAGGTGACCGTTCGCCGCGGCGACCGTGAGATCGAGTAGGTCGGCGGTCTCGGCGGCGCTGAACTCCAGGACGTCACGCAGGATCAGCACGGCGCGCTGCATGGGGGACAGGCTCTGCAGGGCCGCGACGAACGCGAGGCGAACCGAGTCGTGCAGGACGGCGGTCCGGGCGGGATCGGTGGCGGCCGGCAACAGCCAGTCGTCGGGCGCCGGTTGCACCCACCGGGCATGGTCGGCCGGGCCGAGTGACGAGGTGGCGGCACCGGCATCGGCGACATCGATCGGCCGTTCCCGCCGCGGGCGCCTTCTGAGCATGTCCAGGCAGACGTTGGTGGCGATCCGATACAGCCACACCCGCGGCGAGGACCTCCCGGCGAAGCCGTCGCGGGCCCGCCATGCGCGCAGCATCGTCTCCTGAACCGCCTCCTCGGCGTCGACCGCCGAGCCGAGCATCCGGTAGGAGTAGCCCAGCAGCTCGGGACGGTGCCGCGCGTGAATATCGGTCCAGTCGATGCCGGTTTCGCGGGCGGCGGCGCTCGTGGTCACCTCACCCGCAACACCCGGACGCCGGAACCGATTCCCTGGCACGTGGTCAGTTCCCGCGATGCTGCGCGTCTACAGGTATGAGGGTCGCACGGTGCGGCCCGGGTTCGACGAGGAGTCGCAATGATATTGATTACCGGTAGCACCGGCCTGACCGGCTCGGCAGCAGTTCGAGAGTTCGTGCGCCGGGGCCGGCCCGTGCGCGCCATGGTTCGCAATCCGGCCGGGATCGCGGGCTCGGTGCCCGGCGTCGAGACCGTGGTGGCCGATCTGCTCGAAAAGCACACTCTCGCAGCGGCTCTGGACGGTATCGACGCGGTCGTGCTCATCTCCGGCGCCGACGACCGGATGGTCGAGGCGCAGTGCAACCTGATCGATGCGGCGGTCGCCGCGGGCGTCCGGCGCGTGGTGAAAATATCGGGGCTGGGGGCGGATCCGAACTCTCCCTTCCGATTCGGGCGTTACCACGCGCAGATCGAACAGCATCTCGAGGCCGCGCCCATCGGGTGGACGATATTGCGGCCCGGTCAATTCATGCAGGTCTACTACCGCGAGGTGCCGACCATGCTGGCGCAGGGGACATTCGAGCAGCCGCTCGGCGAAACCCGCTTGGCGCCTATCGATGTCGAGGACATCGCCAGGATCGCCTACGCGACCGCGGTGGAGGAGGGGCACGAATCCTCTACCTACGAGATGACCGGGCCGCAGGCGCTGACCATGACCGAGGTCTGCGGGATCCTCTCGACGGTCCTGGGCGCGCCGATCCGCTACGTCGACATCGATCCTGAGGAGAAGCGTCGTCGCATCGTCGCCGCGGGTATTCCACCCCACTTCGCCGACGACCTGGACATCCTGTTCCGCCTCCGCCGTGAGGGCGGGCCCGAATCGACCGTTCAGACGGCGGTATTCGACCGGCTCGGCCTGCGCCCGACCCCCTTCGCCGAGTTCGCCGAGAGGTCCGCTCCGGTGTTCCGCGGGACCGAGGCTCCGGAACACCTCTGGGCCGTGGGCTGGCAATCCCGGTAGTCATGGCGGTAGACTTTCGATGACCGTACGGTCAGCCGATTTAAGGAGGGTGTCATGCCATACGTCACCACTCGGGCCGGTCGGATCCACGTCGCGGAGCGCGGCGACGGACCGCCGGTCGTGCTGCTGCACGCCACCGGGCACGATCATCACGACTTCGACCCGGTCATCGATCGTCTCGCCGAGGGGTTCCGGGTGTTCGCCGTGGACTGGCCCGGGCACGGCGAGTCCGACCTGCTTCCGCGTGGGATGCCCGCTTCCGCAGTGCTTTTCGCGGATGTGCTGGAGGAGGTGGTCGAGGGGCTGGGGATCGAGGCGGCCACGGTGATCGGCAACTCCGTTGGGGGATATGCCGCCGCGCGGCTAGCGGCGACCCATCCCGAGCGGGTGTCGCGGTTGGTGCTGGTCAATACCGGTGGCTATACCGGGCGCGGCCCGCTCGTCCGCGTCGCGTGCCGGGTGCTGGGCATTCCCGCCCTGGCCCGGATCATCTTCCCGCGGTTGATACCTCGGTACATGCGGGCGCGCAGCGAGAACGATCGGGTGGTCGAGGCGAATGCCATTGCGCGGGCCCGCACTTCGCAGGGCGCGGAATTGATCGCCGGGCTGTGGCGCAGCTTCACCGACCCGGCGTACGACCTGCGCGGCACTCGGATTCTCGCGCCCACGCTGCTGGTGTGGGGCACTCTCGACATCGTGTTGCCCCTGCGGGAGGTGCGGTCGGTGCAGGCGGCCCTGCCTGACGCCGAGTTGGCTACCTTCGAAACAGGGCACGTCGTCTTCTCTTCCGATCCGGGCGGATTCCTCACGCACGTCACGCAATTCCTGCACCGAGCCGATGCCGCGGTGGAAGGATGACGACGCGGCAGGACGGCGCCGACCGGACCCGCACCGAACTGCTCGATGCGGGTTTACGGCTGGCGCAGCAGCTGGGCCTGGCGCAGATAAGCGTTAATCGAATCGTCGCCGAGGCTGGGGTGGCGAAGGGCAGCTTCTTCCATCACTTCGGTGACCGTGCCGGATATCTGCGGGCGCTGCACCGGGCCTTCCACGATCGGATCCTCGCGCCCCTGGAGAATTTCGACGAGCTGCCACCGGGGCAGGATCGGTTGTGGCACAGCGCCGTTGGATACCTGGACGCGTTTCTCGAGCAGCCCGGTGTGCGGGCGGTGCTGCTGGAGGCGCGCGCCGAGCCGGCCGTGCTGGAGGAGATCCGCGCCCGCAACGAATCCCTCGCGCGGTTGGGCGAACCCGACTTCGCCGCGATGGGCTGGCCGTATCCGCTCGACGGGGCGCGGCTGTGGGTTCGGCTGGTTGCGGAGGCCGCGCTCATCGAGTTCGATTCCGGTGCGTGCCAACCGGATACCCGGGCAGCGCTGCATCACTATCTGCGCTGAGGAGGTGCCGTAGGTGGGGCGCGGCGTCGGGCGGTAATCCTTCGCCGCCCAGCTCTCGATGCGGTACCGTCAATTCCATGACGTACCACCACATTTCATCCCGATCGTCCCGCACTTAGGCGTGTCTGGAGGATTGGCCGAGTGGTAACGGCAGCGGTTTGCTGAACCGTCGTCAGGTGATTTGCCTGCGGGAGTTCGAGTCCCCCATCCTCCGTCCAGGAGGATGATGCCGTTAGGTGACGGTCGTCGCCCGGAAAGCGAACGGGTGGCCGGTCACGGGACCAGACGTTGCGCGACGTGTCGGGGATCGGCGTGGCCGCCCGGGATTCGGTCGGAGGGTAGGCGCGCCACGAGGTCTGCGGCTCGGCCGAGCGAGCAGTTCGGGCCGAGGAGCTCGCGGACGAGCACGATGCGTTCGGCGATCGAATGATGCGAGTCGGCGAACCATTGGGCGAGGCCGGGCAGGCCCTCGGAGGCGAATACCTCACGCAGAGAGGGCAATTCGTGGCGGCAATGCTCGGTCAGCAGCGGCAGGATCCTGCTCGGGCCGTTTTGGAAGGTCGGAGCCAACGCGACCGCGAGTCGCCAGACCAACTGTTCGTGTACGCGGATCAGCCGCAGGTCCTCTCCGGCGAAGGCATGCCAGTCGACGTCGTTCGCGATCCAGACGATCGTGTCCAGCGGGGCTCCGAGACCGACGTAACCGGACTGGCCGCAGGAGAGCAACGTCTTGTCGAGAAACTTGCCGGGGAGTGGGCATTGTTCTGCCAGCAGGACGGCGTCGTACAGGTCCTTGCCCAGCGGTAATGCCGGCTCTTGACCCTCGTGGTCCTCCTCGTAATAGTCGTAATCGTCGTAGTCGTAGTCCTCCACCTCGTCGAGGTCCTCGTCCGCCTCGTCGTAGTCGTCGTCTTCCTCCGGATCCGCGCGATCTGCCTCGGGTGCCGTGCGATCTGCCTCGGATTCCACATGATCTGACCCGGGTCCCACGTGATTCGCCTCGGGTGCCGCGTCATTCGTTTCCGGTGCGGCGTGGTCTGCGCTGCGTGTCCTGTCCTCGTTGCTGAGGTCGTCGTCTTCCCTCAGGTCCGCGTGATTCGCGTCGGGTGCCGGGTGTTTCGTCTCTGGCGGGGGGTGATTCGCTTCCGGTGCGGCGTCGTGGCCCTCGGGCAGGGCGTGGTCGGGATCGCCGAGGGTCGGGGAGTCGGCCATGAGCCAGGCGATCTTCCATGCCAGCGACTGCCGTTTGGTGGCGGCGCGCAGCATGAACGGTGGGCCCGGCAGACTCGATCGCGGGATCGGTGTCAGCTCCGGCGGGTCGTGGAGGGCATCGTCCACCGCGAAATCGATCTGCACGGTGCCCACGTGTCCACGCCCGTGCCAGGTCAGTAGCAAACGGTAACCGGACACGGTGTAAAAGGTGTCGCCCGCGAGCGGCTCTATCGATTCCGGGTGGTGACTGATGAAGACCGTGCTGCCCGGCCGGTGCGACATCGTCGCGGCATCGGTGGCGATGTCCTCGAGCATCTCGTCGGTGCCGGGCTCGTCGAGCCGGGTGCGCTGGTAATCCACAACGAAATCCAGGTCGGCGGGCTCGCGCGCGCACGCCCCGAACCACGCCTTGACCAGCACGCTGCCGCGCAGCACCAGATGCGATGACCACGGCGACTCCGCGATCGCGGCCAGCACATGATCGATCGCCTCGCGCCGCGCGGCCACCCAGTCCGCGCCGTCCTCGGATTCGGTGAAATACCAGGGCAGATGGGTGGTCATGACGCCACCGCCGCTTCGGTGATCCAGCCCTCGTCGACCGACTCGTTCGTGTCCAGCACCACGAATTCCCGCTCGATGGACAGGATTTGGTAATCCGGCAGCACCGCCAAGAGGGCTGCGAGGCGGTCCTGCGCCGTCCGGTCGCCGACGGCCCGGCAGCGTTGGGTAACGAACCTCTCGGTGCGACCGTCCGGCCGGACCCGCCGGGCATTCGCGGACACATGCGCGCGGTGACCTGTGACCGCCTCGGCCAGCCCCGCCGGTTTCGCGCCTGCGGGGAGCAAGAGCTTGATGTGGTGTTCGAAGTAGTACCGCGGCCCGAGGGCTGCGGCCGCATCGTCGGTGCCGGGGACGCCCTCGGCCCACGGCGTTGCCTCGAGCTTCACCCGCAGCACCCGGAAACCCGCCTCGGACAGGCCCGCAACGACCGAACGGATCCAATCATGCACCGCCACAGCGGTTCCGGAGCGCAGTATGGTCAGCATCGGCTGATCCGGCGTGCGCCCGCGCAGCAATACGATATGCGTGAATTTCATATCATGCAGCGCCGCATAGTGTTCCAGCGCTGACGCCGTCCGCGGTTCGTCTGTCGCGACGGTGATATGCGCCTCGAAATCACCCCGCACCGCCGCCAACTCAACCTCCATCACCCCCTCATCGAAGCACGGACTACCGACAAACTCTGCTGTCACACACGGCCGCCATCCCCGAGTTGAAGCGGGGACTGAAGTGCCGCATGTCAATTCCCGCGCCCACCTGTGCTCGCATAGCGACCGCCGCGTGTGTCTCCGACCGGACGACGGCTCCAGCCTGTCTGTCGAGATCGGCGCGGAGGCCGGAACCGAGCCGAGGGAGGCTGATTGTCGTGTACCCCCCGCGGCCAGTTCGTGCACGCCGAAGATCCGTGCCACGTCGGCCGTCTGCTCGTCGCTCAGATCCGATCCGTCGGTGTCAGAACGAATTTCGCCCGCTCGCCGTAGCGAACCGCTGACGGCAGCGCTGGTGGCGCGAAGGATCCGGCGGCCCGGCACACAGGGATGGCGGTTCGTCGGCGGTTCCGCCGTTTGTCGGTGGGTGTCGGTAGCGTCTGGGGCGTGGACACTGGAGAACACATCCAACAGCTCGCGGACCGCATCGTGGCGCTACGCGACGCCTACTACCAGGGCGCGCCGCTGGTGGCCGATGCCGAGTACGACGGAATCGAGGACGAGTTGCGCGCGCTGGTCGCGGCGCACCCCGAGCTGACGCCGGACCCGAATCCGCTGGAGCAGGTCGGTGCGCCCGCCGTGCTGCACGCCCCCATCCGGCACGCGCGCCCGATGCTGTCGCTCGAGAAGGCGACCACGTCCGAGCAGGTCGCCGCGTTCTTCGATCGCTTTCCGGGCCAGTCGGTGGTGGTGATGCCCAAACTCGACGGCCTGTCGCTGTCCCTGGTCTACGAGGACGGGCGGCTGGTGCGCGCGGTCACCCGCGGGGACGGGACGACCGGTGACGACGTGACCGTCCTGGTCCGAGCATTGGTCGATGGCGTTCCCAAGCAGATCGACGTCCTGGGCCGGGTCGAGGTCCGCGGTGAGGCGGTGATGCTGCGCTCGACCTTCGCGGCCTACAACACCGCGCACCCGGACAAGCCGCTGATCAATCCGCGCAATGCGGCGGCGGGCACGCTGCGGGCGAAGGATCCGGCCACGGTTGCCGAGCGGCGCCTGCGATTCTTCGGCTTCGACCTGGACACCGAGGCCGACGCCGCAGCGGTCGACCTGGGCGAGGGACTGCGGGCGCTGGGTGTCGCGGGTGCGCAGATGCGGTTTTGCGCCGATGCCGAGCAGGCCCAGGCCGCGATCACCGCGATCGAACAGGGCCGCAACGACCTCGATTACGACATCGACGGCGCGGTGCTGCGGCTGGCCGACCGCGATGCCTACGCCGCCGCGGGAACTCGGTCGAACTCGCCGCGCGGCGCGCTGGCGTTCAAGTTCGCCGCCGAGGAGAAGACCACACTGCTGGCCGACGTGGTCTGGGACGTCGGCAAGACCGGCAAGATCGTCCCGGTAGCGTGGCTGGAGCCGGTATTCGTGGGCGGCACCACGGTCACCAAGGCCACGCTGGCCAACCAGGAGGTGATCCGCGCCCGCGACATCAAGGTGGGGGACACGGTGCTGGTGCGCCGCGCGGGCGATGTAATCCCGTTCGTGGCGGGCGTGCTCGACGCTTCCAAGCGCACCGGCGCCGAGCGTGAGATCGTGCCGCCCACCGTCTGTCCCTCGTGCGGGCAGCCGGTGACAGAGCAGGGCAACAGCCGGGAACTGTTCTGCACCAACGTATCCTGTCCCGCACAGACGGTCCGCAGGCTCATCCACTGGGCCTCGCGCGCCGCGGCGGACATCGACGCCATCGGCGGGGTGTGGATCGAACGCCTGGCCGAGGCGGGCATCCTGGAACGCCCGTCGGACTTCTACACCCTGACCACCGAGCGCCTGCTCGAGTTCGACCGCATCGGCGAGGTCTCGGCCGCCCGCATGATCGACTCGATCGATGCCAGCCGGCAGGTCGGCCTGCGCCGCGCGCTCATCGGCCTGGCGATCCCGATGGCCTCCGACGGCACCGCCGCCCGCCTGGCCCGGGCGGGATTCGGCTCCCTCGAAGAGGTTGCCGAGGCAGGCGAGGAACGCCTCGTGGCGGTGGAGGATATCGGACCGAAGGTCGCCGCCTCACTGGTCGAACACCTCACCCGGTTGCGCCCGGAACTGGAACGGCTGCGCGCGGTGGGCGTCAGCCTGGACGTGCGCGCGGAGGACCTGCCACCGGTCGTCGCGGCCGGCGCACCCCTGGAGGGCAAGACGGTGGTGATCACCGGCGCCATCAGCGACCCGCGCTCGGGGGAGAAGGTCGCCCGCCCGACGTTCCAGCGCCTGTGCGAGAAGGCGGGTGCGACGGCGGCCTCCTCGGTCTCGGCGAGCACCGACATGCTCATCACCGGTGCGGGAGTCGGCGAGAGCAAGCTGAGCAAGGCGGAGAAGCTCGGCGTCGCGGTCGTCGACCAGAACGAGATCTGGAGTCTGTTGATCGACGCCAAGGTGGTGTGAGCCTGGCATTGCGATGTCCGGAATCCGCCGGACAAGGTAATCAGAAGCCAGCACAGTGGGATGAGAACACACCGGCAGCACCAGCGAAACACCGAGGAGTCCACCATGATCGAGGCCACCCGGATCGCGGGACCGGTCGCCGATCGTCTCGCCCGCGCCGACTGGTCGGCCCTGGCCGGCGAGCTGGATGAGTACGGCTGTGCTCCCGTCGGCCCGCTGCTCACCGAGTCCGAGTGCGGGACGATCGCCGCCCTGTACGACGACGCCGACCGATTCCGGACAACCGTGGACATGGCTCGCCACCGCTTCGGCTCCGGGGAGTACCGCTACTTCACCCACGACCTGCCAGTCCTGGTGCGGGAGCTGCGTGAGGCGTTCTATCCCCGCCTGCTGCCCATCGCCCGCGTCTGGGCCGACCGGCTCGGCGCGCCCGCGCGATGGCCCGACAGCCTGGACGAGTGGCTCGCGTTGTGTCATGCGGCAGGGCAATCCAGGTCCGCCCAGATCCTGCTGCGCTACGGCCCTGGTGACTGGAATGCCCTGCACCGCGACGTGTTCGGCGACATGCTGTTTCCGCTCCAGGTCGTGGTCGGTCTCGACGCGCCGGGCGCGGACTTCACCGGCGGTGAGTTCCTGATGACCGAGCAGCGTCCCCGTGCCCAGTCCCGCGGTTCGTCGACCACCATTCCGAAGGGGCACGGCCTGATCTTCACCACGCGCGATCGGCCCGTCGCGAGCAAGCGCGGCTGGTCGAACGCACCGATGCGGCACGGGGTGAGCGCCGTGCGATCCGGACGCAGGCACACCCTCGGCATCGTCTTCCACGACGCCGCATGACAATTCGCGTACCGCGCGACTTCCTCGGGCATGCGGGCTGGGCCGCTCGTTAAGGCGCTCGATAGTGTTCGCCAAGGGCTGGGCCCAAGGATTTCCGGTGTAGGCGGGGCAGCAAGCCGCCGTAAACAACTCTCGCACTGGAGATTTCGAGCACCACTGATGAAGGCGCGCCCGCTGTGACCGGACCGGAGACCGAGAGCCGACCGGCCGCCGAGCTGGACAACCTGTACGCGGTGCTCTCACTGGCATCCGGTCTCGCCGGATTATTCTGGATCGCAATCATTTTCAGCACGATGGCGCAGAATCGTCCGGGCGGCCGCACGCAGGCTGTCGTCGGCGGGGCGCTGGGGTACTTCGAACTCGTTGTGCTCGGCTTCTGGCTGGTGTATCGCCGCACTCACTTCGGCGCGTGAGTCACGGCCGGTCCGGCCCGGGTATTGCGCGGTCCACGATTGTCCGCACCAGTTCCGCCGCTCGTCCTTCATCGAAAATTCCCGGCAGCGTGAGTCTTTCGAGGATCAGCCAGTTCACAGCGAGGTACAGCAGCACGACGGCGTCCTCGCCGCCCGGCAGCCCCGATTCTCCGTAGTTGCCGATATTGAAGTCCAGATCCGCGCGCACCCGCTCGGTGAGCAGCGCCTGCAGTTCCGGCCGGCGGGTGGCCTCCAGTCGCAGTTCGAGGATGGCGAGATAGCCGGTGCGGAAATGCGAGACCCGATCGACCACCTCGGTCATGAGTTCGGTCATGCTCTCGCGGGTCTGCGGTTGGCGCGATGTCGCGAGGGCCTCGTCGCTGGGAAGCAGGCGCTCGTAATAGCGGTGGCCGACCTGGATAAGGAGTTCGTCGCGGTTGGCGAAGTAGTTGGACGCGGTGCCGGCGGGCACAGCGGCCTGCTGGTCCAGCGCGCGGAAGGTCAGCCCGCGGGCGCCCTCGCGGGCCAGGACCTCGATCGATGCGTCCAGCAAGGCCTGTCGGCGCTCCGGGTTCGTGCGGACCACTTGACACCACTCCATCCGTAGTACTAAGTTTCAAACCACTTCGGACATAGTACTACAATGAAGGCGGTCACGATGCGAAAGCTTGTCTACTACGTGGGGGTCACCCTCGACGGTTACATCGCAGGTCCGCAGGGGGAAGTCGACTTCGCTCCGCTGAGTGAGGACCTGATGGCCTGGTTCGCGGAGTGCTACCCGGAGACGCTGCCGACCCATGTTCGTGAGCATGTGGGTATCCCGGTCGATACGCCGAACCGCACGATCGACACCGTGCTGATGGGCCGCGGCACCTACGAGCCGGGCCTGGCGATCGGCGCCGACAGCCCGTACAACCACCTGAAGCAGTACATCTTCTCCAGTACCCTTGCCCCGGTGGACAATCCGCAGGTGGAGATCGTCGACACCGATCCGGTCCATCTGGTCCGGCAGCTGAAAAACGAACCCGGCCTGGATATCTGGCTCTGCGGCGGCGGAAACCTAGCCGGTCAGCTTATCGGCGAGATCGACCGGATGGTCCTCAAGAGTTACCCCGTGCTCTGGGGCGAGGGTGCTCGGGCGCTGTCGGGAAACTTCGATCCGACGCGGTTCACCGTTACGCAGCGCAGGGAATTCGGCAGCGGCGTACAGGTCACCTGGTTCGACCGGACCTGATCGAGCATGCCGCGTCACCTTCCCGGCTCGGAGCACTCCATTTCGTTCAGTGACCCTGGAGTGCTCGACGCGGCATCCCTCGAGGACGAGCTGGTTGGATGCAGGCCGCTTTTCTGCCCCGCTCAACGCTGGGAACACCGCCGTGTCTGCGAGCACGACCCGCAGACACGGCCCAGGTAACCCCAGTGCCGGTGTTGCGGGCCACGAAGCTGTTTCACTTTGAGGCGCAGGGGGTTTGGGGCGTACCGGCCCCCGCCGAACCGGGCGGATCAGCATGGCGCCGGGCTCGGGCCCCCAGCGAAACGCCCTGTGCGCGAGCCAGCTTCGACAGCTCGACGTGCCGTTCGGGCTCGGCGTACCCGCGAGCGTCGACCGGGCCGTGGGCCGGATCGTTAGGCGCCGACCCTGTGTTCGCAGCGCCGGTTCAGGCCTCGGACAGGGCGGCCGCCGCGTTCGCGAACATGGTCGACTTGATCGCGCCCAGCGTCGCCTGATCCTTGGCGCCCAGCGGGGCCAGCATCGCCAGCGCGGTGTCGGTGACGGCGTCGGCCTCGGCGGTGGCATCGATCAGGTCGTAGGCCAGGGCGTCGGAACCGCCGAAGCGGCGCCCCGTGGTCATCGAGGCGACCGCCGATTTCGGCGTGAGCTTGGACTGGATGAGGGCCGCCATGCCGCGGCTGAACGGGATTCGGATATCGGCCTCGGGGAAGCAGAAGTAGCCGCGGTCGGCGCGCATGACCCGGAAGTCGTGGGCGATGGCCAGCATGGCGCCCGCGCCGAAGGCGTGGCCGTTGAGCGCGGCGGCGGTTGGGACCGGGAGGGTCAGCATCCGCGCCAGCAGCGATTGCACCTGTGCCACATACCATTCGGCGCGGTCGCCGTTGGCCGAGAGCCAGTCGAGGTCGAGGCCGTTGGAGTAGAACTTGCCTGAGGCGGTGGTGATCAGAGCCTGGGCGCCCTCGGCGACGACGGCGTCCAGGTGCGCGCCGATCTCGTCGAGGAAGTCGGGAGAGAAGCGATTCTCGTCGTCGCCGATGTCAAGGACGGCGATCTTGTCGTGGTAGCTGAGAGTGGGCATGGGGGTTTCCTTTCTTGGGAGTCCGAGGCGCAGGACCGATGTCGAGGACCGCGCGGATGGTGGCCCGAAGCTGTTGGCGGGCAACGGGATCGGCGAGTCGGTCCCGTTCGAGCAGGATCGCGGTGGGCAGGTCGACCAGGCAGATGGTGAGGGTGTCCACGGCCTGCGCGTCGGTGCGGTCCCACAGCCGCCGCGCGAGGGTCTTCATGAGCTCGACCAGGGCGCGCTGCGGGGCGTCCAGCTCCTCGCGCAGGGCATCGGGCAGCTCCTCGCCGAGCAGGTCGTCCCGGCGCACGGTGAAGAACAACCGCGTCGAGAGCGGATAGCGAGCGTCGAACTCGACGCAGGCCTCTCCGGCCGCGACGACCTGGGCGATCGGTTCTCCGGCCGCCGCCACCAATTCGCCCTGCACCTCCAGGAACCGCTGCGCGGCGCGAATCCAGGTGCGCCCCAGCAGTTCCGCCCGCGACCCGAAGGTGTGGTAGAGCGCCCCGTTGGAGACGCCGGTGGCGGCGGCGACGGCGCGGATGGTCACCGCGGCAGGCCCGGATCGCACGGCCAGCGTCTCGGCCGCGTCGAGAACATCGTCCGGGTCGTGGATGCGGGGGCGGGGCATGCGCTCAGAGTAACAGAGCAAGCGCTCTTCTATTATGTCATCGGACCTCTGTGGGTCCCTCGCTCGATGCGAACGGCGATGGATCGGATCCGCCGCATGCGGACTCCGGCGCCGACGACGGCTGGAGTGTTTCGATCCTCGTGCGGAGGGGGATAGCTAACCGGACGGTTCCGTGGCCGGCGTGGTCAGCATGGGGACGAGGAACTGACGGGCGATCGCCGCGAGCTGCTCGTCGTCGTCGACGTTCAGGACACGACTCGGTATCGCCAGGAACGAGGCGCAGACGCGAACCATCATCTCGGCGACCAGATCGGTGTCGATCGCCTCGGAAACGTTGCCCGCGTGCTGTTCCCGGCGCAGCTGCCCGGCCACGAAGCCGCGGACCGCGGCGAGGGTGCGGCCGTTGTCGCCCACCATCGAACTGACCAGCAGGCCCGGCTCGTCGGCGATCAGCCCGCCGATCAGCGGGTTGGCGCGGATGGTTCGCACCGAACAGACGAAACCGGCGACCACCCGGTCCGCGGCGGTCTCGGCGCCCTCGATATCGCGGAAGAACTGGTGGAAATAGCGGACGAATTCCCGCAGGACCACCTGTTCTATCAACACGTCCTTGGTGGCGAACCGACGATAGAGCGTGATCCGCGAGACCTTGGCGCGGCGCGCGACGTCCTCCATCGTCGAGCGTTGAATGCCCATGCGGCAGAACTGCTCGTACGCGGAATCCAGTAGCCTCGTACGGATTTCGTCGGTGTCACCGACCTGCCCGACGGCATCGGTGTAGGCGCGCTCCAGCAGTGATTCCGGCCCGCCCGCGGCCGTCATGTGCACCGATAGTGCCGGTTCCACGCTCTGCTCCTTCGCCCTGGGCCGCGACGCCGGACTTGTCCATGCCGGAAGTCATACCCCGCCAACGGTACCGGCGGCGAACAGTGCGCCGCTGGGCACCGGTGCCGACGACCCTCCGTCAAGCTGGTCGAGCAGGTCCTGAATAACACTCCACGGGTTCATCGGCATTCCCTTCATTCTTGCCCCTTGTGATCAAGAGCACATCGTGATGTTATCAGAGATACAGAGATTCAATCTCTGTATCTCTATATCTTTCACTCGAAGAAGAGAGCTATGCCATGGATGGACTCGGGCTGAACAGGCGTGCGGCACTGCGGGCGGGCGGCGGACTCCTGGGCGCCGTCGGGGCGCTGGCGCTGGGCGCGCGAACGGCGCGGGCCGACCCGTGGACCTGGCCGTCGAGCGGTTCGGTGCTCGGCAGCGGCAAAGGCGCGGATCCCTTGACGCTCTGGGACTCCGAGGCCGATCCGGTGCTGGCCGACGTCCTGGATCACGCCGACGTCCCCGCGATCAACGCGTTGCTGCGGACCTGGACCCGCAACGGTCAGCCGCTGCCGGACGGGCTGCCCAAGGGCCTTCACGATTTCATCGAATACGCGCGGCAGCTACCGTCGTGGACCGATCAGGCCAAGCTGGCCAGCTCATTCGAATTCACCAAGAAACGGGGCACGCTGCTGGGCGTGCTCTACGCGTTCGACAGCGGCATGATGAGCACCGTCATTCCGCACGAGGCGCGCGCGGTATATTACTCGCGGGGCGGATCGCACCTGAAGGAACGCATCGCCAAAACCGCGAAATTCGGATACGACATCGGCACGGTGAATGCCTACGCTCCGGACGGCGAGATGATCGTGACCTGCGTCAAGACCAGGATCATCCACGCGGCGGTGCGGCACCTGCTGCCGCAGTCCCCGTACTGGCCCAAGGGCAAGAACATCATCCCGATCAGCCAGGACGACCTGATGGTCACCTGGCACAGCCTCCCGACCAGCATCAAGCGGACGCTCACCGCGTGGAATGTGCCCATCGCCCCCGACGAATCCGAGGGCTACCTGCACAGCTGGCAGCTGGCCGGGCACCTGCTGGGCATCCGCGACGAATACCTCCCCGCGACATGGGATCAGGCCGAGGCGCAGGCCCGGCAGGTCCTGGACCCGATCCTGGAGCCGACCGCGGAGGGCAACAACCTGGCCGATCAACTCCTCAGCCTCGGCGCCGATCTCGACCTCACCCTGCTCAGCCGGCCGATCCTGGGCGCGTTCACCCGGTTCGTGCTGGGGGACAAGATCGCCGACCGGCTGCTCATACCGCGCGAGCCCGTCTGGAGCCCGCTGCTCGAATTCAGCTGGGGGCCTTACCTTGCCGTGCGGGAAGGGCTGCTGGACGTTATCCCGCCCACCCAGGACGCCTACTGGATGTTCGACGAATTCCTGCGCCAGTTCGCGATGTGGTACCTGGCCGAGCTGCGGATGCCACTCAGCATCGAAATCCCGCAAACCAACCGGTAATTCGGCCGTATCGGCGCGACCGAGCCCGGTTCACGCCACCGTCGGCGATCGGGTCGGCTCGGTGTTCATCGTGGGTGTCCGGCAACCGATTCGGAGATGCGGCTGCCACCGCCCGGGTCGTGCTCGGCAAGCGCCGTGTGCGCGACGGCGGCGGCAAGGTCGCACTGTTGACGTACCGTCTTCACGGTTGTGGCGGTCCTGGCGACCTGCTGAGTGACGGTGACCTGTAGCGGCCGGGTCGAGCCGGTGTCGACGGTGAGCATGCAGACCGTTTTCGTTACGCCGCTGTCCAATCCGGCCGCCCACTGGTCGCCGGCGCGGACCGCGTAGTAGCGCTGATCGAGGATGAAGCGCTCGAACAGTTGGGCGGAGTCCTTGTCCACCGTCATCGCGGTCAGGCCGCTGCCGTCGTCTTCCGGATAGCTCCGTCGCCAGAAGTTCGCGAAAGACGTTGCTGTGGTGAGGATTGCGACGACATCGTCGCCGGTGATCCAGCAGCCGTGGCCGGTCTCCATCGGCGTGGCCGGGAGATCCGGCGCGATACCGGCAATCGCGCGCACCCCCGGGGTGAATGCGGTGCACTCCGAGCCCGGTGTGAATACCGGTGCGCGGTCGCTGGGGAAGCGGATGTCGTCGTCGTGGACCGCGTCCGCGGGCAGTGTCGCGGCGTGGGGGGCGGTGGTCGTGCTCCGGCTGGGACCGGCTGGGGATGCCGAGCATCCGCTCACGGCCGCCAGCGCGCAGGTCGCGAGCACCGCAAGGGTCCAGGTCGAGAATCCGTGTGCCATCGCGGCCCATTATTCGGCAACATGGTCGCACCGGCTCTTCGTGTAGCGCGGCACCACCGGTGGCGGGAAGCGTCGCAGAATCGGCTCTCCGGCCGTCGGTATCGTGTCGGTGGTGCGGTTTCATGTCGTCAACCTGCCCCACACCCAGACCACCAGGCGGTACTCGCCGTGCGCGTATACCCAGAAGGTGCGGCGGTTCTGCGACATGATGTCCAGTCAGGGGCACGAGGTGTTCCTGTACGCCTCGCAGGAGAACGAGGCCGCCTGCACCGAAATGGTCACCATCGTGACCAAGGACGAGCAGCGAGAGTGGTTCGGCAGCAACGACTTCATGACCGGGCCGATCAACATCACCTGGAGCAAGCAGGACGAGCACTGGCTCGTCACCAATCGACGGGCCATCGCCGCGATCGCCGAGCGCGCCGAGCCGCGCGACTTCATCTGCATCATCGGCGGCACCTGCCAGGAGGCCATCGGCGCCGCCTTCCCGAATATGATCACTGTGGAATTCGGCGTCGGCTACAGCGGTGTCTTCGCGAAGCACCGGGTATTCGAGAGCTATGCGTGGATGCACGCGGTGCACGGGGCGCACACGACGCTGTCGGGGATCATGAGCGACCGCGGCCGGTTCTACGATGCGGTGATTCCGAACTACTTCGACGTGGAGGAGTTCCCGTACTCGGCGGAGAAGGACGACTACTACCTGTTCATCGGCCGCCTCATCGAGTCCAAGGGCTACCAGATCGCCGTGGACACCTGCCGGACCCTCGATCGCAAGCTGGTGATCGCGGGCGCGGGCACGCCGCCGGATTTCGGTGAGTACGTCGGCATCGTGGACCCGCAGCGCCGCGGCGAGCTGATGAGCCGCGCCCGTGCGGTGTTCGTGCCCTCGCTGTACCTGGAGCCGTTCGGCGGCGTGCACGTGGAGGCGATGCTGTGCGGCACGCCCGTGATCACCACGGACTGGGGAGCTTTCAGCGAAACCGTGCAGCAGGGCGTGCAGGGATTCCGTTGCCGCTCGATGCGGGAGTTCTGCGACGCCGCCGACGCCGTGGACAAGCTCGACTATCAGGGCATCCGCGACTACGCGGTGTCCCGCTTCTCCACGGACGTGATCGCCGGACAGTACGAGGCGTACTTCCGGCGCCTGGAAACCCTGTGGGGCAAGGGCTTTTACGCACTGTGAGTGCTCGTTCAGCCGAGCATTCGCATCACCAGGGCGAGGTGGAGGCGAAAGCGGTTGTGCGGGTTGTCCAGCGCGAACCCCAGGACGGATTCGGCGTGCTCGAGGCGGTAGGCCACGGTGCTGTGGTGGCGGTGGACGACGGTGGCGGCCTTGCGAATCGAGTCGGTGGTGCACACGGCGCGCAGGATGGCGATCAGGTCCGCGCCACCGGGTTCGGCGGCGATGCGATCCAGGGCCGCGACATCCGGCGACGCGACGATGTCCTGCGGCCGTAGCCGTCCGGCCAGGACCAGCAGGCCGCCCAACTCGTCCGCCCGGACGACGGGTTGTTCGGGGCAGGACAGGCGCAGGGCGGTGCGCGCGTCGCGCCAGGATTCGCTGGCCCGGATGGCGGGGAGCGCGGGGCCGATGCCGGTCGGCTCGGCGTCGGGTGGAATAGGGGGAGCGTCCGCGGGGAGCAGGGTCACCGCCTGGTCGCCGACCTGAGCCCAGCGCGCCGGTCCCGATGGGGGGCGTGCGGAGACCGCGACCCGGAGCGGGGCGGTGGGGCCCACGCCGAGCAGATGGAGCGCCCGCGAGCGCTCGGCGATACCGGCCGAGTCGGAGACCGCGAGCTCGACCAGCGCCGAATCTCCCATGGCGGGAAGGGGATTCACGGTGCTATCGAGCAGGATCGAGCCCGACAGTGCGAGCCGCTCGAGCACCATCTCGTCGAAGGCCATCGTTCCGGCGGGCCGGGCCAGCCAGAACGAGGCATCGCCGACGGCCCGGATCCGGGCCCGGGGCGGCGCGGCGTGGACGTCCACGGTCCCCGACGGGTCGGCCCGCAGGACGAGTCCGCGTCCGGCCGCCTCGACGCCGACCTGGCACTCCGCCAGCGCCGCAGTATTGCGCAGGAGCGTGTCCAGGTCGGCCCTGCCGGTGATCAGTGCGTCGAAGAATTCGATCACCCGGACGGCGCTCTCGGCGTCCGCGTCCAGTCCGGACAGCCGTAACAACAGGCCCTTCATAGATCGAGGCTACCGAGGTGTTCCGCCGGGCGGCGGAATACCGGCCGCAGATCTCCGCCGTCCGGCGGCTGCTGGGGGCGGTGGGCTCGGGCAAGCTGAAGCGGTCCACGACGAGAGGCAGCGAGATGACCGACAACGACTACGCGATCGACCCGGAACTGTTGCCCTGGCTGGCAATGCTCCCGAAGGTCGACCTCGCCGACATGGCCGCCGCCCGGGCCGGGATCGGCGAGCTGGCCGCTTCGCTGCCACCCGTGCAAATCCCCGACGGCCTCGAGATCCGCGAGGTGCGGATCCCCGGGCACGATGGCACCGAGATCACCGCCCGCGTCTACGCAACGGCCAAGGCGGGCAACGGACTCCGGAGCGGGTACGTCCACATTCACGGTGGCGGATTCGTCCTGGGCGACCTCGATACCTTCGAACAGACACCGGTCGACATCGCCGCGGCCTGCGATGTCGTGGTCGTCGCCCCCGACTACCGGCTCGCGCCGGAGCATCCGTTCCCGGCGGGGCTCGAGGACTGTTACGCCACCCTGGAATGGCTCGCCGCCAATGCCGCGGATCTGGGCGTCGACCCCGCGCGGATCGCCGTCGGCGGCGAGAGCGCCGGAGGTGGGCTCTCGGCGGCGGTGGCACTGCTCGCCCGGGATCGGCAGGGTCCGCCGCTGTGCTTCCAACTGCTCGAGATCCCCGAGCTCGACGATCGTCTCGACACCCCGTCCATGCGCCGGTTCGTGGACACTCCGATCTGGAATCAGCCTGCGGCCGTGTGGAGTTGGAAGTACTACCTGTCCGGCACGCCGGAGGTGCCGGGCCTGCAGTACGCGGCCCCGGCGCGGGCACACGACCTGGCGGGCCTGCCGCCCGCCTTCGTCTCCACGTGCGAATTCGATCCGCTGCGCGACGAGGGTATGAGCTACGCTCAGCGCCTGCTCGCGGCCGGGGTCAGCACGGAGCTGCACCACTACCGTGGCACCTTCCACGGCTCGGAAATGGTCCGGGAGGCGGCCGTCAGCCGCCGGATGGCAGCCGACCGCATGGACGCCCTCCGCCGCGCACTGGGCGCGGCCACCGGCTCCGATCGGCCTGTCGGAGAACGCGTGTCGTAGTTGCCGCGGGCGCACAGTCCAACGGTGGGGCGAATCGCTTGCGGCCCTTCCGGACAGGCGTTGTGGGGCGTGTCGCGAGCCCGGCCGATACGCTATCGGTACAGCCCCTACGAACGGAGCCGTCATGTCCGCTCAACAACGCCCCGATAATGCCCCCGACCTGCCGAACCTCTTTCCGGCCTGGATCGACCGCTTTCAGACGAGGTATGTGAACCCGCTGCTGCGCCCCGCGGCGCGCTACCTCCCGGCGTTCGCGGTCGTGAAGCATCGCGGCCGCAAGTCCGGTACCGCGTACGAGACCGTCGTGAACGCCTACCGCAAGGGCGACGTCGTCGCGGTCCTGCTGGGCCACGGCAAGACCGACTGGGCGAAGAACGTGCTGGCAGCGGGCGGTGCCGACCTGCAGCTGAGCGGCCGGGACGTGCACGTCATCAACCCGCGAATCCTGCCGGTCGGTTCGGACGCCGAGGGCGTGGACCTGCCGCGCATCGCTCGCATGGGCGGGCGCCGGATGGGCGTTTTCGTCGCCACCGTCGCCTGAGCGGTCGCCACCGTCGGGCGCGAGGCTGACTCGCGCCACCGTGCCCGGAGCTCAGGGTTAATCGCGTTGGTAGGTGCCAGTGAGGCGGCCGCGAGCGATGACGTGGCCGTCCATGGCGGTCAGGGTGCGCGGGAGGGTGGCTTCGTCGGCCAGCCCGCTGGGGGTGTCGAGCGCGAACAGCTGGAAAATGTAGCGGTGTGGTCCGTGCCCGGGGATGGGGCGTGGCCCGGCGTAACCGCGGCGTTTGAACGAGCCCACGCCGATGTGCGCCGCGAGCGGCTCGGATGGGCTGCCGGGCGCCGGGAGATTCATTGCGCCTTCACGCAATTCGCCGATTCCGGGGTCGATGCCGGTGAGCAGGGCGTGCACGATCGGGCGCGGCAGCGGGACATCGGGGTCCTCGACGATCAGGACCAGTTCGGCGGCCGCCTCGGGCGCTCCCGACCAGGCGAGCGGGGGCGCGATGTTGTCGCCGACCCCCGCTCCGGCGTATCGGCGCGGAATGGGTGCCCCGTCGGCGAAGGCGTTGCTGGTCACGGTGATCGTCTCGGGTGCCGCGGCGGTCGCCGGATGGTGCCAGGCGGTCTTGCCGATCCCGGCACGGACGGGTCGTAGAAGCCGCCCGATTACGTTGCGGGCCATCGGAACTCCCTCGGTAGTGTGATCCGGAATCGGGGTGGAGTGACCGGTCATGCCGTCGCCCCACCCTCGACCGGAATCGCGCCGGAGCGCAGCATCTCGAGCAGTTCTCGCGGCAGATAGCCGTGTTCGGCGAGCCGGGCCAGGATCCCGCCGCTGGCGAGAATCTCCAGGATCAGCGGCGGCAGCGCAGCGGTGTGCCCGGACGTTCCCGCGGTCTCGTTGCGGTAATCACCGGTGGCGATGTCGAAGACCGCTCGGTCGCCGTCGCAGAAGAACCGGGTCGCGCCGGGCACGGTGAGCGCGGGCAGCCCGGCATTGATCGCATTGCGGAAGAACAGGGAATTGAACTCCTCCGCGATCAGCGCACTCACCCCGAGGCGCCGGAACAGCGCGGCGACGGGACGGGACGAGCCGACGCCGAAGTTCTTGCCGGCCACCACGATATCGCCCGGGGCGACCTGGTCGGTCCAGCCCGGCCGGAGCTGGTGGAAGACATGCGCGGCGGCCTCGGGGACATCGAGCTTCATCGCGAACGCGGGATACATCGCGTCGGTGTCGATCGAGTCGCCGAACACCCAGACCTTGCCACGCACAGTGGTTTTCGCGTTCATGCGGTCACGCTCCGGGGGTCGGTGATGTACCCGGCGACGGCGGAGGCGGCCACCGTGGCCGGTGAGGCCATGTAGATTTCGGCCTCGGTGCTGCCCATGCGGCCGGTGAAATTGCGGGTGCTGGAGGTCAGGCAGACCTCGCCGGGACCGACCACGCCCATGTGATAGCCGAAGCAGGCGCCGCAGGTGGCGTTGGTGACCACCGCGCCCGCGTCGGCGAGGTCCTGTAGATAGCCCAGCCGCATCGCGTCCCGGTAGATCTGTTGCGACGCGGGGGTGACCAGCAGTCGCACGCCCGGCGCAACGGTCCTGCCGCGCAGGATATCCGCGGCGATCCGCAGGTCCTCGAGCTGCCCGTTCGCGCAGGAGCCTATGAAAGCCTGGTCGATGGTGCGGTGTTCGATGCCGGAGACGGGTAATCCGTTGCGGCTCACCGTGCCCGGCCTGGCGACGTAGGGCTCCAGCCCGGACAGGTCGATCGTCCGCACGTCCGCGTACTCGGCGTCGGGATCGGCCTCGGCGGCGCGGAAGTCGGTGACGCCCCGCGCGGCCAGGAATTCGCGCAGCACATCGTCGACGCCGAATGTGGCGAAGTCTGCGGAGATCTCGGCGGCCTGGGTGGCGATGGTGCGCCGGTCGTTGAGCGGCACGCTCGCCAGGCCGGGTCCGCCGAACTCGAGGTTCTGGTTGGTGGCGTCCCCGAAGGAGTTGGCCAGGTAGAGGAATACATCCTTGCCGCTGACCTCCGGGGACAGCGAGCCGGTCAGCTCGTAGCGCACGGTCGGCGCGACCTGATACCAGGTGGAGCCGGTGCACAGAATGGAGTACACCTCGGTGGGGCCCATGCCACGGGCCGCGGTGTTGTACGCCCCGCCGGCGCAGGTGTGAGAATCGGTGCAGGCCAGCACCTCTCCCGGGCGCGCGAGCCCGTTCTCCGCGATCACCTGATGGCAGATGCCGTGCCGTCCGACATCGAAAAACTTCTCGATTCCGAAGTCGGCGACGAACTTTCGCGCCTTCGGCCCGCCCGCGGCGTCCTTCAGGGTCGGGGCGGGGACCGCGTGATCCATGATGACCGCCACCTTGTCCGGGTCGTGGATCCGCGCCGGAGGTATCCACATCGTCGCGAACTGCAGGTCGATCATTACGCACATGTCGACCTCGACGGTGACGATGTCACCCGGTGCGACCCGCGCGAGCCCGGCCTTGCGGGCGAGCAGGTTCTCGATCATGGTCATTCCCATGGGTTTTCAGGCTCCCTCGGTGCGGTAGCGCTCGCCGAGCTCGGACCATTCGCCGAGGCCGACGAGGGTGAAGAATTCCGCGGGTTTCGTCGGTACCAGCGGCGCCGGATCGCATCCCGCGAGTTCGGCCAGGCTGGTCAGCATCGCGTAGGCGGCGGCGCCGAGCGGCAGCGACGGCTGGATGGCGATCGCATAGCCGAGTTCGGCGAGCCGTCGCGAGGATTCGATCGGGGTCAGGCCGCCCAGGACGAGATTGATGAGCTTGGGCGCGGACACCTCCTTCGCGATGCGCTCGATCTCCTCGACGCTCTGCGGCGCCTCGACGAACAGGACATCGGCGCCGGCCTCGGCGTACGCGTTGGCGCGCTCGATCGCCGCATCCAGGCCCAGGGGTGCACGGGCGTCGGTGCGGGCGATCACGACCAGATCGGGGTCGGTGCGCGCGTCGATCGCCGCCCGCAGCTTCAGGACGAAGTCGTCGGCCGGGACGAGTTCCTTGTCCGGCAGGTGCCCGCACTTCTTCGGAAATGCCTGGTCCTCCAGCTGAATTGCCGCGACACCGGCGGCCTCGTAGGCACGAACAGTACGAATCACGTTGAGCGGGGCGCCGTAACCGGTGTCGGCGTCGGCAATCAGCGGGATATGGCCGAGCACCTCGGTCAGCATCCGCGCCCGCTCGGTCATCTCGGTCTGAGTCACCAGACCGATATCGGGCAGCCCGAATCCCGACGCGGCCACGCCCGCGCCGGTCATGTAGGCGGCGCCGAATCCCACCCGGCGCACCAGATGTGCCGAGAGCCCGTCGAAAACACCTGGGGCGATGGTCAATTCGCCGGAGGTGAGGCCTGCTCGCAGCCGCCGCCGGGCGTCGTGCGCGGCCATCAGCGCTGCCCGTCCAGGGCGCCGGCGACGGGCGCGGCCAGTAGGTCCGCCAGCTCCCGGACATCGCTGAGATGGTCGATTCCCAGGACCGCGGCCTGGATCGCATCCAGCCGCTCGACCGGCATCAGCGGGCCCACCAGGGAGCGGTACTTGGCGATCAGGTCCTCGTTGGTGACCGGATCGGACGGCCCGCCGTGCGGTTCCCGGATGCGCCTGTGCAGGGTGGTGCCGTCGTCGAGGACGATCGTCAGCTCGGTGGCGAAACGGTCTTGCACCGGCCCGTTCTGGATGTTCTCGTCGAGCTTTACCTCAACCTTGCCGAGCAGCTCCCAGACATCGTCCGCGTCCAGGCGCGCATCGGTGAACTGCGGCGGCAGCACCTGGCCGTCCAGCAGCGCGACCGCCGCCGCATAGCCGAGGTTCATCTGCGCGCCGATGGAGGTCAGCGGCCGCCGCGGTGTCCACCAGCCGTGGTGGTAGACCGTGTGGCCGACCCGGATCTCGATGTGCGAGATGGTCTTCGGATCGATGTCGTGCTCGGCCCGCAGCTCCAGGGCGGCCTGGATCGTTCCGTGCAAACCACCCTGGGCGGCATAGGATTTCACCATGATGAACTCGGTGTGCCAGCCCTCGCCGAGACCGGCGACGATCTGCTGCGGATCCGGATCGTGGCCCTCGCCGAACACCGCGAGGTAGCCGCCGTACGGGCGGTCGAAGACCTGCTTGATGCCGGTGTATCCGGCGGCGGCCAGCCCGGCGGCGTAATAGCCGTTGCGGGCGGCGAATCCGTGCTGCATCCGCTTGGACATCGCCTCGTACTGGGCCGCCATCAGCCCGGCCGACTGGGTACCCGCCATGCCGAGGGCATCCTCGAGCCCGGCGGCATCGAGGCCGCGGAGCTTACCGGCCACCATCGCGGCGGTATGCGTGCCGAACACCGGCCCGCTGTGCCAGCCGCGCGACAGCATTTCCCCGCCGTGCAGCGCCAACCCGACCCGCGGGCCGACCTCGAATCCGGCGATCGCCGCGGTCAGCGCGTCGCCGCCGGACACGCCGCCGCGGGACTGCGCGGTCGCCAGCAGCACCGGCAGCACCAGCGAGTTGCTGTGCAGCGGGGCCAGCGGATGGAAGTCGTCGAGCTCGAACCCCTGGACGAAGGTGCTGTTGAGCACCACCGCCGCCGGACCGCTGGTAGTCGTACCGGTGCCGATCACCGGCACGTCCCCGGCGCCCTCGAGGTCCAGCACCGCCGCGGTCGCCACCCGGGACCAGGGCAGCTGGGCGCCGACCAGGCCGCAGGCCATCCCGTCGAGCAGCAGATGCCGGGCGCGGGCCCGGACGCGTTCGGGGATGGCGTCGAGCGTCAACCGCTCGACCCATCGTGCCAGTGGAACCGTCACACCTGTCGTCGATTCGCTCATGTGACCAGTGAACGTCGGCGCAGACATGCACCCCTGAAAATGTAGTAAAAGTTGTCTCGAGCGGCCGATTGATTCGGAAATCGATAGTAAGTGCGGAATTCATGCAGGTAATCTGCTGGATGAGGGTGGGGTAGCGTGCATCGGAACGGAGCGGTAATGCCCAGGGAGCGATCGACCGACGCCGATGTCGACGAGGTCGACGTCATGCTGCTCGACGCCCTGCATGCCAACCCTCGGGCCAGCTTCGAGCGGTTGGGTCCGGCGCTGGGCATCTCCGCGGTGACCGCGGCGCGGCGCTGGCAGCGGCTCGCCGACTCCGGCCGGGCGTGGGTCTCCTCGGTGCCCGGCCCGAACCTCGCCTTGGTCGGGGCGGTGTACCAGGTGCGTGCGCAGCCGGGACGCGTCACCGAAATCGCGGCGGCGTTGGCGGCGATACCGCAGGTCGTCAGCGTGTACGCCACCGACGGTGCCTTCGATCTGCACACTTTGGTGTTCGCCGGTGATATGTCGGCGCTGAGCACACTGCTGCTGGACACGCTGCCGCAGGTACCCGGGATCGCGGCCGGGCAGGCGCAGGTCGGACTGTCGTGGTACAGCGGGGTCCGCTGGCAACTCGGCGCTATGGATACCGCGCAGCGCAGGTCGGTCGAGGCAGCGGCCGAGGCGAATCGCACACGGCCGCTGCGCAATCGAGCGCTCGATCCCGCCGATCATGCGCTGTTTCTCGCCCTGCAGCGCGACGGCCGGGCCCGTTACCGCGAGCTGGCCGGGCGGATCGGCGTCTCGGAAGCTCTGGTGCGTCGCCGCCTGGATTCGCTGGTTCGGCGCGGAATGCTGTCCTTCCGAACCGATTTCGCCCGCGGCGAGGGTGGCTGGCCGACCGAATACGTGCTCTGGCTGTCGATTCCGCACCATGCGCTCGACGAGATCGGCGCCGAGATCGGCCGCTGGCCGCAGACCCGGATCTCGCTGTCCACCGTCGGCTCGGCGAATCTTATGGTGATGGCGCAGGTGCACCGGATCACCGACATCGGTGAGGTACTCGACCGGATTCACCACCTGGCCGCCGAGGTGGGGGTGGTCGATCAGCGGCTGGTGCTGCGGGCGGTGAAGTCGTGGGGGCGGTTGCTGGATTCCGCGGGGCATGCGATCGACGTCGCACCGGTGGACCCCTGGGCGCCGGTCGACCGGTGACGATCCGGTGACAGCGGTCGCCCCGCGCCCGGTCCTCGGCCGTGACTGCCCTCGGTCAGCGATCGTTCACCGGTGCAAACTCTTTCACCGGTGCACCGAACCAGTGCGCGAGCGCGTCTCGTAGCGCGGGCGCGGCGGTGTCGGCCGGTTCGCCGGTGGGCGCGGCCCACGCGATGTACGCGTCCGGACGGATCAGCACGGCATCGGCTGGTGGGTGATCGGTTGTGGCCGTGTGGATCTCGACGCGGGAGTCCCAGGCTCGGGCGATCTCGCGGAGGTCCGCGCGGTCGGCGAGGTCCAACAGGACCGGATGTGCGGGTCGCATGAGCTCGGCAACGCTGGTCGCGCCCCGGTCGGTGCGCAGGGAAAGGTCGGGGACGAAGGCGCCGATCAGGGAGTGACGGGCCGAACCGGGCGCGGGGTAGCGAATGTCGTTGCCCGCGATCATGTCCGCGATGCGGCGCACCGGCTGCTCATCGGAGAACAGCTGCTCGAACAGCTCGCGCAGCGCCTGCGCGTCCGGATCCTGCACGCGCCGCAACACCGTCTGGGCCCGGGTGTGGCGCAGGATGTGGGCCCCGGCGAGGTGGCGTTCGTCGTGGTAGGTGTCCAGCAGGCCGTCCGGCGCCCAGCCGTGGACGGCGGCGGCCAGCTTCCAGGCCAGATTGACCGCATCGGTCAGCCCGGCGTTCAGACCCACACCGGTGGCGGGGAACTGGTGTGCCGAGTCACCGGCCAGCAGGATCCGGCCCGCGCGGTAGCGTTCGGCCAGCCCGGCGCGGGCCCGGTAGCGCGAGAGCCGAAGCGGTTCTCCCAGTGGCATTCTCACCCCGAGCACCCGGTGAACGCTGTCTTGCAGTTCGGTGAGGGTCAGCGGGCGATCATCGTCGGTGTCGGCGGGCTCGTTTTCGGTGGTCTGGATCATCATTCCGCCCGGATGCGATCCGAATGCGAACAGGCCGTTGTCGGTATAGGTGTAACCCGCCGGAATACGCCCGGCCCCGGGCACCTCGAGGTCCCCGTTGTCGAGGCGGGTCACCCCCTCGGGAATCGCGACCTGCCCCAGCCGCAGCACCTCGGGATAGAGGGTGCCGGGGAATGGGATTGCGGCAAGCTCGCGGATCCGGCTGTTCCCGCCGTCGCAGCCCGCCAGGTAGCGCGCGGTGAGGCGGTACGGCCCGTCGGGCCCGCGCACCTCGACGGTCACCGTCTCCCCGTCCTGGCTCACAGCGACGACCTCGTGCCCGCGACGGATCTCGGCGCCGAGTTCGGTCGCATGGTCGTCGAGCACGCGCTCGAGCTTCGGCTGGGGGATGCCCATCGCGGGCATCGGGTTGTCCCGCAATGTGGAGAAGTCCACGTGCAGGCCGCCGAACGGGATGGCGGGGGCCGGATGCGGTTCGGCGCCGACCGCGCGGAACCGCTCCATCAGCCCCCGATACCGCAGCAGATGCAGGATCTGCCCGCCGAAACCGTTGGCCTTCGGGATCTCCCAGATCTGTGGCCGCCGCTCCAGGATCAGCGTTCGCACCCCGGCCGATCGGAGCTCGGCGGCCAGCAACAGGCCGACCGGCCCCGCGCCCACGATGATCACGTCGGTGTCAGTCACTCACTACCCCTATTTCCGCAGGTGATGGAATTTGCTGGACGATTGTGCAGCATCACCCGGGCCTTGCGGCAAGCCCCCGGGTGCGATATATGTTGAAGAGGGACGGAGGCACTTCACATTCTTCGATCGCCTCTCAGCGTGTTTCCCGGATCAGCGCAGGCTCTCGGCGAGACCGCGCAGCACGATCTCCAGTCCGCCCCGGAATTCGTCGTCGGGGGACATCGCGGACGCCAGGCCGGCGGTCCGGGCCAGGAGCGGATACGACTCTGCGTGTGCCAGCGCCGCGGTGCCGGGCCCGGTGATCGAGGCGTAATGGTGGTTCTCGAGGTGGCCGACCAGGAATCCGACCACCGTGCGCTGGGCGATCACCAGGTCGGGGCCGGTGAATCCGGCCTCGGTCAGCACCGTGAGCATGGCCTCGATCCAGCGCATGGTGGCCGCCGAATCCTGCCGGTGCCGCAGCGTCAGCGGCAGTGCCGCGGGGTGCGCTGAGACCACGGCGCGCACCCGATCCAGCAGCGTGGCGATGCGCTCGCGCCAGTCCAATTCCGGGGGCAGGGCGACGTCGATCGGGTTCAATACGCGGTCCGCGACCAGAACCTCCAGCCGATCCCGGTCGGGCACATAGCGATACAGCGCCATCGTCGCCATATTCAACTCCTTGGCGACCGCGCGCATCGTCAGCGCGGACAGGCCGTCGCGATCGATCACCGCCAGCGCCGCGGCGGCGAGATCGTCGGTGGTCAGCGAGCGGGGGCGGGGCATGGATTGACAGCGTACAAGATACGCGCATACTGAAGGTAGGCGTATGGCGTACGCCTACGAAGGGAGACTCACTCATGTCACTGCCTGCCACGGTGTCCGCCCGGACGCTGACCACCGTCACGGGGGCGTCGGTGCCCGTGCCCGATCCGGATCGGCTGATACACCTGCAATTTCGCCGATTCGCCGGATGCCCGATCTGCAATCTGCACCTGCGCTCGATCGTCTTGCGCCGCAGCGAGATCGCCGCCGCCGGAATTCGCGAGGTCGTGGTATTCCATTCCGGCGCAGCGGAACTACGCAAATATGTCGGCGACGTACCGCTGGACCTCATCGCGGATCCGGGGCGCACGCTGTACCGCGAATTCGGCGTCGAGTCCGCCCCGCGAGCGCTGCTGGATCCGCGGGCCTGGCCGGGCATCGTGCGTGGCGTGGCCGCGGAGCTGCGCGCCGTGCTTCGCCACGAGAAGGTGCCCCTGCGCGGGCGGCCCGAGAACGGCCGATTGGGTTTGCCCGCGGACTTCCTCATCGCCCCCGGGGGCTCGGTGCTCGCCGCGAAACACGGTGTCCACGCCGATGATCAGTGGTCGGTCGACGAACTACTCGCCCACGCCGAGCGGGCGGAGGTGGTCCGATGACCTCCGTGGCGCACAATGAGGCCGGTGGACTGCACGCCGAAGAGGATCTGACCGAATTCCTGATCCGATATCCCGAGCAGATGGCCTTCGGGGACGAGGAGCCGGGCCGGATCCTGGATCGCTGGTTCGCCCCCGGATTCGTCTTCCGCAACGACGGCCTGGTCCTGGAGCGGCAGCGGCTGATCGATCATGTCCGGCCCGCGCGCCGCAATGCGCGCGCGATCAGCGTGGATGTGCACGCGAAACTGTTGTCGAACAACGGAATTGCCGCTCATTACACCCTGCATGCGACCATGCGGACCGGTGCGACCATCTCCACCGAGATCTTCATGGTCGGCGAGCTGGCCGGGGACGGGCGAATCAGCGCCCTCGAGCAGCGGAGCCGAATGCTGGGCGCCGCGTGAGCTTTTCCCCCGGGCGGCTCAGGCAGTGGGATCCTGCGCCGTGGCCGGGGCCGGGCGGCCGCGCAGCAGCGAGGCGACGGCGCCGATCAGCGCCATGATCGCCGCGGCGGTGAACGCGATGACCAGGCCGTGGTGGAACGGCCCGGACACCAGGTGCGGGAAGAAATCGGTCCCGGTCAGCGCGGCCGCATTCGCCGGGGGCAGGGTGTGCAGTACGCCGGTCGGGCCGAGCAGGTGCGCGATCGGGTTGTTGCCCAGGAATGCGGAGAACAGGCTGCTGACGGGCGGAAGGGAGGCGACCTGGGTGGCGGTGCCGGCCGGCACCCCATTGGCCTGCAACCCCGCGGACAGTGTGTGCGGCAGGGTCGAGGCCAGGCCGGTGATCATGAGCGAGAAGAACACCCCGATCGACAGCGCCTGACCCGAATTCTGCAGGGTCGCACGCATTCCCGAGGCGACCCCGCGGCGCTGCGCGGGCACGCTGCTCATGATCGCGGAGGTGTTGGGCGCGGAGAACATGCCCTGCCCGAATCCGCTGGCGAACAGCAGCAGGGCGAACTCCGGATAGGAGAACAACACCGGCAGCGCGATCAGCCCGACGAAGGACACGGCCACGATCAGCAGTCCGGCGGTGGCGAACAGCCGCGCACCGTATCGATCCGACAGGAATCCGCACAGCGGTCCGGCCACGAGGAATCCGGCGGTCAAGGGCAGCATGTAGATTCCGGCCCACAGCGGGGTCGAATCGTAGGAATATCCGTGCAGCGGCAGCCAGATGCCCTGCAACCAGATGATCATGGTGAACTGCATGCCGCCGCGAGCGATGGAGATCAACAGGGCGGCAAGGTTTCCCGCGGCGAAGGCGCGCACCCGGAACAGCGCGAGCTGGAACATGGGCTGGCGCACCCTCGTCTCGATCACACAGAAGGCGATCAGCAGCAGCACGCCGCCGGACAGGGCCGCGACCACCAGCGGGTTGGTCCACCCGGTGGCGTGCCGGCCGTAGGGCTGGATGCCATAGGTGATGGCGGCCAGGATGATTCCGGTGCCGACGGTGAACGTCGCGGTGCCCGCCCAGTCGATCCGCGCGGGCTGGCGCGCGCCGATCTCGCGCAGGCTGCGGTAGGACCAGATGGTGCCGATGAGGCCGACCGGAACGCTCACCCAGAACACCGCGTGCCAGTCGATTGCCGCCAGCAGGCCTCCGGCCAGCAGGCCCAGGAACTGTCCCGCCAGCGCGGTGATCTGGTTGATGCCCAACGCCATTCCGCGCTGGCGCGCCGGGAAGGCGTCGGTGAGAATGGCCGCGGAATTACCGGTCAGCATCGCGCCGCCGAAGGCCTGCACCATCCGCCAGCCGATCAACCACAGGGCGCCACCCTGGCCGTGCATCGGATCCACCGACAGCGCCAGCGAGGCCGCGGAGAACACCACGAAACCCGTGTTGTAGATGCGGACCCGGCCGAACATGTCGCCGAACCGGCCCAGGGTCACCACCATGACCGCCGAGACCAGCAGGTAGCCCAGGATCATCCACAGGAGATAGCCGATATTGCCCGGCGCCAGCGGGTCCAGGCCGATGCCGCGGAAGATCGCGGGCAGGGAGATGATCACGATCGAGGAGTCGAGCGTCGCGATGAGCACGCCGAGTGTGGTGTTGGACAGCGCCACCCACTTGTAGCGATCGCTGACCGGAGGAGCCTGAACTGCGGTGGTGCTCATAGTCTTTCGGCTAGCCTTTCCAGCAGTGGCAGCGCGTCGATCAGATGCTGCCGCTCGGCGGCGGTGAATTCGGCGGCCAGGGCCCGCTCGATGCGCAGGGTCGATTCGCAGCGGCGGTCGCCGATGAGCTCGCGGCCCGCGTCCGTCACCGACATCAGCACGCGGCGTCCGTCGGCGGCATCGGGGGTGCGTTCGACCAGCGCGCGCACCTCGAGTGCCGCCAGCGTGGTGCCCATGGCCTGCGGCCGTACCCCCTCCAGCTCGGCCAGTGCTCCGGGTGCGGCCGGCCCCTGCCGCTCCAGCCGGGCGAGCACCGACACCTCCGACAGGGTGAGCTCGCCGACGGCGTGCGCCCGTCGCAACCGGCGGGCGATGCGCCCCACCGCGATTCGCAGGCGGGCGGCGGGTCGTGCCGTCTCCGCGGCGTGTTCGGACTCCTTATCCACAGTAATAACAATAGGCTTATCAGTCTGGACAGACGAAATTGTGGCGAGAATCGGCTATCGGCAGCGCGCCGGGCCGTCGGTGAGGAGGTCTTGTACCTGTGGTTTTCCCAATTCGCGGGAATAGCCTGTCGTGCTGCTCCGGCGATCCGTACCGTCCGTCTGCATGGATGAGATGCCCGCCGATGTCGACCTGGTGGTCTCCGGTCAGGTGCCGCTGTCCGGCGGAGGGTTCGGCCCGGGGCGGGTATATATCGCCGATGGACGCATCACCGCGGTAGTCGAAGCGGCCGATCGTGAAGATGTGGGTGATGGCGAGATCGGATCGGCCAGAGTGATCGATGCCGGTGCGGCGTTCATCCTGCCCGGCGCCGTCGACGCGCATGTGCACTCGTACTCGCATGCGGGCGAGGGGCTACTGGCATCGACCTCGGCCGCTGCCGCAGGGGGTGTGACGACCATCGTCGAGATGCCGTTCGACGCCACCGGCCCGATCAATTCGGTGGATCGCCTGGCCGCCAAGCAGCAGCGGATCGCGGACGAGGCGGTCGTGGACGTCGCACTGCTCGGCACCCTCGAACCCGGCGGCGGCTGGCGCCGGGCGCAGGACCTGGTCTCGCACGGGGTGGTCGGATTCAAGGTGTCCCTCTTCGACACCGATCCGTTCCGGTTCCCGCGCATCTCGGACGCGGAACTGCTGCCGGTGATGCGGGCGGTGGGCGAGGCCGGATCGACGCTGTGCACGCATGCGGAGAACAACGAGATCATCAAGGCGCTGCTGGCGGAGCAGGACGGGCGCGATCCGAACGACCCGGGTGCCCACGCCGCCACCCGGCCACCGGTCAGTGAGACACTCGGCGCGCTCACCGCCATGGAAATCGCTGCGCACCAGGGGAATCCGCTGCACCTGTGCCATCTGTCGCTGGGCCGCTCGGCCGCGCTCGTGGGCTGGTACCGCGAGCAGGGCGTAGACGTGAGCTTCGAGACCTGCCCGCACTATCTGATCTTCACCGAGCGGGATGTGTTCGCGCACAGGGGACGACTGAAGATCAACCCGCCGCTGCGCGCGGCCGTCGAGCGAGAGGCCATGTGGGACGCGGTAACCGGCGGCCTGGCCACCGTGATCTCCTCGGACCACGCACCGTGGCCCGCGCAGTGGAAGGATCATGAGCGCATCCTCGACAACCACTCCGGCGTGCCCGGCGTCCAGACGCTGGTGGCCGCGACCCTGGGCGAATGCCTGCGCCGATACGGCGCGGGCAAGGAATTCGAGACGACCGTCGCCGCGCTCACTGCCAATCCCGCCGAGCGATATGGACTGACACACAAGGGAACTCTCGCCCCTGGATACGATGCGGACATCATGGTCCTCACTCCCGACCCCGGCTTCCGGATCACCGCCGACGGTCAGTACTCCAACGCCGGATGGACCCCATACGAGGGATACGCCCCGGGTGCGCGGGTGAGTACGACGATCTCGCGCGGAGAGGTCGTCTGGTCGGCCGACGCCGGACTGTCGGCCAGGCCGGGACGGGGTGCGCAGGTTGTCCGCCGATGAGGGGCTCGAAGGCGGCTGGGCGCTGGAAGTACCTCCGGAGCTCGGGGCGAGAATGCCGGGCTGGGGTACCGCCGGTAGGGAGGTGGTCTGCTCGGACGGCACCCGGTTGTCGGCCCGCCCGGGCCGCGGACCGTACGTGAGCAGGGGGCGCGGGGAGGACGGGGTGGAAACGCCGCGGGATCGTCAGGCGGAGGCGCGTGTCGCGCGTACCCCCGAGGGCAAGCTCTCCGCGCTCGACCGCGGTCTGCAGATCCTCGGTTTCGTCCAGGACAACGGTCGGGTGACCGTGGCGGAGATTGTTGCGGGACTGGGGATTCCGTCTTCGAGTGTGTATCGGTATCTGGGGCGCCTCGAACGCGCGGGGTACCTGGTCGAGCTGGACGGGCAGTTGCTTGCGGGGGATCGGATGGCCGACCGCAGTACCGATCGGCGGGCGCATCTGATGGAATTCGCGCAGCCGGTGCTGAACTGGCTGCGCGGGCAGTCGGGCCTGACGGTCGCTCTGACCGTGCGGGCGCACACCGCGGCGCTGTGCCTGGACGTGCGGCGCGGCGACGGTGGCTGGGTGGCCTATCACCCGGGCGAGGTGCTGGCCCTGTATGCCGGGGCCAGTGCCCTCCCGCTGTTGGCGATGGCGCCGGTCGCCGTGCGAAATCAGGTGTTGCGGGCGAAGATTCAGCGTTTCACGGCGGCGACTCCGGACCGGGCGGGCCTGCGCACGGAACTGGACGCGATCCGCCGCGACGGGTACGCGGTCAGCCGAGGCTGGCTGACCCCGGGGATGACGGCGGTCGGCGTGCCGGTCGTGGTCGACGGCGGTTGCGTCTGCGCGCTGTCGCTCGTCGGCCCCGATCACGCCCTGGTCGAGGCGGATCTCGCGGTGCGGTGGCTGCATCGCGGGGCCGAAGAGATATCCCGGCGCATCACCGGCAGTGCGGCGCCCAGCTGGCGGCTGCCCGACGAGGAGAGGTACTGGTCATGATCACCGCGGCCCGGGGAAATATGTTGCGCTGCAAGTCCTGGCGGGCCGAGGCGCTGCTGCGGATGCTGGAGAACGTGCTCGAGGTGGGCGAGCGTCCGGAGGAGCTGGTGGTGTACGCGGCGCTGGGCAAGGCCGCCAGGGACTGGCCCGCATATCACGCCATCGTGGATGCGTTGCGCGCCTTGGAGGTCGGCCGGACCCTGGTGCTGCAAACCGGCCGGCCGATCGGCGTGCTGACCACGCATCCCGGTGCGCCGCTGGTGGTGTCCGCGGTCAACAACACCGTCGGCCGTTGGGCCACCGAGGAGCGCTGCTACGAGCGCATGCGCGAGGGCAAGACGATCTGGGGCGGGCTGACCGCGGCGGCATGGCAGTACATCGGCCGCCAGGGTGTGCTGGGCGGCACCTACGAGCTGCTGCGCGCCGCACAGCGAAAGCACTTTCCCGAGGCCGATGGGCGCCACCGCTGGCTGCTCACCGCGGGCCTGGGCGGGATGGGGTCCGCACAGCCGATCAGCGCGAAGATGGCGGGATTGTCCTCGCTGACAGTCGAAGTCGACCCTGCCAAGATCGACAGGCTGGTCGTGGCGGGCGGGCTGGACCTGGTCGCCGCCGACCTCGAGGAGGCCCTGGCGGCGATCGGCAAGGCCGTCGCGGCGGGCAGTCCGACCGCGGTTGCGCTGCAGGGCAATTCGGCCACGGTATTCGAGCGAATCGCGGCGCGGGGGGTCGTGCCCGATCTGGTCACCGATCAGACCGCGGCCCACGATGCCCGCTTCGGCTACGTCCCCGAGGGGCTGGACCTGGCCGACTGGATACGGCTGCGTGAATCGGCGCCGCGCGAGATCGAGCTGCGCGCAAGGGAATCCATGGCCACCCAGGTACGGGCGATGCTGGCGCTGCGCGACGCGGGCGCGGTGGTCTTCGAGAACGGGAACAACCTGCGGGTGCAGGCCGCCGAGGCGCTGTCGCCGCCGGAATCGGAGCGGGCCTTTGCGGGCATACCCGGATTCATGCAGGCGTACCTGCGCCCGCTGTTCTGCCGGGGGATCGGCCCGTTCCGATGGGTGCTGCTGTCCGGATCGGAGGCCGATCGGGACGTCGTCGACGAGCTCGCCTCGCGACTGTTTCCCGAGCGGCCCGAGGTCGCCGAGTGGATCGCCCTTGCCCGGCAGCATATTCCGCCGCAGGGGCTGCCCGCGCGGTCCTGCTGGCTCGGCTACGGCGAACGCGCCGCGCTGGCGGTGGCGGTCAACGATGCGGTGCGTGACGGCCGGATCTCCGCGCCGGTGGCGTTCACCAGGGACCATCTCGATTCCGCGGGCATGACCCACCCGAGAATAGGCACCGAGGGCATGGCCGACGACTCCGACGGGGTGTCCGACTGGCCGATCCTGGACGCGATGCTGCTGGCCACCGCAGGTGCGGATCTGGTGGCCGTGCACTCCGGCGGCGGCGGTTATTCGGGCTGGATGCAGTCGTCCGGGGTCACCGTGGTCGCGGACGGCACCCCCGAGGCGAGGGAGCGGCTGCGGCTGGCACTGGACCTCGACTCGGGCCTGGGCGTGCTGCGCCACGCGACGGCTGGATATCCGGAGGCGCAACAGGCTGTACGCGATTCGGCCCGGCCGGAGTCGCATGGTCCCGAATTGCACTGGATCAACCCGAACACGTAAGGACGGATCATGCGTGAACTGACTTCCGACGACGCCCGGCGGGCGGTCCTGGGCGGCGGCGTCTTCGCCTGCGGTGGCGGCGGCTGGCAGCATCACGGCGAGCTGATGGGTCGCCTGGCCACCGAGGTGAACCGCCCGGTGCTGGCCGCGATCGACGAACTGCCGCAGGATAGTTGGGTCGCCACGGTGACCGCGATCGGCGCCCCCGCCGCCAAGGACTGGGAGATCCGCCCGGTCGACTACGTGCACGCCCTGCAGGAGCTCATGCGCGTGTCCGATGTGCCGATTTCCGCGGTCATCACCGGGCAGAACGGCTACTCGACCACTCTCAACGGCTGGATCCAGTCCGCGGTGCTCGGGGTGAAGGTGCTGGACGCCGCGGGTGACGTGCGCGCCCACCCCACCGGCAAACTGGGTTCGCTCGGCCTGACCAGCCGCGAGGGGTATGTGTCCACCCAGGTGGTGTGCGGCGGAAACCGGTCCCTGCACGGGCATTTCACCAGCATCAACACCGGGCGGGTGGACACCTGCGACGACGTGCTGCGCGATATCTCCGTGCGCACCGGCGGATTCATCGCCGCGGCGCGGAACCCGGTCGAATTGTCCTGGGTGCGTGATCATGCGGCGCTGGGCGTCATTTCGCTGGCGCTGCAGCTGGGCGCGGAGATGGAGGAGGCGGGCGAGGGCGCCGCGGCGGGCATGCGCGGAGCGGCGGTCGCCGCGGCAGTGTGCAAGCGCATCGGTGGCACGGTGATCGACCGTGGGGCATTGTTTTTCGAGGTCCCCCTGACGACCCGCGGTGGCTTCGACCACGGGACATTCCGCATCGGCGCGCACACCGTTCCCTACCTGAACGAGTACATGGCCATCGAGGGGCCGCAGGGGCGGGTGTCGACGTACCCGGACACCATTGTGATCCTGCGCGCCGAGGACGGATTTCCGCTGGCGGTCAAGGACGCTCATGAGGGTCTGGATGCCGTGCTGATCAGGGCCGAGGCCAGTGCGCTGCCGCTGTCCTCCTCCGCGGTCGACCCGGTCGCGGTCGGGGAATGCGAGCGGATCATGGGCATCGATTTTCTAGAGTACCTGCCGCAGCGGGCGGGCCGATGACCACCCTCGCGCCCGAATCCGGCAGGCTCGCAACGGATCTGGAGGCCCTGGCCGAATTTCACGATCCGGAGCTGTCCGGATGGAGCCGAGAGGCGTTCTCGAGTCCCTACCGTGCCGCCCGGGAATGGGTGCGCGCCACCATGTCCGGCGCCGGGCTCGAGGTGCACATCGATGCGGCCGGCAACGTCATCGGCAGGCTCGCGGGGCGCGATCCGGCCAAGCCGCCGTTGGTGACCGGCTCGCACACCGACACCGTCTCCCAGGGTGGGCGCTACGACGGAGTCGTTGGGGTCCTGTCGGGCATCGAAGTAGCGCGGCGGCTGCGCGAGACCGGAACCCGGCTGGAGCGGGACCTGCTGGTGGTCGACTTCCTCGGCGAGGAGGCCAACGAATTCGGGGTGTCCTGCCTGGGTTCGCGGGCAATCACCGGGCAGCTGATACCGGAACATCTCGACCGCACCGACGGGACCGGCCTGGCCCTCGGCCGGGCCTTCGAATCCTTTGGCCTCGATGGTGGTGCGGCGACCCGAATCGCCTGGGCTGCAAAGGGAATCCACGCCTACCTGGAACTGCACATCGAACAGGGGCCGCTGCTGGAACGTTCGGGCGAGCAGATCGGCGTCGTCACCGCCATCGCCGGAATCGACCGCGTGCTGGCGAGTTTCAGCGGCCTGGCGGGGCACGCCGGTACCATGCCGATGGCCGAGCGGCACGACGCGCTGGTCGCCGCGGCGGAGGCGGTGCTGATCGTGGAACGGGTCGGTTGCGGCGCACCGGGTCACGGCGTCGCCACCAGCGGCCGGATCGAGTCCAGCCCAGGATCGATGGGCGTGATCACCGACCGCGCCCGGCTCTGGGCCGAGCTGCGCAGCGTCGATCCGTCCTGGTTGCACGGGGCGCGGCGGCAGATCGTGGACGAGATCACCGCCGCCGCAAGGGCACGCGGGGTGGAGGTGGAGACCGAATACCTCACCGATCAGGACCCGGTCCCGGCCGCGGCACCGGTCCAGGATCTGATCGCGACCACGGCGTCGGATCTGGGCTACACCTGGAAGGCGGTGCCGTCGGGCGCCGGGCACGACGCCGCGCACCTGGCGCGGCTCGGACCCATGGGCATGATCTTCGTGCCGTCCGTCGGCGGGTTGTCGCACTGTCCGCAGGAGTTCACCGCGGCCGCGGACATCGCCCGCGGCGCGCATGTGCTCGCCGAGGCACTGGTTGCCCTCGATCGCGAGCCATTGCCGCGATCGGCGTTCTCGCGGTAGCTGGGCGCCTGGCGCGTGCGTCGTCGCACGACAACGCCGATCGATGGTCGGCGCTGCCGTGAGAACGATCATCGGGCGTACTTCTCGCTGTGGGCGAGGCCGCACACGGATCGATAGCTTTGCGGCAGTTGAGGATAGCTCGTCAGATCGGAAGGTGCCTTGATGCTGGAACAGAATTCGCCCGGTCACACCGAGCCCATGGCCCTGCCCGGTTATGCGGAGCCGGCGGAGTCGGTGGCCGTGCCTGGACATGTCGAGTCGATGGCGTTGCCCGATTGCGCGGAGCCGATTGCCCTGTCCGGCAGGGCCGAGGTGGTGGTCCTGCCCGACCAGGCCACGCCGATGGCCTTGCCCAGCGACACAGATCCGCTGCCCGAGGCGCTGTCCGAGCCGGTGGCCCTGTCCGGCGGGCTCGACTCGCTGACCATGCAGGACGACGGTCCGCCGCTGCTTCCGTTGCCCAGCAGGGGAAGTCGGCACGTCGAGCTGATTCTGGACGGCGATTCGCTCCGTTGGCGGGACATTGTCGCTGTGCTGGAGGCGGATTCGGTGGAGGCCCGGCTCGCGGAGTCGGCGCGGGAGGTGATGGCGCGGGCGCGGGCGGGCGCGGTCGGCGAGTTGCTGCGGGCGGACGGGCCCCGGGTGTACGGCTGGAATCAGGCGCTGGGGCCATTGAAGGATCGGGCGCTGGCGGACTCGGAGCAGCGGCAGTTCCAGATCAACATCTTGCGCTCGCATGCCGCCGGGGTCGGTGAGCATCTGTCCGCGCCGATCGCCCGGCTCGCATTGATCCTGCGCGCCAACGCTCTTGCCCGCGGCACGGCCGGCGTGCGGCCGGAGGTGGTGGACCGGATGCTGGCGGTGCTCAATGCCGGAATCGTGCCGTTGATGCCGGAGGTCGGATCGCTGGGGACCGGCGACCTGCAGCCGATGGCGGCGGCCGGACTGTTGTTGATCGGCGACCGGGTGCCCGCCGCCGATCCGACCGGGGTCACCACGGCGCCGGAGGCGTTGCGGCGCGCGAAACTCGCCGTGCGGTTCGATCTCGAAGCGGGAGAGGCGTTGTCGTTGATCAGTGGCAGTGCGGTGCTGTGCGCCTGCTACGCGGCGGCGGTGCGCAGGTCCGGGTACCAGTTCGACACCTTCATGGCCGCGTTCGCGATGTTCTGCGAGGCGACCCGGGCCGAGCGGCAGGCCTTCGATCCGCGCATGCACGCCGAACGGCGCATACCGCAGGAGGCCGTGGCCAATGCGCGTATCCTGGCGCTGGTCTCGGGCAGCGAGTGGATGACCCGGCAGGGCAGGGCCCGCCTCGGCGAAATATGCCCGCGCATACAGGATTCCACCTCGGTGCGCTCGACGCCGCACAAGGCCGCGAGCATGTTGCGCACCATCGAGGAGGCCAAGCGGCAGCTGGTCTGGGAGGCGAATGCGTCGACCTCGAACCCGCTGGTGCTCGAGAATGCCGACGGCTGTTTCGAATTCGTGACCGGCGGCAATTGGGACTGCAGCCTGCTGGGCCATTCGGCGCACATGCTCAACGTCCATGTCACCGATATCGCGGTGCTGGCCAAGGATTTATCGGGCCGTCTCGGCAACGACCTGTGGAGCTACGGGCTGCCCACGAGCCTGTCCGGCGGCAAGGTCGGCCTGAATTCGGGCATGACGCTGGTGCATGCGGTGGGCGCGTCGCTGATCCCGGAGATGCATGCGCGCTCGACACCGGTAAGCTCACTGTCCTTTCCGATCAAGGGCGGGCAGGAGGATCACAACACCATGGCGATGGCCTCGGTCCGGAATCTGGTCTCGAACCTGGACCGGTTCGACGTGGTGCTGGGTGTGCTGGTGCTGATGGCCGCGCAGGGTATCGATCTCATCGCCGACCGAATGCGCGGCCTGCGGCTGGGGCGTGGCACCGCGCGGGCGCACGCGGTGGTTCGCGGTGTCGTCGAACCTCTTGCGGACGACCGCTATATGACGGACGACATGGAGAAGGTGACTGCCTTGGTGCGGTCCGGGCTCGTCACCGGGTGACCTCTGTAACCGCGGCGAGGTAGCGATCGTGTAATCAGCTTCATGGCGGATGTTTTCGTGCTCTCCGGCGCCGGCATCTGTCCGAAAGGACTGTTAGGTTCGGGTTTCGGCGCCACTACGGCGTCTCGTCGATCGTGAGAGAGAGCATGCGACTCCGTCTGAAGTACGCACCCGAACCCGCCAACGCCGCCCGCTTCGCGGCAGATATCGCCGCGGCCGCCGCGAACGTCAGCGGCGTCGAACTCGATTACACCCCCGACAGCCTCGGCCACGTCGACGAGATCATCGAGGGCTTCCGATCGGACGGACTGAGCAGCGACCAGGTTGCGGAGACCCTCTTCGGCTTCGGCTGCTATGTCGGTGAGGTCCTGAGACACAACGCCGACGGCGTCTGGCGGCCGACCACGGAGCAGGAAGAGGATATCTTCGGCTTCCCGATGGTGATGGAGCTACCCACCGGCATGGTCTGCAACCCGATCGGCAAGGCATTCAAACGCCTGGACCACGGCCCCGAGGAAAGCGTGCCGTACTTCTACCACGTCTTCACCAGCGAGCGGCCGGGCGAAGTGTAGGGCCGAGCCTGTCGGATGATTGCCCGCGGCGCACCGTCGGTCGCGAATGTGCGGCTGGGTGTGTCGGGGTAGCGTGAGCCGTGCCGGAATTCGAGGAAGAACGCGCGGCGGTGGCTGCGGCTGCACGGAGGCTTGCGGAGGCCGGGCTGTTGATCAGGACCGCGGGGAATGTGAGCCTGCGGGTGTCCGGCGGTTGTGTGGCGGTGACCGCTACGGGGATTCGGCTTGCCGAGGCGCGGGCCGAGCATGTGACGATCGTCGATGGGGACGGGCGGGTGGTTGCGGGGGAGTTCGCGCCGACGTCCGAGTTGGAACTGCACCTGGGCGTTTACGCGAACCATGAAGCCGCCGCCGTGGTGCACACCCATTCGGTGCAGGCGACCGCGTTGGGGCTGGTGGTCGACGAGGTTCCGGTGGTGCATTATCAGCAGTTGCCGTTGGGCGGCGCGATACCGGTGGCTCCGTTCGCCGCCTTCGGTACCGCCGAGCTCGCGCGGAATGTGCTTACCGCGCTGAGGGCCAAGCGTGCGGCGCTCATGGCCAATCATGGCGCTGTTGCGCTCGGTTCGGATCTGGACGATGCGGTGGAGAACATTCTGCTGGTCGAGTGGATCTGTGAAATCTATCGGACCGCAGCAAGTCTCGGGCCGGTCCGCGCATTGGATCCTGACCAACAACGGGCCGCGCTGGAGGCGGCGGCGCGGCGCGACTACGGGACGCCGAAGCGGCTCGACGGGCGGCCGGTCGAGCGCTGAGATGCTGTGCGCATCCGCATATGGTCGCTGGATCCGATGAGCGGTGAAAATGCGGACAGGGTGTGGGTGGGTGGCGAATACTCGGGCCAGGATGATCAACGCGGGAAGTGGGATTGGGCGATGAACGACGGTGACGCGGCGCTGGATGCGGTGATCGGTCGAGCTAGGGGGCAGGCGCTGAGCGATATTCCGCGGCGCACCGCACGGCGGTTCCCGGACAAGCTCGCGCTCGTCGACGGCGACACCCGGCTCAGCTTTGCCGAATTCGACGCGATCGTCGATCGCGTCGCCACCGCGTTGGCCGAGGCCGGGCTCGAGCGCGGGGAGCGGCTCGCGATTCTGGCGCACAACTGCTGGCAGTATCCGGTGCTGGTCTTCGCGGCGGCGCGGCTGGGCGTGGTGGTTGTGCCGATCAACTTCATGCTGGGGGCGTCCGAGATTGCCTACATTCTCGACCACGGCCGGGTGGCGGCATTGGTGGCCGAGGATGCGCTCGCTGCGACGGGGGAGGAGGCGCAGCGGCTGTCGCAGGCGAAGATTCGGGTTCGCGCGGTGATCGGTGCGGCGCGGACGGGATGGGAAGAGATTCGGACCTGGCTGAAGCAGGTGCCGAAGCCGTTGCCGGACATCGTGATAGAGGATGACGAGGTGCTGCGCCTGATGTACACCAGCGGCACGGAATCGCGGCCCAAGGGTGCGATGCTCTCCAGCCGCAGCCTGATGTGGCAGTACGTGAGCATCCTGGCGGACGGTGGTATGGACGGGCACGACATCGAGGTGCACGCGCTGCCGCTGTATCACTGTGCGCAGCTGGACTGCTTCCTGATTCCGGACATCTATCTGGGCTCGACCAGCATCATCCTGCAGCGGCCCGATCCGGGGGAGATCCTGGCGGCCATCGAACGCGAGCGCGCCACCAAACTCTTCGCGCCCCCGACGGTCTGGATCGCCCTGCTGCGCTCTCCGCACTTCGCCACCACCGATCTGTCCAGCCTGCGCAAGGGCTACTACGGCGCCTCCGCGATGCCACGCGAGGTGCTACTCGAACTGCAGGAACGACTTCCACAGGTCCGCCTGTGGAACTTCTACGGCCAGACCGAGATGGCGCCCATGGCCACTGTGCTGCAGCCGGAAGACCAGCTGACACATGCGGGTTCGGCCGGGCGGGCCGCGCTCAATGCCGAGACGCTGGTGGTCGACGACGAGGATCGTCCGTTGGACGCCGGCGTGATCGGCGAGATCGTCCATCGCAGCCCGCACGCGATGTCCGGCTATCTCAACGATCCGGACCGGACGGCGGCCGCGTTCCGCAACAGCTGGTTCCACTCCGGCGACCTCGGATATCTCGACGACGACGGCTACCTGTACGTGGTGGACCGCAAGAAGGACATGATCAAGACTGGTGGCGAGAACGTCGCCAGCCGCGAGGTCGAGGAGACCCTCTACGAACACGAGGGCATCGCCGAAACCGCGGTTTTCGGTGTGCCGCACCCGACCTGGATCGAGGCCGTCGTCGCCGCGGTGGTGCCCAAGGACGGCGTCGACCTGGCACCCGACGCGGTCATCGCCTTCTGCCGCGAGCGGCTGGCCGGATACAAGACACCGAAGTACGTCGTCATCGTGGGGGAGCTGCCCAAGAACCCGAGCGGGAAGCTGCTCAAACGAGAACTGCGCGAACGGTTCTCGAATCTCGGGGCGTGAGGTTGTCCCGGTTGGCCGCGCGTCTCGGTTGGCGGGTCAGGAGCCGGGAGGGGCGACGAGGCTGCGCATGAGTTCCTCGGCCTCACGGATTCTCTCCGCGTGAGTCTCCTTGCGACGTGCTCGGAAGTCGCTGCTGCCGCCCGCGATCGACGATGCCGAATTCTGCTGCGTCGGCTCGCCTTCCGTCTCATCGAGCTCGACCAGCTCGATGTTGGTGAGGAAGGTGACGATCTCCGGGCGGGTATCGGGCGCTGACACGATGCCGCGCAGCAGTCGGGTCGGAAATCCGCAGAAGTACCGCACCCCGTGGTATTCGTCGACGGTGCCGAGATAAATCGAGTCGAGGCTGGGAAAGGACTCCGCATCGAGCACTTCGGGCGGCAGCACGCTGCGCAAGCTTCTTCGGCGGGCGTTCCAGCAGTCCTGCTCGAGGTCGAGCTCGAGAAGCCGGATGGCCGCATCGGAGGTAGCCAGCTCGATCAGTCCATCGTCCCCGATGATGTTGTCGTACAGGTCGAGATTCCACAGCTGCGGCAATGCCGGCCAGGAGGCCAGGGCCGCCGCGCCGCGCGACCCGACGCTGTTGTAGGCCAGCGACACGCTGCTCAGCTCGGGAGCCGTTGTGCCCGTCAGGATTTCGATATCGTCGTCGTCGACTCCGCATTCGGCGAGGTGCAAGGTTCGCAGTGTGCGCCACACGGCGGAGGTGCGGATGGTGCCGGGCCAGCGCCCCAGGGGATTCCGGGACAGGTCCAGGGTCTCGAGGTGCTGGAGGAGTTCCGAGCACAGCAGTGCGGTGAGCCCGTCCACGCTCAGTCCCGTGGCCGCCACGTTGAGGTACCTCAGATTCGCGGCATTGTCCGACCCTGCCCAGGCCGCGACTCCTCGATCGCCGATCGGCTGCACCGTGTGGTGACTGTAATACGGCGAACCGCCGCTGCTTCCGCTGAGGTCGAGGTGCTCCAGTGCCGGCATCGCGACCTGGGTCGCCAGGTGTCGTGCGCCCCTTTCGCCGAGCAGGTTACGGTGCAGATCGAGGTGGCGCAGCCGCGGAAGTTCGCCCGCCCCGGACAATGTCGTCGCGATCGCGTCGGTGGCGGCAAGATCGACGAGCACCAGCTTCTCGATGCGGTCGCCGCTGATTCCGCCGAGGACGTGTGCGATTTCTGTGTCGCCGAGCGGCAGATGCGCGAGGTGGAACTCGGTGAGCCGCTGTAGTACGCCGCTCGCGACGAGGGAGTTCGACCCGCGAGCGCCCAATCCTTTCCGGAATCCGTGATCGTTGGTTCCGAGTACCGTCAGGCTACGAAGATTCGTCAGGTCGGCGTGCGCGAAAAAGGTCTCGCAGGCCTCGTCGTCTTCGGCGACGATAGTGTCGGCCTGTGGTATCGGCCACGGCCCCTCCCCGTTCTGACTGCTGCAGAATCGGATCCCCAGCCGCTCCAGCCGGGCGGGGCCGGCGCAGTCGGCGAGTTCTCGCGCCTCACCGGGAGTGGTGACAATTGCGTCGGCCGAGCGCAGGTCCGGCACCAGGCCCGCACGGAGCAGGTGAATCAGATGCCGTGCCCGCATTTCGGCGTGCCGGACGAGCAAGGGCCGCCCTTCGGGCGGACGGAACAACGAGTCGCGCGACCACCCGGCGTGGGATCGGAGGTCTTTCAGGCTCAGCGACTCGATTCGGGCGAGCGCATCGAGGTTCGCGATGTCGTCCAGTGAATCCTGGTCGTTGATGTTGAGCCGGAGTGCCCGCAGATTCTCCCAGAGGTCGAATCCGTCGACCAGCCTCTCGAGATCGTCGGACCCGAACCACCCGAGATCGATATGTGTCACGCCACGCACCTCCGGGTAGGAGCGTGGATCGGGCAGGACCAGATCGAGCATGCCGAGGCGGCCCGACGACACGGTCAACGACCGGACCAGCGACCACGTCGGCCTCGTGAAGTCGCCCTCGAGCTCGCGGAGCCACGACTCCGGCGCCTCCCGGACGGTATCCGGCCACGAGACGAGCCGCTCCTCGCACCAAGCGAGGAGATCCTCGGGATAGTCCGCCATGGCCAGCGTCGCACACAGCGATCGGAAGGCCAGCTTGCTGGGCGGGCCGTCCAGCAGCCGCTCGATCTCGGAATCGATCATAATCGAAAGCTACCAACAACTTTCAATGCCGGTACCGATGCTCCTCGGGAATTGCCTTGATGCACTGTGGATGTCGTGGTCGGTGCCACTCCGGGGATTCACCGAGAGCGCCACTCGGCCGGGCGGGCTTGTCCCAACGATGCGTCGGCTCCGGTGCCGATCGGTGAGGCACGAAGACCTGCTCGCATGTGCTCACCCACGGAGTCGATGAATTCGGCGACCTCGGCGTCGAAGCTGTTGGCGCCTTGGAGGTACTCGACGGTGAGACTGATCAGGTTTTGGCCGAGTCTGGTCGGTACGGAGAAGTCGGCCATAAGCTGATCGAAGTCCGCCTTGTTCTCCACGCAGAGCGTGATGGCACGTACGTAGAAGGACAGGGCGACCGGCGCGTTCACCGTGGTCAGCATGACGTGGCAATGTTCGAGCCGGTCCCGGCCCAGGTTGAAGATCAACTGCGCGAAGCCACCGTTCTTCACCTGGTAGTCGAAGTCCGCGGCCAGGACGATGGTATAGAGCAGGTTGTGGTTCTCTTCGTCGAGATCCGGGTCGGTGTTGAGGAATTGGGCCGCGCTCTGGCCCATGTGCTGGAGCCGATCGTTGTACACACCCACGCCGCACAGCCTAGTGAGGGCAACGGTTGCCTATGCCCCTTGTTGGGAAGTGGTATGGCTGTACCGGTATTCGCCGAACCGTTGTCCTCCGTACGTCTCGCGGATATCTACTGGTCAGTATGTATGCGCCGGAATCGCCTGCGGCGGTGCGGGGTACGGTGCTCGGGTGGAGGATCCGAATGATCGGGCTATCGAGTCCCGGCTGCGGGAGGCGGCGCCGGAGTGCTGGAAGTCGCTGTGGGCGGCCGCCGACGAATTACTCGCGGCCGAGTCCGGTCCCCATTCGGAATGGATTTTCATCGCCGGCCAGACGCCGTACCTGCGCTACAGCGACGAGATGAACGCCCTGCTGCGGGCCCTGGCCGAAGCCGGTGTGCTGGTTGACTTCCCGTGGCGGCGGTGGGAGGGGCTGCGCCGGTACGAATGCGGCCACGGGCTGGCCGAGGCCCCGGTCGCGGAATCGGTCCGGGTGCTGAGCGTCATGGCGAACTCGGAGCGCTTCGTCACCGGTACCATCGCGCACCTGTTCGAGGACGGCACGCTGGAGATCGCGCTGCAGCGCCTGCGAACCTGGCAGGACGAGCAGGCCGCCCCGCCGGGGGCGGCCGGCCGCAGGCGGAGCTGGCGCAGGTTCCTCGGCCGGTCGTAGCCGCGCCCGCCGAACGGGTCGGCGGTGTCAGGTATGCCGTTGCAGGAGTTTGCCTTTCGCGAGCTTGCCCGTGGGCGTCCGAGGTAGTTCGCGCACGAACTCGAACTCGCGTGGGACCTTGAAATGCGCGATGCGCTCGCGCAGGAAACCGGTGAGCTCGGCGGCCAGCTCCGAACCGGGCGCGGCATCCGCGGCGGCCTGGACGTAGGCGCGCACGGACTGCCCCATCTCCGGGTCGGGCACGCCCACCACGGCCACATCGTCCACCTTCGGATGCAGCGCCAGTGCGTCCTCGATCTCCTGCGGGTAGATGTTGACCCCGCCGGAGATGATCATGAAGGCCTTGCGGTCGGTCAGGAACAGGTAGCCGTCCGCGTCGACGTGCCCGATGTCGCCGACGGTCGCCCACGACGGGAATCGCGGATGCCGGCCGTCGCGGGTTTTTCCCGGATCGTTGTGGTACTCGAAGGTGGGCTCGTCGCGTTCGTAATACACGGTGCCGGTCTCTCCGGTGGCCAGCTCCGCGCCGTCGTCGCCGCAAATGTGCACGATGCCGATCATGGCCCGGCCGACCGATCCCGGGCGTTCGAGCCACTGTTGGGAGTCGATGAACGTCAGCCCGCTGCCCTCGGTGCTGGCGTAGTACTCCACGAGAATCGGCCCCCACCAGTCGATCATCGCCCGCTTCACCTCGACCGGGCACGGCGCCGCGGCATGGATCGCGCGGCGATGGCTGGACAGGTCGTACTTGGTGCGCAGCTGCTCGGGCATCTTCAGCATGCGCACGAACATCGTTGGCACCCACTGACTGTGAGTGATCCGGTACCGCTCGATCGTGGCCAGCGCGGTCTCGGGATCGAAGCGCGGCAGCAGCACGACGGTGCCGCCCCAGGCCTGCACCCACCCGCAGAAACGCAGGGGCGCAGCGTGATAGAGCGGCGCGGGGGACAGGTAGATCGTGTCGAGTCCGAAACCGAACAGCTGGCCGAGCGCGAACATGGTCGGCTCGGGCTGCGCGTCGATCTCGTAGTCCGGCAGCGTGGGCTTGATTCCCTTGGGGCGCCCCGTGGTACCCGACGAGTAGAGCATGTCCGCGCCGCGCGGCTGCGCGGGCAACGGCTCGCACGACGCCTGTGCCAGTATCGGTTCCAGCGGTTCGTGGCCGGGCACTTCGCCGCCGAACGAGACCCGGATCCGGACCCGCGGGGTCGCGTCCGCGAAATCCGCGGCCAGACCGCCCAGAGCCGCCGCGGTGATCAAAACCCGAGCCTCGCAGTCGTTGACGATGTACGCGGCCTCGGCCGCACCCAGATGCCAGTTGATCGCGGTGATGTAGAGCCCGGAACGCAGGGCGGCCCAGTAGGCGATGAACGCGGTGGGATCGTTGTCGGTCAGCAGCGCGACGTGATCGCCGCGGCGCAGCCCGGCGTCGAACAGCATGCGGGCCAGCCGCAGCGAGCCCTCGTCGAGCTCGCGATAGGTCACCACGCGATCGGTCCCGGCGAGCATGACTGCGGGTTTGTCCGGCTGATCACCGGCGTGCGTTCCCGGGTACATGGCGGGGTCTCCTTCCGCGCGACAAGCATTTTCATTGTGGTACGGAGGACCGCCCGCGGTCAGGAAGATCGCGAATCGCGTCCCCGCCGACCGGTTGCCCGAGATTGTGATGTAGGCAATTAAACCGTGTTATCTCGACGTAATCGGATTGCCGTGTGATAGCAACCACAATCCCTCCGGTAGGGGTTGACGAAATCCATTGCAGTTAGCAAGTGTTGTTAAGTGCAAGATGATGAGGGTGTGGCCGAACCGTGCGCCGCGCAGGTCGAGGCTCTGGAGGAATTGACGCGCGCGCTGGTCGGCATCGCCTGGAGTGGCGCGCACGCCGCGCCGCCGGGTGTCACCTTCCCGCAGATGCGACTGCTGCTGGTGCTGCAGAGTCTCGGCCGAGTCCCCTCGTCGCGGCTGGCCGCGGCGCTGGGCGTGAACGCGTCCTCGGTCACGCGGCTGGCGGACAAACTGGAGGCCCGCGGATACCTGGCCCGCGGTGCGGACCCGAGCAACCGCAGCGTGGTGACCGTGGTGGTCACCGAATCCGGTGAGCGGGTCGTGGATCAGATTCTGCAGCGGCGCCGGGCTGCCTTTCTCGCGGTGCTGAATCGACTGCCGGACACGGATCGGGAATCGACCGTGGCCGCGGCGCGGGCGCTGGCAGGGGCCGTCTCGGCAGCCTCGAACACGACGGTCTCCGCGAAGTCCTTTGAGTGGGAAGGGAGTTCGTCGTGAAACTCAAGCGCAGGCGGCCGGTTCGGTCCTATGGCACGCATCTGGGAGACTTCCGGCTCGAGCCGCGGGTATTGGGGATCGCGGCGATGGCCATCCCCGTGGGCGCCGCGGCGGCCCTGGCCGCGGACGGGCTGTTGAAGCTCATCGGAATCATCACGAATCTCGTTTTCTATCAGCGTTTCTCGACCGCGATCGTGGCGCCCGGGGCGCAGCACCACCCGTGGTGGCTCATCCTGCTCGCGCCGATCGCCGGCGGCCTGATCGTCGGGGTCATGGCCCGGTACGGATCGGAGAAGATTCGCGGGCACGGCATGCCCGAGGCGATCGAGGCGATCCTGACCGGCGGCAGCCGGGTCGCCCCGCGGGTGGCGGTGCTCAAACCCGTCTCCTCGGCGGTCAGCATCGGCACCGGCGGCCCGTTCGGCGCCGAGGGGCCGATCATCATGACCGGCGGCGCGGTCGGATCGATCCTGGCCCAGCTGCTGAAGCTGACCGCCGACGAGCGAAAAGCGTTGCTGGTGGCCGGATCCGCGGCCGGCATGGCGGCGACGTTCAACGCGCCGCTGGCCTCGATCCTGCTCGCGGTCGAACTGCTGCTGTTCGAATGGCGCCCGCGCAGTTTCATTCCCGTGTGTGCGGCGGTCGTTGTCAGCACGCTGTGCCGGTGGTTCCTGCTCGGGGGCGGGGCGGTATTCCCCGTCCCCGCAATCGGATCCGCGCCGGGACCGCTCGCGGACAGCCTGGCTGTCGTGCCGGGCGTCACCGGCGGCATCCTGGCCATCGCGGCCACCGCGCTGGTGTACAAGTCGGAGGACGCGTTCTCGCGCTTGCCGATCCACTGGATGTGGTGGCCCGCGATCGGCGGCCTGATCATCGGCGTCGGTGGTCTGATCGAGCCGCGCGCGCTCGGCGTCGGCTACGACGTCATCGACCAATTGCTCACCGGCCGTGCGACGATCGGGCTCATCGTCGGAATTCTGGTTGTGAAGACCATCATCTGGTCGATGTCGCTGGGATCGGGGACCTCCGGCGGCGTGCTCGCCCCCGTTTTCATGATCGGTGCGGCGCTGGGCGCCCTCGAGGGCGGGATGCTACCGCACGTCACCGCGGGTTTCTGGGCGATGTGCGGGCTGGCGGCGGTGGTCGGCGGGGTGATGCGCTCACCGCTGACCGGGATCGTGTTCACCTGTGAGCTCACCCGCGCCTGGAACGACATGCTGCCGCTGGTGGCGGCCTCGGTCGCGGCGTATACGGTCTCGGTGCTACTGCTCAAGCGCTCGGTGCTGACCGAGAAGATCGCCCGCCGCCGCCTGCACCTGACCCGCGAATACTCCACGGACCCGCTCGAGGCGTTCTTCACCCACGAGGTGATGGAGACCGAGCCGGCGGTGCTGGACGAGGCCGACATGATCGGCGCCGCCCGCGCCGGCGCCCGCTGGGGCACCCTGTATCCGGTCCTCGACTCCGCCGAGCGGCTGATCGGCGTCACCACTCGCCAACGGCTGCAATCGAATCCGGATCAGCCGGTGGCGACGGTGGCCGAACCCGCGCGCGCGATCGTGCATCCCGACGACACCCTGCGGGAGGTGGCCACCCGGCTGGCCGGGGGTGGGGTGACCAGTGCGCTGGTCGTCGACCGGACGCGGCCCACCCGGCTGCTCGGCATCGTCACCCTCGAGCACCTGCTGCACGCGCGCCGTCGCGATCTGCACGAGGAACACCACCGCGAAAGGCTACTGCCCGTACGCATTACCCCGAGCGTGTTCGCGGGCGGCTCGTCGAAGCCGGCGCGTGAGGCGGGGTGATCTGCGCTGCGGTTGGCCCAGCATGTGCTGCGTCAACTTCTCGGCGTCCTTGATGGCGAGCTGTACCGCATCCGGCGCCTTCGAGGAGGTAATTATTTTGCATTCGCCCGGGGCGGGTCTGATTGCCGAGGTGGCAGGATAAACCGCCAGGGGGTCACTTGTGCCCGCGCTGGGCGTCAGCAGGGCGGACGGTCGCGCAGCCGACTGACGTCACCCGACGGTGTGGTCGTCGACTTGACGCGGTCCTCGGATGATCTATCACCGCCCGGCGCCGATTCGCGGTATTGCCCAACAGTGGGAACACGTCCCGGCGGCAGCGCCGCGTCGGCGGGCGGCAGCCGCCCGCCGACGCTCGACCTAGACCGTCTCCGCCTCTCGGGCAGCGATATTCGCCTGTACCTGCTGGTTCCAGGCCTCGAGCGGGCGTGTTGTGTCCAGCTCGAATTCGAAGCGGTCGGTCATCTGCGGGGTGACATCGGCGGCATCCACGTAGAACTGCTCGTACCAGCGGCGCAGCTGGTAGACCGGGCCGTCCTCCTCGCACAGCAGCGGATTGTCGATGCGCGCCTTGCGCTTCCAGATCGCCACGTCCTGCTCGAAGCCGAGCTTGACCCAGTCCCCGAGCGCGATCGCGGTGGCCATCGCCTCGTCCTCGGGCAGGTGCTCGGACTTGCGGACCATGATCCCGTATTGCAGCACAAAGGAATTCGCGTCGACCGGGTAGTGGCAGTTGATCAGGACGGTCTGCTGGTCTCCGTCCTCGTAGTGGTAGGTCAGGTCGTCGATCATGAACGAGGGGCCGTAATACGATGCGACGGAGGTGCTTCCGAGCATCTTCGAACCGGGCGGGGCCAGGTCCTCGCGCGAGCCGCCATCGAAGTACTGGGTGGCGACATGGCCCTCGAAGACGTTCCGGAAGTAGGTGGGCAACGCGCCGTGGATGTAGAAGAAGTGCGCCATGTCCACGATGTTGTCGATGATCTCGCGGCAGTTGGTGTGCACCAGCGTGGTGTACCAGTGCCAATCGGTCCATTCGTCGCTGCCCGCGCCCTCGATGCGGGGGATGTCGACCGAGGGCTTGGACCCCTCGGGATCGTGCCAGACGAACAGCATGCCGTCCTGTTCCAGCGTCGTCCAGCCGCGCGTGCGGGCCAGCGGCGGCACCCGCCGGGCGTAGGGGATCTGCTTGCAGCGGCCGTCGCCGCCCCAGCGCCAGTCGTGGAACGGGCACGCGACCTCGTTGCCCTTGATCTCGCCGTCGGACAGGTCCCCGCCCATGTGGCGGCAGTACGCGTCCAGCACGTTGAGCTTGCCGTCGCCGCCCCGGAACACCACGAGCTTGGTGCCGAACGCCTCGATGGAGTGCGGCTTGCCGCCTCCGAAGTCCCGGACGAGCCCGAGGCAGTGCCAGCCCCGCGCGAACCGGGTCGGCGCCGCCTGCGCTTCGATCTGGCGGATTTCGTCGTCCTGTTGCGCTGTCATATCGCCCCTCCTCGGAGTGAGTGCGTGCGGACGTGGCGTCTCGCGGCCCGTGTGATCCGGGGCCGGGTCCGCATCAATCCGGTTCTACCACCGCCAAGAGCGGTGCCAGGCAATCTTTTTCACTCACCGGACAGTCAGTCCCGGCTGGGCGCGGGTTCCGGTTCGGGCAACGATTCCAGCTCGGGCGCGGGCGTGGCCCGCACCGGGATCAGCAGCAGCGGGGTGAACAGCATGGCGATCCCGGCTACCGCGATCGTGGTGCGCACGCCGACGATCGAGGCCAGCAGTCCGAAGCCGACCGTCAGGGCGGCGATGGTGAGGTTGCTGGACACCGACCAGGACGACAGGGTCCGTGCCACGAGTTCCTTCGGGGTCTGCTCCAGCCGGTAGGCCGCGAACACCGGAATCATGACCCCGCACGAGGTGACCAGGCCGAACTGCACGGCGATCGCGAGGACCAGGCCGGGGATGCCGGGCTGCACGAAGGCCCAGCCCAGGATCCAGCACGAGCGCAACACGCCGGAGACCATCAGCACCCGGTGCCGCCCGAATCGCTCCACCAGCGGGGCTGCGGCGCGGGCGCCGATGATCCCGCCGACGCACGGCGCGGCGAAGGCCAGGCTGTACTGCCAGGGCGGGAAGCCGAGCTGACGGAGCATGAGCAGGGCGATCAGCGGCTCGGTGGCCATGATGAACCCGTTGCACAGATTCGAATTGAACAGCAGCGGGCGCAGCGACCGATGCGACAGGATGTGCCGCCAGCCGTCGAGCAAATCCGACGCGCGCATCCGGCCGGTCGGGGCTGCGGGCCGGGGTTCGCCGCCGCCGATCGCCGAGATGCCGAGCGCGGACAGCAGATAGCTGATCGCGTCGCCCGCGATCGTGACGACCGGGCCGAAGACGCCGATCGCCGCGCCGCCCAGCGGGGGCGCGAGGGTGACCGAGGTCCAGTTGGTCGCCTCGAAGCGCCCGGTGGCCACGATCAGATCCTCCCGGCGCACCAGCGATTTCAGGTAGGCGCCGCTCGCGGCGTTGAACGCGATCTTGGCGGCGGCGACCACGATCGTCACCGTCAGCACCTGGACATAGGTCAGGACGCCCAGGGCGTACGCGGCCGGGATGCTCGCCATCGCCGCGAACCGGGTCAGATCCATCGCGATCATCACCGGACGCTTGCGGTGCGCCTCCACCCACGGGCCCAGCGGCACCGCGAGCACCGCGCCCACGGCCAGGCCCGCCGCCGACAGCGCGGACACCGCCGTCGGGCCCGCGTGCAGGGCCAGGACCGCGATGATCGAGAACGCGCCGAGTCCGAAGCCGGATCCGTAGGCGCTGGCGGCGTACGCGGCCCAGAGCCAGCGGAATTCCCTGCCGAGTGACCGTCGTTGCGCGCCGCGTCGCGGGACTGTGCTGCCGAATGTCATGGGAGATGATCAAAGTCGGGTGGGGCGGGGCGCGCAAACAACCGACTTGTCGTGTCGCACAACCGGTGGTTGTGTTGGTCGTTCGCTGGGCGGGTGATGAGCCCCCGAATCAGCGCCGCCCGGGTGCTCGAGGCCGACCGGTGGAGGCGCCCGATATCTGCGCGGTGCGAACCCGCTTGCCGAACCGCGTCCGGACCGGTCGACGTGTGTCTTCGTCGGTCGCGCGGATGCGGGAACGGTCGGTGTTCGGGCCGGCGGCCGGGTGACTTCGTTGGTCGTGCGAGTGCGCAGTGGCCGGTGCGGCGAGGGGATTCGGGCGCGCTAAGCTGCACAACTCATCGGCGTGAGGAGGCAGTGTGGCGGAGCTCGATCTGGCGGCGGTGCGCGCGTTCGTCACCGCGGCCGACGAGGGGCAGTTCGGTTACGCCGCCGACCTCCTGGGCATCAGCCAGCAGGCGGTGTCGAAGCGTATCGCGAAGCTCGAGGGCCAGCTCGGGGTGCGCCTGTTCGACCGCGCGCCCTCGGGGAGCGTGGTGAGCGCGGCGGGCGCGAAGGTGCTGCCATACGCGCGCTCGCTGCTCGCGGTGGCGGGGGAGACCCTGGCCGCCGCGCGGCCTGCGGGGCGGGCGCTGCGGGTGGCCGTGCAGGATCCGCGGCAGGCGGATTCGGTGCGGTACTACCTGGATCGCCGGCCCGACGCCGATATCGAGCTGGTGATCGGCACGGCGTTCCGGTCCAGCCGCGACGCCCTGCTGAACGGGCGGGTGGACGCCGCGTTCGCCCGCCCGCACGGGGGACCGCGCCCGCTGCCCGCCGGAATCGGCATAGCCCCGGCCTTCGTGGACCCGTTTCACCTGCTGGTCGGCAAGGATCATCCCCTCGCGGGCCGCCCGTCGATCACCCTGGCGGATATCGTGCCGTACCCGTCGTGGGCGCCCGGCGCGTCGATCCCCTCGGAATGGGCCGACTTCTACCGGGAGCTGACCGCCTGGACCGCGATCACGATCCTGACCGGCCGCACCCCCGGCGGCGCGCCCGAGCGGGAGGACGACCGGCCCGCCGCGCGTGGTTTGGCCGGAAAGATCGCCGTCCTGGACCGCATCGCCGCCTCGGACACCCTCTCGATGTTCTGCGCCGACAGCGTCAACTTTCCCTGGCACCCCCACATCCGCCGCCTCCCGGTCCTGAACCCCACCCCCGCCTATCCGCACGCACTCCTGTGGTCCACGACCGATCCGCACCCCGCCCTACCCGACCTGATCGACCACGTCCGGGAGAACTACAACGGAGACATCCTCGCCGACTGCTGGATCCCGGAACCGGACCGCGCGATCTTCCTGCCCTGACGGAGGCTGGCCGGATACCTTGTGCGGCAGGGCATCCGGATGGCACGTCGGGGAGGAGCGGTGGCGAGCCATCCCGGAACCGGACCGCGCGATCTTTCTGCCCTGACGGAGGCGGGCCGGATACCTTGTGCGGCAAGGCATCCGGATGGCACGTCGGGGATGAGCGGTGGCGAGCAGCGGATCCCGCACGGCGCGATCAGCCGTGCGGGATGTTTTGTGCAAGCAAGGTATCCGGATGTCGGGTCGGAGAGGGGAAGCGGCGGGTACCGGATCCCGCGCGGCGCGAGCGGCTGTGCTGGATGCCGTGTGCGGCAGGGCATCCGGGTGCCGCGTCAGGGATGTGCGGCCACGGGCGCGGGATCCTGCATGCGTGGGCGGCCGTGCCGGATGCCTTGTGTAGCAGGGCATCCGGATGGCGCGATCATCATGGTTGAGTGGTGACGGACGCGGGGAGTGGGACCGGCACCATGGGGACGGTGAGCCGGACGGACACCAGGGACACCAGCGCGATGACGGCGGAGACCACGGGCACCGCGACCGGCCCGCCCGCGGACAGGGCCGCGCCGCCGAGCGCGCCGCCCACCGCGACGCCGAGGAACTGGGCCGAGAAGTGCAGGCCCAGTGCCTGGGAGCGCTGCAGCGGGGCGTGTGCGGCGATGCGGGTCTGTTGCGAGATGCCGCCGGACCACCACGACATGCCCAGCAGGAACAGCAACGGGAAGAACACGACCTCGGCCAGGCCCGGGACGTGCGCGCCGGTGAGGACGGCGATCAGGGCGAGCAGAATCGTCATGATCACCAGGACTGTGCGCAAGACCGTGGCGATCGGGGTGCGGACCAGGACGCGTCCGATGGTGCGCCCGCCCAGGAATCCGCCCGCGCCGAACACGACCATCAGCACTGCCACCCCGGTGCTGCCCATGCCGGTGGCCCGGGCGACGATCGGCGACAGGTAGGTGTAGGTGCAGTAGGCGGCGAGGAAGATGCCGAACGTGGTGACCAGGCCCCAGCGAATTGCCGGGCTGCGCAACAGATTCAGCCGTCCGGTCTGCGCGGGCGGCGTCGGCACCTCCGGTAGCCACGCCGCGACGCCCACGGCGGTGAGCAGCGCCAGCGCGGTCACGAACCAGAACGCTCCGCGCCAGCCGAGCCCGGCGCCGATGACCGTGCCGATGGGGGCTCCGAGGGTGAGCGCCAAGGCATTTCCGCTCGCGGTGATAGCGATAGCGTGCGGAAGATCCTCGGGGCGGCTCAGCGCGGCCGCGGTGGCGGCGGCGGGCGCGGCGAACAGGGCGGCGCTGAGCGCGGCCAGCACCCGCGCGAGGGTCAGCAGCGCGAAATCCGTTGCGACGGCGGCGATCGCGTTGGAGACCGCGAAGGCCAGCGCGGCGCCGACGAGCAGCCACTTGGGCGGCACGCGGTGGAAGGTGCCGATCAGCACGGGCCCCGCCAGCGCGTACACCAGGGCGAACACCGTCACGAGCTGCCCGCAGACCGAGACGGATGTGTGCATGTCGTGTGCGACGGCCGGGAGGACCCCCGCGATGACGTAGCCCTCGGTACCCACCGTGAAGGTGCCGAAGGCAAGGAGGTAGATCCGTGGATTCATGGGTCAAACGGTACAACAGTCATTGAACTATTGGAAGGTATGATGGCGACCATGCGCGATGTCCTGCACGCCGACCTGGCCGCCGTGAGCCTGGCCGATGCCATGAACGGGCTGAGCGATCCGCTGCGCCTGCGGATCGTCGCCCTACTCGCCCGCAACGGCGAGATGGAGTGCAACCGGATCTACGACGCCGTGGGCATCAGCAAGTCGAACGCGTCCCATCACTTCCGGGTACTGCGGGAGTGCGGACTGATCCGGCGGTCGCACCAGGGGCAGCAACAGACCGCTCGGTTACGTCGAGATGAATTCGACGATCGTTTCCCGGGTTTGCTGGGTGTAGTTCTGGACAATGTCGAGGCCGGATCTCCGTCGCCCGAGTGAGGCGAATTGTCAGGCACGGGCCGATGCCCGGCCGGTAGCCATGAGATTGCAGTAATCAACCCCGATCGACTTTTCCCGGATGCGACGGTAGTCGTCGGCTGCTAATCTGCAGGAAAGGGGAACGGGCCCGGGGAGGAGACGGTTGATATCGTGGAATCGCAGGCGATCACGGCGCGATAATGCCGATGTCAGGGCGGCATGCGCGGTATTGTTCGCCGGTGTCGAGGGTGCAGTCACGCTGGCCGAATGTATCGAGGCTGCGGCGGTCGGGCGCGGTCGCGAGATCGTCGTCGCGCCGAGCGATCTGGCGGAGACCGAAATATTCGGAATATGGTTCGAACTCGACGATCGCGACTTGATTCTCGTTGACCGGCAAGCCTCCCCGGCGCATCGCAATCATATCGTCTGTCATGAATTGGGTCACATTGTTCTCGGACACGGCATGGCCCCTGCTCTGGCGGCGATGGTGCCTACCGTCCGGGTGCGGTGCCGAACATCGGGGCAGGCGGCCCTGGAACAGGATGCCGAACTGTTTGCCCGCATGCTGCAGAGCGAACTGCTGACCCGGCAGGCGGGCGGTTATCAGCGGGTGCCATCGGCCGCGGCGCGGCGGATCGCGGCGAGCCTGGATCGGTCGCGCCGATGCTGAGCGCCTCGAACGGCGTCCATTTCGCCTGGTACGAGGCGGCCGCGGCGTTTTTCGCGGCGGGCGGGCTGTACACGGCCGTGCACGCGCGGCGCGGGGGCGACACGACGCTGCTGCTGGCCACGGTGTTGCTCGGCTTGCCGTTCTATCAGCTGGCGGCCGGCATGTATCTGGCCTCGACGGACGACCTGCTGGGGGTGCGGCATCTGACCTGCCTGTGCGCGCATCTGACCTGCCTGGCCTGGAATTTCAGCACGGTTGTCGTGGTGCGGACCTGGTGGGCCGGATCGCTTCGCCGAATACACCGGATCGTGCTGGCGCTGCCTTTCGTGGCGAGCGTGGCGGTGCTGCTGGGCGCCTTCGCGTATCTGTATCCAGGCCCGCCCGAGCAGAATTACCTGCTGTGGATTCGAGGTTCCGTGCCGGGCGATTTATATATTATCGCCTACGCGTTTCCGATGCTGGTCGCGAAGGGGTATGTCATCGCCACCGGAATATCTATGATCCGCCAGTTGCGGCGAACCGATGCGATGCCGGCGCTGCTCGTGATGGTCGCAGGGTCGGCCGGAATCGGCAGCTACGCGGTCTGCCGATTGCTGCTCGCGCTGGGGCTGATCCTGCCCATCGGAAATCCGGAGAGCTGGGAATTGCTGCCCACGATGGCGCACGCGGCGGGCGCGATTTGCTATGTGGCGGCCGTGGTATTCGCCGCGCCATTGTCGACCGCGCATCGTTACGTCCGTGGCGCGCTGACCTGCCTGCGCCTGAATCGCATCACGCTCGCCGGTCGCCGTTGTTTTCCCGGGCTCGGATCGTGTCCGTGCCTGCGGCCCGCCGACCTGCTGACGCCGAGCCGGGTAAATCAGCAGCTCGTGCGGCAGGTCGCCTATCTGTCCGACGTCTGGATTCTCCTGCGCCGCCGCAGGAACCGTCCGCCGGTGGGGCCGGAGGGGGTCGAGGCGCCGGTGCTTTCGGATTCCTACGAGGATTTCCACGCCGATTGCGCCAGATATCTGGTCGCGGCCGGGCATTATCGGCGCTCGGGGCGGGCCGGGCGCTCGGCGCAGGAGCGGTTGTACGGGGCGCTGGCCGCGGCGTGAGTCAGGAATCGGTGTCGCCCGGATGGGGCGGCAGGCCCTCGAGCGCCCGGATGTTGTCCACGATGCCGATCAGGTGCCGCAACGACTCGTCGCTCAAACCCGCTGCGCGCAAACCGATCTGGCGGATCCCCGAGCGCCGCATCGCGGCCGCCAGATCGGACGGGATCTCCTCGGGCAGATCGGGGGTGCCGTCGAGGAAATAGGCCGGTTTGACGCCGAAATATCGTGCGAGCCCGCGCACGACATCCAGGCGCGGTTCCGGGGCCTGCCCCTTGCGAAGCGCGGCGACGTACGCCTTGCTCAGGATGACCCCGGTCCTGGCCTGCAGGTCGGCGGCGAACTGGGACAGGGACATTGCCACGCCGGTGCGGGCCGCCCGCTCGTCGAGCAGCTGATTGAGCCGATCGGCGAAGGACACGGGCGGTGAACTCGTCACAGGTTCCATTGTCGGTCTCGGGCTCCCGGAATTCGCAACGGCGCGATGTGCTGGCCGCCCCTAGTGTCGCATGCCCGGCGCCACGCGCGGGAACTCAGAGTGTGGAGAAGGTATTCGACAGGGACAACCCGCTGGCCTCGTCCGCCATGACGATGCGGTCGCCGGACTCCAGGACCACGCCGTCCCGATAGGAGCTGATGCACGACCCGAGCAGCAGGTACACCACCATGCCGGGTTCGAAGATCCCGTCCCGGCCGAACAGGAGCCGCTCGAGCGTGCGCCGCGAATAGAGCATCGCCCCCGAGCCCAGCATCCCCTCGCGGGACCAGACCACCGCGCCGCCGCGCTCGATCCGGGCGCGGACCCGGCTGTGTACCGGAATATCGCCCGGCACGATCTCCGCGGAGATCGCCGTCGGCTGTAGCTTGGACAGGCCCGCCAGATTCGCGTACCGCCTGCGCAGTCCGACATCGGAGAAATCGTCGGCCAGACCGTAGCCCCGATAGACGGGAATGCCGTCCTCGTCGATGGTGTAGATCGCGCAGTATTCGACCTCGATGCCGCCGGCGACCATTGCGTCTGCGGCCCAGAGCTGTTCGCCGTCGCAGACCAGCAGGCCGCCGGGGCCCTTGTAGTAGAAATCGATGCGGCCCCGATCGATCGGCGCGTCGTTCACGGTTCGGTGGGTGTACCCGAAGCAGTAGACCTGGGCCGTGCCCGTCGCGTCCGGCAGGAACGGCGGACGCGAGGCGCGGTCGTAATATTCGTGCAGAGCCAGGGCGGTCATTTCTTCTCGAATACCTTGAGCGATTTCCCTCCGAACGCGATCTCCTTGATCTCGACCAGGCGATCCGGCACGCCGGATTCCGCCGCACCGGCCTCGTCGGTGATCAGCAGCCCGCCCGAGGCGAGCGGGCGCTGGATTTCCGTGAGCGGCAACGCCGTTGCCGATTCGTCGTATTCATACACGATGACGTCGTACCCGACATTCTTGAGATAGTGCTGATTTCCGGAGGTCTCCAGCGGCAGCGAGGCGCCGTCCAGATCGGTGCGCACGCGAATGCGCCGATTGCGGTGGTCCATCGCCCACTGCAGGATGTACGGCGTGAGTGCGGTACCGCTCGAGGCGATATCGACCCGGGCGCCGTCGAGCAGCTCCAGGAACGACAGCGACCGCGGCTCGACCACCAGGGCGCGGTAGCTCGCGCCAACCGAATCCCGCAGCCAGGACGCGAGATCCGGGTCGAACGCCGGGCCCCGCAGGGAGGTGCGCGTCCGGTCGTAGACCACGCGCCAGTCCTCGTCGATCCGGTGCCAATCGGTAATGCGCAGGGTCTCCTCGACCGTCGGATGGTAGCGGTCGGCCAGGAATGCCTTGAATGGCTGATACTGCAGAATCCGGTCGTGATCGCCGACGATAGCGTGGTCACCGACCCAGCTGTTCACGAAGGAGCGGGTGCCGACAATGCCGCCCGCCCCGATGTAATCGCAATTCCAGCCGACCATCGCATCGCGCCCGACCCACGAGAATTCGCCCATCCGAATGCCCGGCTGACGGGTCATCGCCACCGTGCGCGAACCCACCGACGGGCGGCCGTACGCGGTGTGGTCCTGGCGCAGCAGCAGGCTGCCGGGGGAGAGCCAGGAGCCGTCGCCGATGATGATGTCGCCGCCGGCGTTCACCCCCGCGCCCTTGCCGAATTTGACGTATCTGCCGATATGGATCCGTGGCAGCTGGGTGGCGGTCAGGCCGTACTGGTGATCGGCGTGCGGGGTGGAGAAGTACGCGCCGTTCTCGAAATTGGTCGGCATCACCCAGTGCGAACCGGTGCCCTCGGTGACCAGCAGGGGCTCCCCGGACGTATCCACCGAGAAATGCCCCTCGGGCAGTTGCAGTTCCGTCTGGACGCCGGTGAGCGTTTCGGCGACGAGCCGGCCGAATTCCAGCTGGTCGAGCTCGTCGCCGATGTTCTTGGATTTGCCGCGCAGCCCGCGCAGGGCCCGGGCGTAGACCGCGACCGGCGTCGATGCCTGTGCGTCGATCGCGTCCGGTACCGACGACGCCGGTACGGAATCGACGCGGACGGATTGGTCGAAGTATTGCGATACCAACATGGGACACCCCTGGTTCCACGTGAGGTTTGGTGAAGATGCAGCGACCACAGTGTCGTATGCGTTGGAAGACGTATCGTCTTCACTAGAAGACGATACGGATCCCCCGGGGCGCGCTCAAGCGGTGCGAGAGCGGGGGTTGTGTGATTGGCGGCACACTGGACCGGCGATGGGTCTGCGCACCAAGGGATTCGGGGCCTTACGACCTATGCGGGCCGGATGTCGTTGCGGCTCAGTGGCGTCCGGCCGGGGGGACGACCGGGGAGTCCCAGGCGCTGGCGTAACGACGCTTGTCGGCGGCGTCGATCTGCTTGGCGCGGTAGACGATATAGGGCCGGAACAGATAGCCGATCGGTGCGCTGAACATGTGCACCAGGCGGGTGTAGGGCCACAGCGCGATCAGGGTGAGGACGACCAGGCCGTGCAGCTGGAACGTCCAGGGGGTGCCGACCATCAGCTCGGGCTGCGGGTGTGGGGTGAAAAGGCTTCGGAACCAGGGGGATACGGTCTGGCGATAGTTGTAGGTGCCCCAGAGTAGGTTGCTGCCCAGCGTATAGAGCAGGCCGGTGACCAGCGCCGCGGTGAGCAGGACGTACATGAGCTTGTCGGTGCGGGAGGTGGCCTGGCGCACCGCGGGGACGGTGAGGCGGCGGTAGAGCAGGATGCCGATGCCGGCGATCACCGCCACCCCGGCCACGGCACCGGCCGACACCGCGACCACGTGGTACAGCTCCTCGGAGATGCCGACCGCATCGGTCCACGATTGCGGAATCAGCACTCCCAGGACGTGTCCGCCGACGACGCCGAGCATGCCGAAGTGGAACAGCGGGCTGCCCAGTCGCAGCAGCCGCGACTCGTAGATCTGGGACGAGCGTGTGGTCCAGCCGAACTGGTCGGCGCGATACCGCCACAGGTGACCGAGCGCGAACGAGGTAAAGGCGATGTAGGGCAGCGTGAGCCACACGGTGGTGGTCATCGGCGGCCCTCCGTCGCGGCGAATGCGAGCGGGTCCATGGCGAACGGCTCGAGGCCGACCTCCTCCTCCGGCGGGCCCTGGGCGGCGAGCTCGGCAATCCGCCGGCGATCCGGCGTGGTCAGCGGCGGCAGCGTGGCGTTGACCGCGGCCAGGATGTCCGCATGCGGAGATCCGCTGTCGGACAGGGACAGTCGCAGCAACTCGATGACCGGCACATGCTCGCCCAGTAACCGCTCGCCGCCGACCGGATCCACCGTGGCCGCGAATTCCAGCAGCACCGCAAGATGATCGGGCAGTTCGTGATCGCCGAGTTCGACACCGGCCTGGCGGTAGGCCTGCTTGAACCGCAGCAACGCCATGCCGCGCTTGCGGGTGTCGCCGTTGGCGTAGTAGGTCAGGTGCAGGCTGGCCCGGCGGCGCATGTCGAAGGTCTCGACGTAGTTCCGGGCCAGCGCGAGCGGGTCGGTGGTGCGCTGGTAATCCAGGAAGCGGCGCAGTCCGGTCTGGGTAGAATTCGGCAATTCCGCTGCGGCGTTGGCTAATTCGTCGGTCATGGCCAGGATGTCGCGGCTGGGGTAATCCAGGAGCAGGGCTGCGAGTCGCCAGATCAGGCGTCGATCGTGCTCGGTGAGGGCGAGGGCCGGTGGGCAGCGGCGGCCGACGGTCAGCAGGCTCATCGTGCGGGCCTTGCGCTGTCGGGGGCACCGTTGCACGACCGTCTCGGATGGGCGCGAGGATGGCTTGCGCTGGGGCGTGGTCGAGAACGATGCTTCATCGTGAAGCACCCGTCGTCTGCGCGGTGGGCTCGGTGTCCGACACGCCCTCGTGGTCCGCGAATCCGTTGTCGCCGTTGGCTTCGACAGCGCTGCCGCTGCTCTTGCGTTCGGGCAGCAGCCCGCTGGTCGAGCCCCCATCCCAGTTCAACAGATTCACTCGCGACGACTTCTGTTCCGGAGCAGCATCATTGGTATCGGTGAGGTGGAATTTCTCGGCCATCACATCGAACGCGGTCATACCCGGCCCACCGTCGGTGTCCAGGCTGCAGCCGGTGGCCAGCGAATCCAGTTCGTGCGCGCGGGAGGTCGCGCCGGACGGAATCACGTACCGGTGTTCGTATTTGGCGATGGCGAGCAGCCGGTACATGGCCTCGATCTCCTCGGGCTCCAGGCCGATGTCGTCGGTGATCGTGAGGTCCGGTTCCTGGCCCAGGTTGATCGACCGCATGAACGAACGCATTCCCGCGAGCCGCTGCAGCGCGGCGCGCACCGGCGCGATCTCGCCGGCGGTGAACAGCTCGGCCAGATACTCGAGCGGAATGCGCAGCGCGTCGATGGCGCCGAACAGGTTCGCGTGGTTCTCGCCGTCGTGCCCGGTCTCCGACAGCACATCGACCACGGGCGAGAGCGGCGGCACGTACCAGACCATCGGCATGGTCCGGTATTCCGGATGCAGCGGCAGCGCGATCTGGTAGTCCACGATCAGCCGGTAGACGGGCGAATCCTGCGCGGCCGCAATCCAATCCGGCGAGATGCCCGCGCGCTCGGCCTCGGCGATCACGCGCGGATCGTGCGGGTTGAGGAAGACGCCCAGCTGCGAGGGGTACAGCTGCGACTCCTCGGTCACCGAGGCCGCCTCGAGCACCTTGTCCGCGTCGTAGAGCATGACGCCGATATAGCGCAGCCGCCCCACACAGGTCTCGGAGCAGACGGTCGGGATGCCGACCTCCACGCGCGGGTAGCAGAAGGTGCATTTCTCCGCCTTGCCCGTCTTGTGGTTGAAATACACCTTCTTGTACGGGCATCCGGTGACGCACTGCCGCCAGCCGCGGCATCGGTCCTGGTCGACGAGCACGATGCCGTCCTCGGCGCGCTTGTAAATCGCGCCTGACGGGCAGGCGGCCGCGCACGCCGGGTTCAGGCAGTGCTCGCAGATGCGCGGCAGGTGAAACATGAACGTCTGCTCGAACTCCAGCTTCACCTGCTTGGAGAGCTTGGAGAGCAACGGGTCACGGCCGACCTGCTCGGGACCCGAGCCCAGCGAGTCGTCCCAGTTCGCGCCCCAGGTGACCTTGGTGTCCTCGCCCGTGATGAGCGACTTGGGCCGGGCCACCGGCGTGGTGTCCATCTGTGGGGCCGACAGCAGCGTGTCGTAGTCGTAGCTCCACGGCTCGTAATAGTCCTCGATCGTGGGCAGATCCGGATTGGCGAAGATGTTGAGCAGCCGCTTCATCCGCGACCCGGACCTCAGGGTCAGGCGGCCCCGGCGGTCCAGGGCCCAGCCGCCCTTCCATTTCTCCTGGTCCTGGTAGCGGCGCGGATAGCCCTGTCCCGGACGGGTTTCCACGTTGTTGAACCAGACGTACTCGGTGCCGGCCCGGTTGGTCCAAGCCTGTTTACAGGTGACGCTGCAGGTGTGGCAGCCGATGCACTTGTCCAGGTTCATGACCATGGCCAGCTGCGCCATGACTCGCATGATCAGTACTCCATTTCCTGGCTGCGTTTGCCGATGACACGGTGTGACCTCGTCGCGCTCATCAGTACTGCACCTCCTGGCTGCGTTTGCGGATGGTGGTGACCTCGTCGCGCTGATTTCCGGTGGGGCCGTGGTAGTTCAGCGCGAACGACTGCTGCGCATAGCCGCCGATGAGATGCGAGGGCTTGATCATGATCCGGGTCAGCGCGTTGTGGATGCCGCCGCGTTTGCCCTTGGCGCCGTTGACATTCGCGGTGCCCTCGATCCGGGGTACGTTCACCGCGCGGTCCTGGGCGTGGTACATGAACACCGTGCCCTCGGGCATGCGGTGCGCCACGATCGCCCGGGCCACCACCACGCCGTTGCGGTTGATCGCCTCGATCCAATCGTTGTCGGCCACTCCGATCTTCGCGGCATCGGCCGGGGACATCCAGATGGCCTGGCCGCCGCGCGAGAGCGTCAGCATGTGCAGGTTGTCCTGGTAGGCCGAGTGAATCGACCACTTGGAGTGCGGCGTCAGATACCGCACGGTGACGCCGTTCTCGCCGACCGCGCCGATGCCGGGCTCGCTACAGTGTCCAATTTTCGGCTCGCCGAAGAGGGCCGTCATATCCAGCGGCGGCCGGTAGATGGGCAACTGCTCGCCCAGCTCGATCATCCAGTCGTGGTCGAGGTAGAAGTGCTGGCGCCCGGTCAGGGTGTGCCACGGCTTGTTCCGCTCGACGTTGATCGTGAAGGGGGAGTAGCGGCGGCCGCCGGTCTCGCTGCCGGACCATTCCGGGGAGGTGATCACCGGCACGGGCCGGGCCTGGGTGTCCGCGAACGTGATGCGTTTGCCCTCGTGCTCGGCGGCCAGATCCGCCAGCTTGGTGCCGGTGCGGCGCTCCAGCGCCTCGAAGCCCTCCACCGCGAGCCGGCCATTCGTGGTGCCGGACAGCGCGAGGATCGCCTCGGCGGCATGGGTGTCCTTGGCCAGCGACGGACGCCCCTGGGCCACCCCGGAAACCACGGCGCCGTTGACGCCTCGCAGATACTCGACCTCGGCGTCGGGCAGCGTGGTGATCCCCTTGGTGGTGACGCCCAGGGTCTCCACCAGGGGGCCGAGAGCAGACATCTTCTCCGCGATATTCGGGTAGTCCCGTTCCACTACAACGAGTTTCGGCATCGTCTTACCGGGAATGGGCTCGCACTCGCCCTTCTTCCAGTCCCGCACGCGGCCCCCGGCCTGCGCCAGCGCGTCGGCGGTGTCGTGCTGCAGCGGCACCGCGACGATGTCCTTGCGCACGCCGAGATGCTTCTCCGCCAGCCACGAGAATCCGCGCGCGATCCGGTGGAACGCCTCGAAGTCGGTCCGGGCCTCCCACGGCGGGGAGATGGCGGGGGAGAAGGCGTGCACGAACGGATGCATATCGGTGGACGACAGATCGTGCTTCTCGTACCAGGTGGCGGCGGGCAGGACGATATCCGAGAACAGCGTCGTGCTGGTCATCCGGAAGTCCAGCGACAGCAGCAGATCCAGCTTCCCGGTGGCGGCCTCATCGCGCCATTCGAGCTCCTGCGGGCGCACGCCGGTAGCCTCGCCGGTCTGCAGGTTGGAGTCCGCGCCGAGCAGGTGCCTGTGGAAGTACTCGTTGCCCTTGCCGGACGAGCCCAGCAGGTTGGCCCGCCACACGGTCAGGCAGCGCGGGAAGTTCTCCGGGGCATCGGGATCCTCGCATGCGAAGCGCAGCTCGCCCGACTTCAGGCCGTCCACAACGTATTGCGCGGCGGGCTTCCCGGCGGCCTCGGCCTCGTCCGCCAGGTCCAGCGGATTGCGGTTGAGCGTCGGGTACGACGGCATCCAGCCCAGCCGCGAGGCCAGCGCGATGTTGTCCGCGGCCGTGCGCCCGGCGAATGCCCCCGTGCCCAGCGGCGAGGCGAAGGATTCGGAGGTGAAGGGGTCGTAGCGCCACTGGTTGTTGGTGAGGTACCAGAACACGGTGCCCTGCATCTGCCGGGCCGGGCGCTGCCAGTCGGCGGCGAAGGCCAGCGTGGACCAACCGGTCACCGGACGGCACTTCTCCTGGCCCACGTAATGCGCCCAGCCGCCGCCGTTCACGCCCTGGCAGCCGGTCAGCAGCGTCAGGGTGAAGAAGGAACGGTAGATCTGGTCGGAGTGGAACCAGTGGTTGGTGCCCGCGCCCATCAGGATCATGGACCGGCCGCCGGAACGGGCCGCGTTGTCGGCGAATTCGCGACCGAGCCGGGCGGCCTGCGCGGCGGGTACCCCGGTGATGGCCTCCTGCCAGGCGGGCGTATTGGGTTGGCTCGCATCGTCGTAACCGCTCGGCCAGACGCCGGGCAGGCCCGGACGCCCCACGCCGTACTGCGCGAGCAACAGGTCGAAGACCGTGGTCACCGTGCGACCCGCGACGACGGTGGTCGGCACGCCGCGGGTGACGACCCCGTTCTCGGCGCCCTCGAAGCGGGGAAATTGCACGGCCGCAGCGGCATTGGTGCGGCCGTACAAGCTCAGCGGGGGATCGATGTCCCCGAGATCCAGGTTCCAGCGGCCCTTGCCCGCCTCGGTGAAGCGGTGGCCCAGGGATCCGTTGGGCGCCCGCGGATTTCCGTCCGCGTCGAGCAGGACGGTCTGGAATTCCGCGCCCTCGGTATCGAACTCCTCGCGGCCGCTCCGGACCAGATCGGCCGCGGTGAGGAATTTGCCCGGTACGACGGTGGGAGCCTCGTAGTCGCCCTCGGAGTTCCAGCCACCGTCCCGCTCGTCCAGGACGACCAGATACGGCAGGTCGGTGTATCGCTTGACGTAGTCGGTGAAATAGGGAGTCGTGTTGTCCACGAAGAACTCTCGCAGCACCACGTGGCCCATCGCCATGGCCAGGGCGGCGTCGGTGCCCGGGCGGGCGGGCACCCATTCGTCGGCGAACTTGGTGTTGTCGGCGTAGTCCGGCGACACCACGACGACCTTCTGGCCGCGGTAGCGGGCCTCGGTCATGTAGTGCGCGTCCGGGGTTCGCGTCACCGGGACGTTCGAGCCCCACATGATCAGGTATCCCGCGTCGAACCAGTCCGCGGATTCCGGAACGTCGGTCTGATCGCCGAACACCTGCGGCGAGGCCACCGGCAGATCCGCGTACCAGTCGTAGAACGACAGCATCGATCCGCCCAGCAGCGAGATGAACCGCGCCCCCACCGCGTGCGAGACCATCGACATGGCCGGAATCGGCGAGAATCCGGCGACCCGGTCGGGACCGTATCGCTTGATCGTGTAAACGTGTGCGGCGGCGGCGATTTCGGCGGCCTCCCACCATTCCGCACGCACGAATCCGCCCTTGCCGCGCGCGGACTTGTACGCCTTCGCCTGCTCGGCGTCCTCGACGATGGACTCCCACGCCAGCACCGGATCCCGCAGCCGATCCTTGGCCGCGCGGTACAGCTCGAGCAGCGTGCCGCGCACATACGGATAGCGAATGCGCGCGGGCGAATACGTGTACCAGGAGAACGACGCCCCGCGCGGGCAGCCGCGCGGCTCGTACTCGGGCTTGTCCGCGCCCACCGAGGGGTAGTCGGTCTGCTGCGACTCCCAGGTGATGACGCCGTCCTTGACGTAGATCTTCCACGAGCACGAGCCGGTGCAGTTCACCCCGTGCGTGGAGCGCACCACCTTGTCGTGGGCCCAGCGGTCGCGATAGAAGTCGTCGGCCTCGCGCCCGCCCACCCGGTGCACCGAGCGCATATCCTCCGAGACCTCGCCGGGGGTGAAGTAGCGGCCCAGCCGCAGCAGCGCCTCCCCGGCCGGGCCCGGGGCGGCGGATCCCTGTGTTCGCGAAACAACCACACACGCCTCCGGGCAGCTCGAGTCGGACATCTGGTTTCGACTGTAAGGAGGGCCGCTCAGCAGGCAAAACGACACATTCACACCCCGCGCCAGGGCATTGTGAGCTGTGAGGCGGCAGAAACCTCACGGTCATCGTGGCGGCGTTGCGCGGATCCGGCGAGGCGGGTGCGAACTGGGGCGATCGGGGTGCGCGCCGATCGCGGGGAGCCGCGCGGGGACGTTCGGTGATCGTTTCGCAATGGCCGCTTCTCGGGCGCTTTACATTTGTTTACACGCCGATCGAGGGCCCGCTGTGATTGACAGCACACGGGGAGCGTGTCACCGTGACGAGGCCTGTAACCGGTTCTAGTTCGGGTCCGGGCGGTATCGAACGGGAGTGTGCGATGGGGTTTCTGCAACCGGATCTGCCGGTGGTCGACATGGCGGAGTGGAGTAGGGGGACGCGCAGCGAGCGAATCGAGCCGATGGCGCGGCACTGGGCCGAGGTGGGATTCGGCACGCCCGTGGTGATGCATTTGTTCTACGTCGGCAAGATCGCGCTGTACATCCTGGGCGGCTGGCTGATCATGCTGTCCACCACCGGAATCGACGGATTCCTCCGGGTCGGCAGCTGGTGGTCGGAGCCGATCGTCTTCGAGAAGGCGGTGCTGTACACGCTGTTGGTCGAGGTGATCGGGCTCGGCTGCGGATTCGGGCCGCTGAACAACCGCTACCTGCCGCCCTTCGGATCGATCCTGTACTGGTTGCGGCCCAGGACCATTCGGCTGCCACCCTGGCCGCGGATCCCGCTGACCGCCGGAACCGACCGCACGCCCGTGGACGTCGGGCTGTACGCGGCGCTGCTGGTGGCCACGGCGGTGGCGCTGTTCTCCAGTGGCGCCGGACCGCTGCCCGCGCTGCACACCACGGTGGGGCTGCTGCCGGCCTGGGAGATCGTGCTCGTGCTGGCGCTGCTCGCGGTGCTGGGCCTGCGCGACAAGACGATATTCCTGGCCGCGCGCGGCGAGGTGTACGCGCCGCTGGCGCTGAGCTTCCTGTTCGGCGCGGACGCCCTCGTCGCGGCCAAGTTGGTGTTCCTGGTGATCTGGATGGGGGCGGCGGTCTCGAAGCTGAACCGGCACTTCCCGTTCGTGATCTCGACGATGATGTCCAACAATCCCCTGCTGCGGGGAAAGTCGTTGAAGCGCATGTTCTTCGAGCATTTCCCCGACGATCTTCGGCCCGGTCGTCCCTCGCGGATCGTCGCGCACTGTGCCACTGCCGTCGAGTTGTGCGTGCCCGTCGTGCTGTTCTTCTCGCACGGTGGCCTGCCGACGGCCATCGCGGCGACGGTCATGGTGTGCTTCCATCTCGGCATCCTCACCGCGATCCCGATGGGCGTGCCGCTGGAATGGAACGTCTTCATGATCTTCGGCGTGCTGAGTCTCTTTGTCGCGCACGCCGATCGGGGCCTGGGCACGCTGGTGCATCCGGTGCCGGTTGTCCTGCTGTTTCTGGTGGTCGCCGGGACCGTGGTGACGGGAAATCTGTTCCCGCGCAAGGTCTCCTTCCTGCCGGGCATGCGGTACTACGCGGGCAACTGGGACACCACGCTCTGGTGCGTGAAACCCTCCGCCACGGCGAAGATCAACGCCAACATCCTGGCCATCGCCAGCATGCCGCAGGCCCAGCTCGAGCGCGTCTACGGCCAGGACCGCATGCCGATCCTGATGTATCTCGGATATGCCTTTCGCGCCATGAACACTCACGGCCGTGCGCTGTTCACGCTGGCGCACCGGGCCATGGCGGGGGCCGAGGAGACCGAGTACGTCGTCACCGACGGCGAGCGGATCTGCGCCACCGCGGTCGGCTGGAACTTCGGCGACGGCCACCTGCACAACGAACAGCTCATCGCCGCCCTGCACGAGCGCTGCGGCTTCGAGCCCGGCGAGGTGCGCGTGGTACTGCTGGACGCCCAGCCCATCCACCGCCAGACCCAGCGCTACCGCCTGGTGGACGCGGCCACCGGCGAATTCGAGAGCGGTGAGGTGCGCGTCGCCGACATGGTGACCCGGCAGCCGTGGGCCGACGACGTTCCGGTGCGGGTCTTCGGCTGACCCGCGCGGGATGAACGCTTGACCCTGACGCAGCGTCGGGGTTGCAGGCTTGCCGCATGACGAAGAACATCGTTTCCCCAGCCCGCCCCGCCCCGCCGGTCGGCGGGTTCCAGGAGGTCGATGGCCGCCGGGTTTTCGTGCATCGGCTGGGCAGCGGCGGTCCGGCAGTGGTGTTCCTGCCGGGCTCGGGCGCGGTCGGCCTGGACTATTTCGCTGTCCAGCAAGGGGTTTCGCGGTTCAGCACCGCCGTGGTGTACGACCGTGGCGGCACCGGGTACAGCGATCCGGTTCCGCTGCCGCGCACCGCCGCCGCGGTCGCGACGGAGCTGCACGAGTTGCTGCAAGCCCAGGACCTCGCCGCTCCGTACATCCTGGTCGCGCACTCTCTCGGCGGCGCCTATGCGCATCGGTTCACGCACTTGTACCCGCGAGAAGTGGCCGGGCTGGTCTGGGTGGACGGCTTCCACCGCGATTGGGAGAACGTCATGCCCGCGGCGAGCTCGGTCGTCCAGCAGACCGCACCGGATCCCGAGCGGATCCGCCCTGCCCTCCGCGAGATGTTCGCCGAACTGCTGGCGGAATTCCCGGAGCACATGCGGCAGCCGCTGATCGATGCCCATGTCGGTGACGAATGGCTCCGGGTCGCGGCCGTCGAGCGGGGGAGCTTGGCCGCACTCACCGTGGAGCTGCGCGCCGGGGCGGACATTCCCGATGTGCCGGTGGTCGCGCTGACCGTGGAGGGCATCGATCCCGGCCCGCTGGGAGCGATGCCGGAGCCGGCGATGCGCGCGATCAACGCGGGGATGCGCAGGATGGCCGAGGCCGTGGTGAGCGCGGTGTCGTCCGGGGAACATCGCGTCGTCTCGGGCGTCGGCCACCAGCAGTTGTGCTTCACCCGACCCGAGCCGGTCGTCCAGGCGATTCGTGACGTCGTCGACCGGGTGACTCGCGAATAGACTCGGCGTGGCCACGTTTCCCGAAGACCGGAGGCAGACGGTGCTCACGATCGGCCAGCTCGCGTCGGTCGCCGGGGTGACCGTGCGAACCGTTCGCCATTATCACCAGGTCGGCCTGCTGCCCGAGCCCGAGCGTGATGCCTCCGGTTACCGCCGCTACGGCGCGCAGGCGGCGGTGGATCTCGTCCGGATCAGGGCCCTCGCCGACGCGGGGGTGCCGCTGGCCCGTATCGATGCGATGCTGCACGCACAGCCCACCGAATTCGCCACCGCCATTACCGATCTCGACGCCGCGTTGCGGGCCAAGATCGACCAGCTCATCGAGCATCGGCGCCGCATAGCGGAATTGGCGAGCGGTGAAGAGCTCGTGCTGCCCCCCGAGATGGTCGCCATCCTGAACCGGCTGCGCGGCCTCGGAATCAGCGAACGGACGATCCGGCTCGAGCGGGACTGGTCGATCCTGCTGCGGGCAACGGATCCGGAGGCCGTGCCGGGCTGGATACGCGACAGGAACGAGGGTTTCGAGGACCCCGAGCGGATGCGCCTGTATCTCGCGTGTGATCGATCGGTCGACTGGGAACCGGACGATCCACGCGTGGATCGGCTCATCGACGACCTGGAGACCTGGGAGATCGCACACGACGGCAGCAGCAGGCCCGAGCACCCGACGCCGATCTTCTCCTTGATCGTCACCGAATCCCCGGCCTGGGCCCGCATCATGGCCGCCCTCGCCCACCGCGCCGAGCGGCGCCGGACCGGCTGAGCCGGGACGTAACGCCGATGTGAGGACTGGGTTGCGAGATTCGCGATTTCCTTGTGCGAGCCAACGGCGGGGAGAAAGATCACAAGCCCCGGATGTCGTTTGCCGGGGTCTGTTTCAGGAGGCCGCGATGGCGCTGCATGAGGATGCTTCCTCGCTCACCTCCGATCTTGTTGCGCTCCGGCATGATCTGCATCGGCGGCCCGAGATCGGACTCACCCTGCCACACACCCAGGAACGGGTGCTGGCCGCACTCGACCCCCTGCCGCTCGAGATCAGCACCGGCGCGGCGCTGACCTCGGTGACCGCGGTGCTGCGCGGCGCCCGGCCCGGCGGTCCGGCGGTGCTGCTGCGTGGCGATATGGACGCGCTGCCGGTCACCGAGCGCACCGGGGTGTCCTATGCCTCCGAGACCGGCGACACCATGCACGCCTGCGGCCACGACCTGCACGTCGCGATGCTGGTCGGCGCGGCGCAGCTGCTCGCTGATCGGCGCGAAAGCCTCTCCGGGGACGTGGTTTTCATGTTCCAGCCCGGCGAGGAGGGCTGGGACGGCGCCGGCAAGATGGTCGCCGAGGGGGTGCTCGATGCCGCCGGGCAGCGGGTGGTGGCCGCCTACGGGCTGCACGTGTCCGCGGCGTCGGTGCCGCGCGGGGTCTTCGCCTCCCGCAGCGGACCGATGCTGGCGGCCTCGGACCGGTTGATCGTCACCGTGCGCGGTGCGGGCGGGCACGGCTCGGCCCCGCAGCGCGCCAAGGATCCCGTCCCGGCGATGGCCGAGATGATCACCGGCCTGCAGACATTGGTCACCCGCACGTTCGACGTCTTCGACCCCGTGGTCGTGACCGTCGGCATGCTGCACGCGGGCACCCGGCACAACATCATCCCCGACGACGCGCACTTCGAGGCGACCGTGCGCACCTTCTCCCCGGCCAATCGCGAACGGATGGCCGAGGTGTCGACGCGGTACCTGCGGTCGGTCGCCGCCGCACACGGCCTGGACGTCGATGTGGAATACCGCATCGAGTACCCGGTGACCGCGACCGACGCGGCCGAGACCGATTTCCTGGCCGACACCGTCGCGGAGGTCTTCGGCCCGGACCGCTTCGCGCGCATGGCGAATCCGCTCACCGGCGCCGAGGACTTCTCCCGGGTCCTGAACCAGGTCCCCGGCAGCTTCGCCATGCTCGGCGCCGTGCCGCCGGGCATCGATCCGGCCACCGCCGCCTACAACCATTCCCCGCAGGCCACATTCGACGACTCGGTGCTGCCGGACGGGGCGGCGCTGCTGGCGGAGTTGGCGATTCGCCGTCTCGATCAGGAGGTGGCTGATGTCCGCCCGTGAGTGGTCCACGCGTGATCTGTACCTGCTCGGCCCGGTATTGCCCGCCGCGGCACTGGTTCTCACGCCGTGGCTGCCGTTCGTGAACGGCCCGCACCTGTGGTTCGGGCTGCCGTCGATGGTGGTGTGGCCGATGATCTGGCTGCTGCTCCTGGTGCCCGCGCTGGCGGGGATCGAGTGGGGGCGCACGCGATATCTGGAAGACGCCGAGGCGCTGGCGAATGCGGCCGCCGGTTCGGTGGAAGGCGGTGAGTCGCAATGAGTGTGACGCTCACCATCACGATCCTGGGCATGATCGTCATCGCGGCCGTCGGCCTCCTGGGCCGCCGTCGCCCGGCCCTGGATCTTGCCGAATGGTCGGTCGCCGGACGGAGTTTCGGCTCGGTCACGATGTGGTTCCTGCAGGCGGGGGAGGTGTTCACCACCTTCACCTTCCTGGGCATGGCCGGGCTGGCGTTCAGCGGCGGTGCGGCCGCGAGCTATTCGCTGCCGTACATTCCGCTGGCCTGCGTGATCTGGTACTTCGTGGGGCCCCGGGTCTGGAATCTGGGGCGGCAGCACGGGTACCTCACCCAGGCCGACTACTACGAGGAGCGCTACGGCAGCCGGGCTTTGGGCGTGGTGATCGCGGTGTGCGCCGTGGTATTCATGCTGCCCTACCTGCAACTGCAGATCACCGGGCTCGGGCTGATCATCAAGCTGGTCACGCACGATTCCACCTCCAGCACCTGGGGCGAGATCATCGGCACGGTGCTGACCGCGGCGTTCGTGCTGTGGGCGGGGATCCGCGGCACGGCGGCCACCTCGTATCTGAAGGATGCGCTGATGCTGCTGGCGGTGGCGATCGTCGTGGTCGCGGTGCCGATCCACTTCACCGGCGGGATCGGGCACGCGTTCCACACCATCCAGCAGGTACACCCGAGCATGCTGACCGTGCATTCGGGCCCGAATGACAAGGTGTGGTGGACCACCAGCATGCTGGCCAGCATGCTGGGCGCGGGATTCTTCACCTTCCCGCACACCTGGCCCGCCGTGCTCTCGGCCGGTAGTGCGCGCGGGCTGCGCCGCAACTGGGTGATGCTGCCGCTGTATCAGGTCACGCTGCTGTTCCCGATCATCGTCGGCTTCATCGGCATCGTGGCGTTGCCCAAGAAGACCTCGGCCAACGGGGTGCTGCTGACGCTGACCAATGGGGCGCTGCCGAGTTGGGTGGTCGGCCTGATCGCGGTCGGCGGCGCGGCGGCGGCGATGGTGCCCGCCGCGGTCATGGTGCTGGGTATGTCCACGATGGTGGCGCGCAACGTCGTGCGCAGCTCGGTGCCGCGCGTGCAGTTCTACACCAATCACGGTGTGGTCCTGGTGATTCTGGGGCTCGCGCTGGTGCTGGACCTGACCCGGCCCAACGCGCTGGCGAATCTGCTGCTGCTCACCTACAGCGGGCTGGTGCAGTTCGTGCCCGGGTTCATCGCCGGGCTGCGCGATCGTCCGCTGGTCGGCCGGAACGCGGTGCTGTGGGGCATCGTGGCGGGCGAGGCGTTCGTCATCTGGGTGACGTTCTGGAAGATCGGCCTGGCGAACGTGAACGCCGGGATCGTGGCGCTCGGCGTGAATCTGGTGGTCATGGCGCTGGTCGAGGCCGTGCTGCGGCTGCGCAACCGTGCCGAGACGCAGAGCCCGAGCGAGCGGGCGGGAGAGCCGTCCGTGGTGTGATCCGGCGATAGGCGGCGATGCGACGCCCCGGGCTTTCGGCCCGGGGCGTCGTTCGGTCCGGCCCGAGCTCTCAGCCGTGTTTCGCGAGCCACCGGGGCGTACCGAGGGTGGTCCAGGTCACAATTCGGTAGCGAGGGTCGCGAGTTTCGGACAATTGCTTTTCAAATTCTTTGCTGACTCTTTACGATTGGCGCGGCCCCATTTCTCGCGGGGTTCGCACGAGGCCGCCTGCGACACCACGGTGCCCGGGCCGCAACTGCTCTGCCTTCGATGCCAGTAGATGTTCTCGACCCGATGAACCGACCGGATGCACCGGATCGGCGAAGGAGATCAATGTCCACCGACACCGATTCGGCTCGCCGAACGTCGACTCCAGGCCCCTGGGCCCTGCCTCGGCAGGCTGGAATGCTCCGGTACGACCTGCCCGCGTCGATCGTGGTATTCCTTGTCGCCCTGCCCCTTTCGATCGGAATCGCCGTCGCGGCAGGGGCGCCCGTCGCCGCGGGGCTGCTGGCGGCGGTGATCGGCGGCGTCGTCGCCGGGGCGGCCGGCGGTCCCGCGCTGCAGGTCGGTGGCCCGACGGCGAGCCTCACCATCGTCGTCGCGGAGAGTATTCACCAATTCGGCTGGGCGGTAACCTGTTTCATTACCGCGGGGGCGGGTGCGCTGCAAATCCTGTTCGGGCTCAGCCGCCTGGCACGTGGTGCGCTGGCGATCGCGCCCGTCGTGGTGCACGCGATGCTCGCCGGCATCGGCGTCCTGATCGCACTGCAGCAGGTGCATGTGCTGCTGGGCGGGCAGGCGCTGAGCTCGTCGTGGGACAGTATCGTCCAGCTGCCGCACCAGGTGCGCTCGGTGCACGGCGGTGACGCGTTCGTCGGAGTGCTGGTGATCGTCATCATGCTGGGGTGGCGGTACCCGCCGCCCGCGGTGCGGCGGATTCCCGCGCCGCTGGTGGCCGTCGCTGCGGCAACCCTTGCCGCGCTGGTGGTTCCGACCAGTGTGGCCCGAATCTCGATGCGCGGGCCGCTGTTCGACGACATGCGGCTGCCCGCGCTGCCGACCGGCGGCTGGGGTGCGGTGACGCTGACCATGATCACGGTCGCGCTGATCGCCAGCGTCGAGACGCTGCTGTCCGCGGCCGCGGTGACCAGGCTGCGTCCGGGGCAGCGCTGCGATCCGGATCGCGAACTGGTCGGCCAGGGCGTCGGCAACATGGTTTCCGGGCTGGTGGGCGGGCTGCCGATCGCCGCGGTGATCGTGCGCAGCATCACCAATGTCGAGGCGGGCGCGCGGACTCGGGTCTCGTCGATGCTCAGCGGCGTGTGGGTGCTGGTGTTCGCGGTGGCGATGGTCGATGTGGTGCACCGGATTCCGCGGGCGGCACTGGCCGGGCTGCTGATCGTGATCGGCATCGGCCTGGTGCGGCTCGCGCACATCCGGCTGGCCCGGCGCAGCGGCGACCTGCTCGTCTACGCGGTGACCGTGCTGGTGGTGGTGTTCGGAAATCTGTTGCTGGGCATGGCGATCGGGCTGGTGCTGGCGGTCGGGCTGCTGCTGTGGCGGGTGGCGCGGGCCGACGTCACCGCTGAGCCGGTCGCGGACGGGCGCTGGCTGGTCACTGTCGAGGGCGCCTGCACCTTCCTGGCTCTGCCCCGGCTGACCGGCGCGCTGGCCCGAGTGCCCGCGGGCGCGGCGGTGACCGTGGAGATGACGGTCGACTTCCTCGACCACGCCGCGGCCGCTGCGTTGCAGGACTGGGCGGAGACCCACGAAAGCACCGGCGGCGTCGTGGAATTCGTGGAAATGGGCGCGGCCCGCATCGCGGACCTGGCGATCGGTCCGCCCACTCGGGGCCAGGCGCGCCGCGTGATCGACGAGGCGCTGGGCCCGTGGCGGCGCACCGCGCAGGTCGATCCGATCACCGCCGGCATCACCGAGTATCACCGCGGCCACGCCCACGCGCTGCGCACCCACTTGGATCCGTTGCGCCACAGCCAGAATCCCGATTCACTGTTCCTGACGTGCTCCGATTCGCGCCTGGTACCCAACGTCTTCACCGGCAGCGGCCCCGGGGATCTGTTCACCGTCCGCAATATCGGCAATCTGGTGCCCGCCGACGGGCGCGACAGCTCGGTCGAGGCCGCGATCGTTTACGCCCTGGATCGACTGAACGTGCGCTCTGTCGTGGTGTGCGGGCATTCCGGTTGCGGCGCAATGGATGCGCTGTACCACGAGCTGACCACCGGATCGGGCCTCGACGACTGGCTCGCACACGGGCGGGCGAGCCTGGACAGCTTCCGGCGCGGGCATCCGGTGGCCGCCGCCGCGGCCGCCGCGGGCTTCGGGGAGATCGACCAGCTGGGCATGGTGAATGTCGCGGTGCAGCTGGACATCCTGGCCGGGCACCCCGTGGTATCCCGCGGCATCCGCGAGCGCGCGGTGGTGCTCTCGGGCCTGTTCTTCGACATCCCCACCGCCCGCGTCATCGAGATCACCGCCGACGGCATCGCCGAGTTCGGTAAGGCCGCACCGAATGTCACCACCTCGGCACCAGGAGAGCCGGTCACGGTACTGCCGGTATGAGGGGGACCCCGGCCGTGGGCGACGGCCGGGCGGCGGCAGACCGGGCAACGCCCCGGGGTTGAGCGCCCGGGGCGTTGTTGTATCGTGGTGGTGTCGAAAAGGACCTGGGTCGGCATCGGTAAGCCCGCCCCCTCCTCATGAGGCTCCGTGTCGCCACCGCCGGTGGCGAACCCGCGACAAGCACTCGGCGAGACCGCCGGGGCTTGGCGCGCATACCGTTTCGGCGGTCCGGTCGATCCTCGGTTGTCCTCGCCTCCCACGGAGTTGAGGAGAAAATCATGCCAGTCATCCGAATGAGCGACGCACTGACGACGCAGATCAACGTATTCACCGTCGAACCCGGCCGGGACCAACAGCTCATCGAGCACCTCGCCCGGGCTGCCCGCGTCGCGCGCGAGGTGCCCGGCTGGGTGTCGGCCAGCCTGCACCGCAGCCTGGACGGCACCCGCGTGGTCAACTACGCGCAGAGCGAGAACCTCGCCGCGGCGGAGGCCGTGATCGAGCATCTCACCGAGCAGGGGTTCATCCGCGGCAACCGGGCCTTCGGGCAGGCGAATCCGGGTCTGTACGAGGTGGTCTTCACCCTGGACCGGGCTGCTCTGTAGCGGAGTTGGGCGCGGATTCGGTTCGGTGACAACCGGATTCGTGCCCTTCGCCCGTCGCTTGAACGTGGTCGCCGGCGCGCCCCGGGCGGCGGGCGCTACCGTGATCGGGATGGGCGAGCCTGCGGACCCGGGAGTGCCGCGGGGCCTAGGCTTGGCAGGCCCGAGCGCCGCTGGGCCCGCGGCCGCGACGCGGTCCGGTCGGACCCGTATCGACCCGGCACCTCAGGCGTGCCAGGCTGGGGTAAGAGCGCATTCGGCGGATCGAATCGGAGGGAGATGGCGGTGGCATCGGCGGTGTCGGCACAGGTGATCGTTCCGGGCGTGGCGCTCACGCGGCCCGAGTGGCTGGCCGAGCGGATCGCCGATATGGGGATCTCGTGGGGCACGGGCGACTCGCGCGTCTCCGGGACCCTGTGGTGGTGCATGGCCGCATCGTCGCTGGTCGACCCCGTCGCTACCGCCTATGCCGAGGGGCGGCCCGCGGCGGCCCCGGTGCTCGAGGAGCTGCGGTGCGAAGTTCGCCCGGACGGCGGGATCGAGCGGGTCGTCCGCGGGACGGCCGCTGCTGGTCACGCGGAGGCCGACGCGGAGGTGGGTCCGGCGCTGCGCCGCACCCTCGACCGCGTCATCCCCGTCGTCGCGGAGGTGTCCGGCGCGGGCGCGCCCTCGCTCTGGGCGATCGTCGCCGACGCCATCGGCAACCGCGCCCTCGACGCCGGGGATGCCGAGGCCGGCGCCCGGCTCGCACGTGAGGTGGCCGGTCGGTTGCCGGTGCCGCGGTTCATCGATGTCTCCGGACGCGCCTTCGTGCGGCGCACATCCTGCTGCCTGGTGTTCGAGGTGCCCGGCTGCCAGATGTGCACCAGCTGCCCCAAACGCCCCGCCGCCGAGCGTCACGACCTGCTGACCGAGCTGGCGACGGGGAGCTGAACGGGCGCCGACCACCGATTGAACGGCGGGGCCCGGACGTTCGTTCCAGGCCTGCTTGATGGTTCCCTCGCTGCGCTCGGTCACATGCTCCCGATAGCATGGTCGCGCCGGGCATCACAGACGTCCGGTTCGAGTACAACAATGCCTAAGGAGAGCGCAGCCGTGACCATCTCAGCCCGCATAACCCCAGCCGCCCTCATCCGGGTGCCGGCCGGGACGACGGCGGGCTCCGCGGTGCGCGAGGCGGACCTGCCGACGAAGGGCCCCGACACCGTCGTCGTCGTGCGCGACGCCGAGGGCAACCTCAGGGATCTGTCCTGGGCCCCGGAGCAGGACGCCGAGGTCGAGCCCGTCGCGGCGAACACCGAGGCCGGGCGCAGCGTGATCCGCCACTCGGCCGCGCACGTGCTGGCCCAGGCCGTGCAGCAGGAGTTCCCCGAGGCCAAGCTCGGCATCGGCCCGCCGATCAAGGACGGCTTCTACTACGACTTCCGGGTCGATCGCCCGTTCACCCCCGAGGATCTGGCCAAGCTGGAATCGCGGATGAAGAAGATCGTCAAGGGCGCACAGCGGTTTTCGCGCCGGGTGGTCGAGGTCGAGGAGGCCCGAGTCGAGCTGGCCAAGGAGCCGTTCAAGCTCGAGCTGATCTCCGACAAGTCCGGCATCGACGATCCGGAGGTCATGGAGGTCGGCGGCAAAGAGCTGACCATCTACGACAATCTCGATCCGCGCTCGGGCGAGAAGGTCTGGGGCGATCTGTGCCGCGGGCCGCACATCCCGACCACCAAGTTCGTCCCGGCGTTCAAGCTGACCCGCAGCTCGGCGGCGTACTGGCGCGGCGACCAGAGCCGGGAGGACCTGCAGCGCGTCTACGGCACCGCCTGGGAGTCGCAGGAGGCGCTGGACGAGTACCTGGCCCTGCTGGCCGAGGCCGAGAAGCGCGATCATCGCAAGCTCGGGCTGGAGCTGGACCTGTTCTCCTTCCCGGACGAGCTGGGCTCGGGCCTGCCGGTGTTCCACCCCAAGGGCGGCATCATCCGCAAGGAGCTCGAGGAGTACTCGCGTCAGCGGCACATCGACGCGGGCTACGAATTCGTCAACACCCCGCACATCACCAAGGGGCACCTGTTCGAGGTCTCGGGCCACCTGGACTGGTATCGCGAGGGCATGTTCCCCGCGATGCACCTGGACGCGGAGTACAACGAGGACGGCACGGTTCGCAAGCCCGGCCAGGACTACTACGTCAAGCCGATGAACTGCCCGATGCACAACCTGATCTTCCGCGCCCGCGGGCGGTCCTACCGCGAGCTGCCGCTGCGGTTGTTCGAATTCGGGTCGGTCTACCGGTACGAGAAGTCCGGCGTCGTGCACGGCCTGACCCGGGTGCGCGGCATGACCCAGGACGACGCGCACATCTACTGCACCAAGGAGCAGATGCACGCGGAGCTCACCTCCACGCTGCAGTTCGTGCTGTCGCTGCTGAAGGACTACGGCCTCGACGATTTCTACCTGGAGCTCTCGACCAAGGATCCGAACAAGTTCGTCGGCTCCGACGAGATCTGGGAGGAGGCCACCGAAACCCTCGAGAAGGTCGCCGGGGCCTCCGGGCTCGAGCTGGTGCCCGATCCGGGCGGCGCCGCCTTCTATGGGCCGAAGATCTCGGTGCAGGCCAAGGACGCGCTGGGGCGCACCTGGCAGATGTCGACCATCCAGCTCGATTTCAACCTGCCCGAGCGGTTCAACCTGGAGTACACCTCCTCCGACGGCACCAAGCAGCGTCCGGTGATGATCCACCGCGCCCTGTTCGGCTCCATCGAGCGGTTCTTCGGCGTGCTGACCGAGCACTACGCGGGCGCCTTCCCGGCCTGGCTCTCGCCGGTGCAGGTCGTCGGCATCCCGGTCGCGGAAGCCTTTGTCCCGCACCTGGATCGGGTGATCGAGCTGCTGCACGACGCGGGCGTGCGCGCCCAGGTCGACCGCAGCGACGACCGGATGCAGAAGAAGATCTTCAACAACACCGCACAGAAGGTGCCGTTCATGCTGCTGGCCGGTGAGCGCGACGTCGCCGCGGGCGCGGTGAGCTTCCGCTTCCGCGACGGCACCCAGGTCAACGGGGTGCCCGTCGCCGATGCGGTCGCGACCGTCGTCGACTGGATCGGCCGCCGCGAGAACGCCTCACCGACCGCGGAGGGATTCTCGATCGTGAGCGGTGGGGAATGACAGTGTCGCAGGAGAATTCGGTGTCACCGGCGGGCTCGGGCGAGATCCGCGACGCCGGGGTCGGGGATCCCGACCGGCTGCAGCGGCTGTGGACGCCGTACCGGATGTCGTACATCACCGGGGCGGTGGGCGAGCGCGAGGACCGCGACGGCGGTGAGCGCACGGCGTCCGGGCATCCGTTCATCGAGATCCCGAAGATGTCCGATGAGGACGGCCTGGTCATCGCCCGCGGCGAGTGGGTGTACGCGGTGCTGAACCTGTACCCGTACAACCCGGGGCACATGATGGTGGTGCCGTACCGGCGGGTGGCGAACCTCGAGGATCTCACGGTCGAGGAGAGCACCGAACTGATGGCGTTCACCCAGCGCGCGATCCGGGTGATGAAGAAGGTGTCGCGGCCCGAGGGCTTCAATGTCGGGCTGAATCTCGGTGGCGTGGCGGGCGGTTCGCTCGCCGACCACCTGCACCAGCACATCGTGCCGCGCTGGGGCGGTGACGCGAATTTCATCACCGTCGTGGGCGGGGTGAAGGTTATGCCGCAGCTGCTACGGGAGACTCGCGCCCTACTGGCCGGAGCATGGGAGGAAGCTTAGCGTGCTCAGTTTCTTCGGTCGTGAGACATTCGCCAAAGCGACTGCGCCCCTGGGCAAAGCGCTGGTGAGTACCGGGCTCACGCCCGATGCGATGACGCTGATCGGCACCACGGCCTCGATCGTGGCCGCGGTGACGCTCTTCCCGTCCGATCACCTGTTCTGGGGCACGATCGTGATCTGGCTGTTCGTCATGTTCGACATGCTCGACGGCGCGATGGCCCGCGCGCGCGGCGGCGGCACGAAATACGGTGCGGTGCTGGACGCCTCGTGCGACCGGGTGGCCGACGGGGCGATCTTCGGCGCGCTGGCGTGGTGGTCGGTGTACCACGAACACTCCAAGCACCTGTTTGCGGCGACGCTCGTGGTGCTGGTGACCTCGCAGGTCATCTCGTACGTGAAGGCACGCGCCGAGGCCAGCGGCCTGAGCGCCGACGGCGGCCTCATCGAGCGGCCCGATCGTCTGGTCATCGTGCTCGTGGGCGCGGGACTCACCGGTATCGGCGAATACTGGGGTATCGGCTGGCTGGTCTATGCGGTGTATGTCGCGATGTACATCCTGGCCGTGCTCAGTATCGTCACCGTCTTCCAGCGCGTGCTCGCGGTGCGCAATTCGGCGGGTGCGCGAGATGTGCTGCCGCCCAAGCCCGGCGCGAACTCGTCGCACAAGCCGGCCGAGGCACAGCAGGACAACACCGAGCCCGGCACGGCGACGTCGGGCAGCGCGTGATGTCCTCACCGCCGTCATCCCCGCACGCCCCTATCGTGTCGTTCGCGCCTGCCACTATCTCGTCAGTACCGCATGCCTTCGGCGGGAAGTTCGGTAGCGCAGGATCCTGCCGAGCGCATGCAGTGACAACGCGACGGTGCGCCCGGATGACGAGGCGGTGCGCGGAGACAAGGCGGTGCGCCGGGACGGCGATGTGGTGCGCCGCGATGACCACTGGGTGCGTCGGGATGACGATGCGGAATGGTGACGGAGGGGACGCGCGATGACGGATCTGAAATCGGCAGTGACGGACAAGGCGTTCGCCGCGGGGTGGCGGCTGCTGCGCGCGCTGCCGGAGCGGGGCGTGCGCAGGATGTTCGACGCCGGGGGCGACTGGGCCGGGCGGCGCGCCAATCGGGCCACCCACCGCACCGGTGAGCCGAATCAGCTGCGCCGCAACCTGGCCCGGGTGCTGGGCGTGGCGCCCGAGGCGGTGCCCGACGACCTGATCCGAGCTGGCATGCGCTCGTACGCGCGGTATTGGCGCGAGGCGTTCCGCCTGCCGACCATGGACCATGCCGAACTGGGCCGTTCGCCGCTGCTGCCGGTGGGCGGGCTCGAGCACCTGGACGCCGGACTGGCGCGGGGCCGCGGTGTGCTGCTGGTGCTGCCGCATTCGGGCAACTGGGACATGGCCGGGGTGTGGCTGGTACAGAACTACGACACGTTCTCCACGGTCACCGAGCGCCTGAAGCCCGAGGCGCTGTTCAAGCGGTTCGTCGCCTACCGCGAGAGCCTCGGATTCGAGGTGTTCCCGCTCACCGGCGGCGATGAGCCACCGTTCCCGCAGCTCGCCGATCGCCTGCGGCGCAACAAGATTGTGTGCCTGATGGGGGAGCGCGACCTCACGGGAAAGGGCGTTCCGGTGACCTTCTTCGGCGAGCGCACCTGGATGCCCGCCGGGGCCGCCAAGCTGGCCATCGAGACCGGCGCCGCCCTGCTGCCGGTGCACAGCTGGTTCACCGTCGACGCCACCGGCCGCGAGGCCTGGGGGCTGAAGGTCGATCCGGAAATCGACACCTCGGGCGGAGTGGCGGCCGCCACCCAGGCCCTCGCCGACCAATTCGCCGCCAATATCGCCGCGCACCCCGCGGATTGGCACATGCTGCAACCCATGTGGGAAACGGACCTGTCCCCGGCCCGCCTCGCCCGAATCGCCGCCGCGCAGGACCGGGTGCCTCGGGGCGGCACGGCGTCAGCGGGTGGTGTTGCGCGGCAGGACAGCGCGGTGCAGCCGAACGGTTCGGCGTCGGCGAATGGCGCCGCATCGCAGGACGACGCCGCGGCTGCGGTCGGAGCGGTCTCCCCGGACGGCGGAGCAGCACAGGACAGCGCACCATGAGAATCGGCATGGTGTGCCCGTATTCGTTCGATGTGCCGGGCGGAGTGCAGTCGCACGTCGTGGAGCTGGCGCAGGTGCTGATCGAGCGGGGGCATCGGGTGAGCGTGCTGGCCCCGGCGTCCGACGACACGCCGCTGCCGGAGTTCGTGGTCTCGGCGGGCAAGGCCGTGGCGATCCCGTACAACGGGTCGGTGGCGCGGCTGTCGTTCGGTCCCACCGCCTACTCCCGGCTGCGGCGCTGGATCGCCGAGGGCGATTTCGACGTGCTGCACATCCACGAGCCGAACGCGCCGAGCCTGTCGATGCTGGCGCTGAAGGTGGCCGAGGGGCCGATCGTGGCGACCTTCCACACCTCGACCACGAAGTCGCTGGTGCTCAGCACCTTTCAGGGTGTGCTGCGGCCGTACCACGAGAAGATCAGCGGGCGGATCGCGGTCTCGGAGCTGGCACGGCGCTGGCAGGTCGAGGCCCTGGGCGGGGACGCGGTGGAGATCCCGAACGGCGTCGACGTGCCCGCGTTCGCGCACGCGCCGCTGCTGCCGGGCTATCCGCGCCAGGGCGGAACCGTGCTGTTCCTGGGCCGCTACGACGAGCCCCGCAAGGGGATGGACGTGCTGCTCGGCGCGCTGCCGCAGCTGGTGCGCCGCCACCCCGGCGTGCAGATCCTGATCGTCGGGCGGGGCGACGAGGAGCGACTACGGCGCGAGGCCGGTGAGAACGCCTCACACCTGCGGTTTCTCGGCCAGGTCACGGACGCGGAGAAGGCCTCGGCGATGCGCAGCGCCGAGGTCTACTGCGCACCCAACCTCGGCGGGGAGAGCTTCGGCATCGTGCTGGTGGAGGCGATGGCCGCTGGAACCGCCGTCGTGGCAAGCGAATTGGATGCCTTCCGCCGGGTGCTGCGCGACGGCACGGCGGGCCGGCTGGTGCCGGTGGAGGATTCGGCCGCCCTGGCCGGTGCGCTGATCGAACTGCTCGGTGACCCGGCGGGCCGCGAGGAGCTGGTTCGCGCCGCGAATCAGGTGGTGGGCGAATACGATTGGCCGGTCGTGGCCGAACAGATTCTGCGGGTGTACGAGACGGTCACGGTCGGTGACACCCGGGTGAGGACCGCCGGATGATCTCCTTCTCCGCGACCACGATCCTGGTCCTGGCGCTCATCGTGGCGCTGCTCGTCGCCGCGGGCGTCTGGGCGTATTCCACGGCGAACCGGCTGGACCGGCTGCATGTGCGCAGTGATCAGGCTCGCCACGCCCTCGAGGCGGCGCTGTCGCGGCGGGCGGTCGTCGCGCGCACCGTGGCGATTTCGATGGCCGGTCCCGCGGCGGACGCGGCGACGGCCGAACGGTCCAGACAGCTTGTCACCCTGGCCGATCGGGCCGAGCGCGCCGACTGGCACAGCCGCGAGACCGCGGAGAATCAGCTGGCCGCGGCGCTCTCGGCGCTGGACATCACGCAGCTGCGCCCGCAGCTGGTGGCGGAGCTGGCCGATGCGGAGGCTCGGGTGCTGATTGCGCGCCGCTTCCACAACGATGCCGTCCGTGACACCCTCGCGCTGCGTACCCGCCGCCTGGTCCAGCTCCTGCACCTGGGCGGCACGGCGCCGCTGCCAACGTATTTCGAGATCGCCGAGCGTGTCACCCCCGCCGCGACTACCGGGCTGGACGTCGACACCGTGCGCACGTCCGCGCGCGTGGTCCTGCTCGACGACCAGGACCGCGTGCTGCTGATGCGCGGCCACGATCCCAAGACCCCGGACATGCCCTTCTGGTTCACCGTCGGCGGCGGCGTGGAACCGGGGGAGACCCTGCGCACCGCGGCGGTCCGGGAACTGTGGGAGGAGACGGGGTACGCCCTGGACTCCTCGCTGCTGCGCGGCCCGCTGTGGCGCCGCGTCGCGGTGTTCCCCTTCGACGGCGAGCTGATTCGCTCCGAGGAGCTCTTCTTCGTCGCCCGCACAAAGAGTTTCACCCCGTCGGCCGCCAATCCGACCGCGTGGGAACGCCATTGCGTCACCGACAACAAGTGGTGCACCCCCGACGACATCGTCGCCCTGGACAAGCTGGGCGAGACGGTCTACCCCTACCATCTCGACCAGTTGCTCCCCGAAGCCGCCACCGCGGCCTCGGCCCTGGCCGACCCCGAGGTCCGCTCCATCCGATAGGCCGGACGCCGGTCTCCCAGCGCTGCCGGAAGATAGCCTCTCACCGAGAATTAACCACTGGTGGGGATAGTGGTCATGCTCGAGGTTCACATGAGGTGAATACTCCAGCCATCGGAGCTGCTCGGGTATGAAGGTTGTCACATATATGGTTCTCCACCACGGTGTTGCGCAAAGTTGTCGCTCCCTGTCCGGGACAGCTCCGAACGTGCGCGGGAGGTTCGGGCGGTACGGGGGCCGCTACGTCCCCGAGGGCCTGATGGGCGCCCTGCTCGAGCTGGAAGACACGTATCAGGATGCGATGGACAGCCCGGGGTTCCGGAACGAGTTGAACGAGCTGCTGCGGGAGCGGGTGGGGAGACCGACTCTGCTGCACTCGATTCCACGATTCACCGGGCTGCTGGGGACGCCGGGCGTGCGGGTCTGGCTCAAGCGTGAGGACATGGCGCACACGGGAGCACACAAGATCAACAACGCCCTGGGGCAGGCCCTGCTCGCCCGCCGGATGGGTAAGCGTCGCATCATCGCCGAGACCGGGGCCGGTCAGCACGGGGTGGCGGTGGCGACCGTCTGCGCGATGTTCGATATGAGCTGCGTGATCTACATGGGCGCCGACGATATGGCGCGGCAGTCCATGAATGTCCTGCGGATGAAGGTGCTTGGGGCCGAGGTACGCCCGGTGTACAGCGGTGGTCGTCGACTCAAGGACGCGATCACCGAGTCGGTCCGCGACTGGGTGGCGCACCTGGACGACAGCTACTACCTGCTCGGCTCCGTGGCCGGACCCGCGCCGTACCCCACGATCGTGCGCGACTTCCAGACCGTGATCGGCCTCGAGGCGCGGGAACAGGTCCTGCGGTCCGAGGGCCGGCTGCCGGATAACGTGGTGGCGTGCGTCGGCGGCGGTAGCAACGCGATCGGGATGTTTCATCCGTTCATAGACGATCCGGGCGTGCGGTTGATCGGGGTGGAGGCCGCCGGACGTGGCGTGGCGACCGGCGATCACGCCGCCACCCTGAGCGCCGGAACCCCGGGCGAGGTGGACGGCGCCTACAGCTACCTGCTGCAGGACGAGGACGGTCAGATCGCCCGGACACACAGCATCGCCGCCGGTCTGGACTATCCGGGGGTCGGTCCCGAGCTCAGCCATCTCAAGGACACCGGGCGCGCCGAGTTCCGCGCGGTGACCGATGCCGTCGCGCTGCGGGGCATGCACGCGCTGTCCCGCAGCGAGGGAATCGTCGCCGGGCTGGAGTCCGCGCATGCGCTCGGGCATGTGCTCGGGATGGGCGAACGCGGCGAACTGGCTCCGGACTCGGTGCTGCTGGTGTGCCTGTCCGGCCGCGGTGACAAGGATCTGGAGATCGCCACCAACGAACTGTCCGCGCCAGCGGACGCCTAGCCTCGATATTTCGTGACCGTGGCGTGCTGGCCTGATGTGCTCGGGCGGCCCGTCTGGGGTGGGTTCGGCCGTGGAACGGTGTGAGGGGTTGGTACACCGACAAGCTCACGCACTTCCCCGCAGATTTTCAAATAGACTGCGGAGCAGTGATCTTCGAGGAGACGTGATGACCGGCGGCCTGCCCGGCGGTGCGACCGACGCCTACACCGCCCGAGACCGTGCGCGCATGGTGCCCGAGACGGCGAAGACCGCTGGCCTGAGCTGGTCCGAGGCTCCCGAGCGCCGCAGCGATTTCGCCCGTGATCGCGCCCGGGTGCTGCATTCTGCGGCGCTGCGCCGCCTGGCCGACAAGACGCAGGTGATGGGCCCGCGCGACGGCGACACCCCACGCACCCGGCTCACTCATTCGCTGGAGGTCGCCCGATCGGCCGACTGTCGAGGGCCATAACGCCATGATCGACGTCGCCGTGAATGAGCCCGTGCACCAACGGTCCACGGGCTCATTCGCTGGGAATACTTCAGCTCAGCTTGGTGACCGCCAGGACACCGTCGGCGTACTGGCCGCGCAGGCGTTTCTTATCGTATTTTCCGACCGAGGTCTTGGGCACCTCATCGATGAAGGTCCAGTACTCAGGCAGCTGCCACTTGGCGAAATCGTCGGCCAGGAACGCCCGCAATTCTTCGGGTTCGGCCGTCGCGCCGGCCGCGAGCACCACCGCGACCAGCGGGCGCTCGTCCCACTTCTCGTCCGGAATCCCGATGACGGCGGCCTCGGCCACAGCCGGATGCCCGACGACGACGTTCTCCAGGTCGACTGAGGAGATCCACTCCCCGCCGGACTTGATGACATCCTTGGAACGGTCGACCAGGGTCAGATACCCGTTGGGGCTGATCTTGCCGACATCACCGGTGCGCAGCCAGCCGTCGTGGAACTTGTCCGGATCGACCTCACTGCCCTGCGGGGAGTAGTAGGCGCCGGTGATCCACGGCCCGCGAACCTCCAACTCGCCCAACGATTCTCCGTCATTGGGCACCACGGTTCCGTCGTCGGTGACCAGGCGCGTCTGTACACCGGCGGGGAACCGGCCCTGGGTGTAGCGGTAGGCCCAGCGCTGCTCGCCCTCGGAACCGGTCGGCGGATGCGACACCGAACCCAGCGGCGAGGTCTCGGTCATGCCCCAGGCGTGCAGCAGTTCGACGCCGAATCGTTCTTCGAAGGCGTGCATCATCGACGGCGGCACCGCCGCTCCGCCGACCACGCAGGTGCGCAGATGCGAGATGTCCTGCGGCTGCGCGTCCAGCGCGGCCAGGACACCGCCCCAGATGGTCGGAACGGCCGCCGCGAAGGTGGGCCGGACCGCAGCCATCATCTCGAGCAGCGGTCCGGGCTGCAGGAATCGGTCGGGCATGAGCATATTCGCGCCCGACATAAGCGCGGCGTACGGCATGCCCCAGGCATTGGCGTGGAACAGCGGCACGATGGTCAGCACGGTGTCCGCGGTGGTGAAGCCCATGCCGCTGGGCGCGCACACCTGCGAGGCGTGCAGCCAGTTGGAGCGATGCGAGTACACGACGCCCTTGGGCGCGCCGGTAGTGCCGGATGTGTAGCACATGCCTGCGGCCGAACGCTCGTCGATGACCGGGAAGTCGTAGCTATCCGACTGCGCCGCAAGTAGTTCGGCGTAGTCATGCACCGTGACTCCCTCGGGCGCGGTCACCGTCGCGGCGTCGCCGTTGACCAAGATGACGTGGCGGACCGTCTCCAGATCGGGCAGGTGCCGGTTGAACATCGGCACCAGCGAGCCGTCCACGATGACAACCTGGTCCTCGGCGTGGTTGGCCACATACACCAGCTGCTCGGGGAACAACCGGATATTGAGCGCGTGCAGCACGGCTCCCATCGCGGGCACTGCCACGTAGGCGACCATGTGCTCGTTGTTGTTCCACATGAACGTGCCGACTCGGTCGCCCTCGCCGATGCCGAGTCCGCGTAGCGCGTTGGCCAGGCGGGCGGCGTCCGCGCCGATCTCGCGGAAAGTCTGCGTACGGATGCCGTCTCCGGTCCAGGTCGACACGGTACTGTCGCCCTGGAAGGTGGAGGCGTAGCGCAGCAGCGTCGCCAGCGACAGCTGCTCGTCCTGCATCGTGCTCAACATCGAATACTCGTTCCTCTCATCGTGCTTCGAGTTCTCAGCCGTGCCGCAGGACGGTGAGGGTGGCCAACAGCTTGTCCAGCTTGGCGGTACGCGCGAAGGTGGTGAGCGCCAGCGCGGCCGGGAAACGGCGGCGGGCAACCGATTTCGCGTATGTGAATTCCTTGAGCCCGTCGGGACCGTGAATCCGGCCGAAGCCGGAGTCGCCGACCCCGCCGAACGGCAGTTCGGGTAGCGCCGCGAACAGGTAGACCAGGTTGACCCCGGTCATGCCGGTGCGCAGCCGCCGGGCCAGTTCCTCGCCCCGCCGCTTGCTGAAGACGGCGGAGCCGAGGCCGTAGCGCGAGTTGTTGGCGCGTTCGACGGCCTCGTCCATGTCGCGAACCTTGTTGATCGCCAGGGTGGGCCCGAAGGTTTCCTCGGTCATGGCGAGCGCGTCCTCAGGGACCTCGGTCAGGATGGTCGGCTGCACGACCCGGTCGCCGACCACATCCAGTCCGCCGATCAGCGTCCGCGCACCGCGATGCAGCGCGTCGGCGATGTGCTCGGCCACCACGTGCGGCTGCGTGGGCATGGTCATGGGGCCCAGTTGCGCCTCCGGGTCGTCGCCCGCGCGCACGCCGCGCACCAGATTCCTCAGCTTGGTGAGGAATTCGTCGTAGACGGCCTCGTGAACATAGACGCGTTCGGTGCCGATGCACGCCTGCCCGGCATTGGACAGGCCGCCCCACGCCGCCGCGGTGACCGCCGCGGTGAGGTCGGCATCGGCGTCGACCAGGAGCGCGTCCTTGCCGCCCGCCTCGATCAGCACGGGGGTCAGAGTGTCGGCGCAGGCACGCATGACCTTCTTCGCGGTGGCGGTCGAGCCGGTGAAGGCGATCTTGTCCACACCCGAACGGCACAGCGCCGCACCGGTTTCACCGAGACCGGTCACCAGTTGCAGCACCGGATGTTCGGGCACCACCTGGGCGAACGCATCCACCAGCCAGGCTCCGACGCCCGGGGTGAACTCGCTCGGCTTGAACACCACCGCGTTTCCCGCCGCCAGCGCATAGGCGATGGATCCCATCGGGGTGAACACGGGGAAGTTCCACGGCCCGATCACGCCGATCACACCCAGGGGCAGGTATTCCACCGTCGCGCCGAGATCAGCGGCCATGAGCCCGGTGGATACCTTCTTGCGCCCCAGCACTTTCGGGGCGTTGGACGCGGCCCATGCCAGATGGTCGAGCATCATGACGATCTCGAGTTGGGCTTCGGAGGTCGGTTTACCGGTCTCGGCGTGCGAGATCTCCGCCAGCTGGGCCATGCGGCGGGCGATGACCCCGCGCCACTTCTTCAGCCGGTCGGCCCGTTCGCCGAACCCCAGTTGCGCCCACCAACGTGCGGCTTCCCTTGCGCGAGCGACGGTTTCGTTCACTTCGTCGATGGTGAACACTGGGTGCGTGCCGACCGAGTCGCCGGTGGCAGGGTCGAGCGAATCAAAGGTGGCGGCGACAGCGGAACTCACGGACTCTCCTCGTATTTCCTGGGACTGGAGCGGCGGAGTCATGCGAGACCGCCGCGAATCAGATCGGATGCCTTCTCGCCCACCATGATCGTGGCGGCGTTGGTATTGCCCCGGGGCACGACCGGCATCACCGACGCGTCGGCCACCCGCAGATTCTCGATGCCACGAACCCGCAACTCCGGGTCCACGACGGACTGTTCGCCGGTGCCCATCGCACAGGTGGCAACCGGGTGATACAGCGTCTGGGTCCAGGCGCGGATGTGGTCGGCCAGCGCGTCGTCGCTCACCGCATCGACGCGTTCCGGCAGGTAGGGCTGTCCCAGGAACCGTGCGATGGGGCGCTCCCGAGCGATCTCGAAGATCCGGCGCGCGCCGGATATCATCGCCGCCATATCGACCGGATCCTCGAAATAGGCGGGATTCATTTCCGGCTTCCACGTCGGGTCGGCCGAACGCAGCCGCAGCCGACCGCGGCTGGCGACATTGACCAATGTCACACCTGCCGTGACCATCTGGGCGACCGGCTCACGGAACCCGTTGTCGTAGAAGCCCGTCGGCGCGCAGTGGATCTGAATGTCGGGTGCGGCCAACCCGTCACGCGAGGAGAAGAAAGCGCCGCCCTCGCCGACGTTCGAGGTCAGCGGTCCGTGACCGGTCAGCTGCCACTGCATCAGCCGGCCCGGGGTGGAGAAGTCGGTGAGATCGGAGGTCCGCTGCGTGCGCCAGATGTACGGCGTCACCGGATGATCGTGCAGGTTCTCTCCCACCCCGGGCAGGTCCACCACCGGTTCGATCCCGTGCTCGCGCAGGTGCGCGGCCGGGCCGATGCCCGAGAGCATCAGCAGCTGCGGCGAATTGATCGCACCGCCGGACAAAACGACTTCGGAGTCCGCGAGAGCGAGGTGCGTCGCACCCCGGTGCCGGTAGGACACACCCACCGCCCGCATACCGTCCAGCAACACCTTGGTGACGAAGGCATGGGTACGGATCGTCAGATTCGGTCGCGATATCGCCGGACGCAGGTAGCCGTCGGCGGTCGACCAGCGCCGTCCCTTGTGACACGTCATCTGGTAGCGGCCCGCGCCCTCCTGGTCGCTCCCGTTGAAGTCGTCATTGCGCGCCAGTCCGTGCGCGATCGCCGCGTCGATCCAGCCGTCGGTAAGTTCGTGGGTGAACCGGCGGTCCTCGACATGCAGCGGGCCACTGCCGCCGTGGAAGCGGTCACGGATCCGGGAATTCGATTCGGCACGCCGGAAGTACTGCAGCACATCCTCGTAGCCCCAGCCCTGCGCGCCGAAATCATCACGCCAGGAGTCGAAGTCGGCCCGGTTGCCGCGAATGTAGATCATCGCGTTCATCGACGAGCAGCCGCCCAGTGCCTTCATACGCGGCCAGAACGCCCGGCGTCCGGCCATGTGCTTCTGCGCGGTGGTCTCGTAGTTCCAGTCCCACTTGGTCTTGAACAGCGAGGCGAAAGCCGCTGGAATGTGGATCTCATCGGCGTCGTCGGCACCCCCCGCCTCGAGTAGCAGCACCGACACCGCCGGATCCTCCGACAGCCGGGTGGCCACCACCGCACCCGCGCTGCCTGCCCCGACGATCACATAGTCGAAGCGGTCCTTCTCGCTCACCATTGTCCCTCGCATTCCTGCAGTGATACCGGTCACCTCCACTTGGCTCCACCAAGAAAACCAGGCACCCACCAGCTCGCTGACCCGGCTTGTGCCGCGTTGGTGAGGTAGTTGTTGCCACCGGGAAACGCCAGGGCCTGGGCACGGAATTGCGACCACATCAGGACCACGCCCATCAGCCCGGTCGCCAATTCAGTGAGCACCAGAATCGGCCAGAACCTTCCGGTCAGCGGGACGTCGTCATGCTGGGCGTTGGGTTGCTCCGTGGCGCCACGCCTCGAGGCCATCCTGGTGCGCACCAATGGTGCGGGCTGGCGTAGGCGCTCGCACCATTGGTGCAGGTTCACTTACGTTCACCAGCCTGGATTCCTTGGCCCGGTGTCCCTGGTGCTGGTGCCGTTTGCTGCGTTGCTGGGGACCGGGGCGCGCTGGCCGCGGGGTTGGCCGGATCCGCGCAGTAGGGTCCGGGCGTCGTGCACGGAGACATGATCGTCGAGAAGTACTGGAAGGCCGAAAACGCGAGCATCGGCCCACCGGCAATGGTCAGGCCACCGATCCCGCCCACCGGCCCGAGCACGCCGGCGCCCACGATGCAGCCGATGATCCCGCCCGGTACCAGGCCGAGCAAGAGTGTCGCGGCCGCGGCGCTGGTGGCGCCGACGGCCGCACCGAGCAGGCATCCGGCGCCGCCGCCGACGATCGCGCCCAGCACAGCGCTGGCAACGCTGACGGCGGTCAAGCGCTGAGTCAGGGTTGCCAGCGCCTGGGAGTCGCGCGGGGTCAACGACTCGGCGACCGACTGCAGCCTGGAGGTTGGCACCACATCCGACGAGCGCACCGGGTCGGTCGCCGGTCTGCCGTTTTCCTGCATTGGGGTGAGGGTGGCGGTTCCACCGTCGACGTGCGCGCTGATGGGGTAGGCGAGGTCGTCGATCCGATAGGTCAGCGGTAGCATCGCCGCGACGGCGCCTGCAGTGTTTTCCAGGAGAAGGTGGCCCGCCTCATTCACCCACTTTCCGTTGGTGGCGATCACCGCGGATTCGCCCGACCTGCTCACCGCATAATGGACGGCGGTGTCGTCCGCTGGAGGTGCCGCATTCGATACCCCGGCGCTTGCTCCGAGAGCGGCGATAACGGGAACTGCGACCATTGTGACAGTCCTCAACCTCATTGATTTTCCTTTCACTGCGAGTGACCCTTTTCGCGGGTCACGGTCAAACTTTTGCGGGATGACCGAAATGGGACGGACGGTGCCAGGTGTCGGGCATCTCGCTCCGGATCTGCGAACAGCAGTACGCACAGGCCGGAGACCGCAAGCAGGGCTGCACCGATCAGGAACACGGCGTTGTAGCCTTTCGCCGATCCGTGCGCTGCCTGCACCAGTTGTCCCGTGACGAACGGTGCGACGACCCCGCCTGCCCCGAGAAATCCGAAGAGGACACCGAGCACCGCGCCACGCTGGGCGGCAGGTGAGATCTGCGCGACGGCGGCGCTCGATGCGGCGTAACTCGCCGCGTACAGGCTGAACGCCGGGAGCATGAGCACGAGTTGCAGCGGGCCCTCGAGGAATGTGAAGCCGACGAGGCAGGCTCCGGAGACGGCCACGGCCACACCGGCCACACCGGCGCGGGACCATCGAGTAGACGCCCCCCGCGCTATCAGGCGGCGGGAGATCATTCCCTGTCCGAACATTGCCAGTGCACCGAAACCAGCGACTCCGGCGATGAGGTTGCCGGTCGTGATGGTGCTGAGCCCCCGGATCGATTCGAGGTATTCCGGTAGCCACGTCGTCGAAAGGCTGGTGACGAAGTAGCAGGCGAATCCTGCCAGCGCGAAACACAGCCAAGTCCGGGCGAAGAACACTCGCCGGTACGGCACGGGTGGTTCGGTGACCTCGTGGTCTTCGCTGGACGTCGTGCTGGTCTGCACAGGACCCTCCGGCGGGCCGATAGGCTCATCCACCTGACCTTCCCGTCCGATACACAGCCACAGCACTGTCCACAGCAGACCGGCGATGCCCATTGCCCCGAAGCACCATCGCCATCCCCAGGCGACCTGAATGAAGGAGATGACCGGTGCGGCCACGACCAGCCCGACCGCCGAGGCCCCGATGACGATGGAGCTGGGGATATCGCGCATCTCGTCCGGGAACCACTTCAATACCGCGTGTAGCGCGACGGGAAGCGCCGGCCCCTCGGCTAAGCCGAGGGCGACTCGCGAGGCTACGAGCACCGAGAACGACGCAGCCCCGAGCATGGGGAACTGCACCACCGCCCACAGCACGGCCATCGTGAGCAGCACCCACCGGGTCTGAATGTGGTTGACGAGAATGCCTCCCAATACGGTCCCGATCCCGAACAGGAAGAAGAAGGAGCTGGCCGCGAGGCCGTACTGTGCGGACGTGAGCCCCAGATCCTTCTCGAGCGCATGGGCGGTGAGCCCGAGGGCCGCCTTGTCACCCCAGTTCACGACCATGAACAGGGCGAGCGCTGCGGTGATCAGCCACGCCCTGCCCGATGAGTACCGAGCAGGCGGTTCGGGGTCGCACTCAGCGCTGCGCACCGCCGCCTTTGCGTTGACTGACATGACGATGCTCCTCGACAGTGCTGGGCAGATATGTGAGTGCACGGATCGGCGCGCGGCGCGCGGATTCGGGGATTGAGAGATTGAAAGAGCAGATCAGCCGTGGTCGAGTCGGAGGACTCGTGCCGCCCGAGGGGGCCGACTCACCGTCAGAACGGCTGATCGCCGACAACGGTGACGCGCTCCATGACGCGTCGCTGCGGGTAGTAGTCGTTTATGGCGTAGTGCTGGGTGGCGCGGTTGTCCCAGATGGCCACCGAGCCCGGCTCCCAGCGGAAACGGACCTGGTACTCGGGCACCCGCGCCTGAAACATCAGGTAGTCCAGCAACGCATCCCCCTCGTCGCGGGGCAGCCCGTCGATCTGGGTGGTGAACGGCTCGTTGACATAGAGCGTCTTGCGCCCGGTCTCCGGGTGCGTTCGGACTACGGGGTGCGCCACCGGCGGGTGCAGTTCGGCCATTGCCTGGACCTGCTCCGGGGCCATCGCCAGCCCCCACGACTTGGTGAAGGTATGGATCGCCGTCAGCCCGTCGATCTGCTCTTTCACGGACTCGGGCAGGTTGTCATAGGCAGCGGCCATATCCGCCCACATCGTCTCGCCGCCGGTGGCCGGCACCTCGATCGCTCGCAGGACCGACAGCATCGAGGGATCCCGGCGAAACGAGGTGTCGCTGTGCCAGTTGTTCTCGAAGCCGATCGATTGGGGCCCCTTGGCCAGCCGCGAGATCTCCTGTACGTCTCCGTTGGGGAAGAAGTCGTTGACCTCGATACCGCCCCACCGCTTGGCCAACGCGATGTGCTCGGGCCCATCGAGCAGCTGATCGCGGAAAAACAGGACCTTCCATTCCAATAGTGCTCGATGCAACTCCGCGTGCAGCGCATCGTCGACCTTCCGAAGGTCGACGCCCTCGACGACGGCCCCGATCAACGGCGTCATCGGACGCAGTGAGAGCGACGTATAAGGCTCGGATTCCGGCGCGAAGTCCGACTGTTTGCGCAGTTCACGGGCGCCGACGTGGAGGCGAGGATAGCCACCCTCACCAACATTGGCGATGGACAGGGACATGCGTTCCGTGGTGGTCGGTTTCATAATGTAAGCGTGATGGATGTCACGAGCGGTGCGCGTGTGAATTATTCAAGTGTCTGACACGTGCAGGTGTGCGATAGCACAATGCAGCGATGAAACACTACGGCTCACTCGGCTCACTGCTGGAGGGCGATGGTGAACGTCCCACGGGCGTTTTGCGCATCCTGAACGTGGTCGGCGGCCGCGTCGACCTCCTCGCCCAGCGAAACGCCTGCCTGAGGGTGACCACGCAGCAGCTACCAGCGGAAGTTCGCGACTTTGAGGTCCCATACATCGGACGGCGCTACTTTCTGCTCGCGATCCGCAGCTTGCTCGAGGAACGCGCGCCCGACGACGACGACCTATGCGAGCTGCGCGAACGGGCGGCCCAGCGCGCCCGTGAGGGAGTACCCCTTCCATTGCTGCTGCACCTGTGGCAGAGCGGCTGCCAGGAGTTCTTCGCCGAGTGTCGAAGCGTCGCCACCAGCGGCGAGTCGGCGGAGCTCGGTTGGATCGGATCCATGACGCTGCGGCTGGAGGAGGTTCTCGTAGCCGAACTCGTGGAGGCTTATCAGGATGAGCAGGCTGTGCTACTGGCCGAACAGACGGGTGCGGCCCAGCTCGTCGCGCGCCTTCTGCTGCTCGGCCAGGATGCGAGAGCCGACGCCGAACGGCTCGACGTCATACTCGCCGAGCACTACGACGTTCTGGCGCTGAACTTCGGATTCACCCCCGACGAGCTCGCGTCCGAGGACAACAGTCGCGTCGTCGCGGGGCGTCGCAAGCTGCACCGGATGCTACGGGTGCTCAGTCCCGGTGGCGGGCCGTCGGTGCTTCCGCTCCTGGACCGCGCGGGCGGACACGTCCTGCTCCCGTGCGGCGCCACCACGGCGGCGAAAAGTACGCGCGAGCGCACGGCGTGGCTGATCACCGCCATGCAGTCCGCGGCAGGTGCGCCGGTGACCGCGGCGATCGTCGAGCACGCGAGCGTTGGAATGCTCCAAGCCGCGGCTGATGAGGCCGATGAGGTCCTGCGCCTCGCCCGCGCGTTGAACTGCTCTCCTGGCGTCTACTGCCTGGCAGATGTGTCTGTGGCATACCAGCTCAGCCGCCCCGGCCCCGGGGTCGAGCGATTGCTCGAATCGCTCGCGCCGGTGCGAAGCCACCCTGAGCTGATGCAGACGCTACAAACCTATCTCGCCTGCGACCTGGATCGACAGCGCACCGCGCGGATGCTCGCCGTGCACCCGAACACGATCAACAACCGGCTCAACCGCCTCGCGGAGATATCGCCCCATAGCCCGTTCACCGTCGACGGGATCACGGCGCTGCAGGCCGCGCTCACCGCACAGCGACTCGCCGAGGGATAGGCATGGGCCGATAGACCGGTTCCACCGGCGGCTGCTGTGGCCGATTCGCAACCTGAGCGGGGAGGTCATCGGCTTCGGCGCGCGGCGGCTGTACGACGACGACCAGATGACCGCCAAGTACATCAATTCGCCGGAAACGGTGCTGTACAAGAAGTCTCAGGTGCTGTTCGGCCTGGACATGGCCAAGCGGGAGATCGTCAAGAGCCATCAGGCGGTGGTCGTCGAGGGCTACACCGACGTGATGGCTTGCTGCAGATCCTCGCCCTGCACGACCATCACGCGCGCCGCTGGAAACCGAAAACCCTTCGCCTGCAACTATTCTCGCTGCCAGCCCGGATCACCCGCCACGCCCGCCGAGTCCACCTCCGGCTATCCCGCACAGCCCCAGCGGTCGGCCTCGCGCTCACCGCACTCGACCGTCTACACGCCACCTAGGCGAAACCTGACCCGACAATCAGACGAAAGGGACCCCCGGGCCAGTCGAACCCGGCAGCCAACCCACTGCACGGGCCAACCTCTCACACCGTTCCACGGCCGAACCGACCCCAGACGGGCCACCCGAGCACATCAGGCCAGCACGCCACGGTCACGAAATATCGAGGCTAATGGGCGCCGTCGGCGAAGCCGTCCGAAACCGCGCATGGCCGGTGCGATGCGGAGGTACGCTTAGCGGTCCGCCGCGATCGCTCGAACCTCCGACCCGAGCTCGATCGTGCGGCTGACGGTGCACAGCTTGTCGTGCGACGTGCGCACGGCACGGGGCAGGATGGTGCGGGCACGGTCACCGGCCTCGTCCTCGGGGAAGGCGACCCGGAAGCGAACCTCGAGGTTGGTCAAATGGGACCCTTGCTCGTCGCTGATCTTGTCGCCGCTGACCGCGATGGTGAACTCGGTCGGTTCGGCGTGGCGGGAGGTCGCGATGTCGACGTCGATCCCGGTGCAGCCGCCCAGGGCCGCGAGCAGCAGCTCGACCGGGGTGAAGTCGGTGTCGTCGCCGGATCCGAATACCAGCTGGCCGCCGCGCGCATTGGTGGCGCGGTAGCGCCCGGCCGCCGTCCGCTCGATGCTTACCGATCGCAGGGTGTCGTCAGTCATCCATCCAGTGGATCACCTCCGGCGCTCAGAGGGTGAATTGGTCGCCATACGCGGTGGTCCGAACCATGCCGTGCGGGGTCGAGACGCCCGCCGGCTCCACGGGTGCGGGGCCGGCGCACGCCCACTGGGCCAGCATGGTGACGCCGAGCGCGGCGGGGGTGAACGAGCGTCGCATGGCTGGATGCTGTGCGCCAGCGTGGCGCGCGGGCTATAGCGGCGGGGTAGCGAGGACCGGTGGCCGGCCGGGCAGCCAGTCCAGTGCTGCCTGACTGGCTATGAAGTGGCCTGATCGGGCCGCCTAGAATCGTGTCGTTCGACAATGAACGACCGATTCATCCCATCACTCAGGAGTTAGCCGTGACGACGCCCGAAACCGCCCCGACGACCGGTACCGCCCGCGTGAAGCGCGGTATGGCCGAGATGCTCAAGGGCGGGGTGATCATGGACGTGGTCACGCCCGATCAGGCCAAGATCGCCGAAGACGCCGGCGCGGTGGCCGTGATGGCCCTCGAGCGTGTGCCCGCCGATATCCGCGCCCAGGGCGGCGTGTCGCGGATGAGCGACCCGGACATGATCGACGGCATCATCAGCGCGGTCTCCATCCCGGTGATGGCCAAGGCGCGGATCGGTCACTTCGTCGAGGCGCAGATCCTGCAGAGCCTGGGCGTGGACTACATCGACGAGTCCGAGGTGCTGACCCCGGCCGACTACGCCCACCACATCGACAAGTGGAACTTCACGGTCCCGTTCGTGTGCGGCGCCACCAACCTGGGTGAGGCGCTGCGCCGCATCACCGAGGGTGCGGCCATGATCCGCTCCAAGGGTGAGGCCGGGACGGGCGACGTGTCCAACGCCACCACCCACATGCGCAAGATCCGCGACGAGATCCGCCGCCTGGGCTCGCTGCCCGAGGACGAGCTGTACGTCGCGGCCAAGGAGCTGCAGGCCCCGTACGAGCTGGTGCGCGAGATCGCCGAGACCGGCAAGCTGCCTGTGGTGCTGTTCACCGCCGGCGGCATCGCCACCCCCGCCGACGCCGCGATGATGATGCAGCTCGGCGCCGAGGGCGTCTTCGTCGGGTCGGGCATCTTCAAGTCCGGCAACCCGGCCCAGCGCGCCGCGGCCATCGTGAAGGCCACCACCTTCCACGACGACCCGGACGTGCTGGCGAAGGTCTCTCGCGGCCTGGGTGAGGCCATGGTCGGCATCAACGTGGAGGAGATCCCCGAGCCCCACCGCCTCGCCGAGCGCGGCTGGTAAGTCCCGGCGCATCGTCGAGCCCGGCCCGGATGGGCCGGGCTCGATTTCGTTGTGCCGCAGTGAGAATCGCGATTATCGGCTTCTGCGGGCGGCGGATGCCTTGGCGTTGTCGAGCAGTCTGCGGGTGGTGGCGGTGTTGGCGTGGTCGGGCCCCAGGACCCGGATGCGATCGTCCAGGGTGTGCTGGAGCAGGGTGACCGACTGCGCGTATCGGCCGATCGTGTGATACCAGACGCCGAGGTTGTGGCGGCTGATCATGGTGTCGGGGTGGTCGGGCCCGAGGACGCGTTCACGGGTGGCGAGGGTGCGTTCGGCGAGGGAAACGGCCCGGTCGTGCCGGCCCGCGCTCATCATCGCCATCGCCAGGTTGTTCTGCGAGGTCAGGGTGCTCGGATGGTCGGGGCCCAGGCTGCTTTCGCGCACTCGAAGGGTATGGGTGTGCAGGCTGACCGCCTGGTCGACCCGGCCCGCTGTCGAGTACGCCGTCGCCAGGTTGGCTGCGGTGGTCAGCGTTTCCTTGTGCTCGGGCCCCTGGATGCGCCGGCGGGCCTCCAGCGTGACTTCGAGGAGGGCGACAGCGGATTCGGCGCGGCTCTGGTTGATGTAGGCCACGCCCAGATGTTCGCGGGTGTGCAAGGTATCGGGGTTCTCGGTGCCCAGCACCTGTTCGCGGCGCGCCAGCGTGCGCTCCCACAGGGCGATCGCCGCGGCCTCCCGTCCGGTCCGGGAATAGCTGCGGCCCAGCAGATGTGCGGCGGTCAGGGTATCGGGATGGTCGGCGCCCAGGGTCCGCTCGCGGTGACCGTAGACCTTTTCGCGATGAACGGCGGCCTCGGTGTCGCGCCGGTATCCGCTGTAGAGCTCGGCGAGCGTCTCGCGGGTCCCGAGGGTGTCGATGTGGGCCGGGCCGAGCCTCTCCTCCTGCGCGCTCACGTTCGCCTCGAACAGCTCGATCGCCCTCGGATACCGACCGGCGCGCCGGTACGCGCCGGCGAGTTCGTCACGGGTGGTGATGGTTTCGTGTGCGGCCCGGCCGCGGGTGCGGGTGAGGTCGGCCAGATCGAGGTCCAGCACGACGATCGCGTCGTCGTGCCGCTCGGCCCGCTGGTACAGGCGGGCCAGGAGGCGGCGTGCCTTGTGGGTCTGGAGCTCGCTCGAGCCGACGGTTCTTTCGTACCCGTCCACCACGCGGGCGAGCAGCGCGGTCGCGTCGTCGAATCGGCCGTCGTTCAAATAGACCGTGACGAGCTGACGTTGCTCGTTCAGTGTGGGAATTGCGAGGGGGCCGAGGATTCGCTCGTGATCGGCCGCCAGGCGCTCCATTGTCGCGACCACGTCGTCCATCCCATCGGGACGCCGGTGGTACGTGTCCATCAACCACTTTCGTATCGCGACGGTGGTCGGATGGACGGGGCCGCGGATGCGTTCGTGGCCCTGCGCGCTGCGTTCCATGAGCACCAGGGCCTCGGCGGCCTGGTCGGTTTCGAGCAGTGCACGGGCCAGCCAGAACTGCAGGTTCACGGTGTTGTGATGATGCCGGCCGTGCGCGATCCGACTGGCCGACAAGGCTTCTCGCAGGATAGGGACTGCCCGCGCGTATTGCTTCGTGTAGACCAGGCACACCCCGATCTGCGCTCGCAGGCCGCGGCGATACTTGTCGGCGTAGCCGGGATCCTCGGGTTCCAGATCGGTGCGGTCGGCGTGCTGTTCCACATCGGCCAGCAGGCGTTCGTTCAGGACCAGCGCATCGCCGTGGCGCTCGGCCGCGACATATTCGCGCGCGAGCTCCCTCGCGGCGAGGATGGCGTAGCGATCCGGAGTCCCCTTGCCGTACAGGGGCGCCGCGGCCGGCTCGAGCAGGGTGCATGCTTCGGTGTGCTGCCCGGCGTACTCGTGGACCGCGGCGAGGTGTTCGCGGGCGGCCGCGGCGCCGGGATGGTCCCTGCCGAGAACTCGTTCACGATCGGCGATGATCCTTCGCAGCAGCGTGATCGCTGCCGCGGTTTGCCCCGTGCTCAGCATCGCGCGGGCCAGATCCTGACGGCGCGCCAGGGTTTCGGGATGGTCCTCGCCGTGGCCCCGCTCGGCCGCGTGCAGCGCGGACTCGTAGACCGACACCGCCGAATCATGCTGTCCCGCATTATGATGCGCGGTGGCGAGCGTGTGAACGGCCGCCACCGTGCGCGGATCGAGATCGCCGTGCAGCCGGGTCCGCTCCGCCAGCAGCTCGCGCCACAGGTCGATCGCGCGATCATCCTGCCCGGCCGCCAGATACGCGGCGGCCAGCTGTTCGCGAGCCTCGTTCGAGGCGGCGTTCCCCTCGTCGTGGTTGTCCGATTCGGTCGCGGCCTGCTCGAGCAGCGCCAGCCGGGATCGGTCGAGCCAGGCCGACGCGGCACGCCCCGCGGGCGACCCGGCGGCGACCTCCGGCTCGATCAGGGCGCGTGCGGCCGTGACGGCATGGTCCAGTTCCCCCGCCTCGGTCAGCCGATTCCGCAGCACCGCGGCCACGGACCGGTGCATGAGCACGGTGCCGTGATCCAGCGAGTAGCCCACCAGGCCGGCGCGCAGGCAGTCGTCGACGGCCATGTCCACGAATTCGGGGCCGGACTCGCCGGCCTCGGCCAGCCGGCGCAGCGTGGGCAGCGTGACTCCGCTCGGCGGCAGCACCGCCAGGCTCGACAGCACCCGATGCAGCATGCCCTCGGCATCGTCGAGCAGTGCCGCGTCCGCCCCCAGCGCCACCGCCGCGTCGAGGCCGCCTCCGCGCATCTCGTCGACACATTCCCGGAAGCCCAGACGGCGTTCGGGATACCGACGGCGCGAGCGGATGGCGGCCGCTGCGGCGGTGAGCGCGAGCGGCAGGTCGCCCAGGGATTCGGCGAGCAGATCCGCACCCTCGGGGTCGTCGATCTGGGCTCGGCGGCACAGGTAGTCGACCGATTCGGGGCGTGAGAACGGTCCCACCACAACGGTTTCCCCGAATTCGGCGGCGCCGGTGACTAGGATCCGGGCCCCACCCCGGGTTGGCAGATACGGCGTAAGCACCGCGGGATCCCCGAGGTTGTCGAAGACCAGCAGATTGGGTCCCGCGGCGTGCTCGAGGTAGTTCCGCAGCGATTCCGCCGCCGACTCACCGGATGCGGCGATCCCGAGCCGCTCCGCGACGACCGCCAGCTCCGCCTGCATCTCCGCCGCGGATTCCGCATTCACCCATGCGATGAGCCCGCGATCCGCCGCGATCGCGGCCCGCGCACAGGCCGCGGCAATCTGCGTCTTTCCCGTCCCCGCAGCGTGATCCGGAGAACTCAGCACCACCACGGGGACACGCTCCACCATGGAGAGAACGTCCCGGGCAATATCCCGTCCGGCGTATCCGAGCGCCTCGTCGGGAACCTCTCCGACAACAATCGCCCGCGTCGCCGATTCCGTGAACGTCACTCGCCGCCCCACCATCCGATAAACCCCGAACAAGCCCGGACAGTCTAGCCACACCGCCCGCGGATTGTCCCGCCGTTTCCAGCGATTCAGCGCGACCCGTGGACCAGGGCGGCCTTGGCGGCGCCGTATCCGGCGAGATCCACCTGACGCCGGGCATTGGACAGGCTGTTGACCACGCTGGTTCCCAGCGGTCCGGTCCGGTCGTACATGGTGGCGGTTGCTACTGAGATACCCTGTGCTGCAACCTGATCCAGCGCTCGCAGGCCGACCTCGGAACCCTCGGGCAGGCGCGAGAGCGTCACGGTGACATCGCAGTTGATGTATCCGACGCCCTCGGTGCCCCAATTGCAGACCATACTGGTCGCGTCGCCGAGGAATGCGGCGCGCTCGAACGGGGACATGGGCTCGTCATCCACCAGGAACTCGAGGTTGTGCCAGACGCACTTGCGCTCGCTGTTCTGGCCGGATGCGAAATCCTGGCTCCAGTCGTGGTCTCCGGACTTGAACAGCGGGGGTGCGCCGATGGGCCCCACCTGATCGGAGGTTGGCACAGGCAGGTCGTCGTCCGTGTGCCACACCTGCCCCGGCGGCTGCTCGCCGGTGGTCAGATACATCACGCTCGCCCGTGCCCGAATCTGATCGTGTTGCACGATGGCGGCGTCGGCGACGCGGATCCGGTTGCCGTCGCGCACGACGTGGCTGTTCACCGTGATCGGCTCGTTCAGCACCGGCCGGAACAGGTCCATCGTGAAACGCGCGGGAACGAACCCCGAATCGGGACAATGCGTTTCCAGCTCACGGGCGAGCAGGGCGCCGACCGACGTGCCCGACAACTGTCCCTGCGACCAGGGGCTTATCGACATATCGGTCGCGACGTAGTGTCCGTCGGCCCAGGTGAAGAACGTGAGCGACATGCCCGCCTCTTTCTGTCACGATCATCTGCATTAGAACACGTTCCGACGATCACCGGTGGGCCGGAGCGATGGACTTCAGCGCACGGTGGCTCGCCCGCGGCGGCTCCACGTGAGGGCCCCCAGGCACACCATGAGGGGCGCGAACAGCACGTAGCACCAGGCCGCGGGTGCGGCGATCGCCTGGAAATCGGCGACAAGGTTCCCCGATACCGTGTGCTCCTGCCGGGTCAGCGTGACGAGTGGCACGAAGTTGACGTCCTCGGAGTCGGTGATGTCGGGCAGTGTCAGCGCGAATACCAGCAGGGACAGATCCATCGCGGCGAGCAGCCCGATCGCGATGGTGCGCGCCCGCTGTGCGGCCTTGCGCAGTAACAAGACACCAATGATGGTGGCGATGATCAACGGCAGCAGTCCGATCACCTCGCCGCCGAAGATCGTGAACAGGAGCAGCCATCCGGGGGCCGCGAACCGCACCGCCATCGCGAGGATCGCGACGAAGACCTGGACCGACACCGGGATCGTTGCCGGGACCGGCCTGTCATGTCGAGACTTTGCCGTGGCGGCGCCGGGATGAGGCTCCGCGGTCGCGCTATTTGTCCAGGTCATGATGTTGATTCTGAGGCCGGACGCGGTGCTGCGGATCTGTAGAACTACTCGAGTGGGCAGAAAACGTCCGCGTTCGGTGGATTCCCTTGCGGCCGTTCATATCCGCAGGGCCGGCCGGTCGCGGTGGTCCCAGGCGACGAGAATGTCCGGGCTCTCGGGGTGGTTGCGGCGGTGCCGAAGCAGGGCTTCGACGGTGAAATCCTCGGCGTCGGTGCGCCGCAGGGCGCCCTCGGACAGGCGCAGCTCGACCGTGAGATCGAAGGACAGGCCGCGGCCCAGCAACATCGGCCCGGCGATCAGTACGACGGTGTCGTCCGTCGCGGAAATCGGTGTGGCGCGGGCGGATCGGTCGGTGTCCTCGTTCCAGAGGGCGGGCAACCAGCGGCCGTGTTCGCGCAGCGCCTGCAGCACTTCGCGATTCAGGCCCGAGTAGTCGAACCACGCGGTGCGGTAGGACATTTCGTCGCGGCCGTATTCGAGGCGCAGCGAGGCCGGGCGAACGTAGTCGTGCAGCGACACCACCCCGCACTGCCGTCCCTGCGCGCGGATCCGGTCGGCCACCCCCGCGGCGAAGGGGAGCGGTTCGGCGGCATCGGCGCCCTCGATCGCCACGACCGATCGGCCCGGCAGTGCGGTCGCGCGGTCGACGACAGCCGCGACGAGAGCATTCGCGGCGATGGGCGTGAAGCTGGGCACCGGTCCATCATGCCCGTCGCCGGGATCGCGCCGCCCGATGATCTTGCTCGTGGCCGCCGACCGAGAGCCGGACGCCGCGCCGGGTTCGCCATCGCATAGCCTGAGCGGGTCTAATTCCGGAAGGACGGTTCATGGCGACGATCGAAGAGGCGCTGGAGCTCGAGCGCCTGGAGCGGGACATCTTCCGCGGCGCGTCCACGAAGACCCAGCTGCCCAGGACGTTCGGGGGACAGGTTGCCGGGCAGGCGCTGGTGTCGGCGGTGCGCACCGTGGACCCGCGCTATCAGGTGCATTCGCTGCACGGCTACTTCCTGCGCCCGGGCAATCCCGCCCAGCACACCGTCTACGAGGTCGAGCGCATCCGCGACGGTCGCTCGTTCTGCACCCGGCGGGTGACCGGAATCCAGGACGGGCAGGCCATCTTCACGATGTCGGCCTCGTTCCACGTCGGCGACGAGGGCCCAGAGCACCAGGACTCGATGCCGAATGTGCTTCCGCCGGACAATCTTTTGGATGCCCAGACGACGATGAGCCCGGAGCGCCTGTGGGCGATGCGCGAGTGGGAGCATTGGGACATCCGGCCGCTGCCGCAGGATCAGATCGCCCCTCGCGACGGGCTGGCCTCGCAGCAGCAGGTGTGGTTCCGCTACCGCCACCCGCTGCCCGACGAGCCGGTCTTTCACATCTGCACCCTCGCCTACATGAGCGATATGACCCTGCTCGGCTCGTCGAAGGTCAACCACCCCGACGAGCCCACCCAGAACGCCTCCCTCGACCACGCCATGTGGTTCCTGCGCCCCTTCCGCGCCGACGACTGGCTCCTCTACGACCAGAATTCCCCCTCGGCGGGTTACGGGCGCGCCCTCACCGGCGGCCGGATATTCAACCGCGAGAGGCAGCTGGTCGCCGCCGTCGTCCAGGAGGGCCTCATCCGCACCCTGCGCGAGTCCTGAGGGCTGCGCACCTCCGGACGGCGGAGACTCGTCGGTCGACGCCGCGCCCGTTGCGTTCGCGCGGTGCGAGGCACGGCGGGACGGCCCCGCGGACTATCTGCGGCGGGACTCTTCCGAGCGCTGACGGCCGACCGTATCGCCAGTCGTGCGGGCCGCGGCTGCCTCGTCCGGCAGGGACAGATCCGCTCGGCGCAGCGGCACACCGAGTTCGTCTACGGCTGCGGCGAATCGGCCACAGGCGAGCGGCTGGGCCGATCGGCTACCGGGCCCAGCTTCCGGCGTGAAGCCAGGACCCGGCCCGGATCACGAAGTCTGCACCCGTAAATGGCAGACGACCGTGTCGGGTAGGCGGCGGAGCTGGCGCTCGAGTTCGTCGCTGCGGTGGCTCGGGAGCACCCGGTCCCAGCCGGTGGACGGGTCGACCTCGGCGATCAGCACCACCTTGCGGCGGTCGGGGAAGTTGTCCCGGACGTAGCGCGCGACCGGGGCGCCAACGGTGCAGTCGCCCGCGTCGATGATCTCGAGGTGCACGTCCGGGTGCCAGGCCTCCCAGGCCTTGGTGAAGGCGGTGGTGTTCTCGCCGGGCAGGCAGACGTGCAGCGCGACGATGTCGTGGCCGAGCGAGAGGGCGGCCGAGAGCGCCTCGCGGCTCAGCTCGGACACCTCCGAGACCGGCACCACTATCACGGTGCCGGTGGCCCGGGGCGGCGCGGGCAGGCAGCCGGTGCCGCGGCGGCCGTCGATCCGGTTGTACTCCTTGCGGATTCGCTCCATGATCAGCACCAGCAGCGGCAGGACCAGCACGATCAGCCAGGCGCCGGAGGTGAACTTCATCGCGGTGGTCACGATCGCCGCGACGCAGGTCAGCACCGCGCCGAAACCGTTGAGCGCCAACCGCCACCGCCAGCCGCGGACGTGATCGCCGCGCCAGTGCCGCACCATGCCGACCTGCGCGATGGTGAATCCGACGAACACCCCGATCGCGAACAACGGCACCAGCGCATTCATATCGCCGTTCGCCGCGATCAGCAGCACCGCGGCCGAAATGCCCAGGGCCAGCACGCCGTAGCGGTACACCTGCCGGGGAGTGGCGACCGCGAACCGGTGCGGCAGGCAGTTGTCGTCGGCGAGGATCTTGGTCAGCGTCGGCAGGCCGCCGTAGGAGGTGTTGGCGGCCAGGGCAAGAAGCACGACCGTCGCGAATTGCACCACGTAGTAGGCGATTCCGTGCCCCAGCGCCGCCGCGGTGAGCTGCGAGAGCACCGTCGTCCCGTCGACCGGGTGGATGGAGAACTTGCCGATCAGCGTCGCGAGTCCGAGCAGCATCACCCCGAGGAGCACCCCGAGGGCGACCTCGGCCCGCTGCGCGCCGCGCACCCGCGGCCGCTCGAAGCTGGGCACCGCGTTCGCGATCGCCTCCACACCGGTCAGGGCGGAGCATCCGCTGGAGAACGCCTTGAGCAGCAACAGGATTCCGATGGTGCGGCTCGCGCCGAGCGTGCTCGCCGCGCTGGTCACGCTCGCGGGTTCCGACCGCAGCAAACCGGCGGCGATGACCACCAGAATGCCGGCGACGAAGACCACGGTCGGCGCCATGAACGCCCGGGCACTCTCGCGGATTCCGGCCAGGTTCAAAGCGGTGATCCCGACGAGAACGGCCAGGCAGATCCACACCGTGTACGGCAGCAGCGCGGGGATCGCCGAGGTCAGTGCCGCGACTCCGGCGGCGATCGAGACCGCCACGTTGAGGATGTAGTCCACGATCAGCGAGGCCGCGGCGACCAGGCTGGTCCGGTGGCCCAGGTGGCTGCGGGCCACCGCGTACGCGCCGCCGCCGTTCGGGAAGGCGGCGATCACCTGGCGATACGAGGCGATCAGGACGGTCAGCAGCACCACGATGGCGATCGTCACCGGCAGGGTCATGCCCAGTCCGGCGCTACCGGCCGCGGCCAGCACCAGCACGATGGATTCGGGGCCGTAGGCCACCGAGGCCATCGCATCCAGCGACAGGCCTGCCAGGCCGGTCAGCACGGTGAGCCCGCGCCCGGTGGGTGTGGTCTGCACCCGCGCTCGGTCGGCGGGCTCGGTATCCGGCAACACATCAGTCACTTGCGCGAGTGTTCCCCGATGGAAGGGACTTGTAACAGCGCGCCTACAAGATTTTGACGGTCGCGTGACCAGTACCACAACGGGTCCCGGCCGGAATCGCGCCGTCACGGGCGGCTCGTATGCTCGACTCGTGAAACCGACGATCGGAGTGCTGGCGTTGCAGGGCGACGTGCGCGAGCACTTCCATGCCCTGGCGGACTGCGGCGCCGAGCCGGTCAACGTGCGCCGCGAGTCCGAACTCGCCGCCGTGGACGGCCTGGTGCTGCCGGGCGGCGAATCCACCGCGATCAGCAAGCTGCTCGACGTGTTCGGGCTGCTGAAACCGCTGCGGCAGCGGTTGCGGGAGGGCATGCCCGCCTACGGATCCTGCGCGGGCATGATCCTGCTCGCCGACGAGGTGCTCGACACCCGGCCCGACGCGCAGTCGCTGTCCGGCATCGATATGACCGTGCGGCGCAACGCCTTCGGGCGGCAGGTCGATTCGTTCGAAACCGATCTGGACTTCGCCGGCCTCGACGACGGGCCGGTGCGTGCGGTGTTCATCCGGGCGCCGTGGGTCGAGCGCGCGGGCGAGGGGGTGCAGGTGCTGGCGCGGGTGCCGTCCGGACCGGCCGAGGGGCGGATCGTCGCGGTGCGTCAGGGAAACGTGATGGCGACGTCGTTCCATCCGGAGGTGACCGGCGATCTGCGAGTACACCGGATGTTCGTGGACATCGTGCGCGAGAACGCAGCGGCCCGGGTCTCCTGAACAGCCGGTTCGACCCCCTGTGAGGGCGATCTCAACCGCGAAGTAATACAAGTGGGACCGGGCAGTAAACTGGCATAGTTAACTGCCCGAGGCGCAGTTGACTGCCCGGATCTCGAGCACACCGACGTGAAGGAAGTAGGGGAATGAGCGGCCACTCCAAATGGGCCACCACCAAGCACAAGAAGGCCGTGATCGATGCCAAGCGTGGCAAGATGTTTGCCAAGCTGATCAAGAACATCGAGGTCGCGGCGCGGACGGGTGGTGGGGACCCTGGAGGAAACCCGACTCTCTACGACGCCATCGACAAGGCGAAGAAGAACTCCGTCCCCAACGACAACATCGAGCGCGCCCGCAAGCGCGGCAGCGGTGAAGAGGTCGGCGGCGCCGACTGGCAGACGATCATGTACGAGGGCTACGGCCCCAATGGCGTTGCCGTGCTGATCGAATGCCTCACCGACAACCGCAACCGCGCCGCCGGCGAGGTCCGCGTCGCCATGACCCGCAACGGCGGCAACATGGCCGATCCGGGTTCGGTGTCGTACCTGTTCCACCGCAAGGGCATCGTCACGCTGGACAAGAACGGCCAGACCGAGGACGACGTGCTGATCGCGGTGCTGGACGCGGGTGCCGAGGAGGTCAACGACCTCGGTGAGTCCTTCGAGATCATCAGCGAGCCCGGCGATCTCATCGCGGTGCGCACCGCGCTGCAGGAGGCCGGCATCGAATACGACTCGGCCGAGTCCGGCTTCCAGCCGTCGATGTCGGTCGCGGTCGACGCCGAGGCCGCCCGCAAGGTGTTCAAGCTCGTCGACGCCCTCGAGGACAGCGACGACGTGCAGAACGTGTACACCAACGTGGACATCAGCGACGAGGTGCTCGCCGAGCTCGACGCCTGACCTCCCCGGCAGCATTCGAAGGCCGCCCCCGCGATTTCGCGGGGGCGGCCTTCGACGTTGCGGGACCCGGATCCGGCGCACGCCGTGGCGGCGCGGGTCAGGAGGTGTTCACGCGGTCCGCGCCCGGAGGCGGCGCCTGGAGACCGCCTCGAACTGTCCCGCGGCGAACACCAGGACCAGGGACCAGAGTCCGACGGCCGGCAGGGTGAGCGAGACGATCACGGCGATGCCGGCCCCGACCACCATCGACCAGCGCAGTATCAGCTCCGGTCGGGTGATCCGGTCGCCGTCGGAAAGCAGCCGCGCGCGGTACAGGATGAGCTCCTCGACCCGGTCGACCGCCATCGTGAAGATCACCGCGAGCAGGTAGATTCCGGCCGCGAGCGGGTCCCGGTGGGAATACACGTCCAGGACCGTCGCCACCGGCAGGGCCACGATGCCCACCAGCCAGAACATGTTGACCCGCAGCAGCAGTGGCGTATAGCCGGTGGCGCGCTCGAACAGGCTGTGGTGCTCGCGCCAGAACGCGCTGATGACCGCGAAGCTGATCGCGGCGGCGAGTAGGGCGTAGCTGTTGTCGGACAGGAACTTCGAGGTGGATTCCTTCGCGACATCGCGGGCGCTGTCGACCAGGGGCAGCGCGATCAGGGTGATGGCGATGGCCACCACGGCATCGCTGAAGAACATCAGCCGTTCGAGCCCGCGCTGGGTACGCGGTCTGGCCGTGCCGGTTTCGGTGGTGCGCTCGCTCATCGTGCAAAGACTACCGAGAACTGCCCTTCGAGGTCGTCACATGGCGGGGGCGCGACCGGCTTGTCACCTACTGTGTGCAGCATCGTCCTCGGGCAGGGCGCGCGGGTCGCGGTCGAAGACCCGGTGGAAAATGTCGTCGGCGTGGCTGCCGGGCTCCGGTGGACCTGGGACGAGGCGAAATGTGCGGGTGCCGTCGGCGAGGCGTTCGGCGCGCAGGAACAGTTCGCCGGGATGGGCGGCTTCGTGACGTAGGCAGGCGAATTCGGTGAGGTGGGTGACGAAGACGAGGGCTACGCCGGTGGTCTGGAACGCATCGAGCAGTGGGGCGGCGATGCGGGCGGCGTCGCGGGCGCCGGTGGAGGCGAACGACTCGTTGCACAGCAGCAGGGATCCGGGGGCCATCCGGTCGATCAGCATACTCATGCGGACCAGTTCCTCGACGAGCTTGCCGTGCGAGAGGGTCCGGTCCTCGTCGGCGGCGAAATGGGTGAACACGCCCTCGTGTACGGGCGCCTCGAAACTGTCTGCGGCGACAAACATTCCGGCCTGCATCATCAGCTGCGCCAGGCCCAGGGCGCGCAGCAGGGTGGACTTGCCGCCGTTGTTGGCGCCGGTGATCATGATCAGCGAGCGGTCCCGCGCATCGACATCGTTTCCGACGCCGGGACTTTCGCTCGACAGGGCCAATCCGATGTCGCGCAGGCCGGAGCAGCGCGGACCCGCGGCACTCGCGGGGTGGATCACCGGCAGGCACACCGGCGCCCCGATCGCGGCCATGCGGCGGTGCAGCGTCACGCAGCCCAGGTAGAACGCCAGCTGGGTACGCAACTGCGCGAAGAACTCCTGGACGCGGTCGGTGGCGTCGCTGACCACGTCGGCGATGATTGTCAGCGCCGGATTCGTCAGCTGCACAAGGGGACTCGACTCGGCCTCGGGATCGTCGATCGCCTCGAACGCGCGCGCAGAGCGGCGGTCGAGTCCGAACCAACGGCGTTGCGGGCGGATCGGCGCGTGCAGCCGCACCTCGGCGATCTTGTTTCCGGTGGCCAGCCCCGCGCTGAAGTGCAGGCCGTGCTCGAAATCCATGGCGGCCAGCTGCCGGGAGACCGAATCCAGATAGTCGTCGTCGAGCTCGCGCCCGACGATGGTGCACAGGTCGGCGAAACCGTTGGATTCGAACTTCCCGGTATGCCGCACACACGCGGTCCGCAGCATGCGCAGGCAGCCGATCAGCTCGTTGAGCGGTTCGAGAGCAAGCAGTAACTTGCCGTTGGGCCGATGCCGGGGACCGACCTTCCATCGCCGCACTTGCGTTGCCCGCGTGGCGATCTCGTACAACTCCCGCACCGCGCCGGGATGAGCACAGCAGTCCGCGAGCACCGCGTGGCGATAGCGGATCACCGCCGGATCCAGCACACTCGCGGGCAACACCGCCCGCACCGCATCGGCAATCGCGGGATCTGCATCGCCATGTTCATCCAGAGCCATTGCGGCGCAGAGCATTTCAACACCCAGATCGTCCAGCGTGTGCTGCTCGGCACGGGCGATCCGGACCGTGACCCCGGGCGGCTGCAGCAGTGCGACTTTCATCGGGAGATCCTCGTGTCGCGGGGGTGGTCGGTCTGTCGGTGATGCGCCGTGTGCGTGAGGGAGTGCCCCGGCCGGCTGGTGCGCACCGGGTGCGGAGTGCCGGTGTGCTCGGGCTGGTGTCGCGGTTCGAGTCTCATCGGGGAGATCCTCGTGTCGCCGTGGCCGTCGGTCTGTCGGTGATGCGCCGTGAGCTCGGAGGTGTGCGCTGGTCCGGTGATACCTATCCGGTCGTTGTGGCCGGTGTGCTCGGGCCGGTGCCGCGGTTCGAGTCTCATCGGGAGATCCTGGTGGTGATGTCGTGGTAGGTGAGGCCGTGGCGCGTGGCAAGTTCGATGGCGTATGCCTGGCCGTCGGCGGGCCTGCGTTCGATTCGGAAGGTGCGGCGGGCGTCGCCGTCCGGCCCTTCCGAGGCGGTGGCTGCGACCATGCTGACCGCGGCGGGGGAGCCCTGGGCCAGTTCGTCGAAGAAGGTGACCCACAGTGCCAGCGCGCCGCGGTCCATGATCCGGTCCAGGATGTCCGCGCCGATCCGGATGGCATCGGATGTGCTTGTGGAGCTGAAACTTTCGTTCATGACGATGACGCTCTCGGCCGTCGCGCGGTCGAGGACCTCGCGTATCCGGGTGAGTTCGCCGAGCAGCCGGCCGTCGGGGTCTCCGGGGTCCTCGGCGCGCTCGAAGTGGGTGAAGATGGCGTCCGGGAGCGGGAGGCGGGCATCGCGCGCGGGGACCGGGCAGCCGAGGGCGCCGAAATAGAGGAGCTGACCGAACATTCGGGCGAAGGTCGTCTTGCCGCCCTGATTCGGGCCGGTGACGACGAGGACCCGCTCCGGCCCGGATAGCCGGAAGTCGTTGCGGACGAGCGCTTCTCCCGGCTTCAGCCGCGCGGCGAGCGCTAGGTCGAAGGCGTCGTGGGCGTGGATGTCCTGCTCCGGGCCGAGGGCCCGCGGAAGGTGCAGTGGGTGTGCGATGCGCCGGGCGAAGGCGAGATAGACCAGATAGAACTGGATTTCGCGATCGAACCGCGCCACCACGGGATCGATGACATGCGGGTGGTCGCGGGAGAATTCGTCGAGCCGGGCGAAGGCGGCGGGGTGCAGCGCGGCCACGCGGTCCAGGATCTGCTCCTCGGCCTGGTTCATATCGGCCCACTGCGGCCGCGGCCGGGGCGGCGGTGGGGGCTGGGACCCGAAGCGCGCGAATAGATTCGCGATGGTGGCGCTGTAGTCCGGCGCGCCGTCGTCCGGGCCCACCTCGACGGTTCGTCCGACAACGCGGATGCTGTAGCGGATCTCGTCCAGGCCTCGCCGGACGTCGCGGACCCGCTCGGTCAGATCGGCGAATTCGGGCCCGGACACGTAGGCGCGCAGCAGGTCTCGCCAGCGGCGCAGCCCCCGCGAGGCGATCGGCAGCTCGACCAGCCCGGCGTCCAGGCGGGCGAGTGCCTCGAGATGTCCGAGGGCGGCATCGAGGCGCCAGCGCCCTCGCTGATGCGGATGCACCAGCTTTTCGGCCTGTGCGAGCTCGCGCCGGGTCCGCCGCATGCCCGTGGCGAATTCGTCGAGGACCGCGCGCACGGCCGGGGCATCCAGATCGGCGAAGACCTCCTGCCGATAGGCCACGATGTCGCGCTCGCGCACCGGCGCGAAAAACAATCCGGCCAGGTCGTAGTCGTCGCCGAAGCGCAGCACCGCGGCGAGCACCCGGTCGATGCCCAGGTCGGAACGGGCGGTGTCATCTACCGGAATCGGTGTGATGACAGCTGACGAATCGGGCCACACGATGCTGAATGCCTGCATCTCTGTCCCCCCGCTGGCGAATCCGTAACCGGCCGAACCGTGCCCGTAAGGCAGGCTAAATCCATTACTTACCGGCCGTCAAGTAATGAATCTGCGCCGTGTCGCCGGACACGGTTGCCGTTGTGCCGGGATCGCCCACCCGGTCGTCTCGGCATCGACGTCCCGTCGCCGAACGCAGCTCCGGCACGAACGCTCGTCTCGTTCGTGCCGGAAGTGGTGGCGCCTGAAGGGCTATGAAGTTCTCGGACGACGGGCGGCGTCAGCTGTTCGCAGGCACCGGCAGCCCGACCCGCGCGGTCACCCAGGCCAGCGACGAGTCGAACGCCGCCTCCGCGAACTGCCAGGTGTGCCCACCCTGTGTCGTGTGGATGGTGCACTCGATGCCGACCTTCTTGTTCTCCGCACAGAGCTTCTCGGCCGCGCCGACCTCGCTGTTGCCGCCGCCGCCCATGTCGTCCTGGCCGCCCTTGCCGATCTGATCCTCGCTCACCTTGGGCATTGTGAAGCCCTTGGGCAGCTTGGACCGGTCGAAGTGCGTCGCGGTCAGGTCGTCGTAGAGGCCGGCGATGCCGGTGTACTGGCCGTGCTTCTGCATCACGGTCATCGGATCGAACTGCTCCCACAGCGCTTCGTTGCCGCCGTACAGGCGCTTGACGGTCTGATCCTTGGTGCCCGAATCGGGGCCCACGTCGCCGGCGATGTCGACGAAGGTGTGGAACAGCTCGGGATGCATCACCGTCAGATCGACCGCGCAGGTGCCGCCCATCGACCAGCCCACGACCGCCCAGTGCGCGGGATCGGCGGAGACGTTGAAGGTCTTCTCCACGTACGGCACAACATCTTTGGTGAGATGGTCGGCGGCATTGCCGCGCGGGCCGTTGACGCACTCGGTGTCGTTGTTGAAGGAGCCGCCGGAGTCCGCGAACACCAGGATCGGGGCCTGACCGTTGTTGGCCGCGGTGAATTTATCGATCGCCGGCATGATCTCGCCGCTGCGCATCCAGTCGCCGGGGGTGTTGAACTCGCCGCCGATCATCAGCACCGCGGGCATGCTGGGCGGGGTCTTCCCCGCGAACCACGCCGGGGGCAGGTAGACGTATTCGGTGCGGTGCTTGAAGCCGCTCGCGGTGTCCGGGATGTCCATCGGCACGATGACGCCGGTCTTGGGGTTCGTATCGCGCATCCCGGCCAGATCGGCCATGTCCGTCTGGTGTGGCAGCGGTCCGGCGGTGAGCGCGCTCCAGGCGGACTGCACCGTCGGGTAGTAGCCGACCCACTGATTGATCACCACCGCGGTGCTGGCCACCGCGAACGGGATGGCGAGAATCGCGGCGACCCGCTGCCACCAGCGCGCGCGGGGCCAGCCGATCACCGCGACGGCGATCGAGCCGACCATCAGGCCCACGCTGATCCACAGCAGTAGTGGCGCCGGATCCGAGGCCAGGCCCTGGTTGTTGGTGTACCACCAGCCCGCGAGCGCCCCGGCCACTCCGAGCACGACGGCGATCGGCAGCCGGATGTACCACCAGCGCCGGGTCAGCCGGACGATAGCGATGATCAGCAATACCACCGCGATGATCTCGATCGTCAGCGGTAACCAGCCGTGCAACAGCGAGACGCCCTTGTGGAAGCCCCCGAACTGGTTGATGTGGGCCGTGGGCATCTTCGGCGCGGGGGGAGGGGCCACCGCGCCGGGTGTTTGTGTGGGCGTTGTCGTCACGTCCGTCTGCACTGGTAACACGGCTGTCATTGTTGACGGCCTACCTCGAGGTTTTCTGTGAGGCCCCTATGAGGGACCGGAAGATCAACTCACCGCCGCCAGCCGGTCGCGAAAGACCTCACACCGGCGCAGCACGTCCTCACGGTCCGCCTCCTCCGAAATCGACACGGCCACTTGGCGTTCGATCATCGCGGCCTGTTCGACCACGACCCGGCGGCGCGCGGGGTCGTCGGTGCGATCGAGGATCTGTGCCAGCGCGTCCAGCTCGCGGATCATCACCGCCGGCTGGCCGACTCCGGACTGGCGGATCTTCTCGAACGCGCGCTGCACCAGGCGCTCGTAGCTGACCTGCGCGGCGATGACGCGGATATAGCCGTCCCGGTCGCGGCGCACCGGATTCGGATCCCATTCGACGGCGATCTTGGACAGGCAGCCACCAAGCCAGTCGATGCAGGTCAGTGCCGTGAACGTGTCATTGACCGCGGGGGAGAGGGCGCGCAGGCCGATCTCCACGATCTGGTCGATGCCGAAGGACACGTCCTGCACCAGCGTGCGCATCGATCCGGTGACGTGCCCCCGCGCGAAGTCTTCGGCGATCCGCGGGGCGGCCTCGGCCGGCCACACCGTGGCCACCACCTGCCCCTCGGTGAGGAAATGGCCGGGCCGGTTCGGCAGATGGATGACCGCGTTCTCGGCAACGGCCAGTCGCATCAGCCGGTCGTAGCGGATGTACTGCAGGTATCCGCTGCTCGTGGTGCGCACCTCGCCGCCGGATTCCGCGATCAGCGCCAGCAGTTCGACGGTCGAGGGCCCGCAGGCGGGGGCCGTTTCGGCGGTGTCGAGGTTGGCCTCGACGGCCGTGTTGACCTCCCGGGCGATGTCGGCGATCACGTTCGGCAGCTGGATCTGCCCGGCGATGTGGTTGATGAAATAGATCAGGACGCCCAGATCGAGCACCATCGACGCGATCGACACCGTGGTGCTGATGTGCGGCACGAAGTCCTTGCCGATCACCACCAGGGCCGCTGCCGCGTAGACGAACGTCGCGACGAAGGTGCCCAGGGTGACCTGGGTGCCGCGGTCGCGGATGAAATTGCGCAGCATCCGCGGCCCGAACTGGGTCGAGGCCAGGGTCAGCGCCACGATCGTGATCGAGAAAACGACACCGACGACGGTGATGATGGCCGCTGCGATCGCGGTGAGCACCTGCCTCGCGGCATCGGGGGTGCCGCCGATCACCCAACTGGGGATGCGGAACGCGCCGCTGTACGCGGCGCGATCGAGGGCACAGGTGATCGCGAACAGGACCACGGCGCCGAGCACTTCGAGGGTCGGGACGAACCACAGATTGGTCCGCAGCTTCTCCCGCCGCCTGTCCGCTTCGAGATAGATACCACCACGCACGGCGAGCTCCTTATACTCCCGCCGACCAGCCTTCCCGGCACACCTTGATGGAAAATTTACACCCGATCGTTGCGGGAGCGAAGGGACCTGGGTCAGTGATAGACCTTCAGCCCGACCACGCCCGCGATGATCAACACTAGGCACAGGATACGGGCGACGGTGGTGGACTCGCCGAGCCAGATCATCCCGACCCCCGCCGTGCCGACCGCTCCGATGCCGACCCAGACCACGTATCCGGTGCCGACGGGGATCGTGCGCAGCGCTACCCCCAGCCCGGCCATGCTGAGCGCAAGGGTGACTACGAAAACAATGCTTGGCACCGCGCGGCTGAACCCGTGCGACTTCTCCAACGAGATCGCCCACGCGGTCTCCATGAACCCGGAAAGAATCAGCAGCAACCACGACATCACTGCACCGTAGGCGACGCGAGGCCGCGCACGACGCAGCAGCGCGACTTGTCACGAGGTATCGCGCCCCCGCCTCCCGCGCTCGTTCCCCGCAGCACGGGTTGACCGAATGTGACATCCGCTCAAATCAATTGATGGTCCTCCGCTTCTACGGAGTCGGTCGCTGACGCCCCGGCTGCGGAGGTGGGCGTGCACCTGATCGCGATCGATCGCCCCGGAGCCTGTCGCGCGCAGCACCCCGCCGCGCGCGGCATCGAGATCGGGCCGGTCGTGCAGCGACAGCGTGCTACCCAGCTCGGGTTCGAACGCTGCGTAGGGCGGTTCCGGGGCCTGGACCTGGGGCGTGAGCCCGACCGCTACAACCAGCCACGATGTTCGGCGGTGCGGATGGCCTCGGCGCGGGTTTTTGTGCCGGTCTTGCCGATGGCCGCGGACAGATGGTTGCGGACGGTGCCCTCGGACAGGTGCAGGCGCGCGGCGATGACGCCCGCGGTGGAGCCGTCCGCCGCGGCGGCCAGCACCTCGCGTTCCCGGGCGGTCAGGGGTGAGGTTCCGGCCGTAAGCGTCTCGGTGGCCAGCGCCGGATCCACTACGCGCAGGCCCAGATGCACCCGGCGCACCGCATCGGCCAACTCCCGGGCAGGGGTGTCCTTGACGACGAACCCGCTCGCGCCGGCATCGATGGCGCGGCGCAGATAGCCGGGACGGCCGAAGGTGGTGACCATCAAGATCCGCACCTGCGGATAGTTCGCATGCAGCAGCCCCGCCACCGAAATCCCATCGGCCCCGGGCATTTCCACATCCAGCAGCACCACATCCGGCGCGCTGCGCTCGACCGCCGCGAGCACCTCGTCACCCCGCCCGACCTCGGCGACCACCTCCAGATCCGACTCCAGCCCCAGCAGCGCGGCCAGCGCGCCCCGAACCAGCGCCTGATCGTCGGCGAGCAGCAGCCGGATCACCGCAGCCACCGCCTCACCGCAGCCACCGCCCGGACACCCGCGTGCCGCCCATCGACTCCTCGCCCTCCCGATCGCTACGCCCGCATCGTCGTCGACGACGATAACGCCCGGTGCCGTACGCAGCACACTATCGGGCCGAGGCCACTCGGTTCCGATGTGGCTCGGCACGACGCAGGCCGGGACCGCCGGGGCTGCGGGCCCGGCCCGCCGCGCGATCATGCGGGTCGGGCGGCGAACTCACACCTCCGGGAAGGTTGCGGTCACCCGGACGCCGCCGCCCGGTACCGCCGCCAGCGTCAGCGTGCCGCCCTCGGCGCGCACGCGTTCCCGCAATCCCGCCAGACCCGAACCGAATTCGGCGCCGGCGCCCATGCCGGTCCCGTCGTCGCGCACCTCGATGCGAGACGGGCTCACCAGCACCGTGCAATGGCTGGCCGCACTGTGGCGCACGATATTGGTGACCGACTCGCGCAGCACCCAGCCGAAGACCGGGCCGTATTCGCCAAGGTATTCGGCATCCGGCAGATCCGCCTTGATTCCCGCCGCGTGCAGGGCCGTTCGCGCATTGGCGAGTTCGCCGGCCAGGGTCACCTCACGCAGCCCGCCGACCGTCTCGCGGACACCGGCCAGTGCCTCCCGCGCCAGCCGTTCCACATCGGACATCTCGGTCTTCGCCCGCTCCGGGTCGAGATCGATGAGCCGCAGTGCCAGTTCGGTTTTGACGGTGATCACGGTCAACGAGTGGCCTAGGATGTCGTGCACGTCGCGGGCCACCCGGTTGCGGTCCTCGACGATGGCCAGCTGGGAGAGCTGACGCCGGGCCAGTTCGACGCCACGTCGCCGGCGCAGCCCGATCTCCCGGCCGCTCCAGATGACGATCGGGAGGACGACGGCCACGTAGAACTGCGCGCCCCCGGCGCCCCACTGTGGTCGCAGCAGCGGCACGATCACCATGATGAGCGAGAACGTGACGACGAAACGCGCGGATTCGCGCGACGGCAGCACGAAGACCGACATCGTCGCGACGTAGGCGAGGGTCAGGATGCCGATGCCACCCAGCAACGCCATCGTCGCCGCACTCAATACACCCAGCACGGCCAGCAGCAGCCACGCCCGCCGGTCCGTCGTGCGCCGCCCGACCCCGTCCTGCCAGCCGGGCTGCGGGAACAGGACGAACGATGCGGTGATCGCCGTCCCGAAGGCGATCAGGCAGACTCCCGCGGCGACCGCCCGCACCTCCTGCCCGTCGGCCCAACGCCGGCCGATCGGCGTGAACAACCCGAACAGCCACGCGGTGGCCATGAACCCGCCGAACCAGCCGCGCCGCACCGGCGGCACGTCCGCGGTCGGCCCGGCACTCGCGATGTGATCCATGCCACCGGACACCAGCCGCCGCACGCCGCCCCACCAGGATTTCATCGGCATCGACCGTCCCATTCCCGCTGCCTGGACATGCACAGACGCTAACGCCCGGTGCGGGATTCCGCACCGGGCTCGGCGGACGGCACGCCACGGTCAGCGGGCGGTATCACGCCGGAACATCAGCGCCGCGCCCCCGGTGAACACGGCCGCCCAGAACACCACGTTCACGACGGCGAGCGCGACAACGACGCCGCTGCTGTGCTCGAACGGCAGCCGGGCCAGGGTTGCCAGGCCACCGGTGGGGAAGATCCTCGACACCTGCAGCGCCCAGCCGTGCAGCGGGATGAACGCCCCGCCCGCGAAGCTGAGTGCCGCCAGGACCAAGCTCAGGATCTGCACCACACTGGCCGGGGGGAGCAGATACCCCATGAACAGTCCGAAGGCGGCGAAGATCAGCGACCCGATCCAGGCCATCGCGAAGCAGCCCACCCACGCGGCGGCCGGCAGTCGCGCGCCGACTGCCGCACCGACGGCGAATACCGCTGCGACGGAAAGAAATCCGAGAACCATCGCCAGCATCAGTTTGGTCGCGATATACAGGACCGGGCGCAGCGGGGTGAGCCGCAACTGCCGGCTCCACCCCGCGGCCCGCTCCAGCGCCACCGCGGCGCCGCCGCTGGTGGTGGCGAGCATCGCCCCGTAGAGCGCCATCGACACCATCGCATAGGCGGTGAAATTCCCGGAACCGTATGCCTGGCTACGCAATCCGGACCGGGTGCCATAGGACAGGAAGATCGCCGGCGGCAGCACCAGGGCCACTATCAGGGTGCGCTTGTTGCGTATCGCCTGGCGCAGCTCCAGGGCGAAGAACCCCCAGCTGAACCCGCCGCGGCGGGTTCGGCGGGCGGGCAGGGCATTGTCGAGGGCAGAAGTGCTCATATCAGTTGTCTCCGGTGAGGGCGAGGAAGGCATCCTCGAGGTTGTGGCCGGTGATCTCGAGGTCGACGGCCGGGGTGGCGGTGATCAGATAGCGGGCCACGGCGTCGGAATCCCTGGCGTGCACCAGGACCCGGTCGCCGCGCTGTTCCACCTCATCGACACCTGGCAGGGCCAGCAGCCGGGCCTGATCGGCGCCGGGCAGGGTGGCGCTGACGACGCGGCCCGCGGCGAGATTCTTGATCGCGGCCGCGGTCCCATCGGCCACCACTGTTCCGTTGCGCATCAGAATGATTCGGTCGGCGTAGGCGTCGGCCTCTTCGAGGTAGTGGGTGGCGAAGACAACCGTGCGTCCCCGGCCCGCGTCGCGGCGGATGGCGTTCCAGAAGGCGCGCCGCCCCTCCACATCCATGCCCGCGGTCGGCTCGTCGAGCACCAGCAGGTCCGGATTCGGCAGCAGTGCCAAGGCGAATCGAAGACGCTGCTGCTGGCCACCGGAACATTTGCCGATCAATCGGTCCGCGATCCCGTCGATACCCGCGCGGGCCAGCACCTCCGCGACCGGGCGCGGATCGGCGTGCAGGCTCGCGACCAGCCGCACGGTGTCCGTGACGGTCAGGTCCGGCAGCAGCCCGCCCATCTGCAGCACCGCCGAGATCCGGCCGCCCGCAATCGCTTCCGCCGGTGTCCCGCCGAAGACGCTGATCTGCCCGGCGTCCGGGCGCAGCAGGCCCAGCAGCATATCGATGGTGGTCGACTTCCCGGCACCGTTGGGCCCGAGGAAGGCGACGACCTCCCCCGGCGCGACGACCAGGTCGAGCCCGTCGACCGCGCGGACCGCCCCGCTGGAGGTGTGGAAGGTCTTCTCGAGGCCGCGAATCTCGATCGCCGGCACGGCGGCGACCCGGTTCGCCGAGCCGGAGGTCAGTGCTGATGTCATGGTTCAACTCTCGCGGGCGGCGCGGGTTACCACCTCCCCTGACCGTCACGACTCATCCATGACACCTGTCATGCTCCCCATCAGGAACGGCGACGACAGCACGGTGCCGATCACCATCGGCCGAATCAGCTTGTAGGCGATGGCGACTCCGCCGAGGCACTCGGTTTGAGCGTCATCCGGGGAATCTGCTGGCGCGATCGGAAGGGGGCGGCCAGCCACGTTGGAGGTGGGTTGGCGATTGGGCTGTACACAAGCCGTCACCGCCGCACGCTGGAGCCAGCATGCGGCATAATTCGTGGCAGATTCGTAGAGACAAGCCCCGTGATCGGCGAACCCACTGGTCACGGGGCTTGTTCTATTCTGAGCGGACGAAAGCGCGCGAATGTGACATTCGGTGAACCCACCCTCCTCCGTCGAGTGCACCTCGAGAGCACTGGGCGAACCGACCGAATGCCACGTTCGCTTCATTGATTCGAGCGCATGTGACATTCGGTCGGCGGAGGGCTCAGTCCTCCAGGCGGTCTCCGCTTGCCGGATCGAACAGGTGCACCGCCGCGGGATCGGTGATGTGCAGCGAGACCGTCTCCGCGAGGCGGGCCGGGGCGCGCTCGGCCGACCGCGAGACAAAGATGACGGGCTCGCCGTCCAGCCCGAGCACCGGGCCGCCGGGAACGCGGGTGTAGACGTAGGATTCGCTGCCGAGCTCCTCGACCAGCTCCACGCTGACCGTGAATCCGCTTGCGTCGCGGCGCAATTCGAGATGTTCGGGCCGGATGCCGAGGATGACGGTGTCCAGCCCCGCCGCCGCGATGCGGGTCATGCGCTCCCGGGGCAGCTCGACGGTGACGCCCGCGATGTCGACGCCGCCGGTGACCACGGGCGCGGTGCACAGGTTCATCGACGGCGAACCGATGAACCCGGCCACGAACGCGTTGGCGGGGCGGTCGTACAGCGTTGCGGGCGTACTGAACTGCTGCAGCTTGCCATCGCGCAGCACCGCCACCCGGTCGCCCATCGTCATCGCCTCCACCTGGTCGTGGGTGACGTACACGGTGGTGGTGCCCAGGCGGCGCTGCAGCGCGGCGATCTGGGTGCGGGTCTGCACGCGCAGCTTGGCGTCGAGATTACTCAGCGGCTCGTCCATGCAGAACACCCGCGGCTCGCGCACGATGGCCCGGCCCATCGCCACCCGCTGGCGCTGTCCGCCGGAGAGCTTGGCCGGCTTGCGGTCCAGATACGGTGTGAGCCCGAGCAGTTCGGCCGCGTCGGCGACGCGGCGCTTGCGCTCGTCCAACGACACCTTCATCATCTTCAGCGCGAAGCCCATGTTCTCGCCGACGGTCTTGTTCGGATACAGCGCATAGTTCTGGAACACCATGGCGATGTCGCGGTCCTTGGAGGGGACCCCGACCATGTCCTGGCCGTCGATGCGGATGCTGCCGCCGTCGATCTCCTCGAGACCGGCGAGCATGCGCAGGGCGGTGGACTTGCCGGAGCCGGACGGCCCGACCAGGACGATGAATTCGCCGTCGGCGATGTCGAGGTCGAGCGAGTCGACCGCGAGGGTGTCGGCACCGGCGTAGACACACGAGGCGCTGTCGTAATGGATGGTGGCCATGGGGTTACCTCACTCGAGCTCTTATTTGATGGCGCCGAAGGACAGTCCGCGCACCAGCTTGTTCTGCGCGAACCACCCGGCCAGGACGACGGGCAATGCGGCCAGGGTCGCCGCGGCGGACAGCTTGGCCCAGTACAGGCCCTCGCCGGTGATGAAGCCGACCAGGAACACCGGCATCGTCTGGGCCTGCACCGCGGTCAGGTTGACGGCGAAGAAGAATTCGTTCCAGGAGAAGATGACGCAGATCAGCGCCGTCGCGGCGATCCCGGGGGAGACCAGCGGCAGGATGACCTCACGCACCGCGGTCCACAGGCTCGCCCCGTCCATGCTCGCGGCCTCCAGGAGTTCGCCGGGTACCTCCAGGAAGAACGAGCGCATCATCCACACCGCGATCGGCAGATTCATTGCCGTGTAGAGGATGACGAGGGTCCAGATGTTGTCCAGCATCCCGATGTCCCCGACGATCACGTACAGCGGGATGATCGCCGCGACGATCGGCAGCATCTTGGTGCCGATGAACCACATCAGCGCGTCGCGGGTGCGCTTGATCGGGCGCAGCGACAGCGCGAACGCTGCCGGAATGCCCAGCGCGAGAACCAGAATCGTGGACGCGATGGTCGCGAACGCCGAATTCAGCAGGGGTGTGCCGATGCCGCCGGAGAATACCGACGAAAACTGTTGCAGCGTAGGGACGAAGAACAGCTTGGGGGTATTGGTGTAGGCGTCGGCCTCCTGTTTGAAGGCCGTGAGCACCATCCACAGCACCGGGAAGAACATCGCGATGCCGACCACCCAGGCCAGCACGCCCCAGCCGATTCCGGCTCGGTTCCGCTTGCGGCGCACCGGAACTCGTTGTGCCGCGGGTGGTGTGGTTGCGGGAGCGGTGGTGGTTGTCATGCCGCTTCCTCCTTGCCGGTGAACGAGGTGAACAGCAGTCGCAGCGCGAGCGTCGCGACGACGGTGGTACCGATGACGGTGACCACGCCCATGGCCGCGGCTTGGCCGATGTCGAAGCCGAGGAAGGCGCGCTGATAGATGTAGAACGGCAGGTTCGAGCTGGCGATGCCGGGCCCGCCCTGGGTCATCATGTACACCGAGTCGAAGGTGTTGACCAGGTAGATCGCCCCCAGGACCGAGCCGAGTTCGATGAAGCGGCGCAGATGCGGCAGCGTCAGCTCACGGAACACCTGGACCGAGTTGGCCCCGTCGACGCGGGCGGCCTCGGTGATGTCGCGCGGCATGGACTGCAGGCCCGCCAGGATCAGCAGCATCATGAACGGCGTCCACTGCCAGACCATGTCGGCCATCACCGCGGGCAGCGGGAATTTGCTCACCCAGTCGAGCTGGCCGACCCCGAATGGTTTCAACAAGAAGTTGACCAGGCCGAACACCGGATCCAGCATCGTGGTCTTCCAGATCAGCGCCGCGGCAACGGGAGTCACCAGGAAGGGCGTGATCAGCAGCGTGCGGACGACCCCGCGGCCGAGGAAGGCGCGGTCGAGCAGCAGTGCGAGCAGCAGCCCGAGGACGACCGAGATGACGACGGTGCCGACGATGAGAACGATGGTATTGAGCGTGACCGACCAGAACTGGCTGTCCCGGAACACATCCGCGTAGTTGCTCAACCCGACGAAGTGCCGGGAGCCGGGCCGGACGAGGTTCCAGGACTGCGTCGAGTAGTACAGCGTGAATACGAACGGGACCTGGGTGACCACGATCATGAAGATCAGGGCGGGCAGCAGCGGACCGCGCCGGCGCCAGCCCTCGGCGCGCGAGATCCGTTGGGCGCGGCGGACTATTTCCGACGGTGGGGCGGCGGCGGGGGCCGCGGTGGTGACGGACATGCTACTGATTCCCTCGGTACGACTTGCCGACTGTCTCGGCATACTGCTGGGATTGCTCGAGCGCGGTCTGCACGCTTTCGCGGCCCGCGATCGCGGCGCTGAGCTGCTGGCTCACCCGGGTGCCGAGATCCTGGAACTCGGGGATGGCCAGGAATTGGATGCCGGTGTACGGAACCGGTTGCAGCGTGGGATGTTCCGGATCCACCGTGGACATGGCCTGCAGCGTGACCGGGCCATATGCCTTGGACGCGGCGGCGTATCCGGGGATCTGATACGTCGAATTGCGGCTGCCGGGCGGCACGTGTGACCAGCCGAGCTTCTCACCGACGTGCTTGATGTACTCCTTGCTGGTCATCCAGGAGATGAATTTCCATGCGGCATCGGGATTGTGGCTGGTCTTGGGGATGCCCAGCGACCAGGTGTAGAGCCAGCCGGAATTCGGCTTCTGCTCGATCGGGGCCAGCGCATAGCCGATCTTGCCGACCACCTTGCTGGACGCGGGATCCTCGAGCACGCCGACCGCTGAGGTGGCGTCGTACCACATCGCCGTGTCGCCCTGCGAGAGCTGCGTCGCGCATTCGCTGAAACCGCTTGTCGCCGCACCGGGTTCGCCGTAATTGTGGACGAGGTTCACGTAGAAGTTCCAGGCCTTCTTCACCTCTGGGCTGGTGAGCTGGGCATGCCAGTTCTGGTCGAACCAGCGCCCGCCGAAGGTGTTGACCACCGTATCCAGCGGGGCCAGCGACTCGCCCCAGCCCGGATTGCCGCGCAGGCAGATGCCCGAGTGCCCGTGCGCGGGATCGTTGAGCTTCTGGGCGAACTGGGCCACCTGATCCCAGGTCGGCTGGTCGGGCATGGTGAGCCCGGCCTGCTGGAACAGGTCCTTGCGGTACATCAGGAACGAGGACTCGCCGTAGAACGGCACCGAGTACATGTCGCCCTTGTACGACAGCGAACTGCGCAGGGAGGAGATGAAGTCCTGCGGGTCGTAGCCGGGGCTGCGGGCCTGGTAGGGGGACAGATCGGTGAGCCAGCCGTCCGCGGCCCACTGCGGGGTCTCGTAGTTGCTGATCATCACCACGTCGAATTCGCCGCCGCCGGTCGCGACCGAGGAGGTGATCTTCGCGCGGGCCTCGTTCTCGGACAGCGAGACGAACTTGAGCTTGATACCGGGATTGGCGCGCTCGAATTCGCCCGAGAGCGAGATCGCGTCCTGCATCTGCGAATTCGAGACCATCGCGATGGTGACCGTTCTTCCGCCGCCGGAGGTGAACGAACCCGCGCCCGCGCAGCCGGTGAGCGTGAGCACACCTGTAACCGCCAGTGCTGCAAGGCTCTTCACGCGCCCGCGACGACGCAGGGGGCCGTTCTTGTTTCGGGGCTTGATTCCGCTGGGCCGGATCTTCATGGGGCCTCAGCCCTCCTTCTTTTCCAACAGCCATCGCGCGCAGTCGATGTCGGTGACCAGGATTGTGGCCAGCCCGCCGCGCAGTGCGCCCAGGACGGCCTGGCGTTTGGCGGCGCCGCCGGAGATCAGCAGCGTGGTCGGGCAGGCGCGGATCGCCTCGAGCGATACCGACACCGTGCGCGCGGCGAGATTTCCCGGCACATCGGTGCCGTCGGCGCGGAAGAAGCGGCCGCCGATCTCGCCGACCGCGCCCAGCCCGCGCAGCTCGTCGAGCAGGGCGGTATCGAGAAAGCTCCCCTCGAAAAGGGTTCCGGCGGTGGACGCCGCGCCGACCCCGAACATCATCACCTCGGCGGCGCGGCCCAGGGCCATCGCGCGACCGAGCACCGAATCCTGTTCCAGCGCGGTCACCGTCGCGGCGTCGGCGTAGAGGGGAGCGTGCAGCCGGACGGGGGTGGCCCGCAGCTGGGTGGCGCAGCGGCCGAGGGTGAACTCGACGCCGGTCTGATAGTCCGAGGCGGTGAGCGAGCCGTCGAGCTGGACGACGGTGGCGCAGCGGGCCGAATGCGGGCCGAGCGCGGTGGCGATCGCGATCGTTTCGGGGCCCCAGGTGAATCCGAGCGCGGACTCGGGCCGCAGCCGCCGCGCCAGCACCGACACCGCGGCCTCGGCGAGGGGGGCCAGGCCCGCGTCGGGTGACTGGCCCAGCACGACCACCTCGGTGAGCCCGAAGGCGGCCTCGAGCTCGCGCTCGACCTCGGTGTGCACGGCGGCGCTCAACTCCTCGGGGACCACGATCTCGATGCGGACCAGGCCCTGGGCCCGGGCGCGGGCGATCAGCCGCCCGGCGGTCGGGCGCGAAACCCCCAGGACGGCGGCGATTTCGGCCTGCGTGGCGCCCTCGAGGTGGTAGAGGCGCGCGGCGCGCAGGGCCAGCCGGACATCCTCCGGATTGCTGGGCCGGGGTTCGGGGGCCACGACGCTCCTCACCGTTGAGCGATCACCGCATCGGTATGCCGCGTGAACATTTGCTCACGGGGTGATCTGTTGCTCACGTACGGTACCATCGCGAGTGTGACGCACACAACACTTATGCGAGCCGGCTACGACCGGAGCGGACTGACCACCGGCATCGTGCACTTCGGTGTCGGCGGATTTCACCGCGCTCACCAGGCGATGTATGTCGACACGTTGCTCGGGGGCGGTGGTGCGCGGGACTGGGCCATCTGCGGTGTCGGTGTGCTGCCCGGCGACCGCCGCATGCGCGACGTGCTGACCGCGCAGGACGGGCTGTACACCCTCTCGGTCGTCGAGCCCGACGGCTCCTGGGACACCCGGGTGATCGGTTCGATCGTCGAATACCTGTATGCCCCCGACGATCCCGAGGCGGTGCTGGCCAAGCTCGCCGATCCGGCCACGCGCATCGTCTCGCTCACCATCACCGAGGGCGGCTACGGGATCTCCGCGGTCTCCGGCGAATTCGACGCCTCCGCCCCGGCCGTCGCCGCGGATCTCGCGCCGGGGGCGGTGCCGGGCACGGTCTTCGGGCTCGTGGTCGAGGGGCTGGCGCGGCGGCGCGCGGCCGGGATCGCACCCTTCACCGTGATGTCGTGCGACAACATCGAGGGCAACGGGCACGTCGCGCGCCGGGTGTTCGGGGCATTCGCCCGGCTGCGCGATCCCGCGCTGGGCGACTGGGTCGAGCAGCAGGTGCGATTCCCGAATTCGATGGTGGACCGCATCACCCCGGCGACGCCGCCCGACGCCGCGGCCGAGGTATTGCGGCGTACCGGCATCGAGGACGGCTGGCCGGTGGTCACCGAGCCGTTCACGCAGTGGGTGCTCGAGGATTCGTTCACGCTCGGGCGCCCACCCTACGAGCGGGCCGGGGTGCAGGTGGTCGCCGACGTGACCCCGTACGAGCTGATGAAGCTGCGCCTGCTCAACGCGAGCCATCAGGGCATCGCCTACTTCGGGCACCTGTGCGGGTATCGCCTGGTGCACGAGGCCGCGCAGGACCCGCTGTTCGACCGATTCCTGATGCGGTACATGGACCTGGAGGCCACCCCGACGCTGCGCCCGGTTCCGGGCGTCGATCTGGACCTATACAAGCGCACCCTCATCGAACGCTTCGCCAACCCCGCCATCGGCGACACCATCGCCCGCCTGTGTGCCGAATCCTCCGACCGGATCCCGAAATGGGTGCTGCCGGTGATCCGCGAGCGCCTGGCCGTAGACGGGGAGATCGAATGCGCTGCCGCGATCGTGGCCGGCTGGGCCCGGTACGCCGAGGGGGTCGACGAGCAGGGCGAGCCGATCGAGGTCGTGGACCGGCTGCGCGACGAGCTGATGCCGCTGGCCCGCCGACAGCGGGCCGAGCCCACGGCATTCCTGAGCGCGCGTGAGGTTTTCGGTGATCTGATCGAGGAGCCGCGTTTCGTCCGGGCGTACGTGTCCGCGTTGGAATCGCTGCACGCAAAGGGAGCGCGAGCGACGCTGGCCGATCTTGTCGGGAACGAGTAATAGACGGCGGCGGTGGCGGCGCGCCCGTCGTGATGTCAGGCCCGTCGCCGCGGGCGCCCGGGTGACGCCACGCCGGACGTGACGGACGCCACGTTCGGCGTGGCGAGAGTGGGTGTGGCACAGGGCCGGTGGAGTGCGCTGGCGGTCTCGCGGTACCGTAGGGAGGCTATGAAGCAAGCCGCTACATCATCTTCCGGAGCCTGGCTCGCGAGCGACGGCGCCACGGTGCCGTTCCGCGAGGCCGCGGTGGCATGGGCACTGGCCGCCCACGAGGTTTTGGCCGAAACCGCCACCGACTATGGGCATTTCGTGACCATTGACGAACTCGCCGAGCGCGTGCAGGAGATCTCGGGCGTGCACACCGACGCCCCGACCCGCACCTGGATGGACGCCATCCTGCGCAAGGTCGCCCGCCGCTGCCACGGCGCGGGGGAGCCGCCGCTGACGTCCCTGTGCGTGCGGGCCGACCACACGGTCGACCTCACCTACAAGTACGTCCTCGAACTCGCCGGACTGCCCACCCCGGAGGACATGGAGCTGCACGCCGCCTACGCGCGCTGGCAGTGCTACCAGGCCTACGGTGCGGAGATCCCCGCCGACGGCGGCGTGCCTCCGCTCACCCCGAAGGTCGCGGCCAAGCGCAACAAGTCGGCCGCGCGCCCCACGACCGTGGCGGCCCCGGAACCGGAGCCGGCCCCCGCGGTGTGCCCGCAGTGCTTCATCCAGCTCCCGGCCACGGGAATCTGCCAGTACTGCTGAACATCCGGTTCAGTGACACATGAGTAGTGCCGCCTGTCGCGACCCGCGTTGTTGCATGGCAGACCCCGCGTTGTTGCATGGCAACGGCGGCGTCCGCGGACCTGGCGTCCGCCCCACGCGCAGCTGATATTGCCTTTGCGGCGTGGCGCGCCGGCGGCAGAATGGCCTCGTGGCGAAACTGGAACTGGTGCGAGGCGATATTACCGAGCAGCACGTCGACGCGGTGGTGAACGCCGCGAATTCCTCGCTGCTGGGCGGCGGAGGCGTCGACGGTGCGATCCACCGCAAGGGCGGTCCGGCGATCCTCTCCGAGTGTCGCGACTTGCGCGCGTCGCGTTATGGGAGAGGCCTGCCGACCGGGCAGGCCGTCGCCACGACCGCGGGCAACCTGCCCGCTCGCTGGGTGATCCACACCGTGGGCCCGGTCTGGTCGGACACCGAGGACCGCTCGGCCCTGCTGGAGTCGTGTTATCGCGAATCCCTGCGGGTGGCAGACGAATTGGGTGCCCGCAGCGTCGCGTTCCCGGCGATCTCGACCGGAATCTTCGGCTGGCCGCTGGACGACGGCGCCCGCATCGCGGTCGAGACGGCGCGTGCGGCCGACACGGCCGTCGAGGAGATCTGCTTCGTCCTGTTCACCTCGGCCGCCTACGACGCTTTCGCCGCGCGCCTGAGCAGCTGACTCCACGCGGTTAGACATCCCAGGTCTGTAAGTTGTCAAGCGGCTTGGGTGTTTTGGCGGTGTGCCCAGGCGGTGTGTTCGTTGTAGGGGGTGTGGTGGCGCAGACAGCCGTGGAGAATGCCGACCAGCCGGTTGCCGAGGGCGCGCAGGGCTTGGTGGTGTAGGTCGCCGGCGGCGCGGCGCTGGTCGTAGAAGGTGCGGGCTCCGGGGCTGCGGCTGATGGCGCAGAAGGCCCATTGGTCGATGGCGTCGTAGAGGCGGCGGTTGCGGACGTGGCGGGCCAGCACGGCGCGTTTTCGCCCTGACGCGATGGTCAGGGGTGAAGTTCCGGCGTAGTTCTTGCGAGACTTGGCGGTGGTGTAGCGGTCGGGGTCGTCCCCGAACTCACCGAGCACCCGGGCGCCGAGGATGACACCGAGTCCTGGCAGGGAGAGGTAGATGTCGGCGTCCGGGTGTTTCTCAAAATGGGCTGCCAGCTCGGTTTCGAGTCCGGCGATGGCGGTGTTGATCTCGGTGATGATGCCGACCGTGGCGCGGGTGGTGGCGGCGAGCGCGGTGGTGGCCGCGGCGGCGGCGGTGAGGTGCCGCTCGCGCAGCGCGGTCTGGATCTGCGCGGCGCGTGTATCGATATTGCGTTGTCGGCCAGCGCGTTTGAGCGTGGCCCGCAGTGCCGACGAGCTCAACGTGGCCCCTTCGGCCGGGGACGGAGCGCGACCCAGGACGGCCAGGGCGTCGCGGTCGGCCAGATCGTCGAAGGCGGTCAGCGCGGCCGGGTAGTACTCGCGCAGCGCCGAGCGCAGGGTGTTGGTGTGGCGGTTGCGGGTCCAGATGAGGTTCTGGTGGGCGCGGGCGAGGATCTTGATCGCTTCGGCGCCGGGGCTGTCCCCGGCGATCGGCTGGTGGTTGTGCCGGTCGGTGCGCACCAGATCGGCGAGCAGCTTCGCGTCCCCGGCATCGGATTTCGCGCCGGACACGTGGTGGCGGTCGCGGTAGCGGGCGGCGGCGAGCGGGTTGATCGCATACACCCGGTAACCGGCCGCGACCAGCGCGTCGACCCACAGGCCCCGGTCGGTTTCGATCCCGATCACGACCTCGCCGGGATCCTGGGCGTGGCCGGCAACCAGGTCGTGGAAGGCGCTGATACCGGCCAATCCTTCCGGCAGCCGCCGCGCGGCCAACCGCGTGCCGGTTTCGGTCATGACATGGATATCGTGATGATCTTCGGCCCAGTCATCGCCGAGGAAGATCAATGAGTCACCCCGATTCGTGTCGCTGTGCGCAATGGTGTTCGAGCCCAAGGCAACCCGGCGGCGACCTAATGGATCAGTGCTCGACCGGCACGACACCCCAGTAGCGCTACAGGCGACCTCGCCAACCGGCCGGGGCACGATCTAACCCTAGGAATCGGACATCACTCCAGGCGGACAGAGTGCTCACCGGCCGGCGGCTCGGCGACCAGCCTCCCCGACCCCGATCGCTACCGGGCGGGAATGAACTGATCGACTCCCATTAGGTGTCCGGTTGCCGTTGACGGCGCGGCTGGTTCCGGCTATCCGAGATCATCGGGCAGCAGCCGAAAGTGCGTGTGTTCGTGCGTGGATCGTGACTCGCTGTTCGTGCGCTACGTTCTCCACGCCGAGCGCTGTACGGCGATGCGGGGCGGTCGGGCCTCGATCAGCCTGTGTCGGTGTCGAGTTCGCACCCCCTCATCCTCTAGACTTCGAACAACTGTTCGCTGACTCGAGGGGTGCTGCTGGTGCGGGTGATGGGTGTCGACCCCGGGCTCACGCGGTGTGGTCTGAGCATCGTCGAGGGCGGGCTCGGGCGGCAGGTCACGGCGCTGGACGTCGATGTGGTGCGCACCCCGCCGGAGATGGATCTCGCTCATAGGCTGCTCGCGGTCTCCGACGCGGCCGAGCACTGGATGGACGCGCACAAGCCCGAGGCTGTCGCGATCGAGCGGGTGTTCTCCCAGCACAACGTGCGCACCGCGATGGGCACCGCGCAGGCGGGCGGGGTCATCGCGCTCGCGGCCGCGCGCCGGTCGATCCCGGTGGCATTTCATACCCCGAGCCAGGTCAAGGCGGCGGTCACCGGCAACGGGTCCGCGGACAAGGCGCAGGTGACGGCGATGGTGACGCGGATCCTGGGTCTGCAGGTCGCGCCGAAGCCCGCCGATGCCGCCGATGCGCTCGCCCTGGCGATCTGTCATTGTTGGCGGGCGCCGATGCTGGATCGGATGGCCAAGGCCGAGGCGATGGCCGCCGAACAGCAGCGCAAATATGCCGAACGACTGGCCCAGCAACGAAAGGCGGTAACCCGGTGATCGCGTCGGTGCGCGGAGAGGTACTCGAGATCGGCCTCGACCACGCGGTACTCGAGGCCGCCGGGGTCGGCTACCGGCTCAACGCCACCCCCGCGACGCTGGCCGCCCTCACCCGCGGCGAGGAATCGCGGCTGTATACCGCGATGATCGTGCGCGAGGATTCGATGACGCTGTACGGCTTCGCCGACACCGAGGCGCGGGAGCTGTTCGGGTTGCTGCAGACCGTGTCCGGGGTCGGGCCGCGCCTGGCCATGGCGGTGCTGGCGGTGCTCGAGCCCGAAGCGCTGCGCAAGGCCCTCGCGGAGAGCAATGTCGCGGCGCTGACCCGGGTGCCCGGCATCGGCAAGCGCGGCGCCGAGCGCATGGTCGTCGAGCTGCGCGACAAGGTGGATCTCGTTCCGGTGCAGTCGGGTCCACCCGGATCGGGCCCGGCGGCCGTGGTCACCCCGGTCCGCGATCAGGTGGTCGACGCGCTGATAGGCCTCGGATTTGCGGCGAAACAGGCCGAGCCCGCGGTGGATTCGGTGCTGGCGGACCAGCCGGATCTGGATACGTCCAAGGCCCTGCGCGCGGCGCTGGGCATGCTCGGTAAGAACCGGTGATGCGCAGCATGCGGGCCAGGTTCACGAAGAAGTTCGTGCTCAGCTACGGGTGTGCAGAATACGTACCGACCCAGCCGGGGGGTGGGCTTGCGTGCACAGCGGTGGCTCGGTGCGTTCCGCGGCGGCCGGTGCGCTCGGTCAGTGAGGCGCGCTCGTGACCGAGGAGTTCGACGAGTCCGAATCACAGGTCACCGCAAGCTATCTCAGCTCCGATGGCGAGATCGAGGCGAGCCTGCGCCCGAAGTCGCTGGACGACTTCATCGGTCAGCCGCGGGTGCGCGAGCAGCTGGCGCTGGTGCTGCGCGGCGCCAAGCAGCGCGGCGGCACCCCCGACCACGTGCTGTTGTCCGGCCCGCCCGGCCTCGGCAAAACGAGTATGGCGATGATCATCGCCGCGGAACTCGGTACGGCGCTGCGTATTACGTCCGGCCCGGCGCTCGAGCGCGCCGGGGATCTGGCCGCGATGCTGAGCAATCTGGTCGAGGGCGATGTGCTGTTCATCGACGAGATCCATCGTATGGCCCGCCCCGCCGAGGAGATGCTGTACCTGGCGATGGAGGACTTCCGAGTCGACGTCGTCGTCGGCAAGGGGCCCGGCGCGACCTCGATTCCGCTGGATATCGCGCCGTTCACGCTGGTCGGTGCGACCACCCGCTCGGGGGCGCTGACCGGCCCGCTGCGCGACCGGTTCGGGTTCACCGGGCACATGGATTTCTACGAACCCGATGAGCTGCAACGGATTCTGGAGCGCTCGGCCCGGATCCTGGGTGTGCGCATGGAATCCGATGCCGCCGGCGAGATCGCCGGGCGTTCCCGTGGCACCCCCCGCATCGCCAACCGCCTGCTGCGCCGCGTGCGCGACTACGCCGAGGTCCGCGCCGACGGCCTGGTGACCGTCGAGATCGCCCGGGCCGCGCTGGCGGTCTACGACGTCGACGCGCTGGGCCTGGACCGCCTCGACCGCGCGGTCCTGGGCGCCCTGGTCCGCAGCTTCGGCGGTGGGCCCGTAGGGGTTTCGACCCTCGCCGTGGCTGTGGGTGAGGAGGCCGCCACCGTCGAGGAGGTCTGCGAACCGTTCCTGGTCCGGGCCGGAATGATCGCCCGCACACCTCGCGGCCGCGTCGCCACCGCGGCGGCGTGGGAACACCTGGGCTTGGTCCCACCCCCCGACCTGGTCTTCGGCTCCATCGAGGTCCGCGGCCGCGAACCGCACCCCACTCTGGACCTATTCGAGTGACCGCCGCCGCGCCGGACTTGTGCAGGAGTGTGCATCCATTGCGGGACACACGGGCGGGACGCACTGTCCGGGCACGCTCGACTGAACGCGGTGCGGGAGTGCGCGCATAACTCGGGAGAGGAATTCACGGGGGGTGTCGAGATGGGCCGCGGAGACGCGGATCACGTTCCAGCCCAGCTCCTCAGCCTCGGCGGCCGTGTAGGTAGTCGGAGACGACCGCCGCGCCCAGGCCGTCTAGATCCGGCGCGATCACGCGCCCCCCGCTGCGCCGCGCTACCAGGTCGACGAAGGCGGCCAGGCGGGGTTCGTCGCCGAGCATGAAGACCGTGACCGAGGCGCCGAGTTTGGCCAGGGCGTCGACCTGGGCCATTGTTGCGGCCAGGGTGCGGGGTTGGGGTGGCCAGTTGAAGTAGGCCTCGCCGTCGGATTCGAGGTGGGCGGTGGGCTCGCCGTCGGTGACTACCAGGACGACCGGCACCGCGTCGGGATGGCGGCGGAGGTGACGGCCGGCCAGTAGTAGTGCATGGTGCAGGTTGGTGCCCTGCTCCCAGACCCCTTCCAGCGCAGTCAGTTCGGAGATGTCGACCGAGGTCGCGTGGCGGCCGAAGGTGATGACGTCCAGCGCGTCGGAGCGGAACCGCGTGGTGATGAGCTGGTGCAGGGCCAGCGCGGTGCGCTTCATCGGCACCCACCGGCCCTCCTGCACCATCGACCAGGAGGTGTCGACGCACAGCGCCACCGCGGCTCGGGAACGCTGCTCGGTCTCGGTGATCTCGACATCGGCGACATCCAGCCGCACCGTCCGGCTGCCCGCCGAGGCCGACCGCAGGACCGCGTTGCGCACGGTCCGCGAGACGTCCCAGGGCTCGGTGTCGCCGAATCGCCACGGCCGCGAGGCCCCGGTCGGTTCGCCCGCCGCACCGGCCAGCGCGGTATCGCGTTCGCCGCGCCGCGAGCGCAGCTGCCCGACGACCGCCCGCAGCGCGGTCTCGCCCAGGCGCCGTAATGCCTTGGGCGTCAATCGGAGTGAGCCGTCCGGTGCGCGTTCGAACAGGCCCTGACGACGCAGTTCCCGCTCGAGCTCCGCCAGCCGCGCGGCATCGATCGAGGCGTCTTGGCCGAGCTGACGGGTCAGCGCGTCGATATCGATATCCTCCAGCCGCGCACCGGGATACGACTGGCCGAGCTGCTCGGCCAGGGCATCGAGTTCCGCCAGATCCTGCATCGCCTGGGCACCCTCGCCCAGGCCGAGCGGGTCCTGCCCGCGGAAGCGCTGCCCCGATTCCCAGTCCTCGCCCGGTCGCAGCGCGCGCAGATTGGCGTCCAGCGCGGCGACCTGTGCGGCCACCTCCGGATCGCCGAACGCCTGCCCGATGAGCTCGCCCAGTTCGGCGCGCTGTTCGGTGGTCATCGAATTCATCATGCGCTGGGCGGCGGCGGCACGGGCGGCGAGCGCGTCGATCAGCTCGTCGGTATTGCGCGGATTCTCGGGGAAGAACTCCCCGTGCTGGTCCATGAATTCGGCGAACTGCTGGTCGGTGTCCTCGCCGCGGGCGTGGGCGGCCAGCAGATCGTTCAGATCCGACATCATCTCCTTGATCCGCTCGACGTCCTCGGGCGTGGTGCTCTGCAGCGCCTGTTTCATGCCCTGGAAACGGGATTCGAGCAGTTCCTGACCGAGCAGATCGCGGATCTTCCGGTAATTCTCCCGGCCCTGCTCCGAGCGCCACGGATACTCGGCGAGCTCGCCGACCGCCGCCGCGGTGCTCGGCGGCAGCGCGTCCAGCTGCGCCTCGGCGAACCGCGCGTCGTCGCTGGGATCCGGGAACAACGCCCGCCGCTCGGCATCCAGCGCCTCGTCCAGCAGCCGCCGCACCTCCTGCAGGGTCCCGTCGAGCCGGTTGCGCCGGGAGATGTCGGACCGCCGCTGCCACACCTGCCGCGTCAGATCGTCGAGCCCCCGCATGCCGTTCATGCCCCGCCGCAGCAGCTCCTCCAGCGCGCTGCGCGGCGAACTGCCCTCCATCACGTCGCGCCCGATCTGGTCCAGCGCATCGCGCAGATCCAGTGGTGGGGCGAGCGGATCCGGTCCGTCGTGATATGGGCCGTAGGAATAGTGATCAGGGGCGGTCATGCGCCGTAGACCGCCATGCCGTCGTCGGTGTCCTTCGCCACCTGCCGGGCCAGATACAGTGCTTCCAAGGCGAACTCGACCGCGGAGGCGATGCGAGTCGACGGCTCGGTCGGCTCGACGCCGAGGCGGGCGGCGACCTCGTGCAGCACCGGCAGCTCGGGCAGGGCCGAGAGCACGTCCTTGCCGGGGACGCGCTCGCCCGTGGTGACCAGGTTGCCATCGCCGACGGCGGCGGCCAAGGGGCGCAGGTTGATTCCGCCCAGGCGCGCCCGCGCGGTCTCGGAGAATGCGCGTCGCATGAGGTGCACCAGGTGCTCCTGTTCGCGGCCCTCCTCGCCGGACTCGAATTCGAGCTTGCCGCGCAGCACCGCCGGCACGGACTCGAGGTCGACGGGCCGGGCGACGGCGGGATGCTCGCCGGTGATGGCGGAGCGGCGCAGCGCGGCGGCGGCCACGGTCTCGGCGGCGGCGACCGCGAAACGGGCGGACACACCGGAGCGCTGGTCGATCGCGGCGGATTCCCGCAGCTGCCGGACGAACCGGGCCAGCACCTCGATCAGCGGATCGCCCACCTCGGCGACGAGCTCGGCCTCCTGGCGGACCAGATCCACCTCGGCCTCGACGCTGAGCGGGTAGTGGGTGCGGATCTCCGCGCCGAAGCGGTCCTTGAGCGGGGTGATGATGCGGCCGCGATTGGTGTAGTCCTCGGGGTTCGCCGTCGCGACCAGCAGCACGTCCAGGGGCAGGCGCAGCGTGTAGCCGCGGACCTGGATATCGCGCTCCTCCATCACGTTCAGCAGCGCGACCTGAATGCGCTCGGCCAGATCGGGTAGCTCGTTGACCGCGACGATGCCGCGATGCGCGCGCGGCACGAGCCCGAAGTGAATGGTCTCGGGATCGCCCAGGCTGCGGCCCTCGGCGACCTTCACCGGGTCGACGTCGCCGATCAGGTCGCCGACCGAGGTGTCCGGGGTGGCCAGCTTCTCGGCGTACCGCTCGGAGCGGTGTCGCCACGCCACGGGCAGATCGTCGCCCAGCTCCGCGGCGAGGCGGCGACCGGCCGGGCTGATCGGATCCAGGGGATGCTCGCCGAGCTCGGCGCCCGCGATGACGGGTGTCCACTCGTCGAGCAGGCCGATCAGGGTGCGCAGCAGGCGGGTCTTGCCCTGGCCGCGCTCGCCGAGCAACACGACATCATGCCCGGCCAGCAGCGCGCGTTCGAGCTGCGGCACCACGGTTCGATCGAATCCGACGATGCCGGGCCACGGGTCGCCACCGGAGCCGAGCAGGGCCAGCAGGTTTTCGCGGATCTCGGACTTGACGCTGCGTGGCAGATATCCGGCGGCGCGCAGCTCGCCCGCGGTGGTGGGCAGGTTCTCCGGTGCGGTCACCACAACGACGCTACGACGATCTTGCGAATCCGTCGACGGGAGCGGGCACCTCGCGATGACCCGGAAAATCGCTTGACAGGCATGCATCGCCGAACGTACCTTCACCGGTGCCCCGCCGTGTCGGTAGAAATGCCTGACCACGGCGTTTCCGATTCCGTCCGGCCACCACCAATTCGGCTCTGAGCGAACATGACCGGTCGGACATCGCATTTACTCCCTGGAACACCGCATGTCGGCGACGACCGGTGCGCGCGTACCGAGGAAATACGTCAGCAGGCGTAAGCGCGGGGATCGGGCACGACCTACCCTGGTGGCAGCGTGATATTCGTTCTCCGATTAGGGGTTGGCATGACCGATTCGAACCCCGCGGTATTCGACCCCGCGGCACTAGGGTCCACCGGCCTGCGGGTCGGAACGGCCGAACGCGAGAAGGCCGCCGCGGCGCTGGGCGAGCACTTCGCCGCCGGGCGGCTCGAGGTCGATGAGTACGACGAGCGAGTGGCCCGAGCCTTTTCCGCGAAGACAACCGGGGATCTGGTGGTCCTGTTCACCGATCTGCCGCGGCCGGCGCCGCCGACTGCCCCGAGAGTGCGCCGGGGAGACCGGGGCGTGCTGCAGGTGGCCGCGATCGTCGCGTTCGTCGCCGCGGTCGCACTCGTGGTGACCACGCACATTTTCCCGTTCTTCCTGTTCCCGGTGCTGTTCCTGGTGATCGTGCGCGCCCGGCGGGGCTGGGGGCCGGGATACCGGCGGCGGTACTACCGGATGTGATGCCGGGTCATTCGTTGAGCTTGCGCTGAATGTGCTCCAGGACACCGTGATTGCGGGCCGCGTCCAGCGCCATGGCCGCGGCCCACACATGCGCCACGACGACGCCCGCGGCCATGCGATCGATCCAGGCGGCGGACTGCGGCACCGTGTCGTCGTCCCAGATGATCGGTTCGAGATCGGGCAGGTGCAGGTATTGGATCCGGGTGTACTCCCGGCCGCGGCCGTCGAAAATCGTTGCCGCCCAGACTTCCTCGGCAGCGAGACCGGTGCGGGCCGCGAGCGGGCGCGATACCGAGACCCTGGGCCCACCCGAGGTGTCCGTCTCGTCGAGTTCGCGATGTACCGCCTCGACAACGGTTCGTGAGGCCAGGCCGAATCCCCACAGCCGCCCGCCCATGCCCTCCATCATCCGGGCGGCTATGTCCAGGATGGGTGAGCCCTCGGTCCGGGATTCGCAGGGGGAGAAGGGGGTGAAACCGGCGGCGTTCGTCTCGTCCGGGCGGCCGGTGCCGGTGAAACCCCAGACGTGCACCAGGGCGGTGTCGTCCGCCGGCGCGCCGCTGCGGCGGTCCGACATCGCCGGGAGCAGGGTGCCGATGAGGGAACGATCGGGGTAGCGGATCGCGGGCATGCGGCCAGCGTAACGAGGTTCGGCGCACATGCGGGGAAGCGGTGCCACGCAATGTAATCCAAAACCGACCGCCCAGACCGGAGGTTGCGCGAGAATGGGAGCGCACCGTACAGGGGCGTCGGGGGCTGTGTCGGCGCTTGCCGACGGAATGAGGGGAAAAGCAATGAGAGTCAATAAGATCGCTGCCACCGCATTACTCGCGGTCGGCGCCACGGGGCTGACCGCCGGGATCGCCGGGGCACAGCCGGTGGCCTACACCGGTTTCCACGGCGTCGACCACGGCGTCGGCTATACCGTGACGCCGGCCGCCGGCGACATGGGTGTGACCACCACGGTCGCCGCCGGGCGCTTCGCGCTCGCCCCGGATGCCCGCTCGGTCACCCTGACCGACGCGGCGGGCGCCGTGGTCGCCACCGTTCCGCTCGGCCTGCAATCCGCGGCCGGGATCGCCGGGCTGACCCCGCACATCGGGAACGACGGCCGAACCCTCACGCTCACACCGCAGTCCGCGACGCCGCGGACCGCGCAGGCCATCGACGATCAGGACACGCAGGCCCGCAAGCAGTACAACGCGGGTGTCGGCGCGCTGATCGGCGCGGGCATCGGCGCGGTGATCGGATTCTTCCTCGGCGGCGTCGGCGCGCTGGTCACCATCCCGATCGGCGCGGGCATCGGCGCCCTGATCGGCTACGCCACACCGTAATCCGGATCCCACGGCCGCCCGGCGGGCTGCGTATCCCAGGCTGGGGATTGCGCGGGCTCGTCGGGCGTCGTGTGTGTGGCGGATGCCTCGATGCGGTGAGGTGTCGCGGCACCGTCGGAGACCGGGAATGTGCGGGCGGGAGCGTGCTCCGGTGCGGATGGCGATACCGGGGGTGTCGCATCGTCGTCGCACGTCGCTTGCGTGGAGGGTGTCTCGGTGAGGAGAGGAGTCGCCGCGCCCTCGTAAGCCGTGAATGTGCCGAGTATCGAAGCGTGTTCGGGTTCGGCAGGTAATACGGGAGGTGTCGCATCCTCGGGTGCGGGTGCGGGTGCGGGTGCGGGTGCGGGTGCGGGTGCGGGTGCGGGTGCGAGTGCGAGTGCGAGTGCGGGTGCGGGTGCGAGTGCGAGGGGAAGGTTATCGCGTTCGGAGCGGAGCTGATCGATCTCGGCCGCGAGGTCGGCGCGGAGTTGTTCGCGTTCCAGCAGGCTGGTGCGCATGCCCTCGATGGTGTCGTCCATGGCGGCCAGGCGGCGGTCCGCGCCGACGAGCTGCCATTCGATGACCGTGCGGCGGTTCACATCCGCGCTCGCGGTGCTCACCCAGTCGATGACGTAATCGAGCCAGGTGGGTTGTTTGGGCATCGGCTCGGAGTCGGTCCAGCCCTGGCGCAGTGCCGGTTTGGTCGACAGTACCCGTTCGGCGCCGGAGGGGGAGTGCAGTTGCACGAGGCTGAGCTTGCCCGCGCTGGTCACGACGGTGGTGAGCCGGTATCGCCCCGCCAGGTGCATGCGCAGTTCGGCGGTTCCGCGTCCGTCGGCATCCATCGCGCCGAGCCACGGCCCATCCGCAACCTCGATGATCGATTCGAGAATTCCCAGTTGCCCCACCCCGCGCCGGAGACGTGTGGCCCGCTTGCGCAGGTCATCGGGTGTTGCCGACATCTGATCCCAGTGCATCGCACCCACTTTCTCGCTCTACCGGCTACGCAAGGGCAACCTGGAACGATACCTGCCGGCTCGGGTCCCGGGGTGCGCGGGACGAGTTGTGCGGCGGTGGGGCGAGCGTCGGTGCGGCGAGGCGAGCGCTCGACCGATGCGAGCGACGGGGGTCCTACTAGTCGCCCGGGGTTTCGTTCGGGCGGGACGAGTCGGGCTTGATGTGGCCCGCGGCGACGAGCTCGGTGAACGCGGCGCGCTTGCGGGTGCACTGGTGTTCGCGGTGCAGCTGCATGGCCAGGTGGGCCTCGGCGAGCGTGAGCGGATGGTCCGGCGCCGAACACGACAGCGCCGGTGGCCACAGGCCCAGATCCCGGCTCGAGCGGCGCAGGGAGCCGCGATCGGCCGACAGCACCGGCCGTGAGTGTCCCATCGACCACAGCAGGGCGAAGCCTGTGGAGAGCAAGGCCCCGCCGGCCATCGCCACGAGCACCACCTCCCCGACATCCCAGGTACCCATAACGCCTCAATCCTTCCGAACTTCGTACTACTAGAACCAGGTGCGTGGACGGACCTGATTGGCCAAGTCCACCAAGCGAATTCGGTGCTCGGGACACGTGGTGTTCCGGGCCAGCGTGCGCAATCCCGCCTCGAGGCCACACCGCAGTCCCGCTTCGGTGTTGGGGGTGCCCAGGATCGAGGTCTCCGGGCTCCGCAGGCTCCCGCCCGCCCGCAGCCAGACCAGGGTCGTCCACAGCAGCACGATCCGGGTGGGCAAATAGCGCGACGCTTTCGACAGTCCTGCCAGGCGCCCGGCGGCGATCCGCAGGTCCGTCTCGCTCAGCTCGGTCACCGGGGCGGACACCTGCAGAATGCATCCGGTCAGCCCTGCGGTGTCGCGGTGCTCGCAGGCCGCGGGCAGTTCGTCCAGGACAGCCACCGCACCGGCGAAGTCGCCGTGCGCGGCCAGGCGGCGGGCCAGGCCGAACGCGGCGCTCGCCGCAGCGCGATTCATGCCCCACGCGTGCCGGTAGTGGTCGATCGACGCGTGTCGCCAGTCGTCGATATCCTGCTGTGCGCCCTGGGAGTTCAGCAGCATTTCCGCGGTGACCGCCATGGCCAGGCTGGGGGCGTACTCGTGCGGCAGCATCACCCGGACGATGTCGAACTGCCGGTACGCGCGGCGGTATTCGGCGCAGAGCAGCGCCGCGACGGCCGTGTACCACGAGATCCGCCAATCGCCCAGGTAGGCGTTCCGCAGCGCCTCCAGCCGGGTCTGGGCGGTGCTCGTCTCGCCGAGCTCGAGCAGGACCCGGATCATCTGCAGGGCGGCCTCCAGCTCGAAGGATCCCGCCGGTCCGCGCGGCCTCTCGGTGCGAATGGGTATGCGCCGCAACAGATCCAGGGCCTGGCGGGGCTGGGTGTGCGGCAGGTTGGCCAGCAGTGCGGAGCTGGCGTCCCCGCCGTGCACCTCCGGTGCGGGCAGCGTCGCGACGACCTGGTGGATGTCCAGGCGGCAGTGGCGGGGCCGGCCGTCGAACATGCCATCCAGGCGCGCGATCATCTCCTCGACCCCGAAGTCGCCGCGCGCCGGTCCGAATTCGCTGGAGCGCATGCCGGGGATGCGGCCGTGATCGACGATGCGCTCGGCGGCGGGGTCGTCAGCTCCGTACGCGATGGCAGCTGCGGCGGCTGTCATGCTCTGACCTCCTGCGATATGAACCATACCACTATTTTGTGTAATATAACGTCAAGTGGCGGCACATAACAAGAGGTGTTAGCCAACTGGTCATTCAACCGAATCGGACTGTGACACAACGACTGTGGGCCGATCGGGCGGATCGGCGCGCGCGGATCAGCCGGTCAGCGGAACGGTGGCTCGTTGAACGTGCGGAGCTTGCGCGAGTGCAGGTTGTCGCCCTCGGCGCGGAGCAGTTCGACCGCTCGGATGCCGATCTGGAGGTGCTCGGAGATGGTGCCCTCGTAGAAGCGGTTCGCCTGGCCCGGGAGCTTGATCTCGCCGTGCAGGGGCTTGTCCGAAACGCACAGCAGGGTGCCGTACGGGACGCGGAACCGGTAGCCCTGGGCCGCGACGGTGGCACTCTCCATGTCGACCGCCACGGCCCGGCTCTGGTTGAAGCGCAGCGCCGAGGCGGAATAGCGCAGTTCCCAGTTGCGGTCGTCGGTGGTGACGACGGTGCCGGTGCGCAGGCGTTCCTTGACGTCGTCGCCGGGCATGCCGCTGACCAGCCGGGTGGCGTCGTACAGGGCCCGCTGTACCTCGGCGATGCTGGGGATCGGGATGTCCGGGGGTAGGACCGAATCCAGCACATGATCGTCGCGCAGGTAGGCGTGCGCGAGCACGTAGTCGCCGATCTCCTGGCTCTCCCGCAGCCCGCCGCAGTGCCCGATCATCATCCAGGCGGCCGGGCGCAGCACCGCGAGGTGATCGCAGATGGTCTTCGCGTTCGCCGGCCCCACCCCGATGTTCACCAGGGTGATGCCCGGACCGTCGGCGGCGCTCAGATGCCAAGCCGGCATCTGATGCTTCTTCCAGGCCAGATCCGACACCGTCGTGTCGCGGTCCCGGGTGTCGGCGGTGACGACCGCGCCGCCCGCGCAGGCCAGCCGCTGGTACGGGCTGTCCGGATCCGCAATTTCGTCACCGGCCCAGCGCACGAACTCGTCGACGTAGCGGGTGTAGTTGGTGAACAGTACGAACGGCTGGAAGTCCTCGACCGCCGTGCCGGTGTAGTGCCGCAGCCGTGCGAGCGAGAAGTCGGTCCGCAGCGCGTCGAAGTGGCTGAGTGGGAAGGGCTCGTCGAGGACGAGCGTCCCGTCGGCCGTCTCGTCGCCGATGTCGGCCAGGTTGGTGGTCGGGAAGTAGCGCGCGATATCCGCACTCATCGATCGGTCCAGCGCCAGGTCGGAGCCGTCGATCACGTACGGGAACGGGATCTCCTGCCGGGACGGTCCGACATCGATCCGCACGTCGTAGTCCCGCTCGATCACCTCCAGCTGCTCGGTGAGATACCGCCGCAGCAGCTCGGGCCGGGTCACGCTCGTCGAATAGAACCCGGGCCGGGTCAACCGCCCCCACGACCGCGGCCCCTTCTCCCGATGCACCTCACCCTCCCAGGACAGGCGCAGCTCGGGATAGACGAACGCCCCCTCGGCCCGCTGCCGCCAGTCCGGGGCCACGCCGTCGTGGATGAACTCGCGCACCGCCGTCCGCAACTTGTCGACCGCGCGGTCGTACCGGCTCTGCAACTCCTGCAGGGCCTGCGCCGCGGTCAGATCGGTAGCGGTATCCCTGTCCGGCATGTCTCTCCCGTGCGTTCGGCTCAACTGTGCCTGCCATCGTAAGGATGGGGCCGATTTGTGCGGTTGGCGGCCACGTCCAGCGGTCAGAAACCCATATGTGGTGTGTCGGAGGGGGTTAGCTGGCCCGCGTCGATGAGGCGCTGTTTGGCCTGTCCTTTTACTGGACATATCCGTGCTGGACATTCCAGATGGGTCTGCATGATGAGGTGGGCGTAGGCGATTGTCATGACCGGCAATCGGCGATGGTCGGTGATCGGAAGTCCGTACATGTGAGCACCCCTGAAAACTGGAATTACCGATTTGGAATCCCCGGTGGCCGAGGCCGAAACCGCCTGGTACAGATGACATCCGGGTGGTGGGTGCATCCCGGCCATCGGGGCGAATTCAGTAGTACAGTGGCGCGCGGCATTACGGAAGCCAAAAACGTACGATTCGCGGGAAATATTGGTGCTCTTCCAAACTGAGACCCGAATCGCATTCCAAACTGAGAGATAACAGAATGGGAGGATCAAATGACGGGTTCGGCCGTACCGCGGCGTATGCTGGGGCGGGAGTTGAAGAAACTACGCGAGCGATCCGGCGTGACAGTGCCGGTCGCCGCCCGGGCAATCGAGGTGTCGCCGCAGACGTTGTGGCGCATGGAGTCCGGGCAGGACGGGCCGAAACTGAAAGAGCTGTACGTCAAGATTCTGTGCGGGATGTACGGTGCGAGTGAGGAGGTGACCGAGGCGTTGGCGGCGCTGGTGGGGGAGACCAAGAAACCTGGTTGGTGGCACAGTTTTGCCGAAGTCGTTCCGGATCACTTCGATCTGTTCATCGGGCTGGAGGAGGCCGCGGCCCGGGTGGCGACGTTTCAGCTGGCCCTTCTTCCCGGCCTGCTGCAGACGCCCGAGTATCGGCAGGCGGTCATGTGGGTCGAATTTCCCGGCAAATCGCCGGAGGATCTGGAGCGGTACCTCGACATCCTCCAGCGACGGCAGATGCGGTTGCGGGGCAATGGTTTCGAGTTGCGCGCGTTGCTGTGCGAATCGATCTTGCGGCGACCGATGGGTGGACCGGCGGTGATGACGGATCAGGTGCTGCACCTGTACGCCATGTCGTCACTGCCGAACGTTGCGATCCAGATCGTTCCGGATCGTGTCGGCTGCCATCAGGGGCTGCTCACCGGTTCGTTCGTCATGATGGACTTCCCCGAGCATTCGACCGCGCGGTTGACCGAACCGCCCGTTGTTTACGTGCAGGGCTACACGGGGGCGCTGTATCTCGATCAGGCGGTCGAGGTCGAGCAGTTTCGGTATGCGACAAAGGAAATTCAGCGCGTAGCGTTGGATGTAGACGCGAGCAGGCAACTGCTCCTGACTATTTCGAGGGAGTACCAAGCATGAACATCGATCTGTCCAGCGCTGCGTGGTACAAGAGCAGTCGGTCGGCGAGTCAGGACACCTGTGTCGAGGTGGCGCATCTCGGCGAGGGCCTGGTTGGCGTGCGCGACTCGAAGGATCCGTCCGGCCCGGCATTGGTCTTCGAACCCGTTGCCTGGGATGCCTTCACAGCAGGCATCCAGGACCGGAAGTTCGATCTACCCTGAGAGGCACTGCGACTCGGCCGACCATGAAATCGGCTGAGTCGCAGCCTATTCCCGACGGCGATGTCGGCAGCGATGCCGAGCTCGCGACGCGGTAGCTCCTACGCGGTCCGGCGCGAGATCAGCTCGGCCGCCGGATCCCGTAGAGGTCGTTGCGATTCAGCGGAATCTCCTCGACGGTTTCCCCCGATTCCGGCGCCTGTACGATCGTCGGCGCGCCGTTCTGCGAACCCGCGTACACCGCAACGTGTTCCGGCGGGGTTTCGAAGTACAGCAGGTCTCCCGGCTGGGCGTTGCCGACGCCGAGATTGCCGGTCGGCGTCACGGTCGTCAGGTACTGCGAGGTGACCTGATTCGTTGTGCCCGGGCCGATGTCGTGTCCGGTGGCCTGATAGGTCGCGTAGCGGACCAGCCCCTCGCAGTCGAATCCGACCCTGTTGAAATCGCCGAACTGGTTTGCGCCCTGGCCGTTGTCGGCCTCGCCCTTCGTCGGACCGTAGACACCGCCGGCGCCCCAGGCGTAGGGTGCGCCCGCATAGCTGCGGGCCGCGGCGAGTACGACGTCGCCCACGCCGGGATTCGCCACCTGCTGCCCACCGACGGTGAGCGACAGCGCGCCGCCCGACGCTCGCGAGATGGCGGTCACCGATCCGTCCGCGGCCTTCACGATCGACCGGGACGAACCGTCGGCGGCGACAGTCGTTGCGGCGACGGCTTTGTCGGCGAGCTGGTAGACGACCGTGCCGTTCCCGGTGATGGTGTCTACGGTGGCCCGCCCGCCGCTCTCGAGCGACGCGCCGTCGCGAACGGTCACCCGGTCGCCGTGCGGGTAGGTGGTGGTAACGCTGCCATCCGGATTCGTCGCGGTCGTCGCGGCGATGTAGGCCGGATTCTGGCCCGGCGGAACGGTATCGGGCGCCGTGGTCGGGCCCGGCAGGCCGTCCGCATCGGATTGTGTCAGATCTACATCAGCCATGATCCCGCCCCTTTGTCACGACACCGAACGAACCGAACGCCCGGCCGACATCCGAATGTACTACGGCAGACGGGCTTCCGGCGCCGCCGAGTCCGATGTCCGTTCATCGCAGTGTCTTAGCGGTGGTCCCGTGGTCGTGCGAAGCGCACGGGGCTCATCGCGTGCGGTGGAATCCGATGCCCGACGGTCCAGACGGCGAGTGCATCGTCGGAGAGTCTGCTGAGGTGATGCGAATTCCGAAGTCGAGCCGGCGACGGGGGAAGGTGCTGCCGGCTCGCGGCCCGCGGGGACGGTCACGGCTCGGGTATGAGGCCTATCGCAAGAACCGTCAGATGTGACCTGCATCACATTCTGGGTCTGGCTGACGGATTTCCCCGGCGTCGATGGTCTCGATGTCGACCGAACAAAACACAAACATCCGGGAGCATCCGATGTCAGAACAGACTCAGACCGCCGTCGTCACCGGAGCCAGCCGAGGATTCGGCCGGGGTATCGCCGCGGCGCTGGCGGGCGCGGGCTACACGGTGGTGGGGATCGCGCGCGGTGAGGAGCAATTGCGCGCCGTCGGAAAGGAATTGGGGGAACGGTTCGTGCCGGTGGTGGGGGATGCGACCGATGAGGCCGTGGCGCAGCGGGCGATTCGCGAGTACCGGCCGGGGCTGCTGGTACTGAATGCGGGTGTCGTCCCGCACATGGCCCCCATCCACGAGCAGACGTGGGAAACGTTCGGCCGCAACTGGAATGCCGACACCAAGCATGCCTTCGCCTGGATCGCCACGGCGTTGCGTGAACCGCTGGCTCCGGGGAGCGCGGTAGTGGCGGTGTCGAGCGCGGCCGCCCTGGCCGGTTCGCCGCTGAGCGGGGGCTACGCCTCCGCCAAGGCCGCCATCCGGTACCTGCGCGGCTATGCGGCGGAGGAGTCCGAGCGCGGGGAGCTGGGCATCCGGTTCGTCGCGGTGCTGCCGAACCTGTCCCCGAGCACCGATCTCGGGGCCGTGGGGGTGGCCGGGTATGCGGCACGGCAGGGCGTCGACCCCGAAACCCTCACCGCGCGGATGCAGCCGGTCCTCACCCCGGAGCTGGCCGGCAAGGCGGTACTGGATCTCGCCGCCGATGCGGACACCGGGCCGGAGTACCGGCTCGACGGCGCCGGGCTGCACCCGATCGGCTGAGCGGCGGCCTACAGTGAGAACAGCGCCCAGCCCGGGAGACACCGCGATGCCCCGCGACACCGATCTCGACACCGATTTCGCCGCCGCCACCGAGCGGTTCCGGCCCGAGCTGCGCGCGCACTGCTACCGGCTCCTCGGCTCGATCCACGACGCCGAGGACCTGGTGCAGGAGACGTACCTGCGGGCCTGGCGCGGTTACGACCGATTCGAGGGACGCTCCTCGGTCCGGCGCTGGCTGTATGCGATCGCGACCAGGGCCTGCCTCAGCGCCCTGGAGGCCCGTACCCGCCGCCCGCTGCCGTCCGGATTGGGTGCGCCGCGGGACGATCACCGCGTGGCGCTGGCCGCGCCCGACCCGGAAGTGCTCTGGCTGCAGCCGATCCCGGACCGGCACATCGGCGATCCGGCGGCAATTGTGGCCGCCCACACCGGAATTCGGCTCGCTTTCATTGCCGCGCTGCAATACCTGCCCGCCCGCCAGCGCGCGGTACTGACACTGCGCGATGTGCTGGAATTCCGAACCGCCGAGGTCGCCGAGATGCTCGACATGACGGGCGCGGCCGTCGACAGCGCGCTGCGACGGGCCCGCGGCGCGATGGCCGCCGCGGGACCGGTCGAGGAGGATCTGGCCGAACCGGACGCGGACATCCAGCGAAACCTGCTCGACGGCTATGTCGACGCCTTCACCCGCGCCGACGCGGACGCGCTCGTGAATCTGCTGCGCGCCGATGTGGAACTCGAAATGCCGCCCGTCGCAACGTGGTTCACCGGCCGTCGGGCCGTGGTTGGCTTCCTCTCCAGTCGGGTGCTGCGCCACGGGTCGCAGTGGCTCATGCTGCCCGCTCGGGCGAACGGACAGCCCGCCTTCGTGGAGTACATGTATGCGGGGGACGGCCGCTACGAGGCGCACGGCGTGCAGGTCCTGACGCTGATCGGCGCGCGCATCGCCCGCATCACCGCCTTCAACGACCCGAGTCTGGTCGAGGCCTTCGGCTACGCCCCCGTGCTGGCGCACAAGCCTCGCATCGACCCCCGGCCGGGAACCGACGGCGGTTAGCGGCCGGGGGCCTCCTGCGCGGCCAGCGTCCGGGTCACCACGTCCAGGAACGCATCCACCTCATCGATGTAGTACGCCGCGCTTCCCGCGTGCGCCAGCCCGAAGTTGGCGGTGTGTACGTCCTGACTGGTCAGGCCGTTCGGCCCCACGTGCGCGAGCGTCGTCGCGACCCGGTCCAGGAACACGTCGACCTCGTCGGAGTCGTAGCCCGCGTGCCCGGTCGGCGGCGGTGAGAATCGCAGCCGCTGCACGTCGCGGGGGGTCAGGTCGGTCTGACCGGGATGCCGGGCGCTGCCGCGGCGCGCGAATTCCAGTTCGACGCAGGCGCGATCGAGAAAATCGTCCACCTGATCGCGGTCGTAGCCGCGGTGCCCGAAGGGGGCGTCGGGGAATTCGTGCTCGCGGATGTCGGCGGCGGTCAATAGCTCGTGGCCCCGGTATGCCCTGGCCACCCGCTCGCAGAAGGCATCGACATGGCCGGAGTCGTAGCCGCGGTGGCTCAGGGGAGCCCTGGGGAAGCGCGTCTGCCACACGTGCTCGAGAGTCACGCACACATTGTCGCAGCCCGGTGCGCGGGCTGTCAGCGGGACGGCGACTCCGCCGCCGGCGGATACGATCGGGGTGGGTGCGCACTCCCGGATACCCCGGACCTGGATAGTGTGTCATCCTGTATCTGATACTTCGCGTAACAGGAGGTTCGGCGTGGCGCCTCAATTCGATGCGATCGTGGTCGGAGCAGGGTTCGGCGGGATGGGTGCGGGCATCGAGCTCGACCGGCTCGGCCTGAGTAATTTCGTGATCCTCGAGCGGGAGGCCGACCTGGGCGGAACCTGGCATGTGAACAGGTACCCCGGCCTGGCGGTCGACATCGCCTCGGTTACCTACTCGTATTCCTTCGAGCCCAATCCGCATTGGTCGCGCCTGTTCGCGCCCGGGGCCGAGCTGAAGAAGTACGCCGAACATGTTGCGGCCAAATACGATCTGCGCCGCCGGATGCGCTTCGAGACGGTCGTCGACGGCGCCCGCTGGGATGCCGAGAACGAGCAGTGGGTGGTGTCCATCGCGGGCGGGGAGCAGCTGACGGGGCGCTACCTGGCCACCGCGACGGGCTTCCTGTCCCAGCCATACACCCCGCCGTTCCCCGGCATCGAGACCTTCGCCGGGAAGATCATCCACACCACCGCCTGGGACGACGACTACGACCTGACCGGCCGCCGCGCCGCGATCATCGGCACCGGCGCCACCGCCGTGCAGCTGGTGCCCGAGGTGGCCCGGAAGGTGGACGCGCTCACGGTATTCCAGCGCACGCCGATCTGGGTGGTGCCCAAGGTCGACATGCCGATCTCGCCCGCGGTGCAGCGCCTGTTCGCCTCGCTGCCCCTCACTCAGAAGGCCGCGCGACTGGCCAACACGACTGCCCTCGAGGCGCTCATGGTGATCGGTGTGCTGCACTTCCGGCAGGCCAAACTGCTCAACCGGGGAGCCGGCGTGCTGGCCAAGGCGCATCTGCGCGCCCAGGTGCGCGACGCGGAGACTCGTCGCAAACTGACCCCGCACTACGACTTCGGCTGCAAACGGCCGACGTTCTCCAACACCTACTTCAAGACGTTCAACCAGCCGAACGTGCACCTCGAGACCAACTCCATCGAGCGCATCGAGCCCGAGGGCATCGTCACCGCCGACGGCCACCAGACCGAGATCGACACCCTGATCCTGGCAACGGGTTTCAACCTGTGGGACGCGAACTTCCCGGCCATCGAGATCATCGGGCGCGACGGGGTGAATCTCGGAAAGTTCTGGCGGGACAACCGTTTCCAGGCCTACGAGGGCATCACGGTGCCCAAGTTCCCGAACTTCTTGAGCCTGAACAGCCCCTACTCGTACAGCGGCCTGTCGTACTTCACCACGATCGAGGCGCAGATGAAGCACATGGGCCGGCTGTTCGGGGAGATGTTCCGGCGTAACGAGCGGGTGTTCGAGGTGACCGAGCGGGCCAACACCGAATTCCTCGACCGCGTCACCGAGAGGCTGGGGTCCTCGGTGTTCTATGGCGGCCAGTGCTCGACCGCCCGCAGCTACTACTTCAACCAGCACGGCGAGGCCGCGCTGCTACGCCCGACCAGCACGCTGAACGCACACCGTGAGGCGGTCAGCTTCCCGCTGGAGGACTACACGTACGGCGCCGCCTGAGCCGGGCGTTCCGGCGCTCTCCGGGGCCGAAGGCTTTCGAGCCCTACTTGGCGATGCGGGCCAGAATCCATTCGGCCAGTGTGCGAGTCACCGTTCCGTGCTCGGAATTCGCCTCGTTGCAACAGAATTCGTCGAGCAGGCTGTGGGTAGGGTCCAGCGTGCGCAGATCCCGGTGCGGGTCCGTCTCCAGTCGACGGGATCGTAGTCGAGGGCGCGCCACACCGCTCTAGCTCGCCTTCGGCGGGCTGGAACCGGGCGGTCGCGCCCGCCGCGTCGTGCGGATAGTGCTTCTCGAAGGCGATCTCGCCGGGCACGATCCGATCCGAGCCCGCGCCGTCACCGCGCCCGTTGGCGACGCCGAGCTCGATCGGCCGGTACGGGAAGCCGCCCATCGCATGCATTCCTGGACCACGCCCGCGTTCACCTGGACGTAGTCGTGCCGTGTGTCGAATCCGATCAGGATCACGTCCACCCTGGATGACAGCAGCTGCTCGAGGAAGCGGTCGCTGCCCGCCGCATACGGGGCATCGAGCCGGTCGAACAGCCCGTCCAGATCGCTGGGCCCGTACGCGAAGCCGTCGGCGAACAGGAACGGGCGCACCGGCGCGTCGTGGCCGTCGGCCAGGTACACCCGGGCGGTACCGCGACCGTGGACGCTCAGGTAGGGGCGGCGCGACCGCAGCGGCCACTCCTGGTAGCGGGTGCGGGCCGGAGCGCCGATACGGGCGGCGGGCATGCCGAACCAGGGCCCGGAGGCGGACAGGCCGGTCGTCCGGGAGAGTTCGGGCGCGTTCGGATCCCCGGTGGCCTGGTGGAACAGGGACAGGGCCCCGGCCGCACCGCCGGGACATCGAGCGAGCACGTGATCCCTTCGAGAATTACCGTAGCGCAACGCAATTGGGCTTGCGACGGTTCGCCCGAAGCGTTATCGCGGAAATGGTTCGCCGGGACACGTGCGGGCGATCGGCCCCCCGTCGAGACCGCGGCCGCGGCCCCCGTGCCGGGTGGAGTGCTCCGGCGACGGCAGGTCCGCGTGGGCGCGAATGTGCGGCTGATGGCAGACTGGGGTACTACGCTGGCAGTTCGGCGTCCGCCGGACCGCCTTTCAATCCACTGACAATACCGAGGGACCGACTACAACGATGGCGCAACTGCTGTTTCCCCTGCTGCTGGTAGCCCTGCTGGTGCCGATGTTCCTCAGCGTGCGGCGTCAGAAGCGCGAGGCGGCCAACGTCTCGACCATGCAGGAGAGCCTGAAGGTCGGCGATCGCATCGTGACCACCTCGGGCCTGTACGGCACCGTGGTCGATTTGGACGAGACCACCGTCGACCTGGAGATCGCCGAGGAAGTCGTGACCACCTGGCTGCGGCAGGCGATCCGTGAGGTTCGTGCCGACGAGACCGAGACCGTCGTGGCCGCCGAGCATGAGGACGTCACCGCTGGGACCGAGCCTGTCGCCGAGGAGTCCGTCGAGGACACCAACGCCCGGCTCAGCAAGGACTGACCGGCCCGAGCCGTCGCACCACCGCCACGCGGCGTGCGGCGGCGATGCGCTGTGTCCGGCGTCCGCGCGCCCCTGTCCCTCGGGGGTGCCCGGCACCGTTCAGGTACCGCCCGGCCCAGCGCTAGTAGTCTGCCCACACTGACCGGATCGACACTGCCAGGAGATTAGAACTGTGCCACCTTCCAAGGGAACGGGGCATCCGCTGCGGTTCCTCGGCGTCTACGCGCTGTTGTTGATCGTTGTCTACGGTCTGGTGTTCTTCACCGGTCCGAAGTCCGCGGCGGCCAAACTCGGTATCGACCTGCAGGGCGGCACGCAGGTGACGCTGACCGCCCGCACTCCCGACGGCGGCAAGCCGAGCCAGGACAGCCTGAAGCAGGCTCAGCAGATCATCGAATCCCGGGTGAACGGCCTCGGCGTCTCGGGCTCCGAGGTCGTCATCGACGGCAGCAACCTGGTGATCACGGTCCCCGGGCAGAACGGCCAGCAGGCCAAGTCGCTCGCCACCACGGCCAAGCTCTACATCCGTCCGGTGATCCAGACCGGTCAGCAGCAGGGCGCGGGCAGCGGCCTGCCGAACGGTCTGCCGGGCGGGCCGGCGGGGAACATCACCCCAGGCCTGCCGAACGGTCTGCCGGGCGGGCCGGCGGGGAACATCACCCCCGGCCTGCCGGGTGGATTGACCCCGCCCCCCGGCGCCACGCAGCCGGGCACCCCCGCGCCGGGAGCCGCGACGCCACCGGTTACCAAGCAGACTCCCGCGGCCGCCCCCACCAAGAAGGCACCGGCCGCCTATCAGCCCGACGCCTCGGGCTCGGTGCGAGCGGTCCCGGCGGACTTCCAGGTCCCCGTGCAGACCCGATTCGAGCCCAAGCAGGCGCCCTCGACGCCCGCGCCGACGCCGTCGCACGCGGCGCCCGCCCCGGCGAGCCCGACGCACGCGCCCACCCCGGCGACACCCTCTCCCACCCCGGCCCCGGCCAGCAACCTGACCCCGGCGCAGCAGACCCAGCAGGCCATCGCCAACGCCAAGGAGTTGCGTCAGAGCACCAACCCGCAGATCCAGCAGCTGGCCCTGGCCACGCTGGACTGCAGCAAGCCGGACCCGCTGGCCGGTAACGACGATCCGAACCTGCCGCTGGTGACCTGCGCGACCGACGGCAGCGGCGTCACCTACCTGCTGGACAAGAGCGCGATCGACGGCCAGGACATCAAGGACGCCAGCGCCTCGCTGAACCAGCAGCAGGGGCAGTGGTCGGTCGATCTGACCTTCAAGCACAGCGATCCGTGGGCCAAGCTCACCGGCGACTACGTCAACCGGCAGATCGCGTTCACGCTGGACTCCAAGGTGGTCAGCGCCCCGGTCGTGCAGCAGGGCCCGCAGCAGGGTGGCAGCACCTCGATCACCGGGCACTTCAACGGCACCACCGCCAAGGAACTGGCCAACGAGCTCAAGTACGGTTCGCTGCCGCTGTCCTTCGCGACCTCCGAGGCACAGACGGTCTCCGCGACGCTGGGGCTGTCCTCGCTGCACGCGGGCCTGATCGCGGGTGCGGTCGGCCTGATCGCCGTGCTGCTGTACTGCCTGCTGTACTACCGGATGCTCGGATTCCTCGCCGGATTCTCGCTCGTCGCTTCGGGTTTCGCGGTCTTCGGCATCATCGTGCTGCTGGGCAGGTGGATCAACTTCACCCTCGACCTGGCCGGTATCGCCGGTCTGATCATCGGTATCGGTATGACCGCGGACTCGTTCGTGGTGTTCTTCGAACGCATCAAGGACGAGATGCGCGAGGGCCGCAGCTTCCGCTCGGCGGTGCCGCGCGGCTGGTCCCGCGCCCAGCGCACCAACCTCTCCGGTAAGACGGTCAGCCTGATCGCCTCGGCGGTGCTGTACATCCTGGCCGCGGGGCAGGTGAAGGGCTTCGCCTTCACCCTGGGCCTGACCACGATCATGGACGTGATCGTGCTGTACCTGGTCACCTCGCCGCTGATGATGCTGGCCTCGCGCTCGCCGTTCTGGGCCAAGCCCTCGGTGAACGGCCTCGGCGCGGTCGCGCAGTATGCCCGCGAACGCAAGGCCGCCGCGGGTATCCCGGTCGGCAGCAGGGAGGCGTGAGCATGAGTAACTCCCGAGTCATGGAGGACCGTCCAGTGGACGATCAGGTCGTGGACGTCGCGCCCCAGCACGGGTTCTTCGAGCGGCTCTACACCGGCACCGGCGGGTTCCGCATCGTCGGGCGCCGCCGGATGTACTACGGAATCGCCGCGGCGATGATCGTGATCGCGGCGCTGAGCATCGGGCTGCGCGGATTCACCCTGGGCATCGACTTCGCGGGCGGCACCCGCATCGATATCCCCGCGGGCGGCATCGCGAGCACCTCCCAGGTCTCCGACGTCTACAGCAAGACCATGGGGCACGCGCCGGTCACCGTGCAGAAGGTCGGTTCGGGGTCCTCGGCGTCCTACGAGATCCGTTCCGACACACTGGATGCCGCGCAGCAGGACAAGGTCCAGGCCGCGCTGTTCGATACCTTCCATCCGAAGGACTCCAGCGGCGCGGTGAACCGCAACGCGATCAGCATCGCCGAGATCAGCTCCACCTGGGGCGGGCAGGTGACCCGCAAGGCGCTCATCGCGCTGGCCGTGTTCATCGTGCTGACGATGGTGTACATCGGGATCCGGTTCGAGCGCGACATGTCCATCGCGGCCATCGCCTCGCTGTTCTTCAATCTCGTTGTGACCGCGGGCATCTACTCGATCGTCGGCTTCGAGGTCACCCCGGCCGCGGTCATCGGCCTGCTCACGATCCTGGGTTACGTGCTCTACGACAACGTCGTGGTGTTCGACAAGGTGGAGGAGAACACCCGCGGGGTGCTCCACCGCAACAACCGCACCTACGCCGAATTCGCCAACCTGGCGGCGAACCAGACGCTGATGCGCTCGATCAACACCACCGTCATCGGCATCCTGCCGATCATCGGCATGCTGGTGATCGCGGTGTGGTTGCTCGGCGTGGGCACGCTGAAGGACCTGGCGCTGGTGCAGCTGGTCGGCATGATCGTGGGCGCGTACTCCTCGATCTTCTTCGCGGTGCCGCTACTGGTGTCGATCAAGGAGCGCTGGGGTCCGACCGCCGCGCACACCAAGAAGGTGCTGGCCAAGCGGTCCGGTGCGGCGAGTGCCCGGGTGAGCGAGGCCGCGAGCAGGCGGGCCGCGGCCCTGGGCGGCTCGGGTAACGCCGCCTCGGAGCGTCCGCGTGAGACCGCAACGGGCGCACCGCGTCCCGGCGTCCGTCCGACGGGGAAGCGGCAGAAGAGACGGCACTGAGCGTGGCCGGTGCTCCGGCGCACTCTGGCAGGTCCGGTCTATTCAGCGGAGGAAGTGTGCGCAATCACCGACGTCCGTACGTCCGGCCGGCCGCCGCACTGGCGGTCGGCGCGCTCGTCGTCGGCGTGTTGGCAGGATGCTCGTCGAAGAACAAGGTCCCGTCCATCGGCTTTGCGGTCGACGCGGTGCCGGCCAGCTACAACGGCGGCACCGTCCTGGGCGCGAACGGCGGTGGGGCGGCGATCTTTTCGCGGGTGCTGACCGGATTCTTCTACACCGGACCGGACGGCCAGTCGATCGCCGACACCGATTACGGCACCGCCAAACAGGTGCCGGGCGCGTCGCAGACCATCCAGTACCGGCTCAACCCGGACGGCGTCTACTCCGACGGGATCCCCACCTCGTGTGACGATCTGGTGCTCGAATGGGCCGCACGCAGTGGCCGTTTCACCAAACCCGGCGGGCAGGCGCCCATGTTCGACGCCGCCACCAGCGCCGGGTACTCCGATATCGAGCGGGTGGAGTGCCAGGCCGGCTCCAAGGACGCGACGGTGATCTTCCGGCCCGAACATCACTTCGTGGACTGGCAGACGCTGTTCAATGCCGGGGATCTGATGCCCGCCCACATCGCGGCGCAGGCCGCGGGCGTGCCGAATGTGGTTGCGGCGGTGCAGACGGGCGATCCGGCGATGATGCAGAAGCTGGCCGATTTCTGGAACACCGGCTGGAATCTGAAGCCCGGCGGCATCGATCCCAAGGTGCTGCCCTCGTCGGGCCCCTACCGCATCGAGTCCTACACCGCCGACGACGGCCTGGTGCTGGTGAAGAACGACAAGTGGTGGGGTGTTCCGCCCCGGACGCCGCGAATCGTGGTGTGGCCCAAGGGCACCGATCTGAAGAAGAAGGTGTCCGACAAGGAGGTCGACGTCGTCGATATCGGCTCGGGTTCGGTGAAGGACCTGAGCCTGGACGGCTTTTCGGTGAAGCAGGTACCCAGCCGGGGCGCCGAGCAGCTGGTGCTCTCCACGGTCGGCGTGTTCACCTCCCCCGGGGCGCGCCGGGCGTTCGCGCTGTGCGTGCCGCGGCAGGCGCTGTTCGACAAGCTGGGCCATCCGGGTTTCGACGCCAAGTCGGGGCTCGGGGCGGGGCCGCTGAATTCGCGCACGGTGCAGGCGGATTCGGTGTACTACCCGGCGATCATCGGCCCGGCGGGCAAATACGCCAGCGGTGACGCGCCCGGTGCACAGCAGGCGCTGAGCGATGCCGGGGCGTCGAACCCCACCGTCCGCATCGGCTACCGCGCACCCGACGACCGGCGCGCGCAGACCGTGGCGATGATCGCCGGCGCCTGCCATGCGGCCGGAATCAACGTCGTCGACGCGGGTTCGCCGACCTTCGTGCCGACCCAGCTGGGCGGCGGCACCGTGGACGCGGTGCTGGGCGGCACCGCGGGCGCCCCCGGTCCGGCGGGCTCGCTGGCGAATGTGGGCGCGCGGGCGGCGCTGCGCGCCGGTGAGGGGCTCAATTTCGGTCACTACGGCAACGGCCGTTACGATGCGATCGCGGAACAGCTTGCCGCGGATGGCAATTCGACCGACGTACTCAGTTCGGAGACCGAGGCCGAGAATCTGTTGTGGAGCGAGATGCCGACGGTCCCGTTGTTCAACACGCCGCGCACCATCGCATTCGGTGACGGCATGCAGAGCGGGATCGCGAGCCCCACCAAGGCCGGTGCGGGTTGGAATATGGATCGCTGGGTGTTGCGGCGGTGAGCACCGCCGGTGGGTGGCGTGCGCCGTCCGGGCATCGGGCGCAGGATGAGGGAGTGGGTGTCGAGATGAGCAAGCACGGGATGGTGGAATCGGCCGATGCGCTGGGGGAGCGCACCGCGCGGGCGGCCGACGCGGTGCAGCGCCTGACCAGGTGGCACGATGATTTCCCGAACCCGGGCGTGCGGTTCGCCGATCTGACGCCGGTCTTCGCCGACGCCGAGGGTTTTCATTCGGTCATCGACTGCCTGGGTGCGTGCGCGCCGGACGCCGACCTGGTCGCCGGGGTGGACGCCCGCGGATTCCTGCTGGGTGCGGGCGTCGCGACGACGCTGGGTACGGGGGTCATCGCGGTGCGCAAGGCCGGCAAGCTGCCGCCGCCGGTGCACTCGCGTGACTACACCCTCGAATACGGTTCGGCCGCACTGGAGATCCCCGCCGACGGCATCGACCTGCGGGGCCGCAAGGTGCTGCTGCTGGATGACGTGCTGGCCACCGGCGGCACCCTCGCGGCGGCGGCCGGGCTGTTCGCCGCGGCCGGCGCGGAGGTGGTCGCCGCCGCGGTGGTGCTCGAGCTGAGCTTCCTGGACGGCCGCTCGCGTCAGGGCGATTATCCTCTGACTTCGATTGTGCGCCTGTGATTTCGGGCGAGCGGTTGTGACCGGGGCGCGCGGCCGATAGGCTCGAGCGGCCATGGTTCGATCACAGCACACCACCAGGATCACCGCGGCCGTTGTCGGTGCGACCGGAGTTGTTCTCGTCGTCGGCGCGGCCACCGCGTCGGCGACGCCGTCGGCCGACCTGCGCGGCGGCAACACCATCACCGCCCAGGTTTCGGGGGAGAAGCAGGGCCAGTCTTGCCGCATCGCGGCCGCCGGTATCGATATGCCGTGGCGCGCGGTCGGCCGCGACGGCACAGTGCAGCTCGACAGCGGGCCGGTGCGGCAGGGCCGTCACGACGCCCGCATCGAGTGCGAGAACCCCCGCGTCGGGGAGGCCTCGGTGCATGCCGTCGGGCACGAAGAGGATGTCTACACCGGCCATTGGGCCCCCGCCTTCGAATTCCTCACGCACCACCGGCTGCAGTTCCTCGCCCCGCGCGACTGAGTCGCGGTTCTCGGCGCAACATCGGGCGCACTTGACATTCGTACACGTTCGGCCGTAGCGCGCTGCCCGATGGCGTGTGCTGCTCGCTGCTCGAATCGACGTCACTCCCGCCCGAGCGCGGCCTGCTGCTCGGAGCGAGGCTTGCTGGACTCGTCACATTATGTCTTCCTCTTTTTGCCTCTACCTGCGGATATACCGCGTAGGTGCGAGCTTCGGAGTGCACTGCAAGAATTTGAGAGCAGTGCTCTTGACTTTGTGGGTGTCGTGGGTGCAGACTGTTCCTAACAGAGAGCGATGCTCACAGATTGAGGAGAAGTCATGAACGCCACCCGCAACATCACCGCTTCCGGCTCCGAGGCCGTGATGAACAAGATGATCAACGGCCTGACGAAGATGGGCATCAGTCTGGCCGGATCGCGGCTGCTCGCGGTGCGCGGCCGCACCTCCGGCGAATGGCGCACCACCACGGTGAATCCGCTGACCGCCGCCGACGGGGCGCGCTACCTGGTGGCGCCCCGCGGCCACACCCAGTGGGTGCGCAACATGCGCGTCGCCGGGGGCGGCGAGCTGCGCCTGGGCCGCAAGACCGAGGCGTTCACCGTGACCGAGATCGCCGACGTGGACAAGGTGCCGATGCTGCGGCTGTACCTCGAGAAGTGGGGCTGGGAGGTCGGCAAGTTCTTCGAGGGCGTGAGCAAGGACTCCACCGACGAGGAACTGGCCGCGATCGCCCCCGGCTTCCCGGTCTTCCGGATCAACTGAGCGGCAATGCTTTTCCCGGGTGTGATGCGCAAGGTTCCGAAAACCCCTTGCGCAATCGCACACTCGTGGTTAATTTTGTAGGCGTCTTGTTCCCGTTGATCGGAGTCGTGCCGTTGCTCTTCTGAGGTGAACGCCGAGTGGCCCGCCATCCTGCGCGCCGCATATCTCGCGACCTCATGGGAGTGTGCACATGTCAACGACCTCTGTTTCGTTATCCGATCTCACCTTCGCCTGGCCCGACGGCACCCCCGTCTTCGACGGCCTGGATGCCGTGCTCGGCCCCGGTCACCTGGGCCTGGTGGGCGCCAACGGCGCCGGGAAGTCCACACTCCTGCGGCTGATCGCGGGCGAGCTGCGGCCCGCACGCGGCTCGATCACCGTCGGCGGCGGCCTGGGCTATCTGCGCCAGGACCTCGGCCTGGCGGCCGGGCAGCGCGTCGACGAGGTGCTCGGCATTGCCGGGATCCGGCGGTCGCTGCACCGGATCGAATCCGGCGCGGGCGACGAGGCGGACTTCGAGATCGTCGGCAGCCGTTGGGATGTCGAGGAATCCGCGGTGTCCCTGCTTGGCCGCCTCGGGCTGCGGTATCTGGCGGGTGATGTGGCACAGCTGGATCGGCGCCTGGACAGCCTGTCCGGCGGAGAGACCGTCCTGCTCGGATTGGTCGCCGAACTGCTGCGCGAGCCCGACGTGCTGCTGCTCGACGAACCCACCAACAATCTGGATATTGCTGCGCGCCAACGACTGTACGAGGTCGTCGAGCAGTTCCCCGGCACTGTGCTGATCGTCAGTCACGACCGGGAGCTGCTGAACCGCATGGGCGCGATCGCCGAGCTGCGGCGCGGCGAGATCCGGTTGTTCGGAGGCAATTTCGCGACCTACGAGGAGATCATCGAGGCCGAGCAGGACGCCGCTCGTGCCGCAATCCGCGACGCGCGCAGCGACGTTCGCAAACAATCCCGTGAACTGGTGGAGGCCCGCATCAAGCTGGACCGGCGCCTTCGTTATGGGAAGAAGATGTGGGAGCAGAAGCGTGAACCGAAAATTGTTATGGGAGAACGCAAACGCCAGGCCCAGGTCGCGGCGGGCAAGCTGCGCAACAACCATGTCGCCAAGGTGGAGCAGGCCCAGGACACCCTGACCCGGGCGCAGGAGCTGCTGCGCGACGACCGGGAGATCCGGGTGGACCTGCCCGGCACCCGGTTGTATCCGGGCCAGGACGTCCTCGAGCTGGACGAGGTGCGGCTGGGATGCGGTCCGGTGGTCAGCCTGACGGTGACCGGTCCGGAACGGATCGCGCTCACCGGCCGCAACGGCGCGGGCAAGACCACGCTGCTGCGCCGGATCGCGGCCGAACCGCCCCGGGTGCCCTGGCGGATGCTGCCGCAGCGCCTGGACATCTTCGACGAGGCGCGCACGGTGTTCGAGAACGTCGCGGCCGCGACCCCGCACGCCTCGGCCGAACGGGTGCGCGCGCAGCTGGCGCGCTTCCTGTTCCGCGGTGCGGACGCCGACGTCGCGGCCGGCGCGCTGTCGGGGGGCGAGCGGTTGCGCGCCGCGCTCGCGATGTTGCTGCTGGCCGATCCGGCCCCGCGGTTGTTGCTGCTCGACGAGCCCACCAACAATCTCGATCTGCCGAGCCTGGCCCACCTCACCGAGGCACTGACGGGATTCGAGGGGGCGCTGATCGTGGTCAGCCACGACCGGCGCTTCCTCGACGATATCGCGGTGACCCGGCGGATCGAGCTCACCGGCGACGGGCTGATCGAGGAGTCGTGAGGCCGTCGCCGAGCGCGGGGTCCGGGTCCGCGCGACTGTGCATGCCCGGCGAATTTATGGGAACTCCGGGTGCACGTGCGACGTTGTTCAGGCAGGGCGGTACTCACCGTTCGTCCGATGCCGCCTGGGGAAACTGCCGGTGACCGTGGTGGAAACGGACGCCGATTCTCAGGATCGGGCGGCTGTCGGTGCCGCGGATTAAAGTTGGTGGTCTGAGCCGGAGGTTCGCATCGGCTAGGGTGTTCCGGTCGAGGCGGGAGAGGTGGTGGCATGACTCAGCATCTGGAGAAGGCGAATGCCGGGCAATCGGTCGAAGGCGATCGCGGCGCAGCCACCCCACCTGCCGCCGCGCCCGCCCCCACCCCGCGGAACATGCCGGTGCGCCAGCCCGGGAGCAGCCCAGCGGTCGTGTCCACCTCCGCCTCGCGGCGGGTGCGCGCCCGCCTCGCCCGCCGGATGACCGGGCAGCGCGGCATCGCGGCGGTCAAGCCGGTGCTCGAGCCGCTGGCCACCGTGCACCGCGAGCTGTATCCGAAGGCGAATCTGCAACTGCTGCAGCGCGCGTTCGACGTCGCCGACGAGAAGCACGCCCATCAGTTCCGCAAGTCCGGCGATCCGTACATCACGCACCCGCTGGCCGTCGCCAACATCCTGGCCGAGCTGGGCATGGACACCACCACACTGGTGGCCGCGCTGCTGCACGACACGGTCGAGGACACGGGCTATGCGCTGGCCGACCTCGAGGCCGAATTCGGCCAGGAGGTCGCCCACCTGGTCGACGGCGTCACCAAGCTGGACAAGGTCAATCTGGGTGCCGCCGCCGAGGCGGAGACCATCCGCAAGATGATCATCGCGATGGCCCGCGACCCGCGCGTGCTGGTCATCAAGGTCGCCGACCGCCTGCACAACATGCGCACCATGCGCTTCCTGCCGCCCGAGAAGCAGGCCAAGAAGGCGCGCGAGACGCTGGAAGTCATTGCGCCGCTGGCCCATCGGCTCGGTATGGCCACGGTCAAGTGGGAGCTGGAGGATCTGGCCTTCGCGATCCTGCACCCGAAGAAGTACGACGAGATCGTGCGCCTGGTCGCCGATCGCGCGCCCTCACGCGACACCTACCTGGCCAAGGTCCGCGCCGAGATCATCAATACCCTGACGGCGAGCCGCATCACCGCCAATGTCGAGGGTCGTCCCAAGCACTACTGGTCGATTTACCAGAAGATGATCGTCAAGGGTAAGGACTTCGACGACATCCACGACCTGGTCGGCATCCGCATCCTGTGCGACGAGGTGCGGGACTGTTACGCCGCGGTCGGCGTGGTGCATTCGCTGTGGCAGCCGATGGCCGGGCGGTTCAAGGATTACATCGCCCAGCCGCGGTACGGGGTCTACCAGTCGCTGCACACCACCGTCGTCGGCCCGGACGGCAAACCGCTCGAGGTGCAGATCCGCACGCACGACATGCACCGCACCGCGGAGTTCGGGATCGCCGCGCACTGGCGCTACAAGGAGACCAAGGGCAAGCACTCCGGCGATGTCGCCGAGGTCGACGACATGGCCTGGATGCGCCAGTTGCTGGACTGGCAGCGGGAGGCCGCGGACCCCGCGGAGTTCCTGGAGTCGCTGCGCTTCGACCTGAAGTCGCCGGAAATCTTCGTGTTCACCCCGAAGGGCGACGTCGTTACGCTGCCGCAGAAGTCCACGCCGGTCGATTTCGCGTATGCCGTGCATACCGAGGTCGGGCACAAGTGCATCGGCGCCCGCGTCAACGGCCGCTTGGTCGCGCTCGAGCGGCAGCTGGAGAACGGCGAGGTCGTCGAGATCTTCACCTCCAAGGCGCAGAACGCCGGGCCCAGCCGCGACTGGCAGAACTTCGTCGTGTCGCCGCGCGCGAAGGCCAAGATCCGCCAGTGGTTCGCGAAGGAGCGGCGGGAGGAGGCGCTCGAGACCGGTAAGGAGCAGATCTCCAAGGAGGTCCGCCGCTCCGGCCTGCCGCTGCAGCGCCTGATGAGCGTCGATGCGATGTCCGCGCTGGCCCACGAGCTGCACTACACCGACATCTCCGCGCTGTACGCGGCCGTCGGTGAGAACCAGGTGTCGGCGCATCACGTCGTGCAGCGCCTGATGGCCCAGCTCGGCGGCGTCGGCGACGTGGAAAACGAACTGGCCGAACGCAGTACGCCCTCCACGCTGCCGCTGCGCCAGCGCACCGGGGGCGATGCCGGGGTCGAGATCCCCGGCGCCCCGGGCACGGTGGCCAAGCTCGCCAAGTGCTGCACCCCGGTGCCGGGCGACGAGATCATGGGCTTCGTGACCCGCGGCGGCGCGGTCAGCGTCCACCGCACCGACTGCACCAACGCCGATTCGCTGCAGTCGCAGCAGGAGCGGATCATCGAGGTCACCTGGGCGCCCTCACCGTCGTCGGTCTTCCTGGTGGCCATCCAGATCGAGGCGCTCGATCGCACCCGCCTGCTCTCCGACGTCACCAAGGTGCTGGCCGACGAGAAGGTCAATATCCTCTCCGCCTCGGTCATGACCTCTGGCGACCGGGTGGCGATCAGCAAGTTCACCTTCGAGATGGGCGCCCCGAAACATCTCGGCCACCTGCTGAACGTCGTGCGCAACGTGGAGGGTGTCTATGACGTCTATCGGGTGACGTCGGCGACATAGGCTGCGGACGTCCGCATCGGCCGTGTTCACGGGCGCGGGCGCGCGGGGATTCCGCCGGGGGTGGCCGCGATAGTGCGCGGCTACCGACTGAACGTCGTGCGCAATGTAGAGGGTGCCTACCAGGTTGCCCCGCCGCGGCGGACGATGATGCGCGGCCGGGTGGCGTGCGGATCTTCGTCCCGGACTGGTGCTCGCGCACGGTGCTGAGAGCCGAATACCCTGCGGCACAGGTGGACACGCGCGGTCGGCTTGACCTGGAGTGCGCTCCAAGGCCTACCGTCGAATCATGGACGCACAGAAGGTACTGGCCGGGCGGGTGGCCCTCGTCACCGGTGGCTCACGGGGAATCGGCCGCGCGACCGCGGAGGCGCTGGCCGCGGCCGGGGCGGCGGTGGCCGTCAACTATCGCAGCCGCAAGGACGAGGCCGAGGTCGTCGTCGCCGAGATCGAGCGGGCCGGTGGCCGGGGCATGGTGGTCGGAGCGGATGTGTCGGTCGCGGCCGAGGTCGATGCGATGGTCGATCGGGTCCGTGCCGAGTTCGGGGAGATCGACATCCTGGTCAACAACGCCGGGACCGGCGTGTTCCGGACGGTGGAGCAGCTGACCGAGCACGAGTTCGACCGCACCCTCGCGGTCAATCTGAAGTCCGCGTTCCTGTGCACGCAGGCGGTGCTGCCCGGCATGCGCGCCCGCGGCTGGGGCCGGATCGTCAACGTCTCCTCGGTCGCGGCCCGGACCGGCGGCGCGGTGGGGGTGCACTACAACGCATCCAAGGCGGGCCTGGAGGGTTTGACCCGCGGCTACGCGGCGGCTGTGGGTCGCGAGGGCGTCACGGTGAACGCCGTCGCACCCGGACCGATCGATACGGAGATGGCCGCGCCGCTCAAGGCGGCCGGCATCGGTGACCAGCTGCCGGTGGGCCGTATGGGCGAGCCGGCGGAAATCGCCGATGTGGTCATGATGCTCGTCGGCAACGGCTTCGTGACCGGGCAGACCGTCGGGGTGAACGGCGGCCGGGACTTCATCTGAACCGGCGAGGCGGGTGTGCAGGTGGTGGTCGCGAGACAAATCCGGTTATTGCCCGCGGGTAGTCTCGGCCGCGGTGGGGGAGTCGGGGCCGGGGTCGGTATCGGCAGTGGACCCGGACGGTAATGGGCCGTCGGTGGGCGCCGAATCCTCCACTGTCCCGGCCGGTTTCTGGACAACCGGCTGTGGCGCCGTCTCGGCCGCCTGCGCGCGCGAGAGCCGAATCGCCTCGACGCACATCACCACCACCGCGAGCATGACGACGACGGTGCCGAGCGGGCCGCTGCGCAGGCGCTCGTCCAGGACGGTGATGCCGATGAAGGCCGCGCCGAGCGGTTCGGCGACGGTGAACGCCGGCAGGGAGGCCGACAGGGGGCCGGCCTGATATCCCCGCTGCTGCAGGTACAGCCCTGCCACGCCGGCGGCCACCAGGGTGTACGGCTGCCAGCTGGTCAGCACCGGCATTACACCCTGCCCGAACAGCTGGGTGACGTGCCCGGTGAGCGCGGCCGAGATGCCGAACAGCAGCCCGGCCGCGGTGCCGAGCAGCAGCGCCTGCAACGAGGGCACCTTCACGACGGTGGCGACCCCGACGCCCACGACGATCAGGGCGCACAGCAATCCCAGCGGTCCGGGCCAGTGACGCCACGGCGCGTCGACGTGCCCCTCGGTCGGGTTGCCGACCACCAGGAAGACCGCGAGCGCGATCGACAGCGCCGCCGCCTGTCCCCACATCAACAGCGTCACGCGACGGCCGCTGTAGTGCGCGGCCAGCGGCAGTGCGAACACCAGCGCGCTCACCAGAATCGGCTGCACGACCAGCACCGAGCCCATGGCCAGCGCGGCCACCTGGAATCCGAATCCACCCGCGTCGCCGATGATGCCCGCCCACCAGCGGGGATTGCGGATCAGCCGGGCCAGCAGCGCCTCGCCCTCGGGGACATCGGCGGCCGCGCGTTGCTGCGCCACCGCCGACACGGCGAACATCACTGCGCCGATGAATGCGCATCCCACAGCTGCCAGGGGTAAGTCGGCCATGCCGACAGTCTGCCCGGTTCGGTCCGGCAGGGCGTTCGAGACCCCCTTCGACGGCCACCGGCCCAACGGAAAGCAAATTGTCGGCTAAGTATGAAATAGGGCTATTTAGTTGGTGAACTGAGGGATTTTTCGTCGAAAGCTCACAGAATGGCAACTATTCGGCATCGCAATTGCCTGTTTCATTCATCGAGTGCCTGTTTCGGTGGTGGATCGCTCGATTGTTGCCAAGGGAGCCGCAGGGTATCGCCGGCGCTGGGAAATTCTTTCGGTCGGTCGCCGCTGTGACGTGGATCTTCCCGGTATGTGGCGGCGTTGTGGAGGTTGCCCTGCGGAGTTCGCCGGATTCTGTTACGGTCTATTGCGTTTCGGGGCTCACCCGGCAACGGCGGCAACTCGATCCGATAACCACTTGCTCTCACTCCGCCGTGTCCGACCGCCCACCGAAGGCCTTGCACACAGCTGGTTAAGGGGGTCGCAGGATGCCGACCGCGCGCACAACCTGGAGCATGCCGGCCACGATCGTGAGTGCCCCGGAGGGCTCCACGGGCGAGGCGTATCCGTGGCTCGCCGCCCGGCCCCGGCCGGACAGTCGGCTCCGTCCACGTCCAGCCCTGTCCGCCTTGGCAATTCGCGCCATCAGTGCAGTCGCCGGACAGGCGAGTGCGTCGATCCATGCGGGCCTAGCGGGTGGCGCGGTTCGATCGTGCCTGGCCACCAGGCGAATCCGCATGTTCGGGAGTGATTCCCGGCCCGGCCGTTCCGCATTCGCACCCGGAACCGGGCGTTCGGGACCGGTTGTCGATCCCGTCCCGGCGCGGTGTGCGCGGCCCGATCCACCGGGGGGTCGCGTTCCCGAATTGGACGTGTGTCCCGGTCTATTCCATGGGGCTGCGGGAATCTCGCGGCGCGTCGTCGGCGCGTCGAGTTCGCCGAATTCGTCACGTACGGGAGAATTTCCGTTCGGGACAGGCCGCGGCAATGCCGCCTCCGGCGGCGTGGCACCGGTCCGGACCGCCGCCGATTTCCAAGATGACCGCCCGTTCTCCACGAACTGATCGCCGAGAGGGTCCGACGATGCTGCACGACGCGCCAGGCTCCGCGGGGATGGGGGAATGTTGAACTCGTACAAAGACCTGCGTCGCTGGTTCCCCGCCGTCGAGCCCCGGGACGCCGCGGCGCCGAGCGGACGCACCGATCCCGACCTCGAACAGGCCATGTCGCAGGGCGGCGCGGGCGGATACCCGCACTACATCCGGGAGACCGAACCCGAACCGTTCGACATCCCGTTCTGGGGAGAATCGGGCGTCCGGCGCAGCGAGTTCGTGGGCGGCTGGTCGGACTGGGTATCAGGTGACCACGCACCTGGCCCCCGCGACGACTACCCGGCCCGCGACGCCGAGCTGGTCCAGTTCCCGTGGGACGAGGACGCCGCCTCCGCACCGCGCCGCCGTGCCGCGGAAGGCCGCTCAGCGGCCCGCCGCGCCGAGGCCGAGCCAGGTGACGACGACCCCGAGCCCGTATCGAACCGGAGTTCCGGACGGCCTCGTGGTGGCCGCCTCGCCGTCCCACGGGAGGACGAGGCGGAGAGTTCGGCCGAGTCGCACGATCGTGCGGTCGGGCGCGATGCGGGTCGTGCCCGTGACGGGCGTACCAAGGCCCGAAGCGCGGATACGGCATCGGACGACGAGTCCCATCGGGCCGCCGACGACATCGCGTCGGAGCCGAGGGAGATCGCCGGCTCGACATCCGCCGAGCGATCGGCACGCGAATCGGATGACCCTGAAGAACGCACCGGCCCCGCAGGTCGTTTCCTCGGGCGCGCCAAGCGATCGGCCCGGGATACCGCCGGACGGCCCGCCCGCACCGAATGGCTCGCCGAGAACGACGACCGGCCGGGCATGGATGACGACTGGCTCGCCGACGACCGCGAGTGGACCAGCGCGCCGCGGCCCGCGAAGGACCGCCGCGGTCGCCTCGGCCTCTCCCGCCTCCGCGGACTTCTCGGCGACTCGTCCGGCCGGCCCGCCGACGGTCCGGGTGCGGCTATGTCTCCGCAGCTCCGGCGCGAGGCCGCGCGTGCGAGCCGGGAATCCCGCCGCGGCAGTGAATCCGGTCTCACCCTGCGCGATCAGACCGGCCCCAGCAGCCTGCTCGTCACCCTCGTGCTGATTGTCGCGATCCTCGTGCTCGCCGCTGCGGGAGCGTTCGCTCTGTATTTGCTCCACCATCGGGACGAGGCCGGTCGCGACGCCCTGGCCACCCACCCGGAGGCGGTGCGGCTGACCGGCGCCACCACCGGCACCACGCTGGTGTGCCCCACCGAACGATCCGGCGCCGCGCTGCGCGGCGCCGAACCCGGCGGCACGAGTTCGGGTCCCGAGGCCGTGATGTGGTTCGAGCACGCCTATTACGTCGAGCGCTCCGCCGACCGGGCGCTCGAGGTCGCCGCACCCGGGGCCGCGCTGCCCCCGGCGGCGGAGATCCAGCGCGGCATCGATTCCGTCCCGCCGGGCACCGCCTACTGCGTCGTGGTTGCACCGTCCGGGGATGGCAGGTATTCGGTGGAGATCACCGAGCAACGACCCGGCGGCGCGCCCGCCACCTACGACAAGCAGACGGTGACCACCACGGTGGACGGCGGCCGCACCCTGATCACGGGCATCGCGGCCGGGTAAGAGGAGAGCAGAAGCGATGGGACAGGACTGGAGCCAGTGGCTCGACGAGGCGCCCGAGGCGGGCGACCCGGCGGGCTCCCGCGCGCGCGGGAAGGCTCCGGTGGTGCGCTTACGCAAGGGCCGCCGCGACGGAGACGGCGGCGACCCGGGCAGCTCCGCGCCGCGCCCGATCCTGGTCGTCGGCGGCTGCGGCGGTGCCGGAACCACCACGACCGCACTGGGTATCGCGGGCGAGATGGGCTCGGGCGGCGGTCCGACCGTGGCGGTCGACGCCACGAGTTCCGGGAGCGATCTGGCGCTGCGCGGCGCCGACGAGCACCTGAGCCCGATCAGCCTGCAGGCCTGGTTGTACGGCCGCGGCGACGACGAGCCCGCGCCGCTGAAGGAGTGTCTGTCCCAGGCAGGTTCGGGCATCGGGCTGCTGTGGCGCGATGCCGCGCCGCTGCGGCGCCGCGCCACCTATCTGACCGTCGCGCGCGCCATCGCGGACGCGGGATACACCGCCGTCTACGACGGCGGCAGCCCCATCGCCGCGCGGCACCTGCGCCCGCTGCTCGAGGACGCCGAGATCGCGCTGATCCTGGCCATTCCCGCGCGCGCGGACGCGGCCAACCGGCTGCGCGTCACCCTGGAGTGGCTCGACGACGAATTCGGCGGCCACACCGAGGGGCAGGGCGGCGGCATTGTCGGCGACACCACGATCGTGGTCTCGCATCAGCTGCCCGGCGACGAGTCTCCGGTAGCCGAACATTTGCGTGAACATCTCACGGGCTGGGTCCGGGATATTCGTGAGATTCCCTACGACCCGCACCTCGCGCGCGGAGAACTGGTGCGACACAACGCACTTGCCACCGACACACGCAGGGCTTATCGCACGCTGCTGGCGGGGGTGGCATCATGACCGCGGCTATGAGGGAACGTCGGAAAGCATCGGAAACGCCCGCGGGGCAGCAGCATCTACCCACGGGCGCGGCGGGCGTGATCGCGCCGCCGGAGAATCGGCGCGCGCCCATCTGGGAGCGGCCGGTGCCGGGTGCCGGGCGCGCCCCGCTGGTGTGGTTGCTCGGTGTGCACGGCGGTGCGGGCGCCAGTACCCTCGCGCATGTGCTTGCGCCCGCGGCGGATTCGCACCGCCGCTGGCCCGGAGTCTTCGAGCGCGAATCCCCCTTCGTCGTCCTGGTGGCCCGTGAGACCATCTCCGGGCTTACGCGTGCGCACGATCTGTTGCGTCAGCATCACGCCGGCCTGGCCGGGTCGTGCGAGGTGCTGGGCATGGTCACCGTCGCGGTGCGCCCGGGCCGCATACCCGCCGAGATCCGCCGGTACCGCGACGTGGTCGGCTCGCTGGCCGGCACGGTCTGGCAGCTGCCGTGGTACGAGGAATGGACCCTCGTCGAGCCCGATCAGCTGCCGGTGTGGTCGCCGGGCGATCCGCCGCCGCTGCAGCGCAAGCGGAAGGTCGATGTGCTCGAGTCCGTCCCGCACGAGGTGGACCAGCTGGGCTCGGGCATCATTGCCCTTATTCGTGAAAAGGTAAGTGCCGCTTCACAATACGAGGAAGAGGACACCCCGTGACAACGATGGCTCCCGCAGTTGTGCGCCCGTCGCGTTCTCACGCGCAGGGGTGGCATTCAGGTGTCGGTGTATGCGCGGTACACCGCTTTGTTTTCGGTTCACCTATTGGAGAAGGACGCTCGATGAGTACCATCCTGCTCGCTGTGCACGAGACGTACAGTGCTGTTCTCGCTCAGGTCGGGAATCCGACGCCCGAGGCGCCACCCGCCGCGGACAAATTGCTGAAATTGGTTCGCTATTTCACCTGGTTCGTGCTGCTGTCCGGAATCATGGGCATCACCTACGCGGGTGGCCGCTTCGCCTGGGAGAAGTGGACCGGCGGTGGCCTGGAATCACCGAAGATGGTGGCGGGCGCCATGATCGGCGGAATTGTCGCCACCAGCGCCGGGACCATCCTGAACGCCGCCATCGGGTCCTGAGGGCGGGCCGCGGAGTGCTTGCCTACAAACAGATCCCATCCGAAGTGCTCGCGCCGATCATGCAGCTGATCGATTGGCTGTTATGGGTGGTGCTGTTGTTCTGCCTGGCCTGGATGATCGTCTCGGCCGGGCGGTTGTGGTCGGCGATGCGCTCCAGTTTCGGCGTCAACGACGCATCACACGGCATCGTCATGAGCCTGATCGGAGCGATTGTGGCCACCTCTGCGAGCGCTATCGCGCTGACCCTGCTTCCGACATGAAAGAGAAGGACGCGGACGAGGGCCGCGGCATCTCCTTCGGCGCCATCGCCTCCGCGGCGGTCCTGGCGCTCATCGTGGTGGTCGGGGTCTTCATGTATGTCACACACGGTAATTCGCGCGCCGAGCAGTCGGCGAACGTCCCGGCGCCATCTCCCGCGGCGGGTTCGAACGCCACCGGGTTCGCCGCGCCGGGGGTCGACCTGTTCGGCCGCCGGGTGGATATTCCGAACAATCCTGCGGGACAACCGCTTCCGCAGGACGTGAGCAAGCAGCACAAGCCGTCCGATCCGGACTGGCTGACCGCTGCCCCGCAGGGCACCACCGAAGCGCGCGGCTGGCAACGGGTGTACGGCGCCTCGGTCCCGTTTTCCACCAGCGACGGCCCGGTCGACATCGACAAGGGTCTGGCCGTGGGGTTTTCGCACACCCCGCAGGGTGCGGTGCTGGCGGCGGCGCAGATCACCTACCGGCTCAACGCCCGGCCGGCCGATCGTGATCTGTACGTGCATCAGGTGCGGGCCTCGGCCACGCAGCTGGCGGCCTACGATTCCGCGCGTGCGGCCGGCAAGCTGCCCGCGCAGCAGCCCGAGCGCATTACCCGATATCTGGTGGCGCCGGACGCATTTCAGGTCGAGAACTATGCCGACGATATGGCGATCGTCCGCCTGGCCACCCGCGGCCCGGTGAACGACGGCAAGCAGTTGTGGGCGGCGGTGCGGCTGGTCATGGTGTGGGACAACGGGGATTGGCATCTGAAGCCGACCGATGCCACGACCGATCAGACCGAGTACGTGGATTCGCTGGACGGGTGGACCAAATGGTGAGCACAGCGGTGAGCAGGGGATGTGATGAAACGTTGACGATGGCGGTAGTTGGTACGGATCGATTCACTTCTACACAGGGAGGGGTGAACCTGATGCTCAGGCGCATCGTCACGATCCTCGCGGTGGTCTTCACCGTGACGATCGCGACTCCGACGGTGGCGTACGGCCAGACGTACGGATTCGACCAGACGTGCAATCAGATCTACGACGACCTCAACAACCTCGGATTACCCGGTGTGTCGCTCGGCGCGGCCGCCTCGGCCGCGTGCAAGGCGGGCAATGCCGCCACGCATCCCGGCGATGCGGCCGCAGCCGTGCGCGACAAGGCGTGGGACTCCACCTTCGGCAAGGTGGTCGACTCGCTGATGAATGGCCTGGGCGAGGCGTTGATCATGGCGCTGACCTTCTGGATGAAGGTGCCCAACGAGCGTCTGAGCAACGGCGGACAGCTGTTCGAGAAGATCAACGACTACACCTACGAGGTGCAGATACTGCTGCTGATCGTCTCGATCATCCTGTCCGGCGTGCGATTGGCCGAGGCCAGACGCGGGGCGGTGCTGGCAGAGGCCGCCGAATCGTTCCGGATGTTCGCGCGGGTGATATTCAGTTCCTGGATGCTCGGCGCGGTGATCGTGGCAGGCACGCAGGCCTCGGATCGGTTCTCCGCGTGGGTGATTCAGGACGCCACCAACGGCCAGGCCAAGAACATCGCCGAGCTGATGGTGAAAACCAGTAAGCTGCAGGCATTCTCGCCCGGTCTGGTGCTGATCATCGCGATCGTCGGCCTGCTCGGCGCGCTGGCACAGATCATCCTGGCCATCGTGCGCCAGGGTCTGCTGGTGGTCGCCGCCGGGGTCCTGCCGCTGGCCGCGGCCGCGTCGGGCACGAATCTGGGCAGGGGGTCGTATCAGAAGCTGTTGAGCTGGATCATCGCGTTCATGCTGTGGAAACCGGTGGCGGCCATCGTCTACATGATCGCCTTCCTGGCCGCCGGCAACACCGACGACACCACGGCCACGGCCGGGCTGCCGGACGCCGATCAGGCGCAGCGCATGCTCGTGGCGATCGTGCTGCTGGGCAGTGTCGCGTTCGTGCTGCCGACGCTGATGCGCCTGGTGGCGCCGACGGTCGGTATGGTCGGTCAGGGTGGTTCGGGCCTGGGCGCCACGGGCGGCGTCGTGCTCGGCGCGATGGCCCTGGGCGCGGTCGGCACCAAGGCCGTGGCGTTCCGCGGCGCGGCGGCCTCGGGCTCACCCGGATACGTCGGCGGGGGACGCCCGCGGCCGCCGGGCGGCGCCGGTGGGCGCGGCGGTGGAGCTCCACGTCCGGCCCCGCCGCGCGGTGGGGGCGGCGGTGGCGGCGGCGCCAACGCGGCCGCGCCGCCGGGGAATGCCCAGGGCACTGGCTCGGCGCCGTCCGGTCCGTCCCGCGTGATGAACCGGATCGCGACCGCCCGCGCCGCGACCGCACCGCTGCAGCGGGCCAACGAGGCCGCGGGTGACGTGGCCGGTGACACCTGGGCGAACCGCTCGCCCGACCTCGGCAGGAGCACCATTCCACGATGACGACGACCGAAACCTACGAGCGGCGCTCGTACGGGCTCTGGCAGAAGCCGCGCAGCGCGGGCCTTTTCGGCCTGCGGTGGGGCGAGACGGTGCTCGGCTTCGTCGTGGTCATCACCGCCCTGCTGACGGCGCTGGTGGCCGGACCCAAACCCGCGTTCTTCGTCGGCGGCGTCGGCGTGGTGGTGATGCTTCCCCTGGTGTGGCGGTCCAACGGCCGCTCGGGCTATGAGACGGGATTGATGATGTTCCATTGGCTACGCGGCCGCGGCAAGGGTGAGCACGTCTATCGCGGCGGCCGGTTCTCCCGCATCCCCGGCGGCGTCGCGCGGCTGCCCGGACTGATGGCGCCCTCGAAGCTGTACGAGGGCATCGACGCGGGCGGCTACAGCTTCGGCATGATCCACCTGCCGCAGTTCGGGCAGTACACGGTCGTGCTGCGGGCCTGGCCGCAGGGCCACGAGGCGGTCGATCAGCCGGTGATCGACCGCTGGGTCGCGGCCTGGGGCACCTTCCTGGCCTCGCTCGGGCAGACCTCGGACATCATCGCGGTCGTCCCGGTGATCGATACCGTCCCCGAGACCGGAAACCGTTTGCTGACAGAGGTTTCCACCATCACCCATCCCCAGGCACCGGACCTGGCGCAGCAGGTGATGTACGAGCTGGCCACCGAATTGCCGCAGGAGCGCGTGCAATTGCTGCCGCGGGTGGCGATCACGTTCAAGGCCACCACCGCCGAGCGTCGCAAGAATCCCGCGGAGGAGGCGGTGGAGATCGGCCGGCGGCTGCCGGGCATCTGCGCGGCGCTGGCCGAGGCCGGCGTGCGGGCGCAGCCGATGTCGGCCGACGAGGTGATCGGATTCATTCGCCGTTCGTATGATCCTGCGGCGCAGGCGGATCTGGAGGTTGCCGCGGGCGAGCCGGGCGGGCACGGCCTGGATTGGGCCGATGCCGGACCGGTCTCGCACGAGGAGCGCTGGGATCACTTCCTGCACGACGGCGGCCGGTCGGTCACCTGGGAGATGGACACCGCCCCCGAGGGAGCGGTCGACGAGCGGGTGCTGCAGCGGCTGCTGGCGCCCAATCCCGAGGTGCCGCGCAAGCGCATCGCGATCGTGTACCGGCCGCACTCGGCGGCCGATGCCGCGGAGATCGTCGACGACGACTACAAGAACGCGCTGGTGGCGCAGCAGAGCGAGCGGGGGGTCGTCTCGGCGGCCGCGACGCTGCGGGTGGGCGCCACCCAGCAGGCCCGGGAGGAGCAGGCCCGGGGCCACGGGGTGACCCGCTTCGGCGCGCTGGTGACCATCACCGAACCCCTGCGCGGGGATCTGCCGCGCATCGAGGCCATCACGCGCGATCTGTCCACGCAGGCGCGATTGAAGATCCGGCGGTGCTACCGCTACCAGGCGGCGGCCTTCGCGGCCTCGCTCGGGTGCGGCGTGATCCTGCCGGAGCACGCGACCATTCCGAAAGCTTTGGCGGGGTGAGCTCGCATGGCAGGTGACGACGGCGAGGCGCCGATCCGCTCGCGCGGCGAGCCGCCTCGCTACCGCGAGCGGGTGGTGGATACGGCCAATCCGATCCCCACCCGGCGCGGGTCGCGGCGTGAGGACGAGTGGGGAGTCGAGGCGTACACGCCCGGACAGCCGCGCACAAACATGCCTGCCGACTGGGACGACGCCCCGCTGCGTCCGCGCCGTGAGCGGGGCGAAAGCGCCTCGGGGCGAGGGCGTTCCCTGGACGCGCAGCGCGATGCCGGCGCGCGTGCGGGATCCTCGGAGACAGGCCCGCGCCGGGATGCCGAGAGACACGACCGCATTGCCGCCGAACGGGAATCGAACGGTCGCGGCCGCAGCGGTGCGACGGGATCCCGTGGCGGGCAACGCGACACCGCCGAGCGCGGAGCCGCCGAGACGCACCGGTACGGCGCGCGGCGCGAGGGGACCGGTCGCGACCGGTCCGATTCACCTGCGGCGCAGCCGGAGCGGTCCGCGAGCGCCCGGAGGCCGCGCCGCGAGGTCTCCGAGGCCGACGGGATCGCCTCGGGTACAACGCACCACGAGGAACGTGCCGGATCGGCCGATCGCCGGTCGCGCCGCGATATCGCCGATCGTCGCGAGCTCGCGTCGGCGGCAGCGGATCCGGGACGACCGCAGGGCTCGGAGCGTCGAGCAGGCGATCGCCGTACCCCCGGCTCCGACGCCCCGAGCCGCGGCGATCAGGGCCCGTCCGAACAACTCGCGCTCGAATCCGGTTCTGCCCGTGAGCAGTCCGCCGAATCGGTGAGTACGGCGGTCGTGGAGACTGCGCGTCCGGACGCGCGGCGCGATACGCAGGCGCGGAACGGATCCGAACCGGAGGATTCGGCGACGGCGTCCGGCGGTGTACCGCCCGCCGGTGCCGCTCGTGGCGGGGGGCGGGCCGAGGCATCATCCACCGGTGTGCGCGGTGGCCAGGAACGGCGCGGGAGAGGGCATGAGCAGATGCGAGACGGGCAACCGGGGCAGCGTCAGCGCGCGCCACGCGACCAGGCCGATCGATGGGCCCAAGAACCGGATGCGCTGTCCGGCAACGGTTCTCGGCGATCCTCGCGCGGCCGAGGCGAGCGGGCCGACGCCGAACATCTTACTCGCAACCGGGCGCCGGTCTCCGAGCGGAACGGGCGGCGGGTCACCGATCGCGACGGCGACCGGTCCCGCACGGATTCCCGCCGGTCCGGTACGAGCGGGCGCAACGGCTCGGGCGCGGCCGGAAGGAAGCAGGGTCGCACGGGAAAGAGCGCCAAGCAGCGCCAGCAGGGCCCGTCGCTGCTGGACGACATCACCCGCGCCCGGCTCGAGGCGACCGCGCGGGAGGGCAACGGCCTGCGCGCGGCCTGGGCGGCCTTCCGTATCCGCACCGACGACCTGCGACGGGTCAATGCGGCCGCCCGCATCGAGGCGGTGCAGGAGGACGGATTCGACCGCACGACAGCACAATTGACCGATCGCGGCTACCTGGGCGCGGGCGGTGGCCGGATGAACGTGGTCGGCCGCCCCGTCGAGTACCGCGCCACCACGGCGCAGGTCGCGGGCCTGTGGCCGTGGTCGGTCGGCGCGGGCGCCCCGCTGATCGGCACGCCGCTGGGCTCGCACCTGCACACCGGCGCGCCGGTCTGCTTCGACCCGATGAACTGGTTCATGCGTGGCAGCTTCATCACCGCGCCGAGCCTGTTCGTACTGGGCCTCAACGGTTTCGGTAAATCCTCGCTGGTGCGCCGGATCGTGCTGGGCGGCGTCGCGCAGGGGATCACCCCGCTGATCCTGGCCGACGTCAAGCCGGACTACCGCAGGCTGGTGGAGATGGTCGGGGGCCAGGTCATCGACCTGGGTTACGGCCACGGCAAGCTGAATCCGCTGGCGGGCGGGGTGCTCGGCATGATCGTGCCGATGCTGGAGGGGATGCCCGCGCTGCAGGTGCAGGTCACCCAGGAGCTGCGGGCGCGGCAGGTGACCTTGATCGCGGGGCTGGTGGAACTCGTTCGCGGCGCACGGGTCCGGGATTTCGAGGAGACGCTGATCTCCACCGCGCTGAGCATCCTGTACCGGCCTGGCAGCGGTTTCGCGCCGGAGAACCCGCCGATCATGGACAACCTGCTCGAGGTGATCGTCGAGGGCGGCGACCAGCTGATGCTCGACGCCGGCGCGGACACCCCGGCGGAATACCAGGAGTCGATCAAGGGGCTGCGCCGCTCGCTGCGCGCGCTCACCCAGGGCCCGTTCGGCGCGGTCTTCAACGGGCAGACGACCACGCCGATCGACACCACCGCCGTCGCGGTCTGCATCGACGTCTCGCACGTCCCCACCGGCGACAAGAAGCTCAAGGCCGCGGTCATGCTGGCCTGCTGGGCCGACGGTTTCGCCTCGGTGGAGGCCGCGCACGTGCTCGCCGACGCCGACCTGGGCGCGCAGCGCTACTTCCAGGTCGTGATGGACGAGCTGTGGCAGGTGCTGGGCCTGGGCGACTTCATGGTCGACCGCGTCGACGAGCTGACCCGCCTGCAGCGCGGCCTGGCCACCTCGCTCATCATGATCAGTCACACCATCAAGGACCTGCAGTCGCTGGGGTCGGAGGCGGCGATCGCCAAGGCGCTCGGCTTCCTCGAGCGAGCCCGCGCGAAGATCTTCGGTGCGTTGCCGCCGGAGGAGATCAAGCGCCTGGACTCGACGATCCCCTTCACCGCCGCGGAGGAGGAGATGGTGACCGGATGGTCCGCGCCGCAGGCCCTGACCGGCGAGGCGCTCAAGCCCGGCCAGACACGCCCGCCCGCGCCAGGCACCGGCAAATTCCTGCTGAAGATCGGCGAGGATCGCCGGCCCGGCATACCCTTCCACATGGAATTCACGATCTCGGAGAAGGAAAGCGGAATTCACGAAACCAACCAGCGTTTCAGCGAATTCAACGAATCCACCGCCCGGCGTGATGGCGACGCGGCGGGTCCGGACGATACCTACAGCGTGGACAGTGGCGACGATGACGCGAACGGCGGAGCCCGCGGTGACGGTCGCAAGGGCGGCGGCGACGATGACGCAAACGGCGGAGCCCGCGGTGACGGTCGCAAGGGCGGCGGCGACGATGACGAAGGGAGTGCCGCGTGAGAGTCGGATACGCGGTGGCACAGGAAAATTCGCGAATGCGGCCGTCGGGAAGGTTAGCCGGATGATGCCGCACAGGTCCTATCGCAGGGTGTCGCCGCAGGTGCGGCAGGCCGCGGTCGAGCAGGTGATCGCGCTGACGGGCAAGCTGCGCAGCGAATCCGAGGCGTGCCGGGTGGTGGCCGAGCAGATCGGCGTGCACACCAACTCGGTCCGCAACTGGGTGCGTGCCGCGGAGGGCCCGGGCCTGGACCGGATGGATACGAGCGCGCTGCGCCGCAAGGTGGCGCTGCTGCAACAGCAGCTGGCCGCCGCGGCGGAGATGAACCGCACCCTGGTCGAGACGCTCAACGACACCAAGCGCACCACATGATCGGTGCCCAGCGCCGCGCCGAACCGGCGGCCACATCCGGTCGGGGGAACCGCCCGGGGGTGCGGTGAATCCGAAATCGCTGCTGTGGGTGGGCTTCGGGAGCGTGATCGCCCTGATCACGCTGATCATGGTGATCGTGCTGCCGTCGTCGGAGGACGACTGCGCGGATCAGCCGACGGTGTCGAGTAGCGGCTCCGCGACCCCGAGCGGGTCGCCGTCGGGAGACGCGCAGGCGCCCGATACGGCCGCGCCCGGTAGCAGCGTGGCGAATGCGCCCGCGGCAGTGACGAATACGCCCGGCCAGCCGGCGCCGACCACGCCGCGGGCCGCGGGCCCGGTCGCGTCGCAGCTGCCGAATTCCCCCGCGGCGGCGGTGAATCCGCGAAACGATCAGCCCCAGGCGGCGGCAGGCGTCCCGGCCCCGATCCACCGGACCTGGCCGCTGCCGCAGGGCACGTTCTACGTGTCGGATCCGTTCGGCGCCCGCGGCGGCACGCATCTGGGCGTGGACCTGGCCGCCCCGGACGGCACGCCCATCTACTCCGTCGCCGACGGCACCGTCGTAGCGGCCGGTCCGGCTTCGGGATTCGGCAACTGGATCGTCATCGACTCGACCGATGTCAATGGTCGTCCGTTCTCGGCCGTGTACGGGCACGAATGGACCAGCGGGGTGCGGGTGCACGTCGGCCAGACCGTGCGCGCCGGGCAGCAGATCGGCGCGGTGGGCTCGGCCGGTGAATCCTCGGGCTCGCACCTGCATTTCGAGATCGTGCCGGGCGGGCGGCTGACCGGTGGCAAGCAGATCGACCCGCTGCCCTGGCTCGACGGCGCACCCACCCCGCAGGCCAGCGGCGGCGCGTGGCCGAATTCGGTGAATCCGTTGTGCAGCCGCGGTTTCGGCACCGCGGGCGGCGCTCTCGCCGATGGCACGGTGCCCGCGGACCTGGAAATCTGGTATCGCCGTGCGGGTTCGATCTGCCCGGAGATCACCCCGTCGCTGCTGGCCGCCCAGGGGCGGCAGGAATCGGGCTTCCAGCGCGGGCTGACCTCGCCCGCGGGCGCCGAGGGCCTGGCCCAATTCCTGCCCGGCACAGCGGCATCCATCGATCCCGACGACGGCAGGCCGTTCCTGCTCGACGTGGACGGCAGGGGCTCGCCCAGCCTGTGGGACGACGGCGATGCGATCATCGCCCAGGGCCGCTACATGTGCTCGCTGGCGCACCGAATCGAGGGCTGGATCGGACAGGGCAAGGTGCACGGCGACGTCGTGCCGCTCGCGCTCGCCGCCTACAACGCGGGCGAGGGCGCGGTGCTGGCCTCGGGCGGTATGCCCGACCAGGTGCCCGCGCACTTCACCGAGACCCAGCCGTACGTGACGAATATCCTCTCTATGGAGCCGCGGTACCGGGCGCCGGGATCGACCGGCCGGTTCGAACCCGGCACGCAGTCGGGCGGCGGTGCGGTCGTGCAGGCCGCGGAGCAGTGGGTCGGCACCCCGTACGTGTGGGGTGGCGGCGGCCCGGCCGGGCCCACCGACGGCGGGCTGGACGGTCCGGGCCTGACCTCGGCGGCCGTCTTCGCGGCCTCCTCGGGCGAGGTGAACCTGCCGCGCACGGCCGAACAGCAGTGGGAGATGGGCGCGGAGGTCCCGTTGCGCTCGGCACGGCCGGGTGATCTGGTGTTTTCCCAATTCGGCCGGCGCGGCCCGGCGCAGGTAGGCATTTACCTCGGCAGCGGCCGGATGCTGCGGGCCGCCGATCCGTCCGGGGTCGGTCAGGCGCAGATCCCCGGCGATGCCCGGATGCGGAGGATGATGTGAACGACGGACCCATCGGACACGCCGAGGTAACCGACCCGCCGATAGCTGCGAACTGTCGGTCCCTCCCGATAGCCTGGATACATGGTCTGGCACACCGTCTTCGGTGGCCGGGCGGCAGGGCCGTGGTGGCCGGTCGAGATGCGAGTCTGGTGGTGATGCTGGTGGTGAGCGTTGCGGTGTCGGCCGCCGCGTGCAGCAGCGGCGGCTCGGGGTCCGATTCCGTCCAGTCGCCGACCTCCACCGTGCGGCAGCTGGAGGCGGCTCCGCCGCCCGATCCGAGCACTGCCGACGGCGTGGCGGTGGCGGCATTGAAGGAGATCTACACCTGGTATCCGGCGACGGAGACGCAGGGCGCGGCATTGTCCCGGGCGCGCAAATGGCTGGGCCCCAACCTCATTCGCACCCTGGACACCCCGACCACCGCGGCCGATGTGCCGAAAACCTCGCTGCAGTGGGCGGAGTGGGCCAAGGCCGGGGTGAAGGTCGAGGCCTTCGCCTTCGCGTCGGGGGAGAAGGCGCCGGACACCGGCGATCCGGATCACCAGCAGTACAAGATTGGAATCGAGCAGAGCGCCGTCTACCCCGACGGTCATCGCGAGGCGCTGCCGCCCGCGACGGTCATCGCGACCGTCGTGCGGACGGCCGGCGGCTGGCGGCTCGACGGATTCCGTTGAGCGGCACCAACGTCAACGGTCACCTCAGGAGGCGAAGATGGCGAAACCGGTAAAGGACCCGGCGGTACCGGGTCCCGATGTTGCCCTGATTTTGGTCTACCTCGGCTTCGCGGTCTTCGGAACGCTGTGGGTGGCACTGCAAGTGGGCAACCTGTTGTCCTCGGCCAAGCAGACCCTCCCCATCAATCCGATCGCGCTCGGGATCGGCCTGGCGAAGGGCAAGCTGCAATGGCCCTTCCCCTCCACGGTGATCGTGCTTCTGGTGATCGTGCTGCTCATCGCGTATCTGGTCGTGCGCACGGAGCTGAAGAAGCGCGCCGGCCGCGGCAGGCTCCCTGTCGACGCCAAGGCCCAGTACATGGGCCAGGGCGGTGCCATCGCCGCGCTCACCGAGAAGGGTGTGCGGGACAAGGCCCAGCAGCTCGGCGTCGGATCCGGTTCCGGCGCGGAGCTGTTCGGCGAGATCGGCCGCAATCAGGGCCTGGGATACAACGATTCGCCCGGTGTTCCCATCGGACTCTCGGTGGCCGAGGGCATTCCGCTGTACGGCTCCTACGAAGATCTGCACATCGACATCTGGGGTCCGCGCCAGGGCAAGTCGAGCTCGCGGGTCATCCCGGCGATCCTGTCCGCGATCGGCCCGGTGATCGCCACCTCCAACAAGCGTGACGTGGTGGATGCGACGCGCGGTGTGCGCGAGCGCAAGGGCGACCCGCGCTACGTCTTCGTCTTCGACCCCCAGGGCGTCGCGCTGGACATCGACGACCCGGTCACCTGGTACTGGGATCCGTTGCGCTGGGTCGACGCGCGCAGCCGCGGTTGCGAGATGCGCGCGGCACAGCTGGCGGGTCATTTCGCCGACGCCGACAACGGGCTGGACGGCAAGGGCGACAAGTACTTCGACGCCGAAGCCGAAGACCTGCTCGCGAACCTGTTCCTGGCCGCGGCCGTCGCGCAGCGCGACATCATGCAGGTGTGGGAATGGGTCACCAACCCCGGTCTCGCGGAGCCGATCGAGATCCTGCGACAGGCCAGCGCGTTCTGGGCCGGAGTGGCGGACCTGGGGCGTTCCGCCTCGAGTTTGGCCTCCCAGTACAACGTCGATCCGCGCACCAAGAGCGGCATTTTCGGCACGGCCAAGAAGATGATCGGCTGCCTGAAGATGTCCAACGTGCACGATTGGATCACTCCGGGCGGCGATCGCAGGGAACTGGACGAACTGGAATTCCTCGAGCGCAACGGCACCCTGTACAGCCTCTCCCTGGAGGGCCGCGGGTCGGCCGCACCGCTGGTCAGTGCGTTGACCGCGGCGGTGATCGATGTGGCGATGCGCTCGGCCACCGGCATGGCGCACGGCCGCCTGCGTGTTCCGCTCCTCGCGGTCCTGGACGAGGCCGCGAACGTGGTGCGGTGGAAGGATCTGCCGAAGCAGTACAGCCACTTCGGCTCCCGCGGCATCGTGGTGATGACGGTGCTGCAGTCCTGGGCCCAGGGCGCGCGCTGCTGGGGCGAGGACGGGATGGAGGCGCTGTGGTCGGCCGCCAATATCAAGGTCATCGGCAGCGGTATCGACGACATCAAATTCCTGACCGAACGGTCCGAGGCGATCGGCGACTACGACTCCATCTCGGGGTCGGTCTCCGAATCCAAGGGCGGCAAGAGCTATTCGCGGTCATTGGGCTCGTCCCGCACCTTGAACGTGAACGCTCTGATCACGATGCCCCGCGGGCGCGTGGTCGTCTTCACCTCGGGCGCCCCGGCCGTGCTGGTGCGGACCGTGCCGTGGTGGGAGGGCGAGTACGCTGACGCGGTGCGTGAGTCGATCAAGCGCTACGAGCCCGGCGGTCGCGGGCGGACCCAGATGAGCGACCTGGTGGAGGAGCGCGCGCTCACCGCCGTCGATCAGACGCGGCAGTACGGCCAGCCGGAGGAGGTCCAGCCCCTGTGAGTGCGCCGAAGGAGTCGCCACCCACTCATTACAAAAACGTCGCGGCGTTCGTCGACAACTACTTGCGCTACGTGTACCAGCGCCAGGTCACCGACACCACCGACGCCGTGTGGTGCCCGGAATGGTGGGAGCACACCGAGGCGGTGATCCGCCTCGACGCGCTGTGGCGGGCGTGGGAGCACTTCCGTCGCAATCCGCGTACGGGCCTGAGCATCTGGTTCGTGGATCATGCTGATCCACACATGGCCAAACTCCTGGACCCGGCCGGACCGTTCAAATATTGCAGCGCGCGGCACGGGCATCGAAAGCTGCTGGCGCCGTTACCGCTTCGCACGCCGCCGTCGGGCATGTTCGCCGAGACGAGCGATACGGTCTACCACTCGGTGGTCGAGTTCGTCGAGAACTACCTGAGCATGACCTATCAGCGGCAGGTTACCGACACCACCGAGACGGTGTGGTGCCCGGAGTGGTGGCAGCATCCCGAGGCGGTCGCGCGCCTGGATGCGCTGTGGCGGTCCTGGGAGCACTTTCGGCTGGAGGGCGCGACGGGCCTGAGCGAGTGGTTCCTCGACGACGCCGACCCGCAGATGAAGCAGCTGTTCGCGCCGACGGGGCCGTTCCGCTATTGCAGTGCGCGGCACGGCCACAAGGATCTGCTCAGCCCGCTCCCGATCGCCCAGTCCGAGCCGGGGATGTTCAGCAATCCGGAGGCTGCCGACGACGAATACAAGATCTGAACCGATTGCGTTGCGGGGGAAGGGTTTCGATTAGCGGTGCAGTCCCGCGCGGTCCGCTGGGGTATCCCGGCGCCGGCAATGGGCGGGAGAGCACGCGAATGTCGGTGTGCCGCGCGGGGAATGACCGGATGTAACTGAGCCGTTGGAAATCGCTGCGGCGTGGGCTCTTCGGCCGGTGCGTCACGGCGTTCGAGCCTGGAATCTGCCGACGGCGGCATGACGTTGATGTACGGCTGCGGGCGATCCGATCGAGCGTTACGCCGCGTCGTCGCGGACGGCCGCGCGTAACGGGTGGTTGGCCATGGAAACAGCCTGGAGCACAGGGCGATTCGCGCCGCGGTGAGATCGTGCAGGCGACCCCACCAGGGGCCACGACGAATAGAGCGTGTGTCTGTACATGGCCTCGGTCGTGCGAGCCGGGACCTAGGTGCGCGTGCGCGCGAGCCCTCGGCCCTCGATCTCGCGAGCCTGATTGAGCCGCTTGTTGTCCTCGGGAACGGTGCGTACCGCCTCGGACGCGGGCTGTGCCTGACCGACCTCCATGAGCATCCGCACCGCGGCGAGTTCGGGTGCGACGCCGATGCGTTCGAGATGCTGTGCCAGGGCGCTGCGTCGTTCGCTGGAGTCGTACCGCAGGGGCGAGCGGGACGCGGCCTGTGCCTGTGCGGCGCTGCGTGCCTCGCTGGCGTGCTCGGCGAAGCGGTCCTTCTCCAGGGAGATGCCCTTTTCCAGGGGCGGCTTCTCCAGCATGCGCGACAGCTCGAGGTTGCGCGGGTCTTTGGCCTTGGCCTCGCGGGCCTCACGAAGCTGAAGTTCGCGGCCCTCCTTGACGCGTGCCTCGGTGACCTTGACGCGAGCCTCGGCCTCCTTCTGCCCTCGTTCCCGGGTGCGCAGCGCGACGAGAGTCGCAAGCTGCAACATTTGCCTCATAATCGCCGCTGTTTCGCGACCGATGTCGTCGAGTTCCTCGGCCATGGCCTGCTCCCCGATGCTGCAGTGAGATCACTATGGATGATTGTGGTGCATCGTCACGGACATCGCCACTGGAACGGTAGTTCGAGCGGCGGCGCCCCGCCTGCATTCTGGACACCGGGAGCACTGCGTGAACAGTACCGCCGGGTAGGGCGGGGACAGCGCCACGTCGTGCTCCGTATTACGAGGTTACCAGTGAAAATACAGGGTTGCCTTACCCCCTGGGTACATGAAGAGCATATAACGCACATTTCCGGCGCATACACCGAACCTTCGGACGTCTTTCACAAGGAGGATGCCCGAAACCGGATCTTTATGCTCGAGCGACACGTGTGAAAGGCCTTGGGGCCGGAGCGAAACCCGCGATCTCCGCTCCGGCTCGGACCTCAGCTCACCGTGGCGGACTTGAAGGTGACCGACAGGTTCGGCTTTCCGCCGCCCGCGGAGTTGTCCATCGAGTGGTCGTCACCGCCCGCGGCGATCTTGTCCAGGGTCTTCAAGCCTGCGGCGTCGACCGTGCCGAAGATGGTGTACTGCGGCGGCAGCGGGGAGTCGCCGTCGATGAGGAAGAACTGGCTGCCGTTGGTGCCGGCGCCGGACGGGTCGGTGCCCGCATTGGCCATCGCGACCACGCCACGCTTGTACAGGACCGGGTTCTGGGCGGCAGGATCGTCCTTGCCGTACTGGTCCGTCGGGTACTCGTTGTCGAACTCGTACCCCGGACCGCCCTTGCCCGTGCCGGTCGGGTCGCCGCACTGCAGCATCTTCAGGCCCTCGGTGCTGAGGCGGTGGCACGGGGCGTTGTCGAAGTAGTGCTGCTTCACCAGGCTGACGAAGCTGTTCACCGTGCAGGGCGCCGCGGCCGGGTTCAGGGTGATCCCGATCGGGCCCTGCGTGGAGTCGATGCTGACCGTGGGGCTGCCGGCCGTGGAGACGCCCGCGGTCTGCGGCTTGTCCACCTTCTTGGACACCTCGCCGCCGTCGCGATAGTTGCAGCTCACCGTCGCCGCGCGGGGATTCGGCTTCGGCGGGGGCGCGGCCTGGGGAGTGTTCGACAGCGAGGCGTCGGTGGTCGTGCTGCTGGCCGAGGCCGAATTCTTGCTGTTGTCGTCGCTGTGGGTCAGGTAGTAGATCCCGAAACCGGCCGCTACCACGACGACCACGCCGAGCACGGACCCCGCGATGGTGAGCTGCTTGCGCCGCCGGGCCCGCTCGGCCCGCCGTGCGATCTGTCGCTCCAGCTTGCGTTTCGCCGCTGCCCTTCGCTGTTCGTTGCTCGGCACTACCGGTTCCTCCCGTATAAGGTCTGCGGTTTCAGGGCAAGAGTCTGCCATTAAAAGCTGTGTCCATTGGCCCCCGCTCCGCTCCGGTCTGTTTTTCGGCGCCCTGAGAATGAAAACCTGCAGGTCTATCGGCTGAGCCCAGCGCTTCGCGGGCGAGTCCCGGCCGGACGCAGACGCTTCGCCGCCGGGCACGGCGGTGGTTGCGGCCCGAGGCATCGCACGCGGTCGAGCTCGGATGCGACACGTGACCAAGATCGGTTGGACCGGTCGCGGTATCTGGTTGGACTTGCCGCGGCGTGGTAGGGGAGACTGAACGATCGTGACCAAGACCAGCACCTTCAATGCCCCGAAGGGGATCCCGGACTACGTCCCGCCCGGTTCCGCCGAATTCGTCGCCGTGCGCGACGCGCTCCTGCGGTCGGCGCGATTGGCCGGGTACGGGCATATCGAGCTGCCGGTCTTCGAGGACACCGCGCTGTTCGCGCGCGGCGTCGGCGAGTCGACCGACGTGGTCAGCAAGGAGATGTACACCTTCACCGATCGCGGCGATCGCAGCGTCACGCTGCGGCCCGAGGGCACCGCGGGCGTGATGCGCGCGGTGATCGAGAACGGCCTCGATCGCGGCCAGCTGCCGGTCAAACTGTGCTACGCGGGTCCGTTCTTCCGCTACGAGCGTCCGCAGGCCGGGCGCTACCGCCAGCTGCAGCAGGTCGGCGTCGAGGCGATCGGTGTGGACGATCCGGCCCTGGACGCGGAGGTGATCGCGGTCGCGGACGCCGGGTTCCGGTCGCTGGGCCTGGACGGATTCCGGCTCGAGATCACCTCGCTGGGCGATGACACCTGCCGCCCGCAGTATCGGGAACTGTTGCAGGAGTTCCTGTTCGGGCTCCCCTTGGACGAGGAGACCCGTCGCCGCGCCGAGCTGAACCCGCTGCGGGTGCTCGACGACAAGCGCCCGGAGGTGCGCGAGCTGACCGCGGCCGCCCCGCTGATGCTCGACCACCTGTCCGATTCGGCCAAGGTGCACTTCGATCAGGTCCTCGGGTACCTGGATGCGCTCGGCGTGCCGTACACGATCAACCCGCGGATGGTGCGTGGCCTGGACTACTACACCAAGACGACGTTCGAATTCGTGCACGACGGTCTGGGCGCGCAGTCCGGCATCGGCGGCGGCGGACGCTACGACGGGCTGATGGCGGAGCTCGGCGGGCAGCCGCTCTCGGGCATCGGCTTCGGTCTCGGTGTGGACCGGACGGTCCTGGCCCTGCAGGCCGAGGGCAAGACCGCCGCGGAGCCGGCGCGCGTGGACGTGTTCGGGGTACCGCTGGGCGACGCCGCCACCCAGCGCCTGGTCGTCCTGGCCGCCAAGCTGCGGGCCGCGGGCATTCGCGTCGACATCGCCTACGGCGGGCGCGGGGTCAAGGGTGCGATGAAGGCCGCCGATCGCTCCGGCGCGAAATACGCACTGGTGCTGGGGGATCGGGACCTGTCGGCCGGGGAGATCGGGCTCAAGGATCTGGCCTCGGGCGAGCAGCGGCAGATCCCGATCGACGCGGTGGCCGCCGAGGTCGCCGCGGCCCTCACCCAGGGCCGATAGCGGCCGCGCCGTGCAGTACAGGGAGGGCCGCCCCGAATATCGTGTCGCGCCGTACGATTCGGTTCGGGGCGGACGTGCCCGATCATCCGGACGAATGTGGACGCGTGACTGAGCAACCGAATTCCGAACGGCCGCAACCGATCGGCCTGGACCTGATCGCCCCCGAGGTGTACGCGCCGATGCTGCGCCGGCTCACCCTGATCGCGTGCGGCGTCGGCGTCGTCGTCGCGGTGCTGCTGGCGCTGGTGGTCCGCTGGCCGATCGCGGTTCTGGCCGGGGCGGTGCTGGTGACGCCGCCCGCGCTGTACGCGGTCTCGACGCGCCGGCGGCGAATCTGGATGGTGGGCACCGTCATCGAGGCCCGCACCCTGTTCGGGCGGCGGCGGGTGGACGCCGCCGGCGCGACCGGCGTGGAGATTCTCGTCTTCCCGGGGCGCCTGAGCCGCATCGTGCTGCGCGTGACGGCCGGAGGCGGCCGCCAGGTGGTCCCGCTGGCGATGTACACCGATGCGGGCAGCGGCCGCGAGCTCCACATCCTGGGCCTGCGCAAGCTCGCCGACGCCCTGGCCGCCTGCCCGCTCGCCGCCGCGCTCGCGGTCTCGAGCATGCTGGTCGGCCAGTTGCGCGCCGAGGCCCGCGACGCGGGCCTCGAGGAGCGACCGCTCTACCGCGCTGTAAAACTGGTGCGCGCCAAGGACTTTGTGCAGCCTGTCGCCCTGTCCGACGCGGACATCGCGGCCCTGGGCTGAGCTGTCGCGAAATCGTGGCGCGGGTGAGCCGCCCGGAGTGCCCTCCGTGCCGGGCTGATCCGGCGGCTCGCCGAGCGGTGCGCAGCGCGCCCCGCCGCGAGCCATCGTGCCGACCCCGGAGATGGCTTCGCGCCGATGCCAGGCGGCGGAGGTTGAGCTCGGCCTGCCCGAGTGGGTGTGGTCGGGGTGACCCGATACAGGTGCGCGGGCCGAGGGGGCGAGGTCCGGCCGGGCTCGCTATCCGACCTTCGAGATCACCGAGTCTGCGTAGCGCTCGATGGCGGTGAGCTTGTTCTTCAGGGGTTCGGTGTCGGGGCCCGGCGCGTAGTGGTAGCGGAAGCCGACGATGACGTCGGTGACGCCGCGATCCTCGAGCCGCTTGATGCCGTCGGGGGTGTAGGCGTCCAGAGAGGCGACGTGGACCTCGAAGGGGCGGGAATCGTCGCGCTCGGCGCGCAATTCGTCCAGGCGGGTCAGCATGCGCTCGAGGTCCTCGGGCGCGCCGCCGGCGTGCATCCAGCCGTCGCATCGGACCGCTCGGCGCAGCGCGGCATCGCTGTGGCCGCCGACCAGGATCGGGATCGGCTCGGTCGGGGCGGGGGTCAGCTTGATGCTCGGGATGTCGTAGAACTCGCCGTGGTACTCGAAGTAGTCGCCGGAGCACAGGCCGCGCACGATGTCGATGCACTCGTCCATCCGCCGCCCGCGCCGCTCGAACGGCACGTCCATGATCTGGAAGTCCTCCGGCCACGGGCTCACGCCGACACCGAGCGCGAAGCGGTTGCCGCTGAACGCGGCGATCGAGGTGGCCTGCTTGGCGACCAGCACCGGCGGGCGGATGGGCAGCTTGATCACGAACGGGGTGAACCGCAGCGTCGTCGTGACCGCCGCCAGCGCCGCGGACAGCACGAACGCCTCGATGAACGGTTTACCGTCCAGGAATTCGCGCGAACCGTCGGGCGTGTAGGGGTACTTCGAATCGGACTCCTCCGGATAGGCGATGCTGTCGGCGATCGACATGCTGTGGAATCCGGCGGCCTCCGCGGCCTGTGCCAGCGGAACGTAGTACGACGGATCCGTCATCGCCTCCGCGTAGGTGAAGCGCATCGGGGGGCATCCTCTCGTGTCGGCGGGCCTCGAGCCCTTGCCCGGAGCCGGACGTCGCGGGCACGGGTCCCGCCGCTCGACCGGCTGAAATTAGAACAGATTCTATTTTTGTCGCGATCGTAGCCCGGCCGGTCCGCCCATGTCAGGCGATTCGATCATCCGGGCATCAGGTCGGATCGGCATCGGAATACGAACCGATCGTGCCCGCCGTCGAGGGGATCGGCTGTCCGGGGACCGGTGAATGGGACGCAGCGGATCTCGCCGCACGGTCGCGATCGGATGCGGGGCCACGCCCGGCGGAGGCGCTCGATTCCGGCGGATGCGGGGCGATGCGCCGGAATGCGTTGTGCGGTAGTGGAAGTGTCCGGTCCGGACGATCGACGTCGCGGAACGCCTTGCGCGCGACTGTGTCCGACCCGGACGGCGCGACGGCCCGGACCGATTCGGTCCGGGCCGTCGCGGAAAGGATTGTGCCGCTACAGGTTCATGTCCGAGGAGTAGCCGTTGATCTCCTCGTCGGAGTGGACCTGGCCGATGACGTCGGGGGCGATCTCACCCAGCACGCCGGCGAGTTCGGTGTCGCCGGTGATGCTCTGGTACGGCTGGACCGTGCGCTCGTGCTCCTCGTCGGAGGTGTTGCGCGCGTTGGCCGCACCGGCGCCGCCCATGAAGCCGGGGCTGCTCACGCCCGCCGTCCTGGTGGCCGAGCCGAGGCTCGCGGCCGCCGCCGCGGCGGCGTTGGTGCCCGTGGTCCCCGGCACCGAGGTGCCGGTGCCGCCGCCCGAGTTGGTGCCGCCACCGAGCGAATCGGAGCTCAGGCTGCCGCCGGTACCGCCGCTGCCGCCGAGACTGGTGGAGCCGCCGTTCATGCCGTTGTATCCGGCCGAGGTGGTGCTCGTGGCGAGGTCCGAGCTGGACTTGTCGCTGGAGTTGCTGTCGCTGTTGCCGGACAGCAGATTCTGGGCCTGCTCCATGACCGGCTGCGCGATGTTCTGCGCCGCCGACTGTGCCACCTGGGCGGCCTGCTGGCCGATTCCGCTCTGGCCGAGCAGCTGATTCACCACGCCGGTGAGCTGGCCGGTGTATCCGGACAGTTCACCGCGGGTGGCGTTGACGATGCCGACCGCGGTGCCGAGATGCTCGGTGGCAGTGGCCAGCAGCGCGGCCTGGCCGGGCGGCGTCGGCCACGTCGGCGCGAGCGCGGATGCCTGCGCGGCGAAGGACTGCGCGACGGTGGTGAGCTGCACATTGCCCTTCTGTACGACGGCCGCGGCCTCGGTGGTGAGCTTGGAGATGTCGAGGCCGCGCTGGCTGGTGTCCTGCCCCTTGGACTGCGCCTTGTCCGACGCCGTCTGGGCGCTGTCGGACGACTTGCCCTGCCAGACCTGGCTCACCGTCTTCATCGCACCCTCGCCCACCTGCATGGCGGCCTGGATGACCTGGGACGACTCGCTGAGGATCTGGGTCGGATTGAGGGCGCCCATGACGCCCGTGCCGAAGCTCTGCAGCAGGCTGGTGATGGGCTGGAACAGCTGCTCGATCCCCGGGATCGCCGGCAGCGAGATGCCGTGCTGCATGAGCGTGGCGATCGGATCGCTGGAGTGGAGCGCCGAGCTGATCGGCGCGGCCGCCTGCTGGATCGAGGAGGCGGCGCCGATCAGTGTGGGGGAGGCGCTGTTCAGCGCGGTGTGGGCGGTGTCGAAGACGTTCTGCGCGCCCGGGATGGCGCCGAAGGTGCTCTGTGCGTGGTCGAGCGCGTCGTTGGCCTGGCCCAACACCGAGGCGCCGTCGAACGACGCGGCATGGGTCGAGGTGTCCGAGCCGCCCAGGCCCGGCAGGTGTGCGCTGCCGAGGGCGGAGCCGTGATCGTCGTCGAATTCCTTGCGGGACAGCGTGAATTCGGGCGCGTGGACCTCCGGCATGTCGGCCGGGAGCTGCGGCAGTGAGACGTGTGCGAACGGGCCGTTCTGCACGGTCTGCGCGATGTTCTGCGCCGCCTGGGAGACCGCCGAGGCCGCGGCGGCGACCGGGTCGGTGTGCGCGCCGATGACCCCGCCGGCGCCGGTGTCGAGTGCCTGCACCGATCAGCCTCCGATCGCGTTGGTCACGGTCTTCAGGGCGGTGGAGAACTCCGAATCGCCGCTGTCGAAGGTTGCCGCGGTGTTGAAGGCCGCGCCGCTGATGTCGTTGACCTTCTGTGAGAGGTCGTTGATGTCCTTGCAGTGCAGCACCTGTGCGGCGGCGAACATGGCCAGGTAGTCGGCGCCGATGACGCCGAACACGGGCGTCATGGCCGCAACGTGGCTGGCGGTATCCATATTCCCCGCCCCCGCGATCTGAGTCGCGATACCTTCGTGCGTCGCCGCGAACACCCGGAGTGGGTCGGTTTCGACCGAGAACGGATTAGTCATCGTGCTGCCCCCCAATCATCATCGCCGTAGTCTTCGTAGACCGGTCGGAACCGGGGATTCGGCAATCGGTACCCGCGCCCGCCCGACCAGCGGATCGTACTCGAGCCTCAATATAGCCGAACCGCACGACAGGTTTCGAGTCGATGAGCCGGCCCGTGCCCCTGCGGGTTTCGGCCGCGCGCCCGGAATGAAAACAAACTAGAACTTGTTGCAATTTGAAACGCGTTCTATATTCTCGTTCTCATGAAGGTCGCAGTCACCGGCGCAGCCGGCTTCCTTGGCACGAATCTGCTCCACCAGTTGGTGGAGCAAGGTCACGAGGTGACCGCCATCGACCGCGTTCAGCCCGACGGTGCTCCGCATCCGCAGGTGACCTGGGTCAACGGCGACGTGCTGGACCCGGCGTCGATGCGCTCTGCGCTCGAGGGCGCCGAGGTGGTCTACCACCTGGTGGCCATGATCACGCTGGCGCACCACCACGACCTGGCGTGGCGGATCAACACCGAGGGGGTGCGGATCGTCGCGGAGGCCGCCCTCGAGGTCGGCGTGCGGCGCATGGTGCACACCAGTTCCATTCACGCGTTCAACCAGTACAGCTGCGGCGGCCGGATCGATGAGAAGGCGCCCCGCTCGACCGAGCCTCACCTGCCCGTCTACGACCGGTCCAAATTCCAGGGCGAGGTCGAGCTGCGCAAGGTCATCGACAAGGGGCTGGACGCGGTGATCTGCAACCCGACCGGGGTGTACGGACCGGTCGACCACTCCAACTCGCGGATCAACACCACCCTGTGGGACTGCGCGCGCGGGCGGGTGCCGGTCATGATCTCCGGCGGATTCGATCTCGTGGACGTGCGCGACGTGGCCGCGGGCCTGATCCTGGCGGGTGAGAAGGGCCGCACCGGGGAGAACTACCTGCTCGCGGGCGGCATGTGCTCGCTGTTCGAGGTGTCCCAGCTCGCCGCGGCGGTCAACGGCAAGCGCGGCCCGCGGTTCGCGATTCCCGTCAAGGTGATCACCGCGGCCCTGCCGGTACTCGAGCCGATCGGCAAGCTGTTCGGCAGCGACCGCATCTCCAAGGCGGCGATGGGTGCGCTCATCTCGGCCCCGGTCGTCGACTCGGCCAAGGCCACGAGCGAGCTCGGCTACCAGCCGCGCCCGACCGCCGATACGGTCCGCGATCTGGTCGCCTTCTACAACGGCGAGCCGCTGGCGCCGAAGGCGGGCAGCGGCGTCGCCTGACGGGTGCGGCGTTGCTTGACAGATATTAGAACAGATGTTCGACTGGAAGGGTGCGGTGGCAGAGCCAGACCCTGGATGCCGATGACGGCGCCCTTCCGGGGCTGGAGCGTGCCGGTCTGGTCCGGAGCGTGCAGACCCCCGAGTTCGACGGTGTGACCTTTCACGAGGTGCTCTGCAAGAGTGCCCTCAATCGCATGCCCGAGGGTTCGGGGTTGCCCTTCTCCTGGACGATCAACCCCATGCGCGGCTGCTCGCATGCCTGCCGGTACTGCTTCGCCCGCGGCACGCACGAGTATCTGGATCTGGACGCGGGCCGCGATTTCGACACCCAGATCGTGGTCAAGACGAATGTCGCCGCGGTGCTGCGCCGCGAGGTGCACCGGCGGTCGTGGCGGCGCGAGCCGGTCGCGCTGGGCACCAATACCGATCCGTATCAGCGCGCGGAGGGGCGGTACCGGCTGATGCCGGGGATCATTCGCGCGCTCACCGATTCGGGCACCCCGTTCTCCATCCTCACCAAGGGCACCCTGCTGCGCCGGGATCTGCCACTGCTGACCCTCGCGGCCCGGGAGGTGCCCGTCAGCCTGGCCGTCTCGATCGCCATCGGTGATCCCGAGCTGCACCACTCGCTCGAGCCGGGCACGCCGTCCCCCCGGGCCCGCCTCGAGCTCGTGCGCGCGCTGGCCGATGCCGGATTTGCGGTCCACGTCATGGTGGCCCCGGTGATTCCGTACCTCACCGACGGCGCCGACCATCTCGATGCGCTGTTCGGTGCGATTGCCGGGGCGGGCGCTGTGAGCGCCGTCGCGTTCGCGATGCATCTGCGCGGCAGCACCCGCGGCTGGTACCTGCAGTGGCTGGCCGAGCGCCACCCGGCACTGCTGCGCCGTTATAGGCAGTTGTACGGTCGTGGGGCGTACGTCACACCGGAGTACTCCGCGTGGCTGCGCGAACGGGTCGAGCCGTTGCTGTCCAAGCACGGCCTGACCCGGGACATGCCGTCACAGGTGCGGGTACCGCCCGCGCCGCCGCGGCAGTCCGCCTCGCAGTTGACGTTGTTCTCCTAGCGCGGCCCGCCACCCGGGTCCGGGAATCGGCGCGGCGCGAATCATGTTGGACCGCTTATCACTCGGGTGTGCCCCGATGCGGCGGAGTAACTTGGCGTGTGGTAACCCATACCGACGAGGAAGTGATGCAGGCGCATGGTTTCCGATGAAGCGCTCTCCCCGGACGATGCCGGCGCTCGCCGAGACGGCGGCCCCGCAAAAAAGGCCGGGGCGCTGGGGCGGGGGTCCGTATCCAAGCTCGAGAAGGTCGTCATCCGGTTCGCGGGCGACTCGGGCGACGGCATGCAGCTGACGGGTGACCGATTCACCCACGAGGCCGCCGCATTCGGGAACGATCTAGCGACACAGCCGAACTTCCCCGCCGAGATCCGTGCCCCCCAGGGCACCCTGCCTGGCGTCTCCTCGTTCCAGATCCAGATCGCCGACTACGACATCCTCACCGCGGGCGACCAGCCCGATGTGCTGGTGGCGATGAATCCCGCGGCACTGAAGGCGAATCTGGAGGAGCTGCCGCGCGGGGCGACCGTCATCGTCAACACCGACGAATTCACCAGGCGTAACTTCACCAAGGTCGGCTACGCCGACGATCCGCTCGCCGACGACACGCTGTCCGATTTCGTCGTGCATCGGGTGCCGATGACCTCGCTGACGCTCGCGGCCACCGAGCCGACCGGGGTGGGCAAGAAGGACGGCCAGCGCGCCAAGAACATGTTCGCCCTGGGCCTGCTGTCCTGGATGTACGGCCGTCCGATCGGCGGCACCGAGCAGTTCATGCGGGAGAAGTTCGCCGCGAAACCCGACATTGCCGAGGCCAACATCCTGGCGCTCCGCGCGGGCTGGAACTTCGGCGAGACCACCGAGGCATTCGCGTCCACCTACGAGGTCGACCCGGCCACGCTGCCCGCGGGTACCTACCGCCAGATCACCGGCAACACCGCGCTGGCCTACGGCATCGTCACGGCCGGACAGCTGGCGGGCCTGCAGGTCTTCCTGGGCACCTACCCGATTACCCCGGCCTCGGACATCCTGCACGAGCTGAGCAAGCACAAGAACTTCGGCGTCACCACCTTCCAGGCCGAGGACGAGATCGCGGGAATCGGTGCGGCACTGGGCGCCTCGATCGGCGGCGCGCTCGGGGTCACCAGCACCTCGGGGCCGGGGCTGGCGCTCAAGAGCGAGACCATCGGCCTGGCCGTGATGACCGAGCTGCCCCTGCTCGTCGTGGATGTGCAGCGCGGCGGCCCGTCGACCGGCCTGCCCACCAAGACCGAGCAGGCCGATCTGCTGCAGGCGCTCTACGGCCGCAACGGGGAATCGCCGGTCCCGGTGATCGCCCCGCGCTCTCCGGCCGATTGCTTCGCCGCCGCGGTGGAGGCCGCGCGGATCGCACTCACCTACCGCACACCGGTGCTGCTGCTTTCGGACGGCTCGATCGCCAACGGGTCGGAGCCGTGGGCGATTCCGCAGGTCGCCGACCTCGAGCCGATCGATCCCGGATTCGAACCCGATGCGCCGCACGATGATTCGGCCGAGCCCTTCCAGCCGTACGCGCGCGACCTCGAGACGCTGGCCCGCCCCCTCGCGCGGCCCGGCACGCGCGGGCGCACGCACCGCATCGGCGGCCTCGAAAAGGCCGACGGCACCGGCAACATCTCCTACGATCCGGCCAATCACGAGCTCATGGTCCGGCTGCGGCAGGCCAAGATCGACGGCATCGCGGTGCCCGATCTCGAGGTCGACGACGGGGGCGACCCCCGGGCCGAGCTGCTGATCATCGGCTGGGGCAGCTCCTACGGGCCGATCGGCGAGGCGTGCCGGCGCGCCCGGCGTCGCGGGGTGCCCGTCGCACAGGCGCATCTGCGGAACCTGAATCCGTTGCCCGCCAACACCGGTGAGGTGCTGCGCCGGTACCGCACCGTCGTCGCGCCCGAGATGAACGGCGGCCAGTTGGCGACGCTGCTGCGCGCCCGCTACCTGGTGGACGTGCGGCCGTGGACGAAGATCGCCGGCACCGCGTTCTCGGCCCAGGAACTCGTCGGAGTGATCGACGCGGCGCTGGACGGCTCCCTGACGGAACTGGAAAACGCCAAGGCCTTCGCCGCCCGCGCGCGGGCCACCTACCGCACCGCAGGGGGTAACTGATGACGATCGTCGAGACCTCGCTCGTCGGCACGGATCTCGGCCTGACCGGGCTGTCCGGAGTGCCGGGCGCGGACGGGCCGCAGAAGGCGAAGGACTACACCTCCGATCAGGAGGTGCGCTGGTGCCCCGGCTGCGGTGACTACGTCATCCTGGCGACCATGCGCGGCTTCCTGGCCGAGCTGGGGCTGCGCCGGGAGAATCTGATGTTCGTCTCGGGCATCGGCTGCTCGAGCCGGTTCCCGTACTACCTGGACGCCTACGGGATCCACTCCATCCACGGCCGCGCGCCCGCGATCGCGACGGGCCTGGCCGTCACGCGGCCCGATCTGTCGGTGTGGGTGGTGACCGGCGACGGCGATGCGCTGTCCATCGGCGGCAACCATCTCATCCACGCCCTGCGCCGCAACGTGAACATGACGATCCTGCTGTTCAACAACCGGATCTACGGCCTGACCAAGGGGCAGTACTCGCCGACGTCGGAGTCCGGCAAGGTCACCAAGTCGACGCCGATGGGTTCGGTGGACCACCCGTTCAACACTCTGTCGGTCGCCCTGGGCGCGGAGGCCTCCTTCGCGGCGCGGGCGCTGGATTCGGACCGGGCCGGGCTGAGCGAGGTGCTGCGCGCGGCGGCCGAGCATCGCGGCACGTCGTTCGTGGAGATCCTGCAGGACTGCCCGATCTTCAACGACGGCTCGTTCGATGTGCTGCGCCGCGACAACGCCGAATCGCACCTGATCCGGCTGCGCCACGGCGAGCCGATCCGCTTCGGGGCCGAGGGCGAATGGGCCGTCGTGCGAAGCGGTTTCGGCCTCGAGGTGGCGGCGGCGAGCTCGGTCGCGGAATCGGAGATCGTCGTGCACGACGCCTACTCCGACAATCTCGAGTACGCCTATGCGCTCTCGCGGCTCTCGGCCCAGGACCTGTCACACGTGCCGGTCGGCATCTTCCGCAGCGTCACGCGGCCCACCTACGACGACGGGGTTCGTGCTCAGGCGCAGATCGCGCGCGAACGCACAGCGCCGCAACCGGATTCGCTGCAGCGGCTGCTCTCGGGCAAGGAGACCTGGACGGTCGGCTGAGCTCGGCCAAATACCGATGATCCGGATCTCAATGATCCGGGACGAAGGCGGCCGTGAGCTTCGTGCACAGGTAGGCGAAGCGGGCGCGGTTGGCCTGCTGCTCCCGCGTGAGGTCCCTGCTGGTGTCCGGTCCGTACACGACCAGGTGGATGTCCTGATCCGGGGTGGGCCCGAGGAAGTCGAGCAGGGTACTGCCGGCCGAGCCCTCCGCGGGCTCGCCCATATCCGCCGACGCGAGGCTCTTGGCTTCGGCGTAGCTCGCGGTGAGAACGTCGGTCGGGACGTGACCGGCCGCGGGATGCGGCGCCGCGTGCGCGTCGGTGGTGATACCGACGGCCCGGCCGTCCGCCCGCACCGACAGCGTCGGCGTCGGATCGATGGAACCGGATCCGCCGTGAATCGTCGTGAGCACCACCGAGAGTGGCGCCTCGACCGGCGCGGCGACCACCGCCGCGGCGGGTGAGGTCGGCGCGGACGGACTCGGCGCCTGCCGGCTCGTCGTCGGCGCCGCGGGTACCGGCGGTGTGGCGGCGGGGATGTGGGTCGTCGAATCGTTCGGCGGCTCCGGCGTGGCGGAGACCGGCGATTGCGCGGGCGATGCGGCCGGGCTCGAGGTCGCGGGCGTGGTGGCCGGGGCGTCCGCGGCGGCGGTGCCCGTGCGGCCCGCGCCGAGGAGCAGCACGGCGAGCGCTGTCCCCGCTATCAGCGGCCGGACCAGCCCGAATCGTCGTGTCGCCCCGAACCTTCGCATGTTCCGCACTCTCCTGTCATCCCTTGCGTCGCCGTCCGGTGATTGTGAACCGAGTCTGTGGCTAACTCCGGGCGACGCGCCCGAAAGGGACGTCAGCGAAGGGCGGCGGGGTTGTTCAGATCGGTGGCGGAGAAGGTATCGCACGCCCGCACCTGGCCGGTGCGGTATCCGGCCATGAGCCACTTCTGGCGTTCCGCGGAGGAGCCGTGCGTCCAGGACTCGGGATTGACCCGTCCGGTTGCCGCCTGCTGGATGCGGTCGTCGCCGACGGCTGCCGCGGCCGAGAGCGCGTCCTGAATATCCTTGTCCGACAGGGGCTTCAGGAAGGGCTGGCTGCCGCCCGGGGCGGGGAGCTTGTCGGCGTAGTGCGCCCACAGGCCCGCGTAGCAGTCGGCCTGCAGCTCCAGGCGCACCGAACCGGACGCGGGCCCCTTCGGATCGCGCTGCGCGCGGCCCGAATCGCCGAGCAGATTCTGGATGTGGTGGCCGACCTCGTGCGCCACCACGTATTCCTGAGCCAGCGGGCCGCCGCTGGAACCGAACTTGTCGACCAGCTCCTGGAAGAAGGCGGTATCGAAGTAGGCCGTGCGGTCCGCGGGGCAGTAGAACGGGCCGACCGCGCTGGTGGCCCGCCCGCACCCGGTGCTCACCGCGCCGGTGAACAGCGTCACCTGCGGCGGCGTGTAGGCGGTGCGGGTCTGCCGGGGCAGTTCCGTGCCCCACACTGCATCCAGGCTTTGCGTGGTCAGCACGACCCGGCAGTCGACGTACCTGTTGGCGTCCGCGCCGGTCCGGCAGTGGGCGGGAGTGCCGGGGGCGGTCTTCGGTGCGGCGGTGGACTGCGCCCCGGTGATGTCGTGCAGCAGCGAACTCGGATCGCCGCCCAGCAGCAGGGCCAGCACCAGCACGATCAGACCGCCCGCGCCGCCCAGGGCGATCTTGCCGCCCCTGCCGGGCCCGCCCCCGGACGACACCCGATTCGGATCGATCTGCATGCCCTCGTTGAAGGTCACCCGTGGCCCTCTCGCCCGCGTTCGATGGGATGGCGCACGCGGGCAAGCCGCGCGCAAACTACAGCTTGGCACGGTTGGCGGGGATATCGGTTTCCGGTCGGCGAACGTGTCTCTTTAGGATGGGAGCGCATCCGTCCACACCAGCCGATGCACCGAGCCGTCGAAAGGAACCCCGTGCTGCGCACCCACTTGGCAGGTTCGCTGCGAAGCGAACACGCCGGTCTGACCGTGACCCTCACCGGTTGGGTGGCTCGCCGTCGAGACCACGGTGGCGTGATCTTCATCGATCTGCGCGATGCGTCGGGTGTGTCACAGGTGGTGTTCCGTGAGGGCGTCCCGGCCGAGCAGGCGCACCGGTTGCGCGCGGAATACTGCGTGCAGGTGACCGGCGTCGTCGAGCCGCGGCCCGCCGGCAGCGAGAACCCGAACCTGCCGACCGGCGCGATCGAGGTCAACGTCACCCAGCTCGTGGTGCTCAACGAGGCCGCGCCGCTGCCGTTCCAGCTCGACGAGCAGCCCGGCGAGGAGGCCCGGCTCAAGTACCGCTACCTGGATCTGCGTCGCGAGGGCCCGGCGCATGCCATCCGGCTGCGCTCGCGGGCCAACGCCGCCGCCCGCGCGGTGCTGGCCGAGCATGCGTTCGTCGAGGTTGAGACGCCGACGATGACGCGCTCCACCCCCGAGGGCGCGCGCGACTTCCTGGTCCCCGCGCGCCTGCAGCCCGGCAAGTTCTACGCGCTGCCGCAGAGCCCCCAGCTGTTCAAGCAGCTGCTGATGGTCTCGGGTGTCGAGCGCTACTACCAGATCGCGCGCTGCTACCGCGACGAGGACTTCCGCGCCGACCGGCAGCCCGAGTTCACCCAGCTCGATATCGAGATGAGCTTCGTGACGCAGGAGGATGTGATCCTGCTGGCCGAGGACATCCTGAGCGCGCTGTGGAAGCTGGTCGGCTACAAGATCGCCGCGCCGATCCCGCACATGACCTACGCCGAGGCCATGCGCCGCTTCGGCACAGACAAGCCGGACCTGCGCTTCGGTGTCGAAATCACCGAGTGCACAGAGTATTTCAAGGACACCCCGTTCCGGGTGTTCCAGGCGCCCTATGTCGGCGCGGTCGTGATGCCCGGCGGCGCGAGCCAGCCCCGGCGCCAGCTCGACGCCTGGCAGGATTGGGCCAAGCAGCGCGGCGCGAAGGGCCTGGCCTACATCCTGGTGCAGGAGGACGGCACGCTGGGCGGTCCGGTCGCCAAGAACCTCAGCGACGCCGAGCGCGAGGGCCTGGCCAAGCACGTCGGCGCCGACCCGGGCGACTGCGTGTTCTTCGCGGCCGGGGAGACCAAGGCGCAGCGGGCACTGCTGGGCGCCGCGCGCGGCGAGATCGCGCGCAAGTGCGGCCTGATCGACGAGAACGCGTGGGCGTTCGTGTGGATCGTGGACGCGCCCATGTTCGAGCCCGCGGCCGAGGCGACCGCCAGCGGCGATGTGGCGCTGGGACATTCGGCGTGGACCGCGGTGCATCACGCCTTCACCTCGCCCCGGCCCGAATTCCTGGAAACCTTCGACACCGATCCCGGTGCGGCGCTGGCCTACGCGTACGACATCGTCTGCAATGGCAACGAGATCGGCGGCGGCAGCATCCGCATCCACCGCCGCGACGTGCAGGAGCGGGTGTTCAAGGTCATGGGCATCGGCCACGACGAGGCGCAGGAGAAGTTCGGCTTCCTGCTCGACGCGTTCTCCTACGGCGCCCCGCCGCACGGCGGCATCGCCTTCGGCTGGGACCGCATCGTCGCGCTGCTGGCCGGCGTCGAATCGATCCGCGAGGTCATCGCCTTCCCGAAGTCCGGCGGCGGTGTCGACCCGCTGACCGACGCGCCCGCGCCCATCACCCGGCAGCAGCGCAAGGAGGCGGGGCTCGAGGTGGTGCTCGACGAGCACGGAAACCCGGTGGGCGAGAAGAAGACCGCCGCGCCCAAGTAGGCGCTGCTGCGCGATCCCGCCGGCTCTGCATGCTGGACGGCCCCTCCCGGTCTGTAATCGGCTGGGAGGGTTCGTCGTACCGGTGGATTCCGGATGCACATCGATCGACCTCCCGGGCTGAACGCCGGTGCACCGGAGTCGATCGGCCTGCGCGAGTAGCGGATACACGGGCCGGTAGGCGCCGCGTTTCCCGGCTGGGCCGGGGCAGGGGCGTTGCTTCCAGTCCGCTCAGTACTCTGCAGACCGGATGCCTATCGCTGCCGAGTTGCCGAGAGTCAGGGGCTGCAGGGTGCTGCATGTGACGACGATCCCGGCCGCCGGCTTCGCGGTGGTGGCGGCCACGCTCGGCGAGTGGGACAAGGCGCTGCTGTCGATCGTTCAGCTGGCGGTGAACATGGCCGGGATCGTCGTTGCCGGGGTGATCGTGCTGTGGCTGCGCCCTCGCCACGGCAGCGAGGGCGGGCCGGTGGATCGGGTGAAACGCTGGTGGGTCTCCGTCGAGTGACTACAGCGTGAGGCCGTCGGTCAGGGTGCGATACGAGTAGGTCAGCGCCATCACGGTGACCGGACCGGCGACCAGCAGACCGATCCCGCACAGCGCGGTCGCCACCGCGGTCAGTACCAGCACCGCGAGCGCGAGCAGGATCAGCTGGCCCACATTGGCCAGGACCAGCCGGACACTGGATCGGATCGCGGCGACCGGACTCTGATCCACATCGATCACGAAGTGCAGCGCGAACATACACAGGAATCCGACCGCCATGGCCGCGATTACGCCCAGCACGGTTCCCAGCCCCGTGGACACCAGCCCGATTACGGTCGCCAACACGATCATCGACACCACGCTGGCCGCGAACACCCCGAGGGCGACCAGCAAGACGTTGCCGGCGTTGACGAATCCGAAGAACGCCTGGAAATCCGGTGGCGTGCCGTCGGTTTCGTACAGCGCTCCGCGGATCATGGCCGCCTGCAACAGCCACACCACCACCGCGACCACCAGGAACATCAGCAGCAGCGGCACCACGGAATTCACCCCGCCGGCCCGGATCACCAGCGTCACCGCCAGATACGCGACGAAGCCGATCAGCGTGATGGAGATCCACGGAATCGGATTGGCGCGAAAGCGTTCCCACCCGTAGCCCAGGGCGCGGCCGACGCTCAGCTCGCCAGGAGGGGGTGGCGGAAACCCGCGGGGCGAGGGTGCGGGCTGTGCCTCGGCGCCGGGTGGAACGGACGGCGGCGCGCCGGGAGGACCGGCGGGCTGCGTGCCGGGGTACGCCGCGCCGGAGGGCCAGGCCGCGGTGGCATCGGGCGGCACGGTTCCGGGGGCGCCGGGGTAACCCGGGAGCGGTGTGTAGCCCACGGGCTGGCCGTAGCCCGGCTGAGCGGGCTGACCGTACGCGGGCTGTGGCGGTGGGCCGTAGCCCGGCGGCGGCGCGGAAACCGGCCCGCCCGCCCCGTGGACAGGTGGTATCGGCGCGCCGAACACCGGAGGTGGTGGCGGCGGGGCGGTGACCGCGGGAGCGCCCTGGACGGGTTCGTTGCCGTACTGCGCCGCGCCGGGTCCCTCGAACTGCGGGTACCCGGCCGGGCCCGCCATCTCGTGCCGTCCGTGACCCGCGTCCTGATACTCGGTGGCCGGGCGCGGGAGATCCCCCTGCTGTTCGGAGGGGGTGAACTGCTCCTGGGCGCGGTCCCCGGGGCTGCCACCGGGCGCGGACTGTGGGCTGTCGCTCATCGTGGGGACCTTTCGATTCGCCTGATTTTCGGTGTGGCGCACAGCAGTTGGCGATGAGACAACCGGACCCGCCCCACGGTGTCAAACAACCATCGAGTGTACCTGCCCGATATGTCGCGATACCGGGATGGCGTGGTGCCGGCGCCGGCCGGGGACCTGCCGTGATGCCGGGACCAGGGTCTCGCGCCGGCGGCCGACCCTTCACACAGACACGCCGGGCGACGCGCGAAAGGTTGCCGAACCGCTCGCTGAAAGTGACCTCATGCGAGTAACTTGGATCGCGATGACCGCACTATTGGCCGAACGCGCCGCCGAAGTCGTGTCCGCGGCACAGCATTTGCTCACAAGGCGAATGGGTGCTCCCGTGAAGCTGAGCGATCCGATCGAACTCAGCGGCAGTGGTAGGACAACTGTGCTACGTGTGCGTGTTGCGGAGAACGCCTTTTCACTACCCCGTACGCTGATCATCAAGCAGCTGCGTGGCGGCGCGCACGATCGACGCGTCGGGGGCCTGGCGCCCGGCGTCGCCAGCATCGATTCGGCCTTCCTGCGCGAGGCGGTGTCGTATCAGTTCACCACCGCCCTGAGCAGCGAGCATCGTCCCGGCGCCTATCTGCTGGCGCACAATCTGGCCGAACGGCTGCTGATCCTGAGCGATCTGGGCGAGAACGCCTCGCTCACCGCCGTGCTGCAGTCCGGAGTCGAGCCGTCCAGCCGCAATGCGCTGATGGCCTTCGCGCAGGCGATGGGCCGCATGCACGCCGCCACCGTCGGGCGCGAGGCCGATTTCGTCGCGCTGCTGCGCCGGGTGGATGTGGTGCATCGCATCGACGGCATCGCCCAGCAGGCCGAGGCGGCCATCGGCGAGGTGCCCGGGCTGCTGATGCGGGAGCTGGGCATCGAGGTGCCCGGCGAGATCGCGCAGCGGATCGTCGCGGGTAACCGGCTGTTCTCCGCGGGCCGCTATCGCGCGTTCAGCCCCTCGGATCTGTGCCCCGACAACGTCATCCTGAACGAGCAGGGCGCCCGGTTCCTGGACTACGAATGGGGCGGATTCCGCGATGCCACTTTGGATATCGCGTATGCGCTGGTCTCGTTCCCGGGCTGTCTGTGCGATGTCGAGCTGTCCCGCGAGCGCGCCCGCCAGCTGGTCGAGGCGTGGCGGTCGGAGGTCGTGGGCGTGTGGCCGAGCCTGGCCGACGACGACGTCCTGGCCGAGCGGATCCTCGAGGCCCGCCTGATCTGGGTGTGGCTGACCACGTACTGGTTCCTGCCCGCCGATCACGCCCGCATCGCCGCGGCGCGCGAGCACGGCCTGTCGATCCCGCGGTCGGCGGCCCTGATCAACCGCTGGGCCGCGCTGGCCGAGGACGCCCGCTGCACCGGCGACGACGTGCTGGGCGATTTCGCCGAACACGTGTCGGCGACGCTCGAGGAGCACTGGGAGGAGTGATTCGCGCGGCGCGGACGAGTGCGCGCCGGTCCGTGAATCGGGGGCAGTGAGCCGGGCGCCGTCACCATGCGCTGCACCGCGGGCCCTCCTTCGGTGACTCGTGTGCAGTCGGACGACTACAGTGGGTTGTGCGCTAATGTAGTCACATGACTACGGATCGCGCAAGGAGTCTCGAGCCCGTCGGTGAGGCCCCGGTGGGGCGGGAGGCCGTCGTCGCCGCGGTGCTCGACAGTGCCGCGGATCTGTTCGTCGAACGCGGGCCCGCCGCGACCTCGATCCGGGACATCGCCGAACGGGCGGGCGTCAACCATGGCCTGGTCTTCCGGCATTTCGGGAGCAAGGAGAAACTGGTCGCCCGGGTGCTGGACCATCTGGCCTCGGAGTCGCTCGCCGCGTTCGGCCAGTCCGAGGTCGGCGACCGGTCGCTGCTCGACGCCCGCCCGCGCCGGCACCTGACCGTGCTGGCCCGCAGCATTCTGGACGGATACCCGGTCGCCACGATGCAGCAGGACTTCCCGGTCATCGCGCGGCTGATCGAGCGGGCCCGCCCCTTCCACGGCACCGATCACGACGCATCCCTGGCGGTCGCGCACGTCGCGGCGCTCGAACTGGGCTGGCAGCTCTTCGGCCCGTTCCTGCGCGGCGCGGCAAACCTCGGGGACATGTCCGACGCGGCGCTGCAGGACGATATCGACGCCGAGGCGGCCCGGATCTTCCTGTCCGACCACGCCGAGCGCAGCGATCTCCGCGCGAGCAGCCGCTCGGAGCGGTGACGCTCCTGGCCGCGCGTGAACCGCCGGCGGTTGGAGGGCAGGTCGAGGCGCGCACAGAAGGGCGTGCGAAATGTGTCGGTGTGCGCCGGTACGGTTGGATTCGTGAGTAAGTCCTCCACCAGCCTCTTTCATCCGCCGTGCCTCCAGGTGTCGGTGGGGTGGAGTCGTGAGCGGAGCGAGCCATCGACACAGTGCGCGTCGCGCACGCCGGAGCCGAGCGCCAGCGAGGTGCGGGTGTGAGCGGAGCGCAGCGGAGCGAGCCATCGACACAGCGCGCGTCGCGCACGCCGGAGCCGAGCGCCAGCGAGGTGCAGGCGTGAGCGAGGGGTTGTTCGACACGCCCGGGGTGGAGGTGGCGCCGAATGGGGCGGGGGAGTTCACGATGGGTGAGGCGGCCGGCAGGCTTGCGCCGCTGGCGGTGCGGATGCGCCCGGCGAGCCTGGACGAGGTGGTGGGGCAGGGGCATCTGCTCGGGTCTGGGTCGCCGCTGCGGCGGCTGATCGAGGGGTCGGGGGCGGCGTCGGTGCTGCTGTACGGGCCGCCGGGCACCGGCAAGACCACGCTGGCCTCGCTGCTCTCGCAGGCCACCGGCCGCCGGTTCGAGGCGCTGTCGGCGCTCTCGGCGGGGGTGAAGGAGGTGCGCGCGGTCATCGACCTGGCGCGGCGGCGGCTGCTGGCCGGGGAGCAGACGGTGCTGTTCATCGACGAGGTGCACCGCTTCTCCAAGACTCAGCAGGACGCGCTGCTGGCCGCGGTGGAGAACCGGGTGGTGCTGCTGGTCGGCGCCACGACGGAGAATCCGTCATTCTCGGTGGTGTCGCCGCTGCTGTCGCGCTCGCTGGTGCTGCAGCTGAAATCGCTGTCCGACAACGATATTCGCGAGGTGTTGCGCCGCGCGATCGCCGACCCCCGTGGGCTGAACGGCGCGTACACGGTTACCGATGCCGCACTGGATCACATCGTGCGCATCGCCGGGGGCGACGCCCGCCGCTCGCTCACGGCGCTCGAGGCGTCGGCCGAATCCTCCCTGGACGGCGCGGTCGATGTCGATCTGGTGGAGGCCAGCGTCGACAAGGCCGCGGTGCGTTACGACCGGGCCGGGGATCAGCACTACGACGTGATCAGCGCCTTCATCAAGTCCCTGCGCGGCTCGGACGTCGATGCCGCGCTGCACTACCTGGCCCGAATGATCAGCGCCGGCGAGGACGCGCGCTTCATCGCTCGCCGCCTGATGATCCAGGCCAGCGAGGAGGTCGGCATGGCCGATCCGACCGCCCTGCAGACCGCGGTGGCCGCGGCCCAGGTCGTCCAGCTGGTCGGCATGCCGGAGGCCAAACTGGCCCTGACCCACGCCACCATCCACATCGCCACCGCCCCCAAGTCCGGCGCGGTCCCCGCGGCCATCGGCGCGGCCCTGGCGGATATCAACGCGGGCAAGGCCGGTGCCGTCCCGCCGCATCTGCGGGACGGCCACTATGCGGGCGCGGCAGCCCTGGGCAACGCCCAGGGCTACAGATACCCCCACGATCATCCCGACGGCGTGCTGTCCCAGCAGTATCCGCCCGACGAGCTGGTGGGCGTCGACTACTACCGGCCCACCGATCACGGCTACGAGCGCGAAATCGGCTCCCGGGTGACCAAACTGCGCCGGATCGTCCGGGGGAAATGAACCGTGGTCCGCTGACCAGCGCTCGACCCGCTACCCCCGAAAACTCCCTGGACCCCTCCCGGTAGGCTGGATATTTGTGCAGACCCACGAGATTCGACGGCGCTTCTTGGACCATTTCGTCCGTGCCGGACACACCGAGGTATCCAGTGCCTCGCTGATCCTGGCCGACCCCAACCTGCTGTTCGTGAACGCAGGCATGGTTCAGTTCGTGCCGTTTTTCCTCGGGCAGCAGACGCCGCCGTACGCGACCGCGACGAGCGTGCAGAAGTGCGTGCGCACCCTGGACATCGAGAACGTCGGCATCACCACCCGGCACAACACGTTCTTCCAGATGGCGGGCAACTTCAGCTTCGGCGACTACTTCAAGCGCAGGGCCACCGAGCTGGCCTGGTCGCTGCTGACCAATGCCGTCGAGGACGGCGGCTACGGCTTCGATGCCGAAAGGCTGTGGGTCACCGTCTATCTCGACGATGACGAGGCCGAGCAGATCTGGCGCTCGATCGGCGTGCCGTCCGAGCGGATCCAGCGCCGCGGCATGGCCGACAACTACTGGTCGATGGGCATTCCCGGCCCGTGCGGCCCGTGCTCGGAGATCTATTTCGACCGCGGTCCCGAGTACGGACTGGAGGGCGGCCCCGAGGCCGACGAGGATCGGTACATCGAGATCTGGAACCTCGTGTTCATGCAGAACGAGCGGGGCGAGGGCCGCGGCAAGGACAACTTCGAGATCCTGGGCCCGCTGCCGAAAAAGAACATCGACACCGGCATGGGTGTCGAGCGTGTCGCGTTCCTGCTGCAGGGCGTGGACAACGTCTACGAGACCGATCTGCTGCGCCCGATCATCACCAAGGCCGAGGAGCTGACCGGCAAGTCGTACGCGGTGGAGCACGCCGACGACGTGCGCTTCCGCGTCATCGCCGACCACGCCCGCACCGCCGCGATGCTGATCGCCGACGGCGTCAACCCCGGCAATGACGGCCGGGGCTACGTGCTGCGCCGCCTGCTGCGCCGGATCGTGCGCTCCGCGCGCCTGCTGGGCGCGGAGAAGCCGGTGATGTCCGAATTCATGAAGGTCGTCAGCGAGCTCATGTCGCCGTCGTACCCGGAGCTGGCCACGGACCTGCGGCGCATCGAGAACGTCGCCGTCGGCGAGGAGACCGCGTTCCTCAAGACGCTCTCCACCGGCACCAAGCTGTTCGACGAGACCGTCGACGAGGTGAAAACCGGTGGCGGCAAGCGTATTTCGGGCACCGATGCGTTCACGCTGCACGACACCTACGGCTTCCCGATCGATCTGACCCTGGAGATGGCCGCCGAGGCCGGGCTCGAGGTCGACGAGACCGGTTTCCGGGAGCTGATGGCCGAGCAGCGCCAGCGCGCCAAGGAGGATGCGCAGTCCCGCAAGCACGCCCACGCCGACCTGACGATCTACAAGGAGTTCGTCGACCGCGGCGCCACCGAGTTCACCGGTTTCGGCGAACTCAGCTCGGAGGCGAAGGTGCTGGCGCTGATCTCCGGCGGCGTGCGGGTGCCGACCGCGACAGTGGGCCAGGACGTCGAGGTGATCCTGGATCGCAGCCCGTTCTACGCCGAGTCGGGTGGCCAGATCGCCGACCGAGGCAGCATGACCGCCACGGGCGCCAAGCTGCGGGTGTCCGACGTGCAGAAGATCGCTAAGACGCTGTGGGTGCACAAGACCACGGTCGAACAGGGCCAGCTCACCGAGGGCGATACGGTCCTGGCTCAGGTCGACCCGGCGTGGCGCCGGGGCGCGACGCAGGGCCATTCGGGCACGCACATGGTGCACGCCGCGCTGCGGCAGGTGCTCGGACCCAACGCGGTGCAGGCGGGTTCGCTGAACAAGCCCGGCTACCTGCGGTTCGACTTCAACTGGCAGGGCCAGCTGTCCGAGGCGCAGAAGGCCGACATCGAGGCCGTGTCCAACGACGCCGTCGGCGCGGACTTTCCGGTGAACACCTTCGTCACCGATCTGCCCAAGGCCAAGGCGATGGGAGCGATGGCGCTGTTCGGCGAGAACTACGGCGACGAGGTGCGCGTCGTGGAGATCGGCGGGCCGTTCTCGATGGAGCTGTGCGGCGGCACGCACGTCGAGCACTCCTCGCAGATCGGGCCGATCACCGTGCTCGGCGAGTCGTCGGTCGGCTCGGGCGTGCGGCGCGTGGAGGCCTTCGTCGGCCTGGACTCGTACCGGTATTTGGCCAAGGAGCGCGCGCTGCTCGCCGGCGTCGCCTCCGCGCTGAAGGTGCCCTCGGAGGAGGTGCCCGGCCGTGTCGAGCAGCTGGTCGAGCGGCTCAAGGTCGCCGAGAAGGAGCTCGAGCGCACCAAGGTACAGGCGGTGCTCTCGCAGGCCGGGAAGTTCGTCGAGGAGGCCGAGCGGGTGGGCCGCGTGCTGCTGGTCGCCGCCGCCGCCCCGGAGGGCGTGGGTGCGGGCGATCTGCGCACCCTGGTGAGCGATATCCGCGGTCGTTTCGGCAGTGAGCCGGCCGTGGTGGTGCTGCTGGGCAACGTCGAGGGCAAGGTGCCGTTCGTCGTCGCGGTGAGCAAGGCCGCGCAGGACCTCGGATTCAAGGCCGGAGATCTGGTCGCGAGCTTCGGCCCGAGCATTGCCGGCCGTGGTGGCGGCAAGCCGGAGATGGCGCAGGGTGCAGGCTCGGACCCGTCGGGGATCGCGGCCGGGCTGGCCGCGGTGCGGGCGCGGGTGGCCGAGCTCGCCGGGTGATGGCAGGGCCGAGTTCCGACCGGCCGGACCCCGCGACCGACCCGGGCCGCGGCAGACGCATCGGCATCGACGTCGGCACGGTCCGCATCGGCGTCGCCTCGTCCGATCCGGACGGAATTCTGGCCACCCCGGTGGAGACCGTCCAACGGGCCAAGAGCGGGCGGTCCGGGGGGAACCGCGCTCCGGCAACGGATCTGGCCAGGATTGCCGAAATTGTGCGGGAGTACGAGGCCGTCGAGGTGATCGTCGGCCTTCCCCGCACGCTCCGCGGCGAGAACGGCACGTCCGCCGCCATGGCCGTGAGATTTGCTAAAGATTTGCACGCACTGTGCCCAGCCGTGCCGATACGACTTTCCGACGAACGTTTGACTACGGTGACAGCTGCACGTGCATTGCGAGACAGTGGAGTTCGCGCACGTGGCCAGCGGCAGATGATCGACCAGGCGGCGGCCGTATCGATCCTGCAAGGATGGTTGGACGAACGGAGTGCGGTGTTAAGGTCGGCCGGTGACGCAGGCGACGGGGTAGGCGGATGAATGACCGCTGGCTCCGAGCGGAGGAACGCCTTCGGCAGAGTACCGAGGAACGCCGTTACCGCCGTTCCGATCAGGATTGGGGCGATACCGAGTCCCCGGCGGCCCGCAGCAGTGAAATCCCGGCCGCTCGCAGCGGTGAGATGCGCGCGGCGGGCGGGGACGAGCCCCGGGCGCGCCGCGGCGATCGTGCGCGTTCCGGCCGCGGCGGCGACCTCGGATCAGGGCGTGGGGCCAAGGCCGCGGAGGCCGCTCGGGGCGGCGGAGGGGGTCGGCCCGCCCGCGGTCGTCGCGCCCGGCACGCGGCCCCGGACGAGGACGATTGGGACGAATACCAGGACACCGGCGTCATCCCGCGGTACAGCGACGCTTACGACGGCGGTTACCAGGGCGAGCACGGGTACGAGCCGCAGCATGGCGCGCACGGTTACGCCGATCAGGGCTACGACCAGCAGGGTTACGCCGATCAGGGCTACGACCAGCACGGTTACGACCAGGGGCACCCGCAGGCCGGCTACCACGACTATGCCGACCAGGGCTACGGCGACCGAGGCTATGGCCAGAACTATCCCGACCACGGGTATGTCGACCAGGGTTACGGCGAGCCTGAGCAGGGCGAATACGACGGCCGAGGTTATGGCACCGGCGAATATCCGGAGGAAGCCTACGACCAGGAACTGATGGCCGAATCGCCCGCCCGGCGTGCACCGCGCCGCGGCAGGCGCCAGGCCGAGGAGCCCGCCCCCGCCCGCAAGCAGACTGCTCGCGGTCCGCGCACGGCCACCAAGGGCGGCGCGCAGAAGGGGCGGCGGGAGCCGTCGGAGCGCGGCCGGGGATCGCGCGGCCGCAAGTCCCGTGTCGCCTCGCGCAAGGCCGCCGAGCGAAAGCGGCGGCGGCGCAACCTGATGTATGTCGGCACCGTCTTCGTGGTGCTGTTCGCGGTGGCCGCGGTGTATGCGGGCTACAAGATCATGGGCCGGGTCGGGGGCCCGGAGGACTACGCGGGCCCGCCGGGTCCGCTGGCGGTGGTGCAGGTGCATCCGGGCGATACCGCCGAGCAGATCGCCAAGGCCATGCTCGACAAAGGAGTCGTGAAGAGCACCGGTGCCTTCTATCAGGCGGCGGTGCGCGATTCGGGCATGAATTCATTGCAGCCCGGCTATTACGCGATACCCACCCACATCAAGGGTGAGGATGCGGCAACCGCGCTGATGAGCAAGGATTCGCGCGTCGGCAACGTGGTGATCTCCGAGGGTCGTCGGCTGCACGACTCGACCGACGTGAACACCGGCTCGCGCAACGACGGCATCTATCGAAAGATCGCCGACGCCAGTTGCATCGGCACCGGTGCGGCAAAGAAGTGCGTGACCTACGAACAGCTCGACCAGGCGGGCGCCGGCACGGACCTGAACGCCTTGGGGGTGCCGCAGTGGGCCATGGCCCAGGTCCGTCAGGTGCCGGATCGCACCCGCCAGCTCGAGGGCCTGATCGCTGCGGGCACATGGGATTTCGATCCCAGCGGCACGCCGGCCCAGATTCTGGCCCAGCTGGTCTCGGCCAGCGCCCACAGCTACGAATCGACGGGCCTGCTGACACCCAACCCGGCCGCGGGCATCAGCCTGAGTCCGTATCAGACGCTGATCGCGTCGTCGCTCGTGGAGCGCGAGGCGCTGCCCGCGGACATGCCGAGGGTGGCGCGGGTGATCGTGAACCGGCTCAACGCCAATATGCCGCTCGAGTTCGATTCCACCGTGAACTACACCTTGTCGAGCACGGAGGTCGCCACCACCGACGCCGACCGGGACCGCAAGACTCCGTGGAACACCTATGCGATGGCGGGTCTGCCGGCGACCCCGATCTCCTCGCCGTCGCTGGGCGCCATGCGCGCGATGGAGAATCCGACGGCGGGGCCGTGGCTGTACTTCGTCACGGTGGACAAACAGGGCACGACGCTGTTCACCGACAGCTACAGCGAGCACCAGCGCAATATCGAAAAGGCCAGGCAGAGCGGAATTCTCGACAGTGGACGATAATCGCGACCACCGCCGCGCGGCGGTGCTGGGCAGCCCGATCGCGCATTCGCGGTCGCCGCAGCTGCACCTGGCCGCCTATCGCGAGCTGGGGCTGGACTGGACCTACGAGCGCATCGAATGCACCGCCGAAGGGCTGCCCGGATTCGTCGCCGGGCTGGGCCCGGAGTGGGTGGGCCTGTCGGTGACGATGCCGGGCAAGGAGACCGCGCTGGCGGTCGCCGACGAACGCACCGAGCGCGCGGTACTGGTCGGCTCGGCGAACACCCTGGTGCGCACCGCCACCGGATGGCGCGCGGACTGCACCGACGTCGACGGGGTGCGCGGTGCGCTGCAGGGCGGCGGGATCGAGAAGATCGCGGCCGCGGTCGTCTTGGGCGCGGGCGGTACCGCGCGTCCGGCGCTGCTGGGCCTGGCGGAGCTGGGCGCGCAGGCGGTGACGGTGGTGGCGCGCGATCGCGGCCGGGCCGCTGGGGCGGCGGAATTGGCTCAGCGCCTGGGCATGTCGGTCACGGTCATCGATTTCGACCCGGCGGGGGTGCGGGCGGCATGCGGTCACGCCGACGCGGTCGTGAGCACCGTCCCCGCGGTGGCCGCCGCGCCGATCGCCGACGCGGTGGCCGTCGCGCCGGTGCTGCTGGACGCCATTTACAACCCCTGGCCGACGCCGCTGGCCGCGGCAGCCGGGCGGGCGGGCCGGACGGTCGTCAGCGGTCTGGATATGCTCCTGAATCAGGCATACGGCCAGGTCGAGCAGTTCACCGGCAGGCCCGCGCCCCGCGCGGCCATGGCCGCGGCCCTGAGGGAATAGGGCCGCGCCGCGACGCAATGATATTTCTGTAACCGGTTATTGTTTTTTCGAATCCTCCGGCACGTTAGGGTGGTCGACATGAATGCGTGGGTGTTACGCGCCGTAGTCCTCGGGGCGCTGACCGTCGTCCTGCGGACCGTGCTGGGCTTCGGGATGATCTACTGGCCGACCCAGGGTTCCTGGATGCGGTTGCTGTGCCTGATCGTGCTGGTCGCGACGGGTGTGGTGTGGGGTCTGGCCGACGGCCGGGGTGATCGGCGGGCCAATCCCGATCCCGAGCGCGGCGGCGTGGATCTGACCATGCGCTGGCTGAAGGCGGCCATCGCCGGCGGCCTCGGCTCTGCGGTGGCGGCCTGGCTGCTCGATTTCGTCCCGAAGTTCGATCTCGGCGACAACGGGCTGGGCTTCGAGATCACCGCGGGCGCGGCGTTCATTCTGCTGATGATCTTCGTGCCGGCCATGATCGGCGTCGCGGCCGGCCGCTTCCTGGTCACCAGGGAGAACACCAAGGCCGCGGCCCGCACCCAGCCGCCGGCACCCGCCGCCGCCACTCCTGCCTGAGCTCTTCCACGCTCGAATGATTCACCGGCGCTGGGCAATCCCGGCGCCGGGTTGACCGGACGATGAAATGCCGCCCCGGACATAGTGTCCGGGGCGGCATTGTCGGCCTCGATGAGTGTGCGATACCGGTCGGACGACCGTTCCGAGGCGTTTGCCTGGGTGCCGCGGGAGTCGAGCCGGCGCCCAGCTCGAAGATGGCGGCGTTTTACAGCAGTACCGCGCCGCTGCTGGGTGCGTCTTCCCGGGCGATGGTGGCGTAGGCGGCGGCCAGTAGCGCGGGGTCGGGGCCCTCGAGGCGGCCGGGCTTGGCCAGGCCGTCCAGCACGACGAAGCGCACGATGCCCGCGCGGGTCTTTTTGTCGGTCTGCATGGTGTCCAGCAGTTGCGGGAGCGCGTCGGCGTCGTAGGTGGTCGGCAGGCCGACGCTCGCGAGCACCGCGCGGTGCCGGTCGGCGGTGGCGTCGTCGAGGCGGCCCGCGAGGCGGCCCAGTTCGGCGGCGAAGACCAGGCCCACCGATACGGCCGCGCCGTGCCGCCAGCGGTACCGCTCGCGGCGCTCGATGGCGTGCCCGAGGGTGTGGCCGTAGTTCAGGATCTCGCGCAGGCTGGATTCCTTGAGGTCGGCGGCCACCACATCGGCCTTGACCTGGATGGCGCGGCGCACCAGCTCGGGCAGCACATCGCCGGTCGGGTCCAGCGCGGCGGCCGGATCGCGCTCGATGAGCTCGAGGATCACCGGGTCGGCGATGAATCCGGCCTTGATGATCTCGGCCATGCCGGCGACGATCTCGTTGCGCGGCACCGTTTCCAGGGTCGCCAGGTCCACTATGACCGCCGCCGGCTCGTGGAAGGAGCCGACGAGATTCTTTCCGGCCTCGGTGTTGATGCCCGTCTTGCCGCCGACCGCCGCGTCGACCATCGCCAGCAGCGTCGTGGGCACGTGAATGACCTGCACGCCGCGCATCCAGGTGGCGGCCACGAAGCCGGACAGGTCGGTGGCCGCGCCGCCGCCCAGGCTGATCACCATGTCCTGGCGAGTGAGCCCGATGCGGCCCAGCACCTCCCAGCAGAATCCGGCCACGGGCAGATCCTTGCCCGCCTCGGCATCGGGGATCTCGATGCGATGTGCGTCGATCCCCTTGTCGGCCAGGGCCGCCCGGACCACCTCGGCCGTCTCGGCCAGCGGCGGCTGATGGAAGATCGCGACGGTGCGCACGCCGGGGCGGCCGGTGACCTGTTCGACGAGATCGCCCAGCAGCCCGCGCCCGATGATGACCGGGTACGGATCGGCGGTGCGAACGTCGATGCGGGTCGGCTCGGCTGGGTCGATGGTGCGCTCACTCATGCGCTCTGCTCCGATTCTCGTTGTGCTCGTATGATGCGTGCGCGCCGCGCGCGGGGCCGCCGGGAGCGGCCGGACCGTGCCGATGCGCCGGAATTCTGTTGTGCGGCGGGGGAATCAGCGTCTGATTGGGCCGGTTCCGAGGCACTCGCCGCAGTTCGTCGCGCCGGATCCGATGTGGCCGCCGTCGTCCGTGCCGCCGGATCTGATGCGGCGGCAGCGGTCCGTCCTGCCGGATCCGGCACGGCCGCAGTGGTCCGTCGTGTCGGGTCCGATGCGGCGGCAGTGGTGCGTCCCGCCGGACCCGGTAGGGCTGCCGCGGGATCCGAGCTCGGGGCGGGCGGACCGGCGGGGCGCCTCGCGGCCCGGTGGCCGCGCGAGCGTGCCGAACGCTGCTGTGCCGCACCGGTTGCGGACTCGCCAGTTTTCGCGGTGGGGGCCGGTGTGCCTGCGGGAGGTGGGCTCTGGGAACCGCTATCGCGTCGCGTCGCCCTGGCGCCCGATCCTTGTGCTGGGCTCCGGCCGGACTGCGTGTCCGCGGTGGATGGTTCGGTTCCCGGACCGGTCGCGGACGACTGCTGCTGTGATGCCGCGGCGGTTGAGCCTTTCGAGCGATGGCGGCCCCCGCGGCGTGAGCGGCGAGACCGACGGGGTGCACCGGACTCGCCCGCGGGCGAGTCTTGCGGTGCCGCACCAGAATCGGTGTTGGTATCGGTGACCTTGCTCCCGGAGTTCTCGGCGTCCTGGCCGCGCGTGGCCGGCGCGGCAATAGCGGCAGCCTTGTTCGCCCCGGAGCGCCCGCCGCGGCGGCGTCGCCGCGACCGCCGATTCGCGGCGCCCGAGCCCTCGGCCGGTCGTGCCTGTGTCACAACGGGTTTCGGCTCCGCCGGTTCCATGCCCAGCCGCGCGAGGATGTTGCGAACGACCCGGCCGGGACTGCGCCCCTCGGTGCGTACCCGCACCGAGGCGACCTCTCGGTAGAGCGGACGGCGAGTGCGCATGAGTTCACGGTATTTCGCCGCGGGGTCGGCGCCCGCCAGCAGCGGCCGATGCGTCGTCGCGCCGGTGCGCCGAAGTCCCTCCGCGACACTGATTTCCAGATACACGACGGTACGGTCGCGCAACAGCTCGCGGGTCCCTGCCGACAGGATCGCGCCGCCGCCGAGCGAGACGATGCCGCGCTCGGCCAGGACCGCCCGGCGCACGACGTCCTCCTCGATGCGCCGGAACTCGGGTTCGCCGTCGGTGGTGAAGATCTCCGGGATGGTGCGACCGGTCTCGGCCTCGATCACGGCGTCCGTGTCGACCAGCTCGGCGCCGAGTTCGCGCGCGAGTTTGCGGCCGATCGTGGATTTTCCGGCTCCCGGCGGGCCGACCAGCACCACGCTCGCCGGGTGCGGGCCGGGCTCGGGGGTCATGAGCTGACCGAGGTGGTGGGATCCGGGGCAGACGGCATGTGCGGACGCGCACTGAGCCGTTTCAGGTAGCTGGTGAGGTTGCCGACGGTTTCGGGCAGCGAGTCGCCGCCGAACTTCTCGAGCACGGCCTGCGCCACGACAAGCGCGACCATGGCCTCGGCGACGACGCCCGCCGCCGGGACCGCGCACACGTCCGAGCGCTGATGGATGGCCACGGCCTGCTCGCCGGTGGTCATGTCGACCGTGGACAGCGCGCGGGGCACCGTGGAGATCGGTTTCATCGCCGCACGCACCCGCAGCGGCTCGCCGTTGGTCATGCCGCCCTCGAGGCCGCCGGCGCGGTTGGTGGACCGCAGCACGCCGTCGGGGCCGGGACGCATCTCGTCGTGGGCGGCGCTGCCGCGGCGTCGGGCGGTCTCGAAGCCGTCGCCGACCTCGACGCCCTTCATGGCCTGGATGCCCATGAGCGCGGCGGCCAGGCGAGAGTCCAGGCGGCTGTCGCCGCTGGAGAACGAGCCCAGCCCGACGGGCAGGCCCTCCACCACGACCTCCACGACACCGCCGAGGGTGTCGCCGTCCTTCTTGGCGGCCTCGATCTCGGCGATCATCGCCGCCTCGGCTTGCTTGTCGAACGCGCGCACCGGGCTCTCATCGATCGTAGGCAGATCCGCGGCCGTGGGCACGACACCGGCGGGGGCCGCCGCGGTGCCGATGGAGACCACGTGGGAGATGACCTCCACGCCCAGGGCCTGGCGCAGGAACGCCTTGGCGACCGCGCCGGCGGCCACCCGCGCCGCGGTCTCGCGGGCGCTGGCGCGCTCGAGGACCGGGCGCGCGTCGTCGAAGCCGTACTTGAGCATCCCGGAGTAATCGGCGTGGCCCGGCCGGGGGCGGGTCAGCGGCGCATTGCGGGCCATATCGGCCAGTTCGGCCTCGTCGACCGGGTCCGCGGACATGACCTCGGTCCACTTGGGCCACTCGGAATTGGCGATCTCGATGGCGATCGGGCCGACCTGGGTGCGACCGTGCCGGACACCGCCGATCACGGTGACCTTGTCCGCCTCGAACTTCATCCGCGCGCCGCGCCCGTAGCCCAGGCGGCGGCGGCCCAGCTGCTCGGCGATATCGGCAGAGGTCACCTCGACCCCGGCGACCATCCCCTCCAGGATCGTGACCAGGGCGGGACCGTGGGATTCTCCGGCAGTTATCCAGCGCAGCACGCTTCACATCTTTCCACGTCAGCGCGGCCACCCGGACATCTGGCCCGCCCACGCGCAGGATCAGCCGCCTGTGTCGGCCACCTGGATCCGCAGCTGGGCGGCGAAATCGCAGCTACACGGCCGTCGCCGTGGACCCGCGGGCGGATTCGTGCCCGTGCCCTGTGTACGGCGTTCCCAGTGACGTCGGCGAGCGCGCTGTCGTCAACGCACGACGGGCGCGGCCGAGTTGCGGCACTGTCCGAGGCCAGGCTGGATTCGGCGCCGAATGCCGCAGGGCTGGGTTGCATGTGGACGAGGCCGTCGGCGCTCAGGGTGTCCGGACTATGGCGTGGGGCGGCGTGCCCGCGACCGGCATGCGGGTGTCAGCGAGTCATCAGCAGCGCGGCTACGGTCGACAGGCACATGGACGGTCCGTGCGGCACAGCCGAATCCGGGGGCGAGGCCCGGGGGCCGAGCCCGGCCCCACGATCGCGTCCGGCTGCCATCGCGCGTCCCTTGCACCCACTCACATGGTCCCGCTGCAGGCCGCGGCGTCGGTGCGTTCGGATGTCGAGCCGATGGGTAACGCGTTGCCAAGGAACGAGTAATGCCGCACCAGCGACGGCCGTCAGAACCGGGGCGATGATCGCGGCCCACACCCATGCCTGGGCGCCACCGCAGGCAGCAGCGCCGCCGAGGCCGAGCGCCAGCTTCACGTCTCCCGCGCCGATCGCGGCGGGCGAGATCAGATGACACGCCAGATAGGGGAGCGCAAGCAGCAGCGCGCCCGTGATCGCGGTGCCGGCACGACCGGTCGCGATTGCGAAGGCGAGTACGCCCACCGCGCCGGTAACGGTCAACGAATTCGGAAGGCGCCGCTCGCGCAGGTCGACGGCGCTCAGCAGCCCACACCACACCACCAGGGCGGCCGTGGCGGGGAGAAGCGTCATGCCGCAATCGTGCCTGCGGGAGGGGTGCCGCGGGGCCCTCGATCGCGAAATGTGGATAACTCCGCGCATGTGGATAGGCATCGATTACGAATCAGGATGTCGAACGCATTCTTGCAGGTGCTCATCCGGACCTGCCGTGGTGGAGCCGGACGGCGCCCTGGGGATGCGTTGGGGATATGGCATGACGATGCCACGGCCCGGCAGCGGTAGCGTTGAACACATGTCTGCTGATCCCCACGCCCGGATTCCGGACCATGCCGCCCGCCGGGCAGCGCTGCGTGACCTGCTCGTGGAGAACGGGGCCGATGCCCTGCTGGTGACGGATCTGATCAACATCAGATACCTGACCGGCTTCACCGGATCCAATGCGGCCCTGCTGGTGTATGCCTGGGACACGGCCGAGGACCGCACCGTGATCTGCACCGACGGCCGGTATATCACCCAGGTCGGCGAGCAGGTGCCCGATCTGCGCGCGGAGATCGCGCGGGCGAGCGCGCGCCGGATTGTGGAGCTGGCGGGTGAGTGGCAGACCGGCCGGGTGGGGTACGAGAGCCACATCGTCACCGTCGACGAGCATCGCGGATTCGTCGCGCAGGCCACGGGCCTGGAACTGGTCGCGGCGCCGGGGCTGGTCGAGCAGCTGCGCATGGTGAAGGACGCGTACGAGGTCGAACAGTTGCGCGCGGCGTGCGCGGCCGGTGACGCCGCACTGGCCGCGCTGATCGAGCGGGGCGCGCTGCGGCCCGGCCGCACCGAGCGACAGGTCGCGCGCGATCTGGAATGGCTGATGTTCGAGCACGGCGCGGACGCCGTGGCCTTCGAGACCATCGTCGCCACCGGGGTGAATTCCGCAGTGCCGCATCACCGTCCGACCGATGCGGTCCTGGCGACCGGGGATTTCGTCAAGCTCGACTTCGGTGCGGTCGTCAACGGCTACCACTCGGACATGACGCGCACGCTGGCACTCGGCGCGCCCGACGATTGGCAGCGCGAGGTGTACGCCCTGGTCCGCGAGTCGCAGCGGGCCGGTCGCAAGGCGCTCAAGCCCGGGGCGGACTGCGCCGGGGTGGACGCGGCCGCGCGCGGGGTGATCGAGGCGGCGGGGCACGGCGAGCTGTTCGTGCACGGCCTCGGCCATGGCGTGGGCCTGCGGATTCACGAAGCGCCCGGACTCGCCAAAACGGGCACGGGTACACTGCTCGATGGCGTGGCGGTGACCGTCGAACCGGGTGTGTACTTCCCAGGCCGCGGCGGTGTCCGGATCGAGGATACGCTCGTGGTACACGAGGGGGGTTCCGAGCTGCTCACGCTCACCAGCAAAGACCTGATCGTCGTCGAGTGACGCCGGTCGCGGTAAGGACCAGGACAGGAGATCCGAGGACAGTGGCGGACACCAGCGACTTCAAGAACGGCCTCGTGCTGAAGATCGACAATCAGCTGCAGCAGATCGTCGAGTTCCAGCACGTCAAGCCGGGCAAGGGGCCCGCCTTCGTGCGCACCAAGCTGAAGAACGTGATGTCGGGCAAGGTCGTCGACAAGACGTTCAACGCCGGAGTCAAGGTGGAGACCGCCACCGTCGACCGCCGCGACATGACCTACCTGTACCACGACGGGCAGGACTTCATCTTCATGGACGGCGAGACCTACGACCAGATCCACCTGGGCGAGGGCGTGCTGGGCAGGTCGGCCGGCTTCCTGCTGGAGAACATGCAGGTGCAGATCGCGATGCACGAGGGCGAGGCGCTGTTCGTGGAGCTTCCCGTCGCGATCGACGTTGTGGTGACCCACACCGAGCCGGGCCTGCAGGGCGACCGGTCGAGCGCCGGCACCAAGCCCGCCACCGTCGAGACCGGCGCCGAGGTGCAGGTGCCGCTGTTCATCAACCAGGGTGACAAGCTGCGCATCGATACCCGCGACGGCTCGTACATCAGCCGCGTCAACTCCTGACCCGGCTGATAATGGTAAATGTGGCCGATCAGTCGGGGGACAAGAAGTCCCAGTACAAGAAGCTCGGTGCGCGGCACAAGGCCCGCCGCCGGGCGGTGGACCTGCTGTTCGAGGCCGAGGCGCGCGATGTGGACCCGGCCGATCTGATCGACGAGCGGGTGCAGCTGTCCACCGGTGACGAGTCGGTCGCGCCGGTGAATCCGTACACCCGGACCCTGGTCGAGGGCGTCGCGGACGATCTGGATCGGGTCGACGGCACCATCGAGTCGTACCTGCAGGAGTGGACGCTGTCCCGGCTGCCCGCGGTGGACCGCGCGATCCTGCGCGTGGCGGTGTGGGAGCTGTTCCACGCCAACGACGTTCCGCCGGTGGTCGCGGTGGACGAGGCGGTGGAGCTGGCCAAGGAGCTGTCCACCGACGACTCGCCGAGCTTCATCAACGGTGTGCTCGGCCAGGTCGTCCAGGTGGCGCCCCAGGTTCGCGCCGCCGCGGCGGCGACCCGCTCCACCGGACCCACCGAGCGTTCCTGAGCTAGCCCGAACCGCCCGCGCCGCTTCGAGATTCGGCCGGGCGGTTCGTCGCGTCACGGGCCGGATCCGGTATCGCGCTGTCGCCGAGCCGAATCCGTGCCACGTCGATCGCGCACGCGACCGGACACCGGCCGCTGTGCCGGTGTCTGTCCGCGCGATGCGGGCAATCGCGCTATCCGACAGCTCGATTCGGCCGCAGGATGATGGTTCCCGTCGTGGCCCGCTCCTGGACGAGGCGGTGCGCACGCGCCGCCTCGTCCAGGGGGAGCACCCGGTCGATCAGCGGGGTGATGCGTCCGGCGGCCGCGTGATCCAGCACGTCCGCGCGGGTGGCCGCGACCCGGCCGAGCCAGGCGGGCCCGGTGCAGGAGGTGTAGGTCAGGCCGCGGGGGTACAGGTCGGTCGGCGTGATCGCGGCGGGCGCTCCCGACAGCTGGCCGTAGCCGAGCATGCGGCCGGTGGCCGGGGTCATGACCTCGAGCAGTTCCCGCGCGGTATCGCCGCCGAAGGCGTCGAAGACGACGTCCACCGTTGCGTCCCCGAGGATTTCGCGCAGGCGCTGCGGCCAGTCGGGGGCGCGATGGTCGACGACCTCGTCCGCGCCGAGCGCCCGCGCGCGGTCGGCCTTGTCGCCGCTCGCGGTGGCGATGACCCGCGCGGCCCCGAATGTGCGGGCCAGCTGCGTGAGATAGCCGCCCACACCGGACGTCGCGACCTGCACCAGGATGGTCTCGCCGCCGCTCAGCGCGGCCCGGTCGAGCAGGGCATGCGCGACCGAACCACCCATCAGCACGGCCGCGGCGTCGTCGTCGGAAACGCCGTCGGGGATCGGAGTGGCGAATTCGGCTGGGACGCGGGCCGATTCCGCGTATGCGCCGGTGCCCGCGGTCGTCGCGACCACCCGCGCGCCCAGCAGCTGCGGGTCCACGCCGGCGCCGATCTCCGCGACCGATCCCGTCATCTGGAAACCGAAGATCTCCGGCAGTGCGGCGGGCATCGGGAAGGCCCCCGAGCGCAGCAGGGTCTCGGCGTAGAGGACGGGAATCGCCGTGGTCCGCACGACGACTTCCCCGTGTTCGGGGTGCGGCTCGGGAGCCTCTCGGGGCTGGAGCACCTCGGGCTCGCCGGCTGCTGTCATTACGATTGCCTGCATCACAACTCCATAAGTGGACTGACGGTCAAGTTGATAGCATCGACGATATGGACCGCCGGTCAAGTTGTCAACGAGGGAAGAGGTGGAATGGTCGACGAGCCCCGCAAGGAACGTGCCGATGCCGCGCGCAACCGGCGCGCGATACTCGCGGCGACCGCGGTGCTGCTGGACGAGCACGGCGCCGAGGGCATCACGATGGAGCGCGTCGCGGCCGCTGCGGGGGTGGGTAAGGGCACGGTCTTCCATCGGTTCGGCAGCCGCGCGGGCCTGCTGTACGAGTTGATGCGCGAGCGCGCGGTCGCGCTGCGGGAGGCGGTCCAGCACGGCCCGCCGCCGCTGGGACCCGGTGCGCCCGCGCGGGAACGGTTGCTGGCCTACTTCGACGCGATGACCCTGCTGATCGCGGACAATGTCGAACTGGTGTTGGCCTACGAGGCGATGCCGGCGCACCCGGAACGCAACGAGATGCACGCTTTTTGGGATGCGCACATCTCGGCGCTGCTGCGTGAGGTGCGGCCCGATCTGGACGAACACACGGTGGGCGCACTCCTGATGGCCTCGCTCGGCAGCGAGGCATCCCGGCGGATCGTGCAGGAAGGCGGCCGGGAACGGCTGCGTGCGGGCATGCGCGAACTGGTTATCGGAGTACTGGACAACCGGCCGTGATGGATAGACGCGCGGGCTGTGCCACGGTCACCGCCCGGGCCGGTCGCCGAAAAGATCGAGCCGGGGGTGACCGCCGTGGTCCTCAGCCCGCGGAACCGGTCGGGGCCGGGGCCGGGGCGGGCGCATGTGGACCGTGACCGTTGAGCAGCTGGTGGCAGTAACCGTCCGAATGGACCGAGTCCTTGCAGTTCTCCCACTGGACCTGGCCGTCGGTCCACGCGTCCGCTGAGGCGATCGGCGCGGAGATGCCGATCAGGCACGCGAAAACCGCGGCCGCGGCAATACCGAATTTCTTCACAATGAACCCCCTGGTGATGCAATACGTAATTGCCGTCGAGCATGCCATGCGATCGCGCCGCCGGACAAGCCGCTTCGGGCCCGAGTGCCAGGTGTGCCCGAGTGCCGGGCGGGCCCGGTGTGGGGTGGGCCCGGCTCCGGTTACGTGACCAGCAGTAGTCCGCCAACTGCCGCTGTTGTGGCGACCACGGCCAGCAGCAGCCCGGTGAGAACGAACCGAAGCGGCGGTACCCGCACTCCGTGGGTGCGGCAGAACTCCAGGCACAACAGGGTCGCGAGCGAGGCCCACGGCGTCACGACGGATCCGACGTTGGTCCCGAGCAGCAGCGCGAGCAGCTGGTTGTGGTTGGCCGCCGGAACGACGGCCTCGCCCGCGGTGTACGCGGGCAGATTGTTCGCGACATTGGACAGCCCGGCCCCGGCGCCCGCGGCCCGGAATGCGCCTGCCGCACCGGGATTCGTCCCGATCAGCCCGCGCATCAGATCCGAGAGCCCGAACCGGCTGAGCGTCGGCACCACCAGGAACAACCCGACCACGAAGACCAGCAGTTGCCAGGGGATCAGCGAGGGCCGCAGGGCGGACCGATCCAGGACCGCGAAGGCGAGCACCGCCAGGGCCGACGCCGCGAGCGCGGCCAGGCCGATCCGGTCGCCCACGAACGGGATCGCGACGATGAACAGGGTGCACGCCCCCGACGTCGCATACAGCAGAATGCGCCCGCGCCGGTCGGCGGGCCGGACGGGTTCGGGCGGCAGATACCGGTCCGCGTCGCGCCGCCCGCGCCGCCAGTAGAACACCCACAGGCACGCCATCGTCGCGGCGATCGACAGCAGCTGCGGCAGCCACATTCTGGCCGCGAAGCCGGTCGCATCGAGCGCCACCCGATCGGCCGCCAGCAGGTTGGTGAGATTCGAGACCGGTAGCAGCAGGCTCGCGGTGTTGGCCAGCCACAGGGTGGTCATGGCCAGCGGCAGCGGGGTGATGCGGGCCGGTCCGGCCAGCGCCAACATCACCGGGGTCAGCAGCACGGCGGTGGTATCCAGGTTCAGCAGCATCGTCGTCGCGGAGGCGAACAGCACGCACAGACCGAACAGGGCCGGATAGTAGCCGCGCCCGATGATGGCGAGGCGGTGGGCGATCACATCGAAGACCTGCGCCCGCCGGGCCAGCTGTGCCAGCACGATCACGCTGCCCAGGAACAACAGCAGCGGCCCGACGCGGCGCATGTTCGCCGCTGCCTGAGCCCGCGGCAGCCAACCCGTGGCCACACACAGCAATCCGGCCAGCAGCAGCGCCAACCGGACACGGTCGAGGACGCTCAGCCCGCGCAGCCTTCGCCACGCCCGTGCGCGTGCGCGTGCGACAGTCTCCGGTGGGGTACGGACATCGGAGTCGAGCTTCTCGGGCACCCGGCCATCTTCGCATCGAGCCCCGTCGACCATCACGTCACGGCTGGCGGCGAAACCTCGGCGATCCGTGCGCCCGGCACCTGTGCGGCCGGCGCGGACGCCTGGTCGCGGATCAACGCCGCAACCCCGCCGAACTGCCCGATCGCGGTCTCGACGTGGACGCGCGGGCACTCGCCCAGCCAGGCCGATGCCGCAGCGACAAACTTGATCGCCTGGCGCGGTGCTCGTCCGCTCGATGCCGATGCCGTCCGCGGCCTGGGTGAGCAGCATGTCGGGGGCCGGCTCCCGAAGCGGCCGGCGGCCCGCACGCCGATGTACTCAGGCGACCGGCTCGGCGACCCAGCCCGCGACGACGACCAGACCGGTGGGCCGGTGCACGGCCAGAAAACCGAAAGGGCGGTCGAAGGTGACCGCGAGCTCCACGGTGTCGTGCGGGCGCCGCACGGCGGCGGCGAGGACCATGCCGACCGCCGTGACCGCGGCGGCCTCGAAACCCTCCCTGGTGAATCGGGCCCGGGCATGCTGAGCGGCCTGGTCGACGCGCAGGGGAGTGGCGGACATCGCCGGGAAGTGGCCGCTGCGCGGGTCGGTGGCGGTCCGCAGTCCGAACAGGTCCGGGTCGTCGAGCAGACTGTGCGACGAGCGAATCTCGAAGGGCGGCAGCCGGATGTGCAGGTCGTCGGAAATGGCCCGAGAGTGCCGCAGCGACACTCCGGGGGCCGCTGCGGGGTCGGAATCCGCAGTGCGAACCGCGAGTGCGGGGCGCGCCTCGATCGAGCCGTCCAGGGCGCCGAGGCCGGCCGCGAGCGTCTGCGCGGGCGAGCCGTCGCCGAGCAGCAGATGCACATCGAGATCGCCGATGCCGCGCACCGCAACGCGGGTCACCGGATCCGGCGCGAGCAGCACCGAGGCGTCGGCGAGATCTTCCGAGTATCGCGCCAAACCCGGCCCGCGATGTCCCGCCCACGGGCCCGACACGGGTTCGAGCACGTCGTCGTCGAACGGCGTGTGCCACGCGGTCTTGGCGACGATGGCCGTTGCCAGCACCAGCAGGGTGTCCTCGTCGATGGTGATCGGGAATCGCTCGATCAGGCCGCCGGTGTGCCGGTCGGCCCAGGCATCCAGCGCGGCCTGTCCCGTCAGCCGCCCGACGGTGCCCTCGGGTAGCGAGCGGACCCAGTCCTCGCGCAGGTCGATCTCGTCGGAGACCCACGCACCGAGGGCGGCCGAGATCGACTGCGCCCCGGCGAGTTCGGCGAGCAGCGCCAGCGCGGCCGGACGGGAGTGCGCGGCGTCGGTCCCGGCCGCGGCGGCGAGCTCGGAGCGCGCGGGCTCGTTCGCCGCGTCAGCCAGGATGCCCAGCAGCGGCCACACGCCGCAGCCGGACAGCACGAAATCGCCGGAGGCGGCGAGCCGGCGACACCAGCGGCCCGTCAGGTCGTTGGCCGCGGCGACATGCGAGAGAAGGCTCGGCTGCACAGCGTTCAGCCTAATGATCGGCCGCGGCCGGGGCCGGGGTCGTGGGAGATGGTGGCCCCGGAACCCCCGCCGACGGGTGTACTGGGACGGCGGGGGCGTGCCGCGGCCGCATCGGGCGGGTCCGCGGTACCGGGGTCGCGGACCATCCTGATACCTCGAGCGCACTCGAGGTCAAATCGGGCATTCGCCGAGGACGCGGCCGGGGCCGGTGCGCATCGTCGCGATATCGTGAGCGGCGCACTCTTCGCTCGATTTCCAGGAGGCTTGCAGATATCGGTACACCCGCGACGCGGTTGCACGAACTGCAGGACCGGGCCTGCAACCCCGCAGCAGGCGTGGACTGTTCGATGAGTCAGCGGGTGGTGAGCACCATTCGGAAGCGGGCCGCGCCGGACAGCATCTTGTCGAACGCCTGGGTGACCTCGGCCAGCGGCATGACCTCGGTCATGGGGCGGATGTTGTGCAGGGCACTGAACGCCATCGTGTCTTGAACGTCCTGCGCCGTGCCGGAGGGGTGTCCACGGACGACCTTGCCGGCCATGAGCAGTCCGGTGGGGTCGATCCGCAGCGGTTCGGTGTCCAGGCCGATCACGGTGAGTTCGCCGCGGGGTGAGAGCCCGTCCACGGTTGCGGCGACGGCGGCGGAGTTCGCGGCGGTCGCAATGACGACCTTGGCGCCGCCGAGGGACTGCAGGGCGTCGGCAACGGAGGTATCCGCGGTACTGTCCACATAGTGGTGCGCGCCGAGCTGCTTGGCGAAGTCGGCTTTGCCGGCCCCGCGGGCAATCGCCACGGTCTCGAAGCCCATAGCGACCGCGTACTGAACTCCCAGATGGCCGAGCCCGCCGATTCCGAGCACGGCGACCAGGTCACCGGGGCGCGCGGAGCTGCGGCGCAGCCCGTTGAACATGGTGACACCCGCGCAGCCCAGAGGTGCCGCGTCGGTGGCCGACAGTGCATCGGGGATCCGGGCCAGAGCGTCTGCCGGTGCGATTACGGTCTCGGCGTAGCCCCCGTCGTACGCCCATCCGGGGACCTGGAGATTTACGCAAACGATGAAGTCACCCTGCCGACAGGGCGTGCAGTGGCCACAGCTACCGCCGAACCATCCCACGGCAACCCGGTCGCCCACCTGCCAGGCAGTGTCCGTTCCCTCGCCGAGCTCCTCGACGCGGCCCGCGATCTCGTGTCCGGGGACCACGGGGAACCGGAGTCCCGGCAGACCGCCGCTGGTGAAGTAGGCGTCGCTGTGGCAGATCCCGCAGGCCTCCACGGCGATGCGGACATGGCCGGGACCCGGCCTGGACATCTCGCGCTGGACAAGCTGAAAGGGGCTGTTGGCGGCGGGCACCTGCGCGACCTGGTATGTGCTCATTCGAATGCCTCCTGTTTCTGATCCAACGGCTTTCCCGAGATTCAGTAGAGGTTTCGCAAGCTTCTGGGAATCGATCTCCGATTCGACAATGACGATACCGAACTGAGCCCCCTGTTTCCCTTCGGGTGACGCCTCGCAGGCGTGAAAATGGGGTCGGGTCGCCTGCCGACGCCGACGTTTCCGTTGGTATGTCAGCCTGGCACCGAGCCTGGTGCCGGGGTCCGACCTGGAAGGGGCACGCATTGTTGCTTCGAGCACGCCGGTCGGAATTTCGATGCCGCGATGGTGTACGACCATCTACCGATCATCGATATTTTTCGCCTGGTCGACGAGGACCCTGCTCGGGGTGATGGATATGCGCGGCGCCGCGATCACGACCGACCGGGCCCTTGTTCGTGTCGCGCTAGTTCTCGATCGAACGGTCGGGGCGTTCCTCGGTGGCTGCGGCGGTCCCGTTCGATCCAGGCACGGCGGCGGTATTGCCGTTCGATCCGGCCGCGGCGTTGCCGCCCGGTAGTACTCGGAAACCGTTGTGCCAGTTGGAGACCGCCGCCTGCGCGGGGTTCCGGAGGGGCGGGCGAGCCGGGATCTCCTGGGTTTCGGGGGATTCGGCGTCCAGATCGCCGAGGATGCGGCTGATCGTGCGGGTGCTGGTACCCAGTTCGGCGGCGATATCGGTGATGGAGATGTTCGCCGCGCGCATGTCCCGGACCCGGTCCCGGACGGCCGGGTCCCGTCGGTATTGCCGTGGAGGGCCGGATTGCGTTGCGGTGGAATCGCCGGAGGGGGTTTCGGTGGCATCCTGCTCCGAGAGGCGCGCCGGGGTCGGTTCCGGTGATGTGGGGTGGTCCGGGGGCGTCGTTGGTGCCGAGTCGGGCGTTGCCGAGGTCTCGTGCGTCGCCATCGACGGCCCCGGGGTCGCCGAAGAGGCGGCTGATGCGGCGGTCGTGGCCGGGGCGGGGGACGCCGCTTCGGGCACCGAGGACGTTGCCTCGTGCGCTGCCGAGGCTTGGGCGGTGAGTATCGGGAGCGGCATCGTCGCCGGTAGCGACGCGGGTGCCATCGGCGCCATCGCCTGCAATTCCGGTGACTCCCAGGACTGTTCGGACCGGTCCGCTGTGATCGCCGCACTGTTGAGCGTCGCCTGCGCAGCATGCGCACCGCTGGGCGTCGCGTACGCCGGATGCGCGTCCGGTGCGGACGCCGTCGCCCGAGTCGCCGCGGGCGCCTGGGACGGCGGCCCCTGCAGCTCCTCGTCCGAGGTCCACGGGTTGGGCAGCTCCAGCTCGAGCAGGGCCCCGGTGCTCGACAGGACGCGCAGGTTGTCCATCAGGACCGCGCGGGGCGTGCGGCTGTTGTCGACCAGCCCGCCGTCTTCGACCGCGCGGCGCATCGTCTTCTGCAGGCGGCGCCGGGCCCGATTGACCCGCCGCACGCCGGCGCCGGTGTCCCGCAGGGTGCGGGCGCGGTCGGCGGCGAGGGCGACGTCGATGAGGCGGCGCTGCTGCGCGGCCTCCCCTGCGGTGCGGTCCGTGGGATCGGCGAACCCGAGCCGAATGAGCATGCGTTCCGGGGTGATTCGCCAGTTGATGCCGCCCATGCCGCTGCGGCGGCGCTCGAGGGCCATGCTGCGTTCCCAGCCCCACGCCGCGACCAGCGGCGCTGACAGACGGATGAGCACCGTGCCCAAATTGTCGGCATCGGTCGCGGCCAACACGGCCGAGAGGCACGTCAGGACCCACATCGCGACGCCGTCGATGCCCGCGCTGCCGCTGACCTGCTGGGCGCTGCGGGCCCGCAGCGCCGAAGTGAGCACCATGATCTCGAGGAACGCGAAGAACATGATGCGCAGCGACAACGTCAGATGCAGCGACTTGTCGAAGAACACCCACATGCCCTGGGCGCTGACCCCGGTGGCGATCGCGGCGGCCACCAGCGTGCCCGCCTGCTCCCCGGTGACCCCGCGGCGCCGCGCGGACCGCACCACCCAGACCACGCCGCACACCACCACCAGCGCCCCCAGGGCGGCCAGGACCGTCGTCGCGAGATGTGCCTGCAGGGTCGCCGCGAACCGATCGATGCCGTTGCCCACCTCGCGAGATCCTTCCTGCCGCAATCGCCGGACCGGGTGATGGTCTCGCGTTCTCGCGCACCTCGCATCCCGAACCGACGCAAGGGCAGTGAGTTTACCGGGCTTCGGCGATGCCGCTGAGGGGGATTCGAGGCGCGGGGTTTGTTTGCCTATGTCCAGCAGGGTGAATCGGGCGAGGGAGGTGCGGTGGGCGCCCACGAGGAGCGGTCGGCGTCGCGATGCCAGTCGGGTACCGTGCCGCCGAAATAGATGACCAGCGCCCAGAAGTATCCGTCCTCGTGCAGGATGATCTCGGTCTCGGAGGACAGGTCGTGCCCCCGCCATTTCCGGTTGATCCGGGCGACCGCCTCAGCCTCGGAAATACCGAAGAGCGCGACCATCTCGTCGCGAATGTCGTTCAGCAGTCGGACGACATCCGAGGAGGTCAGCATGATGTACGTGCTCACGGTTCCGGTACCTCGAATGCTGTCCGGCTACGGGCACGAATGCTCGGGATGGGGTGCGCGACTCAATTGTGCCACTACGCGCAATTGCGCCAGGTTGGACGAATTCGCGAGTGGGAGTGGATAACTCGCGCGCGATCGGGGGAGCTTCAATTCTCTCGCAGGATCGCTGCGAAGCGCTCGTCGGCGAGATCGAGTTGCTCGAGGATGTGCTGCTTGACGTGGGGTGCGAGGGGGGTGTCGGCGCGGGTGACGAGGTCGCGGTAGACGGCGGTGAGCGGGCGGTATTTGATGGCGAGGCGCTGCATGGCGGGGGCGGTGGCGTACAGGATGCCGACGCCGTTGTCGGTGAAGTCGGATAACTTCACCACCCGCGCCCAGGGATCGCGGTCCAGGCTCGAGGCGATGTGGGTGCGATACTGCGCGTTCCAGTCGACACCCGGTTCGCGAGGTGGGTTGGTGACGGTGGCGACGATATCGGCGACCCGCTCGCCGAAACGCTCGCGCAGCGTGGCGAGGGCCGCCTCGGACTGGGTACCGGCGCCGTTCACGGCGGTGGCGAGTTCGGCCGTGTGATCCTCCACTGCGTCGTGCAGCAGACCGGCGACCACCAGGTCGGTCTCGTGGACCTCGTAGTGGCTCACAATGCGGATCGCCACGCGCAGCAGGTGATTCAGGTACGGCTCGCGGCCGTACCGGTCGTCGCGGTGCAGGTCGGCGGCGAGGGCGAGCGCCTCGTTCACCCGCTCGGGCGCGGCCAGCTTCGCCGACTCCAGTTCGAGCCGCCGGCGCAACCCCTCCTCGCCGTGCACATCGCTGATCGTGTGCAGCGGCATCACCGCCAGAATTCCCGCCCCTGTCGTATTCATGACCTCAATCTAGTGGGACGGTCCGACAGGATGCCTAAACGGATTCTTAAATCTCGGCTGCACGCGTCGGTCTTGCGCCTGCCCGCGTGGTAGGCAGTCGCAGTCGTCGGTTGGTTTCAAGCGCTTGTGCCGTCCGGGGGCGGGTTTGCCGTTATCGCACCCCGCGCGGGCGGAACTGGATGCTGATCCGGGGCCCGACCGGGCGGCGCGTCTTGGGTATCGCATGCTCCCACGTTCGCTGGCACGAGCCGCCCATGACGATCAGGTCGCCGTGGCCCAGCTGATACCGCAGGCTCTCCCCGCCGCCGCGGGGGCGCAGCAGCAGTGCGCGCGGCGCGCCGACCGAGATGATCGCGACCATGGTGTCGTCGGTGGCGCCGCGGCCGATGGTGTCGCCGTGCCAGGCGACGCTGTCGGCCCCGTCGCGGTAGAAGCACAGGCCCGCGGTGCGAAACGGCTCGTTCAGCTCGCGGAAGTAGTACTCGCTCAATGCGTTTCGCGCCTGGTCGAGCACCGGATCGGGCATCCGCTCGCCCTCCTCATAGAACCGCAGCAGCCGCGGCACGTCGACCATCCGGTCGTACATCTGGCGCCGGTCCGCCCGCCACGGCACGCCGTCGACGAGCCGATCGAACAGCTGATCGGCGCCCCGCAGCCAGCCCGGCAGCACATCCACCCACGCGCCCGCGGTGAGCTTCGTCCGGCGCACCCCATTGAGCGGGCCGACCGCGATGTCCTCGAACCCGTCCAGCAACGAACCCTGCAGCGGTGTCGGCATGCGCTCGAATCTACGTGCGATCGAACATATGTTCAAGCTCTTCGAATTCTAGCGAGAAGATGCGGTGGTCGAGCGGTATCAACTCAAGTTGACAAGCACTATCTCGGTTCTCCAGAACGTCACCCAAAACGTCACAGCAGCGCAGGGCAGGGTGCAAGACACCGAGCGCCCATAGCCCGTCAACGGTGGCCGGGCCATCGCGCACTACATACAACGCAGGACAGGTCGCTACCGTCGACGGGCCAGCCGAACACGCGCAATTCGGCATGTGTGTGCGTTCGCTGGTGAGTCGACCTGAGCGCAGGCCTTAGCCGGGCATCGGCGCGCGCCAGCGGCGTGAGCGGATGCCGCGGGTTCTGTGAGTCTCGCGTGGTATCCAGGCATCGCTCAGCTGGTTTCGGGCCCGGCGAGGCTGGCGTAGGGCAGGGTCCGGTCCCGAGGCCGGGACAGATGCAATGCGGCATGGTAGGAGCCCTCGGTCTCCTTTCCCGTGGGGTCGGTGCCGGTCGCGGCGACGGCCGCGACGGCGTAGCGCTGTTCGTCGGGATCGGTGAATCGACGTTGAACGACCGTGCGCTCCGAATCGACCTCGGTGACCAACCCATGCTCGGCCAGAGCGTCGGCGATGGGCTGGTAGGAGCCGGTGCGCAGCACGAACGCGGCGACCCACACCGGTTCCTTTGCGGCGTACAGCAACTGATGGATGGTGCGGGCGGTCAGGAAGCTCGCGCCACCGGTCACGGTGATCAAACCGGCGGCTCCGGCCGCGCGCAGCAGGGCCGCGGAAGCGGTGTCGGTCTCCAGATTCTCGGAGAAGCCGGCGTCGAGCAGACCCACGGCCAGCGCGTAGTCGATCGCCGGGGCTGCGATATCCAGCCCAACCACCGGCACGGCATCATCACGGCGACGAGCGGCGTAGAAGTCTCTGTCGGACTCGATCAGTTCGGCCGTGTCCAGCGCGGCCACCCCCAGGGAGGTATAGCGGACGTACAGGTCGGCGAGGGTCAGGTGGTGGTTGAGCAACGCCGCATTGATGCCGTACGAGCAGCACAGGTCGAGCACCGTTACCGGTCCCGATCGTGCGCGTGCCGCGGCCAGACGGCGGAATACTGGTTGGGCATGCTGCGGGGTCTGGTAGTCGAACCGGCCGAGACCGCTGAAGAACCCCCGGGGGTCCGGCTGGTCATAGATGTCGTCGAAAGGTGTTCTGCCTCCAGGGATTTGCGTCATACCTCGATGTTGGCACGGCAGGCGCCAGCAGGTGATCGCAAATGGATTCGCCACACTCGAGCAGCAGACCGGCATCACCTCCTGAATCCACACTCGCCGACCGGTCCCATTCTCGGCCTCGGCCCTGCCGGGGTGGCGGCCCAGCGTGCTCGCCGATCCGCACAATCAGCTCGCGGAGATTGACCAATCTGTCGTCACGGGTGAACCCGCGAGCCGCACGGGCTTCGTCCATCGACGGCTCTGGCTGCTCAGACGTCACCAGCCGTGGCGTCAACCATCTGACCAGCGAAATCCTGCCAAGATGTTGACTCGAGACTCGACTTCAGCGCGTCAAGCTTTCCGGCAGGGTTGCTCGGTTTACGCTCGGAGCACATCGGGCCAGGAAGGGAGCCGGTCTGTGGCGTGGTCACGGCGGTTGGCGACTCGCACGGGTCGCCTTGTCCTCGATCCGCTTGTCGGCGACTTCGAGGCCGAAAACGGTCGGCTACGAGCTGCTGGTCCGCTCGTCGCGGTGGAACTGCCCGGCGGAATTCCCGCATGGGCGGTCACCCGAGACGCCGAGGCAAGACGCTTGCTCACCGATTCGCGCCTGGTGAAGGACGTCAATGTGTGGGCTCTGTGGCAGCGCGGGCAGATTTCGTCCGAGTGGCCGCTGATCGGCGTGGTGAATCACGGCCGTTCCATGTTCACCGTGGATGGTGCGGACCATCGACGGCTGCGCCGGCCGGCCGCGGAGGCGTTCACCGCTGGGGAAGTGGAGGGCATGCGCGAACGCATCGGCGAAGTGGCGCGGGAACTGCTGGATGCGCTGCCGGACGACGGGCAACCCGTCGACCTCAAAGCCGCCTTCGCGCAGCGGCTGCCGATACGGGTCATCAGCGAGGTGATGGGTGTCGATCCGGTGGACCAGCCCCGGCTTTCGGTCCTGTTCGACGCGTTTCTCTCGACCCAGACGCCGCCCGGGGAGGTGGCATCGAATCAGGCCGAGTTGACGGCGATGATGCGGTCCCTGGCCGCCGCGCGCCGGGCATCCCCTACCGATGACCTGACCAGCCTGCTGGTCGGCGACAGGTTCACCGACGAGGAGATCGTCAGCACCCTGCAACTGTTGATCGGTTCGGGCTACCTGACCACGGTCTCCCTGATCGTCAACGCGGTGGTCAACCTCAGTACCCATCCCGGCCAACTGGCGCTGGTCCGCCGCGGCGTCGTGGGCTGGGACGCCGTGGTCGAGGAGACCCTGCGTTACTCCGCGCCGAACTCGAACTTCCTCATTCGGTTCGCCATCCAGGACATACCCGTCGGCGACGAAGTGATCAAGCGCGGCGAGGCCCTTATCGTCTGCTACGGTGCGATCGGCCGCGACGAGTGTCGACACGGCGGTAGTGCTGGGGAGTTCGACGTCACCCGGTCCCCGAATCGCCACATCTCCTTCGGCCACGGCCCGCATTTCTGCGTGGGTGCGAGCCTGGCCCGGCTGGAGGGACACGTGGCCCTTTCCGCGTTGTATGAGAGGTTCCCGGACTTGATACTCGCGGTGCCTGCCGAGGAGTTGCGCCACAACCCGACGGTGACACAAAACGAACTGAGTGAACTGCCGGTTCTCCTACGGCCCTGAACCGGTGATCTTCGGCTCCCGCCACATCGGCCACATCGGCGGACCGTCCGGTAGGCGAAAAGGGGCGCCGAGGCACCGGTAACCGTGCCGCTCGTAGAGGGTGCGAGACACCGGACCGCTGGCATCCAGGAATGCGGGCAGGCGATGGCTGTCGAGGTAGCTGTGGTGGTATCGGAGCAGTGCGGTGCCCAGCCCGCGTCCCTGTCGGTCGGGCCGGGTCGCGAGGTATACGAGGTAGTGGTGCGGGACGGCGTGCGGGTGGCTGTCGGCGAACCGCTGGTCCAGCACTTGGAATCGCCTCGTGTAAGGACCGCAGGCCGCGGCGAGCCGACTGTCGTACTCACCCGGCGGTGACGTTGGTCCGGCCGGTTGGGGCAACCACACGGCGGTCGCCACGAGTTCGCCGGACTCGTCCTCGAGGAGGTGGATCTCGCCGTCTGCGAGCGCTTGGTCAACGCCGATGCTGAAGTTGGCCGGGAGGACGCCTGTGCGTTCGCCGGGGTCTGGCACCAGCCAGGCGGCGACCTCCAAGGAGTGGAAAGCCGCGGCGATCAATTCGGCGATCCTGCCGGCATCGGTCGCGATCGCGCGGCGAATCTCCGAGCGTGTGATCATTGCTCCTCCGTCCAATCGAGGTCGGGCTTGGCGGGCACAGTGGTGGGAAACAGGCGGGGCTGCACTGGATCAGCTCGCGTCATTACCCGTCACAAGGTGGATGGCGCGTTAGTGTCTTGACCGTCATCCTCGGCGCAGTCGCAAACGACGATTCTCGGTATGCCGACGCGTACGTGGAATGTTTTACGTATACACCGGCATAGATCGGCGCCCAAGCAGTGCATCACGTCGAACGCATTCCCAATGGAAGGACATGCTTTGTCTACAAGTCACCGCTTGGCCGGTACCGTCGCTGTTTTCGGCGCGCTGCTCGTCACGCCGCCGCTGATTACGCACAGTGTGGCACTGCCAACTCCGAAGGCGATAATGACCTGCCGGGAGTCGGGCACCGTGTCCTGGGCGGCTCCCGGAATCGGCAATGGGCCGGCGACCGTCAAATGGAACGCCGAGATCGACTTCACCGGCTGCACCGGACCAGCCGTCGATGAAAAACGTCCGACCCCGGTTCACGTGAGTGAAAGTGGAACCGAATTCGTGTCCTGCGATGGCGATGTTTCCGTGCACACTGGCGCGGGTAAAGTCACCTGGTCGGATCGTTCAACCAGCGAGGTTTCCGCTGGCGTGAACGTGCAGAGCAAATCCGCCGGCCAGGGGCACGGCGCCTTTCCGATCACCATTCGCACGGGGAACTATGCCAACCATACGGCCACGGACGACGACACGGTGGCCGCCGCATCCGGTCAATCCTGCCCGGGTCTGACCGAAGCCGCGCTCACCGGCACGCTGTCCATATTCTGATCGGCCTGCCCGCAGACAGCACGCACTCGCCGTGAGCAACAATTCGGGGAGACCGATCCGTGAGCCGATGCTGCTGGCTCACCCCGCGACGTTGCCGGAGGCCATGGCGGCAATGTGGTTCCCCGGCGGCGCATCGCTCGCGGGCGTCGATATCCAGGCCACGACCGTGGGCGAGGCCGAGCACGACAGGTTCTTCGGCATACAACGGGTCGCACGGGATCCCGCCTCCCTGTGGCGAACGGCCTTGGCCAGGAGCCTGCGGGAGTTCACCGGCCGGCTGGCTGCGCAGATCCCGCCGCGGCAGGAACCGGACCTGCTCGCCGGGCTGTCTGTCGCGCTGCCCCCGGAGGTCTTCCGATCACTGTCGCAGGTTCCGGCCGCACAGGACGACACCGCCTGGGCGCCACTCGACTGGTGGGTGGAGGGGCACCGCCTCTTCCTGGTGTTGACCCAAGCGGCGACGGTGGCCCTGCGCGACGCCCGCCGGCACATGCGGCTGGGCATCCCCGGGGCGACCACCGCGGGCCTGGATGCCGCGGCGGCTCTGTTCCTTTCCAGCGCCGCGGCCCTGCGCATCACCGCGAGCTTCAGCGCCGGGGAATACCAGGAACAGGTACGACCGCTGATGGCGCCACCGTATGTCTCGGCGGGGTTCAGCGGGCTGCTCTCGGTGGATCATCGGATGTTGGTCACCGCGCTCCGCCAATGCCGGCACGGTATGGACAGTCCGGCGGTGCGCCCTGGGATCGAAAGCCTGCATGCCGCGCTCACTACTGTGTACATGGCACACGAGGGCGTCTGCGAACGCTTCGTCGGTGACGCCGCGCCCAGCCTCCGCACGGCGGCGAGCCCGCGCCGATCCTCCGCCGTGATCGTGTTGCATGAACTCGGAGAGCGGCGGACCGGGTTGATCAATCCGGGTGCGCGCTCATCCCTCGGCGGCGATCCGGCTGATGTGATCCCAGGCGGCGGAGACGTGCTCGTACCTGGTGGCCGTACCGCCGATCGCCAGGCGAAGCGTGAACGCGCCGCGAACCACGGTGTGGGACAGGTAGATCCGGCCGGATGCATTGAGCGCCTCGAGCAACCGCTGATTGGGTTCATCGGGTCCTCGAAGCCGGAAGCAGACCAGTGACAGCGGATGCGGGGCCATCAGTTCGAAGCGCTCGTCCGCAGCCACCCATGCGGCGAATTGCTGTGCCAGCGCGACACTGTGCCGTACATGCGTCCGCAAACCCTCGACCCCGTAGCAGCGGATGACCGCCCAGAGCTTGAGTGCCCGGAAGCGACGCCCCAAGGGCACCTGCCAATCCCGATAGTCGACCACCGCGCCCGAGTCCGTCGCGGTATTACGCAGATATTCCGGCAGCACCGACAGCGCGCCGACCAGCGCCTTGCGGTCGGCGACATAGCAAGCGTCGCAGTCGAATGCGGTGAGCATCCACTTGTGCGGGTTGGTCGCGTAGGAGTCGGCATACGCGGCCACCCCCTGATGAATCCACCGCAACTCCGGGCACACCGCGGCGACCCCGGCGTAGGCCGCGTCCACATGCAGCCAGACGCCGTATTCCCGGCAGATCCGGCCGATCGGCTCGACCGGATCGAGGGCGCCGGTCGAGGTGGTACCCACCGTGGCCATCACCATAACCGGGATAATGCCTTGCACCGCATCGGTTTTCATCGCTTCCCGTAGTGCGTCCGGATCCATCGACAGGTCCGGGCGCGTTTCGATCAACCGTATCGATGACGTGCCGAGACCGCTGATGCGTACGCCTTTCTCCAGCGCGGAGTGGGCCTGTGTCGAGGTGTACACGGCATAGCGACCGCGCGCGACACCGTCGCGGGCTACCTGTCCGCCGGAGACTCGATGCAACGCGGCGACCAGCGCCACGAGTATCGCGCTGGATGCCGTGTCCTGGATGACACCACCTCCGGTGCCCGCGAAGGTGAACTTCTCGGGCAGCGCCAGCATCTCGGCCAGCCAGTCGAGGACATGCTGCTCCAGTTCGGTGCACGCCGGACTGGTCTGCCACAGCATCCCCTGCACGCCCAGCCCGGAGGTGAGCAGCTCCGCGAGTACCGCCGGACCCGAGGTGCTGGTCGGGAAATAGGCGAAGAATCCGGGATGCTGCCAATGCGTCAGTCCCGGAACCACAATCGTGTCGAGATCCGCCAGCACCGCGTCGAAAGACTCGCCCACCTGCGGCGGTGTCGACGGCAGCTGCCCGCGTACCTCTCCCGGCTGCACCCGGGACCGCACCGGCAGCGATTCCACCCGTTCCCAGTAGTCCGCGATCCAATCCACCACGGCCCTCCCGTGGCGGCGAAACTCCTCGGCGGTCATGTGCTGGGGTACAGGTATTTCGACCATCGGCGGTCGGGTTCGCGGCGCGCGGGACAGCCGTTCCCCCATACTCCTTCTTTTGTCGGTGCGCTGACGCGGTGAGTGCTTACCGGAGGTGCGAACGAACACGAGATATGGGGCGGTCGAGCGGCAGACGTGATCTTAACCTTACGGTCATCCAGATCCTGCCAAATTCTTGACGGCATCCGGTAGATCGTCGAATAGTTCCTGCGCCTCGTGGGTCCGCTGGTCGTCGCGGGCGGATGGGGAAGCCGGGTCTCGAGGGTGTCAGGTGGGATCGGTAACGGCCTCGGCCCCTGTGGGTTTCGCTCGCGCGGCCTTGGACAGTAGGCGGTTGAGTTGGCGCTGCTCTGTTGTGCTGAGGTGGGTGACCGGTGAGCGGGTGAGCATTGCGATGCCGAGTCGCCGCCGGATTTCGAGGCCGCGTTCGGTCAGGGAGACGATCTTGGCCCGCCGGTTCGCCGGATCGATCTCTCGGGTGATCAGGCCCTTCTCCTGGAGGCGGTCCGCCAGGAAGGTCACCGTGGACGGATCGCAGCTCAGATCGGCGGCGAGCTGCCGCATCGACGGGGTCGCCGACGGCTCGATCGCCCACAGGGTCTTGGCCATGACGGCGGTCAGCCCCAACTCCCCGACGGTGTCGGCCAGCAGCGCGTCGATCTGCTCGGCAACGGTGTACACCAGGTCCAATACGCCGTAGACCAGCGCCTCCTCCGCGCCGCCGCACTCCGTCATATCCACACGATACTTGGACTATCAAAACCTTGACAACTCCAAGTATTGGTATGTCAGACTGGCAACGCTTGGACGCTCCAAGTATTTGGCCGAGGAGATCTCGAATGACCACCCGTACGGGCACGCGGCAGTCCGGCAGTGCCGATTCCGACACCGGCGCATCCCCGGATGAACCCTCGAGGACCGGGCGACCGGCCGATCGACTGCGTTATCTGTGGCTGGGGCTCGGGACGGGCCTGTCGCTGTTCGCGATCAACGGTCGATGGGACATCCCGCTGGCTGCATGGCTTTTCTCGATCCTGTTGCTGCGCTTTTCCCGAACCAGCCGGGTGGCCGCCGGGGTCGGGCTGGTCTGGCTGGCCGGTGTGGGGGCCTCGATGTTCTTTCTGTGGCACGTGGCCGTTCCGCTGACGGGCATGACCGCGCTGGGTGGTGTGGCCTTCGGCACCGTGCTCACGTTGCCCTACCTGGCCGACCGCCTGCTCGCGCCGCGGCTGGGCGCGGCCGGCAGTCTGCTGCTGTTCCCGATGGTGCTGGCGGCATGCGAGTTTCTGCTGGGAGTGTTCGGCCCGTTCGGGACCGCCTACGGCCTGCTCGCCGATACCCAGCATGCGAATACCGCTCTGCTGCAGGCGATCTCACTGACCGGGCCGTACGCCATCGGATTCCTCATCGGCGCGCTCGCCACTGTGGTGAATCATGTGTGGGAGCGTCCGCTGTCCTGGCGCGCGGTGCGTGTGTTCGCCGCCTACGCGATCGTGCTCGGTGCCGTAATCGTCGGTGGCAGCGCACGATTGGCGTTCTTCCCCGTGCCCACCGCCCAGACGGTCCGCATCGCAGGCATCAACCCGAGCCGGGCTGCCTTGGACGCGCAGATGAGAGCACTGGGTCGCCCCGGGTTCGACCCCATGGCCGTACCGCGGTTCGACCCGGCCACGGTGCCGGTCGAATCGGCCGCGGTCATCGACGGCCTGTTCGACGACACCCGCCGCGCCGCACAAGCCGGCGCGAAAATCGTCGTGTGGTCGGAGAATGCAGCCAGAATCTCGGCCTCGCAGGAACCGGCGTTCCTGGCCGACGCGCAGGCAATCGCCCGGCAGGAGCAGGTCTATCTGGACGTCGCCGCCAACGTGTACCTGCCGAACCCGCCGTATGGCCGCGACGAGACACACCTCATCGCCCCGGACGGAACCGTGATGTGGACCTATCAGAAGTCCCATCCGATTCCGGGCCTGGAAACCTACACCCCCGGCAACGGCAAGGTGCCCGTGGTGAATACGCCCTACGGCCGGATCGCGAACGTGATCTGTTACGACGCCGACTTCCCGGCCATGATGCACACCGACGCCGACATCATGCTGGTACCGGGAGGCGACTGGCCCCAGTTCGGCCGCCTGCACACCCAGATGTCGAGCCTGCGCGCGATCGAGAACGGATACTCGCTGGTCCGGCAGGACTTCAACGGCTGGTCTGCCGCCTACGACTATCACGGACAACCCATCTCGACCCAGAACACCACCGTCGATCACGGCCCGTGGATCGTGGACGTGCCGACCCGCGGCACCACGACGATCTACCGACTTACCGGCGACGTCTTCGCCTGGCTGTGCCTCGCGGGCTCACTCGTGCTGATCTGTATCGCCACTATCCGCCGATTCTCGACGACGCTATCGCCGGCATCCGTCCAGCAATAGCCGCACGGTGAGGCGCGCGTCGTAGTCCGGATCCGTCCGGCGCGCGCCCGCGCAGATGTCGCCGATCGCGCGCATCAGCTGATATGCGCCCACGTCCGGGGTCACCGCGCCCGCGGCCCGGGCGGCGGCGAGTAGGTCCTCGAACACCGGGCCTAGTCGTTCGATGAAGAGTGCGTGCAGCGAGGTGAAGCCGTCGGGGTCGCCGCGCATCGCGGCGCCGAGCCCGTGCTTGGTGACCAGGAAGTCGACGAACAGATCCACCCACCGGCGCAGCGCGTCGAACGGGGAGGGTTCGGTCGCAAGGAGAGTCGGCCCGGCCTCGGCGCAGGCGTCGATCTGATGGCGGTAGACGGCCACCACCAGGTCCGCCCGGGTGGGGAAGTGTCGATAGATCGTGCCCATGCCGACGCCCGCGGCGGCGGCGATGCGACGCACGGGTGCATCCACCCCGTCCGTGACGAATACCGCAGCCGCGGCATCGAGCAGCGTCTTCTCGTTCCGGCGGGCGTCGGCGCGCTTCGCGGGGGTCGCGACGGTCGAGGTCGACTCGTCGGACGTCGTCATGCGGCGCTCCCTTCGTTCGGCGGCGCCCACCCACGTGTTCGTGGGTGCCTGGCCGGACGTCGCCGTCGGCGCCGCTCGGATATCGTCGGCGGCACCTTGGTCGGACGTCCCGGGCCGCACCCGCCCGGAATGACCTTCACCGCGCAGATTCGGAGCGGCGCTCCGATATCAAAGTCTAACCGGACCGGCGTCCGAACCACGGGATCGCCATCCCGAGCAAGCGGTTCTGTGTCAGGGCCGATCCGCCTGCCGATGCGGTCGGATCGATCAACAGGCGAGGAGGACTTCGCCGCACGCACCGGGCTGCGAGCCTCAGTGCTCCGGCGAGTCCAGGTGGGCGCGCACGAAATCGACCACGGCGTCGGAGAATTCGTCGTTCACGTCGCTCGCGGCGGTATGCGCGGCGCCGCGGATCTCGACGTATTCCAGCTGCGGCACCAGCGCGCGGAAGTCCTCGACGCCCTGCTCGCTGACGACGTCGGACAGGCGGCCGCGCACCAGTAGCACCGGCATGGTGAGCTTGCGGGCGGCCGCTTCCAGCGCGGTGGTGTGCAGTTCGATGACCTCGGCGTTGCCCGAGATCATGGCCGGGTCCCAATGCCAGTACCAGCGCCCGTCCTCGCGCAGGCGCAGGTTGCGGCGCAGCCCGTCGGTGCTGCGCGGGCGGGTGCGATGCGGCAGATACTCCGCGATGGCGTCGGCCGCCTCATCGAGGGAGGCGAAACCGTCCAGGTGTCCACCCAGGAAGCTCGTCACCCGCTCCACGCCGCGATGCTCGGGGCGCGGCACCACATCGACCATGACGAGTCCGGCGATGCGCTCGCTGCCCGGGCGATCGGTGGCCAGCAGGCCGGTCAGCCCGCCCATGCTCGCCCCGACCACGATCGCGGGCCGGTCCAGCTCGGCGAGGATGCCCAGCAGGTCGGCGGTCATCGCCTCGCGGCTGTAGTCGCCGTCGGGGGCCCAGTCGCTCTCGCCGTGCCCGCGCGCGTCCAGCAGCAGCGCGTGCAACCCGACCTTGGCCAGCGCCGCTCCCGAATCCTTCCAGGAGTGCCTGGTCTGGCCGCCTCCGTGCAGGAAGACCGCGAGAGGGCCGTCCTGCGGCCCCCAGCTCTCCCCGGCGAGGGTGATGCCACCATGGCCGCGGAAACTCACGCGGCGGGGATCGGAGAAGTCGGCGTCGTTGCTCACCGTCCGAGCATGACATACGTTCCAGCTCGGATATACACCGTACGAATGATGGATTCCTCACATCTGCGCGCGGCGATAACTGCACACTTGCCCAATGGCGAGGTGTGGTGGGATGCGGTGCGGTCGCGAAATCACCACCCTGTTAGGCTTCTGCTCCGAAAGACATCCTTTAACGGACCGTCCCGTGAGGCGGGGAAGGAGGTCGGCATGGCTGCGCCCCAAGACGGGTCGGCCAGGTCGAGCGCTGCCGAATATTCGCAGCGGCACGACCCCCAGTGGGTTCAGGCCGGGCGTGAATTGCTGTCCGCCCAGGATGTAGGCCGGACCGTCGCGCGCATGGCGCACCAGATCATCGAGAAGACCACCCTGGATTCGGCCGATCCGGCCGTGCCGCGCGTGGTACTGATCGGCATCCCCACCCGCGGCACCACCCTTGCCGAACGCCTCGCGACCAAGATCGAGGAGTTCGCCGGGACGCGTCCGCCGGTCGGCTCCCTGGACATCACCCTCTACCGGGACGACCTCCGCAACCGCCCGCACCGCCCGCTCGAGCGCACCTCGGTGCCCGAGGGCGGGATCGAGGATGCGCTGGTGGTGCTCGTGGACGACGTGCTGTTCTCCGGCCGCAGCGTCCGCTCGGCCCTGGACGGCCTGCGCGATCTGGGCCGCCCCCGCGCGGTGCAGCTGGCCGTGCTCATCGACCGCGGCCATCGCGAGCTGCCGATCCGTGCCGACTACGTCGGCAAGAACGTGCCGACCTCGCGCAGCGAGGACATCTCCGTCCTGCTGACCGAGCACGACGGGCGCGACGGGGTGTATCTGCACCAGGGGGACGACCAACCGTGAGGGAGCGAAGCGACCGAGCCATGAACACAGCCATCCGATGGTTCGCGACGGAGCCGAGCGCCAGCGAGGTGGAGTCGTGAAGCATCTGCTTTCGGTGACGGATCTGGATCGCACCACGGCCACCGAACTCCTGGACGAGGCCCAGCGCTTCGAGCAGGCCCTGCTCGGGCGCGAGGTGCGCAAGCTGCCGACGCTGCGCGGCCGCACGGTGATGACGGTGTTCTTCGAGAACTCCACCCGCACCAGGGTGTCCTTCGAGGTGGCCGGGAAGTGGATGAGCGCCGACGTGATCAACGTCAGCGCGTCGAGTTCCTCGGTGTCCAAAGGAGAATCGCTGCGTGATACCGCGCTGACCCTGCACGCCGCGGGCGCGGACGCACTGATCGTGCGCCATCCGGCCTCCGGAGCGGCACATCAGATCGCGCGCTGGTTCGCCGAAATGAGCAACGGCGCCTCGGGATTCGCGGGCCCGGGCCCGGCGGTGATCAACGCGGGCGACGGCATGCACGAACATCCCACCCAGGCCCTGCTGGACGCGCTGACGCTGCGTCAGCGCCTCGGCTCGCTGGTGGGCAAGCGCGTGGTGATCGTCGGCGACATCCTGCACAGCCGCGTGGCGCGCTCGAATGCGCTGCTGCTGAACATTCTCGGCGCCGAGGTCGTCCTCGTCGCGCCGCGCACCCTGCTGCCGGTGGGCGTGGAGCAGTGGCCGGTGCACGTGTCGCACAACCTGGACGCCGAACTGCCCGGCGCGGACGCTGTGATGATGCTGCGGGTCCAAGCCGAGCGCATGAACGGCGGCTTCTTCCCCTCCGCGCGTGAATATTCCATCCACTACGGGCTGAACGAGCGGCGCATGAAACTGCTGCCCGAGGACGCGGTGGTGCTGCACCCGGGCCCGATGCTGCGCGGCATGGAAATCGCGCCGCAGGTGGCGGATTCGCCGAAGGCGGCCGTGCTGCAACAGGTCACCAACGGAGTGCATATGCGAATGGCGGTGCTGTTCCGCCTCTTGATCGGAACTGGGGAGGCAATTTCGTGAGTTCCCTCATCAGGAATGTGCGGCTGTACGGCGAGGGCGAGCCCGTCGACGTGCGGCTCGACGAGGGCGAAATCCGCGAGATCGGAACGACTCTCGATGCCGGTGACGCCGAGATCGTCGAGGGCGCGGGCCAGATCCTGCTGCCCGGCTTCGTGGATCTGCACACCCACCTGCGCGAACCCGGCCGCGAGGACACCGAGACCATCGAATCCGGTTCCGCCGCAGCGGCTCTGGGCGGGTACACCGCGGTCTTCGCGATGGCCAATACCAGCCCGGTCGCCGATACGGCGGTGATCACCGACCACGTGTGGCGGCGCGGTCAGGAGGTCGGGCTGGTCGACGTGCATCCCGTCGGCGCGGTCACGGTGGGTCTCGAGGGCAAGCAGCTCGCCGAGATGGGCACCATGGCAACGAGTGTGGCGGGCGTGCGGATGTTCTCCGACGACGGCCACTGCGTGCACGATCCGCTGATCATGCGCCGCGCGCTGGAGTACGCCCACTCGCTGGGCGTGCTCGTCGCGCAGCACGCCGAGGAACCGCGGCTGACGAAGGGCGCGGTGGCGCACGAGGGTCCGAACGCGGCGCGCCTGGGGCTGGCCGGCTGGCCGCGCGCCGCGGAGGAGTCGATCGTGGCCCGCGACGCGCTGCTGGCCCGCGATGCCGGTGCGCGCGTGCACATCTGCCACGCCTCCACCGCGGGCACCGTCGAACTGCTGAAATGGGCCAAGGGGCAGGGGATTTCGATCACCGCCGAGGTCACCCCGCATCATCTGCTGCTGGACGACTCGCGGCTGGAGACCTACGACGCGGTGAACAAGGTGAATCCGCCGCTGCGCGAGGCCTCCGACGTCGCCGCGCTGCGCACGGCCCTGGCCGAGGGCGTGATCGACTGCGTGGCAACCGATCACGCGCCGCACGCCGAGCAGGACAAGTGCTGCGAGTTCGCCGCCGCCCGCCCCGGCATGCTGGGGCTGGAGACCGCGCTGTCGGTCATCGCCGAGACCATGGTCGCGGCCGGGCTGCTCGACTGGCGCGGTGTGGCCCGCGTGATGAGCGAGAATCCGGCGCGGATCGCGGGCCTGGACGATCAGGGCCGCCCGCTGGCCGTCGGCGAGCCCGCGAATCTGGTGCTGATCGACCCAGACGCGACGTGGACGGTGCGCTCGGCCGAACTGGCGAGCATCTCGACGAACACGCCGTTCGAGGCGATGACCCTGCCCGCGCGGGTGACGGCGACGTTCCTGCGCGGCCGGATCACCGCCCGCGACGGCAAACCCTCCGGAGCGTTCTGATGGAAAGAACACTGCAGGTCCTGCTGCTACTGGCGCTGTTCTGCCTGTGCCTGTGGCTGATGTACCGGGCGTGGCAGAAAAAGGCCCGCAAGCAGGCGGACGCGATCGGTGAACTGCCCGTCGTGCCCGCCGAACTGGGCGCGCAACTGCTCGAACCCGCCACCGGCCTGTACACGGGCACCACGATGGCGCCCAGCTGGCAGAACCGGGTTGCCGTGGGCGACTTGGGATTCCGCGCCACCGCGGAGCTGACCCGCTTCGAGCACGGCATCCTGCTCGAGCGCAGCGGCGCGGCGGTGATTTGGATTCCGCAGGAGTCGATCACCGCGGTGCGCACCGAGCGCGGGCATGCGGGCAAGGTCATGACACAAGACGGCGTGCTGGTGATTCGCTGGAAGTTGCCGACCGGAACCGAGGTGGACACCGGTTTCCGCGGCGACGACAAGACGGTGTATCCGGCCTGGACCGCCGCGCCCACCGGCGCGACGACAACCGAACCGGTCGGCGCGGACACACACGAGCCGACCGGTACCGAGACGGGAGATGAGACGGCGTGAACTTCGCGATGATGGTGCTCGAGGACGGCCGGGTGTTCCGCGGCTCGCCCTTCGGCGCCGAGGGACAGACGCTGGGCGAGGCGGTGTTCTGCACCGCGATGACGGGCTATCAGGAGACCCTGACCGACCCGAGCTACCACCGCCAGATCGTGGTGGCCACCGCGCCGCAGATCGGCAACACCGGCTGGAACGACGAGGACGACGAGTCGAAGCGGATCTGGGTGGCCGGGTACGCGGTGCGCGATCCCGCGCGGCGGGCCTCGAACTGGCGCGCGACGACCACCCTGCAGGACGAGCTGGTCCGGCAGGACGTGGTGGGCATCGCGGGCATCGACACCCGGGCCCTGGTGCGCCACCTGCGCACTCGCGGTTCGATGAAGGCCGGAATCTTCTCCGGCGAGGCCGCGCAGGCCCCGGCCGAGGAGCTGCTGGCGCGCGTGAGCGGCCAGCCCTCGATGCTGGGCGCGGACCTGGCCGACGAGGTCAGCACCGACCAGCTCTACACGATCGAGCCGACCGGCGAGCGCCGATTCACCGTCGTCGCGGTGGATCTGGGCATCAAGACCAACACCCCGCGCATGTTCGCCGAGCGCGGCATGCGGGTGCACGTGGTGCCCTCGGGCGTCACGCTCGACGAGATCAAGGCGCTGAACCCGGACGGTGTCTTCCTGTCCAACGGTCCCGGCGACCCGGCCACCCAGGACGACGCCGTCGCGCTCACCGAGGGCGTTCTCGGAGAAGGGATTCCGCTCTTCGGCATCTGCTTCGGCAACCAGATCCTGGGCCGCGCACTGGGATTGCAGACCTACAAGATGAAGTTCGGCCACCGCGGCATCAACGTGCCGATCATCGACCACGCGACGGGCCGGATCTCGATCACCGCGCAGAACCACGGCTTCGCGCTCGAGGGCGAGGCCGGGCAGCGCTTCGACACCCCGTTCGGCGCCGCCGAGGTCAGCCACACCTGCGCCAACGACGGCACGGTGGAGGGCGTGCGCCTGGTCGACGGGCGCGCCTTCTCGGTGCAGTACCACCCCGAGGCCGCCGCTGGGCCGCACGACGCCGCATATCTCTTCGACCGTTTCGCCGGTCTGATGGAAGGAGCCTGATGCCTCGCCGCGAGGATCTACGCCACATCCTGGTGATCGGCTCCGGCCCGATCGTGATCGGCCAGGCCTGCGAGTTCGATTACTCCGGCACCCAGGCGTGCCGCGTGCTGCGCGCCGAGGGACTCCGTGTGTCCCTGGTCAATTCGAACCCGGCCACGATCATGACCGACCCGGAGTTCGCCGATTCCACCTACGTGGAACCGATCACCCCCGAATTCGTCGAGAAGGTCATCGAGAAGGAGCGCCCCGACGCGATTCTCGCGACCCTGGGCGGGCAGACCGCGCTCAATACCGCCGTGGCCCTGCACGAGCGGGGTGTGCTGGAGAAGTACAAGGTCGAGATGATCGGCGCCGACTTCGACGCCATCCAGCGCGGTGAGGACCGGCAGAAGTTCAAGGACATCGTCGCCAAGGTCGGCGGCGAGAGCGCGCGGTCCAAGGTCTGCTACACCATGGACGAGGTCCGCGAAACCGTTGCCGAACTTGGCTTCCCGGTCGTGGTACGCCCGTCGTTCACCATGGGCGGCCTGGGTTCGGGCATGGCCTACAACCATGACGATCTCGACCGCATCGCGGGCGGCGGCCTGGCGGCCTCGCCGACCGCGAACGTGCTCATCGAGGAATCCATCCTGGGCTGGAAGGAATTCGAGCTCGAGCTGATGCGCGACCGCCGCGACAACGTGGTGATCGTCTGCTCGATCGAGAACGTGGACCCGATGGGCGTGCACACGGGCGACTCGATGACCGTCGCCCCGGCCATGACCCTGACCGACCGCGAATATCAGAAGATGCGCGATCTTGGCATCGCGATCCTGCGCGAGGTCGGCGTCGACACCGGCGGCTGCAACATCCAGTTCGCGGTGGATCCGCGTGACGGCCGCCTGATCGTCATCGAGATGAACCCGCGCGTCTCGCGTTCGTCCGCATTGGCTTCCAAGGCAACGGGTTTCCCGATCGCGAAGATCGCCGCGAAGCTGGCCATCGGCTACACCCTCGACGAGATTGTCAACGACATCACCAAGGAGACCCCGGCCTGCTTCGAGCCCACGCTCGACTACGTCGTGGTCAAGGCGCCCCGCTTCGCGTTCGAGAAGTTCCCGGGCGCCGACCCGACGCTGACCACCACCATGAAGTCGGTCGGCGAGGCGATGTCGCTGGGCCGCAACTTCTCCGAGGCCCTCGGCAAGGTGCTGCGCTCGCTCGAGACCAAGGCCGCGGGCTTCTGGACCCAGCCCGACGGCGAATGGACCGATGTCGCCGCGATTCTGGACGATCTGCGCGTTCCCATCGAGGGTCGCATCTACCAGGTGGAGCGCGCGCTGCGCCTCGGTGCGAGCATCGAGGACGTCGCCGCCGCGTCCGGCATCGACCCGTGGTTCGTGGCCGAGGTGGCCGGGCTGGTCGAGCTGCGGCAGGAGGTCATCGACGCGCCCGTGCTGGACGAGCCGCTGCTGCGCACCGCCAAGCACTATGGCCTGTCCGATCGCCAGATCGCCGCGCTGCGACCGGAACTCGCGGGCGAGGGCGGCGTGCGCGAGCTGCGGCACCGCTTGCGGATCCGCCCGGTGTTCAAGACCGTCGACACCTGTGCCGCCGAATTCGAGGCCAAGACGCCGTACCACTACTCGGCCTACGAGCTGGATCCCGCCGCGGAATCCGAGGTGGCGCCGCAGCGTGAGCGCGAGAAGGTCATCATTTTGGGCTCGGGCCCGAACCGCATCGGTCAGGGCATCGAATTCGACTACTCGTGTGTGCATGCCGCGCAGACGCTGTCCGCCGCCGGATACGAGACCATCATGGTCAACTGCAATCCGGAGACCGTCTCGACCGACTACGACACCGCCGATCGCCTCTACTTCGAGCCGCTCACCTTCGAGGACGTGCTCGAGGTGTATCACGCCGAGACCGAGTCCGGCACCGTCGCGGGCGTCATCTGCCAGCTGGGCGGTCAGACGCCGCTGAGCCTGGCACAGCGGCTGACCGACGCGGGCGTGCCCGTGGTCGGCACCTCGGCCGCGGCCATCGACCTGGCCGAGGATCGTGGCGAATTCGGCGACGTGCTGACCGCGGCGGGCCTGCCGGCGCCCAAGTACGGTACCGCCACCACCTTCCCGCAGGCCAAGAAGATCGCCGCCGACATCGGCTATCCGGTGCTGGTGCGCCCGTCGTACGTGCTGGGCGGCCGGGGCATGGAGATCGTCTACGACGAGAAGTCGCTCGAGAACTACATCTCCCGTGCCACCGAGATCACCCCGGATCACCCGGTCCTGGTCGACCGGTTCCTGGAGGACGCCATTGAGATCGACGTCGACGCCCTGTGCGACGGCGAGGAGGTCTACCTGGGCGGCGTGATGGAGCACATCGAGGAGGCGGGCATCCACTCCGGCGACTCCGCCTGTGCGCTGCCGCCGATCACCCTGGGCCGCAGCGATATCGAGGCCGTGCGCCGCTCGACCACCGCGCTGGCCAAGGGCATCGGCGTGCGCGGCCTGCTGAACGTGCAGTACGCGCTCAAGGACGATGTGCTCTATGTCCTCGAGGCCAATCCGCGTGCCAGCCGCACGGTCCCGTTCGTCTCCAAGGCCACCGCGGTACCGCTGGCCAAGGCCGCGGCGCGTATCGCCCTGGGCGCCACCATCGCCGGGCTCCGCAAGGAGGGCCTGCTGCCCGCCGAGGGTGACGGCGGCCACGCGCCGATCGACGCCCCGGTCGCGGTGAAGGAGGCGGTGCTGCCGTTCCACCGGTTCCGCCGCCCCGACGGCAGCGGCATCGACTCGCTGCTCTCGCCGGAGATGAAGTCCACCGGCGAGGTCATGGGCATCGACGCCGATTTCGGCACCGCCTTCGCCAAGTCCCAGAGCGCGGCGTACGGCTCGCTGCCCACCGAGGGCACCGCGTTCGTGTCGATCGCGAACCGTGACAAGCGCGCTATGGTGTTCCCGGTCAAGCGCCTGCACGACCTGGGTTTCCGCATCCTGGCCACCGACGGCACCGCGGAAATGCTGCGGCGCAACGGAATTCCGTGCGAGCGGGTGCGCAAGCACACCCCGCCGGAGCTCGCCGACGGCATCGCGGAGACCCCCGCGGATCCCGTCGAACCCTCGATCGTGGATCAGATCAAGGATGGCGAGATCGATATCGTGTTCAACACCCCGTACGGTAATTCGGGACCACGTGTCGACGGTTATGAGATCCGCACCGCTGCGGTGGGCGCGAATATCCCATGCATCACGACGGTACAGGGCGCGGCCGCGGCCGTGCAGGGCATCGAAGCCACAATCAACGGCGGTATCGGTGTGCGGTCGCTCCAGGAACTGCACGCGGTACTGCGGGCATAAGGAAGGAACGAAGACGGTGGGAGCCTTGGGTTTTGGTGCGGGGGCGCGGCCGGGAACGCCGCGCCGACGGCGGACCGGCCTCGGCGAGGTGGCGGTGCCGGGTGGTGATATCCGGGTGATGCGCAACGTCGGCGGCTACAGCACGGTCGGCTTCCGCACCAACCCGCCGATCGATCGCACCCGGGCCGGCGAACCGGCCGAACAGTCCGATTTCGAGCGGGAACTGGCGGCGATCGACCGCGAGCTGGCCGCCGCCGAGCGCGAGCTGGCCGGGGAGCGGGCGGTCGTGGCCCGCGAGCCCGCGGCGGCCGGTTCGGCCACCGAGGCGCGATGAAGCCGTTCGGCGTCCTGCTGCGCGATGCGATGGGCCGATACGGCCCGCTGTGCGTCGGCATCGATCCGCATCCGCAGCTGCTGCGCGCATGGGGCCTGTCCGAGGATGTCGAGGGCCTCAAGCGGTTCTCCGACGCCTGCGTGGACGCGTTCTCCGGCCGCGTCGCGCTGGTCAAGCCGCAGGTCGCGTTCTTCGAGACCTACGGTTCGGGTGGCATGGTGGTGCTCGAGGACACCATCGGCGCGCTGCGCGAGGCGGGCACGCTGGTGCTCGCCGATGCCAAGCGCGGCGATATCGGGACCACCATGGCGGCCTACGCGCGCGCCTGGCTCGCCGACGGCCCGCTGGGCAGCGATGCGCTCACGGTCTCGCCGTATCTCGGATTCGGTTCCCTGGCACCGGCCCTGGAGCTCGCGGCGGCGAATCGGCGCGGCGTGTTCGTGCTCGCGGCCACCTCGAATCCCGAGGCGGCGGCGCTGCAGCGGACCGCGACCACCGACGGGCGCAGCATCGCCCAGACCATGGTCGACGCGGCGGCGGAACACAACGACGGTGCGGAGTTCGGGTCGGTCGGGGTCGTGGTCGGGTCCACGCTCGACGAGGCCCCGGACCTGAGCCGTCTCAACGGGCCCATCCTGATGCCGGGCGTCGGCGCGCAGGGCGGGGGACCGGAGTCCATCCGTGCCGTGGTGCCCGCGCCGAGCCTGCGTGCGGTGCTGCCGAGCGTCTCGCGCGAGCTGCTGGGCCAGGGCCCGTCCGTGGCGGCCCTGCGCACCCGCATGACCCAGCTGGCCGACGAGTTCGCCTTCCTGCAGGCCCGATAGTCCCGGCGCCGGACCGGTCGCCCCATGTCGATTCCCGCCCCGGGAACCGACACAGGGCGACCGGTCCGTTTTCTGTTTCGGCCCCGCTGCGCCCTCGGAGATCGTGGCCGGTCCGGGAAACTACACGGATGTGTTTTCCGTCGTCAGCGATGCTTCCAGGGGGTTTCCCGGGGCATCCGGGCGAAGCCGGCCGCTGCGCCGCGCGCCCGGCGGCCACTGGCCGAAGTACGACACGCGGTGCGAAAATAAGCGACACGCCGAAAAATTCCAGAAAATTCCTGGTCGCGCGATAACGGGTGGGTTACGAGTTGTTCGACCGCCTCGCCCGGTTCGCGGGCACCCCCTTCGAAACCGGAAAACCCCTGGTCGGGAGCGTTTTCGCGGTTTTGCCGAGGGGGTGCGCCGAAGCGGGGCGGAGTCGGTGCGGACCCCGTCCCGGGCGGCCTGACCGTGCCCGAATCACCCGCTGACCTGGGGGGTGGGTTCGCAATCGGCAGGCCGCGTGGGTACGGTCGCTGAGACCGCCGGGTTACCGGGGGTAGATCAAGCAATGAACGATGAGACGGAGGAACCGTGGCCCTTCCCCAGCTGACTGACGAGCAGCGCGCCGCTGCTTTGGAGAAGGCGGCTGCCGCTCGCCGCGCTCGGGCAGAGCTCAAGGAGCGCCTGAAGCGTGGCGGCACCGACCTGAAGACGGTCCTGAAGGATGCCGAGACCAATGAGGTCCTGGGCAAGATGAAGGTGTCCGCACTGCTCGAGGCCCTGCCGAAGGTTGGCAAGGTCAAGGCGGCGGAGATCATGACCGAACTCGAGATCGCCCCGACTCGCCGCCTGCGCGGCCTGGGCGACCGTCAGCGCAAGGCGCTGTTGGCGAAGTTCGACTTCGAAGCCTGATCCGAGGGTGGTCGAACACACGAAGACGGGTCGGCTGGTCGTACTGGTCGGCCCCTCGGCCGTTGGCAAATCCACAGTGGTCCGCTGTGTTCGCGAGCGGCTACCGAAATTGGTGTTCAGTGTGTCGGCCACCACCCGGGCCCCGCGGCCCGGGGAGGTCGACGGACGGGATTACCGCTTCGTCACCAGGGCCGAGTTCGACGCCATGATCGAACAGGGGGAACTACTCGAGTGGGCCGATATCCACGGCGGCCTGCAGCGGTCCGGTACGCCGGCCGCACCGGTACGCGCGGCGCTGGCCGCGGGACGACCGGTTCTCGTGGAGGTGGATCTCGAGGGGGCGCGATCGATCCGCAAGACCATGCCCGAGGCGCTGCTGGTATTCCTGGCGCCGCCCAGCTGGGACGAACTGGTCGCCCGGCTGACCGCGCGCGGCACCGAATCGCCCGAGGTGATCGAGCGCCGGCTGCTCACGGCGAGGACCGAGCTGGCCGCGTGTGACGAGTTCGACACAGTGATCGTGAACGACGAGGTGAATGCCGCCTGTGAGCAGTTGGTATCGTTGTTCGTTAGCACGAAATCGATGTAGCGCACGCGCTACACCTCATTGCCATCCCATAGACCCGCAGGAGCCTCACTAGTGAGCGACACTAAGACCGTGCCCGCGTACGACACCCCGGTCGGCCTCACCAACCCGCCGATCGACGAGCTGCTCGAGCGCACCTCGTCCAAGTACGCGCTGGTCATCTACGCGGCCAAGCGGGCGCGCCAGATCAACGACTACTACAACCAGCTCGGCGACGGCATCCTCGAGTACGTAGGCCCGCTGGTCGAGCCGGGTCTGCAGGAGAAGCCGCTGTCGGTGGCGATGCGTGAGATCCACTCCGACCTGCTCGAACACACCGAGGGCGAGTAACACCGCCGGTATCGAAGAGGGCGTGGCCAGATGCGGATCGTTGTCGGTGTGGGCGGTGGAATTGCCGCCTACAAGGCATGCTCGCTCGTTCGAAAGTTCACCGAGACCGGTCACGACGTCCGGGTGATACCCACCGAGTCGGCGTTGCAGTTCGTCGGCCGGGCCACCTTCGAGGCGCTGTCGGGTAATCCGGTGCACACCGGCGTGTTCGCCGACGTGCCCGAGGTCCCGCACGTGCGCCTGGGGCAGGAGGCCGACTTGGTGGTCGTCGCCCCGGCGACCGCCGACCTGATGGCGCGCGCGGCGATGGGCCGTGCCGACGACCTGCTCACCGCGACGCTGCTCACGGCCCGATGTCCGGTGCTGTTCGCCCCCGCGATGCACACCGAGATGTGGCTGCATCCGGCCACCGTCGCCAATGTGCGCACGCTGCGCTCGCACGGCGCGATCGTCGCCGAGCCCGCGTCCGGGCGGCTCACCGGCGCCGACACCGGTCCCGGCCGGTTGCCAGAGGCGGAGGAAATCTTCGCGCTGGCCTCGCTGCTGCTCGAGCGCTCGGACGCCATTCCGCGCGACCTGGAGGGCCGCCGCGTCGTCGTCTCGGCGGGCGGTACCCGCGAGCCGCTGGATCCGGTGCGCTTCCTGGGCAACCGCAGCTCGGGCAAACAGGGTTTCGCGGTCGCCCGGCTGGCGGCCCAGCGCGGTGCCCGGGTGACCCTGATCGCGGGCAATACGATCGGCCTGGACGCGCCGGCCGCCGTGGAGTTGGTGCACGTCACCACCGCCGAGCAGATGCGCGTCGCGGTCGACAAGTATGCCGCGGGTGCGGATGCGGTGGTCATGGCCGCCGCGGTGGCCGATTTCCGACCGTCGCAGGTCGCGACCGCGAAGATCAAAAAGGGCGCCGGGGAACCGAATTCGATCGAGCTGACCAAAACCGAGGACATCCTCGCGGGTCTGGTGCAGTCTCGTCGCGACGGTCGCCTCACCGGCACCGCCATCGTCGGATTCGCCGCCGAGACGGGCGACGAACACGGTGACGTGCTCACCTATGCGCGCGCGAAGCTCGAGCGCAAGGGGTGCGACCTGTTGGTGGTGAACGCGGTCGGCGAGGGCAAGGCCTTCGAGGTCGACCACAACGACGGCTGGCTGCTCGGGGCCGACGGCACCGAGCAAGCCCTCGATCACGGATCGAAGGCGCTGCTGGCCAGTAGGGTGCTGGATGCACTCGGTCCGCTGCTGCGCTGAGCAGTTCACGGATCGGGCATATCCTGCAATAGGGCACGCGATGCCTTGTGGCATTGCGTGCAGAGTTTCACCGAACGCCGAAACGGGGCCCTGTGGAGGCGTTGTGGCTGGTGGAGACGCCCTCGAGGCGTCTTCGAGACCCCACTGCGTCGGTGTTGGAATAGTCTTCAGGCGAAGGGTCTAGGACTATGGATTGCAATAGGGCTGTCTTTCGCGGCGCTGTCGCAATCCGGACGAGAAACCCGTTGAGGGAGAGGGAAAACTGTGCCGACAGGTAGCCGCCTATTCACCAGTGAGTCCGTGACCGAGGGCCATCCGGACAAGATCTGCGACGCCATCAGCGATTCCGTTCTCGATGCCCTGCTCGCGCAGGATCCGCGCAGCCGCGTGGCGGTCGAGACCCTGGTGACCACGGGCCAGGTGCATGTTGCCGGTGAGGTGACCACCGAGGCCTACGCCGACATCCCGACCATCGTGCGCGAGAAGGTGCTCGAGATCGGATACGACTCGTCGGCAAAGGGTTTCGACGGCGCGTCCTGCGGTGTGAACGTCGCGATCGGCGCGCAGTCGCCGGATATCGCGCAGGGCGTGGACCACTCGCACGAGGCCCGGGTCGGCGGCTCCGATGACGAGATCGAGCGGCAGGGCGCCGGCGATCAGGGTCTGATGTTCGGGTTCGCCACCAAGGAGACCCCCGAGCTGATGCCGCTGCCGATCGCGCTGGCGCACCGGCTCTCCCGCCGCCTGACCGAGGTGCGCAAGTCCGGCGTGCTGCCGTACCTGCGTCCGGACGGCAAGACCCAGGTCACCATCCAATACGACGGTGCGACCCCGGTCCGGCTGGACACGGTGGTCATCTCCACCCAGCACGCCGCCGACATCGACCTGGACAATCTGCTGGCCCCCGACATTCGCGAGAAGGTCGTCGACGCGGTGCTGAGCGAGCTGGAACTGCCCAACCCGCTGGATACCTCTGCGGTGCGGCTGCTGGTGAACCCGACCGGCAAGTTCGTACTGGGCGGCCCGATGGGCGATGCGGGCCTGACCGGCCGCAAGATCATCGTCGACACCTACGGCGGCATGGCCCGCCACGGCGGCGGTGCGTTCTCCGGCAAGGATCCGTCGAAGGTGGACCGCTCGGCCGCGTACGCCATGCGCTGGGTCGCGAAGAACGTCGTCGCCGCGGATCTGGCCGATCGGGTCGAGGTGCAGGTCGCCTACGCGATCGGCAAGGCCGCCCCGGTCGGTCTGTTCGTGGAGACCTTCGGTTCGGAGAAGGTCGACCCGGCGGTGATCTCCAAGGCCATCGGCGAGGTCTTCGACCTGCGCCCGGGCGCGATCATCCGCGATCTGGACCTGCTGCGCCCGATCTACGCGCCGACCGCCGCCTACGGTCACTTCGGCCGCACGGATGTGGATCTGCCCTGGGAGCACACCGACAGGGCCGACAAGCTGCGCGCCGCGGCGGGACTCTGATCGCCATGGGATGCGCATCGGTCGCCATGGGAGGCTGCATCGGATTCAGGGCCGACAAGCTGCGCGCAGCTGCCGGGCTGTAATTGGCCGAGGCTTCGTCACCAGCGGCAGCCGCCGGAACCCCCGAGGTCCCGGCGGCTGCCGCGTCTGCGCCCGTCGTGCCGGTTGCGGCCCAGCTCGATTCGGGTTCGTCCGGTGGAGGCCCGGCTGGTTCGGTGGGTGGCACGGTTGAGATGTTGAGCGATTCCGCTGGCTTGGTGGGTGATTCGGCTGGGACGGTGGGTGATTCGGCTGGGACGGTGAGCAGCTCAGGTGGCTCGATGGGCGATTTGGCTGGCTTGGTGAGCGATACGGCTGAGGCGGTGAGTGGTCCGGCTGGTTCGGTGGGCGACTCGGTTGATGCGTTGGGCGATTCGGCTGGCTCGGTGAGCGACTCGCTTCGGACGGCGAGCGACTCGGGGGAGCCGGCGAGAATTTCGGGTGGCAGTCCATCGAGGCCCGCGGTAAAGGTGCCGAACTCGACTAGGGGCGGCCCGAAACCGTCCGTACGTGTGACCGATTCGGCGCCGGCTCTGCCGATTGCACGGGTCCTGCCCATGCTGGAACCGGCGCACCTGGACCGCGACTTCGACTATCTGGTGCCGCCGGAGATGGACGAACTCGCCCAGCCGGGCGTCCGTGTGCGCGTGCGGTTCTCGGGTCGCCTGATCGACGGCTTCCTGCTCGAGCGCCTCGAAACGTCCGACCACACCGGCAAACTCATGCGCCTCGAGCGCGTCGTCTCCGGCGAACGGGTCCTGACCCCCGAAATCCTGCGCCTGGTTGCCGCCGTCGCGGCCCGCTACGCCGGAACCCGCGCGGACGTGCTGCGGTTGGCCATCCCACCGCGTCACGCGCGAACCGAAGCCGCACAGCCGAAATCGGCGGCGAAGTCCGGGGATGAGATGGTCGACCTTGATGCGCCCGTCATCACGCCGCCCGCGATCGACGCCCCGGTGGCCGCTACTGTCGAGACGGTGATCGGTGCGATCGCCGACGAGTCGGGATTGGATGCCGCGCAAGGTAATCCGCGCGCCGAGGCAGAGGCGGACCAGGACCGGCGGGTGGCCGTCGGCGAGGCCGAGTCCGGAAGTATCGCCGAACTCTCGACAGGTGGTGCGGCCGAGGGGGGATCGGAGGATTCCGGGGATGAGGAGTCGACGCCCGGGCTGCCCCAGAAGATCAACGCCTCCGTGCGTGGCGCGAACTCGGCCAAAACCGGTGTGAACTCTGTCGAAGGCGAGAGCGGTTCGTCGGGGGGACCATTGACGAGGGCGGGGGTCACGGAGGGCGGCCCGGATTCTGCCGACTTCACTGCGAGTGCTGCCGGGGGCGAGAATGAGGGCCCGACGGGTGCGGTAGAGGGGGGTTCTGCCGGAGGTTCGGAAGCTGAGGGGCTCGAGCCGGGATGTGGCGGAATGGCCGGAGCTGGGGAGGAGGGAGCGAATCGTTCAGAGGCTGAGTCGGTTTCCTTGTCGGGGCGGCAGGAGTATGCGGACGCTGCGGAGGAGGCCGTGGCAGGGGCCGAGGTCGGTGTGACCGCGCCGGGTGCGGGCGGTGATCCCGACAACGATGTCGCCAGGTCCCTTGAAGGCCCGGCACCGGGTGCGGTAGGGAAGAATTCTGCCGGGGGTTCAGAAGCTGAGGGGCTCGAGCCCGGTCGTGGGCGAGCGGCAGGAGCCGGCGAGGCAGGAGCGAACCGTTCCGAGGGGGAGCAGGTTTCGGCATTGGACGAGACGAACGGGTCTGGTGCCGCCGACTCCGGCGGTGTGCGGACGGCGGCGGTGCTCGAGCGGTTTCCGGGGTGGGAACGGTATCGGCATGGGGGGTCGTTTCTGGGGGCGCTGGCGGAGGGGAAGGGGCCGCGGGCGGCGTGGCAGGCGTTGCCGGGGGAGGACTGGGCGACGCGGTTGGCGGAATTGGCCGCGGTGGTGGTCGATTCGGGACGGGGGGCCGTGATCATGGTGCCCGATCAGCGGGATCTGGATCGGGTGCTGGCGGCGTGTGCCGAGCTGGTGGGGGATGCCGCGGTCGGGCTGGCAGCGGGGTTGGGACCGGCGGCACGGTATCGGCGGTGGCTGGCGGCGCTGCGGGGGTCCGCGCGGATTGTCGTCGGCACGCGCAGCGCCGTGTTCGCGCCGGTGCGGGACCTCGGGCTGATCGCGATCTGGGACGACGGGGACGACACCTTCGCCGAACCACGCGCGCCGTACCCGCACGCGCGGGAGATCGCGATGCTGCGGGCGCACGAGTCCGGGGCCGCGTTCGTCGCGGGCGGGTTCGCGCGCACCGCGGAGGTACAGGCCATCATCGCCTCGGGCTGGGCCCACGACCTGGTCGCCGACCGCGCGACAGTGCGGCAGTGCGCGCCGCGCATCAGCGCCCCGGGCGACAGCGACGTTGCGCTGGAACGGGATCCGGTCGCGCGGGCGGTGCGCATTCCCGCGGTGGCATTCACCGCGGCCCGCAAGGCGCTGGCCGCGGGGGAGCCGGTGTTGGTCCAAGTACCCAGGCGCGGTTACGTTCCGGCGTTGTCGTGCGCGAAATGCCGCACGCCCGCACGCTGCCGGCACTGCAACGGTCCGCTGGCCCTGCCGGACGAACACGGTGATCGCGCGGCTGCGCGCCGGCCGACCGGGTCGCGACCGGACAGCGCCGCCGCCCGCCGGGAACGGGCCGGACGCACGGCTGCGCGCGAGGAGGCAGAGGCCGCGGCGCGCCGGGGACGGGCAGGACGCTCGGATGTGCAGGGCGAACCACAGGCCGCGACGGGCGGTGATCGCGCCGCCGGAGCGAGGCTCGAGGGCGGCGGGACGGCGCAGCGGTATCCCGGGTCCACGGATCGGAATGAAGGTGCGGCGCAGTGGGATCCGCGATCGGACAGCCCCGCGGCACGCCGAGACTGGGCAGGGTATTCCGGGGCCGCGGATCGGAATGAATCCGCGGCGCAGTGGGGTCCGCGATCGGGAGCGGCGCGTGGGGGCGGAATGGATGCGACCGGGGGTTCGGACGTCGTCGGTACGGGGGCGCGCGGCGGGGGTGACCGCTTCGGTGGGCCGCAGCGCAACTCCGCCCGCGATCTGGGGGTTGCGTTGTCGCGCAGCGGATCCGGTGAGATCGCGCACAGCCCGAGCTGCCGGTGGTGCGGTAAGACCGATGCCGCGTTCCGCTGCTCGACCTGCGGGGCGCGGGCGTTGCGGGCGGTGGTGATCGGCGCGGCGCGCACGGCCGAGGAGTTGGGGCGGGCGTTTCCGGGTGTGCCCATCCGCGGTTCCGGCGGTGCGGCGGTGCTGGATTCGGTGGCGCCGGGCCCGCAGGTGGTGGTGTCGACTATCGGCGCGGAACCGGTTGTCGAGGGTGGCTACGCCGTCGCGCTGCTGCTGGACGGCTGGGCCCTGCTGGGGCGCGCGGACCTGCGGGCGGCCGAGGACACCCTGCGCCGCTGGATGTCCGCGGCCACGCTGGTCCGCTCCTCCGGCCAGGTGATCGTCATGGCCGACCCGGCGGTGCCCACCGTGCAGGCCCTGGTCCGCTGGGATCCGGTGACCCATGCGGACTTCGAGCTCGCCGCGCGCACCGAGGTCCGCTTCCCACCCGCGGTCCGCCTGGCCGCCCTGGACGGCACCACCGACTCGATCGCCGAATTGCTCGGCGAGGCACAACTTCCCGCCGGTGTGGAGATCCTGGGCCCGGTCCCGCTCCCGCCCGGCGCGCGCAAGCCGTTCTCCGCCGGCGACACCCCCGCCGAGGTCGAGCGCATGATCCTGCGCACGGACCGCGGGCAGGGCGCGGCGTTGTCCCGCGCCCTGTCCGCCGCCCTCGCCGTCCGCAGCACCCACCGCTCCGACGCACCTCTCCGAGTCCAGATCGACCCCATCGACATCGGCTGAGCCACACCGAGACTCGATACCGGAATCGCCGCCTGGGCAGCCGACGCATGATTTCGCGTGCGGACTGCGCCCAGGATGCGGCGGGGTCCTCGGCACTATCTGTCGCGCTGGCCGTCCCGCAGCGCCCACCGCTGCGACGCCCGCTTCGCGTGTAGATCGGACCCGATCGATATCGGTTGAGCCGCGTTGAGACTCGCTGGTGGGCCGTCGCAGACGAACTGGCTGCGGGGGCCCGGCCGGACCGCCCTGGTACTCGCCGGGGACGCACCGCGACCGTCGAGAACGCCCGGTCCCGATCTCTGTGAGGTGCGATGCACCGTAGTGGGCCGATGCCTCGTCCCGGCCCGGCACGCGGTCAGCGACGGCGGCGGTGGGGGCGTGGATATGCGGTCCGCAGACAGTACCCGCGTCCGGGATCACCGAAAGGCGGTGACGTTCCTTGCGGCCCACTCGGTGAACGGTGTTGCACTGCGGCCCAATACTTTCTCCGTGTCCGCGCTGACCGCGAGTTCGGCCGGCAGGGGCTCGCCGAGGATCGAGAGCGTCTCGTCGGCGATGGGTTCGGGCATGAACCGGGTCATGGCGGCCAGGGCCTGGGCGCGGGTGAGGTCGTGGAAGGCGACGGGCTCTCCCAGGGCGTCGGCGATGATCGCGGCCTGTTCGCGGGGCGTGATCGGTGCGGGGCCGGTCAGGGTGTAGGTCTGCCCGGCGTGTTCGGACGAGATCAGCGCCGCCGCTGCGACTTCGGCGATATCGGACGGGTCCAGATGGGGCAGGGCGACGTCGCCGAAGGGCGCGTACACCGTGCGCTCGGTTCGCACCGACTCGGCCCACGCGAAACTGTTCGTGAAGAAGCCGCCGGCGCGCAGGATCGTCCACTCGAGATCGGATTCCCGCAGCAGCGCCTCGAATTGGAGGAGGCGGGCGGCGGTCGGCCGTGGTCGGCTGGCGACCGACAGCGACGACACCAGCACCACCCGGCCGATCCCCGCGGCGCGGGCCGCGTCCAGGACCTCGGCGGGCGGGGGGCCCGCGATGCCCTGCTCACCGGACAGCAGCAGGAACAGCGCCTGCGCACCTGTCACCGCGGCGGCCAGGGCGGCGGGGTCGCCGATATCCGCGCGCCGATGCTCCACGCCCGCCGGGAGCCGGATCTCCTGCTCGCCCCGGGAGATGGCCACCACCTTCTCGTCCGCCTCGCTCAGGGTCCGCACGAGCGCGCTGCCGATGTTTCCGGTGGCTCCGGTCACTGCAATCATGATGTTCTCTCCAAAGTTAGTTGACTGACTAAATCGACTGTAGATCATGGTCGCCGATCTTGTCTATAGTTAGTTGTATGACTAACTCAGTGCGGGAGAAGCCGCCGGGCAAGCGGGAGCGACTGGCCGCGGCGGCGGCCAGGGTGTTCCACGAGCGCGGCGTGGAAAAGACGACCCTCGCCGATATCGCCGAGGTGGCCGAGGTACCGGTCGGGAATGTCTACTACTACTTCAAGACCAAGGACCAGCTGATCCAGGCCGCGATCGGGTCGCACGAGCGCACCCTGCGAGACATGATCGCCGAGCTGGAACGGCACGAGGACCCGGCCGATCGGCTCAAGGCGCTGGTGCGCGGCTGGGTGGACCAGCGCGAGGTTGCGGCCCAATTCGGCTGTCCCTCAGGCACATTGGCCACCGAACTGGACAAGCGCGCCGATGGGCTGGACCGGGAACTCGCGCAGGTGATGCGCGGCCTGATCGATTGGGCGCAGACGCAGTTCACCGCCATGGGCCGCGCCGATGCCGCCGAGCTCGCCGTCGCGCTGGTTGCGGCGTACCAGGGAATCTCCTTGCTTACCAACACTTTCCGGGATCCGGAGCTGATGGCCGCCGAGGGCCGCCGGTTGGAGCGCTGGATCGACTCACTGGCGGCAGAGACGAATTCGGGCCGATCCTGATCTCATCGCGCTAGCCCGATTCGGTCACCGCGCCGGATCCGGTTGCCGCCGAGTCCGATTCGATCGCAAGGTCGGCCTGCACCCGCGCCACGGCCGCGTCGAGCTGTTCGCGGGTGGCCCCCATCCCGGCCAGTAGGTCCACGATGGCGGGCCCGAGCACCGTATTCACGGCCTCGCCCTGCGTACCCAGATTGCCGGTGAGCTCGAGCAGGATGACGCCGTGGATGAGCCCCCAGATGCGCGCGGCCACCGCGCGTGCTGGATCCGCGCGGATGCACCCGGCATCGATCATGCGCTGTACGACGGCGACGAGCTGTGCGAATGCCCCTGGTCCGGGTCCGCCGTCGAGCGATTCGGCGGTGATGTCATGGGCGGCCTCGGCGTACAGCGCGGTGAGCCCGAACATCAGCCGGTAGCGCTGCGGGCTGGCCAGGGCATAGCTCCGGTAGGCCGCGCCCATGGCGAGGAAGTCGGCGACGGGATCCTCGGTCGGCGCGACACCGGCCAGGGCCGCGCCGAAGCGCACGAAGGCCTCGTTGACGATCGCCGCGAGTAGTCCGGGCATGCCCTCGAAATGGGTGTAGACGGTCATGCTCGAGGCGCCGACCTCCGCGGCGACCCGCCGGGCCTGCAGCGCCTCGGGGCCGACCTCCTCGAGTAGCCGGATGCCCGCCTCGATCAGCTGGGTGCGCATCTCGGCGCCGGTCCGCCGATTCGATTGGCGGGAACGAGAACTCACGCTTGCCTCACCTCCATAACGAGGTTATGCTACATCCATAACCACGTTATTTCACAACGGGAGCCTCCAATGGGCAATCGCTATCTCGAGGGCGGCTTCGCACCGCTCCGGCAGGAATACACACTCACCGATCTGGCGGTGACCGGCACGATCCCGGACCATCTCGACGGCCGGTATCTGCGCAACGGCCCGAATCCGGTCGGCGCGCTGGATCCGGAGCTCTACCACTGGTTCCTGGGCGACGGCATGGTGCACGGCGTGCGCATCCGCGACGGGAAGGCCGAGTGGTACCGCAATCGCTGGGTCCGCGGCCCGCAGACGGCCCGCGCGCTCGGCGAGGAGCCTCCCGCCCGGGCGGCCGCGGGCATGGGCGCCGGCGCCAACACGAATGTCATCGGCCACGCCGGGCGCACGCTGGCGATCGTCGAGGGCGGTGGGCCGGCCTACGAACTCACCGACGAGCTCGACACCGTCGACGTCTGCGATTTCGACGGGACCCTCACCGGGGGGTACACCGCACATCCCAAGCGCGATCCCGGCACCGGCGAGCTGCACGCGGTGTCCTATTCGTTCGGTCGCGCCCGCAGCGTGCAGTACTCGGTCATCGGCGTCGACGGGCGTGCCCGGCACACCGTGGATATCGCGGTCACCGGCTCGCCGATGATGCACGACTTCTCGCTGACCGAGAACTATGTGGTGCTCTACGACCTGCCGGTCACGCTGGACGGTGGCATGATCGCCGAGAGGGCAGTGCCGCGGTCGGTGCCGAGCGCCCTGCGGCTGCCCGCGCGGCTGATGCTTTCGGCGTTGATCGGCCGCGTCAAGATTCCCAGCCCGCCGGTGCGCCCGAACGCCACGCCGAGCCGAGACCGCCGGATGCCCTACACCTGGAATCCGAAGTACCCCGCGCGGATCGGGGTCATGCCCCGCGCGGGCGGCGACGCGGACGTGCGCTGGTTCGACATCGAACCCTGCTACGTCTTCCATCCGATGAACGCCTACGAGGACAACGGCGTCATCGTGCTCGATGTGGTGCGATACCCCACGATGTTCGAGCCCGGCCATCGCGGCCCCTCGGGCCCGGCCACGCTGGATCGCTGGGAGGTCGACCTCGCCGCGGACAAGGTTCGCGAGTCCCGCATCGACGATCGCGCCCAGGAGTTCCCGCGGGTGGACGAACGGCTGATCGGCAGACGGCACCGCTACGGCTACGCGCCCGCGGTGGCGGACAATCTGGCGGGCAGGGCGCAGCTGTTCAAGCACGATCTGCATGCGGGAACCACTGCCGTGCGCTCGTTCGGGGCGGGAAAAGAGTTGGGGGAGTTCGTCTTCGAGCCCAGCTCGCCGGATGCTGCCGAGGACGAGGGCGTGCTGATGGGCTTCGTCTACGACGCACCCACCGATCGCAGCGAGCTGGCGATTCTCGACGCCGGAACCCTCGAGACGGTCGCGAGCATCGCGCTACCGCATCGTGTGCCCGCCGGATTCCACGGCAACTGGGTGCCCTCCTTCTAAGCGAACGGTCGGTTTGTGGCCCGCCTCATACTTGTCTGCGATGGATTGGCGATATATCGTCGATAGCGTAATCGTAAGACAAGCCTGAGGAGGCCGACCATGGAAAGCATGGACAATATGGATATGCGGGGCCGCCGGCGCGGCCCGCGACACGGCGATCAGTGGCGGGCGTTCGGCCCGGGTGGTCGCGAACAGCTCCGTCGTCACCCGCACGGGCACGGATTCGGTCCCGAATTCGGGCCGTTCGGCGGGGAATTCGGTCCCGGCTTCGGTCGCGGTTTCGCCCGCGGTCGCGGCCGGGGCGGTCGCGGTCGCCGCGGCGATGTGCGCGCGGCGATCCTGCTGCTGCTGCAGGAGCGGCCGATGCACGGCTACGAGCTGATTCAGCAGATCCGCGAGCGCAGCGGCGACGTCTGGCGGCCCAGCCCGGGCTCGATCTATCCGGCCCTGTCGCAGCTCGAGGACGAGGAGCTGGTGCTCATCGAGAAGGTGTCCGGGCGCAAGACCGCCAAGCTCACCGAGGCGGGCGTCGAATACGTGCAGGCGCACCGCGAGGAGCTCGGCGATCCCTGGCAGGAGGTTCGTGACGGCGTCGGGGATCAGGCCCTGGACCTGCGTGAACTGGTCGGTCAGCTGATGGGTGCGGTCGCACAGGTGGCCCGTGCGGGCACCGCCGAGCAGGCCGCGAAGGCTGCCGAGGTGCTCACCGAGGCACGCCGGTCGCTGTACCGCATCCTGGCCGATGACGAGTCCGGCGAGAAGTGAACAACGGATTCCTCATCATGAAATGCGGTGCCGTGGCGCGGTTTTCCCGAGCGGGTACGTAATGATCATGAAATGGGACAACGCGGGGCCCGTGCGGTTCGGGGTCGTTCACAGCAGGGAAGCCGAGCGCGGGGCCCGGCCCGGCCCGGTCCGCGGGGATCGGTCGACCCTCGCGCGGGGTGGCAGCGGTTCGCGCGGCCGTGGGTCGCGGCCGCGGTGCTGGCCGGGACGCTGACGCTGGGCGTCGGCGCCCCGGCCTCCGCCCAGCCGTCCGGGTATCCCAGCGCGGTCATCCCCACGCAACCGGGTCCGCCGCAGCCCGAACATCTCGGGGCGAGTCGATATCAGAAGCTTCATCCCAACGCGGCCCCCGCCGGCGCCAACGACTTCGGGTGCCGCCCGCGCGCCGAGCATCCGCGTCCGGTGATTCTGGCGCACGGAACCGACGCCACGGCCTATTCGGACTGGTCGGCCATCGGCCCCCAGCTGGCGCGGGCCGGATTTTGCGTCTTCGCGCTGAATTACGGCGGAAAGCCGGGTGCGACCTCGTTCGGCACCGAGGAGCTGCGGACCTCCTCGCGGCAGATCGGCGACTTCGTCCACCGGGTGCTGGCCGCCACCGGGGCCCGCCGGGTGGATCTCGTCGGATTCTCCCAGGGAGCCAACGTGACCAGGTACTACATCAACAAGCTCGGCGGTGCGCGGAAGGTGCGCAACTGGGTGGGCCTGGCCTCACCGACCTACGGCGGGGTGATGTTCGGGCTGGTGCCGCTGGCCGACACACTGCCAGGGCTGTGGCCGTTCTACCGGGACTTCACCTCGCTGGCCGCGGTCGAGCAGGCGCAGGGCGCGCCGTTCATGCGCGAACTCAACGCCGGCGGCGACACCGTGCCCGGGGTGCACTACACCACCATCGGCAGCCGCGTCGACGAGGTGATCCAGCCTTTTTCCAATATCGCCCTGCGCGGTCCCGGGGCGCGCAATCTGGTCCTGCAGGACTTGTGCCCGGCCGACCTGACGGGGCATTTCCACATGGTCTACGACCCGTATGTGCAGCAGTTGCTGCGCAATGTGCTCGACCCCCGGGGCGCGCGCCCGGCCGAGTGCCGAGAGGTGCCGCTGGGCGAGGGGATCCCCGACGTCGTGCTGGGGGCGCACTCCTGAACGACACCCGCCGGTAGGGGCCTCGGGGATTGCGCGCGGTCCGATTCGGAGGGATCCGTAAAATAGGGCGACCGTATCCGAAATCCCCGGGGAGTTTGCCGTGACCGTCCAGCCCGTTCGCCTGTTCGGCGACCCCGTACTCCGTGCGCGCGCGGATGAGGCCAGAAGCTTCGACCGTGAGCTACGTCAGCTGGTGACCGATCTGACCGACACGATGAAGGCCAGCGGGGGCGTGGGCATGGCGGGCCCGCAGATCGGGGTCGGCCTGCGGGTTTTCGTTTACGACACGGTGGAGGCGTCGCGCGCGGGCACGGCGCGGGCCGGACATCTGATCAACCCGTCCTACGAGGTAGTCGGCGAGGAGGAGCAGACGGGGGTCGAGGGCTGCCTGTCCATTCCCGGCCTGCGCTACGACGTCACGCGGGCGCAGCGCGTGGTGGCGCGGGGCGTCGACCTGGACGGCAAGCCGGTGGAATTCGAGGCCGAGGGGCTGCTGGCGCGGTGCGTGCAGCACGAGACCGACCATCTCGACGGCGTGCTCTACCTGCAGCGGCTGGATTCCGCCACCCGCAAGCAGGCCATGCGCGAGGTGCGGGAATCGGATTGGTTCCGCTCCGGCCGGACCGTCATGTCCGCCGCGGACGTGGTGAACGCGCGCGGCGCGGCGCCGGTCCGCGAGGGCGCAGCGGTGGGATGGGAGGACTGATGCGCCTCGTCTTCGCCGGGACCCCCGAGCCCGCCGTGCCGTCGCTGCGGCGGCTGCTCGAATCGTCCCGCCACGAGGTGGTCGCGGTGGTGACCCGTCCGGACGCCGTCGCCGGGCGCGGCCGCAAGGTGACCAGGTCGCCGATCGGCCTGCTGGCCGACGAGCACGGCATCCCGGTGCTCACGCCGCGCAAGCCGTCGGAGCCCGAATTCATTGCCGCTCTTACCGAGCTGGCGCCGGACTGCTGCCCGGTGGTCGCCTACGGTGCGCTGCTGCCGCAGGCGGTGCTCGACATTCCCCGGCACGGCTGGGTGAACCTGCACTTCTCGCTGCTCCCGGCCTGGCGCGGGGCCGCACCCGTGCAGGCCGCGGTGCTGTCCGGGGACGAGATCACCGGGGCGGCCACCTTCCGGATCGAGAAGGGCTTGGACACCGGGCCGGTGTTCGGCGTGGTGACCGAGCGGATCGCCGTCACCGACACCGCCGGCGAGCTGCTCGGGCGACTCGCGGAATCCGGTGCGCGCCTGCTGGAATCGACCATGGACGGCATCGAGGACGGCGTGCTGGAGGCCGTGCCACAGTCGGCCGAGGGTGCCTCGTACGCGCCGAAGGTGGACGTGGAGGCCGGTCACGTGCGCTGGGATCAGCCGGCGCTGGCGGTGAGCCGCCGCATTCGCGCGGTCACCCCCGCCCCCGGTGCCTGGACCGAGCTCGACGGCAAACGCCTCAAGCTCGGCCCGGTGGAGCTGGTCGAGGAAGCGCTGCCCCCGCGCGTCGTCGAGGTCCGCAAGTCCGGCGTCTACGTCGGCACCACCACCACCGCGGTCCGCTTGGACCAGGTGCAGCCCCCGGGTAAGCGCATGATGCCGGCCCTGGACTGGGCCCGCGGCGCCCGCCTGGAACCGGGCATGGTGCTCGGATGACCCGCTCGCGGCGGGATTCGGACGACGCCCCGGACGACCGGGGCCGGACACACAAGGGCGGATCCGGCGCGTCCGCGGGCGCGCATCGCGCCCCGGACCGTCCGTCGGGCGGTGGGCGTCGTGATAAGGACGTCGACGGCGGTTGGGCACGGGAACAAGCCAGCAGCGAGGACCGCAGGCAGCGTCGCGAACGACCGGCGGGCTCCGGCAACGACCGTTCGGATGACCGTGGCACCGGTCGCGGCTCGCGCGTGAGCCGAGGTAATAGCGGTGCGCGCCAGGATGATTCGGCGCGATCTCCCGGATCGCGCGGACGTGGCGGCAGGCCTGGGTCCGGGAAGAGTGATGCGGCCGGCGGGGATCGCGATCGGACTTCGTCCGCCGGGCGTGGTGGGGCCCGAGCCGCCGGTCGTCGTGCCGATTCGGACCGGACGCCGAGCGGAAACCGGCCCTCGGGTGACCGCGGCGGCGCCGGACGGCAGCGGGACGCCCGAAGCGGTGTGCGCGAGGGCGATTCGGGTCGGTCGCAGACTGGCCGGGGCGGCCGGGCGCGGGGTGGGCGGAACGCGAGTGTGGATGCGCCGCGGGAGGTGGCGCGGGATGTGTTGCGGGCGGTGCGGGAGCGCGACGCGTATGCGAATCTGGTTCTGCCCGCACTGCTTCGGGAGCGGAAGGTGTCGGGGCGGGATGCGGCGTTCGCGACCGAACTGGCCTATGGGGCGTGCCGGTCGCTGGGGCTGCTGGACGCGGTGATCGCGGCGTGCGCGGGGCGCTCGATCGACGAGATCGACGGGCCGCTGCTCGATGTGCTGCGGCTCGGGGTGTACCAGTTGCTGCGCACCCGGGTCGGGGCGCACGCCGCGGTGAACACCTCGGTGGATCTGGCGCGCTCGGAAATCGGTTCCGGCAGGGCCGGTTTCGTGAATGCGGTGCTGCGCCGGGCGGCCGAGCGCGAACCGGACGAGTGGGTGCGGCAGCTGGCGCCGCGGGATCCCTTGGGGCACATGGCCTTCGAATTCGCGCACCCGGTCTGGATCGCGCAGGCCTTCGCCGATGCGCTGGGCGCCGAGGCCGGGGAGCTGCGTGAGCTGCTGGCAGCCGACGACGAGCGGCCCGCGGTGCACCTGGTGGCCCGGCCGGGCGCGATCACCGCCGAGGAACTGGCGCTGGTCACCGGCGGCGAGGAGGGCCGCTGGTCGCCCTACGCGGTGTACCTGGACGGCGGCGATCCGGGCGCCCTGGAACCGGTGCGCGAGGGGCTGGCGGGGGTGCAGGACGAGGGCAGTCAGCTCGTCGCGCTGGCGCTGACCCGCGCGGAGTTGCTCGGTCCCGATGCCGGTCGCTGGCTCGATCTGTGCGCGGGCCCCGGCGGTAAGGCCGCGCTGCTCGGCGCGCTGGCCGACATCGACGGATACCGGGTGGACGCGGTCGAACCCGCCGAGCACCGGGCGGAGCTGGTTCGTACCGCGACCCGCGACCTGCCGGTGACCGTGCATGTCGCCGACGGCCGCGACAGTGGTCTCGCGCCCGGCTACGACCGCATCCTGGTGGACGCGCCCTGCACCGGCCTGGGCGCGCTGCGCCGCCGCCCGGAGGCGCGCTGGCGGCGCACCCCGGCCGATGTGCGTGAGCTGACCACGCTGCAGCGGGAATTGCTCACCGCCGCATGGGATCTGCTGCGACCGGGCGGCGTCGTCCTGTACTCGACCTGTTCGCCGCATCTCCCGGAAACCGTTGCGGTGGTATCGGATGCGGTCCGCCGCACCGGGGCCGAGCAGCTCGACACCCGCGAACTGCTGCCGGGCGTCACCGACATCGGCGCGGGTCCCGGCGCGCAGCTGTGGCCGCACCGGCACGGTACGGACGCCATGTTCATGGCCGCACTACGCAAACCGCTGTAGCGGCGTCGCATCTTCGTACCGACGTGATGGGTCGGCGCGAGTCTCGGTAGATCGTGGCGGTGCGTGCCGGCTGGCCGAGGCCCACCGCTACGGCGTCGGTGCGACGTCCAGGCGGCACTACGCAGACCGCTGTAGTGGCGTCGCATCTTCGTACCGACGTGATGGGTCGGCGCGAGTCTCGGTAGATCGTGGCGGTGCGTGCTGCCTGGGCGGGGCTCACCACCACCGCGTCGATGTGACGTCCAGGCCGCACTTCGCAAGCCGTTGTGGTGGAGCCGTGGTGGCATCCCGGCGGGCCCGTGTGCCTCTGTCTTGCGGGTGATCGCGGAGCTACTGCTACGTCCGGTTCCCGGGGGTGCGCGGCGCGCCCCGCGGCGAGTGGTCCCGCTCACCCCGACGCCCCTGTGCCACTGTCGTTGCAGGGAACTGGGAGAATGGCGTCGGCGGATCGCCCGGTTCGCCTCCGCGGAGCGGCGGAGATCCGGCGGCGGGCGAGACAAACGGCAGTGTCGCGTTTGCCCGCCGGTAACCCCGACGTGAGACAACGGATGGCGCCATGCGGGGGACGATTCGGAAAGGTGGACGGTTGGTGACGCTTCAGTCGGCGGCCTCGGGGCCGGAGTTCTCGCGTGCGCGTGACCCGCAGGCCTCCCCGCTGCTGCGATCGGCCGATGCCGCCCCGGCGCGCACGCTGGTCGATATCCTGACCGAGACCGCGCGGTCTCATCCCGATGCGCCCGCCCTCGACGACGGCTCCGACGTCCTGACCTATGCCGAGCTGCTCGCCGAGATCGACGACACGGTGGACCGCCTGCGCGAGGCCGGCGTGCGCCCCGGCGACCGGGTCGGCGTGCGAATCCCGTCCGGCACCGCCGAGCTGTACGTGACGATCCTGGCCGTGCTGTTCGCCGGTGGCGCCTACGTCCCGGTGGACGCCGACGACCCCGACGAGCGCGCACAGCTGGTATTCGGCGAGGCACACGTCAGCGCCATCGCGACCGCCGCCGGAATCGTCGCAACCACTCGTGGCCCGGCCAAGGCCGCGAACCCGGCCGGATCATCCGGCTCGACTGCCGCCACGGTGACATCCGCGTCCGCCGTTGCCCGGTTGGAGTCCATTACCGGGAAGTCCGAGTCGGCCACTACGGGCTCCGACTCGGCGGTCGCGCGGCTCGAATCCGCTGTTGCGCGGCTGGAGTCCGCCGCCGCGCGGCTCGAGTCCGCCGCTGCGGGGCCGGAGTCCCCTGTTGCGCGGCCCGAATCTGCCTCTGCGGGACCTGAGTCCGCTGCTGCGAGCCTCGAATCCGTTGCCGGAATACGCGGTCTCGCCGCGACTACTCCCACTCGTGGCTCTGCGGCAACCGAGCTCGCGGCAACCGTCCCCGACGGTGCTGCCTCGGGAACAGGTATCGGAGCAGACCCGGTGGCCGCGCACCCCGTCACGGAACCGGCCGCGAGTGCCGCCCGCCCGGACGACGGAACGTCCCCCACCCCCGCCGACGATGCGTGGATCATCTTCACCTCCGGCTCGACCGGCACGCCGAAGGGGGTTGCCGTCACCCATCGCAACGCGGCCGCCTTCGTCGACGCCGAGGCGCGGATGTTCCTGCGGAACAATCCGATCGGCCCCGGCGACCGGGTGCTGGCCGGGCTGTCGGTGGCCTTCGATGCTTCGTGCGAGGAGATGTGGCTGGCGTGGCGGCACGGCGCCTGCCTGGTTCCCGCGCCGCGGGCGCTGGTGCGCAGCGGCATGGACCTGGGACCGTGGCTGGTGCGCCGCGAGATCAGCATCGTCTCGACCGTGCCGACCCTGGCCGCGATGTGGCCCGCCGAGGCGCTGGATGCGGTGCGGCTGTTGATATTCGGGGGCGAGGCCGTCCCGCCGGACCTGGCCGAGCGGCTCGCGGGTGCGGGGGGCAGGGAGGTGTGGAACACCTACGGGCCCACCGAGGCCACCGTCGTGGCCTGTGCCGCGCTGCTGACCGGCCGGGGGCCGGTGCGGATCGGCCTGCCCCTGGACGGCTGGGATCTGGCCGTCGTCGACCCGGCCGGAAAGCCGGTGGGGGAGGGCGAATCCGGAGAGCTCGTCATCGGCGGCGTCGGCCTCGCCCGCTACCTGGATGCGGCGAAGGATGCCGAAAAGTACGCGCCCATGCCGACTCTCGGCTGGGCGCGGGCCTACCGCAGCGGCGACCTGGTCCGCAACGAGGCCGCCGGGCTGATCTTCCTGGGCCGCGCCGACGATCAGGTCAAGATCGGCGGCCGGCGCATCGAACTCGGCGAGATCGATACCGCGCTGCAGAATCTGCCCGGCGTCAGCGGGGCCGCGGTCGCGGTGCGAACCACGCAGGCGGGCAACAAGATTCTGGTCGGTTACGTCGCCAGCGCGGACCCCGACTTCGATCCGGTCAAGGCGCGCGCCCTGCTGGCCGATCAGCTTCCCGCCGCGCTGGTACCGCGCCTGGCGGTGCTGGACGAGCTACCCACGCGGACCTCGGGCAAGGTGGACCGTAACGCGCTGCCCTGGCCGCTGCCGGGCAGCTCCCCGGACACGGATGCCGCCGCCGATCTCGACGGCACCGCGTACTGGCTCGCCGGACTGTGGAATTCGATCCTCGGCGCGGAGGTCTCCGGACTCGACGCGGACTTCTTCGATCTGGGCGGCGGCTCACTGTCCGCGGCGCAGCTGGTGACCGCACTGCGCGAACGCTTCCCCGAGGTGACGGTCGCGGACCTCTACGACCATCCGCGTCTGGGCGCGCTGGCCGAGTGGCTCGACGCGGCGGCGCCGGCGGCCGTCGTGGAGACCCGCACCGTGAAACCCACACCGCGCCTGGCCCAGTGGGCGCAGATACTGGCCGGGGTCCCGCTGACCACCCTGACCGGCCTGCAGTGGCTCACCTGGCTGGGCATCGTGTCGAACATCGCGGCCCGATCCCACGCGCTGCGGTGGCTGCCGGAGCTGTCCTGGTGGTGGCTGCTGGCCGGATTCGTCCTGTTCATCACGCCGATCGGCCGGATGGCGATCTGTGTCGCGGGTGCGCGGGTGCTGTTGCGGGGTGTGCGGCCCGGCAGCTATCCCCGCGGCGGCGCGGTGCATCTGCGGCTGTGGGCGGCGGTGCGCCTGGCCGAGGCCAGCGGCGCGGAGAATCTGTCCGGCGCGCCGTGGATGGTGCCGTTCGCGCGCGCCCTGGGTGCCCGGGTCGGCCGGGGCGTGGATCTGCACACGCTGCCGCCGGTGACCGGCATGCTGGAGCTGGGCGACGGCTGCAGCATCGAGCCGGAGGTGGATCTGGCCGGGCACTGGATCGACGGCGACCTGGTGCACATCGGTGCCATCCGCGTGGGTGCGGGAGCGGTCATCGGCGCGCGCTCGACGCTGCTGCCCGGCGCGGTGGTCGGCAAGAACGCCGTCGTCGCGGCCGGTTCCGCGGTGTTCGGCAGGGTGAAGGCCGGGCAGGAGTGGGCCGGTTCGCCCGCGGCCAAGGTCGGCAAGGCCGAGTACCCGTGGCCCCCGCGCACCCCGGCCCGGGCCGCGCACTGGGTGGTGGCGTTCGGCCTGACGTCGATGGCGCTGGCCGCCCTGCCGATCCTGGGCCTGGCATCCGGCGGCGCCCTGCTGGTCTGGTGGATTCGCGATGATCGCACCACCGCGGGCGCCCTGGGCCACGCGTTCGCGCTGCTGCCGGTCGCCACGCTGGTCAGCCTCGGAGTGTTCGCGGCGGTGACGGTCGTGGCCGTCCGGCTGCTGAGCATCGGCCTGTCCGAGGGGTATCACCCGGTCCGCAGCCGGGTCGGCTGGCAGGTGTGGGCCACCGAACGGCTGATGGACTCCGCGCGAACCTTCCTGTTCCCGCTGTATGCCAGCCTGCTGACCCCGGTCTGGCTGCGGCTGCTGGGCGCCGATATCGGGCGCGGCGTGGAGGCGTCGACGGTCCTGCTGATCCCGAAATTCACCACCGTCGCCGATGGCGCGTTCCTGGCCGACGACACCATGATCGCCAGTTACGAGCTCGGTGGTGGCTGGATGCGCATCGGCGGGGCGAAGGTCGGCAAGCGCGCCTTCCTGGGCAACTCCGGCATGACCGCGCCTGGCCGCCGCGTGCCGAAGAACGGCCTGGTGGCGGTGCTGTCGGCCGCCCCGGAGAAGGCGAAGGCGGGTTCGTCGTGGCTGGGCAGCCCGCCGGTGCGGTTGCGGCGCACGGCCGGTGGCTCGGACACCACGCGGACCTTCGATCCGCCGCTGCGGCTGAAGGTGGCCCGCGCCGTCGTCGAGACATGCCGGCTGATTCCGGTGATGGTGACCTTCGGGATCGGCCTCGGGGTGCTGTTCGCGCTGGCCTGGACCGCGTCCCGGATCGGCTACTGGTGTGCCGCACTGATTTCGGGTCTGGTGCTGCTGGCCGCCGGCGCCTTGGCGGGCGCGCTCGCGGTGGCGGCGAAGTGGGTGATCGTCGGCCGGATCGAGACGGTCGAACGCCCGCTGTGGAGCTCGTTCGTCTGGCGCAACGAGGTCTCGGACGCCTTCGTGGAAACCGTTGCGGCGCCGTGGTTCGCGCGCGCGGCCACCGGCACCGCGGTGATGAACATCTGGCTGCGCGGGCTGGGCGCCTCGATCGGGCGCGGGGTGTGGTGCGAATCGTATTGGCTGCCCGAGGCCGATCTGGTGACGCTCGGCGACGGTGCGACCGTGGAACGTGGATGCGTCGTGCAAACACATCTGTTTCATGATCGGATCATGTCCATGGACACGGTGACACTCGAGGCGGGCGCGACGCTGGGCCCGCATTGCGTCGCGCTGCCCGCCGCACGGATCGGTGCGGGCGCGACGGTCGGCCCGGCCTCGCTGGTGATGCGCGGCGATACGGTGCCGGATTCGACACGCTGGCAGGGCAATCCGATCGCGCCGTGGCCGAGTCGGGAGCGCAAGACGGGCAGGGGCAGTGCTGATGGAGCGCCGTGGCCGAGCCGGGAGCGCAGGACCGGCAGGGGCAGTGCTGATGGAGCGCCGTGGCCGAGTGGGGAGGGCAGGACAGGCATGGGCCGTGCTGATGGCGCGCCCTGGCAGGATCGTCGAGGGCGGTGATGATGGCGGACAAGTTCTACCTTCCACCCATCGATGAGTATCTGCCGCAGAACGGAAATCGTGGGTACCGGATTTCCCGGTACGAGCTGGAACTGGTCTACAAGCTGGCCAGTAACCGGCTCAGCGGCCGCGCCTCGATCACCGCGGTGACGACCGCCGTGCAGCCCCGCTACGCGCTGGACCTGTCCCAGGCCCTGGGCGTGTCGAAGGTATTCGTGAACGGGGCCAAGGCCGCGAAGTACACCCATCAGGGCGGCAAGCTCACCGTCACACCGGCGCAGAAGATTCCGGTCGGGGGCGTCCTGTCGATCGTCGTGCAGTATGCGGGCACCCCGCTGCCGGTGCGCGGCCCGTGGGGCGAGGTCGGCTGGGAGGAGCTGACCGAGGGCGCGCTGGTGGCCAGTCAGCCCAACGGCGCGGCCTCCTGGTTCCCGTGCGACGATCACCCCAGTTCCAAGGCCAGCTACCGGATTTCGATCACCACCGACTCGCCGTACTATGCCGTGGCCAACGGCACGCTGGTGCGCAGGCAGACCAAGGCCAGTCAGACGACCTGGGTGTACGACCAGACCGAGCCGATGTCCAGCTATCTGGCGACGATCCAGATCGGTCCGTACCACAAGTACCGGGTCGGCTCGGTGCACGAGGACGTGCCCATGCACGCGATCCTGCCGTCGCGGCTGCGCGCGAATTTCGACCACGATTTCGCCCGCCAGCCGGAGATGATGACGGAGTTCCGGAATCGCTTCGGGCCCTATCCGTTCGGGGCGTACACGGTGGTTGTCACCGACGACGATCTCGAGATACCGATCGAGGCGCAGGGCATCTCGATCTTCGGCGCGAATCACTGCGACGGGCGGCGGGGCGCCGAACGCCTGGTCGCGCACGAGCTGGCCCACCAGTGGTTCGGCAACAGCCTGACCGTGCAGCAGTGGCGCGACATCTGGCTGCACGAGGGTTTCGCCTGCTACGCCGAATGGATCTGGTCCCAGGCGGGTGGCGGGCCCAGCGCGGATCAGCTCGCGCGTGCCGCGCGGCAGAACCTGTCGCGGGCGCCCCAGGACATCGTCGTGGGCGATCCCGGGCCGGCGCTCATGTTCGACGACCGGGTCTACAAGCGCGGCGCGCTGACCCTGCACAGCCTGCGCCTGACCCTGGGGGACACGGGTTTCTTTGCGCTGCTGCGGGATTGGACCTCGCGGTACCGGCACTCGACGGTGACCGCCGAGGAGTTCGCCGACCTGGCAGGACATTACAGCGCCGTCTCGCTGCGGCCGCTGTGGGACCGCTGGCTCTACGAGCGCCCGCTGCCCGAGCTGCCCGCCGTCGGGGCGGCGGGATAGCTCGTCACGCTCAGGGCACGTTCCGTTCGAGTTCGTCGAGCCAGGCCGTGGCGACGGTGTCGCTGGGCGCGCGCCAGTCGCCGCGCGGCGAGAGCGAACCGCCCGAACCGACCTTCGGCGCGTTGGGCAGGGTCGAGCGCTTGAACTGGCTCGTCTGGACGAACCGGCGCAGGAATTCCGCGAGCCAGTGCTTGATCGCGGGCAGGTCGTATTCGTGGCGGTCGGCGGCCGGGATCAGATCCGGCCACGGCCCGCGGGTGCGGTCGGACCAGGCGTGCCGGGCCAGGTAGGCGATGCGGCTGGGGAGATAGCCGAAGCGCAGCAGGTAGTACAGGTGGAAGTCCTGCAGCTCGTACGGACCCACGACCGCCTCCGAGCTCTGCCCTGGTTGAGTCGAATCGTCCTGTGCGTCAACGGAATCGGAGGGAACCAACTCCGGTGAGATCTCGGTCTCGAGGATCGAGCGCAGCACCTCGTCCGCCTCGGGGCCGAGACCGCCCGTGTCTACGGTCCAGGCGATGAGGTACTTGATGAGCGTCTTGGGCACCGATGCGTTGACGCTGTAGTGCGACATGTGATCGCCCACGCCGAAGGTGCACCAGCCCAGCGCGAGCTCGCTCAGATCGCCGGTGCCCAGCACGATCGCCCGGTGCCGGTTGGCCAGCCGGAACAGGTGCGAGGTACGCTCGCCGGCCTGCACATTCTCGTAGGTGACGTCGTACTGCGGAATCCCCTGCGCGGCAGGGTGTTCGAGGTCGTGCAGCATCTGGGTGGCCGACGGGCGAATGTCGATCTCGTGCGCCGAGACGCCCAGGGCCCGCATCAGCCGATGCGCATCGGTCGATGTTCGTGTGCCGGTGGCGAATCCGGGCATCGTGTAGGCGAGCACATTCGCCCGGGGCAGCCCCAGCCGGTCCATCGTCTTGACCGCGACGATCAGCGCCAGCGTCGAGTCGAGCCCGCCCGAGACCCCGATCACCACCCGCTCGGACCCGATCGCCGCCAGCCGGGTACTCAGGCCGGCAACCTGAATGTGGTGCACCTCGGCGCAGCGCTCGTTGCGCACCGCGGGATTCGCGGGCACGTAGGGGAATCGGGGGATGTGCCTGCGCAATTCGACCGGGCGGGTGGGCACCGGCAGCTCGGCCTCGATCCGCCGCATGCCCGCCAGCCGCTCGCGGTGATCGTGCACGGTGTCGCCGAAGCTGGTCATCCGCAGCCGATCCGCGGCCAACCGGCGCAGGTCGATGTCCGCGGTTACCAGCTGCGGGTGATCGGCGAAACGCTCACCCTCGGCGAGCAGTTCGCCGTTCTCGCTGACCAGCGCCTGCCCGTCCCAGGCCATATCGGTGGTCGACTCGCCGTATCCCGCAGCCGAATACAGGTACGCCGCGACGTAGCGCGCCGCATGCGAGGCGCACAGCTGCCGCCGGTAATCCGCCTTGCCGACGACGATATTGCTCGCCGACAGATTCACCAGCACCGTCGCCCCAGCCAGGGCCGCGAAACCGCTGGGCGGCAGGGGAACCCACCCGTCCTCGCAGATCTCCAGATGGAAGACGAAATCCTCGACATTCGTCGCGGTGAACAGCAGATCGGCCCCGAACGGAACCCGCTGCCCGGCAATGGTGATGTGGTCGTCCAGGGCCTCGCGCGCCGCGGCGAACTGCCGCTTCTCGTAGAACTCGCGATAGTTGGGCAGATAGCTCTTGGGCGCCGCGCCCAGGATCCGGCCGCGCGCGATGACGATGCCGCAGTTGAACAGCCGCCCCTGCGCACGCACCGGCGCGCCCACCACCAGCATGGTGTCGATCCGGATGCTCTCGTCGACCACCCGCCGCAGCGCCCGATCGACCGCGTGATCCAGCGCGTCCTGATGGAACAGGTCGTCCGCGGTGTAGGCCGACAGCCCGAGCTCGGGAAAGACGGTGAGCACCACCCCGTCGGCCGCCGCGCGCCGAGCCAGCTCGAGCGTCTGCTCGGCGTTGTACGCCGGATCGGCGACTCGCACCGGCGGCACTGCCACCGCGACCCGGGCGAACCCGTGCCGGTAGAGCGAATCGAAGGGCAGCTGCACACCATCCCCTTACTCGAGGCCCGGTGATCATGATCGCCCTGAATCTACGGCACCCCGCCCGAATCGCGCAGCTTACCGATACCCGTACCGGGTCCAGCCCTCCAGCACCCGCTGCTGGATTTCCGCGGGCCAGCCGTTCTCGAAGCTGCCCTTGGCGGGGCGGCGCTCGGCCGGGTAGAGGTCGGCGAGCAGGCAGTTGTAGATGACCTTGCCCGCGCTGAATCCGTGCTGCTCGTCCTCGGACAGGTAGATGGCGAGCGGGTCGGTGAGCTTGCGGGGGTAGTGGAATTCACCGCGGTCGATGTCGGGGTGCGAGCGGGTGGCGAAGGCCCACACGACCTCGGCGAGGTTGGTGATGTCGACGTCGTCCTCGACCACCAGGGTCTTGGGTGCGTGCACGGCCGCGGGACCGCCGAGCACCACGTCGGCGATCTTGGCCACCAGCTCGTGCGAGGCCAGTCCGGTGGTCTCGTGCCAGTCCCGGCGCACCGCGAGGGTGAGCCAGTGCAGCGCGGCCTCGGGGTTGTACCAGGCCGAGGAGATGGGCAGTCCGGCCTCGCGCAGCAGGTGCAGGATTTCGGCGGCCGAGGCGGTGCCGGTGACGGTGTCGTCCTCCTCGACCGGTGGCCCGGCGGCCACGACGGGCAGAATCGCATTGTCGCGGTGAGTGATCGCGGTGACGTGCAGGACGGCCTTCGGCGAGGCCTCCGTCGCGTTGTAGCCGGGGTACTCGTTGAACGGCCCCTCCGGGACGGTCTCCTCGATGGCAACGTAACCCTCGATGACGATCTCCGCCGTGGCCGGGACGAGCAGGTCGACGGTTTCCGCGGGCACCACCTCGATGCCCTCGCCGAATACCGCTCCCAGGTAATGGCTTTCGTCGACCCCCTGGGGCAGCGGCATGCCGCTGACGATCGGCAGGCCGGGCTCGACGCCGAGGGCCACCGCGATCGGCATGGGCTCACCGGCCTCGCTCCACTGTGAGCGGATGATGCCGATCTGCTGGGTGCGCGGCAGCAGGCAGGCGAGGCTGGACCTGTCGTGGATCATCATGCGATTGATCGACCAGTTGGTCCAGGAACCGTCCGGCGTCTTCACGATGTTGGCGCCGAAGGTCTGGATGTAGCGCCCGCCGTCGTTGCCGTGAATCCAGGGTGTGGGAAATTTCAGCAGGTCGATGTCGTCGCCGAGCATGATGTTCTGCTTGCAGGGCGCCTCGGCCCGCTCGACCACCACCGGTTCGATGCCGGGTTTGGTGCGCGCGTCGGCCAGGGCGTCGACGATCTGCTGGCCGGTGGCCTCGGCGGGCAGCCCGATCGACAGTGCCAGCCGGGCCAGCGAGTGCCGGGCGTCGCTGAGCGCGGCGGGGGCGCCGAACAGGCGGAAGCCGCTGTCGCCGTAACCGGTCAGGTTGGTGAACAGCGGCGCGGGCGCGCGCAGGTCGTAGCTGCGCCGGATGATCGCCCCGGCCTCGAGATTCCAATCGACCTCGGCCTCGACGGTCCGCAGCTCGCCGATCGCGTCGAGTGCGGCGAGGTAGTCACGCAGGCTTGTGATGTGGGACAACGGGTTTCCTTAGCTCTAGGCCGATTGCTGCGGCGGTGGTTATTCGCCCCAGCGGGGCAGGTCGGGCTGCTCGATACCGAGCAGATCCAGGGCACGGCCCACACTGTGGTCAACGACGTCGTCGACGGTGGCGGGCCGCAGGTAGAACGCGGGCACCGGCGGCATGACGATGCCGCCCATCTCGGTGACCGCCGTCATGGCGCGCAGATGCGCCAGCGTGAGCGGGGTCTCGCGCACCATCAGCACCAGCCGGCGGCGCTCCTTGAGCGTCACGTCCGCGGCGCGGGTGAGCAGGTTGTCGTTGTTGGCGTACGCGATCGCCGACAGCGTGCGAATCGAGCACGGCGCCACCAGCATGCCTATGGTGCGGAACGAGCCCGATGCGATCGCGGCGCCGATATCGGCCGGACGATGGACGACATCGGCCATCTCCGCCAGGTCCCGGGCGGACAGGTCCGTTTCGTAGGCGCGGGTCTGCTGGCCCGCGGGCGTCACCACGAGGTGGGTTTCGACGCCCGCCTTGCGGGCGGCCTCCAATGCCCGGATCCCGTAGGCGATTCCGGTGGCGCCGCTGATCCCGACGACGAGCCGTCGTTCGCTCATGCCGGGGCGGCGACCAGATTGACCGCGGCCACCTTCGCGGGATCGAGCTCGACGTACTCGAATACGGTGCCATCCGGGTTGCGCACCATGATGTTTCGGCCGGTCGGGATGTCGGCCGGTTCCTGTATCACGGTCGCCGCGGCCGGGAGCGCGGCCCGCCAGTCGTCGAGCGAATCGACCATGACTATCAGGGCCTGCCGTGGTGCGGTGGCCAGATCCTGTGCCGCGCCGCCGATCAGCACCAAACGCCCGACGGTCGCGATGTCCAGCCCGCCCGCCTCGTACCTGAAATGCAGTGCGCACGGCTCACCGAAGACGGCCTCGTAGTAGGCCAAGACCTGCGGGAAGTCCTCGATGTCGACCCTGAGCGGAGTGTAGATGGCATGAATTCCCATGTGGGACAACCCTTTCGCGAGAGCGAGGTGGCCGTGCTTCACGCCGCGCGGCACCCTCTCGGTGATCTTCCCGGACGCCCGGCGACCTTCCCAAGGGCGAATCGCGCCGGATGGGAACAGAACGCGACAGCACCGATCGCGGTACCCGATGGCGCGCCGGTGGCCTGGGGCGATTTCGGTGCGGTGTCACACCGCGGCCGGCCGCCTCGTCAACCTCGTGAAGCCCGATCGACACGAGAGAATCGAGAAGACAATGACCCGTTTCGCGCTGTACGAGAACGAAGTTGCGGCCAAGTACAACAAGCGCCTGGTGACCGCCGCGCGCGTTATCGACGAGTCCGCGCTGCCCAAGGCCACGCAGGAGCTGGTGAAGATTCGTGCCGCGCAGATCAACAACTGCGGGATGTGCCTGGACATGCACACCAAGGACGCCGCGCACGCCGGTGAGACCGCGGTGCGGCTGGCCATGGTCGCTGCCTGGCGCGAATCGAAGGTGTTCACCCCGGCCGAGCGGGCCGCCCTGGCATTGACCGAGGAGGGCACTCGCCTGGCGGACAACGGCCGCGCGATCTCCGAGGACACCTGGGCCGAGGTTCGCGACAGCTACGACGACGACCAGATCGGCGCGCTGATCTCGCTGATCGCGACGATCAACGCCTGGAACCGGCTGAACGTCATCTCGGGCCAGATCGGCGGGGAGTACGTGCCCGGCCAGTGGTGACCCCGGTACGCCATCCCGGGAATGCCGGGCGTCTCTTCTTGCCTTGACCTCAACGTCAACCTTTAGCGTCGAATCCGGATCCGCAGCGCACCCGCGGGCGGGCCGAGGAGAGGACCGGAATGCGGATCGGAGAGCTTGCCGAACTGGCGTCGACGACCCCGCGCGCCCTGCGCTACTACGAGTCGCGGGGTCTGCTGACCGCGCGCCGGGACAGTAGCGGGTACCGCAGCTACGACGAGGCCGACCTGGCGATTCTGCGTCAGATCCGCACCCTGCAGGACTGCGGATTCGACCTGGAGGAGATCCGTCCGTTCGTGGACTGTCTGCGGGCCGGACATCCGAGCGGGGACTCGTGCCCCTCCTCGGCGGAGGTCTACCGGCACAAGCTCGGCGAGCTCGACGAGCTGATCGGACAGTTGCAGGGTGTCCGGAACTGGATTCTCGGCCGGCTCGAGGATGCCGCGGACCGGGCGGCGCCGTCCGCGCCGGACCGGTCGCCGCGGTGCGAGTTCACCACCCCCGCTACGCGGATCCAGGTCCACGGCCGCAATCCCGCGGCCGCGTCGAACAAGGGAGATCCCCAGTGACACACACTGTTTCGCCGACCACCGTCACCACGGTCACCGACGCGACCTTCGCCGCCGCGGTGCTCGAATCGCCGCTGCCGGTGCTGGTCGATTTCACCGCCCACTGGTGCCCGCCCTGCCGCATGATCGCCCCGGTGCTCGCCGAGATCGCCGCGGAGCACGCCGATCACCTGGCCGTAGTCCAGCTCGACGTCGACGAGAACCCGACCACCAGCGCGGCCTACGGCGTGCTCTCCATGCCCACACTGGTGCTTTTCCGCGACGGTAAACCGGTCCGCACCCTCGTCGGTGCAAGGCCCAAGCGTCGTTTGCTCAGCGAGCTCGCCGATATCCTGCCCTGAGCGGCTACGTCGACGGCGACACCGGGCGACAGCTGATTTCGTCAGCACGGTCGTAACTCGCCGGGAACGGGCCCACTCTGAGTGAGCTGTCAACCGGCGGCCCGACGAGCAGGTCGAGTGGCAAGTAACGGCACGCTGAAGTTCCGGCGAGGTGGGACAGTTACTCGCGGCTGGACTGCTCACGCAGGCGGGCAAGGGTTTTCGCGAGGATGCGCGACACATGCATCTGCGAGATGCCCATGCGCTGGGCGATTTGCGTCTGGGTCATGGATTCGAAGAAGCGCATGGTCAGGATGCGGCGCTCGCGCTCGGGCAGCCCGGCCAGCAGGGGACGGATCGCCACGTACTCCTCGACCCGGTCGAACTGGGACTCCTCTTCGCCGAGGGTGTCCAGCAGCGAGGCCTCGGTATCGCGGCCCACGGAGACCGCATCGATCGAACTGGGCTGGTATGCGTTGCCCGCGATGACCGCCTGGGTCACCTCGTCGGGATCGATCTCGAGTTCGGCGGCGATCTCCTTGGCGGTGGGGGAGCGGCCCAGCGACTGCGACAGCGCGTCGATCGCGGAGCCGATCCGCAGGTGAGTTTCCTTGACGCGCCGGGGAACTCGCATCGCCCACGTGTTGTCGCGGAAGTAGCGCCGCACCTCGCCCATGATCGTGGGCACCGCGAAGGACAGGAAATTCGAGCCGCGGGAGATGTCGAACCGGTCGACCGCGTGGACCAGTCCGACGCGCGCGACCTGGGTGAGATCGTCGAAGGGCTCGCCTCGCCCGCTGAATTTGCGGGCGATGTGATCGGCCAGGGGAATGCAGCGGCTGATCAGCTGGGTGCGTAGCTCGCCGTGCCGGGCGCTGCCCGCCTCGGTCGCGGCCAGCCGCTCGAAAAGGATTGCGACATCGTCGTATCCGGAGACGGACTCGGTCACCTCCGCGACCTCGTCGGCGGCCACCTCGTCCTCTGGCGTCTCCTCGGTCTCGTCGACCTCGTCGCGGCGGGTCTCGCCGTCGGCCTCGGCCTTCCGGTCGGCGGGACCCGTCGCGCCGTCCTCGCCACCCGGATTTATCCCGGGTGCCGGGTGCGGGGTCTGCGCGTCGTTTGCGGGGAGAGCGTCATCGGATTCGAACACGGTGTCCTCGTCGGCCACTTATGCCTTCCCCCGGGCCCGGCGGAACTCCACGATCGTCGGGTAACCGGAGGCGGCCTCGTCGTGGTCCTCCTGGGTGGCATCGACCTCATCGGTGAGGGTGCGCAGCACATGCCAGCCGAAACTGCGCTGATCGGGCAGACCGGGCGCGGCGGCGACACCGCTCACGCGCACCAGGAGATCCTTGTCGCCCACGGTGAACCGGCACCGCAGCGTGCTGCCGGGGGCCGCCACAGCGATGAGCGTCGAGCACGCCTCGTCGACCGCAAGCCGGATGTCCGCCACCTCGTCGAGGGTGAAATCGCTGAGGAGAACGAGGGTTTCGGCGAGCCCGCGCACGATCGGGAGCTGCGACACGGTGGCCGCCACACCGATCTCCACCGGGGTGCCGCGCAGTCCCTGTTCCGCCGAAATGTTGATCACGCTGTGAAGGCTACCCAAATAATCGCGCCGCAATCGAATCCGTGCCCAAATTGCGGCGCGGACCTGCCGGTGCGGTCTGGGGGCCCGCCCGCGGAACGCGCACGTCGGCCGCGGTGTCCCGACGCAATCCGTTGCGGTTCAGCCGGATCGATCCGGCCCCGCATCGGGCCCGGACGGCGTGCCCGGACCGTGATGCGGTGCCGCTACACTTCGCGCTGTGTCCGCGTCCTCTGATTCCAGCGCCGAGCCGTACTTCCGCCGTCCGGCACCGATGATCGCGCCGTCGATCCTGTCCGCCGATTTCGCCAATCTCGCCGCGGAGGTGCGGGCGATCGAGGGCGCGGACTGGGTCCACGTCGATGTGATGGACAACCATTTCGTCCCGAATCTCACCCTCGGCATGCCGGTGGTCGAGAGCCTGCTGAAGGCGACGGACATCCCGCTCGACTGCCACCTCATGATCACCGATCCGGGCCGCTGGGCCCCGCCCTACGCGGAGGCCGGCGCCTACAACGTCACCTTCCACGCCGAGGCCACCGACGATCCGGTCGCGGTCGCCCGCGACATCCGCGCTGCGGGTGGCCGCGCGGGCCTGGCGATCAAGCCGAACACGCCCATCGAGCCGTATCTGCAGATGCTGGCCCATTTCGACACGCTGCTCGTGATGAGCGTGGAGCCGGGATTCGGCGGGCAGTCGTTCATCGCGCACGTGCTGGAGAAGGCGCGCGCGGTCCGCCGGCTCGTGGACGCCGGCGAGCTGAACCTCGTCGTGGAGATCGACGGCGGCATCAACATGGACACCATCGAGCAGGCCGCCGAGGCGGGCGTGGACTGCTTCGTCGCCGGATCCGCTGTCTACGGGACCGCGGACCCGGCCGCGACGATCGAGATCCTGCGCAAGCGCGCTAGCTCCGTTGTCGTGCCCCGCTGACGCGGGTGGCCTCGATCACCGCCTCCAGCGGCGGGACGGCATCGGCGGTTTCCGGCGCCTGAACCCAGGTGCGGTATCCGGTGCGCTCGTCGTCCGCCGAGGGCAGCACCACCTGGCTGCCGGCGCAGGCGACGGTCGCGTACAGCCGGAACAGCTCCGCCGAGATCGCCGTACTAAGGAAACCCGGCCGGGCCGGGCCGGTGATGAAGGTCCATCGCCGCGCGCGGGGATGGTGGACGACAGGCCCGGCGAGCCCGGCCTGCCGCAGCCGCTGGTGGACGCGTTCGCCGAGGTCGGCGGGCATAATGATCGCGCCGTAGCGCTGGCCGATATCGAGCAGGATGTGACGTGACGCCGGATCTATCGTTGCTGGCAGATGAAATTCGTGGCGATATTGAACGCAGCGAACTTCGAGTGTCGAATCGAGAAGCGTGGTCACGCCGCACCCCCTATCCGTATTGTTGTTCAACCTGGATCCGACCCGTGCGGGCCTCAACCTTCCGTCGGTTTGACTGTCCTGCGATTGCCGCGCCGCCGGGTGCGGCGACGTGTTGGAACGGTTCCGCTCTGAACTGCCTTGCGAGAGGTTGAATCCGGGGAGAAGTTGACCTCCGAGGATCAAACTGCATAACAATATTGCTTCCGATCGGTCCGCGACGCAAGCGTAATGTGTGAGCGCGTCGTAGGTGGGTAATACGTCATGTTGGGCCGTTTGCGCCTCGGTGAAATTCTTTTCCTGGGCTCGCGAAATTCGGACATAAATCGGTGCTTCTGGGTCTATCGGCGTTATAACCGCGATGCATCGCCGTTCTGTCTCGGAATTACGGAGGCGTATTCAACGGCCGGGGGCCGGTTCGAGTCGTGACGTCCGCGTCTGTCCGAATTCGCCGGAGCCGCGGTATCGAAACGGGCGCGGAAACTCCGGCCCACTGCTGAGCAAGACTGCCCGCCATCGCGTTCCGGCCGCCTCGTTAGGCTGAGGGCACCGGTCCGGCGGGAATATCACCCGCGGTCCGGGCCGTTGGCGCAGACGAGCACCGGATGAGAAGGAGAAGCGGGCATGTTCACAGGCATCGTGGAGGAACTGGGCGAGATCGTTGCGGCCGAACCGCTGGCCGACGCGGCCCGGCTCACCATCCGCGGCAAGCTCGTGACCTCCGATGCCCGCCACGGTGATTCGATCGCCGTGAACGGCGTCTGCCTGACCGTCGTCGACGTCGTGGACGGCGACTGCTTCACCACAGACGTGATGGGCGAGACGCTCAACCGGTCCAGCATCGGCAAGCTCGATCTTGGCGCGCGGGTGAATCTGGAACGCGCCGCCGCGGTCGACAGCCGGCTGGGCGGGCACATCGTGCAGGGCCACGTCGACGGCACCGGCACCATCGTCTCGCGCGATCCGCAGGAGAACTGGGAGGTCGTGCGTGTCTCGGTGCCCGAGGGGCTGGCCCGGTACGTCGTGGAGAAGGGGTCGATCACCATCGACGGCATCTCACTGACCGTCTCGGGCGTCGGGGTGGACGACGCGGGCGAGCCGGGCCATCGCGACTGGCTCGAGGTATCGCTGATCCCCACCACCCGCCAGCTCACCACCCTGGGCGCCGCCCCGGTCGGCACCACGGTGAATCTCGAGGTCGACATCATCGCCAAGTACGTCGAGCGGTTGATGCAGCGCGGATAGATCGGGCGGCGCAGGGCAGGCGGGGCTCACACCGTATGTTTAGTGGGCAGCTATTTCGAGACGGAGCACAGCAGACGTGACCAGGTTCGACACCATCGAGCGCGCAGTCGCCGACATCGCCGACGGTAAGGCGGTTGTCGTCGTCGACGACGAAGGCCGAGAGAACGAGGGCGACCTCATCTTCGCCGCAGAGAAGGCCACCCCCGAGCTGGTGGCCTTCATGATTCGCTATACCTCGGGCTACATCTGCGTGCCGCTGACCGGCCCCGACTGCGATCGCCTCGGCCTGCCGCCGATGTACGCGATCAACCAGGACAAGCACGGAACGGCCTACACGGTCTCGGTCGATGCGCGCGAGGGCGTCACTACCGGCATTTCCGCCGCCGACCGCGCCACCACCATGCGCCTGCTCGCGGATCCCGCCGCGACCACCGACAAGTTCAACCGCCCCGGGCATGTGGTTCCGCTGCGCGCCAAGGACGGCGGCGTGCTGCGCCGTCCCGGCCACACCGAGGCCGCGGTGGATCTGGCGCGCATGGCGGGGCTGAGCCCGGCCGGCGTGATCTGCGAGATCGTCAGCCAGAAGAACGAGGGCGACATGGCCCGCACCGAGGAGCTGCGGGTCTTCGCCGACGAGCACAAGCTGGCGCTGATCTCCATCGCCGACATGATCTCCTGGCGGCGCAAGCACGAGAAGCAGGTGGAGCGGATCGCGGAGGCCCGGATCCCCACGCCGTACGGCGAGTTCAAGGCCGTCGGCTACAAGAGCATCTATGACGATGTCGAGCACGTCGCGCTGGTGTACGGCGATCTGGGTGTCGACGACGGCGAAGACGTCCTGGTCCGAGTGCATTCCGAATGCCTGACCGGCGACGTGTTCGGCTCGCTGCGCTGCGACTGCGGCCCGCAGCTGCACGCGGCCATGGAGATGGTGGCCGCCGAGGGCCGCGGCGTGGTGTTGTACATGCGCGGGCACGAGGGCCGCGGCATCGGCCTGCTGCACAAGCTGCAGGCCTATCAGCTGCAGGACAGCGGCCACGACACCGTCGATGCCAATATCGAGCTCGGCCTGCCCGCCGATGCCCGCGACTACGGCACCGGCGCGCAGATCCTGGTCGATCTCGGCATCTCCTCGATGCGGCTGCTGACCAACAATCCGGCCAAGCGGGTGGGCCTGGACGGGTACGGCCTGAGCATCACCGAGCGGGTGCCGATGCCGGTGCGCGCCAATGCCGAGAACCTGCGCTACCTGCGTACCAAGCGCGACCGCATGGGACACGATCTGGTCGGCCTGGACGACCTGGACCTGGGCGAGACGGCGCACTAGCGGCAAACGGCCGTGCCGCGGGGCGCGGCGGGAAACTACACGGAGAGGCGGATTCAGCGCATGAGCGAGCTTGCGAGCGAATCATCGACACAGCGTGCACCGCGCACGACGGAGCCGAGCGTCAGCGAGGCGCAGTCGTGAGTGGCACCGGGGTACCGGACTTCGAACTCGATGATGCGAAGGACCTGCGCATCGGCATCGTCGCCTCGCGGTGGCACACCACGATCTGCGACACCCTGCTGGCCAATGCCGAGCGGACCGCGCGCGACGCGGGCGTGCGGGAGGTCACCCTCGTGCGCTGCGCCGGGGCGATGGAGCTGCCGGTGGTCGCGCAGGCGCTGGCTCGCACGCACGACGCGGTGGTCGCGCTCGGCGTCGTGATCCGCGGTGAGACACCGCATTTCGAGTACGTCTGCGATGCGGTGACCGCCGGGCTGACCCGGGTCTCGCTCGACGAGGGCACGCCGGTCACCAACGGCGTGCTGACCGTGAACACCGAGGCGCAGGCCCTGGACCGGGCCGGGCTGCCCGATTCGGCGGAGAACAAGGGCGAGCAGGCGGCCGCGGCGGCCCTGGATGCGGCGCTGACCCTGCGGGCGCTGCGGCAGGCTGTCTGAACCGGTGGTGACTGTTCGAATGTCGAAACGCGAATCGCAGGACACCGCATGGGATCTGGAGGTGCGCCCGCATCGAGCGGTGCGCAACTCCCGCATTATCGCCGCGGTGATCGCGATCCTGTTCATTGCGGCGGGGGTGCTGTCGGGGGACAACTCCACCGGGGTCAATTTCCGTGGCGCCGATCAGGCGGCGGTCATCGTGTTCGGGCTGTTGCTGGCCGGTGCGGTGCTGTTGCTGACCCGTCCGCGGGTCCGGGTGGGGGAGCAGGGCGTGGTCGTGCGAAATATCCTGGGCGACACCGAGTTCCAATGGAAAGATATTCGCGGCATCGCGATCCCGGACAAGAAGGCCTGGGCCAGGCTGGAATTGGTCGGTGACGAGTACGTGCCGATGCTGGCCATCCGGATGAACGACGGCGATCGCGCCGCGAAGGCGATGGATCGCTTCCGTGAGCTCGGCGCGAAATATACCGCCGCGCAGGATAACTGATACTCCGGACATCGGTATCCGTCCGGTGAACTCCGGGTTGGCCGATCCGCTGGACCGTCTGTGTCAACGCGGGCTTGCGGCTGTGGCGTGTGTATGTCCTAGTGCCGCAGGGTATTTCGGGTGCCGGGGCGGTGGCCTCCGGCGCGGCGAGTCGGGCGCCGGGGTGTCGTCCCGGAGCCCCCTTGGTAAACACAAGGTTTCATCCTCCCCCTATTGGCGGCAGTGATCGCGCGCGGGTGGCGCTCGATCGGGTAGCTTCGGCCTTCGACAAAACCACAGCGAAGGATTGAACCGCCACATGACCGAAGTACGGGACAAGGAATTCCTCGGCGCGGAAGACAGTGGCTACCACAAGAGCCTCAAACCGCGTCAGCTACAGATGATCGCCATCGGCGGCGCGATCGGCACGGGACTGTTTCTCGGCGCCGGCGGGCGGTTGGCCAATGCCGGACCGGGCCTGTTCCTGGTCTACGGCGTCTGTGGTGTATTCGTCTTCTTCATTCTCCGATCCCTCGGGGAGCTGGTGCTGCACCGGCCGTCCTCGGGGTCGTTCGTGTCCTACTCGCGCGAGTTCTTCGGTGAGAAGGCGGCTTTCGTCGCGGGGTGGATGTACTTCCTGAACTGGTCGATGACCGGGATCGTGGATACCACCGCGATCGCCACGTATCTGCACTACTGGGGCGTGTTCCAACCGGTCGCGCAATGGTTGCTGGCGCTGATCGCGCTGGTGCTGGTGTTGGGCGTCAACCTGGTCTCGGTGAAGTGGTTCGGTGAGCTGGAGTTCTGGGCCGCGCTGATCAAAGTCGTCGCGCTGGTGAGCTTCCTGATCGTGGGTGTGGTCTTCCTGGGTGGCCGCTTCAAGATCCAGGGACAGAGCACCGGTTTCAGCGTCATCAGTCATTCCCACGGCCTGTTCCCGACCGGGCTGCTGCCGCTGGTCACCGTCACCTCCGGCGTCATCTTCGCCTACGCGGCCGTCGAATTGGTGGGTACCGCCGCGGGTGAGACGGAGAATCCCGAGAAGATCATGCCGCGCGCGATCAATTCGGTGATCCTGCGAATCGGGCTGTTCTACATCGGTTCGCTGGTGCTGCTGGCGCTGCTGCTGCCCTACACCGCATACCACGCCGGCGTCAGCCCGTTCGTGACCTTCTTCGGCAAACTCGGTGTGCCGCATGCGGGTTCGGTGATGAACTTCGTCGTGCTGACCGCCGCGTTCTCGAGTTTGAACGCGGGACTGTATTCGACCGGGCGCATCCTGCGCTCGATGTCGATGAACGGCAGCGCGCCCACCTTCACCAGCCGGATGAGCACCCGCGGCGTGCCCTACGGCGGCATCCTGCTGACGAGCGCGATCGCGCTGCTCGGCATCTGGCTCAACTACCTCGTTCCGTCGCAGGCCTTCGAGATCGTGCTGAACATCGCCTCGCTGGGCATCCTGGCGTCGTGGGCCTCGATCGTGCTGTGCCAGCTGAAGCTGTGGAAGCTGTCCAAGGACGGGCTCGTGCAGCGCCCCGCCTACCGGATGTTCGGCGCGCCGTACACCGGCATCGCGGCGCTGGTGTTCCTGTTCGCCGTGGTGGTGATCACCGCGTTCGACTATCCGGACGGCACCTGGACGGTGGCCAGCCTGGTCGTGATCGTTCCGCTGCTGATCATCGGCTGGTTCGCCGCGCGGAAGAAGGTGATGGCCATCGCGCAGGAGCGCGAGGGGTACACCGGGGCGTACCCCGTCGTGGCGAACATTCCGGTCGACGGCGACTAGGTTCTTGCCGGACAACGGCGGGGTGGGTCCACGGACCCACCCCGCCGTAGTGTTCTGCATGAAATGTGGCGCCGGACAAGGCGACCCCCTTGCCATCAAGACAAGTGACCTGAGTCACATTGTGGGACCGTGCGGTGGAACTGTCCGTTATGCCGTGATAGCTCTGTGTGATTCGGCCGCGAGCCCACTGGCGGCCATGCTGTCTCGAAGGGATTCCGCGTATGCGTCGTCTGCTGCTTCTGCTGCCGATTCTGGTTGTCCTCGGCTGCTCGTCCTCGGGGCATTCGCAGGTCACCGACAAGGACGCCCAGGCGGCGATCGCGCGGCTGTTCACCAAGGATGCCGCGGAGACTCCGGCGAACCCGTCCTGTGCCGGCACGCCCGCCACCGCGGTCGGCGCGAGCGTCAAATGTACGGCGAGCGACGGGTCGGGCGCGGCGTGGCCGATCACGGTGCGGGTCGCCAAGATCGAGGGCGGCATTCCGGACGTGGAGGCGGCGTTCGACGCCCCGGTGGTGACCATCGACGATGCCAAGGCCAAGATCACCCAGACGTATCGGACCTATTCCCAGAACGATGTGGCCTCGATCGACTGCAAGGGCCTGCAGAAGCTTGCGGTCGACAGCACCCGCAAGTGCACGGTGAACGAGGTCGGCGGCAAGAGTGTGCCGGTGACCTTCCAGGTGTCCGCCGTGGCGGGCGAGAAGTACTCGTACACAGTCAACATCGGCCAATAGGGTCAGCTACTTCCGTCCAAGCGAGTTCTGACGCCACTACCAGTATGATCATGCGGTAAGTGCCGGATCCGAGGTCGATGTGCGCCCCACCGCTATCGGCCAGGTAACCTCTGCCTTCGACAAAACCACAGCGAAGGATTGAACCGTCACATGACCCGAGTACGGGACAAGGAATTCCTCGGCGCGGAAGACAGTGGCTACCACAAGAGCCTCAAACCGCGTCAGCTACAGATGATCGCCATCGGCGGCGCGATCGGCACGGGACTGTTTCTCGGCGCCGGCGGGCGG